>CP191863.1:2105000-6905000 GCA_050954585.1 Actinosynnema sp. CA-248983 | reverse complement strand
GGTGTTCGGTTTCACGTACGAGAGGTCGAGGAACTCGGCGACACCTTCGTCCGCCGACCGCATGATCTCCTCGTAGACCTCCGGCGACACCGGCGTCCCGTCGATCTCCACGAACCCGTGCCGGCTGAAGAAGTCGGTCTCGAACGTCAGCACGAACACCCGCGACAGCTGGAGTTCGCGGGCGGTGTCGATCAGCCGCCCCACCAGCCGGTGCCCGATCCCCCGCCCCAGGGCCTCCGGCGCCACGGCAACGGTGCGGATCTCCGCAAGGTCCTCCCAGAGCACGTGCAGCGCACCGCACCCCAGCAGCTCCCCGCCCTCCTCGGCCACCCAGAACTCCTGGATGTCCTCGAACAGCGTGACCAGCGGCTTGGCCAACAGCACCTTGCCCGCGTACAGGTCGATGAGCGCCTTCATGGCCCGCACGTCACCGGTGCGCGCCCGGCGCACGTTGATCGGGTCGTTCACGGTGCCAACGTAGCTCCCGGCGGCCCGGTCGTGCCGGTCGGCGCACAAGGTGGTGAAGGATGGTGATGCCACCACCTTCGCCGCAGTTTTTGCGGTTTACTGTTGGGGAACGGGCTGTAGCTTCTCAGCAGGAGGTGTCCGATGCTTCGGAGCTTCCGCTTGGGCAACCATCGGTCGTTCCGCGACGAGCAGGAGTTGCTGCTCTCACCCGCCTACGAGAAGGACCGGCAGGTCGTCCCGGTGGCCGGCGTCTACGGCGCGAACGCCTCGGGCAAGTCGAACCTGCTCGGCGGCTTGAAGTTCATGGCCGACGCGGTCCGCGACTCGTTCGGCAAGTGGCCGGCGGAGGGCGGCGTGCCCCGTCGGCCGTACCGCCTCGATCCCGCGGCTCGGGAGCGGCCGTCCGTCTTCGTCGTCGAGTTGGTCGAGGACGGCATTCGTTACGTGTACGGCTTTGAGATCGATGACGAACGCGTGCTGTCCGAATGGCTTTACAGCTATCCCGAGAAGCGCAAGCGGGTCATCTTCGAGCGTGAGATGGACGACGTGAAGTTCGGTTCGACGATGTCGGACCTCCGAGCGCGACTCGATGTGCTCGAAGAACTGCTGCGACCCAACGCGTTGTTCCTCGGGCTCGCGGCCCGGACCAAACTCCGGCCGTTGCTGCCGGTGTACCGGTGGTTCGTCGCGAAGTTGGATTTCCGGTTGGGGGTACCGGACGTCGACGAAACCGAGATCCTGGAGATCCTCCTCGGGGACACCGCGATGCGCACCCGGCTGGTCGGGTTGGTCAAGGTGGCCGACTTCGGCATCTCGGGGATCACGGTCTCGGTCGGCGATAACCCGGTCGACGACATCGCCGTTCCGGACGACCTGCGTGGAGCGGTCGACGAACTGCTCGGCAAGGTGCCGCCGGACCGTGCGGGCGAGTTCCTGGCACGCCTGCTGAGCCTGCTGCCGTCGTCGGAGCGCCGCATCCGGCTGTCGCACGGTGACGAAGGGCTTCTGTTCGACCTGGAGGACGAGTCTGCCGGGACCAGGTCGTGGCTGACCCTGCTGCCCGCTGTGCTGCGGCTGCTCGGGGAGGGTGGCGTATTGGTGATCGACGAGATCGACGCCAGCCTGCACCCGAGGCTGACCGCGCAGTTGGTGTCGCTCTTCCGCGACGCGGAGGTGAACCCGAAGGCCGCGCAGCTCATCTTCACCACCCACGATCCGAGCCTGCTCAGCCCCGCTCTCGGTGACGACGTGCTGCGCCGGGACGAAGTGTGGTTCGTGCAGAAGGGGAGGGTGGCGCCTCCACGCTCTACCCGTTGTCGGACTTCCACCCCAGGAAGGAAGGGGAGAACCTGGCCCGCCGGTACCTCGGCGGGAGTTACGGTGCGGTGCCCAACCTGCTGGAAAGCGACTTCGTCGACGTGCTGACGGGTCGTGGCGGTGTCGATGGCACGGCGTGAACCGAGCAGGACCCGGCGGGCCCCGCACCGCGAGGCGGCAAGGTAATCCTGGTGGTTTGTTGCGGGAAGACCGAGAAGCAGTACTTCGACGGCCTCAAGCGCACTTCACGCCTCACGGCACTCAAAGTGGTACTGGAGGTGGGCGCACCGAACCAATTGGTCGACTACGCGGTCCGGGTCCAAAGCGGGCGGAGGACGGTTTCGACGAAGTCTGGTGCGTACTGGACGTCGACGATTTCGACATGGCGAAGGCAGTGGCCTCGGCCCACAGGGCCGGTGTGAAACTCGCGGTTTCCGACCCGTGCTTCGAGGTCTGGCTCCTCTTGCACTTCCGCGAGCACACCGCCTACGTCCAAGACGCCAAGGCGGCGCAGAAGCTGCTGGTGAGGCACGTTCCGGGTTACCACAAGAAGATCGACTTCGCCGTCTTCGCCGCCAACGTCGGCGACGCGATCGCACGTGCCAAGCTCAGCGGGCCGGACAACCCGTCGACCGGGGTGTGGCGGCTCGTCGAAGCGGCACTTGGGCGCTGACGTCCGGCGTTCACACCCGGGGCGGCTACCCTGAGCACCGTGTCTTCCCCCACCACGGCCAAGCGCGTCGCCATGCTGACCCTCGGGTGCGCCCGCAACGAAGTCGACTCCGAGGAACTCGCCGGCCGCCTCACCGCGGGCGGCTGGGAGCTGACCGACGGCGACGACGCCGACGTGGTCGTGGTCAACACGTGCGGCTTCGTGGAGTCGGCCAAGAAGGACTCCGTCGACACCCTCCTGGCCGCCGCCGACGGCGGCGCGAAGGTGGTCGCCGTCGGGTGCATGGCCGAGCGGTACGGGGCGGAGCTGGCCGACAGCCTGCCCGAGGCGCAGGCCGTGCTGGGCTTCGACCACTACGACAAGCTCGCCGAGCGCCTGGACGACGTCCTCGACGGCAAGACCATCGAGTCGCACAAGCCGGTCGACCGCCGCACCCTGCTCCCGCTCACGCCCGTCCAGCGGCCCAAGGCGGCCGAGGACGTGCAGGTCCCGGGCCACGGCTGGGGCCCCCGCGTGCTGCGCACCCGGCTGGAGGACACCCCGGTCGCCCCGCTGAAGATCGCCTCCGGCTGCGACCGGCGCTGCTCGTTCTGCGCCATCCCGAGCTTCCGGGGCGCGTTCGTGTCCCGGCACCCCGACGAGATCGTCGCCGAGGCCCAGTGGCTGGCCGAGCAGGGCGTCCGCGAGGTGTTCCTGGTGAGCGAGAACTCCACCTCCTACGCCAAGGACCTCCCGCGCGAGCTGGGCGGCCTGGAGAACCTCCTGGAGCGCCTGGCGAAGGTCGTCGACCGGGTCCGCGTCTCCTACCTCCAGCCCGCCGAGACCAAGCCGACCCTGGTCAAGGCCATCGCGACGACCCCGAACGTCGCCCAGTACTTCGACATGTCCTTCCAGCACTCCAGCGAGGCCGTGCTGCGCCGGATGCGCCGGTTCGGGTCGACCGAGTCCTTCCTGGGCCTGGTCGAGCAGATCCGGGCGCTGGCCCCGCAGGCCGGCATCCGCTCCAACGTCATCGTCGGCTTCCCCGGCGAGACCGAGGAGGACGTGGCCGAGCTGGAGCGGTTCCTGACCGAGGCCCGCCTCGACGCGGTCGGCGTGTTCGGCTACTCCGACGAGGACGGCACCGAGGCCGAGACCCTCGACGGCAAGCTCGACGCGGACACCGTCGCCGAGCGGGTCGCCCGGATCTCGAACCTGGTCGAGGAGCTGACCGCCCAGCGCGCCGAGGACCGGGTGGGCGAGGAGGTCGTCGTCCTGGTCGAGACCGAGGAGGACGACGAGAACGACTGCGTCGGCCGGGCCGCCCACCAGGCGCCCGAGGTCGACGGCGAGTGCGTGATCACCAACGCCGACGGCCTGGCGGTCGGGGACCTGGTGCGCTGCCGCGTCGACGCCGCCGAGGGCGTGGACCTGGTGGTCACCGCGATCGAGGTGCTCCAAAGGTGACAGAACCCGCGCGCGTGCCGGTGCTGAACATCGCCAACGTGCTGACGATGTCCCGGCTGGTGCTCGTGCCGGTGTTCCTCTACCTGCTCTTCGCCGACGGCGGTCACTCCCAGTGGTGGCGGCTGGCCGCGTTCGGCGTGTTCGCCGTGGCGTCGGTCACCGACCACGTGGACGGCAACCTCGCCCGCAAGCACGGCCTGATCACCGACTTCGGCAAGATCGCCGACCCGATCGCGGACAAGGCGCTGACCGGTGCCGCCCTGGTGGGCCTGAGCCTGCTGGGCGAGCTGCCCTGGTGGATCACCGTGGTGATCGCGGTGCGCGAGCTGGGCGTGACGCTGCTGCGGTTCTGGGTGATCCGCCACGGCGTGATCCCGGCCAGCCGGGGTGGCAAGGCCAAGACCCTGGTCCAGATCGTCGCCATCGGCCTGTACCTGCTGCCGCTGCCCGCGAACCTGGAGCCGATCGCGGTGGTGACCATGTACGCGGCGGTCGTCCTCACCGTCGTGACCGGCGTCGACTACGTGGTGCGGGCGATCCGGCTGCGCGCCCGCGGGAAGAGGGCGGTGGCGGGGGCGTGACGGCGGCCGACGTCGTCGCCGCGCTCAAGGCGCGGGGGGAGACGGTGGCCACCGCCGAGTCGCTGACCGCCGGGCTGGTCGCCGCCGAGATCACCACCGTGCCGGGCGCCAGCGCGGTGCTGCGCGGTGGCCTGGTGGTCTACGCGACCGACCTGAAGGCGTCCCTGGCGGGCGTGGACGCGGCGCTGCTGGCCGCGCACGGCGCGGTGCACCCGGAGGTGGCCCGGCAGCTCGCCGAGGGCGCTCGGACGCGCTGCGGGGCGACGTGGGGCCTCGGGCTGACCGGGGTCGCCGGGCCCGACCCGCAGGACGGGGTCGACGCGGGTACCGTCCACATCGGTTTGTCCGGTCCGTCCGGTTCCGCGGTCACCACGATCACTGTCGGTGGTGACCGTCACGAAGTCCGCCACGCTTCCGTGATCGCCGCGCTCGATCTTCTCCAGGACCACTTGAAGATCGCTCGAACATGACTTGAGCAGCGCAATCCCGGTCACACCCTGGCGTGGACGCGGGAACAAGGGGCCCGGTTCGATCGTTCGCTTGTGGCGGACGTGCACCGAAGTCACTGCCCGTCGACGGGACGGGTCGGTAACGTGGTGGCACGGCCGGCCGGAAGGAGGCGCGCGATGACCGTGCTGCTACGCGAGGCGATCGGTGATCGGCTCCGCCATGCCCGCACCACCCAACGCCGCACGCTGCGCGAGGTCTCCAGGACCGCCCGCGTGAGCCTGGGGTACCTGTCCGAGGTGGAGCGTGGCCGCAAGGAGGCGTCCAGTGAGCTGCTGGCCGCCATCTGCGAGGCGTTGGACCTGCCCCTGTCGGAGTTGCTGCACCTCGTCGCGTCGGACATCGGCGCGGTGACGCAGCCGGTGCCCACGCCCGCGGAGCTGGCCGAGCGGACCGAGCGTCCGACCGCGCCGAGCCTCGAGGGCGGCACGCTGGTGCCCACCGTCATCGGCAACGACCTGTCCGATCTGCGCATCCAGCCGATGCTCACGCACCGGCTGGCCACGTCGATCGAGCCGCGTGGCGCCGTGGTGGCGGCATAAGTCGAGCATTGTTCGCCGAAGCCGGGTCGGGACCACCGACTCGGCTTCGTCGCATGCGCGCCGGCGCTGCGCTGGAGGATGGATTTCGTCACACTGCAACGAGTTGGCAACCGCGGGCGGGGTCGCCGCGTCCACCCGGGCACCGGAGCGGCAGGATGACCATGTCGACGCCGACGTTTCAGGGGTGACTCAGGGTGAACCCGGATATCTCCCCAGGTCGGTGGAAGCGGCACCGGACAACTGACACGATGGAACCAACACCGGCACCGGGTCGTTGCCAGTCACGAGCGCGAGCCAGGGAAGTGCGGAGAAGGCAGGCGTAGGAGATGGCCAACCCTTTCGTGAAGGCGTGGAAGTACTTCATGGCGGCGTTCTCGTCCAAGATCGACGAGCACGCCGACCCGAAGGTGCAGATCCAGCAGGCCATCGAGGAGGCGCAGCGGCAGCACCAGGCCCTGTCGCAGCAGGCTGCCGCCGTGATCGGCAACCAGCGCCAGCTGGAGATGAAGCTCAACCGGCAGCTCGGTGAGGTCGAGAAGCTCCAGGCGTCCGCGCGCCAGGCGCTCGTCCTGGCCGACGAGGCGCGGGCCAAGGGCGACGAGCAGCGGGCGCAGGAGTTCGAGAACGCCGCGCAGTCGTTCGCGACCCAGCTCGTGACCGCCGAGCAGAGCATCGAGGACCTCAAGACGCTGCACGACCAGTCGCTCCAGGCCGCCCAGCAGGCCAAGGGCGCGGTCGAGCGCAACGCGATGGTGCTGCAGCAGAAGCTCGCCGAGCGCACCAAGCTGCTCTCGCAGCTGGAGCAGGCGAAGATGCAGGAGCAGGTGTCCAACTCGCTGCGCCAGATGACCGAGCTGGCCGCGCCGAGCAACACGCCGTCGCTGGACGAGATCCGCGACAAGATCGAGAAGCGCTACACCACGGCGCTCGGGTCCGCGGAGCTGGCGCAGAACTCGGTGCAGGGCCGGATGCTGGAGGTCCAGCAGTCGACCACCCAGATGGCGGGCTCGTCGCGGCTGGAGCAGATCCGGGCGTCGATGCGCGGTGGCCAGGTCGCCGGTGAGGTGACCAGCGGGCAGTCGCAGAGCGCGGCGGCGAGCATCCAGCAGGAGATCGCGCAGCGCGTGCAGCAGGCCCAGGGCGCCCCGGGTGCGCAGGTTCAGGGTGCGCAGGGCGTGCAGAACCAGGGCACGCCGCAGCAGAACCCGCCCGCGAGCCAGGGCTGAGTGTGGGGTCCGCGATGGAGCACCCCGCACGGAAAGCCGCGGGCGAACTCGCCCAGATCGTCGGCGCCCAGCTGCAAGGTCAACTCGCGGACCAGGTCAAGCGGCGGATCGCCGCGTGGAACGACCCGCGCGCGAAGCTCGACCGGCGCTACGCCCGGTCGAGCCGCGCGCTCACGTTCTGGCTGATCGTCCTGTCGCTGCTGACGGTCGTCGGCGCACTGTCCCTCGCGGTCGGCCTCCACCCGGCTTTCGCCGTGGTGCCGTTCGGCGGCGCGGCGGCGACGGGTGTGCTGGCGCTGCGCACGCGGAGCAAGATGCGCGCGATCGACGCGGCCCGGCAGCAGCTGGCGGTCGCCCCGGCGCGCTCGCCGCTGCCGGCCCGGTCGTCGGCGGCCCGCGCGCCGATGGAGCGGCTGGAGGACGCCGAGGACACGTTGCGCGAACTGCTGCACCAGCTCGACTCGGCGGCGCTGACGTCGGTGCCGAGCGAGTCGGTCGTCCAGGCGCGGGCGACCGGTGCGGAGGCGGCGTCGGCGCTGCGCGCGGTGTCGCACCAGTTGCAGGCGGTGGAACGGGCGCGCGACACGGCCCCGCCGCTGGACCGCGGTCCGCTGGTGGAGGGCGTGCGGCGGTTGCGAGTGCAGTTGGACGAGGGCGTGGACGGCTACTGCGGGCTGGTGGCGGCGGCGGGGCGGGTGCTCGCGGAGAGCACGGCGTCCAACCCGCGGCAGGTGCTGGGGGAGGCGACCGACCACCTGGCCGGCCTGGCTTCGGCCCTGCGCGACCTGTCCCGCTGGACCTGAGGGCGCGGCCTCCGGCCCCCGGTTCGATCGTCGCACGGAGCACCGACAGTTCACCGCGTGTGTTCTCGGGAAGCGCGCAGGAACCAGGTCAGCTCGGCCTGCGTGCTCTCCGGCTCGGCCCAGCCGTTGATCAGCGCCAACAGGGTCAGGTAGCGCTCGCGGCGCGGGTCGTTCGCGGCTTCCAGGTGTTCCGCGAGCCCGTCGCCGAAGCGCTCGGTGATCTCCGCGACCACCGTGCCCGCTTCGGGTGACGCCGGGTCGGTCCCCAGCCACGGCCGGACCCGGTCACGCACCACCGCCACCACGTCCGGCCGCATCTCCCCGGCCCCGTAGCGGGCAGCCAGCGCGGCCAGGAGAGCACGAAAGTCCCGGTCCCGGGTCAGCGTGGCCAACTCCACCCACGCCGCCACCTGGGCGGGCCGCGGGTCGTCGGGCAGTTCGGGGGTCAACGTCCGCGCGATGCCCTCCGTACCAGGGCGGCCGGCGAGCACCTCCGCCAGGAAGTCCGCCACCAGCAGTCGGCGGGCGTCGGCGGACAGCAGGGCGAGTTCGTGCACCACATCGATCTCCTCGGGGTTCGAGCCCAGCCACTCCAGCACCGCTCGCCGCAGCACCAGCACCTCGACCTGGGCGTCGAGCGCGTCGGCGTGCGCGGCGGCGACCTCGGCGACCGTGGTCTCCCGGTCCAGGACGCGGCGGACGGTCGCCAGGTCGACGTCCAGGTCGCGCAGCGTCCGCACGAGGTCCAGGCGGGCGGCGGCGGTGGGGTCGAAGCGGCGGTGGCCGGTCGGGCCGCGGTGGGTCGGCGGCACGATCCCGCGGTCGGCGTAGAAGCGGACGGTCTTGACCGGCAGGCCGGTCCGTCGCGCCAGGTCACCGATGGTGAGGAAGGTGTCGCCGTTCATGGCGACCACCCTGCGGCCTCCCCCTGCTGGAAGGTCAAGTTCCGGCCGCGCCATGATGGGGCCATCCGCACGAACGGGCGTTGGATCACGTTGCGTAGTCGAGTTGGACGGAAGCCGGAGCGGGTCTGGTATCCCTTGCTGCAATCGTGTGATTATCAGACCGTTATCTGGCCTCGCTCACTACATGGCGTGGCAGGATCGATCCGTTGGTCGAACAACGGCGTTCGGCCTGGTCGCCGGGGAGGGCATTGAGTGGCGTTGTGGACCGTGCACGGCGATGGGCGCACCACCGACGGTGACGCCATAGCGCCCGAGGAGCGCCTCAGCTGGCCGCTCACGATCGGCTTCGGTGCCCAGCACTTGGCCGCCATGGCCGGTGCCACGATCCTCGTCCCCGCCACCACCGGTCTGCCGGTCAGCACCACCCTGCTCTTCTCCGGCTTCGGCACCCTGCTGTTCCTGCTGATCACCCGCAACCGCGTCCCCAGCTACCTCGGCGCGTCCTTCGCGTTCATCGCCCCGCTGGAGGCCGCGCGCAGCGAGGGCGTCGCGGCGCAGCTCGGCGGCGTGGTCGCGGCCGGCCTGCTGGTGATCATCCTGGGCGTGGCGGTCAAGGCGCTGGGCGTCCGGCTGCTGGAGTCGGTGATGCCGCCGGTGGTCACCGGCGCCGTGGTGATCCTCATCGGGCTCAACCTGTCGCACCGCGCCACGGACTCGTTCTCCGAGCAGCCGCTGCCCGCCGTGGTGACGATGGGCATCATCCTGCTGTGCGGGGTGCTCGGCCGGCGGCTGTTCTTCCGGTTCTCGGTGCTGCTCGGCGTGGTCGTCGGGTGGGTGCTGGGGTTCGTGCTCGGCTTGGTGAAGACCGACGCCGTGGGCCGCGCCGCGTGGGTCGGGCTGCCCGACTTCCACGCGCCCGAACTGCGCCCGTCGGTGACGCTGCTGGTCCTGCCGGTGGTGATCGTGCTGGTCGCGGAGAGCGTCGGGCACGTCAAGGCGATCGGCGGGCTGACCGGGCGCAACCTGGACGGCAGCGTCGGCGACTCGATCATCGCCAACGGCCTGTCCACGACGTTCGCGGGCTTCGGCGGCGGCACGGGGACCACGACGTACTCGGAGAACATCGGCGTCATGGGCGTGACGAAGGTGTACTCGACGGCCGCCTACGCGGTGACCGGCGTGATCGCGATGCTCCTGGCGTTCTCCCCGAAGGCGACGGCCGCGCTGGCGACCATCCCGGCGGGCGTGGTCGGCGGGGCGACGCTGGTCCTGCTCGGCCTGATCAGCCTGGTCGGCGTGCGGATCTGGATGGACAACCGGGTCGACCTGACCAACCCCGGCAACGCCCTGGTCGGCGGCGCGGCCCTGGTGGCGGGCGTCGGCGACCTGACCCTCAAGCTGGGTGACCTGGAGCTGGGCGGTCTGGTGTGGGGTTCGCTGCTCGTGGTGATCCTGCACCCGATCATGCGCTGGCTGCGCGCCGCGCGGCCCACCCAGCCCTAGAGCGCCTTGACGATCCGGCGCACCATGCCCGGACCCTCGTAGATGAACCCGGTGTAGATCTGCACCAGGCTCGCGCCCGCGTCGAACATGGCCTTGGCGTCGTCCGGGCCGAAGATCCCGCCCACGCCGATGATCGGCAGCTTCCCGGCGGTCTCCCGGCTCACGAACCGCACGACCTCACGGGCCCGCACCGCCAGCGGACGCCCGCTCAGCCCGCCCGCCTCGGCCGCCTTGGCCTGGTCGGCGGGCGCGAGGCCGTCCCGGGACAGGGTGGTGTTGGCGGCGATCAGCCCGGCCACGCCGTGCGCCGCGCACACCTCCAGCACCTCGGCGATCGCCTGGTCGGTCAGGTCGGGCGCGATCTTGACCAGCAGCGGCTTGCGCTTGCCCGACCCGGCCAGTTCGCCGGACGTCCGGTCCAGCGCGGACAGCAGTTCGGTGAGCGCGCCCCGGTCCTGGAGGCTGCGCAGGCCGGGCGTGTTGGGGGAGCTGATGTTGACCGCGAAGTAGTCGCCGTGCCGGTACAGGGCGCGCAGCGAGGCCTGGTAGTCCTCTACGGCCTCTTCGACCGGCGTCACCTTGGACTTGCCCAGGCTGATGCCCAGCGGCACCGACAGCGGCCCCAGCCGGTCCAGGCGGTTGGCCAGCTCCAGCGCGCCGTCGTTGTTGAAGCCCATCCGGTTGATGATCGCTTCGCTGTCGCGGAGCCGGAACAGGCGCGGCTTGGGGTTGCCCGGCTGGGCGTGCCGGGTCACCGTGCCGACCTCGACGAACCCGAACCCCAGGGCGCCCCACGCGGGCAGCGCGCGGCCGTTCTTGTCCAGGCCCGCGGCCAGGCCGACCGGGTTGGGGAACCGCACGCCGAACACGGTGCGCTCGGCGGCGGGCTTGCGGCGGACCGCCTTCGCCAGCGGGCTGACGACGCTCAGCGCCCGCAGGGTGGTCTCGTGGATGCGCTCCGCGTCCCCACCGTGCATCCGGAACAGGACGTTGCGCACCACGCTCTTGTAGACCACGGCGGTAACTCTAAGCGATCGGCCCCGGTTGGCAGCGCGGGCACCAGTACGTCGGCCGCTCCTGGACGCCGTCGCCCTGGTCGGCCGACCGGACCTTCGCACCGCACCGGAAGCAGGGTCGGCCCGCCCGTCCGTACACCCAGGACTCCTTGCCACGACCCATCAACCCGGTGGTGTTGCGGACGGGCGTGTGCGCGTTGGCCAGCAACAACTTCCGACTCAGCGCGACCGACTTGGCGGCGTCCACTTCGGACACCTTCGTCCACGGCGAGGCCCCGATCAGGAAGCACACCTCGCACTTGTAGACGTTGCCGACGCCGGCCATGATCCGCTGGTCCAGCAGCGCCTGGCCGATCTCCTGGTCCGGCTGCGCCGTGAGGCGTCTCACGGCCTCCGCCTCGGCCTCCGGGGTCCACTCGCCCAGCAGGTCCGGTCCGAGGTGGCCGACGAGGGTGTCCTCCTGGTCGGTCGGCACCAGGTCCAGGTCGTGCAGGTTGAACCCGACCGCGGCTCGGTCCGGGACCTCCAGCACCACCCGTGCCTGGTGCCCGGGCCGCTTCCAGCGCTCGCCCGGCCGGTAGAGGTGCCAGGACCCGTCCATGCGCAGGTGGCTGCGCAGCGTGAGGTCGCCGGAGAACCGGGTGAGGATGTGCTTGCCGACCGTCGCCACCTCGCGCACGTCCCGCCCGGCGAGGTCCACAGTGGACAGTTTCGGGTGGCGGAGTTCCGCGCGCAGCAGCGTCTTCCCGGCCAGCGCCTCGTTCAGCCGCCGGCCGGTCAGGAAGACCGTGTCACCCTCGGGCACCGGTGTCGAACGCCACCTTCGAGCCGAAGCCGACGACGATCCAGGTCTTGCGCCCGCCGCGGAGCACCTTGCTCACGCCTCCACCGCCTCCTGGATCTCCTCGTCGTCGAAGTCCGCGTGCACCGGACGGCGCCGGCTGCGGCTGATCCGCAGTATCCGGGCGAGCAGCAGGTTGAACGCCAGCGCCACCTCGCGCGCACCCGGGGTGCCCCACTCGTGGATCGGCATGCACGCGCCCTGCGCCTGCTGCACCGCCAGCCGGTCCGGCAGCGCCACCGGCATCACCAGCGGGCCGAAGATGTCGCGCAGCTCGTCGATGCGGAACTGGTGCTCGTGCGACCGCGGCCGGACCCGGTTGACCACCACGCCCAGCGGCTGGAGGTCGGCGTTGTGCGCCCGTTCGGACTGGACCGCCTCGAACGCCCGCTGAACGCCCGCCACGGCGAACATCGTGGGCTCGGTGACCAGCAGCGCCCGGTCCGCCGCCACCAGGGCCGAGCGGGTGAGCTGGCCCAGCGACGGCGGGCAGTCCAGCAGGACGAGCTGGTAGGGCTCCTCGTCGTCCTCCTCGGCCAGCACCCGCAGCCCCTCGCGCAGCCGCCCCAGCCGGGACTCGCCCGGGTCGGGGTGGTTGAGCAGCTCGGCGTCCTCGGACCCCGAGAGCACGTCCACGCCGTCACCCCAGGCGCTGGTCGAGATCGCCGCGCGCAGCTTCTCCGCCGTCGGTTCCTGGAGGACGTCGTAGATGCTCGCGTCGGTGTCGTCGGGCTCCAGCGTCGAGGTGGCGTTGCACTGCGGGTCCAGGTCGATGACCAGCGTCCGGACGCCGCGCCGCAGCGCGGCCGACGCGAGACCCAAAGCGACCGTCGTCTTGCCCACGCCACCCTTGAGGCTGAGCACCGCCACCGTATGCACGGGGTGCAGCCTACGGTCTCTACGCTCTACGTCCATGCGACCGGACGCCGTACACAGGGTGCTCGACACCGAGCTGGCCGCCGCACGCGACCGCCGGGGCGGCGAACCCCCCAGGGTGCTCGACGTGGGCGGCGGCAGCGGCGTGTGGGCCGTGCCGCTGGCCGTGGCCGGGTGCACGGTGACCGTGGTGGAGCCGAGCCCCAACGCCCTGGCCACCCTCGACCGGCGGGCGTCCGAGGCCGGCGTGCGCGACCGGATCACCGCGATCCAGGGCGACACCGACGCCCTGGACGCCCAAGCCTCCGCCGACCTGGTCCTGGGCCACGGCCTCCTGGAGGTCGTCGACGACGCCGCCGCGGCCCTGGCCGCCCTCGCTGCCGCAGCCGCTCCCGGCGCGGCGGTGTCCATCCTCGCGGCGAACCGCTACGCCGCCGTCCTGCACCGAGCCATCGCCGGCCGCCTGGTGGACGCGCGGAGGTTGTTGGACGACGAGGCAGGCCAACTGGCCGGTTCGCGCGAGCCGGTCCAGCGCCGTTTCGACGTGGCGAGCCTGGAGGCCCTGGTCCTGGACGCCGGCCTGAAGATCGAACTCATCCAGGGCCACGGCGTGGTGTCCGACCTGGTCCCGGGCGCGGTCCTGGAGTCGAACCCGGGCGCCGCCGACGCCTTGGCCGAACTCGAACTGGCCGCCGCCACCCGCCCGCCGCTGCGCGACGTAGCCGCCCGCCTCCACGTCCTGGCCCGCAAACCCGCCTGACCCAGCCGCCCGGTCTCGCAGGCCGATCTTTGTCGGTACCCCATGGGACCATGGAGACGGGGGCCGGAGGCCGCGCCCCACGACCACCCGCGACCTTCCGACGCAGGTCAGGCGCACGCGGCGGGCCGGGCGGCAGGCGGCGTCCCCGGTGGCGGGTCGGCCGCGACGAAGTCGCTCGCGGCGAAGCCGCGTGGCGGCGGCAGCGCCGCCCTGGCTCGTGCGCCACGTGACCCACCGAGCGACCACCCGGCCGCCGGCCGAACCCGCCACAGCACCACGGCGGGACTCATCCGCCCACCCGGGCCACCGAACTTGCGGTAGAAACGCGGAAGGCAACCGCCGCCGACCCGCGAGGAGCCCGCAGTGGGAGACCCGCACTTAGCCGAGGCCGCCTGATGGCCGACACCACCCCCGACCTCGACGACGGGGTCCGCAAGGCCGTCGCCGGCGACCGCACCGCCACCGCCTGGCTGCTCGGCGCCATCCGCCCCCTGGTCGTCCGCTACTGCCGCGCCCGCGTCGGCCGCCAGGAACGGTCCTACGCCTCCGCCGACGACGTCGCACAAGAGGTCTGCGTAGCCGTCCTCACGGCCCTCCCCACCTACAAGGACCACGGCCGCCCCTTCCTGGCGTTCGTCTACGGCATCGCCGCGCACAAGGTCGCCGACGCCCACCGCGCCGCCCTGCGCAACCGCGCCGACCCCGTCGCCGAACTCCCCGACGCCCCCACCGACGAGGACGGCCCGGAGCAGTCCGCCCTGCGCGAAGAACTCGCCCGCCACGTCGCCGACCTGCTGAAGGTCCTCCCCGAGAAGCAGCAGGAGATCCTGTTGCTCCGCGTCGTCGTGGGCCTGTCCGCCGAACAGACGGCCGCCGTCGTCAACTCCTCGCCCGGCGCGGTCCGGGTCGCGCAGCACCGGGCCCTGTCCAGGTTGCGCAAGGAGATGTCCCGCTTCAGTGCCGCCACCGGGTGACCCGTGCGACCTCCTCCGCCGACGCGTCGACGAACCGGGCCACCTCACCGCGCCGCACGTCCGCGAGCGTCGCCGCGAACTCCGGCCCGAACGCCTCCACCAGCACGTCGTCCGCCTCGAACGCCCGCACCGCCTCCTCCAGCGACAAGGGCAACCGGGGCACCCCGGCGACGTGCACCGGATCGACCGAAACCGGTTCCGGCAGCCGCAACCCGTCCACGATCCCGGCCAGCCCGGCCGCCAACGTCGCCCCGACCACCAGGTACGGGTTGCCCGACGGGTCGAAGCACTTGACCTCCAGGTCACGCCCCTCGACCACGCGCAGCGCCGTCTCCCGGTTCTCCACGCCCCACGCCGCGAACGCCCCCGCCCAGCGCGACGGCACCAGCCGCAGGTAGCTGGCCACCGACGGGCAGCCCACCGCGCACAACCCGGGCAGGTGCCGCAGCACCCCGGCCGCGAACGACTCGGCGTCGCCCGACCCGGACAGGTTCCGGCCGTCCCGCCACAGGCTGACGTGCAGGTGACCGCCGTTGCCGACGCCGTCCGCCACCACCTTGGGCGAGAACGACGCCCGCAGCCCGTGTCGCGCGGTGATCGCCCGGACGGTCTCCCGCACCAGCACCGCGGTGTCGGCCGCGTGCACCGGCTCCTCGGGCGCGGTGGACAGCTCGAACTGGCCCGGCGCGTACTCCGGGTGGAACTGGAGCACCTCCACGTCCTGCTCGCCCAGCGCCGCGACCAGGTCCGCGCAGTAGTCCGACAGCTCGACCTGCCGGGTGTGCCCGTACGCCGGCCCGGTCGCGGCCGGGACGAAGTCGTCGGTGCCCGGCCGGCCGACCACCCACTCCACCTCGAACCCGGCCCGCACGTCGTACCCGTGGACGGCCATCCGGTCCGTCATCGCCCGCGCGAAACCCCGTTCGTCCTGGGGGTGCGGCACGCCGTGCTGGTCGTGGCGGTCCGCCGGCGCCCACGCCCAGCCCGGTTGGCCCGCCAGCACGGTGATCCGGTCCAGGTCCGGGTGCAGCCGCAGGTCGCCGACCGGGCCGCCGGCGTGCCGGCCGGCCACGATCGAGTCGTCCAGCAGGAACGCGTCGAACACGGGGGAGGCGCCCACGCCGTGCGCGGCGGCGTCGGGGAGTCTGCGCAGCGGCACGGACTTCACGCGCGTGATGCCGCTGTGGTCGACCCAGGTGATCGCGACGACGATGACGTCCCGGTCGGCGAGGTCGGCCACGAGGTCGGCGGCCCGGTCGTACCGGCGTTGCCGTTCGTCCGTGTCCATGAGGTGCGTGGTTACACCAGGTCACTACTCTTCAACAAGTGGAGCCGCTGCTGCCTTATGTGGCCGAGTTGAACCTTGTGGATCACCACTGCCACGGGGTGCTGCGGGACGACGTGGACCGCACGGGGTTCGAAGAGCTGCTGACCGAGGCGGACGTGGTCAGTCCGTGGGGCACATCGCTGTTCGACTCCGCGGTAGGCCTCGCGGTGCGCCGTTGGTGCGCCCCGTTGCTCGACCTGTCGGCCAACGCGCCCGCCGACGAGTACATGGCGCGACGACTGTCTTTGGGAGCGGCCGAGGTGAACCGGGCGTTCCTGGTCGCGGCGGGGATCTCGGTGTTCCTGGTGGACGGCGGCCTGTGGCCGGATCGGTTGTCCGGCCCGTCGATTTTCACTGGATCACGTGAATTCTCGGTCCTCCGCCTGGAGCGATTGGCCGAGGAAGTCGTGACCAACGGCCCCAGCGCCTTCCCGGACGCGATCCGCACGGCGCTGGAACGGACGCCCGCCGTCGCCGCCAAGTCGATCGCCGCCTACCGGGTGGGCCTGGACCTGGCGCCCGAACGGCCGTCCGACGCCGAGGTGGTGGCCGCGTGCGAGCGCTGGGCCGGTCAGGGGCGGTGCGCGGACGAGGTGCTGTCGCGGTTCCTGGTGTGGGAGGCGCTGGAGCGCGGGCTGCCGGTGCAGTTCCACGTGGGCTACGGCGACCGGGACGTCACCCTGCACCGCGCCGACCCGTCCCTGCTCACGCCGCTGCTGCGGGCGACCGAACCGCTCGGCGTGCCGATCATGCTGCTGCACAACTACCCGTTCCACCGCACCGCCGCCTACCTGGCGCAGGTGTTCCCGCACGTGTTCGTGGACGTCGGCCTGGCCACCCACAACGCGGGCCACCAGGCCGGGCGGGTGCTCGCCGAGGCGCTGGAGATCGTGCCCTACGGCAAGTCCCTGTTCTCCACGGACGCGTTCGCGCTGCCCGAGCTGTACCACCTGGGCGCGTTGTTCTTCCGGCGCGCGCTGTCGGACTTCCTGCTGTCCGCCCTCCGCAGGCATGCTTTCGCGGAGGCGGACGCGGTGCGCATCGCTCGCCTGATCGGGTGGGAGAACGCGCATCGGGCCTACCGTTTGGACTAGACTGTCGAACAAGCGTTCGGACTGGGGGGAGGGTTCATGGGCCGCAGCGCGAACTTGCCACGCGGCCTGGTGGACCGCTTCCGCGCGCAGGGCGACGTCTGGCCGGACGACACCGGCTGCTCGATGCTGCACGTCGACATGGACGCCTTCTACGCGTCCGTGGAGATCCGCGACAACCCCGAGCTGGCGGGCAAGCCCGTGGTGGTCGGCGGCACGGCCAACCGCGGTGTCGTCTCGTCGGCCAACTACCTCGCGCGCGAGTACGGCGTGCGCTCCGCCATGCCCACCTCCCACGCCCGCAGGCTCGCCCCGCACGCGGTGTTCGTGATGCCGAACTTCGCGCGCTACCAGGAGGTCTCTCGGGGCGTGATGGCGATCTTCCGCGACATCACGCCGCTGGTCGAGCCGCTGAGCCTGGACGAGGCGTTCCTCGACGTCAGCGGGGCGCTCAAGCGCCTGAAGGCCACACCCGCGCAGATCGGCGCGCTGATCCGCCGCCAGGTCGAGCAGGCGCAGGGGGTCACCTGCTCGGTGGGGGTGGCGCCCACGAAGTTCCTGGCCAAGCTCGCCTCGGGCATGTGCAAGCCCGACGGGATGATGGTGGTGCCGCGCACGGACGTGCTGGAGTTCCTGCACCCGCTGCCCGTGTCGGCGCTGTGGGGCGTCGGCAAGCGCACCGCCGAGCAGCTCGACCGGGTCGGGCTGGAGACGGTGGCGGACGTGGCGGCCACCCCGCTGCCCCGGTTGCGCCGGGTCCTGGGCGTTGCGCTGGCCGAACACCTGCACGCGCTCGCGCAAGGCCTCGACGACCGGCCCGTGGTGCCGTCCACCAGGGAGAAGTCGATCGGTGCGGAGGAGACGTTCGAGGTCGACCACTACGACCGCGAGCTGCTGCGGCGGGAGCTGCTGCGGCTGTCCGAGCGGTCGGCGGCCACCCTGCGGCAGCGCGGGCTGCGCGGGCGGACGGTGTCGATCAAGGTGCGGTTCGCCGACTTCACCACGATCACGCGGTCCAAGACCCTGCGCGTGGCCACCGACGTGACCCGCGAGGTGTACCAGACGGCCTCGACGTTGCTCGACGAACAGGTGCCGCCGGGCGCGGTGCGGCTCATCGGCGTGCGCATCGAGCAACTGGTAGAGGGCGACGACGGCGAACAGCTGATGTTCGACGCGCCCGAACGCGGCTGGCGCGAGGCCGAACAGGCCGCCGACCAGGCCCGAACACGCTTCGGCCGGGCGGCCGTCAAACCCGCGTCCCTGCTGTCCTCCACCCCGGCCCAACCGAACCTGCCCGAACCCAAACCCGACCGCTGAGCGCGCCGTTCGGGTGGTCGTGCCGGACAGCGGGGTCGATCATGGGCCACCCTGTCGGATGTGGACCGTTTCTGGGGCCTCCTCACGCCCGCCGAGCACGCGGTGCTGGCCGCGAGCGGGACCGAGCGCGACTACGCCACCGGGGCGGTGGTGTGCCACGAGGGTGAGGTCAGCCGGCACGTCCTGGTCGTGTTGCGCGGGCTGCTCCGGGTCACCGCCGCGACGTCCAACGGCGGCGAGAAGGTGCTGGCCGTGCGCGGCGCCGGGGACATCGTGGGGGAGCGGTCCGCGATCGACGGGCGACCCCGGTCGGCGACCGTGCGCGCCCTGGTGGACGTGCGGGCGTTGGTGCTGTCCGACACGGCGTTCGCCGACCTGTGCCAGCGGCGACCGCGCATCGCGTGGGCCGTGCTGACCGTGGTCGTGGCGCGGCAGCGGGACACCGACCGGCAGCGCATCCAGTTCAGCGGCACCGCCACCCAGCGCGTCGCGGCCGTGCTCATCGACGTGGCGCTGCAACGCGGGATCGCCGACCAGGGGGCGGTGTCGCTCAGCCAGGAGGAGTTGGCGGGCATCGCCGGGACGTCGCGGGAATCGCTGGTCCGGGTGCTGCGCTCACTGCGCGAACAGGGCATCATCAGGACAGGTCGACGGAAGATCGACATCCTCCGGGTGAGCCGCCTCTACGACCTGACCACCTGATTTCCCCTTCTGTGTCATCTGACGCAGAACAGGTCCGTCATTCCCCTTACAAATGAGCCATGACGAGCTGAAGGGGGAGAGATGAACCGAAACGAGGAACCCGCCCGGTCGCGCCGCCGATTCACCGAACGCCTCGCCTGCACCCTGGTCTTCACCGCCGTCCAGCTGTGGGCCGCCGCCGTGATCGTCACCCAGTTGGACACGAACGGCCTGGTCGCGCTGGCCGTCGCGCTGGTGCTGTCGGGTGCCCTGGTCGCCGTGCACGACGCGTGGCAGAGCGTGCGGGCGGGGCGGCGGACGCTGGACGAGGAGATCCGCGAGGACCTGGTCCGGCTCTAGCGATCCACACGGCGACCGACGAGGGGCGGTCGTCGTCTCCCAGAGGCCTTCTGCGGGCGGTCGGGTCCGCAGAAGGCCTCTTTCCGCACTTTTACGGCGAAGTTGTCCACAGGTTCGAAGTTGTCCACAATTCCGATTCCGCTCCTCGCCGAGCGGTCGCATTGGGCCGATCGTGGACCCATGCACACCAAAACCCGAACCACGATCACCGTGGAAGCGCTGGCCGCCTTGTTCCCGCACCGGGTGGCCACCGTCGCCGACCTCATCACCCTGGGCCTGGACCACGAGGAGTTGGCGGATCGTCGCCGTTCCGGCGAGTGGCAACCCCTGCTCCCCGGCGTCCTGCTCCTGACCCGAAAACCCCCGACCCGCCTGCAACGCGTGCAGGCCGCCCTCCGCTACGCAGGCCCAGGCGCCCTGCTCACGGGCCTGGACGCCCTACACCTCCATGGCCTGCGCACAGTCCCCACCACCGGCCAGATCATGGTCCTGACCAGCCGCCCGGTAGAACCCACCGACGAGGTCAAACCCCTACGCCCCCGAACCGCGCTGGAGCCGGTCCTCCGCAAAGGCTTCCCCACAGCGCCTCTCATCCGGGCAGTCGCCGACACCACCAGATTCACCACGTGCCCGCACGCCCTACGCGCGGTGCTCACCGACGCCGTCCGCCGAGGCGGCATCCCCACAGCCGACCTCATGCGCCTGCTCTCGAAACGCGGCGAGGCCGTAAAACACATCCTCACCGACCTCTCAACCACCCCGCCCGCCGGCCGCCTCGCCCCCGCACCCCGTTGGCGACCCTCAACTTCCGAAACCCCAACGTTCCGGATAAAGTCGGCGACTGAAGGGCGGCAACCGGTGGTTGACAGTTGACCTTGACCGTGCCGTCCGGACTAGAGCTGGTCCGTTTCGTGACCTCACGAAGGTTCTACCGTTGACCCGTGAGGATGATGGTGACCGAACGAACCGCTTAGGGGCGAGGACTGGGTAGTCGCCAAGCCTCGCGAATCGTATCCTGGTTGTGACGCCCCCAGGGTGGGGCGTCCGCCGGGACCGGCGGCAACCGTGAACACCCGGCGCCCGCGACCGCTGTGCCGGAGGAGGAGCCATGCCACTCTCCGAGCACGAGCAGCGACTGCTCGACCAGATCGAGCGCGCGCTCTACGCCGAGGACCCGAAGTTCGCATCCACTGTGCGTGGCGCCAAGCTGCGCAAGCCGTCCCGACGGCGTCGCATCCAGGGCATCGCGCTGTTCGCCGTGGGTGTGGCTCTGCTGGTGACGGGTGTGATGTTGCCGAAGCTCGCTGGTATCCCGGTGGTGAGCGTGGTCGGCTTCTTGTTGATGTTCTTCGGCGTGCTGCTCACCGTGACGACGCTGCGTCGTGGTGACCAGGGTGCCGACGAGCCCAGCGAAGAGGGAAGCCGCCCCAGCCGCAGCTCGTTCTCCCAGAAGATGGAAGAGCGTTTCCGTCGTCGCCTAGAGGACGAGTAGGAAGCCGAACACCCCACGGCCCGCCCTCTCCGGAGGGCGGGCCGTGCGGCATGCCCAAAAACCCACACGCCCTGGACACCCCTACCACCCCCTACTGCCCAGTCCTGCCAATCACCCGATCGAGCGACATGCAGAATCCGCGACCAAACCCGATCTCGCGCGTCCCGTAAACAAGGAGCGCGGCACAACGGCAGGCAACGCCCCCCAAACGCACCACCCCCGGGCCCACCGCCGATGCGCCCAGTGCCCACTGCGGCCCTGCCCGCCGACGAGCGCAGCGCCCACTCCGGCCCCACCCCTGCGCCAGACGCGCTCTCACCCGACGCAGCACCCCCGCCCCGCCCACCTGAGTCGGGCGCCCGCCCACCTGAGTCGGGCGCCCGCCCACTGAGTCGGGCACCCGCTGGCTGGGCTGGTGCCCGCCCCCGCTCGCCCAATCCGGCATTCGCGCCCGCTGGCTGGGCTGGGTGCCCGCGCTCGGCCGCTCATCCCGGCTTTCCCCATTCGGCCGTGCAGCGCGGCACCCTCACTCGCACGCCCGCCGATCCCCGGATTCCGAGCCGCAGGAATCGGCCCAGCCTGGGCACCGCGCTCCGCCACTCCCGCGCCACACCCGCCGTCGGCGGCCACCGCAGAACCGCGCCCGGCCAGCCCATCCCACCTCAACCGCACCGCAGCGACCTGCCGCCCAGCGACCTGCCGCAGCGACCTGCCGCCCAGCGACCTGCCGCCGCAGGGCGCGCTGCGGCAGCGTGCGTTGCCGCAGGTCGGATGGAGCGCCGCCGGAGGGCGGCGGCCGGCTTTCGGTGCTAATCCCGATTTCGCGTCGCATGGCCAAGCCAGCGGAGGGCGGTGCCGCCGCAGGGCGCGCTGCTGCCGGGCGCGCTGCTGCCGGGCGCGCTGCTGCCGGGCGCGCTGCTGCCGGGCGTGCCGCCGCAACGCGTGCCGTCGCCGGGCGTGCCGTCGCCGGGCGTGCCGCCGCAGGGCGTGCCGTCGCCGGGCGTGCCGTCGCCGGGCGTGCCGCCGCAGGGCGTGCCGTCGCCGGGCGTGCCGCCGCAGGGCGTGCCGTCGCCGGGCGCGCCGTCGCAACGCGTGCCGCCGCAGGGCGTGCCGCCGCCGGGCGTGCAGCCGCACGAGTAGCCGAGCGGCCGGGTGAGGAAGGTCGTGTCGTCAGACGGCTGTGCGGCTGGGTGGCCCCCGCCGCCGACGTGAGTCGCTCCCGACCACGCCGCCAAAGGCAAGCGAGCCGGGCGTGGATCAGTCGTCGAGGTCGGCCGGCGGAGTCGGGTTCAGGACGGAGCGGGGGAGGAGCTTGGCGCGCAAGGCGAGGGGAGCGGTTCGGGTTAGGGAGCGGCGGACTTCCTCGACTGCTGCGGGGAGGGTTGGGTCGGCCGTTGCGTTGGTGCTGTACCACGAGCGTTCTACGGCACCTACTACCGCCCGTAGGCCATCCCGTCCTTGTTCATCAAGGTTGTGCGCCCTTGCCATGCGGCGGGCGGCTACTCGGACGGTTTCCGTCGTGGGCACGCGGGTGCCGCGGTCCACCGATTCGGCGATCAGCTCCTGCCAAGCCGCCGCCGCCGCATCGGGGCCCAAGCCCGCCACGGCCCGCAAGCGTTCGCGCCGCCGCCATTCCCGGACGCCCGCCGGGGTGGCGATCAGCAACGCCAACAACAGCGGCACGGCGATCCACCACGACACCAAAGCCACCAGCAACGTGACCAGGACGACCCACGCAGCAACGGCGACGGCGATCAGGAGTGGGCGCACCCAGGGCAAGACAGACAACGGGGCCGAACCGCCAGAGCCCGCGTCACGACGGCGGGTTGTCAAGAACAGCAAAGTCAGGAGGACGCCTATTGCGCCGGCCACCAGGAGGGTGACCGTGTGCCACGTCGGGGTCGGCGTCTGCTGGGCGTTCGGGTCGTTGCCGGCCAGGTCCCCCGCGGTCGCCGAGGTGGTGGCAGCAGACGCCGACGTGGTGGGAGCGGTCGTCGTGGGGGGAGCGGTGGTGGTGTCGGTTTCGTCGCCGTCGGCTTGTTGGCCGGCGATGTACGGGGGGACGATGCCGCGTCCGTCCGACAACGGGGTCGGATCGAACACCGTCCAGCCGTAGTTCGGGAAGTAGATCTCGACCCAGGCGTGGGCGTCCTGGGTGGTGATGGTCTGCGCATCACCGATGGGGAAGCCGGCGGTGAAGCCCAGGGCCACGCGGGACGGCAAACCGATCGAACGGGCCATGATCGCCATCGCCGACGCGTACTGCTCGCAGAACCCGCGCTTGCCGGTGAACACGAAGTCCCGCAACGCGTCCGACGTCTGCGCCCCACCCGTGTCGGTCGTGTACGTGAAGCCCTGCGTCCCGTCGGTGAAGTAGCTGTACAAAGCGCTGGCCTTGTCGAACGCGTTCCCCTCGCTGCGCGTGATCTCCCGCGCCAGGTTCGCCACCTCGGGACTCACACCCCGGGCATCCAGGTACGCGTCCTCGACATCGGCCGCACCGTTCGCCCGGCGCAACGTATCCGCCGCCGGCGTCTTGAGCACCGTCTCCAGCTTGTACGGCCCCGCCTTGCGCTGCCGAACGCTGTAGACCATCCCGCGCACCGGGTCGTACCGCCAGTTGTCCTCGACGTCCTGCATCCGCCGCGGTCGCCCGTACACCGGCAGCCAGTTGTCCAGCCAGTTCACCGGCTCGATGGTCACCGTGGTGACCTCGCCGTCACCCGGGTCGCCCGGCTGCTGCGGCAGGTTGCCGTTCGCGGGCACGCCCGTGGACAGGTCGCCGCCCAGCCGCCACCCCTGCTCGGGCACGTACTCGCGCAACGTCATCGCCCGCAGGTACGCCGCCTCCGGCAACCCGCGCACCCGGAACATCTCCCGCGTCGCACCCTGGTTGAGCATGCCGCGCAGTTCGGTCATCGGGTCGATGCCCAGGCCGTTCGCGCCGCCGCCGACCTCGTCGCCGCCGGGCAGCCTGCCGACCGTCCCGACCAGCGTGAAGCTCGCCCCGGCCAGCATCGCGACCACCACGGCCGCACCCGCGACCGCCGTCGCCGCCGGGCCCGAACCGGCCCCGCCCGTCCCCGGTCGCCGGCCGCGCCACGCGTCGTGCCGGTGCTGCCCGTCCACGGCGAGCAGCAGCGCGAACGCCCCGGCGCCGAACACGAACGTCCACATCGGCAGCATCTCGTCGGCCAGCGACGCCGGCACCGCGAACACGCACAGCAGCACCAGGCCCGACGCCGCCGGCGCCGCGGCGCCGACCGCCAGCATGTCCACCAGCACCGCGACCAACCCGATCGCCACCATCACCAGGCACCGGATCGCCTCGCTGTCCGGCACCGGCGGCACACCGGTCTGCACCTCGGCGAACGCGTCGCCGAGCACGGTCATCAGGTCGCTCAACGACTGCGGCCCGGGCAGCACGACCAGCACGCCGGTCCGGGTGAAGATCGTCACCAGCAGCGACATCAGCGCGAACACCTGCGCCAGGGCGATCAACGGGTTGGGCAGCCGGGTCTGCCGCAGCAGCACGCCGACGCCGACCACGACGGTGATCGCCACCGCCAGGTTCACCAGCCACAGCCCGCCGGCCACCACGCTGGACAACGCGGTCGCGGCGCACAGCGTGGCAAGGCCCGCGACCACCGGTGTGGCGCTGACCACCCAGTTGCCGCGCACGGAGGTCCCGCCGCTCACCTGCCCACCGTCCCATTGTCGGCCGCGCGGCCACGAGATCTGCCGGGTGCGGCGGTCGGCTGTCGCCGGTCGCCGCGGGTCCTGCCGGTCACTACCCCACCTCCGTGCGCACCACCGGGCCGCGGTTGCCCGCGCTGTGGCACAGCTCCTGCCAGACCTGGCCCATCGCCGTCGACGGCCGGGCCACCACCGCGCCCCAGCCGGCCGCCGTCAGCAGGCCACGCGCCTCCTCCGGGTCGGGCGCGGGGTCCTCGCCGCCCGCCGCCCACGCCCGCACGTCCATCACCACGGCCAGGCTGCGCATCCCGCGCGGCCGGTTGCGCACCAGCGCGTCGACCACGGCGGGCGTGCTGCCGCCGAGGATCGCGATGACCTCCTGGCCCGCGCCCGGGTCCAGGCCCGCCGCGGGCTCCCGCCGGTGCGACGGCTGGAGGGCGGCCAGGGCGTCGAGCACGACGGCGTCGCTGTGCCCGCCGTCGCCCGACCCGCCCGCCAGCACCCGGCCGTCGTCGCCGACCAGCCGCACCTGGTGCCCGAACCGGTGCAGGTGCAGGCACACCGACGCCACGAACGACACCGCCCACTCCAGCGACGAGTTCGGCCCGGTGCCGCGGTGCGCGGTCAGCCGGTGGTCCAGCAGCACCGTCGTGCCGCCGCGCCACGGCCGTTCCTCGACGCGCACCATCAGCTCGTCCCGCCGCGCGGTCGACCGCCAGTGCACCTTGCGCAGGTCGTCGCCGTGCCGGTACTGCCGCACGACGGCGTCGTCCTCGCCCTGCCCGGCGCGCAGCCGGATCGAACCGTCGTCGCCCGCGCCCATGCCCGACCCGCTGGGCAGCCCGGTCAGGCCCACCACGCGCGGCACCACGACCAGCTTCGAGCGGCCCGCCAGCTCGCGGTCGAACTCGGCCAGGCCGAACGGGTCGGTGATCCGCGCCATCAGCGGGCCGACCTGCTGGATGCCGCGCATCACCGGCTTCAACGGGTAGCGCAGCGCGGTCACCGTGTTGCGCGGCAGGCGCTCGACGACGAACCGGGGCCGCGCGCCCAGCGCGTACGGCACCGCGTCCTCCAGCAGCAGACCGCCGGTGGGCAGCCGGCCGGCCGAGCGCAGCTCCACCTTCACCTCGGTCGCCGCGCCCACCTGCACGCGGCTGGGGAACAGGAACCGGGACGCGTGCAGGCCGACGCGGGCGCGCTGGGCCAGCCACGCCGCCAGCACCGGCAGGGCCACCACGAACGCGGCGACCCGCAGCAGGTCCCGCTCGTTGAGCACGACCGCGCACAGGCCCGCCGCGAACCCGGCGGCGAGGAGGCAGCGTCCCCGGGTGGTCAGCCCGGACAGGGCTCCGCGCATGTCAGCGGTGGTGGCCGTCGCCGTGGCCCGGGACCGGGTGGCCGCCGGGGTGGCGCTGCACGTTCTGCAGGAACTGGCCGGACGGGTCCAGCGCCGCCTGCGGCACCGGCACCCGCTGCAGCAGGTTGCGCACCAGGTCCGCCGCCGACCTGCGCGCGGCCTGCGCCTCCGCCGTGAGCACCAGCCGGTGCGCCAGCACGGGCACGGCCACCGCGTGGATGTCGTCGGGCACCACGAAGTCGCGCCCGGCCAGCGCCGCCTGCGCCCGCGCCGCGCGGACCAGTTGCAGCGTCGAGCGCGGGGACGCGCCCAGCCGCAGCTCGGGCAGCCGCCGGGTGGTCGACACCAGCTCCACCGCGTACCGCCGCACCTCGGGCGACAGGTGCACCCGGCGCACCGCGTGCACCAGCCTGAGCACCGCGTCCGCGTCCGAGACCGGGCGCAGGTCGGCCAGCGGGTCGTTGCCCGCGTGCTCGTCGACCATCGCCAGCTCGGCCTGCGGGTCGGGGTAGCCGATGGAGACCCGGGCGGTGAACCGGTCGCGCTGGGCCTCGGGGAGGGCGTAGGTGCCCTCCATCTCGATCGGGTTCTGGGTGGCGATCACCATGAACGGCGCGCTGAGCGGGTAGGTGTTCCCGTCCACCGTCACCTGGTGCTCTTCCATGCACTCCAGCAGCGCCGACTGGGTCTTCGGCGAGGCCCGGTTGATCTCGTCGCCGACCACGATGTTGGCGAACACCGGGCCGGGCCGGAACTCGAAGTCGTTGTCCTGCCGGTTGTAGATCGACACACCGGTGATGTCGCTGGGCAGCAGGTCCGGGGTGAACTGGATGCGGCTCACCGAACAGTCGATGGACCGCGCCAGGGCCTTGGCCAGCGACGTCTTGCCGACGCCGGGCACGTCCTCCACCAGCAGGTGGCCCTCGGCGAGCAGCGTCACGATGGCGATGCGGACGACGTCCGGCTTGCCGACGATGACCTTCTCGACGTTCGCCGCGATGCGCCCCACCACGGCGTGCAGTTCGGCGAGCACCTCGTCGGGCCGGCTGTGCACGTGGGCCGTGTTGTTCACGTGATTGAGCCCACCGCCCCCGAAAGAGTGTTCGGGCAGCGCGGCTGGCTGGGTACTCGGAGTCACTCGACCTCCCGAAGACCACCGCGACCGGTTCGCGGAGGCGGTGAGCGTTTCACGCAGTGTGTCAAACCGGGGCGAAGCGCCCTACACCGATTGAACATTCTCGTGCCGCTGGTTTCCACGGCCGTCCCCGGCTGCCGGTTCACCCGCTCCCACCACGATTCCCCACCACCCGCACGGCTGAACCCGTTTTGCCCGATTTCGCTGGGCCGTTCGGGTGGGATTTGAAGTCGATCACGGCCCTCCGGGCGCCCCGGGCGCTCGGCTTCCCCCACCGCCCCCCACGCTCGTCATCTCCGCTCTACCTGCGTAAACGTTCCCCATCCGGGTGGCTGACCACCCGTTTCAGCGTTGACTGTGGTGAAAAGTGGGGTACTGTGGCGGCCGGTGGGGCAGACGGGGGCCCCACTGCCGGTTCGCCGTCCGGCGGCGGGAGGTGGGTTGCCGTGTTCCTGGGCACGCACCACCCCAGGCTGGACGACAAGGGCCGGCTGACGCTGCCTGCGAAGTTCCGGGACGCGCTAGCGGGGGGTCTCATGGTCACCAAGGGCCAGGACCACTGCCTCTACGTGTTCCCACGGGCCGAGTTCGAGCAGATGGCGCGCAAGGTCGCGGAGGCGCCGTTCACCAACGAGGCCGTCCGCGCCTACCAGCGCTACCTGTTCGCCGGGACCGACGAGCAGCGGCCGGACGGCCAGGGCCGGGTGTCCATCGCGCCGGAACTGCGCCGCTACGCCGGGCTGACCAAGGAGTGCGTGGTCATCGGGGCGGTCAACCGGCTGGAGATCTGGGACGCGCAGGCGTGGCAGCGCTACATGGACGAGCACGAGGACAGCTACGCCGAGGCTCGCGAGGAGGTGCTGCCGGGCGTTTTCTAAAACGGGCTTGAACGCTTGAGGTTTCGGGTGCCGTGAGGCCTCGGTCCGCTCGGCTTTCGGCCCTGGCGCACCTTCCCCGGCGCCAGGTCCGACGGGCGGGCGGGGACCTGACGACACCCGAATTTTCGTCGGTGGGGGGATGTGGGAGGGGACATGGGCGAGCGGGCGCGCCACGTGCCGGTGCTGCTCGACCGCGTCCTGGGCCTGCTGGCCCCCGCGCTGGCCGACCGGGACGCCGTTTTCGTCGACTGCACGCTCGGCCTGGGCGGGCACTCCGAGGCGGTGCTCCAAGCGCACCCCGGGTGCGGCTGATCGGCCTGGACCGCGACCCGCAGGCGATCGAGCTGGCGCGCAAGCGCCTCGAACCGTTCGCCGACCGGACGACGTTCGTGCAGACCACCTACGACCACATCGCCGACGCGGTGGACGGTCCGGTGGACGGCATCCTGATGGACCTCGGCGTCTCCTCGTTGCAGCTCGACGCCGAGGAGCGCGGGTTCGCCTACTCCCGGGACGCGCCGCTGGACATGCGGATGAGCGCGGGCACCGGCATGACGGCCGCCGACGTGCTCAACGAGTACTCGGTGGACGACCTGACCCGCATCCTGCGCGACTACGGCGAGGAGCGGTTCGCCCGCAAGATCGCCCAGGCCGTGGCCCGGGAACGCGCCCGCGAGCCGTTCACCAACTCCGGGCGGCTGGTCGAGCTGCTCTACGCCGCGGTGCCCGCGGCGACCCGGCGCACCGGCGGCCACCCGGCCAAGCGGACCTTCCAGGCGCTGCGGATCGAGGTCAACGGCGAGCTGGAGTCGTTGCGCCAGGCCCTGCCCGCGGCGCTGTCGGTGCTGGCGGTGGGCGGGCGGATCGTCGTGGAGTCCTACCAGTCGCTGGAGGACCGGATGGTCAAGCGGGCCTTCGCCGACCTGGCCGTCTCCAAGACCCCGCCGGGCCTGCCGGTGGAGCTGCCCGGCCACGGTCCCCAGCTGAAGCTGGTGACCCGGGGCGCCGAGGTGGCGACCGAGCAGGAGATCGAGGACAACCCCAGGGCCGCGCCGGTACGACTCCGGGCGGCGGAACGGATCAGGGAGGCGACATGACCGCACCGGCCCGGGCCAACGGCGTGCCGTCCACCCCCGGCACGCCGCGCGAGCGCGCCCTGCGCTCGGTGCCCACCCGTTCCCGTTCGGCGGCGGCCGAGCGCGCTTATGCCCGTCGTGAGCAGCGGACGCGCGCGTCCCGTGGCACGGCGGTCACCCGTCAGCCGGTGGCCGCGCCGAAGGCGCCGTTCGTGGTGATGGTGATGGTCGTGCTGGGGGTCGGGATCGCCGCGATCATGTGGCTGTCCACCCAGGCGACCGCCGACTCCTACCGCTTGCAGGACGCGCGGGCGGAGGAGAAGCGGCTGGCGCGGCAGGTCGAGCAGTTGCGCCGGGAGGTCGCGCTGGCCGAGTCGCCGCGGCAGCTCGCGGAGGCCGCGGCCCGGTTGGGCCTGGTGCCGATCGAGGACCCGGCGCGGTTGCGGCAGCTCCCCGACGGGACCATCGAGGTCCACGGGAAGCCCTCGGCCGCGGCGGCACCCGCTCCGCCCGCGTCGTCGACGTCGTCGCCGCCGCCCACACAGCCGGACCCGAACGCGCAGCAGCCGGACCCGAATGCCCAGCAGCCGGACCCGAACGCGCAACCCGATCCGAACGCCCAGCAGCCGGTTGACCCGAACGCACAGCAACCGCCCGCACAGCAGGTGCCCGGAGGTCAGTGATGCCAGGGCCCACCAGGGGGAGGCCCACCAGGCGGCCGTTGTCGGTCCGCGCGCCCAAGCGGCGTCGGGGCGGCAACAGCCGGGTCCGCATCGCCGTCGGCCGGCTGCTGCTGGTCGGCGCGCTGGTGCTGGCCGGGCTGAAGCTCGTCCAGGTGCAGGGCTTCCAGGCCGAAGCCCTGTCGGAGCTGGCGGAGAAGCAGCGGGCCACGCCCATCGACGTCCCGGCGGCGCGCGGCGCGATCACCGACCGCAACGGCAGCCAGTTGGCGTTCAGCGTCGAGGCCCGCCAGCTCTACGCCGTGCCCCAGCTGACCCGGGAGAAGTGGGTCAAGGCGCAGGAGGCCGACCCCGACATCGGCAGCTACGAGGACTGGGCGCGCGCGGTCGCGAAGTTCATCCAGGACACGCTCGGCACCGAGGTCAACGGCCAGAAGACCGACGAGCAGACGATGTACTCGCTGATCACCAAGGACATCACCTACGTCGAGCTGGTCGACAACATCGACCCGGCGAAGGCGGCCACGATCACCGAGAAGTACGCCGACATCGGCCAGGAGTACCGCGCGGTCCGCGTGTACCCCAACGGCGAGCTGGCGTCGAACATCATCGGCGCGGCGAACTGGCGCAAGGACCAGGAACCGCCCGCCACGCACGGCGTCCTGGGGTTGGAGAACTCCCAGGACAACGTGCTCGCCGGCCGGATGGGCCGCCGGGTCGTGGACACCATGCAGGGCAACAACAACGTGGTGATCCCCGGCCCCGACCGGTCCCGCGAGCTGGCGGCGGCCGTGCCGGGCCGGAGCCTGGAACTGACGCTGGACGTCGACACGCAGTACGCGTTGCAGCGCATGGTCACCGACTACACGGCCAAGTCCGGCGCGAAGACCGGGTCGGCGGTGGTGCTCGACTCGCGCACCGGCGAGATCCTGGCCATGGCCAATGACAAGACGTTCGACCCGAGCGACTTCGGCAAGGCCTCCGAGGACCAGCTGCGCAACACGGCGGTGTCGTCGGTGTTCGAGCCGGGGTCGGTGAACAAGATCGTGACGGCGGCGACCGCGATCGAGGACGGCATCTACCAGCCGGACAGCGTGCTGAGCGTCGACTACACGATCAAGGTCGCCGACCGGGTGATCAAGGACTCGGTGTTCCACCCGACGCAGGACATGACGTTCACCGGTGTCTTCGCGAAGTCCTCCAACGTCGGCACGCTGATGGCGGCGCAGAAGATCGGCGAGGACCGCTACGCGGACATGCTGCGCAAGTTCGGCCTGGGCAAGCGGACCCAGTCCGGTCTGCCGGGCGAGGAGTCGGGCTCGGTGCCGCCGCGCAACCAGTGGTCCGGCTCGACGTTCGGCAACCTGCCCATCGGCCAGGGCCTGAACATGACCCTGTTGCAGATGACCGGCATGTACCAGGCCGTCGCCAACGACGGTGTCCGCATCCCGCCGCGCATCATCCGGGCCGAGGTGGACCAGAACGGCGCCCGGAAGGAAGTCGAACGTCCGGAAGGGGTGCGGGTGGTGTCGCCGCAAACCGCGAAGACGGTTCGGGACATGTTCCGGGCGGTGGTGCAGAAGGCTCCGGGGCAGCAGACCGGGACCGGGCCGTCGGCGGCTTTGCCGGGATACCAGGTTTCCGGGAAGACGGGGACCGCGCAGCAGGTCGACCCGAAGTGCAGCTGTTACAGCCAGAGTTCGTACTGGATCACTTTCGCGGGGATTTTCCCGGCGGACAACCCGCGTTACGTGGTGGGCATCATGCTGGACGCGCCCAGCGGCGGTGGCCAGTACAGCGGGTCGGCGGCGCCGTTGTTCCACGACATCGCGTCCTACTTGGCACAGCGGTACCAGGTGCCGATGTCGGCGGAGCAGGCGCCCGTGGTCCAGCTCGTCCTCGATTAGCGCCGCAAGCGCAGAAGCCGCCTCGCCGTCGGGCAGGGCCGCCGAGGCTCTGGTGATCTTCAGACCCGCGCATGACCTGGCAAAGTCAAACACGCTTGTGGCAGGGTTCCGCAAAGACTTTTGCTCGTCCTTCGCAAACTTTTGACTCTACCGGCCACAAGCGTGGTAGCACTTCGGGCAGGGCTGGCGGCGTGTGGGGGGTGCTGTTGGGCGGCGGGGGTGGCCGATGGTGTTTTGGCTGGCACTGAAAGGTTTTCGTGTCCGCAGTGGACGTGGTGGGTGAACACTCTCCGTGCGCCGGTAGCCTTCCGCGCGTGCCTGCCAAGCTTGAGGGCAAGGTCGCGACCGCCCCGCCTCGCCCTTCCCGCGTCCAGCCCGTCGCCGTGTCCGAACTCGCTTCGACCGTCGACGCGCACCTCACCGCGCCCGATCGCGCGCACACCGCCGTTTCCGGCGTGACGTTGCGCGCCCAGCACGTCCGGGCCGGTGATCTGTTCGCCGCGTTGCCCGGCGCTCGGGCGCACGGTGCGGATTTCGCCGAGCAAGCCGTGGCCCGGGGGGCCGTGGCGGTGCTGACCGACGAGGTCGGCGCGGCGAAGGTGCGGGACGTCCCGGTGTTGGTGCACCCGAACCCGCGTGAGGTGTTGGGTGCGCTCGCCGCGCGCGTCTACGGGGAGCCCGCGACCCAGGTCGCCGTGTGGGGGATCACCGGCACCTCCGGCAAGACCACCACGAGCTACATGGTCGAGTCCGCGCTGCGCGCCGCCGGCCGCACCACCGGGCTGATCGGCACGGTCGAGACGCGCATCGCGGGTGAGCGCCTGGACAGCGCGCTCACCACGCCCGAAGCGCCCGACCTGCACGCGTTGCTCGCGGTGATGGCCGAGCGCGGGGTCACGGACGTGACGATGGAGGTCTCCAGCCACGCGTTGCGGCTGGGCCGGGTCGGCGGGGTCGGGTTCGCGGTGGCCGCGTTCACCAACCTGTCGCAGGACCACCTGGACTTCCACCCGGACATGGAGGACTACTTCCGGACCAAGGCGCTGCTGTTCGACGGCCGGGCCCGCCGCGAGGTCGTGTGCGTGGACGGGGAGTGGGGGCGTCGGCTGGTCAAGCCGGGCACGGTCACCGTCGCGACCGCCGGGGACGCCGACTGGACGGCCTCGGACATCAGCGTGTCCGCGACCGGTGAGCAGCGGTTCACCGCGCACGGGCCGGACGGCCTGGTGTTCGAGGTCGAGTTGCGGCTGCCGGGCGAGTTCAACGTCGCGAACGCGTTGCTGGCCACGGCGCTGCTGCACCTCCAGGGGGTCGACGTCGAGTCGATCCGGCGCGGGCTGGCGGACGTGCAGGTGCCTGGTCGGATGCAACGCGTGGACGAGGGCCAGGACTTCACGGCCGTCGTCGACTACTCGCACAAGCCGCAGGCCGTGGCGCTCGCGCTGGACGCCGTCCGGGCCCGCGCGACCGGTCGGATCATCACGGTGCTGGGCTGCGGTGGCGACCGGGACACCGCCAAGCGGCCGTTGATGGGCGAGGAGGCGGCTCGGCGCAGCGACGTGCTGATCGTCACCGACGACAACCCGCGCAGCGAGGACCCGGCCGCGATCCGGGCCGCGATGCTCGCGGGCGCGCTGAACGTGCCCGACGGGGACCGGGGCGAGGTGCTGGAGATCGGCGACCGGCGAGCGGCGATCGAGCACGCCGTGGGGCTGGCCCGGCCCGGTGACGTGGTCGTGGTCGCGGGCAAGGGGCACGAGACCGGGCAGGAGGTGGCGGGCGTCGTGCACCCGTTCTCCGACGCCGACACCCTGGCGCACGCGATCAGAGAGGCCCGCCGGTGATCCCGCTCAGCCTGGCCGAGATCGCCGACGCGGTCGGCGGCACCCTGCACGGCACCGACGGGGCGCCGGTGGTCACCGGCACCGTCGAGTTCGACACCCGCAAGATCACCGCCGGCGGCCTGTTCCTGGCGCTGCCCGGTGAACGGGTCGACGGTCACGACTTCGCGGCCCGGGCGATCGCGCAGGGCGCGGCGGGCGTGCTGGCGGGTCGTCCGGTGGACGGGGTCCCGACCGTGGTCGCGGCCCCGGTCGAGCGCGAGCACGGCAACGCGTACGTGCTGTCCGGGGACACGGACGGCGCCGGGGCGGCGGTGCTGGCGGCGCTGGCGAAGCTGGCCCGGTACGTCGTCGACCGGCTGCCGGACCTGGCTGTGATCGGCGTCACGGGCTCGTCCGGCAAGACCTCCACCAAGGACCTGATCGCGCAGGTGCTGGCGCCGCTGGGGCCGACCATCGCGCCGCCCGGGTCGTTCAACAACGAACTCGGGCACCCGTGGACGGTCCTGCGCGCCGACGCGTCGACCCGGTTCCTGGTGCTGGAGCTGTCCGCCCGGGGTCGCGGGCACATCGCGGCGCTGTGCGAGGTGGCCCCGCCGACGGTCGGCGCGGTGCTCAACGTCGGCAGCGCCCACCTCGGCGAGTTCGGCTCGCGGGAGGGCATCGCGCAGGCCAAGGGCGAACTGGTCGAGGCGCTCCCGGCCGACGGGCTCGCGGTGCTCAACGCCGACGACCGGCTGGTAGCCGGCATGGCCGCGCGGACCAAGGCCGAGGTCGTCCTGGTCGGCGAGCACCCGGACGCCCACGTGCGCGCCGTCGACGTCGAACTGGACGCGACGGCCCGAGCCTCGTTCACCCTGGTCACGCGCGGCCACCGGACGCCGGTGCGGCTCGCCGTGCACGGGCCCCACCAGGTCGGCAACGCGCTCACCGCCGCCGCGATCGCCCTGCGCCTGGGTGCGACGCCGGACCAGGTCGCCGACGCCCTCGGGCAAGCCGAACGGGTTTCCGCGCATCGCATGGCCGTCACCGAACGTCCTGACGGTGTGACGATCGTCAACGACGCCTACAACGCCAACCCGGAGTCGGTGCGCGCCGCGCTCAAGTCGCTCGCCACCATCTCGCGGGCCACCACCCCCGCCCGGCGCAGCTGGGCCGTCCTGGGCCCGATGGCCGAGCTGGGCCCCGACCACGTCCGCGCGCACGACGAGATCGGCAGGCTCGCCGTGCGCCTGGACATCAACAAGCTGGTCGTCGTCGGGGACCAAGCCCGCCCGATGCACCAGGGTGCGCACCTGGAAGGATCATGGGGCGAAGAAGCGGTATTGGTGCCCGATGTGGCGGCGGCCGTGGAGCTGCTGCGCGACCAGGTGCGTCCGGGTGACGTCGTGCTGGTGAAGGCATCCAACTCATACGGCCTGTGGCGGGTTGCCGAGGCCCTCCTGGAGGCGGTCAGCAAGTGAAGAGCATCCTCATCGCGGCGGCCATCGCGCTGATCGCGTCGATCATGCTGACGCCGTACCTGATCAAGATCTTCTCCCGGCAGGGCTTCGGCCAGGAGATCCGCGAAGAGGGCCCGCAGTCCCACAAGACCAAGCGCGGCACGCCCACCATGGGCGGTGTGGCCATCCTGGTCGCGATGTGGGCCGGCTACCTCGGCGCGCACCTGGTGAACTCGATGTCGGCGTCGGCGGCCGAGCAGACGCCGAGCGCGTCCGGCCTGCTGGTGCTCATGCTGACCACGTCGCTGGGCATCGTCGGCTTCCTCGACGACTTCATCAAGATCCGCAAGCAGCGCAACCTTGGCCTGAACAAGACCGCCAAGCTGGTCGGCCAGTTCGTCGCCACCATCATCTTCGCCGTCCTGGTCATGCAGTTCCCGAACAAGGACGGCCTCACGCCGGCGTCGGTGAACCTGTCGTTCGTGCGCGACATCGCGGTGGTGTCGTTCGGCGTGGTCGGGTTCGTGGTCTTCTGCTACGCCGCGATCTCCGCGTGGTCCAACGCGGTCAACCTCACCGACGGCCTCGACGGCCTCGCGGGCGGCACGTCCGCGATGGTGCTCGGCACGTACGTGGTGATCAGCTTCTGGCAGTTCCGCTACAACTGCTCCAACCTGCTGGTGGCGGGCTGCTACGACGTGCGCGACCCGCTGGACCTGGCGCTGGTGGCCGCCGCCGCGATGGCGGGCTGCATCGGCTTCCTGTGGTGGAACGCCGCGCCGGCCAAGATCTTCATGGGCGACACGGGTTCGCTGGCGCTGGGCGGTCTGGTCGCGGGTCTGTCCATCGCGACCCGGACCGAGCTGCTGATGGTCGTGATCGGCGGCATCTTCGTGGTCGAGGCGCTGTCGGTGGTGCTGCAGGTCGCGGTGTTCCGCACGTCCCGGCGACGGCTGTTCCGGATGGCGCCGTTCCACCACCACTTCGAACTCGCCGGGTGGGCGGAGACCACGGTCATCATCCGGTTCTGGCTGATGGCGGGCATGTGCTGCATGTTGGGCCTGGGCCTGTTCTACAGCGAGTGGCTCACCGCGGCGGGGAGCTGACGTGGGGTTCCTGGCCGGTCGCGACGTCCTGGTCGCCGGCGCGGGCGTGACCGGCCGGTCCGCCGCCGAGGCGCTGCTGGCGGCGGGGGCGTCGGTGACCGTGACCGACGGCTCCGCGGACCGGTTGAGCGCGTTGGAGCCGCTGCTGCCCGGTGTCGCGCTGGTGCCGGGCCTGGTCGCGCCGCCGCCGTCGGCGGAGCTGGTGGTGACCTCGCCCGGGTGGCGGCCGGACAGCCCGCTGCTGGTGGCGTCGCGGGCGGCGGGGCTGGAGGTGATCGGCGAGGTCGAGCTGGCCTGGCGGATGGGCCTGGAGCTGGCCGACCCGCCGGCGTGGCTCGCGGTGACCGGGACCAACGGCAAGACGACGACCGTCGGGATGCTGGAGTCGATCCTGCGGGCGGCCGGGATCGACGCGGTGGCGTGCGGGAACGTCGGGCTGCCGGTGGTGGACGCCCTGCTGGCCGGGCACCGGGTGCTCGCGGTGGAGCTGTCGAGCTTCCAACTGCACTGGTCGCCGTCCGTGCGGCCGGCGGCCGGTGTGCTGCTGAACCTGGCCGAGGACCACTTGGACTGGCACGGCTCGTTCGCCGCGTATGCCGAGGCCAAGGCGCAGGTGCTGACCGGTGACGTGGCTGTGGCCGGCGTGGACGACCCGTACGTGGCCGACCTGCTGTCCGCTTCGCCTTCCCCGGCGCACGTCGGGTTCACGCTGGGCGAGCCCGAGGAGGGGCAGCTCGGGGTGCTGGACGGGAACCTGGTGGACCGGGCGTTCGGTCCGGACGCCGTGCTGGCCGCGGTGTCGGACGTGCGGCCCGCGGGTCCGCCGGGGGTGGCCGACGCGTTGGCCGCCGCTGCGCTGGCGCGGGCGCACGGGGTGTCGGCGGAGGCCGTGCGGCAGGGGTTGCGCGATTTTCGGCCGGGGGCGCACCGGGCGGAGGTCGTGGCGGAGTGGGCTGGGGTCACGTACGTCAACGACTCGAAGGCGACCAACCCGCACGCGGCTTCGGCGTCGTTGCGGTCGTACGAGAGCGTGGTGTGGGTCGCTGGTGGGTTGCTGAAGGGTGCGTCGGTCGACGAGCTGGTGCGGGCGGAGTCTTTCCGGCTGCGCGGGGCGGTGTTGATCGGGACGGACCGTGAGGTGATCGCGGCGGCGTTGGCGAAGTACGCGCCTTCCGTGCCGGTGGCGGTGTTGGACGAGGCGACCATGCGCGATGCCGTGCGGGCCGCTCGGTCGATGGCCCGGCCCGGGGATGCGGTGGTGTTGGCGCCGGCGGCGGCGTCGATGGACATGTTCAGCGATTACGCGCACCGGGGGCAGGCGTTCGCGGAGGCGGTGCGGGAGTTGACGGGCCAGGGCTGAGCGTGGCCTCCGGCCCCCGGTTCCATTGTCCCATCGGGTACCGACAAGTTCGGCCCGCGCGCGCAACCGGCGACGGGTTTCGGGCGTCCCCCGGACGGGGAAATGCTCGTGACGGCGGTCGCGTCTGGGCGACACGCGGCGGATTTTCACCTTTCCCCGTGCGAAGCGGGAGACGATGAACGCATGACAGCGGTGGACAGAGCGGTGGAGCGGCCCGGGGGCGCGCGGCCCAAGCGCACGGTCAAGGTGGTCGCCGTGCGCAGCGCGCTCACCGCCTGGCTGGGCCGGCCGCTCGCGGACTTCCACCTGCTGCTCGCGATCTTCGGCCTGCTGACCGTGCTGGGCCTGGTGATGGTGCTGTCCGCGTCGGCGCCCGGCGAGGTCGCGGACGGGGCGTCGGCCTACAGCGTCTTCCAGAAGCAGTTGCTGTACGTGGTGGTCGGGGCGGTGTTGTTCCTGATCGTCCTGCGCGTCCCGCTGCGCACGGTCCGGCAGAGCAGCATGATGGCGATGCTGGCGTGCGTGGTCATGCTGGGCCTGGTCCTCACTCCACTCGGGACGGTCGCGGGCGGCGCGCAGTCGTGGTTCACCGTGGGGCCCGTGTCGTTCCAGCCGATCGAGGCCGCGAAGCTCGCGATGGCGTTGTGGGGCGCGCACGTCCTGGTGACCAAGCGGGCGCTGCTGGACCAGTACCGGCACCTGCTGGTGCCCGTGGTCCCGGTGGCGCTGCTGGTGTTCGCGCTGGTGATGCTCCAGCCCGACCTCGGCGGCACGATCACGCTCGGCGTCGTCCTGGTCAGCCTGATGTGGTTCGTGGGCGCGCCGATGCGGCTGTTCGGCGTGATCGCGGTCGGCGCGGCGGCGGGTGCGGCGGTGCTCGCGGTCGGCGCGACCTACCGGCTCCAGCGGGTGCTGACCTACCTGGACCCGGACAAGGACCCGACGGGTGCGGGACTCCAGGCGCGGCAGGCGATGTTCGCCTTGGCGGAGGGCGGTTTCTTCGGCAAGGGCCTGACCAACGGCAGTTCGAAGTGGCGCTATTTGCCGAACGTGCACAGTGATTTCATCTTCGCGGTGATCGGCGAGGAACTCGGTTTCATCGGGTGCCTGCTGGTGCTGGGCCTGTTCGGGTTGCTCGCCGTGGTGGGGCTGCGGATCGCCGCGCGCAACACCGACCCGTGGATCCGCCTGGTGTCCGCGACGCTCACCGTGTGGCTGGTGGCGCAGGCCGCGATCAACATCGGCTACGTGGTCCGGCTGCTGCCGGTCACCGGCATCACGCTGCCCATGATCTCCTCCGGCGGCACGTCGATCGTCACCACGATGGTGGTGTTCGGCATCCTCGCCAACTGCGCGCGGCACGAGCCGGAGGCGGTGTCCGCGCTGCGCTCGCTGGGTCCCGGCCGGGTCGGCGGCGTGCTGAAGCTGCCCGCGCCGGAGGCCTACAAGCCGCCGCCCAAGCGCCGGCCCGTCCGGCCGTCCACCCCGCCGCGCGGGCGCAAGGCCGCGCCGCCGCCGGTGGACGAACGGAGGATGGCCGGCCGTCACGCTCCGCCGTCGGAGTACCGTCGGCGCGACTCGCGCCGGGCGACCCAGGACCGGTCCCGGCGCCGCGACGGGCGCTAGCCCGCACCGACGAGACGGCGGGCGTCAGCCCGCCACCACGACACAAGGAGGAAGTGCGTGACCGGGGTTCCCCAGCAGGCCGGACCGTGCGTGGTGGTCGCCGGAGGCGGCACCGCCGGGCACATCGAGCCCGCCCTGGCCCTGGCCGACGCGGTCAAGCGGCTGCGGCCCGACGCGCGCGTGGTCGCGCTGGGCACCGAGCGCGGGCTGGAGAACAAGCTCGTGCCCGCCCGCGGCTACCCGCTTGAGCTGATCCCGCCGGTGCCGATGCCGCGCAAGCCGTCGCCCGACCTGCTGAAGCTGCCGCTGCGGGTGCGCGAGTCGGTGAAGCGCACCCGCGAGGTGCTGGAGCGCCACCACGCCGACGTCGTCGTCGGGTTCGGCGGCTACGTCTCGCTGCCCGCCTACCTCGCCGCGCGCGGCCGGGTGCCGATCGTGGTGCACGAGGCCAACGCCAAGGCGGGTCTCGCGAACAAGGTCGGCGCGAAGTTCGCCGAACGGGTCGCCGCCGCCGTGCCCGACTCGGGCCTGCCCGACGCGGAGATCATCGGCATCCCGCTGCGGCACTCGATCACCTCCCTGGACCGGGCCGCGCTGCGCGCCCAGGCCCGCGCCCACTTCGGCCTCGACCCGAACGCCCCGGTGCTGCTGGTGTTCGGCGGCTCGCAGGGCGCGCGGTCGATCAACAACGCGGTGTCCGGCGCGGCGCAGGCGTTCGCGCAGGCCGGGATCGGCGTGCTGCACGCCCATGGGCCGAAGAACTCCGTCGCGGTGCAGGCGGTGCCGGGCGCGCCCGCGTACGTGCCGGTGCCGTACCTGGAGCGGATGGACCTCGCCTACGCCGCCGCCGACGCGGTGCTGTGCCGGGCCGGCGCGATGACCGTCGCCGAGGTGTCCGCCGTGGGCCTGCCCGCGGTGTTCGTGCCGCTGCCGATCGGCAACGGCGAGCAGGCGCTCAACGCCGGCCCCGTGGTGGGCGCGGGCGGCGGCATCCTGGTCCCGGACGAGCAGCTGACCCCGGAGTGGGTCGCGCGCAACGTCGTGCCGCTGGTCGCCGACCGCGACCGGCTGGCCGCGATGACCACCGCCACCCTGAGCACCGGCCACCGCGAGGCCGATGAGGTGCTCGCCCGGATCGTCCTGGATGTGATCAAGAAGTGAATGTCCTCGAACGGGTACACCTCGTCGGCATCGGCGGGGCGGGGATGAGCGGCATCGCCCGCATCCTGCTGGCGCGCGGCGCGCACGTCTCCGGTTCCGACGCCAAGGACTCGCGCACCTTGCTGGCGCTGCGGGCACAGGGCGCTCACATCGCCGTGGGCCATGCGGCGGACCACCTCGACCTGCTCGACGGCGGTCCCACTTCCGTCGTGGTGTCCACGGCGATCCGCGAGGACAACCCCGAGCTGGCGGCGGCCCGCGAGCGCGGTGTGGTCGTGCTGCGCCGCGCCGAGGCCCTGGCCGCGCTCATGCTGGACCACCGGGTCGCCTGCGTGGCCGGCACGCACGGCAAGACGTCCACCACGTCCATGCTCACCGTGGCGTTGCAGCACTGCCGCATGGACCCGTCCTTCGCCATCGGCGGCGACCTCAACGAGTCCGGCGCCAACGCCCACCAGGGCACCGGCGGGGTCTTCGTGGCCGAGGCCGACGAGAGCGACGGGTCGTTCCTGTACTTCGCGCCCTCGGTCGCGGTGGTGACCAACGTCGAGGCCGACCACCTCGACCACCACGGCACGGTCGAGGCCTACACCGCCGTGTTCGACTCGTTCCTGGAGCGCGTCGAGCCCGGCGGCGTGCTGATCGCGTGCGTGGACGACCCGGGCGCGAAGGCCCTGGCCGAACGCGCCGCCGCGCTCGGCCTGCGGGTCCGCCCGTACGGCCGCACGGCGTCCGGCGAGGGCGCGGCGACCCTGGTCGACTACCGGCCCGAGGACGGCGGCGGCATCGCCGTGCTGGACCTGGACGGCGAGAAGCTCGACGTGCGGGTGTCCGTGCCCGGCGAGCACATGGCGGGCAACGCGATCGCCGCCCTGCTGGCCGCGCTGGAGCTGGGCGCGGACCGGGACTGCGTGCTGGAGGGCCTGGGCGCGTTCGGCGGCGTCCGGCGGCGGTTCGAGTTCAAGGGCCGGGCCGGCGGGGTCCGCGTCTACGACGACTACGCCCACCACCCCACCGAGGTCGCCGCGCAGCTCACCGCCGCCCGGCCGATCGCGGGCGAGGGCAAGCTGGTCGTGGTGTTCCAGCCGCACCTGTACTCGCGGACCCGGCTGTTCGCCGACGAGTTCGGCACCGCGCTGGGCCTGGCCGACGAGGTCGTGGTGCTCGACGTGTACGGCGCGCGGGAGGACCCGGAGCCGGGCGTGACGGGCGCCCTGGTGGCCGTGAAGGTTCCGCTCGAACAGGACAAGGTGCACTACGAGCCGTCGTTCGACCGGGTCCCCGCGCTGGTGGCGGGGCTGGTCGGGGAGGGCGACGTGGTGGTGACCATGGGCGCGGGCGACGTGACCATGCTCGGCCCGGAGATCGTCGGGGAGCTGGACCGGGCATGACGACCCAGACGGCGCGCCGCCGCACCGCCTCCGCGTCGCGGCGGCGCCCGTCCCGGCGCGGAGGACCCTCCCGGCGCGTCGTGCTGCGCCGCCGGGCGGTGGCGGTGCTGTCCGTGCTCACCGTGGTCGGCCTGGTCGTCGCGGTCTGGTCCACGCCGCTGCTGGGCGTGCGGCAGGTGGACGTGGCGGGCACCGTCGAGCTGACCCCGGACCAGGTCCGCCAGGCCGCCGCGATCGAGCCCGGCGCGCCGCTGGTGCGCCTCGACGCCGACGAGATCGCCGAGCGGGTGCGGGGCCTGTCCCGGGTGGCGGGCGTGCGGGTGGACCGCGCCCTGCCCGGCACCGTGCTGCTCACCATCGACGAGCGGACCCCGGTCGCCGTGGTCAACGCCGGCGACGGCGCGCACCTGGTGGACGCCACCGGCCGGGACTACGCCACCGTCGCCCAGCCGCCACCCGGCCTGCCGGAGCTGAAGGCCGAGGGCAAGGGCCGGCCCGCCGCGGTCGCCGTGCTGGTGGCGCTGCCCGAGCCGCTGCGCCGCGAGGTCCTGGCGTTGTCGGCGACGACCGGCGCGAACGTCGTGCTGACCCTGACTGCCGGGCGCGAGGTGCGGTGGGGTTCGCCCGACGATACGCCGCGCAAGGCCGCGGTCGTGCAGGTGCTGATGACCCGGGACGGCTCGGTGTTCGACGTCTCCAGCCCGGAGCTGCCCACCGTGTCGTGATCTTCACCACGGCGGACCTGGGAAAACTCGATCGTCCTTCGCGTTCGCGACCGTGATACTGCGCGGATGACCGTGACGAAGATCGTGACCAAGCCCGAGGAGCGGGTCGACATCGCCTTCACCGGCGACGAGCGCACCCTGCTGGCCGGGTTCCTGGACTACCTGCGCGGCACCATCGAGCTGAAGTGCGCCGGACTGTCCGAAGAGGACGCCCGCCGCGCCACCCTCCCGTCGCCGCTCAACACGGCCGCGGGCATCGTCAAGCACCTGCGGTGGGTCGAGCACTACTGGTTCGAGGTCGTGCTGCTCGGACGACCCATGGCCGCCCCCTACACGAGGGAGGACCCGGACGCCGATTGGCGGATCGAGCCGGGCGAGACGATCTCGGGTCTGCTGGCCGACTACGCTGAGCAGTGCGCGGTGAGTCGCGACATCGCCGCGGGGCTCGACCTCGACCACGAGGTGGCGTTCCGGGGGGACCAGAGGCTTTCCGCGCGCTGGGTGCTGATCCACATGATCGAGGAGACGGGTCGGCACGCGGGGCACCTGGACGTGGTGCGCGAACTGCTCGACGGGGTGACCGGCGAGTAGGTCGGCCTCACCCGGTCGGGACACAACACGGCGTGGCAACTGGACCGAGGCATTTCTGGTGCATAACGTCCAGTGGGAACATACGGGGTTGACATAACTCTCGACCTCTGGTTGAGGGTTTCAATCCGGGTGGACTTCCGTCCGGGTGTGACACCGGTGGTCATCCACTCCAGCACATGAGCACGGACACGATCAGGAAGGCGGATCCGATGACGCCCCCGCACAACTACCTCGCGGTGATAAAGGTCGTCGGCATCGGCGGCGGCGGTGTGAACGCCGTCAACCGGATGATCGAGGTCGGGCTCAAGGGCGTCGAGTTCATCGCGGTGAACACCGATGCCCAGGCTCTGCTGATGTCCGACGCGGACGTCAAGCTCGACATCGGCCGCGAGCTGACCCGCGGCCTCGGCGCGGGAGCCAACCCCGAGGTCGGCCACAAGGCCGCGGAAGACCACCGCGAAGAGATCGAGGAAGTCCTCAAGGGCGCCGACATGGTCTTCGTGACCGCCGGCGAGGGCGGCGGCACGGGCACCGGCGGCGCGCCGGTCGTGGCGTCCATCGCCCGCAAGCTCGGCGCGCTGACCATCGGCGTCGTGACGCGCCCGTTCTCCTTCGAGGGGAAGCGGCGCGCGAAGCAGGCCGAGGAGGGCATCCAGGCGCTGCGCAACGAGTGCGACACGCTCATCGTGATCCCGAACGACCGGCTGCTCCAGCTCGGCGACATCGGCGTCTCGCTGATGGACGCGTTCCGCTCGGCGGACGAGGTGCTGCTGTCCGGTGTCCAGGGCATCACCGACCTGATCACCACGCCCGGTCTGATCAACCTGGACTTCGCCGACGTCAAGTCGGTCATGTCCGGGGCGGGCTCGGCGTTGATGGGCATCGGTTCGGCGCGCGGCGAGGGCCGTGCCGTGCAGGCGGCGCAGAAGGCCATCAACTCGCCGCTGCTGGAAGCGTCCATGGAGGGCGCGCACGGCGTGCTGCTGTCGATCGCGGGCGGGTCGGACCTCGGCCTGTTCGAGATCAACGAGTCGGCGTCGCTGGTCCAGGAGGCCGCGCACCCGGACGCGAACATCATCTTCGGCACGGTCATCGACGACTCGCTGGGCGACGAGGTCCGGGTCACGGTCATCGCGGCCGGCTTCGACAGCGGCGGCCCGACCCACAAGAAGCTGGAGCCGCAGGCCCTGTCCTCGCCGCCGCGCACGACGGTGGCGCCGGGTCAGTCGGGGACGGTGCAGCCGGTCCAGCCGCAGCCGGTCCAGCAGCAGGTGCAGCCGGTCGCGCACCAGGTCCAGCCGCCGGTCGAGCAGGCCCCGCCGCCGGTGGTGCCGCCGCGCCCGACCGTGCCGCCGCAGCCGACGCAGACCAACGGGGCGACGCCGCAGCCCGCGTACCCGACGCCGCAGCCGACGGTGCCGCGCTCGCTGTCGCAGAGCGGGTCGCTGCCCTCGCGGGCGGTGCCGGTGACCGACGACCCGGACGACGAGGTCGACGTGCCACCCTTCATGCGCCGCTGAGGTCGCCAGGACGGATCGCGAGCCCGCTTCCCACCGGGGAGGCGGGCTCTTCGCGGTCGCGGGGTGGCAGGCTTGGCCCGTGCGCATCCGTCGTGTCGTGACCACCCGCGAAGGCGGGGTGTCGAAGCCCCCGTTCGACTCGTTCAACCTCGGCGACCACGTCGGCGATGATCCCGCCGCGGTCGCCGCCAACCGTCGTCGCCTGGCCGAGGGCATCGGGCTGGACGTCGATCGGCTCGTCTGGATGGAGCAGGTCCACGGGCGAACGGTCCAGGTCGTCGACGGCCCCCGGGAGACCCCGCTGGAAGCCACCGACGCCGTCGTCACCGCCACGCCCGGCCTCGCCCTGGTCGTCCTCACCGCCGACTGCGTCCCCGTCCTCCTCGGCGACCCCGAGGCGGGCGTCATCGCCGCCGTCCACGCCGGGCGGGTCGGGGCCCGGGTCGGGGTCGTGCCCGCCGCGCTGGACAGGATGGTCGGGCTCGGCGCCCAGAAGGACCGGATCGAGGTCCTCCTCGGCCCCGCCGTCTGCGGCCAGTGCTACGAGGTGCCCGCCGAGATGCGCGCGGACGTCGAGAAGCACCTCCCGGGCAGCGCCGCCAAGTCCCGCCGGGGCACCCCCTCGCTCGACCTGCGCGCCGGGCTGTGGCAGCAGCTCGCGGACGCGGGCGTCGGCAGGATCGGCATCGACCCCCGCTGCACGGTCGAGGAGAAGACCCTGTTCAGCCATCGGCGGGACCCCGGAACGGGGCGGATCGCCGGCGTGATCTGGATCGACGGATGAGCCGCCGCGACGAACTCGCGGCCAACCTCGCCGAGGTCCGCGAGCGCATCGACCGGGCCTGCCACGCCGTGGGCCGTGACCCGCGCGACGTGACCCTCCTCGCGGTCACCAAGACCTTCCCCGCCGAGGACGCGGCGATCCTCAGCGACCTGGGCCTGACCGAGTTCGCCGAGAACCGCGACCAGGAGGCGAGCCGCAAGACCGCCGAGTTCGCCCGGCTCCGGCCGGGCGCGACCGCCCGCTGGCACATGGTGGGCTCGGTCCAGCGCAACAAGGCCAGATCGGTCGTCACCTGGGCCGACCAGGTGGACGCGGTCGACTCGACCCGGCTCGCGGACGCCCTGGCCAAGGCCAACGCCGGCCGCGACCCGCTGGACGTGCTCCTCCAGGTCAGCATCGACGGCGACCCGGCGCGCGGCGGCTGCCCGATCCCGGACTTGCCCGATCTTGCTCAACATGTCGCTGGGACGGGTGAACTTCGTCTGCGCGGTGTGATGACCGTCGCACCCCTCGGGATGTCTCCAGAGGCCGCGTTTCGTGCTCTACAAGGTGCGGTAACCCGCTTGCGTGACGATCATCCCACTGCCACCGTGATCTCGGCGGGGATGTCCGGTGACCTGGAAGATGCCATCGCGTGGGGATCGACCTGCGTGCGTGTCGGAACAGCGCTGCTGGGCAGCCGAGGGCTAGCCTCGCCGTAATCGGGAGGAACCTCGGGGGCGGCCGCGACGTCCTTGCGGGTAGGGATCGGCGGAGGAAGGGCTCGACCATGAGCGGGTTTCACAAGCTGAAGGCCTACTTCGGGATGGTTCCCGCCGAGTACGCCGACGACCCCGACTACGACGGTGAGCGCGGCCGGTACGACTACCGGGCCGAAGCCGAGGACTACGACGCCTACCCCGAGTACCCGGAGCGCAACGGCCGGCGCCGCCCGCACGGCGGGTACCGCGCCGAGCTGGACGACGCCGACGACTACGAGCAGCCCGACGCCCGCACCCGGTCCCGCCGGTCGTGGGCGGCCGAGCCGACGCACGGCTCGCTGGCCGTCGAGTCGCCGCGCGAGCCGGTCAGCCGGGTCCGCCCGGCACCCGAGCCGTCCCGGCAGTCGCTGGGCCGCATCACCACGCTGAACCCGCGCAGCTACAACGAGGCGCGGACCATCGGCGAGCACTACCGCGACGGCACGCCGGTGATCATGAACCTCACCGACATGGACGACGCGGACGCCAAGCGCCTGGTCGACTTCGCCGCGGGGCTCGCCTTCGCGCTGCGCGGCTCGATCGACAAGGTGACGAACAAGGTGTTCCTCCTCTCACCCCCGAACATCGACGTGACGGCGGAGGACCGGAGGCGACTCGCGGAGGGCGGGTTCCTCAACCACGGGTGAGTGATGGCACAGTTGACGGTGTGTATGCCCTCGCGCTCGTCGTCTACTACGTGCTGTTCTCGTTCTGGCTGCTGCTCACGGCCCGCGTCGTGGTCGAACTCGTCCGGACTTTCGCCAGGGAGTGGCGGCCGGCGGGGGGCGTCGCGGTCGCCTTGGAGACCGTCTACACCGTGACCGATCCCCCGGTCCGTCTGCTGCGTCGGCTCATCCCGACCGTGCGGATCGGGGGCATCGGTCTGGACTTGTCCATTATTGTGCTGTTGCTGGTCGTTATCATTCTGATGCGAGTAGCCGATCCCAGGTGAGGGGACCAGGGATGTCCACAGCCCAGGAGTGCGTGAGGTGATCTGATGCCGTTGACCCCCGCGGACGTGCACAACGTCGCGTTCAGCAAGCCGCCGATTGGCAAGCGGGGCTACAACGAGGACGAGGTGGACGCGTTCCTCGACCTGGTTGAGGGCGAACTCGCCCGCCTGATCGAGGAGAACAACGACCTGCGCCAGCAGGTCGAGCAGCTCGACCAGCAGGTCGAGACCGCGCGTGCCGACCTCGAAGATGCCCGAGCCAAGATCGCCGCTGGAGTGGGTGGTCCCAGCCGAGTCGTCGACGAGCCCCGCAGGCTGGCCCCGGTGCCACCCCCCTCGGCGCTGGAGCAGACCTCGCCCGGTGGTGGCGGTGACCACCACGTGCAGGCCGCCAAGGTCCTGGGCCTGGCCCAGGAGATGGCCGACCGGCTCACCGGCGAGGCGAAGGCCGAGGCGGACGGGATGCTGTCGGAGGCCCGGACCAAGTCCGAGCAGCTGCTCTCCGAGGCCCGTGCCAAGGCCGACACGATGGTCAACGAGGCGCGCACCCGCGCCGAGACCATGCTGAACGACGCGCGGACGCGCGCCGAGACGCTGGAGCGGCAGGCCCGTGAGAAGGCCAGCGCGCTCGACCGCGACGCGCAGCGCAAGCACGCCGAGGTGATGGGCAACATCACCCAGGAGAAGAACACGCTCGAGAAGCAGATCGACAAGCTCCAGACGTTCGAGCGCGAGTACCGGACCCGGCTCAAGACCATGCTGGAGTCCTCGCTGCGCGACCTGCAGGACCGCGGCCCGGCCGCGCCGTCCGACGGCCGTCAGCAGGGCTACTCGTTCGGGGCGCGCGCCGAAGCCGGCTGATCGAGTTCCTTGATCTAGTCTGCGCAACGTGCTCTACATCGTTCTGCTGCTGGTGCTGGCAGCCCTGGGGCTGCTCGTGCCCGCCCTGACCACCGCCCAGACCCACTGGGCGTGGCTCTCGGTGGGCGCGAGCGCCGCGGCGGCCCTGGTCCTGGTCTGGGACTGGTGGCTGCGCCGCCGGTCGGGAACCGCCCCGGCTGTCAGCACCGCGGCAGAACGAAGTGATCATCAGGCTAGCCCTGTTGATCAAGGTCCGGTGGCGGACGACGGGGCGGACACGCCTGTTTCACCCGATCAGGACGCTGAGCCGGGTGAGGAGGACACGGACGCCGCCGACCTGCTGGTCGTGGCGGACCTGACCGACGAGGTCCGTGTCCTGGACGAGCACCCCCGCTACCACCTGGCCGCCTGTGCGTGGCTGGACGAGCGGGCCACGCTGGGTCTGCCGATCGCCGAGGCCAGGCAGCTCGGGTTCACACCGTGCGCGGTGTGCACGCCCGACGCCGTCCTGGTGGCGAAGAAGCGGGCTGCGGGGGACTAGGGCCGGCGGCAGTCGTTCACGAGCGGGCCGGCGCGTCCGCCTCCTGCGCGGAGCCGGTCAGGTGCACCTCGAAGTCGCCGGGGAACACGCCCCGGATCGTTCACCCCGCCCGGACCCGCCGGAAACGACTTTCGGCGCCACCGGCCGCGGGCCCGGCAACCGGTTTGCGGTGACCGGCTACCCTTGACGCACAGGCACCGATCCGGCCATCACCGGGGAGCCTCCGGAAGAACGGGCGCTGCGCGCCTCAGTAGAACCGGACGGGTGCGGCCCGTCACAGCCGTCAACGAGAGGCCGTCGCGCGCGTCGCGCCGGCAAGCGGGGTGGTACCGCGGTGTGCCCGCCTACAGGGCACGTCGTCCCCGCGTGCCGGGCGAGAACAGCACGCGAGGAGCAGCACGATGGCCTACCCCAAGGCAGGCGAGGGTCCGGTGCCCTCCCAGCCGTCCTTCCCCGCCCTAGAGCGGGACGTCCTCGACTTCTGGAAGTCCGATGCGACCTTCCAGGCCTCGATCGACGCGCGACCGGCGGGGGACCAGGGCGCCAACGAGTTCGTCTTCTACGACGGCCCGCCCTTCGCCAACGGCCTGCCGCACTACGGCCACCTGCTGACCGGCTACGTCAAGGACGTCGTCCCGCGCTTCCAGACCATGCGCGGCAAGCACGTCGAGCGCCGGTTCGGCTGGGACACCCACGGCCTGCCCGCCGAGGTCGAGGCGGAGAAGCAGCTCGGCTTCTCGTCGAAGTCCGAGATCGAGGCGTTCGGCATCGAGAAGTTCAACGACGCCTGCCGCACGTCCGTGCTGCGCTACACCGACCAGTGGCGCGACTACGTGACCCGCCAGGCCCGCTGGGTCGACTTCGACAACGACTACAAGACCCTCGACCTGGACTACATGGAATCGGTCATGTGGGCCTTCAAGACCTTGTGGGACAAGGGCTTGGTCTACGAGGGCTTCCGCGTGCTGTGGTACTGCTGGCGCTGCGAGACGCCGCTGTCCAACACCGAGACCAAGATGGACGACACCTACCGGGACCGCCAGGACCCGGCGGTGACGGTCGGCCTGCGCCTGGAGACCGGCGAACTGGCCCTGGTGTGGACGACGACCCCGTGGACCCTGCCGTCCAACCTGGCCGCCGCCGTGCACCCCGACGTGGACTACGTGACCGTCGAGGCCCAGGGCGAGCGCTACCTGCTGGCCGAGGCCCGCGTCCCGGCGTACGCCCGTGAGCTGGGCGAGGAGCCGACCGTGGTGGCCCGGTACAAGGGCGCGGACCTGGTCGGCAAGAAGTACACCCCGCCGTTCGACTTCTTCGCGGGCCGCGAGAACGCCCACCAGGTGCTCACGGCGGACTACGTCACCACCGAGGACGGCACGGGCATCGTCCACATCGCCCCCGCCTTCGGTGAGGAGGACAAGCTCGTCACCGACGCGGCCGGCATCGAGGTCGTCGTCCCGGTCGACCCGCACGGCCGGTTCACCGCCGAGGTCCCGCCGTACGAGGGGCAGCAGGTCTTCGAGGCGAACAAGGCGATCATCCGCGACCTGAAGGACGCGGGCCTGCTGCTGCGCCACGAGACCTACGACCACCCGTACCCGCACTGCTGGCGGTGCGACAACGCGCTCATCCAGCGCGCCGTCTCGTCGTGGTTCGTCGCCGTGTCCCAGTTCAAGGACCGGATGGTCGAGCTGAACAAGCAGATCAACTGGGTGCCCGAGCACATCCGCGACGGCCAGTTCGGCAAGTGGCTGGAGAACGCGCGCGACTGGAACATCTCCCGCAACCGTTTCTGGGGTTCGCCGATCCCGGTGTGGGTGTCGGACAGCCCCGAGTACCCGCGCGTGGACGTCTACGGCTCGCTGGACGAGCTGGAGCGCGACTTCGGCGTGCGCCCGACCGACCTGCACCGGCCGGGGATCGACCAGCTGACCAGGCCCAACCCGGACGACCCGACCGGGCGGTCCGTGATGCGCCGGGTGCCGGAGGTCCTGGACTGCTGGTTCGAGTCCGGGTCGATGTCGTTCGCCCAGGTGCACTACCCGTTCGAGAACGCCGAGTGGTTCGAGAACCACTACCCGGGTGACTTCATCGTCGAGTACAACGGCCAGACGCGCGGCTGGTTCTACACCATGCACGTGCTGGCCACGGCCCTGTTCGACCGGCCCGCGTTCAGCAACTGCGTGGCGCACGGCATCGTGCTGGGCGACGACGGCCAGAAGATGTCCAAGTCCCGCAAGAACTACCCGGACGTCAACGAGGTCTTCGACCGCGACGGTTCCGACGCCATGCGCTGGTTCCTCATGGCGTCCCCGATCCTGCGCGGCGGCGACCTGATCGTCACCGAGCGGGGCATCCGCGACGCGGTCCGGCAGGCCGTGCTGCCGCTGTGGAACTCGTGGTACTTCCTGGCGCTGTACGCCAACGCCGAGGGCGTCGAGGGGACGTGGCGGACGGACTCGCCGCACGTGCTGGACCGGTACGTGCTGGCGAAGACGCACGACCTGGTGGAGGTCGTGACGGAGCAGCTGGAGACCTACGACATCTCCGGCGCGTGCGCGTCCATCCGGGAGTTCCTGGAGGTCCTGACCAACTGGTACGTCCGGCGCTCGCGCGACCGGTTCTGGGCCGGCGAGCAGGACGCGGTCGACACGCTGCACACCGTGCTGGAGGTCGTGTCCAGGGTGGCCGCGCCGCTGCTGCCGTTCACCACGGAGGTGGTGTGGCGGGGTCTGACCGGTGGCCGGTCGGTGCACCTGACCGACTTCCCGGCGGTGGACGACCTGCCGGCCGACGCCGCCCTGGTCGCGGCCATGGACCAGGTGCGCCAGGTCGCGTCCACGGCGTTGTCGCTGCGCAAGGCCAACAAGCTGCGCGTGCGCCTGCCGTTGGCCCGATTGGTGATCGCGTCGGCGGACGTCGCGCAGCTGGAGCCGTTCGTCGAGGTGCTGCGGGACGAGGTGAACATCAAGGACGTCGACCTGACCACGGACGTCGACGCGCACGGGCACTTCCAGCTGGCCGTGAACGCGCGCGTGGCGGGTCCCCGGTTGGGTCCGGACGTGCAGAAGGTCATCAAGGCGGTCAAGGCCGGGGACTGGTCGGAGGTCGACGGTCGCGTGGTCGCGGCGGGGATCGAGCTGTTCCCGGAGGAGTACGAGCAGCGGCTCGTCGCGACGGATCAGGGTGCTACGGCAGCGCTGCCGGGCAACAGCGGCTTGGTCGTGCTGGACACGGTCGTGACTGATGAGCTGGCCGCCGAGGGTGTGGCGCGTGACCTGGTGCGGGTCGTGCAGCAGGCCCGGAAGGACGCGCAGCTGGACGTGTCGGACCGGATCGTGCTGACCGTGCAGGTGCCGGACGAGGTGGCCGAGGCGGTGCGGCGGTTCGAGGCGTTCGTGGCTTCGGAGACGTTGAGCACTTCGGTCGTGTACGGCGAGGTGGCCGAGGGCGCTGACGGCGCGGTCGGGGACGGCGCGAAGGTCCGGGTGGCGGTGGCCCGCGCCTGACGTTCCGCGAGTCGACCCGGTGCCGGGACCCCTACGGGAGTCCCGGCGCCAGGTCGAGGGTCATGAAGAAGCTCGTCGGGTCCGGGCGGTAGTCCCCGAACGGCGGGCAGGGCACGAAGCCGTGGCGGGCGTAGAGGCGGCGGGCCGGTGCGAAGAAGTCCTGGGTGCCCGTCTCCAGGTTGATCCGGCGGTAGCCGCGCCGGCGGGCTTCGTCGACCAGGAACGCGAGCATGTGCGCCGCCACGCCGCGACCGCGCGCCTCCGGTCGGGTCCGCATCGCCTTGATCTCGCCCTCGGACGGGGACAGTTCCTTCAGGGCGGCGCACCCGAGCAGAGTCTCCCCGCTCCACGACGTCCAGAACGACACCCCGTCCGCGCGCAGTTCGGCGTGGTCCAGGGCGTGCACGCTCTCGGCGGGCGAGGTCGCGTACATGTCGGCGAGGTGCTCGCTGATCAAGTCCCGGACCTGCCGGCGGGTGAGGTCGTCCGGTTCGATCGTCAGCGTGCCCATGTGACCCATATCCGGGATAGTATCTCCGATATGGGACACGAGGAAGGTGGCGCGGACCACGGCACCCCGCTGGAGCTGCGGCTGGCCGCCCGGCTGGCCGAGCTGCGCGCGGAACGGGCGTGGTCGCTGGACGACCTCGCCCGGCGCGCGGGGGTCAGCCGGTCGACGCTGTCCCGGCTGGAACGCGCGGAGATCAGCCCCACCACGGCGGTGCTGAGCAAGCTGTGCGCGACCTACCAGCTGACGATGTCCCGGCTGCTGGCCGAGGTGGAACCCGCGCCGTCGCCTCTGGTGCCCGCCGACCGGCAGGCCGTGTGGCGGGACGACGACGCCGGGATCACCCGCAGGTCCGTGTCGCCGCCGTCGGCCGGGCTGCGCGCCGAGGTCCTGGAGGTCACCCTGCGCCCCGGCGCGGACATCGCCTACGAGGGCTCGCCCGTGCCGGGCCTGGAGCACCACGCCTGGATCCTCGAAGGAACGGTGGAGGTCACCGTCGACGGCACGGTGCACCGGGCCGGGGTCGGCGACTGCCTGCGCTTCCGGCTCTGGGACAGCTCGCGGTGGCGCAGCTTGGGCCCCGACCCGGCCCGCTACGCGCTCACGGTCGTCCTGCCCTGACCTGACCGCGACCCGGCTGGGTCAGGTCAGGGCTCGGGAGATGGTGATCAGGAGGTGGATCGACGCCACCAGGTGGGGTGGGGGTGGGTCGATTCGGGTTACCAGTTCTTCCAGCCAGGTCATCTCGTCATCCATGTCAGACACCTCCCTCGCGGTCCAGCACGGTGCGCAGGGTCGCCAGGCAGCGGCCTCGGGTTGGGCCGATGCTGCCTCGGGGCATGGACAGGGCCTCCGCCACCGCGCGGTATTCGGCTCGGCCCGCCAGGACGGTTAGGCGGAGGATTTCCTGGCAGCGCCTCGGGAGGGTGGAGAAGGCGCGCCATAGGCGGCGGTCTCGGTCGTCCCTGAGGGCCTCTGTTTCGGGGAGCCACCTGGTGTCGGCTACGTCCATCGCGGAATCCGATGACAGGGCCGGGCGGCCGTTGAGTTCTCGCCAGGCGCGTTGGGCCTCTCGTCTTGTGGTGACGATCAGCCAGCCTGCCAGGGCCCTTGGTTGGGCTATTCGGTCCAGGTGGCGCAGGAGGCTTAGCCAGACTGTTTGGACGACGTCTTCTGCCGTTGGCTGGTCCAGGCCGTTTCCGCGTGCCACGTGCCAGACCAGAGGGGTCAGTTCCGAGATCAGGGCGTCCAGGGCTGCTCGGTCGCCGGTTCGGGCTGCGGTCAGGAGGGTGGCGTGGCGTTCTGGGGGTGACTGCTGGTTCGTTGCTTGGGCCATGATTGCGGCTACGCCCAGGTCGTCTGCTGCCGGGTCGTCGGGGATTGCCTCCGACAACTCCGCGCGCAGGTCGGAGAGGTGGGGGTCCAGGTCCTGGTCCGGGTGGCGGTCGGGGGTGTCCTGGGTCATTCGGTTCCCTTTCCGCGTCTTGGGGCTCGGGCCCGGCGTTCCACGTTGCCGACCACGGCGCTGACCCGGGCGCGGGCTTCCGACACGTACCGGCGCACCGAGTCCCGCCTGCATCCCAGCACGTCGGCGATCTCGTCGTCGGCGAAGTCCCAGAAGCGCAGGACCAACGCCGTGCGGAGCTGGTCGGGGAGGCGGGCGATGGCGGCGAGGGTGGAGTTGAGTTCGTGCCAGGTCTCGGCTTCCCGGTGGCGTTGGACCAGCAGGCGGGACCTCGCGATCACCTCGTCGGTGACCTCGCTGGGTCTCTCCAGGCGTCGTGACTGGTCGACCAGCAGGTTTCGCGTGGTCTTGACCAGCCACGACCGCCTCGCGCGCGGGTTGATGGCGGGCCAGTTCCGCCAGGCGCTGACGAACGCCTCCTGCACGGCGGACTCGTGGTCCAGGTGCGGGGACATGACGGCGGCGAACCGGAACAGCCTGGTGCGCTCGCGGTGGTAGAAGTCGCTGAAGGAAGCGGCGTGGTCATCGGAGTCTCCCGGTGTCACGAACCCTCCCTCTGGTCAGCGCCCGGTAACCACATGACGGACGCCGGGGCGGGTTGTGGATGCCCCGGGTTCAGCCGAACCGGCGCGCCGCCGCTCGCAGCACCCGGACCCACCACGACCAGCGCGACCGGTGGAACGCCGCGCCGGCTGTGTTGAATTGCGGCGACTCCGACGCGGCCTCGGCGCTGAGGTTGTCCAGCAGGTCCTCGATGAGAGCGTCGTGCAGCCAGCGGACCGCCAGGGGCCAACCCAAACGCATCCACCCGGTCGGGTGACCGGTGATCACGTGCCGCACCCCGCCGGGGACGGCCTCGAACGCATGGGTGCCGCTGATGAGCCGGGTGAAGGTGAACTCCACCCGCTGTCCTGGCTCGTAGGCGGTGCACCGGTAGCGGACGAAGCCGTGGCCGCCGTCGGCGCCGACGCCCAGCGGGCGGTCCAGCACCAGGGGCGGCCAGTCCTTCGACGGCCAGGCTGCCACCGCCCGCTCCACCCAGTCGCCGCGCGGCGGGAGCATCCGAACGTGCACGTTCTCGACCATCACGACCTCCGTACGGTCCCGTATGGAACAGGACCGTACGGTAGCGTACGGCGGTGTGAAGAAGCGCCGGACCAAGGACGACTGGACCGAGGTGGCCCTCAAGGCCCTCGCCGAGGGCGGGGTGTCGGCGGTGGCGGTGGAGCCGCTGGCGGCGCGGATCGGCGCCACCAAGGGCAGCGCGTACTGGCACTTCCCGAACCGGGAGGCGCTGCTCAAGGCCACCCTGGAGCGGTGGGAACGCGAGCACACCGAGGCCGTGATCGACCTGGTCGAGGCCCGGGGAACCCCGTTGGACAAGCTGCGGACCCTGTTCCGGTACGTGCTGGAGGACCCCGAGTCCAGCGCGATCGAACTGGCCATGCTCGCCGCCAAGGACGACCCGGCGGTGGCGCCGGTGCTGGCCCGGGTCACCGAGCGCCGGATCGCCTACCTGGAAGAGCTCTTCGCCGCCCTGGGCTTCCCCGCCGACACCGCGCACCACCGGGCCGTCCTCGCGTACTCGGTCTACCTGGGCCAGGCCCAGCTGCTGATCGCCACGCCGCACGTGGTCACCGGAGGCCGGGCCCTGCTGGAGGACACCATCGCGGCGGTGACCGGGCGTGGCTGAGGCGTTCCGGTTCGGCGTCCGGGTGAAGCCGGGCGCGAAGCGCGACGCCGTGGGTGGGAGGTGGGACGACCGGGCGCTGGTGGTCGCCGTCGCCGCGCCGGCCGTCGAGGGGAAGGCGAACGAGGCGGTCCGGCGGGCCGTGGCCGCCGCGTTCGGGGTGCGCCGCAGGGACGTCCGGCTGGTGCACGGCGAGCGCGGCCGGGACAAGGTCGTGGAACTCGACCCCGCCCCGGCCGACGCCCGAGCCGTCCTCGAACGCCTCCTGGGCCTCTGACGCCTCCTGGGCCTCTGACGCCTGGCGCTGTCGGTCCCCTGTGCGACGATGGAACCGGGGGCCGGAGGCCGACCGGGGGCCGGAGGCCAACGTCGGAGGCCAACGTCGGAGGCCAACGTCGGAGGCCAACGTCGGAGGCAGGGGGCCGGCGCCGTCAGGTGGCCAGGGTCCAGAGGGCCGAGGCGATCGCGTCGGCGTTGCGGTCCAAGGCTGTGGCGTTGACGTTCGACGTGGTGTCGCACGACCGGTGGTAGCAGCGGTCGTAGGCGACGCCCGCCTGGCCGCCCCACTTCTGCGCCTGCGCCGAGGTCTTGATGCCCTCCGCGCCGGTGAACGTGCCGCCCACCGGGATGCCCGCCCGCGCGAACGCCGCGTGGTCGGACCGGCCGCCCACCGACGTCAGCTCCGACTGCACCCCGATCGAGCTGAAGTACTGCTGCAACACCTGCTGCACCCGCAGCGACCCGGACGGCTGCCCGGACGCGCTGTAGACGAAGTACCCCGGGTTCGGCGACCCCGTCATGTCGAAGTTCAAGTACGTCTTGATCCGCGACCGGTCCGTTGTGGACAGTGAGTTCACGTAGTGCGTCGACCCGACGAGGCCCAGCTCCTCGGCGCCCCACCAGGCGAACCGCAGGTGCCGGCGCGGCTGGAACCCGCTGCTCCTGACTGCCAGCGCGACCTCCAGGATCGACGCCGAACCGGTGCCGTTGTCGTTGATGCCCGGACCGGCCGAGACGCTGTCCAGGTGCCCGCCGAGCATGAGCACGTCGTTGGCGTCGCCGCCAGGCCAGTCGGCGATCAGGTTGTAGCCGGTCGCGCCGTTGCGGCTGAACGACTGGACCCGGGTGGTGAAGCCGGCGGCGTCCAACTTGGACTTCACCCAGTTGACCGACGCCAGGTAGCCGGGACGGCCGTGCGCCCGGTTGCCGCCGTTGGCCGAGGCGATGGACTGCAGTTGGTTGAGGTCGGCCTGCACGCCGGACACCGGGATGTCCGGGGCCGCGGCGAGGCGGACGGGCTGGGCGTCCGCGACGCCCGATCCGACCAGCGCGCCGGCGGTGACCAGCGCGGTGAGGAGTGCTTTCACGGTTTCTCCCGCAGGGATGGGGGTGTGAACCGGGGCGGCGGACCCGCTCATCAACATGCACGCACCCGCATGGTTCGCGATACCTGCGTTCGGCTGGTGACGCTGCGCGCCCGCCCGATTAGTCCAGATCGGTGTCGCCGGGGAGAATGCCCCCCACCGGGTGAACAACATGGAGGTCGAGTGGGTGGTGTGACGGCCTTCCTCGGCATCGGCGCCGCGGTCCTGCTGCTCTCCGTCATCGCGGTGCGGGTGTCGATCCGGCTCGGTCTGCCGTCGCTCCTGCTCTACCTCGGCATCGGCGTGCTGCTGGGCGAGGCGGTGCTCGGCATCCAGTTCGAGGACGCCGACCTGACCCGTTCGCTCGGCACGGCCGCGCTCGTGCTGATCCTCACCGAAGGTGGTCTGACCACCCGCTGGACGGCGGTGAAACCCGCGCTGGGCCTGGGGATCGCACTGTCCACAGTGTCCGTCGGGGTCAGCATCGGGATCACCGGCCTGGCGCTGCACGAACTGCTCGGCCTGGACTGGCGCACCGCCCTGCTGTGGGGCGCGGTGCTGTCGTCGACCGACGCGGCGGCGGTGTTCAGCGTGCTGCGCGGGGTCGGCGTGGGCAAGCGGCTGACCGGCGCGCTGGAGCTGGAGTCGGGCATCAACGACGCCCCGGTGTACCTCGCGGTCGTCCTGCTCGCCGCGCCGGACCCGATCACCTGGACCGCCCCGCTGCTCATGGGCTACGAGCTGGTGGCCGGCGCGGCGATCGGCGTCACGCTGGGCCGGCTGGGCGCGGAGGGCCTGCGCCGCGCGGCCCTGCCCGCGACCGGCCTGTACCCGCTGGCGACCGTCGCGGTGTGCCTGCTCGCCTACACCGCGGGCGACCTCGCGCACGCGTCCGGGTTCCTCGCCGTCTACACCGCCGCGCTGGTGCTGGGCAACGCCCGCCTGCCGCACCGCGCGGACACCCTGTCCTTCGCCGAGGGCCTGGGCTGGGTCGCCCAGATCGGGCTGTTCGTGCTGCTCGGCCTGTACGCCTCGCCCGGCCGGCTGCTGGAGGCGCTGGTCCCCGCGCTGGTGGCGGGCGGTGTGCTGGTGCTGCTGGCCCGGCCGTTGTCGGTGTTGTGCGCGGCCCTGCCGTTCCGGGTGCCGTGGCGCGAGCAGCTGTTCATATCGTGGTCGGGGCTGCGCGGCGCGGTGCCGATCGTGTTCGCGCTGATCCCGTTGATCCAGAACGTGCCGGGCGCGCAGGACCTGGTGGACGCGGTGTTCGTGCTGGTCGTGGTGCTGACCGTGGTGCAGGGCAGCACCCTGCCGTGGCTGGCGCGGTGGTTGAAGCTGGAGAAGTCCGGTGAGGCCCGGGAGGTCCAGGTGGACTCGTCCGCGCTGGACGAACTGGGCGCGGAGCTGCTCCAGGTGCGCATCCAGCGCGGTTCCAAGCTGCACGGCGTCTACCTGAGCGAGCTGCGGCTGCCGCCGGGCGCGGCGGTGAGCCTGGTGGTGCGCGGTGACGAAGGGTTCACGCCGCAGCCCACGACCCGGCTCCAGGAGTACGACCAGCTCCTCGTGGTCTGCACGGAGAGCGCCCGCACCGCCACTGAGCAGCGCATTCGCGCCGTCGACCGGGCCGGTCGGTACGCGCGGTGGATGGGCGACACCGGTCTCCCATGATGTGAACCCCTCTCGACTCGTGGTCGGCGGTGGGTTAACGTCGGGTCCAAGGTCATGAGTGCCAGCGCGAAGCTCGGGCTAGCTGGCCGGCAACCCTCCTACCGCGGTGGGGTGCCCCCGATGAGGACCTGGCCTGGCGCGGAGGGCGTCGGGCAAGCGCGGGCCTCCACTCTCGTCAGCGGAGTCCGCCTGGACCCCGCCGGAGGGTGTCGTGACTGTCGCAGTCCCCGGATCGATCGCCGCTCTGCCCCGCGTCGTCGGAGCATCGTTGCGCGTGCCGCTGGTGACCGGTGAGCGCGTCGAGTACGCCAACCTCGACCACGCGGCCAGCGCGCCCTGTCTGGAGCAGGTGCGTGACGCGGTCGACGAACTGCTGCCCTGGTACGCGAGCGTGCACCGGGGCGCGGGCTTCGCCTCCCAGGTGTCCACGAAGGTCTACGAGCAGGCCCGGGACTCGGTGCGCCGGTTCCTCGGCGCCCGCACCGGCGACACCGTCGTGTTCACCCGCAACACCACCGACGCGCTGAACCTGCTGGCCCGCAGCCTGCCCCGCAAGACCGCGGTGGTCCTGTTCGACACCGAGCACCACGCGGCGCTGCTGCCGTGGCGCGGCCCGCACGTGCGGCGGCTGCGGACGCCTTCGAGCGCGGGTGAAGCGGTGTTGGCGCTGGACCGGGCGTTGCGGGAGGCCCCGGTCGGGCCGCGGCTGGTCGTGGTGACCGGGGCGTCCAACGTGACCGGCGAGGTGTGGCCGGTGGCCGAGCTGGCGGCGGTCGCCCGGCGGCACGGGGCCCGCATCGCCCTGGACGCCGCCCAGCTCGCCCCGCACCGGCCGGTGGACCTCAAGGCGCTCGACGTCGACTACGCCGTGCTGTCCGGGCACAAGGTCTACGCGCCCTTCGGCGCCGGCGTGCTGGTCGGGCGCGCGGACTGGTTGCAGGCGGCCGAGCCGTACCTGGTCGGCGGCGGCGCGACGGCCCGGGTCAGCGACCACGGCGACCGGCTGGGCGTGGCCTGGTCGGCGGTGCCCGAGCGGCACGAGGCCGGGTCGCCCAACGTGGTCGGCGTGCACGCCCTGGCGGTGGCCTGCGACGTGCTGGGCCGGCACTGGGAGCAGACCGTGGCGCACGAGCGGGAGCTGCTGGGCCGGCTGCGGGCGGGCCTGGCGACCGTGCCCGGGGCCTGCGAGCTGGCGCTGTTCGGGGCCGAGCACGACCGGGTCGGCGTGGTGAGCTTCGTGGTGCGCGGGCAGGACGCCGGTTTCCTGGCCGCCGCGCTGTCCGCCGAGCACGGGGTCGGCGTGCGGGACGGGGCGTTCTGCGCGCACGTCGCCGTGCACCGGCTGGCCGACGGGCAGCGGGCGCTGCGCGCCTCGCTGGGCCTGGGCACCACGGTCGAGCACGTGGACCGGCTGGTGGCGGCGCTGCGGTCGCTGGTGACCGAGGGGCCGCGGTGGGAGTACGAGGTCGTGGACGGCCGCTGGACCCCGGTGGACGACCAGCGCCCGCTCCCGCCGTTCCTGCGCTGAGGCCATGCTGGACAATGGCCCGGTGAGCACCGAGTCCAACGCCGAACCCGCCGAGCCCGCGGAGGTCGAGCAAGCCGAGCCGACCGAGCAGCCGTTGCCCAAGAAGCGGGTGTGGCTGCTGGCCGCCATCGCCCCGGTCGTCTTCGCGCTGGACCTGGTGACGAAGGTCATCGCCGTGCAGCGGCTCGAAGGGCAGGCCCCGATCGAGCTGCTCGGCGGCCTGGTCTACCTGTCGTTCCTGCGCAACTCCGGCGCCGCGTTCGGCATGGCCGAGGGCTACACGGTGATCCTCGCGCTGATCGCGTGCGGCGTGGTCGGGTTCATCCTGTGGATCGCGCGCAAGCTGCGGTCCGTCGGCTGGGCCATCGGCCTGGGCCTGGTGCTGGGCGGCGCGGTGGGCAACCTCGCCGACCGGATCTTCCGGGGGCCGGGTCCGCTGCGCGGGCACGTCGTGGACTTCATCTCCGTGGTCGAGCCCTACGGGGCGTTCTTCCCGGTGTTCAACGTCGCCGACTCCGCCATCTGCGTGGGTGGCGCCGTGATCGTGCTGATGGCGCTCCTCCAGCGCGACTACGACGGCACCCGCGTGGAGAAGAAGGCATGAGCGGCTACCGCACGCTGCCCGTGCCCGACGGCCTGGACGGGATGCGCGTCGACGCGGGCCTGGCCAAGCTGCTGGGCCTGTCCCGCACCGCCGTCGCGGCGCTCACCGAGTCCGGGGACGTCGTGCTGGACGGGCGTCCGGCGGGCAAGTCCGACCGGCTCGTCGCGGGCGCGTGGCTGGAGGTCACCCTGCCCGAGCCGGAGCGGCCGGTGCAGGTCCAGGCCGTGCCGGTGGAGGGCCTGATCGTCCTGCACGAGGACGACGACGTGATCGTGGTGGACAAGCCGGTCGGCGTGGCCGTGCACCCCAGCCCCGGTTGGACCGGACCGACCGTGGTCGGCGGCCTGGCGGCGGCGGGTGTGCGCATCGCCACGTCCGGCGCGGCCGAGCGGCAGGGCGTGGTGCACCGGCTCGACGTCGGCACCACCGGCGTGATGGTCGTCGCCAAGAGCGAGCACGCGTACTCGGCGCTCAAGCACGCGTTCAAGGAGCGGACCGTCGAGAAGCTGTACCACGCGCTGGTGCAGGGCCACCCGGACCCGATCCGGGGCACCATCGACGCGCCGATCGACCGGCACCCCAAGCACGACTACAAGTTCGCCGTGATGGCCAACGGCAAGCCCAGCATCACCCACTACGAGGTGGCGGAGGCGTTCCGCGCGGCGTCGCTGCTGGACGTGCACCTGGAGACCGGGCGTACCCACCAGATCCGCGTGCACTTCTCGGCGCTGCGCCACCCGTGCGTCGGCGACCTGACCTACGGCGCGGACCCGGTGCTGGCCAAGCGGCTGGGCGTGACCCGGCAGTGGCTGCACGCCCGGACGCTCGGGTTCCACCACCCGGCGGACGGGCAGTGGGTCGAGTTCACCAGCGAGTACCCGGCGGACCTGGTCGGGGCACTGGACCTGCTGCGCGCGGAGGGCTGACCTCCCCCGATCACCGCCTCCCCCCGAAGGTCGCGTTCGCGTAACGTCGGATCAACGGCCATGGTGATCAGGGGGAGGTACGTGTGGTGTCCACGCAGTACGGCGATGCGGATCTCACACCGCCGCAGGGTTTCGCGCGCCCGGAGGACCCGGACGGGTTCACGGTCGCGCCGGCGGTGATCGGCGGCGACCTGCCCCCGGCGGGGTTCGGCGCCGAACCGGCACCGGTCGACCCGGTGCCGGAGCCGAGTCGGCGGGAGGGTTTCCGGCAGGCGGGCGAGCAGCCGGAGGAACCCCGAAACGGTCGTTCTTCGGCAAGTTGCTTCGCCGGAACGGGTGACCCACCGGATCTCGGCGGTGCGGGTTCCCTCCACCTCCGAGTAGCTCCGACTGGAACCGGGGGATCCATGAGGACGAGACTGCTGTTGTTGCTCGGCGCGTTGTGCTTGCTGGGCCCGTTGTCCATCGACACGTACCTGCCCGCGTTCCCGGCGGTGGCGCAGGAGTTCGGCGCGGGGCCGTCGCAGGTCCAGTTGTCGCTGACCACGTTCATCGTGGGGATGTCGATCGGCCAGCTGGTGATCGGCACGCTGTCCGACTCGTTGGGCCGCCGCCGGCCGCTGCTGTTCGGCGTCGCCCTGTACGTGGTGGTGTCGCTGGTGTGCGCGGTCGCGCCGTCGGCGGGTGCGCTGGCGGCGTTGCGGCTGGTGCAGGGGTTCAGCGTGGCGTCGGGGTTCGTGGTGGCGCTGGCCATCGCGCGGGACCGGTTCGAGGGCTTGGCGATGGCCCGGTTCATGTCCCTGTTGTTGCTGACCAACGGCCTGGGGCCGGTGCTCGCGCCGGTGCTGGGCGGGCAGTTGCTGCGGTTCACGACGTGGCGCGGGACGTTCGTGGCGCTGGCGTTGATCGCGGTGGTGCTGTTCGTGGTGCTGGCGATCGCGCTGCCGGAGACCCTGCCGCCGGACCGGCGTCGACCGACCGCGTGGTGGGCGACGGCCCGGGTGTTCGGCGTCCTGCTGACCGACCGGGCGTTCCTGGGGTACGCGTTGTCGTCGGCGCTGGCGCTGGGGGCGCTGTTCGGGTACGTGGCGGGGGCGTCGTTCGCGCTCCAGGGCGTGTTCGGGCTGTCGCCGCAGCAGTTCAGCGTGGTGTTCGGGGCGAACAGCGTGGCGATCTTCATCGCCGGGCTGCTGAACACGGCGCTCACCGGTCGGGTCCTGCCCAAGGCGCTGCTGTGGCTGGGGCTGGGCATGGGCGCGGTGGGTGGGGTGGGGCTGGTGGCGACCGGGGTGTTCGGCGGTGGGCTGCTGGCGTTCCTGGCGCCGATGTTCCTGGTGACGACCAGCGTGGGGGTGCTGACACCGAACGCGGCGACGCTCGCGATGGCGCGGTACGCGGAGGCGGCGGGGAGCGCGTCGGCGGTGCTGGGGGTGACCCGGTTCGTGGTGGCCGGGTCGATGGCGCCGCTGGTGGGGGCCGGTGGGTCGGCGAGTGTCGTGCCGATGATCGTGGTGATCGCGGGGGCCAGCGTGCTGGCGCTGGTGGTGGGGGTGGTGCTGACTCGGGGTGACGCCGGGGTGCCGCGCGAGCCGGTGTCCGTCTAGTCCTCGACGACCCAGACGAGGGTGTTGAGGTCGGTCTCCGGGCGTGAGCTCCAGCGGATGGAGGTCACCCGGGTGTTCTCCGGGAGGATGTACACCGTGTGGCCGCCGGCCGTCTCACCCGGTTGGACGCCGATCTTGTGCGGCGGCCTGGACGACAGCGAAACCGGGGCTTTGGTGACCGTCTCGCCCGTGTTGGTCATCAGGACCAGGTACATGTCCGGCAGGGCGTTGAACGGCACCGTGCCGATGTTGTTCAGCTCGGTGTGCACCACCACCGCGCGCTCGCCGTCGGCCAGCTTGTAGCCGGCGGCGGTGAACAGGAAGTCGGCCGGGTCGACGACCTCGACCAACTGGATGGTGAAGCGGGCGCCCTCCAGGCCTTCGGTCTCCAGGGTGCTGCCGACCGTGCCGGTGCGGGACCTCGGGGCGGGCGCCTGCTCGCCGCGGGCCCAGTTCGACGTGCCGGGGACGCCCCACGTGTGCTGGGGCTCCTGGACGGGCACCGGGCCGGACTGCACGGGCACCGGGCCCGACTGCACGGGGACCGGGCCGGACTGCACGGGCACCGGGCCGGACTGGGCCGGGAACGGGCCGCTGGGCGGGCCCTGGCGGTAGGCGCCGCTGACGGTGCCGGGCTGGGGTGGCTGCGGGTACGGGCCGCTGGGGGTGCCGCGGGCGGCGCCGGTGGGGCCGTTGTAGTTGCCCCAGGCCACGCTGTTGGCGAGGGCCTTGCGGATGCCGTTGGGGTCGCACTCGACGCCCACCAGCAGCGGCAGGCCGCTGCCGGACAGGGTGATCAGGCGGGTCGCGGCTTCCCGGGGGTCCATCCCCAGCCGGGCCGCGATCTCGTGCACGGCGGCGCGCCCCATCTCGGCGAGCATGGCCAGGAGACGGGCGTCGACGGGATCCGGCGCTACCACACGGGGAACGCTACCCGGCCGGCAAGATCTCCGCGCCATCGCCCCGCCGCCGGTCGCCGGATCGACCCATCCGAGCCTGCCCGCGACTCGCCCGGCAAAGGTGCGAGCGGTCGTCGGTCCGGTGGGCGAAAATCGGGGCCGGCGGAGGGGCTCGGGCAGGGCGCGAGATGTAGGGTCGAGGGCAGTCTTGCCCGTGCCTTCCCACCGGGCAGTCCCGATCTTCGAGGAGGCATGGTGGCGGACTCGTTTGTGCACCTCCACGTGCACACCGAGTACTCGATGCTCGACGGCGCGGCGAAGCTGAAGGACATGTTCGCCGAGTGCGAGCGCCTCGGCATGACCGCCGCCGCCATCACCGACCACGGCAACATGTACGGCGCCTACGACTTCTACAAGCAGGCGACGGCGGCCGGCATCAAGCCCGTGGTCGGGATCGAGGCCTACATGGCGCCCGAATCCCGGTTCAACAAGAAGCGCGTCCTGTGGGGCGACCCCGGCCAGAAGTCCGACGACGTCTCCGCCAGCGGCGCGTACACCCACCAGACGATCTGGGCCCGGAACAACGAGGGCCTGCACAACCTGATGAAGCTGTCCAGCCGCGCCTCCACCGAGGGCCAGCTGGGCAAGTGGCCGCGGATGGATTCCGAGCTGGTCGCCGAGCACTCGGCGGGCCTGATGGCCACCACCGGCTGCCCGTCCGGCGAGGTGCAGACCCGGCTGCGGCTCGGCCACGAGAAGGAGGCGCTGGAGGCCGCCGCCAAGTGGCGCGACATCTACGGCGCGGACAACTTCTTCGTCGAGCTCATGGACCACGGCATCGAGATCGAGAGCCGGGTCCGCGGCGGCCTGCTGGAGATCGCCAAGAAGCTGGCCATCCCGTTCGTGGTGACCAACGACAGCCACTACACCTTCGCCGAGGACCGCGAGGCGCACGACGCGCTGCTGTGCGTGCAGACCGGCAAGACCCTCCAGGACCCGACCCGGTTCAAGTTCGACGGCTCGGGCTACTACCTGAAGTCGCCGGACGAGATGCGCGCGATCGACTCCTCCGACGCCTGGCAGGAGGGGTGCCGCAACACCCTGCTGGTGGCCGAGAAGGTCGACACCACCGGCATGTTCGCGTTCCAGAACCTCATGCCGCGCTACCCGGTCCCCGAGGGCATGACGGAGGCCGACTACTTCCGCGAGCAGGTCTGGGAGGGCATGCGCCGCCGGTTCCCCGGCGGCGTCGACGAGATCCACCGCAAGCAGGTCGAGTTCGAGATCGGCGTCATCCTGCAGATGGGGTTCCCGTCGTACTTCCTGGTCGTGGCGGATTTCATCAACTGGGCCAAGGAGAACGGCATCCGGGTCGGCCCGGGTCGCGGTTCCGCCGCGGGCGCGCTGATCGCCTACGCGATGGGCATCACCGACCTGGACCCGCTGGCCCACGGCCTGATCTTCGAGCGGTTCCTCAACCCGGACCGGGTGTCCCCGCCCGACATCGACATCGACTTCGACGAGCGCCGGCGCGGTGACGTGATCCGGTACGTCACCGAGAAGTGGGGCCAGGACAAGGTCGCCCAGGTGATCACGTTCGGCACCATCAAGGCGAAGGCGGCCATCAAGGACTCCGCCCGCGTCCTGTACGGCCAGCCCGGCTACGCGGTGGCCGACCGCATCTCCAAGGCCATGCCGCCCGCGGTGATGGGCAAGGACATCCCGCTGTCCGGCGTGTTCGACCCGGCGCACAAGCGGTACTCCGAGGCCGCCGAGGTCCGCGCGCTGTACGAGACCGACCCGCAGGTCAAGGAGATCATCGACACCGGCCGCGGCCTGGAGGGCCTGATCCGCAACGCCGGCGTGCACGCCTGCGCGGTGATCATGTCCGCGGAACCGCTGATGGACCACATCCCGGTGTGGATGCGCCCGCAGGACGGGTCGATCATCACCCAGTTCGACTACCCCACGTGCGAGACGCTCGGCCTGCTCAAGATGGACTTCCTGGGCCTGAGCAACCTCACCACCATCGACGACGCCCTGAAGAACATCTCGCTCAACGGCAAGGGCGAGGTCGACATCACCCGGGCGCCGCTGGACGACAAGAAGACCTACGACCTGCTGGGCCGCGGCGACACCCTGGGCGTGTTCCAGCTCGACGGTGGCGCCCTGCGCGACCTGCTGCGCCTGATGCGCCCCGACAACTTCGAAGACGTCTCCGCCGTCATCGCCCTGTACCGGCCGGGCCCGATGGGCGCGAACTCGCACACGAACTACGCGCTGCGCAAGAACAAGCAGCAGGAGATCGTGCCCATCCACAAGGAACTCGAAGAGCCGCTGGCCGAGATCCTGGACACGACCTACGGCCTGATCGTCTACCAGGAGCAGGTCATGGCGATCGCGCGGAAGGTCGCGGGCTACTCGCTGGCCCAAGCGGACCTGCTCCGCCGCGCGATGGGCAAGAAGAAGAAGGAGATCCTCGACAAGGAGTTCGAGGGTTTCGAGAAGGGCATGCTGGACAACGGCTACTCCGCCGAGTCCATCAAGACCCTGTGGGACATCCTGGTCCCGTTCGCCGACTACGCGTTCAACAAGGCGCACTCCGCCGCCTACGGCCTGATCGCGTACTGGACCGCCTACCTGAAGGCGAACTTCCCCGGCGAGTACATGGCCGCCCTGCTCACCACGAACTCGGACAACAAGGACAAGTCGGCGATCTACCTCGCCGAGTGCCGGCGCATGGGCATCACCGTGCTCCCGCCGGACGTCAACGAGTCGGAGCGCGAGTTCGTCGCGGTCGGCGACGACATCCGCTTCGGCCTGGGCGCGATCCGCAACGTCGGCGCCAACGTCGTCGAGGCGATCATCAAGGCGCGCAAGGAGAAGGGGAAGTTCGCCGACTTCTCCGACTTCCTGCGCAAGGTCGACGCCACGGTCTGCAACAAGAAGGTCGTGGAATCCCTGATCAAGGCCGGCGCGTTCGACTCGCTGGGCCACCCGCGCAAGGGCCTGCACATGATCCACGTCGAAGCGGTCGACGCGATCATGGTCACCAAGAAGGAAGAGGCCCGCGGCCAGTTCGACCTGTTCGGCGACGGTGGCGGCGACGACGGCGTGGGCAGCGCCTTCGACGTGAAGATCCCCGACGACCAGTGGGAACCCAAGCACCAGCTCACGCTGGAGCGCGAGATGCTGGGCCTGTACGTCTCCGGCCACCCGCTCAACGGGGTGGAGCAGGTGCTGGAGTCCTATTCGGACGCTTCGATCGCGCGCATCCTGGAAGGCGACGTGCCGGACGGCACGCAGGTCACGCTGGGCGGCATCCTCGCGTCGGTGACGCGGCGGGTGAACAAGAACGGCGAGCCGTGGGCGTCGGCGCAGCTCGAAGACCTCGCCGGTGGCATCGAGGTGCTGTTCTTCCCCAAGAGCTACATGGTGCACGGCATGTCGGTCGCGGAGGACGCGATCGTGCTGGTCAAGGCCCGGGTGGCGAAGCGCGAGGACCGGATCTCGTTGATCGCGAACGACCTGGTGGTGCCGGACCTGTCGGAGCTGGGCGCGCAGGCGTTGCGGCTGAAGGTCCAGGCGGCGCGGTGCGACCCGAAGCTGGTCACGTCGTTGAAGGAAGTGTTGCGGGCGCACCCCGGTACGACCGAGGTGCACCTGAACCTGATCATCAACGCCAGCCGGAACACGGTGCTCAAGCTGGCCGACGCTTTGCGGGTCAGCCCGACGCCGTCGTTGATGGGCGACCTGAAGGCGCTGCTGGGTCCCGGCTGCCTGGGCTGAGCGGCCTCCGCTAGGCCGTTCGAGTGACGTTGTGACGAAGCGGGCACCCTCCGATCTCCACGGGCGTTGAGTAAACAGGGTTTACTCAACAGGAGGGTTGCACCATGGGGGAGACTGCGACGGGTCCGCTCGTGATCGACGAGGAGTACTTCGAGGACCCGCACAGCGTGCACGCGCGCCTGCGCGAAGAGTCCGCCGCGACGCAGGTCGTGTTGCCGCGCGGCCTTCGGGTCTGGCTGGTCACCCGGTACGAGGAGGCCCGCTTCGTGCTGGCCGACCCGCGCTTCGCCAAGGACCACGCCCGGACCAACGAGCTGGCCGCCCGGCACTGGACGGGCGAGGGCGACCCGGTGCTGTTCGACCAGTCCCTGGTCCGGCACATGCTCAACACCGACCCGCCCAACCACACCCGGCTGCGCAAGCTGGTCACCAAGGCGTTCACGCCCAAGCGGGTCGAGGCGCTGCGCCCGCGCATCCAGGAGATCACCGACGAGCTGCTGGAGGCCGCGGCTGCCCAGGGCGAGGTGGACCTGGTGGAGGCGCTCGCGTTCCCGTTGCCCATCACGGTGATCTGCGAGCTGCTCAACGTCCCGTTGGACCAGCGCGAGGACTTCCGCCGCTGGTCGAACATCCTGGTCGCGGGCAACCAGCCGGAGCTGATGCACGAGGCCGGCGCGGCGATGGCGGGCTTCCTGGCGGGCCTGGTCGCCGACAAGCGGGCCAACCCGGGCGACGACTTCTTCTCCGCCCTGGTGCACGCCACCGAGGACGACGACCAGCTGGACGAGGTCGAGCTGATCTCGATGGCGTTCCTGCTGCTGGTCGCGGGCCACGAGACGACCGTCAACCTGATCGCCACCGGCGTGTTCAACCTGCTCCGCCACCCCGACCAGCTGGAGAAGCTGCGGGCCGACCGGTCCCTGCTGCCCGGCGCGATCGAGGAGTTCCTGCGCTACGAGGGGCCGGTCAACCAGGCGACCTTCCGCTTCACCACGGAGGAGGTCCAGGTCGGCGACGTGCTCATCCCGGAGGGCCACTTCGTGCTGGTGTCGCTGGTCTCGGCCAACCGGGACGGCGCGCGGTTCCCCGACGCGGACAGCTTCGACATCACCCGGCCGGCGGGCGGGCACCTCGCGTTCGGGCACGGCGTGCACTACTGCCTGGGCGCGCCGCTGGCCCGGCTGGAGGGCGAGATCGCCGTGGGGTCGCTGCTGGACCGGTTCGACCTCGGCCTGGCCGCCGAGCCGGACACCCTGCGGTGGCGGGAGAGCACGCTGATGCGGGGCCTGTACTCGCTGCCGGTTAGCCTCTCGGACCGTGGAGCGCACTGAGCTGCTGAAACTGGACCAGGCGCACGTCTGGCACCCGTACGCCCCGATGCCGGGCACCCACCAGCCGCTGGTCGTCGACTCGGCGGAGGGTGTCCGGCTCCGGCTGGACGACGGGCGGGAACTGGTCGACGGCATGTCGTCGTGGTGGGCGGCGATCCACGGCTACCGGCACCCGGTGCTCGACGCCGCCGTCCGCGACCAGCTCGGCCGGATGAGCCACGTGATGTTCGGCGGGCTGACCCACGAGCCCGCCGTCGCGCTGGCGAAGAAGCTGGTCGACATCACGCCCGAGCCGCTGGAGCACGTGTTCCTGTGCGACTCGGGCTCGGTGTCGGTCGAGGTCGCGGTCAAGATGTGCCTCCAGTACTGGCGTTCGCGGGGCCGACCGGAGAAGCGGCGGCTGCTGACCTGGCGCGGCGGGTACCACGGGGACACGTTCCAGCCGATGTCCGTGTGCGACCCCGAGGGCGGCATGCACTCGTTGTGGCGGGGCGTGCTGCCCGACCAGGTCTTCGCCGGCCCGCCGCCGCGCGACCTGGAGCCCGACTACGTCGAGGAGTTGGCGCGGCTGGTCGAGGAGCACGCCGACGAACTGGCCGCCGTGATCGTCGAACCGGTGGTGCAGGGCGCGGGCGGGATGCGCTTCCACGACCCGCGCTACCTGCACGTGCTGCGCGAGCTGACCCTGGCGCACGACGTGCTGCTGGTCTTCGACGAGATCGCCACCGGGTTCGGCCGGACCGGCGAGCTGTTCGCCGCCGACCACGCGGGGATCAGCCCGGACGTGATGTGCGTCGGCAAGGCGCTGACCGGCGGTTACCTGTCCATGGCGGCCACCCTGTGCTCGGCCCGGGTGGCCGACGGGATCTCGCGCGGCGAGGTGCCGGTGCTGGCCCACGGGCCGACGTTCATGGGCAACCCGCTGGCCTCCGCCGTCGCTTCGGCGTCGATCGACCTGCTGCTGTCCCGCGACTGGCGCGCGGAGGTGGCCGGGATCGAGGCCGGTCTTCGGGCCGGACTGGCGGGTGCGCCGGGAGAGGTCCGGGTGCTGGGCGCGATCGGCGTGGTCCAACTCGACCACCAGGTGGACATGGCGGCGGCAACGGCGGCGGCGGTCGATCACGGCGTGTGGCTGCGGCCGTTCCGCGACTTGATCTACACCATGCCGCCGTTCATCAGCACCCCTGATGATGTTGCTGCGATCTCGGCGGCCGTGGTGGCAGCCGCCGAGGCCGCGTCCGGTTGACCTGCCTGCGTCCGGTTGACCTGCCTCCGGCAGGTCGGCTCGGCCGCGGCCGAGCACCACACGCGCAGCGGGGTTGAGGCCCACGCCATCGGCTCGGGCTCGGCTCCGGGTGGACCTGGCCGTCAGACCCGGATGGCTTCGGCCAACTGGGTGTTGGTGGGCTCGACCAGGACCGTGCCGTCGGGCAGCACGACCACCGGGATGTTCTTGCGCCCGCCCGCGATCTCGATCGCCTTGTCCCGGGCGGCGTCGTCGTGCTCGACGTCGACGTCGGTGAACGGCACTTCGTGCTCCCGCAGCCACGCCTTCGCCCGCCGGCAGTCGCCGCACCAGTCCGCACCATAGAGAACGATCTCAGCCATGAGGGTGAGCGTAGAACGCTGCCGGTCGCTACGGTGCGTGCAGTCGTAGGGTGAGCACCCGTGAGCGTCCTCGTGATCACCGGTACCGGCACCGAGGTCGGCAAGACGGTGACCGTCGCCGCCCTGGCCGCCCTCGCGATCGCCGACGGGCGCCGGGTCGCCGTCCTCAAGCCCGCGCAGACCGGGGTCGCCGACGGCGAGCCCGGCGACCTGGCCGAGGTGGCCCGCCTCGCGGGCCCCGTCACCACTCGTGAGCTGCGGCGATACCCCGAGCCCCTGGCACCGGCGACGGCCGCGCGGCGGGCCGGTCAGCCCAGCGTGCACCCCAGCGAGGTCGCCGCGGCGGCCGTCGAGCTGGACGAGGCGCACGACTTGGTCCTGGTCGAGGGCGCGGGCGGGCTGCTGGTGCGGTTCGACGACGAGGGCACCACCATCGCCGACGCCGCCTGGGCGCTCAACGCGCCCGTGCTCGTCGTCGCGCAGGCCGGCCTGGGCACCCTGAACGCCACCGCCCTGACCGCCGAGGCCATCCTGCGCCGCGGACTGGAGTCGGTGGGCGTGGTGGTCGGGCGCTGGCCCGCGGCGCCGGACCTGGCGGCCCGGTGCAACCTGGTCGACCTGCCCGAGGCGGCCGGCGCGCCGCTGCTGGGCGTGCTGCCCGACGGCGCGGCCGGGCTGGGGCGGGACGAGTTCCTGGCCGCCGCGCGGGAAGGGCTGTCGCCGTGGTTCGGCGGCACGTTCGACCCGGAGAAGTTCGCCGCGCCACACGTTTGTTGACCGAGTCAGTGACGTACATCGCTGGGTAGGGGGCGCGGACGTGCGGCAGACTGACCGCCGGACCACCGCCGGACGACCCCCTGGGAGAACCACCGTGACCGCAGCCCCCGAACAGGTCGATGTCCTCGGCGTTGCCCGTGAGCAGGTGCTGGAGCGCGGTGTCGGCCTGTCCGAGGAGCAGGTGCTCGCCGTGCTCTCCCTCGACGACGACCGCATCCCCGAGCTGCTGGAGCTGGCCCACCAGGTCCGGATGCGCTGGTGCGGGCCGGAGGTCGAGGTCGAGGGCATCGTGTCGCTCAAGACCGGCGGCTGCCCCGAGGACTGCCACTTCTGCTCGCAGTCCGGGCAGTTCCCGTCCCCGGTGCGCTCGGCGTGGCTGGACATCCCCGGCCTGGTGCGCGCGGCCCGCCAGACCCGCGACACCGGCGCCACCGAGTTCTGCATCGTGGCCGCCGTGCGCGGCCCGGACCAGCGGCTGCTCTCCCAGGTCCGCGACGGCATCAAGGCCATCCGCGAGGACGGCAACGACATCCAGATCGCCTGCTCGCTGGGGATGCTCACCCAGGAGCAGGTGGACGAGCTGGTGGCGATGGGCGTCCACCGCTACAACCACAACCTCGAAACCGCGCGCTCGCACTTCCCGAACGTCGTCACCACCCACTCGTGGGAGGAGCGGTGGGACACGCTGAAGATGGTGCGCGAGGCGGGCATGGAGGTGTGCTGCGGCGGCATCATCGGCATGGGCGAGACGCTGGAGCAGCGCGCGGAGTTCGCCGTGCAGCTCGCCGCCCTGGAGCCGGACGAGGTGCCGCTGAACTTCCTCATCCCCAACCCGGGCACGCCCTACGAGAACTACCCGGTGGTCGAGGGCACCGAGGCGCTCAAGACCGTCGGCGCGTTCCGGCTGGCCCTGCCGCGCACGATCCTGCGCTTCGCGGGCGGCCGTGAGCTGACCTTCGGCGACCTGGGCGCGAAGCAGGGCATGCTCGGCGGCGTCAACGCGATCATCGTGGGCAACTACCTGACCAACCTGGGCCGCCCGGCGCAGGACGACCTGGACATGCTGGAAGAGCTGTCCATGCCGATCAAGGAACTGAGCAAGACGCTGTGATGACGGCTGTGTATTGCGGGTACTGCGGCAAGGACCTCGGGGAGGTCGACCACGCCGCGTGCACGAAGCGCCTGCGGGTGATCGACCCGCCCCGGTTCTGCGCGGCCTGCGCCCGGCGCATGGTGGTGCAGGTGACGCCGTCGGGGTGGACCGCCACGTGCAGCCGGCACGGGGAGATCACCTCTTCGGCTTGACCCGGCCATCACGAGGGTCGTACGCACGCGCGGTAACCTCCCCTGCGTCGGTTCGTTCGGGCAGGGGAGGCGTGCGTGGTGGCTGAACAACCGGTGGACGAACGCGCCGCCCCCGTGCGCGTGCCGCCCGTCTTCGTCTACCGCTACCTGCCCCCGCGCCCCCGGGTCGTGGTGAAGCGCGACCTGCTGCCCGGTTTCGCCGTGCTGTCCACGATCGCCCTGCTGGGCCTGCCCGCCGGCTGGCTGTGGGCGCGGCTCGCGCCGCCGCAGAACGTGGTCGTCGCCCAGGACGGGGCCCTGGTGCCGGTGACCGGGGAGAGCTACCACCGGCTGGACGGCTTGATGCTGTTCGTGCTGATCGGCCTGGGTGCCGGGCTGCTGACCGGGATCGCGGTGTGGCTGCTCCGGGAACGTCGTGGCCCCGTGGTGATGCTGGCGGCCACGGGTGGTGGCGTGTTGGCGGCGTGCCTGGGGCAGCGGACCGGGGTCGGGTCGGCGGCGAGCCGGTACGCGATCGAGAACCCGCCGAAGATGGGGGACATGATCGCCCTCGCGCCGATGCTGGAGACGTGGTGGGGCGTGCTGGCGTGGCCTTTGGGGACGGCGCTGGCCTATGGGTGCCTGGCCGCCTGGAACGGTCTGGACGACTTGGGCCGCCGTCTCGGCTAGATGGTGCAGGCGTCGTCTGATACGTCGGTGACGAACATGTGGCCGGGTGCGTGCGTGATCGCGAACGGCGGCTTGGACGCCATCACCGCCGCTTGAGGTGTCACCCCGCAGGCCCAGAACACCGGCACGTCACCGGGTTCCGGTGTGGTGGGGTCGCCGAAGTCCGGCTGGTCCAGGTCCTCGATCCCCAGGTCGCGGGGGTTGCCCGCGTGCACGGGGGCTCCGTGCACGGCGGGCATCCGGGCGGTCGTGGCGTGGGCGGTGGCGACCTGGTCGGCGGGGACGTAGCGCATGCTGACGACCAGGGGGCCGTGGATGCGCCCGGCGGGGCGGCATTCGCGGTCCGTGATGTACATCGGGACGTTGCGGCCCTGGTCGACGTACCGGAGCGGCACGCCGGCCCGCCGCAGGGCCGATTCGAAGGTGAAGCTGCACCCGATCAGGAAGGCCACCAGGTCGTCGCGCCAGTGGTCGGTGGCGTCGGCGGGTTCGGCCCGGAGTTCGCCGCGCTCCCAGATCCGGTAGCGGGGGACGTCCCGGGCCAGGTCGGCGTCGGCGGCGAGGACCGTGGTGCGGGCGCCCGGGTCGGTGACGTCGAGGACCGGGCACGGTTTCGGGTTGCGCTGGGTGAACAGCAGGACGTCGTAGGCCCAGTCCAGGGGGACGGCGATCAGGTTGGCCTGCGCGTAGCCCGGGGCGAGTCCGGCCGTGGGGCCGCGGGCCGTGCGGCGGACCTCCTCGGGTGTCATGCGAGTTCCCTTCCGCGGGTTTCGGGCAGACCCAGCAGAGCCAGCACGGCGATGCCGTACGCGATCGCCCCGAACACCATCGCGCCGCCGACGCCCATGGTGCTCGCCATGAACCCGACCAGCGCGGGGAACAGCGCGCCGACCGCGCGGCCGAAGTTGTACGTGAAGCCCTGCCCGGTGCCGCGCAGTGCGGTCGGGTACAGCTCGGCGAGGAACGAGCCGAAGCCGCTGAAGATCGCGGACGTGCAGAACCCGAGCGGGAAGCCGAGGAACAGGATGACGGTGTTCGCGCCCTCGGGGATCTGGGTGTAGAGGACGATCAGGATGGCGGACAGGAAGGCGAACAGGGCGAAGGTCTTCTTCCGGCCCAGCCGGTCGGTCAGGTAGCCGCCGGTGACGTAGCCGATGAACGCGCCGGTGATCAGGAACGCGAGGTAGCCGCCGGTGCCGATGACGGTGAGGTCGCGTTCCTTCTTGAGGTAGGTGGGCAGCCAGGTGGCGAGGGTGTAGTAGCCGCCTTGGACGCCGGTGGCGAGGAGGGCGGCGAAGAAGGTGGTCTTGAGGGTGCCGCGCTTGAAGATGGCGGTGAAGGAGCCCTTGTTCTTGGTGGTCCGGCGGCGTTCGGTGACCTGCGGGGCGTCTTCGACGTTGCGGCGCAGGTAGATGATCAGGACGGCCGGGAGGGCGCCGGTCCAGAACAGGACGCGCCAGGCGATGTCCTGGGGGAACAGGTTGAAGACGAGGGTGTAGACGAGGACGGCGAGCCCCCAGCCGACCGCCCAACTGCTCTGCACGAACGCGACGGCCCGGCCGCGGTACCGGGGTTTGCAGTACTCGGCGACCAGGATCGCGCCCGCCGCCCACTCGCCGCCGAAGCCGAGGCCTTGCAGGGCGCGGAAGACCAGGAGGGTTTCGTAGCTGGTGGCGAAGCCGCAGAGGACGGTGAAGACCGCGTAGGTGATGACGGTGATCATCAGGGTGCGGACGCGGCCGATGCGGTCGGCCATGATGCCGGCGATGACGCCGCCGAGGGCGCTGACCAGGAGGGTGACGGTGGTCAGGAGGCCTGCTTGGCCGGTGGAGATGCCGAAGTAGGCGGTGATGGCGACCAGGCTGAGTGGGAGGACCTGGAAGTCGTAGGAGTCCAGACCCCATCCGCCGGCGGCGCCGACGAAGGCCCGCTTGCCCTTCTTGCCGAGGGTGCGGAACCAGGCGAAGGCACCGCTGTCGGTGGTGCCGCTGTTCGGGGCGCTGCTGTCGGTGGCGCTGCTGTTCGGGGCGCTGCTGTGGGGGGCGCTGCTGCCGGTGCCGGCTGGGTCCGATGCGGCGGTGTCCGCGGTGTGGCTGCTCATCTCGACTCTCACCTCGCAGGCTCGGGTGTGCTTCGGGGTGTGCGCTGGCCCACACGCTAGAGGATTGTTGAACAATCCTACTAGGGGGCAATAGGATTAATCAACACGCGAACACTCGGCCGCAGCGGACGCCGGCTCACCGCGCGCCCCGCCGAGACCACGACACCACCCAGCCCGTCCCCGCTGTCCCGCCGATCCGACCCAACCCGGCACTGACCAGCCCGGCCCGGCCCGGCCCCGCCCGGCCCCGCCCCGCCCGGCCCGGCCCGGCCCCGCCCCGCCCGGCCCGGCCCGGCCCGGCCCCGCCCCGCCCGGCCTGGCCCCGCCCGGCCCGGCCTGGCCCCGCCCGGCCCGGCCTGGCCCCGTCCGGCCCGGCCCGGCCTGGCCCCGTCCGGCCCGGCCTGGCCCGGCCCGGCCTGGCTTGGCCTGGCTTGGCTCGGCGTGGGACGGGGTGGCTCGGCCCAGCGCAGCGCGGCCTGGCCCGGCGGGCTCGGCTTGGGTCGGCTGGCGTTGTGCGGCCCGGCTCGGCTTGCCTCGGCGGGTCAGTTCTCGGCGAGTCAGGTCCGGCGGGTCAGTTCCGGTGGGGCAGGTGGCCCAGTTCGGCCAAAGGAGCCGGAACCGCGTGCAGCGCCGTGATGATGCCCGCCTCCCGGTGCATCGCCCGCCGCACTATCCGCAACCGCCGCGCCTCCGACCGCTCCTCCAACAACCGCTGCCGGTCCTCCAACGTCAACAGGCAGTCGTTCGCCAGCGAGTACGCCAGCGCCGCACCCTCCGCCTCCACCGCCGGGTCGTCCTCGAACGCCGCCCGCCGGTACCGGCTGAACGCCGCCCGCGCCCGCTCCTCCAGCAACGGCAGCATCTCCGCCACCTCCGGCGGTGACGCCACGTCCGCAACCCACTCCACCGTCCCGATCAGGTACGGCGCGCTCTCCGTGTCCACCGACACCAGGCGGAACCGCCGCCCGCCCCGGCACGACAGGTCGAAACGCCCGTCCGGCAACGGCTTCGCGTCGTGCAGCAGCGCCTCGCACCCCACCGTGTGCAGCGCGGTCGCGTTGCCGGGGCCGACCTCCCAGCCCTGGCGGATGGCGACCACGCCGAAGCTGCGGTCCGGCAGCTGCCCCGTCACCAGGTCCACCGTCAACTGCCGGTACCTGGGCTCGAACACGTGCAGCGGCAGCGACGTTCCCGGCAGCAGCACGGTGCCCAGGGGGAACAGCGGGAGCGTCGTCGTCACATGCCCAAACTACGGCCGGCCGGTGGCCGCAGCACGGCGAACGGATCGGTGACCCGCATCTCCCGCGACACGAACCGGAACAGCGCCGCCGGTCGACCACCGGACGGACCCACCGGCGCGACCCCGCCCGTCGGCTCCAGCAGACCCCGTCGGGACAGCACGCGTTGCAGGTTGGTCGCCGACACCTTGTACCCCAGCGCCGCCGAGTACAGCGACCGCAGCGCCGAGATGGTGAACGACGGCGGCGCGAGCGCGAAGCCCAGGTTCGTGTAGGACAGTTTGGACGCCAGTCGGTGCCGCGCCCGCTTGATGATCGCCTCGTGGTCGAAAGCGGTCGCGGGCAGGGCGTCCACGGGGTGCCACGCGGTGTCCGAAGGCACCACCGGGTCCGTGTCGGACGGCACCAGGCCCAGGAACGCCGTCGCCACCACGCGCGGACCGGGCACCCGCGCCGGCGCGCTGAAAACGGCGAGCTGCTCCACGTGGGAGAGCTGTCTCACGTCCACCTTCTCGGCGAGCTGGCGGCGGATCGACGCCTCGACGTCCTCGTCCGCACCGAGCCCGCCACCGGGCAGTGACCAGCGGTGAGCGTGCGGTTCCCGCGCGCGCTCCCACAGCATGACCTGGAGTGATCCGTCTCTCACCTGGAGCACTGCGGCCAGTACCTCATGTCCCGCGAGACCCACTTGGCTGATACTATCGGCCACGTTTTCGCCCGGAAGGCGAAAACCTGGCGCAAGGAGGATCACGATGGTCGCTACCGCCTACGTGGAGCGAACCGCCGACGGTGCGTACGACGGCATCGCGCCGGACGCCGCGTGGCGGGACGAGGTGCTGGAACTCGCGCGCAAGCAGGACGCCGTGATCCTCGCGCACAACTACCAGCTCCCCGAGATCCAGGACATCGCCCACCACACCGGCGACTCGCTGGCGCTCAGCCGCATCGCGGCGGCCAGCGACGCGTCGACCATCGTGTTCTGCGGCGTGCACTTCATGGCCGAGACCGCGAAGATCCTGGCCCCCCACAAGACCGTGCTCATCCCGGACGAGCGGGCGGGTTGCTCGCTGGCCGACTCGATCACCGGCGAGCAGCTGCGCGCCTGGAAGGCCGAGCACCCGGGTGCGGTCGTGGTGTCCTACGTGAACACGACCGCCGAGGTGAAGGCCGAGACCGACATCTGCTGCACGTCCTCGAACGCGGTGGACGTCGTGCGGTCCATCCCGGCCGACCGCGAGGTCCTCTTCCTGCCCGACCAGTTCCTCGGCGCGCACGTCAAGCGCGAGACCGGCCGGGACAACCTGCACATCTGGGCGGGCGAGTGCCACGTCCACGCGGGCATCAACGGCCCCGAGCTGGCCGAGCGCGCGGCGGCGAACCCGGACGCGGACCTGTTCATCCACCCGGAGTGCGGCTGCGCCACCTCGGCGCTGTACCTGGCGGGGGAGGGCACCGTCCCGGCGGAGAAGGTCAAGATCCTCTCGACCGGCGACATGATCACCGCCGCCCGTAGCACCAGCGCGAAGTCGGTGCTGGTGGCGACCGAGGTCGGCATGCTGCACCAGCTGCGCCGGGCCGCGCCGGAGATCGACTTCCGCGCGGTGAACGACCGGGCCTCGTGCCGGTACATGAAGATGATCACCCCGACCGCCCTCCTGCGCTGCCTGCGCGAGGGCAAGGACGAGGTGTTCGTCGACCTCGACACCGCGCAGCGCGCGCAGGGCGCCGTGCAGCGGATGATCGAGATCGGGCAGCCCGGCGGCGGCGAGTGAACACCGGCCGGCCTCCGGCCCCCGATGCCATTCTCCCACGGGGGGCCGACAATTCCGGGTTCTCGACCGGGAGGGCCGCGGACGGGGTCGCGCGGGCGACCGGGCCGGTGTGGGAGGCGCGGGCCGACCTCGTGGTCGTCGGCACGGGGGTCGCGGGGCTGACGGCCGCGCTGCGCGCGCGTGAGCTGGGCCTCCGGGTCCTGGTGGTCACCAAGGCCGAGCAGGGTGACGGCAACACCCGGTGGGCGCAGGGCGGCGTGGCCGTCGTGCTGCCCGGTGAGCACGACGAGGGCGACACCGTCGAAGCGCACGTCCGGGACACGCTGGTGGCCGGCGCGGGGCTGTGCGACGAGGACGCCGTGCGGGCGATCATCGCGGGTGGGCCGGCGGCCGTGGCGCGGCTGCGGGAGCGCGGTGCGGTGTTCGACTCCGGTGTGGACGGTCGGCTCGCGCGGACCCGCGAGGGCGGGCACAGCGCGTTCCGGGTGGTGCACGCCGGCGGCGACGCGACCGGCGCCGAGGTCGAACGGGCGCTGCTCGCGGCGGCCCGCGACGGCCGGGTACCGGTGCTGGAGAACCACATCGCGGTGGACGCGGTGCGCACCCCGCTGGGTCAGGTGTGCGGGCTGCTGGTGCTGGACGGCGGCGGTGTGCCGGGCGTGCTGACCGCGCCCGCCGTGCTGCTGGCCAGCGGCGGACTCGGGCAGCTCTACCAGGCGACCTCCAACCCGGAGGTGGCCACCGGCGACGGGCTCGCGCTCGCGCTGCGGGCCGGCGCGGTGGCCGCGGACGTCGAGTTCGTGCAGTTCCACCCGACCGTCCTCTACACCGGGCGCGGCGCGCGCGGCCGGTGCCCGCTGGTCACCGAGGCGGTGCGCGGCGAGGGCGCGGTGCTGGTCGACGCGACCGGCGCGCGCGTGATGCGCGGCGTGCACCCGCTGGAGGACCTGGCGCCGCGCGACGTCGTGGCGGCGGCCATCACCCGGCACATGGCGGGCGCCCCCGGCGGCATCGACGACCACGTCTTCCTCGACGCCACAAGGATTTCCGACTTCGCCCGGCGGTTCCCGACGGTGCACGCGGCGTGCGTCGCGGCGGGCATCGACCCGGCCACCGCCGCCATCCCGGTCGCCCCGGCGGCGCACTTCGCGTGCGGCGGGGTGGTATCCGATGTGGACGGACGGACCGGGGTGACCGGCCTGTACGCGGCCGGTGAGGTCGCCCGGACCGGGCTGCACGGCGCGAACCGGTTGGCGTCCAACAGCCTGCTCGAAGGCCTGGTGGTCGGCACCCGTGCCGCCGAGGCGGTCGCGAGCGACCTCGCCCTGGGCCTGCTGGCGAAGTGCACCGGCACCGCCGAACTGCCCGTCGCGCCGGTCGCGGACCGGGACGCGTTGCAGCGCGTCATGAGCCGGTACGCGGCGATCGGCCGGGACGCCGAGGGCCTGGCCGTCGTCGGCTCGGTGCTCGACCTGTCCACTGTGGACCGCCGCCTGGACACCCGGGAACTGGTGGAGGACGCGGCGCTCACCGTGGCCGCGCGGGCGCTCATCGCCGCGGCGGCCGAGCGCACCGAGTCCCGCGGCTGCCACGTCCGCACCGACTTCCCGCAGCGGGACGACGCGACCTGGCTGCGCGGCCAGGTCGTCCGGCTCACCCCGTCGGGCCAGCCGGTGCTGGCCGACCCCGTCACGACCGCGAGGACGGTGGCATGACGCTCGACATGGACGACGTGCGCCGCGTCATCACGACGGCGCTGGCCGAAGACCTGCGCTACGGCCCGGACGCGACGACGGAGGCCACCGTGCCCGCCGACGCCGTGGCCGTCGCCGAGCTGACCCCGCGCAAGGCCGGTGTGCTCGCGGGCATCCCGGTGGCGGTCGCGGTGTTCCAGGAGGTTCTGGACGTCGAGGTGCTGGAGCGCAAGCAGGACGGCGACAAGGCCGTGCCCGGCGAGCCCGCGCTGGTCGTGCGGGGACCCGTGCGCGGCCTGCTGACCGCCGAGCGCACCGCGCTGAACCTGCTGTGCCACCTGTCCGGCATCGCCACGCTCACCGCCGCGTGGGTGGACGAGGTCGAGGGCACCAAGGCGAAGATCCGCGACTCCCGCAAGACCCTGCCCGGCCTGCGACTGCTGGAGAAGTACGCCGTGCGCTGCGGCGGCGGCGTCAACCACCGGCTGGGCCTCGGGGACGCGGTGCTGATCAAGGACAACCACGTCCAAGCCGCCGGTTCGGTGCGCGCGGCGATGGCCGCCGTCCGGGCGCACGCGCCGCGCCTGCCGTGCGAGGTCGAGGTGGACTCGTTGGCGCAGTTGGACGAGGCCGTCGCCGAGGGCGCGGAACTGGTGCTGCTGGACAACTTCAGCGTCGCCGACTGCGCGGAGGCGGTGCGTCGGGCAGGGGGCGTCGCACTGGAGGCCTCCGGCGGGCTGACCCTGGACGTGGCCCGGCCCTACGCCGAGACCGGCGTGGACTACCTGGCGGTGGGCGGCCTGACCCATTCCGCTCCGGCGCTGGACCTGGGCATGGACCTGCGCTGAGCGGGTTTCGAGACCGACGGCGGGTGGCGGCCCGGCTCGGTGACGGGCCGCCACGCCACCGGCTCGCGCGGTGGCGTGGACACCGCCGAGCCGACCCTGCCGAGTGGTCGACGGGCCTGGTCAGCGGGCGCTGCGCGGGTCCCCGGGGTTGCGCGGGGTCTTGGGGTCGCGGGGAACGCGGCCCTGCGGGTGCTCCACGTCCACCTGCTCCTTGCGCACCTGGCCGCGGACCTTCCGCTGCTCGGTCACGGCCTCCTTCTCCAGCCGCACCCGCTCGACGGCCTCGGCGTGCTTGTCCACCACCGGCTCCTGCCGGTGCAGCGAGACCTCGGCCTCCTCGTCCTGGAACGGACGGCCGGGCTCGGTCCCGTCGGCGGGCTCGCGCACCACGCGCACCTCTTCGTGGGTCACCGGCACGCTGACGTCGCGCTGCTCGGTCACGGTGTGCTTGACCAGCCGCACGCGCCCGGCCTCGACGTCCCGGGTGCCCACGTCGAGCTGCTCCTCGTAGCGGGTCACCGCGTCGCCGCGGTCCTTCGCCGCGCGCTCGTCGGTGAGCTTGCCCGCCATCGTCTCCCGGCCGCGCGCCTGCTGCTTGCCGGTCAGCTTGTCGTGCTCGCCCGACCGCACCCCGGGGATCATCCCGTAGTACCGGTACAGCTCCTCCTGCTGCTGGTCGGACATGTGCTGGTCCTCGGTGTCGATCCGCGGCGCGTCCTTGACCTGCTGCTTCTCCACCGGGACCACGATGTGGCCCTTGCTGACGGTCGCGTCCTGGATCGGGACGAAGGACTCCTTCATGCCGAACAGGCCGGTGTGCACGGACGCCCACATGGGTCGGCCGTCCCGGTCGTCCAGCCACACCTGCTTGACCGACCCGATCCGCTCACCGTGGGCGTCGAGGACGTCGCAGTCGTACAGCCGGTCCACTTCCGCCTGGTTGATCATGGGTTCACCCTTCGCATGGTCCTGTGCTGCGACAGCGGGGTTTCCCGTGACCCGGACCGGTCCACGACCTCTCACTCGGACGTGTGGCCCAATCCCTCGAAAGTGATTCGCGTCCCTCAGGGCGCGGTCAGAGCCGTCGGTTGGCCAACACCGGGAGTGTGCGTCGGGCCTCCTCGACGGCCGCCGCGTCGACGTCGACGACCAGCACCTCCGGCGCGCCGCCCAACTGCCCGACCACCGCGCCCAGCGGCGACGCGACCGTGCTGAACCCCACCCCGGTGGGCGCGCCGCCCAGGTCGACCCCGGGGTCGGCCTGCCCGCAGGCCAGCACCCACGACGTGCAGTCCAGCGCCCGTGCCCGCACCAGCAGTTCCCACTGCTCCCGCTTACCCGGCCCCGCGCCCCAGGACGCGCACAGCAGCACCGCCGCCGCGCCCTGGTCGGCCAGCGCCCGGAACAGCTCCGGGAAGCGCACGTCGTAGCAGGTGGCCAGGCCGAGCGTGAGCCCGTCCACCTCGACCACGACCGGCTTCGTCCCCGGCGCGACCGTGCGGGACTCCTCGAACCCGAACGCGTCGTAGAGGTGGATCTTGTCGTAGCCCACGTGCCGCCTGCCGCCGGTCACCAGCAGCGTGTTGGCCACCCGGCCGTCCGGCGCGGGCGTGAACATGCCCGCCACCACGACCACCCCGGCCGCGTCCGCGATCTCCCGCACGGCGGTGGCCCACGGCCCGTCCAGCGGCTCGGCGACCGGCCCGAGCGGCACGCCGAACCGGCACATGGTGGCCTCGGGGAACACCACGACCCGCGCGCCGGCGGCCTGCGCCACACCGGTCCGCACCAGGTCGAGGTTCGCCACCGGGTCGGTGGTGGAGTTGATCTGGCAGAGCGCGACACGCATGGTGCCCACTCTAGGTAGTGTCGGGTCTCGTGCGCTCCCTGTTGCCCCCGCTCGTACTAGTCGCAGTCCTCGTCGCCTCCGCGTGCACGGGGAACACGACACCGAGCGCGGAGGGCACCGCGGACGGCAGCTCGATCGTGCTGGCCGACAGCACCGAGCCGACCACGCTCAACCCGCTGCTGGGCTACGGCCGCGACGGCGTCTCCAAGATCTACGACGGCCTGGTCGAGCACCGCGCGGACCGCACCCTGCGGCCCAACCTGGCCGCCGACCTGCCGCAACCCTCCGCCGACGGCCTGACCTGGACCGTCCGGCTGCGCGACGACGTGACGTTCGCCGACGGCACCACGTTCGGCCCGGAGGACGTCGTCGCCACCTACCGCGCCCTGCTCGACCCGGCGCGCGGCGCGACCGAGCGGGCCGCGTTCCCGGTGCTGACCGGGATCGAGCAGCTCGACGTGCACACCGTGCGGTTCGCCCTGGCCAAGCCGTGGGCGGCGTTCCCGCACCAGCTGGTGCTGGGCGTGCTGCCCAGTGAGGCCCTCGACGGCGTCGCCCTCAAGGACGTCAAGCCCGTCGGCACCGGTCCGTACAAGCTCGCCGACTGGCGCAAGGGCGACCGGATGGTGCTGGAGTCCAACGCCGGGCACTTCGGCGGCGAGCCGAAGATCCGCAAGCTGACCGTGGTGTTCGTGCCCGACGACAACACGCGCGCCCAGCGCCTCCAGGCCGGCGAGTTCGACGGGGCCGAACTGCCGCCCCGGCTGGCGTCCGGCTTCACCGGCGCCAGCGGGATGCGGGTGGTCACCCACCGGTCCACCGACCTGCGCGGCATCACCCTGCCCGCGGGCCCGGTGACCGGCGACCCGGCGCTGCGGATGGCGTTGAACCACGCGGTGAACCGCAAGGGCGTGGTGGACAACCTGTTGGGCGGCAAGGGTTCCCAGGCGAGCACGCCGATCCCGGACACCATGCCCGAGTTCCACGACCCGACCGCGGTGTTCGCCTACGACAAGGCCCAGGCCGAACTCCTGCTCGACCAGGCCGGCTGGGCACGCGGCGCGGACGGCGTGCGAGCGCGCGACGGCGTCCCGGCCCGGTTCACGCTGATGTTCCCGATCGGGGACGTGGTGCGGGCGGACCTGGCCACGGCGTTCGCGGCGGAGGCCAAGGCGGTCGGCGTGGACGTGCAGCTGGCCGGCCTGAGCTGGGAGGCCATCACCCCGCGCCTGGGCGTGGACGCCCTGGTCTACGGCGGCGGCAGCCCGTTCGACCCGGACCTGACCGTCTACCCGGCCCTGCACACCGGCAACCCGTGGGGCTACGCGAACCCGCAGGTGGACACCCTGCTCGACACCGGCCGGACGCTCCTGGACCCGGCCCAGCGCGCGGCGGCGTACCGCCAGCTCCAGCGGGCCTACCTGGCCGCACCCGCGATGGTGGTCGTGGCGGCCGTGCAGCACATGTACGTGGTGCGCGAGAACTGGACCGGCTACCAGGAGGTCGTCGACCCGTACACGCACGGCGCCCTGTCCTGGGGCCCGTGGTGGAACCTGGAGCTGTGGACACCCCGCTAGCCACGTCCCGCAGCCAAACGGGCAGTCCGCCGAGCCGTGCGGGCAGAGCCGCCGAGGCTCTTTTGATCTTTGAACCCGCGCTGTCGCGCTCAAGTCCACGCTTCGCGCGGCTCTCGGGACGCGCTCCGCGCTCGCAAGCTCGAACGCGCTCCGCGCTCGCAAGCTCGAACGCGCTCCGCGCTCGCAAGCTCGAACGCGCTCCGCGCTCGCAAGCTCGAACGCGCTCCGCGCTCGCAAGCTCGAACGCGCTCCGCGCTCTAAAGCTAAAGGCAGCCTGGAGACCACCGATGGGGGAGGGAAGAGCCCGACAGGTGCGCGATGTCGTAGTCCGTCACCTCGGTCGGACGGGACGAGTTCCCGTGGGCTGGGAGCCCTGCCAAAAGCCGCCGCCGCGCGGCGAACAGCATCACCTGGGGGAGCTAGTCCCCGTGCGCCCGATCGTGTAGAGGTGGGATGACACCACTTCGGGGGAGGCGGACGTGATCGACCTGACCGCAGTGCGCTCGGACACGCCGGGCGCGGCCGAGCGGGTCTTCCTCGACTCGGCGGGTTCCTCCCTGCCGCCCCGCCCGGTGCTCGACGCGGTGGTCGGCCACCTGAACCGCGAGGCTGAGGTCGGCGGTTACGTCGCCGCCCGCGAGCGTGTCGACGACCTGGAAGCGGGCTACGGGGTCTTCGCCGAACTGTTGGGCGCGCATCCCGACGAGGTCGCCTTCACCGACAGCGCCACCCGGTCCTGGCTGGCCGCCTTCGACGCGATCCCGCTGGGCAAGGGCGACCGGGTCCTGGTGACCGAAGTCGAGTACGCGGGCAACGCCATCCCGATCCTGCACCGTGCCCACGAGGTCGGCGCCGAGGTGTTGACGATCCCGTCCGACGCCGTGGGCCAGGTAGACGTCGAGGCCCTGCGCGAGCTGCTGGACGAGCGGGTGAAGCTGGTTTCGCTGGTGCACGCGCCCACCAACGGCGGCCTGGTGAACCCGGTGCGCGAGGTCGCGTCGGCCGCGCACGAGGTGGGTGCCCTGGTCCTGCTGGACGCCTGCCAGTCGATGGGGCAGCTCCCGGTCCGCGCCGACGACCTGGACGTCGACATCATCTCCGCGACCGGCCGCAAGTGGCTGCGCGGCCCACGGGGCACGGGTGTCCTGGTCGTGCGCCGGACCGCGGCCGACCGCCTGCGCCCCCGTCTGGTGGACCTGCACAGCGCCGAGTGGGTCGGGCCGGACGAGGTGAAGCTGCGCTCCGACGCGCGCGTCTACGAACTGTGGGAGACCAGCGTCGCCGACCGCCTGGGCCTGATCGCCGCCGCCCGCTACGCCCTGGACCTGGGCGTCGACCAGATCACCGCGGAGGTCCGCGCACGGGCCGAACACCTGCGCACCGGCCTGCGGGCGCTCCCGGGCGTGGCGGTGCGCGACATCGGCGCCGAGCTGTCCGGCATCGTGACGTTCACGGTCGAGGGCCACGACGCGGTGGCGGTGCGGGACCACCTGGCCCGGCACGACGTGATCGCGACGAGCAGCCACCTGGGTTCCACCCGGATCGACATGAGCCGCCGGGGGATCGAGGGCCTGGTCCGGATGTCACCGCACTACTTCGTGTCCCCGGACCAGCTCGACCGCGCGGTGGAGGTCGTCGCCGCCCTCACCTGACACAGGTCGGCGTGCAGGACCACGTACTCCACGGCGGCCCGCCGCTCGTCGCGTCGAGCACGGCCGCGTAGCCCTCTTCCGCCTCGTACAGCCCTTCTTCGGGCCGGGAGTCGTAGACCGACCACTCGTCGGCGTAGCGCCAGGTGGTGATGGACAGCGCGTGCTCGGTGGTCAGCGGGGCCACCACGAAGTGCGGGGTCACCCAGCGAGGGTGGCGGAACGGGGTGGGCGCGGGCACGGGACGTCCGCGCCCACCCCGTTCGGCTCTGTTGGACGCTCGCGTATTTCTGAGGGCCGAACCATCGCGAGCGTCCAACAGGGGAACTAGCAGGTGCGGCCGATGATTCGGGGCACGCAGTCCGAGTAGGACAGGAACAGCTCCACCGCGCTGTCGTTGCGCGAGGTCTGCGCGGCGATCACGGTGTCACGCGGGTAGAAGCCGGGGCTGCTCGACCTGGGGTACATCTCGAAGGTGTAGCTCCAGATCTTGTGCGCGCCCCACATCCAGTCGCCGATGGTGCCGTCGGTGATGTAGAGGTCGCTGGACTGCTGGGGCGTGTACCCGTTCAGCGACGCCATCCGCCGGCCCAGCGTCGAGAACGCGCTGGCCTGGGTGGAGTCCAGGCCGGGAGCGGTGTCGTTGTAGGTGTAGCCGTAGGGCCACAGGATCAGCTCGGAGTAGGTGTGCCAGTCGATGTGGGTCTTGATCTGCTGGACGCCGCCGACCACGCGGGTGTTGACGAAGTCGCGGATGCGGGCGACCTCGGGGGCCGAGAACGCCGACGGGCCGCGGTAGGTCTCGCTGGACCCGCTGGTGCTGGAACCGCCGCAGCAGCCCCACTGGTAGCCGAAGTTGCGGTTCGGGTCGGTGCCCACCGCGGTGGAGTTCGGCTGGCGGTTCTTGCGCCACGACCGGAACGTGCCGGTGGCGATGTCGTACTCGACGCCGTCCGGGTTCACCATCGGGATGATCCAGATCTCGCGCGAGTCCACCAGGTTCTTGATCGTCGGGTTGGTGGCGTAGCCGTCGGTGTACTGCTGGATGATCCGCAGGCACATCTCGACGGTCAGGTGCTCCCGGGCGTGCATGTTGCAGGTGAACAGCACCTCGGGCTCGGCCTCGTCGACCGCCGGGTTGTCGCTGATCTTCAGCATCCACAGGTCGCGGTTCTGGTAGGACTTGCCGACCGTGGACAGCCGCACCAGGTTCGGGTGGTCGGCGACCGTCTTGTTCAGCTCGGCCACCATCTCCTGGAAGTTGTGGTACCCGGTGTAGCCGGACGGGAAGTCCTGGGTGCCGACCTCGGCGTCGGTGAAGTCGACCTTGCCCAGGGCCTGGAGCTGGGCGTCGTAGTCGCCCAGGTCCTTGACCCGCAGCCCGGTGGCGCGCAGCGCCCACTGCTGGCGGGGCTCGGCGACGACGGTGAGCTTGTCGCCGTCCTGGCCGAGGACGTCCACCCCGGTCCGGGCGACCCTGGTCCGGGCCTCGGGTGTGCTCGCGGTGACCTCGAAGAGTGCCCGCTCGGGGGTGCTCGTGGTGCTCGACTGTGCCGACCCGGTGTGCAAGGGGAGTACCAGGGCCACGCACGCGCCGAGCGCGGCGGCCATCAGGCCGCGCCGCTTGGGTGACATTGCTCCTCCATCATCAGCAGGGTTTGCGACGGAGTGGTGCCTACGCAGCGTGGCGTGGGTGTCACAGATCGGTATAGCCGCCGTTTGTCGGGTTCCCCACTCCAGGGGCGGGCTGACAGTTGACGGAATTGGGGACCGCTTACCCTAGGAGCATGCTCAACCGCATCGACCTGCGTGGTCGGGTCCCGTCACCTGCCGAACTGCGCGCCGCGCTGCCGCGCGCCGAGGTCGACGTGGACGCGGTTCTGCACCATGTGCGGCCCATCGTGGACTCGGTGCGGGAGCGCGGCGTCGAGGCCGTGCTGGAGGTCACCGAGCGGTTCGACAAGTGCCGGCCGAAGTCCGTGCGGGTGCCGGCGGCCGAACTGGACCGCGCGCTGGCCGAACTGGACCCGGCGGTGCGGGAGGCGCTGGAGGAGTCCACCGCGCGCGCCCGCAAGGTGCACGCCGACCAGCGGCGCACCGACACCACGACCCAGGTCGCGCCCGGCGGGACGGTGACCGAGCGCTGGGTGCCGGTCGCCCGCGTCGGCCTGTACGTGCCCGGCGGCCTGGCGGTCTACCCGTCCAGCGTGGTCATGAACGTCGTCCCCGCGCAGACCGCGGGCGTCGAGTCGCTGGTGGTGTGCTCACCGCCGCAGGCGGAGTTCGGCGGCCTGCCGCACCCGTCGATCCTGGCCGCCGCCGCGCTGCTCGGCGTCACCGAGGTGTGGGCGGTCGGCGGCGCGCAGGCCGTGGCCCTGCTCGCGCACGGCGGCGTGGACACCGACGGCGGCGAACTCGCGCCCGTCGACCTGGTGACCGGTCCGGGCAACATCTACCTCACCGCCGCGAAGCGCCTGCTGCGCGGCCTGATCGGCATCGACTCCGAGGCCGGTCCGACCGAGATCGCGATCCTGGCCGACGACACCGCCGACCCGGTGCACGTGGCCGCCGACCTGATCAGCCAGGCCGAGCACGACACGCTCGCGGCGAGCGTCCTGGTGACCACGTCGGAGGCGCTGGCGGACGCCGTGGACGCCGAGCTGGAGCGCCAGGTCGCCGCGACCAAGCACATCGAGCGCATCCGGACCGCGTTGCGCGGCAGGCAGTCCGGCACCGTCCTGGTGTCCACCGTGGACGACGGGCTGACCGTCGTGAACGCCTACGCCGCCGAGCACCTGGAGATCCAGACCGACCGGGCGCGCGAGGTCGCCGCCCGGGTCCGCGCGGCCGGCGCGGTCTTCGTGGGCGCGCACTCCCCGGTGTCGCTGGGCGACTACTGCGCGGGCTCCAACCACGTGCTGCCCACCGCCGGCTGCGCGCGGCACTCGTCGGGCCTGTCGGTGCAGACGTTCCTGCGCGGCATCCACGTCGTCGACTACAGCGAGGACGCGCTGCGCGAGGTCGCGGACAAGGTCGTCGCGCTGGCCAACGCCGAGGACCTGCCCGCGCACGGCCAGGCCGTGACGGCGAGGTTCCGCGGATGAGGCCCGTCGGAGACCGGGTGGAACTGGCCGACCTGCCCCTGCGCGAAGACCTGCGTGGGCGCACGCCCTACGGCGCCCCGCAGTTGGACGTGCCCGTTCGGCTCAACACCAACGAGAACCCGTACCCGCCGTCGGACGAACTGGTCGCCGAGGTCGTCGCGGAGGTCGCGGAGGTCGCGGCCGAACTGCACCGCTACCCCGACCGCGACGCCGTGGCGCTGCGCGACGACCTGGCCGCGTACCTGACCGAGTCCACGGGCGTGGCGCTGACCGGCGCGAACCTGTGGGCCGCCAACGGTTCGAACGAGATCCTGCAACAGATCCTCCAGGCGTTCGGCGGTCCCGGCCGCACCGCGCTGGGCTTCGAGCCGAGCTACTCGATGCACCCGATCATCGCGGCCGGCACCCGCACCGAGTGGGCGCCGACGCCCCGGCGCGCGGACTTCTCGCTGGACACCGACAAGGCGGCGGAGATCGTCGCCGACCGGCAGCCCGACGTGGTGTTCGTGACCAGCCCGAACAACCCGACCGGCCAGAGCGTGCCCACCGAGGACCTGCGCGGCCTGGTCGAGGCCGCGCCCGGGATGGTCGTGGTGGACGAGGCGTACGCCGAGTTCTCCTCCCGTCCGTCCGCCGTGCACCTGCTGGCGGACTACCCGGACAAGCTCATCGTCAGCCGCACCATGAGCAAGGCTTTCGCGTTCGCGGGCGGCAGGCTCGGTTACCTGGCCGCCGCCCCGGCGGTCGTGGACGCGTTGCAGCTGGTGCGCCTGCCCTACCACCTGTCGGCGCTGACCCAGGCGGCGGCGCGGGCGTCGCTGCGGCACGCCGCGGAGACCCTGGGCTCGGTGGCCAAGCTGGCCGCCGAACGCGACCGGGTGGTGGAGGCGTTGGTGGGCTTGGGTTTCGAGGTCGTGCCCAGCGACGCGAACTTCGTGCTGTTCGGCTGGTTCCAGGACGCGCACGCCACGTGGCGGTCCTACCTGGAGCACGGTGTGCTGATCAGGGACGTCGGTATCGCGGGTCATCTGCGGGTGACGGTCGGCACTCCGGAGGAGAACGACGCGTTCCTCGCGGCGAGCAAGGAGGTTGGCCGGTGAGCCGGGTCGGCAAGGTGGAGCGGACCACCAAGGAGTCGTCGGTGTACGTCGAGGTCGACCTCGACGGCACGGGCCAGGTCGAGATCAACACCGGGGTCCCGTTCTACGACCACATGTTGACGGCGCTGGGCGTGCACGGGTCCTTGGACCTGGTCGTGCGGGCGACGGGTGACGTGGACATCGACGCCCACCACACCGTCGAGGACGTGGCGATCGTGCTGGGGCAGGCGCTGCGCGAGGCGTTGGGCGACAAGGCGGGCATCCGGCGGTTCGGCGACGCGTGGATCCCGATGGACGAGACCTTGGCGCACGCGGCGGTGGACGTGTCGGGTCGGCCGTACTGCGTGCACGTGGGCGAGCCGGAGCAGTTCAACACGTTCACCATCGGCGGCAACTACCCGTTCGTCCTGAACCGCCACGTGTTCGATTCGCTGGCTTTTCACGCCGGCATCGCTCTGCACGTCCGAGTCGAGTACGGCCGCGACCCGCACCACATCGCCGAGGCCCAGTTCAAGGCGATCGCGCGGGCTTTGCGGGCGGCGGTGGAGCCCGATCCGCGGGTGGGCGGGGTGCCGTCCACCAAGGGCGTTCTCTGATGCCCAAGGAGTACGTGGGTATCGGGTTGCTCGCCTTGGCGGGGTTCCTGATCGGTGGGGTGTACAGCACGTGGAAGACGGCGAAGGGGTTCGCCGTGGTGCTGGGTGTGCTGGCGGTGTTGGCGGTGGGTGGCGCAATCGCCTGGCTGGTGTGACCGCTTAGCTGGCGTGACCCGCTGGCTGCTGTGACCGCCTGGCTGCTGTGACCGCCTGGCTGGCGTGACCGGCTGGCTGGCGTGACCGGCTCGCTCTTGTGACCGGCTGGCTGGCGTGACCGGCTGGCTGGCGTGATCTTCCGCCGGCTCCACGCCTGAGGTTGTCGGTCCCCGGTGGGATGATGGAACCGGGGGCCGGAGGCCGCGCCTGGTAGTTGAGGGCTGGCGGCGGTGTGGGTGCCCTGCCGCCAACTCACTGCCACGGCCGCTCCTGCCACCCGAGCCGCTCCTACCGCCACAAGCCGCCGCAGCTCCCCCGGCCGCCGAGCCGCCCCGCCGCCGCTTGGCCGCCGAGCCGCCCCGCCGCCGCTTGGCCGCCGCCGCTGCCGCCGGGTTGGCCTCGCTCAACCGCCGTTGCCGCAGACCAGCGGGGGTGCCGCCGGGTGGGCGCGGCTGGTGGCGGGTCAGGGCTGGTGGCTGAGTGCCTGCGAGTGCGCTGAGCCTGGGAGTGTCGGTGCCCTGTGGGATGATCGAACCGGGGGCGGAGGCCGCGCCCCGACCGCCACACCGCCCGTCAAGGCTGTTCAGAGCGCAAAAGTGGACATATCGCCCATTTAGCGGTCCGGGTTATGGTATTCCCATGTCCAGCGAGGTCGCCCCTCCCCGCGTGAGCGTTGAACGCCCCCGCGAGCGCGCGGACGCCGCGCGCAACCGGGCGCGGGTGCTCGCCGCTGCCGAGAAGGTGTTCGCCGAGGCGGGCGGCGCGGACGGGGTCACCATGGAGGAGATCGCGCGGGCTGCCGGGGTCGGGCGGGCCACGCTCTACCGGCGCTACCCCGACACCACCTCCATCGCCCAAGCCCTGCTGGACGAGCACGAGTCCGAGATCCAGGCCAGCATCCTGAGCGGCCCGCCGCCGTTGGGCCCGGGCGCGCCGCCGCACGAGCGGATGGCGGCGTTCTACCGGGCGCTGGTCGGGTTGCTCGAACGGCACCTGCACCTCGTGCTCGGCGCCGAGACCGGCCAGGCCCGCTACCGGACCGGCGTCTACGCGTTCTGGCGGCGGCACGTCGAGGTGCTGCTGGAGCAGGCGCAAGCGCCCAAGGAACTCGCTGACACCCTGATGGCCCCGCTCGCCCCCGAGGTCTACCGCTACCAGCGGCAGGTCCGCGGCCTCACCCCCGAGCAGGTCGCGGCCAACCTCGAGTACCTCAGCCGGCGCGTTCTCGCAGGTAGTCCGGCGGAACGGTAGCCGTCAGCCACACCCCGTTCGCGCTGACCCGGAACTCGTGCCCGGCCGCGTGCATGGCCGCCGCGTCCACCTCCAGCACCACCGGCTTCCCGCGCCGCGCACCCACCCGCACCGCCGTGTCGACGGTCGCGGACAGGTGCACGTCGTGCCGCGACATGGGCAGCAGCCCGTCCCGCCGGATGTCGGGCAGGCACCGGGCCACCGTGCCGTGGTAGAGCACGGCGGGCGGCTGCGCCGGGGGCAGGTCCAGGTCCACGGCCACGGTGTGGCCCTGGTTGGCCCGGATGCGCCCGTCGGCGATGGTGAAGCGCTGCTTGTCGTTGCGCGCCACCACCTCGCGCACCGCCTCGTGGGTGGTCCCCAGTTTGCGGACGAACTCGTCCAGGTCGACCCAGCCGGCCGCGTCGAGCGTCAGCCCGAGCCGTTCGGGCTGGTGGCGGAGGTGTTTGGACATCCGCTTGGACAAGCGGACCACGTCTTTCTGTTCCATCGAGCACAGTGCAGCACGTCCGGGCCGGATCGGGCCACCGGTTTCACGTGCCGCCCTCGCTGGCCGGCTTGAGCTTGGGCGCGCCCGGACCGTCGGAGGCCTGCTCGTCGTCGAAGTTGTGCAGGGTGCAGCTGCGCAGCGACAGGCACCCGCAGCCGATGCACGAGGTCAGCCGGTCGCGCAGCCGGATCAGCGCGTCGATGCGGGCGTCCAGCTCGGTCTGCCAGTTCGTGGACAGCCTGCTCCAGTCCGACTTGGTGGGCGTCCGGTTGTCCGGCAGCGCGGCCAGCGCGTCGTGCACGTCCTCCAGGCTCAGGCCCACCCGCTGGGCGGTGCGGATGAACGCCAGGCGGCGCAGCACCGAACGCGCGTAGCGGCGCTGGTTGCCCGCCGTGCGCTCGGAGTGGATCAGGCCGCGTTCCTCGTAGAACCGCAGCGCGGTGTGCGGCACTCCGCTGCGCTCGGCCACCTGGCCGATGGTCAACATCTCCGGCAACTTGCTCACGTGCCCAGCCTAGTGCTTGACCTCGACCTAAGTCGAAGTTGTTGGCTGGTGCCATGCGAGTTGGGGAGAAGACGGGCTTCGCGGAGATCCCCGCGTTGTTCGACCGGATGACCGGGGACGAGAAGCACGAGTGGGCCGCCGCGTCCACGCTGCACGTGCTGTGGGTGCTCTACGACCGGGTGTTGGACGTGTCGCCGGACCGGGTGGACGACCCGGACCGCGACCGGTTCCTGCTGTCGAAGGGGCACGGGCCGATGGCGTACTACGCCGTGCTGGCCGCCAAGGGGTTCATCGATCCGTCCATTTTGGACGATTGGACGTCGTGGGAGTCGCCGCTGGGGCAGCACCCGGACCGGGTCCTGGTGCCGGGCGTGGAGATCAGCAGCGGGTCGCTCGGGCACGGGCTGCCGATCGCGGTCGGCGAGGCGGTCGGGTTGCGCCTGCAGGGCAGGTCGTCGCGGGTTTTCGTGCTGGTCGGGGACGCGGAGCTGGACGAGGGCAGCAACCACGAGGCGATCGCGCTGGCCGGGCGGCTGGGGCTGGACAACCTCACCACCGTGGTGGTGGACAACGAATCCGGCACGCACGGGTGGCCGGGCGGAGTGGCGGCGCGGTTCGCCGTCGAGGGCTGGGAGGTGTCCACTGTGGACGGACGTGATCAGGACGCGTTGCACGAGGCCTTCACGGCGGCCCACCCGGGTCGTCCGATGGTCGTGGTGGCCAGGGTGGTGACGTCGTGAAGACGATGCGCGAGGTGTTCGCGAGCACGGTGCAGGAGGTCATGGCGGACGACCCGCGGGTGGCCGTGGTGATCGCGGAGATCTCCCGTGACGCCTTCCGCCCGTCGCCGCGAGTGGTCAACGTCGGCATCCGCGAGCAGTCGATGGTGGGCGTGGGGAGCGGCTTGGCGCTGACCGGGATGCGGCCGGTCGTGCACTCCTACGCGCCGTTCCTGGTGGAGCGGCCGTACGAGCAGATCAAGCTGGACTTCGGGCACCAGGGCGTCGGGGGCGTGTTCGTCAGCATCGGCGGTTCGTACGACGACCCGGCGTGGGGGCGGACGCACCAGTCGCCGGGGGACGTCGCGCTGTTCGACACCATGCCCGGGTGGCGGGTGCAGGTGCCCGGCCACCCCGACGAGGTGGAGCCGATGGTGCGCGCGGCGCTGGCCGCGGACGACCAGCGGTACCTGCGCTTGTCGTTGCGGCGGAACGAGAAGGCCTTCCCGGTGGTCGAGGGGTTCACCGCGGTTCGGCGGGGGTCGGGCGGGGTCGTGGTGGCCGTGGGGCCGATGCTCGACCCGGTGTTGGCGGCGACCGCGGACCTGGACGTGACGGTGCTGTACGCCACCACGATCCGGCCGTTCGACGGGGCGGGGTTGCGGGCGGCGGTGACGGGCCGGGCGGACGTCCTGTTGGTGGAGCCGTACTTGGAAGGGACGTCGGCGCACTTGGCGTCGGAGGCGTTGTCCGATGTCCCGCACCGGCTGCGGTCGTTGGGGGTGCGGCGGGATGCCGAGCTGCGCGCGTACGGCACGGCGGAGGACCACGACGCCGCGCACGACTTGGACGTGCTGGGCATCGCCGCCGCCGCGCGTCGGTTGTTCACCCATCCGGTGGCGGCCTGAGCGGCTCTGTCGGTGCTCGGCGGGACAATGAGCCCCAGGGGGCGCTTCGTCGGGGATGTCGTACCCGGGTGGGAGAATGAGCCCCAGGGGCGCTTTGGCCGGAATGTCGTACCCCGGTGGGATAATGGAATCGGGGGCCGGAGGCCGGCGGCTGGGGCGCGGCGGCTGGGGCGCGGCGGCTGGGGCGCGGCGGCCGGCGGCTGGCGCGCGGCGGTCGGTGGGCAGCGGCTGGGGTCGGGGCTGGGGTCAAGGTGGGGGCGCGGCGGCTGGGGTTAGGTGGGGGCGAGCTGGGTCTCGGGGTGGCGGCGGCGGGCGGCTGAACGTGTGTCGGCTGACGGGTTGGTGCCGGACTGCGGCATGATCTCCGTCCGTGAGCGTGCCGAGAACCCTGATCTGGACACCCACGCCGACCGCCGAGTTGCAGCTCGCCCTGCACCGCGCCGCCGCGGGTCCGGCCGCCCTCGTGCCGGTGGCTTCCGGGACGGTGCTGCTGCCCCGCCGGCAGATCGGGTTCTCGGACGCGGCCAAGCTCGCCGCGCAGGTGCGGGTGGTCAACAGCGACGCCCTGCTCGTGCGGTGGTCCGGTGACGCCGTGCTCTGGTCGGACGGGGTGACCGCCGGGTTCAGCGGCGGGGCGCGGCGGCTCGTCGGGGTGGTCACGTGGTGGCGGCTGAAGGCCGAGGTGGGCGAAATCCCGCTCCCCAGGGACGTCGCCGAGGTCAGGGCCCTGGTCGACGAAGGCCGGGCCGACACGTGGGTCACGGCCCTCCCCGACCGGGCCGGGCTGCCCATCAACACCGTGCTGCCCGTGGTACCGGTGACGCAGGGCGGGTCCCCGTTGGCATAGCCTGGTGGACGTGGCACGAGTCGTCGTACTGGACTACGGATCAGGCAACCTCCGCTCCGCCGAACGCGCCCTCCAGCGCGTGGGCGCGACCGTCGAGGTCACGTCCGACCATCGCGCGGCGCTCGACGCGGACGGCCTGCTGGTGCCCGGCGTGGGCGCGTACGCCGCGTGCATGGCCGGGCTGAACGCCGTCAAGGGCGGCCGGATCATCGGTGAGCGCCTCGCCGGTGGGCGTCCGGTGCTGGGCATCTGCGTAGGCATGCAGATCCTGTTCGAACGTGGCATCGAGCACGGCGTCCTCAGCGCGGGCTGCGGCGAGTGGCCGGGCACGGTCGAGCGCCTCGAAGCGCCGATCGTGCCGCACATGGGCTGGAACACGGTCAAGGCGCCCGAGGGCACCAAGCTCTTCGCCGGCCTCGACCCGGACACCCGCTTCTACTTCGTCCACTCCTACGCCGTCCGCAAGTGGGAGCTGGAGGCCTCGGAGGTCATCCGCCCGCCGCTGGTGACGTGGGCCACCCACGGCGGCGACGACTTCGTCGCGGCGGTGGAGAACGGCCCGCTGTGGGCCACCCAGTTCCACCCCGAGAAGTCCGGCGACGCGGGCGCGCACCTGCTGGAGAACTGGCTCAAGAGCTTCTGAAGCGTCCGGAGGGTGAGACCGGGAGTGGCCGTCGGACCAGCCCCAACTAGGCTGTTCGCGTGACTTTCACGCTGCTTCCGGCCGTCGACGTGGCCGACGGCCAGGCTGTCCGACTCGTGCAGGGCGAAGCCGGCACCGAATCCCATTACGGCTCACCCCTCGACGCCGCCCTCGCCTGGCAGCGCGACGGGGCCGGGTGGGTCCACCTGGTGGACCTGGACGCCGCGTTCGGGCGGGGCAGCAACCGGGAACTGCTGGCCCGGGTCGTGGGTGAGCTGGACGTCAAGGTCGAGCTGTCCGGCGGCATCCGGGACGACGCCTCGCTGGCCGCCGCGCTGTCCACCGGGTGCGCGCGGGTCAACCTGGGCACCGCCGCGCTGGAGGACCCGGTGTGGTGCGCGAAGGCCATCGCGGAGCACGGCGACAAGATCGCGGTCGGGCTGGACGTCCGGATCACCGCCGAGGGCCACCGGGTCGCCGCGCGCGGCTGGACCAAGGACGGCGGCGACCTGTGGGAGGTGCTGGACCGGCTCGACCGGGACGGCTGCGCCCGCTACGTCGTCACCGACGTGGGCAAGGACGGCACGCTCACCGGGCCGAACGTCGAGCTGCTGCGCGAGGTGTGCGCGCGGACCGACGCCCCGGTGATCGCGTCCGGCGGTGTGTCCAGTGTGGACGACCTGGTGGCGCTGGCGGCCCTGTCCCGGGACGGCGTCGAGGGCGCGATCGTGGGCAAGGCGCTGTACGCGGGGGCGTTCACGCTCCCGGAGGCGCTTGCCGCGGTGCGTTGACCGCCCGTTCGAACTCCGCGACCACGTAAGCCTCTGCCGCGGCCTTGGTGACGCCCGTCGTGGCCATCGCCTTGGCCGCGGTGCAGTCCTCTTCGGACAGCAGGCCGAGCAGGATGTGCTCGGTTCCCACGAACGTGTGACCCAGGCGCAGGGCCTCCCGGACCGACAGCTCCAGCGCCTTCTTGCAGTCCGCGCTGAACGGCTGCGGGTCGGGCCGCTCCCGGCTGGTGTGGTCCAGGGCGTTGAGCGTGGCCAGGCGGGTGGTGCCCTCGGCGGCTTCCAGCCGGGCGATGGTCTTGGCGCCCAGGCCGCCGGACTCGTCCATCAGGCCCAGCAGCAGGTGCTCGGTGCCGATGCGCTCGCTGAACCGGGCGTGGTGGCGGGCCAGCACGACCACCCGCCGGGCCCGGTCGGTGTAGCGGTCGAAGTTCGGCTTGAGGTCCGGTGACTCGCGCGGCACGAACCGCTTCTGCGCGGCCTGCTTGGTGACGCCGATGCTCTCGCCGATCTCGGTCCAGCTCGCGCCCGCCCGCCGCGCCTCGTCCACGAAGTGCCCGATCAGGTGATCGCCCAGCTCGTCGAGCTGACCGCTCAGCTCGACGGCGGCGGCCAGCCGGCCGAGGACGTCGGCGTGCTCCTGCGCGACGGAGACGATGAGGTCCGTCAACTGGACGGGTGCGGTGACCACCCGTCAACTCTAGGTTGACGCCCGGCGTGAGGTCAACCTCAGGTTGACGGCACGATCTCGATGCCGATCGTCCCGTTCTTGCCGCGCCGCAGCTTGCTGCCGAGCATGGTCACCTTGCCCAGCACGCCGTACTTGCGCCCGATCAGCTGCCGCGCCCGGTCGCTGCCCGGCTCGTCGAGCAGGCGGGCCCGTGCCTTGACGGGGTCGCCGGTGGGGTTGCCCCGGAAGTCGCACGGCGCGATCTCCACGTCCCCGCTGCGCCGGATGCGCTTGACCTTGCCGGAGTCGACGGGCGTCCACACGAGGATGACGTCCTCGTCGCGCACCGCCCACAGCGGCGTGGGGACGGGCGTGCCGTCCTTGCGGAACGTCGTCAGCAGCAGGTACTTCTCGTCGCCGAGGCTCATGGGCGCCAAACTAGACGACAACGGCGAACGGCCCCGCTCCCACGAGGGGAACGGGGCCGTCGAGAGCCGGGGTTCAGGCTCAGAGCGCCACGACGTTGGTCGCCTGCGGGCCCTTGGCGCCCTGGCCGACGTCGAAGGACACCCGCTGGTTCTCCTCCAGGCTGCGGTAGCCGCCGCCCTGGATCTCCGAGTAGTGCACGAACACGTCAGCGCCGCCGTCCTCGGGGGCGATGAAGCCGAAGCCCTTCTCGGAGTTGAACCACTTCACGGTGCCGTTGGCCATACTTCATTCTCCTCATGCGTAAAACCGGTGGGGCAAGTGCGCCCACCGTGGTCGCTTCAAGAGAGGGAGATCCCGGGATGAACCGGGGAAAACCACACGCTCGAACAACGTTTCGCGAGCGTGGATGACACGGACACAAAACCGACGACCGCCTACAGTCAACCACATCCCCGCCCGTCCTGTCGCGGGATGTGACCGACACCGCCGTCAAACGCCCGGTGACCTGCCCGTAGGCTTTGCCCCATGTCAGTCGCGGTGCGCGTGATCCCCTGCCTGGACGTCGACCGGGGACGGGTGGTGAAGGGCGTGAACTTCACCAACCTGGTGGACGCGGGCGACCCGGTCGAGTTGGCCCGCGCCTACGACGCCGAGGGCGCCGACGAGCTGACGTTCCTCGACGTCACCGCCTCCTCCTCCGACCGCGAGACCACCTTCGACGTGGTCCGCCGCACCGCCGAGCAGGTGTTCATCCCGCTCACCGTGGGCGGCGGCGTGCGCACCACGGAGGATGTCGACAAGCTGCTGCGTGCGGGTGCGGACAAGGTCGGGGTCAACACCGCCGCCATCGCCCGGCCGGAGCTGCTCAAGGAGCTGTCCGAGCGGTTCGGTGCGCAGTGCATCGTGCTGTCCGTGGACGCCCGGCGCGTTCCGGAAGGCGAGCGGCCGACCCCGTCGGGCTTCGAGGTCACCACGCACGGCGGGCGCAAGGGCACCGGCATCGACGCGGTCGAGTGGGCGGCGCGGGGCCAGGAGCTGGGCGTCGGCGAGATCCTGCTCAACTCGATGGACGCCGACGGCACCAAGGCGGGCTTCGACCTGGAGCTGATCAAGCTGGTGCGCAAGGTCGTGGACGTCCCGCTGATCGCCAGCGGCGGCGCGGGCACCGTCGACCACTTCCCGCCCGCCATCGAGGCCGGTGCGGACGCGGTGCTGGCGGCGAGCGTGTTCCACTTCGGGACGCTGCGGATCGGCGAAGTCAAGAAGTCCCTGCGCGACGCCGGCGTGGAGGTGCGCTGACGTGCGCAACGGTCCCATCGAGGTCTTCCTCGCGATGGTCGTCGGCGCGGCCGGCGGCGCCCTGTTCGTGCTCGAAGGCCTGATCCTCTGGCAGACCAGCGGTGACGCCGGGTGGATCACGACCCCGCTGATCATCCTCGTGCTGGAGCTGATCGCCGTCGCCGGCCTGATCGCCCGGTTCCGGCCCGCGCGCCTGACCGCCGCGTTCATCTACGGCCTGGTCGGCCTGGTGCACCTGCTGGCCACGCTGAACGAGGGCCCGCTGTGGGTGCGCCTGCTGTCCGGCGTGCTGTCCGCGGCGCACATCTTCGGCGTGGTGCTGCTGAACATGAAGCCCGCCCGTGAGCACTTCGGAGCAGCCTGATGACCAGCGCGCTCGACCCGGCGATCGCCGCGCGCCTCAAGCGCACGGCGGACGGTCTCGTCTGCGCGGTGGCGCAGCGCAAGGGGACCGGTGAGGTCCTGATGGTGGCGTGGATGGACGACGAGGCCCTGCACCGCACCCTGACGACCCGCCGCGCCACCTACTACTCGCGCAGCCGCCAGCAGCTGTGGGTGAAGGGCGAGACGTCCGGCCACACCCAGTACGTGCACGAGGTCCGGCTGGACTGCGACGGTGACACCGTGCTGCTGGTCGTGGACCAGGTCGGCGCGGCCTGTCACACGGGCGACAAGACGTGCTTCGACTCGACGGTCCTGCTCGCTCCCGAGCCGGTGGGCTGAGGGCCGGTCAGCTGATGTCGCCGGTCAGCTGATGTCGCCGGTCAGGTAGCGCTGGAGGTTCGGCGCGACCGCCTTGACCATGGTCTCCACGTCCGCCGAGGCCAGCGGCTCGAACTTCACCACGTACCGCACCATGCCCATGCCGAAGATCTGGCTGGCGGCGAGCGTGGCGCGCAATTCCGGCCGGTCCTCGGTGCCGATGCCCGCGACGACCTTCTTGAGCAGGGTGTGCACGAAGAAGTCCCGCAGCACGTCGGCGACCTGGTCGTGGGCGGTGACGCTGCGCATCAGCGCGGCGAACTGACCGCCGCCGATGGGGTCCCACACGCCCAGGAACGTGCGCACGATCCGTTCCCCGATCTCGTCCCGCGGGCCACCCTCCAGCAGGTGCGTGACCAGCGTGTTCGGGTCGATCGGGACCTGCAGGACGGCCTTGGCGAACAGGCCCTCCTTGCCGCCGAACCAGTGGTTGACCATCGCCGCGTCCACCCCGGCGCGCGCCGCGATGGACCGCACCGTCGCGCCCTCGTAGCCGCGCTGCATGAAGACCTCGCGGGCGGCGGCGAGCAGGGCGGCCTTGGTGTCCTCGCCGCCGGCGCGCCGGCCCCGGCGCTTGGGCTCGGCCTGTTGCGTGCCTTCGTTCACCTGTCCATGATGAGTGGCGCGCGCAATTTTTTCAACGTTCGGTGAATTCGTGCCGCCCGCAGCGCACCGGGGACCACACGGCAGAATGACGCCCATGGTGAGCGTCATCGGTGCCGGCGCGGGGCTGGGCGAGGTCAGCCCGACGCGCGAGGAGTTCCGCGAACTCGCCGCGCAGCGGCGGGTCATCCCCGTCGTGCGCCGGCTGCTCGCGGACGCGGAGACCCCCGTCGGCCTGTACCGCAAGCTCGCGGCGGACCGGCCCGGCACGTTCCTGTTCGAGTCCGCCGAGAACGGCCGCTCCTGGTCGCGCTGGTCGTTCGTCGGCGCGCGCTGCGCGGGCGCGCTCACCGCGACCGGCGGCGAGGCGTACTGGACCGGCCAGCACCCGGTGGGCCTGCCCGAGGGCGGCGACCCGCTGCTGGCCCTGCGCGAGACCATCGAGGTCCTGCGCACCGACCCGCTGCCCGGCCTGCCGCCGCTGACCGGCGGCATGGTCGGCTACATCGGCTACGACGCCGTCCGCCGCCTGGAGCGGCTGCCGTCGCTGGCCGAGGACGACCTGAAGGTGCCCGAGCTGGTCATGATGCTCGCCACCGACCTGGCCGCCCTGGACCACCACGAGGGCACGGTCACGCTCATCGCCAACGCCATCAACTGGGACGACAGCCCCGAGCGGGTGGACGCGGCCTACGACGACGCCGTGGCCCGCCTGGACCGCATGACGTCGGACCTCCAGGCCGCCGCGCCGCCCACCGTCGCCGTGTTCTCCCGCCCGAAGCCGGAGTTCGTGCGCCGCCGCACGCAGCAGGAGCACTACGCGGTCGTGGAGAAGGCCAAGGAGGCCATCCGCGCGGGCGAGGCGTTCCAGGTCGTGCTGTCGCAGCGGTTCGAGATGCGCACCACCGCCGACCCGCTGGACATCTACCGCGTCCTGCGCACGTCCAACCCCAGCCCGTACATGTACCTGCTGCGGCTGGACGACTTCGACATCGTCGGGTGCAGCCCCGAGTCCCTGGTCACCGTGCGGGACGGCAAGGCCACCACGCACCCCATCGCGGGCACCCGCTGGCGGGGCGTGGACGCCGAGGAGGACGCCCTGCTGGAGAAGGACCTGCTGGCCGACCACAAGGAGCGCGCCGAGCACCTGATGCTGGTCGACCTGGGCCGCAACGACCTCGGCCGGGTGTGCAAGCCGGGCTCGGTGACCGTGGTCGACTTCTTCAAGGTCGAGCGGTACAGCCACGTCATGCACATCGTGTCCACGGTCAGCGGCGAGCTGGCCGAGGGCAAGACGGCGTTCGACGCGGTGGCCGCGTGCTTCCCGGCCGGGACCCTGTCCGGCGCGCCCAAGCCGCGCGCGATGGAGCTGATCGAGGAGCTGGAGCCCACCCGGCGCGGCCTGTACGGCGGCGTCGTGGGCTACCTGGACTTCGCCGGCGACGCGGACACCGCCATCGCCATCCGCACCGCGCTGGTGCGCGACGGCGTGGCGTACGTGCAGGCGGGCGGCGGCATCGTGGCCGACTCCGACCCGGTGGCCGAGGACAACGAGTGCCTGAACAAGGCGGGCGCGGTGCTGTCGGCGATCGCCACGGCCGGGACCATGTCGCGATCGGTGGCCCCGGCGGTGGACACGGCACGTGTCTGAGCACAGGCAGGCGCGGCGTCCACTGTGGATCGTGGTCGCCCTGCTGGTGCTCGGCGCGGTGGCGCTGTGGGGCTCGTCGAGCATGACCTGGGGCGCCACCCGGCTGGAGGCCGAGGCGACCGGGGCGCAGGTGTCGCCCGCGCTGCTGCCGGCCGCGCTGCTGAGCGCGGCGGCGATCGCCGCGGTGGTGGCGCTGGGCGGCTGGGTCCGCCGGCTGGTGGGCGCGGTGCTCGTGCTCGCCGGTGTCGCGGTCGGGTTCACCGCGGTGGCCGCCGGACCGCCCGTGCCGGCGCTGCTGGTGGCCCTGGCGGGCACGGCGTGCGTGGTGGGCGCCGGGGTCGTGCTGCTGGTGCGCGGCGGCGCCATGCCGCGCCTGGGCGGCGGCTACCAGACCCCCGGCGCGGCGAAGAAGAGCGCCGATCCCGAACGTGAGATGTGGAACGCCCTGGAACGCGGCGACGATCCCACTGAGCGGGACTGACCGGCGAAGCCGCGCACGTCCGCGCACGTCGGCCGGTGACAACCCCGGCCAGCAGCGGTTACCCGGCCACCCCGGTGGCGGGAAGCGGTTCATGCCGGGGTTAGCATCCTTCTGGCGGGAAGGGGAGCATGACGTGCGGGAGCTGGCGAGCGCGAAGGACGGGCTGACCGCCTTTGGAGGCGGCAATCGGATGGCTGTCGCCGTGGGCGGCACATCGACGACGGACACGGGCGAGGTGCTCGGATGACCGTTCTCGAGTCGATCATCGAAGGCGTCCGCGAAGACCTCGCCGTGCGCGAGGCGGAACTGCCCTTCGACGTGCTGAGGGAGCGCGCGGCCAAGGTGCCCGCGCCACTGGACGTGATGTCGATCCTGCGGTCGCCCGGCGTGGGCGTGATCGCCGAGGTCAAGCGGCGCAGCCCGTCCAAGGGCGCGCTGGCGGAGATCCCGGAGCCCGCGGAGCTGGCGGCGCAGTACGAGGCGGGTGGCGCGCGGGCGATCAGCGTGCTGACCGAGCAGCGGCGGTTCGGCGGGTCGCTGGCGGACTTCGACGCGGTCCGGGCCGCGGTGAACGTGCCGTTGCTGCGCAAGGACTTCATCGTCAGCCCGTACCAGGTGCACGAGGCGCGCCTGCACGGCGCGGACCTGGTGCTGCTGATCGTGGCCGCGCTGGAGCAGAACGCCCTGGTGTCGCTGCTGGACCGGGTGGAGTCGCTGGGCATGACGGCGCTGGTCGAGGTGCACACGGCCGAGGAGGCCGACCGGGCGCTGGAGGCGGGCGCGAGCGTCATCGGCGTCAACGCGCGCAACCTGCACACCCTGGAAGTGGACAAGGACGTGTTCGGGCGGATCGCGCCCGGACTGCCGTTCGAGACGATCAAGATCGCCGAGTCGGGTGTCACCGGTCCGGGTGACCTGATGGCGTACGCGGGCGCCGGCGCGGACGCGGTGCTCGTCGGCGAGTCGCTGGTGACCAGCGGTGACCCCAAGGTCGCCGTGAACAAGCTGGTGACGGCGGGGTCGCACCCCGCGTGTCCCCGGCCGAGCAGGTAAACCCTCCGGAGGAGAGCGCATGTCGCCTGGGCAGTTGGCCCCCACCCCCCACGACCCCGACGAGCACGGCCACTGGGGACGATGGGGTGGCCGGTACATGCCCGAGGCGCTCATCGCGGCCGTGGACGAGCTGGCCGCCTTCTACGAGAAGGCCCGGGTCGACCCGGACTTCCTGGACGAGTTCGCCCGGCTGCTGCGCGACTACGCCGGGCGACCGTCCCTGCTCACCGAGGCGAAGAAGTTCAGCGAGCACGCCGGTGGGGCGCGGGTCTTCCTCAAGCGGGAGGACCTGAACCACACCGGCTCGCACAAGATCAACAACGTGCTCGGCCAGGCGCTGCTGACCAAGCGCATGGGCAAGAAGCGCGTCATCGCCGAGACCGGCGCCGGGCAGCACGGCGTGGCGACGGCGACCGCGTGTGCCCTGATGGGGTTGGACTGCGTCATCTACATGGGTGAGGTCGACACCGAGCGGCAGGCGCTGAACGTGGCGCGCATGCGGCTGCTGGGCGCCGAGGTCATCCCCGTGAAGACCGGTTCGCGCACCCTCAAGGACGCCATCAACGAGGCGTTGCGCGACTGGGTGGCCAACGTCGACGACACGCACTACCTGCTGGGCACCGCGGCCGGGCCGCACCCGTTCCCGGTGCTGGTGCGCGACTTCCACCGGGTCATCGGCATCGAGGCGCGGGCGCAGGTGCTGGAGCAGGCGGGCCGGCTGCCCGACGTGGTGGCGGCGTGCGTGGGCGGCGGGTCCAACGCGATCGGCATCTTCCACGGGTTCATCGACGACCCGTCGGTGCGCCTGGTGGGCCTGGAGCCCGGCGGCGACGGCATCGACACCGACCGCCACGGCGCGACGCTGACCGTGGGGACGCCGGGTTCGCTGCACGGCGCGATGTCGTACGTGATGCAGGACGAGGACGGCCAGATCACCGAGGCGCACTCCATCTCGGCCGGTCTGGACTACCCGGGCGTCGGCCCGGAGCACGCGCACCTCAAGGACATCGGGCGGGCGGAGTACCGGCCGGTGACCGACGCCGAGGCGATGGAGGCGTTCGCGCTGCTGTCGCGCACGGAGGGCATCATCCCGGCCATCGAGTCGTCGCACGCGCTGGCCGGCGCGATGGTGCTGGGCCGCGAACTCGGTCCGGACGGTCTGATCGTGGTGAACCTGTCCGGTCGCGGCGACAAGGACATGGACACCGCGATCAAGTGGTTCGGACTGGGGGCGCGGTCGTGAGCGGTCTTTCTTCGGTTTTCGCGACGTGCCGCGACGAGCGCCGGGCGGCGCTGATCGGCTACCTGCCGGCGGGTTTCCCGTCGGTGGAGGGGTCGAAGGACGTGCTGCGGACGATGGTCTCGGCGGGCTGCGACATCGTGGAGGTCGGCCTGCCGTACTCCGACCCGGTGATGGACGGCCCGACGATCCAGCGGGCGTCCGAGGAGGCCCTGCGGGGCGGGTTCCGGGTGCGGGACCTGTTCGGCGTGGTCGAGTCGGTGGCGGCTGCCGGTGGGCGTGCGGTCGTGATGACGTACTGGAACCCGGTGCTGCGCTACGGCGTGGACGCTTTCGCGCGCGACTTGGCGGCGGCCGGTGGGTTGGGCCTGATCACGCCGGACCTGGTGCCGGACGAGGCGGCGGAGTGGGTGGCGGCTTCGGCGGCGCACGGGTTGGACCGGATCTTCCTGGTCGCGCCGTCGTCGACGGAGGAGCGGATCGACCTGACGGCGCGGTCGTCCAGCGGCTTCTTGTACGCGACGTCGGTGATGGGCGTGACGGGCGCGCGCGACGTGGTGTCGTCGGCGGCTCCGGCGCTGGTCAAGCGGGTGCGGGAGCACACGTCGATGCCGGTGGCGGTCGGGCTGGGCGTCCGGTCGGGTGCTCAGGCGGCGGAGCTGGCGTCGTTCGCGGACGGTGTCATCGTGGGCTCGGCCTTCGTGTCGGCGGTGGCGGAGAACCGGGTGGCGGAGCTGACGGCCGAGCTGGCCGAGGGCGTCCGCCAGGTTCCCACTCCGGCCTAGAACACACGTTCGAGTGAACTGTTCTGACCAGCTCTGATCAAGCGGTGGAATAGTCGGTGGGCTTGGGCAAGCTGGCTTTGTGATCAAGCCAGCTTCTCCCCCGGCGTGCCACACTGGCAGGCGTCGGGCACCAACTGGAGGTGATGCGCCGTGGCGCTTCCGGCCGACTACCTGCTGCCGCGCGACCACACCGGTGGATGGACGGTCGACGACGTCCTGTCGCTACCTCAAGACCCGCAGCAGCGCGTGGAACTCGTCGACGGGTCGCTCATCGTGAGCCCCATCGGCACGAGTTACCACCAGGACCTCATCGGCGACGCGTACAGCGCGCTGCGTGCCGCGTGTCCGCCGGGCCACAAGGCCACGGTCGAACTGAACGTCGAGCTGCCCGGCGGCAGTCTCTTGATCCCCGACTTCACCGTGCGAACCCGTCCCGAGTTCAAGGCTGTCGTCATCCCGGTCGAAGATCTGGTGCTCGTGGGCGAGGTGGTGTCGCGGAGCACCCGGTTCAAGGACTACGGGATCAAGCGGCAGCGGTACGCGGAGGCGGGCGTACCGTTCTACCTGCTCATCGACCCGTCCGGGGCCGAAGTCACCGCGACGCTGTTCGAGTTGGACGCCGGTGAGTACGTCGAGACGGCGCGCAGCGAAGCGGGCGTGCTCAAGCTCGAACGACCCTTCCCGGTAACAATCGAGCTGTCGCCGTAGGACCGATCGGTCCACCCACTACGGTGGTGGCCGTGGTGACGACTTTCCTCGCGACGATCCCCAGCCCGGACCGGGGCGTGTGGCACCTCGGGCCCATCCCCATCAGGGCGTACGCGCTGTGCATCATCCTCGGCATCATCGTGGCCATCTGGTGGGGTGAGCGCCGGTGGGTGGCCCGCGGCGGGCTGAAGGGCGAGGTCACCGACATCGCCGTGTTCGCCGTGCCGTTCGGCCTGATCGGTGGGCGGCTCTACCACGTCGCGACGGACTGGCAGAAGTACTTCGGCGAGGGCAAGAACCCGTGGGAGGCCTTCGCGATCTGGAACGGCGGCCTGGGCATCTGGGGCGCCATCGCGCTGGGCGGTGTCGGCGCGTGGATCGCGTGCCGCCGCCGGGGCATCCCGCTGCCCGCGATGGCCGACGCGCTGGCGCCGGGCATCGTGGTCGCGCAGGCCATCGGCCGGATCGGCAACTACTTCAACCAGGAGCTGTACGGCGGTCCCACCACGCTGCCGTGGGGTCTGGAGATCTACGAGCGGGTCGACCCGGCGACCGGGTTCGAGGACGAGCTGGGCGGCGTGGCGCTGGACCACACGCCGCTGGAGATCGTGCACCCGACGTTCCTGTACGAGCTGCTGTGGAACCTCGGTGTCGCGCTGCTGATCGTGTGGGCGGACCGGAAGTTCCGGCTCGGCCACGGCCGGGTGTTCGCGCTGTACGTGGCGGGCTACACCGCGGGCCGGTTCTGGATCGAGATCATGCGGGTCGACCCGGCCACGCAGGTGTTCGGGCTGCGGATCAACGTCATCACGTCGGTCGTGGTGTTCATCGGCGCGGTGATCTACTTCGTGCTGGCCGCCAAGCGCGGTGACCGCGAGGTCATCGTCCGGACCGAGCCGGCTGAAGAGGAAACGCCGGCGGCACCCGAGTCCCCGTACGCCACCGACACGGACGGCGAAACCAAGCCGCAGACCGACAAGCCCGACGGGGACGGTGACGCCGACCAAGCCGACGCGGGCACCGAGGTGCCGGGCACCGGCGGGGCCAAGGTCCCGGACACCAAGCCGGGCGAGAAGTCAGCCGAGTGAGGCGGTAGGGCCGATGCGCATCCTCGTCGTCGAAGATGACGACCGGGTGGCTCGGGGCCTGCTCACCGCCTTGAAGCACGCGGGCTACGAGGTCCACCGGGCGGCCACGGCCGCCGCCGCGCTGGCCGCGCCGCCCGCCGATGTGGTGCTGCTCGACCTGGGCCTGCCCGACCGCGACGGCCTGGAGGTGCTGCGCGAGCTGCGCCACCGCCGGGGCACGGCGGTCATCACGGTGACCGCGCGCGGCGAGGAGCGTGAACGCGTGCTGGGGCTGCGCGCGGGCGCGGACGACTACGTGGTCAAGCCGTTCGGCACGGCGGAGCTGCTGGCGCGCATCGAAGCCGTCCTGCGCCGCACCCGCGCGGCCCGCGCGGCCGAGGACCACAGCGACCGGCTCGCGCTGGGCCCGGTCGTGCTGGACCCGGCCACCCGGGAGGCGACGATCGACGGCGTCCCGATCACGCTGACCCGCAAGGAGTTCGACCTGCTGGCGCTGCTGGTGCGGCGGGCGGGCGCGGTGGTCAGCCGGGACCTGATCGTGGACCAGGTGTGGCAGGCGCACTGGGAGGCGCCGTCGCGGACGCTGGACACCCACATCGCGGCGCTGCGCGGCAAGCTCGGCGACGCCCTGAAGATCGAGACGATCCGCGGCGTCGGCTACCGCGTCGCGGCTGACACCTAAGCTGAAACCTCGATCGGCGTGGGGCAGGATGGCGGCGGAACCCCGGACGAGGTGTGATGCTGCGTCGACTGCTCGCCCTGATCGTGCCCCTGCTGGTGGCGCTCGTCGCCGCCCTCGGCGTTCCGCTCGCCTTCGCCGTCGTCCAGAGCGAAGGCCAGGAGACCTACCTCGACCGGCTCGGTGACGCCAGCCGCTTCGCCTCCCTCGCCGAGAACGCCCTCGCCTCCAACCGCCGCACCGCCCTGCGCGAGGAGATGATCCGCTACGACCAGCTCTACGGCATCGCCGCCGCCCTGGTCAGCACCGACCGCACCATCGTCGAAAGCTCCCGCCAGCCCTTCCCCTCACCGACCCGGACGTCGACACCGGCCTCAAAGCGGCGTTCAGCGGCTACCGGGGCGAAGCCGACCAGACCATCTGGCCGTGGGACGACAAGCACCTCGTCGTCGTCGAACCCGTCGGGCGGGACAGCGAGGTGGTCGCCGCCGTCGTCACCATCTCGCCCACGGGCGGCCTGCGGGCGGCGATCCTGCGCCAGTGGGGCCTGCTGACGCTCGTCGGCCTGGTCCCGATGCTCGCGGTCATGGCCGTCGCCTGGCCGATGTCGCGGTGGGTGCTCCGGCCGGTCCGGACCCTGGACGAGGCCACGGCCGCCGTCGCGGGCGGGGAACTCGACGCCCGCGCCGACGAGGTCAACGGGCCCCGGAACTCCGGCGCCTGGCCGCCTCGTTCAACGCGATGGTCGACGTCGTGGGCCGCGCCCTGCGCCGGCAGCGCGCGTTCGTGTCCGACGCCTCCCACCAGCTCCGCAACCCTTTGGCGAGCCTGCGCCTGGCCGTGGACGACCTCGCCCACCACGTCACCGACGACGCCGGCCGGGAAGCGCAGCGCATCGCGGTCGACGAGGCGGAGGAGATGGGCCGCGTCCTGGACACCCTCCTGGCCGCGACCCGCCTGGACAGCGCGTCCGCCGCCGAACCGGTCGAGGTGGACTCCCTGCTCGCCACCCGCACCCGGGCTGGCGCGCCCTCGCCGGGGACATCGCGCTGCGCGTGGACGTCCCGCCCGGCCTGCACGTCCTCGAACCGCCCGGCGGCCTGGGCAGCGTGCTGGACGAACTGGTCGGCAACGCCATCCGGCTGTCCGGCGCGGCCACGATCCGCATCTGGGGCCACCGGACCGGCGACCTGGTCGAACTGCACGTCACCGACGACGGCGAAGGACTGTCCGAGGAGGACCGGGTGCTGGCGTTCGAGCGGTTCTGGCGCGCGCCCCGCCACCAGAACACCGCCGGCACCGGCCTGGGCCTGGCGATCTGCGCCGAACTCATCGCGGGCGCCGGCGGACGCCTCGAACTGCACCCGGTCGCGCCGCACGGCCTGGACGCCGTCGTCACCCTCGACGCGGAGACCGCCGCCGGCGCTTGACCGACTCCAGCACCGACTCCAGCACCGACTCCAGCACCGACTCCAGCACCGACTCCAGCACCGACTCCAGCACCGACTCCAGCACCGACTCCAGCACCCACTCCAGCACCGACTCCAGCGCGGCGACCGGCTTCAGCGCTTGACCGAACGGAACCAGCGCTCGGCACCCTTGTGCAGCGGCACCTGCCCGGTCGCGATCCCGGTCCGCACGTTGATCCGCGACGCCTCGGGGTGCCCGGCGGCGATCCGCTCGGACTGCGTGTAGACCGTCCGCGTCACCACCTCCACCACGGCCGGGTCCAGCGCGGTCCGCGCGAGCAGCAGGTTGGGCACGGCGAACGTCTGGCACGGCCCCAGCGCCCCGTACGTGGTCGCCGGGATCGTCACCGGCACGTACGGCCCCGGGTACACCGTGGCCAGCTCGGTGGCCTCGCCGGGCAGGTCCAGCAGCCGGACCGGGAACGACCCGAGCAGCCCGGTGATCGCGGGCGTCGGGATGCCGGTCAACGCCAGCAACGCGTCGATGGTCCCCGCCGCCAACTGCCGCGCCGCCTCGGCGTGCGCCATCCGCAACGCCTCGACGCCCACCCGAGCAGCTGGAACAGCCGGGTCGCAGTGAACTCGGTGCCGGACTCGCGCGGCCCGAACGACACCCGCTTCCCGACCAGGTCGGCCACCCGGTAGACCGGCGCGTCGGCGGGCACCACGATCTGGAGGAAGCTGTCGTACAGCCGACCCACCGCGCTGATCCCGTTGGGGTCCTCGGCGCTGAGCAGCGCGCCGCCCACCAGCGGGTCCAAAGAGGACAGTCCGAGGTGGACTTCGCCGTTGCCCAGCAACCGGACGTTCTCCACCGACGCACCGGTCGGTCGCGCCACCACCCGGGTGTCCGGCAACTCGTCCGCCAACGCCTGCGCCAACGCCCCGCCGACCTCGCGGAACACCGCCCCGTCCGGCCCGGTGGCCAGCACCAGTTCCGCCGGCGCGGGCGGCCCGCCCGCCGTGCACGCCGGCACCCCCGCCGCCAGAGCGGCGAGCAGCAGCGACCGCCGGGACACGTGCACACCCGAAGCCTAAGCCCGGGACGGACCGGGGAGCACTCACGGCCGGCTGCCGCGCGCGGCGCAGCGAGCCCGGTCCGCCGGGTGAACGACGTGTTACGTCAGAGGGATCTGAAGTTTCCGCCGCGCGTCTTGTCGCAGGTCGGGGCTGTGCTGAGGATCACTGACCAACCCCGCCGGCAAGCGGCCCCCAGGAGGACGACGTGGTCACCGCCCCAACCCGAGAGCGCAAACCGATCTACAAACACCTGTACTTCTGGGTGCTCGTCTCGATCGTGCTCGGTGTCATCGTCGGCTACGCGTTCCCGGCGCAGGCCTCGGGCCTGAAGTGGATGGCGGACTTCTTCGTCGCCCTGGTCAAGGTCGTCATCGCGCCGACGATCTTCTGCACGGTCGTCGTCGGCATCGCGGGCCTGGGCAACCTCGCCAAGGCGGGCGGCCTGGCGATGCGCACGATCCTCTACTTCACCGCGATGACCACCGCCGCGCTGGCGATCGGCCTCATCGTGGTCAACATCGTGCAGCCCGGCCACCACGGCCCGGCGATCCCGATCAACGACGACGCGGCGGCGAAGACGCTGGCCGACGCCAAGACCGCGGAGACCGGCGTCACCGGGTTCATCCTCAGCCTGGTGCCGAAGTCGTTCGTGGGCGCCTTCACCGACGGGCAGCTGATCCAGGTGCTCGTGGTGGCGATCCTGGTGGCCGTCGCGGTGGCCGGCATGGGCAAGCGCGGCGAGAAGGTCGTGTCCGCTTTGGACACCTTCGCCAAGGTGATGTTCGGCGTCATCAAGATCGTCATGTACGCGGCGCCGATCGGCGCGTTCGGCGGCATCGCCTACACGATCGGCAAGTTCGGCGGCACGATCCTGGGCAAGCTCGCGTGGCTGATGGGCTCGTTCTACGCCACCTGCCTGCTGTTCATCCTGGTGGTACTGGGCGGTGTGGCGCTCTACGCCGGGTTCTCGATCTTCAAGTTCCTCCGGTTCATCAAGGACGAGCTGCTGATCGTGCTGGGCACGTCGTCCTCGGAGTCGGTGCTGCCCCGGATGCTGGTCAAGCTGGAGGCGGCGGGCGCGGACAAGTCCGTGGTGGGCCTGGCCATCCCGACCGGCTACTCGTTCAACCTCGACGGCACCTGCATCTACCTGACCATGGGCGCGATCTTCATCGCCCAGGCGACCGGCCACGACGTCGGCCTGGGCACGCAGATCGGCCTGCTGCTGTTCATGCTGCTGGCGTCGAAGGGCGCGGCGGGCGTGACCGGCGCCGGCCTGGTCACGCTGGCCGCCTCGCTGACCGCGTTCGAGGCCAACAGCGCGATCCCGGCCGTGGGCATCGCCCTGATCGTGGGCATCGACCGGTTCATGTCCGAGGCGCGCGCCATCACCAACGTCATCGGCAACGGCGTGGGCACCCTGGTGATCGCCCGCTGGCAGGGCCAGCTCGACCGGGCCCGGCTGAAGGAGGTCCTGGCCGACCCGTCGAAGGTCGACGTGGACGACCTGCTCGACCGCCAGCACGCCGACGACCACGCGGAGTCCGACCGGGTGCCCGTGGGCGCCGGCACCGGCCGCGTCACCTGACCACCCGGCCCGTGAGCCCCGCAGCCCCGCCCCGCGCCGGGTGGAGCTGCGGGGCTCACCCGTGTCCGGGCCGGAATCGGGGTCGGCCCGAAGCTTCGGGGTGTGCGCGCTGGGTGACCGGGGAACGGCGGGTCGACCGCCCTCGCCGAAATGCCACCCACCTGGGTGAACTTGTCGAGAACGCGCTGCTGTCGGCAAGCTCTCACCTGGCGCGCGCGACGACCGCCACTCGGTTATGCTTAACAACGCGTAACAAGGTCAGGCCCAATGTCGCTCCGGCCGCCCGAATCGTTACGCGTCAATGACCGGGATCACCCGTTGGATGGTGTGTCCTGGTTTCGCGACTGTTAAAGTCGCGTCAACACGCGGGCCATCGTCGTCCCGTGCCCAGCAACCGGATTCCCAGGAACTGGACACGAGGACTCGTTCTTTCGTAGGACGACGAAGGAGGTCTGCGCAGTGATCTTCTCCGCCATCCCGTCCCCGCAGGGGTTGTACGACCCGACCGCGGAACGTGACGCCTGTGGTGTGGCGATGGTCGCCGACATCCAGGGCCGGCGGTCGCACGCCATCGTGGTGGACGCCCTGACCGCGCTGGCGAACCTGGAGCACCGCGGCGCGGCCGGCGCCGAGCCGACCAGTGGCGACGGCGCGGGCATCCTGCTGCAACTCCCCGACGGCTTCCTCCGCGAGGTCGTCGACTTCAGCCTGCCCGAGGCCGGGCACTACGCCGCCGGCATCGCGTTCCTGCCCGCCGACGACGAGCAGCGCGCCAAGGCGCAAGCGCTTGCGGAGCGGATCGCGCAGGAGGAGGGCCTCGCCGTCCTGGGCTGGCGCGACGTCCCGGTGGACCCGGACCTGGCGGACGTGGGACCGACGGCGCGGTCGGTCATGCCCCACTTCGCCATGCTGTTCGTGGCCGGCCAAGAGGGCGCCGGGGGCGTCGCCCTGGACCGCCTCACCTTCGCCCTGCGCAAGCGGGTCGAGCACGAGACGCGCGCGGCGAACGTCGGCACCTACTTCCCGTCGCTGTCCGCCCGCACGATCGTCTACAAGGGCATGCTGACCACCGGCCAGCTCCCGGCGTTCTTCCCGGACCTGCGCGACGACCGGCTGGCCACCGCCATCGCGCTGGTCCACTCGCGCTTCTCCACGAACACCTTCCCGTCGTGGCCGCTCGCGCACCCCTTCCGGTACGTGGCGCACAACGGCGAGATCAACACCGTGCGCGGCAACCGCAACCGCATGCGGGCCCGCGAGGCCCTGCTGGCCAGCGACCTCATCCCGGGCGACCTGGCGCGGCTGTTCCCGATCTGCGACCCCGACGGCTCGGACTCGGCGTCCTTCGACGAGGTCCTGGAGCTGCTGCACCTGGGTGGCCGCAGCCTGCCGCACGCGGTGCTGATGATGATCCCCGAGGCCTGGGAGAACCACGCCTCGATGGACCCGAAGCGGCGCGCGTTCTACGAGTTCCACGCCAGCCTGATGGAGCCGTGGGACGGCCCGGCGTGCGTGACCTTCACCGACGGCGCGCTGGTCGGCGCGGTGCTGGACCGCAACGGCCTGCGCCCGGCCCGCTGGTGGCAGACCGCCGACGGCCGCGTGGTGCTCGCCTCCGAGACCGGCGTCCTGGACGTGCCCGCGGACCAGGTGGTGGCCAAGGGCCGCCTCCAGCCGGGCAAGATGTTCCTGGTCGACACCGTCGAGGGCCGCCTGGTCGACGACGACGAGGTCAAGACCCGCCTGGCCGCCGAACTGCCCTACGACGAGTGGCTGCACGCCGGCCTGCTGGATCTGGCCGACCTGGCCGACCGCGAGCACGTGTCGCAGAGCCACGAGTCCGTCGTGCGCCGCCAGCTCACCTTCGGCTACACCGAGGAGGAGCTGCGCATCCTGCTGGCCCCGATGGCGGTCGGCGGCATGGAGCCGCTGGGCTCGATGGGCACCGACACCCCGGTCGCCGCGCTCTCCCAGCGCTCCCGGCTGCTCTACGACTACTTCGTGCAGAACTTCGCCCAGGTCACCAACCCGCCGCTGGACGCGATCCGCGAGGAGATCGTCACGTCCGTGTCGCGCGTGATGGGCCCGGAGCAGAACCTGCTGGAGCCCGGCCCGGTGAGCTGCCGGCACATCAAGCTCGCCTACCCGGTCATCGACAACGACGAGCTGGCCAAGCTCATCCACATCAACGACGACGGCGACCTGCCGGGCTTCGCCTGCACCGTCCTCAACGGACTGTACGAAGTGGACGGTGGCGGCCCCGCGCTGGAAGCCGCGATCGAGCGGGTCCGGCGCGAGGCGTCCGAGGCGATCGCCGCCGGCGCGCGCATCCTGGTGCTGTCGGACCGCGACTCCGACCACCGCATGGCCCCGATCCCGTCGCTGCTGCTGGTCTCCGCCGTGCACCACCACCTGGTGCGCACCAAGGAACGCCTGCGGGTCGCGCTGGTCGTGGAGACCGGTGACGCCCGCGAGGTGCACCACATCGCGGCGCTGCTCAGCTACGGCGCGGCGGCGGTCAACCCCTACCTGGGCTTCGAGACCATCGAGGACCTGATCTCCCAGGGCGCGATCACCGGCATCGAGGCCCGCAAGGCGATCCGCAACTACGTGCAGGCCCTGGTCAAGGGCACGCTGAAGATCATGTCCAAGATGGGCATCTCGACGGTCGGCGCGTACACCGCGGCCCAGGTCTTCGAGGCCGTCGGCCTGTCCGGCGAGCTGCTCGACGAGTACTTCACCGGCACCGTCTCCAAGCTCGGCGGCGCGGGCCTGGACGTGCTGGCCGAGGAGGTCGCGCTGCGGCACCGCCGCGCCTACCCGGACAACCCGACCGAGCGCGTGCACCGCCGGCTGGAGGTGGGCGGCGAGTACGCCTACCGCCGCGAGGGCGAGCTGCACCTGTTCACGCCGGAGACAGTGTTCCTGCTCCAGCACGCCACCAAGACCGGCAAGCAGGACGTCTACCGCCGCTACACCGAGGAGGTCGAGCGGCTGTCCCGCCAGGGCGGCACGCTGCGCGGCCTGTTCTCGCTGCGCACCGAGGGCCGCACGCCGGTCCCGATCGACGAGGTCGAGCCGGTCTCGTCGATCGTCAAGCGGTTCAACACCGGCGCGATGTCCTACGGCTCGATCTCCGCCGAGGCGCACGAGACGCTGGCCATCGCGATGAACCGGCTCGGCGGCCGGTCCAACAGCGGCGAGGGCGGCGAGGACCCCGAGCGCCTCTACGACCCCGAGCGCCGCTCCGCGGTCAAGCAGGTCGCGTCCGGCCGGTTCGGCGTGACCAGCGAGTACCTGGTCAACGCCACCGACATCCAGATCAAGATGGCGCAGGGCGCGAAGCCCGGCGAGGGCGGGCAGCTGCCCGGCTACAAGGTGTACCCGTGGATCGCGCGGACCCGGCACTCCACGCCGGGCGTGGGCCTGATCTCCCCGCCGCCGCACCACGACATCTACTCCATCGAGGACCTGGCGCAGCTCATCCACGACCTGAAGAACGCCAACGAGCAGGCCCGCGTCCACGTGAAGCTGGTCAGCGAGGTCGGCGTCGGCACGGTCGCGGCGGGCGTGGCCAAGGCGCACGCGGACGTCGTGCTGATCTCCGGCCACGACGGCGGCACCGGCGCGTCCCCGCTGAACTCGCTCAAGCACGCGGGCACGCCGTGGGAGATCGGCCTGGCCGAGACCCAGCAGACGTTGCTGCTCAACGGTTTGCGCGACCGCATCACGGTCCAGGTCGACGGCGCGATGCGCACCGGCCGCGACGTCGTGGTGGCCGCGCTGCTCGGCGCCGAGGAGTTCGGCTTCGCCACCGCGCCGCTGATCGTCGCGGGCTGCGTGATGATGCGCGTCTGCCACCTGGACACCTGCCCGGTCGGCGTGGCCACCCAGAACCCGGAGCTGCGCAAGCGGTACACCGGCCAGGCCGAGCACGTGGTGAACTTCTTCGAGTTCGTCGCGCAGGAGGTCCGGGAACACCTGGCGGCACTGGGTTTCCGCACCATCGACGAGGCCGTGGGCCACGCCGAGCTGCTGCGCACCGACGACGCCATCGACCACTGGAAGGCGGCGGGCCTGGACCTGACGCCGGTGTTCGAGGTGCCCGAAACCCCGTACCGCACGGCCAAGCGCCGCGTCCGCGAGCAGGACCACGGCCTGGCGCAGGCGCTCGACCGCACGCTCATCCAGCTCGCCGAGGCGGCGCTGGAGGACGCGCACCCGGTGCGCCTGGAACTGCCGCTGCGCAACGTCAACCGCACCGTCGGCACGCTGCTCGGCGCGGAGGTCACCCGCCGGTTCGGCGGCGACGGCCTGCCCGACGACACGATCCACGTGGCCTTCACCGGGTCCGCGGGCCAGTCGCTGGGCGCGTTCCTGCCGCGCGGCATCACGCTGGAGATGATCGGCGACGCCAACGACTACGTCGGCAAGGGCCTGTCCGGCGGCCGGATCGTCGTGCGCCCGCACCCGGACGCGCCGTTCGCCGCCGAGCAGCAGGTCATCGCGGGCAACGTGATCGGCTACGGCGCCACGTCCGGCGAGATCTTCCTGCGCGGCCGGGTCGGCGAGCGGTTCTGCGTCCGCAACTCCGGCGCGCTCGCGGTGTGCGAGGGCGTGGGCGACCACGCGTTCGAGTACATGACCGGCGGTCGGGCCGTGGTGCTCGGCCCCACCGGCCGCAACCTCGCGGCCGGCATGTCCGGCGGCATCGCCTACGTCCTCGACCTCGACCCCGCCAACGTCAACAAGGCGATGGTCGAACTCCAGCGGCCCGGCGCGGACGACCTGCGCCGGCTGCGCGAAGTGGTGGAGAAGCACCACAAGCTCACCGGGTCGGCCGTGGCCGCGTCGCTGCTGGGCGACTGGCCCCGCCGGTCCGCTTCGTTCACCAAGGTCATGCCCGGCGACTACCAGCGCGTGCTCGAAGCGATGCGGCTCGCTCGCGCGGAGGGCAGGGACGTCGACCAGGCGATCATGGAGGCCTCCCGTGGCTGACCCGTACGGTTTCCTCAAGCACGACCGCAAGGACGCCAAGAAGCGGCCCGCCGCCGAGCGGCTCGACGACTGGCACGAGGTGTACGCGCGCGTCGACCCGGAGGTCCGCGACCGCGAGGTGCGCACCCAGGCCACCCGGTGCATGGACTGCGGCGTCCCGTTCTGCCACTCGGGCTCCGCGGGCTGCCCGCTGGGCAACCTGATCCCCGAGTGGAACGACCTGGTCCGCCGCGGCGACTGGGAGCAGGCCTCGGACCGGCTGCACGCGACCAACAACTTCCCCGAGTTCACCGGGAAGCTGTGCCCCGCGCCGTGCGAGGCGGCGTGCGTGCTGGCGATCAGCCACGACGCCGGCGGCGCGGTGACGATCAAGCGCGTCGAGGAGACCATCGCGGACGTCTCGTGGGAGCAGGGGCTCGTGCAGCCCTGGCAGTCCCACGTGTCGACCGGGAAGCGCGTCGCGGTCGTCGGCTCCGGCCCCGCCGGGCTGGCGGCGGCGCAGCAGCTGACCCGCGCCGGCCACGAGGTCACCGTGTACGAGCGGGACGACCGGCTGGGCGGGCTGCTGCGCTACGGCATCCCCGAGTTCAAGATGGAGAAGAAGGTCCTCGACCGGCGGCTGGCCCAGCTGCGCCGGGAGGGCACGAAGTTCGTCACCGGCTGCGAGGTCGGCGTGGACCTGACCGTCGAGGAGCTGCGCGAGCAGTTCGACGCCGTGGTCCTCGCGGTCGGCGCGCTGCGCGGCCGTGACGACACCGCCACGCCGGGCCGGGAGCTTGCCGGCATCCACCTGGCGATGGAGCACCTGGTCCCGGCGAACCGGGCGTGCGAGGGCGACGGTCCGGCCGCCATCGACGCCGCCGGCAAGCACGTGGTGATCATCGGCGGCGGCGACACCGGCGCCGACTGCTACGGCACGGCCGCCCGCCAAGGCGCGGCGTCGGTGCTCCAGCTCGACCAGTACCCGCAGCCCCCGTCGCAGCGCGACGACGACCGCTCGCCGTGGCCCGTGTGGCCGTGGATCCTGCGCACCTACCCCGCGCACGAGGAGGCGGGGGAGCGGAAGTTCGCGGTCGCGGTGGAGAAGTTCATCGGCGACGACGAGGGCCACGTCCGCCAGATCCAGCTCCGCAAGGTGCGGGTCGAGCGGGACGCCTCCGGGCGGCGGCAGGTCGTGCCGACGTCGGAGGAGGTCGAGGTGCTGCCCGCGGACCTGGTGCTGCTGGCGATCGGCTTCGAGGGCGTCGAGCACATGCCGCTGCTGGACGGGCTGGGCATCCCGCTCACCACCCGCGGCACCATCTCGTGCGGCTCGGACTGGCAGACGCAGGCGCCGGGCGTGTTCGTGTGCGGCGACGCCCACCGCGGCGCGTCCCTGGTGGTGTGGGCGATCGCCGAGGGCCGCTCGGTGGCCAACGCGGTCGACAAGTTCCTCACCGGATCGTCGGACCTGCCGTCGCCGGTGATCCCGAACCAGCTGCCGCTCGCGGTCGTCTGAGGTTTGTGAGGGAGCGGTCCTTTCGGGACTCCCGCGTAACGACCGGGCCGCTCCGCTCGACGCTACCTCCATAAGGGAGGTGGGCGATGACGTCCGACGCGCTGCCGGCCCGCCTGGCCGCCACCCGCGCCCGCTACGAAGGCCGTGCTGGGCAACGCAAGCACGTCCGCGCCACGGTCGCGCGCCGCGGCGTCCTGCACACCGACACCCCGCACCGGGTCACCCACCGGTTGAACCGGCTGGGCGTCGACTGGCAGTTGGCCGCGGCCGTCGAGGGCGGTGCTTTCGTGGCGTGCTCGGGGCCGCGCGAACTGGACCTGGAACGGCTCATCGGGCGCAACACCGTGGTGGACACGGGTTTCCTGGACTGCGGGCTGGCCGCGGCGCGGGCGGTCGGGCGGGTGGACGGGTCCGGGCGGAGCGCGACCGGGGTGCTCATCTCGCCGTCGCTGTTGCTGACGACCAACACGGTGTTGCCGAGCGTGACCGAGGCGGCACGGGCCGAGGTCGAGTTCGACTCGGTGACGACGGGGTTGTGCCCGGAGCGGTTCTTCGTGACCGACCTGGTGTTGGACTTCACGGTGGTGGCGGTGCGCGAGGGCGGGCTGCCGCCGCACCTGCACCTGGTGGAGCACGAGGGCAAGGCGATCCTCGGTGAGCGGCTGACGTCGGTCCGGTGCTCGGCGGGCGGGCCGAAGCTGTTCGGGTTGCGCGAGCACGTGCTGGTGGACGTGCTGGACAACTACGTGCACTACGAGCCGGGGCTGGACGTGTCGGGCGGTCCGATCTTCAACGACCAGTGGGAGGTCGTGGCGCTGCACCACTCGGGCGTGGCGGAGGGTGCGGCGTGGTGCGCGGGGGAGGGGGTGCGGATCAGCCGGGTGCTCAGGGCGTTGCGCGAGCGGCCGTTGAGCGGCGAGGCGGCGCAGTTGCGCGCCCAGGTCTTCGACACGGCGCCGGTGGTGCCCGAGGCGGACTCGGAACTCCGCGCGGCCCTGGTCAACCTGGACATCGGCCGCAGCCGGGTCTACTACGACCCGGAGGCTGACCGAGCCGCCCGCGACCGCTATTACGCGAGCGTCCGCCCGACCCGCGCGACCCTGCACGACCTGCTGGTCCGGACCCACGTCCGCTGCCCGGCGTACCGCCCGTGCCGGATGCTGTACCCGTGGGTGGACCTCCACCCGGACCTGAAGCTGCGCAGCCTTTACTCCGGCGCCGCGGTCGATCCGGCCGACGTGATCAGGTCGGACGTCGAAGCCGAGGCCGCGCGGGCCCGTCGTTTCCGCGACCTGGCGGCGGCCGGCCTACCCGACCCCGGGACCCTGTTGGCGGAGTTCGACCTGTTGGAGGAGGTCCTCCCCTTCAACTGCGAACACGCGGTCCCGCCTCTGCTGTTCGACCGGCGGGAACCGATGCGCGGCGACCTCCACCACCAGTTCACCCGCGAGGTGGGCGACGTTCCTGTGCCGGGGGAGTGGGAGCGGAGCGGCCCGGTGGCTCGCGCGACTCTGTACTTCCTGGTGCGGTACCCCGGCGTGGTCGACGACGGCCTGGTTCCCGACCTGCTCGACTGGCACCAGCGTGAGCCGGTGACCGATCACGAGCTGCACCGGAACGCGGCGATCGCCGAAATCCAAGGCAACCGCAACCCCTTCATCGACCACCCAACCTGGGCACTGGACATCTGACGTCCGTCAGACCTGCTCCACCGGCCGCACCGACCGGATGTGCCCGACCAAGAACTCCCGCTGCTCCCCGTGCGGCCCGTTCACCGTCAAGTTCCCGGCCGCATGGTCCACCGGCGTGATCACGTGCCGGATGGTGGTCCGCGGCCCATCGGCCACCGCTATCTCCACCGACGTCCGCGTGACCAGCGCCTCCGCCAGCAGCACGACCTCCGAATCCCGCAGCACCAGCGACTGGTCGCGCAGCAGCCGCACGGTGTTCAACCGCCGCGACTCGACCCGCGGCGGGACGATGCGCGGCCGGGGGCGTTCGCGTTCCAGCAGGGCCACCGCCAGCTTGGCCAGTTCCTGGTCGGTCAGCGACGCCCGCCAGCGCCGCCACGCCGGGATCTTGCGCGGCGGCGGCTCGACCCGGCGGCGCGGGGTGCGGTCGACCACGCCGTCCGCGGTGGGGGCGTAGCCGGCCGCCCGCAGCAACGCGAGGGTTTCGTCCGCCGGCTTTGCCGACGCCAAAACGGTCGGGCCCAGCAGTTGCAGGGACAACGGCGTCAGCGAGCGGTGGCCGGCTATTTCGGTGAGCAGCTCCGGGTCGTCGGTTCGCACGCAACTCGCCACCGCCGTCACGCTGATCCGCCCCTGCCGCCGCGCCACCTCCCGCACCAGGCGCTCGACCGACGCCGGCACCCCGTGCTCCGCGATCGACGCCAACCGGGCCAACAACCGGTCCGGACTGTGCCCGGCGTCCAACGCCCGCCGCACGCTCGAACCCGTGAACCGCCACCCGCCCTCAGCCGCATCCGCAGCCAAGTCCAGCACCGCGGACAGCTCGTCGTCCGGCAGACCACCCACCACCGCGGTCAGGTCGGGCCGCAGCAAAGCCGTGGTCACGGCGGGTGGCACGAAACGGTCCGCCACCTCCGACTCCCGCCCCGCCAACACCGCCCGCCCCAACGCCGTCAACGCACCCAGCGCCACCAACCCGACCGTCTCCGCCTCGGCCAGCGCCGCCTCGGTCACCACCCGCCCCTGGTACGCGGGTCGGCTCCACGACAGCTCGGCCACCACCTCGTGCCGGTGCTCGAACGCCTCGTCCTCGCCCAGCCGCGCGTACTGCTCCAACACCCCTCTTCGCGTGATGTCCCCGCACGACAACGGGTCCGCCAGCGCCGGACGCGACTTCCCGGGCTGCCACACCATCCGCGGCCACGCCCTCGCCAGCGCCGCCAGGCGGTCCGGCGGCGGCGCACCGCGCCACGCGTCCGACCGGGTCGTCGGCACCACCCGCCGGTCGCAGTCCGCGGGCGCCAGCAACCGCGCCTCCACGGCCAGTTCCAGCCACAACCTGGTGCGCGCCTCGTCCGCCCGCAACAACGCCGCGATCCGCCGCAGCTCCCGCACGCCGACCCCGCCCCGCGCGCTCACCACCTCGCCGTCGCACAGCTCCACCAACCGGGTCACACCGTCCACAGTGGACGTGGCGAACGCCGACGCGGCCCGCTCGGCGAACACGCCGTTCTGCACCACCCGTCGGGGCGTGCGCGGCGCGGGGGTGATGCGGCGCGGTGGTTCGGCGGCGCAGGGGCGCAGGTTCGGCGCGGCGCTCACGGCGTCGCCCACCGGCCAGACCAGGGCGCGCGCCCGCAGTTCCGCCAGCGCCCGCTTCAGCTCGGACCGCCCGGCCTTCCCGTTGCACCGCAAGCTTTCCGCGAGCGCGTCCACGCCCACCGGGTCGGCCAGGCCGCCCAGCGCGAGCACCGCGTCCAGCACGTCCCGGCACCCGTGGTCCAGACCGTCCACCGCCAGCCGCAGCGACGCCGCCGTCGACAGCTCGTCGGCCAGCGCGCGCAGCGAGCGCGGTCGGCTGTCCGCCGCGTCCCGGCGCAGCGCGAGGACGTCCTTGAGGTCCGGTGCGTCGAGTTCGCGCAGCCAACCGGCCAACGCCGATTTCCTACCCACTCGGCCGATTATGCACATAACGTCACCGGTCCGTGATTGTCCGCGATAGAGCGTCCGAATGGTGCCACGAATGGACGAACGTAAGCTGAGCGCCGTGGAATTCACCGGCTTCGGAGAGCACGCCATCGACTTCTTCGACGGCTTGACCGCCGACAACTCGAAGGCCTTCTGGGAGGACAACAAGCACGTCTACCAGTCCGACGTGCGCGCGCCCATGGAAGCCCTGCTGGCCGCGCTGGAACCCGAGTTCGGCAAGGGCAAGGTCTTCCGCCCGTACCGCGACGTGCGCTTCAGCAAGGACAAGACCCCCTACAAGGACCACTGCGGCGGCGTGGTCGAACTCGGCCGCGGCGGCGGCGCGCACTACGTCCAGGTCGGCACCGCGGGCCTGTTCGTGGCGGGCGGCTCGTTCGCGATGGCGACCGACCAGATCGCGCGCTACCGCGAGTCGGTCGCCGACGACCTGCGCGGGCAGGCGTTGGAGAAGATCATCAAGAAGCTCGCCGAGCAGGGCTGGGAGCTGCGCGGCGACAAGCTCAAGCGCGCGCCCAAGGGCGTCGACCCCGAGCACCCGCGGGTCGAGCTGGCCAAGCACAAGCGGCTGTACGTGGCCAAGGTGTGGCCGCCGGACGACACCCTGCACGAGCCCGGGTGCTACGACCGGGTCCGCCAGGCGTGGCGCGAGGTCGACCCCCTGGTCGACTGGTGCGCCGACCACATCGGGGTCACCGAGGTCGGCTTCCGCTGAGCGCCCGCCGCGCCACCAGCCACCCCAGCCCGATGCCCAGGACGTCCACCAGGCCGTCCACGACGTCCCCGCCGCGCCCCAGGGCCGTGATCACCGCCTGCAACACCTCCGACACCGCCGCGTAGGCCACCAGCCCGCCCAGCAGCGGCCACGTCGGCAGCCGCGCCCACAGCCCGGTCCCGGCCAGCAGGGCGAACAGGAGGGCGTGCACGACCTTGTCCGTGCCCGGCGGGGAGTCCGGCACGCCTGACTGCGGGGTGAACAGCACGATGACGCTGAGCAACACCGCGGTCACGAACGGGAGGATTCTGCGGCCCACAGGCCAGATTGTGCCTGTTTCGGCGAGATTACCCCCCGGTACATCCTGATCGGTCCAGTGAAGGGGACTACGCTCTCCAGACGTGAGTCGACGCGCGAAGATCGTCTGTACGCTGGGCCCTGCCACCGCGACCGAGGACAAGGTCAACGAGCTGGTAGCGGCCGGTATGGACGTGGCCAGGATGAACTTCAGCCACGGCAGCCATGCCGACCACAAGCAGGTCTACGACCTCGTCCGCGCCGCATCGGACCGCACCGGGCGCGCGGTGGGCATCCTCGCCGACCTCCAGGGCCCCAAGATCCGGCTCGGCCGGTTCGCGCACGGCCCCGTCGAGTGGCGCACCGGCGACGTCGTCCGGGTGACCGTCGAGGACGTCGAGGGCACGCACGACCGCGTCTCCACCACCTACAAGCAGCTCGCGCAGGACGCCAAGGTCGGCGACCGGCTGCTGGTGGACGACGGCAAGGTCGGCCTGGTCGTCACCGACGTCGAGGGCCCGGACGTGGTCTGCGAGGTCACCGAGGGCGGCCCGGTCAGCAACAACAAGGGCCTCTCGCTGCCCGGCATGGACGTCTCGGTGCCGGCGCTGTCGGAGAAGGACATCGAGGACCTGGAGTTCGCGCTCAACCTGGGCGTCGACTTCATCGCCCTGTCCTTCGTCCGCTCGCCCGCCGACATCGACCTGGTCCACCAGGTGATGGACCGCGTCGGCCACGGCCGCCGCCCGGTCATCGCCAAGATCGAGAAGCCCGAGGCGGTCGACAACCTCGAAGCCATCGTGCTGGCGTTCGACGGCGTGATGGTCGCCCGCGGCGACCTGGGCGTCGAGCTGCCGCTGGAGCACGTGCCGCTGGTGCAGAAGCGGGCGATCCAGATCGCCCGCGAGAACGCCAAGCCGGTGATCGTCGCCACCCAGATGCTCGACTCGATGATCACCAACTCGCGCCCGACCCGCGCCGAGACCTCCGACGTGGCCAACGCCGTGCTCGACGGCGCGGACGCGCTGATGCTGTCCGGCGAGACGTCCGTGGGCCGGTACGCCATCGAGACCGTGCGCACGATGGGCCGGATCATCGAGGCCGTCGAGACCGAGTCCACGCAGGTCCCGCCGCTGACCCACGTCCCGCGCACCAAGCGCGGCGTCATCTCCTACGCGGCCCGCGACATCGGCGAGCGGCTCAACGCCAAGGCCCTGGTCGCGTTCACGCAGTCGGGTGACACGGTGCGCCGGCTGGCCCGCCTGCACACCCACCTGCCGCTGCTGGCGTTCACGCCGGAGCAGAGCGTGCGCAGTCAGCTTGCTCTCACGTGGGGCACCGAGACGTTCCTGGTGCCTAAGGTGGACTCGACGGACGAGATGGTCCGCCAGGTGGACCAGTCGATGCTGCACATCGGCCGGTACCAGCCGGGTGACCTGGTCGTCGTCGTGGCAGGCTCCCCGCCTGGCACCATCGGCTCGACCAACCTCATCCGGGTGCACCGCCTGGGGGAGGAAGACCACGCTTAGGGGATGACGTGACCGAGGCTGCCCGGGCCGCCGCTGCCGCCGGCTACGCGGACCTTCCGCTGGACGCCGACGGCGTACCGCACGGGCAGCCCGTGCTCGACCGCCTCGTGGCGCTGCTGGACCTGGAGCGCATCGAGGAGAACATCTTCCGCGGGGTGTCGCCCGCCGAGTCGCCCGTGCGGGTGTTCGGCGGGCAGGTCGCCGGGCAGGCCCTGGTGGCCGCCGGGCGGACCGTCCCGCCGGAGCGCCGCGTGCACTCCCTGCACTCGTACTTCATTCGGGGCGGTGATCCGACCGTCCCGATCGTGTACGAGGTTGACCGCATCCGTGACGGTCGGTCGTTCACGACCCGGCGAGTGGTCGCCGTGCAGCACGGCAAGGCGATCTTCGCGCTGTCCGCGTCCTTCCAGTTGGACGAGGACGGCATGGACCACTTCGAGCCCATGCCCTCCGTGCCGTCGCCGGACTCGCTGCCGACCTACGCCGAGTCGGCGGCCGGGTACCTGGAGAAGGTCGGCATGGCGCGGCTGCCCCGGCCGATCGACATCCGGTACGTCACCGAGCCGCCGTGGCGGGCGCGCGAGGACGGGCCGGGCGAGGCGCGCAGCCAGGTGTGGATGCGCGCGGACGGGAAGCTGCCCGACGACGACATGCTGCACGTGTGCGTGCTGGCGTACGCGTCCGACATGACGTTGCTGGACTCGGTGCTGGTGCGCCACGGCGTGTACTGGGGCACCGACAAGCTGCTCGGCGCCTCCCTGGACCACGCGATGTGGTTCCACCGCCGGTTCCGCGCCGACGAGTGGTTCTTGTACGACTGCGAGTCACCGTCAGCGTCCGGGGCGCGCGGCTTGGCAACGGGCCGCTTCTACGCCCAGGACGGCCGTTTGGTGGCCACCGTGGTCCAGGAAGGCTTGCTCCGGCTGATGCGCTGACTCGGCTATGCTGGGCGATCATGTCCTGGCCCGACCACTTGCTCACGCTCGAAGAGTGGGACGCGCTCCCCGAGATCGAGTCGCACCACGTTGAACTGGTCGAGGGCGTCCTGGTCGCGGCACACGCCGACGCCGGCATCCCGCACTACTGGCTGCTCGAACTCGACGACCCGATCACGGTGACCGCCTTCGACCTGGTCGATGGCAGCTACAAGGTCGTGGCCGGCGGGACCGGGAAGGTCGAGGTGCCGAGTCCTTTCCCGGTCGTCCTCGACCTGCCCGCCCTCCTCACGCGTTAGCCCTTCAGCGCTGCCCACATGGCGCGGACGTGTTCTTCGCGGGTTGCTTCCGCGCCGATGGCGATGCGGACCGCGAAACGGCCGTTCACCGTGGTGTGGGTGAGGAAGGCTGTGCCCTCCGCGTTCACCGCGTCCATCGCCCGCCGGGTGGCCTCGTCGCCGTCGCGGTGGGCGATGGTCAGCAGGGAAAGGGAACGCGGCGCGACCAACTCCCAGTGGGTGTCGGCCTCGACCCACGATTCCAACTTCGAAGCCAAGTCCACGTGGCCGCGGAGGTGAGAACGGACGCCCTCCAGGCCGTACCAGCGCAGCACCGACCACAGCTTCAGCGACCGGAACCGGCGTCCCAGCGGGATCTGCCAGTCTCGGTAGTCGACGACCGCGCCGGACTCCGTGGCGCTGTTGCGCAGGTATTCCGGCAGGATCGTCAGCGCGTCCACCAGCACGTCCGGGTGCGCGGTCCAGAACAGGGACAGGTCGAACGCGGTCAGCATCCACTTGTGGGCGTTGGCGCAGAACGAATCCGCCTTCTCCACCCCCGCGAACAGCTCCCGGAACTCCGGGCACAGCGCCGCCGGACCCGCCCACGCCGCGTCGACGTGCAGCCAGATCCCGTGCCGCGCGCAGACCTCCGCGATCGCCGCCACGGGGTCGACCGCGCCGGTGCCGGTGGTGCCGATGGTGGCGCACACGAGAACCGGGCGACGGCCACTGTCCACATCGGACTCGATCTGTCGGGCCAGTTCGGCCACGTCCATCGCCAGCGCGCCGTCGACCGCGATGGACCGCACGGACTCCTCACCGAGGCCGGCCATCCGTGCAGCGCGCTCGATGGACGAGTGCGTCTGGGAGGACACGTAAACCGTCTCGGAACCGTCCACACCGGACTGCCGCCACTTGCCCGAACCCCGGTGCAACGCCGCGAGCATCGCGACCAATGCCGCCGACGACGCCGTGTCCTGGATGACCCCACCGCCGACGAACGACGAGGGCAGACCCATCGCGCCGACCAACTCGTCCATCAGGTGCTGCTCGACCTCGGTGGCCGCCGGCGACGTCGACCACAGCATCCCCTGCACGCCCAACCCGGACGAGATCAGGTCGCCCAGCACCGACGGCAGGGACGCGTTGGACGGGAAGTACGCGTAGAAACCGGGGTGCTGCCAGTGGGTCGTGCTGGGAACCACGACCTCGTCCAGGTCGGCGAGCAGGCCGTCGAAACCCTCGCCGTGCTCGGGTAGCGGGGCCAGGCGGGAGCGCACCCAGCCGGGCTCGACCTGGGACCGCACGGGCAGGTCGCCGAGGCGCTCGCGGTAGTCGGCGATCCAGTCGATGACCTCGTGGCCGATGCGGCGGAACTCGTCAGGCTGCATACCCGCACGTTAACCGGCGGGCCCGTTTGTCGGTGGGCGAACGGCGTCACACGCGGCGGCGGCGGTGGGTGGGGCGGCGGTCGGTGGGTGGGGTCAGGGCGCGGGTTTCGACGCGTTCCAGGACCACCGAGCTGGTCAGGTTCCGGACCTCGGTGCGGGAGGCGATCTTGTCCATCAGGAACGCCTGGAGGTGGGTGCTGTCGGCCACCGCGATGTGGATCAGGAAGTCCGCCGTCCCGCTGACGTGGAACAACGACCGGGTCTCCGGCTGCGCCATCACGAACGCCCGGAACGCCGCCACCACGGGACGCGTGTGCGGCCGGACGTTCACCGACACCACCGCCTCCAGCGGCAGGCCCGTCGTGCGCGGGTCGACCACCGCGTGGAAGCCGGTGATCACGCCCAGTTCGCGCAGCCGCCGCACCCGTTGCAGGCACGTCGAGGGCGCGAGGCCGACCAGGTCGGCCAAGGTCCGGTTCGGCAGCGTGGCGTCGTTCTGCAACTCCTCCAGGATGCGCCAGTCAACCGAATCCAGTTCGGCTACTTCCGTCACAACCGAACACTCTACTGAACCGCTGGCGAAGAACCGAACCTCCACCGTGGACTGTCGCCGTGCACATCGCCTGGACCTCCTTCCTGCTGGCCGTCGTGGTGATCACGATCGTCCCCGGCCCGGACTTCGTGCTGGTCACCGGCAACGCCGTGCGCGGCGTCCGCCTCGGCGCGCTCACCGCGCTGGGCGTGGTCACCGGTCTGCTCGTGCACGCCACGCTCGCGACCCTCGGCCTGTCCGCCCTGGTCGCCGCCGCGCCCACGGCCCTGCTGGTGGTGAAGGCGATCGGCGCGGCCTACCTGCTGTACCTGGGCGTGATGACCCTGCGCTCCCGCGGTGCCGCCGCCGCACCGCCGCGCTCGGACCGGTCGGTGTTCCTGCGCGGCTTGATGTGCGACCTGCTCAACCCGAAGGTCATGCTCACGTTCCTCAGCCTCGTCCCGCAGGCCATGGACCCGGCCGCACCGCCCCTGCCCCAGGCCGCGCTGCTGTCGGCGGTCGCGGTGGGCGTGTTCGCGGCGTTCTGGGCGGTGGTCGTCCCGCTGGCGGGCCGCCTGGCGACCCTCCTGACCCGCCCGAAGGTCCGCCCGGTCTTCGAACGCCTCTGCGGCACGGCCCTCATCGGCATGGCCGCCTCGGTCCTGGCCGCCTGACCGACCCGCGCCTTCGCCCCGCCCGGTCGCTCTCCACACCGGGCGGGGTCGAAGGGGTCGGCCGCACGCCGCCGACCCCGGCTCGCGGCGCTGCCAACACCGCGAGCCCGACTCAAAAAGGCGTCACAAGGTCCACTTCTGGTTCGCGCCCGCAGTGCACGTCCAGATCTGCAACCGCGTCCCGTCCGCCGAGTTGTTCCCCGTGACGTCCAGGCACTTGCCGGAGAACTGGTTCACCAGCCGGCCCGACGAGTCGTGCGCCCACTTCTGGCTGGACCCCGTGTGGCAGTCCCACAGGTGCGTCACCGTGCCGTCCGCCGAGCTGGGGCCGCTTATATCGAGGCACTTGCCCAGGGCGCGCAGGGTGCCGTCCGATGCGCGGGTCCAGGTCTGGGCGGCCGTGCCGTTGCACGTGTAGAGCTGCACGGCGGTGCCGTTGGCGGTCGCCGCGCCGGCCACGTCCACGCACTTGCCGGCCAGGCCGGTGATCGCGCCGCCACCACCGGAGCCGGGCGTGCCGGACCAGGTGAAGGTCGCCGACGTCCGCGCGGGCAGGGTGTAGGTGAAGGACTGGTTGCCCCAGTTCACCCGCACGGACTGGGCCGAGCCGCCGCCGTTGTGCGCGATCAGGGCCTTCGAGCCGTCCGGGTTGCGGTAGGCCACGTTCTGCACGGTGCTGTTCGCGGTCGAGTCGATGCGGAACGCCCCCGGCTTCACGAACTTCGTCAGGTGCCCGGTCGTGTAGTACTCGATCGTGTAGTCGACCTGGCCGGCCCGCGACCCGCCCTCCTGCACGGTGATCAGCCCGGTGCACGTTCCGCAGCCACCGTTGTGCGGCCCCATGAACTGGTTGAGCGCGAGGGACCACTTCACCAGGCTCCCGCTCCAGTTGCGGGCGTAGTTGACGATGTCGGCCATGTCCTCGTTGTGCTGGTTCGACACCCACGTCCCACCGGAGTGCTCGGTGCTGAACTGCCGCACGTTCGGGTACTGGTCGTGCACCTGCGTCCCCACGGCGGGGTCGCCGAAGTAGCCGTGCCACGCGATGCCGCCGAACAGCGGGTCGTTGCGGACGCCCGCGTCGTTCAGCACGCCCGAACCGAAGTTCGCGTAGTCCCCGTAGTTCCAGTCGTGCACCAGGACCTTGGTCGACAGGCCCGTCGCGCGCAGCGCCGGGTAGACGTGGTTCTTGGTGAACTCCACCAGGCCGGACGGGTTCCAGCTCATGCCGGGGTAGTTCATGGCGGTGGGGTTGCCGGCCTGGCAGCAGTTCGGCTCGTTCTGCACGGACAGGTAGTCCACGGGGATGCCGGCGTTCTGGTAGCTCTGGATGTACTTCACCAGGTATTGGGCGTAGGTGGGGTAGTGCTCCCACTTCAGCCAGCCCATCTGGTCCATGCGGCCGTTGTCCTTCATCCACCCCGGCGCACTCCACGGCACGCCCTTGACCCGCAGCGCCGGGTTGAGCGACTTGGCCTGGCCGGTGAGGAGGCGGACGTCGGTGTCGTAGCCGTTGGCGCCGAAGTCGTCGAGGTCGCAGCACGTGTCGTCGAGCGAGACCATGCCCGGGCGGGACAGGTCGGACGCGCCGATCGGGTTGCGCACGAACGACAGGCCGATGCCGTCGACCGGGTGGAACAGCTTGCGCATCACGGCGTCGCGGGTGGCCGCCGGCACCGGGCCGCCGCGCAGCAGGTAGGCGGTGGTGTCGGTGATGGACGCGCCACCGCCTTCGAACTGCTGGTACGTGGCGCCTTCGTTGACGGTGATGGTGTAGGTGGCGCCGCCGCCGTTCGTGCTGAAGGTGACCGGCGCCTGCTGCTGGAGGCCCCGGGTCACCGTCCGGCCCCCGCTGTCGGAGGTGGTGGTGAGCCAGACATCGACCCGCTCGCTTGCGGCACTGGCGGCAGGGACGGCCAGGCCGGCGGTCAGCAGGGCCGCTATCGCGGTGAAGACCCGACGGTGGGAGGGCACCTCGGACTCCTTTCGGCGAACTGCAACAAATGAAACAAATGTGGAACACGCTCGCACGCCACAGGAAACAGCTCGCCGAATACCGCTGTCAAGAGCGGGAAAAAGCCCGGGAAATACCGGGAAACAACGTCAGCGCACCGGTCCGGTCGAAGCGCGGACCACCAGTTCCGTGGCCAGTTCGACGTGCAGCGCCTCAACTTCGTGCCGGTCCAGCAGCCGCATCAGCAGCGTCACGGCCAACCGCCCCATCTCCCGCACCGGCTGCCGGACGGTGGTCAGTCCCGGTGTCGTGGCACGGCTGAGGTCCAGGTCGTCGAACCCCGCGATCGACACGTCCCCCGGCACGTCCAACCCGCGCTCCCGCGCCGCCCGCAACGCACCCACGGCCATCTTGTCGTTGAACGCCACCAACGCCGTCGGCCGCTCGTCCAACACGTCCCGCGCCGCCCGGTACCCGTTCTCCTCCGTCGGCTCGTCCACGTGCCGCACCAGTTCCGGCGACGGCAGCACGCCGACATCCGCCAACGCCGCCGCGTACCCCGCCGACCTGCTGTCGCCGGCCAACCAGTCCCGCGGCCCGCCCAGCACGCCGATCCGCCGGTGCCCCAACTCCACCAGGTGCGCGACCAGCTTGCGCGCCCCGGCGAAGTGCGCCGCCGACACCGCCGCCACGTCGCGCGGCAACTCGGTCCGCGGATCGACCACGACGAACGGGAACTTCCGGTCCCGCAACCGGACCAGCTGCTCGGCGGGTTCGGGCGGGAGGACGAGGACCGCGCCGGCGATGTCGGCGGAGTTGCCCAGGGTCGGCAGCACGGACGCCTTCCGCGCCGACGTCCCGGCGTCCAGCACCACCCGCCGGCCGTGCGCGGCCAACTCCTCGGCCACGGAGGTGACGATCAGCCCGAAGTAGTCGGTGAGCAGGTACGGGCAGCGGAGGTGCACCGCGCCCGGCCGCGTGCGGTTGCGCGGCTTGGGCGCCTGCGCCCCCAGCCGTTCGACGGCCCTGAGGACCACCTCGCGGGTGTGCTCGGCGACGTTCGCCTGGCCGTTGAGCACCCGCGACACGGTGGCGATGGACAACCCCGTCTCGGCCGCCACGTCCCGGACCGTCGCCCGCGTCATCCGCACCCCGTTCCACTCGACTGTTTCACTACGTTACAGAGTCATCGAACGTTGTGATCGTGATCCCGGGAACTGGGGGCTCCCGAGGCGTGCGCACCCGCGCGCAGTTGGGGCAGGCTGTGCAGATGACCACCTCCGAGGCTCCCGCGCGGATCGGCGTCACCGGGCTCGCCGTCATGGGCAGCAACCTCGCCCGCAACCTCGCCCGGCACGGCTTCCGCGTCGCCGTGCACAACCGCAGCGCCGCGCGCACCAAGGCACTGATCGCAGAACACGGCCACGAGGGTGACTTCGTGCCCGCCGAGACGTTGGAAGAGCTGGTCGGCAGCCTCCAGCAGCCCCGCCAGATCATCATCATGGTCAAGGCCGGCGCGCCCACCGACGCCGTGATCGACGAGCTGGTCCCGCTGCTCGAACCGGGCGACATGGTGATCGACGGCGGCAACGCGCACTACGCCGACACCCGTCGCCGCGAGGCCGCCCTGCGCGAGGCCGGGCTGCACTTCGTGGGCACGGGCATCTCCGGCGGCGAGGAGGGCGCGCTCAACGGTCCCTCGATCATGCCGGGCGGCTCGAAGGAGTCCTACGAGCACCTCGGGCCGGTGCTGGAGGCGATCGCGGCCAAGGTGGACGGCGTGCCGTGCTGCGTCCACGTCGGACCGGACGGCGCCGGGCACTTCGTGAAGATGGTGCACAACGGCATCGAGTACGCCGACATGCAGCTCATCGCCGAGGCCTACGACCTGCTGCACCGGGTGGGCGGCCGGACGCCGGCGGAGATCGCGGACGTCTTCCGCGGCTGGAACACCGGCGACCTGGAGTCCTACCTGGTCGAGATCACCGCCGAGGTGCTGGGGCACACCGACCCGGACACCGGCGCGGCGCTGGTCGACGTGATCGCCGACGAGGCCGAGCAGAAGGGCACCGGCCGCTGGACCGTGCAGGAGGCGCTGGAGCTGGGCGTCCCGGTGACCGGTATCGCGGAGGCCGTGTTCGCGCGGTCGCTGTCCGGGCGGGTGGACCAGCGGCGGGCGGTCCGGGAGGCGTTCGGGGCGTCCGAGGTGACCGCGCGGCCCGACGACTCGCTGGTGGAGGACGTCCGGCAGGCGCTGTACGCGTCCAAGGTGGTCGCCTACGCGCAGGGCTTCGACCAGATGCGCGCGGCGAGCGCCGAGTACGGGTGGGATCTCGACCTGGGCGCCATGGCGACGATCTGGCGCGGCGGCTGCATCATCCGCGCCCGGTTCCTCGACCGCATCCGCGAGGCCTACGACAAGGACCCGGAGCTGGCGTCGCTGCTGGTCGACGACTACTTCCGGGACGCCGTGAAGAGCGCCGAGGAGGCGTGGCGGCGGGTCGTGGTGAAGGCCGTGTCGGCGGGCGTGCCCGCGCCCGGGTTCGTGTCCGCGCTGGCCTACTACGACGGCCTGCGCTCGGAGCGGCTGCCCGCGTCGCTGGTGCAGGGGCTGCGCGACTTCTTCGGCGCGCACACTTACCGGCGCACCGATCGGGCGGGGAGTTTTCACACTCTCTGGTCAGGTGACCGTTCTCAGGTGGACGCCTGACGCAGGCGGCTCGACCATGGCCGGGTGCGTGAACGCTTCCGGCAACACCCCGTCACGGCGGGCTACCTGCTCGCCGTGACGGGGCTCGCCCTGCTCATGCGGTTCGTGTTCGCGGACGGGTTCACGGCGCAGGTCCGCGAGTCGCTGAGCACCAACCCGGCCAACCTGGCCGACCACCCGGTGAACGCCCTGCTGGGCAGCGCCTTCGTGCTGGACCCCGGCGACCCCGTCGTGTTCACCGTGCTGGTCCTGGCCGCCGTGGCGGTGTGCCTGGGCGCGTTCGAGCGCGAGGTCGGGTCGTGGCGGGCGGTGGCGGTGGTGCTCGCCGGGCACGTCGGTGCGTGCCTGGTCGTCCTGGCGGTCATCGCCCGGGGCGCTTATCCGTTCGACCTGACCCACGTGACCGACGTCGGGGTCAGCTACGTGGCGTTCGCCGCCGCCGGCGCGGTGACGGTGTTGCTGCCGATGGTGCTGCGCGGGCCGTGGATGGCCCTTGTCGTGGCGCACCCGTTGCTGTCCGCCGACTGGTACGGGCTGGTGCCCGAGTTCGGCGCGGTCGGTCATGTAGCCGCCGCGTTCATCGGATCGGGTTGCGGGGCCTTCGCCGTTCACCGGGTCTACGCGTCGGCCGGCCGGTAGGCCCGTCACCTGGCGTAACGGTCGGGACGAAGATCAACACGACCGGGTGGAACCGCTGTCAGGCGCGCCACATCGTCGTCATCATGGAGGGGACGCGAGCCGCGTGACGCGGGCTGGCGGTCCCCTGTGCCGACTCCATGTGCGCCGACACGGAGGTGCCACCGTGGCGACTCCCCACGACCGCGCCGAGGCCGAGCCCACGCTCGACGCCTACCGGCCGCACCGCGTGCCGCCCTTACCGCCGCGTTAGACCCACTCCCTTCCCGCACACCCCGCGCCGCTCCGGTGCGGGGGCGGTACCCCCTTGTCCCGAGAGGAAAGCTCCGTGAACCGACCGCGCCCCAACAAGTCCCACGCCGGCGAACACACCACCGCCGGGCCCCCGCTGGCCGCCGTCCTGCGCTACGACGTGCCGGCGTCGATCGTCGTGTTCCTGATCGCCGTCCCGCTGTCCCTGGGCTTCGCCGCCGCGACCGGCGCGCCGCTGATGGCCGGGCTCATCTCCGCCGCGGTGGGCGGTGTCGTCGCGGGCGCGCTGGGTGGCGCGCCGATGCAGGTCAGCGGGCCGGCCGCGGGCATGGTGCTGATCACCGGCGGGATCATCGCCGAGTACGGGTGGGCGGCCACCGCGATGATCACCATCGGCGCGGGGCTGGTGCAGGTGGTGTGCGGGCTGACGCGGGTCGGGCGGGTCGCGCTGTCGCTGTCGCCGGCGGTCGTGCACGGGTTGCTGGCGGGCATCGGCGTGACCATCGCGATCGGGCAGCTGGTCGTGGTGCTGGGCGGGCAGCCCGGGTCGACGGTGTGGGTGAACCTGTCGCGGCTGTTCGGGGTCTTCGACGGGTCCGCGCTGGTGGTGGGGCTGGTCGCGGTGTCGGCCCTGGTGCTGTGGCCACGGGTGCCGCGCTCGTCCTACGTGCCCGCGCCGCTGGTCGCGGTGCTGGTGGCCACGGTGGCGGGCAGCGGGATGGACGTGGCCCGGGTGGACCTGCCGTCGGGGGCGCTGGACCAGGTCGTGCTGCCGCGGATGCCGAGCGGGACGTTCTGGGGCATCGCGTTCGCCGTGCTGGCCGTCGCCGTGGTGACCGCGGTCGAGTCCCTGCTGTCCGCGGTGGCCGTGGACAAGCTGCACGACGGGCCGCGCGCCGACCTCGACCGGGAGCTGGTGGCGCAGGGCGTGGCCAACGCGGTCGCCGGGTCGCTGGGCGGGCTGCCGGTCAGCGGCGGCATCGCGCGCGGGTCGACCAACGTGGCGGCGGGTGCCCGGACGCGGGCTTCGGCGGTGCTGCACGGGGTGTGGATCGCGGTGTTCGTGCTGGCCCTGGGGTCGGTGCTGGAGCTGATCCCGTTGGCCGCGCTGGCCGGGGTGCTGCTGGTCGTGGGTGTGCGGCTGGTGAGCGTGCGGCGGATGCAGACCTTGTGGCGGCACGGCGAGTTCGGGGCGTACGCGGTGACCGGTCTGGGTGTCGTGGCGCTCGGGCTGGTGGAGGGCGTGCTGCTGGGGGTCGCGGCGGCGGCGCTGCGGTCGTTGTACCGGCTGACGCACAGCTCGGTGCGGGTGGTCGAGGAGCCGGACGGGTGGCGGGTGGTCATCCGGGGTTCGCTGGTGTTCCTCGGGGTCGGGCGGCTGGTGCGGGACCTGCGCGCGATCCCGTTGGGGCAGAAGGTGGTGCTGGAGCTGCACATCGACTTCCTCGACCACGGCGCCTTCGAGGCGATCGACGACTGGCGCGCGGGGTACGTGCGGCTGGGCGGGCACGTGTACGTGGACGAGGTGCACGACACGTGGTTCTCCAAGGCGACGCGGGGGATTCCGGCGCTGCGCAAGACGCCCCTGTCGCCGTTGCCCCGGTGGTTCGCTCCCTGGTCGCACTGGCAGCGCTCGCGGGCGGTGACGTTGCCGAGGCCGCGGGAGGACGCCGACCCGATGATCCGGGGGATGCACGAGTTCGAGCGGTCGGCCGCGCCGTTGGTGAGGCCGTTCCTGGCGGAGCTGGCGGTGCGGGGGCAGCGTCCCCGGCAGTTGTTCATCACGTGCGCGGACTCGCGGGTGGTGCCGAACCTGATCACGACGAGTGGTCCGGGGGACCTGTTCTGCGTGCGCAACATCGGCAACCTGGTGCCGGTGGAGGGGGACGACTCGGTGGGCGCGGCGGTCGAGTACGCGGTGGAGGTGCTGGCGGTCGAGACGATCGCGGTGTGCGGGCACTCGGACTGCGGGGCGATGAAGGCCCTGGTGAACGGGTCGGCGGTGAACGGGTCGGCGCGGGCGGGGTCGCAGTTGCGGTCGTGGTTGCGGGCGGCGGAGTCGAGCTTGATCCGGTTCCACGCGGCGGGGTCGGTGGACCTGCCGGTGGTGGAGCGGTTGGCGGTGGCGAACGTGGCTCAGCAGTTGGACAACCTGATGACGTACCGGAGTGTGCGGGAGGCGGTGGGGGCGGGGGCGTTGCGGTTGGTGGGGATGTACTTCGACATCTCGCAGGCGCGGGTTTACCTGGTGGATCCGGAGCGGGACGGGCTGGAACCGGTGAAGGCGTAGGCGCGCCGGCCCTGCTCGGCCCGGTGTCCGGTGGGGTGGTGGTTGGCCTGCTCGGTCTGGTGTCCGGTGGGGTGGGTGGGCGCTTGCCCTGCTCGGCCGGGTGTCCGGTGGGCGGTGGTTGGCCTGCTCGGTCTGGTGTCCGGTGGGGCGGGTGGGCGCTTGCCCTGCTGCGGGTGTACCCGCAGCCGACGCGCCGTGCACGCCCAGCCGCGGCGGCCCCGCCGCACGGCCCGGCGGAGCCGGGCCGTGCCGCCGCCTGCGGCGGCCCCGCCGGAGGCGGGTGCTCTTCGGGCTTGTGCGAGGTGGTCTGGGTGGGGGTGGGCGGGTGGTACGCCTACGTGACACAGCCCTCTGACAGAACGTCTACGTGACACAGCCCTCTGACAGAACGTCTACGTGGCACAGCCCTCTGACAGAACGTCTACGTGACACAGCCCTCTGACAGAACGTCTACGTGGCACAGCCCTCTGACAGAACGTCTACGTGGCACAGCCCTCAGACAGAACGTCTACGTGACACAGCCTCCAGACAGGTAAGACCCGCGGCGGAACCGGGCTCGGTCGGGGGTTCGAGGCGGTTCCGCCGCGGGGGTGGTCGGGCGGCGCGGAGGGGCTTGATCTTCGGGGGGAGGCGCGTCGCCCGACCAAGCTCTACACGGGGGTGCGGACGTGGCGGTTCAAGCCCGGGGTCTCCGCGCTCACCGTCAACGCCAGCTGCGCGCCGAGGTAAGCCCGGCACGGTGACGGCAAACGGCGGCTGAACCTCCGGGTCCGGCACGTCGGGCAGCGGCCGTGTTCGTCGGGGGTGTGCTCGTCCAGCAGGGTCTTGAGCGCGGTCACCACGCGGGGCAGTTCGGAGCGGGCCAGTTCCGCCGCGGTGTCGGGGTCCGCGGTGGCCGACAGGCGCACCAGGGTGGTCAGGTGGTCGTGCAGCGACTTGTCGAGCTGGCTGAAGACCGTCGTGGACATCTTCAGCGCTCCTTCCGGGCCTCGCGTGTGTGGTGTCCGAGGAGCAGCCTGCTTCCGGCGACCGGCGGTCTGCAAGTTGCACTACACGAATGGATGACGGCTCTTTGCTCCGTGCGCACCCGGCCAGACACTTCCGGGGGGACCACATGAGGAGGTGTGCCGATGTCACGCGGCTCCAGCCCGACGTTGCGCAAGCGCCGACTGGTCAGCGAACTGCGCAGGCTCCGGGAGGCCGCGTCGCTCACCATCGAGGAGGTCGGTGAGCGGCTGGAGTGCTCCGCGTCGAAGATCAGCCGCATCGAGACCGGCCGGGTCGGCGTCACGCCCCGCGACGTCCGGGACATGCTCGGCGCGTACGGGGCGGACGAGTCCACGCTGGAGGAACTCGTCCAGCTCGCCCGCGAGGCCCGGCGCAAGGCGTGGTGGGACGAGTTCGGCGACATCGCGCCCGGCCGCTACATCGGGTTCGAGGCCGACGCCGACTCGGTCCGCACCTACCAGGGCCTGATGATCCCCGGCCTGCTCCAGGCCGAGGCCTACACCCGCGCGCTGATCGCCGACGTGCTCCCCGGCGCCGCCCCCGGCGAGGTCGACCGCCGGGTCGAGCTGCGCAAGGCCCGGCAGGCGCTGCTGCACGAGGACGACCCGCTCACCCTGCACGTCGTGATCGACGAGGCCGCCCTGCGCCGGCTGGTCGGCGGTGTGGACGTGATGTGCGCACAATTGCGGAAGCTGAACGAAGTCGGTCGGCTGGACAACGTCACCCTTCAGGTGGCCCCATTTCGTTCCGGCGGTCACGCTGCGCTGGACGGCCCGTTCGTGATCCTGACTTTCCCGGAGAAGCTCGATCCGGACGTGGTATACATCGAAAGCACGCGAAGTGACGTCTATTTGGAACAGCCGTCCGACGTCGCGAGGTATTCCGACATGTTCGCGCGATTGGCTTCGGCGTCCCTGGGCACGGCTGAGTCAGCGGCGTTCATCGAGCAGGTCAGCCGCGAACATTCCGCCAACCGGGAGTGAACAGGCCATGCAGCAGGAGTGGCGCAAGAGCAAGCGTTCGTCCGCGTCCGGACCGGAGTGCGTGGAAATCGCGCTGAACGACGCGGGCGCCGCCGTGCGCGATTCGAAGAACCGCGGCGCGGGCGCGTTGACCTTCGGTTCCACGCAGTGGTGGCGATTCGTCGAGGTGGCCAAGAGAGGCCGTTACGACGAGCGCTGAGCGGTGTCGCGTCCGGGGGCGGGTCCCAATTGGGGTCCGCCCCCGACGTCGGTCCGGGGACCCCGTACGACCAAGGTCTGACGAGCGGTAGACCTGGGTCCGATGTGCCGGTCCCAACCGATCCGGTGAACTGTTCGCCCGACAGGGTGGTGGAGTCGGGTCGGGTCTTGCGCTCGCCGGTGTTCACCTCCACGACGTTGGCCGTGCCCATCCGATCCGGCAAGATCGGCGCGGCTGTGGGTAGGAACACCTGGGGGAGCAGACTATGGCGTGGCTGACCGACGCGTTGGAAGGGCTGGCCGGGCTGCCGCAGCCGGCGGTGCTGGCGGTGACCGGCGCGTTGACGTTGGCGGAGTGCACGTTGGGGGTCGGCTTCATCGCGCCGGGGGAGAGCGCGCTGCTGCTGGCCTCGACGACGGTGACCACCGTGCCCCGGTTCCTGGTCATGTGGCTGGTGGTGTCGCTGTGCGCGATGGTGGGCGACAGCATCGGCTACTACCTCGGGCGGCGGTACGGCGACCGGCTGCGGGACAGCAAGGTCGTGCGCAAGCTCGGGCAGGAGCACTGGGACAAGGCCGGTGAGCTGCTGCGCCGGCGCGGGGCCTGGGCGGTGTTCTTCGCGCGGTTCATGCCGGTGGTGCGGACCCTGGTGCCCGCGTCGGCCGGTGCGTCGAAGCTGGAGTACCGGCGGTTCCTGCCGGCGTCGATCGCGGGCGCGGTGTGCTGGTCGGCGCTGCACATCGGGATCGGGTCGGCGGCGGGCGCGTCGGCGAAGTACATCGAGTCCGTGTTCAACGGCGTGATGTGGGTCCTGATGGGCTTGGCGGTGCTCGTCGCGGTGATCGTGTTCCTGCGCAAGCGCCGCAAGGCCGCCGCTGCCGGCGGGACCGACAAGGAGCTGGAAGAGGTCGCCTGACACCCCGCTGGTGGTCGAAGGGGCCGCGTCCGAGGGTTCGGGTCCCGGGCGCGGCCCCTTCCACTGGGGGAGGGCAATGGGCGAGAGCCAGCCCCTACCGGATGGCCCTGCCCGTGGAGACGTCGAGGGACGAGGGCGGGCCGGCGTTCCGCCGCCGCGGGCTGGATGCCCCTTGCACGCCGGCCGGCCCTCGTCGTTCTCGGAGAGCAGCGGATGTTCCGCTGTCTGGCCCAACCTTCCCCACCTGGGTTCGCCCTGTGTGGTTGGTCGGACACGCATAGCGTAAGAATGCGGTCTACAGCGCGACTGGAGTCGTACTGAAGTGATCTCCTAGGCTGCTCGTGAGCTAGAGCCCTTCGGCGAAGGATCGGTCGGTGGAGTACGACGGCGGGGAGCCCTTGCGGTTCGAGGTGCTCGGCCTGCTCCGGGTGGTGCGCGGCGGCCGGGAAGTCGACCTGGGCGCCGCGAAGCAGCGCGCGGTGCTCGCGGTGCTGCTGCTGGGGCGCAACACACCGGTCAGCCGGGACCACATCATCGAGGCCGTGTGGGGCGACGCCGCGCCCACCAGCGCGGTCAACCTCGTGCAGACCTACGTGGCCGGCCTGCGCCGCGCCCTGGAACCCAGCCGCGCCCGCCGCGCGCCCGCCGAGACGCTGACCTCCGTCGGCGACGGCTACCTGCTGCGCGTCGACCCGTCCGCGGTCGACCTGGACGCGTTCGAACGCGGTGTCGCCGCCGCCTCCCGGCTGCGGTCCACCGGCGACCTCGAAGCCGCCGCCCGCGTGCTGGACGAGGTGCTGGCGCTGTGGCGCGGCGAACCGCTGGGCGGGGTCACCGGCCTGTTCGCCGAGGTCGAACGGGGTCGGCTGGGCGAGCGCCGGCTGGCCGTGCTGGAGGAGCGGGCGGAGCTGCTGCTGCTCATCGGGCGCGGCGCGGAGCTGGTGCAAGAGCTGGGCGCGCTGGTCGCCGAACACCCGCTGCGGGAACGCGTCCACGGCCTGCTGATGCGGTCGCTGTGCCAGGCGGGCCGGCAGGCCGAGGCGCTCGCGGTCTACCGGGAGGCGCGCCGGGTGCTGGTGGAGGAGCTGGGCGTCGAACCGGGCCCCGAGCTGCGCCGGCTCCAGCAGGCCGTGCTGTCCGGCGAGGACCCCGAGCCCGAACGGCCCACCCGCCCGATGGTGATCCCGCCGCAACCCGCCGAACCGGCGCTGCCGACCACCCCGGCCCAGCTCCCGCGCGCCCCCGTCTCGCTGATCGGCCGGGACGCCGAACTGGCCAAGCTGGACGGCCTGCTGGCGTCGCACCCGTCCGGCGGACTCGTGCTGGTGGTCACCGGTCCCGCGGGCGTCGGCAAGACCGCGCTCGCGCTGCACTGGGCGCACCGGGTGCGCGACGAGTTCCGCGACGGCCAGCTCTACGTCGACCTGCACGGCTACGACCCGAACCAGGAGCCGCTGGGCGCGGGCGAGGTGCTCAACCGGTTCCTGCGCACGCTCGGGGTGCCGTCGGCGGACATCCCGGTCACCGTCGAGGAGCGGTCGGCGCTGTTCCGCACGCTGGTCGCCGACCGGCGGATGGTGGTGATGCTGGACAACGCCCGCGGTTCCACCGAGCTGATGGCGTTGCTGCCCGGATCGCCGTCGTGCGTGGTCGTGACGTCCCGGCGGCGGCTCGTCGGCTTGGTCGCGCACGCCGAGGCCAAGATGATCGAACTGGACATGCTGGACACCGACGCCGCCGTCGAGGTGCTGGGCCGGGTCGCGGGACGGGATGGGGCGGAGGTCGGCGCGCTGCGGCGGCTGGCGGTGCTGTGCGACGGCCTGCCGTTGGCGCTGCGGATCGCCGCGGCGCGGCTGGCCGTGTCCCCGTCGCTGCGGGCGGCCGAACTGGTCGCGGAGCTGGACGACGAGCACGGCCGGCTGGCCGCGTTGGGGTTGGAGGACGAGGACTCCACCGTGCGGGCCGCGCTGGACGCCTCGCGCCGGGCGCTGTCGCCGTTGCCGGCGCGGTTGCTGGCGTTGCTGGGGTTGCACCCGGGGCCGGACGTCACCGCGCACGTGGTAGCCGCGATGGCGCGGGTGCGGGTGTCCGAGGCGCAGCGCGCGCTGGACGCGTTGACCGCCGCGAACCTGTTGTCGGTGAACGAGAACGGCCGTTACGGGGCGCACGACCTGGTCCGCGTGTACACCCGGACCCTGGCCGCCGAGCTGGCCCCGGCGCAGCGGCACGAGGCCACCAGCCGGATGCTGGACTTCTACCTGCACTGCGCGGACCTGGCCGACGGGCTGCTGCCGGTCGGACGCGGGTCCGTGCGGGTGGCGCCGGAGCTGGTGCCGTTGGAAGTGCCCCGGCTGACCGGGTCTGGCGACGCGATCGCGTGGCTGGACGCTGAGCAGGGCAACATCATCGCGGCGGCGGAATTGGCGGGCGAGGGGACGGAACGGGCGTGGCTGGTGCACGCCTGGCAATTGCCCTACACGTTGTCGCGCTTCTTCTGGCTGCGGACGGATCGGTCGACGTGGTTGCGGACCACGGAGGCCGCGATGCGGGCGGCGACTTCTTTGGGTGACCCTGAGGCGCGTTTCGTGACGCTTTTCAACTTGGGTGTCGCGTTGAACCAGTTCCACCGCACTGATGAAGCGTTGGAGCGGCTTCGGGAGGCCTTGGAGGTCGCGCGGGGCAGTGGTGACGTGAGCGCCCAGGCCAGGGCGTTGACCACGGTCGCGGACATGCTGCACGGCCTGGGCAGGTTGGACGAGTCGGAACGGTTCTATTTGGAAGCCCTGGAGGTTTCCCGGCCGGCGGGCGCGCGCTGGGCGGAGGCGACGGCGCACCACAACCTGGGGCTGCTGTACCTGTCGAAGCGGCGGTACGGCGAGGCGAAGAAGTGGCTGCGCGACGCGGTGGAGATGTACCGCGAGGTGGGGGAGCAGTGCGGGGAGTCGACGTGCCACGTCGACTTGGCTGCGGTCTTGATGGAGTCGGGGGAACTGTCCGACGCGGTGTCGTCGGCGCGGACGGCGTTGTCGGTGGCTTCGGCGGCGATGAGTCCCTATCACCAGGCGCTTGCGCATGATCGGTTGGCGACGGTGTTCGACCGGCAGGGGATGGCGGGGGCGTTGGCGCATTGGCAGCGGGCGTTGGCGTTGTTCACGGAGTTGAACGCGCCGGAGGCGGACCGGGTACGAGCCCAGTTGGCCCGAACCCGTTCAACCGCCCCGACACATTGAGACTCGACACGACCACCGCGCCGAAGGCGCTGCTCGTCGTGAAGCGACGTGCGCCCAGCGCTTCAACACGACCACCGCGCCGAAGGCGCTGCTCGTCGTGAAGCGTCGTGCGCCCAGCGCGTGGTCGCGCTCCCACCTCCGCGCTTGATCGGTCGACTGGTCCAGACCTATTGACAGAGTGGTCCAGACCTATTTACGTTTCGTTCGCTCCACCTTGCGTCGAGGCCGCCGCCTGGTGCAGGAGGTACCGTCAGTGCCCAGAAAGTTGTTGCCGCTGTTGGCATCCCTCGCCACGGCGGCCGGACTCGCCCTAGTCGGGCTGTCCCCGTCCACGTCCAGTGCCGCCACGGGCGAGGAGTGCCGTCCTGACGGCCTCTACCAGACCCCGGGCGTCGCGGTTCCCTACTGCTCGGTCTACGACACCAACGGGCGGGAGTCGCTGGGGAACGACCACTCGCGCCGGGTGATCGGGTACTTCACGAGCTGGCGCACCGGCAAGAACGGCGCGCCCGCCTACCTGGCCTCCGACATCCCCTGGTCCAAGGTCACGCACCTCAACTACGCCTTCGCGCACATCGACGGCGCGAACAAGGTCTCCGTCGGCCCCGACGGCCCGGACAACGCCTCGACCGGCATGACGTGGCCGGGCGTCGAGCTGGACCCGGCCCTGCCCTACAAGGGCCACTTCAACCTGCTGAACAAGTACAAGAAGCAGTACCCGAACGTGAAGACGATGGTCTCCGTCGGCGGCTGGGCGGAAACCGGCGGCTACTTCGCGGCCGACGGGTCGCGCGTCGCCTCCGGCGGCTTCTACAAGCTCGGCCAGTCCCAGGCCGCCATCGACACGTTCGCCGACAGCGCCGTGGAGTTCATCCGCAAGTACGGCTTCAACGGCGTCGACGTCGACTACGAGTACGCCACCTCGAACAACCACGCGGGCAACCCCGACGACTTCTGGATCTCCAACGCCAACCGCGGCACCCTGTGGGCCGGCTACGAACGGATCATGAAGACGCTCCGGGAGAAGCTCGACCGCGCCTCCGCGGCGGACGGGAAGCACTACCTGCTCACCGCGGCCGTCCCGGCGTCCGGCTGGCTCCTGCGCGGCCAGGAGGCCTACCAGGTCACGCGGTACATGGACTACGTCAACATCATGTCCTACGACCTGCACGGCTCGTGGAACCACTTCGTCGGCCCGAACGCCTCGCTCTACGACGACGGCAAGGACGGCGAACTCGCGGCCGGCGGCGTCTACACCGCCCCGCAGTACGAGGGCATGGGCTACCTGAACACCGACTGGGCCTACCACTACTTCCGCGGTGCGATGCAGGCCGGCCGGATCAACATCGGCGTCCCCTTCTACACCCGCGGCTGGCAGGGCGTCACCGGCGGCACCAACGGCCTGTGGGGCAAGGCGGCCCTGCCGGACCAGACGAAGTGCCCGCCCGGCACCGGGTCCAGCGTCGGCTCGACCACGCCGTGCGGCAACGGCGCGTTGGGCATCGACAACCTGTGGCACGACCTGTCGACGACTGGCGCTGAGATCCCGGCGGGCGCGAACCCCATGTGGCACGCCAAGAACCTGGAGAACGAGATCACGCCGGACTACCTGGCCTCCTACGGCCTGGACCCGGTCAACGACCCGACCGACCGCGTCTCCGGCAACTACGTCCGCCACTACGACAACACGCTGACCGCACCGTGGCTGTGGAACGCCGACAAGAAGGTCTTCCTGTCCACAGAGGACGAACAGTCGCTCGCGGCCAAGGCGAAGTACGTGGCGGACAAGGGCATCGGCGGCATCATGATCTGGGAGCTGGCCGGTGATTACCGGTTCGACTCCGCCAAGGGGCAGTACACCATCGGTGACACGCTGCTGACCACGATCAACAACGGCCTGCGCGGCGCGGCCCCCTACGGCGCGCGGAAGGCCGCCGGGACGCCGCCTACCGAGGTGCTGAACGTGTCGGCGACGGTGTCCGGGTTCGCGCTCGGCGACAACAACTACCCGATCACGCCCAAGTTGAAGATCACGAACAACTCGACCATCACGTTGCCGGGCGGCACCAGGATCGAGTTCGACTACGGCACCAGCGCACCGGGCAGCATGTCCGACCAGTCCGGGTTCGGCCTCCGGGTCACCGCCAAGGGCCACACCGGCGGCAACGTGGGCGGCATCAAGGGCGACTTCCAGCACGTCGAGCTGGCCCTGCCGTCCTGGCAGTCGCTGGCGCCGGGCGCGAGCGTGGAGGTCGCGCTGAGCTACCAGCTGCCGATCGCCTCGCCGTCGAACTTCAAGCTCACCTTCGGCGGCAAGTCCTACGCGATCGCGTCCGACCACCCGCGCGGCGGCGCCACCACCCCGCCCACCTCCACGTCGACCAGCACCACGACGACGACCACGACCACCACCACGACGACGACCACGACCACCACCACGACCCCGCCGACCTGCACCGTGCCCGCCTGGGACCGGGACAAGGTCTACACCGGCGGCAACGAGGTCTCCCACCGCGGAAAGCGCTGGCAGGCGAAGTGGTGGACCAAGGGCGAGGAGCCCGGGACCACCGGCGAGTGGGGCGTCTGGAAGGACCTCGGGGCCTGCTGAGGGGCACCTGAGGCCCGCTGAGGGCATCCCTTACCCGCCGTCTGCCACCCCTTACGGCGGCGGGTAAGGGCATCACCGCCGGAACCCACGTGAACACCCGATGCCGGGGGTGCCACCTCAGGACGAATCTTCCTGTCATCACCGGGAACGACCCGGGAAGAGATCAGGGAGACAAGACATCATGGAGTGGACCCCCGAGGCCATCAAGGCGGAGATCGACTACCGGCAGGCGGCGCTGCGCAAGGACGCGGCACACTCCCGTCTCGCCCGGTCGTCCTCGGCTCCGAAGCGGTCGTGGTGGCGCAGGTTGGCCCACCGGCCCCGGCCGGAGATCCCCGTACAGCGAAATGGCCACCTCGACGCTGCCTGAGGTGTGCGAACATGCACCCCGTGGCACGCCTTGGTTCCGGAATCCCCTTGGTGGCGCGTAGCCGGGAGATGACCAGGCTGCGCGCCGCCCTCGACGAAGCCGCCCGCGGCCAGGCCGGAGCGATCCTGCTGGCCGGTGACGCGGGCGTCGGCAAAACGCGGCTGGTGGACGAACTGGCCGCCTCCGCCGGTGACGTGCTCGTGCTCACCGGCCGCTGTCTGGACGTCGGCGAGACCGGCCTCCCGTACCTGCCCTTCACCGAAGCGCTGGGGCAGGTGCGGGAGGCCGGTCTGCTCGACATCTCCGCACGTCCCGGGCTCGGGCGGCTGCTGCCCGAGCTGGCCCTGCCGGTGTCCACGCCGGGCGAGAACGGCCTGTCCGGGCTGCCCTCGCACCTGGTGGGCCGCCGCCCGGAGCAGGACGTCGGCCAGCTCCAGCTGTTCGACGCGGTCCACGGGCTGCTCGGCGACCTGTCCGACGACCGGCCGGTGCTGCTGATCCTCGAAGACCTGCACTGGGCCGACGCCTCGACCCGGTACCTGCTGTCCTTCCTGCTCTCCCGGCTGCGGTCGCAGCGGCTGCTGGTCGTGGGCACCTACCGCTCCGACGACCTGCACCGCAGCCACCCGCTCCGCCCGCTGCTCAACGAGCTGGTCCGGCTGCCGGCCGTGCAGCGCCTCGACCTCACCCCGCTCAGCGCGATCGACGCGCGGTCCTTCGTCGCGGCCCTGGCCGACGACCTGCCGGACGACGTGGTGCTGGAGGTCGCGGAGCGCTCCGACGGCAACCCGTTCTTCGCCGAGGAGCTGATCGCGGTCGCCGCGTGCGGCGCGGGCAGCATCCCGTGGACGCTGGCCGAGGTGCTGCTGGCCCGCATCGAGCGCCTCGCCCCCGACACCCAGCACGTGGTCCGGGTCGCCTCGGTCGGCGGCCGGTCCGTGCGGCACGACGCGCTGCGCGAGGTCGCCGGCATCGACGACCGCGCCCTGGACGAGGCGCTGCGCGAGGCCGTCCAGCACCACGTCTTGATCGTCAACCGGGACGAGATCTACACGTTCCGGCACGCGCTGCTGCGCGAGGCCGTCTACGGCGACCTGCTGCCCGGCGAACGGGTGCGCCTGCACTCCGCGTACGCCGCCCGGTTCGCCGCGTCGTCGGACCGGGGCGCCGCCGCCGCGCTGGCCCACCACGCCCTGGAGAGCCACGACCTGCCCCGCGCCCTGCGCGCCTCGGTGGACGCCGCGCAGGAGGCCAAGCGCGCCGGCGCGCCCGCGGAGGCGCTGCGGCACCTGGAGCAGGTGTTGAAGCTGTGGCAGGCGGTGCCCGAGGCCCAGCGGCCCGAGGGCGTGACCGAGATGGGTCTCCTGCGGCGCGCGTCCTGGGTGGCCGGGACCGCCGGGCAGCCCGAGCGGGCCATCGCGTTCGCGCGCAGCGGCACGAAGCTGGTCGACGGCTCGGCCCCGGAGGAGGCCGCCGAGATGTGGCGGCGGCTGGCCCAGTCGTTGCAGGTCATCGACGGTACGGAGGAGGAGAAGTTCGCCGCGATCGAACAGGCGTGGCTGCTGGTCCGCGACCGGCCCGCGAGCACGTCCCGCGCGTGGGTCCTCGCGGTGCTGGCGGCCTGCTGGCGGCACGAGCGCAAGTTCGCCGAGGCGCGTGAGCTGGCCGAGGAAGCCGTCCGCGACGGGCGCGCGTCGGGCACCGAGTCCGCCGTGGCCGACGCCCTGGCCACGCTGGGCCTGCTCGACGAGGCCGCGGCCGACCTGGAGTCGGCGCGCCGGCACCTCGAAGAGGCCGTCGCGTGCGCGATGGAGGTCGACGCGTACAGCACCGAACTGCGCGCCCGCTACTTCCTGGGCCTGCACTTCTACGACCAGGGCGCGCTGGTCGAGGCCGCGCGGGTGTTCGACGAGGGCACGGAGCGCGCCAAGGCGACCGGCCTGGCGTGGAGCGCCTACGGCCTGGAACTGCGCATCCTCCAGGTGCTGACCCGCTACCAGGTGGGCCGCTGGGAGGACGCCGCGGTCGCCGCCGAACCGCCCGGCCTGCGGGTGTCCAGCACGGTCTCGGCCCGGCTCGCGGCGGCCGGCACGCACATGGCGGTCAGCCGCGGCGAGTTCGAGCAGGCCGAACGGCTGATCGGCGAGCTGCGCGCGGACTGGCACCGCGACCTCCAGATCGCCCTGATCACCGGCGGCACCGGCGCGGAGCTGGCGCTGTGGCGCGGCCAGCCGGAACTGGCCGTCGAACGGGCGCGCGACGCGATCGAGTGGACCCGCCGGGAAGGCGGCGAGTGGATCCTGGCCGGCATCCGCCTGGCCGCGCACGGCGTCGCCGGCTACGCCGAACTGGCCCAACGCGCCCGTCGCCGCCGTGACGCGGCGGGTGAGGAGGCCGCGGTCAAGGCCGGTGTGGAGCTGGCCGAGTACGCCCGGACCACCGCCGAGATGGGGTTGCCGAGGACGGGGACGCTCGGTCCCGAGGGGCTGGCGTGGCTGGCCCGGGTGGTCGCCGAGGAGAGCCGGTTGACCGGGGTCGGGGACTGCACGCTGTGGCGGCGGGCGGTGGACGCGTTCGGGTACGGGTCGGTGTTCGAGCAGGCGGTGTGCCGGTGGCGGCTGGCGGAGGCCTTGCTGGCGTCGGACCAGCGGGACCTGGCCGTGGCCGAACTGCGGTTGGCCGACGAGGTGGCGTCGTCGCTGGGGGCCGTGCCGCTGCGGGACGCGGTGGGGCTGGTCGCGCGGCGGGCTCGGGTGGCTTTGCACGCTGAGGTGGCGCGCTCGCAGGTCGATCCTTTTACGCCGCGCGAGCGGTCGGTGCTGGGGTTGGTGGCGCTGGGGCGGACCAACCGGGAGGTGGGTGAGGAGCTGTTCATCTCGGAGAAGACGGTCAGCGTGCACCTGACCCGGATCATGGCGAAGCTGGGCGCGAGCCGGCGGGCGGAGGCGGTGGCCATCGCCTTCGACCGGGGGCTGCTGGAGCAACCGGGCTGACCGCGTGACCGGTCTCGAAGTGGGTTCGGCCGCGGACCGCGTGAGGCAGTCGTTCGTGCTTGGACGACGAGTCTTCGAGTGATGCCCTGGTAGGAGCTGTGGTCATCCTGTGGGTGGACCGCCGGTTCCGCCGGCGAGGTGACGACCGGGTACGGCCCGCCCTCATAGCTTTTCCCTCGTCCGAGAGTCCTAGGGAATGAGGGAGCATGTCCGCACTGGTGTCCGACGTCGGGACCCGTACCGCTGTAGCCGCCGCGAACCTGGTGAAGGTCTACGGCAAGGGCGACACCGCGGTCCGGGCGCTGGACGGCGTGAGCGTCGCGTTCCAGGCCGGGAGGTTCACCGCCATCATGGGCCCCTCGGGCTCCGGCAAGTCCACCCTGATGCACTGCCTGGCCGGGCTGGACAACGTCGACGGCGGCGCGGTGCACATCGGCGGCACCGAGATCACCTCCCTGGGCGACAAGGACCTCACCAAGCTGCGCCGCGACCGGGTCGGCTTCGTCTTCCAGGCGTTCAACCTCCTGCCGACGCTCACCGCCGAGGCGAACATCCTGCTGGGCCTGGAACTGGCCGGCCGCAAGCCCGACCGCCAGTGGTTCGACCGGATCGTCGACGTGCTCGGCCTGCGGGACCGGTTGAAGCACAAGCCGACCGAGCTTTCCGGTGGCCAGCAGCAGCGCGTGGCGTGCGCGCGGGCGCTGGTGTCCAAGCCGGACGTGGTGTTCGCGGACGAGCCGACCGGCAACCTCGACTCCCGTTCCGGCGCGGAGGTCCTGGACTTCCTGCGGATGTCGGTGCGGCAGCTCGGCCAGACGGTGATCATGGTGACCCACGACCCGGTCGCGGCCTCCTACGCCGACCGCGTGGTGCTGCTCGCCGACGGCCACCTGGCCGGCGAGATCGACAACCCGACCGCCGACTCCGTGCTGGCCGCGCTGAAGCACCTGGGGGCGTGACCTGATGCTGCGCACGATCATCGCGGGCCTCAAGGCCCGCACCGCGCGGCTCGTGCTGTCCTCGGTCGCCATCGCGCTCGGGGTCGCCTTCGTGACCGGCACCCTCGTCCTCGGCGACGCCATGAACGAGAGCATGCGCGACGAGTTCGCCAAGAGCGCCCGGGGCGTCGACGTCGCCGTGGGGTTGAACGGCAACACCGACGCCAAGGGCATCACACCGGAGAACCTCGCGAAGATCCGGCAGACCCAGGGCGTCGCCGGCGCGGACGCGCGCGGGTTCCTCCCCGTGCCGCTGCTGACCAGCTCGGGCAAGGCCCGGCCGGCCATCGCGACTCCGTTGGCGGGGACCGAGAAGCTGCGCGAGTACGACCTCGCGAACGGGCGCTACCCCAGTGCGGCCAACGAGATCGCCGTGGACGTCCGCGCCGCCGACACCGCCAAGCTGACCATCGGCCAGCCGGTGAAGCTGCTCGGCCAGGACGACCAGACCCGCGAGTACACCCTGGTCGGCACGTACAAGCAGGGCGTCGGCGAGATGTCGATGGCCGGCGGTGACCACCTCGTGCTGACGCCGGACGCCTACCAGGCGCTGGACCCGGAACGGCTGCCCTACCAGGTGGTCGCGGTCGCGGCGCCCGGGTTCACCCAGCAGCAGGTGGCCGACAACGTCAAGAAGGCGTTGGGGGAGAACAACTTCCAGGTCCTGACCGGTGAGCAGCTCACCCGGGACACGCTCAAGCAGATCAGCTCGCAGGCGGCCCAGTTCACCACGTTCCTGCTGGCGTTCGCGGTGATCGCGCTCGTCGTCGCGGCGATGGTCATCTACAACACGTTCACGATCCTCGTCGCCCAGCGCACCCGTGAGCTGGCGCTGATGCGGTGCGTCGGCGCGAGCCGCAAGCAGGTGTTCCGCGGCGTGCTCGCGGAGGCCGTGGTGATGGGCTTCGCCGCGTCCGTGCTCGGCCTGCTCGGCGGGCTCGGCGTGTCCGCGTTGCTGCAAAAGGTGATCGCCTCGTTCGACGACGTGTCGGAGGCCGCGGTGCGCCTGCCGATCTCGTTGACGACCGTGCTCGCCGCGTTCGGCGTGGGCGTGGTGGTGACCGTGCTGTCGGCGGTGCTGCCGGCGCGCAAGGCGACCCGCGTGGCGCCGGTCGCGGCGCTGCGCAGCCAGCCCGACAGCGGCGAGGAGGTGTCCCGCACCGGCAAGCTCCGCTTGCTGTTCGCCACGCTGCTGGTGGTGGTCGGTGCCGGGACGATCGTCCTGGGCATGCGTGCCGAGAGCGAAGAACCGGCCATGTTCATCACCGGCGCGGGCACGATGGTGCTGCTGGCCGCCGTCCTGGTGCTCGGGCCGCTGCTGGTCGGCCCGGTCAACCGGTTCCTCGGCGCGGTGCCGCGGGCGATCTTCGGCGTGCCCGCCAAGCTCGCCTCCGCCAACGCCGGCCGCAACCCCAAGCGCACCGCCGCCACGACCGCCGCGCTGATGATCGGCGTGACCATCGTGGCCATGGTGACCGTGGTCGCCAACAGCGCCAAGGAGACCGCCAGCGAACAGGTCGACCAGCGCCTGCCCGCCGACTACACCGTCACGTCCTCGGTCTACGACCGGCCGCTGCCCCGTGACCTGGCGACCCGGTTGGCCGCCGTGCCCGAGGTCGCGAAGGTCGCGCCGACCAGCCGGGTGATCGCCGAACGGCAGTACTTCACCGCGGTGTCCCCGGACGCGCTGGGTGACCTGTTCCGGCCGAAGGTGGAGAGCGGTTCGCTGTCGGATCTCAAGGACGGCACGGTCGCCCTGAAGGCGGATTACGCCAAGGAACAAGGTCTGTCGGTGGGCTCCACGACGACCGTGAAGACCGAGCAGGGGAGCGAGTCGCTGAAGGTCGTGGCGATCGTGTCCGGCCAGCGGCTGGGCGACGGCATCCTGACGCTGAACACGGCGGCCAAGCTTGACCCGGTGTTCGACGGCTACGAGAGCATCATGGTCAAGCTCAAGCCCGGCGTGGCCAACGGCCGTGCGGCGGTGGAGAAGGTCACCGACCCGTCGCCGCTGGCCCTGATCGACTCGGCCGCGGAGACCAAGGCGCAGCTGAACGCGCAGCTCGACCAGGTGTTGGCGTTCGTGTGGGCGCTGATCGGGTTGGCCGTGGTGATCGCGTTGTTCGGCATCGCCAACACGCTGACGCTGTCGGTGCTGGAACGGACGCGCGAATCGGCGCTGCTGCGGGCGTTGGGGCTGACCCGGGGGCAGCTGCGGCTGATGCTGGTCGTGGAGTCGGTGCTGATGGCCCTGATGGGCGCGGCGATCGGGCTGGTGCTCGGCGTCGGGTTCGGGTGGGTGCTGACGACGGCGCTGTCGTCGGAGGCGGTGAAGCTGGCGATCGTCGTTCCGTTCGGCCAGATCGGCGTGATGCTGGCGGCTGCGGTGGTGGCCGCGGTGGTGGCTGCGGCCATGCCGGCCCGTCGGGCGGCTAAGACCTCGGTGGTCGCGGGGATGGCCGAGGCGTAGGACCACCTCGGGCGCGCCTTCGGGGCGCGTGCCTGGGGTGTGGCCGAGGCGCGCGTCGGGGGCGCGCCGAGGCTGGGGTGTGGGAGGCCCGTTCCGGGGAACCGGAGCGGGCCTCCCGCGTTTTCCGGCGACTCTGTGGTGGGGGTCACAAGGTTTTTTGCTGCGGTGCGTCCCATCCGGGCCGTCGTCCCCTCTAACCAGAGTGCGGGGTGGCCCGGGCGAGGGCCGGGCCACCCCTGCCCTTCACCGCTTGTGGCATCGATGTGACTTCGCGTCCACGAGAGCGCTTCAGAAAGTTACGGAACGGTGTCGACCGTTCGTCCTCGGGTTGACACCACCCACTGCCCGCCACCACCGTGAGAGCGCTCTCACAGCGGGTCGCGCGAGTGGCCCGAAGCGTCGAGGAGGACGGATGAGCAGGACTCTGGTCGGCCGGGTCACGGCGACCATCGCGACCGCCATGGCTGCCACCATGGTGGTCGCGTGCGGCGGGGGCGGGGATGGCGGGGACGGGAAGGTCAAGCTGTCGATCGGGATCTTCTCCGACTTCGGGTACGACAACCTGATCAAGGAGTACCAGGCGCAGCACCCGGGCATCGAGATCGAGCAGCGCAAGGTCAAGATGGAGCAGCACCACACGCAGCTGGCCACCCAGCTCGCGGGCGGGCGCGGCGCGGCCGACATCGTGGCCATCGAGGAGGGCAACGTCGCCCTGTTCCGCCAGTCCAAGGACAAGTTCGTCAACCTCGCCGACTATGGCGCCAAGGACCTGAAGTCCCAGTGGGCGGCCTGGAAGTGGAACCAGGGGACCACCGACGACGGCAACTTCGTCCTGGGCCTGGGCACCGACATGGGCAGCCTCGCCCTGTGCTACCGCCGCGACCTGTTCCAGGCGGCCGGTCTGCCCACCGAGCGTGACGCCGTGGGCAAGCTCTGGCCGACCTGGCAGGACTTCCTCGCCACCGCCGACAAGTTCACCGCCGCCACCCCGAACGTGAAGTTCGTCGACGCGGCGCAGAACGTCTACAAGGCGATCCTCGACCAGACCGAGGAGGGCTACTTCGCCAAGGCCGACGACTCCTTCATCGCCGACTCCAACGCGAAGGTCGCCGACGCGTTCAAGCTGGCCGCGAGCCTGGGCGAGAAGAAGCAGACCGGCGCGCTGGCCCCGTTCAGCCAGGACTGGAACGTCGCGCTCAAGCAAGCCTCCTTCGCCACCACCACCTGCCCGGCGTGGGCGCTCGCGCTGATCAAGGCCGGCGCCGGCGACGAAGCCGCGGGCAAGTGGGACGTCGCCGCGGCGCCCGGTGGCGGCGGCAACTGGGGCGGCTCGTTCCTGGCCGTGCCCAAGCAGGGCAAGCACCCCAAGGAGGCCTACGAGCTGGCCAAGTGGCTGACCGCGCCGGAGCAGCAGAAGCGGATCTTCAAGGAGACCGGCAACCTGCCCAGCGAGCCCGCCGCGTACAAGGACCCCGAGGTCACCGCCGCGGTCAACGAGTACTTCAATTCCGCGCCGGTGGGCCAGATCTTCGGCAACTCGGCGGAGAACCTGAAGCCGACCTACCGCGGCACCAAGGATGCCAAGGTCACGCCGGTGTTCAACAACGCCCTGTCCCGCGTGGAAACCGGCAAGCAGTCCGCAGTGGACGCCTTCGACGAGGCCGTGCGGGAAGCGCGGGACGCGGCCAAGTGACGGTCGCTCCGGCGCGAAGCGGGACGGAGTCCGGGCGCTCCGTCCCGCCGCCGCGCGTGGACCCGCCGTCGTGGCGGCACCGCCTGGGGCGCTGGGACACCAGGTACACGCCGTACCTGGCGATCGCGCCGTTCTTCGTCGTCTTCGGGATCTTCGGCCTCTATCCGTTGCTGTACACGGCGTGGGTGTCGCTGCACGACTGGCAGCTCATCGACGGTGCGCAGGGGTTTGTGGGGCTGGAGAACTTCCGGGAGTTGTTCTCCGACCCGCATTTCTGGAACGCGTTGGGCAACACAGTCAGTCTTTTCGTGTTGTCGACTGTGCCGCAGTTGTTGGCGGCATTGGGGCTGGCGGCGCTGCTGGACCGTGGGTTGCGTGGGCGGGCGTTCTGGCGGGCGGGGGTGTTGCTGCCCAACGTCATCTCGGTGGCGGCGGTGGCGTTGGTGTTCGCGCAGCTCTTCGGGCGTGACTTTGGCATCGTGAATGGGCTCTTGGGTTTCTTCGGGGTTGACCCGGTTGACTGGCGCGCTGAGACGTGGGCCTCGCACCTGGCCATCAGCTCGATGGTGATGTGGCGGTGGACCGGCTACAACGCTCTGATCTACCTGGCCGCCATGCAGTCCGTGCCGAAGGACATGTACGAGTCGGCGATGCTGGACGGCGCGTCCCGGTGGCGGGTGTTCTGGTCGATCACCGTGCCGAGCATCCGGCCGACGATCCTGTTCACCGTCATCGTGTCCACCATCGGCGGCATGCAGCTGTTCGTGGAGCCGCAGCTGTTCGACCCGGGCGGCACGGCGACCGGCACCGGTGGCGCGGACCGGCAGTTCCAGACGCTGGTGATGTACCTGTACGAGAAGGGGTTCCGGCTGTTCGACGCCGGCTACTCGTCGGCGATCGCGTGGGTGCTGTTCATGCTGATCCTCCTCGTGGCCCTGCTGAACTTCACGCTGACGCGGCGCATCGCGTCCAAGGGGTGAGCGCCGTGGCTTCCCGTGTCGGCAGGGCGGGACCGGTGGCGTACACGGTGCTGGTCGTGGTGCTGGTCGCCTCGATCTTCCCGCTGTACTACTCGTTCCTGATCGCCAGCAAGGACAACTCGGCGCTCGGTGACGCCGTGCCTTCTTTGGTGCCGGGCGGGAACCTGTTCGAGAACCTCGGGCGGGTGTTCGACACCGTCGACTTCTGGCTGGCCATGCAGAACTCGCTGATCGTGGCGGGCACGGTCGCGGTCAGCAACGTCGTGCTGGGCACGCTGGCCGGGTTCGCGTTCGCCCGCCTGCGCTTCCCGGGCGGCAACTCGCTGTTCCTGGTGGTCGTGGGCACGTCGATGGTGCCGACCCAGCTCGGCGTCATCCCGCTGTACATGCTGATGTCCGACCTCGACTGGTACGGCACGCTGCAAGCGGTCGTCGTGCCCGCGTTGATCGGCGCGTTCTCGGTGTTCTGGATGCGCCAGGCGTGCGAGGAGTCCGTGCCGTTCGAGCTGGTCGAGGCGGCGCGGGTGGACGGGTGCTCGGTGTTGCGCACCTTCTGGCACGTGGCGTTCCCCGCGGTCCGACCACAGGCGGCCGTGATGGGCATGTTCACGTTCATGACGGCGTGGAACGACTTCTTCTGGCCGCTGATCGTGCTGGACCCCAACGACAGCCCCACCGTGCAGGTCGCGCTGTCCACTTTGGCCAGCGGCTACTACACGGACTACTCGCTCATGCTCTCCGGCGCGTCGCTCGCGGTGCTGCCGGTCGTCGGGATCTTCCTCCTGCTGGCCCGCCAGATCGTCGGCGGGATCATGCAGGGCGCCGTTAAGGGGTGAACACATGACCGCAACCGACCCGGACACCCAGGTCGGGCAGGAGCTGCTGCGCTTCCCACCGGACTTCCTGTGGGGAGCGGCGACGGCCTCCTTCCAGATCGAGGGATCGACCACCGCCGACGGTCGGGGCCCGTCGATCTGGGACACCTTCGCCGCCACACCGGGCAAGGTCGAGGGTGGCGACACCGGTGAACCCGCGTGCGACCACTACCGGCGCTACGCCTCGGACGTCGGCCTGATGGCGGACCTGGGCCTGGGCGCGTACCGGTTCTCCGTGGCGTGGCCGCGCGTGCAGCCCGACGGGGCGGGCCGGGTCGAGCCCCGGGGGTTGGCCTTCTACGACCGGTTGGTGGATTCCCTGCTGGAGCACGGCATCCAGCCCGTGGCGACGCTGTACCACTGGGACCTGCCGCAGGCGCTGGAGGACCACGGCGGCTGGCGCAACCGCGACACCGCCTACCGGTTCGCCGAGTACGCGACCCTGGTCCACGCCCGCCTCGCCGACCGCGTGAAGGCGTGGACGACGCTGAACGAGCCCTGGTGTTCGGCGTTCCTGGGCTACGGCAACGGAATCCACGCGCCCGGGGTCGTCGACCCGTTGGGCGCGTTGGAGGCCGCGCACCACCTGCTGTTGGGGCACGGCTTGGCGGTGCAGGCGCTGCGCGCGCAGGCACCGGCCGACCACCGCCTGTCGATCGTCCTGAACTTCTCCTCGGTGTACGCCGACGACCCGGCGCACACCGAGGCGGTGCGCAAGGTCGACGGGCTCCAGAACCGGTTCTTCCTGGACCCGTTGAACGGCAAGGGATACCCGGCGGACGTCGTCGAGGACACCGCGTGGCTGGGCGACTGGCGGCACGTGGTGCGCGACGGCGACCTGGACGTCATCGCCGCCCCGATCGACTGGCTGGGCGTGAACTACTACAGCCCCGCCCGCGTTGCCCTGTCGGCCGATCCCGATCACGTGACTCCCGGCCCGTTCCCGGGGTTGCGCGGCGTGGACCTGGTGCCGCCGCGCGGGGAGTTGACCGGGTTCGGCTGGGAGGTGGACGCGGACGCGTTCACGGACCTGCTGGAGCGGTTGGACCGCGACGTGCCGGTGCCGCTGGTGGTCACCGAGAACGGCTCGGCGTTCCCGGACGTGGTGACCGGTGGCCGGGTGGCGGACGTCGAGCGCACCCGGTACCTGGTGGACCACCTGCGGTCCGTGCACACCGCGATCGCGCGCGGTGTGGACGTGCGCGGGTACTTCGCGTGGTCGCTGCTGGACAACTTCGAGTGGGCGGCGGGGTACAGCCAGCGGTTCGGCATCGTGCACGTCGACTACGCCACGCAGCGGCGCACGGTGAAGGACAGCGGCCACACCCTGGCCCGGGTCATCCGGCACAACGCCGTGCCGGCGCAGGGCCACCGGTTCTGACCAGCCCGCTACCATCCGCCGCACGGACGGATGGAGGTTCGATGAGCGGGAGAGGCGCGGTGCGGCCTGCGCCCGTGCGGCCCGGCCCGGTCGTCCTCTGGGGCGGCGCCGGGTCGGGCCGGACGACATTCCTCGCCGCACTGGGCGCCGCGGCGGCGCAGGCCCACCCGCCGTGGCAGGTGACCAGGCGGGCCGAGCAGGCGCACGAGTACACGCTCAGCGCGGACTTCACGGTGCGGCGCAAGAGGTTCCTGAGGTACCGGACGGACACCGTCCAGGTCGCCTTCGACCTGGCGGTGACCGACCGGCCGGGCGCGGACTTCACCGCGCCCGACGAGTCGTGCGGCGGGATCGTGTACTTCTTCGACCCCACCCGGTCCTCGGACGACGGGGCAGCCGACGCCATCGCGGAGGTGGCCGGCGACGGCCTGGTCCCGCACCCGCTAGCGGTGTGCGTGACGAAGTACGACGAACCGGACGTCCTCGCCGAAGGGCGCGCCGCCGGCCTGCTCGCCGTGGACGTGGACGACATGGGCCGTCGCACTCCGATGATCCCCGTCGACTTCGCGGAACGCTTCTTCGACCACCTCTGCGACACCGCCGGAGCCGAGCGGGTGCGGCAGGCGATCAAGCGCCACTTCGCCCCTGAGTCGGTCCGCTACTTCACCACGTCGTCGATCGGTTTCCACCAGGGCGGCCCGGTCAACGTCCTCGAACCGCTGCTCTGGGTGAAGCTCGGCGTCTGAGCGCGGCGCGGCCGAAAATATCTTGCGGAGTCGTCTGAGCATCCGATACCCAGCATCGAGACGACAAGGGAGCATAGGATGACGACGGGTCTGGGTTCGTTGAACGAGTTCTGCTGGATGGACCTCAAAACCCGTGACCCGGCCGGCACCGCCACCTTCTTCTCGAAGACGCTGGGCTGGCGCTTCGCGGTGGACGAGGAGGACTGGCGAAAGGTCACCAAGGCAGCCGTCGACGGCCACCTGATCGGCAGCGTGAGCGACCTGGCGAACCCGGTCTACCCACCGGGAACACCCGCCCACATCGCCTACTACCTGGCAGTCGACGACGTCGATCGCCGCGCCGAAGCGGCGACGGTGAACGGCGCCCGCCTGGTCGTACCCCCTTCGACGCGGGCGATCAGGGGCGCATGGCGACATTGACCGATCCGGTGGGTGCCGCCTTCTCCCTGTGGCAGCCGCGCGACTTCACCGGATGGCAGTTCCCGTCCCGCTTGGCGGGTGCCCCGCACCGCATGGTCCTGACATGCGACCAGCCTGAGAAGGCCCGGCACTTCTACGACAAGACGACGGGCAATCCCATGAACTGCGCCGATTTCATCGCTGCGGGTGGGCCTGGTGCATCCGTTCCGCAGTGGGAACTCGCGGTCGACGTCGAGGATCTGGACAGCGTCGTCGCACGCGCCCGGGAACACGGAGAAGGCTCGGCCACCTGGTCCGAGCAAGCCGGTCGTCGTGTCGTGCGGTTGAGCAGCCCGGAAGGACTGACACTCCTGGTTCGCTGCCTCGACCCGTGACTCGGCCGTCGATCAAGCCGATTCGCGGCGCACGAGCACGGTCGGCAGGACCTCGCGCCGGGCGCGAATCGGTTCCTCGCGGAGCAGGCGGAGCAGGTGGGTGACCATGTGCCGCACCTGGTTGCTGGTGTCCTGCTGCACGCTGGTCAGCGTCGGCACGGTGTGCGGCGCGATCATCGGGTGGTCGTCGAAGCCGACCACGGCCACGTCCTCCGGCACCCGCTTGCCCGCCTCGCGCAGGGCGTCCAAAGCCCCCGCGGCCATCAGGTCGCTCGCCACGAACACCGCGTCCAGGTCCGGCACCCGCGACAGCAGCGCCGCCATCGCCTGCTTGCCGCCCTCACGGGAGAAGCCGCCGTCCTCGGTCAACAGCTCGACGTCCGCGTCCGACGCGCCGGTCGCCGACCGCCAGCCGGCCAGCCGGTCCATCGCCGAGTGCTCGTCCAACGGCCCGGTGACGTGGGCGATCCGCTTGCGCCCCAACGAGATCAGGTGCTCGGTGGCGAGCACGCCGCCGCCCTCGTTGTCGTGGTCCACCAGGTGCATCCCACGCAGTGGACCCCACGGCCGGCCCGCGTACACCACCGGCAGGGACAGCTTCCGGGCCAACGCGGGCAACTGGTCGCCCTTGTGCGGCGCGAACATCAGCGCGCCGTCGACGTGCCCGCCCGCCAGGAACCGCTCGGCGCGCGCCATGTCCTCGGGCGAGTGCACGAGCAGCAGCACCATCTGCACGTCGGCGTCGGCCAACGACCGCGCGGCCGACCGGATCAGCCACGCGAAGTGCGGGTCGTCGAAGATCTTCGGCTCGGGCTCGGAGAACACCACCGCGACCGCGCCGGTCCGTCGCGTCACCAGCGCCCGCGCCGCCTGGTTGGGCTGGTACCCCAGCGCGAGGACGGCCGCCGTGACCGCCTCCTGCGCCTCCGGGCTCACCCGCGGCGAGGCGTTGAGCACGCGGGACGCCGTCGCCCGCGACACGCCCGCCCGCGCCGCCACGTCCTCCAGCGTGGGCCGGGCGCCGGAGTGCGACTGGACGGACACGGGCACCAACTCCTCGAACGGCTCACCGACCGTCCCAGCTTAGCCCGAGGCCACCTGCGGGGAAGCGCTCTCCACGCGAGAGGACCCGACGGACACCCGCAGCAGCCCGTCCTCCCGCCGCGACGACACCGGCAGCCCCGCCTTGGCCGCCGTGCGCAGCAGCCCGGTCTCGGCGGTCAGGCACCAGCCGACCAGCTCCCGGTACCCGGCCGCCCGCGCGGTGCGGGCCAGCGCCAGCAGCAGCCCGGTCCCCACACCGCGACCCTGCCAGGCGTCCTCCACCAGCAGCGACACCTCGGCGCTGTCCGGTGTGGACATCGGGATCAGCTGACCCATCCCGATGACCGCGTCCGCGCACTGCGCGAGCACCGTCGTGCCGCGCGGCGGGGTGAGCAGGCGGTGCAGCCAGCGGCGGGGGAGGGTGCGCAGGCCCGAGTGGTAGCGGTTGAACAGGGTGCCCATCGAGCACCGGGTGTGCAGCGCGGCCACCGCGTCGGTGTCGCCCAGCAGGCCCGGCCGCAGCACCACCGCCATGCCGTCCTCGGTCAGCAACGCCGACGTGGTGGGCGCCCCCGCACCCAGCAGTTCGACCAACGCCTCCGCCCGAGCCACCTCGACGTGGGTGAACGGCGCCCACCCGCGCCGCGCCACCAACGTCGCGTCCGCCGTCTCCACCCGTATCCGGTGGTCGTTCTCCTCGACGTCCCCGTCGGCGACCACCACCGAGTCGGCCCCCAACACGGTCCGCACGGCGTCACACACCCCACCCGGCAGCCGCATCGCGTGCCCGGCCGCCCGCAGCGCCGCCGTGGGCCCGTCCACCAGGTCCCGCACGTCCGCCGAGGTGATGCCGACGCACCGACCGCCTTCGGCCTTGACGGCCGCGACCAGGTCGGCGGGCAGCAGGCCGGGCGCGGCGCGCACCACCAGTTCGTCGATCACCCCGCCGGGGACCGGGATGACGGACAGGGCCAGCACGTTGCACTCGCGTTCGGCCAGCCGGATCGTCATGCGGGCCAACGCGCCGGGGCTGTCGTCCAGCTCGACGCGCAGGCGCCAGGTCTTCGGTGTGGACTCCATGCACCCAGGCTGACCGGCCGACGTTGCGTCAAGGGGACACGCACGTAAAGGGCGGTCTCACCCGTCGCACTGGGGAGGTGGCAGCGGGTTGAGGGGTCCGCAGGGCCACTCGGTCTTCTTGACCTTCGTCGTGGTCGGTGGCGGTGGCGGTGGCGGTGGCGCCTCGCTGGTCGACTCGGGCGTGGTCGTGGCCACCGTCGTCGTCGTGGTCTTCGGCGCGGACGTCGAGGCCTTGGGCGCGGACGCGCCCTCCGTCGTCGGAGCGCTCACCGACGCGGACTCGGTCACCGAGGTGGACGAGCGGCTCGTGATCCAGGTGGACGCCGGCGGTTCGGCCTTCTGGCCGTCGTCGATCCCGTGGATGTACACGCCCACCAGCACACCGGTCAGCGCCGACGCCGCCACGGCCAAGCCGCACGCCGCCCACACCACCCGCACAGCCGACCCCCTCCGTACCCGACGTGAGCGCCAGAACAGTACCGCTTGATCGACCGGACCTACCCGGCCCACGCCACCTCGACCGACTCACCCCAGCGGCCCGCCTCCGCGAGCACCGCTTTCCGCACCTTGGCGGTCAACGAGCGGAAGGGTTCAACAGTTATGACCACCCGGCTGCCCTTGCGCTCCTGCGACCACACACCGGCCATCAACCCGTCCACGAGCAGCACCGGCGACAGCCAGCCCTGCGGTCGGTACACGGCCTCCGGCGAGCCGCCGTCCAGCAGGCACGCGGCGTGCTTGGTGGCCGCCACGACGTACTGGTCGAACGCGGGCAGCAGCCGCACGGTGCGCACCGGTTCGGCTTCCCGCAACGCTGTTACGACATCGCTGCGCACCCAGTGCGGGACGCCCTCGACGTCCACGGACGTGAGCCGCTCGCCCAGCGCCTTGACCACCCGGCCGCCCTCGGCCGGGCTGACGCCCCACCAGCGCGCGAACTCCTCCCGCGTCGCCACGCCCTGCACGCCCCACCACCGCAGGGCGATCTCGGACACCGCGTCGGCGGGCGGCGGACCGACGTCGATCCACGTGTCCGGCCGGGTGAACCGCACCAACTGGCCCTCGCCGGGCCCGAACACCAGCCGGCCCTGGAACGACGCCGGCTTCAGGTACGCGCCCCAGCTCTCCCGCAGCTTCTCGCCGATGTGCTCGGAGGTCCGCGCGGCCACCTCGTCGGCCAGTTCGACCCGGGTCAGCACCCGGCCCTCCAGCGCCGCCGACACGCCCTCCAGCAGCGCCTGCAACTCCTCGGCGGTGATCTTGAAGCCCCGGTGCCAGACCGGCTTGGTGTAGTGCTTGTAGGTCGCGAACCCGGCCTGCCACAACGGGTACTCGTCGGAGCGCAGCAGGTGCAGCGTGCCCCGCATGCACCACGTCTTGACCAGCGCCCGGTCCTCCCACAGGGCCCGCTCGACGTAGTCGGCCGGCAGCCCGTCGACCCGCGCGTGCAGCATGGCCTCGGCCGACGACATGAGCTGGGCGTGCAGCCCGCACAACTCGGACACCACGTCCAGCGCGTCCGCCGCCGGTCGCCGCGCGTCCAGGCTGTGCGCCCGCGTCCGCCACGCCGCGACCCGCGCCCAGGTCAGGCTCACTCGTACCCCTTCTCGCGCACCGCGTGCTCGATGGCGGCGAGCCGGCGGGCCAGCTCGGCCGTGCCCAGGACCCGGGCCAGCACGAGCGCCGCGCCGGACAGCCCCGCGACCAGCACCGATCCGGTCATGTGCCAGGTGGGCGCGTCACCGGCGCAGGTGAACACCTCGCCGAACTTCGCCGACGAGCACGTCACGAACGGCACGGACGCGATCCCGATCCCGGTCGCCGCGACCCCGCCGAGCAGGGCCGAGCCGAACGTCCGCATCAGCGGGAACACCGCGTTGACGGCGCCGGCGGCGGCGATGGCGAACAGCAGCGGCACCGGGTGCGGGAACGGGCCGAGCGCGGCGCAGCCCACCATCAGCGCCGTCACGACCACCAGCCCGGTCCGTTCACCCACCCGGCGACCCTAACCCGCGTCGACAGCCGGACGTCAGAAGTTCGTAAGGCGTTTTCGGGACTCTGACGGGGGTCCGGTTCGTCACAGTGGACACAAGCGGACGAATCGGAACGAGGCGAGGTCATGTCCAAGCGGGTTGTCCTGATCGGGGTGTCGGCGGTGCTGGTGGTGGCGCTGGCGGTGGGGCTGTACCTGTTCCAGCCCTGGCGCCTGGTGACCAACCGGACGGCGGACGAGGCGCTGCTGGTGCCGGTGTCCACTTCGGAAACGACTCCGGCGGCCACTGCTCCGGCGGCCACCACGACGAAGCCGGCGGCCCCCACCGGGCCGGTGGCGCTGGCGTCCGGACCGTTCCGGTCGCTGGAGCACGCCACGACCGGCAGCGCGTCGCTGGTGAAGCGGCCGGACGGCACGCACGCCGTCCAGTTCGAGGCGTTGGACACCAGCGACGGTCCGGACCTGTACGTGTACCTGTCGGAAAAGCCGTCGGATTCGGCCGAGGCGGCGTTCGGCACCGGGTACACCGACCTGGGGAAGTTGAAGGCGAACCGGGGCAACCAGGTTTACGAGGTTCCCGCCGGGACGGATCTGAAGACCGTCCGCAGTGTCGTGATCTGGTGCAAGAGGTTCTCCGCGGGCTTCGCGGTAGCGCCGTTGGAACAGGGCTGACACATGGGGGAAACAAACGAGCATGGTCTGGACCAGGTATAGCCTTTTCGCAGTATTGACGCATCTGGTCTAGACCACTTAAAGTGGTTGAGGATGAAACGTCCCTCGTGGATGGGCGGGCGGATGCCCCATCCACGAGGAGCCGGCTCACTGGGGTGGGCCACCGGGGGCGGCGGCGCGGTACCTTCTCTCTCCCCACACCGCGTCGCCGCCTTCGGCTGTGCGCGGTTCCTGCCACACTGTGAGTGATGCTCACGAGGACCATCGCCATCCACTACGTCAAGGCGGCGCTGCGCGGTGCCCGGCGCCACGGCCACGACGTGTCCGGCCTGCTCGCCGCCGCCGGCATCCCGGAGGCGCTGCTGGCCGACGACCGGGCGCGGGTGACGCCCGCCCAGTACTCCCGGCTGATCCAGGCGCTGTGGGAAGTGCTGGACGACGAGTTCATGGGCTTCGGGCCGCAGCGCAGCAAGCGCGGCACGTTCCCCACCATGTGCCTGCTCGCCGTGCACTGCTCGTCGCTGGAGGACGCGTTGCGCCGGGGCTTGGCGTTCTACGCGCTGTTCGACGTGCGGCCGGAGATGACGCTGGGGGAGCGGGGCGGCGTCGCCCGGTTCACCCTGGCCACCGAGGGCGTGGACGACCCGGACCGGTTCCTGGTGGAGTCGCTGCTGGTGCTGTGGCACCGGTTCTCGTCGTGGCTGATCGGCCGGCGCATCCCGCTGCGCGGGGTGGAACTGGCCTACCCGGAACCGCCGCACGCGGCCGAGTACCACCTGATCTTCGGCTGCCCGCTGCGGTTCGGCGCGCCGGAGACGGTGCTGGCGTTCGACGCCCGGTTCCTGCGGATGCCGGTGGTGCAGGACGAGGCCGCGCTGCGCCGGTTCCTGCGCAACTCGCCGGGCGAGCTGCTGTCCCGGCGGGACTACGGCGCGGACTTCTCCAGCCAGGTGCGGCGGATGCTCGGCGGCGGGGTCGTCGGCCTGGACAACGTGGCCGCGCGGCTGGGTGTGTCGGCGCCGACGCTGCGCCGGAAGCTGGCGGCGGAGGGGACGTCGTTCCGGGAGGTGCGGGAGCAGTTGCTGCGGGACCAGGCGGTGGCGAGCCTGGTGCGCGGCGGGGAGTCGGTGGAGGAACTGGCGCTGCGGCTGGGGTTCTCCGAGGCCAGCGCCTTTCACCGGGCGTTCAAGCGCTGGACGGGCAACAGCCCTGGCGCCTACCGGACGGGTGCTGCTACGCAGTAGTGCGACGGGTCGCACTTGCTCCGAATGGCCGGTGTTCCGTCAAGCTCTAACAAGGTTGGCTTGCGGCGGGTAACTCATTCACCACACTGCGGGAGTCCCCGTGTCCAGACGCCTCCGACCGCTCGTGGTCGCCGCCGTTCTGACCCTCATCCCCCTAGCTGCCCACGCCGACCCGCGGCCTCCGGCCCCCGACACCATTATCCCAGGTAGCACCGACAATTCGGGTCTGAGCACCCCTGGGGTCCATTATCCCGCGCCGGACCGACAAACTCCCGACCTGCCGGACGCGCCCGTAACCCGGTCCGCCGTCGAGCGCCGCATCGAGACCGCGCGCACCACCCGGCCGGTCGCCCCGGGCGTCGAACTCAGCTCCTTCGACTGGTACGAGCCGGGCGACGCGGGCGGCTGGATCCGCGGTGACGCGCTCACCGTCGACCTCACCGCCGGCACCCGCGTCGACTACCTGCACCCCGGCCGGGTCACCGCCGCCGAACCCCTGTCCGCGCAGGCCACCCGCACCCGCGCGGTCGCGGCGGTCAACGGGGACTTCTTCGACATCAACAACTCCAACGCGCCCGAGGGCGTCGGCGTCCAGGACGGCCGCACGATCAAGTCCCCCGCCGCGAACCACCGCCGCGCGGTCGGCATCGACGCGGCGGGCGTCGGCCGGGTCATGGACGTCCTGTTCGACGGCCGCATCACCCGCGCCGACGGCACCACGATCCCGCTCAGCCAGCTCAACAGCGCCTCCATCGCCACCAACGGCACCGGCGTCTTCACCCCGCTCTGGGGCTCCTACAGCCGCTCCCGCGCCGTCCGCGGCGCCACGAAGGTCGCGGAAGTACTAGTACGCGGCGACATCGTCACCGAGCACCGCACGACCGCCGGCGACGACCCGATCCCCGCCGACGGCTTCGTCCTGGTCGGCCGCGAAACCGGCGCGGACATCCTCAAAACCCTCGAAGTCGGCCAGAAGATCACCGTCGACTACACCACCAAGACCCAGGACGGCAGCACGCTCAAGGCCGCCATCGGCGGCAACCAACTCCTGCTCAAGGACGGCCAGGTCGTCGCCCCCGACGACCCGCTGCACCCGCGCACGGCCGTCGGGTTCTCCGCGGACGGCAAGAAGATGTTCCTGCTCACCGTGGACGGCCGGCAGGCGCCCTTCCTGCTCGGCCTCAACCTCAAGGACATGGCGACGACCCTCAAGGAGATGGGCGCGCACAACGCGCTCAACCTCGACGGCGGCGGCTCGTCCACCCTGCTCGCCCGCACACCCGGCACCGAGGCCGTCTCCGTGGAGAACACGCCCTCCGACGGCGGCGAACGCCCGGTGCCCAACGGCCTCGCCCTCTACGCGCCGGAAGGCAGCGGCGACCTGGTCGGGTTCTGGACCCGCACCGCGATCGACCCGCGTCGCGCGCCCGGCGCGGACACCGTGCCCGGCGGCCACCCCGAGCGGGTGTTCCCCGGCCTGACCCGCAAGCTGGTCGCGGACGGCTACGACGAGACCTACGGCCCGGCCCGCGACCGCGCGCACTCGTGGCACTCCACGCGCCCGTTCGTCGGCCACGTCCGCGACGGCGTGTTCCGCGGCCACAGCCCCGGCACCACCAAGGCGGTGGCCCGGCGCGGGGGCGTCACCGGAGAGGTCGAGTTGACCGTCCTGGGCCCGCTGACCAGCCTGTCCGCCACCACGAACCGGCTCAGCCTCACCACCTCCGGCACGTTCGGCGTGATCGGCCACGACCCGGACGGCTTCACCGCCCCGATCGAGCCGACCGACGTCGCCCTGGACTACGACAGCTCCGTGGTCGACATCGTCCCCGGCGAGAACGGCTCGTTCACCGTCACCGCGCGCAAGACCGGCGCCACCACGGTCACCGCACGCGTCGGCGGCCAAGAAATCCAGATCGCGGTGACCGTCGGCCTGGAGGAGAAGCTGGTCGCGGGCTTCGACGACGGCGCGTCCTGGACGTTCGGCTCGGCACGCGGCTCGGGCTCGGTGACGCCGGTTCCCGACGGCCGGACCGGCGCGGGCCTGAAGATCTCCTACGACTTCACCCAGTCCACCGGCACCCGCACCGCGTACGCGATCCCGCCCAAGCCGATCGTGGTCGAGGGACAGCCGCTAGCCCTGGGCGCGTGGGTCTACGGGCACGGCCGCGGCGAGTGGACCGCGTTCACGGTCACCGACAACGCCGGCCTCACCAGGTCCCTGTACGGCCCGTACATCACGTGGACCGGTTGGAAGTACCTGGAGGTCCCGGTGCCCGCCGGCCTGGCGTTCCCCTTGCGGATCAACAGGTTCTACACCATCGAGACCAAGGCCGACCGGCAGTACAAGGGCGAGGTCGTGGTGGACGACATCGTCGCCAAGGTCCCGCCCGCCGTCGACCTCCCGCCGTCCCAGCCGACCTCGGACCGGGTCGTGGTGCGCGACGGCACGGTGGACGACCGGCCGTGGCGGTTCGCGGTGATGTCCGACGCCCAGTTCGTGGCCCGCAACCCGGACAGCGACCTGGTCCGCGCCGCTCGCCGGACGTTGCGCGAGATCAAGGCGCAGAAACCGGACTTCGTCGTCATCAACGGTGACTTCGTGGACGAGGCCGCACCCGCCGACCTCGCGCTCGCCCGGCGCATCCTCACCGAGGAGTTGGGTGACGAACTGCCGTGGTACTACGTGCCCGGCAACCACGAGATCATGGGTCCAGGCACGATCGACAACTTCCGCCGCGAATTCGGGACCACCAACCGGACGTTCGACCACAAGGGCACCCGGTTCGTGCTGCTGGACTCGTCCACCGGCACCATCCGCGGCGGCGGCTTCACCCAAGCCACCATGCTCAAAGACGCCCTCACCCACCACGAGAACATCGACTCGGTCGTGGTCATGGAACACCACCCGCCGCGCGACCCGACGCCCACCAAGGGCAGCCAGCTCAACGACCGCCTGGAAGCCGACATGGTCGAGGACTGGCTGGCGGAGTTCCGCCGCACCACCGGCAAGGGCGCCATGTTCATCGGCGCCCACGTCGGCGTGTTCCACGCGTCCAGAGTGGACGGTGTGCCCTACCTGATCAACGGCAACTCGGGCAAGTCCCCGGCAGAGGGCGGCTTCTCCGGCTGGACCCTCCTGGGCGTCGACCACCGCCGACCGGACTGGATCGCCGCCGAAATCCGCCCCCACGTAGACACCCTGGCCCTCACCGCGCCCGAAACCGTGACCGCGGGCACCGAAGCACCCATCAGCGCCACCTTCACCCAGGGCACACGCCAGATCCCGGTCAACTACCCGGTGAGCGCCGACTGGACCGCATCCCCGAACGTCCACATCGGCCCCGCCAAAACACTTCGCCCGTGGCACGCCGCCTGGCTGGACCCCGAAACGAACCGCCTCACCACCTTCCGACCCGCCCGCATAACCCTCGCCGTAACCGTCAACAACACAACCCAACGCAAGAACATCGACATCTCGTGGCCCAACTGGGGCCGCCAGGCAGCCTGACGCTTGACGCAACCGGACGGTTGCCATAGTTTGGCAACCGTCCGGTTGCTACACGCGTGGAGGTCAGTCATGGGTTTCCCCGACCGCATCGAGCGGACCGTCGAGGTCGCGCAGCCGCCCGACCGGGTCTGGTCGGCGATCACCACGGCGGAGGGCCTGGCCTCGTGGTTCGGTGACCGGGCGACGATCGACCTGCGCCCCGGCGGCGCGGTCACGATGTCCTGGGAGAGCGGGGACGCCGTCGAGATGCGGGTGGAACGCGTCGAGGAGCCCTCGGTGTTCGGGTTCACCTGGCGGATGCACGGCATGCCCGAGGACGACCCCCGCCGCACGTACGTCGAGTTCACCCTCGAACCCACCGAGTCGGGCACCCGGCTCACCGTCGTGGAGTCCGGTTTCGCCCAGTTGCCGGAGGACCGCCACGGCAAGGCGTTCGACGCCCACTCCCAGGGCTGGCACAGCGAACTGGGGCAGTTGGTCGACCTCCTCGATGCGGCCTGACACCGAGGCGATCGCCGAACAGGTCTTCACAGCGCTGGCCGACCCGACCCGCCGCGCGATCCTGTCCGCCCTGGCCGCAAGCGGCCCAGCCACGGCCACCGACCTGGCGGACCGCTTGCCCATCACCAGACAGGCGATCGCCAAGCACCTAACCCTCCTGTCCGAGGTCGGCTTGGTAACCGCCGAACCAGGCGAACGCCGCCGCGTGCGCTACCGCCTGGACTCCGCTCCCATGCAGGTGGCCCAGCAGTTCCTGGCAGCCATGGCCCGGGACTGGGACGGTCCACTAGCCGCCTTGAAAAACCACTTGGAGCAAGAACGATGAAAACACCACCCATCGTCACCGCGCAGGAGTGGGAAGAGCACCGCCAAACCCTCCTGGTGAAGGAAAAGGAACTGACCCGAGCCCGAGACGCCCTGGCGGCAGAACGCCGACGGATGCCCTGGCTCCACATCACAACCCCCTACACCTTCGACACCGCAGAAGGCCCCAAGACCCTCCTGGACCTCTTCGAGGGCCGCCGCCAACTAATCATCTACCGGGCCTTCATGGACCCCGGCGTCCACGGCTGGCCGGACCACGGCTGCCAGGGCTGCTCGATGGTCGCCGACCAGGTAGCCCACCCGGCTCACCTCAACGCCCGCGACACGACCCTGGCCTTCGTCTCCCGAGCCGAGCAGTCGGACCTCGCCAGGATCAAGGCCAAGATGGGCTGGGAACACATCCCGTGGCACACCATCACCGACGACTTCGACAAGGACTTCGGAGTCGACCAGTGGCACGGGACCAACGCCTTCATCCGCGAAGACGACAAGGTCTACCGAACGTACTTCATCAACAACCGTGGTGACGAAGCCATGGGCAGCACCTGGTCCTACCTGGACATCACCGCCCTGGGCCGCCAGGAAACGTGGGAAGACTCCCCGGACGGCTACCCCCAGACCGCCCCCTACGAGTGGTGGATCTGGCACGACGAGCCCACCGCCTGACACCACCGTCCGGCGCGCAGCGCCAAGGGACGAACCCACCGCCTGACACCACCGTCCGGCGCGCAGCGCCAAGGGCAGGGCCGACGAGGCGCTTTTCGCTTTTCACCAAGCAGTCGCGCCGGTACGGCGCGGGGCCGTACCGGCGCGACTGTGGTCAGAACTTCTCGCCCTTCGCGGCCCGCTCCCGCAGCGAAGCCGTGGGCCGGAACCGCTCCCCATACGTGTCAGCCAGGTAGTCCGCGCGCTCCACGAACTCACCCACCCCGTACGAGTTGATGAACTGCAACGTCCCGCCGCTCCACGGCGCGAAGCCGAAGCCGAACACGCTGCCCACGTTGGCGTCTGCCACCGAGCGCAGCACGCCCTCGTCCAGGCACCGCACGGTTTCCAGCGACTGGATGAACAGCAGGCGGTCCTCGACGTCCTGTTCGGTGACGCCGGCGTCCTCGCGTGCGTACCGCGCGAGCCCCGGCCACAGGAACTTCTTGCCGCCCTCGGGGTACTCGTAGAAACCCGCCCCGCCTGACTTGCCGGTCCGACCCTCGGCGACCAGGTCCTCCAGCACCTTGAACGCCGGGTGCTCGCCCAGCGCACCCGCGATCGAAGGGTCGTCGGCGAGGGTCTGGTCGCGGATCTTCAGCTGGAGCGTCAGCGTGACCTCGTCGGACACCGCCAGCGGGCCGACCGCCATGCCCGCGCGCTTGGCCACGTTCTCGATCAGCGCCGGCTGCACGCCCTCCGCGATCATCGACACGGCCTCGGTGACATAGGTACCGAACGTCCGCGACGTGTAGAACCCGCGGCTGTCGTTGACCACGATCGGGGTCTTGCCGATCTGCAACACGTAGTCGAACGCTCGCGCCAACGTCTCGTCAGACGTCTGCTCGCCAACGATGATCTCGACCAGCCGCATCTTCGGCACCGGCGAGAAGAAGTGCAGGCCGATGAACTTGGTCGGGTCCTTCACCGCACCCGCCAACCCCGTGATGGGCAGCGTCGACGTGTTGGACGCGACCACGGCGTCGGGCAGGGCTGCCGCCTCGGCCGCAGGGAGGACCTGGTTCTTCAGCTCGCGGTTCTCGAAGACCGCCTCGATGATCAGGTCGCAGCCCGCAAGGTCGGCATCCGAATCGGTCGGCGTGATGCCGGGGTGGCCGTTGGCCCCGCGCGTGGCGGCCTCCAGCGTCACGTCCTTGAGCACGACCTCGATCCCCGCCTTGGCCGACACCTCGGCGATCCCGGCGCCCATCATGCCCGCGCCCAGCACGCCGACCTTGGTCACCTTCGTGGCGTCCACACCGGACGGACGCGACCCACCGGCCCCGATCTCGTTGAGCTGGAACCAAAAAGTTCCGATCATGTTCTTCGCGACCTGGCCGGTGACCAGCTCCACGAAGTACCGGCCCTCGACCTGCAACGCCGTGTCGAAGTCCACCAGGGCACCCTCGACCGCCGCCGCCAGGATCTTCTCCGGCGCCGGGTAGACCCCGTGCGTCTTCTTGCGCAGCACGGCCGGCGCGGCGGCCAGCAGGCTGTAGACGTCGGGGTCGCCGAACTTCACGTCCGGGACGGTGTAGCCGGGCTGGTCCCATGGCTGCTGCGGCGCAGGGTTGGCCTTGATCCACGCCCGCGCCTGGGCGATCAAGTCCTCCTTGGAAGACGCCAACGCGTGCACAATCCCCGCCTGCAACGCTCGCTGCGGGCGGAGCTGCTTACTCTCCATCAACAACGGCAACGCCGGCTGCACACCCAACAGCCGCACCATCCGGGTCACGCCACCGCCGCCGGGCAGCAACCCCAAAGTCGCCTCCGGCAGGCCAAGCTTGATCTTGTCGTCGTCGAGCACGACCCGGTGGTGGCAGGCCAGCGCGATCTCGAAGCCGCCGCCCAGCGCGCTGCCGTTGATGGCTGCGACGACCGGCTTGCCCAGCTTCTCCAGCCGGCGCAACTGGCCCTTCATGTCCTCAAGGAAGCCCAGCGCCTCGGCCGCGTTCTCCGGCGTCACCTGCACGAGCAGGTTCAGGTCACCACCAGCGAAGAAGGTCTTCTTGGCCGAGGTGAGCACGACACCCGTGATCTCGTCCCGCACCGCCTCCACCGCAGCGACAGCCTCGCCCATCGCCGCGTGGTACTCGGCGTTCATCACGTTCGCCGAGCCCGACATGTCCATGGTCAGCGTGACGATGCCCTCGTCGTCGCGCTCGAAGTGGATTGCCATCAGACCCTCAGACCCTCTCGATGATCGTCGCGATGCCCATGCCGCCGCCCACGCACAGCGTGGCCAGGCCCCGGCGCAGGTCTCGGCGCTCCAGCTCGTCGAGCAGGGTGCCCAGGATCATGCAGCCGGTCGCGCCCAGCGGGTGGCCCATGGCGATCGCGCCGCCGTTGACGTTGACCAAGTCGGCGGGCAGGTCCAGCTCGCGCTGGAACTTCAGCACCACCGACGAGAACGCCTCGTTGATCTCGAACAGGTCGATGTCCTCCACCGACAGCCGCGCCTTCTCCAGCGCCTTGCGCGCCGCCGGGGCCGGGCCGGTGAGCATGATCGTCGGCTCGCTGCCGACCACCGCGACCGACACGATCCGCGCCCGCGGGGTCAGGCCCAGGTCCTGCCCGACCCGCGCGTTGCCGATGAGCATGGCCGCCGCGCCGTCCACGATCTGCGACGAGTTGCCCGGGGTGTGCACGTGGTGGATGCGCTCGACGCTCGGGTAGCGGTCGATGGCCACGGCGTCGAAGCCCAGGTCGCCGTGGAACTGGAAGGACGGCTTCAAGCCACCGAGCCCCTCCAGCGTCGTCTCCGGCCGGATCGCCTCGTCGAAGTCCAGCACCACCGTCCCGTTCTGGTCCACCACCGGCACCAGGGACTTCTCGAAGTAGCCCTTGTCCCGCGCCAAAGTGGCCCGCTGGTGGGAGCGCAGCGCCCACGCGTCCACGTCCTCGCGGCTGAAGCCCTCCAGCGTCGCGATCAGGTCCGCGCTGACGCCCTGCGGCACGAAGCTCGTGCGCAGGTTGGTCTCCGGGTCGGCCGCCCACGCGCCGCCGTCGGAGCCCATCGGCACCCGCGACATCGACTCCACGCCGCCCGCGACCACGAGGTCCTCGAACCCGGACGCCACCTTCGCCGCGGCCAGGTTCACCGCCTCCAGGCCGGACGCGCAGAAGCGGTTGAGCTGCACACCCGCGGGCCGCAGGTCCCACCCGGCCGCCAGCACGGCGGTCCGGGCGATGTCCGAGCCCTGCTCACCGACCGGCGACACGACGCCGAACACCACGTCGTCGACCACCGACGTGTCCAGGTCGTTGCGCCGCGCCAGCGCGTCGAGCACCCCGGAGGCCAGGGTGATCGGCTTGACGCTGTGCAGCGAACCACGCTTTCCCCTGCCACGCGGTGTGCGTACCGCGTCGAAGATCAAGGCTTCGCTCATACGTCCACGGTAGGCAGCGCGACCGCCCAAGCCCATGACCGCGCCGACTGACTTATTAGCTCACCACCAACTGCATGACCTCCCCTTCGCCGGAGCCGTCGCCGGAGAACCCGAGCCGCTCGTACAGCCGCCGCGCCGCGAGGTTCCCGCGGAACACCCGCAACTGCACCCGCCGCCACCCGTGCTCCCGCGCCCACGCCACCACATCACGCACCAGGGCCTCCCCGACGCCCCTCTTCCGGAACGACGGTTTCACCCACATGGAGTAGAGGTACAGCACGTCGTCGTGGTCCTCGTGGGGGACGCCCGCGACGAGCCCCACCGGGTCCGGCGCCTCCGCCACCACTTTCACACCCCACTTCGGGTGCAGCAGTTCGCGCCACCGGTCCTCGTCGTAGCCCTGCTCCCGGGACAGGGTGGAGCCGAACGCCTGCGGGTCGCTGGCCAGCGCGGTGAGCCTCAGGTCGCGCCAGGTCGCCCAGTCCGCCGGGGACAGCCTGCGGAGCTTCATGCCCGCAGTGTTGCGCACGCTGTGTTGGATGGCACCGCCTCCGGCGGCGCGGCGGGACCGCCCAAAAGTCGGCTCGTCGCGTCGCCTTCCGCGACGATCGAAAAGCATGATCGACGCGGAAGGCGACGCGACAAGCCGACGGCGGCCCCTGACAATTGTGCTCACGATCTCGGGGCGACTGTGGGTGCGGCGGTCATGGCGGGCGGCCGGTGGCGGTGGGACCGTCGGGACATGCCTACTCGCCGTTCACCGTGGATGACCGACGACCTGGACCAGCTCCGGCAGCTCGCCAGGACGTTCTTCGAGAAGGAATCGGTCCCCAACCAGGAGCGCTGGGCCGCGCAGAAGCAGGTCGACCGGGAGTTCTGGCACAAAGCGGGCGAACTGGGCCTGCTGTGCCTGTCCATCCCGGAGGAGTACGGCGGGGGCGGCGGCACGTTCGCGCACGAGGCGGTGCTGCTGGAGGAGCAGGCCCGCGCCGGTGACAGCGCGTGGGGCAACAGCGTGCACAGCGGCATCGTGGCGCACTACATCAACGCCTACGGCACCGAGGAGCAGAAGCACCGCTGGCTGCCCAAGCTCGCGAGCGGCGAGATGGTGGGCGCCATCGCGATGACCGAGCCCGGCGGCGGGTCCGACCTCCAGAACATCAAGACCCGCGCCATCCGGCGCGACGACGAGTACGTCATCAACGGCTCGAAGACCTTCATCACCAACGGCGCCCAGTGCGACCTCGTCATCGTGGTCGCCAAGACCGACCCGGGCCAGGGCGCGACCGGCATCTCCCTGCTGGTCGTCGAGACGGCGTCGACACCGGGCTTCCGGCGCGGCCGGGTGCTGGACAAGATCGGCCTGAAGGGCCAGGACACCGCGGAGCTGTTCTTCGACGACGTCCACGTGCCCGCGGAGAACCTGCTCGGCTCGTCCGAGGGCCAAGGCTTCATCCAGCTCATGCAGCAGCTCCCGCAGGAGCGGCTGATCATCGCGGTGGCGTCCATCGCCGGCATCGAGGCCGCCGTGGACCTGACCGTCGACTACGTCAAGGACCGCACCGCGTTCGGCCGGGAGCTGATCAAGTTCCAGAACACCCGGTTCACCCTCGCCGAGTGCGCCACCGAGGCCCGTGTGACCAGGGCTTTTGTCGACGAGTGCATCGAGGCGCACCTGGCGGGCAAGCTGGACGTGCCCACCGCCGCGATGGCCAAGTGGTGGTCCACCGAGCGGCTGTGCCGGGTCGTGGACGAGTGCGTGCAGCTGTTCGGCGGGTACGGCTACATGACCGAGTACCCGATCGCCCGGGCCTGGGCGGACGCCCGCGTCCAGAAGATCTACGGCGGAACGAACGAGATCATGAAGGAAATCATCGCGAGGTCCCTCTAGTGGCCGGGCCGCTGGCAGGACTCAAGGTCGTCGAGCTGGCGGGTCTCGCGCCCGCGCCGTTCGGCTGCATGGTGCTCGCGGACCTGGGCGCCGACGTGGTCCGGGTGGACCGGGTGTCCGGCGGGTTGGAAGTGCCCGGTGACGTGCTGGGACGCGGTCGGCGGTCCATCGGCGTGGACATCCGGCGACCCGAGGGCGCGGAGCTGGTGCTCAAGCTGGTGGAGCGGTCCGACGTGCTGGTGGAGGGCTTCCGGCCGGGCGTGACCGAGCGGCTCGGCATCGGGCCCGCCCAGTGCCTGGCCCGCAACCGGCGGCTGGTCTACGGCCGGATGACCGGCTGGGGCCAGGACGGGCCGCTGGCCGACCGCGCGGGCCACGACATCAACTACATCGCCCTGGCGGGCGCGCTGGAGCCGATCGGCCGGGCCGGGCAGCCGCCCACGGTGCCGCTCAACGTCATCGGCGACTTCGGCGGCGGCGGGCTGCTGCTCGCGCTGGGCATCCTCGCGGCCCTGTACGAGCGGGAGCGGTCCGGGCGCGGGCAGGTGGTGGACGCGGCCATGGTGGACGGCGCGGCGCTGCTGACGACGTTCCTGCACGGCATGAAGGCGGCGGGCGCGTGGGGCGGCGAGCGGGGCGCCAACCTGCTCGACGGCGGTGCGCCGTTCTACGACGTTTATGCCACAGCGGATGGAAAGTTTGTCAGCATCGGCGCGCTGGAGGAGAAGTTCTACGCGGATCTGCTGGCGGTGCTCGGGTTGGCCGACTCGGACGTGCCCAGCCGGCACGACCCGGCGCAGTGGCCCGCCCTGCGCGCTCGGATCGCGGCGGCGGTGGCCACCCGGACGAGGGACGAGTGGGCGGCGCTGGCGGAGGGCACCGACGCGTGCCTGGCGCCCGTGCTCGCGCCCGACGAGGCGCCGGGGCACCCGCACAACCGGGCGCGCGGGACGTTCGTCGAGGTCGGGGGCTTGGCCCAGCCGGGACCCGCGCCGCGCTTCGACCGCACCCCGGCCGGCGCGCCGGCCGTGCCGCCCTCGGCGGGGCACCACACGAACGAGGTGCTGGCGTCCCTCGGTCTGGGTGAAGCGGATATTGCGGAACTGCGACGATCCGGTGTCGTGGGCTAAGCGTCGGGCTAATGCGAAAAGGGTGCGACAAATCGTCCGGAGTGCTGCCGGGAAATGGGACGGCCGTACCTCGGCCCAATGACACACGGTGCGTGTGTCGCGCAAGCGGGTGATGTGCTCTGCGATGGCCTGCGATGTGCTCTGGCGATGTGCTCTGCGATTGCCGACGAGTGGCGGAACCTCGGTGTCCGTGCCTGGGGATGTGGGGGCGAGTGGCCCGCAACCTGGTCATCGGCGGACGCCGGGGGCCTCTTGATCGGCCGTTCGGGTGATGCGGGTCACGGGTCACGCGTGGCAGCGCGCCTCCTTCTACCCCCGGTCGTGGGATCACGGCGGGTTGTGGGCTCATCGTCCGGGTGAATGAGGGACCATGTGGGGGATCACGGCGGGCGCGCGGCCCGTCACCGCGCACCTGTGAACGGACGGAGAGACACCGGTGAACGTCAAGAAGGTGGTGACGCTGGCGGCCGTCGCGCTGCTGCTGTTCCTCCTGATCACCCAGCCCGACCAGTCCGCCGAGGCGGTGAAGACGGCCCTCGGCTGGCTGCGCCAGGGCGCCGAGTCGATCATCACGTTCGTCCGGAGCCTGTTCAACTAGTCCACCTCGCGGGGCCCCGGTGGTCTGCTCACCATCCGTGACAGTGTGCCTCCCTCGTTGGACCGTCTGGGTGGAATGCGGGCTATAACGTGCTGGTAACAGGGTTTTTGACAAACCAGGGTCTAGCGGTTGCCGGTACCCGCTAATACGGTGCGCTGCATTGGCTGATCTTCGACCGACGAGGAGGCAGAATGGTCGAGGACTCCGGAGTCGACGAGCTGCTGAGGCAGTGGGCGGCCGAGCGCTCGGACGACGCCGAGCTGCGCGAGGTGAACCGGATCAAGGACGAGTGGCTGGCCGAGGCCCCGCCGTCCGCGCCGGGCATCCCCGTGCAGCGGGCGAACGGTGGACCGCGGGGATTGGTGAAGGTCGAGTCCGCGGACCCGGCCTACGTCGCGGCGATGCGGAAGCGGGCGCCCGAGGTGCCCGAGGTCCTGCTCGCCGCCGCCGCGAGCTACTGGCAGCTCGTGGGCGACCTGTCCGAGGCGGAGGCGTGGTGGGACGCGGGCATCAGCCCGTTGGACCAGCGTGCCCTCGACTACCGGGCCGCCGGGCTCACGCCCGCCGACCTGGGACGTCGGCTCGGGCCGATGACGGTGCTCCAGCACCTGCGTCGGGGCAGTGCGGCGGCCTGGTGCGTGGCCAGGTTGCAGCGGCAGCGCCGGGACGGCGTTGCGTGATGTCGAACGCGCCACGCGCGAGCGTGGCGCGGCGCAAGGGCGTCGCGCGGTGAGGGCGCGGCGTGGTCGGGACTAGCGTGATCCGGGAGGGCGGGCTCCTGTGCGGGGAGCCCATCCCGGTTGGCGGTCACCTCGTCGGTGGCCCGAAGTACTCTTGAGGCGTGACCACCCCTCCTCCCCACGAGGTCGCGTCGGTAGGTCGAGACTCATCCGACGACGATCACGCTTTGCGATCGGCGGCGGACCAGGCTCGAACTGCCGACCCCCAGGCGACCTCGCCGCGCGAGCGGAGCGGGCGCACTGGGACACGTGTGGCGATCGCCGTTGTGTGCTTGCTCTCGCTGGTGGTCTGCTGTGGTCTCGCCTACTGGCAGTGGGAGCGGTTCTCCGAGGCCGGCGGCACCTTCCAGAACCTCGGCTACGTCTTCCAGTGGCCCCTGTTCGGCCTGTTCCCGGCCTTCATGGTGTGGCGGATGCGCAAGCTCGCCGCCCAGCGCCGGGCTGAAGAGGCCGCCGCGGGCCCGGACGCGTCCGCCCGGGAGCCGGTGGCCGCGCCGTCGGAGCCGGTCGTTACCGTGGAGCACGTCAGGACATCCGCGCAGGACGACGAGGACGACGAGCTGGCGGCCTACAACCGCTACCTCCGGGAGCTGAACGCGCGGGACCAGCGGTGAGCGAAGGCGGTCGGTAGGGCGATGAGCGGTGCGTTGGGTCGGTTCCGGTTCATGGCTTACGTGGTCGGTGTCGGCCTGCTCCTGCTCGTGGCCGCGATGCTGGTCAAGTACCTGGGCGACAACGACGGCATGATGAAGGTCGTCGGCCCGGTGCACGGCTTCCTGTACGCGATCTACCTCGTCATCACGGTCGACCTGGCGCTCAAGGCGCGCTGGTCGCTCAAGGGCACGGCCCTGGTGCTGCTCGCGGGCACGATCCCGTTCGTGTCCTTCTACGCCGAGCGCAAGGTCGTGGAGAGCGTCCGCCTGGAGCGCGCCCTGTGACCGTGTCGACCGGGCCTGTGTCGACCGGGCCTGTGTCGACCGGGCCTGTGTCGACCGGGCCTGTGTCGACCGGGCCTGTGTCGACCGGGCCTGTGTCGACCGGACCTGTGTCGACCGGACCTGTGTCGACCGGGCCCGTGTTGACTGGTCTGGCCAGGCACAACTAGCGTCTGGCGGTACCAACTGAACACGGCCGTCGATGTCGCGCGGGAGAGTCCCCACGCACTACGGGGCGCCGAAGGAGCAACTCCTCCCCGGAATCTCTCAGGCACAGTCACCGCGCAGACGAAGGCAACTCTGGAAAGCAGGCGCCCGGCGCCTCGCCCACGGTGCAAGCCGCCCTCCGCCGACGTGCGGGGTCGCGGTGAAGCTCTCAGGCTCATGACAGAGGGGGAGGCTCACTCGGACGAGGAGTCTCGATGGACCGTGTCATCCTTCGTAGCGGCAGGCCGACCCACCCGGTCGGCGACCCTGCCGTGCCCGCCTTCAGGGAGGACCCCGTGGAAACCCGCCGGACGCCGCTGCACGCCGAGCACGAGGCGCTGGGCGCCCAGTTCACCGACTTCGCGGGCTGGCGGATGCCGCTGCGCTACGACAGCGAGCTGGCCGAGCACCACGCCGTGCGCACGTCGGCGGGCCTGTTCGACCTGACCCACATGGGCGAGATCGTGCTGACCGGTCCGCGGGCGGGCGCCGCGCTCGACCACGCGCTGGTCGGCCACGCGTCCGCGATCGGCGTCGGCCGGGCCCGCTACACCATGATCTGCCAGGCCGACGGCGGGGTGATCGACGACCTGATCGTGTACCGCACCGGTGACGAGGAGTACCTGGTCGTCGCCAACGCCTCCAACGCGGCGGTCGTCTTCGACGCCCTCAAGGAGCGCGCCGAGGGCTTCGACACCACCGTCGAGGACAAGTCGACCGACTACGCGTTGCTGGCCGTGCAGGGTCCCAAGGCGGTCGCCATCCTGGAGGGCCTGACCGCGACGGACCTGGCCGCGGTCAAGTACTACGCCTCCTACCCGACCGAGGTGGCCGGCCGCCCCGCGCTGCTGGCCCGCACCGGCTACACCGGCGAGGACGGCTTCGAGCTGTTCCTGGCCCCGGCCGACGCCCCGCACGTGTGGCAGGCGCTCCTCGAAGCGGGCCGGCCGCACGACCTCAAGCCCGCCGGCCTGGGCTGCCGCGACACCCTGCGCCTGGAGGCCGGGATGCCGCTGTACGGCAACGAGCTGAGCACCTCCCGCACGCCGTACCACGCCAACCTGGGCCGCGTGGTGAAGCTGGACAAGCCCGGCGACTTCGTGGGCCGCGAGCCGCTGGCCAAGGTCGCGGAGGCGGGCGTCGAGGCCAAGCTGGTCGGGCTGAAGACCGGGTCCCGCCGCGCGCCGCGCCACGGGTACGCCGTGCTGGACGCCGACGGCACGGCCATCGGCGAGGTCACCAGCGGCGCGCTGTCGCCGACGCTGGGCTACTCCGTGGCGATGGCCTACGTGCCGCCCGCGCAGGCCGAGCCCGGCACCAAGCTGTCCGTCGACGTCCGGGGCCGGCAGGAGCCCGTGGAGGTCGTCGCCCTGCCGTTCTACAAGCGCAACTCGTAGGGAGAGGTCCCACATGTCCGAGCACTTCAACACCTCCCTCGCGGAGTTCGACCCCGAGGTCGCCGAGGCGGTCGCGGCCGAGCTGCGTCGGCAGCAGGGCACGCTGGAGATGATCGCGTCGGAGAACTTCACGCCGGTGTCGGTGCTCCAGGCGCAGGGCTCGGTGCTGACCAACAAGTACGCCGAGGGCTACCCGGGCCGCCGCTACTACGGCGGGTGCGAGAACGTCGACGTCGTCGAGCGGCTGGCGATCAAGCGGGTCAAGGAGCTGTTCGGCGCGGGGTTCGCCAACGTGCAGCCGCACTCGGGCGCGCAGGCCAACGCGTGCGCCATGTTCGCGCTGCTCCAGCCCGGTGACACGATCCTGGGCCTGGACCTGGCGCACGGCGGCCACCTGACCCACGGCATGCGGATCAACTTCTCCGGCAAGCTGTACCACGTCGTGCCCTACCATGTGTCCGATGTGGACGGTCGGGTGGACATGGCCGAGGTCGAGGCGCTCGCCCAGGAGCACAAGCCGAAGCTGATCGTGGCGGGCTGGTCGGCCTACCCGCGCCAGCTCGACTTCGCGGAGTTCCGCCGGATCGCCGACTCGGTGGGCGCGTACCTGCTGGTGGACATGGCCCACTTCGCCGGTCTGGTGGCGGCGGGTCTGCACCCGAGCCCGGTGCCGCACGCCCACGTCGTCACCACGACCACGCACAAGACCCTCGGCGGTCCGCGCGGCGGCGTGATCCTGACCAACGAGGCGGACCTGGCCAAGAAGATCAACTCGGCGGTGTTCCCCGGCCAGCAGGGCGGTCCGCTGGAGCACGTGATCGCGGGCAAGGCGGTGGCGTTCAAGCACGCCGCGTCCCCGGAGTTCGCCGACCGCCAGCGCCGCACGGTCGAGGGCGCGAAGATCCTGGCCGACCGGCTGTCCCAGCCCGACGCGGCCGGCGCCGGCGTGAAGGTGCTGACCGGCGGCACGGACGTGCACCTGGTGCTGGTCGACCTGGTGAACTCGGAGCTGGACGGCAAGCAGGCCGAGGACCGCCTGCACGAGGTGGGCATCACGGTCAACCGCAACGCCGTCCCGAACGACCCGCGCCCGCCGATGGTCACCTCGGGCCTGCGCATCGGCACGCCCGCCCTGGCCACGCGCGGCTTCGGCGCGGCGGACTTCGCGGAGGTGGCGGACGTCATCGCCACCGCTCTGCAGCCTTCGGCGGACCTGTCCGAGCTGCGTTCCCGGGTCGAGGTGCTGGCTGCGAAGCACCCGCTTTACCCGAACCTGTAAGGGTTTCGCCGACCCCTCGGAGGCGGGTCGATTCAACACAGCGCACGACGTGACCCCCGGCCCAACCCCAGGCCGGGGGTCGTGTCTTGGTGGGTTCAGGCCCCGGAGGGGACAGCCACGCCGGGCGGCAGGCACTCGACGTTGCGCTTGCCGTCGGGCTGCACCACGAACCACGTGCCGCCCACGCCCTGGCCCTTCCACTGGCCCGGCGCCTCGTCCTTCGAGTACGTGTAGAGCGCCCAGCCCGCCAGCGTGACCTGTTCGGTCCCGTCGGCCCGCTTCACCGTGCCGACCAGCGCCGGGTCGACGCCCTCCAGCTTCGGCGCGCCGTTGGCCAGCAGCGGGGGCCAGGTCTCCGCGCACTTGCCCTCGCAGTTGGACTTCGGCGGGTTCGGCGTGTCCTTGTCGAACCGGTACAGCGTGCGGCCGTCGCCGTCCTGCACGACATCGCCCATCTTCGGCACGCTCTTGGCCACCAGCGTGACGCCCGGCCCGGACGGCGCGGGCGCGGCCTGGCCGGCCGGGGTCTCCTCGGTGAAGGGTTCTTGCTCGGTGGCGGGGTCCTGCTGCTCGGCGGGGGTCTCCGCGGCCGGAGGTGCCGGTGGGACGTCCCCGTAGTCGGCCTGCGCGGCGGCGCCCACCTGCTCGGTCTGCGCGACTTTCGTGCCCTGCAGGCCGGCGGCGTTGGAACTCCACATGACCAGCGCGAGCACGGCCGCCATGCCACCCGCTGCGGCGATGGCGATGCGGTTTCGTCGGATCACACTCAACTCCTCCTCGATGGCGTCAGTCGCTCCACCGACGATTACGGCCCGGTCACGACCGCGGTTCAGCGGCGCGCCAAGACAGGGGTCGGCGGCCGGTGGCGGATGACGATCACCCGCCACCGCGGCGGGCGACACCAGACGCATGGCCCGCAGACGGGCCACCGCCGCCCGCCTAGGCTGTCCCGGTGGGCAACGAGATCTCCTTCCCGCGCCAGCAAGCGCGCACCCAGCGGTTCACCCTTGGCGCTCCCCGGAACTTCACCGTCGCACCCGACGGTGGTCACGTGTACTTCCTGCGCACCGCCGCGGCCACGAGCCGCGCGAACGGGCTGTGGGCGTTCGACACCGCCACCGGGACCGAGCGGCTCCTGGTGGACCCGAACGACCTGCTGACCGACCCGGAGGACCTGTCACCCGAGGAACGCGCGCGCCGTGAGCGCAGCCGCGAGCAGGCCGCGGGCATCGTGGGCTACGCGACCGACGCGGACTGCCGGCAGGCCGTGTTCGCCTTGTCCGGCCGCCTGTTCATGGTCGAGTTGGCGAGCGGCGCGGTCCGCGAGCTGCCCGCGCCCGGCAGCGTCCTCGACCCGCGCCTGGACCCCACTGGCCGCCGCGTCGGCTACGTCACCGGCGGCGCGCTGCACGTGGTGGACCTGGAGTCGGGTGAGGACCGCGTGCTCGCCGAGCCCGGTGGTGCTGACGTCACGTGGGGTTTGGCGGAGTTCGTCGCGGCCGAGGAGATGGGTCGCTACCGCGGCTACTGGTTCTCCCCGGACGGCGAGCACGTCCTGACCGCCCGCGTCGACAACTCCCCGGTCACCCGCTGGCACATCGCGGACCCGGCCAACCCGGCCACCCCGGCCGCCGAGATCGCCTACCCGGCGGCGGGCACGCCGAACGCCGTCGTCGAGGCGTTCATCCTGGCACTGGACGGCACGACGACTCCGGTCGCGTGGGACCACGAGTCCTTCCCGTACCTGAACACCGCCACCTGGTCCGCTCACGGCCGTCCGCTGCTCCAGGTGCAGAGCCGGGACCAGCGCCGGGTCCAGGTCCTGGCGGTGACGCCCGACGGTGTCGAGGTCGTGGCCGACGACTCCGACCCGGTGTGGCTGGAGATCGTCCCCGGTGTTCCCGCGTGGACTCCTGAGGGCAAGCTGGTGCAGGTCCTGCCGGTGGACGGCGCGAACCGGCTCGTCGTGGACGGCACCCCGTGGACCCCGGACGACTTCCAGGTCCGTTCGGTGGTCGAGGTCGCGGACGACATCCTGGTCACCGCGTCGACGGACGACCCGACCCAGGTCCACGTCTACCGCGTCACGGCCGAGTCGGTGGACCGGCTGTCGACGGAGCCGGGCGTGTACGGCGTGGCGCGCGGCGGTGACACCGTGGTCCTGTCGTGGAGCGGCATGGACCACTTTGGTGCTCGGACGACCGTTGGCGGGCAGGAAATTCCGTCCCATGCTGAAACGCCGGTCCTGACGCCGGAAGTCCGCCTGCTGACCGTGGGCGAGCGCGACCTCCGCGCCGCCCTGTTGTTCCCCCGGGACCACGTGAAGGGCACCAAGCTGCCGGTCCTGCTGGACCCGTACGGCGGTCCGCACGCGCAGCGCGTCCTGCACGCCCGGAACGCTTACCTGGCTTCGCAATGGCTGGCCGACCAGGGCTTCGCCGTGCTCGTGGTGGACGGCCGGGGCACCCCTGGTCGCGGCCCGGCCTGGGAGCGTTCGATCGCCTTCGACTTCGCCGGCGCGACTTTGGAAGATCAGGTGGACGCGCTCCAAGCCGTTGCGGCGCAGGAAGAAGACCTCGACCTGACGCGGGTCGGCATCCGTGGTTGGTCCTACGGCGGCTACCTGTCGGCGTTGGCGGTCCTGCGCAGGCCGGACGTCTTCCACGCGGGCATCGCGGGCGCACCCGTCACGGACTGGCGCCTCTACGACACCCACTACACCGAGCGCTACCTCGGTCACCCGGACGAGAAGCCGGAGGTCTACGACTCCAACTCGCTGATCGAGGACGCCCCGAAACTGGAGCGCCCGCTCATGATCGTGCACGGGTTGGCGGACGACAACGTCGTCGCGGCCCACACCCTGCGGCTGTCGTCGGCACTCTTGGCGGCGGGTCGGCCGCACACGGTGCTGCCGTTGTCGGGGGTCACGCACATGACGCCGCAGGAGCAGGTGGCCGAGAACCTGCTGCTGCTCCAGGTCGACTTCCTCAAGAAGTCGCTGGGGTAGGAGGAGCTCAAAAGCTCAAAAGCGAGCGCTCGCCGCGCGGCAGGCCCCCGAGGACCTTCCCGTGGGCTCTGGAGTTCGGCGTCGCACTCCAACGGAAAGCGTGAAGGGCCGCTTTCCGTTGGAGTGCGACGGGAAGCGGCCCTTCAGTGCACGTCAGGCGTTGCGGACCTGGTACGGGGGGATCGAGTTGCCCAGCAGGGCCAGGTCGTCGATCGTCTCCGGCTGGTAGCCGCACTCCTTCAGGCGTTCGGTCATCAGCGCGGTCGGGTCGGCGACCTCGTCCGCGCGGCCGAACAGGTAGGCCCACTCGTGCTCGTCGGAGCCGTAGTACGCCACCGTCGCGAACACGTCGTTGAAGCGCTGCCACATGCGCTTCAACGTGGTGTTGCGCCACATGGTCTGGCAGCCGGCCTGGGAGACCACCACGCCGCCCGGGGTGAGGAGGGCCTTGCACATGGCCAGGAACTCCTCGCCGTACAGGCGGTTGTGCTGGGCCTCCTCCTCGCGCTCGTCCGGCAGGTCCACCAGGACGATGTCGTAGCGCTCCGACGTCGTCCGGATGTACTCGTAGCCGTCGATGTACCGCACGCGGACCGGACCGTCGCCCTGCTCCGCCGCCGCCAGCTCCTCGAGCGTGTAGCCGTAGGGCAGGTGCTCGGCGCACAGCTTCACGGCTTCTTCGTCGATGTCGATGTGGTCGACCACCGACGCGCCCGCGGCCACCGCCATCTGGCACACCACGCCCTCGCTGGACCCGATCACCAGCACGCGGTCCACGCGGTCCGCGAGCAGGAGCGCCGGGACCATCAGCGCCTCGTGGTAGGTCAGCTGGCTGAACTCGGTGCTCTGCCGGTCGTCGTCGCAGAACAGCGACAACCCCTGGCTCGTGCGGGCGATCACCAGGTGCTGGAACTTCGTCTGGGTGTCGACCACGACCTCGTCGACGTCCCACAACCTGGTCATACCGGCCGCGAGCGGTTCGCGGATCAAGACGCCTTCTCCTCACCGACGAGAGCGGGGACCTGGGTGCCCCGGCTGATCATGTCCGTGCGTGCGGAACGGGCACCCAGCGCCTCGGCCAGGAGCTGCACCGCGAGCGCGGGCTTGGCCCGTGTGCCGCAGGTGAACACGTCCACGAACACCGCTCCGACTTCCGGATAGGTGTGGATGGACGCGTGCGACTCCGACAGCAGGGCCAGCACGGTGACCCCCTGCGGCTCGAACTGCTTGGAGACCACCTCCAACACCGTGGCATCAGCCTGGGTGAGTGCCTCGCCGAGCGCGTGTCGCAGGAACTTCTCGTCGTCGAGGAGTTCCGGGCTGACACCTTCCAGCTCGGCCAGTACGTGCTGTCCTGCGAACAAGCCAACCGGCTCGGATTCGCACGGGAGTCCGGACATCAATCACTCCAAACATCTTCAGAAGGAGGGTGAAGCTTCGAACAAACCTTGAGCGCGCTCACCGCACGCAGTACGTGGCCAACGGCTCGAAGCCGTTGAACGCCACCGAGGAGTAGCTCGCCGTGTACGCGCCGGCGCACAGCAGGTCGACGTGATCGCCCGCTCGAAGCTCCATGGGTAGCTCGTAGCAGGTCGTCTGGTACAGCACGTCGTCCGCGTCACACGTCGGACCGGCGATCACCACGGGGCCCGTCGGCCCCTCGTCCAGGGAAACACCCTCGCGGCTGGTTCGCAACGGGTAGGCGATCGCTTCGCCTTCCGTCTCCGCCAGACCGCCGTAGCGGCCGATGTCGAGGAACACCCAGCGGCGTTCGTCCGAATAGGACTTCCGCGCCACCAGCACCACTTCGGAGCGCAGCACACCGGACTCGGCGACGACCGCGCGACCGGGCTCGATCATCACCTTGGGCACGTTGTCCCCGAAGTGGCGGGCGAGGGAGGCCCTGATGCCGGCGGCGTAGTCGGCCAGCGACGGCAACGCGTCCAGGTAACCCGCGGGCAGGCCGCCCCCGAGGTTCACCACGCTCAGCTCGACGCCCTCGGCGCGCAGCTTCGCGGTGATGTCGGCGGCGTCGGCGATCGCGCCGTCCCAGCCGTCGGTCGCGAGCTGCTGCGAGCCGGCGTGGAACGCCACGCCCATCGGCGCCAGGCCCAGTTCACCGGTCAGGCGCAGGAGATCCGTCGCCATCTCGGGCGAACAGCCGAACTTCTTCCCGAACGGGTACGTCGAACCCCGGCTGTCCACCTGGATGCGCAGCATCACCGACGAGCCGGGCGCGTGCTCGGCCAGCGCCCGCACGTCCTGCTCGCTGTCGGACACGAAGATCCGCACGCCGCGCGAGTACGCGTAGGCGATGTCCCGGGCCTTCTTGATGGGGTTGCTGTAGGAGATCGTCCCCGGCGCGGCCCCGCGGGCCAGGCACAGGTCGATCTCGTTCGGGCTGGCCACGTCGAAGCTGCACCCCTGCGCGGCGAGCAGCTCGACCACCTCGGGCGTGGGGTTCGCCTTGACCGCGTAGAAGATCCCGACCCCGGGCAGGGCGTCGCGGATCGCGGTGAAGCGGTCGCGCACCGTGGGGAGGTCGATGACCAGGCAGGGCGTGCCGGGTTGCTCATGGTCCAGGAAACGACGAATACGAGCTGTTGCCTCGTGATCAAGCCGTTGGCCGGCAAAGCTCGTCTTCATCTCGCTAGGGGTCCCCCTCCGCAACCGCATGTTGGCACGGCCGTCCACTCTAAGCGGTTTCGGTGAAGATCGCCCTATCGGGACGCGAAGTTGTGATGCAGCTCCACCAACGAGATGTCCGGCGGGGCGCCCACGCGGACCGGCGGACCCCAGAAACCGGCGCCGTTGGTGGTGTAGACCTGCACCCCGTCCACGACCTCCAGCCCACTGCGGACGGGCTGCTGGAGGCCCACCGCGAGGTGGAACGGGAACATCTGGCCGCCGTGCGTGTGGCCGGACAACTGGAGGTCCACGCCGTGCTTGGCGGCCTGGTGCGCCTGCACCGGCTGGTGCGCCAGCAGCACCACGGGGCTGGCCGGGTCGCGGCCGTCCAGCGCCCGGGCGAAGTCGGGACCGTCCTGGAAGGTCGCGCCCGTCACATCGTTCACGCCGGCCAGTTCGAACGACGCGCCCGCCCGTTCGATCCGCACCCGCTCGTTGCGCAGCGGGTGCACCTCCAACCGGTCCAGTTCGGCCAGCCAGGGCTCGAAGCCCGAGTAGTACTCGTGGTTGCCGGTGACGAAGTAGGCGCCGTGCGTGCTCACCAGGTCGCGCAGCGGCGCCGCCGCCTCGCCGAGCTGCTCGACCGTGCCGTCCACCAGGTCGCCGACGATGGCCACCAGGTCCGGCTGCTGCTCGTTGATCATCCGCACGAGCCGCTCGGTGTGCCCGCGGCCGAGCAGCGGGCCGAGGTGGATGTCGCTGACGACGGCGATGCGGTAACCCGCAAGCCTCCGGTCCAACTTCGTCAAGTTCACCGGGATCGTCTTGATCCGCGGTGCACCCAGGGCTTGGGTCGCGCCGTACCCGACGATGCCCGCCGTCGCCACCCCGCCCGCCACGGCCAGTGACCGAGCGATGAACAGCCTGCGATCGGGGCTCTCGGGTTCGGTGGGCACCTCGGCGTCCGGCGCGCCCACGGCGACGGGCACTTTCCGCCTCGTGGTCCGGTTGAGCACCAGTCGCGGGATCTCCAGGACACCGAACACCACGGCCAGGTAGAAGACACAGGCCAGCCAGATGTACCCGGGCCACGACAGCACCGGCGTCTCCAGCACCAGCCCCGCGATCATCAGGCCGAACAGGCCGGCGACCGCCGCGGTGCCGATCCGCCGGGCCCGGCCGGGTGCGGTCGTGTTCCGCACGGCCCGCCGCCACACGTAGTAGTGGGCGGACCCCATCACGACCGTGAACAGCAACAAGAAGAACAACGCCCGGCCTCCCAGAGTCTCTGCCCACCAGTTTCCACGAAACTCGTGAACTCGATGCAACCCGACAGGACGCCGCGAGCGTGACTACCCCGGTACCGCGGGATGGGGAGGACAGATGGGTGATCGGGACACCGCGTTCGCGGAGTACTTCGCGGCGCGGTCCGAGGCCATGCGCGGCACGGCGTACCTGCTGTGCGGCGACTGGCATCGTGCCGAGGACCTGGTTTCGGCGACGTTCACGAAGTTGTACGTGGCGTGGAACCGGATCAACCGGCACGAAGCTCTCGACGCCTACACCCGGCAGACGCTGGTCCGGACGTTCGTGTCCGACCTGCGCCGGGGCTGGTTCCGCAAGGAGCGCGTGAGCGACACGACGCCGGAGACCGCGAGCGTCGGTCGCGGGTCCGTGGAGGACCGGGTGGTGCTGCTGGCGGCACTGGCCAAGGTCCCGCCGCGGCAGCGCGCCGTCCTCGTCCTCAGGTACTGGGAAGACCTGTCGGTGGAGGAAACCGCCAGGGCACTGCGCTGTTCCGAGGGAACGGTGAAAAGCCAGGCCGCGCGGGGGCTGCAGACGCTGCGCGGCCTGATCACCCCGCAGCAGGGAGAAATGGTGCGATGAACGAGCACGAGCTGAAGAGCGCGTTGCAGGACGCGATGGTGGCGAGCAGCCCGCCCCCTCCGATGAGCCCCGAGGGCGCGGTGGCGGCGGGTCGGGTGGCCCAGCGCCGGCGCAAGACGGCCTGGGCGGGCGGTGTGGCCGGGTTGGCCGTGGTGGCGATCGCCGTGGGCGCGGTGCTGGTGCCGCAGCTCACCGGCGGCGGCACCACCGAGGCCGGTGGCGCTCCGCTGACCACGACGGCTCCGCCCCCGCCGTCGGTGTCGCCGGTGCCGCCGACCGGGCCCCCGCCCACCAGCGGCTCGATCGACCCGTCGTCGACGAAGACGCCGTGGCCGGACGGGCAGACCGACCGCACGGCCCACTCCGGTCCGCGCGCCGACAAGTCCGTCCAGGCGCTCAACGACCTGGGCGCGTCGCTGCCGCCGACCTACGAGGCGGTGGACAAGCAGCCCCTCACGCCGGGTGACACCCCGGAGACCTGGTACGGCCCGATGCGCTACACCCAGTCGCAGTTCGCGGACTACTACGACGGCGACAAGCAGGTCTGGGAGTACATGGGCACCAGCCCGGTCACCCAGAAGGGGACTTCCGGCGTCGGCAAGCTGTGGATCTTGGTCCTCACCAAGGGCAACCGGTTCGCGGACGTCTCGTCGCCGTGCGAGGCGAAGGAGGCGGTGTGGACGATCTCCCGCGGCGAGTGCCGGCTGGTCGACGTCGACGGCAAGAAGGTCGCCCACGTGACCGCCGCGCCCGCCGGTGAGGGTCCGTACGACATCAACGGCATGGACGAGGCCACCATCTACCGGCACGACGACGGCACCCTGGTCGCGATCGCGCAGAGCCGGGAGTTCCGCCGGTCCGGCCACCAGCCGCTGGCCGAGCTGCCGTTCACCGCCGACCAGCTCGCGAAGCTGGCGACGGAGCAGAAGTTCCACCTGGACTGACGTCGGGGAAGGACCTGCGGGGCCGGTGTGGTGACCGGCCCCGCAGGGGTACTCCATCCGGGTGTTTGGGCAGGTAGCCTGCTGTTTGCCATGCGGACCCTGCTCATCGACAACTACGACTCGTTCACCTTCAACCTGTTCCAGTACCTGGCGCGGGTGAACGGGCGGGAACCGGTCGTCATCACCAACGACGACCCGCGCTTCCGGCTGTCCGACCTGCGCCGGTTCGACAACGTGGTGATCTCACCCGGTCCCGGGCGCCCGCAGAACCGGGCCGACTTCGGCCTGTGCCGCTCCGTCGTCGAGCACGCCGACCTGCCGCTGCTGGGCGTGTGCCTGGGCCACCAGGGGCTGTGCCTCGCGGAGGGCGCCGCGGTGGGGCTGGTGCCGCCCCGGCACGGCGTGGTGGACCGGGTCCGGCACACCGGGGTCGACGTGTTCGCCGGGTTGCCGTCGCCGCTGAGCGTGGTCCGCTACCACTCGCTGGCCGTCACCGACCTGCCGCCGTCGCTGGAGGCGATCGCCTGGTCGGACACCGAGGACGTGCTGATGGGCGTGCGGCACCGGTCCCGGCCGGTGTGGGGCGTGCAGTTCCACCCCGAGTCCATCTGCACCGAGCACGGCCACGACCTGCTGGCCAACTTCCGCGACCTGACCGGCGGCTTCTCCGCCGCCACGCCCGAGCCCGCGCCCCCGCCGGCGGCGCCGCCCGTGACGCGCGAGGTGCTGGTGCGGCGGCTGGACGTCCACCCCGACCCCGAGGCCGTGTTCCAGGCCCTCTACGGGGGCTCCGGGGACGCGTTCTGGCTGGACAGCAGCCTGGCGGGGGAGCGGGGCCGGTTCTCGGTCATGGGGGACGCGGGCGGGCCGCTGGCGCGGGTGGCGACCTACGACGTGTGGACCGGCCGGGTGCGCGTGGGCGACGAGGAGTTCACCGGGCCGTTCCTGTCGTGGCTGGAGGCCGACCTGGCGGCGTGGCGGGTGGCGCAGCCCGACGTGCCCTTCGACTTCGCGCTGGGCTGGGTCGGCTACCTGGGGTACGAGCTGAAGGCCGAGTGCGGTGGCGAGGCGGCCCACCGTTCGGAGCAGCCGGATGCGGCGTTCGTGTTCGCCGACCGGGCCGTGGTGTTCGACCACGTCGAGCGGCGCACGTACCTGATGACGCTCTCCGACGACGACGGCTGGCTGGAGCGCACAGCCGCGTCGCTGACCGCTTTCACACCGCCCGCCGGCGCCGCCCCTATGCCGGCCCGTGCGGAATCCGTCCAGCTCAGGCACAACCGGGCGCACTACCTGAAGCTGATCGACGCGTGCCAGGAAGCCATCACCGCGGGCGAGACCTACGAGGTGTGCCTGACGAACATGGTGACCTGGCGGGGCGCGGTGGACCCGTGGGACGCCTACCGGTTCCTGCGCGCGGAAAGCCCAGCGCCGTTCGGGGCGTTGCTCCGTTTCGGTGGCCTCTCGGTGCTCAGCACTTCACCCGAGCGGTTCATCCGGGTGGACCGGCGCGGTGTCGTGGAATCCGAACCAATCAAGGGCACCCGCCCGCGCGGCGCGACGCCCGCGCAGGACGAAGCTTTGCGCACAGCCTTGGCGACCAGCCCGAAGGACCGCGCCGAGAACCTGATGATCGTGGACTTGGTGCGCAATGATCTGGGCCATTGCGCGGAAGTCGGCAGCGTCGAGGTGCCCCGGATCTTCGCGGTGGAGACCTACGCGACGGTGCACCAGCTCGTCAGCACCGTTCGGGCGACACTTCGGCCGGGCAGTTCGGCGGTCGCGGCGGTTAGGGCGGCGTTCCCCGGCGGGTCCATGACGGGTGCGCCCAAGATCCGGACAATGCAGATCATCGACGGGCTGGAAGCGGGCCCGAGGGGTGTCTACTCGGGTGCGCTGGGTTACTTCTCACTGTCCGGAACGGCCGACTTCAGCATCGTCATCAGGACGCTGGTGGTGGACCGGGACAAGGTGAGTTTCGGGGTGGGCGGGGCGGTCATCGCCCTGTCCGACCCGGCGGAGGAATTCGAGGAGACGGCGGTGAAGGCGACCGCGCTCCTGCGCCTGCTGGACACGGCCTTTCCCGGCCGCGCGAATCGCTGACCTGGGGCTTTCCCCTGCGGCCGGCCTCGGCCGCCACCGCAGGGGAAACGACACCCGGTATCAGGAAGCGTGCGCTTCCTGGAACTGCACCACCAGTCCCTGGGGAATCCGACCCCGGTCGGAGATCTGGTGACCCTGGGCCCGCGCCCAGTCCCGAATGGCCTGGGCCTGGGCCTTGTCACCAGCCTTTACCGTGCTCTTGCCACTGCCCTTGCGCTGCTTGCGGCCCCCCGCGCGGCGCGCCTTGGCGACGAAGTCGGCCAGGGAGTCGCGGAGCTTGTCCGCATTCTCCTTGGACAGGTCGATGGAGTACTCCACACCGTCCAGCGCGAAGGTCACGGTCTCGGCGGCTTCGCTGCCGTCGAGGTCGTCGATGAGTTGGACGACGGTCTGCTGTGCCACTGTTCCTCCGTGTGTGCTCGCATAGCGCGTGTTGCCGTCGACTTGTATCTGCGCCACACGCTCCGGTCGACACCATAGTGCACGGAAGGAATATCGCCTAACCTTTCGTCCCGAAAATGTGACTGATGCCCCCGGACGGGTCATTTCGGCCCGTTAACCACCACCCGCGAAATGTGAGGCCGTCCTTCGGACCTCCGCGTGGTGCCCGTCACACCCGGTCGAGTGGCCTATCCTGGAGCGCAGGGGTACCCGCCCAGGGTAGGAAGGCCGGGAGCGATGCACGGTTACACAGCGGACAAGGACGCGTTCCTCAAGCGCCTGCGCCGCATCGAGGGCCAGGTCCGCGGTCTCCAGCGGATGGTCGAGAACGACGAGTACTGCATCGACGTGCTGACCCAGATCTCGGCGGCGACCAAGGCCCTCCAGGCGGTCTCCCTGGGCTTGCTGGACGAGCACCTGAAGCACTGCGTCGCCCAGGCCGTGGCCGAGGGCGGCGACGTGGCCGACGAGAAACTCGCCGAGGCGACCGCCGCCATCACCCGACTCGTCCGTTCGTGAACCCTGCGGTCAGCCTCTCCGACCTGATCGAGTAGAGTGCAGACCGGCCAGCCCCCGTAGCCCAATCGGCAGAGGCAGCGGACTCAAAATCCGTCCAGTGTGCGTTCGAGTCGCACCGGGGGCACTCCGCCTGAACAGGCGTTACAACCACATAGAGATCAACTGAGTTGATCATTGGGCATAGCCCGGGCATGAGTAGCCTTGGGGCTATGGCTGCTGCGCGCCCAGAGAGTCGTAAGAAGGGCAATATCGAGCAACGGGGAGACTCCCTCCGTGTGTGTCTGTACGCCGGCCTTGACCCGGTCACCCGCAAGCCGGTCTACCACCGCGCGACCATCCCCGGCACCAACAAAGCCGCTTGGAAGAAGGCGGAAGACAAACTCGCCGAGTTTCGCACTCAGGTAGCGAAACAACGGTCGGCTGAGTCGTCAGTGTCGCTTTCCTACGCCATAGATGAGTGGCTGCGCACAACGGAACTGGAAGACAGCACACGCAAGACCTACGTCGGTTACATCGAGCGCACGATCAAGCCTGCGCTTGGTGGCGAGCCGGCGAAGAAGGTCACCGCCCGCGTGCTGGAGAGTTTTTACACCGAGCTACGCCGGTGCCGCCTACGTTGTGATGGGAAACCGTTCATCGAAAGGCACCTCAAAGGTAAGAAGAAGGACCGAGGCGAGCACAACTGTGAGACCGCCGGGTGTAAGCCACACGTGTGCCGACCAATGGCCGCTTCTACCGTTCGTCAGATTCACTCGATAATCAGTGGAACGTTGAATGCTGCCGTGCGGTGGGACTGGGTTGACGGGAACCCGGCAACCATCGCACGCAAACCGAAGCAAAAGCCGCCGGAGCCGGACCCGCCTTCGCCGGCCGAAGCGGCGCGACTGGTCGAAGAAGCGTTCCGGATGGATGACGACTGGGGAACGCTTGTTTGGCTCGTGATGACGACGGGGATTCGTAGAGGCGAGTTGTGCGGTCTTCGCTTCTCACGCATCGACTTGGACGCGGAACTGATCGACCTTCGCCGCAACTGGGTTGGTGGCAAAGAGAAGGACACCAAGACGCATCAGAACCGCAGAATAGCGCTCGACACCGAAACGGTGGTGTTGCTCCGTGAGCATCGAGAGCGTGTAGTGAACCGCGTGCGGGAACTGGGTTTGAAGTTCTCCGACGACATGTTTGTCTTTACCGGTACCCGCACGCCTACGCATGAGCAACCTTACTCCCCGAACGCAGTCACCCAACGATATGCGGACATGGCGCAGCGGCTTGACATAGACACCCATCTGCACGCATTGCGGCACTATTCGGCTACTGAACTCTTGACCGCCGGCGTGGACCTCCGCACGGTTGCCGGCCGCCTGGGTCACGGCGGCGGAGGTGCGACGACACTGCGGGTCTACGCAGCCTGGGTGGCCGCGTCCGACCGCAAGGCGGCAGAGATCCTCGGCTCTAGGATGCCGAAGCGCGTTCCCTCAAATTCGAAGAAAAATGGCGCGGAAGGGAGCTAGCCAAGGACGGACGCTAGCCGCCTGTGTTGGCGCGCAGAGCCAATCTGAGTCGCAAGCAGCCGTGCGCGTTCCACGTGCGCGGCTGCTTCTTCTTTCTGGCCCGTGGCGGTAAAAACTTGGACGAGGTCAACCCTGAGTGCGGTTTCCGCTCGCGTAAATGTCGGATCAAGCCGGCTGAGTACATCGGAGAGTACGTCGATCGCTTCCGGCTCACCGAGACGTGCAAGAGCGTTGCCGCGCCACCGGGCAAGATGGGTCGAGTCGTACACGAGATAGGGCGTGTCGGAGTTGTCTGCCGTAGCGAGCATCCATCGTTGCGCCTCATCGAAGGCCCGCATACTTGCGACATGCTGACCGTCCGCTGCGAGCGCTTCTCCGTGTGCCGCATTTATCCATGAGTACAGCAGGCGTGGAACTCGACCCTCCGAGATTTTTCGCGCGTAGCTTGTCAACTCTACTGCTGCGTCGGTTTCGCCTATGTCGTTTAGTACGACGGCCTGACCCGCGCACGCGTATGCTTCCAGTGCGTGTGAATGCGCTTCCCGTGCGGCAGCCTTCGCGGTGTTGTAGTGATCCCATGCACTGCTGACGTGGCCTTGGTCCAAGGTTTGCCAACCGGCGAGCGCGGAGGCGTCTACCAGAACTTCCGCGAGGCTGGATCGAACGGATTGCCTCAGGACGTCGCGTAGGGCCTGTTCCATGTGACTTATCTGTGCCCGAAGCTCGCCGAGTAGAGCCGACGCGCCAAAACGACGGTCGATCACGCGCGTGATGTCGAGCTTGTCTTGAAAGAGGGACACCGTATGCATGTCGAGCGTCCGCGCCTTCGCGATCCTCGCCCGCAAATCCAAATCGTCAGTAGTGGGCTGCGGTGGTTTTATCGGGACTTGTGGTGGCGCTAGTAGTTGTTCAACCGGCATGTTGAACATCTCCTCAAGCAGTCGGCGTGTCACCGGACGGACGGTGCCGAGATGGCGGCCGTCCGCACGCCGGCCGGTTGCGAAGCGCTGTACGTGGCGTGCGCTGAGGGTCGCGTCGATGCCGTTTTCGCGAGCGAACCGCTCAGCCTCCGCGCTGAACTCGTGCGGTGTCTGCCGCCGCTGGCGAAGCAGCTCTCCGAACACCGTTCCTACCGGCTCGCCGTTCTGTGGGGACCTCACCGGCTGACCTCCCGTCTCACCAATGTCAGCGCTGACGAGTGTAGGTCGCGACATGTCGCCTTAGGTCGTTTGCAGGTCATTTACACCCGATGTGCCTGTCCGTGACGCTGATGTCTGCGGATGTGAGCCGTTAAGAGGGCGGTGGAACCGGTCATGTGGGACCCGTTCGGGATCGTGCTGTTCGTCGTGTGGCTCGTACTGCCACCGATCTACGTCGTGGTGCTGGGAAGGCTGTATGCCCAGCGGTGTGCTGACAGCGCACAGCAGGCTGTGTGGGCGCTCCAGCAGGTACACGCGGCGCTGGAAGAGTTGGCGGACCTGAGCGCCGCTGTACGGGCATGTGAGGGGACATCGTGCCCGTGTGCGGCACTGCCTTCGCCCGCAAGTGTGCTCAGACCCGAGAACGCGACAGGGATAGAAGCCATTGGTGCCGGGCGGGACGCGCACGGTAGGCATCGACTGCGCGACCACACTGGAGCGGTCGCGTGATCACCAACGTTTCGGCGTTCCTGTGTGACTTGACGGGCACGAATTCGGAGATCGCTCGCTACCTGCTCGCGTGCATCGACTCGGGCGGTCGGCTACCTGACGAACGGTTCCCGGAGACGCGAGAGCAAGACCTGGGCGCACGCATGGTCGAGCTTGGACAGTTGTTGCAGGAGCGGGCTCGCGGCCGTCACGCAGTGGTGATCGACACATCTTCGCCAGAGGAAAGCGATCCACGGTCGGTCGAGCCCAAGCCAGCGCGTCACCGGCTCCGTGAGCAGCCTGAGTCGGAATGGCTGGGTGGTCCGGTGTCCCGCTGGCCGGCAGGCCCGTCCGATGACCTGGGAGAGACTGGGCGGTGAGGATGCAGGGACGGGAGTCTGTTCGTGACGCGGTGGTGCTGTGCACGATCCGTCAACGGCCTGCGGTGTGGTGGCGACTCAGCGAGTTGGTGCACCGGTCCGGCTTGGACGTTGCAGATGTGCAGTCGGCGGCGGGCCGGTTGGTCGCTATGGGCTGGTTGCGTCGCCATGCAGCGGGGTCTGACCCGCTGCGGTCGGGTGGCAACTGGGCTTACCGGCTCGCGCCGGAGGTAGACGTGCGTACGGGGTTCCCCTTGGTGGTGACGGAAGTTGAGGCGGAACAGGCGCGTGGTGTTCGTGCTCGGGCGGCTTTGGGCGGGCCTGTTGTCGCACCGTATTCGCTGCAGATGTTCGCCCGTGTGGTTCGGGTGTTGTTCCGGTTGGAGCCGTACGGGGAGGAACTGTCGATAGCGGGGTTGACCGCGCGTGCGGGGGTGAGTGAGTCGGTGGTGCGCCGGGTCTGCGGTGATCTGGTCGCGGCGGGTCATGTGCAGGTGCGGCGGGTGGCCGGATGGGACCCGAGGGGCAGGCAGGGAACGGGGCTCTATCGGCTGTCTGCGGTGGGTCGTGAGGTGTACCTGTCCTCAGCCCTGGGTGAGTGGGAAGCGGAAGTCGTCGGGCGCGATCGACTCGTTGGGGCCGGCGCGGGCCGGAACGGCGGCCTGACAGGCGGAGGCTGAGGCCGCACGGTCGTTGGTTGCAGCCCTCAAGCCGCCAATCTCCGGGCCTCCGTCTCACACTCACCGGGGGTTGGCACGGAGTGCCGGTGCGGCGCACCCCGCACCGGCACTTCCCTTGTGACAGTTGCCCTGTGGGGCGCACCTCTGTCGATGGTGCGCCCCACAGGGCTGTTTCGGCCCATTGTGACGGGTCTGCCGTCACAGGCCCCAGCCGTCACAACGGCCGGTTTGCGCTGCTAGGAGGCCATCCGGCACCCGTCACATGGCATGTGACGGGGTGACGGCGTGGTGACGGGTGTTGTGACGGGTGTTGTGACGGGTCATTGATCATCTTCGACCACCTCTCCGTCAACCGCTGCCGCCTCCCGGAGACGTGCCACGGCGGAGCGGATATCGGCCGTGAGGTACCCGCGCACCTGGCGCACCCCGTCCGGGGTGTCGATCCGGTCGCGGGTCGTGGTGCATCCGGTGAGGAGCCCGAACGCCTTGGGGTCCAAGCCGATCGCGGCGACTAGTTCGGCCGTGGGCACGAAGTCGCGTCCGCCCGGTTCGAGATCGTCCCCGAGGTAGTCCACAACGGACGCGAGCGGTTCGGGTAGCTCGACTTCGTCGGTCTGTTCAACCGTGACCGTGTGGCCGCCGCCAATGGCGCGTGCGGCTGCGGCATGGTCGAGGACCGGGCGGGTGTCTTCGCCGGCCGCGTGTCCGGTCAAGGTGCCCTCCGCTTCCCGTAGCGCGCGGCCCTGCGCGCAGATCGCGCGCCAGTCCTCGTTGGGCATGTAGTAGGTCCGCACGGTCATGGCGAGCACGTCTCCGCCGGCCTGCGACTCACCGTCCGGCCGGAGGATGCCGACGCCCTTGTGTGACGGCAGGAGTCGGCTGCTGTCGTAGCCGCGTGTGTTCATCTGTTCGCCCAGCACGATGTTGCTGTCCCGCCAGTCCATGACCCGCAGCGCGAACCTCGACCCCACGACCGCGCGGAGCCCGCTCGGGATGGTCTTGCTGTCCGGCCGCTGGGTCGCCAGCACGAGCACGATCCCCGCCGCCGGCCCCTTGCGGGCAAGCCACGTCAGCAAGTCACCCACGTACTCGCCGGCGGTGATCTTCTTTCCCTGCACCTCCAGCGGTGTCCGGTCCTCCAGCGGTACCTGCACCTCATCGATGAAGATCGGCGTGATCGGCATGTCCAGGCTTGGGTCACGGGACATGGCCGGCGTGACCTTGGACTCCGGGCACACGATGTCGTCAAGGTCCTGCATCCGCCGGTAGCGGCGCTGCACCTCACCGACCAGTTCCACCAGCCAGTCAACGAGGATCAGCACGTGTTCGGGTTCGTCGCCGGACATGAACCGGTGGGCCACCAGCGCGGCGGCGTACCAGTCCTTGCCGGACTTGAAGTCCGCCACGTACAACCGCGTGTACGGGTCCAAGATCAACCCCGCGGCTGCCAATCGAGCGGCGAATGTCTTGCCCTGCCTGGGAATCGCGCCGACGAGCAACGACGTCCACACCATCGGAAGGTCCACCCGCCGCTGCCGCGCGTCCATGCCGAACGGCACCGGACGCCACGCGTCCCACCGCTCGACACCCAGCAGCGGTGTCCGCAGCGGCGCAGTCGCGTACGGGTCGTTATCCGCGACCCACAGTGCGACCCTGCCCGCGTGGCCTCCGTTGCCCCGCACCCGTTCCACGATGAGCTGTACCTCATCCACCGCCAGCGCGGACGCCAACGCCTCACGGTTCTTGACCACGTCCGTGGCCTTGCGGGTCGCCGGAAGATCCACCGTAACCGCCCAGCCCTCACCCTCCCGGTGGGCGCGATCGACCAACCGAAGCGTCTCGTCTTTCCCGATCAGCTTCGCGTCCCGGAAGGCGTCCACGAGTATCTGCGGGTCCATCGTCCACGTCAGCGTGCGAGGCCCGGCCAAGACGGGCTTGCGTCCGGGTGAGCCGTCCTTACGGCGGCCAAGCACCGCCAAGGCGACCGCGACGACACCGCCGCCGGTCCACAGCACGACGTGTCCGTACACGAGATCGAGCACCGCCACCGCCACCGCTACCGTGCCCACGGTGGCACCGGTGACCTTCCACCGGAACAACGTCAACACCCGGATGTTCTCGAACTTGTCCGCGAGCTTGTCCGACGCCTCCGCCGCCTCCCGGTAGTCGGCGACCCGGACCCACGACCGCCACCACCGCAGCCCGACTACCAGCCCACGCACCACCGCGCCCAGGAACCGGAACGGCGACAGCAGCACTATCGCCGCACCGTCCCGCAGCGCCTGCACGGCCAGCCGCCGTGACTTCAGCACCGCCGGCACCCGTGGCGAACGCTGCCACCAGCTCGCCAACCGCCGCGCCCTGCCGACCCGTGAACGGGCGGGCTGGTCGTTCACGAACTCCCCGTCAAGGACGGCGTTCACCAACTCCCCGGACGGCCCCCGCACCGGCAACGCGCCGCTGTCGCGATCCTGCGGCCCGTTCATGACTCACCATCCCCGGACGCTGCCTCGGCCGCGAGCGTGGACGCCAGACGGGACGACAGCCCCCGCGAGCAACCAGTGACGTCACGGACCCACTTCGGCGTGACCTCCGTGCCCGGCGTCCACGCTTCCCGCGCCGCCGCCAGGTACTCACCGAACGATGTCCGGCCCGCCGCCGTGGGCCTGGTGGCCAACGACGCCGGCCGTTCGTGAACCCGTTCAGCGGCTGTCGCCGTGTTCACCGACTCGGCGGCGGCCACCGTGTTCGGCGACTCGGCGGCAGCCGCCGGCGTCTGCGCGGCCTCCGCGAACGCTGCCGACACCGCCTCGGTTAGCTTGTCCCTCAAGTCCGTGACCGCCTCCGCAGCCACGAACACCACCAGCGGAGGCACCGAGTGCAACACGATCCCCGACAACGACCCCGCTGCGTACGAAGCCCATGTGTTCATCACGTACGTGGCCGCCAAGGTGAACCACTTCGCCCGCCGCACCCACGGCCCCGTACGCACCCGGTACCGCGCCGTGATCTGCTCCGCCCGCAGGATCGCCAACAACACCAGCGACACCGTCGGGTCCAACAGCCACGCGGCCAGCCACGGCAGCGACCACACTTCCGTGCCGGCCGCCGCGAAGTGTTGGACGTTGGTCATCGTGAACCCGAGTCCGAGCACGATCCCCGCCCAGCACAACCGGTCCACCTGCGCCCGCACCCGCTCGACCCGCAACGCGACCACGTCCGGCCGCGCCTGGTGCGCCCGCAGCTCCGCCGCTTCCGCAGCCTCCCGCGCCAGCCTGCCCGCGTCCGTCTCCGCGTGGGTGGCGGGTGGCCGCCCGAAGGCGGCCACCCTTCCCACACCCTTCGGGGTGTTCACCGTCGATCACCCCTGCGACGCGGACCGTCCACCGCAGTCACCGTCAGTGCCTTCGTCAACGTGTACGCGGCGAACAACGCCGGCAGACCCAACACCACCCACAACAGAGTGGTGTCCCGACCGTGCGTGATCACCAGCCACTGCACACCCACGATCGCCCCGGCCGCCACCAGCACGCGCCCGGTCAACGACAGCAGGCGAGCACCGACGCGAGCGGCATCCGCCGCCGCCTTCGCCTTGCGGGAACCCGCACGCCACACCAGCAGCAACGCGAGCACCACACCAAGGCCCGCTAGCACCTGCATGGCAGTCAGGTTGATCGTCATGACAACGACCCCCTCTCCCCACCCATGCGAACCCGACGCGCGAACCAAACCTCCTGCAGGGAAACAAAGTCCTCATCGGACAGGCCGCTGCACAGCCCACCGGTGTACGGCCCCGGCCCCCGCAACTCCAACTCCAGACATGCCCGCCACACCGGGCACCCGATGTCCGACGGAGGCATTCCGCCCGCCCCGACCCGAGGTGGGATCGCCCCGCTTTCCTCGGAGTAGACCAACAGGCACTCCGCGTCCTTGCGCACGATCTCCATCAGCACCTCATCCGGCACATGTGCCATCCGGTCGAGGTCCGCAGCGATCACTTCGAAGTCCGCTGGGTTCACCACGCACCCCCGGCACGCTCGACCGCGCGAGCCGTTCGCCGCTCCGCAGCCAACCGCGCAACATCGATCACGCCCCCGCTTGCAGCGGCCCGTTGAGCCAACTCTTCGACCGCCTGAGCGGGCACCACGTACCGGGTGCGCACCCGGACAGCGGGAAACGCGTCCTCTCGGATAGCTCGGTACAGGGTCGCCGCGTCCACCCGCAGGATTCGCGCGGCTTCCGGGACTGTGTAGAAGGTGGGCAGGGTTGACCCCGCCTGGTTTGCCGTAGTCATCGTTGAATGCCTCTCGAAAGACTGATCTCTTCGCCTGAGGCGCTGACATCGGCGTTGATAGCCCCGCAATGGCCGCTGATGTCAGCGCAATAGCCGATCACGGCCGTTTTCGCGCGCTAACGTCGGCGCTGAGGCGGAGCACGGAGGCGTACGACGTGGTAGAGGACTGGTCGGCTGTCGCGGGGGCGATCAATGCCCGCGCGACAGAGTTGGCGTTGAAGCAAAAAGAACTCGCCGAGAGATCCGGCGTTTCGCTCGCGATCGTTCGCGAGATTCAGCAGGGAAGGATTCAGCGCCGACGAAACCCGCGAACGCTTGAGGCTCTGTCGATCGCGCTCGACTGGCATCCGCAACACCTTGCGGCAGTTCTGCGCGGTGAGAATCCACCCGAAGTCGATGCGGCCAACGTTGTGGCGGACGACCCGCTTGTGCCCTTGCTGCACACGGTCATCCGCGAATTGCGCGGCCTCCGTGCGCAAGTCGGGGCACTTACCAGTCGCCTTAGCGAGCCCGGGCCGACTGCACACGGAAACTCGCGGGAAGGGGACGAGTGAAGCGGTCCCGATCGGCGTTTCCTGTGTCGCTGTCATGGACACAGAACACCGCTGCGGAGGGGGTTGAAGTAATTGTCAGGACCTAACACCCGTGGTGTTAGGTCCTGTTAGGTGCGCAGGTAGAAGGCGTTTCGGGGGTAAGGGAAGATGGGGAAGCGAAAGAGGGGGGACCCGCCGCTGACGCGGTTGCAGGGGGTCCGTGAGGAGTTGGGCCGCACGCAGGAACAGGTTGTGCGCTACTTCCTTGCCAGGCGTGAGCAGATACCGGGTTTGCCGCGCGCTGGCGAGTCGGCGCTCTACATCATGATCTCCCGTTGGGAGAACGGGCACGTGCAAGTGACCGAACCCGGCTATCGTCGTATGTTCCGCGAGTTCTACGGGCGTACGAACGAAGAGTTGGGGTTCCCGCCCGAACCTCTCAATGACGGGCTTGAGGAGCTCAAGGATCGCTTGCTTGTCGCGCGAAGCCTCGACAAGGAAACGCTCGACCTGTTTCAACGGCAGATCAACGATGTTCGCGGTTCGGATAAGCGCTTCGGTCCTCTGGGTGTTCTCGACCAACTCAACGCACATATTCGCCAGTTGGAGAGCGTTCGTGCTTTCAGCGTGCGCGCTGCGGACAGAGCCCGGTTGGCTGCGATTCTCACGGACGCGCGGACGCTTGCCGGTTGGACGGCGCTTGACCGGGGTTCGCAACTTCAGGCGTGGCAGTACCACGAGGACGCCAAGGTGTCGGCGCGCGAGGCCGAGTCGCCGAACCTGCTTGCCCATGCCGCCGCGCAGCAAGCCGTGATCCTGCTGGACATCGGCGAGTATCGCTCCGCCGTAGAGTTGCTAGAATTCGCCCGACAAGTGGCGGAAAACCGTGCACCTACGCTGCTGAGAACCTGGCTGGCGGCTGCACACGGCGAAGGGTTGGCTGCGGCCGGACGAAGTGATGACGCGATGCGCGCATTCGATGAGGCGCAATCGCTGATGCCCGCTGATCCGGTGGACCCGGCAATGCCGTTCCTGTTGCTCAATGATGGCCACCTCAGCCGGTGGCGCGGTAGCGCATTGCTTCGGCTGGGCGATGAGGACGCGATCTCTCAACTGGAGAGCGCCGCGAAGGCTCTCGAATCGTCGCCGAGCGCGGCCATCCGTGGGCAGACCGGAATGTATGTCGATCTCGCGTTCGCCTATGCCGCCGCTGGCGATCGGGCAACGGCGCTTGAGTACGCGCGGAAGGCGCGTCAACTCGCATCGCGCATCGGGTCTGATCGCCAGCGGCAGCGGTTGGCAAGTTTGGAACTACCCGGCGGTGGCGCTCCCAGTATTACGTGACGCTAGGTAGTAGAGCAATGGAATGATGGCACCCGACCCTAGAACCTCACCACGACGGATCAATTCCAGGATTCGATGGACCGGAATCCACTCGATCCGAGCGGCTTCCTCGCCGTCGGTCGGTTCGCCAACCTTTTCGGCGGTCCGCCAGAGGTAGGCGTCTACTGGTGCGTCAATTATTCCGGGAAGTGGCTGGAAACTGGTGATGTGCTCAGGCTCGCCGATCGGTCGCCAACCGGTCTCTTCTTCTGCTTCGCGCGCCGCCGTGGCCGCTGGTTCTTCGCCTTCTTCGACCAGTCCGCCAATCAATTCGTAGCCCCACTGGTCTACGGCGAACCGGTACCGCCATAGAGTGAGAACTTCCTCGTTCTCATTGACCAGAAGTGCGACCGCTACGTGATCGAGCTTTACGACGTGGTGCTCGAACCGACTCCCGTCCGGCGGCTCGACGTCCACCAGGTTGAGTTTCACCCAACGATTGTCGTAGATGGTCCGCTCGCCGTGGACCTTCCACCTCAGTGCCTCCGGGTACTCCGTCACCAGGGCAGCCTACGAGTACAATGAAACGTGATCACTCGCCCGGTCGGCCTAGCGCGTAGTTGATCGTCGCATGTAGACCTTGTCGTCTGTCCATAGAGGACTTTGCCGGGCATGGCGGTGGGCATGAACCACGGTCGCCACGTGCCCGGAGTGCCGCGTTGGCGGACCTGCAGGTGTCCGGTTTGCCCTGTAGTGACCTGTTGTCTGCCTACATAGCCGACTCAAAATCCGTCCAGTGTGCGTTCGAGTCGCACCGGGGGCACTCTCCACCGGCACGGATCAGCCCCTGACCAGCGTTCGCGTGGTCAGGGGCTGATCTCGTCCGGTCCGGCCGTCACCTGCCGTCTACGGCTGTTCGTACCCGAAGCTCCTGGTCTCGTAATGCGGTGCTCGGTTGTTGGTTGGCGTTAGTGGCCCGTCTACCCCCGTGACGGGTTGATGGCATCGAACATCCACTTTGGAATGAGCGTTCCGCGCGCGCGGAATCCCTCCGGCCGCGATGCCCGGAGCCACTCAGTCGTCATCAGTAGGGGTGTCGAACCGACCGGTAACCGCGGCTCCACCGCTGGTTCGCGCCGCCGTTGCAGGCCCAGAGCTGGACCTTGGTGCCGTTGGCGGTGCTGCCGCCGGAGACGTCCAGACCCAGTCCTGATTGGACGCTGGTGATCGTGCCGTCGCACCGCGCGCGCCGGGCCGGTGGTTGATGGTCGGGCCGAGGGCAGGCGGCCGTCCGGCGACTTCCGTGAAACAGAGTCGCCGGACGGCTTGGGTCACAGGAGGGTCAGGACCTCCACTGCTGGTTGGAGCCGCCGTGGCAGTCCCACAGCTGGACCTGCGTGCCGTTCGTGGTGCCGGCGGCGGGGACGTCCACGCAGCGGCCGGACGGGACGCCCACGAGCTGCCTCGCGGTGGTGGGGGAGCCGATGGTGCCGGGCACCGCTCGCAGGGCCTCGTACCACTTCGCGGCCATCTTGTCGTAGCCGGTGGCCGTGGGGTGGACTCCGTCGATCAGGTCGGCGGTGGTGAGCGCCGAGTGCATGTCCACCAGGTGCACGCGCTTGCCTGCGTTGACCTTGCTCTGCACCATGCCCGGGATCGTGGCGTTGTAGGAGCGTGCGAGGGATTCCTGCGACTGGTTCGTCAGCGGGACGATGGTGGCGACGAAGACGTCGGCGTTCGGTACGGTCGCGGTGATCTTGTCGACCAGGGCCGACAGGCGGGCCGGGGCGTTGGCCACGTCGTGGTTCTGGAGGACGTCGTTGGTGCCGATGTGCAGGAGCACGGTGCGCGGGGTGGTGTTGCCCAGCCAGGTGACGACGTTCGCGTCGATCTGGTCGATGCGCCAGCCCGGGTGGCCCTGGTGGTCGTGGTCGCCCAGCGAGTCCGGGCCGTTGAACTGCGAGCCGACCAGGTCCACGCGGTAGTTCGCGGAACTGAACCGCTGCCACAGCCCGATGCGGTACCCACCCGGCACCTGCGTCCCCTCGGTGATCGAGTCGCCCAGCGGCATCACCCGGGTCCCGCCGTTGGATTCCGCGACCGCTGTGGGCGCGGTGGGCAGCAATGCGGTGGCGAGCACCGCGGCGGCGCAGACGATGAGCAGCCGTGACCTTCCCTGCATCTTGAGCCTCCACTTAAGTGCTTCGTTAGCGCTCACATTGGCGGAGTGGAGGGGTTGGCATGTCAAGGGATTGATCCACTTGAGACGATTGTCGCCCGGTCGAGGTGGACTTGGTTTGCCTTACGTATCAGTAGGTGTATCCGAGTGTCTTGATAGGCATTGACGGTCTTGTGGCTGGAGTGGTGTGGTGTTAGCGTTCACACCCTGCCCGTTCTGCTGACTTGCGGGCGCGGGGCGGCTACCACGACGGCCCGTCCCGCGCCCGTTTCCACAACGGCCTGACACGACTTCCCGCGCCCGCGCGTATCGGCGACATAAGCGAAAGTGCATACGGGCTCGCAACGCCTTGTCCTCTTGACTTGAACCCGATCTTCCGGGGCTCGAGAGGGGTGGCGTGATGAGTGGTCAGGGGATGTTGGATCGGCGGTCGGCGTTGCGGGCCGCCGCGGTGATGGCCGGGGTGGCTGCGGTTGCGCCGTTGGTGGGCGAAGCGGCGGCGGAGGAGGGAAACGCGGACGCGTTGTTCAAGGCGGGGAGGTTCGAGGAGGCGGGCCGAGCGTACGAAGCACTCCTCCGCAGCGATCCGACCGATGTGCACGCGGCCCGTCAACGCGGGTACGTCGGGTTGTTGTCCAACAAGTTCGCGGACGCGGGGAAGTACCTCGGCATGGCCATTGCGTTGGCGCCCGAGGATGTCGCGGCGAACCGCTTGATGGCCGACTGCTACACCAGGCAGGACGAACTCGCCCTCGCCGCGCCGCACTGGCGGGCGGCCGGCAAGGAGGCCAACGCGAAGTGGTTCGCGGCGGTCAACGGAGAGCCTTATCAACTCAGCGGTGACGTGGCGCGGCTGCCGTGGCAGCAGATGGATCCGATACCGCTGCTGGTGGGCTCGATCAACGGCGGACCACCCAAGCGGTTCTCGTTCTACACACGGGTCGGGTCCCTGAACCTGTCAGCGCGAACAGCCGCCGAAGCCGGGTTGCGCGCGGTCGGGGAGGAGAAGGTCGAGTTCAACGGCAAGACCGTCTGGAGCTACTACGGGTACGTGGATTCCTTCCAACTCGGCGACATCGAGCTGCGCAACGTCCCGGTGCGCTGGTCGGACGCGGAAGCCCAGCCGGGAGCGGGCGACGGCATGATCGGGACGTGGATCTTCTACCACTTCCTGACCACGTTCGACTACGCGGGCCGGTCGCTGATCCTGCGCCGCCGAACCCCCGAGTCGGCCGCGAGGGCAACAGCCGGTGCCGACCGGCTGCCGCTGTGGCTGGCCCGTGAACACCTGACCTTCAGCAGGGGCAGTGTCGCCGACTCCGGAGAACGGGTGGTGGCCCTGCACATCGGTGGCGTCGGCAGCAACGTCGCGGGCATGTACGAAGGCACAGCCAGACAGTTGCGCGTCCGCACCGATTACGAGCGGCCGGAGGAATCCGCGGCCGGCGGCCAGCCCGTCATCGTCTACCCGTGCTACCCGAAAGAAGTCCGCCTGGGCATCGCCAACGCCATCGGCAGCTACTCCGTGGCGAGCGCGAACAACCTCCACACGGGCCACGGCTTCGACGTGCTGGCCGATGTCGCCCACAGCTTCTTCAAGCCCTACAACATCACCCTCGACTTCACCGACATGAACGTCCACATCGCCCGCGGCAAGGCCGCATGACGAAAGGTCAGTCCGCGGTACGCCGGCGGTACAGGAGAGTCGCCAGGAGGAACGAGCCGACCAGCAAACCACTCGACCACACCAAGGCGAGCGCCGCGTTGGACCCGATCGGCGTCCCGGTCAGCAGCCCCCGCACGGTCTCGATCAGGGGCGTGATCGGCTGGTGCTCGCTGATCACCCGCAGCACCGCGGGCATCGTCCCCGGCGGCACGAAAGCGCTGCTGAGGTAAGGGAGGAACAGCATGAAGAAACTGAGCGCGCTCGCCGACTCGACCGACTTCGCGATCACCCCCAACGCCGCCGCCAACCACGACAGGGCGAGCACGTACAGCAGCACGATCCCGGCCGCCGCCAGCCACTCCACGAGACCGGCGGTCGGCCGGAAGCCCATCAGCACGGCCGCCGCCACCACGATGGTCGTGGACAGCGCGTTGCGGGTCACGCTCGCCACGACGTGGCCGGTCAGCAACGCGAAGCTGTTGACCGGCATGGACCTCAGGCGGTCCACCATGCCGTTGGACATGTCGTCGGTGACGGACATCGCGGTCGACGCGGCCCCGTACCCGGTGCACAGCAGGATGATCCCGGGCACCACGTAGTTCACGTAGGCGGTGCCGGTGTTGATCGCGCCGCCGAAGACGAAGACGAACAGCGTCATCATCAGCAGCGGCAGGAGGATGGACATGATCAGTGTCTCGACGTTGCGCCGGCTCAAGCGGATGCTGCGGCCGACGAGTGTCACCGAGTCGGCGAGGGCGTGGCTCATGCCGGAACTCCTTGCGGTGCGGTCAGGGCGAGGAACACGTCGTCGAGGGTCGGGCGGTGCGACGAGACGCGGGCCACCGGGACGCCGGACCCGCGCAGGTCGTCGAGCACGCGGTGCAGGTGGGCGGCGGTGCCGTCGGAGGGGAGGCTGAGCAGCAGCCGCGCCGGGTCCGGGAAGCCGTCGAGCAGTGCGGTCGCGGCGTCGAGGTCGGCCGCGGTGTCGAACGACAGGTCCACGCGGTCGCCGCCGACCTGGGCCTTGAGCGCGTCGGCGGTGCCCTCGGCGGCGACCTTCCCCCGGTGCAGAACCACGATCCGGTCCGCGAGCCGGTCCGCCTCCTCCAGGTACTGGGTGGTGAGGAAGATCGTCGTGCCGGTGTGGACGAGGTCGCGGATGGCGTCCCACATCGTCGCGCGGCTCGCCGGGTCCAGGCCGGTCGTCGGCTCGTCGAGGAAGATCACCTCGGGCCGGGCGACGAGGCTCATCGCGAGGTCCAGGCGCCGGCGCATGCCGCCCGAGTACGTCTTCACCCGCCGGTCGGCCGCCCCGACCAGGTCGAACCGCTCCAGCAGCTCAGTCGTCCGGCGACGCGCCCCGGCCCGGCTCAGGTGCCGCAGGCGGCCGATCATCGCGAGGTTCTCCCGGCCGGTCTGCTCGGCGTCCACCGCCGCGTACTGGCCGGTGAGGCTGATTGCGGCGCGCACCCGAGCGGGTTCGCGCAGCACGTCGTGCCCGGCCACGCGAGCCTGTCCGCCGTCCGGGCGGGAGAGCGTGGTGAGGATGCGGATGGTCGTCGTCTTGCCCGCGCCGTTCGGCCCGAGCAGGGCGAACACCGACCCGGCCGGCACGCGCAGGTCCAACCCGTCCAGCACCACCGTCGGTCCGTACCTCTTCCGCAGGTCAGCGGCTTCCACGATCACGGCGATCCCCCTCTTTGCGTATGTCCTACGCAAATTAGCGTAGCTCATACGCAATTGCGGGCGGAAGCCCTAGACTCTGGAAGCGATGACCGAGATGCCCGCCGACTTCGCGCTGCTGTGGGGCCTGCGCGAGGCACCACGCCGTGGCCGCCGCCCGACCCTGACGGCGGCGGACGTCACCAAGGCCGCCATCGCCGTGGCCGACGCGGAGGGGCTCGGCGCGGTGTCCATGGCCCGCGTGGCGGCCGAACTGGGCAACTCGACGATGGCGCTCTACCGGTACGTCAAGAGCAAGGACGAGCTGCTCACACTCATGTCCGACGCGGCGCTCGACGACCCGCCCGAGCTACCTGCCGACGGCGACTGGCGCGCCGGCATCACCCTGCTGGCCCGCGCCATGCTCGACGTCTGGCACCGACACCCCTGGTACGTGCAACTACCGGTCAGCGGCCCGCCGGCCGGCCCCCGCAACCTCCAGTGGTTCGACCGCATCCTCAGCGCCCTGGCCGACACGCCGCTGGACGAGGGCGAGCAGGTCGGCGTCGTGATGGGCCTGCTCACCTTCGTCCACGGCGAGATGCGCTTGCGTTCAGAACTGGCGGCCGGCTACCGCAACAACCCGGAGTCCTTCGGCCGTTCCTACGGAGCGGCCCTGCGGCGCCTGGTGGACCCGCGCGACATGCCCGCGCTGCGGAGAGTCGTCGACGCCGGCGTGTTCGACCTGGACAGCCTCTACGACGAACCCGACCTAGACGCCGACTTCACCACCACCCTCGACCGCTACCTAGACGGCGTGGCCGCGCACATGGCGCGCCGTGCTCAGAGCATGGGCGGCAGCAGCCGGTAGCTCTCGGTGTAGTAGTCGGCGGTGCGGGTGCGGTACTCGTCGGCGTCGGCGTCCGGCTCGTACTCCGGCGCGTTCTTGATCTGCTCCTTGGTGCGGTCGACGTAGACCTTGCGCTCCTCGTGGTCCACCCGGTGCACAGTCCCCACCGGCAAGACGACCTTCCGCCCAAAGATCCACGGCCCGGTGTCGACCATCAGACAGTCCGCGGGCACAAGCGCGTTGTCCTCGTCGATCTTGCCGATCCCACCGTCGGTCGCTTCAACCTCATACCCGATCAGCCCGGTATCGGGCCTTTCGTCACGGCGGCTCTCGACGTCCTCAGTGTCCGCGGCCTCACGCTCAGCCAACCAACTCGGGTCGCGCCACACCCAGGGGACGAACGGAAACGGCTGCATGTCAACCTCCCAGATCGATACCCACCCCCCGGACTACCCCCGATCGCCCCACCGAACACTTGCCCTGACACCGGTGTCAGCGTCGATGATCGGTCCATGACGTCTTTCGACCCGCACGCACTGCTGGCGGACAGCAAACTGGGCGTGCTGGCCACCCTGAAAGCCGACGGCCGCCCTCAGCTGTCCCCGGTCACACCGTTCTACGACCGGGAGGCGGGGGTGGTCCTGATCTCGACCAGGGAGGGGCTGGCCAAGACCTCGAACCTCCGCCGCGACCCCCGTGCGGCCCTGGAGGTGACCAGCGCAGACGGCTGGTCGTGGGCCACCGCGGAAGGCACCGTCACCCTCACCGGTCCGGCCACCGACCCCCACGGTCCGGAGGTGGAGGCACTGGTGGCCTACTACCGCTCCGCGGCGGGCGAACACCCGGACTGGGACGAGTACCGGTCGGTGATGGTCTCGGACCGCCGCGTGCTCATCACCCTGGCGGTGGAGCACGTCTACGGCGCCGACCTCCGCTGAACTTCAGCAGCGAGCCGAGTCGGCCGGGAGCATGAGCACGCAGGTCGGCGGCTCGGCGGTGTTCTTCACGTCCGGCACTCGCAGGATCGCGATCGGCCGCTGATCGCCCGCCCGGCCGGCCCGGAAGTCGATCGCCCCCGAAGCCCCGTCGTAGCAGTTGCCGCGTGGGGCGTCGGGGGTCGTCGGGCACGAGAGTTCCAGCAGTTCGTGCGAGATCGCCGCACGGTTCGGGACGCGGCTCGTCGGATGCGTGCGGGCCGTCTGGTTCCAACGGACCGCGTGCAGGAACAGACCGGCGCTGTCGTAAGCGATGGCCACCCGCTCACCGATCCACGGGATCTTGCCCTTATCCAGCAACGCACCCAGCGCCCGCCAGGCCGGCGGGTCCTCGTCGCTGGGCTCGCGCAGGTCGCGTAGGGCGGAGCACAGGGCCGTCGGGGTGCTCGGCGGTGTGGCGGACAGGCAGTCGCGGTTGTCGAGGACCGCCACGCCGCCCAACGAGACGTACAGGATCTCCTTGCCGGCGTAATCGGGGTCGTCGCGCTTGTCGGGTTGAGCGACGAAACGGACCACGGTGTCGCCGCCCAGGATCGTGGGCAGGTTGCCGGCGCATTCGCCGAGGACGCGGTCCAGGAAACCGTCGAAGTCGGCCTGCCGCCCGGCGTAAACGGCAATCCTGTTGCCACAACTCGGTTTCGCACTGCTCACCGCGCCGTCCCAGTAGCGGAACGACGACTCGCCCACTTGGGCGGTCAGTTCGGCGCGCAGAGACGCCAAGTAACCGTCACCCGGAATATCGCGCTGCTGGTACACGTCCACGGGTTCCTGCATGCGGTCGACGTAGGCCTTCACGACCGCTGCCTGGGCGCGGTTGCCTGGGACGAACTGGAAGTACATCGGGGAACGGGTCGCCACGGTGTCGCCGGTCAGCGTGGTGCCGATGACCGGGATTCCGTTGTCCCCCAGAGCGGCGATGGCGGTTTCGACCGGGTCCACGGTGCGGCCCATGCCCACCACGCCCATGAGGGACGGGTCGGACTTGAAGAGCGGGATGAGGAAGTCGTCGGTCACCTCCCGCGCGCGATTCATCTCATAGCCGCCGTTGGCGATGAGCACGCGCAGCAGCGGGCCGTTGTGGTCGCTCGGGACGTTGTCCTGGGACTGGCGCAGGAGCAGGCCGGTGAGCTGCTCGGTCGCCGAGTCGGCGGAACCCAGTTCGCCCTGCGGGTTGGTCAACTCCGAGAAGTAGACGATGCTGACCAGCGGACGGTCCGGGTCCACCGCGTGCAGATCCTCGGCTCGTTCGTTGAGTTCGAAGATGGCCCGTTGCGCCGCCCGGAGGCGTTCGTCGTCGCCGAAGACCTGCGCCGCGCTGTCGCTGTAGCCGACACACTCGCCGCCGCGCGCGTCCTCGACCCACCGCACGCCGACGCCCGCGCGTGGCGACGGCAGGCAATCGCCGGTGACGCGGGGCCACAGCCACGATCCGCTGGTCGTGGCGGCCAGGACGAGGGCGATCACCGTGGCCAGGACGAGGAAACCGCGGCGTGTGGGCAGCGGGGCCGGGCGTGGGCGGATCGTGTCGACCGGGGTGTCGTCGTCCGGTGACAGGTCGACGGTGATCACCTTCATGCCTTCGCCCAGGAGGCGCTTTCGGCCGGGCTGGTCGACCCAGGCGTCCAGGTCGTCACCGATGCGGTGAACCGGTTGGGCCATACCGGTTCTGGTCAGCCACTCCGGGTGTTCGCGCATGGTGGCGACGACGAGAAGTGGGGCGTGCGCGGGGGACTCCTTGCGGACGTCGTTGATCAGGTGCAGCAGCTCGCCGCCGGCGTTGTTCTCGGTGACGTTGTTGAGCAGTACCAACGGGTACGTGGTGCGGCGGAAGCGGCGCAAGCGGAAGTTTCCGGTGCCGTAGGCGGTTCTGAGGTCGTTCAAGAACGCGTGCACGAGGAGTTTCTTGAGTTCCCACAGACCTTGCTCGTCCTCTTCGTGGTCCCTCTGGGCGGCAAGGCGTTCGGCGAAGCCGACGAACCCGGTGGAGTGGCCGGGCAGCGCGAACCGTTGCCGCATCAGCCATCGGGGCACCGCACCGAACGGCCACACGCCGCGCGACCAGAGCCAGAAGCGCACGGGCCGGTGCCAGGCGACGAAGAGTGCGACGAAGAACTGTGCCCACGGCGGGAGCGCCGCTCTGGCCGCGGCACCGGCTTCGGCACGTTCAGGGTCGGGCTCGGCACGCCGCCTGCGCCACGCCCCGGCGAGCCCGCCCTCCCGCGTGATGTCGTCCACCAGCCGGAAGTGCGGGAACGACCGCACCCGCTGGTCACCGAACCGGTCCTCCGCCAGCCGATCGCGCACTTCCACCAGCAGCGGGAGCAACGCGGGCCGCTGCCTCGCGGACACCTCGGCGACCGGCGGGTTCTCCGCGTCCACCCTGGCGAACAGGACCTTCGGCGGTTCGGCGTCCGCGAGCCGGCGGGCCAGCGCGACCGAGGAGCGTTCGGCGGCGGGTTGTCCGATCAGGCAGACCAACGGCAACGCCCGTTCGCCGCGCTTCGGCCGGTCCAGCAAGGCTTTCAGCAATCGGGAGACGCTGTGCAGACCGCGTAAGGCAGGGGTGGACAAAGGTTTCCCCGTTCCTGTGAGGCGTCACCGCGAGTATCGCTTCACGTGCCGGCGTCGTTGCGCGCCAAGCCTCCTCCATCGGCCACCGATCGAACCCCGACCACGACAGCCATGTCCGGCGCCACCTGCACCTCGGTCGCGGTGAGCTGGGCGTGGGTCAGGTAACGCATGCGCAGGACATCCACCTCCCCGGCGTAACGCGGCGGCCAGGTGGTGGCGGGGGCGAAGTCGTCGAGGACGAGGATCCCGCCGGGCGCCAGCAGCTCCACGACCCCGTCCGGATCGTCCCGCTTGCCGCCGCCGTCGCAGAACAGCAGGTCGAACGGCCCGTGCTCACGGAGTGCGGTCCAGTCGCCGGTCAAGACGGTCACGCGGGGGTCCTCGGCGAACAACGCCCGAGCGGCCCGGGCACGCCCGACGTCCCGCTCCACGGTGGTGAGCCGAGCCCCAGCCACCATCCCCGCCACCAACCACGCCGCCCCGACCCCGTAACCCGTGCCAGACTCCCCAAGCCGCCCACCGGGCTTGCTCGCGGCCAGCACAGCGAGCAACCGACCCGTGGCGTCCCCGCTGCTGTGCTCGAACCCGGCGGCTTCGGCGTTGGCGATCGCTGCGCGCACCAATGCTGGTGTCATACCCCAATTGTCGGGGGAGGGTCGAAGCTCTCGGGTAGCCCCAGGCCGTCGAGGAGCGAGCGCACCGCCTCCGCCTCCGAGAGGCGGCTCTGTGCCCGGTAGAGGCCGTACGCCTGGTGCAACACCTCGCGGGCTTCCACGCGCTCCCCGACAGCGGCGAGGCAGCGGCCGAGACCCGCGGTGCTGTCGGCCGCGCCGTAGGCGTTCCCCAGTTGGCGGCGCAGCCGAAGGGCCTCCCGGTACAGCGTGACGGCTGTGCTGTGGTCGCCGGAGCGGACGTACGCGTCGGCGAGGCAGTCCAGCGACGCCGCCTCGCCGTCGAGGTCGTTCAACTTTCGCGACAACTCCAGCGACCGGGCGCAGAGTTCGCGTGCCTGCGCGTGCTCGCCGAGGCGGGCCTGGTAGCTGCCGGCGAGGTTGAGCGCCCTGGCCTCCCACACCGGTGTGCCCGCGTCACGGAAGAGCGGCCATGCCAGCATGGCGTGTTCCAGAGCGTTCGCGTAGTTCTCACGCGCTTCCCACGCATGGGCGAAGTTCTGGTGCGCCCGGGCCTGCTCGCGCACGTCGCCCGTACGCACCGCCAGCTCCAGCGCCTGGGTCAGGTGCTGCACGGCCTCGTCGTGGGAACCCCGTCGCGACGCGGCGAAGCCCAGGTACCGGTGCGCCTTGCCCAGCAAGCCGTCGTCGTCCAGCGCCCGCGCCGCGTCCAGCGCGTCCTGCCACAGCGCGAAGTGGTCGTGGACGTGACCGCGTCGCCAGTGGAACGTGTCGAGCGCGTACGCGAGCTGCCAGACCTTGGCGTGCCAGCGGCGGGCGACGGCGACCTTCCCGGCGGCCAGCAGGCAGGCGTGCTCGGCGTCGAGCCAGTCGAGCGCCGCAGTGCGGTTCGGGAAGTCCAAGGGGTGGCAGCCGGTCGTCGGTTCGGCGGTCGGCACCCTCGTCCGCTGACCGTCGACCTGTGCCGACGCGGCCAACGCGGTGTGCAGGTGGAAGTCGACGAACCGCTCCTGCGCGGCGGTCCGGTCGGTGTCGCTGTCGAGCAGTTCGGCTTTCTCCAACGCCCATAATCGCACCAGGTCGTGCATCCGGAACCGGCGTGGCGCGTGGTTCTCCACCAGGTGCGCCTCGACCAGGTGCCGCAGGAGCCGTCGGCTCTCCGCGTCCGACACCGCCGCCAGGCTCGCCACGGCGGCGATGGTCGTGTCCGGGGCCGTCACCTCGCCGAGCAGCCGGAACACCCGGGCCTCGGCGCCGGGCAGGGCGCGGTACGACCAGTCGAACACCGCGCGGAGGTCGTGCTGGGGGACCCGGCCGTGGAACGCGTCCAGCCGCCGACCGGCGTCGCGCAGTTCGGTTGCGAACTCGTCCAACGGGAAGTGCGGGTACATGCCCGCCCGGGCGGCGACGATGCTCAGCGCCAGGGGCAGCCGGCCGGTCAGCTCGACCAGAGCGTGGACCGCGTCCGGTTCGTTCGCGACCCGGTCGGCGCCGAGGTAGCCCGCGAGCATCTCGACCGCGGCTCGTTCGGTCAGCACGTCCAACGACAGCAGCCGCGCGCCGTGCGCGCTCACCAGGCCGCTCAACGTGTTGCGGCTGGTCACGAGCACGGTGGACGTGCCGCTGCCGGGCAGCAGCGGCAGCACCTGCTCCTCGTCCACGGCGTTGTCGAGCACGACCAGCACCCGGCGGTCGGCCAGGAGCGTCCGGTAGAGCGCGGTCTGCGTGTCGAGGTCGGCGGGGATGGAGGCGGGCGCGACGTCGAGCGCGTCCAGGAAGCCCCGGACGGCGACCGCGGGGTCCAGCGGCTTGCCGCCCGGGTCGAACCCGCGCAGGTTGACGTAGAGCTGCCCGTCGGGGAAACGGGACTGGTTGAGGTGGGCCCAGTGCAGCGCGAGCGACGTCTTCCCGACGCCGCCCATGCCGCCGATCGCCGAGATCGCGACGGTCGCACCGTGCCGTGCGCCGTCGTCCACGGCTTCCGCGAGCACGGCGAGTTCCGGTTCGCGTCCGGAGAACGAGCGCGGAGCGGCGGGCAGTTGCCGTGGCACGACCGGCCCGGCCGGGGCGGATCCGTGGATGTGGACGTCGCCGGAGATGGTGCCCGCCTGCACCGCCGTGTGCGGGTTGCCCTCGATGTCGTTGCGTGTCGTGGCGGTGTCGTCCGCCATTCGGTGCTCCAAGGCGTGTGGGACGAATGAGCGCGAGGGTAGTGGTTGAGCCGTCGCGGACTGCGGGGTTCGCTGGAACTCGGCCACCGGCCGCACAATTGCGGCCTCCAGGTTGCGGATTTCGTCGGTCCCGCACAGAACGGCCGGTGTTGTGCGACGATCCGCACGTTGCGCCGACCCTCGACCGAAAGCCCGACCGCGATGACCCGATTGCTGATCCAGCCCGTGGCGAACGCCGAGGCCAAGCGCAACAGGCTCAAGACCCTGCACAATGACGTGACGTTCAGCGAACCCCGCTTCCAGTCGAAGTTGGTCGACGGTGAGCGTACCGAGTTGGAGCGCCTGCACCCGGACGGCCGGGCCCGGTTCTGGGGCACACGTCCCTTCCTCGACAAGGCGATGCGGGAGGTGGAACTGGGCGATGTCGCTCTTTTCGCCTGGGGCAACCACATCCGCGCCATCGGCGAGGTCGGCGCGAGCTTCCGCAACCAGGCGTTCGCCGACGAACTGTGGAAGGAGCCCGGCGACGCGGACAGCTTCGTCAACGTGTACAGCCTGATCACGCTGGACGAAGGGCTCGAGATCCCGTACCGGGACCTCGAGGACGTGTCGGGCGGCATGCTGGCGGGCCCGTTCCGGTCGGGACTGGTGGTTCGGGACCACGGGCTCGTGCGCCAGGTCCTGAAGGGCCTCGGCAGGCGTGCCGCGGAGGCTGCGGAGGCGAGCGACAAGTACGTCGAGTCGCAGCTGGAACAGGGCTTGGTCGTGGAACTCGAGAACTTCTTCGCCTCGAAGGTCACGTACGGCCGCACCGCCCGCGACGTCACCGTCCACCGAGCCGAGTCCCTGCTGATGACCGAGTACCTGGAGGCGCACGCCGACCGGAAGTTCCAGCGGCTCAGGTCCGCTGCCGGTATCTCGGACATGTACACGCTCTGGCCCGAGGGCGCGGAGATCATCGAAGCCAAGGGCGGCAGCACGCGCGAACGCGTGCGCCAAGCCGTGGCCCAACTCCTGCACTACACGCTCCACCGCCCGAAGGAGGTCGAAGTCGTGCGGCTGACGGCGTTGTTCCCCGCCCGTCCCGACCACGATGGCGTGAACTTCCTGCACAGCGTGGGCATCGACTGCGTGTACCGGAGCGAGCCGGGGACGTTCGAGCGCCTGGAAGCCCCGGCGGCGCGACGGCTCCACATGAAGCCCGTGTGGAACGACCGCGTGCCGGAGTAGCTACTCACGCAGCCGCAGGAGGAAGTCCTGCGTCTCGGCGTCGGTCGAGTACAGCCGGCAGCCCAACATCGCGCGGCTGGCCAGCACCCAGTAGATGTTCAACGCCAGTGGCAGGTACTCCTCGGCGGTGAGCCAGTTGACCCGGTCGTCCGCGCTCTCCGTCGGCTGCGCCACCCACCGGTCGTCCCGCCACACCAGGTCCGGCCCGATGATCACGCCGCCGTAGTCGTACTCGAGGCCCTGGCACGTGTACACGCACCCGACCTGGTTCTGGCCGCCCGCGTCCGTCGCCCAGAACTTGCGCCCGGGCGCGGTCACGGTCCCGGTCGGGTCGCGGTGCTCTACATGCGCGTTCCACGGGCGGCGCCAGATCCGGTCCACGCCGTTCCGGTCGGTCCAACGGAGCACGACGTTGTCCACCAGCGGCTGCTTGGCCTTGACTTCGGTCCAGTCCCAGCAGAAGCCCGCCGCGATGCGCGCCGTGAACCCGTGGGCTCCGTGGTGCCGGATCCACGCGTCCAAGTCGTCCGGGTCACGCGCGATGTCGAAGTCGTAGGTGGGCTCGGTCCACGGCACGGGCGTCTTGTCCGCGGACAGCAGGCGACCGAGCCAGTTGAGGTAGGACTGGGACCCACCGCATCGGAACTGGCTCTCGAGTTCGACGTGGTGGAATTCGGCGCCCAACCGCAGCGCCGCCTCCCGTAACTCGGCGACGCGGTAACCCTCCTTCGGCAGGATCACCTGCCTCTCGTCCAACATGAACACGCTGACCGGTGCGCACGTCATGAGCCGCTCGAGTTGCCAATCATTGCGCTCGAGCCGCTGCGCCTCGTCCACCACGGGCACGACCGAGGTGGACGGCGGGTGCGAACTCGGGTGGCCGAACATGCCCTTCGCGCCGTCGACCCCTTCGACGTCGCGTTTGAGCTGCGCGAGGAGAGTGCCGGACGGAGTGAGGTACCTGGCCTCCGTCTTGACTGAGGACTGCCTGCGGGTGAGGTCCACGACCAGTCGGAGGGCGATCACGGACTTGCCGGTCCCCGGGCCGCCGGACACGACGATCACCCGCTTGCGCTGCGCGGTCACGTCGGTAGCCGCTTTCCACACCAGCGCTTGCGCCTCCAGTTGGGCGCCGATCAACCGGAACCGGGATCGCTGGTCCAGCACGTCGCCGATCCCGTCCAGCAGCTTGGTCGACGGCCGGGGTTCGAGCGCGAGGAACGCAGCCATCTGCGCCTCGGCCGGTGACACCAGGTCGTCGCACCGCAACAGCCCCGCGAGGGTGCGTGGATCCGGTTCGGCCAGCTCACGACGTCCCAGCACCGGCACGTCACCGCTGCCGACGCTGCCCTGGACCGATTCGGCGAGCAGCGCGGTCGACCGGTCGTCGGCGTTGTGCAGCACCGCGGCACCGCGGAACTCCAGCCGCAGGACCTCGTCCTCGAGCCACTGCTCCAGGTGCCCGACGTACCCGGCCGCCTGCCGGCAGGGGTGGCCCCGGTGCTCGCCGCGGGTCTCGACCAGAGCCGTGCCGGCGGTCGCGATCTCGTCCCACTGCTTGAGTTCGACCACTACGCCGGTGATGCCACCGTCCGGGCGCGCGCCGAGGACCAGTGCGTCGACCCGCTCGGAAGTCCTGGGCAACTCGTACTCGAACAACAGGGCGAGGTCACGCAACCCGGCCCGGACGAGGGCGTCGACGAGCGCTGGCCAACTGTTGCGCCAACTCCGCAACTCGGCGTCGCCGGGCGGCTCACCACGTCGCCTGCGGAAGTCCTCCGCGCACCGCTCTACGAACGCTTTGGGAGCGGACCGCAGCGACTCGTCCGCCTCGCCGACCGTGCCCAGGTACACCTGCATGATCAAGGACTACCAGTCTGGCACCGTGTACGGGTGCGATCGATGGATGATGGGCAGCCGGTTATGCGGGTCGACCGGGCGTGGGCCGACCCGGTCGAGCAGTTGATGGTGTCGTTGGGGTCGCTCAACCGGAACCGGGAGAGTCTCCACAAGCCGTTGGCCCTGATGTGGGCGTTCGGGCAGTTCGCGGCGGGGCGGGGGCGGTTGTTCGGGTGGCCTGAGTTCCGGGAGGGGGTCGGGGAGGTGTTGGCGGAGTTCGGGGCGTTGCCGACCGGGCCGGAGGAGTTGTTCTTCGATCTCGGGGCAGATGTCGGGTTGTGGGAGCGGCATGGGTTGGTGAAGGAGCCCACGTCGGCGGATGTGGATGCCGTTGCGGGGTTCACCGAGCAGGCCGCCGAGTTGTTGGGTGACCCGGCGGTGCGGGCGCAGGCGGTGGATGTGGTGCGGGCCGCTTACCTCGCTGACCTGGACGATCAGCCGGCGTTGTTGCGGCGGGTCGGGTTGCCGGTGCCGGTGGCGCCTTCGGCGGTGGATGTGTTGCAGCGGCTGGTGGGGCTTGAGATCAGCACCGTTGACGGGAGTCTCAACCGGGTGTTGGAGGTCGATTCGCGCAACGCCCTGGTGGCCACCGAGCGGTCGCCGCAGGGGAAGTTGGTGCCGGTCGCGTGGGTGCAGGAGGGGCTGGACAAGCTGTTCGCGCGGGGGCGGGTGGCGGCGTCAGTCCAAGAACTGAAGTACCGGAGCGCGTTTGTGGCGGCGGTGTTGGCGACGCTGCCGCGGGCTGTGGTGACGACGAAGCCGGCGGCCGTGTCGCTCGGGTACGCGCCGGTCGCGCCGGATCGGCAGTTCGGCGTGCTCGACCGGACCGCCCTGGCCAAGTACCGGGTCGAGCAAGTGGCGTTGCGGCACGTTCTGATCGGTGACGCTGCGGTGGGGACATGTGCGCTGTGCGGGCGGGAGCTGCCCGTCAACCTGTTGGTTGCCGCGCACATCAAGCAGCGGGCCGAGTGTTCCGACGACGAGCGGAACGACCTGCGGAACGTGGCGATGTTGGCGTGCTCGCTGGGGTGCGACCGGCTGTTCGAGCTGGGGTACGTGACCGTGGGACCGGACGGGACGATCTTGGCCAGTCCCGTGGAGGGTGCGTTGGCCGGGCAGCTCGCGGCACTGGCCGGCCGGATCTCGCCCGCGCACCACGCCGCGTCCGCCAGTTACTTCGCGTGGCACCGTGAACACGTGTTCGAGCGGGGCGTGCGGTCCGTTGTCGGTGGGGGTCGTTAGGATCGGTTCGTGACTTCGCACGAGGTTCTGCGAAGGGTCTTCGGGTATGACTCCTTCCGCGGGGACCAGCAGGAGATTGTCGAGCACGTCATCGGTGGTGGTGACGCGCTGGTCCTCATGCCCACGGGTGGTGGGAAGTCGTTGTGCTACCAGATTCCCTCGCTCGTGCGGGACGGGGTCGGGGTGGTGGTTTCGCCGCTCATCGCGTTGATGCAGGACCAGGTGGACGCCCTGCGCGACCTCGGCGTCAAGGCCGGATTCCTCAATTCCACCCAGTACCACGACGAACGCTCGATGGTGGAGGCGGAATTCCTCGCGGGGGAATTGGACCTGCTCTACCTGGCGCCTGAGCGGCTGCGGGTCGAGCAGACGGTGCGGTTGCTCGAACGGGGCAAGATCGCCCTGTTCGCGATCGACGAGGCGCACTGCGTGTCGCAGTGGGGCCACGACTTCCGGCCCGACTACCTCGCCCTCTCCCACCTGCACGAACGCTGGCCGGACGTGCCGCGCATCGCCCTCACGGCGACCGCCACGAAAGCCACCCACGCGGAGATCGCCGAGCGCCTCAAGCTCGGCGACGCCAAGCACTTCGTGGCCAGTTTCGACCGGCCCAACATCCAGTACCGGATCGTCCCCAAGAACGAGCCGAAGAAGCAGCTCCTCGAACTGATCACCACCGAGCACCGGGGCGACGCGGGGATCGTCTACTGCCTGTCCCGCAATTCCACCGAGAAGATCGCCGAATTCCTCAACGCCAACGGGATCAAGGCGCTGCCGTACCACGCCGGCCTCGACTCGAACAAGCGGGCGGAGCACCAGTCGCGATTCCTGCGCGAGGACGGCCTGGTGATGGTCGCCACGATCGCGTTCGGCATGGGCATCGACAAACCCGACGTCCGCTTCGTCGCCCACCTCGACCTGCCGAAGTCCGTCGAGGGCTACTACCAGGAAACCGGCCGCGCCGGCCGCGACGGGCTGCCCTCCACCGCCTGGCTCGCCTACGGCCTCCAGGACGTCGTCCAGCAGCGCAAGATGATCGAGGACTCCGACGGCGACCAGGCCCACCGCCGCAAGCTCAACCTCCACCTCGACGCCATGCTCGGGCTGTGCGAGACGGTCGAGTGCCGCCGCGTCCGGCTGCTCGAGTACTTCGGCCAGAGCGGCGAACCGTGCGGCAACTGCGACACCTGCATCACGCCGCCGGAGACGTGGGACGGCACGATCCCCGCGCAGAAGGTCCTGTCCACGGTCTACCGCCTGCGCAACGAGCGGCGGCAGAAGTTCGGGGCGGGGCAGACGATCGACATCCTCCTGGGCCGCAAGACCGCCAAGGTGATCCAGTTCGACCACGACGCGCTGAAGGTCTTCGGCATCGGCACCGAGCTGAACGAGAGCGGCTGGCGCGGCGTCGTGCGGCAGCTCCTCGCGCAGGGTTTCCTGGCCGTGGAAGGCGAATATTCGACGCTCGTCCTCACACCCGCCGCCGAAGAGGTGCTGTACAAGGGCCGCAAGGTGATGATGCGGCGCGAGCCGGAGCGGAAGGCGGCGGCCAAGGCCGTGAAGGCGGCCAAGCCCGCCAAGGCGCCGGTGGCCGAGATGCCCGCCGAGGCCGAGCCGGTGTTCGAGAAGCTCCGCTCGTGGCGCGCGGCCACGGCGCGGGAACAGGGCGTGCCCGCCTACGTGATCTTCCACGACGCCACGCTGCGCCAGATCGCCACCCTGTCGCCCACCACGCTCGACGAACTCGGCACGGTCAACGGCGTCGGCGAGAACAAGCTGGCCAAGTACGGCCAGCAGATCCTGGACGAACTGGCCACATGACGGAACTGCGCGCCGACTGCGAGCGGTGCTTCGGGTTGTGCTGCGTGGTCCCGGCGTTCGCGAAGTCCGCGGACTTCGCGATCGACAAACCGGCCCGCACGCCGTGCCGCAACCTCGGCGCCGACTTCCGCTGCGGCATCCACGACACCCTGCGGCAGCGCGGTTTCCACGGCTGCACGGTCTACGACTGCTTCGGCGCGGGCCAGCAGGTCGCCCAGGTGACCTTCGGGGGCCGCAGCTGGCGGGACGCGCCGGAGTCCGCCGAGCTGATGTTCGACGTCTTCCCGGTCATGCGCGAGCTGCACGAACTCCTCTGGTACCTCACCCGGGCGCTCGCCCTTCCCGAGGCCGCGAGCCTGAGCAAGAAGCTCGACGAGGCACGGAAGGAGATCGAAGCGCTCACCGCCGACAAGCCGGAAGCGTTGGCACGACTGGACGTCGGCCCCCGCTGGCGCGCCGTCGCCGCCCTGCTCGAACAGGTCAGCGACCTCGCGCGCCGGCACGTCAAGGGCCGCAAGTCCAAGCGGGGCGCGGACCTCATCGGCAAGAAGCTCGCCAAGGCCGACCTGCGCGGCGCGGACCTGCGCGGCGCCTACCTGATCGGCGCGGACCTGAAAGGCGCGGACCTGCGCGAAGCGGACCTCATCGGCGCCGACCTGCGGGGCGCGGACCTGAGCGGAGCCGACCTGACCGGCGCGCTGTTCGTCACCCAGGTCCAGCTCGACGCCGCCAAGGGCGACGCCGCCACCAGGCTGCCCGCCGACCTGACCCGGCCGACCCGCTGGACGTCATAGCCGCGCCAGCACCCCCTCGACCACGTCCTCCAGCACCCGCCGGTCGTGGACGACCTTGCCCAGCACCCGCAACCCGTAGTACGCGCTGACGAACAACCTGGCCGCCACCGACGGGTCCACGTCCGCGGCCACCTCGCCGTCGCGCTGCCCGCGCGCGATCACCTCGCGCACCGCAGCCTCGAAGCGCGAGAACTGCCGCAGCACCTGGTCCGCGACCACGGCGTTGGTGCCGCCGGCGTCCACGGCCGCGTTCACCGCCAGGCACCCGCGCTTGGCCGGGTCGCCCAGGTCGGTGTCGATCACGTCGATCATCAAGGCCCGCAAGCGTTCCCGCACCGTGCCGGGCCCGTGGAGGATCTCCGCCTGCGCCCCGAACCCCACCTCGGCGTACCGGCGCAGCACCCGCTCGTACAGCCCGTGCTTGCTGCCGAAGGCGTTGTACAGGCTGCCGCGGCCCAGGCCCGTGCGCACGCACAGGTCCTCCGTCGAAGTGGACTCGTACCCCTTCGACCAGAACACCTCCATCGCGGCGTCCACGACCGCCGCGTCGTCGAACTCCCGTGGCCTGCCCACGTCACCGCAGCGTAGCCGTTCGTGCACGCACGGATAACCGGCGAGACCTTGGGGTGTCGACCGGAGTTTGGGGAAGCTGTCACGTCATGGGCAGCAGCCGTCCCGCGTTTGACCGTGGTGCACGGCACCACGCTGTGCGTGGGCGCCGTGCTCGGCACGGGCGTGATCGCCGTACCGGCGCTGGCCGCCGCGGTCGCCGGACCGGCGTCGCTGCTCTCGTGGCTCTGTCTGGTAATGGTGTCCGCCCCGCTGGCGGCCACCTTCGCCGCGCTCGCCGCCCGGCACCCGGACGCGGGCGGCGTGTCGACCTACGCCCGGCTGGCGTTCGGCGAACGGGCGGCGGCGGTGGTGGGCTGGTGTTTCTTCTTCGCCGTTCCGCCGGGCACGACGGCGTCGGCGCTGTTCGCCGGGTCGTACGTGGCGGACGCGATCGGTGGCGGCCGGCTCACCCAGGTGGTGACCGCGCTGGTGCTGATGGCGCTGGTGTTCTCGACCAACTGGGCGGGGCTGCGCGCGTCGGGACGGGCGCAGTGCGTGTTGGCTGGACTGCTGGTGCTGCTGGTCCTGGCCGCCGTCGCGGTGTCGGCGCCGCTGGTGGACCTGGCGAACCTGGAGCCGTTCGCGCCGCACGGCTGGACCGCGATCGGCCCGGCGGCGGCGCTGCTGGTGTGGAGCTTCGCCGGGTGGGAGGCGATCGCGCACCTGGCTCAGGAGTTCGGGAAACCGCAACGCGACCTGTCGCGCGCGGTGGAACCGGCGGCGGCGCGGGCTGCTGGACCAGGACGGCAACCTGTCGGCGGTGGAGCTACGTCGACGGGCGTAGCCGGGTTTGCCGCTGTGCGGGGGACGTGGCTACGGGTCGTGGGCGGGCACATTTCGGTGCCATGAAACCTGTCGCACGCAAGTCGTGGTTGTTGCTGCACGTCGTCACGTCGGTGGGATGGCTGGGCGTGACGTTGGGGAACCTGGTGCTCGCCTCGTTCGACCGGGTGGAGTTCTACCGGGCGATGGTGCCGCTGGCCGACTTCGTGGTGCTGCCGCTGGGGTTGGGCGCGCTGGTGACCGGGGTCGTGCTGAGCCTGGGCACGAAGTGGGGGCTGGTGAAGCACCGGTGGGTGCTGGTGAAGTTCGTGCTGACCGTGATCGCCGTGGTGGCGACGACGTTCTCGCTGCGGTCTGGGGTGCGGGACGCGGCGGACGGGGTGGCCGGGGCGGCGGCGGACGTGCTGGTCGCGTGTTGCGTGTCGCTGACGTTCTACCTGGTCAACACCGCTTTGTCGGTGTTCAAGCCCGGGGGGCGGACGCGGTGGGCGTGAGGGCGTCGCGGCGGCGCTCGACGGTGGTGGCCAGTTCGACCGGGTCGCAGTCGGCGAGGTGGTCGCGGACCACGCCGTGCGGGAAGCGGTTTCCGTCGACCAGCAGCACCCGGTCCCGGGCGGACTGGATGATCGCCTTGCGGCGCAACGGGAACTCGTCGAGGGCGAGGGGTTTGGCGAGGAGTTCGACCACCGGGTCGGGCGGGCGGACGGTGGGGGTGACGGCCAGGCCGATCAGCAGGCCGGTGATCGGGGCGACGTGCGGCGTGGTCGGTGCGCCGAGGGCGGCGGCGAGGGCGATGGCGGGGAGGCCGGCCAGCGGCAGCCAGTGGAGGGGCGGGGTGGGGGTCGGTCGAGGGTGCGCCAGACCTTGGTCAGGCCACTTGTGAGGGTGCCGGCGGCGGTGCCGGCGAGCAGGCCGGCGCCGAGGCCGGTGAGGAGGTCCGGGGAGGGGCCGGTCCAGATCATCACGGCGGTGGGGGCGAGGGCGGCGGCGACGGCCCAGTAGCGGTCGCGGGTGATGCTCAGGGCGATCAGGAACGTGATGGCCAGGACCAGGGCGAACGTCACGAACGCCGGCCATCGGGCCGTTTGGGCGCCCAACCAACCGCCCACTGTGGACAGTGCGGCTCCGGTTGTTGCTCCGGCTGCGAATCCCGTTGCGGCCCAACGGAGTCCTCGGCGTCGGTCGTCGGTCGTCGTGTCGAACCGGCCTTGTCTCAGCCCGATCGCCGCTAGCGCGGCGACTATGGCCGACGGCAGGTTCTGGAAGGCGACGACGAGGCAGGTGCCGGTGACGAGCCCGGCCGTCGCGCCCGGTCCGGCTCGGCGGAACAGCCGCCAGACGGCGGGTTCGCCGATGAAGTCCAGCCAGACGCGGCGGTGGGGGAGGCGGTGGCCGGCGCGGAGGTCGTTGCGGCGGCGGGCGATGCGGGCGAGGAACCGGAGTGCCCGGACGGTGCGCTCGGCCTTCCCCGGTCCGCGTGCGGCGGATTCGACGAGGTAGGTGTCCACGACGCCCCGGTACTCGGCGCGGCCGGCGCGGTAGGCCAGGGCGAGGAGGTCGAACGCGAGCGGGGTGCGGACCTCGTCCCAGAGGTCGGGGTCCTTGGTGAGGGCTTCGTGGAGGCCGTCGAGGCGGGGTTCGCAGGTGGTGATCAGGTCGAGGACGTCGGTGCGGCGCAGGGGTTCGACGTGGACGACGTCGTAGCGGGGGAGGCGTTCGTAGTCGTCGGTCGAGGAGCACAGGACGACTTGGGGGAGTTTGAGCGCGGTGATCCAGCGCAGGCAGTCGGCGCGGTGCGCGGCGGGCAGGTCGTCGAGCCCGTCGAACAACACGCTGAGCCGCCGCTCCCGCAACCACGTCCGCCCGAGCCGTATTCCGATGCGGTATCGCCGGCGCAGTGCGGTGAGGAGCCATTCGCCGAAGTCCTGCTCGGGCCGCCAGGTGCCGACGTCGACCACGACGGGCACCGGCATGCTCGGATCGGCCCGTGCGCGCTCCAGTAGGCGGCCGGCCAGTTCGAGCAACAGCGTGGTCTTACCGGACCCCGCTTCGCCCGCCACCACCAACGGCGCCCTGATCCGTGCGGACAACCTCGGGCCGACCCGCGGGGCCACCCCCAACTTCAACTTCACCTGCTCGGCGAGCGACCCGTCCAGCTGAGTACGGACGAACCGGTCGATGCGGTCGAGTGCGGCGATCCGGTTGGCGGGGTGGGCGGGTCGTCGTTGGACGAGGAGGGCGCTCAACGGGTCCCAGGCGGCGAGTGCGGCGGTGAGGGTGATGAGGAGGGTTAGTGAGGGCCACAGCCAGGTGGCGTAGGGGCCGAGGACTCGGAGTGCCGAGCCGCCGGTGGCTGCGTTGATGGCGATGGGGAGGACGAGCAGACACGTGACGCCGCCCACGCCGATCAGGGCGATCGTGCGCGAGGTGCGGGCGAGTCGTCTGTGGTCCATATGCCCCTTCCGCAGGTCGCAACGACGGTAACGGCGTTTGCGGTTCGGTGGTAGGCCGCTTTCTGGCGTTAGGGGGCAGGTGTTGCCGATGTTGCGCCTGTGACGTGATCAGGCCTGCGGAGGCTGGTCGTGGGAGTGCCGTTGGGGGCGAGGGCGAGGGCGAGGGCGGGGGCGGGGGCGAGGGCGAGGGCGGGGGATGGCGGGTGGCGGGTTCGGAGGTGGGGGCCCGGCTCGGCGGCGGGGCGTGGGCCGAAGGCGGTGTGCGCGGCGTGCGCGGGCGGGCGTGCGCCGACGGGTGCGCGGCGGATGCCGGCGGCGGGCGTGGCGGGTGGCGGCGGCGGCGTGGCGGGTGGCGGCGGCGGGCGTGGCGGGTGGCAGGCGAGGTGGGCTGCGACCGACGGCTGCGGCGGGTGGCCGGCGGCGGGTGGCATGCAGCGGCTGGCGGCGGGTGCGGCCAGTCGTGGGCTGCGGTGGCCGGTGGCCGGTGGCCGGTGGCCGGTGGCTGGTGGCCGGTGGCGAGTGGCGGATTGCGGGTGGCCGGAAGGGCGGTCGGCAGGTGTGCGGGTGGCCGGTGGCTGGCGGGGCCGGTGGGCAGGTGCTGGTGGCCGGCGGAGGGGTGGGGAGGGCGGCAGGCGTGGGTGTGGGTGGGGGCGGGTGTGAGGGGTGGTCCGGTGGGCCCGCGTTCCTTTCTCTCTACGGGACGCGCGAGGCGGGGAAAGGTCGCAGATCCTGTATGTCGCTCGATCGGGTGAAGTCGGTTATGGCGTCGAGTCAGGAGGTCAGGAAGGTGGTGACGAGGTGGTTGACCTGGGTCGGTTGCTCCAGGAAGCCGAAGTGGCCCGCATCCTCGACCTCGGCGTACTGGGCGCCGGGGATGGCCTCGGCCACCTCCCTCGCCAGGTGCGGCGGCAGGACTCGGTCGTCCGCGAAGCCGACCACCAGGCACGGGACCTTGACGTCGCGCAGGGCGTCCAGGCGGCTGTCGAACTCGTCCAACTCCATCTGGGCCCGCACGCCCGCACCGACCGCCGAACCCGTGAACTCGAAGACGTCCAGCCAGTCGCGGATCGCCATCGGGTCGCGGAGGGTCGCGGGGGACAGGTTCAGAACGGCCGTCATCGCCGCGTGGTAGCGGCCGGGTAGGACCACGCGCTCATCGTGCAGTGCACGTTCGCCTTGGGAGAGGGCGATCTGGAGCGGGTCGTTGCGGGCCGCGGTGGCCAGGAGGACCGCTTTTCCCACCAGGTCGGGACGGGCCAGGGCCAACTCCTGGGCCACCCGCGCGCCCATCGACGTGCCGACTACGTGTGCGGGACCGCCCAGATGTTCGATCAAGGCCGCGGTGTCGGCCACCAGGTCCTCGATCTTCATGCCGGACGCGCACTCGTCCGTCGGCGGGATGCCGCGGTTGTCGAACGTCGCCACCCTGAACCCGGCCGCCACCAGCGCGGGAACCTGGTGCGGCTGCCACACGCGCCCGGGGCTGCCGGTGCCCATGATCAGGACCACCAGGGGACCCGTGCCCTGGACGTCGTAGTTGAGGTTGATCCCGTTGAGCTTGGCGACCGGCATGCCGCGAGGTTAGCCGCCCGGCCCCGGGCTTTCGGCACGGACGGCTCAAACCTGGGGACAACCGGACGGTGCCCTGGAAACGCGGTCAGCGGGGGCCGTTGGCGGGCCATTCGATGGCGGGGCAGCGGTTCATGACCATGTCCAGGCCGGCCGTGGTGGCGCGTTCGTACGCCTCCTCGTCGACCACGTCGAGTTGGAACCACACGGCCTTCGCCCCGATCGCCACCGCCGAGTCCGCGAACTCACCCGCCGCCTCGGACCGGCGGAACACGTCCACGCAGTCGACCGGGAACGGGATGTCGGCCAGCTTCGCGTACCCCTGCTCACCGAGCACGGTCTCGGCGTCCGGGTGCACCGGCACGATCCGCTTGCCCTTTTGCTGCAGGAACCGGGCCACGCCGTACGCCGCCCGGTGCGGGTGGTTGGCCAAACCCACGATCGCCCACGTCTCGCACCCGGCCAGGATGCGCCGGATCTTGTCGGTCTCGCCCCAAGGCTCGGTGTCGCCCCACGGTTCGCTCATGTGTCCAGCGTAGGACGAGATCACGTGAAACTCTTTCGCATTGCCGTGCGCATGGGTGATCCTGTCGGGTGTCCGCCGCATCCTCGAAGATCGCTCGAGAGGACTGCCGATGCGAGCCATCCCTGCACTCGCGACCATGCTCCTGCTCGCCACCACCGCCACCACACCGACCGCGAACGCCGCCGACGCCCTCGTCTACCTCCAAAGCGTCACGACCGGCCTCAACGCGGCCGTCTCGGGAACGTCGGTCGTCCAGCACCGACCGAAGGGCAACGAAGACCACCAGCAGTGGACAGTGAGTGGTCGAACACTCAAAGAAGGCGCTCTGTGCCTGGGTCGCGCCGGTGATCAAGCCGTCATGCTGGCCTGCGACAGCCCCGACGCCCAGTGGGACGTCCAGTCCGACGCCGACCGCCACCGCCTGCGCGTCCCCGGAACCGACCGCTACCTCATCTCCTCCGGCGACCAGGTCCGGATCGGCGCCGGCGACAACCTCTGGTACCTCACCCCGGTCGACCCCACCCGCACCCCCGTCCCCCAGGACGGCACCCGACGCCTCGACCAGATCACCTTCCTCACCGCCCACAACGCCTACGCCAACGGCGTCGACGGCGGCTTCGCCCCACCGTTCGTCAACCTCGCCCCCAACCAACAACGCGGCATCGCCCAGCAACTCGCGGACGGCGTGCGCGGCTTCCAACTCGACATCCACCAAACCCCGGACGGCGCGATCCTGTGCCACAACAGCTGCACCTGGGTCAGTCGCCCGGTCGCGCTCTGGGTGGACGTGCAGAAAGTCGTGGACTTCCTGCGCGCCAACCCCGCCGAGTTCGTCACGATCTTCCTGGAGGACTACGTCTCCGCCCAGGTCCTCAAGAACGAACTGGCCCGCGTCAACGGCCTGGCCGACGTCCTGTTCCGCCCCGACCAAGCCGGCGTCCGAACCAACGGCTGGCCCACCCTGAACACCCTGCGGGCCACCGGGAAACGCCTGATGATCTTCACCGATCGCGCCCGATCCGGTGACACCCCGCAGCGCGACAGCTTCGGCGTCATGTACCAATCCGAGTGGACGGTGGAGAACCACTGGTCCATGGGGCCAGGCCTGGGCACCTCGGACTGGTCCTGCTACAGCCGCTGGTCGACCCCGCTCACCCGCACCGAACCCGGCTTCACACCCCTGTTCGTCATGAACCACTTCCGCGACGTCCCGTTCACCAGCACCGCCGGCACCGACAACGGCAAGCTCGCCGACCGCGCCCGCCGCTTCTGCGAACCCGCCGCCCGCAAGACCCCCAACTACCTGGCCGTCGACCACTACCACCTGGGCAACCCGATGACCGCCGTGCAAGCGCTCGCGCCGGAACGCTTCTAGGCCGGAACGCTTCTAGGCCGGGCCGGGCCGGGCTGGGCCGGGCTGGGCGGGGGCGGGCGGGGCTGGGCCGGGCTGGGCGGGGCCGGGCTGGGCGGGGGCGGGCTGGGCTGGGCGGGCTGGGCTGGGCGGGCTGGGCTGGGCTGGGCTGGGGAGGGCCGAGCCGGGGAGGGCCGAGCCGGGGCGGAGGGGGCGGTACTAAGGCTTGGGCAACGTGCAGTCCGGCGCGGTCAGGTCGACGACGCTGCCGGGCTTGAGGCACGCCACGAACTGGTGGGTCTGCTGCGCGTAACCGGTGCGGTGGCGAACGGTCACCGCGCCGGTCTCGTCCACCTCGCACGGGTTGTTCAACGTGCAGCTCTCCCCCCGCTCGTTCATCGTGTTGTTCACTGCGACCACCCGCCCCGCCTCGTCCAGCACCGGCGAGCCCGAACTCCCCGCGACCGTCTCGCACTCGGGGGTGTAGCGGGCGGAGTCGTGCCAGGTCCAGCGGTCCTCGCGCAGCCGGTGCACGAACCCGTCCAGCCGGCAGGAGTAGACCTTCTTCCAGTACCCCGAAACCACGTCGACGGCGATACCGGCGGCGGGCCGTTCCGCCGCCAGTTCCAACGCGCGCGACCCGGCCGCCTCGACGTCCGCGTACGTCATCGCCAGCCGGTACAGGGCCGCGTCGGTGCGGGTCATCGTCGCGTACAGCAGGCGGTCGGCGCGCACCGTGCGCAGCGAACCGGTGCCCTCGCGGTTGATCAGCGCGAACGAGCGCGACGACGGCCGGTCCACCATGACGTCCCCGTCCGGCATCATCCGCACGCAGTGCCCGTTGGTCAGCACCAGCGCCGGGTCGGACGGCTGCGCGGTCGGCGTCCGCACCACCGCGCCCGAGCACGTGCTCGACGCGACCGTGCCGGTGAAGTCGACCGTTGTGACCGCCTGCGCCGGCACGGCGGTCGCGAGCAGGGTGAGCACGGCGACCGCCACCGACACACGCTTGACCACGAATCCTCCTGGAGTGGGGTTCCGGGGCATGAAACCACCGACCCGGCGGTGGCGTCCGATCGGACACCACCGCCGGGCGACGGAATTCACCGGTACGCGGGAATCCCGGTCAGGGCGTGACCGAGCGCGAGCTAGTGGAAGCTGTCCAGGGCCGCCCCGACCGCACCGAACACGATGCCGAACCGGGCTTCGTTCAGGCACGACAGGGGAGCGCCGAGGCTCACTCCCAGATCGAGAACATCGACAGCGAGCCCTGCACCGACACGAAGCTGCGGATGCCGCTGTCCACGGCCTCCAACTCCAGGCACGCCGGCCCGTGCGCGGTGGCCGAGGCCCCCGCGCAGCCGTAGCCGGTCAGGTGCATCCCGAGCACGCCGAGTTTGCCCAGCTCACCGGCCAACGGGTCCACGTCGCTCCAGGTCGGGCGGCGGCAACCGGTAGGTCGCCGGGGTCTCGGACAGGCGGATGGGGTTGGCGACCAGGGTCAGGCCGCCGACGTCGACGGTCGGGCGCAGGTCCAGCGACTCGGCCAACTCGACCGCGCCGGCGATGTCGTTGACCGGCCCGCACGGCACGCCCAGCGGCGTGAGCAGGGCGAACCAGTCGGCGGCCGGGCGGGTGCGCAGGCGCGCGGACAGCAGGTCCGCCAGCGCGTCGACGTGCGCGACGCGGTCGGAGTTGGTGGCGAACCTCGGGTCGGGGTCGAGGTCGAGCGCGTCCCACAGCCGTTCGAACTGCCGGTCGTTGCCCACGGCCAGCGCGATCGGCTTGTCGGCGGCGGGGAACACCTCGTACGGCGCGATGGACGGGTGCCGGTTGCCCATGAACCCCGGCACCACACCGGCGAGCGTGTACGCGGCCGTCTGGTTCACCATGCTGGACAACAGCACCGACAGCAGGTCCACCTCGACCAGTTGCCCCTCGCCGGTGCGGTCCCGGTGGCGCAGCGCGGCCAGGATGCCGACGGCGGCGTGCATACCGGTCAACACGTCCACCAGCGCGACCCCGACCTTGGTCGGCTCGGTCGTGCCGGTGACGCTCATCAACCCGCCGACCGCCTGCACCAGCAGGTCGTACCCGGGCAGCGCCGCGCCTTTGCCGGCGCCGAACCCGGTCACCGAGCAGTAGACGAGTCGCGGGTGGGCGGCACGCAGGGTGGCGTGGTCGAGGCCGAAGCGCTGCATGGTGCCCGGCCGGAAGTTCTCGACGACCACGTCCGCGCCCAGCGCCAGTTCCCGGGCTTCCGCCAGGCCCTCCGGCGTGGCCAGGTCGATCGTGCGGGAGACCTTGTTGCGGTTCACCGACAGGAAGTACGTGGCCTGGCCGTGGGCGTGCGGCGGACCCCACGCCCGCGTCTCGTCGCCGCGCGGGTGCTCGATCTTGATCACCTCAGCGCCCAGGTCGGCCAGCACCATGGTCGCGTAGGGCGCGGCCAGCACCCGGCCGAAGTCGGCGATGACGATCCCGTCGAGCGCGCTCACGCGGCCCGGCCCTTCAGCCGCATCGCCGCCGGCGCCCGCTCCTTGTCCGGCGACGCGGGGTCGAACGCGATGCCCGCCTTGGCCCCGCCGAAGAACAGGTCGACACCGGCCCACTGCCACGTCATGACCCGGGCCAGCCGCGCCACCTCCGCCGCGGTCACGGTCGGCGACATGCGCGTGCCGCCCTTGCCCATGCCGCGCGCGGTGTTGTCGGTGACCAGCACGCCCTTCATGCCGGTGCGCCGGTCGGACACCGCGCCGACCTTCTCCGGGCCCCACTCGTCCACCAGGTCGAGGACGTCCATCAGCCGTCCAGCCGGAAGCCCAGGTCGGCCTCGACCGACAGCGTGTCCATCTGCGCCTTCTGCAACGCGCCCGAGTAGTCCCAGTTCATCGACTGCCAGCGGGTGAACTGGTCGAGCACCCACACCCCGGACTGGCGGGAACCGTTGCCGGACTTGCCGTTCCCGCCGAACGGCAGGTGCGCCTCCGCGCCCGAGGTGGAGTTGTTGACGCTCACCATGCCCGCGCCGATCCCGCCGCGGAACGCGAACACCTTGTTCGGGTCGGTGGTGTAGATCGAGCTGGACAGGCCGTAACCGGGCAGGTTGGCCAGGTCGACGGCCTCGTCCAGGGTCCGGTACGGCGTCACGCCCACGATCGGGCCGAACGTCTCGTTCAGGAACAGCTCGTCGTCGGGCCGAACCCCGGACACGATCACCGGGTGGTAGAACAGGCCCGCCTCCGGGTCGCCGAGGAAACCCTTGCGGGGGTTGGCACCGGTGATCCGGCCGACGCCGGACGAGCCGTGCGTGGTGTGGTGGTCGCGGACCCAGCCCAGGTACTTCTCGTAGGACGCGGCGAACTTGCCGTCCAGCATCGGCCCGTAGAGCACGTCGCCGAACGGGTCGCCCACCACCGCCGCCTCGGTCGCCGCCGCGAACCGGCGGAGGAACTCGTCGTGCACCGACTCGTGCACGATGGCCGTGCCCAGCGACGTGCAGCGCTGCCCGCCGGTGCCGAACCCGGAGAACAGCGCGCCCTGCACCGCGAGGTCGAGATCGGCGTCCTCGGTGACCACCATGGGGTTCTTGCCGCCCAGCTCCAGGCACGGCGACTGGAGGTGCCGCCCGCACAGCTCGCCGATCAGCGCGCCGACCTCGGACGACCCGGTGAATCCGACTTTGTCGACCAGCCGCTCCTGGAGAGCGCTTTCCAGGCCCCGGAACGTCTCCGGCCCGTCGGCGAAGACGATGTTCAGCACGCCTTCCGGCAGGCCGGACGCGGCGAAGATGTCGTGGAAGGCCTGCGCGGAGGCGGCGGAGTACTCGGCGGGCTTCCACACCACCGTGTTGCCGCACAGCAGCGCGGGCACGATGTACCAGGACGGCACGGCCACCGGGAAGTTGCCCGCGGTGATGAACGCCGTCACGCCGACCGGGTTGCGGAAGGTGAACAGCTGCTTGTCCGGCATCTCCGACGGCACGGTCTGCCCGTAGAGCCGGCGGCCCTCGCCGACGAAGAACGCGCACGTGTCGGCGATCTCCTGGACCTCGCCGCGCGCCTCGGCCAGCGGCTTGCCGATCTCGCGGGTGACCAGGCGGGCCAGCGCCTCGGCGTTGGCCTCGACCAGTCGGCCGATGTTGGCGACCACCTGGCCCCGGACCGGCGCGGGCACCCGGGCCCAGTCGCGTTGGGCCTGCTTGGCGCGCCGCGCGGCGGCGGTGAACTCCCGCGCGCCGACCAGCTCGACGGTGGTGACGACGTCCGCGAGGTCGGCGGGGTTGGTGGACACGTAGGTCATGGTGCTCAAGCCTGGTGTGCGGCGCGGCGTCGTGCCAACTCCGCCGGCGTGAATCCTCACGACCGCGAGCATGAGCGCGTCCGCCCCGGGCCGTGCCGCACGCGGTGGCCCGATTGACGCCTTGGGCAACCATGCGCGGCCCGGGACGGTCGGTCGGCTCGTGCGCGGGAAACCGTTGCGGCGGCACGTGTTCGCGATCCACCGCACGGCCAACGCGAACCCGCTGCCGCGGGACGCGCTGACCGCGTTGGCGGCGGCGTGCGACCTGGTGGCCGACGAGCACCTGGCCCGGGTCTAGCTACTCGCCCTTCTCGCCGTCGGCCAGTTCGCGCAGGAAGTCCAGGTGGCCGACGTGCCGGCCGGTCTCCTGGACCAGGTGGGCCAGCACCCAGCGCAGCGTCCGGCCGTTGCCGTCGTGGTCGCCGCGGGTGCGGTCGCCGGGCGCGAGACCGTCGACGGCCTGCGCGGACCGGTCCCACTCGGCGCGGTAGTCGGCCAGCACCGAGTCCACGGTCTCGTGGTCCTCGATCAGCCAGGAGGCGTCGGCGTCCTTGCCCCACAGGGCGGGGACGTCCTGCCCGCCGGCTTCGATGGACAGCCAGTAGCGCTCGACGGCGATCAGGTGCTTGATCACGCCGAGCGCCGTCACGACGGGGGAGGTGGCGATCGGCGCGGTCGTGGCCAGCTCGCGGCTCAGGCCCTCGACCTTGCCGACCGCGGTCAGGCGCAGGAAGGTGAGGAAGTCGGTGAGCAGGCGCAACTCGTCGTCGGCCGCGGCGGGCGGCCACTCGCGGTTCGAACTCATGTTCGAACCTTACGGTGCCAGCGGGGCGAGGTGTTCACGGGAGGCTTCAACTTCGCTTTGACGACCAGGACGTTGGGGCCGTCGGCGGCTGTGTACGCCACGAGGCGTGCGGCGAAGTCCGTGCCGAACCCGTCCACAGCGGACGACTCGATGCCGAAGCTGTGGGCCAGGGCGGCGAAGTCCGGGGTGTGCAAGTCGACGCCGTGGGTCGGGTGGCCGGCCTGGACCTGGTCGTAGCGGAGCATGCCGTAGCCGCCGTCGTCGACCAGGACGACGGTGACCGGCAGGTTCTCCTGGGCGGCGGTGGCCAGGTCGCCGCAGGCGAACAGGAACCCGCCGTCGCCGCAGACGGCGACCGTGCGTCCGGTGAGGGCGGCGCCGAGGGCGGCGGGGAAGCCGAAGCCGAGCGTGCCCCAGCCGACCGGGTAGGCCAGGGCGCGGGGCCGGGTGACCCGGTGGAAGCCGCCGATCCAGTAGCCCGCGATGCACATGTCCGCGACCACCTGATGACCTTCGAGTGCTTCCAGTAGCCCCATGACCTGCGGTTCGTCGTTGCGGACGGCCTCTTGGGCGATCTTGTTGAGTTCCTCCACGCGTTCCGCCGTGCCGTTGGCCGGCCGTTGGTCGAGGGCTTCGACGAGGGCTTCGGTGACGGTGCGGGCGTCGCCGCGGAGGGTGACGTCGGGCGGGTAGTTGCGGACGGTGTCGACGTTGACGGACAGCAGCTTGGGCGGCGGCGGTTGGAGCCAGTTCTGGGTCATCATGCCGTCGAAGTCGCTGCCGATCCCGATGACCAGGTCCGCCTCGTCCCAGAGCGCGCCGATCTCGGGGAGGTGGACCGGGCCGTGCACGACGTGTGAGTGGTCGACCAGTCCCCTGGCGGCGTAGGTGGTGACGATCGGGGCGTCCAGCCGGTCGGCCAGTTCGGCGATCGCGGGCCCGGCCTGTGCGCGTTGCGCGCCGCCGCCGGCCCAGATGAGGGGGCGGTGGGCGGTGGCGATGAGGTCGAGGGCGGCGTCGAGGGGCGGGGTGACCTGCGGGTTCTCCGGGATCTTGTGCCAGGGGCCGGTGTCGGCGGTGAGGTGGTCGGTGGGGATGCCGAGGTAGACGGGTCCGTGCGGGGAGGTGGTGGCGAGGTGGGCGGCGTTGTCGGTGTAGGTGCCGAGGTCGAGGGGGTCGCGCAGCGTCCAGCCGCCTTTGACGACGGGGAGGAACATGGCGCGCTGGTCCCGGGTTTCGTGCAGGACGCCCCGGTACTCGCCGGGTCGGCGCAGGTGGGAGGGGATGTCGGTGGCGATGACGAGGACGGGTGACCCGGAAGCCATCGCCTCTCCCGTGGCCCCCAGGCAGTTGGCGGCGCCTGGCCCGGTGGTGACCACCGCGACCCCGAGTCGGCCGGTCGCCCGTGCGTACCCGTCGGCCGCGTACACGGCGGTTTGCTCGTGCCGAACCCCCACGAGCCGGATGGGCGACTCCCGCAACGCCTCCCAGATCGGCAGGTTGTGGACCCCGGGCAACCCGAAGACCACCTCGACCCGATGCGCCCGCAAAACCTCGACCAACCGCCCCGCACCGCTCACCATGGGCCGAAGCTAGGGAGTACATGCACCGCGCGGCAATGCGCCACGCCAAACGCTGTCGCTCGGCACCAGCCCCGCTGGAACCCGACGCCACTGCCCCGCGCCCGCCCCCAGCTCGAAGACCTCGCGCCCGCCCCCAGCCCGAAGACCTCGCGCCCGCCGCACACCCCGCCTAATGCGCCGAAGATCCGCACTCGCGCCCGCACACCACGATCACCGCACCTGTGAGGACGAACCGCGAAGGCTATATACAGCGCAAAGTTCGGCCGCCAGACGGAGGCTCCGCGTTCGATCAAGGGGTGGCCGCCGGCCCCCGATCACCATTCTCCCAGACGGGTACGACAATTCGCCGTGCACGCGCGCAAGCCGACCAAGCGACCATGCCACCAACCAGCCAAGCGGGCAACACGGCGGCCCGGCAAAGCGAGTGAGTCGCGGTAAAGCGGTCGCCCCGGCTGGTAACCTCGGAACCGGCGTGTGTGGGCAGACGTGAGGCTGGAGCCACCTCCCGGCAAACGGGTGGCAAGATCCGCCGCGGGGTGTGGGCACCCCTGTCCTCGGTTCGACCTTCAGCCAACCAGCAGACGCGTGTGCCGCGTCCTTGTGCGCCGAGCCGGGCGGTGGGAGCGAGGACTGCGATGTCACGTTCGTCGTTGACCGAACAATTGGTCGATCTGCGCCGCGCCTACACCGGCGAGAATCTCTCCCAGGCGGTTCCCGCCATTAAGGCCGTCTTGCACGGTCTGCCCGACGACCGGCGGGAGCGGCTGGTCGACGCCCTGCACGGCAAGGCCGACGTCCGGGGGCTGTTCCTGCCGGACGCGCCCACCGACGACCAGCGGTCGTTGGAGTGCGTCCTGCTCCACACCGCCACCGACGCGGCCTCCCACCTGCAACTACGCCCGCCCGCCTCGATGCTGCGCCCGGCGCACGTCGTCAAGGCCGTCGAACCCGCCGACACCCCGCGCCTGCACCTCACCGAGCACGCCCTCGGCCCGTTCCTCTACGAACTCCTGCCCCGCTGCGAGGACCGCTGGGTCGCGGGCGTCCCCGGCCTCCGCATCACCAAGCACCCCCGGTCCGTCGAGATCCGACTCCTCGACCTCGACGCGAGCGCGATCCTCTCCGGCGTGGACGACGCGGCCTGGGCGGTCGGCATGAAGTACGTCCGCACCCTCCTCAAGGGCCGTGACCTGCACGGACCCTTCATCGAAGGCCCGCTCACCGCCGTCGAGGAAGAACATCTCGCAGAACACCCCCGCCCCAACGGGCTGGGCAGCGCCGTCCTCCGCCGCTACCACCTGCTGACCTCCGCCCCCTGGCTGCGCTCCCTGCCCCGCCGGGACGAGTGGTGGCTCGAGTGGCCGCAGAGCCTCGGCGTCACCACCGTCGTCGACCGCCTACTCCACCCCGTCTTCGGCATCCCCGGCGCCACCGAGGTGCCCAGCGCGACCGGCGGACTCGGCCTGGGCACCGGCTGGTACGACCTCTACCTGCGGGAGGTCGAAGGGCCGGACCCGGCGGGCGAGGAGGCGTTGGGCAACTTCGAGTGGCCGGAGGGTGTCACCGGTTGGTGGGAGCCGCCGCAGAAGACGGTGAGGTAAACAACCTTCACGTGTGACGGGCGGAAGGCCAGGTCAGAGCACCGTGACCCGACGGAGTGACATCGGTGTCGGCGATCACGGTGCGACGCCGGCCGTCCGCCCGTCCCGCGCCGGTAGACTGCCCTTTCGGCCGGTGCGACCGCGTCGAGAGCCACCAGTGACGAGTTGTAGGAGGACCCCGGTGACCCAACAGGCTGCCGAGGCCCAGCGCACCGCGCCCCGTCGCGTGCTCGTGGCCGAGGACGAAGCTCTCATCCGCCTCGACCTGGTCGAGATGCTGCGCGAAGAGGGCTACGAGGTGGCGGGCCAGGCCGCCGACGGGGACGAGGCCGTGACGCTGGCCGAGGACCTGCGCCCGGACCTGGTCATCATGGACGTCAAGATGCCCAAGGTCGACGGCATCGAGGCCGCCAGCGCCATCGCCGGCAAGCGCATCGCCCCGGTGGTCATCCTGACCGCGTTCAGCCAGCGCGACCTGGTCGAACGCGCCCGGGACGCCGGTGCCATGGCCTACCTGGTCAAGCCGTTCGCCAAGCGGGACCTGGTGCCCGCGATCGAGCTGGCCATGAGCCGGTTCGCCGAACTCCAGGCCTTGGAGAACGAGGTCGCCGGTCTCACCGAGCGGCTGGAGACGCGAAAGGTCGTCGAGCGCGCCAAGGGATTGCTGATGACCAAGCAAGGTCTGTCGGAGCCCGAGGCTTTCCGGTGGGTGCAGCGCACCGCCATGGACCGCCGCACGACCATGAAGGCCGTCGCCGAAGCGGTCATCGAAAACTTCGGCTGAGTTCGACCTCTTACCACCCGGGGCGTCCGTTACCTGTTCAGGGTTACCTGTTCGGGTATCGGACGCCCTGTCGTGCTCATTGTTGGTTACTGCCCGCATTGGTGCTGTGACCTGCGGCTATTTGAGCTGGATTTAAGACTGTTAACCGGCACGCATTTGCCCGGTGACTACCGTCACGATGTGGACACAGAGCAGTAAGACCACCTGTTCACGGAACTCAACTGAAGCTACGTTCCTGCCCTAACCCAAGCCCTCGTGCGAGGGCTCCGCCTACCGGCGGGCTGGTTGGTCATGGGAGGTATTCCGGTGTCAGGAGCACGACTCGGCCGAGTTCTCGCGCTGGCGGCGGCTTCGTCGCTGGTGCTTGCGGCTTGCGCCGGCGGCGGTGGCGGTGACACGGGTGGCGGCGACTCCACCACGGTCAAGATCGGGTTCATGGGTGACCTCACGGGCGAGAACTCGGCGATCGTGATCCCGCCGTACAACGGCGCGAAGATGGCGATCGACGAGTACAACGCCAAGAACCCCAAGAACAAGATCGAGCTGATCAAGTACGACAGCCAGGGCAAGCCGGACCAGGCGACCTCGCTGATCACCAAGGCCGTCGGCACCGACAAGATCGTCGCCCTCATCGGGCCCGCGTTCTCCGGTGAGTCCAAGGCCATCGGCGGCACCCTGGAGGAGAACAAGATCCCCAGCGTCTCGCCGTCCGCCACGAACCCGGGCCTGGCGAAGAACGGCTGGACCTACTGGCACCGCGTCGTGGCCAACGACGACGACCAGGGTCCCGGCATCGCCGACTTCCTGCTCACGGCGAAGTCCCCGAAGAAGGCGTTCGTCCTGTCCGACGACCAGGAGTACAGCGTCGGCATCGCCGAGGCGGTCACCAAGACGCTCAAGGACAAGGGCGTCGAGGTCGAGACCGACAAGTTCGCCAAGGACGCGTCGGACTACTCCTCGACCGTCACCAAGGTCAAGTCCGCCAACCCGGACATGATCTTCTTCGGTGGCTACTACGCCCAGGGCGGTCGCCTGCTCAAGCAGCTGCGTGACGGCGGCGTGTCCGCGACCTTCGCCTCCGGCGACGGCTCGCTGGACCAGCAGCTGATCAGCGGCGCGGGCGCGGCAGCGGCCGAGGGCGCCGTCGTCGGCTGCCCGTGCAACATCCCGTCCGCGGACGTGACCGGCACGCTGAAGACGTTCTTCGACAACTACAAGAAGAGCGCCAACGCCGACCCGGCCATCTACGCGACCGAGGGCTACGACGCCGCGACCGCCTTCATCAAGGCCGTCGAGGAGGGCAACACCACCTCGGAGGCGATCAACAACTTCCTGAAGACGGTCAGCTTCGAGGGCGTGTCCAAGCCGATCAAGTTCAAGGCCAACGGCGAGCCGGAGAACAACGACATCTTCGTCTACCAGGTCAAGGGTGGTGTCCTCAAGCTGCTCGGCCCGTCGGCCAGCGCCAAGCTCGAGGGCTGATTCCGAGACGGCAGTACTGAAGCAAGTTAGCGCGCTGGGGAGCGGGTTCGTCGTGCTGGTGTGGCGACGTCCCGCTCCCCGCCACTATGGCGAAGATGCTCTCTCCCCGCCCCGTCTCGTGAGGCAAACCTGTCATGCTTGATGATTTCCTGAACCAGTTCCTACCCAGCACGGTGGGTGGACTGGTGATCGGCTCGATCTACGCGCTGATCGCCTTGGGCTACACGATGGTCTACGGTGTCCTGCGCCTGATCAACTTCGCGCACTCCGAGATCTTCATGATCGGCACGTTCGCGTCCCTGGTGACGTTGACGGCGATCGCGCCGACGGCACCCGTCACCGGCTTCGCCCTGATCGGGATGCTGCTGCTGCTGATGCTGGTGTCGGCCGCCGCCTCCAGCGGCGCCGCGATCGTCCTGGAGACCGTGGCCTACCGGCCGCTCCGCAAGAAGGGCGCCACCCGGCTCGCCGCCCTGATCTCCGCGATCGGCGCGTCGCTGTTCCTCCAGGAACTGTTCGCGCTGGTCGTGATCCCGTGGCTGACCGGCAAGCCGGGCCGCAACCAGGCGTCGGCGCCGCGGTACGTCGCCCGCGACACGCTGTTCAAGATCGGCAACGCGGACGTCCGGCTCGACCACGTCATCGTCGTCGTCGCCGCCATCCTGGTGATGATCACGCTCGACCGGGTCGTGAACAAGACGCGGATCGGCCGCGGCATCCGGGCCACCGCCCAGGACCCCGAGGCCGCGGTCCTGATGGGTGTCAGCATCGACAACGTCGTGCGGGTCACGTTCCTGCTCGGCGGCGCGATGGCCGGTGTGGCCGGTTCCCTCTACATCATGGAGATCGAGAACACCTCGTACTTCATCGGCTTCGTGCTCGGCATCAAGGCGTTCACCGCGGCCGTCCTCGGCGGCATCGGCAACTTGCGCGGCGCTCTGATGGGCGGTGTGGCGCTCGGACTCATCGAGAACTGGGGTGCGATCTTCCTCGGTTCCGAGTGGAAGGACGTCATCGCGTTCACCGTCCTGGTGGCCGTGCTGATGTTCCGCCCGACCGGCATCCTCGGTGAATCGCTGCAAAAGGCACGCGCATGAAAGGCGACGAAGTGACGAGGGAAGAAACTCCCGTGAAGCGCGGTGGCCGCAACGCCATCGTGCACAGCCTCGACAGGGCGCGTGACTGGTGGGAGCACGCGAAGGTCTGGCAGCGCTACCTGGTCTACATCGCGCTGGTCGTGGGTGCGCTGATCCTGCCCGCACCCGCGATCGGCCAGTTCATGACGCCGGGCTCGGACTGGACGACGGTGCTGATCTACCCGATCGGCACGTACATCCTGCTCGCGGTGGGCCTGAACGTCGTCGTCGGCCAGGCCGGCCTGCTCGACCTCGGTTTCGTCGCGTTCTTCGCCATCGGCGGCTACTCGGTCGCCTACTACGGCGTCGAGCACGGCTGGAACTACTGGGTCACCGTCGTGTGGGGCATCGCGCTGGCGGCGGTCTCCGGCGTCATCCTCGGCGCACCGACGCTACGGCTGCGCGGTGACTACCTGGCGATCGTGACACTGGGCTTCGGCGAGATCATCCGCATCACCGCGAACAACACCGACGAGATCGGCGGCGCGCGCGGCATCCCCGGCATCCCGCACCCGAACCTGTTCGGGTTCAAGTTCAAGCTCGACCCGGCGCCGTACTACTACCTGATGGTCGCCGCGATCATCCTGGTGATCATCTTCTCGGTGCGGTTGCAGAAGAGCCGCGTCGGTCGGGCCTGGGCCGCGATCCGCGAGGACGAGGACGCCGCCGAGCTGATGGGCGTGCCGACGTTCAAGTTCAAGCTGCTGGCGTTCGCGATCGGCGCCATGATCGGTGGCCTGGCGGGTGGTCTGTACGCCGGCAAGGCGGTGTTCATCGAACCGAACACCTTCCCGTTCATCCTGTCGGCGACGATCCTCGCCGCGGTGGTGCTGGGCGGTTCGGGCAACCTGCCGGGCGTCATGCTGGGCGCGTTCCTCATCGGCTGGCTGCCCGAGCGGTTCCGCGACCTGGCCGACTACCGCATCCTGGCGTTCGGCGCCGTGCTGGTGCTGATGATGGCGCTGCGGCCGGAGGGCCTGCTGCCGTCGCGGCGGCGGAAAGCGGAACTGCACGAAGGAACCGGCGGCATGGGCACGATGGGCGCGGAAGTCCCGGGCCCCGACAGCGATGTCTCGCAGGCGGAGGCGGCCAAGTGAGCACTCCCGTCCTTCAGCTCGACAACGTGACGATGCGCTTCGGCGGTGTGGTCGCGCTGCGCGAAGCGAAGATCAGCATCAACGAGGGCGAGATCTTCGCCCTGATCGGCCCCAACGGCGCGGGCAAGACCACCGTGTTCAACGTGGTCACCGGCGTCTACCAGCCCACCGAGGGCCACGTGCTGTTCAACGGTGATCGGATCGACGGCGGCAAGCGGTTCAAGATCACCAAGAAGGGCATCGCCCGCACGTTCCAGAACATCCGGCTGTTCCACAACATGTCGGCGCTGGAGAACGTGATGGTGGGCGCCGACGCGCACCACAAGACCGGTGCCGTCGGCGCCACGCTGAACCTGCCGTGGCACCGCAAGGAGGAGAAGCGCGGACGCGAGCTGGCGCGCGAGCTGCTCGACTTCGTCGGCATCTCGGCCCGCATGTCCGAGACCGCGAAGAACCTCCCGTACGGCGACCAGCGGCGCCTCGAGATCGCCCGCGCCCTGGCCACCGACCCGAAGCTGCTGCTGCTCGACGAGCCGGCCGCGGGCATGAACCCGGCGGAGAAGGTGTCGCTGCAGAACCTGATCCGCAAGATCCGGGACAGCGGCCGGACGGTCTTGCTGATCGAGCACGACATGAGCCTGGTCATGGGCGTCAGCGACCGCGTCGCGGTGCTCGACTTCGGCCAGCTGATCGCAGAAGGGCTGCCGCACGAGGTGCAGAACAACCCGAAGGTCATCGAGGCGTACCTGGGGGTGTCCGAAGATGCTTCTTGAGGTCAAGGACATCCACGTCCACTACGGCAAGATCGCCGCGATCAAGGGCTTGAGCCTCCAGGTCAACGAGGGTGAGATCGTCTCCCTGATCGGCGCCAACGGCGCCGGCAAGACGACCACCCTGAAGACCATCTCCGGCCTGCGCCCGCTCACCAGCGGCAGCGTCGTGTTCAACGGCCAGGACATCTCCAAGATGCCGGGCCACAAGCGCGTGCAGCTGGGCATCGGCCAGTCCCCCGAGGGTCGGGGCGTCTTCCCGGGCATGACGGTCCAGGAAAACCTGCTCATGGGCGCGTACATGCGCAAGGACGACCTGAGCAAGGACCTGGAAGAGGTCTACGGCCTGTTCCCGCGGCTCGCCGAGCGCAAGAACCAGTTCGGCGGCACCATGTCCGGCGGCGAGCAGCAGATGATCGCCATCGGCCGGGCGCTGATGACCAAGCCCAAGGTGCTGCTGCTGGACGAGCCGTCGATGGGTCTCGCGCCCATGCTGATCGCGCAGATCTTCGAGATCATCAAGGAGATCAACAAGCGCGGCACGACGGTGCTGCTGGTCGAGCAGAACGCCCAGCAGGCGCTCAAGCTGTCCGACCGGGCGTACGTGCTGGAGACGGGCCGCGTGGTGAAGTCCGCTCCGGGCCTCGACCTCCTGGACGACCCGCAGGTCCGCGCCGCCTACCTCGGCGGCCACTGAGGACGGTTTAGTGCGTGAGGGCCCGCCTTCTCCCCTGTGGAGAGGGCGGGCCTTTGCTCATTGGGCGAGCAGGATCTCGGTGCCGGAGTCGTCCTGCGGGTCGGCGAGCGTCGGGCCGCCGAACACCTTGATGGCCAACGGCTTCACGTCCGTGGGGATGTCGTAGTAGACGTCGTACTCCAGCCGTACGTTCGCCCCCAGGTCCAGCGTCTCCGGCTGGCGCTTGATCAGCATCGCCTGCGAGTCCACCGCGTGCTCGGCCTTCTTGTCGTCGATCAGGACGTGCTTGCGCGCGTTGAACTGGACGCTGCTCCGCCCGTTGTTGATCACCGACATCCGGATGCGCACGAACCGCCCCTTGGCGGGCATCTCGGCGTGACTCCCGACCAGACTGGGCAGCTCCGCCGTCAACCCCAGCAAGGTGAACGACGTTTCCCCGTCACCCGCCGTCGGCACGCGCAGCACCTTCTCGTCCGGCCGCACCGGCACGTTCGGCACCGGGTAGGTGGCCGACGCGGAACCGGGGGGCGGTTCGGACACCGCGGGCACGTCCGTGCACCCCGCTACGAACAGGACCGCCGCCACTCCCAGCACCCAGCGCACCTCTCAGACTTTAGGCGCTTCCTTGAGGAAGCACGTGAGCCGCGCCGTGCACGACCTGCGCCCCTGCTCGTCGGTGATGACGATCTCGTACGTCGCCGTCGACCGACCCCGGTGGATGGGGGTGCAGACCCCGGTCACCATGCCCTCCGCGACGCCCCGGTGGTGGGTCACGGACAGTTCCAGGCCGACCGCGATGCGTTCGGGAGCGGCGTGCATGGCGGCGGCGATGGAGCCCAGCGTCTCGGCCAGCGTGGCGTTGGCGCCGCCGTGCAGGAGGCCGTAGGGCTGCCGGTTGCCCTTGACCGGCATGGTGCCCACGAGGCGGTCGGCATCCCATTGGGTGATCTCGATGCCCATCCGGGCGGTCAGCTGCTCGTCGGCGACCGCCTGGTCGGCGCCGGGGATGTCCTCGGGGTTGGGGCTCACGGGCTGCTCCACTCGGTGCATGACTGTCGGACCCTCACCCTAGACTCGCCCCGTGAGCACCTCAGAAGCCTCCCGCCTGCTGCTGGTCGACGGCCACTCGATGGCCTACCGGGCGTTCTTCGCGCTGCCCAAGGAGAACTTCCAGACCGGCACGGGGCAGACCACCAACGCGGTCTACGGCTTCACCTCGATGCTGATCAACCTGCTGCGCGACGAGCAGCCCACGCACATCGCGGTCGCGTTCGACGTCTCCCGCAAGACCTTCCGCACCGAGGCCTACGCGGAGTACAAGGCCGGTCGCAGTGCGACACCGGACGAGTTCCGCGGCCAGGTGAGCCTCATCCAGGACGTCCTGGCCGCGCTCCAGATCCCCACCCTGGAGAAGGACAACTACGAGGCCGACGACGTCATCGCCACGCTCACCACGCAGGCGACGGAGCTGGGCTACGAGGTCCTCATCTGTACCGGTGACCGGGACGCGTTGCAGCTGGTCAACGACAAGGTGACCGTGCTGTACCCGGTCAAGGGCGTGTCCGAGATGGCCCGCTACACCCCCGAGCTGGTGCTGGAGAAGCAGGGCGTCACGCCCGGCCTCTACGCCGACTACGCGGCCGTGCGCGGCGACTCCTCCGACAACCTGCCCAACACGCCGGGCGTGGGCCCCAAGACGATCGTCAAGCTGCTCAACCAGTTCGGCTCGCTCAACGGCCTGATCGACCACGTCGACGAGGTCCCCGGCAAGACCGGTGACGCGATCCGCGCGAACCTGACCAGCATCATGCTCAACCGGCAGCTCACCGAGCTGGTCCGGGACGTCGAGCTGCCCGTCGGCCCGGCCGACCTGGTGGCGAAGCCCTGGGACCGGGACGCGGTGCACCGGCTGTTCGACGAGCTGGAGTTCCGGGTCCTGCGCGACCGGCTGTTCGCCACCCTGTCCACCGCCGAGCCGGAGGCCGAGGAGGGCTTCGAGGTCTCCGGCGGCGCGATCGCGCCCGGCGCGCTGGCGGCGTGGCTCGACGCCCACGCGCGCGGCCGGCGGGTCGGCCTGGCCTTCAAGCACGCCGGGGCGGACCTGGAAGGGCTCGGGTTCGCGGGCGCCGAGGGCGGGTACGTCGAGGTCGCGGCGCTGACCGAGGAGGACGACCGGGCGCTGGCCGCGTGGCTGGCCGACCCGGCCGCGCCGAAGGCCGCCCACGACCTGAAGCTGCCGCTGCGCGCGCTGCGGGCCCGGGGCTGGACGCTGCGGGGCGTCACCAGCGACACGGCGCTGGCCGCGTACCTGGTCCGGCCGGGCCAGCGGTCGTTCGCGCTGGACGACCTGGCGCTGCGCTACCTCAAGCGGGAGCTGCGCGCCGAGGAGTCCCCGGACGGCCAGCTCTCGCTGCTGGCCGACGAGGCGGAGGAGCGGGAGAAGACCGCCCAGGCGGTGATCGTGCGGGCGTTCGCGGTGGCCGAGCTGGCCGACGCGCTGGACGCGCAGCTCGTGGAGACCGGCCAGGAGCACCTGCTGGCCGACCTGGAGCTGCCGCTGATGCACGTGCTCGACGAGGTCGAGGCGGTCGGCATCGCGATCGACGCCGAGCACCTCGCGGCGCTGGAGGCGCACTTCGCGGCGGGCGTGAAGCAGGCCGCGCAGGACGCGTACTCGGTGATCGGCAAGGAGATCAACCTCGGCTCGCCCAAGCAGCTCCAGACGGTGCTGTTCGACGAGCTGAACATGCCGAAGACCAAGAAGACCAAGACCGGGTACACCACCGACGCGGACGCGTTGCAGAACCTGTTCGAGGCCACCCAGCACCCGTTCCTGCAACACCTGCTGGCGCACCGGGACGTCACCCGGCTCAAGTCCACTGTGGACGGCCTGCTGAAGTCGGTGGCCGACGACGGCCGCATCCACACCACGTTCCACCAGACCATCGCCGCCACCGGCCGGCTGTCCTCGACGGACCCCAACCTCCAGAACATCCCGATCCGCACCGAGGAGGGCCGGCGCATCCGCGAGGCGTTCGTGGTCGGCCCGGGGTACGCGGAGCTGATGACCGCCGACTACAGCCAGATCGAGATGCGGATCATGGCCCACCTGTCCGAGGACGAGGGGCTGATCGAGGCGTTCCGGTCGGGGGAGGACCTGCACACGTTCGTGGCGTCGCGGGCGTTCTCCGTGCCCACCGCGGAGGTGACCGGGGAGCAGCGGCGGCGGGTCAAGGCGATGTCCTACGGCCTGGCGTACGGGCTGTCGGAGTTCGGCCTGGCGCAGCAGCTGCGCATCTCCACCGCGGAGGCGCGGGAGCAGAAGGAGGCGTACTTCGCGCGGTTCGGCGGGGTGCGGGACTACCTGCACGCCGTGGTCGAGGACGCCCGCAAGAAGGGCTACACCGAGACCATCCTGGGCCGCCGGCGGTACCTGCCCGACCTGACCAGCGACAACCGGCAGCGGCGCGAGATGGCCGAGCGGATGGCGTTGAACGCGCCCATCCAGGGGTCGGCGGCGGACATCATCAAGGTGGCCATGCTCGGGGTGTTCCGGGCGCTGGCCGAGGCCGGGCTGCGGTCGCGGATGCTGCTCCAGGTGCACGACGAACTGGTGCTGGAGGTCGCCGAGGGCGAGCGCGAGGCGGTGGAGGCGCTGGTCCGCGAGCAGATGGGCAAGGCGTACGAGCTGTCCGTGCCGATGGAGGTCTCGGTCGGCGTCGGCCGGTCCTGGGACGACGCGGCCCACTAGCCCCGCACGTCGGCTTCGGCCGGTCCTGGGACGACGCGGCCCACTAGCCCCGGACGTCGGCGTCGGCCACCTCGCGGAACAGCGCGAGCGCTTGCAGGCCCCGGGAGGGGACGCCTGGCCGCTGCGGGCCGTTCCGCACCGCGGCGACAGTCCGGTCCCGGAGTGGCTGGCGGTCCGACCGGACCGGCCACGCGTCCTGGTCAGCCGCACGGCCGCCGGCGAGGCGCGTGCCGTGATGGCCGCCACGCCGGCCCTGAGGACCTGGTGCCGCGCCTGGAAGGCCTGGCCGCAGGAGGGCTCAGCGCAGGCGGGTTCAGCGCAGGCGGGTTCAGCGCAGGCGGGTTCAGCGCAGGCGGGTTCAGCGCAGGCGGGTTCAGCGCAGGCGGGTGACCCGGACGTCCCGGGCGCCCAGGCCCTCGCCGCACGCGGTGCACTCGACCTTGACGTCGACGTCCCCGCCGCAGTCCTTGTGGTGCAGGTCGAACGACGTCCCGTCGGCCGGGGCCATCCACTTGTCGCCCCACTTCCGCAGGGCCATCAGCACCGGGTACAGGTCCAGGCCCTTCTCGGTGAGCCGGTACTCGTAGCGGGTGCGCGAGTCCTTGTACGGGACGCGCCGCAGGATGCCCTCGTCCACGAACGTCGCCAGCCGCTCGGTCAGCACGCTGCGCGAGATGTCCATGGCCGACTGGAAGTCCTCGAACCGGCGCGTCCCCAGGAACGCCTGCCGGAGCAGCAGCAGCGTCCACCGCTCACCCAGCAGGGCGGCCGGCAGGGACAGCGTGCACAGCTCGTCGACGACCTTGACGCGGGACATGGCCTCCAGAATACCCCTTGCGTTCGGAAATAGGACCCAGCTAGGGTTCGGAATCCGAACTTTGGGGGCCGCTGACGATGACCACTGTGCGCGTGCTCGACCGGGAAACGGCCGGCGCCGCCGTCGACGCCGTGTTCGACGGCCTCTCCGCCCAGAGCCGCTACCTGCGCTTCCACGCCCCGATGCCGCGCCTGACCGCGTCCATGCGCCGGCAGCTGATCGATTTGGACGGCTGGCAGCGCGCGGCCGTGGTCGCCGAGTGCGGCAGAACCGCCGTGGGAATCGCCCGGTTGGCCGCGACCAGCGGTGGCTGCGCGGAGATGGCGATCGCCGTGGTGGACCAGTGGCAGCGCCGGGGGATCGGCACACGCCTGATCACCGCCCTGGGCAACCTCGCCGTCGACCTGGACTACTCGGCGCTGACCGGCGACATCCTGCACGAGAACCTGGCGATGCTGGCCCTGGTCCGCCGCGCCTTCCCGGGCGCCCGGCTGGAACCCACCGAGGACGAGGTGGTCCGGGTGACCTACCCGCTCACCTTCACCCTCACCCACGAGGAGCTGGTGGCGGACTTGCGCTGGTGACCACAATCAAGGTCATGCGAAAGGTTCTCGGGTTGACCGCGGTCCTGGTGCTCCTCCTCGCGACGCCGCACGCCTCGGCCTCGCCACCACCGGACCAGCCACTACCCGGGTACACCATCAACAACCCGCCGCTCCCGCCCGCCACCGTCGGGGGACAACCCAGCCGGGTCGTCCAGGGCGTCCACAAGCACGCCGCTTACACCATCGAGGTCCCACCCGGGTGGAACGGCCGGCTGGCCATGTGGGCGCACGGCTACCGTGGCGCGAGCACCGTGCTCACCGTCGACCCGCCCGGCTACGGCCTGCGCCAGAAGCTGCTCGACCAGGGCTTCGCGTGGGCGGCCTCCAGCTACTACGCCAACAACTACGACGTGAAGGCCGGCGTCGAGAGCACGCACGACCTGGCGCAGGAGTTCGCCAAGCTGGTCGACAAGCCCAAGGACGTGTTCCTGCTCGGCGTGTCGATGGGCGGCCACGTCACCGGGCGCTCGCTGGAGCAGTACCCGCACTTCTACCGGGGCGCGCTGCCCATGTGCGGGGTGCTCGGCGACCACGAGCTGTTCGACTTCTTCCTGGACTACCAGGTGGTCGCGCAGGCGCTGGCCGGCATCGACGCCTACCCGCTGCCCGACGACTACCTGTCCGCCGTCGTGCCGCGCATCAAGGAAGCCCTCGGCCTCGACGGCACGCCCAACGACCTCGGCAAGCAGTTCGCCCAGGTGGTGATCAACCGGTCCGGCGGGCCGCGGCCGGGCGGCGAGGCGGCGTTCGCGTTCTGGAAGGACTTCCTGTTCCAGCTCTCCGCGACCAGCACCGGCGACGCCCTGTCCACCGACCCGAGCCAGCTCGCCACCAACGTGCTCACCCGGTACGCCCCGAACGCCCCGGTCGACCTGAACACCGAGGTCGAGCGCGTGTTCCCGGAGAACGTCAAGGCGCGGCTGACGCCCAAGCTGACCGAGGTCCCGCGCATCGCCGGCCGCCCGACCGCGCCCGTGCTGTCCCTGCACAACCTGGGCGACCTGTTCGTGCCGTTCTCGATGGAGCAGCAGTACCTGCGGGACGTGCGCCTGCACGGCCGCGGCGACGCCCTGGTGCAGCGGGCCATCCGGGCGGTCAACCACTGCGAGTTCAGCCCGGCCGAGGCGGGTCAGGCCTGGGACGACCTGGTGGCGTGGGTGGACACCGGCAAGCGGCCGGAGGGCGACGTCGTCGACGACCCGGCGGTGGTCGCCGCGCCCACCTACGGCTGCCGGTTCACCGACCCGACAGCGTACGGAACGGGCAGCCGCAAGCTGTTCCCGGTCTGCTGAGGAAGGGCACCGATCGGCGGCCCGGCAACCGGGTGGTGCCCGGCGCACGACCCGTCCCGACGCGAACGACACCGCCGGGTGCCGGTAGGGATGGATGCGTGGACAGCTCACCGGACGCCGCCACCGGTCTGGACCTGCGCGCCCGTGCCCGGGGCGAGGTGGTCCTGCTGTCCCCGGCCGGGCGGCTGGACCTGTCGACCTACGTCGGCCTGCGGGACGGGCTGCTCAAGCACGTCGCCGAGCAGCCCGCCGCGGTGGTCGTCGTGCTCGGTCCGGCGCTGGAGATCGGCAGCGACACGCTGGCCGGGGTGTTCGGCGCGGTGTGGCTGCGGTGCTGCCGGTGGCCGGGGGTGCCGCTGCTGCTGGTGGCCACCACCGACCGGCACCGCCGGCTGCTCTCGCGCACCGGCCTGCGCCGCTTCCTGCCCTGCCACGACCGGCTGAGCACGGCGCTCGCCGCGGTGCGCGTCCCGGCGCCGCGCCGCCGCGACCAGGCCGTGCTGCCGGGCGACACCGACGCGTCGGACCTGGCCCGCGACTTCACCCGCCGCACGTGCCAGTCCTGGGGCGGCCTGCACGAGGTGACGGCGCGGGCGGTCCTGCTGGCGGCCGAACTGGTGCTCATCGCGGGCCGGCTCGCCGACCGGTCGGCCACCCTGGAGCTGCGGGTCGAGCGGACGGCGCGGCAGCTCGCCCTGGTCGTGCGCTACACCTGCGTGCCGGAGGGCCGGCGGGCCCGGGAGCCCGACCTGACCCGCCTGCACCGGCTGGCGACCGCCTGCGGCCGGACGCCGACCCTGGGGCGGGGTGACATCGTGTGGGCCGCGGTCACCCTGCCCGAGTCGCGCTGAGGGCCGTCAGCAGATCGAGAACAGGTCCCGGAAGGCCTGGTCGATCTTCGGGTCGTCGTCGGCGATGAACGCCTCGCGCAGGGCCCGCGCCGCGTCCCGGCACTTGGCGACCGACGCGCTGTCGTCCTCGGCGCGCTTGCGGGCGGTCTCGGCGGCCTTCTGCGCGTCCTTCGCCTTGGCGGTCTCGTCCTGCGCGTCCTTGAGCTGCTTCGCGGAATCGGAAACCTGCTTTTCCTTCGCCGCCACGTCGGCGGTCAGCCGGTCGTTCCGGCTCGACTCGTCGGCGAAGAGGATGCCGAACACGCCCGCGGTCGCGAAGAACAACACCGCGATGATGGACAACACAATCAAACCGGTCTTCTTGCGCGGCGCGCTCGCCGGCGTTCCCCGGGCCGGCGGCTCGAACCCGGTCGGCTCGAACGAGGTCGGCGTGACCCCGGTCGGCGTGAACGCGGTCTGGCCCACCGCGGCCTGGTTGATCACCGGTTCCCCGCCGGGCGGGGTCGGCGGCGCGAAACCACCGGCCGGCGTGGCGGGCTGGTTCGGCTGGACCTGGGCGACCTGGTCGGGGTGCAGGCGGTAGGGCTCCGGCACCGGGAACGACGGCTGGTTCTCCGGTCTTCCGGAGTCCGGGTATGTCATGGCGATCCCCCTGGTGAAGTGCGCCCAGTATGCGGCTCGACTCCCTGATCGCGTAACGGAAATCCGCAATTCCACACAAACTATCCCGCGTTACGTGAATCGCATCTCAAGAACACGCGAACGGAGTACCGGAACGGCGCGGAACGACACGCCGCGCTCCGGCGCGCTGTCGCCTCGATGAACGGGAGGCGTCGCAACGGTAGCCTTGCCCGGTGCCGCTCTTGGGACCTACTGACGAGTTGCCCCGGCCGCCCCGGCGGGTCGTCGTCGCGGGCACGTCGGGCTCGGGCAAGACCACGTTGGCGCGCCACATCGCCGAAACCCTCGGTCTGTCCTATGTGGAGATGGACTCGCTCTTCCATGGTCCACAGTGGACCGCGCGCCCCGAGTTCGAGGACGACGTGCGCGCCTTCGTGCGCGGCGACGCGTGGGCGACCGAATGGCAGTACACCCGGGCCCGCCCCCTCCTGCTGGAGCGCGCGGACACCCTGGTGTGGCTGGACCACCGCAAGCACACCGTGCTGCGCCGCATCACCCTGCGCACCGTGGTCCGGAGACTGCGCAACGAACAGCTGTGGAACGGCAACGTGGAACCCCGCTGCACACCGTGTTCACCGACCGCGAGCACATCCTCCGCTGGGCGTGGAAGTCCCACCGCCGGACCGGCGAACGGATCGCCGCCGTGCTGGCCGGTGAACACGGCCCCCGATTGGCGGTGGTGCGACTGCGCGGGCAGCGTGAGGTTGACCAGTGGCGCACCGGACCCCTCCGGCGCGCGGCGGAGCACGACGAGAGGTCGGTGCGATGAGTACGGCGTTGGTGCTGGGCGGGACCGGCATGCTGAAGGGCTGCGCGGACGAACTGCTGGCCCAGGGTTGGCAGGTGGTGCTGCCCAGCCGCAGGGCGGGCTCGGGACCGGGTTCGGCGGCGTTGCGGGCCCTGGGCGGGCGCGGCCACGTGCCCCAGGAGGCGCAGGGCAACCAGCCGACGCTGGTCGAGGCCGACTGGTCGCGGCCGGAGGAACTGGCGGACCGGCTGCGGGCCGCGCTGAAGGCCCCGGCGGACCTGCTGGTCGCCTGGGTGCACGCCAGCTACCGGGTCCCCGTCCTGGAGGCGGTGGCCCCGCTGCTGGCCCCGAACGCGCCGGTCGTGGAGGTGCACGACATCGGCGACATCAACCCCCGCGAGGGCGTCCGGAACCCGATCCTGCCCGGCCACCCCACCCAGCAGGTGGTCCTGGGCTTCGTCCGCCACGGCTCGACCACCCGGTGGCTCAGCCACGAGGAGACCTCGGTCGGCGTCCTGGGGGCGGTGCACCGGGCGCTGGACGGCAAGTCGCCCTCCATCCACCAGATCGGCGAGGTGGACACCTGGGTGGTCCGCTCGTAGGTCAGGGCTTGAGGCCCCGCACCAGCAGCAGCACGGCCTCGCGGACGTCGGCCAACGTGCGCTCCGGCTGGAAGACCTGCCAGTCCAGGGCGATCACCAGCAGGGTGCCGAACAACGCCGCCGACGCCGTCCCGACCTGGACGCCCTCGGGCAGCCGCCCCTCGTCGGACAGCCGCTGCATCTGCCCCCGCACGATCGACACGATGTCGTCGCGCAGCAGGCTCAGCGTCCCGTGCCACTGGCCCGGCGTCCGCCACAGCTCGCTGACCAGCAGCTGCCCGAAGGCGGGGTACTCGGCGAAGAACCCGAGCATCCCGTCGACCAGCGACTCCATCGCCCGATCGGTCTCGGCCTCGCCCTCGGCCACCCGCAACCGGGCCGCCAGCAGGTCCACGCCGTGCCGCAGCAGCGCGTCGACCAGGGCGTCCTTGCTGGCGAAGTTGTAGTAGACGGTGCCCTTCGCGACCCCGGCCTCGGCGGCGATCTCGTCGACCGTCACGCTCGCCGCGCCGCGTTCGCCGACCAGCCTCAGTGCCGCGTCGAACAGCTTCTGCTTGGTGACGGCGGTGCGGCCGGGGCGCGTGCCGGTCACAGCACCAGCTCGGGCTTGAGGCGAGACGGGGTCCACACCCGCTGCTTGTACGCGGCCAGCGTCGCCAAGGCAAGCGAACCGACCAGGTAGGCCACCAGGATCAGCGCGTCGGTCCCGACGCCGCCCAGCGACCCGCCGTACATCAGGTGCCGCAGCCCGTCCACCGCGTAGCCCATGGGCAGGCCGTAGTGCAGCGGGTACAGCGGCACCGGGATGGTCTGCCACGGGAACGTGCCGCCGGCGCTGACCAGCTGGAGGATCAGCAGCACCAGGCCGATGAACTTGCCGACCGCGCCGAACAGGGCGTTCAGCGCGTGCAGCAGGGCCACGAACGTCGCCGACGTCAATAGCAGGAAACCCAGTGTCAGCAACGGGTGCGACGGCCGGATGTCCACCACCAGCGCCACCACCGAGAACATGATCACGACCTGCGCCGCGCCCAGCAGCACGCCCGGCAGCCAGCCGCCCAGCGCGACCCGCAGCGGGTTCTGCCCGGCCGCCAGGCCCCGCTTCGACAGCGGCTTGAGCAGCAGGAAGAGCACGAACGCGCCGATCCAGGTGGCCAGGCCGAGGAAGAACGGGGCCAGGCCCGCGCCGTACGTGCCCGCCGAGGTCTGGCTGACGCCGCGCACGTTCACCGGGTCGCCGATGGTGTCGGCGGTGGCGTGGCGGGTCGGGTCGTCCGGGTTGGGGATCTGCTGGATGCCCGCGTTGAGCCCGTCGCGCAGCTGGTTCGCGCCGTCCACGAGCTTCTGCTCGCCGTCGCGCAGCGCCAGCGCGCCGTCGCGGAGCTGGGCGTTGCCCGTCGCGACCTGCGCCGCGCCGTCGTTGAGGCGGGTGATCGCGTCGGTCAGCGCCGGGGTGGCCGCGGCGAGCTGGGCCGCGCCGTCGGCGACCTGCTTGGACCCGTCGGAGAGCGCCCGCAGTTGCCCGGCCGCGCCCTGCACCTTGCCGTTCGCGTCGTCCACGGGCGCGCGCACGTCGGTCATCGCCTGCACGACCCGCTGCACCTGCTCCTCGGTGAACCCGAGCGCGCGCAGCCGGTTGGCGACGTCGCCGTTGAGCTGGTCCAGCCGACCGACGAGGGCCTGCGACTTGGCCGCGTAGTCCTCGGCGGTCCGGGCCGCGGTCTCGTTGCCGTCGGAAACCTGCTTCGCGCCATCGGCCAACTGCTGGGACTTGCGCGGCAGGTCGGCCGTGGAGTCGCGGAGTTGCTTGAGACCCGCCGACACCTGCGCCGACCCGTCGGCCAGCGGCACGGCGCCGTTGGCGACCTTCACGCTGCCGTCGTAGGCCTCCTGCGTGCCCGCCGCGAGCCGGGTGGCGCCGTCGGCGGCCTCCGCGGTCTTCTGCCGGATCGTGGAGAACCCGAGCAGGAACTTGTCCGCCGCCTCCGCGCCGACCTTCACCGACACCGACCGCCGCACCTCCGCGACCACCTGGTTGGCGATGGTCGATCCGAGGTAGTTGTTGGCGTCGTTGGTGGTCAGCATGATCACGCCCTGGCGCGGCTGGAAGTCGCCGGCGGACAGCAGGGCCTGCGAGAAGTCCTCGGGCAGGGTCAGCGCGAAGGTGTACTTGCCGCCGCGCACGCCCGCCTCGGCGTCCTCCTCGCTCACCCGGTGCCAGTCGAACTTGTCGCCGTTCACCAGCTCGGCGGCGACCTCCTCGCCGGCGTTCTTGAACACGCCGTCGCTCGTGGTCGCGCCCTTGTCCTGCACGACCAGCGCGGCGGGCACCTGCTTGAGGTTCGCGTACGGGTCCTTGTTGGCGTAGAGGTACAGGGCGGCGTAGAGCAGCGGCACCAGGCACAGGGCGAGCACGGCGAGCTTGGGCAGCTTGCCGGAGGTGATGCGGCGCAGTTCGTTGAACGCCATCCGCAGGGCGGTCACGAGTTCTCCTCGACGTCTTCGGTGTTCTCGGCGACGGCGTTGTCGTCGGCGTTCTCAGCCGCGTTGTCGGCGGCGTTGTCGGCGCCCAGGCGCGCGGCGGGAACGTCCAGCGCGGCGGCGGAGGTGGTGGTGCACAGCACGACCACGGACCGTTCGGCGGTCACCTGTTCGCGGGCCAACTTCCACCAGGTCGTGGGATCGCCGTGGTACCGGTCGGGCGTGTCCAGCACCAGCACGCGCGCCCCGGGCCGCCCGGCCGCCAACTCCAGCATCAAGCCGCACCGCAGATCGGCGGGCACGTACTCGTAGCGCGTGCCCAGGTGCTCGTCCGCGCCCCGCTCGACCAGCCAGTCCGCCACGGCCTTGCGCCCGCTGGGCCGCCCGTTCATGGCCAGCTCCTCGCCGACCACGCCCGCCAGGGTCAACGACGCCTCGGGCTCGTTCACGCCGGGGGAGTCGACCAGCACGACGTGCCGCCGCAACCGCGCGGCGTCCGGCGACACGGACCCGGTGCTGGGCCGCATCCGCCCGGACAGCACCAGCCCGAACGCGGTGTGCCCGGCTCCCGGCGGGCCGGCCACCAGCACCGGCTCACCCGCCGGCACGCGCAGTCCGGTCGGCTTGAGCAGCGGACCGTGGGGCCCGGCGACGCCGACGCGCTGGGCGTGGATCTCCACGAGGAACCCTCCTTTTGAACTGACCGGTCAGTACAAATAGTGGCGGAGCCGCCGGCCCCTCGCAACTCGGACACGTGTGACGTCGACCCCGACCGCCGCTACAGCATGCGGTCACCCGGTCACGCGCGCATCAGCGCAGCGCGCCGGCCGGCCGGACCTCCCAGACCGTCCACAGCGGCCGGTACCCCTGCCGCGGCCAGAACACCGACGAGAGCGGGTTCGGCGGGTTGTAGTACAGGTAGCTGCCCACCGTCCCCAGCCGGTGCAGCTCCCGGTGCGCGTGCGCCATCAACCGCTGCCCGATCCCCGTCCCCCGGGCGCCCGGCAGCACCGACACGCAGTTGACGTACCCCCACCGCCCCGGCGGCAGCCGCGTGGACGTCCAGTTGCCCGGCTCCGACACGACCACCGCGCACTCCGCCAGCGCCACCGCGATCCCGTCCCGCTCGGCCAGCCACGCCGGCCCGCCGGCCGCCAGCCGCTCCGCCAACGTCCGCCGCTTCAACTCGGCCGCCTCGGGCCGGTCGACCGTGGAGCCCACCATCGCCGAGTAACGCAGCTCCGCCAGCGCCAGCGCCAACACGGTGTCCAGGTCTCCCGGCGTCGCCCGGCGGATCGCCAATGAGGAATCCACCGGAGGCGGAGGCGGAGCCGCCAGCCGCACCGCGATCACCGACAACGGCACCAACCCGTGGTCCAGCAGCACCCGCGCCGCCTCGGCGTCCCGGCTCGGCCACGTCAGCACGCACGCCGAATCCGGCTCACCCGGCCCCACCAGGTCCATCCGGTGCCGCCACGCCCGCAACAACGCGTCCATCGCCCGCGCCCCGCCCGCGCCCAGCAGCGGCGTCAACTCCCACACCTCGGTCGCCGACCACAGCCGCGCCGCGGACCGGCGGTCGTGGACCTGCCGGGTCACCACGCCCGCGACCCGGGTCCCGTCCGGCAGGGCGGCGGTGATCACGTCGCCGTCCGGTGGCGCGGTGACCGCGGGCAACAGCGGGTCCACGCACGCGAAGCGCGCGCTCTGCGCCTCCACCAGCCCCCGACTGACGGTCATGCACCGCAGGTTACGGCTTGCGCGTCCGCAGAATCGCGGTCCCGGGGAATAGCCGCCCGCGCAGGGGGGACCACTGGCCCCACGTCCGGGTGTGCCCGGCGGGCCACTCCGGCTCCACCACGTCCACCAGCTCCAGACCCGCCGCGACCAGGGCGCGCACGTAGTCGCCCATGGTGCGGTGGTGCTCCACGTACGTGGCCCGGCCGGTGTCGTCGACCTCCACGTACGGGGTGCGGTCGAAGTACGACTGCGTCACGGTCAGTCCGCCCGGCCCCGGATCGTCCGGGAATATCCACCTGATCGGGTGAGTCACGGAGAACACCCACGGCGCGCCGGGCCGCAGCACCCGCGCCACCTCCGCGAACACCTCGCCCACGTCCGCCACGAACGGCACCGCGCCGAACGCCGAGCACGCCGCGTCGAAGCTCTCCGCCGCGAACGGCAACTGGTCCGCGCTGGCCTGCACCAACGGCACCTCGACCCCGGTCGACGCGTTGGCCGCCACCGCGTGCCGCAGCATCCCGGCGGAGATGTCGAACGCCACCACGTCCGCCCCCGCCGCCTTCAGCCACCGCGCGCACGGCGCCGACCCGCAGCCCACCTCCAGCACCCGCCGCCCGGCCACGTCGCCCAGGTAGCCGACGTCGGCCTCGCGCACCCCCTCGGGGCACCACATGAAGTCCGCCGCGCCGAGGAAGTCGCCGTGCTCGGCGTGGTAGTCGTCGGCGTCGGCGTCCCACCAGATCCGGTTCGCGGTCCGGGACTCGGCGGCGTCCGCGCCGCGCTTGGCGATACCGGTGGTGCCCAGCGCGAGTTCCGCACTGGCGTGCTGGTCGGACACACTGCTCCTTACGAGGGGTACCGGTTTGCCCGCTGGTCGTCGAGCCGCGTACGATACCGCCCGCGTAGTGGGTTCGCGCTGCCCATGATCGGTGTGCAGTCACGGGATCGGTCGTCGGGGGAAGCCTTGCCTCCCGCGCAGCGTTGCACCCAAGGCCAGACAACCCCAATCCGTACCGGAGCCACCTACCTAATGTCCACCGACACCACCACTGTCCCGGCTGCCACCGCGCCGAAGCAGCAGATCGCTATCAACGATATCGGGACGGAGGAGGACTTCCTCGCCGCCATCGACAAGACCATCAAGTACTTCAACGATGGCGATATCGTCGAGGGCACCATCGTCAAGGTCGACCGGGACGAGGTCCTGCTCGACATCGGCTACAAGACCGAGGGCGTCATCCCCTCGCGCGAGTTGTCGATCAAGCACGACGTCGACCCCAACGAGGTTGTGAAGGTCGGTGACGAGGTCGAGGCCCTGGTTCTCCAGAAGGAGGACAAGGAAGGTCGGCTGATCCTCTCCAAGAAGCGCGCCCAGTACGAGCGGGCGTGGGGCACCATCGAGGCGCTCAAGGAGAAGGACGAGCCGGTCCGCGGCACGGTCATCGAGGTCGTCAAGGGCGGCCTGATCCTGGACATCGGCCTCCGGGGCTTCCTCCCCGCCTCGCTCGTGGAGATGCGGCGCGTCCGCGACCTCCAGCCCTACGTGGGCCGCGAGCTGGAGGCGAAGATCATCGAGCTGGACAAGAACCGCAACAACGTGGTCCTGTCCCGCCGCGCCTGGCTGGAGCAGACCCAGTCCGAGGTCCGCAGCGAGTTCCTCAACCAGCTGCAGAAGGGCCAGGTCCGCAAGGGCGTCGTGTCCTCCATCGTCAACTTCGGCGCCTTCGTGGACCTGGGTGGCGTGGACGGCCTGGTGCACGTCTCGGAGCTGTCCTGGAAGCACATCGACCACCCGTCCGAGGTCGTCGAGGTCGGCCAGGAGGTCACGGTCGAGGTCCTCGACGTCGACATGGAGCGCGAGCGCGTGTCGCTGTCGCTCAAGGCGACGCAGGAAGACCCGTGGCGCCAGTTCGCCCGGACCCACGCGATCGGCCAGATCGTGCCGGGCAAGGTCACCAAGCTGGTTCCGTTCGGTGCGTTCGTCCGCGTGGACGAGGGCATCGAGGGCCTGGTCCACATCTCCGAGCTGGCCGAGCGCCACGTGGAGATCCCGGAGCAGGTCGTCCAGGTCGGCGACGACGTCATGGTCAAGGTCATCGACATCGACCTCGACCGCCGGCGGATCTCGCTGTCGCTCAAGCAGGCCAACGAGGGCTTCACGGTCGACTCCGAGTTCGACCCGACCCAGTACGGCATGGCCGCCGAGTACGACGACCAGGGCAACTACATCTACCCCGAGGGCTTCGACCCGGAGACCCAGGAGTGGCAGGAAGGCTTCGACAAGCAGCGCGAGGAGTGGGAGCGGCAGTACGCCGAGGCCCACCTGCGCTACGAGGCCCACATGAAGCAGGTCGCCAAGGCCGCCGCGGCCGAGGAAGAGGCCGCGGGCGAGACCAACTACTCGTCGGGCGGCGAGGCTCCGGCCCAGGCCGGTGGCGGCGCTCCCGCGCAGGCCGGCGGCACGCTGGCCAGCGACGAGCAGCTCGCCGCGCTCCGCGAGAAGCTGTCGGGCGGCGCCTGATCAGCTGCACAGGGCGGTCTGATGTGACCGTCTGAACGCAACGCCGCAACGGCCCCGCATCGGTTACGGTGCGGGGCCGTTGTCGTGCGCTAAGTTGTGATCCCTATGGGTGCGCGAACGAGGCAGTTGGCGGCATTGGGCCTGGTGGTCGCGGCTGTTGCCGCCTGCACGCAGGAGAAGCCACCCCCGGCCCCGCCCCCGGAGATCCCCACCATCGTGGCCCCGACCAGCGCCAGCCGGATCCGACCCATGGTCGACCGGCCGATGCCCGAGGACTGCGAGCTGATCGTGCCCGTCGAACGGGTGAACGAGCTGATCGGCCGCAAGATGGAGGGCGAGCTGAAGATGATCATCGGCATCCCCGAACCCTCCATCGCCCGCACCGCGAAGATCGACTGCTACCACGACGTGCCCAAGGGCAAGAACTTCGCCGAGTCGCCGCTGATCATCGGCCTGGCGACCTACGTGGACGAGGCGAGCGCCAAGGAACGGGTCACCGAGAGCGTCGAGGCGGAGAAGAAGGAAGGCGGCCAGTCGACCGAGGTCGAGGTGACCAAGCACAAGGCCCAACTGGTCACCACCAACGCCGAACGCCTCCTGATCGGCTCCCTGGGCAAGACCACCTTCGTGGTCCGCACCAAGGCGGGCTACCTGCCCGAGGACAAGGTCAAGGACATGCTGACGGCCCTCGCCGTCCAGTCCATGACCCCCATCGAGGACGCCTGACCGACGTCGAAGTCGATCGCGCTGCCCGAAGGCCACCGGGCAGACTGGGCGCATGTTGCGCGTAGGCCTCTCGGGGGGCATCGGATCGGGCAAGTCGACGGTGGCGGGCAGGCTCGCGGAGCACGGGGCGGTGGTGATCGACTCCGACCGCCTGGCCCGCGAGGTGGTCGAACCAGGCACCGAAGCACTCCGTGACATCCAAGAAGCGTTCGGCCCGACGGTCCTCAACGAGGACGGTTCACTCAACCGCGCCGCCCTGGCCGAACGCGTCTTCAACTCCGGCGACGACCGCGACCGCCAGACGCTCAACGCGATCACGCACCCCCGCATCGCCGCCCGGACCGCCGAACTCCTCGCCGCCGCCCCCGAGGACGCGATCATCGTCCACGACGTCCCCCTCCTGGTGGAGAACGGCCTGGCACCCGCCTACCACCTGGTGATCATCGTCCACGCCGACCCCGAGGAGCGGGTGCGCAGGCTGGTCGGCCGTGGCCTGGACGAGCAGGACGCCCGCAACCGCATGGCCAAGCAGGCGACCGACGAGCAGCGCCGCGCCGTGGCGGACGTGTGGCTGGACAACAGCAGCACACCCGACCTGGTCCTGGCCGAGGTCGACGCGCTGTGGGCGGACCGGCTCGTGCCCTACGAGGCCAACGTCCGCATGCGCCGCTACGCCGGTGGCCCGCCCAAGGTGGTGCCCTACGACGACACATGGCCGCTCCAGGCCGAGCGGATCGCCAAGCGGATCTCGCTGGCCGCCGGCGGACGGCACGTGGAGCACATCGGCTCCACCGCGATCCCCGGCCTGGCGGCCAAGGACGTCCTGGACTTCCAACTCGGCGTGCGGTCGATGGACGAGGCCGACGAGCTGGCCGACGCTCTCGCCCAGGCCGGTTTCCCGCCGCTGGGCCGGGGCGAGGACACCGTGCGGTTCGGCGACCCGGCCGGCTGGGTGAAGCGCCTGCACGCCGGGTGCGACCCGAAGCGCCGGGTCAACCTGCACGTCCGCGTGCAGGACGGCCCGGCGTGGACGTGGGCGGTCCGGTTCCGGGACTGGCTGCGCGTCGACGAGGTCGCCCGCCGCGACTACGAGGCCGTGAAGCTGGACCTCTCCTCCCAGCACTCACGCGACTCCGAGGGCTTCGCCTACGGTGACGCCAAGGAGCCCTTCATGGCAGCCGCAGCCAAGCGCATGGAGGCCTTCTACCAGGACAACCAGCCTTACAGCGATGGCCAGACGTCGTAGATCCCCCGGTGCGTCAGCCAGGCGCCGAGGTCGTGCCGGTGCAGGCTGATCTGCTCCAACGTGCGGTGCACGGTACGCAAGGCCTGGTCGGCGTCCTCGGGCCCGAGGACCCGGCCGGCCACCGCCGCCGCGAACTCCTCCGACCGCACGATCCGGGCCGTGGTCCCGCCCGGCACGGCCAGCCCCAGCAGCAGGTCCGTGGTGCGCCACGACCGCCCGTCGCGCTGCACCCGGACCGCGCTGAGCACGCTGGGGCCACTCCGGGCGTGCCGGGAGCGGGGGCGCTGGTGGGTGAGCCGCAGCCCGAGGTCCGGCATCAACCAGGTGACCTCGGAGTCGGAGAACGGGTCCTCCGGGGTGGGGCATTCCAGGCGCAGTCCCCAGTCCTCCACCCGGCACGTCGTCAAGTGCCGCGACATGCCCGAGGAGTAGCTCCGAACAGCGCTGACGGTGTCGACCACGTCGACGAGCTGAGGTGTGATGACCGCTCCCACGCGACCCGAGGGTAGCCGTAAGTGTGCGGCTGGTAACACAGCGGGTCGATTCGTTACATCACGGTCTGTGCCGGGCGAGGTCACTATCAGGTGACGGACTCGGATGGCGGTTGACCAGCGCGTGTCACCGTCTGTATTACCGCCGACGCCATGTGGTGACCGTGCCCTGCGCGGCGAGCCAGCGGACGGCGTCGTGCCCGTGCGCGGCGATGCCCGCAACGGCGCGGTAGGTGGTCTCCAGCGCCCACTGAGCGCGCTCAGGCTGCACGAGACCGCGTTGGAGCGCCAACAGCAACTCGTCGGTGTCCAACACGCGCACGCTGTGCCCGGTGCGCACCACGAGGTCCAGGTACAGGTCGACGGTCTTCCACACCGACCCGCTGGAGCTGATCTCCACCACGTCCAGGTAGAGGTCGTAGTCGCACTCGTGGCCGGGGTGCCAGGACTGGCGGGTGACGCGCAGGCCGTGCGCCGGCAGCAGCCAGGACTCGAAGTGCGACAGCCGGGGTGGCCGGGCACCGGCCGGAACATGTAGAGCCCGTCCGCGGTCAGGCGGTACTCGTCGACGCCGCGCAGGATGCCCTTGGGGTCCGTGTTGCTCTTGGCGTCGAGGTCGAAGTACTCGATCTTGGGCGGGTGGATGTGCATGTGCGTGGTCCCTGCGGCGCTCAGCGTCACGTGCGCACCCTATGCGCGCGAACCCGCCGAACACCTCGTTCAGTCACCCGAAAGTATGATGATCGCTTAGTCTTCCGGCCATGTTCGGAATCATCCGCCCGTGCCGCAACCGTCTGGGCGCGGACCTGCGTGAATCGTGGTTGGCGCACCTGTGCGGGCTCTGCCTAGCGCTGCGCGACGACCACGGCCACATGGCGCGGGTGGTGACCAACTACGACGGTCTGGTCATCTCGGCTCTTGTAGAGGCGCAGACGGTCCGTTCAAGGCGGACCGCGGGGCCTTGTGCGTTGCGCGGGATGCAGTCGGCCGACGTGGCCGTGGGCACGGGTGCGCGGCTGGCCGCTGCGGTGTCGTTGGTGCTGGCGTCGGCGAAGGTCGGCGACCACGTGGACGACCGGGACGGGGCGTTCGCGTCCGCGCCGGTGCGGGGCATCGGGCGGCAGGTGGCGAGGCGCTGGGCGGCGCAGGCCGCGTCGACCGGCGTGGACCTGGGTTTCGACACGTCCGTGCTGGTCGCGGCGGTGGCGCGGCAGTCGGAGGTGGAGGCGGCGGCCGGGCTGGGCAGCTCCGTGCTAGTGGTGACCGAGCCGACCGAGACCGCCGCGGGCGAGGCCGTGGCGCAGACCGCCGTGCTGGCCGGCCGTCCGGGGAACGCCGCGCCGCTGCGCGAGGTGGGTCGGCTGTTCGGGCGGCTGGCGCACCTGCTGGACGCCGTGGAGGACCTGGAAGAGGACCGCGCTTCAGGCGCGTACAACCCTCTTGATGCGACCGGCACGTCCCTTGAAGAGGCCCGCCGACTGTGCGAGGACGCGGCACTGGGCATCAAGCTCGCGCTGAAAGAGGTCGAGTTCACCGACGACCGCCTGGTGCACACGCTGCTGGTGCACGAGGTCGAGGAGTCCATCCGCCGGGCGTTCGGCGACCCCCGTTCCCACACCCCGCCGATGCCACCCGGCTGGAACCCCGCCCCCGGCATGTACCCGCCCGCCCAGCCGCCTCACGAAGCGACGCCGCCTCACGCAGCCCAGCCGCCTCACGGAGCTGTGCCGCCTCCTGGCGCGATGCCCCCGCCCGGCGCCCCCGGCTCGGGCGGCACGCCACCGCCCCCGAAGAAGGGCAAGCGCAAGCGCTCCGCCGAGCCGCCGCCCGGCAGCGGCCTGTGGTTCTGGCCGAAGCTCGTCCGGCCGCCGCGCGAGCGCGGTCTCCTGCTGGGCTGCCTGGCCGCGCTCTACCAGTGCGGCACCTGCCAGCAGTGCTGCCGCGACCCGTACCCGGGCTCGTGGAGCGGCAAGCCCCGCGACGCGTGGTGCGACGCCTGCGAGTGCTGCGACTGCAACTGCTGCGACTGCTGACCACCGCCAGACCCCGCTGACCACCGCCAGACCCCGCTGACCACCGCCAGGCCCCGCTGACCACCGCCAGACCCCGCTGACCACCACCGGACCCCTGACCTGGGCCGATCGAAAATTGTCGGACCCGGGGCGTACCGTCGTGTCCGTGGCATTCCCAACCGAGATCCCGGTCAAGGCGCACTCGTCGCACCGCCCCGTCGGGGACATCCCCCGCTCCGACGGTCAGTTCCGCGTGGTCAGCGAGTACCGCCCGGCGGGCGACCAGCCGGCGGCCATCGCCGACCTGGAACGCCGGATCAGGGGCGGTGAGAAGGACGTCGTGCTGCTCGGCGCCACCGGTACCGGCAAGTCCGCCACCACGGCGTGGCTGGTGGAGAAGCTGCAGCGGCCCACGCTGGTGATGGCGCCGAACAAGACGCTGGCCGCCCAGCTGGCCAACGAGCTGAAGGAGTTCTTCCCGCACAACGCGGTCGAGTACTTCGTCAGCTACTACGACTACTACCAGCCCGAGGCGTACATCCCGCAGACGGACACCTACATCGAGAAGGACTCCTCGATCAACGAGGACGTGGAGCGGCTGCGCCACTCGGCCACCATGAGCCTGCTGACCAGGCGGGACGTGATCGTGGTCGCGTCCGTGTCGTGCATCTACGGCCTGGGCACGCCGCAGTCCTACCTCGACCGGTCGATCCACCTGGAGGTCGGCGGCGAGGTCGAGCGCGACCTGCTGCTGCGCGCCCTGGTCGACATCCAGTACGCCCGCAACGACGTCGCGTTCAACCGCGGCACGTTCCGGGTGCGGGGCGACACGGTGGAGGTCATCCCGGCGTACGAGGAGCTCGCGGTCCGCATCGAGTTCTTCGGCGACGAGATCGACAAGCTCTACTACCTGCACCCGCTCACCGGCGACGTGGTCCGCGAGGTCGACGAGCTGCGCATCTTCCCGGCCACGCACTACGTGGCCGGTCCGGAGCGCATGGAGAAGGCCATCGGCAACATCGAGGCCGAGCTGGCCGACCAGCTCGCCAAGCTGGAGCGGCAGGGCAAGCTGCTGGAGGCGCAGCGGCTGCGCATGCGCACCACCTACGACATCGAGATGATGCGCCAGGTCGGGTTCTGCTCGGGCATCGAGAACTACTCGCGGCACATCGACGACCGCGGCGCCGGCACCGCGCCCGCCACCCTGATCGACTACTTCCCGGACGATTTCCTGCTGGTCATCGACGAGTCCCACGTGACGGTGCCGCAGATCGGCGGCATGTACGAGGGCGACGCGTCCCGCAAGCGCAACCTGGTGGAGCACGGCTTCCGCCTGCCCAGCGCGCTGGACAACCGGCCGCTGACGTGGGAGGAGTTCGCCGACCGGATCGGGCAGACGGTGTACCTGTCGGCCACGCCGGGCCCGTACGAGATGGGCCAGGCGGGCGGCGAGTTCGTCGAGCAGGTCATCCGCCCGACCGGCCTGGTCGACCCCGAGGTGGTCGTGAAGCCCACCGAGGGCCAGATCGACGACCTGGTCCACGAGATCCGCGTCCGAGCCGAACGCGACGAACGGGTCCTGGTCACCACCCTGACCAAGAAGATGGCCGAGGACCTCACCGACTACCTCCTCGAACTCGGCATCCGGGTCCGCTACCTGCACTCCGAGGTCGACACCCTGCGCCGCGTGGAGCTGCTGCGCCAACTGCGCCTGGGCGAGTACGACGTCCTGATCGGCATCAACCTCCTGCGCGAGGGCCTGGACCTCCCCGAGGTGTCGCTGGTCGCGATCCTGGACGCGGACAAGGAGGGCTTCCTGCGCTCGGGCACCAGCCTGATCCAGACCATCGGCCGCGCGGCGCGCAACGTGTCCGGCGAGGTCCACATGTACGCGGACCGGATCACCGACTCGATGCAGCACGCCATCGAGGAGACCAACCGCAGGCGCGCCAAGCAGGTCGCCTACAACGAGGCGAACGGCATCGACCCGCAGCCGCTGCGCAAGAAGATCACCGACATCCTCGAGCAGGTCTACGCCGAGGCGGAGGACGCCATCGCCCCCGGCGGCTCCGGCCGCAACGCCTCCCGCGGCAAGAAGCCCACCGGCGACCCCGGCGCCAGTGGCCGCAGCTCGGGCGTCCTGGCCGACCGCGACACCACCACCATGGCCCGGTCCGAGCTGGCCGACCTGGTCCAGCAGCTGACCGACCAGATGATGAACGCGGCCCGCGAACTCCAGTTCGAACTGGCCGCCCGCCTGCGCGACGAGATCCAGGACCTGAAGAAGGAACTCCGAGGCATGGACGCCGCCGGCGTGAAGTGACCCGGCGACCGCCGCCGGCGTCGAGTGACCCGGCGGCGGCACGACCCCGCTCCCACCACACCGGCCCCGGCGCTCACGAAGCGCCGGGGCCGCCTCGTGCCTCGGGGCCGCCTCGTGCCTCGGGGCTGCCTCGCGACTCGGGGGACGACATCCGCGACCTCCTCGACCGCTCCTGCGAAGCCGTCGGGGCGAAACTCCCGCGCGCCAAGCGTCCGGTCCAGCCCATGCCCTCCTCCGGCTGGAGCACGCGCGTGCCGGCGGGCCGGGAGCGCGACGACCGCTCCCGGCCCGACCACACCTAAGAGGTGACGTCCTTGCGGGCGAACTTCCGCGCCGCCAGGAGCGTGAAGAACGCCCCGTACGCCAACGCGGAGAACGTGCCCCGCGCCATCTGCGACCAGTCCACGTCGGACGACAGCAGGTCCGCCCACGCCAGCGCGTAGTGCGTCGGCAGGTAGTCCCGCAGGTCCTCCAACGCGGTGATCTGGTCCAGGATCTGCGACAGGATCGACACCAGCACCGCACCGCCGACCGCGCCCAGCGGCGCGTCCGTCGACACCGACAGGTACAGCGCCAGCCCCGCCACCCAGAACAGGTGGATGGAGATGTAGCAGACCGCCAGCACCAGCGCGAACACGCTGGACCCGAACGACGCGGCCTCACCGGTCGGCGACACCGCCTCGCCCGCCCCGTACCAGACGACGCCCACCGCCAGCGCCACCAACGGCAGCAGCACCAGCGCGAACACCGACAGCAGCCCCGAGGCCACCGCCTTGCGCCGCAACAGCCGGTGCCGCGGGATCGGGGCCGCCAACAGGTACTTCAGGCTCGACCACGACGCCTCGGACGCGATCGTGTCGCCGAAGAACAGCGCCACGATCATCGGCAGCAGGAAGCTCCCGGACACGAACAGCGTGAGGATCACGAAGTTCACGCCGGACGCGGTCGCCAGGTCCACGAACCCGCCCGAGCGCCGGTTCGGCGACGCCTGGCCCAGTTCGAACGCCACCACCAGGATGAACGGCAGCAGCACCAGGAAACCCAGCACCAACTGCGTCCGCCGCCGGCGCAGCTGCCGCGCCAGTTCGACCCGCACCGGCAGCGTCCGCCCGGCCCGGTAGCCGACCTTCGACCCGTCCGGCGCGACCTGCGCGTGCTCGTGCTCCGCCGCGTCGGTCAGGTCGGAGATCGCCGACGGGTCGGTGTGCACACCACTGGTGTCTCGTGGGACACCCACACCCGAGCTTGTCATTCGCCCACCAACTCCAGGAACGCGTCCTCCAACCGGCGGCGCGGACCGGCCTGGTCGACCGCCACCCCCGCCGTCACCAGGGCCTGCAACGCCTCCGCGCGCGGCGTGCCGTTCAGGCTCGCGTGGACCTGCTCGCCGTCCACCGACACCGACTTGACGCCGGACAGCCCGCGCAGCACCTCGGCCGCCTCCTCGGGCCGGTCGACCCGGAAGCTGGCCTCGCCGCTGCCCGTCGCGATCTCCTCGACCGGACCGGCCGCGACCAGGGTGCCCTTGTGCATGACCACGACGTGGCTGCACGTCTGCTCGACCTCGGCGAGCAGGTGGGAGGACACCAGCACCGTGCGCCCGGCGGCGGCGTAGCGCCGCAGCACCTCGCGCATCTGGTGGATCTGGGGCGGGTCGAGCCCGTTGGTCGGCTCGTCGAGCACGAGCAGGTCCGGCAGGCCGAGCATGGCCTGGGCGATCGCGAGCCGCTGCCGCATGCCCTGGCTGTACGTGCGGACCTTGCGGTGCACGGCGCTGCCCAGGCCCGCGATCTCCAGCGCCTCGTCGAAGTGCGCCTGCTCCACCGGGCGGCCGGTCGCCGCCCAGTACAGCTTGAGGTTCGCGATCCCGGACAGGTGCGGCAGGAAGCCCGACCCCTCCACGAACGACCCGATGCGCGACAGCACGGGCGCGCCGGGGTGCACCCGGTGGCCGAACACCCTGATCTCGCCCTCGCTCGGCGTGATCAGGCCCATCAGCATCCGCAGCGTGGTCGTCTTGCCCGCGCCGTTGGGCCCGAGCAGGCCCAGCACCTGGCCGTGCTCCACCCGGAACGACAGGTCCCGCACGGCGGTCAGCCCGCCCGGGTAGGACTTGGTCAGCCCCGAGATGACCAGCGGCACCGGCGTCAGCTCCGGGTCGACGTCCGCGGTCAGCCGGCGGCGGAACCACGCCACCACGGCCACCACCAGGCACACCAGCAGCACGATCGCGATACCCCACAGCGCGCCGGTCGGCACCTCGCTGGTCGCGTTCGCGCCCGGCACCACCGGCACCGACAGCTCCGGCGAGGCCAGCGAGATCCGGTAGGCCGCGGGCTCGGTGGCGTTGGCGTACGCCTGGTCCGTGGTCGACACGACCAGCTGGAGCCGGTGGTCGCTCTCCACCGGCCGCACCGCGCCGGGCAGCGTCACGGTCACCTCGACCGGCGTGCCGTCGGCGGGCAGGTTGCGCACCCGGAAGGGCGCCACCGCCGACCCCGGCAGGGTGCGCACCCCGTTGGCGTCGGAGTCGTAGAGCTTGGCGAACAGCACGGCCCCGTCGGCGGGCACCGGCGTGCCGGGCACCGCCGCCACCTTCAGGCGAACGGTGGACGCCCCGGTCAGCAGCACCTGCGAGGTGAACGGTTCGCTGGCGAACACCGCCGCCTGGCCGGGCAGGTCGATGGACAGCCGTGCGGTCAGCGAGGACGACCGGGACAGCGCCGACCCCAGGCCGGGCAGGCTGGACACCGCCGCCGGGTTGCCGCCCGCCGGGTTGACCACCGTCTGGTCCCGCCCGGTCAGCGGCACGGTCCGGCGCTCCACCGCGCCGCCGCCGGCCAGGCCGGGGTAGCTCGGCGCGATGACGTTGCGCAGGGACGGTGCGCCGCTGCTGCGGAACGCGCCGACCACCGTGTACTCGAAGCCGGTGCCCGGGTCGGTGCCCTTGCCGTCCAGGTGGAACGCCATCCAGTCGGCGATCTGCCCGCGCAGCTCGGGGCCGGGCGACCCGCCGTCGTGGCCGCCCGAGTACCAGACGACCTTGACCTTCGCGCCGTTCGCGGCGATCTGGCGGGCGTTGGCGTCGGCCTGGTCGAGGCCGAACAGGGTGTCCTGCTCGCCCTGCACCAGCATGGTCGGCTGGGTGATCTTGTCGGCGACCGAGGCGGGGGAGGAGCGGCGCAGGATCTCGAGCGTCTGCGGACCGGCCTTGCCGGTGGTCGCGACCTCGGTGTACGCGGCGCACACCTCGGCGGCGAACCGCCCGCACGCGCCGTTCACCGGACCCGCCGGACGGCCCTGCTGCTGCGGCGCGGTGACCGCCGCCGCGGCGGCGTCAGCCGCCTGACCTGCCCCGTTGTCGTCCTGACCGGGTTCCGCGGCCTCCTGGTCGGGGCTCGCGAGGTCCCCGCCGGACAGGCCGGCGGAGAAGAAGATGCCCGCCCACGACCGCTTGAACACGCCGTCCTCGCCGAACGCGCCGACCGCCGGGGACGCGGTGTCCACCGCGTCGGTGCGCGCGGAGTTCGGCAGCAGCGCCTGGCCCAGGTCGTTGAACGTGATGACCGGCGCGATGGTGTCCACCCGCTGGTCCACGCCCGCCAGCGACAGCGCGAGCGCGCCGCCGTAGGACCCGCCGGTCACGCCGACGCGCGGGTCGCCCGCCGCGTCGGTGCGCACCTCCTCGCGGGTGGCGAGCCAGTCCAGCAGCTTCTGCGCGTCGCGGACCTCGTGGTCCACCGAGTTCAGCTCGATGGAGCCGGTGCTGCGGCCGAAGCCGCGCGCCGAGTAGGCCAGGACCACGAACCCGCGCTGGGCCAGTTCGGTCGCCTGGGCTTTCACGCTGTCCTTGCTGCCGCCGAAGCCGTGCGGGAGCAGCACCGCCGGGGCCGGGGTGCGTTCGGGCAGGTACAGGGTGGTGTCGAGCTGGATCGTCCGGTCGCTGCCGGGGCTCTCCGGTACGTCGATCACCGCGTCGCGGGTGCTCACCGGCGGTGGGTCGTCGTCCCCGCGCGTCCAGACCACGACGGCGCCCACCAGGGCGACCAGCACGACCAGCGCGGGGAGCGACCACCTGCCGCGGAGGCGGGAGGATGGGGCCACGTCGCTGAGGTTAAGCCGACTTCGTCACACTGGTGTGTGATGCTGAGAAGACGTGATCTCCGAGGTTGCCCTTTCTCAGCGAAAGCCCACCCGAGCGGGTGTGTCTGATCACCTCGGCTGGCGCGAACCCGCACTAGTGCGTGAGACTGGGCGGGAGTGTTGGAGGGGAGTACTCCCTCGCGGCGGTGTCGTCAGCACGGAGCCCAGCGTCGGGGTCCCGGTGCCGCCGGTCGATCCCGTGATCGGCGGAGGAGACCTCCGGTCATTGGCGTGCGCGCGATGTACCGGAGGAGTAATCGATGGCTGTCCCCGCGTGGTTGTGGATCGCGACGATCGCGGGCCTGCTCGCCCTGCTCGCGATCGACCTGTTCATCGTCGACCGCAAACCGCACGAGGTCACCATCGGGGAAGCCGGCCGGTGGGTGACCTTCTACGTCGCGGTGGCGGTGGCGTTCGGTCTGGGCATCTGGTCCCTGTACGGCGGCACCTACGCGGGTGAGTTCTTCGCCGGGTACATCACCGAGTACTCGCTCAGCGTCGACAACCTGTTCATCTTCTTGATCATCATGAGCACCTTCAAGGTGCCCGCGATCCACCAGCACAAGGTGCTGCTCGTGGGCATCCTGATGGCGCTGGTCATGCGCGGCATCTTCATCGCGGTGGGCGCGGTGGCGATCGCCCAGTTCAGCTGGATCTTCTACTTCTTCGGCGCGTTCCTGATCTACACCGGCTACAAGCTGGCGCGGACGGACCACGACGAGGAGGAAGAGGAGTTCAAGGAGAACGTGGCGCTGCGCGCCGTCCGCAAGGTCTTCCCGGTGACCGACCAGTACCACGGCTCGAAGTCGTTCCTGAAGATCGACGGCAAGCGGTTCGTGACCCCGATGTTCATCGTCATGGTCGCGATCGGCACCACGGACCTGCTGTTCGCGCTGGACTCGATCCCGGCGATCTTCGGCCTGACCAAGGAGCCGTTCCTGGTCTTCACCGCGAACGCGTTCGCCCTGATGGGCCTGCGGCAGCTGTACTTCCTGCTGGGCGGCCTGCTCAGCAAGCTGGTGTACCTGTCGATCGGCCTGTCGGTGATCCTGGGCTTCATCGGCGTGAAGCTGATCCTGGAGGCGCTGCACTCCAACTCGCTGTCGTTCCTCAACGGCGGGGAGCCGCTGCCGGTGCCGGTGATCGGGATCGAGCTGTCGCTGTCGGTCATCGTGGGCGTCCTGGCCATCACCACGATCGCGTCGCTGATCAAGGTGCGCCGCCACCCGGAGGCGGCCAAGCAGGTCGTCAAGTAGCTCCACCCGCCGCGCGCCACGTCCCGTCCGGGACGTGGCGCGTTGCTTTTCCGGGGATCTCCCCGGGGGCCCGGTGGTGTTCCGCCGATTAGTTGGAATTTTCCGAAATACATCGAAGAATCAGTTACTTCGTGACGATCACTCTCCTTAGGGTGTTCGGGTGAAGTTCGGAGTTCTCGGGCCGCTCACGGTGCGCACGTCCGACGGTGTGCCGGTGCCCATTCGCGGCAAACGCCTGCGAACCCTGCTTTCCGTGCTCCTGGTGCACGCGGGCCGGCCCGTTCCGGCGCACCAGCTCGTGGACGCGCTGTGGGAGGGCGAGCCGCCCAAGTCGTACCTGTCCAACCTGCACACCTACGTGTCCCGGCTGCGCGACCGCCTGCCCGGCCTGCGCATCGACCACACCGACGGCCTCTACACCGCCCGCGTCGACCCGGCCGACCTGGACCTGCTGGTCTTCCGCGGCCAGGTGGACGCCGCGCGGCTGGCCGTGCGGCGCGGCGAGCACGCGCTGGCCGCCGACCTCTACCGGGCCGCGCTGGCCCTGTTCCGGGACCGGCCGCTGCTGGACCTGGACGCGCCCGCGCTGGAACCGGAGATCTCGCACCTGGAATCGACCCGGCTGCTGCTGGTGGAGGACCGGTTCGAGGCGGAGCTGACCGCCGGGCGGCACGTGGAGGTGGTCGCCGAGCTGGAGGCGCTGGTCGCCGAGCAGCCGACCCGGGAGCGGTTGTGCCGCCAGCTCATGCTCGCGCTGTGCGCGGCGGGCCGGCAGGCCGACGCGCTGGCCGCCTACCGGACCACCCGGGACCGGCTGGTCGAGGCGGTCGGCGTGGAACCGGGTCCGGCGCTGCGCCGGCTGCACCGCGAGATCCTGCGCGGCGACGTGCCCGAGCCGCCGCCGGTCGAGGCGCCGCCGGCTCCGGCGTTCCCCATCTGCCAGCTCCCGCCGGACACCGCGGACTTCCGCGGCCGGCACGCCGAGGTCGGGCGGCTGGTCGCGGAGCTGAGCGCCCCGGACGGGCCCGTGCCGGTGGTGGTGCTCGCCGGGCAGCCCGGCGTGGGCAAGACGGCGCTCGCGGTGCGGGTCGCGCACCTGCTGCGCACCCGGTTCCCGGACGGCCAGCTCTTCCTGGACCTCAAGGGCTCCTCGCCGACCCCGCGCGAGCCGGGTGACCTGCTGGCCGGGCTGCTGCGGGCGCTGCACACCGACGTGCCGGAGGACGTGGCCGAGCGGGCGGCGACGTTGCGCGCGGTGCTGGCCGACCGGCGGGTGCTGGTCGTGCTGGACGACGCCGCGCACGCCGGCCAGGTGCGCGCCCTCCTGCCGGGCACGGCCGGGTGCGCGGTGCTGGTGACCGCCCACAAGCGGATGGACGACCTGGCGGGCGCGACCCCGGTGCCGGTCGGCCCCTTCACCCCGGAGGACGCGCGGGAACTGCTGGCGGCGGTCGCCGGACCCGAGCGGGTGGCGGCCGAGGAAGCGGCGGCCGACGAGGTGGCGCGGCTGTGCGGGCACCTGCCGCTGGCCGTGCGGATCGCGGGGACCCGGCTGGCCGCGCGCGCCCACCTGGGCGTCGGTGCGTTCGCCGAGCGGCTCGCCGACGAGCGCTGGCGGCTGGACGAGCTGACCGTGGACGGGCGCGGGGTGCGGTCCGAGCTGGCCCGAGCGCACCGCCGGCTGTGCCCGCCCGCGCGCTGGGCGGCGGAGCGGATCGCCGCGCTCGGGCCGCGCGACGTGCGGGAACAGGACGTCGCCGGCCTCCTGGCGGACCTCGACGGGGACGCCATCGTCGAAGAGCTGCTGCGGACCGGGCTGCTGCTGCCCGGGGTGTCGACCCGGCCGGGGAGCCGCTGTTCCGGCTGGCCGAGCTGTTCCGCATCTACGCGCTCGAAGGGCGCTGACAGCGCGAAGGGCGGGGACCGGTGTGGTCCCCGCCCTTCGCGCGTGCGGTCCGATCAGGTGCCGGTGCAGGCGGCCGTGGCGTACGGGCCGGAGGCGGTCTTGGTGGACACCACCGCCCCGTCCACGGTGATCTTGCAGGTCACCGTGCCGCCGTTCTCGCCGGCCGTGACGGTCAGCGTGCCGCCCTTGAAGACGCCCTTGTTCTCCACCTGCTTGGTCCACGGCAGCGCCGGCACGGTCTCCGACTTCGGGTCCAGCACCTCGCCGTAGAGGATCTCCACGTCGGTGGCGTCGCCGGTCACCTCGTAGTCGACCTTGGCGACCCGCTCGACCTCCTGCTTCACCTCGTCGACGGCGGCGTTGAAGATGAACACCCAGGTGATGCACACGCCCAGGCCCAGGACGGACGCCACCACACCGGCGATGGACAGGCCCTTGTTGCCGGCCTTGCCCTTGCTCACCCGGGCGATGCCGACGGCGGAGAAGATCAGACCCAGGATGACCAGGGGCCAGGCGACGACCCCGATGAACGGGATCGGCGACAACACCAGCCCCACCACACCGAGGACGAACCCGGCGGTGCCCAGGCCGTTCCTGGGCGGCACGGGCGCGGACGGGGGCACGGGCGGGTAGGAGGTCTGCTGGGACATTTGTCCTTCACTTTCATTGCGAGAATCGGAATTCGCCCCGGCCGCGGAATTCATGAGAACGGCTCGAAAGGGCGTCGCACAGCGTGCCAAGGCCCACCACACGCGGAGCACACCCGCGGTGCACAAAGCCGGCCGGGTCGCGCCGCGTGCCCGAGCCGGCCCCGTCCGTGACGAAACTGTGAGCGTCAATTTCTCGTGAGCCTTGCTAACGAACACTGGGGTAACGTGCGTGGTCGTGCGCCCCGATGACTTGCAGTCGCTGACCCTGCCCGGCTCGGTGTCGGTCCAGGGCGACCTCGTCCTGGTGAACGTCGCCACGCCCGACCTCACCGCGAACGCCTACCGGGGCGGCCTGCACCGCGTGCCCCTCGACGGCTCCGGCGCGCAGCGCTGGACCTGGGCCGAACGCGACCTCGCCCCCCGCATCTCGCCGGACGGCCGTTGGGTCGCCTTCCTGCGCGTCGCGGAGCAGGGCGGCAAGCCGCAGCTGCACGTCATGGCCGCGACCGGCGGCGACGCGCGGCGGCTCACCGACCTGCCGCTGGGCGCGGGCGCGCCCGTGTGGTCACCCGACTCGACGAAGCTCGCCTTCGCCACCCGCGTGCCCGAGGCCGGCCGCTACGGCGTGCCCATCGCCGAGGGCGAGCAGCCGTGGGGCGCGGAGTCCGAGGCGCCCCGCCACATCGCGCGGCTGGACTACCGCTACGACGACATCGGCTTCGTCGGCGACAAGTACCCGCGCCTGTTCACCGTCGACGCGCTCGACCCGGGGGCGAAGCCGGTCGAGCTGACCGACGGCACCTTCGGCGTCGCCGACCCGGCGTGGACGGGGGACGGCACGGCGCTGGTGTTCGTGGCCGAGCGCGACCTGGGCGCGGTGGAGACCCTGCACCAGGACGTCTACCGGGTGCCTGTCTCCGGTGGCGAGCCGGAGCTGTACGTGCGCGCGAAGGGCATCGTGGCGCACCCCGTGGCGTTCGGCGACGGGATCGTGTTCTACGGCAGCGAGTTCACCGGCGTGCACAGCGTGGCCCGGAACATGAGCGTGTGGCGGTACAGCGGCGGCGAGCTGACCCGCGTCACCGAAGTGGAGAGCGTCGACTGCGAGCGGGCGGCGGGCGCGCCCGTGGTGACCGACGCCGGCGTGCTGGTCGCGGTGCGCAACCGGGGCGCGGTGGAGCTGCGGCGCGTGCCGGCCGACGGGGTCGAGGTGCCGCTGGACGGGTTGGAGCTGCTGGCCGGCGAGCGCGGCGAGGTGAAGTCGTTCGCCGCGGACGGCGACGTGGTCGTGGCGGTCGTGACGCGCTCGGACAACACCGGCGAGGTCGTGCGGGTCGGCGGCGGCGTGCTGACGTCGTTCGGTTCGACCGTGCCGCTGCGACCGGCGGTCGAGCTGACCGGGTCCGCGTCCGACGGCTACCCGGTGCACGGCTGGCTGGTCCTGCCCGAGGGCGAGGGTCCGCACCCCGTGCTGCTGGTCGTGCACGGCGGGCCGTTCATGTACCACGGGTGGGGGTTCTTCGACGAGGCCCAGGTGTACGCGGCGGCCGGGTACGCGGTCGTGCTGCCCAACCCGCGCGGGTCGGCCGGGTACGGGCAGGCGCACGGCCAGTCCGTGGTCGGCGGGTTCGGCACGGTGGACGTGGACGACGTGCTGTCGGTGCTGGACGTCGCCCTGGAGCGGCCGGACCTCGACGCCGACCGGGTCGGCGTGATGGGCGGGTCGTACGGCGGGTTCATGACGTCCTGGCTGGCCGCGCACCACGGTGAGCGGTTCCGGGCGGCGTGGAGCGAGCGCGCGGTCAACGCGTGGGACTCGTTCTCCGGGTCGTCGGACATCGGCTGGTTCTTCACCGAGGCGTACTGCGGGCCGAGCCTGGAGACGCAGCGGGCGATGTCGCCGTTGACGTACGCGGAGAAGGTGTCGATCCCGTTCATGGTGGTGCACTCCGAGCACGACTGGCGGTGCCCGCTGGAGCAGGCGCAGCGGCAGTTCGTGGCGCTGCGGCGCAACGGGGTGGAGGCGGAGCTGCTGCTGTTCCCGGGCGAGGGCCACGAACTCACCCGCACCGGCCAGCCCCGCCACCGCAAGCAGCGCTTCGACCACGTCCTCGCGTGGTGGGGGCGGCACCTGTCCTGAGGCTCTGGCGGTCGCGCACCGCCACGCCGCGGCCGGCGGCGGGTTGGCGTTGCGCCCCGGTTCCCGCGCGCGGCCTCCGGCCGCGCTTGCGCCCCGGTTCCCGCGCGAGCTCGGCCTCCGGCCCCCGGTTCCATGGTCCCACGAGGTACCGACAGTTTCGGCGGCCTTCCCCGAGTGCGGGGGAGGCCGCCGTTGCTGTGCGCTGCGGTCCCGCTACGGTGTGGCGCCAGCGTGGTCGTGTGCGCGCGACCGAGTTCGGGGAAAGCCGGCGGAGGTGGTGGGAGTTGCGGCACGCTCACCGGATGCAGTGGACAGTGCGGGCCGCCCGGCCCGACGACGCCCCGGAGATCGCCAGGATCAACGTGGACGCCTGGCAGCACTCGTACCGGGGCATCGTCGACGACCCGGTGCTGGACCGCATGCTGCCGGAGAGCAGGCTGCCCGCGCTGACCCGCGTCCTGCGGCTCCCCGAACCCAGCCGGGTGTTCGTCGCGGTCGGCGAGGACGGGCGGATCGGGGCGTACTGCGCGGTCGACGCGGTCCGGGAGTCCACCGACGCGCACCCGGACCTGCACACCGGCGAACTGGTCGCGATCTACGCCGACCCGCGCTACCACGGCACGGGCGCCGGCCACGAGGTGCACGAGGCCGGCGTGCGGCACCTGATGGACCAGGGCTTCCGGTACGCCGTGCTGTGGGTCTTCCAGGACAACGCGAAGACCCGCGAGTTCTACGAGTCCCACGGCTGGCGCCACGACGGCCTGGTCCACCGCTACGAACTGGGCAAGCAGAACCTCCCCGAGGTCCGCTACGGCCGCTTCCTCCCGACGCCGCGCCGCGCCCGCGTCGCCCGTTGAAACGAGCTGGCGTCCAGCCAGGCCAGGAGAGCCGCGCCATCCGCACCACCGGCTCGTTCGGCGGCGGCCCGGGCCCATCGCGCGGCCAGGGGTTCGAGGTCGAACGCCCGGCGCAGCAGCGGGAACGCCTCGGCGTGGTGGCCGCGCAGGGCCAACCCGATGCCGGCCGACCGCAGCGCCGACGGGTCCTCCGGCGCACCCTCGGCCGCCGCCCGCAGCGACGCCACCACCTCCTCCACCGGCACACCCGGCGTGCCCGCGCGGATCAGGTGCCGGTGCGCCCGCGCGGTGGCCAGCAGGCGGGCGAGGTCGCCCACCGGGTCGCGCGAGTCGTCCACGCGCAGGTCGAACACCGGGTCGTCCCACTCGCCGGTCGACAAGCCACCCCGGTCCGCCCCCACCACGAGCAGCGCCGCCGACTGGGGACCCCGGACGTCGCCGCCCTCCCGCTCCGCCGCCGCCAACGCCGCGACCAGCCGCGACGGCAGGTCGCCGGGCGTCGAGCGGTAGGCGTCGAGCATCGCGGGCCACACCGCCTCGGACGCCATCATGTTGGCCTGCACGGAAACCCCGTCGCCCAGCGCGTGCCCGGCGGCGGGGATGCAGTCCGGACCGGTGAACGCGGCCACCCCGCCCGCCGCGTCGACCACCGCGAACTGGGACTCCGCGGCCTCGGGCTGGGTCGCCACCGCCGCAACCGCCTGCGCCGCGGTCATCCCCGACGCGACCAGGTCCAGCAGTGCCGTCCGCCACCACAGGTGCGAACCGGCCTGCGCCACCACCGCGCCGACCCCGGCCAGCGCGGCGGGCACCCGCGTGCCGATCGCCAGGACCCCGCTCTGCACGGCGACACCGAGCGACCCCGTCGAGGGGTCGCGCGCCACGATCGAGTAAGTCATGAACTCGATCATGGCAAAGCGGTCAGCCCAAGAGCGTGTAATTGAGCTCCTCGCACACCCGCGCCAGCGGCAGGTCCAGACCCGGGTGCTCCAGGGGCAGCAGGACGTCCGGCGCGGCGGGCAGACCGGAGCCGCCCGGCGGGTCCCACAGGCACACGGCGGGGTCGCCGGAGTCCATCGACGACCGGTACCACAGGCCGTCCAGCTCCGGGTACGCCGCGCGGATCGCCCGCGCCCACTGCTGGGTCATCGCCTTGGGGCCCGCGCTGATCTCCTGCGACGCGCCCACCCGCGTCGGCCACAGGCCCGCCAGGTCCAGCAGGCGCAGGGTCCGGCGCGGGCGCAGCACCACCAGGAACGGGCTGCGCGTGCGGCGGTCCACCACGGACGTGGCCTGGAAGACCTCCGCGACGCTGGTCCGCACGGACAGCCCGAAGTACAGGACGCCCTGGTCGTGCGCGTGCGTCGGCGAACCGTCCGGCGCGGGCGGCTGGGTGTCGAAGCGCGCGTGCGGCAGCGGGCCGGTGTAGCGGAAGCTGTTCCAGCGCTGGGGGTGCAGGCCCTTGGCCGTGAAGATGCGCACCAGGCGGGTCGCGCGGTGCACCGCCACGACGTCCTCGGTGCGGCGCAGGTTCGCCTGGAGCACGGCAGGAGCGGGCGGCTGGGGGAGCCGTGACATGAAGATCCCGTCGGGAGACGTCTGCTTACGCGGGCGTGCCCAGGTGGGCGGCCTGCTCGGTGACGCGGCGCGGGTCGCCGCCCGCGAGCAGCCAATCACGCGGCGAGGTGGGCCTGCCCTCGACCAGGAGGTCTTCCTGCTCGGTGGTCATGAACCCGGCCACGACCAGCGCGGGCAGGTCGCTCGGGACGGCGGCCAGCACGGCCTCCAGCCCCGGCAGCACACCGCCGCCCGCGAACTGCCACGCGGGCAGCCGCCACGAGCCGCGGTCCTTCCACCCGACCAGCCGGCCCACGCCGAGCCGGTGCCGGATGCGGCTGGTGTCCACGCCCAGCTGCCGGGCCGCCTCGGCGACGGTCAGCGCCGAGTCCCGCAGCACCGCGTGCGCCACGACGGTGCGGGCGCGCGGCTGGTCGTCGCCCGCGTGGTGCGGGCTGAGGTCGAGGCCGACGTCGGTCAGCGCGTCCCGCTGGTCGGGCGTGAAGTAGCCCGCGGGGTCGGGGTGCGGTGGGGCCAGCCGCTTGGCCGCGTCCGCGACGAGCGAGAGGAACTCGTCGGGCGTGACCTGTAGACCTGCCTTGGCCAAAACCGCCTCCAGCGCGGGACTCATGCGCACAGGGTATCCCGTGCGTGCGCTTTTGTGCGCAAGGATTCCCCGAATGTCCCACGGCCTCGACTGTGCGCGCACATCCCGCCACTCTACGTAAACGTACGAGGTCGGGCATGGTGACCTCGGCCTCACCGGGCTGGTCGATACGATGCCGCCGGTTGACCTACTGCGGGGGTGTCAGGTGGCGGTGCCGGTACGCACGGACAAGCGTGCGCTGGGTCTGTGGTTGCTGGTGATGGCCGCGGCCCTCGCCGTCGTGCTGTTCCGCTCCGGCACCGGGCTGATCGACCTGCGGGTGTACCGGGTCGGCGGGCAGGCGTGGCTGGAGGGCGTGCGCCTGTACGCGGAGGGGTTCCCCAAGCCGCTCGACGGTCCCGCGCTGCCGTTCACCTACCCGCCGATCGCGGCGTTCCTGTTCAGCGTGCTGGCGCTGGTGCCGTGGCCGGTGGCGGTGCTGGTGTGGACCACGGTCGGGTTGGGGCTGCTCACCGCGGTGTGCGTGGTGACCGCGCAGCACGTCCACGGGCGCGGCGGGAAGGCGGTGCTGGTGGGGCTGGCCTTCGCGGCCGGGTCGGTGGTGCTGGAGCCGGTGCGCGAGACGCTGGACTTCGGCCAGATCAACCTGCTGCTGATGGGCCTGGTCGCCCTGGACTGCCTGCTGCCCAAGACCAAGTGGCCGCGCGGCCTGCTGATCGGGTTCGCCGCGGCGATCAAGCTGACCCCCGCGGTGTTCGTCCTGTTCTTCCTGCCCCGCAAGCAGATCCGGCCGGTGGTGACGGCGTTCCTGTCGTTCGTCGGGTTCAGTCTGGTCGGGTTCGCGGTGGCGCCGACCGACACCAAGCAGTACTGGCTGGAGTCGCTGCTGGACCCGGGGCGCGTCGGCGGGCTGGCGTACGTCGGCAACCAGTCGCTGCGCGGTGTCGTGCACCGGCTCGGGTTCACCGGGTTGGCGGAGACCGCGGTGTGGGGGCTGTTGAGCCTGGCCGTGGTGGTGCTGGTGTGGGTCGCGGTGCGGCGGGCGCAGGACGACGTGTCCGCGTTGCTGGCCGTGGCGGTCGGCGGGTTGCTGGTGTCGCCCGTGTCGTGGTCGCACCACTGGGTGTGGGTGGTGCCCGGGTTGGTCCTGCTGGTGACGCTGTCCCGGCTGTGGGCGGGCCTGGCGGCTTTGCTGTTCCTGGTCGCGCCGATGTGGTTCCTGCCGCACGAGAAGGACCTGGAGCTGGGGTGGAGCTGGTGGCAGCACGCCATCGGCAACGCGTACGTGTGGGTCGGGATCGCCGTCCTGGTCCTGCTGGTCCGGCGGCCGGTACCCCGCCGCGACCCGGTCCTGGTCGACTGAACTTGAGTTGTCCGACAGGGGCCCACGGGACCCTGTCGGACGTCGGCTCAGCCGCCGCCGGTGATGAGGGCGACCGCGCGGTCCCTGGTCGCCTCGTCCACCTCGGCCACCGCGAAGTTGCGGTCCAGGATGTGGCGGATCAGCGCGGGCTCCGGCGGCAGGCCGTGCTTGCGCAGGTAGTGCGGCACCGCTCCGGCCCAGATCCAGGTGCCGTCGGTGCGGAAGTTCAGCGGGACGTCCTGCTCGCCCGGCGCGAACTCGTCCGCGTCCAGGTTCCGCGCCGCCAGCACGACCGGCGCCGCCTCCAGGTACGCCAGCAGCGCCTCGCGCAGCTGCGGGTCCACGGACTGCCGGTTCACCACCGGGCGCCCGGCGTCGTCGCGGCCGTCGTAGACGTGGGCGGTGCGCAGCTCACCCGGCGGCACGACCTCCACCCGCGGCGGGAGGCCGACGCGCTGCCGCAGCCAGTCCGGGATGCGGTCGTCGGCGCGCGGGAACGTGCGCAGCTCGTCCTGGAAGCCGATCACCGGCGGGGCGTTGCGCCAGCGCGGCTCGTCCTCGGCGTCGAAGTCGACCGAGAACGTGCCCGGCTGCTCGATCTCGTAGACCGCGGCCAGCCACGTGCCCCGGTCCGCCTGGTACATCCCGGTCCGGAGCTGGCCGAACAGCTGCACGACCTCCATCGGCGGGCGCACCGGGCGCCACTGGCCGTCCGGCCCGGCGAACGCGAGGTCCACCTCGATGTGCCGGCCGGCGGCCCGGTACTCGGCCCGCACCCGCTGCCAGCCCTGCGGGAGCGCGGGCAGCATCGCTCGGCCGATCTGCCGGACGAGCTGCTGCTGCTCCTGTTCGGACAGCGGTGTGGCTGGCTGGCTCATGCGTCGAACACCCCTTCGGCTCCCCCCGCACAGTGCGGGCTGATCTTAACGTCGATGCGGGGGTGCCGTGGTCCGGTTGGGTGAGCCGGAGGGGCGAGCCGGCCGGAGGGCGAGGTCAGCCGGAGGGCGAGGTCAGCCGGAGAGCCAGGTCAGCCGGAGAGCCAGGTCAGCCGGAGAGCCAGGTCAGCCGGAGGTCTTGAAGCTGTCGCCGATGGAGTCCTCCATCTCGCGGTACTGCTCCACGGTGTTCTTCACCTCGCGGCCCGAGGCCTCCATGGCCTCGACCGCTTCGCCGAGCGCGTCCAGGCCCCACTGCTCCACCGGGTCGAGCAGCATGCGGAAGGGCTGGCAGATGATGCCGTAGGCGTCGGTGGGCATGCTCACGGTCCGGGCCGCGTCGATCGCGGTCTGGATGCGCGAGCTGAGGTCGGCCAGCTCCTTGCCGTGCGCGTCGAGCGTGTCCGAGACGATCTCGTAGCCGGTCATGCGTTCATCCCCCGATCAGGTGGCGCGGTGTCATCGCAGGAAGGACTGTCCGCCGAAGTCGTCGTCCTCGTCCCGGGCGCGCGGCGGCCGGCGGTTCGGCTGCGGGGGCGGCGGCGGAGCGGCGTGCCGCGGTCCCGGCAGCGGCTGGTCGTCGTCCTCGATGCCGAACCGGATCTCCTGGGCGCGCTGCGTGGCGGCCGGCGGGTCGTCCGAGGGAGGCGCCGGGAAGTTCTTCTTGGCCTCGTTGAACAGGACGTTCGCCGTCTCGTCCTGGGTGCCGATGGTCTCGGCCATGGCCTGCTGGAGCAGCTCCGGGATGCGCGCCTGCGCCCGTTGCAGGGTCCGCATGATCTCGCCGGCGACCTCGGCCATCCGCTTGGCGCCCGCGGCTTCGGAGATCTCCAGGTGCTGGAGGATGCCGTTGGACCCGATGGTGAGCCGGACCTGGCCATCCTTGGACGCCTCGGAGATCGACAGCCCCTGCACGCGGGTGGCCATCTCCTGGTAGCGGTCGGCCTTCTGCTGGATGCTCTCCTGCCACTGCTGGAGCATCCGCTCCGAGCCGCCGATGTCCTCGGGCACTGCCTGTTCCCCCTTGTTGTTCCGCTGTCCATGTTGACGCGCCGGCGGGCGGTCCGGTTCCCCCTCACGGGGGCACCGGACCGCCCGCCGCAGGCTCAGTTGACCCCGAGCAGGTCCACCACGAAGATCAACGTCTCACCCGGCTTGATGACCCCGCCCGCGCCGCGGTCGCCGTAACCCAGGTGCGGCGGGATGACGAGCTTCCGCCGGCCGCCGACCTTCATCCCGGCCACGCCGCGGTCCCAGCCGGCGATGACCCGGCCACCGCCGAGGGGGAAGCTGAAGGCGTCGCCGCGATCCCAGGAAGCGTCGAACTGCTCGCCGGTGGAGTGGGACACGCCGACGTAGTGCACGTGCACGAGCTGACCCGGCTGGGCCTCCGGCCCATCGCCGACGGTGATGTCCTCGACCACCAGGTCCGCGGGCGCAGGCCCGACGTGCGGCTCGACCACGGGCTTGGTCATGACGTTCTCCTAGCGATTGGAATCGTTGCCACCCGAGTCAACCACGCCCCTACTCCACCCGGCCCCACGACCCGCGCTCCCAAGCCCACACCTCCCACCCCAAGCCTTCACACCCGCACGCTCCCCACTCCCACCACCACACCCACCGGCCCACCACACCCACCGGCCCACCACACCCACCAGCCCCGCCGCCCACACCCACCACCCAATCCCGCCCCGCCAACCCCGCCCTCGCCACCGCACACGCCCACCACCCGCGCCGCTCTGCCGGCCCCACCCTCGCCCGCCCCTGCGTCGGCCGCGCCCGCCCCTGCGTCGCCCGCGCCCGCCGCTGGCCTCCGCCCGCTCGCAGGCCGCTCTCCGCCTGCCGCCAACGCCTGCACTGGCCGCAGCGGGTCCGCGGGCTCGGACGCGATCTTGGGCGCGTGGCTTCGGGACGCTGGGCTGGCGCGGGCTGGGCGCGCGGGCGGGCTGGCTGGCGCGGGCGGCGCAGGCGCGGGCTGGCTGGCGCGGGCTGGGCGGCGTGGGCTGGCTGGCGTGGGCTGGCTGGCGTGGGCTGGGCGGCGTGGGGTGGGCGGCGTGGGGTGGGCGGCGTGGGGTGGGCGGCGTGGGGTGGGCGGCAGCTGCGGGATTCGTCGTCGGCGGCAGGCGTGGGCGCGGCGAGCGACGGCGTCGGCTGGCGTGGCGCGCGTGGGTGCGGCTGGCGTGAGCGCGGCTGGCGTAGGCGTGTGTGTGGGCGGCTGGCGTGGGTGCGGCCAGCGTCGGTGTCGGTGCCAGCGTCGGTGTCGGTGTCGGTGCCAGTGTCGGTGTCGGTGTCGGCGGCGGTGTCGGCGGGCTTGGGCTCGTTGGCGGCACCGCATCGTCGGTTTGGCCGCCAGCCGCCAGCCTGGCTCGACCACCAGGCCCTGCCGCCGCCCGCGCTCCTTGTTTACGGGACGCGCGACCCGCCGTTTGGTCGCAAAATTCGCAACTCACACGATCGGGTGACGCCCTCAAAGCCCAGGTCAACCCACAAATCCACCCACACCCGACATGATCCACACTACACATCCCCCACCCAAAATGCCGCGACCGGCGCAACGGATGACCGCCCGCCCTCCGTCCTGAGGACATGACGCGATGGACATGGGGTAGACGGACCGCCCTAGTAGGTGGAGCGGCGGTGGTGGTGGGGGTTGTGGCGGCTTCCGCGGTGCCCTCCGCCCTCGACGAACAGTCCACCCTGCCGGTGGAGAACGTGCCGGTCGCGTTGGTCGCCTACAACGGCTGCGGCGCCGCCCTCGACGGCCTGCGGGCCGCCGCCAAGCCGCACGTCGGGGTGTACGGCCTCGGCAACAAGGGCTTCCTGTTCGCCGAAGGCGACGTCCAGGCCGCCGACGCCCGCCAAGCCAGCCCGCCCGAAGCCCAAGCCCAAACCCAAACCCAGCAGGGCAAAGAGCACTCCACCACCAACGTCCACGAGCAAGGCGTCGACGAGCCCGACCTCGTGAAGACCGACGGCTCAAGGGTCGTCACCGTGGTCGACGGCAAGCTCCGCGTGGTGGACGTGGCCTCCCGCACCGTCACCGGCACCCTCGACCTCCCCGCCGGCCACGCCTCCCAACTGCTCGTCCGCGGCGACCGCGCCCTGGTCGTGGCGGGCGCCACGATGGTGCTCGAACGCGGCATCGTCGACCCCGGCTTCGCCCCCGAGCAAGGCTCCACGATCACCCTGGTCGACCTGAAGGAGACCAAGGTCATCGGGTCCCTCACGGTGGACGGCCGCTACCTCGACGCCCGCCAGATCGGGGACGTCGTCCGCGTCGTCGTGCACTCCAGCCCCCGCCTGCCCTGGGTCTACCCGGACGGCACCCGCTCCGAGGCCGAAGCGCTCATCCGCAACCGCGAGATCGCCGCCACCGCCCCGATCGAGTCCTGGCTGCCCAGGTACGAACTGACCGAGGACAACAAGAAGTCCAGCGGCACCCTCGTCGCCTGCGAACGCGTCAGCCACCCGGAATCCCACTCCGGCACCTCGATGCTCTCCGTCCTCACCTTCGACTTCCCCGGCGACCTCGGCACCGGCGACGCGGTCACGATGCTCGCCGACGGCGACACGGTCTACGCCACCGACAAGTCCCTCTACGTCGCCGACGACCACCACCTGGTCCCCAACCGGAACCGGCCGAGCGGCGTCACGGCGGTCCACCAGTTCGACATCTCCCAACCGGGACCGCCCAAGCACGTCGCCTCCGGCCAGGTCACCGGCAGCCCGCTCAACCAGTACTCGCTGTCTGAACACGACGGCCACCTGCGTATCGCCACGACCGCCAACAACGCCGCCGGCATCCCCGAACAGCCACCCGCCTCGCAAAGCGCCGTCAGCGTCCTCAAGAAGGACGGGGCCATCCTCAAGGAGGTCGGCAAGGTCGACGGACTCGGCATCGGCGAACGCATCTACAGCGTCCGCTTCGTCGGCCCGGTCGGCTACGTGGTGACCTTCCGCCAGACCGACCCGCTCTACACCCTCGACCTGTCCGACCCGACCAAGCCGCGCAAGGTCGGCGAGCTGAAGATCACCGGCTACTCCGCCTACCTGCACCCGGCGGGCGACGGCCGGCTGATCGGCGTCGGGCAGGAAGCCGACGACCAGGGGCGCATCCAGGGCACGCAGGTGTCGCTGTTCGACGTCTCCGACGCCGCCAACCCCACGAAGGTCGCCGGGCACCACCTGCCGGGCGGGCACTCGGAGGTCGAGTTCGACCCGCACGCCTTCCTGTACTGGAAGGATCTCGTGGTCGTGCCGGTCATGACCTACCCGTCCCGGAACAAGCCGGTCGAGCCGCCGACCAGCGGTGTGCTCGTGCTCCGCTTGCAGGGCAACACCTTCACCGAGGTCGGCACAGTTCGGCAGCAGGCCGCCGCGGGCTACGACGGTGTGCGGCGGGCGTTCGTGGTGGGTGACGACCTGTGGACGGCGTCGACCGCGGGGCTCCAGGTCAGCAAGCTGGACGGGCTCGCCCAACAGGCCTGGATTCCGTTCACCTGACCGGTTGGTCGAGTGTCCCGGTGAGCAGGCGGTGCGCGAGGACCGTGCCGCCTGCCATCGCGGCCGGGAAGACCACCAAGGCCGCCAACGGGATCAGGCACAGCAGGTAGGTCGGCACCGCGAACCCGAGCGTCACGGCCCGCCTGCTGCGCAGGACCCGCCGCCGCACGCCGAGCTTGAGCCCGCGCCGGGTGAACGGGATGCCGGTCAGCTCGATGCCGAGCAGGGTCGCGTTCACGCACACCGCGAGCACCGGCACCGCGGTCTGCCCCACGACGGGGATGAACCCGGCCGCGAACAACGGGATCGCGCACAGGATCGCCAGCCCCACCAGGACGATCGCGTCCCGGATGCCGACGCCGGCCGCCCGCGCCCAGCTCACCTTCTGCGAGTCCGGCACGCCACCCAGGTGCTCGTCCTCGATGGTCTCCGCGATGTGCTCGTAGAACGGCCCGCCGATGATCAGCGTGATCGCCGAGAACAGCAGCAGCCCCACGGCGAGGAACGCGCCGATGATCGACGCCCCCGCCACCACCCGGGTCGCGGTGCGCAGGGACTGGTTCCAGTCGTCGGCGAACGGGGTCGCCCACGCGGCGATGTCGTCGATCCACACGCCGAGCGCGACGATGCTGCCGATCAGCAGGACCGTGGTGATCAACGCCGGGATGGCGCCGATCAGCAGCAGCCGGGGTGAGCGGAACACCAGCCCGAAGCCCTTGGCGAGCAGTCCGACACCGGTGGAGAAGTCGCGCAGCACCCTGATCACCGGCGGAGCATAACCGCCGGGGCTACGCCCCCGGGGCCTGCTTGCGGGACATCAGGCGGTCCAGCCACAGCGCGCCCGCGGCGAGGGCCAGGAACAGCACGGCGACGGCGGTGCAGTTGAGCAAAACCCGTCCGTAGCCCAGCTCGGTCACGTTGACGAACGGGTACGGGTACCAGTCGATGACCGCGCCCCGGATGAGCGTGAACGCCAGCCACGCCAACGGGTACACGACCGACCAGCCGATGACCCGGCCGTTGATCGCGCCGCGCGGACCGAACGCCAGCCACCCGATCACGCACAGCACGGGGGACATGGTGTGCAGCAGGAAGTCCGCGAACGCCGCCGCGCCGGTCAGCTCGCGCAGGCCTTTGAGGACGGTGTGGAACACGACGCCGGTCACGGCGATCGCCACCAGGCCGTCCAGGCGCAGCGTGCGGAACAGCGTCGAGGGCCGGTCGGGGTTGACCGCCAGCAGCGCGCTGGTCACCAGGACCAGGACGTTGGACTGGATGGTGAAGAAGCAGAAGACGTTGAACAGGCGCGGCCCGAGGTCGGGGAAGCGGCCCGTGGGGTCGCCCGCCGTCACCGCGATCTGCACGACCAGACCGACCAGCACCACCAACGCCGTGAAGCCGAACCACCCGCGACGAACGTCCATGATCGCGCACGTTACCTGCCGGTAAGTCGGTTCGCCCGACACCCGTCAGCCGACTTTGTCCGCCAGGTCCCGGAGATCCTTGCGGAGGTTGTTGCGCACGAACCAGCCCATGAGGGGGGCCGAGCAGCCGGTACCGCCCTGTGTCCACTCGTGGTCGGGGTGCCAATCCATGGCGTAAGCGGCGACCTGCTCGGGTGGACGAGCGATGGTTCGTGGAGCAGTCCCGTCCATTCCAGTCATCCTCCACTCCGGACCCGGCTTGCGCAGGAGACGTCGAACGGCCGGGTCCGGATGTGACACCGCGTGGAGGTCAGCGGCGGCGGCGGAAGGAGAACGCGCGGGCGCCGGTGCCGACGCCGGCCAGGTGGAGGGCGACGCACAGCAAGCCGGCCATGAGGAGGGTGCCGCCGTCGACGGTGCCCAGTGATGCGTTGGCCAGGTCGAGCAGGAGGGCGAGACCGAAGATGACCGCGGCGATGATCGCGAACACGGGAGCCTCCTAGGGGAGTTGTTGACCGTCGTCTACCCCGCCGACAACCCCTCCAAGCAGGCGTTCGGAGCAATTCCGAGTCAGAGGTGCAGGCCCACACCATCTCGTCGGTGGGGGTGACCGGCGGGTCGACCAGGGGGAATCGGTCGCTGACCTTGGGAGCCGGTCGGTGGTGAAGCGGTTGACGAAGGCGGGTGTGTCGGAGGCGCCCAGGACGTAGCCGACGGCGCCCACGGCGTCCCGGTCGGCGTCGCGGTACCGCCTGATCAGCAGGGTTCCCCCTGCAGGCGGGGCGTGCCGGGACCGCCGGCCCTGGCCCACGCCACCAGTCCGGCCACGTCCACGCCGTGCGGCGGGTCGTCCCGGTACGGCTCGATGTTGCGCGCGCCGCGGTCCATGAGGGACTGCGCGCCCCTGGCGTTGCCGCGTGCCGCGTGGGTCAGACCGACGGCCAGCTGGGCCAGGCCCCGCCACAGCTCGCGCTCCGACGAAGGCGCGGCCTTCCACGCGTCCTCCAGGACTTCGTGCGCGTGGAACGGTTTGCCGTCGTCCAGGAGTCGTTGCGCCTCGGCCAACGACTCCTCGGGCGTGCGGGGCACGCCTTCGGGCTGGCGCTCCACGCCGGGGGCGTCGTACGGGAGGGGACGGCCCAGGCCGTCGCGCGGGCGGGCGTTGCGGGCCCGGCCCGCGTCGTCGCGGTCGCGCGGACTGCCGGTCATGGTCTTGATCGTGTCACGACCGGCCGTCCGCGCGCACCCGTCAGCCCTGCTGCCCGCTGGAGAACCGGACCTGGTTGCCAGACGGGTCGCGGAACGAGCAGTCCCGCACGCCGTAGGGCTGGTCGATGGGCTCCTGGACGACCTCCGCGCCCGCCGCGCGAATCCGCTCGAACGTGCCGTCCACGTCGTCCACCTGGAAGATCACCCCGTCCAGCGCGCCCTTGGCGAGCAGTTCCCGGACGGTCACGGCGTCCTCGGGCGAGCGGGCCATGACCGGGTCGCACAGCGCGATCTGGACGTCCGGCTGCTCGGGCGGGGTGAGGGTGAGCCAGCGCCACTCGCCCATGTCGGCGTCGACGCACGGCTTGAGGCCGATGACGTCCCGGTAGAAGGCGAGGGCGGCGTCCTGGTCGTGCACCTGGATGAAAGTGTGCGAGAGCTTCATGGGGGCGACGCTAACGCCGCAGGTCAGGAGCGTGCTTCTCGAAATCTGCTTGGACGGTCGGCGTGCTTGGCCCAGCAGCTGGGGACGGCGGCGGACACCGAGTGGTCCCGCGCCCGGTAGGCGCTGGGGGACTCGCCGACCAGCTCGGTGAACCGCGCGCTGAACGACCCGAGCGAGGTGCAGCCGACCGCCATGCAGACGTCGGTGACCGACACGTCCCCGCGCCGCAGCAGGGCTTTGGCGCGTTCGATGCGCCGGGTCATCAGGTAGTTGTAGGGCGTCTCCCCGTACGCGGCCTTGAACTGCCGGGCGAAGTGCGAAGTGGACATCAGCGCGGCGCGCGCCATGGCGGGCACGTCCAGCGGCCGGGCGTACTCGCGGTCCATGAGGTCCCTGGCCCGTCGCAGGTGGGCGAGTTCCTCCGGGGTCACCCGAGCAGCATCCCACGCCCATACTGGCGGTTGTGTCCGAACCGGACTGGGTCCTGCACGTGGACCTCGACCAGTTCATCGCGGCGGTCGAGGTGGCGCGGCGGCCCGAGCTGAAGGGCAGGCCGGTGGTCGTCGGCGGCAACGGCGACCCGACCGAGCGCGCCGTCGTGGCGACCGCGTCCTACGAGGCCCGGGAGTTCGGCGTGCACTCGGGGATGCCGCTGAAGATCGCCGTGCGCAAGTGCCCGGACGCGGTGTTCCTGCCCTCCGACCCGGCCGCCTACGAGGCGGTGTCGGCGCACGTGATGGACGTGCTGCGGGAACTGCCCGTGGTGGTCGAGGTGATCGGGTGGGACGAGGCGTTCCTGGGCGCGCGCACCGACGACCCGGAGGCGTTGGCGACCACTGTGCGGTCCCGCGTCGAGTCCGAGACGGGCCTGTCGTGCTCGGTGGGGATCGGGGACAACAAACTGCGCGCCAAGCTCGCCACCGGGTTCGCCAAGCCCGCCGGGATCTACCGCCTGACCAGGGAGAACTGGGTCCCGGTCATGGCCGCGAAGCCGGTGACGGCGCTGTGGGGGATCGGGTCGCGGACCGCGAAGAAGCTCGCCGAACTGGGCATCGGCACGGTCGAGGAACTGGCCCGGAGCGACCCGGCGGACCTGGCGGCGCGGTTCGGGCCGGCGATGGGGCCGCACTTCCACCGGCTGGCGCTGGGCGCGGGGGACACCGAGGTCACCGCGACGCCGTGGGTGGCGCGCTCGCGGAGCCGGGAGACGACGTTCCAGCACGACCTGACCTCGCGCGACGAGATCCGGGAGCAGGTGGCGGCGCTGGCGCGACGGGTGGCGGAGGACGTGGCGGCGGAGGGGCGGCCGGTGGTGCGGGTGGTGGTGAAGGCCCGGTTCGCGCCGTTCTTCACCTACACGCGCGGGGTGGCGTTGGCCGGGCCGACGCTGGACGCCGGACCCGTCGAGCAGGCCGCGCTGGCCGCGTGGGAGCGGTTCGACGACGAGCGGGCGGTGCGGCTGCTGGGCGTGCGGGTGGAGTTCGCCGGCTGAGGCCGAGCGGGTTCGCTAGCCGAGGCCCAGCGAGCGGACCAGGTCGTCCAGTTCGGCTTCGTAGAGCTTGCCCGGTTGCATGGTCTGGGCGCGGAGGCGGCCATAGACCTCCAGGGTGACCAGGCCGTGCATCCGGCCCCAGACGCGCAGGGCCAGCGCGACGGCGGCGGGCGGCAGGTCGGGGTGCTCGGCGCGCAGGTCCGCGGTGACGTGCGGGTCGAAGTCCTCCCAGCGGTGGTCGCCGTGGGACTGGGTGGCGGCGGCGGTCGGCCAGGCGGCGACGACCAGGTCGACGAGGTCGGCGCAGGCCCGCTGCTCCGGCTCGATGCCCTCGGCGGGCGGCTGGTAGCCGGGGACGGGGTCGCCGTAGATGAGCCGGAAGCCCTCCGGGTTGGCCAGCGACCACTCGCGGAACGCGTGCGCCCACGCCAGCAGCCGGGCGGCGGGGCCCTCGGCGGCGTCGCGGGCGGCTTCGGCCTGGCGGACCAGATCGCCGTAGACCTCGCCGATGAGCGTGGTGACCAGGTCGTCCCGGGTGGGGTAGTAGCCGTAGATCGCGTTGGCGGTCATGCCCATCTCGCGGGCGATGGCGCGCAGCGAGATCGCGTCCGGGCCGCCTTCGGCCATGAGCTTGAGCGCGGTCGCGCGGATCTCGGCGGACGTCTCGGCGCGCAGCCGCGCCCGCCTGCTGGGCACCTGGACAGCCATGTTGACACTCTACAGCGTTGCTGTACTGTGCGGCATATTGCAACTATATGCCGTGCAGTAAAAATACGGAGTGCATCTTGACGTCTGGGGTCGCCGCACGCCCGCGCACGGGCCTGCGGATCTTCTTGCTGGCATTCGCCCAGTTCATCGTGGCGATGGACTACAACATCGTGTTCGTCGCGCTGCCCGACATCGGGCGGGCGCTGGGGTTCTCCGCGCAGTCCCTGCAATGGGTGCTCAGCGCGTACGCCGTCGGGCTCGGCGGTTTCCTGCTGTTCGGCGGGCGGGTGGTGGACCGGCTCGGCGCGCGGCGGGCGTTCGTCGGCGGGCTGGTGCTGTTCGGGCTCGCGTGCCTGGCCGGCGGGTTGGCCGTGGACCAGGGCGTGCTGGTGGCGGCGCGGGCCGCGCAGGGGCTGGGCGGGGCTTTGCTGACGCCGGCGACGCTGGCGTTGATCGGGTCGGGGTTCGCCGAGGGGCCGGAGCGCAACCGGGCGCTGTCGGTGTGGGGCGCGGCGGGCAGTGGCGGGCTCGCGGTGGGGGCGCTGCTCGGCGGGGTGCTGACCGACGCGTGGGGCTGGGAGTGGGTGCTGCTGGTGATGGTGCCGTTCGCGCTCGGCGCGGCTGCGCTCGCGCCGTTCGTGCTGCCGCCTGACGGGCGTGGCCTCCGGCCCCGGTTCCATCGTCCCACGGGGTACCGACAGAGTCCCACGGGCTGCCGGCGGAGTCCCACGGGGCACCGGCGGAAAAGCCCGGGTTTGACGTGGTGGGGACGTTGTTGGCCACGGCGGCGTCGGTGTTGTTGGTGTTGGGGCTGGTCACGGGACCGGAGACCGGGTGGGTGCGGGGCGGGGTGACCGTGCTGGCCGGGCTGGTGGTGTTCGGGGTGTTCCTTCTGGTCGAGCGGCGGACGCGGGAGCCGTTGGTGCCGCCCCGGCTGCTGGCCAACCGGGCGCTGCTGACCGCGATCGGCGTGATCCTGGTGTTCCAGAGTTCGCTCGGCGGCGCGTACTACCTGACCACGACCTACCTCCAGGACGTCCTCGGGTACCGGCCGCTGGCCGCCGGACTGGTGTTCCTGCCGCTGACGCTGGTGTCCATGACCGCCTCGCTCAAGCTCCTCGGGCCGGTGATCGCCCGGTGGGGCGTGCGGCGCGCGCTGGTCGTCGGGATGGTCGGCAACGGCGTCGGCATCGCGTTGCTGGCGGTGGGAATGGCCCTGCAGGGCGGGTTCTGGGTGTTGCTGCCCGGACTGGTGGTGTGGGGGATCGGCGGTGGGCTGACGTTCCCGGCCATGTTCATCACCGCGTCGGCCGGGGTGGACTCGGGCCAGGAAGGGGTCGCGTCGGCCGTTGCTACGACGGCGCAGCAGGTCGGCGGTGCGATGGGGCTCGCTGTGCTGGTCGCGATCGCCGGGACGTCGGCGGGCACGGCGGGCGCGGCGCTGGTCGCCGGCCTGGCCACGGTGGTCGTCGGGCTCGGGCTCGCCGCCCGGCGCTGAATGCCTGTCAACCTGTTGGACGCTCGCGCGGTTCTGCGGCCGGGAAATACGCGAGCGTCCAACACGGCGCATGTGGTGCCGGCCGCTACTCGTGAAGCGAGTTCGGTCGGGGTTGCGGCAAGTCACCCCGTCGGGGGCTTTTCGTCACCCCCGACGGGGTAACCCGGGGTGTCTCCGCGCGCGCGGAGCGTGGCCGGGACAGAGCATCGACCGCATGTCCCGCACCCACCTGCTCGGTGTCGTCGGCGCGCTCGCCCTGGTCACGGCGGTCGCGCTCACCGGAACCGGCACCGCCGACCCGCTGCCGGGCGGGCTCGGGCCGTGCCTCGGCCCGCAGTGCCCCGACCCGTACCCGCCGATCCACAACGGCGGCATCGCCGGCTACGACACAGCGGTCAGCGTGTTCGTCGGCGGCGACTACCTGGTCCGGGCGAGCGCCGCCGAGGCCGAGGGCCTGGTCGTGGTGGGCGGGAACTTCGACCAGAACAAGGCCGCCGGCGCGTCGCCGTCCTACAACGTCGGTCTCGTCGGCGTCGGCTCGCGCGTGCCACCGCCGCCCGGGAGCGACTACCTGGTGACCGGCGGCGCGGTGACCGTCGCGGACGGCCAGAAGCTGCTCGCCGAGGGCGGCAACATCCACCACGCGGGCGCGCTGACCGGCGCCTACACCGGGACCGACAAGCCCGACCCCGACGCGTTCAAGCCCTACGCGGGCCTGTCGCCGGAACTGACCACGGCCAGCGCCTGCTACGCGTCGGCGACCGCCACCGGCACGGCGGTCAACCAGAACTACCAGACCCTGTTCACCGGGGACGGCACGTCCGCGCTCCAGGTGTTCAACGTGGACTTCGACCTGGTCGGCGCGTCCGGTGGACAGCAGGGGCTGGTGTTCACGGGCATCCCGGACGGGGCGACCGTGCTGGTCAACCTGATCGGCGACGCCCGCAAGATCGCCACCTACACCGGCGAGATCGCCGACGGCGGGCAGCTCAACTCCATGCGCGAACGGTTGCTGTGGAACTTCCCCACCGCGACGACGGTCGAGCTGGCCGGCGGCGCGCAGTTCCAGGGCAGCGTCCTGGTCGGCAACCCGGCGAGCATGACCACGGTGACCATGCCGGGCGTCAACGGGCGCTTCTTCACCACGGGCTCGCTGACCCACGGCGGGTCCGGCGGCGGCACCGGCAACGAGTTCCACGCGTACCCGTTCACCGGCGACCTGCCGTCCTGCCGGACAGCGACGACGACCACCACCACGACCACCACGACGGACACGACCACCACGACGGACACGACCACCACGACGGACGCCACCACGACGACCGACGCCACCACGACGACCGACGCCACCACGACGACCGACGCCACCACGACGACCGACGCCACCACGACGACCGCCGACAGCACGACGACCACGACCGCTGACACCACCACCGCCGTCACCACGACTGCGGTGCCGCTGGCGGAAGGCGAGTTGGCGAGCACTGGCAAGGAATTGGCGCCGTTCGTCATGGTCGGCGGGATGCTGCTGTTGAGCGGCACCGCCCTGCTGGCCCTGATCGGTCGCCGACGGCGCGGGTGAGACGAGAACGGCCCGCCCGCGCAGGGGCGGGCGGGCCGGTGCGGCGTTGATCAGACGCCGGCGATGGACTGGATCCAGGAGCGGTAGCGGGTGACGTTGGTGTACGCGGTCGTGGTCTGGCGGTCGCTCGTGGACGCCACGCCGATCTGCACGCCGTTGTACATCATCGGACCACCCGAGTCGCCGCCCGCGGTGATGCCGTCGCCGCGGCGGGCGCAGATCGCGCTGCCGCCGTAGGCGTCGGTGCACGCGCCGGAGACGACGACGTTGGCGACCTTCAGGTAGCGGGACTGGCAGTTGATCTCGGAGCCGCACCGCGAGGTCGCGCCCCACCCGTAGACCTGCACGGTCGTGCCGGCCGACGGGCTGGTCGAGGCGAGGCGGGCGTAGGTGGCCGAGACCGAGCGGTCGAGCCGGACCAGGGAGATGTCCGCCGAGTGGTTGTAGGTCTGCACGCCGTTGGCCATGGTGCCGCCGGTCGTCTGGTCGAGGCTGCCGATCCGGAACGACAGGCCGCCACCGCCCACGCAGTGCCGGGCGGTCAGGATCCACGTGGGGGCGATGATCGTCGCGGTGCACGTCTGCCGGCCGTTGGAGAACAGCCGTGCCGCCCACGGCGCGTTCGACGCGTAGCCGCCGCCGATGATGTACGGCGACACGCCACCGTCGTTCGCGGGCGCGGCCGAGCCGGCCGGCGCCAGGGCGAGCAGGGACAGCAGAGCGGCTGCGAGCGCAGGGATCAACCTGGTGATTCGCAAGGTTCCTCGTTTCCGAAAGACACGCGATTTCTCGCGCACAGGGTGTCTTTGGTCGACAACGAGTATTACCAGCCAATAGTGTGAAACGGGACATACCGACTCGGTCATAGCGCGGCATTACGACGCCGTTCGGTCGGACCCGGACGGAGGGTCGAAGTGCTCGTCGAGTTGGCGGTGGGTGACGCGTACGGCGCGGGGTTCGAGTACGCCGAACCGGGTTTCGTCGCCGCGCACAACACCCTGACCGGCTACGTCCGGCACCCGACGCACGACCTGCGCCCCGGCGTGTACACCGACGACACCCAGATGACGCTCGCCCTGGCCGAACTGCTCGCCGACGGCGACCCGTGGACGCCGGAGACGATCGCCGCGCGGTTCGTGGACGCGTTCCACCGCGACCCGCGCCCCGGTTACGCGCGCGGGTTCCAGGCGTTCCTCGCCGAAGTGCGCACGGGCGAAGACTTCCTGGCCCGCATCCGGCCCGACAGCGACAAGAGCGGCGCGGCCATGCGGGCCGCCCCGGCCGGTCTGCTGTCTACTGTGGACGAAGTGCTGGACCGCACCCGCGGGCAAGCCCGGATCACCCACGACACGCCGGACGGGATCGCGTCCGCGTCGGCCGCCGCGCTGGCCGTGCACTACTGCCGGTACGGGCTGGGCCCGGTGGTCGAGGTGGGGGCGTGGATCGCGGACCGGCTCGGCTCACCGGTGTGGGCGCGGCCGTGGCACGGCAAGGTCGGGTCGAAGGGCGTGATGAGTGTGCGGGCCGCGTTGACCGCGCTGGCCGGGCACACCACCCAGAGCGAGGTCCTGCGGGCCTGCGTGGCGTTCACCGGTGACGTGGACACGGTCGCGACCGTCGCCCTGGCCGCCGCCTCCCACACCCATGCGCCAGACCTGCCAGGGGTGCTGGTGGACGGCCTGGAGAACGGCCCGTACGGCCGCGACCACCTGGCGCGGCTGGACGCCCGGCTGGGTCAGCCGGACCCGCGACCGGCGTAGCGGTCGGTCAGCCGGACTCGCGACCGGCCTAGCGGTCGGTCAGCCGGACCCGCGACCGGCGTAGCGGTCGGTCAGCTCGGCGACCCGGTCCGCCGGCCACGGTCCCCGGACCTCGCCGAACGTGGCCGCGAAGAACAGTTCCAGGTGCACGTGCCAGGCGGCGAGCGCGGTCGGCACGAACGCCGGGTCCCGCACCGAGTGCGTCAGCTCGACCGTCGTGCCCTGCTCCGGGTCGTGCCGGAACGCCCAGCGCACCGGGCCGGTTGGCGAGTCGAACTCCAGCAGCCGGGGCTGTTCCCGGGCGGTCACCGGGCCGGGCGGCACGTCCGGGTTCCAGGCGCGCACGGGCAGGTCGTCGGAGCCCTCGGTGAACAGCTCCCACACCTCGTCGAGCGGCTTCCACACCAGGTCGCGCACGAACCGCACGGTCGTCCCGTCGGCCCGGCCCTCGTCCAGGCCGAACTCGCGGACGTAGCGCTCCATCGGGCCCAGCCAGTCGGTGGGCTGCGCGAACTCCTGGCCCGCCAGGGACGCCTCCAGCGCGCCGAAGCACGTGTCCCAGCCCGCGGCGGTGCGCCCCGCGCTCGGCTCGGAGCCCAGGACGTGCGTGAACACCAGCAGGCAGCCGTCGTCGTGGGGGAGCAGCTCGAACCGCAGCACGTCGGTGCTCCAGCGGAACGCGAAGACCTTCGGCGGGTCGAACTCCAGCACCTCGCCGTCGTCGCCGCTGCCGTCGGGGAAGGTGAACCGCAGCGCCCGGTCGTCGATCTCGACCGCCGCCGGGAACCAGTGCGCGAGTTCACCCGGTTCGGTGACCGCCCGCCACACCTTCGCGGGCGGGTGCCGCAGCAGGCGTTCGAACCGCAGCACGGGCTTGCCGTCGACGCGGCGCAGTTCGGCGCTCATCGGTCCATCACGTCCAATCGCCGTTCGAGTGCGTCCAGGCTGTGCTCCCACATCCGCCGGTACGGCGCGAGCCACGCCTCGACCTCGGCCAGCGGCTCGGGCCGCAGCCGGTACCAGCGCCGCTGCGCGTCCCGCCGCACCTCGACCAGCCCGGCCTCGCGCAGCACCCGCAGGTGCTTGGACACGGCGGGCTGGGTGAGGGCGAGCAGGTCGACCAGGTCGTTGACCGGCCGCTCGCCGGCGCGCAGCACGTCGAGGATCTCGCGGCGGTGCGGGTCGGCCAGCACGGCGAACGTAGATGCCACGACAGCTATATAACCAGAAAGGCATATGAGCGGCCACTCGATCACCGGTTAGGGTGAAAGGAGGCGCCTCCACCCCGGTGCGACTCCTCGACGCGGCACGACCGCGCACCCCCTTTCACCTGTCCACCGGAGGACCGCCCATGCCTCGGAAGCTCACCGTCGCCAGCTCCCCAGTCCGCGACCTGCTCGCCCTGATCAACCGGCCCGAGGTGATCTCCTTCGCGGGCGGCCTGCCCGCGCCCGAGCTGTTCGACGTGGACGCCCTGCGCGCGGCGTTCGACCGGGCCGTGTCCCGCCGCACCCTCCAGTACGCGCCCACCGAGGGTGACGCGGACCTGCGCGGCCACGTCGCCGCCCGGCTCACCGCCCGCGCCCTGCCCACCGACGCCGCCGGCCTGCTCGTCACCACCGGCTCCCAGCAGGCGTTGACCCTGCTGGTCACCGCGCTGCTCGAACCCGGCGCGGTGGTCGCCGTGGAGGAGCCGACCTACCTGGCCGCGCTCCAGGTGTTCCAGCTCGCCGGCGCGCGGGTCGTGCCGGTCGCCGGGGACGAGCACGGCATGGACCCGGCCGCGCTGGCCGAGGTGGTCGAGCGGGAGCGGCCCGAGCTGCTGTACCTGGTGCCGACGTTCGCCAACCCGACCGGCCGGACGCTGACCGCCGCGCGGCGGCGCGAGATCGCCGCGCTGGCCGACCGGCACGGGCTGTGGGTGGTGGAGGACGACCCGTACGGCGAGCTGCGCTACCGGGGCGAGCCGGAGCCCGCGCTGGCGGCGTTCAGCGAGCGGGTGCTGTACCTGGGCAGCTTCTCCAAGATCGGCGCGCCCGGCCTGCGCCTGGGGTGGCTGCGCGCGCCCGCGGACCTGCTGCGCACGTTGGTGATCGTGAAGCAGGCGGCCGACCTGCACACCTCCACCATCGATCAGGCCGCCGCCGCGGTGTACCTGGCCGACAACGACCTCGACGCGCACATCCGGGGCCTGTGCACGGCCTACCGGGAACGGCGGGACGCGATGCTGGCCGCCCTGCCGTCGGCGCTGCCCGCCGGGTCCCGGTGGAGCGACCCGGACGGCGGGATGTTCGTGTGGGTGACCCTGCCCGGCGGCGTGGACACCGCGGAGGTGCTGCCCAAGGCGCTGGCCCAGGACGTGGCCTTCGTGCCCGGCGCGCCGTTCTACGCGACCTCGCCGGACCGGTCCGCGTTGCGGCTGTCGTTCACCACCAACACGGTGCCCGAGATCGCCGAGGGCGTCCGGAGGCTGGGCATCGCCTTGGGCTAGCGGGTGCGCCCTGCCGGGCCGTGGGGCACGATCGACCCGGTCCGGTGGGGAGGCGGTGTGCACATCCGCGTGCTGGTGGCCGACGAGTCGGGCTTGGAGCGGGTGGCACTGGCCGCGTTGTTGCGGCTGGAGGGCGACCTGGACGTGGTGGCGTCGGCAGCCGACGGGGAGTCGACGGTCGCGTCGGCCCTCGCGCACGCGCCGGACGTGGTGCTGGCGGGGCTGCTGGACGGGTTCGCCGTGGCGCGTGACCTGGCGCGGCTGCTGCCGACGTGCGCGGTGGTGGTGCTGACCGGTGCCGCGGACGTGCCGGATGCCCGGCAGGCCCTGGTGACCGGCGCCAGGGGGGTGTTGCCGAAGTCGTCGCCGTCCGGGGTGCTGGCCGACGTCGTCCGCCGCGTGCACGCCGGCGGGCGGTACCTGCACCCGGCGGTGGCGGCGGACGTGCTGGTGCCGGCCGCGTGCCCGTTGACACCGCGCGAGCTGGACGTCCTGCGCTTGGCCGCCTACGACACGCCGTTGCCCGAGGTGGCACGCCGATTGCGGCTGTCCTTGGGCACGGTCCGCAACTACTTGTCGGCAGCGGTGACCAAGTTGGGCGCGACCGATCGCACCGACGCAGTCACCACCGCCCACGACAACGGCTGGCTCTGAACCCCGGCCCGCTCCGGCCCGCTCCGGCCCGCTCCGGCCCGCTCCGGTCCGCTCCGGCCCGGTCCGCTCCGGCCCGGTCCGGCCCGCTCCGGCCCGGTCCGGGGAACTCACCCACCCCGCCTGACCGGCGCTGATCCGCCTTCCCGTCGCTCAGTTCGTGGAACGGCCCGCCCTCGCGGACCTAACGTCCGCCGCATGACCGCCCCCTATTCCGCCCCACCGCCCTATCCGCCGCCCCCGCCACCCGCTCCCAGGACCCGCCCGGCTGTTGTCGTCCTCGCGCTCTTGGTCGTGCTGGCGCTGGGAGGCGCGGGCACCATGGCCGCCCTGTGGAACGACGCCCGCCAGGACCGCACCACCGCGTCCCGCGCGCTCGACGACGCCAACCGCCAGGTGGACGACCGTCGCGCCGAGCTGTCCGACACCCGGAAGTCCATCCAGGAGACGACCGAGATGATCTCGTCGCTGGAGTCGCAGAACGCCGAACTGCACAAGTGCGCCGACCCGGCCAAGGACTCGATCATCGCCGCCCGCGACGGCAACCAGCCGGCCCTGGCCGCCGCGATCGACCGCGTGGAGGTGGCCTGCCGATGAGCCGCGCACCGATCATCGCCCTGTCCGCCGTAGCCGCGCTGTTCCTGGCCACGGCGGCCGTGTTCACGGTCCTGTTCGTCAACGAGCGCAACGAGACCGACCGCCTGACCGCCGCCCGCGCGGCCCAGGAGACCGCCGCCGGCGAGGTGGCGAAAGAGCGCGCGGAGGCCGACAAGTCGTTGGCGGACAAGCGTTCCCGGCAGAACGACCTCGACGCGGAACGTGACCTGCTCACGCAGTGCGTCGACGCCACCAAGGCCTACTTCAAGCTGCCCGTGGGCAACTCCCCGGAGTCCGACCGCCTCTTCAAGATCATGTACGACATCTGCCCGAAGATCTGACCCGGGTCACTCGCCGCGCGCGGCCCGGAAACCCGCGAGGTAGGTGCGCAGGCCGCGCCGGCCGTTGCGCATCATCAGTTCGTGGTTGGCCTTCAGCAGCGGCCTGGCCACCAGCGCCAGCCTGCGGACCAGCGGCTTGGTGACCTCGACCTCCTGCACGTACACCAGGCGCGACCCCGAACGGCCCTCGGGCAGCACGCGCCAGCTCACCGTCCCCTCCAGGTCGCCCACCAGGTCCGCGCGCAGCAGCCCCGACTCGGGCTCCCGGGCGTTGTGGTGGGCCTCGAACACCAGGTCGTAGGGCAGGACCGAACGGCAGTGCAGCCGGGCCGCCTGCTCGCCCACCTGGTGCGCGGCGCGGACCTCGGGCCACCACAGCGGGTAGCTGCCGAGGTCCGCGAGCACGTCGAAGGTGTCGGCCGGCGGGCTGTCCACCGTCCACACGCTGCGGAACCGGTAGCGGTGCAGCGACACCGGACTACCCCACCGCCGCCGCGTCGGAGCCGAGCACCTCGCGGAGGAACTGGCCCGTGTAGCTGTCGGTCACGTCGGCCACGTCCTCCGGGGTGCCCTCGGCGACCACCGTGCCGCCGCCCGAGCCGCCCTCGGGACCCATGTCGACCAGCCAGTCCGACACCTTGATCACGTCGAGGTTGTGCTCGATCACGATCACCGTGTTGCCCTTGTCGACCAGGCCGTTGATCACGCCCAGCAGCTTGCGGATGTCCTCGAAGTGCAGGCCGGTGGTGGGCTCGTCGAGGATGTAGACCGTCTTGCCGGTGGAGCGCTTCTGCAGTTCCGAGGCCAGCTTCACGCGCTGCGCCTCGCCGCCGGACAGGGTGGGCGCGGGCTGGCCCAGCCGCACGTAGCCGAGGCCGACGTCGACCAGGGTGCGCAGGTGCCGGTGGATCGCGTTGATCGGCTCGAAGAAGGTCGCGGCCTCCTCGATCGGCATGTCCAGGACCTCGGAGATGGTCTTGCCCTTGTAGTGCACTTCGAGGGTCTCGCGGTTGTAGCGCGCGCCCTTGCACACCTCGCACGGGACGTAGACGTCCGGCAGGAAGTTCATCTCGATCTTGATCGTGCCGTCGCCGGCGCACGCCTCGCAGCGCCCGCCCTTGACGTTGAACGAGAACCGGCCCGGCTGGTAGCCGCGCACCTTCGCCTCGGTGGTGGCCGCGAACAGCTTGCGGATGTGGTCGAACACGCCCGTGTAGGTGGCCGGGTTGGACCGCGGTGTGCGGCCGATCGGGGACTGGTCGACCTGCACCAGCTTGTCGACCAGCTCCAGGCCCTTGACCCGGGTGTGCCGGCCGGGCACCTGGCGGGCGCCGTTGAGCTTGTTCGCCAGCACGGTCGCCAGGATGTCGTTGACCAGCGTGGACTTGCCCGAGCCGGACACGCCGGTGACCGACACCAGGCACCCGAGCGGGAACGACACGTCGATGCCGCGCAGGTTGTGCTCGCGCGCGCCGACCACGGTGAGCTGGCGCTTCTTGTCGACCTTGCGGCGCGAGGACGGCATCGCGATCTGCTTGCGGCCGGACAGGTAGTCGCCGGTGATCGACTTCTTGCTCTTGAGCAGCTCGGCGTACGGGCCGCTGTGCACGACCTGGCCGCCGTGCTCGCCCGCGCCGGGGCCGATGTCGACCACCCAGTCCGAGGTGCGGATGGTGTCCTCGTCGTGCTCGACCACGATCAGCGTGTTGCCCAGGTCGCGCAGGCGGGTCAGGGTCTCGATCAGGCGGTGGTTGTCGCGCTGGTGCAGGCCGATGGACGGCTCGTCCAGCACGTACAGCACGCCCACCAGGCCGGAGCCGATCTGGGTGGCCAGCCGGATGCGCTGCGCCTCACCACCCGAAAGCGTGCCGCTGGCCCGGTCGAGGGACAGGTAGTTGAGGCCGACGTCGAGCAGGAAGTGCAGGCGGGCCTGGATCTCCTTGAGCACCGCGCCCGCGATCATCGCTTCGCGCTTGCCCAGCTTCAGCCCGTCGAGGAACTCCGAGCACTCCTGCACCGACATGGCGCAGACCTCGGCGATGGACTTGTCGCCTTTGCGGCCGTGGTGCAGCGTGACGGCCAGGATCTCCGGCTTGAGGCGGGTGCCCTGGCACACCGGGCACGGCACCTCCCGCATGTAGCCCTCGTACTTCTCCCGCATGTACTCGGACTCGGTCTGCTCCTGGCGGCGCTCCAGGAACGGGATCACGCCCTCGTAGTTGGCGTAGTAGGAGCGCTCGCGGCCGTACCGGTTCTTGTAGCGGACGTTCACCTGCTCCGGGACGCCGTGCAGGATCGCCTTCTGCGCCTTGGCGGGGAGCTGGCGCCACGGGGTGTCCATGCGGAACCCGATGGTCAGCGCCAGCGCCTCCAGCAGGCGGGCGAAGTACTCGGCGGTCTGGCCGGTGGCCCACGGCGCGATGGCGCCCTCGGACAGCGACAGCTCGTCGTCCGGGACGACCAGCTCCGGGTCGACCTCCTTGCGCACGCCGATGCCGGTGCACGTGGGGCACGCGCCGTAGGGGGAGTTGAACGAGAACGACCGGGGCTCCAGGTCCTCGATCGCCAGCGGGTGGCCGTTGGGGCAGGCCAGGTTCTCGGAGAAGCCGCGCACCCGGCCCGGGTCGTTCTCCGGGACGTCGACGAACTCCAGTTCGACCAGCCCGTCGGCCAGGCGCAGCGCGGTCTCCACCGAGTCGGTGAGCCGCTGCTTGGCGCTGGTCTTGACGGCGAGCCGGTCGATCACCACCGCGATGTGGTGCTTCTCCTGCTTCTTGAGCTTGGGCACCTCGCCCAGCGCGTAGACGACGCCGTCGACCTTGGCCCGCGAGTAGCCCTGGGACTGCAGCGTGGAGAACAGGTCGAGGTACTCGCCCTTGCGGCCCCGGATGACCGGCGCGAGCACCTGGAACTTGGTGCCCTGCTCCATCGCCAGGACCTGGTCCACGATCTGCTGCGGCGTCTGCTTGGAGATGGCCTCGCCGCAGGTGGGGCAGTGCGGCTTGCCCGCGCGGGCGTAGAGCAGGCGCAGGTAGTCGTAGACCTCGGTGATGGTGCCGACGGTCGAGCGCGGGTTGCGGCTGGTCGACTTCTGGTCGATCGACACCGCGGGCGACAGGCCCTCGATGAAGTCGACGTCGGGCTTGTCCATCTGCCCGAGGAACTGGCGCGCGTAGGCCGACAGCGATTCGACGTAGCGGCGCTGGCCCTCGGCGAAGATCGTGTCGAAGGCCAGGCTGGACTTGCCCGAGCCGGACAGCCCGGTGAACACGATGAGGCTGTCCCTCGGCAGGTCGAGGTCCACCCCTCGCAGGTTGTGCTCGCGTGCGCCGCGTACGACGAGGCGGTCAGCCACGACGGTTCCCTTCGGTATTCGGCCATCCCCCGAACAGACGTTCGAAAAGCGTACTGGACCACCTCGACAGGCCTGTCGGGGAGGGCGCGTCCCATGCTAGGGGCGGGCACCGACAAAAACGGGTGGGTCCCACCGCGATCGTGCGCCAACGGCTCTACCGGTCGGTAGCGATCGCCCCTACGCTGGGACGATAGGCCATTCGGCCGCAGACGCCGGGGATGAGGTGCCCATGAGCTTCGCTGATGCCGCCCAGGTCCGATCCGCCGAGACGAGCGTACCCGCGCCGCGCGAGCAGTCGTCCGCCGCGCAGGACGCCGTCGCCGGTCTCGCCGAAGTCGAGCGGGCGACACAGGCTCTCTACGAGGCCGTGGACGCCCTTGACCACGTGGTTCTGCGCGGTCCGAGCCTGCTGCCGGGCTGGAGCCGGGCGCACGTGGTGACACATCTCGCACGCAACGCCGACGCGTTGGTCAACCTGCTGACGTGGGCCAAGACCGGCGTCGAGCACCCCATGTACCCCAGCGCCGCCGACCGCGACGCCGACATCGAGGAGGGCGCCGGCCGCCAGCCGCAACTGCTGCGCGCCGACCTGGACGCCGCCTGCCAGCGCTTCGCCACCGCCGCCCGCGACCTGCCCGCGACCGCGTGGGAGGCGGAGGTCGTGCACCCGCACAGCGGTGTCCTGCCCGCGCACCGGGTGCCCTGGCTGCGGCTGCGCGAGGTGTGGTTCCACCTGGTCGACCTGGACGCCGGCGTCGGGTTCGCCGACGTGCCCGGGCACCTGCTGGAGGGGTTCCTGGACGACGCGGTCGGCCAGTACGCCGACCGCGACGACGTGCCCGACGTGCGCGTGGACGTGACCTTGCCCGACGGCCGTCAGCGCAGCTGGGAGTTGACCGGGAGGAGCGGGTCGACGGCGGTCAGCGGGTCCGCGGCGGACGTGCTGGGGTGGCTCACCGGCCGCCACAGCGGCGCACTGCTGAACGGCGCCGCGCCCACGCTGCCCAGGTGGCTCTGAGCGGAGTGCAGGCGGGCGGCCAGCACCAGCCGCACCACGACGGGGCGGTGGCTCGCGGTCAGCGCCTTGAACGCCGGTTTCTCCACGAACTTGGTCAGCAGCCAGCCCAGGACGACGGCCGTGCCCAGGAAGGTGACGAGTTCGACGGCGGCTCCGAAGCGGGCGACCCCGGCCATGGCGACGTAGCCGATCTCCTGGTGCACCAGGTAGACGCCGTACGAGATGCCCGCGAGCCACTTGACCGGCCGGCGCAGGAACCGGACGGGGCCGACGTCCCAGTCCGGCCCCTTCGCGCACGCGGCCACGCCCACCAGCAGCACGCCGAGCGCGACCGTGGAGACGACGTCCGCGCTGTGCACGGCTTGTGCGGTCAGGGCGGCCAGGAGGAGCACCGTGAGGTGCCGGCCGGTCAGCCGGTCCTTGGACCACAGCCACAGGCTGACGCCCGCGGCGAAGAGCTGGCCCCGGTGCATGCCGAACCCGTCGTAGAGGGTGCGCACGGCACCCGGTTCGACGGTCCAGAGGCGAAGCACGAGCGGCGCCACCACCAACGCCCAGAGCAGGGCTTTCAACTTCGAGCCGCGGACCCGGGAAGCCAGCACCGCGCCCGCGACGAACCCGGTGACCTGGACCGGGAGGGTCCAGTAGGAGAAGTCGACCAGGCGGGCGTCGGGGAACCAGTTCTGCAGCATGAGCGCGTTGACCACCAGGTCACGGGGCTCCAAGTGGCTCCAGCCGGCGGGGGCGAGCCGGGTCAGGACGGCGTAGGTGCAGATCGCCGCGACCACGTAGGCGGGGACCAGGCGGGCGAGGCGGTTGCGCAGGAAGCGCGCGGGTTCGCCTTTGGCGAGGGAGGCGCAGGCGAAGAAGGCGGAGATGACGACCAGCGTGCTGGCGCCCATCTCCAGGGAGACGGTGAACAGGGGCGGGCTGAGTTCCGGGTGCACCGACGGGCCGGCGTGGGTGGCGTGCTGGAGCAGGACAGCCGCCACCGCCAGGACGCGCAGGAGGTCCCAGTTGATCCGGCGAGGAGAAGGCACGAGGCTGAGTTACCCAGTTCGGTGCGTGTTCAAGTGACGTCGTCTTGACTGGCGTGATCGGCACCAAGCCTATTGGACGAACCTGTACGGACCCTGAAGGGTGCCCTTGGACTACCGTCGGCCCTCGTGGACGTACTTGAGGACTACACGGGACACGTCGACCCGAACGGCCCCGCCGCCCGCCGCACGCTGGGCGAACTCACCATCACCAAGCTCAGCGTGGGCCCCATGGACAACAACGCGTACCTCTTGGTGTGCCGTGCGACCAACGAGGCCCTGCTGGTTGATGCAGCCGCCGACCCGAGCCGCATCTCGGACCTGGTGGGTCACTCCCTGGAACGCCCACGCCTGAAGACCGTCGTGACCACTCATCGCCACCAGGACCACTGGGGTGCTTTGGGTGCGGTGGCGGGCGCCAACGGCTCGAACACGGTGGCGCACGAGTTGGACGCTTCGGTGTTGCCGATCCCGCCGGACCAGCTGGTGTCTCACGGGGACACGGTGATGGTCGGGCGGGTGCCTCTCTCCGTGATCCACTTGCGCGGCCACACGCCTGGGTCGATCGCCCTGCTCTACCGGTCGCCTTCGGAGGGGGCGCACTTGTTCACGGGTGACTCGCTGTTCCCGGGTGGAGTCGGTCGCACCACCTCGCCGGAGGACTTCGTGTCGCTGTTCACGGACGTGAAGGAGCGGATCTTCGACGTGCTGCCGGACGACACGTGGTTCTACCCAGGGCACGGCGACGACTCCACGCTGGGCAAGGAACGCCCTCACCTGGACGAGTGGCGCGCGCGAGGCTGGTGAGCTTGGCCGAACGTGGCCACCTGACTCTCAGACGGCCACGTTTCGCTGAACAGGGGATTCGCCGGGGCGCGGCTTGTTTCGCGTTAGCTCTGTCGGTCGGCTCGGAGGCGGGCCGCGTCGTCGAGCAGTTGACCCACGGTTCGGGCAGCCGGGGCGGTGTCGTTGCGGAAGTGGTGCTGTAGTTCCATTCGCACGCGTGCGGCCTCGCCTTGGAGGATACGTTCGAGGATGCGGTCCTTTTCGGCGACCGGCAGGCGGAGCACCCAAGGCGGTGAGGTGGGCGGGGTCGGCTGTGGTGCTGTCCAGTGGTGGGCTGGTCCGGGCTGCGATCGCGAGCAGGTCGTCGTCGAGGCGGAGGAAGTGGGCCAGTGCCCGCTGGGGCGCGGTGAGTGTGCCCAGACCGGGTGGGACTGGGGGCTCGACGTCGTCGTCCGCCTCGCGGTCGAAGGCGTCCTCGTCGCGTTCCCAGACGCCGTAGGCGGCCAGCCAGGCGAGATAGAGCGGTCGGAGGTCGCCGGTGGCCAGTTCGGCGCGGACTCCGGCGATCTCCGACAGCAACGCCTCGGGGTCGTAGTCGAAGTCGAAGTCACCGGGCTCGGCCTCGTTGACGAAGTCGAGCACGACGAACTCGTGGCCGTGATCGTCGCCCGGGTGGACATGGATCGGACCTCGGCCTGCTGGGCGGCGTCCAGGGGCCGGTCGATCGCCAGGAATTCGTAGTACTGGTGCTCGCTCACAGCCCGTCCAGCTCACCGACTCGGAGGGAAGGGTTCTGCTCGGAAGCTCGAATCGTCTCCCATGTGGAAGAACAGGTGCCCCTCGATCCCGTCGTCGGCGGGGAACGCCCAGCCGCGTCCGCTGATCGGGTCGCCTTCGTCGGAGCCGTCCCAGGTGAACTCGATACCGACCCGGCCGTCCCGCTCAACCGGCCGGCAGTCCATCGCACCGCGGACGACGATAAAGCCGAACTCGCCGGTCCCGTCCCCGGCGAACTCGATGAACCCCGGCTCGACCAGGTCGATGGCGTCGCGGTCCCATCCGCTCATCTCGACGATCCGCCACCGACCGGTTATCGCATCGGAAATCTTCGCCCGCCTACCCACGAGATCCCCCACCAGGAAACGCGGAGTCCGGGAAACACCTGGCCACGGGCGTCAGCGTAGCCATCGCGGAGGACTGTTGGATCAGTGGGTCCCGAGACGTGCGAGGGCGTCCAGAAGGTCGAGGTAGCCGTCGGTGACACGCCACAGGTCGTCCGCGACGGGAGTGAGCTTGCCCGGACGCCAGCGCCGCTCCTCGTAGGCGCGCGCGCGACCACGCAGCGCACGAAGGCTGACCGCCAACTCGTCTTCGAGGCGCGCACGCAGTTCGTCCGTGCTCGGCGCGGTCACCCGGACCCGATCACCCCGTCCTTCCGCCAACGCGGTCAACGTGTCCTCGACGACCCCGCTCGCCGAGTCCCACACCAGGGCCGGGCGTTCGACGTGGTGGTTCCAGACCGGGCCGTGCGCTGATCGCCACAGCGGCACGATCGGGTTCGTCGCCACGCGGGTGGCGTGGAGCCAGTGCTCCGCGCCGAGCGGCTCGCCCCGCCACGGCACCTCGTCCACGGGAAGGTCGACCGCCAACGCCACGGTGACGTGCTCGAGATCGCGAGCCTGCCCGAGGACGTCACCGACCGCCCACAACTGGACGATCCGGAACCGGTAGATCGAACTCGACCGGCTGTCCATCTCCGCGCAACTCGCCGCCAAGTTGCGCAGGTGGTGCACCGCACGTGACCACTTCACGCTCGCCATCCTCGCTCAACCCGTTGGGCCAACGGGCACGCGGGTCATCCGGCGACTCCTGGCCTATCCGGCGGTCACGGTGAACAGGGTGTAGCCGTAGCTGATCTCGCGTCGGCCGGGGTTGGCGGCCAGCCAGTCGTCGACCACGGCCGGCGGGAACTCGATGCGCAGCACGGACTCCAGCTCCGCCGCGTCACGGCAGCGCCACGACGACATCACCTCGGTGCGGCGGGCGCCGTGGCGGTGCCACCACTCGTCGGTGGTGTCGGCGGTGCCCTGGGCGGTGGCCCAGGTGGAGCGGGTGAGGAGGGCGCCGAAGTCGCCGTGGCGCCAGTCGTTGTCGATGACGACCAGGCGTCCGCCGGGCTTGAGCACGCGCAGGACCTCGCGCAGGCCCGGTTCGCAGTCGGGTGGGAAGAAGTAGGCGAAGCGGGCGTGGACGACGTCGACGCTGGAGTCTTCCAGGGGGAGGTGTTCGGCGGAGCCCGCCAGGACGGGGGTCTGGACCCGGGCGGTGGCGCGTTCCCGCAGGTCCGGGTCGGGTTCGACGCCGACCACGGTGGTTCCAGGGTCGGCGTACCGGGGCAGCCAGAAGCCGGTGCCGCAGCCCAGGTCGACGATCGTGCGCCCCGCCCAGTCCGCTTCGGCGCGCAACGCCCGCCACAGCACCCCGGTCGGGTCGATCGCCTCGTTCTCCCGCTCGTACACGTCCGGGTGGTCGGCGATGTTCGGCGCACGGGCGAAGTCGGGGAACACGGCCAAGATCTTCGTCCCACCATGTCGAAATCCGCGATCGGGTTTCTACTCGTCCAGGAGAGAAGGGAGCGGGCCATGACCGATCCGCGGGTGGACGACTACATCGACGCCCTGCCCGAGTGGCAGCAGGACATCTGCCGCCGCGTGCGCGCCCTGGTGCACGAGGCGGACCCCGACATCGAGGAGACCATCAAGTTCACCAACCGCCCGTACTTCGTCCTCCAGGGCAACGTCTGCGCCCTGCTGGCCACGAAGGACCACGTCAACGTCTTCCTGTACGACGGCGCGATCGTCCCCGACCCGCACGGCATCATCACCGCCGGCCACGACAACAAGACCGGCCGCATGATCTCGATCTACCGCGACGACCCGATCAACGCCCCGGCCCTGGCCGAGCTGCTGCGCCACATCATCGCCAACAACCGGGCCGGCGGGTGGCGCAAGATCAAGAAGGCCGCGTCGGGGTGATCAGCCCCCGCCAGCTCCCGCTGGACCTGTGCCACGAAGTCGGGCGGCAGTTCCTCCGGCGGCGTGATGTGCAGTCGTGCTTCGACGGCGAACGCGTTGCCGGTCAGCGCAACGTCGGCGTAGCAGGCGACACCGGCTTCCTGGAGCGGCCGGAGGAACGGGGCCAACCGGGTGGACGTCTGCTTGCTCAGCTCACCGATCAGTCGACCGTCCACCAGCACCTCGACGACCTGGCTGGTGCTGCGCGGCCCGACTCGCTCGACAACGCGCAGACCGGCGACCACCAGCGCGCGGCCGGGCACGTGGCCCTGCTGGACCAACGGGCCGAGCACGTCCAGGTGTTCGTTCTCCTTGGCCAGCTGGTAGGTGCGACCCGGCGGCACGACCACGTGCCGCACACCGGTGTCCACGGAGTTCACCGGGAACAGCAGCGCCACGTCGGCGAGGTCGAGGGTGACGCTCGCCATGAGGTCACCGCGTTCGCGCGACCACCACAACCGGGCGCGGCAGGCCGCGGGCCGGCCGATCGCCTTGAGCGGCTGGTGGTACTCGGCGGCGGCCTCGCGCGGCAGGTACCCGACCACCTGTCCTTCGACCACGACCTGCACCGCGTTGCGGTCGTACGAGTTGTGGGGCTCGGGGCGCAGCTCGGCCAGCGTCTCGCGCTCACCGGTCCGCGTCTTGCCGGCGAGTCCGCTCAACGCCTCGGTGTAGTGCGATTCCCCGACGACCTCTTGGCCGAACCAACCGGATCCGCGGAGAACGAGCACTTCGGGCGCGACGACCTCGCACGCCGGCTGTGGTGCGGCGGGCGGCTGTGGTGCCGTGATGGGTGCGGTGGGCGGTTGTGGTGCCGTGATGGGTGCGGTGGGCGGTTGTGGTGCCGTGATGGGTGCGGTGGGCGGCTGTGGTGCCGTGATGGGTGCGGTGGGCGGCTGTGGTGCCGTGATGGGTGCGGTGGGCGGCTGCGGTGCTGCGACCGGCATGGTGTGCGGCTGTGGTGGGACGGGCATGGCGTACGGCTGTGGCGCGGCCACTCCCGCCATGCCGGCTCGCGCCGCCATCAAGGCGCCGTACAACCAGGTGAAGTCGGCCTCCTGGGGACGCGTGAAGGGCAGCTGGTAGCGACTGCCGTTGTGCATCGTCAGTTCGAGGCGACCGTTGCGCAATAACCCCGCGGTCTTCAGGTTGAGGAAGGCGATGTCGGCGGGAGCGAGGTGCAGGTCGGTCGTGCCGAGTGCGGCTTGGGCCTGGACGGTCTTCGGCCGCACCACCAGCCGTTGACCGTCGAAGTCGACAAAGATTCCGTAACCGTCCACAAGCCGCTCCCATGTCTTCGGCCGGATGCGTGACCAGCCGTCTGCTCGCTTCTTCGTCGTACCGGAGCCGTCGCGTTACTCGCCGTCAGTGGGACGGTCGTGTCGGTAGGGCGCGGCCCGGTGGGTATCTTGCCGGGGTGGGTGAGGGCGTGGTCGAGATCTACACCGACGGGGCGTGCAGCGGGAACCCCGGTCCCGGCGGGTGGGGCGCCGTGTTGCGGTACGGGCAGCACGAGAAGGATCTCCACGGCAGTGACGCCGGGCCGACCACCAACAACCGGATGGAGCTCATGGCGCCGATCCGGGCGCTGGAGAGCCTGACCCGGCCGTCCGTCGTGCGGATCTACACCGACAGCACCTACGTCCGCAACGGCGTCATGTCGTGGATGGCCAAGTGGAAGCGCAACGGCTGGCAGACCGCCGCCAAGCAGCCGGTCAAGAACGCCGACCTGTGGCGCCGGCTGGACGAGGCCGCCGCGCCCCACCAGGTCGAATGGCACTGGGTGAAGGGCCACGCCGGCCACGTCGACAACGAGCGCGCCGACCGGCTGGCGGTGCTCGGCGTGCAGGAGGCGCGTTCCGGGGGCTGACTCAGCCCAGGTGGCGGACGATCCGCGCCAGTTGTTCGGCGTAGTGCTCGGTGAACTCCGGTGACGCCGGGTCCTGGCCGGTGATCCGCCGGGCCATCTGCGGCATGAACACGGTCGCGCTCGCGGCGGCCGTCACGGCCAGCAGGAACGCCGCCGGGTCGACGTCCGCCGGGATCTCGCCCTCGGCCTGCCGCCGCTTCACGTCCTCGACCTGGGCCTTGAAGTACTCCGCCTCGCCCTGGTCGGCGGGCGCGTCCTCCTCGGTCACGTTCGTCCACACCAGCAGCCGCGCCCAGTCGCGGTGGGTCGCCGTGCTCAGCGCGAACCTGCGCACCACCTCGGCCATCGGCCCTTCCCGCAGCACGTCGGCGTGCTGGAGCCACTGGCCGGTGATCTCCTTGAACAGGCCTTCCTTGCCGCCGAAGTAGTACGAGATCAGCTGCTTGTTCACGCCCGCCCGCTCGGCGATGGCGCTGACCCGGGTCGCGGCGAACCCCTTGGCGCCGAACTCGGCCACCGCCGCCTCGATGATGCGCGCCTTCGTGCGCTCGGGGTCGCGCTTGCGTTCGTCCGGTTCGGGGGAGCGGCGGGGCACGGGGTCACGGTAGCCGACGAACTGTGTCAAATGTGCGGTTGACTTAATCATCCAACTGGATGATAGTTGTCGGCATGAGCATCCACGTTGCAGTGATCGGTGGCGGTGTCGGAGGACTGTGCCTGGCGCAGGGGTTGACGCAGGCGGGCGTTGAAGTCTCGGTGCACGAGCGGGACCGCACGCCGACCGACCGCCTCCAGGGGTACCGCCTGCACATCGACCCGCACGGGTCCCAGGCGCTGCACGAGTGCCTGCCGCCGCACCTGTGGCGCAGGTTCGTCGAGACCGCCGGGTACGCGTCGGGCTTCGCGTTCGTCGACGACCGCCTCACGCCGCTGATGACCCTCGACGTCCCGGAAGCCGCGCCGGAACGCGCGCACCACTCCGTCAGCCGCATCACCCTCCGGGAAGTCCTGCTGGACGGCCTGGACGTGCACTTCGACCGCAAGTTCACCCGGTACGAGCACGTCGACGGCCGGATCACCGCGCACTTCGCCGACGGCTCGTCCGTGCGCTGCGACGTGCTGGTCGGCGCGGACGGCGCGAACTCGGCCGTGCGCGCCCAGTACCTTCCACACGCGAAGCGGGTGGACACCGGCATCACCGCCATCGCGGGCAAGCTGCCGCTGACCCCCGAAACCCGGGCCTGGTTGCCGCGCCGGATGCTGGACAGCCCGCTGTCGGTGATCCCGCGCCGCCCGGCCGGCATGTTCCTGGCCCCGCACATCCTCACCGGCGAGGGCTACCTGATGTGGGCGTACGCGGCGGACGGGTTCGACGCGTCGGGCGACCTCAGAACCGAGGTGGCGCAAGCGGTCGCGGACTGGCACCCGGACCTGGTGCGCGTAGTCCGAGAGACGCCGGCGGCGGAGGTCGCGCACTGGCCGATCCGCACGTCCACGCCGGTCGAGCCGTGGCGGCCGACAACCGTGACACTGCTCGGCGACGCCATCCACAGCATGACGCCCATGCGCGGCATCGGGGCCAACACGGCGCTGCGCGACGCACGACTGTTGTGCCGCAACCTGGTGGAGCGCGCGCCGTTGGACGCGATCGCCGACTACGAGAACCAGATGCGCGAGTACGGCTTCGCGGCGGTGAAGGCGTCGCTGCGCAGCGCCCGCCAGTTCGTGTCGGGCAACCGCGCGGGCAAGGTGGTCTTCAAGTCGGTGCTGCGCCTGTTCGAGGCGGTGCCGCCGCTCAAGCGCGCCGCGTTCCGCGAGCCGGGCGTGGACTGAGAAATCCGGTTGAACCACTGGGCACTGCCGTCCGTGTTGGTGGCAGTCGGTCGCCGCGAACGCCGCGATCACCCAAGGAGGTTCACCATGATCCGCACTCGTGCGGCCTTGTTCGGGGCACTCGTCGGGATCGCGTTGCTCGGCGCGTGCGGGCAGGCCGCCCAGCCCGGAACCGCCCAGCCCGGAACCGCCGTGCCGGAAGTCGTTGCGCCGCAAGCTGGTGCCAACGCCCTCGCGCAGGAGTCGGAGCTGGCCACGGCCGTCGTGCCGGGCCTGGGCACCGTGCTGACCGATGGCGACGGCCTGACGCTCTACCGGTTCGACAAGGACACCGCGAGCCCATCAGTGTCCAATTGCGACGGTGACTGTGCCCAGAAGTGGCCGCCCGCCCTGGCCCGGAGCGAAGAAGTCAAGATCGCGGGCGTCGACGACAAGCTCGTCAACACGATCGAACGCGCCGACGGCACCCGTCAGATCACCGTCGGCGGCTGGCCGCTGTACCGCTTCGCGCAGGACCAGGCACCCGGCGACGCCAAGGGCCAAGGCGTCGGCGGCACGTGGTTCGTCGCCGCGCCGGACGGCAAGAAGGCGCAGCAGGCGGCGGCCGGCCTGGCGCTGACCACCGCGTCCGTGGGCAAGCTCGGCACCGTGCTGACCGACAAGGACGGCATGACCCTGTACCGCTTCGACAAGGACACCGCCAAGCCGCCGACGTCGAACTGCGACGGCGACTGCGCCGCCAAGTGGCCGCCGCTGCTGGTGGAGTCGGAGAACTTCGAGGTGCAGGGCGTGGACAAGGGCCTGGTCGGCACGGTCACCCGCAAGGACGGCACCAGGCAGGTCACCGTGGCGGGCTGGCCGCTCTACCTGTTCGCCGAGGACAAGGTGTGCGGCGAGGCCAAGGGTCACGGCGTGGGCGGCGTGTGGTTCGCGGCCAAGCCCGACGGCTCCAAAGCCTGATAAGAGACGCGCCTGTGCCCCCGCCGGGGCACAGGCGCTTTTCCCGGCTACACCACCAGGCTCAACAGGGCCGCCACCGCGAACCCGACCACGGACAGGATGGTCTCCAGAACGGTCCACGTCTGGAGGGTTTCCTTGACCGACAACCCGAAGTACCGCGACACGATCCAGAACCCGCCGTCGTTCACGTGCGAGGCGATGATCGACCCGGCCGCGATCGCCATGACCACCAACGCCAACTGCGGCTGCGAGTAGTTCAGGTCGCCCACCACCGGCGCCACGATCCCGGTCGTCGTCACGATCGCCACCGTCGCCGAGCCCTGCGCGATCCGCATCCCGCAACTGATCACATAGGACAGTGCGATCACCGGCAGGCCCAGGTCCGACAGCTCGGTCGCCAGCACCTTGCCCACGCCGGTCGCCGACAGCACCGCGCCGAAGAACCCGCCCGCGCCGACCACCAGCAGGATCATCGCCACCGGCCGCAGCGACGCCCCGGACAGCTCGGTCACCTGCTGCCGCGTCATCCCGCGCCGGAAACCCAGCAGCCAGAACGCCAGCAGCACCGCGATGGTCAACGCCACGGCGGGCGTGCCGAAGAACGTGAACACCCCGTACAGCGTGGAACCCTTGGCCAGCAGGATGGACCCGAACGTGCCGGCCAGGATCAACACCAGCGGCACCAGGATGATCCCGAGCACCAGCGACAGCGGCGGCTCACCCCGACCCTCCTCGGCCCGCACCTTCTCCGCAGCCGCCAGCATCTCCTCCGGCACGGGAACGTTGATGCGCTTGCCCACCCACGCCGAGAAGATCACGCCACCGATGAGCCACGCCGGGATCGCCACGGCCAGCGCCATGATGATGATCCACCCCAGCGACACCTTCAGCAGCCCGGCCGCGGCGACCGGACCGGGGTGCGGCGGCATGAACGCGTGCATCACGGACAGACCGGCCAGCAACGGCATCGCGTACAGCACGATCGACCGGCCCGACCGCTTCGCCGCCACGTACACCAGCGGCGCGAGCACGAAGATGCCGATGTCGAAGAACACCGGCACACCGAAGATCAACCCGGCCAGGCCCATCGCCAGCGGCGCGCGCTTCTCCCCGAACGACCGCAGCAGCGACCGCGTCAGCACCTCCGCGCCGCCGGACGCCTCCAGGATCGCGCCGAGCAGCGTGCCCAGGCCGATGATCGCGGCCACGTGCCCGAGGATGCCGCCGAACCCCGTCTCCAACAGCGACCCGGACGCCTTCTGGGCCGATCCCACCAGTTGCTCCACCGGCAGCCCGGCGGCCAGTGCCACCAGCAGGCCGACCACCAGCAGGGCGATGAAGGGCTCCACCTTGACCTTGATGATCAGCACCAGCAGCAGGGCGATGCTGAGCGCGGACAGGGTGAGCAGCCCGCCGGTGGAATGCTGCAACCAGTCGATCATGCGCGGCTCCGGGTGTTTCGCAGGGAGTGACCGGGCAGGGCGTCGGTGCGCCTGCCACCGTCGATCACGGGGACCCCGTTGACGACGACGTACGGGATGCCCGCGGCGGCCTGCCGGGGCTGGTCGAAGGTCGCGGTGTCCGCCACCTCCGCCGGGTCGAACAGCACGAGGTCCGCGGCGAAGCCCTCCCGCACGAGCCCCCGATCGGTCAGGCGCAAACGCTTGGCAGCCCGTCCGGTCAGGTGCGCGACGCACTCCTCCAGGCTCAGCACGCCCAGTTCGCGCACGTACCGGGCGAGGTAGCGGGGGAACGTGCCCCATGCGCGCGGGTGCGGCCGGGCACCTACCAGGAGGCCGTCGCTGCCGCCGGTGTGCGCGGGGTGGCGCATGATCGCCTGGACGTTCTCCTCGTGGCCGACGTGCATCAGGCACGAGGTGCCCAGCCGCTCGGACAGCAGGGTGTCGAAGTACAGCTCGGCCGGCGGCCGGCCCGCCTCCCGCGCGGACTGCGCGACGGACTTGCCGACCAGGTGGGCGTTCTCGGCCTTGCGGACGCCGTTGATCTCGATGGTGTCCCAGTCGACCGGCACGCCGTGGCAGCCGTCCGAACCGATCTCCTCGATCTCGGCGCGGATGCGTTCGCGGGTGTCCGGGTCGGCCAGGCGCTCCAGGGTCTTGTCGGGACCGCCTTCGCCGCTCCAGCTGGGCAGCAGCGCGGACAGGTAGGTCGCGCCCGGCAGGTAGGGGTAGGTGTCGAGGGTGATGTCCGCGCCCGCCGCGATGGCGTCGTCCAGCAGGGCCAGCAGCTCGCCCGCGCGGCCCCGGTTGACCTCGAAGTTCATCGTGGCGTGGGCGAGGTGCAGCGGGCAGCCGGACGCGCGCGAGACGTCCACCATCTCCGCGTACGCCTCCAGCGCGCCCGCGCCGTAGCTGCGGTGGTGGGGGCTGTAGTAGCCGCCCAGCTCGCCGACGACCCGGCACAGCGCTTTCAGCTCGGCGTCGTCGGCGTACATGCCGGGGGTGTAGGTGAGGCCGGACGACATGCCGACCGCGCCTTCTTCGAGTGACCTGGCCAGGACTTCACGCATCCGGTCCATTTCGGACTCGGTGGCCGGGCGGTCGTCGTAGCCGACGCACAGCATCCGCAGGGTGCCCTGGGGGACGAGGTAGGCGGCGTTGACGGCGATGCCCCGGTCGAGCCGGTCGAGGTACTCGCCGACCGACCGCCAGTCCCAGGCGAACCCCGCCGGGTCGTCGTTCCAGCCGGCGAGCTGGGCGCGCAGGGCGGCGAGGACGTCGTCGTCCACCGGGGCGTACGAAAGCCCGTCCTGGCCGATGACCTCGGTGGTCACGCCCTGGGACACCTTGGCCAGGTGCTCGGGGTTGGCGAGCACCTGGAGGTCGGAGTGGGAGTGCATGTCGATGAACCCGGGCGCGAGCACCAGCCCGTCCGCGTCCACCTCCTTCTTCGCCGACACCCGCCCGATCTCCGCGATCCGGCCGTCCCGGACTCCCACGTCCGCCCGGTAGCCGGGCGCGCCGGTGCCGTCCACCACGAGCGCGCCCTTGAAGACGATGTCCACGCCGCCGTCCCCTCTCAGAAGTACGTGCGCACCAGGTCGACGACGGTGGTGCCGTCGACCACCGGGAGCAGTTGCCACTTGTCGAACACCGTGCAGGGGTGGGACAGGCCGAAGCCCACCCAGTCGCCGACCTCGACCGCTTCACCGGCGGGCAGGGCCAGGAACGTGTGCTGGTCGTTGAGCGCGGTGACCTCGCCCTTGAGCGGGCGGACGCCGTCGCGGGTGCGGAGCAGTTGCGGCTCGGGCAGGCCTTCGTCGAAGGAGGCGTCCCGCTTGCCCATGGTCAGCAGCGCGAGGCCGGGTTCCGGGCGGGAGGTGACCTGGGCCCACGCCTTGAGCGCCGGCTTGAACGGCTGCTCGCCGGGCGTGCGGCCGAGCGGGGAGATGCCGCGGTAGAAGCCGTCGTCGTGGGTGATGTACGCGCCGCTGCGCAGCACCGGCCGGACCGGGAACGGCCACGGCCGGGTGAGGGCGGTCGCCACCTGGTCGAAGTACGCGCTGCCGCCGGCGGTGACGATCGGGTCGGCCACCTCGAACAGGTCGTGGATGCCGATGGCGAGGACGCGCAGGTTGTCCAGGTAGGCGTCGATGGTCGCCCGGGAGTCGTCGGTGGCGTCGTGCGCCAGGGCGCCTTCGTAGCCGCCGACGCCGACCAGGCGCAGGGCGGGGCTCTGCCGGGCGGCCTTCGCGACGTCGATGGCGGTGGGCAGGTCCCGTGCGCCGGTCCGGCCGCCCGCCGCGCCGAGTTCGACCAGCACGTCGACCGGTCGGGTGGGCGTGCCGAGGGCTTCGGTCATCCGCTCGACGCCCGCGACGGAGTCCACCCAACAGGTGAACTCGAAGTCCGGGTGCCGGGCCAGTTCGTCGGCCACCCAGCGCAGGCCGGCGGGGTCGACGAGCTGGTTGGCCAGCAGGATGGTGCGGGTTTTGAAAGCCCGGTAGACGCGCAGCTGGCTGATGTTGGCGGCGGTGATGCCCCACGAGCCGTGGTCGAGCTGGCGGGCGAACAGCTGCGGTGCCATGGTCGTCTTGCCGTGCGGGGCCAGGAGCACGCCGTGCTTGTCGCACCACGCGGCCATGGTCGCCAGGTTGTGCTCCAGCGCGGCGGCGTCCAGCACGACCAGCGGTCCGACGAAGCCGTCGGCGAACAGGTCCAGCCGGCGTCGCGCGACTTCGCCGACGGTCGCGCCGAACGCGCTCGCGGGCAGGCCTTTGAACCGCCAGTCGATCCGCTCGTCGCGGAGGGCGGCGACGGCGTCCCGGTCGATGTCCACGTGTCTCGCTCCTCACGTTGCATATTTCGCAACGGCTATTGCGCGATGTGATGCCGAGATGTGTAACATTCGGCTGCCGCCTCGTCAATGAACCGGCGGGGCCGCGTCGGCCCGACAAGCCGACACCCAAAGCGGCCCCGCCCGCCTCGGCGAAGCCGAGGCAATCCAACACGGAGGACAGCGGATGCGGTTCGACCTTTCGGGCGGCGTGGTGTGCCTGGGCGAAACCATGGTCGTCTTGGTGCCCGCGGAACCCGGTCCGGTGCGATCAGTGCGCACGTGGACGCGGGCGATCGGCGGTGCCGAGTCGAACGTGGCCATCCACTTGGCGCGCTTGGGTTTGCGCAGCCGCTGGGTGTCCGCACTCGGTGACGACGCCTTCGGTGGAGCCGTGCTCGACTACGTCGGCGGTGCCGGGGTGGACGTGTCGGACGTCAAGGTTGATCCTTCGCGGCCGACCGGCTTGTACGTGAAGGAAGCTGACCCGTCGGGCAGTCACGCGCGGTACTACCGGTCCGGCTCGGCGGCTTCGGCGATGGGGCCGGAGGTGTTGTCGGGCCTTGAGCTGGGCGATGTCCGGCTCGTGCACGTCAGTGGTATCACGGCGGCGCTGTCGGACAGTTGCCTGGAGCTGCTGCGGGAAGTTCTGCGAGCACCCGGTGAGCACCTGGTGTCGTTCGACCTCAACTGGCGGCCGGCGCTGTGGGCCGACCGCGACCCCACCGTCCTGCTCGAACTCGCCGACTCAGCCGATGTCGTGCTGGCCGGCGCGGACGAAGCCGAGGCGGTGTGGGGGACCGGCGACCCGGAGAAGCTGCGCACCCTGCTGCCCGGCCCGTCGACCCTGGTCGTGAAGCAGGGAGCGGAAGGCGCGACCCTGGCCGAAGACGGCGCGTTCACCTACCAGGAAGCGCTGAAGGTGGACGTCGTGGAGCCCGTCGGGGCCGGTGACGGCTTCGCCGCCGGGTACCTCGCCGCGCACCTCGCGGGCCTGCCGCCGACACGCCGGCTGCGCGCCGGCCACCTCCAAGCCGCCGCCGCCCTGCTCACCAGCGAAGATGTGGGCGAACCGCTGCCGCCCGAGGTGACCGGGCCACTGCTGTCCGCCGACCCGCCGACGTGGGCCGCCGCGCACCTGAGGAGAGTGTCATGAGTCAGAGCCTGGACCGGGCGTTGACGCTGATGGGGGAGTTGGCCAAGGGGGCCAAGACGCTCGACGAGCTGTCCGCCGTCATCGACGTGCACAAGTCCACCACGCTCCGGCTGCTGCGCACCCTGGAGTCGCACCGGTTCGTGCGCCGCGACGGCGTCCACCACTACCGGCTGGGCACCGCCCTGTTCGACCTGGCCAACCGGGCCCTGGAGGAGCGGGACGTCCGGCGCGCCGCCGAACCCGCGCTGCGCGACCTGAACTCCAGACTCGGCTACACCGTGCACCTGGCGTCCTACGAGGGCGGCGAGGTCATCTACATCGACAAGTACGACAGCACCCACCCGATGCGCATGTACTCCCGCATCGGCCGACGCGCCCCGCTGCACTGCACGGCCGTGGCGAAGGTCCTGCTGTCCGACCTGCCCGAACCGCGCCGCCGCGAGGTCGCGCAGGAGATCGACTACGTCCCGCTGACCGCGAACACGATCACCACGCCCGAGGCGTACCTGGCGGAGCTGACCCGCGTCCGCGAGAGCGGCTACGCCGTCGACAACGCCGAGCACGAGGACTTCATCCACTGCATCGCCGCACCCATCCGGGGCGCGCGCGGGGAGGTCCTGGCGGCGGTGTCGATGTCCGTGCCCAAGGTGCTCCTCGACTTCGACGGCCTCATCGGCCACCTGCCCGACCTGCTCGCGACCGCGCGGGCGGCGTCCCTCGAATGCGGCTACACACCGCGCGACTGACAGGAGTTCCAGCACATGGCCAAGACCGAGATCCGCACGCCGAACGCGCCGACCCCGGTGGCGTCGTTCTCGCAGGGCGTCCGCAAGGGCAACGTCCTGCAGGTCGCGGGCCAGGTCGGGTTCGACCCCGCCACCGGCGAGATCGTCGGCGAGACCGTCGCCGAGCAGACCCGCCAGGCGCTGCGCAACGTCGCGGCCGTCCTGGAGGCGGGCGGCGCGTCCATGGACGACGTGGTGATGATGCGCGTCTACCTCACCGACACCTCCCAGTTCGGCGAGATGAACGCGGTCTACAACGAGGTCGTCACGCAGCAGCCGTTCCCCGCCCGCACCACGGTCTACGTCGGCCTCCCCGCCGGCCTGCTGGTCGAGATCGACGCCCTCGCGGTCCTCGACTGACGGTCGTGTCGAGACGGGCGCGTACTTCTGCCGGTACTTCTGCGTGGTGCGCGCCCGTCCCCGGCGGTTGACTGGGATCACCCCCAGGAAAGGACCGCGTCGATGGCCAGGAACGCGTCACCGATCGGTTGACCGCAGCTCGGCGGCCCGGGTCCGGCACTCCCCTCCCGCCGCCGGGTCGCCGAGGTCGTCGTGGACGTCGGCCAGCACCTCCAACGCGTGCACGAGCCGGCGGTGCCGCTGCCGGGTCGCCACCGCGACCGCCTCCAGCAACTCCGTCCGCGCCTCTTCCAGCTCACCGAGCCGGTACAGGGCCAGCCCGCGCAACGCGCGCGCGTCGCTCGTCGTGTTGGGCGCCGTGGCGGCGACCGAGTGCTCGACGGCCTCGGTCGCCGTCTCCAGCACCTCCGGCCAGCGGCCCAGCTCGGCCAGGCTGTTCGCGGTGCGCACGAGCAGGCTGCCCAGCATCTCCGTGGTCATCACCGCCGACAGGTCCAGGACGCCCGCGCGCACGCCCGCCAGCAGGCTGCGATGCACGTCCACCGCTTCCTCGTACCGCTTCAGCGCGTGCAGCACGAGTCCCAGGCAGGACAACGAGATCTGCTCGCCCAACGGGTAGTCGGCCGCCCGGAACAGCTCCCGCGCCCGCCCCGCGCTCTCCCGCGCCGGCTCCAGCTCACCCGAGTGCATCTCCGACGCGGCCCGGTAGTGCATCGCCCACGCCTGCTCCCGCACGTCACCGCACGCGACCGCCGCGTTCCAGGCCTCCTCGTGCAGGGCCAAGGCGTCCGCGGGCCGGCGCAGCAGCACGCACAGCGTCCAGGTCAGGAAGTTCAGCTGCACGGCCTCGTCCCGCACGCTGCCCAGCGCCCGCGCCGCCGCGACCCCCGCGGTGAACACCTCCACCCACGTCTCGCCGCGTCCGCGCTGGTCGGAGTACCAGTGCATGGCGGTGGCCAGGTCCAGCACCTCGCGGTGCAGGCCGCGCGCCGACGCCCAGCGCAGCGCGCCCAGCCAGCCGGAGGTCTCGGCGGCCAGCCACGCGTCCGCGTCGTCCTTGTCCGCCAACAGCTCCGTCGGCGTGTCGCGGGCGTCGGGACCGTAGAACCCGGCCGCCGCCACCGCCGTGCCCAGCAGGTACCGGACCACCCGCGTGCGGGCCTCCTCGTGGTCGGGCTCCTCCTGGGCCAGCCGTTCCCCGGCGAACACCCGGACCAGGTCGTGGAAGACGTACCGGCCGGGCGTCTCTGCGGAGTCCAGCAGGCTCACGTCCACCAGTTCTTCCAGCGTGTCCTCGGCTTCGTACCGGTCCATGCCCGCCGCGACCGCCGCGAGTTCGGGCGTGAACGTGGCGCCGGGGACCGCCGACAGCCGCCGGAACAGCAAAGCCGCCTTGCCGCCCAACTGCCGGTAGGACATCTCGAACGCCGTGCGGACCTGGAGGTCGCCCGCGGTTAAAGCCGTCAGCCGGCGGCGTTCGTCGGCGAGCTGCCCCGCCAGGTGCGCGACCGTCCACTTCGGACGGCTGGCCAGCCGGTTGCCCGCGATCCGCAGGGCCAGCGGCAGGTGCCCGCACAGCTTGGCCACCCGCGCGGACTCGTCGGGCTCGGCGGCGACCCGCGGTCCGGCGATCGCGGCCAGCAGGTCCACCGACTCGGCCGGCCCCAGCACGTCCAGCGCCAGCCGCGCCACCGCCTCCAACCCGCCCAGCACCTGCCGGGACGTGATCAGCACCAGCGACCGCCGCCCGGTGGCCAGCAGGGGCCGCACCTGGGCTTCGTCGGCGGCGTTGTCCAGCACCAGCAGCGTGGACCGGTCGCGCAGCAGCTCCCGGTACAGGTCCGAGCGCTCCGCCTCGCCGGCCGGCACCCGCGACTCCTCGACGCCCAACGCGAGCAGCATCCGGTGCACGACCTCCGCCGGGTGCAACGGGCGCGGGTCCATGCCGCGGAGGTTGAAGAAGAAGCACCCGTCCGAGTACCGGTCGGCCAACCGGTACCCCGCGCGCACGGCCAAGCTCGTCTTTCCGGCCCCAGGCGGCCCGTGCACCACCGCCACCGAGGTCTCAGCCCGGTCGGCGATGGTGGCCAGCACCTCCAGCGCCCGTTCGCGCCCGGTCAGGTCCGCGATGTCCGGCGGCAGCGCGCACTGCGCCACCACGGGCTGCCGGCGCACCCGACCGTCCTTGGCCGCGTCGGCCAACTGCCGGAGTTCGGCGTCGGACAAGGCGAGCACGCCCGCCAACGCCTCCACCGTGCGCCGCTGCGGCCCTTTGGCCCGACCGCGTTCCATGTCGCTGATCGCGCGGACGCTGACCCCCGAACCCTCGGCCAGCTCCTCCTGGGTCAGCCTCGCGCGCTGCCGGTACTCGCGCAGCAGACCGCCGAACGTCGTCCCCACTCCGGCCAGATTAGTGGGGGAGCGGGTCCCAAGGCCTTTTCGGTGGTATTGGTCTCGCATGAAGTGGTACGCGGACGCACCGGTGCGCCGGGCGCGCCAAGCGGTGGCAGACCTGATCGCCCTGGCGTGGGTGTGGTTCTGGGTCGAGGTGGCGCTGGGCGCGCGGGACGCCGTGCTCACCCTGCGCGCGCCCGGCGACGGCCTGACCAGGGCGGGCAACGGGCTGCGGGACACGTTCACCGACGCCGCCGCGAAGGCCCGCGACGTGCCCCTGGTCGGCGGGAAGCTGGGCGAGGCGCTGGACAAGGGCCGCGACGCCGGCGGCACCCTGGTGGACGCGGGCCACACCCAGGTGGAGGCGGTCGAGACGACGGCGATGTGGCTCGCGGTGGCCCTCATCGCGATCCCGGTGGCGTTCCTCCTGGTGACGTGGCTGCCACTGCGCCTGCGCTATGCGCGAAAGGCCGGTGCCGCGCAACGTCTGCGCGACACCGGCCGGATCGACTTGCTGGCTCTCCAGGGCCTGACGACCCTGTCACCGCGAGAGCTGGCGAAGTTCCCCACCGACCCCGCCACGGCCTGGCGCCAGGACGACCGCGAGGTCGTCGAGGCCCTGGCCACCCGCTACCTCAGGACGCGGGGCGTGCGGGATCGGTGAGAGGGCTCACTGCCGGCGGTGCCAGTAGTACTGGCTGCCGCCGTACAGGACGACGTTGCCGTCGTTCTGCACCACGAGCCGGTCGGACGGCTTGCCGTTGGTGAAGGTGTGCCAACGGGGCACGCCGGCCGTGCTGTACAGGACGAAGTTGCCGTCGGACTGGAGCTCCGCGCGGGTCACGTCGCTGTTGTAGGTGAACGTGTGCCACTCCGCCTGGTTGGCGGCGTTGTACAGCACCAGGTTGCCGTCGTTCTGCAACGTCAGACGGTACTTGCCGTCGGGCGAGGACTTCGTCTCGCCGCGGAGCAGCATCTGCCCCTTGGCGACCCGGTCCTTGGCCGGCGTGGACAGCAGCCGGTGCCAGTAGTAGCCCGACGGGCCGTACGCGACGACGTTGCCGTCGTCCTGCACGACGATCCGGTCGACCGGGGTGTTGTAGGTGGAGGTGTGCCAGCGGGCTTCGCCGCCGCGGGCGTACAGCACGAAGTTGCCGTCGTGCTGCAGTTCCGCCCGCACCGCGCCCCGACCCGACGTCTGGCTGTGCCACACGATCGCGTTGGCGGCGTTGCGGAGCACCATGCTGCCGTCGGCCTCCACGCCCAGCTTGTACTGGCCGTTGGGGGAGACCTTCTGCTGACCGACGAGCAGCGACTCGCCGCGGACGATCCGGTCGGCGACCGGGGTCCACTCCGGGGTGGGCGAGGTGTACAGCAGGCGGTTCGGCGAGCCCTTCAGGTCGGTGACCTTGCCGGTGGTCGCGTTGTTCACGATCGCGTCGTGCACCTGCTGCGGCGTGGCGGTGGGGTTCTGGAACAGGTAGAGCGCCGCCGCGCCGGCGACGTGCGGCGCGGCCATGGACGTGCCGTCCATGACCTCGGTCGCGTTGTCGCCCGAAGCGAAGGTGGACTTGATGTTCACACCCGGTGCGAACACGTCGACGCACGAGCCCCAGTTCGAGAAGTAGGCCCGCGCGTCGTTGCTGTCCGTCGCGCCGACGGTGATGCCCTGCGAGACCCGAGCCGGCGACCACTCGCACGCGTTGCCGGCCTCGGTGTGGCCGAAGTTGCTCGCCGCCGTGACGTACGTGACACCCGCCGCGACCGACCGGCGCATCGCGTCGTCGAGGACGGTGGCCTTGCGGTCCGGGTCGTACCCGCTGAGGCTCATGTTCGCCACAGCCGGCTTGACGTGGTTCGCGGTGACGTGGTCGATACCCGCGATGACGCCCGCGAGGGAGCCCTCGCCGACGCAGTCCAGCACCTTCACGGCGTGCAGGCGCACGCCCTTGGCCACACCGTGCGACGCGCCGCCGATGGTGCCGGCGACGTGCGTGCCGTGACCGTCGCAGTCGACGTTCGCGTCACCCACGGAGTTGAAGTCGAACGTCGCCCGCACCCCGAAGTCGGCGTGCGTCGTCCGGATGCCCGAGTCGATCACGTACACGTGCACGCCACCACCGAGGTTGGGGTAGGCGTACGTGTTGTTCGACGGCAGGATGTCCCGCTGGTCGATCCGGTCCAGACCCCACGACGGCGGGTTGGCCTGCGTGCCCGCCTTCTTGATCTTCTGGTCCTGCACGACCTTGGCCACGGCCGGGTTGCCCGCGAGCCGCTTGGCGTCGGCCTCGCTCATCCGCGCGGCGAAGCCGTCGAGCGCGGCCGAGTACCGGTGGGTGACGCGGACCGCGGCCTTGCGCAGGACCACGTCCGTGTCCTTGCGGTCCTTCAGCACCACGATGTAACTGCCCTCGACGGCGTTCTTGCTGCCCGCGCCCTCGATGGCCACCTCCTGCGCGATCGCCGGTGTCGCCGTGAGCCCCAGGGCGGCCATCGCCGCTGTGGCTCCGACACCGGCGATGCGTCTCCAGGACGTGCCGAAATCTCCCATGACTGGGTTGCCCCCTCAATGTGGGTACTGAGCGGAAACGAGGGGGTGACTTCACTCTTTCGAGTGACCCCCGCGCGCGCACAGCCAACCACAAGGAGTGTCAGTCGTAGGAGGACTTTCACAACTTATCCCCAGGTGGCCGGCGGTGTTCGCGCGGTCACCCCACGGGGTGGTCTCAGCGGGTCAGTAAACGGGTCCGGTGTACTTCTCGCCCGGACCCTGGCCCGGCTCGTCGGGCACCGCGGAGGCCTCGCGGAACGCGCGCTGCACGGACTGGAGGCCCTCGCGCAGCGGCCCGGCGTGCGGGCCGAGGTACTCCGCGGCTGCGGTGACCAGGCCGGCCAGGGCGGTGATCAGGCGGCGGGCCTCGTCGAGGTCGCGGCGGGGGCTCGAGTCCGGGTCCTCGTCGGCCAGGCCGAGGCGCTCGGCGGCGGCGGACAGCAGCATGATGGCCGCCTTGCTGATCACCTCGATGCTGGGAACATCGGACAGCTCGCGGACGTTGTTCGGAGGCAGGTCGGTCACGTCGGCCATTCTCGCAACCGCGCCTCGCCGGTCGCCGGTTCGGGGGTTGACAAGCCGGTCTGCTACTATTCTCCGCGCGACCAGTCCCCACCCACGTGGGGACGGCAAGTGGAGCCCCGCTCCCACCCGCGTTCCACCGCTTGAAGGTGGCCGGGTCCGGTCACCTCGACGGGTGGACTGCGCCCTTCGTTGTGCGATCGGTCGGAAGCGGGCCTCACACCGGGCAGGTGTGGGGCCTCTTGTCTTTGGCGCACAACGAGTCACAAAGGACGTGAATGACAAGTCCCTCGAACCGAGGTGCTCCCGCCAGCACCGAGCCGCGTATCAACGAGCGCATCCGCGTGCCGGAGGTTCGTCTGGTCGGGCCGAACGGCGAGCAGGTCGGGATCGTTCGCATCGAGGACGCGCTCCGACTCGCGCAGGAAGCGGATCTCGACCTCGTCGAGGTCGCCGCGCAGGCTCGGCCGCCGGTCTGCAAGCTCATGGACTACGGGAAGTTCAAGTACGAGAGCGCCCAGAAGGCCCGTGAGTCGCGCCGCAACCAGCAGCTGACGGTCATCAAGGAGCAGAAGCTCCGGCCGAAGATCGACCCGCACGACTACCAGACGAAGAAGGGCCACGTCGCCCGCTTCCTGTCGCACGGGAACAAGGTCAAGGTGACCATCATGTTCCGCGGCCGAGAGCAGTCCCGGCCCGAACTCGGTTACCGGCTGCTGCAGAAGCTGGCGGAGGACGTCGCGGAGCTGGGCTTCGTCGAGTCGAACCCCAAGCAGGACGGCCGCAACATGATCATGGTGTTGGCGCCGCACAAGACCACGAAGACCCGTCCGGTGAAGCACGACCAGGACGCCCCGACGGAGTCTGTCGAGGAGTGACCCCGGCCCCGGCCGGGCGCAGACCGTGACCCGGCCCCCGGCCGGGCGCAAGCGTGGCCGTCTCGCGTCTGCGGGGCGGCCGGCAGGAGACGAGGACAGGAATGCCGAAGAACAAGAGCCACAGCGGGACCTCCAAGCGCGTGAAGGTCACCGGCAGCGGCAAGATCATCCGTGAGAAGGCGGGCAAGCGCCACCTGCTGGAGAAGAAGTCCAGCAAGCTGACCCGTCGCCTCAGCGGCACCACCGATGTCGCCAAGAACGACGTGCCGCGGATCAAGAAGCTGCTCGGCATCTGATCCTCCCGCTCCCCTTGAACACCGGGGCCACGAGCCCCACGAGATCGACAGGATGGACCCGTGGCACGCGTCAAAAGGGCCGTGAACGCCCAGAAGAAGCGCCGTACCACCCTTGAGCTCGCCAGCGGCTACCGCGGCCAGCGTTCGAGGCTGTACCGCAAGGCCAAGGAGCAGGTGCTCCACTCGCTCAACTACGCGTACCGCGACCGCCGCGCGCGCAAGGGCGACTTCCGGAAGCTGTGGATCCAGCGCATCAACGCCGGTGTCCGCGCCAACGGCATGACGTACAACCGCTTCATCCAGGGCCTGCGCCTCGCCGAGATCGAGGTCGACCGCAAGATCCTGGCCGAGCTGGCCGTCAGCGACCCCGGCGCCTTCACCGCGCTGGTCGAGCTGGCGAAGGCCGCGCTGCCCGCCGACGTGAACGCGCCCGTCGAGGACAAGGCCTGAGCGACGCACCGCGACCCGGGGCTGCTCCGTTCACCGAACGGACACCCCGGGTCGTTGCTGCTCGGCACCTGACGCGGCGCTCCGGCCGGGAACGGGCGGGGCGCTTCCTGGCGGAGGGCGCGCAGGCGGTGCGCGAAGCACTGTCCTGGGCCGCCGCCGGACGCGGTCGGGTGCACGAGCTGTTCGTCACCTCGGTGGCCGCCGACCGCAACCCGGAGTTGGTGCGCGCGGCCGTGGACGCCGGGGTGCCGGTGAGCGCCGTCACCGAGAAGGCGGCGGCGGGGTTGTCGGAGACCGTGTCGCCCCAGGGCTTGGTCGCGGTGTGCGACCTGCTCGACGTGCCCCTGTCCCTGACCGGCGCACGCCTGGTCGCGGTGCTGCACGGGGTGGCCGACCCCGGCAACGCCGGCACCGTGGCGCGAGTCGCCGACGCGGCCGGCGCCGACGCGGTGATCTTCGCCGGCGACACCGTCGACCCGCACAACGGCAAGTGCGTGCGCGCCTCCACCGGCAGTGTCTTCCACCTGCCGATCTCCCGCTCCCGCGACGCGGACGAGGTCTTCGCGGCGTGTCGCGCCGCCGGACTCCGCCTGGTCGCCGCCGACGGTTACGCCGAGGAAGACCTGGTCACAGCGGATCTGCGTGGCGACCTGGCCCGCCCGACGGCATGGGTCTTCGGCAGCGAGGCCCACGGCCTGCCCGACGACGTGGTCGCCACCCTGGACACGTCGCTGAAGGTCCCCATCTACGGCGGTGCGGAGAGCCTGAACCTGGCCACCGCCGCCGCGGTCTGCCTCTACGCCTCCGCCCGCGCCCAACGCACCTGACGCGCACCACCTCTCACCCTTCGGCGCTGGTCGGCACTAATACGGAGAACACCCGCGCCAACCCCGCTACCGTCCCGAGCACACCCCTTTCCGGGCACGGGGAGGCCGAGGATGAGCGGGTCCGACTCCGAGGGGTTCCGCCGAGCCTCCGTGCTGTTCCGGCAGGGCCGCTACGCCGACGCCGAGATCGTCCTGGCCCCACTGGCCCGCGCGCACGCCGACGACCCGGACGTCGTCCAGGCGTTGGCGAACTGCCACGCCCAGCTCGGCCGGTACGAGGAGGCGATCGCCGGTCTCCGCCGGGTGATCGCCCTGGACCCGACCCGCCTGGCCGACGCCCGCAAGCTCGGCGTCATCCTGGAACAGGTCGGCGACTACACCGAGGCCGCACACGTCTACCGGGCGATCCTGGAGGTCGAGGACTACGGCGACGTCGCCGCCCGCCTGCACGGCATCGAGCCCGCAACCGACCCCACCACCACACCCACCCCCGCTTCGAACGCCGACCTCCCCACCCACGACACCGGCGCGGTAGCGTCGACCCCACCACCCGAGACCGTGGCACTTCGGACCGCCGACGGCGTCCTGGTGCCGGGCGCGGCGCCGATCCAACGGGTCGTCGGCCGGTTCAACACCACCGACCGCGGCAAACCCCACCTGGCCACCCACCAGGTCATCCGCTACCGGGTGCTGACCGCGAGCGGCGCGGTGGCACGTGCGGCGCTGGTCTCGATCGTGCCGGTCGCGGTCGACTCGGTCCGCGGAGCACTGGACGAGAAGACCCGCGCCGACACGGCCGCCGCGTTCGACTTCCTGTCCGCCGCGCTGCCCTATCCGATCTTCGCGATGTGGTTGTGGGCGGCGATCAAGCTCGTGCGCAGCGTCCTGTACGCCCTGCGCTACCAGGTGGTCGTGTTCGAGCGCGGCATCGACGTCGCCGAGGGATTGCTTCGCCGCAGCCGCCGGTTCGTCTGGTATTACCAGCTCACCGAAGAACCCGCGTACGAGCGCACCGCCCTCATGGCGCTGATGAACGTCGCCTCCCTGAGCTTCATCTACAACGACGCCTCGTCCACCACCAAGCACGTCGTCCTCGAAGCCATCGGCCCGGAGGAGACGGTCGAGGCCCTGCGCCGCTACATCGAGGAACGCCGACTCGTGGAACGCATCAGCATCCGCGGCATAGTCAGCTGACCACCCGCCGCCCGACCACATGCGGGTCAGCGGTCGGCTCGGCACCTGCTCGTCAGGTGCTGAACAGGCCGCCGGCCGCGTCGTGGTGGGACCCGTGGTGTGGCTGCCCGAACGCGCCGCCCGCCGGGTTGCCCAGCGGCGTGCCGCCCAGGTCGAGTGGTGGCGCGCCGAAGATCCCGGTGTCGGCCTGGAACGCCGCCTTCGCCTCCGCCCCGGTCACGTTGATCGTGACCGGACCGTTGACGACCCCGGCCTGCACCACGTTCGTGGCCGGCCCGTTCACCTCGTTCTCGACCCGCTCGACCTTGTCGCCCATCTCCCCATGGTCGCCCCGGCGTCAATCCTGGAGCCGCGCGTTGAGCGCCCGCAGCACCGGATCACCCGCGACCGGCTTGTCCAGCGCCCGCAACACCTCCTCCAGCACGTTCGCCGTGTCACCGACGATCTGCAACGGCGTGCTCTCGGTCACCAGACCGGCCGCCCGCCGGGCCTCCGCCTCCGCGTTGACCGGGTCGCCCGACTGGAGCAGGAACCGCGCACCCCGCTGCGCCAGGAACGACTGCCAGTCGACGTCGCCCAACTGCGCCGCCAGCTCCTCGGCCACCCCGTTGCGCTCCAACGCCTCCGCGTACCGGCCGGCCTGGAAGTGCAGGAACGCCCGGATCGCCGCGATCCGCGCGGACAGGTGTGTCCGGTGCTCCTCGTTGTCCATCGCGGGCAGCAGCCGCTCCGCCGCGTCCAGTGCCGCACCGCACTGGTCGCGCTCGTCGTCGGGCAGCGCCGCCGCCGACTCCACCCACGACCCGGCCGCCTCCGCCGGGTCGGGCACCCGCTCCCAGTGCTGGGCCGCGTCGGCGTAGGCCCGCGCGCCGGCCGACGCCTGGTCCAGCCGCCGCAGCACGCCGCCCAACAGATCGTAGGCGAGCGCCCGCCGCCACGGCTCCTCGTCCGGGATCAGCGGCAGCGCGGTCTCCAGGTGTGTTCGCGCCGACTCGTTCTCGTCCAGTCGCGAGCACGCCTGCGCCAACCGGTAGCGCACCGGCACCTCGATGTCGTCGCGCACGTCGTGGCTCTCGATGACCCGGACCGCTTCCTCGAGCGCCTCGGCCGCTTCCACGAAGCGCCCGGTCTTGAGGTAGCCGCCGGCCAGCGTGTAGCAGGCGTGCGCGACGTCCTCGGGCACGCCCAGTTCGTGCGCCACGGAGATCGCCTCGCGCAGTTGCTCGAACTGCCGGTCCTCGACCTCCAGCCGATCGATCGACGCCACCCGCTGCCGGTGCGCTTCCGCCGTCCACGGACCGCGCGGTGTGCTGAACGCGGCCACGAACTCCTCCGCCGTCTCCAGCGCGGCGGGCAGCCCCAGCACGGTCTCGATCTTCAGCCGCAGCCGCAGCGCGTCGAACCGCACGCCCGCTGTCGGCGCGCCGGCCAGCACGTCGGCGACCATCGCGGACGCCTCGTCCAGCTCGCCGATGGACGCCAGGTGCTGGGCGACGTCGCACCGCACCCGCGACACCAGCTCGGGCACGTCCGCCTCGGCCAGCGCGAGCGCCTCCCGCACCAGCTCGCCCCGCTCGTCGGTCGCCTCCAGCTCGCCCAGCAGGTCGACCACCACGAGCCGGGTCAGCACCCGGGTGTACGGGGTGCCCGCGCGGTCCGCCTCCGCCACGCACTCCCGCGCCTCCGCCAGCGCCGCGTCCAGCCCCACCTGCTCGGCCCGCATCGCCGTGCCCCGGCTGCGGTACCGGTTCGCGAAGTCGTGCTCACCGGCCGCCGCGAGCCGGGCGACCGCCGCGTCCAGCTCGACGAGGGCGCTCGCGTGCTCCTCGTGCAGCGGGCTCTGCCGGGCGGCCAGCGCCCGCCGTGCCGCGACCCGTGCCGCGAGGCCCTCCGGCAGCAGCGGGTCCAGGTCGCGCGGCAGGGAACGCAGCAGCCGCATGCCGGTGATGAAGTCGCCGTGGTCGAACGCGTGGTTCATCTGCTGCGCCAGCTCGACCGGGTCGGTGACCGGCGTCGGCTCCTCCTGCGGCTCCGGCACGACCTCCGTGCGCAGTGGCACCGCCAGCGGCACGTGCGGTGTGTCGGCCGACGCGAGCTTCTCGCGGATGCGGCGGCTCACCGCGTCCGTCCCGTTGCGCCGGTCGAACCGCTCCGCGATCTCCAGGGCCCTGGCCTCCAGCAGTTCCCGCAGCCGGGGCGCGCTGTAGACCTCCATCTGCCCGTCCTGCGGCACGACGAAGTCCTGCGGCTTGTCCACGCGGCTGAGCAGCACCGCCGCGCCCGCCGCGAAGTGCATCTCCTGCGACGGCGACGGCGAGTGGTGGACCCGGTGCACCTGCCGGTGCAGCAGGTCGATCCCGCGCTGCACGTTGCCCGACGTCGCGCAGAACACCAGGTGGTCGTCCACGTACCCGCCGTACCGGTCGTCGCGGACCAGCCGGTGCGCCACCACGTGCGCCTGCCGCGCCCGGTCGAGGTCTCCCAGCTCGACGAACGCCGGGGCCAGGGTGGTGAGGATGCCCTGCGGCTGGCTGGCGCAGCCGGTGTCCTTCTCCAACTGGTGCTCGGCGTGCGCGACCGCCTCCGCGGACCGGCCCTGCCGGATCAGGTGCCCGGCCTGGTCCTCGATGACGCACGCCTCGCAGTCGCTCATCGGACCCCGGTCCATGGCCAGGTACCGCGCGAAGTGCTCGCGGTAGCCCCCTCGTTGCCAATGTGCTCGGCGAGCTGGGCCTGCGCCCCGTACACCGGCTGCATCGAGTACCCGTGCCGCTGGTACCGCTCGCCCAGCTGGGTGATCACCGATTGGACCTGGTCCAGGGTGAACCGGGGGTCGGCGAGCAGCCCGCTGACGATCCACTTGTGGGCCCAGTCGAAGGTGTGCGTCTCCCACTCGTCGAACGCCGTGGAGTCGCGCTTCTCCGCCGCGCCGCACCACGCGAACGGGGCCAGCATCAGGTCGTAGCGGCCCAGGTCGTGGGCGGAGCGGATCAGCGCGATCCGGCAGCTCACGCCGAGCGGCAGGTGGTCGACGGCGTCCGCGGTGCGCGCGGCGCGCTCCAGCGCCTCGTGCCGCGCCATGCCCTCGGGCATGTGGTACGCCTCGACGAACTGCTGCTCGGCGGCGGTCTTGTCCTCGCTCACGATTGCCCTCCGACAGCGCGGTCCAGCAGTTCCAGGAAAGAGCGGTTCAGCGCGGCCGTGTCCTTGGGACGCATCGGCCGGCGCGCTTGCAGCAGCGCGTGCACGTACAGGGACTCCACGGTCAGCTCCACCAGCGCCGAGTCGTGGAGGCCCGCCAGCCGCCGCACCAGCGGGTTGCGCACGTTGAGCACCAGCCGCTGCGCGGCGTCGGACTGCTCCGACACCAGGCTGCCCAGCAGCTCCGCCCACAGCGGGTCGGCCTGCTCGCCGACCTGCTCGACGTCGCGCCTGCGCTCGCCCTCCACGTTGGTGACCAGCAGGGCGGGCAGCGACGCCGGGTCGAAGTCGCGCGGCACGGCCTCGCAGTCGTGCCGCTCCAGCACCTCCTTGGCCAGCGCCAGCCGGTCGCGCAGCGCCCGTTCCAGCTCCGGCTCCGGGTCGCCGAGCGCGGCGAGCACCTCGGTCGGCGCGACCCGCCGCGCCGCGGTGGGACCGTCCAGCGCCACCAGCCGGTCCATGATCTCCACGTCGTAGGCGTAGCCCGCGTTGAGCAGGCCCATGCCCTGCGCGTGGGCCACCGGCGCGAGCTGGCGGAACTCGTCCACGTCCGGCACGTACGCGATCGAGCCGTGCTTGCGCTTGAACTGGCGCAGCGACTGCCCGCCGTCGGTGGTCTCGAACGGCAGCCACCGCTCCACCAGCCGCAGCATGTCGTCGTCGACCCGGGCCAGCGACTTGATGCCCAGGTGGTGCGCGTCGAGCAGCGCCGACGTGCGGTCCGGGTCGGTCGCGTCCAGCCGCACCAGCCAGTCGCGGACCTGCCGGCCCAGCTCCTCGCGCACCGCGAGCAGCGTCTCGTCCTGGTAGAGCGCCTCCCGGCTGGCGGTCGGCCGCAGCGACGACGAGTCGACCACGCACCGCACGAAGTACGCCCACTCCGGCAGCAGACCCTCGATGGCGTCGCCGACCAGCATCCGCTTCAGGTACACGCGGTGGGACTGGCGCGCGCCGGGGTGCACGCCGCCGGGCAGCACGTACGCCACGCCGGTCAGGCCCACGGTCGGCACCTCGACCGGGATCGCGTCGAACGGCCGCAGGCCCAGCACCTTCGCGCCGTACTCCAGCGGCTCGTCCAGCCACGGCAGCCGCTCCGCCGTCAGCACCTCGCCGCCGACGCTGACCTTCACCGGCAGCAGCTCGCCGTACTCCGTGACCAGCGCCTTGACCACGTCGTGCTCCAGCCAGTGCTCCGAGTCGCGGTGGGGCACCAGCTCGATGGTGGTGCCGATCTCGGCACGGGCCGTGTCGTCGACCTCCACCTCGTAATTCCCGGCGGCGTCGGCTGTCCACCGCACGGCGGGGCCGCCCTTGGCCGACCGCGACACCAGTCGGATGCGCTCGGCGACCAGGAACGCGGACAGCAGGCCCACGCCGAACTGGCCGAGGAAGCCCTGGCGGGCGAACCCCAGCTCGTCGCGCTTGGACGTGCGGCCCAGTGTCGAGAGCAGGTCGTGGACCTCGCCCTCGGTCAGGCCGATGCCGGTGTCGGAGATGCGGAAGGTGCCGCCGGTGCCGGAGTCGATCGGCTCGATCACCACCTCGCCGGGCGCGTCCGGCTGGAGCGCGCGGCGGGCGGTGATCGCGTCCACCGCGTTCTGCAGCAGCTCCCGCGCGTACACGCGGGGACTGCTGTAGAGGTGGTGGCTGAGCAGATCGATGATCCCGCGCAGGTCGACACCGAAGGTGTGTGCCATGGGAGTGGAATCCACCTCGGGTCAGGTCACGTAGGACGGTCGATTCTAGGTGCGCCACGGTGGCGGCGGACCCGGTTTTCGGCGCTTCGCCCGCCGGGCCGGCGGCTCACTCGAAGATCAGTGTGCACGAGGGGTACGACAATTCCGCGCGGCCGACCTGCCGGGGTAACGGCGCAGTCACGGCCGCGGTGGATCCGGCCCCACCCCGATCACCTAGGATCGACCCGCCGCTCCGTGCCCTTCGCGGGGTGGTTTCCACACGCGGTACGCGACGGGAGCTGTCCACCAACCATGTCCGGAGCCAACGACCCGTACGACCCCAAGCAGGTCGCGGCGCTCTCACCGGAGGCGCTCGAGACGGCGGTGGAGCAAGCACGGGAGGCGTTCGCGAAGGCGGCCGACCTCGACGAGCTGGCCGCCGTGAAGCCGAGCCACCTGGGTGACCGCTCGCCCGTCCTGCTGGCCAGGCGGGAGATCGGCGCGCTGCCGCCGGCCGCCAAGGCCGACGCGGGCAAGCGGGTGAACGAGGCGCAGAACGCGGTGAAGAACGCGTTCGAGGAGCGCCGCACCGTGCTCCAGGCCGAGCGCGACGAGCGGGTCCTGCGCGAGGAGTCGGTCGACGTCACGTTGCCCTGGGACCGGGTCCCGCGCGGCGCGCGCCACCCCATCAGCACCCTCGCCGAACGCATCGCCGACGTGTTCGTCGCGATGGGCTACGAGGTCGCCGAAGGCCCCGAGCTGGAGACCGAGTGGTTCAACTTCGACGCGTTGAACTTCGGCAAGGACCACCCGGCCCGCACCATGCAGGACACCTTCTACGTGGCGCCCGAGGGCTCCGGCCTGGTGCTGCGCACGCACACCAGCCCGGTGCAGGCCCGCACGCTGCTGGAGCGCGAGCTGCCGGTGTACGTGGTGTGCCCGGGGCGCACCTTCCGCACCGACGAGCTGGACGCCACCCACACGCCGGTGTTCCACCAGGTCGAGGGCCTGGCCGTGGACAAGGGCCTGACCATGGCGCACCTGAAGGGCACGCTCGACGCGTTCGCCCGCGCGATGTTCGGCGAGGACTCCAAGACCCGCCTGCGGCCCAGCTTCTTCCCGTTCACCGAGCCGTCCGCCGAGGTGGACGTGTGGTTCCCGGAGAAGAAGGGCGGCGCCGGCTGGGTCGAGTGGGGCGGCTGCGGCATGGTCAACCCGAACGTGCTGCGCAACTGCGGCGTCGACCCGGACGTGTACTCCGGGTTCGCGTTCGGCATGGGCCTGGAGCGCACGCTCCAGTTCCGCAACGGCCTGCCCGACATGCGCGACATGGTCGAAGGCGATGTCCGCTTCACCCAGCCATTCGGAACGGAGGCATGACCGGTGCGTATCCCGGTTACCTGGCTGGTCGAGAACCTCGAGTTCGCCGAGACCCCCACGCCCGAGCAGCTCGCGGAGGCGTTCGTGCGGATCGGGCTCGAGGTGGAGGACGTCCACCGGCTCGGTCCCGTGACCGGTCCGCTCGTCGCGGGCCGGGTCATGGAGATCAAGGAACTCACCGAGTTCAAGAAGCCCATCCGGTACTGCCAGGTCGAGGTCGGTCCCGACCAGGTCAACGGCATCGTGTGCGGCGCGTCGAACTTCGTCGAGGGCGACTCGGTCGTGGTGGCGCTGCCCGGCGCGGTGCTGCCCGGTGACTTCGCGATCACCCCGCGCAAGACCTACGGCCACGTCAGCGAGGGCATGATCTGCTCGGCCCGCGAGCTGGGCCTGGGCGACGACCACGCGGGCATCCTGGTGCTGCCCAGCGGCACCGCGCAGCCCGGCGACGACGCCATCGAGCTGCTCGGTCTCAACGACACGGTCATCGAGGTCGCGCCCACGCCCGACCGCGGCTACGCGTTCTCCGTGCGCGGCCTGGCCCGGGAGATCTCCTGCGCGTTCGACGTGCCGTTCGGCGACCCCGGCCTGGCCGAGGTGCCCGAGGCCGAGGGCGAGGTGCTGCCGGTGCGGATCGAGGACGCGACGGCGTGCTCCCGATTCGTGGCCCGGCGGGTGACCGGGGTCGACCCGACCGCGCCGACCCCGTGGTGGATGCGGCGGCGGCTGATGCTGGCCGGCATCCGGTCCATCTCGCTGCCGGTCGACGTCACCAACTACGTGATGCTGGAGCTGGGTCAGCCGCTGCACGCGTTCGACGGCGCGAGTGTCCAGGGCGGCCTGGTCGTGCGGCGCGCGGTGGCGGGGGAGAAGCTCACCACGCTGGACGAGCAGGTCCGGGCGCTGGACCCGGACGACGTCGTGATCGCCGACGACAGCGGCGTGGTGTCGCTGGCCGGTGTCATGGGCGGCGCGTCCACCGAGGTCCGCGACACCAGCACGGACATCCTGCTGGAGGCGGCGAACTGGGACCCGGCGTCCATCGCGCGCACGGTGCGGCGGCACAAGCTGCCTTCGGAGGCCGCCAAGCGGTTCGAGCGGACCGTGGACCCGGCGCTGGCCCCGGTGGCACTGGAGCGCGCGGCGCGGCTGCTGCACATGTTCGCCGAGGGGAGCATCAAGCCGGGCCGCACGGACGTGGGCACCCCGGTGCTGCCCGGCCCGGTGACCATGCCGATCGACCTGCCCGACCGCGTGGCCGGCGTGCGCTACGCGCGCGGTGTCACGGCGCGGCGGCTGGGGCAGATCGGCTGCCAGGTCGAGGTCTCGACCGGTGACGACGGCGCGACCCTGGTGACCGCGGTGCCGCCGACGTGGCGTTCGGACCTCACCCAGCCCGCCGACCTGGTGGAGGAGGTGCTGCGGCTGGAGGGGTACGACACGATCCCGTCCACGCTGCCGCCCGCTCCGGCCGGTCGCGGCCTGACCGAGCAGCAGCGGCGGCGCCGGACGGTGTCGCGTGCGCTGGCCGAGAACGGGTTCGTCGAGGTCAAGCCGTTCCCGTTCATCGCGCCCTCGATCTTCGACGCCTTCGGGCTGGCCGAGGACGACGTGCGGCGGCGCACGGTCAGCGCGCTGAACCCGCTGGAGGCGGACAAGCACGCGCTGGCGACCACGCTGGTGCCGGGCCTGCTGGAGACGTTGCAGCGCAACCTCGCGCGCGGCGCCCGGGACGTGGCCCTGTACACGGTCGCGCAGGTCACGCTGCCGCGCACGCAGCCGGTGCCGGTGCCCGAGGTGGGCGTGGGCGGGCGGCCGTCCGACGAGCAGGTGGCGTCGCTGGTGGCGTCCCTGCCGCAGCAGCCGGTGCACGTCGCGGCGGTGTTGACCGGGCTGCGTGAGCACGCGGGCTGGTGGGGCAAGGGCCGTCCGGCGGACTGGGCGGACGCGGTCCAGGCCGCGCGGCTGGTCGGTGAGGCCTACGGCGTCGAACTGACCGTCAAGGCGTCCTCGCCGGCGCCGTGGCACCCGGGTCGGTGCGCCGAACTGCGCGTCGGCGACTGGCCGGTGGGTCACGCGGGCGAGCTGCACCCGAAGGTGCTGGAGGCGCTGGGCCTGCCCAAGCGGACGGTGGCGTTCGAGCTGGACCTGGACGCGCTGCCGGTGGAGGACCACCGTCCCGCGCCGGTCGTGTCGGCGTACCCGCCGGTCCTGCTGGACGTGGCGGTGGTCGTGGACGCGGCGGTGCCGGCCGCCGAGGTGGGTCGGGCGCTGACCGCCGGCGGCGGTGAGCTGCTGGAGGACCTGCGCCTGTTCGACGTGTACACCGGCGACCAGGTCGGCGAGGGCAAGCGGTCGCTGGCTTACGCGCTGCGGTTCCGCGCGCCGGACCGGACGCTGACCGTCGAGGAGGCCACGGCGGCTCGCGACGCGGCGGTGGCGGAAGCGTCGTCCCGTTTCGGGGCAGTGCTGAGAGGTTGACGCAGAGTTCCTGGACCCGCACCATTGCGGGTCCAGGATTGCGCCGACCGGGTGAAACCGTCGGAGGCCGACGTAGTTCGAACGTGCAGATCAGGCCACACAGCGTGACGTGTCAAGAGGTCTTTGGACCTGTATATCCGGGCCTGCTTGGTTCTTGCGCCAAGGTTGAACGTTCTTCAAGATTGGCTTCGCGGCCCGCTGGGCCGAGGGGCGAAGCGATGAACCGCCGGGCGAGTCTGGTCGCCGGTCCGACGGGGAGCTAGCGGCGAACCCACCGCCTGGTGCAGCAATCTAGTGAGGTTGCCTCATGCGCAGCTTGGGACCACGGATGGAAGTCGCCGTCGCCATGACCATCCTGGGTGTCGGTGCCGCCGTGGTGGCCGCCATGCACCTGACCTGGCCGGAACCCCAGCTGCCCGCGATGGCGTACGCGGTGAGCAACGGTGAGCCCGGCGTCGCCGACCTCAAGCCGTTCGAGATCAACGACGTGTCCGGCGCCCCGGTGGAGCTGACGCCCGGCGGGGTCGGCTCGCGACTGGTGCGGCTGTCCAACCCGAACAGCGTCGACATCGTCGTGGTGACGCTCCAGGCCGTGCCGGGGCAGCCGTTGGACGAGGCGCACAACCGGGTGGTGGACTGCCCGTCCGGCGTGCTGAGCGTGCGGCCGATGGCCGAGCCGGTGTCCATCCCGCCCGCGGGGGCCGTCGAGGTGGAGATGGTCGTGCAGATCTCCTCGGACGTGCCCGACGCGTGCAAGGACTCCGTCTTCCCGCTGACCTACTCGGGCCGCGCCACTCGCGGCTAGTCCTCCTCGATCAGCCTGCGCACCGCCTCGGCGACGTACTCGTAGCGCGCTTCCGCGTCCGGCAGCTCGCCGGGGAACTCGGGGTTGGCCTCCGTCCAGGTCGCCGACAGGTGCAGCACCAGCCCGAGCAGCACCGCCGGCGGGAACCGCTTGGGCAGCACCCTGTCCGCCTGGGCTTGCGCGATGAGTTCCACCTTGCGGTCGGTCGCCTCCACCGCCAGCGCGTTGGCCTGGGACTCGCCCGGCTCCAGCCGGTGCCACACGGCCAGCCGCATGACCTCGGGGTGCACGTCGTACATCCGGGCGAGCTTCGCCGCGTACCCGGGCAGGTCGTGCACGTCGATCGGGGTGGACTCCACGAGCCGCCGCACGATCGAGCCGTAGACGGCGTCGAAGAGCTGCGCCTTGCCGCCGAAGTAGTGGTAGATCTGCGCCTTGTTGGAGTTCGCCTGGGCGGCGATCCGGTCGACCCGCGCGCCCGCGATGCCGTGCTCGGCGAACTCGGCGAGGGCGGCGTCGAGCAGGCGTTGGCGGGTGGCGTCCGCGTCTCTGATCACGCCCGCGAGACTATCTTCCAACTGGTTAGTTGACAACCTCCGATCTTGCCGGCAACCTACTAACCAACCAGTTGGAAAGGAAGGCCTGCCATGTTCCGCAAGGACCCGTTGATCGCGTGGCGTCCCGCGCTCGCCGCAGCCGCGTTCCAGACAGCGTTCCCCGTGCTGCACCGGCTCCGGTACGCGTCGCCCGAACTCCAGTTCGCCACGAGGAAGGTGGCCAGACCGGCCACGGTCCGCATCCCCACGCGCCACGGCGAGATTTGCGCCCTGGTGTACGCGCCACCCGATCCCGTCGACCGGCCGCCCGCGCACCTGATCGCCCACGGCGGTGCGTTCATCGCGCGGGTGCCCGAGCAGGAGGACAACGTGGCGCGGTACCTGGCCTCTGAGGTCGGGGCGTACGTCGTCGTGCCCGACTATTCGACCGCGCCCGCGGTCCGGTTCCCCGTGGCCGAGGACCAGTTGTTCGACGTGTACCGCTGGATGCGGTTGGTGACGTACGGGTGGGACGGCGAGCGCATCTCGGTCGGCGGTGCCGGTTCCGGCGGCAAGCTCGCGGTGAACGTGGCGCTGCGCGCGGCGGAGGCCCGGCTACCGGTGCCGGTGGCGCTGGCCGTCGAGTCCGGTGTCGTCGACCTGTGCCGCCCCGACTCCAGCCGGACATCGATCCTGGAGAAACCCGTGGTTCGCCGATCCCTGATGTCCCTGGTCCGCCGCACGTACTTCGCGGGCGTGGACCCCGAGCACCCGCACGCCTCGCCGATCCGCCACCCGGGGCTCGCGGACCTGCCACCGACCCTCGTGCTGACCGCCCAGCACGACACCTTGCGAGAGGAGATGAACGACTTCGCGAAGATCCTGGAGTCCGAGACCGTCCCCGTGACCTGCCGCGAGTTCGAGGGCGTCGACCACGGCTTCACCCACACGAGGCCGATCGAGGTGGCCCGAGAGGCGATCACCCTGATAGCCGACCACCTCCGCACCGCCTACACCCCAGGCGGCCACACCCCCGGCCGCCACACTCCCGCTGCCCACTCGCCCGGCACCCACTCGCCCGGCGGGCACCCGCCCGGCGTCCACTCGGCTAGCGCCAACTCGCCGGCCGAACCTCCGACACCTTCCATCCGCCGAAACAGCCTGGGGGTGGTGATCGACTGACGACCGCCGCACACCACCCACCACTCGCATCCCGGGCCAGGCACCTCCCGCGGTAGGCACCGGCCGCCTCCCGCACCTCGTCACACTCCGCCGCACCTCGCCACACTCCGCCACACTCCGCCGCACTTCGCCACACTCCGCCGAACCCGGCCGCCACATCGCACCTGCCGGTACGCCACCCCGGCCGCTACAGCGCACCTGCCGCCGTCACAGGTGCTTCGTGGCTTCCCGTCGCGAGAGAGGAGACAGTTCCGGGTGCGCCTCGACGAACGCGCGCACCCACCCGGGGTCGACGCGGGCGTGTTGGCGCAGCGCCCAGCCGATGCCCTTGCGCAGGAAGAAGTCCGGGTCCGCGATGTTCGCCTCGATCGCGTCCCGGAGCAGGTCGAGGTCCGTCTCGCCCTTCGACCCCAGTTGGCAGATCACCGACACCCGCCGCCGCCAGCGGTCCGGGTCGGTCATCCAGGTGCGCACCACCGGTTCGACGTCGTCGGGGTGCGCGCGCAGCAGCGGGCCGATGCGGCGGGACGCGATCTCGTCCACGAAGTCCCACCACGCGCCGGTCACGACCAGTTCGTCGTACACCGGCAGCAGGGTCGGGTCCTGCCACTCGGGGTGGCGGCCCACCAGGTCCAGCGCCAGGTACCGCTCCTCGCGGTAGGTGGCACCGCGCCACAGCTCCAGCACCGTGTCCACCCACTCGTCACGGGAGGTGAATGGGAACTCGCCGAACAGCGACCGCGCCAGTCGGGCGCGCTCCGGCTTCGGCACACCGAGGAACGGCATCTCGGACTTCATGTAGCGCTGCATCTCCGGCGCCTTCGCCGGGTCGGCGGCCGAATTCAGTCCTTCGTGGATTGCCTCGACGAGTCCGCTCACGTCACCACCGTAGAGCGGCTCGGTGTGACACGCTTCGGTCATGAGCGAGTACGACTACGACCTGCTCGTCATCGGATCGGGTCCCGGCGGGCAGAAGGCGGCCATCGCGGGCGCGAAGCTCGGCAAGCGGGTCGCGATCGTGGACAAGGCGGACATGGTCGGCGGCGTGTGCGCCAACACGGGCACGATCCCGTCGAAGACCATGCGGGAAGCGGTGATGTACCTGACCGGCATGAGTCAGCGCGAGCTGTACGGCGCGGACTACCGGGTGAAGAAGGACATCACGATCTCCGACCTCCTCGCCCGGACCCAGCACGTCATCGGGCGCGAGGTCCAGGTCGTGCGTGCCCAGCTCCACCGCAACCAGGTCGACCTGCTCACCGGTACGGCGCGGTTCGTCGACCCGCACACCGTGGCGGTGCAGGGCGTGCACCGGGCCGAGCACCACACGGTCACGGCGGACAAGATCGTCATCGCGACCGGCACGCGTCCGGCCCGCCCGGCGCAGGTCGACTTCGACGAGGAGCGCGTCCTCGACTCGGACGAGGTGCTCGCGTTGGAGGAGATCCCGTCCTCGATGGTCGTGGTCGGGGCCGGGGTGATCGGCATCGAGTACGCCTCGATGTTCGCCGCCCTGGGCTGCCGGGTGACGGTGGTGGAGCAGCGGGAGCGCATGCTGGAGTTCTGCGACCCGGAGATCGTGGAGTCGCTGAAGTTCCACCTGCGCGACCTGGCGGTCACGTTCCGGTTCGGGGAGAAGGTGGTCAACGTCGCCGTGTCCGACCACGGCACCGTGACCACCCTCGCCAGCGGCAAGCGCATCCCGGCGGCGGCCGTCATGTACTCGGCGGGCCGCCAGGGCGCCACCGAGGAGCTGGACCTGGCCGCCGCCGGCCTGGAGGCCGACCCCCGGGGTCGGTTGACGGTGGACGAGCACTACCGCACGTCGGTGGAGCATGTCTACGCGGTGGGCGACGTGATCGGCTTCCCGGCGCTGGCCGCGACGTCGATGGACCAGGGCCGGCTGGCGGCGTACCACGCGTTCGGCGAGACGGTGAACGAGCTGTCGGCGTTGCAGCCGATCGGGATCTACACGATCCCGGAGATCTCGTACTGCGGTGCGACCGAGGCGGAGCTGACCGCGTCGGCGACCCCGTACGAGGTGGGCCTGGCCCGTTACCGCGAGCTGGCGCGCGGCCAGATCGTCGGCGACGCCTACGGCATGCTCAAGCTGCTGGTGTCCACCGCGGACCGCAAGCTGCTCGGGGTGCACCTGTTCGGCACGGGCGCGACGGACCTCGTCCACATCGGACAGGCGGTCATGGCGTGCGGCGGCACGGTGGACTACCTGGTGGACACGGTCTTCAACTACCCGACGCTGTCCGAGGCCTACAAGGTGGCGGCCCTGGACGCGACGAACAAGATCCGCGCCCTGGACCGCTTCGGCGCCTGACCCGCGGGCTCCCGCGCCCAGCGGAGTGGCTGTGGTCGCCCGCCGGCGGATGGTCCGCCGAAGCGGACGGGTTCACGGGCGAACGGCCGGCAGGCCCGTGGCTGGCTCAGGTCGGTAGGCGGTCGAGGAAGGTGGCGATCAGCGGGGCGATCTCGGTGGCGTGCTCTTCCAGGGCGAAGTGGCCGGTGTCGAAGAGGTGCAGGTCGGCGTTCGGCACGTCCTGGAGGTAGGCCTTCGCGCCGTCCTCGGTGAAGATGCCGTCGCCTCGGCCCCAGACGACCAGGGTCGGCGGCTGGTGGGTGCGCAGCCACTCCTGCCAGCGCGGGTACTCGGCCACGTTCGTGTGGTAGTCGAGCGCGAGATCGATCTGGATCTCGGTGCGGCCCGGTCGGTCGAGGAAGTGCTGGTCGAGCGTCCAGGCGTCGGGGTCGACCAGGGTCCGGTCGGTGGTGCCGTCCTCGTACTGGGACCTGGTGAAGGCCAGGGTCATCAGGGAGCGGGCCACCTCGCGGTCGCGGTTGGCCACGAAGGCCTGGGCTGCCTCGGACAGGCCTTCCGCGTAGGCGTTGGCGTTCTGCACGACCAAACCGGTGATCCACTCCGGGTGCCTGGTGGCCAGGCGGAAGCCGACCGGGCCGCCGAAGTCGAACGCGTACAGCGCGAACCGGGTCAGGCCCACCGCCTGCACGAAGCCCTCGACCACGTCGGCCAGTCGCTCGAACGTGTGGTGGTCGAGGTCGGCGCTGTGGCCGAAGCCCGGGTAGTCCGGGGCGACCAGGTGGTAGCGGGTCCCGAGGGCGTCCATCAGGCGGCGGAACTGGTGGGACGCGCTCGGGAAGCCGTGGAGCAGCAGGAGTGTGGGCGCGTCCGCCGGGCCCGTCTCCCGGTAGAAGACGCGGACGCCGTCGACCTCGACATGCCGGTGGAAGACCTTGGGGAGCAGCATGGCGCCCACACTATCTAACGGTTGGAAGCGTTAGCAACCATTAGATTCGTGACGAGGTGGAGTCGTGCGTCGTCGACGCTCCGCAGTGGGGGCACGAGGAGGGTGGGCATGCCGACGTGCACGGCCGCGCCGTCGTGCGTGGCCCGGTCGCCGACCATGAGCGTGTCCTCGGGGAGGTGCCCAGTTCCGCCAGTGCGATGCGGAAGATCGCCGGGTCCGGCTTCACCGCGCCGTGTTCGAAGGAGAGCACGAACGAGTCGACCGGCAGGCCGTCGAACGCGGGGCGGATGTCGAAGTGGATGTCGCTCAGGATGCCGATGCGGATTCCGTTGTCGTGCAAGGTTTTCAGGGTTGGAGCGGCGTCGGCGGCGAACGGGTTGAAGGTGGCGTCGGCCTCCACTTCGTACAGTGCGTCGGCCAGGTGGGGGTCCAGGGCGGCGGCGGTGAAGGCGTTGTAGTAGGTCTCGCGGTGGAGGGTGGCGTCGGCGTCGACGCCGGGTGCGTCGAGTCGTTCGACGTCGATGGCCGCGACGATGTCGGCGGCGGTGGAGGTGTCGCGGCCCAGGCGGCGCAGGGCCTCGGTGACCCAGCCGCGGAAGGTGGGCGTGAGCACGAGGGTGCCCCGCCAGTCGAAGATCACTGCCCTCATGAGCGCCAAGCTAGCGGCCGGGAGTCGCCCGTCACGCAGCGTTCGGTCGACGAGTCGAGGTCGGGCCGGTCGAGCTGCCGGAGTAGCGGGCCGGCCTAGCGGCCCGGGTGTCGCGGGGGCGTGCCGAGCTGCCCGGTGTCGCGGGCCGTTCGAGCTGCCGGGTGTCGCGGGCCGTTCGAGCTGCCGGGTGTCGCGGGCCGTTCGAGCTGCCGGGTGTCGCGGGGTGGGCCGAGCTGCTGCGTGCGGTGGGGCTGGGCGAGACAGTGGTGTGGAGGCGCTGGTGGACCGAGGGCTCGATATCCGGTCGACTGAGCTGCGGCGGGGTTGCCAGGGTGGTCGGCATGGTTGATCGCTTGTTCGCTGATGCCGGGTTGGCCGCCCTCTACGACGACCTGTGCGCGGGGCGTGAGGACTTCGGGTTCTACCTGCCGTTGGTGATGGGTGCGGACTCCGTGCTCGACGTCGGCTGCGGCACGGGGGAGTTGCTGACCACTGCCCGACTGGCCGGGCATCGGGGGCGGTTGTGCGGGCTGGATCCCGCCGGGGCGATGTTGGCGTTGGCCCGCCGTCGCGACGACGTCGAGTGGGTGTTGGGGGACTTGTCGAGCGTGTCGTGGGACGGCGAGTTCGAGCTGGCGGTGATGACCGGGCACGCGTTCCAGGTGTTGTTGACCGACGACGACGTCCTCCAGGCACTGCGAGCCGTGCGGCGGGCGCTCGTGCCGGGTGGGCGGTTCGTGTTCGAGACCCGCAATCCCCTCGTGCGGGGGTGGGAGCGGTGGCGGGCGGAGCGGGAGACCGAGGTGGTGGACGCGTCGGGGGCGGTCGTGCGGGTGTCGTACGAAGTGCACTCCGTTGAGGGGGAGTTGGTCACGTTCTCGGCCACGTATCGGAGTGCCGCATGGGAACAGGACGCGGTGAGTTGGAGCACGCTCCGGTTCCTCGAACGCGACGCACTGGTCAGGCTGGTCGCGCGGGCCGGGCTGCGGGTGGTCGAACAGTACGGGGATTGGGACGGGTCGCCGCTGCACGACGGCAGTCGGGAGATCATCACCGTCGCCGCGTCGTGACGAAGGTCGCGACCACCCATCGGGAAAGCCTATTTGAGTGACTTTGCACGAGCGTGCATACTTATCCGCATGACGGTACGGATCGCGGTCGCGGGGGCCAGTGGCTACGCCGGTGGCGAGCTGTTGCGGCTCCTGCTCGGCCACCCGGACGTGGAGATCGGCGCGCTCACCGCCGGCGGTAACGCGGGTACCCCGCTGCTGGCCCACCAACCGCACCTGTTGCCGCTCGGTGACCGCGTGCTCGGTGAGACCACCGCCGCGAACCTCGCCGGCCACGACGTCGTCTTCCTCGCCCTGCCCCACGGTCACTCCGCCGCGATCGCCGCGCAACTGGGCGACGACACGCTGGTGATCGACTGCGGCGCGGACCACCGCCTCACCGACGAAGCCGCCTGGACCCGCTGGTACGGCGGCGCGCACGCCGGCTCCTGGCCCTACGGCCTGCCCGAACTGCCCGGTCAGCGCGAGGTCCTCAAGACCGCGAAGCGGGTCGCCGTCCCGGGCTGCTACCCGACCGTGTCCTCCCTGGCCCTCGCGCCCGCCATCCACCTGGTCGAGCCCGAGATCACCGTGGTGGCCGTGTCCGGCGCGTCCGGCGCGGGCAAGTCGCTCAAGCCGAACCTCCTCGGCTCGGAGGTGATGGGGTCGCTGTCCGCGTACGGCGTCGGCGGCGCCCACCGGCACACCCCGGAAATCATCCAGAACCTGTCCAAGGTCGCCGGCCGGGACGTGAAGGTCTCGTTCACCCCGGTCCTCGCGCCGCTCCCACGCGGCATCCTCGCCACCTGCTCGGCCACCCTGACCGGCGACGACGACGTGCGCGCGGTCTACGAGAAGGCCTACGCGGACGAGCCGTTCGTGCACCTGCTGCCGGAAGGCCACTGGCCGACCACGGGCGCGGTGCTGGGTTCGAACGCCGTGCAGCTCCAGGTCACCGTCGACCGCGACCTCAACCGACTGGTCGTGGTCGCCGCCGTCGACAACCTGGCGAAGGGCACCGCGGGCGCCGCGGTGCAGTGCATGAACCTGGCACTCGGCCTGCCGGAGACCACCGGCCTGTCCACCGTGGGAGTGGCACCGTGAACAACCCCGTCCGTGACAAGGGCGTCACCGGCCCCAAGGGCTTCAAGGCCGCGGGAGTCGCCGCGGGCATCAAGGAGTCCGGCGCGCTGGACCTCGCGCTGGTGGTCAACGAGGGACCGGGCCAGGCCGCGGCGGGCGTGTTCACCACCAACCAGGTCAAGGCCGCCCCCGTGCTGTGGTCCCAGCAGGTGCTCAAGGAGCGCAAGCTCAACGCCGTCGTCCTCAACTCGGGCGGCGCGAACGCGTGCACCGGCCCGGAGGGCTTCCAGGACACCCACGCCACCGCCGAGAAGGTCGCCGAGGTGCTCGGCGTCGGCGCGATCGAGGTGGCCGTCTGCTCCACGGGCCTGATCGGCGAGCGCCTGCCGATGGACAACCTCAAGGCGGGCATCGAGGTCGCCGCCAAGGAGCTGGACACGACCACCGAGGCCGGCCTGCACGCCGCCACCGCCGTGATGACCACCGACACCCGCCCCAAGCAGTCCTTCGCCGCCCACCCGGACGGCTGGTCGGTCGGCGGCTTCGTCAAGGGCGCCGGGATGCTCGCCCCGAACATGGCCACGATGCTCAGCGTCATCACCACCGACGCGGTCATCGACGGCGACGCGCTCGACGCGGCCCTGCGCGCCACCACCGCCAAGACCTACGACCGGCTCGACGTCGACGGCGGCACGTCCACCAACGACACCGTCCTGGTCCTGGCCTCCGGCGCGTCCGGGATCACGCCCAGCGCCGAGGACTTCCAGCAGCTCCTCACGGTCGTCGCGGGCGACCTGGTCAAGCAGCTCCAGGGCGACGCCGAGGGCGTCACCAAGGAAATCTCGATCACCGTCACCGGCGCGGTCGACGAGGCCGAGGCCGTCGTGGTCGCCAAGACCGTCGCCGAGGACAACCTGGTCAAGACCGCCCTGTTCGGCTCCGACCCGAACTGGGGTCGCATCGCGATGGCGGTCGGCCGCTCCCAGGCCACCGTGGACCAGCACAAACTGGGCATCACGATCAACGGCGTCACCCTGTTCAGCGACGGCCACAAGGCCGCCGACCGCAGTGAGGCCGACCTGTCCGGCCGCGACATCGAGATCGTGGTGGACCTGAACCTGGGCGACGGCACCGCCACCGTCCTCACCACGGACCTCTCGCACGCCTACGTCGAAGAGAACAGCGCCTACAGCTCATGAACCCGCGCGAGAAGGCCGAAGTGCTGATCGAGGCGCTGCCCTGGCTCCAGCGGTTCCGGGGCGCGACGGTCGTCATCAAGTACGGCGGCAACGCCATGGTGGACGACGAGCTGAAGCGGGCGTTCGCCCAGGACATGGTGTTTCTCAAGCTCGCCGGCCTGCACCCGGTGGTGGTGCACGGCGGTGGCCCGCAGATCGCGGCCATGCTCAAGCGGCTGGGCATCGAGAGCGAGTTCCGCGGCGGCCTGCGGGTGACCACGCCCGAGGCGATGGACGTCGTGCGCATGGTCCTGGTCGGCCAGGTCCAGCGCGAACTGGTCGGCCTGATCAACGAGCACGGCCCGTACGCGGTGGGCCTGTCCGGCGAGGACGCCCACCTGCTCACCGCCGCCCGCCGCCCCGCGATCGTCGACGGCGAACCGGTGGACATCGGCCTGGTCGGCGACATCGTCGAGGTCAACCCGGAAGCCGTGCTGGACATCGTGACGGCGGGCCGCATCCCGGTCGTCTCCACGGTCGCCCCGGACGCCGACGGCGTGGTGCACAACGTCAACGCCGACACCGCCGCCGGCGCGGTCGCGGTGGCGCTCAAGGCCGAGAAGCTCGTGGTGCTCACCGACGTCGAGGGGCTGTACGCGGACTGGCCGGACAAGAACTCGCTGCTGCACCAGATCCGCTCGTCCGAGCTGGAGAAGCTGCTGCCGGACCTGGACAGCGGCATGGTGCCGAAGATGGAGGCGTGCCTGCGCGCGGTGCGCGGCGGTGTGCCCGAGGCGCACGTCATCGACGGGCGGCTGGCGCACTCCGTGCTGCTTGAGGTGTTCACCTCCGAAGGTGTGGGAACGATGGTGTTGGGGGACGAGAGTGACTGACCAGCAGCGGTGGCAGGCCACCATGATGAACAACTACGGCACGCCTGGTCTCACCCTCGAACGAGGCGAGGGCGCCTACGTCTGGGACGCCGACGGCAACCGCTACCTGGACCTGCTCACCGGCATCGCGGTCAACGCCCTGGGCCACGCCCACCCGGCGATCATCGCCGCGGTCACCGAGCAGATCGGCAAGCTCGGCCACACCTCGAACCTCTACATCAACGAGCCCGCGCTCAAGCTCGCCGAGCGCCTGCTGGACCTGACCGGCCAGGACGGCGACGGCCGCGTGCTGTTCACCAACTCCGGCGCCGAGGCCAACGAGGCCGCGTTCAAGCTGTCCCGCCGCACCGGCCGCACCAAGGTCGTCGCGACCGAGGGCGGGTTCCACGGCCGTACCATGGGCGCGCTCGCGTTGACCGGCCAGCCCGCCAAGCGCGGCCCGTTCGAGCCGCTGGTGCCGGGTGTCGTGCACGTCCCGTTCGGCGACGTGGCCGCGCTCGAAGCCGCGATCGACGACGAGACGGCCGCGTTCTTCGTCGAGCCGATCCAGGGTGAGCAGGGCGTCGTCGTGCCGCCGGAGGGCTACCTCCAGGCCGCGCGCGCCATCACCGCCGAGCACGGCGCGCTGCTGGTGCTGGACGAGGTGCAGACCGGCATCGGCCGCGTCGGCTCCTGGTTCGCCTTCCAGCGGTTCGGCATCGTCCCGGACGTGATGACCCTGGCCAAGGGCCTGGGCGGCGGTCTGCCGCTGGGCGCGTGCATCGCGTTCGGCCCGGCCAAGGACCTGTTCCAGCCCGGCCAGCACGGCACCACGTTCGGCGGCAACCCGGTGTGCTGCGCGGCGGCCCTGGCCGTGCTGGACACCATCGCCGCCGAAGGCCTGCTGGAGCACTCCGCCGCCGTCGGCAAGGAGATCGCCGCCGGCGTGGAGGCGTTGGGCCACCCGCTCATCTCCGGGGTGCGGGGAGCCGGCCTGCTGCTCGGGATCACGCTGCGCGAGGCGGTCTCGGCGAAGATCGCGGCGGCCGCGCAGCAGGCCGGCTATCTGATCAACCCCATCCAGCCCGACGTGATCCGCCTCGCGCCGCCGCTGGTGCTCGACGAGGCCGACGCGCACCGCCTGGTGGCCGACCTCCCGTCCTTCCTGCCGTCGTCGAACGAGGAGTCCTGATGGTCCGGCACTTCCTGCGCGACGACGACCTGAGCCCCGCCGAGCAGGCCGCGGTCCTCGACCTCGCCGACACCTACAAGGCCGACCGGCTGGGCGCGAAGCCGCTGGCCGGGCCCAAGTCGGTCGCGGTGATCTTCGAGAAGAACTCGACCCGCACCCGGCTGTCGTTCGAGGTCGGCATCGCCCAGCTGGGCGGCAACCCGGTGATCATCGACGGCCGTTCCATGCAGTTGGGCCGCGAGGAGACCATCGAGGACACCTCCCGCATCCTGTCCGGCTACGTGGACGCGGTGGTGTGGCGGACGTTCGCGCAGAAGCGCATCGAGGCCATGGCGTCGGTGTCGCGCATCCCGGTGATCAACGCGCTGACCGACGAGTTCCACCCGTGCCAGGTGCTCGCGGACCTGCAGACCATCCGGCGCGTGCACGGCAGGCTCGCCGGCCTCACCGTCACCTACCTCGGCGACGGCGCCAACAACATGTCCAACTCGATCATGCTCGGTGGCGCCACCGCCGGCATGCACGTCCGGATCTCCGCCCCGGCCGGGTTCCAGCCCGAGCAGTGGGCCCTGGACGACGCCCGCAAGCGCGCCGCGGAGACCGGCGGGTCGATCGAGGTGGTCATCGACCCGCGCAAGGCCGTAGCCGGCGCGGACGTGCTGGTCACCGACACGTGGACGTCCATGGGCCAGGAGAACGACGGCCGCGACCGGGTCGGCCCGTTCCGTCCGTACCAGGTCAACTCAGGACTGGTCGCGTCCACCGGCGTGAAGACGACCGTGCTGCACTGCCTGCCCGCGCACCGCGGCTGGGAGATCACCGACGAGGTGCTCGACGGGCCGGACAGCGCGATCTGGGACGAGGCGGAGAACCGCCTGCACGCCCAGAAAGCCCTGCTGGTGTGGCTGCTGGAGAACAGCCGATGACCCGAACAGCGCGGCAGGCCCGCATCGTCGAGTTGGTCAGCCAGCGGGCCATCCGCAGCCAGTCCGAACTGGCCAAGACCCTGGCCATGGAGGGCATCGAGGTCACCCAGGCCACGCTGTCGCGCGACCTGGACGAGCTGGGCGCGGTCAAGCTGCGCGGCCCGGACGGCGGCGCACCCGTCTACGTGATCCCCGAGGACGGCAGCCCGGTGCGCGGCGTCCAGGGCGGCACGTCCCGGCTGGTCCGCGTGCTGGGCGAACTGCTGGTCTCGGCGGACTCGTCGGGCAACCTGGCCGTCCTGCGCACCCCGCCGGGCGCGGCGCAGTTCCTGGCCAGCGCCCTGGACCGGGCCGCGCTCACCGAGATCGTGGGCACCATCGCCGGCGACGACACCATCATCGTGGTCGCCCGCGAGCCCATGACCGGCGCGGACCTCGCGGCCCGCGTGCTGGCCCTGGCCGCCGGCGACGAGGGAACCGACGGTGGCTGAACGGGTCGTCGTGGTCGGCCGGGAGACGTTCGAGACCTTCGCCGTCGCCCTGGCCGCCGCCGAGGTGGTCGTGGTCGGGGTGGACGAGCTGCTGGTGGACGCGGCGGACGAGTTCGCCGACTCCTACTGCCTGCCCGCGCTGCTGGCCAACGCCGCCGAAGCGCCGTCGTCCGCGCTGGCCGACCCGCTGGTGGCCAAGCACGTGGTGGCCGCCGCGCGCGAGCACGGCGCGACGACCGTGGCGCACAGCGGCGGCGAACGCCTCGACACCTGCCTGCGCGCCCTCGCCCCCGACCTGCGGGTGATCGTGCTGGACCACACCCCGGCGTCGTCCCGGACGGTGTGGTCGGGCAGCGCGGTCCCGCACGAGGACGAGCCGCAGGAACTCGTGGTCACCTTCGACCGGGGTGTGCCGGTCGCGCTGGACGGCGAGACGGTGACCGCGATGCAGGCGCTGCGGGAGGTCAACCTGCGCTCCGGCGGGCACGGCGCGGCCACGTTGATCACCGCGCACCGGGACCTGGAGGAGATCACCCTGGAGCGCGACCTGGTCCGCTTCAAGCGGCGGGTCGAGCGGCGCTGGGGTGAACTGGTGCACGACGGGCTGTGGTACTCGCCCCTGAAGGACGCGCTGGACACCTTCATCGAGCACACCCAGGGGGACGTGTCCGGCGAGATCCGGCTCGTGCTGCACGGCGGCCGGGCCACGACCAAGGCATACGCGCAGCCGTGACGGCTGGGAAACGGTGAAGAGGTAGACGTGAGTTCTTTGTGGGGTGGGCGGTTCGCCAGCGGGCCGGCGGACGCGATGGCACTGCTGTCGGCGTCGACGCACTTCGACTGGCGGCTCGCCCCCTACGACATCAAGGGCTCCCGCGCGCACGCCCGCGTGCTGCACCGCGCGGGCCTGCTGACCGAGGACGAGCGCGACCGGATGATCGCGGCGCTGGACACCCTGGAGGCCGACGTCGCTTCCGGCGCGTTCACCCCGACGCTGGCCGACGAGGACGTGCACACCGCGCTCGAACGCGGCCTGATCGAACGCGCCGGTCCCGAGCTGGGCGGCAAGCTGCGCGCCGGCCGGTCCCGCAACGACCAGGTGGCGACCCTGTTCCGGATGTGGCTGCGCGACGCCGCGCACCGCGTGTCCGAAGGCGTGCTGGACGTCGTGGACGCCCTGGCCGGCCAGGCCGAAGCGCACCCGACCGCCGTCATGCCCGGCCGCACGCACCTCCAGTCCGCGCAGCCCGTGCTGCTCGCGCACCACCTCCTGGCGCACGGCCAGGCCCTGCTGCGCGACATCGACCGGCTGCGCGACTGGGACAAGCGCGCCGCCGTGTCCCCGTACGGCTCGGGCGCGCTGGCCGGCTCGTCGCTGGGCCTGGACCCGGCCGCGGTGGCCGCGGACCTCGGGTTCGACGCCCCGGCGGAGAACTCCATCGACGGCACCGCGTCCCGCGACTTCGCCGCCGAGATCGCGTTCGTGCTGGCCATGATCGGCGTGAACCTGTCCCGGATCGCCGAAGAGGTCATCATCTGGACCACCGCCGAGTTCGGATTCGCCGTGCTGGACGACGCGTGGGCCACCGGCAGCTCGATCATGCCGCAGAAGAAGAACCCGGACGTCGCCGAACTGACCCGCGGCAAGTCCGGCCGGCTGATCGGCAACCTGACCGGCCTGCTGGCGACCCTCAAGGCCCAGCCGCTGGCCTACAACCGGGACCTCCAGGAGGACAAGGAGCCGTTGTTCGACTCCGTCGAGCAGCTGGAACTCCTGCTGCCCGCACTGGCCGGGATGATCGCCACCATGCGCTTCGACACCGCCCGCATGGCCGAGGTCGCGCCCGCCGGGTTCACCCTGGCGACGGACATCGCCGAGTGGCTGGTCCGGCAGGGCGTCCCGTTCCGGGTGGCGCACGAGGCGGCGGGGGAGTGCGTCCGCGCCGCCGAGGCCCGGGGCGTGGGCCTGGAGGACCTGACCGACGAGGAGTTCGCGGGGATCTCGCCACACCTCACGCCCGAGGTGCGTAGCGTGTTGACCGTGGAAGGTTCGATCGCGTCGCGGGACGCGCACGGGGGCACCGCGCCCGACCGGGTGGCCGAACAGCTCAAGCGGTTGCGGGACAAGGCACGCCTTGCTCGACACGCCTAGACAGCTCACCGAGCAGGAGCTGGCCGTCGACCCCGTCGACGCGTCCCGGCTCCTGCTCGGGTCGATCATCGAGAGCACCACGCCAGAGGGTGTCGTCGGCGTGCGCATCGTGGAGGTGGAGGCGTACCGGGGCGGCGACGACCCGGCGTCCCACTGCTACCGGGGCAAGACGCCGCGCAACGAGGTGATGTTCGGGCCGGCCGGTCGGCTGTACGTGTACTTCGTCTACGGCATGCACTTCTGCGCCAACGTGGTGTCGCTGACCGACGGCGTCCCCGGCGCGGTCCTGCTGCGGGCGGGCGAGGTCGTCTACGGCGAGGACCTGGCCCAGATGCGCCGCCCCTCCGCCCGCAGCCGCGCCGAACTGGCGAAGGGCCCCGCAAGGCTCACCGGCGTCCTGGGCCTGGACCGCGCGCACAACGGCGTCGACCTGACCTCCTCCGAGGCGTCGGTGCGCCTGCTCGCGGGCGACCCGGCAACCGACATCCGCACCGGCCCGCGCGTGGGTGTCGCGGTGGCGGTCGACGTGCCGTGGCGCTTCTGGATCGACTCCCCGGCCGTGAGCACGTACCGCCGAGGCACCCGCCGCACCCGCGTGACCTGACCGCGGGTTTCTGTCGTACCTCAGCGGGACAATGGACCCCGGGGGCGCTCGAACCCGGATTGTCGTACCCCGGTGGGACAATGGAAGCGGGGGCCGGAGGCCGCGCCAAACTCCACGCACGGGCTGAGCAGAGGCGCGGCGAGGCGGGCTGAGCATGGCCGGGACTGAGCATGGCCGGGACTGAGCATGGCCGGGACTGAGCATGGCCGCATCGAGGCCGGCCATGCCCGGACCAAGCCCACCCCAAAGCCGCGCCGCGCCCGCGCCGACCCTGCCGCGTCCAGCCGGACCGAGCCCGACCCGATCCTGCCGCCTCCAGCCGGACCGAGCCCGAGCCGGGCCAAGCCTCAGCCAGGCCGAGTCCAAGCCGACCCGGCCGTGGTCAGGACTGCTGAGCGTCGTGCCGCACCCGCGACTCCGCGACGTACCCTCGACGTGTTCGGCGTCGTCATGCGCCCGACCCTCGGCCAGGGCGGCTTCGCCGAGTACGTCGTGGTCAACACCGAGTACGGCATCGCCCGCATCCCCGACGGCCTCGACCACGCCCGCGCCGCCGCGCTCGGCCTCGCCGGGACCGCCGCGCTCGGCCTCGCCGGGACCGCCGCGCGCAACGACGTCGACGCCGTCCAACCCCGAGCGGGCGAGACCGTGCTGATCTCCGGCGCCACCGGCGGCGTGGGCGCGTTCGCCGTCCAGCTCGCCACCGCCCGCTCCGCCGACCCCGCCATCACCGCCACCGCGATCATGGCCGACCCGAACCCGGCCACCCTGGCGGCGCTCGCGGACGACGTCGTCGCCGGACGCGCTGGCTGGCGTCCACGACCTCGCCGACACCACCCGCGCGGTCGAGGACTTCACCCGCGCCACGGTCGGCGAGCTCGCCGTGACGATCTGAGCCGGGTCAGACGGCCCCGAACACGTGCGTGCCCGGCGCGTCGGGGTCGTCTCCCGCCCAGAACTCCACCCAGTGCCGCGCGAACTCGTTCTTCGACAGCCACCCGTCGCCGTCGAGGTCCAACCGCGCGAACGCCTCGTCGGTGGGCGTCTCGGCACCCGTCCACGCCCGGATCATCCACGAGTACTCCTCGGCGGAGATCCGGCCGTCACCGTCCTCGTCCACCGCCTCGAACATGGACTCCGCGGTCGCCACCACGAGGTCCAGCATGGTGCCGAGGTTGTCCACCACGCCCAGCAGCTCGTCGAACGTCACCTTGTCGTCGCGGTCGTGGTCCGACGCCGACTGCAGCGTCTCCCACCAGCCCATCATCAGCTCGCGCAACCGCGGCTCGCCGCTGTCGCCGCGGATCGCCACCCACCGGTCGGTGAGCGCCTCGAAGTCCGCCCGCTCCAGGAAACCGTCGTCGTCGGCGTCCATCGCGGTGAAGACGATGGAACTCTTCCGCTTCTGCAAGTCGCTGGCCACCCAGCAAACCTGGCCGCCGGGCGGCCCGACGACAATTGACCAGCGGGGCGATTTTTCCTCACCCGGGTGAGGCCGCCGGTGACCGAACGTAGTGCTACCGGACGGTCCGGCGGTACCAGGCGCGGCGCTCGCCGGTCGGCAGCGCCACCCGCGTGATCAGGTTGGTCAGCAGCGCGCCGATCACCAGCCACAGGATCGCGGCGAGACCGTCGTTCAACAGCGTCCGCAACGCGTCGTTGGCGGGCGTGAACAGGTTGCGCAGCCCCAGCGACACCCCGGCCGACCACGACTCGACGACCTGCGCGAAGCCGTTGGCCGGGTTGGCGCCCGCGATCACCAGGAAGATGTGCACCGCCAGCACGATGGCGAACACCCAGCAGACCACGTCGATCACCGCGCACACCACGCGCACGGTCCGGACCCGGTCGTCACCCCGCTCGACGACCTCTTCGTGGTGGACGGGCTCACCGACCGGGCGCAGCGCCTCGGTCGGGCGGTCGACGGGACGTGGGTCGCGATCGGGGTAGGTCATCGGCCGAGTCCTCTCGAACTAGGTGTCCCCCCGCTGCTCCCGCCCCGCATACCCCGACGGGGACCTGCGCAAACCGCTTTGACCTGGTAGGGGAGAATGGCTACCCGTGAGTGAGCACATCCTCGACGAGCTGTCCTGGCGCGGCCTGATCGCGCAGTCCACCGACCTCGACGCCCTGCGCAAGGATCTCGACTCGGGCCCGCTCACCCTCTATGGCGGCTTCGACCCGACCGCGCCCAGCCTGCACGCCGGCAACCTCGTCCCGCTGCTGATGCTGCGCCGCTTCCAGCGCGCCGGGCACCGGCCGATCGTCCTCGCGGGCGGCGCGACCGGCATGATCGGCGACCCGCGCGACACCGGCGAGCGGTCCCTGAACACGCTCGACACCGTCGCCGAGTGGGCGCAGCGCATCCGGGGCCAGCTGGAGCGGTTCGTGGAGTTCGACGACTCGCCGACCGGCGCGGTCGTGGTGAACAACCTCGACTGGACCGGCGGGCTGTCGGTGCTGGAGTTCCTGCGCGACGTCGGCAAGCACTTCTCGATCAACGTCATGCTGGCGCGCGAGACGGTGAAGCGGCGCCTGGACGGCGACGGCATGTCCTACACCGAGTTCAGCTACCTGCTCCTGCAGTCGCACGACTACCTCCAGCTCAACCGGAAGTACGGCACGCGGCTCCAGATCGGCGGCTCCGACCAGTGGGGCAACATCATCGGCGGGGTCGACCTGGTCCGGAAGGTCGACGGCAAGTCCGTGCACGCCCTGACCGCGCCGCTGGTGACCGACGCCGAGGGCCGCAAGTTCGGCAAGTCCACCGGCGGCGGCAACGTGTGGCTCGACCCGGCGATGACCTCGCCGTACGCCTGGTACCAGTACTTCGTGAACGTCGGTGACGCCGACGTGCTGCGGTACCTGCGGATGTTCACCTTCCTGTCCCGGGAGGAGATCGCCGAGCTGGAGGAGCAGACCGCGTCCGCCCCGCACCTGCGAGCCGCGCAGAAGCGGTTGGCCCAGGAGTTCACCGACCTGGTCCACGGCGAGCACCAGACCAAGCAGGTGATCGCGGCCAGCCAGGCGCTGTTCGGGCGCGGCGAGCTGCGCGAGCTGGACCTGTCGACGCTGGAGGCCGCGATGGCCGAGGCGCCGACCGGCGAGGTGTGCCTGGCCGACGGCCCGACGATCGTCGACCTCCTGGTCACCTCCGGCCTCGCGGACAGCAAGGGCGCGGCGCGTCGCACCGTCAAGGAGGGCGGGGCGTACGTGAACAACACGAAGGTGTCCGACGAGGAGTGGGTGCCGACCAGCGCCGACCTGCTGCACGGGTCGTGGCTGGTGGTGCGCCGGGGCAAGCGGAACACGGCCGGCGTGCGCGTTCTCATGTGATCGCGGTCACACTGTTGCGTGCAGAGTCGGTCGGATAGCGTGGTGGCGAGTGCTGCACGGGCTGCTGACCTGCGGTTTCAGCCCGTGTGGCCACGCTGCGCCCCCGATTTGACCTCGGGTTCGGGTGCGTGTAACTTTCTCTCTGCCAGCGCGGAACGGGCCGGAACGAAAGAGCCGGAACGGAGCGCGGCGGAGGTCACGAACCAAGCTCCCACCCAGTGTGGTAGAGTGGGTGATCGCGGAACAGGAAGACCCAGTCCGGACTCGATACGAGTCGTGTGACCACGGGCGTCTGGTTTCACAACAAGCTTACTGAATGCACAAGCCTCCGATCGAGCCGTGCGAACGGCGAGTGACGATGAGCGCGTGTTCTTTGAGAACTCAACAGCGTGCCGAATAGCCAGTAAATTTATGAACCTCGTCAAGAGGTTTCCTTTGAGATTGACTGGACAACTGGCAATCAACATGGACCATATTCCGGTCTGTGTGTCAGTGTTGTTCGAGCGATCAAACATGATCCTTATTGGAGAGTTTGATCCTGGCTCAGGACGAACGCTGGCGGCGTGCTTAACACATGCAAGTCGAGCGGTAAGGCCCTTCGGGGTACACGAGCGGCGAACGGGTGAGTAACACGTGGGTAACCTGCCCTGTACTCCGGGATAAGCCTGGGAAACTAGGTCTAATACCGGATACGACCCCATGGGGCATCTTGTGGGGTGGAAAGTTCCGGCGGTATGGGATGGACCCGCGGCCTATCAGCTTGTTGGTGGGGTGATGGCCTACCAAGGCGACGACGGGTAGCCGGCCTGAGAGGGTGACCGGCCACACTGGGACTGAGACACGGCCCAGACTCCTACGGGAGGCAGCAGTGGGGAATATTGCACAATGGGCGAAAGCCTGATGCAGCGACGCCGCGTGAGGGATGACGGCCTTCGGGTTGTAAACCTCTTTCAGCAGGGACGAAGCGTGAGTGACGGTACCTGCAGAAGAAGCACCGGCTAACTACGTGCCAGCAGCCGCGGTAATACGTAGGGTGCGAGCGTTGTCCGGAATTATTGGGCGTAAAGAGCTCGTAGGCGGTTTGTTGCGTCGGCCGTGAAAACTTCACGCTTAACGTGGAGCCTGCGGTCGATACGGGCAGACTTGAGTTCGGCAGGGGAGACTGGAATTCCTGGTGTAGCGGTGAAATGCGCAGATATCAGGAGGAACACCGGTGGCGAAGGCGGGTCTCTGGGCCGATACTGACGCTGAGGAGCGAAAGCGTGGGGAGCGAACAGGATTAGATACCCTGGTAGTCCACGCCGTAAACGGTGGGTGCTAGGTGTGGGGGACTTCCACGTCCTCCGTGCCGCAGCTAACGCATTAAGCACCCCGCCTGGGGAGTACGGCCGCAAGGCTAAAACTCAAAGGAATTGACGGGGGCCCGCACAAGCGGCGGAGCATGTGGATTAATTCGATGCAACGCGAAGAACCTTACCTGGGCTTGACATGCACCGGAAACCTCCAGAGATGGGGGCCTCTTCGGACTGGTGTACAGGTGGTGCATGGCTGTCGTCAGCTCGTGTCGTGAGATGTTGGGTTAAGTCCCGCAACGAGCGCAACCCTCGTTCCATGTTGCCAGCGCGTTATGGCGGGGACTCATGGGAGACTGCCGGGGTCAACTCGGAGGAAGGTGGGGATGACGTCAAGTCATCATGCCCCTTATGTCCAGGGCTTCACACATGCTACAATGGCCGGTACAGAGGGCTGCTAAGCCGTGAGGTGGAGCGAATCCCTTAAAGCCGGTCTCAGTTCGGATCGGGGTCTGCAACTCGACCCCGTGAAGTCGGAGTCGCTAGTAATCGCAGATCAGCAACGCTGCGGTGAATACGTTCCCGGGCCTTGTACACACCGCCCGTCACGTCACGAAAGTCGGTAACACCCGAAGCCCGTGGCCCAACCCGTAAGGGGGGGAGCGGTCGAAGGTGGGACTGGCGATTGGGACGAAGTCGTAACAAGGTAGCCGTACCGGAAGGTGCGGCTGGATCACCTCCTTTCTAAGGAGCATTCTGCGGCTCGATCTCGGTCGGGTCGGAGGACCACGCCGGCGGCGAACGATCGTCGGGTGGTTGCTCGTATTAGTGGATGCTGGCTAGTGCAGAGCCTCGGGTTGTCGGGAGAGTTAGTACTGCTCGCTTGCGAGCGTGGAAGGGTCTCCGGAGGGTTCAGGGTTTCTGTTCGGTACGCTGTTGGGTCCTGAGAGAACACGCGAGTGTCTCTTTCAGCGAGAAGACACAGGGCTTCCCTAGCCTTCGAACCGCCTGGTGTGCCGGGTAGGCGTTGAGCGTGGTGGGGGTGTCTGGTTGTTCTTTGAGAACTGCACAGTGGATGCGAGCATCTTTGTGGCAAGTTATTAAGGGCATACGGTGGATGCCTTGGCACCAGGAGCCGATGAAGGACGTAGGAGACTGCGATAAGCCTTGGGGAGTTGTCAACCGAGCTGAGATCCAAGGATTTCCGAATGGGGAAACCCGGCCCCAGTCATGTGGGGTCACCCATGCCTGAACACATAGGGCGTGTGGAGGGAACGCGGGGAAGTGAAACATCTCAGTACCCGCAGGAAGAGAAAACAACCGTGATTCCGTGAGTAGTGGCGAGCGAAAGCGGAAGAGGCTAAACCGTACTCGTGTGATACCCGGCAGGGGTTGCGTGTGCGGGGTCGTGGGACCTGTCTGATCGTTCTGCCGGACGGTCGAGGAGTCATAAAACACTGTGGTTAGCGGAACGTGTCTGGAAAGCGCGGCCGTAGAGGGTGAGAGTCCCGTACGTGAAAACCCGGTGTCTCCTGACGGTTATCCCAAGTAGCAGCGAGCCCGTGAAATTCGCTGTGAATCTGGCGGGACCACCCGCTAAGCCTGAATACTCCCTGGTGACCGATAGCGGACTAGTACCGTGAGGGAAAGGTGAAAAGTACCCCGGGAGGGGAGTGAAATAGTACCTGAAACCGTGTGCCTACAATCCGTCGGAGCCTTTTGGGGTGACGGCGTGCCTTTTGAAGAATGAGCCTGCGAGTTAGTGCTGCGTGGCGAGGTTAACCCGTGTGGGGTAGCCGTAGCGAAAGCGAGTCCGAATAGGGCGTCGATAGTCGCGTGGTCTAGACCCGAAGCGGAGTGATCTAGCCATGGCCAGGGTGAAGCGTGGGTAAGACTGCGTGGAGGCCCGAACCCACCAGGGTTGAAAACCTGGGGGATGAGCTGTGGTTAGGGGTGAAAGGCCAATCAAACTCCGTGATAGCTGGTTCTCCCCGAAATGCATTTAGGTGCAGCGTCGTGTGTTTCGTGCCGGAGGTAGAGCACTGGATGGTCTAGGGGCCCACAAGCTTACCGAAATCAACCAAACTCCGAATGCCGGTACGTGAGAGCGCGGCAGTGAGACTGCGGGGGATAAGCTTCGTAGTCGAGAGGGAAACAGCCCAGAACGCCGGCTAAGGCCCCTAAGTGTGTGCTAAGTGGGAAAGGATGTGGGGTCGCCCAGACAACCAGGAGGTTGGCTTAGAAGCAGCCACCCTTTAAAGAGTGCGTAATAGCTCACTGGTCAAGTGGTCCTGCGCCGACAATGTAGCGGGGCTTAAGCACACCGCCGAAGCCGTGTCATTCAGACTCTGGTCTGGATGGGTAGGGGAGCGTCGTTCAGCCGTTGAAGCGCCGGAGGAATCCAGGTGTGGAGGCTGGACGAGTGAGAATGCAGGCATGAGTAGCGAAAGCAGAGTGAGAAACTCTGCCGCCGGATGACCAAGGGTTCCTGGGCCAGGCTAATCCGCCCAGGGTAAGTCGGGACCTAAGGCGAGGCCGACAGGCGTAGTCGATGGACAACGGGTTGATATTCCCGTACCCGTGTGAACGCGCCCATGGCGAACCTTGTGATACTAACCGCCCGAAGCCCGCACTCGAGTCTTCGGACGAGGGTGTGACGTGGAGCGCGGGACCTGAACTTGTAGTAGTCAAGCGATGGGGTGACGCAGGAGGGTAGCTCCGCCAGTGAGTGGTAGTACTGGTGTAAGCGTGTAGGCCGTCTGGTAGGCAAATCCGCCAGGCGTTAAGGCTGAGACGTGATGCATAGCCGATTGAGGCGAAGTAGGGTGATCCCATGCTGCCGAGAAAAGCCTCTAGTGAGTGTTCATGCGGCCCGTACCCCAAACCGACACAGGTGGTCAGGTAGAGAATACCGAGGCGATCGGGCGAACTGTGGTTAAGGAACTCGGCAAAATGCCCCCGTAACTTCGGGAGAAGGGGGCCGAGGGATTTGAAGCCCCTTGCGGGCTAGGATTTTTCGGCCGCAGAGACCAGCGAGAAGCGACTGTTTACTAAAAACACAGGTCCGTGCGAAGTCGCAAGACGATGTATACGGACTGACGCCTGCCCGGTGCTGGAACGTTAAGGGGACCGGTTAGCTCTTCGGGGCGAAGCTGAGAACTTAAGCGCCAGTAAACGGCGGTGGTAACTATAACCATCCTAAGGTAGCGAAATTCCTTGTCGGGTAAGTTCCGACCTGCACGAATGGCGTAACGACTTCTCGACTGTCTCAACCACAGGCCCGGCGAAATTGCACTACGAGTAAAGATGCTCGTTACGCGCGGCAGGACGGAAAGACCCCGGGACCTTTACTATAGCTTGGTATTGGTGTTCGGTTCGGCTTGTGTAGGATAGGTGGGAGACTGTGAAGCGTCAACGCCAGTTGGTGTGGAGTCGTCGTTGAAATACCACTCTGGTCGTACTGGATGTCTAACCTCGGTCCGTGATCCGGATCAGGGACAGTGCCTGGTGGGTAGTTTAACTGGGGCGGTTGCCTCCCAAAGGGTAACGGAGGCGCTCAAAGGTTCCCTCAGCCTGGTTGGCAATCAGGTGTCGAGTGCAAGTGCACAAGGGGGCTTGACTGTGAGACCGACGGGTCGAGCAGGGACGAAAGTCGGAACTAGTGATCCGGCCATGGCTTGTGGAAGCGTGGTCGCTCAACGGATAAAAGGTACCCCGGGGATAACAGGCTGATCTTGCCCAAGAGTCCATATCGACGGCATGGTTTGGCACCTCGATGTCGGCTCGTCGCATCCTGGGGCTGGAGTAGGTCCCAAGGGTTGGGCTGTTCGCCCATTAAAGCGGTACGCGAGCTGGGTTTAGAACGTCGTGAGACAGTTCGGTCCCTATCCGCCGCGCGCGTAGGATACTTGCGGAAGGCTGTCCCTAGTACGAGAGGACCGGGACGGACGGACCTCTGGTGTGCCAGTTGTCCTGCCAAGGGCATTGCTGGTTGGCTACGTTCGGAAGGGATAACCGCTGAAAGCATCTAAGCGGGAAGCTCGTTCCTAGATGAGGTATCCCACCCTTTGTGGGTTAAGGCCCCCAAGAGACTATTGGGTTGATAGGCCGGAGATGGAAGGTCGGTAACGGCTGGAGTTGACCGGTACTAATAGGCCGAGGACTTGCTACGAAGACGCTACGCATCCACTGTGCGGTTCTGAAAGAACCGAACCAGACCAGGCGGGGCCGGTGACGGTGCTGTTGGGCCTGTTGAGCGGTAATTTCATAGTGTTTCGGTGGTCATAGCGGTTGGGGAACACCCGGTCCCATTCCGAACCCGGTAGTTAAGCCTTCCAGCGCCGATGGTACTGCACTCGTGAGGGTGTGGGAGAGTAGGACGCCGCCGAACATTTTTTCCCTGAAAGGGCTTGTGGTTGGGGGCACACGGAGATGTGCTCGAATCACAAGCCCTTTCGGCGTGTCCACAGCAGTAGAAGGAGTTCAGGTGTCGAGGTTCGGTGACCGTGCCGATCGGCCGGAGGGCGACCGTCAGCGCGGCCAGGGAGACCGACAGCGCCGATCCGATGGTGGCCGCGCCGGGGGAGATCGCAAGCAGGGCAGTGGCGGTCGTGACTCTCGCGGTGGCGAGCGCACCGGCGGCTACCCGCGGCGCGACGACCGGTCGGGTTCCGGGTACGACAAGTCCCGTGGCGGCTACGGCCGGGACCGCGACGACCGGGGTGGTAACCGCGGTGAGCGGACCGACCGGGGCGAGCGCGGCGGCCAGGCGGGTCGTGACGAGCGTGGCGGCGGGTTCCGCGGTGGCGAGCGGCGTGAGTTCCGGCCCCGTGACGACCGGGGCGGCGAGCGTCGTGAATTCCGGCCGCGTGACGACCGTGGTGGTGACCGGGGCGGCTACCAGCGGCGTGACGAGCGCAGCGGTGAGCGTCGTGAGTTCCGGCCGCGTGACGATCGTGGCGGTGAGCGTCGTGAGTTCCGGCCGCGCGATGATCGCGGTGGTGAGCGTCGTGAGTTCCGGCCGCGCGATGATCGCGGTGGGTACCGGCGGCGGGATGACCGTGGTGGTGACCGGGGCGGGTTCCAGCGTCGGGATGACCGCGGTGGGGAACGTCGTGAGTTCCGGCCGCGTGACGACCGTGGTGGTGACCGGGGTGGTTACCAGCGGCGTGACGAGCGCAGTGGTGAGCGTCGAGAGTTCCGGCCCCGTGATGATCGCGGTGGGTACCAGCGCCGGGACGAGCGCAGCGGTGAGCGCCGTGAATTCCGGCCGCGTGATGATCGTGGCGGTGAGCGTCGTGAGTTCCGGCCGCGTGACGATCGTGGCGGTGAGCGTCGTGAGTTCCGGCCGCGTGACGACCGCAGCGGTGACCGGGGTGGCTACCAGCGGCGCGATGACCGTGGTGGGTACCAGCGGCGTGACGATCGTGGCGGGTCTGAGCGTCGGGATGACCGGGGCGGGTACCAGCGTCGGGATGACCGCGGTGGGGAACGTCGTGAGTTCCGGCCGCGTGACGACCGTGGCGGTGACCGAGGCGGTTACCAGCGGCGTGACGAGCGCAGTGGTGAGCGCCGCGAGTTCCGGCCCCGTGACGATCGCGGCGGTTACCCGCGTCGGGATGACCGGGGTGGGGATCGTCGCGAGTCTCGGCCGCGTGACGACCGTCGGGATGACAAGCGTGATGACCGGCGGGACGAGCGCAGTCGGGAGCGGGCTGCCCGGTTCCAGGAGCGAGTTGCGCAGGGCGACGAGTCGGCCGTGGACGCTTCGGCCGTCGAGGTCGAGGGCGACGACGTCCAGGCCGTCGAGGCCCAGGCGGTTGACGCGCAGGTTGTCGCCGCAGTGAGCCCTGAGGCGGTCAGCCCTGAGGCGGTCAGCCCTGAGGTGGTGCCGGCTGGTGACGGCTCGGCCGGGGATGACGACGCTGAAGACGAAGATGAAGACGTCGACGGCGAAGAAGACCTCGAGGACGTTGAGGACGACGCTGCCGAGGGAGGCTCGGCGGACGTCGTTGACGAGGCTGTCGCCTACGTCGGTGACGAAGAGCGGCGGGACGACGGTGGCCGGGCGCGGGCGCCTGAGCTGCCTGAGGACGCCGACATCTCGATCCTCGACCCCGAGGTGAAGCAGGAGCTGCGCGGGCTGCCCAAGGGGCTGGCCGAGATCGTCGGCCGCCACCTCGCGGCTGCGGGCATCCTGGTCGACAGCGAGCCGGAACTGGCGCTGGAGCACGCTCGGTACGCGCGTACCAAGGCCGCTCGGGTCGGTGTGGTGCGGGAGGCCGCTGGGCTTACCGCCTACCACGCCGGTGAGTGGGCCGAGGCGCTGTCCGAGCTGCGAGCGGCGCGGCGGATGTCGCACGGTGCCGGGCACGTCGCGGTCATGGCCGACTGCGAGCGGGCGTTGGGGCGGCCGGAGCGGGCCATCGAGTTGGCGCGTGAGGCGCAGGGCGTGAAGCTCGACCCCGAAGAGGCGGTGGAGCTGCGGATCGTGGCGGCCGGCGCCCGTCGGGACATGGGTCAGCTGGACGCGGCCGTGGTGGCGCTCCAGGGCGACGACCTCGACGCGAAGCGCCGTGACCCGTGGAGCGCGCGGCTGTTCTACGCCTACGCCGACAACCTCGCTGCGGCAGGTCGTACCGAAGAAGCCATCCGCTGGTTCCTCAACGCGGCGCAGGCCGACGACGACAATGAGACCGACGCTGCCGAGCGGGCGTTCGAACTGGGCCCGCAGGACTGACCGAGGAGCGACCTGTGCCGTCCGACGCCCTGCTGAACCGTTACGACGCTCTTCTGCTGGACCTGGACGGCACCGTCTACCGGGGTCGTGAAGCCGTGCCCGGCGCGGTGGAGGCGGTTGCCTCCGCCCGCCGGCACGGCGTGGGCATCAGGTTCGTCACCAACAACGCGTCACGGTCGCCGCGCGACGTCGCGGACCACCTCACCGAGCTGGGCTTCAACGCCGCGCTGGACGAGGTGAGCACCAGCGCCCAGGCGGGCGCGGAGATGCTGTTGGACCTGGTGCCCGAAGGCGCGACCGTGCTCGTCCTGGGCACGGACGCGTTGGTCGAGGAAGTCCGGATCAGGGGGTTCGTCCCGACCCGCGAGGCGCACGGGGCGCAGGCCGTGGTGCAGGGGTTGTCGCCCGACCTGAGCTGGCGGGACCTGGCCGAGGCCGCCGTCGCCATCCGGGCCGGCGCGCACTGGGTGGCGTGCAACGTCGACGCCACCCTGCCGACCGAGCGCGGACTGCTGCCCGGCAACGGGTCGCTGGTCGCGGCGGTCCGCACGGCGACCGGGCAGGAGCCGCTGGTGGCGGGCAAGCCCGCGACGCCGCTGCTGGAGCAGGCCGCCAAGTCCCTGGGCGCGGAGCGGCCCCTGGTGGTCGGCGACCGGCTGGACACCGACGTCCTCGGCGCGGTGCACGCGGGCATGGACTCGCTGCTGGTGCTCACCGGTGTGTCGACCGCGCAGGACGTCGAGGCCCTGCCCGAGGAGCTTCGGCCCACCTACGTCGCGGCGGACCTCACGGTGCTCGATCGGCTACCGTGAAAGCGTGAGCTTCGAGGTTCCCCTCCCCGGCCCGCCGCGTGATCCGGTGGCCGGGATCGACGACGCGCTGGCCGGTCTCGACGGACTGGAGCAGTGGGACGTCGCCGAGCACGTGGCGCGGTTCGACGACGCGCACGCGGCGCTGACCGCCGCGCTCTCCAGCATCGACAAGGTGTGATCCGGTGCCGCGCAGGGCTCGGCTGGACGCCGAACTGGTCCGCCGCGGGCTGGCCCGGTCCCGGGAGCACGCGAGCCAACTGGTCGCCGAAGGGCGCGTGACGGTCCGCGGCACGGTCGCGACCAAACCCGCCACCGCCGTCGAACTGGACACCGCCCTGGTGGTGCGCGAGGGCGAGGACCCGAACTGGGCGTCGCGCGGGGCGCACAAGCTGGTCGGCGCGTTGGACGCCTTCCCGGCGATCAAGGTCGACGGGCGTCGCTGCCTGGACGCGGGCGCATCCACTGGTGGTTTCACCGACGTGCTGCTGCGCGCCGGGGCGCGTCAGGTCGTCGCGGCCGATGTCGGGCGGGGCCTGTTGGACTGGAAGCTCCAGACCGACGACCGGGTCGTGGTCAAGGACAAGACCAACGTGCGTTCCCTGCGGCCCGAAGACATCGGCGGCACGGTTGAACTCGTGGTGGCCGATCTTTCGTTCATCTCGTTGAGGCTGGTGCTGCCCGCGCTGGCCGCGTGCCTCGACGAGGAGGGCGATCTGCTGCCGATGGTGAAACCGCAGTTCGAGGTGGGCAAGGAACGGCTGGGCTCGGGCGGGGTCGTGCGCGACCCGCAGTTGCGGGCCGAGGCCGTGCTGGAGGTCGTGGGCGCGGCGGCCGAGCTGGGCCTGCGCCTGCACGGCGTGACCGCGAGCCCCCTGCCCGGTCCGTCGGGCAACGTGGAGTACTTCGCCTGGCTGCGCCGCGGCGAACCCCTGGACGCGGACTCCGCCGCCGCGCTCGTGCGAACCGCAGTAGCGGAAGGACCGCAGTGACGAGGGAGATCCTGCTCGTCGTCCACACCGGACGGCTCAGCAACGTGTCCGTGGCGCAGGAGGTGGCCCGCCGGTTCGCCGAGGCGGGCGTGCGGCTGCGCGTGCTCAAGGACGAGGCGCCCGAACTCGACCCGTCCTGCTACACCCAGGTCGTCGCGGCCGACGACTCCGCCGCCGAGGGCACCGAGCTGGTGTTCGTGCTGGGCGGTGACGGCACGCTGCTGCGCGCGGCGGAGCTGGCGCGGGCGTGCGGGGTGCCGGTGCTCGGGGTGAACCTGGGCCGGGTCGGCTTCCTGGCGGAGGCGGACTACGACGCGCTGTCCGAGGCGGTGTCCCGGGTCATCCACCGGTCCTACGAGGTGGAGGAGCGGATGACGGTGGACATCACCGCGTCCGTGGACGGCCGGGTCATCGAGTCGACGTGGGCGTTGAACGAGGCCAGCGTCGAGAAGAGCTCGCGGGAACGCATCCTGGACGTGGTGGTCGAGGTCGACGGGCGGCCGGTGTCCGCGTTCGGCTGTGACGGCGTGCTGGTGGCGACGCCCACCGGGTCCACCGCGTACGCGTTCTCGGCGGGCGGGCCGGTGGTGTGGCCGGACGTGCAGGCGCTGCTGGTGGTGCCGTCCAACGCGCACGCCCTGTTCGCGCGGCCCCTGGTCGTGTCGCCGGCGTCGGTGGTGGCGCTGGAGGTCGACGCCGGCGGGCACCCGGCCGTGCTGTGCGCGGACGGGCGGCGGACGGTGGAGCTGCCGCCGGGGGCCCGGGTCGAGGTCGTCGGCGGGAAGACGCCGTTGCGGCTGGTCCGGCTGCGGGAAGGGCCGTTCACCGACCGGTTGGTGGAGAAGTTCTCGCTGCCGGTCCAGGGGTGGCGGGGGCCGTCGGCCTGAGCCGGGGGTTTAGAACACGTGTTCGCCCGACACTCCCACCCGAACGCCCATGGCCGGGTCGTCGCCCAGTAGTGTTCGCGCTGTGCTGGCCGAGATGCGCATCCAGGGCCTCGGTGTGATCGACGAGGCCACCCTTGAACTCGCCGCGGGCTTCACCGTGGTGACCGGTGAGACCGGTGCGGGCAAGACCATGGTCGTCACCGGGCTCCACCTGCTCGGTGGCGGCAGGGCCGAGGCGTCGCGCGTGCGCAACGGCGCGGACAAGGCGGTCGTCGAAGGGCGTTTCATGGCGCCCGCCGGGAGTCCCGCCGCGAAGGTCGCCGAAGAGGTCGGCGGCGAGCCCGACGACGACGGGTCGGTGATCGCGGTGCGGACCGTCGGGGCCGACGGGCGGTCGCGGGCCCATCTCGGTGGGCGGTCCGTGCCGGTCGGGGTGTTGTCCGAACTGGCCGAGCAGCTGCTGGCCGTCCACGGGCAGAACGACCAGCTGCGGCTGTTGCGGCCCACCGAGCAGCGCGCGGTGCTGGACCGGTTCGCCGGGGACGACGTCGGCGCGCCGTTGAGGAAGTACCAGGCCATCCGCGAGGAGTGGTTGCGGGTCGCCGCGGAGCTGACCGAGCGGACCGACAAGGCCCGTGAGCTGGCGCGCGAGGCCGACCTGCTGCGGCACGGCCTGGCCGAGATCAACGCGGTCGCGCCGCAGGCCGGTGAAGACGTCGAGCTGCACGACGAGGCGCGCCGGCTCGCCGACGCGGACCAGTTGCGGGAGGCCGCGACCGGCGCCTCGTACGCGGTGAGCGGGTCGCCCGAGGGTGATCCGGACATCCCGGGCGCGCTCGGGTTGATCGGGGAGGCCCGGCGGCGGCTGTCGACGTCGGAGGACCCCAAGCTGCGGGACATGGAGCCCCGGTTGGTCGAGGCGGAGACGCTGCTGGCCGACGTGGGTGCCGAGATCGTCGGGTACCTGGAGCACCTGGACGCCGACCCGGCGCGGCTGGAGCAGGTGCTGGCGCGGCAGGCCGAGCTGAAGTCGTTGACCCGGAAGTACGCGGCGGACGTCGACGGCGTGATCGCGTGGGCGACGGACGCGGCGGCGCGGTTGGCCGGGTTGGACACCTCCGACGAGGCGTTGGCGGCGTTGGCGGCGCGGCGGGACGAGCTGGCCGTGGAGCTGGCCGGGTACGCGCAGCAGGTGACGGCCGAGCGCGTCGCCGCGGCGGAGGAGCTGGGCAAGGCGGTCTCGGAGGAGCTGACCGGGCTGGCCATGCCGCACGCGAACGTCGAGGTCGCGGTGCGGCCCCGGGTGGCCGAGGTCGGGGACCCGCAGGCGTTGGCCGTGGGTGGGCAGGTCCTGCACGCGGGCGCGTCCGGTGTGGACGACGTGGAGCTGCGGTTGATCGCGCACCCCGGCGCGCCGGCGTTGCCCGTGCACAAGGGTGCGTCCGGCGGTGAGCTGTCCCGGGTGATGCTCGCGCTGGAGGTCGTGCTGTCGCACTCGGACCCGGTGCCGACGCTGGTGTTCGACGAGGTGGACGCCGGGGTCGGCGGGCGCGCGGCGGTCGAGGTCGGGCGGCGGTTGGCGCGGTTGGCGCGCAGCCACCAGGTGATCGTGGTGACGCACCTGCCGCAGGTGGCGGCGTTCGCGGACCGGCACCTGGTGGTGGACAAGACCGCGGACGGCGTGCTGACCCGCAGCGGTGTGCGGGTCCTGGACGAATCGCAGCGCGTGGTCGAGTTGGCGCGCATGCTGGCCGGTATGGACTCGACGGACACCGGCCGCGCGCACGCGGAGGAGCTGCTGGCGGCGGCGAAGGCCGACAAGGAGAGCGTGCCGGTGGTGCGGCGGAAGAAGCGGAAGTGAGCCGCCGCGACACCGGGGTCGCGCTGCTGTTCGTGGCCGGGGCGACCGCCGCGGTCGCGACCTTCCTGCCGCTGTGCTTCGTGGGCACCGAGCTGGGTGGCGGCACCCGGTTCGGGTTCACCATGACGAGCTGGGCGATCACCAGTGAACCGGCGGGCCTGTCCTGGTTGGGCGGGTCGGCGCAGTACGGGGTGCCGATCGTGATCGCCGCGGTGCTGCTGCTGGTCGCGGTGGCGTTGGCGTTCCTGCCCGAGCCGCAGCGGCAGGCCGGGCGCTATACGGCGGTCGCGGCGACGGGTTTGCTCGCGGGGTCGGTGTGGACGACGGCGATGGCGGTCGTGGCGTGGTTGACGCCGCCGGTCGAGGACGAGCGGACCTCGATGGGCTACGAGCCGGGGCCGGGTCTGTGGGTGCTGCCGGCGTCGGTGCTGGTGGCGGTGGTGGGGACGGTGCTGCTGCTGCGCCGGGGTGTGACGGTGCCGGAGGGGGCGGTGGTGCACGTGGTGGTCGACGACACCGACACGCCGCCGATGGGGATACAGGTGGCCGTGCTGCCCGAGTCGCCCGGGTTGCCCGGGTCGGAGAGGACGTCGTGAACCGTCGGGTCGTGGGGCTTGTCTCGCTGGTCGCGGGTGCGCCGTTGGCGGTGGTGGCGACCTTCCTGCCGCTGTACGAGCAGGTGTGGCGGTTCAACCTGGGTGACCGGATGGACCTGAGGCACACGTCGTGGGCGGTGCACACGTCGAACGGGAGCGTGTTCGGCCGGGAGGCGCTGTACGGGGTGCCGGTCGTGGTGGCGGTGGCGCTGCTGGTGGTCGGCGCGGTGTTCGTGCGGGCGATGTGGGGGCGGCTGGTCGCGTTCGGCGGGGCGTTGATGCTGGTGGGCGCGGCGTGGGCGGTGGGGCAGCTCGCGCTGGCGACCTGGCGGGCGGGGCAGCCGGGCGTGGCGGGGATGACCATCGACACCGAGCTGGGGTCGGCGGTGCTGGTGTACGGGGTGGCTTGCGCGTTGGCGGTGATGGGCGGGTTGCTGGTGCAGGAGTGGCCGGCGCGGGTGGTGGCGGAGCCGGCGGGGGCCGTGGTGTACCGGGTGGACGAGGACGACCACACGCCGCCGTTCGGGCTGGCGTTGCCTCCGGCCCCCGATGCCATTGTCCCACCGGGGTACGACAGTGCTGGGCACGGCGGGTCGGGGAGCGACAGTGCTGGGCACGACGATCCGGGCGATCCGGGCGATCCGGGCGATCCGGGCGATCCGGGCGGTTCGGGCGGTTCCGGCGGTTCCGCCGGTTCGGGCGGATCCGGCGGTTCGGGCGGCTTCGGTGGCGTGAAGGGTGAGCGGTGAACGGGCGGGTGGTCGGGGCGGTCGCGTTGGGGGTTGGCGCGGTGCTCGCGGTGTGCGGGTCGTTGTTGGAGCTGTACCGGATCGAGTTCGAGTTTCAGCCGGGTCGGTCCGACCGGCAGGTGTTCACCGCGTGGCAGTCGACGTTCGACTTCACGGGCATGTCGGCGCCCGAGACCACCCCCGGGTTGGGGTGGGGCTACCCGATCGCCGCCGCCGCGGCGCTCGCCGTCGTGGGGCTCGTCCTGCTGTTCCGGTCGCCACTGCTCGGCGCGATCGGGCGGTTCGTCGCGGTGCTGGCCGGTGGGCTGCTGATCGGGACCACCTGCTCGGCCTACCTGACGTTGGAACGGCTGTTCGGCGCCACCGCGTCGTCGTTCGGGGAACCGACCATCGGCGCGGGTCTGCGGGTGCTCGGCCTCGCGAGCCTGGCGGTGGCGTTGGGCGCGGTGCTGGTGCAGGAGTGGCCGCAGCGGCTGCCCAAGCCCGTGGGGCCCGCCGTGTACCGGGTGGGCGACGACGACGAGGACACGCCGCCGTTCGGCATCCCGATCCCCACCGATGAGATCGACGTGGACGGCAGAGGGGAATCCCCCGAGCGGGGGTAATCCGTCCACTGTGGAACAGTGACCTTCCTGACCAGCCCGGATCGTCTCGGCGTGTTGGTCCGGCCGGCGCGCCGACGTGAGTCACCATCGGTTCATGAAGCTCTCCGGGTTGCTCAGCCGCGCGAACCACGACCTGCCGGGTGTCACGGGCGTCGCCCGCGTCGACCGGCGGTCCGGGGACCTGCTGCGCCGCCTGAGTCCCGGTGACATCGCCGTCCTCGACCACGTCGACATCGACCGGCGCACCGCCGAGGCGCTGGTCACCGCGGAGGTCGCGGGTGTGGTCAACGCGTCGCCGTCGATCTCCGGCCGGTTCCCCAACCTCGGGCCCGAGCTGCTGCTGGAAGCGGGCATCCCGCTGGTCGACGGCGTCGGCACGGGCGTGCTGCGCGAGCTGAAGGACGGGACGAAGCTGCGCCTGCACGACGGCGCGGTCTGGGTCGGTGAGCGCGAGGTCGCGCGCGGCGTCGAGCAGAGCGCCGAGTCCGTCGCGGACGCGATGATCGAGGCCAAGGCCGGGATGGCGGCCCAGCTGGAGGCGTTCTCCGCCAACACCATCGAGTTCCTGCGCCGCGAACGCGCCCTGATCCTGGACGGGATCGGCGTGCCCGAGGTGTACGTGCCGATCCGCGACCGGCAGGTGCTGGTGGTCGCCGGCGGTCCCCGGCACGCCGAGGAGCTGCGGAAGCTGCGCAAGTACATCCGCGAGTACCGGCCCGTGCTGGTCGGCGTGGACGCGGGCGCGGACACCCTGCACGACGCCGGGTACAAGCCGGACATCATCGTCGGCGACCCGGACGGCATCGGCACCGGGACGCTGCGCGCCGGCTCCGAGGTCGTCGTCCCCGCCCAGACCGACGGCCACGCGCCCGGCCTGGAGCGCATCCAGGACCTCGGCATCGGCGCGGTGACCTTCCCCGCGTCCGGCAACGCCGAGGACCTGGCGCTGCTGCTGGCCGAGGCGCACGGCGCGAGCCTGGTGGTGACCGTCGGCCTGCAGGCGGGGCTGCGCGAGTTCCTCGACCGCGGTCACTCCGGGTCCAACCCGTCGACCTTCCTGACCCGGCTCAAGCTGGGCAGCAAGCTCGTCGACGGCAACGCGGTCGCCACCCTGCACCGCAGCCGGGTGTCGCTGGGCGTGATGGTGCTGCTCGTGCTGGCCGCGGTCGTCGCGATGGCGGCGGCGCTCGCGGTGTCCGGGGTCGGTCAGGTGTACGTCGCCGTGGCGGTGGACGGGTTCCGGTCCGTCGTCGACTGGGTCAAGGGGTTGTTCGGATGATCTCCATGCGCTACCACATCGTCTCCATCACCGCGGTGTTCCTCGCGCTGGCCGTGGGCGTCGTGCTGGGTTCGACCGCGATCAGCGGCCGGCTGCTGTCCGGGCTGACCGACGACAACTCGGCGCTGGGCAAGGAGGTCGCCGACCTCCAGACCGCGCGCAACGGGCTCAACGCCAAGCTCGCCGACGCCGACCGGTTCGCCACGACCGTGGGCCCGATGGCGGTCAAGGGCCTGCTGGCGGAGCGGACCGTGGTGCTGGTGACCACGTCCGACGCCAAGCCCAACGACCGGGACGCGCTGGCCGAGCTGCTGCGCGCCGCCGGGGCGTCGGTGAGCGGGGAACTCCAGCTCACCGAGTCGTTCGTGGACCCGCGCAAGGCCGACCAGTTGCGCGACCTGGTGGCGCGGTTGCAGCCGGCGGGGACGCAGCTGCCCTCGGGCTCGGACCCGGGGACGCGGGCGGGCGGGCTGCTGGGCGCGTTGCTGCTGCTGGACAAGGAGACCAACCAGCCGCAGGCCACGCCGGACGAGACGGCGGCGGCGCTGGCCGGGTTGTCGACGGCCGGTTTCGTCAAGCCGGGGGCCGGGTTGCGGCCCGCGCAGCTCGCGGTGGTGCTGACCGGCGGGTCGTTCGACGGGGACTCGGCGGGTGACCGGGCGGCGACCATCGCGCGGTTCGCGACCCAGCTCGACCGGTCGGGGGCGGGGACGGTGCTCGCGGGCGGCGAGGGGTCGGCGAACGGGAGCGGGCCGGTGGGCGTGGTGCGGGCGGACACGGCGGCGACGTCCGTGGTGTCGACCGTGGACCACGTCGGGTCGGCGGCGGGGCGGGTGGTGGCCGTGTTGGCGCTGCGGGAGCAGTTGGAGGGCAAGTCCGGGCGGTACGGGGTGGCGGGCAACGCCGAGGCCCCGGCTCCGGGCGCGGTGGGCTGAGGGCGCGGTGGGCTGAGGGCGCGGTGGGCTGAGGGCGCGGTGGGCTGAGGGCGCGGTGGGCTGAGCGCGCGGTGGGCTGAGGCGCGGGTTGCTCGGCGCGCGGGTGGTGCGAGGCGAGGGGTCGCTCGGGGTGTGGCCTCCGGCCCCCGGTTCGATCGTCTCACGGGGTACCGACAAAGGGCGGTCGTGCGGGTTCGGGGGCTGGGACCCGGGTCGGTGAACGGGTCGTGAACGTGCTAGGCCATCCGAGTGATGCCCGGGGGTACCGCCGGCGCGCTGGGTGACTGCCGCCGTGTTAGCGTTAGGGCCCGTGGACAGGGCCGGTCGCCCTGCGGAACTTTCAGACCACGGGGAGCCTCCTTGGTGCTTCAGGCACGTACGACCAAGCACGTTTTCGTCACCGGGGGCGTGGCCTCCTCCCTGGGCAAGGGACTCACCGCCTCCAGCCTCGGCCAGCTCCTCACGGCCCGCGGCCTGCGGGTGACCATGCAGAAGCTGGACCCGTACCTCAACGTCGACCCCGGCACGATGAACCCCTTCCAGCACGGCGAGGTGTTCGTCACCGAGGACGGCGCGGAGACAGACCTCGACATCGGCCACTACGAGCGGTTCCTGTCGCGGGACCTGTCCGGGGACGCCAACGTCACCACCGGCCAGGTGTACTCGGAGGTCATCGCCAAGGAGCGGCGCGGCGAGTACCTCGGCGACACCGTCCAGGTCATCCCGCACATCACCGACGAGATCAAGCGCCGCATCCGGGCGATGGCCGAGCCGGCGCCCGACGGGGTGGCCCCCGACGTGGTGATCACCGAGGTGGGTGGCACGGTCGGCGACATCGAGTCGCTGCCGTTCCTGGAGGCCTGCCGGCAGGTGCGCCACGACGTCGGCCGCGACAACGTGTTCTTCCTGCACGTCTCGCTGGTGCCCTACCTGGCCCCGTCCGGTGAGCTGAAGACCAAGCCGACCCAGCACTCCGTGGCGGCGCTGCGCAACATCGGCATCCAGCCCGACGCGATCGTGTGCCGGGCCGACCGGGAGATCCCGGACGCGTTGAAGCGCAAGATCGGCCTCATGTGCGACGTCGACACCGAGGCCGTCGTGGCGGCCGTGGACGCGCCGTCGATCTACGACATCCCCAAGGTGCTGCACGGCGAGGGCCTCGACGCGTACGTGGTGCGCCGGCTCGGGCTGCCGTTCCGCGACGTCGACTGGACGGTGTGGGGCGACCTGCTCGACCGGGTCCACAACCCGGCGGAGAAGGTCCGGATCGGCCTGGTCGGCAAGTACGTCGACCTGCCCGACGCCTACCTGTCGGTCACCGAGGCGCTGCGCGCGGGCGGGTTCGCGCACCGGGCCAAGGTCGAGGTCGTGTGGGTGCCCTCGGACGAGTGCCAGACGCCCTCGGGCGCGGCGCACGCGCTCGGCGGGCTGGACGCGGTCCTCATCCCGGGCGGCTTCGGCGTGCGCGGCATCGAGGGCAAGATCGGCGCGATCACCCACGCCCGGACCCGCGGCATCCCGCTGCTGGGCCTGTGCCTGGGGTTGCAGTGCATGGTGATCGAGGCCGCGCGCAACCTCGCGGGCATCGAGGACGCCAACTCCTCGGAGTTCGAGGAGACCGGGTCGATGGTGATCAGCACCATGGCCGACCAGCAGGACGTGGTCGCCGGGCAGCGCGACATGGGCGGCACCATGCGGCTGGGCGCGTACCCGGCGAAGCTGGTGCCGGGCTCGCAGGTGGCGCAGGCGTACGGGTCGGTCGAGGTGTCCGAGCGGCACCGGCACCGGTACGAGGTCAACAACGCGTTCCGGGACAAGCTGGGCAAGGCGGGCCTGGTGTTCTCCGGGACCTCGCCGGACGGTCGGCTGGTGGAGTTCGTGGAGCTGCCGGCGGACGTGCACCCGTTCTTCGTGGCGACGCAGGCGCACCCGGAGCTGAAGTCCCGGCCGACCAAGCCGCACCCGCTGTTCGCGGCGTTCGTGAAGGCGGCGCTGGACTACCGACTGGCCGACCGGCTGCCGCTCGCGTCGGGCGCGGGGGCGGCGAAGTGACCGACCGGCACGAGTTCTCCGTGGTCTCCTCGCGGGACGTGCACATCGGCCGGGTCGTCGGGCTGCGCGTGGACGAGGTCGTCATGCCCGGCGGGGAGACGGCGTCGCGCGAGGTCGTGGAGCACCTGGGCGCGGTGGCGGTGGCGGCGGTGTCCGAGGACGGCTTGGTCACGCTGATCCACCAGTACCGGCACCCGTTGGGCAAGCGGATCTGGGAGCTGCCCGCCGGGTTGCTGGACTCCGGTGCCGAGGAGCCCCTGGAGGCGGCTCGGCGGGAGTTGGTGGAGGAGGTCGGGCTGTCGGCGTCGTCGTGGGTGACGCTGGTCGACGTCGCGGCTTCGCCCGGGTTCACCGACGAGGTGGTGCGGGTGTTCCTCGCGCGGGGGCTGTCCGCGGTCGACCGGGAGCACATGGGCGAGGAGGAGGCGGACCTGGAGGTCCACCGCTTCCCGCTGGACCAGGCCGTGGAGATGGCCCTGGCCGGGGAGATCGTGAACGGGGCGGCGGTGGCCGGGTTGCTGGCGGCGCAGGCGGTGCTGGCGGGGCGGGGCCACCCGCGGCCGGCGGACGCGCCGTTCGCGGACCGGCCGACGCGGTTCGCCGCTCGCCTGGACTGAGCTGGTCCGCGCCCCGATCGGCTTGCCGCCGGCCGGGGCGCGGCTTGGCGCGGGCTGGGAGCGCTGTCTGGCGCGGGCTGGGGGCGCTGTCTGGCGCGGGCTGGGGGCGCTGTCTGGCGCGGCTTGGCGCGGCTGGGGGCGTTGTCTGGCGCGGGCTGGGGCGCGGCTTGGCCGGCTTGGCGCTTGCCGGGGGCGCTCTTTGGCCGGATTGGCGCTGGTCAGGGCGTCGGCTGGCAGGTTGGGCGTGGCCTCCGGCCCCCGGTTTCGATTATCTCATGCGACACCGACAATTCCGGGGCGACAGAATCCCCCGCGTGGTTGATCCAGATTTCCGGACCAAGCCGACGTTGAGCGGTGAACTGGTCGTCTTGCGGCCCGTGGTGGCAGACGACGTGCCCGCGCTGTTGCCGATGCTCACCGACCCCGAGGTCGCTGCTGTGGGAGGGCGAGCGGGTGGACGCGACGGTGATGTCGATCCTCCGGCCGGAGTGGGAGCGGCACCGGGGGCGAGCACAATAGGGGCCATGGGTGTGCGGGGGCCGGTGGCGGTCGCGGTGGGGGCTGCGGTGGCGGCTGGGGCCATGTACGCGAGCGACCCCAACGAGCCTGGGTCGTGGTGGCCGCCGTGTCCGCTCTTCGCCCTCACCGGCATCCAGTGCCCCGCCTGCGGGTCGACGCGGATGGTGCATGCGCTGCTGCACGGGGATCTGGCTAGTGCGTGGCAGCTCAACGCGGTGATGCTGGTGGCCGGGCTGCCGTTGCTGGCGTGGCTGTGGGTGCGGTGGTTCCGGGCGGCTCGGCACGGTGAAAGGGTGCCGCCGGTGTCCGGGAAGGTCGGGGTGCCGGTGGTGGCGGTCGCCGTGACGTGGATGCTGGTGCGCAACCTAGTCGCGTAGCTTGCGGCCCTGGGCGTCGGTGCCGCCGTTGACCAGCAGGATGATGCCGTCGATCAGCGACCAGATGCCGCAGCCGCCGCAGGTCAGCAGCTGGGCGATGCCGATGCCGGTGTCGCCGATGTAGAACCGGCCGATGCCGAACGGCAGCGCGAGCTGTAGCACGCCGGCCGCGATGCGGGACTTGTCCGACAGCGGCTGGCCGGTCAGCGGGTCCACGCCGTACGGGGCCGCGGGGCTCGGGCCGTAGTAGCCGGGCTGGCCGTAGCCGGGCTGGCCGTAGCCGGGCACGGCGTAACCGGGCTGGGTGAAGCCGGGTGGCGGCGTGGCGTAGTCGGTCGGCGGCGCGTAGAAGGTCTGCGGCGGCGGCAGGAAGTCCGGGTGGGGGTGCGGCAGGTCCTGGAACAGGGCCGCCAGCTCGCCCGCGGTCTGCGCCGCGGTCGCGAAACCCACGCGCTGCTCGTACTCGCCGATCTCCAGGCGGCCCGCGGCGAAGTGGTCGTTGAGCGCACTGATGGCCGCCTCGCGCTGCTGGTTGCCGATGCGGACCTGGTGGGGTTCGGACACGGTCCAACGCTAACAGCCCGCACCCGTTGATCCAGCCGGAACGCGCCGGCCGACCTACGCTGACCAGGTGCTGGTCGGAGTACCCCGTGAGCTGAAGAACCACGAGTACCGGGTTGCGATCACCCCGGCGGGCGTGGTCGAGCTGGTGCGGCGGGGGCACCAGGTGCTGGTCGAGGCGGGCGCGGGGGAGGGCAGCGCCATCCCGGACGCCGAGTTCGCGGCGGCCGGCGCGCGGACCGTGCCGCAGGCCGACGACCTGTGGGGCGAGGCGGAACTGGTGCTCAAGGTCAAGGAACCGGTGCCCGACGAGTTCCACCGGATGCGGCCCGGCCAGACCCTCTTCACCTACCTGCACCTCGCCGCCAACGCCGAGTGCACCCGGGCCGTCGTCGCCGCCGGCATCGACGCCATCGCCTACGAGACCGTCCAGCTGCCCGACGGGTCGCTGCCCCTGCTGGCCCCGATGAGCGAGGTCGCCGGCCGGATGGCCGTCCAGGTCGGCGCGCACTGCCTGGAGCGCAACCAGGGCGGCCGGGGCGTGCTGCTCGGCGGCGTCCCCGGCACGCCGGCGGGCAAGGTGGTGGTGATCGGCGCGGGGGTCGCCGGGATGAACGCCGCCGCCATCGCGCTGGGCATGCAGGCCGAGGTGATCGTGCTGGACACCAACGTCAACCGGCTGCGGCAGATCGACTTCACCTACCGCGGGCACCTCCAGACCGTCGCCTCCAACGCCTACGAGGTCGAGAAGGCGTGCCGGTGGGCGGACCTGGTGGTCGGGGCGGTGCTGGTGCCGGGCGCGAAAGCGCCCACGCTGGTCGACAACCACCTGGTGTCGACCATGCGGACCGGGTCGGTGCTCGTGGACATCGCCATCGACCAGGGCGGCTGCTTCGCCGACTCCCGGCCGACCACGCACGACGACCCGACCTTCCGCGTGCACGACTCGCTTTTCTACTGTGTGGCGAACATGCCGGGAGCCGTGCCGCACACCTCGACGTGGGCGCTCACGAACGTCACACTCCCGTACGTGACCGCCCTGGCGGACAAGGGGTTCCGGCAGGCCGTCGGGGACGACCCGGCGCTGGCGAAAGGGGTGAACGCGGTGCGCGGCACGGTCGTGCAGGCCGAGGTGGCCAAGGCGCACGGGCTCCCCCACGTCCCCCTGGCCCAGTTGTGAGGGACGTGGTCACGGCGTTCCTCGACCACCTCGCCGTGGAACGGGGCACCTCCCGCAACACCCTGGACTCCTACGGGCGTGACCTGCGCCGGTACGCCGAGCACCTGGAGCGGGAGTCGGTCGGTGACCTGGAGGCGGTGACCTCGGGGCACATCACGGCGTTCGCCGGCGCCCTCCGAGAGGAAGGGCTGGCGGAGTCGTCGGTGGCGCGGGCGCTGGTGACCGTGCGCGGCCTGCACCGCTTCGCCCACCGCGAGGGCATCACCACGCACGACCCGGCCCGGGACGTCCACCCGCCGACGCCGCCGCGCCGGCTGCCCAAGGCGCTGCCGGTGGACGACGTGCTGCGCCTGATGGACACCCCGGGCAGCCTGCGCGACAAGGCCCTGCTGGAGCTGCTGTACTCGACCGGAGCCCGGATCTCCGAGGTCGTGGGGCTGGACGTGGACGACGTGGACACCGCGGAGCGCACGGTCCTGCTCGACGGCAAGGGCGGGAAGCAGCGCCTGGTGCCCGTGGGACGCCCGGCGTTGGCGGCGCTGGAGGCCTACCTGGTCCGGATGCGCCCGTCGCTGGCCAAGCGGGGGACACCTGCGCTCTTCCTCAACGCGCGCGGCGGCCGGCTGTCCAGGCAGACCGCGTGGCAGGTCCTGAAGACCGCCGCCGAACGCGCCGGGATCGAGGCCGAGGTGTCACCGCACACGTTGAGGCATTCCTTCGCCACCCACCTGCTGGAGGGCGGCGCGGACGTGCGGGTGGTGCAGGAGCTCCTGGGCCACGCCAGCGTGACCACCACCCAGGTGTACACGCTGGTCACGGTGAACACCCTGCGCGAGGTCTACGCGACCGCCCACCCCAGAGCGACGGGTGGAACATGAGCCGTGCGCAGGTAGTGTTGTCCGACCCCGACCATGTGGTTCAACCCCGGACGCGACGAGCTGGAGGAGCCGTGCCGGTGCCGAACATCGACGAGCCGGACCTGGCCGACATCCAACTCGGCCCCGTCCTGCACGCCCTGAGCGACCCGACCAGGCTGGCCGTCGTCCTCCAGATCGAGGCGGACGGCGAGCGCTGCTGCGGCGCGCTGGCGGTGGACGTGGCGAAGTCGACGCTGTCCCAGCACCTGAGGGTGCTGCGGGAGGCGGGGATCACCCGGACCCGCGCGTGCGGGAACCAGCGGTGGGTCTCGCTGCGGCGCGACGACCTGGACGAGTTGTTCCCGGGGTTGCTGGACGTGGTCCTGAGAGCCGCGGACCGCCGCGCTTCGCGCGTGCCCGGGTGAGAACTCCTCGCGCCGGCTACGGCGAGGCGCGTTGCTGGTCGACCTCGGTGTGCTTAGGCTGCGCCCAGGCAGAGGACTAGGGATCGGGAAGGCGATGTCGACACCGGAGCACGCGGGCCAGGCGTGGGGTCCACCACCGCCGCCGCCCACGCCGAAGTCCGGTGTGCCGCGCGCGTCCGTGGAACTGAGCCTCGCCCCGCACGCGGCGCCCGCCGACGAGGACGCCGCCGAGCAGGCGGTGGGCGACATAGGCCCCACCGGACGGCCCCTGCGCTACGTGCCCGAGCCGCCCCTGATCGCCCACCACGGGCCGGCGAAGATCCTGGCGATCTGCAACCAGAAGGGCGGGGTCGGCAAGACCACCTCGACCATCAACCTCGGCGCGGCCCTGACCGAGTACGGCCGCCGGGTCCTGCTGGTGGACTTCGACCCGCAGGGGGCGCTGTCGGTCGGGCTCGGGGTGCACCCGCACCAGCTCGACCAGACCATCTACAACGTGATCATGGAGCGGGACGTCACCGTCCGGGACGTGATCATGCGGACGCCGGTCGAGGGCATGGACCTGCTGCCCTCCAACATCGACCTGTCGGCGGCGGAGATCCAGCTGGTCTCGGAGGTGGGGCGCGAGCACACGCTCGTGCGCACCCTGCGGCCGGTGATCGACCACTACGACTACGTCCTGGTGGACTGCCAGCCGTCGCTCGGCTTGCTCACGGTCAACGCCCTCGCGGCGGCTGACGGCGTCCTCATCCCGCTGGAGTGCGAGTTCTTCAGCCTGCGCGGGGTCGCCCTGTTGATCGACACCATCGAGAAGGTCAGGGAGCGGTTGAACCCGAAGCTGGAGATCACCGGCATACTCGCCACCATGTACGACCCGCGCACCCTGCACTCCCGCGAGGTGATGGCGCGCGTGGTGGAGGCGTTCGGCGACGTCGTGTTCGACACGGTGATCAACCGCACGGTCCGGTTCCCGGAGACGACCGTCGCCGGCGAGCCGATCACCAGATGGGCTCCCCGCTCGGCGGGCGCCAAGGCCTACCGCGCGTTGGCGCGCGAGGTGATCGCCCGGTGACCCGACGCCCATCACTGCCGGGCGCGTCCGAACTGTTCCGCCTCACCAGCCCTTCGGTCCTCGACGTGCCGGAGCAGTCCGCCGTGCCGGAGCGGTCGGCTGTGCCGGAGCGGTCGGCTGTGCCGGAGCGGTCGGCCGTGCCGGAGCGGTCGGCTGTGCCGGAGCAGTCCGACGAGCCGGCGCCGCGCCGGGGGACCGGGCGGCAGAAGCACTCGACGAAGATCACCGTGTACGTGTCCGACGAGGAGCTGCTGGCGCTGGAGCACGCCCGTCTGGCGCTGCGCGGTGAGCACGGGCTGGCCGTGGACCGCGGTCGGGTGGTGCGCGAGGCCATCGCGATAGTGCTGGACGACCTCGAAGAGCGCGGTGGCGACTCGCTGCTCGTGCGCAGGTTGCGCGAGCAGTGACCGGGGACGTTTCCGCGGAAGAGGTCCCCGACGGTCGTTTCAAGGTCCGGCTGACGAACTTCGAGGGCCCCTTCGACCTGCTGCTGCAACTGATCTCGCAGCACACGCTGGACGTCACCGAGGTCGCGCTGCACCAGGTCACCGACGACTTCATCGCGCACATCCGCGCGCTGGGCGACCAGTGGGACCTCGACGAGACGACCGAGTTCCTGGTCATCGCGGCCACCCTGCTGGACCTCAAGGCGGCCCGCCTGCTGCCCGCCGGCGACGTCGAGGATGAGGAGGACCTGGCGCTGCTGGAGGCGCGGGACCTGCTGTTCGCGCGGCTGTTGCAGTACCGGGCGTACAAGCAGGTCGCGGCGCTGTTCGCCGAGCTGGAGCAGGGCGCGTACCGGCGCTACCCGCGGTCGGTGGCGCTGGAGGAGCGGTTCGAGGGGCTGCTGCCCGAGGTGATGCTGGGCGTGGACGCGCGCCGGTTCGCCGAGATCGCCGCCGTGGTCTTCCGCCCGAAGCCGGCCCGGACGGTGTCCACCTCGCACGTCCACCAGCACCGGATCTCGGTGCGCGAGCACGCCTCGGTGCTGCGGGAGTTCCTGGCGCAGCGGGGTACGGCGACGTTCGCCGAGGTGGTGGCGGGGTGCACGGAGACGATCGAGGTGGTGGCGCGGTTCCTGGCGCTGCTGGAGCTGTACCGGGAGAAGGCGCTCGCGTTCGAGCAGCCCGACCCGCTGGGTGAGCTGCGCATCACGTGGGTCGGGGGGACCATCGAGGAAGCCGAGGCGGAAGCCCGTGACGAGGACGAGGAGTACGGGTGACCGAGCAGCCCGAGCAGCTCGAGGTGCAGCTTCAGCAGGTGCTTGAAGGGCAGCCTGAGCAGCCGCTTGAGCAGGAAGAACCGGCCGCCGAGCCGATCGAGGACTCCGGCCTGCCGGACTTGTCGGATGATCGCGAGTTCGAGGGCGCGTTGGAGTCGGTGCTGCTGGTCGTGGACACGCCGATCGACGAGAAGCAGCTCGCCGGGGTGTTCGAGCAGCCCGTGAAACGGGTCACCTCGGCGCTCAAAGCGCTGTCCGCGCGCTACACCGAGCAGGGCAGTGGCATCGACCTGCGTAGAATCGGGGACGGCTGGCGGTTCTACACCAGGGACCGCTTCGCGCCATTCGTGGAGAAGCTCCTGCTGGACGGTCAGCGCGCCAAGCTGACCCGCGCCGCGCTGGAGACGCTCGCCGTCATCGCCTACCGGCAGCCGGTCACCCGGGCCAGGATCGCGGCGGTGCGCGGGGTCAACGTCGACGGTGTCATCCGCACGCTCGTCGCGCGCGGGCTCATCGCCGAGACCGGCACGGACTCCGACACGGGTGGCATCCTTTACCGCACGACCGAACTGTTCCTGGAGCGGTTGGGGCTGTCGTCGCTGGACGACCTGCCGCCGATCGCCCCCCTCCTGCCCGAAGTGGATGCGATCGACGATGTCTGACCAAGGACCCGAAGGGATTCGGCTCCAGAAGGTGCTCGCCAAGGCGGGCATCGCCTCGCGACGGGTGGCCGAGGAGCTGATCGAGCTGGGCCGCGTCCAGGTGGACGGCGAGGTCGTGCGCGAGCAGGGCCGCCGGATCGACCCGGAGACGGCCATCGTGCACGTGGACGGCGTGCGCGTGGTCCTCAAGGACGACGTGATCACGCTCGTGCTGAACAAGCCGCGCGGCGTGCTGTCGACCATGCACGACGAGCAGCACCGGCCGTGCGTCGGCGACTACCTCGCCAACCGCAAGGAACGGCTGTTCCACGTCGGCCGGCTCGACGCCGACACCGAGGGCCTGCTGCTGCTGACCAACGACGGCGACCTCGCCCACCGGCTGATGCACCCCTCCTACGGGGTGCCCAAGACCTACCTGGCCGAGGTGCCGGGCCCGGTGGCCAAGGACGTCGGCAAGCGGTTGCGCGCGGGCATCGAGCTGGAGGACGGGCCGGTCAAGGTCGACTCGTTCAAGCTGGTGTCCTCCGCGCCGGGGCGGGCGTTGGTGCAGGTCGTGCTGCACGAGGGGCGCAAGCACATCGTGCGGCGGCTGCTGGAAGCGGTCGGCTACCCGGTGCAGAGCCTGGTGCGCACGGCGGTCGGCGAGGTCCAGCTGGGCAACCAGCGGCCGGGGTCGATGCGCGTGCTCAACCGCCAAGAGGTCGGCTCCCTCTACAAGGCCGTCGGGCTCTGATCCGTTCACACCCCGTGAGTCGCACGTCCGCGACGGTCGTTTGACGGAGTCGGCCGCCGAACGTGCGACCCGCGGGGTGTGGACCGGCGCCATCGCCGAAGCAGCACGGGCGCTCACCCGATTCGACCGCGGATGCGCGGCCGAGATCGCCTCATTCGTTGGTGGGTGGTGGGGAGAGCGGGCGCTCCAGTATTACCCGGAAGCGTTCCGCGGCGGACACCGCGAAAAGCAGGACGAGTAGCACCGTGAACATGACGAAGTACACGGTGTGTTCTTGGAGTTCGACTCGGTCGGCGGCCCAGATGTCCATCACGCTGAATGCGGTGAACACCGCCATCCAGCCGATGACCGCGGCGGCGAGCCATCGGGTGCTGCGTCGGGTCAGCGCCACGACGGCGATCAGCCCCAGCGTCAGCTCGCCCAGCTTGACCAGCCACAGCACCGGCATGATCCAGTCGGGGCCCAGGTCGAGCGTGGCCTCCAGGTAGCGGCCGAACTGCTGCCGCCGGTCCTTCCAGCCGAACGGGAGCTCCGCGAAGTTCAGCAGGCCGAAGGCGGCGAGGAACAAGGCGACGGGTACGAATAATCGGGACCACCCGACGGCGGTCGCCCGGGGTGCATCGGGCATGGCGTTCCCCCTTGTTTTAGGCCTGGGTGATTCGCACGGGACATCGTGCGGTGGTGTTCGGCGGCGGACCTCAACGATGGTACGTAGCGGTGCGCGGTCTGGAATTCGGCCATCTGAACCAAATCCGGCCGGTCGGGTCCGCCGGTGGACCGACCCGACGGCGGAACGGGCGCGTACGGTGCGTGCGCGCCCGTCGACGTACGGTCGCCGCGGCCCCCACGCGGGCGGCGGCCGACCGCGATGACTCGTGACAGTGATTTGTCGTGCACGCATTGTCGCGGCGGGGGCGGAGTCTCTAGATTGAGCCGCGTTGGCTGGGGTTGATCAACTGGAAGTAGGCGTTGCGCGTGCGTGCGCTCACCCGAGGGCTGCTCGGTGTGGCCGGGTTCCTCGTCGTCTGGGAGCTGTTCGGCCGGTCCCGGCTGGTTCCCGCGGAATACCTCCCACCGCCGTCCGTGGTCGGTGTGGAGTTGGTCAAGTTGTTGGGGGACGAGGGTTTCCTGCGCGATGTCATCGCGACCGTCCTCGCCCTGCTGATCGCGGTGGGACTGTCCATCACGATCGCCGTCCCGCTGGGACTCGTGCTGGGCAGCGTCCCGGCCGTGCGGCACGCCACGCGGGCCGTCGTGGAGTTCCTGCGGCCGATCCCGTCGGTGGCGTTGATCCCCTTGGCGATCCTGCTGCTGGGGATCGGACCGGAGATGAAGATCACGCTCGCCGTGTACGCGGCGGTGTGGCCGATCCTGTTCAACACGATCTACGCGCTCGACGAGCTGGACCCCCTGCTCGTGGAGACCGCGCGCGTGTTCGGGACCGGGCGCGTGCGGGTGTTGTTCTCCGTGGCGTTGCCCAGCGCGTTGCCGTTCGTGCTCACCGGCATCCGGTTGGCCGCGACGACGAGCCTGGTCGTGCTGGTCAGCGTGGAACTGCTGGCGGGCGGGTCGGGCGGGCTCGGGCAGTTCATCATGGAGGCGCGCAGCGGTTCCGGGCGCATGGACCTGGTGCTCGCCGGCACCGTGGTCGCGGGCGTGATCGGGTTCCTGCTCAACGAAGGGCTGGAACGCGCGCAGCGCCGGTGGGTCTCCTGGAGCACGGTCACCGGAGGACGGTCATGACCAGGTTCTTCCAGCGGTGGGCCGTGTTCATCGGGCTGGTCGTGGTGTGGGAGCTGGCGACCTGGTTCGCCGACGACCCGTTCTTCCCGCGCCCCACCGAGATCGCCGAGGCCGCGCACACCCTGTGGCTCTCGGGTCCGTTGTTGTTCACCGACACCGTGTACGAGCACGTGCTCCCGAGCATCGGCAGGTTGCTGGCCGGTTGGGGTATCGCCGCCCTGATCGGCATTGCGCTCGGTGTCGCGCTCGGCCGTTCCGCGACGGCCATGCAGTTCGCCGGTCCGCTGCTGACGTTCATGCGCTCGATCCCGCCACCCGCCCTGGTGCCGGTGTTCCTGCTGGTGTTCAACGTCGGCACGCAGATGCAGCTCGCCACGATCGTGTTCGGCGTGCTGTGGCCGATCCTGCTCAACAGCGTCGACGGCGCCCGCTCCGTCGACACGACGAAGTACGAGACCTCGGCGGTGTTCCGCATCCCCAAGGCGCAGTGGATCCTCGGTGTCGTACTGCCGGCCGCCGCACCGAAGATCTTCGCCGGGCTCCGGGTCAGCCTGTCGCTGTCCCTGGTGCTCATGGTCGTCTCCGAACTGGTCGGCACCGACAACGGGATCGGGTCGCAACTCCTCGTCGCCCAGCGGGAGTTCGACTTCCCCGACATGTGGGCCGGGATCGTCCTCTTGGGAGTCCTCGGCTACGCCCTCAACACCGTGCTCCTCGCCTTCGAACGCCGGGCCCTGGCCTGGCAGCCGAAGGCTTCCGAGGGGCGCACCCCCGCGACGGTGGAGGAATGACATGACCGCGATGCTCTCCGTGGCCGAGCTAGGCCACACCTATCAGGCGAAGGACGGCGCCCACACGGCGATCGACGACCTGAGCTTCACCGTCGGCGCCGGCGAACTGGTGTGCGTGGTCGGCCCGTCCGGCTGCGGCAAGTCCACGCTGCTGCGCACGATCTCCGGCCTGATCAAGCCCTCGCGCGGCGCGATCAGCCTGCACGGCGACGCGGTCAACGGCGTGCCCGACGACCTGGCCGTGGTCTTCCAGGACTACAGCCGCTCGCTGTTCCCGTGGCTGTCGGTGCAGAAGAACGTGGAGTTCCCGCTGAAGCGGTCGCTGGGCCGGGCCGAGCGCCGGGCGCGGGCGGCGGAGGCCCTGGAGTGGGTCGGCCTGTCCGGTGCGACCCGCAAGTACCCGTGGCAGTTGTCCGGCGGCATGCAGCAGCGGGTGGCGATCGCGCGGGCACTGGCCTACCGGCCTGCTTTGCTGCTGATGGACGAGCCGTTCGCGTCGGTGGACGCGCAGACCCGGTTCGAGCTGGAGGACCTGCTGCTGAAGGTGAAGGCCGAGCACGACACGACCGTGCTGGTGGTGACGCACGACATCGACGAGAGCGTGTACCTGGGGGACCGCATCCTGGTGCTGTCGTCGTCGCCGGCGTCGGTGGTGGCGGACCTGCGGGTGGACCTGCCGGCCGTGCGCGACCAGATCACGACGCGGGAGTCCGAGGCGTTCGTCGCGCTGCGGGCGGAGGTGGCGCGGCTGCTCAACGTGGGGAAGACGTCGGAGGCGGTTCGGGCTCGGCGGGCGGCTGACGAGGAGCAGGCCGCCAAGTGGGCCGAGGCGGAGCGGGCCGAGGTGTCGCGGGTGGACGCCGACGACCGGGCGGCGACTTCGTAGCGGCGACTTCGTCGAGGTTGGTTCGCGGAGGTTGGTTCGCGGAGGTTGGTTCGCGGAGGAGTTCGCCAACGGGTTTGCGGGCGGGCGATTTCCGGGTGGGCGGCGCAGTGGTGCCGGGTCGCTCGGGGGTCGCCCGTTCGTCGTTGTGGGGCGGCCGGACGGGCCGCGTGGGGGCGGGGCGCAGCGGGCGGCGGTGGCGCGGCTCGGTGCTGCTGAGCGCGACTGGCGCGGTGGGGCGGTGCGGCTGGGCGCGGCGGGGCGGTGCGGCTGGGCGTGGCGGGGCGGTGCGGCTGGGCGCGGCGGGGCGGTGCGGCTGGGCGCGGTGGGGCGGTGCGGCTGCGCGCGGCGGGGCGGCTGGGCGCGGCGGGGCGGTGCGGTTTCGGCGAGGTGTTGCGGGTCGGGTGGTGCGTGACCGGGGTGGCGTGATCAACGGCGAATTGCGTGCGTGGCAAGGGATTCGGGGACGGGCGAATCGATGATTCGGGGACGGGCGAATCGATGTGGCCGGCGGCGGTGCCGGGTGGGTCGAGGGTCGCCCGTCATTCCTCAAGCTGTTCGGGAGCCGGCCGCCGGCCCCCGATTTCCATTGTCCCACAGGGGTACGACATTCCGATTGTCGCGCCCCCGGGGGTAATTCTCCCGCCGGGGTACGACAATCCGCCCGATCCCGGTGCGCGGTCGGCTCCCGCAGATCACGGACCGACGTAGTTTTGGGCGAAATAGCCCGCCGACGAGCCGGACGCGATGAGGTGCTCCAGCCGCGCCTGGCCCAACCGGCTCAAGAACGGCTCCGGCGAGCGGTGGATCATGAAGACCATCCACTGGGAGAACTCCTGTGCACGCCACACCCGGCGCAGGCACACTTCGGAGTACGACCGGAGGCCCGCGTCGTCCCCCGTTCGGGTGTACTCCATCAGTGCGGCGGCCAGGACCTCGGCGTCGTGGAGGGCGAGGTTCATCCCCTTGGCCCCACGGGCGTGATGATGTGCGCGGCATCGCCCAGCAGGTAGAGGTTGCCGTGGTTCATCGGTTCGACCACGTGGCTGCGCATGTCCAGGATGCGCTTCTCGATGATGCGACCTTCCGTCAACTTCCAGTCCGAGTCGCGCAGCGCCAACCGCTTGTGCAACTCCGCCCACACCCGCTCGTCCGGCCAGTTGTCCACCGTGTCGTCCACCGGAACCTGGAGGTAGTACCTCGAAACGGTGGAACTGCGCAGCATGTGCCCGGCGAAACCGTCGGGGTGCAGGGCGTAAATCACCTTGTGCGTCGACGGCGGCGCCTCCGCCAGGATGGACAGCCACTCGATGCCGTGCTGGTGCGAGAACTCTTGCACCGCGCCCGCGGGGATGCTGCGCCGGGTCACGCCGTGGAAGCCGTCGGCGCCGGCGATGAACGAGCAGTCCAGGCGTTCCTCGACACCGTCCGCGGAGGTCCAGGTCAGGTACGGCGACGACGTCTCGATGTCGTGCAACTCCACGTCGGTCACGGAGAACCGGACGTCCCCGCCACTGTCGGTGAACGCCCCCACCAGGTCCCGCACGACCTCCTGCTGCGGGTAGACGTAGTGGGTCTGTCCGTCGTAGAGCGACGAATAGTCCACCTCGTGGGCCTGCCCGTTGACCCGGAACTCGCACGCCCCGTGCCGATCGGCCTCTCGGAGCAACCTGTCGGCCAACCCGTGCGCGTCCAGCATCCGGACCGCCCGGTGCTCGATGACACCCGCCCGCGGCCGGGTCTCGATGTACTCGCGGGTGCCTTTTTCCAGTACCACGCAAGGGATTCCACCCTGGCGGAGCAGGTTGGCCAAGGTCAGGCCGGCCGGTCCGGCGCCCACGATTCCCACCGGACGGAGGTTGCTCTGTCCGGCCCATTCCCGATCAAGCTCACTCACCGAGCACTCCAACCTCTGGACAGCCTGTGCAAAGATGCTCACCGAAGGTAGTGGATCAGCCTTCGAGTGTCGGTCGACTGGGGTCTTGTCGAACCATCAAAGTCACTTTGAGTGGTTCTTCAACGGCCACGGTCGCCCGTGCATCCTGCCCCCGCAATGTCGCCACTCCAACAGGAGATGCCCCCCATGACTCGAAGAGTCGGCCTCTCGGCACGAAGGATCATCGCCGGTCTGTCCGCGCTTGCGATGCTCGCGGTGGTCTCCGGCTGTGGTCTGCTCGGCGGTTCCGAGGAGAAACCCGCCGACGCCGCACCGGGCAAGGTCGAAAAGACCAAGATCAAGCTTGGTCTGCTCCCGATCCTCGACGTCGCGTCGGTCCACGTCGCGATCAAGAAGGGTTACTTCGCCGAGGAAGGCCTGGAGGTCGAGCCGATCGCGATCCAGGGTGGCGCCGCGGCCATCCCGGGCCTGATCAGCGGTGACCTCGACATCACCTTCGGCAACTGGGTCTCGTTCTTCGCCGCGCAGAGCAAGGACGTGGCCAAGGCGGTCGACGGCCTGAAGCTGATCAACGACGGCTACCAGGCCAAGCCCGAGATGTTCCTGATCCTCACCGGGCCGGACTCGAACATCAAGTCGCCGAAGGACCTCGCGGGCAAGACCATCGCGATCAACACGTTCAAGAACATCGCCGAGCTGACCGCGAAGGCGACCCTGGAGGCCAACGACGTCGACCCCAAGACGGTGACCTTCAAGGAGTTCCCCTTCCCGGACATGCAGGCCGCGCTGCAGAACAAGACCGTGGACGCCGCGTTCATGGTCGAGCCGTTCATCAGCAAGGCCCAGCGCTCGATCGGCGCGATCACCGTCCTGGACGCCGCGTCCGGCCCGACCGACAACATCCCGGTCGCGGGCTACGGCACCACGGGCAAGTTCGCCAAGGAGAACCCCAACACCATCGCCGCGTTCCAGCGCGCGATGGCGAAGGGCCAGCGGGACGCCGCCGACCGGCCGACCGTCGAGCCGCTGCTGGTGGAGTACGCCAAGGTCGACAAGGAGACCGCCAGCCTGGTCCACTTCGGCGAGTTCCCGACCACGCTGGACGCCACGCGCCTGCAGCGGGTGGCCACCCTGATGAAGACCTACGGCTTGTTGGAGAACGACTTCGACGTCAAGCCGATGCTGGTCACGTCGGGTTCGGGTAGTTGATCCACCGGGAGGGGGAGCGCTACCGCGCGAGGAGGCTCCCCCTCCCGGTGTTTCCCGCCGGGGTCTGTGCGGTGAAAAAACCGTGAACCGGGGTTAGCGTTCGTTTAGTCCGTCTCGCATGGGTCTGCGGGACAATGGTTGATTTGCAAAATACCGCGTTCCTCGTCCGAACGGCGGTATGACTCCCGGCGGTTTTCCACCAAGATCCACCGGGTTTGTAGGGATGTGTTGTCAACTGGCTGGGGGGCTGGGGAGTGTGCTGACGGTGCGCGGTCACGACGACCACGCCTCCGGGAGAGAACCGGAGCGGATCCAACTCGACAAGGGCGCCGCGGTAGCCGGCCCGCCCGACTCGGGTCCGAGCACAGGCACCGCGCCGTCCGCCGACCGGGGCATCTCCCGGTGGCGCCTGCGCAACTGGAGGCTGCGCAGCAAGCTCGCCGTGGTGCTCCTGGTGCCCGCGCTGAGCACGCTCGCCCTCGCGGGCCTGCGGCTCAACACCCAGCTCGACGACGTCGAGCTGTTCGGCAAGGTCGAGCGCGAACTCGAACTGTCCGCCCAGGCCGCCGCGGTCGGCGACGCGCTCCAGCTCGAGCGCGACGCCGCCGTGTGGTTCGTCGCGGGCGGCCGGGCCGACAACAGCGCCGAGCTGGTCACGCGGTCGGCCAAGGTGGACAGCGAGGTGAGCAAGTACCGCGAGGTCGCCCGGACCACCACGGGCGTCGACGACAGCGTGCGGGAGGCGTTCGACAAGTCCCTCCAGTCGCTGGACGGCCTGCCCTCGCTGCGCAACACCACGCTGACCACCCGCTACCCCGACATCTCGGTGGCCAGCGCCTACACCCAGATCCTCAGCGCGCTCGCCCAGGTCCACCGCGCGACCGCGAGCAGCCTGAGCAACGAGACCATCACACCGCTGGCCGGCGCGAACCAGGCGCTCTACAGCGCCAAGGAACAGCTCTTCCAGCAGAACGCGATCCTGCTGTCCACGGCCAAGCGCGGCGAGTTCGCGCCCGGCCAGGTCAACGCCCTGCGCGCCGCCCAGTCCCGGTTGGACGCCGCGCTCACCGACTTCGCGGTCACCGCGAGCCAGGAGAACCGGCAGCGGTTCTCCGACGTCGTGTCCGGCGCCGCCGTGGACGCCCGCAACCGGCTCGTGCAGCTCGCCCTCGTGCAGCAGCAGGAGTCCGGCGAGGTGTCCATCTCGGACGCCGAGGTCATGCGCGTCGGCGAGGAGACCGCCGGTCTGATCCGGACCGTCGCGCTCGACATCGAGCAGCAGGCCGACGCGGAGGCCGTGCGGCTGACCGAACAGGCCCGCGGCGCCGCCTGGCGCGACGCCGCCTTGGTCGCCGTGGCCCTGCTGGTCGCGTTCGCCCTCATGGCGTTCGTCGCCCGCTCGATGCTGACGCCGCTGCGCATGCTGCGCCGCTCCGCGATGGACGTGGCCCGCAACCGGCTGCCCGAGGCGATCAAGCGCATCCGGTCGCACCGCGACCCGGAGCGCGCCGCCGAGGAAGCCCTGGTGCCGGTGCCGATCCACACCACCGAGGAGGTCGGCCAGGTGGCGCGGGCGTTCGACGCGGTCCAGCGCGAAGCCATCCGCCTCGCGGTCGAGCAGGTGGCGCTGCGCGCGAACGTCAACGACATGTTCATCAACCTGTCCCGCCGCTCGCAGGCGCTGGTGGAACGCCAGATCACCGTCATCGACCGGCTGGAGCAGGACGAGCAGGACCCCGACCAGCTCGCCTCGCTGTTCGAGCTGGACCACCTGGCCACCCAGATGCGCCGCAACAGCGAGAACCTCCTGGTGCTCTCCGGCACCACGGTCAACCGCCGGGTCACCCGGCCGGTCCCGATCTCCGAGGTGCTCGGCGCGGCCGTGTCCGAGGTCGAGAAGTACGCCCGCATCCAGATCGCGCCCGCGCCCGAACTGAAGGTGCAGGGCCGTGTGGTCAACGACCTCGCGCACCTCATCGCCGAGCTGCTGGACAACGCGACCGCGTTCTCCAAGCCCTCGACCAAGGTCACCGTACGGGCCATAGAGACCCGGCGCGGCGAGGTGTCCATCCGCATCCACGACCGCGGTGTCGGCATGCAGGAGCAGGACATCGTCGAGGCCAACACCAAGCTCGCCGACCCGCCCGAGGTCGACGTGTCGGTGGCCCGCGAGATGGGCCTGTACGTGGTCGGCCAGCTCGCCAAGCGGCACGAGATCCGGGTGACGCTGAGCAACAACGACGACATAGAGGGTGGTGTCACCGCGCAGGTCGTCCTGCCGGTGTCGCTGCTGCACCGCGGCCCCGAGCCGGCCGCGCCGCGGCCCGCGCTGCCGCCGCGCCAGGCCGATCCGTCCGTCGAGGACAGCGGTGTCGGCGTGCTGGCCGGCGTGCCGAAGTGGACGCCGGAGCAGTTCGGGCCCGACCAGATCGCGGGCGACCGCTACACCGCGCCCACCGAGGTGACGCCCGCGCCGTTCCCGCAGCCGGTGGCCACCCCCGCGGAGGACACCAACTTCTTCCAGGTGGAGCAGTCGCCGGCGACGGACCTGTTCACCGCCACGGTCGCCGAGACGGTGCCGCCCAAGCCCGGCGCGCCCGACTACAGCTACCCCGGTGTGTCGAGCCCGCCGAAGTCACTGCCGCCTGCGGTCGAGGAGGACGACGCCTCGACCCAGCGGCTGCCGATCTACGAGGACGTGCTGTCGCGCTGGTTCCAGGGCACCGAGGCGTCGGAGGCGCACGTGCGCGGTGAGCTGCCGCCGGAGACCGAAGCCGAGAAGACCATGTTCGCCGACCGCGTCGACCTGGTCGGCTCGGACGAGTCGCCCGTCGAGCGCACCATGTTCGCCGACCGGGCGGAACTCGTCGGCGACGACAAGCAGGAGAAGGTGGAGCGGGTCCGCCCGCAGCCCACCGCGTCCGGCCTGCCCAAGCGCGCGCCCGCGCCGTCCCCGGTGCCCGCGTCCACCCCGACCAACGGCTGGGGTCCGGCGGACGACGGCTGGTCGGCCGCGAGCAACGTGCTGAAGTCGGCGGTGGAGGACACCACCAGCGCCGGCCTGCCCAAGCGCACCCCCAAGGCGCGGCTCATGCCCGGCTCGCTCACCGCGCCGTCGCCGCGGGCCACCGCCCCGGTGCCGAGCACCAACGGCAACGGCGCCGCGCCCACCGGCGCCGCGACCGCCGTCGCCACCGCACCGCCGCGCCGGTCCGCCGACCGCCTGCGCCAGCGGTTCGCCACCTACCAGCGCGGTGTCCAGATGGGCCGCGAGTCCGCTGACGACAACGGCATGCCCTGGGAGGGCTTGTCGTTCGACAACGCAGACAACAAGGAGCAGAAGTGACCACCGCAGCCGAAGAACTCGACAACTTCAGTTGGCTGGTCGACGACTTCGTCAACCGGGTCGCGGGCGTGGCGCACGCGATAGTGGTCTCCGCGGACGGCCTGCTGCTCGCGTCCTCCGAGCGCCTGCCGCTGGACCGGGCCGAGCAGCTGGCCGCCGTCGCCTCCGGCCTGGTCAGCCTCAACCTCGGCGCGGCGCGCTGCTTCGAGGCCGGTGACGTCAAGCAGACGGTGGTCGAGATGGAGCGGGGCTACCTGTTCCTGATGTCGATCTCCGACGGCTCGTGCCTGGCCGTGCTGGCCGCGCCGAACTGCGACATCGGGCTCATCGGCTACGCGATGACCCGGCTCGTGGAGCGGGTCGGCGTCCAGCTCACCCCGGAGATCCGGTCCCAGCTGCACGTCGCCATGCGTGGTTAGTCCTCCTTCGGTCCTGCGGTTACTAGGGAAAGTGGAAGCAACATGAGCGGCGGACGAAGCCTGTCGGTCACGTCGACCAAGATCGTGGTCGCCGGCGGGTTCGGCGTCGGGAAGACGACGTTCGTCGGTTCGGTGTCGGAGATCGTCCCGCTCACCACCGAAGCGGTGATGACCGAGGCGAGCGTCGGCGTGGACGACCTGACGAACACGCCGAACAAGATGACCACCACGGTGGCCATGGACTTCGGCCGCGTGTCCCTGGACAGCGACCTGATCCTGTACCTGTTCGGCACGCCCGGGCAGCACCGGTTCTGGTTCATGTGGGACGACCTGGTGCGCGGCGCGATCGGCGCGGTGGTCCTGGTGGACACCCGGCGCCTGTCCGACGCGTTCGCCTCGATCGACTTCTTCGAGGACCGCGAACTGCCTTACGTGGTGGGGGTGAACTGCTTCGACGGCCTCCTGCACCACCGCATCGAGGACATCCGCGAGGCGCTCACCATCGACCCGGCGATCCCGATCGTCCCGTGCGACGCCCGCAACCGGCAGTCGACCAAGCAGACCCTGATCACCCTGGTGCAGCACGCCATGCGCCAGCCGACCTTCGCCTGACCACTCCTCGGGGAGGGCCTCGCCGCTCGCGGTGGGGCCCTCCCTTGTGTTCTGCGGCTTGGAATGCGTCGATATTCGGGCGACCGTGCGGGTACCGGTGCGCCAGACTCCCGCCATGCCCGATTCCTACGAAGACGCGGACCTCGCCTCCCTCTACGACACGATCAACGGGTGGGGCCCCAGCGACGACTTCTACCTCGACCTGGTCATGGCGGCCGATTCCGTCCTGGACGTCGGCTGCGGCACCGGTCTGCTGCTGAAAACCGCCCGGGACCGGGGCCATCGGGGCAGGCTGGTCGGCCTCGACCCGGCCACCGGGATGCTCGCCCAGGCCCGCACCCGTGACGACGTCGACTGGGTTCAAGGCGACCTGTCCACGGTGTCGTTCGACCACGAGTTCGACCTGGTCTGCATGACCGGCCACGTGTTCCAGATCTTCACCACCGACGAGCAGGCCTCGGCGGTGCTGACCGCCGCCGGGACCGCGTTGCGGCCCACCGGCCGGCTCGCGTTCGAGTCGCGGAACCCGGACCCGAAGCCCTGGCGGAACTGGGTTCCGCGCAACGCCTCCACCCACACCGCTCCCGACGGCACGGACTTCCGCGTGGTGCACGACATCGTGTGGGAGGACGGTGATCTAGTGCACCTCACCGAGACCTACGAAGGTCCCCGCTGGTCCGAACCGCAGGTGGACCAGGCCACCATGCGGTTCGCGTCCGTCGACACCATCGATTCCCTGTTGCGGGACAACGGTTTCCAGGTCGAGCAGCGCTACGGGTTCTGGGACCGGTCGCCGTTCGCGGCCGACAGCTTGGAGATCATCACGGTCGCAACGCCGCGTCCGCGCCCGGCTGGTCACTGATCACGAGCGTCCCGGTCGCCCGCAGCAACGGCACCACCGCCGCCAACGCCCCGCGCGCGAGCGGCTCGTCCGGCGGCTCCGCCAGTTCCACGCCGTGCAGGACGTGCCGCTCCACCAGGGCGAGCTCGGGCAGGCCGCACGCGAAACCGTGCAGCAGGCGGCGGACGCCCATGTCCGCCAACGTGGTCAGGTTGTCCTCCACCACGTCCAGCCCGCCGGCCGGCGCGCGCGTGTGCAGGCTCAGCCACAACCGTTGCGGCGCAAGGGAAGTGCGGTCCAGGGCGGCGCGCACGACGGCGGTCAGGTCGGGGTCGCGGGACTGGTCGGCGGACAGTCGCACGACCACCGGCACCTCCTCGACGGCGGCGAACGAGCACGCCTCCTCCAGCAGCCACGTGCCGAGGTGGCCGCTGAGCCCGAGTTCGTCCGCGAACTCCAGGCAGTCCTCGTGGCCCACCACGCCGAACTCGGCTTCGTCCCAGCGCAACCGGGCCGCGTACGCGAGAAGTTCGCCGGACGGCCGGACCACGGGTCGGTAGTCGATCGCGATCTCACCGAATTCCAAGGCACCTGGCATAGTCGCGAGCAGCGCAAGGCGCTTGCGGTCGCGTGCGTCCTCACCGGCGTCGTAGATGCCCCACTGGCCCTTGCCGCCGCTCTCCGCGCGCCGCAACGTGCTGTGCGCCTGGCGCAGCAACGCCATCGCGTCCACGCCGCGCGCCGCCGTCCGCACGAACCCCATGCCCGCCGAGACCGCGACCCCGTGGCCGGACAGGTGCACCGGCTCGGCCAGCGCGTCGTCGATCGCCGCGGCGAGCGCGGAGATGCTCGGCGTGTCAGGGGAATCTTCGATCAGGACGACGAACTCGTCACCGCCGATCCGCGCCACGGTCGCCCTCTCGCCCGCCACCACCGCGGACAGCCGACCGGCGACGACCTTGAGCAGTTCGTCGCCCGCCTCGTAGCCGATGCCGTCGTTGACGATCGCGACGCTGTCGACGTCGAGGTAGCACAACGTGATCGAGCCGGGCTTGCCCAGGACCTCTTCGAGCCTGGGCAGGAAGCTCTGCCGGTTGGGCAGGCCGGTGAGCACGTCGTGCAGCGCCTGGTGGCGCAGGTACTCGCGCAGCACGCGTTGTTCGGTGACGTCCTCGATCACGGCGACCCGGTACCTGGGCTCGCCGTCCGCGTCGTGCACGGTCGACAGGGCGACGTTCGTCCACATCGGATCGCCGCCCGGACCGGCGAACTGCTGCTCGAACCGGACCTCGTCGCCGACCGGCCACGCCGCCCGCAACGCCGCCAGGTCACCGGGCTCGAACACCTTCTCCGCGTCCGCGCCGGAAGCGCCCGTGGCTTCTTCCCCGGCGTCGGGGGCCTGGCGCAGCATCCGCACCAGTGCGGGGTTCACCTCGACCACCGCGCCGTCCCGGTCGAAGATCGCGATGCCCACCGCGGAGGAGGCGAACACCTGCCGGAACCGCGCCTCGCTGTCGTGCAGGGCGTGTTGCGCCTGTTCCAGCGAGAGCAGCAGCGACGTCCGCACCTCCTCCTGCTCGGCGAAGATCTGCTGCCGCACCGCGTTCGCGTAGCCGGCGGCGACCGCGGCCAGCACGGTCGCGACGTGCTCCGGGGACGCGCCGGTCAGCGCGGGCAGGGCGCCGCCGAGCACCTCGACGGTGCTGCGCAGGCTGTTCTGGCCGGTGAAGCGGGCCTCCACCAGCCACTCGCCGACTTCGTCGCCCCGGGTGGCGGCGTCGGGCCCGGTGAGGACGTCGAGGCGGCGGGCCAGGTTCGCCCGGATCTGCGCGCGCGACAGCGGGGCGTAGGCGCTGTCCACCAGGGCCTGCGTCCACCGCGCCACGACCTGGGCGCGCGTCGGCACCGCCCCGGGCGGCTGTCCCGCGGCGCTCTCGCGTCGTGCGTGTCCGGTCATGGTGGGGTGGCGCGGCGGCGGTGGCGAAGATCAGGTCGGCAAATCTTGCGTACCCCGACCGCGCCGAGTCAAGGCTTGCGGCCCACGACCGCGTAGAGGTTGGCCCGACCGGGGTCGTCCGGCACGTCCTCGGGGGACTCGGGCCGCCACTCCGGGGTGAACACCAGGCCCGGCTCGATGACGTCGAAGCCGTCCATCATCGCCAGGACCTGCTCGCGGGTGCGCGGCGTGATCGGCTCGGCGGTCTTCTGGAAGATGTCCGCGCCCGCCGCCATCGCCTGCGGCATCCGGTCGGGGGTGAAGTGGGACAGGGCGAGGTAGCTGCCCGGCGCGAGGGCGTCACGGTAGCGGGCGAGGACGCCCCACGGGTCGTCCTGGTCGGGGATGAACTGCATGACGCCCACCGCGAGCAGCCCGACCGGCGCGCCGAAGTCGAGCAGGGTCTTCGCCTGGGCCACGACCGCTTCGGGTTCACGAAGGTCGGCCAGGACGGCGGTGGCGCGCGGGTTGTCGGCCAGGAGCAGTTCGGAGTGCTTGATGGCGACCGGTTCGATGTCGACGTAGACGACGCGGCAGCCCGGGTTCGCGTCCTGGGCGACCTCGTGGACGTTGCCGACGGTGGGGATGCCCGAGCCGAGGTCGAGGAACTGCGTGATGCCGGCGTCGACCAGGGCGAGGACGGCGCGGCGCAGGTAGGAGCGGTTGAGCCGGGCCATGTCGCGCACCGGCAGCACCTTGATGAGCGCTTCGGCGGTGTACCGGTCGGTTTCGAAGTTGTGCCCGCCGCCCAGCAGGTAGTCGTAGATGCGGGCCGAGCTGGGAAGCTCGACGTCGATCCCCTCCGGCGCCCAACTCACCCGGTCGACCACCGCGCACCTCTTTCACCCGTGAGGAGATCGAAGACCGGGCCACTTTAGCGACGAACCTGACCCGAACGAACCGCCCCACCCCCCGTTTTCACCCGTACGTGGTCACCGACTCGTGGTTGTGTTCGCCCCGCCGCGGACGGACGCCGCGCGACGGGGCTAGACGCAGACCCAATCGGTCACCACGGAGGTGCCCCCGGCGGCGATGCGGAACCGCACGGGCCCGGGCGGCGGCGGTCCGAGCAGGAAGCAACCCAACTCGTCCAGCTCCGCTTCCTCCACCGGTCCGGACGCGGTGAGCAACTCGACCCGTCCGGCGCGCGCCGGCAGGACCTGTCCCGCGATCCCCGCTTCGGTGACCTCCACCTGCACCGAGATGTTCTCGGCGTCGAACACCAGTTGGCGCGCGGTGGACGCGGCGCGGGCGCGTTCGGCGAGCTGCCCGTCGAGGATCGAGTCGTAGCTGGTCAACAGCATCAGCTCGGCGTCGACCGTGCGCCACGTGTAGGCCGCACGTGCCGCTTCGGCGAACTCCGGCGGCACGTCCCGCGCCTCGGCGAGAGCGGCCCGAAGCTCCTCCAACAGAACCTCGTCACTCTCCCACCCGGACCCCGTCACCGCACCCACCTCCCAGTCCATGGCCGCCCAGTCCGTGTCTGCCCAGTTCGTGTCCGCCCAGTTCGTGTCCGCCCAGTTCGTGTCCGCTGAGCCGCTTTCGCGCTCAGGTGCTCCGCCCCACTCCGCGGACTCTCTCGACCACTCCCGCGCCGGCCGCCTCGGTCCCTGTTGCGAGGAACCGCACGATGGCCGGCGTCTTGCGCAGCTTGTCCAGGCACCGGATGCGGGTCGGTCCGATGCTGCCGACCGGCATGGCGAGCTGCTCGCTGATCTTGGCGTAGGTGGGCGGCGGGTCCGTCATGAGCTTGGCCAGCAGTTCCCGGCACTGCTCGGACAACAACCGGAACCCGTCCCGCAGGGCCTGGAAGCGTTGGGCGGTCTCGATCTCGTCGTCCAGATCCGCGACGACGTCCACCGAGCCCGCGTGCTCCTCGTCGGCCAGGGGGTCGAAGGGTTGCGTGCGCTGCTGCATGCGCAACATCCGCAGGCACTCGTTGCGGGTCGTCGTGGAGATCCAGCCGGGCAGGGCTTCCGGGTCGCGGAGCTGGCCGATCTGCTCGACCAGGCGCAGCCAGAGCGTCTGGTTGACGTCGGCGGCGTCCGCCGGCCGCAACCGGTGCTTGTAGATCACCGACAACACCAACGGCGTGTACCGCTCGACGATCTCGTTCCACGCACGCTGATCGCCCTCGGCCGCCGCGTCGACCAACGCGGCGATCGGGGATGCAGGGGTCACGTCCCCTCCCGGGCTCGGCTCTCTTCGTCGCTTCCACACACTACGGAGCCCCAACCCCCACTCCAGATACCTCCCACCCAATCCCGCCCGTATGGTCCCAACTCCACCCCCACGCGCCGGCGCCGCCTCCGCTCCGGGCCGCGCGTTCCGCTCCGGGCTCGGCCTCGGTCCTGACCTCGCGTTTCGCTCCGGGCCTGGCCCTCGCACCTCGAGTCCCGGCTCGCGGCCGGCCCCACTCCCGGGCCCTGACCCCGCCTCCGGTTCCGGCCTCTGCGCTTCGGCCCCGCCCCTGCGCACCGCCCATGCTCCGGCCCGAGCCCGAGCCCAGCCCCAGCCCTCGGCTGGCCCCAGCCCAGCCAGCGCCAGCCAGCCCCAGCCCGGCCCGGCCCCGGCCCGGCCCCGGCCGGCGCCAGCCCCGCCCTGCGCCCCGCCCTGCGCCCCGGCCGGCGCCAGCCCCGCCCTGCGCCCCCGGCCCCGACTCGGCCCCACCCCTGCGCCCCGGCCACGCTCCGGCCCCGGCTTGCGCCAGCGCCAGCGCCAGCCGCCCGCCCCACGGCTCTGGCGGTGTCCGCGACGTGGCCCAGGTGCGGTGCCGGGGAGGCGTCGGCGGTCGTGGCGGACCGCCCCACGGCTCTGGCGGTGTCCGCGACGTGGCCCAGGTGCGGTGCCGGGGGAGGCGTCGGCGGTCGTGGCGGAGGCGGGTGGCGGGTGCGGGGTTGCGGGTGGCGGGTGCGGGGTTGCGGGCGCGGGGGCGCGGCGGCGGCGGGCGCGGGGGTGCGGTGGTGGCGGGTGCGGTGGTGGCGGGTGCGGGTCGTTGCGGGTGCGGGCCATGGCTGGTGCGGCTGGCTGGCTTGCGGCGGGGGTCGGGCACGCGCGCTGGCTCGGGGTCGGGCGCGCGCACTGGCTCGGGGTCGGGCACGCGCGCTGGCTCGGGGTCGGGCGCGCGCGCTGGTTCGTGGGCTGGTCGGGTCGGCGGGGAACCGGCGGCGGAGCGGTGAGGGCACCGGGACCCCGGTGGGAGTCGAGGGCACCGGGACTCCGGTGGGAGTCTCCGTCGGCCCCGCGTTCCTCTACTTCACGGGACGCGCGAGTCCGCGAAAAGTCGCGGATCCTGTATGTCACACGATCGAGTGATCCCGCAAAGCCCACCCTGACCAGGCCAAACGATCATATCAGCCGACCAGCACCCCATACCCGGGGAAGAACTCGACACCGGAGAGGATCTTGTCCCGGGCAGCCACCGCCGTCAGGCCATCCGTGGTCATCGTCTCCGCGATCCGCCCCGCCACATGAGGCGCGGCGAATGAGGTGCCCAGCCAGTACGCGAAACGGTCGTAGACGTCGACCGCGGGGTCGCCGGGCAGGACCCACTTGCCCTTCAGGTACGTGCTGGTGCGGTTCCCCACGGCGCACGCGTCGATCCAGTGGCCGAAGTTCGAGTAGCACGCGGGCGCCCGGGACCCGTCGCGTTCCTGGGCCACGGCGGCGACCGCCACCACCCGGCACAGCGCCGCCGGCCACGACGGGCGGTTGGTGCCCTGGTTGCCGGCGGAGGCCACGACTACCACCGACGAAGGGAGCTTGGCGATCGCGCGGCGGATGGGTTCCGGGGCCACGTCGTCCTGGGTGAAGCAGCCCAGGGAGATGTTGACGATGTGGACGCGTTCGTCGAACGACGCCAGGGCGGCCACGAACTGTTCCTCGGTGCCCAACCCCGACGGGTCCAGCGCCTTCTCCGGGTCGAAGCGGACGCCGGGGGCGGCCTGCCGGAGCACGCCCGCCACGAAAGTCCCGTGACCACCCTCCAGTGCGAACACGTCCTCGTGCGCGTAAGCCGCGTCGACCTCCTCCGGCCTGGGCAGGAAAGCGTTTCCCAGCCACAGGGGGTGGTCCGTGGCGGCCGAAGCCGAAATACCGGTGTCGACGACGCCGACCACGACGCCCTTGCCCCGGGCCTCGCTGCCCTTCGCCGGGTCCGCCAGCGGCGGGGCGACCTTCGGGGGCTGGCCGGGGTTGCCGTGCATGTTGCCGCCGTGGCCGACCAGCACGTGGTGCGGCTGGACGAACGGCACGCGCTCGCCGGGCCACTGCGCCGGGTCGCGCAGCAGGCGTACGACGGCCGGGATGTCGTCGGGGTTGCGCGGCAGGATCAAGCGCGACATCCCCGCGAAGTCACGGCCGCGCTCCACCGCGAAACCGTTCTGCTGGAGCTTCCCGATCACCCGGACGACGTCCTCGGGGATCGTCAGCAACTCCCGCGCGACGAAGACGAACTCCCGCCCGCGCTCCGCGTGCACCCGGAAGTCCTTGTGCTGCCTGATCGACTCTGCGAAGGCCCGCTGGTACAGCTCGGGTCTGTTCGACGGCTCGGACACGGCGGCCTCACAACCAACGGCGTGATCAAGGCTGATCAAGCTACCACAGTGACCTTGGTAATAAGGTGGCTCTCGTGGCCGGGGTTTCCGCCGCCGCAGCGCTGGAAGCCCGGCAACGGGACCCGCACGCGGCAATAGCGATGGGCCGTGCGGCGTTGCGTGCCGCGCGTGCCGCCGGTGACGCCGAAGAAGCGTCGGCGGCCGAGCGCGCGATCGGGTTGTCGTTGCGGGAACTGCACGACTTCGAAGGCGCTCTCAAGCACCTGCGGCGGTCGGTGCGCATCGCGGAGGACGCGGGGTCGGCTCGGCTGGCGGCGCTCGCCCGCATGAGCCTGGCGTTCGTGCTGTCCAACACCGGCCGGCACGCCCAAGCCCTGCGCACCATCAACCAAGCCCTCCCGGACCTGCGCGGGGTGGACGCGGGCAGCGGGCGGATGCAGCGCGGTCTGGTGCTGCACTACCTGTGCCGGTACGACGAGGCGCTGCGCGACTACAACGGCGCGATCGAGGTCGTCCGGCGCTTCGGCGAGCGGCTGGTGGAGGCGCGGGCGCTGAACAACCGGGGGCTGCTGCGCGCCTACACCGGGGGCCTGAAGGCGGCCGACGAGGACTTCGACCGGGCCGCCGAGCTGTACCGGGAGCTGGACCAGGAACTGGCCGTCGCGGACGTGCGGTGGAACGCGGGCATCTCCGCCTCCCGCGCCGGTGACGTGCCCCGTGCGCTGACCATGTTCGCAGAGGCCGAGCGGGAGTACCGGCGGCTGGAGGTGCCGCGGCCGAACCTGCTGATCAACCGGCTGGAGCTGCTGGTCTCGGTGCCGCTGCTGGAGGAGGCCCGCGCGGCGGCCGACCGGGCGTTGGCCGAGTTGGGGCGCGGCCTGGTGCTGGCGCGGTCGGAGGCGATGTTCTACCGGGCGCGCATCGCGTTGATGGAGGACGACCTGGACCTCGCGGTGCGCATGGCGGTGGCCGCGCGCGATGGGTTCCGGCGGGAGAAGCGCGAGGTGTGGGCGGTCAGCGCGTGGCACGTCGAGTTGCGTGCGGCCTACCTCAGCGGTGAGCGGTCGCGGCGGCTCTGCACGGCGATGGCGCGGGTGGCGTCCCGGTTGGACGCCTTGGGTTGGCGGATGGCCGCGCTGGAGGCCCGGGTGGACGCGGCGCTGATCGCGCGGGACCTGGGTGACCGGCGGCGGGCGTTGACCGAGCTGTCCGCGGCGGGTGCGGCGCGGCGGGGTGGTCCGGCGGCGCACCGGGTGCAGGGCTGGTACGCCGAGGCGTTGCGGCGCGACCTGTCGGGCAACCGGCGGGGCGCGCAGAGCGCGTTGCGGCAGGGGTTGCGGCTGCTGGACGAGTACCGGGTGTCGCTGGGCGCGGCGGAGCTGCGGGCGTTGAGCGGTGCGCAGGGCAAGGCGCTGGCCATGGAGGGGCTGCGGTCCGCGGTGGCGTCCGGGCACGCCGCGCGCGTGCTGACGTGGGCGGAGAGCTGGCGGGCGGGCGCGCTGCGGATGACCCCGGCTCGGCCGCCGGAGGACTCGGGGCTCGCCGACGCGCTGGCCGAGCTGCGGGCGGTGACCGCGGACCTCGAACTGGCGCTGTTGGCCGGGAAGCCGACCGCGGCGCTCAAGCAGCGGCAGTTGCGCGGTGAGCAGCGGGTGCGCGAGCTGACCCGGCAGGCCACCGGCGGGGGAGCGGTGGACCGGCCGCCGGCGGTGCGGGACCTGGCGTGGGTGCTGGGCGACGCGGCGCTGGTGGAGTACGTGGACTTCGAGGGCACGCTGCTCGCGGTGGTGGTCGCGGGCGGTCGGGCGAGCCTGCACCGGCTGGGGCCGGTGGACGGGGCGGTGCGTGAGATCCGGTTGCTGCGCTTCGCCCTGCACCGGCTGGTGACGCTGCCCGAGCACATGGACCGGGTGGCCGTCCGGGCGGGCGCGGAGCACGCCGCGTCGTTGCTGGAGCGTCGGCTGCTGGCGCCGTTGGTGCGGCGGGTCGAGGGGCGTCCGCTGGTGCTCGCGCCGACCGGGGTGCTGGGCGGTCTGCCGTGGTCAGCGCTGCCGGGCTGCCGGGACCGTTCGGTGACCGTGGCGCCGTCGGCGACGGTGTGGTTCCGGGCGGCGTCGTCCTCGCGGGTGCCGCACGACCGGGCGGTGCTCGCCGCCGGTCCCCGGCTGCCCGCCGCGCCCACCGAGATCGCCGCGATTTCCCCGTTGGCGCGCGGCGCTTCGGTGCTGGTGGGTGCGGACGCGACCGTGGACGCGGTTGCGGCGGCGATGGACGGCGCGCCGCTGGCCCACGTGGCCGCGCACGGCTCGTTCCGCGCGGACAACCCGCTGTTCTCCGCGCTGGAACTGGCCGACGGCCCGCTGACCGTCTACGACCTGGAACGCCTGCGCACCCCGCCGGCGCGGGTCGTGCTGTCGGCGTGCGACTCGGGCCTGTCGGCGGTGCGGCCGGGCGACGAGCTGATGGGGTTCACGGCCGCGTTGCTGGGCCTGGGCACCCGCACGCTCATCGCGCCCGTGGTGCCGGTGCCCGCCGAGGTGACCACGCCGCTGATGGTCGACCTGCACCGGCGGTTGGGCCGGGGCGAACCGCCGGCCGTCGCGCTGGCCGGCGCGCGGGCCGCGCACGTGGACGCCGGCGACGCGGAGTTCGCCGCCGGCGTCGGGTTCCTCTGCTTCGGGGCTTAGCCCAGCGCGTCGAACGTGGCCTCCGCGCGGTCCCGCTTGGCGTAGAGGTCCCACGCGGTGTCGGCGATGTCGTCGGGGTTCAGCGTGCCCACCGCACCAGCCGGCTCCGGTTGCGCGGTGATCATCGCGTGGATGTCACCCCGAGGCCCAAGACGCCTGCCTCGCCCTCCCCGGCGCCCGCCCGTTCGACGTCACCGGCAAGCCCATGCGCGGCTGGCTACTCGTGGACGGCTCCGTGCTGGACGAGGACTCCGGGTTGGCGGACTGGATCGGTCGGGCGCGCGAGTTCGTGGAGACCCTGCCGCCGAAGTAGCGTGACGGGCGTGGACGCACGGGACATGCTCGCGGTGGCGGTGGAGGAGGCCCGGACCGGGCTGGCCGAGGGTGGCATCCCCATCGGGGCCGCGCTGTTCGACCGGGACGGGACGCTGCTCGGGCGCGGGCACAACCGGCGCGTCCAGGACGGGGACGCCTCGACGCACGCCGAGACCGCCGCCTTCCGCGACGCCGGCCGCCGGCGGAGCTACCGCGACACGATCATGGTCACCACGCTGTCTCCCTGTTGGTACTGCAGCGGCCTGGTGCGGCAGTTCGGCATCGGCCAGGTCGTGGTCGGCGAGGCCCGGACGTTCCACGGCGGCCACGACTGGCTCGCCGAGCACGGCGTGGAGATCACCCTCCTGGACGACCCCGACTGCGTGGCGATGATGACCGACTTCATCACCGAACGGCCCGAGTTGTGGTTCGAGGACATCGGTCAGGATTAACGCGGCACGCGCCACGGCGACACAATCCCGACACGGGACCGGCCCAAGATCGTCGGGCATGTGGCACGTGGACGGCACCCTGGTCCTGGACGAACGCACGGTCGCGGTGGAGGTCCCCGCGAGCTGGGGCGCGGAGGTCAGCACCGAGCTGCGCGCCGCCGGTCCGCTGGGCCCGATCCTGGCGATCCCCGGTCCCCGGCTCCGCTGGCTGTTCCTGGCCCGGCCCGAACCCGACCCGCGCGTGCCCCCGCCGGAGGTCCGGGTCTGGCAAGGACCCCGGACCGTCCCGGCGGCGCGCTCGCGCTGGGTCGTCGAACCGGCGGGCGCACTGCCCCGCGAAGGAGCGGTGCGCTGCGCGATCCGCGTCGTCCGCCGGCGCTTCTAGACGGCCCCGACCTTGGCCAGTGCCTCCTTTTCGGTGTCCACGATGGTGAACACGGAGGTCAGACCGGTCGCCTCGATCGGCCGCAGCACCGCCCGGCCGGCCGCGACCAGCACCAGCGGCACCTCCAACTCGGTCGCCCGCTTGCTGCCGGTGACCAGCGCCTCCAAGCCCGCCGAGCCGAGGAAGCGCACGTCGAGGAGGTCCACCACCACGGCGCGCACGTCCGCCACGAGGGTCTCGCGCAGCGGCTGGGCCAGCTCGTCCGCGCTGCTGGTGTCCAACTCACCGGACACGCGCAGCACCACCACCCCGTCCGCGGGCCGGTCGGTCCGCACGGACGCCAGCGTTGCCCCGGGTTCTGGCACCCCGGTCTCCTCTCTCATCGCGCACCGCCGGTGCGGTGCGTGCTCCACGGTAGTCCGGAACGCACGTCGGTGACCGTGGCGGCCATGACCTGGTCGACCAGCTCGCGCGGGTCGGCCGAGGCGCCCAACGCCCGGCGCTGCCGGGCCGCGCCGCTGCCGTTGGTGCGCAGCCACTCCAGGTGGTCGGTCACGGTGTCCAGGCTGCCCGCGTCGCGCAGCGCCCCCGCGCTGCGCTCGACCATCTCCGCGGCCAGCCGCCGGGCCTGCACGAGCGCGCCGGTCCGCGGGTCGACCGCCAGCCCGTCGTACCCGTCCCGGGCGGCCCGCCAGTAGGCGGCGCGCAGGAGCACGTCGTCCACCCGCTCGGCGTCCGGCGACTCGGCGGCGGTGCGCGCGAAGGCGCGGATGAGTTCGGCGATCACGACGGTCTCCTGGGCGGTCTGCGGGATGTCCGCTACCCGCACCTCGACCGTCGGGAAGTGCGAAGACGGCCGCACGTCCCAGTAGACCATCTTGACGTCCAGCAGCACCTCGGTCTGCAACAGCGTCTGCACGAGGTGGTCGTAGTGCTCACCGGACTCCAGGTGCGGCGGCGGCCCGCCGACCGGCCAGCGCGACCACACGATCGAGCGCCAGCTCGCGTAACCGCTGTCCTCGGCGGACACGATCGGCGAGTTGGCGCTGAGCGCGAGCAGCGTCGGCAGCCAGGGTCTGAGCGCGTTGGACACGCGGACGGCGGTGTCCCGGTCCGGCACCCCGACGTGGACGTGCAGCCCGCACACCCCCTGGCCGCCCAGCAGCTTGCGGTGCGAGTACTCCATGAGCCGGTAGCGCGGGTCGTCGGTGCCCGGCGGCGGCCCGGCGGTGCCCACGGGTGGCACGGCGGACGCCAGCAACCGGCACCCGGCGGCGTGCGCGGCCTTGGCCAGGTGGATGCGCCCGAGCAGCACCTGCTCGGTGAGTTCCTCAGCGGTGTGGCACACGGGCGTGGCGACCTCGATCTGGAACGGCGTCAGCTCCCGCTGCACGTCCAACCGCGCGCCGGCGTGCTGGGCGACCGCCTCCGCGCACGGCACGGGCCGGCGCGATCCGGGGTCGACCAGGAGGAACTCCTGCTCGACGCCGACGGTCCAGGTCTCGGTCATGGGCGTCCCATACCCACTGCGAGCGACCCTCAACCCTGGGAGTTTCACTTCGGCCGCGTCCGGGCACCTCGCTGGGGTGAGACTGCGCCGCAGCGACCCCAGCGGTCCGGGCTGGCGCCGCCTGCGCCACGGCCGGGGCTTCCGCTACGTGGACGCCGACGGCGCGACCCCCACCCCGGACGAGTTGGCGCGCATCAAGTCCCTGGTGATCCCGCCGGCCTGGCAGGACGTGTGGGTGTGCCCGCACGAGAACGGCCACCTCCAGGCGGTCGGCACGGACTCGGCGGGCCGCCGGCAGTACCTGTACCACGAGCGGTGGCGTCGGGAGCGCGACGAGGAGAAGCACTCCCGGGTCCTGGAGCTGGCCCCGTCCCTGCCGGGCTTCCGGTCGCGGGTGCTGACCGAACTGCGCGGCCGGGGCCGGCGGTTCTCCCGGGTGGTCGCGGTGGCGCTGGCCATGCTGGACCGGGGTGTGTTCCGGGTGGGCGGGGAGTCCTATGCGGAGGACAACGGAACCTACGGCGTGGCAACCCTGTTGTGCTCGCACGTGACGGTGCAGAGGTCCACTGTGGACTTCTGCTACCCGGCGAAGGGCGGGATCGAGTTCTGCACGCAGGTCGTCGACGCGGACCTGGCGCGGGCGGTGAAGTCGTTGCTGCGCGGGCGTTCGGGCGACGAGCGGCTGCTGGTGGACGCGCACGGGCGCGGGGTGACGGCGGAGGACGTCAACGAGCGGTTCAAGGAGTTGGTGGGGGACGAGTACTCGGTGAAGGACCTCCGGACGTGGCACGCGACCGTGCTGGCGGCGGTGGCGTTCGCGGAGGCGGGGCGGCCGGAGTCGAAGCGGGGGCGCAAGCGGGTGGAGGCGGCCGTGCTGCGGGAGGTGTCGGAACACCTGGGCAACACGCCGGCGGTGGCGCGGAAGTCTTATGTCGATCCGAGGGTCGTGGACCTGTTCGACAAGGGAACCGTCCTGTCGACGATCTCGGACGACCGGGAGGTGACGGAAAAAGCGGTCATCGACCTGCTGACTCCCCGCACCCGCCGCGCCAAGCGTTAGGCCTCGGAAAGCAGCGCGCCGACATCCTCGTGCAACCGGACCGCCCCGCCGACCAAGGCGATTTCCGCCCCGGACGCCACGGCCAACAACGGCAAGACCTCATCCGCGCGCCCGCCGTCCGCGATCCGAGACCCCACCAGCGGATCGGTCAGCAGGAGAACCTCCACCCGCCCCTCCACCAACGCCTCGTACACCGCGTCGATCCCGTGCACCGCCTGCCCGGTCAACCCGGTCACCTCGTCCCGGAACCGCTGCACCACCGCCCGCCGCGCGTCTTGATTCGCCCGACCCGCCAGGTGCAGCACCGCCCGGTCCGGCGCGCCCTCCACCTCGACCACCAGTCGGTGGTACTTGCCCGGCAACGCCACCCGCACCGACCGCCGCGCGGTCAACGGCCCGGCCAGCACCAGCAGGGGCGCGTCCAGCCGGTCCACCAACGTCGTCGCCTCCAGCGCCACGTCCGCCAGTTCGGCCGCGTCCAACCTCCGCTCGCGCGCCCCCACCGAAGCCACCGCCACCGGACGGCCACCGGCGTCGACCCCGCGCAGATCCGCCCCGTGCTCATCCACCCGCACGACCACATGCGGCAGCAACGGCTCGGCCAGGTCGACCATCGGCAACACATAGGGCAGAGCGCTGAACCGGGCCACATACCCCGACGGCGCCATCGGCAGCGGCTCGTCCACCAGCACCCTGCCGTCGCCGACCACCAACCCCCGCCCCACCGAACCCAGGGGCGTGCTCAACGCCTCGTCGACCAGCGCCAACAGGTCGCCGAACGCGCCCTCGGCCTCCAGTTGGTCGCGCATGGCGCGCCAACGCAACGAGACGTGTTCGCCCACGTCGAGGCACACCGAGACGAACGGCCCCTCGGCTCCGACGACGTCCTGGAAGTGCGTCGTGCGCATCGGTCCTCCTGCGGGTTCCCTCACTCTGTCGAGGTACCCGCCGGCGACTCAGGGCAACCGTTGCCGCTCCCTCTGCTCGCACCACACGCAGCTCTCCGCGATGGCCACGGCGGCGAACCCGAGCAGCAGGTGCACGCTGTTGCCGATGGCGCCCGCGTCGAGCGCCCCGCCGGGGGTGCCCGCACCCAGCGCGAAGACGACCAGGAAGACCAAGGCGAGGAACGTCCCCGCGTACCGCTCCGTGCGCACCCGGAAGGCGGCGGCGGACATCGCCACGCCGGTGATCACGTGGAACAAGCCGAGAGGGACTCTGCCGAGCAGGAGGTCCACCGCACCCCACACGAGGAGCGCCACGCCCAGCGCCAGAGCGGCCCGTTGAGGCCAGGACAGGTTCGCCACGGCGACCACCCCTCTCGCTCGTCACCCATCATCGAGCAGAGTTCGCAACCGGGCCAGTGAACGGCTCAACAACCTGGACACGTGCATCTGCGAGACCCCGACCGAGTCGGCGATCTGGCTCTGGGTCATGTTCCGGAAGAACCGCAGCACCACGATCCGGCGCTCCCGCCTGGGCAGGCCGCGCAGCATCGGGTCCAGCGCGTGTTGCAGCTCCACGACCTCCAGGGCCGGGTCGTCCGAACCCAGGCGGTCGGCCTCCAGCTCGTCGCCGTCCAGGGCGTCCAGGGACAGCAGGTGGTGGGCCGAGGTGGCGTGCAGGCCCTCGTAGACCTCGTCGACCCCGATGCCCAGGTGGCGGGCGACCTCGGTGGGCTTGGGGGAGCGGCCGGTGCGGCGGGCCAGTTCGACGCGGGCGGTGTCGATCGAGACGCACAGCTCCTTCAGCCTTCGCGGCACCCGGACGGCCCAGCCCTGGTCGCGCAGGTAGCGGCGGACCTCGCCGGTGATCGTCGGGACGGCGAAGGCCAGGAAGTCGATCCCCCGGGAGGCGTCGAACCGGTCGACCGCGTGGATCAACCCCAGGGCCGCGACCTGCCGCAGGTCCTCCACCGACTCGCCGCGCTCGGCGAACCGGTCGGCGATGTGCCGGGCCAGCGGCAGGTGTTCGGTCACCAGCCGGTCGCGCAACTGCGCATAGCGCGAGCAGTCACGCTGCGTAGTCGCCAGTTCGGCGAACATCGGTTGGTAGTCGACGGCGTTCATGCCCGGCACCTCAGCTCGACGTGCAGCAGGCCGTCGCCGTCCACCCATGTGGCCACCGTGTCGGCCATAGCGGAGACGACCCGCCAGTACAACGATCGGTGATCGGGCACGGTCACGGCCGCGGAGCGGACCTCTGCCCGGAACCGGACCGAATCACCGTCTCGGACGAACCGGCAGGCCAGGACCGAGTGCTCGCGCGCGCGGGAGATCAGCGTCGAACAGGCCTCGTCCACCGCGATCACCAGGTCCACCGCCAGCGAGGGCGTCGACCGCGCGATGGCACCCGCGACCGCCCGGATGGTGGACAGACTGGCCGGTAGCGCCGCCATTCGAAGCTCGACCGCCCTGTCCATGGCTGCGGCATACCCGGGTCGTGACCCGGCTACACCCCCGTCCACACAGGACTGCGCATCAGAATCGTGAAAGCCGAACAGGGACGAACTTCGCGAACATCACGGTTTGCGAACAGTGGTAGGAAATGAGTGACCGGAGTCATACTGTTCGCCTCCCCGACACCCACCCGGAGGCGCCGGTGCTGGAGGCGAACAACCTTGAGGTGGTCTACGACGACGTGATGCTGGTGTTGCGCGGCGTGAGCCTGCGCATCCCCGAAGGGCGGATCGTCGCGTTGCTCGGTGCCAACGGCGCCGGGAAGACCACCTTGCTGCGGGCCTTCTCAGGCCTGCTCGACGTGCACGACGGGAAGGTGACCCGAGGCTCTGTCACATTGGACGGCAAGCCGATCCACCGGGCCTCACCGGCCCGGATCGCGGCCTTGGGCGTGAAGCAGGCGCTGGAGGGGCGCCGCATCCTGGCCGAGTTGACCGTGGAGGAGAACCTGCGGATCGGCGGCCACGCCCGACCGCGCTCGCTCAAGCCCAACCTGGAGCGGATGTACGCGCTGTTCCCGCGGCTGAAGGAGCGGCGCAGGCAGAGCGCGGGCTACCTGTCCGGCGGTGAGCAGCAGATGCTCTCCATCGGCCGGGCGCTGATGTCCGAGCCGCGCTACCTGCTGCTGGACGAGCCGAGCCTGGGTCTGGCGCCGCTGATGGTGCAGCAGATCCGGGACCTCATCGTGAAGATCAACGAGCAGGGGACCACGGTGCTGCTGGTGGAGCAGAACGCCACGATGGCGCTGTCCATCGCCGACCACGGGTACGTCCTGGAGACCGGCAAGGTCGTCATGGACAAGCCCGCGGCCGCGCTGCTGGCCGACGAGGACGTCCGCGAGTTCTACCTCGGCCTGCGCGCCGAGGGCACGACCTCGTCGTTCCGCGACGTCAAGCACTACAAGCGGCGGAAGCGGTGGTTGTCGTGAGCGCACCGGACAAGGTTCTGGAAGCCGCGAACGTGCTCGAGGTCGAGGGCGTGGAGCTGTCGTTCAGCGGGGTCAAGGCGGTCGACGGCGTGTCGTTCACCGTCGGCTCGGGCGAGCTGTTCGCGATCATCGGCCCGAACGGCGCGGGCAAGACGTCGATCTTCAACGTGCTGTCCGGCGTGTACCGGCCGCAGCGGGGCTCGGTGCGGTTCGAGGGTCGGGAGATCCTCGGGATGCGCCCGCACAAGATCGCCGGGCTGGGCGTGGCCCGGACGTTCCAGAACATCGAGCTGTTCGCCCACCTCACCGTGGTCGACAACCTGATGCTGGGCCGGCACAACCACATGCGCTACGGGGCGCTGTCCGCCTTCGCCTGGCTGGGCCGGGCGCGGCGCGAGGAGCTGGCCAACCGCCAGGCGGTCGAGGACGTGATCGACTTCCTGGAGCTGGAGCAGTGGCGGCGGCTGCCCGTCGGGCTGCTGCCCTACGGCGTGCAGAAGCGCGTGGAGCTGGGCCGGGCGCTGGCCATGGAGCCGAAGGTGCTGCTGCTGGACGAGCCGGTGGCGGGCATGAACGTCGAGGAGACCGAGGACATGGCCCGGTTCATCCTCGACGTGCGGGACGAGCTGGGCATCGCGATGGTCATGGTGGAGCACGACATGGGACTGGTGATGGACCTGGCCGACCGGGTGATGGTGCTGGACTTCGGCAAGCCGATCCGCACCGGCACGCCCGCGGAGGTGCAGCGCGACCCCGACGTGGTCCGCGCCTACCTGGGCGAGCAGCACAAGACGGTCGGAGGTGCGGCATGACCGGTGCGGGCAGCCGCACGGCTGGTGGAGGTGCGGCATGACCGGTGCGGGCAGCCGCACGGCTGGTGGAGGTGCGGCATGACGACGGCCACTTCGGTCGTGACCAAGACCGTCGCCGGGCGCGTGCGGGACCGGGCCGCGGCCAACCCGGACGCGGTCGCGTTGCGCGCCAAGGACTTCGGCGTCTGGCAGGAGGTCACCTGGAAGGAGTACTGGGCGAACGCCGAACTCGTCGGCCACGCCCTGCTCGCCCTGGGCGTCGACCCCGGCGACCGGGTCGCGATCCACTCCGAGAACCGGCGCGAGTGGCTCTACGCCGACATCGGCGCCACCGCCGTCCGGGCGATCACCGTGGGCCTGTACCCGACCAACCCGGCGAGCGAGGTCGCCTACCTGCTGTCCCACTCGGGCGCGCGGGTGCTGGTGGCCGAGGACCAGGAGCAGGTCGACAAGGCGCTGGCCGTGCTGGACTCGCTGCCGGAGCTGGAGAAGATCGTCTACCTGGAGCCGCGCGGCATCCGGCACCGCTACGACAACCCGAAGCTGATGTCGTGGGACGACTTCCTCGCCCTCGGCGCGGAGCACCGCGACGCCCACGCCGGCGCCGTCGAGGAGCGGATGCGGCAGGTCGAGCCGGACGACGTGCTGACGTTGATCTACACCTCGGGCACGACCGGGCCGCCCAAGGGCGCGATGCTGACCGTGGCCAACGTCGAGTTCGCCATCGAGACGCTGGTGGAGGGCGGCGGGTTCACCTCGCCGCCGCCGTCGCCCAAGGACGTCACCCTGTCCTACCTGCCGCTGTGCCACGTGGCGGAGCGGATCTTCACGACGTGGTTCAGCGCGTCGGCGGGGGTGCAGGTGCACTTCGCCGAGTCGATCGAGACCGTGCAGCCCAACCTGCGCGAGGTCCAGCCGACGATCCTGTTCGGCGTGCCCCGCATCTGGGAGAAGGTGCTGGCGGCGGTCACCATCGGCGCGTCCTCGGCGACCTGGCTCAAGCGCGTGACGACCAAGTTCTGGCTGCGCGTGGCCGACCGGATCGGCGCGGAACTGGTGCGCACGGGCGGGAAGCACACCGCGTCCACGCGGCTGAAGTACGCCCTGGGCTGGGTGTTCTGCTACCGGGCGCTGCGCACCCGGATCGGGATGCGCCGGGTCCGCTACGCCGCGTCCGGGGCCGCCCCGATCGCGCCGGAGGTGCTGAAGTTCTTCATGGGCATCGGCGTGCCGATGCACGAGGTGTACGGCATGACCGAGAACTCCGCGATCGCCACCGCGAACCGGCCCGGCCGGGTCAAGGTGGGCACCGTCGGCGAGCCGCACGACGCGGTCGAGCTGCGGATCAGCGAGGACGGCGAGATCCAGACCCGCCACGCGGGCACGTTCAAGGGCTACTGGCGCGACGAGGACGCGACCCGGCGGGCGCTCACCGCGGACGGCTGGCTGCGCACCGGGGACGTCGGCGAGTGGGTCGACGACACGCACGTGCGGATCACCGACCGGATGAAGGACATCATCATCACCGCCGGCGGCAAGAACGTGGCCCCGTCGGAGATCGAGAACGCCCTGAAGACCTCGCCGTACATCAAGGAGGCCGTCGTCGTCGGCGACCAGCGCGCGTACCTGGTCGCGCTGATCGGCATCGAGTACGACACGGTCGGCCACTGGGCCCGCGACCGCAAGATCGCCTACACCACCTACCGGGACCTGTCGGAGAAGGCGGAGGTGAAGGAACTGGTGCAGGGGATCGTCACGCGCGTCAACGAGAAGTTCGCGTCCGTGGAGCAGGTCAAGAAGTTCCGGATGCTGCCCAAGGAACTCGACCACGAGGACGGCGAGCTGACCGCGACGCAGAAGGTCAAGCGGTCCGCGCTGGCCAAGGCGTTCGGGGACCTCGTGGACGACATGTACTCGGGAGGCACCCGGTGAGCGAGTTCCTCCAGAGCTTGATCCGCGGGTTGGGCACGGGATCGATCTATTCGTTGCTGGCCCTGGGCTTCGTGATCATCTACAAGTCGACGCGGGTGATCAGCTTCGCGCAGCCGGCGTTCATGCTGGCGGGCGCGGTGCTGGTCAGCTACCTGGCCACCGAGGTCGGGTTCTTCGTGGCGGTGCCGATCGCGGCGATCCTGATCGCCGTGCTGGCGCTGGGCGTGGAGCGGACCGTGCTGCGGCCGATGATCGGCAAACCGGTGTTCGTGGTCGCGATCATCACCATCGGGGTGGACGTGGTGGTGCGGGTGGTGACCAACGCGTTCATCGGCCTGGACGTGCGGCAGGTCGGCGACCCGTGGGGCCTGTCGACGGTGTCCCTGCTGGGTGTCGACGTGCAGGAGCGGTACCTGGTGATGTTCGGGACCACCGCGGTGGTGGTGGCCGTGCTGTTCGCGTTCTTCCGGTTCTCCCGGGTCGGGTTGGCGATGCGCGCGGTCGCTTACGACCAGGAGGTCGCGATGGCGCAGGGCATCTCGGTCGGGTCGGTGTTCGCGCTGTCCTGGGCGATCGCGGGCGGTCTCGCGGCGCTGGCCGGCGTGTTCGTCGCGACCGGGGCCGGGGTTGATCAACAGCTGTGGATCATCGCGTTGAAGGCCCTGCCGGCCATCATTCTCGGTGGCTTGGACTCGCTGGGCGGCGCGGTCGCCGGCGGGTTGGCCGTGGGGGTCGTGGAATCGCTGGTCGGCACCTACCAAGGAGACGTGGCGCCCTGGCTCGGACCCAACTTCGCCCTGGTGGCGCCGTACGCGCTGATGCTGATCGTGTTGCTGGTGCGGCCGTACGGGTTGTTCGGCAGCAAGGAGGTGGAGCGGCTGTGAAGGGTCTCAAGGGTCGGCCCGAGCTGTACACCTCCTACGGGCAGGACATGGCTTTTTTGAACACGCGTCCGAAGCGGGCGTCGACCGGGGCATTGGTGGTCTTTGCCCTGTTGCTGCCGTTTGCGGTGACGGACGACCTGTTGATGTTGCTGGCCACCGGGTTCGTGGCGGCGATCGGGGCGATCGGGCTCAACATCGTCACCGGGTACGCGGGGCAGGTGTCGCTGGGGCACGCGTTCTTCCTGGCGATCGGGGCGTACACCGGCGCGGCGCTGTCCGGTGATCCGGACGGGCGGGTGCTCGGGTTCGGCGTCACGTCGTTGCCGGTGTGGTTGCTGGCTTCGGGGCTGGTGGCCGCGTTGTTCGGGGTGATCGTGGCGCCGCTGGCGGTGCGGTTGCGCGGGTTGTACCTGGCGATCGTGACGTTGGGGCTGGTCTTCCTGGGAGAGCACATCTTCCGGGAGTGGGATGATTTGACGGGTGGGCCGGGGGTCGGGCGGCCCGCGGCGGTGCCCGAGCTGTTCGGGGTGCGGCTGGACCGGCCGAGCGAGTTCTTCACCGGTCCGCAGCAGCTGTACCTGCTGATGTTCGTGCTGCTGGTGATCTTCGGCGTGCTGGCGCGCAACCTGGTGCGGTCGCGGATCGGGCGGGCGTTCGCCGCGGTCCGGGACCGGGACCTGGCCGCGGCGGTCATCGGCGTGGACCTGACCAAGTACAAGGTCCTGGCCTTCGCCATCTCGTCGTTCTACGCCGGGGTCGCGGGCGCGTTGTTGTTCGTGGTCAACGGGTTCTTCGACCCCGGGTCGTTCAACCTGCTGCTGTCGGTGCAGTACATCGCGATGGTCCTCATCGGCGGTGCGGGCACCATTTCGGGGGCGGTCATGGGCGCCCTGTTCATCACGCTGCTGCCGCGCATCACCCGGGAACTGCCCACGGTGCTGCCGTTCATCAGCACGGATGCGACGGGCGTGATCACGGTGTTCCAGGTCGAAGCGGTCCTGTACGGGCTGCTGATCGTGGTGTTCCTCATCGTCGAGCCACGCGGCCTGTTCGGGATTTGGGTGCGTGTCCGCAACTACTGGCGCACCTGGCCTTTCTCGTACTGAAAGGGTGAAACGGATGTCCGCACGCTCCGCACGTTCGGCACGCAGCCACAGAGCGGTGCTCGTGTTGTTCTCGGCGTTGGCACTCACCGCCGTGGCCTGCCGGGGAGGTGACGGCGCGGCGCCGGCCGAGGGCAAGGGCGGCGTCAAGGTCGACTTCGGCGTGACCAGCGAACCCTGCCCGCAGACCGGCCACAGCGACCGCGGCTGCATCTACCTCGGGTCGATCTCGGACCTGACGGAAGGGCCGTTCAAGACGTTGGCGGTGCCGATCACCGACGCGCAGAAGGCGTTCTGGAAGCGCGTCAACGACCAGGGCGGGATCGGCGGCTACGACGTGGACGTCACGACCTACGTCAAGGACAACAAGTACAACCCGCAGATCCACAACCAGGTGTACCAGGAGATCAAGGGCAAGATCCTGGCGCTGGCGCAGACCCTGGGCTCGCCGACCACCGCGGCGATCCTGCCCGACCTGGAGAACACGCAGATGGTCAGCGTGCCCGCGTCGTGGACGTCGTTGTGGGGCCACGAGGAGGTCGTGCTGGAGTCCGGCACGAACTACTGCCTGGAGTCGATGAACTCCGTCGACTACGCGGTGGAGAAGCTGGGCACCAAGAGCGTCATGGCCGTGCACCTGCCCGGTGACTACGGCGACGACGCGGCGGCGGGCGCGAAGATCGCGGCGGAGAAGGGCGGCGCCACGTTCTCGTCCGTGGTGACCCAGACGGGTCAGGACAACCAGGGCGGCGCCATCGACGCGATCGTGTCGGGGAAGCCTGATCTGGTGATCCTGACGACGGGTCCGACGGACGCGGCGGTGATCATCGGCCAGACGGCGGCTCGCGGGTACAAGGGCAAGTTCATCGGCACCTCGCCGACGTGGAACCCGGGTCTGCTGAAGTCCCCGGCCGCGCCGGCGATCAAGGCCCTGTACTACCAGTCCGCGCCGTGGAAGGCGTGGGCGACGGACTCGGTGGGCCACAAGGCCATGCGCGACGCCCTGCCGAGCGTGACGCCGAACGACGGCTACACGGCGGGCTGGGTGTGGTCGTACCCGTTGAAGGCGGCGATGGAGAAGGCGGTGGCGAACAAGGACCTGACCCGGGCCGGGTTGCTCAACGCCGTGCGGCAGCTGGACTCGGTGGACTACGAGGGCATGCTCCCGTCGGGCTCGGGCAAGTTCTCCGGCAGCCCGAACGACGGGGTGGTGCGGCAGAGCCTGATCTACAAGCCGGACGACGCCGCGCCGACCGGGGTGAGCCTGGTGGAGGACTTCTTCGTCGGGTCCACGGCGAAGGACTACAAGTTCGAGAAGCCCTGCTACCAGTGATGTGATCTGTCCGTGGGCTCGGGCCGGCTCTCGTTTGGGAGCCGGCCCGAGCTCTTGTTCAGCGGCCGGGGATGAGCCGCGCTTCGGCCCACACTGCGATGCGTTCGGGGCCGGGGCATCGGGTGACGTCGCCGTCGGGAGGCTCGGTGCCGATGGTGATGGTCTGCGCGCCCGCGATGGACACGTCCACGGGTTGCGGCGCCTTGCCGACCGTCTGGTATTCCGCGACCCGGTTGCCGTCGGCCAGGATGAAGAAGTCGAGCGGTTTGGTGACCGCGGAGTTGCCCGCGATCGCCACCTGGGCGGTGATCCGGCCGAATTGGTTGTCAACTGTGAAGTGCAGTTGCGCGGTTCCGCACCAGGCCCCGGTGGCCGACCACGCTTTGTCCCGGGTGTTTCCCCGGATGTTCGCCGGTCCGGACGTCCACGGGCCCGCGTTGTAGTGGTCGTCGACTGAGGTGCTGCCGGTCGGCTTGCGGTCTGCCAGCCAGAAGGCGTTGGGGTCCGGGTCGTGCGTGGTGGTCGTGGTGGTGGCCTGGGTGGACGGTGCCTCGACGGAGGACGCCACGGGGGTGGGTTCGGGCACGAGTTGCGTGCCCAGCAAGATCCCCACCACCAGGACCGCCGCGCCGGCGGCGAACAACCCGACTAATCGGCCAGTGGCCATGCTCGCGTGCCCTTCGGGTCAAGACGTGAGTGGAACTCCCGACCGACCCGTGCCCCGATCACGGATCTCAATTGGTGCGGAAGAGTAGCAGCAACCGGCGGAAGCGCAACGCCCCCCGAGTCCGCCGAATTGCGGTGCTTTCCAGTGCAACGAGTGGGAGGGTTGCTCGGGTTCGGCGTGGTAGCGCTTTCAAGATCAAAAGAGCCTCGCCGGCGGGCAGGCCGCCAAGGGTGAACACAAGCAAAAGAAAGGGCGCGCTTCTTTGCTCGTGCCCTCCCCGTATGGTCTGGCGGAGCCGACCACGGATTTCCCCGGGTTTCGCAAAAACTTTGCTCGTGCCTCGCAAAACTTTTTGACTCCACCCGGGGGAATCTGTGGTAGCCCTTTGGGCAGGCCATACGTGGAGGACACAAGCACAAAAGCCCGGGTGGGTTTGTGGCCTGCGGAGGCCCTGGCCGGCGCTGTGCGCCGAAGAGCGGGTGGGTGTCCAAGAGGGCAGTCAGGTCTGCACGTTGGGCTGTCGGGGGGTCGGTGTGCTCGGGGTCCTTGGGGGAGCAGGGTGGTGGGGTGATCCACGAGGTAGACGAGGCTCTTCGGCGGATGGTGCGGGACGACGCGCTGCGTGGGACCGACGTGGAGGTCGCGTTCGACGCGCCCACCAAGGACTGGGCGGCTCGGCGGAACGCGCCCACGGTCAACGTCTACCTCTATGACCTCCGTGAGGACATGCGCCGGCGTCAGCGCGGGCTGCTCAACGACTACGAGAACGGTCAGGTCGTTGCTCGTCGGTTGCCGCCTCGGTACATCAAGCTTTCCTACCTCGTGACCGCCTGGACGCAGCGGTCGGAGGATGAGCATCGGTTGTTGTCCGAGTTGTTGGTGGGGTTCTTGCGGCATGAGGCTGTGCCGCCCGAGTTGTTGACCGGGAGCCTTGCCGCGCTTGAGTTGCCGGTGCCGATGACGGTGGCGTTGCCGCCACCGGAGGATCGGGCGTTCGCCGATGTCTGGACGGCGTTGGGCGGCGAGTTGAAGCCGTCGTTGGACGTGGTCGTGTCCGCGCCGGTGGATGCTGGGCGGGTGTTTCCGGCCGGCCCGCCGGTGGAGGACGGGGTTCGGTTGGACATGGGGGGCGACTCGGTTCGGCATCGGCCCGCGATCACTCGCAGGCACTCGTGAACACCGGGAGTCTGCCGCATCTGTTTGCGCGGCTGGCGGCGTTGGAGCGGCGGATTCGGGAGGCGGTGGCCGCGCGCCGGCAGGCCGATCCGAACCCGGACGACCCGTTTCGCGGGCTCTACCTGTCGGACGAGGCGATCGAGGCGTTGTTGACCGCTCGGCGGGAGCCGTTCGTGCCGTTCCAGTCCACGGCCACGGCGGGGCGGTTGGGGGCCTTGGCCGAGGTCGCTGGACTGTCTGATGTGGACGTTGAATTGCTGCTGGTTGCGTTGGCGCCGGACGTGGACAGTCGGTTCGAGCAGTTTTACGGGTATTTGAACGATGATGTGACTCGGCGTCGGGCTACGGCCGGGTTGGCGTTGCGGTTGTGCGGGTTGCCGGAGGCGGCTGCGGCTGGGCGGTCTCGGCTCGATCCGGGGGCGGAGTTGATGGCTGCCGGGTTGTTGGTGGTCGAGGATCGGGAGCGGCCGTTTCTGTCGCGGTCGCTGCGGGTGCCGGATCGGGTGGTCAACCATCTGTTGGGGGATGACCGGGTGGATGCCGCGCTTGCCGGGGTGGCTCGGGTGGTGGACGAGCCGGCGGTGGTGGCTGAGGCCGGGTGGTTGGTGCAGGGGTTGTGTGCTGGGATTCGGTTGGCGTATTTGCGGGAACGGCCTGGTGGTGGGGCTGCGGAGGTTGCGGCGGCGGGGTTGCGGCAGGCCGGGTTCGAGGTGGTGGACGTCGATGCCGCGCGGCTTCGCGGGGAGCCGGATCGCGTGGAGTTGGCTAAGGCGGTGCTGCGGGAGGCGGTGCTGCGGGGGGCGGGTGTGGTGCTTGGGGCGGTGGAGGATGAGCCGCCGCTTAGGGAGTTGAGCCATCCGTCCGTTCCGCTTGTGGTCTACGGGAGTGAGATCTGGAATCCGCAGTGGAGCGCTGATACGCCGTTGGTGGGCGAGGCGGTGGCGTTGCCGGTGGCTTCGCGGGCGCAGTTGTGGCGTGATCGGTTGGGTGGGAGCGTGGCGGCTGGGGTTGATCCGGCTGCCGCAACTGCTCATTTTGTGTTGGGGCCGCGGCAGATTGCTCGGGCGGCGCAGGCTGCCTCGGTGTCGGCGCTGGTGGATGGGGGTGTCGTTACCGTCGAGCAGCTGCGGGCCGGGGCTCGGGCGCAGAACGCGGCTGGGTTGCAGCGGTTGGCGCGGCGGATCGAACCGGCGGTGGGGTGGGACGACTTGGTGTTGCCTGGGGCTGTTGTGGGGTTGTTGAAGGAGCTTGCGGCGCGGGCGAAGCATCGGGGGCGGGTGATCGACGAGTGGCGGATGCGGCCTGGGGGTGGGCGCGGGCGGGGTGTTTCGGGGTTGTTCGCGGGGGATTCGGGTACGGGGAAGACGATGTCCGCCGAGGTGATCGCGGCTTCGTTGGGGTTGGACCTGTACACGGTCAATTTGGCTACTGTGGTGGACAAGTACGTCGGTGAGACGGAGAAGAACCTGGAGCGGATCTTCACCGAGGCGGCCGGGGTCAACGGGGTGTTGTTGTTCGACGAAGCGGACGCGATCTTCGGCAAGCGGTCCGAGGTGCGCGACGCGCACGACCGGTACGCCAACATCGAGAGCGCGTACCTGTTGCAGCGCATGGAGACCTTCGACGGCATCGCGGTGCTGGCCACCAACCTGCGGGCCAACCTGGACGAGGCGTTCACCCGCCGGCTGGACGTGGTGGTCGACTTCCCGGTGCCCGACGAGGACCTGCGGCGGGCGCTGTGGGACAAGTGCCTGGGCACGACCGTGCCGCGCACCGACGTGGACCTGGACTTCCTGGCGGGCGCGTTCGAGCTGGCCGGCGGGCACATCCGGTCGGCCGCGGTGACCGCCGCCTACCTGGCGGCCGAGGCGGGGCGCGCGGTGGGCATGGCCGAGGTGGTCGGGGCGGTGGCTCGCGAGTACCGCAAGCTGGGTCGTCTGGTCGGCGCCCGCGAGTTCGGCCCCTACCTGGACCTCGTGGTGACGTGACTGCCCGTTCGGGCAGCGGAGTCGGCCCCTGCGCGTCTTCCGGCGGTCGGGCGCGCGGGTGGATGCTCGACACCTCTTCCGGGGTGTGAGGGGCGAAGTCATGCGCGGACATGAACACGAGGGCGAGGCCGCGTTCCGCCCGCGGGGCGACCGGCCGGAGCGCGAGGAGCACGACCTGATGGGCAAGGCGGCGGCGGCCGGGCGCGCCGACGTGCTCGGCCCGACCGGGCTGCTCGGGCTCCAGCGGGCGGTGGGCAACGCGGGCACCAGCGCGGTGGTCGAGGACGAGTCACCGGTGCACGGCGTCATCCGGTCCGGCGGCGCGCCCCTGGACGCGGGCGTGCGCGAGGACATGGAGGCGCGGTTCGGCACGGACTTCTCCGGGGTTCGCGTGCACACCGATGGTGCCGCGAGCGAGTCGGCCAGGTCGGTGAACGCGCAGGCCTACACGGTGGGGGACAACATCGTCTTCCAGGACGGCAAGTACGACCCGTCGTCGGATTCCGGCAAGCACATGCTGGCGCACGAGCTGACGCACGTCGTCCAGCAGCGCAGCGGACCCGTGGACGGGACGGACGCCGGTGGTGGGGTGAAGGTCAGCGACCCGTCGGACCGGTTCGAGCGCGAGGCCAGTGCCAACGCGGATCGGATGATGTCGACGCCTGCGCCTGCGCCGGCTGTGCAGCGGCATGAGGACCACGACCACGTTCAGCGCGAGGAAGCGCCTGCCGAGGAAGAGGCTCCTGAGGAGGAGGCCGCTCCGGTGCAGGGGATGTTCGTGCAGCGACAGGAAGACGAAGTCGCCGAAGAAGAGTGAGCCTGCCCGTTGGGGCAGTTTTCCGCTCCCTCCGACACCGCCCGGTGGTCGTTTCGCCGGCGGGGTTGCGGGCAGCAACATCGTCAGCACAGCCGGTTCCACACGCGACTTGGGAGGCAACGCAATGCCCACCTATCTCTCTCCGGGGGTGTACGTCGAGGAGGTGGAGGCGGGTGCGCGGCCCATCGAGGGCGTTGGCACCGCCGTCGCCGCCTTCGTGGGTTTCGCCGCGCGCGGCCCGTTCAACACGCCGACGCTGGTGTCCAACTGGGCCCAGTACACCCAGACCTTCGGCGACTTCCTGGAGGACAGCTACCTCGGGCAGTCGGTCTACGGGTTCTTCCTCAACGGCGGCACCAACTGCTACGTGGTCCGCATCGGCGGCGAGCGCGGCAACGGCAACGGCTCCGCGCCGTCCGGCCCGCAGGCCGCCCTGGGCAACTACCGCGTGGCCGCCAAGGAGCTGGGCGCGGCGGAGATCACCGTCGAGGTGGCCGACGCGAGCGGCGAGAACCCGCCGGACGACCGGTTCACGCTGCTGGTCAAGCAGAACGGCAAGGTGGTGGAGACGCACAACGTGTCCACCAAGCGCACCAAGGACAACATCGTCACGGTCGTGCGGGAGAAGTCCAACCTGATCACGATCGAGGAGGACACCTCGACCGCGCTGGCCAAGCCGGACAAGGGCAGCGTCACCCTGAAGGACGCGCCTGCCGCGCCGCCCGTGCCGCGCAAGATCGCCGCCGACGACTACGTGGGAGACGTCGCCGACCGGACCGGGTTCGGGGGTCTGGAGGCGCTCGAAGAGGTCACCATGGTCTCGGTGCCCGACCTGATGAGCTCCTACCAGCGCGGCGCGATCACGCTGGAGTCGGTCAAGGCCGTGCAGCTGGCGATGATCGCCCACTGCGAGCTGATGGGCAACCGGATCGCGATCCTCGACCCGCCGCCCGGCCTGAACCCGCAGCAGGTCCGCGACTGGCGGCAGAACGTCGCCGGCTACGACTCGAAGTACGCCGCGCTGTACTACCCGTGGGTCAAGGTGTTCGACCCGGCCAGCGACGAACACGTGTTCGTGCCGCCGAGCGGGCACATGGCGGGCGTGTGGGCGCGCACCGACGGGACGCGCGGCGTGCACAAGGCGCCGGCGAACGAGGTCGTGCGCGGGGCGGTGGCGCTGGAGACCCAGCTGACCAAGGCCGAGCAGGAGCTGCTCAACCCGATCGGCGTCAACTGCATCCGGTCGTTCCCCGGGCGCGGCATCCGGGTGTGGGGCGCGCGGACGCTGTCGTCGGACCCGGCGTGGCGGTACCTGAACGTGCGGCGGCTGTTCAACTACCTGGAGGACTCGATCCTCCTGGGCACGCAGTGGGTCGTGTTCGAGCCCAACGACGACGCCCTGTGGGCCCGCATCCGGCGCACCATCAGTGCTTTCCTGGTCACGGAGTGGCGCAAGGGCGCGCTGTTCGGGCTCACCCCGGACGAGGCGTTCTACGTCAAGTGCGACCGCGAGACCAACCCGGCCGAGAGCATCGACCTCGGCCAGGTCGTGTGCGAGGTGGGCATCGCGCCGGTGAAGCCCGCCGAGTTCGTCATCTTCCGCCTGGCGCAGGTCTCCGGCGGCACCAGCCTGGTCAACGAGTAAAGGCGGTAACCAGTCATGCCCCTTCCCGACCTCGACACGTCCGTCGGCCACTCGTTCGGGCTCGAAGTCGACGGCGTCGCGATCAAGCAGATCTCCGAGGTGTCCGGCTTGAAGATGGAGCAGGACGTCATCGAGCTGAAGCAGAACACCAACGACGGCAAGTACATGATCAAGAAGCTGCCGGGTCGGCCCAAGGCGGGCGAGGTCACCCTGACCCGCGGCCTCACCGGCGACAACAGCTTCGAGAAGTGGGTCAAGGACGCGCACTTCGGCAAGATGGGCAACGCGCGCAAGGGCGGGGCGATCATCGTCTACGACTACGAGGGCCAGCCGATCAAGCGGTACAAGCTGACCAACGCGTGGCCGAAGTCGCTGGAGATCGGCACGTTGAAGGCCGGCGACACCAGCGTCCTGACCGAGAAGCTCGTGATCACGTACGAGCAGATGGAAATCGAGTGACGCCATGCGCAGGGTGATGGCCGCGGTCCCTCCCGCTTCCCCGGATGTCCTGTCGTCGCCGGACGTGACGCCGATGCGCACGGAGTTCAACTTCGAACTCCCGCGCGGCTACGTCGACGACGCCGGCGTGGTGCACCGCTCGGGCGTGATGCGCCTGGCGACGGCCCGCGACGAACTGGTGCCGCTGCGGGACGACCGGGTGCGGGAGAACGCGGCCTACCTCACCGTGGTGCTGCTGGCCCGGGTGATCGTGCGGATCGGCACGGTGACCGACGTGCACGCGGGTGTCGTGGAGAACCTGTTCGCGTCGGACCTGGCGTTCCTGCAGGACATGTACCGGCGGATCAACAGCGAGGGGCACACCCGGGCGGCGGTGGCCTGTCCCGAGTGCGGGCACGGGTTCAGCGTGGACGTCGCGGGTGGGCGCCTGGGGGAATAGCGACGTACGCGGCCGACCGCCTCCACGAGGAGGTCGCGTACGTGGCGTACCACTTCCACTGGTCGTGGGAGTCCATTTTGGACATGGAACACGCGGACCGGTTGCGGTACGTGGCGGAGATCGCGCGGATCAACACGAGGATCAGTCAGGGGCGGTGAGGACGTGAAGTGGCCGTGGCGCAAACAACCGCCCGCGTCCGCGCCCGCGCGCGCCGAGCCGGTGTTGCGGGGGGAGTGGCGGACGTTGCCGCCCATCCAGCGGGTGCTTCCGGCGCACCCGTTGGTGAATCCTGTGCAGCGGTTTTCGGACACCCTGACGTCGTGGCAGTCGCCTGCCTACTTGGCGCCTTTGGTACATGACGTGGCGGCTGGCGAGCCGTCCGGCGTGGTGGAGGGCTTGGCGACTCCGGTGCCGGGTGTGGCTATGCCCTTGGCTGCACCGCCGCCCCGCAAGCCGCGTGGGTCGGTGGTGCAGCGGTTGCTCAACTTCATGCCGTCGAGTGAGCCGTCTGCTCAGGCGGAGCCGCCAACTTCGGACGCCGCTCCGGCTGAGCCTGGTGAGGTTCAGCGCGAGGCCTCTAGTCCGGCTACCGCACCGCCTCCGAGCGCCCCTCTCAGCGTCCAAACCACAGCAGTGCGGTCGCCTGCCACTCGCCCGGTGACCCCGGCCCAGTCGGCCACCGTTCCGCCGACCGCTGTCCCGCCGACCGCTGTCCCGCCGACCACTGGTGCGTCAGCCGCCGGGTCGCCGGTCGACAGCCCGCAGGCCGATCGAGCAGCGGACTCGGCGGTGGCCGATGTGCCCGAGTCGATTCCGGTCGACTCGCCGCAGATCCCTTCGCCGCCGGTCGACCTGCCGCTGGCGGAGACGGACTCGACGGTGCAGCGAGCGTCGACCACTTCGGCGAAAGCAGCGGAAGTGGCACCGACCCTTGCACAGCTGCCGTCCGTGGAGCCCACACTCCCCGAGACAGTCCAGACTTTCGTTCCCCCCACCACATCCGCCGCACCTGACCCGGTCGCAGGCAGCGCCGCCACGAGCAGCACGGCCGCGACGATCGGGGCAACCGAGCCAATCGGCCTGACCGGCGCCTCGGCCCCGGTGGACTCGCCCGTCGCGCCCACTACGACGTTCTCGCCCAGCACGCCCACCCCGGACAGCTCACCCAGCGCCTCAGCCGCAGCCGTCTCAGCCAATACACCTGCTCCGGGCCTCGCGCCTCACGCCTCTGCTCCAGCCACCTCAGCCGGCACGCCCGCCCCGGCCTCCTCGCCCAGCGCGCCCGCCCCGGCCTCCTCACCCAGTGCGCCCGCTCCGACCTCCTCGCCAAAGACCACGGTTCAGACCTTCCCGTCCAACACGTCCGCTCCCGCCTTCTCGTCCAGCGCGCCGGCCTTGTCACCTGGTGCCTCGGCAGCGAGCGTGTCGCCCAGCGCCCCAGTGGTGTCGCCCAGCGCCTCGGCACCGACTTTGGCGGCCGGTGGGTCCACCTCGGCCGACTCGCCCGTTGCACCCACCGCGGCCAGCTCGCCGGGCACTGCCGCTCTGGTCGACTCGCCGGTTGTGTCGACGTGGGTCGGCTCGCCGGGGGCGGCGGCCCTGGCCAACACGGCCGATGCGTCCACCTCGGTTGGCGGCACGGCAGTCTTCGACAACCCGGCTGGTGCGTTCGCTCCGGTGATCTCGGCCAGCTCATCGGCTTCGGTTGGCTCGGCCGATGCGCCCGTCGTAGCCAGAGTGGTGAGTGCGCCGGTTGTGGCGCGAACGGTTGGTGCGGCACCCGCCGGAAAGGCCGGTGCGCCGGTCGCCGGGAGGGCTGAAGGGCCGGTGGCCGGGATGGTTGGCGGGCCGGTGACCGGGGTGGTTGGCGGGCCGGTGACCGGGGTGGTTGAAGCGCCGGTGGCCGGGACCGTTGGCGGGCTGGTGGACGGGGTGGTTGATCTGCCGGTTGCGGGAGCGGCTGGTTCGCCGGTCGCGGGTGCGGTGGGTGGGGCGGCCGTGCAGAGGTCGGTCGTGCCGGGGGCGGCCGTGCAGAGGTCGGTCGTGCAGACGTCGGGTGTGCAGAGTGCGGCGGTGCGGGGGTCGGCTGTGCAGAGATCAGCTGAGCAGAGGCCGGTTGTGCAGAGGGCTGCTGTGCACGAATCGGTTGTGCAGGGGCTGGGTGTGCAGAGGGTGGTGGTTGGGCAGTCGAGGGATGTGGCGGTTGGTGAGCCTGCTCCGGCCGAGGCCGCCGCCGTGCCGACGTTGGGGGTCGGGCTGCCGGTTGTCGCGCCCGCCCCGGAAAGCCCTCCGCCCGTCCACGCCCATCGACCGGAGCGCGTGGGGCTTGGGCTGCCTCGGGTCGGAGGCTCCTCGAACGGGCCGCCCGCTCACGTGCAGCGCGCACTGCTGTCGGGCGGGGATGCGGGTGGGCCGGTGCTGGGGATGGCATCGGCCTTGCGCGTGCTCTCGCAGCAGCAGCAACAACAGCACCAGCAGCAGCCGGGCGGCATTGGGTTGGGCCTGCCCGAGGTGGGGCGGGAAGTGGCGCAACGTACGGAGACCGTTCCGGAGGCCGCGCCGGCGCCTGAGCCGGAACCGCTGGTGCAGCAAGAACCACAAGCACCGCAGCAACAGCAGCAGCAGCAGCAAGCGGTGGAGCCGGAGGAACTGCTCAAGAAGCTCTACGACCCGCTCCTCCGCCGCCTCAAAGCCGAACTCTGGCTGGACCGCGAGCGCCGAGGACTGCTGACCGACCGGTGGCACTGAGAGGAGCGGGGCGATGGCCGACTTGGAAGAGGCGGTTGCGGTGTGCTTCGTCGTGCGCATCGACGACGAGAGCCTCGGGTCCTTCAACAGCTGTGACGGGCTCGGGATCGAGTTCACCATCGAGCAGCGCGAAGAAGGCGGCAACAACGGGATGGTGTGGCAGCTCCCCACCCGCATCAAGTACTCCAACGTCAAACTCTCCCGCCCGGTCACCAAGGACAGCGCCAAGATCATCAAGTGGATCGCGGGCATGGCGGCCGGGATCGCCCGCAAGACCGCCGTCATCGAGGCCCGCACGCTCGAAGGCACGGTCATCGCGAGCTGGGCGCTGTCCGGAGTGGTGCCGGTGCGGTGGAGCGGACCTCAGCTGTCCGCGGACTCGCCGAAGGTCGCCACCGAAACCCTTGAACTTGCCCACCACGGCTTCCTGACCTCGGCGAGGTGACCGGAAATGGCTTCCCCGATCACGTTCACCTCCGCCGGCACCACCACGGCGACCTCCTACGCCGCCCCCACCAACCTCCAGAAAGCCACCCTGGCCGTCCACGAACCACCCAAAGCCGGCGGCGCGGCCAAGCCCGGCGGGTTCCTCTACGACATCACCTTCCAGTTCAACCCCAAGGAACTCACCCTCACCAAGAACGCCAAGTGGGAGCGCAGCCGCCAGCCCAACAACGCCAAGTCCGGCCCGCCGGAGTTCAAGGGACCCGACCCCTCCAAGCTCGCCCTCGAACTGTTCCTCGACGCCACCGAGCGCATGGACGACAGCGTGGTCCGCAAGGTGGAGCAGCTGTTCGCGTGCTGCGTGCCGACCCAGGACAGCCGCCAGCACGGCAAGGGCTCGCCGCCGTGGGTGATCTTCAAGTGGGGCGGCATGACCGGGTTCCCGTCGTACGTCTCCAGCGTGACCGCCAAGTACACCCTGTTCACCCCGGCCGGCACCCCCGTCCGCGCGGTCTGCACGGTGAACCTCGAAGAGATCTCCGGTGAGCAGGGCGGCCAGAACCCCACCTCGGGCGCGCTCGCCGCACGCGACTCGCACGTCCTGGTCGCGGGCGACACCCTCCAGTCCCTCGCCTACAAGGCCTACGGCAACGCCGAGATGTGGCGGGAGATCGCGGAGGCCAACGACATCGACGACCCGATGCGGCTGCGCCCGGGCGCGCGCCTGCTGGTGCCCGCGTTGGAGGAGATCCGCGATGGCCAATGAGAGCTTCGCCAACTCCCTCGTCGTCGAGGTCGAGTCCGCGCCGCTGCCCGAGGACGTCAAGCCGCTGCTGACGCACGCGTTCGTGGACGACAGCCGCAACCTGCCGGACGTGTTCGTGCTGCGCTTCCGCGACCCCGGCCACGTGGTGCTGGAGAAGGGGAAGTTCAAGATCGGCGCCAAGATCGCGCTGAAGGTGCAGACCTCCGACCCGGGCGGCCCGCAGCTGCTGATGAGCGGCGAGATCACCGCCGTCGGCGTCGAGCTGGACGCCGGCGGCACGTTCACCGAGGTGCGCGGGTACGACCTGGCGCACCGGCTGTTCCGGGGCCGCCGCACCGCCGCCTACCCGAACATGACCGTCGCCGACATCGTCCGCAAGGTGGCGCAGCGGGCCAAGATCCCGACCGGCGACGTCGACGACGTGAAGGGCTTCAGCGGCAAGCCGAACACCCAGGTCAGCCAGGACAACCTGAGCGACTGGGAGTTCCTGTCCCGCCTGGCGGGCGCGGTCGGCGCGCAACTGGCCGTGGTGGAGGGCAAGCTGAACTTCCAGCTGCCCGACAAGCCCACCGGCGCGCCCGAGCGCAACGCCAAGGCCAAGAGCAACCCGCTGGTGCTGGAGATGCACCGCAACCTGCTGTCCCTGCGGGCCGCGGTCACCGCCGCCGAGCAGGTGCCCGAGATCAACGTCCGCGGCTGGGACTTCGAGAACAAGAAGGCCGTCACCGCCACCAAACCGCCGGAGATGCTGGGCACGGAGATCACCGGCGTCGACCCGAAGGCCCTGGCCGGCAAGTTCGACGCGCCCCCGTTCCTGGCCACCGGGCCGTACCGGGGCCAGGGCGAGGTGGACGCGGTCGCCGCCGCGCTGAGCACCCAGCTCGGTGGCGCGTGCGCGGAACTGGCCGGGGTCGCGCGCGGCAACCCCAAGCTCAAGGCCGGCACGGCGGTGGCGCTGACCAACGTCGGCGACCCGTTCGCGGGCAAGTACACGCTCACCAGCACCCGGCACCTGTTCGCCGAGCAGGGCGGCTACACCACGGAGTTCACCGTGTCCGGCCGCCAGGAGCGCTCCCTGTACGGGCTGGCCAACAGCGGCCCGTCCGGCCAGAAGAGCGGCGGCCTGGTCCCGGCCCTGGTCACCGACATCCGCGACCCCGCGAAACTCGGCCGGGTCAAGGTCAAGTTCCCGTGGCTGGCCGAGGACTTCACCAGCGGCTGGGCGCGGACCGTGCACACCGGCGCGGGGGCGAGCCGGGGCTCGCTGGTGCTGCCCGAGGTCGGCGACGAAGTCCTGGTCGGCTTCGAGCACGGCGAGTTCGACGCCCCCTACGTCCTCGGCGGCCTCTACAACAGCAAGGACGCCACGCCGAAGCTGGTCAAGGACCCGGTGGACGGCGGCACCGGCGAGGTCACCACCCGGGGTTTCGTGTCCCGCAAGGGCCACAAGGTCGAGTTCGTGGAGGACGAGGGGATCGTCATCTCCAGCGGCGACGGGAAGTTCGTCGTCAAGCTCGACCAGAAGGCCCAGGTCATCGAGGTGACCAGCGGCAAGTCGGTGACGGTCAAGGCGCAGAACGGGATCACCATCGACTCGGGCGCCGGACCGCTGGAACTCAAGGGCCAGAAGATCACCGCGCAGGCCCAGACCGACGTCGAGGTCAAGGCCGGCGCCCAGCTCAAGCTCAACGGCACGGCCGGCGTGAAGGTCGAGGGCGCGACCGTGTCCGTCGCCGGGCAAGGACAGACCGAGGTCACGGCCAGCGGCGTGCTCACCGTGCGCGGCAGTCTCGTGAAGATCAACTAGAGGGGAGGCGGACATGCCACCAGCGGCGAGGGTGGGCGACCCCACCGGGCACCCCGGGGTCGTCGGGCCGCCGGGCGTGCCGACCGTGCTGATCGGCGGGATGCCGGCGGCGGTCGTCGGCAACCCGCACGTGTGCTCGTTCCCCGGCCTGCCACCGCACCCGCCGAGCGTGCTCATCCCGCCCGGCTGCCCGACCGTGCTCATCGGCGGCCGGCCCGCGGCGCGGATGGGCGACATGTCCGCCTGCGGCGCGCCGGTCGTCATGGGCTGCCCGACCGTCATGATCGGAGGATGACGTGGACTTCGTCGGACGCGGCTTGGCCTTCCCGGTGCACACCGACGCCACCGGCTCGGTCGCGCTGGTCGGCGGCGACCGCGAGGTCGTGGAGAGCATCCGGCTGATCCTGGCCACCGCGCCGGGCGAGCGGCCGATGCGCCCGGAGTTCGGCTGCGCCATCCACGACCTCGTGTTCGCGCCCGCCGACGCCGCCACCGCCGGCCGGATCGCCTACGAGGTCCGGCTCTCGCTGGAACGCTGGGAACCGCGCATCTCGCTCGCGGACGTGTCGGTCGGCTTCGACGAGGTCGACCACGGCACGCTGCTCATCGACATCCGGTACTCCCTGCGCGGCACCAACGACCCGCGCAACCTGGTGTTCCCGTTCTACGTCATCCCGCCGCACGAGGCCGACGAGGAGGGCGCCTGATGTCGATCCCCGTGCCCAACCTGGACGACCGCCGCTTCCAGGACCTGGTGGACGAGGCCAAGCGCCGCCTCCAGCAGCACTGTCCGGAGTGGACGGACCACAACGTGTCCGACCCCGGCGTGACGCTCATCGAGGCGTTCGCGCACATGGTGGACGAGGTGCTGTACCGGCTCAACCGCGTGCCCGCGCTGCACTACCTGAGGTTCCTGGACCTCATCGGGGTCAAGCTGTTCCCGCCCACCGCCGCCCGCGCCGAGGTCACCTTCTGGCTGTCCGCGCCGCGTGAGGTGCCGGTGGTGGTGCCGTCGGGCGCGCAGGTCGCCACCGAGCGCAGCGAGATCGAGGACCCGGTCGTGTTCACCGTCGACCGCGAGCTGTCGATCGTGCCGTGCGAGCTGAAGTTCCTGGTCACGGCGTCGGCCGACCCGAACGTCCCGCCCGCCGACCGCACCGACGAACTCCGCGACGGCAAGGCCCCCGAGTGCTTCGGCGACCCGCCCGCGCCCGGCGATTCGGTCCTCTTCGGACTGTCGGACGCCGTGCCGGGCTGCGCGGTGCTGCTGCGGGTCGAGGCGCACGCCGAGGGCCGGGGCGTCGACCCGCGCCGCCCGCCGTGGGTGTGGGAGGCGTGGAACGGCACCGGGTGGACCGCCTGCGAGATCGACCGAGACTCCACGGGCGGGTTCAACAAGCCCGGTGACGTCGTCCTGCACGTCCCGCGCACGCACGCCGCGTCGGTGATCGCGCGCCAACGGGCCGGGTGGCTGCGGTGCCGGGCCGTGGAACCGCCGCCGGAGCTGACGTTCTACCAGAAGCCGCCGAAGCTGCTGGCCGTCACCGCGGCCACCATCGGCGGCACCACCGAGGCGACGCACGCGGACATCGTGCGCAACGAGACGATCGGCGTGTCCGAAGGCGTTGCGGGGCAACGGTTCGCGCTCACCCGCACGCCGGTCGTGGTGGACGAGGGCACGCTGGTGGTCGAGGTCGCCACGCCGGACGGCTGGGAGCGGTGGACGGAAGTCCGGTCGTTCGCCGAGTCCGGGCCGCGCGACAAGCACGTGGTGCTGGACCGGGTCGGCGGCGAGGTGATCTTCGGCCCGGCGATCCGGCAGCCCGACGGCAGCGTCCGGCTGTTCGGCGCGGTGCCCGCGAAGTCGGCCGCGATCCGGGTGCCCGAGTACCGGACCGGCGGCGGGCTGCGCGGCAACGTGGCGCGCGGGCTGTTGCAGGTGCAGCGCGACCCGGTCCCGTTCGTCAGCTCGGTCACCAACCGCGAACCCGCGAGCGGCGGGGTGGCGGGGGAGTCGGTGCAGGACGCGTCCCTGCGGGGGCCGTTGGTGCTGCGGACCCGCGACCGGGCCGTCACCGCCGAGGACTACGAGCTGCTGACCCGCGAGGCCGCGCCGGAGATCGCGCGCGTGCGGTGCGTCCCGGCCGGGCCCGGAACGCCCGCGGTGCGGGTGCTCGTCGTGCCCGCGGTCGGGGTGAACGAGGAGGCCGATTTCGGCGCGCTGCAACCGAACGCGGAGGTGCGGGGGCGGATCGAGCGGTTCCTGGACGAACGCCGCTGCATCGGCGCCCGGGTGTCCGTCGAACCGCCGTACTACCAGGGCGTCACGATCGTCGCGCAACTGCGGTCGCGCGCCGGCACACCCGAGGACGTCCTGCGGACGCGGGCGGTGCAGGCGTTGTACGAGTACTTCAACCCGATCAGCGGCGGTCCGGACGGCGACGGCTGGCCGTTCGGGCGGCCCGTGCAGTCCGGCGAGGTCTACGCGGTGCTGCAACGGGTCCCGGGTGTCGAGCTGGTCGAGGACGTGAAGCTGTTCGGCGCGAACCCGGTGACTGGCGAGCGCGGCAACGCCGTGCCGAGGCTGGACCTGCCGCCGAACGGGCTGGCGTTCTCCTACGGGCACCAGGTGCGGGTGACGCGATGAGGATCGGCGGACCCACCTTGCCCACACCGCACCCGCTGGCCGAGCGGCTGCCCGCGGTGTACCTGGAGGACGAGTTCACCCAGCGCTTCCTGGCCGCGCTGGACGAGGTGCTGGCCCCGGTGTTCACCGCGCTGGACGGGTTCGCGGGCTACCTGGACCCGAAGGTCGCGCCGGAGGACTTCCTGGACTGGTTGGCGCACTGGGTGGCGCTGGACGTCGGCGAGGGCTGGTCGGTGCTGCAACGCCGGGCGCTGGTGGCCAACGCCGTGCAGTTGCACCGGTGGCGCGGCACGCGGCGGGGTTTGATCGCGCACGTCCGGCTGCTGACCGGCGGCCAGGTGGAGGTCGTGGACAGCGGCGGCTGCACGTCCTCGGACCGGCCAGGCGCGCCGCTGCCGGACACCGGTCCGGCGCGGGTGGTCGTGCGGGTGCGGGTGGCCGACCCGGGCGCGGTGGACCGGGTCCGCCTGTCGGCCGCGATCGCCGCCGCGGTGCCCGCGCACGTGGTGGTGGAATTGGAGGTTGGGGGACTGTGATCGTCTGTGCGCAGTGCGGGGAGCGCAACGCCCGGGGTGCGGAGTTCTGCGGGTCGTGCGGCACCTACCTGGAGTGGGAACGCACACCGGCCGCCCAACCGGTGCCCGGCCCACCGCAGAACCGACCACCCCAGGGCCAGCCGGGACAGGGCCAGCCGGGACAGGGCCAGCCGGGACAGGGGCAGCCGGTGCAGGGCCGGCCGCAGCCTCCGCCGGGCTGGGCGGGACCTGGTCAGAGCGGCTCCGGGCCGCCTCCGCCGGGGTGGAGCGGGCCGGGCCAGAGCGGCCGGGGACCCGCCGTACCAGGCTGGATCGGGCCTGGCCAAGCCGGACCGGGGCAGGCCCCGCCGGGGTGGGGCGGGCCGGGCCAGAGCGGTTCGGGCCAGCCCGTGCCGCCGCAGGGACCCCAGCAGCAACAGCAGCAGGGACCCCAGCCGCAGCAGCCGGGGGCCATGCAGCCCACCGACGAGCGCCGCACCCCGCCGCCCCCGCGCCCCCAGTACACCGAGCGCCGCCAGCCCCAGCCCGGTGACCTGATCTGCGGCCAGTGCGGCGAAGCCAACCCGCCGACCCGCAAGTTCTGCTCCCGCTGCGGCGAGAAGCTGGCCGACGCCCAGGTGGTGCCGGAGAAGTGGTGGCGCCGCTTCATCCCGCGCCGCGAACCCGCCAAGGCCGGCACCCGCCACCGCCGCCGCACCCCCGTCGGCCGCACGGTCGGCCGCGTGCTGCGCTGGTCGCTGGTGGTGGCCCTGCTCGGCGGCCTGGGCCTTTACGGTCTCCACGGCCAGTTCCGCAGCGCGGTCAACAACCAGGCACTCGGCGCCGTCAGCACGGTCAAGGACTGGTTCAGCAACGAGGCCAAACCGGTCCGCCCCAACGACGTCACCGCCAACGTGGCGAGCCCCGACCACGGTGCGAACCTGGCCGCCGACAACAACAAGTCCACCTACTGGTCCGCGCCCCTGGAACCGACCGAACCCGCGCTGGTGCTCAAGTTCGACCGGAAGGTCGACCTGGAGCAGGCGATCTTCCTGGTCGGCATCCCCGAGGCCTTCCAGACCGCGCACCGCCCGGACAAGGTGCACCTGGTCTATTCGAACGGCAAGACCCAGGACCTCAACCTGGTCGACCTGCCCGAGCCCAAAGCGGTGAAGCTGGAGGGCGCGCAGGGCGTCGAGTGGGTCGAGGTGCACGTGAAGTCGGTGCACCGGTCGTTGCAGGGCAACGAGGTCGCCATCTCCGAGATCGAGCTTTTCACGGTGGAATGAGGCACAAGGTGATCGGACGGACGAGCAGGACGACCGCGGTGGCCCTGGTCGGCGTGCTCCTGGGCGCTGCCCTGCTCGCCGACCGCCCGACCGCTGCGGCGCAGCCGGAACCGCTCAATCCCTACCGGATCGGTTTCAGCAGGGTCGTGCCCGAGGTCGGTTCAGGCGACCTGTGGAGCACCGACTCCCGCGGCGGCAACCCGCTGCCGACCACGACGGGCGGCCGGCCGCACGACACCGACCCGGCGTACTCGCCGGACGGCACGCGCCTGGCGTGGACCGAGCGCATCAACGCCGACCGGGCGGTGGTCAAGGTCGCCAACGCGGACGGCACCAACCAGCGCACCCTGCTCGGCGAGGACCCGACGTGGTCTCCGGACGGCACCCGACTCGCCGTGACAGACGGGAACGTGGTCCGCATCCTGCGCGTGTCGGACGGGGCCGTGCTGGACACGATCCCGTTCCCCGACCACCTGACCGGCGACGACAGTCAACCCGCGTGGTCCCCGGACGGGCGCGGCATCGCGTTCGCGCGGTACACGCAGGCCGTCGAGGTGCCGCTGGTGCACCCGCGCTCGGTCGGCGGCTCCACCCCGCTGGGCGGCGAGTTCACCACCAGCGCCACCCTGCGCACCCCGGAGGTCCCGGCCCGCCCGGAGATCATGATCCTTCTGGACACCACGGGCTCGATGGGCACGGCCATCGGCGCGGTCCGCACGAACCTCGGCGAAGCCATGCGGCAGATCGCGGAGAAGGAACCGCTGGCGCGCTTCGGCATCGCCTCCTACAAGGACGCCTCCGACGGCGAGACCCTGCGCTACGAGCCCGTCACGGCGCTGACCACCCGTGAAGAGGTCAAGAAGGTCCTGGACGACCAGACCAAGCTCACCCACGGTGGCGGCGGCGACGGACCCGAGGACTGGTTCAACGCGCTGTACCGGGTCACGCAGGACCGGATCTTCACCGAGCCGGGCACGAGCCGGATCGTCGTGGTCGCCGGCGACGCGCCCAGCCACAACCACCCCGACAAGTGCGGCGACTACGAGGGCCCGAACGCCTGCGCGACCGACTACCCGTACTGGGAGGAGGCCACGATCGAGCGGGAGCTCAAAGCCCTGGGCATCCACCTGATCGCGGTGCCCGTGGTGATCCCGCCCGGCACGCCCGACGACCCGGGTGCGCTGAACGGCCGGAAGCAGGCGAGCCGGCTCACCGACGCCACCGACGGCGTGCTCACCGACGGCTACCTGCCCGAGCAGATCGTGGCGGGCATCCAGCACGGCATCTCGCGGCTGCCGGTCAGGGTCACCCCGCAGGCGTTCTGCCCGGACGGCGTCTCCATCGAGTTCACCCCGCCGTCGGCGACCGTGCCGGGCAACACCGAAGTCACGTTCCAGGAGACCGTGCGGCTGGACCCGCCCGAGCCCGGCGTCGCCGCCGTCGGCGACCAGCACGAGTGCCGGGTGGAGTTCCTGTTCGACGGCGCCCGGCCCGGTCGGCCGCACACCCAGACGATCCGGGTCACCGAGGTCGCCGGCGGCAGCCCCACGGTCGTCGTGAACGGCGACACCGTCCTCAGCCAGGACGGCGCGCCGGTCGCCGTCCCGTTCACCGCCACCGCCAAGTCCGCCGAGGACGAGCCGCTCACCCCCACCTGCGACGCCACGCCGGGGCAGCTTTTCCCCGTCGGCGTCACCACCGTCACCTGCACCGCACGCGACGGCACGCGCAGCAGCACCGCGAGTGCGCCGGTCGCCGTGGTCGTCCCGGAGTCCCGGGCGACCCGGGACATCTGGTTCGCCGACTTCTCCGGACCGCTGCGGCAGATCAACCTGTCCCGGCTGTTCGCCCCGGACTGCGCGCGCGACGACACGTCACCCGCCTGGTCGCCGGACGGCAGTCGGCTGGTGTTCACGCACGCGGGGAGGTCGTTGTGCGTGGTCGACGCATCCGGCGCCAACGCCCGGCGGATCTTCACCGCCGACCTCTGCCTGGACTCGCCCGCGTGGTCGCCCGACGGTGCCCTGATCGCGTTCGACCAGTGCGCGGGGGAGTTCGGCGCGAGCCGCATCTGGCAGGTCTCGCCTTCCGGCGGCCCGGCGACGGTGCTGGTGGAGGACCCGGACGCGGACGTCGGGGTCGCCGCGTTCCAGCCGGTGCCCGACCTCGTGGTGGTCGGGGCGGTCGCGCCGGCGTCCATCCCGTTCGAGGGCACGACGACAATCCGGTTCACCGTCACCAACACCGGTCTCGCGCCGACCACACCGACGATCACCCTGACCGTCCCACCGGGACTGCGCGTCGACACCGTCACCACCACTGCGGGCACGTGCGACGGCACGACGTGCTCGCCGGGCCGCATCCTGCCGCGCGGCCAGGTCCAGATCCGGGTCACCGTGACCGGGACCGCCGCCGGCAGCCAGGTCGTCGCCGCCGACGTGGGCCAGGACGTCAACCCCGGCGACAACAAGGCGCAGGTGACGATCCGCGTCGCCGACCCGGTCAAGCCGCCCGCCAACCCCGGCTCGCTGTCCATGGCGGTCGCCGTGCTGCCGCAGGTGAGCTTCGTCGGCGGTGACGACATCGTGTTGTCCTACAAGGTGCGCAACGGCGCCGGTGAGCCGATGACGGACGTCCGCGTGGTGACTTCCCTGCCGCCGCAACTGGTCCCGCCCAAGGCCGTCTCACCGGGCTGCGCCGCCGACGGCTCGGTGTGCACGATCGGTGTCCTGCAACCGCTCCAGGAAGCCGACGTGCGGATCACGTTGCCCGCCAAGGCCGCCGTGGACACCACCGCGGGCGGCTCGGTGCTCGGCGTCGGACCGGACAACAACGCCGCCGACAACACCGCCGTGGCCAAGGTTCTCGTGCGCCAACCGAAGGTGACCGTCGACCCGCTGGTCGGGCCGGGCGGGTTCGTGCCGCGCGCCACGGGCACCGGGTTCCCGCCCGGCGGCACGGTGAAGCTGGCCTGGACCGTCGGCATCTCCGCCACCCCCGGCACGCTGGTGGTCAAGGACGACGGCACCTTCGACGCCCAGGTCCTGGTGTTCGAGAACGACCTGGTCGGGCCGCGCGAACTGGCCGCGACCGCCGAAGCCGGGCCGGGGTTCGCCGAAGTGCGCTCGAACCCGTTCCTGGTCGTCCCGAAGTCGTTGCAACCACCGGACTTCGTGGGCCGCGGCTGAACGACTGCCCGTTGGGGCAGTGCGCGGAGCACCGGCCCCCACCCTTCCGACTCGTCCTCCACGACCGCTTCTCGAACAGGATTACGACATGGGCGCTACCGCGACGCTGTCCGCCACGGGTCTGTCCGTGGAGCCGGGCTCCGAGGTCACGTGCACGGTCGTCGTGCGCAACACCGGCCAGTTGGTCGACCAGTTCTCCGTCGACGTCGTCGGCGACGCGGCCGGGTGGGCCGTGGCCGAGCCACCGTCGGTGAACCTGGTGCCGCAGGCCTCCGAAACGGTCACCGTGCGGTTCGCGCCGCCCCGGGCCGCGAACGTGCCGGCCGGGTCGGTGCCGTTCGGCGTCCGCGTCACCTCGCGCGAGGACCCGTACGGGTCGGTGGTCGAGGAGGGCGTGGTCGAGGTCGGCGCGTTCACCGACCTGAGCGCGGAGCTGGTGCCGGGCAAGGTCGAGGCCGGTCGGCGCGGCAAGTTCGAGCTGGCCGTGGACAACGTGGGCAACCACCCGGTCGGCGTGCGGTTCCAGCCCAGCGACGTGGACGGCGAGCTGGACTTCAAGCTGGACCGCTCCGAGGTGCTGCTCGCGCCGGGCACGGCCGCGTTCGTCAAGCTGCTGGTGAAGCCGCACGACACGTTCCTGCGCGGCCAGCCGCAGTCCAAGCCGTTCCGGGTGGAGGTGCTGCCCGACGCGGGCGGCCCGCTGGTCGCGGACGGCATGTTCGTGCAGCGCTCGCTGCTGCCCAAGTGGCTGCTGCCCGCGCTGATCGCGTTGCTGGCCCTGGGACTCGTGCTGGCCACCCTGTGGTTCACCGTGCTCCAGCCCGCCGTGAAGTCCGCCGCGCGCGAAGCCGCCACCCAGCAGGCCGCCGACGTCAAGGCCGCCGCCGACCGCGCCGAGGAGAACGCCGGCGCGGCCAAGCAGGAGGCGGAGAAGGCCAAGGGCAACTCCGACCGGGCCATGGAGGCCGTGGGCCTCGACCCCGGCGCGCCGCCCGGGTCCCAGCCCACCGGCACCCCGCCGGGAGCCGCCAAGCAGACCGGCGAACCCACCGACTTCCGGGTCGCGGCGGACGCGGCGATCGTGTCCAACCCGGACCAGTTCACCGACTTCGTGTTCAGCCCGCCGGAGGGCAAGACGCTGCGGGTCAGCGACATCGTGTTGCAGAACCCGCGCGGCGACACCGGCACCATCCGCGTCCTGCGCGACGCCGGCGGCTCCCGCAGCGGCATCCTCGAAGTCGGGTTGGCGAACTTCCGCGACCTGGACCGCCACTACGTCGAGCCGCTGAGGTTCAAGCCGGGCGAGAAGATCGTGATCTCGGTGAGCTGCCAGAACCCGGCCGAGAAGGGCAACTGCAAGCCCTCGGTGTCCTTCTCCGGCCGGGTGGAGTGAGCGTGTGTGGTGGACCGCCAGGCGGTCCACCACAGCTCAGATCAGGCCCTCGCGCAAGGCGAAAGCCACGGCGTGCGCTCGGTTGCGCAACTGGAACCGGTTGGTGATGTCGTGCAGGATGCTCTTGACCGTCCGCTGCGAGTAGCACAGCTTCTCGGCGATCTCGCGGGTCTCGAAACCGTCCGCGATCAGCCGCAGCACCTCGGTCTCCCGGTCGGACATGCCGGCCATGGTCCAGCCGTTCGGGTTGAGCACGTTGCGCTGCAACCGGGACACCCGGTCCAGCAGCCGGCCCAGCAGGTCCGCCGGCAGCGCGCCCTGGCCGGCCGCGGTCGCCTTCACCAGGCGCACCAACGTGTCCGGGGTGGCGTCGGAGCGGCGGATCACCGCCGAGACGCCGGAGCTGACGATGTTCAGCAGCTCCGGGTCGGCGATGTCGCCCGCCACCAGCACGATGTTCGGACTGCCCTGCACCTGGAGCCGGCGCAGCAGCTGCTGCGCCGGCCCGTCCAGCTTCTCCAGCACCACCAGCGCGACCGGCGCCGGCTCGTCGGGTTCGACCAGTCTGATCTCGGGCCGGGACCGCAGTGCCGCGGTCACCCCCGCCCGCGTGATCGAGTCCGCCGCGTGCAGCACCACCGCGATCTGCTCACCGTTCATCGCCAGCTCCCCACCCCTTGTCGGGACGTCCCACGACCATGGTCGCCACCCGGTGCGTCCCGGCACTATGGGCGTGTTGTCCCGATGTGTCCCGGGTCGTCGCCCAGACCGGCCTCCTTGGCCCGGGACACCGCCTGCGCGCGGTCGGCGACGTGCAGCTTGCGCAGGATGTTGGACACGTGGTTGCGCACCGTCTTCGGGCTGAGCACCAGCACCCGGGCGATGGCCGCGTTGCCGCGCCCGTCGGCCATCAGCCGCAGCACCTCGCGCTCCCGCGTGGTCAGCTCGGGGAACGCCTCGGGCCGCTTGACCCGGCCGCCCGAACCGAAGTAGGCCAGCAGCCGCACCGCGATGCCCGGGCTGAAGATCGCCTCGCCCTCGGCGACCGCCCGCACCGCGCGGACGATCTGCTGCGGCTTGGCGGCCTTGAGCAGGTAGCCCAACGCGCCCGCGCGCATCGCGGCGAACACCGACTCGTCGTCGTCGAACATCGTCAGCACCAGCACCCGCACGCCCGGGTCGCGCGCCACGATCCGCCGGATGGCCTCGACCCCGCCCAGGTCGGGCATGTTGAGGTCCATCACCACCACGTCCGGTTTCAGCGTGGCCGCGAGTTCGACGGCCATCTCGCCGCCGGACGCCTCGCCGACCAGCTCCACGTCGGTGGCGGCGGTCAGCGCGGCGGCGAGCCCGTAGCGGAACAGCGGGTGGTCGTCCACCACCAGCGCCCGCAGCATGTCCCGCTCACACCCCGCCCGCGACCGGGAGGTCCGCCGCCACGCGCGTGCCCCCCGCCGCGGCGTGGTCCATCTCCCAGGTGCCGCCCACCTCGGCGGCGCGCTCCCGCATGGAACTCAGCCCGATCCCGTCACCACCGCGCGGGCACGCACCCACTCCGTCGTCCACGATCTCGACGCGCAACCCGCCGGCGCACCACAACCGCACCACGCAGTGCCGAGCCCCCGCGTGCCGCACCACGTTGGTCAACGCCTCGCACACGATCCGGTAGGCCGCGACCTGCACCGCCACCGGCAACTCCGGCAGGGGAACCGGGACCTGGACGTCCACCAGCACCGGGTGCCGGTCGGCCAACGTCGCCACGTGCGCCCGCACCGCGCCCACCAGCCCCAACCGGGCCAGCTCCGCCGGGTAGGCCCCGGCCGCCAACCGCCGGATCTCCCCGACGGCGTGGTGCATCTCCTCTTCCAACCGCGCGAGCAACGGCCCCGCCGAAGCCGGGTCGTGCCCCACGAGGTGGCGGGCCGCGCGCAACCCCAGCGCGATCGCCGCGAGGGAGGGCCCCAGACCGTCGTGCAGGTCGCGCAGCACCCGGCGCCTGGCCTCGTCGGCCGCGTCGGTGGACACTGCGAACTCGCGACGCATGTCCCCTCCCCCGGTGCTCACCGCTCGGGCTTCGTCGCCACGTCCGTGAAGTCGTTCGGTTAACGGACAGCGTTTCAAGCAACCCGGAAGGTTCGCACGTTCGAGGGAACCGATTGGTCCATCGGTGACGCGGTGACGTATCAGGACGGCGTTCGTCTGCTCCATATGGATAGGAGGCACCACAGGAGGGTGGAAATGCGGCAGGGCAGGGCGGTCCTTCAGGTGCACCCGACGAGGCTGTGCAACCTCCGTTGCCGGCACTGCTACTCCAGCTCGGGGCCGGACGTCTCGGAGTCCGTGCCGATACCCCTGTTGTCCCAGGTCGTCCGGGACGCGGCGGCCCTCGGCTACGACGTCCTGAACGTCACGGGCGGCGAACCCTTCCTCTACCCGGAACTCCCAACCCTGCTCCGCACCGCCCGCGAAGCCGGCATGCGAACAACGGTCACAACCAACGCCGTCGCCCTGAACCAACGCCGCATCGGCCTGGTCCGAGGCTTGGTCGACCTGGTAGCGGTCTCCCTGGACGGCGACCAACCCACCCACGACCGCATCCGTGATCAACAGGGCTGCTTCACCAAGGCCCTCGCGGGCATCCGGCGCCTGACCGAGGCCGGCGTCCCGGTAGGCGTGGTGACCACCCTGACCCAGGGAAACGCGACCCAACTGGGCGAGGTAGCTCTGGCCGCCACCCAATCCGGCGCCCTGCTCCTCCAGGTCCACCCCCTGGAGCCGGAGGGCGCAGCGGGCCGTCTGATGGCAGGAGAACGCCCAGACGCGGTCGAGTTGGCCTACGCGGCGGTAGAACTGGGCCGCATCGCCGAAGAACACGGCCTGGCAGTCCAATTGGACGCCGTGCCAAGAACCCTGTTGACCAGAAAACCCGAAGCTTTCATGGCGGCCCCCGTGCCCCCGGACGCCCCACTGGGCAGCTGGCTCACCCCATTGGTGATCGAGGCAAACGGCGCGGCAGTCCCCATCGCCTACGGTTTCGACCGCCGCTACTGGCTGGGCAACATACACGACCGCCCGTTGTCGGAAATGGCGCGGACATGGGACCGAAGCCCATTCCTGGAGCTGGGCAAAAACACCTGGCAGCGCCTGGTGGACGGCCGAACCGGCCCACTGATCGCCTGGTACGGCCACCTCCTCCGAGCCTCCCGAGCCCAACGCTCAGCAACCGCCGGCCGCTGACCCTTCCACAACCAAAGCCACGGCAGGCGGGGCTCCCAGCCACGGGAAGGGCTTCTTTTCCCCACCGTATGGCGTAGCCCTTCGGGGCAGGCCATACGGGGAGGACGGAAAAGCCCAAAAGCGGGGGCAACCGCGAAAAGCAAGCGCTGCGCGCCTCAAAAGCGGGGCAACCGCGAAAAGCAAGCGCTGCGCGCCGCAAAAGCGAAGGGCAGAGCGAATTGTGGCTGGTCAGCGTTGTGCGAGCAGGTCCGCCGCAGACCTGGTGTTGATGACCTGGTCCGCCGTCACCCCGCACTCCTCCGCCCGCTCACACCCGAACGACAACCAGTCCAACTGCCCCGGCGCGTGCGCATCGCTGTCGATCGAGAACGAGCACCCCAACTCCACCGCCAACCGCAGCAGCCGCCCCGGCGGGTCCCGCCGCTCCGGCCGCGAGTTGATCTCCACCGCCGTCCCGCTGTCCCGGCACGCCTCGAAGACCGCCCGCGCGTCGAAGGTCGACTCCGGCCGCCCCCGTCCCACGACCAACCTCCCGGTGCAGTGGCCGAGGACGTCCACGTTCGGGTTGGCGACCGCGTTCACCATCCGCCGGGTCATCTCGGGCTCGGCCATGCGGAGCTTGGAGTGCACGCTCGCCACCACGATGTCCAGTTGCGCCAACAACTCCGGGTCCTGGTCCAGCGAACCGTCGTCCAGGATGTCGACCTCGATGCCAGTCAGGATCAGGAACGGCGCCAACTCCGTGTTCAGCTCCGCCACCACCTCCAACTGGCGGCGCAACCGGTCGGCGGACAGGCCGTTGGCCACCGTCAACCTGGGCGAGTGGTCCGTGAGGACCATCCACTCGTGCCCCAGATCCCGGGCTGCTTCCGCCATTTCGCGGATCGGGCTACCGCCGTCGGACCAGTCGGAGTGGGTGTGGCAGTCGCCCTTGAGCTTCGCCCTCAGTTCCTGGCCACCGGTCACCGGGTGATCGCGGAACCTGGACAGGTAGGACGGTTCACGACCCTCCACCGCGTCGGTGATCACGCCGGCGGTGGCCTTCCCGATACCGTTCAGGTCCGTCAGGGTTCCGTTGGCCACCCTGCGTTCCAGGTCGCCGGGTGGCAGGCCCGCCACCACCTCGGCCGCCCGCCGGAACGCCCGCACCCGGTACGTCGGCTCGCCGGCCCGCTCCAACTGGAACGCCACCTGCCGCAATGCCCACAACGGATCCACCCGTCCTGTGTACCGCGTTGGGACGTTCGGTGCGCGTCGGCCACGGTGTCGTCACGAAGGGTTGCGGCCGGGCGCCCGGCCGGGACAGCATGTCCGCCATGCCCCCACGGTCGACGGCCGGTTCGGTCGGGTCCCGGCGTCGCCCGAGCAAGGGCGACCTCACCTCGCAGGCCATCCTGGACACCGCGGAACGCCTGCTCCAGCACCGGTCGCTGGAGGACATCGCGGTGGACGAGCTGGCGTCCGGCGCGGGCATCTCGCGGTCCACCTTCTACTTCCACTTCTCCTCCCGCGAAGCGGTGCTGCACGCCCTGTCCGCGCGGGTCCTGGACGCCCTCTACGACGCGGCGTCGTCGTGGCTGCGCCGGGGCAGCGAACCGCCGGAGGCCGCGATCCGCCGTGCTCTCGGCAGCACGCTCGCGTTGTGGCGCAAGCACGGGCCGGTGCTGCGGGCGGCGGTGCGGGCGCGGGACACCGACGAGCGGATGCGGGAGTTCTGGACCGGTGTCGCCCGCCGGTTCATCGACGCCACCGCCGAGCAGATCACGCTGGAGCGCGCTGCGGGCGTGGCCCCGGACGGCCCCGACGCCCGGTCGCTGGCCTCGGTGCTGGTCTCGATGAACGAACAGGCCTTCGTCAACCGCTCTCTTTCACGCAGGTCAGCCAAGCGGGACGGCGAACTGGTAGACACCCTCGCATTCGTCTGGCTCCGCTCGGTGTACGGGACCGCCTAAGCAGCCGGGTACTCGGCAGTCAGGTCCCCGTCGAACAACGCCCACATGAAGTCGTTCATGCGCGCAGCCGCAGGCGCATGCCGAGCAAGGATGTCCGCGACGACCTCGGGCACATCTCCCGGAACGTCCCCGCCGGCACACCGCCGCACGTACTCGTTCCGCGCCACAGGCGCGCCGCCGACCGGCACCTCCACCCCGCACACCGCCACGACCAGCCAGTTCACCAACCGCATCGCCGCGTAGTCGACATCGTGGTCGGTGTTGCGCCGGACGAAGTCGCGCTCGACATCCGACAGCTCAAACCCAGAAGACGTGACCAGCCCGAAGTCGGTCAGGTGGATCGTGTCCCCGGCGACGCGCATGTTGCCGAGGTGACCGTCCATGTGCAGGAGCCCGCGACCGCGCAGAAACTCCGCCGTCCCGATGAACTGCCGCTCGACGCCGGCCGCCCGCCCCACCGGGTCCTCAGCCAGCCAGTCCTCCACCGGACGCGGGATGTACTCGCTGAACGTCACCAGGCTGTGGGTCGCCGCGGCCAAAGCCTCCATGCGGGTCCGCACCGACGGATCACCGCCCATCAACTCCACGACCTGCTCCACATCGGCGTGCTCGGAGGCCACGGCCGGCCGGCCGGGCAGCACGCGCCAGTGGTGCAGCAGCGGGAACCACTCGGTCTCACCCGCCAGCACCGCCTCGGTCACGGCGGTGTTCGCGGCCAGTTCGCGCCACGCGTTGAACGACGGCCCGGCGACGCCGTACTGGCAGTGCACCGGCAGGTCGAACAGGTTCGCGGTGGACCGCGGGTGCGCGAGTTCGAGATCGGTCAGCGGGACGCGCTTAACAAACACCGGCACACCGCCCACCTCAACGGTCGCCGCGCCCCCACCCACCCCCACGCTGCCGGCCTCGCCGGACGCCAGGAGCCCGAGCAGGTCGTCGTCGGAACGGGCGCCGAGCGCGGCGGCGACCTCGTGGTGTCGGGTGATCCTCATCCTTCGATCATGCCGGCGCGAAGAGGGACGTGAGGCGAGCCAGCGAGTCCGCCAGCCCGCGCGCCACCTGCCGCCGGCCGAAACCCTTGATCAGCAAGCCTTTCAGCGCCGACACGGGCTCCTGGCACGACCGCAGCAGCACCACCGTCCCGCCCCCGTCGGGCGTCAGCTCGACCCGGAACTCCGTGGTCGCCGCGAACCGGGGCGCGGGCCGGCCGTCGAGCCGCTCGGCCACGTGCCGCCACGCCAGGACCGTAAGCGCTGCCGCCCGGGTCTACCGGAACCAGCCGCCGCCCGCGCGTCGGTACCCCAGCGCCCGGTAGACCGCGTCCACAAGGGACTGCCCGCGTCCGTTCAACCCCACTCCGCCACCTTGCCGGTTCATGGCGTACCCGAACGACATCCGCGCACGCGGCGCGGCGAACCCGATGGACCCGCCCATGCCGGAGTGGCCGAACGCGTCCTCGGACAGGCCCATGAAGTCGCCTTCCTCGGCCGTCCGGTCGTTGGCCTTGAGGAAGCCGAGGGAGAACCGGGTCGGCCCCAGCAGCATCCGGTCGTACCCGGCCGACGTCACGGCGGACATGACGGCGACCTGCGCCTCGTCCACCAGTTCCACCCCGTTGTACGACCCGCCCAACGCCAGCGGCCGGTACATCTGGGCCAGGCCGCGCGCGTTGCTCATGCCGCCGACCGCGCCGTACTGCGCCGCGTGCGCCGCGCGGCTGTTGGACGCCACCACGTACCCGCCGTTGTTCATCAGCATCAACGCCTGCACGGACTGCGGCTGGGTCGTCGCGGCGACGAGGAAGGGCGAGACGGTGGCGCCCGGCGTGGCCGGGATGGTGGGCGCGACCAGCGGTTCGAGGTCTTCCGGGAGGGTGAGCCAGAAGTCCAGGCCCAGCGGCCCGGACACCTCCTTCTCGAAGAACTCCGCGAGCGTCAGCCCGGTGACCCGGCGGACCACCTCGCCGACCAGGTGGCCGAACGTCAGCGCGTGGTAGCCGTGCGCGGTGCCCGGCTCCCAGAACGGCTCCTGCCGGGCCAGGACGTCGGTCATCAGCGCCCAGTCGTACATGGCGTCGGCGGGCAGCGGTTCCTTCACGGCGGCGAGCCCGGCCTGGTGGCTGAGCAGGTGCCGGACGAGCGTGTGCTCCTTGCCGTTCTGCCCGAACTCCGGCCAGTACGCAACCACCGGGGCGTCCAGATCCAACTCGCCGCGCGACGCCAAGATGTGCGCACACAACGCCGTCGCGCCCTTGGTGCACGACCACACGTGCGTGATCGTCTCCTCGGTCCAGGGCCGACCACCCGCATCACCGCCCCAGAGGTCGACGACCGATTCGCCGTCGACCGTCACGTGCACGCTCGCGCCGACCTCGCCGCGCTCGGCGAAGTTGCGCTCGAACTCGGCGCGCACGTCCTCGAAACCGGGGCCGCAGAAGCCTTGGATCGTCACTGGTCCTCCCGTGGTGGCGGTGGGTGGTGACCATGCGACCACGGGTGAGCGGCGACACGTGAGTAGGGGTTCCCCGATAGGTAGGGTGGCAAGCCCAGCCCGTGCACCCCCGGGAGGCCGCCGCCGTGTCGCCGTTCTTCGGTCGCGAGCCGGAACTGGCGCTGGTGTCCGACGCCCTCGACCGCGCCCCCGCCGCCGGCCTGGTGGCCGTGGTGGTGTCCGGCGAACCCGGTATCGGCAAGTCCAGCCTGCTCGGCGAGGTGCGCCGGCGGCTCGGCCCCGAGATCCCCGCGGCGGAGTCCGACGACGTGGCCCGGCGCATCCCGTACGCGGCGGTCGCCACGGCGCTGCGCTCGGTGCCCCGCTCCCCGGACGTGACAATGGCCCTGGACGCGCTCCGAGCCACCCCCGACGGCTCGTGGTTCGACCGGTCGTGCGAACTGGTGGCCCGCGTGCTGGAAGACCGCACCGCGCTGGTCCTGGACGACCTCGAACAGGTGGACGACGACTCGCTGGCCATGCTCGGCGTGGTGCTGCGCCGCGTGTCGGCGGCACCGTTGGTGCTGGTCACGGCGGTGCGCCCGGTGCACGACAACCCGGCCGCGGACGAGCTGCTGGACCGGCTGGAGCGGCACGCCGAGGTGGTGCGGCTGGACCTCGCGCCGCTGTCCGGCGGCGAGGTGAAGCGGATCGTGGAGACCGTGCTGGGCGCCGCCGTGCACGACGAGCTGGCGCGGGAGGTGCACCAGCGGGCCGACGGCAACCCGTTCTTCGCGGTCGAGATCGCCCGGTCGCTGCGGGAGCTGGACCTGGTCGCGGTGGACGGCGGCGAGGCGCGGCTGGCGGTGCGGCCGGACGCGATCCGGTTGACCCGGCGGGAGGCCGTGCTGCGCCGGGTCGCGCCGCTGGACCGGGACACCCGGGCGGTGGCGCGGGCGGTGTCGATCTTCCGGCGGGTGCGGCTGGACCAGATCGGGCTGCTGGCGCGGGTGTCGTCGCTGCCCGAGGAGACCGTGGTGGCCGCGTTCGACGAGCTGCTGCGGCTCCAGGTGGTGCGCAACGACGAGCGCGGCTACCGGTTCGCGCACGCCCTGGTCGGCGAGGCGCTCTACCAGGAGATCGGCCCCGCGCAGCGCCGCCACCTGCACAGCCTGATCAGCACCCGGCTGCTCGACGACCGGGACCGCGGGCTGCCGGTGGACCTGCTGGAACTGGCCTGGCACCTGGCCGAGTCGGCCGCGCCCGGCGACCTGCGCGCGGTCCGGGTGATGGCGGAGGCGGCCACGTCCGCGCGGACGTCCGCGCCGGAGACGGCGGCGGCGCTGTGCGGTCGGGCGTTGGAGCTGTTGCCGGTGGCCGCGCCGGAGCGGGCCGAGTTGCTGGCGTTGCAGTGCCGGGCGCTGGCCCACGCGTCCCGGCCCGCCGCCGCGATCCCGCCCGGGTTGGCGGCCCTGGCCGACCTGCCGCGCGGTCCGCTGCGCAGCCGGGCGGCGGTCGTGGTGCTGAGCAGCCTGTTCCTGGTGGGTCGGATGGCGGAGGCGCTGCGGCTGGCCGACCAGGAGGTCGAGGCCGGTGACACGACCGCGGCCCTGCACGCCACGCGCGCGGTGCTGCTGGTGTTCACCGGCCGGTACGGCGAGGCGTTGGCGGAGGCCACGCGGATCGAGGCGATGGAGTTCTCGTCGTCCGCCGAGGCCGTCGTGGTGTTCGACCGGTTGGCCGTGCTGGCGTCCATGCTGTTCCGGCACGACAAGACCGTGGACTACGCCAACCGCGCGCTGGCCGCCGCGCAGGGCCAGCCCGCGTTGGAGCTGCAAGCGCTCGCGGTGGCCGCGTCGACCGGGGCGTTGGCGGGTTTGGTGCACGACGCCACGTGGCGGCTGCGGCGGGCCGAGCAGTTGGCGGGTTACGCGTTCCGGGGCGAGTTGGAGCTGACCCGGGTGGCGCTCGACTGGCTGGGCGGCCGGTGGGACGCGTCGCTGGACCGGTTGGGCCGGGCGACCGCGGAGCTGGAGTCGCGGCAGGAACTGATGATGCTGCACGGGTTGCGGGCGGTGGAGCTGGAGATCCGGACGTGGCGCGGCGAACTGGACGTGGCCGCGCGGTTGGCCGCGTTGGAGCCGCCGACGAGCCCGAACATGGCTCGCCTGCACGCTTTCGCGATGTCGGGGTACCTGGCGGCGCGCGGTGACGTGGAGGGCGCGCGGACGACGTTGGCGGAGGCGGTGGACGCCACCGGCAGCACCTCCTACAGCTGCACGTTGTTGGGGCGGTTGGTGGAGCTGGACCTGGAGCACGGGCGGGTCGAGGAGGCGCGGCGGACCATGAAGCGGCTGCGCGTGCTGGCGGCCGACCGGGTGGCGCCGTGGACGCGGACCGCGGTGCGCCGGGCGGAGGGTCTGGTGGCCGGTGACGCCTCGGTGTTGCGGGAAGCGGTGGTGGAGGCGGAGACGGGCGGTCTGGTCTTCGAGAAGGCTCGCGGGCAGTTGGCGTTGGGACAGGTGGACGCCGGCGCCACGGCGGAGTTGTTGGAGGCGTACGTGACGTTCCAACGGCTTGGCGCGCATGGGCTTCGGCGGCAGGCGGGTGCGCGGTTGCGGGAGCTGGGGGCGAAGGTGCCGCGAGCGCGGGCCAAGGCTCGGGGGTTGCTGACGGAGGCGGAGGAGAACGTCGCGCGGTTGGTGCAGCAGGGGATGCGCAACCGGGACATCGCCGCCGCGTTGCACTACAGCCCACGGACGGTTGAGGTGTACCTGTCACGGGTTTATGCGAAGTTGCACGTGTCGTCGCGGCTGGAGTTGGCCCGCGTTCTGGACGGTCGTGCTTAAAGCTTGGAAGGCTCGAACGCGCGCCGGCTCAGGGCGAGGGTCGTGGTGATCGAGGCGGCGGCCATGAGGGTGATGGCGGTTGCCGGGCTGGTCAGGTGGGCGAGGGTGCCGGCGACGACGGCGGACAGGCCTTGCATGGCGACCATGCCGGTGCCGTGGAGGCCCAGGGCCTGACCGGTCAGGTTGTCGGGGGTGTGGGACATCAGGCGTTCCTGGAGGACCAGGCTCGCCGCGAAGCCAATGGACGCGGTGGTGACGGCGATGGCCGACCAGATGACGTTGGGGTGGAGGAAGAAGAAGAGGTAGGGCGCGGCCAGGAGCAGGCGAAGTGGCGTGGCCAGGCGGGGGCGTAGTGCCGGGGGTACCAGGCGGCCGATCACCAGGTCACCGGCGAGCATCCCGAGGGCGCCGCAGGCGTACAGGGTGCCGGCGTGGTCGGGGGCATAGGAGATGTAGAGGGAATCGCCGCCGACGACCAGGCCGTTGGGGACCCACAGGCCCAGGTACGCGAGGCGGCGGGGGCGGGAAGACCACAGAAAAGCGTTGGTGCGCCACGTCGCCGAGATGGACGGGCGGCCGGTGGCGCGGGGTGGGCGCGCGGTGAGGCCCAGGCGGGTGATCACGGCGGAGAGCAGGTAGAACGCGGCGGCCAGGAGCAGGCAGGTGTGGGGGGACAGGAGGGCCAGGAGTGCGCCGCCGATGGCGAAGCCGGTGACCTGGGTGAGGCCCCACAGCATGTTGTAGACCGATCGACCCAGGACGTAGCCGTCTTTGGTGAGGATCTCGGTGAGCAGGCCGCCGCGCACTCCGCCGCCCAGGGCCGCGATCAGACCTTGGGCGAGCAGGACCGCGAACACGGCCCAGATCGGCAGGCCGGGTAGGGCGAGCACCGCTGTGCCGGCGGCGAAGGCGAGGCCCAGGCCGGCCAGGATCGCGCGGGGTGGCAGGCGGTCGGCGGCGGAGAGCAGGAGCGCGCCGCCCAGCAGTTGCGCGAGCTGTGGCCCGAACATGCTCATCGCGGACAGCAGCGGGGAGCCGGTGGCCCGGAAGACCAGGGTGCCCAGGGCCAGCGCGCCGATCGTCTGGGCGGCGGCGAAAGCGCCGAAGGAGAGCAGTAACGGGGTGAACTCCGGGGTCCGGAACAGGGAGCGGTAGCTGCGCACGAGTCGGATTCTGGGCAGCCGCCCGACCGGTGTTTACTGTTTCGCCGACACGCGAAAGGTCGGTGCGCATGGGCTTGTGGCAGATCGACACCGACACGCTCGCCCGCAGCCGGTTCGTGCTCTCGGAGTTCGCCGAGACCTTCGCGAGCCTGCGCCTGCTGCACGCCGGGATCGGCGCCCACCCGGGCGAGCAGGCGTGGCTGCGCGAGCACCTGCCGGGCTACCGGGCGCACCTCGCGGCCGACCCGGTGGCCGGGCCGCTGGTGGCGGCGGCGCTCGGGACGTCCTGGATCGCCGACTTCTTCTGCCCCACCTCCAGCGTGGGGGAGGGCTTCGAGGACACCGTGGCCAGGGTGCGGGAGACCGGGGCGGACCAGGCGCGGGACAACTTGCGGGTGTCGTTGCGCGGTCCGCTGCCCGCCGTTCTGGAGCGCGCCGACCTGCCGGAACGGGCGACCGCGTTGCTGACCCACGTGTGGGAGGAGACCGTGCGGCCGTACTGGGCGCGTCGGCGGCGGGTCCTGGAGGCGGATGTGGTCGCCCGGACCGCGCGGGCGAACCAGGGTGGTTGGGCGGCGGTGCTGGACTCGTTGAAGCCCGGGACGCGGTGGCTGGGGGAGAGCCGGTTCCGGGTCAACCACAACGCCTACCCGCCGCGGGAGGTCGCCGCGGGGGCGGAGTTGCTGTTCATGCCGGTGACGCCGCGGACCAGTTGGGTGTCGTGGGAGGGGCGGGAGCGGTACGCCGTGGTCTACCCGTGCCTCGGGGTGCTGGCCGAAGGTGAACGGCCCGTGCCGGCCGGGTTGGCGGCGTTGATCGGGACGGCGCGGGCGGGGTTGCTGGTGCTGCTCGGGACTCCGTTGAGCACGACGCAATTGGTCGCGGTGACCGGGCAGGGGCTGGGGTCGGTGGGGCGGCACTTGAAGGTGTTGCGGGAGGCGGGGTTGGTGGAGCGGCGGCGGGCCGGGCGGTCGGTGCTGTACGGGCGGACGGCGGCGGGCGAGGTGCTGCTGGAAGCGGCGGGCGCACCGGCAAGCGGGTGAACGCTACTCCGGGCACGCGGCGGACAGGCGGGCCGCGAGGGTCTTCACGTGCTCGACGAGTTCCGGCGGCTCGTGCACCTGGAAGTCGAACCCCATCGTCGCCACGTAGATCGCCAACTCGTCCAACGAGTTCGACCCCGCCCGCAGCGTGCACGACTGCTCGTCCACCTCCTCCAACGCCCCGGTCGTGGGCGCGATCCGCTCGGCGGCCGTCTCCACACCGACGTGCAGGGTGAACCGGGCCTGGTAGCGGTACGCGGACGTGGAGATCGCGCGGGACGTGTAGCCGCCCAGGTCCGGGTCGGGCGGGGTGCGCGGGGTGAAGCGCGGGCCGGTGGGGGTGCGCGGGGTCAGCCGGTCGACGCGGTAGGTGCGCCAGTCCGCCCGGTCGACGTCCCAACCCACCAGGTACCAGCGGCGTCCGGTGTGCACCAGGCGGTGCGGCTCGGTCGTGCGGACGCTCGCGGTCCCGTCGTGCGACTGGTAGTCGAAGCGCAGGCGGAGCGAGTCCCGGATCGCGGCGGCGATCGCGGTGAGGGTGCCCGGATCGGCGGTGGGACCGGCGGCGGCCATCGGGACGGTCGCCGCGTGCAGGGCGTTGATCCGGTGCCGCAACCGCGACGGCAGCACCTGTTCGAGCTTGGCCAACGCCCGCACCGACGTCTCCTCGATGCCGGTGATCGACCCGCCGGCGGCCGTGCGCAGGCCCATCGCGACCGCCACCGCCTCGTCGTCGTCCAGCAGCAGCGGCGGCAGGTCCGCGCCCGCGCCCAACCGGTAGCCCGCCGTCCCCGCCGTGGCCAGGACCGGGTAGCCCAGGGCGCGCAACCGGTCGACGTCCCGGCGCACGGTGCGCGGCGTGACCTCCAGCCGCTCCGCCAGTTCCGCGCCCGACCAGTCACGCCGGTTCTGCAACAGGGACAGCAGTCGCAGCAGCCGCGCCGAAGTCTCCAACACGGTGTCCAGCTTAGGACCGAACCTGACCTAACCGGCTCCTAGCGTGGTGGGCATGGAGCCTTTCACCATCGCGATCCCCGAAGCCGACCTCGACGACCTGCGCGACCGCCTCGCCCGCACCCGGTGGACCACCGACCTGCCCGGCGTCGGCTGGAGCCGCGGCGTCCCCGCGAGCTACCTCAAGGAGCTGGCCGAGTACTGGCGCGAGTCCTACGACTGGCGCGTCCACGAGCGCGAGCTGAACCAGCACCCGCAGTTCACCACCGAGATCGACGGCCAGAACATCCACTTCCTGCACGTCCGCTCGCCCGAACCGGACGCGCTCCCGCTCGTCCTGACCCACGGCTGGCCCGGCTCGATCGTCGAGTTCCTGAACGTCATCGGCCCGCTCACCGACCCGGCGGCGCACGGCGGCGACCCCGCCGACGCCTTCCACCTGGTCGTCCCGTCCATCCCGGGCACCGGCTTCTCCGGCCCCACCACCGAACCCGGCTGGGACACCAACCGGGTGACCAGGGCGTTCGCCGAACTGATGGACCGCCTCGGCTACGACCGCTACGGCGCGCAGGGCGGCGACACCGGCGCGGTCATCTCGCCCGGCCTGGGTCGGCTCAACCCGGACAGGGTCGTCGGCGTGCACGCGAACGGCCTCACCGCGTTCTCCGACGTCGACCCGGACGTCGAGCTGACCGACGCCGAACGCGCCCGGCTGGCGCACCTGGAGTACCTGCGGACCGAGCAGTCCGGCTACGCGATGATCCAGGTCAGCCGCCCGCAGACCCTCGCCCACGCCCTGCACGACTCCCCGGTCGGCCAACTCGCCTGGATCGTGGAGAAGTTCAAGGAGTGGACCGACCCGGCCGCCGACCTGCCCGAGGACGCGGTGGACCGGGACCTGCTGCTGACCAACGTGACCCTGTACTGGCTGACCGGCACCGCCGGCTCCTCGGCCAACAGCTACTACGAGACCGCCCACGCCGGGGCCTGGGCGGCGGGGGAGAAGTCGCCGGTGCCGACCGGGGTCGCGGTGTTCCCGCTGGACACCTCGATCCGGCACACCCTCGACCGCGAGCACACCATCGTGCACTGGTCGGAGTTCGACCGCGGCGGCCACTTCGCCGCCATGGAGGCCCCCGACCTGCTGGTGGACGACGTCCGGGCGTTCTTCCGGGACCTGCGCCCTTAGTTGTCGTGGAGTCCCCACTAACCGACCGGTAACCGGGGTGTGTTGTGTGGTTCACATGCAGGTCGTCACGGCGGGCGGGCGTCGGGCGCTGTCGTTCGACGGCGCGGTGTTCCCGGTGCCCGCCGGGATCTCCGACGAGGCCGCCCTGGTCCTGGGCGTCCACGGGGTCACCGCGTGGCACCTGCTGCGGACGTGCGCGCACCTCGAACCCGGTGAGGCGGTGGTCGTGCACGACGGCGCCGGGCCGGTCGGGGCGCTGGCCGTGCAGCTCGCGGTCAGCTTCGGCGCGGGTCGGGTGGTGGCCACCGGGGCGACGCAGGCGCAGCGGCGGACGGCGTTGCGGCTCGGTGCGGACGTGGCCGTGTCGGCCGAGGTCGACGGGCTGACCGAGCGCCTGGTCGAGCACGGGCCCCTGGACGTCGTGCTGGACGGGCGGGGCGGCGAGGTGTTCGAGCGGTCGCTGGCGGCGCTGGCCCCGTTCGGGCGGATCGTCTGCTACGGCGCGCCGCCGCCGGTGGACCCGGTGCGGCTGCTGGGCGGGTCGCGCGCGGTGGTCGGGTTCCGCCTGGACGATTGCGCCGACCGGCCGGGCATGGTGGCGTCGGCGTTGAGCGAGCTGATGGGGTTGACCGCGGCCGGGCGGCTCAGGCCCTGCGAGTCGAGTCGATAGGGGAGCACGGATGCGCACCGCGTACACGACATGCCCGCTGTGCGAGGCCACGTGCGGGCTGGAGCTGACCGTCGAGGGCGACCGCATCACGCGGGTGCGCGGCGACCGGGAGGACACGTTCAGCCGGGGTTTCCTGTGCCCCAAGGGCGCGTCGCTGGGCGCGCTGGACGCGGACCCGGACCGGCTGCGCACACCGCTGGTCAAGCGGGACGGCGAGTTCGTGCCGGTCTCGTGGGACGAGGCGTTCGCCGAGGTGCACGAGCGGTTCACCGCGGTCGTGGCCGAGCACGGGCGGGACGCCGTCGCGACCTACCTGGGCAACCCGAACGTGCACTCGCTGGCGGGCGGCCTGTACGCGGGCGCGCTGCGGAAAGCGTTGGGGTCACGGAACGTCTTCACCGCCTCGACGATCGACCAGATGCCCAAGCACGTGTCGTCGGGGTACCTGTACGGCGGCATGTTCTCCATCCCGGTGCCGGACGTGGACCGCACCGACTTCCTGCTGCTGCTGGGCGCGGACCCGTTGTCCTCCAACGGGAGCCTGTGGACCGTGCCGGACGTGCCGACCCGGCTCAAGGACCTGCGGGCGCGCGGCGGGACGCTCGTCGTGGTCGACCCCCGCCGCAGCCGCACCGCCGCGATGGCCGACCAGCACCTGACGATCCGGCCCGGCACGGACGTGTTCCTGCTTTTGGCTTTGGCACGCGAGCTGTTCGCGGCCGGTCTGGTGGACCTCGGGCCGTTGGCTGATCACGTCGTTGGTGTGCCGGAGGTGCGGGCGCTGGTCGAGCCGTTCTCGCCGGAGGCGGTGTCGGCTCGGTGCGGGATCGCGGCCGAGGACATCCGGGATCTGGCGCACCGGTTCGCTCGTGCGCGGCGGGCCGTGGTGTACGGGCGGATCGGGACGACGACGGTGGAGTTCGGCACGGTCGCGAGCTGGCTCGTGGACGTGCTCAACATCCTCACCGGCAACCTGGACCGGCCCGGCGGCGCGATGTTCCCGCTGCCCGCGCACACCCGCCGGGGTTCGGGGCGCGGCAAGGGCTTCACCACCGGCCGGTGGCACAGCCGGGTGCGCGGCCTGCCCGAGGTGGCGGGGGAGTTCCCGGCGGTGACTCTCGCGGACGAGATCGAGACCCCCGGCCCCGGCCAGGTGCGGGCTCTGGTCACGGTCGCGGGCAACCCCGCGCTGTCCGTCCCCAACTCCGCCCGCCTGGACGCGGCTTTGTCCACTTTGGACTTCATGGTGTCGGTCGACCCGTACCTCAACGAGACCACCCGGCACGCGGACGTGATCCTGCCGCCACCGCCGCCGAGCCGGCGGGCGCACTACGACCTGGCGTTCCTGTCGTTCACCGTGCGCAACGTGGTGAAGTACTCCCGCCCCGCCGTGCCGCTCGCGCCGGGCGAGGTGGACGAGTCCGAGATCTTCCTGCGCCTCACCGCGATCTTCGCCGGCCTCGGCCCTGATGCCGACCTGGACGCCCTGGTGGGACTCTCCGGCCCTTCGGACCTGACCCGAGACGAACGCCTGCTGGACGCGAAACTGCGCACCGGCGCATACGGTCTGTCCATTGAGGACTTGTTGGAGCACCCGCACGGCATGGACCTGGGTGCGTTGCAGAGTCGCATCCCCGAGATCCTGAGGACCCCGTCCGGCCGGATCGAGCTGTGCCCGGAACCGATCGCGGCGGACCTGCCCCGCGTGCGGGCGGCGCTCCAGGACGTCTCCGACGACCTGGTCCTGATCGGCCGGAGGCACTTGCGCACCAACAACTCCTGGATGCACAACGTGCCCGCGCTGGTGAAGGGCAGGCTGTGCACGCTCCTGGTCAACCCGTCCGACGCCACCCGGCTCGGCCTGGCCGACGGCGGCACGGCGGAGGTGTCGTCGCGGGTCGGCAAGGTCGAGGTGACGGTGGAGGTCACGCCGGACATGGCGCAGGGCGTGGTTTCCATGCCCCACGGCTGGGGCCACGACCGACCGGGTACGCGCATGTCTGTGGCTCGTGAGCACGCCGGCGTGAACGTCAATCTGCTGACTGATGATCTCCGTCTGGACCCGTTGTCCGGCACCGCTGTTCTCAACGGCACACACGTCCGCGTCCACCCAGCCCACTGAAGGAGCTTCTATGTCTGTGACTACGGCCGCTTCCGCGCGTGTCGTCGCCGACCTGCCGTTCCTGGCCGCCCAGTTGCACGACGGCCGCACCGCGTGGCGCAGCAAGGGCGCGGACGGGTGGGTGGACCGGTCGTTCACCGAGGTCGCCGAGTGGGTGATGGACCTCGCCTCCGGCCTCGCGCACCGCGGCATCGCGCCCGGCGACCGGGTGGCCGTGCTGTCCGAGACGCGCCCCGAGTGGTCCGCCGCAGGCCTCGCGGTGCTGGCCGCGGGCGGCGTCGTGGTGCCGATCTACCCGTCCAGCGCGCCCGAGGAGTGCGCCTGGATCATCTCCGACTCGGGCGCGGTGCTGCTGATCGCGGAGAACGCGGCACAGCGGGAGAAGGTCGAGTCGATCCGGGCGGAAGTGCCGTCCCTGCGCGAGATCGTGGTCATCGAAGAGGACCTGGCGGAGCTGGCCGCACAAGGTCGGACCTCCCCGCTGCCGGTCGAACTGGACGCGCGCCGCGCCGCGATCGACCCCGACTCGCCGTCGGTGATCATCTACACGTCCGGTACCACCGGCCCGCCCAAGGGCTGCGTGCTGACCCACACCAACTGGCTCACCATGTGCCGGCTCACCGAAGAGCTGTCGTACGTGGTGCCCGACGACGTGGTGTACCTGTTCCTGCCGCTGGCGCACGTGTACGCGCAGATCGTGCAGCTGTCCGCGCTGTACGTCGGTGCCACGCTGGCGTTCTATGGCGGTGGCGTGTCCCGGATCGTGCCCGAACTGGCCGAGGTGCGGCCGACGTTCCTGCCGTCCGTGCCGCGGATCTTCGAGAAGGTCTACACGGTGGCGACGGCCGGCGTCCCGGAGGACAAGCTGAAGCAGGCCGTCCACATCGGACTGTCCGTGCGCCGGTCGCGCGCTGCGGGACAAGCGGTCCCGGCCGACCTCCAGGCGGCGTTCGACCAGGTGGACCCGGTGTTCGCGCGGGTGCGGGCGATCTTCGGCGGGCGGCTGCGGCAGGCGTTGTCCGGCGCGGCCCCGATCTCGGTGGAGGTGCTGGAGTTCTTCAGCGCGGCGGGCGTGCCGGTGCTGGAGGGGTACGGCATGAGCGAGTCGACCGGCGTCGGCACGGTCAACACCCTCGGCCGGCACCGCCTGGGCACGGTGGGCGCGTTCGGCGTCTCGGGACTGGAGCTGCGCATCGCCGAGGACGGTGAGATCCTCATGCGCGGGCCGCACGTGTTCGCGGGCTACTGGAACAACCCGGCCGCCACCGCCGCCGTGCTCACCGACGGCTGGCTGCACACCGGGGACCTGGGCGAGGTCGACGAGGACGGTTTCGTGAAGATCACCGGGCGGAAGAAGGACATCATCATCACCGCCGGCGGCAAGAACATCGCGCCCGCCAACGTGGAGAACCAGTTGCGGCAGTCCCGGTGGGTGTCGCACGCGGTGGTGTACGGCGACCGGCGACCGTACCTGGTCGCGCTGATCACGTTGGACCAGGACGAGATCGCGCCGTGGGCGGCGGAACGCGGCCTGCCCGCCGACGTCCCGTCGCTGGCCGCGTCACCGGAGGTGCGGGAGCTGATCCAGGGCGTGGTGGACGAGGCCAACTCGCACTTCGCCCACGTGTCCCAGGTCAAGCGATTCGCGATCCTGGACCGCGACCTGACCCAGGACACGGGTGAGCTGACGCCGACGCTGAAGGTGAAGCGCAATGTCGTGCACACCACCCACGCCGAGGCCTACGACGCGCTCTACGCGGGCTAACCGGGGCCGGCGGCCGGGTTGTTCCCTACGCGGGCTAACCGGGGTCGGCGGCCGGGTTGTTCCCTTCCCGGGCCAGGAACTCGAAGTCGCAGCCCTGGTCGGCCTGCGTGACGTGTTCTTGGTAGAGCGCCCCGTAACCCCGTTCGAACACCGGCGCGGGCGGTGCCCACTCCGCCCGCCGCCGGGCCAGTTCGTCGTCGGGCACCTCCAGCCGCAGCACGCGGGCGGGCACGTCGAGCGTGATGAGGTCCCCGTCCCGCACCAGTGCCAGCGGCCCGCCGACGTGGGCTTCGGGGGCGACGTGCAGGACGCACGCCCCGTAGGAGGTGCCGCTCATCCGGGCGTCGGAGATGCGCACCATGTCCCGGACGCCTTGTTCCAGCAGCTTTTTCGGGATCGGCAGCATCCCGTACTCCGGCATGCCCGGCCCGCCCTGGGGGCCGGCCCCGGCGAGCACGATCACCGAGTCGGGGGTGGCGTCTACGTCGTCGATCCGCTGGACCAGGTCGCGGTAGCCGCGGAAGACGAGCGCGGGACCGGTGTGCCGCAACAGTTCCGGCGCCGCCGCCACGTGCTTGATCACCGCGCCGTCCGGGGCGAGGTTGCCGCGCAGGACGGCCAGTCCGCCGTCGGTGGCGAGCGGGCGGTCCAGCGGGCGGATGACCTCGGGGTCGTGGACGTCGCCGAGGTCGTCGCCGAAGCGGCCGGTGATGGTGGTCCGGTCGAGGTGCAGCCGGTCCGCGAGCTGGGAGACGAGACCGCGCAGCCCGCCCGCGTAGTAGAAGTCCTCCATCAGGAACCGCCCGCCCGGCTGGATGTCGGCCAGCACCGGCGTGTCCCGGGCCAGCCGGTCGAAGTCGTCCAGTGACAGCGGGACCCGCGCCCGACGCGCCATCGCGATCAGGTGGATGACGGCGTTGGTGGAGCCGCCCAGCGCGAGTACAACCCTTACCGCGTCCTGAAAAGCCTCCGCACTGGCGATCTTCTTGATTGATGTCCCTTCCCACACCAGCCCCACCGCTCGACTTCCGGACGCCGCCGCCATCCGGTGGTGCGCCGAGTCGACCGCGGGCACCGAGGACGCCCCGGGCAGGCTGAGCCCCAGCACTTCAACGGCGGCGGTCATCGTGGACGCGGTCCCCATCGTCATGCACGTCCCCGGCGACCGCGCCAGGCCGCTCTCGAGTTCGCCCCACTCCCGCTCCCCGAGCACCCCCGCGCGCTTGTCGTCCCAGTAGCGCCACATGTCCGTGCCGCTGCCCAGAGTTCGGCCACGCCAGTTGCCGCGCAACATCGGCCCAGCGGGCACGAACACGGCCGGAACATCGGCGGAGAGCGCTCCCATGACCAGCGCCGGCGTCGTCTTGTCGCACCCACCCATCAGCACGACCCCGTCGACCGGGTAGGAGCGGACGATCTCCTCGACCTCCATGGCGAGCATGTTCCGGTACAGCATGGGGGTCGGCTTCTGGAACGTCTCCGACAGCGTGGACACCGGGAACTCCACCGGGTACCCGCCTGCCCGCCAGACTCCGCGCGCGACTTCTTGCGCCCGTTCCCGCAGGTGCATGTGGCACGGGTTGATGCCGCTCCACGTGTTGAGGATGCCGATCACCGGCTTGCCCAGGTGCTCTTCGGCCCCGATGCCGAGCTGCCGCGTCCGAGCCCGGTGGCTGAACGCCCGCAACCCGTACCCACCGAACCACTTGTGACTGCGCAAGTCCTCCGGTGTCAGGCGGCCCACGAGGCAAGCACCTCCCGAACTGTCGCCCGGTCCACCTCTCCCAGCACATGCCCCGGCGGCCGGACGTCCCGACGGCAGACTCCTTGCTGTGCCAGGGCTTCCTTCACCACCGCAACGTTGTTGGCACCCCCGTCAGCCGTCCGCAACTCCTCGAACATCCTGAGCTGCCCCCACATCGCACCCGAATCCCCGCCACTCTCCAGGGCGTCGAACATGCGCAACGACAACTCAGGCGCCACGTTCGCCAGCCCGGAAGTGAACCCCGTTGCCCCGTAAGCGAAGTACCCAGGTGCCGACAACTCCGCCAACCCCGCCACCCACGCCAGCCGATCGATCCCCGCATCCCGCGCAGCACAAGCGAACCGCACCGGGTCCGCCACCGCGTATTTCACGCCCACCACGTTGTCGCACGCTCCCGCCAACGCGCCGATCTGCGCGCCCCCGATACGCGGGTCCCGCACGTACGGCACGACCGCCAGCGAGGGGACCGCGTCCGCGATCACCCGGTGGTACTCGACCCATCCGTCCAAGGACAGGTAGGGATGCGCGGGCTGATGCACCATCACCCCGTCAAGCCCTCGTTCCTCGGCGTATCTGGCCAACTCCACCGCCGAACCCAGATCGTGCCCCACCCCGCACAACGTCATCGCACCGACGCTCGCGCCCGCCACCACGTCCACCGCCGTCCGACACTCGTCAGCAGACAGGGTGTAGAACTCGCTGGTGTTGCCGTTGACCGTGATCGCGTGCACGCCCGCGAGCCGTCCCACCACCCGTTCGTAGGCGGGAACATCGACCGACCCGTCCTCGTCGAACGGCGTCACCGTGATCGCGACGACTCCCGCCAACCCGTCAGCTGCCACCACAGCACTCCTCGAATGTCCGCGCGAACCGTTCGATGTGGTCCTTCAACATCCCCGCCGCGATCATGCCCAGCCCTCGCTCGGCCGCGTCCAGGATCTGCCGGTGCTCCGCTGCCTCCGCCGCCCAGGTGTCCGACAGCCCCCACCCGACCCGCGAGATCAACGCCGTCCGATCGCTCAACCCGTCGAGAACTTCGACCAGCAGCGGATTCCCACACCCCGCGTAAAGCGCACGGTGGAACCTCCGGTTGGCCACACTCCGCTCCCCAGGCCCATCCGCCGCCTCGGCCTCCTCCAACGCCCGCCGCGCCTTCTCGACGAGTTCCCCCGCGCCCCTCCATCGCCCCCCTCAACCGACCGCCGAAGCGCCTCCGGCTCCAACAACATCCGCACGTCGAAGACCGACCGAACCAACTCGACGTCGACTTCACGGACCGAGACGCCCTTGTAGTCGCTGATCGTCACCAGCCCCGACCCGCCGAGCAGCTTCAACGCTTCCCGCACCGGCGTCTTGGACACCCCGAAACCGGCGGCCAACTCCGCCTCCACCAACGGACGCCCAGGCGGCAGGTCCCCACTCACGATGCCCGCCCGAATCGCGTTCAGGACGAACTCCGTCCGCGACCGAGGCGGCCCAGCGTCATACATCATATCTCAGATACTAGCCGACCTCACCCGAACAACCGACGTCTCATGTGAACCGTTCGCCGCCGGCTTCCGTGTCTGCTCCGCGACCACCCGCCAGGACACCTTCAGGAGCACCCATGAACCCCCACCGCAACCCGTCCCCACTCGGCTTTCACAGCCCGAACCGAACAGGCGTCACATGCCCGATCCGATCCTTGAAGGCGCCCTCCAGAGGGTCCAAGCCGAGTCGGCAACCCTCCACCGACACCGCAACCGCGCCGCCGCAGCCCTAAGCGCCACGGTGCTGTCCGGCGTACTCCTCTGCGGCCTACACCTAGGCCACCACAGCACGCCCCACCCAATAAACCTGACAGCCACCACAGCCGGCATTCACCTCACTGCCACGATCACCCCGGCGGACGGCTGGGTCCGCGTGACAGCGACAATCACCGGCCTCCCCCAGGCCAACGCTGCCACCTGGTCATAACCAACACCCAAGGCCAAACCTTCACAGCCGCCGCCTGGGTAGCCACCCCCAACCCAACACCCCTCTCCGGCGCCGCCCTGGTACCCCTCCCAGAATTAGCCACCCTCACCCTCACCACCCCCAACGGCCACCTCCTGACAGCCACCCCTGACCCGCCTCCACCACCCCGCGCTCCTGGCCGCCTGTGCCGCCACGCCCTTCGCCGCACTTGCCGCTGCCGTCGCCCCTCCGATCCCTCTCTCCCTCGCCCCTCCGATCCCTCTCTCCCTCGCCCCTCCGATCCCTCTCTCCCTCGGACCTGCGTTCCTCTCCTCGGACCTGCGTTCCTCTCCTCGGACCTGGCTCCCCCTCCCTTCCCCTCTCCGCCGGATTCCTTGATCCACCCCGTAGATGGCAAGCTGACCCCGTGAGGCGGTTGCTCCCAGCGCTGGCCGCCGCGGTGGCGCTCCTCGCCGGGTGCGGTGCCGACGGCCGTTTTGTCGCCATCGACGACATCCCGGCGCACGCCGACCCACCCGCCACCACCCAAGACGCCTCGACGGGCACCTACACCCTCGACTGCGGCCGAAACGAGGAACGCCACCTCAACGCCGACAACGTCGTCGTCGCCCCCGGCGAACCAAACGGCGCCCACCACACCCACGAATACGTCGGCAACCGCACCACCGACCGCACCAGCACCGACGCCACCCTCGCCACCGGCACGACCACGTGCACGCAAGGCGACCTGTCCACCTACTACTGGCCCGTGCTCCGCCTGACCGACCGCCCCGGCCACGACGCCCACGCCCCGGGCGGCGGCGTGCACGGGAACACCGGCGAGATCGTGCCGCCGGCCGCGGTCCGGGTCCGGTACACGGGCAGCCCGGTCGCCAAAGTCGTGCCGTTGCCGCGCTTCACGCGCCTGGTCACCGGCGACGCCGCCGCGCTGACCTCGGGCACCGGCACGGCGCGGTGGGGGTGCGAGGGGGTGCCCGGGTGGACCGATCGCTACCCGCTGTGCGACGGGCGGCGGGTGGTGCGGACGTTCGACTTCCCCGGTTGCTGGGACGGCCGCAACACCGACAGCACCTCCCACCGGGCGCACGCGACGTTCGCCGCGTCCAACGGCGTCTGCGCGCAGGGCACGTTCCCGGTGCCGCAGCTGCGCGTCCAGGCGATCTACGACGTCCCCGCCGGCCGGCCGTACGCGATCGACTCGTTCCCCGAGCAGGACCGCGACCCGCGCACGGACCACGCGATGTTCATCAACGTCATGCCCGACGGCGTGATGTCCGAAGTCGCCGCCTGCCTCAACACCGGCCGCCAGTGTCCGTGACCCGGCCGCGAGTGTCCGTGACCCGGCCGCGAGTGTCCGTGACCCGGCCGCGAGTGTCCGTGACCCGGCCGCCAGTGTCCGTGACCCGGCCGCGAGTGTCCGTGGCCCGGCCGCCAAGCGCGCCGCCAAGGCGGGGTGGCGGGGTGACGGTCGCGGGGTCCGAGGACGGTCGTCGATGCGAGGGGCGAGTGGCCGCATCCGTCGCCGACTGGACCGCTCCCGTGGCCGGGCCGACTGCCGGTGACCCCGTCCCGCGCACCCCTTCCCTCTACGGGACGCGCGAGGTGGCGAAAACGGGCCGATTGGCCACTAACACGATCGGGTGATCATGTGGATGACCGCTCGCCACCCACTCTACCAGCGGGTTTAGCCCAGAAGCGGGTGCGCGGAGTGGAGCGCTGGAAAAAAGTTCGCGCGCAGGTTGAACCGGAACCGGGTGGCAGCCGTGTCCCGGGAAACGACGTGGGCGCAGGCGACGCGATGACGGCGCAGCGACGAGGTGACCAGGTGACGAAAGGAGTGGGTGGATGGCGGCTTTGTGGTCTCGGAAGCGGGAGGCTGCGGCTGACGAGGCGCTGATCCGGTCCCTCTACGAGGAGCACGGTCGGGCCCTCTTGGCCTACGCCACGCGCCTCACCGGGGACCGGGCCGCCGCCGAGGACGTGGTGCAGGAGACGTTGGTCCGGGCCTGGCGGCACCCCGACGCCCTGGTCAACGGCAAAGGTTCCGTGCGCGGCTGGCTCCTGACGGTCGCCCGCAACATCGTCACCGACCGGATCAGGGCCAAGGCCGCCCGGCCGCAGGAAGTGGCGGAGACGCCCACCACGCCACCGGTCCAGCGCGACCACGCCGACTCCGTGGTGGACTCGGTCGTGGTCCTGGAAGCCCTGGACCAACTGTCCCCGGACCACCGCGATGTGCTGCTGGAGATCTACTTCCGCGGCCGGAGCGTCACCGAGGCGGCCGAAGCGCTCAACATCCCGCCGGGCACGGTCAAATCCAGATCCCACTACGCCCTCCGTGCGCTCAGGGAAACATTCACCGGACAACAGGTCGCGCTGAAGGGGGTGGCCGGATGACCACGAACCACGATCCACAGCTGCTGGGCGCCTACGTCCTGGGTGTCCTGGAAGAGCGGGAGGTGCGGGCGGTGGAGGAGCACTTGGTGGGCTGCCCGGCTTGCCGGACCGAGTTGGCCGAGTTGCGCGCGATGGAAGAGGCGCTGGGTGACGTGCCGCCCGAGGCGCTGCTCGACGGTCCGCCCGAGGGCGGTGACCTGCTGTTGCAGCGCACGTTGCGGCGGGTCCGGTCGGAACGGGGCGCCCAGGTTCGGCGCCGACGGGTCGGGGTCGGACTGGCCGCGGCGGCGGCCGTGGCGGTCGTGTTGGGTGGCGGGTTCGCGGTCGGGCGGGGCACGGCGCCGAGCACGCAGGCGATCACGACGCCGACGCCCGAGCCCGGTGCCAAGGTCGCCACGGCGACAGACCCGAACACCGGCGCGCGGATGACCGTGAAGATCAAGCCGGCCGCCGGCTGGGTCCGGGTGAACGCATCCGTGGGCGGCATCGCGAAGAACGAGAAGTGCAAGCTGATCGTCGTCGCCAAGGACGGCTCCCGCCAGGAAGCCGGCAGCTGGCTGGTCTCGGCCCTGGGCGAGAAGGAAGGCACGAACCTCGACGGCTCGGCGCTGATCGCCCCGGAGGACGTGGCGGCGGTGGAGGTGCGCAACTTCGAAGGCGAGCAGATCGTCACCGTGCCCCTGTGACAGCGTGCCCCTGTAACAAGGGGACAAGGGGGAGCGGGCCCCGCCCGGACCAAGGGCGGGGCCCGCTCTGCTCAGGCGGGGCCCGATCTGCTCAGGCGGGCCCGATCTGCTCAGGCGGGGCCTGATCTGCTCAGGGCGTCAGGACGACCTTGCCGGTGGTCCGCCGACCCTCCAGCGCCGCGTGCGCGGCGGGCACGTCCGCCAGACCGAACACCGTGGTCCGCGGCTTCATCCGACCTTCGGCGAGCGCCTCCAGCGCCAACGTCTCCAGCTCCCGCAGGTTGGTCCCCTTCATCATCCGCGGCCCCACCGCGACCGACGCCGTCAGCCCCCGCCGGTACAGGTCCTCGGTCTCGATCCGGGTCGGCTCGCCCGCCGACCAGCCGAACAGGATCGTCCGGCCACCCACCCCCAGCAGCTCCAACGCCTGCCGCCCCGGCACACCGCCCACCCCGTCGAGCACGACCGTCGCCTCGCCGACCTCCGCCCGCACCGCGTCCGGCCAGTCCGGCTGCGTGTAGTCGACGACGTGGTCCGCCCCCAGATCCCGGACCACGTCGAGCTTGGCGGTGCTCGCCAACCCCACCACCGTCGCGCCGATGGCCTTCGCCTCCTGCACGAACAACGCCCCCAGCCCACCGGCCGCCGCCGTCACCAACACGACGTCGTCCTTCTGCAACTCCGCGATCCGCAGCACGCCGACCGCCGTCCGCCCGGTGCCGATCATCGCGACCGCGTCCTCGAACAGCACGTGCTCGGGCAGTTCGTGCAGCGACGCCGCGTTCGCCACGGCCAGCTCCGCGTACCCGCCACTGGCCTGCCCGAGGTGCGCGACGACCCGCTTGCCCAGCCACGCCGGGTCGACGCCCGCGCCCAGCCCGGTGACCGTGCCCGCGACCTCCCGCCCCGGCGTCATGGGCAGCTCGGGCAGCGGGAACGGCCCGCCCGACTCGCCCTTGCGGATGCTGGTGTCCAGCAGGTGCACGCCGGCGGCGGCCACGCTGACCAGGACCTGCCCCTCCCCGGGCACCGGATCGGCGACCTCTTCGTACCGCAGGGTCTCCGGTGTGCCGAACTCGTACTGGCGGATGGCGCGCATGTGGGTATTCCCCTTCTCGGTCTGCTTCGGCCACCGTAGAAGTTCGACTTAAGTGGAGGTCAACCTCCGGGCACCCTCGCGCGTCCTTGATCACATGGGGAATTTCGACCACAACGCGCACTACCACCCGCTGCTGCTCGCCCAGGTCCCGCCCGGTGCCCGCACCGCGCTCGACGTCGGCTGCGGTCACGGCGGGTTCGCCCGCAAGCTCGCTGCCCACGGGCTCAGGGTGACCGGCGTGGACAAGGCGGTGGAGGCGATCGTCCCCGGCGTCGAGATCCGCAAGGCCGACGCGGCCGTCGACGACCTGGGCGGCCCGTACGACTTCGTCTCCTGCATCGCCGCCCTGCACCACATGCCGTTCACCACGGCCCTCACGCGCCTCGGCGAAGCGGTCGCCCCCGGCGGTGTGCTGGCGATCCTAGGCCTGGCCAAGCCGAAGACCGCCTGGGACTGGGCGGTCAGCCTCGCCTCCGTCCCCGGCAACCTCGCCCACCGACTCGTCAAGAACGACCCGGTGGGCACCGCGCCGGTCCGGGACTGGCACATGTCCGTGGACGAGATCAAGGCCGGCGCGGCCGAACTCCTCCCCGGCGCACGCGTCCGCCGCCACCTGTACTGGCGCTACTCCCTGGTCTGGCGCAAACCCCTCACCACGCGCTCATGACGTGCTTGACCCGCGTGTACTCCTCCAACGCGTGCACCGAAAGGTCCTTGCCGTAACCCGACTGCCCGAACCCGCCGTGCGGCATCTCGGCGGCCAGCAGACCGTGCGTGTTCACCCACACGCACCCGAAGTCCAGCGCCGCCACCAACTGCTGGACGCGCACGTGGTCACGGGTCCACACCGACGACGCCAACCCCTGCTCCACCCCGTTGGCCAGCGAGACCGCCTCCTCCAGCGACGAGAACCGCTGCACGGTGACCACCGGCGCGAACACCTCCTCCTGCACGATCCGGTCCTCCTGCCGCACCCCCGAGATCACGGTGGGCGACAGGAACCAGCCGCGTGACCCGTGCCGCGCCCCTCCACAGTGGACAACCGCGTGGGAAGGCAAGTCCGCCAACAACTTCAACACCCGCGAAAGCTGAGCTTCACTGTTCAACGGCCCGTAGTCCACACCGGGAACCTGCCGGGAAGCCGCCGCGACCAGGGCCGCCACGAACCGGTCGTGCGCCGAGTCCTCGACCAGCACCCGGGAGGACGCCGTGCAGTCCTGCCCCGCGTTGTAGAACGCGGCGGCCACGACGTCGGCGGCGACCGACTCCACGGACACGTCCCCGAACACCAGCACCGGCGCGTTGCCGCCCAATTCCAGGTGGGTCCGCTTCACCGCACCGGCGGCGGCCCGCGCCACCTCGATCCCCGCCCGCGTGGACCCGGTGATGGACACCATCGCCGGCACCGGGTGCTCCACCAGCAACCGCCCGGTCTCCCGCGTGCCCGTCACGACGTTCACCACGCCCGGCGGCAAGAACCGCTCTGCCAAAGCCCCGAGCAGCAACGTCGAGGACGGCGTGGTGTCGGCGGGCTTGAGCACGACGGTGTTGCCGGCGGCGACGGCCGGCGCGAGCTTCCACACCGCCATCATCAGCGGGTAGTTCCACGGCGTGATCCCGGCGACCACCCCGACCGGCTCCCGCCGCTGGTAGGACGTGAACCCCTCCAGGTACTCGCCCGCCGCCGCGCCGTGCAGCAGCCGCGCCGCCCCGGCGAAGAACCGGAGGTGGTCCACGCTCTGCGGGATCTCCTCGCCGAGCACCACCGACCGGATCTTGCCCGTCTCCCGGCACTCGACGTCCGCGAACTCCTCCGCCGCCGCCGACACCGCGTCGGCCAACGCCAGCAAGGCCTGCTGCCGCACCGCGGGAGTGGTCCTCGACCAGGCCGGAAAGGCCGCACGAGCGGCCTGAACGGCCGCGTCCACCTCAGCCGCACCGGCCACGGGCGCGGTACCGAACCGCTCACCGGTCGCGGGGTCGACCAACGGGGTCGTCACTGGTCCTCCAGGTGGGTCGGGGCGAACATCCGCAGCACAGCGGGCAGGACGACCACGTGCGGCCCGCCGGACGCCAACGCCTTGGCCAGGTCGGCCCGCAGCGACCCCGGCGTGGACAGCGTCGCGGGCACCCCGAAGGACTCCGCCAGCGCCACGAAGTCCGGCCGCGCCAACTCGGTCCCCGTGGCCCGGCCGAACGCGTCGGTCATGTACTCGCGCAGAATCCCGTACCCGCCGTCGTCCACGATCAGCCAGGTCACCGCCAACCCGTGCTGCCGCGCGGTCGCCAGCTCCGCCAGCCCGTACATCGCGCCACCGTCCCCGGACACCGCCAGCACCGGACCACCGGCCGCCGCCGCCCCCACCGCAGCGGGGAACGCGTACCCCAGCCCACCGGCTCCCTGCGCGGAGTGCATCGGGCCGGGCCACGCCGACCACGCCCAGTACCCGAGGATCGTCATGTCCCAGAACGACTCCACGCCCTCCGGCAGCGCCGCCCGCACGTCGGCGAGCACCTGGCGCTCCACCGCCAAGTCCTGCCCGTCCAGCCGTTCCCGCACCGCCGCCAGCAACTCCCGCACCGACGCCTCGGCCCACCCGCCAGCACGCTCCCTGACCAGCGGTATCAAGCCCTGCAACACCAACCGGGCGTCACCGTGCACCCCGAGCGCCGGGTAGTTCGACTCCAGCTTCCCCAGGTCCGCCTCGACCTGCACCACCGCGCCACGCGGCGCGAACGTCCGGTAGTTGCTCGACAACTCGCCCAGCCCGGACCCCAGCACGAGCAGCACGTCCGCCGACGCCAGGAACTCCGTCGTGTGCGCGTCCTCCAGCCACGACCGCGCCGAAAGCGGGTGCTCCCAGGGGAACGCGCCCTTGCCGCCGAACGTGGTCACCACCGGCGCGCGCAACTTCGCCGCCAGCTCCAGCAACTCCGCCCGAGCCGAAGCCCGCACCACCCCGCCACCAGCGAGGATCACCGGACGCTCCGCCGAATCGAGCAGCCGCGCCGCCTCCGCGACAACCTCCGCCCGAGGCGCCAAGGGCGACACGCGCGCCGACACCGAAACCGGCGGAACCCCGGCAGGCCCAAGGAGAACGTCCTGCGGAATCTCCACCCACACCGGCCCGCACGGAGCAGCGGACGCGATCTCCCAAGCCTCCGCCAGGGCCGACGGGACCTGCGACGCCGACCGCACCACCCGCGTGTGCTTCACGACATCCCGAAACGAAGCGCGCTGGTCGGTCAGCTCGTGCAGGTACCCGCCGCGCGCACCACCCAGCCCGGCGCGCGGCACCTGGCTCGCGATGCCCAGCACCGGAACCGACGCGGACGCCGCTTCCTGAAGCCCCGCAAGCGTTTGCAACGCGCCCGGACCGGTGGACACCAGCAGCGGCGTCACCCGGCCGGTCACCCGCGCGTGCCCGTCGGCCGCAAACGCCGCACCCACCTCGGTCCGGTTGCCCACGTACCGCAGCGGCGACCGGCCCAGCGCGTCGAACAGCCCCAGCGCGTGCTGCCCCGGCACCCCGAACACGGTGTCCGCGCCCAACGACGCCAAGCTCTCGACGACGACGTCCCCGCCGTTCCGCGTCACGACCGCCCTTTCAGAGCAAGCAAAGACACCAGGTCATAAGCCACATGGGAAGCCGCGATGGACGTGATGTCGGCGTGGTCGTACGCGGGCGCGACCTCGACCACGTCCGCCGACACCAGGTCGCACCCGGCCAGGCCGCGCAGGACCTCCAGCAGTTCCCGGCTGGTCAGCCCGCCCGCCTCGGGCGTGCCGGTGCCGGGCGCGTGCGCCGGGTCCAGCACGTCGATGTCGATCGACACGTACAGCGGCCGGTCGCCGACGCGCTCCCGCAGCGCCTGCGCCACCTCGTCCACCCCGCGCCGCATCACGTCCGCCGCCGTCACGATCCCGAAGCCCAGCCTCGTGTCCTCGTCCAGGTCGGCTCGACCGTACAGGGGGCCGCGCGTCCCCACGTGCGTCAACGCGGCCGTGTCGAGCAGCCCTTCCTCGACCGCCCGGCGGAACGGGGTGCCGTGCGTGTACGGCTCCCCGAAGTACGTGTCCCACGTGTCCAGGTGCGCGTCGAAGTGCAGCAGCGCCACCGGTCCGTGCCGCCGGGCCACCGCCCGCAGCAGCGGCAGCGCGATGGTGTGGTCGCCGCCCACGGTCACCAGCTTCGCCCCGGTGTCCAGCAGCGCACCGGCCTGGTCCTGCACGGCCTCGACGGCTTCGCCGATGTCGAACGGGTTGCACGCGATGTCCCCGGCGTCGGCGACCTGGACGGTGTCGAACGGCGAGACGTCCAGCGCCGGGTGGTAGGGCCGCAGCAGCCGGCTGGCCTCGCGCACGGCGGCCGGCGCGAACCGCGCGCCCGGCCGGTAGGACACGCCCGAGTCGAACGGCACGCCCACCACCGCCACGTCGGCGCGGTCCACCTGGTCCAGGCGGGGGAGTCGGGCGAACGTGGCCGGCCCGGCGAACCGGGGCACGGCGGAGGAGTCGACGGGACCGATCGTCATGCCACGGGCTCCAGTTCCTGGTAGCCCAGGCCCGCGCCGCCGATCGTGGATGCGCCGCCGAGGACGACGGCGGACATCGTGCCCGAGCACATCGGCCGGCCCAGGCGGCGGCCGGCCACCAGGTACTCGCTGCGGCTGGTGGCGCGGCGCAGGCCCCACCAGCCCGTCCCGACCATGCCGAACACGGAGAGCGCGATCACCGCGAAGTCCAGGGCCACCGCGACCTCCTTCCCTGTTGTGCGGGTCACCCTGCCAAGCCCGGCCTGACCAGGTAAGCGGTTCTTCTGCACAGTCTGTGGTCATTGGTTGTACGGTTCATCCCATGGTGTTGCGGACCGTGGCGTTGCGGGACGTGGTCGAGCGGCCGGAGCTGGGGCTGACCGTGCTGTGCGGCGCGGACGCGCTGGACCGGCCGGTGGCGTGGGCGCACGTGAGCGAGCTGTCCGACCCGGCGCCGTTCCTGCTGGGCCGGGAGTTCCTGCTGACCGCCGGGGTGAACTTCCCGACCGACGTGGACCGGTACGTGGCGCGGCTGGTGGAGCGGGAGGTGACGGCCCTGGGGTTCGGCGTGACACCCGTCCACGACTCGGTTCCGGCGGCTCTGGTGTCGTCGTGCGCGGCGCGGGGGTTGCCGCTGGTGGCGGTGCCGCCGGCGACGCCGTTCCTGGCGGTGAGCCAGGCGGTGGGCGCGCTGATCGCGGAGGCGCAGAACGCGGAGTCGCGGCTGCTGGCGGACAGCCAACAGGCCTTGACCCGGGCCGCCGTGCGGCCACGGCCGGTGGAGGGCACCTTGAGGGCGCTGGCGGTGGCCCTCGACGGCTGGGCGTTCCTGCTCGCCGGTTCCGAGGTGGTGGCCAGTGCCGGCGGCGCGCCCGCGCTCGATGAAGACCTCTTCTCTTTGGCGGGCCGGGTGGCGGCCGGGCGCGGGCCGCGCAGTGCGGCCACGGAGATTGGTAGGGACCACGTCGTGCTCAACCCCGTCGACCACGCCACCGTGCTGGTCGTCGGCCGTCCGGCACCGTTCTCCGTCGCCGACCGGGCCGTGGTCGCCGTCGCGCTGGGTCTGCTCGGCCTCCTGCGCGCGAACCCCGCTGAAGGCCGTGCCGCCCGCCTGGCCACGCGCCTGTTGCTCACGGACGACCGCAAATCCGTCGCGGACCTCGTCGGACGCCCGCCGTACCGCGTGGTCGCCGGCGACGGCCCCGACGACCACGACCGGCTCACCCGCCTGCTCGGGACCCCGCTGGTGGACACCACCGCCGACGGCTTTCGCGCCGTCGTCACCGGACCGGTCGACCTCGACGCCCTGCGTCACCTCGGGTGGCTGGTCGGCGTCAGTTCCCCGGCCGACGCACCCGAACTCCCGCACGCCCAGGCCGAAGCCGCCGGACTCCTGCGCCGCGCCCGCGCCGAAGGGGCGTCCCGGCAGGCGGGGGACCGGGACGGCGTCACCGACCTGGTCGACCCCGCCCGCGCGCGGCGCTTCGCGCTGAACCTGTTGGCCCCGCTCGAAGGCAGCCGTTCTCCGTCGCCCCGACAACTGGTCGAGACCACCCGCACCTGGCTCGCCCACAACGGCAACTGGGACCGCAGCGCCGCAGCACTGGGCGTGCACCGCAACAGCGTCCGCCACCGCATCTCACACGTGGAGCGCTTGCTCGGTCTGGACCTCTCGAAGACCCGACACCGGACCGACTTGTGGTGCGCCCTGGAGTGGCTCCCGGAGGGGTGGCCGGACCCCGTTGAGCAGCGTTAATTCCTTTGACCGCAAGCCCTTCCGCTTGGCATAGTCGCTCTTGTCGATGTGGTCCCGCGGAATCCCGCGGTGCGGCGCCCCGGTCCTAATGGGGTGGGCCGGGTATCCACGAACCCCGGCACGGCGGGGTGGACTCCTGTCCGATCGGGAGCGGGTCCGTGTGCCCGCTCCCACCCGGGTTTGCGGTGGGTGACCGGCGGGTAGCCGTGGGGTCGTCCGGAGCCCGGAAGGCGGGCTCTCGCGGACCCTCACAGGAGGGCGTGATGACCCACTCGACCGTCGGTCGTGTCAAGGTCGCGGGCCTCCAGCCCGCCCAGGTGCTGGCAGGTCTGCTCGGCCTGTTCTTCCTCGTCGCAGGCGTGGCGGGGTTCGTGCGCACCGGGTTCGGTGACTTCACCGGCGACCAGCACGCGATGCTGCTCGGCTTCGCGGTCAACCCCCTGCACAACGTCGTCCACCTGGCGTTCGGTGTGCTGGGTCTGCTGATGGCCACGGGTTCCGGCCTGGCGCGCCTGTACGGCTGGATCGTGTTCCTGGTGTACGGCCTGGTGCTGGTCTGGGGCCTGATGCTGGCCGGCCTGGTGGCGGTGAACCCGGTCGAGCGGCTGGGGAACCCGTTGGCGCTCAACACCAACGACAACTGGCTGCATCTGGGGTTGGCCCTGTTCGGCCTGCTGATCGCGGTCATGCCGGCGCGGCGCAAGGTGGTCGTGCCGGAGCAGGAGGTCGAGCCGGTGGACACCACCGTGCGCGACGACACCATCCGCGACCCCGGGATGCCGGCCCAGCGCGACCGCAACCTGACCCACGACGAAGAACTGCGCGACCGTCCCCACGACCAGCGCATCGAGTCGGTGGACCCGACCGTCTCGCCGCGTCCGGTCCAACCGATCGACCCGGCGGTGGCCGAACAGCACAAGGCCAGGCACTACCGCTGACATCTGTTGGAAGAAGGGCCACTGTCCGACATGGACAGTGGCCCTTTTCGCATCACCCCACCGAATCGAGTCGCACCACCTGCTCGTCGTCGAGTTCCAGTTCGACTCCGCCCAACGACTCTTCCAACTGGGCCACCGACGAGACGCCCACCAGCGGCACGATCCCCTTGCGCAGCAACCAGGCCAGCACGACCTGGTTCACCGTCGCCCCCGACTCCGCCGCGACCTCGCCCAGCACCGCCAACCGCCGCGTGTTGCCGGGGTGGTCGTACGCCTCGCCCAACGGCTTGTCCCGGTACGCCCCCGACAACAGGGTCGAGTACGCCACCAGCCCGACATCCCCTTCGGACCGCGCGTAGTCGAACAGCTCGTCCGTCATGTGCACATGCCCCGACTCCGGCAGCCGCACCCCGGGCCGTGGCAGCAGGTAGCTGTACCGCTGCTGCACGGTCGTGTACAGCGGCCAGCCGTTCGCCCGGGACACCGCCCGAGCCCGTTCCAGCCGCCAGGTGGCGTGGTTGCTGGCCCCGATCTCCCGCACGGTTCCCGCCTCGACCAGCGAGGCGAACGCCCCCAACGTGTCCTCCAGTGGTACTGACCGGTCCTCGATGTGGCTGTAGTAGAGGTCGATCCGGTCCGTGCCCAACCGCTTCAGGCTGCCTTCGGCGGCGGCGAGGACGGTCGGTCCGGCCAACCCTTCGGCATCCTCCAGCCCGGCGCCGGGCGTGCGCGGCCGAGCACCCATCTTGGTGGCGACGACCATGTCGTCCCGATTCCCCCGAGCGGCCAGCCACCGCCCCACGGTCTCCTCGCTCTCGTCGCCGGTGCCGCCGTCCCAGAACACGTAGTTGTTTGCGGTGTCGAGGAACGTGCCACCCGCCCCGGCATAGCGGTCGAGGATGGCGAAGGACGTCTCCTCGTCGACGTACTTGCCGAACGGCAACGTCCCCAGACACAGGGCACTGACCTCAAGAGACCCGATGCGCACTCGCTTCATGTACGACACCTTGGATGCTGGAGCGCGCTCCAGGTCAAGGGCTTGGAGTCGGACCTGGCATGCTGGAGGGCGATGTCGACACTCGCTAAGTGGGCCCCTGCCGTCCTCGCCCTGGTGCTCGTGGCCAGTCCCGGGATCTGGCGGATCAGTCGCAACACCATCACCATCGCGCACGAAGGCGGCCACGCCCTCATCGCGCTGCTCACCGGGCGTCGGCTGGAGGGCATCAAGCTCAACGCCGACACCTCCGGTGTGACCGTGTCCCGGGGCAAGCCGACCGGAATCGCCGTGGTGCTCATGTACTTCGCCGGGTACGTGACGCCGTCGCTCCTCGGGTTGGGCGCGGCGGCGTTGGTGACCACCGACAACGTCCGGCCGTTGCTGTGGGCGACCGTCGTGCTCCTCGCGGCCATGTTGATCATGATCCGGAACGTGTTCGGCGTGCTGTCCGTGGTCGCCACCGGGACGATCATGTTCGTCGTCTCCTGGTACGCGACGGAGGAGTGGCAGGCGGCCTTCGCGCTGTTCGTCACCTGGTTCCTGCTGCTCGGCGGCGTGCGGCCGGTGGTGGAGTTGCAGGGGCGGCGGCTGCGCGGGCGTGCGCCCAACTCCGACGCGGACATGCTGGCCCGCATCACGCGGGTGCCGGGGTTGGTGTGGGTGTTGCTGTTCGCGGTGGTCACGATCGGGTGTCTGCTGGTGGGTGGGCGGATGCTGCTACCGCTTTAGGGCCGCTTTTAGGGGTGGTTGCCTCGGGTACCCGACGGGCTGGTCGAGTCCGAGGAGGGGTTCCCCATGCAAGTCGCCGATTACGTGCTGCAACGCCTGCGCGAGTGGGGTGTCGAGCACGTCTTCGCCTACCCGGGTGATGGCATCAACGGGCTGGTGGCGGCGTTCGGCCGAGCGGACAACGTGCCCAAGTTCGTCCAGTCGCGGCACGAGGAGATGTCGGCGCTCCAGGCCGTCGGGTACGCCAAGTTCAGCGGCCGGGTCGGGGTGTGCCTGGCGACCTCCGGGCCGGGCGCGATCCACCTGTTGAACGGCCTCTACGACGCCAAGCTGGACCACGTCCCGGTCGTCGCCATCGTCGGCCAGACCGCCCGCACCGCGCTGGGCGGCAGCTACCAGCAGGAAGTCGACCTGCACTCGTTGTTCAAGGACGTGGCCTCGGAGTACCTGGTCGACGTGACCGTGCCCGAGCAGCTCCCGAACGCCCTGGACCGTGCGATGCGCACTGCCGAGTCCGAGCGGGCGCCTACTGCTTTGATCATCCCGGCGGACGTCCAGGAGTTGGAGCACAGCGCGCCCGAGCACGCGTTCAAGCACGTCCCGTCCAGCCCGCCGAGCCACTCCTGGCACACGTCGGTGCCGCCGCAGGACGATATCGCCCGGGCTGCTGAGGTGTTGAACGCCGGGGAGAAGGTCGCGATCCTGGTCGGGCAGGGGGCGCGGGACGCGGCTGACGAGGTTCACGAGGTCGCCGAGCTGCTTGGCGCCGGGGTTGCGAAAGCGTTGCTGGGCAAGGATGTGTTGCCGGATGACCGGTCCTACGTGACCGGCGCGATCGGACTGCTGGGCACTCGGCCTAGTTATGAGTTGATGCGTGACTGCGACACGTTGTTGATCGTGGGTTCCAGCTTCCCGTACTCGCAGTTCCTGCCGGAGTTCGGCAAGGCGCGCGGGGTGCAGATCGACGCCGACGGGCGGCTGATCGGCATGAGGTACCCCACTGAGGTGAACCTCGTCGGCGACGCCAAGTCGACCTTGCGCGCGCTGCTGCCCGCTTTGCGGCGCAAGGACGGGTGGCGGTCGTTGGTTGAGGAGAACGTCGCCGAGTGGTGGGACGGGCTGCGTGCTCAGGCGTTCGAGGACGCCGACCCGGTCAACCCGATGCGCATCGCGTGGGAGCTGTCCGAACGCCTGCCCGAGGACGCGATCGTCACCGCCGACTCCGGGTCGGCGGCCAACTGGTACGCCCGGCTGGTCCGGATGCGCGGTCGGATGCGGGGCTCGTTGTCGGGCACTTTGGCCACGATGGGTGCCGGTGTGCCTTACGCGATCGGGGCGAAGTTCGCCCATCCGGACCGGCCCGTCGTGGCCCTGGTCGGGGACGGGGCCATGCAGATGAACGGGCTGGCCGAACTGATCACCCTGGCCCGTTACTACGAGGAGTGGTCGGACCGGCGGTGCGTGGTGTGCGTGCTGCACAACAACGACCTGAACCAGGTGACGTGGGAGCTGCGCGCGATGGGCGGCGCGCCGAAGTTCGAGGAGTCGCAGGTGCTCCCGGACGTTGATTACGCGGCGTTCGCGCGGTCGGTCGGGTTGGTCGGGGTGAACGTGGACGTGCCGGACGACCTGGGAGCGGCGTGGGACGAGGTGCTGGGAGCCGATCGGCCGGCGGTGTTGGACGTCCGGTGCGACCCGAACGTGCCGCCGATCCCGCCGCACGCGTCCTTCGACCAGGTGAAGAACACGGCGGAGGCCCTGCTCAAGGGTGACCCGGACGCGTGGTCCGTGGTCACGAAGGGGGTGCGCACCAAGGTTCAGGAGATCCTGCACGGGTAACCGGGGCTTTCACGGGTAACCGCGACACATGGTGAGCATCGGTTACTTCCTGTCCAGCGAGGAGCACGGGCCGCGGGACCTGGTCCGGCAGGCGCGGTGGGCCCAGGACGCCGGTTTCGAGCGGCTGTGGATCTCCGACCACTACCACCCGTGGAACGACCAGCAGGGCCAGAGCCCGTTCGTGTGGTCGGTCATCGGAGCGCTGTCCGAGGCGACGACCCTGCCCATCACCACGGCGGTCACGTGCCCCACGATCCGCATCCACCCGGCCGTCATCGCCCAGGCCGCCGCGACCGCCGCCGTGCAGTGCGAGGGCCGGTTCGTGCTCGGCGTCGGGTCCGGCGAGGCCTTGAACGAGCACATCCTCGGCGACCCGTGGCCGTCGGCGTCGCGGCGGCTGGAGATGCTGGAGGAGGCCGTCGAGGTCATCCGCAAGCTGCACACCGGCAAGGACGTCGAGCACCGCGGCAAGCACTACACGGTCGAGAACGCGCGCATCTACACGCTGCCCGACCAGCCCGTGCCCATCTATGTGTCGGCGTTCGGGCCCAAGGCGGCCCAGTTGGCGGGCCGGATCGGGGACGGGTTCTGTAGCACCGCGCCGGACGCGGACCTGGTCAAGCGGTTCCGGGAGACCGGCGGGCACGGCAAGCCCGCGCAGGCCGGGTTCAAGGTGTGCCACGCGGCTTCGGTCGACGACGCGCTGGACACGGCGTTCCGGCTGTGGCCCAACGAGCAGTTGCCGGGCGAGCTGGCCCAGGTGCTGCCGTCGCCGAAGCACTTCGAGCAGGCGTCGACGCTGGTCACCAAGGACATGGTGGCGTCCTCGCTGCCGTTGGGGCCGGACCCGGAGAGCTACGTGTCGGCGGTGCGGGAGTACGCCGACGCCGGGTACGACGAGGTCTACGTGTCTCAAATCGGGCCGGACCAGGAGGCGTTCTTCACCTTCTGGGCGGCCGAGGTCGCGCCCCGGCTTCCGGGGTAACCCGATTCGGGGGCAGGACGTTTGTCGGCCCCGTTTCGCGGGGTACGCCTTGATCAGCACCTGAACGACTCCACCGCAGGGGGTTTCGCCCGATGACCAGCACCGCGCGCCTGCCCAAGCCCGTGACCGAGGTCTGGGACTGGCAGAAGGAAGGCCTGTGCCGGGGCCGTGACAGCGCCGTCTTCTTCCACCCGGACAACGAACGCGGCACCGCCCGCATGGCACGGGAGGAGAAGGCCAAGCAGTTGTGCCGGGTCTGCCCCGTGCTCGTGCAGTGCCGCGAACACGCTCTCGCCGTCCAGGAGCCCTACGGGGTGTGGGGCGGCATGGGCGAGGACGAACGCCGCCGCCTGATCGCCGAGGCCCGCCGCCGAGCCGCCTAGGACTAGAGGGCCCGCTCGATCCTGATCCACCCCTGCTAGAGACGCCGCCGTTGCCCCCGGCGGCGTTTCTCTTTGGATTTCAAAAGATGAAAGCGCCTCGCCGGCGGGCTGACCACCAATGGGGGAGGTCGGCCCGGCCTGCCGATGCGGTCTTCTGACTGGCCGGCCGCCGCGCCCTCTTGCCGGCCTGCCCCTGCCAACACCGGCACTCGGGCCTGCTTGCCCGCCCTGCCTGCCCTGCCCGCCCTGCCTGCCCGCCCTGCCTGCCCTGCCTGCCCTGCCCTGCCTGCCCCGCCCGCGCCCTGCCCGGCCCCTACCCGGCCTGTCTGCCCGGCCCTGCCCGTCCCGCCTGCCCTGCCCGTCCCGCCGGCGCGGCCCTTGCCCAGTTCGGCGCATGTGGCTGGTGCGCCTTAGTGACCAAGTGGCGTTGTTTGTCGTACCCCGGTGGGACAATGGACATCGGGGGCCGGAGGCCGCGCCCGAGCACGAAAAAGCCCGCCGGAACCGAAACCCGGCGGGCTTTTTCGTGCCTCGACACGGCGCCTCACTCCGTGAGGCCCTCGCGCAATTGGCGCAAAGTCTTGGCCAGCAGCCGCGACACGTGCATCTGCGAGATCCCGACCTTCTGCGCGATCTGCGTCTGCGTCATGTTCCCGAAGAACCGCATCACCACGATCTTCCGCTCCCGCTCCGGCAGCTTCTCCAACAACGGGTGCAGCGCCTCCCGCTGCTCGATGGCCTCCAGCTCCGGGTCCTCCTCGCCCAGCGTCGACCCCAGCGAGATGGAGCTGTCGTCCGCCACGAGCAGGTCGTCCAGCGAAGCGCTGTGGTACGCGTTGCCCGCCGCCAGGCCCTCGTGGATCTCCTCGCGGGTCAGGCCCAGGTGGTCGGCCAGCTCGGACGGCGTGGGGGCGCGGCCCAGTTGTTGGGACAGCCGGGCCGAGCCGGCGTTGATGGCCAGGTGGAGTTCCTTCAGCCTGCGCGGCATGCGGACGGACCAGCTCGAGTCGCGGAAGTACTTCCGGACCTCGCCCATGATGGTCGGGACCGCGAACGACAGGAAGTCGCTGCCCCGCTCCGGGTCGAACCGGTCGACCGCGTTGATCAGGCCCACCGTGGCGACCTGCACGAGGTCGTCGTACGGCTCGCCCCGGTGTCCGAACCGCCGCGCGATGTGCTTGGCCACCGGCAGGTGCTCGGTCACCAGCTCGTCGCGCAGCCGCTCCCGCTCCGGGTCACCCTCGGGTGTCGCCGCCAACCTGGCGAACAGCGGTGCCAGGTGGTCGTAGTCCCCCTGCGTGCCCGAGCGCGTCGTGCCCCCGTCGGTACCCGTCACGCCGTCCCCAGTGAACGCTTGACCAGGTCGATGTGGATGTCGTACGCGTCCCCCCGCGGCTCGACCCAGGTGGTCACCGAGTCGACCAGCGCGCTGAGCACGCGCCAGCCGAAGCTGTCCCGGTCCGGTGGCGCCGAGCGCTTCGAGCGCACCGCGGTGAACACCTGCACGGCCGGACCGGCCACGACGAACCTCGCGCTGAGCACGGCGCTCGGCGCGGCGAGGGAGATGAGGGTCGAGCAGGCCTCGTCGACGGCCAGCTTCAGGTCCTCGATGGAGTCGAGGTCGTAGTCCTGGCGCATGGCGATGTCGGCGGCCACCGCCCGGACGATCGACAGCTGCGTGGGGTCGGCGGCCATCCGCAACTCCACCCCGGCCAGGGGGTCATCCGAATCGCCGCTCTGCGGCTCCGTGTGCGACACGCTCACCTCATCGTCCGTTCTGTCTCAGCCCGTTCTATCTGGGCGGTGCTGAAGCTATCGGTACCCGAACTGATCCAACCTCACACGTGTAGTCCTCGCCGCCAGTGGGAAGACTGACAGTTGCGCGACGAGGAGGCCTGTTGACCGATCGACTCGCCGACCACCACTGGGGAGTGGAGATCCCGGCCGACGCCGGCCTTCTCTCCGCCGTGCGCATGCGCCTGGACGAGTGGTTGCTCGGCGTCGGACTGCCCGATGACGACCGGTACGACCTGCTGGTCGCGGTCAACGAGGCGGTCAGCAACGCCGTGGAGCACGCCTACGCCCCTGGTACCCGCGGCAGTGTGCGGGTGGCCGGGGAAGTCCGTCCGGACGGCAGCGTGCACGTGGTGGTCTCCGACGACGGCACGTGGCGCGTGCCGCCCGTCGAGCTGTCCGACCGGGGCCGGGGCCTGCTGCTGATGCGGGAGAACGTGGACGAGGTGCAGGTCGACCGGTCTTCCAACGGGACCCGCGTCACGCTCGTCATGTCCGGTCGGCACACCACGCGGGGCACGTTCGCGCGGGCCACGCCGGAGGACGTCACGGTTTCGGCGCACTCCGGGTGGGTCGAGGTGGTGGTGCGCGGCGACGTGCCGGCGCGGGCCGGGCCGTCCGTGCGCCGGCGGGTGCTGACCGCCGCGCGGGGCGGGGCCGTGCCGATCGTGGTGGACCTGCGGAACCTGGGTGCCCGCTGCGAGGGGCTGGTCCGGGCGCTGCGGGCGGTGGTCGAGGCCGCGGCGGCGGCCGGCAACCGGGTCGTGGTCCGGGCACCCGAGCACAGCCCCGCGCGCGAAGCGCTGGTCACCGCGGGCGTGGACCAGGTCGTGGACCTGGTGCCGCACGTCAGTCCGCCGTCGCCCCGCCGTCCGCCGACACCGCCTCCGCCACCGATCCGTACACGCTGAACACGTCACCCAGACCGGTGGCGGCCAGCGGTCGGGTGACCGCGCGTTCGACGGCCACGACGCGGAACGCCGTGCCCCGCCGCTTGGCCTGCTGCGACGCCTCCACCAGCACCGCCAGGCCGGCCGAGCCGAGGAAGCTGACGCCGCTCATGTCCAGGACGAGCGTGTCGGCCTCGTCGATCCGCTTGAGCACGTCGGCGCGCAGGTCCGGCGCGGTGAGCATGTCGATCTCCCCGGTGGCGGTCACCACCGTCACGCCTTCGGCCACCCGCCCCGCCGGGGAGCTGGGGCTGGCGGACCCGGCTCCGCTCGTCGCCACGACGTTCGGATCCTGAACCGTCACGAGGGACTCCTCTTCACACGTCTTGCTGGAAGGAGGGAAGCCCAGGCGTGCGGACGCGCCGAGCACAGAAAACGCAGCGCGGCGGCACACGTTGCCCGCTGGCCGGAGCTTCCCCGGCGCGGCTGTTGGCTCAACCGCTGCGCCACCCACCGTACGGAGACCCCGTGGTCACCACAAGCGGTCGGATGGCGGCTTGATCAGTATCAGTGTAATGGTCTGTCGGTGTACGGCGCGTGACGAACGGTGAGCGGTTTCACCGGCGGTCTGCCGGCTACACCTCAGGGGTAGGGCGCTGCGCGACTCCGGTCGACTCGGCGACGCATCCGGTCCGATGGCCGAGACAACCGGCAATTCGGAGGTGGCGGAGGTCACTTGTCACGCAGAATCCTGTGCATGGGATAACGCCGCGAAGGTCGCGGGCGACAACCCAGGTGGAGGGATTGACGATGAGCACCAGAACGGAAACCGAGTCCGAGCCCGCGAAGCCCAGGGCAGCGCGCGCCACGTCCGGCGGCGCGGGTTCGCTGCCCACCGCTCCGTGCAGCGTGGTCTGGAGCAAGGGCCACGCCTACGTGCTCGAAGGTTTCCGCGCCCGCTGGGTGGGCGTCGACGACCGCGGTCGTCCGCGTGCCCTCAGCGGTGAGCAGCTGCAACGCCAAGGCTGGACCCGAACCCGCGCGAGCTGACGCGCGGCCGACCACTCGGACTCCTCCGGCCGTCGCCGGTCCCCCTGTCCGAGGTCCGGTCCCCACCCGGGTGACGCGCTCTTGTCGCCGTCCCCGTTCCCCCAAAGCCACCCAGTTGCGGTTCCGGCTGCCCGGAATCGGTTGGGTGCGCCGCTCGGCATTCCCCCTGAAGTGCGGTTTCGGCTGCCTGGAAACGCCCTTGAGTGCTGGTCGAGCGGCGCTCGAATTCCGGTTGGCGTGGGCTTGACGGGCGAGGATGCGAAAGGGTGCGCGTCGGCGGGTTGCGCGTGGCCGCGGCTTGGTGAACGGGTCACGGTAAGTGACCGGCTCGCCCGGACGTGCCGGTCCTCGCGGTGCTCGGCGGTCCGCCGCTCTACAGTTTGCGGTTGTGTCGCACGATCCCGCCGACCGGTGGCTGACCATCCCCAACGCGCTGAGCGTGTTGCGGCTGCTCGGCGTGCCGCTGTTCCTCTACCTCCTGCTCGGCCCGCAGGAGGACGGCTGGGCGCTGGTCGTACTGGTCGCGGCGGGCCTGTCGGACTGGCTGGACGGCAAGATCGCGCGCTGGCTCAACCAGATGAGCAGGCTCGGCGCCCTGCTGGACCCGGCCGCCGACCGGCTCTACATCCTGGCCACGCTGGTGGCGTTCGTCGTGCGCGACATCGTCCCGTGGTGGGTGGCGGCCGTGCTGGTGGGCCGGGAGCTGGTCGTCGGCGCGTGCCTGCCGGTGCTGCGGCTGCGCGGCTACGGGCCGTTCGAAGTCACCTACCTGGGTAAAGGCGCCACGTTCAACCTGCTGTACGCCTTCCCGATGCTGCTGCTCGCCCAGGGCACGTCCACCGCCGCGCAGATCGCCCGGCCGGTGGCCTACGCGTTCATGGTGTGGGGCAGCGCGCTGTACCTGTGGTCCGGAGCCCTGTACGTCTACCAGTTCTTCCTCGCGCTGCGCAGACGGCCGGGGGTCGCGCCGGTCTGAACCGGTCGTGGGAAGATCCGGCAGCGAAGATCCACCGTCATGAAGGAGCGCACCGCGGTGATTCCCGAGGAGCTCAAGTACACCGAGGAACATGAGTGGGTGCTGCGCACCGGTGAGGACACCGTGCGCGTGGGCATCACCGACTACGCCCAGGAGCAGCTCGGCGAGGTCGTGTTCGTCCAGCTCCCGGAACTGGGCGAGCAGGTCGGCGCGGGCCAGACGCTCGGCGAGGTCGAGTCCACGAAGAGCGTCTCGGAGATCTACGCGCCGTTGGCGGGCGAGGTCGTCGCGCGCAACGACGCGCTGGACCAGCAGTCCGACCTGGTGAACTCCGACCCGTACGGCGAGGGCTGGATCGTCGAGTTGCGGCTGACCGACCCGTCCGCGGTGGACGACTTGCTCGACTCGGCCGCGTACCAGGAGATTACGGAGCAGGAGTGACGTCGATCTTCCGGCGGCTCTTCGGTCGGTGGGGGAGCCGCTCCTCAGACCAGGGTTCGGGCACGATAGGTTCTAAAGGTCGAGACGGTTCCAGCAGCAGGAGGAGAGCTCAGGTGAGCACGAACGACGGGCCAGGCGTTCCGCCAGAGCAGTCCCCGGAGCGGACCTCCGTTTTCCGGGCCGACTTCCTCGCCGAGGTCGAGGGCGCCGAGGCGCCCGCCCAGGAGCCGGCCGTCGCCGGCGTCGACGCACTGCCCGCCGGGTCGGCCCTGCTGGTGGTCAAGCGCGGCCCGAACGCGGGTTCGCGGTTCCTGCTCGACCGCGACACGACCAGTGCGGGACGGCACCCGGACAGCGACATCTTCCTCGACGACGTGACGGTCTCCCGCCGGCACGCCGAGTTCCGCCGGGAGGGCGGCGAGTTCGTGGTGATCGACGTGGGCAGCCTCAACGGCACCTACGTCAACCGCGAGCCGGTCGACCAGGCGGTGCTCGCCAGCGGCGACGAGGTCCAGATCGGCAAGTTCCGCCTCGTGTTCCTGACCGGTCCGGGCGCCGGGGGTCAGGGGGCGCAGTGACGGCGGCGGCCGGGCGGCCACAGCGCGGGGGGTTGAGCATCGGAGCGGTGCTCGCGCAGCTCCGGACGGAGTTCCCCGACGTCACGATCTCCAAGATCCGCTTCCTGGAGTCGGAAGGCCTGGTCCGCCCGGCACGCACCGCCGCGGGGTACCGCCAGTTCACCACGGCCGACGTCGAACGGCTGCGGTACGTGCTGGCGGCCCAACGCGACCGCTACCTGCCGCTGAAGGTCATCAAGGAGCAGTTGGACGCGGCGGACTCCTCGGCCCGGGTGCTGCGCGCGGTCGAGGACGGGCAAGGTCGTGCGCACCGCATGACCCGCGACGACCTGCTGGCCCGCTCCGGCCTGGACGCGACGGCGCTGGCCGAGCTGGAGCAGTACGGCCTGGTTCGCCCGGGCGCCTACGACGAGGACGCCCTCCAGGTGGCCACCACGGTGCGCGAACTGGCCCAGTACGGCCTGGAACCCCGCCACCTGCGCCCGTTCCGCGCGGCGGCCGACCGCGAGGTGGCGCTGGTGGAACAGGTCGTCCTGTCGAGACAACGCGACCCGCGGCTGCGGGGCCGAACCGACGAAGTCTTGCGCGAGTTGGCAGCGCTCTCCGTAACACTGCACACACTCCTGGTGAAAATCGGCCTCCGCGACGTGCCCAGCGGCGGCGTTCCGCCCAGGTAGAGCCGTTTCCGCATCGTGATCGGCATTTTTGGAGCGGTTGCGCACAAGGCCCGCTTGGCGGGTAGCGTCGAAGGGGTACGTGGGGGATCCTCGTGGTAGCGGGGACGCCAGGATTTCAGCGCGCTGAGGGAGGCGAGACCCGATGAGCGAGATGCGCGTCGTGGGCGTGCGGGTGGAACTGCCCGCCAACCAGCCGATCCTGCTGCTGCGCGAAACCGAGGGCGAACGCTACCTGCCGATCTGGATCGGCTCGGTGGAGGCGACCGCGATCGCACTGGAGCAACAGGGCGTCCGGCCCGCGCGGCCGTTGACGCATGACTTGTTGAAGGACGTCATCGGGGCTCTGGGCAGGCAGTTGGAGCAGGTGCGGATCACGGATCTGCAAGAGGGGACGTACTTCGCCGAACTCGTCTTCGACGGGGACGTCCGCGTGTCGGCGCGTCCGAGCGACTCGGTGGCCCTGGCGTTGAGGATCGGTGTGCCGATCCACGCGGAGGAGTCGGTGCTGGCCGAGGCGGGGCTGATCATCCCGGACGAGCAGGAGGACGAGGTCGAGAAGTTCCGGGAGTTCCTGGACTCGGTCTCGCCGGAGGACTTCCGCGGCGCGGACACCTGAGCAGGCTTGTCGGCCGGGCCCGGGACGGTTCTGCTGTCCCGGGCCCGGCTGTTTCTCGTGCCAGGGCCGTCGGGTTCGTCGGTTTTGTCGGTGGTGCGTGGGAGAATGGAAGCGGGGGCCGGAGGCCGGCCAACCCACGCGAACACCGCTGCTCCTCCGCCTTGGCCACCCGCAATCCTGAGCCACCTTCACGCCTCCCCCCGCGCTTCGGCCGGCGCCTCTACCCGCGCCTTCGCCTGCACCCTCGCCTTCGCCTGCACCCTCGCCTGCACCTGCACCTGCACCTGCACCTGCGCCTCCGCCTGCGCCGCCGACACCGGGACTGCCGCCCGCGCCGCGCAGCTTGACGCGGCTCGACCGCCGCGCTCCGCCCGCCGCCGCCACGCTGTGCCATGGAACCGCCGTGCTCCGCCCGCCGCCGCCACGCTGTGCCATGGAACCGCCGTGCTCCGCCCGCCGCCGCCACGCTGTCCCATGGAACCGCCGTGCCTGCCGCGCTGCCTCCTGCTCGCCGCAGGGAAGCCGGCCGCCGTGGCGTGGGTCCGCTCGGTCTGGGTGGGCTTGGTTCGGGTGCCGCGGCGGTGGCGGGATGTGGTGGCGGCGAGGTGGGCCGTGCGCTGTGTGAGGCGTGCGTTGTGTGGGCCGTGCGCTGTGCGGGGCGTGGCGTTGTGCGGGGCGTGCCGTTGTGCGGGGCGTGGCGCTGTGCGGGGCGTGGCGCTGCGGGGCGTGGCGTTGTGCGGGGCGGGGCGTGCGCTGTGCCGGGGCGTGCGCTGTGCCGGGGTGTGGGTGCGCTGGGCGTTTGCGTGCGGGGCGTGCGGGGCGTGTGGGTGGCGCTGGGAGAGGCGCGAACGTGGAGGCGTTTTCAGCAGGGGGCGTGGCCTCCGGCCCCCGGTTCCATGATCGCACGGCGTACCGACAAAACCGGGCGGAAGATGGGTGAGGGAGGGGCCACGAAGGGCCGGCTTCGTGCCGCGAGCGGGAAGCAGGCCCCTCGTGGGTGTGTGCGGTGCGTTGTGGATCAGCCCCGCGTGCCACCCCCGGTGTCACACCTCCGGATTACACAAAGTCAGGAGTGGTCGGCTAAACGATCACTAAACGTCACCCGAATGGCTTACGACGGCCGTCTCTCTCAACCTCAACCTGAGGTTGAGGTGCGACACGCTCAGCGCGTCGCGTTGACCTGCCCCCTAGGCGGTCTTACCGTCGAACTCAGGTGAATTGCCACGGTGTGATTCGAGCACCGCGGCGGCTTCACGTTGGTCGCCGGCCGTCGTGGTCGGACCGAGGGGAGGCAGGCGTGGTCGAGGAAGCGCCCATCCGGGCCGGAACCGGCGAACAGGGTGAGCTGTTCCCGGACTCCTCGCTGCCGGACGAACTCGTCGGGTACCGCGGCCCCGCCGCGTGCCAGATCGCGGGCATCACCTACCGCCAGCTCGACTACTGGGCCCGCACCGGACTGGTCAACCCGACGATAAGGAGTGCCCACGGCTCCGGTAGCCAACGGCTCTACTCGTTCAAGGACATCCTGGTCCTCAAGGTCGTCAAGCGGCTGCTGGACACCGGCGTCAGCCTCCAGAACATCCGCGTCGCGGTCGACCACCTGCGCCGTCGCGGCGTCCAGGACCTCGCCCGCATCACGCTGTTCAGCGACGGCACCACCGTCTACGAGTGCACCTCGCCCGAAGAGGTCGTGGACCTGCTGCAAGGCGGCCAAGGGGTCTTCGGCATCGCGGTCAGCGGGGCGATGCGGGAGATCAGCGGCACGATCCACGAGTTCCCGGCGGAACGCGCGGACGGGCTCGCGGTCGACGAGGTGCCCAACGACGAGCTGTCCCGGCGCAGGCGCACCCGCGCGATCGGGTAAGGCCGGGGTCCGGGGCACGAGCGGGGAGTTACCCGGGATGACGGCCGGGTAAACCTGTGAGATCCGCGTCGCGTCCATGACGGGAGACGTTCACCTGACGGGTACCATTCGCGCGTAGTCGCTTTATCCCGCGCGGGAGAGTCCGAGCCAGTCTCGGCGCCGAAGGAGCAAATCCTCCCCGGAACCTCTCAGGCGCAAGGACCGCGCGGGTGAGACGCCTCTGGAAAGCGGGTCGGGCACGTGGACCCCGCCGACGGTGCAAGCCCGGCCCACCGGCCGGGTGAAGCTCTCAGGCGCCCGTCCGCGGGCAGAAGACAGAGGGGGAGGGCAACGGCAGAAGTGTGTCCGTAGCCCGAAAGGCGCCTTACATGACGCAGGACCGCATCCCCCTCGCCGCCCTTGAGCACGGCACCCCCTTCGCCGACCGGCACGTCGGCCCGCGGCCGGCCGAGCTGGCCCGCATCCTGGACGTCATCGGCGTCGGCTCCCTGGAGGAACTGGCGCAGCGCGCGGTGCCGGAGTCGATCCGGGAGCGCGAACTGGTGCTGGACCTGCCCGAGCCCGCCACCGAGACCGAGGCCCTGGCCGAGCTGCGCGCCCTCGCCGCCCGCAACAACCCGCTCACCCAGATGATCGGCATGGGCTACTACGGCACCCACACCCCGCCGGTCATCCGCCGCAACGTCCTGGAGAGTCCCGCCTGGTACACGGCCTACACGCCCTACCAGCCCGAGATCTCCCAGGGCCGCCTCGAAGCGCTGCTCAACTTCCAGACCATGGTCGGCGACCTGACCGGCCTGCCGCTGGCCAACGCGTCCATGCTGGACGAGTCCACCGCCGCCGCCGAGGCGATGACCCTGGTCCGCCGCGCCGGCCGCAGCAAGTCCACCAAGTTCGTCGTGGACGAGGACACGCTGCCGCAGACGCTGGCCGTCATCGAGACCCGCGCCGAGCCGCTGGGCATCGAGATCGTCACCGCCGACCTGTCTCAGGGCCTGGAGGGCCTGGGCCTGGGCGGCGACTTCTTCGGCGTGCTGCTGTCCTACCCCGGCGCGTCCGGCGTCGTGCGCGACCACAAGGCGCTGGTCGAGGAGATCCACGCGGCGGGCGCGCAGGCCGTGTTCGCCGCGGACCTGCTGGCGCTGACGCTGCTGCGCCCGCCGGGCGAGATCGGCGCGGACGTCGTCGTCGGCACCACCCAGCGCTTCGGCGTGCCGATCGGCTTCGGCGGCCCGCACGCCGGGTACATGGCTGTCCGCCAGGGCCTGGAGCGGCAGCTGCCCGGCCGGCTGGTCGGCGTGTCCGTGGACGCGGACGGCAACCTCGCCTACCGGCTCGCGCTCCAGACCCGCGAGCAGCACATCCGCCGCGAGAAGGCGACCAGCAACATCTGCACCGCGCAGGTCCTGCTGGCCGTGATGGCGTCGATGTACGCGGTCTACCACGGCCCGGACGGCCTGCGCGCCATCGCGACCCGCACCCACCGCCTGGCCACCGTGCTCGCCGCCGGCCTGTGCGAGAACGGCGTCGAGGTCGTGCACGGCGAGTTCTTCGACACCGTCCGCGCCCGCGTCGAGGGCCGCGCCGCGGAGGTCGTCGCCACCGCCCGCGACCTGGGCATCAACCTGTGGCAGGTGGACGCGGACACCGTCTCGATCGCGTGCGACGAGACCACCACCCGGGGCGACCTGGAGCAGGTGTGGAAGGCGTTCGGCGTGACCGTCGCCGACGTGGACGGCCTGGACGTCGACACCGCCGACGGCATCCCCGCCGACCTGCGCCGCACCAGCGACTACCTGACCCACCCGGTCTTCCACGCGCACCGCTCCGAGACCGCGATGCTGCGCTACCTGCGCAAGCTGTCGGACAAGGACGTCGCGCTGGACCGCAGCATGATCCCGCTGGGCTCCTGCACGATGAAGCTCAACGCGACGGCCGAGATGGAGCCGGTGACCTGGCCGGAGTTCGCGAACCTGCACCCGTTCGCCCCCGTCGAGGACGCCGAGGGCCTGCTGTCGCTGGTCGCCGACCTGGAGCGCTGGCTGGCCGAGGTGACCGGCTACGACGCCGTGTCCATCCAGCCCAACGCGGGCAGCCAGGGTGAGTTCGCGGGCCTGCTGGCGATCCGCGCCTACCACCGCGCGCAGGGCCACGCGGAGCGCGACGTCTGCCTGATCCCGTCGTCGGCGCACGGCACCAACGCCGCGTCCGCGGTCATGGCCGGGATGCGGGTCGTCGTCGTGAAGTGCGACGACCAGGGCAACATCGACATGGACCACCTGCGCGCCACGGTCGACGAGCACCGCGACGACCTGGCCGCGATCATGATCACGTACCCGTCGACGCACGGCGTGTACGAGGACACCGTGCGCGAGGTGTGCGGCCTGGTGCACGACGCCGGCGGCCAGGTGTACGTGGACGGCGCGAACCTCAACGCCCTGATCGGCTTGGCGCAGTACGGCAAGTTCGGGTCGGACGTGTCGCACCTGAACCTGCACAAGACGTTCTGCATCCCGCACGGCGGCGGCGGCCCGGGCGTCGGCCCGATCGGCGTGCGCGAGCACCTGGCGCCGTTCCTGCCCAACCACCCGCTCCAGCCCACGGCCGGTCCGGAGACGGGGGTCGGCCCGATCAGCGCCGCGCCGTGGGGTTCGGCGTCGATCCTGCCGATCTCGTGGGCCTACGTGCGCATGATGGGCGCCGACGGCCTGCGCCGCGCGACCCTGACCGCGGTGGCGGCGGCGAACTACGTGGCCCGGCGGCTGGACGAGCACTTCCCGGTCCTGTACACCGGCGAGGGCGGTTTCGTGGCCCACGAGTGCATCCTCGACCTGCGGCCGATCACCAAGGCGACCGGCGTGACCGTGGACGACGTGGCCAAGCGCCTGGCGGACTACGGCATCCACGCGCCGACCATGTCGTTCCCCGTCGCCGGCACCCTGATGGTGGAGCCGACGGAGAGCGAGGACCTGGCCGAGATCGACCGGTTCATCGACGCCATGATCGCGATCAAGGGTGAGATCGACCGGGTCGGCGCGGGCGAGTGGCCGGCCGACGACAACCCGCTGCGCAACGCCCCGCACACCGCGGCCAGCGTGACGACCGGCGAGTGGGACCACCCGTACAGCCGCGAGGTCGCCGTCTTCCCGGCGGGCCCGACCGCCGCGAAGATCTGGCCCCCGGTCCGCCGCATCGACGGCGCCAAGGGCGACCGCAACCTGGTCTGCTCCTGCCCGCCGCTGTCGGCGTACAACAGCTGATCGGCTGCCTGCGACGGCCCCGTGCTCCCCGGCACGGGGCCGTCGCGGTCCAGGCCGACCTCGTGCGCGACGCAGAACCACCACTCCGGCCCTCATTCGCCGATCACCACCGGCACGACGACGCGAAGAGGCGCTTCGGCTGATGCGAGCGCGGCGACGTCCTCCGCGGTGACCTGCTTGGTTTGCGGTGCGGCGCGGCCGAACGGTGTGTGCGGCGGGTCGTCGAGGTCGATCGCGGGAACGACCTCGACCACCGCCTGGCCGTCCGCCAGCCGCTCCGAGCGGACGACCAACCGGGCGCCCAGGCGGTCGCGGTGCACGTCGGCAGCCATCCAGCGGGGTACGAAGACCGTGTCCGCCCCGTCGGGGAACTCGACTCCGACGGCTGTCGACGTGAGGGTGCCGACGTACCCCTCCAGGGCGTCGGCGAGTTTCTCCTCGAGTGCGGTGGGTTTCGAGAGGGACCTCTCGGCCTGCTCGGTCGCTCTGGCCGCCGCGCGGATGACCTCGGGGTCGACCGCCTCCGACAGGCGGCCCGCCACGACGGCCGCGATGTCGCCGGCGGGCAACCCGTCCAACCGGCGGCACAGCTCCTCGAAGACCTCGCCGTCCTCCAATTCACCGGCCCGGATGGCGGCCTCTTCGGCGAATTCGCTCCACTCGTGCCGGGCCCAGCGCGCCGCGAGCACGTTGAGCCTGCTGAAGATCCGCACCTGACCGCGCAGCCGCCCGCCTTCGCGCACGCGGACGGACCGGCCCGCTGTCGCGCACCTGTTCCGGCGCAGTGTCCGGAACAGTGCATCGCCGGATGTCGGTCCGAGCGGCTTGTAGGCGCGGACCAGTTTGTCGCGGGTGACGATCGGCCATTCGGTCATGGGACCAGGCTACCGTGCAGAGACGGCGAATCGACGTCTCTATCGGGTGATCTTGTAGTCGAACTCGTACGCACCCGGCTCGCCCAGGTGCCAGGTGATCGACCCCGACCCGGTCAGCCCCGCCAGCCCGCCCGACGCCGACACCACCGTGAACGTCCCCCGCGACACCCCGTCCCGGAACCCGCCCGTGTGCTCCAGCACGAACGACCCCGACCGGCCGCCCAGCACGCCCGTCACGACCTCGTACCCCAAGGACCGGCACGACTCCGCGTCCGGGTAGTCCATGAGGAACCGGAACTCGCCCGTCCCCTCCAGGTCGCCGCTGTACGCGAGGGTCATCGACCCGGTGGTCTGCTTCGGACCGATCACCTCGTCGTGGCGCTTGCCGTCCCACGTGTGCTCGTCCCAGCTCTTCATCTCGGCAGTGCCGTTCGCGTTCGTCATGAGAGCAACCATCCGTGCAGAAGCTGACAACTCCTGTCAGGTAGAAAGGACAAGTGCGCGCCGGTCGTCTGCTCTCGCTGCTCCTGCTCCTCCAGACCAGGGGCCGGATGACCGCGCAGGAACTCGCCGACGAGCTGGAAGTCTCGGTCCGCACCGTCTACCGGGACGTCGAAGCGCTCAGTTCGGCGGGAGTCCCCGTCTACGCCGACCGCGGACCCGCGGGCGGGTACCGGCTCGTCGACGGCTACCGCACCCGGCTCACCGGCCTGACCGGCGCGGAAGCGGAGTCGTTGTTCTTCGCCGGGATGCCGGGGCCGGCGGCCGAACTCGGGTTGGGGACGGTGGTCGCGGCGGCGCAGCTCAAGGTGTTGGCCGCCTTGCCGCCGGAACTCCGGTCGCGGGCCGGGCGGATTCGGGAGAGGTTCCACCTGGACGCGGGCGGGTGGTTCCGGCGGAGCGAGGACATGCCGTTCCTCGCCGACATCGCGGACGCGGTGTGGAACCCGAAGAAGCTGCGGCTGCGGTATCGGCGGTGGGGGAACGAAGTCGTCGAGCGGACGGTGGGGCCGCTCGGGTTGGTGCTCAAGGCGGGGCTCTGGTACCTGGTGGCCGAGTCGGACGGGCAGGCGCGTACTTACCGGGTTGTGCGGGTCGAAGGGCTTGAGACGACTGAAGAAGACTTTCAGCGGCCTGAAGACTTCGACCTCGCCATGTTCTGGGGCGAGTGGTCCGCGCGGTTCGAGGAGCGGATGTACCCGGAGCGGGTCACGGTCAGGGTTACCGAACAAGGGCTGCGGTCGGCGCGGGTCCTGCTCGGCCTTGCTGCCTCGAAAGCGCTCGAAGGTGTTGTGCCGCAAGGGGAGTGGACCACCGTGGAGATCCCCACGGAGTCACTCGACCATGCGCTGGTGGACGTCCTTCGCCTGGGGCCGGAAGCGGAAGTCGTCGCACCCGCCGAACTCCGCGAGCGGGTCCGGGCCAGGCTGGAGGAGACCCTCCGGCGCTACCGGGACTCGGACAGCAGCTGACCCAGCGCCGCGTCCACGCCGCGACCGTCCTCGACCACCGACAGCGTCCCGCCGGTCGACCGGGCGATCTCCGACAGCGGCTGGCGCTCGGGGTCCGAGCCGATCGCGATGATGGACACCACCACCTCGCGCCCGTCCTGCTTCGCGCCCGCCAGCTCGGACTTGAGCTGCGCCAACGTCAGACCGCCGTCGTTGGGGCTGTCGACCAGCACGATGACCCGGTTCCGCTTGCCCGCCTGGAACTCCGCCACGGCCTGCTTGTACAGCGCGGCCAGGCTGGAGTACAGGTGCGTCGCGTTCTGCGGCTTGAGGCCCGCGACCCCGTCGAGCAGCTGCTGCTTCTGCGCGACCACCGGGCCGGGCGCGACCAGCTGCCGGTACGGCTTGTCGCCGGCCAACCCGCTGGAGAACTCCCACAGCCCGAGTGACCCGGACACCGACCGGTTGATCTGCCCGGTCAGCGCCGAGCGCACCCACTCGATGCGCGACCGGCCCTCGCCGCCCGGCTCGCCCATGGACTTGGACGAGTCCACCAGCACGGTCACCACCTGGCCGTTGTCGGCGGTGGCCCACGCGGCGGAGATCTGCTGGGTGGTGTTCGCGTCGGCGGGCACGAGCTTGTCGGTCATGGTGGGCCAGCGCAGGCCCGGCGACGGCTTGGGCCGCTCGGTGGTGGCGTCCACCCGCAGGCCGGCCGCGGCCAGCAGCTTCTGCTGGTCGGGTTCGAGCAGGAACTCGCGGAACGCCTGCGCCGCGCGCACCTGCGCCGCGCCGACCCAGTCGCCGGCCAGCGGCACGAACGGGAAGTCCGCCACCGGGGACGGGCCGCCCGCCGCCACCCCGTACAGGGGCCGCAACGGGGGCGTGCCGCTGTCCTTGCCGGTGTTGTGCCGGTACAGGTCGACCTCGAACACCGGCACCGCCGCGAAGCCCGCCGCGTTCACCTCGGGCTTGTCGGCCAGCAGCGACAGCGCCTCCCACGTGCTCGCGGGGGTCTGCGCGGGCTTGGACGCGGTCAGCCGGCCCAGCGTGGCCTTCACCGGGTCCAGCGCGAGCATGTCGGTGGTGACCGGGCCCTTGCCGTCCGGGGACGCGCCGGCCAGCGCGGACTGGATCGCCATCGCGGTCGCGGCGTTGGTCGCCGGGTCGGGCATGGCGATCTTGAAGTCGCCCCACTCGGGCTTGCCGAACCGCGCCCAGCCGCCCGCCGTGGCGGTCACCTCGGGCAGGTCGGTCCACCGGAAACCGGCGCCGGACTGGACGGCCGACGCGGCGTCCTGGGGCAGCGCGAGCAGCACGGGGCTGGCCGCGATGGACTGCGGCTGCGCGCCGATCAGGGCCCGGTCCTGCGCGCCGAGCCGGTTGGCCCACAGCGTCGAGTCGGTGACCCAGGCGTGCGGCTTGGCGTTGAGCTTGCCCTCGTCCCAGCCCTGGGTGAGGCCCTCGAGGACCAGTTCGGAGTCGATCGCCTGCACCTCGGGGCGGATGCAGTGGTCGTAGACGACCGGGCGCTGCTTCGCCCACGCCTGCGCGACCTCGCGCACGGCCTCGGCGACGCTGGGGGTGGCGGCGACGCGCAGCACCGCGTCACCCTCGCGGCAGTCACCGGCCACCGCGGCGGCGCGCCGGTCGACGATCCCGGCGACCCAGGTCCACGCGAAGTACCCGAGGAGCAGCAGCACGACCACGCCGACGATGGCGACCGGCCACTTGGCGATCCCGCGCCGCACCTTCGTCCGCAGCGCGCGGTGTCGAGACATCGTCTTTCCCTCTCGAACGTCCGGCTTCCGGTATGGCGAATCCCGACCGGCGTCACGCTAACAGGTGAAGGCTGTTGACCGGGTGAAGTGACGTTGGGTCATGACGCTGTTACGGGTACTTCGAGGAACGTCCGGGTCAGCCCGATCAGCGCCGCCCGCAACGGGGCGGCGGCCTCGGCGAACGCGCTCTGCCGCCGCACGTACTCGGCCCGTCCCTCGGCGGTCTCCACCGCGATCGGCTCGTAGCCGAGTTTGCCCAGGTCGTAGGGGCTGGCGCGCATGTCCAGCTCGCGGACCTGGAGGGCCAGGTCGAAGCAGTCCGCCATCAGCTCGGACGGGGTCGCCGGGTCGAGCTTGTAGCTCCACTTGAACAGGTCCATGGACACGTGGAGGCAGCCCGGCTGCTCCAGCTCGACCTGCCGCTCGCGGGTGGGGCGCAGCGCGTTGAGCGGGCGCGCTTCGGGGGTGAAGAACCGGTAGGCGTCGAAGTGGCTGCACTGGATCTTGTGCGTCTCGACCACGTGGTCCGTGCCCTGCGGCCCGAGCCGCAGCGGCCACGCCTCGTGCCGCACCTGCTCGGCCCGGTACACCATCGCCCACTCGTGGAGGCCGAAGCAGCCCAGGCGCGGGGCGCGCGAGGCGGTGGCGGTGAGCAGGCGGTGGGTGAACTCGATCGTGGACCGCCGTTCGCGGGCGAACGCCTCGACGTCCAGCGTCACCCCTTCGGGGACTTCTTTGTACAGCGGCCACCGCAGGTAGTCACGGGCGGCGGCGCCTGCCAGGACCGCGCCCGGACCGGGGTGCCAGCGCTCCAGCCGGGCCGGCCGGTGCGAGTAGTAGGAGAACAGGAAGTCCAGCACGGGGTGCTTCTCGCCGCGCGCCTTGCGCTCGTGGTGCGGCCCCGTCCAGGCGCGGACGCGGGCCGCGTGCGCGTCACGGCGCGCGGTCCACTCGGCTTCCGGCAGGACGACCCCCATGCCCCTATCGTATTTCGCCCTCCACCAGCGCTTGACCGAGGTCCGTGCGCATCGAGACGACCTTGCGCCCCTCGCGCGTGCTCAGGGCCAGGCCGGCGGCCCGCAGCACGGCCAGGTGCTGGGACGCCGCTCCCACCGTCACCCCCAGGCGGGTGGCCAGCTCGGACACCGTCGACGGCCGGCCCAGTTCGCGCAGCATGCGGGCACGGGTGGGGCCGACCACGCGGGCCAGGGCGTCACCGGCCGGCGCCCGCCGGCGTTCCCACAGCGACCCCAGGCCGTGCGCCGGGTAGCACAGCGCGAGCCGCCGCGGGCTGTCCCGCAGGTAGACGTCCGGCCAGATGAACGCGGACGGCACGAGCACGAGGTCCCGCTCACCGGCCACCACCGGCCGTCCCCACACCGCGATGCCGTCCGGGTGCGGGGTCACGTCCGGGTGCAGCTCGGCCAGCACGGTCGGCGTGCCCTGGTCCACCAGCCGCCGTCCCCGGCGCTCGATGTCGCTTTGCAGCGCGGCCTCCAGGCGGGGCCAGACCGGGGCGATCACCGCGTCGTGCACCTGGCGCAGCCGGTCGAGGACGGCGGTCAGGGTGGCCTGGTCCTCCAGCAGGGGCCGCAGGCGCGGGTCGTCCGGTAACGCGGCGGCCACCCGCGCGGGCTGCGCTACGTGCGGCAGCCATTGCAGTTCGGTGTCGATGTCCATCGACCGCATCCCCGGCGTCGGGATCAGGAACTCCGGCACCACGGGCATGGTGGCCAACGTGGTGAGCAGGGACGGGTCTGGTCCCAGCTCGGCCAGCCGCGGCTGCGCCCAGGCGGTCCAGCGCTGGTGGACGGGGGACGGGCCGGCCAGGACGCGCAGCGCGGCCACGGTCTCCCACAGCGGCGAGACGGCGAACCTGAAGGGCACGCTTCATCTGACACTAAAAGGTTCGGCGCCCGCCACCCGGGTTGGCAGGGTGATCCCCATGTCCAGGGGGTGGGTGCGGCTCCAAGCCGTCGCGGTGTCGGGTTCGGTCGCCGAGGGGTTGATGCTGACGGCGCTGCCGCTGGCGGCGGTGTCGATCACGACCGATCCGCGGGAAGTGTCGTTGGTGCAGGTGGTGGGGCAGTCCCCGTGGCTGCTGTTCTCCCTGTTCGCGGGTGTGCTGATCGACCGGGCGCGGCGGACGACCGTGCTCGGGCTGGCTTATGCGGTGCAGTGCGCGGCGGCGACCGCGTTGGCGGTCGCGGGTTTCACCGGGGCGTTGAGCTTGCCGTTGCTGCTGGTGGTGGCCTTCGTCGTGACCTCGGCCCAGGTCTTGGGGGACGGGGCCAGCGGGGCGCTGGTGCCGGAGGTGGTCGAGCCGGACCGGTTGGCGGCGGCCAACACCCGGTTGATCCTGATCGACCGGGGGGTGGTGCAGTTCGTCGTGCCGCCGGTCGGCGGGTTGCTGGTGGGGTGGGGGTTCGGGGTGCCGGCCGGGGTGGCGGTGGCGGCGGCGTTGGCCGCTCTGGTGCTGCGCCGGGGGATTCCGTCGCGGCCGGCGACACCGTCGGACAAGCACCCGTTGCGCGACATCGCGGAGGGCCTGAAGTTCCTGGTAGGGACGAGGTTGCTGCTGTCGATCACGATCGCGGTGGCGCTCGGGTCGTTCTCGGCGAGTGCCGTGATGGCGATGTTCGTGCTGTACGCGTACGAGGTGCTGGGCCTCGGGTCGTTCGGCTACGGCCTGATGCTGGCCGCGATGGCCCTGGGCTGGGTGGCGGTGTCGTTCGTGGTGCACCGGGTGGTGGAGCGGCTCGGGTACTCGTGGTCGATGCGGTCGGCCCAGGCCGGCATGGTGGTGACCAACGCGCTGATCGCCGTGGTGCCACCGTGGCCGGTGGCGGTGGCGGCGGTGCTGTTCAGCTCCACGGCGATCGTGATGGTGTGGAACGTGTGCTCCCAGTCGAGCCGGCAGCGGTTCACGCCGTCCGTGCTGTTGGGCCGGGTGCTGACCGGCCACCGGGCGCTGGCCTGGGGCTTGACGCCCCTCGGCGCGCTGACCGGCGGGTTGGTGGCGTCCTGGACGGGACTGCGGTCGGTGTGGGTGATGGCGGCCGTGGTCCAGCTGGGGGCGTTGGCGGTGGCGTGGGTGGGGTTGTCCCCCGGGCGTTCGCGGCGGCGGAACGGGCGGTAGCGGAGAAGGCAGACGCCTAGCTCGCCTCGCTACCCGGGCAATTCGCCTTGCCGTGCGGGTGGGGCCGTGGGCGGGCTAAAGCGGTGGGACCAGGCCGGGGAACTTGCGGGCGGCGTGGCAGTGGGGGCATTCGCGGCCGTTGTCGACCGTTCTGGGGACGCCGCCGATCACGGCTGAGGTCGGGTGGGCGACGAAGCCCGCCCCGCCGCACAGGTGGCAGATCGTGCGGGCGTCCGAGGTGACGCCGAACAGGTCGTCCTCGTCCTCTTCCTCGAAGTCGTCTTCTTCCGGGTCGAAGTCGTCCTCTTCCGGGTCGAAGTCGTCGTCCTCGGCGTCGAAGTCCTCGGGGTCCTCGTGCTGCTCCACGGGGGACACCGTAGTCCGGTGTCCCCCGTGGCCGCCGGTCAGGGGCGCTGGCCCACCGCGTCCACAATGGACAGCTCTTCGGCCGGTCCCCAGGTGTGGCCCAGGTACTCGTAGGTGGCCGGGTCGAAGTACAGGGTGGTCTTCTGCGGCTTGTCGCCCGGGGCCACCGGGGCGGGCCACTCGATGGCCACGGCCGGCCTGCCGGTGGTGTCCTGGGTGTTCCGGACGACCTCCAGGCCCTCCACCCGCGCCGCGGCCTCGAACAGGGCGGCCTTGGCCTCCGGCTTGAGCAGCGAGCCGGCCAGTCCCATGACGTCCTTGCCGCGCGCGTTGATGTTGCCCGGACCACCGGAGGCGGTGGCGTTCAGGTAGGCCAGCATCTCGTCGGCGGTGGTCGGGAGGTCCTTCTTGTAGGCGGGGTTCGGCTCGCACGGCTCGGTGACGCCCGGCAGGGTCTGGTCGCCCTTGTACCCCGCGCGGACGCCGTCGCGGCAGCCGGGGAGCGGGGTCAGGCCGTCCGGTCCGCCGACCGCGCCGTCCCGGGTGCCGTCCACGGACAGCCAGGACTCGCCGCCGCCGGCCGAGCGGGAGTACAGGAACTGGTCGGGGCGGGGTTCGACGAACGGCTCCGTCCGGGCCTTGGCCGCGGCCTGGTTGAGCACCTCCGCCGCGCCGGCGACGGCGGGGGCCGGGCCGCCGACGACGTCCACGGGGGCCAGCGTGACCACGGCCGCGACGGCCGCCGCGGCGGTCAGGGTCGACGCGCCGGCCAGGACGAATCCGCGCTTGCGGCGGGTGGTGCGGGGCTGCTCGGCGGCCAGGGCGGTCATCAGGCGGGCGCGGGCCGGGGCCAGGTCGGCGGCGGTGGGCAGGGGGGCGTCGTCGGCCAGGTCGCGGACGAGCTTGAGGTCATCCATTGCTCAGCAACTCCTCTAGCGCGGTGGGGTTTCCGAGCGCCTCACGGACCTTGCGGCGGGCTCGGTGGAGGCGGGAGCGGACGGTGCCGACCGGGATGGACAGCGCCCCGGCGACCTCCTCGTAGCTCAGCTCCTCCCAGGCGACCAGCAGCAGCACGTCGCGGTCCTCGGCGGCCAGCGCGGCCAGGGCGTCGGCCAGGGGAGCGCGCAGCGCCTGCGCGGTGACCCTGGTGGCGACCAGGTCGGCTGGTCCGGCCTCGTCCGGCAGGACGGCTTCGCGCAGCCGGAACCGCCGGACCTCGTCGCGCCGGTGTTGGCCGACGAGGTTGGTGGCGATCCCGTACAGCCACGGTCGGGCGTCGGCCCGGCCGAGGTCGTAGCGCTCCCGCTTGCCGAACGCGGCGAGGAACGTCTCCGCGACCAGGTCGTCCGCGACCTCGCGGCCGAGCCGCCGGGCCAGGTACCGCTGGATGTGCGGTGCGTGCCGGTCGAAGATCGCGGCGAACGCCTCCGGCTGCCGCCGGGAGCGTTCGATGATCTCCGCATCGGTTGTCGTCATGGTGGCCTTTCGGGCGTGTGGCGTTCGCCCTGTTATCAGTCGCCCGCCCGGATCGGGTTCACGCGGTGGTGCGGGGACGCTCTGGCGGCGTCCCCGCACCGATCATCCCCCCTGGTCAGCGGGCCGGGTCGCGGTTGTAGAGCTTGCGCGACCACAGGTAGCCACCGACTGCGGCCGCGGTGCACCAGGCGATGGCCAGCCACCCGCTGTTGCCGATCGGCGTCCCGTTCAGCACGCCCCGCAGCGTGTCGATCACCGGCGTGAACGGCTGGTGCTCGGCGAACCACGCCACCGCCGGCGACATCGAGTCGGTCGGCACGAACGCGCTGCTGATGAACGGCAGGAACTGCAGCGGCAGCGAGAACCCGTTGGCCCCCTCCGGCTTCTTCGCCGCCAACCCGCCGGCGACCGCCAGCCAGGTCAGCGCCAGCGTCAGCATCAGCAGCACTGCGATCGCGAGCAGCCACTCACCGAACGAGGCCCGGGGCCGGAACCCGATCAGCAGCGCCACCCCGATCACCAGGGCCACCGTGGCCATCGTCCGGATCATCGCCCCGACCACCTGCCCGGTCAGCACCGACACCCGGGCGATCGCCATGGTCCGGAACCGGGCGATGATCCCCTCGCTCATGTCCACGCAGATGCCGATCGCGGTGCCCGCGCTGCTCGACCCCACGGCCATCACCAGGATGCCGGGCACCAGGTAGTTCACGTAGGTGCTGCTGCCGACGGTGGTCAGCATCGCCCCGCCGAACACGTAGACGAACAGCAGCATCATGAACACCGGCACGAACAGGCCGGAGACCGCCATGACCGGGTAGCGCTGCTGGTGCTTGAAGTCCCGGCGCAGCATGGTCATGGAGTCGGCGAAAGCGGTCGCGCTCATCGGGCGCTCTCCTGCGGGGTCGGGCGCCCGGTGAGGGCGAAGAACACGTCGTCCAGGTCGGGGGTGTGCACGGTCAGGCCCTCCGGCTCGATGTCGGCCAGGTCGAGCCGTTCCAACATCGCGCGCAGCGACCGGACACCGCCGTCGCCGGGCACCTGCACCGTCAACGCCTCGTCGTCCCGGCTGCCCCCGCCCAGCACCCGCACCGCCCGGTCCACAGTGGACACATCAGCGAACCGCAGGCTCACGTGACCGCCCGGCACCAACCGCTTCAGCTCCTCCGCGGTGCCCTGCGCGACGAGCTTGCCGTGGTCCAGCACCGCGATCCGGTCCGCGAGCCGGTCGGCCTCCTCCAGGTACTGCGTGGTCAGGAAGATCGTGACGCCCTCCTGCGCCACCAGTTCCCGGATGATGTCCCACAACCCGTGCCGGCTGCGCGGGTCCAGCCCCGTGGTGGGCTCGTCCAGGAAGATCACCCGCGGCCCGCCGACCAGCGTCATCGCCAGGTCCAGCCGCCGGCGCATCCCGCCGGAGTAGGTGGACGAGGGCTTGCGCGCCGCCTCCACCAGGTCGAACCGTTCGAGCAGGCGCGCGGTCAGCCGCCGGCCCTCCCGGCGCGGCAGGTGGCGCAGGTCGGCCATCAGGTTCAGGTTCTCCTCGCCGGTGAGCAGGCCGTCGACGGCGGAGAACTGGCCGGTCACCCCGATCACCGAGCGCACGCCGTCCGGGTCGGTCCGCAGGTCGTGGCCGCAGATGCGCACCTCGCCCGCGTCGGCGGTGATGAGCGTGGACAGGATCTGCACGGCGGTGGTCTTGCCCGCCCCGTTGGGGCCGAGCAGCGAGAAGACCGTGCCCTCGGCGACGGACAGGTCCAGGCCGTCCAGGACGACCTTGTCGCCGAAGTTTTTGCGCAGCCCAAAGGCTGAGATGGTCATGGGTTCCCCTCAGAGGTACTGCGGAAGAAGGATTCAGGAGACGCGCAGCGGCAGCGTCTTGACGCCCGTCATCGTGGGCGAGGGCATGAACGTGGGCGCCTGGTCGGGGTCCACGCGCAGGCCGGGGAAGCGGTCGAGCAGGGCGTTGACCGCGACGCGGCCTTCGAGGCGGGCCAGCGGCGCGCCGACGCAGAAGTGGATGCCGCGGCCGAAACCGATGTGCGGGTTGGGGTCGCGGCCGGCGTCGAACAGGTGCGGGTCGGTGAACCGGCGCGCGTCCCGGTTCGCCGCGGACAACCAGACCATCACCATCTGGTCGGCCGGGATGTGTTGTCCCCCAACGGTCACGTCCGTGGTCGTGGCCCGCGCCACGGCCGCGAACGGGGTGAAGTAGCGCAGCGACTCCTCGATCGCCACCGGCACCAGCGACCGGTCGGCGCGGACCCGTTCCCGCTGCGCGGGGTGGGCGTCCAGGCACAGGGTCGTGTTGCCCAGCAGCATGGTGGTGGTGATGTGCCCGGCGACCAGGAGCACGACGGAGAAGTTGACGACCTCGTTGTCGTTCAAGCGCTCCCCGTCGACCTCCGCCTGCACCAGGCCGGAGATCAGGTCGTCACCGGGGTTGGCCCGCCGGGCCCGGATGTGCTCCTTCAGGTACTCCTGCATCGGGGCGAACCCCTCGACCGCCGCGGCGAAGTCCTGTTCCATCTTCTCCTTGCTGTCGTTCAAGGAGAACTGGTTGGTCTCGGCGAACATCTTGTCCACCCACTCGCGGAACAGCTCGCGGTCGCTCGCCGGCAGGCCGAGCAGTTCGGCGATCACGATCACCGGGAGCGGGTAGGCGAGGTCCGAGACCAGTTCGAAGCGGTCGGTGTCGACCTGGTCGAGCAGTTCGTGGGTGAGCGCGGTGATGCGGGGCTCCAGGTCGGCCACGACCTTGCCGGAGAAGGCCTTGCTCACCAGGTTGCGCAGCTTGCGGTGGTCCGGCGGGTCCATGTCCAGGAGGTTGCCCTCCCGCAGCGACTGGTCCATCTGGACCGGGAAGAGGTCGTTCACGTGGGCCGAGGAGAAGGTCTTCGGGTCACCGAGGACCACGCAGGCTTCCTCGTGCCCGTGGACGTTCCACATTCCGGTCTGCTCGTCGAACGAGACCGGGCTGGCGGGGTCGTCGCCACGCAGCCAGAACTGCGCCGGGTGGATGCCCCACCGGTCGGCGAGGTCGGTCATGAGTCGTCCTCCTTCATCGGGATGGCACGGCGGACCACGATGTCGCCGTACGCGGTGCGCCCCCGGACCTCGACGGTCTCGGTGGCGGGATCGGGGGCCGCGGCGGCCTCCAGGGAGTTGTGCACGGCGCCCAGCACCGAGCCCAGGTCCAGCCACGCCGCGGTGCCGTTGCGGATGCCGATCTCCAACTGGCCCACGGACGTCTCCACGACGACCTTGCCCCGCACCACCTCGGCGATGCGGATGCTGCCGCTCGCGGTGGTGGCGGTGGCGTCGCGGTGGGCGAGGTCCACGGAGATGTCGCCGTTCGCGGACTTCACGCGCAGTTCGCCGGTGACCTCGCCGACGCGGGTCGGCCCGTTGGAGTTCTTGATCACGGCGTTCCCGTCGACGTGCTCCACGCGCAGTTCGCCGGACCCGGTCAGCACGTCGGCCTCGCCCGTGACGTGGTTGACGCCGACGTTGCCCATCGCCGTGCGCAACCGCAGCGGCCCGGTGCGGTCGACGCGGAGGTTCCCGGTGGCACTGCGGAACCGGAACTCCCCGAACCGACCGCGCGCGTCGAGGTCGCCCAGCGCCGTGTCCCCCGGACGCTGGACCCGGCCGGCAGTTCGATCGAGACGTCCACCGAGCCGCCCTTGTTGAAGATGCCGCGCGGCTTGGGCGTCTTGACCAGCAGCCGACCGTTGTCGAACTCCACCCGGGTCTGGTCGGCGGCTTTCACGTCCCCGTCCCGGTTCGGGTTGGTCGGCCGCACCTCGACCACGGTGTCGGTCCGGTCGGACGCGGTGATCCGGGTGGGGCCGACGATCAGTTCGAGGGCGACGGAGATCGGTTCGGGCGTGGCGAAAATGGGCATGGCTGTCCCCTGGTAGTGGGTCTGGGAGTTGTTTGCGCTGGTGGGGCTGGTTACCGGACCCAGCCGGTGTAGCGCTGGCCGAAGTGCGTGGTGGGCTGGCGGACGCCCTGGTCGAGCGCGGAGGAGGCGGCGCGGACCAGCCAGGCGTTCACCGAGATGCCGGCCTGGGCGGCGGCTTCCTCGACGCGCTGCTTGAGGTGCTCGGGCAGGCGGAGGTTGATGCGCGTCATCGTGCCGTCGTCGTCCACCGGCGGCGGTGGCGGCGGAGCCGGCTGCGGGGGTGTCTCGGGTGCGCTCGGGGGCGCGTTGACCACGAACTCGGGGTCCCGGCCGCGCAGGCGCACGTCCACGGAGCCGGGGGCGAGGTCGCGGGTGATCTCGGCGGCGGCGGTGGAAAGCGCTTCCAGGAGGGTCAGGCGGGTGGCGGAGTCGACCTGGGAGGTGAGGCGATCGGCAAGGGCGCGGGCCTCGTCACCGACGGCCTCGGCGGCTACCGCCAGCTCGCGGCGAAGGTTCTCGACATACGGCGTGAGGTCCATGGCACAACTATGGCACCACCCTGGCACCACCCGCAACCCCGAAGTGGTGCCAACGTGTGCCACCAGGTGCCACCTGGTGCCAGTCGGCGTACTGAGCGGGCGGTCCGCCGGTCGGACACACCCCAACTTGGGCTTCTTGCTTGTGTCAGAGGTCGCGGTAGACGTGGGTGCCGTCTCGGACGGTGCCCACGTACTCCTCCACCAAATCCTCCAAAGCCACCACGCCCCGCACCTCCCCCTCCACCGTCACAGCCTTCGCCAAATGGCTCTGCGCCCGCCGCAAAGCCGCCAGCGCCTCGTCCAACCGCGCCTCGACCCCGACCTCCGGCAACCCCCGCACCCGATCCGCCGGCAAGACCGTCGACGGGTCGGCATCGGCCAGGTCCAACACGTCCTTCACGTGCAGGTACCCCACCAACACCCCACCGTCATCCCGCACCGGAAAACGCGAGAACCCGGTCGCCGAAACCACCGCCTCGACATCCCCGATCGTCGGCCGCGCGGGAACGGACATCACCCTTTCCAGTGGCACCAGGACATCAGCCACCGTCCGCTCCGCCGACGACAACGTCTGCGTCAACCGACGGTGCTCGGAGTCCTCCAGCAAGCCCTCCTGCCGGGACTGGGCGATCAACAGCGCCAGCTCATCACGCGTGTACGCGGACTCCAGCTCGTCCTTCGGCACCACGCCGACCAGCCGCAGCACAGCCGTCGACACGACGGTGAAACCCCGCAACAACGGCGCGACCAGCTTGCAGAACCAGTAGTGCACCGGCACCAGCAGCAATGCGGTCCGCTCCGGACCCGCGATGGCGAGGTTCTTCGGCACCATCTCGCCCAGCACGGTGTGCAGCGCCACCACGATCACCAGCGCGATCGCGAACGCCACACCGTGCAACACGGCCGGCGGCAGGCCCACCGAGTGGAACGGGGCCTCCAGCATCGACGCCACGGCGGGCTCACCCAGGGCGCCCAAGCCCAGCGAGCACAGGGTGATGCCCAACTGGGCGCCGGCGATCAGCAACGGCAGCTCGCGGCCGGCCCGGATCACCACCCGGGCCCGAGTACTGCCCCGGTCGGCCAACGCCTCCAAGCGATCCCGCCGAGCGGTGATGATGGCGAATTCGGCGCCTACGAAGAAGGCGTTGCCCGCCAAGAGCAGCAGGATCATCAGGACGCTCACCGCGCCACCTCCGGCTCGACGCGCGACACCCGCAACTCGGCCACCCGGTGCTTGTCCATCTGCGCCACGGTGATCCGCCAACCGTCGACGCGGATCTCGTCGCCGACGTCCGGAATCCGACCCAACCGGGCCAGCACCAACCCGGCCAGGGTCTCGTAGTCGCCCTCCGGCATGTGGAAACCGGTTGCCTCGGCGACCTCGTCGTCGCGCAGCAGGCCCGAGACCAGCCAGCCGTCGCCCACGGGCCGGACCGGTGAGCCCTCGCGGCGGTCGTGTTCGTCGCGGACGTCGCCGACGATCTCCTCGACCAAGTCCTCCAAGGTCACCATGCCCGCTGTGCCGCCGTACTCGTCCACGACCAGCGCGGTTTGCAGGCCGGACGCACGGAGGCGGTCCAGGAGGGCGTCGCCCTCCAAGGTTTCCGGCACGGTCTGCACGGGGCGGGTCAGGGCGGAGACCGGAGTGGTGGCGCGTTGGTTGCGTGGCACGTTGAAGGCCTGTTTGACGTGCACGATCCCGCGTACCTCGTCCAGGTCGCCGTTGTGCACGGGGAACCGGGAGAAACCGGTTTCCCTGGCTTTGGCCAGCAGGTCGAGAACAGTCGCGTCGGCGCGGAGCGACTCGACGCGCACGCGGGGCGTCATCAGCTCGTCCGCCGTCCGGTCGCCGAAGCGCAGGGAACGGTCCAGCAGGGTCGCGGTGCCCTCGTCGATGGTGCCCTGTTCGGCGCTGGAGCGGATCAGCGCGCCCAACTCCTGCGGGGACCGCGCGGACGCCAGTTCCTCGGCCGGTTCCACGCCCAGCCTGCGGACCAGCCAGTTCGCCGCCCCGTTCAGGCCGGTGATCAGCCAGCGGAACACCGCCGAGAAACCCGCCTGGATGCCCGCGACGGCCCGCGCGGTCTCCAGCGGCTTGGCGATGGCCAGGTTCTTGGGCACCAACTCGCCGAACACCATCGACAGCGCGGTGGCCAGCGACAGCGCGACCACCAGCGACACCGGCCGGGCCACCGACTCGGGCACGCCGACCAGCCCCAGCCCGGGGGCGATCAGCTCGGCCAGGGCCGGTTCGGCGATGAAACCGGTGATCAGCGTGGTGAACGTGATGGCCAACTGCGAGCCGGACAGCTGGAACGACAGCGACCGGTGGGCCTTCTCCACCGTCTTGGCCTTGGCGTCGCCCACGGTGGCGACGTGCGATTCGACGGTGCTGCGCTCCAGCGCGGTCAGCGAGAACTCGGCGGCGACGGCGATGAACGTGCCGATCGTCAGCGCCACGACGGCGACCAGTCCCAGCACGCCGAGCAGGATGTCGGTCACCGGGCACCCCGGGAGGGGCTGGGGTCTTGCGGCAAGCCGGGTGTCGGACCCGGCTCAGTACTGCATCCAGGCGATTGCGCGTCGCGCACGGAGGTGATCACTCCTAGGCAGGGGTGGTCGGACTACCGGTCCAGTTTAGAGAGTCGGCGCGGGTCAGCGCAGTCCGGCTCCGGAGGGTGACGACGTGCTCGCGCGCAGTACCACCTCGCCGGCCACCCGGACCGTCCGCGCGCCCGGGGCCTCCTCCAGCACCAGCCGCGCGGCGCGTTCGCCCATGTCCTCCAGGGGCAGCCGGACCGTGCTCAGGCCGGGGGCCAGGTCGCGCAGGGTGGGGATGTCGTCGAAACCGGCGATCGACACGTCCTCGGGCACCCGCAGGCCGTGGTCGCGCAGCGCCGCCATGGCGCCCACCGCCATCACGTCGTTGACGGCGAAGATGCAGGTGGCGCCGGTGTTCGCGGCGAGGAGCGCCTGGGTCGCGGCGTAGCCGCCGTCGCGGGTGAAGTCGCCGGGGTGGACGACCGGGTCGGGCACGTCCACCTCGGCCAGACCGGCGCGGAACCCGGCGACGCGGTCCCGGGCGACCACCAGGTCCGCCGGCCCGCCGAGCACGGCGAACTTCCGGTGGCCGAGCGCGGCGAGTTCCACGGCCAGCGCCCGCGCGCCCGCCCGGTTGGCCGGGACGACGGTGTCCACGCCGAGCTTGGCCTGCGACACGGCGGCGACCCGCCCGCCCTGGGCGGTGAACGCGTCGATCTCCTCGGCCAGGCGGGCGGCGGCGGGCTTGTCGGTGGTGCGGCTGCCCGCGATGACCACGGCGCGGGCCCGGTGGGCGCGCAGGGTGTGCAGGAGGTCGACCTCGCGGCCGGGGTCGCGGCCGGTGGTGCCGAGCACCACGACGAGCCCGGCTTCCTCGGCGACCCGGGTGACGCCCGCGGCGATGGAGGAGAAGTACGGGTCCGCGATGTCGTGCACCAGCAGGCCGACCAGGGCGCTGCTGTTGCGGGCGAGGGCCTGGGCGGAGGCGTTGGGCAGGTAGCCGAGCCGCCGGGCGGTGCCGACGACGCGTTCCCGCAGTTCGTCGCTCACCTGGCGGGTGCTGCCGTTGAGCACGCGCGAGGCGGTGGCCAGCGAGACGCCCGCGTGCTTCGCCACTTCGACCAGCGTGACCTGCCGGGATGCCAAGCGTTCCTCCTCGCGGTGTGCGGGTGGCGAGCCTAACCCGCGACCGGTCGCACGCCGGCGGCGCCACACCCGGCGGTCGCCGGACCGGGGTGTGTTGACGTGCGCGTCCGGCCGACCGTAGCGTGTGGAAAGCGCTTTCCACACGGCGCCTTCCACACACAGGGCTCGGAGGTCACGCATGGCTGTGCGCACGATCGGGGTTGTGTTGAACGGGGTCACCGGGCGGATGGGGTACCGCCAGCACCTCGTCCGCTCGATCCTCGCCATCCGCGAACGCGGCGGGGTCCGCGTCGACCCGGACACCGTGCTGCTCCCCGAGCCCGTCCTGGTCGGCCGCAACGCGGAGAAGCTCAAGGAACTCGCCGCGCGCCACGACCTCGCCCGCTGGACCACCGACCTGGACGCGGCCCTGGGCGACCCGGCCACCGAGGTGTACTTCGACGCCCAGGTCACCTCGGCCCACGTCGCCGCCATCTCCAAGGCCATCGCCGCGGGCAAGCACGTCTACACCGAGAAGCCGGTCGCCTCCTCGCCCGAGGACGTCCTCGAACTCGCCCGGCTGGCCGACGCCAAGGGCGTCCGGCACGGCGTGGTCGCGGACAAGCTCTACCTCCCGGGCGTCCGCAAGCTGCGCCGCCTGGTGGACTCGGGCTTCTTCGGCCGGGTGCTGAGCATCCGCGGCGAGTTCGGCTACTGGGTCTTCGAGGGCGACTGGCAGACCGCGCAGCGACCCTCCTGGAACTACCGGGCCGAGGACGGCGGCGGGATCGTCGTGGACATGTTCTGCCACTGGTCCTACCTGCTGGAGAACGTGTTCGGGCCGGTCGAGGCGGTCACCGCGCGCGCCGTCACGCACATCCCGCGGCGCTGGGACGAGCAGGGGCAGCCCTACGCCGCCACGGCTGACGACGCCGCCTACGCGATCTTCGAACTGGCCGGGGGAGTGGTGGCCCAGGTCAACTCCTCCTGGACCACCCGCGTGCGGCGCGACGAACTGGTGGAGTTCCACGTCGACGGCACCCGCGGCAGCGCCGTCGCCGGCCTGCGCAACTGCGTGGTGCAGGCCCGCGAGATGACGCCGAAGCCGGTGTGGGACCCGGACGTCCCCTCGTCGCACGACTTCCGCGCGCAGTGGCAGGAGGTGCCGGACAACGAGGAGTTCGGCAACGGGTTCCGCGTGCAGTGGGAGGACTTCCTCACCCACGTCCACCGCGACCTGCCCTACCGGCACGACTTCCGCGCCGGCGCCCGGGACGTCCGGCTCGCCGCCCTCGGCCTGGAGTCCTCGCGCACCGGCCGCCGGATCGAGGTGCCCGCGTGACAACCGTCCGCCTGCCGCAGACCGACGGCACCTCCACCACCCACGCGCTGCAACCGCCGAAGGACTGGGGCGCGCCGGCCGGCCCGCCGACGTCCCGCGTCGCGTTCGCCGCCGCACACGTCGTGGCCGACCCGTTCGCCGACAACACCCCGGGCGCGCCGGCCAAGCTCGACTGGGACGCCACGCTGGCCTTCCGCCGCCGCCTGTGGGACCTGGGTTTCGGCGTCGCCGAGGCGATGGACACCGCCCAGCGCGGCATGGGCCTGGACTGGCCGACCGCCCTGGAACTGGTCCGGCGCAGCGCCGCCGAGGCGACCGGCCGGATCGCGGCGGGCGTCGGCACCGACCACGACACCGCCGACCCGCTGACCGCCTACACCGAGCAACTGGAGGCGGTGACCGCGCTCGGCGTGCAGCCGATCCTGATGTGCAGCCGCAAGCTGGCCGCCGTGGCGCGCGGGCCCGAGGACTACCAACGGGTCTACGCCGCCCTGCTGGAGCAGGTGACCGAGCCGGTGATCCTGCACTGGCTGGGCCCGGCGTTCGACCCGGCGCTGACCGGTTACTGGGGCTCGGCGGACGTGGCCGAGGCGACCAAGAACTTCCTCGACCTCATCCACACCTACCCGTCCAAAGTGGACGGTGTGAAGGTGTCGCTGCTCGACGCCGGGCACGAGGTATCGTTGCGGCGCGCGCTGCCCGACGGCGTCCGCTGCTACACCGGCGACGACTTCAACTACCCCGAGCTGATCGCGGGTGACGAGGTCGGCCACAGCGACGCCCTGCTCGGCATCTTCGACCCGATCGCCCCCGCCGCCGCGTCCGCGCTGCACGTGCTGGACTCCGGTGACGTGGAAGGGTTCCGGGCGATCCTGGAGCCGACCGTGGCGCTGTCCCGGCACATCTTCGGCGCGCCCACGTTCCACTACAAGACCGGTGTGGTGTTCCTGGCCTGGCTCAACGGGTTCCAGGACGCCTGGTCGATGGTGGGCGGGATGCAGTCGGCGCGGTCCGTCGTGCACCTGGGGGAGACCCTGCGCTTGGCCGACGCCGCCGGCCTGCTGGTGGACCCGGCGCTCGCGGCGGCCCGGTGGGAGAAGCTCGTGGGGGTGTTGTCGTGAGGTTGTCGCTCAACCAGGCCACGATCAAGCACGCGACGGTCGCCGAGGCGGTCGACGTGTGCGTGCGGCACGGGATCGGGTCGATCGGGCTGTGGCGCGAACCGGTGGCGGAGTTCGGGCCGGCCAAGTCCGCGCGGCTGGTCGAGGAGGCCGGGCTGCGGGTGTCGTCGCTGTGCCGGGGCGGGTTCTTCACCGGGGTCGACCAGCGGGAAGCGTTGGCGGACAACCGGAAGGCCATCGACGAAGCGGCGGCGCTGCGGGCGGACTGCCTGGTCCTGGTGCCCGGCGGGGTGCCCGACCGCGACCTGGTCGGCGCGCGGCGGCGGGTCGCGGACGCGTTGGAAGCCTTGGCGCCCTACGCGTCGGACGCGGGTGTGAAGCTCGCGATCGAGCCCATGCACCCGATGTTCTGCGCCGACCGGGGCGTGGTGTCGACGTTGGGCCAGGCGCTGGACCTGGCCGCGCCGTTCTCCCCGGACGTGGTGGGCGTCGTGGTCGACGCGCTGCACGTGTGGTGGGACCCGGACCTGCCCGCGCAGGTCGCCCGCGCGGCCGGCCGGATCTTCTCCTACCAGGTGTGCGACTGGATCACGCCGCTGCCGGCGGACGTGCTGCTCGGGCGCGGCCTGCCCGGCGACGGGCACATCGACCTGCCGTGGCTGACCGCGCTGGTGGAGCCGTTCTACTCCGGTGACGTCGAGGTCGAGGTGTTCAACGCGGACGTCTGGGCGGCGGACTTCGCGTCGGTCGCGGCGGACCTGGTGCGGCGGCACGCGGCCGGGTGGCGGCCGGTCGTGGACGGCGGCCACGACCGGCCGCGCGTCTAGCGCGGCAGTTCCCGGCCCGCGGCGAGCAGCCGCAGCGTGCTGATCGACGGGACCAGGGCGTACAGCGCGCCCGTGGTGCGGACGAAGCGGGGGAACGCCAGTTCGGTGCTCTCGAACTGCGCGCCCCCGAACTGTGTGCCCCGGAACCGGGCGCCGCCCGCGCCCCCGATGACCGGGTCGGTGCCGGTCGGCGCGCCGACCGCGCCCCCGGCGAAGTCCGGGTTGTTCGCCCAGACCCGCTGCTGGAACTCGAACTGCTCGCGGATCGACGTGCAGTGGGCGACGAACACCAGCCCGCGCTCGGCGTGCGGGTCCTGCTCGTGCGGCGGGCCGAACGGGATGCCGCGCCGCAGGATGCGCCGCTGCGTGGGCTTGCGGTAGGTGAACGAGCGCGGGTTGGTCTTGCGGATGTGCGCCGGGCACGGGGTGCGCTCGCCCAGCGGGTCGGCGGCGTAGTCGAAGTCGTTGCGGTCCGGCCCGAGGCCCAGCGCCGGGTCGGTCGGGTCGGCGAGCGGACGTCCGTCGCGGTGGCGGCCGATCAGCAGGGCGCCCATCTCGTCGGGGGTGACGCCCAGGGCGTCGGCGTGCTCCCGGAGGGCTTCCTGCCAGCCCGCGACGTCCTGGGTGAGGCGGCGGATGACCTGGAGCGACCCGTTGTGCAGCCAGCGGGCGGTCCGGTCGCTCTCGTCGCCGCGCTCGGTGTCGTGGCCGAAGACGAACTCGCCGGGCTTGACCAGCAGCGCGCCGGCGTGGCCGAGGCGGTGGCCGGGCCGGTGCGGGTCTTCTTCGTGGAAGTCGTGGACACCGGGCTGCGAGATGCCGTCCTTGAACCCGAAGTGCTCGCGGCCCTTGAGCGCGCCCGGGAGCGTTTCGCCGAGTTCCTGGTGCACCTTCACCACGCCCAGGAGGTCGTCGAGCAGGTCCAGCATGGTGTCGACGGCCTGGAGGCGCTCGATGCAGTCGGACGCCACCGTGACGACGGCGTGGATGTGCTGCTCGGAGCGGCCGAACAACCACTCTTCCGGGTCATCCCCGGTGACGTCCGCCCGCGCTTCCGCGCCCATCCACAGCTCCGGGTCGCGCCTGCGCAGGTCTTCGGCGACCGCGGACGGGTTGACCGCGAGCTTGACCAGGCCCTCCGGTGTGAGGGACAGGTTCGCCCAGGTGGCTTTGAGCGTTTGCGGGTCCCCGCCGAACATGGCGCGGCCCAGCGAGAAGGCTTCGTTGAAGTCCTCGACGTCGGCGGTGACCGACAGGTAGCCGATCATGGCGGCCAGCCAGGTTCTGCCCAGCTTGGCGTCGGTGAACCGCAGGAAGCGGAATTGTTGGTGGTCTTTGTTGAACGCGGCGAGCACGTTCCCCTGGATCTCACGCGACTTCCGCAGCGGAGGCCGCACTCCCCGCTGCTCGGCGTGCAGGTGCAGCAACTCGGACATACCGAGAGTCCCCATTCCCCCGAATGCTCTCATGAGCAGAAGAGCACACCCGGCGCCCTGGGATACCGACGAGTAGCGCGCACCACCCACCCGGCGTAACGGAACGTGGACTGTCGGTGGGCCGTGGGACGATGGAACCGGGGGCCGGAGGCCGTGCCGCAGTTGGCGTGAGTGGGCCGCGGTGGGCCGGTGTCGTCGATGGTCAGCGCCCGGCGGATCGTGTCCTGCCTGCCCGTCAGCGCTCAGAACGACCGGTGCCCGGGTCGCGGCAGGACAACCGCGACCCGGTCATCGGGCTCAGCCGCCGTTGGACGCGCGGTACGGCTGGGCCGAGTACGCGCGCGGCTTGGCGGTGGTGATGCGCAGGACCGAGTCGTACAGCGTCCGGCCCAGGGCGGCGCGGGCGCGCAGGGCCGGGTGGGTGGCGCTGTAGTTGTCCGCGTTCGCCGCCTGGTCGCCGGCGAACTGGCCCGACGCGAACAGCGCGTAGGTCACGACCGCCTTGCCCGACGCGTCGAACACGATCCCCGCCTCGTTGCGACCGTCCGCGAACCACCCCGCCTTGGTGGCCACGTTCAGCCGTTCGGCGGACGACAGGTTCAGCCGGATGCCGTCCGTGAACGACGTCAGCGACCGCAGCACCTTCAGCAGGTGCTCCGTCGACCCCGCCGACAGCAGCTCACCGCGCACCAGCTTCTGCAGCAGCGTGAACGTCTCGCGCGGCGTCGTCGTGCCCAGGAAGAACCGGTTCGGGTTGGCCACCGGCACGACCTGCGTGTGCACGAAACCCTTCGACCGCAGGATCTCGTTCAGCTCCGCCGCCGGCACGACCAGCCCGCACAGCCGCACCGCGGTGTTGTCCGACACGGTCAGCAGGGCCGCCAGCGCGTGCCCGACGGTCACCGAACTGGGGTACGCCCCGTCCAGCCCGAAGATCCCGTCGGTGTCCTGGATCACGATCGACGCGGTCACGTCCACCCGCTGGTCGAGCGTGATCAGGCCCCGGTCGACCTTGTCCAGCACCGCGACCGCCACCGCGATCTTGTTCACGCTGTACGCGTCGACCACCCGGTCGGCGTTGTCCTCCACGGCGGTCTTCACCTCGCCGTCCGGGTCGGCCACACCGATGTAGGACGACCAGGTCCCGCGCGCGAGGTAGGTCTCACGCTGGTACTTCCGCGCGATCTTGCGGCGGGCAAGGTCGGCGGTGGTCGGGATCAGCGCGTCCCACTCGGCGTCGGTCTCCTGCGCCGAGGCCGTGCCGGCGGTGCCCACGACGGCGGTGGCCGCCGCGACCGAGCCCAGACCCAGCGCGAACCTGCGGTTGATGTTCATGTGCCCCCAATCAGGTGGTTGTCCTCCACATAGACGCCATCGGACGCTGTTTTGTTGCCTCCGGCGGCGCAACGCGGTGCGCTGATCCAACCAGCAGTAACCTGCCGACATGGGTGAAGGGGTGTTCCTCATCACGGGTGCTTCCCGCGGCATCGGCCTGGCGACCGCGCAGGCCGCCGCCGAGGCCGGGTACCGGCTGGTGCTGGCCGCGCGGGACGTCGACAAGCTGGCCGAGCACGCCGCGCGGCTGGGCGGCCCGGACCGGGTCTGGGTGGCCTCCTGCGACGTGCGCAAGTGGGAGCTGGTCGCCGCGCTGGTCGGCCGGGTCGAGGAGGAGTGGGGGCGGCTGGACGTCGTGTTCGCCAACGCGGGCACCAGCGTCATCACGTCGTTCACGTCCTCGCAGGGCGCGCCGCCCGCGCAGTGGGCCGACATGGTCCTGACCAACGTGTGCGGCCCGGCGTTCACCGCACGCGCCGCGCTGCCCGCGCTGATCCGCAGCGGCGGCCACCTGGTGCTGACCGGGTCGGCGGCGGGGCGCGGGGTGCGGCCGGGCAACCTGTACGCGGCGACGAAGTGGGCGGTCACCGGCCTGGCGCAGGCGATCCGGGCGGAGTGCGTCGGCACCGGCGTGCGGGTCACGCTGGTCCAGCCGGGCCTGACCGACACCGGCGGCATCCCCGCGTCGCGGCTGGGTGACCCGAAGCTCGCGCCCGCCGACGTGGCGCGGGCGGTGCTCTACGCGGTGTCCCAGCCGTCCACTGTGGACGTCAACGAGATCCTGGTGCGGCCGGTGGGTCAGGACGCGTACCGGTGAGCCGGGCCCCGACCGCGCGCAACGCGGCCACGACCTCGTCGGACGCCTCCAGGGTGTAGTCCGCGCCGCACAGCAGCAGGTCCGCGGCGATGGGCTCGATCGTGTCCGCGCCCAGGTGCACCCGGCAGGTCGTCGCCGACACCGGCTCGACCTTGCCGGGCAGCGCCACCACCAGCCGGGCCTCCACGACCGGCGCGGGCGCCCGGACCAGGGCGGTCGCCGTGTACCGGTAGGGAGCGGTGGTCAGCCGGCGCGCGACGAAGGCGCCGGGCTCCTCGGGCAGGTCGCGGGGCGGGAACCGGTGGCCGGTGGTGCGCGGCGCGCCGATCCGGTCCACCCGGAACATCCGCCAGTCGTTTTTGGCCGGGTCGTACGCGAGCAGGTACCAGAGGCGGAACAGCGTCACCAGGCTGTGCGGCTCGACCTTGCGGTCCCGGCCCTTGTAGGCGAACCGCACCGCCTCGCGGTCCCGGCACGCCGCCGCCAGCACGCCCAGTGCCGCCGGGTCGGACTCGGGCGCCCCGCCGAACGGGATGCGCGACACCGTCGAGCCCAGCGCGTCGATCTGCCGGCGCAAGCGGTCCGGCAGCACGGGTTCCAGCTTGGCCAGGGCTCGGCAAGCGCTTTCTTCCATGCCGCGGGTGGACGCCGCCGTCCGCAACCCGATGGCCACCGCCACCGCTTCGTCGTCGTCCAGCAGCAACGGCGGCAGGTCGCGCCCTGACTCCAGCCGGTACCCGCCCGTCGTCCCGGTCATCCCGTGCACGGGATAACCCAACTCCCGCAACCGCTCGACGTCGCGCCGCACGGTCCGGTCGGTCACCCCGAGCCGCTCCGCCAGTTCCGCGCCGGTCCAGTCCCGGCGGCTCTGGAGGAGTGACAAGAGTCGCAACATGCGGGCGGGCATGTTCATTACGGACATCCTATGTCCTAAAGCGGTTCTAATGTCGATCACATGACGACTTACGTGCTGATCGCCGGCGCCTGCCACGGTGGCTGGTACTACGACCCCGTCGCGGACCAGTTGCGCGCACAGGGACACGACGTGCACACGCCGACGTTGAGCGCCGACGGCAACCTGAAGGAACACGTTGAGCAGGTGCTGGCCCTGCTGGAAGGCTTGGACGACGTCGTCCTCGCAGGCCACAGCTACGGCGGCATGGTGATCACCGGCGCCGCGGACCGCGTGCCGGAGAAGATCAAGTCCCTGGTGTACGTGGACGCACTCGTGCCGCGCGACGGCCAGTCCGCGTGGGACCTCGTGCACGGCTTCTGGCGGGACTGGTACGTCGACGGCGCGGCGGCCGACGGCCGCGGCGTGGCCCCGATGCCGTTCTTCGACGACCGCGCGTTCGCCCACCCGATCGCGTCCCTGCTCCAACGCTCCCGCCTGACCGGCGCCACCGACAAGATCACCGACCGCTGGTACCTGTATTGCGAGCGGACCCAGGAAAGCCCTTTCACCCAGTTCCGCGACGCGTTCCAGGGTGATCCGACCTGGCAGGTGCGGTCGCTGGACGTCGGCCACGACTTCCTCGACGGCGGCGCGGAGGAGTTCCTCGACGTGCTGGCGAAGGCGGGGGCTTAACCCTTCCCGGGTCGGCGAGGATGTCCGCGTGGACTTACGTAGGTGGTGGGCGGCATCTTCTTGGCTGGTGTCGGCGCGGTGCTGTGGTGGCCCTAAAGCTCCGAGGACGCGTTGTCCGTGGCGGTGGCGATCAGCCTTGTCGGCATCGCCCCCGGCACTTCTCGGGCGCGTGGGTGAAGTTCGGGATCGCGCGGTCCTGGTTCGGGGTGTTCGGGAAGATGCCGTGGCGGCTCATGGACTCCCTGGAGGACGCCCACCGCCGCGGCGTGCTGCGCCAGCTACCAGTTCCGGCACCTGCGCATCCAGGAGCACCTCGCGCAAAGGTGAAGGGGCCGCCGACCGGGCGCATGGTCGACGGCCCCCTCACTGACGGTCAGCCCCTGCTACAGCGCTGACCGTTGACCGTGAAGTCCGTCGGTTCCAGGTGCGGCGGGGTCGAGGAGGCGTTGAAGCCCACCTGGACCGAGCCGCCCACCGGGACGTTGGAGTTCCACGACACGCTGGTGGCGGTGACCATCTGGCCCGACTGGGTCCAGTTCGCCGACCACCCCTGCGTGATCTTCTGGTTGCCGGGCCACGTGAACTTCAGCGTCCACGACGGCCACGGGGCGTTGCTGGTGTTCTGGATGGTGACGTACGCGGACAGGCCCGTGCTCCACGTCGACTGCTGGTAGGTCACCTTGCAGTACGTGGCACCGTCCGGCTTCGTGGTGAACGTCCCGAACGGGGACATGCCCGACCGCAGACCGGCGTTGTTGCGCGCCACCACCGCGAACCGGTACGCCGTGTCGGGGCGCAGGCCGGTCACCGTGTAGGACGTGCCGGTGACGGTGGCGACCACGCGCAGCGCGTCACCCTCGACCGCGACCACGTCGTAGTCCTTGACGCCGCTCTCCGGGTCGGTCGACGCCGTCCAGGTCAGCTTCGCCCCGGTGGCGGTGACGTCCGACGCCACGGGGGCGCCGGGCACGGTCGGCGGAGTGGTGTCGGCCGGGGCCGACGACGACTTCTCCGCCGCCCAGTTGGCGATCCACGCGAACGCCGAGTTCCAGTTGACCGTGACCTCGTTCAGCGAGTACGCCTCGATGTGGTCCACGAAGCACTTCTGCGGCTTGCACCCGGGCAGCAGCCGCGCCGCGATCGGGTCCTGGAGGCCGCTGTTCGGACCACCCGACAGCACGCCGGGCGGCGCGGTCGGCAACGAGGAATCGAGCTGGTTGGCCCAGTGCCGGTGGTGGACGTTCTTCACCGGCTGGGTGCCGTAGCCCGTCACGTACGAGTAGCTGACCGGGTTGCGGCCCAGCAGGTAGTGCAGGACCTCGAACACGCCCTCGCGGTACTTCGCCGCGCCCGTGAAGTCGTGCGCCAGCGCCAGCACCGACGCGTTGTTGGCGACCAGGCCGTTGGAACCCCACTCGTAGGTGCCGTCGAGGGTCTTGTACGGCGCCGGGTAGGCCAGGGTCGTCAGCTGCGACAGCAGGCCGTCGGCCGTGGTGGTGAACGCCTGCCGGATCGCCGCGACGTCCGCCGCGGGCAGGCCGTTGGGCACGATCGCCAGCGTGATGTCACCCAGCGGACCCGTGGAGCCCCAGTCGAAACCGCGCTGGTCCAGCGACCGTCCCTTGTAGAGGGTCGAGCCGGTGACGTCGGCGCGGTAGGACGCCTCGCCGGTGGTCGCGAACATCTCGGCCGCCGCCCAGTAGAACTCGTCGGCCAGCTTGTCGTCGCTGTAGGCGCCACCGCCGGTGCCGTCGTTCGGGTCGGCGATCTTGTTCGGGTTGGCCTTCGCCGCCGCGTACGCCTTCACCGCCGCCGCCTGCGCCTTGGCCGAGAACGCCGGGTCGATCGTCTTCCAGATGCGGGCCGCCTGCGCCGCCACCGCGGCCAGGTTCAGCGTCGCCGCCGTGCTGGTCGCCGACAGTCGCCGCGCCTGCGGGTCCTGGTGCGGCAGCAGGGGCAGGCCGGTCCACTCGGCGTCGTGGATCTTGTGGTGCGCCATGCCGTCGGGCGCCTGCATCTTCAGCAGCCACTCGACCTCCCAGCGGGCCTCGTCGAGGATGTCGGGCACGCCGTTGGCCTTCTCGGGGATGTTCAGCTTGCCGTCGCCCAGCGCGGACGCGTCGCCCAGGCGCAGGGCGCGCTCGTAGGTGTTGAGCACCTGCCACGCCGAGATGCCGCCGTTGACCACGTACTTGCCGTGGTCGCCCGCGTCGTACCAGCCGCCGCGCACGTCGAGCGTGTAGCCGCAGGCGATGTCCGCCTTGCAGGGCACGTTGTTGTCACCCTTGTTCGGCGCGACGTTCAGGTGACCGGCGGGACGTGCGTAGGTGTCGCCGACGTACTGCGCCTGGATCTCGATGCCGCTGCGCTGGTGGTAGAAGAACGCCAGCGCGTCGTAGCGCAGCTGCTTGAACCGGTCGGCGGAGATGTCGAACGGGAAGCTGGTGTCCGCGCCGACGGACAGCGTGTAGCCGGTGCCGACGGTGTCGTAGGACGAGAAGTCGATGACGTGCGTCGAGTCGCCGGAGGCCGCGTCGAGGCCCTTCGGCGTGGTCTGGCCGGTCGCCACGGTCGCGCCCGCCGCGTTCTTCAGCGTCCACGTCTGCGGGGTGGTCGCCGTCGAGGTCAGGGTGGCGCGCTTGGGCAGGCCGGGCGCGTACGCGACCTGGTCGGCGTTGATCTTCTTCGGGGCCGGGCCGGCGTCGCCGCCCGGTGGCTTCACGCCGCCGACCAGCGAGATGTTGTCGAGGCAGATCGTGTTGTTCGCCGCGTTGCCGCCGAGCTGGAAGGAGAACTGCCCGTTGCCGAGTTCGGGGAAGTCCAGCTCGGGCGTGAAGGTGAAGCTGTAGGTCCGCTTGGTCGTCGTCAGCGCGACGGTGTGGCGGGCGATGGTGCGGTAGGGCGCGACGGCCTCGCCCGCGTTGGCGTTGATGGACTGCGGCGCGGTGGCGTAGGCGTCGAACGACATCCGGTAGGACTGCCCGGCCTCGAACGGCACGCCGTTCTGGCCGATCAGGGCGTCCCAGGGGTTCGCGGTGCCGCCGGTGACCGCGGCGCACAGCTCGCCGCCGACCACGCGGTTGGTCACGCCGGCGCTGGCCCACCACGGGTCCGCGGTGCCGCTGGAGAAGGTGCCGTTGAGGAGCCGCTCGTAGTCGGCCGCGTGCGCGGTGCCCGAGGTCAACGCGCCGGCCAGGGCGGCGACGGCGAGGGTCGCGGTGGCCTGGCGGCGCCACCGGGGAGGGGGAAGCGATCTCATGGACAGGGTTCCTCCGTCTGCTCTGACGGTTGACGACGCTTCTGGGAACGCTCCCTGGGAGCGCTCCCAGAGACTCTAGGGTGACCCGGCGCACATCCACAAGGGTGAAAGTTGACCTCCAGTTAGCTGGAGGTCGCAGGCTGTGTCCACGAGTCGGGACGGCCCATTGGGGGACGCGGTGCGCGCGGTGTGGATGAACGGGTTCGGGGGACCTGAGGTGCTGGTCGCCGGGGAGGCGCCGGACCCGGTGGCGGGTCCGGGGCAGGCGTTGGTGGAGGTCGCGTACGCGAACACCACCTTCGTGGAGACGCAGTACCGGCGCACCGGGCAGGGGCCGTTCCGACTCGAACCGCCCGCGATCCTGGGCAACGGCGTGGGCGGGGTGGTGACCCGGGTGGGCGAGGGCGTGGACCCCGGTCTGGTGGGGCAGCGGGTGATCACCTCGACCGGCGGGCAGGGCGGGTACGCCGAGCGGGTCGCCGTGGACGCGGCGGGCGTGGCGGTCGTGCCGGACGGCGTGCCGCTGGACACGGCGGTCGCCCTGCTGGCCGACGGCCGCACCGCCCTGCTCAACCTGCGCACGGTCGGCGACGTCGCCGGTCGGCGGGTGCTGGTGCTCGCGGCGGCCGGTGGGGTCGGCACGCTGCTGGTGCAGCTGGCCAAGGCGGCCGGCGCGACCGTCGTGGGCGCGGCGGGCGGCGCGGAGAAGGGCGAGGTCGTGCGCGGCCTGGGCGCGGACGAGGTGGTCGACTACACCGAGCCCGGCTGGACCGCCGACCCGGTGGACGTCGTGTTCGACGGCGTCGGCGGACCGACCGCGCGGCACGCGTTCGAGCTGCTGCGGCCGGGCGGCCGGATGCTCAGCTTCGGCCTGGCCAGCGGCGAGTGGGCGGGCATCGACCCGGACCGCGCGGCCGAACGCGGCGTCACGCTCGTCTCGGGGAGCAGGCCCACGCCGGAGGAGCTGGCCGACCTGGTCGCCACCGTCCTGCGCCACGCCGCCGACGGGTCCGTGCGGCCGGTGATCGGGCAGCGGTTCCCGCTCGACCGGGCCGCCGACGCGCACGCCGCCATCGAATCCCGTGCCACGGTCGGCAAAACCCTGCTGGAGGTGCGGTGATGGACGTCGGGACGACGCTGCCCGGCATCGGGCACGACCTGGTCGCCTTCGCCCAGCACGCCGAGGGCCTGGGCCTGGAGTCGCTGTGGCACGGCGACCACCTGATCCCGGTGAACCCGTTCCTGGACAGCACGCTCGTGCACGCCACGGTCGCCGCCGTCACCACGAAGATCAAGCTGGGCTTCGGGGTCATGGTCCTGCCGCTGCGCCAACCCGCCTGGACCGCCAAGCAGATCGCCACCCTGCAACACCTCTCCGGTGACCGGGTCCTGCTCGGCGTCGGCAGTGGCGGCGAGGCGCACGGTGAGGCCGCCTGGCACGCCGTGGACGTGCCGTTCGCCGAACGCGGCAGGCGCACCGACGCGATCCTGGAGGTCCTGCCCGGACTCGTGCGCGGCGAGCGGACCACGTTGCACGGCAAGGAGATCGCCCTGTCGCCCGGGGCCACCATGCCGCCGGTGCTGGTCGGCGGCGGCGGGAAACCCGCGCTGCGCCGGGCCGCCCGCTTCGGCGACCACTGGTACCCGGCGTTCACCACCGCTCACGCGGTCCGGAAAGCGTTGGTGGAACTGGAAGAACTCGCCGCGCAGCACGACCGCCCGCGTCCCGGGGTCACGATCGGCGTCAGCGTCGCGTTGGGCGATGTCCCGTCGACCGTGATCGACCAGCGGGTCAAGGGGATGACCGACTACGGCATGCCCGAGGAACACGCCCGCGCGAGCATCGTCACCGGCACGCCCGAGCAGGCGGCAGAGCGGTTCGCGGCGTTCGCGGAGGCGGGCGTGGACCGGATCGTCGCCATGCCGTTCACCGACGACCGCTTTCGCCAGACAGAGCTGATCGCGGAGGCCGTGTCGATGGCGTGACTCCGTCACGCGACGAGCCGACGGCGGCCTCGCTATCGTCTTGGTGTGACCGAAAAGGTGTTGCGCGCCAACGGCGTGGACCTCTGCGTGGAGACCTTCGGGACGCCCGGCGACCCGGCCGTCCTGCTGATCATGGGCGTCACCGGGTCGATGGACCGGTGGGAGGTCGACTTCTGCCGGCCGCTCGCCGACACCGGCCGGTTCGTCATCCGCTACGACCACCGCGACACCGGGCGCTCGACGTCCTACCCGCCGGGCGAACCCGGCTACACGTTCCCCGACATGGTGGACGACGCCGCCGGGGTGCTCGACGCCCTGGGGGTCGAGCGGGCACACGTCGTCGGGCTGTCCATGGGCGGCATGCTCGCCCAGTTGCTGACACTGGACCACCCGGACCGCGTGGCCACGCTGACGCTCATCGCCACCAGCCCGGGAAGTCCCGGCGATCCCGACCTGCCGCCCATGGCACCGTCCCTGCTGGAGTTCTTCGCCGCCGGCGGCACCCCGCCGCCCGACTGGTCCGACCGCGACTCGGTGATCGACCACCTCGTGGCGTCGCAGCGGCCCTACCAGGGCTCGCGCCCGGTGGACGAGGAGGCCGAGCGGGCGTTGGCGGGCCTGGTGTTCGACCGCTCGACCAGCATCGCGTCCAGCGCCAACCACCTCCAGGTGGTCGGTGGCGAGCCGTGGCGGGCACGGTTGGCGGAGATCGAGGTGCCCACGCTCGTCATGCACGGCGACGTCGACCCGCTGTTCCCGTTGGGGCACGCGGAAGCGCTCGTCGCCGAGATCCCCACCGCGCGACCGCTGGTGGTCCTGCCCGACACCGGCCACGAACTGCCGCGCGGGGTCTGGGAGCCGGTCATCACCCGTCTGGTCGAGCACACGGAGCGTGGACCCGCGACTGCACAGGGCTGATTCACCCGGACGGCCCGATCAGGGCGCGCTCCCGCCGGACGACTGTAGAAGGGGTGTACCGAACTGCCATCGCACTCGTCGTCCTGGGCGCGCTGATCACGTTCACCTCCCTGGCCTTGGTCCTGGCACCTGGCGCACCCGCCGTGGACGTGCGCCAGGTGGCCGTGGGCGCGGTGGACAGCGCGCGGCGCGCCACCGACCCGGTCGCCATCGCCGACGAGGTCGCGGCCGTGCTGCCGGCCGGCGCCCGCGCGGTCGTGGTGCGGCCGGCCCGGAACAACGAGCCGCCGTCCCGGACGGCGACGCCCCGGGTGGCCGTGCTGGTCGGCGAGGTCGACCAGGCGGCGGTGGGGCTGCTGGTCGCGGGCGGCGGCATGGTGGGCGCGCACGCCACGCCCGACGGGTGGTGGGCGTCGGTGGCCGTGCCCGCGACCGTGCCGCCGCCGACCGCGCCCGCGCTGGCCCTGCTGGTCGGCGCGGTCCTGCTGGGCGCGGCGGCGACCGGGGTCAACCGGGGGCGCGGGGTCCCGCCGTCCGCGCGCCAGAAGGACGTCCTGGTGCGCGGCCTGACCGACCTCATGCCGAAACTGCCGGAAGGCCTGGGGTGGCAGGCGGAGAACCTGCTCGCCGCCGCCGGGGTGCGCCCGGTGGTGCCCGACGGCCGTCCGGTCGACCCGCGCCGGCACCACGTGGTCGGCACCGAACCGACCGACGACGAGGACGCCGTGGACACCGTCGCGCGCACCGTGCGGCCGGGTTACGCCGACGGTGAGCGGATCGTGGTGTGCCCGTCGGTCGTCGCGTACGTGAGAGAACAGGGGTAGTTCACCCTTGACTGGTGTAGACCAATCCGGTTGAGTGGCCCGAGTCACGTCCGAGGGCGCTCGAACGGGAGAAGAGATCACGTGTCGAGAATCCGTGCGGTGGCGGCCATCGCCACCATCGTGGTCGGCGCGGCACTGACCGTCGCAGTCGCCACGACCTCCGCATCCGCCGCCGCGTGTGCCACGCCGTGGAGCGCGTCCGCCGTCTACACCGGCGGCATGACGGCCTCGCACAACGGGCACAACTGGTCCGCGAAGTGGTGGACCCAGAACGAAACCCCCGGCTCCGCGCAGGTCTGGGCGGACCAGGGAGTCTGCGGCGGCACCAGCCCGACGACCACCACGACGTCGAACCCGCCCAACCCCGGTGGTTTCGTGGTGTCCGAGGCGCAGTTCCAGCAGATGTTCCCGAACCGGAACGCCTTCTACACCTACAGCGGTCTCAAGGCGGCGCTGAGCGCGTACCCCGCTTTCGCGAACACCGGCAGCGACACGGTGAAGAAGCAGGAGGCGGCGGCGTTCCTGGCCAACGTCAACCACGAGACCGGCGGCCTGGTGCACATCGTCGAGCAGAACCAGGCCAACTACCCGCACTACTGCGACGCGAGCCGGCCCTACGGCTGCCCCGCCGGGCAGGCGGCGTACTACGGCCGGGGTCCGATCCAGCTGTCGTGGAACTTCAACTACAAGGCCGCCGGTGACGCCCTGGGCCTGCCCCTGCTGACCAACCCGTGGCTGGTGCAGAACGACGCTTCCGTGGCGTGGCGCACCGGTCTTTGGTACTGGAACACGCAGAACGGTCCGGGCACGATGACCCCGCACAACGCGATGGTCGGCGGCCACGGCTTCGGCCAGACGATCCGCAGCATCAACGGCGCACTGGAATGCGACGGCCGCAACCCGGCGCAGGTCCAGAGCCGGGTGACCGCCTACCAGCGGTTCACCAGCATCCTCGGTGTCTCTCCGGGCGCCAACCTGTACTGCTGAGGCGTCGGAGAACGGGACCCGTCTTCCACGGCGGGTCCCGTTCTCGTTGTCAGCCCACGACCCGGCGGATGGTGCTGATCGGCCCGATGGCGTCGATGTCCGCGATGCGCACCGGCACACCCTCGGTCGACGCGTGCACCGCCCGCACCCCGTCCACCGCCATCGCCACGTGCGACTGCCCGGCGTAGTAGATGATCAGGTCGCCGGGCTGCACCTGCGCCCGCGACACCGCCCGCCCGACCGTCGCCTGCGTGTAGGTGGTGCGCGGGATCGACACGCCGGCCGCGCGGTAGGCCGCCTGGGTCAGGCTGGAGCAGTCCCACGAGTCCGGGCCGTTGGAGCCGAACACGTACGGCTTTCCGCGCTGTGCCAAGGCGAACGCCAACGCGGCCCCGGCGGCGCCCGCCGGCACGGCGACGGCGGAGGTGTCACCGGGTGCGGCGAGCGCGGCTTTGACGGGTGCCGACAGGGACCTGTACTGCGCCCGCGCGTCGGCGACCTGGGCGTCCATCGCCTGCTTGCGCGCGGCAAGGTCGTCGACCAATCGCGCCGCCTCACCCGCCGCCACCGACGCCCGCTGCTCTGCGTCGGCAGCCGCGTTCTTGGCCTGTTCGGCGGAGTCCACGGCGGCGGAAAGTCGGCCCAGCGCCTCGCCGCTGTCGGCCGCGAGCACGCCCAACGCGCTCATCCGGTTCAGGAAGTCCTGCTGGGAGTCGGCGACGAGCAGCGCGGACAGCGTCGTCAACCGCGCGCCTTCGAAGGACGCTTCGGTGAGCAGGTCCACCTGACCGCGGAAGCGTTCCTGCTCCGCGAGGGCTTCCGCGCCGGTCTGCGCCGCCGCGGCGAGGTCCGTTCGCGCCCGGTCCACCTCGGCTTGGCGGGCGTCGAGGTCCTCCTGGGCCTTGAGGTGGTCCTGGTGGAGGCGCTCGGCGTCGCGGGACAGCTCCTCGTACTTCGCCAGTGCTTCGGAGGCTGTGGGCTGGGCGTGGGCGGGAGCGGCAACTGTGAACGCCGCGACCATCGCCGCCGCCAGCGTTGTCGCACGTTGGATGGGATGAGGGCGCACACGGGGACCTACGGGCGGCTGGACCAGTCGGTTCAGATCCTTGACCCGGATGACGTTCCCGATTATGGTCTAGACCACCATCGCCGAGCGTGGTCCTCCCGTCGCGGAGTGCCACCACGCCCGGCTGGTTCCGGCCGCCGCGGACATGGACCCTGCCCAGGAGACCTCTCGTGGGACTCCTCCGAAGGAGCTGGACAATGAGCCTGAAACGCAAGCTCGCGGCGGTACTCGCCGGCGTGGGCGTGGCCCCGTTCATCGTCGTGGTGTCGGCGGGAACGGCGAGCGCGCACGGCTACATCTCCTCGCCGCCCAGCCGCCAGGCGAACTGCGCCCAGGGCCGCGTCTCCAACTGCGGCCCCGTCATCTACGAACCGCAGAGCGTCGAGGGCCCGAAGGGCCAGCAGAACTGCCACGCCGGCGACAGCCGCTGGGCCCCGCTGAGCGACGAGAGCAAGGCGTGGCCCGCCGCGTCGGTCGGCAACAACGTCACCTTCACCTGGACCATCACCGCTCGGCACGCCACCAGCACGTGGCAGTACTTCATCGGCGGCAGCAAGATCCACGAGGTGAACGACGGTGGCCGCCAGCCCGGCTCGACCGTGACCCACAACGTCAACCTCGGTGGCCGCACGGGCCGGATCAAGCTGCTGGCGATCTGGAACATCGCGGACACCCCGATGGCGTTCTACAACTGCGTCGACCTCCAGGTAGGCCCCGGCGGCGGCGACCCCACGACCACCACCACGCCGACCACGACCACCACCCGTCCCACCACCACGACCACCACCCCGCCCGTGGGCGGCACGTGGGCCCCGGGCACCGCGTACGCGGTCGGCGCGCAGGTCACCTACGGCGGCGCGTCCTACAAGTGCATCCAGTCGCACACGTCCCTCACCGGCTGGGAGCCGCCGAACACGCCATCCCTGTGGCAGCGGCTCTAGACGACCTGTGTTAGAAAGCCCGTCCGCGCTGCCCTGTCACAGCGCGGGCGGGCCCGACCCAGGGGAGGACGACCTTGCGACGCCTGACGGCAGTCCTGATAGGGCTGGTCCTGCTAGCCGGCTGCGGCGGCCCCGCCTTGGTGGCACCGCCGACCGGCCCCGTGTCGACGGTCGCGGAGACCAACGAGTTCAACCCGATCGACGTCATGTTCCTGCAAATGGCGGTCGCCCACCACAAGTCGGGCATCGAGATCGTCAAACTGGCCAAGGACAAGTCGATCCGCACGGACGTGAAGACACTGGCCGCCGCGATCGAGGTGACCCAGCTGTCCGAAGTGGACTCGATGCTGAAGTGGCTGCAGGACTGGAACCAGCCCGAGTCGCCCGGCACCGACGCACAACTCCACGCCAACCACGGCGGCGACCACTCGACCAGTCCAGAGGCGATCGCGGCTCTGGCCGCGACGGGCCCGGGTGAGTTCGAGAAGGCTTTCCTGAACCTGCTCATCGCCCACCAGCACAACGCCGTGGAGATCGCCAAGTTCGAGCGCGAGGGCGGGGTCAACCCCCAGTCCAAGGCCTTGGCCGAGCGCATCTTCCACTCCAGGACCGGCCAGATCTCCCAAATGCTCGGCTACCTCGACTAGCGACCGGCGCCCGCCCAGCCGTCGCCGTTCCGCGCGCAGCGCGGCTTGTGTTTGGGCTGCCAAGCCAAGGAAGGGCCTCGGTTCGTCCCCTGGGTGGCCTGGGCCCAGCCCAGGCCGTACGGGGGACGAACCGACGCCCTTCCGCCCCTGGGTGGCCTCCAGGCCTGCTTCGAGCTTTTGATCTTGAGACCGCGACTCTCAGCAAGAAAGCGACAGCTGACTCTCGAACCGGTGCCGCACCCCACTCACCGGGTCGGTGAAGGCCAAGACCTTCGCGAGAAGCTGCAACGGGTCGGTGAAGTCGTCCAACGGCTTCTCCCGCAACACCGGGTAGAAGTCGTCGTTCCGGATCGGCACCCCCAGCGACGCCATGTGCAGCCGCAGCTGGTGCGTGCGCCCGGTGGCAGGCAACAACCGGTACCGACCCCACTCACCGCGCACGTCGACCAACTCCACGCGCGTCTCCGCGTTCACGGGCCCGGGGACCTCCTGCGCCGTGATCACGCCCTTCACCTTCACGATCCGGCTGCGCACGGTCGTAGGCAGCGCAAGCTCCGCCCGGTGCGGCGCGATCGCCTCGTACTCCTTGTGCACCAAGCGATCCTTGAACAAACCCTGGTACCGCCCGCGCAAGGCGGGGTCCACGACGAACAGCACCAACCCCGCCGTCACCCGGTCCAACCGGTGCGCCGGCGACAGGAACGGCAACCCGAGTTCGGTCCGCAGCCGCACCAGCGCCGTCTGCACGACGTGCTTCCCGCGCGGGATCGTCGCGAGAAAATGAGGCTTGTCCACCACCAAGATCGAGTCGTCCTGGTACACGACCCGGATGTCGAACGGGACCGGCACCTCGTCCGGCAGGTCCCGGTGGAACCACACCGACGTCCCCGGCGCGAACGCGGCGTCCGGCGCGACCGGCCCGTTCAGGTCGTAGATGCGACCTTCCTCGAGCATGAGGTCGATCCGCTCCGGCGCGACCCGGGGCAGCCGCTCGACCAGGTGGTCGCGGAGCGTCGTCCACGGCCCGTCGACGGGAAGTCGCAGACGGGCGGGGTCGAGGCCGTGGCGCTGGGGGAGTGGCGGCCGGGTTTTGCGTCTCATCGGACGCCCAGGATAGACGCCCGTTCCGGACACCCGCCCCGGCTAGTCCGCCGGCCGGAAGGTCACGGCGTACCCCAACGCCTGGAGCATCCCGGTGAGCATCTTCCGCGTGTTGTCCTCGGCACGCTCGGTCAGCCCGGACTCCCGCGCCGCGTCCGCGATCTTCTGCTCGGCCGCGACGTAGAAGGGCTGCTGGTCGCGGGTCTCCACGAGCGCCGCCAGCCGGTCGACCAGCCCGCGCTCCTCGGCGAACACGTAACACCGCTCCTGGTGCAGGTTCGGCTTGTCCAGCACGGGCGCGGGCAGCGTCAGCTCGACCGACTTGTCCTCCGGGGACACCTTCATCGCGTCCTCGCCCAGCGACCCGAACTCGACGTACGCGTTGACCGTGCCCGCCGCCACGAACAACGTCCGCTGCCCGGCCAGCACCGCCGGCACGTACCGGACGTCGCGCTCGATGTCGAGCACCACCTGGTACTCGCCCGCCGCCGCGTGGAACTGGCTCAGGTCCCGCAACGCCTGCAACACCGCGGGGCCGCTCCGGTCGACGGTGTCCGTGCCGAACCTCGGCACCACGACGAACACCCCCACCAGCGCCACGACCGCCACCACCACCGCACCGATCACCGCGCCGCGCCACTTCATACCGGGGGACTACCCCGACAGCCCAACTCCGGAACCCGCTCCAACGACCCCGCCCCCAACGACCCCGCCCCCAACAAACCCGCCCCCAACAAACCCGCCCCAACAAACCCGCTGCCAACGACTCCGCTACCAGGGCACCCGCTTGCCATCCCGGAAGAACCCGCCGGTAGGCCCGTCGTCCGGCAACGTCGCCCCCCACACCACGCTCGCCGCCCCCTGCGCCACCGGCCGCCCACCCGGTCCACCCATGTCCGTGGCCACCCACCCCGGGCAGATCGCGTTCACCAGCACCCGATCACGCCGCAACTCCGCCGCCAACATCACCGTCAACGCGTTCAAGGCGGCCTTGGACGTCCCGTACGCCGGCGTCCCCCCACCCATGCTCGCGAACGACGCCGCCTCGCTCGACACGTTGACGACCCGCCCGCCCCCGCGCCGCAGCAACGGCAACAACGCCAGCACGGTCCGCCACGGCCCGTAGAAGTTGGTCTCCATCGCCTCCCGCACCACGGAAAGATCCGCACCGGACGCCCGCTGCCACGAGTCGTAGTGCACGGCAGCGTTGTTGACCAGCACGTCCAACCGCCCGTACCGCTCCTCCAGGAACGCCGCCACCTCGCGCACCGACTCGTCCGAGGTCACGTCCAACCGGCAGTGGTCCACGCCAAGCTGATCCGCGACCTCCGCCGCCTTCGCGCCGTCCCGAGCGGTCAGCACGACCTCGTACCCCAGGTCGCGCAACTGCCGGCACACCTCCCGCCCGATCCCGCGGTTCCCACCCGTCACCACCGCGACCGCTCCGGCCATGGACACCACCTCCGGTGATCCATCTTCCCCCGAACGACCCCCACCGCCCCCGACCCGCCTGGTACTACGTGAACCGTGCTCCTCCTGCTGGACGTCGACGGCCCGCTCAACCCGTGGGCCGCCCGCACCCCGCCGCCCGGCTACGTCCGGCACGAGTGGCGCCTGTCCCGGTGGCGCCGCGCCACCCGGCACGCCCACCTCAACCCGGCCCACGGCCCCGCCCTCCTGGCCTTGGCCGAGCGCACCGGAGCGGAACTCGTCTGGGCCACCTCCGGGGAGGACCTGGCCAACCGCGCAATCGGCCCGGCGCTCGGCCTTCCCCCACTCCGCGTGATCGGCTTGCGCGCGTACGAAGGATCACCGGACTGGAAGTACGGCGCGGTCGGGCGGTTCGCCGCCGGCCGCCCCCTCGCCTGGCTCGACGACGACTTCAGCCTCTTCGCCTCGGCCCGCGACGCCTTCCTGAACCGCCGCCGCGAAACCACCGCGCTCATCCCGGTCGACCCCGCCACCGGCCTCGCCGAGGCGCACCTCGCCGCCGCCGAACAAGCGTTGATATCACCGGCGTAGAGGTCCTAAGCAGCGAATTTGCGCCTTGGTGACAAGAAAACCGCAGCTCCTTGACCCCCGGTTCGCGCGCCCGGAAAGGTTCGACACGTTGTCGATTTCCCGCTCGACGAGGAGCACCCATGCGATTCCTCGCGCGCCGCTGGACCATCGCGGCGACGGCCGCCCTGCTGGCCACGGGGCTCGTGGCACCCGGTCCCGCCCACGCCCAGGCGTCCGTCTACGACATCCCCGCCGAACTGCCCGAGCGCAACGGCGACGTCATCCGCAGCGAACCCGCGGACTTCTTCCTCGACCCCCTCAAACTGCTGCGCGCGCCCGCCACCGCGCGCCGCATCCTCTACCGCAGCACGAATACCCACGGCACGCCCATCGCCGTCTCGGGCACCGTCCTCACCCCGCACACCCCCTGGTCCGGCCCCGGCCCCAGGCCGATCGTGGCCTACGCGCCCGGCACCCAGGGCGTCGGCGACGAGTGCGCGCCCTCCCGGCAGATGGCGATGGGCAGCGAGTACGAAGGCCCGTTCCTGTCCGGGCTGCTCCTGCGCGGCTACGGCGTGGTCGTCACCGACTACGAGGGCCTGGGCACGCCCGGGATGCACACCTACGTCAACCGCGCCGCCGAGGCGCACGCCGTGCTCGACTCGATCCGCGCCGCCCAGCGGCTGCCCGCGGCGGACCTGCCCGACGACGGCCCGGTGGCGATCTCGGGCTACTCGCAGGGCGGCGGGGCCAGCGCGGCGGCTGTCGAGCTGTACAAGTCCTACGCGCCGGAACTGGACCTCAAGGGCGCGTACGCGGGTGCTCCGCCGGCCGACCTGGGCGCGGTGGCCAAGAACCTCGACGGTCACTACGCCGCCGGGTTCCTCGGGTACGCGCTGCTCAGCCTCGACGCGGCCTACCCCGAACTGGACATCCCGGGCGTCCTGAACGACCGGGGCAAGCAGCTCATGGCCCAGGTCGAGCACCAGTGCACGATCGAGGCGGTGGCCGCGCACGCGTTCCGCCAGTCCAAGGACCTGACCAAGGACGGCCGCAAGCTGGAGGCCTACCTCGGGGAGGAGCCGTACGCCTCGCGGGTGGAGCAGCAGCGGATCGGGGTGCGCAAGCCGGGTGCTCCGGTGCTGGTCGTGCACAGCGTGCTGGACGACATCGTCCCGTACGGCCAGGCCGCGGAGATGGTGCGGCAGTGGTGCGCGCGGGGTGCGAACGTGAAGCTGAGCCCGAGCTTGGCGCCGACGCACGTGGGTGGCGCGATCGCGGCCTACCCGGAGGCGTTCGCGTGGCTGGAGGCGAGGTTCGCGGGTGTCCCGGCCCGCGGCAACTGCTAGGGACTCGCGAGGGGCGCGGCGGGGCGGAGGCGCCGCGCCCGGAGCGGAAACGCCGTCAGGCGGGGCGTTTCGCCGGGGTGTTCGCCCGGGCGAGCAGGCGGCGGGCCCGGAGCGCGATCTCCAGGGTCAGCCGCTCGTCCGGGTCGGCGAGCCGGTCGCCGAGCAGTTCTTCGAGCTGGTGCATCCTGTAGCGGACGGTCTGCGGGTGCACGTCGAGCCGGTTGGCGATCTCGCCGATGCCGCCGCGGGTCTCCAGCCACGCCAGCAGCGTCGTCTCCAGGCGCTCCCGCTGCTTCACGGTCAGCCCGTCGAAGGCCACCAGCGCACGAGCGGTCAACTGGCCCACCAGGAACTCGTCGGACAGCAGCGCCAGCGTCGCCAGGTGGTCGTCGCACCACGTGACCGGCGTGGCCGGCAGCAGGCCCCGGCGCACGAACGCCAGCGCGCGGCGGGCGCAGGCGAGGGACTGCCGGGCCTCGGCCAGCGGGACGGTCGGCCCGACGGCCGCGCGCCGCCCGCGCAGGTCCAGGTGCGGCCGGCCCTTGGGGTTGGCCACCACCAAGCACGGCGTGGAACTCTCCAGGTCCACCAGGACGTCGCGGCCCAGCTGGACCGACGGCAGCTGGTGCTGGTCCTCCCGGTACTCCAGGGCCACCACGGCGACCCGGTCGGGGAGCGTCCAGTCCGTGGCGCCGGCGAGGTCCGCGACGGACCGGGCCGACGCGGGCTGTTCGGCCAGCACCAGCTTGAGCAACTGCCGGCGGCGGCGCTCCAGCGCTCCGTTGGCGTTGCTCTGCGCCTCGGTGTAGCCCTCGACCGCCGCGCGGCACAGCTCGTCGACCCACGCGAAGATCGCGTCGGCGACGACGAACAGGGTGTCGTTGGAGACCCCCATCTCCTTGCCGTGCTGGCTCAGGTGCCGCCACACGACGCGCGCGCCGACCCGCACGGCGGTCTGCAGCGAGTCCATCGTCCGGCCTTCGAGGAATTCCATCCGCCCGCTGTAGCGCAGCACGGCCTGCCAATCGGCCTGCGGCGCGTCGGGGTCGCAGATGTTCTCGAAGCACTTGACGATGGCCATCTCGACCGCGCCGACGAGGACTTCGCGGAACTTGCCCTCCAACGGCTGCGCGTACGCGGGCACCGAGCGCCGGATCTCCCGGACCACGTCGCGGACCAGGACGCCCGCCAGGGGCCGAACCTTCTCCGCGAGTTCCACCGGGATGGTTCCCCAGAGCTGTCTCGCGGCGCTGTACTCCGCAGTGGTCCGGGGAGTTGTCGTGGGTCGTGGGATCGTTCGCCGCCGCACCAACCCGCCGTTCAGTGAGATCGTCATTGGCCGCCTCCGCAGGCGAAGCACCGCCCTGGGGCTTCGCCCGGTTGACGATAAATTCACACCCATGGTGTGTCAAACAGTCTTTCTGTAACCCTGATGGTTCACTCATTCGGGTGACAAGGGGTTCTTGTCCGGATCTCACAACTTCGGTTTTCGGAACCCGTGCGCCGGTGACAAGTCAATACCCCGTCCTGGACTGGGCGCGCGCCGGTAATGCAGTGTGCATTGTCCGATGTCCATTTCAGGAGGTACCGGTTTGCGAAAGATCTTCTCATTATCACTCGTGGCGGCCGTCCTGGCCAGTGCCGTCGCGGCCCAGGTCGCGGCCGGCGCGGGGCCCGCCGACGACGCCTTCTTCACCCCGCCGAACCCGCTGCCCGCGGGCGCTCCGGGGGACGTCGTCCGGGTGCGCACCTCGGAAGCGGGCGCCATCACCTCCACGGTGCGCGCCTGGCAGGTGATGTACCACTCGACCAACGCCCTGGGACAACCGAACGTGGTCACCGGGATGATCCTCGTCCCCCGTTCGGTCGATCCCTCCGCTGCGCCGATCGTCTCCTTCGCCTCCGGAACGTACGGGCCCGCGTTCCGCTGCGCGCCCTCGGAGATGGAACGCATCGGCGCTTCCTACGAACAACCCGCCATCAACGACATGCTCCGCGCGGGTTACGCCGTCGTCATGACCGACTACGAGGGCTACCACCCCGACCCGAAGACCACCTACATCACGGGCCGGTCCGAGGGTCACGCGGTCGTCGACATCGTCCGGGCTGCCCAGCGGATGCCCGAGACCGGTCTGTCCAAGAACGCGAAAGTGGTGTTCCGGGGCTATTCGCAGGGCGGCGGCGCCTCCCTGTGGGCCGCGCAGCTCCAGCCCGAGTACGCGCCGGAGCTGAACCTGGTCGGCGCGGTGGGCGGCGGCGTGCCCGCGGACCTGGTGCAGGTGTCGTTGCAGCTCGACGGCAAGCTCGGCTTCGGGTTCCTGGCCTACTCGCTGATCGGCCTGGACAACGCCTACGCCGAGCTGGACCTGGAGAAGTACCTCAACGAGGCGGGCCGGACCGAGTTCGCCCGGATGCAGCGCGAGGCGTGCACCCTCGAACTGCTGCTGGACTACCGCGGCAAGCGGCTGTCCGAGTACACGACCTCCAGCCCCGTGCTCACGCCCCGTGGCTGGCCCGGGTGCAGGAGAACAAGCTGGGCGGCACGGCCATCCGCGTGCCGGTGCACGAGTACCACGGCACACGTGACGACATCGTGGACTTCGCGCAGCACAAGGCACTGCGCGACACGTACTGCAAGGCGGGCGTGACGGTGGACTGGAAGACCTACGACACCGACCACATCACGGGCGTCTACCTGGGCAACGCGGGCGCGGCGGCGTTCATCGCCGACCGGTTCGCGGGCCGTCCCGCCACCTCCAACTGCTGACTCGCCTTGGACAAAAAGGAGACCGCCGCGGTCGGACGCGGCGGTCTCCAGTGCTGTTGGAAGGGTGTTTACGCGGTCTTGGCGGTCAGGTTCATGTCGATGGTGTTGCCGGTGCCGGCGGTGAACGCGCTGATGAAGTCGTTGAACGCGCCACAGCCCTTCAGCGCGGAGATCGCGTACTCACCGGTCAGCTTGCCGCCCTTGAGCGGGTCGAAGCCGGGCGTGGAGGCCAGGTTGATGTCCGACGGGGTGACCGTCTGGCAGGTGGCCTCGGCGCTGATCGGGATGCCGTAGACGGTGATCTGCGGCAGCTTGATGGTGACCTTGGAGTTGGACTTGATGGCGCCGGACACGAGCGTGCCGGTGGTCTTGCCCTCGCTCACGAACTCGATCTTCGACTCCACCGGCACCATCCCGAACAGGGTGAACTTGCCTGAAGTCGGGTTGAGCGCCAGGTCCGCGGTGAACTTGCCGGAGGCCAGCTCCAGGTCGGCGTTCAGGCTGCCGGCCAGGGCGACCGTGCCGTTCAGGTTCTTGATCAGCGACGAGCCGGCCAGCGTGTAGGAGTACTTGATGCCGCCGGGCGGCGGGGTCGTCGTGGTCGTGGTCGGCTTGGTGGTGGTGGTGGTCGTCGTGGTGGTCGTCGTGGTGGTGGTCGGACCGCCACCGCCGCCCACGTCGAACCGCACCAGCTCGGCGTTCTGGCCCGGGTCCAGGGTGCAGTTCGAGGTGAACGTGCCGAGGCCGGTCTCGCTGCCGTCGGCCTTGCGCGGGGTCAGGGTGGTGGAGTAGTTCCCCACGGTCACCGTGGTCGTGCCCGCCTTCGGGATCACCGCGGTGGGCACCGGGCCGCTCGCGACCACGTCGAACGAGCCCTCGGCCGGGACGTTCGTCTTCGGCACGGTCAGGCCGGGGATCTGGATGTCGAGCTTGCTGCCGGCGTTGTCCAGCGTCACGCCCGCCTCGGCGGAGCCCTCCACCGTCGCCGCGCCGACCAGGGACAGGCCCTGGGTGGCGGTCGGCGGCACGGTCACCGTGGCGGAGAAGTCCGTGGTCTTCAGCTCGCCGCCGACCGTGGTCGGGGTGTCGATCGTGGCGCGGATGCGGGTCGACAGGACCTGGTTGCCGATCAGCGGGAACGGACACGTGAACGTCAGCGTCTTGTCCACCTGGACCGGTGCGGCCGAGCCCGTGCCGACGGTCGTCAGCAGGCCGGCCACGACGAGCCCGGTGGTCACGCCCGCGCCCAGCATTGTCTTCAACTTCACGGGTGTTCCTTCCTCGGAGAAATCTGCCGGAAATATGCCGACGGGCGGAAGTTAACGAGCGGCGCAGATCACGTGCAAGAGGACTTCGAAAATACCGCGAAATCCGCTAAACAGGCGGATCGGGATTGTGCCCGTGGTTCGCGCGGTACTCACATCGTGACAAGAATCGGCGGCGTAACACTCGTGTTGGGGTGAATTTTCCAGCCGACCTTGACCCCCTCGCGCGGGCGGCCATAACTTCGGCCCGGTCCGGGCGGGAAACACCTGTGAGGCGGCATGGAAATCCGGGGCAAAGCCGTGGTCGTCACGGGTGCGGGGCGCGGCATCGGCGCGGCGATGGCGCTGCGGTTCGCGGCGGAGGGGCCGCGCGGGCTGGTGGTGGCCGACCTCGACGGCGACGCCGCCGGGCGGGTCGCCGCGCGGGTGCGGGCGCTGGGCGTGGACGCGGTGGACGTGTGCGCGGACGTGGGCGACAAGGAGCAGTCCCGGGCGCTGGTGGCGGTGGCGCAGCGGGAGTTCGGGCCGCTGGACGTGGTGTGCTCCAACGCCGGCGTCGCGACCGGGGCGGGGGTGCACGCGGGCGACCAGGACTGGGCGCGGTCGTGGGCGGTGAACGTGATGGCGCACGTGTACCTGGCCCAGGCCGTGCTGCCCGGCATGGCGCGGCGGCACAGCGGGCACCTGCTGATCACCGCGTCCGCCGTGGGGCTGCTGGGATTGCCCGGGGACGCGCCGTACTCGGTGACCAAGCACGCGGCGGTCGGGCTGGCGGAGTGGCTGGCGTTCACCTACGGGCACCTGGGCGTGCGGGTGTCCGCGCTGTGCCCGCTCGGGGTGCGCACCGACCTGCTGATGCCGGGGGTCGCGGCCGGCCACCCGGCGGCGCGGGCGGTCCTGGACTACGCGCCGCTGCTGACCGCGGAGGAGGTCGCGGAGGCCGCGCTGGAAGGGCTTTCGGACGAGCGGTTCCTGATCCTGCCGCACCCGGAGGTGGGGGAGTTGCACGCCCGCAAGGCCGCCGACCCGGACGCCTGGGTGTGGCGACGCGCGAAGCGGGAAGCGTGATGCGGGCGGTGCGGGGGCCGGGCGGCGTGGCGTGGGCGGTGTGCGGGCGGCGTGGTGTGGCGTGGGCGGTGTGCGGGCGGCGTGGTGTGGCGCGGGTGTCGGTCGGCAGCGAGCGGGAGGCGTGATGGGCACGCGGGACGAACTGGTCATCGGTGTCACCACCGGGCCGGACGCCGGGCTGTGCGCGGCCGTCAGCGGTGCGGGCGGGTTGGGTGTGCTCGACCTCGGGCCAGGCGACCACCGCACCCGCGACGCGCTCGCCCAGGTCCCGACCGGGGTGTCGTTCGGCGTGCGGGTGCCCGCCGGCTGCGCGCTGACCGTGGACGAGGTGCTCGACCTGCTCGGCGAGCGCGCCGCGCGGCTGGACGTCGTGCTGCTGGGGCCGGGCACGCCGTGGCAGGTCGCCGACATCCCCAACCGGCACTTCGTGCTGGCCGAGGTGACCTCCCTGGCGCAGGCGCTGGACACCGGCGCGGACGGCGTGGTGGCGTGCGGCGACGACGGGTCGTTGAGCACGTTCGTGCTGCTCCAGCAGTTGCTCGGCGCACCGGAACTGGCCGTGCCGGTGTGGGCGCGTGGCGGGATCGGGCCGCGCACCGCCGCCGCGTCGGTCGTGGGTGGCGCGGCCGGTGTCGTGCTGGACGCGGAGCTGACCGGGCTGCCCGAGTGCTCGGCCCCGGTGTCGGGGTTCCTCGCGCCCCGGTTGGCCGCCCGGTACGGGAGCGTGCGCCGGTTGGTCAGGGCGGTGCGGTCGGCGGTGGAGGAGGCGGTGCGGACCGACCTGCGGCCGGTGCTGGGGCGCGGTTCGCTGCTGGCTACGGCGTTGGGGGTCGACCTGCCCGTGGCGCAGGGGCCGATGACGCGGGTCAGCGACCAGCCGGCGTTCGCGGACGCGGTGGCGCGCGAGGGTGGTCTGCCGTTCCTGGCGCTGGCCCTGGCCTCCGGTGAGACGACCCGGGAGATGATGACCCGGACCCGCGAGGTGCTGGGCGAACGGCCGTGGGGCGTCGGGGTGCTCGGGTTCGCGGACGAGGACGTGCGCGCGGCCCAGTTGGCCGTCATCCGGGAACTGCGCCCGCCCGCCGCGATCATCTCCGGCGGGTTGCCGGACCAGGCCGCGGCTTTGGAAGCGTTGGGCGTTGCGGCGTTCCTGCACGTGCCGTCGCCGGACCTGCTTCGCGGGTTCCTGGCGGCGGGCGCGCGGCGGTTCGTGTTCGAGGGCGCGGAGTGCGGCGGGCACGTCGGGCCGCAGGGCAGCTTCCCGTTGTGGGAGGCGCAGGTCGGCGTGCTGGAGGAGTTCCTGGACTCCGGGTCGGACGGCGTGCAGGTGCTGTTCGCGGGCGGGGTGCACGACGCCCGGTCGGCGGCGATGGTGGCGGCGCTGGCCGAACCGCTGGCGCGGCGCGGGGTCGGCGTCGGGGTGCTGATGGGCACGTCCTACCTGTTCACCGAGGAAGCGGTGGCGTGCGGCGCGGTGCTGCCGGGGTTCCAGCGGCAGGTGGTGGCGGCGTCGACGACCGAGTTGCTGGAGACCGCGCCGGGCCACGTCACGCGGTGCGTGCCCAGCCCGTACACGGCGGAGTTCCGGGCGGTCGCGGCCGGGCTCTCCGGGGACCGCGAGTCGTGGGCGGAGCTGGAGCGGCTCAACGCCGGGCGGCTGCGGGTGGCCAGCAAGGGGTTGCGGCGCAACGGGTCCGTGCTGGAGTCGGTGTCGGACGCGGACCAGGTGGCGTCCGGGTTGTTCATGGCGGGGCAGGTCGCGGTGCTGCGGTCGGCGGTGACGACCGTCGCGGAGCTGCACGCGTCGGTGACCGCCGAGGCGGAGGAATTCCGGGCCGCGCGGGCCACGCGGGTGCGGCACGAACTGGGGCTGGCCGACCGGCCACAGCGGCGCGGCGAGCCGGTGGACGTGGCGATCGTGGGCATGGCGTGCGTGTTCCCCGGCGCGCCGGACCTGGAGACGTTCTGGGCCAACGTGGTCGGCGGCGTCGACTCGGTCGGCGAGGTGCCCGCGCGACGCTGGGACACCGCGACCTACTTCGGCGAGGGCGCGGACCGGACGCCGTCGAAGTGGGGCGGGTTCCTGCCCGAGGTGCCGTTCGACCCGCTGAAGTACGGCATCCCGCCCGCGTCGCTGGCGGCGATCGAGCCGGTGCAGCTGCTGGCGCTGGAGATCGCGCAGCGCGCGCTGACCGACGCGGGGTACGGCAGCGGCGGGTTCGACCGGTCGCGGGCGAGCGTGGTGTTCGGGGCGGAGGCGGGCAGCGACCTGTCCAACGCGACGACGTTGCGGATGGTGTTGCCGTCCTACGTGGACGGTGTGCCGGCCGAGCTGTCCGCGCAACTGCCGGGGTTGACCGAGGACTCGTTCCCGGGGCGGCTGGCGAACGTGATCGCCGGGCGGATCGCCAACCGGCTCGACCTGGGCGGTGCGAACTTCACCGTGGACGCGGCGTGCGCGTCGTCGCTGGCGGCGGTGGACGTGGCGTGCAAGGAGCTGGTCAGCGGGTCGAGCGACCTGGTCCTGGCCGGTGGCGCGGACCTGCACAACGCGATCGACGATTATCTCCTGTTCGCGTCGGTCGGCGCGCTGTCCCCGACCGGGCGGTGCCGGACGTTCGATTCGTCGGCGGACGGAATCGCGCTGGGCGAGGGCGTGGCGTGCGTGGTGCTGAAGCGGCTCGCCGACGCCGAGCGGGACGGCGACCGGGTGTACGCGGTGATCCGGGGTGTCGGGAGCGCGTCCGACGGTCGGGCGCTGGGGCTGACCGCGCCGCGTGCGGACGGGCAGCGGCGTGCGTTGGAGCGGGCTTACGCGTCCGCCGGGATCTCGCCGGCGTCGGTGGGGTTGGTGGAGGCGCACGGGACCGGGACCGTGGTGGGGGACCGTGTTGAATTGGCGACGTTGACCGAGGTGTTCACGGAGGCGGGCGCGGCGCCCGGGTCGTGCGCGCTGGGGTCGGTGAAGTCGCAGATCGGGCACACCAAGTGCGCGGCCGGGCTGGCCGGGTTGATCAAGTCGGCGCTGTCGGTGTGGGCCGGGGTCCGGCCGCCGACGCTGTTCGTGGAGTCACCGAACGCGGCCTGGCTACCGGACCGTTCGCCGTTCGTGTTCCACCGCGCGGCGACGCCGTGGTTGACGCCGGCGGTGTCGCGGGTGGCGGGGGTGAGCGCGTTCGGGTTCGGGGGGACGAACTTCCACGTGGTGCTGGGTGGTCATCCGTCGGCGGCGGCGGTGCGGCACGGGGTGTCGCGGTGGCCGGCCGAGGTGTTCTTGTTCGCGTCGGAGCGTGAGGTGGCGCGGGTGTTGGGGTTGGCGGAGACCGGGGCTTGGTCGTTGCGGGACCTGGCACGCAGCGCCCTGTCGTCCGGGGCCGGGTCGTCTGGGGCCGGGTCGTCTGGGGTCGGGTCGTCTGGGGTCGGGTCGTCTGGGGACTTGTCGTCTGGGGCTTTGTCGTCCGGGTCCGGGTCCGGGTCCGGGCCGGTGGCGGTGGCGGTGGTGGCCGCTTCGGTGTCGGAGTTGGTGGGCTTGTTGCGGACGGTGCTGGACGGCGGTGCGGCGGACGGCGTGTACCGGGGTGGGGTCGGCGGCAAGCTGGCGGTGCTGTTCCCCGGGCAGGGGAGTCAGCGGCCGGGGATGCTGGCCGAGCTGTTCTGCGCTTTCCCCGAGCTGCAACGCTTCGCGCGCATGGCGCCGGACTGCGTGTTCCCGCCCGCCCTGTTCACGCCCGGTGAGGTCCGGGAGGCCGCGGCGCGGGTGCGGGACACGCGGGTCGCGCAGCCCGCGTTGGGCGCGGTGGGGTTGGCGGTGCACGAGCTGTTGCGGCGGCTCGGGGTCGAGGCCGACATGCTCGGCGGGCACAGCTACGGCGAGTTGGTCGCTTTGGCGGCGGCGGGTGCGTTCGACGCGGCCACATTGCTGTCGTTGAGCGAGGCGCGGGCGGCGGCCGTGGTGGCGGCGGCGGGGTCGGACCCCGGTGGGATGGCGGCGGTGACCGGGTCGGCGTCGGCGGTGGCGGCGGCGGTTGCCGGGCTGGACGTGGTGGTGGCCAACCACAACGCGCCCCGGCAGGTGGTCGTTTCCGGGCGGGACATCGACGGTGCACTGTCGGCGCTGCGGGCGGTGGGGATTGCGGGAAAGCGCATTCCGGTGGCTTGTGCCTTCCACAGCCCGGTGGTGGCTTCTGCTGGTTCAACGTTCGCTGCTGCGCTCGCCGAGCACCGGATCGGGGTGCCCGACCGTCCCGTGTGGACGAATCGCGGGGCGGTGCCGTACGGGTCGGACGTGCGGGGGGAGTTGGCGGCCCAGATCGGTGCGCCGGTGCGGTTCGTGGATCAGGTGCTGGGGATGTACGAGGCCGGGGCGCGGGTGTTCCTGGAGGCCGGGCCGGGGACCGTGTTGAGCGGTCTGGTGCGGGAGATCCTGGGCGACCGGCCGCACACGGTGGTGGCGGTGGAGGAACGTCCGGGGTTGGTGGGGTTGCTGCACGCGGTGGCGCGGTTGGCGGTGGCCGGGGTGCCGGTGCGGGCGGAGTGGCTGTTCGTGGGGCGGGGTGCGCGGGACGTGTCGGCGGTGCCGGTGCCCCGGACGCCGGGGTGGCTGGTCGACGGGCAGACCGTGCGGACGGCGGACGGGGCGGTGGTCCCGGGCGGTCTGGCTCCGGCGCGCCGGGTGCCTCTGACGACGACGCCACAGGTGCCCGACCGGGAGGCCCTGGTCGAGGACTTCCTCCGCACGAGCCGCGAGTTCGTGGCCGTCCAACGCGACGTCATGCTCTCCTACCTGGGCTCACCCACCACCCCCACCGCACCGGCAACCCTTGACGCACCCGCCGCCTTGACCTCACCGGCCACCTCTGCTGCACCCGCCGCCGCTGCCGCACACGCCGCCCCGACCGCCGTTGCGGCTGCCGCCGCGTCCGCCGCCGATCCGCAATCGTTTGCCCCTGCGCCCACCGACGTGCTGACCACCGTCGTCGAGGTGATCGCCCGGCGCACCGGCTACCCGACCGACCTCATCGACCCGGGCCTGGACCTCGAAGCCGACCTGAGCATCGACTCCATCAAGCGCACCGAGATCGCGACCGAACTGACCGGCCACCTCGACGCCCGCGACCGCCTCACCGCCGTGGTGAAGTCCCGGACGGCCGCCGCGATGGCCGAAACTCTGTCCCCCAAGCCGACCGGTCAACTACCCACGGACCTCAAGTTGACCGGTCATCTACCTGCTACCGCCGGGCCTGGTGATGGGAAGTTGACCGGTCATCTACCTGCGTCGAAGGCGGAGGTGGTGGTAGCCGCGCCTCGGCGGTACGAGTTCGAGGAGGTGCCGCTGCCCGCGCCGCCGATCGTGATGACGGCGTTGGTCGGGGTGCACTTCGTGGTCGCGGGCGGGCCGGTGGAGTTGGCTGAGGAGGTTGCCGGGCAGTTGTCCGCGCGGGGTGCGGTGGCGGTGGTCGTGAGTGGGCGGGGGCGGTTGGACGACGTCGACAGGGTGGACGGGGTCATCTCCCTGCACGCCTTCGAGGACGAGCCGGTGCTGCCCACGACCTTCGACCTGTTCCGCTCCGTCCTGTCCCGTGCGGGTCGGGTGCTCGCCGTGACCCCGGGCCGGTCGCACGACGGCCTGCGCGGCTTCTTCCGCTCCCTCCACCGCGAACACCCGGACACCACCTGCCGCCTGGTCGAACTCCCGCCGACCGCCGACCCCGACACCATCGCCCGAACCGCCGCCGACGAAGCCGCCACCCCGCGCGACGAACCGGTCGTCATCACGGGCAGCACAAGGCGCACTTTCCGGTTGACCCAACGCGACTACCACGCCAGCGCCGAACCGCACGCCCTCGACCGCACCACCAACCCCCTCGCCCTCGACCGCGACTCCGTGGTCCTCCTGATCGGCGGAGCGCGGGGCATCACGGCGGAGGTGGCCAAGGCGTTGGGGTGCCGTCTCGTCCTGGCTGGCCGCACCGAACCCGGCACCGAACCCGGCACGGAACCTGGCACCGAACCCGGCACGGAACCCGGCACGGAACCCGAAGGCGACCTGCCCGCCCTGCGCACCCACTTCGCCCGCCAAGGCCTCCCACCCCAGGACATCGACCGCGAAGCCCGCCGCGTCCTGGCCGCCCGCGAAGTCGCGACCACCCTCGCCCACCTCGGCGACCGCGCCACCTACCACCGCCTGGACGTCCGCGACACCGCCGCCCTCCGCCGCCTGGTCAAGGAGGTCCACGCCGAGCACGGCCGCCTGGACGGCGTTGTCTACGCGGCCGGCGTGATCGAGGACCGGTTGGCCGTCGACAAGGACCCCGAGTCGTTCGCCCGCGTCCACGCCACCAAGGTCGAAGGCGCCAAAGCACTCCTCGAAGAACTCCGCGACCTCCCCGCCCGCCCCCGTTTCACCGTGTTCTTCGGCAGCATCTCCGCCGCCGCCGGCAACCCGGGCCAGACCGACTACGCCGCCGCCAACGACGCCCTCGAAGCCCTCGGCGCAGACCAGGCCCTGACCGTCCACTGGGGACCGTGGTCCCCGCACACCGGCATGGTCACCGAAGGACTGGCCCGGCACTACGCCGAACGCGGGATCGCGGTCATCGACCCGGCCGCCGGCGTCCGAGCACTGCTCACCGAACTGGCCCACGGCACGACCGGCGCGGTCGTCCTCACCGCTTCGGAGTGGTCATGACCGGCGTCGTCCTGCGCGAGTACGGGGCGACCGGCCGCCTCGGCGTCGTCAACCCCACCCCGGAACGGCTCCAGCGCGCCGAGAAAGTCGCCCGGAAGGGGCGGCCCTGGCGCGGCCGTGACGACATCTGGTTCAGCCCGGAACCGTTGCACGGCAAAGTCGTCTTCCTGTTCCCCGGACTGGAAGCCGAGTTCAAACCGCGCGTCGAGGACCTCGTCGACCACCCGCTGGACCTCGGCACGGACACCGTCGGCCGGCACGCCGCGGCCGTGCTGGCCACCGGCCGGGTCGTGGACGAAGCGTTGCGGCGCACCGGAATCCGGCCGGACGCGGTCGCCGGGCACAGCGTGGGCGAGTGGAGCGCGATGGTGTCCGGCGGCCTGTTCGACACCACCGAGCTGCAAGAACTGCTGTGGCGCACCGACCTCGACGCGCTGCGCGTGCCCGGCGTCGAGTTCGCCGTCCTCGGGTGCCCACTGACGAAAACAGAACTGCACTGGCCCAACGTCGTGGTGTCGCACGAGAACTCCGCCAACCAGACCGTGGTGTGCGGTCCCGCCGACGAGATCGCCGAACTGGCCGAGCACTACCGCCGCAAGGCCGTGATCTGCCAGGTCCTGCCCTTCCGCTCCGGCTTCCACACCCCCGTGCTGGAGCCGTACCTGGAGCAGTTCCACATCCCCAAGCTGCCCCTGCACCCCGCGCACACCCAGGTCTGGTCGGCCACCACCGCGCGCCCGTTCCCCACCGCCGAACCCGCCATCCGCGACCTGTGCCGCCGCCACCTGCTCGAACCGGTCCGCTTCGCCACCCTCCTGCGCAACCTGCACGACGCCGGGTTCCGCGCGTTCGTCCAGGCCGGGCCGGGCACGCTGACCTCCCTCGTCTCCGACACCCTGCGCGACCGCGACCACCTGGCCGTCGCCGCCAACTCCCCGCACCGGTCCGGGATCGAGCAGCTCCGCCGGGTCGCCACCGCCCTGTGGGTCGAGGGCCACCACCCGGACTTCAGCGCCCTCGACCCGGCCCCGGAACCGCGCGGCGCGCTGGCGGAGTTCCAGGCCGTGCTGAAGGAAGCGGAGGCGGCCGTCGCGGCCGTGTTGGACGCCCAGCAGAAGATCGAGGTGTCCACCGCCGCCATGCCGCACCTGCTCGACCACTGCTTCGCCCACCAGCGCCCCGGCTGGCCGGACGAGTCGGACCTGCGGCCCGTCATGCCCGCGACGACCATGATCGCGCACTTGGTCGACGCGGCCGGACGGGCCGCACCCGGCCGGGTCGTCACCGACCTGCGGGACGTCCGCTTCCACCGCTGGCTGGTCGCCGCGCCCGGCCACCGCGTCCCGCTGTCGGCGAGGGACGGCCGAGCGAAGCTCGGCGACTACGCCGACGCCGCCGTCACCACGGCGCAGCGCCACCAGCCCGCCCCGCGCCCCTGGGACATCCCGCACGACGAGCACGAACCCGTGCTCCCCGCGCACCGCCTCTACGACGAGCGCTGGCTGTTCCACGGCCCGTCCTACCGCGGCCTGACCCGCACCGTGGCCATCGGCGAACGCTCCGTCCGCGGTCGCATCACCGTGCCCGGCGCACCCGGCGCGCTGCTCGACAACGTCGGCCAGCTCCTCGGCCACTGGCTGGTCGAACGCCATCCGGCGCGCTGGATCGCGTTCCCCAAGAGCATCGACCACATCCGCTGGCACACCGCCGAACCGCCGATCGGGTCCACCGTGGACTGCGCGATTCGGGTCACCGAGCTGACCGAGGACACCGTCCGCGCCGACGCCCAGGTGATCCGGGACGGCGAACTCGTCGTCGCCGTCACCGGGTGGACCGACCACCGCTTCGACGGCGGCGCGGAAGGCGGCGCGGTGCACCGGTTCCCGGAGACCAGCACGCTGTCCCGGCCCACCGCCGACGGCTGGTGGCAGGTCGTGGACCGGTGGAGCCTGGCCTCGCGCGAGTTCTACCTGCACAAGTACTGCGGCGCGGCGGAACGCGCGGAGTACTCGCAGTGCCCGCCCACCCACCGCCGCGACTGGCTGGCCGCCCGCGTCGCGGTGAAGGACGCCGTGCGCGGCGCGCTCTGGCAGGACGGCGCGCCGCCGCTGTTCCCCGCGGAGGTCCGGGTCCGGCAGCACGGCGACCGGTTCACCGCGCACGGCCTGCACGGGTTGGCGCTGCCGCCCGTGGAGGTCACCGTCCTGCGCTCGGCCGCCGGCGCGGTCGCGTGGAGCGCCTGCGCGAAGCTCGTTCAACAGCAGGGGAAGGACATCGCATGACCACGACCACCGTATTGGACGAGCTGCGTTCGATGCTGGTCCGGGTGCTCGACCAGTACGGGCTCGACGACCTGGAGATCACCCGGGACACCAGCTTCCACGACGACCTCGGCCTGGAGAGCATCGACCTGGTGACGCTCGGCTCGCTGCTGGTCGAGCACTACGGCGAGCACGTCAACCTGGCCGCCTACCTGGCCGAACTCGACCTCGACCGCGTCATCGCGCTGACCGTGGGCGACCTGGCCGACTTCGTGATCGCGCGGGTGGCCTAGGTGGCGATCCTCGACGTCAACGGGCTGCGCACGCACTACCAGCGCATGGCCGCGAAGAGCCCGGTCGGCGAGCCGCCGATCGCGGTGTTCGTGCACGGCCTGGGTTACGACAGCCTGGCGAGCTTCTACCTCACGCTCGCCGCGCCGGTGTCCGAGGCGGGCATCGACGTGCTCACCTACGACCTGCGCGCGCACGGCCGCACCGAGCGCCCCACCACGGGCTACACGCTCAAGGACTTCGTCGGCGACCTGGGCGCGCTGCTCGACGGCCTGGGCGTGGACCGGCCGGTGCACCTGGTGGGCAACAGCTTCGGCGGCACGATCGCGTTCAGCTTCGCCGCCGCCCACCCGCACCGGGTGCGCAGCATCGTGTCCATCGAGGCTGAACCCGCGACCGGGCCGTGGGCGGACAAGATGGGGCGCACGCTGGTCAACGTGGTGGACGAGATGGGCAAGGAGGAGAACCTGCGCTGGCTGGCCGAGACCTTCGGCAACCACCACGCCAAGCTCGCCCGTGCCGCGCACGGCATCATCCGGTCCACCACCATCGTGGAGGAGGTGCCGACCGGGCCGTTGCTGTCTCCTGAAGAACTCCTGGAGATCCGCTGCCCGGTTCTGTCCATTGTGGGCAGTGAGGGGTTCCAGCGGGACGACCTGACCGCCGTGCAGGACGCGCTGCCGAACTGCCGCACGGTGGTCATCGAGGGCCAGAACCACTCGGTGCTGGTGGAACGGCACCGCACGGTCCGCGAGCTGGTGCTGGACTGGGTCGCCGAGCACGACGGGGAGCGCAGGGCGGCGTGAGCGGGTTCCTGTTCGTCGTGCCGCCGTTCGTCGGCCACGTGAACCCGGTGATCGGCGTGGCGGAGGAACTGCGCCGGCGCGGTCACCCGGTGGCGTGGACCGGCGACGAAGGGCTGCTCGCGCGGCTGCTGCCGGCGGACGCGGCGATCCACCCGTGCGCGCCCGCGCCGCTGCCGCCCCGGCCGGACTCGTTGCGCGGGTTCGCCGCGATGCGGTTCCTCTGGGAGCAGGTGCTGGTGCCGCTGGCGGTGTCGATGGCGCCGGGGGTGGCGCGGGCCGTGCGCAGCGCGCACCCGGACGTGCTGGTGGTGGACCAGCAGGCGTTCGCGGGGGCGTTCGTGGCCGAGCGGGAGGGGTTGCCGTGGGCGACGGCGGCGACCACGTCCGCCGAGTTCACCGACCCGCTGGCCGGGCTGCCCGCGGTGCGCGGGTGGCAGGCCGAGCAGGTGGCGCGGGTGCGCGGCGAGGTCGGGGTGCCCGGGGCGAGCGACCCGCGGTTCTCGCCGCACCTGGTCATCGGGTTCACCAGCGGGTTGCTCGCCGGGGACGTGGGGGAGCCGGTGCACCTGGTGGGGCCGGTGCGGGGCGCGCGGTCGGGGCTGGTGCCGTTCCCGTGGGACTGGCTGGACCCGTTGTGCCCGTTGGTGTTCGTCAGCCTCGGCACGGTCAGCACGGGCTCGCGGTTCCTGCGCGGGTGCGTCGAGGCGATGCGGGCGCGGCCGTGGTTGCAGGCGGTCGTGGTGGACCGCGGCGGCGAGTTGAGCGGGGACGTGCCGGAGAACGTGCTGGTGCGCGAGGAAGTCCCGCAGTTGGCGGTGTTGGAGCGGGCGAGCCTGGTGGTGTGCCACGCCGGGCACAACACGGTGTGCGAGTCGCTGGCGCAGGGCGTTCCGCTGGTGGTCGCGCCGATCCGGGACGACCAGCCGATCGTGGCCGACCAGGTGGTGGCGGCCGGTGCGGGGATTCGGCTGCGGTTCAACCGGGCCACCGCCGCGCACATCGGGGACGCGGTGGACGCCGTGTTGCGGGAGCCTTCCTACTGGGCCGGCGCGGAGCGGGTGCGGGAGTCGTTCCAACGGGCGGGTGGGGCGCGCGAAGCCGCCGACCGCCTGGAGTCACTGCTGTCGGCGTGACCTCCGGACGTTGCGCGCCGCCGCGTACCCGCCGAGCGCCGCCATCAGGGCGGCGGTGCCGAGTGCCGCGGCCACGGGTCCGACGGCGGGTCGGCCGAGCGCGAGGGCGCGGGCCGCGTCGACCGCGTACGTGACCGGGTTGACCGAGGAGAACACGCGCAGCCACGTGGGCATCGCCGCCACCGGCAGGTACGCGCTGGAGCCGAACATCAGCGGGAACATCACCACGAACGACACCGCCTGCATGGTCTCCGGCTTGCCCTGCCAGGTCGCCAGCGCCAGGAACAACCAGGACGCCGCCCACCCCAGCGCCACGGTCACGGCCAGCGCGGCGACCAGCCCGGCCGGCCCGACCGGCCGGAAACCCAGCAACGGCACCGCTGCCGCCGTCGCCACCAGCAGTTGGGTGGTCAGGCGGGCGGCGTCGGCGAGCGTGCGGGCGACCAAGGGCGACAACGGGTGCACGGGCAGCGCGCGCAGTCGTGCCGCGAAACCCGAGTAGATCTCGCCGAGCGCACCGACCCCGGTGCCGACGGCGGTGGTGAGCGCGATGTTCACCAGGGTCGCGGGGAGCAGGAAGTTGATGTAGCCGTGGTAGCCTTCGAGGGCCGGCAGCGTGCTCACCGCGTCGAAGACCTGGCTGAACAGCAGCAGCATGACGACCGGTTGCAGCAGCCCGAAGAACACCAGTCTCGGGTCGGCGAACGCGGTGCGCAGGGCGCGCCCGGTGAGCACCCGGACCTGGGTGACGATCCCGGCGCCGCGCCAGCACAACCGGTGTCGGCCCATCCGTCGACTGTACTGAGTGGACAGCCGCGTTTTCTCCGCTTCCACGGCCAATCCACCGAAGGGTTTTCATGCCCAGCGCACAAGAAACCCATTGCTACGCTTCGGTTCGTGCGGAAAACCATCCTGATCACCGGCGCCAGCGCCGGGTTGGGCGCTGAGATGGCCCGGCAGTTCTCGGCCCTGGGGCGGACGCTCGCGTTGTGCGCCCGCCGGGTCGAGGAGTTGGAGCGGTTGCGGGCGTCGCTGCCGGGTGCCGCGTCGATCCGGGCGCTGGACGTCACCGACCACGATGCGGTGTTCACCGCGTTCGGGGCGTTCGCCGAGGAGTTCGGGACCCTGGACCGGGTGATCGTCAACGCGGGCATCGGCAAGGGGCGACCGGTGGGCACGGGCGGCTTCGCCGCCAACCGCCGCACGGCCGAGACCAACTTCGTCGCGGCGCTGGCGCAGGCGGAGGCGGCGATGGAGATCTTCTACCGCCAGGGGCACGGCCACTTGGTCCTCGTGTCGTCGGTGAGTGCGTTGCGGGGCTTGCCGAGGTCGGCGACGGCGTACGCGGCGACCAAGGCGGGGCTGTCGGCGCTGGGAGAGGGCATCCGCGCGGACACGCTGGGCACGCCGATCAAGGTCAGCGTGATCATGCCCGGTTACATCCGCACCGAGATGAACGCCCAGCTCCGCGCGCCGCTGATGGTGGACACGGCGGTGGGGGTGCGGGCGATGGTCCGGGCGATCGAGCGGGAGGCGCCCAGGGCGCTGGTGCCCGGGTGGCCGTGGCGGGTGCTGGCCCCGGTGATCCGCCACGCGCCGCTGCGGGTGCTCAAGCGGGTGCTCTGACCTGCGAAAAGCAAGAAAACGGCAGGGCGCGGGCTGCTGGTGGCGACCGGTGGCAGCCGGTCGGGTGCTGCCTCGCCACTGGGGAGTGCGCATGAACCGGAGATCGAGGCGGTGGATGGCGGTCCTGGCGTCCACGTGACGCCGGACGACGTGGTGGCCGACATCGGGTCGAACAAACCATCATCCGCGCCTACGGCCTGAAGTAGCAGGAGTCGGGGCGAGGCTCACCCGATCTCGGGGACCTCGCCCCGATCCTGCTTGTCCTCACCCCGCCGCCGCAGGAAGGTGAAGCCCGGGATGCCCAGGATCGCCTGTCGGACGTCGTTGGTCACTTCCAGCAACTGGTGGATGTCCGGCCCGACGCGGTCCAAAGTGGACAGTATGGGCAGGATGTCGTTCATCAGGTGCTTGGTCAGCACCGGCAACTGGTCGACCAGTTCGATCGCCGCGTCCACCTCGTGCGGCGACAGCTCGTCCACGAACCGCGAGGCCAACGGGTGCGCGCGCTGGGCCAGGGGTGCGTAGTTGTCCATCAACTCACGGGACGTGCGAGCCGTCTCGCCTGCGTCAGCCGTAACCCGCTCAGCCGCAGCCGTCACCGCCTCAGCCCGAACCATCAACGCCTCGGTCCCCCGAACCGCCGCCCCGGCCCGATCCACCAACGCCTCGGTCTCGTCCAGCACCCCCTCGGTCCGCGAGACCAACTCATCGGCCCGCCGAACCACCTGCTCGGCAGCCTCCAACAACCCCAACACCCGCCCCGGCACCGCCACCGCCGTCTCCACGGCAGCACGCGCCAACCCGAACACCCCGCGCGGCGAAAGCTCCATACCCCCACTCTGCCGCACCACCAGGCCAATCGCTCCCCCGAACGGCCATTTCCCCACGAAGACCGAGTGCCGTCAGTCCCAACTCCCGCCACCGCATCCCCCCGCGCCGCAGGCGCCCTCCGCGCGCAGCGCGGGATTGCGGTTCGCCGGGCCGCAGAGCCCACGGGAAGGGCCTGCCGCGCGGCGAGCGCTCGCTTTCCAGCTTTTGATCTTGAGAGCGCACAGCGCCACCGCTTGAAGCAAATAGTCTGCTTCCTATACAGTCAGCCCCGCCACCGCCTCGGTTCTCCCCTCCCTGCACCCAGGGGAGACAACCAGGAGGTCGACGCATGCCCGGCAAACCCCTGACAGCCCTCACCGCCCTGGCAACCCTGCTGGCCCTGGCAACCCCAGCCCAAGCCCAGGTCGAATCCGGCCCGTGGACGTCCTACACCCCCACGTTCTCCGTCCAGGAACGCGGCTGCGGCGACGTCTCCGACCTGACCTTCCGCCTAACCTGCTCCACCGCCTCCGGCGACCAGCGCGCCGAACGCCGCTACGCCACCCACACCGGCGGGACCAGGCAGTTCGAGGGTTCCTTCCGCATCACCAGCATGGGCGGCACGCGGATCAGCCTCAAGCAGACCTTCCGCGACGGGTCCGACGCCGGCCCGTACTTCATGCTCGCCGTCGAGCGCGGCGGGCGGCTGTACGCGGTGCACGGCGGCACCACCGTCGCCGGCGGCGCGACCGTCGGCACCACCGTGCGCGTGAACACCGTGCACGCGATCGGCAGCGCGCACCGCACGTACATCAACGGGTCGCTGCGGCACACCGCGTCCAGCACGAGCGGCAGCTACTACGACAAGTTCGGGGCCTACCGCACCGCAAGCGGTCAGGGCCCGGTCACCGTGGTCTGGAGCGGCATCCGGTTCTGGCGCAAGTGAAACGACTCCTGATCCCGCTGGTGCTCCTGGCGTCCTGCACCACCCAGGAGCCCAGCGGTCTCACCGCGACCCTGACCTCACCCACCGACGTCACCCTGTCCTGGCCCCCAACCCCCGACGCCGCCGGCCAGGCGATCGAATACGCCCACGAACCCGGCGGCGACTACACCGTCCTCCAGTTCGCAACACCCACCACAGCCACCTACACCCACCCCGACCTGATCCCGCAAACCCCGTTCTACTACCGCATCCGCCCCTACTACGGCCCAGCCTCCGCCGAAACCAACGTCTCCCTCCCGCCCGGCGCCGAAGTGTCCACAGAGGACGGGCATGAATGGGCCACCCCCCGACAAGCCCGAACCGGCACGCACCCAGCCCGCACACCCGCCGCCACCCCGACCAACTTCACCGCAACCGTCAAGCACGCCAACGGCATCCTGTTCACCTGGACCGACAACGCCCACAACGAACACGGCTACCTCCTGGAAGTCCGCCCCCAAGGCACAGACACCTTCACCGTCGCCGCAGTCCTAGACCCCGACACGCACTCCTTCGGCCTGATCACCCTCCCCACCGAAAAGAACGCCACCTACCGGGTCCGCCCTTACACCTACGGCGACCCCACCAACACCGCCCACCAACGAACCGGCGGCTAGACCCACCCCCAGACCAGGCCTAAGCCAGCGCCATCTCCACCCCAGCCTCGACGTGACTACGCGTCGAGTCCACCAGCGGCACCGCGCAATCCGACTGGTCCACCAGCAACGTGATCTCCGTGCACCCCAGGATCACCGCCTCCGCCCCCCGCTCCACCAGCCGCGCCATGACCTCCCGATACCGCTCCCGCGACGCCGCCTCCACCCGGTTCTTCGTCAACTCCTGGTAGATCACGTCGTGCACCAACGTCCGGTCCGGCTCGTCGGGCACGATCACCTCAATGCCGTGCTCCGCCATGCGATCCCGGTAGAAGTCCTGCTCCATGGTGAACCGGGTGCCCAACAGCCCCACCCGCCGACTGGTCAGCCGCTGCGCCGTCGCGTCCACGATGTGCACGAACGGCACGTTCACCGCATCCGCGACCGTCGCAGCCACCTTGTGCATCGTGTTGGTGCACAACAGGATCAGCTCCGCCCCGGCCCCTCCAGCGTCCGCGCGGCGTCCGCAAGCAGCGACCCGGCCCGCTCCCACTGCCCGGTCCGCTGCAACTGCTCGATCTCCGCGAAGTCCACGGTCAGCAGCAGGCTGGGCGCGCAGTGGTGCCCGCCCAGCCGGCGCCGCGTCTCCTCGTTGAGCAGCCGGTAGTACTCCGCCGACGACTCCCAGCTCATCCCGCCGATCAGCCCGATGGTCCGCATGCGGCCACTCTGACCGGCCGCTCCACCCCGGGCAACCGGATTGCCCCTCTCCATCGGGAGGTACCGCGCCACAGAGACCCAGGTCACCGTCATCCCCTCGAACAGACCCGGGAGCGCCCATGAAACTGGCCAAGATCATCGCGGTGAGCAGTTCCGGCTCCGCCATCGAGTGGTACGACTTCTTCATCTACGGCACGGCGGCGGCCCTGATCTTCAACAAACTGTTCTTCCCCACCGCCGACCCCCTCGCCGGTACCCTCCTGGCATTCAGCACCTTCGCCGTCGGCTTCGCCGCCCGCCCCCTGGGCGGGATGCTGTTCGGCCACCTCGGCGACAAGGTCGGCCGCAAAGCCGCGCTGGTCACCGCCCTGTTCCTGATGGGCGGCTCGACGACGATCATCGGCCTCCTCCCGACCTACGCGAGCATCGGCGTGCTGGCCCCGATCGCGCTGGTCGTGCTGCGGCTCGCGCAGGGCGTCGCGGTCGGCGGGCAGTGGGGAGGGGCAGTGCTCATCGCGACCGAGAACGCCCCGCCGCACCGACGTGGCCTGTACGGGAGCTTCGCGCAGCTGGGCGTCCCGGTCGGACTGGTGCTGTCGACGCTGGTGTTCCTGGGGACGACGTCATGGCTGACCGAGGCGCAGTTCGCGGCGTGGGGCTGGCGGCTGCCGTTCCTGCTCTCCATCGTGTTGATCATGGTCGCCCTGTACGCGCAGTTCCGCCTGGAGGAGACGGCGGCGATGCGCGAGGTCAAGAAAAGAAGGCACGGCGACCTCCCCGGTGCTGGAGGTCCTCAAGAAGCACCCTGGCAACATCGCTCTCGCGGCAGGCGCGGTGATCGTCGTCGGCGCCGGGTTCTACCTGTTCGCGACCTACCTCCTCTCCTACGGGACGACCGTGCTGGGGATGCCCCGCTCGACCATGCTCAACGCCGTGATGTGGGGTGCGGTGGCGCAGGTGCCGGCGTTGCTCGCGTTCGCGCACCTGTCCGACCGGATCGGGCGGCGGCCGGTGTACCTGTTCGGGGCGGTGACCACCGGGCTGTGGGTGTTCCCGGCGTTCTTGCTGGTCAACACCCGTTCGCCGGGGCTGGTGGTGCTCGCGGTGGTGGTCGCCCTGGTGCTGTTCGCGGCCATGTACGGGCCGCAGGCGGCGTTCTTCTCGGAGCTGTTCACCGCGCGGCTGCGGTACTCGGGGGCGTCGCTGGGCTACCAGGTGGGTGTGATGGTGGGTGGGGCGTTCACGCCGATCATCGCCACGTGGCTGTACTCGCAGTACCGCTCATTCGTTCCCGTAGCGGTGTTTCTGCTGGTCACAGCCCTCATCTCATGCGCGTGCGTCGTCAAGCTCACGACCGCGACGCGCGAACTGGTTCCACAGCCCGCCTGAAGTGGTTGACCGGTCAAGTATCGTGGCTCGGACCGGAGGCCGATGTGGACGACGACGACGTTTTCGAGCTGCTCGCGGAGCTGGACGCGCTGGAGCGGGCCCGTGACGAGCGGGTGAGCCTGCTCGACACGCGGGCGGTCCTGCGCGGGCTCGCCGACCGCGTCCGCGCGCAGTTCGGGTTCGACGTCAGCCTCATCGGCCTGGTGGAGGGCCGGGACCTGGTGCTGCGGCTGTGGTCGGGCACCCGCGACTCCCGCCTGCACGACCTGCCGGTGCCCATCGGGCTCGGGGTCGGCGGGCGGGTCGCGGCGGCGGGCAGCCCGATCGTGGTGCCGAACTACTACCGCTCGAACCGGATCACGCACGACTTCGACGCGCACGTCCGGGCCGAGGGGCTGGGCAGCATGGCCGCCGTGCCGGTGCGGACCGGGGAGGTCCGGGGCGTGCTGTACGGGGCGGTGCGGGGGAGGCCGAGGTGGGGGACGACGCGGTCGACGGGTTGCGCAGGCTCGCGCGGCTCGCCGGCCTCGCGGTGGACGTGGCCGACGGCGCGGTGACGCTGGCGGACACGGCCGTGGTGGAGGAGCGGCGGCGGCTGGCCGCGTCGCTGCACGACAGCGTGGGCGCGATGCTGTTCGGCGTCGGCTCGTCGGTGCGGCGGCTGCGCGAGCAGGCCGTGCCGGGCGTGGACGACCAGTTGGAACGCATCGAGCAGCAGTTGGCGGCGGCAGGCATGGCGTTGCGGGAGTCCATCTCGCGGCTGCGCGTGGGCTCCGACCGGGACCCGGTGCGGCTGACCGCCGACATCGCCGAGTCCGTGCACGCGTTCAGCCAGCGCTCCGGCGTGGCCGCCGGCTTCGTGCCGGTGGGCGGGAGCCCCCGGCTGGACCCGGCGCGGGCCGCGCTGGTCAAACGGGTCGTGGACGAGGGCCTGCTCAACGTCGAGAAGCACGCCCGCGCCCGTTCGGTCGTGGTCACCCTCGCAGTGTCCGAGCGGATCACCGTCGCCGTCCTGGACGACGGCGTCGGCATAAAAGACGAGACCAGCGGCACCGGCGCGGGACTCCCCGCCCTGCGCCGCCAGGTCGAACGCACCGGCGGCACGCTGAGCCTGTTGAACACCGACGAAGGCGGCGCGGTGCTGCGCTGCGAGCTGCCGGCACCCTCTCCATCCGGAGAGGTCGCGATCGTGTGACCTGGGGTACGTTCCGGTGATGGCGCACCTGAGCTATTCGTCGGGCACCTCGGAGGTGCCGCTGCTGGGCGACACCATCGCCGTCAACTTCGACCGCGCCGTGGCCGCGCACGGCGACCGGGAGGCGCTGGTCGACCGGACCACGGGCCGGCGGTGGACGTACCGGCAGCTCCAGGACGAGGTCGACGCCGTCGCCGCGGGCCTGCACCACAGCGGTGTCCGGGTCGGCGACCGGGTCGGCATCTGGTCGCCCAACCGCGCCGAGTGGGTGGTGGTCCAGTACGCGACGGCCCGCATCGGCGCGATCCTGGTCAACATCAACCCCGCCTACCGCGTGCACGAGCTGGAGTACGTGCTCAACCAGTCCGGCATCCGCACCCTCATCGCCGCCCGCTCCTTCAAGTCCTCCGACTACGCCGGGATGATCGCGCAGGTCCGCCCGAAGTGCCCGGCCCTCGCCCAGGTCGTCCTCCTCGACACTCCACAGTGGACCGACCTCCACTCCGACGACCACCCGGAGTGGCCGGAGCTGTCCGCCGACGACCCGATCAACATCCAGTACACGTCCGGTACGACCGGGTTCCCCAAGGGCGCGACCCTGTCCCACCACAACATCCTCAACAACGGCTTCTTCGTCGGGGAACTGTTGGGGTACACCGAAAACGACCGCATCTGCGTCCCGGTGCCCTTCTACCACTGCTTCGGGATGGTCATGGGGAACCTGGCCGCCACCTCCCACGGCGCGACCGTCGTCATCCCGGCACCGGCCTTCGACCCGGCCGCGACCCTCCGCGCCGTGGCCGAGGAGCGGTGCACGTCCCTGTACGGCGTGCCGACGATGTTCATCGCCGAGCTGGCGGACCCGGACTTCGACACCCACGACCTGTCGTCGTTGCGCACCGGCATCATGGCGGGCTCGCCGTGCCCGGTGGAGGTGATGAAGCAGGTGGTGGAGCGCATGGGGATGCGGGAGGTGTCCATCGCCTACGGCATGACCGAGACGTCGCCGGTCTCCACCCAGACCCGCCACGACGACTCGCTGGACCGCCGCGTCTCGACCGTCGGCCGCGTCATGCCGCATCTGGAGGTCAAGGTCGTCGACCCGGAGACCGGCCGCACGGTGCCCCGCGGCACCCCGGGCGAACTGTGCACCCGGGGCTACTCGGTGATGCTGGGCTACTGGAACGAGCCCGACAAGACCGCCGAGGCCGTCGACAAGGCCCGCTGGATGCACACCGGCGACCTGGCGGTCATGGACGAAGAGGGTTACGTCAACATCACCGGCCGCATCAAGGACATGGTCATCCGGGGCGGCGAGAACCTGTACCCGCGCGAGATCGAGGAGTTCCTGTACACGCACCCGGACGTCCTGGACGCCCAGGTGATCGGCGTGCCGGACGTCAAGTACGGCGAGGAACTGATGGCCTGGGTCCGCCTGCGCCCGGACGCCGCGCCGCTCACCGCCGAGGCGCTCAAGGAGTTCTGCGCGGGCAAGCTGGCCCATCACAAGATCCCCCGGTACGTGCACGTGGTGGAGGAGTTCCCGATGACGGTCACCGGGAAGGTCCGCAAGGTGGAGATGCGCAAGCAGGCGGTGGACATCCTCGGCCTGGCCGACGCGGACGCCGTGGAGCACGCTTGAGAATCCTGGTCGTGGACGACCACCCCGTCGTGTGCGACGGGGTGCGGTCGCTGGTGGCGTCGACACCGGACATCGAGGTGGTCGGCTCGGCCCGGTCCGCCCGTGACGCCATCACCCGAACCCGTGCCCTGCAACCGGACCTGGTCCTGCTGGACCTGCGCCTGCCCGACATGCTCGGCAGCGAGGCGCTACCGCGCATCACTGCCGCCGCCCCCGCCGCGAAGGTCGTCATCTTCACCGCTTACGACGACCACGCCGCCTTGTCGGCCGCCCTGCACGCCGGCGCGCACGGGTGCCTGCTCAAGGACGTGACCGACACGGACCTGGTGGCACAACTGCGCCGGATCGGCGCGGGCGTGCGGGTGATCGACCCGCGGCTTCGCGAGTCGAGCGGCACTTTGTTGCAGGCCAGGCTGTTCAGGCTGTCGCTGAGCCGGCGGGAGTACGAGGTCGTGCGGCTGGCGGCCACCGGACGGACGAACCCGGAGATCGCGGAGGAGCTTGGCCTGACCCGCAACACGGTCAAGACCTACCTCCAGACGGCGATGCAGAAGCTGGGTGCGCGCAACCGGGTCGAAGCGGTGCGCCGGGCGCAGGAGGAGCAACTCCTCTGACGCCGTGGCCGGGTGGTGCCGGTTGGCCGAGTGCCGCGCAACGGGTCGTGTGCTCCGGGGAGTCGTTGCGCGGGAACTCGGGATCAGCCGCCGCACGCCGTTCCGCCGCGTCGAGGTGCTGATGACCCGGGTCGGCGCGGCCACCCGGTTCCAGCTCGCGCTGCACGCCCAGCGGCGCGGGTGGCCCTGGACCCGGCACGATGGGCTCCGTGGACCTCGACGAGTTCCTTGCCCTGGCCGACGACCTCCTGCGCATCCCCTCGACCGCCGACCGGCCCGCGGACCTGCTGCGCGCCCTGGACTTCGTGCTCGACCTGCTCGGACCGGACGTCACCGCGGAGCGGTTCGAGTCGGGCGGCAAACCCAGCGCGCTGGTGTACCGGGGGAGCGCGCGGCCCGATTTCCGGGTGCTGTTCAACGCCCACCTCGACGTCGTGCCGGCCGCGCCCGAGCAGTTCCGGCCGGTGCGCGTCGGGAACCGGCTGCACGCGCGGGGCGCGCAGGACATGAAGCTGTCCGCGCTGGTGCTGGCGCTGGTGTTCCGGGACGTGCCGACGCCGTTCCCGGTCGGCCTGCAACTGGTCACCGACGAGGAGGTCGGCGGCCGGGACGGCACGCTGCACCAGTTGGAGCAGGGCGTCACCGCGCGGTTCGTGGTGATCGGCGAGCACAGCGCGTTGCGGCTGGTCACCGAGTCGAAAGGGCTGGTCGGCGCGCGGGTGTCGGTCAAGGGGCGGGCCGCGCACAGCGCGTACCCGTGGTTGGGGGACAACGCCCTGGTCAAGCTCATGCGGTCGCTGGACGCCCTGCTGGCCGCCTACCCGCCCGCCACCGAGGAGGCCTGGCGGACGACGGTCAACATCGCCCGCGTCGAGACCACCAACACCGCGCTCAACCAGATCCCGGCCGACGCGTCCGCGTGGCTGGACATCCGGTTCCCGCCCGAGGACGCCGACTTCCGCGACCCGGCCCAGGTCGCCGCCCACCTGGCCGCGCTGACCGGCGCGGAGGTCGAGGTGCCCCACGTCGAGCCGCCGCACCGGGCCGATCCGGACAGCCTGGACGTGCGAACGCTCCGGCGGGCCGCCCGTGACCAGGGGTTCAGCGGGGAACTGCTGCGCAAGCACGGCGCGGCGGACTCGCGGTTCTACCACCAGCGCGGCATCGACGCGGTGATCTTCGGCATCGGCGGCGACGGGCAGCACGGGCCCGACGAGCACGCCGACCTGACCACCGTCCTGCCGTACCACGCCGCGTTGACCGCCTACCTGAAAGCTCTGCCGAACGGGTGACGCTCGTGACTACTGTGTTGGAAAGACGAGAGATGAGGACGGTATGACCCCGTTACCCACCGCCACCCTGGTCCCCACGCCCACCGGCGCGGACCTGGTGCTCACCCGCACGTTCCGCGCGCACGTCGAGGACGTGTGGGCGAGCCTGACCGACCCCGAGCGCACCGCGACCTGGTTCGGCCCCTGGGAGGGCGACGCCGCGCCGGGCCGCCGGGTCAAGGTCCAGATGGCCTTCGAGGAGGGCCGGCCCTGGATGGAGACCCGCATCGACGCGTGCGCCGCGCCGCAGCGCCTGGCCGTGTCGACCATCGACTCCTACGGCGTGTGGAAGCTCGACCTCCTGCTGTCCGAAGTGGACGGTGTGACCGAGCTGAAGCTGGTGCACCACCTGAAGTCCACCGAGGGCATCGGTGAGATCGGCCCGGGCTGGGAGTACTACCTGGACCGCCTGGCCGCCGTCCGCGCGGGCACACCAGCCCCGGATTTCGACGACTACTACCCTTCGCAGAAGGCTTACTTCGAGGAACTGGCTTGACCGACGACCTGCGCGCCGCGACGACCCTGCCGGCTCAGGAGACGGAAGTCTCCTCGGCGAACTGAGTCCGGTACAGCTCCTCGTACCGGCCGCCCGCCGCCAGCAGGTCGGCGTGCGTGCCGCGCTCCACGATCCGGCCGCCCTCCACCACCAGGATCTGGTCGGCGGCGCGGATCGTGGACAGCCGGTGCGCGATGACCACGGCGGTGCGGCCGTCCAGCGCCTCGGCCAGCGCCGCCTGCACCGCCGCCTCGGACGTCGAGTCCAGGTGGGCGGTCGCCTCGTCCAGGATGACCACGCGCGGCCGGGCCAGCAGCAGCCGCGCGATGGTCAGCCGCTGCCGCTCGCCGCCGGACAGCCGGTAGCCGCGCTCGCCGACGACCGTGTCCAGCCCGTCGGGCAGCGACTCGACCAGGTCGGCCAGCCGCGCCCGGCGCAGCACGTCCCACACCTCGTCGTCGGTCGCCTCCGGCCGGGCCAGCAGCAGGTTCTCCCGGATCGACTCGTGGAACAGGTGCCCGTCCTGGGTGACCATGCCCAGGGTGTCCCGGATCGCGGACAGCGACAGGTCCCGAACGTCCACACCGGACAGGCGCACCGCGCCCCGGTCCACGTCGTACAGGCGCGGCAGCAGGGACGCGATGGTCGACTTGCCCGCGCCCGACGACCCGACCAGCGCCACCAGCTGCCCCGGTTCGGCGCGGAAGGACACGTCGTGCAGCACGTCCACCCCGCCCCGGGTGTCCAGCACGGCGACCTCCTCCAGCGACGCCAGCGACACCTTGTCGGCCGACGGGTAGGCGAACCCGACCCCGTCGAACTCCACCGACACCGGCCCGTCCGGCACGGTGCGCGCGTCCGGCTTCTCCGCGATCAGCGGCTTGAGGTCGAGCACCTCGAACACCCGCTCGAAGCTCACCAGCGCGCTCATCACCTCGACCCGCGCGCTGGCCAGCGCGGTCAGCGGCGCGTACAGGCGGGTCAGCAGCAGCGCCAGCGCCACCACCGAACCCGGGTCCAGCTCGCCGCGCAGCGCGTAGAAGCCGCCCAGCCCGTAGACCAGCGCCAACGCCAGCGCTGAGACCAGCGTCAACGCGGTCAGGAACACGGTCTGCACCATCGCCGAGCGCACCCCGATGTCCCGCACCCGCCGCGCCCGCACCGCGAACTCCGCCGACTCCCGGCTGGGCCGCCCGAACAGCTTCACCAGCGTCGCGCCCGGCGCGGAGAACCGCTCGGTCATCTGGGTGCTCATGGTGGCGTTGTGGTTGGCGGCCTCCCGCTCCAGCCGCGCCAGGCGCGTGCCCATCCGGCGGGCGGGCAGCACGAACACCGGCAGCAGCACCAGGGCCAGCAGCGTGATCTGCCACGACAACCCGATCATCACCACGAACGTGAGGACCAGCGTGACCAGGTTGCCCACGACGCTGGACAGCGTGTCGCTGAACGCCCGCTGCGCGCCGATCACGTCGTTGTTCAGCCGGGACACCAGCGCGCCGGTCCGGGTCCGCGTGAAGAACGCGACCGGCATGCGTTGGACGTGGTCGAACACGGTGGTGCGCAGGTCGAGGATGAGGTCTTCGCCGATGCCGGCCGACAGCCAGCGGGCGAGCAGCCCCAGCGCCGCTTCCAAGACCGCGATGCCCGCGATGATCCCGGCCAACCCCAGGACGACGTCCAACGACGAGCCGTGCACGATGGCGTCCACGATCCGCCCGGCCAGCACGGGCGTCACGACCGCGAGCACCGCCACGACGACGCTGACCACCAGGTACTGCGTGAGCCGGGCCTTGCGGGGCCGGGCGAACGACCAGATGCGCTTCAAGGTCGCCTTGGAGAACGGCTTCTTGTCGTTCTGCGCGTTGGTCATGTGGTACAGCGACATCCACGCGGTGACTTCCATGTCCATGGCCCAGAACGTAAGACCTGGAGTTGGGTGGAGGTCAAGCGGAATTGCGCACCGGCCGGTAGTCCGGGAGGGTCACCGCGTTGGCGATCTTCTGGAGGTCGCCGAAGATCTTGGTGCCACCGGGGACGTGCGGCACGATCCGCAGCGTCAGGTCCCGCATGCGGATGAACATGCGGCTCTTGGGCAGCAGCCCGTCAATGCCGCCCAGCGCGAACTTCTGGCACTTGTCGACGTACTCGCGCATCCGCTCTTCATAGCGGCGGAACGCGGTGCGGTGGTCGGGCGCGGTGGCCAGTTCGCCGGCCAGCACGTACGCGCCGACCAGGGCCATGCTGGTGCCGTTGCCGGCCATGGGGGAGGCGCAGAACGCGGCGTCCCCGAGCAGCGCGACGCGGCCCCGGGACCAGGAGTCCAGGCGGATCTGGCACAGGCGGTCGAAGTAGAAGTCGTCGGCGGTGGGCAGGTCTTGGAGCAGTCGCGGCACCTCCCAGCCTTCGCCGGCGTACGTCCGCGCGATGAGGTCGCGCTGGAAGGTGTCGTCGCGGCGGTCGTGCGGGATGACGGGGGACTTGAAGGTGAACATGGCCTTCGCGCGGCCGTCCGGGGTCGGGTAGATGCCCGCGGCACGGCCGGGGACGGTGTGGATGAGCATCCAGCCGTCCAGGTCTCCCTCTTGCGTGGTGCTGAAGATCGCCGTGTAGGCGCCCATGTCGTGGGTGAAGTCCTCCTCGGGGCCGAAGGCGAGCGAGCGGACCTTCGAGTGCAGGCCGTCCGCGCCGACCACCAGGTCGAACGTGCGGGGCGGTGACTTCTCGAAGGTGACCTCGACGCCGTCCGCGGTCTCGGTGAGGGACGTGATGGTGTCGTCGAACAGGTATTCCACGTCGCCGGAGGTCCGGCCGTAGAGGATGCGGACCAGGTCGCCGCGCAGGATCTCGATCTCGGCGATCGCGCCGCCCGAGTCGCCCAGCGTGTCCGCGGCCATGGTCGAGGTGCGCTTGCCCTCGGCGTTGACGAACGCCATGCCCCGCGCCCCGGTGTGCGCCGCGCGGATCTCGTCCAGCACGCCCATGCGGTCCATGACCTCGCGCGCGGTGCCGCGGATGTCCACGGCCTGGCCGCCGGGCCGGGGCGCGGGGGCGCGTTCGACGACGGTGGGGGTGAGGCCGTGGTGGCGCAGCCAGTGGGCGAGGGCGGGGCCGGCGATGCTCGCGCCGGAGATCAGTACGGTGTTCACGCGTACACCGTACACGCGTGCACTAGCAGGTCAATTGCTATTTGGTGCACTAGTGCACTAGGTTGGTGCTCTAGTGCGGAGGTGGTCATGGTCTACGAACGGATCGCGGGCGAGATCCGGCAGCGCATCACGCGGGGCGAGCTGCGCCCCGGTGACCGGGTGCCGTCCACCCGGGAGATCACCGCGCGGTGGGGCGTGGCGATGGCCACGGCCACCAAGGTGCTGGCGGCGCTGCGCGAGGAAGGCCTGGTGCACGCGGTGGCCGGTGTCGGCACCGTCGTGTCGTCGCCGTCTCCGCCGGCACCGCCCGTGGTGAAGGACGACCTCACCGCCGACGCGGTGGTGCGCACCGCGCTCGCGATCGCCGACTCCGAGGGCTTGGCCGCGCTGTCCATGCGCCGCATCGCCACGCAGCTCGGGGTGGCCGCGATGTCGCTGTACCGGCACGTCCCCGGCAAGGACGAACTGGTGGTGCGCATGATCGACACCGCGTTCGGCGCGTTCCCGCTGCCCCCGGTGTCGGGCGGGTGGCGTGACCGGCTGGAGGCGGTGGCGCGGCTGGAGTGGGACCTGTTCAGCCGGCACCCGTGGCTGGCCGGTGCGATCTCGATGACCCGACCGACCATGTTGCCGAACGCCGTGGAACACACCGAGTGGATCATGCAAGCCCTCGACGGGCACGGCCTGACCGCCGAGGAGGCCTTGCACGCGGCGGTGACCCTGTTCGGTTTCGTGCGCGGCATCGCGGTGAACCTGGAGCACGAGGCGGAGCAGCGGCAGCACACCGGCATCACCGAGGACGAGTGGATGGAGCGGCAGGCCGGTGCCATGCGGTCGCTGGTGGCGTCCGGCCGGTTCCCGATGTTCGCCCGGGTGGTGGGTTCGGAGGTGGGCATGGACCTGGGGACGCTGTTCGAGTTCGGGCTCGCGCGAATGCTCGACGGATTCGGGGAATGGATCAGCGGGCGCCGGGCGTTGGGTCGAGGAGTAGGACCCTGAGTGAGGGAGGCACGAGGTGGCGCAGGACCCGGAGGAGCTGTTCGAGGTCGACTCCGACGTCCCGGACCTGACCGGAGCGGTGCTGCTGCACCACTTCGACGGCTTCATGGACGCCGGCGGCGCGGGCTCGGCCCTGGTCGACCACCTGCTGTCGGTGCACGAACACCGAGTGGTCGCCCGCTTCGACGTGGACGACCTCATCGACTACCGCGCCCGCCGTCCCCCGATGACCTTCGACACCGACCACTGGGACACCTACGCCACGCCGGAACTGGTCGTCTACCTGCTGCACGACGCAGTCGGAACGCCGTTCCTGCTGCTCACCGGCCCGGAGCCGGACCGCAGGTGGGAGGCTGTCGTGGCGGCGGTGCGCGCGTTGATCGACCGGTGGGGTGTGCGGCTGGCGGTGAGCTTCCACGGCATTCCGATGGGGGTGCCGCACACGCGGAAGCTGACGGTCATCGCTCATGGCACCCGGCCGGACCTGATCGTGGACAAGAGCCCGTTCAGTCGGGTGCAGGTGCCCGGGAACCTGGCGGCGTTGCTGGAGTTGCGCTTGGGCGAGTCCGGCCACGACGCCATGGGCTTCGCTGCGTACGTGCCGCACTACCTGGCGCAGGGGACGTACCCGACGGCGGCGTTGAACCTGCTGGAGGCCCTGACCAAGGCGACGGGCCTGGTGATCCAGGCGGCGCAGCTGCACGAGTCGGCCAGGCGGACCGATGCGGAGATCGCCCGGCAGGTGGCGGAGTCGGAGGAGGTCGCCCAGGTGGTGGCGGCTCTGGAGCGGCAGTACGACGCTTTCACGGAGGCTTCGGAGAACCTGTTGGTGGGGTCGGACGAGCCGTTGCCGAGCGCGGATGAGCTGGGGGCGGAGTTCGAGCGGTTCTTGGCGGAGCAGCCGCGGGATTAGGGGAAAGTGGCTGGTAGGGTGGGGTGTGGCGGGGGGTTGAGCGGGATCACCCGATCGTGTGAGTGGTCAGTTTCGCGACTTTTCGGGGTCTCGCGCGTCCCGTAGAGGGAAGAGGTCGCGGCGGGACGACGGTCAGGCGCGGCGGGACGACGGTCATCCGAGCTGAACCCCGAACCCACCCCGCCCCGACTCCCACGGCCGACTGCTGGCCGCCTACCCGGCCGGTGGTCTGCGAGCCGGCCGGTGGTCTGCGAGCCGGCCGGTGAACGCGCACCTGCCCAAATTGCGCGGCCGAGGGCTGCGAACCGCGACCGGTCGCTGGCGAGCGCCGGTTGCCGCGGGTTGCGGCGGCGTGGTGGCCGGCTGCTGCGGAGTGTGTGATTGCGTGTCCGGCTGGCTGCGGCGTGCCGGCTGGGTGTCCGGCCGGCTGCGGCGTGCCGGCTGGGTGTCCGGCCGGCTGCGGCGTGCCGGCTGGGTGTCCGGCTGGCTGCGGCGTGCCGATTGGGGTGTCCGGCTGGCTGCGGCGTGCCGGCTGGCTGCGGCGTGTGCGAGTGGCGCCCGGGTCGTCAGGGGGCGGGGGTCTGGAGGGTGGCCAGGTGGCGGTATGAGTCGAGTTGGGCGGTTCGGTCGTAGGTGCTGGTGGTCAGCAGGACCTCGTCCGCACCGGTTCGGCTCACCAACGCGTCCAGCGACTTCGCGGCCTCCGTGAGGGTCCCGTAGATGTGCCCCCGCAGGGACTCCTCGAAGTACTGCCGTTCCCGTGGCCGCATCGCCAGAGCCAGGATCTCCTCCGGAGCCCGCAGAGGCGGGAACTCGCCGTGGGTCCGGGAGTACGCCATGGACCACGCCTCCGGAACCAGCAAGCGCCAAGCGTCCTCCGTCGTCTCGGCCACCGCCACCGTCGTCGACACCACGACGTACGGCGCCGCGGCCCACGGCGACGGCCGGAACCTCGACCGGTAACCGTCGATCGCCTCCAGCATCGCCTCCTCACCGCGAAAACCGCCGATCACCAACGGCAACCCGTGCCTCGCCGCCACCGCCGCCCCGGCCCCCGTGGCCAGCACGAAAGCAGGCACCTGCCGGCCCGGCGCCGGATACGCCCGCACCGAACCGGTGTCGGTGAAATACGCCAGGAGTTCAGTCAACTGGGCGTCGAAATCGCCGGAATCCACCTGCCCCAGCGCCCGCCGCACCGGCTCGGTGAAGCCCAGCGAACGCCCCAACCCCATGTCGATCCGCCCCGGGAACAGCGAATCCAGCACCCCGAACTGCTCGGCCACCACCAACGGCCGGTGGTTGGGCAACATCACCCCGCCGGTCCCGACCCGGATCCGCGACGTCGCCCCGGCCACCGCCGCCGCCAGCACGGTCGGCGCCGAACCGGCCACCCCGGGCACCCCGTGGTGCTCCGACACCCAGAACCGGTGGTACCCCAACGCCTCCACCGCCTGCGCGAACGCGACGGTGTCCCGCAACGCCTCGGCGTGACCCACACCCGTCCGGGTCCGTGACCTGTCCAGAACCGAAAGCTTCACACCAAGAACAACACCCGCGCCCGGCCGCTGATTTCACCGCCGACCCGTGTCCAACGCCACCCCGGCCGACGGCGCCGCCCGAGCGAGGCGGGTGCGAGCACGCGCATCGCACCCGCCTCGGCCCGCGTGGATCAGCCAACCAAGCTACCGATCACGCCGTGACGGTCCACTTCTGGTTGGCGCCACCCGTGCACGTCCACAGCTGCAACCTGGTCCCGTTGGCGGACGACGCACCCTGCGCGTCCAGGCACTTGTTCGCCTGAACATTCACGATGTCGTTCGCCCCGCTGACCGCCCACCGCTGCGCCCCGGTCCCGTTGCAGTCCCACAACTGCACCAACGTGCCGTCCGCCGTGCCGCCCGACGCCGCGTCCAAGCACTTGCCCAGCGCCCGGATCGTGCCGTCACCGGGCCGCGTCCACTGCTGCGCCGCCGTCCCGTTGCAGTCCCACAACTGGACCGCCGTCCCGTTCGCCGTCCCCGCACCCGCGACGTCCACGCACTTCCCGCCGACACCGGTGATCCGCCCGCCCGAAGAGTCCGGAGTGGACACTCGAACGTAGTCGATCACGAACTGCTGCGGGAACACCGTGGACGCGTCCGGGTATCCGGGCCACTCGCCGCCGACCGCCAGGTTGAGGATGATGAAGAACGGCTTGTTGAACACCCACTGCCGCCCACCCAGGTCGGCGGGCGTGCGCCGCTGGTAGACGTGCCCGTCCACGGACCACGCGATGCCCTGCGGCGTCCAGTCGACGGCGAAGGTGTGGAAGCCGTCGGCGAAGTTCGGGCCGTTGTGGGCCATGCCGATGCCGCCCGCGCCGGAATAGCCCGGACCGTGGATCGTGCCGTACACCGTGTTCTGCTGGTGCCCCAGGAACTCCATGATGTCGATCTCGCCGCTGGCCGGCCACCCGACGCTCCCGATGTCCTGGCCGAGCATCCAGAACGCGGGCCAGATCCCCTTGCCGCGCGGCATCTTCATGCGCGCCTCGACCCGGCCGTAGGTGGTGGTGAACTTGCCGGAGGTGTTGATCCGCGCGGAGGTGTACTGGCAGCGGCCGTACCAGCAGTTGTAGTTCGCCGGGTTCTCCTTGCGGGCGGTGATCACCAGGTTGCCGGCGCCGTCGAGCGCCGCGTTGGACGCCGAGGTCGTGTAGTACTGGTGCTCCCGGTTGTTGCCGCCGTTGTCGCCGACCTCGGTGTTCCACTTGCCGCCGTCGACGCGCGTGCCCGCCGGGCCGTTGAACTCGTCGGCGAACGTGACCGCCGCCGGCGCGACCTCGGGTGCGGGCGCGGCCTGCGCCAGGGGTACCGCGAGCCCGCCCACGGCCAGCGCGAACGCGCTGACCAGCACTCGTGTCCTCATCGACACCGTTCCTCCCGTGAAATAAGGCGGCCTTTCGGTGCGGCGGCGTGGTCCGAAGTTACTGCATCGCCTTTAATCAAGTCACGATGAAAGTACTGGCGCTTTACTGTCGCTAGGCCGGGACACCCACCGGCACCGACGAGGAGGTCGACACCCGATGGCCATGCTGCGCAGCTACGTGTCCGGTCGCTGGCACACGCCGTCCGCCGAGGGCGCGCCGCTGCACGACGCCGTGACCGGCGAGGAGATCACCCGCATATCGTCGGCGGGCGTCGACATGGCGGCGGCCCTCGACCACGGCCGCCGGGTCGGCGGGCCCGCGCTGCGCGAGCTGACCTTCCACCAGCGCGCCGCCCTGCTCAAGGCCCTGGCCTCGCACCTGCGCGAGCACCGCGAGGAGCTGTACGCGCTGTCCGCCCGGTCCGGCGCGACGAAGACCGACTCGCTGATCGACGTCGACGGCGGCATCGGCGTGCTGTTCGGCTACGCGAGCAAGGCCAAGCGCGAACTGCCCAACGACAAGGTCTTCGTGGACGGCGCCGTCGAGCCGCTCAGCCGGGGCGGCACGTTCCTGGGCCAGCACATCGCCACCCCGCTGCGGGGCGTCGCCGTGCAGATCAACGCCTTCAACTTCCCCATGTGGGGCCCGCTGGAGAAGTTCGCGCCCGCGTTCATCGCCGGCGTCCCGTCGCTGATCAAGCCCGCCTCGCAGACCGCGTACATCACCGAGAAGCTGGTGTCGTTGATGCTGGAGTCGGGCCTCCTGCCGGAGGGCGCGGTGCAGCTGGTCTGCGGCAGCGCGGGCGACCTGCTCGACCACCTCACCGAGCAGGACCTGGTGGGCTTCACCGGCTCGGCGTCCACCGCCCAGCACCTGCGCACGCACCCGGCCGTGATCCGGTCGTCCGTGCGCTTCAACGCCGAGGCCGACTCGCTGAACTGCTCGATCCTCGGGCCGGACGCGGTGCCCGGGACGCCCGAGTTCGACCTGTTCGTCAAGCAGCTGGTCAGCGAGATGACGGTGAAGGCCGGCCAGAAGTGCACCGCGATCCGGCGCGCGATAGTGCCCGCCGGTCTGGTGGACGCCGTGGCCGAGGCCGCGCGGGAGCGGCTGGGGAAGGTCGTGATCGGCAACCCGGCCAACGAGTCGGTGCGGATGGGCGCGCTGGCCGGCCTGGAGCAGCGGGAAGAGGTGCGGCGGTCGCTGAAGGCGCTGCTGGAGGCCGGTGACGTCGTGTACGGGTCGCTGGACCAGGTCGACGTGGTCGACGCCGACGCTGAGCGCGGCGCGTTCCTGTCCCCGGTGCTGCTCAAGGCCGACCCGGACCGCGCCCAGCCGCACGAGGTGGAGGCGTTCGGCCCGGTGTCGACGTTGCTGCCCTACGACGGCGTGGCGCACGCCGTGGAGCTGGCCGCGCGCGGTGCGGGCAGCCTGGTCGGCTCGGTGGTGACCTACGACGCCGACTTCGCGCGGGACGTCGTGCTGGGCGCCGCCCCGTGGCACGGCCGGCTGCTGGTGCTGGACCGGGACGACGCCAAGGAGTCCACGGGCCACGGCTCGCCGCTGCCGGCTCTGGTGCACGGCGGTCCCGGTCGGGCCGGCGGTGGTGAGGAGATGGGTGGCATCCGGGGCGTGCTGCACCACATGCAGCGGACGGCCGTGCAGGGCAGCCCGCGCGTGCTGACCGCCGTCACGGGCCGGTGGGTGGCCGGTGCGGAGCGGAACGTCGAGGGCGAGCACCCGTTCCGCAAGTCGCTGGCGGAGCTGCGGGTCGGTGACACGGTGGTCGCCGGGCCGCGCACGGTCACGTTGGCGGACATCGAGCACTTCGCGTCCTTCACCGGGGACACCTTCTACGCCCACATGGACGAGGAGGCGGCGGCGGCGAACCCGTTCTTCGGCGGGCGGGTCGCGCACGGGTACCTGGTCGTGTCGTTCGCGGCGGGGTTGTTCGTGTCGCCCGAGCCGGGGCCGGTGCTGGCCAACTACGGCCTGGAGAACCTGCGCTTCCTGACGCCGACGTTCCCCGGCGACGAGCTGACCGTCACCCTGACCGCCAAGCAGATCACGCCGCGCGAGGACCAGGACTACGGCGAGGTGCGGTGGGACGCCGACCTGGTCAACCAGAAGGGCGAGTCCGTCGCCAAGTACGACGTCCTGACCCTCGTCGCCAAAACCCGCTGACCGCCGCCACCTGGGTTGCCGCCGCTGGCTGTCGTTGGATTGCCGGATTGATCAACAATCCGGCAATCCAACGAGCCGGGTGGGGGCCGTTTGAACGATCTATTGTCGAATCGTTCAACAATCCGACATGCGGGCGATCCAACAAGTGGGCGATCCGACAGGTGGGTGATCCGACAAGTGGGCGATTCGACAGGCGGGCGATCTGACAAGCGGGCGATCTGACAAGTGGGCGATCTGACAAGTGGGCGATCTGACGATCCAGCAGCCGTCAGACCGAGTAGCCCACGATCGCCGGGTCGAGCCAGTCGCTGGACACGATCGTCGCGCCCTTGCCCGCGAGCAGCCGCACGCGGGCCTGGGCGTCGGCCACGGACGGGGTGCGGGCGTCGATGGCCGGGGCGACGGAGTGGGCGTCGGTCATGACCACCAGGTAGTGGCCGCCCAGGTAGGAGTCGCCGGGGTAGCTCGCGTAGGCGCTCGCACTCCCGTCGAACGCCACGAACCACGGCGCCCGCACCCCACCCCGGTCACCGACGCGCGGGTCCGACTGCGACGCCCCGTTGATCGCCGGGAACGCCAGCGCCGACGACAGCACCCCGGCGTTCCGCGCCGCGATCAGCCGGTCCGCGTACTCCAGGTCGGTGTGGTAGTTGTCGAACGGGTTCTGCGCCTCGAACGTCCCCACCTCGACCAGGATCACGAACTTGCCGGTCAACGCCGCCCGGCTCGGCCATGCCCCCGCGCGGGCGGCGGCGTCCAGGGTCGGGTGCGCGCCGATCAGCTGGGCGGGGCCGAAGACGTTGCCCGCGCCCAGGTTGTCCGCGACCACCCGGTCGAACTCGTCGGGCCCGTACCCGCCGCGGTCGTCGAAGCCGTTCTTGAACTCGACCTTGAGCACGACGGGCGGGTGGTCGGGGTTGCGGTCGTGCCACAGGCGGACGTTGCGCAGGCAGCCGGCCAGGTTCTGGTTGCGGGTGCCGGTGCGCAGTTCGGCGTAGGTGGTCGCGCGGGCGCAGTTGTTGGCGTTGCCCGGGTCGTGGCCGACCTGGAAGTCGCGGCTGAAGAAGAAGTTGGTCCAGACGTCGATCTCGACCATCCCCGGCTTCTTGTCGAGCACGTCGACCAGGTACGGGGCGGCCTGCTGGGTGTAGGCGTTGTGGACACCGACGGCGGTCGCGCCGGTCGCGGTCCCGGCGTGCGCCGTTCCGGACAGCGCCGGTGCGGACAGCACCGGCAGGAGCAGGGTCACTGCGGCAATCAGGCGCTTCATCTTCCTGGGCTCCTCGGTCGATCGTCTTGACCGACGAGCCTAGGAACATGAAGTATATTCGCGATGTCCGCCGGATGGACGAAGCGTCGATTTGTTCCGGCTATCTCTCGCGGCGGAACGGGGAACACGCCCGGACTACGTCGGGTTGGCGAGGGTGAACGTCATTCACGACAAGAGGAGCACCTGAGGTGTCCGAGACTTTCCCGCTCGGTGGGGACCTGACCGTCAACCGCCTGGGCTACGGGGCCATGCGGCTGACCGGTGAGGGCATCTGGGGTCCCCCGGCCGACCCCGACAACGCGATCGCGGTGCTGCGCCGGGCCGTCGACCTGGGCATCGACTTCATCGACACGGCCGACTCCTACGGCCCGCACGTCAACGAGGAGTTGATCAAGCAGGCGCTGCACCCCTATCCGGACGGCCTGGTCGTCGCGACCAAGGCGGGTCTGCTGCGCACCGGTCCTGGCGAGTGGCCGATCCTGGGCAAGCCCGCGTACCTGCGCGCCGCGGCCGAGGCGAGCCTGCGCCGGCTGGGCGTGGAGCGCATCGACCTGTTCCAGCTGCACCGGGTCGACCCCGACTACCCGATCGAGGACCAGGTCGGCGAGCTGCGCAAGCTCCAGGAGGAGGGCAAGATCCGGCACATCGGACTGTCCGAAGTGGACGTGGCGCAGGTGAGGGCGGCGCAGGCGGTCGCACCGATCACCAGCGTGCAGAACCTGTACAACCTGGCGAACCGGCAGCACGAGGCGGTGCTGGACTACACCACCGAGCAGGGCATCGCGTTCATCCCGTGGTTCCCGGTGGCCAGCGGCGAGATCGCGCGCCCCGGCGGCGTGCTCGACACGGCCGCGCGCGAGCACGGCGCGACGCCCGCGCAGCTCGCGCTGGCCTGGCTGCTGCGGCGGGCGCCCAACGTCCTGCCGATCCCGGGCACGTCCTCGATCGCCCACTTGGAGGAGAACACCGCCGCCCGGTCGATCGAGCTGACCGAGGAGGAGTTCGAAAAGCTCTCCGCCCTGGCGTGAACCTTCAGGCCGGCACGGGCCGAAGCCGGCTGAGCGCTCAGGCCGGCACGGGCCGAAGCCGGCTGAACCTTCAGGCCGGCACGGGCCGAAGCCGGCTGAACCTTCAGACCGGCACGGGCCGAAGCCGGCTGAGCGCTCAGGCCGGCTTGGTGGCCAGTCGGCGCTCGACCTTGCCGCGCAGGTTCTCCGGGAAGTGCTCACCCGCGTCGAGCAGGCGCGGCAGGAGGTCCGGTTCCAGCGTGACCGCGCGGAACGCCAGACCGATCGTGACGTCGTGGCCGGGGCGGTCCACCAGCACCGCCTCGTCCCCGGCGGCGATCGCGCCCGGTTCCAGGACCCGGAAGTACGCGCCGGGCGCGGCCTTCGCGGTGAACGCCTTGACCCAGCCCTGCTGCTCCATGACCCGGGCGAACGTCGAGCACGGGATGCGCGGCGTCGTGACCTGGAGCAACGCTGTGCCGATGCGCCAGCGCTCGCCGAGCACGGCGTTGGTCAGGTCCACGCCCTCGGTGGTGAGGTTCTCGCCGAACAGGCCCGGGCCCAGGTCGCGGCCCAGTTCGGCGGACCACTCGTCCAAGTCCTCGCGCGCGTACGCGTAGACGGCCTTGAGGTCGCCGCCGTGGTTCTTGGTGTCGGCGACGAAGTCCCCTTCGACTCCGCTGCCCGACTGCGGTGCGTGGACCTGCACCGGACCGGTGACCGGGCGCTTGGCGATGCCCGTGTGGTCGAGCGTGGCGGCGTCGAAGTCCATGCGGGCGCCGATGTTGACCGAGAGCACGTGGGACATGAACGGAACGGTAGCTCAACTGCTACGGGAGTCCGCAGTACGGTGGAGTTTGCCGGTTCCGGCGCGCCGCCGAACCCGGGTGCGCAAGGATGGGAGCCGTTTCATCGTTCCGTGGGGGAGTCATGCGCAGGTCCCTGGTGGTCCCGTTGCTGCTGTGCCTGGGTCTGTCGGCGGGCTGCACGACCAGGACGGCGCTGCCGACACCGACCCTGGGCCCGGTCGCGCCCGACGCGACGACGCTGGTGCGGTCGCTGGCCGACCGGTCGGCGGAGCAGTACTCGGTCCGGTTCGAGGCCGAGCAGACCATGTCCAGCCGCCGCATCCACCAGCAGGGCGACCTGGTCCGGTCCGAGGACACGCGGCTGTTGTCGCTGCGCGAGGACTCCGTGGACGTCGTGGTCGTGCCGGAAGCCGGCTATTCGCGCTCGTCGGGCGGCGCCTGGACCCGCCTCAGCCGGGTCGACCGCACTCCGGTCAAGTCCGGCGCGTCGGTGGAGTCCCTGGCCGACGAGGTGGACCCGAGGACGGTGACCCAGTCGCTTCGCGGTTCCCTCCTGGTCGAGACCCGCGATGAAGAACTCGACGGCACCCAGACCCGCCGCTACACCCTGCTGGTCGACCTGCGGGTGCAGGCCGACCACACCGCCGACCCGACCCGCCGGACCCAGCTGATGGCCGCCTACGAATCCGGCTTCACCGCGACCGCGACGGTGTGGGTCGGCCCGGGCGACCTGCCGGTGCGCGTGGAGCAGACCCTGACAACGCTGGAGGACAAGACCTTCCAGCACACGGTCCACACCTACACCGACTGGAACGCCAACCTGAGGATCACCGCCCCCGCCGGCTAGCAGGTGCGCTTGGCGCGGGCGATGTCGACCGGGTCCGCCGGACGGCCGTCCACCGGAGCGGGGTTCTCGGGCGTGGGCGCGATGCCTCGGGCCGCGATCTCGTCGAGGGTGGCCAGGCCGGCCTCATCGATCCGGCCGAAGATCGTGTAGTTGGGGCGCAGCACCGAATCCGCGGTCACCAGGAAGAACTGGCTGCCGTTGGTGTTCGGGCCGGCGTTGGCCATGGCCAGCGTCCCGCGCGGGTAGATGCGGCGTTGGCCGGTCGGGTCGCCGGGGGCCGGCTGGAGGTTGGTCGGGAGTTCGTCCTTGTACTGGTAACCGGGGCCGCGCTCGCCGGTGCCGCTGGGGTCGCCGCACTGCAGGACCTTCAGGGTCGAATACGCGGTCAGGCGGTGGCACGTGGTGTCGTCGTAGAACTTGTTCCGCACCAGGTGCAGGAAGCTCTGGACGGTGCACGGGGCGGCGGCCCGGGTCAGCGTCAGGCCGATCGGGCCCTGGGCGGTGGACAACACCACCGAAGCCGTGCCGTGGGACGGGGTGCGGCGCGGGTCCGGGGGCAGCTTCACGGGGCGGGCCGCCGGGTCGTCGGGGGTCGCCGTGTACGCGCACGGGCCGCGGGTCACGTCCTCCGCGGCGGGGGACGCCGAGGCGGTGCCCGGGGTCAGCAGGGTCGCGGTCAGCGCGGCCAGTACCAGGAAAGTCCTCACGGACCCAAGGTCTAGCGAACCCCCGACCCCCGCACTAGGGCCGGTCGGCGGGTGGCAGGTCCGCCGCCAGGGTGCTCAACGACTCCCGGTCCGGCTGGCTGGTCTTGGTGATCAGGCTGGCCACGTGCTTCTCCACGGTCCGCGGCGAGATGTGCAGCCTGGTCGCGATCGCCTTGTTGCCCAACCGCCCCGCCAGCAACCGGAACACCTCGAACTCCCGCACGGTCACCCCCAGCGCCCGCAACTCGCGCGGCACCTGGTCGGACCCCGTCCGCCGCTGCGGCACGGACGCGCCCACCTGCCGCAGCAGACCCCGGCACGCGCTGGCCACCGCCATCGCGCCGCTGCTGTGGAAGTACTCCTCCGCGCCCCGCAGCCACGCGACCGGCTCGCCCCACCCGTCCCGCACCGCCGCCTCGGCCACCAGGCGCAACCCCAGGAACCGCGCCAACGGGTAGATCGCCGCCGCCTCCCGCGCCTCCCGCACCGCCACGGCGGCCTCCTCCTCCCGCCCCGCCCGCCCCAGCAGCACCGCCAGCGCGAACCGCCCGAACACCCGGTTCCACCGCATGCCCGCCGCCGCCGACCGGGTGATCTCCCCGAAAGCGGCCAAGTCCACCGAACCGGACAAAGCCCCGAGCAGCAGCCGCAACCCGTGCGTCCCGGACAGGTGGAACGTCGTCGGCGTCTCCGCCTCGTACGCCATCGCCCGCGCCACGTCCTGCTCCGCCAGTTCCCGGTCCTCCTCCAGCAGCGCGCAGAACGCCCGCGCCAGGCCGAAGCACAGCGGCCGTTCCTGCGACCCGATCCCGCCCAGCTCGTGGAACCGCGCCACCGCACTGTCCACTTCGGACCGCTTGCCCTGGTGCGCGGCGGCGGTCGCCTGGGCCATCAGCACGTACAGGCGCATCGGCTTCATCTGCAACCGCCGCGTGCCCTCGCCGCACGCCGCCAGCTTCTCCTCGGCCACCGCGTACTCGCCGCGCAGCACCGCGTCCAGCCCGAGGATCGCGTCCACGTTGTACGCCACGGTGATCGCGCCGACCCGCAACGCCTCCTCGCGCGCCTCCACCAGCTCCGCGACCGACCCGTCCGCGAGCCAGTCCAGGCCCGCCAACCGCACGGTCGCGTACGTCCGGTGGATCGGCAGCCGGTTCTGCTCGGCCAACTGCCGCGCCCGCAGGAAGTGCCCGGTCGCCTCACCCAGGTCCCGGTCCCGCGCCAGGATTCCCAGCAACTGCAACGCTTCGCACGCCACTTCCGGCAGCGACGCCCGGGCCGCGGCCTCGGCGGCCCGCCGCGCCAGCGCCTCGGCGGAGGAGATCCGGTCCGGCCGCTGGGCCTCCAGGGTCAGGAACGCGGCCACCGCGTCCACCCGCGCCAGGTGCGCGTCGTCGGCGTCCGGGCCGAGCAGGGCGCGAGCCGCGTCGACCTGCGCGCTGCCCTCCGCCGACCGCCCGGACAGCCACGCCACCCGCGCCAGGATCGTGTGCAGCTCGGCCCGCCGCACCGGCGGCAGGCCCGCCGCGCTCAGCTCCGCCACGGTGTCGGCCAGCGCGAACGCCCGCTCGAACTGCCCCGCCTCGCCCAGCGCGGGCAGCAGCGAGCGCAGCACGTCCGCCCGGATCACCACGTCCACCTCGCTGGCCAGCAGCCGGTGCGCGTGGTCGAGCAGCCGCACCGCCGAGCCGGCCGCGCCGTCGGCCAACGCCCGCCGACCGGCCTCCGCCAGCAACTGGCCGGCCTCGGCGGTCTGCCCCGCGTCCAGCCGCAGCGACGCCACCAGCGGGCACCACTCGCCGGGCAGTTCGGGGTGCAGCCGCAGCACGGCATCCGCGGTGCGCCGCGACACGTCCGCCCGGTGCGTCGGCGTGAGCTGCGCGAGCAGCGCCTCGGCGGTCAGCGGGTGCCGGAACGCGTACCAGTCCGGCACCGGCTCGTCCGGTGTCACCAGTTGCGCCGCGACCCCGGCGTGCAGGTGCGACAGCAGCGCCCGGTCGTCCATGCCGGTGACCTCGCGCAGCACCGACAGCGGGAACCGGTGCCCCAGCACGGCCGCCACGGACAGCAGCTCGCGGCCCTGCGGCCCCAACCGGTCGGTGCGGTGCGCGATGGCCCGCACCAGCGCGGTCGGCACGTCGATCCGCAGCTCGCCCAGCACCTGCCAGCCACCCGGCCCGCGCACCAGCAGCCCACCGCTGACCAGCCCGTGCAGCATCTCCTCGACCACGAACGGGATGCCGGCGCTGTCCGCCCACAACCGGTCGGCGACCGCGTCGGGCACCTCCTCGGCGGTGACCTCCAGGCAGGACGCCACCATCCGGCGCACCATCGGTTCGGCCAACCGGCGCAGCTCCAGCAGGACGCCCGCACCCCGTTGCGCGGCAAGGCGGATCACGTCCAGCGCGGGACCGGCGTCGGCGCGCGTGGTCACCAGCAGCACGACCGGGACCTGGTCCAGGTTGTCCACCAGGTAGTCGATGACGGCCAGCGTCTCGGCGTCCGCGTCGTGCAGGTCCTCCAGCACCAGCAGGCACGGACCGACGAGCGCCAGCAGCCGCAGCACCGCCTCGGCCAGCACGACCACCGACTGGTGCTCGCGCGGTTCGGCGCCCCACTCGGGCACCAGCCGGCCCAGCGCGGACCGGTAGGGGCCCAGCGCCCGCAGGTCCGGCGCGTCACCGCCGCGCACCAACGACATCAGCGCCTCGGCCAGCGGCCGGAACGGCACCAGCGGGCCGATCGTGGCGCCCCGGCCGCGCAGCACCCGCATCCCCCGGTCGAACGCCGACCCGGCGGTCACCCGGGCCAGCCGGGTCTTGCCGATGCCGGGCTCGCCGACGAGGAACACCGCCCTCCCGCGCCGTGCGGCGGCGTCGGCGAGGGCCTGGTCCAACACCCGGAGTTCGTCGTCGCGGCCGACCACGACCGGCGCGCGGGTCTGCATGTCCCGACCTTAGTCGGGCGCACGCCGAACTGCCCGCACCCCCAGTGTTCGCGCGGGCAGTTCGGCCCCTTCGTGCGGTGCTACCCGGTGGTCACCGGATGACGGGCGCGCTCACCGACGTGCTGTCGGCCAGGTTCGCGGCGACCACCGCGTACGCGCCCACGGCCAGGGTGAGGCCGGCCAGCGCGCGGGCCCGCGCGCCGGTCTTGTTCTTGCGGGACAGCGCCATCTCCCCGGCGGGGTGGTCGCCGTCCTGGTCGTCGCGCCAGGTGGGGACCTCGTCGTGGTTGGCGTCGCTCATCGGGGATTCTCCTTGCGAGGGTAGGGACTTGCCGGGTCGAGCAGGAGCACGGACGGTGTCCGTTCGGGGAAACCCAGGCGCAGCAGGCCGAACCCGATCCCGGACAGCCCGGTCAGCAGGCCCGCCGACGGCACCCCGCCCGGGGTGCCGCACCGCGCCCCGTACTGGTCCAGCGCACCGAGGACCAGTCCGGCGCGCCGGGTGAGCATCGCCGCCGCGAGGTCGTGCCCGCGTTCGGCGAGGACGGCCAGGGGTTCCAGGACGCCCAGTTCACCATGGCACAGGCTCAGGTCGCGCAGGGGTTCGTGCACCGCGATCGCGTTCAGGCAGCGGTCGAGGTGCAGGGTGTGGGCGTCGACCGGCTGATCGGGGTGCGCCGAATGCGCCAGCACCGCGCCCGCCAGGCCGGAGCACCAACTGTGGTCCGCTTCGCCCACGTCCACGAGCCGTTGCCGCAGCGCGTGGTCCGCGCGCAGGTGGGAGCGCCCGGCGACGGCGTAGCGCTGGTCCCCGACGAGCCGGGAGAACCGCAACAGGGCCCAGCCGACACCGGCCTGCCCGCGGGCGAACCCGTCGCCGGTCGGCGCAGCGGCCAGCAGCCGGTCGGCGTAGGCGCGCGCGAGCCGTTCGGCCGCCGGGAGACCGCTTTGCGCGTGCACCGAGGCCATCGCGGCCAGTCCGCCCGCGCAGCCCTCCACGATGTTCCCGGTGTCTTCACCGAGCGCTTCGACGGCCGCCGCGATGTCGACGGCTTCGGTCAACCAACCGGAAATCTCCGCGTCGTCGAGCAGGTTCGCCAGCCGTGCCAACGCGTAGCAGATGCCGCCCAACCCGTGGAACGCGCCACTGCCCACCGCCACCGCGAGTTCCGCGTCCGCCGCGAACGACCGCAGCAGCGCGGGAACGGGCGCGAGCGCGTCGCGGGCGTACTGGGTGTAGCGGTCCGCGCCGGTGAGCGCGCCGAGCTGCGCCAGGAACAGCGCCACGCCGGTGTAGCCGTTGGACAGCCCCGCACCCATCGCCGAGACCGCCCAGTGCCGGTCGTCGACCAGTTCCAGGCCCACCCAGTTGACCCGGCGGCCGTCCGCCGTGGCGTGCGCCAGGACCTCGTCGGCGATGCCGCACGCGGCGACCAGGAGTCGTTGCGGGTCAGGGACACCGGCGTCCAGGCGAGCCGGGACCGCGGCGCCCGAGCGGTGGTCGACCGGACGCGGCCGGCTGGCCAGCGCGGCGGTGATCAGCCACTGCTGGTCGTGCCGGTCCACCTCGTCCAGCCCGGCGATCTTGCGCTCCACCGACTCGATGCCGGTGGCGGGCAACAGGTCCGCGATCCGCTCGCCGCACGCCGTCCACACGTCCCGGCTGCCCGGCCGAGTGGTGAACAGCGGCACGTCACCCGCCCACAGGTCGGTCAGCTCGTGCGGCACCAGGGCGGTGAGGACGTCCTCGGTGGAGTCGTCCCACAGCAGGTCCATCGCCGCGTCCCGGTCGCAGGCCGCGCGCAACGCGTCGGGGTGGGTGGACTCGTCGAGCAGGGTCGCGTAGAGCTGGGTCATCCGCGGCACGAACCGGATCGGCAGGTCCGCGAACGCGCGCAGCAGGCCGCGGTCGCCGAGCAGTTCGTGGCGGTGGTCGTAGAGCGCGTCGTAGCCCCGGCGGAACCCGGCCAGCAGCGCGCCTTCGTAGTCGGCGGGCTCCGCCTCGACCTCGCCCACGCGCGGCCGGTTCAACGCCGGCGGCAGCGGCGCGGGCCGGCGCACCAGCCGCATCCGGTCCGTCCCCGGGTGCTGCCAGGTGACCCCGACCGCGGCTTGGTTCTCGTCCCCGCCGACGCCGCCGATGTCCAGCGCGCCGTGTTCGCCGAGCAGGACCCGCGGCAGCACTGCGGTCCGGTGCACCGACCGCGCCAACGCCCGCACGGCCGGGTCTGCGGGAATGCCCACCGTCGGGTGGAACAGGGTCTCGACGTCGATCAGCACCGGCTGGTCGCCGTGCGCGATCAGGTTCTCGTAGTGCATGTCCGTGCCGTCGACCGCGTAGAGCAGCGCGAGCAGCGCACCGAGCCGGTGGTAGAACCGCCCGACCCCTTCGACGTCCGCACAGGCCTTGTGCTCCACGAACTCCAGCCACCCGTGCGTGTCCCGCGCGACCACCGCCGGCGTGCGCAGGTCCAGCCCGGTGTGCCCGTCGAACCAGCCCAACAACCCGCCGAACGCCTGGTGCAACCCCACCGGCCGCGGCTTGTAGACCACCTTCCGCCCGTCCGCGAACTCCACCACCGCGACCGCCCGGCCTCTTTGGTGGACGTCGCCCTTGGCTTCGACGTCCTTGACCGGGCCCGGGTCGCGGTCGTCGAGGAGGGTGCGGACGATGTCCGTGCGGTCGTGGGCGAGGCGGTCCAGCAGCTCCCGGTGGGCGTGGGCGGCGTGCAGGCAGGTCTGCCCGAGGAGGCGGGCGAGGACGGGGTAGCGGCGGAGGACGTCGGCGAGGTCCACGTTCTCCACGAAGTGCACGAACCGAGCCTGCGAAGTCTCGCCGCGCAGCCGCTTGTTCACGCGATCGAGGTTGAGTTCGAGCACGAGCGTCCGAGCCGCGATCCGCGCCAGCCGGTGCCCCAGGTCGCGCGCGAACCCGCTGTCCGCCGCGAGGCGCGGATCAAGCGCCAACGCCCCGCGCACCAACGGCCGGAGCACGAACGCGAAGGCGTCCAACCAGTCCCCGCCCGCGAAGTTGGCATGGGCCGCGGTCGCGGTGGCGCGTTCCACGAACGCGGCCCATGCCGGCCGCCCGATGGGGGCGACCAGCTCCGAGGCAGTCCCTCGCACACCACCTCGCCACCAGGAGGCGGGCAGCGTGTCCAAGGCGGACGGGATCACCCTCCCAACCTGACACGCCCACCCCCACCCGCACATGGGGGCACACCCCCCAGATTCCCTCCCACCGGTGCCGGCGGGGCGCAGAGAAGTGCCCGGCCCCGTGCAGGCGGGACCGGGCACTTACCCCTCGGACGTCTCAGAAGGTCAGGTTCCAGACGTCGATGTAACCGGTGTCACCCGCGTACACGTCCTGCACGCGGAGCTTCCACGTGCCGTTCGCCACCTCGCTCGACGCGTTCACCGTGTAGGTGGCCACGACGTTGGCGGCCCCGTCGCTCGACGACGAGTTCTTCAGCCGGTACGCCGTGCCGTCCGGCGCCACCAGGTCCACCACCAGGTCGCCCCGGTAGGTGTGCTTGATGTCCACGCCGACCTTCAGGGTGGACGGCGCGTTGCCCGTGCGGCCGGTCACCGCGATCGACGAGGTCACGGTCGAACGGTCGGCGATCGCGACGTCCGTCGCGTTCTCGAAGAAGCCGGCCGGGGGCGGGGTGGTGCCGCCGCCCGCCGCCGCGACCGTCTTCGCCGCGTCGGCCAGGCCGGCGCCGCAGCCGCCGGTGCAGGTGCCGGGGAGCGGGCGGGCGTTGTTCTTGATCAGGGTCTCGATCTGGGCCGGCGTCAGGGACGCGTTGGCCTGGACGAGGAGCGCGGCGAGGCCCGCGACGTGCGGGGCGGCCATGCTGGTGCCCTGGTACGGCTCGTAGTTCTCGCCGCCGGGGGTGGTGGCGCCGGTGTTCAGCGTCGACCAGATGCCGTTCTCCGGCGTGGTGATGGTGCCGGGGGTGTCGCCTGCGTTGCGGGTCTGGCCGCCGGGCGCGGTGATGTCGATCTTGGCGCCGTAGTTCGAGTAGAACGTCCGGTCACCGGCGCGGCTGGACGCCGCGACCGTCACCACGTTGTTGCAGGAGGCGGGGGTGAAGCCGGCGACGTCCTTGTTCGAGTTGCCCGCCGCGACGACGACCGTGCTGCCGCGGCCGACCGCGGAGTTGATCGCGTTCTGGTAGGTCGACGAGCACGCCGACTCGCCGCCCAGGCTCATGTTGATGACCTTGGCCGGGGTCGGGTTGGCCGGGACGCCCGCCACCGTGCCGCCGGACGCCCAGATGATCGCGTCGGCGATGTCGGACGTGCTGCCGCCGCACTGCGCGAGGACGCGGATCGGCTGGACCTTCGCCTCGTACGCGATGCCCGCGATGCCCTTGGTGTTGTTGGTGACCGCGCCGATGGTGCCCGCGACGTGCGTGCCGTGCCAGGACGAGTCCTGGTCGCGGGGCGGGACCGGGTTGCCGAACCGGTCGGTGCCGCAGTCGCCGGTCTTCACCCAGTCGCCGTTGTCCGCCGGGTCGGCGTCGCGCCCGTTGCCGTCCCGGGCCCGGGAGGCGTCGGACACGAAGTCGTAGCCCGCGACGACGTTGGCGGCCAGGTCGGAGTGCGCGACGTACCCGGTGTCGATCACCGCGACCGTCACGCCCTTGCCGGTGGCCTTGTCCCACGCGCCGGGGACGTTCATGCCCGCGGTGGCCTCGAACAGGTCCCACTGGCGGCCGTACTCGGTGTCGTTCGGCGTGGCCAAGGGCTGCATCATCAGGTCGGGCTCGACGTAGGCCACGTCCGGGTCGGCGCGGAACTCGTCCAGGGCCTTCGCGGCGGTGGCGGCGTCGGCACCACCCAGGTCCACGACGGCCGCGCCCGTGCCCAGTCGGCGCTCCAGGTTGAGGTCGCGCCCCACCTTGTCGCCCTTGGCGTCGACGTCGGCGGCGGCGGCCTGGTCGGACCGGGCCTCGGCGGCGGTGGACTTGTAGCCGACGATCAGCCGTTCGTAGGGCGTGGCCGCCGGCGACGCCTGCGGTTCCGCGGGCGCGGCGGTCGCCGTCATCGTCACGGTGCCGGTGAGCAGCGTGGCGGAGACGGCGGCGGCGCAGAGCGCGGAGCGTCGCAATCCGTTCACAGGGATTTCCTTCCACCTACAGGGACTTCGCCTGCCGCGAGGGAGTCAGGGGTCTGAACCGGCTGCGAAGTGCGTGAAAGGTAGGCAGGTCGGCGGCGATTGGCACAGAGGCGGAACACGGCAGTTTCGCGTCACTGTCGTGTTTACGTCAGCCGCTTGCGCTGACCGGAGTAGCGTGTTACGGCTGAACGTCGTATCGGGGACAATGTCGTCGTGTTCTCGCACCTGGGTGTCCCCGATGAGCAGGCTCGTGTCTACGAGCGATTGGTGCACATGGGTTCGTGCACCGTCGAAGAGGCGGAGACCAGGTCCGAAGTGCTGGAGGAACTGCACCGGCTGGGCGTCGTGCGACGGGTCGCGGCGGACGTCTGGCAGGCCGTGCCCCCGGACCTGGCGGTCGAGATGCTCATCGCCGCCCGCGAGGACGGCCACCGCCGCGCCCGTGCGGAGGCTGCGCCCCTGATGGACGCCTACCTGCGCAACCGGGCCGAGCACCACCACGACACGGCGATGGTGGAGGTGGTGAACGGGGCGGACGCGGTGCGGGACCTGTGGCAGGCGCTGCTGGCGGGGGCGAGGTCCGAGGTGTGCGTGCTGGACCAGCCGCCGTACATCTCGCCTGTCGAGGAGCATGTTGCTTTGGAGGTGGACACGCGGCGGCGGCACGTCCAGTGGCGGGTCATATATGACCGGTCGAGCGTGGAGCTGCCGGGGCGGTTGGCGGAGATCGCGGAGCTGGTGGCGTCGGGCGAGCGGGCGCGGGTGACGCCGACGCTGCCGTTCAAGCTGGCCGTGGTGGATGCGCGGGTGGCCGTGCTGCCGGTGGCGGTGCGGTCGGCGGTGGACCAGGTCCTGCTGATCCGCCCGTCGCCGCTGCTGGATGTGTTGACGTCGATGTTCGACCTGTACTGGGACAACTCGATCCCGTTCAACCCGGGGGCGTCGGGGGCGGAGGTGGACACGCAGCTGTTGGCGCTGTTGGCGGCGGGGTTGACGGACGAGAGCATCGCGCGGCACTTGGGGCTGGGGCCGCGGACGGTGCAGCGTCGGGTTCGGCAGTTGATGGATCGGTGTGGGGCGCAGACGCGGTTCCAGGCGGGGGTGCAGGCCATGCGCCGCGGCTGGCTCTGACCCTGGGTGGGTGCGGCCTTGGCTTCGGCTGACGGTGCGCTTCGCTGGGCGGGCTGCCGGCGCGTTTCGCTGGGGCTGCCGGTGCCTTTCGCTGGGGCTGCTGGCGGCTGTCGGTGGGCGTGCCGCTGGGCTTCGGCTGCTGCTTGCGCGATCGGTCGGCCGGGATTGTCGGTGGGGCGTGAGATCATGGAAGCGGGGGCCGGAGGCCGCGGCTCGGCCGCGGCCGGGGGTGCGGTTCGGCTGTAACCGGTGGTGCGGGGCGGCGGTGCGGCTCGGCTGCGGCCGGTGGTGCCGGGTGGTTGCCCGGTGCGGTTCGCGGCTTACTTGGTGCAGTTCTCCGCCTGTCCGGCGGCCTCGCGGAAGTCGTCCGGGAGGGACACCAGCCCGACCTGCTCCACGCCGTCGTTCATCATCGTCACGGCCTCGGTCAGGTGCTGGTTGACCGCGCCGAAGACGTCCAAGGTCAGTTCGGGCGCCTCGTCCACCGTGGACTTGGCGAGCACGAACTTGTCCCGCGCCTTCGACAGCGGTTCCAGGATGACCTCCACCGCGGTGTCCGCGGCGACCACCGGGGCGGGTGTCAGCTCATCGAGGTCGTGGACGGCCACGTTCAGCACGTCGACCACGCGGCCGAGTGAGGTGCTGAGGGACTTCTTCGCCTCCGCCGGGTCGGTCGGCGGCGTCCCGGGGGTGAAGCCGCCGGACGCGCTGAGGTAGTTCGCGACGCCGCAGAAGTTGTTCATCCACTGCACGATCTCCGCGTCGGCCTTCGCGGCGGTCACCGGACCCGCCACCGGCTTGCCGGCGACCGGCGTCGCGCACGCGGCCGTCGTCGCGAGCACCAGCGCGGACCACACAACACGCTTCACCGCCATGTTGTACCCCAGCCATCACCTGATAGTGGTCATCAACATGACAACCGGGCGAAAACTCCGCCACGATGGGCAACCTCATGCCCGCCACAGTGGAAGTCGCGGACGGCGTCGCGGTCGTCCGGCTCGACCAGGACCCGCCCGCCCGGCTGCGCGCGTTGCTGCCGACGTTGACCGACGTCCGGGGGCTCGTGCTGCACGCGGGCTCGTGCGAGGCGTCGCCGGCGTCGGTGCGCGGGGTGATCGGTGTGCCGGCGTCGGCGCGGCGCGAGCACGTGCGGGAGTTGCGTGCTTTGCGCATGGCGTTGGCGGAGTTGCCGGTGCCGGTGGTGGCGGCGATCGGGCGCAGCGCGTCGGGTGACCTGGCGGCGTTGGCGGACGCGTGCGACCGGCGGGTGTTGGCCGAGGACGGCGACCTGGTCCGGGTGACCGGCACGGGCGTGGTGGTGGCCCGGCGGGTCGACGCGGCCGAGGCGTTGCGCACGGGGCTCGTGGACCGGGTCGTCGCACCTGGTCATGTGCTGTCCGCCGCCGTGGAGCTTGCAAAGCAGTGCAAGTCCACGCAAGATTCTCGCAAGTCCTGCCGTATAGTTGCTCCATGACGCAACGGCGGTTGGCTGAAGTGGCCGCGAAGGTCGGGGTGAGCGAGGCGACGGTGAGCCGCGTGCTCAACGGGAAGCCCGGCGTGTCCGACGCGACCAGGTCCGCGGTGCTCACCGCGCTGGACGTGCTCGGGTACGAGCGGCCCACGCAGTTGCGCGGTGAACGCGCCCGGCTTGTCGGCCTGGTGCTGCCGGAGTTGCAGAACCCGATCTTCCCCGCGTTCGCGGATGTCGTCGGCAACGCCTTGGCGCAGCGCGGGTTCACGCCCGTGCTGTGCACGCGGACCGCCGGGGGCGTGTCGGAGGCGGATTACCTCGAGTTGCTGTTCGAGCAGCACGTGTCCGGGGTGGTGTTCGCGGGCGGGCAGTACGCGCAGGCGGACGCGTCGCACGAGCACTACCACCAGATGATCCGGCGCAAGCTGCCTGCGGTGTTGGTCAACGCTGCCGTCGATGACCTGGGGTTTCCCCGGGTTTCGTGTGATGACGCGGTGGCGGTGGAGCAGGCGTTCGGGCACCTGGTGGCGTTGGGGCACCGGCGGATCGGGGCGGTGCTGGGGCCGACCGACCACATGCCGTCGCGGCGCAAGTTGGCGGCGTTGATGTTGTGCGCGGAGGCGGCTCGGATGGAGCTTGCGGAAGAGCACGCCATGTTCTCGCTGGAGGGCGGGCAGGCGGCGGCGACCCGGCTGCTCCAACGGGGGGTGACTGCGATCGTGTGCGCGAGCGACCCGCTGGCGTTGGGGGCGATTCGGGCCGTGCGGCGGCAAGGCTTGCGCGTGCCGCACGACGTGTCGGTGGTCGGGTATGACGATTCCGCGTTCATGACTTGCACGGAGCCGCCGTTGACGACCGTGCGGCAGCCGATCGAGGCGATGGGGCGGGCGGCGGTGGAGCTGTTGGCGAACCAGATCGCGGGGACGTCGGTGGCGAGCGAGGAGTTGTTGTTCGAGCCCGAGCTGGTGGTTCGGTCGTCGACGGCGCCCGCACCTCGCTGACCTGGCCACTTCCGGCGCGCCGCTGACTTGGCTGCTCCCGGCGCGCCGCTGACTTGGCTGCTCCCGGCACGCCGCTGACCTGGCCACTTCCGGCGCGCCGCTGACCTGACTGCTCCCGGCGCGCCGCTGACCTGACTGCGCTTGGCCCGCTGCTCGCCCGACCGCTTCCGGTGTGCCTCGCGGGCTTGACCGCGACCAGCGCGCCACTGACCCGACCGCGCCTGGCGCGCCGCGGGCCTGACCGTTTCGGTGTGCCTCGGCGGCTTGACCGCGTCCGGCGCGCGGCTGGCCCGACCGCGCTAGGCGCGCCGCTGAGCTGACTGCGCTCGGCGCTCCGCTGCCCCGACCGCATTTGGCGCGGCTGCCCCGACCGCAATTTGGCGCGGCAGATCCGACCGCTTCGGCGCGCCTCGCTGACTGAGTCGACCGCACCTCGCGCCCCTGGTACGCCGCTGACGTGCGGTTTTGTGGTGCGTTCCGATGCTGGGGCCGGCCGCTGGCCCCCGTCTCGATTGTCTCATGAGGGACCGACAGATCGGGGTGAGCGGGTAAGTCGGGGCGTGGGCCTGGGCATGGGCGAGGAGCGGTTGGGCGCGGTTGGCGTGTGTCTGACGCCAGGGCTATGGCGGCGTGGGCGGGGTACCTGGGCGGTGGGTGGGGGAGCGGGCGCGTGGGGGAGCGGGGTGGCGTGGGTGCGGGTGTGCGTAGGTGGCGGGATGCGGGCGTGGGCGGGTGCTGGGTGGGTGGGTGCGGGGGCGGGTGCTGGGTGGGTGCGGGGTGCGTGGGTGCGCGGGGGGCGTAAGGGGTTTGTGCAAGTGGGTGCTTGGGGCTGTCGGGCGGTGTCCGCAGAGCTTACAGCGGAGTGTCGGCAAGTTGCGAGATTTCGTAGACATCTTGCGGCAGCCTGTGGACTGGACCTACCGTGTGCGCCACACCACACGAGGAGGGTCCGCCCCCATGAACTCATTCCGGCCCCGCAGAGTGGCGGGGTTGCTGCTGGCCGGCAGCCTCGCGCTCACCGCCTGTTCCGCGCCCGCCGACACCGCCGCCGGCGGCAAGGTCGTGTTGTCGGTCAACGGGCAGCCGCCGCAAACGCAAGCGTTCGAGCGCAAGATCTTCGACGAGGACGTGGCCGAGTTCGAGGCCGCGAACCCCGACATCGACATCCAGCCGCACGAAGGCTTCATGGACCCGAAGACGTTCTCCGCCAAGCTCGCCGGCGGCCAACTGGAGGACGTCTTCTACGCCTACTTCACCGACCCCGCCCAGCTCATCGCCCGCCGCCAGGCCGCCGACATCACCGAGCACGTCAAGGACCTCCCGCACTACACCGAGATCCGCCAGGAACTCCGCGACGTCTTCGCCAAGGACGGCAAGGTCTACGGCGTCCCCACCGCCAACTACTCGATGGGCCTGCTCTACAACCGCCAGCTCTTCCAGCAGGCCGGCCTCGACCCCGACGCCCCGCCGAAGACCTGGGACGAGGTCAAGGAAGCCGCCAAGAAGATCACCGCCCTCGGCGGCAACAAGGTCGGCTTCGCCGAGTACAGCAAGAACAACCAGGGCGGCTGGCACTTCACCGCGTGGATGTACTCCGTCGGCGGCGCGATCGCCCGCCAGGACGGGGACAAGTGGGTCGCCGACTTCAACGACGACAAGGGCCGCCAAGTCCTCCAGCACCTCAAGGACATGCGCTGGCGGGACAACACCATGGGGGAGAAGCAGCTCCTGGTCATCGAGGACGTCCAGCAGATGATGGGCGCCGGGCAACTTGGCATGTACCTGGCCGCGCCCGACAACGTCCCCACGATCGTCAACCAGTTCAAGGGCGACTACGCGAACTACGGCCTGGCCGGCATCCCCGACGGCAAGGGCACCCTGATCGGCGGCGAGGGCTACATGCTCAACCCCAAGGCCACGCCCGAAAAGATCAAAGCCGGCCTGAGGTGGATCGGCTGGAAGTACCTCAACCCCGACCGCTTCGACAAGAACCTCAAGCGGTACAAGGAACAGGGGCAGCCGATCGGGCTCCCCGTCCCGCCCGTGGCCGACATCTGGACCGGCGACATCAAGGCCAAGCAGGCCGACCTGAAGGTCGCCAACGCCACCGTCCCCGTGCGGAACTTCAAGTCCTATGTGGACTCGACCCCGGCCGGCCGGATCGAACCGCCCAACGCCCAGCAGGTCTACGCGATCCTCGACAACGTCGTGCAGGCCGTGCTCACCGACCGCGACGCCGACCCGGCGAAACTCCTCGCGGACGCGGAAGCCAAGGTGAACCCGGTCCTCGCGCAGGTCAAGTGATGCGCCGCCGCGTCGCGGAGAACCTGACCGCGTACGGGTTCCTGTCCGCCGCCCTGCTGTGCTTCGCGGTGTTCTCCTGGTTCCCGATCGCCCGCGGGGTCGTGCTGGGCTTCCAGCAGGTGGACTTCGTCGCCGCACCGGCGTGGGTCGGCTGGGAGAACTTCGAGCGGCTGTTCACCGACCCGTTGTTCGCCGTGGCGTGGCGCAACACCCTGCTGTTCACCGTCCTGGCACTGGTCTTCGGCTTCGCGGTGCCGTTCCTGCTGGCGGTGGTGCTCAACGAGCTGCGGCACTTCAAGGCGTACTTCCGGCTGGTGGTCTACCTGCCGGTCATGCTGCCCCCGGTGGTCGCGGCGCTGGTCTGGAAGTGGCTCTACGACCCGGGTCCGGGCCTGCTCAACACCGCGTTGCGCGGGCTCGGGCTGCCCGGCCTGGGCTGGCTGGACGACACGTCCACCGCCATGCTGTCCCTGGTCCTCGTCGCCACCTGGGCGAACCTGGGCACGGCGACGCTGGTCTACCTGGCGGCCCTGCAATCCATCCCGGGCGAGCTGTACGAAGCGGCGGAACTGGACGGCGCGGGCGTGCTGCGCAGGCTGTGGCACGTCACCGTCCCGCAGACCCGGTTCGTGCTGCTGGTGCTGCTGCTGTTGCAGGTCGTGGCCACCATGCAGGTCTTCACCGAACCGTACGTGATGACCGGCGGCGGGCCGCAGGACTCCACCGTCACCGTCCTGCTCCTGCTCTACCGGTACGCCTTCTACTACAACGACTTCGGCACCGCCAGCGCGCTGAGCCTGTTGCTGCTGCTGGTCCTCGGTGCGTTCACCGCGCTCTACCTGCGCCTCACGAGGAGGGCGGACGCGTGAGAACCCTTGTCGCACCGGGACGTTCGCGCACCGGTTACGCGATCGCCCTGACCGTGACGACGATCATCGTCACGGTCGTGTTCGTCCTGCCGCTGGCGTGGGTCGTGGTCTCGGCGATGAAACCGGCGGTGGAACTGGCCCGCGTGCCGCCGACCGTGCTGCCGCTGACGTGGCAGCCGGAGTCCTACGTCGAGGCGTGGCGGCTGATGGACCTGGGTCGCTACTTCCTCAACACGATCGTCGTCGCGGTCGGCACCTGGGCCGTTCAGCTCGCCGTCGACGTGCCCGCCGCCTACGCGCTGTCCCGGCTGAAACCACTGCTGGGCAAGGGGATTCTCGGCATGATGCTGCTGACCCTGATGATGCCGGCGGCCGTCCTGCTGGTCCCGACCTACCTGACCATCGCCGACCTCGGCCTGCTCAACAACCCGGTGGCGCTGTGGCTGCTGGGCGCGGCCAACGCGTTCACCGTGTTCCTGCTCAAGCGGTTCTTCGACCAGCTCCCGGTGGAAGTGCTGGAGGCGGCCAAGATCGACGGGGCGGGTCAGCTGACCCTGTTGTGGCGCATCGTGCTGCCGCTGTCCCGGCCGATCCTGGCGGTGGTGTCCATCTTCGCCGTGGTGGCCGCGTGGAAGGACTTCATCTGGCCACTGCTGGTGTTCTCCGACCCCGCGCGGCAGACGCTCAGCGTGGCGTTGCAGCGCTTCGCCCCCGACACGCCGGTCAACCTCATGCTCGCCGGCCTGGTGCTCGCGAGCGCGCCGGTGGTCGGGCTGTTCCTGGTGTTCCAACGCCACGTCCTGGCGGGTCTGACCGCCGGTGGCGTCAAAGGCTGACTCCTGCTCTTCAGGGAAGGACCCCACATGAACTGGTGGCGCAGTGCGGCCATCTACCAGGTGTACCCGCGCAGCTTCGCCGACGGCAATGGCGACGGCGTCGGCGACCTCGCGGGCCTGCGGCAGCGGCTGCCCTACCTCGCCGACCTCGGGGTGGACGCGCTCTGGCTCAGCCCCTGGTACCCGTCCCCGCTGGCCGACGGCGGCTACGACGTCGCCGACTACCGCGACATCGCGCCGGTGTTCGGCACGCTGGTGGAGGCGGAGAAGCTGATCGGCGAGGCGCACGCCCTCGGTCTGAAGATCATCATCGATATCGTGCCGAACCACTGTTCGGACAGGCATCCCTGGTTCCAGGAGGCGCTCGACGGGATCGGCCGGGACCGGTTCTGGTTCCACGAGGGCGACGAGCCGCCCAACGACTGGCAGTCCCGCTTCGGCGGCCCCGCGTGGAGCCGCACCCCGGACGGCGCCTGGTACCTGCACCTGTACAGCCCGCACCAGCCCGACCTGAACTGGGACAACCCGCAGGTCCGGGCGGAGTTCGCGGACGTGCTGCGGTTCTGGCTGGACCGGGGCGTGGACGGCTTTCGCATCGACGTGGCCGACGGCCTGGTCAAGGACTTCTCCCGGCCGGACGCGGAAAGCCCGTACTCCGACCAGGACGGCGTGCACGAGATCTACCGGTCGTGGCGGGCGGTGCTCGACGAGTACCCCGACGAGCGGGTGTTCGTGGGGGAGATGTGGCTGCCCGACCCGGAGCGCTTCGCCCGGTACCTGCGCCCGGACGAGCTGCACTCGGCCTTCAACTTCGACTTCCTGTGCTGCCCCTGGGACGCCGCCGAGCTGCGCCGGGTCGTGGACGCCACCCTGTCCGCCCACGCCCCGGTCGGCGCGCCGCCGACCTGGGTGCTGTCCAACCACGACGTGACCCGGCACGTGACCCGGTTCGGCCGGGAGGACACGTCCTTCGACTTCGGCCGGCGCCAGCACCTGACCCCCACCGACCTGGAGCTGGGCACGAAGCGGGCCCGCGCGGCGGCCCTGCTGACCACCGCGTTGCCCGGCTGCGTGTACGTCTACCAGGGCGAGGAGCTGGGCCTGGACGAGGTCGACGACCTGCCCGACGAGCTGCGGGAAGACCCGGTGTGGGTGCGGTCCGGGCACACCGACCGGGGGCGGGACGGGTGCCGGGTGCCGATCCCGTGGGGTGACGACGGCCCGTCGTGGCTGCCCCGGCCGGCCCACTGGGCGGGGTCGTCCGTGGCGGCGCAGGCCGGGGACCCCGACTCGATGTTGTCGCTCTACAAGGCCGTGTTGCGGCTGCGGCGGGCGGAGGCCGCCCTGGGTGACGGCGGCCTGGCGTGGCTGGACCTGGGGCCGGACGTGCTGGCGTTCACCCGGGACCCCGGGTTCGCCTGCGTGCTGAACCTGTCGGCGGAACCGGTGGAACTGCCCGCCCACGAAGGGGTGTTGCTGGCCAGCGGGCCGTTGGCGGACGGTGCTGTGCCGCCGGACACCGCCGTGTGGCTCCGCGTGGCCTAGTCGGTCCGGGGGTGGGTTGGGCCGAAGGCCCGTTCGACCAGGTTGCACTCCAGTTTGCCCATCAGGCGCAGGAGATCGGCGCGTTCGTCCTCGTCGCAGCCCTTGGTGGTGGCCTGTTCCAACTCACCCCACAGCCGTTCCACCTCGCGGTGCAGGGCCTGGCTGGCGATCGTGGGTTCGATGATCGACGCCCGGCGGTCGGACGGGTCCGGGACCCGCCGGACGAAGCCTGCCTTCTCCAGGCGCTGGATGGTCCGGGTCATGGTCGCGGAGTCCGAGTCGAGCACGCCCACCAGTTCGGACTGCCTCGCCGGGCCGCAGTCCCACAGGTGCATCATCACCAGCTCCTGGCCCGGGTGCAGGCCCGCTTTGCGCAGGACCTGCCCCGCGACCATCCGGTGCAGGCGGGCCAGGCGGAAGATCGCGTGGCTGACCGGGCCGGTGCGGGCGGTGGCCGGAACCGGCAGGCTCGTGGGGTTCGCTGTCTGGTCAGCCACGGTGCCCATCTTAGTTCCTGACCAGCGTGATCGTGGTCACTGGCGGAACATCCCGGGCCGGATACCTGTTCGGACAGGTATCCGACTCTTGGAGGTTGTGATGACCACTCCGTTCGACGCCCTGGACCTTGCCGGCACCCGCCTGGCCAACCGCATCGTGATGTCGCCGATGACCCGCAGCCGCGCCTACGGCACCGTCCCGACGCCCGCGATGGCCGAGTACTACGCCCAGCGCGCCTCCGCCGGGCTGATCGTCACCGAGGGCATCCAGCCGTCCCCCGTCGCCCAGGGGTACGTCGACACGCCCGGCCTGCACACCGACGAGCAGGTGGCCGGGTGGCGGCGGGTCACCGACGCGGTCCACGCGGGGGGCGGCGTGATCTTCGCCCAGATCATGCACACCGGCCGCATCGGCCACCCGGACCTGCTGCCCGGCGACCTGCACCCGGTGGGTGCGTCGCCCGTGCGCGCGGCCGGGAGCACGTTCACCGGTACCGCGATGCTGGAGAACGTGGTGCCGCGCGAGCTTTCCCCGGCCGACATCGAGGCCACCATCGCCGACTTCGCCCAAGCCGCCGCCAACGCGGTGAAGGCTGGCTTCGACGGCGTCGAGCTGCACGGCGCCAACGGCTACTTGATCCACCAGTTCCTCGCGCCCAACACCAACCAGCGGACCGACGAGTGGGGCGGGTCGGTGGAGAACCGGCTGCGGTTCCCGGTCGCCGTCGTGCGGGCGGTCGCGGACGCCATCGGCGCCTCGCGGGTGGGGCTGCGGGTCTCGCCCGGCAACAGCTACAACGACATCCACGAGACCGACCACCACGAGGTGTACCCGGCGCTGGTGGACGCGATCGACCCGCTGGGCCTGGCCTACCTGCACGTCTCCGAGTGGGACCGCGACCTGACCCTGGCGCTGCGCAAGCGCTTCAGCTCGGCCCTGATCCTCAACCCGCGCAACCACGAGGGCGTGACGGAACCGTCCGACCTGGAGCTGATCGCCGACGGCACGGCGGACGCGATCGCGTTCGGCGCGATGTTCCTGGCGAACCCGGACCTGCCCGCGCGGATCGCGGCGAACGGGCCGTACAACACGCCGGACCACACGACCTTCTTCGGCGGTGACGAGCGGGGCTACACCGACTACCCGGCCCTGGCCGCCGCCTGACCCAACCCCTTTCGAGACCGGCGCTCCTCCAACAGGAGCGCCGGTCTTGTGCTGTCCGCGAGGCCCAATCGGGCATTCGGGCACCCGGAAACGGGCACCGATCGGGCTGTCGATGTGGGTTCGGGCGGGCGGAGCGGGCAGGAACCGGGCATCGTTGGTGGCTGTGTGGCGCTGGCCACACTGTTGCGACGGTGTTACACCTTTTAGGCAAGCCCGAACGGGCAGCCGGAGTCCGAGTGGGCAGAGGAGGTGCGGCGGTGCGGGCCGACGAACGCAAGCGGCGCATCCTCGCCCGGGCTCGGGCCGAGGGCCGGGTGGACGTCGCCGAGATCGCGGCCGAGCTGGCGGTGGCCCAGGAGACCGTGCGGCGGGACCTGCGGCTGCTCGACGAGCACGGGCTGGTGCGCCGCACCCACGGTGGCGCGTTCCCGGTGGAGAGCGCCGGGTTCGAGACCGGGCTCAAGTTCCGGTCCGCCTCGATGGTGCCCGAGAAGCGCCGGATCGCGCGGGCCGCCGCCGACCGGCTCGGTGACGCGGAGACGGTGTTCATCGACGAGGGGTACACCCCCCAGCTCGTCGCCGAGGCGCTGCCCACCGGCAGGCCGCTGACCGTCATCACCGCGTCGCTGCCCACCGCCGCCGTGCTGTCGGAGGTGCCGTCGGTGACGGTGCTGCTGCTCGGCGGGCGCGTCCGGGGGAGGACGCTGGCCACCGTCGACCACTGGGCCACGCGGATGCTGTCCGAGATGGTGATCGACCTCGCCTACATCGGCGCGAACGGCATCTCCCGCGAGCACGGGCTGACCACGCCCGATCCCGCGGTCGGCGCGGTCAAGGCGCAGGCGCTGGCCGCCGCGCGCCGCAAGGTCTTCGTCGGTGTGCACACGAAGTTCGGGGTGGCGAGCTTCCACCGGTTCGCCGCCGTGCCGGACCTGGAGGCGGTCGTCACCGACTCCGGCCTGCCCTCGGGGGAGGCCCACCGCTATTCGCTGCTCGGGCCCAAAGTCGTCCGGGCGTAGTCACACAACACCCCGTCCCCACCGCCGAGGCCCCCGCGCATCAGAGGGGGTCTGGTCGGCGCACGCGGCAAGAGAGGCAAGACGATGAAGTCACTGCGATACGGCGGCCTGGCCGCCGCGGTTCTCCTCACGGCGACCGCGTGTGCGGGTGCGGGCGGTGGGGGTGGCGGCAGCGACAACTCCATCAACGTGCTGATGGTGAACAACCCCCAGATGCAGGACCTGGAGGAGTTGACCGCGGACCACTTCACCAAGGACACCGGGATCAAGGTCAACTTCACGGTGCTGCCGGAGAACGACGTCCGGGACAAGATCAGCCAGGACTTCTCCAGCCAGGCCGGCCAGTACGACGTGGCCACGATCAGCAACTACGAGACGCCGATCTACGCGAAGAACGGCTGGTTGACGCCGTTGGACGACTACGTCGCCAAGGATTCCGGGTTCGACCAGGACGACATCCTCAAGCCGATCCGGGACTCGCTGACGGCGGCGGACGGCAAGGTGTACGCGGAGCCGTTCTACGGTGAGTCGTCGTTCCTGATGTACCGCAAGGACGTGCTGGACGCGGCGGGCGTGACGATGCCAGAGAAGCCGACGTGGCGGCAGGTCGCGGACGCGGCGTCCCGAGTGGACGGTTCGTCGCCCGGGATGAAGGGCATCTGCCTGCGCGGCCAGCCGGGGTGGGGTCAGTTGATGGCGCCGTTGACGACGGTGGTCAACACGTTCGGCGGCACCTGGTTCACCAAGGACTGGCAGGCGCGGGTGAACTCGCCGGAGTTCAAGGAGGCGACCCGGTTCTACGTGGACCTGGTCCGGTCGCACGGTGAGGCGGGGGCGGCGCAGGCCGGGTTCGCCGAGTGCCTCAACGACATGACGCAGGGCAAGGTCGCGATGTGGTACGACGCGACGGTGGCGGCGGGGCTGCTGGAGGCCGACGGGTCGCCGGTGAAGGGCAAGCTGGGGTTCGCGCAGGCGCCGGTGGTGAAGACGGAGTCCTCGGCGTGGCTGTACACGTGGGCGTTCGGCATCCAGAAGGCCAGCAAGAAGGCCGACAACGCGTGGAAGTTCATCTCGTGGGCGTCCGGCAAGGGGTATGAGGAGCTGGCGGGCAAGACGTTGGGCTGGTCGCGGGTGCCGGACGGCAAGCGGTCGTCGACGTATCAGCGGCCGGAGTACCTGGCGGCGTCGGGGTCGTTCGCCAAGCAGGCGGAGGCGGCGATCGCGGGTGCCAGGCCGACCGACCCGGGTGTGCAGCCGCGGCCGGTGGCGGGCATCCAGTTCGTCGGCATCCCGGAGTTCACCGACCTGGGCACCCAGGTGTCGCAGAAGATCAGCGGCGCGATCGCCGGGGCGACCAGCGTGGACGCCGCGCTGGAGGAGAGCCAGGCGCTGGCCGAGACCGTCGCGAAGAAGTACCGGGGCAGTGATGGTCAACCCCACGCCCACACGGAGTGCGCGGTGACCGCGGTGAAGGAGCCCGTGGCGGAGACGACGAGGCCCGTGCCGCCGGTGCGGTCGGGCCGCGTCGGGGCGGCGGCGCGCTGGGTTCGGCGCGCCCCGCTGCTGCCGGCTCTGCTGTTCACCATCGTGGTGACCCAGTTGCCGTTCGTGGCCACGCTGGTCATCTCGCTGATGCGCTGGAACTCGCTGGACCCGACCAACCGCGGGTTCGCCGGGCTGGACAACTACGCCGCCGTCTCCACCGACCCCGATTTGCGTGCTGCCATCGGGACCACGGTCGTGCTGACCGCGTCGGTGGTGCTCGTGAGCCTGGTGCTCGGGCTGGTGCTCGCGCTGCTGCTGGACCGGAAGTTCTTCGGGCGCGGGGTGGTGCGGACCATGCTCATCGCGCCGTTCCTGGTGGTGCCGGTCGCTGCGGCCTTGTTGTGGAAGCACGCGCTCTACAACCCCGACTACGGCCTGCTCAACGGGGCCCTGTCCTGGCTGTTCGGGGAGGGCGCGCCGCAGCCGGAGTGGATCAGTGGGATGCCGCTGATCGCCGTGGAGGCCGCGCTGGTGTGGCAGTGGACGCCGTTCATGATGCTGATCCTGTTGGCGGGCCTGCAAAGCCGCCCGGCCGACGCGGTCGAGGCCGCCCGGATCGACGGGGCCACGCCGTGGCAGGTGTTCCGCTACCTGACCCTGCCACACCTGCGGCAGTACCTGGAGTTGGGCGCGCTGCTCGGGTCGATCTACATCGTGCAGAACTTCGACGCCGTCTTCACGATCACGTCGGGTGGGTTGGGCACGGCGAACCTGCCCTACACGATCTACCAGACCTTCTACCAGGCCCACGACTACGGCCAGGCCTCCGCGGCGGGCGTGGTCGTGGTGGTCGGGTCGATCGTGATCGCCACGTTCGCGCTGCGGGTCGTGTCGTCGCTGCTGCGAGAGGAGGTGCGCGGGTGAAACGGATCTGGGGCGTGCTCGCCTGGTTCTCCGCGCTGGTGTTCTTCGCGCCGGTCGGGTGGATGGTGCTGACCTCGTTGCACAGCGAACCCGACGCGGCCACCAACCCACCGTCGATCGCGGCGCCGCTGACGTTGGACGGGTACCGGGAGTTCTTCGGCTCCGGCCCGTGGCCGTCGCTGGTCAACTCGCTGAGCGCGTCGGTCGGCTCGACGGTCCTGGTCCTGGTCCTGGCGGTGCCGGCCGCGTACGCGTTGTCGATCAAGAAGGTCGACAAGTGGTCGGACGTGCTGTTCTTCTTCCTGTCCACCAAGATGCTGCCCGTCGTCGCCGGACTGCTGCCGATCTATTTGGTGGCCCGGTACACCGGGTTGTTGGACAACATCTCGTTCCTGGCCGTGCTCTACACGTCGATGAACCTGCCGATCGCGGTGTGGCTGATGCGGTCGTTCCTGGCCGAGGTGCCCGGCGAGATCCTGGAGGCCGCCGCGCTGGACGGGGCCGGGCTGGTGACCACGCTGCGGCGGGTGGTCGCGCCGGTCGCCATGCCCGGCATCGCCGCCACCTCGTTGATCTGCTTCATCTTCAGCTGGAACGAGCTGCTGTTCGCCCGCGTGCTGACCGGGGTCGTGGCGGGCACCGCGCCGGTCTACCTGACCGGGTTCGTCACCAGCCAGGGGTTGTTCCTGGCCAAGGTGTGCGCCGCCGCGGTGGTCGTGTCGCTGCCGGTGCTCGTCGCCGGGTTCGCCGCCCAGGACAAGCTGGTCCAGGGCCTGTCGTTGGGAGCCGTGAAGTGAAAGCAGCCGTGATCAGCGCCGTCGGCGTGGTGGAGGTCGCCGAGGTGCCGGACCCGGCTCCCGGGCCCCGCGACGTGGTCGTCGACGTCGCCGCGTGCGGCCTGTGCGGCACGGACCTGCACATCCTGCAAGGGGAGTTCGCGCCGACGTTGCCGGTCGTGCCGGGGCACGAGTTCGCCGGCGTGGTGTGCGAGGTGGGGTCCGCGGTGACCGAGCTGCGGGTGGGGGACCGGGTCGCGGTCGACCCGTCGCTGTACTGCCACGAGTGCCGCTACTGCCGGGCGGGGCGGAACAACCTGTGCTCCCGGTGGGCGGCGATCGGCGTCACCACTGGTGGTGGCGCGGCGGAGTACGCCGTCGCGCCGGTGGCGAACTGCGTGCTGCTGCCGGACCACGTGCGGGTCGAGGACGCCGCGCTGATCGAGCCGCTGTCGTGCGCGGTGCGGGGGTACGACGTGCTGCGGGCGCAGATGGCTTCGCGGGTGCTGATCTACGGGTCGGGCACCATGGGGCTGATGATGTCGCAGTTGGCGAAGCTGACCGGGGCGGCGTCGGTCGAGGTCGTGGACCTGAACCCGGAGCGCCTGGCCACGGCGGAGTTGTTGGGCTGCACGGGTGTCGCTGTGTCGGCCGACGAGTTCGACCGCTCGGGCTGGGACGTGGTGATCGACGCGACCGGCAACGCGGCGGCGATCCAGGACGGGCTCGGGCGGGTGGGGAAGGGCGGGACGTTCCTCCAGTTCGGCGTGTCGGACTACGCGACCCGGGTGACCATCGACCCGTACCGGATCTACAACCAGGAGATCACCATCACCGGGTCGATGGCCGTGCTGCACTCGTTCGAACGCGCGGCGGACCTGTTCGCGACCGGCGTGCTGGACCCGGAGATCTTCATCAGCCACCGCGAACCACTGGCCGACTACGGTGCCGCCCTGGCCCGGTTCCAGGCGGGCCAGGGGCGCAAGATCCAGGTGCTGCCTTAGCGGTTCACCTTGCGGCGCAACAGGATGAGGACCGTGGTGCCGCCGGTGAGCAGGATGAGGCCCAGGACCAGGGGTGCGGTGACGTTCGCGCCGGTGTCCGGGAGGCCGGTGGCCGCGGGGATCACTGCCGGTTTGGGGCGGGTGGTTGGCCAGTCCAGGGTCAGGGCGGTGGTGGTTGTCGTGGTGGTCGTTGTTGTTGTTGTCGTTGTGGTGGTTGTGGTTGTCGTTGGGGGTTTGTTGTTGTGGGAGGCGGAGGTGGGGGTGTTGTGGTGAGGGGTGGAGGCGGTGGGGCGCAGAGGGGGGTGGTCAGGGTCCTGGTGAAGGACCAGCCTCTGGTCCAGTAGCGGTCGTCCCAGGCTTGTACGGTGACGGTGAAGGTGTGGGGTTCGGTGCCGGGCCGGTGGTAGGTGCGGCGGAAGTAGGTGCCGAATGTGCGGCTGTCCAGGGTTGTCGCGTTGTCGGTGATGTGGAGGCGGTTGGGTCTGTCGTTGTTGTAGTAGCGGAGGTCTACGGTCAGGACGGCTTGGGTGTCGGCGCATGTCGCCTTGAGGGCCGGGATGTGTGCGAAGGCGGGGGTGGGGGCTAGGACCGCGGTGAGCACGGCCGCGGTGACGCAGAGCGGAGCCCGGAGGGTCCGAGCGGGCATGGTCACTCCTGTTGGTACGGCGGGAAGCGCATACCCCTATACGGGGCGATGACACCGTCTGTTCACGGACGGCGTTGCTCAATTCGGGTGACTTGCGGGCTTGTCAACCGCTGACCCATCGTGGTTTCAGCAAGCGGTCACCCTTGTTCGCGAGCCGGCGAAGTGGCTTGCTCGTTGCCGATCGAGTGGGCCGATCCGGTTCGCGCTGGGTGTCGTGCCGGCGCTGACGCGGTTGTCCCGCAGCAGGTTCGCGCTGGGTGACCTACGCGGTGGTGCTCGGCTACGCCGAAGCAGTGGGGCGGGCAGCACCGGAGCGCGCCGTCGAGCTGCACAACGAGATCGAACTGCGGATGGTCGCCCGGCGCGCCCCGGTGGACCCGGTCAGCACGCTCAGGTACGAACGCGCCCGTCAGCTCGAACGGGCCGGGCGGCACGACCTCGCGCTCAGGGAGTGGGAAGCGATCACGGCGGATGAGGAGCGGATGAACGGCCGGCTCAACGCGCAGACCCTGCGCGCTCGGCGCGAGTGGCTGGACTGCTTGGCGGACAGCGGAGACGTCGCGGTGGCCTTCGGGACGTCCATTCCGTTGCGGGAGAAGGTGTTGCGCGAGTTGGCCGCGATCACGGCCTGAGGGGCCGGACAAGCGGGAGGCTTGTCCGGCCCCTCAGGGATCCCGTCCGTCGGCTTGCCCGGCCGCCGTGGTGTGGTCGCCTCGGGACGGGGTGGCTCGCGGTGGTGGGGAGTGCGGTCCGCGCACCGCGGAGCCGGTCAGTTCTTCGCGTACACGTCGGGGGTGCCGGTGGCGGTGTAGCCGCCCGCGAAGAGTTGGTTGACCCGGTTCGCCTCCTGGGCGTTCGGGTACGGGTTGCGGCAGGACGTGCCCGCGCTGCCGCCCGACATCAGGTACGAGCAGATGCCGTTGTACGTATCGGGCAGCCCCAGGCCGTGCCCGATCTCGTGTGCCACGATCCGCAGCGCGTAGTGGCCCGCGGCCACGTCACGGTTGTCGATGTAGATCGTGGCGCACCCGAGCCCGCAGGGATAGGCCCGGGAGCCGCCCCCGGTGGTCGCGTAGATCCGGATCGTGGCGCTGCCGCCGCGGACGAGCCGCAGGTTGGGCACCCTGGAGTTCCAGATCTGCGCGGCCTGGTCGGCTTCCGCCGAATAGCCGGAGGCACTGTAGTAGACGGTCCTGGCCAGTGCCGACGGTTCGGCGGCAGCGGTCAGGCTCGATCCCACGAGTGCGAGGGACGTGAGCACCGCCGCCAGGACGGTGCGCACCAGTTTGCCGGTCACACGATCTCCTTCGGTGCAGGGGAAGGTTCTCGCGCTTGTTCACATTAAGAGCTGATGACCGGATGGCGTCATAGCGGTTGGGCATAGATGCCGTCGATGGGCCAGGGGCGGGCGTCCGCCATGAGGCCGATCATGCCGGACACCAGGCGCAACTGGTCCACGCCCCGGATGTCGGCCTCGACCAGGCGCGGTGAGCAGACGACGATCGCCGCCGCCTGCGCGCGGGACAGGGCCACGTTGATCCGGTTGCGGGAGAGCAGGAAGTCCAAGCCCCGTGGCAGGTCGACAGCGGCGGAGGAAGTCATGGTGGTGATGACCACCGGGGCTTCCTGGCCTTGGAACTTGTCTACCGTCCCCACGCGGACCTCGGGACAGCCGTGCCTTTCCAGCTCGCGTCGGACCATGCGGACCTGCATGTTGTACGGGGCCACTACGAGGATGTCGGAATCGTCCAGGGGGCGGGAGTTTGCGTCCTCTGTCCACATGCGACCCATTAGGGATCGGACAATGTGGACTACGGCTTTGGCTTCTTCGATCGAGCTTGTGGTGTTGTGGCGGTGGTCCACCTCGTGGAGGTAGACGCCCGATGCCAGGTCGGCGATCGCGCGGCCGGCGGCGGTGGGGTGGGCGTGCAGGAGACCTGCGTAGGACAGGTTGGACACGGGGGTGCAGACGTCCGGGTGCATCCGGCGTGTTTGGTCGAGGAAGTAGCCCAGAGCGGGCGGGATGACGTCCGCGTCGCCGATGAGGTGGCCCAGGGCGGACGCGTCGGCGCCGGCCGGGTGGGTGCCCTGCACGACCTGCGGCAGCTGCTGGGGATCGCCCAGGAGCACCAGGTTGCGGGCGCACGTCGAGACCGCCAACGCGTCGGCCAGGGCGAACTGGCCCGCCTCGTCCACGATCAGGACGTCGAACGGCTGCTCGCGGAGGGTGGCGTTGGCGAACGTCCACGCCGTGCCGCCGACCAGGTGACCGCCGCCCTGGTCGGTGCGCCACCGGACCAGCGACGGGTTGTCCTTCGGCTGCTCCCACAGGCAGTCCTTCGCCGGCGTGCCCTTGGGGCGCTTGGCCGTCGGGATCGGGACGCCCAGTTCCCGGCCGGCGGACAGGGCGGCGCTCAGGACGTTCTCCACCGCCTTGTGGCTGTTCGACGTCACGCCGACGGAGCGGCCGGAGCGGATGAGGTGCGCGATCAGCCGGCCGGCGAGGTAGGTCTTGCCCGCTCCCGGCGGACCCTGCACGGCCAGGGTCGAGCCGTCCAGGGCGTCCACGGCCGCGATCACGTCGGTGATGACGTCCTCGGTGTGCGGCAACGCCGACGAGCCGCGCAGGCGTGGTGGCGTGCGGCGGGCGAGGTCGACGCCGGGGTGGGGCGGCAGGGTCGGGAGGTGGTCCACGACCGTGCGGGCCAGGTCGTAGACGGCTTCGTCCTTGGGGGACGGGCGGACCGGGCTGCCGGGGAGCACGGCGATCGGGCGGTCGGTGTCGGTCTCGTCGGGGGCGGTGCTCTCCAGGAGCACGATGTCCTCGGCGGATTCGGCCAGGACCACGGCGTCGCGGGTGCGGTTCGGGGTGCCCGGGTAGAGCAGGCGGACCTGGTCGCCCTTGGCGAATAGGTGCGGGCGGTCCGGGTCGCAGCGGACGGTGAGTTCGCGTTTCGCCTTGCGCACCCGGCCTGAGGGCATCTGCCAGTCCTGCGCGCGGACCGAGACCGGGACCGTGCAGGCGTTGTCGGACTCCAACTCCGGCAGCGGGGCGGCGACCTGGCGGAAGAAGTCCCACCACGCCGGGTTGGTCTCGCGGCGGTGGTAGCCGACGGCGGCGGCGAGCAGGGCGCGGGCGCGTTCGTCGTCGGTGGCGTCGGCGGGGTTGTCCGGCAGGCCTTCCAGGAGGGGGTCGACCACGGCGGCCAGGCGGGCGGCGCGTTCGGCTCGGCGCTGCGCGGCCATCTCGTCCTCGATCTCGTCCACGAAGGACTGTTCGGGGACGTGCGGCTCGATGCCCGCCTCGGTGCGGATCTCCAGCAGGAAGTTGTAGAGGCGGCGGGTGGAGACGCAGTCGTAGGCGTTGTAGTCGGCGATGCCGTTGAGGACTTCCTCGGCCTGGGCGATGTCGTCGCGTTCGTTGAGGGTCAGGTACTCCTCGTAGGCCTCGATGCTGGACACGGCGGTGGTGACGTCGCCGTCGCGGCCGGTGTCCATGTAGAGGGGTTCGAGGTACTTGATCGAGTACGAGCGTTGGGAGACGCGCAGCGCCTTGCGCACCACGGCGTACAGGTCGACCAGGGCGCGTGAGCGCAGGAGGTGGTCCACGGCTTCCTCGCGGGTGCCGTGGAGGGCGGCGAGGCGCTTGAGGGCGCTGGTCTCGTAGGGGGCGTAGTGGTAGATGTGCGCGTCCGGGTGGGCGGCGAGGCGGGCGGTGGCGAAGTCGACGAACCGTTCGAACGCGGCCTTCTCCTGCGGCCGGGTGTGCGCCCAGAACGGGGTGAACTCCTCCTCGGGCGTGACCACGCCGAACAGGTACTCCAGGCCCTCGCCGTTGAGCGCGAACGGGTCGCCCTCCATGTCGAAGAACAGGTCACCGGGGCTGGGCGGGGGGAGTTCGGCCAGCGCCTCCGGGGCGACGACCTCGTAGGCGACCTTGCCGACCGGGTCGTCGGCGGTGCGCGAGTCGTCCTGGATGACCTGGAGGGCGGCCTGGGCGCGCAGGCCGGTGAAGGTGGTGGCGGACATGGTGGCCGGGCGGTCCTCGCGGGTGGCGTTGGCGAGGGCGTCAATCGTGCCGAGGCCGGCGGCCTGGAGCTTGCGGCGCTGGTCGGTGCGGATGCCGGCGACCAGGGACAGGTCGCGGTCGCGTTCCCGGCCGGTGGCGCAGTGGCGGGCGAAGCGGCAGGTCGCGCACGCCGGGCGCTCGTCGTCCCAGAGGCGGTCGGGGAGGGTGGGTTCCTGGTCGAGGCGCTCGGTGAGGCGGGCCTTGAGGCTGTGGACCAGGGGGAGGAAGTCGGCGACGCGGTAGGTGCGGGTGGTGTCGTCGCCGAGGACGAGGTGCATCCGGGGGCCGGCGTGGTGCTTGAGGGCGTCGGCGTAGGCGGTGAGCTGGACGATGTTCGCCGGGGAGGGGTGGCGGGCGAGCTTGGCGTCGTGCGGCTCGTAGCCGTGGTCGGTGCGGATCAGGAAGTCGGCGCGGCCGTGGAAGCCGTCGGCGTAGAAAACGGCCTGGTAGATGACGGGTTTCTGGGCTTCGAGGGCTTTTCGGGTGGCCTGGGCGGCGGCTTGGAGGGCGTCGTGGGTGGGCGCGGGTTGGGCGATCTCCACCACGTCGTGCGCGGCCTTGAGGCGGTCGAGGACGGCGAGTTCGTGGGCCAGGCCGTGCTTGGCGGCGAGGACGTCGCGCTGCGGGTCGGGGGCGGGGGCGCCGGGGACGTCGCGGGCGAGGGCCAGGGTGAGGCGGCTGCGGTGCTCGCACTCCAGCAGGTCCACCAGGTCGGCCGGGGAGTGCACCAGTCGGCCGTCGGCGTTGAGCATGGCGGGCAGTATCGCCGGGGTGCGGGCCTCGGGCGGGGACCGTGCTCGGCGAGTCGCGCAGGTGTGGCCTCCGGCCCCCGTCTCGATCGTCTCACGACCCCCGACAATCCGGACGCTGCCGATTGCGGACGCTGCCGATTGCGGACGCTGCCGATTGCGGACGCTGCCGATTGCGGACGCTGCCGATTGCGGACGCTGCCGATTGCGGACGCTGCCGATTGCGGACGCTGCCGATTGCGGACGCTGCCGATTGCGGACGCCGCCGATTGCGGACGCCGCCGATTCCGGACGCCGCGGGTCAGCTTGGTTGGCGGGTGGTCCAGCGGGTGTGGTGAGCCGTGGCTTGGGCGGTTGCGCGGGCTTCGGCTTCGGGGTGGACTGGTTCGGCGCACCAGGAGCGAAGGACGGCTGCCATTTCGGTGACGAGGCGGGTGCCTGTCTGGGTCAGTTTGCCGCTGGTCAGGAGGGTTTCCGTAGCGGTCAGGGCGGCCTGGCGCCAGCGGGCGTATTCGGTTTGGGCGGCCAATCCGGGGCGGGTGCGCCAGAACCGTGCCACGCCCAGGTGGGCATAAGTGCCGTGCAGGAGGCCGGCCAGAGGTCTGGGGTCCTCGCGCCACGGGGCGTAGAAGATCTCGCGGCGGTCGGGGACCAGCAGGGGGAACAGGTCCATCAGGGCCACCAGCTTCGTGTGCTGGGCCTCGTGGACGAGGGTCACCGCCAGTGCCTCCGGGTCCGGTGACGGGGACAGGAAGAAGCAGCCGAACGCGTCGGCCACGGTCGCGCTGGTGGTGCCCGTGGCGGACGGGGGCATGGGGGTGACCACGGTCAAGAGTTCGGCCACCTCGGCGGCCAGGGCAGGGTGGTCGGTGGACAGGATGTGCCACGCCGCCGACAGTGAGCGGCGCCACTCGTCGATGTCGACATTGGGGGCGATCGGGAGTTCTGGCGGGACACCGCCGCCTGGCCACGTGTCGATCTGGACGGTGCGCGGACCCAGGGTGATCTCGGGCAACGGCGTGTGGGCGAGGGTGACCGGGTCGGCCACGCCCAGCGTGGGCAGGGCGAAGACCTCCACCGGGGGAAGTCCAAGGTCACCGGGAGGCCGGCGCGCAGGGCCGCCGCGGCGGCGGTGAAGGACAGCTCGGCCGGCCGCGCCGGGTCGCCCGAGCGCAGGGCCAGGGCGGTGCGGATGGCCCAGGCGCCGACCGACGGGTGGTCCAGCACAACAGCCACCTCGGCGGGTGCGGCCCGGTCGGCGTCCACCAGCAGGCGGTAGGCCGGGCGGGCCTCTGGAGCGGTCGCGATGAGTCTGATCAGCAGGGACGTCCGGCTGCGGCGGGCCAGGCGCAGGTCGCGGACCACCGCCGGGCCGCCCTCGCCGCGGGCCAGCGCGGTGAAGGCGGCGGCGGACAGCCGCCACGGCGGCACCGTCACGCCAGCGCCGCCAGGTCGGTCGCCGCCCGGTCGCGGACGTGGGTGATCAGGCGGAACAGGTCCGGGCAGTACACCGACGGGTGGTCGAACCCCGAGCCCGCCCGGAACCGGTGCGCGCGCAGACCGCCGCCGCACGCCGGGACGAGCGAACACGCGCGGCACGTGGGGGACAGGCCGGCCCGGCCGGACGCCGACGCCACCACCTCGGGCAGCGCGAGCGCGCGGTCGAAGTCGTCGCGGGACACGTGCAGGCCGGTGCTCGCGGCGGCCGGCTCCGACGACGCCAGGATGTCCGACGCCGAGATCGTGCCGTCGGTCTCCACCACCACCTGCGCGGTCGGCGTCAACCCCACGCCCTCCAGCCGGGACCGCCCGCCCAGCACGACGTTCAGCAGTTCCGCGAACAGCCGCACCCGGGTCACCGGTTCGTCGTACCACCGGTCGAACAACGGGATCAGCCATTCCGCGTAAGGCGTCACCGGCGAACCGGCGACCCGCCGCGGCGGCGGAACCGTCCAGTTCCCGTGCGGCAGCAGGAAATCCACGGCGGGCGGGGAAAAATCGAGCAGCGACCGGTAGACCTCGTGCGGGTCGTTGTTCACATCCACCACACACAGCACGCCCCGGTACACCGCGCGGAACTCGTCGGCCAGCAACCGCAAAGCGTCCCGCACCGCCGCCCAACTCCCCGTCCCGCCCGGCCGCACGCGGTGCCGGTCGTGCGCTTCCCGACCGCCGTCGACGCTCACCCCGACACCCACGTCGAGTTCCGCGAACAGCCGCAGGAAGTCCCGGTCGAGCAGGGTCGCGTTGGTCTGCACGGAGAACCGCACCGGCACCGGCACCACCGCGCGGAAACGGTCCACCAGCCCGGCCAGCGCCGCACGCCCCGCCAACAGCGGTTCCCCGCCGTGCAGCACCACTTCCACCTCGGACAACGCGTGCGCCCGCACGTGTCGCGCCACCCGTTCGGCCGTGTGCGCCACCACTTCCGCCGACATCGCGCGGGGTCGGGAACGCCAGCCCTGGTCGGCCAGTTCGTAGACGTAGCAGTAGTCGCACGCGAGGTTGCAGCGGCTGTGCACCTTCACCACGAACTGGCGGAACGGCCGCGTTTCCATGCGCCCCCCGATCCATCGGCCCCCGAACACCAACCAAACACATCGCCCCGGGGCTCACTTCCGCCGATCGGAGGATTCCCCGCATTCTCCGTTGCAGCGCACTACGATGGGATCAAGGGACGCGAAGCAAACCCGCAACATTGCGGTGAGGGGGTGGGAGATGGCCGAGGAACCCGTCCTGGAGTCCGAACTCCTCGACGTCACCGGGATCGACCTCGCGCGCTTGGCGGAGTTGCCCGACACCGCGTTGCGCGCCGCCCTGAACCGCATCCTCGCCGAGAACGCCGAGTTGCCCGACCGGTTCGCCGCGTTCGAGAGTTCCCTGTAGCCGACACCTTTTCCGTCCCGCCGATCTGGAGCAGTCGATGAGCAGCCCTGCCGGCCACGGCCACACCGGTGTGACGGCGTTCCTGTCCGCGACCGGCGGCACCGGGCGCACCAGCGCGGTGGCGAACCTGGCCTGGGTGCTGTCCGGTGCGGGACAACGGGTCCTGGTGGTGGACTGGGGTTCCGAGGTGCCGCACGTGCGCGAGTACCTGGAGCCGTTCCTGGTGTCCCGCAGGGCTTTGCCCGACGCGCTGGGCCGCGCGCTGCCGGCCGCCTACCACGCCGACCCGGCCCGCGAGGAAGACCCGTCGCCGGTGGTGGAGCGGTTCGCGCTGCCCGCGCCCGACGACGGCGGCCACATCGACGTCGTGGCGCCGTTCGGCGGCGAACCCGGTCGCGGCGGACACGGCGACGCGGGCGCGATCGCGGAGTTACGCGCGCGCCTGGCCGAGTCCGACTACGACCAGGTCCTGATCGACGCGCCGACCGGTGTCGCGGACGAGTCGCTGACCCTCGTCGCCACGCTGTGCGAACTGGCCGTCGTGTGCTTCCGGCCCCGCCCCCGGGCGATAGCGGACGCCGCCGACCTCGCCACGAAGGTCCGCAAGCGGGCGCCGATCCGCATCGACGTGGTCCCGGTGGCCACCCTGTTCGACGACTCCGAGCAGTCCCGCGCCCAGCGCATCCGCTCGCAGATCCACGCCGCGTTCGCCGAACTCCTGGCCGGGCAGGCGAAACGCGTCCCGGACGGCGGCACGGTGGAGATCCCGTACCGGCCCTTCGACGCCTTCGACCCGCTGCTGGCCATCCTGGCCGAGGAACCGGGCGGCGGCGGCGCGCTGGAAGCCCAGTACGGCCGCCTGGCCACCGCCGTCAGCGGCGGCGCGGTCACCGCGGCCCGGCCGGTGTCCCCGGTGCTGCGCGCCCGCTACCGCCGCGTGTTCGGCCTGACCGCCACCGCCGAACCGGACCGGGTCGCGCTCGCCTACGCCCCGCGCGACCGGGCCTGGGCGGACTGGGTGCGCGGCCAGCTCGAACGCGCCGGCGCGCAGGTCCGCCCCTACTCCGAGGCGCGGGAGTGGTGGGACGACGACGTCCCGCCCGGCGTGGTCGTGCTCGTGTCGCCGCACCTGGACGGCGTCGAGCTGCCCGACCGGCCGGTGACCCTCCTGCGCCTGCTGCTCGACGAGGACGACGACGCCGACGGCCTGTCCGTGCACCGGCACGCGCCGGAGACGTTGTCCGCCAAGCTGCTCGGGCACTTCGGCCTCATCGACCGCCCCGGCACCGCGCACGACGCCGCCATGCGGGTGCCCGGCGCGGACCCGGCGGTGTTCCACCTGCCGCCCCGGCACCGCGCGTTCGTCGGGCGGGACGAGGACATCGAGGCGCTGCGCGACGAGTTCGCCGACGCGGGCGCGGAACGCGCGGTCGTCACGCTCAACGGCGTGCCCGGCGTCGGCAAGAGCGAACTCGCGCTGGAGTACGCCTACCGGTTCTCCGCCGACTACGACGCCGTGTGGTGGCTGTCCGCGCAGGACCGCCAGTCCGTGCAGGTGGGCCTGGCCGAGCTGGCCGCGGCGCTGCGCCTGCCCGGCTCCACCGACTTCGGCTCGCTGACCGCGCTGGACCGGCTGGCCACCGACCCCACCTACGCCCGGTTCCTGCTGGTCTACGACAACGCCGACGACCTCGACGCGATCGCCGACCTGCTGCCGCCCGGCGCCACCGGCCACGTGCTGATCACCTCCGGCATGGCCGCCGCGCCGGCCATCGAGCTGGTCCGCATGACCCGCGAGGACGCCGTCGAGCTGCTGCTGTGCCGGGTGCCGGGCCTGGTCGTGGACGACGCCGAGCGGGTCTCCGCCCGACTGGACCGGCTGCCGCTCGCGCTCGACCTGGCCGCCGCGTGGCTGGCGGAGACGGCCGGGGTCGAGCGCGGCGCGGGCTCGTCGGACGCGGACGCGGCGGCGTGGGCGACCCGGACGTTCTTCGAGCGGCTCGACCAGTCCGACCGCGACGGCGTCGGCCGGGTGGTCGACGTGGTCACCGGGTCGTTGCGGGAGAACGGGATCGGCCGGGTCGCGGTGCTGGTGGCGCGGCTGTGCTCGTTCCTGTCGCCGCAGGGCGTCGCGCTCGGGCTGGTCCGCTCGCCCGCGTTCATGGACCGCGTGGTCGCCGCCGGCGGCCTGGACGCCGCGCCGTTGGAGCTGGACGCCGGCGAGATCGACCGCGTCCTGTGGACCGGCGCGCGGCACGGCCTGTACCGGGTCGACTGGGGCGACCAGTACACGCTGCGGCTGCACCGGGTGGTGCAGCGGGCGCTGCGCGACGGGATGCCGCCCGCGGAGCGCGAGGCCCGGCAGGCGGACGTGCTCGCCGCCCTGGCCGCGTTCGCGCCCACCGAGGTGGAGGAGAAGTCGCCCAGCCGCGCGGACCGGTTCCAGGAGTTGCAGCAGCACGTGTTCCCGTCCGGCGCGATGCACAGCAACGACCCCAAGGTGCGCCGCTGGCTGGTCAACCAGGCGCGGTTCCTGTTCACCGACGGCGGCGCGGGCGTGCGGCGGGCCGCGCTGGAACCCGGCCGGGCGCTGCTGGAGTCGTGGACCCGCAAGTTCGGCGCGGACGACCCGCTGCGCAACCGCCTGGCCGCGCAACTGGCCAACGTGCACCGGGTGCTCGGCGAACCCGCCGAGGCGCTGCGCCTGGACGACCTCGCCCTGGCCCAGCAGCGCCGCGCCCTGGACCTGCTGCACCCGCAGCCGCTGATCACCGCCCGCGGCCGGGGCGGGGACCTGCGCGGCCTGGGCCTGTTCGCCGAGGCGCTGGCCGAGGACCAGGCCACCTGGGAGGGCCTGCGCACGGTCGTCGGCGAGGACCACCCCGACGCCCGCCGCGCCGCGCACAACCTGGCGCTGTCGATGTTCCTGTCCGGTGACGTGGTGGGCGCGCTGGCGCTGGAGGAGGACAACTTCCGCCGCCGTCGTCGGCTGTTCGGCGAACGCGACGAGTTCACCTGGAGCACGCTCGCCCAGATCGGCCTCTACCAACGGGAACTGGGCCGCTACCCGCGAGCCCTGGAAGCGCTGCTGAAGGCCTCCCAGAAGCTCCAGAGCCTGCGGCCGGAGCTGAACGTGGTGCAGGTGCGGGTGCACTGGCAGTACGCGGTGGCGCTGCGGCTGGCCGGGCGCACCCGAGCGGCCAAGGAGCGCACCGGCAAGGCGTTGCGGGACTTCCGCGAACTGGTCGGGCCGGACCACCCGTTCACCCTGGGCTGCCGGCTGAGCTTCGCCAACGACCACCGCCGCGTCGGCGGCGACCCGGACCTGGCGGTGGAGCTGGCGCGCACCGCGCTGGACGGTTTCGGGGCGCTGGAAGGCGTCCGCGAGCAGCACCCGTTCCACGCGCTGTGCCGGGTGGGCCTCGGGCTCGCGCTGCGCGCGGCGGGCGACCACCCCGGCGCGGTGGCCAACGTCGAGGCGGCGGCGGCCGTGCTGCGCGCCACGCTGGGCGACACCCACCCGTGGACGTTGGCCGCGGCCGTCGACGAGGCGCGGGTGCGGGCGTCGGCGGGGGACGTGGCCGCGGCGGCCGACCTGATCGCCGCCGCGCACGCCGACTGCGTCGAGTTCCTCGGCCCGGACCACCCGTACACCACCGCCGCCGCGCACAACCTGAGCCTCGGCCCCGCCGCCGAGGACTGGCTGGAGTGCGATGTCGACATCCCGCACACCTGACCGCCCCGGAGGAAGCGTGGAGCTGTACGAGGAGGAGGCCGAGCACCTGGGCCCCGAGTTCGACACCACCCGGCACGCCTGCCGCGCGGCCATCCTCAAGAGCCCCGCGCTGCACTACCTCGCGCACTACAGCAGCGGCGTGTTCGACTTCGGCGTGGACGCGCTGGGCGACCCGCCGCCCGCGCCCGACGCCCTGCCCGGCGGCAGCAGGCGCGAGGAGCTCAAGCGCCTGGGCCGGCACCTGACCTTCCAGGTGGCCGCGCTCGGGCGGACGCTCCAGGAGGCGCGCACCGGCCGGCTGATCCGGCTCCTCCTGCACACCGAGGAGGGCGCGCTGTTCTGCGACTCCGTCGTGCCCACCGAACACGTCGTCGGACTGGTGCTGGACCACGCCGGCGCCGGACCGCTGTTCGGCCACCCGGCGGTGGACGAAGCGGACCGCGCGGTCGCCGAACTGGCCACCTCGCTGCGCGCCGAGCTGAGCCTGGGCTCCCTCAACCCCGGCGGCTGGGAGACGGCGGACGCCCCCGTCCCCCTGCCCGGCGCAGGGCCGCTCGACCCGTTCGTGTCGGTCGCCGGCGACCGGTTGGCGGAGTGCACGGCGGCGTCCCGCGCCGAGGACCTGCACGTGGTGGCGCACGTGGCGCGCGGCGAGATCCTGACCATGGTCGACCACCTGGGCGACCCGTCCCTGGCCCCGTTCTTCAAGCAGCTCACGGTCGACGCCCGCCGCCGCTTCTACCTGGGGTTCCTCCGGGAGCTGGGCGGGGCCGTCACCAAGCTCAACCGGGCCCTGCGCCCGGTCGTCGGCGGCCTGCTCGCGCGGGCCGTGCTGGACGTCGAGATGGGCGCGGTCTACTACTACCGGCTGGGGCCCGGCGAGTACCTGGCGGGCGTGACCATCGACCAGGCGCGGGTGAGCAACGCCGACGACCGGCTGTCCGCATTGGCCGCGTCGCTCACTCCATTCGGGCCTTGAACAGCGTGTTTTCTTTGCCTACCGTGAAATGGTGACGCCCGCGCTGCGTTCGGCCGCGCTGTTAGCCGCCCTTGGCGTGGGGTGGTTCGTCGCGTGGCGCGGCGATCTCCGTGAAGTCGAGGAATCCTCGGTGTACGGGCTGTTCATCACCGCTTTGCTGGGTTTCGGGCTGTACGCGAGCACCAGCGGCATCGTGATCGAGGAATTCCGCCGGCAGTTGCGCACCGTGGTTATCGCGGTCACGCTGGGTGTTCTTGCGAAAGTGGCGCTGATCTTCGCCGTGATGTTCCTGGTGTACCGGCAGCCGGAGCACTTGGTGTTCGCGGTGGCCGTGGCGCAGATCGATCCGTTGTCGGTCGCGGCCGTGCGCGCCAAGTCCCGAATGTCCGATTCGGCGAAGGCGCTGCTGGCGGCGTGGGCGTCGTTCGACGACCCGATCACCGTGCTGCTGACCGTGTACATCACGTCGTTCGCCCTGCAGGGCGGCGCGGTCGGCGGGTTCGGGGCGTTCACCGCGAACTTCGCGCTGAACCTCGCGCTGGCCGGCGGCGGCTTCCTGGTGTGGCGGCTGGTGCGGCGGCACGGGGTGGCGGTGAGCGGGCGCTGGGCGCGGGTGGTGCTGCACGCGGTGTCGGCGATGGTGGTCGTGGCGATCGGGTACGTGGCGGTGACGTTCTCGCTGCTGCTGGCGCTGGCGCTGATCGGCTTGTTCTTCCGGCCGGACCTGGGGCGGTGGGTCGACGGGCTGGCGCAGGCCGGGATGTTCGCGGCGACCTTCGCGGTCGGGTTGGTGCTGGCGTTCGAGTTCTCGTGGGCGCTGGCCGGGGTCGGGGCGGTGCTGGGCGCGGCGGCGTTCTTCGCGCAGGGCGTGGTGGCGTGGGTGCTGACGTTGCCGAAGCGGTGGCGCGGCGACCGGATGCGGTTGTCGTTGGGGCAGCAGAACGGGTTGACCGCGATCATCCTGGCGTTGTTGCTGGAGCCGGGTTTCCCGGGGGCGATCGCGGTGGTGGCTCCCGCGGTCGTGGTGATCAACCTGTTGCACGCCTCGACCAACGGGATCTACGACCGCGTGCGGCCGACGGTGCCGAAGACGGTCGCGGTTGCGGCTTTCCGGCGCGACGGCGTGAAGCGGGTTCCGCAGTATTAGCGGTTTTCGTGCAGTCCCTTGACCACCGCGCGCCGGACGCGGGGGCTGAAATTGCGCAGGGCGTCGTGCACTCGGGTTCGGCGGGTCGTCTGGTTCACGTCCGTGACCACCCCGCCGCCTCGGGCCGTCCACGGCTGGAGGGCGAAAAGCGGGTCCAGGTCGAACAACGGCAGGAATTCCACGATGTCGTCGTAGATCCCGCACAACCGTTCCAAGCGGTCTTCCGGGTCGGGCGTGTCGGACTGGGTCCGGAACCACTCGGCCAAAGCACCGCGGAACGCGAGAACCGTTTTCTGGATCAAAATGGCCTTCGCCGCCGCGTCCGTGAACTCGGGCGTCCGCAAACGCCGGTGCACGGCCTCCTGAGTCCTGGGCGGCGCGAAGTCGAAGGCCTCGCCGAGCATCAAGTCGACCTGCACCAAGCCTTCCAGGGCGTCCACGGCGTCACGGAAGAGCCGCTCCACCTCGCCCGGCAACCTGGTGTCCGGAGCGGTCCGGCCGGGTGCGGCGCCGACCAGGAGGTTGAGCTGGCGGCCGATCGCGCCGAACTGCCGGTCCGACGACGTGCGCACGCCGTCCACGTGCTCGGCGAGTTGTTCGATGAAGCCGTAGATCCCGGCCTGCTGGCGCGACAGTTGCTCCATGCGCTGCCGCAGCGCGGAAACCGGGTCCTGCGCGAGGGGGACGCCGGTCGCGCCGACCAGGGCCTTGAAGTCCTCGGCGAACGAGCGCTCGGAGAACACCAACGGGTCGCGGCCCAGGGGTTCGCGCAGCTGGATGGCCACGCCGTCGGTGAGGACGCCGTTGACCAGCACGACCACCTGGGCGTCCGGCTGGGCCTCGCGGACCGCGGACACCCGGCGCATCACGCGCGTGACGTCGTCGTTGTCCAGCAGGGAACCCTCCAGCAGCACCGCGCAGCCGCCGTCGCGGTCGGGGAAGGTCACCCAGAACTCGGCCTTGGACTCCTCGCCGGTGCCCAGGAGGTGGTTGTGCCAGTACTCCCAGCCGTTGGCGTCGAGCAGGCGCCGCACGGCGCCGTCGAGGTCGTCGGCGCTCAGGGAACCGAAGAGTTCGCGGGCGGCCTGGCGGACCATGTCGTCGGTGGCGGTGACGTCGGGGTCGCCGGTCGACCTCGCGCGGTCGTCCACCAGCCGGAACACCCGGTGGCACAGGCGGACCACGTTGCGGGTGTTGCCGCCGGCCACGTCGCGCAGGTAGCGGACGGTTTCCGGGGTGAACGGGGTCAGGTTCGTCCGGCCGGTCTGCGCCTCCTGCGCGCGCACGATGAACTCGCGGACCTGGGCGTGGCTGAGCCCGGACATGGTGACGGTGTAGGGGATGCGCTGGCGCACGGCGGGCGGCAGGACGGCCCTGAACTCGGGCAGCCCGCACAGCACCAGGCACGCGCCCGCCTTGGCGAACACCTGCAACAGGGTCTGGAACGCGGCCATCGTCTGCGCCTGCGGCTGCTTGTCCGCGGAGAAGATCTTGTCCAGCTCGTCCAGCGCGAGCACGAACCGCCGCCGCCGGCCGCCGAACAGCAGGGCGAACACGCCCATCGCCTCCAGCGCCGCCACGTCGGTGTCGATGGGCGTGGTGATGCCGCGCTCCACCAGCACCTGGTCCGGCGCGCCACCCAGCAGCCACGACCACACCGCGTGCTCGAAACCGGGGCGCAGCAACAGGGTCAGCGCGGTGCCGAAGTCCTTGTTGTTGGTGACGTGGCGCAGCGTGTCCTGGACCTTGCGCAGCAGCGCGCTCTCCATCAGGCCCAGCCGCTCCACGACCTCCTGCGGCTCCAGCTGCCGGCTGCCCAGCCAGTCCAGGGTGTCCGCGGTCAACCCGGTGCTCTGCAACGAGTCCGCGACGATGTCCGCGTAGTAGTCGCTGACCTGCGCCCGCACGCCCTCGCGGCCCAGCCGCTGCATGAACCGGCGGTACAGCTCGATGAAGCTGTCCGCGGTCGCCTCCAGGTACAGGGCGCGGGTCGGGTCGTCGAGGGTGCGGCGGGCGTGCCGGACCAGGCGCACGGCGAGGTGGGTCTTGCCGGTGCCGTAGTCGCCCAGCACCGCGAACACCGTGCCCGCGCCGGCCGGGCCGTCGAGGTAGGCGTCGAGGTGGGCGACGGCCTGGCGGGTCGCGTCGGTGGCGATGGTGACGTCGACCGAGTCGAAGTCGTCCTGGAAGTCGTCGATGATCTGGGCGACCGCCATCGGCGAGAAGGGGTTCTTCCGCGCGGGCGGGAGTTCGTCGCTGCCGCTCATGGCTGCATCCCCAGTCCGTTCAGGTACGCCCTGATGTCGTCCACCGTCACCAGATCGGTATCGGTGTAGCTTAGTCCGGAAGTGAGCTTCCGCTCGTACGTTCCGTGGAGGATCCGCTGGAGCATGGCGACGGATTGACAGATCTTGCTCAACAACTCGACCGCCTGATCACTCAGTTGCGGGTAGGTTCCGGCGTCGGTGTGACGCAGCAGCCGGTCCTTGGCGAACCGGAGCTGGTCCCCGGAGTCGAGCTTGCCGACCAGCAGGGTGACCGGCGGGACCCACGCCTCCAACCGGCGCACCAGCTCGGTGATGTCGTCGGCCCGGAAGAACGCGGATTCGGCGAAGAACAGCACGCGCGGGCTGCTCAACTGCTTGGCGTACCGGACCACTTCGTCCAGCAGCTCGTTCGGCGAGGGCAGCAGGACGAGCAGGACCACCTCGTCGCGCAGCAGGTGGGCCAGGCGTGGGAAGACGCGCTGGGGGTTGTCCCGGTCGCCGCGGGTGGCCTCGACCTCCTCGGGGCGCAGCGCCCGGGCGTCCACGAGCCGGTCGAAGAGCTGGTCGCACACCTGCTCCAGGCGCTGCTGGATGGACAGCTCCTCGTCCTCGGGCAGGCAGCCGGTGAGGTCGACGACCACGCCCTTGCGGCCCCGCTTGGCCAGTTCCAGCGCGGTCCAGTCGGCGCACCGGTTCACCAGCGCGGTCTTGCCGCACCCGGACTCGCCGGTCACCAGGACCAGGCGGCCGTCCTCCAGCACGCCGGACAGGTCGCCGATCTCCCGTTGGAACCGCTGGAACGCGGCTTCGGAGCCGTCGACGTCGACGTAGTAGTCGCGGTGGGCGGTGCGCTCCCACGGCCGCAGCGGGCGCATCGGCGTGCGTTCCCAGCCGGGCAGGGGGAACGGGTTCATCGGTCGCGTCATCGCGCGCCACCCTTGGCACGCAACAGGACGGCGGCACCCACCGCCCGCCCGCGACCCATGCCCACCCCCACGCCCCGGCGACCGCTCCAGCCTACCGACGGAGAGTGGCACACCGGGCGGGCTCCCGGGTGCGCGCTACCCGAATGGCCCACACCCGTTGCTACTTCGTCGAGTCCGGCGGTGGGCGGTCACCACGGAGCGGGGGCGTAGTCCTTCAGGAAGCAGCCGTACAGGTCTTCGCCCTGCTCCCCCGGACGATCGGGTCGTACACCCGGGCCGCGCCGTCGACCAGGTCCAGGGGCGCGTGGAACCCCTCGGCCGCCAGGCGCAACTTGGTCGGGTGCGGGCGTTCGTCGGTGATCCAGCCGGTGTCGACGGCGGTCATCAGGATGCCGTCGGTGTCCAGCATCTCCTGCGCGCTGGTGCGGGTCAGCATGTTCAGCGCGGCCTTGGCCATGTTGGTGTGCGGGTGGCCGGGACCCTTGTAGGCGCGGGAGAACTGGCCTTCCATCGCCGACACGTTCACCACGTACTTGCGCCGGGCGGGCGAGGCCGCCATGGCCTGCCGCAGGCGCGAGATGAGGATGAACGGCGCGGTGCTGTTGCACAGCTGGACTTCCAGCAGCTCCACCGGGTCGACCTCCTCCACCCGCTGCACCCAGCTGTTGGAGTGGTGCACGTCCGGCACCAGGCCGCCCGCGTCGATCTCGGTGGAACCGGCCGTCAGGGCGAGTGCGGTGACCTCGGGCATGGTTTCGGACAGCGACCCGGTCAGCGCCACGGGGTGCGCGGACGACGTGTGCCCGAACGAGATCAGCTCCGGCAGCGGACCCGACGGCAGGGGCGCGGACTCGGCGGCCACCAGGGGCGCGTAGGCGTCCCGGGACCGGCGCACGGTCTGCGCGGCGTTGTTGACCAGGATGTCCAGCGGGCCGTCGGCGGCGACGGTGTCGGCCAGCCGCACCACCTGGCTCGGGTCGCGCAGGTCGATGCCGACCACGCGCAGCCGGTGCAGCCAGTCCGCGCTGTCCGCCATCGACGCGAACCGGCGGACGGCGTCGTGCGGGAACCGCGTGGTGATGGTGGTGTGCGCGCCGTCGCGCAGCAGGCGCAGCGCGATGTACATGCCGATCTTCGCCCGGCCGCCGGTGAGCAGCGCGCGCTTCCCGGTCAGGTCGGCGCGGGCGTCGCGGCGGCTGCGGTTGAGCGTGGCGCACGGCGGGCAGAGCTGGTGGTAGAACGCGTCGACCTCGGTGTAGCGCTGCTTGCAGGTGTAGCAGGAGCGGGCGCGCAGGAGGGTGCCGACGACCGCGCCCGGCTCGGGTTCCCTGAGCAGGATGCCGCGGGTCTCGTCGTCGATGCGGCTGGGCGAGCCGGTGGCGGTGGCCTCGATCACCGCCCGGTCGGCCAGCGTGACGGCCGCGCGCTTGGCGGCCTTGCGGCGTTTGCGGAGGCTCTTCCAGATGCCCGCGGTCGCCCGCCTGATGACCACCGCGTCCGGGTGCTCGGTGTCCAGTTCATCCACCTGGGCGAGGACCCGCAGGGCGATTTCCATCTCGGCGGGGTCGATCTGCACGGGGAAATGGTACCCGTGAAAAACATTCGTTCTTCTGACGGGTGAAATCCACGTGAGCCGGCGCTAGGGTGCCCGGCATGTCCACAGCGGGTCCGCGGGTGCGCCGACTGGCCCACCCCGACGCCGACATCCGGGCGCGGTCACTCGGTCTGCCGCGTGGCCGACCGGTCGTGCTGCTGCTCGGCCCGTCCGGCGACCTCGACACCGACCTGGCCGCCACGCTGCTGCCGGTGCTGCGGTCCGTGCTGGTCACGGCCGTGCAGCGGGACGCGGTCGTGATCACCGGGGGTGCCGACTCCGGTGTCGCGCACCTCACCGGCCTGGCCGCCCAGGCCCTGGACGGCCGCTGGCCACGGCTGGTCGGCGTCGCGCCGTCCGGGCGGGTCGCGGCGGAGGACGCCGAGCCCGCGCCGGGTGAGGTGCGTCTCAACGCGAACCACGACACGGTCGTGCTGGCGCCCGGCTCGCAGTGGGGCGAGGAGGTGCCCGCGCTGGGCCGGGTGGTGGACGCGGTCGCGAGCCGCCGGCCCGCCCTGGCCGTGCTGGTCGGGGGCGACGACGTGGCCCGCGCCGCGCTGGTCGAGCACCTCGGCCGGGACCGGCCGCTGCTGGTGCTCGCCGGGACGGGCGGGCTGGCCGACGACATCGCGCGCGGCGCGCTGGGTGACGACGACCTGGCGGTGCTGACCCGCAGCGGACAGGTCGCCGTCGTGCACCTGGACGAAGGCCCGGACCGGATCGTCGCCGTGCTGCACCGCGTGCTGGGGTCCCGCGAGTTCACCGCGCCCGTGCAGCCGGTGCGGGTGTTCCCCCGGCTGCGGTTCCGCGAGCCCGCGCGGCGGCCCGTGGTGGACCCCGGGTACGTGCTGGACTACCCGTTGCTGGCGGACGCGATCCACGACGCCAACCAGGTCGTCGCGCCCGTGCTGCACGAGCAGGAGAGCGCGGCGCTGCGCGAGCGCGAACGTGCCCGGCTGCTGGTGGTGCTGGCGCTGTCGGCCGGGTTCGCGACCGTGTCGTTCGGGGCGTTGCAGGTCTGGCTGCGGGACGTGCCGTGGCCGGGTGTGCTGGTCGCGGTGGCGGGCGCGGGTGCCGCCGTGCTGACGGTGTTGGCCCGGGGCGGCGAGAACCCCGAGGCGCGCGCCCGGGCCGAGCAGTTGCGGGCGCTGTACTTCGACCACCTGGCCGCGCCACCGGCCGCCACCGACGCGGAACGCGACGAGCGCTCCCGCGAGCTGGCGACCGAGGTGGCCCGCCACCGCCACGAACCGGTGAGCAACGCATGACGACCGAAGACGACCCGAAGCCCGAGACGGCCACCGGGGCGCTGGACACCGCGCAGCCCGAAGCACCCTCGGACGTCTCCGAGCAGGTGACCGCGCCCAAGCCATCGCCCAAGCCCCGCGCCGCCGCGCCCGCGCCCAGCCCGACGCCCGCGCCTGCGCCCCGCCCCAAGGAACCGCTCGTCTTGACCCCGGCCGTCCTGGCCGACCACCGCGAGCAGTTCCTCCGCGCCTACCTCCGCCACCGCGTCGGCGACCGCCTCGCCGCCTTCGAGCACACCCGCACCCGCTACTCCCGCGCCCTGCGCTGGACCACCGCCGGCACCGTCCTGCTCTACACGGGCGCGGCGGCACTGGGCGCGGTCGCGGTGGCCGACCCCGGCCGGCGGGCGATGTGGGGCTTCCTGGCCACCGTCGCCGCCGCACTGGCCACGGCGGTCACCGGCTACGAAGCCGCGTTCTCGTTCCGCGCCCAAGCCCGCCGGTCGGCCAGCGGGGTCGCGCTGCTGCACCTGCTCCAGGCCCACGGCGCACCCGAGGGCCAGGACGGCGTGGACGCGTTCCGCACCGAGGTGGAGAGCGTCCTCCGGCACGCCGATTAGTCCACAGTGGACTACCCGACCGGTCCGGACATCCGGTCGGCCAGGTACGCCTCGACCGCCCCGGCGTCCCGCGCCGTGCCGAGGAACCGCACCCACGCCTGCTGCTCGTGCACCACGGGACCCATCTCCCACACGCACATCACGGGTTTGTGCCCACGCCCGACCACCGCACGGAACTCGCCGTTCCCACGCACGTACAACGTCTGCCACAACTCGTTCTCGTTGCGCCACGTCCACACCGCCAGGAAGTGGTACCCGCCACTGAGGTGCAGCACCACGAACCCCAGCGCCGCCGGGACCGCTCCCGACTCCAGCGCCGCCACCACGGTCCGGCGGGCGAGCGCCCGGTCCGCGTCCGCGATCGCCTCGTCGTCGCGGACGACGTCGTACCACTTGAACCGGCCGCCGGGCACGACCACGTCGTGCTCGGGCCGCGCGTGGACGGTTTTCGGGCTGTGCCGGTAGTCCGGTGCGACTCCGACCGATCCGCTGGGCGTCACCGCCGAATCGTATGCCGTTACCGCAACCCATAAGGCTTTTCAATGGGCCGTTCGGCGCTCGGGCTGTTGCGCGGCAGGCTGTCGGCACATAATCCGCACGGCCAATTTCGGGAATATGGGGGCGTGAACCGATGACCGGCACCCAAGCGGACCGGCCGCTGCTGCTCGTGGTCGCGACGGGCATGCGGCTGTACCGGGAGTACCTGCTGCGCTCGATCGGCGCGAAGTACCGCGTCCACCTGTTCCTGACCGCCGAACCGGAGTGGGAGAAGGAGCACGTCGCCGGCTGGACCGTGCTGCCCAGCACCACCGACGGCCCCGCGATGGCGGCCGAGGCGGCCAAGCTGCACGCGGCGGACCCGATCGCCGGCGTCCTGTGCTGGGACGAGGTCCGCATCCACGCCACCGCGTTCATCGCCCGCGAACTGGGCCTGCGCAACGGCGACCCGGACGTCGTGTGGCGCTTGCGGGACAAGGGGAAGACGCGCGCGGCGCTGGACGCGGCCGGTGTGCCGCAGCCCCGGTCGATCGCGGTGAAGACCGCGGACGAGGCTGTTGCCGCCGCCGGCGAGGTCGGCTACCCGGCGATCCTCAAGCCGCGCGGGCTCGGCGCGAGCCTGGGCGTGGTGAAGGTGCACGGCGAAGGTGAAGTGCGCGCGAACTTCGGGTTCACCGAGAGCGCCCGCGCGCCCGAACCGGTCGTGTTCGACACCGACCAGCCGGTCCTGGTCGAAGAGTTCGTGTCCGGCGAGGAGATCAGCGTCGACTCGGTGGTCCGCGACGGCCGCGTCACCCCGTTGTTCATCGGCCGCAAGGTCGTCGGCTACCCGCCGTACGCCGAGGAGGTCGGCCACTTCGTCGACGCGGACGACCCGCTGCTCACCGATCCCGTGCTGCTGAAAGCCTTGCAGGACACGCACGAGGCGCTCGGCTTCACCGACGGCATCACCCACTCCGAGTACATGCTGACCGCCGACGGCCCCAAGGTGATCGAGGTCAACGGCCGCCTGGGCGGCGACATGATCCCGTACCTGGGCCTGCTCGCGACCGGCATCGACCCGGGCCTGGTGGCGGCCGGCGCGGCGACCGGCCTGCCCGCGGACGTCGAGCCCACGCACCGCCGTGTCGCGGGCATCCGGTTCTTCTACGTCGAGGAGGACGACACGACCCTGGGTTCGTTGTCCTTCAACGAAGCCGCGCTGCCCGAGGGCATCGACCGGGTGGTGACGGTGGCCCAGCCCGGCGCGGTGGTCTCGCCGCCGCCGAAGGGCACGGTGTGGGGCCGGATCGCGTTCGCCATCGCGGTCGGCTCGTCCCGCGCCGATGTCGCGTCCCGGCTGGACGCGGCCGAGGCGGCGCTGGACGTCAAGAGCGCCTGATGACGACGGCCGAAGCCAGTTCCACGGGCGTCTGGCGCACCTTCGTCGACTCGCCGCTGGCCGTGAAAGCCGTGCTGGGCGGTGTTTTCGTCAACAAGGTCGGCGGCTTCCTCAACATCTTCCTGGTGCTGTTCATGACCTCGCGCGGCTACTCGGCCGGCGAGGCCGCGACCGCGCTGGGCGTGTTCGGCATCGGCAACGTGGTGGGCGTCCTCATCGGCGGCGCCCTCGCCGACCGCCTGGGCGCGCGCAACTCCACCGTGCTGGGCATGGCGGGCGCGGCGGCCCTGACCGCTGCCCTGCTGTACCTGCCGAACTACGCCCTCCTGATCGGCGCGGTCGCCCTGCTCGGCGCGATCAGCCAGATCTACCGCCCCGCGTCGGCCACCCTCCTGTCCGAACTGACCGACGACGACCGGCAGGTCATGGTCTTCGCCATGTACCGGTTCGGCCTGAACCTGGGCGCCACCGCCGCCCCGCTGATCGGTTTCGGCCTCTACCAGTTGGGCGGCGACAGCTACCACCTGCTGTTCTGGGGTGAGGCGGCGGTCGCGCTGGCCTACGCGGTGCTGGCCTTCTACGCCCTGCCCGCCAAGACCGCTCCGACGGCGACCGCGGACACCCCGGCGGACACCGGCAGCTACGCCGACCTGTTCCGCGACCGGCGCTACCTGCTCTACCTGGTGGCCACCTTCTTCAACGCCGTGGTCTACGTGCAGTACCTCTCCACGTTGCCACTGGACGTCGCCGCGTCCGGGGTGCCGATCTTCTGGTACACGCTCGCGGTGGCCATCAACGGCGGCGCGGTGATCCTGCTGGAACTGGTGGTCACGAAGAAGACCCAGAACATGAAGCCCCGCTTGGTGGTCTTCACCGCCTACGCCCTGACCGCGGTCGGCGTGGCCCTCTACGGCCTGCCGCTGGGCCCGGCGGTGATCGTGATCGGCACGCTGGTGTGGACGTTCGGCGAGATCATCGGCGGTCCCGTGGTGTTCGCCTACCCGGGCATGGCGGGGCCGGCGCACCTGAAGGGCCGCTACATCGGCAGCTTCCAGTTCATGTTCGGCCTGGGCGCGGCGCTGGGCCCGGTCCTGGGCGGTTTCCTGTTCCTGCGCCTGGGACACGGGGTGTGGCCGGTGATGGCGGTGTCCGGCTTGCTGGCCGCCGTGGCGGGCTACTTCGCCACCCGGAACCGGAAGCCCGCCTAGCTGGCGGCGGCGGCCAGTGTGGTCGGTCGGGACTGGGTGGCCGGTCGGGACTGGCCCCGCACCCGTTCCTGGTACGCCCGCAGCACGCGGCCGTGCAGCTCGTCCACGTACTCCGCCGCCGCACCGTCGCGTTGCCACACCAGCATCACGCGGCGGTGCACCGGGCTGCCCACGACCGGCTTGAGCACCACCCCGGGCAATTCCCGCCCGGTGGGGAAGAAGAAGGCCACGGTGTGCCCCGACCGCACCAGTTCCGCCGCGGACACCGGGTCGACGCCGAAGTGCACGCAACGCGGTGTGAACCCGGCCGCCTCGCAGGCCAGGTGCAGGTTCACCCGTCCGCCGCCGTAGTTCTCGTCCGGCACCGCCCAGTCCTCATCGGCCAGTTCGGACAGCCGAATCTCGCCGCGCCCGGACAACCGGTGCCCGGCCGCGATTCCCACCAACATGGGTTCGACCACCAGGGAACGGCAGGCGACCTCTTCGGGAATCCGCAGTGGACTCTGGGGGAACTCCACCACCAGCGCCACGTCCAGCTTGCCCGACCGCACCAGGTCCAACACCGCGTCGCAGCTGCGTTCGACGTGGGTGGTGCGGGGCTGGTTGGGCAGCATGTCCCGCACCACGTCCACCAGCAACGGCGTCGGCGCGCCCGCGACACCGCCCAGCCGGATGCCCGCGCCGCTGTTCTGCGCGGCCAGCCGCCGTGCCGTCACCATCAGGTCGTCGAACCGTTCCACCAGGTCACGCGATCTCAGCACGACGTGCCGGCCGAGTTCGGTCAACTCCACGCCGTCGCTGCGCCGCAGGAACAGCGGACCCCCGAAGCCGCGTTCGATGCGCCGCAACTGCGCGGTCAGCCCGGCTTGCGCGATCTTCAGCGAGGAGGCGGCCCGGCTGATGCTGCCCGCCTCCGCCACGGTCAGCACAACGTGGAGGTGTCTCAGCTCCATGTGCACTGCCGCAGCCTAGGGCAACCGGATCACGTCCAGCACCGACCGTGCGAGTGTGAAAGGTTGACGCAGCGTGGCCGCGTCGGCTTGTCGCGTCGCGTCTCCGACGATCATGCTGTTCGATCGGCGGAAACGCCACGTGACGAGCCGACTTCCGGGCGGCTGCGCCCGCGACGCCGGAGGCGGCGCAATTCAACGCAGCGTCGATGATTCGTCGCACTGCGTTGCTCCAACAGGTGCATAACTGACGAGTTATCGCCAACTGCCAACTCCCCGCAAGAGTGGGGTCTCGACCACTCTTCAGCGTGGCTATCGCCAATCCTGGGGAGGTGTGAGCGACATGAGGAAAGCGTTGCGGCTGCGACGCCTTTCCCGTCCGCGTGACGACAGGTACCTCTTCGTCCCGCTCGACCACAGCGTCTCGGACGGTCCGGTGGTGCCGCGCGACCGGTGGTCGGACCTGATCTCCTCGGTCGTCGTCGGCGGCGCCGACGCCATCATCGTCCACAAAGGACGGATCAGGACCATCGACCCGATGCTCCTCGGCGGCTGCGCGCTGATCGTCCACCTCAGCGCCGGCACCGCGCACATGGCCGACGCCAACGCGAAGGTGCTCGTCGGCGAGGTCGAGGAGGCGCTGCGGCTGGGGGCCGACGCGGTGAGTGTGCACGTGAACATCGGGTCGGACACCGAGCAGCGGCAGCTCGCCGACTTCGGCGTGATCGCGAACGCCTGCGACGCCTGGAACGTGCCGCTGGTGGCGATGGTCTACCCGCGAGGGCCGCGCATCGCCGACGCCAACGACCCCGCCCTGCTCGCGCACGTGGTCAACATCGCCGTCGATCTGGGCGCGGACATCGTGAAGACGAACCTCGCCCTGCCGGTGGAGCGCATGGCCGAGGTCGTCGAGAGCTGCCCCATCCCGGTCCTGGTGGCCGGCGGCCCGGCTGTCGGCGGCCCGGCTGTCGGCGGCCCGGCTGTCGGTGGCCCGGCTGTCGGTGGCCCGGCGACCGGTGGCCCGGCTGTCGGTGGCCCGGCGACCGGTGGCCCGGCTGTCGGCGGCCCGACCGGCGGCGGTCTCGTGGACTACGCGCGCGCGTCGATGGCGATGGGCTGCGCGGGACTCGCGGTGGGGCGGCGGGTGTTCACCTCCCCGCAGCCGATGTCCCTGGTCGCCGAACTCGCCTCCGTCATCCACGCCGACGACCCCGCCGGCCTGGTGCCGGCCATGTCCGGCGCCGTGTCCTGATCGAGCCCGCAACCCTGGAGTCTGGCGTGAAGTTCGCCTGGATCGACCTCCGAACCGTCCCCGAGGCGCACCGCGAGTCCGTGGTGGACGCCACCCTGCACGCCCGCCTGGCCGGGATCGTCTCCGACGACCCCGCCCTGCTGGACACCCTGCCGCCCACGGTGACCCGGGTGCTGGTCGCGCCCGAGCCGGTGGACAGCCCCCACCTGGTCGCCGTCGTCGTGGACGAGAAGGACCGGCTGGACCGGCTGACCGCGACCGCCGCGTTCGTGCAGGTCCGCGACGACCGCACGCTCAAGCTCGCGTGCGACGCCGCGGTGAGGCTGGAGCACACGCTGGTCGCGTTCACCGACCCGACCAAGATCCCCTGGAGATCGTCATCGCCGCCGCCGACGGCGCGCCCGGCAAGCTCGTCACCGAGGTCGCCGACCTGGAGGAGGCCGCGATCGTCCTGGACGTGCTGGAGCACGGCTCGGACGGCGTCCTGCTCGCGCCCCGCGACGCGGCCGACGTGTTCAACCTGGCCCGCCTGCTGGAGGCCAAGACCCCGCCGCTGACCCTGACCACCCTCACCGTCGACGGCATCGCGCACAACGGCCTGGGCGACCGGGTGTGCGTGGACACCTGCTCGCACTTCCGCGAGGACGAGGGCATCCTGGTCGGCTCGTACTCGTCGGGCTTCATCCTGTGCTGCAGCGAGACCCACCCGCTGCCGTACATGCCGACCCGGCCGTTCCGGGTCAACGCGGGCGCCCTGCACTCCTACGTCCTCGGCCCGGACAACCGCACCAACTACCTGTCCGAGCTGCGCTCCGGCAGCACCGTGCTGGCCGTGGACTCCGAGGGCCGCACCCGCAAGGTCACCGTCGGCCGGGCCAAGCTGGAGTCCCGGCCCATCCTGACCATCACCGCGCACTCGCCGGAGGGCGTCGAGGTCAGCCTCACGGTGCAGGACGACTGGCACGTCCGGGTCCTCGGCCCCGGCGGGAAGGTCCGCAACGTCACCGAGCTGCAGCGCGGTGACGAGCTGCTCGGCTACATCGCGACCGAGCAGCGGCACGTGGGCATCCCCATCGGCGAGTTCTGCAAGGAGACCTGACCCGATGCGCGAGTTCGTCACCGACCTGCTGCGCCGCCACGGCGACGACGTGCCGGCGTTCACCCACGACCACACCGTGACGCACGGGCGGCTGCGGGAGTCCGTGGCCGCCGAGGCGGGGCTGTTCGCCGCGTCCGGGGTGGGGGAGGGCAGCACGGTCGCGGTCCAGGTGCCGCCCAGCTTCACCCAGTTGGAGGTGGTGCTGGCGCTGTGGAGCCTGGGCGCGCGGGTGATCTCGATCGACCACCGCCTCAAGCCCGCCGAGGTCGACCGGCTGCGCGACCTGAGCCGGCCCCAGTTCGTCGTCCGGGCCGGTGGGCGGGGCGCGGGGGCGTTCCGCGAGCGGTACGAACTGGTCACCGAGCGCCGGGCGGACGGCCTGCCCGCGCTGACCCGGCACCGGCTGGTCCAGTTCAGCTCGGGGTCGACCGGCACGCCCAAGGTCATCGGCCGCTCCACCGAGTCGATCATCCGCGAGGTGATGCGGTTCGGGGCGGCGGAGGGCATGACCCAGCGCGGCGAGAAGCTCCTGCTCCTCAACGCGACCGCGCACAGCTTCGGCCTGATGGGCGGGCTGCTGCACTCGCTGGCGGCGGGCGTGGAACTGGTGTTCGCCGCCCGCCCGACCGCCGACGACGTCCTGCGCGCGGCGGCCGTGAACGAGGTCGACTTCATCACCGGGTTGCCGTTCCACTTCGCCCTGCTGGCGGAGGCGGCCGACCGGACGGCGCTGCGGACCGTGCGGGCGGCGTTCGCGGGCGGCGAGATGATGCCGGTGGAGGTCGCGGAGGCGTTCGGGCGGGCGTACGGGTTCCCGGTGGGGGAGTGCTTCGGCACCACCGAGACCGGTGCCCTCACCCTGGACGTCTTGGGTGCCACCCGGCCGGCGGTGGGCAAGCCGTTGACCGACACCACCCTCCGGGTGCGCGACGGCCTGGTGGAGGTGGCCCTGGACGACTCGCCGTACCTGCGCGACGACGGCACCGGCCGGTACGTGGACGGCTGGCTGCGCACCGGGGACCGGGGCGAGTTCGACGAGCGGGGCGCGCTGCGCCTGCTGGGCCGGTCCGACTCGCTGGTGGTCGTACAGGGCGCGAAGGTCGACCTGACCGAGGTCGAGGCGACTCTGCGTGCCCACCCACTGGTGACCGAGGCGATCGCGGTGCACGACGGGGTGATCGAGGCGTACGTCGGCACGGAGAGCGACGACCTGTCCGAGGCCGATTTGGTCGTGTGGTGCCGAGACCGCCTGGCGGACTTCAAACTGCCCCGCCGAACCCACGTCCTGCGCGCCCTGCCCCGGACCGCCGCCGGCAAGCTCGTCCGCAACCCGGAGGCCCTTGCCGCCGCGCGGTGACCCGGGACCCTGTGGCAGGGTGATCCGCGTGGAACAAGTCGTGCTGCTGGACGAGTCGGGTACGGGCATCGGAGTCGCCGACAAGGCCGACGTGCACCACGCGGACACACCTCTGCACTTGGCGTTCTCCAGCTACCTCTTCGACGACGCCGGCCGCCTGCTGCTGACCAGGCGCGCGCTGCACAAGAAGACGTGGCCGGGCGTGTGGACGAACACGTGCTGCGGCCACCCGGCGCCGGGCGAGGACGCTCCCGCTGCGGTGGCCCGCCGGCTGTCGGAGGAGCTGGGCGTGTCGGGCGTTGCGCTGGACCTGGTGCTGCCCACGTTCCGGTACCGGGCCGTGATGGAGAACGGGGTCGTGGAGAACGAGATGTGCCCGGTGTTCCGGGGGCGGCTCAACGCGGTCCCGGTGGTGAACGAGGACGAGGTGGACTCGTTCGAGTGGGTGCCGTGGGGCGACTTCTCGCACGCGGTGCTGGCAGGGGTGCGGCCCATCTCGCCGTGGTGCCTGCTCCAGGTGGAGGAGTTGGTCAAACTGGGCGACGACCCCTGGACCTGGCCCACCGCTCCGCTGACCACCCTCCCCCCAGCCGCCCGCCCCTAGCCTCCGCAAGCTGTCGGGTTCCTGAACGGCGGAACACGGGACGGTCACGGGCCGTTCTGCCCGGTGTGCTGACCGATGGACTCGCCCAAACCCGTTCCCCGGCCCGCTTCGTCGCGTTCGGCGGTGCGTTCGCCGTCGTGCTGACCGTGCTCATGGTCGGATCGCTGGACGTGCACCGGCTCGCCACCACGGCCGTCGGCCTGCGCCGGACGATCTCCGAGTACGCGCTGGGGCCGCACCGCTGGGTGTTCGACACGGCCGTGGCGCTGCTCGCCCTGGGAACGGTGGCGATCGTCGCCGTCCTGGTCCGGCGGGGGATCACCAGGTGGTCATCAGGGGGCGCGATCGCTTTCCTGGCCTGGTCGGTCGGTCTGGCGCTGGTCGTGGTGTTCCCCAAGCACAACTGGGCGGAGGGGCCGAGCGCGAGCGGGACGATCCACCGCGTCGCCAGCCTGGTCGCGTTCATCAGCCTGCCGGTCGCGGCGATGCTGCTGGCCCGCCCCTGGCTCCAGGACTCCGTGTGGGGCGGGCACGCGCGGTGGACGTTCCGGTTCGGGCTCCTGTCGGCGTTGGCGTTCACCCCGATCGTCTACGCGGTCCTGGTCAACGTCCTGGTCGGCACGGCGTGGTGGCGCGTGCTGCCGCTGGGCTACGTCGAGCGGCTGCTGGTGCTGGTCGAGGTGGTGGCGGTGCTGGTGGTCGCGGGGTGGGCGATCGCCGCGGCTCAGCCTTCGTACAGGTCGTCCAGGACCGACCGGTAGCGGTTCTCGATCTCGCGGCGGCGCATCTTCATGCTCGCGGTCAGGGTGCCGTCCTCGACGGTGAAGTCCTTGTCCAGCACGGCGAACTTCTTGATCGTCTCGTGCCGGGCGAGCTTGGCGTTGGCCGCTTCGACCGCGCTGCCGACCTCGGCCTCCGCGTCGAGGCCCGGCGGGGTGGTGTCCGGGTCGAGGGTGACCAGCGCGACGCAGTAGTTGCGCTGGTCGCCGTGCACCAGGACGTGCCCGATGTACGGGCTCGCGGCCTTGAGCTTGCTCTCCACGTTCTGCGGGGCCACGTACTTGCCCGCCGACGTCTTGATCAGCTCCTTCTTCCGGTCGGTGATGCGCAGCCGGCCGCCTTCGTCGAGTTCGCCGATGTCACCGGTGCGCAGCCAGCCGTCGTCCAGCGTGGCCGCCGTCTCGTCGGGCAGGTTGTGGTACCCGCGCATGATCCCGCGCCCGCCGATGAGCACCTCCCCGTCCTCCGCGATGCGGACTTCCGTGCCGGGCAACGGTTTCCCGACCGTGCCGAACACGTGCTCGCCCGGCCGGTTGATGAACGACGCCGCCGACGACTCGGTCAGCCCGTAGCCCTCCAGGATCGTGATCCCGGCGCCGCCGAAGAACCGCCCCACCTCGGCGGACAGCGGCGCGGAGCCGGACACGAAGTACTTGATCCGCCCGCCGACCCGTTCCCGCAGCTTGCTGAACACCAGCTTGTCGGCGACCTTGCGGCGCAGCGTCCACTCGGGGTGCTCGGCGACCCGCAGCGCCCAGTTGAACAGCTTCTCCTTGACCCCGCCCTCGGCGCGCATCGCGGCGACCACCCGGCTGTGGATCTTCTCGAAGATGCGCGGCGCGCCGGCCACGATGGTGGGGCGCAGTTCCTTGAGGTTCTCCGCGATCCGGTCCGCCGAGCCGTCCACGGCGGTGGCCAGGCCGGTGGCGATCATGGCGATCTGGAGCACCTTGCCGAACGCGTGGGACATCGGCAGCCACAGGAAGTGCAGGTCCTCGGGCTGGAGCACGCCCAGTTCCACCACGGCCTCGGCGGTGTAGAGCCAGTTGTCGTGGGTCAGCTCGACGCCCTTGGGGACGCCGGTCGTGCCGGACGTGTAGATCAGGGTCGCCAGGCGTTCGGGCGACAGCTCGTCCACCATCGCGTCGTAGTCGCCCACCTCCGAGGTGGGCAGGTCGTCGGTGGTGATCACCCGGGCGGTGCCGGCCTTGGCGACCAGGTCCGCGTCCGCGACCACCAGCACGCTGCCCGAGTCGCGGATGATGTGCGCGGCCTCCTCGGCGGTGCTGCTGGGGTAGATCGTCGTGGTGACACCGCCCGCGGCCAGCACGGCGAGGTCGGCGATGATCCACTCGACGCTGGTCTGCGCCATGATCGCGACCCTGGACTCGTCCTTCACCCCGAGCTGGCGGAAGCCCAGCGCGTGCGCGCGGACGCGGTCGCCGACCTCCTTCCAGGTGAGCGAGGTCCACGTGCCGTCCACGCGGTGGCGCAACGCTTCCGCGTCCGGTGTCCGGGCCACGCGCTCACGCAGCAGATCGGGGATGGAACGGGCCATGGCGACCTCCCAGCGGCTGGAGCGATGCTCTAGAGCGCTACTCTAGACCGCGTGCGGTCGAGAAGTCAGCAAGCGGTGGTGGACGCGGCGCTGGCGCTGGTGGACGAAGGCCTCCCGGTCACCATCAGCGCGCTGACCGCGCGGTCCGGGGTGTCCAACGGCAGCATCTACCACCACTTCGGCAGCCGGGACGGGCTGTTCGCGGTGCTGTACGAGGAGAGCTTCGCCTGCTGCGTCGCGGCCATGACCCCGGCGATCGAGTGGGGCGACGCGGAGAAGGTGGTGCGCGGCATGGCGATGCGCTACCTCGACTGGGTGGCCGCCAACCCGGGCCGGGCCCGTGTCCGCTACGCCGAGCCGCTCAGCGCCGACCCGGCCGTCAAGCTCGCCACGTTCGCGCCCGTGGCGTCGTGGTTCGCCGAACGGATGGCGGAGGGTTCGGTGCGGAGCTTTCCCTTGTGGGCGCTGGACCCCGTGGTGATGGGTCCGGCGCACGAGTGCGCGCGGCGGTTCCTCATGGGTGCTTTCGACCTGACCGATGCGCGCGATGTGGTGGCGGATGCGGTGTGGGGGGCGGTCGCGCCTCTAGGGTGAGGGCATGAGTTCCTGGGGCGACCTCGCCGCGTACGTCCGCGACACCTACGACGTGATCTCGGAGGAGGAGGACGAGATCCGCATCCTGTTCAACTTCGAGCAGTTCGACGAGGACGACGAGCGGACGCAGGTGATCATCCTGGTCCGCGAGGTGCTGGACAAGCTGCACGAGTGGGTGCAGATCGCCTCGCCGATCGGCTTGGCGGCCAACGTGGACCTGCGCGCGCTGCTCACCGAGGTCGGCAACTCCAGCATCGCGTGCGGGGCGGCGATCATGGGCGACCACGTCGTGCTGCGGCACTCGTTGCCGTTGGCGGACCTGGACATCCACGAGTTCACCGACCCGCTGGCGCTGCTCGCGGGCACCGCGGACCGGTTGGAGGAGCAGTTCTTCGGCGGCGACGACTACTGAGCGGGTGGCGACTTCGGTCCCACCAGTCGGGCACTACGGATTCTCCAGCGTGCCGTGGAACCCCTCCTGCTAAGTTAGGCTGTCCTAACTAGCGGGAGGTGGGTCATGCCTGGCTGCACCGAGTCGCTGACCGTCCAGGTCCGCGCCGGCCTGGGGGAGTGGCGGTTGCACGCGGCCGTCCGCGCCTTGGCCGCGCGCCACCCGGAACTGGCCGGCGCCACCTCCTCGGCCCGTCACGTGGGCCACGACGACCTGTCCCACCAGACGGCCCTCGCCCTGGCCGCCGCCGAGTCCCGCGCCGCCGCGCTGCAGGTGGTGTGGCTGGACGGCGGCGCCGAGGGCCGCCTGGTGCTGGTGGCGCGCAAGGAAGTCCTCGCGGTGCTGCCGTGGCACGTCCTGCTGCCCGAGCTGGTCGCCGAGTGGAAGGCCGCGACCCTCCGCGACCTCCCGCGCGCCGCCTCCGTCGGCTGATCCCACCTTTCGTTCGTCCACGTGAACCGTTGACAGAGGCGTGCCCAGGGTGCTGTGATCCCGGCAACAGATAGGAAAGTTTCTTAACTGTACCGCCGCCGGTCCCGTCCGCAGTTCACCCGATGTGGGAGGCACCCTGTGGCCATCCGATGGCTCAGCCCCCTGGTCGCGGCGACCCTGCTCGCCGTGCCGACGACAGGCCTGGCCGCCCCCGCGGCCCTGGCGATCACCACCCACCAGGCCGAATCCGCGACGATCTCCAACGGCCTGGTCGAGTCCAACCACGCCGGCTACACCGGCTCCGGATTCGTCAACTACGACAACGAGGTCGGCAGCTACGTCGAGTTCTCCGTCACCGCCGCGACGGCCGGCCCGGCGACCCTGACCTTCCGGTACGCCAACGGCACCACCACCAACCGCCCGATGAACGTCCAGGTGAACGGCACCACCACCACCAACCTCGCGTTCCCCGGCACAGGTGCGTGGAGCACGTGGCGCACCGCCACCACCACCGTCACCCTCGCGGCCGGCACGAACCGCGTCCGCGCCACCGCGACCACGTCCAACGGCGGCCCGAACGTCGACAAGCTCGACGTCGACACCGGTGGCGGCGGCACCCCCGGCCGACCCGCCGAGGTCAACGGCCAACTGCACGTGTGCGGCGTCAAGCTGTGCAACCAGTACGGCAAGCCGATCCAGCTGCGGGGCATGAGCACGCACGGCATCCAGTGGTACTCGCAGTGCCTCAAGACCGCGTCCCTGGACGCACTGGCCGGCGACTGGGGCGCGGACATCCTGCGCATCTCCATGTACGTCCAGGAAGGCGGCTACGAGACCAACCCGCGCAAGTTCACCGACATGGTCCACGGGTACATCGAGGAAGCCACCAGGCGCGGCATGTACGCCCTGGTGGACTGGCACCAGCTCACCCCGGGCGACCCCAACGCGAACCTGTCCCTGGCCAAGACGTTCTTCACCGAAGTGGCCCAGCGGCACCGCGACAAGACCAACATCATCTACGACATCGCCAACGAGCCCAACGGCGTGTCGTGGGCGGGGATCAAGTCCTACGCGGAACAGATGATCCCGGTGATCCGCGCCCAGGACCCCGACGGCGTCGTGTTCGTGGGCACCCACGGCTGGGGCTCCCTGGGCGTTTCCGACGGCCGCACCGAGGCCGACATCGTCAACAACCCCATCAACGCCACGAACTTCATGTACACGTTCCACTTCTACGCGGCGTCCCACCAGGACGCGTACTTCGCGGCCCTCCAGCGCGCGGCCACCCGCATCCCGCTGTTCGTGACGGAGTTCGGCACCCAGACGTACACGGGTGACGGCGGCAACGACTTCGCGTACTCCCAGAAGTACCTGGACTTCCTGGCCGCCAACAAGATCGGTTGGACCAACTGGAACTTCTCCGACGACTTCCGGTCGGGCGCGGTGTTCAAACAGGGCACCTGCGCCGGTAGTTCCTTCGCGGGCACCACCGTCCTCAAACCCGCCGGCGTCTGGGTCCGCGACCGCATGCGCACCCCGGACAACTTCCCCACCAGCTGACCCGTGTGGCCGCCTGCCCGGACACCACCCGTCCGGGCAGGCGCCCTGTCGCAGCGCGGCACCGGCCACGCTCGGTCACCCCTGCCGCTCGCACTCCCGCCGGCCCTGGGTTGCCCTTCGCTCAGGACATCGGCCAGGAGTGCACGGGCTCGTTGCTGTGCATCAGGTCCCGGTAAGTCCGCAACATCCGCCGCAACGCCTCCGGCCGGTCCAACGCCGAGTGGTCGTAGTGCCGGTGGAAGACCCGGGCCTGCCAAGTCGCCCCGTTCACCCCCGTCAAGCACCGCTGCTCGATCACGCTCAACAGCCGGTCCCGCTCAGCCTGCTCGACCCTCAGCTTCACCAACCCCTCGTGGGCCAGCGGCAGCAAGCGCCGCAACACCAGCTCCGCCACCGGCACCGTCCCCAACCCGGGCCAGTACACCTGCGCGTCGATCCCCATCTTCGCGCCGGAAACGAAGTTCTCCTCCGCCGCGCTGAAGGACATCTGGCTCCACAGTGGACGCTCCTCCGCCGCGAGCATCCGCACCAGCCCGTAGTAGAACGCCCCGTTGGCCAGGATGTCCACCACCGTCGGCCCGGCCGCCAGCACCCGGTTCTCCACCCGCAGGTGCGGCTGGTCGCGGACCACGTCGTACACCGGCCGGTTCCACCGGTAGATGGTCCCGTTGTGCAGGCGCAGTTCGCCCAGCGACGGGGTGTCCCCGCGCTCCAGCACCTGCACCGGGTCTTCCTCGTCGCAGATGGGCAGCAGCGCCGGGAAGTACCGGACGTTCTCCTCGAACAGGTCGAAGATCGACGTGATCCACCGCTCCCCGAACCACACCCGCGGCCGGACGCCCTGTTCCTTCAGCTCGTCGCTGCGCGTGTCGGTGGCCTGCTGGAACAGCGCGATCCGGGTCTCCCGCCACAGCTCCTTGCCCAGCAGGAACGGCGAGTTCGCGCCGACCGCCACCTGCACCCCGGCGATCGCCTGCGCCGCGTTCCAGTAGGAGGCGAACGAGTCCGGCGACACCTGCAGGTGGAACTGCGTGGACGTGCACGCACCCTCCGGCACGATCGAGTCGGCCGTCATCTGGAGCTTCTCGACCCCGTCGATCGTGATCTGGATGTCCTCGCCGCGCGCGGCGAAGATCTGCTCGTTGAGCAGGGCGTACCTCGGGTTGCCCGACAGCGCGTCCAGGGCCAGGTGCTTGGCCTGCAACGTCGGCAGGATGCCGATCATCACCATGTGCGCGTCGACGCCCCGCGCCTTGTTCTCGGCCTCGTTCAACGACCGACGCACGGTCTGTTCGAACTCGGTGATCCCGCCCGCGGTCAGCTGCCGCGGCGCGACGTTGATCTCCAGGTTCCACTGGCCCAGCTCGGTGACGAAGTCCGGGTCGGCGATGACCTCCAGCGCCGCGGCGTTGCGCATCGCCGGGTCGCCCGCCTCGTCGACCAGGTTCAGCTCGATCTCCAGCCCGGTCATGGGCCGGTCGAACTCGAACCTGGACTCCCGCAGCATCCGGGCGAAGACGTCCAGGCACCTCCGCACCTTCGTGCGGTACCGCGTGCGGTCCTCGCGGGTGAACTCATGCCTTGCCACCTCGTCGCCCATGATCCGCCTCCTAGGTCGTCAAGGCAGGTACCGCGATAGCGGTGACCACAAACCCCTCCCGCGCCATCCAGCGGCCCGTGAACCCGTCCAGCGCCACCCCGCCCACCACGGGCGGCTCGATGAGGACGCGGGCGGTGAACGTGCCGTCGTCGGGGTTGATGGTCACCTCCGCATCCTCGAACCCCAGCCACTTCCGCGCCAGCGGGAACCACGCCTTGTAGACCGATTCCTTCGCGCTGAACAGCAGCCGGTCCCAGCAGACCTTGTCGCCCGCCCGGCCCAGCGCCGCCACCATGCGCAGCTCGGCGGGCAGCGCGATCGCCTCCAGGACCCCGTCCGGGTTCGGCTCGTTGGGCTCGGCGTCGATGCCGATGGTGCGGATCGACGCCGTCCGCGCGACCGCCGCCGCGCGGTAGCCCTTGCAGTGCGTGATGCTGCCCACGACCCCGTCCGGCCACACCGGCGCGCGCTTCTCCCCGGGCGGCAGCGGCACCGGCGGGAAGCCCAGCCGGCCCAGCGCGAGCCGCGCGCAGTGCCGCCCGGTGGTGAACTCCCGGCGCCGCTTGTCCACGGCCTTGGCGACGTGCTCCTCCTCCTCGGGGAACAGGTCCACGTCGAAGTCCTCGAAGGTGTCCACCGACACCACCCCGGCGGGCATGAGGTCGTCGATCACCGCGCACCCCCTCGCGCGCCCGGACGCGCGTCATCCTCCCGCAGCACGTCCAGCAACGGCGCCTTCGTCCAGCCGCGCGGCTGCCACTCGCGCGGGTAGCCCAGCGACACCTCGTCGAACCGGATGCCGTCCTTGCGGATGGTCCGCGGGATGTGCAGGTGCCCGTACACGGCCACCGCCGCCCGGAACCGCACGTGCCAGTCGGCCGTCCGCTCCGAGCCGCACCACAGGGCGAACTCCGGGTAGCGGAGGATGAACGTGGGGTCGCGCACCAGCGGCCAGTGGTTGATCAGCACCGTCTTCAGGGCCGGGTCCACCGCGCTCAGCCGCCGCTCGGACTCCTCGATGCGCGCCGCGCACCACGCCTCGCGGCTGGGGTACGGGTCGGGGTGCAGGAAGTACTCGTCCGTGCAGATGACGCCGGCCTCCTGCGCCACGGCCAGCGCGGACTCCTTGTCGACGGTCCCCGGCGGCCGGAACGTGTAGTCGTACAGCGTGAACAGCGGCGCCACCGCCACCGGCCCGTCCGGACCGCCCTCGAACACCGCGAACTCGTCCTCCGGCGTCCGCACGTCCAGGCTCCGGCACAGCTCCACGAGCTGCTTGTACCGCACCTCGCCGCGCGACTGGACCGGGTCGTCCTTGGTCGTCCACAGCTCGTGGTTGCCCGGCGACCACACGACCGTGTGAAATCGCGCCCGGAGCTGCCCGAGCGCCCACTCGACGTCGTCGAACCGCTCGGCGACGTCCCCGGCGACGATCAGCCAGTCGTCGGGCGAGTGCGGGCGGATCTCGGCCACGAAGTCGCGGTTCTGCTGGTAGGTCACGTGCAGGTCGCTGGTGGCTAGCAGGCGCGGCGTCACCCTTCCGAGGGTATCGGCCCGGCTCACCCCGTGACGGGGACGCGACCGAACCGACCGCTCACCCGCTCGTCGCGCCAGGGGAGCCGCTGACCGACGCCCGGGGGTCCGCGCGACGCTGTCTGGCCCCGTTCGGCGGCTCGGTCCTTACCCGTTCGGGGCGGGCTTCCTAGCGTGATGGGTATCACGACAGTCCTGCGGCGGAGGACCCGATGACCAACGACGTTCGACCCGCGTTCGGCCGCACGGTGGGCGCCGAGATCGCGCGCCAGGTCCAGCAGCACCCGTACCCGGCGGTGGCGCCCAGGCGCGACGAGGCCGCCTTGGCGACGCTGCTGCGAGCCCGGCAGCGCGGCGACCTCCAGCGCCAGGAGCCGTGGGTCCGCCGCGCTCCCGAGGCGCCGTCCAAGCCCCCGCACGCGGACGTGATCGAACAACTGGCGGCCCGCTTGGTGCCCCCGTCCCTGTGGGCGGCGGTCGAGCCCCTCATCCCACCCGCGAAGGTCCGCAGGCAGGGCGGCGGCCGGGGTCGGGTGTCCGACCGGGCGATCTTCACGGCCATCGTCTTCGTCCTGACCAGCGGCTGCGCGTGGCGTCACCTGCCCGCGACCTTCGGCGTCACGGTGCCCACGGTGCACCGCCGGTTCCAGGAGTGGACCGACGTGGGCCTGTGGCTGCGCCTGCGCCGGGTGGCCCTCGACGCGCCCGACGGCGACTGGCTGCGGCTGGTCCTCGACGCGGCCGAGCGGAGGGGCACGAAAGCCGCCGGCTGACCTGTTTTCGGAACGACCCAGGGTGTCCGCACGTCCCTCTTAATGAACCGGGAGCTGAGCAACACCCGTTTTAGTTAGGTGGAGGTGCCCGACATGCCAGAACCATCCAGACCCGACTTGTCCCGCCGCGAGGTCGCCCTGCTCAGGGCGACCGCGGACCGCCGGGTCGAGCTGACGTGCAGCAGCGAGCCCGACCTGCGCGTCGACAACCTGCCCTTCTGCGACCACCCGTCCGCGCGCGTCCTGGTCCACCGCGGCTTCATCGAGCCGACGACGGCAGGTCCCCTGGGCACCTGGGTCCCCGCCCGCCTCACCCCGGCGGGCGTCCACGCCCTGGGCCTGGTCGCGGCCTAGCGGCTACCGGGCGCCGCGTTCGCCTGCGGTTCCGACCCGTCCGCGACCAGCAGGTTCAATGCGGCCTGGACACGCCATGCGGCCCATACGCCGACTGCCACCGCGTCACTCGTCAAGCCGGATGTACTCGCCCCGCCAGCCTCAGCCCACGCGTCACCCCGACGATCCGCAACGCCTCCCGCACGGCCGCCGGCACGGTGGTCACACCCTGCGCGGCGGCCCAGGCGTCGATCTGCTCGTCGAAGGCGCCGGCCACCGACTCCGCCTTCAAGCCCTCCGACACGACGCGGTCGAACGTCGCGCGGATCCGCTCCTGCGGCCTCATGGGTCAGAGGGTGAAGTGGCGTGCCCTGGATTCGGGGCGCCACTCGTCCGCCAGCAGCGCGTTGAGCGCGGATTGCACCAGTTCGTGTTCACCGGTGCCCTTCTCCAGCCACCTCGTCCAGTTGACCGACAAGGTGAGCGCGAGAATGCTCTCGAAATGGATGTTGAAGGTCACCGGCGGGAGGTAGGGCGAAGTCTCCGATGGCGAGGCGAGCCACGTGGTGCCGTCGCCCTCCGTTGTCGTGGCCAGTTCCAGGGTGTCGTCCCAGAGCTTGACCGGAATGGCGTCGCGGCCGGCGATTTCACCCGTGTCCACCACTCTGGTCACAAGTCCGGTCGGTGCGATCCGCTCGAACATCACGAAGAACCCGGGCGGGCACGTCACCACGTTCAACGCTTGGCGGTACGTGGTCAGCAGCGCCTCGTCGCTCAGCTCCGGCAGGCGCCTGGTGGTCGCCGGCGGGCCGCTGGGCGGGTAGATCGTCGACGCCGGGGTGTCCTGCCGCAACAGTTCCCAATACGGTTCCGACGGCTCCGGGTCGTCCACGCTGATGAAGGTCCCGTCGATCGCGCAGGCGAACCACAGGTCGATGCCCGACGGGCGCACGACGCCGGCGAGGTGGTCGCGAACCCGCAACGCATCGGTGAAGAAGACTTCCGAACTCTCCGGATCGGACGTGAACGGCCGCGTGAAAGTCAGACTTTCACCTTGGGGCTCGTAGTTGGTGAACTCGCTCACAGCACCCTGCTCCATCCGTTGCTGCCCCGCTCAAGTCGGCCGACGACCTGGCCATTGTCGTCCACGAAGGTGACGACGTCGAGATCGGGCAGGTGGTGGTGGAACTTCGATTCGTTCTTGTTGTAACTCTTGACCAGTTCGTCCAGGAAATTACCGGACTTCTTCACCTGGCCATTCGCGTCGACGATGTCGTAGTCCAACCCGTTCGGGGCGACCTGCCGTTGGTTGGGACCCAACTGCACCGTCTCGCCGGTGGAGCGCGGGGGCGGCATCACGACCGTGGTCTCCGCGGTCGGCACCCGGCCGGGCGTCGGGCCGGTGATCTTGTCCGCGCCATGTGTCGACGGCCCGTTCAAGCCGGTGTTGACGGTCGGGAATTCCTTCATCCGCTCGACCTCGACGCGCCGTTCGAGCGAGGGCACCCCGTTGGTCATGCGCTCGACGTAGATGTCGAAGGACTTCACGCCCGGTGTGCCGGGGTTGAAGCGCACCTTCAGGTCCGGGTCGTGCGCGATCTCCTTGGCGAGGCGGTCGAGTTCGGTGAGTTCGGCGGCCTTGTCCAGCACCTGGTCCGGGTCGCCGGCGCGGGCGCGTGGGGCGGTTTCGTCCATCCAGTCCTTGAGACCGCCGACGTTGCCGCCGCTGACTTCGCGGTTGACCAGGTCCTGGAACTTCTGGGCGAGGTCGGGGCGGCCCGCGTTGTTCAGGGCGTTGGTGATGTCGTTGGCGTCCTGGTGGAAGTTCGGGTAGTTCGGGAGCGGTTGGAAGCCTGGCGCCTGCTGGTTGTTGGGTGGCGTGGGCGAGCTGCGGTCGACGGCTCCGTCGGGGTCGGTGTGTCCGGTGCGGTGGTGGTCGGGGGTGCCGGGGACGTAGCCGTCTTGGCTGGTTTTGGTTTTGGTGCCGTCGGGTCGGTGGGTTTCCCATTCGCCGTTGGGTGGGATTTTGGGTTGGCGGTTGCCGTCGGGGCCGGTTTCGGCGTCGCTGGTGTAGACGCGGCCTTTGCTGTCGGTCCAGGCGGGTTTGGTGGGGGCGAGGACGTCGGCGCCGGTGTGGTGGGAGAGGCGGCGGGCGAAGTCGTTGGTGCCGGCGTCGCAGCCGATGAGGCGGATGGGGGTTTTGCCGTCCCAGCCGTTGCGGCGGAGGAGGTCGCCGTATTGCTCGGGGGTGTAGGTGTGGTTGCCGATGCGGGCGCGTCCGTCGGGGGTGATGTGGACGTCGGCGGTGAAGTAGCGGGGGTCGTGGGGGACGCGGTGGGGCAGGTCGCCCATGTCGGGGTCGCCGCGGTGGTGGGAGATGCCGGACGGGGTGGTCTCGCCGTGGCGGGCGTGGGCCTCGTCGATGTCGGGGCCGCGGTCCGGGTCGTGCCGGTTCGGCGTGTTGTCGGGAGTGTTGTTGTCGGGTTTGTCCGGGGTGTCGCGGTCCGGGTTGTCGCGGTCCGGGGTGGTGTTGTCCGGGCCGGACTTGTGCGGGTCGCCGTGGGTGGGTGACGGGTCGGTGTCGCGGTGTGGGGGCGTCCACGGCTTGGCGTCGTGGGGCGCGTTGGGGCGGTTCGGCGCGTCCGGGCGGCCCGGGGGTTGGGGCTGGCGTGGGGTGGGCCTGCTGGGCCGGGGTTCGGGCGGCCGGGGCCGGGGTTGTTGGGGCCGGGGTTGTTCGGGCCGTGGGGTGTTGGGCCTGCGTGTGTTGGGCCTGCGTGTGCTGGGCCGGTGTGTGCTGGGCCGGTGTGGGTCGGACCCGTGTGAGTGGGACCGGCGTGGCTCGGGCCGGGGTTGGTGTGGCTCGGCCCGGCGTGGCTCGGGTTCGTGTGGTGCGGGGCGGCCGAGGGGCGTGGAGGTTCCGGGGTGCGGGCGTGGGGGACGCTCGATCCGAGGTCGCCGCGGCTGCCCGGGGTGCCGGTCCACCCGCCACCAGGGCGCGGGCCGGCGCCGCCGCCGGGAGTGCCGCCGCCGGGCGAGCCACCAGGGGCGCCGCCGGGCGAGCCACCGGGCATACCGCCGGCCGGCCCGCCGGTCGGCGCGCCACCGGTCGGGTTGGGCGTGTGAGGACCGGGGTTCGCGGGTGTGTGCGGCTGGTCGGGGCGTGTGGGTGCCTGAGGAGTGGCCGCTGCGGCCGAGGTCTGGTCGTAGCGGGTTGGCGTGGGACCGTTCGGCGGGTTGCCGCCGCCACCCGGGCTGCCGCCACCCGGGCTGCCGCCACCCGGGCTGCCACTGCCGCTGTAGCCACCGGGCGCGGGCTGCCCACCGGGGCCACCGCGGTGTTCGCCGACTGGAGAGTTGCCGCCCGGACCGCCGCGGTGCTCGCCTACCGGGGTGTTGCCGCCCGGACCACCGCGGTGCTCACCCACGGGCGTGTTGCCGCCCGGACCACCACGGTGCTCACCCACGGGCGTGTTGCCGCCGGGACCGCCGCGGTGCTCGCCCACCGGCCCACCCGGACGTGGGTTGCCCTGGCCGGGCAGCGGAGACCCGTTGTCCGCGCCGGCGTCGGGGTTGCGGCCCGGACGCGGAGACCCGGGAGGCAGGTCCGCCGGGTCACCGGAACGGGGACGGTCCACGGTCGGCGCGGTCGCACTGGACGAGGCGGTGGTGTCGTTCGGCCTGGATGAGCCGGGAGTGTTCGAGCCCGGGGAGTCCGAACCCGGGGAGTCCGAACCGGGGGAGTTGGAGCCGGGGGTGTTGGAGCCAGGAGTGGTCGAGCCGGGGGTGTCGCCGTCGCCCGGACTGTCGCCGGAGCCGTTGCCGTTGCCGTCGCCGGTGCCGGTGGAGCCGTTCGGAGTGTCCACATCGGACTTGCTGGTCTGGAGGAAGCCGCCCTTCTTGATGTTCTTCGGGTCCAGCACGTCCAACCCGGTCGCCTTCCCGGCGATCTTCCCCAGGACCTTCATCACCTTCTCGAACACCTCGACCAGACGCTTCAGCATCGGCGAGACCTTCTTGATGGTGTCCAGCAGGTCCTGGATGATCTTCGCGATCTTCGCGGCCCACTTCGAAATCGCCGTGACCGCCTGCGCCACGATCACCGGCGTCCCGAAACCCAGCGAGAACACCGCCTCCAACACCCAGGCGATGAGCTTCCCCACCAGATCCGCGATCAGGTCGCGCACCATCTCGCGCACGAACCCGACGACCATGCCCATCATCCCGACGACCGTGCCGACGGTCCCTGCCGCCGACGCCGCACCCGTCAACGCATCCCCATGCGCCGACGCGTTCGTCAGGTACTGGGCCGCCGCCGCACCGCCCCAACCGGCCGTGCCCTTCGCGACCGCCGCCTTGTAGTCCTCGGCGATCTTCCCCAACTCGGTGCCGACGTTGTTCCACGTCGTCGCATAAGACTCGATCACCGGCGGATTCCCCGCCAACCAGTCCAGCATGTCCTTCAACGGCTGGACGTGCTCCATCAAGAACGACGCCGCCGACGACATCAACGTCCCGAACGGGTCGATCGCCATCGCCGCGGCATCCGCCGCCAGACCGACCATCCCCAGACCCGCCTGGATCCAGTTGCCGTCCTTGATCCCGTTGAACGTGTCCATCGCCGACTCCGCGATGGAAATACCGGTCGCCCACCCGTTGTCACCGGTGCCGGCGTTGAACACCCCGCCGGGCTCGGCGGGCGGCGCGGCCACCAGCGGGTTCGTCGAGTCGGTCATGCGATCCACCCCCGCGGACCGCATCGGCGCACGTCACAACAAGATGCCAAGGCGCTGCCCTCCCCATAACAGGCACTGGTCATCCACAATGACGCATCCCGAACCCGAACGGTTCCGGTTCGGTGATTCAGGCGTGCACGCCCGCCTGGTACTTCGGCACCCGGACGCTGATCTTGGTCCCCAACCCCTCCGCCGTCTCCACGACCAGGCCGTAGTCGTCGCCGTAGCAGCGCCGGAGGCGTTCGTCGATGTTGCCCAGGCCGATCCCGGCGGTCTCGCCGACCTGGCCGGCCAGGGTCCGGCGCAGGGCCTCCGGGTCCATGCCGATGCCGTCGTCCTCGATGGTGATGTGCGCCTCCTCACCCGCGTCCGCCGCCTGGATGGTGATGTGCCCCGGCCCGACCTTGCCCTCCATGCCGTGCCGCACCGCGTTCTCCACCAGCGGTTGCAGGCACAGGAACGGCACGGTCACCGGCAGCACCTCGGGCGCGATCTGCAACGTCACCTTCAGCCGCTCGCCGAACCTCGCCCGCTCCAGCGCGAGGTACTGGTCGATCGACCTCAGTTCCTCCGAAAGCGTGGTGAAATCACCCGCCCGGCGGAAGGAGTACCGGGTGAAATCGGCGAAGTCGAGCAGCAGCGTCCTCGCCTTCTCCGGGTCGGTGCGCACGTAGGAAGCGATGGCGGACAACGAGTTGTAGATGAAGTGCGGCGAGATCTGCGCCCGCAGCGCCCGCACCTCCGCCTCCACCAACCTGGTCCGCGACCGGTCCAGCTCGGCCAGCTCCAACTGCCCGGACGCCCAGCGCGCCACCTCGTTGGTCGCCCGCACCAGCCCCGCCGACGGCTCCCGGCTGTACGCGGCCAGCACCCCCACCACGCGCCCCTCCACGGTCAACGGCGCGAGGACCGCCGAGTGCACGGGACAGTCCGGCGAACCGCACGTGATGTCGAACGCCCGCGTCCGCCCGGTCGCGAACACCTCCCGGGCCAGCTTCATGGCTTCCGCCGCGTGGTGCTCGCCCTCGCCCTCCCACGCCACGACCTCGGTCTCGTCGGTCAGCGCGAGCGCGGGTGTGCCGAGCAGGGTCCGCAGGTGCTTGACGGACTTCTTCGCCGCGTCCGGCACCAGCCCGGCGCGCAGCGGGGGAGCGGCGGACCACGCGGTGTGCAGGGTCTCGAACGTGATCCGCTGCTCGTGGGTCAGGAAGTCGTTGCGGGCCCGCGAGGTCCGCCACAGCGTGATCACCACGGCCAGGCCGGCCAGCAGTATCGCCCCGGCCGTCCACAGGCCGTTCACAGCCGGTCCTGACTGCGCAGACCCAGGTTCTCCGGCGCGTGCAACCGCACCATCACGTGGTTCACCCCCGGTGGCACCTTGCGCGGTGTCAGCAGCGACACCACGTACATCACGACGAACCCCAGCGGCACGGTCCACGCGGCGGGTCGGGCCAGGAACACGTTGCCACCGCCGGCGCTGATCGTCACCAGCCCGGCCACCAGGGCGGGCACCCCGCCGGCCAGCATCCCGGCCACCGCGCCGGCGGTGGTGATCCGCGTGCTCCAGATCCCCAGCACCAGCAACGGGCACAGCGACGACGCCGCCACCGCGAACGCCAGCCCGACCATGTCGGCCACCGGCACCTTGCCGACCAGCCACGTCATGCCCAGCGGCACCAGCACGGCCAGCACCGTGGACACCCGGAACCCGCGAATCCCCCGGAACTTCAGCACGTCCCGGCTCAGCACCCCGGCCAGCGACACCATCAGCCCCGACGACGTCGACAGGAACGCCGCGAACGCGCCCCCGGCCACCAGCGCGCCCAGCAACTGCCCGCCGACCCCGTCCACCATCCGGCTGGGCAGCACCAGGACCACCGCGTCGGTTTTCCCGGTCATCAGCAGCTCCGGCGTGTACAGCCGGCCCAGGGCGCCGTAGATCGGCGGCATCAGGTAGAAGATCCCGAGCAGCCCCAGCACGATCAGCGTCGTGCGGCGCGCGGCCCGGCCGTTCGGGTTGGTGTAGAACCGGACGATCACGTGCGGCAGGCCCATCGTGCCCAGGAACGTCGCGATGATCAGCGAGTACACCGCGTACAGCGGGAAGTCGTCACCGCCGCGCAGCGGCAGCGCCCAGGACCCGTTGGTGTTGAACGGGATCGACGCCACGTGCGGCACCGGCGCGCCCTCCGGGAACACCAGCCGCGACCCGGCCGCGATGGTGTGCTCGCCCGGCCCGAACTCCGCCGGCCCGTCGACGTCCGCGCCGTCCACCATCCCGTCGCCGCGGAACGCCACCGCCTGCTCGACGCGCACGGAGGTGTTGGTGTCGAAGGTGACCGTGGTCTCGCGCGGGAACACCGGGAACTCCGGTCCGGCGAGGTCCCGCGCCCCGTGCGCCTGCCACGCCATGATGAGGAACACCACCGGCACGGTGATCGCGGTCAGCTTGAGCCAGTACTGGAAGGCCTGCACGAACGTGATGCTGCGCATGCCGCCGGCGATCACGTTCGCCGTCACCACCACCGCGACCACCAGCGCGCCCACCCAGTCCGGCGCGCCGGTCAACGTGTGCAGCGTGAGCCCCGCGCCCTGGAGCTGCGGCAGCAGGTACAGCCACCCGATGCCCAACGCGATCACGCTGGCCACGGCGCGGACGGTGGGCGAGCCGAACCGGGCCTCGGCGAAGTCCGGCAGCGTGTACGCGCCGCTGCGCCGCAACGGCGCCGCGACCAGCGCCAACAGCACCAGGTACCCGGCGGTGTAGCCGACCGGGAACCACAGCATGTCCGGCCCGTGCGCGAAGATCAGCCCGGCGATGCCGACGAACGACGCCGCCGACAGGTACTCCCCGCCGATCGCCGAGGCGTTCCACCACGGGGACACCGTGCGCGAGGCGACGAAGAAGTCCGAGGTGGTGCGGGAGATCCGCAGCCCGTACGTGCCCACCAGCACGGTGCCGACCGCGACCACGACCACCGCGATGATGCCGTACGAACTGCTCACGAACGTTCCACCAGCTCCGCGAACTCCCGCTCACCGCGTTCGGCCTGCCGGACGTAGAACCACCCGGCCAGCACGAACACCGGGAACACCAGCACGCCCAGCAGCAGCCACGGCAGCGGCAGCCCGAGCAGGCGCTGCGAGGCCGCCGACGGGACCAGCGTGAAGACGAGTGGCAGCGCCGCGACGCTCCCGCACACCACCGCGCACAGCAGCAGCCCGAGTCGGCGCTGGGTCCGGATCAGCGACCGCATGTAGACCGCGCCCAGTTCGCTCTGCTCGTCGATCTCCCGCGACGCCGGGTACGGCCGCGGCACGCGCGGCGCACGGGTGCGCGGGCTGGTCACCACCACCCGCTGGGTCGGCTTCTCGGGGGAGGTCATGACGGCTGCCGGTTGCGCCGGACCAGCAGTTGCCGCAGGTGCCGGGCGTGGCGGCGGCTGACCGGCAGCACCGCGCCGCCGATGTTGACGCTCAGGTGCCCGTCCTCCAGGCGCAGCTCGTCGATGTGCCCGAGGGAGACCAGGTGGCTGCGGTGGATGCGGACGAACCCGGCCGACCGCCACCGTGCCTCCAACCCGTTGAGCGCCGCTCGCACCAGCCCGCTGCCGGTCGCCGTGTGCAGGCGGGCGTAGTCGCCGTGCGCCTCCACGTACCGGATGTCCGCCAGCCGGATGAACCGCGTGATGCCGCCGAGTTCGACCGGGATGACCTCGTCACCCACGTCCGGGGCCTTCTCCGCCGCCGGGGGCGGGGCGGGCTCCGCGGTCTTGAGGTCCAGCACCTCGTGCACGATCCGGTGCACGGACTCGGCCAGCCGTTCCGGCCGGACCGGTTTGAGCAGGTAGTCGAGGGCCTTGAGTTCGAACGCCTCGACCGCCGGCTCCTGGTGCGCGGTGACGAACACGATCGGCGGCGGCTGCGCGAACCGCGACAGCACGCGCGCCAGGTCCAGCCCGTCCAGGCCCGGCATCCGGATGTCGAGGAAGACCGCGTCCACGCCCTGCCCGGCGTGCAGCGTGCGCAACGCCTTGGTCGCGTCCGTGACGGCCTCGACGTGCCCGATCCGGGGGTCCGCTTTGAGCAGGTAGACCAGGTCGTCCAGGGCGGGCGCCTCGTCGTCCACGGCGAGTACGCGGAGCCTGCGCTCCAGCGCCCCGCGGCGTTCCGGCCCTTCACAGATCGGGCAGGGAAGTCCTGACGTCATGGAATTCCAATGCGGGTTCGACGGCGTCGGCGATTAGACCATTGGATGGTCATCCTCGCTCTTCAGCCCCACCGGAGGCAATGACCGCCGCGCGGCCTGAGCGTCACCCAGCGTGACCTCCAGCTCCAGGAACGCCTCTTCGGCCCGCCGAGCGGCTACGCCCACGGATGCGGCAGCCGCCGTCCCGACCATCCGACGGGTGGGTTCTTGCAGCTCACGCACCAGATCGGACCAACGACTGGCCAAACGCGCCAGCTCCTCCAGCCGTTCGACCAGCTCCGCCGAAGACCCGGGCACCCCGCTGCGAAGCGCCGCGAGATCCCCTCGCGGATCGACACCCATGACACGCCCCCCAGCGATCCGCCACCCAGGTGATCGATGTTCCCGCCGGCCGGTGACGAGGTCAACGCTCCACGCCAGTGGTCTCAATCGGCCGCGACGTGATCACGCCCACTTCCCTCCGGAGTACGGGGATGACACAAGCAAGAAGCCCAGCGTTGCGCTGTGTCCTCCTCGGCGGCGCTGCCCCGGCGCGGCGCTGTGTCCTCCTCGGCGGCGCTGCCCCGGCGCGGCGCTGCCCCGGCGCGGCGCTGCCCCGGCGCTGCGCTGCCCCCGGCGCTGCGCGCCGAAGAGCCGCGCTTCGCGCCTGGGTCAGGGGAGGGGAGCGCCTAGTTCGGTGAGGAGGGTTTCGGCGGTATTCGCGAATGCGCCGAAGCCGCCCACCACGGACAGCTCGTGACCGATCCGGGCGTGGCGGAGGGCGTCGGTTCGGCGGCCGTCGTAAGCCATGGCTCGGACCAGGTGGATGTGGGACCTGGCGACTCCGTAGCGGTAGTCGCAGGCCGAGGCCAGCTCCAACGCCCGCAGGTGCGCGGCCACCGCCCGACCGGGTTTGCCCAGGTGGCGTAGGACCAAGCCGAGGGCGTTGTGGACCTCCGACTCGATGCGCGGGCTGCCGCCCAGCTCCTGGACCAATGCCAGCGCCCGCTGCGCCGTCCGCAGCGCCTCCGCGTGCTCCCCTGCCAGGCACAACGCGGTGGCCAGGTGCGCCATGCCCTCGGCGCGGGCGTGGCGGACGCCGGTTCGGTACCAGTTGGCCAAGGCGTGCCGCAGGAGGGACACCGCCCGGGTGTAGTCACCCCGAGCGGTGTGGCAGCGGCCCAGGAGGGCGGCGCAGGCGGCTTCCAGGTTCTCGCCGTCCGCGGTTTGGGCCAGGTCCAGGCCCTCGGACAAGTAGGCGGCGGCCGGGTGGAGGTCGCCCTGCATCAGGTGTAGCGCGCCCAGGCCGGCCAAGGCGGCGATGCGGACGTGGGGGATGTCGGGGAGGACGGCGCTGAGGTCCATCAGACGGGTGAAGGACGTTCTTGCGGCGGCGAAGTCGCCCAGCTCCAGGTTCACCACGCCGTCCAGGCCGGCGTGCAGCCACAGGGTTCGGCCGGACGGGGAGGCCTCGCGCAGGAAGCGCTGGGCGCCGCGCAGGTCGCCCAGGTTGCGGTGCTCTGCCGCCAGCCAGACGAGCATCGACGTCTCGGCGTCGTGGTCGCGGGACTTGCGGGCCGCGCCCAAGGCGGCGGCGATGGCGTGGACGAACTCGACGTGGTGGCCGTGCGAGCCGAAGTACCCGCTGACCGCGTCGATCAGCTGCCACGACAGCGGCAGGGGGCCGTGTTCGGCGCAGTGCTCGGTGGCGGCCAGGACGCTGGGGCGTTCGGCGGTCAGCCACGCCCGCGCGGTGTCCGCCGTCATCGTCGGCGGGGTGGACGGGACTCGGCGGAGCTCGGGGTACAGGACGTTGCCGACCTCGACCGCCGTGCGGAGGTACCAGTCGAACAGCCGTCGGCGGGCCGCGTCCAGGTCGTCGCCCTCGAACTCGGCGCGGTCGGCGGCGTAGTCGTGCAGGAGGTCGTGCAGGACGAAACGGTCGGCACCGACCCGCTGCACCAGGTGCGCGGAGGCCAGTTCGCCCAACAGCCTGGTGGCCTCGGGCAGGGGCGCGTCGAGCAGGGCCGCCGCGCCTGCCGGGCTGAAGTCCGGGCCGGGCACCAAGCCGACCAACCGGAACAGGCGCGCCGCGTCGGCGGGCAGGGCCGCGTAGGACAGGTCGAACGCGCGGCGGATCGCGGCGGTGTCGTCGTTGTCCACGGCCAGCGCCGCCAGGCGGTCGCCGCCGCGCAGTTCGTCCACATAGGACTCGATGTCCAGGTGGGCCGACCCGATCAGGTTGCCCAGCGCGATGCGCAGCGCCAACGGCAGGTACCCGCACAGCGTGGCCAGCTCGGCGATCGCGTCGAACTGCGCCACCGCCGCCTCCGGGCCCAGCGACCGGGCCAGCAGCTTCCACGCCTCGTCACCGCGCAGCACGTCCAGCCGCACCAGCGTCGCCCGCAGCGGTTTGCGCAGCTCGTTGCGGCTGGTGATGACCACCGAACACCCCGGCTCACCGGGCAGCAGCGGCAGCACCTGCTCCACCGACGCGGCGTTGTCCAGCGTGATCAGCACCCGCCGGCCGCGCAGCCGCGCCCGATAACCCCGGACCAGGTCCTCCTCGTCGACCGGGATGTGGTCGGCCCGCACGCCCATCGCGCGCAGGAACCGGGCCAGCACCGCCGACGTGGTCAGCGGCGGGGACGTGGAGTGCCCGCGCAGGTTCACGTAAAGCTGCCCGTCGGGGTACCGGTCGCGCACCGCGTGCCCCACGGCCGTCGCGAACGCCGTCTTGCCCACCCCCGGCGGACCGCACACCACGACGGTCGCCGCCGCCCGCGTCAGCAGCGCGGTGACCCGGGCCAGTTCCGCCGCCCGCCCCACGAAGTTCCCGACGGGCGCGGGCAACTGCGACACCGGGGCCCAGGCGTCGGTGGCGGGCTGGTTCAGCGACGGGTCGCCGGTGAGGATCGCGTGGTGCACCGCGCGCAGCCGGTCGCTCGGGTCCACGCCCAGCTCCCGCGCGAGCGCCGTGGACGCCTGCCGGTAGGCGTCCAGCGCGTCGGCCTGCCGGTCCACCCGGTACAGCGCCACCATCAGCTGCGACCAGAACCGCTCCCGCAGCGGGTGCTGCGCGGTCAGCCGGCGCAGGTCGGCGATCACCTCGTCGCACCGGCCCAGCCGCAGCTTCACGTCGATCAGCTCGGAGGTCACCCGCAGCCGCTGCTCGGTCAGGTTCGGCACCTCGGTCTCGTGCAGGGAGTCCGACGGCACGTCCACCAGCGCCGACCCGCGCCAGTGCCCCAGCGCCTGCTCGTACACCGCCCGGGAACCCTCGAAGTCCTGCGCCGCCGCCAGCGCCGCGCCCCGCTCGGCCAGGTCGGCGAACCGGTGCAGGTCCAGCGCGTCGCGCGGCAGGTCGATGCGGTAGCCGGTGGGCGTGGTGTGGATCAGCGGCGGGTCGCCCAGCGCGCGGCGCAGCCGCATCACGTACACGGGGAGGGTCTGGGCGGCGCGGTCCGGGGCCACCTCGCCCCACACGCGGCGGATCAGGTCGCTCGCGGGCACCGACCGGTTCGCGCCGAGCAGCAGGGTCGCCAGGACGATCCGGTGCTTCGCGGCGGTGATCGGGACGATCCGCCCGTCCCGGCGGACCACGAGCGGTCCGAGCACCCCGAACTCGTCCTGCGACAGGGTCAACTCGCCTCCGCTCCCTGTAGAGACCTTGACATGCTGGTACTCCGGTCCGGTCCGGAGTACCACCGGATGGACCCGACCCCCGGATCGCCGCCGATCGGCCCCGAAGCGCTAGAGCCGGCCCACTTCGGTGATCCGCAGCGCGGCGGTGCCGGCCTCGTCGGACTCGGCGAGGTCGATCTCGGCGGTGAAGCCCCAGTCGTGGTCCTTCGCGGGGTCGTCGAAGATCTGGCGGACCGTCCAGCGGCTCGGCTCCTCGGTGATCACCAGCAACTGCGGGCCGCGCGCGTCCGGGCCGATGCCGATCTCGTCGTGCTCCTCGAAGTACGGGTCCAGCGCGTCCTGCCAGTCCTCGGCCGCCCAGCCCGAGTCGCCGTCGAGCTGGCCCAGCTCGTAGTAGTTGCGCCGGGCGGCCAGCTCCACCCGCCGGAACAACGCGTTGCGCACCAGGACGCGGAAGGCGCGGAGGTTCCGGGTGACTGCCGGCGGGGCCTCGTCCACGATCGTGTCGTCGGTGGGGTTGCGCAGCTTCTCCCACTCGTCGATCAGGCTCGAGTCGACCTGGCGGACCAGTTCGCCCAGCCACTCCTCCAGGTCGGACAGCTCCTCGGTCTTCGCGTCACCCGGCACGGTCTGGCGCAGCGCCTTGTAGGCGTCGGCCAGGTACCGCAGCACCAGGCCCTCCGAGCGCGCGAGCTGGTAGTACGACACGTACTCGGCGAACGTCATCGCCCGCTCGAACATGTCCCGCACCACCGACTTGGGTGACAGGTGGTGGTCGGCGACCCACGGGTGCCCGCGCCGGTAGGTGGTGAACGCCGCCTCCAGCAGCTCCGCCAGCGGCTTCGGGTAGGTGACGTCCTCCAGCAGCTCCATCCGCTGGTCGTACTCGATGCCCTCGGACTTCATCGCGCCGATGGCCTCGCCGCGCGCCTTGTGCTCCTGCGCGGACAGCACCTGGCGCGGGTCGTCCAATGTGGACTCGATGACGGACAGGACGTCCAGCGCGTAGGACGGGGACTGCATGTCCAGCAGCTCGATCGCGGCCAGCGCGAACGGCGACAGCGGCTGGTTGAGCGCGAAGTTGACCTGGAGGTCCACGGTGAGCCGGATGTGGTCGCCCTCGCGCTCCACCACGCCCGCCGCGAGCAGCGCCCGGTACATCGAGATGGCGCGCAGGATGTGCTTGCGCTGCGCCGGACGGTCCTCGTGGTTGTCCTCCAGCAGGTGCCGCATGGCGGCGAACGTGTCGCCCGGGCGGCCGATCACGTTGAGCAGCATGGCGTGGCTGACCTGGAAGCTGGAGGTCAGCGGCTCGGGCTCGGCGTTCTTGAGCCGCTCGAACGTCTGGTCGCTCCAGGACACGAACCCCTCGGGCGCCTTCTTGCGCACCACCTTGCGCCGCTTCTTGGCGTCGTCACCGGCCTTCGCCAGCGCTTTCTCGTTCTCCACGACGTGGTCGGGGGCCTGGACGACGACCGTGCCGACGGTGTCGTAGCCGGCCCGACCCGCGCGGCCCGCGATCTGGTGGAACTCGCGCGCCTTGAGGTGGCGGGTGCGGGTGCCGTCGTACTTGGACAGCGCGGTGAAGACGACCGTGCGGATCGGGACGTTGATGCCGACGCCGAGCGTGTCCGTGCCGCAGATGACCTTCAGCAGACCGGCCTGCGCGAGCTGCTCCACCAGCCGGCGGTACTTGGGCAGCATGCCCGCGTGGTGCACGCCGATGCCGTGCCGGACCAGGCGCGACAGCGTCTTGCCGAACCCGGAGGTGAACCGGAACCGGCCGATCATCGCGGCGATGGCGTCCTTCTCGGCGCGGGTGGCGACGTTGACGCTCATCAGGGCCTGGGCGCGTTCGAGCGCGGACGCCTGGGTGAAGTGGACGACGTAGACCGGGGCCTCGCGGCCGTGCAGGAGTTCCTCGATGGTCTCGTGCAGCGGGGTGAGGACGTACTGGAAGTTCAGCGGCACCGGGCGCTGAGCGGAGCGCACGGTCGTGGTCGGGCGGCCGGTGCGGCGGGTGAGGTCCTTCTCGAAGAACGTGACGTCACCGAGGGTGGCCGACATCAGCAGGAACTGCGCCTGGGGCAGCTCGATCAGCGGGACCTGCCACGCCCAGCCCCGGTCGGGCTCGGAGTAGAAGTGGAACTCGTCCATGACGACCTGGCCGACGTCGGCTTGCGTGCCGTCGCGCAGGGCGATGTTGGCCAGGATCTCGGCGGTGCAGCAGATGATCGGGGCGGTCTCGTTGACGCTCGCGTCGCCGGTCATCATGCCGACGTTCTCCGCGCCGAACGTCTCGATCAGGGCGAAGAACTTCTCCGAGACGAGGGCCTTGATCGGGGCGGTGTAGTAGGTCCGCTTCCCCTCGGCGAGCGCGGCGAAGTGCGCGCCGATCGCGACCAGGCTCTTGCCCGAGCCGGTGGGCGTGCTCAGGATGACGTTCGCCCCGGAGACGATCTCGATGAGCGCCTCCTGCTGCGCGGGGTACAGCTCGAGCCCCCGCTGTTGGGCCCACTCGGCGAAGGTGTCGTAGAGGAGGTCGGGGTCGGGGGTGGGCGGCAGCAGGTCGGTGAGAGTCATCGCAGCAGATCATAGGGGGTCCGGGTGCAACCAGACGCGCAGTGACCACCAGCGGCCGAGGCCTGCGAGGACCGAGGGCGCGTCCTCGTCCCACGGCGTGCCGGTGATCTCGGCCAGCCGGTCCAGGCGGTAGCGCACGGTGTTGGGGTGGACGTGCAGCGCGGCGGCGGCGTGGCCCAGGCGCTGACCGTGGTCGAGGTAGACCATCGCGGTGGCGACCAGTTCGCGGTGGAAGTCGTCGGCGCGGTCCAGGCCGGTCAGCGTGTCGGCCAGCAGGCCGGCGAGCACGGGTTGGGCGTGCAGCGCGACCTCGCCCGCCAGGTCGGTCAGGTACCGCACCCCGGTCCCGCCCGCCAGGCCGATCGCCGCCACGCACAGCGGGTGGACGGCGTGCACCGCGTCCAGCGCACGCGCCGGGGCCACCACCAGCAGCACCCCGGGCACGGCGGCGGGCGGGCGCGTGGCCAGGCCCGACAACCGGCCCTCGACCAGGCCGAACACCCCGCCGGCGGCGCGCAGGTGCTGTTCGAGGACCCGCGCCCGGCCGGGATCGCTGACGTCCGAGACCAGGCAGTGGTAGCGGTGGCCGGGGATCAGGCCGGCGCGGCGCAGCTCGCCAACCGAAGGAACGTCGCCGGCCAGCAGGAGGCGGCGCAGGAGGTGGGTGTCGGCGTCGCGGGTCGTGCGGGACAGTTCCAGTTCGGCGGTGTGGTAGCCGTTGACCACGTGCCGTTCCAGCGCGCCGGTGTAGCGGTCCATGTCCAGGACCGCCTCCAGGATCGCCTCGGACGGGACGCTCGCCGATCGACCTCGTTCAATCGCGATCTTCATCGCCTCCGCCCGACCCGCCTGCACGCCCCGCAGCAGGCCGTCGATCGAGATGCCCTGCGCCGCCCGGTCCGCACCCAGGGCCTCGGCGGCGGCGAAGTGGCGGTCGTCGGGTTCGCCCGGCCGCTCGAAGAAGTCCAGCGCGGCGGCCAGCAGGACCTGCACGTGCCGGCGGGTCTCGGCCTCCGGCAGCGCGGCCACGTCCGACGAGCTGCGCCGCGCCACCCGGACCAGCTCCTCCACGACGCGGCCGTCCGTCGCCATGTCCCGGAACACCCGCTTGACCTGCTCGTCGCGCACCCCGCCCCCTCGAAGTTGTGGCACTGGCACAACGAGCTTGCGGGTCGTTGGGCGCGTTCCCCTACCGCCGGACCGCGCAAACCCGCTTCCCTGGTCGGCACACAGCCGAAAGGTGTCCCCCGTGCGACCACTCCGAACGGCCGCCCTGCTCGCGACCTCCGCGCCGGCCACCGCCCAACCACCCCTGCGCCAGGTGATGTTCGTCGGCAACAACTGGGACGGCACCGCCGACGTCGTCGCCGCCACCGGCGACTTCGCCAAGATCGCCCGCGTGAACGTCATCCCCGACCGCGAGGAGCGGTTGCGGGAGATCTACCTCAACCCGGTCAAGCTCGCGTTCTTCCTCGGCATCCGCAACGGTCCCGGCGAGGGCCACGACCAGTTCGTCGACGACATGTACACCACGCCGGACGGCACGGCCGTGGTCGCGTCCCGGCCGAGCTTCGCCGACGTGGTGTCGATCGACCTGGCCACCGGCCGGATCAAGTGGCGGTTCCCGGTGTCCGGTTTCCGCTCCGACCACATGGCGGTGTCACCGGACGGCAGGCGGGTCGCGGTGTCCGCGTCGACCTCCAACACCGTGCACGTCCTGGACATCACCACCGGGCGCGAGGTCGGCAAGTTCGCCGCCGGCGACAAGCCGCACGAGAACGTCTTCACCGACGGCGGCACCCGCCTGTGGAACATGTCCATCGGCGAGGTCAACACCGACCTGGACGCGCCGTGGCTGGACTTCACCAAGGGCGACCGGCGGATCACGGTGGTCGACGCGGCCACGTTCCAGCAGGTGAAGGTGGTCGACATGCGGCAGCGGCTGGACGCGTTCGGCCGTTCCGACCTGTCGGACTCGGTGCGCCCGGTGGCGTTCACGCCCGACGAGTCCAAGCTGTACTTCCAGGTGTCGTTCTTCAACGGCTTCGTGGAGTACGACGTGGCCGCCGACCGCGTCACCCGCGTCAAGACCCTGCCCAAGAACCCGGCGACCAGCGAGGACCGCACCACCTGGGTCAACGACTCCCGCCACCACGGCATGTCGATGAACCCGGCGGGCACCAAGCTGTGCGTCGCGGGGACCATGGACGACTACGCCACCGTGGTCGACCGGGCGAGCCTCGCCGAAGGGCCGCTCGTCCCCGCGTCCAAGCCGTACTGGGCGACGGTCAGCGGTGACGGCAAGGCCTGCGTGATCTCCGAGAGCGGCGCGGACCAGGTGACCGCGATCGACTTCGCCACCGGCCGCAAGATCACCTCCGTGCCGGTGGGCGACCACCCGCAGCGCGTCCGCGTCGGCCACGTGCCCGCCGGCTGGTCCGGACCGGCGGCGGGCCGATGAGGAACGGGTCCGGTGGGGCCGCACCCACCGGACCCGTTCGCCCGATCTTCACCCCGCGCCACGCCGTCCGCCGGTAGCTTGGGGACTGGTCCGCGCGGCTGACCTCACACCCCCTTTGTTGCCGCATGCTGGCCATAGCGGGGTTCTGGCAATTACGGTGATGCCCGTGTCCGAACCGGTAGCCATGCACATGAGCGACGGCCTGCTCAACGCGCCGACGTCGCTGCTGTTCGTCGCGGTCGCCGTGGTGGGGGTCGGCGTCGCCCTCGCCAAGGCCCGAGGTGACCTCGACGACCGCACCGCGCCGTTGGCGGGCCTGGTGGCGGCGTTCGTGTTCGCCACCCAGATGCTGAACTTCCCGGTGCTGCCCGGTGTCAGCGGGCACCTGCTGGGCGGTGCGCTCGCGGCGATCCTGGTCGGACCGTGGGTCGGCGCGCTGTGCGTGACGATCGTGCTGGTCGTGCAGTCGCTGTTCTTCGCCGACGGCGGCGTGACCGCGCTGGGCGCGAACGTCACCAACATGGCCCTGATCGGCACCGCCGTCGGCTACCTGACCGCCGTCGCCCTGCGCGGCCTGGCCAAGCGCGGCAAGGGCGGCCTGGCGCTGGTCGCGTTTCTGTCCGCGCTGGTCAACACCGTGCTGGCGAGCTTCGGCTTCGTCGTCGAGTACGCGATCGGCGGCGCGGGCGGGGTGTCGTTCGGCACCGTCGCCACCGCCGTGCTGGGCGTGCACGTCCTGATCGGCATCGGCGAGGGCGTGATCACGGCCGCCACGGTGACCGCTGTCGCCGCCGCCCGACCCGACCTGGTGTACCTGCTGCGCGGCGTGCCGCAGAAGCTGGAGCTGAAGGCGTGAAGCGCTTCTTCGTGTGGTTCGCGCTGGTGAGCCTGGTGCTCGCGGGCGCGGTGTCCTACTTCGCCAGCTCCGACCCCGACGGGCTCGACTTCGTCACCGAGGAGCACGGCATCGCCGAGCAAGCCCAGGACCACCCGCTGGCAGACGGACCGTTCGCCGATTACGCGCTCAGCGGTGACGACCGGTTCACCGGCCTGGCCGGGGTCGTCGGCGTGGTGCTCACGCTGGCCGTCGCGGGCGGGCTGTTCTGGTTGCTGCGCAAGCGTTCCCCGTCTGCGAAGTGAACACCGTCCTGCACCGGCCGGGCGACTCGCCGGTGCACCGCCTCGCGCCGCAGGTCAAGATCGTCGCCGCGGTGGTGGCCGTGCTGTGCGTGGTGGCCACGCCGCGCGAGGCGTTCCCGGCGTTCGGGGTGTACCTGCTGGCGATCACGGCCGTGTGGTTCGTCGCCCGGATTCCGCCGTCGTGGTTCGCGTCCCGTGCGCTGATCGAGCTGCCGTTCGTGGTGCTGGCCTTCGCGCTGCCCTTCACCGGCCACGCCCCCTACACGGAGTTCCTCGGCCTGAGCGTGTCCGTGGAGGGTGCGCTGGCGGGCTGGAACATCCTGGCCAAGGGCACGCTCGGCGTCCTGGTCTCGCTGACCCTCGCCGCCACCACCGCGCCGCAGGACCTGTTGCTGGGCCTGCAACGCCTGCGCATGCCGTCGGTCCTGGTCACCATCGCCACGCTCATGCTGCGCTACGCCGAGGTCGTGGTGGCGGAGGCGAAGCGGATGCGCGTGGCCCGCATCTCCCGCGGCGACGACCCGCGCTTCCTGTGGCAGCTCGGCGCCACCGCGAAGGGCGTCGGCAGCCTGTTCATCCGGTCCTACGAGCGCGGCGAGCGCGTGCACCTGGCTATGGTGTCGCGCGGTTGGACGGGCCGGATGCCGGACGGGCGGGGGAGCACCACGTTGGAAGCCGTACCCGCGACGACGACCGCGCCCGCGCTGCTGGTCGAGAAGTTGGCCTTCGCCTACCCGGACGGCCACCAGGCGCTCTACGGCGTGAACCTGCGCATCGAACGCGGTGAGCGGGTGGCCGTGCTGGGCCCGAACGGCGCCGGCAAGACCACGTTCGTCCTGCACCTGAACGGGGTGCTGGCCGGCGGCTCGGGGCGGATCGAGGTCGCGGGTCTGCCGGTGACCAGGGAGAACCTGCGGGAGATCCGACGCCGGGTGGGCGTGGTCTTCCAGGACCCGGACGACCAGCTGTTCCTGCCCACCGTCCGGCAGGACGTGGCGTTCGGCCCGGCGAACTTCGGCCTGCGCGGCGACGAACTCGACGAACGGGTGCGGGCTGCGCTGGCGGCGGTGGGCATGTCGGACGTGGCCGACCGGTCACCCCTGCACCTGTCCGGTGGCCAGCGGCGGCGGGTGGCGCTGGCGACCGTGCTGGCGTGCGACCCGGAGATCCTGGTGCTGGACGAGCCCTCGGCGAACCTGGAGCCGGTCGCGCGGCGCGAGTTGGCCGAGGTGCTGCTGGGCTTGGACCGGACGACGCTGATGGTCACCCACGACCTGCCGTACGCGCTCCAGATGTGCCCGCGCAGCGTGCTGGTCGACGGCGGGGTCGTGGTGGCGGACGGCCCGACCCGGGACCTGCTCGCCGACGCCGACCTGCTGGCCCGGCACCGGCTCGAACTGCCCTACGGCTTCCGCCTGGACTAGCTCGTGGGCGCCGTGTTCCGACGCCCACGAGCCAGGTCTTACGGGCTGGTGCAGGTCACTTCAGGCAGCGGGTTCGTGCCCGTCGTGCTCGCGGTGAAGCCGAAGGTCACCGATTTCTCGACGCCCACGGTCCGGTTCCACTCCGCGTTCTTCACGACCACTTCGGCGCCCGAGCCGGACTTCACGCCGTTCCAGACATTCGTGATCGTCTGGCCGCCGGTGAAGGTCCACTTGGCCGTCCAGCCGTTGTACGGGCTGGTGCTGTGGTTCATGACCTCGACCTCGCCCTGGAAGCCACCCTGCCACGTGCTGGTGATCTTGTAGATGGCCATGCAGTGCGACCCCGACGGGGAGGGGTCGTGGTGGTCGTGGTCGTGGTCGTGGTGGTGGTGGTGGTGGTCGTGGTCGTGGTGGTGGTCGTGGGCGGGGTGGTGTTGCCGGGACGCCCGACACCGGTCACCTCGCCGTTGCCGCCGTCGAAGACCACGTCGGAGCAGTTGTAGAAGGTCTCGGTCGAGTCCGAGCGCTGCCACACCGAGTAGACGATGTGCCGACCCGACTTGCCCGACGGCAGCCGGCCGCTCCAGTAGTAGTGGCCCTCCGCCGTGCCGACCGAACCCGAGCGGGGCGGGTCGGTGACGGACAGGAACGGGGTGGACTCCAGGTCGCCCCACGCGAGGGGACGGTTCGGGCTCCAGCTGTCCTTGGTGATGTAGAGCCGGAACGTGCCCGGGTGGTGGGCCCACATGTTGTAGGTGTAGTTGAAGTTCGCGCCCGCGGTCAGGTGCGTGACCGGGTAGTCGTCGCGGGCGATGTCGAAGCCGGCGAACGTGGGGTTGTTGCCGCTGCACAGCTTGCCGTCCGGGATGAAACCCGCCATCCGGCCCGCGCCGTCGGAGCGCAGGACGCCGAACCAGTTGTAGAGCGCGTTGGTGCCGCCGGCCTTCACCGCGGCGTCGCAGGCGGGGTTGACCGGGACGATGTTGCCCTGCGGGGTGAGCCCGTCCTGCCAGCACAGGAACGTGCGGCTGCCGGGTTTCATCATGGCGCCGTGGGCGGACGCCGTCGTCGCGTTCACGAGCACGGCGACCAGGAGTCCGGCGGCAGCGAGCGCCGCCGCGGCGAACCATCGTCGGGTCGTCACGTCGTCACCTCCTCTTTGAGGTTCTGGGAGCGCTCCCAGACGGCCTGACTGTAACGGGCACACCGCGTTGTGTGAACGAAATGCCGCCTTACGGCCTAGTCATGCCGTCCCAACGGGCCGGCCCGCCGCTCACCTCCGCCCGAAGGGCGGGGCAGGGCCGCCGAGGCGGACGCAACTCAAGCTGGGCTTCTTGCTTGTGTCATCCCCGAGCTGTATGGCCTGCCCGAAGGGCTACCACATCTGCTGTTCGTGGCCTGCCCGAAGGGCTACCGCATCTGCTGTTCGTGGCCTGCTCGAAGGGCTACCGCATCTGCTGTTCGTGGCCATCCACCTCAGTGCCGACTCGCCGAACCGCCCACCCCACCTCACCGCGCCGGCTCGGACGCGCTCCCCGCCGAAATGTCAGACCCCCGTGAGACCATGGAGACGGGGGCCGGAGGCCGCCCCAAAGCACGCGCCGCCTGGTGCGGGGTCAGCCGCCGCATCCCCGCCGCCACGCACCGCCGCACCACCGCCGGCTGTTCCCGCAGCAACCGCAACCCCCGCCGCACCAGCAACGGCACCGGCTTGCGCGCCTCCGCCACGTCCCGCGCCAACCGGCGCACGAAAGTCACGAAAGCGTTGGGCGCCAACACGATCGCGTCCGCCAGCACCCCCGCCTCGCGGCACCCCGACACCAGCCGGTCGGCGAACAACCCCTCCGCGATGAACGGCCCGTCCGCCACCACCACCCGGCACCCGACCCGCCGGTCCTCGCCGATCTCGTACACCGGGGCCTCGACCCGCCCGGTCGTCGCCAGTTCGACGATCGCCGCCAGCGCGTCCGCGGTGTTCCACGACTCCTCGGCGTCCCAGTCCGGCCGGCCGCTCGCGTCGCGCGGCAGCAGTGGGTCGTCGCCCTCGCGGTAGAAGTCGTCGAGGCGCAGCACGGGCCAACCCAGGTGGGCGGCGAGGGTGGACTTCCCCGAACCGGAGGGTCCGGCGAGCAGCACGACGTGCGGGTGAACTGCGGGTGACGGCACGGAGTGCAATGGTCGCACACGCGGCACTTGTCCCGGCGTGCAGGGGAAGTGCTCCGCTGTGCACCGGCTCTGGCACTCAGCGCGACGGCCCGCCACGATGTCGGTCATGGAAAGGGTGCGCGACGAGGAACACGCGAGACGGCTCCTCAAGGACCTCGAACGCGACAAGCCGCGCCACGAGCGCCCGCCGGACGTCGCCGCGCCCACCGGGGCGGGGTTCGCGGACGTCGTGGCCCAGGGTGGTGACCGGATCGAGATGGACCCGGCCGAACTGGCCGAGGCGGTGCGCCGGCTGGACGCGTTGCACGAGGAGATCGCCACCCGGCTCGGGGAGTCCGTCGAGCTGGAACGCCCGTTCGGCGACGGCCGCGGCCCGGTCGCCCGGCACATGCGCGCGGCGTTCGGGCTGCGTGGCGGGCACAGCGGGGTGCAGTGGGCGCTGCGGGCCTACCTGGACGAGCTGGGCGCGCTGCGCGCTGCGCTGCAACAGGTGGGCGTCACCAACCAGACCCAGGACGAGGCCGTCGCGGACATGATGAGGCGCAAGTGACCGAGCAGCGCAAGCACCGGTACCACTCCGCCGACCACCCGCCCAGCGGGCGAGAGCGGCGGAGGGCGCGGCGCGTCAAGCGGGGCAAGGAAGCCAACCGGCTGCTGGAGAAGTTCGGCGACATCAACTGGGCCGTGTACACCCACCGCGAGATGTGGGACATGGTCAAGTCGGCCGACCTCGGCCGGATGGGCAAGCGCGCGCACGACTGGCAGTCCCTGGCCGCCGAGGTCGACCGCGCCACCGGGGACGTCCAGAACTTGACGCAGCGGCTGATGATGTCGTGGCGCGGGCCGTCGTCGGTCGTCGCGGCCGAGTCGGTGTCGCTCTTGACCGAGTGGGCGGCCGACGCCTGCCGCCGGGCGTACGGGGTCGGGGCCGGGATGACGGCGTACACGTCGGCGGTGGAGGAGGCGTCGAGGAAGATGCCCAAGCCGGTGCACCCGGACGCCGAGAAGTGGTTCCGCGACGGGTACGACGTGGGGACCCTCGACGGGCCGGAGGGCGCGTACTTCCTGCGGCAGCTGCTCGACGACCACCGGCCGGACAAGGAGGAGCAGCAGGCGGCGAAGGCGCGCGCGGTGGACGTGATGGTGGCTTACGAGCACGCGAGTCGAGGGGTGTACACGGAGCTGCCGACGTTCGACGCGGGTCCGCCGCCGGGCGCGCAGATCCACGCGGACCAGGCCCCGGCGCCGCGTCCCGGCGGCGTCGTGCCCACTCCGGGCGGCGTTGTGCCTGCTCCGGGCGGTGTTGTGCCCGCGCCCGGGGACGATGTGCCCGCTCTTGGTCGGCCGCGGGACACCACGACCGTCGCGGCGGTCACGGGGCAGAGCGGCTACGGACCTGGTGGGTTTGGGCCTGTTGGGACGGGTTCGGGTGGGGCGGTGCCCGGTGGTGGGTTCGGGTCGGGTGGTGTCGAGGGCGGGCGTGGTGCCGGGTTCGGGCCGCTGGGGTCCGGTGGGTCGGCCGGTGTGCTCGGTGCGGCGCCTGGGGTGGCGGCACGGGGTGGGGTCGTGGGGCCTGCGGGAGCGGCCGGCGCTGCCGGCTACGGCATGTACCCGCCGATGGCGCCCGCGAACCAGGAAGAGGACCGCGAACACCGCAACCGCTACGACAACGGCCTGGACCTGCTCGACGACCTCCCGCCCGCGTTCCCGCCGGTCCTGGGCGAATGAGCGACGGCTTCCGGGTCGACCCGGACGAACTGGCCTGGTACGCGAACCGGCTGGCCGAGTCGGCCGACGAACTCGCCCACCTGCTGTCCACTGTGGACACTCTGGTGGGCGACCTGGGGCCGCAAGGGGTCACCGAGGTGGTCGACGGGCTGGTCGCCGGGTGGGTCGGCCGGTTGCGGGCGGTGGACCTGGCGGCGGTGGCGGGGTCGGTGCGGGAGGCGGGCGAGGCGTACCGGCGGGCGGACGAATTGCCGTGACGGACTACCGGGGGCTGGGGTTCGACCCGACGCCGGGTGACGCCGAGGCGGTGGCCGCGGTGAGCCGGCGGTGTGCGTTGTCCGTGGACGTGCCGGGTGTGCCCGCGGGCTGGTCGGGTGCGGCGGCGGAGGGGCTGGCGGCGCGGTGGGAGGCCGTGGTGTCCGAGTTGGCGGCGGTGCGCCGTGCGATGCGGGCGGTGGCGGAGGTGCTCGACGCGTGGGCCGGCGAGTTGCTGGGCAACCGGCGGCGGGCGGAGGAGTTGGACGCGCGGGCGGTGCGGCTGCGGCGGGAACTCGCGGGGGCCGCCGACGAGGTCGACCACACGGGGGCGCTGGCGTCGTTCACCCCGGCGCACGGTGAACTGCACGCGGCGGCGGTCGCGCGGCACGACGAGTTGAGCCGGCGGTTGGCGGAGGTGCTGGCGGAGGCGCGGCTGCTGGAGCGCGACCACCACGCCGCTGCTCGCAGGGTTGCCGAACGCCTGCGGGAAACCGAAGCCGCGCACGGGACGCCGGTGGGCTCGGGCGCGCCGGTGGGCTCGGGCGCGCCGGCGGGCTTGGGCGGGCAAGCGGGCTTGGGCGGGCAAGCGGGCTTGGGCGGGCAAGCGGGCTTGGGCGGGCAAGCGGGCACGGGCGAGTGGGCGGATGTGAGCGGGCCGGCGGGTGCGGGTGGGTCGCGGGTGGTGTTCGCGGAGGCGCTGGCCGGGTTCTCGGTGGTGACTGAAGAGTTGGCCTCGGTGTTGTTCGGCGCGCGGCCTCCGGCCCCCGGTTCCATCGTCCCACGGGGGACCGACAATTCCGGCGGCAGCTCCCGGGACGACTCCGGCGCGGCGGCGTTCTTGGCGGGGCTGGGGTGAGACTTCCTCCTGTGCCGGGGGTGACCCCGGTGGCGCTCGGCGCACCCGACCGCACGGCCGCTGAGCTGCTGGAAGTGTTGCGGCGTATCAAGGGCACGCTCGACCCGGGGCTTGACGTGTCCGCGGCGCAGGCGGCGGACCTCGCGCATCGGCACGGGGCGGCGCTGCTCGCGGTCGTGGAGCACCCCCAAGCCGATCCGGCGGTGCTGATGGCGGCGGTCGTCCCGGGCGAGCAGGTGCCGGATGATCAAGTCGGGCTGGGGTTGGCCGGGGCTGCTGTTCGGGATGTGACGAAAGGGGTTACCGCGCACGGGTATCCCGTCGTGATCGTCGAGCGGGTGCCGGTGTCGGGTGCGGGGGCGCAGTTGCAGGTGGTCGTGAGCGCCGGGCGGGTGGCGGTGGTGTTCACGTTGCACTCGCCGACCGGGCGCGGGTGGTTGGACGTCTCCGGGATCGCCGGGCGGTTCGTGTCGGGGATCGAGTTCAGCGAGTCCGGTACTCGGTCGGGGTCGAGCCCACGACCTGGCGGAACGTCCGCGAGAAGTGGGCGGCGCTGACGAAACCGCACGCCCTGGCTATCTCCCCGATGCCCCGGTCCGCCTTCGCCGGGTCGCTCAGCAGCGCCTTCGCCCGGTCGATCCGCAGGCCCCGGATGCGCTCCGACACGCCCTGACCGTCGTCGAACAACTGGTACAACCGCCGCCGCGAGATGAACATCGCCTCGGCCACCCGGTCCGCGCTCAAACCCGGGTCGGACAGGTGCTCGCGCATGTAGTCCAGCGCCTCCCGGCGGCGGGCGGCCAGAGCGTCAACACGGTCCAACTCGGCCTTCAACGCGCTGCGCAGCACCAGTTCCGCGAGCCCGACCAGGTGGTGGGACAGTCCGTGCGGGTCCAGTGCCCGTGCCGCCGCCAGCACGTGCGCGACCGCGCCGGCGAACACCGCGCGCAGTGGCGGGTCGACCGGGACCGGTTGGAACATCAGGGGTTTCAGCTCGCCGAACCCGATGGTCAGCCGGGCCTCGACGACGGTCAGCAGCACCGCGCCGGCGGGGGAGGCGTGCAGCGACGCGTCCGGCAGGCGCAGCGCCACGCCCTGGTCGGGCAGGCCCTTCGGCACCGCGCAGCCCATCAGCAGTTGGATGTCCTGCGGCGGCGCACCCCCGAGCGCGGCCCTCGCCGCCGCCGCGCCCGACGCCCGGACGGTGAGCAGACCGTGGCCGACGTCCATGCCGGGCAGCGTACGAGGCAACGGCTCCGCGCCCGAGTCCACGAGCACCGCTCGGGTTGCGGGCGACTTCGGCGATACCCGCCCGCGCACCGCCCCCGCCCCACTACCTTCGGTCGACATGGCACGCCGTTCCGGGACCGCGGTCGTCCTGTCCCACCTGGAATTCGACCTCCTCTGGGAGGACCTCGGCGCGGGCGACCCGCCCTACCCGCTGGAGGTCCCCTCGCACGGCGAGACCATGGCCGAGCGGGACGCGCTGGGCGCGCAGGTGTTCCGGACGCTCAGCGAGGCGGGCCTGGCCGACGGCGACGACGTCGCGCCCGAGGTGGAGGACCTGTTCGGCTACCTCACCGGCAGCACGCTCTCCGTCGACGCCCTGGTCTTCCGCCCCCAGCCGTGGCGCGTGCTGGCCGCCGTGCGCGGGTCGCGCGGGGTGCTGGCGGTGCTCAACGACCGCGAGGTCGCGTTGGAACCGATCACCGACCTGGTCCCGGCCGTGGCGAAGGTCGTCGGCGACGCCCAACCGGGCCCCGGCGACCAGGTCCGGTTGCCCCGCACGGCGTTCTCCGCGGCCGTCGACGCCTACGCGACCGGCGGCTACGCGGCCCTGGAACGCGCGCTGGCCCAAGCGGGTGTCACCGGGCGCGCGACCCGGGCGCTCACCACGCTGCTGGAGTCCGGCCGGGGCGCGGCGGGCCAGCTCGCCGCGACCGGACCCAGCGGCCGGACACCCGTGCTGAGCTGGACCGACACCACCGCGGGCCGGTATGCGATGGCCGCGGAGGACGTGGCGGGTGAGCCGTGGGTGCGCATCGCCCCGGCGGACGGCGCGGCGCTGGTGCGTCACCTGACCGTGCTGCTCGACGAGGTCCGCTGATCGTCCAGCCACCACGCGGGCACGACCTCGGTCACCACCGCCATGCCCTGCGCCAGGGCGTCCGCGGTCGCCGCCTCGGCCAGCCGCCGCACCACGCCCGCGAGGTCGTCCGGCCGCCGGGTGAACGCGTCCCGGTCGAACGCCAGCCCCACCAGCTTGCCGTGCAGGTCCACGGTCACCGACACGCCGTCGCCGGACGCCTCGCCGCGGATGCCGTCCAGCCGTGCTCCCAGGCCCATCAGACCCTCCACGTCGTCGGGGTGGTGTCCTCGGCCTCGGCCGTCCCACGGACCCCCAGGCCCAGGTCGGTCAGGTCGCCCAGGGCGTGCGTGGCCCGCGCGTCGGCGCGCGCGGTCGCGGTGTCCACCAGGGCGAGGATCGTGCGGGCCAGGTCGCTGCCCAGGCGCAGCGCGCGGCCGTCAAGGGTCAGGTCGAGCAGTGTGCCGCCGGGGCCGACCTCGACGGCGACTCCCCGGTCCGGGTCGTGGGCGTGTGCGCTGATCACGGGTGCACCCCTCCGTAGAACTTGCCCGAGCCGAGGCTGTGGGTGTTGCGGCGGACGGCGTCGCCGGAGTTGCCCTCGATGAGGGTCACCGTGCCACCCTCGACCTTCTCGACGATGCCGATGTGCGTGCTGGTGGCCGGGCTCTGCGGCCCGGTGCCGAACAGCAGCACGTCACCGGGGCGGACCTGCTTGAGGTTGGTGTACGCCTTGCCGTTGCGCTGCCCCCAGCGGAAGACGTCCCCGGTGAACGGCAGCAGCGGGATGTCCACGCCCGCCTTGCGCCACATGGCGGTGGCGAACGACGAGCACCACCGTACGGGTTGCGGTTGCTGCCCGGCGGGTTCTCGCGGGTGCCGATCTCCTTGCGCGCCTTGGCCAGGATCGTCCGGACGCGGCCCCGTTCGCGGGCCTGGGACGGGGTGGTCCGGCCGCGCGTCCGCTCCGGCCGGGCGTCGGCGACGCCGTCGTGCTCGACCTCGCGCTCCAGCGCCTTCAGCTTGCGCGCGGCTCCTTCGAGTTCGTCGCGGGCGTGCCGGAGCGCGGTGGCGGTTTCCTTGGTGTAGCGGGGTTCCAGGTCCGCCGCTGCGGCCACGGCCTTGAGCAGGGCGGCCCGTGACCCGACCGCCACGCCGGCGTCGAGGATGCGCACGGCCTGCGCCAGGTACTCCTCGACGGCCTGCCGCGCCCTGGTGTGGTTGGTGGTGAGGGTCGCGCTGACCCCGGCGACGATCTTCTCCGCGTCCCGGGCGGCGTCGGCGGTGACCCGGAGTTGGCGGCCGATCCGGCCCGAGCGCTTCTCGAAGCCCTCGGACTGGTTGCCCTTCCAGTTGTCCAGGACGGTTCGGGAGGCCTTCTTGTGGTCCTCGTGGCCCTCGGTGAGGGCTTCGGCGGTGCGGTTCAGCGCGTACTGGGCCTTGACGGCGTCCTCCGCCTTGCCCGCCAACGCGTTCCGGTGCCCGATCATGCTCTCGGCGAAGTGCTTCGCCATCGCGCGTGTGTCCACAGTGGTCAGCCCTTCAGCGATCGGGCGGTGTCGTCGTCCTGGTCCCGGTAGGACCGGGCGGCGCGGGCGGCGGAGTCGGCGAGCCGGTCGGTGTTGTGCGCGACCGCCTTCACCTGCTTGCGCAGGGCGGAGGCGAACCCGTCGAGGGCGTCGGCGAACCCGGACTGCCTGCCGATGCGCCCGAAGCTGTCGTCGGCGATCTCCCGCACCTCGCGCACGTGCCGGCGGCCCACCGCGGTGAGGTCGTCGGCGGTGCGCCGCGTGCGCCGGGTGAACTCCCGCAGCACGTCGAGGTCCACCGAAAAGCCGCCACCCGACCCGCCGCGACCGCCGCCACCACCCGACCCGCCGCGACCGCCGCCACCACCCGACCCGCCGCGACCGCCGCCACCGCCCGAACCGCCGCCGGAGCCCTTGTCGCGCAGGGACTTCACGCCCCGCCGCGCCTCGTCCAGGTACTGCCGGTACGCGCCGTTGGTGTAGGTCGACCACGGCGTCCACGACCGCCCGTCACCGGAGATCCTGTTCGCGGCCTTCGCGTTCTCCGCCGGGTCGAACAGCTCCCGGTTGGACTCCAGCCCGAACTCGCGCCGCCGCGCGGGCCCCAGCGCGCCCAGCATGTTGATCTGCCACAGCCCGTAGGAGTTGTCGGGCGGCACGTCGTTGTGCGCGCGGGGGTCGCCGCCGGACTCGGCCAGCGCCACCGCCACCGCGGTCGTCAGGTCCTCCCCGCGGAAGCCCGCGTCGTGGGCGTGCCGGGCGATCTGCTCGGGACTCAGCCTGCTCATGGCACCGACCCTGGCCCGTCCGACACCCCGCCGGGTACCGCCGTTGCACGCTCGGACAGCGGCTGTGCACGGGGGAGCTACAGTCGAACATGTGAACGAAGGGCTGTTCGACGAGGGCTTGTTCGGCGCCACGGACGAGGAGAAGGCGCAGCGCATCGCCGCCAACGCGCCCCTCGCCGTGCGGATGCGCCCCCGCACGCTGGACGAGGTGGTCGGCCAGGGCCACCTGCTGGGACCCGGCGCGCCCCTGCGCCGCCTGGTGGAGGGCTCGTCGCCCGCGTCCGTGATGCTCTACGGCCCGCCCGGCACCGGCAAGACCACCCTCGCCACCCTCGTCTCCCAGGCCACCGGCCGCCGGTTCGCCGCGTTGAGCGCCCTGTCGGCGGGCGTGAAGGAGGTCCGGGCGGTCATCGACGAGGCCCGCCGCCGTCTGGTGCGCTCGGGCGAGTCGACCGTCCTGTTCATCGACGAGGTCCACCGCTTCTCCAAGACCCAGCAGGACGCCCTGCTCGGCGCGGTCGAGGACCGGATCGTCCTGCTGGTCGCCGCGACCACCGAGAACCCCTTCTTCTCGGTCGTCTCGCCCCTGCTGTCCCGCTCGCTGGTCCTCCAGCTGCGCCCGCTGAGCGACGACGACGTCCGCTCCCTGGTCCGCCGCGCCACCGCCGACGAACGCGGCCTGAACGGCGCCATCACCATCGCCCCCGACGCCGAGGACCACCTGGTCCGGCTGGCCGGCGGCGACGCCCGCCGCGCCCTGACCGCCCTGGAAGCGGCGGCCGACGCGGTCACCGACGGCGTCCTGGACCTGGTCACCCTGGAGGCGACCGTCGACAAGGCCGCCGTGCGCTACGACCGCCAGGGCGACCAGCACTACGACGTGACCAGCGCGTTCATCAAGTCCATCCGGGGCTCGGACGTCGACGCCGCCCTGCACTACCTGGCCCGGATGATCGAAGCGGGCGAGGACCCGAGGTTCATCGCCCGCCGCCTGGTCATCCACGCCAGCGAGGACGTCGGCATGGCCGACCCCACGGCGTTGCAGACCGCCGTCGCCGCCGCCCAGGCCGTGCAGCTCATCGGCCTGCCGGAATGCGCCCTGAACCTGGCCCACGCCACGGTCCACCTGGCCACCGCGCCCAAGTCCAACGCGGTGACGGTCGCGATCGGGGAGGCGATGTCCGACGTCCGCAAGGGCCTGATCGGCCAGGTCCCGCCCCACCTGCGCGACGGCCACTACGCGGGCGCGGCCAAGCTGGGCAACGCCCAGGGCTACCGCTACCCCCACGACGTCCCCGAGGGCGTGCTGACCCAGCAGTACGCACCGGACGACCTGGTCGGCCGCGACTACTACGTGCCCACCGGCCGGGGCGCGGAGCGCTACATCGCCGAACGCCTGCCCAAGCTGCGCAAAGTCGTGCGCGGGGAGGAATAGAAAAACCTGATGACGATCACGGCCGCGTCTGACACGGTGTGCGCCGTGACTGACGCTCCACCCGTGAACGGGCATGCCCTGCTTGACTTCAACTCGCCGCTGTCCGACTCGCGGTCCTACGACCTCATCGCGAGCCTCGGCTCACTGCGCGGCTCGACGATCGTCGACTACGGCAGCGGGTGGGCCGAACTGCTGCTGCGCGCCCTGGAGCACGAGCCGTCGGCCACCGGGCTCGGCGTGGACGGCGACGAGTACGCGATCAACCGCGGCCGGGCGAACGCCCAGGCCAGGGGGCTGTCCGAGCGGGTCCGGCTGGACCTGGGCGACCTGACCACGTGGGCCGGTCCGCCAGCGGACGTCGCCATCTCCATCGGGTCGTCGCACGCCTGGGGCGGCACGCGGGAGACCCTCGCCGCCCTGCACGAGCGCATCCGCCCCGGCGGCCTGCTGCTGCTCGGCGACGGGTTCTGGGAGCGCACCCCGCCGGAGGACCTCGCGCGCGAGTTCGAGGGCGACTGCCTGGGCACCCTGGACGTGCTGGTGGACGCGGCGATGGAAGCCGGGTTCCGGCTGTTCAACGTCACCACCGCGAGCCTGGACGAGTGGGACAGCTTCGAGTCCCGGTGGTGCCTCGCCCGCGAGCGCTGGCTGCTGGACCACCCCGACCACGCCGAGGCCGCCGACGTCCGCAAGACCGTCGACGAGCACCGCGACCTGTGGCTCAAGGGCTACCGCGGTCTGCTGGGGTTCGCCTACCTCACGCTCGCCCGCCGGTGAGGGACGCCCGTCCCGTCCGGTCGGGGATACCGGGCGGGACGGTGCTCCCGACCCGGAACCAGCGTTCCCCGGCGCGGACCAGCGCCGCTATCGACCGGGTGGTGTAAGCGGGCGGGGTGATCACGCCCGAGCACCGGCTCGCGCCCGACGCCGTGGCGACGGTGCGGGCGACGGTGACCTCGTACAGGTCGTCCAGCCCCTGCACGGTCACCACCCGCACCTCGTCACCCTCGCCCGGACGCTCGTCCACCGCGAGCACCGAATCGACGCCGCGCAGCCCGAACGACTTGCGCACCGCGATCTCCGCGAACTGCGCCCACGGGCTCGGCGCGGACGTCCGGCCGCGCAACTGCTCCGCCACGACCTGCCCGACCAGCGCGGACTTGGCCACCAGGGCCGCCTCGCCGGGGTCGAGCTGCCCGTGCAGGAAGCCGTCCGGCACGACCAGCAGGTTGCCCGCCCACCGGTCGCCGCCGACGTGGCTGACCTCCCACGCCCGACCAGGGTGGTTCTGGCCCAGCACGCCCGCCAGGGGCCGGCCCAGCACCGCGCAGCACACGTCCTTGGTGCCGTGCGTGCAGACCAGGAACAACGGGCCGTCGACGCGCTCGCCGTGGCCGGGGACGCCCGCCGCGACCGCGGCCACGTCCAGCGCCGCCAGGTCCGCGAGGTCGGACACCTCGATCTTCTCCAGCCACCGGTTGCCCGGCACGCCGCTGCCCACGAACACGGTGTGCGGCGCGTCGGGGTCGCGCTGGTGGCGGCCGGGACGGCGGATCAGCAGCGGGCGCAGTCCGGCGGCCCGCGGCCCGTCCAGTCGTCCCGGCCCGAACACCGAGGCCAGGGTCTGCTCCAACGCGTCGGCGGGCCACGGGCCGGGCTGCTCGATGAGCAGCCACGACGTCATGAGCGTCGCCGTCCCGGCCGGGTTCCCGCCGAGCTGGCGCGTGAGGACCGCGCAACCCGGCAACCCGTCGGAACTTATGTTAGGCATACCTAAGCCTAACGGATCACTCCGGAACCAGCACCCCTTGTGTGACCAACTCACCGAGCAGTGCCCGGACGGTTACCCGGTCGAGGAGCGGTGCGCCCGCCTCGACCAACTCCTTGATCGGGTGCCGCGCGGCCCCGATCAAGGCCTGGAGCACCGGAGCGGCGGCCTTGGCGAACACCAGCCGCTTGCCCGCCGCGGCCAGTGACACCGTCTCCGGTCCCAGCTCAAGCACAGCACGGGGCGTCAGCAGCCGCACCTCGGACTCGTCACCCGGGGGGAGGAGGTCGGTGGTCGCCGTCCACGGCATCCCCACCAGCGAGATGGCCGGGGCCTGCGCGTCCCGGTCGTCCAGGAACCGCGCCACCACGTCGTCGTCCATCAACGCGGCTACGCGTTCCCGCAACTCCCGCGCGCGATCAGCCTTCTGCTCGGGTGTCCCGAACCGGGGCAGGTCCGTGCGGAACACCTCTTCGGCGCGCAACTGGTCGGCCAGCCACGCCACCAGGTCGACGCCGGTCGCCCGGTTGAACCCGATGGTCAGGTGCAGCGACTCCGAGCCGACCGCCGACACGTCGTGCCAGTGCCCGCGCGGCAGGTAGAGGACGTCGCCGTCCTCCAGCATGAAGTCGTCGACCGGCTCGCCGGTCGGCTTGTCCGGCAGCACCACGTCCCGCTGGAGCGGGGCCGGCCGGGTCACCCCGTGCATGCGCCACCGCTTGCGGCCGGAGATCTGGATGATGAGCGCGTCGTGGTCGTCCCAGTGCACGTCGAAGCCGTGCGTGACGCCCCACCCCGCGTAGAGGTTGACCTGGACCCGTTCCCGCAGCTCGTGCTCCAGCTGCGCGGCCAGGTCGCCGACGGGTCCGAACATCTCGTGGACGGAGTCCAGCACCAGCGTCGCGCCGCCGCGCATCTTCTCGGCGAACGCGGCGGGCAGCAGCCGGGACACCGGCCCCGTGCGCCGGGTCTCCACCGTCTCGGCGTAGGAGTGCGTCGGGACGACCTCGCCGCCCTGCGCGAGCCGCAGCCGGGGGAACTCCAGCCGGTGCTGCCGCAGCACCCGGTTGACCTCCGACCACGGCAGCAGGTCGGCGAACCGCCCCGCACGGCCGGGGAACCGCTGGTGGGTCCGGCCCTGCACCGCGTCGAAAAACTGGCTGACCCCGATCGGTGCGACGAGGTCAGCCAGGGTCGGGACGGTCAACTCAGTCGTTGCCGTCGGTGTCGTCCAGGGCGCCGTTGGCCTTGTTGCGGTCGACCGCGCTGGTCAGCGGCTCGGCGCTGAGCAGCAGACCGCTGGCCTGAGGGGTCTCGTTCTCCATGCCGGTTCCTCCTCTGGTGGGGGGTCGGACGGAAGATCACGCTACGACAACGAACTCGGCGAAGTCATCGGTCATTTGAGTAGTCCTCACGCTCGATCCCGTCACGTGGGAACCGCGCAAGCGAGATCCACCAGAGGTCATTCGGGTGGCACACGCGAGGCCGCGTCGGCTTGTCGCGTCGCCTTTCCCGACGATCATGCTTTTCGATCGGCGGGAAACGCGGCGCGACGAGCCGACTTCCAGGCGGCCTCGCCTGCCTCGGCGAAGCCGAGGCGATCCAGCACGGTAACCTCTCTTGCACCAAGCCTCAGCTCGCCTTTCAGGAGGACTCGTGTCGCCAGGGCAGATCGCCGCGCTGGTCGCCGCCGGCGCGTTCGTGCTGCTGGTGATCCTGCTGGCCATCCCGCTGATCAAGCTGGGCCGCACGCTGGACGAGGCCACCATCGCCATCCGCAAGGCGCACCAGAACAGCGACCCGATCTTCAGCGGCGCGAACACCACGATCACGCACGTGAACACCCAGCTGGAGCGGGTGGACGGCATCACCGCCAACGCGCGCGCGGTCACCGGCAACGTCTCCGCGCTGACGTCGCTGTTCACCGCCACCCTGGGCGGGCCGCTGGTGAAGGCCGCGGCCCTGTCCTACGGCGTCAGCAAGGCCATCAAGGCCCGCCGCAAGGCCGCCCAGGAGCCCAAGAAGCACTCGCGGCGAGGTCGGCGATGAGGCGTCTGTTCTGGTTCGGGCTGGGCATCGCCGCGGGCGTGTTCGCCACCCGCAAGGCGGGTCAGGCCGCGCACGCCGCCACCCCGGCGGGCATCGGCGCCAACGTCGGCGAGGGCCTGCGGGAGCTGGCCGGCGCGATCGGGTCGTTCGGCGCGGAGGTCCGCGCGGGAATGACCGAGCGCGAGCAGGAGTTGCAGGACACCGTGGAACGTCAGACGGGCTTCACGCCGGGTCGGCGAGCGCGCAGGGCGAACGACCGCTAGAGGTCGTTCGCCTCGCCGTGCCCTGATTTCCACCCGTAGACCCAAGGACAACCCGTGCAGACCCACGAGATCATCAAGCGCTTCCGCGAGCACTTCGAGAACGCCGGCCACACGGTCGTGCCCTCCGCCTCGCTCATCCTGGACGACCCGAACCTGCTGTTCGTCAACGCCGGCATGGTGCCGTTCAAGCCGTACTTCCTGGGCGAGGCCCCGCCGCCGTTCAAGCGCGCCACCAGCATCCAGAAGTGCGTGCGCACGCCCGACATCGACGAGGTCGGCAAGACCACCCGCCACAACACGTTCTTCCAGATGGCGGGCAACTTCTCCTTCGGCGACTACTTCAAGGAAGACGCCATCCGGCTGGCCTGGGAGCTGGTCACCGGGTCCCAGGACGCCGGCGGCTACGGGTTCGACCCCGAGCGCATCTGGGTCACCGTCTACGAGGACGACGACGAGGCCCGGCAGCTGTGGCAGAAGGTCGCCGGCCTGCCCACCGAGCGCATCCAGCGCCGTGACGGCAAGGACAACTACTGGGACATGGGCGTGCCCGGCCCCGGCGGTCCCTGCTCGGAGATCTACTACGACCGCGGCCCCGCCTACGGCAAGGAGGGCGGCCCGGTCGTCGACGAGGACCGGTACCTGGAGATCTGGAACCTGGTCTTCATGCAGGACGAGCGCGGCGAGCTGAGCCCGAAGCTGGGCCACAAGCCGATCGGCTCGCTGCCGAACAAGAACATCGACACCGGCATGGGCGTCGAGCGCGTCGCCGTGCTGCTCCAGGGCGTGGACAACGTCTACGAGACCGACCTGGTCCGCCCGGTGATCCAGAAGGCCGAGGAGCTGTCGGGGCGCAAGTACGGTGACAACCCGGTCGACGACGTCCGGTTCCGGGTCATCGCCGACCACGCCCGGTCGGGTGTCCTCATCGTCGGTGACGGCGTCACCCCCGGCAACGAGGCCCGCGGCTACGTGCTGCGCCGCCTGCTGCGCCGCATCGTCCGCTCCGCCCGCCTGCTGGGCGTGACCGAGCCGGTGCTGGTGCAGTTCGCCGAGATCGTCCGGGACGCCATGGGTCCGGGCTACCCGGACCTGGTCAGCGGTTTCCCGCGGATCGCCCAGGTGCTCAAGGCCGAGGAGGACACGTTCCTCCGGACGCTGGAAGCCGGGTCGCGGATCTTCGACAACGCCGCCGCCGAGGTCAAGGCCGACGGCCGCGCCACGCTGCCGGGTGACAAGGCGTTCCAGCTGCACGACACCTACGGGTTCCCGATCGACCTCACCCTGGAGATGGCCTCCGAAGCGGGCCTGACCGTGGACGAGGACGGGTTCCGCAAGCTGATGGCCGAGCAGCGCGCCCGCGCCAAGGCCGACGCCGCCGGCAAGAAGACCGGCCACGGCGACCAGACCGTGTACCGGGAGCTGCTGGAGCTGGGGGCCACCGAGTTCACCGGCTACCAGGAGCTGGCCTCCGAGGCCACGCTGCGCGGCATCATCAGCGAGGGCAAGCGCGTCCGGTCCGCTCGCGAGGGCGACATCGTCGAGGTCGTGCTGGACCGCACCCCGCTGTACGCGGAGTCCGGCGGCCAGGAGAGCGACGCCGGCGTGATCGTGTCCGGGAACGCCGAGCTGGAGGTCGTGGACGTCCAGAAGGTGGCCCGCAAGCTGTGGGTGCACCAGGTCCGGGTGCTGTCCGGCGAGATCGCCGAGGGCGAGCACGTCGAAGCCCGGGTCGACCCGGAGTGGCGCGTCGGCGCCCGCCAGGGCCACTCGGGCACGCACGTCGTGCACGCCGCCCTGCGCCAGGTGCTCGGCCCGTCGGCCTTGCAGAGCGGTTCGTACAACAAGCCGGGCTACCTGCGGTTGGACTTCGCCTGGACGGGTGGTCTGTCCGAGGAGACCCGCAGCGAGATCGAAGAGGTCTCCAACCTGGCGGTCCGCAAGGACCTGCCGGTGCGCGTGGTCTACACCGACATGGGCGGCGCCCAGGAGATGGGCGCGGTCGCCCTGTTCGGCGAGACCTACGACGACACCGTCCGGGTGGTCGAGATCGGCGGCCCGTGGTCGCGCGAGCTGTGCGGTGGCACGCACGTCGAGCACGCTTCGCAGATCGGCCCCATCACCGTGATCGGTGAGTCGTCGGTCGGTTCGGGTGTGCGCCGCCTGGAGGCCTACGTCGGCATCGAGGCGTTCAAGTACCTGGCCCAGGAGCGGGCCCTGGTGCAGAACGTCGCCGCCATGCTGAAGGTGCCCGACGCCGAGGTCCCGGCCCGGGTCGAGGCCCTGGTGGAGCGGCTGCGCAACGCCGAGAAGGAACTGGAGCGGGTGCGCGCGGCCCAGCTGATGTCCTCCGCCGGGTCCCTGGCCGAGCAGGCCCTGGACGTGCGCGGCGTGGCCCTGGTCGCGCTGGCCCTGCCCGAGGGCACGGCCGCCGCCGACGTGCGGTCCCTGGCCGGCGAGGTGCGCAACCGCCTCGGCGACCGGCCCGGCGTGGTCGGCCTGTTCGCGCCCGACGGCGACAAGGTGAGCTTCGTGGTGGCCACCACCGCCGCCGCCCGTTCGCTCGGGTTGGCCGCAGGCTCGCTGGTGCCCGCGTTCGCCCCGGCCGTGGGCGGTCGCGGTGGCGGCAAGCCGGACCTGGCCCAGGGCGGCGGCACCAACCCCGCCGGGGTGAACGAGGCCCTCGCCGCCCTGCGCACCGAGGTGGACCGCGCCGTTGAACAGCACTGACCGTCCCGGCGTCGACGACCCCGGCCTCGGCCGGAGGCTGGGCGTCGACGTCGGCTCGGTGCGGGTGGGGGTCGCGCTCAGCGACCCCGGGGCATTCCTGGCGACCCCGCTGGTTACCCTGTCGCGTGACGAGAAGACCGGCCGGGACCTGGCGGACCTGGCCGGACTCGTCACCGAGCACGAGGTGGTGGAGGTCGTGGTCGGACTGCCCCGAACCCTGGCCGGGCGGCACGGGCCGGCGGCGGCGTCGGCGGCGGCGTACGCTGCGGCGTTGGCCGAGCGGATCGCCCCGGTGCCGGTGCGCCTGCACGACGAACGGCTCACCACCGTCACGGCCGGCCGCGTGCTCGCCGAGCGCGGGGTGAAGGGCAAGAAGCAACGCGCCGTCGTGGACCAGGCTGCCGCCGTCGAGATCCTCCAGTCCTGGCTGGACGGGCGGGCGCGACACGTGGCCCGCTCCGCCGACGAGGAGCAGGCCCCCGGACCGAAGGACCGCACGTGAGCGACGACCTCGGGTTGTTCAGCGAACCTGACGTGCACCACGAGCAGAACCGGCAGCGCGGCAAGGCCGCCGCAGCCGCCCGGCGGGCCAAGCGCCGCCGGAAGAAGACCGTGCTGTGGCTGGTGGTCGCGCTGGTGCTGGTCGGCGGTGGCGCCGGCGCGTACTACGGCTACCAGCAGTTGCGGGGTATCGGCTCGTACGAGGACTTCGCCGGAGCGGGTGAAGGTGACGTCGTGGTCGAGGTCAAGGACGGCGACCTGGTCACCACTATCGCCACCTCGCTCAAGGAGCAGGGCGTCGTGGCCAGCGCGCGGGCGTTCACCGAGGCGGGCGAGGGCGACTCGCGGGTGACCGCGATCCAGCCCGGCTTCTACCTGATGAAGACGAAGATGTCGGGCAAGGCCGCGGTGGAGCGGATGGTCGACCCGAAGGCCAAGGTCGTGCCGCTGGAGGTCAAGGGCGGCAACGTCCTGCACGACATCACCGGCCCCGACGGCAAGGTCACCAAGGGCATCCTGACGATGCTCTCCGACGCCTCCTGCGCCGAGCTGGACGGCGTGAAGAAGTGCGTCACCCCGGAGGAGCTGCGGGACGCGGCGGAGAACGCCGACCCGGTGGCCCTGGGCATCCCGGACTGGGCCGTGCCGGACGTGAGCAAGGCGCCCAAGGAGCACCGCCTGGAGGGCCTGATCACCCGGGGCCTGTACCACCTGAAGCCGGGCGCGTCCGCGGTGGAGCTGCTCAAGAGCGTCATCGAGACGTCCAACACCAGGTTGCAGGGCTACGGCATCCCCGGCGGCACCACCAAGACCGGCTTCCGCCCGTACGAGGTGCTGGTCATCGCGTCGCTGGTGGAGAAGGAAGGCCTGGAGAAGGACTTCGGCAAGATCTCCCAGGTCATCTACAAGCGCCTGGCGGACAACCACATCCTCCAGTTCGACTCGACGGTCAACTACAAGCTCGAACGCCCGATCGTCACCACCAGCGACGAGGACCGCGAGCGCTCGGGCCCGTACAACACCTACAGCGTCAAGGGCCTGACCCCGACGCCGATCGGCTCGGTGAGCCGCGAGGCCATCACCGCGGCCATCACGCCCGAGCCCGGCTCGTTCATGTACTTCGTGAAGTGCCAGAAGGACGGCACTTCGTGCTTCTCGGACAACATCAACGAGCACAACCGCCTGGTCGCGAAGGCGCGCGCGGAGGGTGTCTTCTGACCGTGGCCGTTCGTCACGCTGCGGTGATCGGGTCACCGGTGTCGCACTCGCTGTCCCCGGTCCTGCACAACGCGGCCTTCGCTGCTCTGGGGCTGTCGGACTGGTCTTATGACCGGATCGAGTGCTCCGAGGACGGCGTCGAGCCGCTGGTCAGGGGCTTGGACTCGTCGTGGGTCGGCTTGTCGGTCACCATGCCCGGCAAGCGCGCCGCCCTGGCCGTCGCGTCCTCTGTGTCTCCTCGCGCGGCTTTGGTGGGCGCGGCGAACACTCTGGTGCCTACTGCTGAGGGTTGGCACGCCGACAACACCGATGTCGATGGTGTGCTGGGCGCTCTACGTGCAGCCTGCGGCTTCTCCTCGGGCTCGCGGGGCGTGTTGCTGGGCGCCGGTGGCACTGCCACTGCGGCTCTGGTGGCTTTGGGGTCCGTTGGCGTAAGGGACGTGTCGTTGGTCGTGCGCTCGGTGAGCCGCGCCGGTGAGGCTTCGGAGTGTGCTGCTCGCGCCGGTGTGTCGCTCACCCTGATCCCTTGGGATGAGGCCGACTTCGCCGGCTTGGCCGCCTCTTCGGACGTTCTGGTCAGCACTGTGCCACCGGCGGCCACGGAGCCGATCGCGTCGGAACTGGCCGAATCGCCTTGTGTGCTGGACGTCATCTACCACCCGTGGCCCACGCCGGTGGCTTACGCGGTGGAGAAGCGCGGCCGAGCGTTGGCGACCGGCTTGGACATGCTGATGCACCAGGCGTTCGGCCAGTCCGAACAGTTCACCGGCCAACCCGCCCCCCGCGAGGCCATGCGAGCAGCCCTCCGCGCGGCGACCGACAACGTCCTCCCGCTGCCACTCGGCTGAACACGCCGGAAAGCCCTGCCCGCGCGAGGGTGCGGGCAGGGCCTCCGGAGTGGATCAGGCCTCGTCGAGGTCGGTCGCGATGATGGCGGCGATGGCTTCCAGCGCGGCGTCCGCGCCGTCGCCGTCGGCCGCCAGCACGACCTCGTCGCCGTGCATCGCCCCGAGTGTCATCAGGCCGAGCACGCTGGCCGCCTCGACCGGCTGGCCGTCCTCCTTGCGGATGGTGACCTTCACCGGTTGACCGGCCGCCGCCTTGGCCAGCACCGCCGCCGGGCGGGCGTGCAGGCCCACCTTGCTCGCCACGGTGACCCGTCGCTCAGGCATGATCCGTCCTTTCGTAGTTCACGAGATGCACGTCAGGACGCCGGCGCGCCCGACTTGCCGTCCTTCTTGTCGCCCTTGCGTCCGCCGTTGGCGGTCTCCACGACGCTCGGGTCGGCCTCCGGGTCCTCGTCGTCGTCGCGGCCAGGTGTGCGCAGGTTCCACTTGGCGATGACGAACCGGAACAGGAAGTAGTAGATCACCGCGTAGATCAGGCCGAGCAGGATGATCAGCAGCGGCTTCTGCGCGATGCCGAAGTTGATCGCGTAGTCGATGACGCCGGCGGAGAAGCTGAAGCCGTCGTGGATGCCCAGGGCGTTGCTGATCGCCAGCGAGGTGCCGGTCAGGAACGCGTGGATCACGTACAGCGGCCACGCCACGAACATGAACGCGAACTCCAGCGGCTCCGTGACACCGGTGATGAACGCGGTCAGCGCCGCCGAGCCCATGATGCCCGCGATGAGCTTCTTCTGCGCCGGACGGGCCGTGTGGATGATCGCCAGCGCCGCCGCCGGGAGGGCGAACATGAAGATCGGGAAGAAACCGGTCTGGAACGTGCCCGCGGTCGGGTCGCCCGCGAGGAAGCGCGGGATGTCACCGGTCTTGCCCTCGTACTCGCCGAACTGGAACCACACGATGTTGTTGACGATGTGGTGCAGGCCCAGCGGGATCAGCAGGCGGTTGACGAAGCCGTAGATGCCCGCGCCGATGATGGTGCTGCCCGTGACGGCCTCACCGACGGCCTTCAGGCCCGAGTTGAACCACGGGTAGATGAGGCCCATGAGCACGCCCAAGACCACCATGACGCCCGCGACGAGGATCGGCACGAACCGCCGGCCGCCGAAGAACGCCAGGTAGGCCGGCAGCTTGATGCGGTGGTACCGCTGCCACAGGACCGCGGTGAGCAGACCGACGATGATGCCGCCGAGCACGCCGTAGTTGATCACCGCGGGTTTGGCGGTCGGGTCGGTCGGCTGGTCCAGCACCAGCGGCGCCATCGCCTTGAACACGCCCGTCAGCACCACGTAGCCGACCACGGCGGCCAGGCCGGTGGAGCCGTCGCCGCGGCGGGCGAAGCCGACCGCGATGCCTACCGCGAACAGCAGCGGCAGGTTGGCGAACAGGGCGTCGCCGGCGTTGCCGACGACGGCCGCGACCTCGTTCCAGCCCAGCCTGTCCTTGCCCAGCATGTCGTCCTGGCCCAGCCGCAGCAGCAGGCCGGCGGCGGGTAGGACGGCGATCGGCAGCATGAGACTGCGACCGAACCGCTGGAGACCTGCGAGTCCCTTGATCTCACGGCCGCCGGTCGCCTGAGGGGCGCTGGCGCTCATGGGTTACCTCCCTTGGCGGAGAATGGGCCGGATTCCGGGACGGTCCGGTCCAGTTGCATGGTCACCTGGTAGAGATCGCCCCGGTACCAGGACGTCATGTCCTCCACGGGCCGCCCAGCGGAGCTGGTGACCCGGCGGAAGACCAGCAGCGGACTGCCGGTGCGCACGCCCAGCAACCTCGCGGTCTCCGGGTCCGCGCCTTCGGCCCAGACCGTCTGCCCCGCGTGGTCGAGCTGGACGCCGTAGGTGTCGGCGAGCAGCGAGTAGAGGGAACCGGTCAGGTCGTGCCGGTGCAGGTCGGGGACGACCCGCCGGCTGTACCAGCCGCGCTCCACGGCCAGCGGGACCCCGTCGGCCCGCCGCAGGCGGACCACGTGGCTCGCGGGCTCGTGCGGGGGCAGGCCCAGGGCGGTGGCCGCCGACGGTGGCGGGACCTCCTCGGCGCACCTCAGCACCTCGGTCGCGGGGGTGGACCCGCGCCTGCGCATGTCGTCGGTGAACGACTCCAGGTAGAGCTGGGCGTCCATCCGGCGGCGGGCGGTGAACGTGCCCCGTCCCTTGGCCCTGGTCAACAGCCCTTCGGCGACGAGCTGGCCGACCGCGGCGCGCACCGTGATCCGGGAGACCCGGTAGAGCTGGGCGAGGTCGCGCTCGGACGGGATCGGCGAGCCGGGGGGCAGCTCCTGCTCGGCCATGCGCCGCAGGATGTCGCGGAGCTGGGCGTGCTTGGGCTTGGGCCCGTCGACGATCTCGTCGCGGTTCATGACACCTCCCCGTGCTCGCGCTCGCAGACCGGGATTGGTACTTTCCGGTCTAGACCAGTTGGTGCGGGGAGGATGCTCCGCGCGCCAAGCGGGTGTCAACCGCCGTTACGCGACCGTGGCCGAGCGGTGGCACCCTCACCCCAGGTGTGTCGAGAGAGGACTGCGAAGTGGCGGACGACAGGGCGGCCGGGATCATCGCCGCACTCGGTGGGGCGGACAACATCATCGAGATCGAGCCGTGCATCACGCGGCTGCGCTGCGAACTGGAGGACGGTTCGGTCGTGGACGAGGCGGCGCTGAAGAAGCTCGGCGCGCACGGCGTCATGCGGCAGGGCACCATCGTCCAGGTGGTCGTGGGCCCGGAGGCCGACACCATCGCCAGCGACATCGAGGACCTCCTGTGACGGTGCGGGTGGGCAGCCCGGTCGCCGGGCGGGTGGTGCCGCTGACCGACGTGCCGGACCCGGTCTTCGCGCAGGCGATGGTCGGCCCGGGGATCGCCGTGGAGCCGGACCGGGTGGCGGCCGAGGTGGTGTCCCCGGTGGACGGCACGGTCGTCACGCTGCACCCGCACGCGTTCGTCGTGGCCACCGGCGACGGTGCGGCCGTGCTGGTGCACCTGGGCATCGACACCGTGAAGCGCAAGGGCGAGGGCTTCACCCTGCACGTGGTGAAGGGTGAGTCGGTGCGGGCCGGTCAGGCGATCGTGACGTGGGACCCGGCCGAGATCGAGGCTGCCGGGTTCGCCCCGATCTGCCCGGTCATCGCGCTGGACGCCAGTGCGGACGCGCTGCTCGACCAGGCCTCCGACGGTCCGGTGGCGGCGGGCGACGCGCTGTTCTCCTGGCGGCGCTGACCTCCTCTTTCGACGATGGGCGCGGCTGAATGGACCATTCAGTCGCGCCTTTCCTTGTGCTCCGAACGGCCCAGTGGGCACGCTGGGTCCATGGTCATCTACTCGCTGTCAGGCTTTCTGGTCGGAGCCCTCGGGGCTCGTCTGCTGCGCTCCCTGCCGCGGGGTGCGTCCGTGCACTGGGCGTGGTGCGCGGTGCCTGTGGGGTTGTCGTGGTGCGTGACGGGCGTGTTGGACGTGCCGCCGCGTTGGTTGCCCGTGCCGCTGTTGGTCGCCTGGTTGGGCGTGCTGCTGTCCGTCGTGGACTTCCGGCACCGACGCCTGCCCGATGCCCTCACCTTGCCCGCTTATCCGCTGGTGGGCGGAGTGTTGGCGGCTTGCGGGGCGGATCTTGTGCGTGCGCTGGCCGGTTGCTTCGCGTACTTCGGGCTGCACTTGGCGGTGCACCGGCTGTCACCGGCATCCATGGGCGGGGGAGACGTCAAGCTGGCCGGGTCGCTGGGGGCGGTGCTGGGTTCGGTGTCGTGGGTGGCGCTGCCTGTAGGTGCGGTCCTGGCGAGCGTCATCACACTCGGGGTAGCGCTGTGGCGGCCTCGGGACGGGCCTGCGCACGGTCCCGGTCTGGTCGGTGCGGCGTGGCTGGTGTCACTGGCCGGAGGGTGAGGCGTGGCGCGCACCTGACAGATTCGGGTGCGACGTCGGCTACCAGGGCTCTCGGTGCTGTTAACGCTGTGAAAGGATTCGCGGCGTGCTGCGCTGGATCACCGCTGGGGAGTCCCACGGACCGGCCCTGGTAGCCGTGCTGGAAGGCATGGTCGCCGGGGTTGAGGTCACCACTGCCGACCTGTCCGCCCAACTGGAGCGCCGACGGCTCGGGTTCGGCCGGAGCCCCCGCATGGGGTTCGAGGCCGACGAGGTCGAGATCCTCGGCGGCGTCCGCCACGGGCTCACCCAGGGCGGGCCGATCGCGGTCCGGATCGGCAACACCGAGTGGCCCAAGTGGCAGAAGGTGATGTCCGCCGACCCGGTCGACCCGAGCGAGCTGAAGCCGACCGGCCGCAACGAGGCCCTCACCCGGCCCCGGCCCGGCCACGCCGACCTGCCCGGGATGCAGAAGTTCGGGTTCGACGAGGCCCGGCCGGTGCTGGAGCGGGCCAGTGCCCGCGAGACCGCCGCCCGGACCGCGCTGGGCACGGTGGCGCGGCACTTCCTCAAGCAGGTGTTCGACGTCGACGTCATCAGCCACGTGGTGTCGATCGGGAAGGCCAAGACGCCCGAGGACGCTCCGGTCCCCGGTCCGGGTGACCTCGACGCGGTCGACGCGAGCCCGGTGCGGGCGTTCGACCCGCGCGGCACCGAGGCGATGGTGGCCGAGGTCGAGGCGGTGAAGGACGCGGGTGACACGGTCGGCGGCGTGATCGAGGTGATCGCGTACGGCCTGCCGCCGGGCCTGGGGTCCCACGTGCACTGGGACCGCCGGCTCGACGCGCGGCTCGCGGGCGCGCTGATGGGCGTGCAGGCGATGAAGGGCGTGGAGATCGGCGACGGCTTCACCACCGCCGAGCGGTGGGGCAGCCAGGCGCACGACGAGATCGACCGGGGCACCGGTCCCAAGGGCGTGACGCGCCGCTCGAACCGGGCGGGCGGACTGGAGGGAGGGATCACCAACGGCGAGCCGCTGCGCGTGCGCGTCGCCATGAAGCCGATCTCGACAGTCCCCCGTGCACTGTCCACTGTGGACGTCCGCACCGGCGAGCCCGCCGTGGCGATCCACCAGCGGTCGGACGTGTGCGCCGTGCCGCGGGCTGGTGTGGTGCTGGAGTCCGTGGTGGCGCTGGTGCTGGCCGAGACGGCGCTGGAGAAGTTCGGCGGCGACTCGATCGCGGAGACCAAGCGGAACGTGGCGTCCTACGTGGAGGCCCTGGAGGCCCGGTGGGCGGGGCTGTGAGCCCGCGCTACGTCGTCCTCGGCCCGCCCGGCGCGGGCAAGACGACCGTGGGGCAGTTGCTCGCGGCCCGGCTCGGGGTAGCCTTCCGGGACACCGACGAGGACGTGGTGGCCACCGCCGGCAAACCCATCTCCGACATCTTCACCACCGACGGCGAGCCCGCGTTCCGGGCGCTGGAGGAGGAGGCGGTCGCGAAGGGCCTGGCCGAGCACGACGGCGTGTTGGCGCTGGGCGGCGGCGCGGTGCTGTCCACCGCGACCCGCGCGCGGCTGGCGGCGCACACCGTGGTGTTCCTCAACGTCGGCATGGCCGAGGGCGTGCGGCGGACGGGTCTGTCCAGCGCCCGGCCCCTGCTGGCCGGCGTGAACCCGCGCGCCACCTTCAAGGCGCTGCTGGACGCCCGGCTGCCGCTGTACCGGGAGGTCGCCACCATCGAGGTGGACACCGACCAGTTGGAGCCGGAGCAGGTGGTCGACGCCGTCCTGGCGAAGGCGGAACGGACCTGACCCGGTGGACGTGACCGCCGCTCGTGTCCTCGCGCACCGCGCCGCGGTGCAGGGGCTGCACGACGGCGACCTGGGCGTGCTCGCACTGGGGGTGGTGGACAGCCCGCCGAACACGGGTGCCGCCGCCCTGGCGGTACGCGCCCACCACCGCCTCCACCGGTTCCCCGGTGGTGTGCGGGAACCGGCGGAGCTGTGGGGTGACGAGGAGTTGGTGCGCGTGCTGAGCCTGCGCGGCGCACCGCACCTGCACCGGGCGGCGGACGTCCCCGGTCTGCGGCGGCTGCTGCGCCCGCGCACGCCGAAGCAGTTGCAGGCGTGGTGCGGCGGGATGCCCGCGCCGGAACTGTCCGATGTGGATCTCGTGGTCGAGCTGATGCGCCGCGAGTTCCCCGGCGAGACGGCGACGAAGGGCGAGCTGTCGGGCGCGATCAGCCCGTCGCTGCCCCAGCGTGCCACGCCGTACTGCCCGTCGTGCGAGGTCGAGCACGTCATCGAAGGGCTGTTCCGGCTGGGCACGCTGCTGGCGGGCGTCGAACTGGAACCGCGCGGGGCGAAGCTGGTGTTCCGCCGGCCGGGGCCGAACGACGACGGCGACTCGACGCTCCTGCGCGACTACGCCCGGTACGTCGGCCCGTTCACCAAACCCGATGTGGAGAAGTGGCTGGGTTCCGGGCCGCGGACCGACTGGCCCGAGCTGCGGCCGGTGACGGTCGAAGGCAAGAAGCTGCTGGCGCTCGCCGATGCCGCCGCCGACTCGGCCGATGCCGCCGCTGGCTCGGCCGATGCCGCCGCTGGCTCGGCCGATGCCGCCGCTGGCTCGGCCGATGCCGCCGCCGACTTTTTCGCCGCCGCCGACGCGCCTGAACCGCCGGCCGGGCTGCTGCTGTTCCCGCGTGACCCCTACCTGCTCGGGCCGCGGTGGCTGGTCGCCGAGCCGGACGTGGCCAAGCGGGTGTGGCGGCCGGTGGGCAGTCCCGGGGCCGTGGTCGTCCGTGGCCGGGTCACGGGGGCGTGGCGGTACGAGTTCAGCGGGCGGACGATGATCTTCCGCGTCGAAGGGTGGACCCGGACCAAGGGGGCCGTCCGGAAGGCGTTGGGGGAACAGGCTGACGTGCTCGCCGGGGTGTGGGGCGCGCACGTGCTGGAAGCGACCGTGGTCGAATGGTGACCCGACAAGAGGAGTGGTGATGGGCGAGCCGGTGCGCATCCGCGTGGCCGCGGAGCAGCCGTACGACGTGCTGGTGGGTCGCGGCCTGCTCGGCGACCTGGTGGAGGGCCTGCGCGGCACGGCCAAAGCGGCGATCGTCCACACGCCCACGCTCGCCGAGACCGCCGAGGCGGTCCGCGCGGAGCTGGCGGAGGCGGGCATCGACGCCCACCGGGTCGAGGTGCCCGACGCCGAGGACGGCAAGGACCTGCGCGTCGCGGGCTACTGCTGGAACGTGTTCGGCCAGATCGGCCTGGGCCGCGCCGACGCCGTCATCGGCCTCGGCGGCGGCGCGGTGACCGACCTGGCCGGGTTCGTCGCCTCCACCTGGATGCGCGGCGTGACGCTGGTCAACGTCCCCACCACCCTGCTGGGCATGGTGGACGCCGCGATCGGCGGCAAGACCGGCATCAACACCGACGCGGGCAAGAACCTCGTCGGCACGTTCTACGAGCCGCACGCCGTGTTCGTCGACCTGGCCACCCTGGAGACCCTGCCGCGCAACGAGCTGGTCGCGGGCATGGCCGAGGTCGTCAAGGGCGGGTTCATCGCCGACCCGGTCATCCTCGACCTCATCGAAGCCGACCCGCAGCAGGCACTCGACCCGACCGGGGACGTCATCGAGGAACTGGTCCGGCGCAAGATCCAGGTCAAGGCGGACGTGGTGTCCACCGACCTGCGCGAGTCCGACCTGCGGGAGATCCTCAACTACGGCCACACCCTCGGCCACGCCATCGAGCGCCGCGAGCGCTACCGGTGGCGGCACGGCGCGGCCGTCAGCGTCGGCCTGGTGTTCGCCGCCGAACTGGCCCGCCTCGCCGGTCGCCTGGACGACGCGACCGCCGACCGGCACCGCAGCGTCCTCGCCTCGCTGGGCCTGCCCACCAAGTACGACCCGGACGCCCTGCCGCAGCTCATGGAGGGCATGAAGGTCGACAAGAAGAACCGGTCCGGCGTGCTGCGGTTCGTCGTGCTCGACGGCCTGGCCAAGCCCGGCCGCCTGGAGGGCCCGGACCCGTCGCTGATCGCCGCCGCCTACTCCGCGGTCGCCGACGAGCCGAAGACCGGCGGGAGCGTGCTGCTGTGAAGGTCCTCGTGCTCAACGGCCCGAACCTGGGCCGCCTCGGCACCCGCGAACCCGACGTCTACGGCCGCACGACCTACGCCGACCTGGTGGGGTTGTGCGAGGACACCGGCCGTGAGCTGGGCGTCGAGGTCGAGGTGCGGCAGACCGACTTCGAGGGCGAGATGCTGCGCTGGCTGCACCAGGCGGCCGACGACGCGACCCCGGTCGTGCTCAACCCGGCGGCGTGGACGCACTACTCGGTCGCCGTGCGGGACGCGTGCTCGCAGCTCACCGCGCCGCTGGTGGAGGTGCACATCTCGAACGTCCACAAGCGCGAGGAGTTCCGGCAGCACAGCTACATCTCGGCGGTGGCGGAGGGCGTGATCGCGGGCTTGGGCGTGCAGGGCTACGCCCTCGCCATCCGCTGGCTGGCCGCGAAACTCGGCCCCGTCGAGGCATGACGGCCGAGGCTGCGCCGGGTGGGGCTGCGCCGGGTGGGGCTGCGCCGGGTGGGGCTGCGTCGGGTGGGGCTGCGTCGGGTGGGGCTGCGTCGGGTGGGGCTGCGTCGGGTGGGGCTGCGTCGGGTGGGGCTGCGTCGGGTGGGGCTGCGTCGGGCGGGGCTGCGGCAGGCGGGGCTGCGGCAGGCGGGAGTGTGACCCACGGCGCGCTGCACCACGTGGAGCTGTGGGTTCCCGACCTGGGGCGCGCGGAGGCGAGCATCGGCTGGCTGCTGCGCGAATTGGGCTGGAGCGAGTACCAGCGGTGGTCGGCGGGGGTGAGCTGGCGACTCGGCCCGACCTACGTCGTGGTCGAGGAGTCGCCGGCGTTGGAGCGCCACCACCGGCTCGGCACGGGGCTCAACCACCTCGCGTTCCACGTCGGGAGCCGCGGCCGGGTGGACGAGCTGACCGAAGCGGCCCCGAAGCACGGGTGGGCGTTGATGTTCGGGGACACGCACCCGCATGCGGGTGGTCCTGATCACTACGCCGCCTACCTGGAGAACACGGACGGTTTCGAGGTGGAGCTGGTCGCGTCCGAACGGTAGTCACCCGAGAGGGTGAGTGGATCTCTACACTGTATCGGAACCGGGGCCGCCGCACGTTGCTCCCCGTGATCAAAACCGGAAGTGGAGACCATGCCCGGCCCGACGAGGCTCCTCGGATGCGCCCTCGCCGTCGCGACCATCGCCGCCTGCGCCCCCGGTGTCGCGGAACCCGCGCGGCCCGCCGCGCCCCAGGCGACCACCACCACGACGACGAAGCCCGCGCCGAGCAGACCCCCGCGACCGGTCAAGCCCGTCACCACCGACCGGGGCCGGCAGAGCCCCGGCGTCATCGCCGCAGGTCCGGAGGCCCCGTACAACTACGGCCCCGCCGTGATGCTGGAGGGCGGCCGGTACCGGATGTGGTGGTGCAGCCAGGTCCGCCACGCCGAACCCGGCGGTGACGACGTCCTCTACGCCGACAGCGCCTCCCCGGACGGCGGGTTCGCCGGGCCCGACGGCAGCTCGGCCCTGGCCGTCTTCTCCGGCAGCACCCACGGCTGGGACGGCGTGCACGTGTGCGACCCGTCCGTCCTCAAGGTCGGCGGCACGTACTACATGTACTACACGGGCGCCCCCGGCGACCTGCCGTTCGGCAGCCTGGTCGGCGTCGCCACCAGCCCGGACGGCATCAACTGGACCCGCGCGGCGGGCGGCAACCCGATCCTCGGCCCGGCCAACGACACCATCCGCGACAACCACTACGGCAGCGGCCAGCCGTCCGCGGTGTACGTGGACGGCTGGTTCTACCTGCTGTTCACCGACACCACCGCCAAGGCGGCCGGGTGGAACGGGGCGGGCCAGTTCGTGCTGCGCGCCAAGGACCCGACGTTCGCCAACCAGGTCGAGGCGCTGAACGCGGCCGGCTGGGAGAAGGTCGCCGACACCCGCAAGCCGCGCACCCGGTCCGTGGTCGACGCGTTCAGCGCCGACTGGATGTACGTGGACGCGCTGCGGGCCTTCGTGATCGCCCACTCGACCGACGCGGGCACCACGCTCACCTTCTGGAACCACGACTTCACCGGCCGGCCCTTCCCGCCGGTCCACGTGCCCGGCCCGTGGAAGGAGGGCCCCGGCCTGGTCCGGACCCCGGAGGGCCACGCGCCGATCTCCGCCGAGGACCCGTGCGGGCGGATGTCCGTGGACGTCATGCGCGCGATGGTCACGGGTGCCGCCAACGCGCCCACCGACCTGGGCCACTTCGGCCTGGACCTGGTCAACGTGCCGGGCTGCCGCACCAAGGCGCAGGCGTCGGTGCTCAACGGGTTCGCGGTGCCGTCCCCGGAGAACACGATCGACCTCATCGTGGACGGCAAGGTGGTCCGCGTGGAACGCCGATCGGTGACCGACCGCCTGGCCACCCGCGTGCTCGCCCACCGCCCGGACATCGTGGACGACCTGCCCGTGGTGGCCCGCATCCCGGCCGGCGTGAAGGCGGTGCGCGCGCCGGACGGCCAGACCGGGCTGCTGGTGGACGGCAAGCTGTGGCGGGTCGGGGCGGAGGAGGTGGCGAAGCTGAACTCGTCGCCGGTCACGCCGGTCACGCAGCAGCAGTGGGACGCCTTCGAGCAGGGCGGCGCCCTCAACCGCTAGCGGGAGCGGGACCCGTCGGGTTGGGGCAGGGCGTTGCCCAGCGCCAACCCGATGCCGGCCGACGCCATGACCAGCAGCGCGGTGAACGCCGCGCCGCCGGTCAGCGCCGCACCCAGCGACTCCAGGCCGGTCTGGTCGACCACCAGCGACTTGCCCAGCACGCCGGCCACCCCGGCGACCGGCCCCGCCACCAGCGCCGCGAAGAACCAGACCATGCCCGGCCCCGCCAGCTGCCGCCACCCGTCCAGCGCGCCCCACAGCACGCCCGCCACGACCACCAGACCCAGCGCGATGTAGCGCAGCGACGAGGCCGCCCCGGGACTGTGCACGGCCACCGCGTCCGTGCCGACCTGCACCCCGCCGTGCAGCAATCCCATCCAGAGCCCTCGGGGCAGCCACCTGCGCATGGGGCCCACCCTAGGCCCACTGTGAACCCACGCCGATGCCTCTAGGCTGCGGGTATGCCGCACGCGACACGCCGCGCCGCCCTGCGCGCCACGCTCCGGGACCGGGAGCTGGACGCCCTGCTGGTGACCAACCTGCTCAACATCCGCTACCTCACCGGGTTCACCGGGTCCAACGCCGCGCTCCTGGTGTCCGCCGAGTCGGACGCCGCCAGCGTGTTCTGCACCGACGGCCGCTACCTCACCCAGGCCGAGCGGCAGGTGCCGGACCTGGAACGGGTCGTCGACCGGCCGTGCGACCTCGCGCTGGCGCAGCGGGCGGGCAAGGACGGCAACCGGCGCACCGGGTTCGAGAGCAACCACGTCACCGTGGAGGGCCTGGACGCGCTGGGCGAGGCCGCCGAGGACGTCGACCTGGTCCGCGCGCCCGGCCTGGTCGAGCGGTTGCGGCTGGTCAAGGACGACGCGGAGGTCGAGGCGCTGCGCATGGCGTGCGCCGCCGCCGACCGGGCGCTGGCGAGCCTCATCGAGCACGGCGGCCTGCGGGCGGGGCGCACCGAGCGGGAGATCGCGCGCGAGCTGGAGAGCCGGATGCTCGACCACGGCGCGGCGGGTCCCAGCTTCGAGTCGATCGTGGCGACCGGCGCGAACTCCGCCGTCCCGCACCACCGTCCCACGGACGCGGTCGTGCACGCGGGCGACTTCGTGAAGCTGGACTTCGGCGCCCTGGTCGACGGCTACCACTCCGACATGACCCGCACCCTGGTCGTCGGGCCGGCCGCGGACTGGCAGCGGGAGCTGTACGAGCTGGTCGCGACCGCGCAGGCGGCGGGGCGGCACGCGCTCGTGCCGGGCGCGGCGGTGTCGGACGTGGACCGGGCGGCGCGCGAGGTGATCGAGCAGGCGGGCCACGGGGAGCAGTTCCTGCACGGTCTGGGGCACGGCGTGGGCTTGCAGATCCACGAGGCTCCGGCGCTGTCCAAGGCGGGTGACGGTACACTTCTGCCCGGTATGACGGTCACCGTCGAACCCGGTGTGTACCTGGCCGGGAAGGGCGGTGTCCGCATCGAGGACACGCTCGTGGTGCGCGAAGGCGGCCCCGAACTCCTCACCCTGACCACGAAAGAGCTAGTGGTCGTCTGACGCCCGAACACACGTAACAGGAGAGCCCACCCCGTGGCCACGACCAACGACCTCAAGAACGGCCTGGTGCTGAACCTCGACGGCCAGCTGTGGACCGTCACCGCGTTCCAGCACGTCAAGCCGGGCAAGGGCGGCGCCTTCGTGCGCACCACGTTGAAGCACGTCCTGTCCGGCAAGGTCGTGGACAAGACCTTCAACGCGGGCACCAAGGTCGACACGGCCACCGTGGACAAGCGGAACATGACCTACCTCTACAAGGAGGGTTCCGACTTCATCTTCATGGACGGCGAGACCTTCGACCAGATCCCGGTCCCGGCCGAGACCGTGGGCGACGCCGCCAACTACATGCTGGAGAACCAGGAGGCGATGGTCGCCACCCACGAGGGCGTCCCGCTGTTCGTGGAGCTGCCGACCAGCGTCGAGCTGGTCATCCAGCACACCGACCCGGGCCTGCAGGGCGACCGCAGCACCGGCGGCACCAAGCCCGCCACGCTGGAGACCGGCGCGGAGATCCAGGTCCCGCTGTTCGTGACGACCGGCGAGAAGATCAAGGTCGACACCCGCGACGGTCGCTACCTCGGCCGGGTCAACAACTGACATGGGCGCTCGGAGCAAGGCCCGCAAGCGCGCGGTCGACGTCCTGTACGAGGCCGACCTGCGGGCCATGGACGCGGTGACGCTGCTCGCCGAGCGGGTGGGGTCGCCGGACGTCCCGCCGATCAACGACTACACGGTGGGTCTGGTCGAGGGCGTCACGGCGCACAAGGCCCGGATCGACGACCTGATCTCCGAGCACTCGGAGGGCTGGACGCTCCAGCGCATGCCCGGGGTGGACCGGGCGGTGCTGCGCGTCGGCCTCTACGAGCTGCTGTGGGCGGCGGACGTGCCGGACGCGGTGGCCATCGACGAGGCGGTCGAACTGGCCAAGCAGCTGTCGACCGACGACTCGCCCCGGTTCGTCAACGGCGTGCTGGGCCGCATCGCGGTCATCGCCGACCAGCTCCGAGCGGTGCTCTAGACGCGCGTCACGCGACCCCCCGGCTGCCTGCGGGCGGCCGGGGGTTTTCGTGTGCTCACGGCGGTGCGGCGGATGCCCTGCTCGCAGAGCGCACGTCCACCGGCCGCCCTCCACGTGAGCGGCCGGGTCCGTCCCTCGTGGGTCGTCAGTCTTCCTTGGCCGGACGGGCCTCGGGAGGCAGGACGCCCCAGTCGATGAGCTGCTCGGTCAGCTCGCCCGGCGTCATGTCGTAGATGATCGCCAGGGAGCGCAGGTCCTCCGTGCGGATGGAGAGGACCTTGCCGTTGTAGTCGCCGCGCTGGCTCTGGATGGTGGCCGCGTACCGCGCGAGCGGACCGACCTTCTCCGCCGGTAGCTGTTGCAGGCGTTCGAGGTTGATCACGATCTTCGTCGCGGGTTCGGCGCCGGAGGGCACGCGGCCCTCGGGGAGCAGCTCCGCGACCGGGACACCGTAGAAGTCGGCCAGCTCCGCGAGCTTCTGCACGGTCACGGCTCGGTCTCCGCGCTCGTACGAGCCGACGACCACGGCCTTCCAGCGACCGCCGGACTTCTGCTCGACGCCGTGCAAAGACAAGCCCTGCTGCTGGCGGATCGCGCGGAGCTTTGCCCCCAGCGCCTTGGCGTAGTCGCCCATGTGGCGGTTCTCCGTTCATTCGCCCCGTCAGCCGGTAGGGGACTGCCGCGGGGAGGCTTAGATCAATACGCAGAGTAATGATTGCTCTCCGTGGTCACCAGGTCAAGCTGATCTCGCCGGCCCAGGTGGGCGAGACCACGTGGACCACCCGGTCGATTGACCCCCGGAGCCTGATACGGTGCTGGTCAGCCCGGTCGCAACCGGGTGTCCGACGTCCTTTAAGGACCCGTCCAGCGAGGCGGGGAAGGAGGTCCAACCGTGGCGCCACGTCAACGTGGCGCGACGGACCCGGCCGGGGAGCGCGAGCTTCTCTCGGCCGGCGACGTCGCGCGCACTGTCGCCCGAATGGCCCATCAGATCATCGAGAAGACGGCTCTCGATGCACCGAGCGCACCCGAAGTAGTCCTGATGGGGATTCCAAGTCGAGGTGCTCCGCTCGCCCGCCGCCTCGCGGCGAAGATCAAGGAATTCAGCTCGGTGGCGGTACCGACCGGCACCCTGGACGTCACCCTCTACCGGGACGACCTGCGCCGGGGCCCGACTCGTCCGTTGGAGGCCACCCGGCTGCCCGAGGGTGGCATCGACGACCGCCTGGTCGTCCTCGTGGACGACGTCCTGTTCTCCGGCCGCACGATCCGCGCCGCCCTGGACGCCCTGCGCGACCACGGCCGGCCCCGCGCCGTGCAGCTGGCGGTGCTGGTCGACCGGGGGCACCGCGAGCTGCCGATCCGCGCGGACTACGTGGGCAAGAACGTCCCCACCGCCCGGTCCGAGGAGGTCCACGTGCTGCTGGCGGAGTTCGACCAGCGGGACGGGGTGGTGCTGCGGTGAGGCACCTGCTGTCCACCGAGGGCATCGACCCGGCGGACGCCACCGCGATCCTGGACACGGCCGCGAACCTCAAGCAGTCGCTGGAGGGCCGTGAGGTGCGCAAACTGCCCACCCTGCGCGGCCGGACCGTGATCACGATGTTCTACGAGAACTCCACCCGCACCCGGGTGAGCTTCGAGATCGCGGGCAAGTGGATGAGCGCGGACGTGGTCAACGTGTCCTCGTCGGGCTCCAGCGTCAGCAAGGGCGAGTCGCTGCGCGACACCGCGCTGACCCTGGCGGCGGCGGGCGCGGACTGCGTCATCGTGCGCCACCCGGCGTCCGGGGCGGCCCACCGGCTGGCGGACTGGCTCAAGCACACCGGCACGTCCGTGGTGAACGCCGGCGACGGGATGCACGAGCACCCGACCCAGGCCCTGCTGGACGCGGCCACGCTGCGCGAGCGGCTGGGTGACCTGCGTGACCGCCGGATCGCGATCGTCGGCGACGTCCTGCACAGCCGGGTCGCGCGGTCCAACGTCCACCTGCTCACCGCCCTGGGCGCGCACGTCACGCTGGTCGCGCCGCCGACGCTGCTGCCCAGCGGCGTGGAGCGCTGGCCGGTCACCGTGTCGCACGACCTGGACGCGGACCTGCCGAGCCAGGACGCGGTGATGCTGCTGCGCGTGCAGGCCGAGCGGATGCACGGCGGGTTCTTCCCCAGTGCCCGCGAGTACTCGATCGCCTACGGCCTCAACGAGCGCCGCCTGGCCCTGCTGCCCGACCACGCCGTCGTGCTGCACCCCGGCCCGATGCTGCGCGGGATGGAGATCGCCTCGTCGGTCGCCGACTCGCCGCGCGCGGCCATCACCGACCAGGTGCGCAACGGCGTCCACGTGCGCATGGCCGTCCTCTACCACCTGCTTGCCCACGAGGAGGAAACCGCGTGAACCCCGTGATCATCAGGGGAGTCCGGCCGTACGGCGAAGGCGATCCCGTGGACGTTCTCGTCCGCGACGGTGTCATCGCGGAGATCGGGGACGTCGAGGACAACGACGCCGAGGTCATCGACGGCGACGGCGCGGTCCTGCTCCCCGGCTTCGTCGACCTGCACACCCACCTGCGGGAACCGGGTCGCGAGGACACCGAGACCATCGAGACCGGGTCCCGCGCGGCGGCCCTGGGCGGCTACACGGCCGTCTTCGCGATGGCCAACACCGACCCGGTCGCGGACAACGCGGTCGTGGTCGAGCACGTGGCCCGCCGGGGCCGCGAGGTCGGTCTGGTGGACGTCCACCCGGTCGGCGCGGTGACCGTGGGCCTCAAGGGCGAGAAGCTCGCCGAGCTGGGCACCATGGCCAAGACCGGCGTCCGGGTGTTCTCCGACGACGGCCACTGCGTGCACGACCCGCTGATCATGCGCCGCGCGCTGGAGTACTCCAAGTCGCTGGACGTGGTGGTCGCGCAGCACGCCGAGGAGCCCCGGCTGACCGTCGGCGCGCAGGCCCACGAGGGCGAGCAGGCCTCGCGCCTGGGCCTCCAGGGCTGGCCGGCCGCCGCCGAGGAGGCGATCGTGGCCCGCGACTGCCTGCTGGCCAAGCAGGTCGACGCCCGGCTGCACGTGTGCCACGTGTCCACCTCGGGCACCGCGGACGTGCTGAAGTGGGCCAAGGCGCGGGGCACCAAGGTCTCCGCCGAGGTCACGCCGCACCACCTGCTGCTGACCGACGAGCGGCTGGAGACCTACGACCCGGTCAACAAGGTCAACCCGCCCCTGCGCACGAGCACAGACGTCGAGGCGCTGCGCCGGGCGCTGGCCGAGGGCGTCATCGACTGCGTCGCGACCGACCACGCCCCGCACGCCGTGCAGGACAAGGACTGCGAGTGGTCCGCAGCCCGGCCCGGGATGCTCGGGCTCCAGACCGCGCTGTCGATCGTGGTGGAGACGATGGTCGAGACCGGTCTGCTGGACTGGCGCGGCGTGGCGCGGGTGATGAGCGAGCGCCCCGCCGCCATCGCCGGGCTGCCCGACCAGGGCCGGCCGATCGAGGTCGGCGAGCCCGCGAACCTGGTCCTGGTCGACCCGTCCGCGCGGTGGACCGTGCGGGGCGCGGAGCTGGCCAGCATCTCGGCCAACACGCCGTTCGAGGGCATGGAGCTGCCCGCCCGGGTCGTGGCCACGGTCCTGCGCGGGCGCGTCACGGCGACCAGCGGAAGGATTCCGGCATGACCCGCGTGCTGCTGTCCCTGGCGATCCTGACCGTGTTCCTGCTGTGCCTCTACGGCATGTGGCGCGGCTGGCAGAACCGCGCGAAGCGCCAGTCCGCGCTGCCCGCCTTCCCCCAGCCACCCGCCGCCCCCGGCGCGGCGACGCTGGAGGCCACCGGCGTGTACGTGGGCACGACCGTCGGCGAGAACTGGCAGGACCGGGTCGCCGTGGGCGACATCGGCCACCGCGCCGAGGCGACGTTGAAGCTGACCGACACCGGTGTGCTGGTCGAGCGCACCGGCGCGAGCCCGATGTGGATTCCGTTGGAGGACGTCCTGGACGCCCGCACCGCCCGCGGCCTCGCGGGCAAGGTGATGGGCCCGGACGGCCTGCTGGTGCTGCGCTGGCAGAACGCCGGCCACACCTTCGACACCGGGTTCCGCGGCGACGACAAGGACGTGTACGAGCAGTGGGTGCAGGCACTGGGAGGCCGAAAGTGACTTCTCCGGCAACGACAACCGCGGCGCTGGTCCTGGAGGACGGCCGCGTGTTCCGAGGCGAGTCCTACGGCGCGATCGGCGCGAGCCTCGGCGAGGTCGTCTTCTCCACCGGCATGACCGGGTACCAGGAGACGCTGACCGACCCCTCCTACCACCGCCAGATCGTGGTGCAGACCGCGCCGCAGATCGGCAACACCGGCTGGAACGACGAGGACGACGAGTCCAGCCGCATCTGGGTCGCGGGCTACGTCGTGCGCGACCCCGCGCGGGTGCCGTCGAACTGGCGGTCCAAGCGCAGCCTGGACGACGAACTGGTCCGCCAGGGCGTCGTGGGCGTCGCCGGCATCGACACCCGGATGCTCACCCGCCACCTGCGCGAGCAGGGCGCGATGCGCGCGGGCGTGTTCTCCGGCGACGAGCTGGGCAGCGTCGAGGAGATGCTCGACCGGGTCCGCACCTCGCCGCAGATGAAGGGCGCGGACCTCGCGGGCGACGTCACCACGCCCAAGCCGTACGTGGTCGACGCGGTCGGCGAGCGCCGGTTCCGGGTGGCCGCGCTGGACCTGGGCATCAAGTCCAACACCCCGCGGATGATGGCCGCGCGCGGCATCGAGGTGCACGTCCTGCCGCTGACCTCCACGGTGGACGACATCCTGTCGGTCGCCCCGGACGGCGTCTTCCTGTCCAACGGCCCCGGCGACCCGGCCACCCAGGCGCACGCCATCGAGGTCACCAGGAACGTCCTGGACCGCAAGGTGCCGCTGTTCGGCATCTGCTTCGGCAACCAGATCCTGGGCCGCGCGCTGGGCCGCGACACCTACAAGATGCGCTACGGGCACCGGGGCATCAACATCCCGGTCATCGACGTCGCGACCGGCAGGGTGGCCATCACCGCGCAGAACCACGGGTTCGCGCTGGAGGGCGAGCCGGGGGAGGAGTTCGTCTCCGACTTCGGCCGCGTCCAGCTCAGCCACTACTGCCCGAACGACGGCACGGTCGAGGGCGTGCGCGCCCTGGAGGTGCCCGCGTTCAGCGTGCAGTACCACCCGGAGGCGGCGGCCGGTCCGCACGACGCCGCTCCGCTGTTCGACGAGTTCGTGACGATGATGGGGCAGGGGCGCTGACATGCCGAAGAGGACCGATCTCAAGCACGTGCTCGTCATCGGCTCGGGCCCGATCGTCATCGGCCAGGCCTGCGAGTTCGACTACTCCGGCACCCAGGCGTGCCGCGTGCTGCGCGAGGAGGGCCTGCGGGTCAGCCTCGTCAACTCCAACCCCGCGACGATCATGACCGACCCGGAGTTCGCCGACGCCACCTACGTCGAGCCGATCACCCCGGAGTTCGTGGAGAAGGTCATCGCCGCCGAGCGCCCGGACGCGATCCTGGCGACCCTGGGCGGCCAGACCGCGCTCAACACCGCCATCGCCCTGCACGAGCGGGGTGTGCTGGAGAAGTACGAGGTCGAGCTGATCGGCGCGGACATCGACGCCATCCAGCGCGGCGAGGACCGGCAGATGTTCAAGGACATCGTGCGCAAGATCGGCGCCGAGGTCCCGCGCAGCGCGGTGTGCAAGACCATGGAGGAGGTCCGCGAGACCGTCGCGGAGCTGGGCCTGCCGGTGGTCATCCGGCCGTCGTTCACCATGGGCGGCCTCGGCTCGGGCATGGCGCACACCCCCGAGGAGCTGGAGCGGCTGGCCGCCACCGGCCTCGCGGAGTCCCCGGTCACCGAGGTGCTGATCGAGGAGAGCGTGCTCGGCTGGAAGGAGTACGAGCTGGAGCTGATGCGCGACCGCAACGACAACGTCGTGGTCGTGTGCTCCATCGAGAACATCGACCCGATGGGCGTGCACACCGGCGACTCGGTGACCGTCGCGCCCGCGATGACCCTGACCGACCGCGAGTTCCAGCAGATGCGCGACGTCGGCATCGCGGTCATCCGCGAGGTCGGCGTGGACACCGGCGGCTGCAACATCCAGTTCGCGTTCAACCCGGAGAACGGCCGCATGGTCGTGATCGAGATGAACCCGCGGGTGTCGCGTTCCTCGGCGCTGGCGTCCAAGGCGACCGGTTTCCCGATCGCCAAGATCGCCGCGAAACTCGCCATCGGTTACACGCTCGACGAAATCCGCAACGACATCACCGGTGAGACGCCGGCGAGTTTCGAACCGACGCTCGACTACGTCGTGGTGAAGGTGCCGCGGTTCGCTTTCGAGAAGTTCCCCGGCGCGGACCGGACGCTCACCACGACGATGAAGTCCGTCGGCGAGGCGATGTCGATCGGCCGCAGCTTCATCGAGGCGCTCGGAAAAGCGTTGCGGTCCATGGAGACCAAGGCGGGCGGTTTCTGGACCACCCCGGACCCCGAGGAGAGCCTGGAGTCCACTCTGGACGCCCTCCGAAAGGGCCACGACGGACGCCTCTACACGTTGGAACGCGCGTTGCGCCTGGGCGCGACCATCGAGCAGGCGTACGAGGCCTCGAAGATCGACCCGTGGTTCATCGAGCAGATCGCGTGGCTCGTGGAGCTGCGCCGGGAGATCGAGGCCGCCCCGGTGCTGGACGAGCGCCTGCTGCGCAAGGCCAAGCGGGCGGGCCTGTCCGACCGGCAGATCGCCGCGCTGCGCGCCGAACTGGCCGGTGAGGACGGCGTGCGCAACCTGCGGCACCGCCTGGGCGTGCGGCCGGTGTTCAAGACCGTCGACACCTGCGCCGCCGAGTTCGCCGCGCGCACCCCGTACCACTACTCGGCCTACGAGCTGGACCCCGAGGCCGAGACCGAGGTGACCGCGCAGCCCGACAAGCCGAAGGTGCTGATCCTGGGCTCGGGCCCGAACCGCATCGGCCAGGGCATCGAGTTCGACTACTCGTGCGTGCACGCGGCCATGGCGCTGCGGGCCGCCGGGTACGAGACGGTGATGGTCAACTGCAACCCGGAGACCGTGTCCACCGACTACGACACCTCCGACCGCCTGTACTTCGAGCCGCTGACCTTCGAGGACGTGCTGGAGGTGGTGCACTCCGAGCGGCGCTCGGGCACCGTCGTGGGCGTCATCGTGCAGTTGGGCGGGCAGACCCCGCTGGGCCTGGCGCGGCGCCTGGAGGAGGCGGGCGTGCCGGTCGTGGGCACCCCGCCGCACGCCATCCACCTCGCCGAGGACCGGGGCGCGTTCGGCCAGGTGCTCACCGACGCGGGCCTGCCCGCGCCGAAGTACGGCACCGCCACGTCGTTCGCGCAGGCCAAGAAGATCGCCGACGAGATCGGCTACCCGGTGCTGGTCCGCCCGTCCTACGTGCTGGGCGGGCGCGGCATGGAGATCGTCTACGAGGAGGAGTCGCTCAAGAGCTACATCGCCCGCGCCACCGAGGTCTCCCCGGAGCACCCGGTGCTGGTCGACCGGTTCCTGGACGACGCCATCGAGATCGACGTGGACGCCCTGTTCGACGGCGAGGACATCTTCATCGGCGGCGTGATGGAGCACATCGAGGAGGCCGGCGTGCACTCCGGCGACTCGGCGTGCGCCCTGCCCCCGATCACCCTGGGCGAGACCGACATCGACAACGTCCGCCGGTCCACCCGGGCCATCGCGGAGGGCATCGGCGTGCGCGGCCTGCTCAACGTCCAGTACGCGCTCAAGGACGACGTCCTGTACGTCCTGGAGGCCAACCCGCGCGCGTCCCGCACGGTGCCGTTCGTGTCCAAGGCGACGGCGGTGCCGCTGGCCAAGGCCGCCGCCCGCATCATGCTCGGCGCGACCATCGCCGAACTGCGCTCGGAAGGCCTGCTGCCGGCCACCGGGGACGGGGCCAAGCTGCCCCAGCACGCCCCGGTCGCGGTCAAGGAGGCCGTGCTGCCCTTCCACCGGTTCCGCACGCCCGAGGGCCACGGCGTGGACTCGCTGCTCGGACCGGAGATGAAGTCGACCGGCGAGGTCATGGGCATCGACGTGTCCTTCGGCACCGCCTTCGCCAAGTCCCAGACCGCCTCCTACGGCTCCCTGCCCACGTCGGGCCGGGTGTTCGTGTCGGTGGCCAACCGGGACAAGCGGGCCATGATCTTCCCGGTCAAGCGGCTGGCCGACCTGGGCTTCGAGGTGCTGGCCACCGAGGGCACGGCCGAGGTGCTGCGGCGCAACGGCATCCCGTGCACGGTGGTCCGCAAGCACTCCGAGGGCGAGAAGAACATCGTCGACGCCATCCTGGACGGCCACGTCGACATGATCATCAACACCCCGTACGGCAACAGCGGGCCCCGCGTGGACGGCTACGAGATCCGCACCGCGGCGGTCGCCAAGGACATCCCGTGCGTCACCACGATCCAGGGCGCGGCGGCGGCCGTGCACGGCATCGAGGCGGCCATCCGGGGCGACATCGGCGTCCGGCCGCTCCAGGCCCTCCAGGCCGCGCTGCGGGGTGAGGGATGACGTTCGCCCAGCGGCTCGCCAGGGCCGTCTCGCAGCACGGACCGCTGTGCGTGGGCATCGACCCCCACCCCGGCCTCCTGGACGCCTGGGGGCTGCCCCGGGACGTCTCCGGGCTGGAGCGGTTCGCGCTGACCTGCGTGGAGGCCTTCGGCGGCCACGTGGCCCTGGTGAAGCCGCAGGCCGCGTTCTTCGAGTCGCACGGCTCGAAAGGCGTGGCGGTCCTCGAACGCGTCCTGGCGGACCTCAGGGACGCCGGAACGGCCGTCCTGGTGGACGCCAAGCGCGGGGACATCGGGTCGACCATGGCGGCCTACGCGCAGGCGTACCTGTCCGACGGCTCGCCGTTGGCCGGTGACGCGGTCACCCTGTCGCCCTACCTCGGGTTCGGCTCGTTGGAGCCGGCGCTCGAAGCCGCACGGGCGAGCGGGCGCGGTGTGTTCGTCCTCGCCCGCACGTCCAACCCGGAAGGGGCCTCCGTGCAGTGCGCGGGGGTCCCCTCCGGGGGCTCCGTCGCGCAGTCGGTGGTGGACGAGGCGGCCCGCCGCAACGCCGGCGCCGACCCGCTCGGCGATGTCGGCCTGGTCGTCGGCGCCACCCTGGCCGAACTCGACATCGACTTGTCTGACCTGCACGGATACGTCCTGGCGCCGGGCTTCGGCGCCCAGGGCGCGACCGTGGCGGACCTGCGCCGGCTGTTCGGCGACGACCTGCGCGGGGTGCTGCCGACCAGCTCCCGGGACGTCCTCAAGCACGGCCCGGACTCCGCATCCTTGCGGTCTGCGGCGCGGCGGGTGGGGGACTCCCTCGGGATGTGATCACCATCAAATCCCGACACGCTTTGCGGTGTCCGCTCACCTGCGTAAACGTTGCCTGGTACGGTCCTGGCCACCGACGGGTCCACACCCCATCGAGCGCATACCACAGGGGTCGTGCGCAGGGCGTTACCGGTGGCGGTGGTGGGGGCGTCGGAGGGTGTTGGTACTACTACCACCCGCCGCGGCAACCAGGCGCTGGAAAAGTTTCACCTGACTGGGACCACCTTGCGCCCAGGCAATTGCGCTTGGAGTACGGTCGCGGCACCGATCCAGAATTGAAATTCCCACACCACGGAGGAAATCGTGGCCCTTCCCCAGCTTACCGAGGAGCAGCGGGCCGCAGCGCTGGAGAAGGCTGCTGCCGCTCGTCGCGCTCGGGCTGAGCTCAAGGAGCGCCTCAAGCGTGGCGGCACGACCCTGACGGACGTGCTGAAGGCCGCCGAGAGCGACGAGGTCCTTGGCAAGATGAAGGTGTCCGCGCTGCTCGAGGCCCTTCCGGGCGTCGGCAAGGTTCGCGCGCAGCAGATCATGGAGCGGCTCGAGATCGCTCCGAGCCGTCGGCTGCGCGGCCTCGGCGAGCGGCAGCGCAAGGCGCTGCTCACCGAGTTCAGCGGCGAGTGACTGATGGCACCGGGGCGGGGTCGGGCGTGCGCGCCCGGCCCCGCCTCACCGTCCTGAGCGGGCCCTCCGGCGTCGGCAAGTCCAGCGTGCTGGCGCAGCTGCGGCAGATGGGGCCCGATGTGCACTTCAGCGTCTCGGTGACCACGCGGAAGCCGAGGCCGGGCGAGGTCGACGGGGTGCACTACCGCTTCGTGGACCGGGCCGAGTTCGACGCGATGGTCGCGGGCGGCGAGCTGCTGGAGCACGCCGAGTTCGCCGGCAACTGCTACGGCACGCCCCGCGCGCCCGTCGTGGCGGCGCTGGCGTCCGGGCGGCCGTCGCTGCTGGAGATCGAGCTCCAGGGCGCGCGCCAGGTCCGGGCGGCCATGCCGGAGGCCCAGCTGGTGATGCTCGCGCCCCCGTCCTGGGAGGACCTGGTGGGGCGGCTGACCGGCCGCGGCACCGAGGACCCCGCCGTGGTGGCCCGCCGGCTGGAGATCGCCCGCGAGGAACTCGCGGCCGAACCGGAGTTCGACGAGGTCGTGGTGAACGACGACGTGAAGTCCGCCGCGACCCGCTTGCTACACTTGGTGGTCGGCCCAGCGCCCGACGCGTGATGGCGCGCGTCCGCGGCGGCTGCGGACGCCACCCGCTTTGCACAACCAACCGCAGGAGCGTTGACGAGTGACCACGCACACCGAGCTGGGCCCGCTGTCGGGTTCTCCGGAGGGCATCACCAACCCGCCGATCGACGACCTGCTGGAGCAGGTCAGCTCGAAGTACGCGCTGGTGATCTACGCGGCCAAGCGGGCGCGCCAGATCAACGACTACTACGCGCAGCTCGGCGAGGGTCTGCTGGAGTACGTCGGCCCGCTGGTCGAGCCGGGCCCGCGCGAGAAGCCGCTGTCGATCGCGCTCCGGGAGATCCACGCGGGTCTCCTCGAGCACACCGAGGGCGAGTGACCGAGGGCTCTGCTGCCCCCGCCAAGCCCCGGGTCGTGCTCGGGGTCGGTGGGGGCATCGCCGCGTACAAGGCGTGCGAGGTGCTGCGCCGGCTCACCGAGTCCGGGCACTCCGTCCGCGTCGTGCCCACGGACGGCGCGCTGAAGTTCGTCGGCGCGGCCACCTTCGAGGCGCTGTCCGGGCAGCCCGTGCACGCCGACGTGTTCTCCGACGTGCCGTCGGTGCAGCACGTCAAGCTGGGCCAGGAGGCCGACCTGGTGGTCGTCGCCCCGGCCACGGCCAACCTGCTCGCGAAGGCCGCCGCCGGCCTGGCCGACGACCTGCTCACCAACACCCTGCTCACCGCGCGCTGCCCGGTCCTGCTGGTCCCGGCGATGCACACGGAGATGTGGGAGCACCCGGCGACGCGGGCCAACGTGGCGCTGCTGCGCTCGCGCGGGGTGATCGTCGCCGAGCCTGCGAGCGGGCGGCTGACCGGCAAGGACACCGGCAAGGGCCGGCTGCCCGAGCCGAGCGAGATCGTCGAGCTGGCCCGGTTGCTGCTGGAGCGCCCCGACGCGCTGCCCCGCGACCTCGAAGGCGTCCACGTCGCCATTTCCGCGGGTGGCACGCGTGAGCCGGTGGACCCGGTGCGGTTCCTGGGCAACCGGTCTTCCGGTCGCCAGGGCTACGCGCTGGCCCGCGTCGCCGCCCAGCGCGGCGCGCGCGTGACGCTGGTCGCCGCGCACACCGCCGACCTGGCCACCCCGGCCGGCGTCGAGTTGGAGCGCGTGGGCACGGCCGCCGAGCTGCGCGACGCGATGCACCGGGTGGCGCTCGACGCCGACGTGGTCGTGATGGCCGCCGCCGTGGCCGACTTCCGGCCGGTGGAAAGCGCCGAGCACAAGATCAAGAAGACCGACCGCGACCCCGACCCGGTGGCCCTGACCCGCAACGCCGACATCCTGGCCGAGCTGGTCGCCGCCCGCCGGACCGGCCAGGTCGTGGTGGGGTTCGCCGCCGAGACCGGTGACGGCGAGTCCGACGTCCTCGAGTACGGTCGCGCGAAGCTCAAGCGCAAGGGCTGCGACTGGCTCGTCGTCAACGCCGTCGGCGACGGGCGCGCGTTCGAGGTCGAGGACAACGCGGGGTGGCTGCTGTCGGCCGACGGCGCCGAGACCCCCATCCCGCACGGGTCGAAGGCGCACCTGGCGTCCGCACTGTGGGACGCCGTAGCCCCAACCGCGCGACGATGACCGTCCGGGCCGACGAGCCCGATAAGCTTTGACGACCGCATGGAAACCAGATAGGGAGTGCCGTGAGCCAGCACAGCAGCAGGCTGTTCACCAGTGAGTCGGTGACCGAGGGGCACCCGGACAAGATCTGCGACGCGATCAGCGACTCGATCCTGGACGCGTTGCTGGCGAAGGACCCCCGTTCGCGCGTGGCGGTGGAGACCCTGATCACCACGGGCCAGGTGCACGTGGCGGGCGAGGTCACCACGGAGACCTACGCGGACATCCCGTCGATCGTCCGGGAGAAGATCCTGGAGATCGGCTACGACTCGTCGGCCAAGGGCTTCGACGGTCGTTCCTGCGGCGTGAACGTGGCCATCGGCTCGCAGTCCCCGGACATCGCGCAGGGCGTGGACACCGCCTACGAGGAGCGCGTCGAGGGCGCCGGCGACGAGATCGACAAGCAGGGCGCGGGCGACCAGGGCCTGATGTTCGGCTACGCGTGCACCGACACGCCCGAGCTGATGCCGCTGCCGATCGCGCTGGCGCACCGCCTGTCCCGGCGGCTGACCGCCGTGCGCAAGGACGGCACCGTCCCCTACCTGCGGCCCGACGGCAAGACCCAGGTCACCATCGAGTACGCGGGCGACCAGCCGGTGCGCCTGGACACCGTCGTCGTGTCCACGCAGCACGCCGACGGCATCGACCTGGAGAAGCTGCTCGGCGTCGACGTGCGCGAGCACGTGGTGGCGCCGGAGATCGCCGAGCTGGGCCTGGACACCTCGAACGTCCGCCTGCTGGTGAACCCGACCGGCCGCTTCGTCATCGGCGGCCCGATGGGCGACGCCGGCCTGACCGGCCGCAAGATCATCGTCGACACCTACGGCGGCATGGCCCGCCACGGCGGTGGCGCGTTCTCCGGCAAGGACCCGTCGAAGGTGGACCGGTCCGCCGCGTACGCGATGCGCTGGGTGGCCAAGAACGCCGTCGCCGCCGGTCTCGCGACCCGCATCGAGGTGCAGGTGGCGTACGCGATCGGCAAGGCCGCGCCGGTCGGTCTGTTCGTGGAGACCTTCGGCACCGAGACCGTGGACCCCACCAAGATCCAGCAGGCCATCGGCGAGGTCTTCGACCTGCGCCCGGCCGCGATCATCCGCGACCTCGACCTGCTGCGCCCGATCTACGCGCCGACCGCCGCGTACGGCCACTTCGGCCGCACCGACGTCGACCTGCCGTGGGAGAGCACCGACCGCGCCGACGCCCTGCGCGCCGCCGCGGGTGCGTGACGGTTTAGCGGACCGGCTGGTCCGCGGCGAGGCCGTGGACCTGGCGGATGAGGAAGTACCCGCGTCGCTGATCCGGGACCTGTTGACCGACGACCTCGATCAACGCGGTCTCCGGATCAGCGGCGCGCGCATCTCCGGGCAGCTCGACCTGTCCGACGTGCGCGTGTCCCGCCCGCTGGTGCTGCGCGACTGCGTCACCTCGGAGCCGGTCCTGCTGGACCGTGCCCGGTTCGCGTCGGTGGACCTCAGCGGCTTGGTCGCGCCCGCCGTGTCCGCGCCGTGGCTCAAGCTCGACCACTACCTGCTGCTCCAGAACGCGCGGCTGTCCTGTGCCGACGGGTGGGCGCTGGACCTGGCCGAAGCGGAGGTCGGGGCGCACGTCAGCCTGCGCGGGTCGTCGTTCGAGGGCGTCGAGTACGCGGTGCACGCACCCAAGCTGCGCACCGGCAGCCAGCTGTTCCTCACCGACGTCCGCACGGTGGGCACCGTGGGGCTGGACGGCGCCCGCATCGGCGGCACCCTGTACTGCCGGGGCGCGCGGCTGCGGGCGAACGACTCGGCGCTGGTCGGCGTGGACATGCAGGTCGACGAACGGGTCCTGTTCGGCGACGGTTTCGAGGCCGTCACCACCTCCGACCGGCACGCCGCCGTGCGCATCCGCGGGGCGCGGCTGGGTGGACAGCTCGTGCTGCGCGGGGCCACGCTGCGCGGTGCGCTGGCCCTGGACGTCAAGCAGGTCCGGGCCGGCATGGAGATCCTGTTCAACCCGTCCTCGCTGGTCGGCGCGATCGAACTGGACGGCCTGACCTACGCGGGCGTGCCCCGCGACGCCACGGTGGACGAATGGTTGGACATGCTGGCCACCCGGACCACCGCGTTCGCCAGCCAGCCGTACTTGCAATTGGCCGCCGCGCACCAGGCGGCCGGCCACGAACGCGACGTGCGCCGGATCAGGGTGGCCCAACAACGCGACCTGGTCCGGCGCGGCCGGCTGACCCGCTGGGGCCGGCTGTGGCACCGCGTGACCGGCGCGACCGTCGGCTACGGCTACCGCCCGGCGATGGCCCTGGTCTGGCTGTTGGGCACCCTCCTGACGGCGGTGCTCCTGGTCGCGGGCGTCGCCGGTCCGGCGGGTCTGGTGCGTTCGTGCTCGACCGTCGACCAGATCGGCCACGCGCTCAACGCGGTGACCCCGTTGGCCAAGCCCGAGGGCGTGAAGTGCCAGATCCCGACCACTTCCGGGCTGGGCACGTTCGTGGTCGTCTCGACGTGGGTGTTGCAGCTGCTCGCGTGGGCCTTCGCCACGCTGTTCGTCGCGGGTTTCACCGGGCTCGTGCGCAAGAACCCCTGAGGTTCATCTGCGGCCGATAGAAACCTCGGCCATGTCGGTTTCGCGTCGCACGCTGCTCACCGCCGCCGGACTGGGCGCCGCGGGTTCCCTGTTGCCGCCGTCGGTGCACGAAGCGTTGGCGCGGGAGCCGCGGCGCGGGGGACTGTCGGCGATCAAGCACGTCGTGCTGCTCATGCAGGAGAACCGGTCGTTCGACCACTACTACGGCTCGCTGCGGGGAGTGCGCGGGTTCTCCGACCAGAACGCCCTGGACGGCGTGTTCGACCAGTCCGGGGTGCTGCCGTTCTCGGTGCGGGAGGCGCGCGGGTCGAAGGACGTCCAGTACATCGGGGACCTGGACCACAGCTGGGACGGCGGCCACCGGGCGCTGCGCGGCGGGTGGCACGACAACTGGGTGCCGGTGAAGACCGCCGCGACCATGGCCTACTACGACCGGTTGGACCTGCCGTTCCACTACGAGCTGGCGGACACGTTCACGTTGTGCGACGCGTACTTCTGCTCGGTGCCGACGTCGACCAGCCCGAACCGGAACTACTGGGTGAGCGGGTACACCGGCTTCGAGGCGTCCGGCGCGCGGGCCGTGGGCAATGCGGCGTACGCCGAGGACACCCACCCCGGCTACCCGTGGACCACGTACCCGAGCGGCTGGCGGAGGCCGGGGTGTCGTGGAAGGTGTTCCAGGAGTGGGACAACTACCAGGACAACAACCTGGAGTTCTTCACCCGCTTCAAGGACGTCGCCCGCAAGGCGCTGCGCGGCTCGTACAAGTCCCTGGACTCCTTCTACGCGGCGGTGTTCCGCTCCACCAACCCGCACGAGATGTTGGCACGCCTGGATGAAGGCGTGGCCCTGCTGTCCCCTCCCGACCGCGCTCTCTACGACGCCGCCCTGCGGCGGGTCCGCCCAGGCTCCCTAGGCGCCGAGTTCCGGGCGGTGGTCGAATCCGGTCGCCTCCCAGCTGTTTCGTATCTGGTCCCATCCTCAGTGGACTCGGAGCACCCCGGCGCGTCCTCACCCGCCGCCAGCGCGTCGATCACCTACCAGGTCCTGGACGCCCTGGCGTCGGTCCCCGAAGTCTGGGACTCGACCGCCCTGTTCATCACCTACGACGAAAACGACGGCTACTTCGACCACGTCCCACCGCCCCGCCCACCCCGTTCCGCGTCGGACGAGTATGTGGGCGACCGCCCACTGGGCCTGGGCCCGCGCGTGCCGATGACGGTGGTGTCACCGTGGACCGTAGGCGGCTACGTCTGCTCGGAAATCTTCGACCACACCTCCAACACCCGTTTCCTGGAGCGGTGGTTGGGCGTCGCGGAACCCAACATCAGCGCCTGGCGCCGTCGCGTTTCCGGCGACTTGACGTCGGCCTTCGACTTCACCCGCCGCGGCACCCGCCCGGTGGTGGCGGCCCCCGGCCCCGTCCCACCCGCCACCCCACGCTGGCGCCCCACGCCGCCTGCGGACCAGCGGATGCCCGTGCAGGAGCCGGGGACCCGGCCGTCGAGGCCGTTGCCGTACCAGCCGGACGTGTCGGGGCGGGTGGTGGACGGGGCGGTGCGGTTGGTGTTGCGCAACACGGGGGCGTCGAGTGCGCACTTGGGCCTGTACCCGTATCGGGGGGAGTTCGAGTACCCGGTGCACTTCGACGTGTCGGGGACGACGGAGTTCAGCGTGCCGTTCACGTCCGAGTACCGGTTCACGGTGTTGGGGCCCAACGGTTTTCGTCGGGAGTTCGGTGGGGTGGCGGGGGAGGCGGTCGGGGTCGAGTCGTCGGTGAACGGCCACAGCCGGGTGCTGACCGTGACGCTGTCGAACTCGGGCGACGAGGATGCGGTGTTCGAGGTGACGGGTGACGGGCGTGAGTTCCGCGTGGCGGTGCGTCCCGGCAAGCGCAGGGTCCTGCCGTGGCTGACCGCCTTCCGCCACGGCTGGTACGACCTGACCATCCGCACGGACACCTTCCACCGCCGCCTGTCCGGCCACGTGGAAAACGGCCGCGAAAGCCTCTCCGGCTGACAGCGGTGCGCGGTGCTGCTGCGGCGCGACTCGGCGGGGGCTCAAGCGGGCGGTGTGGCGGCCGGTGGAGGCGCGGGCCAGGCGTGCGTTGGCGTCGGAGGTGGGCGGCGAGTCGGCAGGAGTGCTGGCGGGCGGTGTGCTGGCGGGCGGTGTGGTGGCGGGCGGTGTGGTGGTGGCGGTGCTCGGGCGGGGCGCGCGAGCCAGCGCGCGCTGGCGGTGGGTGCGCGGGTCCGGCGCGTGTTGGTGGCGGGGCGCGTGGGTCCGGCGCGTGTTGGCGGCGGGGCGCGTGGGTCCGGCGCGTGTTGGCGGCGGGGCGCGTGGGTCCGGCGCGTGTTGGCGGCGGGGCGCGTGGGTCCGGCGCGTGTTGGCGGCGGGGCGCGTGGGTCCGGTGTGCGTTGGCGGTGGGTGCGTGGGTCCGGCGCGTGTTGGCGGTGGCGCGAGGTGGGCGACGTGTTGGGTGTCGGTGGGGTTAGAGGACTTCGAGCGGGTCGAGTTTGATCCTGATCGGGGTGGGGTCCTTGCGGGCGCTGCGGGTCGCCTGGAGGGCGGCCAGGTGTTCGGCCAGGGCCTTGCCGTGGGTTCTGGAGACGCGGACCAGGGCGCGTTCGCGCTGCTCGTCGTCGGACAGGGGGACCGGGCCCAGCACCTCGCCGGTCGGGGGCAGGGGCAGGTCTTCCAGGGCGGTGGCCAGGGCGTCCGGAGGGCCGTCCAGGGTCGCCATGCGGACGGCTGGGGGGAAGCCCAACTCGGTGCGGGCGGCTAGTTCTTGGCGGGCGTGCCAGACCGGGTCCCAGCGGACCAGGGCCTGGACGGGTGGGAGGCTGGAGTCGGCGACCACCACGACCTTGCCCGCCGGGCGCGCGAGGGCCGCCGCCGTCATCCAACGGCGGAGGGTTTCTTCAGTTGCGCGCAGGTCAGCACGGCCGAGGAGGGCCCAGCCGTCGAGCAGCAGGACGGCGCCGTAGCCGCCCTCGGCGGTCGGCTCGGCACCCGGCGTGGCGACGACCAGCGAACGGCCGCCCGGCACGGCCGCCAGCACCTCGTCACCACCGGACGTGCGCACGGGGATGTTGCTGAACGCCCGCCCCAACTCCTCCGCCGTCCGGCGCGCGCCGATCACCTGCCCGCGCAGCCGCCGCGACCCGCACGCGGGACACCGGAACGCCGCCTCCGTCGCCCCGCACCACCGGCAGTACGCGGGCTTCGGCACGCCATCGTTCGTGCCCCCCGGCAGCGCCAACGGACCCGCGCACCGACGGCACCGCGCCGCCGCCCGGCACTGCCCGCACGCCAACGCCGGCACGTACCCCCGGCGCGGCACCTGGATCAGCACCGGCGCGTTCTCCTCGAACGCCGCCCGCGCCGCCTCGAACGCGATCGAGGGCAGGCGAGCACTGCGCGCGGCCGGGTCCTTCACGTCCTGCCACGCGCTGTCGCCCACCGCCGCCACGCGCGGCGCGACCGCACGCAGGGTCTCCCGCGCCGCGACCACCTCGTGCGCCCAGCCGCTGTCCACCAGCAACTGCGCCTCGGCAGTCCGCGCGAACCCGCCGACCAGTAGCGACGCCCCGGTCAGGTGCGCCCGCTGGACCAGCACGTCCCGCACGTTCGGGTAAGGCATGCGCGGTTCGGCGTGCAGGTCGTCGCCGTCGTCCCACACCACGACCAGCCCGAGGTCGTGCACCGGCGCCAGGGCCGCTCCCCGCGTGCCCAGCACCAGCCGCACCGACCCGCGCCGCACCGCCAGCCACCGCCGGTACCGCTCGGCGGGCCCCAGGTCCGCCGAGAGCGTGACCACCGCGTCGGGCCCGGCCAGCGCCGCGCACGCCGCGTGCAGCCGGGCGAGGTCGCGGTGGTCCGGCACGACCACCAGCGCACCCCGACCCGTGCTGACCACGGTCGTTGCCGCCTCGGCCAGGCGTGCGGGCCAGTCCTCGGCGGGCAGCGCCTGCCACACCGCGCGCGCCGTCCGGCCGGCACGCAGGGCGTCCAGCAGGTTCGGCCCGAACGGGTACCGCGCCCAGCCCTCGGCCGACTGCGCCTGAGCCCCGGCTGCCTGAGCCCCGGCTGACTGAGGCCCGGTGGTGTGAGGCCCGGTGGTGTGAGCCCCGGCTGACTGAGGCCCGGTGGTGTGAGGCCCGGCTGACTGAGGTCCGGTGGTGTGAGGTCCGGTGGCGTGAGGTCCGGCTGCCGGTGGTGCCGGCACCGGCACCACCGGTGCCGGCGGTAGCGGTGCCGGCGGCGGGGACGGCTTGGCCTCGGTGCGGGCGTGCCGGGGTGGCACCGCCATCCGCAGCACGTCGGTCAACGTGCCCGCGTACCGGTCCGCCACCGCCCGCGCCAGGGCCGCCACCTCCGGCGACAGCACCGGCTCCGGTGAGATGACCCGGTCCAGGAACGTCAGCTTGCGGCCGTAGTCCGACTCCTCCACGCGTTCGAGGAGGTAGCCGTCGACCAACTGGCCCGCGAACCGCACCCGCACCCGGCAGCCGGGCACCGCATCCGCGTCCTGTTCGGTCGAGACCTGGTAGTCGAACGGACGGTCCAGGTGAGGCAGCGGAACGTCCACACAGATCCGGGCGACGGGCAGCGTCGACGCGGGTACGCGTTCCCCGCGACGAGCGCTCGCCTTGCCTGCCATGCGCTGAGGTCTACCAGAGTGCCTCCTCGTGGTTGTCGGGACGGTGGGCCGGGTGGGATGACGTCATGGGTCTAGTTTCGAACGTGTGTTCGAATTGCGCAAGATCACTTTCGGGTGAAGGTGGGGTCGAGCGGGCCGTCCAAGCCGGCCGTCCAAGCCGGCCGTGGAGAAGGCGTCCATCAGAAGGCGTCCATCAGGGCGTCGCGGCCCTCGGTGAAGTGGCCCCAGCCTTCGATGTGCACGGGGATCACCCCACGGGCGCCCAGCAACCGCGCGGCCTCCGCGGCCTGCTCGCTGTTCAGGGTGAGCAGTGCGCCGTCGAACAGGATCGTCCGGGCCGCGCCGGCGAACAGCACGGCGGTGTCCACCGGGCCGACCCGGGATGCGATCTCCGCCACCACGGGGAGCGAGGCGTTGTCGCCGCTGACGTAGGCCGTCGGCAGGTCGGGCGCGGTCAGGACGAACCCGACGACCTCGCCGGTGATCGGCTCGCAGCCGTCGGGGCCGTGCTGGGCGGGCGTCGCCGTGACGGTCAGGGTGCCGCCGTCAGGGCGCGGGAGTTCGACTTGCTCCCACGGTGCGAGTCCGCGCGCGGTGCCGCCCAGGCGCTTCGCCCCGCTGGGGGTGGTGAGGGTCAGGGGGACGTCGGCGAACCGGGTGCCGCGACGCGGTGGTTGGCCGAGCGCGACCTCGCGCCGGAGGACGCCGGGTTGCGGGAGATGTGCGCGGCGCAGTTGCGGGAGCAGATCAGGGCGTTGCTTGCGGCTCGGGTCGAGGGGATGCCGGCGCCGGGGGGTGCGCTGGCCGCGGTGAACGACGCCATGGCGCGGACGCCGACGGCGTCGTTGCTGTGCTGGGACCCGGTTCGGGGGCTGTACCGGGAGTCGCCGCATCCGGTCAACCGGATCGTGGATCACGCGTCGGCGGTGTTGGCGGCCAACGCGGCGGACTTGCTCACGGGGGCGGATGCGGAGCGGTTGGCGGCGTGTGGATCGCCGCCGTGCAAGCGGTACCTGTTGCGCACGCTCGGCGGCACTGGTGTTCGACGCGGTGTGGGGACCGGGTTCGGGCGGCTCGGGCTCACGCGCGCCGCAAAGCCGACTGAGGAGCCCGCCGGCGGAGAGCTGCGAGCCGGTGGGGAGCCGCGAGCCGGTGGGGAGGCGCGCGTACTGGCGGCGGGGACGCGCGCGGCCCTGCGCGGCCCGGTGTGGCGGGGTCCGGCTCGGCGGGGTCCGGCTCGGCGGGGTCCAGCTCGGCGGGGTCCGGCTCGGCCTGGCGCGTGCGGCCCGGGCTGCGGCGGGGGCGGATCAATGCAGGATCTGCGGCAGGGGTGGCGGGGCGCGAACCCGTGGCGAGAGCCGGCTGAGGCGTGAACGTGCCGCAAAGGAAGGCTGCCGGTCAGCCCCAACCGCAAGTGGTGAAAGCGCTGGTCGGCCGCCTGTGCCGGCCGGAGCGGCCGGCCTCCGGCCCCCGGTTCCATTCTCCCACGGGGGTATGACAAATGGCGGTGGTGGCCGAAGGGGCGTGCGGGTGGTGGGGGTTCTCCGGGCAGCGGTTCAGGAGTAGAAGGGAACGATGCTCCGGTCGACCAGCACCCTCGCCGCCCTTGCCGTGGTGGCCGCACTCGCCGTCCCGACCACCGCCGCCCAAGCCACCGAAGCACCCCGCGAACCCGAAGCCGTTGGCGCGGGCGGGGTGGTCGCCAGTATCGACCCCGACGCCTCGCAGATCGGCATCGACGTGTTGCGCCGCGGTGGGAACGCCGTTGACGCCGCGGTCGCCACTGCCGCCGCGCTTGGGGTCACCGACCCGTTCTCCGCCGGCATCGGTGGTGGCGGTTTCCTTGTCTACTACGACGCCAGAACGGGCAAGGTGTCCACGATCGACGGTCGGGAGACCGCGCCTGCCGCCGCCACCGAAAGCCTGTTCGTCGAGAACGGCAAGACGATCCCGTTCGCCGAAGCCGTCACCAGCGGCCTGTCGGTGGGCGTCCCGGGCACGCCCCGCACGTGGCAGCGCGCCCTCCAGCGGTGGGGCACGATCTCGCTGGACAAGGCGCTGCGGCCCGCCGAGGACCTGGCCCGCCGGGGCTTCACGGTCGACGGCACCTTCCACCGCCAGGTCAGCGAGAACGCCGCCCGCTTCGGCGACTTCACCTCCAGCGAGGCGCTGTTCCTGCCGGTCCCCGCGGTCGGCAGCACGTTCCGCAACCCCGACCTCGCCGACACCTACCGCGCCCTGCGCAAGGACGGCGTCTCCGCGTTCTACAAGGGCGGCGTCGGGCGGGACGTCGTCAACACCGTCACGCAGCCGCCGGTCAAGCCCACGTCGACCCGGAACGTCCGCGCCGGCGCGATGACCATGACCGACCTGGGCAACTACAACGCCCCGCAGCGCGAACCCAGCCACACCACCTACCGCGGCCTGGACGTCTACGGCATGGCCCCGCCCTCCTCCGGCGGCACCACCGTCGGCGAAGCGCTGAACATCCTGGAGACCACCAAGCTCGCCGACGAGTCCCGCACCCAGTACCAGCACCGGTTCCTGGAAGCTAGCCGGCTCTCCTTCGCCGATCGCAACCGCTGGGTGGGCGACCCGACCTTCTCCGACGTCCCCACCAAGGAACTGTTGTCGCAGGAGTACGCCGACACCCGCGCGTGCCTGATCTCGGCGACCACCGCCATGGCCGGCCCGGTCGCGGCCGGCGACCCGCGCAACCCCGAGCCGTGCGGCACGGACGGCACCGAGGCGCCCACCCCGTACGAGGGCACCGACACCACGCACCTGACCGTCGCCGACCGCTGGGGCAACGTCGCCGCCTACACGCTCACCATCGAGCAGGAGGGCGGCAGCGGCATCGTCGTCCCCGGCCGCGGGTTCCTGCTCAACAACGAGCTGACCGACTTCTCCTTCACGCCGGTCACCCCGGGCGTCCCGGACCCGAACCTGCCCGGCCCGGGCAAGCGCCCGCGGTCCTCGATGTCGCCGACGATCGTCCTGGACCACGGCAAGCCGGTGCTGGCCCTGGGCTCGCCGGGCGGCGCGAGCATCATCACCACCGTCCTTCAGGTCCTGACGCAGCGCCTGGACCGCGGGCTCACGCTGCGCCAGGCCATCGAGGCGCCCCGCGCGTCCCAGCGCAACGCCACCAACACCCAGGCCGAGGCCGCGTTCCTGGCCACCCAGGACGACGAGGCCCTCACCGCCCTGGGCCACCGGTTCGCCTCGACCGGCGAGATCGGCGCGGTGACCGCAGTCGAACGCCTGCCCGACGGCCGGTGGCGCGCCGCCGCCGAACCGACCCGCCGGGGCGGCGGCGCGGCCCGCGTCGTCTACCCGCGCTAGGCACGCGCGAGGCCGCCGTCGGCTTGTCGCGTCGCCTTTCCCGACGATCATGCTTTTCGATCGGTGGGAAACGCGGCGTGACGAGCCGACCCTCAGGGCGGCCGACAGGGCGGCCGAGCCGCCGCGACGCCAGTCGCGGCCATTCAACACAGTCGCACTCCACTCATCCCAGATGATGAGCCCGACCGGCTACTCCGAGCGGACGCGCGCGTACGGGTGCTCGCGGCACCGTGGTCTTACCGACGAGACCAGGGAGGCCGACATGACCACCATCACCATGACACCCACGCGGACCAGGACCGCCACGGTTCCCGCAGGCCTGTTGACCGCCGCGCGTTTCCTGGGCCACTTCCTCGCCGCGCTGGTGGGTGTGATCTTCCTCGGCCGGGGCATGGAGCACTGAGCCCTCGCGCGCTCTCCTAGACTGGCCGTCTGCCCCGTTGCGAGGAGAGTGCGTGACCGTCCAACCCATCCGGCTGTTCGGCGACCCGGTGCTGCGGACCCCCGCCGTCGAGGTCACCGACTTCGACGCGGAGCTGCGCAAGCTGGTCAAGGACCTGTGGGACACCATGAGCGACGCCGGGGGTGCGGGGCTGGCGGCGCCGCAGCTCGGTGTGGGACTGCGGGTGTTCACCTACCACTGCGACGGCTTCGCGGGGCACCTGGTGAACCCCACGTTCGACGTCGTCGGCGAGGAGTACCAGGACGGCCCCGAGGGCTGCCTGTCCATCCCGGGCATGTCCTGGGACTGCCGGCGGCACCTGCACGTGGTGGCGCGCGGCTGGAACATGCACGGCGAGCCGATTGAGGTCGAGGGCTCGGAGCTGCTCGCGCGGTGCATCCAGCACGAGACCGACCACCTCGACGGCGTCTTGTTCCTCGACCGCCTCGACGAGCAGACCCGCAAGCAGGCCATGCGGGAGATCCGGCAGCAGTCGTGGTTCGACGGCGCGGTGCCCATGCTCAAGCAGTCGCCGCACCCGCTGTTCGGGGGTGGTGCGTGATGCGGTTGGTGTTCGCGGGCACGCCCGAGCCGGCGCTGCCGTCGCTCAAAGCCCTGCTGGAGTCCCGGCACGAGGTGGTGGCCGTGGTCACCCGCCCGGACGCCCCCGCCGGTCGCGGGCGCCGGGTGGAACGCTCCCCGGTCGCGGCGCTGGCGCAGGAGCACGGCATCGAGGTGCTGACGCCGGCCAAGGCGAGCGACCCCGACTTCCAGGCCCGGCTGCGTGAGCTTCAGCCCGACCTGTGCCCGGTGGTGGCCTACGGCGCGCTGCTGCCCGAGTCGGCCCTGGCCATCCCCGCCCACGGCTGGGTGAACCTGCACTTCTCGGTGCTGCCCGCCTGGCGCGGCGCGGCCCCGGTGCAGGCGGCGGTGCGGCACGGTGACGACATCACCGGGGCGACGACGTTCCGGATCGTCAAGGCGCTGGACGCGGGTCCGGTGTACGGGGTGGTGACCGAGCGGGTGCGCGAGCGCGACACGGCGGGCGACCTGCTGGGCCGGCTCGCCGAGTCCGGGGCGAAGCTGCTGGTGTCCACCGTGGACGGCATCGAGGACGGCACGCTGCGCCCGGTCGAGCAGTCCGACCAGGGCGTCACCTACGCGCCCAAGGTCACCGTGGACGACGGCCGGCTGGACTTCGCCGCGCCCGCGGCGGCCCTGGACCGGGTGGCCCGCGCGGTCACCCCGGACCCGGGCGCGTGGGCGGAGTTCCGCGGCGAACGGCTCAAGCTCGGCCCGGTCGTGCCGGTCGAGGAGGACGGCCTGGCGCCCGGCGAGCTGCGGGTGGAGCGCAAGCGGGTGCTGGTCGGCACCGGCACCACGCCCGTCGCGCTGACCGACGTGCAGGCACAAGGCAAGAAGCGGATGCCCGCCACCGATTGGGCGCGCGGCGTCCGCATCGAGGCGGGGGAACGGATCTCATGACAGAGCGGTCGTCCCGTCCCTCCCGACCCCGCCGGCCGCACCCGCCGCGCCGGCGCACCGGCCCGTCCCGCCCGCCGGTGGAGGACCCGGCGCGGCAGGCGGCGCTGGACACGCTGCGCGCCGTGCGGCAGCGCGACGCCTACGCGAACCTGGTGCTGCCGGGCCTGCTGCGCGACCGCCGGATCACCGGCCGCGACGCCGCCCTGGCCACCGAGCTGGCCTACGGGACCGCGCGGGCGCAGGGGCTGCTGGACGCGGTGCTCACCGCGTGCTCCGACCGGCCGCTGTCCGAAGTGGACGGTTCGGTGCTGGACGCACTGCGGTTGGGCGCCTACCAACTGCTGCGGACGCGCATCCCGGCGCACGCCGCCGTCGCGTCCACTGTGGACTTGGTGCGCGCCGAGCTGGGCTCGGGCGCCGCCGGGTTCGCCAACGCCGTGCTGCGCCGGGTGACCGGGCAGGACGAGGCGGGCTGGGTCGAGGAGGTCGCGCCGGACGAGGACACCGACCCGATCGGTTACCTGGCCATGGCCCACGCGCACCCGCGGTGGATCGCGCAAGCGTTCGCGGAAGCGCTGGGTAGTCGGGGCGAGCCGCTGCGGGAGGCGTTGGCGGCCGACGACGCCCGGCCGCTGGTGCACCTGGCCGCGCGGCCCGGGGAGTGCAGTTCCGACGAGCTGGCCGCGATGACCGGCGGCGACGTCGCGCCGTACTCGCCGTACGGGGTGCACCTGGAGGCCGGCGCGGGCGATCCCGGCGACCTGGACGCGGTGCGCGAGCGGCTGGCGTCGGTGCAGGACGAGGGCAGCCAGTTGTGCGCCCTGGCGCTGACCCGGGCGCCGGTCGAGGGCCCGGACGAGCGGTGGCTGGACCTGTGCGCGGGACCGGGTGGCAAGGCCGTGCTGCTGGGCGCGCTGGCGTCGCTGTCGGGCGCGTCCCTGGACGCGGTCGAGAAGGCGCCGCACCGCGCGGAGCTGGTCCGCAAGGCCGCCGGGGATTTGCCGATCACCGTGCACGTGGCGGACGGGCGGGACTCCGGGCTGCCGGAGAGCGGGTTCGACCGGGTTCTGGTGGACGCCCCGTGCACCGGGTTGGGCGCGCTGCGGCGGCGTCCCGAGTCGCGGTGGCGGCGGCAGCCGTCCGACGTGGCCCCGCTGGCCCGGTTGCAGCGCGAACTGCTGACCGCCGCGCTGGGCCTGGTCCGGCCGGGTGGCGTGGTGGCGTACGTGGTGTGCTCGCCGCACCTGTCCGAGTCGGTCGGCGTGGTCGCGGACGTGGCGCGGCGGACCGGCGCGGAGCCCTTGGACACCCGCGAGTGCTTCCCGGGCGTGCCGGACCTGGGCAACGGCCCGCACGTGCAGCTGTGGCCGCACATGCACGGCACCGACGCCATGTTCTGCGCCCTGCTGCGCCGCCCGGTATGACCGGACCGGTGCTGGGGCTGGTCGCGTCGGCGGCCGGCGGGGTGGAGACGTGGTTGCGGTCGGGGTTGGCGGAGCCGTTGGCGCGGCAGGGGTGGCGGTTGGCCATCACGCTCACCCCGACCGTCGCGCGGTGGCTGGAACCCCAGTTGGGTGAACTCGCCGCGTTGACCGACCTGCCGGTGCGCTGGACGTCGCGACTGCCGTCGGAACCGAAACCGCACCCGGTTCCGGACGCGTTCGTGTTCGCGCCGGCGACGCTGAACTCCATCGCGAAACTGTCACTCGGCATCGGCGACAACCAAGCCCTGACCGTTTTGGGCGAAGCGCTCGGCCGGCGCGCGCCGATGGTCGTGCTCGCCCAGGTTGGTGCAGACCAATCCCATCATCCCGCCTATTCCGGACACCTCGCCGTGCTGCGCGACGCGGGCGTGGCGATCGTCTCGGGAGGCCCCGGAGAGGTGCTGGAAGAACTGGCCGGGGTTGCGCCGTTCGTCGCATTCGACAAAAGGGCGTGAATTGACAGCCAGCCGAGATTCGTAGCAGGCTGGCCCGTGTCGAATTCGTACGGCCGGGATCGTGAATGGGCTTCGGTTATCCGGTTCCTGTCCGCACCCGGTGGCCTGCTGGCCATCGACGGCCCGCCGTGCACCGGCAAGTCCCTCCTGCTGGGTGACGCGGTGGACGCCGCCCGCGCCCGCGGCTACTCCGCCGTCCTGGTGCACCCCGGCGCGCTCGGCGACCTCCCGCCGGGCCCGAACCCGCTGGTCGCGATCGACCACGCGCACGAGGACCCGGCCGCGGTCCTGTCCGCGCTGCCCGGCCTGCGCGCGGTCGGCGCGACCACGCTGGTCGCCCTCACCGGCGCCTACGCCGGTCCCGACCTGCGCCGCACCCTGCCCGCCTACGGCGAGGTGATCACGCTCGGGCCGGTCGGGGACGACGTGATCGCCCAACTGCTCAAGGACGTGCTGGGCGCGGAGCCCGAACCGGCGCTGGCCGCGTTGGTGGCGTCCGCCGGCGGCAACCCCGGGCTGGTCGTCGAACTGATCACCGGGTTGCGCGAGGAGAACCGGCTCGACATCCGGGACGGCGTCGCCCGGCTCACCGGCGCCGGGCTGCCGCGCCGGGTCGCCACGCTCGTGCGCGGCCAGGCGGACGCCCTGTCGACCGGGGCCGCCCAGGTGCTGCGCGTCGCCGCGGTGCTGGGGCGGTCGTTCCTGCTGCACGACGTGGCCGCGATGATCGGGCGCACGGCCGGCGCGCTGCTGCCCGCCGTGGACGAGGTGCTGGCGTCCGGGCTGGTGGTGTCCGGGGACGCGCGCCTGGAGTTCGCCTCCGACCTGGGGTGGCAGGCGGTCGTGCAGGCGATCCCGCCGTCCCTGCTGCACGCCCTGCGCCACGACGCCGACCTGCTGCGCACCGACCTGCGCGAACTGCCGCCCGTGGCGCCACCCGAGGAGCAACGCGGCGCGGCGGCCGTGCACGACGTCCGCCGGCTCGCCGCCGGCGGGCGGCTCGGCGCGGCCATCGCCCTGGCCCGCGACAGCCTCGCCCAGCGCCTGCACGCCGGCCCCGCCGCCGAACTGCACACCGCGCTCGCGGGCATCCTGCTCGCCGACGGCCGCCCCGCCGACGCCGTCGCCGAGATGGAGCACGCGCTGTCCGTGGCCACCGCGCCCGAGCCGCTGCGCCGCCTCGCCGCCGCCGGGCGCCTGCTGTCGCTGTACTTCGCCACCGGCAACCGCGCGGGCGCGCACGCGCTGTCGGTGTTGACGGCGCGGGACCGGGAGGCCAGCGACGCGGACGTGGTGATGGCGGCGTGCGTGCACTCGTGCCTGGAGTGGAACGCGGGCAACCTCGCCGAGGGCCTGTACTGGGGCCGCGAGTCCACGCGCTGGGAGCTGGACCGGCCGACCGCGTGGTGGCAGTCGCACGCGTCGGTGGCGTTCGCGATGAAGCTGTCGTCGCTGGGCGAGTTCGCCGACGCCGAGAAGCTCGTGCGCGGCGACGGGCCGGACACCGACGAGGCCGTCACCGCCGGCGCACCCGCGGCCCGCACGATCGGCCGCTCGCGGGTGCTGTTCCAGGCGGGGAAGTTGGTGCAGGCGCAGGTGGCGGCGCACTCGGGCCTGTCGTTGGCGCACGACCGGGGCTTGCGGCTGCTGGTGCCGCTGGCGTCGGCGGTGCTGGCGGTGGTGGCGTTGCACCGGGGGGACGTCGAGGGGGCGGCGTCGCACGTGCGGCGGTACCGGGGTGACCTCGCCGGTGGCGAGGCCGTGCTGCACTCCGGGCAGTACGACTGGGTGGAGTTGCTGGTCGCCGAGGCGCAGGGCGGTCCGGAGCGGGCGGCGGAGCTGGCGCGGGAGCGGTTGGCGGACCTGGAGAGCGCGCGCCGGATGCTGATCGAGGAGCCCGGCGCGGGGGCGTGGCTGGTGCGGTTGGCGCTGGCCGTGGGGGACAGCCGGATGGCCGGGGTGGTCGTGGGGGCGGCGGAGGAGCTGGCGGCGAACAACCCGGGTTGCGCGGCGGTGTCGGTCGGGGCGGGGCACGCGCGGGCGTTGCTGGACGGTGACGAGCAGTTGCTGGAGACCGCGGCCGGGAAGCACCGGCACCCGTGGGCGCAGGCGTGGGCTTTCGAGGACTTGGCGGTGTTGACGGGGGAGTCGGGGCAGGAGCAGCGGGCGCGGGAGCACGCCGAGGTGGCGCTGCGGATCTTCGAGCGGATGGGCGCTTCGGGGGATGCCGCGCGGGTGCGGCGGCGGGCCGGGGTGGTGGCGCCGGAGGAGGAGGGCAGCGACGAGTGGGGTCGGCTGTCGTCGCCGGAGCGGGACATCGCGCGGCTGGTGGGGGCGGGGTTGACCAACCGGCAGGTGGCCCGGCAGCTCTTCCTGTCGCCGCACACGGTGAACTACCACTTGCGAGGGATCTTCCGGAAGCTCGGGATCAGCTCGCGGGTGGAGTTGGCGCGGTTGGCGGGCGAGCAGGAGCACGCCGAGGTCTAGCGCGCGGCGCGGTGGCTCGGCCTGGCTCAGCTCGGCCTGGCTCAGCTCGGTTTGGCGTGGCTCGGTTTGGCGTGGCTCGGTTTGCTCGGCTCGGTCCAGCGGATTTGGCCGGCGCGGGCCACGGCCCCCGGTATCCATTCTACCGGCGGGGCACGACAGTTGATCTTGTTCGTGGGCTTGGTCAGGCGGATTGAGCGGGGCGTTGGATGGTGTCGGCGAGCAGGAAGCTCACCTCGTCCACCACGCGGCGCACGTCGTCCGGCGCCACCACCGCGCAGTGCACCCCGCGCGGCGCGACCTCCAGCGCCAGGCACTCCGTGTACGCGATCGCCGCCGCCCGGGACGCCGCGTAAGCCGCCACGCTGGTCCGCGGCACGGTGGCGTTGTGCGCGGCGACCACGACGATCGTGCCGTGCCGCCTTGCCACCATCCGCGTCGCGACCGCCCTGGAGACGTGGAACACGCCGTCCGCGTTCACCCCGAAGCTGTGCGCCCAGTCGTCGTCGGTGATCGACAGGGCCGGGCCCGGCCGCAGCGCCGCCGCCACCGTCACCACCGCGTCGATCGGCCCGAACTCCCGTTCCACCTGGTCCACCAGCGCGTCCACGGCGGCGCCCGACCGGACGTCGATCTGCCGCCCCGCGATGCGCACCCCCGCCCGCTGCAACCGCTCCACCAGCTCGGCCAGCCGCGGGCCGTCGCTGTCGACCGCCGCCACCAGCGCCCCCTGCCGGGCCAGTGACTCCACCACCTCCGTGCCCAAGGGCGTGCAGGCGCCCGTCACCAGTGCGATCTTGTGGCTGAATTCGGCTTTCATCCCCAGTGCTCCCCAGTCGCGCTCCCCGTCGACGAACGTAATCCCGTCGGCGGCGGGGTGGGAACTACCCGGGTGAGTAGTTGGAAATTTCCGGCGGCCCGGCGAGAAAGCCGGCGGGCGGAGTGAAATGCGACTCCCTGATAGGTCCGGACATTGCGGCAGAACCTAGACTCAGGCCTCGTGGTCCACCAGCCGATGATCGCCCCGAGCATCCTGTCCGCCGACTTCGCCCGCCTCGCCGAGGAGGCCGAGGCCGTCCGCGGCGCGGACTGGCTGCACGTCGACGTCATGGACGCGCACTTCGTGCCCAACCTGACGCTCGGCCTGCCCGTGGTGAAGTCGCTGCTCAAGGCCACCGACATCCCGCTGGACTGCCACCTGATGATCGAGGACCCGGACCGCTGGGCCATCGGCTACGCCGAGGCGGGCGCCTACAACGTCACCGTGCACGTCGAGGCCGCCGCCGACCCCGTCCAGCTGGCCAAGAACCTCCGCGCGGCCGGTGCGAAAGCCGGGCTGTCCATCAAGCCGGGCACCTCGATCGAGTCGTGCGCCGACGTCCTCAAGCATTACGACACGCTGTTGGTGATGTCGGTCGAGCCCGGTTTCGGCGGGCAGAGTTTCATGGCCGAGGTGCTGGACAAGGTCCGCACCGCGCGCCGCCTGGTCGACACCGGGCACCTGAACCTGGTCGTGGAGATCGACGGCGGCATCAACGAGGACACCATCGCCCAGGCCGCCGAGGCCGGTGTCGACTGCTTCGTCGCGGGCTCGGCGATCTACGACGCGAGCGACCCCGGCGCGGCCCTGGCGAAGCTCCGGGCGCTGGCGGCCCGCTCCCGGTGACCACCCCGTCCCTGTCCGAGGCGATGGCGCTGGCCGTCGGGGCGAGCGCGCGGGTCCACGGCGCCACCAGCCCCAACCCGCCGGTCGGCGCGGTCGTGCTGGACGCGGCCGGCGTCCTCGTCGGCGTCGGCGCGACCCAGCCGCCGGGCGGTCCGCACGCGGAGGTCGTCGCCCTGGCCGAAGCGGGGGAACGGGCACGTGGCGGCACCGCTGTGGTCACCCTCGAACCCTGCGCCCACCACGGCCGCACCCCGCCGTGCGCGGACGCCCTGGTCAAAGCCGGTGTCGCCAAGGTCGTCTACGCCAATGCCGACCCGACCCCGAAGGCCGCCGGGGGAGCGGACGTGCTGCGCGCCGCCGGCGTGACCGTCGAGCACCTGCCCACGCACGTCGAGCCGCTGCGCGCCTGGCTGCACTACGCCCGCACCGGCCGCCCGCACGTCACCTGGAAGTACGCCGCCACCCTCGACGGGCGCACCGCCGCCAAGGACGGCACCAGCCAGTGGATCTCCTCCGCGGAGTCCCGCGCCGAAGTGCACGCGCTGCGCACGACCATCGACGCGATCGTGGTCGGCACCGGCACCGTCCGCGCCGACGACCCGCGGCTGACCGCCCGGGGAACAGGGGTGACCCGGCAGCCGTTGCGGGTGGTGGTGGGCACCAGCGACCTGCCGCCGCACGCGCGCGTCCTCGACGACGAGGCCGAGACCCTGCACGTCCGCACGCACGACCCGGACGTGGTCCTGGCCGAACTGGCCGAGCGGAACGTGGTGGACGTGCTCCTGGAGGGCGGCCCTACGCTGGCGGGTGCGTTCGCGCGGGCGGGCCGGATCGACCGGGTCCTCGCCTACGTCGCGCCCAAGCTGCTCGGCGACGGGCCGGCCGCCCTGCGGGACGCGGGGGTGTCCACCGTCACCGACGCGGTGGGATTGGTCGTGGAGCAGGTCAGTATGTGCGGGCCGGACGTGCGGATCTCCGCAGTTCCGACGCCGGCGCACTAGAGGAGGACACGGTGTTCACCGGGATCGTCGAAGAACTGGGTGAGGTCGTCGCCGTAGCGGACCTGCCGGACGCGGCGCGCGTCACCATCAAGGGACCGGTGGTGACCAGCGACGCCAAGCACGGCGACTCGATCGCGGTGAACGGCGTGTGCCTCACCGTGGTCGACGTCGTCGACGGCGCGTTCACCGCCGACGTCATGCGCGAGACGCTGCGGCGCAGCAGCCTGGCCAAGGTCACCGAGGGCGACCGGGTCAACCTGGAGCGCGCCGCCGCCCTCGGGCAGCGCATCGGCGGGCACATCGTGCAGGGCCACGTCGACGGGACGGGCACCGTCCTGGCGCGGGAGAAGGCCGAGCACTGGGAGGTCGTCCACATCGGACTGCCGCCCGGCCTCGCCCGGTACGTGGTGGAGAAGGGCTCGATCACCGTGGACGGCGTGTCGCTGACCGTGGTGTCGGTGAGCGAGGACCAGTTCTCGGTGAGCCTCATCCCGACCACGCTGGAGCTGACCACGCTGGGCCGGCGCGCCCCCGGCGACCTGGTCAACCTGGAGGTCGACGTGCTGGCCAAGTACGTCGAGCGCCTCGCGCTGCCGCATCTGCGCGACACTGGAGCGGAGGAGGCGAAGTGAAGGACTTCTCCGACATCGAGCGGGCCGTCAGGGACATCGCCGCCGGCCGGCCGGTCGTCGTCGTGGACGACGAGGACCGCGAGAACGAGGGCGACCTGATCTTCGCCGCCGAGAAGGCGACTCCGGAGCTGCTCGCCTTCATGGTCCGCTACACCTCCGGGTACGTGTGCGTGGCGCTGACCGAGACCGACTGCGCCCGGCTCGACCTGCCGCCGATGTACCACACCAACCAGGACCAGCGCGGCACCGCGTACACGGTCACCGTGGACGCCCGCGAGGGCGTGACCACCGGCATCTCCGCCGCCGACCGGGCCCGCACGATCCGGCTGCTGGCCGACCCGACCGCCGAGGCCAAGGACTTCAACCGCCCCGGCCACGTGGTGCCGCTGCGCGCCCGCGACGGCGGCGTGCTGCGCCGGCCCGGCCACACCGAGGCCGCCGTGGACCTGGCCCGGGCGGCGGGCCTCGCCCCGGCGGGCGTGCTGTGCGAGATCGTGTCGCAGAAGGACGAAGGCGACATGGCGCGGCGCGACGAGCTGGAGGTCTTCGCCGCCGACCACGACCTGGCGCTGATCACCATCGCCGACCTCATCGCCTACCGCCGGCGCGTGGAGACCCAGGTGGTGCGGGTCGCCGAGGCGCGCCTGCCCACCGCGCACGGCGTGTTCACCGCCGTGGGCTACGACTCCAAGCTGGACGGCATCGAGCACGTCGCCATGGTGTACGGCGAGATCGGCGACGGCGAGGACGTGCTGGTCCGCGTGCACTCCGAGTGCCTGACCGGTGACGTGTTCGGCTCGCTGCGCTGCGACTGCGGCCCCCAGCTGGACGCGGCCCTGGAGGCGGTGGCCGCGCAGGGCCGCGGTGTCGTGCTCTACATGCGCGGGCACGAGGGTCGCGGCATCGGCCTGATGCACAAGCTGCAGGCCTACCAGCTGCAGGACCGGGGCGCGGACACGGTGGACGCGAACCTGGCGCTGGGCGTGCCCGCGGACGCCCGCGACTACGGCACCGGCGCCCAGATCCTGTGCGAGCTGGGCATCAAGTCCATGCGCCTGCTGACCAACAACCCGGCCAAGCGGGTCGGCTTGGAGGGCTACGGCCTGCGCGTCGTCGACCGCGTCCCGCTGCCCATCTCGCCGAACCCGGAGAACCTGCACTACCTGCGGACCAAGCGCGACCGGATGGGGCACGAGCTGCACCAGCTGGAGCAGTACGAGGCGTTGAGCCAGGGTGGCGCGATCGTGAGCACGACGGAGGGTGCGGAATGAGCGGCGAGGGCAGGCCGGAGGCGGCGGTCCCGGACGCGGCGGGGTTGACGCTGGCCGTGGTGGCCACCAAGTGGCACGAGAAGATCACCTCGCAGCTGGTGTCCCGGGCGTTGGCGGCGGCTGGGGAGGCCGGCGTGTCGTCCCCGACCGTCGCGCGCGTGGCCGGCGCCATCGAGCTGCCGGTGGTGGTGCAGGAACTGGCCCGCACGCACGACGCCGTGGTGGCGCTGGGCGTGGTGATCCGGGGCGGGACGCCGCACTTCGAGTACGTGTGCGACTCGGTGACCGCGGGTCTGACCCGGATCGCCCTGGACACCTCCACCCCGGTCGGCAACGGCGTGCTGACGTGCAACACCGAGGAGCAGGCCCTGGCCCGCGCCGGATTCGAGGACTCGGTGGAGGACAAGGGCTTCGAGGCCGTGGTGGCCGCGCTGGACACGGCCCTGGTGCTGCGCGGGCTGCGGGCGGGCAAGTGATCACCGTGTCGTCAGTGGAGTTTCGGCCTCGCAAGATCCGCACGGTGGCGATCGTCAGCGCGGTGTTCCTGGTCGTGGTCTTCACCATCGTGGGACTGCTGCTGGGTGACACCCCGACGGGTGTCATCTTCCGCACCTCCGACCAGGTCGCCATGATCGTGTTGGGCGTGTTGCTGGCGTGCGGGGTGCTCCTGCTGACCCGGCCGCGGGTGCGCGCCGACGAGTCCGGTGTGGAGGTCCGCAACGTGATCACCGCGCACCGGTTCGAGTGGGCCGAGGTGCTGCACGTGTCGTTCCCGGACGGTGCGTCGTGGGCGCGGCTGGAGTTGGCGGACGACGAGTACGTGTCGATCATGGCGGTGCAGGCGGTGGACCGGGAGCACGCGGTGGCCGCGGTCCGGGCCCTGCGCGAACTCCACAAGTCCGCGATCGGCTGACCCGGAGGTTGCCCGGCCGGCCCGTCGGCGCTGGGCTGGCGGCCTGTCGGCGCTGGACTGGCCCGTCGGCACTGGACTGGCCGGCAAGGCGGCGGCTGGCTGGGCGGCGGTCGGCCGGTCCGGCGGTGCCTGGGCTTGCCCGGCGGTCGCGGGCCGGCTGGTTCGGCGGCGGTTGGACGTCGGCCTGCTCGGCTGGCTCGGTGGTCGGCTGGCTGGCTCGGCGGTGCTCGGCCGCGTCCGCCGACCCGCCCAAGCTGTCGTACCTCGGTGGGACAATAAGCCCCGGGGCGCTTCAACCGGGATTGTCGTACCCCCGTGAGATCATGGAACCGGGGGCCGGAGGCCACGCAACCCCCTGATCGTCGTGGTCCCGATGGCCGCGAGCTGTCCGCCATCGGCACTCTTCCGGCCTACCCCCGCCCTGCCTAGGTTCAGGTGACCGACCCGAACCGAGGGGGCTGCAATGCGTAGACGGTCTGTGCTGGCTGGTGCCGTGGCGGCGGCGGGAGCCGTCACCCTGGGGCTCAACCCCGCCGCCAACGCCCAGCGACCCGGCGCGTCCGCGGCGCCGGAGCTGGACCTGGGCGACTTCCCCGTCGTGGCCCGGGTGCGCGCCCGCCGTGCGCTGGAACACCTCAAGGTGCTCAGCGACGGCATCGGCCAGCGCATCGGCGGCACCGAGTCCGAGCACCGCGCCCGCGACTACATCGCGGACGTCCTCCGCAAGCTCCGCTACCAGGTGGAACTCCAGCCGTTCACCGTCCCGGACAAGTACCTGTCCACGCTGACCCTGCCCGACGGCGCCGTCTGGAACGCCGCCGCGTCCCGGTTCGGCGCGCTCGACACCTCCGCCACCGGCCCGCTGCTCGACCTCGACAACGGCGCCGACCTGCCCGCCGACCTCACCGGCCAGGTCGTCCTGCTGGTCAACGTCCCCGCCGGCTCCACCGCCGTCCTCGACGCCGCCGCGAGGGGCGCCCGCGCGATCCTCATCGGCCGCGTGTCCACCCCGCCCGCCGGCAAGACCAGCGCGTTCTCACCCGCCCTCGCCGCGACCGTCGCCGTGCCCGTCCTCGGCATCGCCCAGGTCCACGTCGAACGCCTGCGCGCGGCCAAGCCCGCCACGATCACCGTGGCCACCACCCACCACCCGAACCTGACCTCGTACAACGTCCTCGCCGAACGCCCCGGCACGTTCGGCGGCGACGACGTCGTCATGGTGACCGCGCACTACGACAGCGTCCCCGGCTCGCCCGGCGCGAACGACGACGGCAGCGGCACCGTGCTCACGCTCGAACTGGCTCGCGTCCTGCGCCACCTGCCCACCCACAAGGCGCTCCGCTTCGCGCTGTGGGGCTCCGAGGAGCAGGGCCTCCTGGGCTCCCGCTACTACGTCAACCAGCTCGCCGACCCGGACGCCGCCCGCATCGCCGGCGTGTTCCAGAACGACATGGTGGCAACCAGCCACGGCCCGGCCACCGCGTACTGGCTGCTGTCGGTCGACGGCGGCGACAACGCCACCACCCGCGAGGTCGCCGCGGCCGCCGCCCGCCTCGGCTACGGCTCCCAGGTGCACGGCCCGGTCGCGCGCGGCAGCAGCGACCACGTCCCCTTCCACGAGCGCAAGATCGCCGCCGCGAACTTCTCGTGGCGCGGCGAGGGCGGCCCCCACCAGCTCGAACCGCTCTACCACACGCCCGAGGACACCATCGAGCTGAACGTCAGCCCCGAACGTCTCCAGGTGTCCCTGGAACTCATCGGCGCGGCGGCGTACCGCCTGGCCTGCCAACGGAGCTAGCCGCGTTGAGGAACCGCTCGCCGAGCACCCGCAGGTGCTCGGCGAGCTCCGGCGGCGACACGACGTCGAAGTCCACCCCGATCAACCCGATCCACAACCCCAGTTCCTCCAACGACGGCGACCCCGCCGTCAGCAACGTCCTCCCGCCGTCCAACGCTTCGAGGTGCACGGAAGTCTTGGACGTCCGCCGCTCGACCTCCTCGATCGGCGCGTGCATGATCAACTCGGCTTTGTACGTGTACGGCGCGACCGTCAACTGCCGGGAAACGTAGGACGCCAGGTCCTCATCGGGCGGGTCCCGGGGCACGAACCGAGCCCCCAGCGCGGGCTCCTCGACGATCCGGTCCACCCGGAACGTCCGCCAGTCCTCCCGATCGACGTCCCAGGCCACCAGGTACCAGCGCCGCCCGGTGTGCGCCAACCCCAACGGCTCCACGTGCCGCTTGCTGTCCCCCTCCCGCCCGGCATACGGGAACCGCAACCGCTGGCGGTCCCGGCACGCCCCCGCGATAGCCGTCAACGTCGCGGAGTCCACCGTGGCCACCGACGGCGTGAGCGAGATGGTGTGCTCCTGCAACGCGTTGACCCGCCGCCGCAGCCGCGACGGCAGCACCTGTTCCAGCTTCGCCAACGCCCGGACCGACGTCTCCTCGATCCCGGTGACGGTCCCGTTCGCCGCGGTCCGCAACCCGACCGCCACCGCCACCGCTTCGTCGTCGTCGAGCAGCAGCGGCGGCAGCTCGGCCCCGGCGCCGAGCTGGTACCCGCCGGACACCCCGGGCACGGAGTTGACCGGGTACCCGAGGCTCCGCAGCTTGTCGACGTCCCGCCGCACCGTCCGCACGTCGACCCCGAGCCGGTCGGCGAGGTCCGCCCCGGTCCAGTCCCGGCGGACCTGGAGCAGCGACAACAACTTGAGCAGCCGAGCCGAGGTCTCCAACATGCGCCAGAGTCTCCCACCGATCGAGGACGACTCCCGTCCTCAAGACTTCCGGCGGGCACCCTCCGGCCACACGACGACCACTCGTACTCCGGACGCCCGAGCCGTCTCGACCACGTCGGCCGTCCCGCCCCGCCCGTCCGGCGGATTCCCGTCCCACACCGCGATCAGCAGCTCCACCGACGCCAGCATCCGCTCGTTCGCCATGACGTACGCGTGCCGCCCCGACAGCTCGTTGGGCAGCACGCTCACCACGTGCGCCCGCGCCAGCAGCTCGTCGTACTCCGCCCGCTTCTCCGGCTTCAGCTTCTCCCGGTAGTCCATCGCGGGCAGCACGACCTCGACCCGGCCGCCCAGGTCCAGCACCGCCCGCGCGAACAACTGGTCCGCGCCCGGCGCCAGGCAGGTCACCCCGACCAGGGACGACCCGCCCGCCGCCGAACCCGACAACTCCTCGGCCAACGCCGCGCGGATCGCGGTCCGCACGGCGTCGACGCATTCGGGCACGAGGTTGCTGTGCCCGGTGATCCCCACGCGCATCAAGCCGTCCGCACCCCGCGAATCGCGTCGCGCGTCTCCCGCACCGCCGGCAGGTCACGGTGGCGCTCGGCTTCCTTCGCGAAGTCGTGCAGCTTGCGCACGACCCGTCCGGACGCCAAGCCCGCCGCCGTGGGCAGCACCTGGTTGATCAGGGCGCACGCCTCTTCCGGCTCGTCCGCGACCATGCGCGTGCGGGCCAGGCCGATGACGTCGAACGCCCGATTGCGCACCCGGGACGGGTCGCGCAGGGACAGCGCGCGGCGGATGTGCTGCTCCGCCTGGGGCGCCTGGCGCGGGTCGTGGCCGGCCAGGTCGCGCATCCTGGCGCCGATCACGCCCTCCAGCTCCGCCTCGTCGAAGCTGTCCAGCCACCACGGCTCCGCGCCCGGCCTGCGCTGCGCGAAGCTGTCCTGCGCCTGGCCCACCGCGCGGTGGAACTCGCGCACGCGGCCCATCTGCGCGTACGCCCACGCCTCCCTCGTCCGCAGGAGTGCTTCTAAAGTCGGCGTCGCGCTGCGCCGCGTCCCGTACTGGCCCAACTGCACCAGTTCCAGTCCGTCCTCGGGCCGCCCGAGGTCGAACATCTGCCGCGCCATGGCCGCCAGGCACAGCGCGGCGAACGGGTCGTTGCGGCCCGCCTTCGCCATCCGGATGCCGAGCACGTAGTACCGCTGCGCGGCGTCGTGCATACCGGCGTCCCACGACATGCTCGCCGCCACCTTGGACAGCTCCGCGCCGATGAAGAACGCGCGTTCCGTGGTGGGGCCCGCGGGCGCCCGCGACAGCCGCTCGGCCAGTTCCTCCAACTGCCCGAGCACCGCCTTGCGCGCCAGCCCGTACCCGCCTCGTCCACCCCACCCGCGCAGCCCGTCCGCGACGCGCTGCAACGCGGCCAGCTCCTCCTCGCTGATGGCCGCGCTGGACGACCACCGGGTCAGGGGCTGGAGGGGGTTGAGCCACCGCTGAAGCGGTTCGACCAGGGCGGGACCCATCGCCACCGCGGCTGCTCCGGTGAGCGCCGCTCGTCTGCTGATCGCCAAGTCGCTCCTCGCCGTCTCCTCGACCGATCTGGCAATGCTCGACGCGTCCCACGCCGCGGCGAGCACATCGGGCGGGGCGCCGTGGTCGGCGGGACCCGCCTGGCTTGGGACACCGACGCGGTCGAACCACAGCCGGTCACCGGGGATGCGCAGCGCCCGCGCGAACTGGCGCAGCTTCTCGATCCGGTCGATCGGGTTGTCGCCGGTCTCGTACCGCGACAACTGGGCCTGGCTGATCCCCAGCCACGACGCCATGCGGTCCTGGGTGACGCGGCTGACGTGGTGCGGGTGGCGGCGGTAAGCGGCGAGGACCGCTCCCATGTCCCGGTCGGTGAAGGCGGCGACCATCACCTCGTGGTCCCAGAAGTCGGCCGGGACCTCGGGCGGGCCGTACAGCTCGGTACGCGAGTTGCGCCGACACCGGTGGCAGAGCCGGTCTGTGTTGTCGGCGGCGATCACCGCTCCGCACAACGGGCAAGCGCGCCTGGTACTGGATGCTCTTCGAGCTTTGGGCTCCATCGGCTCGCTCCCGTCACTGAGCGTGCTCGACAGTCTATCGGCATGTGATCGGGAGTCCATTCATTTCATGCATAAGAGGGGGTGGGGCCTCCTGTGCGGCCCACGTGACGCCGGGTGGTGCATCCACTTGATGCGTCCGGTGCATGGGGTCGACCCGGAAGGGGTGTGGTGGCCGGCGGTATATGCGCCCACCCTGCGGGGTGTGGCGCGGGACCGGGACGACCCCCGGCCCCGGGTCACCGCCCGCTCCACCCGACCGGGGAGGGACCTCCACGATGAGCATCACCGCCTCAACCAATGCTGACACCACACCGCGTCTCGGGCCGCCCCGTGACCGTGCGCACCAGCAGGCGCTCGGCGAGGCCATCGCGGGTTACCGGCTGCTGGGCTGGAAGGTGTCCGTCACCGAGCAGGGCGTGTTCCTGCCGCTGGGCCCCGCCACCACCGCACTGGCGATGCCCGCGCGGATCGGCTCGCGCGTGCTGGCCGACCTGAAGGCCCGGATGCTGGCCGGGCCGGTCACCGTCATACCCGGACCCCGGGAGCACTGGGTGTTCCTCGCCGAACTCGTCGCCTTGCTGCCCACGCACCTGAAGGCGCCGCCCGAGGTCCAGTTCGTCCGCTCGCCGCAGCGCATCGCCCTGCCGCCGACGATGACCCGCTACGGCTCCCTGCGGTGGGCGAACCCGCCGTCGCACTCCCGGCACTGGTTCCCGCCGTTCACCGCGGTCCTCGCGCTGGCCCGCACGGCGACCGCGTCGGACCGGTAGTCCTTCGTTTGTGAAGATTGGCGAGTGGAACGTAGGACGCTGCTGGTGTGCGGTCTGCTCGCCCTGACCGGCTGCTCGGCCGGCCCGACCCGGAGGCCCGGCGTCGGCTCCGCCCGTGCGGGGGAGCGGGTCGCCGGGCTCTCGGACGTGCCCGACGGTTCGGGCGCGCTGGTGCCGGTGGGTGCGGACGGCCAGTTGCTGCTGGTGCGGACGGGCTCGACCGTGCGGGCGTTCAACCCGGCGTGCCCGCACCAGGGCACGGTGGTCAACCGGCCCACCGCGGGCGTCATCACGTGCCCGACGCACCGGTCGACGTTCGACCCGTCGTCGGGTGCGGTGTTGTCCGGTCCGGCGGAGAAGGGGTTGACGGAGGTACCCGTCCGGGTGACCGGGCAGGACGTCGTGCTGGCTTGACAGCGTCTCGACAGGTTCTCGACAGCGTTGAACCCAGCGTCCCGTGGTGTCGTATTGCGGTAGAGACCGAACGACGACGACCCACCACACGGAGGACCGGTTTGACCACCACCGACAACCCCGGCCTGTCCCGCCGTTCGATGCTGTGCGGAGTCCTGGTGGCGCTGGCGGTACCCGGCGGCCTGGCCGCGTGCGGCACGGCGAGCACCCCAGGCGGTTCAGGCACCACTCCCGGCGGCTCGGCACCCACCACCGGCGGCTCGGCACCCACCACCGGCGGCTCGGCGGCTGAGGGCATCGTGTCCCTGTCCGAGGTCCCCGACGGCGGCGGTGTCGTCGTCGAGACGGGTGGCAAGAGCCTGGTCGTCACCCGATCGGGGTCGACCGTGAAGGCGTTCGACGCGGCCTGCCCGCACGCGGGGACGACGGTCGCGGCCCCGTCCGGCGGGACGATCACGTGCCCGAACCACGGCAGCCAGTTCTCGGCCTCCGACGGCGCGGTGAAGAAGGGGCCGGCGACGTCGGGCCTGAAGACGGTGGCCGTGAAGGTCCAGGGCGACCAGGTCGTTCTCGCCTGAGCCGGTCCCGACGCCACGATCCCGCCACCGCACGAGCCGGCAAGCCCGTGCGGTGGCGCGGTCCTGCTGTCGAGCCGCGATCCGGTCCGGCGGCACCCCGGCCGGCGTGATGTGGATCGCTTCGAGCACGTCCTGGACAGGGGTTGGGCGCGCGTCTCGCTGTCGGTGGGCGCACGTAGGCTTGTCGGGTGGCCGACCCGTCGACCTATCGCCCCGCGACAGGCTCCATCCCCGACGCCCCTGGCGTGTACAAGTTCCGCGACGCCAACCGGCGTGTCATCTACGTCGGCAAGGCCAAGAGCCTCCGGTCGCGGTTGAACTCGTACTTCGCCGACGTCGCCGGGTTGCACCCGCGCACCCGGCAGATGGTCACCACCGCGGCCGGTGTCGAGTGGACGGTCGTCACCACCGAGGTCGAGGCGCTCCAGCTCGAGTACAACTGGATCAAGGAGTTCGACCCCCGCTTCAACGTCCGCTACCGGGACGACAAGACCTACCCGGTCCTCGCCGTCACCCTGAACGAGGACTTCCCCCGCCTCCACGTCTACCGCGGCCCGCGCCGCAAGGGCGTCCGCTACTTCGGCCCCTACGCCCACGCCTGGGCCATCCGGGAGACCCTCGACCTCCTCCTCCGCGTCTTCCCCGCCCGCACCTGCTCCGCGGGCGTGTTCAAGCGGCACAACCAGATCGGGCGGCCCTGCCTGCTCGGCTACATCGACAAGTGCTCCGCACCCTGCGTCGGCAAGGTCACGCGACAAGAGCACCGGGACATCGTCGACGACTTCTGCGACTTCCTCGCCGGCAAGACCGACGCGATGGTCCGCAAGCTCGACCGGGAGATGACCGCCGCCGCCGAGGAGCTGGAGTTCGAGAAGGCCGCCCGCCTCCGCGACGACCTCTCCGCCCTCAAGCGCGCCCTGGAAAAACAAGCCGTCGTGCTCGGGGACGGCACGGACGCCGACGTCGTCGCCTTCGCCCAGGACGACCTGGAGGTCTCCGTCCAGGTCTTCCACGTCCGCGGCGGGCGGGTGCGGGGTCAGCGCGGGTGGGTCGTGGACAAGGTGGGCGAGACCACCGCCGCCGACCTGGTGGACCAGTTCGTCACCCAGTTCTACGGCGAGCAGGTCGAGTCCGCGCAGGCCAGCGGCATCGAGTCGGCTCCGGTGCCGCGCGAGGTGCTGGTGCCCGAGCTGCCCGACGACGCCGCCGCGGTCGAGCGCTGGCTCACCGACCTGCGCGGCGGGAAGGTCGCGCTGCGGGTGCCGCAGCGCGGGGACAAGCGGGCGCTGATGGAGACCGTCGAGCGCAACGCCAAGGAGGCGTTCCAGCAGCACAAGCTCAAGCGCGCGGGCGACCTCACGGCCCGGTCCGCCGCCCTCCAGGAGCTCCAGGACGCCCTGGCCCTGGACACCGCGCCGCTGCGCATCGAGTGCACCGACATCAGCCACGTCCAGGGGACGGACGTGGTCGCCTCGCTGGTCGTCTTCGAGGACGGCCTGGCGCGCAAGTCCGAGTACCGGCGCTTCGCCGTCCGCGAGGGGGCGGACCAAGGGGACGTGGCGTCCATCGCCGAGGTGGTGCGCCGCCGGTTCCAGGCCTACCTGCGCGAGACCAGGGAGAACAAGGACGGGCCGCTGCCGGGCATCGACCCGGAGACCGGCAAGCCGCGCAAGTTCGCCTACGCGCCCAACCTGCTCGTGGTCGACGGCGGCGCGCCGCAGGCCCAGGCCGCCAGTGACGTGCTGGCCGAGCTGGGCATCACCGACGTGGCCGTCGTCGGCCTGGCCAAGCGGCTGGAGGAGGTGTGGGTCCCTGGCGAGCCGGACCCGGTCATCCTGCCGCGCACCAGCGAAGCGCTCTACCTGCTGCAACGGGTCCGCGACGAGGCGCACCGGTTCGCGATCGCCTACCACCGCCAGAAGCGGTCCAAGCGCATGACGACCTCGGCACTGGACGACGTGCCGGGTCTCGGGCAGACGCGGAAAGCGGCGCTGCTCAAGCACTTCGGCTCACTGAAGAAACTCCGTGAGGCGAGCATCGAGGAGATCAGCGGGGTGCCTGGTGTGGGCAGGCGCACCGCCGAGGCCGTGCACGCGACGTTGAGCGCGGCCGGTACCGAAGGGGAGCAATCGTGAGCGCACAGGCCGGCGAGAAGTCCGGCATCGAGGTCGCGGTGGTGACGGGCCTGTCGGGAGCGGGCCGGTCCACCGCCGCGAAGTGCCTGGAGGACCTGGGCTGGTTCGTGGTGGACAACCTGCCGCCCGAGCTGATCGCGACCATGGTGGAGCTGGGCGCGCAGGCGCGGGGGCCATCACCAGGGTCGCGGTCGTCATGGACGTGCGCAGCAGAGCGTTCACCGACGACCTGGCGGCGGTCATCAAGGACCTGGACGCCCGCGGCTACAAGCCGAAGGTGCTGTTCCTGGAGGCCACCGACGACGTGTTGATCCGCCGGTTCGAGTCGGTGCGCCGCGGCCACCCGCTCCAGGCCGACGGGCGGTTGCAGGACGGCATCGAGGCCGAGCGGGTCCTGCTCACGCCGCTGCGCGAGGAGGCGGACCTGGTGCTGGACACCTCCGCCCTGTCGGTGCACCAGCTCCGGGCCAAGATCGAGGACACGTTCGGCAGCGAGTCGGCCACCCGGACCCGGGTCACCGTCCTGTCCTTCGGCTACAAGTACGGCCTGCCGATGGACTCCGACCTGGTCATGGACGTCCGGTTCCTGCCCAACCCGTTCTGGATCCCGGAGCTGCGCGAGCAGACCGGCCTGGACGGGGACGTGCGCAACTACGTGCTCACCCAGGAGGGCGCGGACGAGTTCCTGGACCGCTACCACGAGCTGCTCCGCCTGATCGGCGCGGGCTACCGGCGCGAGGGCAAGCGCTACCTCACGCTGGCCGTGGGCTGCACGGGCGGCAAGCACCGCAGCGTCGCCATCTCCGAGGAACTGGCGTCGCGGCTGGCCGCCGAGGACGGCATGGCCGTGAAGGTCGTGCACCGGGACCTGGGACGCGAGTGAGCTTGAAGGCAGTGGCACTCGGCGGTGGGCGTGGCTTGCACATCACGCTCACCGCCCTCCGGCGGATCACCGACGACGTGACCGCGGTGGTGACGGTCGCCGACGACGGCGGGTCGTCCGGCCGGTTGCGCCGTGAACTGGGTCTGCTCCCGCCGGGCGACCTGCGCAAGGCGATGGTCGCGCTGGCCGACACCGAGGGCTCCGGCGCGCTGTGGGCGGAGCTGTTCCAGCACCGGTTCGGCGGCACGGGCGCGTTGGCCGGGCACGCGATCGGCAACCTGGTCCTGGCGGGCCTGCTGGAGCAGCTGGGCGACCCGGTGGCCGTGCTGGCCGAGGCGGGCCGGCTGCTGGGCGTGCGCGGGCGCGTGCTGCCCATGTGCACCGAGCCGCTGGAGATCGAGGCGGACGTGACCGGGCTGGACGAGGACGCCGACGTGGTCCGGCGCATCCGCGGCCAGGTCGCGATCGCCACCACCCCCGGTCGGGTGCAGCGCATCCGGCTGCACGGACCGGGCGGTCCGGGACAGCCCCCGCTGGGGTGCGCGGAGGCGGTGCAGGCCGTGCTGGACGCGGACGTCGTGCTGCTCGGGCCGGGGTCGTGGTTCACCAGCGTGCTGCCGCACCTGCTGGTGCCGTCCCTGCACGAGGCGCTGACCCGGACGTCGGCGAAGAAGGTCGTCGTGCTCAACCTCGTCCCCCAACCGGGGGAAACCGCCGGGTTCTCCCCGGAGCTGCACCTGGACGTGCTGTGCGCGCACGCCCCGGATCTGCGCGTCGACGCCGTCATCGCGGACGCCGACGCGGTGCCCGTGCCGGACCGCCTGCGGCGCGCCGCCGCAGCTCTGGGGGCCGCGGCGCACCTGTCGCCGATCGCCCTGGCCGGTTCACCCGACCGTCACGACCCGGCCGCTCTCGCGTTGAGCATTCGTCGGGCGTTGGACGGCCTGCGTGCGGGGCCCGCCGAGCCGTCGAGTACAACGCTGGTGGAACAACGCGAGACCAGGGGAGGCGATGCGCCGTGGCGATGACGTCCGCGGTCAAGGACGAGCTGAGCAGGCTGGCCGTCTCCAAGACGTGCTGCCGGCGGGCCGAGGTCGCGTCGCTGCTGCGGTTCGCGGGCGGCCTGCACATCGTGGGCGGGCGGGTCGTGGTGGAGGCCGAGCTGGACCTCGGCTCGACCGCGCGCCGGCTGCGCCGCGAGATCCACGACCTGTTCGGCCACCAGTCCGACGTCTTCACCATCACCTCCAGCGGCCTGCGCAAGGGCACCCGGTTCGTGGTGCGCGTGGTCAAGGACGGCGAGGGACTGGCCCGCCAGACCGGCCTGCTGGACCCGCGCGGCCGTCCCGTCCGGGGCCTGCCCGCGCCGGTGGTGTCCGGCGGGGTGTGCGACGCGGAGGCGGCGTGGCGCGGGGCGTTCCTGGCGCACGGGTCGCTGACCGAGCCCGGCCGGTCGTCCTCGATGGAGGTCACCTGCCCCGGTCCCGAGGCGGCGCTGGCCCTGGTCGGCGCGGCCCGGCGGATGGGCATCGGCTCGAAGTCCCGCGAGGTCCGGGGCGCGGAGCGGGTGGTGATAAGGGACGGCGACGCCATCGGCGCGATGCTGACCCGCCTGGGCGCGCACGACAGCGTGCTGGCCTGGGAGGAACGCCGGATGCGCCGCGAGGTCCGCGCCACCGCCAACCGCCTGGCCAACTTCGACGACGCCAACCTGCGCCGTTCGGCCCGCGCGGCCGTGGCGGCGGCGGCCCGCGTGCAGCGCGCCCTGGAGATCCTGGGCCCGGAGGCCCCGGACCACCTGGCGGCGGCCGGGGCGCTGCGGTTGGCCCATCGGCAGGCTTCGCTGGAGGAGTTGGGCCAGCTCTCCGACCCGCAGATGACCAAGGACGCGGTCGCGGGCCGGATTCGGCGGCTGCTGGCGATGGCGGACAAGCGGGCGCGTGAGCTGGGCATGCCGGACACGGAGTCGGCGGTCACGGCGGAGATGCTCGAAGCCGAAGTCTGACCGCCGACCCCGGGCGGTCAGCCGACCAGTTCGAACGCGCAGGTCAACCCGGGTGCCTTCGACAGCTTGACGTCCGTGGTCAGCAGCGGGACGTCGAGGATGGTCGCCAGGGCGACGTAGAGCGCGTCGTAGAACCGGATCGTGTCACGCAGTTCCCAGGCGCGTTGGGCGAGCGGACCGGCGTGCGGGTGCCGGTGGTCGATCAGACCCTCCAGAATCGCGAGTTCGGCCCGCGCGGTCTCCTCGCTGATCTCCTTGCGTCGGACGGCCCGCCTGAGCACGTCGCCGACCTCGGCGTCGATCAGGTGGGGCGCGTGGCAGATCGACTCGGTGATCCGCTTGCGCAGCACGACCCCCACCGCGGTTTGGCTGCGGAGCGCGTCCACGGCCGCGCTCGCATCCACCACGTACTCAGTCACGTCGGACCTCTTCCCGGGCCTCGCGGATGGTCTCGTCGCTGATGCCGGGACCGGGGTCGTTCGCGATGACCCGTTCGAGCAGGGCCATCAGTTCTGCCTTGTCCGGGCGAAGTGCGGTTTTGATGAGTAGCTCCCTCATGTAGACCTGCAACGACTGGCCGGCCACCGCCGCGCGCCGGCGGAAGGTCTCGGCCACCTCGTCGGGAACGTCTCGCACCTGGATCGTCGCCATAGCGCCAATCTAGCGCTACTTCAGCGCCACAGCAGCGCGACCGTTCGGCGCGGTGGGCGTCCCCCGAGTGGTTCCCAGGTTAGCGAGCTGGGTGCGCGCGTCGCACGCCGGGTGCGCGCGACAGCGATGACCTGCGCCATAGCTGTGGAAGTGCCGGAACGCAAGAGTCTTCCGGTCCTCTCGGTGAGGATCTTTGGCGGGCGCTCTCGGGGTCCTTGTGCCCGAGGCGAAATCAAGATCAACTGCGACACACCGGGCAAGGGATCGCACTCCACTGTCCGGAGGTACACCATGTACTCCACTCGCAGGCTCGCCGTTCTCGCCACCGCCGCCGTCAGCGGCGCGGCGCTCGGGGCGGCGGTGTTAACCGGCGTCGCCCAGGCGTACACGCTCGACCCGGTGACCGGCACCGGCTTCGTCGGCAAGGGCGAGGTCCAGACGCCCTTCGGCTGGAACAACGCCGCACTCCAGGCCAACGCCCCGGGGGTCTCCTTCACGCTGGAATCCGTCCGGTCGTACTCCGCCGTGTGCACCTGGACCACCGGTGAGGGCACCAAGGGCGAGAAGACGCACGACGTCACCCACCGCAAGACCTCCGCGGTGAGCAGCGTCGTGTCCTACGACGCGCGGCAGCGCAACCAGGTCACCGGGTTCGTGCTGACCGGCTTCTCCTCGGTCGTGGAGACCGGTGAGGCGCCGGTCGTCGGTGGGGCGTGCCCGGGCAACGCGGGCCACGGCGGCACGTGGACCAGCGTCGTCGAGGGCGCCTCGTCGTCGGGCCTCTACGCGCGCCACGGCACCATGACGGCCCTGCTCACCCCGACGGTCTGACGCCTGCCCCCGAACCCCCGTGCGCGTCGCGCGCGGGGGTTCGGCATGCCGGTCCACGGCCTGGACTTGCGGCGGGCGTCGCGGGTTGCGACCGTCGGGTGAGGGTCGTCGGGCCGGGTGTTCACGCGATCGTCACGGCGCGGGGCCGGATCGGTGAACGGAAGGTGCCGCCACTGCGCAAGACGATTGCGGGAAAGGTCACGCACGGTCGCGGTTACTGAACCGTAGCACTGGATTTTCTTGCTCGATAAAGAGATCCTGGTGGTCCACGTGACCAGCGGCGCAGTGCGGGGGCTAGGCTGGCTCGCGGCTGCTCGAAACAGTCAATCCGCACGCCCACTGGCACATCGCCAGTCGAGTATCGAGGAGACTCACCGTGACGGTTCGCGTAGGTGTCAACGGGTTCGGCCGCATCGGTCGCAACTTCTGGCGCGCCGTTCAGGCCGGCGGGCACGACATCGAGATCGTCGCCTTCAACGACCTCGGTGACGTCAACACGATGGCGCACCTGCTGAAGTACGACAGCATCCTCGGGCGTCTCCAGTACGACGTGAAGGTCACCGACGAGGGCATCGAGGTCGACGGCAAGACCATCAAGGCGCTGGCCGAGCGCGACCCGGGCAAGCTGCCCTGGAAGGACCTCGGCGTGGACGTCGTGGTCGAGTCGACCGGCTTCTTCACCGACGCCACGGTCGCCCGCAAGCACGTCGACGAGGGCGGCGCGAAGAAGGTCATCATCTCGGCCCCGGCCAAGAACGAGGACCTGACCGTGGTGCTGGGCGCCAACGACAGCCAGTACGACGGCTCGCAGACGGTCATCTCGAACGCCTCCTGCACCACCAACTGCCTCGCCCCGCTGGCCAAGGTGCTGCACGACGCGTTCACCGTCGAGCGCGGTCTGATGACCACGATCCACGCGTACACCCAGGACCAGAACCTCCAGGACGCGCCGCACAAGGACCTGCGCCGCGCCCGGGCCGCCGCGCTGAACATCGTGCCCACCAGCACCGGTGCCGCGAAGGCGATCGGCCTGGTCCTGCCCGAGCTCAACGGCAAGCTGGACGGCTACGCGCTGCGCGTGCCGACCCCCACCGGCTCGGCCACCGACCTCACCGTCACCGTCGGCCGCGAGACCACCGTGGACGAGGTCAACGCCGCCTACAAGGCCGCGGCGGAGGGCGCCCTCAAGGGCTACCTGCGCTACAACGAGGACCCGATCGTGTCGACCGACATCGTCACCGACCCGGCCTCCTGCATCTACGACGCGCCGCTGACCAAGGTCATCGGCAACCAGGTCAAGGTCGTCGGCTGGTACGACAACGAGTGGGGCTACTCCAACCGCCTCGCCGACCTGGTCAACCTGGTCGCCTCCAAGCTCTGACCACCCGAGCGAAAGCGACGTTTGTGAAGACTCTCAGCGACCTGATCGCCGAGGGTGTCTCGGGTCGGCGCGTCCTGGTGCGCGCCGACCTGAACGTCCCCCTCGACGGCGACAAGATCACCGACGACGGCCGCGTCCGCGCGTCGGTGCCCACCCTCAAGGCGCTCGTCGACGGGGGCGCGCGCGTCCTCGTCGCGGCGCACCTGGGCCGGCCCAAGGGCGAGCCCGACCCGAAGTTCTCCCTGGCCCCGGTCGCGGTGCGGCTCGGCGAGCTGCTCGGCCAGAGCGTCGGGCTGGGCACCGAGGCGGGCGCCGACGGCACCGTGACGCTGCTGGAGAACATCCGCTTCGACCCGCGCGAGACGAGCAAGGTCGACGCGGAGCGCGAGGCGTTCGCGGACGAGCTGGCGGCCAAGGCGGACGCGTTCGTGTCCGACGGCTTCGGCGTCGTGCACCGCAAGCAGGCGTCGGTCTACGACGTGGCCCGCAAGCTCCCGCACTACGCGGGCGGTCTGGTGCTGGCCGAGGTCGAGGTGCTGCACAAGCTCGCCTCCGGCGGAGCCGGAAATCGGGCGACAGCGGACCTCCAGCGCCCGTACGTGGTCGTCCTGGGCGGCGCGAAGGTGTCCGACAAGCTCGGCGTCATCGCGAACCTGCTCACCAAGGTCGACCGGCTGCTCATCGGCGGCGGCATGGCCTACACGTTCCTCAAGGCCCAGGGCCACGAGGTCGGCGGCTCGCTGCTCCAGGCCGACCAGCTGGAGCAGGTCTCCGGCTTCCTCGCCGAGGCCGAGAAGCGCGGTGTCGAGCTGGTGCTCCCGGTCGACGTGCTGGCCGCGACCCACTTCGCCGCCGACGCGGATTTCGAGGTCGTCAAGGCCGACGCCATCCCGGCGGACCGGCAGGGCCTGGACATCGGCCCGGAGACGCGCGAGCTGTTCGCGGCGAAGCTGGCCGACGCCAAGACCGTGTTCTGGAACGGCCCGATGGGCGTGTTCGAGTTCGAGGCGTTCGCCGGCGGCACCCGCGCCGTGGCCGAGGCGCTCGTGAAGAGCGACGCGTTCACCGTGGTCGGCGGCGGCGACTCGGCCGCGGCCGTGCGCGCGCTGGGCCTGCCCGAGGACGGGTTCTCGCACATCTCCACCGGTGGTGGGGCGTCCCTGGAGTTCCTCGAAGGCAAGGAACTCCCGGGTGTTTCGGTTCTTGCCGACGACCCGCTTGCGGGGTCGAGTGGAGGTACCGCCTGATGGCGCAGCGTCTGCCGCTCATCGCCGGCAACTGGAAGATGAACCTCAACCACCTCGAAGCGATCGCCCTGGTGCAGAAGATCGCCTTCGCGCTGCCGGAGAAGTACTTCGCGAAGGTCGAGGTGGCGGTGCTGCCGCCGTTCGTCGACATCCGGTCCATCCAGACCCTCGTCGACGGCGACAAGCTGCTGCTCAAGTACGGCGCGCAGGACCTGTCCCCGCACGACTCGGGCGCCTACACCGGCGACGTGTCCGGCCCGATGCTGGCCAAGCTGGGCTGCTCCTACGTCACCGTCGGCCACTCCGAGCGCCGCGAGTACCACCACGAGGACGACGACCTGGTCAACCGCAAGGTCAAGGCCGCGCTCAAGCACGGCGTCACGCCGATCTTCTGCCTGGGCGAGCAGCTGCCGGTGCGCGAGGCGGGCAACCACGTCCAGCACTGCACCGACCAGCTGGTGGCGGGGCTGAAGGGCCTGTCCGCCGACCAGGTGAAGGACGTCGTCGTCGCGTACGAGCCGGTGTGGGCCATCGGCACCGGCAAGGTCGCCTCGTCCGCCGACGCGCAGGAGGTGTGCGCGGCCCTGCGGGCCAAGCTCGCCGAGCTGCACGGCGAGGACGTGGCGTCGGCCGTTCGGGTGCTTTACGGCGGTTCGGTCAAGTCGGGCAACATCGGCGAGCTGGTCGCGCAGAAGGACGTCGACGGGGCCCTCGTGGGCGGTGCGAGCCTGGACGCGGACGAGTTCACCAAGCTGTGCGCCCTGGCCGCCGGCGGCCCACTACCCTGAGTCTCGAACATCCCCAAACCACCGCGGTGGTCCACGGTCGGCAGTTGACCGGGTACTCTGTGGCGTCACCTGCCTGACAGCGAGGAAGAAATGATCCTGTTCCTTCAGATCCTGCTGATCGTCTCCAGCTTGCTGCTCATCCTGCTGGTGCTGCTGCACCGTGGTCGCGGCGGCGGTCTGTCCTCGTTGTTCGGCGGCGGTATGCAGTCGAGCCTGTCCGGGTCGAGCGTGGTGGAGAAGAACCTGGACCGCATGACGCTGTTCGTCGGTGCGATCTGGGTGATCGCCATCGTCGGCATCGGGCTGCTGCTCAAGGTCAACTGACTACAGGGAAACCACAGTGGTGGGGGTGTGAGGGTCGATGGCTGGTGGTAACGCGATTCGCGGTACCCGCGTCGGCGCAGGCCCGATGGGCGAATCGGAGCGCGGCGAGTCCGCGCCCCGGCGCCGGGTGTCGTACTGGTGCGCCAACGGGCACGAGTCGCGTCCGTCGTTCGCGGTCGAAGCGGAGATCCCGGAGAACTGGGACTGCCCCGGTGCGGTCTGCCGGCGGGTCGGGACGAACAGGCCCCGCCTGCTCCTCCGCGCAACGAGCCGTACAAGACGCACTTGGCGTACGTGAAGGAGCGCCGCTCCGACGCGGACGGCGAGGCGATCCTCGAAGAGGCGCTCACCAAGCTGCGCAAGCAGCGCGAAGAGCCCTAGCAGGTGCCGGCACGACGGCCCCCGGCGGACGACACGGTCTGCCGGGGGCCGTCGTCATGCCCGCGTCAGGTCCGGCGGCGGAGGGCGCTGAACTGGCGGCGGAGGAGCAGGGCGCCGATCAGGATGAAGAAGACCAGGACGACCAGGGTCGAGGTGGTGCCGCCGGTCGAGCTGGTCAGGGCCACGTCCACGCTGCCGACCAGGACGATCCCGCAGTCCGCCCGGATCACGTGCCGCCCGGGCTGGATGGTCGCGAACTCCACCCGCGTGCTGAACGTCCCCGACCCGTCCGCCCGCGCCTTGCCGACGTCCTCGCCCAGCGACGACAGCTTGACCTCCGAACCGGGCCGGCAGCCGGTGCCGGTGGCGGTCAGGGGGTCGCCGGGCTGGATGTTGTCCTTGTCCAGGGTCAGGGCGCCGTCGCCGTCGAACGGCTTCGTGGTCGTGGTCGGCGCCGACGAGTCGCTGGAGTCGGTGGTGGTGGTCGTCGTCTCGGTCGTGGTCGTCGTGGGGCGCGTCGTGGTCGTGGTGGGGCGCGTGGTCGTCGTGGTGACCGGCGGGGGAGTGGTGGTGGTCGTGGTGACCGGCGGGCTGGTGGTGGTCGTGGGGGTCGGGGTGACGGTGAAGCTGTCGGTCGGGTACGCGGTCGCCGCGCACACCGGCACCGCGGTCACCCGGTGGCCCCCGACGGACGCGCCGGCGGGCACGGTGCCGGTGCCCGACCCCAAGCCGCGACCGGTGTGCCGGCCGGAGCCGACGACCTGCTTGCCATCCCACACGATGCGCACGGTGTAGTCGTTGCAGTCCGGGTCGAGGTACACGCCCGACCACGACAGCGTGAACGTGGCACCCGCCGGACCGGTGTCGGGCGACGCGACCGCGGCGGCCGTGGGCTGGGCGGATGCCGGTGTGGGCACAAGGGACGTAACGCCATAGGCGACGGCACCGAGTAGAGCTAGTGTTCCAGCCGTTCGCATACCGACTCCCGGACTCGTCCGTGTCCCATGAACTTCGAGGTGCCCTTGTGAGACGCATTATGGGCAGGGTCGGTTTACTGCTCTCCCTCGGGATCTTCCTCGTCGGCGGCACGTCCACAGCGCACGCCGTCACCCCGGACACGGTCACCGTGAGCGCCATTGTGGACGGCAAGCGGGTCGGTCCGGACGACGAACTCGTGCTCGACCCGGTGACGTCGACGCGCATCGAAGTGACCGTCCACAACGGAACGGACACGGTCCGCCACATCAAGACCGTCCGCCTCACCGGGACCGCGCTGGCGCTGACGTTCTTCTCCTACGACACCACCGTGCCGTTCGACGTCCCCGCGAAGCAGAGCGTCACCAAGGCGTTCGTGCTCGACCTCGGCCAGCTCGGCACCCAGGCGACCGGCCTGCTGCCCACCGACATCGAGGTGCTCGACGTCAACCGCGAGGTCGTCGCGACCGTCGGCACGACCGGTGACGTGCGCGGCTCGCTGTGGTCGGTGTACGGGGTGTTCGGCATCGCCGTGTTCGCCCTGACCGTGCTGGCGTGGGCCGCCGCGCTGTGGGGACTCGCCCGGCGCAAGCTGCCCGCGAACCGGTGGCAGCGCGCCATGCAGTTCCTGCCCGCGGGCGTCGGCACCGGCCTGGTCGCGGTGATCTCGCTGTCCGTGCTGCGCGTGATGGCCCCGTCGCCCGCCGCGGAGATCCCGTTCCTGCTCGGCGCCGCCGCCGCCGCGCTCCTGCTGGGCTACCTGACCCCGCACCCGGCCCCGGACGACCTGCCGCCGACCGACCCGGAGGCCACCCAGCGCATCACCCGCCCGCTGCCGGGCGGTGCCGGGTGACCGCGAGCCCCAGCGTCGTCGCGGCGCTGCCGCAGTACGACATCGGCGGCCAGATCGGCCACGGCGGCATGGGCGTGGTCTACGCGGGCGTGCACCGGCCGCTGGGCCGTCCGGTGGCGATCAAGCGCCTGCCCCGGGTCCTCGCCGAGGACGCGAAGATGAGCGCCCGGTTCGAGCACGAGGCCCGGCTGCTGGCCCGGCTCGACCACCCGCACATCGTGCCGGTCTACGACTACGTCCAAGACCACGGCGAGCACCTGCTGGTGATGGAGAAGCTCGACGGCGGCACGGTGTGGTCCAAGTTCAGCGACCACGGCTTCACCCCCGCCCAGTCCTGCGCGCTGCTCCTGGCCACCCTCTCCGGCCTGCACGCCGCCCACGGCGCGGGCGTGCTGCACCTGGACGTCAAGCCCAAGAACCTGCTCTTCACCGCCCAGGGCGCGTTGAAGGTCGCCGACTTCGGCATCTCCCAGGTGGTCAGCGAGGGCGCGACCCTGGTCACGCACGGCGGTCAGGTCCTGGGCACCCCCGCCTACCTGGCCCCCGAACAGGCCCTGGGCAACCCGCTGAGCCCGGCCGCCGACGTCTACGGCGCCGCGACCGTCCTCTACGAGCTGCTCAGCGGCCGGCTGCCGTTCGACAGCGGCGGCGGCGCCCTGGCCATGATCCAGCGCCACGTCCACCAGGAACCCCGCCCGCTGACCGAGGTACCGCCGCCCCTGGCGGAGGTCGTGATGCGCGGCATCCGGCGGGACCCGCAGTCCAGGTACCGCAACGCCGAGACGTTCGCGATCGACCTGGCCGGCGCGGCGGCGGAGGTGTTCGGCCGGGACTGGCTGATGCGGGTCGGCCTGCCGGTGCACCTGGCCCCGCAGGTGGCGGCGGCGAGCACGCGCCCGGCCGCGCACCCGTCGGTGCCGAGGGAGACGCTGAACATCCCGGTCCGGGCCACGATGGTCGACCAGCCGGTCCCGGTGTGGTCCGGTCAGCAGACCCTGGTGCCCGCGCGGGACCTGATCGCCCCGCCCAAGCCCGCGGTGTGGTTCGCGGTGGCGGCGGCGCTGTTCGCGCTGCTCGTGGTGGCCCTGCCGTTCGCGGTGCCGAGCCGGGACCTGCCGGTCCTGCCGCACGACCTGAGCAAGCCTGTGGTGGTGGCGGGCGCGACCAGGCTGACCGTCGAGGCCGCGGGGATCACGCTGGCCGACGTCCCCGGCGCGGGCACGTTCGAGCTGCCGGGCGCGACCCGGTGGATCGCGGGCGGCGCGGTGGTGGGGACGGCGGAGACGGCGGAGGGGCCGCGGGAGTTCTCGCTCCAGCCGACGACCAATCCGATGATCAGCATCATGGGCGCGGGCAGCGCGGTGGTGCTGCTGTTCACGCTGGCCTACCTGGAGTCGCTGCTGAGGTCGCTGCGCCGGCGGCAGTCCGGGACGGCGGCGGTGGTCGCGGCGGCTCCGCTGGGGTTCGGCCTGGGGGTGGCGGTCTGGCTCTTGCCGACCGTGCTGCTGCGGCACGAACCGGCGCTGTGGCCGGCCGTGGTGGGCGGGGTCCTGGGCGCTGTCGCGGCCGTGTGCACCGCCATCGCGACCCGTCGAGCCGCTCTCCGGCACTGAGACAGACCTGGCACTGAGACAGACCTGGCACTGAGACAGACCTGGCACTGAGACAGACCTGGCACTGAGACAGTCCTGGCTCAGCGCCGGAGAGCGGGCGTGCACGGCAGGGGGAGTGCACGCCCGGGCGCTCAGTCCAGGGTTCGGGCCAGCGGGAAGGTGACCGACACGAGGAAGCCGCCGTCGTCGCACGGCCCGGCTTCGAACGTGCCGTCCAGCAGCGCGGCCCGCTCGCGCAACCCCACCAACCCGTGCCCGCCACTGGGCAGCGCGGAGCACTCGTGCGGCGCCAACGGCGGGTCGTTGCGGATTTCCACGTGCAGTTCGTCGCTGTCCGCACGGATCTGCACGGACGTCGCCGCGCCCCCCGCGTGCTTGCGCACGTTGGTCAGGGCCTCCTGCACGGTCCGGTACACCGCGCCCGAAATGGACGCCGGCAACTCGTCGACCGGCCCCAGGACCGTCAGCGCCGCCGGCAGCCCCGACGACGCCAGGAGCTGCGGCAGGTCCGCGATCCGGGGCTGCGGGGAGTCGTCGCCGGACGTCGTGCGCAGGACGCTGACCAACTGCCGCAGTTCGTCCAACGTCCGCGTGCTCAGCATCCGGATCGTCCCGGCGACCTGCTGCGCATCCGGGTCCGCCGCGGCCATCCGCAGGGCGCCGGCCTGCATGGCGATCAGGCTCACCTGGTGCGACACCACGTCGTGCATCTCGCGCGCCAGGCGGGCGCGTTCGTCGGCTCGGACCGCGTGGGCGTGCAACATGCGTTCGCGTTCCCGGCTCTCAGCCAGTTCCGCGATCCGGGCGGACAGCTGTTCCCGGGCGTGGGCCAGGAGTCCGATCGCGATGGGCATCCCCGCCACGATGCAGCCGTAGATGGCGTTGTGGACGTGGCTCTTCCAGTCCAGGGCCAGGAACTCCTCCGGCGGCCACAGGAAGAACCGGCTGAACCACACCAACCCCGCCGCGATGTAGGTCTGCGTGGACAGCAGCTTGCGCCGGGCCAGGGTGCCCAGCGCGATCATGGCGGCCAACTGGGCCATGCCGGCCAGGAAACCGGGCACGGTCAGCAGCACCACCGCGAACGGGAAGCGCCGGCGCAACGCCACGGCCGCGACCGCCACGATGGACAGCGCGTAGTTGTAGCCCTTCGCGTCGGGCGCGAACCAGAACCAGACGTCGAACGCGGCGATCGCCACGGCGGCCACGTCCAGCAGGAGTTGCCGGTGCCGGGCCAGTCTCGCCCGCAGGCCCCGGGCAGCCTCGGACACCCGTTCGCCGGGGGCGTCGTCGACCCCGCCGCTCGGCAGCCTCTCGACAGCGTTGCCGGCCAGGACCCGTCCTCCCGTCTCCGCCACCCGCCGCTTGTCACCGTACTGCGCTGTCAGCACGCTTGGCATGACCCGCTCCTTAGCCCCCGCAGTCCTCGCACCATCCACCCTCACCCAACGAGACGTCCTGATTACTCGTACGGGACGCGGAGCCGACGACAAAGTTGCGAGCGCGAACGTCCGCTGACCGGACACGTGAAACGGATCACGCCGCCCACCCGGAGGCGGACGGCGTGATCGGGGTCGAACGCGTGGTCAGGCGAGCGGAGGGGTGAACAGGTCCGGCACCTTCGCCGCCGCCGCCGAGTCGAGCAGCCACAGCGTGCGGCGCCGGCCCTGCGCGCCGGCGGCGGGCAACTGGATCTCGCCCGCACCGGTCAACGCCATGGCCACGGCCGCCGCCTTGCCCGCGCCCGTGGTCATCAGCCACACCTCGCGGGCGCGGCTCGCGGCCCGCAGGGTCAGGCTCACCCGGGTCGGGGGCGGCTTCGGGCAGTTGCGGACCGCCACCACCGTGCGCTCCTGCTCGTACACGGCGGGGGAGGACGGGAACACCGACAGCGTGTGCCCCTCCTCGCCCACCCCGAGCAGGCACACGTCGAACGACGGCACCGGGCCGTGGTCCTCCGGCCGGGCCTGCGCGGCCAGCAGTTCGGCGTAGGCGTCGGCCGCCGCGTCCGGGTCGTCGCCGAACCGGCCGTCGGAGGGCTCCATGGCGTGCACCCGCGCCGGGTCGACCGGGACGTGGTCGAGCAGCGCCGCACGGGCCTGGGTCTCGTTGCGGTCCGCGTGCCCGGAGGGCAGGAACCGCTCGTCGCCCCAGTACAGGTCGACCTTCGACCAGTCCACGGCGTCGCGGGCCGGCGTGGCGCGCAACTGCTCCAGCACCGCGATGCCGGTCCGGCCGCCGGTCAGCACCAGGGACGCCGAGCCGCGCGCGGTCTGGGCGTCCACCAGCCTGGTCACCAGCCGGGCCGCCGCGGCGGCGGCCAGCAGGTCGCCGTCGCGGTGGACCACCACCTCGGCGCGGCTCACGCCTTGGCCTTCGCGGACGCGGAACCCTTGGCGGGCTTGGCCTTCACGGACCTCGCCGGCGCCTTGGCGGGCTTGCCGTCACCCTTCGCGCCGTCCTTGGCGGGCTTGCCGTCACCCTTCGCGCCGTCCTTGGCCTCGGGGTTGTCGCCGGTGGGCTTCGTGGAGACCCGGGCCGGGGCGGCGCCGTTGGCGGACGCGACCGGCTTGCGGGCCGCCACCGTGGTCTTCGCCGGGGTCCGGCCGCGCACGACCTTGCCCAGCGACCGCAGCGCCAGCTCGTACACCTCGTCCGGGTCCAGCCGGCGCAGCTCCTCGGCCAGGCAGTCGCGGATCTCGCGGCGCTGGAGCGCCACCCGCCGCTCCGGCTGGCCGGGCTGGGTCAGCGTGCCGACCTTGCCGTCCGGCCGCAGCAGCTCGACCACCCCGGACTTGCGCTCCAGCCGCACGTCCACGATGCCCTCGCCGCGCACGGCCTTGTGCCGCTTCACCGGCGCCTTCAGCGACCCGGCGAGCCACGCCGCCAGCAGGTCGGTGGACGGGGAGTCCGCCTCGCCGCTGACCTCGGCCTCGGTCACCCGCTCGTACGGGGGCAGGTCGAACGCCGAGGCGAGCATGGCCCGCCACAGCGTCAGCCGCGTCCACGCCAGGTCGGTGTCGCCCGGCGTGTACCCGGCCTTGCGCTGGTCCAGCGCCTTGATCGGGTTCTTCTCCGCCGCCGCGTCGGTGATCCGGCGCTGCGCGAGCCGGCCGATCGGGTCCTGGGCGGGCACGGCCGGCGCCTCGTGCGGCCACCACGCCACCACCGGGGTGTCCGGCAGCAGCAGCGGCACCACGCACGACGCGCCCTCGTTGGCCAGCTCGCCGTACAGGCGCAGCACGATCACCTCGGACGCGCCCGCGTCACCGCCGACCCGGATCTGGGCGTCCAGCCGCGGCGCGGCCCGGCGGGCGCCCCGCGCGACGACGATCACGCGGCACGGGTGCTCGCGGCTCGCGTCGTTGGCCGCGTCCACCGCGTCCTCGGTCTTCGCGCCGTCGTCGGTGACGATGACCAGGGTCAGCACCCGGCCGAGGGTGACCGCGCCACCCTCCTCGCGCAGCTGCACGAGCTTGCTGTTGACCTGCGACGTGGTGGTCGAGGGCAGGTCGATGATCACGGACGCCTCCAGTGCCTGCCGGTGCGGGCCAGCATCTCGTCCGCCGACGCCGGTCCCCAGGTGCCTGCCTTGTACTTCTCCGGCGCGCCGGTGGCGGCCCACTGCTTGAGGACCGGGTCCAGGATCTCCCAGGACAGCTCGACCTCGTCGTTCTTCGGGAACAGCGACGGCTCGCCGAGCAGCACGTCCAGCAGCAGCCGCTCGTAGGCCTCGGGCGAGGACTCGGTGAAGGCGTGGCCGTACCCGAAGTCCATCGTGACGTCCCGGACCTCCATGGTGTTGCCCGGCACCTTGGAGCCGAACCGTATGGTCACGCCCTCGTCCGGCTGCACCCGCACGACCAGGGCGTTCTGCCCCAGCTCCTCGGTGGCGGTGTCGTCGAACGGCAGGTGCGGCGCGCGCTTGAACACCACGGCCACCTCGGTGACCCGGCGGCCCAGCCGCTTGCCGGTGCGCAGGTAGAACGGCACCCCCGCCCAGCGGCGGGTGTTGATCTCGCAGGTGATCGCCGCGTAGGTCTCGGTGGTGGAGTCCTTGGCGAAGCCGCCCTCCTCCACCAGGCCGGGCACCTTCTGCCCGCCCTGCCAGCCGCCGGTGTACTGGCCGCGCGCGGTGGTCTCCTCGAACGGGCCGACGGGCTTGGTCGCGGACAGCACCTTGACCTTCTCCGCCCGCAGGTCGCTGGGCCGGAACGACACCGGCTCCTCCATCGCCGTGAGGGCGAGCAGCTGGAGCAGGTGGTTCTGGATCACGTCGCGGGCCGCGCCGATGCCGTCGTAGTAGCCCGCGCGACCGCCCAGGCCGATGTCCTCGGCCATGGTGATCTGCACGTGGTCCACGTAGTTCGCGTTCCAGATGGGCTCGTAGAGCTGGTTCGCGAAGCGCAGCGCCAGGATGTTCTGCACGGTCTCCTTGCCGAGGTAGTGGTCGATGCGGAACACCGACTCCTCGGGGAAGACCTCGTTGACGACCTTGTTGAGCTGCTTGGCGCTGCCCAGGTCGTGGCCGAACGGCTTCTCGATGACCACGCGCCGCCACTGCGCCGGGTTCTCGGTCGGCGGGGTGGCGAGGCCTGCGCGCTTGAGCTGGTTGACCACGGTCGGGAACGCGCTGGGCGGCACCGACAGGTAGAACGCGTGGTTGCCGCCCGTGCCGCGCTCGCGGTCCAGGTCGGCCAGCGTCGTGGCCAGCGTGTCGAACGCGGTGTCGTCGTCGAAGGTGCCCTGCACGAACCGGATGCCCTCGGCGAGGTGGTCCCAGACCTCCTGCCGGAACGGGGTCCGCGCGTGCTCCTTCACCGCGTCGTGCACGACCTGCATGAAGTCCTGGTCGGCCCAGTCGCGGCGGGCGAAGCCGACGAGCGCGAAGCCCGGCGGCAGCAGACCCCGGTTGGCCAGGTCGTAGATCGCGGGCATGAGCTTCTTGCGCGACAGGTCACCGGTCACGCCGAAGATCACCAGGCCGCACGGCCCCGCGATGCGCGGCAGCCGCTTGTCCCTGGGGTCCCGCAAGGGATTCCGCTTGGTGGGCGCCGTCACGACCCGTCCTCCTGGATGGCCTCGACGAGCTGGGCCAGCCCGGCGACCCGGTCGGTCAGGTGCAGCCGCAGCACCGGACGCCCGCGCTCGGCCAGCACCTGGCCGTCGCCCAGCGCCTGGGCCAACTGGAGCGTGCTCAGGTCGTACGGCCGGCCCGGCACCTCCAGTTGGTACTCCGAAGCGCCGGTGAGCTGGAGGAACACGCCGTTCTGGTGACCGCCCTTGTGGTACTGGCCGGTTGAGTGCAGGAACCGCGGGCCCCAGCCGAACGTGGTCTGGAGGTGGGAGCGCTGCGCCAGCTCCGCGCGGGTCAGCGCGAAGGACGCGTCGTCGAGCCGGTCCAGGTAGGCCTGCACGGACAGGTAGCCGTGCTGACCGGCGGCGGCGACCAGCGCCTTGATCGCGTCGGCGACGGTCTTCACGTCCGGCGACAGCCAGCCCTCGCTCGGGTAGACCTCGATCGGACCGTCCACAAAGGCCGGCTCCGAGGCCGAAGCGGCCGGCGCGTCCAGCAGCGACCGCGCCGCCTTCTTCGCCGCCTCCACGTCGGGCTGGTCGAACGGGTTGATCTCCAGCACCCGCCCCACCAGCGCGGTGGCGTACTCCCACACCAGGAACTGCGCGCCCAGCGGGCCCTCGACCGCGATCGACGACGAGCCGGTGGCCGGTCCGATCGCGACGGTCGTGGCGTCCGAGCGGGCGTCCACGAACCCGGGCGCGCCCGGGCCCTCGACCACGACCGGCAGCAGGCCGGTGCCGTTCTTGCCGGTCGACTCGGCGATCAGCTGCTCGGCCCAGTCGCCGAGGCCCGCGATGCCCGACCCGGTGTCGGCGAACACGATCTTCTCCGCGCCGTGCGCGTGCGCCACCGCGAAGGTCGCCGCCAGCACCACGGCCGGGTTGTCCGGGGAATCGGCCGACACCAGTGGGGCCACCGCGGCGGCCTCGTCCAGCAGCGCGCCGATGTCCGCGCCGGCCAGGCCGGCGGGCACCAGGCCGAACGCGGTCAGCGCCGAGTACCGGCCGCCCACGTGCGGGTCGGCCAGGAACACCTTGCGGTACCCGGCTTCCCGGGAGGCGGCCTCCAGCGGCGAACCCGGGTCGGTCACCACGACGATCCGCGACGCGGCGTCGACGCCCTCGTCGGCGAACGCCTTCTCGAAGATCCGGCGGTGGCTGTCGGTCTCCACGGTGCCGCCCGACTTGGACGACACCACGAGCACCGTGCGGGTCAGGTCGCCCTCCAGGGCGTCGGCGACCTGGCCCGGGTCGGTCGTGTCCAGCACGACCAGCGGGACGCCGGCGGTGCCGGTGATGACCTCGGGCGCGAGCGACGAACCGCCCATGCCCGCGAGCACCACGCGGTCCACGCCCTCGGCGCGCAGCTCGTCGCGCAGGGCCTCGATCTCGGCGACCAGCGGGCGCGACGTCTCGTGCAGGGTGGTCCACGCGAGGCGGATGGACGCCTCGGACTCCGCCTCGGGACCCCACAGCGTGGCGTCGCCTGCGGTGAGCTTGCTCGCGGCCTGGTCGCGGACCAGGTCGCCCACCACCGTGGCGACCTGGTCTTCATTCGGCGAGCGGACGATCTCCACAGAGATCACCTCGGTCATGTCAGCCCTTCGCCTGGTTCAACTGTCCGGTCACCGTCTCCAGCAGCTCAGCCCACGACTTCTCGAACTTGTCCACGCCCTCGGTCTCCAGCACGGCGAACACGTCGTCGAGGTCGATGCCGACCTCGGCCAGTCCGTCGAAGACCTCCTGCGCCTGCGCGGCCCGCCCGGTCACGGTGTCACCGGTGATGTTGCCGTGGTCGGCGACGGCGTGCAGGGTCTTCTCCGGCATCGTGTTGACTGTGTCGGTTACGACCAGCTCGTCGACGTACCGGGTGTCGGAGTAGGCCGGGTCCTTCACACCGGTCGACGCCCACAGCGGACGCTGCGCGCGGGCGCCGGCGGCGGCCAGCGCGTCCCAGCGCTCGCCCGCGAAGGTCTCCTCGAACGCCGCGTACGCCAGGCGCGCGTTGGCGATCGCGGCCTGGCCGCGCAGCTCCTTGGCGCGCTCGGTGTCCAGCGCGTCCAGCCGCTTGTCGATCTCGCTGTCCACCCGGGACACGAAGAACGAAGCCACGGAGTGGATGCCGCGCAGGTCGTGGCCGTTCGCCTGAGCCTGCTCCAGGCCCGCGATGAACGCCTCCATGACGTCGCGGTAGCGCTCGGTGGAGAAGATCAGCGTCACGTTCACGCTGACGCCCTCGGCGAGCACCTTGGTGATCGCCGGGAGACCGGCGATCGTGGCCGGGATCTTGACCAGCAGGTTCGGCCGGTCCACGGCCTTGGCCAGGTCCAGCGCCTCGGCGATGGTGCCCTCGGTGTCGTGCGCCAGGCGCGGGTCGACCTCGATGGACACCCGGCCGTCCACGCCGTCGGTGGCGGTGTAGATGTCGCGGAACAGGTCGCACGCGTTGCGCACGTCCGTGGTGGTGATCTCGCGGACGGCGGCGTCGGTGTCGGCGCCGCGCGCGGCCAGCTCGCGCACCTGCTGGTCGTACGCCGTGCCCTTCGACAGGGCGGCGGCGAAGATCGTCGGGTTGGTGGTCACGCCCACCACGTGCTGGTTGGCCACCAGGTCGGCGAGGTTGCCGGTGTCGAGCCGCTCGCGGGACAGGTCGTCCAGCCAGATCGAGACACCGGCTTCGCTGAGCTGGGCCAGCGGGTTGGCAGTCATTTCATCGCCCCTAACAGAAGTTCAGCGGACCTTGGCCAGCGACCGGCGGGCCGCCGCGACGACGTTCTCGGTGGTGAAGCCGAACTCGCGGAACAGCGTCTGGTAGTCCGCGGAGGCGCCGAAGTGCTCGATCGACACGATCTCGCCCGCGTCGCCCGCGAACCGGTGCCACGGCTGCGCGATGCCCGCCTCGACCACGACGCGCGCCTTCACCGACGACGGGATCACCGACTCGCGGTAGGCCTCGTCCTGCGCGTCGAACCACTCGACGGACGGCATGGACACCACACGGGTGGCAACGCCCTCGGCCTCCAGCACCTTCCGCGCCTCGGCCGCGATCTGCAGCTCCGAGCCCGTGGCGATGATCACCAGCTCCGGCTCGCCGTCGCCGGACAGCACGTAACCGCCGCGCTTCACGCCCTCCAGCGCCTTCTCCTTGGTGCCTTCCAGCACCGGCAGGTTCTGGCGGGACAGCGCGAGGCCCACCGGGCCCTCGATCTGCTCGATGGTCGCCTTCCACGCCGCGGCCGTCTCGTTCGCGTCGCCGGGGCGCACGATCGTCAGGCCGGGGATGGCGCGCAGCGCGGCCAGGTGCTCGATCGGCTGGTGCGTCGGGCCGTCCTCGCCCAGGCCGATGGAGTCGTGCGTCCACACGTAGGTGACCGGCGACTTCATCAGCGCGGCCAGGCGGACCGCCGGGCGCATGTAGTCGGAGAACACCAGGAACGTGCCGCCGTACGGGCGGGTCGGGCCGTGCAGCGCGATGCCGTTGAGGATCGAGCCCATGGCGTGCTCGCGGACGCCGAAGTGCAGCGTGCGGCCGTACGGGTGGGCCTTCCACATGCTCGTGGAGATCGACTCCGGGCCGAACGAGTCGGAGCCCTTCATCGTGGTCAGGTTGGACTCGGCCAGGTCGGCCGAACCGCCCCACAGCTCCGGCAGCACGCCGGCCAGCGCGGTCAGCGTCTCACCGGAGGCCTTGCGGGTCGGCACGCCCTTCGGGTCGGCGTCCCACGACGGCAGCGCGTCCGCCCAGCCCTCGGGCAGCTCGCGCGCGACCAGGCGGTCGAACAGCGCCTTGCGCTCCGGGTTGGCCTCCGCCCACGCGTCGAACGACCCCTGCCACTCGGCCTTGGCCGCCTCGCCGCGCTTGACGACCTCGCGGGCGTGGTCCAGGACCTCGTCCGCGACCTCGAAGGTCTGCTCCGGGTCGAAGCCCAGGATCTCCTTGACGGCCTTGACCTCGTCGGCGCCGAGGGCCGCGCCGTGCGCCGCGCCGGTGTTCTGCTTGTTGGGCGCCGGGTAGCCGATGATCGTGCGCAGCAGGATGAAGGACGGCCGCTCGGTTTCGGCCTTGGCCTTCTCCAGCGCCTCCAGGATGCCGGAGACGTTCTCGCCGCCCTCGACGACCTGCACGTGCCAGCCGTAGGCCTCGTAGCGCTTCGCGGTGTCCTCGGACAGCGCGATGGTGGTGTCGTCCTCGATGGAGATCTTGTTGTCGTCGTAGATCACCGTGAGGTTGCCCAGCTTCTGGGTGCCCGCGATCGACGACGCCTCGGACGTCACACCCTCCTCGATGTCGCCGTCGGAGGCGATCACGAAGATGTGGTGGTCGAACGGGCTCTCGCCCAGCGGGGCCTCCGGGTCCCACAGGCCGCGCTCGCGGCGGGCGCCCATCGCCATGCCCACGGCGGAGGCCAGGCCCTGGCCCAGCGGGCCGGTGGTGATCTCCACGCCGGGGTGTGCCGGTGCTCGGGGTGGCCGGGGGTCTGCGAACCCCACGTGCGCAACGCCTTGAGGTCGTCCAGCTCCAGGCCGTAACCGGAGAGGAAGAGCTGGACGTAGAGGGTCAGGCTGGAGTGGCCCGCGCTGAGCACGAACCGGTCGCGGCCCACCCAGTCCGGGTCGGCGGGGTCGTGGCGCATGACGCGCTGGAACAGGGTGTAGGCCAGGGGCGCCAGGCTCATCGCGGTGCCCGGGTGGCCGTTGCCGACCTTCTGCACCGCGTCCGCCGCGAGGACGCGCGCAGTGTCGACGGCGCGCTTGTCGAGCTCCGTCCAGTCGTCGGGCAGATGGGCCTCGGTCAGCCGGGTGATGTCATCGGTGACGGACACGGACTTCCAGCTCCAGTCTCACGTAGGCGGCGGTGTCTTCGACGGTCGGACTCAATCGATCCCGTCAGGCCCTATCCGCGGTTTTCCCTCGTCCGCCGGTCAGCCTAGTAGGCGGTAGCGGCGCGCGTGCCACTTGCGCAATGTGGGTGTACGCACAGGGCATACGAGCGGGTCCTCCCCAACGTTCAGACGTACCCGAACGGGCTGTGTTTTCAACGCGCGGTTACGATCTGCTCATCCCCCGATCCGACCGAGGAGTGCGATGAGTGCCGTCAGCGAGCTTCCGGCGCGGTCGCCCCGACAGGTCGTCGGGGCGTACGTGGCCCTGACCAAGCCCCGCGTCATCGAGCTGCTGCTGATCACCACCATCCCGGCGATGCTGCTGGCCGCCCGCGGCCTCCCGCCGCTGTGGCTGATCGCGTGCACCCTGGCCGGCGGCACCCTGGCCGCGGGCTCGGCGAACGCCCTGAACTGCTACGTCGACGCCGACATCGACTCGGTGATGAAGCGCACGGGCGCGCGGCCGTTGGCCCAGAACGCGATCCCGCCGCGCAACGCGCTGATCTTCGGCGTGGTGCTGGGGGTCGTGTCGTTCGGTTTCCTGTGGCTGACCACGAACCTGATCTCGGCGGTGTTCGCCGTCGCGACGATCCTGTTCTACATCTTCGTCTACACGCTGGTGCTCAAGCGGCGGACGTCCCAGAACATCATCTGGGGCGGCATGGCGGGGTGCATGCCGGTGATCATCGGCTGGTCGTCGGTGACCGGGACGGTCGCGTGGCCCGCGCTGGTGATGTTCGGCGTGATCTTCTTCTGGACGCCGCCGCACACGTGGGCGCTGGCCATGAAGTTCAAGGAGGACTACGCCCGGGCCGGCGTGCCGATGCTGCCGGTGGTGGCGACGGCGCAGCAGGTGACGCGGCAGATCGTGATCTACTCGTGGATCACCGTGGTGTGCACGCTGCTGCTGGCTCCGGTGACGTCGTGGATCTACGTCGCGGTGGCCGCGGTGTCGGGCGTGTGGTTCGCGGTCTTCGCCCACCGGCTGCACGGGGTGGTGCGGCGGGGCGGGTCGACGAACACGATGAAGTTCTTCCACATGTCGAACCTGTACTTGATGTTCGTGTTCTGCGGGCTGGCGGTGGACGCGGTGATCGGCCTGCCGGTCCTGGGCTGGCCGTTCTAGTCCCCTTCCAGGGCCCGCTGCTCGACTTCTTCCCGCCGTTCGGTCTCGTCGAGCGCGGCCACCACGTCGTGCGGTGAGAGCGCCAGTTCGGGCCGGTGGTCGAGCCGAAGCTGCTGTCGCGCGGTGAGCTGGTGCACAGCCACCACGCCGTCCACCTTGACGATCAACAGCGCACCCACTCTGATCACCGCGTGCGCGCTGGGCTGGAGCGCTTCGAGCACGGGGCCGAGGTTCTCCATCATCTTGGCCGTGACCTCGGCGTCCTTGAGGTGCACCAGCCGGGCCTCGGCCGCGTGCACGGCCATCGCCGTCACCTCCTGCCCGGCCTCGCTGCGGGCGGCCCCACCGATCCGGGCCCGCATGCGTCGGAACCACGAACCGACGACGGGGTCGTCCCGCTCCACGACCTCGCCGCCGACACCGCGCAGAAGCCCCTCGACCGCCGCCTCGACGCGGTCATGGCCTTCCTCGTCCGACAGGTAGATCGACACCGGGACGGACTCGGTCTCCCACAGCAGGATGCGGCGGATGGAGTCGAACTGGTCCGGGCCGAGCGGCGGGTCCGCCAGGTTCAGGCCCGCGGCACGCGAGGTCACCGAGACGACGTCGTCCCGGGTCTCACGGACGTCGACGGCCACGTCCCGAACCTGGATCGGCAGTGCCGCGGCGAGGCTCCGGACGTTCTGCGCGAACCAGTCCCGGGCCAGTGACGATGTCATCCCCGGGCCGGCGGGAGGGCGTCCTCCAGCAGGGACCTCGTCGCCGCCCGAAAGTCGCGGAGGTCTTGCGCCACCACGCGGACGGGGTCGGTGACCTGGAGGGTGAACTCGACCCGGACGTCCAGGCCGGGGAGGGCGAAGGGGTGGACCAGCCGGTGTGGTTTCAGGTCGACCACCTGGTAGTGGACCCGGCGCCTGCCGAGCGATCGGCGCGAGACGGCGCGACCGGTCGCCACCTGTAGCGTTCCGTCGGCGAGCCGGATCACCACGGCGGTGCGGGGCACGTCGGGCAGGTCGCGGAAGCGCGCGTAGCCCTCGCTGATGATCAGGTCCTGCACCTCGGCCATGCGGCACCTCCCGACTTGTAGTCGGGCGAACACGGACAGTCGTTAGTTCCCCCTGTTCACAAGCACGCCATGCCCGCCGGCACCGCCTTGCGCAACCGCGCCAGCGCCCGGTGCTGCGCGACTCGCACCGCCCCCGGCGTCGACTCGACCGCCTCCGCCGTCTCCTCCGCCGACAACCCCACCACCACCCGCAGCACCAGGATCTCCCGCTGCTTCGCCGGCAGCAGGGCCAACAGCCGAGACATCTCCTCCGACAACTCCCCGCGCAGCACCAACGCCTCCGGACCGGCGTCGGGCAGCGGACCATCCGGCACGTCGGCCATCGGGTCCACCCGGTTCCGGGCGTTGTACCGGTGCGCGTCGGCGACCTTGTGGGCGGCGATGCCGTAGACGAACGCCAGGAACGGCCGGCCCTGGTCGCGGTAGCGGGGGAGGGCTTGCAGGACGGCCAGGCACACCTCCTGGGCCACGTCGTCGGCCGCCGACGACGCCAACCGCGCCCGGCAGTAGCGGAGCACGGCGGGGCGGACCACCGTGAGCAGGCGCTCCACCGACCGGCGGTCGCCGGCGAGGGCCGCCTCCACTGTCTCGGGGGTCACCGTCTCGGGTAACGGGACCGTCCTGTCGTCGGCGAACACCTGACACCTCCACCCCCACCGCGGTCGCGCGCCGCGGCTTCGCAGGTGTGGGACGCGCCACTGTCCGTGGCCTTACGTGGGTGTTCGGCCCAACTTTCCTGCGCAAAAGGAGCAATTCAGCGTCGGGCAGGTTTAGGAGACAGCAGCCAGTAGTCGGTCGACTGTGGGATCGTTCAACGATTCTACGATGCACTGCCACAGTTCGAGGTTCGCCGTGGCCCACCGCGAGTACGTGGCCGCCGCCTCGGGGTCGTAGAAGTAGTACCCGTCGTCCGCCTTGGCCTGCTGCTCGCCGACGATCTTGTGCGCCAGCTCGCGCAGCGTGATGCCGTTCTCCTCCAGGTACTTGGGCGCGAGCACCACCGGCGTCACCGGCAGCGCCTTGAACAGCGTGTCCGCGTCCGACAGCGCCTGCGCCTCCAGCGAGATGTCCCGGTGCCGGGTCCGCATCTCGGCCTCCTCGACCACGGCGTCCACCCGCGCGGCCACCTCCGGGCACACCCCCGCCCGGGCCAGGATGGACAGTCGCAGGTCCCGACCGTCCACCGGCAGCGAATTCTTGCGCACCATGTAGTTCACGTCGTGCACCAAAGCGGCCACCTCGACCAGCGCCGCGTCCGCGCCGTTGCGCCGGGCGAAGTGGACCGCCTTGTCGCGCACGAAGCTCACGTGGTGCCACCCGTGGAACTGGAGCTTCGCCGCGAGGTCGTGGCACAGGCGCCACACCTCGCCCTCCACTTCGGAGATCGACCGCGCCGTGACCGTACTCATCGGACCTCCCGTGCCGGGTGGGCCGATGGTAAGGCGGGGCGGTGATCCTTAGAGGGTGTTCGTCAGTTCCTCCAACCTGGACTCCACGGGCACGTGCCGGTGGCTGGTCCGGGTGTCCGGGTCGAACGACAGGCTCCACGGCGTGACCGCGCGGCTCTTGACCAGGAACGTCAGCGTGTCGTCCGCCGCCTTGGGGATGCGGTGGAACTCGTGCGCCAACATCGTCCCGGCGTCACCCTCGACGGCCTCCGTGCTGCGCAGCAGCGTGGTGTCCACGATCGACCCGCCGTCCGGCGCGAGCCGGGCGTCGAAGCGTTCGTGCAGGTAGGACCCGGCGAGCAGGACCGTGCAGAAGTGGTACCGGTGGTTGTGGATGGAGTCGGCGTACCCCTGGCGCCAGTCCTGCTGCGGCTTGTACTCGTGCAGCCAGAACGTGAACGGCTCGGCCGGCTCGTCGCGCAGGCACCACGCGAAGTGCGTGGTCGTCTCGCGCGATCTGGCGACGACGCGCATCTCTTCGCGCGGCGTCAACGAATGCAAATGTGCGCGCAGTCTGTCCCGCAGGCCCGGCCGTCCCGCCCACTCCCGGAACCGGCCCTCGACGCGTGCCCAGTGGTCGGCGACAGGGGAGCCGACGACGCAGGGACCGAGGGCGGGGGAGTCGGTGACGGGGCGGTCGGCCACGGCGACGATCGTGGCCAGCTCCGCGAGGGCGGAGCACCCGGCAGACTCGGTTAACACGACTTGATCAGCTCCCCAACTGAGCGGAGGCGGAGAATTCCCGGCGGAACGCGTGGAACTTCTCTTCGAGCGCCCGGAATCCCTCCGCGGTGAGCGGGGCGCCGGTGATCTTCTCGAAGAGGACGAGGAAGTCGTCCCGCGTGGTGCCCGGCGTGACGACCACGTGGAGCCCCGCCTTGGAATTGCTGATCCGCAGGAATTCCGCGCGTTCCATGCCGTAGAGGAACGACCCCTCGGAAAAGCGCAGGGTGCGCGGGTAGAGCCGCACGATCCCGGCGCTGGTGTTGCTGTACAGGGTGAGCCACGCACTGTCGTCGAACAGTTCCAGCCGGTCCAGCGGCGGGTCCGACACGATCGTCAGGTCGATCCGGGAGCACCGGCTGCGCGCGCAGAACAGGCCGACCAGGCCGATCGAGATCTGCTCGCGCAACCGGTCCACGATGGTGTCGTAGTCGCCGTCCGCGCCCTCGTGCCGCAGCAGGTAGCGGGCCCGGCCGCTGATGGCGTCGTCGTCCCGCGGGTCGGCCAGGACGGCGCGGAGTTCGCACTCCGACTGCGACAGCAGCAGCCGGCAGGCCGCGTACCGGCCCGAGAAGCCGCGGAAACCGTAGAGCCGGGTGCGGTCCAGGTCCTGCATCATCACCTGGTTGAACACCGGGTCCGGGCGGGCGGTGGGCTCGAACACGTGGGTGGGGAAGAACTCCCGGTCCAGGGCCCGGTACTCGAAGGTCAGCTCGCGCAGGGCCCGGCGGCTCTCCTCCACCACCGGGGTGACCAGCGCGCGCTGCGCCGCCGAACTGGTGATCAGGGTCTGGGTGAAGCCGACCACGGCGGAGATCATGGTGCCGGTGCCGAGCGACAGGACGAAGCTGCGGACCGGACCTTGTCCCATCGTGCTGGAAACGGCCAGGCAGGTGCCCGAAGTCACCACGAGGATCAACAAGAGCAGGCCGGTCCTGGTCCAGAACAATTCCTGCAACAAGTTGCCGCGATCGCCGACCGGCTTCGCGGACACGATGGGTCACCTCCTTCGGCCTTGCACCCGAAAGGCCGAATGCCGTCAGTATCCGATCAAGTGCGCGGAGTTACTGTACGCTGGGGTGTCGAACTGCGGAAGCGGTAATTAGTGCACAATTGCGGTTTCCCGCGGAGATCGAAAACAGCGCACGGTGACCGGCGTTGCGCCTGCTGGTGGGCCTGGCGGCACGGTGCGCGGAGCGACACCATAAGCTCCGCAACCATGCGTACCGTCGGCCGTACGGCCCTGGCTCTCGTGCCCCTGTTGTCCGCCGGTCTGGCGCTGACCGCGTGCACCGCGAGCGACCGGCCGTCCACCAAGACCAACACCCCGTCGGCCACCACCGCCGCCAGCGAGGCGCAGGCGCTGCCGACGCCCAGCGGCCCGCCGTGCGAGCCGGCCCAGTACCAGGTGACCGGCGAGGCCGGCGCCAAGCCCGCGATCACCGTCCCCACCGGCTGCAAGCCGCAGGACGGCCTCGTCGTGCGGGACCTGACGGAGGGCACCGGCCCGGAGATCAAGCCGGGCTCGAACGCCGAGATCCACTACGTCCTGGCGACCTTCCGCGACCGCAAGACCCGCGAGGCCTCCTGGGACCGGGGCAAGCCGCTTGAGGTGGACAACGTCGGCCAGGCCTCGGTCATCCAGGGCTGGAACGAGGGTCTGATCGGCCTGAAGGAGGGCGGGCGCCGGCTGCTGGTGGTGCCGCCGGAGAAGGGCTACCCGAACGGCAGCGGCTCGATCGCGAAGGGCGAGACGCTGATCTTCGTCGTCGACGCGGTCAAGGTCGAGGGCTGATCGAGAGCTCCGCGTGGGGCGCGGCGAAAAGCCGCGCCCCACACCGAGTCAGGGCAGGAGCAGGAGCTTGCCGGTGGTGCGCCGGCCCTCCAGGTCCTCGTGCGCACGTCGTGCGTCGGCCAACGGGTACCGGCCCCCGATCCGCACCTTCAGGTCACCGCTCTCCACCGCCGCGAACAACTCGCGCGCCCGCCACTCCAGCTCTTCCCAGGTGGCCGTGTACGCGCCCAGCGACGGCCGGGTCAGGTACACCGCCCCGGCCTGGTTGAGCCGCTGCGGGTCGAACGGCGGCACCGCGCCGCTCGACGCGCCGAAGAGCACGAGGTAGCCCCGCACGCGCAAGCTCGCCAGGCTGCCCTCGAACGTCGACGCGCCGACCCCGTCGTACACCGCCGCCACGCCCTTGCCGCCGGTCAGCTCCCGCACGACCGGCGCGAACTCCACCTGGTCGTACCGGATGACGTCGTCGGCGCCCGCCTCCCGCGCCAGCGCCTCCTTGGCCTCCGTGGACACGGTGGCGATCACCCGGGCCCCGCGCGCCTTGGCCAGTTGCACCAGCAGCAGGCCCACGCCACCGGCGGCGGCGTGGATGAGGACGGTGTCGCCCTCCTGCACCGGGTAGGTCGACGCGACCAGGTAGTGCGCGGTCATGCCCTGGAGCATCAGGGCCGCCGCGGTTTCCTCGTCCACGCCTTCCGGGACCGGCACGGCCGCGGCGGCCGGGACGACCGCCTGCTCCGCGTAGCTGCCCGCCGCGTGCGCCCACGCCACCCGGTCGCCGACCGCGACACCGGTCACGTCCGGGCCGACGGCGGCGACCCGGCCCGCGCCCTCCAGCCCGACCCCGAACGGCAGGGGCAGCGGGTAGCGGCCCTCGCGGTGGTAGGTGTCGATGAAGTTCACGCCGGCGGCGGCCACGTCCACCAGGAGTTCGCCGGGACCCGGTGTGTGCGCCTCGATCTCGCCGAACTCCAGCGCCTCGGGTCCGCCGGTCGCGTGCACCACCACTGCCTTGGGCATAGTCAGCCGTCCTGTCGTCACTCGTTGCTTGTTCCAGGCCAACCCGCGAAGGCCCCCGCCTGTTCCGCGCCTGCTCCGCGTCTCACCTGCCGAGAGCGACCCGCCGCGCCAGGCCCAGCGGCAGCGCGCCCGACCCGGCGATCCGGTCGTGGAACTCCCGCTGCGTGCCGGTGAACTCGTCGCGGATCCGCTCGATCTCCAGCGCGCCGGTCAGGTACGACGGGGCCTGCGTCGGCCACGTGCAGTACCGGGTGACCTCGCCGTGCGCGGTGCCCGGCGTGAGGGACGCCTTGGTCGTCATGAACTCCTCGGCCTGCTCGACGGTCATGTCACCGCAGTGCAGCGCGGTGTCCACGATCATCCGGGCCGCGCGGAACAGCCGCGCCTCGACGTGGGCGAGTTCCTGCGCGCGGGCCTTGCGCTCGTCGCCGACCTGCTCGGCGGTGAAGTAGCCGTGCTCGCGCAGCAGCTTCTCCGCGTACAGCGCCCAGCCCTCGGAGAAGTACGGCGTGCGGAACACCTTGCGCACCGGGCGGTCCTGCGCGGCCAGCCACGACAGGTGCCAGTGGTGGCCGGGGTAGGCCTCGTGCACGGCGATGGTCGCGAGCTGGGCGCGGGAGTTGGTGCGCAGCCGCTGCTCGGTCTGCTCGGGCGTGAAGCCCTCCGGCGGCCACGGCACGAAGAAGTGCCCGACGCGGCCGTTGGTCAGCGGCGCGGGGGACATGTAGGAGGCGACGGACAGCACCGGCCGCTGGAACGTCGGCGACGGCACCACCCGGCACTCCTCGCCGTCGGCCAGCGTCACCAGACCCCGCTCGACGAGGAACGCCCGTGCCCGCAGGGTTTCCGCCTCGTACTCGGCGCGCATCGCCTCGGGCGTGGGCGGGTGGTCGTCCTGGAGCGCGACCATCACCGAGTGCCAGTCGTCGGTGCCCGCGAGCCGCTTCATCTCGGCGTCCAGGTCGGCGTAGGCGACCTTGCCCCGCTCGTGCAGCTCGCTCGCGCCGTAGCCCAGGACTTCCTGCTCCAGCAGCAGTTCGGAGTACAGCGCCTCGCCCATCCGCCAGTCGCCGCGGGCGCGCGGCGCGAACTCGTCGAGGAACGCGGCGAGCCGGTCGAACGCGGCGGCGGCCGGTTCGGCGGCGTCGGCGAGCTTGGCGCGCAGGTCCGGGTCGGTCACCTCGGCGGGCAGGGTGCCGGTGAGGAACGCGCGACCGGTCTTGGCCTGGGCGGCGGCCCGTTCGACGATCTTGGGCGCGGCCAGGTCGGGGTCGAGGTTGCGCTCGGCGTGCGCGAGCAGCGCGGGCACCTCGACCAGCCGGGCGATCACGCTGTCGACCAGCTCCGGCTCCGGGCGCAGCCGGTGCAGGAACGCGGTGAACAGCGGGTACAGCACGGCCGTGGTGTAGGTCGACGGGTCGCGCCGCCACGCCGGCCACGCCGCCTTGGCTCGGACACCCTTGAGCACGGCCACGACCAGGTCGCGGTCGACCGACTCCTCCAGGTCGTCGGTGTGCGCGTGGGCGAACCGGTCGAGCCAGACGCTCGCCTCGCGCTCCTGCTCGGCCAGCGCGGTGGCGCTGAAGTCGCCGAGGGTGTGGTCGTGCGCGAGCGAGCCCAGCATCGCCGCGGTCCCGGGGTTGCGGTCGAAGTGCCAGGTGAGGAACTCCCCGACCAGGGTGTGGGAGGTGGTGGTTTCGGTCACGTGCACGGAAGTTACCCGCAGGTTCTAACCTTGTCGGGTGGCTGAGGACAAGAAGGTCGGCGCGGCGGTGAAGACCGCGACCCGTTTCGTGGCGGAACACGGCAAGCCGTCCCGCGCGGTGGTGCAGAACATCGGCCGGGCCGGGGCGCGCGTGGTCCTGGTGGGCGAGGACGGCGCGATGGGTGACGTCGTGCTGCCGGACGTGGCGTCCGCGGAGGCGCTGGTGGCGGCGGTGGCCGACCTGGACCAGCACGAATGGGACCGCGAGACGACCGCGGCGACCAGGATCGGCCCCGCGCACCGCCGCAAGATGGCGTCCCCCTGGGCGATCTGACCACCGTTTTTCCGGTTGGCGAGGACCTTGGCAAGCGAAACGCTCCTGTTTAGGCTGCGCTGGTGAAGGTCCTGCTGGCGAGCTGCGCTTCCCTGCCTTCTGGTGACGGCGACGACGACGCCCTGATCGGGGCGCTGGCCGACGTCGGCGTGGACGCGTCGTGGTCGGTCTGGGGGTCGGGCGAGACCGCCGACCTGGTGGTGCTGCGGTCGACCTGGGACTACACGGACCGGCGCGAAGAGTTCCTGGAGTGGTGCGCCTCGGTGCCGACGCTGGCCAACCCGGCGGTGGTGGTGCCGTGGAACACCGACAAGTCGTACATGCTCGACCTGGCCCGGATGGGTGTGCCCGTGGTGCCGACGGTGTTGGCGGAGCCGGGTTTCTCGGACTGGCCGACGGGCGAGTTCGTGATCAAGCCCACTGTTGGCGCGGGTTCGCGGGGTGCTTTGCGGGTCTCCCCGGGCGATTTCGCTGCTGCGTCGGCTCATCTGGCGACCTTGGGCGGGCCGGCGCTGGTGCAGCCGTACCAGGCGGCGGTGGACGCGGTCGGCGAGACGGCCCTGGTGTACTTCGGCGGTCAGTACTCGCACGCCTTCACCAAGGGCGCGATGCTGACTCGTGATGCCGAGTACGACGAGTCCGGGTTGTACATCGTGGAGCGGTTGTCGGGGGCGCATCCGACCGGGCCGCAGCAGCGCTTGGCCGAGGACGCTCTTGACGCGGCGGCGGAGCACTTGGGCCTGCGGCGGACCGACTTCCTGTACGCACGGGTGGACTTGGTGGCTGATGCGGCTGGGGCGCCTTTGCTGCTGGAACTGGAGCTGGTCGAGCCATCCTTGGGCTTCCGCCAAACCGACGCCACCGCCCCACTCCGCTTCGCCTCCGCCGTACGCGCCGCGCTTTCGGTCAGCGCTCGGCGATGACCTGCCGACCTCCCCACCGGGGAGATCAGCACCGCGCCCCGATCCGTTACCGCAACCCCGAACCGATGCCGGTCAACGCCCGGACCTCCATCTCCGCCTGCTTCGCCGGGTCCGCCTTCTCCCGGCTCAGCACCGTGCCCAGGAACCCGCACAGGAACGAGAACGGGATCGACACCAGACCCGGGTTGCCCAGCGGGAAGAACGCGAAGTCCACCTCGGGGAAGATCGACGTCTTCGTGCCCGACACGGCCGGCGAGAACGCGATCAGCACCACGCACGACACCAGGCCGCCGTAGATCGCCCACAGCGTCCCGTTGGTGTTGAACCGCTTCCAGAACATCGAGTAGATGATCGTCGACAGGTTCGCCGACGCCGCCAGCGCGAACGCCAGCGCCACCAGGAACGCCACGTTCTGCCCGTTGGCCGCGATGCCGCCCACGATCGCCAGCAACCCGACCACGACCGCCGTCAACCGGGCGACCCGGACCTCCTGCCTCGGCTCGGCGTGCCCGCGCTTGATCACGTTGGCGTACACGTCGTGCGCGAAGGACGCCGACGCGGTCAGCGTCAGGCCCGCGACCACCGCCAGGATCGTCGCGAACGCCACCGCCGCCACGATGCCCAGCAGCACCGCGCCGCCGATCTCGAACGCCAGCAGCGGCGCGGCGGAGTTCTCGCCGCCGGGCGCCTTCTTGATCTTGTCCGCGCCGACCAGGGCCAGCGAGCCGAAGCCGATCACCAGCGTGCACAGGTAGAAGATCGCCATCATCCACGTCGCCCACACCACCGACCGCCGCGCCTCCCGCGCGTTGGGCACGGTGTAGAACCGCATCAGCACGTGCGGCAGGGACGCGGTGCCCAGCACCAGGGCCAGCGCCAGCGAGATGAAGTCCAAGCGCGCCAACGGGGTTCCGCCGTACCGCGCACCCGGTTCGAGCACCTGCGGGCCGAGGGGGCTGTTGCGGGACGCGGTCTCCAGGATCGACGACAGGCTGAAGCCGAACTTGCCCAGCAGGAACACCGTCATCAGCGTGACGCACAATATCAGCAGGACGGCCTTGATGATCTGCACCCACGTGGTGCCCTTCATGCCGCCGACGAGCACGTACAGCACCATGACGATGCCGACGACCGCGATGACGACCGCCTGCCCGGCCTTGGTGTGCACGTCCAGCAGCAGCGCCATGATCGCGCCCGCGCCCGCCATCTGCGCGATCATGTAGAACAGCGAGATCACCAGGGTCACGTTCGCCGCCGCCGCGCGCACCGGCCGCTGCCGCATCCGGAACGCCAGCACGTCCCCGAGCGTGAACCGGCCGGTGTTGCGCAACCGCTCCGCGATGATCATCAACCCCATCAGCCAGGACACGACCCAGCCGATGGAGTACAGGAACCCGTCGTAGCCGTTGACCGCGATGCTGCCCGAGATGCCCAGGAACGACGCCGCGGACAGGAAGTCGCCGGACAGCGCGATCCCGTTCTGCGGCCCGGTGAAGCTGCTGCCCGCCGCGTAGTAGTCCGACGCGGTGGTGTTGCGGCTGCCCGCCCGGTACACGACCCAGAGCGTGATCAGCACGAAGATCGAGAAGACGCCGACGTTGATCGCCGTGTTGCCGCCGGTCACGCCCGGTCCTCCTTGGTCAGCGCCCGGACCGCGGCGACCTGCGGGTCGAGCTTGCGCCGCGCGTAGCGCGCGTAGCCCAGGGTCAGCGCGATCGTGCTGACGAACTGGAGGACGCCGAACACGATGCCGATGTTGATCGCGCCGTACACCTCGGCCGCCATGAACTCCGGCGCGTACGCCGACAGCGCCACGTAACCGAGGTACCACGCGAGGAAGCCCAATGTCGCGGGGAGTACGAACCGCGTCACGCGGCGTCGCAACTCGCGGAAATCCTCGCTGTCCTGCAACGCGGTGAAGTCCGGCTTGCCCGTTTGGTCGACCAGCAGCCGGGCCCCTGGATCTTCGTCGAACGTCGCGAAACCACGCGGGCGCCGTGATTCGCTCGGAGGCAGGATCGCCTTCGTCATCAAACCTCCAGGGGATTTCGCCTCGTTCCACCGCGGGACGGCCGGGCGCGGCACTCGGCGAGCGAGAAGCGTAACTCCGCGCGGCGCGCAGTCAACGGGTTCCCGGTCCGGTGGCCCTCCGCAGAGACGGTTAGCGCAGCTCACGACCTCGGCGAGGGTGAAGTCTCGATTGGGTCGCGCGTCCCGTTCGGCGCACCCCGTGCGCCGAACGGCGGATGACCTGCACTGAGGTCGTTGTCCTGGCCTGATCGACCACCTACTATCCCGCAACAGCATCCGCCGCCTGCCGCTCGTGCCGGTGACGATTTGCGTAGTCGATCGGTTACTCATTTACCCCGGGACTTGTGTGGTGACAGGCGAAAACGGCACGCGTCGGCAGTGGTGGACAGCCGTCGCCGACTGGCGGAATTGGCGGCTGCCGGTGAAGCTGGCCGCCGTCCTCGCGGTGCCGGTGCTGGTCGCCGTCGGCGCGGGACTGCTCCAGATCCGCAGCTACATCAAGGCGGCCGACCAGTACGCGGGCATGCAGCGGCTGGTCACGCTGCGCGCCGGCCTCGACCCGCTGATCACCCACGTCCAGGCCGAACGCGCCTACTCCGCGCGGCGCCCGGACTTCACCGGCGTCGACCTGTCCCGGTTCCGGGACCTGGTGCGCGCCACCGACGCCGCCGCGGCGGGCGTGCAGAACCTCGTGGAACGCGCCCGGCTCGGCGAGGTCGCGGGCGCGCGGTTCCAGGACGTCACCGTCCAGCTCGACGGCCTGCCGCAGTTGCGCGACCGCGTGATCAGCGGCGGCGTGGACCTCGCGGGCGGGATCGGCGGCTACAGCGTCGTCCTGCGCGCCCTGCTCGACTTCGACCAGGCCATGGTCGGCGACTTCGGCGAGTCCACCCTGTCCGGCACGGCCACGTCGCTGCACAACCTGTCGATGGCGGCCGAGCAGATGTCCTGGCAGCACGCCACCGTGCTGGCCGGCATCAGCCGGGGATCGTTGCTGGACAGCGAGTTGACCGCGCTGGAGCACTCCTGGACCCGCCAGCAGGACAAGCTCGCCGACTTCAACGCCGTCGCCACGCCGCAGCAGCAGGCCGACTACCGCGCCACCGTCGCGGGCCAGGACGTGGACGCCCGCAACAGCCTCCTGCACCAGGTCCGCCGCGAGCCCGAGTCGATCGCCGGCCGGGTCTCCGTGGACGACTGGGACGACGGCTCGGTCGGCGCCCAGCGCCAGATCGGCATCGTGCTGCGCGACTTGGAGAAGCAGCTCGCCGACGCCGCCGAGCGGTTGCAGGACGAGACCAGCGACCGCGCGGGCGCGGCCTCGGTGATCCTGCTGGCCTCGCTGTTCGCCGCCGCCGCGGTCGGCTTCGTCGTCGGCAACTACCTGCTGCGCTCGCTGCGCGCCCTGCGGGTGGCGGCGCTGGACGTCGCCGAGCACCGGCTGCCGACCCTGGTGGCGCAGCTCAAGGAGGACGCCGCGCCGGACACCTCGGTCGAGCCCGTCCCCGTGCACACCCGGGAGGAACTGGGCCAGGTGGCGCGCGCGTTCGACGCGGTCCACCGCCAGGCCGTCGAGTCCGCCGCCGAGCAGGCCGACCTGCGCACCGCGATGCGCAGCGCGTTCGTCAACCTGTCCCGCCGCAGCCAGGGCCTGGTGGAGCGGCAGCTCAAGCTGATGGAGGAGCTGGAGCGGCAGGAGGAGAACCCCGAGCAGCTGGCGAACCTGTTCAAGCTGGACAACCTCGCCACCCGGATGCGCCGCAACAACGAGAACCTGATGGTGCTCTCCGGCATCGACATGGCCCGCCGCTTCACCCGCCCGGTGCCGCTGGGCGACGTGCTGCGCGCCGCCGCGTCGGAGATCGAGCAGTACCAGCGGGTCGTCGTGCAGGCCACGCCACAGGTCGAGGTCGTCGGCTACGCGGCCGGTGACCTGGTGCGGCTGGTGGCCGAGCTGATGGACAACGCGACCACCTTCTCCCCGCCGCGCACGCAGGTGATCGTGGGCGGTCGGGGCGGGCCGGCGGTGGCGTGTTCGTGGACGTGCTCGACGTGGGCGTCGGCATGGCCGAGGAGGACCTGGAGCAGGCCAACCGCAAGATCGCGCAGGCCGCGGCGGACGAGGCGGGCGAACTGCCGGTGTCGCGCCAGCTGGGCCTGTACGTGGTGGGGCGGTTGGCGGGTCGGCACGGGATGCAGGTCATGCTGCGGGAGCAGGGCGAGGGCGTGCGCGCGGTGGTCGCGCTGCCGCCGGAGCTGGTGCGCGCGGCCAGTGCGCCCGAGCCGCGCCGGGTGACGGCGTCGGAGCAGACCTTCGCTGGGCACGTGGCGGTGACGTCGGCGGGCCGACCGGCGGTGCGGACCTCGACCCCGCCCAACGGGACCCCGTTGCCGGCACGTGCTCCGACGCCACCCAACGGAACCCCGCTGCCGACACGCGCGCCGACCCCGCCGACCGGCACTCCGCTGCCGATGCGCGCGCCGACCCCGCCGAACGGCACCCCCTGCCCACGCGCGCGCCGACCCCACCCGGCGGGACCCGCAACCCGTCGACCTGGTTCACCGGCAAGCCCGTCCCCACGGGTCCGGCGGAACCGATGCGGCAGCGCACCAAAGACGTTCCGGTGCAGGCGGAAGTGCCCGCGGCGGAGAACTCGACGGCCCTGCCCAAGCGCAGGCCGCGCACGAACCTGGTGGCGGACCGCCCCGAAGCGCCGGAACCCGGTGCACCCGTTCGGCGTGATCCGAACGCGACACGGGGATTTCTGGCCAGTTACCAGACCGGTATCCGGCAAGGTGTACGGGAGTCCGGTGAGAACCGAACGGGGCGGGAGAGCACATGAGCGGGCAGAGGTCACGGCAGATCGACCAGTTCGGCTGGATCGTGGGCAACTTCGCCGAACGCGTGCCCGGTGTCGCCCACGCCGTGGTGATCTCCGTGGACGGCCTGCTGCTCACCGCGTCCAGCGGCCTGCCCGACGACCGCGCCGAGCAGCTGTCGGCGATCGCGGCGGGCGTGGCGAGCCTCACCGAGTCGGCCGCGCGCTGCTTCGACGGCGGCCCGGTGCTGCGCTCGGTCATCGAGATGCAGTACGGGATCATGCTGCTGATGTCGATCCGGGACGGCTCGTGCCTGGCGGTGCTGGCCGCGCCGGACGCCGACGTCGGCCAGGTCGCCTACGAGATGACCGTGGTCGTCGACCAGGTGGGGCAGCTGCTCACCCCCGAACTGCGCGCCGAGATCCAGGGCGTGAAACGGATGATGGCCCGCCCGTCGGCGTGAGGTGGTCATGAGCCAGGAGCCCGAGTCGTCCGCCGAGCAGACGTTCGCCGACCTGCTCAACGGCTTCAGCCTGGACTCGTCCCGGCGGCGCAAGCCCGAGCCGCGGCGCGAGCCCGAGCAGGCGGAGGTGCCCACGCGCCCCCACCCGGTGTTCCAGGACGACGTGGACTTCGACTACCCGCGCGAGGAGGACGCCGCCTCGATCGTCCGCGCGTACTCGTGGACCGGCGGGCGGACCACGTCGTCGGTCCAGTTGGAGATCGAGACCCTGGTCTCCACGGTGGACTGGGACTACCCGGGCGCGCTGAAGGCCGAGTACCAGGAGGTCATCTCGCTGGTGGCCCGGCCGCGGTCGGTGGCGGAGGTCGCGGCGCTGCTGCGGCTGCCGCTGGGCGTGGCGAAGGTGCTGCTGGGCGACATGGCCGAGCGCGGGCTGATCGACGTGCACCGGACGGCGTCCTCCGACGGCGAACAGCCGGATCTCGGGCTCATGGAGCGCGTGTTGGCGGGCCTCCGGCGGCTCTGACTGCCTACTATGGCTTCAGTGTTCGCCGAAACAGGGGGTTGCTGGTGAGCGTCGGGCGTGAGACTCGGCTGTCCGCGTGGATCGAGCGGTTCGCCGCGCACTTCGAGCGGGAGGGCATCCCGCTGATCGGTGGCCGCATCCTCGGCTACCTGCTGGTGTGCCAGCCGACCGAGCGGACGGCGGCGGAGCTGTCGCAGGAGCTGGAGGCGTCCAGCGGGTCGATCTCCACGAACCTGAAGTTCCTGGTCGGCGAGGGCCTGGTGACCAAGCGGACCCGGCGGGGTCGGCAGGCCGCCCAGTACCGGATCAACGAGAAGCGGTGGGGCGACCTGGTGGCGCGCAAGCTGGACGCGCTGACCAGCGTGCGCGAGCTGACCGAGGCCGGGATGCGGCTGATGAGCGGCGACCCGGAGCGGGCGGTGCGGCTGCGCGCGGTGGACGACCTCTACACCTGGCTGGCGACGGAGCTGCCGGCGGTGTGGGAGCGCAGGCCCTCGTCGTCGCGTTGAGTCTGGTGCGCGCGTTCGCGGGTTGCCACCCAGAGGTTGGCGGTGGCGATGACCACCGCGCCGGCGCCCAGGACGTGGATCGAGACGAGCACCTCGGGGACGCCGGTCCAGTACTGGACCATGCCCAGCGCGCCCTGGGCGATGACGGTGGCGATGAGGATCGTGTAGGCGCGGCGGGCCTGGTTGCCGAGGACGAAGCCCAGTGCGATGAGCATGCCGAGGAAGAGGAACAGCAGGTCGGCGTGCAGCTGGGACAGGGTGTCCACCGGGACGTCCAGGCGCGGGGTGGAGGCGTCGCCGGCGTGCGGGCCGGCGGCGGTGACGAACGTGCCCGCCAGGAGGAGGAGGCCCAGCACGGCGGCCTGGACGACCTGGAGGCGCAGGACGTTCTTGCTGATCAGCGGCCGGGCGGGCGCGTCGCCTTCGTTGAGGGAGGCGAGGAGGAGGACCGCGAGCCAGGTCAGGGCCATGGAGATCAGGAAGTGGACGCTGACGGTCCACCACAGCAGGCCGGTCAGCACGGTGATGCCGCCGACCACGGCCTGCACGCCCACGCCGACGAGCTGGATGATCGCCAGCTTGAGCACGCGCTTGCGGCGGGGCTTGTGGTGCCAGGCGGCCAGGACGCAGAGGGCGGCGATGATGCCGACCAGGCCGGTGAGCGTGCGGTTGCCGAACTCGACCCACTGGTGCAGCGGCGCGACCTCGGGGTGCTCGACCGGGGTGAGGCTGCCGGCGACGCACTCGGGCCAGGTGGGGCAGCCGAGGCCGGAGCCGGTGACGCGCACGATCGAACCGGTCACCGCGATGCCCGCTTGCGCCATCACCACGGCGACGGCGAAAGCGCGTTGGAACTTCAGCAGGAAGGCGACGACCCAGTCAGGCACGGTTACCGATGGTAGGTACCACTTGCTGAGAAGTCGCGGCCGGGTCAGGTGAGCTTCGTCGTCCTGGTGGCCAGTGCGGCGGCGGCCACACCCCAGGCGAGCAGGACCAGGACGTGCTGGAGGGTGGGGGCCTGGTTGTCGACGACGGCGGTGTGCAGGCCCTCGGCCAGGGCGGCGGAGGGGAGGAGTTCCACGACGGTGGCCAGCCACGTCGGGAGGGTGTCCACGCCCAGGGCGACGCCGCCGACCAGCAGGAGCAGGAACCAGACGATGTTGGCCAGGGCCAGCACGATCTCGGCGCGGAGGGCGCCGCCGAGCAGTACGCCCAGTGCGCCGAACGTGAGGGTGCCGAGGATGAGGAGGGTCGCGGTCCACAGCCAACCGGTGGGGGACGGGAGGTCCCAGCCCAGGAGGGTGGCGATGACGGCGAGGATGGTGATTTGGATCGCGACGACGGCTAGACCTGCGGTTACCCGGCCGGCGACCAGGAGCCAGCGGGGGAGGGCGGTGGCGGCCAGGCGTTTGAGGACGCCGTAGCGGCGGTCGAAGCCCAGGGCGATGGCCTGGCCGGTGAACGCGGAGGAGATGACGGCCAGGGCGAAGATGCGGGCAACCGAGGAGCCGACGCGGGGTTCGGGGACCGGGATGACCGACATCACGCTCATGGCGATGAGCAGTGCCACCGGGATGAGGACGGTGAGGAGGATCTGCTCGCCGTTGCGCAGGGTCAGGACGGCCTCGGTGCGGGCCTGGGTCAGCAGCATGCGGCCCAGGGAGCCCCGGCCGGGGCGGGGGGTGAACGTGCCCGGTGCGAACCTCACGACCGCAGCTCCCGTCCGGTCAGGTCGAGGAAGACGTCCTCCAGGCTGCGCTTGGCCACGGTGAGTTCTTCGGCCAGCACGCCCTGTTGCGCGCACCACGAGGTGACGGTCGAGACCACTTGGGGGTCGATGCGCCCTTGGATGAGGTAGCCGCCGCGAGTGGCTTCGCGCACCTTCATGCCTTCGGGGAGGGCGTCGATCAGCAGGGTGAGGTCCAGGCCGGGGCGGGCGCGGAACCGGAGTTGCTGGTCTTCGAGCGCGGTCAGCTCTTGGGGAGTGCCGGCGGCGACCACCTGGCCCTGGTCGACGATGACCACGTGGTCGGCCAGCGCTTCGGCTTCGTCCATGAGGTGGGTCGTCAGGAGGACGCTGACGCCGTCGGTTTTGAGGGCGGCGACCAGTTCCCAGACGAGGTGGCGGGCTTGGGGGTCCATGCCGGCGGTGGGTTCGTCGAGGAAGACCAGTTCGGGGCGGCTGATCAGGGCGCAGGCGAGGGAGAGGCGTTGTTGTTGCCCGCCGGAGAGGCGCTTGTAGGGGGTGTTGCGGGCGCTGGTGAGGCCTAGGACGTCCAGCAGCCAGGCGGGGTCGAGCGGGTCTGCGGCGCACGCGGCGACCAGCCGGAGCATCTCGTCGGCTTTGACGCCGGGGTAGCCGCCGCCGCCTTGGGGCATCGCGCCGATGCGCGGGCGGAGGGCGGGGGAGCGGGGGTCGAGCCCGAGCACGCGGACCGTGCCGCCGTCGGCCTGGCGGAAGCCTTCGCAGATCTCGACGGTGGTCGTCTTGCCGGCGCCGTTGGGGCCGAGCAGGGCGAGGACGTCGCCGCGGGGGAGGGTGAGGTCGAGTCCGTTCACCGCGACGGTGGAGCCGTATCGCTTGACCAGCCCCGACACTTCCACGGCAGGGTGCTGGGGGTGCGGGCTCACGACCGCCAAGCCTAAAGCTTGCTCTTCTCCGTACTTCACCCAGGTCGCTTCGCTCCTTTTGGCAGCCCGGCCAAAGCAGCGCCTGCGGCGTGCCGGCGCACCCCTCGGTCCGCCGGCTCGCACTCCCCGTCACCGTCGCCGCTTCCGCCACCGTCCTCCAGCCTGGTCTGGGCCGTGCGGCGTGCTTCGTGCCGCCACCCCTCCCGGTCGGTTCCTCCGAATGGCGGTTCGCGCCAGGGCTGGGTCCACCTCGTGGGTGGGGGCAGCCCCACCCCGGGGGTCCGGGTGGCATCAGGGTTGCCTCGGGGGTGTTCCGGATACTTCCGGAGCGTTATCGCGGCCAGGATTTTTGTTGTGACGGTGATCCGGGGGAAAGACGAGCGGCGGTGTTGTCGTTCGCGGTGGCGGGGTTGGTCCTGTCGTTGTTCCCGATCGTGTACCTGCACGTCGTGGCGGTGGGGGAGCTCAGTCCGTTGAGCCACACGATCAGCGACTACATCTTCGTGTCCAACGGGAGCGGGATGTTGGCGGTCACCGCGTTGTCGTTGGCGGCGGCGTCCGTGGGCCTGCTCGTGGTGCTGGTGCGCAGCGGTTTGCCCAGGCGGGGACCGGTTTCGTGGTTGCTCGGGTTGTGGGCGGCGGGGTTGACCGTGGCGACCGTCTTCCCCACTGATCCGACCGGGGCGCCGACCTCCTTCTCGGGGTTGGTGCACCGGTACGCCGGGGCGGTCATGTTCACGAGTTTGCCGTTGGCCGGCTGGTTGATTTCCCGTCGGTTCATCCGGAGTGCGCCGGTGCGTCGGTTTTCGGTGGCCGCCGGGATCACTTCGGTGGCATTCATGGTGAGTCATGTGTCGCTCACCTACGACGGGCAGGTCCTGCTCGGTCTTTTCGAACGAATCCTCTTCGCCATGCTCTACGGGCTGCTGTTCGCCCTGGCCGCCGCGGTGAGTCGGGAGGTCGTGCGATGACGTGGCTCGCCGTTGTGCTCGCGGCGGCCGGGGCGGCGTTCTTCGCCTTCGCGGCCCGGTTGCAGCACCAAGCCGTCAACGACGGGGTCTCCGGCTTGAAGGTGCGGGACCTGTTGCGGCGGCCCCGGTGGTTGGCGGGGTTGGTGCTGCTGGTGGTCGGTGCTGCGGTGCACGCGGTGGCGTTGGGTATGGCGCCGTTGACCGTGGTGCAGCCGGTGGGGGTGCTGGCCATCGGGATCACCGCGCTGCTGGACAACCGGCGTCGGGAACTGCCGGCCGTGGCGTTGACCACGTTCGGGGTCGGGGCGTTCGTGTTCCTCGCCGCCGGAAGCGCGACCGCGACGCCCGTCGCGGCGGAGGCCGAAGTCACGGCCGGGTTGGTCGTGCTGGGGCTGGTGGCCCTGCCCGGGTTGGTGGGGGTGCTGTCCTCCCGGCCGGCGGTGCGGGCGCTGGGGTTCGGCTCGGCCGGCGGGGTCGCGTACGGCTACGTCTCCGTGCTCATGCGGTCGGTGTCGCAGGACGTCCAGACCGGCTCCCTCTCCTTCGGCACCGGCCTGTCCGCTGTCGGTATCGCGTTTTCCCTGCTGGTCGGCGGCTGGTTCATCCAGCACGCCTACGCCAGCGGACCGCCGCACGTGGCGGTCGCCTGTCTCACCGTCGTCGACCCGCTGGTCGCGGTCGGCATCGGCACCACCCTCCTCGGCGAGGCCACCCGCACCTCCGGCCCCACGGCCGTCGCGGAACTCGCCTGCGCCGCCGTCGCGATCGCCGGCGTCGCCCTGCTCGCCCGCAAAGACTCCAAGACACCCATCAGATCGGAGAACAACCCCATGAACGGACGCGCCATGCGGATCGTCATCGCCGCGGAGACGTTCCCGCCGGACGTCAACGGCGCGGCCCGCTTCGCCCACCGGCTCGCGGTCGGCCTCGCCGGCCGGGACCACGACGTGCACGTGATCTGCGTGGACCCGGTCGGCGCGGCCCGCACCGAGCAGGTCGACGGCATCACGGTGCACCGCCTGCGCTCGCACGGGACCCCGTTCCACAAGACGTTCCGGATCGGTCTGCCGTGGCAGGTGAGCAAGGACGTCCGGGTGCTGCTGGAGCGGTTGCAGCCGGATCTGGTGCACGTCCAGGCGCACTTCGTGGTCGGTCGCTACACCTTGAAGCACGCCAAGTCGATGGGCATCCCGACCGTTGCCACGAACCACTTCATGCCGGAGAACCTGTTCGGCCACGCGCACGTCCCGCAGTGGTTGCAGGGGCTGGCGTCGCGGTGGGCGTGGAAGGACCTGACGAAGGTGTTCGGGGCTGCCGACGTGGTGACCGCGCCGACGCCGCGGGCGGTGCAGTTGTTGCACGACAGCGGGTTCCCGCAGCGGGCGGTGCCGGTGTCGTGCGGCATCGACATCGACCGGTACCGGCTGCGCCCCTCGGTGCGCACCAACGAAGGTCCCACTGTGTTGTTCGTGGGTCGGCTGGACGAGGAGAAGCGGGTCGACGAACTGCTGCGGGCGGTGGCGCTGGTGCCGCGCCTGTACGCGGACATCGTGGGTGACGGGTCGTGCCGCGCCGAGTGGGAGTTGCTGGCGCGGGACCTGGGGATCAGCGAGCGGGTGCGGTTCCGGGGGTTCGTCGGCGAGGAGGAGCTGCTGGACGCCTACCAGGGCTGTGACGTGTTCTGCATGCCGGGCATCGCCGAACTCCAGAGCCTGGCCACGATGGAGGCGATGGCGGCGGGCAAGCCGGTCGTGGTGGCCGACGCGATGGCGCTGCCGCACCTGTGCCGGCCGGGCCGCAACGGCTGGCTGTTCACCCCGGGCGACGTGCAGGGCCTGGCCGAGCGGCTGCACGCGGTGGTCGCCGACCCGGCCGTGACCGCCCGCATGGGCGTGGCGAGCGGCGAGCTGATCTCGGCGCACGCCATCGACCAGACCCTGGAGACCTTCGAGGGCCTGTACCGCAAGGCGATGGGCGTGCCGACGCTGGTGCGTCCCGCGCTGGTGGCCTGAGCGTCAGGCGACGACGCCGCGGCGGGTGGCGATGCGGTGCGCCACCCGCAACCCGCGCGGTCCCAGGACGGGCCGGCCGGAACCGTCCAAAGTGGTCAGGAAGCGGAACAGCATGGCGTGGCCTTCCAGGCGGCGCAGCAGGCCCTCGGCCACGTTGTCGCCGTAGTCCACCACGGCCGACTGCTCCACCAGCCGCCGCATGATCGCCCGCCGCTCCTTCAGCGGCACCCACCACGTGGTCACCAGCAGCAGCACCAGCCCGAACGACAGCGTGGTGGCCAGCACCGCCTCCCAGCCGGTGAACCGCAGCGAGAACACCTGCACGACCGCGCCGATCACCAGCAGCACCGCCCCGTACACGGCGGCCCACCCGGCGGTCGCCGCGGCGGGCGGTTCGGCGTGTTCGGTGGTCCACACGCCCTCCCGCTGCCGCCACCGCTGCAACGACCGGCCCAGGTTCAGCGAGGCGAGCACCCCGAACACGATCGCCAGGATCGTCCCGATGACGACCACGGCCGGGTCCACGTCGTAGAGCCGATACCGCACCACAGCCCAGATCGCGACCACGATCCCCGCCGCGAGCAACACCCGGAGCACCAAACGGGGACGGCGCCGAATCCTCCGCAACACCGCCCGACCCACCGCCAGCGGCGTTCCGACCGGTGCGGGTAGTGACCCGATCACCAGCAACGCCACGACCACGACGACCACGCCGCCGACTGCCACCAGTCCCGTCGTCACACCCTCTTCGGAAGACGCCAGCGCCGACCGGGTCCGGTCGATCGCCACCGCCGCCAGCGGGATCACCGGGGCCAGCAACACCAAGCCGTGCAACAAAGTTCCGGTTCGGAGCGCGGCGTAACCGAAGGCGGCCAACAGGGTCGCGCTGCCGAACGCCGCCGCCGGACCGACCGCCCACGGCGGCAGCAGGTCGAACAGCGCCAGCACCAGCAGCGCCCCGCCCAGCGCGAACCCCAGCAACCCCAGGAACTGGGCCAACTGCCCGCCCCGGGTCAACCCGGTGATCGTCCAGTACGGCAGCAGCGCCGCGCCGCGCAGCGCCCGCGTCAACGGCTTGGCCGGGCCCAGCCCGGACCGCTCGCTGTCGGCCACGGTCACCGCGACCGCGGCGGCCGTCGCCGCGGTCCGGATCACCTGGTCGCTGGAGGCCTCCTGGGACAGCGGCTCGCGCCCGATCCCGGCCCGGTCGAACGCCTCCAGCGCCTCCATCCCGACCTCGACCCGGTCGGCGTCGGAGCGCACCGGCAGCCGCTGCAACAGCGCCGCCTGCTCCTCCAGGAACAGCTCGCCGCGCGACCGCTTGTCCGCGCCCTCGTGCCGGTCGGCCAGGATCGCGGCGCGCAGCGCGGGCAGCTCCTCGCAGATGATCCGCACGTGCAGCGCCCACGCGGCCAGCTCCGCCAGCGCCTCGCAGGTGGGCGGCTGGTCGCCGTCGATGTCGTCGTAGACGGCGGTCAACTGCTCGACCGCGCGCTCCACCACGGGTTCGAGCCGGGCCGGCAATCCGTCCCCGAACAGCGCCGCGACCAGTCCGTCCACCCGCCGCCGCGCGCGTTCCCCGGCGGTCGCGCCCTCCTGCGGGGTGAGCCGGTCGATGCGCAGCAGCCGCTTCGGGTCGCACACGATCCTGCTGAGCATGGTGGCGCCGTCCAGCCGGCCCCAGATCCAGTCGTTGACCCGCCAGGACCGCTTGAGGAACCCGGAGAACCGGCTCAGCGACGCCCCGCCGGCCTTGTCGTCGGGGGTCTGGCTGTGCTCGGCGAACGCGTTGCGGGTCTGGAGGCTGATCTGGACCAGGTCCACCGCCTGGTCCATGCCGCCGCGCGAGTCGTCGGCCAGGCAGGTGGCCGCGACCTCCAGCGCCAGCAGCCGCGACAGCCACATGTCCCCGGCGAGAAGCTCCGCCCCGGTCTCGCCGTCGGTGCGGGGTTCGAGCAGCAGTGCCTTCCACGAGGTCAGCCCGGCCATCTTCACCCGGTCGTCGCCCAGCGCGTCCAGGGCGTCGCGGGCGTCGCCGAGGATGCCCGCGATCCGGTCCACCTGCGCCCGGACCCGGTCGCCGACCGTGCCGTGCAGCATCCCCTCCGCGAACGCCTCGACCCGCAGCTCCCAGTACTCCCGGTTCAACGGGGTGTGCTCGCGGGTGGTCCACTGGCCGTCCAGCTCGGTGCGCAGCTCCCGCAGCTGGGCCCGCACGTCGTAGAGGTTGGTGCGGGCCTGCGCCAGGCGGCTCGCGGGGCTGTCCGGGACCACCCACACCAGCCGCTTGAGCAGGTCCATCGCGGCCGAGGCGAGCCGCTCGGCCATGGTGATGCCCCACGGCCAGCCGTGGTCGGGCAGCGCGGCCGGCTGCGGCACGCCCGGCACGTAGGGCAGGCCGCCCCACTTGGCCAGGTGGGAGCGCTGCGCGGCCTCCGCCGCCGCCCGGACCCGTTCGAAGGTCCACCCGGCGGTGCTCGCCCGGGGCACCTCGAACTGCCGGGTGGTGATGTCGCGGGCCGCGTGCCGGATGCGGACGTCCTCGTAGTGGTCGTGCAGCGTGGCCGCCAGGTCGTAGAGCTTGCCCACGACCGAGCCGCCGGCCGCGAGCCGGTCCAGCAGGGCGCTGCGCCCGCCGCGCCGCGACGCCGCCAGCCGGTTGTGCTCCTCGATGCGCTCCACGTAGGTGCGCCCGCTCTGGCTGGTCAGGGCGCTGAGCAGCTTCGCGCCGGTGCCGATGGTGCTGGGCAGCAGCCCGTCCACGGGCGCGACCGGCGGCTGCTTGGACTCCGGGGCGTGCGGGAACACCAGCAGCATCACCCGTCGCACCGGGCCCTCCGCGGGCATCCGGTCGATGGCGTCCAGCGCCTCCTTGGTGGGCGTGTTGACCAGCACCCCGCCGTCCACGACGTAGCGGGACGTGTTGTCCGTGCCGTTGGCCCACGACGCGACACCGGCCATGTTCGGCCGCGCCTCGCCCGCCGCCTCCTCGGTGACCGGCACGAACGACGGCTCGAACGCGAACGGGAACGACGCCGACGACCGGGCGGCCAGCGCGAGCTGGTCCACCAGCGTGGGCAGGCGCTCGGCGGTGAAGTCGTCGCGGCCGGACGGGTCGCGGCGGAACGAGAAGCTGCCCTGGTGGGTGGACTGGGTCAGCGACTGGCCCAGGTCGTCGTGCGTGGTCGTCGGCACGCCCGCGAGCAGGGTCGTGGTGATCCGCAGGTCCACCGGCCGCTCGTCCGCCGGGGTGGGGGAGAAGTCGGTGGTCAGCCGGTTGAGGGCCTCCTGGAGGCGGGGCAGGAAGAACTCGTCGCCCTTGAGCAGCGACACCGGCGACCCGCGGAACGGGGTGCGCAGCAGCTGCTCCATGCGCCCCTGCTCGGCCCACAGGTCCCGCAGCCGCTCCAGCTTGGCGTTCTCGTTGACCTGCGACAACGCCAGCGCGGCCCCGTTGATGCCGCCGGCGGAGGTGCCGGTGACCACGTCCGCGCGGGCGGTGCTGCCGACCAGGTCGAGCAGGTCGGCGTAGGCCCCCTCGGCCCGGGTCAGCCGGTCGAGTTCGAGGACGACGCCACCCATCCACACGGCGAGGCTGACCCCGCCGTTGAGGACGACGGCGAACCGGATCTGCTCCTGCGGCACGTCGGCCATGCGCGCTCCCTCCCCAGGATTGCGGTGGGGATCTTCCCAGGTACCGGTTAGTCGCCCGGCCGACGCACCGGGTTACGCCCCGAACGGGCCAACCCGTCCGCACACTTGTCCGAACGCCCCCGCTCGGGAGAAGATCCGCCGCGGTTCGAGCGGGCACGTCGTCGCCTGGCTCCGCGTACTCGGGAGGCGTCACGTGCGTGCATTCACCGTGCTCTCTTTGTCCGTGCTGGTAGCCGCAGCACTCAGCGGCCCCCACCACACCCCCGCGCCGCCGCCGCCCACCCCAGTCGGCGCGCAGCCACCCGAGACCGCCTCGTCAACCACCACACCACCCCGGCGCTCGCCGACCCGACCCAGCCCGCCCCGGTCGGACAACCTCCTGCGGTGGTCGCCGTTCCCGCGGGTCAGCCCACTGACCCGGCCGACGGCGAGTCCGTGGCCGAGCGCAACAACCGCATCGCCACGCCGCGCCCACCGATGCTGACGCACGTTCCCACGGCGACCCACATCCCGACCATCTACAACGGCGGCCCGACCACGGTCCCGCCCGTCATCGTCGACGCGCCGACCACGCCGCCCCCGCCGGCGGACCCCAACCCGCCGGTCACCACGTCACCGGCGCCGTGACCGAGGGTGGCCACCCGTCACCGAGTGGCCACCCCGCCCGGCTACCGGTTCACGTAGTCACGGACCTGCCCGTACACCACCGCGTCCGTCAGCAACGCACTGTGGCTGATGCACGCGGTCCGCGTGTTGCGGGCCCCGGACAGCACGGTGCTGTCCGGCGGGTCGATCACGCCGTCACAAGCCGACCACCACGTCCCGTAGCCGGGCGCGCCGGGCGTCTCGTCACCGGAGTTCAAAGCGGCCAGGAAGTCCGACCCGATCCGCATCTCGGTGCACGACGTCTGGAAACAGGTGTTCGCCGACCGGGTCCCGTGGTTCGGGCCGCCCAGCGACACCCACTGGTCGATCTTCAGGTCACCGCCCAGGTTGCGGGCGTAATGACGGGAGGACAGCCCACCCATCGAGTGGGTGATCACGTCGACCTTCGCGGCCCCGGTGGCCGCGAGCAGCCGGTCGACCTCGGCGCGCACCACCTCGGCGGTGGAGGCGTTGGACTTGGCGGTGTCGTAGGAGAAGGCGCGGAGGTGGTCGTCCGGCCACCCGTCCGCGCGGAACCGGTTGACCATCGTGTTCCAGTTGGACGCGTTGCCGTGCCAACCGTGGACGAACAGGATCGGGTCGTGCGCGGCGGCCTGCGCCGGCGGCGTGAGCAGGGCAGCGAGGAGAAGCGCGGCGGCAAGGGCACACCGCTTCCAGGGGAACTTCACGAACGGGCCTTCCGACAGACGTTGGCGGATTCGTCGTGAGCCGGTACCGGGGAGTCGCAGGGCGGTGCCACCAGGTTACTGCCAGGTAACCCGGTGCGGTCAACGGTCAGGTTGCGTCGGGCACCGGATCGCGCTTGATCAGCGGCACGATCTGGCGCCGCGCGACGAACACGCACAGCAGGAACGCGAGCACCGCGGCGGTCACCGCCTGCGGCACGATGTAGGCGCGCCCGTCGAACGCCGACCCGGTCGGCGGCAGGATCACCGCGATGAACGCGCTGGCGCTCATCGCGATCAGCCGGAACCTCTTCGCCAGCACCGCCGTGGCCAGCGGCAGCGCCGCCCACAGCACGTACCAGGGTTGCAGCACCGGCCCGAGCACCAGCACCGCGCCCAACCCGGCGCCCAGCCCGTTGACCGCCTTGATCCGCCCCCGGAACGCCTTCCACAGCAACGTCCCCGCCAGCACCACCGAGACCGCCTGGAACACCAGGCGCATCAACGCGATCATCGAGTCGGTGTGGTTGCCCAGCCCCAGCAGCAACCCGAGCCCGCCGCCCAGGAAGCCCATCGCCGTCGGCGGGGACATCCAGCTCTTCACCGTGCTGGCCACGTTCAGCGTCTGCACCCAGCCGAACCCGAGCCCGGTCCCCAGGCACGTGGCCACCATGACCACCCCGGAGATCAGCGCCAGCAGCAAGGCCGCCTTGACCAGGTCCAGGAACGACCCGCCCAACCGCCGCGCGATCATCACCCCGAGGAACCCCAACGCCAACGCCGCCGGGATCTTCACCGCCGCCCCGAACGTGATCATGGTCGCGCCCAGCGCGATCCACACGAGTTCGTCCCGGGTCATGGGCGTTCCGGGCGTGACCGGCATCCGGCGCAGCGCCAGCTCCAGGCCGACCAGCATCAACCCGATCGCGAGCCCTTCGTTGTGCACCCCCACGACCAGGTGGAACAGCACCAACGGGTTCGCCGCGCCCAACCACAGCGCGCTCACCGGCGGCACCCCGAACCGCCGCGCGAGCCGGGGCAGCGCCCACACGATCATCGCCAGGCCCACCAGCACCAGCAGCCGGTGCAGGAACACCCCGGGCAGGACCGAGTTGCCGGTCACCATCGAGATGACCCGCCCCACCGCCAGGAACAGCGGTCCGTAGGGCGCGGGCGTCTCGCGCCAGATGTTCGGCACGTTGGTGGTCAGCGGGTGGTCGACGCCGAGCGCGGTCGCCGGCCCCATCTCGTAGGGGTCCTGCCCGTTGGCCGCGATCTGCGACTGCGCGAGGTAGCTGTAGACGTCCCGGCTGAACATGGGGAGCACGAAGACCAGCGGCGTGATCCACATCATCAGCGTGCGGTCGAGCTGGCTCCGCGACATCAACCGGGGCCGCCCCGGCCGGGCGAACCTGCCGAGCATCAGCCAGGCGGACACGACCAGGAACACCCCGGTCCAGACGACCCCCATGGCGGCACTGGGCATCCGGGCGAACAGCCCCAGCACGGGCGTGCCCGGCAACGGCGAGAACACCGGCGCGGCCCCGGCCCCGAGCGACCCGACGAACATCAACAACGCCCCGACGGTCCCCCACCGGCGGATGATGTCCAGCTGCCGCCGCTCGGGCGCGTCGAGCGGTGCCGCCTCGCCGATCGTCTCCCGGTTCCCCATCACCAATCCGCCCGCCGTCACCCCCGAAGAGTAGCGACCACCCCACCCCGCCGTACCGATCGCCACCACCCCCGCCGCCGGCCGCCGACACGCACGACACCCACCCCCGCCGCCGGCCGCCGACACGCACGACACCCACCCCCACCGCCGGCGCGCTTGAGCGCCGCCGGCGCGCCCTTCGACCCCCTAGGGGCCTGTCGCGCGGCGACCGCACGCTTCGAGCTGTTGATCTTAAGATCGCGAAGCGCAGACCACCCCCGCCACCTGCACCGCCAGACTATCCCCGCAGGTCGGCACCCCCTGGTAGCCCTCTGGCCACCGCCCGGTTCCCGCCCCTCCACGTGAGTCGGATCACCCCATCGGCGTCGATCTTTGCGAGCGCCCGCGAAATAAGCAACACTGGTGTTGTGAAAAACGTCGGGACCGACCAGACCGCCGTGCCCGCCGGGCACGACGGCCGGACCCGGCACGCCGTGGCACGTCTGCTGCTGGAGCAGGGCCCGATCACCGCGGCCTCGGTCGCGGAGCAACTGGGCCTGAGCCCCACGGCGGTGCGCCGGCACATCGACGCGCTGGTCGCGGACGGTGAGGCGGTCAGCAGGGACGCCCCGCGCAGGGGTCAGCGCGGCCGGGGGCGCCCGGCCAAGCTCTTCCTGCTGACCGAGCAGGGGCGGGCCCGGTTCGGGCACGCCTACGACGACCTCGCCGTCGCGGCGCTCCGGTTCCTCGCCGAACAGGGCGGGGAGGAGGCGGTACGAGCCTTCGCGCGGCGGCGGGTGTCCGCACTCGTCGACCAGCACCGGGCCGCCATCGTGGCCCAGCCCGACTCCGCGGAGCGGGCGAAGGCCCTGGCGGTGGCGCTGACCAGGGAGGGCTACGCTGCCTCGGCGCGGCACGTCGGCACCGGTGAGCAGCTCTGCCAGCACCTGTGCCCGGTCGCGCACGTGGCCGCCGAGTTCCCGCAGCTCTGCGAGACCGAGACGGCGGCGTTCGCCGACCTCCTCGGCACCCACGTGCAACGCCTGGCGACGATCGCCCGCGGTGACGCCGTGTGCACGACGCACATCCCGCACACAGCCAACCCGCAGACAGCCATCCCGAACCACACACCCCGCACAACCGTCGGCGAAGCCGACAACCGAGCTTCAGATGGAGGGGAGCCCGCATGACTGCCGCTGCCGAGCAGCGCACCACCACAGCCCCGCTCAGCCAGGAGGAGACCCTGGCGAGCATCGGCAACTACGAGTTCGGCTGGGCCGACTCGGACGTGGCAGGCGCGAGCGCTCGCCGGGGCCTGAACGAGGACGTCGTTCGGGACATCTCGGCGAAGAAGAACGAGCCCGAGTGGATGCTGGACTTCCGGCTGAAGGCGCTGCGCCTGTTCGACCGCAAGCCCATGCCGACCTGGGGTTCCGACCTCTCCGGCATCGACTTCGACAACATCAAGTACTTCGTGCGGTCGACCGAGAAGCAGGCGGCGACCTGGGAAGACCTGCCCGACGAGATCAAGAACACCTACGACCGGCTGGGCATCCCGGAGGCGGAGAAGCAGCGCCTGGTCTCCGGTGTCGCGGCCCAGTACGAGTCCGAGGTGGTCTACCACAAGATCCGCGAGGACCTCGAAGAGCAGGGCGTCGTCTTCCTGGACACCGACACGGCGCTGCGCGAGCACCCGGAGCTGTTCAAGGAGTACTTCGGCTCGGTCATCCCCTCGGGTGACAACAAGTTCTCCGCGCTGAACTCCGCGGTGTGGTCGGGCGGCTCGTTCATCTACGTGCCCAAGGGCGTCCACGTCGACATCCCGCTCCAGGCCTACTTCCGGATCAACACCGAGAACATGGGCCAGTTCGAGCGGACCCTGATCATCGTCGACGAGGGCGCGTACGTGCACTACGTCGAGGGCTGCACCGCGCCGATCTACTCCTCGGACTCGCTGCACTCCGCGGTCGTGGAGATCATCGTCAAGAAGGGCGGTCGCTGCCGCTACACGACCATCCAGAACTGGTCGAACAACGTCTACAACCTGGTCACCAAGCGCGCCAAGGCCGAAGAGGGCGCGACCATGGAGTGGATCGACGGCAACATCGGCTCCAAGGTCACCATGAAGTACCCGGCCGTGTTCCTGATGGGCGAGCACGCCAAGGGCGAGGTCCTCTCGATCGCGTTCGCGGGCGAGGGCCAGCACCAGGACGCCGGCGCGAAGATGGTCCACATGGCGCCGCACACCTCCTCCACGATCGTGTCGAAGTCGGTGGCGCGCGGCGGTGGCCGCACCTCCTACCGCGGCCTGGTCCAGGTCAACAAGCGGGCGCACCACTCGAAGTCCACGGTCAAGTGCGACGCGCTGCTGGTGGACAACATCAGCCGCTCCGACACCTACCCCTACGTCGACGTCCGCGAGGACGACGTGTCGATGGGCCACGAGGCGACCGTCTCGAAGGTGTCCGAGGACCAGCTGTTCTACCTGATGTCGCGCGGCCTGAACGAGGACGAGGCCATGGCGATGATCGTGCGCGGGTTCGTCGAGCCCATCGCGCGCGAGCTGCCCATGGAGTACGCCCTCGAGCTGAACCGCCTGATCGAGCTGCAGATGGAAGGGGCCGTCGGCTGACATGGCCGTCACCACTCAAGACCAGCAACACGGCCTGACGGCCCACTCCCACGGTGCGGGTGCCCCGGTGTCCTCGCGCGCGGACCACTTCACGTCCTTCGACGTGAACGCGTTCGAGGTCCCCGGCGGCCGGGAGGAGATCTGGCGCTTCACCCCCATGAAGCGCCTGGCGAACCTGCACAACAACGCGGCAGCCACGGCAAGCGCCAAGATCGACGTCAACGCCCCCGAGGGCGTCAAGGTCGAGACCGCGGCCAAGGGCGACGAGCGCCTGGGCGCCGCCGGCACCCCCGGCGACCGCATCGCCGCCCAGGCGTGGACGTCCTTCACCGAGGCCACCGTGGTCACGCTGCCCGGTGACACCAAGGTCGGCCCGACCACCGTCACGGTGACCGGCCCCGGCAAGGGCGAGGTCGCCTACGGCCACCTGCACGTCAAGGCGGAGCGGTTCGCCGAGGCCGTCGTGGTCGTCGACCACCGCGGCTCCGGCGCCTACGCCGACAACGTGGAGTTCGTGGTCGAGGACGGCGCGCACCTGACCGTGGTCGCCATCCAGGACTGGGCCGACGACGCGGTCCACGTGTCGTCGCACCACGCCAAGCTGGGCCGCGACGCCACGCTCCGGCACACCGTCATCACCCTGGGCGGCGACCTGGTCCGGCTGACCCCCGTGGTCACCTACACCGGTCGCGGCGGCGACGCCGAGCTGCTCGGCCTGTACTTCGCCGACGCGGGCCAGCACCTGGAGCACCGCACCTTCGTCGACCACGCGGTGTCCAACTGCCGCAGCAACGTGGTCTACAAGGGCGCGCTCCAGGGCAACGACGCGCACACGGTGTGGATCGGCGACGTGCTGATCCGGGCCGCGGCCGAGGGCACCGAGACCTTCGAGCTGAACCGCAACCTGGTGCTCACCGACGGCGCGCGCGCCGACTCGGTGCCGAACCTGGAGATCGAGACCGGCGAGATCGAGGGCGCGGGCCACGCCTCCGCCACCGGCCGGTTCGACGACGAGCAGCTGTTCTACCTCCAGGCCCGCGGCATCCCCGAGGACCAGGCCCGCCGCCTGGTCGTGCGCGGCTTCTTCCACGAGATCCTGCTCAAGATCGACGTCCCCGAGGTGCGCGAGCGCCTGGAGGCCGCGATCGAGGCGGAACTCGAAGCGGTGGGGGTGTGATCCGGGTGTGCTCGCTGTCCGACCTCGACGACCGCAAGCCGGTCGCGTTCGAGGTCGGCGACGAGTACACCCCGGTCGTCCTGGTCCGCGACGGCGACACCGTCCACGCGCTGCACAACCTGTGCTCGCACGCGGCGATCGAGCTGTCCGAGGGCGAGGTGACCCGCAAGGGCATCGAGTGCTACCTGCACGGGTCGTGCTTCGACCTGCGCACCGGCGCGCCGTCCTCCCCGCCCGCCACCGACCCGGTCGACGTCTTCGCCGTCGACATCCGTGACGGCGACGTCCACGTCGACGTCACCGTCACCCTGAACTGACTGCCACACCAGGAGAAACCGAACACCAATGGCCACTCTGGAGATCAAGGACCTGCACGTCTCGGTCAACACCGACGAGACGGCCAAGGAGATCCTCAAGGGCGTCGACCTGACCATCAAGTCGGGCGAGACGCACGCGATCATGGGTCCGAACGGCTCGGGCAAGTCCACCCTGTCCTACGCCATCGCCGGCCACCCCAAGTACGAGGTGACCTCCGGCAGCGTCCTGCTCGACGGCGAGGACGTGCTGGAGATGAGCGTCGACGAGCGCGCCCGCGCGGGCCTGTTCCTCGCCATGCAGTACCCGGTCGAGGTGCCCGGCGTGTCGATGTCGAACTTCCTGCGCACCGCCGCCACCGCCGTGCGCGGCGAGGCCCCGAACCTGCGGCACTGGGTGAAGGAGGTCAAGGGCGCGATGACCGACCTGGACATCGACCCGGCCTTCGCCGAGCGCTCGGTCAACGAGGGCTTCTCCGGCGGTGAGAAGAAGCGCCACGAGATCCTCCAGCTGGGCCTGCTCAAGCCGAAGATCGCGATCCTGGACGAGACCGACTCCGGCCTGGACGTCGACGCGCTGCGCGTGGTCTCCGAGGGCGTCAACCGCTTCAAGGCCTCCGGCGAGGCCGGCGTCATGCTGATCACGCACTACACCCGCATCCTCAAGTACATCCAGCCGGACTTCGTGCACGTGTTCGCGGGCGGCCGGATCGTCGAGTCCGGTGGCCGCGAGCTGGCCGACGTGCTGGAGGCCGAGGGCTACGTGAAGTACGGCAAGCAGGAAGCCGCGAGCACCAGCTGACGTTGCACCGCACCCGTTGTGACCACGTACCGAGAGGAGGCGTCGGAGCTGTGACCACCACCGCTGCTCCGCTTGACGTCGCTACCGTGCGCGCGGACTTCCCGATCCTGGGCCGCACCGTGCGGGAGGGCAAGCGGCTGGTCTACCTGGACTCCGGCGCCACCTCGCAACGGCCGAGGCAGGTCCTCGACGCCGAGCGCGCCTTCCTGGAGATCGCCAACGCGGCCGTGCACCGCGGCGCGCACCAGTTGGCCGAGGAGGCCACCGACGCCTACGAGGGCGCGCGGGCGAAGATCGCCGCGTTCGTGGGCGTCGACTTCGGCGAGATCGTGTTCACCAAGAACGCCACCGAGGGCGTGAACCTCGTGGCGTACGCGATGGGCAACGCGGCCACGTCCGGTCCCGAGGCGGAGCGGTTCAGGCTCGGCCCCGGCGACGAGATCGTGGTGACCGAGATGGAGCACCACGCCAACCTCGTGCCGTGGCAGCAGCTCGCCGAGCGGACCGGCGCCACGCTGCGCTGGTTCGGCGTCACCGACCAGGGCCGGCTCGACCTGTCCAACGTGGACGAGCTGATCACCCCGCGCACCAAGGTGGTGGCGTTCACCCACCAGTCCAACGTGCTCGGCACGGTCAACCCGGTGAAGTCCATCGTGGACAAGGCGCAGGCCGTCGGCGCGCTCACCGTCCTGGACGCCTGCCAGTCCGTGCCGCACAGCAAGGTCGACTTCCACCGCCTGGGCGTGGACTTCGCCGTGTTCTCCGGCCACAAGATGCTCGGCCCGTCCGGGATCGGCGTCCTGTACGGCAAGCGCGCCCTCCTCGAAGCGCTGCCGCCGTTCCTCACCGGCGGCTCGATGATCGAGATGGTGCAGATGGCGCGGTCGACGTTCGCGCCGCCGCCGCAGCGGTTCGAGGCCGGTTCACCCATGACGTCCCAGGCCGTGGCCCTGGGCGCGGCGGTGGACTACCTGTCCGCGATCGGCATGGACCGCGTCGCCGCCCACGAGCACATGCTCACCGAAGCCGCTCTGAACGGCCTCAAGGACATCCCCGGCGTCCGGATCGTCGGCCCCCTCGACACCGAGGACCGCGGCGGCGCCGTGTCCTTCGTCGTCGAGGGCGTCCACGCGCACGACGCCGGCCAGGTCCTCGACAGCCTCGGCATCGAGGTCCGCGTCGGCCACCACTGCGCGTGGCCGCTGCACCGCAGGATGGACGCCGCCGCCACCGTGCGCGCGAGCTTCTACCTGTACAACACCTTGGACGAGGTCCAAGCGCTCCTGGACGGCGTGCGCGAGACCCAGAAGTTCTTCGGGGTGGCGTGATGCAGCTTCAGCAGATGTACCAGGAGATCATCCTGGACCACTACAAGAACCCCCACGGCCGGGGCCTGCGCGACCCGTTCGACGCGGAGTCCCACCAGATCAACCCGACGTGCGGCGACGAGGTGACGCTGCGCGTCAAGCTCGACGGCGAGACCGTCGCGGACGTCTCCTACGACGGCCAGGGCTGCTCGATCAGCCAGGCGTCCACGTCGGTGCTCACCGACCTGGTGGTCGGCAAGCCGATCGGCGAGGCGTTCAAGAAGATGGACGCGTTCGTGGAACTCATGCAGGGCCGCGGCCAGGTCGAGCCGGACGAGGACGTCCTGGAGGACGGCATCGCGTTCGCCGGCGTGGCGAAGTACCCGGCCCGCGTGAAGTGCGCCCTGCTGGGCTGGATGGCTTTCAAGGACGCGGTGTCCCGCAGCGAAGGAGCAAAGGCATGACCACCCCCGAGCAGGACGTGGTCCGCGGCGTCGAGGGCATGCCCGAACCGCCCGCGCCGAAGGCGGACAAGGCCAACCTCGACGACGTCGAAGAGGCCATGCGCGACGTCGTCGACCCCGAACTGGGCATCAACGTAGTCGACCTGGGCCTGGTCTACGACATCCGCGTGGACGACGACAACGTGGCCCTCATCGACATGACGCTCACCTCGGCGGCCTGTCCGCTGACCGACGTCATCGAGGACCAGACCCGGGGCGCGCTGTGCGGCGGCCCCGGCGGCGGCATCGTCAGCGACTTCCGCATCAACTGGGTGTGGATGCCCCCGTGGGGCCCCGAGAAGATCACCGACGACGGCCGCGAGCAGCTCCGCGCCCTCGGCTTCACCGTCTGACCGCGTCACCGTCCGACGGTTGGGCACTCGAAACGGCCACCGGCGCCACGCCGGTGGCCGTTCGGCGTCACCGGGCGTACACCCGCTCCACGAACTCCGCGATCTGGTCCTCGGGCAGGTGCCGGGCGATGTCCGCCTCCGACACCATGCCGACCAGCCGGTGCTCCTCGATCACCGGCATCCGCCGGATCTGGTTGTCCTCCATCTGCCGCAACACGGCCGAGATGTCGTCGTCCGCGTTGACCCAGTGCAGGTGGCCGGACATCTCGCCGGCCTTCATGTCCGCACAGGACCGCCCCTCGGCCACGCACCGGACGACGATGTCGCGGTCGGTGATGATCCCGTGCAGCCGGTCGTCCTTGCCGCAGATGGGCAGCGAGCCGACGTTCAGGTCGCGCATCATGCGAGCGGCGTCGAGCAGACTCTGGTCCTCCTTGATGCACTGGACACCGGCGTTCATGATCTCCCGTGCGGTGGTCATGCCGAACCTCCTTGGTCGTCATCCGCCACCCCCCAGCATGCGCCGACCCGGTCCCACCGGCATCTCGACCAGCTACGTCTGGGCGACGAGCAGGTCCACCACGTCCGACAGCGACCCCCGCCGCGCGAACGCCCGCCGCTGCCGCGCCGCGCCCCCGCCGTCCACCAGCAGCCGCTCGACCCCGTCGACCACCAGGTCCTCGTCCCCGCACGCCCGCAACGCCGGCCGCGCCCACTCCACCAGCGCCCGCACCCGGTCCGCCGCCCCCACCAGCCGCCCGGTGCACGGCTCCACCGCCGCCCCCTCCACCCCGTCCCGCGCCGCACGCCACAACGCGGCCCGCAACCCCAGGTCCGACACCACCGGGGCCACCTCCCCGGACAGCGCCGTGGCCGCCAACGCCCGCACCAGCGCGGCGATCAGGACGGCTTCGTCGACCGTCCCCGCCACGTCGCACACCCGCAGCTCGACGGTCGGGTGGTTCGCCGACAGCCGGACGTCCCAATAGACCATCCCCGCGTCCAACGCCGCCCCCGACATGCGCAGCGTCTCCGTCCGCAGGTGGTAGTCGTCGGCCGAGGCGAACCACGGGGGAGCGCCCGCCGACGGCCACGGGCTCCACGACACGTACCGCCAGCTCGCGTACCCGCTGTCCCGCCCCTCGGAGAACGGCGAGTTCGCGCTCAGCGCCAGCAGCACCGGCAGCCACGGCCGCAGGTGGTTGGAGATCTGCACCCCGGTCTCCTCGTCCGGGATGCCGATGTGCACGTGGCACCCGCAGATCGTCAGCCCGTCGATCAGCGACCCGTACTGCCGCGCGATGTCCCGGTACCGCGGCCGGTCCGTCAACGGCGGCGGGCGCGACCCGCCCAGCACCGGCGTCCCCGTCGCCACGATCCGCGCCCCGTGCTCCCGCGCCAGCCCGCGCAACGCCTGCCGGGCCGCCACCAGTTGCTCCCGGACCTCGCCCATCGTCCGGCACACCGCGGTGGCGCTCTCCACCTGGAACGTGGTCATCTCCGCCTGGAGGTCCAGCTCGCCGTCGGCGTCGCCCAGCACCGCGCCCGCCAGCGGCACCAGGTCCCCGGTCACCGCGTCCACCAGCAGGAACTCTTCCTCGACCCCGATGGAGAGCGCCCCGGAGAACCCGGCTCCCGGACGCGGCGGTGCGACGACTTCGACCTCGCTCACCGGAGCCTCCCTGCGGTGCGTAGTCACCCTGATGCTATGAGTGATCAGCGCAGGCGCACAGGCATCGTTGCGGTGAACTTCGAAATACCCCCGCCTAGCCCGCCGCCAGATGCGGCCCGCCGCGCAGCACGTCGACGTGGTCGCTGTTCGGCCGGCCGAGCACCCAACTGTTGCCCCGCAACGACTTCGCGTGCTCCTTCAACGGCGCCAGCAGCCGCGAGACCTCGCGGTAGGACCCCACCGAGCCGGCCGCGCACACCAGCGTCGCCAGCGACAGCGTCACCGTGTGCCCCTCGGCGTCGAACGGGTGGTCCAGCACGCTCGCCGCGTACGGCACGATCTCGTTCAGCCCGGCCACGATCAGGAAGTCGTCCCCTCCGACGTGTCCCAGCTGCACACCCGGGTACGCCGCCGCGCCCTCCGAGAGGGTCCGGCCCAACGCCCGGATCAGGTCGTCCCCGGCCGCGAACCCCACGCTGTCGTTGACCCGCTTGAACGAGTCCACGTCCAGCCAGCCCACCGCGAAGATGTCGCCGTTGAGGATGCGCCGGTCCACCTCGCGCGCGATCGACTCGCTGCCCGGCAGCCGCGTCAGCGGGTTCAGCGCCGCCGCCTGCTCGACCTTCAGCTCCGCCACGCCGCGCACCACGTCCGCCACCCGCACCACACCCAGGCACCGGTCGTCGTCGTCCACGACCACCAGGTCGTCGTTCGTGCGCTCCCGGCCGGTGTTGGCGACGATGTCCAGCATCTCCAGCGCCGAGGAGTCCGCGCCGATCACCCGCGGCTTGTCCGCCAGCCGCGCCGCCTCGCGCTTGGCGTGCAGGGCGTGCCCGAACGGACCGGTGACCGCGAGCAGGAACCGGTTGCGGTCCACCGTCCAACACGGCCGGCCGTCGTCGTCCACCAGCACCACGCCGCTCACCGTGGGCTGGGTGGCCAGCACGTCGCGCACCTCCTCCGACGTCGCCGACTCGGGCAGCGTCGTGGCCGGGTGCAGGAAGTCGGTCACCTTCGGGCCCGACTTGCGGCGCAGCGGCTTGGTCGTCGTCATGCCCGCGGCCTCGGGGTCGTTGATCTCGCTGAGCACCGCGGAGATGGTCGCGTTGATCTTCGGCCGGCGCTGCGCCTCGGCCAGCAGGTTGCCCTGCGCCAGCCGCACCCCCAGCTTGCGCAACGCGGCCAACTGCGCCTCGGTCTCCACACCCTCGGCGACCACCAGCGACTCCGTCGCCTCGCACAGGTGCTGCAAGCCCTGGACCAGCGCGAACCGCGCCGGGTCCGCGATGGCCTGGACGACCTCGCGGTCCAGCTTCACCACGTCGGGGCGCACCTCGGCCAGCAGCGACAGCGGCGAGTCGCCCTCGCCCACCCCGTCCAGGCCGATCTTGAACCCGTCCGCGCGCAACCGCTCCAGGCCCTTGACCAGGCGCGGGCGCGGCGCACGCGTGTAGGGCGTGCCGACCTCGACGACCAGGCTCGACGGCGCGCGCCCGGTGTCCCGCAGCGCCGCGTAGAGCGGGGCGAGGTGCTCGGGCTTGTCCGCGAGGGTCATCGCGAGCAGGTTGACGTGCAGCGGCAGGGTGAAGTCGTGGTCGGCGGCGTGGCGCACCGCTCGACAGGCCAACGCCACGTCGGTGTTGGCCAGGTACCCCGCACGGAACGCCATGCGGAGCAGATCCTGCACGCTGCCGTCGTGCGGGCGGGCGAGTGCCTCGACCGCGACGACCCCTCCGGTGTTGAGGTTGAACAGCGGCTGGAAGGCGAAGCGAACGTCATCCAGCAATGCGGGCACGGGCACGATCGTGCCCGGTCGATCTTCACTTGCCCAGAGCGTTAACCAGGAGTTCGCAAAGCCTTGGCCCGTTGCAAAGGAAATGCCAGGCGCGCCCGCAACGACCAGGGCGCGGACCGGAACAGGCCGGTCATCGCCAGGGTGGTCCCGCGCAGGTCGGAGCGGTCACCGAGGAAACTTCGTTGCTGATTCTCCGGCAATTGGAAAAAGTGGTCGAAGAATTCCGGAACCTCGTCGGGCCGCATGCGCAGCAACGCTTCGAGACCGAACATGCGCAAAGCGTGAACGGCCCGCGCCCGCGCCGGCCACACCACGGACTCCACCGGCTCGCCCTCCGCCAGCGCCCGCGCCACCCGCGGCGCGAGCCGCAACGCCGCCGCCACGCTGTACCCGGTCGCCGGGTGCACCAACCCACCCGCCGCGCCGAACGCGTCCCGCCGGGGCCGCACGTCCAACGGAATCCGCACCCGCTCCTCGCCTTCCGGCACGGCCACCCCTCGCGCCGCCAACCGCGAGTGCAGCCGCCGACGCAACTCGCCCAGCGGCAACCCGGGCCGGCGGGCCAACGACGTCTCCTCCACCAGCACGTGGTCCTCCGACACCGGCACCACGTAGAGGAAGGACGGATCGGGCGACCCAGCGGCCGGTGGCTTGCGCCAATCCATCACCAACGCCTCGTCCCCCACGAGGAACCCGCCCCGCGGCACCACCACCCCCACGGCGTGCTGCGCGGCCCCACCTCTCTGCCCGCTGCCCGCCGCGTCGACCACCCGCCGCGCCTTCACCACCCGCCCATCAGCCAGCCGAACCGCCGTCGGCGTCCGCGCCACCACCGTGCCCCGCACAACCCGCACCTCAGGCGGCAACGCGCGCAACCCCTCGTTGTCCAGCACCGCGTACCCGCGCGCGATCCGATGCTCCCGCACCGCCCACACCCGCGACCTGGACGTCGCCACCGCCACCGGCGCGCCCTCGGGCAACTCGTCCAACCAGGCCCCGTAAGTCGCCCGCCACGGCCGGTCCGGATGCGGGTCCACCAACGCGGTCTTCAGCCCGATCACCGCACACGCCGACGCCAACGCGCGTCCGGCTGGACCACCGCCGACCACCAGGACGTCCATCTAACGCGCGTCCCGTTGGTCCGGTGGACGTTCACCAGCCACCAGCGGCTCGTACTGCGCCACCACGTCCGCCAGTTGCGCGCACGTCCGTTCGATCGCCCGCCGCGCCGCGTTGCGCTCCGCGATCACCGCGCTCAGCACCAGCGTGGTCAGCGCCACCGTCCCGTTGAACGCCTGCAACGTCACCATCTTGCCCAGCAGGTCGAGGTTGCCCCCGAACACGCCTGTGCCCTCCGCCGCCCCGCGCGCCGCGATCACCGCCGTGACGAACGAGCACGGCGCCGCGCCCACGTGCTGGAAGCGCAGCGCCGCCCAGATCAGCACCGGGAAGACGATGAACGTCATCCGCACCGGCACCGAGGTGATGAACACCGTCACCCCGGCCGCCGCCACCAGCAGCAGGGCCCACTCCGCCCACCGGTAGGGCGTGGCCGGCCACGCCGCCCGGTTGCGCAGCGCCAGCACGATCGGCACCACCACCAAGACGCCCATGGCGTCACCGGTCCACCACACCGACCACGTCGACCAGAAGTGCGTCCCGTCCACCACGCCGTGGAGCACCAGCGCGCCCGTGCCGACCGTGGCGCTCACCGCCATCCCCGCGAACGCGCCGAGGAAGACCAGCGCCAGGGCGTCCCGGATGCGGTCCATCTCCAGTCGGAAGCCGGTGTGCTTGAGCAGGAGGAAGGCGACCACCGGCCCGAGCGTGTTGCCCGCGCTGATCACGAACGCCGGACCGCTGTCGCCCAGCGTCGCGTTGACGACGAACGCCGCGATCGCGATCCCCGGCCACATCCGCACGCCACCGAGCAGCAGGGCCAGCAGCGCGATCCCGGTCGGCGGCCACAGCGGGGTCACCTGGTCGTTGACCAACGCCTGGAGCAGTCCGAGCCGCGCGCCCACGTAGTAACAGGAGGACACCACCAGCAGGTGGAGCCCGTACCGGCCCCACGGGCGGAGTCGAGGGGAGAGGAGCACCCGGACAGCATCCTCCGGCTGCGCCCGGCGCACCACGTCTAGCTGCGGTTTCGTCGGAACCGACCCCCGATTTTGTTCGCGCACGACACTCGTGTAAGTTTCTCTCTGCCAGCGCGGAACGGGCCGGGAAAACCGGAACGCCAGCGCGGCGCACAAGCCCCGGAGCAAGTCACTCGAATCGAGTGGGTTACGATGGTGAGCGCGTGTTCTTTGAGAACTCAACAGCGTGCCGAATAGCCAGTAAATTTATGAACCTCGTCAAGAGGTTTCCTTTGAGATTGACTGGACAACTGGCAATCAACATGGACCATATTCCGGTCCGTGTGTCAGTGTTGTTCGAGCGATCAAACACGATCCTTATTGGAGAGTTTGATCCTGGCTCAGGACGAACGCTGGCGGCGTGCTTAACACATGCAAGTCGAGCGGTAAGGCCCTTCGGGGTACACGAGCGGCGAACGGGTGAGTAACACGTGGGTAACCTGCCCTGTACTCCGGGATAAGCCTGGGAAACTAGGTCTAATACCGGATACGACCCCATGGGGCATCTTGTGGGGTGGAAAGTTCCGGCGGTATGGGATGGACCCGCGGCCTATCAGCTTGTTGGTGGGGTGATGGCCTACCAAGGCGACGACGGGTAGCCGGCCTGAGAGGGTGACCGGCCACACTGGGACTGAGACACGGCCCAGACTCCTACGGGAGGCAGCAGTGGGGAATATTGCACAATGGGCGAAAGCCTGATGCAGCGACGCCGCGTGAGGGATGACGGCCTTCGGGTTGTAAACCTCTTTCAGCAGGGACGAAGCGTGAGTGACGGTACCTGCAGAAGAAGCACCGGCTAACTACGTGCCAGCAGCCGCGGTAATACGTAGGGTGCGAGCGTTGTCCGGAATTATTGGGCGTAAAGAGCTCGTAGGCGGTTTGTTGCGTCGGCCGTGAAAACTTCACGCTTAACGTGGAGCCTGCGGTCGATACGGGCAGACTTGAGTTCGGCAGGGGAGACTGGAATTCCTGGTGTAGCGGTGAAATGCGCAGATATCAGGAGGAACACCGGTGGCGAAGGCGGGTCTCTGGGCCGATACTGACGCTGAGGAGCGAAAGCGTGGGGAGCGAACAGGATTAGATACCCTGGTAGTCCACGCCGTAAACGGTGGGTGCTAGGTGTGGGGGACTTCCACGTCCTCCGTGCCGCAGCTAACGCATTAAGCACCCCGCCTGGGGAGTACGGCCGCAAGGCTAAAACTCAAAGGAATTGACGGGGCCCGCACAAGCGGCGGAGCATGTGGATTAATTCGATGCAACGCGAAGAACCTTACCTGGGCTTGACATGCACCGGAAACCTCCAGAGATGGGGGCCTCTTCGGACTGGTGTACAGGTGGTGCATGGCTGTCGTCAGCTCGTGTCGTGAGATGTTGGGTTAAGTCCCGCAACGAGCGCAACCCTCGTTCCATGTTGCCAGCGCGTTATGGCGGGGACTCATGGGAGACTGCCGGGGTCAACTCGGAGGAAGGTGGGGATGACGTCAAGTCATCATGCCCCTTATGTCCAGGGCTTCACACATGCTACAATGGCCGGTACAGAGGGCTGCTAAGCCGTGAGGTGGAGCGAATCCCTTAAAGCCGGTCTCAGTTCGGATCGGGGTCTGCAACTCGACCCCGTGAAGTCGGAGTCGCTAGTAATCGCAGATCAGCAACGCTGCGGTGAATACGTTCCCGGGCCTTGTACACACCGCCCGTCACGTCACGAAAGTCGGTAACACCCGAAGCCCGTGGCCCAACCCGTAAGGGGGGAGCGGTCGAAGGTGGGACTGGCGATTGGGACGAAGTCGTAACAAGGTAGCCGTACCGGAAGGTGCGGCTGGATCACCTCCTTTCTAAGGAGCATTCTGCGGCTCGATCTCGGTCGGGTCGGAGGACCACGCCGGCGGCGAACGATCGTCGGGTGGTTGCTCGTATTAGTGGATGCTGGCTAGTGCAGAGCCTCGGGTTGTCGGGAGAGTTAGTACTGCTCGCTTGCGAGCGTGGAAGGGTCTCCGGAGGGTTCAGGGTTTCTGTTCGGTACGCTGTTGGGTCCTGAGAGAACACGCGAGTGTCTCTTTCAGCGAGAAGACACAGGGCTTCCCTAGCCTTCGAACCGCCTGGTGTGCCGGGTAGGCGTTGAGCGTGGTGGGGGGTGTCTGGTTGTTCTTTGAGAACTGCACAGTGGATGCGAGCATCTTTGTGGCAAGTTATTAAGGGCATACGGTGGATGCCTTGGCACCAGGAGCCGATGAAGGACGTAGGAGACTGCGATAAGCCTTGGGGAGTTGTCAACCGAGCTGAGATCCAAGGATTTCCGAATGGGGAAACCCGGCCCCAGTCATGTGGGGTCACCCATGCCTGAACACATAGGGCGTGTGGAGGGAACGCGGGGAAGTGAAACATCTCAGTACCCGCAGGAAGAGAAAACAACCGTGATTCCGTGAGTAGTGGCGAGCGAAAGCGGAAGAGGCTAAACCGTACTCGTGTGATACCCGGCAGGGGTTGCGTGTGCGGGGTCGTGGGACCTGTCTGATCGTTCTGCCGGACGGTCGAGGAGTCATAAAACACTGTGGTTAGCGGAACGTGTCTGGAAAGCGCGGCCGTAGAGGGTGAGAGTCCCGTACGTGAAAACCCGGTGTCTCCTGACGGTTATCCCAAGTAGCAGCGAGCCCGTGAAATTCGCTGTGAATCTGGCGGGACCACCCGCTAAGCCTGAATACTCCCTGGTGACCGATAGCGGACTAGTACCGTGAGGGAAAGGTGAAAAGTACCCGGGAGGGGAGTGAAATAGTACCTGAAACCGTGTGCCTACAATCCGTCGGAGCCTTTTGGGGTGACGGCGTGCCTTTTGAAGAATGAGCCTGCGAGTTAGTGCTGCGTGGCGAGGTTAACCCGTGTGGGGTAGCCGTAGCGAAAGCGAGTCCGAATAGGGCGTCGATAGTCGCGTGGTCTAGACCCGAAGCGGAGTGATCTAGCCATGGCCAGGGTGAAGCGTGGGTAAGACTGCGTGGAGGCCCGAACCCACCAGGGTTGAAAACCTGGGGGATGAGCTGTGGTTAGGGGTGAAAGGCCAATCAAACTCCGTGATAGCTGGTTCTCCCCGAAATGCATTTAGGTGCAGCGTCGTGTGTTTCGTGCCGGAGGTAGAGCACTGGATGGTCTAGGGGGCCCACAAGCTTACCGAAATCAACCAAACTCCGAATGCCGGTACGTGAGAGCGCGGCAGTGAGACTGCGGGGGATAAGCTTCGTAGTCGAGAGGGAAACAGCCCAGAACGCCGGCTAAGGCCCCTAAGTGTGTGCTAAGTGGGAAAGGATGTGGGGTCGCCCAGACAACCAGGAGGTTGGCTTAGAAGCAGCCACCCTTTAAAGAGTGCGTAATAGCTCACTGGTCAAGTGGTCCTGCGCCGACAATGTAGCGGGGCTTAAGCACACCGCCGAAGCCGTGTCATTCAGACTCTGGTCTGGATGGGTAGGGGAGCGTCGTTCAGCCGTTGAAGCGCCGGAGGAATCCAGGTGTGGAGGCTGGACGAGTGAGAATGCAGGCATGAGTAGCGAAAGCAGAGTGAGAAACTCTGCCGCCGGATGACCAAGGGTTCCTGGGCCAGGCTAATCCGCCCAGGGTAAGTCGGGACCTAAGGCGAGGCCGACAGGCGTAGTCGATGGACAACGGGTTGATATTCCCGTACCCGTGTGAACGCGCCCATGGCGAACCTTGTGATACTAACCGCCCGAAGCCCGCACTCGAGTCTTCGGACGAGGGTGTGACGTGGAGCGCGGGACCTGAACTTGTAGTAGTCAAGCGATGGGGTGACGCAGGAGGGTAGCTCCGCCAGTGAGTGGTAGTACTGGTGTAAGCGTGTAGGCCGTCTGGTAGGCAAATCCGCCAGGCGTTAAGGCTGAGACGTGATGCATAGCCGATTGAGGCGAAGTAGGGTGATCCCATGCTGCCGAGAAAAGCCTCTAGTGAGTGTTCATGCGGCCCGTACCCCAAACCGACACAGGTGGTCAGGTAGAGAATACCGAGGCGATCGGGCGAACTGTGGTTAAGGAACTCGGCAAAATGCCCCGTAACTTCGGGAGAAGGGGGGCCGAGGGATTTGAAGCCCCTTGCGGGCTAGGATTTTTCGGCCGCAGAGACCAGCGAGAAGCGACTGTTTACTAAAAACACAGGTCCGTGCGAAGTCGCAAGACGATGTATACGGACTGACGCCTGCCCGGTGCTGGAACGTTAAGGGGACCGGTTAGCTCTTCGGGGCGAAGCTGAGAACTTAAGCGCCAGTAAACGGCGGTGGTAACTATAACCATCCTAAGGTAGCGAAATTCCTTGTCGGGTAAGTTCCGACCTGCACGAATGGCGTAACGACTTCTCGACTGTCTCAACCACAGGCCCGGCGAAATTGCACTACGAGTAAAGATGCTCGTTACGCGCGGCAGGACGGAAAGACCCCGGGACCTTTACTATAGCTTGGTATTGGTGTTCGGTTCGGCTTGTGTAGGATAGGTGGGAGACTGTGAAGCGTCAACGCCAGTTGGTGTGGAGTCGTCGTTGAAATACCACTCTGGTCGTACTGGATGTCTAACCTCGGTCCGTGATCCGGATCAGGGACAGTGCCTGGTGGGTAGTTTAACTGGGGCGGTTGCCTCCCAAAGGGTAACGGAGGCGCTCAAAGGTTCCCTCAGCCTGGTTGGCAATCAGGTGTCGAGTGCAAGTGCACAAGGGGGCTTGACTGTGAGACCGACGGGTCGAGCAGGGACGAAAGTCGGAACTAGTGATCCGGCCATGGCTTGTGGAAGCGTGGTCGCTCAACGGATAAAAGGTACCCCGGGGATAACAGGCTGATCTTGCCCAAGAGTCCATATCGACGGCATGGTTTGGCACCTCGATGTCGGCTCGTCGCATCCTGGGGCTGGAGTAGGTCCCAAGGGTTGGGCTGTTCGCCCATTAAAGCGGTACGCGAGCTGGGTTTAGAACGTCGTGAGACAGTTCGGTCCCTATCCGCCGCGCGCGTAGGATACTTGCGGAAGGCTGTCCCTAGTACGAGAGGACCGGGACGGACGGACCTCTGGTGTGCCAGTTGTCCTGCCAAGGGCATTGCTGGTTGGCTACGTTCGGAAGGGATAACCGCTGAAAGCATCTAAGCGGGAAGCTCGTTCCTAGATGAGGTATCCCACCCTTTGTGGGTTAAGGCCCCCAAGAGACTATTGGGTTGATAGGCCGGAGATGGAAGGTCGGTAACGGCTGGAGTTGACCGGTACTAATAGGCCGAGGACTTGCTACGAAGACGCTACGCATCCACTGTGCGGTTCTGAAAGAACCGAACCAGACCAGGCGGGGCCGGTGACGGTGCTGTCGGGCCTGTTGAGCGGTAATTTCATAGTGTTTCGGTGGTCATAGCGGTTGGGGAACACCCGGTCCCATTCCGAACCCGGTAGTTAAGCCTTCCAGCGCCGATGGTACTGCACTCGTGAGGGTGTGGGAGAGTAGGACGCCGCCGAACATTTTTTCCCTCAGGGGCATTCGACTTGTCGAGTGCCCCTGAGGGCTTTTTGCGTTCCCAGGAGTGCCGAGACCGCGCCGGCGGACTACTTTCTTGCCATGCACCGCGACCACGACCCCCGAACGCTCCGCAGGTCCGGCGGCAGCGGAGGCGGCCCGGCCGACCTGGCCACCAGCCCGTACCGCGTCGACCGCGACCGCGTGGCCAGCTCGCCGTTCTTCGCGCGCCTCGGCGGCGTCACCCAGGTCGTCAGCTCCACCGGGTCCGGTCTGCTGGTGCACAACCGGCTCACGCACAGCCTGAAGGTCGCCCAGGCCGCCCGGGCCATCGCCGAACGCCTCAACACCCGGCCCGAACTCGTCGGCGTCATCGACAAGCTCGGCGGCTGCGACCCGGACGTCGTCGAAGCCGCCGCGCTCGCGCACGACCTCGGCCACCCGCCGTTCGGGCACCTCGGCGAACAGGTCCTCGACCGCCTGGCCCGCCACCGGTTCGGCCTGTCCGACGGGTTCGAGGGCAACGCCCAGTCGTTCCGGATCGTCACCACGACCGACGTCCGGGGCCCAAAGCCCTCGGCCTCGACCTCACGGTCGCCGTCCGCGCGGCCATGCTCAAGTACCCGTGGACCCGCCTGTCCTACCCGACCCCGCACCCGCGCGACCTGCCCGCCCCGCCGCGCGGCGCCGCCGAACCGCCGGACGCGCCGGGCACGGGCGCCGCGAAGTTCTCCACCTACGTCACCGAACTCGACGACCTGACCCAGGCCCGCGACTTCTACACCGGCCGCTTGGAGCCGTGGCAGCAGACCGTCGAAGCGTCCGTGATGGACACCGCCGACGACATCGCATACGCCATCCACGACCTGGAGGACTTCCACCGCGTCGGCGTCCTCCAGCACGCCACCGTCTCCGCCGAACTCAACACCTGGCTCGACCAGGCCCTCGACCTCGCCGAGCTGAGCGCCGCCGACCTCGCCGCCCAGCAGCGCCGCCCCGGCCGGTCCCTGGAGGCCCTGCGCCGCCGCCTGCACGCCAAGGACTCGTGGGCCGTGGACGACGGCGCGTTCGCCCACGCGGTCGCGAAGGTCCGGTCCGAACTGGTCGAGGGCCTGCTCGCCGTCCCGTTCGACGGGTCGGTCGAAGCCGAACAAGCGGTCGTGGGTTTCTCGTCGCGGTGGACGCGGCGACTCGTCGGCTCGGTCGGCGTGATCGAGGAACCGACCACCCGCTCCGGCCACGTGGTGCTCGCCATCGCCCAGTGGCACGAGGTCCAGGTGCTCAAGTTCGTGCACCGCCGGTTCGTGCTGCTGCGCCCGGACCTCGCCCTGCACCAGCGCGGTCAGGCCCGCCTGCTGACCGCGCTCGTGGAGGCGCTGGAGCAGTGGGCGACCGACCGGCACGAGGCCGACCGCCTGCCGCGCCGGCTGCACGACCTCATGGAACTCGCCACCGCCGAGTACACCGCGTTGGCGCGCACCGACCCCGCCACCCTGGTCGGCGCGACGGGTGACGGACCGTCCGGACCGGACGCCGTCCGGGCGCTCGCGCGGGGCCGGGCGGTGGTGGACTTCGTGGCCTCGCTGACCGACAACCAGGCCGCCGCCCTGCTCGACGCGGTGTCCGGACGGACCGGTCAGCTGTGGACGGACGCTTTTGTACTGTGAACTGTGATGGGTCCTACCGTCTGAGAAGTAGGCCGAACGGTGGCAGACGGTAAGTATCCGTGCGCAATACGTTGACCCCTCCGATCGGAGACATCCGGTCGCCGTGCGCGTGCGTCGGGGGCACGCCCGAAAACTGGGGGAGACGCCTGTGCGCTCACCGAATCGCAGATCCCGAAGAAACACCGTGCTCGCGGCGGGGGCCGCGGTCCTGCTGACCCTGCTCGGCTCCGTGACACCCGCGTCCGCGGACCCGCCCAACGCGTCCAAGGGCGTCGAGCAGAAGACCGCGCTCCAGATCGCGGCGCTCCAGGAGATCAAGAAGTCCGCGTCCGCCGCGGAGTCCAAAATGGACAGCGCGCTGCTGGTGGAACAGCGCCGCCGCGCCTCAGCCGGCGGCATCGGCAAGGTCCCGCACGTGAGCACCGGCGTGAAGGTCGGGCCGGGCGGCACCGTCCTGGTCGACATCCGCGCCCACGAGGTGACCGACGACCTCGTCGCCGCCGTCCGCGGCACCGGCGCCGCGCTCCGCTCCACCTCCACCCACGGCAAGACCGTCCGCGCGCAGGTCCCGCTCTCCGCGTTGAGCGGCCTGGCCGCGCGCGCCGACGTCCGCCGCGTCGAGACCGCCGTCGAGTGGAAGTCCTTCCACAAGCAGGACCCGAAGGACGCCAAGGTCCCGTCCAAGGAGGACAAGGCCAAGGAGGTCGAGGAGCGCACGCTGGCCGCGCTGTCGGCCAAGGTCGCCGCGCCCAAGGTCGGCGAGGGCGACCGGGCGCACGCCGCCGACACCGCCCGCCAGACCCACCGCGTCACCGGCACCGGCGTGAAGCTGTGCGCGATCTCCGACGGCGTGGACGGCCTGCTCGCCTCGCAGGCCGCCGGCGAACTGCCCGCCGTGGACGTCCTGACCAGCCAGGAGGGTTCGGGCCGCGAGGGCACCGCGATGCTGGAGATCCTCCACGACATCGCGCCCAACGCCGAACTGGGCTTCGCCACCGCGATCAACGGCGACGCGAGCTTCGCCGACAACATCCGCGGCCTGCGCTTCCAACTGGGCTGCGACGTGATCGTGGACGACATCCTCTACTTCAACGAATCCCCCTTCCAGGACGGCGTGATCGCCCGCGCCGTGGACGAGGTCGTGGCCGCCGGCGCGGTGTACTTCTCCTCCGCGGGCAACGAGGGCAACATCGCCGACGGCACCTCCGGCCACTGGGAGGGCCGGTTCGTCGACTCGGGCGTGGGCATCGGCAAGTTCGCCGGCACCGCGCACGACTTCAACCCCGACCCGCGCGCGAAGCAGGTGTTCAACCCGCTGTCCGACCGCTCGGGCAACGTGCCGGTGACCCTGTTCTGGACCGACCCGCTGGCGTCGTCGTTCAACGACTACGACCTGTACCTGGCCAACGCCCAGGGCAACGTGGTGGCGTTCAGCCAGAACAACCAGGACGGCGTCCAGGACCCGTACGAGCGGCTCCAGACCCCGGCCGGCGCGACCGGTCTCCGGCTGGCCGTGGTGAAGTTCCGCGGCGAGGACCAGTACCTGTCGCTGTCCGCGCTCGGCGGCCGGTTCAAGGACTCCGCCGACGGGCTCAAGGCCTACGCCACCTCCGGCGTGACCCGCGGCCACTCGGCGGCCAAGGGCGCGATCAGCGTGGCCGCCGCCCCGGCGAACAACCCGCTGCCGTTCGACCTGGAACCCGGTGACCCGGCCAACCCGCGCGGCCCGTACCCGAACGCGTACGACGGCACGCAGAAGCCCGAGCGGTTCACCTCCGACGGCCCGCGCCGGGTGTTCTTCGCGCCCGACGGCACGCCCCGCGAGGAGGTGCGGCAGAAGCCGGACCTGACCGCCGCCGACGGCGTCACCACCTCCGTGACCGGCTTCAACCCGTTCTTCGGCACGTCGGCGTCCGCGCCGAACGCGGCGGCGATCGCGGGCTTGATCCTGTCCGGCAACCCGACGCTGACCCCGGCCGAGGTGCGCGAGGCGCTGACCGCGACCGCGCTGGACATCGCCGAGCCGGGCGTGGACAACCGGACCGGCGCCGGCATCGTGCGCGCCGACCTGGTCCTGGCCTACACGGGCGCGTCGCCGCAGCCGCTGGCCAAGGCGCAGCAGCCCTCGGTGGTCAACGACGCCGACGGCAGCCAGTACCTCAAGCCGGGCACGACCTCGACGGTCACCGTGCCGGTGGCCAACGTCGGTGACGGCACGGCGACGTCCACCAGCCTGGTGCTGACCTCGCCGACCGCCGGCGTGACCATCGCGCCGCGGTCGAAGTTCTACGGCACCGTCGAGGTCGGGCAGACCGTGACCAACACGTTCAAGGTCACCGTGCCCGCGTCGGCCCAGCTGGGTGTTCCTGTTCGGCTGGACGCTCGCGTAACTTTCGCGGGTTCTACTTCGCCAACGTCCAGCAGTTTCAACGTGCCGGTCGGCGAACCGTCGCGGGAGACCAAGCACTTCGCCTACAGCGGCCCGGTCGTGGCGATCCCGGACAACGACGCGACCGGCGCGTCCGTGCAGATCCCGGTGACCGGGGTCGGGCGCGGGTCGAAGCTGACCTTCTCGGTGGACGGCGCGACCTGCTCCGCCGCCGACGGGGCCACGACGGTGGGCATCGACCACACGTTCACCGGTGACCTGGTCGGCACGCTGACCTCGCCGTCCGGCGCGACCGCCACGCTGTTCTCGCGCAGCGGCGGGACCGGCGCGAACATGTGCCAGGTGGTGTTCGACGACTCGGCCGCGAAGGCGTTCTCGTCGGTGACCGCGAGCCTGGCGCCGTTCACCGGCACGTGGCGGCCCAACAGCCCGCTGGCGGCGCTGCTGGCCGAGCCGGTCGACGGCACGTGGACGTTCAAGGTGGTGGACCAGGTGGCGACCGACCGCGGCTCGATCCGCGCGGTGTCGCTGCACATCAACGGTTACGTCTGATCGACCGCGGTAACAGTTCTGGGATGGACCGGCCCCGGTGCCACGGGGCCGGTCCGCCGGTCGGAGCAACCCGTTGGTGCGACGAAGGCCCCGGACCGGTGTCCGGGGGCCTTCGCGACTTCGGGTCGGCAACGCGATCTTTACTTCGGCCACTCCCAGCGGATGCCGAACACGCCCGGGCCGAAGCCCAGCGCCACCGCGTGCACGCCGCCCGCCGCGTCCAGCGCGAGGTTGCGCCGCCGCGACGGGGTGTCGTCGCCGGCCGGGACGCTGAACTGCTGGCAGCGCGCGGGCAGGTACGACTGGTCGAAGCGCACCTCGATCACGTACTCCCGCACCGGCAGCCGGAACTTGCGCGCGAACGTGTTGTTGCCGGCCGGGTAGTGACCCTCGGCGAACAGCAGCTCGTACTCCATGATGATCGTCTCGCCCCGCGCGAGGGGGCGGTCGAACATCAGCTCGGCGACCATGATGTTGGCGTCGGTGTCCTCGGCGTACCGGCCCAGGTGGCAGTTGCGCAGGTTGACCACGTCCGGCAGGACGTCGGACTCCTCGGTCTCGAACACCAGCGCCCAGCGGTCCGGGCCGTCCTGCTCGGCGCGCAGGATCTGGCGCACCCACACCGAGCGCTGGCCGCCGTCGGCGGCGATCTCGATGCGGTCGTGCTGGCTGATCCGGCCCAGCTTGACGTCGGAGGACGTGTCGACCTTCTGCAGCAGGTTGGCGACCCGCTCGCGGCGCGCCCACAGGGCGTCGATCGGCATCATCGTCGTCGGACGGGACCGCCTGCCGCGCGGGCGCGGCGGCCCGAGCAGCGCGGACAGGCCGGCCTGCGGCACGCCCAGCACGGTCTCCAGGTGGCGCAGCGCCTCCAGCGACTCGGGCCGCTCGGGTCGGCGCCGGCCGGACTGCCAGTAGCTCAGCGTCGCGACGCTGATGGTGACCCCGCGCAGGGCGAGCCTGTGCTGGATGCGGTCGAGGCTCAGCCTGCTGGCCTTGATCGCGGCTCTCAGCGCCTCGGGGAAGGGTCCCGTGGTCAGGAGCTGCGCAAGACTGCCGTGGCCCGTCGAGTCGAGGTCGTCGACGGACAGGTTGGGTCGACCGGCAGCGTTGGTCATTGTGACTCCCCGCTGTCATTAGATCACGCCCCAGTGACCCTACCCGCCAACGCAGTGCGGTGGTGCCTACCAGGTGGAGTCAATGGTTGGTCCATACGGGTCACGAGTTCACTGGGGTGGCACTCGATCTGTCAAGTGGTGATTGCCTGTGGTCTGGAATCCGTAAACCCGCCGGTAACATTGTGCACGAGATCCTGGAGGTCGTGGTATCGGCCCCTTCGGGATCGGTCGAGCGGTGGTGGTGGCCGCGCTGCGTGACGCGGTCACCACAGCCCGTTTGGCGTAACCCGATCGGTTGGCCCTACTGTGTGCCCGGTGACCGACCTGGTACCCGTGCCGGACGACCCGCTGAACGAGGTGGCCGCCGCCGTCCTCGGCGTGGGCGAGCACCAGGTGGTCGACCTGATGGACGTGGTGCGCGAGCCGGCGCCGGTCGGGGTGGACGTGGTGCGCGCGGGCGACGACCTGCTGCCCCGGTTGGCCCACGAGAATGCGCTGTCCCACGCGCTGGCGCTGGCCCGGCAGGCGCTGCGGCCCGGCGGTCTGCTGGTGGCCGCGGTGCCCGAGCTGGACCGGTTGAGCCGGTGGCGGCCCACCGCGCCGCCGCCGCGAGTGTCCGGGCGGGGCAAGGACCGGCAGGTCACCGTGCAGCTGTGGGACTGGGCGGCGGACGGGGAGTCCTACGCGCTGGAGGTCGTGCGGCTGGTGCGCGGGGAGACGTCCTGGGAGGTCGCGAACACCGTGGCCACCCGGCACCGGGTGCTGACCGCCGAGCAGATCTCCGACGAGCTGGCCGGCGCCGGGTTCGGCGCGGTCCAGCGGCTCTCGCCCGCCGAGTGCGGTCACCCGCTGCCGGTGTGGGTGGCCGTGGCGCCGGCATGAGCAAGGTCCGCCCGGTCTCCGGCGGCGGACGGGCGGTGGAGGTCGAACCCGAACGCCTGGACGGGTGGTTCTCGCGCTTCGCGGCTCGGCACGGCGGTGTGGTCGGTACTTCGGTGAGTGCTGCGTCGGTGGTGGTCACGGCCGTGGACGGGGCTTCGGCGACGGTCGCGTCGGCGTTCGGGGAATTCACCCCCGTGGGTGACTTCGAAGGTCTGGCCCTCGAGCCGTTGCTGTCCCAGGCGCTCGCCGGTCGGCGGATCGGGCTGGTGCTGGTGCGGCTGGGCGGGCACAGCGTCGGGGTGGCCGTGGACGGGTCGGTGGTGACCTCGACGACCGACAGCCGTCAGGTGCACGGGCGGAACAAGGCGGGCGGCTGGTCGCAGCAGCGCTTCGCGCGGCGGCGGGAGGGGCAGGCGCGGGCGGCGCTGGCGGCGGCGGCCGGCGACGTGGCCCGGGTGCTGCTGCCCGTGCTGGGGTCGCTGGACGCGGTCGTGCTGGGCGGTGACCGGCAGGCGTTGGACGTGCTGCGGGCGGACCGGCGGCTGGCCCCGGTGTTCGCCCTGGCCTCGCCGCGGGTGCTGGACGTGCCGGAGCCTCGGCGGGCGGTGCTGGACGAGGCCGCCCGGCGCGCTCGGGCGGTGGAGATCGTCGTCCGCGACTAGTCAGAACGTCTTGGCGGCCTCCCGGGCGGCGGCCATCGCGGTCTGGCGGGAGTCCTCGACGTCGCCCAGGACGGTCGGGTGGTGGCGGATCGCGGTGATGTCGGTGATGCCCGCCCAGCGCAGCCAGTCGTCGAAGAAGGTGGACTGGAAGTCCGCGCCGAAGGCCGGCCGGAGACCGGGGGCCCAGACGGCGCTGGTGTAGACGACGGCGGCCTTCTTGCCCTCGACCAGCGGCAGGTAGCCGGTCTGCGGGTCGAAGCCCCAGAGCAGGCCGGGCTGGGAGACGACGTCGATGAACTGCTTGAGGACGTACGGGATGCCGGCGTTCCACATGGGGACGCTGAACAGCAGGCGGTCGGCGGCGTCGAACCGGTGGAACGCGGCGACCACGGCCTCCCAGGCGTCGTGCGCCGCGCCGGTCGGGGCGCCGCCGCGGATGAGGGTCATCTTGGCGTCGGTCTCGGTGGGGCCGAAGGCGGGGAGGGTGCCGTCCCACAGGTCCCAGTGCTCGACCTGGTCGTCGGGGTTGGCCTCGCGGTAGGCGGCCACGAAGGTCGCGGCGATGGCCAGGGACTCGGAGTCGCTGGTCCTGGGGGAGGCGGAGATGTGGATCAACTTGGCCATGGTTCTCCTTCTGGATTCGGACCGTGGTCCGCTTGTGTGGACAGTAGTGGACCGTGGTCCGGTTCGTCAAAGTCGGAAAAATTGATCGAACTCGTGACAACCCCCGGACGGCCCAACCGCATGGATAGGGATGAAGGGCCCCACGAGGAGGTGGTCCACCAAGCGAAGGAGCAGGTCATGCGTACTCGACTCGTGCTGGCGGCCGGTGCGGTCGTCGTCGGCGGTATCGCCGTCGCCGTCCCCGCATTGGCGGGCGCGTCCGGCGAGCCGACTCCCGTCCCTGCTCCCACCGTGTCCACGCCCGCCGCCACCCCGGCGCCGTCCGCCCCGTCGGTCACACCCGCGCCGTCGGCCCCGTCGGTCACACCTGCGCCGTCGGCCCCGTCGGTCACACCCGCGCCCACGCCGCCGGAGGTCACGCCCGCACCCTCTGTTCCGTCGGCCCCGTCCGCACCGCCCTCGGCGACGCCCGCACCCACGGCGCCGCCCATCGCGGTGACCCCGCGCCCGTCCATCCCCGGCGAGCCCTCGGTGGGCCACCCCGCCCCAACCACGCCGGCGCCGAGCGCGCCCGCCCCGACCCCGAGGCGATGACGGCGTGAGTTGGGACGCGGAGTTCACCGAACACTTCGACCGGTGCGCCGACTCGATGCGCTTCACCGCGTACTTGTTGTGCGGCAACCACCACGAGGCCGAAGACCTGGTGCAGGCCGCGTTCCTCAAGCTGTACCTGGCCGGGCCGAAGCTGGTCCGGCGCGAGGGCCTGGAGCCCTACCTGCGGAGGATCGTGGTGCGCACGTTCATCGCGGAGCGGCGGCGGGTGCGGTGGCGGCGGGAGCAGTTGCGCGGCGAACTGCCCGAGCAGCCCGAGGCCGCGGTGCTGAGCGAGGACAAGCTGGTGGTGTGGGAGGCGCTGCGGTCGGTGCCCGCGAAGCAGCGCGCGGTCCTGGTGCTCAGGTACTGGCACGACCTGGGCGTGGACGAGACAGCGGCGGCGCTGCGCTGCTCGGTCGGCACCGTCAAGAGCAACACCAACCGCGGCCTGAAGGCGTTGCGGCGGCGGTTGGGTCCGGCGTACGAGGAACTGTGGCAGGAGGTGTCACGCGGTGCTTGAGGACCGTCTGAAGGAACTGTTCGACGAGCTGAACGTCAAGCCGAGGCCGAGCACGTTCGGCCCGGTGGACATCGTGTGGCACGGCCACCGCATCCGCACCCGCCGCCGGCGCCTGGCGGTGGTCAGCAGCGCCCTGACCACCACGGCCCTGGTAGCGGCGGCCGGCTTCGCCCTGAACCAACCGACCACCCCCACCAGCCCCGGCACCGGCACCACCCCGTCGACCTCGACCTCGACACCCCGCCCTCCAACTACCCCTCCGTCGCCCCGACACCCAGCCAGCCGCTGAACACACCACCCCACCGCCGAGGCTCACCTCGAACCCGCACCCGTCCACCCCCACCCCGACCCAAGGCAGCACCGCGCCAGAGGTGAACTCGGCCCCGCTCACCCCCTCCGCCACACCGCCGCTGTCGACAGCTCCCTCGGCCCCAACCCGCTGAACCGCTCGCCCCGAACGTTCTTCCCCGGGCGCGGGCGGCGGCGGGTCAAGCCAAGGTGCCGGTCGCCAGCAGACCGCCGTCCACGCGCACGGTCTCCCCGGTGATCCACGACGCGCCGTCCGACACGAGGAACGCGACCAGCCGGGCGACGTCCTCCGGCGACCCGAGCCGCTTCATCGGGTAGTGCCCCGCGGCTTCGTCCTCACGGCCGGTGTAGAGGGCCTCCGCGAAGCGCGTCTTCACCACCGCCGGGGCGACCGCGTTCACCCGCACCTTCGGGCCCAGCTGCCACGCCAGTTCCTCGGTCAGCCGGATCAGCGCGGCCTTGCTCGCGCCGTACGCGGCGATCACGCCGGTCGACCGCAGGCCGCCCACCGACGCCACGTTCACCACCGCGCCGCCGTGCTCCTGCATCCACGCCTTCCACGCCAACTGCACGAACCCGAGCGCCGCGACGACGTTGGTGTCGAAGATCTTCAGCACCGCGCCCAGGTCCGCCTCCATGAGCGGGCCGAAGACGGGGTTGATGCCGGTGTTGTTCACCAGCACGTCCAGACGGCCGAACTGCTCGACCGTCCGGGTGACGGCCTCCTCGCGGTCATCTGCGTGCCCAGCGTTGCCCGGCACCGCGAGCACCCGCGACGCCGGCACCCCCGCCTCCGCCGCCAGCGACCGCGCCGCCGCCGCGACCGCATCCGGCTTGCGCGAGGTGATGGTCACCGACGCCCCACGCGCCACCAGCTCCAACGCCACGCCATACCCGATCCCCCGACTCGCCCCCGTGACCAGCGCCACCCTGCCCACGAAGTCCCCGCCCGCCGAGTCCGCGCTTCCAGCCCCTGTGCTGTCCTCGATGCTCGTCATGCGCGAAATGTATGCCGGTGGACACACGTGGCTAATTCGGTGGCGGCCGACCCGTAGACTGGATCCGTGGTCGTCTTGATCGAGTAGGTCCGGTGCGCGCAACCGCAGCAGCACCGTCGACCCCGCACGACCACAATCCACACGGAGTTCCCCTTGATCACCGCAACCGATCTCGAGTTGCGCGCCGGTTCGCGCATCCTGCTGTCCGACGCCACCCTCCGCGTCCAGCCCGGCGACCGCATCGGCCTCGTCGGCCGCAACGGCGCCGGCAAGACCACGTCCCTGCGCGTCCTCGCGGGCGAGGGCCAGCCCTACGCGGGCGACGTGCGCCGCACCGGCGACCTCGGCTACCTGCCGCAGGACCCGCGCGAGGGCGACCTTTCGGTCATCGCCAAGGACCGCGTGCTGTCCGCGCGCGGCCTGGACCAGCTGCTGCGGGACATGGAGAAGATGCAGTCCGCCATGGCCGAACTGGTGGACGACGACGAACTCCAGGCCGCCGTGCGCAAGTACGGCAAGCTCGAAGAGCGCTTCGCCGCTCTCGGCGGGTACGCCGCCGAGAGCGAGGCCGCCCGCATCTGCTCGAACCTGGGTCTGGCCGACCGCGTCCTGGCCCAGCCGCTGCGCACCCTGTCCGGTGGTCAGCGCCGCCGGGTCGAGCTGGCGCGCATCCTGTTCGCCGCGTCCGAGGCGGGCGTGGGCGCGAAGTCCAGCACGATCCTGCTGATCGACGAGCCGACCAACCACCTCGACGCCGACTCGATCGCGTGGCTGCGCGGGTTCCTCAAGAACCACGACGGCGGGCTGGTCGTGATCAGCCACGACGTCGAGCTGCTCGACGACGTGGTCAACAAGGTGTGGTTCCTCGACGCCACGCGCGGCGAGATCGACATCTACAACATGGGCTGGAAGAAGTACCTCGAGGCCCGCGCCGCCGACGAGAAGCGCCGCCGCCGTGAGCGCGCCAACGCCGAGAAGAAGGCCGGCGCGCTGATGGCGCAGGCCGACAAGATGCGCGCGAAGGCGACCAAGGCGGTGGCCGCGCAGAACATGGCCCGCCGGGCCGAGAAGCTGCTGTCCGGCCTGGAGGAGACCCGCCAGGCGGACAAGGTCGCGAAGATCCGCTTCCCGCAGCCCGCCGCGTGCGGCCGGACCCCGCTCACCGCCGAGGGCCTGAGCAAGTCCTACGGGTCGCTGGAGGTGTTCACCGGCGTCGACCTGGCGATCGACCGCGGCTCGCGCGTGGTGATCCTCGGTCTCAACGGCGCGGGCAAGACCACGCTGCTGCGCCTGATCGGGCGCATGGAACAGCCCGACACCGGCGAGGTCATCCCAGGCCACGGCCTCAAGCTGGGCTACTTCGCCCAGGAGCACGAGACGCTGGACCACGAGGCCTCGGTCTGGGAGAACATCCGCCACGCCGCCCCGGACGTGCCCGAACAGCAGTTGCGCTCGCTGCTGGGCACGTTCCTGTTCAGCGGCGAGCAGCTCGACCAGCCGGCGGGCACCCTGTCCGGCGGCGAGAAGACCCGGCTCGCGCTCGCGGGCCTGGTGTCCAGCGCGGCGAACGTGCTGCTGCTCGACGAGCCGACCAACAACCTCGACCCGGCGAGCCGCGAGCAGGTGCTCGACGCGCTGCGCCGCTACGAGGGCGCCGTCGTGCTGGTCACGCACGACCCCGGAGCGGTGGAGGCCCTTGAGCCCGAGCGGGTGATCCTGCTGCCCGACGGAACCGAGGACCACTGGTCCCAGGAGTACCTGGAACTCGTGCAGTTGGCCTGAGCCAGAGGTTTCAGTCCCATCACGGGAGATCCACTCTCCGTGTTCGCCCCTCACCCGATCGACCGCTCGCCGATCTTTTCGCATGATCGCCTGGCGTTCTTGGTCGCCGTGTTCGATCATTGCGACGACAGGGGCTTTCACGGCCCGACCTGCTGTCTACGGAAGGCGGGACAAGGTGGCTGACCTGAAGAAGGGCGCCCGGATCACCGGCGCCACGCGGGACAAGCTGGCCGCTGACCTGAAGAAGAAGTACGAAAAGGGCGCGAGCATCCGGGCGTTGGCGGAGTCCACCGGACGCTCCTACGGCTTCGTGCACCGGGTGCTCAGCGAGTCCGGTGTGCAGCTGCGCGGTCGCGGTGGCGCCACCCGCACGAAGAAGAAGTAAGCTACCCTCCGGTAACAACCGGCGCCGAGGAGAGACGGCGCCGCCCTGAACCCGGAGGTAACGCGCATGTCGGCACCGACCACCATCGACGCCGACCTGCTGGAACGCGGAGGCGTGCGGCTCGTCGTCGACGGACCGCGCGCGACGATCACGCTCGACCGTCCCGACGTGCTCAACGCACAGACGCCGTCCACCTGGACGGCGTTGCGGACGATCGGCGCTCAGCTGGACCCGGACGTCCGCGTCGTGGTCGTCCGGGGCTCCGGTCGTGCCTTTTCCGCCGGTCTCGACCGGCGGATGTTCTCCGGTGCCCCGGTGGAGGGCGAGCCGGGTCTGTCGGAGATCACCCTTCGCGGACCCGAAGGCGGCGCTGCGTTGATCGCGGAGTTCCAGGAGGGCTTCCGCTGGCTGCGCGACCCCGACCGGGTGACGATCGCCGCCGTCCACGGGCACGCCATCGGCGCGGGCTTCCAGCTCGCGCTGGCGTGCGACTTCCGCGTGGCCGCGGACGACGTCCAGTTCTGCATGGCCGAGACCTCCCTCGGCCTGGTGCCCGACCTGGGCGGCACCCTGCCGCTGGTGAGGCTGGTCGGGTACTCGAGGGCGGCCGAGATCTGCGTGACCGGTCGCCGGGTGGGCGGCGAGGAGGCCGAACGAATCGGCCTGGCCAACCACGTCGTCCCCGGCGACCGCCTCGACGCGGCCGTAGATGACCTGGTAGCCCAGGTCCTCCGACCCATGCCCGGCGCCGTCCGCGAAACCCTGGCCCTGATCGCCCACGCCGCCGAGGGCGCGACCGAGCAGTCCCAACTGAAGGCCGAACGCGAAGCCCAGGTCCGCCGCCTAGCCGAACTCACCGCCCTGGCCACCGGCGCACGCACCTCCTGACCAGCGCATTTGATCACCGGAACCGGCCCGTCCGAACATCACCCGATCGGGGACATGTCGAATCCGCGACCTTTCCCCGCCTCGCGCGTCCCGTAGAGGGAGGAACGCGGGGGAGGGGACGGGCCCGGGATACGCCGACAGCGGACAACCGGTGACCCCGCACCGGGAAGCCGTGGGTCGACCTGCGCGTTCTCCACTGTCGTGGATGGCACATGGGGCTTGATGCGCAGTGCGATGGCGGCGTCCGGCACGCCGAAGGCGGTTCGGCGCGGGACGTTCCGGCGGGTTGTCGGGTTCGCTCGGCCGCATCGGGCCAAGTTGATCGTGTTCCTGCTGCTGACGGTCGTGTCGGCGGTGCTCGCGGTGAGCACGCCGGTGCTGGCCGGGCGGGTGGTGGACGCGATCGTCGGTGGGCGGGACGTGTCCGTCGTGGTGTGGTTGGCCGTCGCCATCGCCGGGATCGCGATCGTGGACGCCGCCCTCGGGCTGGTCGAGCGGTGGCAGTCGGCGCGGATCGGGGAAGGGTTGATCTACGACCTGCGGCGGGCCGTGTTCGAGCACGTGCAGCGGATGCCGGTCGCGTTCTTCACCCGCACGCGGACCGGGGCGTTGGTCAGCCGGCTGAACAACGACGTGATCGGAGCCCAGCGGGCGTTCACCTCGACGCTGTCCGGGGTGGTCACGAACGTCATCCAGCTCGGGTTGTCGCTGGGCGTGATGTTCACGCTCTCCTGGCAGGTCACGGCCCTCGCCCTGGTGCTGCTCCCGGTCTTCGTGCTGCCCGCCCGCCGCATGGGCAGCCGGATGGCGGACCTCCAGCGGGAGGCGTCCACGCTCAACGCCGGCATGACCACGCAGATGACCGAGCGGTTCTCCGCGCCGGGCGCGACGCTGGTCAAGCTGTTCGGGCGGCCCAAGGCGGAGGCTGACGAGTTCGGCGAGCGGGCGGCGCGGGTGCGGGACATCGGCATCCGGACCGCGATGGCCACCCGCTGGTTCATGACCGGCCTCACGCTGGTCTCGGCGCTCGCCCAGGCCCTCGTCTACGGCCTCGGCGGCTACCTCGCGCTGACCGGCGACCTCGCCGCGGGCACGGTCGTCTCACTCGCCCTCCTGCTCACCCGCCTCTACACGCCGCTGACCGCGCTGGCCAACGCGCGGGTCGACGTGATGACGGCGCTGGTCAGCTTCGAGCGGGTCTTCGAGGTGCTCGACCTCAAGCCGATGATCGAGGAGAAGCCGCAGCCGCGCCCGGTCCCGGACGGGCCGCTGTCGGTGGCGTTCGAGGACGTCCGGTTCGGGTACCCGGCGGCGGACCGGGTATCGCTCGCCTCGCTCGAGTCAGTGGCCACTTTGGACAGTCGTGGTGGCGAAGAAGTGTTGCACGGCATCAGTTTCCACGCCGAGCCGGGTCAGTTGGTGGCGCTCGTCGGGTCGTCGGGCGCGGGCAAGTCCACGATCGCCTCGCTCGTGCCCCGGCTGTACGACGCCGAGGCGGGCGCGGTGCGGCTGTCCGGTGTGGACGTCCGCGACCTGGCCTTCGACGACCTGCGCAAGGCGGTCGGCGTGGTCACCCAGGACGGGCACCTGTTCCACGACTCGATCCGCGCCAACCTGTCCTACCCGCGCCCGGACGCGACCGAGGACGAGCTGTGGGACGCCCTCGACCGCGCCCGCCTCAAGCCGCTGGTCGAATCCCTGCCCGACGGCCTGGACACGGTCGTGGGGGAGCGCGGCTACCGGCTGTCCGGCGGCGAGCGGCAGCGGCTGACCATCGCGCGGCTGCTGCTGGCCCGGCCGCGCGTGGTCATCCTGGACGAGGCGACCGCCCACCTGGACTCCGAGTCCGAGGCGGCGGTCCAGGCCGCGTTGACCGAAGCGCTGCGCGGCCGGACCGCGCTGGTGATCGCGCACCGGCTGTCCACGATCCGCGCCGCCGACCAGATCCTGGTCGTGGAGGACGGCCGGGTCGTCGAACGGGGCACGCACACCGAGCTGCTCGACGCGGACGGGCGCTACGCCGAGCTGTACCGGACCCAGTTCGACGAAGCGCCCGCCGCCGCATAACCGGCGAGCGGCCGGGCCGCAAGCGAGCGGCGAGCGGCCGGGCCGCAAGCGAGCGGCTAGAAGCCGCGGAGGAAGGTCGCCGTCGTGCTGACGGCGACCTTCGAAGTGTCGCCGTTCACGATCAGCACCGCGAACGCCATGTCGCCGCGGTACCCGATGAACCAGCCGTGCGACCGCGACCCGTCGCCGTGCTGCGCCGTCCCCGTCTTCCCCCGCACGTCACCCAGCGCGCCCAGCTCGGTCGCGGTCCCACCCGTGACAACACCCCGCATCCCGGTGCGCAGCGCCGACGCCACGTTCCCCGGCAGCGCCCGCCCGGTCCCACCGGTCGTCGGGATCTCGCGGATGAGCTGCGGCGTCGGCACGCTCCCGCGCGCCACGGTCGCCGCGGCCACCGCCATGCCGAACGGCGTCACCAGCACCTTGCCCTGACCGATGCCCGCCTCGACCCGCTCGGGCACGGTCGCCGCCGCCGGCACCTTGCCCGTGTTCGTGGTGATGCCCGCGATGGTGAAGTCCGCGTCCAAGCCGAACAGCGACGCCGCGCGGGGCAGGGCGTCGGCGGGCAGGTCGGCGGCCAGTTGGCTGTAGCTGGTGTTGCACGACGCCGCGAACGCCTGTCGCAGCGGCACCGTCCCCAGCTCGAACTGGCCGTCGTTGGTGATCTGCCGCGTCCCGATGGTCTTCTTGCCCGGGCACTCGACCTCGGTGTCCATCGACGCGGTGCCCGCGGTGATCGCCGCCGCCGTGGTGACGACCTTGAACGTCGACCCCGGCTCGAACCAGTTCTGCAACGCGATCAGGCCGCCGGCGCTGGCGGCGGAGTTCTGCGCCACGGCGAGGATCTCGCCCGTGGACGGCTGGATCGCCACGATCGCCGCGCCCTGCGCCACCGGGTCCACCGCCGCCTGCGCAGCGCGCTGGGCCGCCGGGTCCAGCGTCACGGTCAGCGACTGCTTCGCCTCGGCCTTCTTCTCCTGCACCACGAACACCGGCACGCCCGCCGCGTCGACCCCGGCGATCTGCCAGCCGGGCACCCCGGTGCGGTCACCGACCTCCTTGCGCACCGACTGCATCACCAGCGGGGCCAGGTCGGGCGCGATCGGCGCGCCGTTGCGGTCGAGCAGGGCACCGTCGCCGGAGGTCGGCAGGTAGGCCAGCGCCTGGCCGTCGGCGAGCTGCGGGTGCAGCACGGCGGGCGCCCAGTGCACCCGCCACTTCCCGTCGACCAGCCGCACCTCGACCGTCGTCGGGTACTTGACCGACGTCCCGTCCGGCACCGACCACGTCACGTCCAGGTTCGCCGTCGCGGTGGTCGCGGAGTCGGGCGGCGGCGGCAGGGGCCCCAGCCGACCGTGGAACTCGACGCCCTTCATGCCCTGCAACGTCTTCGCGAGGATCGGCTCGGCCACCGCGGCGGCGTCGGTGGCCGCCGCCGCCCGGGTCGCGTCACCGGCCATCAGCGCGCTGACGAACTCCTGCGCGGCCGGCGACGGCAGCGGTCTCACCGTGGGCACCGGCGGTGTGGTGGTCGGACTCGCCCCCGAGGTCAGCACGATCGCCCCGGCCGCGATCACCGCGACCGCCGTCAACCCGCCCCCGGCCAGCACCCAGCGCTTGGTCTTGTTGTTCACGTTTCCCCCTTCGCCACCGGAGGCTAGCGGCGGCGTGTGGAGGAATCGTGCGTATTCATACTCAACCCAACTGCGGGATGCGGGTCTGGTACTTGCGCAGCAGGTCGGAGTTCGCCGCGTCGCCGCCCTCGACGTTCGCGCTGCGCCACAACGGGAGCGCGACGCCGGCTTCGGCCGCCTTGTCCAGCAGCCGCACCAGCAGCAGGTTCCACAGGAACGCGGTCGCCACCGTCGACACAGCCGCCGTCACCGGGTCGCCGATCGGGTAGGTGGCGTCGCCCGGCGGCACCAGGTTGTCCAGCACGACGGTCGCGTTCTCGGCCAACGTGGTGCCCGCGCGGCGCGGCGCGGCGGCGCCGGCGGCCAGGGACGTCACCGCGACCACCGGGACGCCGGAGTCGGCGGCGTGCACGGCCAGTTCCACCGGGTACGGGTTGACGCCGGAGGTGGAGAACACGAACAGCACGTCGTGCGCGGCCAGGCCCGCGTCGCGCAGCACCTCGGCGGCCAGGCCGGAGCGGCGTTCGGCGGCGGTGCTGCTGATCGCGCCGTGCATGGGCAGCAGTTCGGGGTGGTAGACCGGGCGCACGCAGGCGAGGCCGCCCGCGCGGTAGAAGGTCTCGGCGACGGCGGCCAGCGAGTGGCCCGCGCCCGCGGCGAGGATCGTGCCGTCGGCGCGCACGGTGGCCAGGACCAGCTCGGCGACGTCGTCCAGCGCCGCCGCGTTGTGCTGCTCCACCCGGGTCAGGTGGTTGCGCACGACATCGCCGTAGTCGGAGCCGGGCACGGTCTCGGTCATGCGGTCCCTCCAGTGGTCTGAACCAACTTGAGCGCCAGTCCTACCCGATCCGCGCACCGCCCGCCAGGAGGGGTTTGACGTTCGAACACATCTCATGTTCAGATGAACATCATGGATGTTGCAACTCGGCACGAGCGGATCCTCCAGCGGCTGCGCGGCGGTGAACGGGTCGCCGTCGGCGCCCTCGCGGAGCTGGTCGGCGCGTCGGAGATGACCGTGCGCCGCGACCTCGACGTGCTGGAGCGCGACGGGCTGCTGCGCCGGGTGCGCGGCGCCGCGGTCAGCATGCTGACCGGCGAGGAGACCCCGTACGCGGCGCGGTCGCGGCAGCGCCTGGAGGCCAAGCGGCGCATCGGCGAGGCGGTCGCGGACCTGCTCGACGACGGCGAGACCGTCGTGCTCGACGGCGGCAGCACCACCCTGGAGGTCGCGCGGCGCCTCACCGACCGGCGGCTCACCGTCCTCCCGCTGTCCCTGCACGCCGCCGACGCGTTGCGCGGCGCCGAGAACGTGCGCATGGTGCTGCCCGGCGGCGACATCCGACCCGGCGAGCTGGCGTTCGTCGGCCCGCTCACCGAGTACGCGTTCAAGGTCATGCGCTTCGACACGATGGTGCTCGGCAGCTGCGGCCTCAGCGCCCGCGACGGCGTGTCCGCGCACGACCTCGCCGAGGGCGCGGTGAAGAAGGCCGCCGTGGACGCCTCCGCGCGCATCGTCGCCGCCGTGGACAGCTCCAAGTTCGGGCGCACCGCGTTCGGCCGGGTGTGCGGCGCGGACGAGATCGACGTCCTCGTCACCGACCGGGACGCCCCGCTGGACGAGGTCGAGCGGCTGCGCGAGGCCGGTGTGGAGGTCCGCCTTGTCTGACACCGCGCTCGACGCGCCCCGTCGGGCGCGGGTCGCCACGGCGATCGTGTTCGGCCTGCACGCCGCCATCTTCGCCGCGTGGACCCCGCACATCCCGTCCGTCAAGGAGGGCCTGGGCCTCAACGACGGCACCCTTGGCCTCACCCTGCTCGGCGCGCCGGTCGGGTCCGTCGTCGCGATGCTCCTGGTCGGCAACGCCGTCGCCAAGTGGGGCAGCCGGCGGGTCGTGCTGCTGACGTTCCTCGGCTACGGCCTCACCTCGCCGCTGCTGGGCGTGGCGTGGTCGGCGTGGGCGCTGTTCGCGGCACTCGCGCTGTGGGGCGCGGCCCAGGGGGCGCTGGACGTGGCGATGAACTCGCAGGGCATCGCCGTCGAGAGCGGCTACGGCCGGCCCATCCTGTCCAGCTTCCACGCCTGGTGGAGCTTCGGCGGGTTCATCGGCGTCGGTTCGGGCGCGGTCGCCCTCGGCCTCGACGTCGACCTGACCACCCAGATGGTCGGCGCGCTGGTGGTCGTCGCGCTGGTCGCGTGGCCGCTGACCCGGGCCATGCTGGGCGACGACCACGCCGTCGACGAGCACAAACTGGGCCTGCCGTGGCGGGACAAGCACGTGCTGGTGCTCGGCGCGATCATGTTCGCCGGCCTGCTGTGCGAAGGCGCGGTCGGCGACTGGGCGGCCCTGTACCTCAAGGAGACCGTGGGCGTCTCGGAGGAGAGCGCCGGCTGGGGCTACGCGGTGTTCGCCATGCTGATGTTCGTCGGCCGGGTCATGGGCGACCGGTGGGTGCTCCGCTTCGGGCCGGCCCGGGTGGTGGCGACGCTCGCCGCCGTCGGCGCGGTCGGGATGGGCACGGCCCTGGTGGTCGGCCAGTTCGGCCTGGCGCTGGTCGGGTTGGGCCTGTTCGGACTGGGGTTGGCGTGCATCGTGCCGGTGGCGTTCAGCTCGGCGGCGGCGCAGTCCGACGCGCACGCGGCGCAGGCCATCGCGGGCGTGGCCACGGCCGGCTGGGCGGGCTTCCTCCTCGGACCGCCGCTGATCGGCCTGCTCGCCCACGCCACGTCGCAGAGCCTCGCGTTGGGCATCCTGCCCCTGCTGTGCCTGGGCGTCGCGTTCAGCGCCCGCGCGCTCAACCGCACATGACCTGAACGTGTGCTCTTCGTCCGCCGGGTTGCCGCCGCCGCGCCGGTGTAGGCCACTGGAGGTGAGCCCGTACCGGACGAGGGGAGGCCGGCGTGATCACCACGGTCGTGGTCGCCGTCGTCGCGCTGGTGGGCGGGCTGGCCGTCAACTGGCTGCTCAAGAAGCGGCGTTCGATGGCCGACGGCGAGGCGCTCACCATCCGCGACCTGGCCAGCCCGATGGAGACCCTCGCCGTCCTGCTGCTGGCGTTCGTGCTGGTCGTGGCGGCCGAGTCGTACAGCGCGGCGGAGGAGGCCGTGCGGGTCGAGGCCAACGTGGTGGACCACTTCTTCGAGGTCGCCGAGTTCGCCCCGAACCCGGCCGGCCAGCGGTTGCAGGGCGCGACGGTCTGCTACGCCCGTGCCGTGGTGACCCACGAGTGGACGGCGATGGAGAACGGCGAAGGTTCTTCGAGCAAACCCAGCACGTGGAGCACCCAGTTCCGTGCCGTTTTCCGCGACGTCGGCCCGGACAGCGGCCTGTTCGAAACCCTGGTGCAGGCCGACCGAGACCGGTCCGACGCCCGCAGCCAACGCCTCGCACAATCCGTACCGGCGATCCCGGACATCCTCTACTGGTTCATGGTGCTCACCCTCGCCATCACGGTGATCGCGTTCGCGTTCAACCTGCCCGCGCGCGGCAAGGGCGCCGAAGTGGTCGGCCTGGTCGTGCTCACCACGCTGTTCACCCTGTCCCTGCTGCTGATCCGGGACGTGGACCGACCGTTCGGCGGCGCCATCGGGATCACCGCGGCCGCGATGCAGGACACCGCCGACGACATCAGCGACGACTTCATCCGCGAGCACGGCGAACAGAACCTGCCGTGCGACGAGGAGGGCAACGCCCGCAACGGCACCTGAAGATTCACGGCAGGTCTTCGGGCCGATCCACGTCCCGACCGTCCGCCACGTCGTCGCACGGCACCGCCGCGGCCCCGTGCGCCACCAGGTAATCCCTGGCCCCGGCGTCCCCGGTCGCGGACACCGAGACTCCGGCCCAATGTTCCCGCCCGAGCAGCACCGGATGCCCCGGCGCACCGCCGTACACCGCTCGTGCCAGCGCGGACGGCGACGCCAGAGCCATGAACCGACGCACCGCCGCGGCAGTCACCCCCGGCGTGTCCACCGGCAGCACCACGACGGCATCCGCCGAAGCGTCCACGGCCGTGAGCCCGGCCCGCAGCGACGACCCCATGCCGGACGCCCAGTCGTCGTTCACGACCACCTCGGCGCCGTCCAGCACGGCTCGCGCGCGCACCTCCTCCGCCCGCGCCCCGAGCACCACGACTAGGGGCGCGCACCCGGCGTCCCGCAGCACCGCCAGGGTCGAGTCGACCCACAGCGCACCACCGTGCGACACCATGGCCTTGGGGCCGCCGAACCTGCGCCCGGCGCCCGCGGCCAGCAGCAACCCCGCGACCCGCATGGGGTCACACTAGGGCCTGGTGCCCCTTCAACTCGGCCCGGCTGGAGACGGCCAGCTTGCGGTACACCCTCGTCAGGTGCTGTTCCACCGTGCTCACGGTGATGTGCAGGCGCATCGCGATCGCCCGGTTGCTGTGGCCACACGCGGCCAGGGTCGCGACCCTGCGCTCCGAGTAGGTCAACTCCGTCATACGCCAGAACACGTGCCACGCCGGGCGCGCGGTTCAACGATCACGAACAAATCACGAAAGATGCTCCAGCAGCAGGGACGTCAACGCCTCCGGCACCTGCTCGGGCACCCAGTGGGACACGTCCTCCAGCATCTCGAACCGGTACGGCCCGGTCACCCACTTGCCGGTGTCCAGCGCGGCGGTCGACCCGAACGCCACGTCCTCCGTGCTCCACACGTACATCGTGGGCACCGTGACGTGCTCGATGCGCCCGCCGGGACGGCCCGCGCGGTACCAGTTGAGCGCCGCGGTCAGCGCGCCCGGTTCGGACAGCCGCCGCACGTACTCGTCCACCCGCGACGGCGGCACCTGCCACTCGAACATCCGCCGCAGCGCCTCCGCGCCGTCCGCGAGCATCCGCTTCTCGGTGGTCGGCGACCGCCACTCGGTCATGTACGCCGACCGCATGTGCTGGTCCTCGTCGGTCTTCATGGCCTCCGCCAGCGCACGCGGGTGCGGCGTCGAGACCACGGTCAGCGTCCGCAGCCGCTCCGGGTGCTCGTAGGCGGTCCACCAGGCCACCGCGCCGCCCCAGTCGTGCCCGACCAGGTCGAACGCGCCGAACCCGAGCGCGTCCGCGACCGCCAGCACGTCCCCGACCAGCGAGTCCACGCCGTACTCGGCGGGCCGCTCCGGGCGCACGCCGGGGGAGTAGCCGCGCTGGTCGAACGCCACCGCCCGGTACCCGTTGCGCCCCAGCACGTGCACCGGGTGCTCCCACGCCACCGCCGCCTGCGGGAAGCCGTGCAGCAGCAGCACCGGCCGCCCGTCCTCCGGCCCCGCCGCGATCGCGTCGAACACGCCCTCGCCCGTCTCCACCGCAAGCTGCTCGATCACTGTGATCCAGGCCCCCATCCGTGATCCGGTCCTTTGTCGAGCATTCAACCGTGCGGCCATGGACGAACTTCGGTGTGCCCACAGCTTCCGCAGGGGCGGCCACACGCCGTTCAGCGCCACGATGAAGGGGCGCAGGCTGCCGATCCTCCCGAGGAGTGGCCGGTGAGCACCATCGACGTACCCTGCCCCAACCAGGGCCGGGCTCGGGTTCGACGACACCTTCCGCCGGATGTGGGGGTTCTACCTGGCGTACTCCGAAGCGGGGTTCCGGGTCGGCTACTTGGGCGTCAAGCAGTTCGCCCTGGTGAAGTAGCGCCGCGTCGCATTAGGCCGAACAGTTCATTCCGTCCCTCACTCGGGTGCTGTTCCCACCACGTGGACCACGTTCGTGGTCAGCTTTGGCGAATCCCGTATCAGGGGCCGCTCAGCGTCCTCCTCATCAGTGAGCCGGGATGAGCCGGGAGGCAAGACGAGCGTGAGGAGGTCGCCGGATGGTGCAACACGCATCCGTGCGAGCTGACGTCGAGATCGAGGTCCGCCCGGCGGCGCCCGGCCGCCCCGAGGTCACGCTGCTGGCCGGCGGGGCGCCCACCCGACCCGTGCGCTGGACCGCCGAGGCCGAGCTGGCCGACCTGGTCGACGCCGCCCTGGCGGGCGAGCCGCGCGCGGTGGAGCACCTCCTCGCCCGCGTCCAGCCGCTCGTCCTGCGCTACTGCCGCGCCCGCGTGGGCACGCGCGAGCGCACGCTGGTGTCCGCCGAGGACATCGCGCAGGAGGTCTGCCTGGCCGTCGTCTCCGCGCTGGGCAAGTACAAGTACGAGCCGGGCTCGTTCCTGGCGTTCGTGTACGGCATCGCCGCCCACAAGGTCGCCGACGCGCGAAGACGCGCCGTGCGCAGCCGCTCCGAGGTCGTGCCCGAGCTGCCCGACACGCCGGCCCTGGAGGACGGCCCCGAGCAGCGGGCGATGAACGGCGAGATGATCGAGGCCGTGACGCAGCTGCTGCGGCGGCTGCCCGAGCGGCAGCGGGAGATCCTGGTGCTGCGGGTCGCGGTGGGGCTGTCCGCCGAGGAGACCGCGGTGGCCGTGGGGTCGACGCCAGGCGCGGTGCGCGTGGCGCAACACCGGGCGCTGGCGCGGATGCGGGAGATGTTCGCCGCCGCCGAGGGCTGATCCTGGCATCGTTGAGAGATGACGACCGCCGACGAGCCCGTGTTCGACGTGCTGTTGTCCGGCACGGTGTTCCTGGACATCATCTTCACCGGCCTGCCCCGGCCGCCCGCGCCGGGCACCGAGGTGTGGGCCGAGGGCCTGGGCTCGTGCCCGGGCGGCATCGCCAACCTCGCCGTCGCGCTGTCCCGGCTCCAGCTGAGCACCGCGCTGTCCGCCGCGTTCGGCGAGGACGCCTACGGCGACTTCTGCTGGGAGGTGCTGGCGGAGCAGGAGGGCGTGGACCTCTTGTACTGCCGCCGGTTCTACGGGTGGCACACCCCCGTGACCGTGTCGATGGCGATGGACCGCGACCGGTCGATGGTCACCCACGGGCACCGGCCACCGGTGTCCGCCGACGAGTTGCTCAACCCGCCGCCGCGCACGCGTGCCTGCTTCGTGCACATCCAGCCGGAGGAGGAGCAGTGGGTGCGCACGGCGAAGGCCGCGGGGGCGTTGCTGTTCGCCGACATCGGGTGGGACCGGACCGAGGTGTGGGCGCCGGAGCTGCTGCGGCGGCTGGACGGGTACGACGTGTTCCTGCCCAACGACGTCGAGGCGATGCGGTACACGCGGACCGAGTCCCCTCTTGATGCGGCACGGGTGCTGTCGTCCCATGTGCCTGTGGTGGTCGTCACCCGTGGTGGCGGGGGAGCGGTGGCGGTGGACTCGGCGGCCGGCGAGGTGGTCGACGTGCAGGGGCTGAACGTGGCGCCGCTGGACTCGACGGGAGCGGGGGACGTGTTCGGGGCCGGGTTCGTGCTGGGGACGCTCGCGGGGTGGCCGCTGTGCGACCGGGTCCGGTTCGCGAACCTGTGCGCGGCGCTGTCGGTGCAGCACTTCGGCGGGTCGCTGTCGGCTCCGGGCTGGGTGGACATCGCGACCTGGTGGCGGACCGTGAGCCGGCGGGCGGACGTGGACCCGGACCTGCGCGGGTACCGGTTCCTTGAGGACGTGCTGCCGCACCACGCGGGCGTTGAAGTGCGCCGGGCGAGCGCGACGATCAGGCTCCGCTCCTCCTGACGATCACCCGATCGTGATCTTGCCAAGTTCGAACATCCGTTCGATCATTGACCCGTACGGCCGCGAGCCGTGCGGCACAGGGGGTTTCGCCGTCGCCCGAAAGGGGCAGGAGTAATTTCGGGTCGGCAAGCAACCTGAGGCGGTCGCCGCGCGACTCTATGTCCAGGGGGCTTTTCTCGAGGGGATCCGGAAGGGGTTGTTCAGTGTTCGCCGCGCGTGCGACGGGTCTGGTGAAGTTGACGGGGTTGTGCCTCGTGGCGGGGGTCTTGGTGGCCGCCCTGTTGTTCCCGGTCGTGGGCGGGATGGGCCTGGCGTCCAACCGCGCGGCGGACACGGTGGACCAGACGTCCGGTGAGTTGACCAAGGCCGAGCTGCCGCTGGTCACCACCGTCCTCGACATGAACCAGCAGCCGATCGCCTACCTGTACGACCAGTACCGCATCCCGGTGCCGTCGGAGGGCATCGCCGACACCATGAAGGCCGCGATCATCGCGATCGAGGACAAGCGGTTCTTCGAGCACAAGGGCGTGGACTGGCAGGGCATCGCCCGTGCGGCGGCCAAGGCCGGCGTCGAGGGCGAGACCACGCAGGGCGCGTCCACGCTGACCCAGCAGTACGTCAAGAACTACCTGGCGTTCGTGGTCGGCAAGGGGGAGAAGGAGGCCTACGAGAAGGCCACCGAGGCCACCATCGGGCGCAAGATCAGCGAGGCGCGCATCGCCACGCAGCTCGAGCAGAAGATGACCAAGGACGAGATCCTCACCGGCTACCTCAACATCGTCCCGTTCGGCAACGGCACCTACGGCGTCGGCGCGGCGGCCAAGACCTACTTCGGCACCACGCCCGACAAGCTCACCGTGCCGCAGGCGGCGATGCTGGCCGGCCTGGTCAACGAGCCGAGCAGGCTGAACCCGGGCGCCGCCGTGGAGCCCGCGATCAAGCGGCGCAACACCGTGATCGACAAGATGCGGGAGAACGGGGCGTTCGGCGCGGACCCGAAGGTGGCCGAGGAGAAGGCGGCGGAGTACAAGGCCGAGGGCATCGGCGTCGTGCCGGACCTCAAGCTGCTGCCCAACGGCTGCGTGGGCGCGGGCGACGGCCCGGTGTACGGGTTCTTCTGCCGGTACCTGATCGACTACCTGGAGACGGCCGGCCTGCCGGTGGACGAGCTGAAGCGCGGCGGCTACACGATCCACACCACGATGGACCCGGTCGCCACCCGCCTGGCCAAGGACGCGGCGGAGGGCCAGGTGCCGAAGGACCAGGACGGCATCGCCAACGCGATGGCGATCGTGGAGCCGGGCACCGAGAAGCACCGCGTCCGGGCGCTGGCGGCCAACCGCGACTTCGGCAACAACGCCGCCGCCGGCCAGAGCGCCTACCCGCTGCCGTCCGAGGTGACCAGGTTCGGCACGGGCTCGACCTACAAGGTGTTCACGGCGGCGGCGGCGCTGGAGAAGGGCGTCGCCCGCCTCGACAAGCAGATCGACACCCCGAAGACGTACACGTCCAAGATCTACAAGGGCGACCGCGGCGGGTACACGGTCAAGAACGCGGGCGACGGCTACAAGGACAAGATGACCTTGACCGAGGCGCTCGCGCAGTCGCCGAACACGGGCTTCGTGATCCTGGAGGAGCAGGTCGGCCTGAACAACGTGGTCGACATGGCCTCCCGCCTGGGCCTGCGCGAGTCCATGAACGGCGTGACCTGGAAGGGCGAGCCCGTGAAGCCGGGCGAGCCGTCCCAGGGCGAGACGGTCAAGAACGAGAACCGCGGCAGCTTCACCCTGGGCGTAGGCCCCACCAGCATCCTGGAACTGGCGAACGTCGCGGCGACGATCATGAGCGCCGGCAAGTGGTGCCCGCCCACCCCGGTGGAAAGCGTCACCGACCGCAACGGCCGCCCAGTGGCCCTCAAGGAAGCCCCCTGTGACCAGGCGGTCTCCCCCGAGTTGGCCAACGCCCTGGCAAACGGCCTGGGCGCCGACACCAAGTCCGGCGGCACCGCAGCCACCGCCGCAGGCAGGGCCGGCTGGGACCGTCCCATGATCGGCAAGACCGGCACCACCGAAGACCACTGGTCGGTGGCCTTCATGGGCGCCACCGCCCACTACGCCGGCGCCGTGATGACCTTCACCGACGGCGTGGCCCCCCAGGTCATCTGCAACACCACCCCGCCAAGGCTGTGCGGCAACAACCCCAACGTCACAGGCGTCTTCGGCGGCTCGGTAGCGGCCCCGACCTGGTTCAACGCCATGAAGCCCCTACACGAGGGCAAGGAACCAACCCCCCTCCCCCGGTCGACCCCCGCTACCGCTAACCCCCGCGACCGCGAACCACCCACGCCCAAGAGCCGTGGCCCCACCAGGGCCACGGCTCTTCCCTTCCACACCCAACACCGCCCCCTCCCACCTCACCGCACAACCCCCACCCTCAACTCTCCCCACCCACCGCCCGCCCCACCCCGCCCGCCCCGCCCTGCCCGCCCGCCCCGCCCGACCCTGCCCCGCCCTGCCCTGCCCTGCCCGCCCTGCCCTGCCCGCCCTGCCCTGCCCTGCCCCGCCGTGCCTGCCCCGCCGTGCCTGCCCCGCCGTGCCTGCCCCGCCGTGCCTGCCCCGCCGTGCCTGCCCCGCCGTGCCTGCCCCGCCCTGCCTGCCCCGCCCTGCCTGCCCCGCCCTGCCCTGCCCCGCCCTGCCCTGCCCCGCCCTGCCCTGCCCTGCCCGCCCTGCCCTGCCCGCCCCGCCGCACCCAGCGCCGCTCCCGCCCTGCCCCGCCCCGCACCCAGTGCCGGCTCCGCCCCTGCCCGGCCCTGCCAACTCCCCTCGCTCCGCGCCCATGCAGGCTCCGCCCACACTCCGCAGCCCGCCGTCAGCACCGCCCCGCGCCGCCCGCATCACCGCCCACCCGACACCGCGCCTGCCGCCTACCGCCGCCTGCTGCGCCGCCGGGCCTGTGGCCGCCACCGGCCGCACCCGGACCCACACCCGCCGCACCTGCCGCCGCGCCCGGCTGCCCCTCCCTGCCGGCTCGGCTGCCACCCTCCCGCTGCTCCGCCGGCACCCGCCCTGATTTGTCGGTGGTGCGTGGGAAAATGGAGACGGGGGCCGGAGGCCACGCCACCGCAGCCAGCCGCACCTGCTCACATGCGCTGCCGACGCCTGCCGCGCCGCCGAGCCGCGCCGGGCCTGCCGGTTGCCGCGCCGCCGGGCCTGCTGCCTGCATCACCCGCCGGGCCTGCCGCCACGCCGCCTGCCTGGCTGCTGGCTTCCGCCTGCTGGCTTCCGCCTGCTGCCTACGGCCTGCTGGCTACCGCCGCCACGCGGCCTGCGGCTTGACGCCATGCCTGCCCTGACGCGCCTGCCACCGCCTGGCTTGCCGCCCTCCGCTGCTTGCCGCCCTCCGCTGCTTGCCGCCCTCTGCCGCTTGCCGCCCTCTGCCGCTTGCCGCCTGCCGCCCTCTGCCGCCTGCCGCCTGCCGCCCTTCGCCGCCTGCCGCGCTGCGGGGCCTGCCGCCGCCCGCTGCTCGCCTAGCTCGCCGGGCCTGCCACGCGCCGCCCCTCGAATCTGCCGCCCGCTGGACCTGCACCGGTCCGGGTATCGCGTCGCCGAGGCGCCCAGCGCCACCCCAGCGCATCCCCGTCGAGTGCCCACCGGCGCCCCTGCGCCTCACCCACCGCCACCCCTGCCCTGCGCCTCACCCACCGCCACCCCAGCCCAGGCCGCCAAGAGCGCCGTCACGTACCCGACAGCCGGCTCAACCAAACCCGACTTTCTCGATCCAGTTCCCACTCACCCCAAAGCCCACCACTGATACCGCAACCCACCTGCCCAAACCCCATCCAGACACCACGCCGGCCCCCGCCGCCGGCCCTAACCCACACCCCCACTCCGAGCCCACTCGGTCACACCGGCCCCACCCCGCTGACCAGGCATTTATAACGACCCAAACCGGAACCCCCGCGTACTTCATCACGCACAGTGACGATCAGTGGGTTATCTCACCAAATAGCGCTAGTCGCGGCCCGACGGGTTGCCTTCGCTCATCACCACGGGTTACGGTCCCCGCCGCATGTCACGGTTCGGTCACTAAAGGGACACGGCGTCGCTCCCCGAAAGCCTCGCCACCTGGATCCCCCGCCAGACGTCCCGACCGGGCTCCCCGATGCAAGGAAGGCATACCTTTGGCACGGCATACCAAGGCCCGTGGTCGCAGCGTGTTCAGCACGCGCCCGAGCGCCACCGGCAAGCGTGGTGCGCACCGCGCGGAGGATGACAGAAAGCCGGTCACCGGCAAGGTGGCGGCCGTCGTGGCGCTCGGCGCCCTGGCCAGTGTCGGCGCCGCGGGCGGTGGTGCGAGCATCACGCCGTTGGCGGCCAGCACGGACCTCGCCGCGGCGATCGCGGTCTCCGGTGCTCCCGAGGCGCCGACCGTCCAGACCCGGCACGAGATCCGGCCCGGCCTCGAGGCCGCGAAGCTCATGCGCTCGGAAGGCCTCCTGGCCCGCCAGCACGTGAGCCAGGCGATCCAGCACGCCTCCACCGGCTACGCGGCCCGCCAGGCCGAACTCAAGCGCCAGCAGGAGGCCGCCGCGGCCGAGGCGGCTCGCGTCGCCGCCGAGAAGGCCGCCGAAGAGGCCGCCCGCCGGCCCAAGGTCGCCAAGCCCGCCGAGGGCTCGTTCACGTCCGGCTTCGGCGCGCGGTGGGGCACGACCCACTACGGCGTCGACATCGCCAACGCCATCGGCACCCCGATCCTGTCCGCGATGGACGGCGTCGTCATCGAGGCCGGTCCGGCCAGCGGCTTCGGGCTGTGGGTCCGGGTCCAGCACGGCGACGGCACGGTCACCATCTACGGCCACGTGAACGAGATCCTGGTCAGCGAGGGTCAGCAGGTCGCCGCCGGTCAGCAGATCGCGACCATGGGCAACCGCGGCCAGTCCACCGGACCGCACCTGCACTTCGAGGTGTGGCTGGGCGGCTCGCAGAAGATCGACCCGGTCGGTTGGCTGCGCGAGCGCGGCATCTCTCTCTGAAGCCTCCGCGCTGAACCCTCTGCGGACATACCGACTGGTCGGTACCTGAGGTACGGTGGGCCCCGTCACCCATAGTGGACGGAGGCGATCGTGGGCCGTTGGGGAATCACGCTGCCGCTGGTCGGCGTTCCCGTGCTCGACCACCGGGAACTCGTGGCCGAACTCGGCGACCTCGGCTACACCGACATCTGGTCGGCCGAGACGGCGGGCACCGACGCGTTCACGCCGCTCGCCCTGGCCGCGCAGTGGTCGGACCTGCGGCTGGGCACGGCGATCGCGCCCGTCTACACGCGGGGCCCCGCGACGCTCGCCATGACGGCGGCGACCCTGGCCGAGGTGTCGGGCAACCGGTTCGTGCTCGGCATCGGGTCGTCGTCGCCGGCGATCGTCCAGCGCTGGAACGCGGTCGACTTCGCCGAGCCGTTCAAGCGCACGCGGGACACCCTGCGCTTCCTCAAGGCGGCGCTCGCGGGCGAGAAGGTCACCGAGCAGTACGACACGTTCGCCGTGCGCGGGTTCCGGCTGGAGCGCGTGCCCGAGCGGCCGGTGCCGATCATGCTCGCCGCGTTGCGCCCGAACATGCTGCGCCTCGCCGGCCGCGAAGCCGACGGCGCCATCACCAACTGGCTGGGCGCGGACGACGTGCCCAAGGTCCGCGCCGAACTGGGCGAGAAGGAACTCGCGGCCCGGATCTTCGTGTGCCCGACCGAGAACGCCGAGGCCGCGCGCGCACTGGGCCGGATGCTCATCAGCACCTACCTGACCGTGCCCGCGTACGCGGCCTTCCACGACTGGCTCGGGCGCGGCGAACTGCTGCGGCCGATGCACGAGGCGTGGCAGGCCGGCGACCGCCGCAAGGCCGCCGAGGTCATCCCCGACGAGGTGGTGGACGACCTGGTCGTGCACGGGAGCGTCGAGCACTGCCGGGCGCAGGTCGCCAAGTACGCGGCCAATGGCGTCGACACCCCGATCATCGCCGTCCTCCCGACCGGCGCGGACCAGTTCGAGCTGGTGCGCGCCCTGGCGCCGGGAGCCTGACGTGGCGCGCCGGTCGACGCCCGAACGGATCGTCGAGGCGGCGGTCCGCCTGTTCGCCGCGAAGGGGTTCGACGCGACCACCGTGCAGGAGGTGGTCGAGGCGGCCTCGGTGACCAAGGGCGCGTTGTACCACTACTTCGGCTCCAAGGACGACCTGCTGTTCGAGATCTACCGGTCGCTGATCGGCCGGCAGATGGCCGACCTGGACCGGATCATCGAGGCGGGCGAGGACCCGGCGACGACCGTGCGGCGGATCATCGTGAGCCTGGTGGAGACGACCGCGGAGAGCGTCGACGAGACCGCCGTGTTCGTGCGCGAGATGCACAAACTGGACGCCGAACGCATGGCCGCCTTCCGCGCCGAACGCCGCCGCTATCACGAAACCTTCCGCGCTGTTGTCGAGAAGGCGCAGGCCGACGGCACCTTCAGTTCCCGCGTGCCCGCCGACACCGCCGTGCTCATCGCCTTGGGCGTGGTCAACCAACTCCCCACCTGGTACCGCCCGGACGGCCCGAAGCCGCCGAGCCGGCTCGCGACGGAGATCGCGGACTTCGTCCTCGCGGGCTTGCGCGCCTGAAGCGGGGATCGCGCGCCTGACTCGCGACCGGGCGTCGAGCGTGTCCGGGGCAAAGGCTGCGCAAGGCTCGCTCGGGAGTTCGGTTGAGAGCCATGGCAGCGGCGCGGGCCACGGCCCCCGATATCCATTCTACCGGCGGGTACCGACAAAGATCGGCTGTCGGCGCGGGAATGCCCTGTGGGGGGTCTTGCTGGTGGTCAGTCCTTGACGTGGGCGCGCAGGGTGGTCAGGGCCTTGTCGGCGTGGGTGTTCATGGCGAATTCCGACTTGATCACGTCGAGCACCGTGCGGTCGGTGTCGATGACGAAGGTGTGGCGTTTGACCGGCAGAGGGCCGAACCGGCGCTTGACCGCGAATTGTTCGGCGATTTTTCCGTCGACGTCCGACAGTAGCGGGTAGTCGAAGGTGTGGCGGTCGGCGAATTCTTTCTGCTTTTCGACCGGGTCGCGGCTGATCCCTACGCGTTGGGCTCCTACTTCCGCGAATTCCGCGGCCAGGTCCCGGAAGTGGCAGCTTTCCGCCGTGCAGCCCGGGGTCATCGCGGCGGGGTAGAAGAACAGGACCACTGGGCCGGACGCCAGCAGGTCGGTGAGGCTGGTCGGGGTGCCGTTCTGGTCCGGCAGGGTGAAATCGGGCGCGGTGTCGCCTGGTTTCATGTCTTCGGTTCTCCCGGAGGGTGTCGATCACGTGCCGCACGGTGTTCGTCCGCTGCCCACCGTACGGTTCTCGCTAGGCTCGTAGCCAGGCCGGGAGGTGTGAGTTGACCAGCATGTCCGACGTCGCGCGGGCCGCCGGGGTGTCCGCGGCGACGGTGTCGCGGGCGCTGCGGGGCGAGCCTGGGGTGTCCGAGGCGACGCGCCGCTACGTCACCGAGGTCGCCAAGCGGATGCGGTACGCGATCGCGCGGGACGCCTCCAGCCTGGCGGGCGGGCGGAAGTACGCGGTCGCCGTGCTCACCGCGGACGTCGGGCGCGGGACCTGCTGGCCGGTGCGGAAGGCGCGTTGCGGGCGGCCGGCTACGACGTGCTGCTCTACGTGCTGCGGGACGCGCAGGCGCGGGAGAAGTTCTTCGAGGAACTGCCGCCGCTGGGGCGTCGGGTGGACGGCGTGCTGGCCCTGTCGGTCAACCTCACCGACGACGAGGCCGCGGCCATCGAGGCGCTGGACCTGCCGCTGGTCGCGGTGCGGGACGACGACCTGCGCGAGGCGCTGCGACTGGCCGCCGGGCACGTGCTGGAGCTGGGTCACCGGGACGTCGCGCTGGTGCTGCCCGAGGACGTCGACGAGTCCTACGACGAGCTGCTCGTGGCCGAGGGGCTGAGCGTGCGTCCGGAGTGGACGTTGTGGTCGTCGTCCACGGTCGCGGGTGGCGAGCAGGTCGTGGACGTGCTGCTGGACGGCGACCGGCTGCCCACCGCCGTGGTGTGCGGGAGCGGTCAGGTGGCGCTGGGCGTGTTCCTGCGGCTGCGGCGCGACGGGCGGGACGTGCCCGGTGACGTGTCGATCGTCAGCCTGGACGGCCCCGACCTGGTCAGCGCGGTCGGCATCACGGCCGTCGAGGGCGCGTGGCGGGAACGCGGCGAGCACGCCGTGGGGCGGCTGCTGGCCGGGCTGCGCGGCGAGGAGGACGACGCCAAGCCGCCGTCGGTGCACCTCGTGGTCCGGGAGTCGACGGCCGCGCGGTGACCAGGTGTGAACCGCGTGCAACCATCGGGTGACCAGTCCCACCCCGCCTGGATTCCGCGCACCGGTTGAGACGAAGCTGTCCCACGTGGACGACCAGCTCGCGGCACTGGCCGACGCGCACGGCGTGGCGACGTGGTACGAGGACGCGGACCAGAAGCGTGCCGACGTCGACCCCGACGTCGTCGTGGCGGTGCTCGCCCAACTCGGCGTCGACGCCTCGACCCCCGAGGCCGTCCGCGCCGCCCTGGCCGCGCCCAGGCCCGCGCCGAGGACGGTCGTGCTCCGCGAGGGCGACCGCCTGACCGAGCCGGGCCGGCTCACCCTGGAGGACGGCGGCGCCCTCGACCTGCCCGCCGTCCCACCGTTGGGCTACCACCACCTGGGTGACCGGACGGTCATCGTCGCGCCCCGCGCGCTGCCGCCGGTGCCGAAGACGTGGGGCTGGATGCTCCAGCTGTACGCGATGCGCTCGGACGAGTCGTGGGGCATGGGCGACTTCGCCGACCTGGCCACGATCGCCCGCCGCAGCGCCGGCGAGCTGGGCGCGGGCGTGCTGCTGGTGAACCCGGTGCAGGCGGTCAGCCCGACCGTCCCGGTGGAACGGTCGCCGTACTCGCCGTCGAGCCGCCGCTTCGCCAACCCGCTGTACCTGCGCATCGCCGACACCGACGCCTACCGACGGGCCGACGACGACACCCGACGCCGCGTCGACGCCCTGCGCCCGGACAACGACAGCGACCTGATCGACTACGACGCGGTGTGGACCGCCAAGAAGGCCGCGCTGGAGCTGCTCTGGGAGCGCCGCCTGTCGCACCCGGATGCGACAATGAGCCCCGGGGGCGCTCCAACCGGGCTGTCGTACCCCGGTGGGACAATGAGCCCCGGGGGCGCTTCGGCTGGAATGTCGTACCCGGTGGGACAATGAGCCCGGGGGCGCTTCGGCTGGAATGTCGTACCCCGGTGGGACAATGGAGACGGGGGCCGGAGGCCGCGAGCTGCGCGATTTCGCCCGGTTCTGCGCGTTGGCCGAGAAGCATGGCCCCGACTGGCGGACCTGGCCCGACGCCGATCGCGACCCCGCCACCGCCCAAGCCGACCCCGACCGCGTCGCCTTCCACGCCTGGCTCCAGCACCTCTGCGAAGCCCAGCTCACCCAAGCCCGCGAAGCCGCCCAAAACATGGCCGTCGGCATCGTCCACGACCTCCCCGTGGGCGTGCACCCCGGCGGCGCGGACACCTGGGCCGTCCGCGACGCCTTCGCCCCCGACGTCCGCGTAGGCGCACCACCGGACGCCTTCAGCCAGCTCGGCCAGGACTGGAACCTCCCACCCTGGCGCCCCGACCGGCTCGCCGAGCAGGGCTACGAGCCGTTCCGCGCGGTCCTGCGCAGTGTGCTCCGGCACGGTGACGGCATCCGGATCGACCACGTCGCCGGGCTGTGGCGGCTCTGGTGGATCCCGCCCGGCGAACCGCCCCAGCGCGGCACCTACGTCCGCTACGACGCCGAGGCCATGCTGGCCGTCCTCACGCTCGAAGCGCACCGGGCGAACGCCGTCGTCGTGGGGGAGGACCTCGGCACCGTCGAGCCCAAGGTCACCGAGCAGCTCCACGCGCACGGGATGCTCAGCTCCGCCGTCCTGTGGTTCCAGCGCGACTACAAACAACCCGGCCACCCGCTCAAGCCCCCGCACACGTGGCCCGAGAGAGCCATGGCCAGCATCTCCACCCACGACCTCCCCACGGCCGCCGGTTTCCTCGCCGCCGAACACGTTCGGGTGCGAGCCGAACTGGGGCAGTTTGCCGGGACGTCGAGCGGGAATACCGGTCTGCCGCCACCGAGCGCGCCGAACTCGAGGAACTGCTCAAGACCGAGGGTGTCCCTGCCGATGACCTGGTTACCGCGCTCCACGCCCTACTAGGGAAGGCACCGTCCCTGCTGCTGCTCACATCGCCCCAGGACGCGCTCGGCGACACCCGTCAGCCGAACCTCCCGGGCACCGTCGACCAGTACCCGAACTGGCGAATCCCGCTGCCGGTCCGGGTCGGTGGGCTGTTCACCGACGCGCGTGTGCGCCGGGTCGCGGAGGTGCTCCGCCGATGACCGGAAACACGCTCGTCACCGCGGTTCCCGTCACTGCGGAGTATCGTCAAGCCGTCACCCGCGCAACGGTTGGAGGTGGCATTCACCCGTGAACACCGAGCTGGTGTCCCGCACCGGGCTGGTGCCCGAACAAATGATCGCCCCGGCTCCCGCCGACGTCCTCGAACACGCCGTCGAGCGCGTCCTCGCGGCCGTCCGGCCCTCGCACCTCACCGATCCCCTGGCCGGTTCCCTCGCCGCCGAGCAGGCCCTCCGCGAAGCCCTGCGGACGGTCGACGGAGCCAGTGCCGACGACGCCTACGCCCGGGCCGTGGCGTGCGCCGAGGCCGCCTGCGAGCACCTGCGCTACTGCGAGTTGCAGGAGGCGAGACTCCTGCTGGTCGCGGCGCGCGGTCAGCTCGTCCGGTCGCACTCCGGCAGGGCATGATCTAGAACGGTAGGGGTTGACCCGTTCGTCCCGGAGGAGCACCTGTGCGACCCTGGCCCGGAACGCCCTACCCGCTCGGCGCGGCCTACGACGGCGTCGGCACCAACTTCACCCTGTTCTCCGAGGTCGCGGAGTACGTCGAGCTGTGCCTGTTCGCCGAGGACGGCACCGAGGAACGCGTGCGGCTGCCGGAGGTGGACGGCTTCGTCCACCACGGCTACCTCCTCGGCGTCGGCCCCGGCCAGCGCTACGGCTTCCGCGTCCACGGCCCCCACGACCCGGAGCAGGGGCTCCGGTGCAACCCGAACAAGCTGCTCATCGACCCGTACGCGAAGGCGATCAGCGGCGGCGTCGACTGGCACGAGTCCCTGTTCGGCTACCCGTTCGGCAAGCCCGACGAGCGCAACGACCAGGACTCCGCCGGGCACGTGCCGCTGTCGGTGGTGGTGAACCCGTTCTTCGACTGGGCCAACGACCGCCACCCGAAGACGCCCTACAACGAGTCGGTCGTCTACGAGACGCACGTGCGCGGCCTGACCATGCTGCACCCCGAGGTGCCCGAACGGCTGCGCGGCACCTACGCGGGCCTCGCGCACCCGGCGGTGATCGAGCACCTGAAGTCGCTGGGCGTGACCGCGGTCGAGCTGATGCCGGTGCACCAGTTCATCACCGACCACGGACTGTCCGAGAAAGGCCTGCGCAACTACTGGGGTTACAACACGATCGGGTTCTTCGCGCCGCACGCCGGCTACGCGGCGCTACCCGAGCAGGCCAACCAGGTGCAGGAGTTCAAGGGCATGGTCCGCGCCCTGCACGAGGCGGGCATCGAGGTCATCCTCGACGTGGTCTACAACCACACCGCCGAGGGCAACCACCTCGGCCCGACGATCTCCATGCGGGGCATCGACAACCAGGCCTACTACCGGCTGGTGGACGACGAGCCGAAGTACTACATGGACTACACCGGCACCGGCAACTCGCTCAACGTGCGCAGCCCGCACACCCTCCAGCTGATCATGGACTCGCTGCGCTACTGGGTGACCGAGATGCGCGTGGACGGGTTCCGGTTCGACCTCGCCGCCACCCTGGCCCGCGAGTTCTACGACGTGGACCGCCTGTCGACGTTCTTCGACCTGGTCCAGCAGGACCCGGTGGTCAGCCAGGTCAAGCTGATCGCCGAGCCCTGGGACGTCGGCCCCGGCGGCTACCAGGTGGGCAACTTCCCGCCGTTGTGGACGGAGTGGAACGGCAAGTACCGCGACACCGTCCGCGACTTCTGGCGCGGCGAGCCCGCGACGCTGGGCGAGTTCGCCTCCCGCATCACCGGCTCGTCGGACCTGTACCAGGACGACGGCCGCCGCCCGTACGCGTCGGTCAACTTCGTCACCGCGCACGACGGGTTCACCCTCACCGACCTGGTGTCCTACAACCGCAAGCACAACGACGCCAACGGCGAGGACGGCCGCGACGGCGCCAACGACAACCGGTCGTGGAACTGCGGCGTCGAGGGCCCCACCGACGACCCCGAGGTGCTCGAGCTGCGCGCCCGGCAGCGGCGCAACCTGCTGGCCACGCTGCTGCTGTCGCAGGGCGTCCCGATGATCCTGGGCGGCGACGAGCTGGGCCGCACCCAGCAGGGCAACAACAACGCCTACTGCCAGGACAACGAGCTGTCGTGGGTCGACTGGACGCTGGTGGAGAAGAACAAGGACCTGGTCGAGTTCACCTCCGCGCTCACCGCGTTCCGCCGCGCCCACCCGGTGCTGCGCCGGCGCCGGTTCTTCCAGGGCAAGCCCATCCGCAAGGGCGACGAGCTGCGCGACATCGCCTGGTTCACACCTTCGGGTGAAGAGATGACCGAGCAGAACTGGGAGGACGACTTCGGCCGCTGCGTCGTCGTGTTCCTCAACGGCGAGGGCATCCCGGACCTGGACCCGCGCGGCATGAGGGTGCTGGACGACTCGTTCCTCCTGGTGTTCAACGCCCACCACGGGGACATCGAAACCACCCTTCCGGATGACAGTTACGGTCCGCAGTGGACGGTGGTGGTCGACACGTTCGCCGGGGTGGTCCGCGAACCGGACACCGGCGAGCCGGTGCCCGCCGGCGGCGCGGTGACCGTGCCCGCGCGGTCCCTGCTCGTGCTCCAGCGGACGGGCGTCGAATGACCGCCCCGGGTCCACTTACCGCATCCAGTTCACGCCCGACTTCACCTTCGCCGACGCCGAAGCGGTCGTGGACTACCTGGACGCGCTGGGCGCGGGCGCGCTGTACGCGTCGCCGCTGCTGGAGGCCGTGCCCGGCTCGACGCACGGCTACGACGTGGTCGACCCGACCCGGGCGCGCGAGGAGTTCGGCGGCGAGGCGGGGCGGCAGGCGCTGGGCAAGGCGCTGCGGCGCGCCGGGCTGGGCTTGGTGGTGGACATCGTGCCCAACCACATGGCGACCGGGCCGGACAACCCGTGGTGGTCCGACGTGCTCGAACACGGGCGCGGGTCGAAGCACGCGGACTACTTCGACTGGGACGGCGACAAGCTGCTGCTGCCCTTCGCGGGCTCGCCGGAGGAGGAAGAGGAGCACGAGCACTACCGGCTGGTGTTCTGGCGGCGCGGCAACGCCGAGCTGAACTACCGGCGGTTCTTCGACATCACCACGCTGGCGGCGGTCCGGGTCGAGGACCCGGAGGTCTTCGAGGCCACCCACGGCGAGGTGCTGCGCTGGGTCGCGGCGGGCGAGGTCACCGGGCTGCGCGTGGACCACCCGGACGGGCTGTCCGACCCCGGCGCCTACATGCGGCGGCTCAAGGAGCGCGCCGGGTGCTGGGTGGTCGTGGAGAAGATCCTGGGCGTGGACGAGGCGCTGCCGGTGTCGTGGCCCGTCGAGGGCACCACCGGGTACGACGCGCTGCGCGAGGTGTGCGGGCTGTTCGTGGACCCGGCGGGCGAGGCCCCGTTCACCGCGCTGGCGGCGGAGCTGGGCGTGCCGACGGACTTCGGGGCCGTCGAACACGAGTGCCGGGACCTGGTGGCGCGCGGCATCCTGCGGGCCGAGGTGAAGCGGATCGCTTCTTTGGTGGACTACCCGGACCGGGCGCTGGCCGAGGAGGCCGTGGCGCAGGTGATGGTCGCGTTCCCGGTGTACCGGTCGTACCTGCCGGAGGGGCGCGACGCGTGGGACGCGGCGGTGGCGGCGTGCACGTGCCCGGCGGTGCGGGCGCTGGACGAGCAGGTCCGGGCCGATCCGGGTGGCGAGTTGGCCACGCGCATCCAGCAGACCTCCGGGATGGTCGTCGCCAAGGGCACCGAGGACACCGCGTTCTACCGGTACAGCCGGTTCGTGGCGCTCAACGAGGTCGGCGGCGCGCCGGACCGGTTCGGCGTGCCCGTCGAGGAGTTCCACCGGCGGGCGGCGGCGCGGGAAGCCGGGTCGCCCGAGGCCATGACGGCGTTGTCGACGCACGACACCAAGCGGTCCGAGGACGTGCGGGCGCGGCTCGCGGTGCTGGCCGAGATCCCCGACGAGTTCGCCGAGGCCGTGCGGCGGTGGACCGCCGAGTGCGGCATCGACGAACCCTCGTTGAACATGCTGGCCTGGCAGTCGCTGGTCGGGGCGTGGCCGATCACCGCCGACCGGATGGCCGCCTACCTGGACAAGGCCGCCAAGGAGTCCAAGGTCCGCACGACCTGGATCGACCACGACGAGGAGTTCGAGGCGGCGGTCGCGGCGTGGCCTTCGCGGGTGCTGGACAGCCCGCTGGGCGGGGACGTGGCGGCGTTCGCCGAACGGGTCGTGGCGCCGGGGTGGTCCAACGCGCTGGGGCAGAAGCTGGTGCAGCTCACCGCGCCCGGTGTGCCGGACGTGTACCAGGGGTCGGAGCTGTGGGACTTGTCCCTGGTCGACCCGGACAACCGGCGGCCGGTGGACTACGACGTGCGGCGGCGGCTGCTGGCCCGCATCCGGGACGGGTGGCTGCCCGCCGTGGACGACTCGGGCGCGGCCAAGCTGCTGGTGGTGCACCGGGCGTTGACGCTGCGGCGGGAACGGCCCGAGCTGTTCCGGGGGTACCGGCCGTTGTGGGCGGCCGGGCCTGCGGCACGGCACGTTGTGGCGTTCGAACGGGCCGGTCTCGTTGCGGTGGCGACCCGGCTGCCGGTGGGATTGGCGGCGGGCGGCGGCTGGCGGGACACCGTGCTCCCGCTGCCGCCCGGTGACTGGACCGACGTCCTGACGTCCCGGCCGGTGCGCGGGCACCTGGGCGAGATGCTGGACCACTACCCCGTGGCACTGCTGGTGCGAGGAGATTCGTGACGTTCTCGGTGTGGGCGCCTGCCCGTGATCGTGTTCAGGTGCGGGTGGACGGGCAGGACCACGAGATGACCGCCGGGGACGGTGGGTGGTGGTACTCGGACGCCGAGGGCACGGACTACGCGTTCGTCGTCGACGGCGAGGCGCTGCCCGACCCGCGGTCGTTGTGGCAGCCGAACGGGGTGCATGAGGCTTCCCGGGTCTACGACCACTCGGCGTTTGCGTGGACGGACTCGGGGTGGACCGGGCGGCCGTTGCAGGGTGCGGTGATCTACGAGCTGCACATCGGCACGTTCACGGCGGGTGGGACGTTCGACGCGGCGGTGGAGAAGCTCGATCATCTGGTGGAGTTGGGCATCACGCATGTTGAGGTGATGCCGGTGAACGCGTTCGACGGTGTCGCCGGGTGGGGCTACGACGGTGTCCTGTGGGGCGCGGTGCACGAGCCGTACGGCGGGCCGGACGGGTTCAAGCGGTTCGTGGACGCCTGCCACGGGCGCGGGTTGGCCGTGCTGCTGGACGTGGTCTACAACCACCTGGGGCCGTCCGGGGCCTACCTCGACCGGTTCGGGCCGTACTTCGCGGGGCGCAACGACTGGGGTCCGGGGTTGAACCTGGATGGTCCGGATTCTGATGAAGTGCGCCGGTATGTGGTGGACAACGCGGTCGGGTGGTTGCGGGACTACCACGTGGACGGGTTGCGGCTGGACGCCGTGCACGCGTTGGTGGACCGCAGTGCCGTGCACGTGCTGGAGCAGATGGCTTCGGAGGTGGACGCGTTGTCGGCCGGGGTGGGTCGGCCGTTGGTCTTGATCGCGGAGTCCGACCTCAACGACGCGCGGCTGGTGACGGCGCGCGAGGCCGGCGGGTACGGGCTGGACGCCCAGTGGGCCGACGACCTGCACCACGCGCTGCACGTGGCGTTGAGCGGGGAGACGTTCGGGTACTACCCGGACTTCGAAGGGGCGCTGGGAAAGACGCTTTCCGACGTCTTCCTGCACGCGGGCACCTGGTCGTCGTTCCGGCATCGGCACCACGGGCGGCCGGTGGACAAGCGGCTTCCGGGGTACCGGTTCCTGGCTTATTTGCAGAACCACGACCAGATCGGCAACCGGGCGGTCGGCGACCGGCTGAACGCGTCGGTGTCACCGGGGCGGCTCGCGGTGGGCGCGGCGATCGTGTTCTGCTCCCCGTACACGCCGATGCTGTTCATGGGGGAGGAGTGGGCGGCGAGCACGCCGTGGCAGTTCTTCGCGTCCTTCCCGGACCCGGAACTGGCGGAGGCGGTGCGCACGGGCCGGCGGCGGGAGTTCGCGCGGCACGGGTGGGGCGAGTCCGAGGTGCCCGACCCGATGGACCCGGCCACCGTCGAGCGGTCGACCCTGCGGTGGGACGAGGTGGATCTTGAACCGCACCGGAAGGTGCTGGAGCTGTACCGGTCGCTGATCGCGTTGCGCCGGTCGCGGCCGGAGCTGGCCGACCCCCGGTTGGACCGGTTCCGGGTCGACGTCATCGGCGACGTGCTGGTCCTGCACCGGGGGTCGCTGCGCGTGGTGGGCAACCTCGGTGGGGACGCGGAGGTCGAGCTGTCCGCACCCGGCGAGGTGCTGCTCGCCTCCGGCGAGGCGAAGGTCGTCGGGCAGGTGGCGCACCTGCCCGCCGAGTCGTTCGCGGTGGTTCAGTTGTCCGGTTGAGGCGTTCGGTGTTCCGGGAGCCAGCCGACCTCGGCCAGCTTCTCCGCGAGCAGCCGGCCGGCCAGGCTGACCTGGTCGGCCAGGTGTCTTCGCACGTCCGGTTCGGGGGCCGGCGAGCCGTGGGCGGCGTCGTAGGCCGCGACCAGGCTCCGGGCCGCCTGCACCACCTCCTCCACCCCGGGCCACTCGGTGTGCTCGGGCTGCCCGTTCGGCAACGCCGACCGGTGCACCGCCCGCACCGCCCGCCGGGCGCCCAGCTCGGCGGCGAGGTCGATCAACTGCACCGCGATGGTGTGCAGCTTGACGTTGTGGTGTTGCGACATGCTGACCAGCAGTCGGAAGCCCTCCTGGGGCGTGCACCCCTGGACGGCCGCGATCAGGCCCGTGGCCTGTCCGATCACGGTGCGGGTCTGCACCGCTCGGCGCAGCCCCGCCACTTCCGCTTCCAGGCTGGCGATCCGCGCGGCGAGCGTGTTGTCCAGTCCGTCGTCCCCGACCACGGTCGGGCTCCTCTCGCACGTCGAAACTCGTGGTCAGCGCGTGCGAGGGACATGCGGTGCCAGCCCCGCAAGCCCACAGCTCTCACGCTGACCTGGCGACCGGGGGTACCGGACGCCGGGTGGCTTGCGGCTGGCTTTTCAACCGCTTAGACGATCACCGTAGTAGAGCCCTTCCCCGTGTGGGAAACCGGAGGGGGTTCCCCTCTCTTGACCTGCGGTTTTCGGACGCAGCGCGGCCAAGTCCCAGCGCGAAGCGCGTTACGGGAGCGAAGCGGGAGGAGGAAGAACGCAGAACTCGTCGCCGGCGGGGTCGGAGAGGACGACCCACGGAAGAGCGGGGTCATTGGCGATGATGCTTGCGCCGAAACCGACTAGGCGGGCTACCTCGGCGTCGCTCCTCGTCTCGCGGTAGCCCAGGGCCGCGCACCAGAAGGGAGGCGCAGGTTGGCGGGGCGTCGATGGCCACGGCGAGGGTGCGGCTGGTCATGGGGTCGGTTTTCCCGGTGGTCGTGCGGGGTATGCGTGGTGTGGACCTGATGTCGACCGAAAGGGACCGTCATGGGTGCCGACGACAAGCTCAGCAACAAGGCCGAAGAGATGAAGGGCCGCGCCAAGGAGGCGCTCGGCGACGCCACGGACAACGAGCAGTGGCAGGCCGAGGGCAAGGCCGAACGGGCCAAGGGCGCGCTCAAGGAGGCCGGCGAGAAGGTCAAGGACGCCTTCCGGCCCAACGACCGCTGAGCTTCCATGGCCGCGCGCAGCGCTGCACCGTTCGTGCCGGAAGGCGCGGACCTGCCGGCGCTGCGCGCCGCCGCGCGTGGGTGCGAAGGGTGTGACCTCTTCAAGCCGGCCACCCAGACCGTGTTCGGGGCCGGGCCGCCGGACGCGCGGCTGGTGCTGGTGGGGGAGCAGCCGGGGGATCAGGAGGACCGCGCGGGGGAGCCGTTCGTGGGGCCTGCGGGGAAGTTGTTGGACCGGGCGCTCGCGGAGGCCGACCTTCTGCGCGAAGGCGTGTACGTGACGAACGCGGTGAAGCACTTCAAGTTCGTGCCGGCCGAGCGGGGCAAGCGGCGGATTCACAAGACGCCGGCGCGCGGCGAGGTCGTGGCCTGCTTGCCGTGGCTGCACGCCGAGTTGTCGGAGGTGCGGCCGGATCTGGTGGTGTGCCTGGGTGCGACGGCCGCGAAGGCGATCATGGGCACCGACTACAAGGTCACCGAGCGGCGGGGCAAGGTCGAGCAGGCGCCGGACTTCCGGGTGATCAGCACGGTGCACCCCTCGGCGGTGCTGCGGGCGCCGGACCGGGACGAGGCGTACGCCGCCTTCCTGGCGGATCTGCGCACGGTGCGTGACCAGCTCTAGATGTGGAGCGGCCCCCTGACCGCTTCCCGCGTGCGGGCCGAGCTGGACTGGGCTCGGGGTCAGAGGGCCGGGTGGCCGCCTGGTTTTCGCCAGGCCCACCCCTGAAGACGGGTAGGTCCTAGCGGACGGTCACCTCACGACGAGTCCTACAGCTACTCAACTTCGGACCACCTCCTTCCTCGTGTACCGCGAACCTATGCGGTGCCCGGGAGGCCTCGCAACGGATTTCTTGATCGGCGAACGCGGCGTCCGATTGCCGCCGGACTTCGGGCGCCGGGGCCGCCAGGATCATTTCCATGAACATCGAAGGCAAGGTCGCTCTGGTCACCGGTGGTAGCCGCGGCATCGGGGCGGCGGTGGCGCTCCGGCTCGCCCGTCAGGGCGCGGACGTCGCCCTGACCTACCGGAACGACGCGAGCGACGTCGTGGAGAAGATCAAGGAACTGGGGCGTCGGGTGGTGGCGATCCGGGCGGACAGCGGGGACGCCGAGGCGGTGGCCGCGGCCGTGGACGAGGCGGCGGGAACGTTGGGGCGGCTGGACGTCCTGGTGAACAACGCGGGCGAGTTCATCGTGGGTCCGGTGGAGGAGTTGGACATCGAGGCGTTCGACCGGACGTTCGCGGTGAACGTGCGGGCCCCGTTCGCGGCGGTGAAGGCGGCGCTGCCGCACATGCGGGACGGTGGGCGGATCATCAGCATCGGCAGCAACGTGGCCGTGCGCGCGGTGTTCCCCGGGTTCTCCCTGTACTCGGCGAGCAAGTCGGCGCTGATCGGGCTGACCAAGGCGCTGGGCCGGGAACTGGGGTCGCGCGGGATCACGGTGAACCTGGTGCACCCCGGCGCCACCGACACCGACCTGAACCCGGCGGACAGCCCGATGGCGTCGACCGTCAACGGGTTCACCGCGCTGGGCCGCTACGGCACGCCCGACGAGGTGGCCTCGATGGTGGCGTACCTGGCTTCCGACGAGGCCCGCTACGTGACCGGGGCGGAGCTGAAGGTGGACGGCGGGTTCACCATCTAGCGCCGGGGGTGGGGCCGTGCCCACAGGTTCGGCACGGCCCCACCTGCCCGCTCAGCCGACGTTGACGTCGATGCAGGCGTAGAAGGCGTTGGCGGTGTCGCCGATGTTCCAGATCGCCAGGACCTTCTGGCGGCCGGTCACACCCAGGTTCACGGTGTGCGAGACGGTCGACGGCGGCTGCACGTTGCCTCCGTCGAAGTACCCGACCCGGCGGCTGCCCACGTAGTACTCGTAGCTGGCGGTGCGGTGGCGGGCGGTGAAGACCCAGTTGAACGTGACGGTCTGCCCGACGTTGGTGACCTTCCAGCCCTTGCTGTCGTTGTTGAGTTCGGCGAACCGCGCCACGCCGCCGTGGCAGCTGCGCAGGCCCTTGGGGCCCTCGACGCTCTGCGGTTCGTACTTGATGTCGCCGCACTGCACGAGACCCCGGGCGCACTGGGCCTGCCGGCTGGGCGGTGACGACACGTAGCCGTGGGCGAACGCTTGTGCCGTCGGCAGGGCGACGACGACCAGCGGCGCGGCGAGGACGCCGGCCGCCAATGCGGCGATCCTTCGGCGAAGTGCCATGGTCAGCTCCTTTCAGGTGGGGCGGAGACGTCGCTGGGCGCGCCCGACCGGAAAGCAGCCTGTGCCGCTCGGGCGGACGTTCACCCAACGCGGCGGCAGGTCTAGACCATACTCTCTGTGATTGACCCGTGACAAGACAGCCGAGACGCATAGCCTCAAGGTGTCCTGTCCGGGCGAACATGGCGGGACACCTGAGGCAGCCGGCCAACCGGCCCGACGGCCCGACGGCGCGACGGCGCGACGGCGCGACGGCGCGACGGCCCGACGGCCCGACGGCCCGACGGCCCGACGGCGCGACGCTCGCGGCGCGGCCCGGTGAGCAGGTCCCCATCGACTCCACGCCGATCGACGTCCGAGTGTTCGCGGCCGACGGGGTCCCGGTCCGGGCGGATCCGACGATCGTGGCCAGGCCTGCGCCTGTGCCGACCTGGCGAGGTCAGGAGACGGTCGCGTCGAGGAGGTCGGCTAGTTCGGCGGGCGCCGAGAGCATCGGCCAATGCCCCGTGGGCAGGTCGAAGCGCCGCCAGGGCGGCTGGTTCAGGTAGGCGAGCATCGGAATCCCGGCGTCGAGCAGGGCCTTGAAGTCGTGGCAGGCGATCAGGACGCGGTCCACTCCGGGACCAGGGTCGGTGGGGTCGGCGAGGCGCTGGGTGTAGGTGCCGAACGGATGTGGAGTGGCACCCGCGAGCAGGCGTTCCCGTTCGGGCTCGTCGAGTCCGTCGAGGCTGCTGGACATGCCGAGAACGTCGATCGGCGGCATCGCCAGCTGCCACCCGTCCCCGAGGGCGGCGACCTGCTGACGCAGCTGGTCGGCCACCTGCGGTGGCATGAGGTCGAGCATGCGCATGCCCGGGGTGAACGGGGCGCTGTCCACGTAGACCACGCGCTCCAGCCGGTCGCCGAGGCGTCCCGCGGCCCCGGTGACCGGAGCGGCCGCGTAGCTGTGGGCGACCAAGGTGATGTCACGCAGGTCGTGCCGCTCGACCAGATCGGTGATGTCGCTGATGTGGGTGTTCAGGTCCGTGTGGGGTCCGCCCAGGGCGGCGCGCTCGGCCAGGCCCGTCAGCGTCACCGGTACCGCGGTGTGGCCGCGCTCCCGCAGGGCGCGAGCAGTCTCTTCCCAGGCCCATGCCCCGAGCCAGGCGCCGGGAACCAATACGAAGACAGCCATGTGATCTCCCTGAAGTGCGGTGTTGCCCGGAGCGTAAGCTCAATACAGGACACAATCCGCCCTAAAATGTTGGGTGATCCATGTCGCATCCCCTCACCCGTGTGCTGACGCTGCTGGAACTCCTCCAGTCCCACGCCCGACTCACCGGAGCCGAACTGGCCGACCGCCTTGGCACCGACGTCCGCACGGTGCGCCGGTACACCGCGCACCTGCGGGACCTCGGTATCCCTGTGGAGGCAGAACGCGGGCGCCACGGCGGCTACCGACTGGCCCGCGGATACCGGATGCCGCCATTGGTGCTCACCAACGACGAGGCACTCGCCGTTGTCCTGGGCCTGGTCGCCGCGGACCGCCTCGGCATGGGCACCACGGTGCCGGCCAGTGCGGGCGCCCTGGCGAAGATCGAGAGGGTGCTGCCGCAGGCGCTGCGCGAACCACTCGCCGCCATCCGCGAATCCCTCGCATTCACCGGCGACGCCGTCATCGGGCGACCCCCGGGGGCCGGCATCCTGCTCGCCCTGGCCCAAGCCGCCCGCATCTGCACGGCTGTCCGCATCAGCTACCACTCGTGGCGCCGGCAGCGCACCGAACGCGATGTCGATCCCTACGGCGTGGTCTTCCACAACGGCCGCTGGTACCTCGTCGGCCACGACCACCTCCGAGACACCCTGCGAACCTTCCGCGTCGACCGCATCGAATCCGTCACCCCCCAGGCCCGCGACTTCACCGCCCCCGACGGCTTCGACCCCGTCGCCCACCTGACCTCGGCTCTGGCGCAGGTCCCCTACCGCTGGCAAGTCGAGGTGACCATCCATGGACCCATCGACGCGATCGCCCGCCGACTGCCCCGCTCGCTGGCAACTCTCACCGCCGACACCACTGGCGTCCTCATGCACGCCCGCGCAGAACGCCTGGACGGCATGGCTCACCTGCTCGCCTCCCTGGAATGGCCATTCACCATCCACCGCCCCGACGAACTGCGGCAAGCCCTCAAGTCACTGGCTGGCCGGCTCGCTGAAGCCGCAGGGCGAGAACCGGGAGAACGACGGCCGTAACGCCGAACCTCATGCTCCTCGTGCCCTACACGCCGGAGCAGTACTCGTGGATGGCCAGTGCGGCGTGGCCGGGTTCGAAGCGCGGAGATCTCGACGAGGTTGCCGATCTGTCCGCACGGCTGGCGCTCCACCTGGACCGGGCGTAGAGGTACTTGCGCCCGTGCCAGCATGGGGTGCATGTCTGTGATTCCGGAGAGCGCCGACGACGTCGTGGCCAACGACTACGACGGCTTCGGCGAGGCGTACGCGGTCGAGAACGAGAGCAGCCTGGTCAACGCGTACTACACGTTGCCGGCGATGGTGAACCTGGCCGGGGACGTGGCCGGTCGGCGCATCCTCGACGCGGGGTGCGGGTCCGGGCCGTTGTTCGGGGCGTTGCGCGAGCGCGGGGCGGTGGTGTCCGGGTTCGACGCCAGTACGACGATGGTGGAGGTGGCGCGGCGGCGGCTCGGCGTCGACGCGGACCTGCGGGTCGCGGACCTGGGGCGGCCGTTGCCGTACGGCGACGGGGAGTTCGACGACGTCGTCGCCGCGTTGGTGTTGCACTACCTGGAGGACTGGACCGGGCCGCTGGCCGAGTTGCGGCGCGTCCTGCGGCCCGGTGGGCGGCTCATCCTGGCGGTGAACCACCCCATCATCTACAAGATGATCAACCCCTCGGCCGACTACTTCGCGACCGTCAAGTGGTCCGACGAGTACACCTTCGCGGGCCGGAAGGCGGTGCTGGAGTACTGGCACCGGCCGCTGCACGCGATGACCGACGCCTTCACCGCCGCCGGTTTCCGGATCGCCGTCGTCAGCGAACCGCCGGCGGCTCCGGAGGCCCGCGAGATCTTCGCCGAGGACATGGCGAGGTTCCCGTCCGGGGCGTTCCTGAGCTTCCTGTTCTTCGTGCTGGAAGCCGCTTAGCCACCCACCACCGCGGCCAGGCAGCCGGTGACGGGAGTGGTGTCGGGGTGCCAGGTGCCGAGTACCAGGCCGGAGGCCTCGGGAAGTGAGTCGGGGGTGAGGATTCGCACCACTTCGATGCTTGCCCCGAAGGGCACGGGTGCGCGTCCGGCAGCGGAGCACCCCGGTAGGTGAGGGGGACGTGGTACAGGTCGGTGCCGTCGGAGACCGGGTGGGCCTCCATGCCGGCCTCGCCCGCCGGGTCCTCCAGGCGGTGGAAGCCGACGGGGCGCAGCGCGGGGGTCTCCGCACCCCGGTACCAGGGTTGCCGCTCGATCCACTGCGGGAGGAAGTCGCGGAAGCCGGGGGTCGGGGTCGCGCCGGGATGGATCTTCGCCACCGTGTCACGGCACCGCCGGGCGACGGGTGGGGCGGGGGAATTGGTCCTACGCTGCCGGCATGGAGTTGCCCAGGGGACTTGTGGTGTTGCTCGGGGCTGCCGCCGCGGTGGTCGTCGGGGCCGGGATCATGGCGCTGTCCTGGTTGATCGGGCCGGTGTTCCTCGCCCTGATCCTGGTGATCGCGGTCAGTCCGGTGCACTCCTGGTTGCGCCGCAAGGGGTTGCCCACCTGGGTGGCCGCGACCGCGTTGGTGCTCGGTGTCTACGCGATCCTGCTGTCGCTGGTCGTGGTGTTGGTGGTGTCGGTGGCGCAGTTGGCCACCCAACTGCCGCAGTACGCCGACCGCGCCCGTGCGCTCGCGGACTCCGTGGTGGGGCAACTGGCCCGGTTCGGGGTCGGGGTGGACGAGCTGCGGCAGGTCGCCGACGGATTGGACATCGGCCGGGTGGCCGGGGTGCTGGGCGCGGTGCTCAGCGGGGTCGGCGGGTTGGCGTCCAACATCGTGTTCCTGTTGTCCCTGCTGGTGTTCCTGTCGGTGGACGCGGGCAGCGCCGGCGCGCGGATGGCGTTGATCGCCAAGGACCGGCCGGAGGTGGCCAAGGCGTTGGGGCGGTTCGCCTCCGCGACTCGCAGGTACCTGGTCGTGTCGACGGTGTTCGGGTTGATCGTCGCGGTCTTGGACGGCGTGGCGCTGGCGATCATGGGCATCCCGCTGCCGGTCCTGTGGGCGCTGCTGGCGTTCATCACCAACTACATCCCGAACGTCGGGTTCGTGCTGGGCCTGGTGCCCCCGGTGCTGCTGGCGCTGCTGGAGAGCGGCTGGGAACTGGCGTTGTGGGTGGTCGCGGTCTACAGCGTGCTGAACTTCGTGGTGCAGACGCTGATCCAGCCCCGGTTCGTGGGCGACTCGGTCGGGCTGTCGACCACGGTCACGTTCCTGACGCTGCTGTTCTGGGCATGGCTGATCGGGCCGCTGGGCGCGATCCTCGCCATCCCGCTGACCCTGCTGGCCAAGCTGCTGCTGGTGGACGTCGACCCGAAAGCCCGGTGGGCCGACGCCTTCCTCACCGCGAAACCCGCGAAACCGGCGGAACCCCGGTCATAGCTCCAGGCCGGTCAGCACGAGCACGCGCTGCTCGGTCAGGTCGTCCATCGCCGCCCGCACGCCCTCGCGGCCGGTGCCGGACTCCTTCACCCCGCCGTACGGCATCTGGTCGGCGCGGAAGCTCGGCACGTCGCCGACGATCACCCCGCCCACCGCCAGCCGCGACGACGCCTTGAACGCCAGGCGCACGTCGTGGGTGAAAAGCCCGGCCTGCAAACCGAAACGGGACGCGTTGACCTTGTCGAACGCCTCCTCCACCGAGTCGACCGGCGCGAGGACGACCACCGGCCCGAAGACCTCCTCGTCCACCACCTTGCACCCGTCCGGCACGTCGGCCAGCACGGTGGGCGCGTACACCGCACCCTCCCGCGTGCCGCCGGTCAGCACCCGCGCCCCGGCCTCGACCGCCTCGGACACCCACGCCTCGACCCGCTCCGCCGCCGCCTCGTTGATCAGCGGACCGACGTCGGTGGCCGGGTCCTGCGGCGCGCCCGTCCCCAGCTTGCGCACGTGCGCCACAACGGAATCCGCGACGGAGTCGTACACGTCCCGGTGCACGTACACGCGCTGCACGGAGATGCAGGACTGCCCGCCCTGGTACATGGCGAACGTGGCGATCCGCTGCGCCGCCCAGTCCAGGTCCGTCCAATCAGGACAGACGACGGCCGCCGCGTTGCCGCCCAGTTCCAGCACGACGTGCTTGCGCGGCACCTGTTCCAGGATCGAGTACCCGACCGGGCCGGAGCCGGTGAACGACACCACCGGCAGTCGCGGGTCCTCGACCAGGGCGCCGGCCGCCGAGTTGGGCACCGGCAGCACCGACCACGAGCCGGCGGGCAGGTCGGTCTCCGCCAGCAGGGAACCCAGCAGCAGCGCCACCAACGGGGTCGAGGGCGCGGGCTTGACGATGATCGGCGCGCCCACCGCGATCGCGGGCGCGACCTTGTGCGCCACCAGGTTCAGCGGGAAGTTGAACGGCGAGATGCCCAGCACCGGACCGCGCGGCGCGCGGCGCACCAGCGCCAGCCGGCCGGTCGCGCCGGGGTCGGTGTCCAGGCGCTGGAGGTCGCCGGAGAACCGCCGCGCCTCCTCGGCCGCCCACCGGAACGTCGACACCGCCCGGTTGACCTCGATCCGCGACCACTTCACCGGCTTGCCCGACTCGGCCGTGATCAGCGCGGCCACCTCCTCGGCGCGCTCGGCCAGCCGCCGCGACACGTGGTCCAGCGCCGCCGCGCGGGCGTGCGCGGGCAGCACGGCGAACTCCGGCGCGACCGCGTGGGCCGACGCGACCGCGCGCTCCACGTCCTCCGGCGTGGCCCACGAGGTGGTGCCGGCGAGCGCGCCGTCGTGCGGCGAGCGCACCTCCACCACGTCCCCGCTCGACGCGGCCTGCCCGGCTACCCAGTAGTTCATCGTGCGACTCCTTCGGTGATGGCCCGCTCCAGCACGGCGACCCCCTCGGCCAGCAGGTCGTCCGGGATGACCAGGGGTGGCAGCAGGCGCAGGACGTTGCCGGACGTCCCGCACGTCAGGACTACCACGCCCGCCGCGTGGCACGCCGCCGCGACCCGCGCCGCCACGGCGGGCGTGCGCTCGGCGAACTCCACGGCCAGCATCGCGCCCCGCCCGCGCACCTCGCCGCCCGCGCCCACCGCGGCCCGCAGCCGGGGCACGGCGAACTCCTCGATGCGGCGCGCGGCGGCGTTGAGGTCCTTCTCGACCATGGTGTCGATCGCGCCCAGCGCGGCGGCGCACGCGACCGGGTTGCCGCCGTAGGTGCCGCCCAGCCCGCCGACGTGCACGGCGTCCATCAGCTCCGCGCGCCCGGTGACGCCGGCCAGCGGCAGACCGCCCGCGATGCCCTTGGCGGTGGTGACCAGGTCCGGCACCACGTCTTCGTGGTCGCTGGCGAACCACGAGCCGGTGCGGCAGAACCCGGTCTGGATCTCGTCGGCCACCAGCAGCACGCCCCGGTCCCGGCACCACTGCTCAAGAGCGGGCAGGAACCCCGGTGCGGGCACGATGAACCCGCCTTCGCCCTGGATCGGCTCGATCACCACGCACGCGGTGTTGTCCGCGCCCACCTGCTTCTCGACCGCCTCGACCGCCCGCGCGGCGGCCTCCTCGCCGGTCAGCCCGTCGCGCGACGGGTAGGACGCGGGCACCCGGTACACCTCGGGCGCGAACGGCCCGAAGCCGTGCTTGTAGGGCATGTTCTTGGCGGTCAGCGCCATGGTCAGGTTGGTGCGCCCGTGGTAGCCGTGGTCGAACACCACGACCGCCTGGCGGCCGGTGGCGTGCCGGGCGACCTTCACCGCGTTCTCCACGGCCTCCGCGCCCGAGTTGAACAGCGCCGACCGCTTCTCGTGCGCGCCGGGGGTGAGATCGTTGAGCCGTTCGCACACCTCCACGTACCCCTGGTACGGGGTGACCATGAAGCAGGTGTGGCTGAACCGGTCGATCTGCCGGTGCACGGCCTCGGCCACCCGCGGCGCCGGGTTGCCCACGCCGGTGACCGCGATGCCCGAGCCCAGGTCGATGAGCCGGTTGCCGTCCACGTCGACCAGCAGCCCGTCCTCGGCGTGGTCGACGAACACCGGCAGGGTCGAGCCGACGGCCGCCGACACCGCGCCCTTGCGCCGGGCGGTCAGCTCCTGGGAGCGGGGGCCGGGGATCTGGGTGAGCAGTCGGGTCATGGTTCGAGCATCGGTGGTCCACGGGGTTGTCGCACAGTGACCGAAATGGCCAGCTCCTGGCAGGGGATGTACAAAGTGTCCATGCCGTTGACGCTGGCGCGCCTGGCCCGCGAGGTGGGGCTGACCGTGCACGTCGACACCGGGCTGGACCGGCCGGTGTCGTGGGTGCACAGCACCGAGCTGGCCGACCCGACGCCGTTCCTGGAGGGCGGCGAGCTGCTGCTGACCACCGGCATCGCGCTCGGCCCGTACCCGGCGTACGCGCGGCGGCTGGCGGACGCCGGTGTCGTCGGCTTGGGTTTCGGCACGGGGCTGAGCCACGCGAGCGTGCCGGGGGAGCTGGTCGAGGCGGCGCGGTCGGCGGGGCTGGCGGTGCTGGAGGTGCCGCGCGCGGTGCCGTTCATCGCGATCACCAAGGCGGTGTCGCGGGCGGTCGCGGCCGACGAGTACGCGGCGCTGACCCGGACGAGTGAAGCCCAGCGCGCGCTGACCCGGGCGGCCCTGACCTCGCCGGCGGCGGTCGTGCGGCGGCTGGCCGGGTTGCTCGGCGGCTCGGCGGCGCTGCTCGACCCGTCCGGCGAGTTCGTGCACGTCAGCGGCGACCTGCCGGACCTGCGCGCGGAGGCGGCGCGGCTCGGGCGTGGGCCGGCGGGCTCGGCGTGGCGGGCCGGGGAGCGGTACCTGGCGCTCCAGGTGCTGGGCCGGCACGGCTACCTCGCGGTGGCGACCCCCGAGCCGCTGGACGCGGTGGACCGGACGGTGGTCAACACGGCCGCGTCGCTGCTCACGCTCGCGTTGGCCGGGTCGGACGCGGTGGACGTGGTGCGCCGGGAGCTGCGGACGGCCCGGTTCCGGCTGCTGCTGGCCGGGGTGCCGGCGCCGGGGGTGCCGGCGGGGGAGTTCCGGGTGTTCCTGGTCCCGCGCGGGGAACCGTTCTGGGCCGAGCACGAGGGCGACTTCGTTGTGCTCGGCGACCGGGTGGACGGGCCCTTCCACGCGTCGAGCCCGGTTTCCGCGGCCGAGGTCGCGCGCGGGTACCGGGAGGCGTTGCGGGCCCGGGAGGAGCGGGTCGCGTTCTTCGAGGACGTGCCCGGGGCGGGCCTGCTCGCCCCCGACGCCGCCGCGCACGCCGCGACGCTGCTGGCGCCCCTGGACGAGCGGCTGCGGGAGTCGCTGCGGGTGTGGCTGGCGTGCCACGGCCAGTGGGACCCGGCGGCGGCCCGGCTGGGCGTGCACCGGCACACGATGCGCAACCGGATGCGGCGGGTGGCGGAGCTGTTGGGCCGCTCGTTGGACTCACCGGGCGTGCGCGCCGAGTTGTGGTTCGCGTTGACCAGCACGAACGTCAACTGCGAATAAACAGTTGTTTGTGACGGGAGTGCTACGGGTACGTGGACCCGAAATGTCGAACCGGGTAGCTACTCCAGCCAGGCGGGCGGTAGTTTCCCGAACACGGCTCTGTCGGGGCAGCGGAGGTCAGCCGGATGTGGGACGGGGACCTGACCGGTGAGGTCGTCGACGGGCGGTACGCCCTGGGCGGTCTTTACGGGTCCGGCGGAATGGCCGAGGTCTACCGGGCCTTCGACACCCAGTTGGACCGCAGGGTCGCGATCAAGGTATTCCAGGGGACCGCGACGCCCGAGGACCAGGTCCGCCTCGACCGCGAGGCGCAGATGCTGTCCGAGCTGGACTGCCCCGGTGTCGTGGCGGTGTACGGCACGGGGTCCCACCGGGGGCGGCCGTTCTACGTCATGCAGGCCGTCGAGGGCGGCACCCTGCGGCGGCGGATGCGCGAGGCGCTGGCCCCCGAGGTGGTGGCGCGCATCGGGGCGCAGGTCGCCGAGATCCTCGGGCACGTGCACGCCAAGGACGTGGTGCACCGGGACGTGAAGCCGTCGAACATCCTGCTGGCCGCCGACGAGCGGCGGGCGTACCTGGCGGACTTCGGCCTGGCCCTCCAGGCGCAGGTCACCCGCGTCACCCGATCGGGTGTTCTGGTGGGTACGGCCGGGTACCTGGCGCCGGAACAGGTGCGGGGCGGGGAGGTCGGCCCGCCCGCCGACGTCTACGCGCTGGGCCTGGTCCTCCTGGAGTGCCTGACCGGCCGCCCCGAGTACCCCGGCGGCGACACCGAGGCCGCCCTGGCCCGCCTGCACCGCGAACCGCGCGTCCCGGCCAACCTGCCCGCCGAGTGGGTCGACGTGCTGACCGCGATGACCCACACGCTGCCGAGCAAGCGCCCCACGGCCGCCGAGTGCGCCGACATGCTGGCGGTGGCCGAACGCGCCAGCGCCGGCCTGCGCCCCCTGGTGGGCGTGGAGGTCGCGCAACGCGCCGAACCCGTCGAGCAGCCCCCGGCCGAGCCGCCCCGCAACCGCCGGCGCCTGGTGCTGGCGGTGGGCGGCGTGGCGGCGTTCCTGGGCTTGGCGGCGCTCGTCCACGCGGCCACCCTGACCGGCCGTCCGGACCCGCCGGACCTGCGCCCGCAGCTCGACGGCCCGGCCCCGACCACCAGTCCCGCCGTGCCCGGCGCCGTGGGGTCGGACCCGTCCACGGTGACCGTGGTCGAGCCCGGCAAACAGGTCGCCGGCCCGCCGCTGGACCCCCACACCGTCGTGGTGACCTCCGTCAGCACGACGGTCTTGGAACGGCCGGGCGGTCAACCGAAGGCCACCACCACGGTCCACCAGGCGCCGAACCCGACGCCGGCCAACCCGACCGACACGACGTCCCGGACCCGCCGCACGACGTCACCGCCGACCCACGAGCCGCCGACGCCGGACCCGCCGTCGCCCCGGATGGGGGCGAGGGGCTGATCAGCGCAGCGCCGGCAGGAGGTCGGACTCGGCGAACTCCAGGAACTCGTCCTGGTTGTCGCCGCCGATCTGGACCAGCGCCAGGTCGGTGAACCCGGCTTCCGCGAACCCGCGCACCGCCTCCGCGATCGGCCCGACGTCCGGACCGCACGGGATCTGCTCGGCCACGTCCGACGGCCGCACGAACTGCGTCGCCCCCGCGAACCCGGCGGGCCCCGGCAGCTCCGAGTTCACCTTCCAGCCGCCCGCGAACCAGCGGAACTGGTCGTGCGCCCGCTTCACCGCCTCGTCCTCCGACGGGTCCCAGCACACCGGCACCTGGCCGATCTTGCGCGCCGACCGGCCCTGGAAGACGTCCCAGTCGCGGCACAGCTCCGCGTTCGGCTCGGTGGCCACCATCGCGTCGGCCAGGGGCGCGAACGTTTGCACCGACTGGCTGCCGGACACCGCCACCGCGATCGGCACCCGCCGCGCCGGCAGGTCCCACAGCTTCGCCGAGTCCACCCGGAAGTGGTCGCCCGCGTAGTTCACGTACCCGCCGTCGAACAGCAGCGAGATGATCTCCACCGCCTCGCGCAGCAGCTCGTGCCGCACGTTCACCGGCGGCCACCCGCGGCCCACGACGTGCTCGTTGAGGTTCTCCCCGGCGCCCAGGCCCAGCGTGAACCGGTCGTCGGACAGCAACTGCACCGTCGCCGCCTTCTGCGCCACCACCGCCGGGTGGTACCGCATGGTCGGGCACGTCACGTAGGTCATCAGCTCGACCCGCTCGGTCACCTGCGCCACCGCGCCCAGCACGCTCCACGCGTACGGCGCGTGGCCCTGCTCGTCCAGCCACGGGAAGTAGTGGTCGCTCATGACCTCGAAGTCGAACCCGGCCCGCTCGGCCCGCGCGGCGTGCGCGACGAGCGCCTTCGGCCCGGCCTGCTCGGTCATCAGGGTGTAGCCGATCCGCACGGTCCCCTCCTAGGCCATCGGCAGGTCGGTCAGGTCCGCCCGCAACTGGTCGAGTTCCTCGTAGACGGTGGACGCGCCGTGCTCCAGCAGCTCGGCCTCGCCGAACCCGCCGGTCCGCAGGCACACCACCGGCAGCCCCGCCCGGTGCGCCGCCTCGCAGTCCCACACCGAGTCGCCGATCACCACCGCGCGCCCGGACGAGTCGACCCGCCGCAACGCCACCTCGATCAGGTCGGGGGCGGGCTTGGACTCCTCGACGTCGTCGGACGAAGTCGACACCACGCCCTGCGCGTCGATCAGCTTCACGTAGTGGTCGACGTGGTGGCGCTTGCCGGAACTGGCGAGCACCACGGCGAAGTCGTGCTCCAGGGCGGCGCTCACCAGCCGGTGCGCGCCCTCCAGCGGCCGGACCTCGGCCAGCATCGGCTCGAACGCGGCCTCCCACGCCTTGCGGATGCCGTCGCCGTGCTCGTCCTCTACGTGCTGCCCGGCGACGGCGGCGACGAGCTTGTCCCCGCCCATGCCGATGGCGCGGTGCAGCTTCCACGTGGGCACGGTGATGTCGAACCGGCGGAACGCGCGGAACCAGGCGACGGCGTGGTGGTAGTTGGTGTCCACGAGCGTGCCGTCCACGTCCAGGACCAGCGTGTTGCTCATACCGCCGTGGTTAGCCCGGTCGGGGCACCGGCAAACCGGCGCGCTAGCCGAGGAACTCCTCGACCAGCCGAATCCACTCGGTCGGGGCTTCCAACGACGGCGCGTGGCCGCTGTCCAGTTCGGCCCACCGCGCGCCCGGGATGGCGTCGGCGAGTGCGCGCGTGGACGACGGCGTGATCAGGCGGTCGTGCTTGGTGCCGATGACCAGGGTCGGCACGTCGATCCGCGGCAGGTCCGCGGTGAGGTCCACCCGTTGCACCAGTTCGACCTGCTCGTCGGCGCCGGGCGGGACGGTCAGCGACATCAGTTCGAGGAACCCCTCGCGCTGGACGGCGGGCATCGCGCGCTCGAACGGCTCACCCAGCACCACCGACATCTGGAACCGTGCCAGCTCCATCGGGTCGCCGGTCAGCAGTCGGCGCCAGGTCTCGGTGCGCGCCCGCGTCTCGTCGTCGACCCGGACGAAGCCGGAGGTGGGGATCAGCTTCGTCACCCGTTCGGGGTGCCGCACCGCGGCGCGGACCGCCACGGCGCAGCCCAGCGAGTAGCCCAGCACGGCGAACGTCGGCGTGTCGCCCGCTGCGGCCACCACGCGGTCGGCCAGGTCGTCCAGGGACAGCGGGCCGGTGGCGCGGGGCGTGGCGCCGGACCCGGGGTAGTCCGCGGAGAACACCTTGCGGGTGCGGGACAGGACGGGGATCAGCGGGCTGAAGTTGGCGCGGACGGAGCCGCCGGCGCCGTGGGCGAGCACGAGAGCTGAGGTCACCTCCGCGATTCTGCCGGGACGCGGCGGTGCAGGGCGGCGAGTTCGGTGCGCAGCGCGTGCTGGAGCCGGCGCGACTCGGCCAGCCACGGCTGGTTCGTGTGCAGGCACACGTGCACACCCGACCGGTAGGACGACAACGCGACCCCCACCGCGTGCCCGGCCGCGACCGGCGGCACCGGGTACACCTCCCTGAGTTCGGCGCCGTCGAGCCGCAACGGGATGGCGGGCAACGGAACGCTGGTCACCAACGCGTCGAACAGCAGCGGCGCGCACTTGCCCGCGATCGGCGCGGCGATCCGATGCACCACCGAAGGAATCCGTTCGGCCAACAACGGCAACGCGCCGGCCCCGCGCTCCGATCCGGCCGCCTTGTGCCGGGCCATCTCCTCGCGCACGAGCCGCAGGCGTTCCACCGGGTCGGCCTCGCCGACCGGCAACGAACACAGGTACCCGGAGATCCGGTTGCCTGCTCGTGTCGCGCCACGGCGCGCCACCGGCACCAACGCCCGCAGGGTGGTGCCCTCTTCTGCGGACCCGTTCGCGACCAGCCACTGCCGCAACGCCCCGGTCACCAACGCCAACATCACGTCGTTGACCGTCCCCCCGCACTCCCGCCGAACCCGGTGCACCTCGTCCACGCCGATCCGTGCCATCACCACCTGCCGTCGGCGCGTGGAGAGGGAGACGACGGGCGACCGGCGCACCGGCGGCCGAGCACTGCGAACGACATCGGACGCGATCGACGCCGCCCGCGCGACCTCCTTGACCGACTCGACCAGCCCGCTTCGGCGGTCTGGATTTGTCGGAATTGCCGGGACGTGCTCCATTCCGTCGAACAGCTGAAGTCCGAGCCCCACAGCCTTCATGCCGTCGCACAGCGCGTGGTGCATCTTCACCACCACCGCGAACCGTCCACCTCCCAGACCGGTGACGACGTGCACTTCCCACGGCGGCCGATCAAGGTCGAGGGGCTTGCCCATCAAATGCGACACCACGGCCTCGAACCGTTCACTCCGGTCCTTGCCGCGCAGGTGGTGGCCCATGACGTGGTCGTCGACGGCGAATGTGGGGTCGTCGACCCAGGTCGCACCGCCGGGCGGCACCCAGGAAAAGCGGACCCGGCGGCGCAGGGCGTCGATCTCCAGGGCTCGTTCGGAGAGGAGGGAAACGATCCGGGCCGGGTGGACGGGGGTGTGCGGGGCGAAGGTGGCGACGGCGCCGAGGTGCATGGGGTTGGTGGCGTCTTCCATGCAGAGGAATGCCACGTCCAACGAACTCAACTGGGTCATGGGTGGCCTCGCTGGTTGGGATCGTCCAGGCAAGCAGATCGGGATGACGGGGATGTGGCAGGCACGTGACGCCACCACGACATCTCACTCAGTCGAGTGATAGCCACCCCGACCGGGCCGCGCAGCGGCTGCTGGTAGCTTTTGGGCGCGCGCGGCGCGCTTGCTTTTGGGCTTTTCCCGTCCTCCCCGTATGGCCTGCCCGAAGGGCAATGCCACAGATTTCCCCGGGTGGAGTCAAAGAGTTTTGCGAGGTGCGAGCGAGAGTTTTTGCGGAACCCGGGGAAATCTGTGGTTGGCTCCGCCAGGCCATACAGTACGGGGAGATGCGAAGCGCGAGTCCAAAGATCAAAAGCGCCTCGCCGGCGGGCAGACCACCGATGGGGAAGCGAAGCCCTTCCCCTGGGCTGGGAGCCCTGCCCACCGCGCTCCGCGCGGCGAAAAGCATCGGGGCTGGTGCGCGGTGGGGTCAGCCCATGTAGACGCGGATGGTGGTGCCGTCGGACCGGGAGTGCAGTCGGACCAGGTCGCACAGCAGGTTCACCAGCATGACGCCGAACCCGCCCCGCGCCTGAGGCCCCGGATTCCCCCGTCCCACCATGGGGTTCGCCAACCGTCCCCGGTCCCGCACCTCGCACACCACCGCCGCCCCCTCGCGCCACAGCAGCAACGTCCCCCGCCCGTTGGCGTGCACCACGCTGTTCGTCGCCAGCTCGTTCACCGCCAGCACCAGGTCCTCGACCTGGTCGGCGGTCAACCCGGCCGCGACCGCGTACGCGGCGACCAACTGCCGCATCTCCACCAGGGAGTCCAGGTCGAAGCGCCGGGCCACCGCGTCGGACGGAGGTGGCGGCAACGGCAGGTTGAAGTCCTCGGCGGTCAAGAACGGATCGCGATACCCGTGGCTGGGACGGCGGCGGGTGTCTTCCAGGACGACCGGGTGGGTGGTTTCGGCGTCACCCAAGACGTCAGGCGTAAGGGTGCTCGCGTCGTACGGGCACAAGATCCAAGCGGGACGGTCCTCGAACGCCGTGTTGATCAACGCCTCGTGTTGCACGCAGGCCGGGTACTCCAGTTCCGTCCGGTCGGCCCAGACCGGTTCGCCGACGATGCGGACGGGATCGCCGCGAGCGGTGTCGGTGAAGGTGGTGAGGACGCCGGGGATGATTCGGCCGGGGTTGCGGCCGGCGGTGCGCATGTCGAGGAACTCGACCTGGTCGGCGTCGTCTGCCAGGGCGTCGCGCAGCAGGTCGATGTTGGGTTGGGGCACGGCGACCAGCACCGGTTGCCCGGCCGCCAGGCCGTCGCGCACGAACGGCACGGTGCCGCCGAGGAATTGCCCCGCGTCGCGGTAGAGCAATGCCTCGTGCACGAAATCGACCACCGGGGAACCTCCGAACGGGCTGCGATGGGAGGTCTGCCCGTTCAGTATCACCCTCAAACCCCGCGCCGAGGACCCCGCTCCAGGCACACGCGTGTCGCCGGGTCGAGACCGCGGGCCGCCTCCGCCGCCACGATCGCCGCCAAGCCCGGTGTCAGGTCCCTGACCTCGTGGAATCCCAAGCGTCGGTAGTACGGGGCGTTCCACGGGACGTCGCGGAACGTGGTGAGGGTCAGGCCGGCCAGGCCGCGGGTGGTGGCCCACGTCTCCACGTGGTCGAGGAGGGCCGCGCCGATGCCGCGGCGGGCGTGGTCGGGGTGGACGCTGATCTGCTCGACGTGGGCGTGGCCGTCGACCTCGATCGCGGCGACCCAGGCGACGGGGTCCGGGTCGGCGGCGACCCACACGTGGGCGTGGGCGAGGGCCTCCGACGTGATCGGGTCGTCGTCGGCGATCTCGGGCATGCCGACGTCGCGGAACGGTTCGCCGGAAGCGACCTCGATGGCCTGCAACAGGGGGAACTCGTCGGGACGGGCGGGGCGGAGGTGCACGACGGCCATGATCAGCCGGCGGTGAAGGTGGCCTCAACTTCTTTCGCGAGGGCGTCGAGCAGGTGGCCGGCGAACTCGTCGTCGTCCGGCTCCACCTCCAGCTCGGCGACGCTGTGGCCGACGCCCAGCGGGCTCACGCTCAGCGTGCCGCGGCGGGTGGGGTCGGCCAGGGACTCCCACGTCAGGCGCAGGTGGTCGAAGTCGGCGGCCAGCCGCACCTGGGTGAGGCGGCCCTCGTGCCGGAGGATCAGGATGTTGTCGGCCAACCCGACGACGTCCAGCGGCGGGGGCAACCAGTCGGCGAGCCGCTGGGGTTCCACGGCCGCCGCGAACACCAGGTCGGGCAAGGCCGGGATGTCGCGTCTGAGCGTGGTCACTCGGCCGGGTTACCCGGCGCGCGCCCGTCGTATGCCGAGCCGTCGGGGCTGGTGCGTTGTTCGGGCAACGGCCGCCCGGCCGCCGCGGAGGCGATGTCGGGGAAGTGCGGGAACAACCGGTCCAGGTCGGTCTTGCCGAACACGCGCCGCACGTGCGGCGGCACCGCCGCCAAGCGCAGCCACCCGCCCGCCCGCTGCGCCCGCGCGCGCGTCCGGACCAGCGCGCTCATCGCCTGCGCCCCGCAGAACGCCACCCCGGACATGTCCAGCACGATCCGGTCCCGACCCTCGGTCACCAGCCGGTCCAGCTTGTCCAACACCCGCCGCGCGCCCGCCAGGTCCAGCTCCCCGGTCGCCACGACCACCGCGCACCCCGTCCGGTGGGCCTCGACCGACAACGCCAGCATCCCCCGCCAGTCCTCTCACGCCACCCGGCAAGCCGCTGTGCCCGCGTCGTCCAGGAGAGTGAGCAGCAGCCCCTCCCGGCTCGACCACGGACAGATCACCACCTCGTCGTGCCCCGTCGCCCGCATCAGCGTCGCGGCGACCACCGCGCCCGCGTGCGCCTGCCCGGCGCGGTGCCGCGAGATGCCGGGCAGGGTGGCCCGCTTGGCGGGCGGCATCGATTCCAGGCGCGGTATCCAGCGGCGCAGGTCGCTCACGTTCAGTGAGCGCGACACGGTCAAGCCGTCGCGTTGCGGGCGGGCGCCGGCGAGCCGCGCGAGCTGCTGGAAGACCTTCGAGCAGCCCACCGCCCGGTGCTCGCGGACGTCCCCGAGCAGGTCGGCGACCTGCCGTCGGACCTTCTTCATCGACACCGGCCGGCGCGTCACGGCCCGCGCCCCGTACGGCAGGGACCCCACCACGGCCGGCTCCGCTCCGTCACCGGCCGCCAGTTCCACCGTGCCGCCGCCGATGTCGAGCACCAGCAGCGGACCCGCGCCGAACCAGCGCCGGGCCGCCAGGTAGGACAGCCGCGCCTCCTCGGCGCCGGACAGCACGTGCAGCGCCACCCCGGTCCCGGCCGCGATCTCGGCGAACACCTCGGGCGCGTTGGGCGCGTCCCGCAGGATCGACGTGGCGTAGGGCAGGACGTGCGTCACCCCGGCCCGCTCGGCCGCCGCCAGCGACTCCCGGACCGCGCCCACGACCTGCTCGATCCCCTTGCGGCGCACCCGCGCGGCGTCGTCGAGGGCCAGGTCGAGCCGCAACCTGACCTTGTGGTTGAGCACAGGCCTGAGCCCGTGGTCGGCGACCACGAGCAGGTGTGCGCTGAAGCAGCCGACGTCCAGCACGCCGATCTGTCTCCCGCCTTCGGACATTGCGCTACCGCCAACCGCGACTCGACGAGGTACCGGGGGATGCCCACCGCGACATCGGGTGAAACCACGCTTAGTTTGCGTAGCCCTACGTAGTACTACCCGGATTGTTCACCCTCCCGCGTCGCCCGAAGGTGGGTTCCACGTGGCCGCCGACCCTGCTGGGCGGCCGAGTGGAACGGAGAACCCCCGATGCGACAAGATCGCTCGACCCGGCGACGGGTCGTGACCGCCTGCCTGGCGGCGTCGGCCCTCACCCTGCACGGCTACGGCTACGGCTACGGCGCCGCGCCGGAGGGCGCGATCCGCGGCGCGAACGAGCCGGGCACGGTGCAGGACGCCTACATCGTGGTCCTCAAGGACAGCGCGGTCGACGCGCGGCGGACCCCCGACAAGGCGAGCGAACTGGCCCGCGCGTACGGCGGCACGCTCAAGCTGACCTACACCGCCGCCCTGCGGGGCTTCTCGGTCACGCTGCCCGAGGCGCAGGCCCGAAGGCTGGCCGCCGACCCGGCCGTGGACTACGTGGAGCAGGACGGCATCGCGAAGGCCACCGGCACCCAGGACAACCCGACCTGGGGCCTGGACCGGGTCGACCAGAAGAGCTTGCCGTTGGACAAGAAGTACAACTACGCCAACACGGCTTCCAACGTCACCGCGTACGTCGTCGACACCGGCATCCACAAGGCGCACAGTGACTTCGGGGGCCGCGCGGTCGACGGCTACGACTTCATCGACAACGACTCGGTCGCGCAGGACTGCAACGGCCACGGCACGCACGTCGCCGGCACCATCGGCAGCGCCACGTACGGGGTCGCGAAGGGCGTCAAACTGGTCGGCGTCCGGGTGCTGAACTGCCAGGGCACCGGCCAGTGGTCCCAGGTCATCGGCGGCATCGACTGGGTGGCCAAGAACGCGGTCAAGCCCGCCGTGGCGAACATGAGCCTGGGCGGCGCGGCCGACTCGTCCGTGGACGACGCGGTGAAGCGCGCCGTCGCCTCCGGCGTCACCTTCGCCGTGGCCGCCGGCAACGACAACAAGGACGCGTGCTCGACGTCCCCCGCGCGGACGCCCGAAGCGATCACGGTCAACGCCACGGACAGCTCCGACACCCGGTCGACGTTCTCCAACTACGGGTCGTGCACGGACATCTTCGCGCCGGGCACCAGCATCACCTCGACGTGGCACAACGGCGGCACCAACTCCATCAGCGGCACGTCGATGGCCACCCCGCACGTGGCCGGCGCGGCGGCGCTGTACCTGTCGGGCAACACCGCCGCCACACCCGCCCAGGTGGCCAAGGCCCTCACCGACAACGCGACCGCCGGCGTGGTGAAGAACGCGGGTGCGGGCTCGCCGAACAAGCTGCTCTACACGGGTTTCACCGGCGGCCCGCCGGCCTGCTCGGGTGGCTCGAACACCGACGACGTGGTGATTCCCGATGCCGGTGCGGCGGTGACGTCGTCGGTGGTGGTGTCGAACTGCGATGGTGTCGGCACGACGTCCACTCAGGTGAAGGTCGACATCAACCACTCCTACACCGGTGACCTGGCCGTCGACCTGGTCGGCCCGTCCGGCAACGTGATCGTGTTGCGCAAGGCCGGTGGGATCGGTTCCTCGGCGGGCATCCACGAGACCTTCACGGTGAACACGTCGTCGGAGAACAAGAACGGCACGTGGCAGCTCCGCGTGACCGACGTCTACTCCTACGACACGGGCACCGTCGACGGCTGGTCCATCTCCTTCTGATTACCCCTGCAATCGTTGGAGGCACAGCAAGATGAAGGCACGACTGACGGCCGCGTCGGCGGTCGCCGCCCTGGCCGCGCTCGGTTTGGCGCCATCCGCGTCCGCGCAGGCCGAAGCCGACTTCGTCCCCGCCAAACGCCCGTTCGCGGGCAGCTTCCTGGTGTCCCTCAAGGACGTCCCGCGCACCCAGGCGCAGATCCAGTCCGAGTCCGAGGCGCTCGTGGGCCGCTACGGCGGGCGGCTCAAGTCGGTGTTCTCCGTGGCGATGCGCGGTTTCCTGGTGCGCGACCTGTCCGACCGGCAGGCGCGTAGGCTGGCCGCGGACCCGGCTGTGGCGAGGGTGTTCCAGGACGGCACCGCGCAGGTCGCCGACACCCAGAACAACGCGACCTACGGCATCGACCGGGTGGACCAGCGCAACCTGCCGCTGGACACCAAGTACACCTACAACACCACCGCGTCCAACGTGACCACGTACGTGTTGGACACGGGAATCCGCAAGTCGCACACCGAGTTCGAGGGCCGGGCGTCCGACGGCTACGACTTCGTCGACGAGGACCCGGTGGCGCAGGACTGCAACGGCCACGGCACCCACGTGTCCGGCACGATCGGCGGCAAGACGTGGGGCGTGGCCAAGAAGACCAAGCTGGTCGCGGTGCGCATCCTGGGCTGCGGCGGGAGCGCGCCGGACTCCGACGGCGTCGAGGGAATCGAGTGGATCGCCCGCAACGCCGTGAAGCCCGCGGTCGTCAACGGCAGCTTCACCTTCGACACACCCGGCATCGGCGACGAGGCCATCTCCCGCCTGACCGCCGCGGGTGTGACTTTCGTGGTGGCGGCGGGCAACAGCTCGGCCGACGCCTGCGGCACGGGTCCGGCGCGCAACACCAACGTGGTCGCGGTGGGCGCGACGGACAACCAGGACAACCGGGCGTCGTTCTCGAACTACGGCTCGTGCGTGGACATCTTCGCGCCCGGCAACAACATCACGTCCGCGAGCCACTCCAGCGACACCGGCAGCACCAACATGAGCGGCACGTCCATGGCGTCCCCGCACGTGGCCGGCGGGGCGGCGCTGTACCTGGCGGGCAACCCGTCCGCGACCCCCGCGCAGGTGCTGAAGGCGTTGGTGGACAACGCTACTGGTGGGGTCGTGAAGAACCCGGGTAGTGGGTCGCCGAACAAGCTGCTGTACACGACGGCGTTCGGCGGGGGCAATCCGCCCGCGTGCGCCGGCGGTTCGAACACCGACGACGTGGCGATCCCGGACGCGGGCGCGGCGGTGACGTCGTCGGTGGTGGTGTCCGGCTGTGATGGTGTCGGCACGGCTGCTACTTCGGTGAAGGTGGACATCAACCACTCGTACACGGGTGATCTGGCCATCGATCTGGTCGGGCCGTCGGGTGCGGTGTTCGTGCTCCGCAAGGCCGGTGGTGTGGGTTCGTCGGCCGGCGTCCACGAGACGTTCACGGTGAACACGTCGTCGGAGAACAAGAACGGCACGTGGAAGCTGCGCGTGACGGACGTGTACTCCTACGACACCGGCAACATCGACGGGTGGAGCATCACCTTCTAGGCCAACTGTCCGGTGCGGGAAGCGGGCGGTGGCCCACAAGGCCACCGCCCGCCTTGCGCGGTCAGGTCGTGAACTCGTAGACGACCGCTTCCGACCGCAGTCCGCCCGCGTCCACCGAACGCACGTAGAGCTGGACGAACCCGCCCGGCGGCTCCACCCGGACCTCCGTCCGCCCGCCGGGGGTATCGGCGCGAATGGTGCCCGGGGCGGAGAACGGTTCGGCGCACACCAGTTCGTCGTACGCCTGGACCTGGCAGGTCTGGCCCGGTGTCTCCTCCTCGAACCCGTACTCGAAGCCCGCCACGTCCGGGTCGCCGCCGCCGCCGAGGACGAAGATCCCCGGTTCGTCGGCGGGGGAGGGGCCGCTGGAGGCTGGTTGGTAGTTGGGGGAGGTGACGGCCGGGTGGGGTGGGGGGACTGTGTCGACGGTGTAGTGGCACGGTGGGGTCCACGGGAGGCCGGTCAGGCGGGCTTGCCAGGAGTACGCACGGCCGTGGGAGAACGTGCCGGGCATGGACGTCCATGCGGTGCCGGACGGGGTTACGGGCACGTTGGGGCGTTCTATGCGCTCGTCCGGGTTGTCTTGCGGCCACAGGGCGAAGTCGACGGTTTGGTGGGGTTCGGGTTCGACGACCCGGACGGCCAGGCGGTCGGGGTGGGCGTGGAGGGTGGCGGCGCAGGGCAGGCCGCCGTTGCGGAAGTCCACGATGGGCGGACGCGCGGCGGCCGTCGTCGCCAGGGCCAAAGCGACGACGGCCGGGACGACGACGGCCGGGGAGGCGAAGGCACGGAAGGCGAACCTAGGGGAGGCGAAGAGTCTTCGCATGAGGGCTCCTGTGCGGGCTTGCGTGAGGGGTGTGCACAGGTTCGCAGACGTGATCATTTCCCCGATCGGGCGATCAGCGCCGGTACTCCTCCCAGGTCTCCTTCGGCGTGACCACGGGACCGTCGTCGGGTCCCCGGTTGGCCAGGCCGTTGTAGCCCAGGTAGTAGTCGCCGGCCTGGTGCTGGGCGGCCGTGGACAGGTCCGGGTCGGCCAGGGCGATGGCGTGGATGTGGTAGGCGAAGCCCTGGTCGGGCGTGCGGATCCAGGCGGCGAAGCCGACCTGGCGCAGGACGCGGGCCACGGTGGTGCGGGTCGTCGCGGTCATGCCGGACACGGAGATGTCCAGCGCGCCGCCGCCGTCGTGGGTGCCGGCCGAACCGGGGTTGCTGGTGTTGTACGAACCCTGGGTGATGCCGAGGGTGCGGCCGAGGAGGCGTTCCGCTTCGACGAGCATGGCCTTGGTGCGGGTGTTCATGGTGGCGCTGTGGTAGGTCGTGCGGCTGCCGGCCGAGACCAGGCGGGTGACCGTGTAGCGGCTCTCGCCGAGCTTCTGGATGGACGTGGGGCCGGGGAACCCCGAGGCGTCGAGGCCGGTGTAGCCCAGGGAGCGCTGGTAGGCCGCGTACGCGTCGACCGTGCGGGTGCCGAAGTGGCCGTCCACGTAGGTCGAGGGGAGCAGGCCCTTGGCGTTGAGCGCGCGTTCGACCTGGAGCACGCTCTCGCCGCTGCCGGGCGTGATGGCGGAGTCGGCCCGCCGCGGGTCGATCTGCGCCGCCTTGAGGACGGCCTCCATGTTGACCACGGGCAGCGCCGCGCTCGCCGGCACGGGCGCCACGAGTACGCCGACGAGCACGCCGACGACCATCGCGATCCGTGTGATCACGTCCACCTCCACCGGTTGTCAGGGCAACCACCTGGTGCCCCAGTCAAGCGCGACCAGGCCGGTGTTGGCAATGGTTGACTTCAGGTGAACGAAGTTCGTTGAGAATTCACGCCTCCGGGTCGGTCCACGGCCCTTCGGGGTGCCGCGCGCGGTCCAACCACAGGTGGGGCTGGCGGTCGGCGAGGCCTTCGGTGAACCCGTCCTCGCCGGGGAACCGGCCCGCCGTGTCCGGCCACAGGCACTGGAGGAACCGCAGGCCCTCCGTGTCGCCGTAGAAGCCCAGGGCGGTGCCGAAGAACGTCCTCGGCCAGTCCTCGTGGACGTCGGCGAACAACACGCGGTACCCGCCGCCCAGGAGCTCCTCGACCCGGTCGCCGGCCGCGGGCGCGCGACCCTCCCGCACCAGTTCGCCGACGGCGTTGAGGACGGCGTGCAGCACGTCGGCGTCCAGCCCGAACATCGCGACCTCGGGGACGCGGAAGGTGTGCCACAGGCCGACGGTGAACGCCCAGCCCGCGCTGATGTCGTCCTCGGGGATCATGATCACGCCCCACCCGAGCCGGCGGACGTCCCTGACGAGCTTGCGGTCGAAGGCGTCCAGGCCCTTCCGACGAAGGTCGCGGCACACGAGGCACACGCAGTGACGATTCACCCGGACAGCCTAGGCGGCCGACCGACCCGGTTCCGGTCATGCCGCCGGCACGGCATTGCTACGGTTGGGCCCGATGGAGCAACGCCTGCGGTGACAGGGGGACGTACAGGTGCCGGATCGCAGGGCACGGCTGGACGACGCCATCCGTTCCTTCCAGGAACAGGCCGGCAGGGTCGCCCAGATCAAGGACAAGCTGGCGGAGCTGCGCGGCCAGGCGCGCAACGGGGACAGGTCGGTCGTGGTGACCGTCGCACCCTCGGGCGCGGTGCTGGGGTTGCAGCTCTCGCCGGGCGCCATGCGGATGAGCCACACCCAGCTCCAGCAGGAGATCCTGGGCACCATCCGGCAGGCCACGCAGAACGCCGCGCAGGCCCTCCAGGACACCATCGGGCCGGTGCTGGGCGACAAGGCCGCGCAGTTCCAGGAAGCGTTCAACGCGCACTCGCCGATCCGGCCGCTGGGCCCGGAGCCGGTGACCAACGTCCCGCCGAACGCGCCGCCGCCGATGCCGCCGCGCCCGCCGATGCCGCCACGCCCGCCGATGCCGCCGGCACCGCCGGCCGGATCGCCCCAGGCGCCGTGGCAGCAGCAGAACCGACCGCCGGTCACGCGGACCCGACCGGCCGCCCCGGAAGTCGGAGACGACGACGAGGGCTTCGGATCGATCTTGAGGTAACGGGGGGACAGTGACCTGCGCAAGCTGATGCCGCTGATCAAGCGCTTGGAGGACATGCTCCAGAAGCTGCGCAAGGGCCCGCTGAAGAAGCTGGTGGAGCAGGCCGAGGGGCTGCGCGACGGCAACATGGCGCAGAAGTGGCTGGCCCGCCAGATCGACGCCAACCCGCTGGCCAAGATCGTCACCAAGGCCGACGCCTCGCCGCGCATGGTCAACGGGGTCGAGGAGGCCGCGACCATGGCGTCCAAGACCGGCAACCGGTTCGCGTCCCGCTACGGCGTGGACGGCGACGGCGCCAACGCCCTGACCACCAACCTCGCCGAGGCCGGCCTGCGCATGGCGGGCATGTCCGGCACCACGCACGTGCCGACCGCCGTCACCAACGGCATCATGGAGAACGCGCCCGGCATCGCGATGGAGCAGGGCATCAAGTACGGCTACGACAAGGCGCAGGACCCGTCTTCGAGCGAGGAGCGGCAGGACGCCATGGACCGCGGGTTCGAGTACGAGTGAGCAACTTCAGCGCCGCGCCCGGGGCCGGGCTGGTGTCCCGGCTCCGGGTGTGCCGCCCCGGCGAGCAACTGCTGTGGGCGACCGCCCGCAGCGCCTTCTACCTGGACGTCGAGGGCCTGGACGAAGTCGGCAACCCGCGCAAGAGCCTGCTGGGACGGGGTGCGCGCGCCGTGGGTCGCGCCGCAGGCCGCGCCCGAGCCGGAGAAGTCGTTCCTGGGCAAGACGATGAGCTTCGGCAAGAGCGTGGTGGACTTCGGCGTGGACGTCGCCAAGATCGTCGCGGGCAGCTACCACGACTACGGGCCGAACACCTCCGGCGAACCGGTGGTGGTGCCGGACATGGCGGTGGTGCACGAGTTCCCGCGCGGGCAGATCGGCGGTGTGGCGCCGTTCGAGCGCGACGGCAAGCCCTGCCTTCGAGTGTCCTTCGTGGACGGTTCCGGTGTGGACTTCGTGTTCGCGCGGCCCGAGTTCGTGCAGCGCGCGGTCGAGCTGACGGGTGGGGCGCGATGACCTTCGACGTCCACGACGAGATCGTGGAGCGCGAGCTGGGGCAGTTCTGGCTCGCGCCCGGCGAACGGCTGGTCTTGGGGCTGCCGCCGATCGAGGCGCACGTGGCCGCGCGGATCGGCGCGGACGTGGTCGTGCCGTTCCAGGCGGTCGGCACGGTGCCCCGGTTCGACCCGGGCAAGGAGCACTGGCCGCTGCCCACCGCGCACGTCACCGCGCAGCCCGACGTCGACTGGGTGGACGACCTGAGCGTGGGCTACTTCGTGCTGGCGCGGCAGACCTCCGACGCGGCGGTCCGGCTCGCCGACCACTTCGCGCACTCGCGCGGACACGCGCGACTGGCGGTCAGCGACCGGCGGGTGGCCGTGGTGTACCCGACGAAGCTGCTGTTCAAGGACCCGCAGACGGTCTTCACGACTCACGCCGAGATCCCCGCTGCCCAGGTCGCTCGCCTGGACTCCGTGTTCGTCGGCAACAGTCTCGGTGTGCCGCCGGTCGTGCGACTGTCCTTTGTGGACGGCTCGGTGCTGCACCTGCGAGACGCCTTCGCGGGGGCCAAGGTCCGGCGGGCGCTGGAGCGCGCCGCCAGACGCTAGTCGCTGACGAATCCGGCCCAGCCGCAGGAACACCGACTCGCCCGGCGCGTCGTCCAGGCCGTCGTTGTCCACCGCGCCGACCAGTCGGCGCAGCGGGCCGAAGCCGACCACGGCCAAGCCCTCCGGCTTGTCGTGCGCGATCCCGCCGCCGGCGGTCAGGGCGGGGAGCAGGTCGCGGGCCAAGGTCTTGCGCAGCACCGGCTTCGGCTGCCCGAACCGGCAGCGGCACCTCCCGCAGCACCGGCTCCGGCTGCCCGAACCGGCAGCGGCACCTCCCGCACCACCGCACCGGACGCGTCGACCTCCACCAGCAGGTTGGGCAGCTTCTTGCCGTTGCCCTCGGCGGCCAGCCAGAACCCGCCGCCGGGCTTGGCCGCGATCCCTCGCCGTCGTAGGCGGCCGGCACGCCGTCCTTGGTGACGGTCAGCTCGGACCGGATGCGGGCGGGCGCGGCGACGGTGTCGATGGTCAGCACGCGGGTCGGCCGGTCGGCGCCGGGCACCGGTCGCAGCGCGGCGTAGTGCTCGTGCGCCGCAGCCGCCGGGTCTTCCGCCACCCGGCGAGGTCATCGGGCGATCCAGCGGTCGATGATAGTGGCCAGGGTGTCCAAGGGGACGGCGCCGTTGGCGAGGACGTGGTGGTGGAAGTCGCGGATGTCGAAGCGCGCGCCCAGGGCCTGCCGGGCTCGTTCCCGCAACTCCTCGATGCGCAGCCGGCCCACCAGGTACGCGGTCGCCTGGCCCGGCCACGCGATGTACCGGTCGATCTCGTTGCGCACGTTGACGTCCGACAGCGCCGACCCGTCCCGCAGGAACGCCACCGCCCGGTCGCGGGACCAGCCGAAGTGGTGCATCCCCGTGTCCACCACGAGCCGGCACGCGCGCCACGCGTCGAACGACAGCATCCCCATGCGCGTCAGGTCGTCGGTGTACAGGCCCATCTCGTCGGCCAGCCGCTCCGAGTACAGGCCCCAGCCCTCGACGTGCGCGGTGATGTAGGTGAACCGCCGGAAGCCCGGCAGGTCGCTCAGCGACTGGGCCACCGCGAGCTGGAGGTGGTGCCCGGGCACGCTCTCGTGGAACGACAGCGCCTCGTACTCGTACCGCGGCCGGGACCTCGGGTCGTGCGTGTTCACCATGTACTTGCCGGGCCGGGAGCCGTCGTCGGCGGGTGGCATGTAGTAGGCGACCGGGGCGTTCTCCGCCTCCACCGGGTGCATCGGCTCGACCAGGCACGGCGGGGTGTCGTAGCGGCGGAACCAGCGCGGCAGGGCGTCCTCCGCGCGGCGCAGGGCGGTGGTGGCGGTGTCCAGGACCTGCTCGGCGGTGTCGAAGCGCAGGGAGGTGTCCTCGCGCAGCCGGCGCAGCACCTCGGCGACCTCGCCCGTGCCGAACACGCGCTCGCCGAGCACCGCGAACTCCTCGTGCACCCGGGCCAACTGGTCCAGCCCGAGGCGGTGGATCTCCTCGGGGCTCAGCGACGTCGAGGTGTGCGACCGGGTGGCCGCCGCGTACGCCGCCTCACCGCCCGGCACGTGGCAGATGCCCACCCGGTCGTCGTCGCGCCCGGCCAGGCCCGCCAGCGTGCCGGTGAACCGGGCCACCGCGGGCCGGACGGTCCGGGCCACCACCGCCGCGACCCGGTCCAGCCGGTCGGGGTCACCGGCCGCGGGCCGCAGGAACGGGTCCTGCGCGGGCGGCGAGGCCAGGTAGGCCCGGAGTTGGTCGACGGCCTGCCGCACGCCCGTGGCCGTCGAGTGCCTGCCCTCGCGGGCGGCCTGCTCGTAGCGGGTGCCGAGGGCGTCGAAGAAGCCGGTGAGCGCGGACAGCCGGCGCAGGTAGGCGGCGAAGTCCTCCTCGCCGGCCGGTCGGACGGTCGGCACGATGGCGAACACGGCGTTCTGGAGCCCGGCGATCGTGCCCGTGACACCCACCTCGAACGCGCCCACGCCCAGGCCCGCCCCGAGTTCCGCCTCCTGGTCGGCCAGCAGGCGGTCCAGCATGTCGCGGGTGACGAGGTCCTGCGGCGTGCCGGCGTGCGGGTCGAGGGCGTTGAGCCGGGACCGGCAGCCGGCGAGCCGGTCCAGGCGCGCGTGGTCGGCCGCCCGGCTGGGGTCGGGGACCGCGTCGTCGTGGCCGGGCACGCCGAACGCCGTGGCGCCGAACGGGTCGAACGCGAGCAGGTCCGCGAAGTAGTCCGCCGAGAGGGTCGCCAGGTCGGTCACCGTGCTCCTTCCGCCGCCTGAAGGTCTAGTGCCTGGCCACCCGGTAGCGCATCCCTCGATGGGGTGAGTCCGGGGTCAGGGCCCGGGAGGAGCGGGTAACCCCGCTCGGAGTGTCCACGCCGGACACTCGGGCAAGCGTCAGCACCATCTTCAAGGAAGGTGTGTCCCACGATGGGCATCGGCGACAAGTTCGACGAGATGAAGGACAAGGCCAAGGACGCGCTGGGCAAGCACGGCGACAAGGCCGACCAGGGCATCGACAAGGCCGGCGGGTTCGTCGACGAGAAGACCGGCGGGCAGCACTCTGAACGGATTCAGCAGGGCACCGACAAGGCCAAGGAAGGCGTGCGGAAGTTCGGCGAGCAGCAGCAGTAGCCCGGCACGACGAACGGGGCCGTTCCGCTGGGGAACGGCCCCGTTCTGGCATGTTCCGGCTTGTCGCCGGGGGCCTCGTCAGAGCCGCGCGGCCAGCAGCTGCTTGCCCTGCTCGGCCCCCTTGCGGCTCTCGCCCTGCGCCCGGCGGAAGAACTCCGCCAGCTCGCTGTCACCGGCGCGCTCGGCGTCGGCGATGTAGGTCTCCAGTCGCAGGGCGTTGCTCAGGCACGCCTCCACGAACCAGATGATGTTGTAGTCCTTGTCCTTGGTACCGGTCACCTGGCCGGTCTCCTGGGTGGTGGACACCTGTCCTCCTTCCGAACCGACTTCGTCCACCAGGGGAGTACCCGCGAATAAGTGCCGTACCCCTACGGATCACGTCCCTGATTGTTCCCGGCCCGGCGCCACCCGACAGTGGGGCGTGCCGCCCCGACCCCTGCTGGGGTGGCTCTTCGCCTGGAAGGGAAGCACAGTGAAACGACCACGTCCCGGGGCCCTCGCGCCCCTCGTCGCGGCGGCTGTCCTGCTACCGCTCCTGCCCCTGGCGGGAGCCTCCGCCGCACCGGGGAACGCGCCCGCCGCCAACTTCGAGGGCGACACGGTCCCCACTCGGACTGACGCCGGCGCGTTGTTCCACAACGGCCAGGACGCCACCGTCGACGAGTTCCCCGCCGTCATCGCCGGCCTGCGCGAGGGCGGCTCCCGCCCTCAGGGCCAGTCGTGCACCGGCTCGGTCGTCGCGCCCCGCAAGATCCTCACCGCCGCGCACTGCGCGGACGCGGCCGGCGAGAAGAGCTTCATGTACGGCCTGGACGACCTGAACGCGCCGGGCGGCTTCCGCACGAAGGTCGTGGAGTACAAGAAGCACCCGAAGTACGTGAACTTCGACCAGGGCTACGACGTCGCGGTGGTGACCGTCGCCGACGACATTCCGGTGCGCGGCGGCCGGTATGCGACGTTCGCGACGTCGGCGGACTCGGGTTTGGCGGCGCCCGGCAAGAGCGGTCTGGGCTTCGGGTACGGCAAGAAGGACTTCAACGACACTTCGCGCGACGTGACGCTCGACAAGGCCACCCTGCCGATCGTCAACGGGGACGCGCAGTGCCAGGGCGTCGGCGCGGGTTTCAAGTCGGCGACCATGATCTGCGCGGGCTACTCGGACGGGCGGGTGACCATCCTGCCCGGTGACAGCGGCGGGCCGTTGTTGGTGGACGGCAAGATCGTGGGTGTGGCGTCGTGGAGCCGCAGCGATTTCAAGTGGTACAGCGTGTACGGGCGGCTGACCAACGAGATGGGGGACTGGGTCAAGCAGGAGGTCGGCGCGCCGCAGTCCGATTTCACGCTGGGCGCTTCGCCGGCGTCGTTGAAGGTGGCGGCCGGGAAGTACGCGTCGACGACGGTGACTTCGGCGGCTGGTTCGGGTGGTTCGGAGCAGGTGACGTTGTCTGCTTCGGGTTTGCCTTCGGGTGCGAAGGCGGTTTTCCAGCCGAGTTCGTTGGCGACTGGTTCGAATGCGAAGCTGACCGTGGAGAGCGCTTCCACGACCCCGGCCGGAACTTATCCGGTGACCGTGACCGGCACTTCCGCGGCGGGCAGGACGGCGACCACCACCCTGTCGTTGACGGTGGAGAGCGGGACGCCGCCCGTGGGTGACGTGAAGGTGGCCGCGTCGCCGTCGTCGGGCACCGTGCAGCAGGGCTTCTTCGCCCAGTTCTCGGTGACGGCGTCCGGCGGGACGGGGAGCCTGGTGCTCTCCGCGTCCGGCAACCCGGCGGGCTCGCAGGTCCAGTTCAACCCGAAGACGATCGCCCAGGGCGGCACCAGCAACGTCTTCCTGACCACGGGCTTCCAGACGCCGCCGGGGACGTACCAGGTGACGATCAAGGCGACGTCGTCGGACGGCAAGTCCGGCACCACCACCTACACCCTGACCGTCACGCCATGGGGCACGCAGGGCATGCGCGTGGCGTGACTCCCGACGGTCCCCGGCCTCCCCTTCGGCCGGGGACCGTCGGCGTTCAGCGGGGTCCGACGAACGTCCGGCCGGTGCGGTAGATCAGCTTGATGCCCTGGCTGCGCAGGAGGTCCGCGACGCTGTCCGACGGCTCGTCCGGGAGGAGGACGGCGATGCCGGCGTCGCGGTCGATGTGGTGCCGGTAGTCGAGCAACTGTCCGATCGCCAGCCGGATGTCGAACCGGCCGGTCGTCGCCTTGGCCTCGATGATCAGTCGTTCGTCGGGGTCGAACGCGTCACACACGAGCAGTTCGCCCGACGGCAGCCGTGCGGAGAGACAGCGCAGCTCCCGGCCGAGGAACTCGTGGTACGCCTGCACCAACTGCGCTTCGGCGAAACTCACCTTCTTCTGCTGCGCCGGCACCCGCGCCTCGGTCTCCGCAGGGACGCTGCCGAGCGGCCGGGACGTCACCACGGTCTCGCCGGGGCTGGGACGGGTCGACCGCCCGTTGCGCTCGGCGGCTCCGCTCAGCACCCGCCACTGCTCGGCGGTCAGCGGGATGGGGTTGCCGTAACCGGGCATCTTGATGACCAACGACTCGGCGAACTCCGGTCGGCGGGCCAGCGACCTGCGCAGGATCGGGTTGTCGAACAGGTAGCGGTCGAACCGCAGGTCGACGACGTGGGCGGCTTTGGTGGGCGGCGAACTCCAGTGGCCGTCGAAGTCGCTGGTCTCGTACGGGTCGGACAGCACCGTGCCCGTCGCGTACATGCCCGCCCCCTTGCCGGAGACCCAGAAGGCGAAACGGTCCCCGGTCCGGATCTCATGGTGGTGCTTGGCGACCGTCCAGTGCTTCAACCCGGTGGCCCCGTTCTGCCACCACGACCACACGTCCCAGACCGCGGGGTTGCACTGCAACAGCCAGTGGCGCGAGGAAGCGTCCCGGTCATGGACCGGTCCCGGCTTGCCACTCGCCAGGCCACCGTCGGGCGGCTCGGCGATCGACGCCCCGGTTGCGGGCGCCGGCGCTGTCCCTGCTGCCGGCGCTTCCGGCGCGGTTGCTGCCGGTGCTGCGTCCGCGGTCGCTGTTGCCGGCGCTTCCGGCGCGGTTGTTGCCGGTGCTGCGTCCGCGGTCGCTGTTGCCGGCGCTGCGGGTGCGGTTGCCGCCGGCGCGGTTGCTTCCGCCGCTTCCACCGCCGCTGCTGGCGGTGCCGCTGCCGCCGACGTTTCCATCTCCGCCGCTTCCGCTGCTGCTGCCGCCGAAGTCTCCATCTCCGCCGCTTCCGCTGCTGGCGTTGCCGGCGCTGCTTCCTGCGTTGCCGCTGGCGTTGCTGCTGCCGGTCCCGCCGGCGGTGCTGCGGCCGGTGTTGCGGCCGGTGTTGCGGCTGCCGAGGGTGCGGACGTCGTCGAAGGGGTCGCCGGTGCTTCGGTGGTCGACGGGGTGGTGGTTGGCGGGTTGGCCAGGTCGTCGGCCAGGCGGCGAGCGTCGTGCGGGCCGTAGCCCGGGATCGTCAGTCGAAGGCGGATGCGTTTGCGGTTGTTGCCCTCCTTCGCGGCGCCGGCGGGCATCGCGATCCGGCCCTGAGCCGTGGTGATCTTCAGGCGGAGGTCTTCGATGTCGTCGACCTCGGAGAGGCGCACGGGGGCCGGGAGGAGGGTGCGTTCGTGTTCGGGCAGGGCGGCCACCCGTGCCGAGTCCACGAGGGCCGTCTCCAAGACCCCTTCCAGATTCCGGAGCCGGGTGAGCAGCAGGCGAAGGGCGGGGACGTAGTCGCTGTTGCGCGAGCGACCGTCGGGAGTTCGGCCGCCGGCGCTTTCCAGCACCAGGCTCAGCCGGTCGTTCTCCGCCTCGACGGTGAACCGCGCGTTCAGTTCGGCACCGCGGTCGTCCTTGGCGAACACGCCGCAAGCCTCGCACAACGCTGGGACCTGTCAGGGTGACTTGGGGATCTTGGGCTGTCAGGGTGACTTGGGGATCTTGGGCGACTTGGGGACCTTGGGCGACTTGGGGACCTTGCCCGGGCGGTGCCTGCCGTTGTGCCGCGCTCCTCGTTTACGGGACGCGCGAGCCGGGAAAAAGTCGCAGATCCTGCATGTCGCTCGATCGGGTGAACCCCCGCCGCCGCGTCCGCAAGCCCTGCCGCGTCCGCAAGCCCCACGGCACCCTCAGGGCAGCTCCGCCCACACCGTCTTCCCGCTCGCCGTCGGAGTCGTCCCCCACTCCCGGCTCAACGCGGCGATGATGATCAACCCCCGCCCCCGGGCCGAGTCAACCTCGATCGGTCTGGGCGTCGGTCGGGTCGGCGACGAGTCCGACACCTCGATCCGCACGCCCGTCTCCGTCCGGCTGACGGACAGCTCCACCGGACCCGCGGCGTGGTCCACCGCGTTGGACACCATCTCCGTGACCACCAGCGCAGCGTCCTCGGCCACGTCGGGCGCCACGCCCCACGCCGCCACCGCCTCGCCGACGATGCGGCGGGCTTGGGCGGACGCGCCGGCGGTGGCGGGCAGCGTCACGGCCACCGGCGTCGCTGGCTCGTTGCGCACAATCCGCTCCCCTTGATCGGCCGTTACCGCATCGTCGCACATTCGCCCCTTCGACCACCCAGTGGTCGCGTCGGCAAGCCGCGTGCTGCACGATCTGTAGCGGCACGGCACCCGTCGTGCGGGAAGGCGCGGACGCGATGGACTTGCAGGTGCGCAGTGAGGTGCGCGGCGGCTGGACGGTCGTCGCGGTGACGGGCGAGCTGGACGCGGACACCGTGCCCGTGCTCTCCGACCACCTCGAAGAGACTCCGGGACAGCGGGTGGTGGTGGACCTGACGGGCGTGCCGTTCATGGACACCACGGGGCTGTCCCTGATGCTCGACTGGCACCGCCGCCTCGACACGGCCGGCGGCCAGTTCCGCATGGCCTCGCTCCAGCCGTCCGTGCACAAGCTGTTCCGCCTCACCGAGTTGACCGAGGTCATGCACATCCACGACACGGTCGACGAAGCCACCCACTAGTCCTCCGCCTGGACGACGAGCATGGTCAGGTCGTCGTGCTCGGCCGCGCCCAGCCAGTCGAACACGACCCGCCGCACGTGCTCGGCCACCGCCGCCGCGGACAACCCCACGCACTCGGCCAGCGCCGCCTTCAACCGGACGTCGCCGAACAGGTCCTCGCGGTCGCGGCGCGCGCGGGCCTCGGTGACGCCGTCGCTGTAGATCAGCAGGGTCTCGCCGGGCGCCAGCGCCACCGTGGTCTGCTGGAACTTCACCTCCGGCAGCACGCCCACGATCCCGCCGTGCACCGCCACCTCGTCCACCCGTCCGCCGGACCGCAGCACCAGCGGCGCCGGGTGGCCGCCCGCGGCCAGCGTGACCCGCAGGCCGCCCGCCTGCACCGGCACCAGGTTGCCGACCACCAGCGTGGTGAACAGCCTGCTGCCCGCCGCCCGCAGCGCCGCGTTCAGCAGGTGCAGCAGCTGCGCCGGCCGCTGCTCGACCAGCAGCAACGTGTGCAGGGACCGCCGCACGTGCCCCGCGTGCACGGCTGCCTCCAACCCGTTGCCCGCCACGTCACCCAGCACGAACGCGGCACTGCCGTCCTCGCGCGGGTGGACGTCGTAGAAGTCGCCGCCGACCAGGTTGCGCCGGTGCGCGGGCTCGTAGACCCGGGCCAGCCGGGTGCCGGCCAGCGTGGGCAGCGGGCGCGGCAGCAGGTCTGCGCGCAGCGTCTCGACGGTCTTCTCCTGCTCGCTGAACCGCGTGCTCGCGTCCAGCGCCGCCGACGCCCGCTCGGCGAACCGCTCCAGCAGCTCCACGTCCCGCGCCGCGCCGAAGCTCACCAGCGCGCCGTGCCCGTCGAACGACACCGCGACCCCGCTGCCCGCCGGCCGACCCCACGGGGCCGCGCCTGGCTGGGTGATCTCGGCGTGCAAAGCGGACCCGTCGAGCACGTCCAACAGCCCCGGCACCGTGCCCGCGACCTGCCGCGCCGTCCGCGCGACGACCACGTCCGAGCCGTCCCGACGCCACCACTCCAGCCGTCCGCGCGCACCCGGCACCACCACGACCGGATGATCCGAAGGCGCCAGCTCGACCACCGTGCGCAACGTCTCGTCACGGTTGGTCAGCACCGCAAGCCGCTGGGACGCGCGTTCCAAGAAGTCCTCGACACCCCGGTACCACGCGGTCCAGCCGCCGCCCAGGTCCTGGACGCGGCCGTGCGGGGTCGCCGGCGCACCGGGCCTGGCCTCGGGGAACAGGACGGCGGCGAGCGGGTTGGCCAAGCGCACGACCCCCTCCGGGTCGCACACCACCACGGCCTCGTGGAAGCCGTCGACGAGGCGGCGCCACGCGTCCAGGTCGAGGCCCGCGTCGGCGCCGTGCCGGTAGCCTTGGGCCATCGCGGCTCCTGTGTGTCGGGTCGTGCCCAACCTAGCGGACACGCCGCGTTCAACAGTGGCAGGCTTGGCGCACATCCGCAGACGTTGGAGGCCCACGTGACGACCGCCCAGGACGACACGGACGTGACCCTGGCCCGACTGCTGTCGGCGATGCGCGAGATGCGGGACGGCAACTTCCGGCGCCGGCTCGTGGTGCCCGACGGCCCGGCGAGCGAGCTGGCCGAGGTGTTCAACGAGATCGCGGAGCGCAACCAGTGGCTGGTCGGCGAGCTGGTGCGGGTGCGTCAGGCGGTGGGCCAGGAGGGCCGGCTCGGTGAGCGGCTGGCGCCCGGCTCCGGTCCGCAGGGCTGGTCGATGGCCACCGACGCGGTCAACGGCCTGATCGACGACCTCACCCGCCCGACCGCCGAGCTGAGCCGCGTGCTGGCGGCGGTCGCCGAGGGCGACCTGTCCCAGGACATCACGGTCACCGCGCGCGGCGAGGTCGCGAACCTGGTGGAGAGCTTCAACTCGATGACCGCGACGCTGCGGACGTTCGCGGGCGAGGTGACCCGGGTGGCGCGCGAGGTCGGCACCGAGGGCCGGCTGGGCGGCAAGGCGAACGTGCCGGGCGTGGCGGGGACGTGGCGGGACCTGACCGACTCGGTCAACTTCATGTCCGACAACCTGACCGCGCAGGTCCGCGACATCGCCCAGGTCGCGACCGCCGTGGCGCAGGGCGACCTGTCGCAGAAGATCACCGTCACGGTCGCGGGCGAGATGCTGGAGCTGAAGGACACCGTCAACACGATGGTGGACCAGCTGTCGAGCTTCGCCGACGAGGTCACCCGCGTGGCCCGCGAGGTCGGCACGGACGGCCGGCTGGGTGGTCAGGCCCAGGTCCCCGGCGTCGGCGGCACGTGGCGCGACCTGACCGACAACGTCAACTTCATGGCGAACAACCTGACCAGCCAGGTCCGCAACATCGCCCAGGTGGCGACCGCCGTGGCGCAGGGCGACCTGTCCCAGAAGATCACCGTCGACGCGCGCGGCGAGATCCTCGAACTCAAGGACACCATCAACACGATGGTCGACCAGCTGTCGTCCTTCGCCGACGAGGTCACCCGCGTGGCCCGCGAGGTCGGCACGGACGGCCGCCTCGGCGGCCAAGCGCAGGTCCCTGGCGTCGCGGGCACGTGGCGCGACCTGACCGACTCGGTGAACTTCATGGCGGGCAACCTGACCAGCCAGGTCCGCAACATCGCCCAGGTCACCACCGCCGTCGCCCAGGGCGACCTGTCGCAGAAGATCGACGTCGACGCGCGCGGCGAGATCCTCCAGCTCAAGACCACCATCAACACGATGGTGGACCAGCTGTCGAGCTTCGCCGCCGAGGTGACCCGCGTGGCCCGCGAGGTCGGCAGCGACGGACGGCTGGGCGGTCAGGCGCAGGTCCCCGGCGTGGCGGGCACGTGGCGCGACCTGACCGACTCGGTGAACTTCATGGCGGGCAACCTGACCGCCCAGGTCCGCAACATCGCCCAGGTCGCGACCGCCGTCGCGCGCGGCGACCTGTCCCAGAAGATCACCGTCAACGCGCGCGGCGAGATCCTGGAGCTGAAGGACACCGTCAACACGATGGTGGACCAGCTCAGCTCGTTCGCCGACGAGGTCACCCGTGTCGCCCGCGAGGTCGGCACCGATGGCCGCCTCGGCGGTCAGGCCCAAGTTCCCGGCGTGGCCGGTACCTGGCGCGACCTGACCGACTCGGTGAACTTCATGGCGAACAACCTGACCGCCCAGGTCCGCAACATCGCCCAGGTCACCACGGCGGTCGCGGGCGGCGACCTGTCGCAGAAGATCACCGTCGACGCGCGCGGCGAGATCCTCGAACTCAAGTCGACCATCAACACCATGGTCGACCAGCTGTCCGGCTTCGCCGACGAGGTGACCCGCGTGGCGCGCGAGGTCGGCACGGACGGCCGGCTGGGCGGCCAGGCCCGCGTGCCGGGTGTCGCGGGCACGTGGAAGGACTTGACCGACAACGTCAACGTCATGGCCGACAACCTGACCACCCAGGTGCGCAGCATCGCGGCGGTGGCGGCGGCGGTCGCGGGCGGCGACCTGTCCAAGAAGATCACCGTCGAGGCCAAGGGCGAGATCGCGGCCCTGGCCGACACGATCAACGGCATGGTCGACACGCTGCGCGCGTTCGCCGACGAGGTCACCCGCGTCTCCCGCGAGGTCGGCACCGAGGGCATCCTGGGCGGCCAGGCCCGCGTCCCGAACGTGGCCGGCACCTGGAAGGACCTCACCGACAACGTCAACTTCATGGCGAACAACCTGACCAACCAGGTCCGCAACATCGCCCAGGTCACCACCGCCGTGGCGCGCGGCGACCTGTCCAAGAAGATCGACGTGGACGCGCGCGGCGAGATCCTGGAGCTGAAGACCACCATCAACACCATGGTCGACCAGCTCTCGTCGTTCGCCGACGAGGTCACCCGCGTGGCCCGGGAGGTCGGCACCGAGGGCAAGCTCGGCGGCCAGGCCGAGGTCGAGGGCGTGTCCGGCACCTGGAAGCGCCTCACCGAGAACGTCAACGAGCTGGCCGGGAACCTGACCCGCCAGGTGCGCGCCATCGCGGTCGTCGCCACCGCCGTGACCGCGGGCGACCTGAGCCGGCAGATCACCGTGGACGCCTCCGGCGAGGTCGCCGACCTCAAGGACAACGTCAACCGGATGATCAGCAACCTGCGCGAGACGACCCGCGCCAACCAGGAGCAGGACTGGCTCAAGACCAACCTGGCCCGGCTCTCGGGCATGATGCAGGGCCACCGCGACCTGCACGCCATGGCGTCGCTGGTGATCAGCGAACTGGCCCCGCTGGTCTCCGCCCAGCACGGCGCGTTCTTCCTGGTCGACGGCGAGTCCGACGCGGTGGAGCTGACCGCGACCTACGCCTACCAGCCGCGCGGCGGCCGGCCGACCCGCTTCGCGCGCGGCGAGTCGCTGATCGGGCAGGTAGCGGTGGAGAAGAAGGCCGTGCTGGTGCGGGACGTGCCGCCGGGCTACCTGGAGGTCGGCTCGGGCCTGGGTTCCGCGCCGCCGCAGAACCTGGTGATCCTGCCCGTGGTGTTCCAGGGCGAGACGCTGGGCGTGATCGAGCTGGGGTCGTTCAGCGAGTTCACCGAGGTCCACCTGGACCTGCTGGACCAGCTGAAGGAGAACATCGGCGTCAACGTCAACACCATGCTCGCCAACGCCCGCACGGACAGCCTGCTGGCCGAGTCGCAGCGCCTGACCGAGGAGCTGCGGGCGGGCTCGGTGGAGTTGGAGGCCCGGGCGCGGCAGCTGTCGTCGGCGTCGAAGTACAAGTCGGAGTTCATGGCGAACATGTCGCACGAGCTGCGCACGCCGTTGAACTCGCTGCTGATCCTGGCGAAGCTGCTGGCCGACAACCTCGACGGCAACCTCAACCCCAAGCAGGTGGAGTTCGCCAAGACGATCCACTCGGCGGGCACGGACCTCTTGCAGCTCATCGACGACATCCTGGACCTGACCAAGGTCGAGTCCGGGCACATGCAGGTGCAGACCGACCCGGTCCGGGTGTCGGACGTGGTGAACTACGTGGAGGCGCTGACCCTGCCGCTGGCCGCGGAGAAGGACCTGGAGTTCGAGGTCATCGTCGAGCAGGACGTGCCGTCCACCCTGCACACCGACGAGCACCGGCTCCAGCAGATCCTGCGCAACCTGCTGTCCAACGCGGTGAAGTTCACCCACGACGGCGCGATCCGGCTGCGCATCCGGCTGGCCGACGGCGCGGTGGCCTTCGACGTGCAGGACACCGGCATCGGCATCCCGTCGGACAAGCTGTCGGTGATCTTCGAGGCGTTCCAGCAGGCCGACGGCACCACCAGCCGCAAGTACGGCGGCACGGGCCTGGGCCTGTCCATCAGCCGCGAGCTGGCCGCGCTGCTGGAGGGCCGGCTGGACGTGCGCAGCGAGCCCGGGGTGGGCTCGACGTTCACCCTGTACCTGCCGCTGGGCGACCACAGCCTGGTGCCGACCCCGGTCGAGCCGGAACTGCCCGAACTGCTGACCCCGGTCGAGGAACCGACCCCCCTGGCCGCCGCCCCCGACGACCTCCCGCCCGCGCCCATGCGCTTCCACGGCGAGAAGGTGCTGATCGTCGACGACGACCTGCGCAACGTCTTCGCGCTGACCAGCGTGCTGGAGCTGCACGGCCTGGAGGTGATCTACGCGGACAACGGGATCACCGGCGTGCGGGCGCTGGAGCAGTACGACGACGTGTCGCTGGTGCTGATGGACATCATGATGCCGGAGCTGGACGGCAACGCGACCATCGCGGCGATCCGGGCGATGTCGCGGTACGCGGACCTGCCGGTGATCGCGGTGACGGCCAAGGCGATGAAGGGCGACCGGGAGAAGTCGCTGGCGTCGGGCGCGACGGACTACGTGACCAAGCCCGTGGACACCGAGCACCTGTTGCGGCTGATCGCGTTCTATTTGGGGCTGGAACAGGACTGATTGGCAGCCCGCCCGGCGGCAGGCGCGTCGTCGCCGTCCAGGCACGGCGCGACAGAGTGCTCGAATGGATCACCGCTCCAGGGTCTGGGTCCGGCGGCGGCTGCGGTCGCCGGCCGGGTGGGAACTGGCCAACATCCCGCTCCAGGCCGCCATCTGGTTCGGCCTGCTCGGCTTCCCGGTGACGGTGGCGAACAGCGTGGGCTTCGCGTTGTTCACCCTCCTGCTGTTGAAGGAGCCGGGTACTGGTCGGCCAAGTCGCGGCAGCTCCCGGCGCCGGGCGGCCGAGGGCTCCGCGAGCGTGGTCTGAGCGCGGCTGGCATAGGGGGTCAGCCGAGCACCGAGCGCACCGCCAGTCCCACGCCGACGACGAGCACCAGGCCGGCCGTGAGGACGGGCAGCGCGGTGAACCGGTCGCGCAGCCGTTCGACGGCGGCCAGGCGGTCGCGCAGGCGGACCAGCAGGAGGCCGACGGCGGTGAGGGTCGCGGCCATGCCCAGCCCGTACCCGAGGACCAGCACGACACCGAACCACGTGCGCCCGAGCGCCGCCGCGCCGAGCAGGACGACCAGGGCGGACGGACTCGGCACCAGACCACCGGCGATCCCCATCCCCACCAACCCGCCACGCCCGAGCCGAAGCCCACCGTGCCCGTGCGCGTGCCCATGGCCGTGCGCGTGCCCATGGCCGTGCCCGTGCCCATGGCCGTGCCCGTGTCCATGGCCGTGCCCGTGTCCATGGCCGTGCCCGTGTCCATGGCCGTGCCCGTGTCCATGGCCGTGCGCGTGGCCGTGCGCGTGGCCGTGGTCGTGCGCGTGGCCGTGGTCGTGCGCGTGGCCGTGGCCGTGCGACTGGGAGTGGGTGGCGCCGACGAGTTCCCGGCGCCGGAGGGCGGCGGAGCGGAGGAGGGCGGCGCCGATGGCGGCCACCAGGAGACCGCTCACCACGCCGAGCCACCGCAACACCGCCTCACCGGCGAAGACCCCCGCCGCACTGATCACCAGCCCCAGCACCAACACCCCGGCGGTGTGGGTCAGCGTGACCGTCGCCCCCACCACCACCGCGTCCCGGGGCGTCCCGTCCCGCCCCGCCAGGTAAGCCGCGATGACCGTCTTCCCGTGCCCCGGCAGCGCCGCGTGCGAAGCGCCCAGGACCAGCGACAACAGCACCGCCAGCACGCCCACCCAGAGCGTCAGGTCCTCCTCGCCCGCGAAGGACGTGAACGCCGAGGTCGCCCTGGTCAGCAGGGAAGGCCCGCCGCCGGCCAGGGGAGTACCGGCGGCGGACCCACCATCGCCCGGTCGGACGTGCAACGTCACGGACCGGACGTCCAACGGATCGGCGAGCAGGTCCTCCGGATACATCCGGAGTTCCCCGCTCACGCTCACCGCGGGCACCGGCGGGTCGACCAGCGCCACCCCGTCGCCCACGGCGGTCATCTCGCGCCACCCGACGCGGTCGGCCCGGTACCCGTCCCGCACCACCACGGTCTCCCCGGACGCCCCCGCCTCGACCACGCACGTCAGCCGGGTGGTGGGCAGACCGGCCTCGCCGGCCGGGAACTCGACCGCGCTGGACCGCACCGCCGTCGCCACCGCGCGCCCGTCCACCTCCACGACCACCGCGGCGGCCAGGGCGGCGCACTCGCGGGGCGCATAACCGTCCACTTCGGACGGACGTTCCTGGAGGGTCGGTATCTCGGCGGTGTCCACCACGGTCCGCAGTACGACGCGGTCGGTCGACACCGTGATGCCGTGGTAGTGGTTGACCGTGAAGTTGCCCAGCGGGTGGGCCGACGCCGTTCCCGCCCCGCAGAGGAGCCCCAGCAAAACGCCCAGCAGCCACTTCACCGCAGGCCCGCCAGGGTGGCCCGGGCCGCGCCGGCGTCCGGGAAGTGCGGGTTGATCGCCAAGGCCTCGGCCAGCACGTCGGCCGCCTCGGGACGTCCCAGTGAGGCCAGGATCGTGCCGCGGTGGAACGCGAACTCCGCGTTGCGCCAGCCGGAAGCCGCCGCCCGGGTGGCGAACTCCAGGGCCTCGGCGTCGCGACCGTTGAGGTGCAGCGCCCACGCCAGCGCGTCGGCGACCAGGACGTGCTGCCGCCGCGCCCACTCCGCCTCGGCCAACCGCAGCGCCGCCACCGCGTCACCCCGGTCCGCCGCGACCTCCGACGCCGCCAGGTCGTCCGACCCGCCCGCCGCCGCCAACAGCTCGAACTGCCGCGTCAGCACGTCGTACTGCCGCACCGCCTCCGCGCCCCGGCCGGCCCGGCGCAACAGCACCGCGTACTCGTGCAGCAACTGCGGCAGCGGCGCTCGGGCGACCAGATCCCGGTACGTGCCAAGGGCTTCGTCGAACCGGCCGCGCGCGGCGGCCACCTTCGCCTTGCCCTGCGACAGCATCACGTCCCGGGGGTCGACCAGCAGGCCCTGGTCGTAGTGGGACTCGGCTTCGTCCAGCCGGCCGTTGTCGAACGCCAACTCGCCCAGGTGGTACCGGCAGAACACGACCTCCGCGGGCACCACGGCCGCCTCCAATCCGCGCACCAGCGCCGACCGGGCGCCGTCGACGTCACCGCGCTGCTCCAGGTCGTAGGCGGCGCGGGTGAACGACGGGACGCCGGGTTCCAGGTCCAGCATCCGCTGCACGGTGGCGGTCGCCGGCTCGCCGAGCTGGGTCTGCGCGTCGGCCAGCACGCCGTACACCTCGGCGGTGTCGGGCAGCACGGCCGCCGCGCGCTGAGCGAGGTCGCGGGCGGCGGTGAAGTCGTGACGGGCGTTGGCCAGGGCGCCGAGGCCGACCAGCGCCCAGCCGTTGTCGGGCTGGTGCTTGAGCGATTCGTCCAGCGCGCCCTGGGCTTTGGCGTAGTAGGCGGGGTCGCCGGTGACCCGGGCCTGTTCGACGTACGAGGTGCCCAGGGTCGCCCACGTGCGCGCGTCGGTCGGGGTGCGGCGCAGCTTGTCGCGGGCGGCGGTGATCGTGCGGTGCAGCGCGGACTCGACGGCGGCGGGTGCGGGCGGCGGGTCGGCGTCCGGGGTGGACAGTGCGGAGACGGCGGTGACCAGGAGCGCGATCCCGCCGACGATGGCCGTGACGGCGACGAGCCGGATCATGGGAAGACCTCCGGGAGAACGGGCAGCGGCGGGGTGCGGCGGCGAGTCGCCGGGCGGGGGAGGGCCCGGCGGGGAGGTGCGTCCCCGCCGGGCGTGCGGACTACTCGGTCGGGGAGGCGGCCTGCCGGGCGCGGTTGCGGAAGATCCAGAAACCCGCGCCGATCAGCAGGACCGCGAGCAGCCCGCCCCACAGCGGCCCGGTCGGCATCGACCCGCCCGCCGTCGGCTTGATCGCGACCTCGCCACCGCCCGCGTTGACGGCGGTGTTGTTCGGCAGCGCCACGTACGGGAACTGCTTGCCGAACGCGTTCTCGTTCGCATCGACCTTGTCACCGGCCGCCAGCCCCTCGACGACCCCGTTGACCGTCGCGCCCTCCAGCGCCTGCAACCCGATGTCCACCACGTCGTCGGTGAGCCGCCGGCCGTTGGGGAAGCCCTGGTTGTCCTTGGCCAGCACGCCCAACCGGTTCTGGTCGGCGGACACCGCGACGCCCATGTTCAGCCTCAACTGCTCGGACGGCACGAACTTCCGGGGGTTCACGTCGGCGTTGTCCACCTGCGAGTTGAGGTCGGCCTTGATCGGACCGCCGAGCTTGGTGGTGATGCCGGTCAGGAAGATCTCGACCAGGTCGTCCCGCTTGCCCTTGGGCGCGGGGATCTTGTAGATCTGCTCGATCAGCTGCGGCACCTCGGGGTCGGTGACCCGGTCCACCAGCTCCTTGACCTTGGCGTCCTGGTCGGGCGTCAGCGAGTTGAACGTGTCCTTCAGCGCCGCCGGCACCACGACCTCGTTGACCAGCGGGTTGCCCAGCCGCGACACCTGCACCCACTCGCCGTGCGCCCGCGCCCGGCCGGGGCTGATCTCCATCGACCGGCGCTCGGTGTCGCTCCACACCCCGATCACCGGGTTGCGCTTGGCGTCGCCCTTGAGCGCCAGCCAGTTCTTGGGCACCTGCAACGCGATCGTGTTGGCGTTGAACCCGCGCAGCGTGTCCTGGCCGACCTCGGACAGGTCCGCCCCGTACAGCAGGTCGAACACCCGCAGGTCCAGGAAGAACGGGTCGTCCGCCTGGCCCGCGAACGCCTTCGCGCCACCGGGCACGGCGGTGATGGCCTGGTCGCGCAGCGCCTGGTAGTCCGGCATGGACTTCGGGCCGGTGTTGGACGGGGCGACCTTGCCGCGCTGCACCAGCTTCTTCGCGTTCCCGCGCTGGTCGACGACTTCGAGCGTGTAGAACTGGCGGAACAGCAGGTTCTCGTCGTCCAGCGAGGTGACGGCCCCGTTGTTGTACAGGAACGTGGACTTGCCGCGCCTGTCCTCGGTCTGGAACGTGAACCGGTAGGTCAGGTCGGCCTTGGCGTCACCGTCGTTGTCGACGTTGATGTCGTAGCGCGCGTCGGTCGCGAACGGGTAGAAGTTCGGGCCGCCGTTGGGTTCCTGGAACGGCGCGAAGTTCGCGATCAGCGTGACGGTGTCCTGGTGGTCGGGGCTCACGAACGCGTAGACGTCGGTGTTGTCGACCGCCGGGTCACCGGCGATCAGCGGCGCCTCCCGGTGGCTCGACGCGCCCGCCGGACCCGGGGCGCCGACCAGGCCGGCGGCGGTGGCCGCGACGCCGACCGCGGCGAGCGCGGCGGACGCGCGCGTGGTCCGGCGCCTGGTGAGCGGTGTGGACATGCTCGATCCCTTCATCGGCGAGCGTGCAGACACCTGCTTGTTCGGTCACCGGCCCGGTCCGGTTCAGAACGTAGGGGTCGGGTCCGGTTCACCAGTCAGGGGTTGGTCTTCCGGTGAGTGGAAGCGTCCGTTGACCGTCGTGGCCGCCGAAACCTACGGTCGATCTTGGAACCCGCCCCACGGACAGGAGCACGCGGTGCCATCGCAGACCACGCCGCAGTACCGCCGGGACCCGGAGTCCCAACCCCCGGTGCGCTGGCCCGACTACCGGTCCAACGCCCTGCGCGCGCCGAACCGGCCGCTGGTGCTCGTCCCGCACCGCCTGGGCGAGATCACCGGCCCGCTGCTGGGCGAAGGCCGCGTCGGCCCGCACGACAACGACCTCACCGCCGGGCACGAAGGCGAGCCGCAGGGCCAGCGGATCATCGTGTCCGGCCGGGTCCTCGACGGCGACGGCCGGCCGATCCCGAACACCCTCCTGGAGGTCTGGCAGGCCAACGCCGGCGGCCGGTACCGCCACGACGGCGACCGCCACCCCGCGCCCCTGGACCCGAACTTCACCGGCGTGGGCCGCACCCTGACCGACGCGGACGGCCGCTACACCTTCACCACCGTCCAGCCCGGCGCCTACCCGTGGCGCAACCACGACAACGCCTGGCGGCCGGCGCACATCCACTTCTCCCTGTTCGGCACCGCGTTCACCCAGCGCCTGATCACCCAGATGTACTTCCCCGGCGACCCGTTGTTCGCCCAGGACCCGGTCTACAACTCGGTCCGCGACCCGAAGGCCCGCGAGGCCATGGTCGCCCGCTTCGACCTGGGCACGACCGTGCCGGAGTGGGCGCTGGGCTACCAGTGGGACATCGTGCTGCGCGGCAAGACCCCCACCCCGCTGGAGGGCGAGGACGACGATGACTGAGCCGCTGATCACCACGCCGTCGCAGACCGTCGGCCCGTTCTTCGCCATCGGACTGCCCTGGGAGGATGGCCCGTTCGTGGTCCCCGAAGGAACTCCGGGGGCGTTCCGCGTCGAGGGCAGCGTCCTGGACGGCAACGGCGACCCCGTCCCGGACGCCGTGGTCGAGACCTGGCAGGCCGACCCCGACGGGCGCTTCGACCACCCCGACGACCCGCGCGGCGCGGTGCGCTGGAAGGATTTCCGGGGCTTCGGCCGGTGCGCGACCGACGCCGACGGCCGCTACGGTGTGCTCACCGTGAAGCCCGGCCCGCTGCCGACCGGCGACGGGGGATGGGAGGCGCCCCACCTCAACGTGTCGTTGTTCTGCCGGGGCGTGCTGGTGCGCCTGGTCACCCGGGTCTACTTCCCGGACGAGGAGGCCAACGCCCACGACCCCGTCCTGACCACCCTCGACCCCGCCGCGCGGGCGAGTCTCATCGCCGCCGCCACCCCGTACGGCTACCACTTCGACATCCGGCTGCAAGGGGAGCATGAAACCGTCTTCTTCGACGTCTGACCTGTTCGGCCCGCTGTTCACCGACCCGGCCGTGGAGGCCGAGATCAGCGACGGGGCGTGGCTGCGGGCGATGCTCGACTTCGAACGCGCGCTGGCGATCGTGCAGGCCCGCGCGGGCATCGTGTCCGAGGAGGCGGCGCGGATGGTCGTGACGGCGATCGACGTCGGCCACTACGACCCGGTCGAACTCGGCGCCGGCGCGCTGACCTCCGGCACCCCGGTGGTGCCGCTGGTGCGGGCGATCGGCGCGCACGTCACCGCCGAGGGCAAGGCCGCCGTGCACAACGGCGCGACCAGCCAGGACGTCCTGGACACCGCCCTGTCCCTGGTCGCGTTCCGCGCGCTGGGACCGGTCCTGGACGGCCTGCGCGGCGTCGCCAAGGAGTGCGAACGGCTCGCCCAGCGCCACCGCGACACCCTCATCGCGGGCCGCACGCTCGCCCAGCACGCGCTGCCCACCACGTTCGGCCTCAAGTGCGCGGGCTGGCTGGTGGCCGTGGACGAGGCCGTGGACAACCTCACCCGGGTCCGCGAGGAGCGGCTCGCCGTCCAGTTCGGCGGCGCGGCGGGCACCCTGGCCGCGGTCAACGACCCGACCCTGACCGACCAGCTCGCCGCCCAGCTGGGCCTGGCCGCGCCGCTGATCCCGTGGCACACCAACCGCACGCGGGTCGCGGAACTCGCGGGCGCGCTGGGCGCGGTGTCCGGCGTGCTGGCCAAGATCGCGCAGGACGTCGTGCTGCTCGCCCAGACCGAGGTGGCCGAGGTCGCCGAGGCCGAGGGCGGCACGTCGTCCGCCATGCCGCACAAGCACAACCCGGTGCGCGCCGTCCTGGTCAACGCCTGCGCCCGCCGCGTGCCGGCGCTCGTCTCGACGGTGCTGTCCGCGATGGCCCACGAGCACGAACGCGCGGTCGGCGCCTGGCACAGCGAGTGGCAGACCGTCACCGAGCTGCTGCGACTCGTCGGCGGCGGGGTGCGCGGCGTCCGCGAGCTGCTGTCCCGGCTGCGCGTCGACCCGGACCGGATGCGGCGCAACCTGGAGCTGACCGGCGGCCTGCTGATGGCCGAGAACGTCGCCGTCCGCCTGGCCGCCCGCATCGGCCGCGCCGAGGCCCAGGACCTGGTCGCCGAGGTGTGCCGCTCGGCGGTGCTGTCCGGCCGTTCCCTGCGCGTCGCCCTGGAGGCGGACCTGCGCATCGACCTGTCCCCCGAGGAGATCGCCGAGGCCCTGGACCCGGCGGGCTACATCGGCAGCGCCGGCGAGTTCGTGGACCGCGCGCTCGCCGCACACCGCGAAAGGCCCGGCCGATGACCCTGCACCACGACCTCACCGGCCCACCGGACGCGCCCGTGCTGGTCCTGGGCAACTCCCTGGGCACCACCACCGCCCTGTGGGACGCCCAACTCCCCGCCCTCGTCGGGCACTTCCGCGTCCTGCGCTTCGACCACCGCGGCCACGGCGGCACCCCGACCACCCCGGGCCCGTACCGCGTGGACGACCTGGCCGACGACGTCCTGGAACTCCTCGACACCCTGGGCCTGCCCCGCGTCTCCTACGCCGGCGTCTCCCTGGGCGCCATGGTCGGCATGTGGCTCGCCGGCCACGCCCCGGAACGCATCGACCGCCTGGTCCTGTGCTGCACCACCGCAGCCTTCGCCTCCGCCCAACCCTGGCACGACCGCGCCGCCGCGGTCCGCGACGCCGGCACCGCCGCCATCGCGGCCGGGGCCGTGAGCCGCTGGTTCACCGAGGACTTCGCGGCCCGCAACCCAGACGTGATCCGGACCTTCGAGACCATGGTGTCCACTGTGGACGACGAGGGCTACGCGTCCTGCTGCGACGCCCTGGCCGCCCTCGACCTCCGCTCGGTCCTGCCAGTGATCGAGGCCCCGACCGCCGTGATCGCGGGCAGGCACGACATCGCGACCCCGCCGGAACACCAGCGCCAGATCGCCGACGCCATCCCGGGCGCGGTCCTCCACACGGTCGACGCCGCCCACCTGGCCAACGTGGAGGCCGCCGACGCCGTGACCGGCATCCTCCTCGACCACCTGGCGGCACCCCGATGACCGACGGCATGCGGGTGCGCCGCGAAGTGCTCGGCGACGAGCACGTGGACCGGGCGATCGCGCGCACCGACGAGTTCACGGCGGACTTCCAGGACCTCATCACCCGCTACGCCTGGGGCGAGATCTGGACCCGCCCCGGCCTCGACCGCCGCACCCGCTCGTGCATCACCCTGGCCATGCTCGCCACCCTCGGCCACGACGCGGAACTGGCCATGCACGTCCGCGCCGCCCTGCGCAACGGCCTGACCCGCGAGGAGATCAAGGAAGTCCTGCTCCAGGTCGCCGTCTACGCGGGCGTCCCGGCCGCCAACCGCGCGTTCGCGATCGCCCAGCCGATCCTGGCGGAACGACCATGACGACGTGTTGGACGCTCGCGCATTTCCAAGCCGCGAAACACAGCGAACGTCCAACACACCAGATCACCAGGTCGACCGAGCGCTGACCCCGCCGTCCACCACGAGGTCGTGCCCGGTGATCCAGCGGGCGTGCGGCGAGGCCAGGAAGACGCACGCGTCGCCGACGTCCTCCGGGGTGCCCAGCCGGCCGAGCGGTGCAGCGGCCTGCCAGCGGGCGACGCCGTCGGGCCAGGCGCCGGCGAGACCCGGTCGGTCGATCAGGCCGGGTGAGACGGTGTTGACCCGGATGCCGAACCGGCCGTACTCCAGCGCGGCGGAGCGGGCGTGCATGATCAGCGCGGCTTTCGAGGCGCAGTAGTGCGCGTGGCCGGCGGCGGGCTGGGTCCCCTGGATGGACGCGATGTGCGTGATCGAGCCGCCGGTCTCGCGCAGGACCCGCGCCGCGGCCTGGGTGACCGCGAAGGCGCTGACCAGGTTGGTGTCCACGACCGCGCGCCAGTCGGCGACCGTCATGCCGTCCAGGTCCTGGTCGGGTTGGACGCCCGCGCAGTTGACCACGGCGTCGAGCTTGGTCTCGCGGGTGGCTTCGGCGAACAGGTCCGCGCAGGCGCGTTCGTCGGTCAGGTCGGCGCGCAGGAAGTCGCCGTCCGCGCGGTGGGCGTGCTTGAGGACCGTCGCCCCCGCGTCGGCGAACCGGCGCGCGACACCCGCCCCGATGCCGCCGCTCGCGCCGGTGACCAGGACCGTGGTGCCGGTGAGGTCCATCAGACCGGCTGGAGCGGGGTGTGCGGGACGGCCGGGAGTTCGACGCGGATCGGGTCGCCGGGGCGGACGTCGCCGCCGACCAGGACGATCGACATGATGCCCGCCTTGCGGACGACGTTGCCGTCGGCGTCGCGGCCCACGACGTGCTTGAGCAGGCCGTCGGCGAAGGCGTCGATCTGCGGGCACGGGTTGCGCAGCCCGGTGACCTCGACGATCGCCTGTGGACCGAGGTGCAGGCGGGTGCCGGTGGGCAGGCCGAGCAGGTCGACGCCGCGGGTGGTGACGTTCTCGCCCAGCGCGCCGGGGGTGACGTCGAAGCCGAGGGCGTTGAGTTCGTCGTGGAGTTCGGCGTGCATGAGGTGGACCTGGCGCAGGTTCGGTTGCGTGGGGTCACGGCGGACGCGGGAGCGGTGCTTGACCAGCTCGCCCGCGTGGACGTCGCCGTCGACGCCGAGGCCCGCGACGAGCCGGATGGCGTCCTCGTTCGGTTTGGTGAAGGTGTACTCCGCGCTACGGCTCACTGCTTCGACTGTCCCCATGATCGGTGAGCGTAATCGGTAAGACTTTCCGGGGTCGCGGCGATAAAGCCGTTGCAAGCCCTGCGAAACGACGGTGAAAGATCATGGACGACGAACTGACCCATCGAGCGCGCGCGGTCCTGCGGGCCGTCGCGGCCGGCCGCGCCGAAGTGACGCACAGTCAGGAACCCGACCTGCGGGTCGACGGCCTGCTGTGCAGCGACCAGGTGACCGCCCGCCAGTTGGCCCACGCCGGACTGGTCCGTCCGGCGGGTCGGGGTGGTGACGGTCCGTGGGTGCCGGCGGAGATCACCGCGGCCGGCCTGGCCCTGCTCGCGTAGCCACTCGGGTCCGGGTTCGGCGGACCCCGCCCCCGCCAACCCGGTCACCCCGACCCGACCCCGCCCCGCCCGGCCTGTGGTCCGCCCCGGCGCATCCGCCCAACCCGCCCCGGCGCGTCCGCTCAACCCGCCCCGGCGCGTCCGCTCAACCCGCTTGCCCGGCCCGTCTGCCCAGATCGCCCGTTCCGCGCCTCCACCGTTCCCCGCCCCGCCCGTTCCTGCCCCGCCTGTTCCCTGCCTCGGCTGTCGCCTGGTCGGGCGTGGGCCGCAGGCGTGAACGGCTCTTGACGCTGTGTGTCGAGCACGGTTCACTACGTGCTCGTAACCGGTCTCGGTACCGGTTCCGGCTCGGTCCACAACGTCGTGGGGAGTGTCCAGTGCGAGTCACGATCGCCGAAGTCGCCCAACGCGCCCAGGTGAGCAAGGCGACCGTGTCCCGCGTCCTCAACGGCAAACCTGACGTCGACGCGGCCACGGCGGCCCGGGTCCGCCAGGTCATCGCCGACGTCGGTTACGTGCCCAGCGCCCGAGCCGTCGGGCTGGCGCGTGGCCGGGCGCGCACGGTCGGGATGCTCGTCCCCTCGCTGACCTGGCCCTGGACCAGCGAAGTCGCGCAGGGCGCGGTCGACGAGGTCGAGGCCGAGGGGTACGGGCTGCTGCTCTACACGGTCAACCGGGGCGCGGAGTCGCTGGCGCAGTTCGCGAGCCACGTGTCGGCCAAGGCGTTCGACGGGCTGCTGGTCATCGAGCCGCCGGACACCTTGAGCTACATCGAGACCCTGCACACCCAGGGGCTGCCGGTCGTGATGATCGACGACCGGGGCAGCCGACCCGGGTTCCCCTCGGTGGCGACCACCAACCGCGAGGGCGCCCGGGACGCGGCGCGGCACCTGGTGGCATCCGGGCGGCGGCGGTTCGCGGTGGTCACCGGGCCGTTGACGTTCGGGTGTGTGAAGGAGCGGCTGGACGGGTTCCTCGACGCGTTGGCCGAGCAGGACGTCCACGTCGACCCGCGACTGGTGGTCGAGGGCGACTTCAGCACCGACCGGGCCGCGGTGGCGGCGGAGAAGCTGCTGGGCGCGGGGCTGCCGTTCGACGCGGTGTTCGCGCACAACGACCTGTCGGCGCTCGGCGTGATCCGGGTGTTGCAGGCGGCGGGGCGGACGGTGCCCGGGGACGTGGCGGTGGTGGGGTTCGACGACATACCGGTCGCCGCGCACACCGAGTTGACCACCGTGCGCCAGCCGATGCGCGAGATGGGCGGCACGGCGGCGCGGATGCTGCTGTCCCGCCTCGACGGCAACGCCCTGCCGCCCGAGCCCGCCGTCCTGCCGACGGCCCTGGTCCCTCGCCGGTCGACCTGAACCCAAGTCCACTTCGGACCGGCGGACGTTGGGCCGACCGGGTGTGCGGTGTCCTCCGATGCGCCCTTTCACCGACGCGGAAGGTGAGGCTAGCCTAATCTCTGGAGAGGTCCGGATCACTCCCACCGTGCGCGGACTTAGGTTAGGGTAACCAAAGTCGATCTCCTGTTGTCGCACCGATGGGACAGCCATGCCACAGCCACCTGTCTTCGACGTCCTCGGCGTCGGCTTCGGGCCCTCGAACCTGGCGCTCGCGATCGCCGTCACCGAGTACAACGCCACTGCGCGCCCCGAAGACGTGGTGACCGCCCACTTCCTGGAGCGCCAGCCCCGCTTCGGCTGGCACCGCGGGATGCTGCTGGACGACGCGACCATGCAGGTGTCGTTCCTCAAGGACCTGGTGACGCTGCGGAACCCGACCAGCCCGTTCAGCTTCCTGAACTACCTGCACGGCAAGGGCCGGCTGGTCGACTTCGTCAACCACAAGAACCTGTTCCCGCTGCGCGTGGAGTTCCACGACTACTTCGAGTGGGCCGCCGGGCAGGTCGACGACCTGGTGTCCTACGACCACGAGGTGGTGTCCGTGCGGCCGGTCGTCGAGGACGGCGTGGTGACCCACTTCGACGTCGGGTCGCGCACGTCCACGGGCGAGGTCGAGGTGCGGCGGGCGCGCAACCTGGTGCTGGCGACCGGGTTGCGGGCGAGCCTGCCGGACGGGGTCGAGGCGTCCGAACGGGTGTGGCACAACCGGGACTTCCTGCAGAAGGTCGAGACGCTGACCGACCCGCGGCGGCTGGTCGTGGTCGGCGCGGGGCAGAGCGGCGCCGAGGTCACGGCCCACCTGCACGAGCGGTTCCGCGGTGCGGAGGTGTGCGCGGTGTTCGCGCGGTACGGGTACAGCCCGGCCGACGACAGCTCGTTCGCCAACCGGATCTTCGACCCGGACGCGGTGGACGACTTCTACGCCGCGCCCGAGGACGTCAAGCGCAAGCTCATGGGCTACCACGCCAACACCAACTACGCCGTGGTGGACAACGACCTGATCGCCGAGCTGTACCGCCGGGTGTACCGGGAGAAGGTGCTGGGCGTGCGGCGGTTGCGGGTGCTCAGCCTGTCCCGGGTCGCGGAGCTGGTGGAGACGGCGGACGGGGTGCGGGTGACCGTCGAGTCGCTGTCCAACGGTGGGCGCGAGGTGCTGGAGGCGGACGCGATCGTCTACGCCACCGGGTACCGCGAGGCGGACCCGACGGACCTGCTGGGGGAGCTGGCGGGGCGGTGCCGGCGGGACGCGGACGGTCGGTTGCGGGTGGGGCGGGACTACCGGGTCGGCACGGACGACGGCGTCGTGGGCGGGCTCTACCTGCAAGGCGGGACCGAGCACACGCACGGCATCTCCTCCTCGCTGCTGTCCAACACGTCCGTGCGGGTGGCGGAGATCCTGACGTCGGTGCTGGACCGCCGGGAGCCGGCCGTGCCGGAGCAGCCCGCGTACGCGGTGACCAGCAGTTAGGTCCTTTGTGGACTGATGTGCCCTCGTCGAGGGGGCGGGCTCCACAACGGGCCGGTGTTCGGTTAGCCTCGCCTAAACGTTCGGACCAGGGAGCGGGTGGATGACGGCTCGGTTGCGCGGCGAGGGCCTGACGCTGGCCTACGACGAACGGCTGGTGGCCACCGGCTTGGACGTGGAGATCCCCAACGGGTCCTTCACGGTCATCGTCGGTCCGAACGCGTGCGGGAAGTCCACGCTGCTCAAGGCGCTGGCGCGGATGCTCAAGCCGCGCGCGGGCACCGTCTACCTCGACGGCGCGGCGATCGCCTCCTACCGCTCCAAGGAGGTCGCGCGGAGGCTGGGGCTGCTGCCGCAGTCGTCCATCGCGCCCGGCGGGATCACGGTGGGGGAGCTGGTCGCGCGCGGCCGGTACCCGCACCAGGGGCTGCTGCGGCAGTGGTCGCCGGAGGACGAGGGGATCACCGCCGAGGCGATGCGGCTGACCGGCGTGCACAACCTGGCCGACCGGCAGGTCGACGAGCTGTCCGGCGGGCAGCGGCAGCGGGTGTGGCTCGCGATGGTGCTCGCCCAGCAGACGTCGATCCTGCTGCTGGACGAGCCGACGACGTTCCTGGACATCGCGCACCAGATCGAGGTGCTCGACCTGTGCGCCGACCTGCACGAGGACGGCGGGCACACGCTGGTGGCGGTGCTGCACGACCTGAACCAGGCGTGCCGGTACGCCACCCACCTGATCGCCATGAAACCGGGCGAGGGCGTGGTGGCGCAGGGCGACCCGGCCGACGTGGTGACGGCGGAGCTGGTGGAGGACGTGTTCGGCCTGCCGTGCCGCGTGATCGAGGACCCGGAGACGGGCACGCCGATGGTCGTGCCGCTGCGCCGGCAGCGGGTCGCCATCGCTTCTTGAGCGTCGCTCCTGACCGTTCGTGAGCGCCGGCCGCTGACCGTGCGTTCAGGCGCGCCAGCGGTCGCGGCCGGGGGGTTCGGGGCGCAGGTCGCCGGTTTCCGGGTGGAAGGCGGCGGCGATGGCGTCGGTGTCCCAATCGTCGCGCACCAGGACCGGCTGCTTGACCGCGTACTGGGCGATCACGTGCAGCTTGTCCGGCAGGAAGCGGACCAGCTGGCCGGTGACGTGCCGGGAGGCGTCGCTGAGCAGGTAGGTGACCAGGGGCGCCATGCGCGCGGCCGGGGTGGCCTGCGGTGAGCCGAAGGTGTCCTTGCGGGGGTCGCGCTCCATCATGCCGGTCCACGCCAACGGGCACACCGCGTTGACCCGCACGCCCCGCTCGGCCAGGCCGCCCGCCCACGAGGCGGTGAGCGCCGCGACCGCGCCCTTGGACGCGGAGTAGGCGGCGGCGTCGGCGCGGCCCAGCATCGCGCCCGAGGCGACGTTGACGATCGAGCCGCCGCGCATGACCTTCGCCGCCGCGATGCCGCAGAACATCGTGCCCAGGACGTTGACCTCGACGACCCGGCGGACGGTCTCCGGGTCGTCCTCCCAGGGCGCGGCGAAGTGCGTGGTGCCCGCGTTGTTCACCAGGCCGTCGACCGCGCCGAACTCGTTGTGGCACAAGGCGATCAGCTCGTCGGCGGTCTCGGTGACCGAGCCGGTGTGCGGGACGGCCGTGCCGCCCTCCGCGCGGATGGCGGCGACCACGCGATCGGCCCCGACCAGGTCGTTGACCACGACCGACGCGCCTTCCCGGGCCGCGTGCAGTGCGTAGGCCTCACCCAGACCGCTGCCCGCGCCGGTGATCACGACCGCTTTGCCGTCGAGGAATCCCATGCCCGCAGTGTGCCGCAATGCGCCCGCGCAATTCACCCGAACGGGAACGCCAGGAATGGCCGGAACCGTGGTAAAAAATGGGTTCGCCTCAATGAGGGCATGAGGCTGGAATGCGCTACAAGTCCATTGTATCACAGGGGGCAAGCGTGCCGGCAGGGGAATTGTCCAAGGAACGGCAACGGATTTCTTTCCTGTACGAGCGGCTCGACCGGGAGCGGGCCGCGGCGAAGGCCCGGCTGGACGCCGCGCTGCTCGACCCGCACGAGCGGCGCTGGCACCGGGAGGTCGCCGTGCGGACACTGTCCGAGCAGGTCAGCCGGTTGCGGGTGGCGGACGAGGGGTTGTGCTTCGGGCGCGTCGACCGGGTCGACGGCACCTGCTCCTACATCGGCCGGATCGGGTTGTTCGACCCCGACGACGACTACGCGCCACTGCTCACCGATTGGCGCGCACCGGTCGCCCGTCCGTTCTACACGGCCACCGGGGCCAATCCCGAGGGGTTGACCCGGCGGCGGCACTTCCGCACTCGCGGGCGGGCGTTGGAGGGATTCCACGACGACGACCTGCACGTCGACGCGACGGCGTTGTTGGACGCCCTGGAAGCGCCCCGGACGGAAACGATGCGGGACATCGTCGCCACCATCCAGACCGAGCAGGACGAGGTGATCCGGCTCGACCACCGGGGCGTCCTGGTCATCGAGGGTGGTCCGGGCACCGGCAAGACGGCCGTCGCGCTGCACCGGGTGGCCTACCTGCTGTACACGCAGCGGGAACGGCTGTCGCGGCAGGGGGTGCTGGTCGTCGGGCCCAATCCGGGGTTCCTGCGCTACATCGGCGACGTGCTGCCGTCGCTGGGCGAGACCGACGTGGTGTTCGCGACGCCGGGGGAGCTGTTCCCCGGGGTGCGGACGCGCCGCGAGGACCCGCCCGAGGTGCAGGGGCTCAAGGGTGGGCTGGCGGCGGTGGACCTGCTGCGCGAGGCCGTCGCGGACCGGCAGGAGTTGCCCGTCGAGCCGGTGCCGGTGGAGTTGGAGGACGTGACCGTGCCGGTGGGCGCGGAGCTGGTGGCGGTCGCGCGGGAGCGTGCGCGGGCAAGCGGGTTGCGGCACAACGAAGCGCGTGCGGTGTTCTTCGCGGCCTTGGTCGATGTCCTGGTCGAGCCGGCGTTGGCGCTGATCGGGCACGACTGGCCGGAGCTGGCGGCGGACGTGCGGCGGGAGTTGGGGCGCGATCCTGATCTGCGGGCGTTGGTCGATGTTCTTTGGCCGGTGCTGACTCCGCAGGCGTTGTTGGCGGATCTGTACGAGGGGCGGTGCCTGGCGCTGGGCTACCCGGAGCTGTACCGGGAGGACGGGCGGGCGTGGACGGTGTCCGACGTCCCGCTGCTGGACGAGGCCGCGGAACTGCTCGGGAGAACTTCGGAGGCCGTGCGGGCGGCTGCGCGGGAGCGGGCGGCGGAGGTCGAGTACGCGCGGGGTGTGTTGGAGGTGCTGGACATGGAGGGGTACGACGACGCCGACGACGAGCTGCGCGCGATCGACCTGCTCGACTCCGAGTGGCTGGCCGACCGGCACGAGGTGCGCGACCACCGGACCGTGGCCGAGCGGGCGGCGGCGGACCGGGAGTGGACGTACGGGCACGTGGTGGTGGACGAGGCGCAGGAACTGTCCGAAATGGACTGGCGGGTGCTGGTGCGGCGGTGCCCCAACCGTTCCATGACCGTCGTGGGTGATCTCGCGCAGCGGCAGGCGGAGGCTGGGGTGCGGTCGTGGGCGGCGGTGCTGGCGCCTCACGTGCGGGAGCGGTGGGCGTACCGGCGGTTGACGGTGAACTACCGGACGCCGGCGGAGATCATGTCGTACGCGGCGGGCGCGTTGGCGGAGATCGACCCGACGGCCGAGCTACCGCGGTCGGTGCGCCGGGGTGTGGCGCCGGTGGAGATGGTGGTGTCGGACCTGTCGGTGGTGTCGGACCTGTCGGTGGTGTCGCGCTTGCGTGGGGAATCGGGGACGTTCGCGGTGATCTCTCCCGATGGACCCCTCACGCCGCGCGGGGCCAAGGGTTTGGAGTTCGACGTGGTGGTGGTCGTCGAGCCGGAGCGCATGACTGCGGCCGAACGCTACGTGGCTCTGACTCGTGCCACCCGGGAACTGGTCGTGGTCCGTCGCGGCGACCCGAACACGACCCGCCTGGCCGCGGCAGCCGCTCTCCGCTGAGCGTCCGCTGCTGTGCAGGGGTGGGCCGGCCGTTTACGCAGTTCATCGGGGTGCGGGGGTCTTTTCGGGGGCGGCTGACGAGCCTCACTCGATCGTGTGACATGCAGGATCTGCGACCTTTCGCCGACTCGCGCGTCCCGTAAACGAGGAGCGCGGGCAAACGGACCCTTGGTGGTCACGGGGAGGCCGGTCGGGCACCGGGGCCCCGGCCCCGGCCTCCGGCCCCGGCCTCCGGCCCCGGCCTCCGGCCCCGGCCTCCGGCCCCGGCCTCCGGCCCCGGCCTCCGGCCCCGGCCCCGGCAAGCCCGGCCCCCAAGCCCGGACCCCCAAGCCCGGACCCCCAAGCCCGGACCCCCAAGCCCGGACCCCCAAGCCCGGACCCCCAAGCCCGGACCCGCTGGCCACAGTGCCTAGGTGTGTTAACCCATGAGGTTGTTGACGGCGTGTCGGGTTGAAGTTGGGAGGACCTCCGGGCGGAGTGGGGTTTGTCTGACGCACCCGTGCCAGCACACGGAGGTCCTCGCGTGCACAGCAACGCCCGCACCACCGTCCATGCCCGCAGGCCGATTGTGACCCGGCACGAGGCCGGGTGGCCGGCGGCCTGTCCGCCGCGCCTGGCTCGCCCGCCGCGCCTGCCTCGCCCGCCGCGCCTGCCTCGCCCACCGTGCCCGCCTCGCCCACCGTGCCCGCCCGCTGTGCGGGGTCGAGGCCGGTGTCAGGCGCCGGCGGTGGTGGTCGGAGTCTTCAGGTTGGGCAGGACCTGTTCGCCGAACAGGCGGATCGTGTCCAGGACCGCCTCGTGCGGCAAGCCGCCGATGTCGACCATCACCAGGTGAGCGTCCAAACCCAGCAGCCGGCCCAGCTCATTCAGGCGGTCGGTTACCTCGGACGGGTCGCCGCAGACCGCCGCGCCGTCCATGAGCGCATCGACGTCCACGTCGCCGTCGCCGCGCCACGGGTCGGCGAAGTGCGCGTACGCGGACAGGTGCGGGCGCCAGAGGTTGCGGGCGTGGGTGGTGGTGGGGGCTACGAAGACGTGGCTGGGGAGGGCTACGCGGCCGGTGCCTTGCATCGCGGTGCGGTAGCGCTCTACGACGGCGCGGTGGGTGCTGGGGTCGCGGAGGGTGCTGGGGAGCATCAGGGGGAGGGCCAGTTCCACCGCCAGGTCCGCCGAGACCGCCGAACCACTGCCGATCCACACCAGCGGCCGGGGGTGTTGGAGGGGGCGGGGGGTTGTGGTGACGTCCACCAAGGGGCTGCGGAAGCGGCCGTTCCACGTCACGTGCGGTTCTTCCAGCAGGCGGAGGAGGAGGCGGAGGTTTTCGTCGAAACGGGCGCGGAGGTCGTCTTGGACGCCGAAGGCGGCGTCGGTGCGTTGGGAGACGCCTCGGGCGACGATCATCTCCGCGCGTCCGCCGGACAGGACGTCCAGCGTCGCCAGCTCCTCGGCCACGCGAACCGGATCGTGGTGCGCCAGCAGGGTCACGCCGGTGGACAGGCGGAGTCGGGACGTGCGCTCGGCGATCGTGGCCAGCAGCAGCTCCGGCGCGGAGACGAGGTAGCGGGTGAAGTGGTGCTCGCCGATCGCGACGCCGGTGAACCCCGCCTCCTCGGCCACCACGGCCTGCTCGACGATCGCGCGCAGCCGTTCCGCCTCGCTCACCACCCGGCCCGTGCTCGGGTCCGGCAGGTGGTCGCCCAGGATCAGCAGGTAGACGTCCATCGCGCAATCTTGCACCGCGCGGTTAACGTGGGCTTCGTGAGCCTCGATCACGACGTCGTCACCGTGTCCGACAACCGCGAGCTGTCCCGCTTCGAAGTGCACCTGGACGGGCAGCTCGGCGGGTTCGCCGAGTACACCCTCGAACCCGGCCGGATCGTCTTCACCCACACCGAGGTCGCGGTGGAGGGCAAGGGGCTGGGCAGTGTGCTGGTGAAGCAGGCGCTGGCCGAAGTGCGGGCGCGAGGGCTGGAGGTCGTGCCGCAGTGCCCGTTCGTGCGCGGGTACCTGGAGCGGCATCCTGAGGCCTGACCCGGAGGTTACCGGCAAGTAGTATCCGGGGATGGAGTGGACCGAGTCCGGAGTCTTCGAGGTCGCGCCCGGTGTGCACCGGATACCGCTGCCCCTGCCCAACGACGGCCTGCACACCGTGAACGTCTACGCGATCGAGGACGGCGACGGGCTCGTCCTGGTCGACGCCGGCTGGGCGCTGGAGGAAGGCGAGCGGGCGCTCGAGGCAGCCCTGGGTGAGCTTGGGCGGGACTTCGGCGATGTTCGGCGGTTCCTGGTCACGCACCTGCACCGGGACCACTACACGCTCGCGATCCTGTTGCGCCGGAAGTTCGGGACCCGGGTCGGGCTGGGGCTGGGGGAGCAGCCCTCCCTCCGCCGGATCATCAGCCGCACCCGCGATGGTCAGCTCGGCAACCTGCTCCGGTGGGGCGGCGCGGAGTTGGCGCCGCAGTGGCGGAAGGCCTTGCTGGCGGTCGGTGAGGCCGAGTTGCGGGACTACGAAGAGCCCGACGAGTGGCTCACCGAGACCGACCTCGGGCTGGAGAAGCGGGTCCTGCGCGTCCTGCCCACACCCGGTCACACGCGCGGGCACGTGGTCTTCGTGGACGTCGAGTCCTCCCTCCTCTTCGCGGGTGACCACGTCCTGCCGCACATCACGCCGTCCATCGGCTTCGAGCCCGCCCGACCGGAACTGCCGCTGGGCGACTACCTCGACTCCCTGCGGCTCGTGCGCTCCTACCCGGACCTGCGCCTGCTGCCCGCGCACGGCCCGGTCACCGAGTCCAGCCACGCCCGGGTGGACGAACTGCTGGCCCACCACGAGCAGCGGCTGGACGCGACCCTGGCGGCCGTCCGGTCGGGCGCTGGCACCGCGTTCGAGACCGCCCGCAAGCTGGGCTGGACCCGGCGCGGCCGGCGGTTCGACGAGCTGGACCTGTTCAACCGCGTCCTGGCGACCGGGGAGACCGCCGCCCACCTGGACGTCCTGGCGCGCCGAGGCCTGGTCCGGGTCGAGGCGGTGAACGGGGTCGACGTCTACTCGGCCTGAGCGGTGAAGTGCGGGCGGGCAGGTGCTCGCCCGCCAGGTCCACCTCGGTCGTGGTGAAGCGCCACAGGGTGTACGGGCCGGCTACGTCCGCCGCGTGCCCGACCCGCACGACCGGCGGCGGCTGGTCGTCGAACCCGTCGACGAGGCGGTGCGGCGCGTGGGGGCCGCTACGACAGCCTGAACGAGCGCCACCGCGCCGACGTCGAAGACCTCGACGACGACCAGCGGGCGGCGCTGCCGCGGTTCCTCGACCTCGCCACGCGGCGCACCGAGGAGGAGGTCGAGAGCTTCCGGGACCGGTGAGCGGTCAGCGCGGCAGCTTCACCACGGTCACGAAGAAGTCGTCGATCTGCCGCACGACCTCGATGAACCGGTCGAAGTCGACCGGCTTGGTCACGTACGCGTTGGCGTGCAGGTCGTAGGAGCGCAGGATGTCCTCCTCCGCCTCCGACGTGGTCAGCACCACCACCGGGATGGTGCGCAGCGACTCGTCCGCCTTCACCTGCGCGAGCACCTCGCGGCCGTCCATCTTCGGCAGGTTCAGGTCCAGCAGGATCAGGCCGGGGCGCGGCGCGTCGGCGTACGTGCCCTCGCGGCGCAGGAACTCCAGGGCCTCCACACCGTCGCGCACCACGTGGAGCTGGTTGCGGATCTTGTGGTGCTCGAACGCCTCCTGCGTCATCAGGGCGTCGCCCGGGTCGTCCTCGACCAGCAGCACGTCGACCACGCTCAGGGAGTCATTCATCGGTGTCCTCGGTGTCCTCTACTGCCGGCAGGGTGAATTTGAACGTCGTGCCGGTGCCGCCACCGGTGTCCAGCCAGATGGTGCCGCCGTGGTACTCGATGATCTTCCGGCACATCGCCAAGCCGATGCCGGTGCCCGGGTAGTCGTCCTTGTGGTGCAGGCGCTGGAAGATCACGAAGATCCGTTCAGCGTACTCCGTGTCGATGCCGATGCCGTTGTCGCTCACCGTGAAGGTCCAATGCGCGTCGGTCCGCTCGACCCCGATGCGCACCACCGGCGGGTCCTCGCCGTGGAACTTCAACGCGTTGCTGACCAGGTTGCCGAACACGCCGCCGAGCAGCGACGCCTCGCCGCGCACGGTCGGCAGCTCGGCCGACTCGACCGTCGCGCCGGTCCGCTCGATCGCCTCGGAGTAGCTGTCCAGCACCTGCGCGAGGGTCTCGTTCAGGTCGACCAGGGTGTGCTCGCGGGTGAGCCGGCCGACCCGGGAGAACGCCAGCAGGTCGTTGATCAGCACCTGCATCCGCTTGGCGCCGTCCACCGCGAACCGCAGGTACTGCTCGCCGCGCTCGTCCAGCTCGCCGGAGTAGCGCCGTTCCAGCAGCTGGCAGAAGCTCGCGACCTTGCGCAGCGGCTCCTGGAGGTCGTGCGAGGCGACGTAGGCGAACTGCTCCAGCTCCGAGTTGGACCGCCGCAGGTCCTCCAGGTCGCGCAGGATGCGGGTGCGCATGGTGTCGACGTCCTCGCCCAGCATCACCGTCTCGCGCGGCCCGCCGGTCTCCACGACGTGCTCGTAGTCGCCGGACGAGACCTCGCGGACCTGGTCCGCGAGCACCGACAGCGGCCGGATCAGGATGCGGTAGAGCACCACCGCCACCGCCGTGATGATCAGCACCAGCAGCACGCCCAGGCCGATCACCAGGAACAACACCTGGTCTGCCACGGCGTCGAGGTCCACCCGGGCCCGGGCCGAGTCGCCCGCCAGTTCGCCTTCCAGCGCCGAGACGGCGCCGCGGAGGTTGTCGAACACCTCCTTGCCGCGCTCGGTGCCGGCCACGTCGACCTGCGGGGCGTCGGCCGCCCGGACCTGGGCGACGATCGGCTCCGCGTACTCGGCGCGCCAGTTCGCGGTCAGCCGGCCGACGGCGTCGACCCGCGCGACCAGGTCGGGGCGGACCTCGGTGAGCAGCCGCCGGGCGGTGGCCAGCGAGTCGGCCTCGGTCCGCTGCCCGGCGCGGTAGCCGTCGAGGAACTCCTCCTTGGCGGTGAGCGCGAAGCCGCGCACGGAACTCTCCTGGTCGACCAGCGCGCCGTCCAGCTCCTGCACCGCGCGCCGGGCCGGGGCGACCTGGTCGAGCAGGACGCCCCGGGCGTCCTTGAGGCCCAACAGCGCGACGGTCACGCCGCCGATCGCGCTCGCGCACACGATGATCAGGATCGCCACGGCGGCCATCAGCAGCCGGCGGGCCGGCCAGCGGGTGCGGTAGTCCATCAGCCCTGGTCCGAGATCAGCAGCACGGCCATGTCGTCGTCCAGCTCACCGCCGTTGAGCGCCTTGACCCGGGCGATCAGCGAGTCCAGGAGGCCGGCGGGGTCGCGCGCCCAGTCCGGGCGGTCGCGGGTGATGTCGTCGATCAGCCCGATCAGGCGTTCCGACCCCAGCCGCTCGGTGTCGCCGGTGACGCGGCCCTCGACCAGGCCGTCGGTGTAGAGCAGCAGCGACCAGCCCGGCGGGAGCGGGACGTCCAGGCCGCTCCATGTGCTGTCCGGCAGCACGCCCAGCGGCAGGCCGGCGCGGTCGCGGGGCAGCTCGGTGACCCGGTCGCCGACCAGCAGCATGGGTTCGGGGTGGCCCGCCAGGTAGATGCGGGCCCACTTGCGGTCCGGCGAGATGGAGACCATGCACGCGGTGGTGAACAGGCCGGGCTGGTGTCTCTCGTGCTCCAGGATCTCGTGCATCGTGCGCAGCGCCCGCGACGGCTCCTGGTCGGCCAGCACCAGCGCCCGCCACGCGATGCGCAGCAGGACACCCAGCGCGGCCTCGTCCGGCCCGTGCCCGCAGACGTCGCCGATCAGGATCTGGAGCGTGCCGTCGCGGGTGCGGACGACGTCGAAGAAGTCGCCGCCGAGCAGCATCCGACTGCCGCCGGGCCGGTACCGGACCTCCACGCCCAGGTCCGGCCCGTGCAGGATCGGGGTGGGCAGCAGGCCGCGTTCCAGGCGGGTCTTCTCGGCGGCGTGCAACTGCTCGTCGCGGAGCTGCCGCTGGGTCTCCTCGGCGCGCTTGCGGCCGACCGCGTACCGGATGCCGCGCAGCAGCAAGGGGCCGTCGACCTGGCCTTTGACCAGGTAGTCCTCGGCTCCGGCGGCGACCGCGCGTTCGCCCTGGAGTTCGTCGTTGAGCCCGGTCAGGACGATGACGGCGGGCGGGGCGGACACCGACAGCAGCCGGGTGAGGCCGTCGAGGCCGGTGGTGTCCGGCAGGCCGAGGTCGAGCAGGACGCAGTCCACCTTGGCCAGCAGCCGGGTCGCCTCGCGCAGGGTGCGGACGTGGTGCAGCTCGACGTCCGCGCCGACCTCTTCCAACAGCGCCTCGACCAGCACGGCGTCGCCCTCGTCGTCTTCGACGAGCAGCACCGTGATGCGGTCCGCGCCGCTGAGCCCAGTCACGGCATGGGACCCTAGCCGAACAGCGATCACCCGCGCCCCACGCGGTTGGGGCGGGTTGCCTCCGGCCGGGCCGGGCGCGGGCGGATTCGGCGGGTCCGCATGATCGCTCCGCGTGGGGGAGCGAAGATGGTCGGGTGAGCTTCTCGCAGATGGTGGCGTTGACCCCGCGGCTGCCCCGGCGCGGGCGGGGATTCTGGTATTCGGTGGCCATCGACGTGCTGTGGCCGTTCGTCGTCTTCTTCGTCCGGATGCGGATGGTCGGGCGGCACAACGTGCCGCGGAAGGGCGCCGTGCTGCTGGCGTCCAACCACCTCTCCTTCGCCGACCCGGTCACCCTGACCGCCTTCGCCCTCGCCTCCGGGCGGGTGCCGCGCTACTTCGCCAAGGCCAGCCTGTGGAAGGCGCCGGTCATCGGATGGGTGATGTCGGGCGGGAAGCACATCCCCGTGGACCGGGGCACCGTCCGGGCCGGGCGGGCGCTGGAGGCGGCGCGGGACTCGTTGGCCGACGACCAGTGCGTGATCGTCTACCCGGAGGGCACGTTCAGCGACGACCCCGACGGCTGGCCGATGAAGGGCAAGAACGGCGTCGCCCGGCTCGCCCTGCAGACCCGAACCCCGGTCGTGCCGGTCGCGCAGTGGGGCACCCGCCGGCTGCTGCCGCCCGGCCGGTTCCTGCCCCGCCCGTGGACGAAGGTGCACGTGGTGGCCGGCGCGCCGGTCGACCTCTCCGACCTGTACGACCAACGGCTGAGCAAGACCGTGTTGGACGAGGCCACCGCGCGCATCATGGACGCGGTCACCACCCTGCTCGTCGGTGTCCGCGAACTCCCGCACCCCGGGAGCCGCTAGGGCTGGCGCTGCTTCGAGCGCTCCCAGTTGAGGTACTGGCCGGCGGCGGTGGACAGGCTGGTGAGCAGCCACACCGCCACGCCCGCGTCGTCGGTGATGCCGACCACGGGCAGCAGTTCCGGCAGGATGTCGATGGGGGACACCAGGTAGAGCAGGGCGAAGCCCCACTGGGCCAGGCGGCTGCCGGGCAGGCCGTACTCCTTGCGCCGCTTGAGCAGCCGGGGCAGCGCCTTGGCGCGGTCGACGACCGAGCCGACCGGGGCGGGTTCGCCGCCCACCGTCCACCGGCGCCGGCGGCGGACCACGCCGTAGATCAGGGCGGCGGCGGACAGGACCAGCAGCGCGATGCCGACCGCGACCGGGGGCAGCCCGAACAGGTCGGCATCGCGCCACACCAGGGTGGACACCCCGATCGCGGCGAGCATGACGCCGAGGAAGATCACACGCCCAGGGTATCCGGAAACCCGAACCTCACACGCCGATCAGGTTCCGCACTGATCAGATTCCGCACTGCGAGGCCGACCAGAACCGGCTGGACCGGTGGTCGACGTGGGTGTGGTCGCCGTGACCGGGGTAGCCCGGCCCGAGGATGCCGTTGAACCCGTGGTTGCGGGCCTGCTGGGCCAGGCGGCACAGCGAGTGCGAGCCCGCGCCGAGGTCGACGGCGTCACCGTAGAGGTGCCGCGAGTCCGAAGCCCCGCCCACCGCGTTGTTGCACGCGATGCTGCGGAACCCGCTGGTGACCCTGATCGGCTGGTCGCCCAACGCGTGCCGCATGGCTTGCAGCTTCCACATCGACACCAGGGCGTTGAACTTGGCGGTGGACGCCGAGACCTTGCCGCCCGACCAGTCGGAGTTGCAGCGGTTCAGCTCGGCGTAGGAGAAGTTGACCGGGGTGCAGTCGTCGTCCTGCAGGGCGTAGAGCTTGTTGTAGGTGGCGCTGCCCGCGACACCGTCGGCGGCCAGCCCGTAGGCCTGCTGGAAGCGGATCAGGGCGGAGCGGGTCGCGGGGCCGAAGGAGCTGTCGAGGGCGAGGACGCCGCCGTAGCCGGGGTAACCGGACAGGCGGATCTGGAGTTGGCGCACGTCGGCGCCGGACGCGCCCTGCGAGAGGGTGCGCGTCCAGGTGTAGCAGCCGTCTGCCTGGGCCGGTGCGGAGCTGAACACCAGGCCGACCAGCACGATTGACAACGCGGTTATGAGCGATCCGATGCGTCGGAGCACAGGGACCTCCAGACTGCGAGGGGACGGACCTCGGAGCCTGGCGGAGTCCGACACAGGGCGTCAATCTGTCCCGAATGTCCGAAGATTTCACACCTGCCCAACAGTGTGTGAACAGCTGTCAGCGACGGCGCTCGGTCAGCGCCGCGAACAGCAGCCCGGCGAAGGCGACCGCGCAGCCGCCGGCGATCACGCTGCGCCAGGCCACGTGGTCGAACAGCGCGAAGACGCCGTTGAACACGGCCACCGCCAGGAAGACGACGGCCAGCGCCACCAGCGACCGCTCCCGCGTCGATCTCATGACCTGAAAAGCGCTCACGAGCGCCCGGTCGTTACTCACGCGGGCACGGGCGCCTCGTCGTTGAAGCCCGCCCAGTGCCGCACGTCGAACCGGCCCGGCCCGGACCCGCCGCCCAGCTCGATCCGCCTTCCCTGCACGGCTTCCACGGTCCACGCCGCCTGCCGGTCCAGCAGCCGGTCGATCTCCGCGCCGGCCAGCCCGTCGATCTCCTCCCAGAACGTCATCACCCGGTTCACGTACAGCGCCACCAGGTGGTCGCGCGCCGCCTCGAACCGGCCGCCCGCCACCGCCGCCACCGCGTCGGCCAGGATGTGCGGCCAGTCCGCCGCGGTCACCCGCAGGCCCCACGGCGCGGGCCGGACCTCCTCGGCCGCCGGGAACAGCGTCCGCACGTCCGCGGCGTGCGCGTCGAGGTAGCGGGCCACCGACGCGGACACCCGCGACACCACCGCCGGGTCCTGCCGCACCGCCGCGCCGTCCACGGCCGCCCGCGCGCGGGGCACGTCCGGGCCGGGCGGGCGCAGCCGGTCGGTGGTCAGCACGACGTGGAACAGGGAGTCCAGCACCTGCTGCGGCAGTCGCAGGATCTTCGGGAACGGCGAGTTGTGCAGCTTGCGCCCCAGCGGCACCTCCACCACCCGCACGTGCTCGCGCAGCGCGTTCGCGGTCAGCCACACGTCGATGCCGTAGAGGTAGGCGCTGTCCGGCCGCGACCACGTCCGCGCCCGCTCCAGGAACGCCCGGTTGAACGCGAACTCGCCCCCGATGGGCTGCTCCACGTGCACCCCGAACACCGCCGCGAGCAGCGGGCTGGCCAGGTGGTTGGTGGTGTTGGCCTCGAACCGGTTGCGCCGGTAGGACGGCACGGCCAGCGCGGGCTCGTCGCCGTCGACCGCGTCCGCGAGCCGGCCGATCCACTCCGGCTCGGTGGAGCGGACGTCGGCGTCGAGCAGCAGCACCCGGTCCGCGTCGAGGTCCAGCGCCCGGTCGACGATCGCGAACACGTTGGTGCCCTTGCCGGTGCCCGCGCCGGGCGAGCTGGCCACGACCTTGCGGGCGCGCAGCGGTGTCTCGGCGAACCGCCGCACCGTGCCGTCGGTGCTGCCGTTCTCGGCGAGCACGACGACGTTTCTCCCGCGCGGGAAGGCGAGGTGCAGGCCGGCGTCGGCGGCCCGGGCCACCGCGCCGACCGTGCGCTCCTCGTCGCGGGCCGGGATGCCGACGACGGTGGTTCGGTTCATGGGTCCGAATGCTTGGTGCCCCGGGTTACGGGGACACGGCGGTGAGGTAACAGCTCACCGGGGTCTTGCCCGCGGTCCGGTGCGGGCGAGCGAGCGCGGGTGGGGCCGGGAGCGGACCACGGGGGCGTGCGGCGGGATCGGCAACGGCTGCGACTCCTGCTGTTGGCGGGGGAACTCGAAGATCTCGTGCCGGCCGCTGTGCTCGGACCGCGTCGGTTGCCGGGGCTGCTCGACCGGCGGACCGTAGCCGGAGCCCGGTGGACTCGTGAACCCCTGTTCGGGCGTGGGTCGTTCGGCGTCGGCCAACCGCTCCGGCGGCGCCAGGTGCTGGGGTGCCCGGCGCACCCGCTCCGGCTCGGGCACCCGGTTCTGCCGCCACAGCTCCATCGACAGCTTGATCATCGCGGTCGGCGCGTCCAGCCCGACCATCCCCACCAGCCGCCCGCCGTCGATGAACCCGGTGATGGTCCGGTGGTCCTTCTTCGACCCGGCCAGCGTGGTGGTGTCCTTGCCCATCGACGGCAGCCCGGACCCCTGGATGCGCATCCCGTACTGCTCGGTCCAGAACCGCGGAACGGGGGTGAACGGCCGCGAACTCTCCCTGCCCGCCAACAGGTTCTCCGCGGCCGCCCGCCCCATTTCCACCGCGTTGAGCCAGTGCTCGACCCGACGCGGCTGCCCTCCGAACCGGAGGTTCGGCCACCGCGCGACGTCACCCGCGGCCACGATGTCGGACGCGCCGACCACGTGGCACGTGGGGTCGCACAGCACCCCGTCCTCCAGCACCAGCCCGGACCCGCGCAGCCAGGCCACCGACGGCGACGCGCCCACGGCGATCACCACGACCGCCGCGACGAACACCTGGCCGTCGGACAGGTGGATCGCCACCCCGCCCGCCTGCGGCATCCAGTGCCGGATCTTGACCCCCATCGCCATCCGCACGCCGCGCGCCCGGTGCGCCTCGGTCACGGTGTCCGCGATGTTCTTGCCGACCGCGCTGCCCAGCAGCGTGTTCGACCGGCTCACGATGGCCACGTCCCGGCCCATCGCCTTCACCGACGCGGCCATCTCGCAGCCGATCAGACCGCCGCCGACCACCACCACCAGGCCCTGAGTGGAGTTGATGGCCTGCTTGATGGCGACCGCGTCGTCCACGGTGCGCAGCACGTGGATGCGCGAGTCCTGGCGCGGCGCGCCCTGGAGGTGCCGGGGTTCGACGCCGGTGGCGATGATCAGCCCGTCGTAGCGCAGCTCCTCGCCGCCGGGCAGGCCGACCACGCGCCGGTCGGTCTCCAGGTGGGTGGCCGCGGTGCCCAGCCGCCAGATCGCGTTCAGCTCGCGGCTGATGGTCAGCCGCAGGTCGGCGGCGTGCAGCTCGCCGTTGATGGCCTCCTTGGACAGCGCCGGCCGGTGGTAGGGCAGGTGGCGCTCCGCGCCGACGATCACGATCTCGCCCTGGAACCCCAGCTCCCGCAACCGCTCGCCGGCCCGCAGCCCGGCCAGTCCGCCGCCCGCGATGACGACGCGCTCTTCGTTCTTCACCGGGCACCGCCCGGCAGAAGTCGGTGGTCACCTGACACGCTCCCGCAGTTCGATGGCGCGCATGGGGCACGCGCGCGCGGCGGCCCGCGCCTTGGCGAACAGCTCGGGCGGGGGCCGGCGCTCGTAGCGCAGCCGTTCGTCGTCGATGAGTTGGAACAGGCCCGGCGCCTCGGCCTGGCAGATGCCGTAGCGGTGGCAGCGCTCGTTGTCCACGCTGACGTCCAGCGCGCTGCCGCCCGCGCCGTCCGGCTCGGGCTCGAACCCCGGCTCCGGCTCCAGCATGCCCAGCCGCACCAGCACGTGCGGCGGCAGGAAGCGGGCCAGGGCGATGGTGACGGTGGGGATGAGGATCGTCAGGCCGGCCAGCCACAGCACGGCCAGGTTGCCGTTGGCGACCGCGCCCAGCCACGAGTGCACCACGCCCAGCCCGACCGCCAGGTAGGCGAGCTGGTGCAGCCGCAGCCACTTGCGGTAGTAGATCTTCTTGCGCAGGCCCGCGGTGAACGCGATCACCAGCATGACCTCCAGCGCGACGATGCCCAGCGCGTGCCGGAACAGGCCGCCGCCGACCAGCGGCACGGCGATCCCGACGAAGCTGAACGGGGCGAGCTTGAGCAGGGTGAACGCGAAGGCGTGCAGGCAACCGAAGGACAGGGCGGCGGTGGCGAGCACCATGTGGCTGTTGCGCAGCCCCTGTCTACCGGTGAGCTTGTTGGCCCAGCCGGTCGCGATCAGCACGCCCCAGCACAGGGTGGCGCACATGAACGCGTAGGCCAGGCGAGCCGAGATCTGCGCCACGTGGCGCACCCCGGCGTCGTGGTCGCCGCCGGCCGCCTGCGCGACCAGCAGCGGGACCTGGGAGAACACTTGTCGACCTCCGGGTTGGCGGGAGGAGGGGGTGCGGCGGCCCGCCCGGGACGGCCGCGCAGGAGTGGTCACGACCGTTCCGGGCGGGGTGAGGGGTGTGTGAACTTCTCTCCGCGATGGGGTGTGCTTGTCGGTGATCTACCTCCTTTCACCTCACGTCGGCCTTGGGCCGCAGCAGGCGCAGGATCGCGATGGTCACCACCGCGCCCACCAGGCAGATCAACAGGACGGTCACGGGGTCGGGGCCGGTCGCGCCGACCTGCGCGGTGCGCTGCGGGTCGGCGTTCACCGCCCCCTGCACGGGGGCCGCGCCGCCGGCGGGCACCGGTTTGGACAGCCCCATCTCGGTGACCATGTTGGTGCTCTCCAACAAGGTCATGTGCTTGAGGACGATCTGGTTGCACACCTGGGCGAACTGCCGGATGGCCTCGTTGCGGGTCACCGCCCGGATCTGCCCGATGACCGGGAAGATCGACCCGTGCGCCGCGCGCAGCCGGTTGGCGAACGACTCGTCGAACGCCGCGCCGGTGCGCGAGCGCATCTCGGCCATCCAGGACTGCTGGTCGGCGTTGGCCTCGTCGGGGATGGGCACGCCCATCTGCCCGGCCAACCGGACCACGCGCTCGTCGAGGAACGTGTGGTCGCTCATGAGTTGCGCGCCGACTTCCTTGACCCGCTGGCTGCCCGCCCGGGTCTGCGCCTCGTCGCCCATGGGCATCTCCCACAGGCCCGCGAGGCGCACCTTGACCAGCAACTCCTTGTCCAGCTCGGTGATCGGCCCCAACGGGGTCTGTGTCACCGCGCCCGGTGAGGCCGGGTCGTCGGCGGTCGCAATGCCGGTCAACGCCGGGGCGAGCAGAACCTGCGCGGCCAGCACGAGTGCCGCGAATCGCTTGGCTGACATGGGTTTTCCCTCAGTACCCGTCGCCTTGCGCGGGCGCGGCGCCGTCATTGGCCTGCGCCTTCTTGCCGTCGGGCGTGACGGCGAACCACGTGCCGCCCTTGCCCTGGCCGGTGATGTCCCCGGCCTTCTTGTCGCCCAGGTACCGGTAAAGGGGCCAACCGGCGAGCGTGACCTGCTTCTTGCCGTCCGCTCGGGTCACCGAGCCGACCGTCGTCGGGTCCACACCGGAGGTCATGGTGTGCTCGCCGACCAGCACCGGCGGCCAGGTCTTCGCGCAATCGCCGTCGCAATTGGACTTGGGCGGTTTCGCGGTGTCCTTGTCGTACCGGTACAGGGCGAACCCGCCCGCGTCCGCGACGAACCAGCCCACCTGCTTCGACTCGGTCGCCGACAGCATCTGGTGCGGCTCCTTGCTGAATTCGGGCTGTTGCTGGAGAGTCGTCGTGCCAGAGCCGGCGCCGACCGCGCCGTCCTGACTGCCGACGGCACCCGTGCCGGTCGCGCCACAGGCGCTGACCAGCAGCAACGCCGCGGCGGCCGGAACGGTGCACCGTGCCACCCGGAAACGTCGACCGCGCATCGTTCGTCCTTTCTCCTGCTGGCGGGTTCCGCCGAAGGGAGCAGCGGCCGAGGTTCTGCGGCCGTGCCTTCAAGGCGGATACCGGGGAGTACGGACACGATGCGGTGACGGTTCAAAAACAGATCGGCGACTTTTTCTCACCGGAAACCCTCGACGCGGAACCGGTTGGCGCGCTTGGATGCTCGGCGTGGCGCGGCACAGACGCAGCACTCAACCCCCCAGAGAACACGCTTGGCCGGACCTGACCCTGGAAGACGAGCTGATCCGCAGGCTCTACCAGGAGTTCGGCAGCGCGCTGCTCGGGCATGCCATGCGGTTGACGGGCAGTGACCGGCAGTGGGCAGAGGACATCGTGCAGGAGACGCTGGTACGGGCGTGGCGCAACGCCGAGAAGCTGGAACGGGACCCCGTCCTGCTCCGCTCCTGGCTGTTCACCGTCGCCCGGCGGCTGGTCATCGACGACCGCCGCAAGCGCAGCGTCCGACCGCAGGAGTCGGAGTTGACGCCGTCCGATGAAGCCCCGGCGCGGGACGAAGCGGACCGAACGCTGGCGGCGATAGTGGTGGCAGAGGCGATGAACGGACTGACGGAGGAGCACCGGGAGGCTATTCTCGAGACGTACTTGAGGGATCGGACCGTCGGGGAAGCCGCAGCGGTGCTCGGGGTTCCGCCGGGCACGGTGAAGTCCAGGGTCTACTACGCACTTCGCGCCCTGCGGCGGGCGTTGCAGGATCGGGGCTGACTTCGGTGACTTCGCGTCCGGACCACGTCGACGTGGCGGCGTACGTCCTCGGCATCCTCGACGAGGACGAGGTTGACGCCTTCGAGAACCACCTCGCCCAATGCCGCCGGTGCGCGTTGGACCTGCGCGATTTCGCCGTGCTGCCGGACCTGCTGGACGAAGCCGACGCGAACGGCATGCTGCGCGGAGCCGCGGGCGAACGACCGGACGGCCGGTCGGTGCGCGCGATGCTGGACTCCGTGTCCGAGGACCGGGCTCGACGCCGCCGCAACACGGTGCTCCTGGCCGCCGCCGCGGCCGTGTTGCTGGTGGCGCTGACCGCCGTGGTGACGGTCGGCCTGTCGCCGGGGTCGTCGGGGGACGACGACCTGGCGGCGCAGACCTCGTCGACAGTGCCGGGGCCGAGCGCGGTGGCGAAGTCCGACGTCTCCGGCACCGTCACCCGGACCGACCCGTCCACCGGCGTGTGGGCGCGGATCAGCGCGGCGCCTGAACCGTGGGGCACGTCCGTGGTGCTGGAGGTCAAGGGCGCCAAGGGGCCCACGCGGTGCGAACTGGTGGCGCGGGGCCGGGGCGGCGAGACGATGGTCGTCGGTTCGTGGCAGGTGGGGTCGGCCGGTCCGGACAAGGACCCGGTGCGGCTCAACGCCTCGGTCGGCATGAAGTGGCACGAGATCTCGGAGTTCTCGGTGCGCGACACCAAGGAGGGCGCCACCCTGGTCCGCCTGCCCACCGCCGGCTGACCGTCCACACCGGACAGTCCGCCACCCTGGTCCGCCTGCCCACCGCCGGCTGACCGTCCACACCGGACAGTCCGCCACCCTGGTCCGCCCGCCCACCGCCGGCTGACCGTCCACACCGGACAGTCTGCCACCCGAAACGGCAGCGCGGTTGCCCGCCGGCGAGGCGCTGGTGTCTTGAGAGCGCGAAGCGCGTTGAGCTTGAGGGCGCGAAGCGCGTTGAGCTTGAGGGCGCGAAGCGCGTTGAGCTTGAGGGCGAAGCGTCGCCCGAACCTCAAATGCGGCGCAGTCCCATGAGGACTCGTTCCATCAGCTCCAACGTCGGGCGGCCGTCCTGCGCGGCTCCCACCTGCTCGTGCACGTTGATCAGGCTCATCGCCGACATGTCCGCCAGCAGCACCCGCACGACACCCAACGGCAACCGGAGCCGGGCGGCCACCTCGGCCACCGAGTGCGGGTGCCGGCACAGGTCGCTGATCGCCCGGTGTTCCGCGGTGGACGTCAGGGCGTCCCGGTCGACGCGGTCGTTCGTGGAGACGATCGTCTCGATGGCCAGTGTCGTCGTCGAGCGCGTCCGCCCGCCGGTCCTGGTGTAGGGGCGCACCCGGAAGGTTGACACCACCAGCTCCTCAAGCGGTCGGCTCACGATCTCGTCCACTGATCTTGCCCACTGACCTCGTCACCGACCGCGCTCCACGAGCGCGGTCAGGGTCGCTGACGGTGCCAGAACTTAACCCCGACAGTGCCTTCTGTCTCGGTTTTCCCGGCATGTGGGAAAGATCGCGTGTCGCCGCCACGGTCTGTGTCCTGTTGCCTCCCAAGGGTGTCTGAACCGGCCTGCTAACGGTGGGATGATCGGGTCGTCAGCCGATGGGTGTCGCGTTGTGGGACATGATCGGCACGCCAAGAGCAGGTAGAGCGCTCTCACAACACCTGTTGACGAAGGTTTGATGTTCGGCCCGGGGATCTCCCTGAGAACGGTTCAGGGTTCATGCCGGAGCCGCTCTCAGCCCTGCCCGTGGACGATGGTGCGGGGACGGCGCGTGCCGTCATGAGGGGCACTGGAGGATCTGGTGACGGGCAAGACGGAGTCCGCCGCGCGTGCGGTGGACGTGTGGAAGTCCTACGGGACCGGTGAAGCCGCGGTCACCGCGTTGGGCGGGGTCAGCGTCGACTTCGAACGAGGGCGGTTCACCGCGATCATGGGGCCTTCGGGCTCGGGCAAGTCGACGCTCATGCACTGCCTGGCCGGCCTCGACACCATCGACTCCGGTGACGTGTGGATCGGCGACACGAAGGTCAACGGTCTGCGCGACAAGGGACTCACCGACCTGCGGCGCAACAAGGTGGGCTTCATCTTCCAGCAGTTCAACCTGCTGCCCACGCTGACCGCCGAGGAGAACATCACCCTGCCGCTGGCCATCGGCGGTCGCAAGGTCGACCGGGCCTGGTTCGACACCGTGGTCGACACCGTCGGCCTGCGCGACCGGCTCAGCCACCGGCCCACCCAGCTCTCCGGCGGCCAGCAGCAGCGCGTGGCCTGCGCCCGCGCGCTGGTGTCGCGGCCGGAGGTGGTCTTCGCCGACGAGCCCACCGGCAACCTCGACTCCCGTTCCGGCGCGGAGGTGCTCGCGTTCCTCCAGCGGTCGGCGCGCGAGTTCGGCCAGACGGTCGTCATGGTGACGCACGACCCGAACGCCGCGTCCTACGCCGACCGCGTCATCTTCCTGGCCGACGGCCGGATCGTGCGCGAACTGCTCCAGCCGACCGCGGACGCCGTGCTGGAGACCATGAAGCACCTCGACGGCGACGAACTGGTCGTGGTGTAGCGATGTTGAAGGCGACGCTCAAGAGCGTCCTGTCGAGAAAGCTGCGGCTGGTCCTGTCCGGGCTGGCCGTGGTGCTGGGCGTGATGTTCGTGTCCGGCTCGTTCGTCCTGACCGACACGCTGGACCGTTCGTTCAAGAGCCTGTTCACCACGATCTACTCCGACGTGGACGTGCAGGTCGCGGTCAAGCCCAAGGTCGCCTCCGACGACCCGGACCAGGCCCTGGCCGGCACGCTGACCGGCGACGACCTGGCGAAGGTCAAGTCGGTGGACGGCGCGGGCCGGGTCGTCGGCGACGTCGTCGGGTCCGCGCGGCCCATCGGCGAGAACGGCAAGGTGCTCACCACCTCCGGCGCGCCCAGGCTGGGCACGGCCTGGCGCGACGGCGGTCAGGAGCAACTGCGCGAGGGCCACGCGCCCGTGCGCGACGACGAGGTGGCCATCAGCGCCTACCTCGCCAAGACCGGCGGGTTCTCGGTGGGGGAGCAGATCTCCCTGATCACCCTGGAACCCAAGAGGACCTTCACCGTCGCGGGCATCTTCGGCTACCCCGGCAACCGCGACTCGCTGGGCGGCGAGCTGACCACGGCGTTCACCGAGGCCACCGCGCAGCGGCTGCTGCTCGGGCAGCCCGGCGCGTACAGCGGGATCACCGTGCAGGCGGCGCCGGGTGTGGCCGAAGACGTGCTGCGCCAACGCGTCCAGGACAAGCTGGGCGACGCGTACCAGGTGAAGACGGGGGAGCAGCTCAGCAAGGACTCGGCCGACCAGGTCGGCGAGGGTTTGTCGTTCTTCAACTACGTCCTGCTCGGGTTCGCGGGCATCGCGCTGTTCGTCGGCATCTTCATCATCCTCAACACGTTCTCCATCATCGTCGCGCAGCGCACGCGGGAGTTGGCGCTGCTGCGGGCGATGGGCGCGAGCCGGCGGCAGATGATCGGCACGGTCGTGCTGGAGGCCGTGGTCATCGGGTTGATCGCGTCCGTCGTGGGGTTGGGCGCGGGCATCGGCGTGGGGGCGTTGCTGGCCAACATCTTCAGCACGATCGGCGGTGGCAGCCTGCGGCTGGAGGGCATCTCGGTGCCGCCGAGCGCGGTGATCTCGGCGTTCGCGGTAGGAATCATCGTGACGGTGCTGGCGGCCGTGCTGCCGGCGCTGCGCGCGTCCCGCATCCCGCCGGTAGCCGCGATGCGCGAGGCCGCCACCCCCGACCGGCCCTTGACCCGGCCGACCATCGCGGGTGCCGCGCTGACCGCGGCCGGCGGTGGCCTGCTGTGGTACGGGTTCGCCGAGGGCGCCCTGTGGTTCATCATGTCGGGTTTGCTGGTGTCGTTCGTCGGGGTGGCGCTGCTGACCCCGCTGATCAGCCGCCCGGTCGTGTCGGTGATCGGCAAGCTCCTGTCCTGGTCGATGCCCGGCACCCTGGGCCGCCGCAACTCGGCCCGCAACCCCCGCCGGACGGCCATCACGGCGGCGGCGCTCATGGTCGGCATCGCGCTGATCACCGGCGTGAGTGTCGTTCTGACGTCGGCGACCACGAGCATCACCAAGGTGGCCGAGGGGCAGGTGAAGTCGGACCTGATCGTGTCCGGTGAGGCGAGCGGACCAGGCGGGGACGCGACGTTCCAGCGGGCTCGGCTGGATGAGATCGAGCGACTGTCCGGTGTGGACTCGGCGTTCGGCTGGTACTCGGACCGCATCCTGGTGGACGGCAAGCCCCAGTTCGGCACCGCGGTCACGGACGTGCCGGTGATGCAGAAGCAGTTCGGCCTGTCCGCCAAGGAAGGCGCGTTCGCGGAGTTGGCCGAGGGCACGCTGGCCCTGGACGAGGACTCGGCGAAGACGCTGAACCTCAAGCAGGGCAGTACGGTGTCGGTGCAGACGACCAAGGGCGAGGCGCGGACGTACACGGTCGCGTTCGTGTACGCGAAGAACAACGTGCTGGTGGACGCGGTCGTGCTGCCGGAGGGTGCGGCGAAGCAGTTCCGGGTGGAGCAGCTGAGCAACGCGTTCGTGCAGGTGTCGCCGGGGGTGGCGGTGCAGGACGTGCAGAAGCGCGTCGAGCCGTTGTTCGCGGACAACCCGGAGATCACGGTGCAGGACCGCAGCGCGTTCGTGCAGCAGCAGGCGTCGCAGCTGGACACGGTGTTGCTGATGATCCAGATCTTGTTGGCGCTGGCGATCTTGATCGCGGTGCTGGGTGTGATCAACACGCTGGCGCTGTCGGTGATCGAGCGGACGCGGGAGTTGGGTCTGCTGCGGGCGATCGGGATGCGGCGGGCGCAGGTGATGCGGATGATCACGGTCGAGTCGGTGGTGATCTCGGTGTTCGGCGCGCTGTTGGGGTTGGGCGTCGGGACGGCGCTGGGGGTTGGCGCGGTTCGGGCGTTGAAGGACGAGGGGTTCACGGACTTGGGGATTCCGTGGGCCACGATGGGTAGTTATCTGCTCATCGCGGCGGTCATCGGTGTTGTGGCGGCGATCCTGCCCGCGATCCGCGCCGCACGGCTCAACGTGTTGCAGGCGATCTCGTACGAGTGAGGGTCGAGTTCGACGAACGCCCCGCCGGAATTCTTCGGCGGGGCGTTCGTCGCCGTGCCGGAACCGGCGCCCTCAGGCCGGTTCCAGCTTCAGCGCCTCCTCCAACAGCGCCTCCACGATCTGCGACTCCGCGACCGTCCGCACCACCTCCCCCCGCACGAAGATCTGCCCCTTCCCATTCCCCGAAGACACCCCGAGATCCGCCTCCCGAGCCTCCCCCGGCCCGTTCACCACGCACCCCATCACCGCCACCCGCAGCGGGAACGGGAAGTCCTCGAACGCCGCGCTCACCTGGTCGGCCAACCGGTACACGTCCACCTGCGCCCGCCCGCACGACGGGCACGACACGACCTCCAGCTTGCGGGGCCGCAAACCCAGCGCCGCCAGGATCTGCGCGCCGACCTTGACCTCCTCCACCGGAGGCGCCGACAGCGACACCCGGATCGTGTCGCCGATGCCCTCCGCCAGCAGCAACCCGAACGCCACCGCCGACTTGACCGTCCCCTGCACCAACGGCCCGGCCTCCGTCACCCCCAAGTGCAACGGGTAGTCACAAGCCTGCGCCAACTGCCGGTACGCCGACACCATCACCATCGGGTCGTGGTGCTTCACCGACAGCTTCAAGTCCCTGAACCCGTGCTCCTCGAACAGCGAGCACTCCCACAGCGCCGACTCCACCAACGCCTCGGGCGTCGCCCCGCCGTACTTCTTGTACAGGCGCTGGTCCAACGACCCCGCGTTGACACCGATCCGGATCGGCACCCGCGCCGCACCCGCCGCCGCCGCAATGTCCCCCACCCGGTCGTCGAACGCCCGGATGTTGCCCGGGTTCACCCGCACCCCCGCGCACCCCGCGTCGATGGCGGCGAACACGTACCGGGGCTGGAAGTGGATGTCGGCGATGACCGGGATCGGCGACTTCGCGGCGATGGCGGGCAAAGCATCAGCGTCGTCCTGCGACGGCACCGCAACCCGGACGATCTCGCACCCCGCCGCGGTCAGTTCGGCGATCTGCCGCAAAGTCGCCTCGACGTCAGCCGTCGGAGTGGTCGTCATGGACTGGACGCTGACCGGGGCGTCCCCGCCCACCGCCACGTCACCCACGAACAGCTTGCGGGACGGCCTGCGGCGGCGCACCGGGGGTGCCAGCTGCAACGTGGTCAACTGTGCTCCTTGAGTCGCTTGAGGACGGTCGTCGTAATTCCTGCCGCGTCCAGGCCGTGTGCCCGCAGGATCTCCGATCGGCTGCCATGCGGCAGGAAACTTGGCGGGAGGGCGAACGTCCCGACCCGCGTGGGCGCGCCGACCACCGCGAGCGCTTGCGCGAGCCGACCGCCCAGGGCGCCTACCGCCGAGGTGTCCTCGACCGCCAGCACCAAGCGGTGCTCGGCGGCGAGGTTGACCAGTGACGGGTCCAAGGGCGCGATCCAGCGCGGGTCCACCACGGTCACCGGCACGCCGTGCCCGGCCAGCTCCTCAGCCGCCGCCAGACAAGCCGCCGCCATCGGGCCGACCGCGATCAGCAATCCCACCGCGTCCGGCTCGTACCGCAGCACGTCGACCTTGCCCTCGCGGCGCAGCGCCGGGATGTCCGGACCCACCGACGCCTTCGGGTACCGCAACGCCGTCGGCCCGTCCGCCATCCCCACGGCCTCCCGCAGCAGCTCCCGCAACCGCGACGCGTCCCGAGGCGCGGCCAACCGCAGGCCCGGCACGACCGGCAGCAGGGACGCGTCCCACATGCCGTGGTGGCTGGGGCCGTCCGGACCGGTCACCCCGGCCCGGTCCAGCACGAACGTCACCGGCAGCCGGTGCAGCGCGACGTCCAGCAGGACCTGGTCGAACGCCCGCGACAGGAACGTCGAGTACACCGCCACCACCGGGTGCAGCCCGGCCATCGCCAGACCCGCCGCCGACGTCACCGCGTGCTGCTCGGCGATCCCCACGTCGAACACCCGCGACGGGAACCGCGCGGCGAACGCGTCCAGCCCGGTCGGCCCCTGCATCGCCGCGGTCAGGCACACCAGGTCGGACCGCCGCGCCCCGAGCGCGGCGATCTCCGCCCCGAACACGTCGGTCCACGTCGAACCCCCGCCCGACCCGGCCGCCGACACCGCGTGCAGGCAGTCGGCCGGGTCCTGCTCGGCGGGCGGATAGCCCTTGCCCTTGCGGGTCACGCAGTGCACCACCACGGGCCGCCCGTACGACGCCGCTTCCAAGAAAGCGCTTTCCAACTCAACTGCGTCGTGACCGTCGACCGGCCCCACGTACCCCAGTCCCAACTCCTCGAACACCGTCGGCCGCCGCCCACCCCGCAAGGACGCCAGGTGCGCCGCCACCCCGCCGGTGGTCGGCGCGTAAGACCGCCCGTTGTCGTTGAGCACGACCACCACCGGGTGCTCCACAAGCGCCAGGTTGTTCAACGCCTCCCACGCCATCCCGCCGGTCAGCGCGCCGTCACCCACGACCGCCACCACCCGACGCGAAGAACCCTTGAGCCGCAACGCTTTCGCCACGCCGTCCGCATAGGACAACGCGGTGGACGCGTGCGAGTTCTCGATCACGTCGTGCGGCGACTCGGCCGCCGACGGGTACCCCGACAGCCCGCCCGCCCGGCGCAGCGTCTCGAACTCCGCCGCCCGCCCGGTGAGCACCTTGTGCACGTACGCCTGGTGCCCGGTGTCGAACAGCAGCACGTCGTGCGGCGAGTCGAACACCCGGTGCACCGCGATGGTCAGCTCCACCACCCCCAGGTTCGGCCCCAGGTGCCCGCCCGCGCGCGACACCCGCTCGATCAGGAACCGCCGGATCTCGCCCGCCAGCACCGGCAGCGCCGAGGACGGCAGCGCCCGCACGTCCCGCGGCCCGGCGATGGCCTCCAGCAGGGTCATCGTGTCCTCACCGCGGTCGGCAGGGTGAACGTGATCGTCTCCCGCGCGGTCTCGCGCACCTGCACGTCCCACGCGCCCAGCGCCTCGATCACCTCGTCCACCAGCCGGGGCGGCGCCGACGCGCCCGCGGACAGCCCCACCACCCGGACCTCCTCCAGCCACTCGGGCCGGATCTCCGACACGTCGTCCACCAGGTGCGCCGGGACGCCCTGCCGGCGGGCCAGTTCCACCAGCCGCACCGAGTTCGACGAGTTCGCCGACCCGACCACCAGCACCAGGTCCGCCTCGCCGGCGATCTCGCGCACCGCGTCCTGCCGGTTGGTGGTGGCGTAGCAGATGTCGTCGGACGCCGGCCCCTTCAGCGCCGGGAACCTCTCCCGCAGCGCCGCGACCACCTCGGTCGTCTCGTCCACGGCCAGCGTGGTCTGGGTCAGGTAGGACACCCGGGTCGGGTCGGGCACCTCCAGCGCGGCGACGTCGGCGGCGCTCTCCACCAGCACGATCCGCTCCGGGTCCTCGCCCAGCGTCCCGTCGACCTCCTCGTGCCCGGCGTGCCCGATCAGCACGACGGTGTCGCCGCGCGCCAGGAACCGGCGGGCCTCGGCGTGCACCTTGGTCACCAGCGGACAGGTCGCGTCCACCACGTCCAGGCCGCGCCGCGCCGCCTCCGCGCGCACGGCGGGGGACACGCCGTGCGCGGAGAACACGACGGTCGCGCCGTCGGGCACCGCGTCCAGCTCGTCGACGAACACCGCACCGCGCGCCTCCAAATCGGCGACCACGTGGGTGTTGTGCACGATCTGCTTGCGCACGTGGATCGGTCCGCCGCGCTGCGACAGCAACCGTTCCACGATCTCGATCGCCCGCTCGACCCCGGCGCAGAACGACCGGGGCGAGGCGAGCAGCACCACGGGCAGGACCATCGGTGTGCTCCTCTTAGTGGTCTCGACGGGTGGCCAGGCGCGCCAAGGCGTCCAGCTCCACCTCGGCGCGTTCGTCGGGCCCGGCGGCGCGCAGGTGGGCCCGCGCCCGCGCCAGCAGGTCCTCGGCCCGGGACAGGCTCCACGCGCGGGCGCCGGTGGCCTCGATCAGCTCCGCCGCGCGCTCCAGCTCGGCCGGCGTCAGCTGCGTGTCGGAGTGGTAGAGCGCGTCCAGCTCGCGCGCGGCGGCCGTCTCGGCGGCCAGCGCGGCCACCACGGGCAGGGACTTCTTGCGGTTGTGCAGGTCTGAGTACACCGGTTTGCCGGTCACCTCCGGGTCGCCCCAGATGCCCAGCAGGTCGTCGGTGAACTGGAACGCCAGGCCCACCAGCTCGCCGAACGAGCGCAGCTGCTCGACCTGGTCGGGCCGGCCGTCGCCGAACAGCGCGCCGACCGCGCACGACGCGCCGATCAGCGCCGCGGTCTTGTTCTCCGCCATCCGCACGCACTCGCCGACCTGCACGTCGGCGCGCTCCTCGAAGGCGAGGTCGGCGGCCTGGCCGTCGTTGAGCCGCTGGGTCGCGTCGGACAGCGCGCGGATCGCCCGCGCCGCCGACGGGTGCCCGCTGCCCGCGAGCACGTCCAGCGCCAGGGTCAGCAGCGCGTCGCCGGCCAGGATCGCCGCGTTCACGCCGAACGTGCTCCACGCGGTCGGCCGGTGCCGCCGGGTGGTGTCGCCGTCCATCACGTCGTCGTGCAGCAGGGAGAAGTTGTGCACCAGTTCGACCGCCACCGCCGCGGGCAGCGCGGTCGCCGCCGCGCCGCCCACGGCCTGCGCGGCCAGCAGGACGAACGCCGGTCGGATCGCCTTGCCGGGGTCCGCGCCGGTCGGGTGGCCGTGTTGGTCCCACCACCCGAAGTGGTAGCCCGCGATGGCGCGCATCGAGTCGGGCAGCCGGTCCACCGCCGTGCGCAGCGCGGGGTCGACCCCGGCGCGGCTCCAGCTCAGCACTTCGCGCGCGGACCGGCGCGCAGGGGTCACGTCCAGGTCGGTCATGGACTCCGCTCCGTGTTCGGGGGAAGCGCCCACTGTCCACGTCGGACTGGCGTGGGCGCACGGGTGACCGGGCGGCCGGGTGCGCCCGCACCCGGCCGCCGGCACCGGGCTCGCGCTAGTAGCGGCCGATCTCGACGTGCTCCAGGACGCCCAGGGCGTCGGGCACCATGACGGCCACCGAGTAGTACGCGCTGACCAGGTAGGAGATGATGCCCTTCTCGTCGATGCCCATGAACCGCACGTTCAGACTCGGCTGGAACTCGTCGGGGATGCCGGTCTGGTGCAGGCCGATCACACCGTTGTCCTCCTCGCCCACGCGCATGGCGATGATCGAACTGGTGCCCTGCTCGGTGATCGGGATCTTGTCGCACGGCAGGATCGGCACGCCGCGCCACGTCGAGACGTGGGTGTCGTCCACCAGCGTGGTCCCGGGGTACAGGCCCCGCTTGGACGCCTCGCGCCCGAACGCGGCGATCGTCCTGGGGTGGGCCAGGAAGAAGGCCGTCTTGCGGCGCCTGGACAGCAGGTCGTCCATGTCGTCCGGGGTCGGCGGGCCGCCCCGGGTGTGGATGCGCTGCTTGAGGTCGGCGTTGTGCAGGAGACCGAACTCCTTGTTGTTGACCATCTCGTACTCCTGCCGCTCGCGCAGGGCCTCGACGGTCAACCGCAACTGCTGCTCGGTCTGGTTCATCGGGTGGTTGTAGAGGTCGGAGACGCGCGTGTGCACCCGAAGCACGGTCTGGGCCACGCTCAGCTCGTACTCGCGCGGGTGCAGCTCGTAGTCCACGAACGTGGCCGGCAGGTCCGGCTCGCCCTCGTGGCCCGACGCGATGTCGATCGCCGCCTCGCCGTGCTTGTTCTGCGGCTTGGACCGGCCCCGCGCGAAGTCCTCCAGGTGCGCGCGCAGCGCGTCGGCGTGCCCGTTGAGCTGCTGCACCGCGCGCAGCGGCAGCCGCAGCACGATCACCGGGGTCACCGCCTTCGCGGTGAACTCCCACTCGGTCTCCTGGCCGGTGAGCACCTCGGCGCCGAAGTACTCGCCGTTGGCCAGCGTGTCGAGCTTGTGCTCGTCGCCGTACTCGCCGCGCCCGACCCGGCTGACCTTGCCGTGCGCGATGAGGTAGACCTCGTCGGCGGGCCGGCCGATCTCGACGATGGTGTCCCCAGGGCGGTACTCGTGCTGCTCGAACCGGTCGGCGAGGGCGGCCAGCACCGACTCGTCGTCGAAGTCGCGCAGGCCGGGAAGTTCCCGCAGCTCCTGCGGGATCACCCGGATGTCCGCGCCGGTGCTGGTGAACGTCACCCGCCCGTCACCGATGGCGTAGGTGAGCCGCCGGTTCACCCGGTACGTGCCTGCCTGCGTCTGCACCCAGGGCAGCTTGCGCAGCAGCCACCGGGGGGAGATGCCCTGCATCTGCGGCACGGACTTGGTCGTGCTGGCCAGGTTCCGCGCGGCGCTGGTGCTCAGGCTCTGCCGCTGGTGCTCGGCCTCTTCCGCGCTGAGGCCGGGGTCTGTCACGGTCACGTCAGGTACCCAATCTCGTCGTGGGGACTAGTCTTCGCGGCCGATTTCCACGTGCTCCAGCACACCCAGCGCGTCCGGCACGAGGATCGCCGCCGAGTAGTACGTGCTGACGAGGTAGGAGATGATCGCCTTGTCGCTGATGCCCATGAACCGGACGTTCAGGCCCGGCTGGTACTCGTCGGGCAGGCCGGTCTGGTGCAGCCCGATGACGCCCTGGTTGTTCTCGCCGGCGCGCAGCAGCATCACCGAGCTGGTGCGGTGCTTGCTGATCTCGATCTTGCTGCACGGCAGGATCGGCACGCCGCGCCACGCCGGCACGCGGTGCCCGCCCAGGTCCACGGCGTCGGGGTTGATGCCGCGCTTGTTGAACTCCCGCCCGATCGCCGCGATGACCCGGGGGTGGGCCAGGAACGCCGTCGGCTGCTTCCACACCACCGCGAGCAGCTCGTCGAGGTCGTCGGGGGTGGGCGGGCCGTTGCGGGTCGGGATGCGGTTCTTCAGGTCGGCGGCGTTGAGCAGGCCGAAGTCCCGGTTGTTGACCATCTCGTACTCCTGGCGCTCGCGCAGCGCCTCGATGGTCAACCGCAACTGCTGCTCGACCTGGTCCATCGGGTGGTTGTAGAGGTCGGCGACGCGGCTGTGCACGCGCAGCACGGTCTGCGCGACGCTCAGCTCCAGCTCGCGGGGCTTCAGCTCGTAGTCCACGTACGTGCCGGGCAGGTCCGGTTCGCCGTCGTGGCCGGACGCGATGTCGATCTCGGCTTCGCCGTGGTGGTTCTGCTTGCGCGCGCCGGGCGCGGACAGGCGCTGGATGTGCGCCCGCAGACCGCCCGCGTTGCCGTTCATCCGCTCGAAGTCTTCCCAGCTCAGGGAGAGCGCGATGACCGGCGTGACGGCCTTGGCGGTGAACTCCCACTCGCCCTGCGGCCCGGCCAGGACGTCGGCGCCGAAGTACTCGCCGTTGGCGAGGGTGCCCAGCACGGTCTGGTCGCCGTACTCGCCCTGGCCGACCTTGTTGACCTTGCCGTGGGCGATCAGCCACACCTGGTTCTGCGGCCGGCCGCGCTCCACGATCACGTCGCCGGGCTGGTACTCGTGCTGCTGGAACCGCTCGGCGAGCGCGGCGAGCGCCCCGACGTCCTCGAAGCCGCGCAGGTAGGGCAGTTCGCACAGCTCCTGCGGGACCACATCGACGTCCGCGCCGATGTTGGTGAAGGTGAGCCGCCCGTCGCCGACGGCGAAGCTCAGCCGGCGGTTGACCCGGTAGGCGCCACCGGAGGCCTCGACCCAGGGGAGGACTTTGAGCAGCCACCGGGAGGTGATGCCCTGCATCTGCGGAACGGACTTGGTGGTGGTCGCCAGGTTCCGGGCCGCCGCTGTGCCGAGGCTCAGCCGTGGCTGTTCGATGTCCACGTCGGAATCGGTCACAGTCACCAGTACACCGCCAATCGGATTTGTTCATTGGTCCGGATCGACGGTAGTGAGGCCGAATAGGGGTCCGGAAGGGGCCGATACGGCGACCTCCCATAGTGCTAAGCGGCTGCGCTGCGTGTACGCCGGGTGCAGGTAGTGGCGCCCGCAAGCAATATCGGGTGATTTTCCTCGGCGTTGGGAGTCATATTCGTTTTCGGATGGAATGTGTAACTCTTTCGCTCCAGCGGAATTCACTCGAAGGTGCTGTTGACGGGTGGTGAAAGTGTCTCTGTGGTGGATTCACCGCAAATGTGCGGGCCGAAAATCAACCATAGGGTGCACACGAAAGGCCGCAGCCGCCCTCGGGAGGGCGGCTGCGGCAGCGGAGCGGTGTGGATCAGGAGTGCGGGCAGGTGTCCCGGTACTCCTCGATCAAGGTGCTGCGGCCCGGCGCCGGGCACAGGAACTGCTCGTAGCGGGTGTCGTTGTCGATGAAGCGCTTGAGCCAGGAGATGCTGTACTTCGCGATCGTGGTGTTGGAGGTGTTGGGCGCGAAGTGGTCCGCGCCGTTCAGCTCCAGGTACGCCTTGTCCAAAGTGGACGGCAGGCTGGTGTAGAACGGCTCGGAGTGCGAGGACACCGGGGCGATGGAGTCGTTCTCCGCGCCGATGACCAGGGTCGGCACCCGGACGCTGCCCCAGGTCTTGTCGGTGTGCCAGCCGGTCAGCGGGATCGCCGCCTGGAGCGCCGGCCGGGTCTCGGCGGCGCGCAGGGTGCCGCCGCCGCCCATGGAGTGGCCCATGACGCCGAGCCGGGTGGCGTCGACGCGGGTGCGGACGGTGCTGCGCTGCGTCAGGTAGTCCAGCGCCGCCAGGAGTTGGGACGCCCGGCTGTCGGGCTGGTCGTAGCGGCTGTTGGTGTCGATGGTGAACACCACGAAGCCCTGGGAGGCCAGGCGCGGGCCGAGCCAGGAGATGCTCGACTGGGTCCCGGTGTACCCGGGCGAGATCGCGATGCCGCCGAAGGTGCCCTCGGCGGTGCTGGTCGGGTAGTAGATGGTGCCGCCGCCGAAGCCGGTCACCGCCAGTGACGACACCGAGGTCGACGCGGTGGCGAACGGGCCGCGGACGGCCTCGATGCTGGCGTTGGTCGGCGCCGGGCCCCGTTCGTAGGGGTTCTCGGCGGCCAGGGCGGTGGGGGTCGCCGCGGTCAGGAGCAGGGCGACCGCGGGGATCAGTCTGCGGAGTTGCACGTCGCTGTACACCTCGCTTGCGCAGGGAAACGGACGCCTCGACCCTGCTCCGGCCGGGGCCGGGCGCGCATCGGTGCAACCACCGGTGTGCACCGCGAAAACTAACGCTGGTAGATAATTTTCGCCGCAGGTCTTCCGCCCGGTGCCGGCGTCCGGCGAGACTGGCCCGGTGCTGCACGGACGTGATCGGCAGCGCGTCGCCGTAGACGCGGTGCTCGACCGTGCCCGGGCCGGCCGGGGCGGCGTCCTGGTGCTGCGCGGCGAGCCCGGGTCGGGCAAGTCGTCGCTGCTGGCCCACGCCGCCGCTCGGTACGACGCGGTGCTGTGCGTGGACGACGCCCACCGCCTGGACCTGGCCGACCTGTCGGCGCTGGTGCGGGAGGTCGAGGGCACCCGGGCGGCGGTGCTGATCGCGACCGAGGGGCCGCCGCACGGGCTGCCCAGCGTCACCCTGGACCCGCTGGACCGGGCGGCGAGCCTGCGCGTGCTGCACGACCGGCGGCCGGGGCTGCCCGCCGAACTGGCGGCGGACCTGGTGGACCTGGCCTGCGGGAACCCGTTGGCCCTGGTGGAGTTGGCCGACGCGCTGACCTCGGCGGAGCTGGGCGGCGCCGCGCCCGCGCCGACCACCCTGCCCTCGGACAGCGCGTTGCGGACCCGGTTGCGGGCGCGCCTGGACGCCCTGAGCCCGGAGGCGGTGCGGGCGGTGGCGATGGCGGCGGTGGACGAGGAGGTCGACGCCGACGCGCTCCTGGCCTTGGGGGTGGACCCGCGCGCGGTGGAGGAGGCCTGCGGTCTGCTCGATTCCCGGCGGTTGATCCGTTCGACCCTGCGCACAGAGTTGTCACCCACCGCGCGCCACGAAGCGCACGCCACGCTCGCCGAAGCCCTGCCCGCAGGACCACGCCGAACCTGGCACCTGGCGGCCGGACCACGCCGAACCTGGCACCTGGCGGCCGGATTGCCGCGGGAAGCGTTCGCGGACCAGCTCTTCGAGGCGGCGCAGCGGGCCCGGTTGCGCGGCGACCACGCGTCCGCCGCCCGTGACCACGACCGGGCGGCGGCGCTGACCCGAGATCCCGGCCGCAAAGCCCACCGCCTGGTCTCCGCCGCCGCCGACCACTGGGCGATGGGCGCCGCCCACCGTTCCCGCACCGTCCTGCGCGTGGCCGAACGGCTCACCGACGACCCCGACCTCCGCGCGCTCACCGACCTGGTCCGCGGCGGCATCGACCTCGGCGACGGCCTGCCCGACGTGGCCGCCCGCCGGCTCGTCCGCGCCGCGCACGGCCTGGTCGGCACCCGGCGCGCCCTCGCGATCGCCGCCCTCGGCTTCGCGGGCGAGGCGGCCAGCATCGCCGGCGACCACCAGCGGCACGCCGACATCGCCGCGTTCGCCGAGCACGTCCGCGAACCCGACGAGCCGCCCGCCACCCGGATCACCCTGGACCACCTGGTCGGCATGTCGGCGACCTTCGCGGGCCGGCACCAGGAAGCCCTGCCGCACCTGCGGTCCGTGGTCGAGCTGGCCGACCGGGTCCCGCACCCGCAGGCCGGCATCTGGGGCGCGCAGGCCGCCTACGTCCTCGGCGACGCCGCCCGCGCCCACGAACTGGCCGCCGGCGCGGTCACCGCCGCCCGCGAGTCCGGCCTCACCGCCCTGGTGTCGTGGGCGCTGGTCTACCGGGCGCTGTCGGCGCTGCTGCTCGACCAGCACGCGGTGGCGCTGTCGGCCGCCACCGAGGGCGCGCACGCCGCCACCGCGCTGGGCCAGCACAACGCCGTGGTCGACCACCTGACGATCCTGGCCCTGCTCGCCGCCTTCCGCGGCGACACCGACACCGCCCTGCACAACATCGACGCCGCCAACGAGCAGATCGTCCGCCGCGGCCTGGGCCGGTCGGGCACGTTCGGCGCGTGGGCGTTCGCCTGCGTCGACCTCGCCCTGGACCGGCCGGCCGACGCGCTGGACCGCCTCCGGCTCAAGGCCGCGGGCGTCCACGCGGGCATCCGGGTCATGGCCGCGCCCCAGGTCGTCGAAGCCGCCGTCGGCTGCGGCCAACCGTCCACAGGGGACAGGGCGCTCCAGCGCTTCGAGAAGTGGGCCGGTGCCACGAACTGCCCGGCGCGCATGGCGTTGTCGCACCGCTGCCACGGCCTGCTGTCCGAGGGACCGCGCTCGGACGAGCACTTCCGCGAGGCGATCCGGCTGCACCGCGAGAGCGGCACCGCGATGGAACTGGCCCGCACCGAGCTGCTGTACGGGCACCGCCTGCGCCGCACCCGCAAACCCCGTGCGGCACGGGAACTCCTGCGCGACGCGCTGAAGATCTTCCAGTCCTACGAGGCGGACCACTGGGTCGACCGCGCCCGCGCCGAGCTGCGCGCCGCCGGCGAGACCACCGCCCCGGTCGGCCAGGCCGCCGACCTCACCCCGCAGCAGGCCCGCATCGCCCGCCTGGTCGCCGAGGGCGCGACCAACCGGGAGATCGCCGCGCGCCTGTTCCTCAGCCACCGCACGGTGGAACACCACCTGCGCAACATGTTCACCAGGCTGGGCGTGCGGTCGCGGGTGGAGTTGACCAGGATGATCGGATAGGAGGTCGGGTGCGCGCGGATTACCGGCACTGGCAGCGGATACCCACGAGGTGGGCCGACAACGACGTGTACGGGCACGTGAACAACGTCGTGCACTACGCGTTCATGGACACCGTGATCAACACGTGGCTCATCGAGAAGGCCGGGCTGGACATCCACCGCGGCCCCGCGATCGGCCTGTGCGTGGAGTCCCACTGCAACTACAAGTCCGCCATCTCCTTCCCGGAGGCGGTGGACGCCGGTCTGCGGGTCGGGCGCCTGGGCCGCTCCAGCGTGCGCTACGAGGTCGGCTTCTACCCCGAGGACCGCGACGACGTGGTGGCGGAAGGGCATTTCGTGCACGTGTTCGTGGATCGGGAGTCGCGCAAGCCGGTGGAGATCCCCGCGCACCTGCGGGCCGCGATGGAAGGGCTGGTGGTCGCGTGAAGGCCCGGGGCGCGGTGCTCACGGCGGTCGGCGGGCCGCTTTCGGTCGTGGAGTTGGAGCTGGACCCGCCGGGTCCGGGCGAGCTGCTGGTGCGGGTGCGCGCGACCGGGCTGTGCCACTCGGACCTGTCGGTGATCGACGGCTCGCGGCTGCGGCCGTTGCCGATGGTGCTGGGGCACGAGGCCGCGGGCGAGGTCGTGGCGACCGGGCCCGGCGCGGAGTTCGCGGTGGGCGACCACGTGGTGCTGTCGTTCGTGCCCGCGTGCGGGGCGTGCCGGCGGTGCGTGTCCGGGCGGCAGGCGCTGTGCGAGCCGGGCGCGGCGGCCAACCGGGAGGGCACCCTGCTGGGCGGCGCGCGGCGGTGGCGGCTGCCCGACGGGACGCGGCCCAACCACCACCTGGGCGTGTCCGGGTTCGCGGAGTACACGGTGGTGTCGGAGAAGTCGGCGACCCTGGTGGACCCCGACCTGCCACTGGACATCGCGGCGCTGTTCGGCTGCGCGGTGCTGACCGGCACGGGTGCGGCGTTCTACAGCGCGCAGGTCGTGCCGGGGGACCGGGTCGCGGTGTTCGGGCTGGGCGGGGTGGGGCTGGCCGCCGTGCTCGGCGCGGTCGCGGCGGGAGCGTCCCAAGTGGTCGCGGTCGACGTGGTGGAGCACAAGCGGGCCCTGGCGCGGACGTTGGGCGCGACGCACGACGCGGCCGGCGGACCGGACGCGGTGACGGCGGTGCGGGACCTGACCGGCGGCGGCGCGGACAAGGTCATCGACACCACGGGCGTGGCGGCCGTGCTGGAGCAGGCGTACCTGGCGACGGCGGCGGGCGGGACCACGGTCACCGTCGGCCTGCCGCACCCGGACCGGACGGTGACGTTGCCGGCGCTGAGCCTGGTGGCCGAGGAGCGCACGTTGAAGGGCAGCTACCTGGGTTCGTGCGTGCCGCGCCGGGACGTGCCGCGGTTCATCGAGCTGTACCGGGCGGGGAAGCTGCCGGTGGACGGACTGCTGTCCGGGCGGCTCGCGCTGGACGAGATCAACGCCGGGTTCACCCGTTTGGCGGCAGGCGATGCCGTCCGGCAGGTCGTGGTTTTGTGATCAACCCTCCCGTTAAAGTTGCCCGGATCGGGTGATCTAGCGGGCAGGGGAGTGGTCGGCGGTGCGCAGGCGGTCGATGCTCGCGGGTGTGGTTTCGACAGTGGGCGGCATGGCGGTGGGCGCGGGCTCGGCGACGGCGGCGCCGCGCGGGTTGGGCGACTACAAGCTGGTGAACCTGGCGCACGTCAACGACCCCGCGCGGACCAACGTCTACCCGGGCGACCCGGAGTTCACCCTGACCACGGTCACGACCGTGCCGAAGGACGGCTTCTACCTCCAGTACGCGCAGCAGGGCGAGCACACCGGCACCCACTGGGGCGCGCCCGCGCACTTCAACGACGACCAGCCCTACGCCGACGAACTCGACGCCGAGGACCTGTTCCTGCCCGCCGTGAAGGTCGACGTGCGGGAACAGGCCCGGCGCGACGCGGACTACGAGGTGACCGTCGCCGACCTCCGGCGGTGGGAGAAGCGGCACGGCCGCATCCCGAACGAGGCGGCGGTGGTCCTGTGGACGGGGTGGGAGGACCGCTGGGGCACCCCGGCGTTCTTCAACTACGACCCGTCGGGGCAGATGCACCAGCCCGGGTTCTCGCTGGCCGCCGTGCGGTGGCTGGTGGACACCGGGCGGCTGGGGCGGCGGGGTGCGCTGGGCACCGACACGTTCAGCCCGGAGCCGGCGACCGACGCGTCCTACTCGGTGTCCAAGCTGCTCTACCGGGAGCACCGGATCAGCCTGGAGGTGCTGGCGAACCTGGCGAAGCTGCCCGAGACCGGGGCGCACGTCCTGGTCGGCGGCACGATCAACCGGCGCGGCTCCGGTTCGCCGGCCAGCGTCTACGCGTTCGTGCCCAAGCGGTGAGAGTCCTCGCGGCGGTCCTGCCGTTGCTGCTGACCGGCTGCACGACCGCGTTCCTCGACGTGCCCCCGCCGGCACCGCCGCCCGGCGCGGCGGTCCACTTCCGACCGGTGCTGGCGGTGTCCACCCCGACCACGCCCACGCCGACCAGCGGTCTGGCGAAGAAGGCCGAACCGGACACGCCCGCGGTGGCCGAGGCGCGACGCCTGCGCCAGGACCCGGGGCTGGCGGACGCGTCCAACCACCAGCCCCTGATGTCGACGTTCTCGTGCCCCGCCCACGACCCGTTGGCCGGCCGCGACGACCCGGCGCTGCCGCTGCTGACGTGCGGTCGCGAGGGTGAGGTCTACGTGCTGGGGCCGGCCGAGTTGACCCGTGAGCACGTCGAGCGCGCGGAGGCCTCGGGTGAGGTGGTGAACGTCGGTTTCACCATCCCCGGCGGCGTGCGGTGGGCCGACCTCACCAGCCGGTACGTCGGCCGCCAGGTCGCGCTCGTGTTCAACACGACCGTGGTGGCCGCGCCGACCGTCGTGGAGGTGAGCACCGGCGGCGGCGTGCAGGTCGCCGGCCGGTTCACGCCGGCGGAGGCGGAGGAGTTGGCCGGGCGCATCACGGGTGGATGACCAGGCCCCGACCGCCGTCCCTTTTGGCCTCGTACATCGCCTTGTCGGCGCGCTGGAGGACGGACTGGGCGGTGTCCTCGGGGTCGGGGTCGGCGCAGATCACCACGCCCACGCTGGCGCTGATCACCTCGTTCAGCGCGTCGAGGACGCGGAAGGCGACCTTCTCGGGTTCTTCCACGCCTTGCACGAGAACGCCGAACTCGTCACCGCCCAGCCGCGCGACGACGTCGGTGTCCCGGACGCACTGGCGCAGGCGTTGCGCGACCCGCTCCAGCACCGCGTCACCGTGCGCGTGACCCGACTCGTCGTTGACCGCTTTGAAGTCGTCCAGGTCCACGAAGAGCAGTCCGAAGGGGACGCCGTCGTGGTGCGCGGCCATGGCTTCGTCCAGCCGGCGTTCGAACAGCGCCCGGTTGGCCAGGCCGGTCAGGGCGTCGTGGTGGGCTTCGTGCGCCAAGTCGCGTTCGGACTCCCGAAGCATCGCCGCCAGCCGCGTGTTCTCCACGATGGTCGTGAGCTGGCGCAGCATCACCGCGACGAACACGGTGAAACCGCACCCGATCTCCACCGCGTCCGCCGGCTCCAGGTCGCCGATCAGCGTGCGCCGCAACACGACCGCGCTGCACACCAGCAGCGGCAGGTACGGCATCAGCACGTAGGCCCACTGCCAGGCGCGCGCGATGTGCTGGGGCGCCGCGTGCGGCATCGGCGGGACGAGCGCGGCCAACGCGATCAGCGCCGGGCCGATCACGAAGCCCGCGTTGGCCAGCGGCGGCACCTCGGGCGCCTGGATGCTGACCAGGTAGGCGAACGCGCTGTCCGACGCGGCGAGCCCCACGATGCCCAGGCCCAGCAGGTGGAGCTGGGATTTGAGCACGACCTTCCGGTCCGCCGCCAGCACCAGCACGATCACCAGCAGGACCAGGTCGGTCACCGGGTAGGCGATGGCGACCAGGAACGCCGCCGTGCTCGGGTTGCCCGCCTCGACCAGGCCGCCCAGCGAGGTCGTCCAGGTGAGCACGAACAGCGAGCCGGTCACGATCACGCCGTCGAGCAGCAGCACCAGGCGGGCGTAGCGGGACCGGTGGTCCAGCAGCGCGTCCGGCGTGCCCGAGCGGCGGTGGCTGCCGATCACCAGCAGCGCGGCGAACGCGAACGGCACGATGCTCAGGTACCCGGCGTCGGCGGGCGAGGGCGAGGGCACCGCGCGTTCCTCGACGAGCTGGTACCAGGTCCACAGGGACTGCCCGACCGACCAGCCGAGCATGCCGAACCCCATCAGCACCCGCCACACCCGGTCCGGCCCGGACGTGCGCCGGGCCGAGAACCAGCACGCGCCGGTGGCGAGCAACCCGGTGGCCAACTGGGCGAGGTCGTCCAACGCGACCGCGGCGTCCCCGGTGACCACGTCGAAGCTCGCCGCCAGCGAGGCGGCGGCGGCCGAGCCGAGCACCAACGCCGCCGTGACGCCGAACCGCCGTGTCCCCAGCACCGGGTAAGTGTGCCGCATTCGCGTTCCACGAAGGGGTGAGCCCTGCGAGGATGCGCGGGTGGCAGAGCAGGACGTACCCGTCGCCGAGGACGTGGTGACCGAGCTGGACTACGAGCGGTTCGCCCGGCACCGCATCGCCGAATCCGGTGGCGACGCAGAGGCTTTCGGCGTCTCCTACAACGTGCTCCACTTGGCGTACAAGCTGATCACCGACTACGAGGCCCTGGTGCACCGGGAGCAGGGCTGGACGATGCCGGGCTTCCGGCTGATGTTCAAGCTGTGGATCCTGGGGCCCACCCAGCCGGCGCGCCTGGCGGACCTGTCCGGGACGACCCGGTCGGCGATGTCGAACCTGATCAACACGCTGGAGAAGGCGGGGTTGGTGGCGCGGTCGAGGGACGACCAGGACCGGCGGGTGGTGTTCGTGGCGCTGACCGACGAGGGGCGCAAGGCGGTGTCGGGGGTGTTCCCGACGCAGAACGCGCGGGAGGCGCGGTGGTTCGAGGTGCTGGACGCGGGTGAACGGGCGCACCTGGTGGAACTCATCCGCCGCGTGGTCGCCGCCGGGCCGGCCTGAGGACGACGTGCGGAAGGCGGATGTCGACGCGGTGGTCGGGTAATTCGACGCCGTGTTCCGGGAACACGGGGGCGCCGGCGGTCGGGGGACCTGCAAATCGCGCGGCGGCGTCCGCCTCAAGGTCCGACTCGATCGCAACGGCTGGGACCCCGACCTGGGCTGGGGCGTGCGGGGGCATAACACCTGGGCTCGCCGCAACAGCCGCGCGTCGGTGACAGCCGCGCGTCGGTGACAACGGCTGCGCCGGCACGCGGCGGCGTCGCGGTCAGGTCAGGACGGTGCCCGACCACCACCGCGCCGCTTCGGACTCGGCCGCCACGACCTCCGCCAAGCCGTCCAGCGCGCGGTCCAGCCATGCCTCGACGGTGGCGCGGTGGGCGGTGTCCCGCAGTTCGACCTGGGCGATGACCGCGCTGCGGCCGGGGGCGACGTGCAGGACCTGGGCGGTGCCCGAGTAGCTGCTGCCGGGCTCGCCCCAGGTGATGCGGCGCAGGTCCCAGTCGGTGTGGACCTGGCGTTCGACGATCCTGTCGACGACGCCGTGGCGTATCCACAGGCGCAGCAGGCCCGGTCCGTAGAGGTCGACGTCGATGCCGTCCGGGAGCCAGGTGGACAGGTCGTCCAGGCTCGTGATCACTTCCAGGACGGCGTCCGCGCCGGCGGGCATGGCTCGGGTCGCGGTCGCGCGGATGCCCGGCCTCACCGGCCGGTCCGGGCGGGTGTCGGAGTTGTGCTCGTCAACGGTCACGGTGCACCCCTGTTCGTCCGGTGTCTTCGCCATCCTCGGCGACACCGCTGGTGGTGCACCTGACGACTGTCTGACGAACGCGTGGGCGGCGCCGGTCAGGGGTCGGCCGGGGGCGGGGTGCCGCGGTTGCGCAGCACGGTGCGGATGCGTGCGGCGAGGTCGCCCGCGACGAGGGGTTTGGTGACGTAGTCGGCTGCGCCGGCGTGTAGGCCGGCGAGGATGTCGGCCGGGTCGGTGCGTGCGCTGACGATGATCACGGGCAGGTCGGTGCGGGCGCGCAGGGTGCGGCAGACCTCCAGGCCGTCGACGCCGGGGAGCATCAGGTCGAGCAGGACGACGTCGAAGGTGCGGCGGGCGAGGTGTTCCAGGGCTTCCTCGCCCGATCCGGCTTCGGTCACGGAGAAGCCCTCGTCGCCCAGCGCGAGGCCCAGCGCGAGCCTGATGCGCTCGTCGTCCTCGACGAGCAGTGCGGAGAGGTTCATGTCGTGGGCGATTGTGGCTCCCGGGCCGGCCGGCCGCCGACCGTTCCCCGCGTGGATCGCGCCGATCGCAAGGCGATCGCAAGGTCCGCCCGGCGGGAGGTGACCGGATGTCGCCCTCGTGCCTGCTCGACGGCGACCGGATCTCGCCCTCGTGCCTGCTCGACCGGGTGTCCATTGTGGATGCAGACCGCCGCGCCGGCGCCGCTCGTCGCCGTCCTCGCGGCCCATCGGTGGGTGGCAGCCCGATCGCTGTCCACCCACCGCCATGGTGAGGACTGGTGCGGCTCGCTGCGCAGCCCCGCGTCGCGAGCCGCACGCCCAGGATGCGGCACGGATGCGACGCCGAACCTGACGATTACCTGACAATCCCGCATCGCCCGACGGGGTGGAATCCCTCGACGCGATGGACGACGGTCGGTGATCGACGAGCGTCGAGTCCTCTGTGGACACTCGGTGCGGACCGGCTCGGCCGCCACCGCCGCCCATCGCAAGGTGATCGCAAGGTTGATCGAGCGCTCGCCGTGCGATCCTCCCCGTGAGCACATCGAGCCGGGGGTCGAGCAGCATGGTTCAGGCGGTCTTCGCCCGTCACCGCGGTGAGATCGCCGTGGTGGTCTCCGCCGGCATCGGCGCGACGACCGGGCTCTGGTTGACGGTGTCGCCGCTCGTGCTCGGCTATTCCTCGCACAGCACGCCCGCCCGCTGGAACGACCTCGCCGCCGGCGGGGTGACCCTCCTGGCGGCGGTGGGCCTGGTGGTCCTCCGACGCCGGGCCTGGGCGACCCTGGCCCTGTTGGGAGGCGTCTCGGCCTGGCTGCTCCTTGCCCCGACGCTGTTGGACCTGCGTGTGATCGAGCGCGTCGCCGCGATCAACGACCTCCTCTCGGGAGCTTTGCTCGCCATAGTCGTGCTGCTCCACTTCGCCGCGATCTCCGTACGTGATGGCGACACGACGGGACCGAGCGCGTAGCTCGCGTTCGCCGCTTGGCCTCCTGCGACGATCGCACCGCCCGGGTGGTCACGGGTCGGCGGCCGGGGTCGGCAGGGGTGTGGTTGTGGGGGCCGCGGACGACGAGGTGGTGCTCGGGTCCGGGCGTTGGGTGAGGGTGGGGGTGGGCGCGGGGGCTGCCGGGGAGGTCGTCAGCGGCTGGGGTTCGTCCTGCGCGGTCACGCCGCAGCCTGCGAGCGCGGCGGCGGCGCACAGCGCGACGGCGAAGGTCTTGGTCATCGCGTCTCCGGGATCTCCACGACGAAGGCTGCCGCGCACAGCGCGAGGGCGAAGGTCTTGGTCATCGCGTCTCCGGGATCTCCACGACGAAGCGCGCGCCGCCGCCGGGGCGTTGCTCGACGCCGACGGTCCCACCGTGCAGCTGCACGTGCTGCGCGACCAGCGCCAAGCCCAACCCGCTGCCGGTGTCGCCCCCGCGGCTGCCCGCCCGGGTGCCGCGGTCGAAGCGCTCGAAGATGCGTTCGCGCATGTCCGGCGGAACCCCCGGGCCCGCGTCGTCGACCTCCAGGCGGGCGCGGTCCCCGTGGCGGAGCACGGCGACGCGCACCGCGCCGCCGGCGTGCCGCTCGGCGTTGTCGAGCAGGTTGTTGACCACGCGGTCGAGTCGGCGGCGGTCGCCCAGCACGTGCGGCGGCGGGTGGATCGCGTCGACCGGGACGTCGGCCCCGGGGCGTGCGGCGACCACGTTGCGCACGAGCGAGGCCAGGTCGATGGGTTCCAGCGTGGTGTCGTCCACCCGCTGGTCGGTGCGGGAGATCTCCAGCAGGTCCACGACCATCCGGGAGAACCGGTCCACCTCGGAGGTGAGCAGGTCGACCGCCTTGCCCGCCGGGCCGCTGAACTCGTCCCGGCGGCGGGTCAGCACGGCGGTGGCGTTGACCATCGTGGTCAGCGGCGAGCGCAGCTCGTGGCTGACGTCGCCGGCGAACCGGGCGTCCCGCAGGACCCGGCTCTCCAACGCGTCGGCGGTCGCGTTGAACGTCGTCGCGAGCGGTGTCAGGTCGGGGTCGGTCTGGTCGGGGAGCCGGGCGCGCAGGTCGCCGCCCGCGATCCGCGACGCCGCCCGGGTGAGCGCGGTGAGCGGTCTCAGCGCTCGTCCGCTGGCCCACACCCCGAGCGCGACACCGAGCAGCCCGCTCAGGGTGGTGCCGGCGACGAGCAGGGCGCTGAGGAACCGCAACGTGCGGTCGAGCTGGATCATCGGCGCCAGCTCGACGTAGATGGCCCGCGCCGGTTCGATCGGCAGCGTCACGGCGAGCACCGGAATCCCGTCCACGATCAGCCGCTGAGCCGCGGGGACGCCCCGGCGACCCAGGTCCAGCAGCGGGTCGGGCAGCACGGACGGTTCGACCTGGCGCCCGCTGGTGACCACCTCGCCGGACCGGAACAGCAGCACCGTGGTGTCCGGCCCGGTGGTCAGGCCGGTGAGCAGCTCGTCCAGACCCGTCGAGCCGGTGCGCAGCGCCTCGCCCACCACGCGCGCGTTCACCTCGGCCTGGCGCACGCCGCTCTGCTCGCGTTGGCGCAGCATGTACCCGGAGGTCAGGTTCCAGGTCGCGACCGCGATCGCGCTGGTGATCACCACCGAACCCACGCCGAGCACGAGCGCGACCCGCCAGCGCAGCGACAGCCGGGCATACGGGTTCACGACTGCGGCCCCACCTGGTACCCGGCGCCGCGCACGGTGAGCACGAGGCGGGGGTCGTCCGGGTTGGGCTCGACCTTGCGGCGCAACCTGCGGATGTGCACGTCGAGCAGCCGCGTGTCGCCGAAGTAGTCGTAACCCCACACCCGTTGCGGCAGCTGTTCGCGGGTGACGATGCGCCCGGCCGCCGACGCCAGTTCGACCAGCAGCCGGAACTCGGTCCGGGTGAGGTGGACCTCCTCGCCGGCGCGGTGCACCTTGCCCACCTCGGGCAGGATCTCCAGGTCGCCGACCCGCAACACCTCGTCCGGCCGGTCGTGGGCGCCCCGGCGGCGCAGCAGCGCCCGGATGCGCGCGGCCAGGACGCCCGCCACGAGCGGCTTGGTCACGTAGTCGTCCGCGCCCGCCTCCAGCCCGGCGATGACGTCGGAGGCGTCGGTGCGGGCGGTCACGATGATGATCGGCAGGTCTCCGCGCGCCCGCAGGGTGCGGCAGACCTCCAGCCCGTCCACGCCGGGCAGCATCAGGTCCAACAGGACGACGTCGAAGCCGTCCCGGTCGAGCAGCGCCAGCGCGGCCTCGCCGGAGGCGGCGTCGGTCACCGCGAAGCCCTCGTCGCCCAGCGCGAGTCCCAACGCCTGCCTGATGTGGGCGTCGTCCTCGACCAGCAGTACGGAGTGAGTCATGACCGCCCGATTCTGCCGCCTGGATCGTGACAGCCGTCGACCGCGATCACCCACCCGCGTCGATCGCAAGGCGATCGAAAGGTTGACGAAGCGCGCGGTCGTGTTGCCGCGGCCGGAGAGCGGATTCCGCTGGAAGGGGCCAACGGCGGGCCGGACGTCACGAAGTCTTGACCTCCGCACGCGACGCCGGGCGCGAACCGCTGCGATGAACGGGTGAAGGACGCTCGATGTTGTCCGAGCGCCGACCGAACCTGTCGCTGAGCCTGGAGAAGGTCACCTACATCGACGTGTCGGGGGCCAAGGCGCTGCTGACCTTGCTCGACCACTCCCACGCCGCGGGTGTCGAACTGGACATCAAGGCCCTGCCGCCGCACGTCGAGGACCGGCTGATCGCGCTCGCCGACCAGCGGCAGCTCGACAAGCTCAGGACCGCGGTCGGCGACGACTGACGGATGGCCGCCGCCTCCCGGGTTGATCGGGAGGCGGCGCGGCGTCGGTCATCGGCTCGTCCCGGTGGGCAGCGCGCCGAGGCGGTGGTGGGCCAGGCGGTGCAGCATCTCGGCGAAGGCCTCGGGGACGATCTGGCCCTCCAGGTCCCGGCGGGCGCCGGTGACGGTGGTGAGCACCACCCGGCGCGGCACGCGACCGCCGAACTCGGCCGCCAGCCTGGTCACGGTGTCCTTCACCAGCGGGTCGGTGCTGTACTCGTCGACGGTCACGATGGCTCCGTTCGTCCGGTGTCCGCTGCCCATCGTCGCCGCAGGCGGGCGGCAGAGCACCTGACGAGTGGCTGACGATCGTGGCTCGGTGCCGATCGCAAGGTGATCGCAAGGTTCGCCGGCGCTCGTCGCCGCCACGATGGAGCGGGTGCCGTGCCAGGGTCCCTGGTGCATCGCGGGGTGCCGGTTCCGAGGGCGCGGCCGGCCCTCCGCCCGCTTCCCCTGTGGAGAAAGTCGACATCTGCCGCTGTGACCGCCATTCCCCCTGAAGACGACACCGGTTCACCCCTGCTGATCTGCGACGACTGCGGGCGTGCCTGCACCGTCGAACAATCGGTGCCGTCGGGGTGGCAGGCGCTGTGGACCTTCGCGGTGGACGCCGGGTGGCGGGGCCGCGACCGCCCGGTGGGGCCGCACGTGTGCGACGGCTGCGTGTCGCCGCCCGGCGTGCGCCCGGCCGCGGACGTCGGACGCACGACCGGCGACACGGGGGAGGGTTGATGTCCGAGTCCGACGGGTCGGCCGGGGGCGCGCCGTCGCCCGACGCCGTGGCGTTGGTCATCGAGGAGGACGACTCGCTCTCGTCCGACGAGATCGCCTTCTGGCTGGCCGAGCAACTCGCCGGCCGGCGTGACGTGGAGCGGGTGCGGGCCGGCATCGTCGCCGGCGAACTGCTGGACAACGCGCGCCTTTATGCGGCACCCCCGTACGTGCTGCAACTCGGCGCGCACGAGACCCGTGACGCGGTGGTGGTCGCGGTCCGGGACCAGCCGGTGACCCGGTTCGCCGGCTGGCGCTGCGGGGCGGGGCTGTTGCTGGTCGACGCGCTGTCGGCGCGGTGGGGTGTGCTGCCCGGGTCGGAGAGCACCGTCGTCTGGGCCGAGTTGGCCTTCGAGTGAGGACACGGGCCGCCGGCGGGCGAGGCCGAAGGCGATGGGGGCGGTGTGGAACCAGACCCGGGGGACACCCTCACCGTGATCCGCCGCCGCACCGACGTGATCTTCGGCTCGGTCCTATCCGTTGTCTCGTCGGTGACCGGAGGCGGAACCCGGCGGCGACGGGCAGGTGCGAACGAGACCGGACCTGTGGCCGATCCCGTTCCTCGCGACGTGGGCGGTGTTGCTCGTGATCGGCTGGCTCGCCGTGGCATGGCACCGCCTCAAGGGTGGCGTCAGGCCGGCGCGGTGGCCTGGCTCTTCTTCAGCTCGTTGAGCGCCCGCCAGAACGCGTCGAACAGGTCCCGCAGCTGCACGAGCCAGGTCAGCGCGCTGGACAGTGCCTTGCCCAGGGCTTTGAGCAGGCTCGCCACGATCCGCACCACCTGCGCGATCTTCGCCGTCGCCTGGGCGACCACCAGGGGCGCCGCCGCGCCGAGGGTGCACGCCAGCTCGATGGCCCAGCTCACCAAAGCGCCCGCCAACGTGGCCAGCAGGTCGCGGATGGCCACGCGGATGCCGCCGACGACCTCGGCCATCGCCATCGTGATGCCCGCGATGCCGTGCGCGCCACCGGCCGCGCCCTTGGCGATCCCGGCGATGCCGTCGGCCTTGCGCAGGTAGCCGTCGGCCGCCGCGCCGGTCCAGTCGGTCACCCCGCTCTTGGCCGCCTGCTCGAACTCCTCGCCCAGCTTGAGCATCTCGGTCTCGATGTTGGTCCAGGTCTGCGCGTAGCCCTTGACCATGTCGGGGTTGCCGGTGACGGCGTGCAGCGCCGCGCGGGCCGGTTCGACGTGTTCGAGCATCCAGGAGAACAGCTGACCCGCCACGTAGGCGATCGGGTCGACGGCGGCGCTGGCCACGTCGAGCGCGGCGGCGGCGACGCCGGAGATGATCAGGCCGAGGTCGTTCTGGTCGACGCCCTGGGCGATGGTCCACCCGGCCTCGAACGCGGTGATGCCGGTCATGAACCCGGTGCCGGACTCGGCGTCGGGCGCGCCCATGTTCTCCAGGGGGTTGAGGTCCTGGAGGTAGTTGTTGCGCAGGTCGGACCGCTGGTCCACCAACGGGTTCGTGCTGCGGTTGTCGACGTCGACCATCAGTTGCCTCCGCGGATCGTCGGGGCCTTCGCCACCGCATCGAGGGCCTGCACCAGGGCTTTCAGGATCGTGCCGATGCGGTCCTCGGCTTCGCGGTACGTCTTCGCCGTGTCCTGCAACCCGGTGACCATCTGGTGCAGGTTCTCGGCGGTGGCGGCGAGGGTGTCCACGCCGCGCTGCTGCGGTTCTTTGAGCAGCGCGGCGAACGGGCGGCAGAGCAGCCCGTAGGCGTCGTCGAGCGCGGCGACGTGCCGGCCCGCGTCGGCGGCCGTGTCCGCCCGCCCGGCGAAACCGTCCACAGCGGATGCCTGGGTGAGCAGTTGGTCGGAGTTGACGGTGAACCCGTCGCTCATGGTCGTGTTCCGTCCTCAGCGAAGGAAGGTCTGGTCGTCCCAGCCCTCGTCGGTGTCGGGCCGGCGGGCGGGCCGCGGTGCCGGCGGGGCGGCGGGTCCGTCCTCTTCGATCCCGCCGATCCGCATGTCCTCCGCCACCTCGTAGTCGGTGCCGCGGTCGTCCGGCACGTCCGGGAACCGCTGCTCGTACTGCGCGGCGAGGTTGCGCGCCGGTTCGTCGTCGGCCGGCACGGTCTCCTGGATCAGCGCCTGCACCTGCTGCCGGAGCTGCGCCTGGGCCTTGCGCATGCCGGCCATGATCTGCGCCGAGACCTGCGCCGGTTCCGCGCCGCGGGTGCGGTCGGACAGCGCGATGTCGGTGGGCACGCCGTTGGCGTCCACGGTGACGCGCACCGTCCCGTCGGGCGAGGTGGCCGTGGCGCTGGTCGTGTCGAGTTGCCGCTGCAACTGGTTGTAGCGCTCGGCCCGCTGTTCGAGACCGGCTGCCCACTTCTCCAGTTCCTCGGCGGCTTTGGTGGGATCGGCGTTGATCACAGGTGTTCCTCCGTGTGCGTTGGTGGTGGGACGGAGCGAGCGCCGCCGTGGTTCCCGCGCGTTCTCGTCATCGGTTGAGCCCACCGCGTGCCCACCGACCCTTGCGCGAGAGCAGCAGTTCCCGCGTGAGGGCCGCGTCGTGGACGGGGACCATCCACTCGCCGGAATCGGTGCGCAGCAGCAGCGCAGGCCCTGGTTGCGCGTACAGCACCGTGCCGTCGGGCAGGGTCACCCACGGGCGCAACGCCGGTTCCGGCGGGAGGGTGACGGCGACGACGTCGTGCAGGCGCGCGAAGGGCACGGCGAAGTCGACGCGGGGTCCGGAGCTGCGTCCTTTGTGGAACCTGGCAGACCACTCGACACCGTCCACACCGATCGCGACGCTCGCGGAGACCAGTACGGGTGTGGTGACCACGATCCGCGCGGGCACGGCGAGGCGGAACCCGGTCGCGCCCAACTCCGGCACGAGCGGCGTGAGCAGGGTCCGGTGGGCCCGGTGCGCGGCCACGCACGAGCCGCCGGCGCACACCCAGGCCAGTGCGAACAGCCCACCCGCCACGGCGGCTCCCGGACCGCTCGCCGTGTTCGCCGCGATCCCGTACCCGGGGATGACACCCAGCAGCAGTTGGCACCCCGCCACCAGGAAAGCGGTCCGCAGCCACGACGGCGGGTCCGTCAAGCCCCGTCCGCGGACCCGGAACGCGGCGGCCACCGCCGGCACGGCGGCCCCGAGCACGGGGAGCGCGGCCCAACCTCGGGCACCGGCGGCCAGACCGAGGAAGACCAGGCAGATCGCCACGACCGGGAAGGGGAACACCACCGTCGACCAGAGCAACCGCGTGCGGGCCCGGTGCCAGCGGGGGCGCAGCAACCGGTCGACCCGCGGATCGGCGACCGTGGGGACGGTCTGGGAGATCAGAGGCATTGTGGCGATGTCCTTCGTGTCGTCACGTGTTCGCGGTGGAGGCCCCTGCGGGGATCGCCGCGAAGGACACCATCACCAGGGCGACCGGGTTCATGGCTCGTGCCTGGTGGTTTCGGGTTGGCCGGTGGGGAGGTTGCCGGGTGGTTCGACGGCGAGGGCTTTGGCGACGGGGACGTCGGTGGAGGAGTGCAGGACGATCGAGAGGGCGATGGTGATGGCGACCAGGTCGAACACGTGTTCGCCGGCGGGTATGCCGGCTTGTAGGGCGAGGAGGACGTAGACGACGGAGGCGAAGCCCTTGGGTCCGAACCAGGCGGCGACGGTGCGTTCGCGTGCGGGTAGTGGTGTGCGCAGCAGGGACAGCATCATGGCGGCGGGGCGGATGAGCAGGATGGCGATGATCGCGACGGCCCAGTCGCCGACGGTCAGGTGGGAGATGCGTTCGGGTGTGATGAGTGCGCCGAAGACGAGGAGGGCGGCGAATTTGGTTGTTTCGGAGAGGAGGTCGCCGAAGTGTTCGAAGTGTTCGGCGGTGACGCGGTCGAGGGTGGCGAGGGTGGAGCCGGCGGCGAAGGCGGCGAGGTAGGGGTTGGCGTGGGTGAGGTGGCAGCCGGCGTAGACGATGACGCCGATCGCCAGCGGCCCCAACGCTTGCAGTCGGGGTTCGGCGGTGAGGATCTTGAGTCGCCAGGCGAGGGCGACCGCGGCGGCCACGGCGATGCCCAGCGCCAGCCCGGCGACGAGTTCGATGCCGATGGTGGCGTAGTCGGTGTCGCTGTTGGTGGCGGTGGCGAGGAAGATGAGGACGAAGGGGAGGGCGAGGCCGTCGTTGAGTCCGGATTCGACGTTGAGCAGGCGGCGCAGCCGCAGGGGGACGTCGGTGCGGCCGACGATGGCGGAGGCGAAGACGGGGTCGGTGGGGGAGAGGATCGCGCCGACCAACAGTGATGTCGTCCAGTCGAGGCCGGCGAGGTAGTGGGCGGGCACCGCGATGCCGATCATGGTGAGCGGCATGGCCAGGCCGAGGGCGCGGCCGGACAGTCGCCAGCCCTCGCGGAGGGCGGGGAGGCCGGCGCGTTGGCCGTCGGTGAACAGGACGGTGAACAGGGCGAGGTCGGCGAGGCCGGTGACGAAGGCGCCGTTGGAGGGGATGTCGACCAGGCCGAGGCCGCCTTGGCCGATGAGTGCTCCGGCGAGCAGGAACAGCAGTGCGGTGGACAGCACCGTGCGCGCGGCGACCCCGGAGAGGGACACGCAGATCAGCAGCACGACGCCGAAGGCGAGAACCAGCGCCATCAAAAGAACTCCGTCCATGCCGACAACGCCCTCGACGCGGGGTGCGTGAGTGGCATGCCGACCAGACTTCCCGGCGCTCCGGGGGAGGAGCCTGCCCGATCCGGCCGTCCGGCGCAAAGGAATCGTCAAAGTGTGTCCAAGCACCGACAGTTCGCCGGCGTTGGTGGTGCACCACTGGTCGACGGTGGGGCCTGACCGGTCAGCGGTCCTGGTCGGCGTTCCGCCACCACCACGCCGTGCCGAGCACACCGGCCACGCCGACCAGCGCCACCAGTCCGAAGCCGACGGCGCCGGGCATGGCGTGGTCGGTTCCGGCGACGCCGCTGAACAACGCGGGCACGGACCACGGGAAGTGGTGGCCGTGCCCGAGCGCGGCGACGACCTGGGCGAGGAACACGGTGCCGATCACCGCGCCGATGCCGGACAGGTAGCCCCGGCCCGCACTGGCCGCCAACGCCACCGGGCTCATCACCGCCACGGTCAGGGCCGCCACGACCAGCAGCCGCACCAGCCCGGCGGACGCGACCCCGGAGGTCCACCCCGGCAGCCCCAGCACAGCGCCGACCGCCAGGCCCAGGACGGCGAGCTGGACGGTCAGCGCCAGGCACCACCCGGCGGCGACGACGAACTTGGCCAGCACGACCGTCGTGCGCGAGGTGGGCAGGGCCAGCAGGTCCTTGACGGTGTGCTGACTGAACTCCCGACCGAACAGCCACACCAGCACCAGCCCGAACAGCACCGTCCCGCCGACCGCCGCGGTCTGCGCCAGCAGGGCGAAGTAGCCGGGCCAGTCCGCGTCGCCGCCGACCAGGGTCGCCTTGCTGCCCAGCAGCCCGAGCGAGCGCGCCCGCCGCTGGTCCTGCAGGACGAACATGAACAGGCCGCCGACCAGGGCGGCGAACGCGAAAGCCGCGGCTGTGGCCAGGGGCGTCCGTGACCGGCGGGCTTTGAGCGCTTCCACCCGCACCGCGACGACCAGCGGGCTCACCGCGCACCGACCAGGCGGAGGAAGACGGTTTCGAGGTCGTCCTGCTCGACGGTGAGCCCGGTGGGCGGACACCCCGCGCGCACCAGCACCGTGGCGACCATGTCGGGTTCGCGCACCGCGCGTTCCTGGGCCAGGGTGACCACGCCGTCGATCTCTTCGACGTCCAGCCCCGCGGCCCGCAGCGCGGTGGCCCCGGCGGCCGGGTCGCGCGTGGTCACCCTGAGCCGCGGGCGCGCCCGTGCGGCCAGGTCGTCCTGGTCCAGTTCGTGCCGCAGGCGTCCTTCGTGGAGGACGCCGACCCTGGTCGCCAGCCGCGCGACCTCGGCCAGGACGTGGCTGGACAGCACGATGGTGACCCCGTGCTCCCGGCTCAACCCGCGCAACAGCTCCCGGACCTCCACCACACCGGCCGGGTCCAGGCCGTTGGCCGGCTCGTCGAGCACCAGCAGTTCGGGCCGGTGCAGCAGCGCCTTGGCCAGCCCGAGGCGCTGGGCGTTGCCCAGTGACAGCGTCCCCGCCCGGCGGTGGGCGTAGGCGTCCAGGCCGAGCCGGGACACCACCTCGGCCACCTCCCGGTCCCCGCGCAGGCCGCGCAACCCGGCCACCACCCGGAGGTTCTCCACGACCGTGAGTTCCGGGTAGGCGGCCGGTTCCTCCACCAGGTAGCCCACCCGCGCCCAGACCTCGTGACCGCCGGGGCCGACCGTCGAGCCGAGCACGCGCACCGATCCCGCGGTGGGGCGCACCATGCCCAGCAGCATCCGGATGGTGGTCGTCTTGCCCGCGCCGTTGAGGCCGAGCAGCGCGTACACCTCGCCCTGCCCGATCGTCAGCGACAGCCCGTCCACGGCGGCGAGATCGCCGTAGCGCTTGGTCAACCCGACCGCCGCCACCACCGCGGTCACAGCTTCACCGCGTGCACGCACCGTTCGATCTCCGACGCCCGACCGACCTCGGGGTACCGCTCGCCGTACTCGCGCGGCCCGACCTGCTCGACCTCGCGCCACCCGAACCCGTCGAGGAACGGCCCGACCTCCGCAGGTGAGAGCCCGAAGCGCCACAGCCGCTGCTTGACGACGAACCGGCGGTACGCGGCGTCGCCGCCGTGCAGCGCGGTGCCGTCGAGGAAGTCGCGGCGGACGTGGGTGAACACCACCTCGCTGCCGGCGGGCGCGCCGGCCAGGTACCCGAACGTGGCCCGCACCGCGTCCTCGCTCAGGTACTGGGTCACCGCCTCCCACACGAACAGCGTCCGGCGGTCACGGCGACAGCCGTGTTCGGCGAGCACCTCGCCGAGGTCCTGCGAGCCGAAGTCGACCGGCACGAGCGTCACGCCGTCGGGAACCCCGCCGAACAGCTTGCGCAGCCGCGACCGCTTGCGCCCGACGTTGGCGGGCAGGTCCACCTCGAAAGCGGGCACACCGGCGGGCGCGGCCAGCCGGTACGCGCGGGTGTCGAACCCGGCGCCGAGCACCACCACGGCTTCGACGCCACCGCGCAGGGCCGCGCGGGTGACGTCGTCGATGTACCGCTTGCGGCACAACATGCTCGACCACAGGCCGGGGATCTGCTTCTCCGTGGCGGACACCAACGCCCGTCGCACCGGCGCCCACCGCGCGCACGCGACCGCGAGCCGGCCGTCCCACGGGATCAACCGTGCGGCCAGGTCGTCGTGGACCAAGGGGGACTTCACGAACTGGTCGACCGCCACGACCACCATCGGGCCGACCGCGGTCTGCGCTGCGCCATTGCTCATGGGTGCTCCGTCCGGACCGGTCGAGGACCACGCCGACCAGGCTTCCCGGCACACCAGGCGTCACCCTACAGCGGCGACCGCGCTACCCGAGCGGCTTCGACACCGAGCAGCGTCAAGATCGCGTAAGTGCCACCACCGGTCCGTTGAAAACAAATGCTCGATCTGGTTTTATGGTTTCAGCGGCGGGCGAGGGGCCTGCCGCACGGTGGAGGGAAGGTCATGCCGCCCGCGTTCACGGCCGAGGAGAAGGCGCGGATCACCGCGCTGCTGCTGGACACCGGCCATCGGCTGTTCACCGCGGTGGGCCTGCGCAAGACCACGCTGGACGAGTTGATGGCGCCGACCGGGGTGGCCAAGAGCAGCTTCTACGTCTTCTTCGACTCGAAGGAGGCGCTGTACCTGGAGTTGATGCTGCGGCAGACCGCCGAGGTGAAGCGGCGGGTGGTGGACCAGGCGCTGCTGGTGGGCGGGGACGCGCGCGACGGGCTGCGGCGGTTCCTGCACGCCACGCTGCACGAGTTGACCACCAACCCGTTGTGGCGCCGCCTGATGAGCCACCCCGAGGAGATGCGCGCCGTCGCGGCGAAGCTCGACCCGGCACGGGTCACCGCGCTGGCCGAGGACGACCCGGTGGCCGCGCTGGCCGAGTTCGTCGCGGACCGGCAGCGCGCCGGCGAGCTGGTGGACGTCGATCCCCGGGTCGTCATCGGCGTGTTGCAGACCGTCCTGCTGGTGCCGATGTTCGCCGACCGGCTCGGCGACCCGGCCCTCCACCCCGAGATCATCGACCTGCTGGTCGACATCGTCGCCGCGGGTCTGTCCACGAAGGGGGACACCACATGGGCAAGCGAGCTGTGATCGTCGGCGCGGGCATCGCGGGGTTGGGGGCCGCGCTGCGGCTGCGCCGGGCGGGGTGGGAGCCGGTCGTGGTCGAGCGGACGCCGACCCGGCGGGCCGGCGGGTACGCGGTGACCTTCGGCGGGATCGGGTACGACGCCGCCGAGCGGATGGGCGTCCTGCCCGAACTCGAACGGCGCCACATCACCCCAGACGACATGCTGTACCTGCGGCCGGACGGCACGACCCGGTTCACCGTGCCGGGCGAGACGGTGCGGGCGCTGCTGGGCCGGCGGGCCCTCAACCTGTTGCGCGGCGACATCGAGGACGTCCTGTACCGCGCGGTCCGCGACGACGTCGACATCCGCTTCGCCACCACGGTCGCCGCGATCGAGCAGAACGCCCACGGCGTCGAGGTGGCCCTCAGCGACGGCTCGACCGAGACCGCCGACCTGCTGGTCGGGGCGGACGGGTTGCACTCCCGCACCCGGTCGCTGGTGTTCGGCCCGGAACGCGACCACCTGCTCGACCTCGACCACGTCGTCGGTGTGTTCATGATGGACCGGCGACCGGAATCCCTGCCCGAGGGCGCCACCGCGAGCCTGACGTCCAAGGGCCGCACGGTCGCGGTCATCAGCCTGGGCGGCGACCGGGCCGCCGCGTTCTTCGGCTTCCGCACCGACGACGTCGCCGGCGACCTCGCCGCCGGGCCGCTGGCCACGTTGCCGCGGGTCTTCGGCGACCTCGGCTGGCTCGTCCCGGACCTGCTCGCGCGGGTGCGGACGGCCGAGTCGGTCTACTACGACACCCTCAGCCAGGTCGTGCTCGACCGGTGGAGCCGGGGACGGGTCGTCCTGCTGGGCGACGCCGCCTGGTGCGTGACCCTCTTCGCCGGCTACGGCTCGTCCCTGGCGGTCGGCGGCGCGGACCTGCTCGGCACGGCGCTGGAACAGCAGCCCGACATCACCACCGCGCTGACCCGCTGGGAGGCCGAGCTGCGCCCGGAGACGACGCGCAAGCAGAAGCTCGGGCGTCGGGTGAAGGGCCTCTACGCGCCCGCTGACCCGTTCCGGCTCTGGCTGCGCGACCTGCCGCTGCGCACCGCCGCCCTGCCGCCGGTGAGCCGACTCCTCAAGCGCCGACTGCAACTCGCCGGCTGACCCGGGGTGCGGGTCCGGGGACGACCACCTCGGACCCGCAGCACCGTGACTTCCGTGCGAACGGCGTCAGTGCCGTTCGACCGCGCGCAGCACGAGCGCGAACGCGACGAACCCCGCGATCAACAGCAGGGTGACTACCAGACCGGACATGAGTGCGTCCTCGCGTGCGATGCGCCGACAGTGGGTCGATGCTAGCGCGTGTTGTGACGACTGCCACAGGGGCACTGGTCATGGCAGCGTGGTCGGCGCGTCACGCGGGGCGTGCCGCGCCGAACCAGCGGGTGATGATCGGCCCGGCCGTGGCCAGGATCAGGACGTAGGCCGTCACCAGCGGCCCCAGTGCGGCGTGTCCCGCGCCGACCAGGCCGATGATGACGATGGAGAACTCGCCGCGGGCGATCAGGGCGGTGCCGGCGCGCAGCCGGCCCCGGCGGCCCGCTCCGTCGCGTCCGGCGGCGTACCAGCCGGTGGCCAGCTTGGCCGCCACCCCGGCGGCGGCCAGGGCCAGGGCGACCGGCAGGACCGGTACCAGGTCGGCGGGGCTGACGGCCAACCCGATCGCGAGGAAGAACGCGGCGGCGAACAGGTCGCGCAGCGGGGCCAGCACGGCGCGGGCGCGTTCGGCGGCCTCACCGGTGAGGGTCAGGCCGACCAGGAACGCGCCGACCGCCGCGGACACGTCGACGAACTCGGCCAGGGCGGCCACGACCAGGGTGGTGCCGAGGACGCGCAGCATCAGCTGTTCGGCGTCGGGGTGGGCCAGCCACCGGTTGACGTGGTGGCCGTAGCGGTGGGAGGCGAGGAACGCGGCCCCGACCGCGCCGACGGCCACCAGCACCCCAGCGACGCCTCCCACCACGCGCCGCCGGCCGCGAGCACGGCCAGCACCGGCAGGTAGAGCGCCATCGCGAAGTCCTCCATGACCAGGACGGCCAGCACCGCCGGCGTTTCCCGGTTGCCCAGCCGGCGCAGGTCGTCCAGCAGCCGGGCGATGATCCCCGAGGAGGACACCCAGGTCGCCCCGGCCAGCGCCAGCACGGCCACGGCGTCCAACCCGAGCAGCAGGCCGGCGACGACGCCGGGCGCGACGCCCAGCACCAGGTCGACCAGCCCCGAGGGCAGGTGGCGGCGCAGGCTGTGGGTGAACTCCGCGGTCGAGAACTCCAGGCCCAGGGTGAGCAGGAGCAGCACCACGCCGATGGAGGCCCCGGTCTCGACGAACTCGCCCGCCGCCGGGACCGGCGCGATCCCGCCCTCGCCCAGCACGAGGCCGGCCAGCAGGTACAGCGGGATGGGGGACAGCCCGGCCCGGCGGGCCAGCGCGCCCAGGGCGCTGAGCGCCAGGAGGATGACGCCCAGTTCCAGGAGCAGCGCGAGAGAGGTGTGCACGTCCTCAGCCTTCGATGATCCGCCGGACGCCCTCGATGCCGTCGTGCGTGCCGATCACCACGAGCACGTCACCCGCCCGCAGCACCTCCGCCGGGGCCGGTGAGGCGATGACGTCCTCACCGCGCACGACGGCCACGATCGACGCGCCGGTCCGGGTCCGGGCGCGGGTGGAACCCAGCGGCTGGTCGGCGTGCGGGGCCCCGGCCGGCACGACGACCTGGCCCGCCGCGAGGCCGGGCACCTCCTTGGTGAGGTCGGCGAAGCGCTCGGCGATGCGCGGCGCGCCCAGGATCTCGGCCACCGTGTCGGCCTCCTCGCGGGTCAGGCGCAGCAGCGGCCGGCTCTCGTCAGGGTCGTCCGGCTCGTAGGCGACCACCTCGAACCCGCCCGACCGGCGGGCGATGATGCCGACCCGCTGCCCGTCGGCGTTGGTGAACTCGTAGCGCAACCCGACCCCGGGCAGGAGCACCTCGTTGACGTCCATCGCCTCATCATCGCGCCCGCGTGGCCCCCGCACCGGCAACACCGCCGGCCTGCGGATAACCGGTGTCGCCGGGTAGGGTGATGCGCGGTGTGCCGGGAAGCCTGGTCGGCGAGGGATGACGTCATGCCCGCGACCAGGAGGACACATGCCCACACCACCCGGGATCGACTCGTGATGCCCGGAATCCGCACGTCGCCCGCGGTTGCGCGCGGAGCAGCAGCGTGGCCGCCACGAACCCCGCGATGAGCAGGGAAGCGATTGACGGTCCGGACCGGAGCGCAGACCTCGTGTGGGGTGCGCTGACAACGGTCCGGTGCCGGCGCACCCTGTGACCGCCGCCAGAGCGACTTTTGCGAGGGGTGTTGACCATGCGTGCTCGTGACCTCGCCGAGGACTACCCGCTCGTCCGGTTGAGCGACAACGCGTTGGACGCGGCGCGGTTGATAGCCGAGCAGCATCGGCCGGGCGTGGTCGTGGTCGGCGATGACGGCCGGCCGGTGACCGTGCTGCCCGGATCGCAGGTGTTGCGGTTCGCCGTGCCGGGTTACGTGCAGGAGGACCCGTCGTTGGCGCGGGTCTACGACGAGCAGGGCGGCGCGGAGGTGTGCGTGCGCCGGCTGTCGGACCGGTCGGTGCAGGAAGTCCTGCCGCCCGAGGAGAAGCGCCACGAGCTGCCGATGGTGTCCGGGGAGGCGACCGTGCTGGAGTGCGCGGCGCTGATGGCCCGGCTGCACACGCCGCTGATCGTGGTCGCCGATGCCGGGGAGGTCCACGGTGTCGTCACGGCATCGCATTTGTTGGAGGTCATCCTGAACGCCTCGGAGTCGCGCACATGACGCTCAGCCAGATCCTGTCGGTGGTCGTGTTCGTCGGTGCCTACATCCTGATCGCCACCGAACGGGTCCACCGGGTCGCCGCCGCGTTGGGTGGCGCGGCGCTGATGCTCGCGCTCGGTCTGACCAACGGCCAGACCGCGTTCCACTCGCTCGACGCCGGTGTGGACTGGAACGTGGTGTTCCTGCTGCTCGGCATGATGATCATCGTCGGGGTGATCAAGCAGACCGGCCTGTTCGAGTACCTGGCGATCGCGGCGGCCAAGCGCGCCAAGGGCAAGCCGTACGTGATGATGGTGATGTTGACCGTGATCACCGCGGTCGCGTCGGCGGCGTTGGACAACGTGACCACGGTGCTGTTGATCGCGCCGGTGACGTTCCTGGTGTGCGACCGGTTGGGGCTCAACCCGATCCCGTTCCTGATCGCCGAGGTGCTGGCGTCGAACATCGGCGGTGCGGCGACCCTGATCGGCGATCCGCCGAACATCATCATCGCTAGCCGGGCGGATTTCTCGTTCAACGACTTCCTCGTCCACCTGGCGCCGTTCGTGGTGGTGATGATGGTGGTGTACGTCGTGGTGTGCCGGTGGCTGTTCCGCGACGCCTTCCACTACGACGAGAAGCGCGTCGCCGAGGTGATGGCGCTGTCCGAGCGCGAGGCGATCCGCAACCCCACGCTGCTGGTGCAGAGCATGGTCGTCCTGGCCCTGGTGCTGGTCGGGTTCACCCTGCACAGCGCCCTGCACGTCGAACCCTCGGTGGTCGCGCTGCTGGGCGCGGGACTGCTGGTGCTGATCTCGAAGGTGACCACCGAGGAGGCTGTGGCCGACGTCGAGTGGGAGACCCTGGTGTTCTTCATGGGTCTGTTCGTGATGGTCGGCGCGCTGGTGAAGACCGGTGTCATCGGCGAGGTGTCGCGGGCGCTGGCCGACGCGGTGAGCGGGCAGCCGTTGGTGGCGGTGATGGCGCTGCTGGTGATCTCGGCGGTGTTGTCGGCCATTGTGGACAACATCCCGTACGTGGCGACCATGTCGCCGATCGTGGGTGACCTGGTGGCGTCGCAGGGTGGGACGCCGCAGGCCGAGTCGTTGTGGTGGTCGCTGGCGCTGGGTGCGGACCTGGGCGGCAACGCCACCGCGGTGGGGGCGAGCGCGAACGTGGTGGCCCTCGGGCTGGCCGCGCGCAACGGCACACCGATCAGCTTCTGGACCTTCACCCGCTACGGCGTTGTGGTGGCGGCGCTGTCGATCCTGCTGGCCGCGCCTTACCTGTGGCTGCGCTACTTCGCGTTCGCGTGAGCGCGCGGTCGACCACGTGATGTGAAGTCGGAGGGGGCGGCCCACGCCCTTGGGCCGCCCCCTGCGATCACTTGGTCTCGACCGCGAGGTCGTCTTCCGCGCGCTGGTTCTTGAGGTAGGCGCGGAACTCGACCAGTTCCCGCTTCACCACGGGAGCGAGCAGGTACAGGCCGATGATGTTGAACAGGGCCAACGCGAACAGCACGGCGTCGGCGAAGTCGAGCACGCTGCCCAGCGTGAGCACCGAGCCCACGACCGTGAACAGGCAGAAGATGATCCGGTAGGTCGTCTCGCTGCCCTTGGACTTGCCGAACAGGTAGGTCCACGACTTCTCGCCGTAGTAGCTCCACGTGATGATGGTGGAGACGGCGAACAGGACCACGGCCACGGTCAGCACGTACGGGAACCACGGCAGCACCGTGCCGAAGGACTCGGACGTGACCGTGACGCCGTCCGGACGCGGACCGCCCGCGGCGAACGTGGTCTGGGCGTCGCGCCAGAACTGCGTCTGCGCGATGACGATCGTCAGCGCCGTCATGGTGCAGATGACGACGGTGTCGATGAACGGCTCCAGCAGCGCCACGTACCCCTCGGTGACCGGCCTGCGGGTCTTCACCGCGGAGTGCGCGATCGACGCCGACCCCAGGCCCGCCTCGTTGGAGAACGCCGCCCGCTGGAACCCGACGATCAGAGCACCGATAGCGCCTCCCGCGACGCTGTCGGCGCTGAACGCGCCCGTGACGATCTCGCCGACGGCGGCGGGGACCGTGGTGATGTTGAGCAGGATGACGATGAGGCACGCCGACACGTAGACGATGGCCATCGCGGGCACGAGGCGCCCGGTGACCTTGCCGATCGACTTGATGCCGCCCAGGATCACCAGGCCGACGACCAGCGCCAGCACGATGCCGACGATCAGCGCCGCGCCGTCGCTGCCCAGCAGGCCCTCGTCACCGCCGGTGACGGTGCGCAGCTGCGCGAAGGTCTGGTTGGCCTGGAACATGTTGCCGCCCGCGATCCCGAAGAACAGGATCATGACGGCCGCGCCGGCGGCCAGCACGCGGCCGATCACCTTGCCCGCCGCGTTGGGGAACCGTTCGGCGATGCCCTTGCGCAGGTAGTGCATCGGGCCGCCGGACACCGAACCGTCGGGGTGCACGTCCCGGTACTTCACGCCCAGGGTGCACTCGACGAACTTCGTGCACATGCCCAGCAGGCCGCACAGGATCATCCAGAACGTCGCGCCGGCCCCGCCGATGGTCACCGCGACGCCGACGCCCGCGATGTTGCCCAACCCGACCGTGCCGGACACCGCCGAGCTGAGCGCCTGGAAGTGGCTGATCTCGCCCGGGTCGTCGGACTTGCTGTGCTTGCCGCGCACGATCCGCAGCGCGGTGCCGAAGCCCCGGAGCTGGATGACCCCGAAGTAGGCGGTGAAGATCGCGGCGGCCACGACCAGCCAGCCGACGATCCAGGGGAAGGTCACCCCGAACACGGTGATCTGGGCGAAGATGAACGACGACAGCGCGTCGGACACGGGCGTGAACGTGTTGTTGATCGCCTCCTCGATCGAGGAGAGCGTGCCGCCTTCGGCGGCCAGCACCGTCGTGGAGGGCTCTGGTGGTGGACTTGTGGTCATGGCCGCGCAGTGGACCCGATCCGCGCCGTGAATGCAAAGAGTACTTGAGGAAGGCTTGAGGTTCGGCACCGCGGCCGGCCCTCACGCACCGCCGTCGTGGTGCTCACGGCTCGCGCCTGGTGGTTTCGCGCGGCGCAAAAGGAGTCGTCACATCGGCCCGGGACACGGGCTGGACGTCGTGCCGCCGGCGTCACAGCGTGTCGGCGAACCGCTCGACGTCGGCGATCCGGCCGATCACCAGGATCACGTCCCCGTACAGGAGCACGGTGGCCGGGGTGACGGGCTGGAAGCCGTCGTTCCCGTCGGTGACGGTGCTGTGCACGGAGATGACGTTCACCCGGTGCTTCGCGGCGAGGTCGGTTTCGCCCAGCGGCACGCCGACGATGTCCTTCGGCGGTTCGGTCTTGACGATGGCGAACTCGGAGTCGATCTCGAGGTAGTCGAGCATCCGGCCGGACACCAGGTGGGCGACCCGCTGCCCCATCTCGTGCTCGGGGAGCACGACGGTGTGGGCGCCGACGCGCCGGAGGATCCGGCCGTGCTGGTGGGTGATCGCCTTGGCCCAGATGTGCTCGATGTCGAGGTCGACCAGGTTGGAGGTGGTGAGGATGCTGGCTTCGATGTCGGTGCCGATGGCCACGACGGCGCGGTCGTAGTCGCCCACGCCGAGCTGGCGCAGGCTCTCCGGGTCGGTGGAGTCCGCGGTCACGACGTGGCTGAGCCCGCCCGCGAGCTTCTGGACCACGTCCGGCCTGTTGTCGATCGCGAGGACGTCGACGCCCTGCCTGGCCAGTTCGAGCGCCAGGGCGGAGCCGAACCGGCCAAGGCCGATCACGGCCACCTTCTCGGTCGCGGTGTCAGCCAACGATGGTCCTTTCCTCGGGCAGTTCGTAGCGGCGCTCGCGCTCGCGCAGCGCGAGCGCGGAGGCCAGGGTCAGCGGGCCGATGCGGCCCGTGAACATGAGCACGACGAGCAGCAGGTCCGCGGCCGGCGGCAGGTCCGCGGTGATCCCGGTCGACAACCCGACGGTGGCGAACGCGGAGATCACCTCGAACAGCACTCGGTCCAGGGAATGCGAGGTCATGCTGAGCAGCACGAAGGTGAACACCGCGACCGCGCCGATGGCCAGCAGGGCGACCGACAGGGCCTGGCGGTGGTTGGTCTCCGGCACGCGCCGGCGCCCGACGTTCACCCGCCGCTCACCGCGCATCTCGGCCCACATGACGAAGGCGAGCAGGGCGAAGGTGGTGACCTTGATGCCGCCCGCAGTGCCGGCGCTGCCGCCGCCGATGAACATCAGCAGGTCGGTGACGAACAGCCCCTCGGTGGTCATCGCGCCGACGTCGACGGAGTTGAACCCCGCGGTGCGGGGCGTGGCGGCGGCGAAGAACCCGGCCAGCAGCTTGGCCGGCCCGCCGAGCGCGCCGAGGGTGCCGGGGTTGTCGTGTTCGGCGAGGGTGAGCAGGATGGTGCCGATGACCAGCAGGGAGGCGGTGGCGCCGAGGGTGAGGCGGGTCATCACCGACCATTCGCGCGGCCGTCGCCAGGAGCGGGACAGTTCGAACACCACCGGGAAGCCCAGCCCGCCGACGATGAACGCGGCGGCGATGGTCAGCGTGACCCACGGGTCGGCGACGTACCGCACCAGGCTGTCGGCGTGCAGGGAGAACCCGGCGTTGTTGAACGCCGAGATCGAGTGGAACACGCCGCTGTAGAGCGCGGCCCCGAAACCGGAGCCGTAGCCGGTCATGAACCGCACGGTCAGCACGACGGCCACCACGGCCTCGCTGATCAGGCTGAACAGCACGATGTTGCGGACGACGCGGGTGACGTCGCTCAGCCGCAGCGTCTTGGTCTCGGCCTGCGCGAGCAGTTGGCGGCGGATGCCGAGCCGGCGGGTGACGACCAGGGCGAACAGGGTGGCCAGGGTGAGGATGCCCAGGCCGCCGGCCTGGATCAGGCCGAGGATCACCACCTCGCCGGCGGTCGACCAGTACGTGCCGGTGTCCACGACGACCAGGCCGGTCACGCACACCGCCGAGGTGGCGGTGAACAACGCCACGACGAACCCGGCGCCCTCACCCGACTCGGTCATGACCGGCAGCGACAGCAGGGCCGTGCCGACGGCGATGGCCAGCCCGAACCCGGTCGCGACGACCCGTGTCGGGTGCTGGAACCGATCCGCCGAGCGGCGGGCCGCACGCCGAAGTCCGAACACGTCTCTCCCTGTCGTCGAGCTTGTCGCGACTCTACCCAGCGCGGGCGGTCCCAGCCGGTCGCGCCCGGTCCGCTCGGCGGTGTCGGTTCGGGTCGTTGACCGGAAGGTGCCATCGCCGCCCCGGCCGTGCTCCGCGGCCCTAGCGTCGGTGTCCCCGACCGGAGGAGTGGCCGCATGGGCTGGGAGCTCGGCATGGACCCCGACGCCACCGAACAGGCGTTGGCCCGGATCCAGGCGTTGCAAGAGGACACCGCCACGACGTGGCAGCGGTTGCGCGGTGAGGTCGTCTCGCAGGAGGCGGGTATCGGTCACGGCCGGCTGGCGCAGGCGTTCCGCCCCACCTACACGCCCCTGGCCGAGCCCGCCCGCACGCTCGGCGACTCGTCCCTGGCCCAGCTGGCGGCGTCCCTGCACGGCGGCCGGGTCTCCGTCCAGCGCTACCGGGAGGCCGACCAGGCGGCGGCCAACGGCTTCCCCCGTCCCCGTTAGGAGGTCGTGATGACCATCACCGAGCCGTCGGGCGAACTGTGGTCGAAGGTCAAGCCGCGGACGGAGTGGCCCGACACCGACGAAGACATGATGGGCAGGCTGTTCTTCGCCCTGATCGACTCCGCCACGGCGTTCCGCGGCCTGAAGGACCAGGCCGACGTCAACGCGGTCGCGGTCGCCTGGTGGGACGAGGCCGGTGCGGACCTGACGCGCACCCTGCGGTGGGAGGTCGCCGCGGTCGGGGACGTCGCCGACCGCCTCGACAAGATCGGCGGCCTGGCCGGCGCGTTCGCCGTGGACGTCAAGGGCGCCAAGAGCTACATCCGCACGATCGTCGCGATCAACCAGGTCGCCTACGAGGCCGCCGGACTCGTCCCGCTGGTCGGCGGACGCGCGCAACGCGCCATCGTCGACCAGGTGGCGCGGTGGATCAACGACAAGCTGACCTCACTCGCCTCCGCCATCGCCACCCGCACGACCGTCGACCGCGCCAAGGTCCTCGCGGCGCTCGGCGACGCCCGCGACCCGCTGGAATGGGGCAAGGACCTGTTGCAGGACAACGCGAACCTCGTCGCCAAGGTGTCCGACGTGATCGGCGACACCAGCACCATGCTCGGGCTCGTCTCCGACGCGACCGGCTTCTCCAGGCACCCGGTCACCGAGGGCATCAGCAGGGCGGCGGGCGCGGCGTCCACCGCCACGGGCGCGCTCGCGCTGGGCGGTCACCTGGTGGCGAGGGAGGCCGGCGCTCCCGTCGCCGACGAAACCATCATGTACGACAAGGAAGCCGTGCTCAACGGTGCCGTCCAAGCGCCTTTGGGGACCACCCGGGTGCTCGCCCACCAGATCTCGGACGAGATCACGCACCCCGGCGGCAAGAACCCGTCCACGTTCTTCAACGACCTCGGCGACTACTGGGTGCCGCGCAACGAAGTGCAGACGGCGGCGGCGCTGTCCACGTCCCCGCCGCTCCAGGTGCTGGTGCCGCTGAGCAACGCCGTCCACGACGGAAGGGCCTTGGACGACTCCGGCCAAGCCGCGCGCGACGAGGCGCGGGCACGGGCGCGGCTGGGGGTGCGGTGACCGTGCGACCCGAGCTGAGCGACCTGGAGGGCCTGGCCGAGGACATCCGCGCCTTCCGCGACCGGCTCGCCGCCGTCCGCGCGACCGCCCGGTCACGGGACGGCCTGGTCACCGCCACCACCAGTGGCCGGGGCGAGCTGCTGGGCCTGGTGATCGACCCCGGCGTGTACCGGCACCCCGACTCCCGCGGCTTGGCCGAGTCGGTGACCGACGCCGTGCACCGGGCCACCGAACAGGCCCAGCGCGAGGCGTTCGCCCTCGCCCGCCCGTTCCTGCCGCCCGACGCCCGCCGCGAGGGCGCCGACGTCGACTTCGACCCCGCGCTGCACCAGTTCGACCGCCTGCTCCGCGACTGAGGCCGGCACGGGGGTGCGAACCTGTGCGCATGTCGCGGAGGAAGACACCGGTGGACGGGGTGGGGTTGGACGTGGCGGAGGTCGCCGCGCGGGCGAGCCACGACGCCGGCGGGGTGCCGCCCGACCTGCTCGACGGCTACCTGGAGGCGTTGGCGCGGGTCAGCGCCGGTGCGGGTCGGTTGGCGCGGGAGCACCTGGAGTCGCGGCGGGCGGTCGGCGCGGCGGCGGTGGAGCGCGGGGTGTCGCTGCGCGAGGTCATCGACCTCTACCTGAGCGCGACGTGGTTGGCGTGGCCGTCGTTGCCCGGGGTGCGCGGGTCGACCGGCGCGGAGATGTTCGGCGCGGTGGGGCGGGCGGTGTTCCGGGCCGCCGACGCGGCGGTGGGGGCGCTGGCCGAGGGGTACGAGGAGGCGCAGCGCTGGTCGTTGCGGCGGGAGGAGTCGTTGCGGCGCGAGTTCGTCGACGACCTGCTGGACGGCCGCCGCCTCGGCGACCTCGCCGAACGGGCGGAGCGGGTGGGGTTCCGGCTCTCCGGCCGGACCGTCGTCGCGGTGGCGACCGCGCGGGAGTCCATCGTGGACGGTGGGACCGCGGCGCGCCGGGTGGCGGACTCGTTGCGCGGCCGGGTCGACCACCGGGAGGTGTTGGTGACGACCAAGGACGGCGCCCTGGTGTGCGTCGCTCCGGACACGTTGATCGGGCTGGTGGAGGAGTTCGTCCGGCAGGTGGGCGCGGCGCTGGGCGACGACTCCGGGTGGCGGGTCGGGGTCGGGCGGGCGCAGTCGGGTCCGGGCGGGCCGGTGCGGTCGTTCGGGCAGGCGCGCGACGCCCTGGACGTCGCCGCGCGGCTGGAACTGCCGGGTCGGGTGCACCGCGCCTCGGACCTGCTGGTCTTCCCGGTGCTGACGCGCGACCGGGCCGCGCTGGCCGACCTGGTGTCGGCGGTGCTCTCGCCGCTGGAGCAGGCCCGCGGCGGCGGGGAAGCGCTGGTGGAGACGTTGGCGGCGTACTTCGCGGTGGGTCGGGTGGCGACCGACTGCGCGCGGGCGTTGCAGATCGGCGTGCGGACGGTGACCTACCGGCTGAAGCGGGTCGAGGAGTTGACCGGGTACTCCGCCGACGACCCGGTCCAGGGGCTCGCCCTGCACGTCGCGGTCCTGGGGGCGAAGCTGCTCTGAGGTTGCCGGAGGTCGGCAAACAACGGCCCGTTTTCTGGCCGATCATGGCCGTTGTCGGCCGGTCGGCCGCACGGCAGCATTAGCGCCACGCCGACGCGGGGGTGTCGGCGGCGAGGACCGGCCAGGGGGGAGGAACACGCATGATGTGGGTGCTCTGGCTGGTCCTCGCAGGTGTCTTCGGCCTCGCGGAGGCGTTCACGGTCACCGCGGCGTTGTCCGTCGTGGGCGGCGCGGCGCTGCTCACCGCGCCGGTCGCCGCGCTCGGCGCGCCGCTGCCGGTGCAGCTGGTCGTGTTCACCGTCACCGCGGTCGTCGGACTGGTGCTGCTGCGGCCGATCGCGCTGCGCCACCGCACGCCGGCGGCGGACCGCGGGTTCGGGGTCGACGCGCTGATCGGCGAGCACGCGCAGGTGGTGCGCGAGGTGCGGCCGGACGCGGGCCTGGTGAAGGTGCGCGGCGAGGAGTGGACCGCCCGGTCCTTCGACGACACCACCGTGATCCCCGCCGGCACCACGGTCGAGGTCCTGCGCATCAGCGGCACCACGGCCTTCGTCCACCCGAGGAGTTGATCGTGGAGTCCCAAGTCGCCCTGGTCGTGGCGCTGGTCGTCGTGCTGCTCGCCGCGCTCACCGTCGTTCGCGCCGTGCGGATCGTCCCGCAGGGCAAGGCGAGCAACATCGAGCGCCTGGGGCGCTTCCACCGCACGCTGCGACCCGGCCTGAACCTGGTGGTCCCGTTCGTGGACCGGGTCCGGCAGACCATCGACCTGCGCGAGCAGGTGGTCTCCTTCCAGCCGCAGCCGGTGATCACCGAGGACAACCTGGTGGTGGAGATCGACACGGTCGTGTACTTCCAGGTCACCGAACCCCGTGCCGCCGCCTACGAGATCGCCGACTACCTCCAGGCCGTGGAGCAGTTGACCGTCACGACCCTGCGCAACGTCGTGGGCTCGATGGACCTGGAAGCCACGCTGACCTCCCGCGACACCATCAACAGCAGGCTGCGCGGGGTGCTGGACGACGCGACCGGCAAGTGGGGCCTGCGCGTGAGCCGGGTGGAGATCAAGGCCATCGACCCGCCGCAGTCCATCAAGGACGCGATGGAGAAGCAGATGCGCGCCGAACGCGACAAGCGTGCCGCCATCCTCACCGCCGAAGGCCAGCGGCAGGCGCGGATCTTGACCGCGGAAGGCGACCAGCGCGCGGCCGTCCTGCGCGCCCAGGGCGATCGGGAGGCGGAGGTCCTGCGCGCCCAGGGGCAGGCCCGCGCGATCGACGAGGTGTTCCAGGCGGTGCACCGCAACAACCCCGACCCGAAGCTGCTGGCCTACCAGTACCTGCAGACCCTGCCGCAGCTCGCGCAGGGCAGCGGCAACACCGTCTGGGTGGTCCCGGGCGAACTCACCGCCGCCCTCCAGGGGCTGTCGCAGGCCTTCGCGCCGGCGCGTGCCGCGGACGAGCCGCGCCCGGCCGTCGTGCCGGAGCACCACACGGCCAACGGGCACTCCTGACCGCGGGGGAGCGGTAGCGGAGCGAGCCCTCGCCAGGGCGCGCCGGAACGCGACACTCGCGCTCCGGCGCGCCGCCAGTGGTGGGGTTCCGCCGTGCGCGCCGCACGGGTCACCCGCAGACCGCGCCCCCGCTGGCCGAGCCGACCAGGCGCGAGTACTTCGCCAGGACCCCACGCGTGTACCGGGCCGGGAGCGGCGCCCAGCCCTCCCGGCGGGCCGCCAGTTCGGCGGCGTCCACCCCGACGTCCAGCGTGCCGGTCGCGACGTCGAGCGTGATCGGGTCGCCGTCCCGGACGAACGCGATGGGCCCGCCGTCCGCCGCCTCCGGGGCCACGTGCCCCACGCACAGCCCGGTGGTGCCGCCGGAGAAGCGGCCGTCGGTGATCAGCAGGACGTCCTTGCCCAGGCCGGCGCCCTTGATCGCGGCGGTGATGGCGAGCATCTCGCGCATCCCGGGCCCGCCCTTGGGCCCCTCGTACCTGATCACCACGGCGTCACCCGCCTTGATGGTGCCGTTCTCCAGGGCGTCCATCGCGGCGCGCTCCCGGTCGAACACCCGGGCGGTGCCGGTGATGACGTCCGTGTCGAAGCCCGCCGACTTGACCACCGCGCCCTCGGGGGCCAGGGAGCCGCGCAGGATCGTGATGCCGCCGGTGCGGTGGATCGGGGCGGAGAGGGCGCGCAGCACGCGGCCGTCCGGGTCGGGCGGCGCGATGTCGGCCAGGTTCTCGGCCACGGTCCGCCCGGTGACCGTCAGGCAGTCGCCGTGCAGCAGGTCCGCGTCCAGCAGGGCCTTCATCACCACGGGCACGCCGCCGATGCGGTCCACGTCGGTCATCACGTGCCGCCCGAAGGGCTTGACGTCCGCCAGGTGCGGGACCCGCGCGCCGATCCGGGCGAAGTCGTCGAGCGAGAGTTCCACCTCGGCCTCGTGCGCGATGGCGAGCAGGTGCAGCACCGCGTTGGTCGACCCGCCGAACGCCATCACCACGGCGATCGCGTTCTCGAACGCCTCGCGGGTCATGATCTGCCGGGCGGTGGTGCCCGTCCGCAGCATCTCCACCACGGCCTGGCCCGAGCGCCGGGCGAACGTGTCGCGCCGGCGGTCGGTGGCGGGCGGGGCGGCGCTGCCGGGCAGCGACATCCCGAGCGCCTCGGCCGCGCTGGCCATCGTGTTCGCCGTGTACATGCCGCCGCAGGCACCCTCACCGGGGCAGATCGCGCGTTCGATCAGGTCCACGTCGGCCCGGCTCATCAACCCCCGCGCGCACGCGCCGACCGCCTCGAACGCGTCGATGATCGTCACCTCGCGCTCGCTGCCGTCCGACAGCGTGACCCGGCCGGGCAGGATCGAGCCCGCGTAGAGGAACACGCTGGCCAGGTCGAGCCGGGCCGCCGCCATCAGCATCCCGGGCAGCGACTTGTCGCAGCCGGCCAGCAGCACCGAGCCGTCCAGCCGCTCGGCCTGCATGACGGTCTCCACGCTGTCCGCGATCACCTCCCGCGACACCAGCGAGAAGTGCATGCCCTCGTGGCCCATCGAGATGCCGTCGGAGACGGAGATGGTGCCGAACTCCAACGGGTACCCGCCCGCCGCGTGCACGCCGTCCTTGCTCGCCTTGGCCAGCCGGTCCAGCGACAGGTTGCACGGCGTGATCTCGTTCCACGACGACGCGACGCCGATCTGCGGCTTCGCCCAGTCGTCGTCCCCCATGCCGACGGCCCGCAGCATCCCGCGCGCGGCGGTGCGCTCCAGGCCGTCGGTGACGTCGCGGCTGCGCGGCTTGATGTCGGGGATGTCGCTCATGAACGCCAAAGCTAGCGTCCCCGGGCGACCCGCGCACCGGGGACGGCCGGCCGAACGCGGTCCCGATCAGCCGGTGAAGGACTCGGGGCCGAAGCGGCCCCAGGCCAGGAAGGCGGCTGCGGCGAGGTAGACGAGGTTCACCGCGACGAACTTGTACTGGCGGTAGCGACCGTGGGTGATCATCGCGCCGATCATCAACAGGACCCAGCACACGGCGGTGACCGGCACCATCACCGGTGCGATGTCGAGCACGGCGGGCAGCACCAGACCGGCCGCGGCCAGGATCTCGACAGCCCCCAGCGTGCGGACGAAACCGGCACTGGCGTGCTCGGTCCACCCCCCACCGGACTTCCGGCCCAGTTCGTCCAGCTTGTCCTTGGGCATGAACGCCTTGGTGGCGCCGCTGAACAAGGCGAGGGCGGCGAGCAGGCCGGCGACGATCCAGAGAGCGAGGTTCATGAACTACTCCTTCGTGATGTGCGGTCAGACACCCGCGGCCGGCGAAGCTGTTCCTTCCGCCGTCAAGGTCATTCCTTTCGGCTCCCGTCGTGGGTCGACACGAGACGACCGCGAGCCGGGCCGTTGTGACACCGCGGCCGTGTGATGCACGCCACCGTCGTTCCGGTGTCACAAAAAGAGGCGGGCCGGTGTCTTGTGCGCGACACAGCCGAGAGACGGGAGCCGCCCATGGCCGCGACTTCGCGGACGGCGCCGGACACCACAGAGGTGTTCGTCGCCCACCGCAACCTGCTCTTCACCGTCGCCTACGAGCTGCTGGGTTCGGTCGCCGACGCCGAGGACGTCCTGCAGGAGACCTGGTTGCGCTGGGTGGACGTCGATCTCGGCACCGTCCGGAACCACCGGGCCTACCTGGTCGCGATCACCACCCGGCAGGCGCTCGACCGGCTGCGCGCGCTCACCCGGCGCAAGGAGTCCTACATCGGCCCCTGGTTGCCCGATCCGCTGCTGACCACGCCCGACGTGGCCGACGACGTCGAGCTGGCCGACAGCGTCTCGATGGCGATGATGCTGGTGCTGGAGACGCTCACGCCGACCGAACGGGCGGTGTTCGTGCTGCGCGAGGTCTTCGAGGTGCCGTACGGCGAGATCGCGGCGGCCGTCGGCAAGTCCCCGGCCACCGTCCGGCAGATCGCGCGGCGGGCACGCGGGCACGTGGCGGCTCGACGGCCGCGGGTCCGGGTGAGCCGGTCGGAGCAGCACGCCGTGGTGGAGCGGTTCCTGCTCGCGCTGCGCACCGGGCAGGTGCGGGAACTGGTGGAGGTCATGGCGCCGGACGTGGTCCTGATCGCCGACGGCGGTGGGCTCGTGGCCGCCTCCCGGGCTCCGATCCACGGGGCCGAGCTGGTGGCGAAGCTGCTCGCGCGCGTGCACCGGGTGGTGGCCGGGTTCGAGGCGACGACCGTGTGGCTCAACGGCGCACCCGCGGGCCGGATCGAGATCGACGGCGAGCCGGCCGCGCTGAGCGTCGTCGTGGAGGACGGGCGGATCACGCGGATCTGCGGGGTGGCCAACCCGCGCAAGCTGGCGCGACTGGACGAACCGGTCGGTCTCGCGCGGTGAGCCCGTGCGACGGCGTGGTCCAGCCGTTCCTGGGCTACGTCCAGCCGGTCGGGGACCAGCCGAGGCCGGCCCTGGCGGACGAGACGGCCGACTTCGGCGTGGGCGCGTTCCTGCTCGCGGGGGCGGAGGTGTTCGGCCTGACGTCGGCCACCCTGTGACCGGTTCCACTGGGTGGTCCGCGGTGTGAGCGCTAACATGCCGGTTTGTCGCGTCCGGTCGGCCGAAGTGGAGTCCTGGTGCCCAAGCGGTGGGTGGTTGCTTCGGTGGTGGCCGGGTTGTTGGTCGCGGTGGGTGTGGTGGTGGTCGTGGTGCCGACCCGGTCGGGTGAGGCGGGGCGGGCCGTGGCTGCCGCGCAGGTCGGTGTGGCCACGGATGCGCCCTCTGGTACGACGACGGAAAGCACGACGACACAGACCACGACCACGACGACGTCGACCACCACGACGACGGTCGCGCCCCCGGCCGATCCCGCGCTCGCCGGCCGGATCAAGCCCGGGGTCACCCGCGAGGGCGTGGCGACGTTCTACGACTCGGACGGCGGCGGCGCGTGCCTGTACGACCCCGGCCCCGACCCGTTGACCGCGGCGATGAACTGGGCGGACTACGAGAACAGCAACGCGTGCGGTGCCTACGTCCTGGTGCGGGCGGCCAACGGTAAGAGCATCACGGTGCGGATCACCAACCTGTGCCCGGCGCCGTGCCGGGTGGGGCAGCTTGACCTGAGCGCCGAGGCGTTCGCGATGCTGGCCGAGCCCGTTCGGGGCGAGATCCCGATCACCTGGGAACTGGTGAGCCCCGACCTGTCCAGCCGGATCGCACTGCGCTACAAGACCGGGTCGAGCCAGTGGTGGTGCGGAATCCAGGTGATCGACCACCGCAACCCCGTGGCGCGGCTGGAAGTTCGCACGTCCAGGGGTTGGAAGTCGTTGTCGCGCACCGAATACAACTACTTCCTGGCCGAGGACGGCGCGGGCTGCGGCGGTGCCGTCGCGATCACCGACAGCTACGGTCAGCGCCTGGAGGTCGAGGCGTTGCCCGTCAAGCCGGACGTCGTGCAGCGCACGAGCGTGCAATTCGACCGACACTGACCGTGGAGGAGAACGACGTGGACGCGCCTTACGACGTGCTGGTGTTCTCCAAGACCACCGGCTACCGGCACGACTCCATCCCGGCCGGCATCGAGGCGGTCCGGGCGCTCGGCGCGGCCAACGGCTTCACGGTGACGGCCACCGAGGACTCCGCCCACTTCACGGCGGACACCCTCGCCCGCTACGGCGCGGTGGTGTTCCTCAACACGACCGGCGAAGTCCTGGACGGGGCGCAGAAGGACGCTTTCGAGTCCTACATCCAGGGCGGCGGCGGTTACGTCGGCGTACACGCCGCCGCCGACACCGAGTACGACTGGCCGTTCTACGGCGAGGTCGTGGGCGCGTACTTCGCGTCGCACCCGGCGGTGCAACCGGCCACCGTCCGCGTGACCGACCACGCCCACCCGGCCACCGCCCACCTCGGTCCGACCTGGGACATCACCGACGAGTGGTACGACTACCGCACCAACCCCAGGGAAACGGTCCACGTTCTGTCCACAGTGGACGAATCGACGTATTCCGGCGGCACGATGGGGCAAGACCACCCGCACACGTGGTGCAAGGCGGTGGGCGAGGGCCGTTCGTTCTACACCGGCAGTGGCCACACGGTGGAGATCTACGCCGACCCGGACTTCCGGTCCCTGCTGCTGGGCGGCATCCGGTACGCGGCGAACCGCTGACGTTACCGGTCGTCCGAAGGGCCCGCCTCGATCACCAGGGGCGTCGCCGGGGTGTCGCCGGTGAGCTGGTTCAGCTGCGTCACGGCCCGGTCGAGCTGTTGGGCGAGGCGCGGGATCGTGCTCGGCGGCACGTAGACGTCGGCGCCGGCGTCGATCAGCCGGCCCAGCGGGCCCTGGTAGGTGATGCCGAGTTCCCGGTCCTCGACTTCGGCGACGACCACCCGGGCCTTGGGGAACTTCCCGCGCATGATCGGCGATCAACTGCGGGCTGACCGGCGGGATCAGCAGGACTTCGGCGCTCTCCGGGGCCGAGTGCATGTCCAGCACGATGTAGTCGGGGCCCAGTCGGTCGGACAGCGACGCGCGGGCCGACGAGGACAGCTTCATCGCGGTCGCCACCACGGTCACGTCATCGTAGGCGGCTGACTCGACCGGGCCGCCGGGGTCGACGGCGTCGAACGAGCCGGTGATCGTCGCAATCGGCCGCCCGTCCCGCTTGACGAGCAGGTCCTCACCGGGGGCCAGGGACTCGATCACCGCCACGACCTCTTGGGGGAGGCGGCTGACGTCGATCCACCGCCCGGTCCGCCCGCCTGTCATGATCGAGATTCTTCCACAACGAAGTGCCCGGAACGGTTCGATGATGCGGATGTGGCTGCGCATCCGGGGGTCGGTGGACTCCTCGTCGTCCAGCGACGCGGCGACCAGCCCGCCGGACGGACCGGCCGGTGGGTTAGTTGACCCCCTTCCGAGTGGTTTCACCGCACGTCGGGCGGCCGATTTCAAGATCGAAGCGCACGCTGGTGTCTGCAGTGGACGTTCGGACATCAGGGTGGGGTCGCGGGTGGGCACTTCGCAGGATCGGCGGGACCAGCGGCGGGCGGCGGTGCGGCGGACGGGGCCGGCGCCGCGGCGGCGCAGGAGGTTCCTCACGTTGGGGCGCGCCGTGCTGTTCGGGGGGATCGCGCTGGTGGTGGGTGGCGTGGTCAAGCTCCTCCTGCCGTCGATGACCCCGCTGCTGACCGCCGGGCTCGCGGTGGCGCTGGGCGCGGTGCCGCTGATCATCGACCTGTTGCGGGAGTTGCCGGAGCGCCGCCGGGCGCGGGGGGCGACGATGGGGCCGTTCGCCGCGGCGGCGTTCGTGCTGCTCGTGGTGGGTGGCGGGACGGCCTACGTGCTGTCGTGGACCATCGACCGGATCACCGGCGACGAGACCGTTCGGGCGCAGCGGCTGGGGGCGCCGGTGGAAGGGGCGCTGGGACCGTTGGTCGCCACGGTGGAGAAGGTCGAGGTCACCGACAACTTCACCAAGGTCACCTTCACCGCCGTCAACCGCAGCGCCATGGCGGCCAAGGTCAGCGTGGTCGACTCGTGCCGGCTCGTCGCCGGGCAGGCCGAGTTCCGCCTCGACGGGCTGTTCGACGTGCTGCGCGAGCCGTTCTTCCTGGACGTCCCCGGCGGGACGACGATCCGCCGGACGTTCGCCTTCCCGGGCACGCCGGAGCCCGGCCGGACCACGGTCACCATGACCTGCGGCTCCGTGTCGTGGACCGGCTCGGACCCGCAGTGGTCGGGCCGGGAGTTCGTCGGCCGGCCGCTGCGCGTGGGGGACGTCGAACTGGCCCCCGCGGGCTGATGTGGAACCTTTGACCCCCGTGCGGTGTAGAGGGGGCATGACGGCAACCGCCACGGACGAGGCACGGCTGGTGATCCGCGCCCGGGACGGCGATCCGACGGCGTTCGCGGACCTGGTGCGGGCGCACCACTCGGCCGCCCACCGGGTCGCCGTGCTGATGGGCGCGGGCGCCGAGGCCGACGACGTCGTCCAGGACGCGTTCGTCCGCGCCCACGCCGGGCTCGCCGGGTTCCGCGCGGACGCGGCGTTCCGGCCGTGGCTGCTGCGGATCGTCGCCAACCTGGTCCGCAACCTGCACCGCTCCCGCACCCGGCGGCTGGACGCCCTGGTGCGGTTCGTCGCGCACACCCCGCTGGAACCCCCGCCCGAGGAACCCGAAGACCTCGTGCTGGCCGACGAGCGCAAGGCGGCGCTGTGGCGATTGGCCGACAAGGACCGGCAGGTGCTGGGCTGCCGGTACGTGCTGGACCTGTCGGAGGAGGAAACCGCCCAGGTGCTGGCGTGGCCGAAGGGCACGGTGAAGTCGCGGGCCGCCCGGGCGCTCAAGCGGCTGCGGGCGCAGTTGGAAGGCGGGGTGGACCGTGGCTGAGCGGCTGGAGGACGAACTGCGCGCCCTCGGGCGCGACTGGGACCGCGAACCCGACGACGCCACCGTGGCCGCCATCGCCGAGGCGGTCGGCACCCCGCAGCGGAAACGCAGGTTCGGCGACATCGGCGTGCTGGCCGCGGCGGCGGCCCTGCTGACCGGGGTGACGGTGGCGGGCGTGTTGGTGCCGTGGGTCGTCGCCCGGGACGCCGTGCCCGGGACCACGACCTCGACCACCCTGCCACCCTCGCCCACCCGCACCGGCAGCGCGTGGCGCTCCGCGCACTGCGGGGAGTGGGGTGTGCCGCCCCTCGTGGTCCGCCAGGCGGACATCATCGAGCTGACCGACTGGCGTCCGCCGGACACCGGGACGCCGTGGGGGCCGCCGGAGGAGCTGAGGATCACCGCACTCGGCAAGGGCTACGGGATCGTCGTGGCGTCCTACCGGGTGAACGGTCGCCTGGTGACCCTGGAGCGCTACCCGGCCAAGACGACCTTCCCGCTGCCCCTGCGGGGTGAGTCCTCGGAAGTGCCGCTGGACGGCGGCACCGCGCGCCTGGTCGACATGCCGTCGCGCACCGGCTACGACCTGGAGTTGGTCGGGAAGGGCGTCGGCATGCAGGGGTCGCTGGACTGCTACGCCCCGCGCCTGATGTGGGTCCGGGACGGGGTCGGCTGGGCCGTCACCGGGCACCTGTCCACCGAGGAGCTGGTGGCGTTGGCCGAGACCCTCTGAGCGTGGTGGCCCCGCGGTGGCCGGACTCCGTTGTCCGCCCACCGCGGGACCGGCTCACGCGATCGGCCGGTCGGTCGGCTCGATCGGGCGCGGCAGGACCTGCCGCCCGGTGAGGAACGCGTCCACGCCCGCGGCGGCCGAGCGGCCCTCCGCGATGGCCCACACGATCAGCGACTGGCCGCGGCCCATGTCGCCGGCGACGAACACGCCGTCCACGGACGTCTTGAAAGCGTCATCACGCGCCACGTTGCCGCGCGCGTCCAGCTCGACGCCCAACTGCTCCAGCAGCCCGGCCTTCTCCGGCCCGACGAAGCCCATCGCGAGGGTCACCAGCTGGGCCGGCAGCTCCCGCTCGGTGCCCGGCACCGGCTGGAACTTCGAGTCCACCTCGACCAGCTGCAACGCCCGCACGGCGCCGTCGGAGTCGCCCAGGAACTCGACCGTGGACACCGAGTACAGCCGCTCGCCGCCCTCCTCGTGCGCGGAGGTGACCCGGTAGAGCATCGGGTAGGTCGGCCACGGGTGCGCCTCGGACCGCGTGTCGGCGGGCCGCGGCATGATCTCCAGCTGGGTCACCGACGCCGCGCCCTGGCGGTGCGCGGTGCCGACGCAGTCCGCGCCGGTGTCGCCGCCGCCGATGACCACGACGTGCTTGCCGGCCGCCGAGATCGGCGAGTCGGGCAGCTCGCCGCGCGCCACCCGGTTGGCCCACGGCAGGTACTCCATCGCCTGGTAGACCCCGGACAGCTCGCGGCCGGGCACCGGCAGGTCCCGCCACGCCGTCGCGCCACCGGCCAGCACCACCGCGTCGTAGGAGTTCCGCAGCTCCTCGACCGTGACGTCCACGCCGACGTTCACGTTGGTCCGGAACTGCGTGCCCTCGGCCCGCATCTGGTCCAGCCGGCGGTCCAGCCGCCACTTCTCCATCTTGAACTCGGGGATGCCGTACCGCAGCAACCCGCCGATGGCGTCCGCCCGCTCCAGCACCACCACGTCGTGGCCCACGCGGGTCAACTGCTGCGCCGCGGCCAGGCCCGCGGGCCCCGAACCCACCACGGCGATCTTGAAGCCGGTGCGGGTCCGGGGCTCCTGGGGCGTGACCCACCCCTCGTCGAAGGCGCGGTCGACGATCGAGATCTCGACCCGCTTGATCGTGACGGGATCGCCGTTGATCCCGACCACGCAAGCGGCCTCGCAGGGGGCGGGGCACAGCGTCCCGGTGAACTCCGGGAAGTTGTTGGTGGCGTGCAGCCGCTCGATGGCGTCACGCCAGTCCTGCTGCCACACCAGGCTGTTCCACTCGGGGATCAGGTTGCCCAGCGGGCAGCCCTGGTGGCAGAACGCGATGCCGCAGTCCATGCAGCGCCCGGCCTGCTTCTCCAGCTTGGGCCGCTCGAACTCCTCGTACACCTCGCGCCAGTCGCGCAGCCGCAGGAACACCGGCCGGCTGCGCGGGGTCTCGCGCTCGGTGGTCAGAAAACCGCGCGGGTCAGCCATGTGCGGCCTCCATGATCGCCTCGTTCACGTCGCGGCCCTCCTGCTCGGCCCGCGCCCGCGCGGCCAGCACCCGCTTGTAGTCCTTGGGCATGACCTTGGTGAACCGGTCGACCGCGAGGTCCCAGTCCGCCAGCAGGGCGTGCGCCACCGCGGAATCGGTCTCCGCGTAGTGCTTCTCCACGACCGTCCGCAGGAAGTCGCGGTCCGCGTCGTCCAGCGGGTCCAGGTCCACCATCTCCTGGTTGACCCGCTGCTCGCGCGCGTCCAGCACGTAGGCCACGCCGCCGGACATGCCGGCCGCGAAGTTGCGCCCGGTCGCCCCGAGCACGACCACCCGGCCGCCGGTCATGTACTCGCAGCCGTGGTCGCCCACGCCCTCGACCACGGCCAGCGCGCCGGAGTTGCGCACGCAGAACCGCTCGCCGACCTTGCCGCGCAGGAAGATCTCGCCGCCGGTCGCGCCGTAGCCGATGACGTTGCCCGCGATGATGTGCTGCTCGGCGGTGAACTGGGCGTCGGCCACCGGCCGCACCGTGATCCGCCCGCCGGACAGGCCCTTGGCGACGTAGTCGTTGGCGTCGCCGATGAGCCGCAACGTGATGCCGCGCGGCAGGAACGCGCCGAACGACTGGCCGGCGGTGCCGGTGAACGTCACGTCGATGGTGTCGTCGGGCAGGCCTTCGCCGCCCCACCGCTTGGTGACCTCCGAGCCGAGCATGGTGCCGACGGTGCGGTTGACGTTGCGCACCGGCAGTTCCAGCCGCACCCGGTCACCGGAGGCGATCGCGCCCTCGGCGAGCTGGATCAGTGTGTTGTCCAACGCCTTCTCCAGCCCGTGGTCCTGCTCGACCACCTGGTGCCGCGCGGCGCCTTCCGGCAGCTCGGGCACGTGGAAGATCGGCGACAGGTCGAGCCCGGCGGCCTTCCAGTGGTCCACGGCCTTGCGGGTGTCCAGCAGCTCGGCGTGGCCGACGGCCTCTTCCAGCGACCGGAAACCGAGCTGCGCCAACAGCTCGCGCACTTCCTGGGCCACGAACTCGAAGAAGTTCACGACGTGCTCGGCCTTGCCCGCGAACTTCGCGCGCAGCGCCGGGTTCTGCGTGGCGACGCCCACCGGACAGGTGTCGAGGTGGCAGACCCGCATCATGATGCAGCCCGACACGACCAGGGGAGCGGTGGCGAAACCGAACTCCTCCGCGCCGAGCAGGGCCGCGATGACGACGTCCCGGCCGGTCTTGAGCTGGCCGTCGGTCTGCACCACGATCCGGTCGCGCAACCGGTTGGCCAGCAGCGTCTGCTGCGTCTCGGCCAGCCCCAACTCCCACGGACCGCCGGCGTGCTTGATCGACGACAGCGGGGACGCGCCGGTGCCGCCGTCGTGGCCGGAGATCAGCACGACGTCCGCGTGCGCCTTGGACACGCCCGCCGCGACCGTGCCCACGCCGACCTCGGACACCAGCTTCACGTGGATGCGGGCCGCCGGGTTGGCGTTCTTCAGGTCGTGGATGAGCTGGGCGAGGTCCTCGATGGAGTAGATGTCGTGGTGCGGCGGCGGCGAGATCAGGCCGACGCCGGGCGTGGAGTGCCGGGTGCGGGCGATCCACGGGTACACCTTCGCGCCGGGCAGCTGGCCGCCCTCGCCGGGCTTCGCGCCCTGCGCCATCTTGATCTGGATGTCCTCGGCGTTGACCAGGTACTCGCTGGTCACGCCGAACCGGCCGGAGGCGACCTGCTTGATCGCCGACCGCCGGATCGGGTCGTAGAGACGTTCGGGGTCCTCGCCGCCCTCGCCGGTGTTGGACTTCGCGCCCAGCCGGTTCATCGCGATGGCCAGCGTCTCGTGCATCTCCTGCGAGATCGAGCCGTAGGAGATCGCGCCGGTGGCGAACCGCTTCACGATCGACGACACCGGCTCGACCTCGTCGATCGGCACCGGCGGGCGCACGCCGTCCTTGAACTCGAACAGGCCGCGCAGCGTCATCAGCCGCTTGGACTGGTCGTCCACGGACTTCGTGTACTCCTTGAAGATGTCGTAGCGACCGGTCTTCGTGGAGTGCTGGAGCTTGAACACGGTCTGCGGGTTGAACAGGTGCGCCTCGCCCTCGCGACGCCACTGGTACTCGCCGCCGACCTCCAGCTCCCGGTGGTGCGCGCGGACGCCGTCGGGCGGGAAGGCGAGCCGGTGCCGCTTCGCGACCTCCTCGGCGATCACGTCGAACCCGATGCCGCCCAGGCGCGAGGTGGTGCCGGTGAAGCAGGAGTCGATGACCTCCGCGCCCAGGCCGATGGCCTCGAAGATCTGCGCGCCGGTGTAGGAGGCGACGGTCGAGACGCCCATCTTGGACATCGTCTTGCGCACGCCCTTGCCCAGCGCCTTGATCAGGTTGCGGGTGGCGGTCTTCGGGTCGAGGTCGGCCATCTCCTCGACCGACGCCATCGCCAGGTACGGGTTGACCGCCTTGGCGCCGTAGCCGATGAGCAGCGCGATGTGGTGCACCTCGCGGGCGTCGCCGGACTCCACGATCAGGTCCACCTGGGTCCGGGTCTTCTCCCGCACCAGGTGGTGGTGCACCGCGCCGGTCAGCAGCAGCGACGGGATGGGCGCGTGATCGGCATCCACACCCCGGTCGGACAGCACGACCAGCCGCGCGCCGTCCCGGATCGCCGCCGACACCTCGACCTTGATCTCCGCGAGCCGGCCGACCAGCGCGTCCCCGCCGCCCTGGACGTCGTAGGTGCCGTGCACGGTGTGGGTGCGGAACTCGGGCAGCGTGCCGTCGTCGTCGACGTGCACCAGCTTGGCGAGTTCGTCGTTGTCCAACACCGGGAACGGCAGCGAGATCCGGCGGCAACTGCCGGCATCGGCCTGCAACAGGTTCGGCTCCGCGCCCAGGGTCGCGTGCAGCGAGGTCACCAGCTCCTCGCGGATCGCGTCCAACGGCGGGTTGGTGACCTGCGCGAACAGCTGGCTGAAGTAGTCGAACAGCTGCCGGGGCCGGTTGGACAGCGGCGCGAACGGGGCGTCGTTGCCCATCGAGCCGATCGCCTCCGCGCCGGCCTTGGCCATCGGCCGCAGCAGCAGCGTCAGCTCTTCGTCGGTGTAGCCGAAGACCTGCTGCCGACGCACGAGGGACGCGTGCGTCGGCACTTCGCGCTCGCGCGCGGGCAGGTCGGCCAGGTGCAGGATGCCGTCGGACACCCACTCCTGGTACGGGTGCTCGGCGGCCAGCTCGCCCTTGATCTCCTCGTCGTCGATGATCCGCCCCTGCGCGGTGTCGACGAGGAACATGCGGCCGGGTTCGAGGCGGCCCTTGCGGACGATGGTGGCCGGGTCGAGGTCGAGCACGCCCGCCTCGGAGCCCAGCACCACCAGGCCGTCCTCGGTGACCCAGTAGCGGGCGGGGCGCAGGCCGTTGCGGTCCAGGACCGCGCCGATGAGCGTGCCGTCGGTGAAGGACACCAACGCGGGGCCGTCCCACGGCTCCATCAGCGTGGAGTGGAACTCGTAGAACGCGCGGCGCTGCGGGTCCATCTCGGCGTGGTTCTCCCACGCCTCGGGGATCATCATCAGGACGGCGTGGGGGAGGGACCGGCCGCCCAGGTGCAGCAGTTCCAGGACCTCGTCGAAGGTCGCCGAGTCGCTGGCGTCGCGGGTGATGACCGGGAAGATCCGCTCCAGGTCGCCCGGGATGAGGTCGGTGGCGAGCATCGACTCGCGCGCGTCCATCCAGTTGCGGTTGCCGCGCAGCGTGTTGATCTCGCCGTTGTGCGCCACGTACCGGTACGGGTGGGCCAGCGGCCACGACGGGAACGTGTTGGTGGAGAACCGGGAGTGCACCAGGCCGATCGAGCTGGTGACCCGCTCGTCGGTCAGGTCGGGGAAGAACTTCTCGACCTGCGGCTCGGTCAGCATGCCCTTGTAGACGATGGTCCGGCCGGACAGGCTCGGGAAGTAGACGCCGGTGGCGTGCTCGGCGCGCTTGCGCACGACGAACGCCAGGCGCTCCAGCTCCATGCCGTCCTCGCCGCCGATGAAGAGCTGGCGGAACCGGGGCATGGTGGTCTTGGCCGTGGGACCGACGTGGTCGGTGTCCACCGGCAGGTCTCGCCACCCCAGGACGGTCGCGCCCTCTTCCTCGGCGATGCGCTCGACCTGCGCGCGGACGTCGTCGTCCGCATGCGGCAGGAAGGCGGTGCCGACCGCGTAGGCGCCCGGTTCGGGCAGGTCGAAGTCGACGACCTCGCGGAAGAACGCGTCGGGCACCTGGATCAGGATGCCCGCGCCGTCGCCGGTCTCCGGCTCCGCGCCCCGCGCGCCCCGGTGCTCCAGGTTGCGCAACGCGACCAGCGCCTGGGCGACGATCGCGTGGTTTCTCCGACCGGCGAGGTCGGCGACGAACGCGACACCGCAGGCGTCGTGCTCGAACTGCGGGTCGTAAAGACCTTGCTTCGGCTGGTGGTGGTGGGTCACAACGGGCCCTCCCGTGGCATCGCCTGTCTTGGCTGTTTTCGGGCAAACAGACATGGCCGGGTGCCTGGTGCGCGCTTCGTCGACGCGCGGCAGCTCGGCCTGCAGGACTGCTGGCTTGGGGGTCCACGCCGGGGGAGATGGGGGCGTGGGGCCGCACTCCGTTGTGCGGGAAACTGCACTTCCTTGTGCGCGTGCCGCACGGCCGGATCGGGCCGCTTGATCACGCGGGGCGGTGCACCGGGGTTGCCGGGGTCTTGTGACGATAGTGTGAATTCGCGGTTATGGCTCTAGTCCGACAGGGCGTCGTGGTGAATCCCACCCCCAGTTGACATCGTTCCTACCAACAGGTTACGCCCGGTCGGCCTAGTGATTTATTCCACTTGATTCCTTCAGTGTGGACTAAAACGTGTCCGGGACCCGCTGGGCGACTCTCCCGCAGCCGGCCGCGGCGAGGATCGACAAGCCCGCCAGCGCGCCCTGCCACACCTGCGCCTCGGTCAGCGCGATCACCCCGTTCACTCCCGCCACCAGGATGAAGAGCAGTGCGAGCAACACCCAGAGCCGCCGTTCGGCCTTCGCGCTGCGTGGCACGAGGAGCATGGTCGAGGGATGGGTCACGGCTGGCACCTCCGCTCTTGGTCTTGACGCGCCCAACGGCGTCAAGCCCGGGGCGGTTACCCGCTTCCTGCGGTCTTCACACCTCCGAGGGACAACTTTTTGGTGGACCGACGGGCGGCGTGTGCGGCGCGTGATGGCGGTCACACCCGGGGGCGGCGGCTGACGGAACGCCCAGGTCGACCCCAACCCTCGACAAATCCCAGCAGTCGCCCCATGACCACCCCCGCCTCCCCGGCTCAGGCCCACCGCACCGAAGCCCTTCCTTGGCTCGGCAGCCCATCAAAAGCAGCGCCTGCGGCGCGGGTCAGCCGACGGTCGCGCCGAACAACAAGCCCACGTAATAGGTCACCAGCATCGTCAGCGACCCGACCACCACATTGCGCCGCACCGCCCGCCACACCGGACTACCGCCCAACCGCGCACTGATCACCCCGGTCAACACCAACCCGACGATCACCGCCACCGCACATGTCCACACCCGCCACGACAACGGCGGCAACACAATGGCAACCAGCGGGATCAACGCCCCGACCGCGAACGACGCCAGTGACGCCCACGCCGCCTGCCACGGGCTCGTCAAGTTCTCCGGGTCGATCTGCAACTCCGCCTCGGCGTGCGCGCGCAACGCGTCCTGCTCCGTCAGCTCCCGAGCGACCTGTGCCGCCAACTCGGGAGACAGGCCCTTCTCCTCGTAGATGTCGGCGAGTTCGCGTTCCTCCTCCTCCGGCATCTCGCGCAGTTCGCGGGCCTCCAGCCGCAGTGCGGCGCGTTCGGTGTCGCGTTGGGTGCTGACGGAGACGTACTCGCCGCCCGCCATGGACAGCGCACCCGCGACCAGGCCCGCGACGCCCGCCGCCAGGACGGTGGTGCGGTCGGCGGTCGCGCCGGCCACGCCGACGACCAGACCGGCCGTCGACACGATGCCGTCGTTGGCACCCAACACGCCTGCGCGCAGCCAGTTGAGCCGTCCGGACAGGTCGTCGTGGTGGGCTTCGCCGGCGTGGGTCATGGCGTGATCGAACCACTTCACGGGCAGTTATGCTCCGCTGGACTCATGGGGGCGGGACGTGCTGCGAAGACGGGTTTTGTTGGGTGTCGGGGCGTTGGTCGCGGTAGGCGCGGTGGTGCGGCCGTTGCCGGCGGTGCGGTCTATCACTGGATGCCCGGAGTGGGGTGCCCGAGCACCCGTGGAGGAGCCGAACGTCGTGCTCAAGCGGCCCGAGCGGATTCTCATCCACCACACCGCTACGGAGAACGCCGGCGACACCTCCGAGCGGCACGCGTTCGAGTTGGCGCGGTTCTTCCAGCGGTTGCACGCCGCTGACCGGGGGTGGGGTGACACCGGTCAGCACTTCACGATCTCGCGCGGCGGCCGGTTGCTGGAGGGTCGGCACGGGAGCCTGGCGGCGCTGAGGTCGGGGGACCGGCTGGTGGAGGGTGCGCACTGCCCGGGGCAGAACCGGTCGTCGGTGGGCATCGAGAACGAGGGCACGTACGTCTCCGAGGTCCCGCCGGACGAGCAGTGGGACGCGTTGGTGTGGCTGTGCGCGCGGGTGTGCCGGCAGTACGACATCCCGCCGACGGAGATCTACGGGCACCGCGACTTCTACGGCGACACCGTGTGCCCGGGGGACGCCTTCTACGCGCTGCTGCCCCGTCTGCGCGCGGACGTGGCCCTGGCCCACTGACCGTCAGCCGGACTCGACGCCTCAGCCGGATTCGACGATGCGCCACTGCGGCCCGTTGATCCAGGTCGCTTCGAGCCGCGACCGGTGGCCGGCGCTGACGAACTCGACCACCACCGCGTCGGCGGGCTGTTCGACGCTGGCGGCGAAGCCCTGGCGCGGGGTGGCGGAGATGGGTTCGATCTCGGACGCGGAGAAGCGGATCGCCGCCACGCCGCCCTGGAGCCGGAAGCTGCGCAGGTAGACGGATTCGCCGTTCTGCTCGCTCCACGTCCCGTTCTCCGGCGGCAGCGGCGGGGCCGTGGTGGTGGTCGTCGTCGGGGGAGGAGTCGTCACGACCACAGTGGTGGTGGTGATGACCGTGGTGGTGGTTGTCGTCGTGGTAGTCGGTACCGCGCTGGATTGCTGGGTGGGGCCGGCGACCAACCGGGGCCGTTCGGGGACGCCCGCGTCGAGCACGAACCGGATGCCCAGCCACGACAGGGCGACCGCGACGGCAGTGGACGCCGTCCACGCCGCGAAGTACTGGAGGCCCCGGGTCACGCGGCCATCCTGCCGGCAGACCCGGCGTTGACCCTCCCCCGAGGGGAGACTCCACGCTCCCCGCCATGACGATCACCGGCATCTTCCCGACGATCTGCTCCGACGACATCACGGCCACCCGCGACTTCTACACGTCACTCTTCGATATGAAAACGGTCTTCGAGAACGACTGGTACGTGCAGTTGCAGGCGGACGCACTGCCGCATCCTCAGATCGGGATCGTGCGGCGCGACCACGGCAGCGTCCCCGACGGCCACCGCAACCGACCCGCGGGCACGCTGATCGCGATCGAGGTCGACGACGTCGACACCGTCCACCGGAACGCAGTAGCCACCGGCCTGACCATGCTGCTGGACCTGCGTGACGAGCCGTGGGGGCAGCGGCACTTCATCACGCTCGACCCGAGCGGCACGATGGTGGACGTGATCAAGCCCATCCCGCCGGACACCGAGCACGCGGAGTCCTATGTCTGACCTCGTGCCCATCGGCGTGTTCGCCGAGGCCGCGCGCGTCACGGTCAAGGCCCTGCGGCACTACCACGCCCTCGGCGTGGTGGTGCCCGCCCGGGTCGACCCGGCCACGAACTACCGCTACTACCGGTGGGACCAGCTCGGCGACGTGCTGTGCGTGACGACCCTGCGCGACCTCGGCACCCCGCTCGACCGCATCAAAGAGCACCTGGTGGGCGGCACCCCGCTGCACGAGGTCCTGGCCGCCGAACGCGTCCGCCTGCGCCGCCGGATGGCGCAGGCCGAACGCGCCCTGGCCCTGCTCGACGCGCTCCGGGACGCCCCGCGCCTGCCGGACGTGCGGCCCGACATCACCGAGCGCCCCGATCGCGACACCCTCGTGCTGTCCGGCCCGGCGCACGCCGACACGATCGGCCACGACGCGGCGGCCCTGGTGGACCGGCTCCTCCAACTCGCCGAGCGGGCGGGCGCGGACACCACGGCCCCGGTCGTCGGCGAGTACCCGCTCAAGCTTGCCGACAGCTTCACCGTCCGGGTCCGGCTGGAGGTCGAGCACCCGCCCACCGGTCCGCTGGGCGGGTTGCGCGTCGAGCCGTGGCCGGGTGGCCGGTTCGCCCGGGTCGTCCACGTCGGACCGCTCGACGCGCTGCCCATCGCCTACCACGGTCTGGTGCGCTGGCTGCACGAGCACCGCCACCGCCCGGCCGGCCCGGTCTTCGAGCGCTACCTGGACGACCCGGCCACCACCCCGGCCAACGACCTGCGCACAGAGGTGCTCCACCGCGTCCGGTGACCTCAGCCGGCGAAGGTCTGCTCCCGCCGCCGCTCCTCGTCGGTGGTCTCGATGTGCTTCACCGCGTACCGCAGCATCGGCGGCGCCATCAACGACGTCACCACCGCGACCAGCACGACGATCGTGTAACCCGCGGTCGTCAGCACCCCGACCCGCAGCCCGACCATCGCCACGATCACCTCGATGACGCCCCGCGCGTTCAACCCCGCCCCCAGCGCCAACCCCTCCCAGTGGCTCAGCTTGGACAGCCGCGCCCCCAGGTAGGCCCCCACGAACTTGCCGCCGACCGCGATCGCCAGCACCACCAGCGCCGAAGCCAGCACGGGCCACTGGCCGAGCAGGCTCAGGTCCATGCGCAAGCCCGCCGTGGCGAAGAAGATCGGCGCCAGCACGGCCATGGTGATGGTGCGCAGCGGCGCGAGCTTGCGGCGGTCCAGAAGACCAGAGGTGCCGAGCAGGATGCCGCACAGGAACGTGCCCAGGATCGGCTCCAGCCCGAGCGCGTGGGTGCCCGCGGCGCAGGCGACCAGCAGCAGCACCACGGCGGCGACGGTCGGGCCGGCATCCTGAGACCGGTTCGCCAGCGTGAGCGCGGTCTTGACCGCCGGGCGTCCGATGAGGAACGCGACCAGCAGGGCGGCGACGAGGCTGCCGATGGTCAGCGCCACATGACCGAACCGCAAACCGGTGGTCGCCATCGCGGACACCACCGACAACAGCGACCACCCGACGATGTCGTCCACGGCGGCGGCGGTGATGGTGAGCTGGCCGATGTTGCGGTGCAACAGGTTCAGCTCCACCAGGGTCTTGGCGATGACCGGGATGGCGGACACGCACATCGCGACGCCGAGGAACAACGCGAACACCAGCGTCTCGGTGCCGCCGGACAGCAGCGAGGCGGGCAGGGCGAACCCGACCGCGACCCCCAGCGCCAGCGGGATGAGCAACCCGCCCAGCGACACCCACAGGGCCGTCCGGCCCCGCCTGCGGACCATCGGCATGTCGATGTGCATCCCGGTGAACCCGACCAGCAGCAGCACGCCCAGTTGGCCCACGGCGTCGAGCAGGTGGATCTGGGTGTCCACCGGCGGGAACAGCCAGCCGGACAGGCCGGGCAGGACGTGCGCCAGCAGCGACGGGCCGAGCAGGACGCCGGCCGTCAACTCGCCGACGACCTGGGGTAGGCCGAACCGGGCCGCGAGCTTGCCCAGCGCCAACGCCGCGCCCAGCAGCACGGCCAGTTGGAGCAGGAACACGAGCATCTGGTGCGCGCCGATCGGGGACGGCGGCGCGGCAGCGAGAACGGTCATCTCGGCCCTCTCGGTGGTGCGGTGTGCGAAAGAGTGCCCCTGACCTCTACGCCGGTCCGCGCACACGGGGAAGGACCAGGTACTTCGTGGTGCCGAATACGTCAACTGCGCCACATGTCCCCGGGGTATTCCCGCCATTGCGGGACAGGGGCGTTACGGTGCCCGCCATGGTCTCGGTGCTGCTCGTCGAGGACGACCCGGTGGTGCGGTCGGCGGTGTCGCGCGCGTTGACCGGGCTGGGGCACGCGGTGCTGCCGGTGGGCACGGCGCTGGAGGCGCTGCGGGAGGTCGCGGGCGGCACGTTCGACCTCGTCGTGCTGGACCTGGGGTTGCCGGACATGGACGGCGCGGACGCGTTGCGGATGATGCGCGGCGTGTGCGACGTGCCGGTGATCGTGGCCACCGCCCGCGACGACGAGGCCGAGATCGTGCGGCTGCTCAACGCGGGCGCGGACGACTACCTGGTCAAGCCGTTCTCCAGCGAGCACCTCGCGGCGCGGTTGTCGGCGGTGCTGCGCCGGGCGCGCAAGGAAGACCGGCCGGAGCCGATCCGGATCGGGCAGTTGACCATCGACCTGGACCGCCGCGAGGCGCGGCTGGGCGCGCGGGAGCTGAACCTGACCCGCAAGGAGTTCGACCTGCTGGCCTACCTGGCGGCGCGGGAGGGCAAGGTCGTGCCGCGCGCGGAGCTGCTGGCGAACCTGTGGAACCTGCCCGGCCGGCACGACGACCAGACCCTGGACGTGCACCTGTCGTGGCTGCGCCGCAAGCTGGGGGAGCGGGCCGCGCAGCCGCGTTACCTGCACACCGTGCGCGGTGTCGGGTTCAAGCTGACCGCGGTGCGGTGACGTGCGCAAGTCGCTCGCCCTGGTGTCGTTGGCCGTCACCTCGATGGTGGCGCTGGCGTTCCTGATCCCGTTGGCCCTGGTGGTGCGGCAGTTGGCCGAGGACCGGGCGGTGACCGACGCGGAGCGGCAGGCCGGGGCGCTGACCCCGGTGCTGGTGATCACCGACGACCCGGCGACGGTGCAGCAGGCGCTGGCGTCGATCTCCGGGCGGGTCGCGGTGCACCTGCCCGGCGGCCAGGTGGTGGGCGAGGTCAAGGCGACCGGGGACCAACTGCGCGAGGCGCGGGAGAAGGGGTTGGCGTTCAGCGCGCCGGTGCCCGACGGGTGGGTCCACCTGCAACCCGTCGTGCTCGCTGAGGCCCGGGTCGCGGTGGTGGAGGCGTTCGTGCCGTCGGCCGAGCTGTCCCGGGGCGTGACCTCGGCATGGCTCGCCCTCTCGGGCGTGGCGGTGTCGCTGGTGCTGGCGTCGGTGCTGGTCGCGGACCGCCTCGGCGCCCGGGTGGTGCGGGCGTCGCAGGCGCTCGCGGACGGCGCGCGGCGGATGGAGCAGGGCGACCTCACCGCACGCGTCACGCCGACCGGTCCGCCGGAGCTGGCCGACGCGGGCGGCGCGTTCAACCGGATGGCCGACCGGATCGGGCAGTTGATGGCGGGAGAACGGGAGATCCTGGCCGACCTGTCGCACCGGCTGCGCACCCCGTTGACCGCGCTGCGGCTGGACTCCGAGACGCTGGGCGCCGACGCGAGCGCCAACCGGGTCCGCCAGGCCGTGCACGCGCTGGAGCGGGAGGTCAACGAGCTGATCCGGGCCGCCCGCAAGGAGTTGGACGACCCCGACGGCGGGCGGTGCGACGCGGCGCAGGTCGTGCACGACCGGCTGGTGTTCTGGTCGGCGCTGGCCGACGACCAGAACCGGCTGTGGAACCTGCGCGGCACCGAGCGGCGCGCGTTCGTGCCGCTGACCCGCAGCGACCTGGCCGCGGCGATGGACGTGGTGCTGGGCAACATCTTCCGGCACACGCCGGAGGGCACCGGGTTCGTGGTGGCGCTGTTCCACCGGCCGGAGTCCGTGGTGATCGTCATCGAGGACGCGGGACCGGGGATCGCGGACCTGGAGACGGCGCTGCGCCGTGGAAGCAGCAGCGCCGGCTCCACCGGTCTCGGACTCGACATCGCCCGCCGCGCGGCCGAGTCCACCGGAGGCTCGCTGGTCGTGGACCGCGGGCCGCTCGGCGGCACCCGGGTGCAGTTGCGGCTGACCCGGCTGCCGGAGCACCAAGGCTAGCCGGCGCTTTCTTTGGCGCACCTGATGACACCTTTAAATGTTCCTTAAATAAATCGCTTGTTGACATTCCTCGAATTGGCTGCCAAGGTCATCCGCGGAATTGGTGTCGACCGCAGCGCTCTCCCCCTTGCCCGGTTCACCCAATCCGCGTTCGGTGCGGCGACCCGTGGCGCCTACCCTGCGAAAAGGCGCTCGCGCGGTCGCCGCACCCGAAAATTCGTCGAATGCAGATGAGGTTTTCCGCGTGTTCCGCTCGAAGCGTGCACTGCCCGTTGTCGTGGTGCTGGCCGGCCTGGCGCTGGCCGGCTGCGACGACCCCGAGGAGATCGGCCTGGTGACCGCCACGGCCACCACGACGGTCCGCACGACGTCCCAGACCGGCACCCCGGCCACGTCGCCCTCGCCCTCCTCCGCGTCGTCCACCACCCCGACGACCACGACCACCACCGAAACCACCACCACCCCGCCCGAGCCGCCGCCCACGACGACCACCACCGAGACCCCACCGCCCGCACCCCCGGTCGCGCCGGCCAAGACGGAGGTGGAGTTGGCCGAGGCCAAGGTGTTCAACCTGACCAACGCCGAACGCGCCGCCAACGGCTGCCCCGCCCTGGGCATCGACGAACGCCTCGACAAGGCCGCCCGCGGCCACAGCGAGGACATGGCCGCCCAGAACTACTTCAGCCACACCTCCAAGGACGGCCGCACCTTCGCCGACCGCATCAAGGCCGCCGGCTACCCGTCACCGGGCGCGGAGAACATCGCCGCCGGGCAGCGCACGCCGGAGGCCGTGGTGAAGGGCTGGATGGAGTCCCCGGGCCACCGGGCCAACATCCTCAACTGCAAGCTGAAGACCCTCGGCGTCGGCATGGCGCGCGGCGGCTCCTACGGCGTCTACTGGACGCAGAACTTCGGCTGGTAGCCGGAAACCAGTTGTGACCCGGCCGGGGCGCATGGCACGCTTGCGCGGCACTCCCGGTGCGCAGACGAGGGTTACTTCCACTGTAAATGGGCGGGTTGCGGGTTCGAGTCCCGTCGGCGCCCCAGGGCGTCCGTAGCTCAACTGGCAGAGCAGCATCACCTTCGTCGACTCTTGATCTCGGGAGCCGCATTCGCGCACGCGCCCTCTTCGGAGGGCGCGTGCGCGGTCTAGTCCGCGACGGAGGTGGGTCCCATGGCGAAGTTCAACATCGGCGCGCTGCGCACTCTGGTCACGAGCGTCGTCAAGTCCGAGGCCACCCCGTCCGGCACGACCCACGAGGGCGCGCCGGGCTACGTGCGCGACACCCGCTCCGAGCTGTTCCTGCTCGCCGTCACCAACATGGCGGGCGAGCAGGACTTCTACGAGTCGGCAGGCGACCGCGACGACCGCTACGCCACGCTCGTGCGCGCCGCCGCGCTGGAGGACCCGGACTGGACCGCCCGCCTGCTCGCCTGGCTGCGCCGGGACGCGAACCTGCGGTCCGCGGCCCTGGTCGGCGCGGCCGAGTACGTGCGCGCCCGCCTGGCCGCCGGCGACGACCGCGGCCCGACCAACCGGTCGGTGGTCGACAGCGTCCTTCAGCGCGCCGACGAGCCCGGCGAACTGCTGGCGTACTGGCTGGGTGCCCACGGGCGGGCCGTGCCCAAGCCGGTCAAGCGCGGCGTCGCGGACGCCGTGCTGCGCCTGTACGACGAACGTTCCCTGGTCAAGTACGACAGCGCCGCCCGCGGCCTGCGGTTCGGCGACGTCCTCAACCTCGTCCACCCGACCACCCGCCGCGCGTGGCAGTCGACCCTGTTCACCCACGCCCTCGACCGCCGCTACGGCAACGACACCACGATCCCGCCGGCCCTGGGTGTGCTCACGAAGCGGGCCGAGCTGCTGTCCTGGCCGGTCGAACGCCGCCGCGCGCTGTTCGGCCGACCCGACGCGGCGGCGGTGCTGCGCGGGGCGGGGATGACGTGGGAGTCGGTCGCGGGCTGGCTGCAAGGCCCGATGACCGCCGACGTGTGGGAAGCGCTGATCCCGTCCATGGGCTACATGGCGCTCCTGCGCGGCCTGCGCAACTTCGACGAGGCCGGGGTGTCCGACGAGGTGGCCGGGAGCGTCATCGCGCGGTTGGGCGACCCCGAGCAGGTGGCGCGGTCCCGGCAGCTGCCCCTGCGGTTCCTGTCGGCGTACCGGGCGGCGGGTTCGCTGCGGTGGGCGTGGGCGCTGGAGAAGGCGCTCGACCTGTCCCTGTCCAACATCCCGGCGCTGCCTGGCCGCACGCTGGTCCTGGTGGACACCTCCGGGTCGATGGAGTCGCCGTTCAGCGAGCGCGGCACCCTGCGACGGTGGGACGCGGCGGTCGTCTTCGGCCTGGCCCTGGGCGCACGGTGCGCGCACGCCGACGTCGTGTCGTTCTCCAGCCCGCACCACGGTCCGGGCACCAGGCAGTTCCCGCTCCGTCGCGGCGAATCCGTGCTGTCCGCGGTGACCCGGTGGAAGGCCGAGGGCTACTTCCTGGGCAAGGGCACCGAGACGGCGTACGCGGTCCGGAAGCACCTTCGTCCGGGCTTCCACGACCGGGTGGTGATCCTGACCGACGAACAGGCGGGCGGCGCGGACGTGAACCGGGCGGTGCCCAACGGCATCCCGCTCTACACGTGGAACCTGGCCGGACACCGGCACGGCCACGCCCCGTCGGGCAGCCGCTACCGGCACACGTTCGGCGGGCTCGGCGACCAGTCGTTCAGCGCCATCGGGTTGCTGGAGGCGGGCAGGAACGCGGACTGGCCGTTCTAGAGCTTGGGCTGGTGGCCGTCGGTCGGCAGCTCGTCGAGGATGAGCACGGTGTGGCTGGACGTCACGTCCGGCATGGTTTGCAGCCGCGACAGGACCAGGTCCCGGAGGCTGTGCGCGTCCGGGGCCCGGACCAGCAACACCAGGTCGTAGTCGCCGGACACCAGCGCGCCGTGCCACACCTCGGGGATCTCCAGCACCCGCTGCCGCACTGCCTTCCACGAGTGCTGGCTGATCTTCAGGTACACGTACGCCGAGATCCCGAACCCGTACCGCTCCGGGTCCACCACCGCCGTGTACCCGGTGATCACCCCGTCCCGGTGCAGCCGTTCCACCCGCGAGTACGCGCTCGCCCGCGAGATGTGCAGCTTCTCCGCCAGCGCCCGCATCGACAGCCGGCCGTCCGCCCGCAGCGCCTCCACGATGCGGCGGTCGGTCGCGTCGAGCGGTGCCGAATGTCCAGGCCTGGGCGTCATGTGGCGCACTGTAACCCGTCTGCGCGACCGTTCGTCCAGATCTGGACCCCAAAGCTGGAACTTTGGTCGGTGTGACGCGGACCATGCCCCCACTCGTCACATGAGGGTCGGAGGAGCCCATGGTCCCCACAAGGGAACTGCTGCCCACAGCGGAACCGCTGTCGCTGCTGCGCAAGGACGGCTCGCCGGTCGAGGACTCGCCGCTGGCGATGCCCGACGACGACGTCCTGCTGGAACTGCACCGCCGAATGGTCGTCGGCCGCCGCTTCGACACCCAGGCCACCGCGCTGACCAAGCAGGGCCGCCTCGCGGTGTACCCGTCGTCGCGCGGGCAGGAGGCGTGCGAGGTCGGGTCGGTGCTGGCGCTGCGCGAGCGGGACTGGCTGTTCCCCACCTACCGCGACTGCGTCGCCCTGGTGACCAGGGGAGTGGACCCCGCCGAGACCCTGACCCTGCTCCAGGGCGGCTGGCACCTGGGCTACGACCCGTACGAGCACCGCGTGGGCCCGCAGTGCACGCCGCTGGCCACCAACACCCTCCACGCCGTCGGCTTCGCGCACGCCGCCCGCCTCAAGGGCGAGGACACCGCCGCGCTCGTGCTCGTCGGCGACGGCGCCACCAGCGAGGGCGACACCCACGAGGCGCTGAACTTCGCCGGCGTGTGGAAGGCGCCCGTGGTGTTCCTGGTGCAGAACAACGGCTACGCCATCAGCGTGCCCATGGCCAAGCAGAACGCCGCCCCGTCGTTGGCGCACAAGGGCATCGGCTACGGCGTGCCGTCCGTGCTGGTCGACGGCAACGACGCCGCCGCCGTCTACGCCGTGGTCAAGGAAGCCGTCGAGGCCGGCGGCCCGACCCTGATCGAGGCCCTGACCTACCGCATCGAGGCCCACACCAACGCCGACGACGCCACCCGCTACCGCACCTCCGACGAGGTCGCCGCGTGGCTGGACCGCGACCCGGTGGACCGCCTGGACGCGTACCTGACCGCGCGCGGCCTGCTGACCCCCGAGCGCCGCGCCGCCGTCGCCGCCGAGGCCGAGGAGTTCGCCGCCGGCGTCCGCGCCGCGATGAACACCGACCACGAGCACGACCCGATGTCGTTGTTCGAGCACGTCTACGCGACCCCCACCCGACACCTGCGCGAGCAGGCCGCGCTCCTGGCGGAGGAACTGGCATGACCGCCGTCTCGATGGCCGGTGCGCTCAACCGGGCGCTGGCCGACGCCCTGGCCGAGGACCCGACCGTGCTCGTGTTCGGCGAGGACGTCGGCGCGCTGGGCGGCGTGTTCCGGGTGACCGACGGCCTGGAGGCCCGCTTCGGGTCGCAGCGCGTGTTCGACACGCCGCTGGCCGAGTCCGGCATCGTGGGCACCGCGATCGGCATGGCCATGAACGGCCTGCGCCCCGTCGTGGAGATGCAGTTCGACGCCTTCGCGTACCCCGCGTTCGAGCAGATCACCAGCCACCTGGCCAAGCTCCGCAACCGGACGCGGGGCCGCGTGGAGCTGCCGATCGTCATCCGCGTCCCGTACGGCGGCGGCATCGGCGGCGTAGAGCACCACTGCGACTCGTCCGAGGCGTACTACACCCACACCCCAGGCCTCACTGTCGTCACCCCCGGCACCCCCGACGACGCCTACCGCTTGCTGCGCGACGCCATCGCCTCGCCCGATCCGGTGATCTTCATGGAGCCGAAGCGCCGCTACTGGTCCAAGGGCGACGTCACCGCGGACCCGATCCCCATGGACCGCGCCCTGATCCGCCGCCCCGGCAAGGACGTCACCCTCATCGCCTACGGCCCCATGGTCGCCACCGCGATGGAGACCGCCGAGGCCGCGACGGAGGAGGGCTGGGACGTCGAGGTCGTCGACCTGCGGTCCCTGGCCCCGTTCGACGACGAGACCGTCTGCGCTTCCGTCCGCCGCACCGGGCGTGCCGTCGTGGTCCACGAGGCTTCCGGCTTCGGCGGCTACGGCGCCGAGGTCGCGGCCCGCGTGACCGAGCGCTGCTTCCACCACCTGCACGCCCCGGTCCTGCGCGTGACCGGCTGGGACATCCCGTACCCGCCGCCGAAGCTAGAGGAACACCACCTGCCGAACGTGGACCGCATCCTGGACGCGATCGACCGGCTCCAGTGGGACGACGAGGTCGTGGAGGTGCGCGGTGCCTGACTTCCGGCTGCCGGACCTGGGCGAGGGCCTGACCGAGGGCGAGATCGTGACGTGGCTGGTGGCCGTGGGTGACACGGTGACCATCGACCAGCCGGTCGTCGAGGTCGAGACCGCCAAGGCCGTGGTCGAGGTCCCCTGCCCCTACGCCGGCGTGATCACGGCGCGCCACGGCGAGGAGGGCGAGAAGCTGGCCGTGGGGTCGGTCCTCCTGTCGGTCGGCGAGGTCTCGTCGGAGTACAGCGGCAACGTCCTCATCGGCTACGGCACCTCAGAACCCACCCGCCGCCGCTCCCGCCGCCGCTCCACTCCCGCCACGTCCTCCGCTCCGGCCACGTCCTCCGCTCCGGCCACGTCCTCCGCTCCGGCCACGTCCTCCGCTCCGGCCACGTCCTCCGCTCCGGCCACGTCCTCCGCTCCGGCCACGTCCTCCACTCCCGCCACGTCCTCCACTCCCGCCACGCCTTCCACTCCGGCCACGTCCTCCGCTCCCGCCACGCCTGGAACTGTCGTACCCCAGTGGGACAATGGTGACCGGGGGCCGGAGGCCGGCACCGAACCAATTCCCACCGCGACGACCGCGACGACCTCGACCGGCCTGGCGCCCGCTGTCATCTCGCCGATCGTCCGGCAGTTGGCCCGCGAGCACGGCTTGTCGCTCAACGCCATTCGAGGCACGGGTCCGGGCGGCGTGATCCGCAGGGCCGACGTCGAACGCGAACTCGCCACAGCGGCAGGCTCGGCACCGGCAACCCCGGCAGCCTCAGCGTCGCCAGGCTCGGCGGCGGCAACAACTGGCTCGGCTGGCTCGGCGGCGGCAGGTTCGGCGGCGGCTGGTTCGGCGGCGGCAACAGCCGGGTCTGCCACAGTCGCTCGGCGCATCCCGTTGCGCGGCCTGCGCGGAGCCGTAGCCGACAAGCTCACCACGTCCCGCCGCGAGATCCCCGAAGCCACCGTCTGGGTCGACGTCGACGCCACCGGCCTCCTCGACGCCCGAGCCGCCCTCCCCGGCGTCTCCCTCCTCGCCCTCCTGGCCCGCTTCACCGTCCTCGGCCTCCGCAAGTTCCCCGAACTCAACTCCCGCGTCGAACAGGACGAGATCGCCGTCCTCGACGAGATCCACCTCGGGTTCGCCGCCCAAACCGACCGCGGCCTGGTCGTCCCCGTCGTCAAGGACGCCCACACCCTCACCACGTCCACCCTCGCCCACCGCATCACCGAACTCGCCACCCAAGCCCGCGAAGGCCGCATCCCCCCGACCGCCCTCACCGGCGGCACCTTCACGGTCAACAACTACGGCGTCTTCGGCGTCGACGGCTCGGCCGCGATCATCAACCACCCCGAAGCCGCGATCCTCGGCATCGGCCGCATCATCGACCGGCCGTGGGCCGTGGACGGTCAACTCGCCGTCCGCAAGGTCACCCAGCTCACCCTCGCCTTCGACCACCGCGTGTGCGACGGCGGCACGGCGGGCGGCTTCCTCCGGTTCGTCGCGGACTGCGTGGAGAACCCGATCACCGCACTGGCTGAGCTATAAGCGAAACCACCGGAACCCGGCCCACCCCCGGGCCGGGTTCGCCATAGATTGATCCACGTGACCAAGCCCGACTACCCGATCCGCACCGAGCGCCTCACCCTGCGCCCGTTCACCCTCGACGACCACGCCGCCCTGCACGCCTACCAGTCCCGACCGGACGTGGTGCGCTTCCTCTACGGCGAACCCCGCACCCCCGAGGAAACCACCGACAACCTCAAGCTCAAGATGTCCGTCACCTGGCCCGAAAAGGAGGGCGAACACCTCTCCCTCGCGGTCGTGCACGACGGGCAGGTCATCGGCGAGGCGGTCCTCAAGTACCTCAGCGAGGCCCACCGCCAGGGCGAGATCGGCTACATCTTCCACCCCGACCACCACGGCCGCGGCTTCGCCACCGAAGCGTCGAAAGTCATGCTGGAACTGGGTTTCGTCAACCTCGGCCTGCACCGCGTCGTCGCCTCCTGCGACGCGCACAACGACAAGTCGTGGCAGGTCATGGAACGCCTCGGGATGCGCCGCGAAGCCCACTTCCGCCACAACGAGATCTTCAAGGGCGCCTGGGGCGAGGAGTTCATCTACGCGATCCTGGAGGACGAGTGGCGGGCGTCGCGGCCCTGACGTGGCGGTCGTGGTCGTGCGGCCACACCACGTCTCCGTCCAGCCCCAGCTCCCGCATGGCGTGACCGATCCGCTTGCCGAGGTCCGGCCGGAGCGCCGCGACGGTCTCCACGTCGACCTCGGCGAGCACCCGCGCCAAGTCCCACTCCGGGGCGAACTTGAACCCGCTCTCGTGCAACCGCAACCACGCGTCCACCACGGCCACCGCCGCCAGGTTCGGCACGGCCGCCGAGTCCCAGTGCTCACCCACGAGCGCCACCAGCTCCCGGTCCGGCCCGCCGCGCCCGATCTCCTCGCACACCCGCGCCCAGAACGCCGCCTCCTGCCCGATCGGCCCGGACGCCAGCACCCGCAACGTCTCCGGCCCCAACGGCGGCGGCGTGCGGAACTGGTGCCGCACCACCAACGGCTCGACCGGCGCCCACCGCAGGTGCCGCACTTCCCGGACGGCCGCGGTCGGACTGGGCAGCGCCAGGTCCACGATCGCCCGCAACCGGTGCACCGACATGGATTCCGCCAGGTGCTGTACGGGGAACCGGAACGCGTTGCCGACCGGGTCGGCCGTGAAGTGCAACTCCCACGTCTCGTCCCGAAGACTCGCGGCTTGGTCCACGACCACCTCCGGCAACGGGTCGGTGGCCGGCACCGACCACCGGAACAACTCCACCGACGGCCCGTCCACCCACCGCACCGGAACCGCCCCCACCAACGTCCGCCACTCCCCGTCCGGCAGTTGCGACTTCCAGAAGCCAGTCAGCCGAGGCCAATCCCGGATCCCCAACTCCCGCACGTCGAACGGCCCGCGCGCGATCCCGTACAGCAGCACCAGGTTCAGCCCGTAGACGGCCTCCCGCGCCGGCACCGTGCTCTCCACCGGCGCGTAGTCACCCCGACCACGCACATGCGGTCGCGACGCCCCCTCGAACAGCCGCCGCACCACACCGGCCAGCGCTTCCCGATCCTCATCCGCGTCCGCCATGCCCGCCAGGAACCCCAACACCGGCCCCCGTGACGTCAACGGCGTGAACGACAACAACGCATACAGATCACTGTCATCGACCGGCGCCGCCGCGGCCCGCCGTGGCCGCGCCTCTTCGGCCCGCCGCACGTCCCCCAACACCCGCCACGTGAACCGAGCGACCAGGTACTCCCCAAAGGTCGCATGCAGGAACTCGTACGTCCGCAACGTCTTCTGATCCCGTACAGCCTCCGCCCGCTGCACGAAGAAGAACCGCCCCAACGTGGCTTCCCCCGGACTCAACGGCGTGCGCGCCCCAGAAGCCCGACCCTCGGCCGCCACATCGAGCAATGCCGCCAGATCGGCGTTCAAGTCCACTTCGGACACCCACTGCGTCCCCCGGTTGAACATCGCGAACGCCACCACCGACAACCGCTCCAACTCGGCCTCGACGTCCTCGTCCCGATCCTCCGGAGACCGGTCGGCGTCCCCCTTCTCGACCTCGCGACGCGCGAACCCGGTCAGAATCCGCCCATACAACTCGGCTTCGCTCAACGCGCTGCGCTCCCGCCGCAACCCGTCGTCCACCGCGTCGTAGAGCGCCAACATCAGCAGAAGCAACGGCTGAGCGGCCATTTCCCCGTACCGCAGCACAACTTCCGCCTCCAACGGCCCGCGCTCGCCGTAGTGGAGGGCATTGGTCCGATTCCACACCTCCAACCACTGCGAAACCTGCTCATCCGTGAACGGCACCAACCGCAGGATCGGCACGTCCCCGGGTAGCGAGATACCGCCCATGACGCTGATCCGACTGGTCACGATCACCGCCACCGGATACCCGGCGTCGGCTCGATCCCGTTGGAACTGCGCGATCTTCAGCAGGTAGCGCGACTGGCTGACCCCGGTCGCCTGCAACAGTTCGTCCAAGCCGTCCAACACCACGACCGGCAACGCGTCCCCGGCCGACCGCCCCAACTCGGCCCAACTCAGGTTCTCCTGCAAGGCTGATCGCAGCCCGTGCTCGATCTGGTCCAGCAGGTCGGCTTCGGCCGGCGTGCTGCGGAGTTCGACGCGCACGGTCAGGAAGTCACTGGCCGGCAACCGCGCCGCCAACACCTTGGTGAGCATCGACTTGCCCGCACCGGGGTCACCGAGCACGATCAGCGGTTCGGCCGTGGCCCGGGGCGAGGTGAGGTGACCGATCAGGAAGCGGTGGAGGTCGGACCGAACGGGGAACCGGTCCCACCACGCCGCCACGGACGGCTCGGCGTCAGCGACGGCCGCGACCTGGAAGCAGGGGTCGATGTAGGCATCGCGCAGCGTGGGGATGTGCAGGCCGGAGGGGGCGTCCTGCTCCTCCACGATCGGCCGGTCCAACACCGCGCGGTACCGGCGTGCCAGGTCGGCGCGCCGGGCGTCGGGATCACTGCCGACAGTCAGGCGGGCAAGGTCGGTTTCCAAGCGCTGCAAGGCCCTGCGCACGGTGACGGCGTCCTCGACCTGGAACCAGAACTGGATCTCCGGGTAGTCGACCGCGGACTGCCGGAGCAGCTCTCGATACCGCACCAGAGCCAGGTGGGGGAGTTGCTCGAAGTGCAAGACCAGCCGGGCCTGCCGCGTCTCGTCCAGGCAGTCCCACGAAGCGCTTCCTCGAATCAAGTCCAAGAGCTGTTTCGCGGCCGGCACATACACGTAGGACAAATGACTCTCGAACACCTCGATCGGCCGTTCTGCCGACGGCAGAGGGTAGTCATGGTTCAGGAGGCCGTCGAGCGCGAAGAGCTTCAGTTGGTCCTCGCGGTCCAGGTCGAGGTCGCGGAGGTTGAAGGGGAGGTCGTCCGCGGCCTCGAAGAAGGCGACCACGACCATGATGGCGTGGGCGGCGTGCAGGCGCTCGGTCCGCGAGTACCGGCTCAGGCCGCTGCGCTTCTCCGCCGCCTTCACCAGCAACTCGTGACTCAACCGGATGAAATCGACCTTCGCGTCGAACCACCCCAGCAGCTCACTGACACCCATCGCCACGCCACCGAGCAGCGCACCACCCAAAACCCGGTCCAGCGCCGAGACGAGCTTGCTCTCCTTGGCCCCGAGGATCTTCACCGCGTCCGCGTAGCTGAGGTTCCTGGCCACGGCCAAGATCCTCTCATGTCCCTGGTCTGGTACGTCAGCTACGGCTCCAACATGCACCTCGACCGGTTCACCCGCTACCTCGACCTGTGCCGCGACCCCACCCCGCCCACCACCACCCGCCCGCTCACGATTCCCGGCGGCGTGTACTTCGCCACCGAGTCACCCATCTGGGGTGGCGGAAGGGCGTTCTACGACCCGGACCTCCCGCGCACGACCGCCGCCCGCGCGTACCTGATCACCGAACGCCAGTTCGCCGACGTGGTCGCCCAGGAGATGTACCGCGCCCCCGACCAAGACCTCGACCTCCGCGCCACCCTCACCACCGGACGCCACGCCCTCGGCCCGGGCCGCTACGAAACCCTGCTCCACCTCGGCGACCACGACGGCCACCCGGCCCTCACCTTCACCGCCCCCTGGAGCGCGGACGACGTCGAGCACACCGCCCCCGCCGCCGCCTACCTGAAGATGCTCAAACAAGGCCTCCACACCGCCCACGGCTGGACCCCCGACCAGTCCGCGACCTACCTCGCCGCCTGCACCACGTTCTGGACCCACGCCGAGATACGCGATCTTTAGTGTTGGACGCTCACTGCGTTCCCCGCCTTGAAACGCATCGATCGTCCAACACCTCAATCCTGGTCCGGCACGGGCGACAGCGTCCCCTCACCGTTGACCAGGCACGACGCCGATCGGGCCGACGTCCCGAGGAACTCGCCCAGGCACCGCGCGAACTGCTCGTGCCCGCGGGCGTTGGGGTGGAAGGACTCCTGGAGCGCGTGCCGCGCCCGGGCCTCGTCGCGCAGGCCCTCGAAGTCCACGGTCAGCCGGGTGAACCACTCGGTGTCCGGGTTCTTCCCGCCGGAGCACGCCTCGTGCTTCAACCCCGCCTTCGACAGGTCGAGGAACCGCGCCCCCACCGCCGACGCCGCCTGCCGCAGTGCCGTGGACAGCTCACCGACCGCCGTGTCCCGCACCCACCGCAGGTCACCGCTCCGAAGTGGACACCCGGCCAGGTTCTGCAGGTCGAACGGCAGGTCCGGCGTCACCGGGGCCGCGTAGGACTGGAGGACCAGGGTGTAGGAGCGGGGGGTGTAGCCGGCCTCGCGCAGGACCCGGCGGATGTCCAGCAGCGCCTTCTGCACCTTGGGCACCATGCGCTCCACGCGCCCCCGCCAGTCCTCGGTCAGCGCCTTGGAGCAGTCCGTGCGCCGCTGGAACCACGCTTGCAGGCACGTGTTGAGCACGTCGGCGAACCGGGGGTCGTCGTTCGCGCCCACGGCCACGACCACGGTGGTCACCCGGTACTCGCGGGCGATCTTCCCGAGCTGCCGGGCCTGCGACCCCTCGGTGTTGCGGACCTGGTCGGTCAGCCCGACCTGTTCGGCGTTCGCGCCCGAGCACGCCAGGTTGAACACCTTGTCCACGGGCAGTTTCACCCGGTGGATGGACGCCTTGAGCGACCGGTGGCACCAGTTGCCGTTCTCGCCGTCGGTGCCGGGCTCGTAGGTGCCCGCGCCCTCGCCGGACATCGTGCTGTCACCCAGCGCCACGGCGGCGGTCGGCGCGTCGGGGCCGGGCCCGACCAGCGGCGGTTGCGCCGTGTCGGAGACCAGCACCAGCAGGGCTACCAGCGGCAGCACCAGGAGCACAGTGGCGAGTCGGCGGACCATCGCGGCCTATCCTACGGACACCAGTCCACCCGAGAGGACCACCGTCCGGTCGGCCGCGCGGTGCACCTCCTCGTGGTGGGTCGCGATGAGCACGGCCGAGCCGGCGTCGGCGGCGCGGCGCAGGACCCGCACGGCGACCGGCGCGCTGGCGTCGTCCAGGTGCGCGGTGGGCTCGTCGGCCAGCAGCACGCGCGGCGAGGCGATCACGGCCCGGGCCAGCGCCGCCCGCTGCTGCTGCCCGAACGACACCTCGCCCGGGTAGCGGTCGCCCAGCCCGCCGATGCCCAGCTCGTCGAGCAGTTCCGCGACCCGGGACACGTCCCCGCCCGACCCCAGCCGCACCGGCAGGGCCACGTTCTCGGCCAGCGTCAGCTCACCGGCCAGGCCCAGGGACTGGGGGAGCAGCGCGCACACCGACCAGGTCGGTGGCTCGGTCAGCACCTGCCCGCACAGCTCCACCGTGCCCTCGTCGGCCCGGTCGAACCCGGCCAGCACGGTCAGCAACGCGCTCTTGCCCGACCCGGAGGGACCCGAAAGGGTGACCAGCTCACCGGCGGCCACCTCCAGGTCCACCCCGCGCAGCACGTGCACCGGCCCGCCCGCGTGGGCGAAGGACCGTTTGACCCCGACCACCCGCAGCGCGCTCATGCCGCCAACGCTCCGTTCCGCAGGTCGAACCGGGTGTGCGCCAACGCGATCAGCCGCGGGTCGTGGGAGGCCACGACCACCGGCACACCGCCGTCGGCCAGGTCGCGCAGGGTGTCCAGGACGAGGTCCGCCGAGACCGCGTCGAGCTGGGACGTCGGTTCGTCGGCCAGCACCACCGACGCGCCCCGGGCCAGGGCGCACCCGAACGCGAGCCGCTGCTGCTGCCCGCCGGACAGCGCGGCGACCTTCCACCCGGCGGTGCCGGGCAGCCCGAGCCGGACCAGCAGCTCGTCCACCGCGGCGGGCCGACCGGCGGCCTGGGCGGCGGCCCGCAGGTTGTCCCCGACGGTCAGGTGCCCGATCAGGTTGTCCGAGGGGTTCTGGAACACCAGGGCGATCTCGGTGCGCCGCAACGCCCGCCGCGCCCGCGCGGACAGCCCCGTGGTGCCGCGCCCGCGCAGCTCGACCGCCCCCGCGTGGGCCGCTCGACCAGGCTGAGCACCCGCAGCAGCGTCGACTTGCCCGAGCCCGACGGCCCGGCCAGCACGGTGATGCCGGCCGCGGGCACCGCCAGGGACACCTCCGACACGGCCGTCACCGAGCCGGCGGGCGTCCGGTACGCCACACCCACCTCGCGCAGCCGCAACACCGTCTCAGCCACGAATCAGCTCCCCGATCCTCGCCGACCGGACCGCGCGCACCGCGATCCACGCCGCCACCAGCACCACCAGCGCGCTCCCGGCGACCGAGGACACCAGCACCGGCCCCACGTCCGGCACCTCCGGCGCGGGCGTCATCCGCGGCGCCGGGTCCAGCCTGGGCACGGCGAACCCGCTGCTCACCGCGCTCGCGGTCAACCCGACCGCCACCGCGACCAGGGCCAGCGCGCCCAGCTCCAGCAGGTGGCTGGACAGCAGCGCCGAGGGCCGCAGCCCCATCCGGGTGCTGAACGCCCCCGACACCGCGTTCTGCCGCCGCCGCACCTCGATCGCCAGCAGCAGCGCGATGGCCGCCACCACCGCCAGCACCGCGCCGATGGCCGTGACGAACCCGAACGTCCACTGGATCGTCAGGAACGGCAGGCCCACGATCGCCTTCGACTTCTCACCGACGTTGCGGTACTTGATCCCGTTGTCCGCCAACGCCGCGGTCAGCTCGCCCAGCGGCAGCGACGACCACACGAACCAGGAACCGACGTCGTCGACGTCCTCCACCTGCGAGCGCGGCACCACCCACCCGGACGTGCCGAGCCTCGGGAACGACGGCACGTGCGCGGTCGGGTTCAGCGGCGGCAGGCCGGGCAGCGTGACCTCCCGGCGCGGGGCGTCGCCGACCCGCAGCGGCTGGGTCAGCAGCGCCGGGTCCAGGTCGCTGGGGTACGCGCCGCGGGTGAACGTCTCCGGGTCCACCACCAGCGCGGTCCGGTCGCCGAGCACGCTCAGCCCGACGACCGTGGAGTTGCCCTTCAGCGCCTCGGGCAGCTGGACGTCCGGCGCGACCTGCGCGTGGCTCTCCGCCCCGGTGAACATGCCGGACTTCACGTCCAGCGCGGTCTTCTGCGACCCGGCGATGCTGGTGCCGACCGCGATCGTGCCGATCGCCAGCACACCCACCAGCAGCACCCCGGTCACCGGTCCGGCGGCGGCGGCCAGCCGGCGGATCGCGAGCTGCGCCGCGGGCCTGGACCACAGCGACGCCCGGTGCGAGGCCCGCAGCGCCCACCGCGCCACCCGGGCCGCCAGCAGCGCCATCGTCAGCACCACCAGCAGCGGGAACGCCAGCGCCGCCGCGTCGATGCGCGGCAGGCCGCCGATCTTGAGCGGCGTGGCCAGGCCGCTGTGCTGCACCCGGTTCCACGCCCACACCGCCAGCGCGCCGGTCGCCAGCTCCCACGGCAACGCGGTCAGCACCCGCCGCACCCCGCTGCCCGAGGTCGCCGACTGGAACGCCCGGTGCGCCCGGAACGCCGCCGCCGCCCACGTCACCACCAGGCTCAGCACCACCACCGCGACCACCGCGAGGACCGCCCGCGGCACCGTCCCGTCCGGCAGGGCCGTGGCCGGCGCGTAGACCGGCAGCAGCAGCCACCCCACCGCGAGCCCCAGCGCCCCGCCCACGACCAGCGGCAACCCCAGCTCCAGCACCGCACGCCCACCGAGCGCCGCCGGCCCCGACCCGCGCACCCACAGCAGCCGCAGCTCGGCGTGCCGCCGCTGCGCCCACTGCGCGGTCACCGTCGCGACCCCGGCCAGGCCGATGAGCAGGCTGATCAGCGTCAGCGGGAGGATCGCCGACCGGACGTTGACCGCCGTCTCCCGGGCGTTCTCGATCGGCAAGACCAGCGGCGACACCACCCGGAAGCCTTCGTGGTCGTAGGGCTCGACCAGCGCGGTCCCGGTCGCCATGAGCTGCTCGGCCTCGTCCACCGTCCGGGGCTCCTCGGCCGGGAAGCGGACCGTCACGTCGACCTGCCGGGTCAGCTCCGGCGGCAGCGCCGCGAACGACTCCGCGCTGGGCAGCCACACCACGGAGGTCACGAGGTCGTTGCGGCCGAGGATGTTGGGGATGACGAACTTGTGCTCGGAGCACCAGTAGGGCTCCAGCTTGTCGCGGAGGTCGGCGTAGATCGCGGTGACCGGCGGCAGCGCGCCGCCCATGCCGCGCTTGCCCAGTCGCAGGTCGGTGGTGCGGGCGATGCTCTGCGGCACCCAGAGGCCGTCCTTGGACCCGCCTTCGAGGACCTTCAAGTGGTCGGTGGCGCCGGGCCGGTAGCCGAACTTGGCGAACGTCTGCGTGCCGCCGAAGTCCGTGCGCGCTTCCCGGGTGTAGGTCGCGGGCAGCACCGGTCGGCCGTTCGCGGTGGCCCGGACGTGGTCGAGCAGCGGCGTGACCTGGTCGGCGGGGAGCGTGGTCTCCAGCGACGGGTGCAGGGACTCGGTGCACAGCCGGTTCTGCTGGTAGTCCAGCGCGGCGCTGCCCGAGGCCGAGTAGTGCATCACGGCGGCGGCCACCACGAAGCTCAGGAGCAGGGCGGTGATCACGCTGACCAGCAGCGTCAGCGGACTCGACAACACGGCGCGCGGCGCGGCTCTCCACGGTACCTGCACGTTGTGAAAGTAACTTGCCGAACGGTCCCGCTGTGGCGGAATCAGCGTCGTCGCGCACGGTGGCCGGTCGGGTATTGACAGTCACCACATGGTCTAGTCCAATTTCAGCACCTCAGGCCGCCCGCTCGAGGAGTTGATGAGATGTCCCGCAGAGTCCTGTTCGCCCGGGTGGCGGCGGTGTGCGCACTGGTCGTGGGCGCCGTCGTGGTGAGCTTCGCCCCGGCGTACGCCGCGTCCGTGACGGCGACCTTCACCAAGACGTCGGCGTGGGGGAGCGGCTACACCGGCCAGTTCGCGATCAAGAACGAGACCAGCGCGGCGATCACGAGCTGGAAGGTCGAGTTCGACCTGCCGGCGGGCACGACGGTCGGCGCCTACTGGGACGCCCTCCAGACCAACGCGTCCGGCCACTACACCTTCACCAACCGCGAGTACAACGGCACCGTGGCCCCCGGCGCGACGGTGACCTTCGGCTTCAACGCCTCCGGCACCGCCGCTCCCGCCAACTGCAAACTCAACGGCAACCCCTGCACCAGCTCCCCAACCACCACGACGACCACCACCACCACGACGACCACAACGACGACGACGACCACCACCACGACCACGACGACTCCGCCGCAGACCGGCCTGCCCCGCCGCGTCCTGGTCGGCTACCTGCACGCCAGCTTCGCCAACGGCTCCGGCTACATCCGGATGAAGGACGTCTCCCCGGACTGGGACATCATCAACCTGTCCTTCGCCGAACCCACCTCCGCGACCTCCGGCGACCTGAGGTTCCGGCAGTGCCCGGTGGCGGAGTGCCCGAACGTCGAGTCCGAGGCGGAGTTCATCGCCGCCATCCGCGAGAAGCAGGCCCAGGGTCGCAAGGTCCTGATCTCCATCGGCGGCGCGAACGGCCAGGTCCAACTGAGCACCACCGCCGCCCGCGACAACTTCGTGCGCAGCGCGAGCGCCATCATCGACAAGTACGGCCTGGACGGCCTCGACGTCGACTTCGAGGGCCACTCCCTGTCCCTCAACGCCGGCGACACCGACTTCCGCAACCCCACCACCCCGGCGATCGTCAACCTGATCTCCGCGCTGAAGACCCTGAAGTCCCGCTACGGAGCCAAGTTCGTCCTGACCATGGCCCGGAGACGTTCTTCGTCCAGGTCGGCTACCAGCACTACGGCGGCGGCAGCGGCGCCGACCCCCGCGCCGGCGCGTACCTCCCGGTCATCCACGCCATGCGCGACGACCTGACCCTCCTGCACGTCCAGCACTACAACTCGGGCCCGATCATGGGCCTGGACAACCAGTACCACTTCATGGGCGGCCACGACTTCCACGTGTCGATGGCCGACATGGTCCTGGCCGGCTTCCCGGTGCGGGGCGACGCCACGAAGTTCTTCACCGGCCTGCGCCAGGACCAGGTGGCGATCGGCCTCCCGGCCAGCGTCAACGCGGGCAACGGCTTCACCTCCGTGGCCGAAACCCACAAGGCCTTGGACTGCCTCATGAAGGGCACCAACTGCGGCACGTACAAGCCCAAGGCGACCTACCCGAACCTGCGCGGCCTGATGACGTGGTCGATCAACTGGGACCGCCACAACAACTTCGAGTTCTCCAAGTCCCACCGCTCCTACCTGCCCCGCTGACCCACCCGCACCACCACCCGCGCTGCGCGCGCCGTTGATCTTCCGGGCGCGCGCAGCGCGCCTGCTTTCGGGCTGTGTTCAGAGTTTCTCCAGATGTGTGCGTTCTCGGTGCGGGACCAGCGGTCCTACAGTCGGCGTGACCGAGGGGGAGGCCCGTCGACATGACCACCGCGCCACCGGCAGTTCGCACCAACCGGCTGGGTTCGGTGGAAGTGTTGGCAGGCCTGCTGCTCCTCGTCCTGATCGCCCGCACCACGGTCCCCGACCTCTTCCGCGCCCCCGTCATCCAGACGTGGACCACGGTGTTCGTCTCGATCGTGCTGCAAGCCCTGCCGTTCCTCGCTTTCGGTGTGGCGTTGTCCGCCGCCATCGCCGTGTTCGTCCCACGGTCCTTCTTCGTGAAGGCCCTTCCCCGCAGACCCGTGCTCGCGGTACCTGCCGCCGCCGCCACGGGTCTGGTGCTCCCGGGCTGCGAATGCGGCTCGGTGCCGGTGGCCGGCGCGTTGGTGCGCAAAGGGATCACGCCTGCCGCGGCGCTGGCGTTCCTGCTCTCCGCGCCGGCCGTCAACCCGGTCGTCCTGGCCGCCACCGCCATCGCCTTCCCGGGTGAGCCCGCGATGGTGGCGGCCAGGGCGATCGCGAGCTTCCTCGCCTCGATCACGATGGGGTGGCTGTGGTTGCGGCTCGGGCGTGCCGACTGGATCCGGTTGCCGGAGCACGTGCACGGGGACACGAAGTGGCGGGCGTTCTTCGGGTCGGCCGGGCATGACCTCGTGCACGCCGGCGGATTCCTCGTCGTCGGGGGCATCGCGGCGGCGACGATCAACGTCCTGGTGCCCGGTCGGTGGTTGCAGGCGTTGGCGGACAACCCCTGGCTGAGCGTGCTGGCCTTGGCGTCGTTGGCCGTCCTGCTGTCCATCTGCTCGGAGGCGGACGCGTTCGTGGCCGCTTCCCTCACCCAGTTCTCCACCACGGCCCGGCTGGCGTTCCTGGTCGTCGGGCCGATGGTGGACCTCAAGCTGTTCGCGATGCAGGTCGGCACGTTCGGGCGGCGGTTCGCGCTGCGGTTCGCGCCGGCGACCTTCGTCGTCGCGGTGACCAGCGCGGTGGCGGTGGGGGCGGTGTTCTGGTGAACCGGACGGCGTCGTGCGTGGTGCTGCTGCTGTTGGGCGCGGCGGTGGTGAAGGTGTGCCTGACGGACCAGTACCTGAGGTACGTCAAGGCGGGGTTGTGGCCGTTCCTGTTGCTGTCCGGTGTGCTCGTGGTGGTCCTCGCCGTGACGAACCGGCATCGGCAGCCCAGGGTGGCCTGGCTGCTCACGCTGCCCGTGCTCGCGCTCCTGCTGGTGGCGCCGCAGCCGCTCGGCAGCTACGCGGCGGGCAACTCCGGGACCGCGCTCGTCGAGTCCGACGAGTACCCGCCGCTGCCGGACGGCGACCCGGTCAAGGTCACCGTCCTGGACTACGCGTCCCGCGCGGTGTTCGACGGCGGACGGTCGTTGGCGGGCCGCAAGGTCGTGCTGACCGGGTTCATCGCGCGCGGGCCCAACGGGGAGAACCTGTTGGTGCGCATGATCCTCACCTGCTGCGCCGCCGACGGCCGGCCGGTCAAGGTGGTGCTGGACGGGCAGGTGCCGGCCGAACCCGACACGTGGGTCGAGGTGGTCGGCACCTACCGCGACGGGTCCGTTGTGGACGGTGTCAACGGCGAGCGGATCCCCTTCCTCGCCGTCGACTCCGTCAAGACCGTGCCCGAACCCCAGCGCCCGTACGAGTAGGGGTCAGCGCCAGCACCACTGGATGCCGTACTGGCCGGGCTCCGGGTCCAGGGTGATGAACTGGTACGTGCTCGCCGTCCGGTTGAACGTCACCTCGCCCCGCTTCTCCAGCGGCAGCCCGCTGCGCGGCTGGAAGTAGCCGTTGCACGTGCGGGGCAGGTGGTCGGGGTCGAAGGCGATCTGCAGGACCAGGTCCCGGGCCGGCCGGTAGATCGCGATCTGCGCGTGCTGGTCGGTCTGCCCCGGCGGGAAGCGCAGGCCGAACTCCACGAACGCCAGCTCGCCCGCGGCCAGCGGCCGGTCGAGCAGGAACTCGAACACGCACGTCGAGGACGGCACGTCGGCGCGGAACCGGGACGGGCGGCAGCCGTCGGTGTGGATGATCGTCGGCGGGTGGGTCAGCGACGAGCAGCGGGTGACGAACACGAACCTGGTCGTGTGGTCGTGGTCGGCCCGGATCAGCCGGCGCACCAGCATGGTCTCCTCGTGCCCGCGCCCGCCCACGCGGTAGGACAGGTACTGCGACAGCCGGTGCGGCGACTTGAGGTCGTCCGGGGTCGCGTCCACCTTGGCCAGCGCCCGGGCCACCGACTCGGGCCGGTGCCACACCTGGTCGTAGGTGACGCCCGGGCCGCCGCGGTTGGTCCACCGGCCTCGTGGCCGGCGCGGACCCAGCAGCGCGGTCAGCGTGCGCGGCGGCTGGCCCAGGATCTCCTCCAGGGCGGTCACCGCGGCCAGCGACCGGGCCCGCTCGGGCCGGTTCTCGCCGTTCTGCCAGTAGCTCAGCGCGCTGATGCTGACCGGTTTGTCCTGTTCGCGCAGTCGTCGGCTGATCTCGTTGAGGCTCAGCCCGCTGCGCTGGATCGCCGCTCTCAGCGCGGCGCTGAAATCCGCGGGCACCGTGGTCGTCATGATGGCTCCATCCGTCAACGCCGCAGGGGTAGCGTCCAGCGAATTGCTGCCGCCGCGCAGCCTACCCGGTTCCACCGTTCGCGCGGGATTTCCTTCAACGATTCTGAACGAATGTTGACTTCGGTTCCTCGCGATTTACCGCAGTTCGGATGCCCGCAGCGGCGGCGGCCCGGCTGGCCGCCGCCAACGCGGGCTACCCGGTCGGGCACGTACACCTACGACAAGACCGGCGCGGGCGTGCACGTCCACGTCCTGGACACCGGCGTGCGGATCTCGCACCAGGAGTTCGGCGGCCGGGCGGTCAACGGCTGGGACGCGGTCGGCCGGGACGGCGTCGCCCGGGACCGCAACGGCCACGGCACCCACGTCGCGGGCACCATCGGCGGCAAGACGCGCGGCGTGGCCAAGGCGGCCCTGCGCCCACTCGCCGGCCCTGCGCCCACTCGCCGGCCCTGCGCCCACTCGCCGGCCCTGCGCCCGCTCGCCGGCCCTGGTCCCCGACGCACGGACGTCGTCTCGGCGTCGTGCAGCAGCGACACCGGCACCACCACTGTGGGAAGCGGCGGTCGACGACGTGGCCGTGACGAGCTAGTTCACCTGCCGTTCAGAGTTATCCAACCTCCTGGACAGATCGTCGTTGACGGCACTTCACCTGCGATTAGGGTCGAAAGAGTCCCCCAGCAGGAGGTGAAACCCCGCGGCGAAGGCCGTGACAACTGAATGGACAAAACGCCCGGGGCGGCTCCGCACCGCCCTGCGGCGGGTGCCGCACACCGTCTTGTGGAGGCCGCCCCTCGGCGGGCCGGCTGCGCGGTCGAACGCACCTTTTTCCAGCCCTGTGACCTGATGTCGGAAAAAGGTTCGCCAATTCTCCCGTCAATCTTACTCCGTCCCTGCCCTGAGGAATCCGAATGCGATCAGTGATCCAACGACGCCGATGGCGTCGCTCCGCGGTGGCCGCGACCACGTCCACCCTGCTGGTCGGCGCCTTCCTGGTGGCGGCGCAACCCGCCGCCACCGGGCACGCCGCGCCCGCCGCGCCACCGGAGATCGCCGACCAGGTCCCGCAGCTCGCCGAACCGGGCGTCACGGCCGCCCGCGCCGAGGTCACCGCGTCCGGCGGGGCCGCCCGGGTCGCGACCGGCCACCAGGTCTGCGCGCCCGACGCCAAGTGGCTGCGGCTGCGCGTCACCCAGTTGTCCTTACGCGGCAACGACTCCGTCACGCTCACCGGCTCGGCCGGCGGCACCTACACGCTCACCGCCGCCAACTGGCCGGGCAAGGCGTTCCACACCCGCGCCTTCGAGGGCGACTGCGTCCGCGTCTCGACCAACCTGGCCGACCCGGGCAGCCGGTTCGCCGTCGACTCCTACCAGGCCGGCACCCAGCCCCTGGCGATGGCGACCGCCACCGTCGCGGCGGTCGGCGACGTGTGCGGCTCGTCGTGCAACCAGACCGCGCCCGTGGTCAAGAACCTGAACCCGCAGGCGCTGATCCTGGCCGGCGACAACGCCTACGACTCCGGCACCCTCTCCGAGTACAACAACGTCTACAACCCGTACTACGGCCAGTTCAAGTCGATCACCTACCCGACGCCGGGCAACCACGAGTACCGGACCTCCGGCGCCGCGGGCTACTTCGACTACTTCGGCGCGCGCGCCGGCGAGCGCGGCAAGGGCTACTACAGCTTCGACGTCGGCGACTGGCACTTCATCGCGCTCAACTCCAACATCAGCCGCACCAGCACCTCCACCCAGGTGACGTGGCTGCGCAACGACCTGGCGGCCAACACCAAGCCGTGCACGGCCGCGTTCTGGCACCACCCCCGGTTCAGCCGCGGCAGCCACGGCGACGACACATCGGTCACGCCGTTCTTCCAGGCGCTCTACGACGCCAAGGCCGACCTGGTGGTCGTCGGCCACGACCACAACTACCAGCGGTTCGCACCCTCGCGCCCGGACGGCACCAAGGACACCGTCAACGGCGTGCGGCAACTGCTGATCGGCACCGGCGGCCGGGGCTACTACAACTTCGACTCCTCCTCGGCCGCGACGCAGGAAGTGGGCAACACCAACACCTTCGGCGTCGGCAAGCTGACGCTCACCGCGTCCGGCTACACCAGCAAGTTCATGCCGGTGTCCGGCCGCACCTTCACCGACGAGGTGTCCGGTCGGTGCAAGAAGGCCGCCACCTCGCCGGACTTCACCGTCGGCGCCACCCCGGCGTCGGTGGGGCTCAAGCCGGGCGGCAGCGCGTCGGCGACGGTGAACGTGGGCAGCACGGCGGGATTCTCGTCGGCGACCTCGTTGAGCGTGTCCGGTCTGCCGTCGGGGGTCACCGGGACGATCTCACCGTCCTCGGTCACCCCGCCCGCCAACGGCTCGGCGTCGGCGACGTTGACGCTGTCGGCCTCGACGTCCGCGCCGAACGGCAGCGCCACCGCCACGATCACCGGCACGTCGGGGACGGTCTCGCACACCGCGCAGGTGACGGTGAGCGTGTCGTCCACCGGCGGTGACGCGTTCTTCGACGACTTCGAGACCGACAAGGGCTGGCAGGTCAACCCGCAGGCCAACGACACGGCCACCACCGGGAAGTGGGAGCGCGGCGACCCCGAGCAGACCACCGAGTCGGGCAACGGCCAGGTCAAGCAGTTGGGCGACACCACCAGCGGCGTCAACTGCCTGGTCACCGGCCGGCGGGCCGGGGCGTCCGACGGGGCCAACGACGTGGACGCGGGCAAGACGTCCATCGCGTCGCCGACGTTCACCGTGCCGACCGGCGCGAAGCTGAGCTTCAACTACAACTTCGCTTACGGCAACAACTCCTCGACCGCGGACTACCTGCGGGTCAAGGTCCTGGAGGGGAGCACGGCGACCACCGTGTTCGAGCGGCTCGGCCAGAGTTCGGTCGCGGTGCCCGGCCAGTGGCGGGCGGCGACGGTCGACCTGGCGGCGTACGCGGGTCGAAGCGTGCGCCTGCTCGTCGAGACCGCCGACGCCTCGACCGCGTCCCTCGTGGAGGCGGCGGTGGACGACGTGCGCGTGAGCGTCGGGTAGACCCAGTCCAACGGTGCGCACGGCCGGTCCTGCCCGGCCGTGCGCACCACCTGTGGAAGGCCTTGGCATGTACGTCTCCACCATCCGCTCCGCGGACACCGGGCGGCCGGCGGGCCGGTCGCGCCGCGCCGTGCCGGCGACCGTCGTCGGGCTGGGCGTGGTCAGCCTGATCACCGACATGTCCGCCGAGATGGTCACCGCGGTCCTGCCGCTCTACCTCGTCTACGGCCTCGGCGTCGGGTACCTGCAACTCGGCGCGATCGACGGCCTCTACACCGGGGCCACCGCCCTGCTGCGCCTGGCGGGCGGCTACGCGGCCGACCGGCTGGGCCGCCCGAAGGCCGTGGCGCTGGCCGGGTACGGGCTGTCCGCGGTCACCAAGCTCGGCTTCCCGGCGGCCGGGTCGTCCCTGCCGCTGATCGGCGGCCTGATCGGGATCGACCGGGCGGGCAAGGGCATCCGGACCGCGCCCCGGGACGCCATGATCACCCTCGCGGTTCCGGGGGACGGCCTGGGCCGGGCGTTCGGCGTGCACCGGGCGCTGGACACCGCCGGCGCCCTGCTGGGGCCGCTGGTGGCGTTCGGGCTGCTGCACTTCCTGGTCGGCGACTACACCGCGGTGTTCGGGGTCAGCTTCTGCCTGGCGGTGGTGGCCGTGGTGGTGTTGGCGGTGTTCGTGCGCGCACCGGTGGGCAGCGTCGAGCGGACCCGGGTGCGGCTGCGGTCGGGGTTCTCCTTGTTGCGGGAGCGCGGGTTGCGGCGGACGTGCCTGGTCGTCGCGCTGCTCGGGGTGTGCACGGTGGGGGACATGTTCCTGTTCGTGGGGGTGCAGCAGACCGCCGGGCTGCCGACCGGGGTGTTGCCGTTGCTGCCCTTGGTGAGCGCGTTGTCGTTCATGGCCCTGGCCACTCTCGTTGGGCGGTTGGCGGACCGGGTGGGGCGGTGGCGGGTGTTCCTGCTCGGGCACCTCGTGCTGATCGGGGCTTATGTGCTGCTGGCGCTGGCGTTGCAGGGGTGGGTCGTCGCGGGGCTGGTCCTGGTGGCGCACGGTGTTTTCTACGCTTGTACTGATGGTGTGCTGATGGCTCATGCGTCGCCGCTGGTGCCGGAAGCGTTGCGGGCCACCGGGTTGGCGATCGTCCAAACCGGACAGGCGTTGGCGCGGGCCGGCGGCGCGGTGGTGTTCGGGGTGGTGGCGACGGGGTTGGCGGTGCAGCCCGCGTTCGCGGTGCTGGCGGTGGCGTTGCTGGTGGCGGTCCTGGTCGGTGGGGTGGTGCGGTCGTGAGCGCGCGGCGGACGTGGGTCGGGGTCGGGCTGGTGGCGGTGACGCTGGCGGGCGGGGTGGTGTTCGTCGGGATGCGGTCGGGCGGGGCTGTGCCCCCGCAGTCGTTGGACCTGCGTGGCGGGTTGATGCACGTGGACGGGACCGGCCGGGTGCGGCAGGACGATCGGGTCGGGCCGGTGTGCCACCGGGTGGACGTCGCGGCCGGGACGATGGTGTGCCTGCGGACGACCGCGTTGCCGGAGCAGTCGGAGATCGTGGTGTCCGACGCTTCGGGGGAGCGGCTGCGGCTCAGCGAGTGGGGGACGCCGTCGCGGGCGCGGGTGTCGCCCACTGGCCGGCTGGTGGGGTGGACGGTGTTCCGGGCGGGCGACTCGTACCTGGGCGGGGTGGGGACGTTCTCCACCACGGCCGGCATCTACGACTTGGCTTCGGGCAGCCACCACGGGTCGCTGGAGGACTTCTCGCTGGTGCTGGAGGGGCAGCCGCACACCGCGCAGGACGTGAACTACTGGGGGGTGACGTTCGCGCGGGACGACGTGACGTTCTACGCGACCTTGCGGACCGGGGAGTCGACGTGGCTGGTGCGCGGGAACCTGCGGACGCGGTCGTTGGAGTCGTTGCGGCGCAACGTGGAGTGCCCGTCGTTGTCGCCGGACGGGACGCGGATCGCGTACAAGTTCCGCACCGGTGACCGGTGGCGGCTGCACGTCCTGGACCTGGCGTCGGGGGCGGACGTGGCGTTGGCGGACCCTGAGCACTTGGACGACCAGCCGCAGTGGCTGGACGACCGGACGGTGGCTTACGGGCGGGACAAGGCGGTGTACTCGGCGCCGGCGGACGGGAGCGGAGTGCCGACCCTGGTGCGCGCGGACGCGTCCTCGCCGGCGGTGCCCCGGTGACGCGTGAGGTCGTGGCCGGCTCGGCGGCGTCGCCCGGTGCGGCGGTGTCGTCGGGTTCGGCGGTCGGCTCCGGTGGGGCGGTCGGGCGTTCGCTTCGGCTGCCGCGGGACTGCACCGTGCTCGGCCTGGCCCTGGTCGTTCTGGCAGCGGTCGTCCTCGTCGCCCTGCCGGAACCGGTCCGCGCACCCGCGTCCACGGCCCCGCTCGCGCTCGGCGAGGCATGGCCGGGTGCGCGGACCGCCTCCGCCTCCTCCGGCCTGCACACGCCGTTGGCGTACCTGGACCTGGACACGCCGGTCAGCGTCACCAGCACCGAGGACACCGTCCGCTTGGTCGTCGGGGACCGGGTCGTGCGGGAGCTGCCCGCGTCCGGGTCGCCCCGCTTCGCGCTGACCGTGGCGCCGGACGCCCTGGTGTGGCTGGAGCTGTCCGACGTGACCGGCAGCGGGTCGCTGTGGCGGTCCGGTCCGCGTGGTGAGGACCCGCTGCTGGTGACCTCGGAGACCGGGCGGGTGGTGCTGTTGGAGTCGCAGTACGACCTCGTGGTGCACGACGGTCAGGCCAGTTGGGCGACGGCGGTCGGGGAGGACACGGAGGTCCGCACGGTTCCGTTGGCCGGTGGTCCGGTCGGGGTCGTGCGGTTGGCGGGCAAGTACTCGCTCACCGCGTGGCCGTGGGCGACGGCGGCCGAGGTCGAGGCGGCGGGTTCGTCGCGGCTGGCGGACCTGCGGACCGGCGAGGTGCGGACCGTGCGCGGTGAGGGTGTCGAGTTGGTGGACTGCACGCCCGAGTGGTGCCGGGTGCAGGTGCTGCGGCAGAGCGGGACGGCGCGGCTGGACCTCATGCGGCCCGACGGGTCGTCGCGGCGGCGGGTCGGCGGGCGCGAGGTGCGTTCGGCGATCGTGGACGTCGTGCTGTTGGACCGGTTCGCGGTGGTCGTGGACGACGGCCGGGGCGCGCTCGCGCTGTACGACACCCGGACCGACCGGACAGCGGACCTGGGGACGGGCTTCGGCACGGTGCTCGCGCGGGGCCCTTTCGTGTGGTGGTCGACCGGCGACAACAGCGACCTGACCTGGCACGTGGTGGACCTGCGCACCCTGTGACCCGGTCACCCGGAAAGGGGACGTCACGTGGCCGTTTTCGCCTGAACGGCCTAGCGTTCAAGGCGTGACTCGAGCGGGGTGCGTGACATGGCCGGCTTAAGAGCGCGGGGCGCGCCGTCGGCGGTGCGGCGCGCCCCGGGACTCCTCCAGCCGCCCTCGCCGGCGTCGGCTGCTGGAAAAAACCAGGCCGACCCCGGCGGTTCCCCTCGGGTACTTTCCCGCGGTGCGACTACGCGTCCTGATCCACCGTGCGCGGTTGGGTCCTCACGAGTACCGGGTGGTCCGCCCGGCGCACCCGCCCACGCGCGCGGTTCTGCTGGACCACGACCGTTGGCTGAGCGGCTACGTCAACACCGAGGCGGCCCGGGTGCCGGCGACCCTGTGGCAGTTGGCCGCGCAGTTCCGCCATTCCTTGATCCACCTGCCGATGCGCACCAACCGGTCGCCGGTCGAGGGCCGTCCGCTGGACCTGGTCCTGGTCCACCACTCGCTCGGCTTCCCGCCTGTCCGCTGGAAGTCCCTACGCGCCCACCTCGGCCGAGGTCTGCCGCACACCGTCCGCCTCCGCCCGCCGGTATCTCATATCTCATACGCGCACCGCCACCACCGCGAGAACCGCGACCGCTTCGACGAGCACGTGCACGCGGAAACGGCGTTCCTGGTCGGCAGCCCACCGCTGTTCCGCGACACCGCCCACCTGTTCCGGGAGCTGGCGCTGGAGGGGCCGTCCAGTCCCGATGGGCCGGATCACGCGTGCGCCAGGCTGCACTCGAACGACGGAACGTCGGGCAACGCGCGCGAACTCCACGTGGAGCACCGCCACGCCTGGCCGACGTGAGCCTCCGCGGGCGGGTCTTGCGTATGCGCGTGGAAACCTGCCAGCGGATGCGTGCGGGCGGAAATGTCGGTGGGGCGTGGGATCATGGAAGAGGGGCCGGAGGCCGGCCCTGAGCGAGGCGGGCCGCCGACTCCGATGACCATTCGCGCAGGTCAACCCGCCTACGACAGGATCACCGAGCGGGTCAGGTGTCGGGGCTGGTCCGGGTTCAAGCCCGCGGCTTCCGCGATGTGCACGGCCAGCCGCTGCGCCACCACCAACCCCGCCATCGGGTCCAGCCCGCTCGTCACGAACGTCCCCCCGGTCGCCTCGACATCCCCCGCCAACCCCTCCGGCGCACTGCCGAACATCCACGCCAACCGTCCCGGCGCGGTGACGCTGATCGGCCCGTGCCGGTAGTCCATCGCGGGGTACGACTCGGTCCACGCGCCCGCCGCCTCGCGCATCTTCAGCGCCGCCTCGTGCGCCAGACCGACCGTCCAGCCCCGCCCCAGGAAGGTGACCTGCGTGGCCGCGGTCCACTCCGGCCGCAGCGGAAGCCCCACCGCGACCGAAGCGTCGGCGATCGCGGGCGTCAGGTCCTCGCCCAGCGACGTCCGCAGCAGCGCCAGTGTGCTGGTGGCGAAGCGGGTCTGCACGACCGACACCTCGTCGGCGAAGTCGAGCACGACAACGTCGTCAGCCGCGTCGACGACCGGCGTGGTGCCGTCGGCGGTCAGGGCCAGGGTCGGCACGCTGACCGACTCCAGCAGGTCCAGCACCTCCGAGGTGGTGCCCGACCGGGTGATCGCGACGACCCGGTCGTAGTCCCGCGCGCCGGGGAACTCGGAGGCGGCGAAGGCGTCGGTGAAGCCCTGGCCGGTGGCCTCGCGCAGCCACGCGTAGGACTGCGCCATGAACCACGAGGTGCCGCAGCCGACCACGGCCGCCCGCTCACCGGGTCGGGGCAGGACCGGCGCGACCTCCTTGGCCAGGGTGGACGCCCGGTGCCAGCAGTCCGGCTGGGTGGCGATCTCGACAGCGACGTGGGTGCTCACGGGCTCTCCTCCAGACAGTGCGCATTTCTGCACTCAAGCCACGAACATACTGCATGATTTTGCATCGAGAACAGCCCATCGCGCCTAGAACCGTGCTCAAACGGTGACAACTCACTGTTGACCGGTGCGCGTTCGAGGGGAAGTATGTGCACAATTGCTCACCAGCGCCTCCGGTGTGCAGTGCACCGCACAGCCCCCCAGGGAGTGTCCCGTGACCGCTGCTCCACTCCGCGCCGCCGCCGCCCTCACGGCCGCCGCGCTCGCCCTGACCGCCTGTAGCGGCGGGACCGCCGCAAGCGACGACGGCAAGTCGTTCACCTACTGGTCGATGTGGAAGGAGAACGAGCCGCAGGCCCAGGTCCTCGCGCAGGCGGTCGCCGACTTCGAGAAGGAGACCGGCATCGACGTCACCGTGCAGTGGCAGGGCCGGGACGTCCTGAAGAAGGTCGTGCCCGCGCTGCGCGGCGGTGACGTGCCGGACCTGGTGGACCAGGAGGAAGCCGGGGTGCGGGCCAACCTCGTCGCCTCAGACCAGTTCCGCGACCTCACCGCGGTCTACGGGGTCGAGGTGCCCGGCTCGGGCAAGAAGGTCTCCGACGTCGTCTCCGACAAGTACACCGGCACCCTCAAGAAGGACGGCAAGTTCTTCCTGGTGCCCTACGAGATCATCGGCAACGGCCTGTGGTTCGACGGCTCGAAGCTGCCCGGCACGGCCCCGAAGTCGTGGGACGAGCTGGCCGGGCTGTTCGCCAAGGCCAAGGGCGAGGGCCGCGCGCCGATCGCGCTGGACGCCGACATCCCGTACTACAACGCCTACTGGACCGTCGGCGCGCTCCAGGGCGCGCTGGGCGCGGGCAAGGTCGACGAGCTGGCCAAGGACAAGTCCGGCAAGGCGTGGGACACCCCCGAGGTCCGCGCCGCCCTGGGCAAGGTCAAGGACCTGGTGGACAAGAAGTACTTCATCGACGGCTACGACGGCTCCAAGTGGCCCGCGGTGCAGGAGAAGTGGGCGCAGCGCCAGGCGGACTTCCTGCTGATGGGTTCCTGGGCCCCGTCCGAGACCGGCCCGAAGGCCGCGCAGGGCTTCCAGTTCACCTTCGCCCCGCTGCCGGGCGCGAAGACCACCGTGCCGGTGTCCAACCTCGGGTTCGCGATCCCCAAGCCCGCCAAGAAGGCCGCGGCGGCGGAGAAGTTCATCGCCTACTTCCTCAAGGACGCGCACCTGTCGAAGATCTCCACCACGGCCAAGAACCTCACCCCGAACCCGGCCCTGCCCGTGCCCGACGACCTGAAGGGCCTGGGCGCCGCGCTGGAGAACCTCCCGGTGTCGCGCCCGATCGACGGCATCGACGAGATCCCCGGCTACGCCGAGGAGGCCTTCTACCCGGTCAACGACCAGCTCATCAAGGGCAAGACCGACGTCGACGGCTTCCTGTCCCAGCTGGCGGAGAAGCAGGCGAACTACTGGAAGAAGAACGGCTGATGGCGGTTGCGTCCGCGACCGCGGTCGCCGGGCGTCGGGTGCGGCGGACGAAGGCGTCCGCCGCACCGCTCACGCCGCTGGCCCGTCGCCGCCGAGCGCTGTTCTGGCCGTTCGTCGCGCCCGCCCTCGCGCTGTACCTGGTGTTCTTCGTGGGTCCGGTGCTGGCGTCGGCGTGGATCAGCTTCCACCGCTGGGACGGCGTCGGCGCGCTGGAACCGCGCGGTGTGCAGAACTACGAGATCCTGCTGGACGACTCGACGTTCCTGGACTCGTTCGCCAACACCATGCTGATCCTGGTCGTGGTGGGCGTGGCGACGTTCGCGGTGTCGTTCGCGTTGACCATGGTGCTGCGGGAGATGCGCGGGCGGAAGTTCGTGCGGGCGGTGCTGTTCTTCCCCTACATCGTCTCCCCGGTGGTGCTGTCGGTGCTGTGGGGCTTCCTGTTCCGCTCCCCGGAAGGCCTGCTCACCACCCTGTGGTCCGGTGTCACCGGCAGCACCCCGAACTGGTTGGGCGACAACCTGTTCACGGTCATCTGCATCGGCTTGATCTGGGTCAACACCGGCTTCTTCACCACGATCATCATGGCCGGCGTCGACCGCATCCCGGCCGACCTCTACGAGGACTCGGCGCTGGCCGGAGCGACCGCGTGGCAACGGTTCTGGCACATCACGCTGCCGCTGACCTGGGACGTGGTGGCCACCGCCGCGGTCATCTGGACGATCTCGTCGCTGAAGATCTTCGAGTTCATCTACGCGTTCGGCGGCACCACCAACGACATGCCCACGGTCGAGGTGTGGAACAGCGCGTTGTTCATCTACGGCAGCACCTTCGGCGGGCGCAACCCGCAGTACCAGTTCGGGTACGCCTCCGCCTCGGCGGTGGTGATGCTGCTCGTGGTCGGTGCCCTGGTCGTGCTGCTGCGGAGGGTGATGCGCCGTGCGCAAATCCAGTTCTAGACACGGTCACGGGCTGCTCCACCGCGGCGGCGTCGGCCTGGTGTGGCTGCTGGCGGTCTTCAACGTCGGCGTGCTGGCGTGGATGGGGCTGGCCGCCCTGCGCGAGCACACCGCGATCTTCGCCGAACCGTGGTCGCTGTCGAGCTTCGGCGAGTTCGGAAACTTCGTGAAAGCCTGGTCCGACAGCGGTTTCGGGACCGCGGCGCTGAACACGGTGCTGCTGGTGGCCGGGTCGGCGGTGGTGCTGGTGGCGATCTCCGCGCCCGCCGCCTACGCCCTGGCCCGCTCGGGGACCCGGATCTCCGGGGCGATGGCGTTGTTCTTCGCGCTGGGCATCGGCATCCCGGTGCAGGTCATCGTGATCCCGCTGTTCGTGATGCTGGAGAACATCGGCCTGGTCAACTCGCTGACCGGCCTGTTCGTCCTGTACGTCGCCCTCTCGCTGCCCTTCACCGTCTTCCTGCTGACCGCGTTCTTCGGCTCCCTGCCCGAGGAGGTCGAGGAGGCCGCGGCCATCGACGGCGCGGGGCCGCTGCGGACGTTCCTCCAGATCTCGCTGCCGCTGGCCCGCGGCGGGCTGATCACGGCGTTGATCCTCAACGCGATCGGCCTGTGGAACGAGACGTTCATCGCCCTGGTGTTCATCCAGGACACCGAACTGCAAACACTTCCCCTGGCGTTGCTGGGTTTCATGCAGACCCAGCAGTACTCCGGAGCCGACTACGGCGCCCTGTTCGCCGGGGTCTGCATCCTCGTCCTGCCCATGCTCGCGCTCTACGTCTGGCTCGGCCGGCGCATCGTCGAAGGGATGACGCTCGGCGCCGTCAAGTAGCCCCTGCGACTCAAGGAGCCTTCATGGCCGACATCACGCGGCGGTCCCTGTTCGGCGCGGCGCCACGGCGGTGGCGACGGTCGTGGGCCGCAACCTGCCGATCACGTTGGTGACGGAACGGGGTTCGCCAGGCATTCCCGGGGCTGTGTTTCCTCCGGTACCCGGTGTCCTGCCGCCGGTCGTCTCGCCGGTCGCTACCGGCGGGACGACCGGCGGCCCTTGCCGTGGGCTCACTCGAACCGGCTGGGGTCGCCCGCGCCGCGCCGCACGATCTCCGGCTCGCCGCTGGAGAAGTCCACGACGGTGGTGGGTTCGGTGCCGCAGTCGCCGGAGTCCAGGACCGCGTCGACCGCGTTGTCCAGGTGGTCCTTGATCTCCCAGCCGTGCACCAGTGGTTCTTCCTGGTCGGGCAGCAGGAGGGTGGAGGACAGCATCGGCTCGCCGAGTTGTTCGAGCAGCGCCTGGGCGACCGGGTGGTCCGGGATGCGCGCGCCCACGGTCTTCTTCTTCGGGTGCAGCAGCCGACGCGGCACCTCGCGGGTCGCCGGGAGGATGAACGTGTAGCTGCCCGGGGTCGCGGACTTGATCGCGCGGAAGACGGCGTTGTCGACGTGCGCGAACTGTCCCAGTTGGGAGAAGTCGCGGCACATCAGGGTGAAGTGGTGCCGGTCGTCGAGGTGGCGGATCTGGCGGATGCGGTCCAGGCCGTCCTTGTTGCCCAACTGGCAGCCCAGCGCGTAGCAGGAGTCCGTCGGGTAGGCGATCAGGCCGTCCTGTCGGATCAGCTCCACGGCCTGGTCGATGGACCTGCGCTGGGGGTTGACCGGGTGCACGTCGAAGTACCTCGCCATGCGCGGAGCCTAGTCGGCGGCGATTCGACGCGCGCGGGTACGCCCGTCAGGGTCGCGGGCAAGTAGGGTGCGCGCGGTTCGGGAGTCCGGTGACCGAGCGCTTGGACACCCCCGATGACCTGGCCGAACTGTACGACCGACCCGCCCGTCCGCTGCGCGCGTACCTGCCCCGGCGGGCACGGTGTGGTCGTCCACCTCCGTGACGATCGGGGTGGCGGACGAACCGGGTGGGCGACCGCGCTGGGGCGGGGCCTGGTCGGAACCGTACGAAAGTATCTTGTCCGGCGCGCCGGCCGCCGCAAATACTCGGGACGTCCGACCAGGACACCTCACACCGCCCGGGACACGAAGGGCCATCGAGGGCTGGCCGCTCCCCGGGCGCCCTGCATCGAGGAGCAGTGATGCGAGACCGAACCCTGCCCGGACGAACACTCGGCCTGGGATTGGCGGTCACCACCGCCGTCGCCGCCGCGTTCGTCCTGCCCGGCGCGGCCACCGCCGCGCCGGAAGGCCCGATCGTCGCCGAGAGCGCGCCGAACGCGGTCCCGGACAGCTACATCGTCGTGCTCAAGGACAACGGGCTCGCCCAGTCCGACGTCAGCGGCAAGGTCGCCGAACTCACCGGCCGCTACGGCGGCAAGGTCGGCTTCACCTACCGCGCCGCCATGAAGGGCTTCTCGGTCACCCTGTCGGCCAAGCAGGCCAAGCGCCTGGCCGCCGACCCGGCCGTGTCCTACGTGGAGCAGGACCGCGCCGTCCAAGTGCTCGCCGACCAGCTCAACCCGCCGTCGTGGGGCCTGGACCGGGTCGACCAGGCGGACCTGCCGCTGAACCAGAAGTACAGCTACGGCACCGAGGCGGGCAACGTCACCGCCTACATCATCGACACCGGCATCAACTACAACCACAGCGACTTCGGCGGGCGCGCCACGTTCGGCTTCGACGCGTTCAACGACGGCCAGAACGGCAAGGACTGCCAGGGCCACGGCACGCACGTCGCGGGCACCGTCGGCGGCGCGGCGTACGGCCTGGCCAAGAAGGTCAACCTCAAGGCCGTGCGCGTGCTCAACTGCCAGGGCGGCGGCTCGGTGTCCACCGAGGCGGCGGGCGTCGACTGGGTGACCGCGAACGCGGTGTTCCCGTCCGTGGCCAACATGAGCCTCTACACCGGCACCGCGAACGAGCCCAGCCGCGTCCTCGACGACGCCGTCCGCGCGTCGATCGCCAAGGGCGTGTCCTACGTCGTCGCGGCGGGCAACTTCAACGACGACTCCTGCAAGTACTCGCCGCAGCGCGTCACCGAGACCATCAACGTCGGCTCGACCACCAACACCGACGCCCGGTCCTCGTTCTCCAGCTTCGGCACCTGCACGGACATCTTCGCGCCGGGCTCCAACATCGTGTCCGCGTCGCACTCGAACAACTCGGGCTCGGCCACGATGAGCGGCACGTCGATGGCGTCCCCGCACGTCGCCGGCGCGGTCGCGCTGTACCTGGCGGCCAACCCGACCAAGACCCCGGCCGAGGTGCACAGCGCGATCCTGGCCCAGGCGACCCCGAACAAGGTCACCAACCCGGGCGCGAACACCCCGAACCGCCTGCTGCGCGTCAACGGCGGCACCACGGGCGTCTCGGTCGCCAACCCCGGCAACCAGACCACGGCCGTCGGCGGCACCGCCAACCTCCAGCTGACCGCGACCGGCGGCACCGCTCCGTACACGTGGTCCGCCACCGGCCTCCCGACGGGCCTGAGCATCGGCTCGTCGACCGGCCAGATCACCGGCACCGCCACCACGGCCGGCACCTACACGGTGACCGCGACCGCGACGGCGTCGGCGGGTGGCTCCGGCAGCACCACCTTCACCTGGACCGTGGGCGCGGCGGGCTGCGCCACCCTGACCAACGGCAACGACGTCGCCATCCCGGACGCGGGCGCGGCGGTGACCAGCACGATCACCGTGTCGGGCTGCGCCGGCAACGCCTCGGCCACGTCCAAGGTGGAGGTGCACATCAAGCACACCTGGCGCGGTGACCTCGTCATCGACCTGGTGGCCCCGGACGGAACCGCCTACCGCCTGAAGAACTCGAGCAGCAGTGACAGCGCGGACAACGTGGACGCCACGTACACCGTCAACCTGTCGTCGAAGGTGCGCAACGGGACGTGGTCGCTGCGGGTCCAGGACGTCGCCCGGTACGACACGGGCAACATCGACAGCTGGAGCCTGACCCTGTAAGTGCAGTGCGATGGGGCCGCTCGCCTGGTGCGAGCGGCCCCAATCCCGTCGGCGGGTCAGCGTTTGCGGTAGTAAGCGGTGTAGGCGGTGTTCACCGCCGGGGCGATGATGGTGTGCTCCTTGGCCCCGCCGTCAGACCACGACGAGAACGCGTACGTCGACCGGTTGATCACCTGGGTCTCCGGTGCGCTCACCGAGTTGGCCGAACCCACGATCACCGTCACCGTGAACGGCGTCGAGCGCGTCGACTCGTTGAACCCCAAGCCCGACAGGCGCAACCCGCCCGGGTTGGTCTTGAACGTCAACATGACCGTCTGCGGTTCCAGCCGGACCGTGGTCGACGTGCTCAACCCCTGCGAGTCGGTCGCGGTCAGCCGCAGCCGCAGCGAGGCCGGGTACTGGTGGTCCGGCGCGGTGAACTGTCCACTTGAGACTCCGTTGAAACTCTGCACGACGTGTTCGTGGCAGTCCGCCGTCGTGAAGCAGTGGTCCACCAGCAGGGTCCAGCTCAAGCCGGACGCGGGAACCGAACCGTCCTGGGTATCGGTCGCCCTGCCGGAGAACGGGATCACGTCCCCGACCTTCCACCGCAGGCTCGACGACGGCGTGTCGATCACCGGCGACGGTGGGGTGTTGCCGACGGTGATGGTGACCGATGTCGTGCCCGTCGCACCTTGCGGATCGGTGACCCGCAAGGACGGTCTGTACGTGCCGGTCGTCGTGTAGGTGTGGGACGTCGTGGCGGTCGTCGCGTCGCCGAAGGTGCCGTTGGCGTCGAGATCCCAGCTGTAGGTCAGGGCACCGCCCTCGGGGTCGCTGGACGTCGTCCCGCTGAAGTTCACCGTCAGCGGCGCGTTGCCGCTGGTCGGGTTGGCCGAGATGCTGGCGTTGGGGGGCTGGTTGGCGGCGGTGTGGACGACGCGGTGGATGGTGCCGTTGGCCAGGTTGACGTAGAACAGGTCGCCGCCCGGTCCGATCTCCAGGTCGACCGGGTGTCCGGCGCCGGCGCCGGTCGAGTCGACGCACACCAGGCACTGGCGGTTGTTCGGGTCCGGAAGGCCGTTGGCGCCGGGCATCATCGCCCAGATCTCCTTGCGGCTGTGGTCGGCGAAGAACAACGCGCCGTTGTACGCGGCCGGGTAGGAACCTCCGTTGTAGAAGGCGAGGCCGGTGATGGACGAACCGCCCGTGCGGCACCCGGTGTAGTTCACCACGCACGCGTTGTGGTTGTACGCGTAATAGGGCGCGGTGACGGAGCCGGCGGTGTTGTAGAGCTGGGAGCACATGGTCAGGCCCGCGCCCTCGTAGCCGCCCTGTCGTCCGGCGCCTTCGTAGCACGGCCAACCGAAGTTCCGGCCGCCGCCGGGGACCAGCCGGTTGACCTCTTCCCACGTGCCCCAGCCGACGTCGCCGATCCACAGCTCGTCGCTGCCCGGCCGCTGGGTCATGCGGAACGGGTTGCGCAGGCCGTAGCCGACGATGCGGCGGGCGTTCGGGTCGGAGGAGGACGCGAACGGGTTGTCCGGCAGGCCTTGGCCGGTCGCCGGGTCGATGCGCAGGACCGCGCCGTCCAGGGTCACCGGGGTGCGGCGGACGCTCTGGCTGCGCAGCGCGCCGCCCTGCGCGCTCGGCGAGGTGAGGGCGGTGCCGACGGAGCCCGGTGGGTCGCCGCACGGGTTGGCCTGGTTGCCCGCGTAGAAGTTGCCGTACTGGCCGTAGTCGACGTTGTTGAAGCTCGCCCCGTCGCCGCCGGTGACGTACAGCGCGCCGTCGCGGCCGAACAGCAGGGTGCCGACGGAGTGGCTCGGGTACTGCTGGCACCAGTCGTTGATCAGCACCTGCTCGCTGACCGCCGTGTTGCCGCTCGCGGTGAGCCGGGACAGCCGGCCGGACACCAGGCAGCCGTCCGTGGTCGGACCCGGCGGCGTCGGGCAGGCGTCGCCCCAGGTGGGGGCGGTGCCGCCGATGCGAGCGTCGTAGGCGTAGAGGACGTAGACGTACGGGTTGGCCGGGAACCCGGGGTGCAGTTCGAGGCCGAGCATCCCGCGGTCCCAGAAGTCGTGGACGCTCGCGGACAGGTCGGCGAACGTGGTCGGCGTCGGGTCGCTGAGGTTGTCGAAGACCTTCACGACACCGTTCTTCTGCGCCACGAACACCCGGCCGTCGTCGGCGAACCGGACCGCCGTGGGGTTGGTGAGCCCGCTGAACACCACGCGGTCGCTGAAATTCGGCGGGAGCACCGCCGCGTGGACCGCCGGCACCGCGACCACGGCGGGCGCCAGCAGGGCGAGGGTGAGGAGTGCTGCCTTCAGCCTGGGGCGCAGTCTCATTGCGGCCCCCTTCCCGGTCCGCTTTGGTCTGTCCATCGGTGACCGTGGGGGAAACCGTTACGGTGCAACGAGAAGTGGTCGCTCGACTACCCGGCGGATACCCGGGCCCGTGCTCGCCCCTGCCGGGAGGCGAGTACGCCGCCGGAGCGCCTGGTCAGCGGGCCGCGCGCGTGAACACCTCCGGGCTGTCCGACACCGGCGGCAGGGCGGCCATCTCGTCGGCCAGGCGGCGGGCCGCGGTCGCGTAGGACGGGTCCGACAGGACGCGGTCCAGGGCGTCGCCGACCTCGGGCACCGACGACACCGCCGCGCCCGCGCCCGACCGCGTCACGGCGTCGGCGTTGAGGAACTGGTCCATCGAGAACAGCGGCACCACGACCTGCGGCACACCGGCGGCCAGCGCGTTCATGGTCGTGCCGAAGCCGCCGTGCCCGATCGCGGCGGCCACGTGGGGCATCACGTCCTGTTGCGGCACGAAGGTCTCCACCCGGACATGATCCACAGTGGACAGTGTCGTGTCGCCCGCCGCGCCGACCGTGACCAGTGCCCGGACCCGCCGGGCGGACAGGACGTCGATCAGGTCCCGGTAAGCCCCGGCGAACGACGGCAGCACGGCGGCGACGGTGCCGAAGCTCGCGTACACCAGCGGTCCGGAGCCGGGGACGTCCGGTGGCGGGGGAGTGGTGGAGGGGACCGGGTAGCTGAACCGGTGCACGGGCCGGTCGATGGGCCCGGACTCCAGGGACGCCGGCATGACGGACAGCAGCGGCGCGGTCATCAGGCCGTCGTCGGTGCAGCCCAGCGCCGAGAGGGCGTCGTCCAGCATCCCGGCCGCGGTGGCGCTGGCCTCGGCCAGCCCGATCGCGATCTCCACGTGCGGAACGCCCAGCTTGCTCGCGACCGCGTACGACGAGAACTCGCCCAGCTCGCGCACCACCAGGTCCGGCCGGAAGTCCTCGACGGCGGCGGTCATGGCGGGCAGGGCGGCCTGGGCGTCGATGCCGGCGAACACGTCCCGGACGACGATCCGGTTCGCCTCGTCGCGCGGCAGGCTCGGCAGCTTCGCGAAGATGGGGGCGTGCTCGCCGGGAGCGGGTTCCCCGAGCGGGACGTGTGCCAGACCGGCGCGGGTCACGGTCGCGGCGAACGACGCGGGTGCGGCGATCCGGACCTCGTGCCCGGCGGCGGCGCAGGCGTGGGCGAACGGCGTCATCGGTCCGAAGTGGCCGATGTTCGCCGTGGTGGCGAACAGGATGCGCATACCGCAGGGTCGCGCCGGGCGCCGCCGCCGTTACGGCGTCAGGTGCTGCGCAGGGCGTCGGAGGCCTCGGCGATGATGTCGCGCATGGCCTGCTCGGCGGCGGCCGGGTCGCCGGACTGCACGGCCTGCGCCACGTCGGCGTGCAGGCGGATCGCGGCCGGGTTGGGCTCGTCGGGCATCAACCCGTGGTCGGTGCGGCCGATGAGGACCTCGGACACCACGTCGGTGAGCGCGGCGAGCATCTCGTTGCCCGACGCGGCCAGCAGGGTCCGGTGGAACAGCAGGTCGGCCGCCAGGTAGGCCTCCAGGTTGCCCGCCTTGCCGTGCACGGCCATGTCCATCACCGCCCGGGTCAGGTCGCCGCACTGCGCGGGCGTCGCGCGCACCGCCGCCAGCGCCGCCGCGACCGGCTCCACCCCGCCGCGCAGCTCGCCCAGCTCGTCGATGCGCAGCACGACGCCCGCACCGGTCTGTCGCCGCCGGACGCGCTTGGCCTCGTCGAACTGCGCCGGGTCCTCCTGTGCACCGGACCTCGGGCCCGACCGGTGGCCCTGCGGCGAGATGCCGGTGGAAGCTAAGCGGTGAGTTCGGTGGGCGTGGCGATCACGTCCACCATCGCGCCGTTGCGCAGGACGGTCACCGGCAGCGGCAGCCCGATCGCCTCGGCGAACAACTGCCGCTGGATGCCCTGGGCGTCCTTGACCTCCGTGCGGGCCACGCTCAGGACCAGGTCGCCGTCGTGCAGGCCGGCGCGGTCGGCCGGGCCGCCCGGGACCACCTGCACCAGGCGCACGCCCGCCTTCTGCCCGGTCCGCTCGGCCACCGGGTCGGGCAGGGGCGCGGGCACGCCGACCACGCCCAGGTACGCCCGGCGCACCCGGCCCTCGACCATCAACGTCGACAGGATGCGCTGGGTGGTGCTGTTCATCGGGATCGCCAGGCCCAGCCCGATGCCCGCCAGGGCCGTGTTGATGCCGACGACCTCGCCGCGCGAGTTGGCCAGCGCACCGCCGGAGTTGCCCGGGTTGAGCGCCGCGTCGGTCTGGATCACGTCCTCGATCACCCGGCCGACCCGCCCGCTGCTCACCGGCACCGCCCGGCCCAGCGCGCTCACCACGCCCGCCGTCACCGAACCGGCCAGCCCCAGCGGGTTGCCCACGGCGACCACCAACTGGCCCACCTGCAACGCGTCCGCGTCGCCGAACACCGCGGCCGGCGGGGTGTCCGGGGCCTTGAGCACCGCCAGGTCCGACAACGTGTCCGACCCGACCACCTCGAACCGCCTCTCGCTGCCGTTGGCGAACACCGCCGTCCCGTCCCGGCCCGACCCCACGACGTGCGCGTTGGTCAGCAGGAACCCGTCGTCGGTGAACACCACGGCCGACCCCGCGCCGCGGCGCATCCGCACGCTCACCACGTGCGGCGTCACGTCCCGCGCGACCGCCACGACGATCCGCGAGTAGGCGTCCAACGGGCTTTCGTCCACCGCGGCCCTCCCGGGATTACTTGATTACATCGTGCTCCCGGGACGGGGTCGGTGTCAGGCGCGTTCGCCCTCAGCGCAGCAACATCGCGAGGTCGGCAGGTCAGGCGGTCCCTCAAAAAGAACGCGGGCCGGAAGGATCCCGTGCCCGCGTCCACTCACTCCACACGCGGCGAAGACAAGCACCCCAAGAGCCGCGTTGTCGTGCTTCAGCGCACGTGATCAGCCAGCGACGCGGCGACCTGGGCCGGCGACGGCATCGCGGCGACCTCGGCCGCGATCGCCTTCGAGGCGTCCTGGACGGCCGGGTTCGACAGCAGGTCGCGCGCGTGCGCGGTCACCGCCTCGGCGGTCACGTCGTCGCCGAGCAGTTGCGCGCCCAGGCCGTGCTCGACGATGGCGGCGGCGTTGGTGAACTGGTCCGCGCCCTGCGGCAGCACCAACTGCGGCACGCCGGCGGAGAAGGACCCCAGCGTCGTGCCGCTGCCGCCGTGGTGCACGACGAGGTCCGTGTGCGGCAACAGGTCGGCCTGCGGCACCCACGGCAGGAGGGTCACGTTGTCCGGCACGTCACCCAACGCCGAAACCTCCACCGTCGGCCCGGCCGCGACGAGCGCCCGCGTGCCCTCCAGCGCCGCCAGACCCGCGATCGCGTTGCGCAGCACCTCCGCGTGGCCGAAGGCGGTGCCCAGGGTCAGGTACACCAGCGGCTGCTCGTGCGCGACGACCCAGTCCGGCAGCTCGCCGGGCTCGGCGAAGGGCACCGGCCGCAGCGGGATGGTGTCGTGCGCCGCCAGGAAAGCGCTGTCCTGCACCGTGGGCGGGCAGATGTCGAGGTACGGGTTGCCCAGCAGCATCGGGTCCTTGTCGGAGACGTCGACGCCGAGTTCGTCGGTGAACGCGGCCAGCGCGTCGAGCGTGAACGGCGCCTCGTCGGCGTTCCACAGCCGGCCGAAGCCGTGGCACAGCGCCGGCACGCCCGCGGTCCTGGCCGCCAGGCCCGCGCCGGGGTTGCCCAGCTCGTGGACGACCAGGTCGGGCCGCCACTCGTCGATCAACGGCACCAGGTCGGCGTAGAACCGGCGGGGCAGCGTGGAGCCGAACACCTCGGCGATGAGCCGCGGTTCTTCCTGCGCGACCTGCTGCGGCGAACCGTGCTTCTCCAGCAGCGCGTTGAACGCCTGCCGCATGTCCGTGCCCGCGGCGACGTGCCGGATGCCCAGTCGCCCGATGGTGTCCGCGAAGTCGGCGCCGGTGGCGAAGGTGACGTCGTGGCCGTGCTCGCGGGCCGCGATCGCCAGGGGTAGCAACGGATAGGTGTGACCGTGCGAGCCGAGGCTCGAAAAGAGGATCTTCACCGGTTCGATCCTAGCCGGCTTTTTCGCCGACCGCTGAATTTTCGCTCCCGGCTTACCCACGGGGGTGAGGGCGCGCGCGAAGTCCGTGAGCCGGTCGGTCTCGTGGGGCAGCAGTGGTCCTCGGCCGATGCCCGCCCGGTCGCGAACCCGCCCGGGATGACTTCCGGGGCGACCCACGCGGGCAGGTCCGCCACCGGCGTGCGGGAACCGATCTTCAGGGTGCCGTCACGCATGCCGCGCAGCACCTCCACCCACCGCCGGCGTGGCGGGTTCCGCCCCCGCGCCCTCCGGGTTGCAAGCCCGGTGCTCTGACTTGCTGAGCCACACGCCGTCCGTGCTGGGGAACGGTAGCTCAGTCGTCGGTGGGGGAGCCGGCGATTTCGCCGCGCACGGCCACCGTCGCGTCGATGCTGGCGGTCAGGAAGCGGGCGATGGTGGCGCGCTCGTCGTCGCTGAACGACGCCCACGCCGAGGTGTACGCGCCGCTGAGCGGGGCGAAGAAGCGGCGGCCCAGGTCGAGGGCCTTGTCGTGGACGCGGAGTTCGACCTTGCGGCGGTCGGCGGTGCTGCGGGCGCGCTCGACGTGGCCGGAGGACTCCAGGCGGTCCAGGACGGAGGTGGTGGCGGACGCGCTCAGGTGCATGGCCTCGGCCAGCCGTCCGGGTGACAGCGGGGTGCCGCGCCGGTCCGCGTCCATGATCAGCACCAGGGCGTTCATGTCGGTGCGGTGCAGGCCGTGCCACGCGCCGAACAGGTCGACGAAGTGGTCCGACTCCACGACGAGCTGCCTGAGGAGCCGCACCAGGGTCGAGTTGTCGGCCATCCGCCCTCCGGTTAGTATTTCGACCGTCGAACTATTCGACCATCGAACCACATTGTCTGCCGGAGGTCATTCTCCCGTGCGCGCGCTGGGTCGTCCCCGCCCTGATCGCCGTCGCCTGGCTCGCCCTGGGCGGGTTCTCGGGCCCGTTCACCGGCAAGCTGAGCGAGGTCGCGGTCAACGACAGCACCGCGTTCCTGCCCGCGTCCGCCGAGGCCACCGAGGTCGCGGAGCGGGTGAAGGCGTTCGGCGACCAGAGCAGCCTGCCCGCCATCGTGGTCGCCGAACGCTCGTCGGGCCTCACCGAGGCCGACCGCGCCTACCTCGGCGGCATCGCCTACCCGGGCAAGGCCTCGCCGGTCATCCCGTCCCGCGAGGACGACCAGGCCGCGCAGGTGGTGGTCGCGATCGACGCCGTCGAGCCGGCCGACGCCGTGGAGGACCTGCGGGCCGCGCTGGACAACCCGCCCGACGGGCTCACCGTCCTGGTCACCGGCCCGGCCGCGCAGATCGCGGACCTCAAGGAGGCCTTCGGCGGCATCGACGGGTTGCTGCTGCTGGTGGCCGGGGCCGTGGTCGCGGTGATCCTGGTGCTGGTCTACCGGAGCCCGCTGCTGCCGCTGGTGGTGCTGGTGTCCGGGGTGATGGCGCTCGGCGTCGCGAGCCTGGCGGTGTACCTGTTGGCGGACAACGACGTCCTCGACCTCAACGGCCAGAGCCAGGGCATCCTGTTCATCCTGGTCTTCGGCGCGGCCACGGACTACGCGCTGCTGCTGGTCTCCCGGTACCGCGAGGAGTTGCGCGACACCGCCGACCGGTTCGCGGCCATGCGGACGGCGTGGCGGGCCACGATCGAGCCCATCGCGGCGTCGGCGGGGACCGTCGTGCTCGGCGTGCTGTGCCTGCTGTTCAGCGATCTCAACTCCAACAAGGGGTTGGGGCCGGTCGCGGCGATCGGCATCGGCGCGGCGCTGCTGGCGTCGGTGACGTTCCTGCCCGCGGTGCTGGTGCTGCTCGGCCGGGCCGCGTTCTGGCCGCGCCGCCCGGTGCTCGGGTCGCCGCACCCGGAGGCGGGTGGCACGTGGGCGCGGGTGGCGCGGTTGGTCGGGACTCGACCGCGGTTGACGTGGGTGGTCACCACGCTGGTGCTGCTGGCGGGGGTGGCGTTCGTGCCGCAGCTCAAGGCGTCCGGGACGGCGCAGTCGGACGTGTTCCTCACCGACGTGGAATCCGTGGCGGGGCAGGAGGTGCTGTCGCGGCACTTCCCGGGTGGCAGCGGGTCGCCCGCGATCGTGCTGGCGCGGGCGGGTGCGGTTTCGGAGGTCGTCGCGGCGGCGAAGGTGGACGGTGTGTCCACTGTGGAGCGGCGGGGCGAGGCCGATGGGTTGGTGCGGTTGGACGTGGTGTTGAAGGACCCAGCGGACTCCGAGGCGGCTCTGGAGACGGTGCAGCGGCTGCGTTCGGCGGTGCGGGAGGTGCCTTCGGCCGAGGCGAAGGTGGGTGGGCCGACCGCGACGCAGCTCGACACGCGGGACACGTCCGAGCGGGATCGGCTGGTGATCATCCCGATCGTGCTGGTGGTGATCTTCCTGGTGCTGGCGCTGCTGCTGCGGTCGTTGTTGGCGCCGTTGTTGCTCATCGCCACCGTTGTGCTGTCTTTTGGCGCGACGATGGGGGTTTCGGCGTTGGTGTTCAACGGGGTGCTCGACTTTCCGGGCGCGGACCCGGTGGTGCCGTTGTTCGGGTTCGTGTTCCTCGTGGCGTTGGGGATCGACTACAACATCTTCCTGATGACGCGGGTGCGCGAGGAGACGCGCGTGCTGGGTTCGGCGCGGGAGGGCGTGCTGCGGGGGTTGACCATCACCGGTGGGGTGATCACCTCGGCGGGTGTGGTGCTGGCGGCGACGTTCGCGGCGTTGGCGGTGCTGCCGATCCTGTTCCTGGCGCAGATCGCGTTCATCGTGGCGTTCGGGGTGTTGCTGGACACCATCATCGTGCGATCCCTGCTGGTGCCGGCGCTCGCGGTGGACCTCGGCGGGCGCATCTGGTGGCCGTCACGCATTTCCCGACCGGATTAACGCGTTACCGCTGGAGATCACCGTTTCGAGTGGACCTGACGCTGGTGGTGTCGCTCTCGCCGCGCCGTTCCGGCCACCTGTTCCTAAGGTCCGCTCGTGGCCGGTCCCAGACCGGGCACGGGCACGACCGGGCGGCCGGGCGCCACGCTCCGTCCACCGCGCCACCCGGAGACGAGTCTCCTCACGGAAGGTCAAGCCGTGGGACGGAGAGTCGGACGTCCTCTGTGGACCCGGCGCGGCGCGACGGTGCGGCGAAGTCCATGTCTGATCACGGAGGCACCTTCGGCAGCGGCACGACCCACCACCTCGGCCGGGCAGCACTGCTCGCCGCCTGCCTGCTCGGCTTGGGCAGCGGCGTCGCGGCGGCGGAACCCGGTCTGGACTGGGACGCCGTGGCGCGCTGCGAGTCCGGGGGCAACTGGTCGATCAACACCGGGAACGGCTACTACGGTGGTCTGCAGTTCACCCCCGGCACGTGGGCGTCCAACGGCGGCACCGGCATGCCGCACAACGCCAGTCGCGAAGAGCAGATCCGCGTCGCGGAGAACGTCCTCCGCACCCAGGGCGCGGGCGCGTGGCCGACCTGCGCCGGCCGCCGCGCGGCTCCGGTGCGCACAACGCCCCCACGACCAGGCACCCGCCCCGTCCGGCAGGCACCGGTTCAGCCCGCGGTGCCGGCTCGCCCTCCGTCGTCGGACAACCCCAAGGGTGACTACACGATCAAGGCGGGTGACACGCTGGCGTCGATCGCGGCGGAGAAGGGGGTTGCGGGTGGTTGGGAAGCCCTCGTGGCCCTGAACCCGGAACACCTGACCAACCCGGACCTGATCCTCCCGGGGCACCGCATCAAGACCCAGGACGAGCCAACCACCCGAGTCCACCGAGTACGCTGATGTGGTGATATCCGGGCCGCTCGGAGCTGCTGACCGCGGCTCCGAGCGGCCCTCGGCAACATCACCCGATCGTGCACATGCAGGATTTGCGACCAATCGGCGCCTCGAACGTCCCGTAAACAAGGAGCGCGGACAACGGCCCCCCATCCCGCCCAGGACCACCCACCCCGCCACCCACCCTGCCGCCCGCCGCTGCCGCCCGCCGCTGCCGCCGGCCGCCGCCGCCGCCCGCCGCCGCCGCCCGCCGCTGCCGCCGGCCGCCGCCGCCGCCGCCCGCCGCCGCCGCCCGCCGCTGCCGCCGCCATTGCACTCCGCCGGGCCGTCGCCACCGCACCCCGCTGCACCTGCGTCGAAGCCCGAATCCCCGACTGCCGCCATGCCAGTCAAGGGGCGCGGCGCGGGTGCCGAGGGGTTACCGGGCCTTGGAGCGCGGGGCGTAGTGGCGTGGAGGGACGCCTACCAGGCGTTTGAAGTGCCGGGTCAGATGAGGTTGGTCGTGGAAGCCGGCGGCGGTCGCGGCCTCGGCCGGCGGTATGCCCGCCAGGAGCAGGCGTCTGGCCAAGTCCACCCGCCGGCCGGTCAAGTACTGGTGGGGTGGGATGCCGTATTCGCGGCTGAAGGACCTGATCAAGTGACTCGGGTTGGCGTTCAGCTCCCGAGCGGCTGCGTCCAGGGAGAGGCCCTCCCGCACATTGCTGTCCAGGAGGTCGCGTAGGCGGGTGGCCAGGCGGCGGTCGCGTGGATGGGTGGGTGGCATCGGGAGGTGGGCCAGGTGGTGGGTCAGGCGGTCGGTGATGAGGGTTAGGCGGGATTGGGCTTCCAGGGACTCCTCTGGATGGGTCAGGGTGTTGTGGAGTTGGTGGATTCGGTGGCGCAGCAGGGCGTCCGGCAGCGCCGGGTGGTCGGCGGCGCGGCCGGACAGGGAAGGGTCCAGGACGGTGGTGTCCAGGTAGAGGACGCGTTTGCGGAAGCCCGCGGGAGTGGCGGCACGGCCGTCGTGGGGGATGTTCGGGGGCAGCAACGTGACCAAGGACCGGATCGCGCCGTGTTCGTGCCGATCCAGGGCGAAGCGGACGGCGCCGTCGTCGATCAGGAGCAACGTCCACGCGTCATGGGTGTGCATGGGGTACGCGTGATCCAGAAAACGCGCGTGGAAGACCTCGGCCAAACCCGCCACGGGGGGCCGCCACGCCGTGACCTCCGGACCGGTCGACATGCAAGGAACGTACAAGACGCGCCGGCCCGGCACCGGGAACGCTACGACGCGTGGAAAGGTTCGACACCAAGATCGCCGTCCTGCTGCGCGACGACCTCCAGCCCTGGCAAGGGCTGAACGTCTGCGCCTTCCTCTCCGGCGCCCTCGCCGCCGCCCACCCCGACCTGTTCGGCGAACCCTACGAAGACGCCGACGCCACCCCCTACCTCGCCATGTTCCGCCAACCCGTGCTCGTCTTCGCGGGCAGCAAGGAAATCCTCACCGCCGCGCACACCAGGGCCGTCGCCCGCGAACTGCCGATCGCGATCTTCACCTCCGACCTGTTCGCCACCGGCAACGACCGGGACAACCGGGCCGCGGTCCGGGCCGTCCCACGGGACGCGCTGGACCTGGTCGGCCTCGCCGTGCACGCCGGGCGCAACATCGTCGACAAAATCCTCAAAGGCGCCCGAATGCACCCCTAAGCCGCCGGCAGCCGGGGAGAGGAAGGGACACTCAGACCGGCACGGCCAGAGACGCGGTGTAACCGGCGGTGACAGAGCCGGTCACATCAGCCAACTGCTCGTCGTTACCGTCCCGGAACACCATGTCGTTGCTCAGCGAAGTCCGGGACATGTTCCGCACGCTCTGGACGTACCCCGCCGTCCCGTACACCGTCTTGCACACGTCCTCGGGCAGCGCGAGCTGCGAAGTGGTGATCTTCGTGCCCGCCCGGGTCGCCTCCGCCAGGCTCGGGTACACCTCGAAGTGGATGTGCGGCCACCGCCCCGAGTACGCGGCCGGGAAGATGCTCGTGAACGTCACCACCCCCGCGCCGTCCGCCTCCTGCACCCCGCGCAGGTAGTTCTCCGAGGTCACACCCTCCGAGTACATCGAGTACCGCCCGTCGATGTCGCAGTGCCACAGGTACACCGCCGCCCCCGCGTACGGCGGGCAACCCGAACCCGCACGCCGCACGGTCAACGTGATGGTCAGCGGCACGCCCTCCGCCGTCCGCGAGCCGGTGCCGAAGCTGGTCCGGATGTCGCTGCGCACGATCCCGCTCTGCGTCAGCACGTTCGGGCCGTTCGAACCGTCACCGGGGTACGGCCCGGCCGTCTCCTGCGGGATCGGGTCGGCGCACGAAGCCGCCATGGTGGTCCCCGGAGAAGACCCGCCGTCCGAGCACGCCGCCAGGGAGGCGAGCCCGACCCCACCGAGCAGGGAAAACGCCTTCCTGCGGTTGAGCGTGGCGAGGTCGAAGGCGAGGCCGCGGTCGTGGATCGGGGTCATGCCACCCAGCGTGACCCCGAATCCTGTGCGTTGGCTGTGCGTTCCCTATGCGGTTGTTAGCGGTGCGTCCCACTCGATCCGGTGCTCGAACTGCCAGGTGAACTTCGACGGCTTCGCGAACTTCACCGCCACCGGCATGATCAGGTCGCGCAACACCCGCGCCACCGGACCGGCCGCCTTGTCCTGGTTGGTCTTCGCCGCCATGGCGATGATCCGCTCCACCCGGTCCCGCCGCAGCCGCTCATAGGCCGCGAACGCCTCCGCGTGCGGCAGGTCGCGCAAGCACCGAGCCAACTCCACCGCACTCTCGAACGCCAGCGACGCGCCCTGCCCGGAACTGGGGGACGTGGCGTGCGCCGCGTCACCGATCAACACCATCCGCCCCCGGCTCCACGTCGGCACCGACGGGATGTCCTCCAACGGCCCTGTGATCACCAACTCCGAAGGCGAGGTCCGCGACAGCATCGGCAGCGCCGGCACCCGGTCCTCCGCGAACACCTCCCGGAACCGCCGCAACCACTCGTCGGCGCCCACGGCCCGCGCCTCGGCCACCGACAGCGGCGTCTTGCTGGGCAGGTTCACGAACCACCCGCCGGACGAGTCGTCCATCACCTGGTACCCGAAGAACGCCCGCTTCCCGAACGCCAGGTACATCCGCCCGCCGGTCGACGGCAGCCCGGTGTCCGCCACCCGCGCCCCGAACCCGAGCAGGCCCGCGTACCGGGGGCGCGGCGCGGCCGGGTCGATCAGCCCGCGCACGGTGGACCGGATGCCGTCGGCCCCGATCAGCAGGTCGCCGCGCACCGACGACCCGTCCTCGAACCGCGCCACCACCCCGTCGTCGGACGACGAAGCGTCCACCAACCGCTTGCCCAGCACGAACTCCACCCCGCGCGCCAACGCCTCCTCGCGCAGCACCCGGTACAGCTCGTCGCGCCACACCATGAGCTGCGGCGGGTCGCTGGCGAACGCGCCCAGCGTCTTGCCCGTCCAGCTCTGCATGGCCATGGACGTGATGGGCGTGCCGATCGCCCGCACCGCCTCGTCCATCCCCACCACGCCCAACGCCTGCAACCCGTTCGGCGCGATGCTCAGCCCGCCGCCGACGCCCTCGGCCGTGCGCGGGTACGCCTCGTAGACGGTGGCCTCGAACCCCGCCCGCCGCAGCGCCAGCGCGGCCACCGGCCCGCCGATGCCACCGCCGATCACCAGCACGTTCATGTCCCCTCCAGCCTCTGGTGGAAACCGGCCCACATGGGTCCCCAGCCGGTCTCCGGGTCCTCGATCCGGTCGATGAAGCCCTGGACGAACGCCGCCTCGGCGTCCAGCAGGGCGATCCGGTACTCCTCCTCGACCAGGAAGAGCGGGTGCACGTCGGTCCCGTCGACCAGCGCGCGGATCTCCGCCCGCTGCGCGGCCAGCCGCACCAGCCGGTCGCGCAGCAGCGGCACGACCTCGTCCGGCGGCAGCGCCCCGATCAGCGACAGGGCGGCCACGAAGTGCGGGTACTCGTGCCGCGGCTCGGACACCAGGTCCCGCATCCAGTCGCGCAGCTCGGCCCGCCCCTCGGGGGTCAGCGCGTAGACGGTGCGCTCGGGGCGCTGGCCGTCGCGGACGGTCTCCTGCGGGGCGATGAACCCGGCCTTTTCGAGCTGCCCGACGACCATGTAGAGCGAGCCGTGGGTGAACTTGATGCTGCGGTCGTCCCCGTGCTCGCGCAGCATCCGGCTCAGCTCGTAGGGGTGTGCGGGCTGCCTGACCAGGTAGCTCAGCACGGCCAGGCCAAGCAGGTTGCCGACCTTGCGCTTGCTCGCCATCCGTCCTCCTGTAGTCAGGAACAACTATCCAGCACTGACTAGTCAGTGTCAACTATTCATCCCGCGGCGAGGTTCGCCGGCGGCATTTGGCCTGATCAGCGCAAAATCGCGGGCGCCCTTGCCCCCGTTCGGCCGGGTCGCCCAAGCTGCGGGTCCCCGGCGACGAAAGCGAGACGCCCGTGCAGCAGACCAGCGCGCTCGAACAGCTCCTGTGGGACGTCTACGGCCACGTGCGCGACGGCGGCGCGCCCGTCACCGAGGGGTTCGCGAGCCTGGCGGAGGTCGAGTACCTGGCCGGCCTCGCCCGCGCGTCAGGCGCCCGGACCATCGCCGAGATCGGGTTCAACATCGGGTTCTCCAGCATCGCGTTCCTGGAGAGCGCGCCGGACGCGCGGGTGGTGTCCTTCGAGCTGGACCAGCGGCGGTCGGTCGCGCTGGCCAAGGAGTTCGTGGACGTCCGCTACCCCGGGCGGCACGAACTGGTCGTCGGCGACTCCACCGGGACCGTCCCCGCGTACTCCGGGGCGCGGCCGGACCTGGTGTTCGTCGACGGCGGGCACACCTTCGAGATCGCCTACGCCGACATCGTCAACGCCCGTCGCCTGGCCCGGCCGGGCGCGGTGGTCGTGGTGGACGACGTGATCCCCTGGTACCCGTGGGGGTTGGCCCGCACCGGGCGTGGACGGCCGCCGTCGAGGAGGGGCTGGTGGAGCCGGTCGAGTACCACGTGGACGGACGCCGGGTCGACGCGGTGGCAGAACCCGGCGACCGGGCGTGGGCGACCGGGCGGTTCACCCGGTAGACCGGGGTCGTTTCCGGGTTCGCCATGGCCCGAAGTGGGGCGGTAGGGGTTTTCCCGCTCAGTGGACGCGATGCAGGCTGAGTGGCCCGCGGAGCGAAAGGCGTCGAATGAGCATCTCTGAGATGGACTTCCGGCCCGCCGTCCGGCCGACCCCTCCGCCGCGCGCGATGCGGTCGTTGCGGGACCGGCGCGACGAGCTGACCAGCCGGGTCGCTCTGGGGAACCGGGCCGCCGTCGAGCGCCAGCACGAGCTGGGCAAGCGGACCGCGCGGGAGCGGCTGGAGCTGCTGCTCGACGAGGGGTCGTTCGTCGAGGTCGAGATGTTCCGGCGGGGGACCACGGGCGCGCACACGGACGGTGTCGTGGCCGGTTCGGGGACCGTCGACGGGCGGCGGATCTTCGTCTACGCGCAGGACTTCACCATCTCGGGCGGTTCGCTGGGCGCCGCGCACGCGGAGAAGATCCACAAGGTCATGGACCTGGCGCTGGCGACCGGGTCGCCGATCGTCTCGGTCAACGACAGCGGCGGCGCGCGCATCCAGGAAGGCGTCATGGCGCTGCACGGGTACGGCGGGATCTTCCGGCGGCAGGTGGAGGCGTCCGGGATCGTCCCGCAGATCGCCGTGGTGCTGGGGCCTTGTGCCGGTGGTGCGGCGTATTCGCCCGCTTTGGCGGACTTCACTTTCATGGTGCGCGACACCGCGCAGATGTACCTGACGGGGCCGGATGTCGTGGCCGCGGTGAGCGGTGAGCGGGTGACGCACGACCAGCTGGGCGGGGCCGACGTGCACGGGGCGTTGTCCGGGGTGGCGTCGTTCGTGCACGATGACGAGGAGAGCTGCCTCGCGGACGTCAAGTACCTGCTGTCCCTGTTGCCCGCCAACAACTTCGAACCGCCGCCGGGGTGTTCGTACCCGGGTGGTGACGACCTGCGGCCCGGGTTGGCGGAGCTGGTGCCGGTGGAGCCCAACCAGCCCTACGACATCCGGGACGTGGTCGAGGAACTGGTGGACGACGGGGATTTCCTGGAGGTCCATGAGGGTTGGGCGGGCAACGTGGTGTGCGCGTTGGCCCGCATGGGTGGCGAGGTCGTTGGTGTGGTGGGGAACCAGCCCTTGGTGTTGGCCGGGGTGCTGGACACCTCGGCGTCGCAGAAGGCGGCGCGGTTCGTGCGGTTCTGCGATGCCTTTGGGATTCCGTTGGTGACGTTGGTGGACGTGCCGGGGTTCCTGCCGGGGACGGATCAGGAGTACGGCGGGGCGATCCGGCACGGCGCGAAGCTGTTGTACGCGTACTGCGAGGCCTCCGTGCCGCGGGTGCAGGTGATCCTGCGCAAGGCTTACGGGGGCGCGTACATCGTGATGGACTCGCGGTCCATCGGGTGTGACCTGTCTTTGGCTTGGCCCACCAACGAGATCGCCGTGATGGGCGCGGAGGCGGCGGTGAACGTCATCCACCGCAAGGAGCTGGCCGCGTCCGCCGACCCGGACGAGCTGCGGGCGACCCTCATGGCCCGGTACGCCGACGAACTCGTGCACCCGTACTACGCGGCCGAACGCGGGCTGGTGGACGATGTGATCGACCCGGCCCAGACCCGATCCGCCGTGCTGCGGGGGTTGGCGATGCTTCGCGACAAGCGCCGCCGTGCGCCGGCTCGCAAGCACGGCAACGTTCCCCTGTGACGGACGCGCCGAGGCCGGTGACCTGTTCGAGGAACGGTGTGACGTAGGTGTAGGCGCCGAAGTGGCCCTCCGATCGAGGTCAGCAGGCCGATCGGCAGGATCGCGGCGGTGACGATGGCGAAGATCCCGGTGGCGACGGAAACGACCGCGCACCAACGCTTCCACTGGTGGGCTTCGACTGTGCTCGAAACCGGCATGGCCCCGAGTCCACCGGCCGGACCGGCAGGAAGCCGACGAGGGAGCACCGGCGGGCGCGCCGGGTTGGTCCCGGCGCGCCCGCCGGAGCCCTAGAACGGCTGGTTGGCGAAGCCCTTGCGGGCGGCGGCGGAGAGGAAGGACTGCCAGACCGACGTCGTCGTGTGCGGGTCGCCGGTGATGCCCAGGCGGGACTTGGCGGTGTTGAAGGCGTTCTGGGTGTTGGTGCCCCAGATGCCGTCCACCACCAACCCGGAACTCATGAAGTTGTTGCACAGGGCCTGCACGAACTTCGTGTCCGACTCCGAGCTCTTCACGCACCGCACCGGCAGGCCGCCGAAGTCGGCGTGGATGTGGTCGGCGTGGTCGGCGTTGTACCAGCCGTCCAGGACGTAGCGGAAACGCCTGCGGCACACCGCGTCCACCGCCAGGTAGCGGCGGCGGGTGGCCAGCGTGGTGGACGCGTGGTGGCGGTCGAGCGGGGACGAGACCTGGCCGCCGGACCAGCGGACGTGGTCCAGGTCCATCGCGGTGCCGGCGCCGTGCTGGCCGGGCTTGTTCACGTAGAACCCGGCCGACACCAGGTAGGTGATGCTGCCGTAGGCCGAGGACAGCGACCGCAGGTCCCTGATCCACAGCACCAGGCTGTCGTAGAACCCCTGGGTCGCCTGCCAGTTGCGCAGGGTCGTGTTGCCGCGGTTGGACCGCCAGTAGTAGACCGGGGTGCCGTCGATCCGGCTGAACGTGATCACCAGTGGGCTCCCTCAGATCGCGGTGGTCAGGAGGCGGCCGGCGGACAGCCACGCGGCGCGCGTGCCGGTCACGCCGAGGGCCTTGGCGTCGGCGGGCACGGCCGCCGGGCCCGAGGTGCCGCCGACGACGCCGGTCAGCGGCGCGGCGTCGGCGATCTCGTTGCCGAACCACCGCACGACACCGGACGCGGACACCAGGCCGCGCACCGCGACCCCGTCGACGCGCGGCAGTTCGCTCCACGCCACCCCGTCGGTCGAGGTGTGCACGCGGGTGCCGGCGGAGTCCACCGACGCGCACACGAACCCGGTCGCGGTAGTGGCCAGGGCGGACGCCAGCAGCCCGTCGGCCAGGCCGCGCACCGGCACGGTGGTCCAGCCCGAAGGCGTGCGCCGGGCGGCTACCCGGACCTCGGGCGCGCGCTCGTGCCGCACCACCGACCCGAGCGCGAGGGCGCCGGTGACGGCGGTGAACTCCGAGCGCGTGCCGTGCAGGCGACGCGCCTCCCGCCAGGTCACGCCGTCCGTCGAGGTCCACAGCGCGGCGACCGGGTCACCGGCCAGCGAACCGGCGGCGACGAGCTGCGTGCCGTCGTCGGAGAGGTCGACCAGGTCGGCGTTGTCCAAGCCGGTCGTGATGCGCACCGAACCGTTGTCGCTGAGCAGTGCCCAACGGCCGTCGATGCGTGCGAGAGTCACGGGAACCCCGTCGAGGGTGGCGACACCGATGCCGCCGGACGGGGGAGCGGAGGCGTTGGCGGTTCCGGTTCCGACGGACGTGGCGGCCACGGCCGTCACGGCGGCGCCGAGCACGAACGTGCGTCGATCGAGCACGTCAGCTCCTTTCGGAGGGCAGGGAAGATCTGACGTGGTACGTTTGCAGTTGGAACTTTTCCGACGCAGTATGTAATCACGCCTACGCGGCGGGCAATACCCCTAACAGGCGGCGCTAGGATGAACAGCGTTCGCGACTGGCGTGCCGAGGGTGGGATCGACCACCGGGGAGCGAAGAGCCGACAGAGCACCGCGCGCCTGGGTGCCCGGCACTCGCTGGAGGCTGCCGTGCACGACCCCGCCATCCCCGCGCTCACCCAGGCCGACCCGGAGATCGCCGACCTCGTCCAGGCCGAAGCGCGCCGCCAGTTCGACAAGATCCGACTGATCGCGTCGGAGAACTACGTCTCCCGCGCGGTACTCGAAGCCACCGGAACGGTGCTGACCAACAAGTACTCCGAGGGCTACGCCGGCCGCCGCTACTACGAGGGCCAGCAGGTCGTCGACCCGGTGGAGACCCTGGCCGTCGAACGGGCCAAGGCGGTCTTCGGCGTCGACCACGCGAACGTCCAGCCGTACTCGGGTTCGCCCGCGAACCTGGCCGTGTACATGGCGTTCCTGGAGCCCGGCGACACCGTGATGGGCCTGGCCCTGCCGTCCGGCGGGCACCTGACCCACGGCTGGGGCGTCTCCGCGACCGGCAAGTGGTTCCGCAGCGTCCAGTACGGCGTGCGCAAGGAGACCGGCCAGGTCGACCTCGACGAGGCCCGCGACCTGGCGCGCAAGGAACGCCCCAAGGTGATCTTCTGCGGTGGCACGGCCATCCCGCGCACCATCGACTTCCCTGCGTTCGCCGAGATCGCGCGCGAGGTCGACGCCGTCCTGGTGGCCGACATCGCGCACATCGCCGGCCTGGTCGCGGGCGGGGCGCACCCGTCCCCGGTCGGCCACGCCCAGGTGATCACGACCACCACCCACAAGACCCTGCGCGGCCCGCGCGGCGCGATGATCCTGTCGGACGCCTCGCACGCCAAGGCCGTCGACAAGGCCGTCTTCCCGGGCCTGCAGGGCGGTCCGCACAACCACACCACCGCCGCGATCGCCGTGGCGCTGGGCGAGGCGGCGACCGCGGAGTTCCGCACCTACGCCCACAACGTGGTCGCCAACGCCAAGGCCCTCGCGGCGGCGTTGACCCAGCGCGGCTTCGACCTGGTGTCCGGCGGCACGGACAACCACCTCATCCTGCTCGACCTGACCAACAAGGCCATCGGCGGCAAGCCGGCGGCGAAGGCCCTGGACCGCGCGGGCATCGAGGCGAACTACAACACGGTGCCCTTCGACCCGCGCAAGCCGTTCGACCCGTCGGGGGTGCGGCTGGGCACGGCGGCGATCACGACCCGGGGCTTGGGACCGGACCACATGCCGCAGGTGGCGGCGTGGATCGACGCGGCCGTGCAGGCGGCGGGCGACGGGGCGACGCTGGACCGGATCGCGGCGGAGGTGGCGGAGCTGATGGCGGCCTACCCGATGCCGGGCTGGGCGCAGGCGTAGTCGGTGCGCGGCAGGAGCACTAGAAGCCTTCCGCCAGGGCCTCGACCAGGCGCTCGACGTCCTGGCGGAAGGTTTCGTGGTGGAGTTCGAGCACCTGTCGGAACGTCGCCAGGTTGAACGGCTCCACGTCCGGCATCCGGGCGTCGTCCACCAACACCGGCACCACGCGGACGTAGTGCCGCAGCGCCGAGTCGAATTCCGCCGGCATCGGCTCGCGCAACGTCCATGAAGGACTGATCAGGGCCAGCAGGTGGTCCGCTCGGTGGACGGCCTCGACGACCTCGATGTCGTGTTCCGCCAAGTGGTCGCCCAGGCGGCCGGCCAGGTGCAGGTCGTCGGGGTGGGCGTAGCTCAGGTACACGGCGGGGCGGGTGCGGGGCGGGAGGACGAGGCCGTGCAGGGCTGCCTGGAGGCGGTCGCGGACGTCTTCCGCCTGGATGCGGGCGCGGGTCAGGAGGTGGACCGCGCCGCTGTCGGGTTGGTCCAGCAGGGCGATCAGCAGGTGTTCGGTGCCGGCTCGGCGGTGGCCCAGGGAGACGGCGTGCCGGCGGGCCTGTTCCATCGCCTGCTCGGCGCGCGGGGTGAAGGGCAGGTCGCCGGGCGAGGACGCGCCGCCTCGGCCGGTGATTTCGACGAGGTGGTCGACGCAGCCGGCGGTGGTCAGGCCGGCGGAGGTGAGGGCCTGGGCGGCCAGGCTCAGGTCCTCCTCGACCAAGCCGGCCAGCAGGTGTTCGGTGCCCACCTGCTGGTGCCGCAGCTGTCTCGCCTGAATCCGGGCGAGTCGGACGGCTTGGTGCGCGTGGTCGTCGAACGTCGCGGGCATCGCCCCACCCCGGCCGGAAGGGCCAGGGGTCACCGGAACCGGTCGGTGGCGGCGATCCTGGCTTCGGTCATGCTGGCACTTCCACCGTGCGCGGTGTCGCGGATCAGGACAAGTTCCGCGTCCGGCCACGCGTGCGCCAGCAGCCACGGCGTGCCGACCAGGTTGCCCAGGTCCAGTTCGCCCTGCACGAGCACGCCGGGGATGCCCGCCAACCGGTCGGCGTTCGCCAGCACGTACCCGTCCGGGATGAACGAGCCGTTCGCCCAGTAGTGCGTGACCAGGCGGGCGAACGCCAAGCGGTACTCCGGCGGGTCCATGCGCGGGTCGTTGGGCGTCAACGGAAGCATCGCGTCCTCCCACGCGCACCACTCGTCGGCCGCCTGCTGCTGCACGGAAGGGTCGTGCAGCAGCTTGGCGTAGGCCGCGCACAGGTCGTCCGCGCCCCCGGCGAACGCGCGGAACCGGGCGTGCGCCTCGGGGAACATCGGCCCCAGACCGGTCACCAGCAGGTCCACCTCGGCCTGCCGACCGGTCGCCACGCCCGCCAGCACCAGCTCGGACACCCGCTCGGGGTGGCGCACCGCGTAGACCAGGCCCAGCACCGCACCCCAGGACGCGCCGAACAGCTGCCACCGCTGAATCCCGAGGAACTCCCGCAGCAGCTCCATGTCCGCGATCAGGTGGTCGGTGGTGTTGGTGGACAGGTCGGCCACGGGCGCCCCGGCGTGCGGCGTCGACCGGCCGCACCCGCGCTGGTCGAACAGGACCACCCGGTACGCGTCCGGGTCGAAGTAGCGCCGGACGTTGGTGCTGCACCCGGACCCCGGGCCGCCGTGCAGCACGACGGCGGGCTTCCCCTCGGGGTTGCCGCACACCTCCCAGTACACCTGGTGCCCGTCGCCGACGTCGAGCATGCCGTGGTCGTACGGCTCGATCTCCGGGTACAACGCCAACCCCCTCCGCAGATACAACAGTGCTGTTACATTACCCCAAGGGCGGCCTCCAGCGCCGGGAACATCGCCCGCACGTCCTGCCCGCCGCCGACCCACACGCCGATCGCGAACGCCGCCGTGGCCTCCAGCAACGCGGCCCGCGCCAGGCCGCCGCCGTCCACCGGCACGCACCCCGCGTCACGCACCAACTCCCGCACGACCTCCAGCGCCCGTGGCGAATCACCGCACACCGGCACGCCCAACGGCCGTCCCTCGTACACCGGCGACGGGTCGCCCCACACGCTGACGTGGCACAGGTTGAACGCCTTCACCACGTCCCCGCCCGACGCCGCCGCCAGCTTCGCGGCCCCGGACGAGCCCAGCACGAACCCGTCCTCGATCGAGTTCGTGCAGTCGACGACGACCTTGCCGCGCGCGTCGCCCACCGCCTCGACCGCCGCCGACGCGGGCACCGCCACCAGCAGGACGTCCCCGAACGCCACGGCCTCCCGCACCGACCCGGCCCGCGCCCCGATGCGCGCCGCCAGTGCCGCCGCGCGCTCCGCCGACCGCCCGCCGACCAGCACGTCGTGCCCGCGCGCCGCCCACTTGCCGCCCAGGGCCTGCGCCATCCCGCCGGTCCCCAGCACGCCGATCTTCATCCGTTCCTCCCACCTAGGCTTCCTGGAAAGAACGCTAGAAAGCCCGACGGGCACCGAACGGTGTCCGCGCAAGGGGGGACGATGACCCGCTTCCTCGCCGACTGCCAGGCCCGCGTCGCCTTCGACCTGATGGCCAACACGTGGAACCCGGTGGTGATGTTCGCGCTGCGCGACGGTGCTCGCCGACCCGCCGACCTGCGCCGGCTGATCGGCGGCATCCGGCCGAAGGTGCTCACCGAGTCGTTGCGCCGGCTGGAGGGCTACGGGCTGGTCGCCCGGGAGGTCGGCACGGACCGCGTGGAGTACTCGCTGACCCCGCTGGGGGAGAGCCTGCTCGGCCCGATCGACGCGATGGGGCAGTGGGGTCTGGACCACGGCGACGAGGTGGCCGCGCTTGACGACTGATCCGAAACGGTGTTTTATAACAGCGTTTCGAAGGGACGGAGTGGGCGATGCGCGCGGGATTCCGGTCGTTGGAGCGCGAGGTGGCGCTGGACCTCGACGTGCGCGGCGAACTGCCGCGGTGGCTGTCCGGCACGTTGGTGCGCAACGGTCCGGCGCGGTTCGAGGCCGGTGACCGGTCGTTCCGGCACTGGTTCGACGGGCAGGCGATGCTGCACCGGTTCGCCTTCGCCGGCGGCCGGGTCGCCTACCGCAACCGCTACCTGGACACCCCGGCCCTGCGCTCCGCCGACGACGGCCGGATCGCGTTCGGCGAGTTCGCCACCGACCCGTGCCGGTCGATCTTCGGCCGCTTCTTCACCCGGCCCCGGCTGACCCCCAACGCCAACGTCAACGTGCTGCTCGGCGACGCCGAGGGCGACTGGGCGCTCACCGAGACCCCGATCGCGGTGGAGTTCGACCCGGACACCCTCGCCACCGTCGGCCTCTCGGACCGCGACCGCGCCATCCCCGGCCAGGTCACCACCGCGCACCCGCACGTCGCCCCGCTGTCCGGCGACCTGGTGAACTACCTGCTCCAGTTCGGCCGGCGCAGCGTCTACCGGGTCTACCGGCAGCGCGGGCGCACCCGCCGGGTGCTCGCCGAACTGCCCACCGACCGGCCCGGCTACCTGCACAGCTTCGCCGTCACCGAGCGGCACGTGGTGCTCGTGGTGTTCCCGCTGGTGGTCAACCCGCTGTCGTTCCTGGTGCGGGGCAAGCCGTTCATCGAGAACTACCGGTGGCGGCCCGAGCTGGGCACCCGGTTCGTCGTGTTCTCCCAGGAGGACGGCGAACTGGTCGCCGACCACCGCACCGACGCGTTCTTCGCGTTCCACCACATCAACGCCTTCGACGCCGAGGGCCGGGTGGTCGTGGACATCAGCGCCTACCCGGACGCGGAGGTCGTCGACGCCCTCTACCTGGACCGGCTGCGCGGCGCGACCGAGGTGCCGCTGCCCTTCCCGACCCGCTACGAGGTCGACCTGGCGGGCGGGGCGATCCACCGCCGGCAGCTGTCCACCGAGGCGCTGGAGCTGCCGCGGATCTCCTACCGCGCGCACAACGGCCGCGAGTACCGCCACGTCTACGGGGTCGGCGCGCACGGCGGGTCCCGAAGCGACTTCTTCAACCAGCTCGTCAAGGTCGACGTCCGAAGTGGACGGACGCTGCGGTGGCACGAAGCGGGCCGCTACCCCGGCGAGCCGGTGTTCGTGGCCGCGCCGGACGCCGCGCGGGAGGACGACGGCGTGGTGTTGTCCGTGGTCCTGGACGGTGCGAGCGAGCGCTCCGCCCTGCTGGTGCTCGACGCCTCGACGTTCGCCGAACTGGCCCGGGCCGAAGTCCCGCACGCCATCCCCTTCGGGTTTCACGGCCAGTTCACCTCGCGGTCATATCCGCAGTGAGCAACAAAAAAGTTGGCCCGGTTTGTATCCGGGCGCTAAGAGGCTGCCTCTGTAGGTCGAATCGCAATCCGGCCCACCTGGGAGGCAACTCGTGCGACCACGAGTGGCGGTCGTCGGCGCGGGCGCGGCGGGCATTTCCGCCGCGTACCACCTGCGCGACGAGGCGCACGTCACACTGTTCGAGGCCGACCGGCGCGCGGGCGGTCACGCGCACACCGTGGAAGTCGCCGACGCCGGCCGCACGCTCGGCCTCGACACCGCGTTCATCGTCTACAACGAGCCGCACTACCCGAGGCTGACCCAATTCTTCGCCGACCTCGGGGTGGCCACCCAGCCGCACCCCGGGAAGTTCAGCTTCTTCGACCTCGACGCGGCCACCGCCTACGTCTCGGACGACTTCGACCGGCCGGAGGAGGAGGTCGTCGCCAAGTACCCCGGCGACTTCGTCCACCTGTGGCGGGAGGCGACCCGGTTCCTGCGCGACTCGCCCCGCGACTTCGTCCGCAAGCGCACCGACATGCCGCTGGGGGAGTACCTGGCGGCCAACGGCTACAGCGACGCGTTCCGCCGCGGGTTCGTCGTGCTGATCGCCACCGCCGCCTGGTCGGTGCCCGCGGACCGGATCTGGGAGATGCCCGCGAGCACGATCATCGCGTTCTTCTTCGCCCACGGCAGCGAGGGCCTCGGCGGCCGGACCGTGCCGTGGCGCACCGTGACCGGCGGCAGCGTCAGCTACGTCCGCGCGGCCCTTGACGCCATCGAAACCGCTGGTAACAGCGTTCGGCTGGGCGCGGAGGTGGTCGGCGTCCGGGAGACCGGCGACGCCGTGGAGGTGCACACCGCCGACGGGCCGGAGTCCTTCGACCAGGTCGTGCTGGCCACCCACGCCGACGACGCGCTGCGGCTGCTGGAGCGGCCGACCGGGCGCCAGCGGCTGCTGGAGGTCGTCGCCTACCACCCGACCCGGGCGACCCTGCACACCGACCCGGCCGTGCAGCCCACGCCCCGCGAGACGTGGCGCAGCTGGAACTACGGCCGGCGCGGCGAGTCGACGTGGGTGAACTACTACCTCAACGACCTCCAGTGCTTCACCGCCGCCGACGACTACTTCCTCACCCTGGACAGCGGGGTCGACATCGACCCGGACCGGGTCGTGGCGGACCTCTCGTACCGGCACCCGGTGTTCACGATCGAGGCCCGAAGAATCCAGTCGGAGATCTATTCGGTGAACGACGGTCAAAGTCGCGTCAAGTTCGCCGGCTCCTATTTCCACTCGCGCAAGATGGGGCCGGACATCCTCGGTATGCACGAATCCGCGTTCGACTCCGGGATGGCCGCCGCCGAATCCGTGGTCGATTCTTTCCACCGCACGCACAAGGGGTGAACACCGCATGTCCGCACTGACCGTGGAAACCGTGCAGGAATGGCTGGTCGAGAAGATCGCGACCCGGTTGGGCGTGCCGCCCGACCAGGTCGACACCGGCCGGTACTTCGACGAGTTCGACCTCGACTCCACGGAGGCGCTGGTGCTGTCCGGGGAACTGGAGAACTGGCTCGGGTTCGAACTGGAGACCACGGCGCTGTGGTACCACCCGACGATCGCCGACCTGGCCCGCTACATCGTGCAGGAGCGGTCCGGTGAGAGCGCCGCTGTCTGACCGGCCGCTGGTCCGCGCGTTCGGACCGGCGGGCGGGCACCCGGTGGTGCTGGTGCACCCCGGCGCGGTGCCCGCCACCGAGTACGCGTCGCTCGCCGAGGCCCTCGCGCCCGCGTCGCTGACCGTGGTCGACCTGGAGCAGGTGCCCGAGTACTTCGAGGCCGCCCTCACCGGGGTGCTCACCACCTCGATCGACGCGCTGGCCGACCGGGTCGTCGTCGAGCTGCGGGCGCGGGGCGTGCCGGACCGGTGGACCTTCGCCGGCTGGTCGTTCGGCGGGGTGGTCGCGTTCGCGGCCGTGTCCCGCCTGGCGGCCGGGGAGCGCCCGGACCGGCTGGTGCTGCTGGACAGCATCGCGCCCGTGCCCGAGTACACCGCCGCCGACGACGACCTGGACGGCTCGCTGGCGCTCGGCTGGTTCGCGATGTACCTGGCCGCCAAGCGCGCCCGCCCGGTGGACGCGTCCGCCGACCTGGAGGCGGTGCTGGCCGCCGGGCTGGCCTCCGGGGCACTGCGCCCCGGGACGACCCTGCCCGGCCTGCGCAAGGTGTTCACCACCTACGCGGACGGGTTGCGCCGCAACAACTCCCTGGCCCGCGCGCACACCCCCGTCCCGGTCGACGTGCCCGTCACGCTGGTGCGCCCCGACCGCGGCCTGCTGGCCACCCCCGAGCCGCTGGGCTGGGACGCGCTGGCCCCCGGGCTGTCCACCGCCGCCTGCCCGGGCGACCACTACTCGATGCTGCGCCACCCCGGGGCGCTGGCCGTGCTCCAGGCCACCCTCGCCCCCCTCGCCCGCTGACCCCTGCCCGCCCGCTGACCGCCGCCCGCTGACCGCCGCCCGCCCGCTGACCGCCGCCCGCTGACCGCCACACAGCATGGGACCGCCGCTGATGAACGCACACCGCCCGCTCGGCGAGACACCGATCGCCATCGTCGGACTCGGCGCGCTCTACCCGCGCTCCGGTGACCTCCGCGAGTTCTGGGGCAACGTCGTCGACGCCGTCGACTGCATCGAGGACGTGCCGGAGACGCACTGGAAGGTCGACGACTACTACGACCCCGACCCCGGCGCGCCGGACAAGACCTACGCCAAGCGCGGCGGGTTCATCCCGACCGTGCCGTTCAACCCGCTGGAGTTCGGCCTGCCGCCGACGTCCCTGGAGGTCACCGACGTCCTGCAGTTGCTGAGCCTGGTGGTGGCCAAGCAGACGCTGGCCGACGTCGGCGGCGGCTGGGACCCCGCGCGCACCGGCGTGGTGCTGGGCATCACCGGCGCGAACTCGCTGACCCAGCCGCTGGCCACCCGGTTGCAGACGCCGGTGCTCAAGGAGGTCGTGCGCAGCGTCGGGCTCACCGAGCAGGACGCCGAGGAGATCGCGGCGAAGTTCGTGAAGGCGTTCGCGCCGTGGGAGGAGAACTCGTTCCCCGGGATGCTGGGCAACGTCGTCGCTGGGCGCATCGCCAACCGGTTCGACTTCGGCGGCACCAACTGCACCGTGGACGCGGCGTGCGCGTCGTCGCTGGCGGCGCTGCACATGGCGGCGTCGGAACTGGTGTCCGGCCGGGCCGACGTGATGCTGACCGGCGGGTGCGACGCCGAGAACACCATCCTGATGTACCTGTGCTTCAGCAAGACGCCCGCGCTGTCGAAGTCCGGCGTGATCCGGCCGTTCGACGAGGGGTCGGACGGCACGCTGATCGGCGAGGGCATCGGCATGCTGGCGTTGAAGCGCTTGGCCGACGCCGAGCGCGACGGCGACCGGATCTACTCGGTGCTGCGAGGAATCGGGTCGTCCAGCGACGGGCGGTACAAGAGCATCTACGCGCCGCGCCGTGAGGGTCAGGTCGTGGCGCTGGAACGGGCTTACGCCGACGCGGGCGTCTCGCCGGCGTCCGTCGGGCTGGTCGAGTGCCACGGGACGGGGACGTCGCTGGGCGACCTGACCGAGCTGACCGCGTTGCGGGACGTGTACTCGGCGGCGTCGGAGGACAGGCAGTTCGCCGCCGTGGGCAGCGTGAAGTCGCAGATCGGGCACACCAAGGCGGCGGCGGGCGCGGCGGCGCTGATCAAGGTGTCGCTGGCGCTGCACGAGAAGGTGCTGCCGCCGACGATCAACGTGACCAGGCCGCGCGAGGCGGTGGATTTCCCGAACTCGCCGTTCTACGTCAACACGCGGGCCGTGCCGTGGGTGCTGGAGCCCCGGCGGGACGTGCGGCGGGCGGTGGTGTCGTCGTTCGGGTTCGGTGGCACGAACTTCCACTGCGTGGTCGAGGAGCACTCGCCTTCCGTCGTGCAGGTGACCCACCGGACGTCGCGGGTGCACGTGTGGCACGCGCCGGACGTCCCGTCGTTGTTGCGGGCGGTGGAGGGGCCTTCGTCGACGGACCGGGTGCCCGACTCGCACGCCCGGTTGGCCGTGGTGGCCCGCGACGCCGACGAGTTGGCCCGGCTGGTGGCCGACGCCGTGGCGCGGATCGGGTCCGGGGTCGAGGAGTTCGAGCTGCCGTCCGGTGTCTTCTTCCGCACGTCGGGTGGGGTCCCCGGGCGGGTGGCGGCGCTGTTCGCCGGTCAGGGCAGCCAGTACGTCGGGATGGGGGCGGCGACCGCGTTGGCGCTGCCCCCGGTGCGGGAGGCGTTCGACGCGGCGAGCCTGCGGTCCGACCCGGCCGACCCGCTGAACCGGGTGGTGTTCCCGCCGCCCGCGTTCGACAAGGAGGTTGCGGCGGCGCAGGAGACGTCGTTGCGCCGCACGGATTACGCGCAGCCGGCGATCGGCGCGCTGTCGGTGGGGCAGTTCCGGTACTTGAGCGCGCTGGGGTTCGCCGCCGAAGGGATGCTGGGGCACAGCTTCGGTGAGCTGACCGCGTTGTGGGCGGCGGGGTCGTTGACGGAGGCGGAGTTCCACGCCTTGGCGTCCGCGCGGGGTCGGGCGATGGCCACGCTGCCGTCCGCCGACGCCGACCGCGGCACCATGGCCGCGATTCGTTGCGATGTTCCCGCTTTGGACGACCTGTTGGCCGCGCACCCGGACGTCGTGGTGTGCAACCTGAACGGACCGCAGCAGACGGTTGTCGGTGGCGGGACGGAGGCTGTGCGGGCGTTCGTCGAGGCGGCACGCGCGGCCGGCCTGGACGCCCAACTCTTGCCGGTGGCTGCCGCTTTCCACACGCCTTACGTCATGCACGCCGTGGACGCTTTCCGTGCCGCCGTGTCCAGTGTGGACGTTCGTGAGCCGGTGGCCGAGGTGTACGCCAACACTCTTGGTGCCGTATATGGACGGGACATCGCCCACAACCGGGCGGTGTTGGTGGACCAGCTGGGCAAGCCGGTGGCGTTCGCGGACCGGGTGCGGGAGATGTATGCGGCGGGTTACCGGGTGTTCGTCGAATTCGGTCCGCGCGCGGTGCTGTCCGGCTTGGTGCGGCGGGTGTTGGGTGACGACACCGACGCCGTGGTCCTGTCGGCCGACGCCGGCCCGGGCCGCGATGGTGACCGTGCGATCAAGCACTTGGTGGCTCGTCTGACCGTGCTCGGCCTACCACTGATCAGCCCCGACCGCTTCACGGCGCCCGAGCCGGTGGCGGAGGAGACCAAGGGAATGAGGGTTGCGTTGAACGGTGTGAACCACGTCCCGGATGAGCGCCGTCGCGCTTACCAGGACGCCCTGACCAATGGCTACAAGATCACTCCCACTCCCTCTCCAACCCCCGCCGCCCCCACTCCCGCCGCCCAGACTCCCGCCGCCCAGACTCCGCCCCCGCTCCGGCCGCCCAGACTCCGCCCCCCGCTCCGGCCGCCCAGACTCCGCCCCCCGCTCCGGCCGCACCCACCCCTGTCCCAGCTGTCGCTGCTCCGCTTCCGGTGGCGGCCGAGCCGGTGATGACCCCCGCCTACCCGGTCGGCTTCGGCCCGACCGGCGTGGCTTGGGAACACCTGGCCCTGCACCGCGACTACCTGGACAGCCAGCTACGGGTCGCGGAACGCCTGAGCGGTGTCCTGGAACACGAAACCCGCCAGGGCAGCCTGAACGATCTGGCGGTCGCGGGCATCACGTCGGTGACCGAACACAGCATCGCCATCGGTCGCAGCCACATGCACGCCACCGACGTCCTCCTGAGCTTCGCCCACCTGGACTCAGGCACCCAACCCCTCACCTACGCCCCCTCCCACCGCTACACCCCACAACTCCCCGCCGCCCCCACCCGCCCCGAAGTAACCACCCCCCACCCCCACGCCCTGACCGCCCCCACCACCTCCACCACCTCAGCCGCTCCCGCCTCCGCCACGCCTGGAACTGTCGTACCCCAGTGGAACAATGGTGACCGGGGCCGGAGGCCACACCGACCACGGCCGGCGCTGCCACTGGTACCCCGACGACGGCTGCCACCGCACCGATGACCGCTGCATCGACGACGGCCGCTCCTGCTGCCGCTGCACCCGCGACCGCCGTCCCTGCCGCTGCACCCGTGACCGCCGTCCCTGCCGCCGCACCCGCGACCGCCGTCCCTGCCGCCGCCAACGGAGCCGCTGCTGGGACCGCAGCCGGCCGGGCGAGCGCGGACGTGAAGTCGGTTCTGCTCGCTGTGGTTGAGCAGAAGACCGGCTATCCGGCGGACATGCTCGACCTGTCCATGGACGTCGAGGCGGACCTGGGCATCGACTCGATCAAGCGGGTCGAGATCATGGGTGAGTTGCGGGATCGGTTCCCTGACAGCGCGTCCGCCGGCCCGGAAGCGCTGGGCGAGCTGCGCACCCTCGGCGACATCATCGAGTTCGTCGGCGGCACAGGCGGCACAGGCGGCACAGGCGGCACAGGCGGTACAGGCGGCACCGGCGGCACCGGCGGCACCGGCGGCGCGAGCCAAGAGGCAGCGGCGACACTCGAAGAGGTGCCGCAAACGCAGGCCGCCCCCGAAGACGTGAAGTCCGTCCTCCTCGCCGTCGTCGAGCAGAAGACCGGCTACCCGGCGGACATGCTCGACCTGTCCATGGACGTCGAGGCCGACCTGGGCATCGACTCGATCAAGCGGGTCGAGATCATGGGCGAGCTGCGGGATCGCTTCCCCGGCAGCGCCACCGCCGGCCCGGAAGCACTGGGCGAACTCCGCACCCTCCACGACATCATCGAGTTCGTCGGCCAGGGGCTGGTCTCCCAAAAGCTGACGGCGCGCCCGGCATCGGCCGGATGCAGGCGCGCCTGACCACGCTGCCCGCCGCCGACCAGCTCCTCGACGCCTACGGTGACCGGCCGGTGGCACTGCTGTCCGGCGCCACCACCCCACTGGCCGAACGGGTCGCCACAGCCCTCCGCGCCCAGGGCTGGCAGATCGGCACCGACAACCCGGACCTCGTGCTGCACTTCGCCCCCGAAACCCCGCACACCTGGACCGACGCCACGGACGCGCTCACCGAAGCCCTCCTCGCCGCCGGCCGCTTCAAGCCGCACAACACCCACCGCAACGGGTTCGTCGTGGTCAGCCGCATCGACGGTCGCCTGGGCATGGCCGAACCGGACGGCCCCCGCGCCCTCCTGGGCGGCCTCTCCGGCCTGACCAACACGTTGGCCATCGAGTCCCCGGGCACCTTCACCCGCACCGTCGACCTCAGCCCCGACCTGCCCGACGCCGCCGCCGCCCGCCTCCTCCTCGCCGAGATCGAGGACGCCGACCCCACCCACACCCGGATCGGCATCGACACCACCGGCACCCGACACACCCTCACCCTGACCGAAGAATCCAACGAACCGACCACCATCCCGAACCCGGCCCCCAGGACACGTTCGTCGTCACCGGCGGCGCACGCGGAGTCACCGCCGCATGTGCGATCGGGCTGGCGAAGCGGTACAAGACCCGACTCCTTCTGCTCGGCCGCACCGAGAAGACCGGCGAACCGGCCCACCTCCGCGACATCCCCGAAGAGCACCTCAAAGCCGCGATCATCGCCCACCTCCGCGCCGAAGGCGGCAAACCCCTGCCGAAAGACGTGGAGAAAACCTTCAAGAACGTCCTGGCGCAGCGCGAAATACAGTCCACTTTGGACTCGATCAAAGCCGCGGGCGCCCAAGCCGAGTACATCGCGGTCGACGTCACAGACGCCGAGGCCACCGCGAACGCCCTGCGCCCGCACCACATCACCGGCATCGTCCACGGCGCGGGTGTGCTGGCCGACCAGTTGATCGTGGACAAGAAGGCCGAGGACGTCCGGGCCGTGCTGGGCGCCAAGCTGCACGGCCTCCGCTCGGTCCTGGACGCGGTCGGCGAACCCCGGCACATCCTGCTGTTCTCCTCGGTCGCCGGATTCTTCGGCAACCGCGGCCAGTCCGACTACGCGATGGCCAACGAAGCGCTCAACCGGGTCGCGGTCCAACTGCGCCGCGAACTCCCCGCCAGCCGCGTCACCTCCGTGGTGTGGGGCGCGTGGGCGGGTGGCATGGTGACGCCCGAGTTGGAGCGGATGTTCACCGAACGCGGTGTCACGTTGATCTCGTTGCAGACTGGCGTGGACTACTTCACCGAGCAGTTCACCGAAGCCCGTTCGGCGGACGTCGTGACCGTCGTCGGCCCGAACGCCCCGTTGTCCACCAGGGAGATCACCGAACCCACCGGCACGGTCCGGCGCTCGACCGCACCGCTCGTCGGTGACCCCGTCCTCGCCGACCACGCGATCGGCGGCGTGCCCGTCCTGCCCGCCACGGCGGCGATCGGCGCGCTCCTGGGCACCGCGCGGCAACTCCGGGACTTCGCCGTGCTCAAGGGCGTCACCCTGGGTGACGACCGTCCCGAGCACCTGGACTTCGTGACCCGCCCCGACCACGTCCTGGTCCGCGACGAAGGCGGCCGGCCGCGCTACCGGGCCACCGCCACGCCCGGAACCCCCGCCCCGGAACGGATTCCCGGCCTCGGTGGCGACGCCGAGCCCTACGACCCGTACGCCGGCGGAGCGCTGTTCCACGGCCCGAGCCTGCGCGGCATCACCGGCATGGTGTCCGATGTGGACAGTCGGCTGGTGCTGCGTTGCGAACTCTCCGACGCCGACCTGGCCGGCGGCGCGTACCGGGCGGGCGACTACAGCCCGGTGCTCGCCGACCTGCTGTTGCAGGCCGCCCTGGTCCGGGTGCACCGGGCGCAGGGCCTGAACAGCCTGCCCGCGGCGGTCGCGGCGGTGCAGGTGCACGGTCCGCTGCCGGACGGCGAGCCGTTCCTGGTCGTGGTGGAGCCGGAGTCCGGCACCCGCGCCACGGTCACCGCGTGCGCGCTCGACGGTCGGGTCCTGTTGCGGTTCAAGGGTGTCGACGTGGTCCCGAGCGCGACGCTCACGTTCGAGCAGGAGGTCCGGCGGTGATCGCGATCGTCGGCATGGCGTGCCTGCTGCCGGGCGCGCACAGCCCGGAGGAGTTCTGGGCGAACCTCGTCGCGGGCACCGACCACCGCACGGAGGGCGGACGGGACGTGTTCGGCACGGACCCGTCCGTCCCCGGCGGGTGGGGCGACGAGCGGCACCGCATCACCGCCACCCGCGGCGGGTTCGTCACCGAGCCGGAGATCGACCTGACCGGCCTGCGCGTCCCGGCGGCGGAACTGGCCGGGCTGGGGCGGGTCGTGCGGTGGCCGGTGCACGTGGTGCGGCAGGCCCTGGCCGACGCCGGGGTGCGCGACCTCGACCGCACCGGGCTGGTGCTGGGCAACTACTCGTTCCCCACGGAGAAGTCCGTCGAACTCTGCGTGCCGATGGTCCGCGAGGCCGTGTCCGAGGGCCTGCGCCGGGCTGGGCTGCCGGTGCCGCCCGCGCCGGACGCGCCCGAGGTCGACCCGCGCAACCTGTGGCCGTCGGGACTGCCCGCGACCGTCGTCGCGGACGCCCTCGGCCTGGGCGGCCCGCGGCTGGCCTTGGACGCGGCCTGCTCCTCGACCCTCTACGCGATGGCCCTGGCGAGCGACTACCTGCGGACCGGCGCGGCGGACGTGGTGGTGGCGGGCGCGGTGTGCGCGCCGGACCCGCTGCTCATGCACCTGTCGTTCTCGGACCTGAACGCGTTCCCGCGCAACGGTTCCAGCTCGCCGTTCCACCGCGACAGCTCGGGCATCGTGACCGGTCAGGGCGCGGGCGTGGTGGTGCTCAAGCGCTTGGCGGACGCCCAGCGCGATGGCGACCGCGTCCACGCGGTCATCGAGTCCATCGGCCTGGGCAACGACGGGGCCGGCGCGCACCTGCTCAGCCCGAACGTCCGCGGCCAGGTCGAGGCGTACCGGCAGGCCTACGCCAGTGTGTCCACTGTGGACTACATCGAGTGCCACGCCACCGGCACGCCGCTCGGTGACTCCGTGGAGCTGCGCGGGCTGGCCGAGCACTTCGGGGCGGACGTGCCGCTGCTGGGCTCGGTGAAGGGCAACGTCGGGCACCTGCTGACGGTGGCCGGGTTCACCAGCGTGCTGAAGGTGCTGCTGGCGATGCGCCACGGCGTCATCCCGCCGACGCCCGGCACCGGTGACCCGATCCGGCCGGCGGGGGCGGAGCACGCGGCCGACCGGATCGTGCGGGAGGCGCGGCCGTGGCCGGAGACCGGGGTGCGGCGGGCCGGCGTGTCCGCCTTCGGCTTCGGCGGCACCAACGCCCACCTGGTCCTCGCCCACACCGCTGAACCGAAGCAACTCCCCGATGTCGAACCACCGCGTGTGGCCATCACCGGAGTGGGGGTGCGGTTGGGGCCGGTGCGGTCGACCGCCGAACTCGGACGGCTGGTGCGCACCGCCGAACCCGCCCTGGTCGAGCTGCCCGCCGACCGCTGGTACGGCCTCGACCCCGGCGTCCCGGCCCAGAGCGCGGGCTACGCGGCGGACGTCGAGGTGGACGTCCGGACCTACCGCATCCCGCCCGCCGAGCTGCGCGACGCCAACCCCCAGCACCTCCTGCTGTTCGAGGCCGCCGAACAGGCCCTCACCGAGGCCGGCTACCCGGCTCCCGACCCGACCGCCAAGGCCGAGCAACTGCCGCCGCGCCGGGTCGCCGTCGTGGTCGCGATGGAGATGGAGCCCCGCGCCCACAGCCACCGCGCCCGCTTCGACATCGGCGCGCACGTCCGCGCCGAGTGCGCCCGCGCCGGGCTCACGATCGACCCGGACGCGCTGGAAGCGGTGATCCGCGACGCCGTCCACGACCCGATCGGCGCCAACGAGGTGCTGAGCTTCATCGGCAACGTGATGGCCAGCCGGATCTCCTCCTCCCGCAACCTCACCGGCCCCTCCTTCACCCTGTCCACGGACGCGACCGGCGGCGCGCGCGCCCTGGAGGTAGCGCGGCTGCTGCTGCTCGACCCGAGCATCGAGGCCGTCCTGGTCGGTGGCGTCGAGTTGGCGGCGGGTGCGGAGAACACCCAGGCCAACCCCGCCGCGACGCTCGGTGACGGTGCCGCGGCGGTCGTGCTGACCCGGCCCACCCACGACGACCAGGTCACGATCGACCGGATCTCCTTCGACCCCACCGAGCGGGACCACGTCGACCACGTCCAGCTCGCCGCGCCGATCGACCTGGCCAAGACGCTCCGGGCGTTCGACGGCGGTGCGCTGGCCAGTGTGGTCCCGCTGGTGGGCGACACCAGGCACGCCGGGGTGCCGGCCGCCCTCGCCGCCGCCGTCGAGGCGCTGCGGCACGCGGACCTCCCGCCCGCGCCGGAAGCGGTGCGGGAACTGGCCAAGGCCACCGAGGGGTTCGAGCGGAGCGGGTTCGTGCTGCTCGACCAGCCGCAGCCGTGGGTGCGGGAGACCAACACCGAGCGCCGCACCGCCGCCGTCCACGCGGGCGACGCGCGGGTGATCCTCTCCGGCGGCGCGCCGGTCGCCGACGAAGCCTGGACCGGTGTGCTGGTCCTGCCGCTGACCGGGGACGACGGGGCGGAGATCGCCGCAAGCGCACGGGAGTGCGTCGACCAACTGGCCACCCGCAGCGCGTTGAGCGTGGTCCGCGAGCACGTGGCCAAGCCGCGCAAGGCCCGCACCGCCGTGCTCGTCGCGGCCGACACCGAGGGCCTGCACCGCGAACTGGCCCTCGCCGCCCGCGACCTCGCCACCGCCGACGCGGACTGGTCGACCCCGGCGGGCAGCTTCCACACGCCGGACCCGCTGGGGGACGGGCGGGTCGCGTTCGTCTACCCGGGCGCGTTCACCACCTACCCGGGCGCGGGCCGTGACCTGTTCCGGCTGTTCCCGAGCCTGCTCGCGGAGTTCGAGGCGGAGGCCGACCGGCCGCGCGACCGGCTCAAGCACGCCGCGCTGTACCCGACGGGACCGTTCGGCCTGGACCGGCGCGCGCTGATGCGCCACGAGTCCGAGCTGGTCGAGGACATCCCGGTGATGCTCGCGGCGGGCACGAACCTCGCCGTGCTGCACACCAGGGCGGTCCGGGACGTGCTGGGCGTGCGCCCCGACGGCGGGTTCGGCTACAGCCTGGGGGAGAGCAGCATGCTGTTCGCCCTCGACGTGTGGTCCGCCGCCGCCCGCGACGACGCGGCCCTCGCCGCGACCCCGCTGTTCCGCGACCAGTTGCGGGGCCGCAAGGAACTGGTCCGCCGCACGTGGGAGCTGCCCGACGACCGGGCCGCCGTGTGGGCCACGCACGTCGTCCTGGCGCCCGCCGCCCAGGTGCGGGAAGCCTTGGAGGACAAGGTGTTCCTCACCCACGTCAACACTCCTGGCGAAGTGGTCATCGCGGGCGACCCGGAGGCGTGCAAGCGGGTGATCGAACGGGTCGGCGCGCCGTCCGCGAAGGCGCCGGCCAACCACGTCATGCACTGCCCGCTGGTGGACCCGGTCCTGGACGGCCTGGCCGCGCTCAACGACTACCCGCTGGGCGACCCCGCCGCTGACCTGGAACTGCTGTCCGCCTACGACTACGACCACGCCGAGACCCGCGACCGGCCCGAGATCGCGCGCCGCATCGCGTGGACGCTGCGCAGCACCATCGACTTCGCCCGCCTCGCCGAGACCGCCCACGAGCGCGGCTTCCGGTACTTCGTCGAGGTGGGGCCGGGCGCCACGTGCACGCGGTGGATCGGCGAGACCCTCGCCGGCCGGCCGCACGTGGCGGTGTCGCTGGACCGCCGGGGCGCGGGTACGGCGGTGGCGTTCGCCGCCGCGATGGCGCGCCTGGTCAGCCACGGCGTGCCCGTCCGCCTGGAAGCGCTGTTCGGCACGGAGAAGCCCGCTCCGCGACGGTTCCGGCACTCGGTGACCGTTGGCGGGGAGTCCGTTGTGGATCGGGTAGCCCGCGCGGTCAAGCCCCTGCTCGACACCCCGACGCCGATCGTGATGGCGTTGGTGCGCAAGGAGGATGTAATCACCGTGTATGGCGACCCGTTCGTCTACCTGCCGAGAACACGGGCCGCGACGCTATCCCCGATCCGCGCAATCGGCAGCACAGTCGCCCAGGCCCACCGCCACTCCCTGCGTCTCCACGATGCCCTCCTCGACCAGGCTCTCCGCGCGCTCGAACACGGCACACCGCCTCAGGAACCACCCCGGCCGGCCAAGGACCCCGGGGTCGTCTGGGGCGAAGCGGAGCTGCTGGAGTTCGCCAAGGGCAGCGTGGCGAACGTCTTCGGCCCGGAGTTCGCGGTCGTCGACACCTACCCCGTGCGGGTCCGGCTGCCCGAGCCGCCCTACCTGTTCGTCAGCCGGGTCACCGACATCAAGGCCACCACCGGGGTGTTCGAGCCCAGCACCATCACCACCGAGTACGACGTCCCCGCCGACGCCTGGTACCTGGTCGACGGCCTCGCCCCGTGCGCGGTCACCATCGAGGCCGGCCAGTGCGACCTGCTCCTGGTCGCCTACCTGGGCATCGACTTCCGCACCAAGGGCGAGCGCGCCTACCGCCTGCTGGACAGCAAGCTGGTCTTCCACGGCGGGCTCCCGCGCGCCGGCCAGACCCTGCGCTACGACATCCGCATCGACCGGTTCGTCTGGAACGGCGACACCCTGCTGTTCTTCTTCAACTACAAGTGCTACGCCGACGGCGAGCTGATCCTGGAGCTGCTCGACGCGTGCGCCGGCTTCTTCAGCCCCGCCGAGCTGGACGACTCGCTGGGCGTGGTCACCACCGAAGCCGACCGCAAGCGCAGGGCCGCCCTCACCAAGACCTGGTTCACCCCGCTGGAGCGCACCGACCGCACCTCCCTGACCCGCCACGACCTGGAACTCCTGGCGGAAGGCCGACCCGGCGAGGTCTTCGGCCCTCGGTACGACCAGACCGCCGACGGCCTGAACCGGTCGCTGCGGCTGCCCGGCGAGATGCTGCGGATGATCGACGAGGTGCCGGGCATCGACCGGCTGGGCGGCCCGCGCGGCCTGGGCGAGCTGACCGCGGTCAAGCACCTCGACCCGGACGGCTGGTACTTCCGCTGCCACTTCACCGGCGACCCCGTCCTGGCGGGCTCGCTGGTCGCGGAGGGCGGCGTCCAGCTGCTCCAGGTCTACGCGATGTACCTCGGGCTGCACCTGGTGCTGCCGGACGCGGAGTTCCAGTCCGTGCCCGGCCTGCACACGGAGGTCAAGGTGCGCGGGCAGATCACGCCCAAGACCCCGAACATCCGCTACCACGTGGAGATCACCGACATCACGATGATCCCGCGCCCCACGGTGATCGCGGACATCGTCGTGCACGACGGCGACAAGCCGATCATCTCGATGCGGAACTTCGGCATCCAGGTCCGCGAGAAGCCCGGCACCCCGTACCGGCCGGGAACCGGTGGCGTGCCGCCGTTCCTGGGCCGCCGCAACCACGACGGCGAGCCCGCGTTCATCAACGAGCTGCACCTGTCGCACGCCGCCAAGGGCGACCTGGCCACCGCGATGGGCCCGGAGTTCGAGATCTACGCCGACCGCCGCGCCCCCTACATCCCCAACGGCGACTTCCGGTTCGTGGACCGGATCATGAAGCTGGACGGGGTGCGCGGGCGGCTCAAACCCGGCGCCCGCATGGAGACCGAGTACGACTGCCCGCCCGAGGCGTGGTACTTCCACGAGAACTCGGTGCCGCAACCGGTCAACGCGATCCTCATGGAGTCCTCGCTCCAGGCGGCGATCCTGCTCGGCTACTACCTCGGCGCGACGCTGGCGAGCCCCGACGACGAGCTGAGCATCCGCAACCTGGACGGCCGCGCCACCTACGTCAAGGACGTCGACCTGCGCGGCAAGACGATCCGGCACCGGTCGGAGATGCTGTCCAGCGCCGCGATGCCCGGGTCGACCCTCCAGAACTTCCGCTACGAGCTGTCCGCCGACGGCGAGGTGTTCTACGTCGGCGAATCGCTGTTCGGCTACTTCAGCGAGGAGGCGCTGGCCAACCAGGTCGGCCTGGACAGCGGCAAGCTCACGCCGACCTGGCTCGCAGCGAAGTCCGGTGTGGACAGTCGCACGCTCGCGGTCCGCGGTGACGACAGGTGGTTCGAGGGATCGCTGCGACTGGCCGACGGGCACGTGCGGCTGGTCGACAGCGTGGACCTGGTCGCCGACGGCGGCGTGCACGGCAAGGGTTACGTGCGCGGCGTGCGGCGGATCGACCACGACGACTGGTACTTCTCCTGCCACTTCCACCGCGACCCGGTGATGCCGGGCTCCCTGGGCGTCGAGTCGGTCATCCAGGCGCTCCAGGTGTTCGCGATCGAGACCGGGCTGGGCGAGGGCTTCGCGCGGCCGGTGTTCAACCTGCCGTTGAACGTCGAGATGGGCTGGAAGTACCGGGGCCAGGTGCTGCGCACCGACGCCGAGATGCGCTTCGAGCTGCACGTCAAGGACGTCCGGCGGGCCGACGGCCGGGTGGTCGTGGTCGCCGACGCGTCGGTGTGGAAGCACGCGACCGAAGACCAGCCGCTGGGCCTGCGGATCTACGAACTGACCGATGTCGCCGTCGAAATCCGGGAGGGCGAGCTGTGACCGCCACCATGGGAACCACCGCGCCCGTGCGCACCGACGCCGACGGCGTGTACGACACGCTGACCCGGCTCGCCGAACCGTGCTACGTGGTGCGCACCGACGCCGGGATCGGCGTCACCACCGCCCGCCCCGCCGACGACTCGGTGGTGGTCGCCGCGGTCGGCCCGCTGCCGCCCGAGCAGTTGGGCTCGCCGGAGTTCCGGGCCCACCACGGCGTCCGGTACGCCTACCTGGCCGGGGCGATGGCCGGCGGGATCGCGTCCGAGGACATGGTGATCGCGTTGGCGCGCCAGGGTTACCTGGCGTCGTTCGGCGCGGCCGGGTTGCTGCCGGAGCGGGTCGAGGCGGCGCTCCAGCGGTTCCGGGCGGAGATCCCGGGGCTGCCGTTCGCCGCGAACCTCATCCACAGCCCCAGCGAGGAGGAGCTGGAGCGCCGGGCGGTGGAGCTGTACCTCGCCCACGGGGTGCGGTGCGTCGAGGCGTCGGCGTTCATGGACCTCACCCCGCACGTCGTGCGCTACCGGCTGGCCGGGCTGCGGCGCGGGCCGGCCGGGGTGGTGGCGGAGAACCGGGTGATCGCGAAGGTGTCCCGGGTCGAGGTCGCGGACCGGTTCCTGCGGCCCGCGCCGCCCGCGATCGTCGCCGCGCTGCTGCGCGACGGCCTGATCACCGCCGAGCAGGCCGAGCTGGCCGCGCACGTGCCGCTGGCCGACGACATCACCGCCGAGGCGGACTCCGGCGGCCACACCGACCGGCGTCCGCTGACCGTGCTGTTCCCGTCGATCGTGCGGCAGCGCGATCTCGTGCGGCGTGAGCTGGGCTTCGCGTCCCGGGTCGGCGCGGCCGGCGGCATCGGCACCCCGCACGCCGCCGCCGCCGCGTTCGCCATGGGCGCGGACTACGTGGTCACCGGGTCGGTCAACCAGGCGTGCCTGGAGTCCGGCACGTCCGACGCGGCCCGCGCGCTGCTGGCGGCGGCGGGGACGGCGGACTGCGAGATGGCGCCCGCCGCCGACATGTTCGAGCTGGGCGTGGAGTTGCAGGTGCTGAAGAAGGGCACCATGTTCGCGATGCGCGCCAAGCGCCTCTACGACCTCTACCGCGCTTACGACGGGCTGGAGTCGCTGCCGGCGGCCGAGAAGGACCGGTTGGAGCAGCAGATCCTGCGCCGGCCGGTGGCCGAGGTGTGGGCCGAGGTCGTCGCCTACTTCACCCGGCGCGACCCCGACCAGCTGCGGCGCGCGGCCGACGACCCGAAGCGGCGGATGGCCCTGGTGTTCCGCTGGTACCTGGGGATGGCGTCGCGGTGGGCGGTCGTCGGGGAGGCGGACCGGACGGCGGACTTCCAGGTGTGGTGCGGCCCGGCGATGGGCGCGTTCAACGAGTGGGTGCGCGGCTCGCACCTGGCCGCGCCGGCGAACCGGCGTGTCGTGGACGTGGCCGCGAACCTGCTGACCGGGGCGGCGTTCACCACCCGGGTCCAGCAGTTGGCCGCCAACGGCGTGCGCCTGCCCTCGGTGTGCGGCGACTACCGCCCGCAGGTGGCCTCGTGACCGCGCTCCTGTCGCCCGCCGCCGAACTGGACCACCGGCTGGGCGACCCGCGCGACCCGGCGAACCCGCACGGCTTCGCCGCCACCGTGCGCCGGGACGCCGTGTCGGGTCGGCCGGAGGCGTTGATCGAGGCGTGCCGGGGCCTGGCGTCGGCGTTCGTCCCGGCCGGCGACGGCGGCACGTTGTCCACGATGGACAAGACGCTGGCGTTGGTGCGGGTCGCGGCCCGCCGGGACGTCACCGTCATGCCGCACACCATGTTCAGCATCACGGCGGCGACCTGCGTGCTGCTGGCCGGCACACCCGAGCAGCGCCGACACGTGGTCGACCTGCTGGCGGACGGGCACGCGATCGGGTTCGCCCTGTCCGAACCCGAGCACGGCAGCGACCTGCTGGCCAACGGCTGCCTCCTCGAACCGCACGCCGAGGGCTTCCTGCTGACCGGCGACAAGTGGATGGTCGGCCTGGGCGCGCGGGCGCGGGCGTTGCTGCTGGTCGGGCGCACGGGCGGGCGTGGCGCGGGCGCGTTCACGGCCGTCCTGCTGGACGAGCCGACCGTGGACCGGGGGCGGGCGGAGAGCGAGCCGACCGCTGGGATGCGCGGGGTGGACTTCACCGCGTTCCGCTTCGCCGGTGACGTCGTGCCGGCCTCCGCCGTGGTCGGCGAGACCGGTCACGGGCTGGAGATCGCCATGAAGGCCATGCAGGTCGTCCGGGCGATGAGCACGGGCGCGAACCTGGCCGCCGCCGACACCGGGCTGCGGGTGACCCTGGACTTCGCGGTGCGGCACGTGGTGGCCGGCCGCCCGGTGGTCGAGCACGACCGCAACCGGCGGGAACTGGCCACGGCCGCCGCCGCGCTGCTGGCGTGCGACGTGGTGGCCACGGCCTGCGCCCGGGGGATGCACACCAACCCGGCCGGGCAGAGCCTGTGGTCGAGCGTGGCGAAGAAGGTGTGCACGGACCTGTCGGAAGAGGTGTTCCGGCGCTGCGCGGCCGTCCTCGGCACGCGGGCCGTGCTCGCCGGGAGCCCGTTCGACGTGATGCGGCGGGACAACGCGGTCGTCCGGCACATCGACACCGGCCCCACCGCCAACCTGCGCCTGGTCGCCGCCCACCTCGCCGGCCGCGCCACCGAGACCACCCCGCCCGAGGCCGCGTTCACCCTCGACCACGAGCTGCCGCCGCTGGACCTCAACGGCCTGGGCCTGTCGACGCGCGGCCGGGACGAGGTCACCCAGTCCCTGCCCGAGGTGGCGGCGGCGATGCGGACCGTCCTCGCCGACGACCGCGCCGTGACCCTGCTCAACCGCCTGGAAAAGGCCCTCGCGGACCACTCGGGGGACCCGCTGGACCGGGCCGAGCGGTTCTGCTTCCTGCACGCGGCGGCGGCGTGCGCGCACCTGTGGTGGTTCAACCTCGACCGCTCCCTGTTCGGCGCCCCGCCCGGCGACACCGGCTGGCTCGTCGCCACCCTCGCCCTGCTGCTCGACCGCGCGCACCGGGTGGAGGACCGGCTGCGCAGCGAGGACGCCGACCCCGTCCTGAACGCGGTGCTCGACCTCCACGCCACCGGGCGGCTGTTCTCCGCCACCCCGCTGCCGCTGGCCGAAGGAGGCACCCCGGCATGACCGTGCGCACCATGATCGAGCTGAACGAGGAGCTGGAGCGCTACCTCGGCGACCCGCACGACCCCGCCAACACCATGTCCTTCCACAAGGTCCTGGAGTTCGACGAGCGCGAGGAGTTCCCGTTCGAGCTGGTCGGCCTGCTCCAGCGCTGGCGCCTGCACGAGTACTGCCTGCCCGCCGCGTGGGGCGGCCGGGCCGGTGACGTGGAGGTCGGCTTCAACCTGCTGCGCCTGGTCGCCCGCCGCGACCCGACCTCGGCGACCGCGCTCATGCTCACCGACCTGGCGTTCATGCCCGCGTGGATCGCCGGCACCGACGCCCAGCGCCGCTACTTCGTCGACGCCATCAACAACGGCACCCGGATGGCCTGGGGCCTGTCCGAACGCCACCACGGCAGTGATGTGCTGTCCAACGAGATGGTCGCCGAGAAGGTCGACGGCGGCTACCTGCTGTCCGGCGAGAAGTACCTGATCGGCAACGCCACCATCGCCGACGTCGTCTCCGTGCACGCCCGCACCGGCAAGCGCGGCGGGCCGGGCGACTGGTCGATCTTCGCCGTGGAGAAGCGGAAAGCACCCGCCGGGTCCATTGTGGAGCTTCCGAACGAGCGCCTGCACGGCTTGCGGGCGCTGGACATGAGCGGCATCCGGCTGGACAAGCTGTTCGTGCCCGACGAGAACCGGCTGGGCGCGGAGGGCCAGGGCCTGGAGATCGCGTTGAAGAGCGCCCAGGTCGCCCGCACCACGATCAGCAGCATGGCGCTCGGCGCGGTGGACACCGCCCTGCGCGTCACCTGCGACTTCGTCGTGAACCGGGAGATCTTCGGCCAGAAGGTCGCCGACATCCCCTACTCGCGCCGCCAGCTCGCCGAGTGCTTCGCCGACCTGCTGCTGGCCGACGCGGTCAGCACCGGCGCGGTCCGCGGCCTCCAGGCCAACCCCGGCCAGACCAGCGTGTTCTCCTCGGTGGTCAAGTACTTCGTGCCGACGCTGCTGGAACGCACGATGGCCCAGCTCTCGGTCGTCCTCGGCGCGCGGCTCTACCTGCGCTCGCACCCGCACTACGGCATCTACCAGAAGATGCTGCGCGACGTGCTGGTCGCGATCTTCGCCGACGGCAACACCGTGGTGAACCTCAAGAACATCGCACTCCAACTCGACGGCATCCTCAAGGCCGCCCGCGACACCCCGGCCGACGCGCGCGGCCAGGCCGAGCAGCGGGTGGCGGCCCAGTTCGACCTGGACGCCGAACTGCCCGAGTGGCGCCCCGCCGATCAGTTGCTGTTCGGCCGGGGCGGAGACGAGACCGTGCTGGCGCTGCCCAGCGCCATCAAGGCGCTGCGCGCCCTGCACCACCCCGAACCCGCGCAGCGCCAGTGGTTCCAGCGCTCCGCCGACGTCGCCGAGCTGCTGCTGGGCGAACTGGACCGGCTCAGCGCCGAACTGGCCGACCTCAAGCGCACCCGCGACCACGGTTCGTCCGCCGAGATCTTCCGCCTGGCCGAGCGCTACAGCGCGGTCCACGCGGCAGCCGCCGCCGTGCACCTGGTGGTGCGGTCGGCGCCGGTGCTGCGCGACCCGTTCCCCGACGGCGCGGTGCTGCTGCTGTGCCTGGAACGCGCGTGGCGCCAGGTGGACCCCACCCGCCCCGTGACCGACGCGGCGGTGGTGGACCGGGTGGTCGAGGTGCTGTTCCGGCTGCACCGGGAACGGCGCCTGTTCTCGCACTGGCAGTTCCAACTGCTCGCGTCCGGCGAGTGAGAGGTCGAGGGAGATGACGGACATGGCAACGACGGCACCGGCGCGGCGGGCCGGGTTGGGGTGGGCGATCCTCGCCAGTTCCCTCCCGATGTTCGTGGTGGCGCTGAACAACCTGGTGGTCACCAACGCGCTGCCGCAGATCGAGCAGGACTTCGGCGCGGACCAGACCACGTTGCAGTGGGTGGTCAACGCCTACGTGCTGGCGTTCGCGGGCATGCTGCTCACCGGCGCGGCCCTGGGCGACCGGTACGGCCGCAAGCTGGTGTTCCTGGTGGGCATCGCGATCTTCAGCGTCGGCTCGGCGGCGTGCGCGCTGGCCTACTCCAGCGACACGCTCATCGCGGCCCGGGTCGTGCAGGGCATCGGGGCGGCGGCGATCCTGCCGCTGTCGCTGACGATCCTCGCCGCGGCGGTGTCGGAGAAGATGCGCAGCGCGGCCATCGGCATCTGGTCGGGCATCAACGGCCTGGGCGTCGCGCTCGGTCCGCTGGTCGGCGGCGCGGTCACCGAGGGCCTGGACTGGAAGTGGATCTTCTGGGTGAACCTGCCGGTCGGCGTGGTCGCGGTGCCGCTGGTGCTGTGGGCGATCGCGGAGACCCGGGGCGCGGACCGCGGCCTGGACATCCCCGGTGTGGTGCTGGTGACCGGCTTCATCACCGCGCTGGTGTGGGGCATCGTGCGGGCCGGCGACGACGGCTGGACGTCCACGCCGATCCTGGCCGCGTTCGGCGTCGCGCTCGTGCTGCTGGTCGCGTTCGTGCTGTGGGAGCGCAAGGCCACCAGCCCGTTGCTGCCGCTGCGGTTCTACCGCATCCCGAACTTCGTGCTGAGCAACGTGGTGTCGCTCGCGATGTACTTCGGCGTGTTCGGCTCGATCTTCTTCCTCGCCCAGTACCTCCAGGGTCCCCTCGGCTTCTCACCGCTGGAGGCCGGCGTGCGGACGCTGCCGTGGACCGCGATGCCGATGATCGTCGCCCCGCTGGCGGGCCTGATCACCGACAAGGTCGGCGGGGGTCGGCTGATGGCGCTGGGCCTGGCGTTGCAGGGCGTGGGCCTGGCGTGGATCGCCGCCATCGCCACGACCACCACGCCGTACGTCGACATGGTCCCGGCCATGGTGATCGCGGGCATCGGCATGGGCCTGGTGTTCGCGCCGACCACGGCGGTGGTGCTGGGTTCCGTGCGGTCGCACGAGCACGGCAAGGCGTCCGGGGCGAACAACACCGTGCGCGAGATCGGTGGCGCGCTGGGCATCGCGGTGCTGACGACGGTGTTCACCGAGTATTTCAGCGACGTCGAGATCCGCCGGCCCGCCGACGCCGCCACGGCCTTCGTGCACGGCATGGTGCCCGCGATCTGGGTGGGCGTGGTGTTCGTGGGGGTGGGCGCGGTGGCCGGGCTGTTCATCCGCAAGCGGGTGGCCGGCGCCGTGGAGCAGAAGCTGGTCGAGGTGTGACATGACGGTGTCGACCGAGGTCCGGTGGCTGCGCTGCCCGAACTGCCGGTCGTACGTGTACCTGCGACGACTGCGCCGGCACCACGGGGTGTGCCCCGACTGCTCGCACCACCTGCGCCTGGACCTGGCAGAACGCTTGGACCTGCTGCTGGACCCCGGTTCCCTGGACCGGCTCGACGCCGCCCTGGCGCCGGTCGACGTGCTGTCCTTCCACGACGTGTCGCCTTACGCCGAGCGGTTGGTGCGTGCCCAGGAGCGGACCGGGCGGCTTGAGGCGGCGGTGTGCGGACGGGCGTCGATCGGCGGCCACCCGGTCGTGGTGGCGGCCCTGGACTTCGCGTTCATGGGCGGCAGCATCGGCGGCCTGACGGGGGAGTTGGTGTCCCGGGCCGCTCGGCTGGCGCTGTCGACGCGGGTGCCCCTGCTGATCTTGTCGGCGTCCGGTGGGGCGCGGATGCAGGAGGGGCGATCTCGCTGATGCAGTTGGCGAAGACCAGCCAGGAGATCGGGCGGCTGCGGGAGGCCGGGGTGCTGGTGGTGAACCTGAACACCGATCCGACTTATGGCGGGGCGACGGCGTCCTTCTCGGTGCTGGGCGACGTGGTGCTGGCCGAGCCGGGCGCGCGGATCGGGTTCGCCGGTCCGGCGGTCATCCGGCAGACCATCCGGCAGGAGCTGCCGCCTTCGTTCCAGACGGCGGAGTTCTTGCGGGACAACGGGATGCTGGACATGGTCGTGAGTCGCGAGTCGACCCGCACCACGCTGACCCGGCTGCTGGCGCTGACTTCGCCGCGGCCTCCGGCCCCCACTTCCATTGTCCCACAGGGGTACGACAATCCCGCTGAACCGCCCCCAGGGGCCATTGTCCCACGGGGGTACGACAATCCCGCTGAACCGCCCCTGGGGGCCATTGTCCCGCAGGGGTACGACAATCCCGCTGAACCGCCCCCGGGGGTCATTGTCCCACCTCGGCCCGACACCGGGTACGTGACCGATCCGGAGGCGCTGGCCGTGCGGCCGGCGGTGGAGGTGGTCCGGCTGGCGCGCAACGTCGAGCGGCCCACCACGCTCGACCACGCCGCCCGGGTCTTCGAGGACTTCGTCGAGCTGCACGGCGACCGGCTGTCCGCCGACGACCCGGCCGTCGTCGGCGGCTTCGCGCGGCTCGACGGGCGGCCGGTGGTGTTCGTCGGGCACCAGAAGGGGCACCGGACGGACGAACTCGTGCGGCGGAACTTCGGCATGCCCCAGCCCGCCGGGTACCACAAGGCAAGGCGGCTGATGGGGCTCGCCGAGCGGTTGCGGATGCCGTTCGTCGCGTTCGTGGACACGCCCGGCGCGTTCCCGGGGATCGAAGCCGAGCAGCGGGGGCAGGGCAACGCGATCGCGGAGTGCATCCTGACCATGTCGCGCATGACGGTGCCGACCGTCGCCGTCGTCACCGGGGAGGGCGGCAGCGGGGGAGCGCTGGCGTTCGCCGTGGGCAACCGGGTGCTGATGCTGGAGAACGCCTACTTCTCCGTCATCAGCCCGAGGGCGCGTCGACCATCCTGTTCGGTGACGCGGGCGAGGCCGGACGCGCCGCCGAAGCCCTGCGGATCACCGCTCCGGAGCTGTTGCGCCTGGGTGTCGTCGACGGCGTGGTCCCCGAACCACCCGGCGGCGCGCACACCGACCCGGACACCACCGCCAACGCCCTCCGCACCGCCCTGCTGGGCTGCCTGACCAACCTGGCGGACCTCGCCAGCCCCCGAACCGACCGCTACACCCGCTTCTCCCGCTTCGGCCACCCCGACCACCAACCCCGTCTCTAACCGCCAGCCGACCGCCAACCCCGTCTCTAACCGACGGCCGACCGCCACCCCGACCGCCGGCCGACCGCCGGCCGCTCGGCCGATCCCAGAAAGGGCCGCCGTGAGCACCGACACCGTCCTGTCCTACGACACCTCCCCGCAGGACCCGTTCGACCGCGCGCTGTCGCTGTCCGAACTGCGCGTCGAAGCCGAACAACTCATCCTCGCCATGAACCGCCCCGTCCGCCGAGTCCTCCTCCGCGCCGGCCGCAACGAGGTCGAGGTCGACTGGGAAACCACCCCCAACCACGCCTCACCCACGGCCCCAATGTCAGACCCCCGTGGGACAATGGGATCGGGGGCCGGAGGCCACCGCGAACCCACCGCCACAACCGACCAACCCACCGCCACGATCACCGTCCGCGCACCCCTGGTCGGCACCTTCTACGCCGCCCCCAACCCCGGCGCCACCCCCTTCGTCCAAGTCGGCGACGTGGTCCGCGCCGGCGACCAGATCGCCATCGTCGAAGCGATGAAGCTGCTCAACCCCGTCACCGCCGACCGTCCGGGCAAGGTCACCGCGATCCGCGTCGCCGACGGCGAGATGGTCGAGTTCGACCAGGTCCTCCTCGAACTGGAGCCGGTCGACTGATGTTCGGCAAAGTCCTCGTCGCCAACCGGGGCGAGATCGCGGTCCGGGTCATCCGGACGTGCCGGGAACTCGGCATCCCCACCGTCGCGGTGCACTCCTCGGCCGACGCCCAAGCGCTCCACGTCACCCTCGCCGACGAAGCCGTGCACATCGGCCCCGCCCCGGCGAAGCTGAGCTACCTCAACATCCCCAACGTCATCGGCGCCGCCCTCAAGACCGGCGCGGACGCCGTGCACCCCGGTTACGGCTTCCTGTCCGAGGACCCGTACTTCGCCGAGATCTGCGCCGACCACGGCATCACCTTCGTCGGACCGCCGCCGGACGTCATGGAAGCCCTCGGCGACAAGTCCACCGCCCGCCTGCTCATGAGCAAAGCCGGCCTGCCCCTGCTCCCCGGCACCGTCACCCCACTGTCCTCTGTGGACGAAGCGGTCAAGATCGCCGACGACATCGGCTACCCGGTCGTGCTCAAGGCCTCCGCAGGCGGCGGCGGGCGTGGGATCACCGTGGTGCGCCGGCGCGAGGACCTGCCGCACGCCTACCGCACCACCCGGGCCGACGCGCAGGCGCTGTTCGCCGATCCCTCCGTCTACCTGGAGAAGTACCTCGACAAGGCCCGCCACATCGAGGTCCAGGTGTTGTGCGACGCCCACGGCAACGCCGTCCACCTCGGCGAACGGGACTGCTCGGTCCAGCGGCGCAACCAGAAGCTGATCGAGGAGTCCCCGTCCACCGCCGTCGACGACGACCTGCGGGCGCGGATCGGCGCGGCGGCCGTCGAGGGCGTCACGTCGGTCGGCTACCGGGGCGCGGGCACGATGGAGTTCCTGCTCGACGACGACGGGCGATTCTGGTTCATGGAGTGCAACGCCCGCATCCAGGTCGAGCACCCGGTCACCGAGATGGTCACCGGCGTCGACCTCATCGCCGAACAACTCCGCATCGCCGCCGGCCGCCCTCTGTCCTTCCGCCAGGACGACCTGAAAATCCGCGGGCACGCCCTCGAATGCCGCGTCAACGCCGAGGACCCGACTCGGAACTTCGCGCCCACCCCGGGCCGGCTGGACGACCTCCTGCCGCCCGGCGGCCCCGGCGTGCGGGTCGACTCGCACTGCGTGCCCGGCGGCACGATCCCGCCGCACTACGACTCGCTGATCGCCAAGCTCGTGGTGTGGGCCGAGGACCGCCCCGCCGCGCTGGCCCGGATGCGCCGCGCGCTCGCCGAGTACCGGATCGCCGGCCCCGGGCTGAGCACCACCGTGGACTTCCACCGGTCCGTCCTCGACCACCCCGAATTCCGTCGCGGCGGCGTCACGACGGACTTCCTGTCCCGCGTCCGGGAGTGGTAGCGACGTTACCGCCGGAAGTACGAGGAGGTAAGGAGAGGTATCGTGTAAGGTACGACCGCACTACCGATGGTCGGGAATGGGAACACGGGGGTTCCGGCTATTTCCCGCCTCGACTCGGAGGGCGGCGCGGCCGAGATGGACGACGTTCAGGACCCATCAGACGATCGTTTCCTGGAACACGTGCGCGGTTTCCTCGGCGCCGCGCCGGACGGTTTCGACGAGCTGGCCTGGAAGACCGTGCGCGAACAGGTCCGCAGGTCACCGCGACCGGCCGGCGACGAGCGGTCGAGCGGGGACTCGGCGGGCTGAACCCGTTCGCGGGTAGCAGAAAACCGCAACGGCGTTCCGCTGCGGTCGGGTGTGCGCGATGCGCGGGTGGTCGGCAATCCACAGCACCGGGAATTGCCGCCGTCGGCTCAGTTCTCCGCGAGCAGCTCGCGCAGCCGGTTGAGTATTCGCCGCCGGGTGGGCCCGATCGAACCGCGCGCGATACCGAGCGCGCTGCTGATCTCGTCGTAGCTGGGCGCCGGGTCCTGCAACAGCATTCCGAGCAGGGCCTGGTGTTCGTCGGGCAGTTGGCGGACCGCGCTGAACACGCGGGTGCGCTCCACGTCGGCCAGCAGGACGTCCTCCGGGGTGTCGCCGTCGTCGACGTCGGAGGTGATCGGGTCGGCCACCGGGACGTGCTTGGTGGACCGCATCAGGTGCCGCAACGCCTCGCGCCGCGCGGCGGTGACGATCCACGCGCTCACCCGGTCGGGTTCGCGCAGGGACCCGATGTGCTCGACCACCCGCATCCAGGTGAGCTGCCCGATGTCCTCGCAGTCCGCGTTGGACAGGCCGAAGCTGCGGGCCACCGTCCACACGAGGGGGTTGAACAGCCGGATCAGTTCCTGCCAGGCGTGCGCGTCGCCCGCGCGAGCACAGGTCACCAGGCACGCCGCGTCGGTCTTCGCGGTCGGGTGCAGCAGGACCGGGCAGGATCCGGGGTGTGGTTCGTGCCCTAAGTCGTAAGGGGTCGCGCTACTGGACAAGACCACCACCTCCACCACCTGGAGATTGCTGGCGAAACCCTAGCAGGATCGGTGTTGCACAAGCTACATGCGTTCCTTCTTGTTACAGTGTGTTGCAGTACGGCGTCCCGAACCACAGACGCGACAATGATTCGCGTTGGATGGGTCGAGTGGAGCCGGGAGGGGTGAGCATGGTCGGCAGCAACGCGGCGACCGGTCGGGTGCCGTGGCGGGAACGGGTCCGCATCACCGTGACCAAGGACATCGTGCTCGCGGCGCGGCGGCGGGTCGCCGTGGACGGCATCGAGGGCCTGACCATCCGGGCGGTGTCGCGGGACCTGGGGATGAGCAGCCCGGCGATGTACCGGTACTTCCGCAGCCTCGAAGACCTCACCGACGCGATCGTGCTCGACGTGCTGGACGAGATGACCGCCATGCTCAACGCGGTGGTGGACCAGTCGGCCGGCGAGGAGACCGCGCGGCGGATCGTGCTGGCCAGCCGGGCGCTGCGGCGCTGGGCGCTGGACCACGCCTTCGAGTTCCAGCTCACCATGGTCACACCGCCCACCGCCGAGGCCGCCAAGCCGCGGCTGTCCGACGCGCGCTACCGGTTCGGCAAGGTGTTCGCGGGGCTGTTCGCGCGGTTCCTGGGGGAGCGCGGGGAGCCGTTGCCGGAGGACTCGGCGGCGTTGCTGCCCGAGACGATCTCGGAGTTCCGGCGGCGGATGGAGCTGCCGGTGCCGGATTCCACGATCGCCCTGTTCCTGCGCTGCTGGGTGCGGCTGTACGGGGTGATCTGCATGGAGGTCATGGGGCAGTTGCAGTTCCTGGGCGACCGGGCGGGCGAGCTGTTCGAGGCGGAGCTGCGGTCGCTGGCCGAGCTGCTCGGGATGCCCGAGCGGGCGCTCGCCCGTTGAGCCGGCAGAGGTGGCCGGCTCAACGGTCTTCGGCTGCGGTCTTCAGATGGTGATGGCGCTGTCGCCTTCGACGCGCTGGGCGTGGTCGTCGTCGAACCAGTGGCCGTCCGGGCCGAGGTAGCGGAAGCGGTGCGTGCCCGGCGGCAGGATCACGGTCACCGTGCGCGTGCCGTCGCGGCGCGGGACCAGCTCGTGGATGCCGGGTGTCCAATCGTTGAACGATCCCACGACGCTGACCGGGCCGTCGGGGACGTCCGCCGGGAGCGTGAAGGTCACCCGGCGTTTCGGTCCGAACAGGTGCGTGCTGCGGAGCATCGTCCTCCCTCGCTGGTCGATCTTGCCGAGCCTGGCGGCACTCTAGCGTTCCGGCGCTACGCCCGTGTTTCAAGTGGACGGTCACGCGGCCGAGTGGCCCACGATCGGGCGAACGGCCATGCCGCTCGTCGCGCGGTCCCGGCCGGAGACCCGGACATCGACACGCCGCCGGCCTAGCCGCGAGAGCGGGATCACAAAGCTGCACGTGCTGCAAAGTTGCAGTCTGTGCAGCTTCCTTCGTACGCTGTTCGAGTGAAGAGCGAACCCGGCCTGCGCGACCGCAAGAAGCGGTTGACCCGGGACGCGCTCTCCCGGGCCGCCGTCACGCTCGCCGCCGAGCGGGGTCTGGACCACGTGACGGTCGAGGACGTCAGCGCCGCCGCGGACGTCTCGGCGCGCACGTTCTTCAACTACTTCGGCAGCAAGGAAGAAGCCGTCGTCGGGCCCGATCCCGAGGCCGGCCCGCGCATCCGCAAGCGAGTGGTCGACCACCCCGCCGAACGCGGCCCGGTCGAGGCGGTGAAGGCCGCGTTGCTCGCCGAGGTCGCCGAAAACCTCGCCGGCGACCGCGAACTGTGGCTGCTGCGCATGAAGGTCGTCCAGCGGGACCCGGTCCTGCTCGTCCGGGCCTTCGCGGGCGGTGAGGACGTCGAGCGGCGGCTGGCCGAGGGCATCGCCGAGAGGGTCGGGCTGTCGATGGAGAGCCTGTACCCGGTGCTGCTGGCCGCCGCGGCCGGCGCCGCGTTCCGGGTCGCGATCACGCGCTGGTCCACAGTGGACGAACCGCTGGAGGCCGTGCTCGGGGACGCGCTCGACCTGCTCGCCGCGGGTCTCGCCGATCCACCCGGATAAGAAAACCTCAAGGGGGAGAACATGTCCGCCGTGATCGAGTCAGGCGGGGACACAGCTCGGCGCAAGGACGTGGTGCAGGCCATGTCGGGCCTCATGCTCGGCATGTTCATGGCCATCCTGGCGTCCACCATCGTGTCCAACGCGCTGCCGCGCATCATCGCCGACCTGCACGGGACGCAGTCGGTCTACACCTGGGTCGTCACCACCGAACTGCTGGCGATGACCGCCACCGTCCCGTTGTGGGGCAAGCTCGCCGACCTCTACAGCCGCAAGCTGCTGATCCAGCTGTCCCTCGGCATGTTCGTGGTCGGCTCGCTGATCGCGGGCTTCTCGCCCAACGTCGAGGTGCTCATCGCGAGCCGCGTCGTGCAGGGCCTGGGCGCGGGTGGCATGACGGCGTTGGCGACCATCGTGATGGCGGCCATGATCCCGCCGCGCGACATGGGCAAGTACGCGGGCCTGTTCGGCGCGGTGTTCGGGGTCGGCACGGTGGCCGGGCCGCTGATCGGCGGTGTCATGGTCGACACGTCGTGGCTGGGCTGGCGGTGGTGCTTCTTCATCGGCGTGCCGTTCACCCTGGCGTCGATCTTCCTGCTCCAGCGCACCCTGCACCTGCCGGTGGTCCGGCAGGAGGTCAAGATCGACTGGCTGGGCGCGGCGCTGATCGTGTCCGGCGTGTCGACGCTGCTGGTGTGGACGACCCTGGCGGGCAACCAGTTCGAGTGGCTGTCCGGCTGGTCCGCGCTGATGGTCGTCGGCGGCCTGGTGCTGCTGGCGCTGGCGGTGTGGGTGGAGTCGCGGGCGGCGGACCCGGTCGTGCCGCTGTCGATCTTCGCCAACCGGACGGTGTCGCTGACGACGCTGGCCAGCGCGCTGGTCGGGGTCGCGATGTTCGGCGGCACGGTGTTCCTGTCGCAGTACTTCCAGATCGGCCTGGGCAAGACGCCGACCCAGGCGGGCTTGATGAGCCTGCCGCTGATCTTCGGCCTGCTGGTGTCCTCGACCGTGGCCGGCGGTCTGATCACCAAGTGGGGGCGCTGGAAGGTGTTCCTGGTCGCCGGCGGTGCGGTGATGGTCGGCGGGATGGTGCTGCTGGCCACCATCGACGCGCAGACCAGCGTGTCCATGGTGTCGGTGCACATGGCCGTGCTGGGCGTCGGCGTCGGCATGCTGATGCAGAACCTGGTCCTGGTGGCCCAGAACGACGTGCTCGCGAAGGACCTGGGCGCGACCACGTCCACCCTGATGTTCTTCCGCTCCCTGGGCGGCGCGATCGGCGTCAGCGTGCTGGGCGCGGTCCTGGCCAACCGGGTGACGAGCCTGAGCGCCGAGAAGTTCGGTCCGCCGGCCGGCGGACCGAACGAGGTCCCGGACCTGTCCAGGCTGCCCCGCGAGGCACTGGTGATCGTCCAGGACATCTACGCGACGGCCACCGCCGAGCTGTTCCTGATCGGTGCGCCCATCGCCGCGCTGGCCCTGGTCGCGGTGCTGTTCATCAAGGAGAAGCCGCTCAAGACCCAGAGCGGCGACGAACGCCTGGCCGCGGAGATGGCCGGCACGCACTGACCCGCGGCCCGTTGACCAGCGGTCTAAGTTATGCGCCATGACCCGACCTGCTGGACTGCGGGAACGCAAGAAGCTGGCCACCCGCACGGCCCTCGCCGACGCCGCGCTCCGCCTGTGCCTGGAGCGCGGCGTTGACGGCGTGACCGTCGAGCAGGTGGCCCACGAGGCCGGGGTCTCGCTGCGCACGTTCTTCAACTACTTCTCGTCGAAGGAGGAAGCGGTGGTGGCCGGCGACGTCGCCACCGCCGAGGCCTTCGTGCGCGCCTTCGCGGACCGGCCGAAGGACGAACCGGTCCTGGAAGCGTTGCGGCGGGCGTTGGTCGACATCCTCCCCGAGCACGTGGACCGGGCGAGGCTGGAGCAGTTGCGGCTGCTCAGGCGGACTCCGACGCTGTTGCCCGCGCAGTTGGCGGCTTTTCACGCGCAGGAACGGGCGCTGGCGGGCGTGGTGGGAGAGCGGGTCGGGGCGGACCCGGCCGTGGACCTCTACCCGATGATGTTCGCCGCCACCGTGATGGCGTCGGTGCGCGTGGTCGTCACGCAGTGGCTGGACACGGGGGACCGACGGCCGTTGGTCGACCTGGTGAACACCATGATCGACCAACTGGCCGCCGGCTTCCGCCGCTGACCACCGAGTCCGCCTTGCCGTGCGGGCAGGGCCGCCGAGGCTCTTCCGATCTTTGGCATTGCGCTTCCGCAAGCAGCCGCTAATCCCAGGCGACCGGGAGGCTGTGCACGCCGTACACCAGCATGTCCGACCGCAACGGCACCTCCGACGCCGGCAGGTCCAAGCGCAAGCCGGGGAGTCGGCGCAGCAGCTCGGCGAACCCGATCGCCATCTCGACCCGCGCCAGTTGCTGCCCGAGGCACTGGTGGATGCCGTGTCCGAACGCCAGGTGGGTCACCCGCCCCCGGCCGACGTCCAACTGGTCCCGATCCCCGTACACCCTCGGGTCGCGGTTGGCCACCGGCACGTTGATGATCACCGTCTCGTCGGCGGGCACCCGCACGCCCGCGATCTCGACCTCCTCCAGCGTCGTCCGGACCGGGCCGAGGTGGACGATCGAGAGGTAGCGCAGCAGTTCCTCCACCGCGCCGTCGATCAGAGTCGGGTCGTCGCGGAGCTTCGCCAGCTCCTCCGGGTGCTCCAGCAGGGCGAACGTGCCCAGGGCCAGCATGTTCGCGGTCGTCTCGTGGCCGGCGATGAGCAGCAGCAGGGAGATGCCCACCAGCTCGTCGTCGGTCAGGTCCGGCGCGGAGGTGATCAAGCCGGACAACAGGTCGTCGGTCGGCTCGGCGCGCTTCGACCGCACCAGCCCGCGCATGAAGGCGCGCAGTTCGTCCGACGCCTTCACGACCTCCTCGGTCGGGGCGTTGAGGCGCAGCAGGGTCCCCGAGCGCTCCTGGAACTGCGCCCGGTCCTCGTACGCGACCCCGAGCAGTTCGCAGATCACCAGGGACGGCACCGGAAGGGCGAACGCCTGCACCAGGTCCGCGCGGTTGCCGGAGGCGAGCATGGCGTCCAGGTGCTCGGTGACGATCTCCTGGATGCGCGGGGTGAGCCGGCGCATGCGCCGCACGGTGAACTGGCCGGTGAGCAGCTTCCGGTACCGGGTGTGCTCGGGGGCGTCCATGGTGATGAAGTTGCCCGCCCGCACCGCCGGGTCGGTCATCCGCACGCGCAGCGGCTCGGGCAGCTTGCGCAGGACGCGTTCGCTGCGGAAGCGGTCGGAGCTGAAGCGGGGGTCGGCCAGCACGGCGCGGGCCTCTTCGTGGCCGGTGATCAGCCACGCGGTGTCGCCGTCGCCCATGGTCACCTGGTGCACGGGGCCCTGGGCGCCCATGTCGGTGAGCCGGGTCGACGGGTCGAACGGGCATCCGGGGGCGCGTTCGGTGTACTCGGCCGGCAGGCGCAGGGCCAGGCGGTCCTGGCTGGGTCCCCGGGACACGGTGGGGCTGGTCATCCGCGAGTCCTGTTCCCGACCCGGTCCGTGAGCGGGTCGTTGCTCAGGGTGTTGGTAATCCACGGTACCGACGAACCTGCACGCCGTGCACGTTTTTTCGAGTGGGGTGACGGCGTGGCGTGCTCAGCGGTCGGGGAAGATGACCTGGTGCAGCTCACCGAGCGGGTCGACCGGATCGCGAGTGCCCCGTGACCGAGGTGGCCTTGAGCACGATCGCCCGCGAGTGGGGGCGGATCGGGTGCATCGGGTTCGGTGGGCCGCCCGCGCACATCTCCCTGCTGCGCGACCTGTGCGTGACGCGGCGCAAGTGGCTGGACGAAGCCGAGTTCGAGCACGGCATCGCCGCCACCAACCTGCTGCCCGGACCGGCGTCGACCCAGTTGGCGATCCTGTGCGCGTGGAAGTTGCGCGGCACGGCCGGCGCGCTGGTGGGCGGGTTCTGCTTCATCGTGCCGGGTCTGATCGTGATCCTGGCGCTGGCCGCGTTGTTCCTGGCCGACAACCCGCCCGCGTGGGTGACCGGTGCGGCGGCGGGCGCGGGCGCGGCGGTGCCGGCGGTGGCGTTGCACGCCGCGTGGGGACTGGTGCCGGGCAGTTGGAAACGGGTCACCGAGCGGGCCGCGCGGCTGCGGTGGGTCGCCTACCTGGTGGCCGGGGCGGTCGCGGCGGCGGTGACCGGGCCGTGGCTGGTGCTCGTGCTGCTGGTCGCCGGGCTGGTCGAGGTGTCCGTGCACGCGCCGTCGTCGCGGCGGTCCTGGCCGGTGGTGCTCGCGCTGCCCGCGACCGGCGGCGGACTGCTCGGCGTCGCGTGGGTCGCGGCGAAGGTCGGTGCGCTGTCCTACGGCGGCGGGTTCGTCATCATCCCGCTGATGCAGCGCGACGCCGTCCACACCTACGGCTGGATGACCGACGCGCAGTTCCTCAACGCGGTGGCACTGGGTCAGATCACGCCCGGACCGGTGGTGCAGACCGTCGCCGTGGTCGGCTTCGCCGCCGCCGGGCTGGTCGGCGGGCTGCTGGCGAGCGTGGTGGCGTTCGCGCCGTCGTTCCTGTTCGTGATCTTCGGTGGGCCGAAGCTGGAACGCCTGCGCCACAACAGGAAGGCGCAGGCGTTCCTGACCGGCGCGGGTGCGGCGGCGGTCGGCGCGATCGGCGGCTCGACCCTGCCGCTGGCGCTGTCGCTGCACCAGCCGTGGCAGTTCGCGGTCCTCGCGGGCGCGGTGGTGTGGCTGCTGCTGCTCAAGCGCGGGGTGGTGTCGGCGCTGCTGGTCGCGGGTGCGGTGGGCGCGCTGATCAGCCTGCTGTGACCGTGCCGTGGTAGAAGTACTGCCCCAGGCCGACGGTGAACATCAGCAGCCCGTACAGCGCGTGCTCCACCGAAGCGACCAGCAGTGACCGGGTCTCGCGGTAGCGGGCGGCGAAGATCCAGCCGCCCGCCGCGGACAGCACCACCGCGATCCAGTTGCCGAACGCGATGTGCACGAACCCGAACGCCAGCGCGCTGGCCGCCACCGTGCCGGTCGCGCCGAACACCGGTTGGTAGCGGTGGAACAGGAACGCCCGGAACAGCAGTTCCTGCGGGTACACGCTGAACAGCGGGTAGAGCACCACGATCGCCGCCCACAGCAGGGGTTGCTCGCGCGGCAGCACCAGCAGCGCGCCGGGCGTGAGCACCGCGACCGCCGCCGCGCAGCCCGCCGCGGTGAGCGTCCACAACGTGAGCATCGGTCGCCATTGCCCGCGCAGGGCTTCCGGGCGCCAGAACGAGCGCCGGTCGAACCCGGTGCGCAGCAGGTGCCACACCACCGCCGCGCCCAGCACCAGCAGCACCGGGATCGGGCTCGTGCCGCGCCACAACAGGGTGTACGCGATCACCAGGCCGAAGAACACCACCGCGAACTCGCCGGCGAGGTAGAGCCGCGTTGCGGGTTTGAGCCGTACCGGAACGGACACGGGCGTCAACGCTACCGAGCCGCGGATAGCGCGCGGGTTAAAGGGAAGTGTCGGGCGTGTTCCGCATCGGAACGGAGCGGAAGGTGCATGTGCACCGTTAGCATCGCCCCATTCCCGGTGACGCCGGGGGCCGAAGGGGGACGGTGGGGATGACGACCGGGGAGGTCCCGGCCGCACAGCTCGTGGGCGAGGACGTCGAGGTCGTCGGCGCCCGGGTCACCGGGGTGCTCGACCTGACCGACGCGCCGGCGAGCACGTTGCGGTTCGTGCGGTGCACGTTCGACGAAGCTCCGGTGCTGGGCGAGGCGGCCGTGCGCGGGCTGGAGTTCCACGGCTGCGAGCTGCCGGGTCTGGACGCGCGGCGGCTGCGGTGCCGGGGTGACCTGGTGCTCGCGGGCACGGTGGTGCGCGGCGCGGTGGAGCTGGGCGACGCCGAGATCGGCGGCGAACTGTCGGTGGAGGACAGTCGGGCGGGCGCGGTCCTGGCCCGGCGGTTGTGCGTCGGCGGCGACGTGCGCCTGGCGGGGGCGGCGCTGGGCGAGGTCGACGGCGTGTCGCTGGACCTGCGCGGTGCGCGCGTCGGCGGCGGCGTGCTGGGCGAGAACGACGTCCGCATCGGTGTCACCGCCGAGGGTTCGCTGCTGTTGGCCGACGCGCGCGTGGGCGGGGCGCTGTGCCTGCGCCAGTCCCGGGTGGGCGCGATCGACGCGGACCGGGCCCGTCTGGTCGGCGAGGTGGACCTGACCGAGGCGTCCGCGCGGTCGCTGTCGCTGGCCGGCGGGTTCGTCGGGGGCTCGCTGGTGCTGGGCGCGGCTGCGGCGGACAGCTTCGGGTTGGACCGCGTGCGGGTGGCCGGGCACGTGCACCTGGCGTTCGCGTTGGTGCGTTCGGAGGTGAGCCTGGTCGACGCCCGCATCGGTGGCGATCTGCGGGCGTCGTGCGCGGAACTGCGCGACCTGGTCGGCATGCGGGCCCAGGTGACCGGGGACGTCGACCTGACGCAGTTGCGCGGTGCGGGCGCGGTGCGGCTGACCGGCTCCGGGGTCGGCGGCATGCTGGACCTGTCCGGGGCGGAACTGGCCGGGGAACTGGAGTTGAGCGGCCTGCGGGTCGGCGGGGAACTGCGGTTGGGCGACTTGGCGGTGGAGGGCGTGGTCAGCCTGTCGGGCGCGGCCGTGCGCTGCCGGGTGGACCTGCGCGGGGCGCACCTGGGCGCCCGGCTGGACGCCGTCGGCCTGGTGACGTGGGAGCTGGGGCTGGCCGTGGAGGACCCGCCCCGGGGTCGGGTGGACCTGCGGGACGCGCGGTGCGCGACCTTGCTGGACAACGGGTTGCTGTGGGGCGCGCGCGGCGGGGTCGAGCTGACCGGGTTCGGCTACCGGCGGTTGGAGCCCCGGCTGGAGGACCGGGTGGCCGTCCGCCGGCGGTTGTCCCAGTTGCGGACGGCCGCGGTCCGGTTCACGCCGGACGCCTACGACCGGTTGGCGTACGTGCTGCGCGCGGACGGCCGGGAGGCGGAGGCGGCGGCCGTCCTGGTGGAGAAGCAGCGGTTGCGGTACGCGGAGCGGGCGCGGTCGGCCGGGTGGGCGGGGCCGGCGGTGACCGCGTGGAGTTCGGTCGTGCGCGGGCTGACCGGGTACGGGTACCGGATGGGGCGGGGTGTGGCGACCCTGGTGGCGGTCGTCGCTCTGGTCGTCCTTCTGGTGCACTGAGGTCAGTGGCCGCCGCAGCACTCGTGGGGGTCGCGGGACTCGACGGGGCGCAGGAGCCCGCCGGCGGCCGGTTCCACCAGCAGGACCAGTCGGCCGTCGGTCAGCGTCGGGCGCAGGAAACCCTGTGTGTCGACCAGGTCCTCGGGTGACACGGAAACCCCGACGCCCACGACCTCATCGATGGCGGAGCCGCTGACGATCGCTTCGGCGGGGTGGACGCCGGTCAGGCCGTCCTGGCCGGGGAACCGGATGCACCGGCCCTCTACCGGCGGACCGACGGCCTCCAGCAGCCGGCCGCCCAGGATGGTCGCCGGGGCGTCGCCGGTGACCAACGCCGTCAAAGCCAGGCGGGACACCAGGGCGGTGCGATCCACGTGGGTGAATGCGCTTTCCACCTCCAGTGGGGCCAAGGCCGCCAGCAACAAGGCGTCGGCGTGGGCGGCGCGGTGCCCGAGGTCGGTCCCGGGCACCGCGTGCAACCAGCGGCTCATACGACGTCGATGAAGATCGGGTTGGCGTAGCACCACAGGTCGGTCCACGGGTCCGCGTCGCCCACCACGTCCATCACCGGGCCGCCGTCGGCGGTCAGGCGGTTGCCGTCCGAGCCGCGCAGCCGGAGGTAGAAAGCGTTCTCCACGTTCCGGAAGGTGTGCGTGAAGCGGACGGTGCCGCGGGCGGTCCGGGCGACCTCGAAGGTCTTGAGGACCTTGGTGTGCGGCGCGGACAGGGTGTCGCGGTCGGTCACCGGGCCGGTGACCGGGCCGCCGATCAGGTCGACCTTGGCCAGGCGGGGGATCTCGCCGCCGAAGTTGGGCCGGCTGGCCAGGTGCACCTCGATGGTGACCTCGACGTCGCGACCCCGGGTGACGAACGTCCGGCCGCCGGTGGTCACGCCCCGGCCGTCGAGGTCCGAGCGGACCCGCACGTCCACGCCGTCGACCAAACGGCCGTGCACCGCCAGCACCTTGCCCGCCTGCAAGCCCCGCATGACGTCCACATAGGACCGCGAGCCGGCGCCGACCAGGGTGGAGCTGTAGAACCCGGGCCAGTAGTCGCCGTAGACCTGCGGCTTGCCGGTGTCGACGGGCGCACCGCGGGTGCCGGTGGCGCCGTGGTCGCCGGTGCCGGGGGTGTGGGTGTCGAGGTGGTTCTGGTGGCTGTCGGAGGTGGCGGTCACCCACCACGGCCGGCCCTCGGCCAGCAGCGAGTCCCACAGGCCGCCGACCTTGGCGGTCATCCAGTCGAAGCCGCCGTAGGTGCGGTACGGGTTCTCGGCGGCGGTCGGGGCGTAGCCGGGGAAGCTGTCCTGGTTCGGGGAGGCCTCGTAGAAGCCGCGCGCGCCGGCGCGGCCGGACTTCAGGCCCGCCGCCTGGTGGCCGGGCGCGCCCTCCATGCCCACCGCGACGCCGGGGGCCGCGTCGCGCCAGCCCCGGATCTCGTGCGGGCTGTCCACGCCGCGCCGAGCCGGGTGGTTGGCGAACATCAGGGCGATCTCGGTGCGGCCGGACAGCACCTGGGCCTCCAGGTAGCGCAACGCCGCCAGCGCGTAGGGCTCGCCGTCCGCGCTGGTCGCGCGGGCGATCAGGCCCTTGCCGCCGCGGTCGACCGGGGTGGAGAGCACGCCGCCGTCGTAGGCGGCCTCGAACGCGCGCAGGATGTCCACGGTGGACCGCCCCGGCGGCAGGAACACGGTGGCGTGCTCGGCGCCCGGGATGTTCCACTCCAGGCCCTGGTAGACCAGGGTGCCCCGGTGCTCGGCGCGGGCCTTCTCGATGTCCGGCGCGACCAGGTCGACGGAGAACTTCTGGTGCGCGACGCCGCCGTGGTCGGTGATCACCACCCAGTCCAGGCCGTGCTCGCGGGCCTTGGCGACCTGCTGGGCGACCTCGTACTGGCCGTCGGAGGAGTACTTGGTGTGGATGTGGTGGTCGCCGCCGTACCAGCGGTCCCGCGAACCCCACGGGTTGACCGGGCGGCGGGGCGCGTCCGGCTCGTGCGCGGCGGCGGGCCCGGCCAGCGCGGCGGTGCCGGCGGCGGCGATGCCCAGGCCGGCGAGGAACCGGCGGCGCGCCACCGACAACGGCCGGTCGTCCTCGCCGTCGCGCCAACTGCCCTCGACGGGCTCGTGGTCGTGGTGGTGGTGGTCGTGGTCGTGTGACATGCGAAAACTCCCCGTTCGCGGCCGGACGGCGCCCGTGCGGGAGTATTCGTCAGCGGGCGTCCCGAACGGCGGTGTGGAAGCGCGAACACCAGGTGAACACTTCCGCTTTTACGGGTTCTTTGCGTGTGGTGATGGTCGCGCTGAGCCGCGTTCGGCGGGCGAGCACACTGAGGGGCGTGGAAGGCAAACGCAAGCGCGGCGAGCTGCGGATCTACCTCGGGGCCGCGCCCGGCGTGGGCAAGACCTTCGCCATGCTCGGCGAGGCCCGCCGACGCCGGGAGCGGGGCACCGACGTGGTGGTCGGGCTGGTCGAGACGCACGGCCGGGACAAGACCGCGGACCTGCTCGCGGGCTTGGAGGTCGTGCCGCGCCGGGTGCTGCGCCACCGGGGCGCGGAGTTCGCCGAGATGGACGTGGACGCCGTGCTCGCCCGCGCGCCCGAGGTCGCGGTGGTGGACGAACTCGCCCACACCAACGTCCCCGGTTCGCGCAACGCCAAGCGGTGGCGGGACGTCGAGGAACTGCTGGACGCGGGCGTCGACGTGCTGTCCACGGTGAACGTGCAGCACCTGGAGTCGCTCAACGACGTCGTCGAGCGCATCACCGGGGTCCGCCAGCGGGAGACCGTGCCCGACGAGGTGGTCCGGCGCGCCGAGCAGGTCGAACTGGTCGACATCACCCCCGAGGCGCTGCGGCGGCGGCTCGCGCACGGCAACGTCTACGCCGCCCACAAGATCGACGCGGCGCTGGGCAACTACTTCCGGGTCGGCAACCTGACCGCGCTGCGCGAGCTGGCGCTGCTGTGGGTGGCCGACCAGGTCGACGTCGCGCTCCTGCGCTACCGCTCCGAGCAGCGCATCACCGACACGTGGGAGGCCCGGGAGCGGGTCGTCGTGTCGGTCAGCGGCGGTCCGGAGAGCGAGACCCTGATCCGGCGGGCGCGCCGGATCGCCACCCGGGCGGGCGCGGAGCTGCTGGTCGTGCACGTCCTGCGCGGCGACGGGCTGACCGGCGTCTCGCCGGGGTCGCTGGCCCGCGCCCGGAAGGTCACCGACGACGTGGGCGCGACCTTCCACACCGTCGTGGGCGACGACGTCCCGACCGCGCTGCTGGAGTTCGCGCGCGGGGTCAACGCGACGCAACTGGTGCTCGGGACGTCCCGGCGGGCGCGGCTCGCGCGGGTGTTCGACGAGGGCATCGGCGCGGCGGTGATCCAGGCGTCCGGGCCGATCGACGTGCACATGGTCACCCACGACGAGGCCCGGCGCGCGCACCGCTGGCGGATCGGCCGCAGCCCGCTGAGCCGGGGCCGGGTGCTGCTGGGCTGGGCGCTGGCCGTGCTGCTGCCGTTCGCGGTCACCGGGCTGGGGGTGCTGGCCCGCGACGGGTTGACCTTCTCCACCGACCTGGTCGGGTTCTTCCTGGTCACGGTGGTGGTGGCGCTGGTCGGCGGGCTGGGTCCGGCGGTCGGCGCGGCCCTGCTCGGCGCGGGCCTGCTCAACTTCTTCTTCACCCCGCCCTACTACAGCCTCGCCGTGGCCACCCCCGAGAACGTGGTCACGCTGGTGGCGATGCTGGTGGTGGCGGTGCTGGTGGCGCTGGTCGTGGACCGGGCCGCCCGGCTGGGCGAGCAGGGCGCGCGGGCCCGCACCGAGGCCGCGCTGCTCGCCTCCTACGCCCGGACCGTGCTGACCAGCCCGTTCCCGCTGGCGCGGCTGTTGGAGAAGGTGCGGGAGAACTTCGGGCTGGACTCGGTGGCCCTGCTGGAGCGTCGTGACGGCGAGTGGGAGCGGGTGGCGTGCGTCGGCCCGCGCCCGTGCGACGAGCCCGACGAGGCGGACGTGGACGTGCCGGTCACCCCCGACGTCCACCTGGCGCTGCGCGGCCGGACCCTGCCCGCCGGCGACCAGCGCGCCCTGGAAGCCGCCGCCGGCCAGGCCCTGATGGCGTTGCGGCAACAGCGGATGGCCGCCGAGACCGCCGACGCCCAGCGCCGAGCCGAAACCACCGAACTTCGGACCGCCCTCCTCTCGGCCGTCGGCCACGACCTGCGCACGCCGTTGACGTCGATCAAGGCGTCGATCGGGAGCCTGCGCGCACACGACATCGAACTGTCCGAAGAGGACACTGGCGAGCTGTTGGAGGCCATCGAGGTCTCTGCGGACCGCCTGACCGGCCTGGTGGACAACCTGCTCGACTCGTCCAGGCTGGCCACCGGGGCCGTCGCGCCGCTGATGCGGGCGGTGACGTTCGACGAGGTGGTGGCGCGGGCGTTGGCCGGCATCGACGACCGGCGGGCGGTGTCGGTCGAAGTCACCGAGGACCTGCCGGCCGTCCTGGCGGACTCCGGCCTGCTGGAACGCGTCGTCGCCAACGTCATCGACAACGCCCTGCGCCACGGCAGGCTCACCCCGCGCCGCGTGGTCGACGTGGACGGGGACGGCGCCATCAGCGCCGACGAACCGGAGATCGCCGTGCGGGCCAGCGCCCACGGCGACCGCGTCGAGCTGCGGGTGGTCGACCACGGCCGAGGCCTGCCGAAGAACACCGCAGACGCCGTGTTCGCGCCGTTCCAGCGGTTGGGGGACCGGGACAACACGCCCGGTGTCGGGCTCGGTCTCAGCGTCGCCAAGGGTTTCGTGGACGCCATGGGCGGCGCGATCGCGGCGGAGGACACCCCGGGCGGCGGCCTGACCATCGTGATCTCACTGCCCGTCGCGGAGGTGGCAGTCGCATGACCACCGTGCTGGTCGTGGACGACGACCCGATCATCGTGCGCTCCTTACGCATCACCCTGGCCGCGCATGGTTTCGAGGTCCTGACAGCGACGGGCGCCATGTCGGCCCTGGACGTCTTCGCGTCCGGCGCGCCCGATGTGGTGCTCCTGGACCTCGGTTTGCCGGACCTGGACGGGCTGGCGGTCATCGCAGCGATGCGCGAGCAATCCACGGTGCCCATCGTGGTGCTGTCCGCCCGGGTCGACTCGGCGGACAAGGTGGCGGCCCTGGACGCGGGCGCGGACGACTACGTGACCAAACCGTTCGGCGTGGAAGAACTACTGGCCCGCCTGCGCGCCGCCGTCCGCCGAACCGGCCCCGCCTGACCGGCGAACCTCCCGTGCACACGGCGTCGTTCACCGTGGACCTGACCGCGAAGCGCATCCACCGCCCGGACGGCGACGTCCACCTGACCCCGACCGAGTGGGCGCTCCTGGAGGTCTTGGTCCGGGCCGGCGGCGAACCGGTGGCCGCCCGCGAGCTGCTGCGCCGGGTGTGGGGCGAGGGCCACGAGGACGCCGGCCACTACCTGCGCGTCTACCTGACCCAACTGCGCCGGAAACTCGAACCCGAACCGTCCCGACCCAGACACCTGCTCACCGACCCCGGCCGGGGCTACCGCTTCCAGCCGTGAGCCGCCGCGTGTGACACCGGGCCGGTGGGCCGGTCGGAGTCGGCGGACCGACCCGGCGTGGACACGCGTGCACGTGGCCGGGCAGGAAGGGGAAGCACCCGACGCACCATGTGGTCGCACCGCTTCCGGTCCAGGTTCCGAGGTGTGTCCCAACTCACTCCCACGGCCCCGCCGCTCTCCTTGTGCGCAAACCCGCCGCTCTCCTTGTGCGCAAACCCGCCGCTCTCCGCTGTTCGGCGTGCAGCGCCAAGGGCAGGGCCGCCGAGGCGGACACAAGCAAGAAGCCCCCGCTCTTGTAGTCGTGTCATCCTTGGCGGCCTTGCTTCGGGATCCCGATGTGCGCGACTGAACCCGCCGACCCGCCACCGGCGTAGAGCAGCACTGGTGGAGCCGGAAGGCTCTCGTCACGCGGCGGCACCGACAACCCCGGGTGCCTGGCAGGGCCACGCCGTCGGCGGACGCGGGGGCCGAGGGTCCGCATCACCCTCGGCCCCCGGCCGGGACCGGCGGTTCCCCACCGGCCGCTCCATACTGCCCCCGCTCACCCCCACCCCGGGTCGGCCCGCCCGCCGGTCACCGCGCCACCGTCTCTTCCTCCGCAGTGGAGACCGGACGCACGGCGCCCTTTACCCAGATCATGGACCCGGGCCTGCGCGCCTCGCGACGGATCTTGACCACGCCCAGCTTGCAGGTCAGCTCCTTGTACGCCGCGGCGAGCCGCCCGCCGAAGTACACGTTGACCGCCGTGTCGTCCTTCCGGGCGAACTGCCGGATGCCCGCTTTGCGGCCGAGGCTGACGCACGAGCCCAGAAAAGCCACGTCCAACGTCGGCGGTGTGGTGCCCGCGATGCGGCTCAGGACGGTGTCGGCGGCCTGCGCGCCCAAGGGCGTGGCGGCGTAGGCGCTCATCCGCAGAGGCCGGTCGGACGGAGCGGCGGCGTCACCGGCCGCGACGATCCTCGGGTCGTCGAGGCTGGTCAGGGTCTCGTCGGTGAGCAGCCGGCCCAGCTCGTCGGTGCGCAGGCCGCTCGCGCCGGCCAGTTCCGGCACGGCGAACCCGGCCGTCCAGATGGTCAGGTCGCTCGCGTGCACCGTGCCGTCGGCGAGCACCACGGCCTTCTGCCGCACCTCGGCGACCACGTTGGACTCGACCACGTCGACCCCGTGCCGGGCCAACCACTTGGCGGTGTACCGGCGACCCGGCTCGCTCAGCGAGGGGCCGAGCTGCCCGCCGCACACCAGCGTGACCCCGCGCCGGCCCAGGGCGGCCAACTCCGCGGCGGTCTCGATGCCGGTCAAGCCGCCGCCGACGACGGTGACCGGGGCGTGCAGGGGCAGGTCCGCGAGCGCGCCGCGCAGGCGTTGTGCCGACTCCAGTTCGGCGATGGTGACGGCGTGCTCGGCCGCGCCCGGCACGGACGGCACGGCGGTGGTGCTGCCGACCGCGTAGACGACGTAGTCGTAGTCCAGCGCGTCGCCCGACGCCAGAAGCACGCTCCGCGCGGCGGTGTCGATGCGCGTGGCGCGGTCGACGACCAGGTGGACGCCGTCTTCCAGCAGCGTCCCGAAGTCCGCGGTGGCTCCGCCGGTGCCGGCCGCGAACTGGTGCAGCCGGATGCGGTCGACGAACGTCGGGCGCGGGTTGACCAGCGTGACCTCGACGTCGTCGCGTTGGCGCAGGCGGTTGGCGGCGAGCGTGCCGGCGTAGCCGCCGCCGATGACGACGACCCGGTGTGCTGCTGCGGTGGCCATGGTGGGTTCCTCCCTGGTCCGTTGGCGATTCCCACCACCTACGACCGGGCACCGCCGCGGAACGTGAGCCTGACGTTCCGGTGCCCTGTCCAGTCGAACCCCCAGGAGGAGCGACGACGAGGGGGAGCAGATGGACACCCGTTCCGACCCGGAGCTGAGCGCGATCATGGGCGAGCGCCGGCGGCTGATCAACCTGGCCTACCGGCTGTTGGGGTCGGTGGCCGACGCGGAGGACGTGGTCCAGGAGACCTACGCCCGCTGGTACGCCATGTCCCGGGAGCAGCAGGAGGCGATCGTGTCGCCGGGCGCGTGGCTGAACAAGGTCGCCGGCCGGCTGTGCCTCAACGTGCTGTCCTCGGCCCGCGTCCGCCGCGAGACCTACGTGGGCGAGTGGATTCCCGAACCGGTGCCCGACCCCACCGAGTGGATCACCGGCCGACCCGGCGCCGACCCCGCCGACCGGGTCACCCTGGACGAGTCGGTGACCATGGCGTTCATGGTCGTGCTGGACGCGATGACCCCGGCCGAACGCGTCGCCCTCGTCCTGCACGACGTGTTCCGCTACCCGTTCGCCGACATCGCCGAGATCACCGGCCGCACCCCGGCCGCCTGCCGCCAACTGGCGTCGTCGGCCCGCCGCCGCATCCGCGCCGCCCAGGCCCCGACGACCCCGGCGGTCCGGCAGGCCCGGATCGTCCGGGACTTCAAGGTGGCCCTGGAAGCCGGGGACGTCGAGAAGCTCATCGGCCTGCTCGACCCGAACGTCACGACGATCGCCGACGGCGGCGGCGTGGTCCGCACCGCCCGGCACCCGATCGAGGGCGCCGAGCAGTTCCTGCGCTCCCTGTTCCACTTCGGGGACCAACTGCGCGACCAGCGCCTCCTGGAGCGCACCGTCAACGGCCAGCCCGGCCTGGTCGCGCAGCGGGACGGCGTGACCGTGTCGGTGTTCGCGTTCGAGATCGCGGACGACCGGATCAAGCGCATCTGGGCCGTGCGCAACCCCGAGAAGCTGCGCCTGTGGACGACGGCCGGGACTGGACCGGATGTAAGCGGGTTGTAAGGCACTCGGCGCATGCTGGAGCCGTTCGCAGGCGACGGTCCCCGTGGAGCCGGGCCTACGACCGGACGCGAAGGGGGAGCCGTCCGGCCGTGGGCGACACCGGAACCCGCCCGGTCGCGTCGGTACTCCCGGCCCGCACCGCCCGCGAACCCGGAGGCGGTCGCCGTGGCTGTGCCGGCGCTGGCCACGGCCGACCCTCCGGTCCCATCCGCGGTCGAAGTCCCCGCCTCCCCGGACGACATTTCGGGAGGAGTCGTGACCACCGGTCGCCTGTTACCGGGTGTCTTCGCGGAAGAACGACACCTGGTGCCCGCCAACGCGCCCACCCACCACTCCGCACACCTCGGCGAGCGCTACCGCGCGGTGTGCCGGGCGCTGTGCCTCCCGGTGTATTCGGGCTCGTGCCACACGTGGCGGCGCTGGCCGATCTGCCCGAACTGCGCCCGCCACCTGCTGGGCGTCCCGCTGACCCCGCTGCACACCTCGCTGAACTGACCGCACGACCTCGCACCCGACCGCAGGACGCGGCAGTCGGGTGCGGTGGCTGTTCCGGCGGGTGACGCTCGGCCAGGACGCGGCGGAGCAGGCCGCGACGCGGCGGGGCGGACTTGGCTGCCGGCGATCCGGCGGGCGGGGACAGGCTCGCCGGCCGCCGCAGGTGCCGAAAGGCGAGTGGCCGCCGCAGGTGCCGAAAGGCGAGTGGCCGGCGCGGGTGCCGAAAGGCGAGTGGCCGGCGCGGGGCCGAAAGGCGAATGGCCGGCGTGGGTGCCGGAGAGGGATCGCGGCAAAGGGCGCCGCGTGCAGGACGCGCTACTCAGGTGGCGCCGCTGGACCGCCGTCGCCCGTCGGGCGGTGACCACCGACCGCCGTCCGGTGGCCGCCGTTCGACGGTCCCCGGCTCGGCACGTGCCGGTGTCGGGTTTCGGCACGTGCCGAGCCGGGAAGCCTCACGCGGGGCCCGTCATCACCGGCCACACCGCGCGCGGGGGATCAGTAGCCGCGGTAGCCGCTGCCGGCGAGCATGGAGACCAGGCCGGGGTGCCGGTCGAAGCCGCCGTAGCGGGCGTAGGTGTAGCGGACGCCGGCGATGATGTTGTCGACCGGGTTGAAGATGTCGTCGTGGCCGGGCAGCTTGTACGCCTGGAACGTCGGGTCGATGCACTGCATCAGGCCCTTGGACGGCGTGCCGCGCGCGGCGTTGGAGTCCCAGTTGTTCACGGCCCTGGGGTTGCCGTTGGACTCCTTCCAGACGATCGTCCAGATCTCGTCGACGCTGTTGTTGTCGATCGGCGTGCCGTTGGCCGCCAGGATGGCGATCGCCTCCCGCGCCCACGCCTCGACCTGGCGCTGCGTCGGCGACTTGCGGGCCTCGGCGGCCTCGTGGGCGGCCTTCGCGGCAGCCTCGGCGGCGGCCTGCTGACGGGCCGCGTAACCGCTCTGGGCGACACCGCTGGCCTGGTTGAAGGCGTGCAGCGCGGTGAGGTGCTCCTGGCGGATGATGCGGGCGGTCTCGGAGCCGAGGTTGACCGCGTGGACGGTCTCGACCTTGCCGGTGCGGACGTTCTCGTCCGGCAGTCCGCCGAACTCGGCGCCGCCGGCCATCGGGTTGAGCGTGCCGCTGGTCACTGCGTGTGCCGCCGCGCCTGCGCCGGTCACGATGCCGACGGCGACGGCCACGCCGGCGAGTCTCTTCGGGAGCTTGCGGTCTGGTTCGGCGCGGTGCGCGCCGACGTATCCCGGTGCGGCTGCGCTGACCGTGTAGACGGTCGGCTCATCCGCCCGGGACTTCCTATGGCGAGCCAAGGGAAGTGCCTCCTGCGTCGGGGAGCCCCATCACCGGCCACCTGGCGGGGGATCCAGGCCGGGCGACAGTCCGGGGGATGACTGCTTGCCCGTGTCCGGCCGGTGATAGAACCGTTATCTGGCGTCCGGGAACGTAACCGTTGGTTACGCGCGGGGGCAAGACAAGCACCAATGGTGGTGACGCAGGTCACGTTTGTTGGTAGTTGTGCTACTCACAGTCAACAGAATCCCCTTGATGATCGACTGACCGTCCCGTACGGTGGTCGTCGATATGGGGATCTTGATTTTCTTCCTGTGATCGGACGCCGGTCCGCGTAGAGCACTGCTCCGCGGCGGCTTCGCCGGATTTCTTCCTCTGCCACCGATCGACTCGGCTGCCTCTTCGCGCGCCGAGAACAGGAGCTTGCCTTGCGCGCTGCGCAACTGTCCCTACACGACGTAACCAAGCGTTTCGACACCCGCGTGGTGCTCGACCGCGTCACCCTGACCGTGAAGCCGGGGGAGAAGGTCGGCGTCATCGGCGACAACGGGTCCGGGAAGTCGACCCTGCTCGCCCTGCTCGCGGGCCGGCTGGCCCCCGACCACGGCGAGGTCACCGTGGTGGCCCCGGGCGGCGTCGGGTACCTGCCGCAGACCCTGGACCTGCCGCCGCACGCGACCGTCGCCGACGCGATCGACCTCGCCCTGGCCGACCTGCGCGCGCTGGAGGCCGAGATCCGCCGCACGGAGCTCGACCTGACCGACCTCGCGCGCTACGCCGAGCTGGTCGAGCGGTTCGAGGCGCGCGGCGGGTACGAGGCCGACACCAGGGTGGACATCGCCCTGCACGGCCTCGGCCTGCCCGCCCTGGACCGCAGCCGACCGCTGGGCACCCTGTCCGGCGGCGAGCGGTCCCGGCTGGCCCTGGCCGCCACCCTGGCCGCCGCGCCGGAGCTGCTGCTGCTGGACGAGCCGACCAACGACCTGGACGACCAGGCGGTGGCGTGGCTCGAACAGCACCTGCGCGCCCACCGGGGCACGGTCGTGGCCATCACCCACGACCGCGTGTTCCTGGAGAACGTGACCGCCACGGTCCTGGAGGTGGCCGAGGGCGGCGTCCGGCGCTACGGCGACGGCTACGCGGGCTACCTCACCGCCAAGGCCGCCGACCGGGCGCGGCGGCTGCGGGAGTACGAGGAGTGGCGGGCCGAGCTGGCCCGCCACGAGCGGCTCGCGTCGTCCAACGTGGCCCGGATGAACGCCATCCCGCGCAAGCTGCCGCTGGCGGTGTTCGCGGCCGGTCCGTTCCGGGCGCGGGGACGGGCGCACGGGGTGATGAGCCGCATCCGCAACGCCAAGGAACGGGTGCACCGGCTCACCGAGTCACCGGTGGCCCCGCCGCCGGACCCGCTGCGCTTCACCGCGGAGCTGGAGGTCTCCTCGACCTCGGTCGTCTCCCTGTCGGATGTCCGGGTCGGCGACCGCCTGCACGTGCCGGAGCTGGTCCTCCAGCCGGGGGAGCGGCTGCTGGTCACCGGCCCGAACGGCGCCGGGAAGACCACCCTGGTGCGGGTCCTGTCCGGTGAGCTGGTGCCCGACGCCGGTCACGCGGTCCTCCCGGGCCGCGTGGGGCACCTGCGCCAGGACGACGTCCCCTTCCCGCGCGGGATGACCGTGGCGCAGGCCTTCGCGGCCGGCCGCGGCGACCCGGAGGAGTGGGCGGACCGCCTGCTGGCGCTGGGCCTGTTCACCCCGGCGGACCTCCGCCTGCGGCTGGGTGAGCTGTCCTACGGCCAGCGTCGGCGCATCGAGCTGGCCAGGCTGGTGACCGAGCCGGTGGACCTGCTCCTGCTCGACGAGCCGACGAACCACCTGTCCCCGGGTTTGGTGGAGGACTTGGAGCAGGCCCTGACCACCTACCCGGGCACCCTGGTCGTGGTCACCCACGACCGCCGGACCCGCTCCCGGTTCACCGGCCGCCGGCTGCACCTCGACCACGGCGCAGTGGTCCCGACCTGACCACCACCCCGGAGGGCTGTGTGCGCCACACCGCGCCCATCGCACACAGCCCTCCGCCACACCCCGACCGCCTCCGCCACGCTGCCCGCCGCCTCCGCCTCCGCCTCCGCTGCCGCGCTGCCTGCCCTGCCGCGCTGCCTGCCCTGCCGCGCTGCCTGCCCTGCCGCGCTGCCTGCCGCCTCTGCCTCCGCCTCCGCTGCCGCGCTGTCTGCCGCTGCCGCGCTGCCTGCCGCCTCCGCTGCCGTGGCCACGCCGTCGCCATGGCTTCCGCCGCCGCCACGCCGCGGAATGTCGTACCCCGGTGGGATCATGGAGACGGGGGCCGGAGGCCGCGCCTCAAGCCGGGAGCAGCGACTGCTCGGCCGCCTCCGCCGCGTCCACCGTCTGCGCCAGCAGCAGGGCGATGGTCATCGGCCCCACCCCACCGGGCACCGGCGTGATGAACCCGGCCCGGTCGCTCGCCGCCACGTACTCGACGTCGCCCACGTTCCCGGGGTTGTACCCGGCGTCGACCACCACCGCGCCGGGCTTGAGCCACGACCCGCGCACGAGTTCCGGCTTGCCCACCGCCGCCACCACGATGTCCGCCGTCCCGACCACCGACGCCAGGTCCTCGGTCCGCGAGTGGCAGTAGGTGACGGTCGCGTCGCGGGCCAGCAGCAGCATCCCGACCGGCTTGCCCAGGATCGGGCTGCGGCCGACCACCACCGCGTGCCGGCCGGACAGCTCGATCCCGTAGGCGTCCAGCAGCCGCAGGATGCCGCCGGGGGTGCACGAGTGGAAGCCGGGCTCGCCGAACGCCATCGCCGCGAAGCTGTGCATGGTCACGCCGTCGACGTCCTTGCCGGGCGCGATCGCCTCGAACGCCGCCCGCTCGTCGATGTGCCCCGGCACCGGGTGCTGCAACAGGATGCCGTCCACCAGCGGGTCGGCCGACAGTTCGGAGATCCGCGCCACCAGCTCCTCGGTGGTCGTCGACGCGGGCAGCTCCACCGCGCGCGACTCGACGCCGACCCGGGCGCACCGGGAGCGCTTCATGCGGACGTAGGTCTGGGACGCGGGGTCGTCGCCGACCAGGACGGTGGCCAGCAGGGGCGCGCGGCCAACCCGCTCGAGGAACGCGGCGGCCCGAGAAGCGGTCTGCTCCAGCACGGCCCTGGCCACGGCGGTGCCGTCGAGGATGCGTGCGGTCATGGCGGTACTCCTCACCCAAGGGAATGAGGGGCACCCAGGCGGGCGATGCCTGCTCGCTTGCACTCCCCGGTGGTGAATCCACCCGACGCCAGTCGTGCACCGCCGATTCTAGCGGGAGATCAAGGTCACACCCCGGTGTGCACGGGCGTCCACCAGGAGAGGGTGATCACCGGGTTGTCCGACTCCTGGAGGGCCGGGCCGTAACCCCCCGTACATCTCGGCGGCGGCGAATTATGCTGTTCGGGGCTGCCCTCGCGGTGGACCGGACATGACGGACGAACTGACGGGCGGGCCGATGGCGGGGCAGTACGGTCGATCTTCTGGGCAGCGGCGACCGGCTTTCGGGCGGGTCGACCCGTTCTGCCTGTTCGCCGTGTTGCCGATGCTGCTGCTGGCGGGCCTGTCGTTCTGGGGCGGCATCGCCATCGTCGGGGTCGTCGTGATGGTGGCGGCGGTCCTGCTCGTGGTGTTCGACTCCTGGTCCAACCGCCCGGCCAAGGTCGACTACGACCGCGAGTACTACGACGACGACGAGGACTACTGAGTCCGCCAGGGCGCGACGCCGACGCGTCCGGTGCTGCCCAGGTCCAGGGTCACCGCGGGCGCGTCGACCCGGCTGGGCTCCCCGTTGGGCGGTAGCCGGGGCGTGAACGTCTGCCGCGGCGCGCCCGCGACCGGCGCGATGTCGATCTTCACGCCGACCTGCGGAGGCTTCGACACGTCGTCGTAGGTGTTGCGCCACAGCAGCGCCGACGTGGCGTGACCGCCGGGTTGCAGCACGACCTCCCGCGGCGGCGCGGTGAACGACTCCACCCTGGAGATCTCCGCCGAGGCGGCCCCGGTCAGCACCCGCACGTCCAGCGCTCGCCCGTCGGCGTCGAGCAGCCGCACGTCCGGGTAGCCGGTCACGGTGTACGGCTCGGTGCCGCAGTTCACCACCTTCAGCGACAGCACCCGCAGCCCGGACGCGGCCTCGGACTCCAGCGCCGACACCTCGACCCCCGACTCCGGGCACACCGGGGCCGAGACCGTCGGCGCCAGCGTCAGATCGCCCGACCGCGCGGCCACGGGCGGCGTGCCGCACGCGCCCACGAGCAGCAACAGCGGCAGCAGGACCCGAGCTTTGATCACGATTCGATCATGGCACAGCCGCGGCGGACACGAAGTCGGCGGCCGGCGCGGTGAACTCCTCGACCCGCTCGATCTGCGGCATGTGCCCGGTGGCCGGGAACAGGTGGCCGCGCGCGTCCGGCAGCGCGGCGACGGCGGCGTGGAAGTGCCCGACCGGCAGCACGGTGTCCCGGTCGCCCAACGCGTCCAGCACGCCGACGACGGCCCGCGCGCCGACGACGGCCCGCACGCCGACGACGGCCCGCGCGAACGTCGGCAGCCCGGGTTTCGCTTCGAGCTTCGGGGTGAGGCCGAGGCCGGGCAGGTCCATGCTGATCACCCGGAAGTCCGCGGCGAGTCGGTCCTGGGCGGCCTGCCAGTCCTCCAGGCTGCGGTCGATGCCGTGCACGAGCACCACCGGCGCGCCGGTCCCGACACCCGCACCCGGACCGCGACGCCGTCCACCTGGACGGTCGTGGTGTCCGCCGCCGTCACCGCACGCCCGCCGCCGTCACCGCACGCCCGCCGGCTTCGTCGCGCGGGTGCCGGCGAGCTGGTCGCCGATCTCGCCGCGCAGCGTCTGGACCGCGTCGATCACGTAGTTCTGCCGGACCCGCCACGGGCTCCGGTCGCCCTGCCCGGGGAAGTCCCCGATGGACCGCTGGACGTAGCCGGACGCCAGGTCCAGCAGCGGTTGCCGCGCCATCACCCGGTCCGGCCGGGGCACCGCGGAGCTGAACCCGTTGCGGTCCAGGTGGTCCAGCACCCGGCACACCAGCCGCGACGACAGGTCGGCGCGCAGCGTCCAGGACGCGTTGGTGTACCCGATGCACACCGCGAAGTTCGGCAGCCCGGTGATCATCGCGCCCCGCCACACGAACTGCTCCGACAGCGCCACCGGCGTCCCGTCCACGCTGGGCTCGATCCCGCCGAACGCCTGCAGCCGCAACCCGGTCGCGGTGACGACGACGTCCGCCGGCAGCACCTTGCCGGACTTCAGCCGGATGCCCTCGGGCACGAACTCGTCGATGTGGTCGGTCACCACGGCCGCCTTGCCCTGCTTGACCGCCTTGAACAGGTCGGCGTCCGGGACTGCGCACAGCCGCTGGTCCCAGGGGTTGTAGGTGGGCGTGAAGTGCTCCCGCACGGCCGCCGGGTCGTTCAGCGACTTGGTCGACAGCTTGGTCAGCAGGCCCCGCGCGGCGCCCGGGAAGCGGCGGCAGAACTGGTAGAAGCCGGTGGTGAACGCGATGTTCTTGGCCCGTGCGAGCTTGTGGGCGAGGTTCGCGGGCAGCGCGGCGCGCAGGGCGTCGGCGATCCTGTCGCGGCCCGGGACGGGGCTGATCCACGTGGGGGAGCGCTGGAGCATCGTCACGTGCGCGGCGGTGTCGGCCATCGCGGGGACGAGCGTCACGGCGGTCGCGCCGCTGCCGATGATGACGACCCGCTTGCCCGCGTAGTCCAGGTCCTCCGGCCAGAACTGCGGGTGCACGACCTGCCCGGCGAACGATTCCCGGCCGGGGAACTCGGGATCGTGGCCGCGGTCGTAGTCGTAGTAGCCGGCGCAGGAGTAGAGGAAACCGCAGGTCAGCGTGCCGCCGTCGGACAGGGTCAGGGTCCACCGCTGCTCGGCGGTCGACCAGTCGGCGGCGACGACCCTGGTCCGGAACCGGATCTGCCGCTCGATGTCGTGCTCGGCGGCGGTGCGCCGGATGTAGTCGCGGATCGACGGCCCGTCGGCGATCGCCTTGGCCTCCCGCCACGGGGCGAACGGGTAGCCGAGGGTGAACATGTCCGAGTCGGAGCGGATGCCGGGGTAGCGGAACAGGTCCCACGTGCCCCCGATCGCGTCCCGCGCCTCCAGGATCGCGTAGGTGCGGCCGGGGTGTTCGGTGCTCAGCCGGTACGCCGCGCCGATGCCGGACAGCCCGGCGCCCACGATCACGACGTCGAGGTGGGAGGGTTCCGTGGTCGCCATGGCCCCAGTGTGCTGAACCCGCCGGTTCCGCTTCTTGACTTCCCACGACAGTTATTTGACCCTGGACGACATGTCGGTGGTCCGGTCGGCCGGGTTGCGCGGGTTCCGCGCCACGGTGGCCGAGCTGGGCGGGCACGCCGACGACTACGCCGCCGCCGCGGGCCTGCCGATCGCCGCGCTGGACGTGGACGACCTGCTGGTGTCCGACCGGGCCGTGGTGGCCGTGCTGGAGATCGCCGCCGAGGCGTTGCGGTGCCCCGACCTGGGGTTGCGGGTGGCGTCCCGGCAGGACTTCGGCATGCTCGGGCCGCTCGCCCTGGCCATCCGCAACTCGCCTACCGTCGCCGACGCGCTGGAGTGCACGTCCCGGTACCTGTTCGTGCACGCCCGTTCGCTGAGCCTGACCATGGAGGACGACCCGTACCGGGCGCGGGGCGTGGCGGCGCTGCGGTACGGGCAGCCGCCGTGGGTGCAGGAGTCGGTGCAGGCGACGGACCTGGGGCTGGGGTTCCTGCACCGGGCGATCCGGTTCCTGGTCGGCGGGTCGTACGGGCTGCGGTCGGTGGAGTTGCCCTACACGCCCGCGTCGCTTGCGGCGTATGAGGAGTTCTTCGGCACCACCATCCATTGTGGACGGTCTGCGGCGATGCTCCGGGTGCCGCGCAGCCTGGCCGCGCAGCCGTTGCCGGGCGGTGACGAGCGGGTGTGGCGGCTGGCGCTGGCGTTCCTGGCCGAGCAGACCGCGGGGGAGGGCGCGTCGCTGGCGTTGCGGGTGCGCGGGGTGGTCGTGCAGTCCCTGGGCACGATGCCGCCCGAGGTGGAGGCCGTGGCGCGCTTGGTGAACGTGCACGCGCGGACCTTGCAGCGGCGGTTGGCGGCGGAGGGCACGACGTTCGCCGAGATCCTCGACGACGTCCGGCGGCAGGCCGCGCTGCGCTACCTGACCACGACGGACATGCCGATGAGCCAGGTCGCCGGGATGCTGGGCCTGTCCGAACAATCCGCGCTGAGCCGCTGCTGCCGCCGTTGGTGGGGCACCACTCCCAGCGCCGTTCGCCGTGGTCGGTCTGTCGCCCAGGGGTAAATCTCTGTCGCGCAGGGTCAAGTGTTCGCGTTGGCGGGTTCGGCACGCTGTCCCCATGGAAACTACCGGTTCAGCGGCGGCACGGCGGTCGTCACGGGCGCGGCGAGCGGCATCGGCGAGCACCTGGCGCACGGGCTCGCGGCACGCGGCAGTGACCTGGTCCTGCTGGACCGCGACGCGGACCGGCTGAAGTCGGTGGTGGAGGCGATCGGTCGGCGGCACCCCGGTGTGGCCGTGGACAGCGTGGTTGCCGATTTGTCTGATGTGTCCGGTATTCCGGCCGTGGTGGCCGAGGTTCTGGCGGGCCACGAGCGGATCACGTTGCTGGTGAACAACGCGGGCGTGGCGCTGGGCGGGCAGTTCGACCAGGTCAGCGCCGAGGAGTTCGACTGGGTGATGGACGTGAACTTCCGCGCGCCGGTCGCCCTGACCCGTCTGCTGCTGCCGCGGCTGCTGGCGTCGCCGGGCAGCCACGTGGTGAACGTGTCCAGCCTGTTCGGCCTCATCGCGCCGCCCGGCCAGGCCGCGTACTCGTCGAGCAAGTTCGCGCTGCGCGGGTTCTCCGAGGCGCTGCGGCACGAACTGGCTCCGCGCGGCGTCGGCGTGACTACCGTGCACCCCGGCGGCATCCGGACCCGCATCGCCGAGTCGGCGCGCGTCGGCACCGGCGTGCCGGCGGCGGAGGTGTCGCAGGGCAAGGACAACTTCGCGAAACTCCTGACCTACCCCGCTGACAAGGCGGCCGAGAAGATCCTGGCCGGGGTGGAAAAGCGTCGCGGTCGGGTGCTGATCGCGTTCTCGGCGGTCGCCCCGGACCTGCTGGCCCGTCTCTTCCCGACCCGCTACATGGCCGTGCTCAACGTGCTGCGCCCCTCCGCCGCGCGCAACGCCTCCTCGGGCTGATCCTCGGCCTGATCGCCGACCCACTCGGCGAGGCGGGGCTCGACGGCCGCGTAGACGTCGGGGTCCAGCCCCATACCGGTGTGGGTGCTGCGGACCTCGACGCACTCGGCGCACGGGTCCCGGCACAACTCGGGCGGTGCGATCAGGTCCCGGGCCGAGAACAGCGCCAGCGCACGCACTTCCGGCGGCAAGGGCGCGGCCAGTGCGGCGATGTTCGTGTCATAGCAGTCACCCGCGAAGCACTGCTCGTCCAGCAAACCCGGCACACCCCACGCAGAGGCCCGAGCCAACATCCGCGCCACCCGCACCACAGCGGGGTGCGCGCCGAGCGGATCGAGCACCGGACTCCCGAGCATCACCAGCCCCCGCACCAGATCCGGCCGCCGAGCCGCCACCAACCGGGCCAACCACCCACCCCGACTCTGCCCGAACAGGATCACCCGCCCACCGGTGGCCGCGACGTGCTCGGCAGTCCGCTGCTCCAGCCGGTCGACGAGTTCGGTGGTGCACCCGACGTTCAACCCGATCCGAGCCCCAACCGGCCGATACCCCCGCGCCCGCAACCAGCGCGAGGCCACCGCCAGACTCCGGTCCCCGAACCCGAACCCCGGAACCAACACCACCCCCACGCCACGCCCCTGCCGCGGATCAACCCGCCGCCAAGCCGGATGCCGCAACAACCGAGGCAGCTCCAACACGGCGACCAACACCACCTGCTCCCCCACGAACCCCCGAACCACCCGCCCCAGGCGCTGCGCATGACCGCTGACCGTCCACACGTCGCACTCCCTCCTCCGGCGGCAAGTGCGAACGGGGTACCCACCCCTCAACCGAAGACACCCCCGACCCGCCAACTTTTCGCCAAACGCCCCACCCACCCGCCAAGCGTCACCACAACCCGAACACACCTCACCACGCCCCGGCGCCGGCCGCCGAAGCCGCTGCACATGGCGGGGCTACGTGTGGCGGGGCTGTGCGGAGTGGGCTGTGCGGAGTGGGCTGTGCGGAGTGGGCTGTGCGGAGTGGGCTGTGCGGAGTGGGCTGTGCGGAGTGGGCTGTGCGGAGTGGGCTGTGCGGAGTGGCCTGTGCGGAGTGGGGCAGCGCATCGTGCGGCGGTGGTGCGTCGGTGGGTGGTGAGGCGAGCGGTGGGGCTGCATATGGCGAGGCTGCGCGTGGTGGCGCTGCACGTGGTGGCGCTGCACGTGGTGGGGTGGCGGGTGGTGGGGTGGCGGGTGGTGGGACTGCACGTGGCGCGCCTGTGGGAGGTGAGGCCGGTGGTGCGGCGGCGCGGGGTGCGGCGGCGGGCGGCGCGGCGGTGTCGGGACCGAAGCTGCGCTTGTGGCGGTGGGCCGGCGGGGCCGATTCGCAGGTATGCGCCAGTGAGGGCGGGCTCGCGGCGGCGGGCCGGGAGGCTCGCAGAGCTGCGGGGCGAGGCTGGACTGGCCCGTGGGCTCGCTGGGCTGCGGGCGAGGCGGGACTGGCCGGGCTGGGCCGGGCTGGGCGGCGGGCTGGGCCGGGCTGGGCGGCGGGCTGGGCGGCGGGCTGGGCCGGGCTGGGCGGCGGGCTGGGGGTGGGCAGCGGCCGGGCTTGGCGGCGGCCGGGCTGGCGGCGCTGGTGGGTGGGTGGTGGGCCGGTGAGGGTTGTGGGGGAGGGACGGTGGTGCGGGGGAGTGGGTGGGACACGGCCCCGCGGCCTGGGGCCGGGACCCGAGGGCATGGGGCCGGGACCCGAGGGCATGGGGGCCGTTGACCGCGCTCCTTGTTTACGGGACGCGCGAGATCGCGTTTGGTCGCAGATCCTGCATGTCACCCGATCGAGCGTTTCTACAAGCAACCCACCGTCAACCCCCCGCCAGCCCGCTGACCTGCACCTACGCCTGAGAACACCGCTCAGAACCAGGACAACTACGCAGAATCCTCACCTTCGGCGGCGCAGAGATCACCGGAGGAGGAGCAGTCGCCCCACCAGGCCACTGCAAGGAGATGGAGATGGACGAAGCGTTGTTGCCGTAGCTCTTCTCCACCAAGCTCCGATCGGCGTTCACCACGTTCACCACGTCGTACACCCCGGACGGCACGCCGGTCAGGTCCAGCCACTGAAAATCGACCTCGTAGTCGTAGTCGTCACCCGACCCGACCGAGATCCCCTGCTTCACGTCCAACGCCCCGGGCTCCCGACGCTTGCACATGTTCTCCCTCAAGAACGTCGCCAACCGCCCCTCCGGGCTGGACAAGTCCTGGGGCCGCGCCGGCAGGTCACGCGCGTCCCGAGTGGCATAACGATCACCCAGGCAGAACCCGTTCTTCCGGTCGTTCGCCAAAGTCACACCATCGGGCGTGCGCAGCATGAAGTGCTCGAAGTCCAGCAAGTGCCAGTGCTCGTGCGTCGCCGCCGGCTCGTAGTACACCGTCGCCGGCAGGTCGTGCTGCGCCTCCGCGAAAGAACCCGGGATCGAACGGTCCACACTGGACTGGAACGCCTGCCGCACCCGCATGGTCGACTCCTCGGCAGACCGCTGCGCGTAGATCACCAAAGGACCATCGCCCACGTTGTCCGCCGACGTCGTGAAGCGCAGCCGCACCGCCCCCGCAGGCCCGGCCGCGAGACAAGCACCGTTGGCCGCCAACGGGTCCTCCACCAGGCACACGTCCCAGTCCCGGCACTGGCCAGGATCGCGCGCCGTCCCACCGGGGCACCCCACCGGCGCCTGTCTCAGGTCCGGCAGGAGGAACCCGGCCTCGGCCGGCGCGCCCAGCGCGGCCACGGTCATCGCGGCCGTCGCGGCGGCCTGGAGTTTCCTGATCACCGGAACAACCTAGTGCCACCAACGGGAAACGACACCCACGTTCACTCGATCGACTGAGGTGCAAGGGAAAGCCACCGAGCAAGAACTACGTTGCCCCGCATTCCAGCCACGGACTAAGGAGAACCCCACGGTGGACACCGTCACGCTGGTGTGCGGCACCCGCCCCGAGCTGATCAAGCTCGCACCGCTGATCCGCCTGTTCGGCCCGCGCGCCACGCTCGTCTACACCGGACAGCACTACGACCCCGCCATGTACGACCTGATCCGCCGCGACCTCGCCGAACCCGGCGCCTTCCACGAGTTCGCCCTCGGCGGCGCCCGGCGCGGCGCACAGCTCGGCCTGGCCACCAAAGCCGTGGACGACGTCCTCAAAGCCCACCCGACCACGTCCGTCGTGGTGCAGGGCGACACGACCTCCGCCCTCGCCGGCGCACTGGCGGCCAACGCCAACAACACCCCGCTGGTGCACGTCGAAGCGGGCCTGCGCAGCTTCGACCGGGCCATGCCCGAGGAGCACAACCGGGTCCTCATCGACCACCTCGCCGACCTCTGCTGCGCCCCGACGGCGCTCAACGAGCAGAACCTGCGCGCCGAACGCATCCCGGCCGGCCGCATCGCGGTCACCGGCAACACCGTCGTGGAAGCCCTGGAAACCGCGCTGCCCGACACCGACGTCGAGCGCACGATCCTGAATAACCACAACCTCCACCAGGACGGCTACGCCCTCGCCACCATCCACCGCCCGGAGAACGTCGACGACCGGGACAACCTCGAAACCATCCTGCGCCACCTGGCCGACCTGCCGCTCCCGGTCGTCCTGCCGCTGCACCCCCGCACCGCCAAGCGCGCGGAGGAGCACGGCCTGACCGGACTCCTCCACGCGCTCACGGTGACCGGACCGCAGGCCTACCCGGACTTCCTGGCGCTGGCCCGCTGCGCCGCCGTCCTGGTCTCGGACTCCGGCGGCATCCAGGAGGAGGTCAGCGTCCTCAAGCGACCGGTCGTGGTGGTCCGGCGCAGCACCGAACGCCCCGAGATCGAGGGGACGTTCGGCACGCTCGTCCCGCCAGGTCCCCGCATCGGCCGCGAGGTGCGCCGCTGGCTCGACGACGTCCCCGGCCACCGCGCCCGACTGGCCGGAATCCCGTCGCCCTACGGCACCGGCTCACCCTCGGTGCGGATCGCCGCCGCCCTGGAACAGCTGGTCGGCCAACCCCTCGGCCAGCCCGTCCCCGCCTGACCGGGGACCTGACCGGGAGCCTGACCGGGACCCGTCCGACCGGGACCCGTCCGACCGGGACCCGTCCGACCGGGACCCGTCCGACCGGGACCCGTCCGACCGGGACCCATCCGACCGGGCCTGGCGAACCGCGTCGTCCACCAGCGCGACGACGCGGTTCGCCAGGCCCACGCTGGAGTTCCAACTGGTCACCGACGGGTACACGTGCGCGGTGGTGGCCAGCAGCAGCGGCGTGCCCGCGATCTCCAGCGGCGGCCGGCGCTCCAGGTACCCCAACGGGTACACCGGTTCCACGAACGGCGCCTTGAACAGCCGCGCCTCCTCGACGTCCGCCGAGGTCAGGTCCGGGTACAGCCCGACGAGCTGCTTGGTCCACCGGGCCAGCACCCGCGCGTCACCCTCGCGGTACAGCGCGGACTCCCGGTCGGTGTACTTCATGACGTACACCAGGTGCCGCCCGTCGAACGGCCCCGCCAGCGCCGACATCTCGATCACGCCGTCGAAGTCCGTCCCCGACCGCACGACCGGCGCCCAGTAGTGCCCGGACAGCGGTCGCCGCAGGAAGAACAGCGCGTTCACCACGCCCTGGTACGGCAGCTGCACGACCGGCAACAACGCCGTCAGCGCGGGGTCGGCGACCGTCCGCAGCACCGGCAGCGGCAACGTCGAGATCACCCGGTCGGCCTCGAACACCTCATCGGCGACGGCCACCGACCCGTCGCCACCCACCCGGGTGACCGGCGCGGACGTCCGCACCACCCCGCCCGCGTCCTCAATGGACTTCCGCAGCGCGTCGATGATCGTCCGGTAGCCGCCCGTCGGGTAGCCGCGCACGGACACGTTGCTCTCCCGCCCCAGCCGCTGCCACAGGTACAGCGCCGGCACGTCCCCGAAGGCCGGGCCGAACTTGGACCCGAACATGGGCGCCAGCAGCGAGTCCCACACCCGGTCCCCGTACAGGCCGCGCAACCAGTCCTCGGTGCGCAGCCGGTCCAGGTCGCGCCCGCGCCCCAACCGCCGCAGCAGCAACGACACCGCGCCGAACCGGACCCGGTCGCGCAGCCGCAGCGGGGTGAACCGCAGCAGGTCCGCGGCCGAGTTGAACGGGTGGTGCCGCCCGGCCACGACCATGCCCATGCTGGTGCGCCGCCACGTCACCGACTCGCGCAGCCCGACCTCGCCGAGCAGGTCAAGTAGGTCGTCGTCGGTGGGCATCACGCAGTGGTAGAACCGCTCGACCCAACCGTCCCGCCACGGGGTGAACGTCCCGAGCCCGCCGAGCTGATCACCGCCCTCCAGAAGGGTGACCTCGGCACCCGACCGGGCGAGCCGGTACGCGGCGGCCAGTCCGCAGATACCGCCGCCCAGGACGGTGACCCGCGTGCCCATCACAGGGGCCTGTAGGGCGCCGGCGCCAGACGATCACGCATGAGAAGCTTCAAATATTGCGCGATCGTCCGACGCAGCTTCAACTTGCTCGGGCCCTGCTTGCGGTCGTACCGCAGGGTCAGCGGCACCTCGGCGATCACCGGGCGGCAGTGCCGCAGCTTGAGCAGCAGCTCGACCATGCACGCGAACCCGCGCTCCTCCACCAGCCGCTCGCCCCAGTGCTCGGCGGCGCGCGCCAGCAGCGACACCCGGTAGGCGCGGAACCCGCTGGTGAAGTCGCGGACGCCGTGCACGTCCAGCACCCGCCGGAACAGCACCGCCGCGCCGCGCGAGAGCAGCCGGCGGAACGCGGGCGCGGTGGCGTCGTCGCCGCCGTCGACGAACCGGGAGCAGATCACCACGTCCGCGCCGGCCGCGATCTCCCCGCGCAGCGCGGTGATCAGCGCCGGGTCGTGGGTGTCGTCGGCGTCCATCACGATCACCAGGTCGTCCGCGTCGGCCACCTCCAGCACCGCGCGCAGGCCGGACTGGACGGCCTGGCCCAGGCCCAGGTTGACCGGGTGCCGGACGACCTTGACGTCCAGGCCCGGCACGTCGTGCACGCACTCGGCGGTGCCGTCGGAGGAGCCGTCGTCCACCACCCAGGCGGTGATCTCCTCGGTGCGCGCCACGTCGGCGAGCCGGCGCAGCAGCGGCGGCAGCGACTCCGCCTCGTTGTAGGCGGGCAACACGACGTGCGCACGGCCCCGTGTGCGAATCGTGGCGGGCGCGGTCCGCGCCTCGCGTTCGTCGACTGCCACTGTGCCGACCCCATTTCCGTTGTTCCGGGTAACCGGGCCAGAATTATTCGCCTGGGAACTCGAACCGGGTTCCACCCACCCCCGTCTTCCGGAGGCTCGGTCGGTGACGGGAACCCGTACGACACGACTGCTTTTGTCGCTGAACAGGAGGACGTGATCTCACCAAAGAGTGAACGGGAGGTCTTTCATTCCTTCTGGCAAGCGGTAAGTAGTCGGAATTCTCTTTCGAGTGAACTCGGTCGGATTACGAAAGGACGTCGTCGGAATGTGCAGTGGCGTGGTGTTGGCGCGCTGGGGGCGGGCGCTCGTCACCCGGGAGGGTGGCCAGTGGTGAACCAGGTGGGCACGGCGGCCCCGGCCCCGGCGCCGCCGCGGTCGGGTCGGGTCGAGCCGGAGGCGACCCGGGACCTGCTCGGCCGGGTGAACGCGGTCGCGGTGCTGCTGGTCGTGGTGGACGTGGCGGCCCTGGCCGCGGCCGTGCGCGTCCTGCCCTGGGCGTGGGCGGCGGTCGCCGCGGGCGTGCTGCTCGGCGTCCGGGCGTCCTGCCGGCTCTACCGGCGGCGGCTGTGGCTGTCCTGGCTGCACGACGTGCCGCGCTCGACCGTCGCCACGGCCACGGCGTTCGCGCTGGTCACCGGCGTGACCATGGTCGCCGGGACGCAGCCGGGCACGACCGTCGAGGTCCAGTGGGCGATCGTGAACTTCACGCTGTGGAGTGAACCTGCTCGCCTGTTCGTGTTCGCCTTCGGCCGGTGGGCCCGGCGCCGCTTCCACCGCTGCGACCGCACGATCGTGGTCGGCGCGGGCAAGGTCGGCGCGACCCTGGCCGGCGTGATGCTCCAGCACCCCGAGTACGGGCTGCGCCCGGTCGGGTTCGTCGACCCGGCGCCCGCGCTGGACGCCGACGAGCTGCCGCTGCCGCTGCTGGAGGAGAACCTCGCCGACGCCATCACCCGGTACGGGGCGGGCTCGGTCGTGCTCGCCTTCTCCCGCGCGACCGACTCGCCGCTGGTCAACGCGGCCATCACGGCGCACCGGCTGGGCTGCTCGATCTTCGTCGTCCCCCGGATGTACGAACTGCACCAGGACGGGCCCGACGTCGAGCGGCTGCGCAGCTTCCCGCTGGTCCGGCTGAGCACCGCGCCCACCACCCGGCCCAGCTGGTGGGTCAAGCGCGGCGTGGACGTGCTGCTCGCGGGCCTGTCGCTGGTCGTGCTGGCGCCGGTGATCGCGGTGTGCGCGCTGGCCGTGCTGCTGGAGAGCGGGCGGCCGGTGATCTTCCGCCAGGTCCGGGTCGGCATGGACGACCGGACGTTCGTCCTCTACAAGCTGCGCAGCGTCCGGATGACCGGCGAGGACGATTCCCAGATCCGCTGGTCGGTGGTCGGGGACCGCCGCGTCGGCCCGGTCGGGCGATTCCTGCGGCGGACCTCGCTGGACGAGCTGCCGCAGTTGTGGAACATCCTGCGCGGTGACATGTCGATTGTCGGGCCACGACCCGAACGACCGGGTTTCGTGCGCGAATTCTCGGCCGTCCACGACCTATACTGGGCGCGGCACCGGGTGCCCACCGGATTGACCGGACTGGCACAGGTCCACGGGTTGAGAGGGGACACCTCCATTGTCGACCGATCGCGCTACGACAACTACTACATCGCGAATTGGTCGTTGTGGCTGGACGTCCGAATTCTGCTGCTGACGGTGGGGAGCTGCTGTGCCGAAACAACCGCTGATCCGTGGTCGCAGGTGGCGCGTCGCCGCGCGGGCGGGGCTCGCCGCGGTGGTGCTGGCGGGCTCAGTGTGGCTGCCCGGCTCCGCCGGGCCGTGGCGCGCCGAGCCTGAGAGCGAGAGCGCGCCGCTGCCCGCCGACCCCCAGCCGCTCGCGCCGCCGCCCAAGCCGCTCGCGCCGTGCGCCTGGTGGTACGGCATCGGCGAGCCGCCCACCTACGCGGACCTCAAGTTCGCCGCGCACCACTACGACCTCGTGGTGCTCAACGCGACCGAGACCGCGGCCATGCGGCGGCTGCGCAAGCTCAACCCGAAGATCAAGATCCTGGTGTACAAGGACTTCTCCAGCACCCGCAACTACCCGGGCGCGGTCGACGGCGGCAAGGACGCGGCCTACCTGCCCAGCGGGGTGGGGTACATCGCGGCGCAGAAGAACCACCCGGAGTGGTTCGCCGTCGACACCGCCGACCGCCACATCGAGTGGAAGGGCTACCCGCTGCACTGGCAGATGACCGTGTGGACCGAGTCCTACCAGAAGGCGTGGGCGGACGCGGTGACCGCGGAGGTGGTGCGCGAGGGGTGGGACGGCGTGCTGGCGGACAACGACTTCAGCTCGCTGCGGTACTACTCGTCGGCGGTGCTCAAGGGCACGGCCGACGCCGCCGCCACCGACCGGCAGATCCGCGACGGGCTCGACCGGTTCCTCCAGGTCGCGGGCGACTCGCTGGCGCAGGCGGGGAAGATGCTGATCCCGAACGTGTCCGAGTCGCACCTGACGCCGGGCCGGTGGTCTGCGCACTCCCGCTACAGCGGGGCGATGGAGGAGAACTTCGGGCTGCGCGAGAACACCGGCGGCGGCGAGCTGCTGACGTTCCGGGGCAACGAGTTCAAGGAGCTGCGGGCGCAGGCCGCGCTGGGGGAGTCGTGGCTGCTGCTGGTGACCAAGACGCACAGCCTGCGCGAGGAGCGGGTCGGGTACGCGACGGCGGCGCTGCTGGCCGGGCCGTACACGTGCTGGCACGGGGCGTCCACCCACGACTACCGGGACCCGGACTGGTCGGCGTACCAGGACTCGGGGCTGGGGGAGGCGGTGGAGTCGGCGAGCCAGCACCCCGGCGGGGCGTGGACGCGGACGTTCACCCACGGGTGGGTGGCGGTGAACCCGACCGGCAAGTCGGTGAAGGTCACGCCGCCGCCCGGGCTGACCACGATCGAGGGGACGCCCGTGACCGGCGCGGTGGAACTGCCCGGCGCGGACGCGGCGGTCCTGGTGAAACCCCCGGCCCCGGCCACCACCGCCCAGCCCACCACGTCGCCGACCACGACCCCGCCGACCACGACTCCCACCACCACGACCACGACCACCACGCCGAGCCCGACCACCACGAGCACGACAACGACCACCACCACGACCAAGACCACGACGGTCACCACGACCCCGCCGCCACCGCCCCCGGCGCCGGCCCTGCCGCCGGCGCCGGGGTGGTCACGACGTCAGGACGACAGCAGGTCGCGGTAGAGGTCGAGGTGGCGGGCGGCGCAGACGTCCGGCGCGAAGCGGGTGCGGGCGCGGTCGGCCAGGGCCGCGCCGCGCGCACCGGGGTCCGGGTCGGCGAACAACGCCCGCAGCCGGGCCGCCAGCCCGTCCACGTCGCCCGGCGTGGCCAGGCTCCCGCGGTCGGACAGCATGTCGGCCACCCCGCCGGTGTCCGTGGCCACCACGGGTTTCCCGGCCGCCATCGCCTCGGCCACCACCAGCGGCTGCTGCTCCATCGACGAGGGCAGGACCAGGGCGTCGTGCCGCCGCAGCTGCTCGGGCACGTCCGCCCGGTACCCCAGGAACTCCACGCGGCCCGGTAGGTCGCGCCGCGCCCGCGCCTCGGCCTCCGCGCGCAGCGGCCCGTCCCCGACGACGGTCAGCGAAGCGCCCTCCGGCATGGTCCCGGGTCGCGCCAACGCCGCCAGCAGGGTCAGCAAACCCTTGCGCTCCACCAGGAGTCCCACGAACACCAGCCGCCGCACCGGGCCGGACGGCGGGCAGGACGGCGGCAGGTCCACGCAGTTGTCGATGTGCGTGACCCGCTGCGCCGGCACCCGCAGCCGCCGCACCAGGAACTCGCCCATCGAGGGCGCGGGCACGACCGTCCGGTGCACGAACCGCGCCACGCCCGCGTCCGCCGCCAGCACGGTCCGCGTGTACTTCGACGGCCCGGACGCCCCGGCCCAGCCCCGGAACCACGGTTCGGCCACGTCGTCGGGCACCCCGTGGTAGGTCTGCACCACCTTGTGCCGCAACCGCAGGCCGGCGCTCACCAGCCCGGCCCGCCGGTCCTGCGCGTGCACGACGTCCGGCGCCCACGCCCGCAGCGCGTCCCGGGCCTGCCGACCGGCCTTCAGGTCCCCCTTGGTGGCCACGGAGACCTCCGTGTGGTGGCCTTCGATCAGCTCCGCGCCGCGCGCCGGCACCGGCCCGAACACCCGCACGTCGTGCCCGGACGCGAGCAGCGTCGCGGCCAGCCGCACGGTCACGTCCACCGGACCGCCGCGGTCCTGCGTCAACAGGTAGGCGACCTTCACCGCGTCCCTCCCACGAGCTTGTCCACCAGGGTGGCGACCTGGTCGCACACCCGCGTCGAGTCGAACAGCGCCTCGGCGCGCCGCCGTCCGGCGAGCCCTTCCCCGGCCGCCAGCACCGGGTCTGCGAGCCGGGTGGCGACCGCCGACGCCAGCGCGGGCACGTCCCCGGCGGGCACGACCGCCCCGGCGTCGCCCACGCTCTGCCGCACCCCACCGACGTCGAACGCCACCACGGACCGGCCGCTGGCCATGGCCTCCAACGGCACCAACGCCATCCCCTCCGCCCGGGACGGCAGCACGACCACGTCGGCGGCGGTGTAGAAGTCGGCGACCGCCGTGTCGTGGCCCCACCAGCGCACCGACCCGGGGTCGGCCTCCGCCCGCCACCGGTCCCGCATCGGCCCGTCCCCGACCAGCACCAGGTGCGCGTCGGGCACCGCCTCCAGCACCGCCGGCCACGCCCGCAGCAGTTGGTCCTGGCCCTTCAACGGCGCCAACCGCCCCACGCACACCGCCGTCGGCACGTCCGGCAGCCCCAACCGCTTGCGCGCCGCGACCCGGCTGCGCGGCCTCAACGTCCGAGTGTCGACGCCGTTGCACACCACCTCGGCCGGGGTGGTGACGCCGACCGCGCGCCCGGTGGCCAGTTCGTCGTCGCTCACGCACACGAGCTGGTCGGTCCACCGCGCCGCGAACCGCTCCCACGCGACCGACGCCCGCCGCAGCGCACCGCCGGCGCTCTGGAACGACCACATGTGCGGCTGGAAGATCGTCGGCCGCCGCCCGCGCACCGCCAGCCGGCCCGCCAAGCCCGCCTTGGAGCTGTGCAGGTGCACCACATCCGGGTCGAGTTTGTGAAGGACATCGTTGAGCCGCCGGGTTTCCGCCGCCACGGACGGGCCGGGACCGCGCGTGGCCGACCACGGGTGCACCCGCACGCCGACGTCCCGCACGCGGTCCGCGAGCCACCCCGGCGGGCACACCACGTCCACCCGCCAACCCCGCTCCCGCTGTGCCGCGGCCAGTTCCAGCACCACGGCCGCCACCCCGGCCTCGACCGGTTGGGACACGTGCACGACCCTCATCGACGCACCTCACGCAGTTCACGCACCGTGCGGCGGTCCACCAGCAGGACCACCGCCGTGTAGCCGAGCACCAGGACCAGACCCTCGCCGACCGCGCCGGTCAGCGACGGCCCGAACACCGCGCCCACCGGACCCTCGATCGCGAGGCAACACAGGGCGGCCAGGGCGGTGGTGGCCACCGCCCGGCCGAGCTTCGGGGGCGCCAAACCGTTGCGCGCCAAGACGAACCACGTGACCGGCACGAGCACGCACACCACCGCGGCCTGCGTCACGGCGACCGCCACCACGCCGTGCCGGGTCACCACCGCGAGCGCCACCACCAGGGTCACCAGGTGGGTCAGCTCCAGCGCGAGGTAGCGGCGGGCGTGCCCGGCGGCGCGCAGCACCTGGTACCACAGGTGCAGCAGGCCCAGGCCCAACCCGTAGAGGCACAGCAGCCGCAACGGCACCGCCGCCGGCGACCAGCGCGCGCCGAACAGCTCCACCCGGTCCGCCACCGCCGCCGTCACCGCGTACAGCCCCCGGTGACCACCAGCACCGCCTGGGTGAACCTCCCGGTCGCCGCCGGCACCCGATCGCTTTCGCCACCGCGAATCAGCCTGGCGCACAACGGAAAGAGCACCCCGCCGAGCACCACCGCCACCACGATGTAGGGCACCCAGGCGATCCGGTAGGCCAGCGAGTACACCCCGACCGCCTCCGGCCCCAGGACGTGCCCGATCGCCAGGTAGTCGACGTTCACCAGCAGCACCGCGACCAGCGCCCCGGCCCGACCACCGCGATCCACCGCAGCGCCTCGGCGGCGGCGTCCCGATCCCAGCACGGCCGGACCCGCACACCCACCGCCACGCCCAACACCGGCAGCGCCACCGCCGTCACCAGCAGGCCCACCACCAGCGACACCGGCCCGGCCTGGTGGGCGGCGAGCCAGACGGTGACCGCCGCGCCGAGCAGCGCGCTGCCCGCGTCGGGCACCAGCCGGCGGCGGAAGTCCAGGTCGCGGTGCATGAGGCCGAGCTGCACGCCGCCGGCGGCGGTGAACGGCAGGCTCAGCGCGGCCAACCGGATCAGCGGGGCGGCGTGCGGCGCGTCGAGGGCGTGGGCGAGGACGTCCGCGCACGCGTTGACCAGCAGCGCGAGCGCGATGCCCGTGCCGACGCTGAGCGTCAGCAGGGTGCCCGCGACCCGGCGCGGGTCGAGCGCGGTGCGGCTGATCACGTCGTAGACGCCCATCGACTGGACGACGTGGCCGATGTTGACCAGGGAGACGGTCAGCGCGACGAGTCCGAGCCCTTCTTCGGTGAGGAACGCGGCGAGGACCAGCGTGACCGCGACCTGGCCGGCCTTGCCGACCAGGTTCACCAGAAACAGCCACAGCGACCCGCGCACGGCTCCGGTCATGCGCGCAGCCGGCGGCGCGCGAACAGCACCAGCACCACCCAGGCCACGACGATCGCCACCCCGTCGACGGTGACACTGGCCCTGACCCCGACCAGCTCCCGGATGACGGTGTCCACGAAGTACAAGTGCGCAAACGGAACCAGCAACGCAGCGACGCTGAAACCCAGCCACCGCAACTCTTGCCTCCGCCGCCACCACACCGCCGCAGCCGCCGCCATGGCCGGCACCGCGATCAACACGTCACCGGGCTGGTGCACCACCGCGACCACGATGGCCACACAGGTCAGCAGATCCGCCGCGCCCGTGTCGTCCCCGGCCTGGTCAAGCCGCCGAACCAGCACCACGCTGACCGTCAGCACCACCACGAGCGTGAGCAGTTCAGCCGCCGGCGGCAGCCACCCCGTGACCCGGAACAACACGGCGGCCACGTCCACCCTCTGTGCGGTAACCGAATCAACGGCCCCGTACGCAGTCTGAGAAGCGTGCTCAAGGTTCCTCCGCACCACCTCAAGGAACCCGTGAACTCCGTCCCGCAACACCAACGGCACCAACGCCACCAGACTGGCCGCCGCGGCGATCCCCGTACCCCCAACGCAACCCGCCACGACCCGCGCGCACACAGCAGGATCGCCAACGGCAACCCGAACTGCGGCTTCAACCAGGCCAACGCCAAAGCGAGCGCCGCCCACCGCGGATGACTGTTCCGCGCCAGCAACGCCCCGGCCACGCCCACGGCCAGCAGCGGATTGACTTGACCCACGTACAACTGCGCCTTGCCGACCTGACTGGTGACCAGCAGTGCGGACACCACAGCCGTACCCACGACCCACGGCACCCGCAACCGCCCCGCCGCCATGACCGCAAGGGCGACGAGCAGCACCAGCGAAGCCGACGCGAACGCCACCGCGCCGATGCGGTAGCCGGGCAGGGCGAACGGCATGTGCAGCAACAGGTGGTAAGGCTGGTAGAGGTTGAAGTTCTGCCGCACAGGCCAGTGCGCGAACATCACCGCCGGGTCGTAGGGGTTGCCGCCCGCAAGGAACTCCTTGATCGGAAAGTACAACGCATCCCGAAAGTCCTGCATCCGCTCTTCGGCAAGATTCGCAGCGGACGGCACCCCCACCTCAACCGCCGGCCGCAACGCCCGCCAAGCCCCCACCACCCCCACAACCCCGGCCAGCCCACCAACAACCACCCGAGCCCGCCGCCCGACCTCGGACGCCCCACCTCCTGCCCCAGCCCCACCAGCCGCCGGCCGCAACCGCCCCAGCAGCCCCAACCGCCCAGCCGATCCAGCCGAATCCGCCGCCCCGGCCAGCCCGCTCGACCCCGCCGGCCCGCCCGCATCCGCCGTGCCGGCCGCGTCGGCCAGGCCCGCTCGCCCGGCCGTGTCGGCGGCGTCGGCCAGGCCCGCTCGCCCGGCCGTGTCGGCGGCGTCGGCCAGGCCCGCTCGCCCGGCCGTGTCGGCGGCGTCGGCCAGGCCCGCTCGCCCGGCCGTGTCGGCGGCGTCGGCCAGGCCCGCTCGCCCGGCCGTGTCGGCGGCGTCGGCCAGGCCCGCACGCCCGGCCGTACCGGCCGCCTCGGCCAGGCCCGCACGCCCGGCCGTACCGGCCGCCTCGGCCAGGCCCGCACGCCCGGCCGTGCCGGCCGCGTCGGCCAGGCCCGCTCGCCCCGCCGTGCCGGCCGCATCCGCCGCCCCCGCCAGGCCCACCGATCCCGATCCGGGCAACTTTGTCGGTACCTCGTGGGACAATGGAGACGGGGGCCGGAGGCCACGCCCTTCGCCGTTCACGCCAGCACCACCGCCACCACCGTCGTGTCCGCCGACCGCGCACCGACCACGCTCGCCAACTCCTCCCGCGCCCCACCCCGAGGCACCACCGCCACCAGCGCCACCCCGTCCGCGGGCTCGGAAGCCTTGTCCGGCAACGCCTCCGCCAACTCCTCCGCCCGCCCGGCCAACCCCGGCACCACCGGCACCACCCGCACCGGCCGCCGCGCCGCCGCGCACAACACCGTCAACCGCTCCACCAGCGCCGGGTCGTCGTCGGGCACCACCGCCACCGGGTGCCGCACCCCCGCCGACGCCAACGCCGCCCGCACCCCGTCCGCCGCCCGCGTCCCGCGCAAGTGCCGCACCGCCGCCACGGCCACCCCCGCCACGACCGCCGCCGCCAACGCCAACCCGAGCGCCAACGGCCAGTCCGGCGCCACCCGCGCCACCGCCGGCGCGTCCAACACCCGCAACTTCCCCGCCGGCGCGAGCAGGTCGGCCTCGACCACCGCCGCCGCCACGGCCGCCGCCTCGTTGCTCGCCTGCCCCGCCGCCGGCGCCCGGACCGACAACCGCGCCAACCCCGACGCCGGCACCAGTTCCACCGACACCCGCTCCGCCGACGTCCCCGCCTTCGCCACCACGGAAGGGCTCCGCGCCACCTCTACCAACGCGGGCAACGACAACGCCACCACCTCGCCGTACTGCGGCCCCTGCGGCCCCGCGAGCAGGCTCACCCGGGCCTGGTACTCCTCCCCGGAGAACAGCGTTGCCACCACGACCACCACACCCACCAGCAGCCCCACGAGAGCGCTCTCACCGACCACCCGCAGCTTCACCGCCGACCTCCCCAGCTCCGCAACAACTCGTCGTAGGACCGCATCAGCACCCGCGGGTCGTGCGCCGCGGTCACCGCCGCCCGCCCGGCGGCGCCCACCGCCGCCCGCCGCGCCGCGTCGAACAGCAACGACCCCAAGGCCTCCGCCGTCGCCGCCGGATCACGTGGCGGCACCACCAGCCCCCCGCCACCGGCCAGCGCCTCGCCGACCCCGTCGACGTCGGTGGCCACCACCGGCCGCCCCGCCGCCAGCGACTCCAGCACCGCGACCGGCATCCCCTCCCAGTCGCTGGTCAGCACCGTCACGTCACACGCCGCCAGCAGGTCCGCCGCGTCCGGCCGGTTGCCCAGGAACCGCACCCCGCGCACACCCCGCCGCTCCAGCTCCGGCCGCAGCGACCCGTCACCGGCCAGCCACAACTCCGCACCGTCGATCCGCGACCACGCGTCCAGCAGCACGTCGTGCCGCTTCTGCGGCTCCATGCGGGCCAGGCACAGCGCGACCGGCACGTCCTGGTCGACGCCCAGCGCCGCCCGCACGGTCGCCCGGTCCACCCGGGGCTCCTGTGGGAACACCGCGTTCGGGATGACCACCGACTCCACCCCGGCCGCCCGCAACCGCGCCGCGGTCGCCTCGGCCACCGTCACCACCGCACCGGACGTCCGCCGCAGAACCCGCGCCGCACCGGCGTAATCCCGCTCGGCGACCCCGTGGAACACCGTCACCAGCGGAACCTTCTTCGGCACCAACGCAAGCCGGGCCACCATGGTCGCGGACACGTTGTGCGCCAACACCACCTCCGGCTCGAACCCGCGCACCGCGGCCCGCGTCGCCGCCGTGGCCCGCAGCACGCCCACGGGCCGCCGCCGCGCCACCGGCACCGCGAAGGTCGGCACCCCCTGTACGCGCAGGACGTCGGCGCGGTGTCCGCCACCGCTGGCGACGGCGCTGTGCCAGCCGAACTCGGCGCCGGCCCGGGCCATGCCGGCGACCAGCGCCTCCGCCCCGCCCGTGCCCATCTCAGCGATCACGTGCAGCACACGCATCGGCTCTCCTCACACGCAGATCGGCCGCGACGACCACCGCGACCAGCGACCACAGGGGCAGGTAGTACTGCTGGGACAGGAACGTCGAGGCCACCACCACGGCGATCAGCGACGCCTGCACCGCCGCGATCTCGCGCCGCCAGCCGACCCGCAGCACGCGTTCGGACGACACCGCCGCCACGGCCAGCATCCCGACGAACAACCCGAACCCGGCCACCCCCAGCTCGGCCGCGACCTCCAGGTACATGTTGTGCGCCACCGGCGTCTGCTCGTCGACCTCGGCGTTGCGCGAGAACGCGGGGTAGTTGTCGCGGAACCCGCCAGGCCCCACCCCCAGCGCCGGGTGCGCGGACACCATGCGCGCCGCGGCCTGCCACCGCAGCCCACGAGTGTCCACATTGGTCCCCGCGATGTAGCTCTTCTCCTGCAACGCCCGGTCCAATGCCGGCCCGGCGAAGACCAGCGCACCGCACACGACCACGACCAGTGCCGCGATCCCGCCGAGCAGGACCTTGACCGGCACCACCCGCCGCGCCACCAACCACGCGCCCGCCGCGGCCAACGCCAGCGCTCCACCCCGCGAGAACGTCGCCGCCGCCCCCGCCGCCAAGACCAGCGCTACAACGGCGACCCAGACCCAGCGCCGCGCCGCCGCCCCCCTCACCGGAGCGAGCGCAGCAAGCAGGGGCAAGGCAGCGACGAGGAAATACGCCAGATCGTTCGGATCCTCCAACGGCCCGCTCGCCCGAGCCTCCCCCTCCGCCAACAAGCTGTACAGCGCCCCTACCGCCGCCACCACAGCCCCCGCCACGGCCGCCCCCAGCAGCGCCCGCACCGGCACGTCCCGCGCGACCACATCCACAAGAATCACGGTCAGCAGCAAGAACGGCAGCCATCGCTGCAAATAGTCGACTGCATACGGTCCACCCGCGTGCAAAGCAGTGGAAGCCAACAGCACGACCGCGAAAGCCGCCAGCACCGCGTGCAAAGGGTGCGGCGTGACGAACCGCCGCTCCCGGGCCCGCACCACGACCCACACGACGGCGAGCAACGCGGGCGCGACCTTGGCCAGGTGCCCGTGCACCTCCAGCAGGTACCCCTCCAGCGGGGCCAGCGCCACCGTCACGCACGCCAGAACCCGCAGCAGCACCGTCATCCCGACCGTTCCAGCCGTCCGACGTCCCGCACCGGCAACCCGGCGCCCAGCGCGGCCACGTGCGCACCGGTCCCGACCACGTCGAAGTGCCGCCGCAGCACCCCCAGCACCCAGCCCAACAGTTCGACCTTGCGCGCTGACGGCACGGCCATGCCGGGGAAGAACTCCATCCCCGGTGCCTCCGCCGCGCCCAGCACATCCGTCGGGTGCAACAACAACGACGGCGCGACCCCGGTCCACCGGCACAACCGCAACGCCGTGCGGAAGTACCCGCGCGCCAACGCGGGCGAGATCTCGTGCAACTGCAACAGGTATGACCCGTGGATCGGCACGCGCAGCAACGGCATCGTCGTCACCGGCAACTCCACAACCCCGTTGTGCCACCGATACGGCCGGTTGGGTGCCCGCACCTTCCCGAACCCACCGAACAGCTCACCATTGTCCGATGTGGATGGTGCGGTCCGGTTGTGGTAGAAGCGAGCCAGCGGCCCGATCCACGTCGGCAACGTGCTCGCGTCATAGCGGTAACCACGTTCGGCCAACACGTCCAGCAACTCGGGCGTCACGCTGTACCCGGGACCACGGAACCCGACCGGTCGGGGCGCACCGGCCGCCACGATCGCGTCCTCCGTCCGCGCGACCTCCGCCTCCAACTCGGTCCGGGAGTACCGGTGCAGCCACGGTTCGTGCCCGAACGAGTGGTTGGCCACCTCGTGCCCCGCACCGGCGATGGCCGCGACCGCCGCCGCCCCGTCGTCGCGCACCGCGTCCGCGCCCACCACGAAGACCGTCGTGGTCAGCCCGTGTTCGCCGAAGATTTCCAGCAGACGCGGCGTCGCGACGGGAAGGAAGCTGGGCCTGCGTTCCCAGGCGGGGTCGCCGTGGGTCTTGAGGTACGCCCAGAGGTTGTCGAGGTCGAGGGAGACGCTGGCGACGGTCACGCCGGTTCCTCCGCCGGGACGGGCGCGGGCACCGGCCGGGACGCGTAACCCAGGGCCAGCACGCCGGCGACGACGAGCGCGACACCCACCGCGACCCACCACTCGCGGCCGGGCGCGATGCGGTCGCCCATCGCGGCGATGCCGACGATGGAGGTGAGGACGACCGTCACCGAGTCCATGGTCGCGACCGTGGACGTGGCCGAACCCCGTTGCAGCGCTGCGGCCATGCAGGCCTGGCCGACCAGGGCCGCCGCGATCATCAGCCACACCAACGGGTAGTAGGGCAGGGACAGCAGCGGTTCGTCGGCCAGCGACCGGCTGGCGATGGCGACGATCGCGTACCCGACGCCCGCCGCGATCGCGATCGGCAGCACGCCCCGCGCGCGCCGGGACACCACGAAGATCGCCACCAGCGGGAGGCCGAGCAGCAGGAACCCGGTGTCCACCGGGATGTCGTCGGCAACGGATGGCGCGGACGCCCCAGCCAGCAGCACGAGCCCGAGCGCCATCACGACCAACACGACTACCTCGACCCCGCGCACCCGCCAGCCCAGCGCGAGCACCCCGAACACCGTCGCCACGCCGACCGCGCACGACGACCCGGCCTGCACCAGGTAGAGGGGCAGTTCGGCGCGCGCGAAGAAGGCGAGCACGAACCCGCCGACCTGGCCCGCGAAGCCCAGCAGGTAGAGGCGGTCGCCGGCGAGTCGGGCGAGGAGGCCGAAGCCGTGGCCCGGTCGGGCGCGCCGCGCGGCGACGGTCTGCGCCACGATGCCCAGCGCGTACATCACCGTGGCCGCCGCGAGGGCGAGATATCCGGGCACGCAACAACTCCCTGCGAATGGGTGTCAACCGGCGGCAGCCTAGGACGTCGAATTCCGTTGCCTGATCGAGCGATAGTGCAATGACTCGATCGAGTGATGAGTTGCGGTCGCTGATCAGCGGCCCGTGATCACGTAATGCGCCTCGGGTCAACTATCGTGCGCTCCGGTTCAATCCGGGTGACGGACCGTTTGCTGGACTGGGTCGCATGGCGGATTTCGTGGTGGTGGGCGGTGGCACGGCGGGGTGCGTCGTCGCGCGCGGACTGCTGGACCGGACCGACGGCACCGTCCTGCTGCTGGAGGCAGGCGACCGTGACACCAACCCGGCCATCCACGACCCGCTGCGCATGCACGAGTTGTGGGACAGCCCTGAGGACTGGGCCCTCCGCACGGTCCCGCAGCGCGCCGCCGCCGGTCGCGTGCTGCACCTCCCACGCGGACGGGTGCTAGGCGGTTCGCACGCGCTCAACGCGATGATCCACGTGCGCGGCAACCCCGCCGACTATGACGGCTGGGGCCAGCCCGGCTGGACATGGGCGGACGTAGAGCCGGTGTTCCGCCGCATCGAGTCCGGCCCGCTCTCGGTCCTGCGCGACTACACCGCCGACCCGATCCAGGACGCCATCGTCGACGCGGCCCAGCGCGCGGGCGTGCCGTTCAACCCGGATTACAACAGCGGCGAACAGACCGGAATATCTCATATACAATACACGATCACCGCAGGTAGAAGGCACACAACAGCCCGCGCCTACCTCGCCCCGGTGCTAGACCACCCGCGCCTGTCCGTAGTGACAGGCGCACACGTGCTCCGGCTGCTATTCGCCGGCACGCGTTGCGTGGGCGTCGAGTGGACGGACGGATCGACAGTGCACCGCACCGAGGCGTCGGAAGTCGTGCTCACCGCCGGCGCGATCGGCTCGCCACACCTGCTCCTGCGCTCAGGCATCGGGCTGGCCGCCGACCTCCACGGGCCCGTGGTCGTGGACCTACCCGGCGTCGGCGACAACCTCCAGGACCACTGGCTGGTGCCGACGATCTTCAGCGCCGAGCGGGAGATCACCCACACCCCCGGCCTGCCACACGCCCAAACCCACCTGTTCTGGCGCACCCGCCCCGACCTGCCCACGCCCGACCTCCAGCCGCTGCACTTCAGCGTGCCGCTCTACGAGCCGTGGATGTCCGGGCCGGACAACGGGTTCTCGCTCATGGCGGGCTTGATCCGGCCGCGCAGCACGGGGCGGGTGTTCCTCGGCCCCGATGGGGAGTTGGCGATCGATCCGCAGGTGTTGTCCGAATCGTCCGATGTGGATGCTTTGGTCGAGGCGGTCGAGCTGTGCCGGGAGGTCGGGCACGGGCTGGGGACGTGGGGCGCGGTTGAGCTGTACCCGGGGCGGGTCGAGTTGCGTGAGTACGTGCGGCGGTCCGTGGTGACTTACCACCACCAGGCCGGGACTTGCGCGATGGGCACGGTGGTGGGGGCGGACCTGCGGGTGTACGGGGTGTCGGGGTTGCGGGTGGCGGATGCGTCCGTCATGCCGGAGGTGGTCTCCGGCAACACCAACACGCCTACCGTCATGATCGCGGAGAAGGCCGTCGACCTGATCGCTTGAGACCGAACCAACCTGAGCCCGCTGCCCGGAGCCGTCGCCCAGAGCCGCCGGGCGGGTCTGGTTCGGGAACCTCGCGGACTCGCTGGGCGGACTTGTTGGGCGGACTTGTTGGGCGGACTTGTTGGGCGGACTTGTTGGGCGGACTTGTTGGGCGGACTCGTTGGGCGGACTCGGCGCGGACCACGCCTGCGGACCCGCCGCCGGAACTCGCCGCCCGGCCCCGTGGATTCGCGCGCGGGTTGGCGCGGACTTGCCGCCCGACTCGACGCCGGGATGCGACCGGACCGAGCCTGCCGCGCTCGCCGAGCCTGCCGCGCTCGCCGAGCCTGCTCGCGCCGTCGCCGTCGCCGTCGCTGGCCGTCGCTGGCAGCTCGATGCCGCACTCCCGGAGCCTGCCGCTCGCCGCGTTGGTGCCCCCGCCGGCCCACTCGCCGTGCTGGTGCGGGCCGCTCCGCCCGCCGTGCTGGTGCGGGCGGGGCCGCCCGCCGCGTTGGTGCGGGGTCGCCTGGGGCCTGCCGCACTGCCGCACTGCCGCCCGCCGCATTGCCGCCCGCCGCTGTGCTGGCCGCGCCTGCCAGCCGCCGCCAGCCGCCGCCGGTGGCAGCCGCCTGCCGCGCCTGCCGCCGTTTGGCGTGCCCGCTCGCCGCTGCCTGCCGTGCCCGCCCGCCACCTGCCCCGCGCCTGGCGCCAGCCGCGCCCGTCACCCGCGCTCGCCGCCACCTGCCGCCTGGCGCTCCCCGCGCCTGCCGGGCCGCTGGGCCGTGCCTGCCCGCCTGCCGGGCCGCGCGTGCCTGCCCGCCTGCCGGGCCGCGCCTGCCCGCCTGCCGGGCCGTGCCTGCCCGCCTGCCGAGCCCGCCTCCCGGGCGCCGTCCGCCGCTGATGCCGATGCCCGCGCCTGCCTGCACCGCCGCCGCCACCGCCGGTGCCCGGAGCGGCGGGGGTGGCGGCCTGGCCGGTGTGGGTGGCCGCCCCGCCCGTTCCTCATTCCACGGGACGCGCGAGTCGGGAGTTGGTCGCAGATCCTGCATGTCACTCGATCGGGTGGAGCAGTGGAGCGGGCTATAAGTGCTGGTCAGAGGGCTGGAAGCGGTATTCGTGGTGACAGGGTGCCGGAGAAACAGCGTGGCCCTGCATCCGTAGGGCCGCTCCACCTCGACCCCATGCAAGCTAGCACCGGCCACCGACGAACCGGGGCTTGGAACTCCCAACAGAATGATCTTGGAATACGGTTGATCATTGACGTGTCGACCTTGGTGTGACGAGTTGCGGGCGCGGATCGAGTCGCTCCACGCGTGCCGCGCCGGTCAGCGCGACGCCGTCCTGCAGAGCCGGCTCGACGCCCTGGCGGGCCGCGAAGTGCACGCGGGTGTTCTTCGAGAAGGATCAGCACCCGCATCAAGATCCGGCCCGAGCCGAAGAAGGCCCGGTCTTGGCGGACGAGACACGAGATCAAGACCGCGGCGAGGCGAGCCGAGTGACGGTCCACACCGGGTCGGTCACGCCACCTTCGACGGCGCTGGGCAAGAAATCGGCCGCCGGCCCGGTTCCCGAGTCTGCGCTGCCGCGACTGTTCCGCTATGAAGTCTGATCCGTACCATCGTTGGCGTGGAGTCTGGTCGGGTGACGGTGCGGAATTGGGGCTACAGGTGCCTTGGCTGGCTGCACGTGGTTATCAGCGCACCGATCGCCGTTGTCTCGGTACCTCTCACGTTCGCTCACCTGCCGGAGTCGCTGTTCTTCCTCGTCCTGGTACCGACGTTCGGTTGTCTGGCTTGGTATGGCGTCGGGCTTGCCAGGGCCCGTGTCGTGGCCGACGAGTCCGGGCTGGAGATCCGTGGATGGCGAACCGTTCGCGTGCGCTGGGTCGAGGTTGTGTCGATCGACGCGCCGGAACCTGGAGCGCCTTCGGCTCGGTACGACTTCACCGCGGCAATGGCGAGTGTGCTGCTCACGTCCGGACGGTCGGTGCCGCTGGCAGCCGTGGCGGCATGGCTGCGGCCCACCTTCTGGAGATCCGGTACACCCAGGAAACTGGCCGCGGACCTGGCCATTCTACGAGCGCAGCACGCTCGTCACCGACCCCGTCGGTGACCAAGGGCAGTAGCTGGTCTACTCGGCCCTCGATGCCATAGAACGCTTGGCGGCACACCAAGGTCAACACGTCGATGATCAACCGTGTTCTTAGATCATCCCGTTAGGAGTTCTTTAGACCGATCCGGTGTTCATGGTGCGCAAGATGGTGTGTTGGTCGAAGTCGTCCAGCTCCGCACACACCTTCCCCCTGTGGAACACCACCACGCGGTCACAAGCGGCCACCAACTCGTCCAAGTCCGTCGAACACAGCACCACCACCTTCCCCTCGTCCGCCACCGCCCGCAGCAACGCATGGATCTCCGCCCGCGCCCCCAAGTCCACCCCCCGCGTCGGGTCGTCCAACAACAGCACAGCAGGGTCAGCGGCCAGCCACTTCGCCAGCACGACCTTCTGCTGATTGCCCCCGGACAACAACCCCGCCCGCAAGTCCACGTCGGCAGGCCGCACCCGCACCCGCTCCGCCAACTCCGAAGCGGAAGCGCGCAACGCCCCCGACAGCAGCAAACCTTTCCCCGCCAAAGCGACCGGCCGCACCTGGGCAACGTTCTCCCACACCGGCTTGTCCAACATGAGCCCAACCCGCCGCCGGTCACCGGACACCAACGCCACACCCGCCCCGATGGCCGACCGGAACGACGACGGAACCCCACCACCGGGCAACACGACAGACCCCGCAGAAGGTCGACGCAGTCCCGCGACCACCTCCAGCACCGCCGTGTGCCCGGACCCCGCCAACCCCGCCAACCCCACGATCTCGCCACCCGAACACGTCAACGACACATCGTCCAACCGGTCGGGCACGGTCACCCCGCGCAACTCCAACCGCGGCCCGACGCGCCGGCTCACCCCACGCGACACCACCGGCAAGTCCTGCCCCAACATCGCATGCACGACAGCACCAATGTCCAAAGAGGACCGTGAAGCGGCGTCCAACACCGTCCGGCCCTCGCGCAGCACGGTGATCTCGTCACACAGGTTCATGACCTCCTCAAGAATGTGCGACACGAACACCACAGCCACCTGCCGGTCCCGCAGCACGCGCAGGATGTCCAGCAGCCGCTCCGAGCTGTCCGGGTCCAGCGCGGACGTCGGCTCGTCCAGGATCAGCACCTTCGGCTCGACGATCAGCGCCTTGGCGATCTCCACCAACTGCCGCTGCGCCAACGACAAACCGCCCAACCGCACGCGAGGGTCGACGTCCAGCCCGAGCTGCCGCAGCACGGGCACGGCCCGCTCCAGCATGGCCCGCCGATCCAGCAGCGGACCCCGGGTGGGCTCGCGCTGCGGGTAGAGGTTGGCCAGGACGTCCAAGTCCGGGAACAGGTTCAGTTCCTGTGACACCACGGCCACCCCGTTGGCGGCGGCGTGCGCGGTGCTGGCGAACGCCACTTCGGCGTCCGCCAGCCGCAGGCTGCCCGAGTCGGGCGCGACCGCCCCGGTGATCACCTTGATCAGCGTGGACTTGCCCGCGCCGTTCTCGCCCAGCAGGGCGTGCACCGAGCCGGGGCGCAACGTCAGGTCGGCACCGGCCAGGGCGGTGACGCCGCCGTAGGTCTTGGTGATCCCGCGAGCGGTCAGTGCGTGCATCAGTTGGCCTCCGACAAGGGGCGCAGGTGGGCGGTTGGGTCGGCCAGCTGCCTTTCGCTTTCGGCCTTGAACGCGGCCTTTCGGCTGTCCTCGTCCTTCTGTCGGGCCATGATCTGGTCGATGTTGCCCGCGTTCACCACCAGCGAACCGGTGTTCCACCAACCCTTGGGCATCGGCTTGCCGCGCTTGTGGTCGATCAGCAGCCGCAGCGCCACGTACCCCTTCAACCAGTGCTCCGGCGACGCCAGCGCGAACACGTACCCGTCCTTCACCGCCTGCAGAGCCGCCGCGTCCGGGTCGCAGGAACCCGCGAGGAACCGACGGCCGGTGTTCTTCTGGATCAGGGCCAGGGACACCGCGTCCTGCGCGCCGACGCCCAGGTACGCGATCGCGTTCGGGTTGGCCTTGACCAGGTCGTTCCACTTGGTGAAGTTCGACGTGGGCTCCGAGCCGGAGTCGAACGGGCCGAGCACCTTCAGGCCCGGGCGCTTGGCCTGGATGACCTGCTTCATGCCGTCCAGCCGCTGCTGGAGCAGGGTCAGGCCGGGGATGGCGTTGCCCAGCACGACCTCGCCGGTCGCGTTCTCCGGGACGTGCTTGACGAACTCCTCGCCCAGCGCCTTGCCCAGTTCGGTGTTGCTGTTGCCGATGTAGAGGTCGACCTTGGTTCCCGCGGGCGGCACGGTGTCCACCGCGACGACCGGCACGCCCAGGTCCGCCGCCTGGTTCAGCGGGCGCACGAACAGGTCCGGTGTCAGGGTCTCCAGGGCGACGCCGTCCTTGGAGTTGCGGATCGCCGACTGGAACAGGGCCACCTCCTGCGGACCGTCCACACCGGACGGTGCGCTGAGGGCCAGGTCGACGTTCCCGGCGTCGGCCGCGGCGGCCTTCGCGCCGAACGCCATCTCTTGGAACGGGTTCTGCGTCGACGTGGCGTACACGAACGCCATCTTCAGTGGCGCGTTGGGTGACGACGCCGCACCGCAACCGGCCAGCAGACCGGCAGCGGCCAGCGCCGCGACGTACCGAGGGGCACGCATCTTCGACCTCATCTCCTCACTTACAGCCCGAGCATCGATTCACGCGCCCGCTGCCTGCTGCGCAGCGCGCTGTCCACCCCGACCGCCAGCAGGACGACCAGTCCGGTGGCGAAGGAACTCCAGTTCGCGGGAATGCTGAAGTACACGAGCCCGCTGGACACCACGCCCAGCAGCACCGCGCCGAACACCGCCCCCACCACGGTGGCCACCCCGCCCCGCAACGGGGTGCCGCCGATCACCGCCGCCGCGATCGCCTGCAACTCGAACCCGATGCCGATGTTCGGGTCGCCGGAGGTGAAGAACGCCAGCCCGAGCACGCCCGCCAGCCCCGCGACCGCCCCGACCAGCACCAGCACGTACAGGCGGGTGCGCGGGATCGAGATGCCGGAGAACGCGGCGGCGTCCGGGTTCGACCCGATCGACCGCACCCGGTACCCGAACGGCGTCCACCGCAGCAGCACGGTCAACCCGGCCGTGACCACCACCAGAATCCACACGCTGACCGGCAGCCCCAGCAGGTCCCCGCCCAGCACGGAGAAGAACGAGTGCTCCAGCGGCAGTCCGGTGACCTGCCGGCCGTCGCCCAACGCGACCGCCAACCCCCGGTACAACTGCATGGTGGCCAGCGTCGCGACGAACGCCGGGATCGCGATGTGCTGCACCACCAACGCGTTCGCCAGCCCGAGGACCGCCCCGAGCGCGATGCCGGCCAGGCACGCCAGCCACGGGTCGAACCCGTCCCGCATGAGCAGCGCCGAGGTGATCAGCGACAACCCGAACATCGCGCCCACCGACAGGTCGATCTCCCGCATCGCCAGCAGGAACGCCATCCCGGCCGCGAGCAGCGCCACGTACACCGAGTTGTTCAGCACGTCCTTGAGCTGCCCGACGGTCAGGAACGCGGGCCGCAACACGCCGATCAGCAGCACCAGGACGATCGTCGCCACCAGCACGCTGCTCGACTCCGCCCGCAGCACCCTGGCGCCCCTGGGCACCACCCGCCGGTCGAGTCCGGTCATGCTCGCCTCCGTCCGCCACACCCGCCGCCACGTGTGCACGGCCGGGTTCGCCGACCAGAGTGCTTTCCGGAGCGGGGGAGTCGCTTGCCCGGAGGCGAACACCGGTTGACTGCCGGCGCACCGACTGTGTCCGGGGCCACAGCACGGCGGCGCGGTCCGCCTACCGTCTGCGGACATGGGCAACATCGAGGGCATGGTGGCGCTGGTGACCGGCGCGGCGTCGGGCATCGGCGAGGCGGTCGCGCGCCGGCTCGACGCGGAGGGCGCGCGGGTCGCGGTGCTGGACGTCGACTCGACCGGCGCGGAGATCACCGCGGGCCTGCTGACGCGGGGGATGGCGGTCGTCGCGGACGTGTCCGATTCCGACCAGGTCGAGGGGGCCGTGCAGGCCGTCGTGGAGACCTACGGGCGGCTGGACATCCTGGTCAACAACGCGGGTATCCGGGGTGGGGCGGAGGCGGACGAGGCGTTCGCGCGACTGACCAGCCGGGTCGAGGAGTCGTCGGCGGGTGAGGCCACCACGGTGTTGGACGCCACGGTGAACATCAGCGACGAGGCGTGGCACCGGATGCTCGGTGTGCACCTGGACGGGACGTTCTACTGCACGCGCGCGGCTTTGCGGCACATGCGGCGTGGCGCTTCGATCGTGAACGTTTCGTCGGTGTGCGGGCTGGCGGGGTGTGCGCACCTGCCGCACTACTCGGCGGCGAAGGGCGGTATCGAGGGCTTGACGAAGGCGGTGGCGCGGGATGTCGCGCCGTTGGGGATTCGGGTGAACTGCGTGGCGCCGGGGTATGTGGAGACGCCGTTGGGGGACGTCATCGCGCCGGTGTTGCGGAGGGATCTGGAGCGGCAGATCGCGTTGGGGCGGTTCGGGTTGCCGGGGGAGATCGCTTCGACGGTGGCGTTCCTGGTGGGGCCGGACGGGACGTACCTGACGGGGCAGACCCTCAGCCCGAACGGCGGTTCACTGATCAGCTGACACGGCCGGAGAAGGGCTCCGCCACCAGAGCACGGAGCCCTTCACGCAACTCAGGCGATTTCCATCGCGAACACGTGGATACCGGCCGTCGCCAACGGACCACCCACATCGGGCAACGTCACCGACGCCACGGTCTTGGCCGGGTCCAGCGGCACCGACGTCAACCACAACCGCACGTCCTGCTCATCGCGCCCAGTAGACGCGTTGTTATACGTAGTAGGCGGCTTGTTGTGGTACGTCATGAACGCGGCCTGCGTGTTGCCAGGGATCGCAGTAGCCGCCCAGAAGTCGCCGAACGACAACGTGAAGCTCGACGTAGTCCCGTCCGTGTAGCTCACCGTCCCCGTACCGGTCTGGGTGCCGAACGTCGCCGCACCCAGGAAGGCCAGCTTCGACCCCACCCCTGACACCGCGATCCTCTGCCCGGCGGCCTTCACGTTGTCCGGGAACCCGTAATACCGCTGCGGCCAGTCGAAACCCACCCCGCCGACCACCGCGCTCGGGTACTTGATCCCCGCCCCCTCCAACGCCTGCCCCGAGAAGCTCCGGCCGCTCTTCGAGATACCCCCGGCCTTCGGGTTCAGGTCGTTGCTGATGCCGACGTTGTTGAACGCCTCCCGCAGCGACGAGTACGTCTTCGCGGCGACACCACCAGAGTTGTCCGCCCCGATGTTCACCTTGCCGTCCGCCCGGGGCACACCCACCCCGAAGTAGTCACGGCTACCGGCCTCAGGGTAGACAGCGCCGGCACCGAGGGCAGGGGACCCGGTGGTCAGCTTGTACCCGGCCACACTGTTGAACCCGGACCCACTCCCACCCGCGTAGTTCAACCTCGGGTCGGCGGCAACGGCTCCCGGGTCACCGAACGGCGCCGTGAACCCACCCCAGTACAGGTTCGACCGGTAGGAAATGCCCGCGCCGACGGGCAGCGACCCGTGCTGCGACACGAAGATGTTGTTGGCGAACAAGGAAGTCGCGGCAACCCCGACCGGCAGCTTCACGTCGAACGGCCGCGCCATGCAGTAGAACGTGTTGTTGTAGTACACCGAGTGCGAGTACTTGTCGCCGTCCGCCGCGATCCGGCAGTCGTCCTGCGACACGTTGTACCGGATGATCTGCTTGGCCTTGTAGTTCGGGTACTCCGTGCAGTGCTGGCACCCCAGGAAGAACCCGCCCGCGTTGTTGCTGGAGAAGTTGTACTGATAGGTGCACGTCCCGACGATCGCGCCGTCGCAGTCCCATGCCGTCGAGTCGTAGACCGACGGGTAGCTCCGCGTCACCTCGTTGAACTGGAAGACCGGGTCCTTCGAGTTGATCGGCCACATGCCCGCGAAGTTCCCGCCCAGGAACGGGTACGCGCCGGCACCCAGGTTGTCCGCCCGGTTGTGCTCGATCAACGGCGAGTCCGACCCGTGCACCACGATCCCGTCGCCGCCCACGCTGATGATCTGGTTGCGTGCGATGTACACACCGGTGTGGTACTGCGCAGGCTTGATCGTGATCTTGATCCCGCCGCCACCGGTGTCGTGCACGTAGTTGTCGGTGATGTGAAGTCCCGCGATCGCACCCGCCGTGGCGTCGCTGAGCACCGAGATACCGGCGGAACCCTTGAACCACCCGGAGTTCGTGCCGGTCTTGTTGCTCCACCCGGCGACGTTGTCGACCTCCAGCCCGGTCAACGTGATGCCCGCCTTGGCCGCCGCACTGACGCTGCGCACCCGAACGCCCGCGCGTTCCGCAGTAGTACCGGGGTTGGTGACCCGGACATCCCGCACGGTCCAGTGGCTGACGTCCCGCAGCAGCACCGTCTCCCCATAGGCCCCGCCCCCGTTGAGGACCGGACGGGAACCGGTCCCGTACGCGCCCAGCGTGATCGGTGAACCCGCCGCACCCGACCCCGAGGCCACGAACTGCCCCGTGCACGACGTGCCGCGCTTGAACAACACCGAGTCGCCCGCACCGAACGTCCGCGCGTTCACCTGCGACAGCGCGTTGAACGGCGCGGCCTGGGTGCCCAGGGGCGACCCGGTGAACGAGCAGTCGACGTAGTACGCGGTGGCGGCCGACGCGGCGGGGGTGACGGCGACCGCCGCTCCCGCCACGACTATCGAGGTCAGACCGGCTTGCAGGGCGCGGCGCAGACGAGAACTCACGTTGGTCTCCTGTCATGCGTTACGGCGTTCAACCAAGAAGGGGATCACGCGGAGCGGTCGAGCACCTCCGGGAGGACCCGGTGGGACAGGGGGAGGCCGTGGCCGAGGCGGTCCAGCTCGTCCAGGGCCTGGTTGGTCATGCGGGCCAGTTCGTTGCCGAGCGAGCCCGCGATGTGCGGGGTGAGCACCAGGTTCGGCGCGGTGAACAGGGGTGAGTCGGCGGGCAGGACGTCCGGGTCGGTCACGTCCAGCACGGCGTGCAGGCGTTCGGAGAACAACTCCCGCACCAGCGCGGCAGTGTCCACAAGGGACCCCCGAGAGGTGTTGATCAGCGTGGACCCGGTCGGCATCGACGCCAGTCGCCGCGCGTCCATCAGGTGCCGGGTCTCGGGCAGTTCGGGCGCGTGCAGGCTCACCACGTGCGACGTGCGGACCAGGTCGTCCAGGCCGATCAGCGTCACTCCCAGGGACGCCGCCTCGGCCGCCGAAAGGTACGGGTCGGCCACCACCACGTCCAGGTCGAACGGCCGCAGCAGCTCCACCACCCGGCGACCGATCTTGGACGCGCCGACCACGCCCACCCGCCGCCGGTAGTTGCCCAGCCACGGGAACTGCGCCTGCCAGTCCTGCGGCTCGCGCGCCTCCCGGTAGCGCGCCGCGATCGCGGGCACCCGCTTGTTGCTCATCAGGACCGCCGCCACGGTGTACTCGGCGACGGGCAGCGCGTTGGCCGCCGCCGCCGAGGACACCTCGATGCCGCGCCCCCAGCACGCGTCGGTGACGTGGTGCTTCACCGAGCCCGCCGCGTGCACGACGGCCTTCAGGCGAGGCGCGTCGCGCAGGACCTGCTCGTCGAGCGGCGGGCAGCCCCACCCGGTGAACAGCACCTCGGCCTCCGCCAGCGCGGCGCGGGCCTCGGGGGTGGTGAAGTCCTCGACCACCAGGTCGGGGTCGGTGTCGGCGAGGGAGACCAGGCGCGCGCGGGCGTCCTCGTCCAGCAGCCACCGCGCCACGTGGCGGTGCATGGCCACCAGCGTCCGGGGACGAACGTGTGTCACGTGTTCTCCTACTTCACTGCGCCGGAGGTCATCCCGGCTTTCCAGTGGCGTTGCAGGGACAGGAAGGCGATCACCACCGGCACGACGGCCAGCAGCGCGCCGGTGATGGTCAGCGGGTAGTACTCCGGCTCGGCGGACACCACGGTGTGCCACGAGTACAGGCCCAGGCTGAGCGGGTACAGCTCGCGGTCGGACAGCATGACCAGGGGCAGGAAGAAGTTGTTCCAGATGCCGGTGAACTGGAACAGGAAGATCGTCACGAACCCGGGCACCATCATCTTCAGCGAGATCGACCAGAACGTGGTCAGCTCGCCCGCGCCGTCCACCCGCGCGGCCTCCAGCACCTCGCCGGGCACGTAGCTCGCGCTGAAGATCCGGGCCAGGTACACGCCGAACGGGTTGACCAGCACCGGCACGAACACCGCCCAGAACGTGTTGACCACGCCGAGTTCGGACGCCAGCAGGTACAGCGGCAGCGCCAGCGCGGTCGTGGGCACCAGCACGCCCAGCAGCACGACGCCGAACAGCTTCTCCTTGCCCCGGAACGAGAACTTGTCGAACGCGTACCCGCACGCGACCGAGCAGAACGCGCCCAGGCCCGCGCCGCCGACCGCGTAGAGCAGGCTGTTGACGTACCAGCGCAGGTACACCCCGCCGTCGGCGGTGGCCAGCTCGCCCAGGTTCTCGAAGAAGTGGAACTCGGTGACGGTGAAGGCGTTGCCGGACAGGTCGCCCAGGCTCTTGGTCGCGGCGACCAGCAGCCAGGTCAGCGGCAGCACGGTGTAGGCGGTGGCCAGCACCAGCGCCGCGTTGACCGCGACCTTGGACGCCCACAGGGGCTTGCGGCGCGGCGCACGGGTTTCCGCACGGGTTCCCACGGGCGTGGGAGGCTTGGTCATGGTGGTGGTCACGCCGCCCCCTTGCGGTTGCCGAGGCGTGTGACGACGAAGGACAGCAGCGCCGCCACGAGGGCCAGGAGGATGGAGGCGGCGGCGGCCACCCCGTAGTCGCCGCGGCGGAAGGCGGCGTCGTAGGCGTACATGTTCGGGGTCCAAGTCGTGTTGACCGCGGGGTTGGCCCCGTTGAGGATCATGGGTTCGGTGAACAGCTGGAGCGCGCCGATGACGGTGAACAGCACGGTCATCACGACCGCGGCCCGGATCATCGGCAGCTTGATGCTCAGCGCGGTGCGCAGCTCGCCGGCCCCGTCGACGGAGGCGGCCTCGACGACCTCGCGCGGGATGGCTTGCAGGGCCGCGTAGAAGATGACCACGTTGTAGCCGACCCACTCCCACAGCGAGATGTTGATGACCGAGCTGAGCGCGTGGTCGCTGGACAGGAAGTTCCAGGTCAGGCCGCCCTCGCGCATCGCCGCGACGACCGGGGACAGGCCCGGGGTGTAGAGGTAGAGCCAGATGATCGCGGCGATGATCCCCGGCACCGCGTGCGGCAGGTACAGCGTGAGCTGGAAGAACCGCTTGGCGCGGGCCAGGGTGGAGTCCAGCAGCAGGGCCAGCAGCAGCGCGCCGCCGACCATGACCGGGATGTAGCCCAGCACGTAGCCGGCGATGACGCCGAAGCCGTCGCGGAAGGCCGGGTCGGCCAGGGCGTGCAGGTAGTTGCCGAGCCCGGTGAACAGGGTCTCGGTGCCGCCGAACCCGAGGCCGGAGGAGCGTTCGGTGAACAGGCTGAGGTAGGCCGCGTACCCGATCGGCACCACCAGGGTGCCCAGGAACAGGGCGAAGAACGGGGCCATCAGCAGCGTCGCCGCGCCGCGTTGGGACTTCTTGGCTGACATCGCCTACTCGCTCGTGGGAGGGTGCGCCCCGGCCGGGAGGGCCGACCGGGGCGCCGCGGTGGTCAGGAGACGTTGAGACCGCGCTTCTTCAGTTCATCCACAGTGGACTGCTGGGCCTTGCCCAGGGCGTCGGTCAACGCGCCGCCGCTGGTGACGGTGCCGAAGTTGTCCTTGAGCGCGGAGTTCGTGGCGAACATGCTCGGGCCCCACGTCCAGCCGTTCTTGATCGTGCCCGCCGCGTCCTGGTAGACGCTGTACGCGTCCTGGCCGCCGAAGAAGCTGTTGTCGAAGCTCTTCGCCGCCACCGCGACCATGTCCGCCGCCGCCGGGTACATCGTGGACTTGGCGATGCCGAGGCGGGTGGTGATGGCCTGCGCGTCGGTGGTCATCCAGCCGATGAACTTCACCGCGGCGTCGACCTTCTTGCTGTCCTTGGCCACCGCGAACGTGCTGCCGCCGTACATGCCGCTGGCCGGGGTGCCCCAGTGCGGGATCGGCGCCACGGCCCACTTCCCGGCCTGGTCGGGCTGGTTGGCGCGCAGCGCGCTGCCCGCGCCCCACGACGCGCCCACGTAGGAGACGGTCTCACCGGCCTTGACGCTGGCGTTCCACTCCTGGGAGAACGCGGACTGCACGCGGACCAGGTCCTCGGAGATCAGGCCCTGCCAGTACCCGGCGACCTCCTTGGACTTCGGGTCGTCGATGGAGACGTTCCACGAGTCGCCGCTGGTGCCGAACCACTTGCCGCCCGCCTGCCAGGCCAGCGACGCGAAGTGGCCGGGGTCGTCGGGGAAGAACGTGCCGATGCGGGCGTTCGGGTCGGCCTGCTTGACCTTCGCCGCCGCGGCCTTGTACTCGTCCCACGTCTTCGGCGCGGCGATGCCGTTGGCGTCGAAGAAGTCCTTGCGGTAGTACAGGACCATGGGGGAGGCGTCCAGCGGCACGGCCCACGTCTTGCCGCCCAGCTCGGTCAGCGCCCGGATCTGGTCGGGGAACTTGGACTTCAGGTCGCCGACCTTGGCGCTGAGGTCGGCCAGGCTGCCCTGGCTGACGTAGTCGGGCAGCACCGGGTACTCGATGTTCATCACGTCCGGCGCGTTGCCCGCCTTGATGGCGTTGGTCATCTTGGTGTAGCCGCCCGCCGCGCCCGACGGGATCTGCTCGAACTTCACCTTGACGTCGGTGTGCAGCGCGTTGAACGCGTCGACCACCTCGGCCGAACCCTTGGTCCACGACCAGAAGGTGATCTCGGTCGGGCCGCTCTGGGCGGCGCCCCCGACGCGTCACCGCCTCCGCACGCCGCCACCAGAGCCAGGGCGGCCAGTGCCCCGATCGCGCCCAGTCTGGTTCGAATCTTGTGCCGCATCTCACGCTCCAGGGGGTTCGTCTCGCAGTGGCGGCAAGTTTTCGTGCCACCCCTGGGCAAGTCAAGGTGAGTCCGATCAAACGAACACAACCGATCGTCACTCACCGTTTGTGCACGTCATGCTGTTGTGAGTGATCACCATCCGGTGGTGGCGGGCGGGTCGTGTTCGGATTTGACCGAGTTGGCCGTTCGGGCTTGTCCCGGGGTGTGACGCCGCCTACGTTCCCGCGAATGCACCCAGCACCATCGCTGCCGGCGCCCGACCCCTCCCTCACGTGGGGCCGGGCGCAGTGGGAAGCGGTCGCCGACCACCTCGTGGACGGCATCCTCGCGCACCGGTCGCCGCGTGGCGCGTTCCTGCGGCCACCGGGGCGGACGAGCTGGTCCGGGCCGGAGAGCGACGGGCTGGAGGGGTTCGCCCGCAGCTTCCTGCTGGCGGCGTTCCGGCTGGCCGGGGCCAGTGGCGCGGACCCGCGCGGCTGGCTGCCTCGTTATGCGGAGGGTTTCGACGCCGGTACGTCCGATGAGCCGTGGCCGGCCATCGTGGACCGGGGTCAGCCGCTGGTGGAGGCGGCGTCGCTGGTCATCGGCCTGCGGCTGACCCGCGAGTGGCTGTGGGAGCGGTTGCCGGACCCGGTGCGGCAGCGGGTCGCGGACTGGCTGCGCGCCGGGGTGCGGGTCGAGCCGGTGGACAACAACTGGTGGCTGTTCTCCGTGCTGGTCGCCGACTTCCTGGAGTCCATCGGGATCGACGACGGCGTGCCGGTCCGGGAGCGCGGGCTGGCCCGCGTCGAGTCCTTCTACGTGGGGCGCGGCTGGTACTCCGACGGCCCGAACCGGTCGTTCGACTACTACAACGGCTGGGCCATGCACTTCTACCTCGGCCTGCGGTCCTACCTGTTCGGGCACTTGTTCGACGCGTCGCGACTGGTGTCGTTCCTGGGCGATCACGTGCACTTCTTCGACCACGACGGCGGGATGATCCACTTCGGACGGTCGTTGACCTACCGCGTGGCGTCGGTGGCCCCGCTGTGGCTCGGCACGCTGCTGGACGTCTCGCCGGTGCCGGCGGGGGAGACGCGGCGGATCGCCGGCGCGACCCTGAAGCACTTCGTGGCGCGGGGCGCGATCCGGGACGGGGTGTGGACGGCGGGCTGGTACGGGCCGCACGAGCCCACCCTCCAGGCCTACTCCGGGTCGGCCTCGCCGTACTGGGCGGCCAAGGGGTTCCTCGGGCTGGTGCTGCCGGCCGGGCACCCGGTGTGGACCGAGCCGGAGACGCTGACGGTGCACACCCGGCCCGTGTCGCTGCCCGAGCCTGGTTTCCTGCTGCACCGGGCGGCCGGCGATGGCACGGCGCGGCTGGTCAACCACGGCAGTGCCGGCCACCCCGGCGACCCGCTCTACGACCGGGTCGCGTACTCGTCGCGCACCGGGCCGACCGTTGAGCCGGCGGACAACACGTTCGCCGTGCTGGTGGACGGGGTGTGGTGCGGGCGGGCGGGGCTGGAGCCGACCGGGATCGGGGCGGACTGGGCGGCGTCCCGACACGTCGCCGCACCCAGGGTGGTGGTCGACGCGGTGAGCGTGGTGCGGGGGCGGCTGAGGTGCGGGTGCACCGGACGCCGGCCGGGTCGGTGGTGCGGCACACCGGCTGGCCGCTGGCCGGTGCTGCCGCTGCCACCGGTGATCTGGGGGTGCGCACGACGGCGGGTGGGATGACGGCGGATCTCGTCGGGCTGCTTGGCTACGACTCCGCTGAAGCCCTTGACGCGCCCGGGGGCACCGCTTTCGGCAGCCCTGCCCTGGTCCCGGCGCTGTACGGGACCGGTGACCTGTTCGTGTGCCTGGTCGCCCTGGGCGAAACCGATCAGCCGACCGCCGAGCGCACCGAACGTGGCGTGCGGATCACCTGGTCGGATGGCACCACCCACAACGTCGACCTCGACGACCTTCCCGTGGTGAGGAGTGACGCATGACCCTGTCCCGCAGGCACTTCCTGTTCGCGAGCGCCGTCACGACCCTGAGCCTCTCCGGCATCCCCGCATTCGCCGAAGACGCCTACTCGACCCTGCGCGCCCGGTGGCGCGACCTGCTGACCGGAGTCGGCTACGACCCGGCGGCCGAGCCCTTCGCCTCCGCCCTGCAACGGACCGGGCGGCAGGCGGGGGAGAACCTGGCGGTCATGAGCCCCGGCACGTCCTCGCTGTGGCCGGACCTGCCCATCGGGTCGGTCTCGGCCAACGTGACCGCGTCGCACGCCCGGCTGCGCACCATGGCCCTGGCGCACGCCCAGCCCGGAACCGGCCACACCGGGTCGTCGGCCATGCTCGCCGGGGTCACGACCGGCCTGAAGTGGCTGCGCGACAACGCCTACACCGCCGGTCGCGCGACCTACGGCAACTGGTGGGACTGGCAGATCGGCACCCCGCAGCTCCTGCTGGACACCTGCGTGCTCGTCGACGCGCCCCTGCTCGCCGACCACCTGGCCGCCGTGGACCACTACGTGCCCAGTTCGCTGGTCGCCAGGTACAGCGGCACCAGCACCGGCGCGAACCGGGTCGACCTGTGCCACGTCCTGGCGCTGCGCGGCGTGCTCGGCGCGTCCGACGCCAAGCTGACCACCGCGCGCGACGCGTTGTCCCCGGTGTTCCCGCACGTCCTGACCGGCGACGGCATGTACGCGGACGGCTCGTTCGTGCAGCACACCTACGTGCCGTACGCGGGCAGCTACGGCGCGGTGCTGCTCGGCGGGCTCGGGCGGCTGCTGACCCTGCTGTCGGGCTCGACGTGGCAGGTGGTCGACCCCAACCGGCAGCTCGTGCTCGACGCCGTTACTTCGACCTTCGCCCCGTGGATCATGAACGGCCTGGTCATGGACGGCGTGTCCGGCCGCGCGATCAGCCGGGGCAACCAGACCGACCACACCCGCGGGCACGCCATCATGGGCAGCATCCTGGTCATGGCGGCCTCGGGCCTGGGCACGGCGGCCGAGGTCGCGCAGTGGCGGGGACTGGTCAAGGGGTGGATCGAGCGCGCCAAGTACAGCCCGTACTTCGCCGACACGACCATCGCGGTGCCGGAGCTGGCGCGGGCCAAGGCCGTGGTGGACTCGTCCGTGGCGGCGCTGGCGCACCCGTTGGGGCACCGGCTGTTCGCGGCGATGGACCGGGCGGTGCACCGGCGTCCGCAGTGGACGTTCTCGGTGAGCATGTCGTCCGCGCGCACCACGTTCTACGAGGTCGGCAACGGCGAGAACCTGCGCGGCTGGCACACCGGCAGCGGCATGACCTACTGGTGGGGCGAGACCTACGGCAACGGGCAGTACTCCGACGCGTTCTGGCCGACCGTCGACCCGTACCGGCTGCCCGGCACCACGGTGTCCCGCAAGGCGTTGGCGGACGGCGCGGGCGGTGACTGGAACGCCACGCGGCCGACCAACACCTGGGCAGGCGGCGCGAGCGACGGCACGTACGCCGCACTGGGCCAGGACGTCCGGGGCATGCAAAGCACCCTGACCGGCCGCAAGTCCTGGTTCTGCCTCGACGATCAAATCGTGTGCCTGGGCGCGGGCATCACGGCTACCGACGGCGTGGCGGTGGACTCCGTGGTGGACAACCGGAACCTCGGCGCGTCCGGCACCCACCCCTGGTGGTGGACGGCACCACCCAGTCGGCAACCCTCGGCTGGCAGCAGCGCTTCACCGGCGCGAACTGGATGGCCATCGGCGGCTTCGGCGGGTACGTGTTCCCCGGCGGGGCGACCGTCGACGCGGCTCGGACCGCCCGAACCGGGGCGTGGCGGGACATCAACCGGGGTGGGAGCGCGGACGCCATCACCCGGCGCTACCTGACCCTGTGGTTCGACCACGGCACGAACCCGAGCGGCGCGAGCTACAGCTACGTCCTGCTGCCCGGCGCCACCGCCACTGCGACGGCCGCCCGTGCGACCAACCCGACTGCCGTCATCTTGAAGAACACCGCCGATGTGCAAGGCGTCTCCGCGCCGAACACCCATGCGGCGAACTTCTTCGCGGCCGGGACGTGCGGCCCCATCACGGTCGACGCCCCGTGCTCGGTGCTCGTGCGGCGCAACGGCGGCCAGGTGACGGTGAGCGTCGCGGACCCGACCCGCAAGGCCACCACCGTGCTGGTCACGTTGACGGACAACGGTTTCACCACCGCTACCGGCGACCCGACCGTCACCGTCCTGAGCACCTCCGGCACCACCCGGCTGTTGGTCGAGGTCGGCGGCTCACAGGGCCGCAGCCACACCGTCACCCTGGGCACCGGCACAGCCCTGAGCCCCCGCACTGCCCGTGCTGTCACCCCATCCGCCGACGCCTACGTCCGCGACGGCACATACTCCGGCAGCACTTACGGGACCGACCCCACCCTGGTCGTCAAGGCCGCCGCCGGCGCCGGGTACACCCGCAACTCGTACCTGAAGTTCGACCTGTCCGCACTGGCGTCCGCGCCGACCCGGGCGGTGCTGTGGGTGCACGGCAAGGTGTCCGACTCGGACGGCACGCACACCGCGTTGTCCGCCAACGGTGTGACGGCGGCGTGGTCGGAGTCGGTCACCTGGGACACCCGCCCGGCGCTCGGGTCCGTCGTCGCGACCGGACGGGCGAGCAACGCGTCCGACTGGATTCCGCTGGACGTGACGGCGTTCGTGCGCTCCCGGTTCGCCGTGGACCGGACGGTGTCGCTGGGGCTGAGCGGTTCCGCGCTGGCGGTCGTCCTGAACAGCCGGGAGAACGCGGTGAACAAGCCGTTCCTGGAAGTACTCACGGACTGAACGTTTTAACGGATATGATCCCGGGACGATCGTTTGGTCGTTCGATCACCGGAGGTGCGCATGGACGCGAGCCGCAGGCACCACGCGATCCTCATGGCCGTGCGCAGGGACGGCAGCGTCCGCGCCGCCGAGCTGGCCGCCCAGCTCGGCGTCTCCGCCATCACCGTCCGCCGCGACCTGGCGGAACTGGAGGCGCGCGGGGACGTCAGCCGGGTGCACGGCGGCGCGGTGCTGCCCAGCTCGATCCGCGACACCCTGGTCACCCCGTCCGTCCCGAGGACCGCCGGCCGCCGGCCGACGATCGGCATGGTCATACCGGCCGCGAGCCAGTACTTCCGGGAGATCGTCGAGGGCGCCCGGCGGGCGGCCCAGGCCAGGGACATCAAGCTGGTCCTGGCCGTGTCGGACTACAACCTGGACGACGACCGGTCCCACGTGCAGCGGTTGTTGGAAGCGAAGGTCGACGGCCTTCTGCTGACCCCCAGTGAACCGTTCTCCCGCCTGGCGCCGGCCTTGGACTGGATCGCCGAACTGCCGATCCCGGTCCTGTTCGTGGAGCGCTCGCACGAGCCGACGGCCCACCTGCACCCGGTGGAGTACGTGTCGTCCGACCACCAGCACGGGGCGATCCAGGCCGTCCGGCACCTGGTGGAGCTGGGCCACCGGAACATCGCGCTGGTGACCTGCCAGTCACCGACGAGTGGCTGGATCACCAGGGGTTACGACGCGGCGGTGGCGGCGATGGGCCTGGCGACGTCGATGCCCCGGCACGAGAACCGCACGCACGAGGAGATCACCCGGGAGCTGGACGCGATCCTGGACGGTTTCGAGGGAGCCGGGGTCACGGCGGTGCTGGCGCACCCGGACAACATCGCGATCCAGGTCTTGCAGCGGGCGCGCCAGCGGGGGCTGGTGGTGCCGGACGACCTGTCGGTGATCGCTTACGACGACGAGTTCGCCGGGTTGGCGGACATCCCGCTGACGGCGGTCGCGCCGCCTCGGGAGAACGTGGGGCGGTTGGCCGTGGAGTTCCTGCTGCGGAAGTTGCACAGCGGGCGGTCGGACCGGGCCGAGCTGCACATCCACCTGCTGCCCCACGTCGTGGTGCGGGCCTCGACCGCGGCTCCGCGCACGCTCGAAAAGATCACAAGCGCCTCGCCGGCGGGCTGACCACCGATGCGGGAGGGAAGGGCATCGGTTCCCCCGGCCCGGGGAGCCCGGCCAAAAGCAGCCGCTGCGCGGCCGGGGGTGGGTGGGGCGGCCGAGGTCACCGCCCCGTCACCGAGCACGTGGCACAGCAGGGCCGCGTTGTACCCGGTGCCCGTCCCGATCTCCAGGCGAACGGGTGATGTGGTGGACGCATCATCACGTAACGGCCACGGCAGCTTGCCTCCTGCTTAGGCTAGCTTTACCTTTGCTGCGCCTTGACCGCCTGGGGGTGAGTCCGAGGAGGACGCGCAGTGATCCGTCGCGCACGCACCGCCGCCGTGGTGCTGGCACTGCTGGTCGCCCCTGTTGCCGGCTGTGGCTCCGACGCCGGGGGCTCTGACGCGCTCGTGATCTACTCCGGGCGCAACAAGGAGCTGGTGGGCGGGGTGCTCGACCAGCTCCAGCAGGCCACCGGGGTCAAGGTCGAGGTCCGGTACGGCAGCAGTGGCGAGATGGCCGCCCAGCTGCTCGAAGAGGGCGAACGGACCCAGGCGGACGTGTTCTTCTCGCAGGACGCGGGTGCGTTGGGGGCCGTGGCCGGGCAGGGGCGGTTGGCTGAGCTGCCCGCCGACGTGCTCGACCTGGTTCCGGCCGGGTACCGGGCCGACGACAAGCGGTGGGTGGGCACGTCCGCCCGGGTTCGGGTGGTGGCGTTCGATCCGCGCGTGGTCGCGGAGGCGGACGTCCCGGACAGCCTTGAGCAGGTCGTGGACCCGAAGTGGAAGGGCAAGGTCGGGTACGCGCCGACCAACGCGTCCTGGCAGGCGTTCGTCACCTCGGTCCGGGTGCTCAAGGGCGAGGACTACACCAGGGACTGGCTGAAGAAGTTCGCCGCCAACGACCCGAAGCGCTACGACAACAACATCGCGATCATGAACGCGATCAACGACGGCCGGCTGCCGGTGGGCCTGATCAACCACTACTACTGGTACGCCAAGGTCGCCGAGCACGGCGCGGACGCGATCAAGGTCAAGCTGCGCTACGTCTCCAGCGGCGACCCGTTGGGCCTGGTCAACGTCGCGGGCGCGGGGGTGGTCGCCGGGTCGGACAAGGCTGAGGCGGCGCAGAAGGCGGTGCGGTTCCTGCTGTCCGAGCAGGCGCAGCGGTACTTCGCGGACGAGACCGCCGAGTACCCGGCCAACCCGACCGTGAAGTCGAGCAAGCACCAGCTGCCGGCGCTGACCGACCTGCACGGCCCCGACATCGACCTGTCCAAGCTGTCCTCCCTCCAGCAGACCCTGGGGTTGTTGCAGGAAGCGGGGCTGTCCTGAACGGCCCCCTGCGGGCCGCACCGACGAACACCGCACTCGCCCTGGTCGTCGCCGGGGCCGCCCTGACCCCCCTCGCCTACCTCGCCGTCCGCTCGTTCGACCACGGCGCGGGGGTGGTCTGGCGCGTGCTGTGGCGGGCCCGCACGCTGGACCTGGCGGTGCGCAGCCTCGCCCTCGCGGGCGCGGTGACGGCGGCGTGCCTGGTGCTGGGTGTGCTGGGCGCGTGGCTGGTGGTGCGGTCGGACCTGCCCGCGCGTCGGGTGTTCGGCGTGCTGCTGGTGCTGCCGTTGGCTGTGCCTTCTTACGTCGCCGGGTTCACGTGGATTGCTTTTTTGCCGAGCTTGACGGGGTTCGCGGGTGCGTTTCTCGTGTTGACGCTGGTGTCCTTTCCTTACGTTTTTCTGCCGGTCGCGGCGGCGTTGCGCACGGCCGATCCCGGGGTGGAGGAGGTCGCGCGGTCGTTGGGGCGGGGGCGCGGGCGGACGTTCGTGTCGGTGACGCTGCGGCAGGTCCGGCCGGCGGCGACGGCGGGCGGGTTGCTGGTGGCGTTGTACGTGCTCAGCGACTTCGGGGCGGTGTCGCTGATGCGCTACGAGGCGTTCACGCTGGGCATCTACACCAGCTACCGGGCTACGTTCGACCGCACGCCGGCCGCCGTGTTGGGGTGCGTGCTGGTGGTGTTGGCGATCGCGCTGACCGTGGGCGAACGCCGGGCGCGGGGTGCGGTGGCGATGCGGGAGCACCGCGGGGCGATCATGGTTCCGTTGGGGCGGCTGAAGGTTCCGGCGTTGGTGGGCGTGCTGGGGTTGGTCGCGGTGTCGGTGGGGACGCCTGTGTTCAGCCTGGGGTGGTGGCTTGCCGCGGGGCGATCGGTCTTCAGCGGCGACCTGGTTGCGACGACTCTGAACACGGTGACGGTGTCTGCGTTGGGGGCGCTGCTGACGATCGTCCTGGCGCTGCCGGTGGGGGTGTTGGCTGCGCGGCATCGGGGGCCGTTGGTGCGTGGGGTGGAGTTGGCGAGTTTCGCTGGGCATGCGTTGCCGGGGATCACGGTTGGGTTGGCGCTGGTGTTCTTCGGCATCCGGTTCGCGCCTGGCCTGTACCAGACGACGCCGATGCTCGCGTTCGCCTACGCCGTGCTGTTCCTGCCGCTGGCGGTGGGCGCGGTGCGCACGGCCGTCGCGCACGCGCCGCCGGTGCTGGAGGACGTGGCGCGGTCGCTGGGCAAGGGCCGTGCGGAGACCCGGTTGCGGGTGACCGTGCCGCTGGCCGCGCCGGGCATCCTGGCCGGCGCCGCGCTGGTGTTCCTGACCTGTGCCAAGGAGTTGCCCGCCACGCTGCTGCTGCGGCCGACCGGCGTGGACACCCTGGCCACCGAGCTGTGGACCAAGACCGAGGTCGCCGCCTACGCCGCCGCCGCGCCCTACGCGGCCGTGCTGCTCGTGGTGGCGGCGATCCCGGCCGTGGTGCTGGACCGGTTCCTGCGCGGAGGTGATCGATGAGCGGGTTGCGGATCAGCGGGCTGGTCGCCGGGTACGGCCCGGAACCGGTGCTGCGCGGCGTCGACCTCGACGTGCCCGACGGCCGCCTGCTCGCCGTGCTCGGGCCGTCGGGCTGTGGCAAGACCACCTTGCTGCGCGTGCTGGCCGGGTTCCACCCGGTGCGTTCCGGGACGATCTCGTTGGGGGACAAGGTTCTCGCGGACGGCTCGGTGGACGTGCCGCCGGAGCGGCGCGGTATCGGGATCGTGCCGCAGGAGGGCGCGCTGTTCCCGCACCTGACGGTCGCGGGCAACGTCGGCTTCGGCCTGGCGCGGGGGCGTCGGCGTGACCGGGTCGCCGAACTGCTGGAGCTGGTGGGGCTGTCCGGGTTCGAAGCGCGGATGCCGGCGCAGCTCTCCGGCGGTCAGCGGCAGCGGGTGGCGTTGGCGCGCGCCCTGGCGCCCCGGCCCGGTGTGGTGCTGATGGACGAGCCGTTCTCGTCGCTGGACGCGGCGCTGCGCGACGAGCTGCGGGCCGACGTGCGGGCGGCGCTGCGGGCGTTCGGCGCGACGGCGCTGCTGGTCACGCACGACCAGGAGGAGGCGCTGGGCGTCGCGGACCGGGTGGCGGTGCTGCGCGGCGGTGTGGTGGCGCAGCTCGGTGCGCCGCACCAGGTCTACACCTCGCCCGCCGACCTCGGGGTGGCGTTGTTCGTGGGCGAGGCGGTGACGTTCGCCGGTGAGGCGCGGGACGGGGTGGCTGACACGCCGCTGGGGCGGCTCGCGGTGAAGGGCGAAGGGCCGGGGACTGTGCTGGTGCGGCCTGAACAGTTGCACCTGGGTGGCGAGGGCGTGCCGGCGACTGTGGCGGACGTGCTGTTCCACGGGCATGACGCGACTGTGTTGCTGCGCTTGGCGGACGGGACGGTGGTGCGGTCGCGGGTCCAGGGGCCGCTGCCGGTGCGGGCGGGCGACGACACGTCCGTGGCGGTCTCGGGTTCGGCGCTGTTCTTCGCGGGTGGCCTGACATGACCGCCACGGCCGATCTCGGGTTCGCGGCGAACCTTGGCGCGCACGGCTCCCGGGTGGCTGTGATCAGCGAGAACATCAAGATCAGCTATGTGGACCTGGATCGGCGGGTGGCGGCGACGGCCGGTCGGCTCGGGGCCACGCGCCGGCTGGTGTTGCTGGCCACTCGCTATGACCTGGACTCCCTGGTGGCCTACCTGGCGGCGCTGCGCGGCGGACACCCGGTGCTGCTGTGCGCGCCCGGGCAGGTCGAGGCGTTGACTGCGGCCTACGACCCGGACGTGGTGGTTGACCGCGACTTTGTCGAACGCCGGATCGGGACTGCGCACGAGTTGCACCCGGAACTGGCCCTGCTGCTGTCCACCTCCGGCACCACCGGCTCCCCGAAACTGGTGCGGCTGTCGGCGGAAGGCTTGCGCGCCAATGCCGAGGCGATCGCCGAGTACCTGGACATCCGGCCCACCGACCGGGCGATCACGTCGTTGCCGATGCACTACTGCTACGGGCTGTCCGTGGTCAACAGCAACCTCCTGCGCGGCGCGGGTCTCGTGCTCACCGACCGGTCCGTGGTGGACGCCGGGTTCTGGGACGTGGTGTCCGGCGAGGAGGTCACCAGCCTGCACGGCGTCCCGCACACGTTCGACCTGTTGGACCAGGTCGGTTTCGCGGACCGCGACCTGCCGTCGCTGCGGTACGTCACCCAGGCCGGCGGACGGCTCGCGCCGGAGCGGGTGGCGGCGTACGCGGCGCTGGGCGAGTCGCGCGGCTGGCGGTTCTTCGTGATGTACGGGCAGACCGAGGCGACCGCGCGGATGGCCTACCTGCCACCGGAACTGGCGCGCACCCGCCCGTCGGCGATCGGCGTGCCCGTGCCCGGCGGGTCGTTCGACGTGGTGGACGGCGAACTGGTCTACCGAGGGCCCAACGTGATGCTCGGGTACGCGTGCGGACCGGAGGACCTGGCGCTCGGCCGGACCACGTGGGAGCTGCGCACGGGTGACCTGGGCCGGCTGTGTGACGACGGCCTGTACGAGGTGGTCGGGCGGCGCAGCCGGTTCCTCAAGCTGTTCGGGCTGCGGGTCGACCTCGACCAGGTGGAGCGGGTCCTCGCGGAGTCCGGGGTGCCGGCGGTGTGCGCGGGCGACGACGATGCGCTGGTGGTCGCGGTGCAGGGCCACGTGCGGCGGGCCGGGGCGCTGGTGCGGTCGCGGTTCGGGCTGCCGGGTGCGAGTGTCCGGGTGGTCCGGGTCGCCGAGTTCCCCTTGCTGGACAACGGGAAGGTCGACTACCGGGCCGTCGCGCGGCTGGGCGCGGGCGGGGCGGGTGCGGGGTCGGTGCGGGAGTTGTTCACGTCGGCGCTCGGCGAGGACGTGCGCGACGACTCGACGTTCGTGTCGCTGGGCGGTGACTCGCTGACCTACGTGCGGGTGTCGGTGGAGCTGGAACGGCTGCTGGGCCGGTTGCCCTCGGACTGGCAGACCCGGACGGTGGCCTCGCTGGAGCGGTCCCGGGTGGTGCCGCGGCGGATGCCCCGGGTCGAGACGGACATCGTGCTGCGGGCGCTGGCGATCGTGCTGGTCGTCGGGTCGCACGTGAAGATGTTCGACGTGACCGGCGGCGCGCACCTGCTGCTGGTGCTCGCCGGGTGGAACTTCGCCCGTTTCCTGCTGCCCGCCGCGCCCCGCCGGATACTGCGCAGCGCCGCGCTCGTGGCCGTGCCGACGTCGCTGTGGCTGGTCTGCCGGGTGTTCACCACCGACGACGTGACGTGGGTGAACGTGGTGCTGGTGAACAACTTCGTGCGCACCGGGGCGGTCGGGTACTGGTTCGTCGAGGTGCTCGTCCACGTGCTGCTCGTGCTGGCGCTGGTGTTCGCGGTGCCCCGCGTGCGGGAGTGGGAACGCACGCGGGGCTTCGTGTTCGCCTTTGTCGCGTTGGCGCTGTTGTCGTTGCCGCGCTTGGCGTTCGACGCGGACGCGTCCTTCGCCGACCGGAACATGACGACGCTGGGCGCGGTGTGGTTCTTCGCCCTGGGCTGGCTGGCGTTCCGGGCCGACACGGTCCTGCGCCGGTGCGTGGTGCTGGTGGTGGCGATGGTCCTGGTGCCGGGGTCGTTCGACGACCCGGCGCGGGAGGGCGTCGTGCTCGCCGGCCTGGCCCTGCTGCTGGCCCTGACCCGGGTGCCGCTACCCCGGCCGTTGGTCGGGGTGGTGAGCCTGGTCGCGAGCGCGTCGCTCTACATCTACCTGACGCACTACGCGCTGTTCCCGCCGTTGCTGGAGTTCTTCCCGCCCGCCGTGGTGGTCGTGCTCAGCCTGGCGGGCGGGATCGGGGCGTGGCGGGTCAGCCGGTTCGCGTCACGGTGGTCTCGGTCAGCGTCCGCTGCCCGGTGACGTACTCGCTGTAGACGCCGAGCTTCACGCTTCCGCCGACGGGGGTCGTGGTTTCCACGAAGCTGCGACCCCCGTGCGTGGCGCCGAACGTGATCGCGAACGCCTGCGTGACCGACCGGTCCTGCGGCGGGACGGTGCTCGGCGGGAAGATCTCGTCGGATGCTTGGGTGTAGCGGTCGCGGTAGGGCCGGGAGACCTTCTCGAAGGTGTTCTCCAGGATGGTGCCCACGGCCGGGATGGTGATCAACATGCCGCGCGTCCCGTCTGGGTACTTGGTGTTGTAGACGACGACCTCCGCACTGCCCGAGGGGTAGAACTCCGCCCGACCGCCGCCGACCCGGGACCCTGGCGGGCAGGCGTGTTGGGCGAGTTGAGTGCGGTCGCACGTGGGGAAGGCGGCGGCGTTGAAGCGCAGGGAGGAGTCGAACAGGAACACGAACCGGCGTGGTGCGGCCGGTTTCTCGCCGGACTCCGTCCACCGCTTCGCGTCCAGGCCCAGGACCACGCCCTGGCCACCGTCGGAGACGACGCTGGCCGTGCCTCCTTCGAGGTTGACCGGACCGGCGACGTCCGGCTCGTAGGGCACCTGAGGTCCGGTGGGGGCGGGGTCGGGCAACGGGCAGGCCAGGGCCGTGACCAGCAACGACGTGACAACGAGGTGCATCGGGAGCCTCCTTGAGGTCTTTTCGAGAGGTCTCGAATAAACGCGAGGAGGAGTACAGTTTTCGTGAGGTGTCGAATAGACCTGAGAGGCTTCTCAGCATGCTGGGCCGCTGGACTCCCTTGTCCCATCCCGAGATCGCGGACGTGACGGTGGACGACGTCCTGCGCGCGCTGGCCGACCCGACCCGGCGCAAGATCGTGCGGCTGCTCATCGCGGAGGGCGACCGGCCCTGCGGCACGTTCGGCCTGCCGGTGGCGGCCTCGACCCTCAGCCACCACTTCCGGTCCCTGCGCGAGGCCGGCCTGATCCGCCAGTGGGACGAGGGTCGCAAGCGCATGAACACGTTGCGGCTGGACGAACTCGACACCCGCTTCCCCGGCCTGGTCGGCACCATCCTGGCCGCCGACTAGCCCACGCGACGCCTGGTCCGGCCTGCCGGCCGCCACGAGCTGCCTAAGAGGCTGGTGGTGGCGTGGTGTTGGTGTCGTGGCGGGCTTCCAGGAGGGCTGTGCGCAGGTGGATGCCTTCTTCGTGGGCCTTGGTGCGCAAACGCGTCAGTTCCGCGCGGGCCGTCTCGTCATCCGCCGTATGCGGATCGCGGAGGCGGTTGCGGATGATGAGGTGGGCCTGTTCCCGGGACTCCAGGAGGGTGCGGGCGTGTTCGCGGGCCGGGGCCAGGTGGACGCTCGTCGTGGACAGGAGCCGGCGGGACAAGGCCAGCGCCGGGACGTGCTTCGCCGGGCGGCGGACTTGCAGACGGGTCAGGCCCAGGGCGTTGAGGCGGTCGGCCGAAGTCGTGTTGTCCCCGTCGGGAGCCAGGACAAACGCGAGGTGGCGCATCAGGTGCAGTTCGCCGCCGCGCAGGAGGTGAGCACGGCGGCGCAGTCTGCGGTTGCGCCATGCCTCCAGCCAGTTCGAGGGGGCGTGGACGGCCAGGTCGACCAGCATCCGCCGGTGCTCGTGCGGCCGTTCCCGCAGTTCACCCAGTTGAGCGCGCATCTCCTCCAGCCACCGGTCGACGTCCTGGTCCGGGAGGCCGGCCGCGACCAACGTCAGCACCCAGTGGCCGCTGCGCTCGTGGACCCGGCGCACCCGCACCCACCCGGCCAGCCCGACCAGCCCGCCGAACCACAGCGCGCCGGAGAGCAGACCGGTCAGCACGGCCTGCTCCGGTGTGCCGCCCAGGGCGAGGCCCACGGAGGCGCCCAGCGGTGTCGCGGCGATCAGGGCGAGCCGGAGGCAGAGCGCACCACGCTCGTTCAACTAGGTCCTCCGCCTGCGGAGGTTCCGGGCGCGAAACACAAGTCGCAGGGTAGCGCCACGACGCCGGGTCCACCGTCAACAAGCCTCGATCAGGTGGGTGGTCGACGTCGGACACCGAGTTGCGCGATCAGCTCCACCAGCCGGTGCCACGGCTCCGCTCGGCGCGAGAAGATCGCCGCGACCACCGGGCCCACCACCACCGCGAGCACGACCAGGACCAGCCACGGCGGAGCGGTGAAGGCGGCGGACCCGACGACCCCGATCGCCAAGCCGGGAAAGGCGGCGGACCGGGGCGGGTTGTTCCGTCGGGGTGCGGGCATGTCGGGGCTGACCTGTTCGTCGTGGGGAGCGGAGCGCGATCACCGTACCTTGTCTAAACTCTATATAGGGTCCGGCAGCTGATCGCTCGATGAGGTGAATTCGGCGATCAGCGGTGGCCGTGGCGGTGACTCTCGCCCGCCCGCGCGCCCGCACCTACGGGTGGTTCGACCACGTCGATCATGCGCTGGACCATGAACTCAATATAGGGTGGCGCGCGTGGGAGCGCCGAGGATGACCCTGCACACCCAGGCGGTGCTGCATGCGCTCCTCGCGGACCCGACGGCGGAGTTGTACGGCCTGGAGATCGCCGACCGCACCAACCTCCTGCCCGGCACGACCTACCCGATCCTGATGCGCCTCAACCGCATCGGCTGGGTGGCCGACCGCTGGGAGGACATCGACCCGCACGACGAGCAGCGCCCCCGCCGCCGCTACTACCGGCTGACCGAGAAGGGCGCGGTCGCGGCGCGTGAGGCGTTGCGCAAGGTCGACCCCGGGTTCGCCCGCACGGTCGGCAAGTGGGGCCTGGTCAGCGAGTAGCCCTCACGGGGTCTCCTCGTCCGCCCGCCACGACGTCCACGGCCAGCGGGGTCGCCGACCGCCGCCGCCCGCGATCCACAGCCCGTACCGGGTGGCCCGGTGCAGTTGCCTGCCGTCCGGGTCGGGCTGGGACACCACCAGACCTTCGCGGCGCAGCCTCATCAACACCGCCTGCACCTGGGTCGTGCTCAACCCGACGCGCTCGGCCAGGGTCGGCGTGTCGATCTCCCGCAGCGGGGTGGAGGCCAGGACGCCCAACGCCCGCCGGGCCCGCCGTCGCGCCCAAAGCATGTCGGGACCCTATCCAGGCTGGGATAAATGACCTCTTCATAGGGTCCCGAGATCACTCGAAAGAGGACACGCCTACTCGCGTCGGCCGCGTGCCTTCGCCCGGTCGCACCCCCAGCCCGCCGAGTGCCACGGCCCACGCGTCGATGGAGGCGTTGGTGCGCGACGCCCTCGACCGGTGCGTCCCGGCGCTGAACGCCCGCGTCGAACGGTCCGTCGCCGCCGACTCGACCCCAGGTCGACCGGGTCCTGCGCAGAACCGCTAGGGGACGAACACCTGGCCGGTCAGCGGACCTTCCACCGCGCGGACGTAGGCCTGGGCGACGTCGGCCAGGTCGACCGGGGGCATGCCGGGGAAGAAGTCGCCGTAGGCGTCCAGCGCCTCGGTGACCACGGTCGGGCTCACCGCGTTGATCCGGAGCGGTGCGATCTCGATCGCGGCGGCCCGCACGAACGACTCGATCGCGCCGTTGGCCAGCGACGCCACCGAACCCGCGACGATCGGCTCACGCGCCAGCACGCCCGTGATCAGCGTGAACGAACCGCGCACGTGCGCCATCCCCTGCCGGACCAGCTCGACCTGGCTGAGCACCTTGCCCGCGAACCCGGCGCGGAAATCGTCCGCGGTCAGGTCGGGCAGCGGCTTGAACGGGACGTCACCGGCCGCGCTGACCACGGCGTCCACCGGGCCCGCCGCCGCGTACAGCGCGCCGACCCGCTCCGGGTCGGTGAGGTCGAAGCGCAGCTCGCCCGACGAGCGGCCGACGGTCAGCACCTCGTGGCCGCGGTCGACGAAGGTCTTGTGGACGGCCGTGCCGATCAGGCCGGAGGCGCCGATGAGGAGGATCTTCATGCCCGGAACGTTATGCGCGGCAAGGCATCGCCGTGAAATGCCGCTTCTCGGGCATTTATGCTCCACGGTTATGAATGTCGAGCTGAGGCACCTGCGCGCGCTGGCCGCCATCGGCGACGAGGGCACCATCACCGACGCCGCCGCCGCGTTGCACGTCAGCCAGCCCGCGCTGTCCCGCACCCTGGAGCAGCTCGAACACCGCCTCGGCACCCGGCTCGTCGAGCGCACCACCCGCAGCCTCGCCCTGACCGACGCCGGGCGGCGGTTGTGGGAGCACGCCCACCGCATCCTCGCCCAGCTCGACGACGCCCTCGCCGAGACCGCCACCGGACCGCGCCCGCTGCGCGTGGGCTTCGGGTGGGCGGCGCTGGGCCGGCACACCCTGCCGCTGCTGCGCGGGTGGCGCGACGCGCGTCCTGACACGCCCGCGCAGGTGCGGCGGTGCGACGACCCGGAGGTGGCGCTGCGCAAGGGCGAGGTCGACATCGCGTTCATGCGCACCCAGCCGTCCGACACCGCCCTGGCCTCCCGGGTGCTCTACCGGGAACACCGGATCGCCGCCGTCCCGCACGGAAACCCGTTGGCGGACAAGGACGTCCTGCACCTGGCCGACCTCGCCGACGAGCCGGTGGCGCTGTGCTCGACGGCCTCGACCACCAGCGCGGACCTGTGGCCGGAGGGGATGCGGCCGGACACGTTCGAGGTGCCCGGCGTGGACGAGTGGCTGACCACCATCGCGCTCGGCGAGGCCGTCGGCGTCACCACGGAGGCGACCGTGCACAGCCACCCCCACCCCGACATCCGCTACCTGCCGCTGGCCGACGCCGCGGCGGTGACCGTGCGCCTGGTGTGGCCGCGCCGGCCGACGCACGCGGCGACGGGGGCGTTCCGGGAGCACGCCGTTAGCGCGTTGAGGTGACCTCCGTTGCGCTGATCGCGACCCGACGGGTACTGCTCAGGCGTGCACCCCGACCTGCTGCGCAACCACCTGGCCCGCCGCGACCTGCTCAAGCTGGCGGGCGCCGGCCTCGCCGCCACCGCCATCCCGGCCGCCACCGCCGCCCCGGCGACCGCCGCGCCCGACGCGGCTGACCCGTCGGCGTCCGGCGGGTTCGACGACACGCCGTTCGACTACGCCGACCCGGCCAACCTCGCCGACTGGGCGCCCAGCCGGTACGGCCCGGACGACCACCGGGGCTCGTTCAACGAGGTGACGCCCGCCAAGACCGCCGCCGCCCTGGCGCTGCTCAACCCGCGCCGCGAGGTCAAGACCTACAACCTCGGCGAGCTGATGTGGAACGGCTTCCCTGCCTTCCGCACCGACCCGCGCCGCACCCACGAGCAGCGGCTCACCATCTGGGGCTACCAGCCGCCGCCCGGGTTCCTTGAGCAGGGCGGCATCCTGGTCGCGCTGGAACCGTTGGGCGCCAACAAGATCAGCGTGCACGAGGAGCGCTTCGAAGCCGAGTTCTCGCCCAAGCACGCCAAGCCGCTGGCCGCGACCTACCAGATCGGCTCGCAGACCGACAACCTCAACCACGTCGGCGCGGCCGAGTTCTTCTACAACGGCCGGCGCGGCCCCGACATCGCCCGCCCGCACGGCACGACCGCGCTGGGCGCGGAGCACATGGGCCCGGTCGTGACCCGGGGCGTCCTGCTGGACGTGCTCGGCGTGAAGCTCGCCCGCGACCGGGTCGAGGACCTGGCGGAGCCCGCGAGCAACGGCAAGCCGCTGCTGCGCGAGAACTACCGGATCACCGTGGAGGACATCAAGGACGCCATGGAGCTCGGCGGGATCGACCGCATCCGACCCGGCGACGTCGTCCTGTTCCACACCGGCTGGAACCAGCTGCTGGCGCGGCGCGACCCGGCCGACATCGCGCGCTGGGAGGCCAGTCGGGGGATGCCGGGGATCTACGTGCGCGAGGCGCGGTGGCTGTCCCGGTTCCGCCCCGCGATCGTCGGCGGCGACACGTGGGCGCTGGAGGTGCTGGGCAACCCGGTCAACGGCGACGGGACCGCGTTCCCGGTGCACCAGGAGCTGCTCATGCGGCACGGCATCCGCATCGGCGAGTCGTACGTGGTGGACGAGCTGGCGGCGGACCGGGTGCACGAGTTCGTGTTCATCGTGACGCCGCAGTACGCGGAGGGCGCGACGGCGGGCAACACGCCCCCGGCGGCCCTGGGGCAGCCCAGGCGGTGATCCTCACTCGTCGTCGTCCTTCTTGCCGATCCGTTCGGTGGACAGCACCTTGATGTCGGTGACCCGGCCGTCGACGACGGTGACGCGGTGGGTGTCCCGGTGCTTGCCCTTGCGCTCGTACTCGATGCCGATGACGACGGTGGTGGGGCTGTCGGCCTTGGGCGGGGTGGTGATCTCGACCTTGTCCGCGTCGCGCCAGGACCTGTTGTTCTTCGGCAGGTCTTCGTAGTACTCGGCGACGGTGCGTTCGAGTGCCTGGGTGTCGACCTTCGGTGTGGTCGTCGTGGTCGTGGTCGTGGTCGTCGTGGTGGTGGTCGGTGCGGTGGAGGCGGCGGCGGGGGTGTCCTTGCCCCGGCTCGCGAGGACGGCCACCACGACGACTACCGCGATCGCCAGTGCCGCGCCCGCGAGCAGCCACGTGCGGTTGGGGCGCGGTGGTGGGGTGACGGGGTGGGGGTCGAGCCGAGTGCCGGGCGGGGGTGTGCCGACGTCCAACCGGGTCGGCGGGTGAGCGGGTTGGGAGTGCGGCGGGCCGGCGGCCGATGCGCCCGCCGCGGGTCGCTGCACGGCTTGCGGCGGAGGCTGGGGGAGAGGCATGCCGGCTGCCGCGCTGAGGCGGTGGGCGGCCTCGGCCATGGTGGGGCGGGTGGTGGGGTCGGTGCGGAGGAGGTCCAGGAGGGTGCCGGTCAGCTCGCCCGCCCGGGTCGGCGGTGGGAAGTGGCCGGCTGCCACGGCGTGCAGCAGGGCGATGGCGTTGTCCCCGTCCCCGAACGGCGGTCGACCCTCCACCAGCGCGTACAGCGTGGCGCCCAGCGCGAACACGTCCGAGGCCGGTCCCGGCGACCCGCCGCGCGCCACCTCCGGCGCCAGGAACGCGGGCGTGCCGGCCAGCACGCCGGTCCGGGTCACGGTCACGTCCCCGAACGCCCGCGCGATGCCGAAGTCGGTGATCTTCGCGGTGCCGTCGTCGGTGCGCAGGACGTTGCCCGGCTTGACGTCCCGGTGCACGATCCCGGCCGCGTGCGCCGCGGCCAGCGCGGCGGCGACCTGGGCGCCGACCCGGGCCGCGTCCGCGACCGGGAGCACGACGCCGGACAGCGACCGCCCCGCCACGTACTCCATCACCAGCACGGGCACGCCGCCGTCGGTCACCACGTCGTGCACGGTCACCGCGTTCGGGTGGTGCAGCCGGGCCGCGATGCGGGCTTCGCGCGCCGCCCGCGCCGCGGCCTCCCCCGGGTCGGCGCCGGGCGGCACCACCAGCAGCTTCACCGCCACCACGCGCTGGAGCCGCTCGTCGAAGGCCCGCCACACGACGCCCATCGCGCCCGCGCCGAGCCGTTCCAAGAGCCGGTAGCGCCCGGCGACGACCTCCGTCACGCCTTGCGCCCCACCCCGGCGAACGTGGAAGTCGTGCTGGCGTCCGCGACCTCCTCACCGGGCTCCGGCCGCCACTCCGGCAGGTACACCACGCCCGGCTCCACCAGTTCCAGGTCGCCGAACAGCCCGGTGACCTCGCGGCGGGTGCGCATGGTGAAGTCGGTGACCCGGCGGCGGAACTGCTGCGTCGCCTCCTCGGCCTGGTCGGCGTCGCCCTCGAAGCTGGCGTGCGACAGGGCCAGGTAGCTGCCCGGCGCGGCGGGTTCCAGGTACTGGCGGATGAGGCCGGCCGGGTCGTCGTCGTCGGGCACGAAGTGCAGCACGGCGAACATCAGCACCGCCACCGGCTGCGAGAAGTCCAGCAGCCGCTGGGTCTCCGCGGCCTCCAGCACGTCCTGCGGGTTGCGCAGGTCGGCCGGCACCGCGTCCGCGTTGGGCTCGTCGCGCAGGATCGCCCGGCTGTGCGCGACCGCCACCGCGTCGCAGTCCACGTAGACGATCCGGGCGGTCGGGTCGTGCCGCCACGCGACTTCGTGGACGTTGCCCACGGTCGGGATGCCCGACCCGAGGTCGAGGAACTGGGTGACCCCCTGACCCACCAGGTAGGACACCGCGCGGCGCAGGTAGGCCCGGTTCGCCCGCAGGATCGCGGGCAGGCCCGGCATGACGTTCGTGATCGCCGCGGCGGCGTCCCGGTCGACCTGGAAGTTGTGCGAGCCGCCCAGGTGCACGTCGTACACCCGAGCCGGGCTCGGCTTCTGCAGGTCGATCTCCGGGCCGACCCAAGCCGGTCGTTGCATCCCCAGTCCCTCCGTCGGCGCGACAGCGGCGACACGCTATCGCGGCGCGGTGTCCGCCGGCACCGGGTCCTCCGGCCCGCGCAGCACCCACGCCCCGCGCCGCCGCACGACCAGCGCGTAGTACACCGCCGCCGCCACGCCGATGCCCGCGGTGATCGCCAGGCTGGGCCGCCCCACGACCGGGTCGAGGAAGTTCGTCCACACCACGTACGCCAGCGCGCCCAGCGCCAGCACCGGGGCCACCGGGAACCACGGCATCCGGTACGCGGCGTGCGCGGTGGTGCCGTTGCGCCGGCCGGCCAGGACCGCCAGGCACAGCGCCGCGTACACCGCGACGATGGACGTGGCCGTGACGACGAGCAGCAAGTCCTTGTCCGCGAAGCACAACGCGGTCGCGAACGCGCCCGTGGCGATGGTCGCGACCCACGGCGTGCCGGTGCCGGGGTGGACCGCCGCCAGCGCCCGGCTCACCGTGCCCGGCCACGCGGTGTCCCGGCCGGTGCTGAACACCATGCGCGAGGTGATGAGGATGATCGCCAGCACCGCGTTGAGGATCGCCAGCGCCACGGCCAAGCTGACCACGGTGTTCACCGCTGACCCGGCCTGCCCGGCGACGAAGTGGGACATCATGTTGTCGGCGGCGAACAGCTCGGGCAGCGACGGCGCGCCCAGCAGCACCGCCGTGACCGGGACCAGTTCGGCGAACACCGTGATCGCCAACGCCCACAGGATCGCCCGCGCGATGCCGCGGTGCGCGTCGGCGGTCTCCTCGCCGAAGTACACCGCCGAGCCGTAGCCGTTGTAGGAGAAGATCGCGACCGCCGCCGCGGCCGTGATCACGCCGAAGGACACCGGACCGGCGGCGTTGACCGGTTCGGTCAGCAGGTCGCCCAGCGGCCGGGCCGGGTCGAACAGGCCCAGCGCGCTGACCACCGCCAGCGCGGCCAGTTCGATCACCAGGAAGATCCCGGTGATCCACGCGTTGAGCTTGACGTCGAACACCGCGAGCGCGGTCGCGCCCGCCGTCGCCACGGCCGCGACGACCGGTCCGTCCAGCCCCGGGATCAGCACTTCGAGGTAGGTGCCGACGCCGAGCGCGATGACCGCGATGATCAGCAGCTGGGTCACCAGCAGCAGGCCGAGGGTGACGAACCCGGGCAGCCGGCCCAGGGTGCGCGCGACGATGGCGTACTCGCCGCCGCTGAGCGGGTAGGCCGAGGCCAGTTCGGCGTAGACGAACGCCATGAAGACGCCGACGACGCCGGCGACCACGAAACTGAAGAACGCGCCGCTGCCGGCCTGGCCCACCACGCCCGGCGCGATGATGAACACCGAGGACGCGGGCGAGATCGCGGACAGCGTGATGAGCAGCGTGCCGAGCACTTTGAGCCCGCGCCGGAGCGCGGGTGTGGACGACTGGGACGACGACCGGTCCGGCATGGCGGTCTCCTTCGCCGAGTTCTTTGACTGGCCATCAAAGAACTCGGTAAGAGGTTCGTCAATAGTCACGAGCTGTCGACTTGCGTTCTCTGAAGATCACTTGAAGAATCGGGGACATGCCGAGACCGAGCCGCGCCCACGAGAAGCGCGAGGAGTTGGTGGCCGCCGCCCGTCGGGCCGTGCTGGAGCGGGGCGTGCTGGACCTGCGCCTGCGCGACGTCGCCGACCGGGCCGAGATGTCCACCGGGTCGGTCCTGTACTACTTCCCGAACCTCGGCGACCTGCTGTTCGAGGTGCAGCGCGAGGCGATCGAGCGGTTCTGCGTCGACCGCGAGGCCGCCGCCCGCCGCGAGCCCGACCCGCGCCGCCGGCTGCTCACCACGATCCGCGCGGGCCTGCCCACCGGTCACGACGACGAGCTGTGCGTGCTGATCTACGAGCTGGGCGCGTACGCCCGCCGCGACCCCGCCTACGCCGCCCAGCACATCCGCCTGTGCGAGCGGCAGGTCGCGCTGTACGCGGCGATCCTCGAAGCCGGCGCGGCCACCGGGGTGTTCGACCTGACCCGGGACGCCACCACCATCGCCCGCGGCCTGGTCGCCCTGGAGGACGGCCTCGGCCTGCACCTCACCCACGCCGTGCCGACGTTCACCGTCCCGGAGGCCGAGGCGATGCTCGTCGCCTTCGCCGCCGACGCCACCCGCTGCGACCTGGAGGCCTGATGCGCGCCCGTGACCTCGGACTACGACTGCCCGGCGACCCGGGGCCGCACAACGCGATCACCGACGTGCCCGGGGTGCTCGTCGGCTACACGACGTTGGCGGAGGGCGATGTCCGGACGGGTGTGACGGCGATCCTGCCGCGCGGGCGCGAGGGTGTGGACGTGCCGTGCGCGGCGGGGTGGTTCTCGCTCAACGGCAACGGGGAGATGACCGGCGCCGCGTTGCTGTCGGAGACCGGCGCCCTGCGGTGGCCGGTGTTGATCACGAACACCCACGCGGTCGGTCCGTGTCACCGTGGGGTGATCGACTGGATGACACGCGCCCATCCCAGCGCCGCCGACCAGTGGCTGCTGCCCGTGGTGGCGGAGACCTGGGACGGGTACCTCAACGACATCAACGGCCCGCACGTGCGGGCGGAGCACGCGGTGGCCGCCATCGAGGCCGCGTCGGCCGGTCCGGTGGCGGAGGGCAACGTCGGCGGTGGAACCGGTATGAACTGCTACGCCTTCAAGGGCGGCAGCGGGACGTCCTCGCGGGTGGTGTCGTACGGGTCGGAGACGTACACGGTGGGCGTGTTAGCGCAGGCCAACTTCGGGTCGCGGCGCGAGCTGACGGTGAGCGGGGTGCCGGTCGGGGAGTTGCTGACCGACGACAACCCCATCGAGGACTCGGACTGGAAGTTCCCGCCCGGCGCGGGGTCGGTCATCGTGGTGGTCGCGACCGACGCGCCGTTGTTGCCAGGACAGTGCGCGGCCCTGGCCCGCCGGGTGCCGTTGGGGTTGGCGCGGACGGGGACCACGGGCTCGCACTTCTCCGGGGACATCTTCCTCGCCTTCTCGACCGGCAACGCGGGGTCCATGACGCCGTCCGCTTTTCCGGAGGGCGCGCCGGGGTACGACACGGTGGAGTGCGTGCCGTGGAACCGGGTGGACGACTTCTTCGCCGCGGTGGTGTACGGCGTGGAGGAAGCGGTGCTGAACGCCTTGGTGGGGGCGGAGACGGTGGTCGGGAGGAAGGGGCGGCGGTCGCCCGCGTTGCCGGTGGACCGGTTGGTCGAGCTGCTCGCGCGTTAGGCGAAGGCGGCCAGTGGTTGGTCGATGGGGGCGTCGGTGAGCCGGTTGGCCAGGGTCGACATGGTGTAGACGCCGATGCCCATCACGACTTCGAGCGCGTTCTGTGCGGTGAAGCCCTGTGCGGTGAAGTTCGCCAGGGCTTCGGGGGAGACCTGGCCCGCGGTGTCCAGGACCTCGATGGTGAAGGCGCGGACGGCTTCCAGGCGCTCGTCGTCGAGCGGCTTGCCCTCGCGCAGTGCGGTGATGACGGGCCGGGGGGCGTCGAGGGCGGTCAGCTTGGCGGAGTGCATGGCGACGCACAGGTGGCAGCCGTTGCGGGTCGCCACGGTCATGATCAGGGTCTCGCGGGCGAGCGGGTCCAGGGTGGTCTGCTCGAACATGGCGCTGGTCTTGAGGAAGGCTTCCAGCAGGTGGGGGGACTCGGCCATGCGTGCCACCGCCGACGGCAGGTAGCCGAGCTTGGCGGTGGTGCCCTCCATGAGGCGGCGGGAAGCGGTGGGGGCGGTGCTGGGGGTGTGATCGGCGAACAAGTGGAGCCCTTCGACGGGTAAACTCGACAACGTGGTTGTCGGAAAAGTAAACCAGGTTGTCGACTTTGGCAAGGGTTTTCCGCATGGGTGAGGACGGGTACGGCTTCGAGTTGCCGTTGCTGCTGTTCGCGGGCTTCCGGACGATCGTGGACCGGCTGCACGCCGAGCTGGCCGCGCAAGGGCACCCGGACGTGCGGCCGGCGCACGGGTTCGCGTTGCAGGCCATCGGGGTGCGCGGCGCCACGGCCAGTGAGGTCGGGCGGCGGTTGGGGGTGTCCAAGCAGGCGGCCGGGAAGACGGTGGACCGGCTGGAGGCGTTGGGGTACGTCCGGCGTGAGGACGATCCGGCGGACGCGCGGCGCAAGCTCGTGCTGGTGACGCCGCGTGGGCTGGACGTGCTGGAGCGGTCCGCGGTGATCTTCGAGCAGATCCGGGCGGAGTGGGCGGAGGCGTTGGGGGTGCGGCGGGTCCGGGAGATGGAGGCCGACCTGCGGGCGATGGTGCCGGCCGCGTTCTTCCGGCTGGACGTGGCGGGGTGGTTCGGGGCGTGACCGGGTCGGCGGGGGCCGACCCGGTCCGCGCCGGTCACAGCCGGACGGTGACGCCTTCCGCCGAGGACTTCAGGGCGGCTTCGGCGACGGCGACGCCGCGTGCGCCGGAGTGGAGGTCGTGCGGGAACGGCTCGTCGTCGACGACGTGGCGCACGAAACGCTCCCACTGCACCTTGAAACCGTTGTCCCACTCGCCGTTGTCGGGCACCTCGGTCCAGTCGTCGGTGAACCGCTCGGTCGCCGGCAGGTCCGGGTTCCACACCGGCTTGGGCGTGGCGGACCGGTGCTGCGCCTTGCAGTTGCGCAGGCCCGCGACGGCGCTGCCGTGGGTGCCGTCGACCTGGAACTCCACGAGTTCCGTGCGGTCCACGCGCACGCACCACGACGAGTTGATCTGCGCGATCGTGCCGCCCTCCAGCGTGAACAGGCCGTAGGCGGCGTCGTCGGCGGTCGCGGCGTAGGGCTCGCCGGACTCGTCCCAGCGGCGCGGGACGTGCGTGACGGCCTTCGCGGTGACGGAGTCGATGCGGCCGAACAGGTTCTCCAGCACGTACGCCCAGTGCGGGAACATGTCCATGACGATGCCGCCGCCGTCCTCGGACCGGTAGTTCCACGACGGCCGCTGCGCCTCCTGCCAGTCGCCCTCGAACACCCAGTAGCCGAACTCGCCCCGCACGCTGAGCACCCGGCCGAAGAACCCGCTGTCCAGCAGGCGCTTGAGCTTGAGCAGGCCGGGCAGGAACAGCTTGTCCTGCACCACGCCGTGCTTCACGCCCGCCTTGTCGGCCAGTCGCGCCAGTTCGAGGGCGTCGGCGAGGGTTTCGGCGGTGGGCTTCTCGGTGTAGACGTGCTTGCCGGCCTCGATCGCGTTCTTGATGGCCTCGGCGCGGGCGGTGGTGACCTGGGCGTCGAAGTAGACGTCGGCGTCGGACAGCGCGGTGCCCAGGTCGGTGGTCCAGTGCGCGATGTCGTGGCGGGCGGCCAGTTCGGCGAGCTTGGCGGGGTTGCGGCCGACCAGGATCGGCTCGACCTCGACGCGCTCGCCGTTGGCGCGCGGGACGCCGCCCTGGTCGCGGATGGCGAGGATCGAGCGGGTGAGGTGTTGGCGGTAGCCCATGCGTCCGGTCACGCCGTTCATCGCTACGCGCATCGTGGGTCTCCTTCGAGGATGGGGTGAGGGCTGACGGTGACCGAGCGCGGGCTCGCGTCGGGGTGCAGTTCGAGGACGACGATGTCGTTGTCGCCCTTGTGGAGAAGGGGTTCGGGGAGGTAGAGAGTCCTTTGTGGACCGATGTGCCAGTAGCGGCCGAGGCAGAACTTGTTGACCCACACGACACCCTTGGCGAACCCGGTCAGGTCGAGGTAGGCGTCCCGCGGGGTGTCGATGGTGAGGGTGCCGCCGAGGAACAGCGGGCCGTACGCGCATTCGCCGGTGTCCCAGTCCAGTTCCGGCAGCTCGTCCAGCGGGATGGGGATCGTGGTCCAGCCGTGCAGGTACTGCCGCTCGTGCAGGACGCCGCCGACGATTCCCTTGTGCTCGCCCAGCAGGGGGCCGTAGTTGATCCGGCCCATGGCTTCCACCAGCAGTTCGATGGTGACTCCGCCGGGGACGTCGGTGGTGTCGACGGCCTGGGGATCGGTTGCCCGGTAGTAGGTGGCTTGGTGGGCGCCGTCGACGTAGAGCTGGGCGCGGTCGCGGAGGTCGCGCAGGCGGAGGGGGAGGGGTGGGCGTGGGCCGGGGATGGTGGCGCGGTGGAGCAGGAAGCCTTGGTGCTGTCCCACTTGTTCGAACGTTGGAATGTGCGGCGATTGGATCGTGGGATTGTTGAACACGTCAAACAGCCGCACCGACCGCGTGAAGGGGATGAGCTGGGCGGGCGGGGCGGGGGCTGGGGGCGTGGCCGGGGCCGGTGGGAGTGGGGCGTAGCGGCCGATCACCTCGCGGAAGGCCCAGTACTTCGGGGTGGGGTTGCCGGCTTCGTCCATGGGGGCGTCGTAGTCGTATGAGGTGACCGTCGGGCGGTATGCGCCGTCGTGGAGGTCTCCGCCGGCGTTCGCGCCCGCCCAGAAGCCGAAGTTGGTGCCGCCGTGCGCCATGTAGAGGTTCACCGACGCCCCGGCCGCCAGCACCTCGTCCAGCGCGGCGGCAGCGTCCTCGGGGGAGCGGACCACGTGGCGGTCGCCCCAGTGGTCGAACCAGCCGTCCCAGAACTCCATGCAGAACAACGGGTCCTGTGGCCGGTGGCGGCGCAGTTCGGCGAACTGGCCCGCCGCGTCGCTGCCGAAGTTCGCCGTCGCCAGCGCACCCTCGACCAACCCGCCGGTCAGGAACAGCGCCTCGCCGCCGTCGGACGTGAACAGCGGCACGTCGATCCCGCGCCGTCGCAAGCCGTCGCGGAGGTGGGCCAGGTAGGTGTGGTCCGAGCCGTAGGAGCCGTACTCGTTCTCGACCTGCGCCATCACGACGTTGCCGCCGCGCGTGACCTGGCGTTCCGCCACGACGGGGATGAGGACGTCGAACCACGTGTCCACGGCACGCAGGAAGTCCGGGTGCGCGCACCGGAGCGGGCCGGACAGCCACCACGGCAGGCCGCCGTTCTCCCACTCGCCGCAGATGTACGGGCCGGGTCGCACGATCGCGTCCAGGCCTTCGGCGGCGGCCAGGTCCAGAAAAGCGCCTACCGCGTCAACGTCGTGGTACCGGCCGGGCTTGGGCTCGTGGAGGTTCCACGGCACGTACGTCTCGACGGTGTTCAACCCCATGCCGCGCAACACCGACAGCCGGCGCGCCCACTGCGCCGGGTGGCTGCGGAAGTAGTGCAGCGCACCGGACAGCACGCGGTGCGGCCGTCCGTCGCGCAGGAACCGGCCGTCCTCGACGGTGAACGTGGTCATGACCCCTGCCCCCTGAGAATCCCGCGCCGAGAGTCCTGGCTTGACATTTCTGGAAAGCGCTTTCACGATGCGGCGCGTGGAACCCAGGCGCATGGCTCTGAGCACGCTCGGCACGCCGGACCGGTCCCTCGCGGACGCGGCCCGCCTCGCCGCCGACGCCGGCTGCGACGGCCTGGAGATCCGCGTCCACGGCGAGGTGCGCCCGGACATGGACCACCGGGCGGCCCGCGCGGCGCTGGCGAAGGCCGGTGTGGAGGCCGCGTGCCTCGCCGGTTACGCCAAGGTGTGCGCGCCCGGTCCCGATGAGCCGGTGATCGAGGAGTTGCGCGCGCTGATCGGGCTCGCGTCCCGCCTGGGCGCGCCCAACGTCCGGGTCTTCCCCGGCGGTGACGCGTCGGCGGGCCCGCGCATCGCCGCCGTCCTGCCGGACCTGCGCGCCGCCGGTGTGCGCCTGCTCGTCGAGACCCACGACACCCACCCGACCGGGGCCGCCGCCGTGCGCTTGGTGGAGCCGTTCGCGGAGCCGGACCGGGTGGCGGTCCTGTGGGACGCCCTGCACCCGTGGCGGCACGGCGAAACCCCGGCCGACACCCGTGGCGCTCTGGGCCCCTACCTGACGTACTTCCAGGTCAAGGACGCCGTAGGTGCCCAGGACACCACGCCCGTGCCGCCCGGTGAGGGCGCCGTTCCGCTCGACGGGTGCGCGACGGCGTTGGCCGACTGGTCGGGCTGGGTGTCCCTGGAGTGGGAACGGCCCTGGTACCCCGGCCTGGGTCCGGTGGACGCACCGCTGCGCGCGGCCGTCCGGTGGTTCGAGCAGTACGCGCAACGGTCCTCCGCCTGACGTCGACTGCGAGGATCGTTCGGTCGGCGGGAGATCAAGTCAATCAGGAACCGATCAATCGATCAGAACCGAACAGCGCGGCTCAGGCCGCCCGATCGCGGCCGACCGGGCGCAGACGGGGGCGTCGGGTCGGGGTCGACTCGGGGCGGTCATCCGGGAAGTCCGGGAAGTCGGGTGAGTGCGGCAGGTCGAGGGGGCTCGCGGTGTGCCCGTCATCGGGATCGCGCCGGCCCCGGTGCACGAGCACCAGCAGGACCAGGCCGAGCACCAGGATCGCGTGGGACGTCACCCGTTCCACCGACACGACCCCCACCGCCAGGTCCTGGAACGAGTACACCCCGACCACCACGACGAACCCGGCCACCACCGGCAGCATCCCCGACGTCGCCCGGGGTCGCAGCGCCGTCCACAGCAGGCCCAAGCCCAGCGCGAGGTTCCAGGCCGTGCTCTCGTTGAACAGGTGTCCCGCCCCGTGCGAGGCCGCCGGGTTCGAGCCGAGCAGTTGCGACAGGCCCAGCGTCACCTGCGCGACCGCCACCCCGGCCAGCCCCAGCCTCGGGTACCAGCCCGACGTCGGCGTGGGCGCCGCCGCCAGCACGGCTTCGGTCAGGTCCGGCACCACCACCGCCGACCGCAGGCGCAGCACACGGGTCAGCGACGATGCTTCGTCGGACCACGCCCGGCACGACGGGCAGCCCGACAGGTGCGCGTCGACGTCGGCGGCCGGCGCCGGCTCCTGTTCGCCGTCCAGCCGCGCCGACAACGCCTCCCGGCAGGTCTCGCAGTCCACAACCACCTTTGTCGTTCCCGGGGACGCGGAAGTTCCCGGCAATGGCGGTGGTCTAGCCTCCACCCCGTGTCGATCAAACGCGACGACGACGCGGTGACGGCCCTGGCGATGGCGGCGGGCGGCGGTGACCGGGTCGCGTTGGAGCGGTTCGTCCGGGCCACCCAGCGGGACGTGTGGCGGCTGGTCGCCCACCTGACCGACCCCGGCCGGGCCGACGACCTCACCCAGGAGGTCTACCTGCGGGCCCTGCGCACCCTGCCCGCCTTCGAAGGCCGCTCCTCCGCCCGGACGTGGCTGCTGTCCATCGCCCGCCGCGCGGTCGTCGACCACTTGCGCGCGGCCGGGGCGCGGCCGGCGATCGCCTGGGCGGTCGACGTGCGCGACGCCTCCGACGCGCGGCGTGCGACCACCGGCTTCGAGGACGTGGTGGAGTTGAACGTGCTGCTCGCGGGATTGGCTCCGGAGCGCCGTGAGGCCTTGTTGCTGACCCAGGTGCTGGGGCTGTCGTACGCCGAGGTGGCGGAGATCTGTGGCTGCCCGGTCGGGACGATCCGATCTCGCGTCGCCCGCGCTCGTGAGGACTTGATGCGCGCGGAGCACGCCGAGCGCACCGGCTGAGCAGCCCTGATCGGGTGACCGGGGCGGCCTCCGGCCCCCGGTTCAATTGTCTCACGGGGTACCGACAGCGTCCGTTAGCGGACTTGCCAGAGGACGGCGCGGGTGCCCTCTCGGCCGACCACGACACGACACGACGCCGGGGCCGCCGGGCAGCACGGTCACCGTGTCACCGGACCACAGCAGCGGCTGGTCACCCCGGGTGCCCACGATCGCCCCGGACTCGTTGGCCGCGGTGATGGCGTAGCTGCCGGAGCCCGGCGCGTCGGGTAGCCGCGTGCACGAGGTCCCCAGGCACTTGAACGCGTGGGAGTCGGGGCTGAACATCGGCATCCTCGACCCGGCGACCAGCCCGCCGTCGGTGATCACCCCGACGCTCAGGTGCGACCCGCCCTCGCTGAGCCCCTGCACGGTGCCGCGCCACACGGCCGGTGTGGCCGGGCAGGAGGGGCAGGTGGGTGATCCGGACGCTGTCGGTGGTGGCCGGCGCCGTCAGGGTCGCGGCCGGCAGCAGGGGGACCAGCCTGTGCCCGACGCCGGCGGCGGGCGACTTGCGACGGCTTCTGCCGGACAGCGCAACCCGATAGCGCTCTGCGGTGTCTTAATCGCTGAGGGGAGTGGCGGCCGATCAGGTGCCGCCACGGAACTGGGGAGTGGACCACATGACCCGAAGGAGAACACCGCTGCTGCTCGCGGCGGTGGTGGCGGCGTCGGCCCTGACGACCGCCGGGGCGCAAGCACAGGCCGAACCGCCGGCCGTGGCCACCGTCGAGGGCGCGGTCACGCTGATCACGGGGGACCGGGTCGAGGTGCGCGCCGGACGTGCGCACGTGCGGCCGGGGCAGGGCCGCGCCGACGTGACGTTCCACCAGGTGCGCGACGAACGCGGCCACCTGCACGTGCTGCCTTCCGACGCCGCCGGCGACGTGCGCGGCGGGCGGCTGGACGGGCGGCTGTTCGACGTCACCGGCCTGATCCGGGCCGGCTACGACGACCGGTCCAGCGCGGTGACCCCGCTGATCGTCACCGGCGGGCTCACCGCGGGCGAGGCGCTGACCAGCATCGGCGGGCACGCGGTGGAAGTGCCCAAGGACACCGCCTTCTGGTCCGGTGCCCGCGTGGCCGGCGTGGACCGGGTGTGGCTGGACGGCCCGGTCACCGCGACGCTGGACCGCAGCGTCCCGCAGATCGGCGCGCCCGAGGCGTGGCAGGCCGGGCACACCGGCTCGGGCACGATCGTCGCCGTGCTGGACACCGGCGTCGACGCGACCCACCCGGACCTCGCGGGCGCGGTCGTGGAGGCGAAGAACTTCAGCGGCAGCGACACCACCGACGACAACTTCGGCCACGGCACGCACGTCGCCGCCACGATCACCGGAGCGGGCAAGTACCAGGGCGTCGCGCCGGACACCAGGTTGTTGTCCGCCAAGGTGCTCGACGACTTCGGCGGCGGCCGGGAGTCCGACATCATCGCGGGCATGGAGTGGGCGGCCGGGGCGGGCGCCGACGTGGTCAACATGAGCCTGGGCAGCCCGTGGCCGTCCGACGGAACCGACGTGATGTCGTTGGCGCTCAACAAGATCACCGCCGACACGGGCGCGTTGTTCGTGGTCTCGGCGGGCAACAGCGGCCCGGGTGACGAGTCCATCGGCAGCCCGGCGGCGGCCGACGCGGCGCTCACCGTCGGCGCGGTGGGCCGCGCGGACGGGCTCGCCGAGTTCTCCTCGCGCGGGCCGCGCTGGAAGGACGGCGCGATCAAGCCGGACATCACCGCGCCGGGCGTGGGCATCGTGGCCGCCAAGGCGCGCAACGCCAAGATCGGCGACCCCGCCGGCGACGCGCACATCGCCCTGTCCGGCACGTCCATGGCCGCTCCGCACGTCGCGGGCGCGGCGGCGATCCTGGCCGCGCGGCACCCGGACTGGACCGCCCCGCAGCTGAAGTCGGCGTTGATGGCGAGCGCGCGGCCCAACCCGGCGCTGACGGTCTTCGAGCAGGGCGCGGGCCGGGTGGACGTGGCGCGGGCGGTGCGGCAGGCCGCGCACACCGCGCCGCCGTCGCTGAGCATGGGCACCGCGCGGTGGCCGCACCACGACGACACGCCGACCGAGCGGAAGCTGGCCTACCGCAACGACGGCACGACCCCGTTGACCCTCGCCCTCTCGGCCGATGTCGAGGACCCCACCGGGGCCCCGTCGCACGTGATCACCGTGTCCCCGGCGTCGGTCACCATCGCGCCCGGCGGGCAGGCGGAGGTCACCGTGACCGCGACGACGTCCGCCGACGGCCCCGACGGTCGGTACCGCGGCGCGATCGTGGCTACGGGCGATGTGTCCCTGCGGACGCCGGTCACGGTCCTCAAGGAGGTCGAGAGCTACGACGTCACACTGTCCTTTGTGGACCACGAGGGCAAGCCGACGGCCGACTACTGGTACCGGCTCGTGGACGTCGAACACCCGCAGGCGTACGTGGACCACGACCCGTCCGGCACCATCGTGGCCCGGCTGCCCAAGGGCACGTACTACTTCGACGGCTGGGTGGGCACCGAGCACCTGCGCAAGAACACCTACCTGACCGAGCCCGCGATCGTGGTGTCCGGTGAGGCGGCGCTGACGTTCGACGCCCGGAACGCGGTGACACCCTCCTTCGCGGTGGACAAGCCGACCGCCAAGGCCGGGTACGGCGCCTTCTACTTCGACCGCAAGACCACGTGGGGCGACACGGGGTTCGGGATGATCGGCGGGTCGCCGGACCGGCTGCTGCTCGCGCCGTCGAAGACCTCCGCGCCCGGTCGGAGCGCGTTCACCGCGACCGCCACGCTGGCCGAGCCGGACGCGGCGGGCACGTTCGTCGGCAGCCCGTACCAGTACCACGTGTCGTGGACGCACGACGGCGCGGTGCCCGGTGACCTGGCCCGCCGGTTCCCCGACCGCGACCTCGTCCGCGTGCAGACGGTCGTCGCCGCGTCGGCGGAGGGCAAGACGGCGTACCTGGACCAGTTGGCGAGCGGGCCGATGCCGTTGCGGGTCACGGAGTACTACACGCCGGGTGTCGAGTGGTGGCGCGGCTTCATGCAGCTGTCCGAGCCCAACGCGTTCCCGCCGGAGATCTTGCAGAGCGGCACCCCGCGCACCTTCGCCACCGGTCGACCGGTGACGGAGCGGTGGAACCTCGCCGTGCACGGACCGGCGTTCCCGGCGATGCGGCGCAGCTACGAGTGGGCGGGGCGGTCCGGGGACCAGATCAGCGTCTCCGTGCCGATGTTCACCGACCAGGACCCGACCCACTACGGGTTCTCCACCGTCGACAAGGCGCAGACCACCTTGCACCGCAACGGTGTTCTCGTGGGCGAGTCGGCTTATGCCGGGTTCCTGCGCGCTGTTGTGCCCGGGGGCCGGGCGTCGTACGTGCTGCACGCGCAGGCGCACCGGTCCGGCGTGTCGGAGCTGTCCACCAGCGTGACGGCGGACTGGACGTTCACCTCCGACACGGTGGCCGGTGACCCGGAGGCGCTGCCGCTGCCGGCGGTCCGGTTCGCCCCGGAGCTGGACGACCGGAACCGGGCGCGGGCCGGGCGCGCGTTCGCGTTCCCGGTGTACGTGCAGCGCAACGGCGGCGGGCCGGTGGGCGATGTGCGGACGTCCGTGCAGGTGTCCTACGACGACGGCGCGTCGTGGCGGCCGGTGCCGCTGGTGAGGTTCGGTGAGCGGTGGCTGGCGGCGGTGTCGCACCCGGCGGACGCGAAGTTCGTGTCCCTGAAGGCGTCCGCGCGCGACGGGGCGGGCAACGCGGTCGACCAGACGATCATCCGCGCCTACGCCCTCGGGTGATGTGCGTTCGACCCGCCGGGCCGGGGCCCGGCGGGTCGTTCACCCCAGCGCGTTGCTCCGGACCCGCTCGGGCCACCCGCTGCGCATCAGCTCGGCGGCGGCGCACTCCGGCTTGCGCACGGCCTGGTCCTCGGCTCGGTCGAGGAACTTCTCCGCGAACCCGAGCCGGGGGTAGCGCCCCAGCAGCTCCTCGGTGAACTCGGGCGTGAACAGCTCCAGCCGCCGCCCCGACACGTCCGCGCTGACCGCGATCTGCAACAGGTGGCTCTCGGCGTCCTGCGCGGCCGGCACGTCGTCCCGCATGTGCAGCACGATCACTTCGTTCAACCGCTCCCGCCGAGGTGCAGCCCACCCGGCCCCGGCCGCGAACACCTTGGCCAACCGCCCACCGGCTTCCTCGAACGGCATCTTGTGGCTGTCGAAGAAGGGTGTCAGGGCGAGGTCGTGCAGGAGCGCGGCGACGTAGAGCAGTTCGTCGTCGTAGTCGCCGATCCCGGCGGAGGCCCCGTAGGCGACGGCCCACGAGTAGGCGCGCAGCGAGTGGTTGCGCAACCACGGCTCAGCAAACTCGGTACACACCTCGACCGCCGCCTGAGCCGCCCTGGTACCGGGCCCGGTGAAGAAGTCCACGCGCCGAAGCCTAGGCGCTGACCACCCGGCCCACCCACGCAAAAGGCGTCACGTCAGCCACAAGATCGCGCCGGCCACCAGCAGGAACCACAGGCCCACCGGGAGCGCGCCGCCCGGCCGGGACGTGACCTCGCCGCCGTGTGGGGACAGGTCGTGCAGGCGGCGGGCGATGGCGCCCAGTTCGGTGACGTCGCGGCGGCTCGCGGCGAGGGTGAAGCGGGTGCCCGACTCCAGTTCCAGGACCAGGCGGTCACCCATCCGGCGGATGGAGGTGATCTCCGACCACGGCACGTGGTAAGTCCGCAGCCACGACCGGATCGACACGTGGTCCTGGTGGAAGTGCGCGGACGGTCGGCCGCGGAGCCAGCCGGCGACCGCGCACGTCCCGGCGGTCCACAGGACGGTGAGCACGGCCGGGCCGTCCACGAACACCGCGCCGACCGTGAACACGACCGCGGCCAGGAACAGCCACCGGCCGGCGCGGACGTCGCGTTCGGCGGGTTCCACCGGCATCGGCAGCGGCGGCACCTCCAGCGCCACGCCCAGCAGTTCCTCGCCCGGGTCGTCGAAGTCCGGCACCACGCGGTGGTACGGGCGCAGTGGACGGGTCGGCAGCAGTGCACCGTCCGGCGTCACCAGCACCACCCACCCGCCGTGGCTCAGGTCGCCCACCGCGAGCATCCGGGCGTCCTCGAAGGGCGCGGACACCGGCGTCGACCCGAACGGCTTCCCGTCCACGGTGTGCAGGACGGCACGTCCCCGCAGGTCGGACCGCGCCAGCACCTCGACGGCGTGCGCGGGACCGAACAACACCCGCTGGGCCGCCCGCCGCGCGGCCACGTCCCGCATCCGCAGGAAGATCGCCATGCCCAGCGCCACGGCCATCACGGTCAGCGGGAACGTCACGTCCTCCGGCTCGGACACCAGCTCCGCCCACTCGCCGTCCGTGCGCACCGGCACCGACCGGCCCACCCCGTACGACCCGGGCGACAGCACGGAGAACGTCCGCTCACCCGAGGGCAGCGCCACCTTCACGTCGTAGTCGTCGACCGACAGCACCCGCGCCTGCACCTCGACCGCTTCCGTCTCGTGCTCGGCCAGCGACGACGCCACCACCCCGTACCGGACGAACGCGAGCACCCCGACCACGAGCATCACCCCGGCCACCAGCGACCGCCCGGTGAACCGCGGCGGCAGCGGTCGCGACACCGTCACCACCGTGCTGACCTCGCCGAACACCCGGTGCTGCGCCCGCCGCGCCTCGACCAGCCACAACCCGACCACCGCGCACGCCAGCCCGTGCACCAGGAACGCCAGCCGGATGCCGTCGTGCTCCTCGAACAGCACCTCCAGCAGCCCGAACAGCGCCCCGGCGCAACAGCCGAGCACGGGTTCGCGCCACAGCAGGACGGGCGTCGCCAGCACCAGCGCCACGGCCATCGAGAACCCGGGGTCGGGCAGGCACGGCGCGGCGGGCGTGCAGGTCACCGGGATGGACACGGCGTACGCGAACGCCACGCACCACCCGACGACCAGCACGCCCCGGTACACCCAGGCGGGCACGGCGGGCGCCTCCCACCGTCGCAGGTGCTCCGCGGTGAAGGGTCGGCTCATGCCCCAAATCCTGCGTTACGACACGACCCCGTCCGCCACCAGCCCCGCGTAGATGGCCTCGCCGACCGTCGTCAGCGCCGACAGCGGCCGGATCATCACGGTGAACGTGCCGATCCGGCCGTCGGCGTCGAGCTGGATGAGGTCGATCCCGTCGACCTGCTTGCCGTTCACGACGGTCCGGAACCGCAGCACGTGCCCGTCCGGTCCGCCGTCGTACTGGCCGACGTACTCGAAGTCCTCGAAGGTGCGCTGGAGCACGCCGAACAGCGCGCGCACCACCTCGACGCCCTCGAACGGCCGGAACTTCACCGGGCTGTGGAACGTGATGTCGTCGGCGAACAACGCGGTGGCCCCCGCGAAGTCGCCCGCCTCGATCGCCTTGCGGAACTGGTCAGCTGCGTTCACGGTGGTCTCCTAGATCGTCGCCGCGAGGCGGGTGCCCTGGTCGATGGCGCGCTTGGCGTCCAACTCGGCGGCGACATCCGCACCGCCGATCACGTGCGTCACCACACCGCGCTCGGTGAGCCCGTCGACCAGGTCGCGCACGGACTCCTGACCCGCGCACACCACGACGGTGTCCACCTCCAGCACGCGCGGCCGTTCCCGCTTCGGCCCGAACGAGATGTGCAGCGCGCCGGGTTCGATGCGCTCGTAGTTCACCCCGGTCAACTGCTCCACCCGCTTGGCCTTCAACGCCGCCCGGTGCACCCAGCCGGTCGTCTTGCCCAGCCCCTTGCCGATGCCGGACTCCTTGCGCTGCAACAGGTACACCTGCCGCGCCGGTTCGGCGGGCTGGGGTTTCACCACCCCGCCACGGGTCTGCGCCGGGTCGCCCACACCCCACTCGGCCTGCCACTCGGCCAGGTCCAGCGCGGGGGAGGTGGCGTGGGTGAGGAACTCGCTGACGTCCACCCCGATGCCGCCCGCGCCGATCACGGCCACCTTCGCACCGACCGGCGCGCCGTCCCGCACGACGTCCACGTACGACAGCGCGTGCTCGACGCCCGGGATCGCCGGCACCCGCGGCGCGACGCCGGTGGCCACCACGACCTCGTCGAACCCGGCCAGGTCGTCGACGCCCGCCCGCCGGCCCAGGTGCAGCTTGACCCCGGTCAGCTCGACGCGGCGGCGGTAGTAGCGGATCGTCTCGGCGAACTCCTCCTTGCCCGGGATGCGCCGCGCGATCGCGAACTGACCGCCGATGTCGTCCTCGGCCTCGAACAGCTCCACGTCGTGCCCGCGCTCGGCCAGGGCGACGGAGGTCGCCAGCCCCGCCGGGCCGGCGCCGACCACCGCGACCCGCTTGCCGCGACGGGTGGGCAGGAGGGTGAGGGTGGTCTCGCGGCCCGCGCGCGGGTTGACCATGCAGGAGGCCTTCTTGAGGGAGAAGGTGTGGTCCAGGCAGGCCTGGTTGCACGCGATGCACGTGTTGATCTCGTCGGTCCGGCCGGACTCGGCCTTGCGCACCCACTGCGGGTCGGCCAGGAAGGGACGCGCCATGGACACCATGTCCGCGTCGCCGCGCGCAAGCACTTCTTCGGCGACCTGCGGCATGTTGATCCGGTTGGAGGTGACGACCGGGATCGACACGTGCGGCTTGAGCCGTGCGGTGATACCCGCGAACGCCGCGCGGGGCACGGAGGTGACGATGGTGGGGACGCGAGCTTCGTGCCACCCGATGCCGGTGTTGATGATCGTCGCACCGGCCTTCTCGACCTCGTGGCCCAAGGCGACGACCTCGTCCCAGGTCTGCCCGTCCTCGACCAGGTCGAGCATGGAGAGCCGGTAGATGATGATGAAGTCCTCACCGGCGGCTTGCCTGCAACGACGCACGATCTCGACCGCGATGCGGCGGCGGTTCTCCGGGGTGCCGCCCCAGCGGTCGGTGCGCTTGTTGGTGCGCGGGGCGAGGAACTGGTTGATGAAGTAGCCCTCGGAACCCATGATCTCGATGCCGTCGTAGCCCGCTTCGCGGGCCAGCGCCGTGCTGCGGGCGAAGGCGTCGATCTGGCTCTGGATGCCCCGTTCGGAGAGCTCGCGGGGCCGGAACTTGGAGATCGGCGCCTTGATCGCGGAGGCCGAGACGGACAGCGGGTGGTAGGAGTAGCGGCCCGCGTGCAGGAGTTGAACGGCGATCCTGCCGCCCGCGTCGTGGACCTTCTCGGTGATGATCCGGTGGTTGCGGGCTTCTGCTGAGGTGGAGATCTTGGAGGAGAACGGGTAGAACCAGCCGGCCCGGTTGGGAGAGAAGCCGCCGGTGACCATCAGCCCGACGCCGCCTTGGGCGCGTTCGGCGAAGTACTCGGCCAGGGCGGGGAAGTCCTTGGCGCGGTCCTCCATGCCGGTGTGCATGGACCCCATGAGGACCCGGTTGGGCAGGGTGGTGAACCCGAGGTCCAGCGGGCGCAGCAGGTTGGGGTAGTCGGTCATGGCCGGTCGTCCTCTCGCATAGCCACCAACACCTCGTCACACCACTCGACCAGCGCCTCTTCGGCTTTGATGCCGCCGCGCAGGACGAGGTACTGGTGCAGCCGTCGTCCGTGCAGGGCGGACGGGTCGGAGAAGTCCTTCTTCTCGATGGCGCGGTACACGTCGAGCCGTTCGGCGTGCTGGTCGCGGTGCCGGGCGACTTCCTCGGCGACCTTGCGCGGGTCGCCCAGCGAGGCCCCGCGGATCTTGACCGACAGGTCGTGCCGGATGGTCGCCGGCTCGCCGGCTTCGTCGAGCCACCTGGTGAGTTCTTGTCGGCCGGCGGTGCTGACCCGGTAGACCTTCTTGTCGGGGCGGCCGTCCTGCGCGACTTCTTCGGCGGTGACCCAGCCGAGGTCGTCCATGCGCTTGAGGGTGCGGTAGATCTGCTGGTGGGTGGCGGCCCAGAAGAAGCCGATCGACTTGTCGAAGCGGCGGGCCAGTTCGTAGCCGGTGCCCGGTCGTTCGTCCAGGGACACGAGGATCGCGTGCTCCAACGCCATGCTACTGCACGGTAATATGCAACGGGCTGCTGTGCAACTAGTTGCATACTGCGAGCCGGGCCCGGCCCGCCGCGCTGCGCGCCGAAGAGCGAAGAGTGGCGCAGCGGGGAGTGGGAGTCAGGGCTGGGTGGGCGGTTGGCGGGTGGTGATCAGGGATTCCAGGCCGTCGAGGATTCGGGTCAGGCCGAAGGTCCAGCCGTTGTCGTCGGGAGTGGTGTCGTCCCTTGATGTCGCAGCCTCGAACAAAGCCGGGAAACGGTCTCGGTGCCGGTGCAGGACTTCGCGCAGCGACTTGTCGGTGGTCCACGGCTGAGTGCCCGCCGTGGACGACGACTGCGTGTTGCGGATGTGGCCGCTGAGCAGAAAAACAGCGTCCATGCGCTCCCCGCCCGTCAACCCGGTGTCCGTCAATGCCGCCACCGCCGACTCGGTCCAGCCGACCTCACGCGGCCCGGTGGGCCGGTCGCCGGTGGTCGCCGCCGGGAGCCACGGGTGACGGTGCCAGGTCTCGCGCATCAGGTTCGCCCAGTGGGTCAGGCGTGAGCGCCAGTCGCCGGGGACGGTCAGGAGGTTCGGAGGTTCGCCCACCGCCGACTCGATCATGACAGCCACCAGTTCGGCCTTGCTGGACACGTGGCGGTAGAGCGCCATCTTCGTGACGTCCAGCCTGGCGGCGATGTGCTGCATGGACACCGCCGCCATGCCCTCGGCGTCGGCCAGCTCGATCGCGGCGTCGGCGATGCGGTCCACCGTGAGCGCCTGGCGTTGCGGCCGGGTACTCCTCCCGCGCGGCTCCCACAGCAGGTCCACGTTCTCCGCCAACTCCGTCACCAACTTTCTCCAGAACCCGGTCTTGCGCGCACTGTCGATCTGTGTCTACCGTACACCCAGTGTCCGCCGGACACACAAGTCTCCCGAGGACACGCCAGTGTCCCTTGGTACCTGATGGGGGTAGCACCGCATGTCCGTCAAGATCTTCGTGAACCTGCCGATCACCGACCAGGCCAAGTCGATCGCGTTCTTCGAAGCCCTCGGCTTCACGCACAACCCGCGGTTCACCAGCGAGGACTCCACCTGCATCGTCTTCGGCGACGACGTCTACGCGATGCTGATCAGCCACGAGTTCTTCAAGACCACCAGCAAGCGCGAGGTCGCCGACACCGCCACGACCGCCGAAGCCGTCCTCGCCCTCGGCGTGGACAGCCGCGACGAGGTCGACTCGCTGGTGGACAAGGCGGTCGAGGCCGGCGGTCGGGAGGGCGAGACCCAGGACCACGGCTTCATGTACGGCCGCGGCTTCACCGACCTCGACGGCCACCAGTGGGAGGTCTTCTGGATGGACCCGGCCGCCGCCTGAGCACAACGGGAACGGCGGGTGGTCCACCGAGGACCACCCGCCGTGTTCGAGCCCGATCATCGGCCGAAGAGGCCGACCAGGGTGCCTTTGGCGAGCACGTGACCCCGCACTGCCGCGTGGACGTCCCGCGCCGACGCGTCCGGACCCAGGTCCAAGGGCCGGTCCACGGCGAACACGCGGAAGAAGTACCGGTGCGGCTCGTCGCCGACGGGGGGACGCGGCCCGCCCCACCCCGAGTCGCCGAAGTCGTTGCGCCCCACCGTCGCACCGCTGGGCACGGACCCCTCGGCGACGGAGTTCACGTCGGCCGGGATGCCGGTGACCACCCAGTGCGTGAACGTGCCGCCGGGCGCGTCCGGGTCTTCACACACCAGGGCCACCTCCGCGGTACCCGGCGGCACCTCGTCCCACTGCACCGGCGGGGACGTGTTGCCGCCGTCCATGGAGAACCGCGCGGGTATCAGCGTGTGGCCGCTGAACGCGGCGCTGCGGGCGTGCAGCCCGCCGTCGTCCTCGACACCCCCTCCGCCGCCGCGCGGCCCGGCCGCCCGCTCACCCACCGCGTTGGGCGGGTACGTGCGCTGGAGTTCCTCGTTCGCCGCCTGGCCGGCGTCGGCCACCCCCTGGTCCTCGTGCTCGGCCCGCAACCGGGTCCGCTTGGCGTCGTACGCGTGGCTGCCTGGGTTGGGCATGGGTCGTCACTCCTCCCATTGGTCCACCCCGAGGCCTACCCACCGCGCCCGGCCCTACACCCCTTGCAGGTCACGGCCGGGGCACAGCCCGCGCGAGCGCGCCCCGACACGCAGAGGAGCGCATGGGACGCGGTGAGCTACCGGAGAGGGTCACACGATCGGGGGACTCACGCGGCCGGGTGGCGCGCCGCCAGCCGGGTCGCGGCCTCCTCCAGCGTCTCCCGCCGCTTGCACACCGCGAACCGCACCATCCGGTCCACCTCCGGCACCGGCGCCGAGTAGAACACCGACAACGGCAGGGCCGCCACGCCGCCGTCGACGACCACCCGGTCGCACCAGTCCGCCGCCGGCTCGCCCACGTCCGCCACCAGGTAGAACGGGGACGCCGCCGGTTTCGCCGCGATCCCGATCCCGTTCAACGCGTCCGCGAACCACCCCGCCCGCTCGTGCAGACCCGCCGCGACCGCCCCGGTCACACTGTCCACAGTGGACGACCCGAGCACGGAAGCCGCCGCCACCTGCAACGGCACCGCCGGGCAGAACGTCACGTACTGGTGCACCGCCCGGATCCGCCGCGTCAACCCCGGCCCGGCGATCGCCCACCCGATGCGCCACCCGGTCGCCGCCAACGACTTCGACACCGACGAGATCTTCACCCGCAGCTCGGGATCGGACACCACGTCCAGCACCCCGCGCGGCCGTGAGGTCAGCAACCCCTCGTAAGTCTCATCGGACACCACGACGATCCCGCGCGACGAAGCCAAGCTGGCCAACGCGTCCCACTCGTCATCCGTCAACACCCGCCCCAACGGGTTCCACGGGCTGTTCACCACCACAACCCGCGTCCGCGAAGTGACCGCCCCCGCCAACAACGAAGCGAAAGAACCACCCAAAGCGGTCAACCGCACCGGCACCGGAACCCCACCGGCCGCCACGATCGCCGGCGCGTACTGCTCATAAGCGGGCTCCACCACCAGAGCCTCGTCGCCGGGCGACAGCAACGCCGCCATGGTGCAGTGCAACGCCTCCGTGGCCCCCGCCGTGATCGTCACCTCGGTCTCCGCCGAGAACCCCGACGCCACCGCCTCCCGCAACGCGAGCACACCCGCGCTCGGCATGTACTGGTGCACGCCGGGGTCCGCCGAAACAGCGGCCAGAGCCGTCAACAGCTCGGCAGGCGGGCCGTGGTCGAAGACGCCCTGCGCCAGGTTGATCGCGCCGTGCCGGGCGGCCAGCGCCGGGATGCGCACGAACATCGACTCCACGGCCGTACACCTACCTCTCGGTCTGGGAACCCCGCCGGCTCCGCACCACCTGCACGGCCAACGCGACCGCCAGCACCACCACCGCGTACAGCGACCGCCACCCCGACTGCACCAGGCTCGCGGCCAGCACCAGCAGCAGCGCCAGGTTCAGCACCGACCGCACGGTCAACCCGCGCACCCGCGCGTAGGACACGATCGACAGCAGGTACAGCACGATGAAGATCGCCGAAGCGGTCGCCACCGCGTCCACCACCGCACCGGGCCAGATCGTCAGCACCGCGCCGACGACCAGGAACAGCCCGGACAACAGGAAAACAGCCCGCCGCGGCACCCCCGACGACGTGGTCACGGCCAGCGACCGGGGCAGGATGCCGGACGCGCCCGCGCCCTGCACCAGCCTCGACACGCCCCACACCCACGCCACCGCGTTGAGCACCATCGCGCCGAACGCGATCACCGTCACCGCCAGCACCACCAGCTGCCGGGGCTCGATGGTCCGCGCCAACTGCAACAGCCCGGTCACCTCGTCGACCTCCGCGCGCGGGATGCGCACGGCGATCGCCACCGTCAACAGGATGGTGAAGATCCCGTACACGCCCAGCGCGGTCGCCGACACCGGCAGGAAGTCCTTGCGCGGGTCGCGGAACTCCTTCGACAGGAAGGTCAGGTTCTCGAACCCGGCGAACGCCCAGAACGCCAGCACCACGCCGGGCAGCAGCACGCCCAGCGCCGAGGAGTCCGGCGTGACCGCCGGCAACCCGGACGACACGTCCGGGATCGCCGCCACGATCAGCACCGCCGCCATCGCCACCAACGCCCAGGTGCCCGCGTTCTGCACCCGCGCCGACGTCTTCACCCCGGCCAGGTTGGACGCCACCGCCGCCACCAGCACGGCCGCGGCGGCGACCACCGCCACCACCGCGCCCGAGCCCAACGCCTGCGCCACGTACCGCCCGGCCACCATCGCCCCCGCCGGCAGGCCGACCACGACCAGCGCCAGGAACATCAGCGGCACGCACCGCCCGAACACCGCGCCCAGCCCGTCGCGGATGAACGCCTCGATCCCGTCGCCGTCGGGGTTCGCGCGCACCATGTCCTCGAACATCAACAACATGGGCAGGCACACCACCGTCGACAACAGCCACACCAGCAGGCTGTTCCCGCCCGCCTCCGCGTAGACGGCGGAGGGGAGGAACAGGATGCCCGACCCCGCCACCGACCCGATCGCCAGCGGGATCGCCTGCCGCCTCGTTAAGCCTGCGGACTGGCTGACGCCTCGTTCTGCCATGTACCTCGTTCACCCCATGGGATCATGCGATCTCGGTTGAGCACCCCGCGGGGGTCGAAGAGCTGTTTGAGCCGCCCCATGAGGGCGATCTCCTCCGCGGACCTCGTGTACCCCAGGTAGGAGCGCTTCTCGAACCCCACGCCGTGCTCAGCCGAAATCGAACCACCACTTTCGGTGACGAGACGATACACAATGTGTTCGACTTCGGGTTTCCGCTCCCGGGTGGTTTCACCGGTGATGACCGCGATGTGCACGTTGTCGTCACCGAGGTGGCCGAACACCAGCAGCTTCACCGCGGGCCACGACCGCCGCAACTCCGTGCGCATGTCGTCCAGGCACTTCTCCAACGACCCCGCCGGCACGCTGACGTCGAACCCGAACAGCGGCTGCATCCGCAGGATCTCCGCCGGGATCCGCTCCCGCGCCGCCCAGAACGCCGCCAACTCCGTGGCGTTGGTCGCCACGGCCGCGTCCAGCAGCACGTCCGCGCAGCCCTCCACGGCCGACGCCAGCCGCTCGGCGTCGCCCTCGGGGTCCGCGCCCCGGCACTCCACCAGCACGTACAGCGGGTGCCCGAACGGCAGCGGCAGCCGGATGCCGGACGGTTCGATGGTGCGGTAGGCGTCCTCCCACATCACCTCGAACGCGGTCACCGCGCCGGGCAGCTTGCGCTGCAACGTGTTCAGCAGCGTCAGCGCCGCGTCCACGTCGGCCACCGCGCAGAACGCGCCGGTGCGGGTCAGCGAACCCGGTTTCAGGCCCAGCGTGGCCGAGGTGACCACGCCGAGGAGGCCCTCGCTGCCGATGAACAGCTGCTTGAGGTCCATGCCCGCGTTGTCCTTGACCAGCGGGGTGGACAGGGTCAGCACCGTGCCGTCGACCAGCGCGACCTCCAGCGACCGCACGTGCTGGCGGGTCATGCCGAACCCGACCACGTTGACCCCGCCCGCGTTGGTCGCCACGCACCCGCCGATGGTGGCGCTGCCCTTGGACGCCAGGTCGATGGGCAGCAGCAACCCGTGCTGCGCCACCATCTCCTGCACCTCCGCCAGCGTCGCGCCCGCGCCCGCCGTGACGGTCCGCCCGGCCAGGTCCACCGGGGACACGGCGGTCAGCCGCTCGGTGGACAGCACGACCTCCTCGGGACCGGGCACCGCGCCGCTGACCAGGCCGGTCATGCCGCCCTGCACCACCACCGGCTGGTCGTGGTCGTCGCAGTGCTTGAGCACCGCGGCGACTTCCTGCGCGGTGCCGGGCTTGACCACGACGGACGCGTGCCCGACCCGGTCGCTGCCCCACAGGTCCTGCGTGTAGCGGGCGGGCACGTCCTCGGTGAGGACGTGCTCCGCGCCGACCAGGGCCACCAGGTCCTCGACCCGAACCCGTAGTTCCATCGCGTTCTACTCCTTGTTCGCGTGCCCCGCGCGCAGGCTGGTGCGCACGTGCAGCAGGTAGCCACCGGGTCCGGCCGCCAGCGCGCGCCGCACCGCGCCGGGCACCTCGTGCGGGCTGCGCACGGTCTCGCCGGGCATCCCGAACGCCTCGGCCCACGTGACGAGGTTGGGCGTGTGCAGGCTGGTGCCGCAGTAGGTGCCGGGGAACTGGCGACGGGCGTGCTGGTCGATGGTGCCGTAGCCGCCGTTGTCGGCGACCACGACGACCGGGCAGCGGCCCTGCGCCCGCCCGGTGGCCAGCTCGTCGCCGGTCATCAGCAGGCCGCCGTCGCCGACCACGGCCACCACGGTCCGCTGCGGGTACCGGTGCGCCGCCGCGACCGCCGCCGGCACGCCGAACCCCATCGCCCCGTTGCCCAGCGCCAGCATCAGCCGCCGGGGCCCGGCGTGCACGTAGCGGTGGACCCAGCTGGAGAAGTTGCCCGCGTCGAACGTGATCACCGCGTCGGCCGGGAGGTCCGCGTCCAGCGCGGCGGCCACGTGGGTGAAGTCGATGCCGTCCTCGAACGGCTTCGGGTTCGGCGCGGCCAGGTCCTCGGCCAGCTCGTGCCAGCCGCGCACCCACGCCGACCGCTCCGGCGCCGGCGCGGGCCAGTCGGCGGCGGCCAGGGCCTCCAGGACGTCCCGGGGCGCCTGCCGGTCCACCACGTGCACCCGCGGCCCGGTCCAGCCGGACGTGTGGACCTCGTCGGCGAACTCGCCCAGCAGGACCACGACGTCGGCGTGCGCCAAACGCTCGCGCACTTGTCGCGGTGTGCCCAGGTGCAGGTGGCCGGCGTAGTTCGGGTGCAGGTTGTCCAGCAGGTCCTGCTGCTTGTTGCCGACCAGCACCGGCAGCCCGGCCTTCTGCGCCAGCACCGACAGCAGGTCGTTCGCGGTCGGGTCGGTGTGCCGGTCGCGCAGCAGCCGCCCGGCCAGCAGCACCGGGCGCGCCGCGTCGGTCAGCACCGGCAGCAGCTCGCCCAGGTCCGGCTCGGCCAGCGCGAGCGCGGGCGGCGGCACCTCGACCTCCGCCTCGGCGGTCCACAGGTCCTCGGGCACCAGCAGCACCACCGGCTGCGGCACCGGACCGGCCAGCACCTCCGCCGCCTTGGCCAACTGCTCGCCCAACCCGTCCACGGTCAGGGTGAACGTCGTGGCCAGCGCGCCGAACATGCCCGCCAGGTCCGCGCCCTGGAACGCGGTGCGCCGGTCCGCGCCGGTGGGGATGTCGCCCACCAGCACCACCAGCGGCGTCGGGTCGGCCGCCGCCGCGTCCACCGCGATGGACACGTTCGTCGACCCCGGCGACCGGTTGACCGCCACCACGCCGGGCTTGCCGGTCAGCCGCGCCGACGCGACCGCCATGAACCCGGCCCCGCCCTCGTGCCGCGTGGTCACCGTGTGCAGGCCGTGCGCGCGGGCGCGGGCCAGCAGCGGCAGGAACGCCTCGCCGGGCACGGTGCACACCTCGTCCGCGCCGAGGCCCGCGAGCCACCGGCACAGCACGTCCACGACCATCAGCGCTTCACCGAGGGGTGCTTGAACTCGCCGGTCGCCTGGTCGGACGGCCACACCACGACCGCCTTGTCCGTGGCGTCGCCGACCTCCTGGTAGTGCATGAGCACGATCTCCGGCGGCTGGTGGTGGTCGTGGGTGAACCGCACCGGGCCGCGCCAGGTGCGGAAGCTGCCGGTCTCCAGCGCCAGCCGCAGCGCGTCGCGGTCGTGCGCGCCGGCCAGCGCCGCCGCCTGCCCGATCACCACCACGTCGGTGAACGCGTTGAGCGCGTTGTCCGGCGGATAGCTGCCGAACTCGTTGTAGTAGGTGTCCACGAACCAGCGGCCGGTCCAGGTCAGGCCGGGCCACTCCGGGCTGAACCGGGTCGCCGGCCACACCACGCCGGTGCCCGCCTGCCCGGCGAAGCCCCAGTAGTCCGCCGAGCGCATCGGGAACGGGAAGCACACCATCATCGGCACCTTCGGCAGCAGCCCGGTCTCCGCGCCCGCCTCGATGATCATGTAGTTGGTGCGCACCACACCCGCGTTGACCAGCAGGTCCGGCCCGAACTCGGTGGCCCGGTGCAGTTGCTGCTTCAGATCCTGCACGCCGTCCTGCGCGAAGTCCTCGCGGAACAGCTCCAGGTCCGGGATCGCGTCGGCCAGCGCCTCGCAGATCGTGTCGGCCAGCATCTGCCCGAACACCGTGTCCGCCGCGACCACCGCGACCCGCTTGAACCCCTGCTCGGCGGCGAAGCTCGCCATCAGCGGGGCGCGGTCGGCGATGGAGAAGTACGTGCGGAACAGGTTCTTGCGGCCGACGGTGATGGTGTTGTGGCCGTTCTCGATGAACGTCGGCACCCCCCACTTCTCCGCCAGGTCCGCCACCACCGGGCTGGTCCGCAGGTGCCACTGGCCCACCACCGCGCTGACCTGGTCCAGCATCACCAGCTTGGCCAGCCCGCCCGCCGCGGAGCGGGACATGTGCTCCACGTCGGCGGTGCGCTGGTCGTTCTCCAGGAACAACCGGATCTGGCGCATGGAGAAGTCACCGGGGTGCTCGGCCACGAACCGCGCCCCCAGCACCGCGCCCCGCACCACCAGTTCGCCCGCGGTCGGGTCGCCCGGCAGGCTCAACGGGGTGAGGATGCCGACGGGCGCCGCCGCGCCGGTCACCGTCTGGTTGTGCGCGTCGACCAGGGCGCGCGCCCGGGTCTCGTTCTCACTCGACATGTCGCGGACTCCCTTGTCTAGACGCCGAAGCGCGTGCGGTAGGCGGAGGTGGCGGCGCGCAGGGCGTCCGCGTCCAGACCGAACTCGTCGGTGCTGTAGCGGTGGACGCCCTTGCTGCGCTGGCCGTTGGCGGCGAGGTAGTGCTCGACGTTGTCGAGGAACTCGGTGGTGTTCGGCAGTCCGAGGAAGTCGGTGACCCTGTGGAGGGTGCCCTTGGTGTCGGCGACCAGTTCGCGGTAGCGCAGGTCGAGGACGGGCTGGTGGTCGACCAGGTCGTCGCGGGCGTCGGCGAGCTTCTCGGTCAACGGCACGATCCGGCCGCGCCAGAACGCCCCGATCTCCGGCAGGTCCAGGTCGTCACTGCGCGCCCCGCGCACCGCGCGGCACAGGCTGGCGGTGGACGAGATCGCCTCGGCCGGGTCGCGGTGCAGGTGCACGAACCGGGCGTTCGGGTAGGCCTTGACGAGTTCCGGCAGGTACCACGTGTGGAACGGGCACTTGAGGACGGGCGTGAGCGGCTTGTCGTCCCGCGTGCGCCGGCTCATCAGGACTTCGAGCTGGTGCCGGTGCCACTGGTAGGGGACGGTCAGGTCCTGCCGGTGCAGCCACTCGCCGAAGGACGGGACGCGGTAGCGCATCTCCAGCACCATGCTGTGGAACGTGTTCACGACAAGGCGAAGGCACTCGTCCGGCCGGTCGGCGTGCAGGTAGTGGATGCTCGCCAGGTCGGGGGCCTTGCGGTTGTAGTCGTCCACGTACGCCTGCGCCGCTTGCCGGACGGCCGGGTAGGTCTCCGGGTCGCCCGCCGCCGCCACCGGGTCGGAGAGTTCCCACAGCTTCGGGCCGTGGAGGGCGGGGTGGAGGGAGAGGAGGTTGTGCAGGAGGGTCGTCCCGGTGCGCAGCATGCCGATGACGACGACCGGCGCGTCGATCGGTGCGGGCTTGAGGTCGTTGTGCGCCTTGGCGACGTCGGTGATGACCTGGCGGCTGCGCTCCAACGAGCCCAGCACCACTGGGACGTCCTCTTCGCGCAGCCGTCCTTCGGCGAGCACGGCGGTGCGGAACTCCTCCTCGCCGACGTCGAACATCGGCTCCGGGCGCAGGGTCACGGTTCCTCTCCAAGGTGGACGGCGTCGCGGGGGGTTCGCCCGGCGCGCAGGTCGGCGAGGTTGTCCAGGAAGGTGCGGGCTACTTCGACGGGTTCGCCGGGGAAGGCGAAGGCGCGGTGCGGTGAGACGACCAGGTTGGGGACGGACCAGGCCGGGTCGTCGTCGGGGAGCGGTTCGGTGCGATGCACGTCGAGGAACGCGCCCCGGAGGTTCTGCTCCCTCAGTGCTTCGTACAGGGCCTCTTCGTCTACTGTGGACGCTCGCCCGACGTTGACGAAGGCTGCGTGCGGGGGCAACGCCGCCAACACTGCCTTGTCCACGACGGGCTGCTCAGTACCCGGCAGACACGCGACGACGTGGTCCGCCGCCGCGGCGACGTCGAGCACCTGACCCACGCCCACGGTCTTGACCGCCAACGGCACAGGGTTCCGACCGGTCCGGGTCACCGCAATGCACCGCGCCCCCAACGCCGACAACCGCCGCACCACAGCCCGCCCGATACGCCCACCACCGAGCACCAGCACGGTCGCGCCATCCAGCATCACCGCGCGCCCCGTGTACCAGGCAGGACGAGGGAAATTTTCAGTTAACTCAACTAAATTTTTCAGCAGCATGAAGAGTCCGGCCACGGCGTACTCGGCGACCGCCTCGACCGGGACGCGGGCCGCGTTGGTGACCAGGGTCCCCGGCCGCAGGCCCGCCGCCGCCAGGTGGTCGGTGCCGGTGCCGGTCAGGTGCAGCCAGCGCAGGTTCGGCAGCAGCTCCAAACACCCCGGCGGGAACTGGTAGCCGACCAAGACCTCGACGCCGGCGCGCGCGGCCGGGTCGAGGTCGGCGATCGTGTCGGCCTGGCGCACCTCGATCTCCGCGGCGATCCGGGGCACCAGCTCCGGCCACATCTTCGAGTGCGCGACCAGGACCTCCGGGCGGTCCCAGGTCACCACGCGATGTTCCGCTGGGCCAGCAGTTCGGCCACCGGCTCCACGCTGCCCGACGCGTTCAGCTCCGCGATCAGCTCGCAGTTGTTGTTGATCTTGCCGGCGATCCAGTCGCGCAGCCACGCCGACATCTGCGGCACGTTCAACCCGTTGGGCGCGACGCCGGCGATGATGCACCCGGTGACCGCCGCGCCACCGACGTTCACCACGACGTCCGGCAGCACGGTCAGCCCGGCCTCGCCGAGCATCCGGCGCGCGGGCTTGGTGCAGCTCATGTTGCCGCCCTCGACGATGATCCGCGCCCGCACCGACGACACCACCGACTCGTCGATCGCGTCCGCGCCCGCCGCCAGCACCAGCACGTCCGCGTCGACCTTCAGCCACGCCCGGTCGCCGTCGTGCACGCGCACCGAGGACGGCAGGCCCGACCGGTCGATCGTGCCGTCGGTGCTGGTGCACTCGATCAGCCGGTCCACCGGCAGCCCGGCGGGGTCCTCCACCGTGCCGAGGATGTCCGCGACCGCCACGATCTGGTGCCCGTGCGCGGCCAGGTGCTGCGCCACACCTCGGCCGACGGTGCCGAACCCTTGCAGCACAACGCGTTGCGGCGTGCGAGCGCCCGACGCGCGGATAGCGCCGAGGGCCGCGGTGGCCACGCCGAAGCCGGTGATGTCGACCATCGTCCGCCAGAACTCCGCCCAGTCCACGTCCAGGCGGGTCGCGCCGGGCCGGGTGGCGATGTCGTAACCCGCGGCGGCGAAGAACATGTCCCGGTCGGGGTGCGTGGTGCCCTGGTCGCAGCCCAGGTAGACGCCGCCGTGCAGCAGGGGACGGGTCACCCGGCCGAACGTGCGCATCAGGTGCTCGCGGTCGCGCACCGGGCCGTTGGGGCGGATTCCCGCCTTCGCGCCGCCGATCGGCAGGTCCACCAGCGCCAACTTGTGCGTCATCGCGCGGGCGAGCGCGGCCAGTTCCGTGTCGTCGACGGTCTGGGTCATCCGCGTGCCGCCCATGGCCAGGCCGTCCACCATGCTGTCGACCACCACCCAACCGGTGGCGTCGCAGTCCGGCAGCGACAGCGTGGTGGAGAACAGCGGCGACGACGCGTGCGTGGCGTCGGCGTGCAACAGGCTCATGTGGCGTTCCCCCAAGTTTTCGGGTGCTGCAATATGGGCAGGGCGTGCTTTCGCGCCGCCGCAACAGCGTTGTTTGCGGCGGTTCATGAATGGATTCGGGGCCCCCAGGCGCCGCGCTCATCAGAGCATCGGCCTCCGAGCCTCCTCTACCGCCGAAAGAGTGACGCGCCCAGCCTGTGGACACCCCTTGACAGCCTGCTCTAGCCTCGGGTCGCCGTTTACCGAGACCACTGCCTGCGCTTTGCGGCCGATGTTCTCGGCGGGTTTTCCGGCTGTGCTTCGGGAATACGAAGGGGGACTTTGTGGGCGCGACGATCTGGTTGACCGGACTGCCCAGTTCCGGTAAGTCGACGCTGGCCGGCGCGCTGGCCGCGCGGTTGGCGGGGACACGCCCGGTGGAGGTGCTGGACGGGGACGTCGTGCGCCGTCAACTGTTCCCCGAGCTGGGCTTCAGCAAGGACGACCGGGCTGAGAACGTCCGTCGCACCGGCCTGGTGGCGCGGCTGCTGGCCGGTCACGGCGCCATTGTGATCACCCCCGTGATCGCGCCTTACCGGGCCGCTCGGGAGGCCGTTCGAAAGGATCACGAGGAGCACGGTCTGCGGTATCTCGAAGTTTTTGTGGACGCCGCCCCGGAGGTCTGCGCCACGCGCGATGTGAAGGGTTTGTATGCGCGTGCAAAAAAGGGGGAGATCACCGGTTTGACCGGTTTCGACGACCCATACGAGACGCCGATCCAGCCCGAGTTGCACCTCCGGACGGATGAGCTGTCCGTCGAAGCGTGCGTCGAACGCATGGTCGCCCTGCTCGACAGCACCCCGTTCGACGGCGCCGCGCGATGAAAGCCGCCGACCGCCTGGAATCCGAGGCGATCCACATCTTCCGCGAGGTCGCGGGCGAGTTCGACCGGCCGGTGATCCTGTTCTCCGGCGGCAAGGACTCGACCCTGCTCCTCCACCTGGCCGTGAAGGCGTTCTGGCCCGCCCCGGTGCCGTTCCCGCTGCTACATGTCGATACCGGACACAACTTCCAGGAAGTCATCGACTTCCGCGACCGCACGGTCGAGAAGTACAACCTGCGCCTGGAAGTGGCCAGCGTCCAGGACTACATCGACGACGGCCGGCTCTCCGAGCGCCCCGACGGCACCCGGAACCCCTTGCAGACAGTGCCTTTGCTGGACGCGATCACGAACCACAAGTTCGACGCCGTGTTCGGCGGCGGACGCCGTGACGAGGAACGCGCCCGTGCGAAGGAGCGCATTTTCAGCCTGCGCAACGCCTTCGGCCAGTGGGAGCCGCGCCGGCAGCGCCCGGAGCTGTGGAACCTCTACAACGGACGGCACAAGCCGGGGGAGCACGTGCGCGTGTTCCCGCTGTCCAACTGGACCGAGCTGGACGTCTGGCGCTACATCGACCGCGAGAACGTCGAACTGCCGTCGATCTACTACGCCCACGAGCGCAAGGTCTTCCTGCGCGACGGGATGTGGCTGGCGGAAGGCCCCTGGGGTGGCCCGCGTGACGGTGAGCAGTTGGTGACCAAGACCGTGCGGTACCGGACCGTGGGTGATGGTTCGTGCACGGGTGCGGTGGAGTCGGACGCGGCGGACATCGAGGCGGTCATCGCGGAGGTGGCCGCGTCGCGGCTGACCGAGCGCGGTGCGACCCGGGCCGACGACCGGTTGTCGGAGGCCGCGATGGAGGACCGCAAGCGGGAGGGCTACTTCTAACCATGAGCGACCTGTTGAGGCTGGCCACCGCGGGCAGCGTGGACGACGGTAAGTCCACGCTGGTCGGCAGGCTGCTCTACGACACCAAGTCGGTGCTGGCGGACACGCTGGACGCCGTGCACCGGGCCAGCGCCGACCGCGGCCTGACCACCCCGGACCTGTCGCTGTTGGTCGACGGCCTGCGCTCCGAGCGCGAGCAGGGCATCACGATCGACGTGGCCTACCGCTACTTCGCCACCCCGAACCGGTCTTTCGTCCTGGCCGACACCCCAGGACACGTGCAGTACACGAGGAACACGGTGACCGGCGCGTCGACCGCCCAACTGGGTGTTCTTCTGGTCGACGCACGGAAGGGCGTGGTGGAGCAGACCCGCCGGCACGCGGCCGTGTTGGCGCTGCTGGGGGTGCCGAGGCTGGTGCTGGCGGTGAACAAGATCGACCTGGTCGACTACGACGAGGTCACGTTCTCCCGCATCGCCAAGGAGTTCACCGCCCACGCCACCGCCCTGGGCTACCCGGAGGGCGCGGTCGTGGAGATCCCGGTGTCCGCGCTCGTCGGGGACAACGTGGTCGAGCGGTCCGACCGGACGCCCTGGTACGACGGGCCGACCCTGCTGGAGCACCTGGAAACCGTGCCGGTCGAGCCGGACCCGCACGACGCGCCGTTCCGGTTCCCGGTGCAGTACGTCATCCGGCCGCGCACCGCGGAACACCCGGACTACCGGGGATACGCCGGTCAGGTCGCTTCGGGCACGGTGCGGGTGGGCGACGAAGTCGAGGTGCTGCCCACCGGGTTGCGCAGCACCGTGACGGGGATCGACACCTTCGACGGTCCGCTGACGGAAGCGGCGGCGGGCCAGTCGGTGACGTTGCTGCTGGCGCACGACCTGGACATCGGGCGCGGCGCCCTGGTGGTCGCGGGCGAGGCGCCCAGGGTCACCGACGAGTTCGAGGCCACCGTGTGCTGGCTGGCCGAGAAGGCGTTGCGGCCGGGGGACCGGGTGCTGGTCAAGCACGGGACGCGGACGGCGCCGGCGGTGGTCACCGAGCTGCGGGCTCGGTTCGACGAGCAGGCGCTGTCCAGTGTGGACTCACCGGGCACGTTGACGCTCAACGAGATCGGCCAGGTGACCATCCGCACCGCCGAGCCGCTGCCGCTCGACGACTACGGCGCGGTGCGCGGGGGCGGCGCGTTCCTGGTCATCGAGCCGGCCGACGGGTCGACGTTGGCGGCGGGCCTGGTCGGCGCGCCCCTGCCGGTCGAGGACGTCCGCCCCTAGCGTCCGGTGGCCCGGGGCCTGCCTTGCGAGCAGGCCCCGGGCCGTTCGGGCGTCAGAACTGGAGGAACCAGCTGTTCAGGGTGCCCACGTCCTGCGCGGCCACGTCCTGGATGCGCAGCTTCCAGGTGCCGTTCGCCACCTCGCCGGAGGCGTTGACCGTGTAGGTGGTGTTGATGTTGTCACCGCTGTCGTTGCTCGACGTCTTCACCCGGAACGCCGTGCCGTCCGGCGCCACCAGGTCGATGACCAGGTCGCCCCGGTAGGTGTGGGTGATGTTCACGCCCACGCCCAGCGCTGCCGGCGCGTTGCCGGCGACGCCGGAGACGGTGATCGAGGACTCCACCGTGGCCAGGTCGGGCAGGTTCAGCGGGGTGGTGTTCTCGAACCTCTGGCCCGGCGGGGTGCCGGTGCCGGCCAGGGTCCACAGGGCGTAGGCGATGGCGTCGCTCATCCGGTCCAGGGCGGTGGCGTTGATGTTGCTGGTGGTGTCGCACGACCGGTGGTAGCAGCGGTCGAACGCCACACCGGCCTGGCCGCCCCACTTCTGCGCCTGCGCCGAGGTCATGGTGACCTCCGCGCCGGTGAACAGGCCGCCGATCGGGATGCCCGCCCGCGCGAACGCGGCGTGGTCGGAACGGCCGCCGACCGAGGTCAGCTCCGTGGCCACCTTGCCGACGAACGCCGCCTCCAGGGTCTGCTGGAGGGCGAGCGAGCCGGACGGCTGGCCGGAGGCGCTGTAGACCATGTAACCCGCGTTCGGGGAACCGATCATGTCGAAGTTCAAGTACGCCTTGATCTTCGCCTTCTCCGTCGCCGGCAGGTTGTTGACGTAGTACGTGGAGCCGATCAGGCCCAGCTCCTCCGCGCCCCACCAGCCGAACCGCAGGTGCTTGCGCGGCTGGAGCTTCTCGCGGGCCACGGTCAGCGCGGTCTCCAGGATGCCCGCCGAGCCGGAGCCGTTGTCGTTGATGCCGGGGCCGCTGCTGACGCTGTCCAGGTGGCCGCCGAGCATCAGGACGTCGTTCGGGTCGCCGCCGGGCCAGTCCGCGATCAGGTTGTAGCCGGTCGCCGAGTTGTAGGTGAACTGCTGGACCTGGGTGGTGAACCCGACCGCGTCCAGCTTCGCCTTGACGAAGTCGATCGACGCCTTGTAGCCGGGCCGGCCGTGCGCCCGGTTGCCGCCGTTGTTCGTGGCGATCGTCTGGAGGCTGTTGAGGTGGGCCTGGACGTTCGCCAGCGAGATGTCGGGCACGGCCAGGGTCGCCGGCTGTGCTGTGGCGCCGGGTGGGCTCAGCAGTGCCGCGGCGAGCAGCAGGGCGCTCGCCACGGTGGTCGTCCGCTTCAGGGACATGGCTGCCTCCGCAGGGTGTAGGGAAAGCCACGATGAGCCTGGGGGCTGCGCCGACCCTGCGGTAGCGACGTTCGTCGTGGCTCGTTCGGGGTAAATCGGATTTCTCGATTTATTCCATCGCTTCAGTGTGGAATGGAATTAATCGACTGGCAGAACCCGGGGTTACCTGCGCCGGAACGCCAAGAACGCGGCGTCGGTGATCAGATCGATCAGGGCCGGTTGGGCGGCGGTCAGCCGTCTTGTCGGGCGGCGCGTTTGCGGCGTTTGCCCTCGTGCATCGCGACGACCCGGGCGACCGGGATGGTGTGGCCCTCCTCGACCAGGTCGGTCGGGAGCTGTTGGGGTGCGGGCAGTTCCTCGGCCCACGGGTCTCGGGAACCCAGGAGTGCCGGTGCCGTGTGGACGGTGAAGTCCGGCGGGGTCACGTTGTCCAACTCGTCCCAGGAGACCGGGAACGACACGGGCGTGCCGGGGCGGACGCGCGGGCTGTAGGCGGCGACGACGGTGGCGCCGTAGGCACGAGTCGAGTCGAGGAAGACCTTGCCGTGCCGTTCCTCGCGGATGTAGGCGGTGGTGGCGGTCTCCGGGTCCAGGCGTTCGGCGCGGGCGGCCAGGGCTCGGGTGGCCGCCGCCGCGTCGTCGTCGGAGGCGTCGATCGGCACGAAGACGTGCAAACCCTTGGCGCCACTGGTCTTCACCGCGCCGGACAGGCCGGAGTCGGCCAGGGCCCGCCGCACCAGGCGGGCGGCGGCGACCACGTGGCCGAAGCCCTCGCCCTCGGGCGGGTCGAGGTCCAGGACCAGGTGCTGGGGGCGGGCGCGGTCGTCGGCGCGGTGGAGGGGGACGTGGTACTCGATGGCGCGTTGGTTGGCGAACCAGAGCAGGGTCCGGCGGTCGTCGCACAGCGCGTAGCGGACCGAACGGCGGGACGCCTCGGCCCACATCTCCACCGAGTCCACCCAGTCCGGCGTGTACTTGGGCAGGTTCTTCTGCATGAACGGGTCCTGGCCGCGCAGCACCCGGACCACCGACAGGGGGCGCCCGGCCAGGCCGGGCAGGATGCGGTCGCGGACGGCGTCGAGGTAGTCCACGAGGTCGCGCTTGGTGGCCCCGGCGTCCGCGAACAGCGGCTGGTCGAGGTTGGTCAGCGCGACGCCGTCGCGTTCTTCGGCAGCTCCCACGCGATCACCCTCCACCGCTAGAGCAGCGCGGTCAACCGCTCCTCGACCGCGTCCAGCGCCACCCGCACCGCGCCCAGCGCCACGTTGTTCACCCCGAGCGCGGAGACGCGCAGGTCGGCGGGCACGAGCAGCAGCCGGCCCAGGCGCTTGCGGACGGCGTCGAACAGCACGTCGCCGGCCCGGGACACGCCGCCGCCGACGATGACGCAGCGCGGGTCCATGATCAGCAGCTGCACGGCCAGGCCGCGGGCGAACCGGGTGGCGATGGTGTCCACAACGGACACCGCGGCCTCGTCGCCGGCGGCGGCGGCCTCGAACAGGTCGGCGATGTCGCCGGTTTCGGCGAGCCGGTCGCGCAGCGGCTGGTCGCAGCGGGCCATGCCCAGCCGCAGGATCTCGCCCGCGCCGACGAGCCGTTCGAACGCGCCGAGCCCGTCGGTGGGCGGTTTGGGCTCGTCGTCGAGGTCGGTGACCAGGTCGATGAACCCGAGTTCGCCGGCCGCCGACGACGCGCCGCGGTAGGGCTTGTCGTCGATGACCATGCCGGTGCCGATGCGTTCGCCCCACTGCACGAACAGCAGGTTGTCACCGTCGTCGCTGTGACACGGCGCCGCCTCCGGCGTCGCGGCTCGGCCGCCAGGAGGTCGGGCCGACGGACCGACGCGGCCTCCGCGCCACCGCTCGGCCACGACGGCGAGGTTGACGTCGTTCTCGATGGCGACCGGGCAGCCCAGCCAGTCCCGCAGTTCGGCGATCACGGGCAGGCTCGACCAGCCGGGGATGCTGGGCGCGAGGACGACCTCGCCGCGTTCGTGGTCGACGATGCCGGGGGTGCCGACGGCGACCGACCACAGGTCGGTGGGGGTGATGCCGGCCTCGGCGGCGACGTCGGTCAGGGTGGTGCGCAGCAGGCGGACCACGCCGTCGCCGGTGTGCCCGGCGGGGGTGACGGCCTGGGCTTGCGCCAGCACGGTGCCGGCCAGGTCGGCGACCATGACCAGGACCTTGTGCGGGCCGATGTCGATGCCGGCGACGTGGCCGAGTTCGGCGCGGAAGCGGGCGCGCTGGGCGGGGCGGCCGATGTGGTGCTCGGTGGTGCCGGAGAACTCTGCGATGCCGGCGTCGGCCAGCGCGGTGAGCGCGCGGGTGACGGCCGGGCGGGACAGGCCGGTGGCGACGACCAGGTCGGAGACCGTGGCGGTGTGGCCCTCGGCGTCGCGCAGGGCGTTGAGCACGGCGGTGGCGTTGATCCGCCGCAGCACGTGGGGACCGGTGGCCGCTGATCCGGTTGACACGCCCCGCCTCGCTTTCACCTCGCGCTCGCGCACGCTAGCAGAGCCAGACCCTTGACAGGTGGTCTGGACCATAGCAGAGTATCGAACGGTTCGTTAGTAAGTGCGCCCAGTTCACGTCACTACAGGTTTGGGGAGGCCACGGTGGAAGACGTGAAGTACCGGCGGATCGCCGATCACCTGATCGGGGCAATCGACCGCGGCGAGTACCCGGTGGGCAGCGTCCTGCCCACCCTGCACGAGCTGATGGACCGCTTCGGCGTGGCCCGCGGGACCGCGCGCGCGGCGGTCGCGGTGCTCATCGCGCAGGGCGTGGCGACGTCCAAGCAGGGTCTGGGGACCTTGGTGTGCGGGACGACCATCCCGCCGCAGAAGCAGGTCCCGCGAATGCTCCCTGATGGGGCGACCTACCCGAGGGTCGTGCTGAGCGGCTGGACCGCGGCAGGTCCGGAGGTCGCGAACCGGTTCGGCCTGGACACCGGCAGTTTGGTGGTGCACCGGGTCCGCCACCACCACACCGGGTCGCGGGTGACCAGCATCGACCAGCAGTGGCTGCCGCGCAGTGTCGCCGCGGTGATCGAGGAGCACACGGGCCACGACATCTCGGACCGTGCCGACACGCCGCACCCGGACCTGACGCCGTTGCTGCGCACGGCCGGGCTGGACCCGATCGTGGCGACGGTGCAGTTGGACGCCAGGTTGCCCACGCGGTCGGAGGCGGACACGTTGGGGATCGCGGAGGACGAGCCGGTGTTGGTGGTCCACCGCATCACTCACGGTTCGTCGGGCACTCCCGTCGAGGCCACCACGTCGGTATCAAGCACCGGCGGTTCCGCTCCCAAATTCACCATTCCCCTCACGGGCTGACCGTCGTTCTTCCGCGCGTAGCGCGGCCTTGTTCGGGCTGCCAAGCCAAGGCGGGTCGTGCGGGGGACGAACCGATGCTCTTCCACCCCCGGGTAGCCTCCAGGCCCGCTTTTGATCTTGAGAGCGCGTAGGGCTTGAAGGCGCGAAGCGCGTCAAAGAAGCGAAGCGAATCAGGCGAGAAGGCCGCTCAAGAGAAGGTCCAAGCGAGAGTTGTGGTGGTCTGGGCGCAAGCGTGAACTGCCGGTGAGAGTGGCCAAACCGTGCAGGGCACTCCACAGCACCTCGGTCAAAGTCTCCAAATCCCGCTCGCCCGCCAGCGGCGCCACCACCGACACGAACGCCCCAAAGGCAGCCTTCAACTCCGGCGGTGACTCGGGCGTCCCGAACGGGATGTCGGTCCGCTGCACGAACATCGCGTCGTAGAGCGCAGGCCGCGCCCGCGCGAACTCCAGGTAAGCCTCGGCGACCGCACGCAGCGCCGCCACCGGGTCGGCCTGGGCGTCCCGGGCCTCGCGCAGCACCTGGGCCAGGTCGCCGCAACCGTCGACGGCCACGGCGGAGACGATCGCGTCCTTGCCCTTGAAGTGGCTGTACAGCACGGGCTGGCTGTACTCGACGCGTTCGGCCAGCCGCCTCGTGGTCACCGACTCCCAGCCCTCGGTCTCGGCGAGTTCGCGGGCGGCGGCGACGATCAGTCGGTGGCGTTCGGCGCGTTCGCGTTCACGTCGCTGTTGGATGGACACCACTCCAGGCTAGCACCGCTAGACAATCGAGCACCGGTTCATCTAGTGTTGCTCCTGTACCTAGCAGCGCTAGAAACTGGAGCACCGAATGAAGCGCCTCAACACCGTCCTCGCCTCCCTGGTCGTCCTCGCGGGCTTCTACTTCGGGCTGAGCTTCCTGATCCTGGGCGCGGACGCCGCCGCCGGCTTCGGCATCACCCCCTGGCCGACCGACGAGGGCGCGGGCTACTACATCGTCAAGGGCGTGCGGGACATCGCCTACGGCACAACCGCGCTGATCCTGCTGCTGATGGGCCACCGCAAGGCACTGGGCTTCGTCATCCTCACCAACGCGATCATGCCCATCGGCGACTGCATCGCGGTCGCCACCCACGGCGGCACGATCGGCTACGCGCTGGCCGTGCACGGCTCGGCGGCCGTCCTGGTGGTCCTCGCCGGTGTCCTGATGCTGGTGGAGCAGCGCCGCAAGACCGCGTGACCAGGGGATCAGGGTCGGCCGGTGGGCGCGGCGCCGCCGGAGATCAGGCCGGTCCGGTAGGCCATCGCGATCGCCTGGGAACGGTCGTGCAGGCCGAGTTTCGCCAGGGCGTGCGAGATGTGCGACTTCACGGTCGCCTGGCTGCGGTGGATCGCCTTCGCCGCCTGGCCCGTCGTCAGGCCGCTGGCCAGCAGGCGCAGCACCTCCAACTCCCGCGCGGTGAGCAGCTCGAAGCCCGTGCCGCCCGGGGCGCGGGGCGCGGGCAGGCAGTGGGTGAGCTGGTCGAGCACGTGACCGGCCAGCGACGGGGCCACGAAACCCTTGCCCTCGGCCACCGCCCGGACCGCCTCCACGACGTGCCGCGCCGAATCGCTCCACAGCAGCAGGCCGCGCGCCCCGTCCCGGATCGCCCGCTCCAACTCCTCGGCGGACGCATCGCGGCACAGCACCACCACGGGCAGGCCGGCGAGCGCGCCGCCGACCCGGCCGCCGACCACCAGGTCCGGCCGGGTGTCGCGCCGGACGGCGGCCGGGTCCTCGCCCGGCGTCGTCTCGCCGACCACGGTGATGTCGGGTTCGGCGTCGAGCACGATCCGCAGGCCGGTGCGGATCAGCTCGTTGTCCTCGTCCAGCAGCACCCGGCAGGGCGGCGCCGCGCCGTTGCGGCCCGCGCCCGCCACCTCTGAAGCCATCCACTCACCCCCAACACGCGTACGGGTCTCCCCAGGCCGGGCAGGGCCCGATGATGCCTCCCGGATCGTGGGAACCGCACCCGCGCGGCCGGAATGGCGGCCAACGGGGGTGTTCCCGGCTTCGGGGTCCCGCCGACCCGGACCAGCCGGGTAGCGCGCTGTGACCGGCGACTCACCTGTACGGCGGTTGCGACGGCACGCCGGCGCGATCCTGGAGCGGACGTCCGGTGAACGTCCAGCGCAGCCGGTCCACCGCCGCCGGCAGGGCGTCCGTCCGGTCCCGGCGGGCGAGCGCGCTCAACGTGCCCCGGTGCTCGCGGTACCACGACAGCCCGCCGGACCGCCGGGTCGTCAGCTCCCGCACCTGCTCCCGGTACCGGTCCACGACCCGCTGCACCGCCGCCGCCGGGTCGAGGTCCGGGTCCGCGCCCGCGCCGTGCAGCCGGACCAGCGCCGCCACTCGATACCGGTTGTGCGGCAAGGGTTCCAGCAGCCCCGCGTCCACCAGCCGCTCGGCCGCGCACCGCGCCGGGCCTTCGGCGGTGTCCAGCAGCGCCGCGACCGTCGTGGCGGTCACCACCGGCAGGTCCAGTGCCGCCAACAGGGTCAGCGCGGTCACCGCCGTCCGGTCGCCCTCGGCGCGCAGCCGCCGCACGCACGACCCGAGCAGGTCCCGCACCCCGGTCAGCACCTCCAGCCGCTGACCGGGGTCGGCGAGCCGGTCCGCCAGGTCCGCGACCGTCCACTCCGGACGCGCGGCGAGCCGGCCCCCGGCCACCCGCACCGCCGGCGGCAGGCACTCGCACCACGCGACGACCTCCGCCGCCCGCGCCGGCTCCGCGTCCACCCGCTGCTCGCCGACCACCCGCCGCAGCAGCCCCACCGCCGCCGCGACCGGCAGCCGGCCCAGCCGCACCTGCCGGTGCCCGTCCGCCGCGCCCACCGCCGCCCGCCCGGTCAGCACGGCCGCGCAACCCGGCGCCAGCAACGGTTTCACCTGGTCCGGGTCGCGCACGTCGTCCAGCACCAGCAGCACCCGCCGGTCGGCCACCACCGCCGCCCAGTGCGCCGCCAGCCGTCCTGGGTCGGGCTCGTTCACCCGCGCCCCGAAGGCATCCAGCAAACGGGTCAACGCGGTCACCGGGTCCATCGGGTCGTCGGTGGAGCCGCGCAGGTCCAGGCGCACCCGGCCGTCGGGGAACCGGCCCGCCACCGCGTGCGCCGCCCGCAGCGCCACCGCGCTCTTGCCCACCCCCGCCAATCCGTGCACCGCGCACACCGCACCCTCGGCCAGCGCCGCCGCCACCCGCGCCACGTCGGCCTCCCGCCCGTGGAACACCGGGTCGCACGCGGGCAGCAGGTCCGGCGCGGGCCGGGCCGGGGGAGCGGTGCGCAGGCCCACGTCCTCGGCCAGGATGCGGGCCTGCAAGTCCCGCAGGGGTTTGCTCGGCTCCACGCCCAATTCGTCGATCAGCAGCCGCCGCAGGTCCCGGTACGCGCCCAGCGCGTCCGCCTGCTGCCCCGACCGGTACAGCGCCACCATCAGGTGCTCGTGCAGCCGCTCCCGCAGCGGGTGCTGGGAGATGATCAGTTTCAGCTCCGGCAGCACCTCGTCCGGCTCGCCCAATTCGATCCGCAGCCCCAGCCGCATTTCCTCCACGGTGAGCCGGGATTCCTCCAACCGCGCCCGCTCGGCCATGACCGACTGGGTGAACGAAACGTCCGCCAACGGTTCGCCGCGCCACAATTCCACCGCCGCGGTGAACGCCCCCAACGCGCCCGGCAGGTCGTCCGCGGCCCGCCGCACCCGGCCCAGGTCCACCAGGCGCTGGTAGGACAGCAGGTCCAGCGCGTCGGGCGGCACGGTGAGCTGGTAGCCGCCCGGCCGGGTCACCAGCGCCTGCCCGGCGTCGTCGCCCAGCGCCGCGCGCAGCCGCCACACGCAGCCCGCCAGCAGGTTCTTCACCCGCGCGTACGGCCGGTCGCCCCACAGCTCGGCGTGCAGCTGGGCCACCGGGACGACCCGGTTGGCGTGCAGCAGCAGGATCGCCAGCAGGGTGCGCTGCTTGGTCGACCCGATCGACCGCCACCGGTCGCCGCAGGAGAACTCGACCGGCCCCAACAACCGGAACCGGGTTCCGCCGAACGCCGAAGTCGCCAACGATCCTCCCCAGTCGAATCGTCGCGGGACGAAGGAGAACAACAATCGCACAACGGCATTCCCGGAAACACCCGGACAATCGTCGGGGAAGAACTCCACCTAAGGGGAGACGGCGTCCCGCCCGACCGCACCGGAAGACGAGCGGGCCTCCACTTTCGGTGGAGGCGCGACCTGTTCGGCCAGCCGCAGCCGGTCCACCTTGCCGTTGGCGTTGACCGGGAACGCGTCGAAGTGGCGGTAGGCGAAGGGCAGCATGTACACCGGCAGCCGCCGGCCCGCGGTCTCCGCCAGCTCCCGGTCCAGGCCGGGCGCGCCGGTGTAGCAGGCGTGCAGCACCAGGTCCCCGCCGTCGCCGGGCACCGCGACCACCACCGCGTCGTGGACCCCGTCGTGGCCGCGCAGCACGCCCTCGACCTCGCCCAGCTCCACCCGGTACCCGCTGATCTTGACCTGGTGGTCCACCCGGCCCACGTGCACCAGCAGCCCCTCCTCCTCCCGGACCCGGTCGCCCGTGCGGTACCAGCGCGGCCCGTCCCCGGTGACGAACCGGCCCGCGTCGGCCGCCGGGTCGAGGTACCCGTCGAACCGCTGCTCGCCGCGCACGCACAGCTCGCCCTCGGGTGCGGGCCGCCCGTCCTCGCCCAGCACCACCGCTTCCACGTGCGGGTGGACGTGCCCGATGGGCAGGGTGCCGTTGGACGTGCGCGGCCAGTGGGCGGGGTCGGCGGGCAGGCGGTAGTCGGTGACGGTGATGGTGGTTTCGGTCGGGCCGTAGACGTTGACGATCGTGCTGTTCGGCGCGGCGATCGCCCACGTCCGCGCCTGCTCGTGGGTGAGCCGCTCGCCGCCGAAGATGCTGTGCCGCAGACCGGGCATCACGTTGGGGCGCAGGGCTCGCAGCCTTCGGGCGATGGAGATCACGGACGGGACGGAGAACCAGTGCGTGATCCCGCGACCGGCCACGAACCTGACCGGGACCAGCAGTTCGTCGGCCTGCGGCACGACGACGGTCGCGCCCGAGGTCCACGACACGAACAGGTCGAACACGGAGATGTCGAAGGTCAGGTCCGCCGCCTGCGACACGCGCGCGCCGGGGCCGATCTCGTAGCGCTCGGCGCAGAACGGCAGGTAGGTCGCCAGGTTGCGGTGCTTGATGGGCACGCCTTTGGGGGTTCCCGTGGAGCCGGAGGTGAACAGCACGTAGGCCACGTCGTCGGGGTCGTCGGGGAGCGGGCCGCGGTGGGGCGGGGGCAGGTCTTTCACTTCGACGATCGGGCCGCTGGTCGCTTCGTCGGCGGTTTCGGCGCCCCGGTCGTCCACCACGACCACGTCCACGCCGGTCTGCTCGCACATGACCTTGTTGCGCGCCACCGGGAACGTCGGGTTGAGCGGCACCACCGCCGCGCCCAGCCGCAGCGCGCCGAGGTAGCCGGCGTAGGCGGGGAGGCTGCGGGCGGCGAGCAGCCCGACAGCGCGCGGGGTGCCGTGCCGGGCGAGCAGGGCGGCAGTTCGGTCGGCCAGGTCGAGCAGGTCGCGGTAGGTCAGGACGTCGTCGCCGACTTCCAGGGCGGTCCGGTCGGGGTGGCGGCGCGCGGTCTCGGCGACGCGGGCGAACAGGGTCGTCATCGGGTCTCCAGGAGGGCTCGGACGGCGTCGGCGACTTCCGGGGCCTTGACCGCGCCCCAGTGGTCGGTGTCGACGCGGATGACCCGGGTGTCGTCGGGGAGCCTGGTGCGCCAGTGGTCCACGTCGTCGTCGGTGATGTCGGCGGCGATCACGGCGGCGGCGGTGCGGATCTTCTCGGTGGAGACGTGGTTGGCGCCGGCTCGGGCGTGGCGGCGGTAGGCGTGCCAGCGGTTTGTCAGAGCCCAGGCGGGGATGTCGTCGCCGGTGGCGGCCAGGTGGGCGGCGAGGGCGCGGACGGCGAGGGTGTCGTCGTCGGAGTGCGGGGCCGGTAGGTCGGTGACCAGGGCGGCGAAGTCGCGCGGGGTGGGTTCGTGCGGGTGGCCGATCGGGGGTGGGGTGTCGATGAGCAGGAGGGCGGTGTTCTGGTGGGCGGCCATGTCGTGCGCCACCAGGCCGCCGAAGGACCAGCCGGCGATGACGTCGGGGGTCTCTTTCAGGTCCGCCCGGTAGGTGGCGGCGAGGTCCGGGACGGTGGTGTGGGTGGTGTGGTCCTGGGAGGCGGTGATCTTCCAGTCGGGGAGGGCGTCGACCAGGTCGCGGAAGTCCTGGGGGAGCCGCCGGCGCCGTGGACGAGGTGGAGGTGGGGGCCTGGGGAGTCGCGGAGGACGACGAGGGTGGTGGGGGTTTCGGCGCGGGTTGGGGTCAGGCGGCGCGGTGTGGGGTCGGCGAGCCAGGTGACCAGGTCCAGGCGGGTTCCGGTGGCGGCTTCGACGGCGGCGGCGAGGTGGAGGACGGTGAGGGAGGTGCCGCCGGCGGCGAAGAAGTCCTGGTCGGGGTCGGTGGGCGGGTGGCCCAGCACCTGTGCCCAGGCGCGAGCGACGGCCTGGTCGACGGCCTGGTCAGCGGTCTGGTCAGCGGTCTGGTCGACGGTCTGGTCAGCGGCCTGGTCAGCGGCCTGGTCAGCGGCCTGGTCAGCGGCCTGGTGCGGCCTCCGGCCCCCGCTTCCATTGTCCCACGGGGTGCCGACATTTGTGGCTTCCACGGCCTTCGTGCGCAGGGCCAGTGAGCCGATGAGGTGGTTGGGGGGTGCGGCTAGGACGGTGTCGAGGTCGTGGAGGAGGCGCAGGGCGGTGGAACGGTCGTAGCGGTCTTCGCTGTACTCGACCTCCATGACGATGCCGTCGTCGCCGTCCCAATAGCCGATGGTGAAGTCGGCTCGGGCGGCCCGGTTGGGGCTGCGGTGGAGGGTCAGGGGGATGTCGCCGAGCTTCAGGCCGGAGGAAAAGGGGCCCAAGTAGGTCAGGACGATCGGGGGGATGTCGCCCAGGGCGGATCTGGTGGGTTCCCCTAGTTCGGCGAAGACCTTGGGGTAGGGGGCGGATTGGTGGGACAGCAACTGCCACAAGGAGTCGCGCGCGTTGGCCACTGCGTTGGCCACGGTGTCGTCGTCGGTGACGTGGGCGCGGGCGACGACCAGGTTGGTCAGGTAGCCGACCAGTTTCTGCTCGCGTGCGGTCATGCGGTTGGCGGCGGGAGTGGCGACGGTGACGTCACCGCCGGCGCCGGCCCGCGCCAACACCGCCTGCAATGCTCCCAGGACCACGGCGAACGACGTCGTCCCGGCGGTCATCGCGTGTGTGGTCAGGCCTTGGACGGCTTCGGGGCTGATCTCGTGGCGCAGGGTCGTGCCGGGTCCGCCGGGTTTGGCGCGTACCGGGCGGTCGGGGGCGACGGTGAAGGCGGAGGCCCCTTCCAGGGCGGTCCGCCAGTAGTCGATCGCCTTGCGCCACCTGCCCTTCTCTCCTGCGGCGTGCTGGTCGGCGGCGTAGTGGGCAAACGACGGCGCGTCGGGGAACGTCGGCTGCTCCCCGCGCACCGCCGCCGCGTAGGCGGTGGACAGGTCGGCCAAGACCAGGCGGATGGCCCAACCGTCCACAACGGAGTGATGGGCGGTGAGGAGGAGTTCGTGCTCGTCGCCTGCCCGGACCAGGACCAGGCGGGCCAGGGGAGGCGCGTCCAGGGGCATGGGCTCGTCGTGGACTTCCTCGGCGATGCGGGCCAGCAGGGGTGCCGGCGGACCGGACGCGTCCACGGTCACCGAGCGGACGCGCGCGGTCACGTGGTTGGACACGACGGCCCGCACCGAGCCGTCGTCGGAGGTCAGGCCCATGCGGAGGGCGTCGTGGCGGTCGACCACCGCCTGCCACGCGACGCGCAGGGCGGCCAGGTCGGGCGGCGACGCGCAGCCCATCCGCCACGTGATGTGGTAGACGGACTTGCGCACCGCCCGCTGGTGCACCCACCACAGCGCCTCCTGCGCCGCGGTGGCCCTCGCCTCACTCACCGCCGGCCGCGAACTGCGCGGTCAGCTTCTTGCGGTCCACCTTCCCGACCGTGGTCAACGGGATCGAGTCCCGGCGGTGGAAACCGCGGGGGTGCATGTAGCGGGGGAGACCGCCCAGCAGCTCGGCGAACTCCGCCGCCGGCACCTCCGCCCCGGTGTAGAGGGCGTGCAGGTCGACCTCGCCGTCCGCGGCGGTCACCGTGATCACCACGACCTCGACCACCGCCGGGTGCTTGCGCAGCGCCGACTCGATCTCGCCCAGCTCCACCCGGTTGCCCCGGATCTTCACCTGCTCGTCGATGCGGCCCAGCAGCACGAGCTCGCCGTGCTCGATGCGGCACCGGTCACCGGTCCGGTAGTAGTGCCGCGGTGTCAGCGGTTCCGATCCGTCGTACAGGGCCCCCTCGCCGTCCTCGAACCGCACGAACCGGCCCACGTTCTCGCCCGGGTCCAGGTAGCCGGGGAACCGCTGCCGGCCGCGCAGGCACAGCTCGCCGTCGTCGGACGCGCGCAGGTCGTCGTCCAGCAGCACCCACTCCACGTTCGGGAACGGGTGCCCCAGCGGGATGTAGCGGTTGGACACGTCCGGCCAGTCGGCCCGGTCGCGCGGCACCACGTACCCGGTGACGATGACCGTCGCCTCCGACGGCCCGTAGCAGTTCTGCACCTTGGAGTTCGGGGCCGCCGCCGACCACGCCTCGGCCTGCTCGAACGTCAGCCCCTCGCCGCCGAACTGGCTGCTGCGCAACGTCGGCATCGACCCCGGCGCCAAGGCGCGCAAGCGCTTGGCGAACGAGATCAGCGACGGCACCGACAGCCAGTGCGTGAGCTGCTTCTCGTTGACGAACTTCACCGGCGTGAACACGTCGCTGTGCTGGGCCACGCACAGCGTGGACCCGGACGCCAGCGCGCCGAAGATCTCGATCACCGACCCGTCGAAGGACATCTCGAACGTCTGCGACACCCGCGCGCCCGGCCCGAAGCCGAACCGGGGGACGATCTCGTCCAGGAACGAGTCCATGCAGTCGTGCGTGACCTGCACGCCCTTGGGCTTGCCGGTGGTGCCGCTGGTGAAGATCAGGTACGCCACGTCGTCCGGCCCGCGCTCGGCCTCCGGCGGCACCGGTCCGCGCGGGTCGAGCATGGGCCGCCACCGGTCGCCGGTCAGGTCCAGCACCTCGCCGGGCGTCTTCTGCCGGTACTCGCCCGCGTCCGCGCCCGACGTGTCGTCCACGACGGTCAGCTCCAGGCCCGCGTCCTCGGTGATGGTGAGGTTGCGCAGCGCCGGCGCGGCCGGGTTCAACGGCACCGCAGTGGCACCCAGCCGCAACGCCGCCAGGTAGGCGACGTAGCTGACCGCGCACCGCGAGGTGAGCAACCCGACCTTCGTGGGCGACGCGCCGCCCAGCGCCTCGACCATGCGGGCCGACATCCACTCGGCCGCGGCCTGCAAGGCGGCGTACGTCATCTCCACCCCGTTGACCTCCAGGGCCATCCGGTCGGGGTTGGCCTGGGCGGCGCTCCGGAACCGCGCGTAGAGGGATGTCATCGTGCTGTCCTTCCGCGTGACGGCAGGACCCCGTCCTGACCGCTCTCGATGTGCAGGAGGTTGCGAAACGTGAGCTGTACCAACGATTCCCGGGGTCGCCCCCGCCGAGCCGAGTCCACCGCGAACCGCAACGCCCCGGGCAACCGCCGCCAAGCGTCGGCCGCCTCCAGCTCCCCGGCCCGCAGGTACCGGAACACGTGGTGCCCCGAAGCCGACCACAGGTCGTCCAGGACGTCGGAAGCGCCCACCGGATCGCGGCAGAACCACTCCGCCAGGAACGGCAACGCCTCGCCAACCCCCACGAACTGTCGTACCCTCGTGGGATAATCGAGACGGGGGCCGGAGGCCGCCCCACGCTCCCGCCGCAGCCACCGCCACCCACCCGCCGGCACCTCGACCGGGTGACCGAACGCCAGCGCGTTCCGCCGCACCTGCATGGCCGACCACCGCTCCGGCCCACCCATCGCGTACAGCAACGCGTCCGTCCCCATCACCCCCTCGAACGGGTGCTGCTCCCCGGTCGGCAGCAACCCGCCGAAGTGGTCCACCACGTGCCACGACTCGCCCACGCGCCCGTCCACCAGCAACCAGTGCGGCGCGCTCGCGTCGGTCCCGTACGACGGCGACCACGGCAACCGCGAGTTGTCCGTCACCACGATCACCCGCCCGTGCGCGGCCAGTTCCGCGTCCAACTCCCGAACGGTCTCCTCAGCGGAGGAAGCGCGCGCGTACCGCAGCACGGTCCCGTCCGGCAGCACGTCCAACGGCGTGCGGTGGTGCGAGAACGCCGGCTCGTCCACCGCCACCGCGAGCCGGACGGACCCCGCGAACCGGTCCAAAGCCGTGTCGTCACAGGAATCCAGGTACGCCAACAGGTTCGCCGTGTAGCAGCTCAGCCCGGTGAACACGTCACCTCCCGGTAAGCGCAACTCGCCGGCACCGCGGTCGGCAGCCGCTGCCACCGCAGCCCGCGCCACACCCCGCTCACCTGCCCGACCTCCACCGGAACGGTCCACGGCAACCCGCCGATCCCCGTCCCCTCGGCCTTCACGCACGCCTCCTGCGCCGACCACATCCGCGCGAACTCCTCATCCACAGTGGACGAAGAAGTCAGCGCCTCAAGAGCCGTCGACGTGCAGCACCGACGCAACATCCCGGGCGACACCGGCAACGGCGGCTGCACGTCCACCCCCACGTCCACCCCGAGCCCGACCGCCGCCGCGACCCACCCGCCGTCGTGCGACAAGCTCACCGACAGGTCCGGCCGCCCCGCCAGGTACGGCTGCCCGCTGTCGCGCGACAACACCGGCGCCGACGCGGCCGACGGCTCCACAGACCCCAGCAACCGGGCCAACAACCCCCGCGCCGCCAACCCCTCCGACGCGCACGCCGCCCGCCCCACCGCCGCGAACACCCCCGGCGCGACAGCGAACATCCCCCGCGCACCAGCGAAAACCCCCGGCGCGACCCCGGAAACCCCTGGCGCGACCCCGGAAACGCCTGGCGCGACCCCGGAAACCCCTGGCGCGACGGCGACAACACCCGGAGTCACCGCGCACCGCCCAGCAACTCGTCCGCGTGATCGGCGATCCCGGCCAGCAACGCCCCCGAAGCACCACCGGCGATCCCGAACATCGCCGCCTCGGCCCGCAACCCCGCCACCCCGCCATCCGCGAACGACTCCGCCCCCACCAACTCCGCGCACACGGCCAGCACCCGGTCCACGCTCTCCGCCACCGCGACCTTCACCACCATGCTGTCCACCAACTCCCCCTCCCGGAACGAGGAGCACAACGCCTCCACCCGCCGGGCCTCGACCAACCCTCGCGCGAACCGGTCCCGCACCACGGCGTTGTCCCACGCCACCCCACCCCCAACGGCCGGGCCGCCAACACCCGCCGCGTGTCGCCCAACACCCGCCGGCACAACGACGAAGCCCACAACGCCCCCGCCAACCGCTCGGTCGCCACGTGCCGGGCGAACACCGCCAACCCCCGCCCGGGCGCCCCCACCACGTGGTCCCGCCCCACCGACACCCCGGAGAACGTCAAGTGCCCGACCCCAGCACCCTCGAAAGCCGACCCCGCCGACTCCCGCGTCACCCCGGGAGCGTCCAACGGCACCAACACCCACAGGAAACTCGTGAAGTGCCGCTGCGGCCGGTGCCGGGCAAGAACCAATGCATAGTCAGCCGTCACCGCATTGGTGATCCACCGCTTCCCGCCGTCCACCACCACGCGGTCCTCCGACAACCGGGCCGACGTGGTGAGGTCCATCAGGTCCGACCCGGCCGCACCCGCGTCGGTCGCCGCCAACGCCAGCACCGCCTCACCGCGCGCCGCCTCCGCGCACACCCGCCCCACGACACCGGACGGCCCGTGCGACCGCAGGATCGGCAACGCCGTGGCGATCTGCACGCACACCGACAGCACGATCCCCAGCGGGTGCCGCGCGTCCAGCGACGGCAACAGCGACCGCAGCACCTCCACCGGGCGGTCCCGGGACAGCACGCCGGACCGGCCCAGCGACGCCCACACCGCGCGCGCGTCGACGTCGAGCACGGCCTCACGCAAGGCGGACCTCCGGGTCCAGCAGCACCGACACCCCGTTGGCCAGCCGCAACCGGTCGTTGGCGTAGTTCAGCGACGCCGACCGCAGGTCCCGGAACACCCGCTCCAGCCACAGCGCCGACCCGCGCAGGTACCCGTGCCGCAACCCCACGACCTCCACCAACTGGTCCACGGCGGCGAAGCACTGCGACGCGGCCTCGACCTTCAGCGTGTTGACCAGCATCCGCACTGGCGGCGCGGACAGGTCGGCCGACTCCGCGACGGCCCCCAACGTCTGCCGCAGCAACGCGTTCACCACCTCCAGCCGCCCGCGCACCGCCGCCAACCGGGTCAGCAGCAGGTCGGACTCGGTGTCGAACTGCTTGCGCCCCTCCGGCGACCGGATGTGCCCGACCACCCGCGACAGCGCCCCGGACGCCGCGCCCAGCCACGCCGCCGCCCACCCCAGGTGCGCCAACGGCCCGAACGTCGCCGTCACGATGTCCCGGAACCCGCCGGGCTCGCCGACGATCTGGGTCACCGGCACCGCCCCGGTCAGCCGCAGCGGCACGCTGTGCGTGGCCCGCATCCCCAGTGGGTCCCAGCCGCCCAGCACCGACACCTCCAACTGCGCCCGGTCCGCGTACACCAGCGACACCTGGCTGGGCGAGGTCGCGCCCGGCGCCAGGGCGGTGATCAGGTAGGCGTCCGCGTGCTGCCCGCCGGTGACGATCGGCGCGTCCCGGTCGACCCGCAGGACTTCGTCGTCGCCGGTGGTCGCGGACTCCGACACCAGCAGGTGCCCGCCCTTGCCGCGTTCGGTGGTCACCGACCCCAGGTACAGCTCACCCCGCCCCAACGCGGGCAGCACCCGCTCGCTCAGCGCAGGACCGGCGTGCCGGACCAGGGTCGCCGCCTGCTGGCAGTGCATGGCGAACACCATCGCCACCGACATGTCCTCGCGGGCCAGCCGCAGGGTCACCTCCACCATCTCCGCGTAGCCGCCGCCCATGCCGCCGAACTCGGCCGGCACCACCAGCCCGAGCAACCCCGACGACCGCAGCGCCTCCAGCGACCGCACCGGGAACCGCGCTTCGAGGTCGGCCTGCCCGGCCTCGTCGGCGACGACCGCCAGCACCTCCTCCAGCGTCAGCACTGCCGCGCCCCGGAGATCGCGGCCCACAGGCTGCCGGCGGTGGCGAACGTGGTGTCGGTGAGCAGTTCGTCGGGCAGCGACACCTGGTAGGTGTCCTCGATGGCGAACAGCAGTTCGATGGCCTGCATGGAGTCCAGGCCCAGGTCGCGCAACGACGACTCCAGCGTGATCTCCGCGCCGCCCGCGTACTTCAGGAACGGCCGCAGCATGTCCGCGAAACGGGAATCCACGTGTCCATCACTCCCAGTCGTGATCGGTGGCCTGCTCCCGGCGCAGCGCCAGGGCGGAGACGTCCAGGACCTGTCCACTTCGGACGGTCACCTCCAGGGGCGGCGGGTGCCCGAGGAACGCCACGAGGCTCGCGTACAGGCCGTACGCGCCGACGTTCGGCACGGCCAGCACGTCGCCGGGCCGGGCGTCCACGACGGTCACGCCCCGGCCCCACGTGTCCAGCGGCGTGCACAGCGGCCCGGCGACGATCGCCCCGCGCAGCACATCCCGGCCCGAGCCGTCCACCAGGTGCGGCACCATGGGCGGCAACCGGCGCAGCCCCGACATCCCGCCCAGGTGGTTGATCCCGGACTCCAGGACCAGCACGGGTGTGCCGTGCGAGTCCTTGGCGTCCAGCACCCGGGTCAGCAGCCGGCCCGCCGTGGCGACCAGGTACCGCCCGGACTCGAACGCCACCGCCGGCCGCCCGTCCCGCCAGCCCGGGAACGCCGAGTCCAGCAGGTCCGCCACCCGCCCGGACAGGCCCTCGAACACCGGCAACGCCCCGGCTCGGGCGAACGGCGCGCCGAACCCGCCGCCCAGGTCCAGCACCTCCACCTCCCACCCGCACGCGTCGGCGAGCTTGCGCGCGGTGGCGGCGGCCTGCGTGAACTGGGCGACCAGGGCGTCTTCGTCGGTGAGGTTGGTGCCCATGTACAGGTGGAAGCCGGCGGGCGTGGCCGCGTCCCGCGCGCCGAACAGCTCCGGCCGCGCCAGCACCCACTCGGCGTCCGCGCCGAACTGCGACGCCACCCCGGTCATGGTCAGCCCCTGACCGGGCACGGGCGCGCTGTCGTTGACCCGCAACAGGAACCGGGTGTCTCCGGGCGAGAGCCGGTCGAGCTGGTCGATGGCGTGCGGCGAGTCCACGGAGAACCACCGCACCCCCAGCCGCAGCGCCTCGGCGACCTCCGCGTCCCGCTTGCCCGGCCCCGTGTAAAGCACGTCGTCCGCCGAGAACCCCGCCCCCAGGGCCACGTCCAGCTCACCCGGTGAGCACACCTCGGCGTGACACCCAGCCGCCCGCAACGCGGCGACCACCAACGGGTGCGGGTTGGCCTTCAACGAGTAGTACAACCGGCTCGGCGACGGCAGGGCGGCCCGCAGCAACGCCACCGAGCGGTCCACCTCGTCGAGGTCGTAGACGTACGCCGGGGTCCGCATCACAGACCCACCGCCAGCGCCCGCCGGTCGACCTTCCCGTTGCGCGTCACCGGGATCTCCGCCACCGCGACACACCGCCCGGGGACCTTGAACTCCTCCAGCTCGCCCCGCAGCCCGACCAGCACCGCCTCCGGCGCGAGGTCGCCGACCACGAACAGCACCGCGCCGTCCCGGCCGTCACCCGGCGGCAGCACGGCCGCCGACCGCACCCCCGGCACCCGGTGCGCGGCGGCCTCGACCTCGGTCGCGCTGACCCGGAACCCGCGCTCCTTGTAGAGGTCGTCGCGGCGGCCGGAGAAGTACAGGAACCCGTCGGCGTCCAGGTGCCCGTAGTCCCCGGTGTGCAGCTGCGGGAACAGGCCCTCCACCAGCCGGAACCGCTGCGCGGTCAGCTCCGGCCGCCGCCAGTATCCCGCCATCACGTTCGGCCCGCGCACCACGATCTCACCGACCTCGCCGGGCGGCAGCCGCCGGCCGTCGTCGTCCACGGTGAACACCTCCGTGCCCGGCAGTGCCCGCCCGCACGCCCCGGCCGACGCAGGTCCCCGTCCGGCGGCATGATCGTGGCCCGCTTGCACTCGGTGAGCCCGAACATCAGCTGCACCCGCAGCCCCGGAACCCGCGATCGCAACTCCCGCAACGGTTCCTCCGGCATCGCCGCGCCCGTGTTGGTCACCAGCCGCACCGGCGGCGGCTGCGCGCCGGGCCGGGACAGCAGCCGCGCCAACCCCTTCGCCATCGGCGGCACCGCCGGCAGCACGGTCACCCGATGCTTGACCAACTCCCGCAGCAGCCGAGGCCCGGCATCCTCCGCCGCCGCCAACCGGACGCACGCGCCCGACAGCACGCCGAGGAACACCTGGTAGAGCCCATAGTCGAAGGACAGCGGCAACGCGCAGAACACCACGTCGTCCGGCCGGTACTCCAGCACCGACTGGATCGCGGTGGCCGCGAACACCACCTGGCCGTGCGTCGACACCACCGCCTTGGGCCGGCCCGTGCTGCCCGAGGTGTAGATCAGGCACACCGGGTCCACGGCCAGCACCTGCGCTTCGACATCGGCCTCGGCACCGGCCTTGACCTCGGCCAACGTCACGGCCTTGATCCCGCGCTGCACCGCCGCGACCTGCGCCGCCGGGTCGTCGGTCACCAGGACCGCCGGCCCGCAGTCCTCCAGCACGTGCACCAGCGCCGCGACCGGCGTCCGCTCGTGCACCACGCTGAACACCGCACCGGACCGGGCGCACGCGAACAGCAGCGCGGGCACCGCCGCGTCGGGCGGCACGCACACCACGACCCGGTCACCGCGCCGCACCCCGAGCCCGGCCAGCAACCCCGCCGCCCGCCGCGCCGCCGCGTCCAGACCGGCGAACGTCACCGACTCCTCGCCGCAGGTCAACGCCACCGCGTCCGGGTGGTCGGCCACCGCGCGGTCCAACCAGTGGTGCACCAGCGTCACGGCCTGCCCACCGCCCTCCGGAACAGACCGGCGAGCGCGTCCACGTCCCGCAGGTCGCCGGTGGCCAGGTCGTCCGGATCCAGCTCCACGTCCAGCGCCGACTCGACCCGCTCGATCACGTCCACCAGCCGGAACGAGTTGAACTTCGGCAGCTCCCGCAACGGCCCGTCCACCACCGCCGCGTCCAGCTCCAGCACCGCCGCCAACTCCCGGACCACCGTCGAACGCACCGCCCGCCCAGCCAACTCAGCGGCCAGGTCACCGTCGGCCAGCAGCAACTCGTGCACGCGGTCCACCAGCGCACCGGGCATCCCGCCGCCCCGCTGGGCCCGCCGCATCGCCACGTACGTCTGGGACGCCAACGTCTGCCACGCTTGAGCGCTCTCCGCCGCCCGGCCACCGTCGTCCACGCCCGACGCGGCCAGCCACCGCGCGTGCAGCGCCCGCGTCCGGGCCACCAGCCACACGTCCAGGACCAGCGCGTCCCACCCGGCCGGCCGGTCGCTGTGCTCCCGCACGGCGGCCACGTACCGGTCCACGAAGTCCAGCGAGTGCGCGGTCGCCACCAGCTCGAAGTCCACATCCGGTGGAGGCACCGCCGACACCGAGAGCGCGAACGCCGACGACTTCGGCACCGCCGCGTCGAAGTCCGCCACCGCCACTCGCCACACACCCGGCCGCGCGGACCCCCACGGCGTGTCGTTGTGGTACGCGTCGACCACGGTGCACGAGTCGCCGGTCGACACAAGCAGGAAGCTGTGCTCCATGTGCTTCTGCCCGAAGTACGGCGCCCACGGCATCGTGTGCGCGTCACCCACCACGTACAGCGGGCCGTGCACGGCGGCCAGGCGGCGCAGCGCCGGACCGTCCAGCCCGTCCTCCCGGACCGCCACCGACAACCCCAGCAACCGGGAGGCCTCGTCCAGCCGGGTGTCCACCGGCACGTCCAGCGACGGCGGCCCGTCCGGCGGGAACGCCGGCGCGAGCCGGGGCGCGGCACCGAGCGCCACGTGCGCTCCCGCGCCGTGGTGGACGTCGGCGACGGCAGCCAGGTTGGCCTGCAAGCAGTCCAGCTCCGCCGCGTGCAGGCCGTCCAGCACCGGTGACCAGGTCCGGTCCACGGTCTCGCTCGGCACGGTCACGACCATCACTTCACCCCCGTGAGATCTGCTTCGACCAGGCGCAACCCGGCGGTGGCGGCGGCCAGCGCGCCGTCGTCGGCGGCCAGGTCGCGCACCCCGCCGGCGAGCAACTGGTCGTAGGCGGACAGGTCCAGCAGGCCGTGCCCGCTCACGCACACCAGCACCCCGCGCGAAGACTCCCGCGCCGCGCGGGCCGCCCCGGCCAGGGCGTGCCCGGACTCCGGTGCGGGCACGACGAGTTCGGACACCGCGAACCGCCGGCCCGCGTCCAACGCCTCCCGCTGGCCCACCGCGACCGCGTCGACGGATCCGTGATACCGCATGGCGGACAACAACTTCGCCGCGCCGTGGAACCGCAGCCCCGCCGAATGCGAAGCGGGGATGGGAAAAGAGCTGCCGATCGAGTACATCGCCTCCATCGGCCCCGACCCGGTCGCGTCCGTGTGGTCGTACGCGTAGACGCCCCGGGTCAGCTTGGGCGTGGCGCTGGACTCCACCGCCAGCAGCCGCACCGCCTCCGCCTCACCGGCCCGGTGCCGGGCGTGGAAGGGCAGCGCGACCCCGCCGAAGTTCGACCCCGCGCCGACGCTGCCGACCACGGTGTCCACCTCGGCGCCCAGCGCCTGGAGCTGCTCGGCGGCCTCCAGCCCGATCACCGACTGGTGCAGGATGCTGTAGTTCTCCCCGCTGCCGATGCAGAACGCCCGACCCTCGCCGCCCCGCGCGTGCTCCACGGCCTCGCCGATCGCCAGCGCCAGCGAGTTCCCGCCCTCGCGCAACGACGTCAGCCCGCTCGGGCTCGCGTGCACGGTCGCGCCCAGCAGCCGCATCAGGCTGCCCCGGTAGGGCTTGTCCCGCAGGCTGCCGCCGACCATGAACACCGTGCACCGCAACCCGAACGCGGCGCACGCGGCGGCCAGCGCCGTGCCCCACTGCCCGGCCCCGGTCCCGGTGACGACCTCGCTGATGCCGGCCCGCTTGTAGTAGAACGCCTGCGCCAGCGCGGTGTTGAGCTTGTGGCTGCCGGAGATGTTGCCGCCCTCGTACTTCACGTACACCGGCACCCGCGCGCCGATCTCCTTCTCGAACGCCGTCGCCCGCCACAGGGGAGTGGGCCGGTACTTGCGGTACTGCGCAACGACTTCCTCGGGGATGTCCCACCACTCCCGCAGCGAAATGCTTTGCCGCACCAACTCCAACGGCAACCCCGTGCTCACCGGACCCTCGGCGCGCTCGGGCGTGAGGTCCGGCGGCAGGTCGTACCCCAGGTGCGGCAGCACACTGCGCCACGCCTTCACCGGTTCTCCTCCACGGCCCGCAGCACGACGTCCACCAGGTCCGACACGACCGTGAACACCTTGCCGGTGAACAGGTCGTCGGGCAGCGTCACGTCCAACTCGTCCTCCAGCCGCACCAGCATCCCCAGGAACCCCAGGGAGTTGATCCGCAGCACCGCGCCGTTGAGCGGCTCGTCGTCGGCGATGTCGGCGGGCGACAGCGACAGCCGGGACTCCCGGATCACCAGCCGCTTCACCGCCTCCGCCACTTCGTCGCGCCTGCTGTGCGTGGTCGTCACCGAGCCCCTCCCGTTCCCCGGACCGCACCCTGGCCGTGGATCGCCCAGCTGTGCGTGAGCAGCGCGGCCAACCCCACCGGGCCGCGCACGTGCAACCGGCCCGTGCTGATCGACAGCTCCGGGCCCAGGCCCATGGTCGGCCCGTCGTGCAGCCGCATCGACCCGTTGACCACCAGCGCGGCGGCGTCGGCCCCGCGCAGGAACCGGTCCACCACCACGGGATCGGTCGCCGCGACCCCCTCGGTGTGCCGCGAGCCGTGCCGCCGGATGTGCGTCAGGGCGGCGTCCAGGTCGGGCACCGGGCGCACCCCGAACGACCGGTCCAGGAACTCGCGGCCGTCGTCGTGGCCGGCCAGCGGCACCACCCGCGGGTCGTCCGCCGACAGCCGGGGGTCCAGCCGCAGCGCGAAGGAGTCCGGCCGGGCGGTGAACCGCCGCACCAGCTCGTCCGCGACCGCGTCGTGCGCGAGCACCATCTCCAGGCTGTTGCAGGCGGTCGGCTCGGTCAGCTTGGCGTCCAGCGCGATGTCCACCACCAGGTCCAGGTCCGCGCTGCGGTCCACGTACAGGTGGTTGACCCCGCCGCCGCTGGCGATCACCGGGATGGCCGAGGTGGTGCGGCAGTGGTCGATCAGCGACGGGCTGCCGCGCGGGATCAGCGCGTCGATCGCGTCGTAGCGCTTGAGCAGCTCGCGCACCATGCGCCGGTCGGTCTCGGCCAGCACGTGCGCCATGCCCGGCAACCCGGCCGCCGCCAACGCCTCGCCGATCACCCCGGCCAGGGCCGCGTTGGAGGCCGCGATCTCCCCGCCTCCGCGCAGGATCGCCACGTTGCCCACCGCCACCGGCAGCAACGCGCCCTCCACGGTCACCGTCGGCCGCGCCTCGTAGATCATCAGCACCACGCCCAGCGGCTTGGGCACCTGCCGCGCGGTGAACCCGAGTTCGCCGGTGACCGGCGCGCCCGGCGCGGTCACCGCCGGCAGCCACGACTTCACCCGCTCGGCCAGCGCCACCAGCACACCCAGGTGGTCCTCGGTCAGCCGCAACCGGTCCACCAGCGACACCGGCAGCCCCTTGGCGACACCCCGGGCCACGTCGGCCGCGTTGGCGTCCAGGACCGCGCCCCAGTGCTTGCCCAGCCGCTCGCCCAGTTCGTCGCAGTACGCGGCGTACCGGTCGTCGCCCGGGGGAGGGGCCTGCGCGCGGGCCGCGGTCGCGGCGTCCAGGATCTCCTCGACCGTGCTCATCGGCCCTCCTCACGGCCCAGGAACCCGCCGATCGCGGCGGTCAGCTCGGACAGGTGCTCGGGGTCGAACACCTCGAAGTGGCTCGCCCGCAGGGTTCCGCGCTCCAGCCGCCCCGCCAGCTCGTGCCACCGCGCGGCCTCCGCCGGCGGCACGCCCTCGTCGGCGCACAGCAGCAACAGCACCCGCCCGTCGTAGGGCCGTTCGACCCGATGCCCGGACAGCGCCCGGACGTGCGCCTCGAACGTGCGCACCAGCCGGTCCACCGTGTCCGACGCGGGCCGCGCCCCCAACTGCGCCACGATCACGTCCCGGATGGCCCCGTCACGCTCCACTGTGGACCGCCACGGCTCCGGCGAGCTGTCCACCACCACCAGGTCCGGCGTCGACCCGCGCGCGGCGAGGTCCGCGCACACCTCCCACGCCACCACCCCGCCCTGCGACCACCCGAACACCAGCTCCGGGGCGATCCCGGCGTCGTCGAGGGCGGCCAGCACGGTCGCGGCCATGGTCGGGATGCTCTCCTCCGGCTCCTCGCCGGGCAGCAGCCCGGTCGAGCGCACCGCGTACACGTTGTGCGTGTCGCCCAGGAAGGACGCCAGCCGCAGGTACGGCCCCAGCCCGCCGCCCGCGCCCGGCACCATCACGCACACCGGCCGGTCCTTGCGCCGCACGAACGGGATCAGCCGACCGGGCAGCGTGCCCGCGCTCACAGCCCGTCCTCTTCGCGGAGCCGGCGCACCAGCCCGGCCAGCGCGGACACCGTCGGCACCCGGAAGAAGTCCGCCACCGGCACCGCGACCCCGTGGTCCTCCTCGACCCGGGCCAGCGCGGTGAACACGTTGAGCGAATGCGCCCCGTACTCCAACAGCGACCGCTCCGGCTCCACCCCTTCGACGTCGAGCACCTCGCACCACAGTGCCGCCAGGTCCCGCTCCAGTTCGTCGGCGTACGCGACCGGCCCGCCGGCCTCGACGCTTCTCTCCAACCTCCCGGCCAACTCCGCGAGCGCCGCGTGATCGGTCTTCCCGGTCCCCGACGTCGGCACCTTCTCGATGTCGTGGATGCGCGTCGGCACCATGTAGGACGGCAACGCGGCGGCCAGCCGCTCCCGCACGACCCGGTGGTCCGCTTCGCCGACCAGGAACAACACCAGTTCCCGGTCCGCACCCGCCCCGACCGCGACGGTGACCGCCTGCCGCACCCCGGCCACGCCGTTGGCCACCGTGTCGATCTCGCCTAGTTCGACCCGGTACCCCCGGATCTTGACCTGAGTGTCACCACGCCCGAGGAACACCAGGACGCCGTGCTCGTCGCGCACCACGAGGTCACCCGTGCGGTACATGCGGCCTGTGCCGGCGAACCGGTCGGGGAGGAAGCCCTTCGCGGTCTTCTCCGGGTCGTTCAGGTAGCCCTCGGCCGGGCACAGGCCGCCCAGGTGCAGGTCACCCGGCACGCCGACGGGCGCCAGGTGGCCGGTCTGGTCGACCACGTACGCGGTGACACCGTGCAGCGGCAGCCCGATCGGGACGTGCGCCGGCCAGGTCGGTTCGGCGGCGGTCAGCCGGTGCGTGGTGACCGCGTGCGTCTCGGTCGGCCCGTACAGGTTGACCAGGGCGCAGTGCGGGTGGTCGACGAAGAAGTTTCGGATCTCGTCGTCGACCATGAGTTGCTCGCCCGAGACGCAGACGTATCGAAGGTGGGGGAATTTTGTGCGAGCGTCGTTCGCGGCCTGAACATAGGGCCGGAGTGCCGCGACCGGCAGGTAGATGTGCGTGACCTCGGTGTCGGCGATCCTCCGGACCAGGGCCGGGAAGTCCCGCCGGTCCACGCCACCGCGCCCGACCACCGTGCCGCCGGCGGCCAGCGTGGGCACGATCTCCTGGAACGACACGTCGAAGCCCAGCGGCGCGTACTGGAGGAACCGGGTCTCCCGCCCCTGCCCCAGGAACCCGATCTGCCAGGCGGTGAGGTTGAGCAGCGGCCCGTGCCCCATCAACACACCCTTGGGCAACCCGCTCGACCCCGACGTGAACATCAGGTACGGCGCCGCCTCGGCCACCCCACCGGGCACGCTGTCGGTCTCGCGGGGTGCGGGCGGGGTGGCCGAAATCGTCGTCACCCCGGCCAGTTCCACGCCCCGCCCGACTGCGAACCGGCACCCGGCCTTGTCCGCCATGTACTTGAGGCGGTCGGCGGGCAGAGTGGGGTCCAGCGGCAGGAAGGTCGCGCCGCACATCAGGATCGCGAACATCGCCGTCGTCGTGTCGCACAACGTCTCCGCCGCCAGCCCCACCACGTCGTGCGGCTTGACCCCTCGCCCGACCAGCTCACCGGCCAAGGCTTCGGCGTTCGACACCAACTCGCGGTAGGTCAGGCCCGAGCCGGGCTCCTCGATGGCGGGCGCGTCCGGGGTCGTGCGAGCGGTGTCGCGGACCCAGTCGACCAACGTCTCCGTCGGCACGCGGCCCGGATAGCCGTCGGTGCGCAGCGAACCGACCCACGACGAGTCGGTGAACAGGTCGGCGACCGTGCGCGTCCCGTCGGCGACCGCCCGGCGCAGCGCGGTGCGCAGGGAGTCCAGCAGGCCGTCGGCCACGGCGGGGGCGATGAGCTGCCGGTCGTACTCCAGTTCCAGCAGCCAGCCGCCGTCGCGCGGGGTCGCGCCTAGCCAGAGATCGAACTTCGCGGTGTCGTTGCCCGGCTCCCGGACATCAAGGACGGTGCTGCCGGGGGTGCCCTCGAAGGTGTCCTGCATCGCCAGCATCGCCGAGAACAACGGGTTGCGGTTGCTCGTGCGGTCCTGGCGCAGCAGCGCCACCAGCTGGTTGAACGTGACTCCGACGTTGGCGCGGCAGTGGTCCACGGCCCCGCGCACCACCTCGCCCACGTGCTCGTCGACCGTGCGGGACCAGTCCACGTCCACCCGGACCGGGAGCGTGTTGACGAAGAACCCGCACAGGTCGTAGGAGCCGACGGTCCGGCGCGCGGTGAACGGGCTGCCGACCAGCACGCTGGTCACCCCGCCGTGCCGCGCGAGCACCGCCCCGTACACGGCGGTGAACAGCACGAACGGTGTCACGGACAGGCGTTTGCAGATCTGCCTGAGCAGCTCGTTGTCCTGCTCGGACAGCAGCCACGACACCCGGGCGCCGGTGAAGTCGGTCTCGTGCGGCCGGTCCGGGCGCGGGCTGAGCACCAGCGGCGGCACGTCCCGCATTCGGTCGGCCCAGGCGCGGGCGGCGTCCACAGTGGACTGGGCGGTGGCGGTGCGGTTCTGGGCGTTCAGCTCGCGCACGAACGCGGTCTCGCGGGCGGCGACCAGTTCCGTGGTGAGCTTGCCCGCCAACGCCGCTTCGAGGTCCCGCACCAGGGGACCCATGGACACGCCGTCGCCGACCACGTGGTGCGCGCACAGGATGACCGCCGAGGCCGACCCGTCGGTGGCCCGCACGTGGCCGAACCGGTAGGCCGGGCCGGTGTGCAGGTCGAACGGCGCACCGCCGAGCTTGGCGGCCAGCGCGGCGCAGGCGGCGGCGTACCCGGCGGCGGGGGAGTCGACGCGTTCCAGCGGCAGGGTGTCGCGCGTGGGCGGCGGGGTGAGGCGGGCGTGCATCTCGGGCAGGGACAGGAACACCTGCCGCAGTGCCGGCTGCACCGCCACCAGCACGGTCAGCGCGTCGACGACGGTGTCCGCCGGCAGCGACGGGTCCAGCTCGACGTGCATGAGCTGGTTGTAGATCTGGGCCGTGGTGACCCAGCCGTCCACCACCAGCAGCCCCTTCTGGGACTCCGTCAGCGGCAGCAACGTGCCGATCCCGGTGTCCGTCACGGTGTCGGTGGACATCAGGCGTCCGCCACCGGTTGACCGGCCATCTCCGCCAGCCACGCCTTGAGGTCGCCGATGGTGCGCAGGTCGACCATGCGCGTGGCGTCGATCTCGGTGTCGTCGTCGCCGGCCACCTCCACCGCGAGGCGCAGCAGCGACAGCGATTCCAGACCGGCGTCGAGCAGCGGGGTCGAGTCGTCGTAGGCCGCGGTCGCGTGCTTGGCGATGGCCGCGTCGAGATCCACTGGTGCGGTCGTCACGATGCTCCCCAGATCGTCCGTCCGTGCGCCGGCGTGGGGCCGGTCACACCATCCGGGAGCGATGGTTCACAGTGCCGATGTGCGGCCGATGTGCCCGCGATTCGCGGTCGATGTGCGCTTCGGGACCCCGCTGCGTCAGGTCTGGGGGTCCGCGGCGGCGCGTTTGCGGGCCGAGTAGGAACGGGCCTTCGCCCGGTTGCCGCACACCCGCATGGTGCACCAGCGCCGCGAGTGGTTGCGCGAGACGTCCCAGAACACCCAGCCGCACGTCTCGTCCGCGCACCGCTTGAGCCGCTGCGCCTGCCCGGTCACCGCCACCTCGGACCAGGCGATGGCCAGCACGCCCATCGCCTTGCGCGCGGCGGGTAGAGCGGGGTCCGGGCGCAGGCCGTGCCGGGGTGGCGGGCCCTGCGGGTCCGGGTCGGCGGACAGGAACACCAGCACCGGCAGGTCGCGCAGCACCGCGTTGGCCACCGCCAGCACGTGCGGCGACGACGGCCCGTCGCTGCCCAGCGCGTCCCGGACACCGGCCCGCAGGTCCAGCAGCATCCGGTGCTCCTCGCGGGTCAGCGCCACCGGCCGGTCCACCAGCCCGCGCGCGAGCAGCCACCCGGCGGCCTCGGGCGCGGAGGCCAGCACGTCGGTCTCGTCCTCCAGGTCCACCGTGTTCGCGAACGCGGCGACCAACTCGGCCTCGGGAGACGCCTCGATCATCGGCGACCTCCTTCGATACCCGGCTACGCCATTCGGTGGTTACTGCGCGGTGTCCACTACAGCATCGTCCTTGGCGGGCGTACTGTCCAGTCAACCCGGTAGCCGGTTAACCTTCTGGAGCCGACACATGGCCGAGCAGACCAGGGCCGTCGAGGCGCCGCCCGAGACGGCGGCGCAGACGGTGGGGGCCGATCCGAGCCGCCGCAACACCGCCGTCCTGGTGGGCTTCACCGCCGTCACGAACCTGACCGACGGCGTCACCAAGATCGCGTTCCCGCTGCTGGCCACCACCATCACCAGCTCGCCCGCGCAGATCTCCGGCGTGGCGCTGACCTTGTGGCTGCCGTGGTTGCTGGCCGCCCTGCACGTCGGCGTCCTGGTCGACCGCGTGGACCGGCGCAAGCTGCTGTGGGCGGCCAACCTGGTCCGGATCATCGTCGTGGCCGGCGTGCTGTGGACGGTCGTCCGCGACACCGTGTCCCTAGCGGTCCTATACGGCGGTGGCCTCGCCCTGGGCGTCGCCGAGGTCGTCGCCCTGACCTCCGCCGCCGCTTTGGTCCCCGACGCCGTCCGGCCCGCGCACCGCGAACGCGCCAACTCCTGGGTCGCCGGCGCCGAAACGGTGTGCAACGAGTTCGCCGGCCCTCTGGTAGGCGGCCTCCTGGTAGCCGCCAGCGCGACCTTGGCGTTCGGGACGTCCGTAGCCGGTTACCTGATCGGCATCGTGGTCCTGCTGGGCTTGGTCGGCACCTTCAAGGTGGCTCGCGCGGAGGACAAGCCCCGCGAGTCGGTGCACCGGCAGATCGCCGAGGGTCTGAAGTTCCTGTGGCACCAACGGATGCTGCGGATGATGGCGCTGGTGCTGACTGTGCTGTGCGCGTGCTGGGGGCGTGGTTCGGCTTGATGCCGTTGTACGCCACCAGTGTCATGGGGTTGGACGCCAAGGGGTACGGCGTGCTCATCAGCGCCATGGGCGTCGGCGGCGCGCTGGGCGCGTTCGTCACCACGACCTTGAACCGGTTGGTGGGCCGGCGGTGGGTGATGCTGGCGGACCTCATCGGCACTTTCGCCATGGTCATGGTGCCCGTGCTGTTCCCGTCGGTGTGGCTGGTCGCGGCGTCGGCGTTCGCGGGTGGGCTGGGCGGCACCCTGTGGACGGTCAACTCGCGCACCCTGAGCCAGGGCATCGTGCCCAGCGAGATGATGGGCCGCTACAACGCCGCCGCGCGCTTGTTCAGCTGGGGTGCGATCCCGTTGGGGGCGGGGTTGGGGGGCTTGCTGGCCGAGTGGTTCGGCATGAAGGTCGCGTTCGCGGTGTTCGCGGCGGCCGTGTTCCTCCTGATCGTCCCGTTCTTGTACACGTTCACCACGAAGTCGCTGGCGGAAATCGAACCCCCCAAGGATTGACCGCCGCGCACACCGCCGTTCCCGGTCGCGACTACTGGCGCGCGCGACCGGGAACGCGGCGTACCCACCACCCACCACCCGCTCGCGCGCCGCCCGCCCACCGGCCATCCGCCCACCCGCCGCCCCGCAACGCCCAACTCCCGCCGCCCTGCAACGCCCAACTCCCGCCGCCCTGCAACGCCCAACTCCCGCCGCCCTGCAACGCCCAACTCCCGCCGCCCTGCAACGCCCAACGCCCGTAGCCCTCACCGACCGGCGCTGCGCGCCGTCGACGAGACTGCGGGTCAGGTGCTGTCGACGAAGTCCCGGATCAGGGCCGCTACTCGGCCTGGGGTCTCGACCACGGGGGAGTGGCCGGCCTCGGCGATCGTCTCGACCCGCGCCCCCACCGCCGCGTACCGCCGCGCCGACCTCGCCCCGTAGAACCGGTCCTGCCCGCCCAGCACCACCATCGCCGGCAGTCCCAAGTCCCGAATCCGCGAGTCGAGGGGCTTCGCGGCCAACCGCCTCCGTCGTTGGACCAGCACGATCGGGAACATGCCGGCGTCCAACGCCTTGTGGTCCTCCAACGACTGCTGGACCAAAGTCGCACCCACCCGGAAGCCCGGCGCCACCGCGTGCGCCGCCACCGCCCGCACCGCGAACGCCGGCGCGAACCGGTGCAACAACGCCCCCACCACCGGCAACGTCATCAGGACATCCCCACGCGGGAAGGTCGCGTCCGAGTAGTCCGGTGCCTGCGCCACGACCACCACCCGCGCCACCCGCCCCGTCGTCTCCGCCAGCGACAGCGCCACGTCCGCACCGAACGAGTGCCCGACCGCCACCACCCCGGACACCCCGAGCGTCCCCAACACCCCAGCCACGGCCCGAGCCTGCTCGTCGGCATCAGCCGCGCGCCCTCCGGTGGCCCCGTGCCCCAGCAGGTCGACCCGGATCACCCGGCAACCACCGAGCAACGGCACCAACCGGTCGAACCAGTGCAGCGACCCGCCGAAACCGTGCAGCAGCACCACCGGAGGACCGTCGGCCGGGCCGTCCACCCGCACGTGAACGGCCCGCCCACCTACCGACACGAGCCTCCCGGCGACCCGGCGGCTCACCGCAGCTCTCGCGCCAGAGCGAGACCCGCCGCCCTGCCGGAGAACACGCACCCGCCCAGGAAAGTCCCCTCCAGAGCGTTGTACCCGTGCACCCCACCACCGCCGAACCCGGCGACCTCGCCCGCCGCGTACAACCCCGGCAGCACCGAACCGTCCGCCCGCACCACCTGCGAGTCCAGGTTCGTCTCCAACCCGCCCAGCGTCTTCCGGGTCAGGATGTTCAGCCGCACGGCGATCAACGGACCGTGTGCCGGGTCGAGAATCCGGTGGGGCTTGGCCACGCGGGTGATCCGGTCGCCCAGGTACCGCCGCGCGTGCTCCACCGCCGCCAGTTGCAGGTCCTTGCCGTACTTGTTGCCCAGCTCCCGGTCCCGGGCCACGATCTGGCGCTCCAGCTCGTCGTGGTCGATCTTCGGGCCTCGGGCGATCTTGTTCATGCCGTCGACCAGCTCGCGCAGCGTCCGGGCGACGACGAAGTCCACCCCGTGCTGCTTGAACGCCTCCACCGGGCCCGGCGCGCCCTTGGCCAGCCGGCTCTTCAGCGCCAGCTTCACGTCCTTGCTGGTGATGTCCGGGTTCTGCTCCGACCCGGACAGCGCGAACTCCTTCTCGATGATGGTCTGGGTGAGCACCAGCCACGAGTAGTCGTGCCCGTCGGCCAGGATCGCCTTCAACGTCCCGTTGGTGTCGAAGCTCGGGTAGTTCGGAGCGGGCAACCGGCGGCCCGCCGCGTCGAACCACAGCGACGACGGACCGGCCAGGATGCGGATGGCGTGGTCCGGCCAGATCGGGTCCCAGTTGACGATGCCCTCGGTGTAGTTCCACATCCGGTCGCGGTTGACGACGTTCGCGCCGGCGGTTTCGCTGATCAGCAGCATCCGGCCGTCGACGTGCGCGGGCACGCCGGAGATCAGGGTTTCCGGGCACTTGCCCAGGCGCTCGGTCGGCCAGTACTTCCGGATCAGCTCGTGGTTGTGCCCGACGCCGCCGGACGCGACCACGACGGCCGCCGCCCGGTGCTCGAACTCGCCGACGACCTCCCGCGAGGACGCCTTGCCGCGCTCCAGGTCGTCGCAGGGCTCCAGCACGGCCCCGCGCACCCCGACCACGGCCCCGTCCTCGACGACCAGTTCGTCCACCCGGTGCCGGAACCCGAACTCCACCAGCCCGCGCTGCTCCGCCCCCAGCACCGGCTCCAAGAACACCCGCACCACCTCGGGACCGGTGCCCCAGGTCAAGTGGAAGCGGGGCACCGAGTTGCCGTGCCCGTCGGCCTTGCCGTCGCCGCGCTCGGCCCAGCCGACCATGGGCAGCAGGCGCAGGCCCAGGTCGTGCAGGTACTGGCGCTTGCCGCCGGCGGCCCACTCGACGTAGGCCTGCGCCCAGCGCCTGGGCCAGTGGTCCTCGCGCTCGCGGTCGAACGCCGCGCTGCCCATCCAGTCCTGCATGGCCAGTTCGTAGCTGTCCTTGATGCCCAGCCGGCGCTGCTCGGGCGAGTCCACCAGGAACAGCCCGCCCAGTGACCAGAAGGCCTGCCCGCCGAGGTTGTTGCGGTTCTCCTGGTCCAGCACCAGGACCTTCCTGCCCGCCTTGGCCAGCTCGTGCGTGGCGACCAGGCCGGCCAGTCCGGAACCGACGACGATGACGTCCAGGTTCATGCGTCCCCTCCGGGGGTGGTGTAGGCGAGCACGACAGCTTCGAACAGGTCCAGCCGGCGGCGGCGCGCCGCGGGGTCGTCCGGCTCGACCAGGCACTGCACGGTGGTCCCGTCGTGCACGGCGACCAGCGCGAGCGCCAGCGCCCTCGGGTCGGCGACCGCGCGGCCGACCCGCCGCAGGAACGACACCAGGACCGGGGTGAGGGTGCCGGCGATCGCGTCCTCGCGCTGGGCGACGACCTCGCGCAACCCCGGCGTGCGCAACGCGTGCGCGGTGAACTCGGCGGTCACGCGGTACCAGGCGTCGTCCACGCCCACCGCCGCGTCGACCAGCTCCACGACGTCGCGCGCGGTGGTCACGGACGTGGCGCCCGCGGCCTCCAGCGCGCGCCGCAGGTCCTCCAGCAGGGCGCTCGACCGGTCCGCCCACATGGCCAGGAACAGCTCGTCCAGGGAGGCGAAGTTGGAGTAGAACGCGCCGCGGGTGAACCCGGCCCGCTCGCACACCTGCTCGACGCTGGCCCGGCCGAAGCCCTCGGCGGCGAACACCGCCAGCGCGGCCTCGTGCAGGCGGCGGCGCGTCTCGACCCGGCGGCGGGAGGGCGGCATGGCGGGACCTCACTCTCGATACACCAATGTATCCAATACGTCGGTGTATCGGTAGTGGTCAGAGCCAGCCGCGTTCCTTGGCCAACATGCCCGCCTGGAACCGGGTGGCCGCGCCCAGCCGGGACATCAGCTCCGCGACGTGCGCGCGGTACTTGCGCAGGGACACGTTCACCGCGCGCGCCGCCACCTCGTCCTTGTCGTAGCAGGCCAGCGAGCGCAGGACCTGCCGTTCGATCGTGGTCAGCGGCACGTCCAGCTCCCGGGCCCGCGACCACGTCCCCTCGAAGGCCTCCACCAGGGTCGCCACGATGCCGGGCTGGCGGACCTCCAGCGCGCCCGCCTCCGCGTCCGCCGGGTCGAGCTGCACGAACGCCACCGCCCGGTCGATGATCAGGACCTGGCGGCGGTACTCGTCGCTGATCCGGTGGGCGTCGCCGGCGGCGTGCTGGCGCCGCGCGTAGTCGTGCTGCCGCGGGTCGTCCAGCGAGGCCGACGGGACCAGGGTCCGGCACGTCAGGCCGGCCGCGAGCCGGCGGTGGAAGGCGCGCACCGCCTTGTCGTCGGCGCGGGCCCGGCTCATCGGGCGGGGCTTCATGTTCATCGTCTCGGTGCAGGTCGAGGCGAGCTGCCACACCCGCCGGTTGACGCTGTCGCCGCCCTCGATGCGCTCCACCAGCTCCACCGGCCGGCCCCGGGTCTGCTCCTCGACCAGGTCGCGCACCACCACCCACGCCGAGCTGAGGTGGTTCAGCTCGCGCGAGGTCTCCTCCACCCGGCGGCGGATCAGGCGGTCGACCACCACCGCCGGCGGGACGGGGGAGTGGACCCCGTCCACCACCTCCAGCTCCTGCAACTCGGCCAGGACCGCGGGCACGTCGACGCCGCCGAGGTCGTCGGGGGCCCGGCCCGGTGACCGCAGCAGGTGCCGGTACACCCGTTCCTGGTCGACCGTGAGCCCCAGGCTGGTCAAGTTCAACGCGTGCGACACCCCGTTTCGTTGCCTGCAACAACCTGCATCGGGTGTGCATGTTGTTGGCTTTCAACGGCAATGATCTTCCGACGATCCTCGCACGGACAACTGAGTTCGCAGAGGGAGAACCGGTGAGCGACAGGGATGGGATCGTCGAGGTGTGCACGCGCATGGCCGTGCACGCCGACCGGCGGGAATGGGACGAGTTGGCGCAGGTCTTCGCGCCCGCGGTGACCCTTGACTACACCAGCCTCAACGGGGGTGAGCCCGCCGTGCTCACCCCGGACGAGATCGTGGGCGCGTGGTCGGGTTTCCTGGGCGCGTTCGACGCCACGCAGCACCTGGTGACCAACCACCTGGTCACCGCCGCCGGGGACAGCGCGGTGTGCACGGCGTCCTTCCAGGCCACGCACGTGCTGGCCAACCGGTTCGGCTCGCCGCTGTGGACGCTGGGCGGCAGCTACGAGTTCCACCTGGTGCGGGCCGACGGGTCGTGGCGGATCGCGGGCGTGGTGATGACCGTGGTCTGGGCCGACGGCAACAAGGACCTGCTCGCGCTGGCCGCCGGGGGGAACGCGTGACCATCGTGGAGAGGGTCGTCTTCGACAGCGACGGCGCGCAGCTGGTCGGCAACCTGCACCTGCCCGTCTTCCGCGCGCCCGCCGTGGTCGTCGCCGGGACGTGGACCAGCGTCAAGGAGCTGATGGCCGACCGGTACGCGCGGCGGCTGGCCGACCGGGGGATCGCGGCGCTGTCGTTCGACTTCACCGGGTTCGGCGAGTCCGCGGGCGAGCCGCGCGACGTGGAGGACCCGGCGCGCAAGGTCCGGGACATCCACAACGCGCTGACGTTCCTGTCCACGCACCCGGAGGTGCTGGGCGACCGGCTGGGCGCGCTCGGCGTGTGCGCGGCGGCGATGTACATGGCGGGCAACGCCGTCGACGACCCACGCGTGCGGTCGTTGGCGCTGGTCGCGCCGTGGCTGCACGACGCGGGGATCTGCGAGGAGGCGTACGGCGGTGCCGAGGGCGTCGCGGCGCGGACCGCGGCCGGGCACGCGGCGCGGGCGCGGTTCGAGGAGTCCGGCGAGGTCGAGTACGTGCCGGTGGTGAGCGGCACGGACCCGCGGGCCGCCATGCCGATGGAGATCGACTTCTACCTCAACCCCGAGCGGGGCGGCATCCCGCAGTGGCCCAACCGGTTCGCCGTGATGGCGTGGCCGGAGTGGCTGGGCTACGACGGGATCGCCCACGCGCCCCGGATCGCCGCGCCGACGATCGTCGTGCACAGCGAGCAGGCCGCGATCCCGGACGGGGCACGCCGGTTCTACGCCGGGCTGCCCGGCCACAAGGCGCTGGTGTGGACGGAGGGGACCCAGTTCGACTTCTACGACCAGGAGCCGAACGTGACCATGGCCGCGGCTGCGGCGGCGGCCCACTTCCGGGAGACGCTGTGACGGTCCTGGTGACCGGGGCGACCGGGAACGTCGGCGCGGAGGTCGTCCGGGCCCTGGTGCGGGCCGAGGTCGATTTGCGGGCGCTGGTGCGCTCACCGTCGCCGCTGGACGTGCCGCAGGTGGTCGGCGACCTGAACGACCCGGCGTCGCTGTCGTTCTTCGGCGTGGAGGCCTTGTTCCTGCTGCCCGGCTACCGCGACATGCCGGGCATCCTGGCCGAGGCTTCGCGCGCCGGCGTGCGCCGGGTGGTCCTCCTGTCGAGCCCGGCGGTGACCGCGTCGGACACCGGGAACGCGGTGTCGGAGTACATGATCCGGTCCGAGGAGGCGGTGCGGTCGTCCGGTTTGGAGTGGACGGTGTTGCGCCCCAACGGTTTCATGTCCAACACGCTGCGCTGGCTGCCGCAGCTGTCGGCGGGGGACGTGGTCCGCGACGCGTTCGCCACCGTGCCCGTGGCCATGATCGACCCCTACGACATCGGCGCGGTCGCCTGTCGGGCTTTGACGTCGGCTGAGTTCTCCGGCCAGGTCCTGATGCTCAGCGGACCCGAGCCGCTGCTGCCCGCCGACCGGGTCCGGGTGCTCGGCGAGGTGCTCGACCGGGAGCTGACCTTCGTGGGGCTGTCCGATGAGCAGGCGCGGGCGGAGATGTCGGCGGCGATGCCGGCGGAGTACGTGCACGCGTTCTTCAGCTTCTACAGCGAGGGGACGCTGGACGAGTCCCGGCTCTACCCGACGGTCGAGCAGGTGACCGGCCGGCCGCCGCGCGACTTCCGGACGTGGGCGCGGGCGCACGCGGGGGAGTTCGCGACGACCTGACCGGAGCGCCCTTCTCCGGCCGTGGACCGGAGAAGGGCAACCGGCGGTCGACAGCCCGAACAGCGAGCCACAGCCCGAACAGCGAGCCACAGCCCGACCACCGGGTCACAGCCCGACCACCGTGCCGGACCGACCACCGGGTCACAGCCCGACCACCGTGCCGGACCGACCACCGTGCCGGACCGACCGGCGCGACGACTTCTGCCGCCCGGGTTCGCGGCTCAGTTGGTCAGGGCGGCGCGGACGCGGGTGATCACCGCGTGTTCGCCCTCGCCCACGTGCCCGTCCGCCGTGGCCACCTCGCGGCAGACCGACAACACCGCCTCCGGGAACGCCCGAGCGTCCGCCGGCGCCTTCGCCGACAGGATCGCCGTCGACCGGCGCAGCGCGTCCAGGACGCCCGCCTCCACGTCGGCGACCGTGCCGTCCGGCAGTTCCGGGTGCGCGGCGGACAGGACCTCGCGCAGGGACGGCGAGAACGTGGACAGGGCGCGGATGCCGGCGTGGCTCTCCTGGTCGAGGGCGCCCGGTTCGGCGGTGGAGACCAGGACCATCGCGCCGAAGACGGCCGTGCGCAGGGTTCGGGCTTCGGTGTCGGTGTAGATCACCCGGTCAGCCTAGAGACCGGTACATGCGATCTTCAGTAACTGCTACTTCAAGTTACACATATTTGGTATCGTCCCTCCCGACCCGGCGCACCGCAGGAGGCGACGATGCACGTCCTGGCACACGAGGCACCACCCGCGGGTGGGGCGGAGTTCTCGCAGGTCCTGATCGCGGCGGCGATGGCGGCCGTGGTGTTCGTGCCGGTGCTGCTGTTCGTGGTCGCGGAACGGGCCGGGCTGCCCAACGCGGTCGGGCGGCTGGCGGACCGGGTCGCGGACCGGACCGGGCTGCCGCGGTGGGCGGCGCTGCCGATGGGGCTCGCCGGGCTGTCGGGGTTCTCCGCGCTGATCGGCGTGTACTGGGACGTCCCGATCCACATGGAACTCGGCCGCGACGAAGGGCCGCTGGCCAACCCCTCGCACTTCCCGATCTACTTCGGGCTGATGGGCATCCTGGCCAGCGGCCTGGTCAGCGCCGCCCTGGCCCGCGACCCGCTGCCGACGCGGACCTTCCGGGTCTACAAGGACTGGCGCGTCCCGATGGGCAGCGTGCAGATGACCGCGACCGGGCTGGTGGGCGTGGCCGGGTTCCCGTTGGACGACGTGTGGCACCGGCTGTTCGGCCAGGACGTCACGGAATGGGGTCCCACCCACATCCTCATGATCGGCGGCGGCGTCGGGGTCGTGATCGGGCTGCAACTGCTGCTGGCCGAGGCGCGCCAGGTCGGCGCCCACGGCCGGCTGGTGCGGCTGCTCGGGCCGGTGCTGGCGGGCGCGTGGCTGATGGGCGCCTCGGCGTTCCTGATGGAGTTCGACCTGGGCGTGCCGCAGTTCCCGATGCTCGCGCAGGTGGTGCTGGTCGGGCTGATCGGCGCGTGGACGCTGACCGTGGGCCGGCTGTCGTGGGGGCCGGGCGGGACGCTGATCGTGCTCGGGGTGCTGCTGGGCAGCCGGGTGCTGTTCTCCGCCGTCCCGGCGCTGGCCGACCTGCACCTGGCCGTGCCGCTGCCGTACCTGGCGGAGGCCGTCGTGGTGGAGGCCGCGGCGCTGTTCCTGACCCGCTGGCGGTTCGCCCTGGTGGCCGGGATCGGCGCAGGCACCGTCGGGATGCTCGGCGAAGCCGCGTTGTCCCAGACGCTCATGCCCAACCCGTGGCCCTCGCACCAACTGGCCACGTACATCGTCTACGGCACGGCCGCCGCGGTCGCCGGCGCGCTGATCGGCGTGTGGCAGCACGAACGCATCGGGGAGGTCGCCGACCGCGCCGAGAGCACCGGCCCCCGCCACCTGCCCGGCCTGGTCGGCGCACTCGCGGCGGTGGGGCTCATGGCCTCGGTCGCCGTGCCCCGGGACCCCGCGCCGCTGACCGGGGACATCAGGCTGACCGGAGCCACCGCCGGCTTCGAGGTCTCCAACCCCAACAGCGACGCCGCACCCCGCTGGGCGCACGCCACCATCCGCCTCGACCGCCCGGTGGAGAACCCGGTGTGGCTCAACGGTTTCGCGTGGCAGGGCGGCGACTTCGCCACGACCCCGCTGGAAGAGGTCGGCAACGGCGTCTACCGGACCGCCCAGCCCCTGCCCGTCTACGGACAGTGGAAGTCCGGCGTCCGCCTGCACACCCCGGACGGCGTGATGGCCATCCTGCCGATCTACGCCCCGGCCGACCCGGCCGCCAACGCCGCCGCCATCGAGGCCCGGGACGGCGCACGCGCGTTCATGGCCGAGATCGACTTCCTCCAGCGCGAGCGCAAGAGCGACACCCCGGCGGTCCTGTGGACGGTCGCCTACCTGGTCGTCGGCCTGATCTTCGCCGGCATGTGGGTGCTGTTCGCCTGGCTCTACGCGGGCGCCGCCCGGGTCCGCGGCGTGCACCGGGCGGTGTGAGAGGCGGACGCGCTGCGCGGCACACCCGCGCAGCGCGTCCCCCGTGTCAGGACAGCTTGATGATCTGGGCCGCGACCTCGACCGGCGCCTCCAACGGCAGCATGTGACCGGCGTCCTCGACCACGACCGACTCGCCACCCACCGCCTCGGCCAACGCCCGCGCGTTGTACTCGCCCACCAGGCGGTCCTCGTCGCCCACGATCGCGATCACCGGCTTCTCCGCCGCCACCGTCAGCGCCGCCTCGCGGTCGTAGCGGTCCACCGCCGGGCGGAACAGGGCGATCGTCTCCGGCCAGTGCGCCCACACCATGTCCGCGGTCAGGTCGACGTCCTCCGCGCGCGGCTCGTCACCGAACAGCCACCACCGCAGCCCCGCCGTCTTGGCCGGCTCGATCCGCTCCCGCACCGCCCGGACCAGCGGCCCGAACGCCCGTTCCAGCTCACGCACCAGCTTGCCCAGCGCCTTGGGCCACGCCAACGAGGTCTCCGACAGGCCGCTGGCCGCCGTGGACACGAACACCAGCCCCGCGACCCGCTGCTTGTACAGCCGTGGCCGCCGCTCGGCCATCGCCATGGCCGCCATGCCGCCCATCGAGTGACCCGCGACCACGACCTGGCCGGTGGGCACCAGACGCTCGATCAGCTCGCCCAGGTCGTCGGCGAGTTGCTCGATGGTCGCGGTCTCCCGGGTGGCCGGCCCCGACCCGCCGTGGCCGCGGTGGTCGTAGGCGATGACCGCCACGGACTCCGGCAGTTCCGCGATCACCCGGTGCCACGTGCGGTGGTCCAACGCGTAGCCGTGGGCGAGCACCACGGTCACCTCGGCGTCGGGCGTGCCGCTGCGCACCAGGTTCAACTCGGTGCCGTCCTCCAGCCGCAACCGCTCGGTCGCCATACCGCCGTCCTTTCGTCGTCGGACCTCACCGGGTCCAACGACCGGCGGAACGGAACGTCACGGTTCTGGAGTGGACCCCAGCGCCCGCATCCGGCGGTCGAGCAACCACGCGAACCCCTCGGGATCACCGACCACCATCTGGATCACCCGCCCCTCAGCCCGCACCGCGACCACAGGCCCTCCCGGCGGCCCGTCGGCGTGCGCCACCCACACCGCCGACACGTCCCGCAACGCCACCTTCCCGCCGTGCAGATCGCTCCCCGTTCCCACCCGCCACCGCAACCAGCGGTCGTCCACACTCGCGAACGCCAACACCGGCTTCCATCCGGCCATCCCGGGCACGGCCCGCGTCCGACTGCGCATCACCAACGACGTCCCGGCGACCGCCCCGCCCTCGACGTCGAACAACACCTGATGCGCCCGCACCACCAACACCACCCCCAACACGCCGGCGACCACTGGCGGCACCACCAGCACCGCCCGCCCGGTCAGCCCCGCGACCCCCACCACCTGAACCACCGAACCGAGCGCGACGACCCACCACCCGCTCCACCGCACGAACCCCCGGGCGACGAAGAACCCCACCGGCACCAGGCACCCGCCCCGAGCACCACCCACCAGCCCGCCGCCCGGCCCCCACCCACCACGGCGGTGACGACGCTCTCCACCGGCGGCCCCACGAACCCGGCGACGAGCAGCGGAAACACCCGACGCCACCGCCTGCGGAACTCGGCCAGCACGGCGGCGTGGGCGAAGAACGGCAAGCCCACAACCCACCTCCCGACCCCTCCACGAGACCACGCCCGGCCCGTCCGCGCGCGCCGAGCCCGACGAAGCCCTCCCCACCCGACCGAAGCCGATTCACGAACGCCTCGCCCGCCGGCCCAGCCAGTCCAGGATCGCCTGGTTCGTCTCGTCCGGCTTCTCCTGCTGGATCCAGTGACCGCAGTCCAGGCCGACCACGTCCACGGAGGGCACGAACTCCGTCAGCAGTTCGGCCCTCGGGATCGTGTCGCGGTCGCCGTAGATCATGAGTGCGGGCTGCCGGACGACCGGGTCCACGTCGGCCAGCAGACGCCAGTTGCGGTCGAGGTTCCGGTACCAGTTGATGCTGCTGGTGAAGCCCGTCGACGCGAAGGCGGAGACGAAGACGGCCAGTTCGCGGTCGCTCATGACGGGCTCGCCGAGGGGTGTCTCGGCCCTGGCGAGATCGATCATCGCCATACCCGGCTGAGGCGGTGTCGGCGGCTGGTTCTTCCGGAAGATGTTGCGCAGGAACCGGGCCGTGTGCTCGTCGAGCACGGCGTCCGCGACGCCCGGCTGCCGGTTGAAGTGGACGAAGTAGAAGTCGGCGCCGAGCACCGCCTCCATGGACTCGATCCAGGGCGTCTCGCCGCGCTCTTGGTAGGGCAGGCTCAGCGCGACCACGCCGTTCACCCGGTCCGGGTGCAGCAGGGCCAGGCCCCAGACGACGAACGCGCCCCAGTCGTGGCCGACGAAGGTGGCGTCGTCGTAGCCGTAGTGGTCGAGGAGTGCGACGAGATCACCCGACAGGTGCGCGATGTCGTAGTCCGTCACCTCGGTCGGACGGGACGAGTTCCCGTAGCCCCGCTGGTTGGGGACGATGACGTGGTAGCCCGCCGCGGCCAGGGCCGGCACTTGGCGGCGCCAGGAGAAGGCGTGCTCCGGCCACCCGTGGCAGAGCACGATCGGGTTTCCGGCGTTCTCCCGACCCGCTTCGAAGACCTCCAGTTCCACGCCGTTGACGGGGACGAGGGTGGGTTCGGGGAAGTCGGTTGCGGCTGATGTGGTCATGTCGCCATCGTGCGGAGCGAAACCGGTCACCCCATGACCGGTTTTCTGTGGGATTGTCGGCGGTGTGCGAGCCGACCGGCTGATGGCCATCCTCCTGCTGCTGCAACAGCGCGAGCAGCTGACGGCAGCGGACGTCGCCCGGGAGCTGGAGGTGTCCGAGCGCACCGCCCGCCGTGACTTCGACGCCCTGGCCATGGCGGGCGTGCCCGTCTACTCGATACGGGGCCGGGGCGGCGGCTGGCGCCTCGTGGGCGGTGCCCGCACCGACCTGTCCGGGCTGACCGCGGGCGAGGCCCGCGCCCTGTTCCTGGTCGCCGGCCCCGCCTCGGCCGCGACGCCGGCCGTGAAAGCGGCGCTGCGCAAGCTCGTCCGCGCCCTGCCGGAGCCGTTCCGGGTGCAGGCCGAGGCGGCGGCGTCGTCGTTGGTGGTGGACCCGCAGCGGTGGGGGGTGGGCCGGGTCGAGCCCCGGCCGCCGCCCCGCTTCCTAGACGAACTCCAGGACGCGGTGATCCGCGGCGTCCAGGTGCGACTCGGCTACGTCGACGGCAACGGCGCCGAATCCGAGCGAACCGTCCACCCGCTGGGCGTCGTCGCCAAAGGGCCGTGGTGGTACCTGGTCTGCGACACCGACGCGGGCCGGCGGACCTTCCGGGTCGACCGCGTGTGCTCCGCCGACCCGACCGGCGATCCCGTGCGCCGACCCGACGGGTTCGACCTCGCCGCGAGCTGGCGCGAGATCGCCGACGAGGTCGACCGCAGGCGGACGCCCGTCGAGACCCAGGCGACCTGCACACCCGAGGGGATCGCCAAGCTCCGGATGGTGGTCGGCGACCGGCTCGACGTCGGCGGTTCCACGACCGACGGCCGCGTCGAGGTCGTGATCCGCGGCTACAACGAGTACGCGCTCGCCGGCGAGCTGGCCGGGCTGGTCGAGTGGGTCGAGGTGACCGGTCCTCCGGGGGTGCGGGACCACCTGGCCTCGATCGGCGACGCGCTCGTCGAACGGTACGGCTGAGGCATGACCAGCGCCGTCGCACGGCCCACCCGGACCGCGCGACGGCCGCCGTCACCACCTCAGCTGTTGCGCAGGAACCGGTCCAACACCCGCACCCCGAACTGCAGCGCGTCCACCGGCACCCGCTCGTCCACCCCGTGGAACAGCCCCGAGAAGTCCAGGTCCGCCGGCAGCTTCAGCGGCGCGAACCCGAAGTTCCGAATCCCCAACTGCTGGAACGACTTCGCGTCCGTCCCACCCGACAGCATGTACGGCAGCACCCGGGCCCCCGGGTCCTCCGCCGTGATCGACGCCGTCATCGCGTCCACCAGCGCCCCGTCGAAGGTCGTCTCCACCGGCGGCAACCCGATCCACTCCCGCTCCACGTCGGGCCCGAGCAGCTCGGCCACCTCCCGGTCGAACGCCTCCTCCCGGCCGGGCAGGATGCGGCAGTCCACAGTGGCCTCCGCCACCGACGGGATCACGTTCGCCTTGTACCCCGCCGTCAACATCGTCGGGTTCGCGGTGTCCCGCAAAGTGGCCCCGATCATCCGCGACAGCGCCCCCAGCTTGCCGACCGCGCCTTCGACATCGTCATCGGGGAAGTCCAGCCCGGTGATCTCCGAAACCCCGTCCAGGAACTCCCGCACCGACGGGGTGATCACCACCGGGAACCGGTGCTGCCCCAGCTTCGTCACCGCCACCGCCAGCTTCGCGACCGCGTTGTCGTGGTGGATCATCGACCCGTGCCCGGCGGTCCCGCGCACCCGCAGCTTCAGCCACCGGATGCCCTTCTCCGCCGTCTCCACCAGGTACGCCCGCACGTCGTCCTTCAACGTGATCGAGAAGCCACCGACCTCGGAAATCGCCTCGGTGACCCCTTCGAACAGCTCGGGCCGGTTGTCCACCAACCACTTCGCCCCGAACAACCCGCCGGCCTCTTCGTCGGCCAGGAAGGCGAAGACGATGTCCCGCGGCGGCACCACACCGTCCCGCTTGAACCGACGCGCCACCGCCAGCGACATGGCGACCATGTCCTTCATGTCGACGGCCCCGCGCCCCCACACGTACCCGTCCTGCACCGCGCCCGAGAACGGGTGCACCGACCACTCCGACGCGTCGGCCGGCACCACGTCCAGGTGACCGTGCACCAGCAGCGCCCCGCGCGACGGGTCCGCCCCGGCCAGCCGGGCGACGACGTTCCCGCGCCCCTTGGCCCCGGACTCCACGTAGGTCGTCTCGTACCCGACCTCTTCGAGCTTCTCCGCGACCCACTCGGCCGCCTCGCGTTCCCCGACGAGCGTCGTGGGATCCCCGGTGTTGGTGGTGTCGATCCTGATCAGCTCGCTGGCCAGACCGACGACCTCGTCCTGCGCCACCCGGAGGCCTTCTTCGACGTTGCTCACCACGTCTTCCTACCACCCCGGACCGACCGGCCTTGCGCCCGCGTCGCGGGGGAGGACCATGGGAGGCGTCCCCGATCGAAGGTGGCCCGCGATGCCGGACGACTTCTTCCGCTTCGGCTCCAACCCGCTGGAGGACCTGGTCGGCAAGCTCTTCGCCGGCCTGGGCGCACCCACCGCCCAGACCCGCCGCGCGGAGCGGTTCGGCCGTGACCTGACCGCCTCCGCCCGCGAGGGCGCGCTGGACCCGGTGGTGGGTCGCGACGACGTGATCGACGAGGTCGTCGAGGTGCTGTCCCGGCGCACCAAGAACAACCCGGTCCTGCTCGGCGACCCCGGCGTGGGCAAGACCGCGATCGTCGAGGGCATCGCGACCCGCATGGCCACCGGCGACGTGCCGGCCACCCTGGCCGGGCGACGCCTGATCTCGGTGGACCTGGCCGCCATGGTCGCCGGCTCCAAGTACCGGGGCGAGTTCGAGGAACGCCTCCAGGGCGTCATGGACGAGGTCGCCGCGACCAACCGCATGATCGTGCTGTTCATCGACGAACTCCACACCGTCGTGGGCGCCGGCAGCGCCGAGGGCGCGGTCATGGACGCCGCGAACATCCTCAAGCCCGCCCTGACCACCGGTCGCCTCCAGCTCATCGGCGCGACCACGGTCGAGGACTACCAGCGCCACATCGTCAAGGACGCCGCCCTTGAACGCCGCTTCCAGCCCGTCCTGGTCGCCGAACCCACCCCCGACCAGGCCGTCACCATCCTCACCGCCCTGCGCAGCCGCTACGAACGCCACCACGCGGTCCGCGTCACCGACGAAGCGATCCAGGCAGCGGTGGAGCTGTCGGCCCGCTACGTCACCGAACGCTTCCTGCCCGACAAGGCCATCGACCTGATGGACCGCGCCGGGGCCCGGGTCCGCCTGCGCCAGAAGACCGCGCCTCCCGACCTCGACTCCCTCGAAGAACGCGTCCGCCGCCTGAACGAGGAAGACTTGCCCGACCCGTCCCGCCTGGCCGAAGCCGAAGCCGCCGTGGCCGCCGCCAAGGCCGCCCTCGCCAACGCGCCCGAGGTCGACGCCGACGACATCGCCGAGGTCGTGTCCCGCAGCACCGGCATCCCGGTGACCCAACTGACCGAATCCGAACGCCACCGCCTGCTCACGCTGGAGGACCAGCTCCACCGCCGGATCATCGGCCAGGACGAGGCCGTGGAAGCCGTGGCCGACGCGGTCCGCCTGGGCCGAGCCGGCCTCAAACACCCGCACCGCCCCACCGGCTCGTTCCTGTTCCTCGGGCCGACCGGCGTGGGCAAGACCGAGGTGGCCCGCGCCCTGGCGGAGTCCCTCTACGGCTCTGCGGACCGCCTGATCCGCTTCGACATGTCCGAGTACGCCACGCAGCACGTCGTACCCGCCCTGACCAGCGCGGTCCGCCGCACTCCCTACTCGGTGGTCCTCCTGGACGAGATCGACAAGGCCCACCCGGAAGTGGTCAACACCCTGCTCCAGGTCCTGGACACCGGCCGCCTGACCGACCCGCACGGCCGCACCACGGACTTCGCCAACACCGTGATCATCATGACCAGCAACACCACCCCCGCCACCCTCCTCCCACCCTTCCGCCCGGAATTCCTCAACCGCCTGGACGAAACAATCCGCTTCCGCGCCCTTGACGCCGAGGACCTGCGCCAGATCACCACCCTCCTCCTCAACGACACCCGCGCCCGCCTGGCCGCGCAAAACATCACCCTGGAAGTCACCGACGAAGCAATAACCTGGCTGGCCACCACCAACTACGCCCCCGAACACGGCGCCCGGCCGCTGCGCCGGACCATCGCCAAGGAACTCGACCGCCGCCTGTCCCGAGCCCTCCTGTCCGGCGACCTCCGCCCCGGCCAGCACGTCACCGTGACCATCCACGACAACGAACCGGTCCTCACCATCACAGGCTGACGCCACGTACTCGGCTCGCAACCGTTCCGGTCGCAATTTCCGGCCGATACTCGGGCCCTGCGCCCCTCGGCTCAGCGGCTCCGGCCACTGCCCAGCGCCTTCTTCGCGAAGTTGCCGACCTTCTTCCAGAACCCGGCGCGGCCGTCGAGGTCCACGCAGTTCACCGGGCTGCCTACCCCGCCGAACCCGCACCGGCCCACCCGCGATGTCCGCGGTCCGGGTCCCGTCGGGGTTGGCGACTGATCCCCACCACAGCCGCCGGCACCAACGCGAGCGGTCTGCCCACTTGTCTTCCGGACAACGTCGTTCACCCCTCGAACCCTCGACACACCGCCGTCCACAGCGGCGCGCGGAGCCTGGCGAACGACTGTTCACGCGAGGTATATCCGCAGCTCAGAGGCCCTGCTCCGGACCCCGGCCCAGCCGAGCAGGCAGTTCGCCTTGCCGTGCGGACAGTCCGGCCGAGGGGACACAACTCAACCCCGCAGTTGTAGTTGTGCCCATCCTTGGCGGCCTGCCCGCCGGCGAGGCGCTTGTGATCTTGAGAGCGCGAAGCGCGTTCGGCTTGAGAGCGAAGCGTTGCGTTTCAAGCGTGAAAGAGCCTCGCCGGCGGGCAGACCACCGATGGGGGAGGGAGGACCTTCGGTTCCCCTGGGCTGGGAGCCCTGCCAAAAGCTGCCGCTGCGCGGCGAAAAGCTGCCGCTGCGCGGCGAAAAGCAGCCGCTGCCGCAGGCAGCGCGAACGCCACCTGCGGCACCCGTCCGATCAGGCCAGATGTACGTCAGATGTACAGGGTGTTCGGCTCCTGCCCGCACAGAATTCGCCCGTACAGCTCCATGTTCGTCGTCGGCACGATCAGCGCGTGCGTGCTCATCGCCTGGATGTCGCGGGCGATGCGCTGCAACGGCACCGAGCTGTAGATCGCCGAAGCCCCGCCCGCCCCCGACAGCACGTCCGCGATGCGCCGGGCCAGCCGCATCATCTCGCCGATGTCGGCGCGCGACCGGGCCCTGTCGAGCAAGGTGAACGGTTCGCCGGTCACGCCGCGCTCGTCCACCAGGGACGTGATGCGGCGGCCGTGGAACTCGACCTGGTCCACCGCGATGGACGCCTCGGCGACCTGGAGGTGCGTGATCGGCGCTTCCTGCTGGCTCACGTAGTCGGTGTAGGTGATCTTGCGGCCGGGCAGCCGCTCCATGAACACCTCCAGGGCGGCTCGGGCCAGGCCCAGGATCGGGCCCACCGTCGACGCGTTCGCGACGCCCAGCAGCGGGGCGCGGAACATCGGCAGGGACGCGTTCAGCTCGGACGCGTACTGGCCCTGGAGTACGGCCGGCAGGGGCAGCACCCGCTCCTGCGGCACGAACACGTCGTTCGCCACCGTCGTCACGCTGCCCGAGCCGCGCAGGCCCGAAGTGTGCCAGTCGTCGACGATCTCCAGGTCCGACAGCGGGACCAGCGCCATGACCGGCCACTGGCCCTGCCCGTCCGGGGTCGGCGCCATGGCGATGATCTCCTGCCATTGGCTGTGCAGGGCACCGCTGATGAAACCCCACCGGCCGTTGACGACGATGCCGCCCGCGGTCGGCGTGGCGACGGCCGACGGGCTGAGCGTGCCGCACACCCGCACGTTCGGGGTCGAGTACACCTCGTCCTGGACGGCGTCGGGGAACATGCCCACCATCCAGCCCGGGATGGTCCACACCGACGCGGTCCACGCGGCGGCGCCGTCGCCGCGCGCGAGTTCCGCGACCACCTCGGACAGCGTGGCCGTGTCGGACTCGTAGCCGCCGTAGCGCATGGGCACCCGCATGCGGAACAACCCCGCGTCGGTCATCGCCTCCACGGCCTCGTCGTGCAGTCTGCGGTTCTCATCCGACCACTGCGCGTGCTTGCGCAGCAGGGGAACCAGCTCCGCCGCACGGCGCACCAGTTCGGTCCTCGCGGGTGCGCTGGTGATGTCCACCTGCTCCTCCTAGTGTTCGTTCCTGTGGCAACGTGCCCGAACCGCCGGTCAACGCAAGTCCCACCCGACCCTGGCCGCCGCACCGCCGACCCGCACCTTCACGATTGCGGAGTGCGTCAGGGCGTGACGACGGCGCGGAACCGCACTTCGCCCTTGGCCACGGCGTCCATCGCGTCGGAGATCCGTTCCAGCGGGTACACCTCCACCGCCGGGGTGACCCGGCCCGAGGCGACCATGTCGAGCGCCTCGCGCAGCAGGTGCGGGCCGCCGTGCGTGGCGCCCATGACGTGGTGGCGCTGACCGGAGAACGGCTTGGCGCGGTCGGCGGTGAGGTCGAACCCGGCGCCGCCGTCGATGCCGGCCAGCACCATCCGGCCGTCCGGCCGCAGGCCCAGCAGCGCGTCGGAGGCGGCGGCGTGGGAATTCCCCGTCACCAGGACCACGTCCGCGCCGCCGGCCTCGCGCAGCTCCCGGCCGTTGGACACCACGACGTCCGCGCCCAGTTCCCGGGCCCGGTCGTGCTTGTCGGCGGTGTGCGTGATCGCGATGGTGAAGAAACCGCAGGCGCGGGAGTACTGCACCGCCATGTGCCCCAGACCGCCGATGCCCAGCACGGCGACCCGCTCGTGCGGCCTGGGATCGGCTCTGCGCAGCGCGCTCCAACTCGTGTAGCCCGCGCACATCACCGGCGCGGCCAGCTCGAAGGACAGCACGTCGGGCAGCAGGACCGTGGCGGCGGCCTCGGCCACCACGTACTCGGCGTGCCCGCCCGCCATGGTGGAGCCGAGCGTCCGGGGCTCCACGCAGTTGATCGCGGTCTGCCCGGTGACTGGCAGCTCCAACATGCAGTAGTCGCAGCGCCCGCAGCCGGACTGCACCCGGGTCGTGCCGACCCGGTCACCCGGCCGCCGCGTGGTGACGCCCTCGCCGACCGACAGAATTTCACCGACCACTTCGTGCCCGAGCACGGCCGGGGACACCGACGGGAACCCGATGACGCCCTTGGCGGCGAGCACGTCGTCGTGGCAGATCCCGCTCGCGCGCACGCTGATCAGCACCTGTCCCGCCCCCGGCTGCGGAGCGAGCAGGGATTGCACCTCGTACGCCGCCCCCGGCTCCGGGATCACAGCCGCCCTCATCGCGAAACCTCCCCTTCCCCGCCGCCGCGGCGCCGGCCCCTCACTCCACTCTGGCTCACCGGGAACCGCCGGATTGCTTCCAGGCTGCGCACCTGACCGCGGTCGACCTACGATCGGACGCGTGATCCACACTGTCGTGCTGTTCCACTCGGTCCTCGGCCGGCGGCCGAGCATCCTGGAGTGGGCGGAGGACCTGCGTGCCGCGGGCCACCACGTGCACACGCCCGACCTGTTCGACGGCGAGGCGTACGACGACATCGACGACGGCATGCGCAAGCTCGACGCGCTGGGACCCCGGCTGCGCGAGCGGATTTTCGGCGCCGTGGCGGGTCTGCCGGCGGGATTCGTGGTCGCCGGGTTCTCCATGGGCGCCGCCGTGGCGGTCGACGTGGCGACCTCGGTGCCCGGCGTGCGGGCCGCGGTGCTCATGAACAGCGTGCCGGTGCCGGACGAGCCTTGGCCCGACGGGGTTCCCGCGCAGGTGCACTTCGCCGAAGGCGACCCGTGGGTCGGCCCGACCGACCTCGACCGGTTCCGCGCCGCCGCCGACCGCGCCGGCGCGCCGCTGGACGTGCACGTCTACCCGGGTGACCGGCACATGTTCGGCGACGCCGGCTACCCCGACCACGACCCGGACCTGGCCGGGCTGATGCGGGCCCGGGTCCTCGACTTCCTGGACCGGACCGGCTGACGCCGACGGCGGCGGGTCCGAAGGACACGTGCCTTCGGACCCGCCCACTGACGCATCAGGACAGTCGCGCCACTCCGCCGTACATCCGGCGCACGGACTCGCCTTCCTCGACGCCGGGCTGCCACCGGCCGACGGGGACCAGGCCGGGCGCGGTGAGGGTGAAGCCGTCGAACAGCTTCTCGATCTCGGGGAGGTCGCGGAACACCATCGGCGCCGTGGCGTTCTTGTAGCTGTCCTCCATCTTCACGCGCTCCTCGGGCGGCGAGTCGTGCGTGCTCAGGTGCGACAGCGCGAGGTAGGAGCCCGGCGCCATCCGCTCCCGGAAGGCCGCCACCAGCTCACCCGGCCGCTCGCTGTCCTTCACGAAGTGGAAAACGGCGATCAGCAGCACCGCGACGGGCTTGGCGAAGTCGATGACCTCCTTGGTCTCCGGGTGGTCCAGGATCGCGAGCGGCTCCCGCAGGTCCGCGGTGATGATCCGGGTGCGCTTCCGGTCCTCGTCGGAGAGCAGGGCCTGCCCGTGGACGGCGACGATCGGGTCGTTGTCGACGTAGACCACCCGGGCGTCGGGCACCGCCCGGCGGGCCACCTGGTGGGTGTTCTCCTGGCTGGGCAGGCCCGCGCCGACGTCGATGAACTGCGTGATGCCGCAGTCCTCGGCGAGGTGGCGCACCACGCGGCCGAGGAAGTTGCGGTTCTCCCACACGACGTCGCGGGTGAGGCGTTCCCCGACCCTGGCGATCACCTGCTCCGCGGCGGCCCGGTCGATCTCGAAGTTGTTGTCGCCGTGCAGGAAGTAGTCGTACATGCGCGCCGGTGACGGCCGGTCGAGGGCGAGGTGGTCGTCATTGGCCATGGGAACTCCTTGTGGCTAGGGGACGTCAGCCCTTGATCGGGCTGCTCTGGTGCGCGACGAGCCGCAACCGGCCGGGTGCCTCCCGCAGGATCACCCAGGTGGACCGCAGTTCGTGCTCCGGCGCGATGTCGTCGGCGCCCGCGAAGATCACCCCGCCGCCGGTGACCAGCAGGGCGACGTCGTCGGACAGGAACTTCAGCGACAGCGCCCAGCCGCGCACGCGAGAACCCTTGAACACGCCGGCGAACCCGGCCGTCATGTACGCCCGGATCTCCTCTCGGCTGGTCATCTGGTCGTCGCCGATCAGCTCGCTGCCGTTCTCGGTGAAGATGTCGGCGAAGGCGTCGGCGTCGTTGGCGGCCCAGGCGGCCTGGACCCGCAGCGGCACCGTGAGGACGGCCTTCTGCGCCGGGCTGGTGAACGCGCCGTAGTAGTCGGGGTCGTCGGGCACGCCCGCCGCGGCGAGGATCTCGGCCGCGTCGCCCCAGGAAACCTCGTCGGTGGTGGTCATCGGGTCACCGCCCCGGGACGGCCGTCGGCGACCGCAGCCGTCGTCGAACGCACACGCATCATGGAATCTCCGTCCTCACGAACTCCGGCCCCCATCGTCGGCGGGCGCGCGGGCCCGACGCTTCTCCGGGCTTGCCGAAAATTCCCGCGTTCGGGGTCGAGAGTCGGCAACCACGGAGACGCCCCGCCCCATCGTCCTGGGCCATGCTGGGGATTCACCCAAGGAGGAGCGGATGTACGACTACGTGATCGTCGGCGCCGGGTCGGCGGGTTGCGTCCTCGCCGCGCGGCTGAGCGAGGATCCCAACGTCAGCGTGTGCCTGGTCGAGGCGGGCCCGGCCGACACGTCCCAGAACATCCACGTGCCTGCCGCGTTCGGCAAGCTTTTCCGCACGAACCTCGACTGGGACTACGACACCCACGAGGAACCCCACCTGGACCGCCGCCGGGTCTACCTGCCGCGCGGGCGCGTGCTCGGCGGGACCAGCTCGATCAACACGATGATCTACATCCGGGGCAACCGGCTGGACTTCGACGAGTGGGGCCTGCCCGGCTGGGGCTACGCCGACCTGCTGCCGTACTTCGTCAAGTCCGAGGACAACGAGCGCGGCGCGTCGGCCTACCACGGGGTCGGCGGCCCGCTCGCGGTCTCGGAGAACCGGGCGCGCAACGCGATGTCGACGGCGTTCGTCGAGGCCGCCGTCCAGGCGGGCCACCCGGCGAACGACGACTTCAACGGCGCGTCCCAGGACGGTTTCGGCTTCTTCCAGCTGACCCAGCGCGACGGCGGCCGGGCCAGCACGGCCACCGCGTTCCTGCACCCGGCCCTGTCGCGGCCCAACCTCACGGTGGAGACCAACCTCCAGGTCCACCGGGTGATCGTGGAGAACGGCCGGGCGACCGGCGTGGTCGGCGCGCGGCTCGACGAGCAGGTGACGATCCGCGCCGAGCGCGAGGTGATCCTGTCCGGCGGCGCCTACAACTCGCCGCAGCTGCTGATGCTGTCCGGCATCGGACCCGCGCCGCTGCTCGGCGCGCTGGGCCTACCGGTGCTGGTCGACGCGCCGCAGGTCGGGCAGAACCTCCAGGACCACGCGCTGATCCCGCTGATCTACGCCCACGAGCACCCGATCAGCCTGCTCGCCGCGGCCACGCCGGAGAACCTGGAGCTGTACCTGAACGAGCGCACCGGGCCGCTGACCTCGAACGGGCCGGAGGTGGGCGGGTTCGTGCGCACCCGGGTCGACCTCGCCGCGCCGGACGTGGAGTTCCTGGGCGCGCCGGTCATGTTCGCCGACAGCGGCCTGGGCACGCCGACCCACCACGCCCTGTCCTACGGCCCGTCGATGCTCACCCCGGCCAGCCGGGGCAGCGTCTCCCTGGCCTCGGACGACCCGACCGCCAAGCCCAAGATCGTGCACAACTACTTCGCCGAGCGGTCGGACCTGGACACCGCGGTCGCCGCGCTGCGGATCGGTCTCGACATCGCCCGCCAGGAGGCGCTGGCGGCCTACACGGGCACGCCGTACCTGGTGCCCGACTCGGAGTCCGACGCGGACCTGCGCGACTTCGCCCGCCGGTACACGCACTCGATCTTCCACCCGTCCTCGACGTGCGCGATGGGCGAGGTGGTCGACGAGGAGCTGCGGGTGTTCGGCGTGGACGCGTTGCGGGTGGTGGACGCCTCCGTGATGCCGAAGGTGGTCCGGGGCAACCCGAACGCGGCGGTCATCGCGATCGCGGAGAAGGCCGCCGACCTCATCGCGGGTGTGCTGCCGCGCCGTGCGGCGCGCGTCGGATCGGCGGTCTGACCAGTGGCGGACCGTCCCCGGCCGAGTGGTCGGGGACGGTCCGCGACGGCATCTTGCGGGGGACCGGCCAGGAGTGCGACACGGGCCGTGCCGGGGCCGAAGCGGTGCCCTGCAAGCTTTCCGCCCACCCGCCGCGCTCCAGCCCTGCCGCTCTCGCCGCGCTCCAGCCCTGCCGCTCTCGCCGCGCACCAGCCCCGCTGCTTTTTGCCGCGCACCAGCCCCGCTGCTTTTTGCCGCGCACCAGCCCCGCTGCTTTTCGCCGCGCTCCGCGCGGCGGGCTGCTCCCAGCCACGGCGGGGCTTCGGTTCCCCCGCCGTATGGCGTGCCCAAAGGGCAGGCCACACGGGGATGACACAAGCAAGAAGCCCAGGTTGAGTTGTGTCCCCCGGCGGACTGCCCGCACGGCGTGGCGGGCTGCCCGCGTGGCGTGGCGGGCTGCCCGCGTGGCGTGGCGGGCTGCCCGCGTGGCGTGGCGGGCTGCCCACGTGGCGTGGCGGGCTGCCCACGTGGCGCGGTGGGCTGGCCGCGTGGCGCGGTGGGCTGGCCGCGTGGCCCGGCGGGTGCCCGCGCTCGGCGGCTGCGGGAGCCGGCTGACGGCTTGCCGGACCGGGCCAGCCTGGTTCGCCCGCGCAACCCCCTTGTCCGACTCGGTGTCGACCGGCTCTCAGAAGCGCAGTACGGCCCGGAAGCGCACGTCGCCCGCGGCCACCCGGCCGACCGCCTTGGCCGCCTCGGACGCGTCGTGCACCTCGACCCTCGGCGTGACCGCGCCGCTCGCCACCAGTCCCAGCGCCTCACGCAGGTACGGCATCCCGTTGTGGGTGGCGCCGATGATGCGGTGCCGCTGGGTGAAGAACGGCCGCATGGGGTTCGGCGCCAGGTCGAAGCCCTGCGAGGCGTCGATGCCGATCAGCACCAAGCGGCCGTCCGGGCGCAGGCCGAGCAGGCTGTCCGACGCGGCCCGGTAGGAGCTTCCGGTCGCCAGCACCACCTCCGCGCCGCCCGCCTCGGCCAGCTCGGCGCCGGTGCCGACCACGGCGTCCGCGCCCAGTTCGCGCGCGATCGCGTGCTTGTCGGGCGAGTGCGTGACGGCGATCGTCTCGTGCCCGCACGCCTTGGCGAACTGCAGCGCGAGGTGCCCGACCGCGCCGATCCCGAGCACCGCGATCCGCTCACCCGGCTGCGGATCGGCCTGTCGCAGCGCGCTCCAGGCGGTGTACCCGGCGCACATCACCGGGGCGGCGTGCTCGTAGGCGAGCCCGTCGGGCAGCAGCACGGTCGCGGCGGCCTCGGCGAGGACGTACTCGGCGTGTCCGCCCGCCACGGTGAACCCGGTGGCCACCGGGGCGGCGCAGTTCAGCGCGGTCTGCCCGGTCACCGGCAACCCGAGCCGGCAGTACTCGCAGCGACCGCAGCCGGCCTGCACCCAGGTCGTGCCGACGCGGTCCCCGACCTCCCGGGAGGTCACCCCCGGCCCGACCTCGACGACCTCGCCGACCGGTTCGTGCCCGGTGACCGCCGGAGACATCGCGGGGAACGGCAGGATGCCCTGCGTGGCGAGCACGTCGTTGAAGCAGATGCCCGACGCGTGCACCTTGATCAGCACCTGGCCGGGGCCCGGGGTGGGCGTGGGCACCTCGCGCAGTTCCCATTCCAGCCCCGGTCCGGGGATGACCGCTGCCTGCATGTCCCTCACCTCTGTCCGTCGCGGACGGCGGCGCGGCGCCGCCGGGCGTTCGCTGTCCGATCCAGCCACCACTGCGCGATCAGCAGGTTGATGAAGATGCCGATCCAGCTGGCCGTCTCGAGGATCGTCGGCATCGCCTCCGGGGTGAAGCCGGGGAACGCGGGCGCCGAGATGGCCATGACGCGACCCTCGATGATCTGCAAGCACAGCGCGAAGCTGTAGATCATCCACCGCCGGTGGTCAGCGTAGCGCCGCTGTCGAGCCATCCGGTAGCCGGCGATCGTCGTGGCCAGCCACAGGATTCCGCCGATCGCGTTGCCCACCGGGCCCACCGCGAACGGGGTGATGGCGAGCGCGAGCAGCCCCGAAGGGATGACGCCGGCGAACACGTACAACCGTCCGCTCCACCGGTGCACGGCCGGGTGTCGGCGCCGCAGCCACGGCCACACCTGGAGGACCACGGTCACCATCGCGATGGTGCCGAACGCGATGTGCGCGACCAGGAACGGGTAGTGCAGGGAGAAGCTGTCCGACAGGGCGATCCGGGACTGCGAGCGGTCCAATGTGGCGTACACCGGCAGGGAGATGAAGAGGAACGCCGCGACGAGCAGGGCCAACGGCACTATCCACGGCCGGCGCCACCATCTCGTCCGTCCCCGCGCGGTGCCCTTCCCGACTGGATCAGCCGGGAGGTCGATCCCCTCCTGGGTCGAGGTCACGCTTGCTCCCTTCGGCTCTGTGGACCGTCCGAGTCTCGCGCGGCCCCGACGGCGGGAACATCTTCAGGAATGCGCACCACTGCCGCACAAAACAGGGCAACGAGGAAGATGCCGGGGGTGCCGCGGCCACACAGGATGGTCTGCGGTGCCACGGCGGACCGGACGCGACCGGACGGTCCACCCGCACCAGTGGTTCATCGCCCAGAGGTACGCCGCCGGCGGTCCCCGGCGGCGGACAGCTCGATCAACGGCTGAGGAGCATTGATGCGCATCCTGTTCGCGGTGTGGCCGGCAACCGCACACCTCCACCCGTCCGTCTCGCTGGCCTGGGCTTTCAAGGCGGCCGGGCACGAGGTCCGGGTGGCCTCGACCGCGAAGATCGCCAAGCAGATCGCCGCCGCCGGCCTGTCCGCCGTGGTGATCGGCGACCAGGAGAAGATGTTGGCCCCGATGGGCGCGGGCAACCCCGACCTGTGGGCCGCCGCCGACGAGCTGACCCCGCTGACCGAGATCCTCACCAGCGACGACCCGGCCGACCGCTACCCGTGGGAGCACTTCCGGCAGTTCATGCTGCCGTGCGTGTGGAACTTCCACCCGACCGACCCGGCCGTGGCGCTGGAGCGCTCCGGGGTGGCCGACCTGGTGAACTTCTGCAAGGGCTGGCGCCCGGACCTGGTGATCTGGGACCCGGTGTGGCCCTCGGCCGCGGTGGCGGCCAAGGCCAGCGGCGCCGTCCACGCGCGACTGCTGTGGGGCCACGACATGTTCGCCTGGACCAGGGACCGCTGGGCGCAGCGCAACAGCCTGCCCGGCGTCGACCTGGGGCCGGACCCGCTGGAGCGGTACGTGGCCCCGATCGCCGAGCACTACGGCGTCAAGGTCGACGACAACCTGCTGCTCGGGGACATCACGATCGACCCGGCCCCGCAGGGGATGCGGCTGCCGACCAACCGGTCGCGGGTGTCGATGCGGTGGGTGCCCTACAACGGCGCGGACACCGTCCCCGAGTGGCTGTACGGGCCGGCGGAGAAGCCCCGGATCGCGTTGTGCCTGGGCGCGTCGATGCGCCAGTTCGGCAACGGCCACGAGCAGCTCATGGCCGCGATCCACGGCCTGGTGGACGACATGTTCCAAGCGGTGTCCGAGTTGGACGTGGAGCTGGTCGGCACGCTCAACGAGTCGCAGCTGCCCAAGGGCAAGCCCATCCCGGACAACGTGCGGACCGTCGAGTACATCCCCCTCGACCAACTCCTGCCGAGCTGCTCGGCGCTGATCCACCACGGCGGCGTCGGCACGTGGGCGGCGGCGGTGGCGCTCGCGGTGCCGCAGGTCGTGCCGGTCGAGCCGTGGGGCATCGAGTCGCCGATCACCGGCCCGTACATGGCCGAGCGCGGGGCGGGCATCGCGATGAACCGCACGGAGCTGTCCGTCGAGGACATCCGCGACCAGATCTTCGAGGTCATCTCGAACCCGTCCTACGCCGAGGGCGCGAAGCGGGTCCACCACGAGTGGCTGTCCACGCCGAGCACGCACGAAGTGGTGCCGTTGCTGGAGAAGCTCACCGCGTCGCACCGGAACTCCTGACCCGGGGACGCCGCATGGACAACAAGGTCGGAGACCGCGCGCTGGTGCTGGGCGGCAGCATGGCGGGGATGCTCGCCGCGCGGGTGCTCGCCGAGGCGTACGCCGAAGTGGTGGTCGTGGACCGGGACGAACTCGTCGGCGTCGCCGGGCCGCGCCGCGGGGCGCCGCAGGGCAGGCACGTGCACGGCCTGCTCGCGCGCGGGCTCATCGTGCTGGACGAGCTGTTCCCCGGCTACACCGACCAGGTCCGCGCGGCCGGGGTCAAGTGCGGCGACATGGGCCGGGACCTGCGCTGGTACTTCAACGGCAAGCGGCTCGCGCCGGTGGAGACCGGGCTGTTCGTGGCGGGCGGCGACCGGCCGACCCTGGAGCACCACGTGCGGACCAGGGTGGCCGCGATCCCGAACGTGCGCTTCGTCGAGGGCCACGACGTCGTCGAGCCGGTGTCGTCGTCCGATGGCCGTCGGGTCGTCGGCGCGCGGATTCAGCGGCGGACCGAGGGCAGCGCCCCGGAGACGGTGACCGCCGACCTGGTGGTGGACGCCACCGGCCGGGGTTCGCGCACCCCGTCCTGGCTGGAGTCGGCGGGCTACGCGCGGGCCGAGGAGGAGCGGGTGAAGATAGGCTTGGCCTACTGCACCCGCCGGTTCGCGCTGTCGTCGGACCACTTCGGCGGCGATGTCTCGATCAACCCGGTCGCGACCCCCGACAACCGGCGCGGCGGGTTCCTCACCATTGTCGGCGAGGACAAGTGGGCGCTTTCGCTCACCGGCATCTTCGGCGACCACGCCCCGACCGACCCGGAGGGGTTCCTCGACTTCGCCAAGTCCCTCCCGGTCCCCGAGGTGTACGAGGCGGTCCGCGACGCCGAGCCGTTGGACGACCCGGTGTCGTTCCAGTTCCCGGCGAACATCCGCAAGCGGTACGAGCGACTGGCCCGGTTCCCTGCGGGTTTGTTGGTGGTCGGCGATGCTGTGTGCACGTTCAACCCCGTGTACGGGCAGGGGATGACGGCGGCCGGGTTGCAGGCGCTGACGTTGCGCGAGCACCTGCGGCAGGGGACGGCGCCGGACGCTCGGGCGTTCTTCGCCGATATCGCCAAGGTGCTCGACGCGCCGTGGGACATCGCGGCGGGTGGTGACCTGGCTTATCCGGACGTGGTCGGGCCCCGGCCGCTCAAGGCGCGGATGGGGAACTCGTACATGCCGAAGGTGCAGACGGCGGCTACCCGAGACCCTCGGGTTGCCAGTGCGTTCCTTCGGGTGGCGGGGTTGGTCGACCCGCCGACCGCGCTCATGCGGCCTGGGCTCGCGCTGCGGGTTCTGCGGCAGGCGAAGCCACCGGCCGGCCCTTCGACCCCACGGGTGGCCTAGTCGGCGGCGGCCACGGCCGTCACCTCACGGCCCATCGCGCGCTGCCGCGAGCGCCAGCACCTCGCACTCGCGCACGGTCAGCCCGTCCGGGCGCCCCTCCAGCCGCGCCAGGTCGGGCGCGGCGAACACCGCGCGGGCGGCGTCGCGCTCGGCGGCGGCAGCGTCCTCATCGCCCAATCGAGAGCACGCCCGGCCCACCAGCACGCGCACCCGCGCGGCCTCGTGCGCGACGCCCAACTCCGGGTTTCGCGGCCCACGCGGCCACGAGACCCGGCGGACGCGCCGCCGCCCTGGAACCGCTGGTTCGCCGCGCCGCAGGCGCGCTTTTGACAGGGCTGCCAAGCCAAGGAAGGGCTTCGGGTTCGTCCCCCGTACGGGGGACGAACCGACGCTCTTCCACCCCCCGGTCGCCTCCAGGCCGCTTTTGGCTTTAGAGCGCGTCAGCGCGTTGGGCTTGAGAGCGCGCAGCGCGTGGAAAAAGCGAAGCGCATTGAAAAGCAAAAGATTGAAAGAGCCTCGCCGGGCGGGCAGGCCGCCAAGGATGGACACAACTACAACTGCCCAGGGTGAGTTGTGTCCGCCTCGGCGGCCTGCCCGCACGGGTGATGACGTGGAGGAGGTGTGACCGCGGCTTGCGGTCACACCTCCTCGCTTTTCTGGGGATTTTCTACGCCTCGACGTTGGTTGCCTTGTCGGTGGTGGTTGTGTCCTCTGCGTCCGGCTCAGACTCGGCGGCGCCGGCGGGTGGGACGTGGCGGAGGAGGGTCACCGCCAGGACGGCTACGACTGCGGCGATGCCGGCGCACACGGCGGCTGCCGTGCCGAACCCGGACGTGAACGCCTCCCGCGCGGCGGCGACCAGCGACGCGCCCGCTTCACCTGGCAGGTCGGCCGAGTCGGCGATGGCGCCCGACAGGGTGTTGCCGGCCTCGGACGCCTCCGCGGGAATCTGGGTGTCCGCCATCCGGCTGCGGTAGACGGCCGCGCCGATGCTGCCCATCACCGCGACGCCCAGCGCCATGCCGAACTCGATGTTGGTCTCCGAGATCGACGACGCCGAGCCCGCCTTCTCCGGCGGTGCGGACGACACGATCAGGTCGACGCCGAGGCCGGCGATAGGGGCGCCGCCGAAGAACGCGATCGACAGGCCGGCCACCGCGAGGGTGATGCCGCCCGTGGCGCTGACCTGCGACACGATCAGGAAGCCGACGACCGTGACCACCAGGCCGCCCGCGATCACGTAGGCCGGCCGGATGGTGCGGACCAGCGTGGTCGCCAGCACCACGCCGATCATCTGCGCGGCGGTGTGCGGGAGCATCCACAGGCCGGCCGCCAGCGGCGACATGTCCTGCACGTCCTGGAGGTAGACGGCGAACAGCAGGGTGCTGCCGCCGACCGTGAGGACGCCGAGCAGCATGATGCTCAGCGCGCCGCTGAAGGCGCGGTTGCCGAACAGCGACACCTCCATCAGCGGGTTGCTGATCTTGCGCTGCCGGCGCACGAACAGCACGCCGAACACGACACCGGCGACGGCGGCCACCAGCGGCACGACGGCGAAGCCGTCCTTGGCGATCTCCTTGAGGGCGAAGATGATCGGCAGGATGGCCACCAGGGACAGGGCGACGCTGGCCAGGTCGAGCTTGCCGGCGGACGGGTCGCGGTGCTCGGGGAGCAGGACCGGCGCGGTCACCAGGAGCAGGATCATGACGGGCACGCCCATCAGGAACACCGAGCCCCACCAGAACCACTGGAGCAGCACGCCGCCGATCACCGGGCCGACGGCCGTGCCGCCCATGAAGCACGCCATCCAGATGCCGATCGCCGAGGCCCGCTGCTTGGCGTCGGTGAACATCGTGGTGATGAGCGACAGCGTGGACGGCATGAGCGTCGCGCCCGCGATGCCGAGCAGCGCCCGGGTGGCGATCAGCATCTCGGCCGAGGTCGAGTAGGCCGCCAGCACCGACGCGGCGGCGAAGGCCACGGCGCCGATCATCAGCAGCTTCCGCCGGCCGATGCGGTCGCCGAGGGTGCCCATGGTGACCAGGAAGCCGGCGATCATGAAGCCGTAGATGTCCATGATCCACAGCTGCTGCGCGCCGTCGGGCGCCAGGTCGGCGCTCAGGTTGGGCAGGGCCAGGAACAGGACGCTGAAGTCGAGTGCCAACAGGATGGTGGGCAGGGCCAGCACGGCCAGGCCCAACCACTCCTTGCGCCCGGCGAGGGCGCCGGGCTCGGTCGTCGGCGTGGAGTCCATCATCAATCCTTTCCAGCGTTCGCCGACGTCAGAAACGCCAGCGGGTGGGCGGGAACTTGTCGCTGGTCGGGAAGCCGAACACGGTGACCGGGTCGACCTCGTAGACGGCGAAGGGCCCGTCGCCCGCGGTCGGCGCCGCGTAGGGGGCGGTGAACGCGGCGTCGACGACGGTCACCGGCCAGCCGTACTTCTCCTTGTACGCGGCGGCGACCTGCTCCAGCTTTGCCGGGTCGGTGACCCGCTCGGCGGTGCCCTCGATGACCAGGTCCAGGTCGTCGCAGGACGCCGAGATGGAGAGGTGGCCGGTGGCGTCGATGTTGCGGCTCTTGCGGGCGGTCGGGTCCGACGAGAGGTACAGCGCCCCGTCCACCCAGACCGCGAGCACGGGCCGCAGGTGCGGTCGCCCGCTCGGGTGGCTCGTCGCGGTCCAGAAGGACTGCGCCCCGGCCAGCCGCTCGCGCGCCTCCGCCCACGGCGCCGGCCTGCCCCCGTCGGTGCCCAGCACCTGCGCGGAAGCCGGCTCCTTGGCATTCACTGTCGTTGCTCCTCTCGGACTTTCTTCTCGGATGGGGTGGTTCAGGCGGGGTAGGGGGACGTCGAGCGCGCGTCGCGCAGCGCCGCGGCCCACCAGACGAGCTGGTCGAGGGTCGTGTCGGCCGCCGCGTGGCACTCGGCCGTCGGTTTCGGCCACGTGCCGTCCGCGCTGAAGTGGGTCCAGTAGTCGGCCAGCGCCACGGTGTCGCGCACGGTCGTGGCGTGCAACTCGGTGAAGATCTCCCGCAGCTGCCGGGTGGCGTTGAGACCGCCCGAGGCCCGACCGTAGGAGATGATCGTGACCGGTTTGGCCTGCCACTCCAGGCAGAACCAGTCGATCAGGGTCTTCAACGGCGCGGGGAAGCTGCGGTTGTACTCGGGCGTGACGACCGCGAACGCGTCGGCGCGGGCGAGCCGGCCCGCCACGGCGCGCACGGCGGGCGGCGGGGTGGCGCCCTCTTCGGCCAGCTTGTCGGGCAGGCCCGTCTCGGCGAGGTCGAGGAGGTCGATGTCGAGGTCGTGCCTGCGGCGGGCCTTGGCGGTGAACCACTCGGCGACGGTGGGCCCGAACCGGCCGTCGCGCGTGCTGCCGATGATGACCGCTACCCGCAGGCGGTGGCTTTCGGACATCGGTGGAGTTCCTCGCTGTCGGCTCGGTGGTCGTGCGCGACCACCATCCGACATGGACCCTACGATCGACTTACCATCCGCTTTCGGTGCGGATGTCGTCCAGCAGGCGGGCCTGGTGCAGCGCCGCGTCGTCGGTGCGGGCGGCGGCGACGGCGTGGGCGAACGCGGTCACGGCGGCGACTGTCTGGTCCGTGGCCGCCAGGGCGACCTCCTCGGTGCCGGTGCGGCGGGCCAGCCGGAGCACCGGGCGGTGGTCGGCGGGCGGGGTGAACGCGGGTTCGACGGTCAGCCTGCCCTCGGTGCCCCACAGTTCGTAGGCCGACCGGTAGCCGTGGTCCAGGCCGAAGGTCACCTGGGCGGTGACACCGTCGGGTGTGGCCAGCAGCGCGGCTCCCGAGGTGTCCACGGCGAAGCCGGGCGCCCGGGTCAGCGTGGCGCCGACGACCCGCAGGTCCGTCCCGAGCAGGTGCATGGCGGCGCGCACCGGGTACAGGCCGGTGTCCAGCAGCGCGCCGCCGCCGAGTTCCGGCTGGTAGCGGATGTCGCCGAGCGGGCGCCGGGGGATGGTGAAGGCCGCGCTGAACGCCCTCGGCTCGCCGATCGCGCCGTCGGCCACCAGGTCGCGCACCGCCGCGTGCTGGGGGTGGTGGACGAACAGGACGTTCTCCACCAGCGCCAGGCCCCGCGCGCGGGCCAGCGCCAGCAGCCGGTTGGTCTGCCCGGCGTCGGTGGTCAGCGGCTTCTCCGCGAGCACGTGCTTGTCCGCGAGCAGCGCCGCCTCGACCCATTCGGCGTGCAGCGCGGGCGGCAGCGGCACGTAGACCGCGTCGACCGCCGGATCGGCCAGCACCTCCCGGTAGTCGCGGGCGGCGCGCGCGCCGTGCTCGCCCGCCACCGCCGCCGCCCGCGCCGGGTCGCGACTGGCCACCGCGGACAGTCCGGTGTGGGGGGACGCGGCGAACGCGGGCAACATCCGCCGCACCGCGATGTCCGCGCAGCCCAGGACACCGATCCGCAGCGGGGTCATCAGAGTTCGGCCGCCCGCGAGTTGATGATCGACAGCAGGGTGCGGGCCTGCACGTTGACGTAGTGGCCGTGGCGCACCAGCGAGTTGAGCTGGCCGGGGGTGACCCAGCGGTAGCCGGGCGGCAGGTCGGCGGGCACGTCCCGGTCGTCGACGTCGATGATGGCGTAGCGGCTCTCCGCGTTGAGGAACCGGCCGCCCTCCTCCGAGTGCACCGCCTGGTAGCGGATCTGCTCGGCGGGCGCGTCGGCCACCAGGTCCAGGAACGGCGGGCGCTGCTTGCCCTTGAGGTGCGCGTAGTACTCCGGGGTGTACTGGGCGGTCGGGCCCAGCTCGATGGTGTCCAGGAAGCCCGCCTCGACCCGCGCGTGCACCAGCAGGTGCGGCACGCCGTGGAACCTCCTGGTCAGGAACGCCGCGACGCTGCGCGCCCGCGGTTCGAACAACGGCTGGGTCCAGCCCGAGACCTCCCGGTTGCTCGCCTCGACCGACACGGCGACCACCCGGAAGTACTTGCCGTCCACGTGGTCGATCGAGGTGGGGGAGTGGACCCAGTCGCGCACCTGCGACAGCGGTATCCGCCGCACGTCGACCTCGCGGCGGGACCGCTCCGCGGTGAACCACGACAGCAGCTCGGTGTCGGAGTGGATCGCGCGCGGCTCGTCGTGCCCGACCGGGGCGCAGGCCAGCACCGTGCGCGCGTCCATGTTGACGATGTTGTCCTGGCGCAGCAGCTCGCCGATCTGGCCGAGGGTGAGCCAGCAGAAGTCGTCCTCCACCGGGACGTCGTCGTAGGCCTCGACGATCATGTTCCGGTTGGCCTTGCTGAGGAACCAGGACCCGTGCTCGGACTGGAGCACGTCGGTCAGCACCCGGCTGCGGCCCTGCTCGGTGAAGTAGTCGAGGTACTTGACGTCGGCGCCCTTGTGGACCTTCGTGTAGTTGCTGCGGGTGGCCTGCACGGTCGGCGACAGTTGCAGCAGGTTCGGGTTCCCCGGCTCCATCTTGGCCTGCATGAGGAAGTGCAGGACCCCGCCGAACTCCTTGACCAGGATGCCTAGGATGCCGACCTCCTGCTGGAGGATGATCGGCTGCTGCCACTCGGGGAACGGGCCCTCCCCGACCTTGACGTGCAGCCCCTCGACGGTGAAGAACCGGCCGCTCTGGTGCACCAGGTTGCCCGAGTCCGGGTCGAACGACCAGCCGACCAGGTCGGCGAACGGAATCCGGTCCACCCGGAACCGGTGCTGTCGGCCGCGCTGGGCGAACCAGTCGTAGAAGCGCATGGTCCGCATCCACGCGCCGGCGGACGTCACCGACGCCGAGAGCGCGAAGCGGCGGGGGAGTTCGGCGTCGTCACGGGGCTGGAGCTGGGCCAACGAGGTCATGTCCTTGCCCTTTCGCTAGCGTTGCCGAGCCACGAACAGGCCCCGACCCAGCTGCACGTCGGGGACGTGCTCGGCGCGGCACCCCGCGGCGGCGAAGGCCGCGTCGTACTGCCGGCGGGTCCACAGCCCGAACACGTGCGTCTCGGTGAAGTGGCGGATGCCGTCGGTGTCGGCGACCACCCAGTGGCTCTCGATGTGCGTGGCCCCGTCGCGGGCCCGGCTGTGGGAGACGCGGGAGATCGTGCGGCCCTCGCCGCGGATGATGTCGGCGGCCACGTACCCGTCGAGGAAGTTCTCCGGGAAGTACCAGGGCTCCACGACCAGCACCCCGCCGGGGGCCAGGTGGGACGCCATGTTCTTGATGGCGATGCCCATCGCGTCGGCGGAGGGCAGGTAGGCGACGGCCGCGGACAGGGCGATGATCGCGTCGTAGGTCCGGCCGAGGTCGAAGGCGGTCATGTCGCCGATGTGGACGGTGACGTCGGGCAGTTTCGCCCTCGCCACCGCCACCATCGGCTCGGCCAGGTCGAGTCCTTCGACGTGGGCGAAGCGCTGGGCCAGCGTCACCAGGTGCTCGCCGGTGCCGCAGCCGACGTCGAGCAGGCTCGCCGCCTCGGGCGCGCGGTCCCGGACCAGCCCGGTGACCAGTTCCGCCTCGGCGGCGAAGTCCTGCCCGCGTTCGCGGTACACCAGGTCGTAGACGGCGGCCAGGTCGGTGCCGAACATGTGTGTGCTCCCTACGCCACTCGGGTCGAGCCGGAGCGCTTCGCCACGGAGGCCGCCAGCGCGGTGGCCACGGTGTCGGCCTCGGCGTCGGTGATCGCCTGGTGCAGCGGCAGCAGCAGCGTGGAGGTGGAGGCGGTGTCGGTGCCGGGCAGCTCCCGGGCGGTCCCGCCGTAGATGGGCACCTGGTGCAGCGGTTCGTACCGGAAGCTGGTGTAGATGCCCTGCTCCAGCAGGTCTTCGGCGACCCGGTCGCGGATGGCCGGGTCGATCTGCACCCAGTAGAAGCAGTACGAGCTGCCGTGCCCGGCGGGCGGCGGGGGAGGGGTGCGAATGCCCTCGACCCCGGTGAGCTGCTTGTCGTAGCGCTCGGTCACCTGCCGGCGCCGCTCGATGAACGCGGGCAGCTTGCGCAGCTGGACGCTGCCGATCGCCGCGGTGACGTCGTTGCCGATCAGCCTGCGGCCGACGTCCTGGATGTCCAGGCCCCACCAGTGGCGCGGCGACTTCGAGGCGGTGGTGAACGCGCTGCGGTCCACGAGGCCGTGGTAGGCGAGGCGGTGCGCCCGCGCGTGCAGTTCGGGGTCGCGCACGAAGATCATGCCGCCGTCGCCGGTGGAGATGATCTTCCGCGAGTCGAAGCTCCAGACCGCGATGTCGCCGAAGGTCCCGCACATCTTGCCGTCCACGTGGGACGCGATGGAGCCGACGGTGTCTTCGATGAGCACCACGCCGCGCTCCCGGCACAGCTGCGCGATGGCGGCGATGTCGCCGGGGTGCCCCCCGTAGTGCAGCACCATCACGGCCTTGGTGCGCGGCGTCAGCGCCCGCTCGACGTCCTCGACGGACGGGTTGAGCGTGTGCGGGTCGACGTCGCAGAACACCGGGCGCGCGCCGCTGGACAGGATGGCGTTGCCGTTGGCCACGAAGGAGATCGCGGGCACCACCACGTCGTCGGCGGGACCGAGGCCGAGCAGCTCGGTGGCCAGGAAGAGGCCGGAGGTGGCGGAGTTGATGAAGATCAGCTGGTCCGCGGACACCCCCAGGTGTTCGGCGAACTCGGCCTCGAACTGCCTGGTGCGGGGCCCGTATCCCAGCCAGTTCGTGGCGAAGACGGCGCGGACGGCTTCGGCCTCCTCGTCGCCGAGACTGGGCTGAAACACGTTGATCATGGGCAGCTCCAACCGCCGAAGGGAGGGACGTGGCCCAGCTTGGTCGGGTCCGGGTGACCGGACATCTTCGGTGTTGCGGTGTTGCGCTCGTCGGACGACTGCGGGACTCCGCATTCCGGGACAAGACGCGGCCGGCCACGCCGACTAGGAATACCGGTGGACGCCACGGTCCGACGAGGAGGAGGGGGACGACGTGCGAGTTGTTGGCGGAGGACGACATCGGCGCTGGGCGGCACTCTTGTTGTCGCTGGTGGTGGTGCTGGGCGGGGTGCCCGCGCCCGCGTCGGCGGACCAAGCCCCGGTGCGCGTGCTGATCTTCCACCAGACCGGTCACCCCGACCTCCGGCACGCCTCGATCGAGTACGGGATAGCCGCCATTCGGGAAATGGGCGCCCAACACGGTTTCACCGTTGACGACACCCGCGACTCCGCCGTTTTCACCGACGCGAACCTGGCCCGGTACGACGCCGTCGTGTGGCTCAACGTGATCGCGCCCAGCTTCACCGACGCGCAGCGCGCGGCGTTCGAGCGCTACATCACCGGCGGCGGCGGTTACGTCGGCGTGCACGGCCCGGCGGGCATGGAGAGCAACTGGCCCTGGTACTACAACGAACTCGTCGGCACGTTCTACCACTCGCACCCGTACCCGCCGCAGTTCCCCGAGACCCAGCGCGCGACCATCCGGGTGGAGGACCGCGACCACCCGTCGACCGCGCACCTGCCCGCCGAGTGGGAGTTCACCGAGGAGTGGTGGAACTTCTACGGCAGCGTCCGCCAGGATGCGCACGTGCTCGCCGCGCTCGACGAGTCCACCTACCGGCCCGGCCCGGGGCGATGGGCGACCACCCGGTCACCTGGTGCCGCGAGCCCGGCGGCGGCCGGGCCTGGTACACCAACCTCGGCCACAGCATCGAGACCTACGCCGACCCCGCGTTCCGCGCCCACCTGCTCGGCGGCATCCAGTACGCCAACAAGCAGGAAGCCGGGGACTGCGGCGGCCGGGCCACGCGGCCCGCGCGGGAGTTCGCCCGGACCACGCTCGCCGACGGCGTCGGGTCGACGTCCCTGGCCGTACTGCCCGACCGCGGCGTGCTGCACGCCGCGCCGGACGGGCAGGTGTGGCTGACCGGCGCCGACGGCACCACGCACCGTGCCGCCGCGTTCCGCGGCCCGCTGCACGCCATCGCCGTCGACCCCAAGTCACCCCAGTGGGTCTACGTGTACCTCGACGACCGCGTGTCCCGCTTCCCGTTGCGCGGCCGGGTGCTCGACCGCCACGCCGAACAGCGGGTCATCGACGCGCCCGGCGGCGGCGACCTGGGGTTCGACCGGGACGGCAACCTGCTGGTGTCCACCGGGGACGCCACGGACGCCACCGGTTCGGCCGGGTACGCGCCCCTGGACGAACGGAACGCGGCGCGCGACGCCCGGCGCACGGCGGGCAGCACCGACAGCCTGAGCGGCAAGCTGCTGCGGATCACCGTTGGCCGCGACGGCGGCTACACCGTCCCGGCGGGCAACCTCTTCCCGCCGGGCACCCCGAAGACGCGGCCGGAGATCTACGCCATGGGCCTGCGGGAACCCGTCCGGTTCTCCGTCGACCGGCCGACCGGCGCGGTCCTGGTGGCCGACCACGGCCCGGCGGCGGGCGCGCCCGACCCGGCGCGCGGCCCGGCGGGTCAGGCCGAACTGACCCGGATCACCGCGCCGGGCAACCTCGGCTGGCCGTACTGCGCCGGGGCCAACCAGCCCTACGCCGTGGCCGGGACGCCGTTCGACTGCGCCGCTCCGCGCAACACCAGCCCGCGCAACACCGGCCTGGTCGACCTGCCGCCCGCCGTCCCCGCGACGCTGGCCTACGACGGGAAGTCGGTGCCGGAACTGACGACCGGGGGATCGGCGCCGGCGTTCGGCAACGGCGGCGAGGCGCCGATGAGCGGACCGACCTACCGGTTCGGTTCGGCGTCGGACACGGCGTTCCCGCGCAAGTACGACGGTTCGGCGTTCGTGCTGGACCGCGACCGCGGGTGGGTGAAGGAACTGCGTCCGGACGGGGAGATCCGCCCGTTCCAGCGGTTCGCCGGCCCGACGGACGCGGAGTTCGGTCCGGACGGCGCGCTGTACGTCGTGGACACCGCCGGTGTGCACCGCGTGGACTATGCGAAGGGCCGGCGGGCGCCCGAGGTGGCGGTGACCACGGGGCCCGGGGCGGACCCGCGTGAGGTGGTCTTCCACCCGGCGGGCACGCACGACCCGGACGGCGACGCGCTGCGCTACGAGTGGGACTTCGACGGCGACGGCCGGGTGGACTCGACACGGGCGGGCGAGGTCCGGCACCGGTACGCCAAGCCCGGCCGGTACCGCGTGACGCTCAAGGTCACCGACACCACGGGCCGCTCGACCGTCGAGCGGACGACCGCGGTGGCGGGCAACGCGCGCCCGGTGGTGACTTTGACGTCCCCGGGCGACGGCGTGTTCGCCGCACCGGGGGACACCGTGCCATTCACCGTGGCGGTGTCCGACGACCGCCCGACCGACTGCGCCCGCGTGCGCGTCGAGTACACAGTGGACGGACGGGTCGCGGCGCGGGGTTCCGGTTGCACGGGCACGATCACGCTCCCCGGTGGCGGCGGCACCCTCACGGCCTCCTACACCGACACCGGGACGCCACGGCTCACCGGCACGACGAGCGCGGTGGTGCACGCCCTGGAGTGGGAGCCGGAGACGGCCACAGAGGCGTTTGGCCCGAGGGTCACCCAACACCCGCAAGGCGGTGCCCGGGTGGGCGACCTGGACCCCGGCGACTGGGTGAAGCTAGACCGGGTGGACCTGACCGGCGTCACCGGCATCTCGTTCCGGGTGTCCGCCACCGCCCCCGGCGCCACGATCACCGTGCAGTACCACGAGGTGGGCGGCGCGGCGCTGGCCACGGTGGAGGTGCCCGTCACCGGCGACATGGACACCTACGTGGACGTGCCGCTGCCCGCGTTCACGCCCCCACCCGGCACGGAACCGCTGTACTTCGTGGTGGGCGGCCCGTCCGGGGTGCTGACCGTGGACAAGGTGACCTTCACGAAGGGCTGAGAGTTCGCCGACGACCCGCGTGACGCTCTGGTGACGGCGAAGCCGTGCGGGCCGGGCCGCCGAGGATGACACAAGCAAGAAGCCCCCGCAGTTGCAGTTGTGTCATCCTTGGCGGTCCGCCCGCCGGCGAGGCTCTTTGATCTTTGGAATCAACGCTCCGCTCTCAAGCCAGGGAAGAGCATCGGTTCCCCTGGGCTGGGAGCCCTACCGAAAACATCGGGACTCACCCGAGCGGGGTCAGGATCTCGTCGATCCCCCGCGCGGTCAGGGTGGCCCCACGGGACAGCGCCGCGTCGAGCGCGGCGGCGTCGAGGGTCTGCGCGACCCGGGCGGACACCCGGTCGTAATCGCCCCGTTCGGCGGGCGGGAGCGGGGCGCCGACCGAGGCGCGGGCCGCGGTCGCCGCGCCGAGCAGGAGCGCGCCGGCCTCGGCCCGCCCGTCGAGGGTCAGGGCGCCCGCCAGGCCCTCCAGCGCCAGCGCCACCGCGCGGGGGTCGCCCGACTTGCGCGCGATCGCCAGGCCGGTCCGGTGGTGGTCCGCGGCGCCGGCCGGGTCGCCGCGCAGTTCGGCGACGAAGCCCAGTTCGGCCACCACGAGCGCGTGCCCGACGCCCTCGGCGAAGTCCGAGCCCCGGCTCCACTCCAGCAGGCGGCGCAGGCACGCCTCGGCGGCGTCGAGGTCGCCCTCGCGGCGCGCGCCCAGCGCCAGGCCCAGTTCCGCGCTCACCTCGGCGGTCTTCGCGTTCTGCTCGGCGGCCATCCGCAGCGCCCGCCCGTGCGACTCCCGCGCGGTCGCGAAGTCCCCGGTCAGCAGCGCCACCCGGCCCAGGCCGTTGAGCCGGTCCACGACCTCCGGCCACAGCCCGAGCTGCTCGGCGGCGCGCAGACCCTCCTGGTGCAACCGCGCCGCCGGCGCGTAGTCGCCGCGGATCTCGGCGAGCGCGGCCAGCGCCGCGGACGCCCTCGACTGCCCCCACCGGTCCCCGACCTCGGCGAACAGCGCCGCGCTGCGGCGGCCGTCACGGCCGAGCGCGGCCAGGTCGCCGCGGGCCAGCGCCTGGGTGGCCCGGGTGCTCAGCGCGGCGGCCGTCCCCCAGCGGTCGCCCGCCGCCTCGAACTCCGCGAGCGCGCGGTTGACCAGGTCGCCTTCGGCGGCGACGTCCCCGGTGCGCGACACCGCGTGGTCGAGGAACCAGAACGCGCGGGCCCGGCCCTCGCCGACGTGCTCGAACAGCTCCACCACCCGCGCGATCCGGGCAGTCCGGTCGGTGCTGTCGCCTTGGAGGACCGCGATCCCGGTCCGCCACGCCAGCGCCGCCGCCACCAGCGGACCGTCCCCGCCGGCGCCCACGGCGGCGTCGAGGGACCGGCGCGCCTCGGCGAACCGGCCGCGCAGGCACCAGTACCAGGCCAGCGCGGTCACCAGCCGCAGCGCCGCGTCCCGGCTGCCGTCGTCCCCGCCGGCGTCGCGGACCGCGCCGTCGAACGCGGCGCGCAGGTTCGCCGACTCCCGGTCCAGCCGCTCCAGCCACGGCCGCTGGTCGGCCGCGCGCAGGTGCGGCTCGGCCCGTTCGGCCAGCGCCAGGTAGTACTCGCGGTGCCGCAGGCGCACCGCCTCCGCCTCGCCCGGTTCGGCGGGCTGGTCGAGGCAGTACGCGGCGACCGACTCCAGCAGCCGGTACCGGGGTTCGCCCGCCTCGACCGGCACCACCAGCGACCGGTCCACCAGCCGGGTCAGCAGGTCCAGGACGTCGGCGGCGGCCACCTCGCCGCCCGCGCACACCGCCTCGGCCGCCTCCAGCGTCGCGCTCTCCCCGTGGCGGGCGAGCCGGCGCAGGACCGCGCGCTCGGGGTCGGTGAGCAGGTCCCAGCTCCAGTCGATCATCGCGCGCAGCGTCCGCTGCCGGGGCGCCGCGCCGCGGTAGCCGGTGGCCAGCAGCCGGAACCGGTCGTCGAGCCGTTCCACCAGGCCGGACACGCCCAGCGCGCGCACCCGGTTGGCGGCCAGTTCCAGCGCGAGCGGGATGCCGTCGAGCCGCCGGCACAGCACGGCGACGTCCTCGGCGTTGTCGTCGTCGAGCCGGAACCCGGGCGAGACCGCCGCCGCCCGCGCCACGAACAGCGCGATGGCGCCCGCGCGGTCCAGCGGCGCCACGTCCCGCCGGACCTCGCCCGCGAGGCCGAGCGGCTCCTGGCTGGTCGCCAGCACCCGCAGCCGGGGCGCCGCCCGCAGCAACCGGTCCACCAGCTCGGCGGCGGGCTCCACGACGTGCTCGCAGTTGTCCAGCACGAGCAGCGCCTCCCGGGCCCGCAGCGCGTCGGCCAGCCGGGCGACCGGGTCCAGCGGCTGCCCCACGGCCGCGTCGTCGCGCAGGCCCAGCGCCGCGGTCACCGCCTCCACCAGCGGTTCGGGTGTGGTCGCGGTCAGCGGCGCCAGCTCGACGAGCCAGACGCCGTCCGGGAACGACCCGGTGAGCTGCGCGGCCGTCTCCACCGCCAGGCGGGTCTTGCCGACGCCGCCGGGCCCGGTGAGCGTGACCAGGCGCGCCGCGCCGAGCGCCGAGCGCACCCCGGCCAGATCGTCGTCCCGGCCCACCAGGTCGCTGAGCTGGGCGGGCAGGTTGCCGCGCGGCGCGGGTGCCGTCGCGTCCAGCGCGGGATCGCGGGCGAGGACGGCCTGGTGCAGCGCCTTCAGCCCGGCGCTGGGGTCCAGGCCCAGTTCGTCGGCCAGCCGTTCGCGCAGCTCCCGGTAGCTGGCCAGGGCCGCGCTCTGCCGGCCCGCCGCGTACAGGGCGCGCACGTGCGCGGCGCGCAGGCGCTCGCGCAGCGGGTACCGGGCGACGAGGTCTTCCAGCTCGGCGACCAGCCCGGAATGCTCGCCCAGCTCCAGCCGGGTCTCCACCCACAGCTCCACCGCCGTCAGGCGGTCTTCCTCCAGCCGCGCGGTGACCGGTCGGGTGAACGGTTCGTCGGCGAAGTCCGCCAGCGCCGGGCCGCGCCACAGCTCCAGGGCCCGCGCCAGCAGGTCCGCCCTGGTCCGCGGGTCGGCGGTGGCGGCGCGCGTGGTCAGGGCGTGGAACCGGCCGACGTCGGTGCACTCCAGCGGCACGTCGAGCAGGTAGCCCGGCGGCCGGGACACGACCAGGGCGCGGGCCCCCGGTTCGGCGTCGTCGAGCGCTTTGCGCAGCTGGGAGACCTTGACCTGGAGCGCCGAGTGCGGGTTGGCCGGCAGCGCCTCGCCCCACAGGTCGTCGACGAGGCGGGCGGCCGGGATCAGGTCGCCGCGGTGCGCGACGAGGTCGGCCAACAGGGCGCGCACCTTCACGCCGGGCACCGCGACCGGGACGCCCGCATCCGTCCAGACGGCCAGTGGACCGAGCACGTCGAAGCGCACACGAGCACGATAACGCCTCGCACATCGGGAGATGCGCCGCGTTACTCCGGACCAAGAGCATGGGGTGGTCGCCAACCACCGATCCGGGCCGGAGGAATCGCCGCGAAATGCGCATCCTTGTCACGACCGTGGGTTTGGCCGGGCACTTCTTCCCTCTCGTCCCGCTGGCTTGGGCGTGCCGCGCGGCGGGTCACGAGGTGCTGGTGGCCACCGCCGAGCACTTCGTGCCCGCGGTCGTGCGCGCCGGCCTGCCGGTGGTGCCGTGCGGCCCTCCCGCGGACTTCGTGGCCCTGGGCGCCGCCGACGCGGTGTCCGGCAGCCACGCCCAGCGGCGGCTGGCCCACGGCCGGGTGTTCGCCCGGATCGCCGCGAGCGGCCTGGACGGCACGGCGGAGCTGGTGCGCTCCTGGCGCCCGGACGTCGTGGTGAGCGAGCGCGCCGAGTCCGCGGGCCCGGTCGCCGCCGCCGCGCACGGGGTGCCCGTGGTCGAGCTGCGGTGGGGGGTGGCCGCGCTGACCGAGTACCGCGAGGCCGCGGCGGCGCTGCTCGGCCCGCTGCCCGAGCCGGACCTGGTGCTCGACCCGTGGCCGCCGAGCCTGCGGCTGCCGCACGCGCGGGGGCACGCCGGCCTGCGCCACGTGTCGTACAACGGCGACGCCCGCGTGCCGGACTGGGCGCTGCGGCCCCGCTCCCGCCCCCGGGTGTGCCTGACCCTGGGCACGGTGGTGCCGCGCCTGGGCGCGACGGGCGTGCCGGACCTGGTGGCGCGGACCCTGGAGCGGCTGGCCGGGCACGGCTTCGAACTGGTGGTCGCCGTGGCCGACGACATCGCCGCGACCTGGTCCGACCTGCCCGACGCGGTCCGCCACGCGGGCCACATCCCGTTGGCCCAGGCCGCCGCCGCCTGCGACGCCGTCGTCCACCACGGCGGCCACGGCACCACGTTGACCGCCCTGGACGCGGCCTGCCCGCAACTGGTCCTGCCGCAGTTCGACGACCAGGTGGACAACGCCGGGGCGGTCGTCCGCGCGGGCGCGGGCCGCAGCCTGCCCGCCGCCGACCTCAGCCCCGCCGCGATCGCCGACACGTGCGCCGAACTCGTGGACACCGAGGCGTACCGGACCGCGGCGCGGACGACGTCTCTGGAGGTGAGCGAACAACCGAGCCCGGCGCGGGTGGTGGCCGACCTGACCGCACTGCCCCGTCTGACCCGCTCCGCGATCTGAACGTCCACGGCGGCGGCCCCCTCGACCGGGGACCGCCGCCGTGTCAGCTCTACCGGAGATCACCGGCTCGAACAGCGGCGGTCCGCGGACCGCTCACCGCGGACACGGTGGGCCAAGGCGGTCCGAACTTCGTGCAGAACGCGATCCTCGGACCGCTCAAGAACAAGCGCGAGGCGGCCCTGAACCGGATCGAGACGGCCATCGGCCGGGCCGCGGCCAAGCCCGAAGGGCTGGAGCGGTTCGCGACCTGCGCGGTGAACTGAGCCGGCGCGGGTGGGCCTGCCTCAAAGCGGTGCCCACCCGCGCGGGTCACTCGTGTTGGTCACCCCAGGCACGGGCGTAGCGGTTGGCGTCGGGGCGCTGCGGGTCGCGGCTGCGGTACACCACATACGGCCGCACGAAGTAGCCGACCGGTGCGCTGAACACGTGCACCAGCCTGGTGTACGGCCAGATGCCCAGCAGCACCAGCACGATCACGTTGTGCACCTGGAAGCTCAGCGGCACGCCCGCCATCAGCTCCGGCTGCGCCGAGAACGTGAACAGACCCCGGAACCACACCGACACCGACGACCGGTAGTCGTACCCGCCGCCGATCAGGTTCTCGCCCACCGTGTTGACCATCCCGGTGACGATCGCCCCCGCGAGCAGCGCGTACATGACCTTGTCGCCGCGCGTGGTCGCCTTGCGCACGGCGGGCACCGTGAACCGGCGGTACAGCAGGATCGCCAGGCCGGCCACGGTGGCGGTGCCCGCCAGCGTCCCCGCCGTGACCGACACGAAGTGGTACATGCCCTCGGTGATCCCGAAGAACTCTGTCCAGCTCTTCGGGACCATCAAGCCCAGGACGTGGCCGCCGATCACCGCGAGCAGTCCGAAGTGGAACAACGGGCTGCCCAGGCGCAGCAGCCTGCTCTCGTGCATCTGCGAGGACCGGGTGGTCCAGCCGAACTGGTCGTGCCGGTACCGCCACACGTGCCCGACCAGGAACGAGGTCAGCGCGATGTAGGGCAGGGCCAGCCACAGCAACGTGCTCATCGTCGTCCTCCCGCTCCCGCGTGCAGCGCGGGGTCCATCGCGAACGGCTCCAACCCCACGTCCTCCTCGGGCGGCCCCTCCGCGGCCAGCGCGGCGACCTTGCGCCGGTCGGCCGCGTTGATCTCGGGCAGCGTGGCGCACACCGCGTCCAGCACGGCCAGGTACGGCGACCCGCTCTCGGCCAGGGACAGCCGGATCAGCTCCAGCACCGGGCGGTGCTCCACCAGCAGCCGCCGCCCGGCGTCGGGGTCGATGGTCGCGGCGAACTCCAGCACGACCGCGAGGTGGTCGGGCAGTTCGTGCTCGCCCAGTTCGACACCGGCCGCGCGGTAGGCGTGCTTGAACCGCAGCAGCGCCATGCCGCGCTTCCGGGTGTCGCCGTAGGCGTAGTACGACAGGTGCAGGCAGTTGCGCCGGCGCAGGTCGAAGGTCTCCACGTAGTGCTGCGCGAGCGCGCCGCCGGACGACGACAGGGCGTGGTCGATGAACGACACCAGCGCGGGCGAGGGGAGGGACGCCGCCGCGCGCAGGTCGGGCAGCATCGCGGTCACCGCCTCGGTCGGGTAGTCGATCAGCAGCGCGGCGATCCGCCACACCAGCCGAATGTCCTTTTCGGACGGTCCAGGGTCTTTGCGCGCGGACCTCACCCGATCGCCTCCGGCTCGTGCGCGGCGCCCTTGCCGTTGGTGGGGAACATGCCGTCGGTGGTGACCCCGTCCCAGTCCAGCAGGTTGATCCGCCGGCCCTTGTCGGCCGGGGCCGCGCCGTTGGTGTCGACCAGCTGGAACTTCTCGGCCATCACGTCGAAGGCGGTCATGCCGGGGCCGCCGTCGCCGTCCAGGCTGCACCCGGTGGTCAGGGCCTCCAGCCGGTGCGCGTCGGACCCCGCGCCGTCCGGGATCACGTACCGGTCCTCGTACTTGGCGATGGCCAGCAGCCGGTACATCGACTCGATCTCGCCGGGCGCGAGCCGCACGGACGCGGCGATCGAGTCGTCCACGTCCTCGCCGAGGTTGACCTTGCGCATGTGGGCGCGCATCGCGGCCAGCCGCTGCAACGAGGCCCGGACCGGCCCCACGTCGCCGGCGGTGAACAGCTCCGCCAGGTACTCCACCGGGATGCGCAACGCGTCGATGGCGCCGAACAGGTTGCCCACCGCCTCGCCGTCGTGGCCGGTCTCGGCCAGCACGTCGACCACGGGCGACAGCGGCGGCACGTACCAGACCATCGGCATCGTGCGGTACTCCGGGTGCAGCGGCAGCGCGAGCTGGTAGTCCACGATCAGCCGGTACACCGGGGAGTTCTGCGCGGCCTCGATCCACTCGGCGGAGATGCCCGCCCGCTCGGCCTCGGCGACCACGCGCGGGTCGTGCGGGTTGAGGAACACGCCCAGCTGCGCGGGGTAGAGGTCCTTGTCGTCACGGACCGACGCGGCCTCGCCGACCTTGTCCGCGTCGTAGAGCAGCACGCCGATGTAGCGCAGCCGCCCGACGCACGTCTCCGAGCACACCGTGGGGATGCCCACCTCGACGCGCGGGTAGCAGAACGTGCACTTCTCCGCCTTGCCCGTCTTGTGGTTGAAGTAGATCTTCTTGTACGGGCAGCCCGTGACGCACTGCCGCCAGCCGCGGCACTTGTCCTGGTCCACCAGCACGATGCCGTCCTCGGCGCGCTTGTAGATCGCGCCCGACGGGCAGGACGCGGCGCACGACGGGTTGAGGCAGTGCTCGCAGATGCGCGGCAGGTAGAACATGAACGTCTGCTCGAACTCCAGCTTGACCTGCTCGGAGAGCTTGCCCAGCACGGGGTCCTTGCCGATCTGCGCGGGCCCGCCGCCCAGGTCGTCGTCCCAGTTGGCGCCCCACGTGACCTTCGTGTCCTCGCCGGTGATCGACGACTTCGGCCGCGCGGTGGGGGTGGTGTCCGAGGGTGGGGCGGACAGCAGGTTCTGGTAGTCGTAGGTCCACGGCTCGTAGTAGTCGGCGACCGCGGGCAGGTCCGGGTTGGCGAAGATGTTCAGCAGCCGCCGCAGCCGCGAGCCGGTGCGCAGGGTCAGCTTGCCGCGCTTGTTCAGCGCCCAGCCGCCCTTCCACTTCTCCTGGTCCTGGTACTGGCGCGGGTAGCCCTGGCCGGGCCGGGTCTCGACGTTGTTGAACCACGCGTACTCCACGCCGGCGCGGTTGGTCCACGCCTGCTTGCAGGTGACGCTGCACGTGTGGCAGCCGATGCACTTGTCCAGGTTCATCACCATGGCGAGCTGTGCCATCACGCGCATCAGTACTGCACCTCCTGGCTGCGGCGGCGGATGGTCGTGACCTCGTCGCGCTGGTTGCCGGTGGGACCGTGGTAGTTGAGCGCGAAGGACTGCTGGGCGTAGCCGCCGATCAGGTGCGACGGCTTGATCATCAGCCGGGTCAGCGCGTTGTGGATGCCGCCGCGCTTGCCGGTCGCCTCGGTGCGCGGCACGCCGACCGCCTTGTCCTGCGCGTGGTACATGAACACCGTGCCCTCGGGCATCCGGTGGGAGACGATCGCGCGGGCCACCACGATCCCGTTGCGGTTGACCGCCTCGATCCAGTCGTTGTCCTGCACCCCGATCTTCGCGGCGTCCCGGTCGGACATCCAGATCGCCTGCCCGCCCCGGGACAGCGTGAGCATGTGCAGGTTGTCCTGGTACGCCGAGTGGATCGACCACTTCGAGTGCGGGGTCAGGTACCGCACGGTCACCCCGCCGTCCAGCGCGCCCACGGCCGGCTCGTCGAACAGCGCGGTCATGTCCAGCGGCGGCCGGAAGACCGGCAGCTGCTCGCCCAGCTCGAACATCCAGTCGTGGTCGAGGAAGAAGTGCTGGCGCCCGGTGAGCGTGTGCCAGGGCTTGAGCCGTTCGGTGTTGATGGTGAACGGGGAGTACCGCCGGCCGCCGGCCTCGCTGCCCGACCACTCCGGCGAGGTGATCACCGGCACCGGACGGGCCTGGGTGTCGGGGAACGTGATCCGCTTGCCCTCGCTCTCCGCGGCCAGATCGGCGAGCTTCGTGCCGGTCCGCCGTTCCAGGGCGCGGAACCCCTCGGTGGCCAGGCGGCCGTTGGTCGTGCCGGACAGCGCCAGGATCGCCTCGGCGGCGTGGGTGTCCTTGGCCAGCGACGGGCGGCCGGCGGCGACACCGGACGCGATGGTCCCGTTGGCCCCCTTGAGGTATTCCACCTCTTCGTCCGGGTGCACGGTGACGCCCTTGGTGGTCAGGCCCACCTTTTCCACCAGCGGCCCGAGCGCGGCCATCTTGTCGCCGACCGCCGGGTAGTCGCGCTCGACGACGACCAGGCGCGGCATGGTCTTGCCGGGGATCGGCTCGCACTCGCCGTTCTTCCAGTCCAGCACCCGGCCGCCGGGTTGGGCGGTGGCGTCGACGGTGTCGTGGGTGAGCGCGACGGCGACGATGTCCTTGCGCTTGCCCAGGTGCTTCTCGGCCAGCCACGAGAACCCGCGCGCGATGCGGTGGAACGCCTCGAAGTCGGTCTTGGTCTCCCACGGCGGCGAGATCGCGGGCGAGAAGGCGTGCACGTACGGGTGCATGTCGGTGGAGGACAGGTCGTGCTTCTCGTACCAGGTCGCCGCGGGCAGCACGACATCGGAGAACAGCGTGGTCGACGTCATCCGGAAGTCCAGTGACAGCAACAGGTCCAGCTTGCCGACCGGGGCTTCCTCGCGCCAGGTCACCTCCTCCGGGCGGACCCCGTCGGCGTCGCGGGCGCGCAGGTTGGTGTCGGTGCCCAGCAGGTGCTTGAGGAAGTACTCGTTGCCCTTGGCCGACGAGCCGAGCAGGTTGGCCCGCCACACGGTGAGCACGCGCGGGAAGTTCTCCGGGGCGTCCGGGTCCTCGCAGGCGAACCGCAGGTGCCCGGACTTCAGGCCGTCCACCACGTGCTCGGCGGCGGGCTTGCCCAGCCGCTCCGCCTCGTCGGCCAGGTCCAGTGGGTTGCGGTTGAACGTCGGGTAGCTCGGCATCCAGCCCAGCCGGGACGCCAGCGCGATGTTGTCGGCCGCCGTGCGGCCCGCGAAGCGGCCGGTGGCCAGCGGCGAGGACATCACCTCGGCGGTGAACGGGTCGTAGCGCCACTGGTCGGTGGCCAGGTACCAGAAGATCGTGCCCTGCATCTGCCGGGGCGGGCGCTGCCAGTCCAGCCCGAACGCCAGCGTGGACCACCCGGTGATCGGGCGGCACTTCTCCTGGCCCACGTAGTGCGCCCACCCGCCGCCGTTGACGCCCTGGCAGCCGGTGAGCATGGTCAGCGCCAGGAACGAGCGGTAGATCTGGTCGGAGTGGAACCAGTGGTTGGTGCCCGCGCCCATCAGGATCATGGACCGGCCCTTGGAGCGCTCGGCGTTGTCGGCGAACTCCCGGCCGATCTTCTCCGCCGCGCCGGCGGGCACGCCCGTGATCGCCTCCTGCCAGGCGGGCGTGTAGGGCTGGGAGGCGTCGTCGTAGCCGGTCGGCCACTCGCCGGGCAGGTCGCCGCGGCGGACGCCGTACTGGGCCAGCAGCAGGTCGAACACCGTGGTCACCCGGCGGCCCGCGACCACGCGCGTCGGCACGCCCCGGCGCAGCACGCCCGGCTCGGCGGTGTCGAACCGCGGCAGCGCGACGGTGACCGGGTCGTCGCCGCCCGCCGACAGCAGCGGGTCGACGTCGCCGAGGTCGAGGTTCCAGGAGCCCTGCCCGGAGTCGGTGAACCGGTGCCCGAGCGACCCCGGCGGCACCACCGGCTTCCCCCGCGCGTCGAGCAGGACCGTCTTGGACTCCGCGCCCTCGCCGGTGTCGCCGAGGTCCGCGGCGGTGAGGAACTTCCCCGGCACGAAGCCGTCGTCGGTCTCGGTCAGGGTGACCAGGAACGGCAGGTCGGTGTAGCGCTTGACGTAGTCGGTGAAGTACGGGGTGGTCTTCTCGACGAAGAACTCCCGCAGGATCACGTGCCCCATCGCCATCGCCAGCGCCGCGTCGGTGCCCGGCCGCGCGGGCAGCCACTCGTCGGCGAACTTGGTGTTGTCGGCGTAGTCCGGGGACACCACGACGACCTTCTGGCCCCGGTAGCGGGCCTCGGTCATGTAGTGCGCGTCGGGGGTGCGGGTGACCGGGACGTTGGAGCCCCACATGATCAGGTAGCCGGCGTCGAACCAGTCGGCGGACTCGGGCACGTCGGTCTGGTCGCCGAAGACCTGCGGGCTGGCCACCGGGAGGTCGGCGTACCAGTCGTAGAAGCTCAGCATCGAGCCGCCGACCAGCGACACGAACCGCGCCCCGGCCGCGTGGCTGACCATCGACATCGCCGGGATGGGGGAGAAGCCCGCGACCCGGTCCGGGCCGTGGCGCTTGATCGTGTGCACGTGGGCGGCGGCGACCATTTCGGCGGCCTCCCACCACTCGGCGCGCACGAAGCCGCCCATGCCGCGGGCGGCCTTGTACCGGCGGGACTTCTCCGGGTCCTCGACGATGTCCGCCCACGCGAGCACGGGGTCCTTGAGCCGTTCCTTGGCCTCGCGGTAGTACTCCAGCAGCACGCCGCGCACGTACGGGTAGCGCACCCGGGCGGGGGAGTAGGTGTACCAGGAGAAGGACGCGCCGCGCGGGCAGCCCCGGGGTTCGTACTCCGGCTTGTCCGGCCCGATCGACGGGTAGTCGGTCTGCTGCGACTCCCAGGTGATCACGCCGTCCTTGACGTAGACCTTCCAGGAGCACGAGCCGGTGCAGTTCACGCCGTGGGTGGACCGCACCACTTTGTCGTAGGCCCACCGGTCCCGGTAGAACACGTCGGCGCCGCGCCCGCCGATCTGGTGCAAGGTGCGCCCGTCCGCGGAGGTTTCACCTCGCTGGAAGTGCCGGGCCAGGCGCAGCAGCGAGTCGCCGATCTCGGAATCGGAATTCGACACGGCGATCACCTCCGAGGTAATAGTGAATCGCAAAATCGACAGCGGTCGTCAATGACCGTGCGGGCTCACCATAGGGGGCTGGGGTGGCGACTACAAGAATGGAGCTGAATTCGCACCCTATCGCGCCGAACGCGGTGAGCGGGACGTAACGCCACGTTTACAGCCACCCGGTTGCGCGTACCCGGACGTCGATCGGCTCATGTGGCACCACCTGCGAGAACACGCCCGGTAGCGCTGCGGGCCACGACCGCGGCTCGACAGGTTCACACCTATCTTTAACACCCGGGTCACATCGCGTGCCGGTGTTACCGGCGGGTCGGGGTGGGGAGCGGGTATTTTCGGTCGTCGAATTCGACGGCGGCGAGCGCCCAGTCGTAATCCCGGGGAGAGGTCCACGGCGCGGGAGTGCCGAACACGCCCGGCACGATTCACGCGAACCACCGGCGCGGCTCGGCGTCGGCCGCGCGAACCGGGACCAGGAGCACCCCGTCCCGGCCGAGCTGGTAGAGCCACGCGGGGGACACCCGGTCGACGGGGAAGGTGACGATCACCCGGTCGAACGGCGCCTGGAACGCGGATTTCGGGAGAGCGGTGGCCGGTGGACCCTCTACGTCCCCGACGTCCACGTGGTGTGAGCGAATGGCACGGCCGTAGCCCCGGTCGGTCGGCGGTCGCCGCGATCAAGAGTTGTGGCGACCGCCGACCGACGATTCATCCGATGAATCGGCCGCTGCGGGCTCCTCAGCCGCTTGCGCGGAGGGAGCGGGAACGTGCCGCAGCACCACCACGACGAGGGCGGCCAGCAGCACCATCGCGCCGGCCGCGATCCAGCCGACGGTGTGCAGCCCCTCGGTGAACGCGGTCCGCGCCGCGGCCAGCACCTCGCCGCCGAGGTCCTCGGGCAGCCGCGCGGTCGCGTCGACGGCCGCCGGGAGGCTGTCGCGGACGGCTTCGGTCTCGGCGGGCGGCACGTCGGCCGGCACGGTGACCGACGCCTGGTAGGCCGCCGCGCCGACGGTGCCCAGCACCGCGATGCCGAACGAGATGCCGAACTCGCCGTTGGTCTCCGACAACGCCGAAGCCGCGCCCGCCTTCTCCGGCGGGGCCGAGCCGACCACCAGCTGCGTGCTGAGCACGCCCATCGGGCTGGTGCCGGCGAACGCGATGGCGTAGCCGACGACGACGAGCGCCACGCTGCCCGCGGCGTCGGTGAAGGTCAACAGCACCAGGCCCGCCACGGTGACCAGCAGGCCGACCGCGATGACTCCGGCGGGCTTGCGCTTCGCGGCGACCGCGGGCGCGAGCACGTTGCCCGCGATCGCCAGCGCGAACGCGGGAACCAGCCACACGCCGGCGATGAACGGCGACAGCCCCGCGACCTGCTGGAGGTAGATCGACACCAACAGGGTGATGCCGCCCATGGTTGCCGAGCTGATCAGCGCCACGCCGAGGGCGGAGGTCATCGTCCGGTTGGCGAACAGCCGGACGTCCAGCAGCGGGTGCTCCAGCTTGCGCTGCCTGATCACGAACAGCGCGCCGAACACGAGGCCGGCGACGACACCGGCGATCGGCGCCACCGTGAAGCCGTCGATGGCCAGCGTCTTGGCGCCGTAGACCAGCGGCAGTAGCGCGAGCAGCGACAACGTGACGCTGACCAGGTCGAGCTTGCCCCCGCCATCGCCCTTGTACTCGGGCAGCAGGACCGGGCCGAGCACCAGCAGCAGCGCCATGACCGGCACGCCCAGCAGGAACACCGAGCCCCACCACCACGCTTCGAGCATCGCGCCACCCACGACCGGGCCGATCGCCATGCCGCCCATGAAGCAGCTCATCCAGGCGCCGATCGCCATGCCCTGCTGCTTGGGGTCGCGGAACATGTTGCTGATCAGCGCCAGCAACGACGGCATCAGCGTCGCGCCGGACACGCCGAGCAGGGCGCGGGCCACGATCAGCATCTCGGCGGAGACCGAGAACGCCGCGAGCACGGAGGCCGCGCCGAAGACGCCCCCGCCGATCATCAGCAGCTTGCGCCGTCCGATGAGGTCGCCGAGCGCGCCCCAGGTGATCAGGAAGCCCGCGATCATGAAGCCGTAGATGTCCATGATCCACAGTTGTTCGGTGGCACTGGCGCCGAGATCCGCGCTCAGGTGCGGCAGAGCGAGGTTGAGCACGCTGATGTCCAGCGACAGCAGCAGCGTGGGCAGAGCCAGCACCGCCAGCCCGACCCATTCCTTCTTCCCGGCTTTAGGCCCGGGAACCTCGGTGGCGGTGTTCGGTTCCATTGTTCGGTCGTCCCTCCTGGTGTTCTGCGGCGGTCGTGCCCCGCGGTACCCCGGGGCGCTGCCCGCTCGGAGTGTGGCCGTGGGCGCTGTCGATGTGCTGTCGGTCCGTTGTCGACGGGGCGTGCGGGTTGTCGCGCTACGGTTGTGCCGTGCGTTTCGGGGTGCTCGGACCACTGGAGACGCGGACGTCGGACGGGGTCGAGGTCGAGGTCCCCGAATCGAAGGTCCGCGCGCTGCTCGCCGTCCTGCTGCTCCACCGCGGCAGGCCCGTGCCGATGGACCGGATCGTCGACGAGCTGTGGGGCGACCGCCCGCCCGCCAATCCGGCGGGCGCGGTGCAGCTGAAGGTGTCGCGCCTGCGCAAGGTGCTGGCCGCCGCCGAGCCGGGTGGACGTGACCTGGTGGTGTCTCGGGCGCCCGGTTACGTGCTGGCGGTGCCGCCCGAGGCGGTGGATGCCGACCGGTTCGCGAGCCTCGTCGGCCGCGCGCGCGCGACGTCCGACCTGCGCGTCCGCGCGTCGTTGCTGTCCGAGGCGCTGGCCCTGTGGCGCGACCAGCCGTTCGCCGACTTCGCCGACTTCGAGTTCCCGCGCGCCACCATCGCGAGGCTCGAAGAGGAACGGCTGGTGGCGATGGAGGACCTGGCGGAGGCCCGGCTGGGCTTCGAGGAGCCCGGCTCGGTCGTGCCGGACCTGACGGACCTCGTGGCGTCGCACCCGATGCGGGAGCGGCTGCGCGCGCTCCACATGCTCGCGCTCTACCGCGCCGGACGGCAGGACGAGGCCCTGGCCGGCTACCGGGAACTGCGCTCGGCCCTCGACGAGCAGCTGGGCCTCGACCCCGGGCCGGGTGTCACCACGCTGCACCAGGCGATCCTGCGGCACGACCCGGCGCTGACCCCCACCGCGCAGGAGCAGCGCCGGACGAACCTCCCCGAGCCGTTGACCCCGCTGGTCGGCCGCGACGAGGCGGTGGCGGAGGTGCGCGAGCTGCTGGCACGCGAACGGCTCGTGACGCTGCTCGGGGTCGGCGGCGTCGGCAAGACCCGGCTCGCGCTGGAAGTCGCCCGGGCCGGCGCGGACGGGTTCCCCGACGGTGTCCGGCTGGTCGAGCTGGCGCCGGTGGCGTGCGACGGCGGCGTCGGAGCCGTGGTGCGCGCGGTGTTGGCCGTGCTCGGCGTGCGTGAGGCCGCCGTGGAGTCGGACTCGCCCCTGGGCGCGCTCGTCGGCGCCGTGGCCGGAAAGCGCCTGCTGTTGGTGCTCGACAACGGCGAGCACGTCGCCGCGCCGGCGGCCGAGGTGGTGGACGCCCTGCTCGCGGCCGAGCCGGGGTTGCGCGTGCTGGTCACCAGCCGTGCGCCGCTGGACGTCGCGGGCGAGGCGCTGTGGCCGGTGCCGCCGCTCGACCTGCCGACCGAGGACGCGGCGGACAACGTCGCCGCGTTGCGCACTTTCGGCGCGGTGCGGCTGCTCGTGGAGCGGGCCACGTCCGCCGCGCCCGGGTTCCGGCTGGACCGGTCCAACGCGGGCGACGTCGCCCGGCTGTGCCGGCGGCTCGACGGCATCCCGCTCGCGCTGGAACTGGCCGCCGCGCGGGTGCGCACGCTCGGCGTCGCCGACCTGCTGGCCCGCTTGGACGACCGGTTCCGCGTGCTCGCGGGCGGCAACCGGGGTGCGCCGCCGCGGCACCAGGCGCTGCGGGCGACCATCGACTGGAGCTGGGCCCTGCTGTCGGAGGACGAGCGGACGGTCCTGCGCCGGCTCACCGTGTTCGCCGGTGGGTGCACCGTGGGAGCCGCCGAAGAGGTGTGCGCGGGCGACGGTGTCGAAGTGGGCGACGTCCTCGACCTCGTCGCGAACCTGGTCGACCGCAGCATGGTGCGCGTCACCGAGCCGAGCGGCACAGCGCGCTATTCGCTGCTGGAGACCATCGCCGAGTACTGCCGCACCCAGGACGGGGAGGACCTGGCACGGACCCGCGCCCGCCACCGCCGGTACCACCTGCGTCTGGTCGAGCGCGCCGAGCCGGAACTGCACGGTCCCGACCAGCGGCGGTGGCTGGCGCGGCTGGACCAGGAGAGCGCGAACCTGCGCGCGGTGCTGGCCGACGCGGTGGCGGACGGCGCGGCCGACGACGCGCTGCGCCTGGTGAACGCGTCCACCTGGTACTGGTTCCTGCGCGGGCGGCTGCACGAGGCGATCGACGCGCTCGCCTCGGCGCTCGGCCTGGCCTCCGGTGCGCCGGAGGCGCGGGCGCGGGCGGCCGTGTGGCGGACCGGGTTGTCCCTGGTGGTCGGCGACCCCACCGCGGTGGAGCGGTGCGGGGCGGACCTGGCCCGGTACGAGGCGCTCGACGACGCGCCGGGACTCGCCAGGGCGCGGTGGTTCCTCGGGTTCATCGGGGCGGACTTCGGGGACCTGGCCGCGAGTGAGCAGCTCGTCCGGCACGCTCTGCGCACCTTCCGGCAGCTCGGTGACCGGTGGGGTGAGGCGGCGGCGTTGAGCACCCTCGCCAAGAACGGCATGGTCCGGGGCGACCTCGACGCCCTGAAGTCGTTCGGCAGCCGCAGCATGGAGTTGTTCGGCGAGTTGGGCGACCGGTGGGGCCAACTCCAGGCCACGGACTCCCTCGCGACGCTCGCCGAGATCGCGGGGGACTACGAGCACGCCACGGCGTTGCACTGGGACGGCTTGCGCACCGCGGAGGACCTCGGCCTGTGGCCGGAGGTCTCCAGCAGGCTCTCCTGGTTGGGCCGCATCGCCATGCTCAAGGCCGACTTCTCCGCGGCGCGCGAGTTCCACGAACGCGCGAAGCGCCTGGCCGTCGAGCAGGGCTACAAGCCGGGCGAGGTCTTCGCGACCATGGGCCTGGGCATCGCCGCCCGCCGCGAGGGCAAGCTGGACCTGGCCGACGCCCAGCTCCGCGAGGTCCTCTCGTGGCTGCCCAGGGAAGCCGACGAGGTGGGCAACACCCTGCCGCTGGCCCTGATCACGCCCGAACTGGGGTTCATCGCCGAACAGCGGGGCGACGCGGACGCCGCCCGGTCGCTGCACCTGAAGGGCCTCGGCATCGCCACCAAGCTGGCAGGCGACCCGCGCGGCGTCGTGCTCTCCCTGGAAGGTCTGGCCGGCGCCCAGGCCCTGGAGGGCGACCACCGGCGGGCCGCCCGCCTGCTCGGCGCCGCAGCCGCCACCCGGCGCTCGGCCGCAGCGCCGCCGGCGCCGGCGGAACTGGGCGACGTCGAGCGCATCACCGCCGTCGTGCGGGCGGGATTGGGGGCCGAGGAGTTCGAGGCCGAGTTCGCCCGGGGCGGCCGGCTGACCCCCGTCGAAGCGTCCGCCGGCCTCGGCGCACCCCCAACCACCTCCGCGCTCGTCTGAAGCTGCCACCGTGCGTCGTCCCCCGGCAGGGTGTCCTGACACCGCGTCGGTGGAACTCACGCCGCGGGCCCCGGATGAGCACCCCGACGCCGGGTCCGGGGACCCGACCCCGCGTTGACTGCGCCGGCACCGGTCAAGCATGATTGAGTCAATGACTACTGACTGGCATCCCGACCTGGCCGCCCGCGCCCGGGTGCACGCGGCGCTCGGCGAGCCCGCGCGGCTGGCCGTGGTCGAACAGCTGCTGCTGGGCGACGCCTCGCCCGGCGAGATCGGCCGCGCCCTCGGCCTGCCCAGCAACCTGCTCGCCCACCACGTGAAGCTGCTCGAACAGGCCGGCGTGGTGGAGAAGTTCCGGTCCGAGGGTGACCACCGCCGCACCTACCTGCGGCTGCGCACCAACGTCCTGACGGGGCTGACCCCGGTCGGGCTGCGCGAGGCGTCCCGGGTGGTGTTCGTGTGCAGCCGCAACTCCGCGCGCTCCCAGCTCGCCGCCGCCCTGTGGAAGCGCCGCAGCCGCATCCCGGTGGCCAGCGCCGGCACCCGGCCCGCCGAGCACGTCCACCCGCTCGCCGTCGAGACCGCCCAAGCGCACGGCCTGTCCCTCACCCGCGCCCGCCCCCACCACCTCGACGACGTCCTCCAGCCCGACGACCTCGTGGTGGCGGTGTGCGACAACGCCCACGAAGAGCTGGGCGGCGACCCCGCGCGACGCCTGCACTGGTCGGTCCCCGACCCCGCCGCCGTGGGCACGCCCGACGCCTTCCAGCGCGCCTACCTCGACCTGGCCGACCGGGTCGACCGCCTCGTCCCCGCCACGCGCAAGCCCCAGGAGCCCTGATGCGCCCCCTGTCCCACCGGCTCCTGGCCGAGTACCTCGGCGGCCTGCTGCTCGCCGCGCTCGTCATCGGCTCCGGCATCGCCGCGCAAACGCTGTCCCCGAACGACGTCGGCCTGCAACTGCTGGAGAACGCCGCCGCCACCGCGGTCGGCCTCTTCGCCCTCATCCTGGTCTTCGGCCCGGTCAGCGGCGCGCACTTCAACCCCGCCGTGTCCCTGGCCGACGCCGCTCTCGGCGGCCTGCCGTGGCGTGACGTCCCGTCCTACGCCGCCGCCCAGGTCCTGGGCTGCATCAGCGGCGCGATCGTCGCCAACACCATGTTCGACCTGGCCCCGATCAGCATCTCCACCACCGACCGTGCCACCCTGCCGCACGGACTGTCCGAGGTGGTCGCCACCGTCGGCCTGCTGCTGGTGATCTTCTCCCTGGTCCGCACCGGCCGCGCCGCCGTCGTCCCGGCCGCCGTGGGCGCCTACATCGGCGCGGCGTACTTCTTCACCAGCTCCACCAGCTTCGCCAACCCCGCCATCACCGTCGGCCGCGTGTTCAGCGACACCTTCGCCGGTATCGCACCCTCGTCGGTCCCCGCCTACGTGCTCGCACAACTGGTCGCCGTCCCCTTGGCGGTCCTCCTGGTGCGAGTGCTGCACCCAGCATCGACCATGAGCAGTGCGACCGTCAGCGAAGCACTCGACACCGAAGGACAACCCCGTTGAGCACCAAGCCCGAAGTCCTGTTCGTCTGCGTCCACAACGCCGGCCGCTCCCAGATGGCCGCCGCCCTGCTCCAGCACTACGCGATGGGCCGGGTCACCGTCCGCTCCGCCGGCTCCGCCCCCGCCGACAAGGTCAACCCGGCCGCGGCGGCAGCGCTGGCCGAGCTGGGCCTGGACATCACCGCCGAGGTCCCGTCCAAGCTGACCACCGAGGACGTCGAGGCCTCCGACGTGGTCATCACCATGGGCTGCGGCGACACCTGCCCCGTCTTCCCGGGCAAGCGCTACCTCGACTGGGAGCTGGAGGACCCGGCCGGCCAGGGCGTCGACGCCGTCCGCCCCATCCGCGACGACATCGACCGCCGCGTCCGCACCCTGCTCTCCGAACTGCTCGACAGCAAGGCGTGATCACACCCGAGGTGTGCTGCCGAACCTCCACGGCAGCACACCTCGGTTCCGCGCGTCCGGCAGGAGCCGGGAGACCACGAACCGGGCGTCCCGCCCGACGCCCCGCAACGACGCCGAGGCCAGCGTCCGCTGCCACTCCAACCCCACGAACCCCAACCCCGGGTGGGTGGTCGACAGGCCTTCCCGGTGCCGCGGCCGTCCCTCGCCGTCCAACGCGCCCAACGGTTCCAGGTAACCGAAGTCCGGCCGGTACCCGGTGGCCAGCACGATCGCGTCGACCTGTTCGCGCCGCCCGTCCGACCATGTCACCGTCGTCCCGTCCAGGTCGGTGAACATCGGCCGCCGGTCCGGCCGCCCCGCCTTCAGCGCGGCCCGGTAGGCCCCCGCGTCGAGCACGGGAATGGAGTACTGCGCGGGCAGCCACCGCCCGACCGGCGCCGCGTCCACCCCGGTCACCCGGTACCACCAGTGCACGTCCCGCCCCAACGGCCGCTGCGGCACGAACTTCACCGGGGCGCGCGACGCCAACGACACCGACGCGACCCCGGCCAGTTCGTGCGCGATCTGCACGGCCGAGTTGCCCGCGCCGACCACGACCACCCGCTGCCCCGCGTACCCCTGCGGGTTCCGGTACTCCGCGGCGTGCACGACCGACCCGGCGAACCGCTCAAGCCCCGGCAACGCGGGCCGGTGGGGCCGCCCGAACCCGCCGTTGGCCGCGATCACCACCGGCGCGGCCACCCGCCGCCCGTCCTCCAACACCACCTCGAACCCGTCATCGCCCACCACCTTGACCACCCGGTGCCCGGTCCGGACGTCCACGTCCAACCACGCCGCATAGCGCGCCAGGTAGTCCACGACCTCGTCCCGATGCGGGTACCGGTCCGGATCGCCACCGAACCCCAGCCCCGGCAACGAACTGAACCGCGCCGGCGAGAACAGCGTCAGGCTGTCGTAGTACGACCCCCACGACCCCACGGGCCGCTCACCGGCCTCCAACACCACCGGCACACCACCCGCCGCCTTCACCGCCCACGCCGCCGCCAGACCGGACTGCCCACCACCGACGACCAGCACATCTCCCATAGACATGCGTCGATAATATCGGAACCTCCCGAAATGACGACATGTGCGACACTGGACCCGTGGTCGAACTCGGCGAAGCCTCCCGCCGCTTCCTCAAAGCCCTGGCGGGCGAGACCCGGCAACAGCTCATGCTGGAGTTCGCCGGCGGGGGTGAGCTGACCGTCGGCCAGGCCGCCGAACGCGCCGGGATCGCCCACTCCACCGCGTCCGAGCAACTGTCCCTGCTCCGCGAGGGCGGCCTGCTCACCTCCCGCCGCGACGGCAAGACCGTCTACTACCGCGCCGACGGCACCCGCATCGCCCAAGCGCTGACCGAACTCCAGAACCACCTGCTCACCTGCTGCCCACCGGCCACCAGTCCGTCCGAGCACTGAACCTCGTTCGCCGACAGCAGCGGCGGTCCGAGGACTTCGCGGGTCACACCAGGTTTCGCGGGTTGTGGGGGATGAGGTGGGGTAGGCGGAGCGGGTCTTCGGTGATCGGCACGGTGTAGTCGGCGAGGTCGTGCAGGCCGGGTAGGCGGGCCGCGGACGCGATGTGGAGTTTCAGCCGCCACAACAGGTTCGGGCCCGCCGTGCGCAGGACGTCCTCGATGCCGCCGACGGCGGTGCGGACGGTGGCGAGGTCGCCCACCCGGGTTGCCGCCGTGATCATGGTGTCCAGGACGGCCGCTCGCCGTGGCGCGGGAACGGTCTCCATGACCGCGACCAGGCCGTCCAGCGCCTGCTCGTAGGCCGAGGAACGGCGACCGCCGAAGGTGCGCCGACCGCGGTCGGCGGCCTCGCGGAGGCTGGCGGAGTGCAGCCTGTTGCGCAGCAGGCCGGGCAGCAGGCCCTCGTTCGGGTCGTGGTGGAACGCGCGGTCGACCAGGGGGCCGGTGCCGTCCGGTCGGTCGACGGCGATCTCCACGCTGCTGCGCCGCAGCAGCACGTCCACCGCCTCGGCGTCGACGAACTCCCGTTCCGCGCGGACGTCGGCCAGCGACCGGTAGGCGAGGTCCAGTTCCCGGGCCGCCACGCGGTGGAACCCGTGCAGTTGCAGGACGTGCGCCCGGGTTCGCCGGGCCTTCACGGTGTGCAGGTCGGTGCCCGGCCGCCGGCGCGCGGTGTCCAGCCAGGCGGTGGTCCACTCGACGGCCAGGAGGGATTCGCTGTCCCGCAGGAGGTTGGAGCCGACTTCGAGCAGTGCCAAGCGCACCTGGACCCCGGCGACGCGCTCGTCCGGGACGAGACGGGCCGCGTGGGTGAGCAGCAGCGGCAGGGCCTCCCGGTCACCGGCTCGCCATGCGCGGTGCAGTTCCGCCACCGCCTCGCCCGGCGTGTCGGCGAGGCGGTAGCCGCAGGCGACCAGGTCCGAGCCCGGGAACAGGCCGGTGACCAGGGGCAGCGTGCCGACGCGCAGCGGCAGTCCCAAGCGGGCCTGGTGCTTCGCGCGGGCGCGTCTGGTGCGGTCGCGGCCGACGTTGCGGGCCCGGTGGCGGGTGGCGACGTCGCCGAACTCGGCGGCGGCCGAGTAGACGCCGTCCGCTTCGTCGTGCCGGCCCGCCGCCCGGAGGCGCACGGACTCGACGAGGCCCTGGACGGCTGCCTCGTCGGACGGCGAGGTCGGCGTCCGCGCGAGCACGTCGGCGTGGCGGGCCAGGTCGGCGTCCACCCGGCGCACCCGGTTGTGCAGTCCCCGTTCGGTCACCCCGAGCGCCGCCGCGACCTCGTGCCGTGGCGTTCGGCGGCCGTCGAGCGAGGCGGCCTTCGCCCACGCCACGGCGTCGCGCGGGTCGGTGTGCCCGGCGTGGACGAGGTGGGCGAGACCGGCCTTGAGGGCGTGCGCGGCGGTGATCGGCTCGCCGTCCCACAGCGTGACGGCGAGCGCGGGGGTGCGCGGGCGGCGGTCGCGGCGCACGTTGAACTGCTCCCACAGCCATCGGCGCACTTCGCCGATCCGGTCGTCGGACAACGGGGACGGTTGGTCGGTCATCGTCGCCTTCCGGTTCGTGCGACGGTCGGGCGTCCAGCGTGACCCGAGGGGGACTCGTCGGGCGCAATCGGTGCATGACGACGAACGGGCGGGGCGGACGGGTGGTGCTCCGGGCCATCGCGGTCGTGCTCGTCGGGTGGTACCTCCACTCGGTGGTGCGGGGTCGCCTCGGGTGCTGCGGGTGCAGGATGTCGCGGACCGGGGGAGTCGACCAGCGCGGCGTGGCCTCGGCGGCCGGTGTGGTGGTCCAGGCCGGCGGGGACGCACGGGTGACGATCCGGCACGGAGAGCGCTTTCCGCCCGTGACCGGAGGAATGGGCGAAGCGTTATCGGCCGGTCCCGTTGTGTTCATCCAGCGCGTGTAGTAGTGGTGTGATCGCCAGGGCCATGGGGGAGCGGAGGACGGGTGGCCGAGGAGCCGCTGTTACGGATCAAGCAACGTCCGCCGCGACCCACCATCACCCCCGCACTGGTGGTCGGCGCGGTCGGCCTGATCCTGCTGGTGCTGACGCCCGCCGTGGTCCGACCCGACCCGCCCGCGAAGCCGGTGACCGTCATCCGCGGCAAGACGGGGTCGAAGGTCGACTTCTTCCGCGACGGCAAGGTGCAGGAGATCCTCAAGCGCCGTGACGTCGAGGTCGTCGTGCACAGCTCCGGCTCCCGCGAGATCGCCACGAACGACGTCGACCAGTACGACTTCGTGTTCCCCTCGGGCCAGCCCACGACCGACCTGATCCTGGCCGACCGGCAGGCCGGCGGCCGGTTCGCCCAGGCGCACGTCCCGTTCGTCAGCCCGATCGTGCTCGCCACCTACCGCCCCTACGCCCAGGCGCTGCGCGACGCGGGCGTGGCCACGCCGATGGACCCGAGCCGGCCCGACACGCTGTACTACGAAGTCGACATCGGCGCGTTCATCAACCTCACCGAGCAGGGCAAGCGCTGGAACGACATCGGCATCGGCGCCCACGGCCTCACCAACAACAACCTGGTGCTCGCCCACACCTCCGACGTGTGCAAGTCCAACTCGAGCGGCACCTACCAGGGCCTGATCGCCTACGCCCGCAACGGCGGCCGGATCGCGAGTTCCGAGAGCGAGGCGGTCGCGCTCGGCCAATCGCTGAAGTCGTTCTACCGGCAGCAGGGCGCGCCGACGCCGGACCGCGTCCCCTTCTACCTGTCGCAGGAGGGCAAGCGGATCGCGCCGATCGTGGTGATCTACGAGCACCAGTACCTCGCCCACCAGTTGCGCCGCCCCGCCGGGCAGCCGGACCTGGAGCGGGTCCTGCTCTACCCGGCCGACCACTTCGAGACCCAACCGGCCTTCATCGCGCTCAACGAGCGGGGAACGCTGATGGCCCAACTGCTGCGCACCGACGCGGAACTGCGCAAGCGCGCCGTCGAACTGGGGTTCCGGGTGCTCGACGCGGGCCAGGACACGGCCAGCCCGCAGTTGGCCGGGCTGCTCGCCGAACGCGGCATCGAGGCGCCGACCTCGACCGACGACGTCACCCGCGCGTACCTGCCCGCCGTCGACGTGTTCGAGAAGCTCATCACGACGATCGGCGACTGCCCGTGACACGGCCCGTCGCGCGGAGGCTGACCGCGCTGTGCGCGGTCCTGGCGCTGCTCGCGGCGTGCACCGCCGAGCGGCCACCGCACGTGACCCTGCGGGTGCTCGCCTCCTCCGAACTCGCGGACATGGGTCCCCTGCTCGACGAGCTGAAACGCGACACCGGCGTCGAACTCGTCCTGGAGCACCGGGGCACGATCGACGCGACCGACGCGCTGAACCCGGGCGCCTACCGGCACGACATCGCCTGGCTGTCCACGGACCGCTACTTCGACCTCAAGCTCAAGCAGCTCGGCTTCACCGGGGAACGGCCCCCCAGCAGCCGGTTCATGTTCTCGCCGCTGGCCATCGGGGTGAAGCCGAAGACCGCGGAACTGCTCCGGTCCTCCACCGCGGACCGGCAGCTGTCGTGGGCGGACCTGGCCGACCGGTCGGCCGCGGGGATGGTGCGCTTCGGCATGGCGGACCCCCGGCACGCGGGCAGCGGGCTGTCCGCGCTGATCGGGATCGCGACCGCGGCGGCGGGCGCCGGCGGCGCCCTGCGCGAGCAGGACGTCACGTGCGACCGGCTCCGCGGGTTCTTCGCCGGGCACGCGCTCACCGCGGACACCTCGCACCGGCTGGCCGAGGCCTACGCCGCCGACCAGGACGCCGCGGACGCGCTGATCAACTACGAGTCGGTGCTGCTGTCCCTGAACGCGAGCGGGAAGCTGCGCGAGCCGCTGGAGATCCTGTACCCGCGCGACGGCATCATCCTGGCCGACTACCCGATGCTGCTGCTGGACCCGGCCAAGCGGGACAGCTTCGACACCGTCGTGCGCTGGTTCGAGTCGGAGCGGGCGCAGCGCGCGATCATGGAGCGGACCCTGCGCCGCCCGCTCGACGACCAGGTGCCGCGCGACCCCCGGTTCCACGACTTCGGCACGAACACCCTGTACTTCCCCGAGCGCAAGGAGACCGTCGACCGGCTCACCGCCGTGTACGCCGACCCGTTGTCGCGCAACCCGTCCCACGTGATCTTCGTGCTCGACTTCTCCGCGTCGATGGCGGGACCGCGCATCGCCGCCCTGCGGTCCGCGTTCGCCGGCTTCAGCGGCGCGGACTCGTCGGAGGCCGGCAAGTTCACGCGCTTCTACCAAGGCGAGAGGTTCACCATCATGCGCTTCGGCGGCGCGGTCCTCGACGAACGGGACTTCGTGATCTCCGGTCAGGCCGACCTCGACGCCATCCGCGACCACATCGCCACCGACCGGTTCGACCAGGCCACCGGCGTGTGGTCGGCGCTGGACGCCGCCTACGCCAAGGCCGCGGCGGTGACCGGGGCGAACCCGGGATCACCGGTCACCATCGTGCTGATGACCGACGGCGAGAACAACGCCGGGATCAGCCTGGACGACTTCCTGCGCGACCACGGGGCGCGCGCGCCCGCGGCGAAGGCCGTGCACACCTACACCGTCCGGTTCGGCGAGGCCGACCCCGTGGAGCTGGACCGGGCGGCCAAGGCCACCGGGGGCCGCATGGTCGACGCGAACGCGACGTCCCTCGCCGAGGCCTTCAAGGAGATCCGTGGCTGTCGATAGCCCTTGGTTCTGGGTCCTGGCGACCCTCGGCGTCGCGCTCGTCGTCGCGGCGGTGGTGCTGTACCGGCGCCACGGCCGGTCCCCGCGCGAGGCGGCGGGCACCATCGGCGAGCACGAGGTGCTGATCTACCTCAACGAGACCATGGTCATGGAGATCTTCCAGAACCAGGGCGACGTGCCGGCGCTCAAGCGGCTGGTGGAGCAGTACAGCCGGGCGAGCGCGGAGGGCCGGGGTGATCTGAAGGTCCGCTGGTTCGCGTTCGGCGGGAACCGGACCCACGAGGCCCAGCGAGCCGAGTCCTTCGAGGCCGAGGACCGGCCGATCACCGCGATCCGCGAAGTCCTGCGGAAGCTGGAGGTCGCCGACGCCATCGTCTACGCGGACTTCCACAAGGGCGAGGTGCACGCCCACCGGAGCCTGGCCGACAGCGGCGCCGCGGACGCGAAGCTCAGCGAGACCAGGATGTTCCTCTCCGTCGACGGCCTGTTCGAGGAACACGGGTCCGACCAGGAGTACCTGCGCCTGCGCGCGCCGTACCCGGGTGGCGACGCCCACGTCCGGGTGAAGATCGCGCGCAGGGGTGTGCGGGAGCAGGACGTCCTGCCGGAGAACACGTCGTTCCGGGCGCGCGTCCTGGGCAAGGTGGAGAACTGGGACGCCGAGGACAAGGTCCTCAAGATGTGGGCCCTGGCCGTCTTCCGCTGACCGGGGTAACACCGGCCCCGCGCGGGACGACCTTGCGGGCACACGGCCGGCGCGGGGAGGTCCGGATGCTCGACCGCTTGTCCGATTTCGAGCGGGCGCTGGAGTCCGGTGACCGTGACCTCGCCCTGCGCACCGCGCGGTCGCTGTTGGCGCAGGCCCGGCGGCTCGCGCCCGGCGACCCGGAGGCCTTCGTGGTCGCCATCGTGCTGACCAACCACGTCGACGACCTCCTCGACGACCTCCCGCCCGCCGAGCGCATCGCGCCGTGGGCGGACCTGCGCGCGCTGGCCCGGCAGGTGGGCGTCCCGGTGGTCGAGTTGGGCGCCTCGCTGAAGCTGGCCATGCTGCACCTGGACGCGGGCAACACCGAGGCCGCCACCGAGCACGCCAGGCTCACGCTCGCCCTCGTGCCCGGCGCCGAGCCGGTCGAGATCGCGGGCGCGGAGATCGAGAGCCCGGGGCCGGACGCGGTCGACGCGGTGGTGACCGGTGTCATCGAGGACCTGTACTACCGGCACGAGAACTTCACCGACGCCCGCGACCTCGCCGCCGGGCTCACCGCGCTGCGCCCGGACTCGCGCGCCGGGTGGTTCTTCCTGGCCCACGCCGAGGTGCGGCTGGGCAACCACGCCGAGGCCGTGCCCGCGCTGCGCCGACTGGTCGAGCTGGCGCCCGAGCAGCCCGGCGCGCACATCACCCTCGCCGGCTCCCTCTACAACACCGGCCACCCCACCGAGGCGGTCGAAGCGGCGTCGAGGGCGATCGAGCTGAATCCCGACGACCTCCAGTACCGCTACCACCGCGCGCAACTGCACGCCGTCACCGGTCACCTCGAAGCGGCGTTGGCCGACCTGGACACGGTCATCGTCCGCGCGCAGGGGCAACCGCGCCGCGCGCCCGACCCCGACCAGACCCAGATCCAGTACCAGCGCGACATGCCCGCCGACGACCTGTCCGACCTGGCCCGTGTCATGCGCCTGCACGTGCTGGCCGACATGGGGCGCGCGGAGCAGGCCCGTGCCGAGGCCCGCGACCTCGTCGAGACCGGGGACGCACCGACCTCCGCCGCCGCGCACGCCTTCCTCGGCGACCTCGCCGCGGCGGAAGAAGACCACGAGACGGCGGTGTTCCACTACACCGCCCACCTCGACCGCATGGAACGCGCGCAGGCCCGGCTCTCGCTGGCCGCCGTCCAGGAGGTGCTGGGCCGCGTCGACGACGCCGTGGCGACCCTGGACGGGCTGTCCGGCCAGCACGAGAGCCAGGACCCGAAGGCGGCCGTCGAGGCGTTGACCGAGCTGCGTGGACGCCACCCCGGCCACGTCGGCGTGCGCAAGGCGCTCGGGCACGCGCTGCTGGAGGCCTGGGCACCCGGGCAGGCCGCCGAAGTCCTGTTCGACGTGATCGAGGAGCAGCCCGACGACTGGCAGGCCCGCGCCTGGGCGGCCATGGCGATGGTCACGCACAGCGACGACGAGGAGGACTGGAACGCCGCCCTGAGCGACGAGCGCGTGCTGGGGGCCGTCCGCCTCCTCACCGACGCGGTACGCCTCGCGCCCGACGAGCCGCAGCCCCGGGCCCAGTTGCGGTGGCTCGTGGAACGCGCCTGCGCCATCCCGTCCCTGGCCAACCAACTGGTCGTCGCCCACGTGCTGATGGACGATCCCACCGGTCCGGGCCGCGTGCTGCCCGAGCTGGCCGAGGTGTTCGCCCGCTGGTTCGCCGCGTCCACGCACGAGGGACCGGCGCGCGAGTGGGCGCGGGCCGTGCCGGAGCTGCTGGCCGCCCGCGAGGCCGCCACGCGCGCCGACCTGCCGATCATCGGCGCGATGACCGACATCCGGCTGGCGGACAACCACCTGCGCCTGTACGACGTGCAGGAGGCGCTGGACCGGCTGGCGGCGGCCGAGGCCGCGTTGGTCGAGGTGGGCCGGCTGCCGGTGATGTGGGGACCGGTGGTCGAGGAGACCGCGGCCCAGGCGGAGGCCAGCGGCCGGCGCGCGCTGCTGGTCGACTGGGACCACCTGGAGTTCAGCACCGCCGTCCACAAGTCGCTGACCGACCTGCTGGCCGTGCTGCGGTCCCAGACGCTGCAACGGATCGGGGACGTGGAGGGCGCGCTGCGCGAGGTCGGCGACGAGCCGTCCGACGACGCCGAGTTCGACGAACTGCACCACCGCGCGGTGCTGCTGCGTGACGCCGACCGCGCCGACGAGGCCCTGGCGCTGCTGCCCCGGCTGACCGAGCTGGCGGACCCGCTCGACACGTGGAAGCTCGCCAACCTGGAAGCGACCCTGCACCTCAAGCGCGAGGCCTACCCCGAGGCGGCGGCCGTGATCGAGGGCGTGCTGGACGAGGTGCCGCCCGACTCGTACGAGGCGTCGGTGTTCGTCGGGAACCTCACCACCGCGTACGTGCAGCAACAGGAGTACGACAAGGCCCTGGACCTGCTCGACCGCTACCCGCTGCCCGCCGGCGCGCAGCTGCCACTGGTGTACGGCAGGCACGTGCTCCGTGCGCAGGTGCTGCAACGCACGGGCGACCACCCCGGCGCGCTGGAGTCGTACGTGACGGCGTTGGACACCGCCGACGACCTGCGCGGCAGGCTGCGCGACGAGCCGACCCGGATGGCCTGGCAGGAGCGGCAACTGGACACCTACGAGGCCGCCGTGGTGACCGCGCTGATCGCCGAGGACCCGGTGGCCGCGCTGGAGCTGGTGGAGCGGTCCAAGGCCCGCGCCTTCGTCGACCAGCTCAGCCTCGGCCACGTCGAGCCGACCGAGCAGGTGGAACGGTTGCGCGCCAACTGGTCGCGCGCCCGCGACCGGCACGCGGCGCTCGCCGCGCTGGCCCGGTCGGCGCACCCGGCGCAGGAGGTCGACCTCCAGCAGCGCTACCGCGAGCTGAACTCCGGCCGCAACGCCCCGCTGGACGACCTGGAGGGCGAGGTGGACGCCGAACAGGCGGCCGTGGACCGGCTGGCCCGCCTGCTGGCCCTGGAACAGGTCCGCAGCCACGAGTCGGTGGCGGGGAAGACGTTGACCGGCCCGGAGATCCACGCCCTGCTCGCCGAGGACCGCCGGTGCGTGCTGGCCGAGTACTTCGTGGCCGACGACCAGACCCTGCTGTTCGTGCTCACGCCCGACGACCCCGTACCGCAGGTGTACGGGTGGGACATCGGCGCGGACGCGCTGGCCGCGGAGGTGGCGGACTTCCTCGGCGGCGGGGTGCGGACGATGGACCCCGAGGAGTTCGACGCGTTCTTCGGCTCCCTGCTGGCCCCGGTGCTCGACCACAGCGAGCCCGGGGACGTGGTGCTGCTGGTGCCGCACGGTCCGCTGCACTACGTGCCGCTGCACGCGCCGCTGGTCGAGCGCAACCCGGTGTGCCGGGCGCCCAGCGCGTCGCTGCTGCGCTACCGGCGGCGGGCGGCGACCCGGCAGTGGCGCACGGCGCTGGTCTTCGGCGACCCGCGCGGTGACCTGGTGCACTCGCGGCAGGAGGCGGCGCTGGTCGCGTCGCTGTTCGACGCCGAACCCGCGGTGGGCGACGCCGCGTCGCGGGCCCGCCTGGACCGGGCGGTGGGCGGCGCGCTGGGGCCGGACCTGGTGCACCTGGCCTGCCACGGCCGGTTCGACGACGACCGCGCGGTGGACTCGGCCGTGCTGCTCGCGGACGGCGAGCTGACCGTGCAGGACATCTTCCAGCTCCGGCTGAGCGCCAACCTGGTGACGCTCAGCGCGTGCGAGAGCGGGGTGAACGCGGCCCGGCCCGGCGACGAGCTGATCGGCCTGACCCGCGCGGTCCTCTACGCCGGCGCGCCGTCGCTGGTGGTGAGCCTGTGGGCGGTGGACGACCTGTCCACGGCACTGCTGATGGGCGAGTTCTACCGACGGGTGCGGGCCGGCGCGGACCTGGCGGACGCCCTGCGGGAAGCCCAGCTCGCGCTGGCCGCGACGACCGCGCGGGACGTGGTGGCGCACTGCGACCGGCAACTGGCCGACGAGACCGACCCGCCTGCCGCCGCCGCGCTGCTGCTGGACCGGGCGGGCGCGCAGGCCGTCGCGGGCGACCTCGCGGCGGCGGGGGAGAGCTGCCGGGAGGTGCTGGCGGCGGACGTGCGCGGCGAGGCGGGGGCGCGGCTGCGGGCGCGGGCCACCCGGATGGGGAACCTGGTGGCGTTGAAGGCGGAGGTCGGCGCGGAGATCGATTACGCGGCGCGGCCGTTCGCGCATCCCTACCATTGGGCGGCGTTCGCGCTTGTCGGCGATTGGCGGTGAAGCCGGTGCTGTTGTCCGCGTTGGCAGGGAGTCACGTCGTCGTGCGCGAGGACGTGGACGTGGCGGAGGCGTTGAGGGCGTTGGCGCGCGCGGAGGCCGACCACGTGGTCGTCGTGACCGCCGCGGGCCGGCCGGTGGGCGTGTCCGGCGCGGCGGACCTCGCGGGGCGGTCCGGGCCGCTGGCCGCCTCGACCGACCGGTTCCCGCCGTTCGTGCTGGTGGGCGGCGAGCCGGACGAGCTGGACGTGGCGGAGCTGGTCGACCTGGCGGACGTGGTGGCGCGCACGGGCGCGCGGCACGTGCTGGTGGAGCGCGACGGTCTCCCGGTCTGCGTCGTGCCGCGCGCGGCGATCGCGGCGGCCCTGCCGCTGGACGCCGTGGACGCCGCCTCCGTGCGGGCGGGCAACCCGGACCTGCCGTCGCTGACCTACCTCTGCACCAAGTGCACACCGCCCCGGCCGCAGATGCCGCGGGTGCCCGGTCCGGACGGCGGCCCGCCGCTGTGCCGGGTCGAGTTCTTCCACGGCCCGATGGACCCGGTGGTGTAGGTGTTCGCGTCCGTGCTGCGCGAGGTCACCGGCTACTTCGACCGGCGGGTGCTGATCTCGACGTTCTTCCCGGTGCTGGTGTTCCTCGGTGGGACGGTGCTGGTGGCGTGGGCGACGGTCGCCGGGGTGGACGGCGCGGTCGCCGCGTGGGGCCGGCGTCCGGTGACCGTGCAGGCCGTGGTGATCGCCGGGTTCCTGGTGCTGACGGCGTTCCTGACGTTCGTGGTGGGCAACCTGCGCGAGTGGCAGGACCGGGTGTGCCAGGGCTACTGGCCGGACCGGGTGGCCGAGCCGTTCGCCCGACGCCACCGCGCAGCCCGCCGCGCGCTGCTGGACCGCGACGACGCGCTGCGCGCGCGGGAGGAGGCGCTGGCGCTGGAACGGCAGACCTTCCCGCGCCACGACGTCACCGGCCCGACCACCTTGACGTCGGTGGACGACGCGATGCGCCGGCTGGGCGAGGTGCGTGCCGGCCGGGAGTGGCCCGAGGGCACGTCCGCGCTGCTGGCCGACGTCGCCCGCGCGGCCCGCGCCGGGGCGGTGCCGGGGTTCACCGACCTGGTGTTCGCGCTGGACGAGCGGCTGGCGGCGGCCGAGCAGGAGGTCCGCGAGGAGCGAGCGGAAGTGCAGCAGGAGCTGTTCCTGTGGTACCCGCAACCGCCCCGGGACGTGCTGCCCACCCGGATGGGCAACGTGGTGCGGGCGGCCGAACTGCACCCGTCGGTCCGCTACCGGCTGGACGCGGTCGTGCTGTGGACGCGGCTGCAACCGTTGCTGCCCAAGGAGTTCGACGACGCGGTCAAGGACGCCAAGGTCTCGGTGGACCTGCTGCTGACGATGGCCGCGTTCCTGCCGCTGTTCGGCGCGCCGCTGTCGTGGTGGCTGGCGTTCCGGCTGCCCCGCATCCCAGGCACACCCGCCGCGTGGCTGACCGTCGCGGCGGTCCTGGTCTGCGCGTTCGCGGCGGTGCGGCTGGTTCCCCGCTGGTGGCCGCTGACGGTCGCGGCGGGTGCTTACTTCGTGGTGCACGTGCTCGTGGGCTTCTGGACGCCGTTGCTGCGGATCGAGGTCGGTCTGGTGTGGACGGTCGCGGCTTTCGCGGTCGCGTACGGCTTGTACCGCAACGCGACCCGCGCGGCGCTGGCGTACACCGAGCGCCTGCGCACGGCGTTCGACCTGTACCGCTGGAAGCTGCTGGACGAACTGCGCCTGCCGCTGCCCGAGGACCTGAAGGCGGAGCGCGCGGTGTGGGCCGAGGTGAGCCAGTTCCTGTACCGGGGCGGCACGGCGAACCCGGACACCGTCCGCTACCGCCACCCCGCGGCCGAGGACGGCGGCCCTACCGGCGGGTGACGCGGCCGGCTAGCGTCGGATGGCCCGGCGTCGAACCGCGCCCACCGCGGCCGTTCCCACGAAGAGGACGACGCCGATGATCCCCAGCCACATCAGTCCCTCAAGGGCGAAGCCGACGATCGACAGGATGAGCCACAGCACCAGCAGGATGATCACGACAACCAGCATGTCCGCCTCCCGGACCCGACCCCGGCCGGGCCTGTCCCGACGCTGGGGTTGCCCGGCCACCGGGCCCGTCAAACCCGGGGCACGGTCGGTTTGCCCAGCCTCAGCCCGAGCGCGACCATGCCGACGCCGAGCACGAGGTGCAGCCAGTTGTCGGCCTCGTTGACCGGCAGGGCGTTCGCGGCGCTGTCCAGGTCGATCAACAACCCGTACACCCACAGCAGCAGGTAGACCACGCCGCCGGTGACCAGGAACAGGGTCGCGCTGCGCACCGACCTGCCCACGAGCACACCGACGACACCGAAAGCGAGGTGGACGAGGTTGTGCAGGACCGACACCTGGAACACCCCCAGCAGGAGGGCGTGCGAGTGCCGGCCGGTGAACCCCAGCTCACCGGTCACCACCCACGGGATGAAGCCCGCCGCGCCGACCAGCAGGAACAGCGCGCTCACGGCGAGGGCCGCCACCCGCACCGGCGAAGGTGCGGTCATCCGCGCTCTAGACATCGCGACTCCCGTCGAACAGAGCACTCTCGCGGTGGGCTACCCCGCCCGCGCGAGCGCCGAAACCGTGTAGCGTCGTCCTCATCGGGTCGGCTCGTCCGCCCCGGACACCGCGCGCCCTCCAGACGTCTCCGACATCGTTCGTGATGAGCCGCGAGGCGCGCAGAAGGACGGAAACCATGTCAGCTCAGTACGTTTCACGTTACGAAGCACGGGTGGACCTCGTGCGGCGGACGCTTCAGGAACTGTCCGACCTGGACGGCAAAGCGGCGCGGCAGGCCGCGGTCCGCATCGTGCACGTGTTGGACCACCTGCCGGAATCCATCCGGTGACGCCCGCCCCCGACGGCTTGTTCAGCCACCCCGACGTCCACCGGCCGGCGCGGACCGCCCCGCCGACCGACGACGACCAGCCGCTGTTCCAGGAGCCGCTCCCGGAACAGCGGAGCCGGCCCGCGGACCGGCGGGACGATCAGGTGTAGTGCGGCGGTGGGTGTCCTTCGGGTGCGGCGCGGTCGGGGCCGGCCGCCCGCAGCCGGAACACCTGGAGCACCAGCCGCTCGGTCCTCATCGGGCGTCCACGCGCAACGCGGCCAGCCGCCGCGGGCGCGGCCAGCGGACCTGCCACGCCCAGCCGAGCTTCTCGAACGCCCAGATGACCCGCGCCGACACGTCCAGCTGACCGCGGTCGACGCCGTGGCGGGCGCAGGTCGGGTCGGCGTGGTGGGAGTTGTGCCAGGACTCGCCCATCGACAGGATCGCCAGCGGCCAGAAGTTGGCCGACCGGTCGCGCGCGGCGAACGGGCGGTCGCCGATCATGTGGCAGATCGAGTTCACCGACCACGTGACGTGGTGCTGGAACGAGATCCGCGCCAGCCCGGCCCACAGGAACGCCGTCAGCGCGCCCCACCACGACATCGTGATGACACCGCCCAGGACGGTCGGCACGGCCACGCTCAGCGCCACCCACAACGGGAACAGCCGGTCGACCAGGTGGATGTCCTTGTCCGCGTTGAGATCCGGCGCGAACCGGTCCACGTTGGTGGTGTCACGGCCGAACAGCCACCCCATGTGCGCGTGCCAGAACCCCCGCGCCAGCGCCACCGGCGAGGTGCCGAACAGCCACGGCGAGTGCGGGTCCCCCTCGCGGTCGGAGAAGGCGTGGTGCCGGCGGTGGTCGGCCACCCACCCGATCACCGGGCCCTGCGCCGCCAGGCCGCCGGCGATGGCCAGGGCCACCCGCAGCGCCCGCTTGGCCTTGAACGCGCCGTGCGTGAAGTACCGGTGGTAGCCGATCGTCACGCCCAGGGTGGACACGGTGTAGAACACCGCCGCGAGCGTCACGTCCACCCAGCTCAGCCCCCACCCCCAGGTCAGCGGCACGGCCGCGACGAGCGCCGCGAACGGGATCACCAGGAACGCCCGGATGACGAACATCTCGGTGCGGGTGCGGGGTTGCGCCAGCAGCGGTTTCGGTGCGGCGAGTGTTGATGAGGTCATTGGGCACTACCTGACTGGAAGAGCGACACGGCAACCGGACACAGCGCCCGGTCCTGCCGGAATCGACGCGAAGCACGTCCCGACCACAGCGGGTCGGACGGCCGGAAAAGTCGCGGGAGCGGCGTGCCGACCGGTCTGGCAGCGGCTTCCGCGATTACCCCGACGGTACACGGCTCGACGACCCGGCACCGATCGCCGCGCGCCCGCCGCGGGCGTACGGATGGCGCATCGAGCGACCGGCAGGCGGCGGTGCGAGGCCGACCGGGGTGGGCAGGAGGCTCCGGTCCGGCGCGGCGCCGACGAGGTGGTGCGCCTGCTGCTCGTGCTGGTCGCCGCCACGGGGGTTCGCGCCGGCGCTGTGGGCGGGCCTGGGCTGGGCGGTCGCAGAGCTGGTGTTCGCCACCGCCACGGGCCTGTCCCGGTTCACCGCCGCACTCGGGCCGCGTGCGGCCGAGGTGCTGGGCGCAGAGGGCGGGGTCGCCGCCACCCGCCCTCTGCACGTCTTGGTCCGGGCGTCACCACGACCGCGTTCCACCTGGGCGCGATGCTGCTCCTGGTGGCTGGGCCGTGGTGGCTCCCGGCGACTGTGGCGGCCCACGCGGTGGTGAACCTGACGTTCACCCGGTGGGCCCGCGCCCGGCTGCCGGCCGCCGGGCCGGTGTGCGCGGTGGTGGGCGCGCTCCTCCTGCTCGCCGGCCTGGCATCGCGCGGCTAGGACTGCCCGCCTTCCCAGCGGTCCTCGGCGATGGTCTCCCGCGCCCCGGGCGGCGCGTGCACGGCGTTCGTGCGCGGGGTCGCGCCGTTCGAGGACAGGATGTCCTCCACGGTCGCGGTGGCGCTCGCGGTCGCCGCGGACCGCAGCACCGCCCGTGCGACACCACCGGGTGTGCCGGGTGGCACCACGAGCAGCCGGATGCGGGTGTGGTCGGAGTTGACCAGGGTGACGGTGTCGGGCTGGATGGAGTGGAAACCTTCCATCCGCACCACGACGTCGCCGGCGGCGATCCTGCGCTCGGCCCGGTCCCACGAGTCGAGGTGGTAGGAGACGCGGCGGACGTGGCCGTCCGCGTCGAGCGCCGCGAGCAGCGGCGGGAACTCGGCCATGGGGTCGTTCGAGTGGGGCCACCAGGCGCCGTCGACCGCGCCGCCGGAGTGGCCGCCGGGTTTCATCGACAAGCGCAGGGCAGGCTCGGTCTTGACGGATGGGGTGAGCAGTTCGAGGGTCATGGTGGAGGTTTCCCGTCTCCGACGACGCGGACAAGCCCGCCGGATGTCGTCGTACGCCCAAGGCGGAGCCGGCTTGACCGTCGACACTCGACAAACCCTCGGTCACCTCAGCCTACGCCGTATCAGGGCCAACGGCGGCGATGGGGACGTAGGGCACACCGAGCCGCGTTGTCACCCGGCTGACGCGCCGGCCGGCCGCCGGGCCGTGGCTGTGTTGCGCTGAGAGGACACCGAGCGGAGCAGGAGGGGAGCGGACATGTCGACCGAGACCGTTGAAGTCGTGGTGATCGGGATGGGGCCGGGTGGCGAGGACGCCGGGGCCCGGCTGGCCAGGGCCGGTCTCGTCGTGGTCGGTGTCGACGCCCGGCTGGTCGGCGGGGAGTGCCCGTACTACGCCTGCGTGCCCACGAAGATGATGATCCGCGCGGCGGACGCGCTCGGCGAGGCCCGCCGGGTCGGCGAACTGGCCGGGTCGGCGCAGGTGCGGCCGGACTGGGCGCCGGTGGCCGCCCGCATCCGGGAGGAGGCCACCGACGACTGGGACGACGCGGTCGCGGTCGAGCGGTTCGAGGAGGCAGGCGGCCGTTTCGTGCGCGGCCGGGCCAGGATCACCGCGCCCGGCGAGGTCGTCGTGTCCACATCGGATGGTGAACGGAAGTTCCGCGCCACCAAGGCGATCCTGCTCAACCCCGGCACCGAGCCCACCATCCCGCCGATCGACGGCCTGGCCGACACGCCCTACTGGACCAACCGGGAGGCGGTCGCGGTCGAACGGGTGCCCGACTCGCTGATCGTGCTCGGCGGCGGCCCGGTCGGGTGCGAGTTCGCCCAGGTCTTCGCCCGCTTCGGCGCCTCGGTGACGGTCGTGGAGGCGGCGGACCGGCTGCTGCCCAGTGACGAGCCCGAGGCGGGGGACCTGCTCGCCGAAGCCTTCGCCGGCGACGGGATCGACGTCCGAACCGGGGCGTCGGCGGCACGGGTCAGCCACGAATCCGGGCAGTTCGCCGTCCACCTCGACGGCGGCCGGGTGCCGACCGCTCGGCGCCTGCTGGTCGCCACCGGCCGCCGCACCGACCTGGCCGCCCTCGGGGTGGGCGCGGTCGGCGTGGACGAGCGGGCCCGGGTGATCGAGGTCGACGAGCGGATGCGCGCCGCGGACGGGGTGTGGGCGATCGGGGACGTCACCGGGCAGGGCGCGTTCACCCACGTGTCGATGTACCAGGCGCGGATCGCCGCCGCCGACATCCTCGGCCAGGACGGCGAGACCGCCGACCACCGCGCGGTCCCCCGGGTGACCTTCACCGATCCCGAGGTCGGGTCCGTGGGCCTGACCGAGGCCGCCGCCCGACAACGCGGCCTGCCGGTGCGCACCGGGCTGTCCCGGCTCCCGTCCTCCACGCGGGGGTGGATCCACAAGGCCGGCAACGACGGGCTGATCAAAGTCGTCGAGGACACCGACCGCGGTGTGCTCGTGGGTGCCACGTCGGTCGGACCGTCCGGCGGCGAGGTGCTGGGCGCGCTGGCCGTGGCCGTCCACGCCGAGGTGCCCACCCGGCGCCTGCGCCGGATGATCTACGCCTACCCGACCTTCCACCGCGCCATCGAGGACGCGCTGGCCGACCTCGACCGCTGAGCGGCGAGGACCTCGACCGCTGAGTGGCGAGGACCTCGACCGCTGAGCGGCGAGACCTTGACCGCTGAGTGGCGAGGACCTCGACCGCTGAGCGGCGAGACCTTGACCGCTGAGCGGCGAGGTGCCACTCCGCCTTCGTCGTCCGGGGCCCGTCACCGGACCGGTCAGTGGCCGGCGGTGAGTTCCCCGGTGAGCTTGCCGTGGAGGCGGGCGCTGTGCGGGTTGAGGCCGACGATCTCGACGGTCTTGCCGCGTTGCGCGTACTTGGTCTCGATGGCGTCGAGCGCGGCGACGGAGGAGGCGTCCCAGACGTGCGTCGCGCTGAGGTCGATGACGACGTGCGGCGGGTCGCCGGCGTAGTCGAACTGGCCGACGAGGTCGTTGGAGGAGGCGAAGAACAGTTCCCCGGTGACCCGGTAGACCACGGTGGTGCCGTCGGGGTCGGTGACGGCGGTGACCTCGGCGAGGTGCGCGACGCGCTTGGCGAAGATCACCATGGCCGTGACGGAGCCGACGACGACGCCGACGGCGAGGTTGTGGGTGATCACCACGCAGGCGACCGTGGTGACCATGACGGTGATCTCGCCGAGCGGCATGCGGCGCAGGGTCTTGGGCGCGATGGAGTGCCAGTCGAAGGTCGCGAAGGACACCATGACCATGACGGCGACCAGCGCGGCCATCGGGATGTCGGAGACGAGCGGGCCGAACGCGATGCACAGCACCATGAGGAACGCCCCGGCCAGGAAGGTCGACAGGCGGGTGCGGGCGCCGGAGACCTTCACGTTGATCATCGTCTGGCCGATCATGGCGCAGCCGCCCATGCCGCCGAAGAAGCCGGTGACGATGTTGGCCACGCCCTGGCCGACGGACTCCCGCGTCTTGTTCGAGTGGGTGTCGGTGATGTCGTCGACCAGCTTGGCCGTCATCAGCGACTCCATCAGCCCGACCAGCGCCATGGCGAAGGCGTAGGGCGCGATGATCGCGAGGGTGTCCAGGGTGAACGGGACGTCCGGCAGGCCCGGCACGGGCAGGGAGGACGGCAGCGCGCCCCGGTCCCCGACCGTGGGCACGGCGATGCCCGCGCCGACCGTGATGAGGGTGAGCACCGCGATCGACACCAGCGGCGCGGGCACCACGGTGGTCACCCTCGGGAAGAGCACCATCAGCACCAGACCGCCGCCGACCAGCGGGTACACCGCCCACGGGACGTCGCGCAACTCCGGCACCTGGGCCAGGAAGATCAGGATGGCGAGGGCGTTGACGAAGCCCACCATCACCGAGCGGGGCACGAACCGCATCAGCCTGGCCACCCCGAGCGCCCCGAGCACCACCTGGAACACGCCCGCGAGGATGACCGCGGCGACGAGGTACCCGAGCCCGTGCTCGTTGTTCAGCGGGGCGATGACCAGGGCGACGGCGCCGGTCGCGGCGGAGATCATGGCCCGGCGCCCGCCGACCACCGAGATCACCACGGCCATCGTGAACGAGGCGAACAGGCCGACGGCGGGGTCGACGCCGGCGATGATGGAGAACGAGATCGCCTCGGGGATCAACGCCAGCGCGACGACCAGGCCGGCCAGGACCTCGGTGCGCCAGACCCTCGGGTCGCGCAGCCAGCCGGGGGCCGAGGCGCGCAGGCGGCCGGACCGGGGTCGGGCGGAGCCGGGAGAGGACAAGGAGGTACCTGTCGTGCTCGGGCACGCCCCGCCGGAGCAGGGCGCGCGGTGGGACACGGCGGTGCCGGGCGGGCACCCCGCTGGGTCGGGACTGCGGACGGGAGCGGATGGGCGCAGGCGGCACCCGGGCTCGGATCGGGGGCGGGCGGCACGGCGGAGGGCCGCCCTCACCGCCGGAGAATCCTACCCCGCCACCGTGCCCACACCCGCCTGGCCACAGGTCTTCTCCGCGACCAGGAGGGTGTAGCCGATCAGTCCGTCGGCCACCGCCCGCTTGGCCAGGCTGACGGAGCCCGACACGGCGTCCAGGTCGACCCCGGCCGTGGCGTCGCGCAGCCCCGGGTCTGCCGTGGACGTGAGCGTGTTGCCGTACTTCACGCGGCTTCCGCAACGGACCGCGTCGAGGAGGTCGGATCTGCTGCGGGCTGCGTGCACAGGGGGCGGTATGCGGTTACGCGGTGTGCCCGCTCCAGCGGAATTCGTCGCCTACGGGGTCGCTCAGGGTTTGCCCATCGCCCTTCCGATGCCGGGCATCCTGGGTGGAGCGGGTGGCGTTCGGTGGCGGGTGTCCGGCGGGTTGGCCGCGTGGTGGTGGTCGGCGAAGTCCTTGAAGCCCGCGAGGTCGGTGCCGGGGTCATCAGGTCGCTCGCGGCGAGGATCTGCTCGTAGGCCCCGTGCGGCTCGGCGACCACACGCACGTCCAGCCTCGTGGTGCTGTCGTCGAGCGCGTGGAAGGACGCCGTGCCGGTCCGGAGCGGCGCGGACGGTGCCCGCCAGGCGACGAACTCGGGCGGGCGCTGTTCGGTTATCTCGGCACCGGGTTCGGCGATCCATTCCAGCCACAGCCCGTAGGCGACGGCCGCCGGCGCGGACACGTCCACGGAACCCTCGAACGTCCTCATCGCCACACCTCCGATGTCGGTCTCCGGGTACCCGGTGGGCGGCGGCCGATGCGTCCCCGTCGTGTGACACCGCAGCATGAAGACGACTTCGTATCAGCCGCGCCGGAGCCGGTGGGCGATTCGGATGATCGACTACTGGGTCCGCTTCGCGACCACCGGCAATCCCAACCGGCCCGGCCTGCCGTGGTGGCCCCGCGTCGACCCGGCGGCCACCACGCCGTACGTACCAGGCCTCGACCTCCGCCGAATCGGCCCGTTCGACCGGGCGACGAACCACACCTGGCCACCTGGGACGCGCGGACTGAGCTTGGGTTCACGCTTGCTGCTGAGCGCGAACGGTTTCACGGTCCGGATTGGTGGCCATGGTCGCCGTGGTCGCCGTGGTCGCCGACGGCGCGGTGCGGGGCCAGGTCCAGGCGTACCGCAGGATGAGGGCGAGAAGGACCACTTCCAGGGCGACGCCAAGGCCGTAGAAGTACGTCCAGGACCCGCCCACCACGTTGAATGCCGCGTAGGGGATCTGCACCGAGGCCACGATGAGGTTCGTGACGCGGTTCGCCCTGGCGGGCAGCGTCATCGACAGCACGATCATGAAGATCGGGATCGCCATGAGCGTGAGGAAGAGGACGAACAACGGCTCGCTGATGTCGAACTTGAAGACGACGCCTGCCAGGATGTCCGTGACGACGCCGGGCTTGAAGAAGGCGAGGATGTCCACGTAGGCGTACAGGAACATGACGCCTGTCCACGCTGCGGCGAGCTTGGCCTTCACCGGGATCGGCGGGTCTTCCAGTGTGGTGGTGGGTTGACGTGTTCTCAACGTGGGCTCCGTTGTCGTGGTGAGTATCGGTACGCCCACGATCGCTGAGCCCGGCGGCGGGCACATCGGCATCGAGGCCGGACCCGCGACACCCGTCGGGAGGACCGGCGTCTCGTTCTTTCGGTCGGTCCCAGGCGCCTCGGCGGTCCCTAGGCTGGGTGGGTGACCACCAACGCCCTGAGCTCGCTGTGGGCCGAGCCCCGTGCCACGGACGCGCCCGAACGGGTGTCGCGCGACTGGGTGTTGGTCGGGGTGTTGATGGTGTCGGCGCTGCTAGAGGGCGTCCTCCGGGACGATGTCGCCTGGCGGCCGTTCGCGACGATCGTGGCGGTCGGACTCGCGCCGGTGCTGCTGTGGCGGCGTACCCACCCGTTGGCCTGTGTCGTGGTGGCCTTCGGCACCGCGATGGCGTTGGGACTGGCGAGCCTGCTGGGCGGGGTTCCGAGCGTGGGCCTCGACACGATGATCTACGTCCTGGTGCTCCTCTACGCGCTGGTTCGCTGGGGCTCAGGGCGCGAGATCGTGATCGGGCTGGCGGTGGTGGCGGTCGCCGCGGGAATCGGCATGGTCCCCGACCACGTCGGGCCGGCCGAGGTCATCGGCGGGTTCGGCATCCTGGCCGCGGCGGCGGCGGGCGGAGCGGCGTTGCGCTACCGCGCCGAGAGCCGGCGCCGGGCGCTGGACCAGAGCCGCAGCCAGGAGCGGGTCGGCCTCGCGCGCGAGCTGCACGACATCGTCGCCCACCACGTCTCGGCGATCGTCGTGCAGGCGCAGGCGGGCCGGGCGATGGCCGGGCAGCGACCCGAGGCGGCGCTTGAGACGCTGGCGGTCATCGAGGGGGAAGCGGCGCGGACCCTCGCGGAGATGCGGGCGATGGTCCGGGTGCTGCGCGACGGAGCGCCGGCGGCGTACGCCGCCAAGCCCGGCGTCGCCGACCTGGTGTCCCTCGCCCGACGCGCCCCGGTCCCGGTCGTCGACGTGGAGTTGCCAGACGACCTGGGCGAACTCCCGCTCCAGGTCGACGCGGCGGTCTACCGGCTGGCGCAAGAGGCGCTGACCAACGCCCTGCGGCACGCCCGCGACGCCTCGCGTGTGGAGATCCGGGTCGTCGAGGGCGCGGGAAGGCTGCGGCTACGCGTGACCGACGACGGGCGGACCGACCCGGCGCGATCGGTGGACCACGGCTTCGGGCTGCTGGGGATGACCGAGCGCGTGCAGCTTCTCGGCGGCACGCTGCGTGCCGGGCCGGCGCCCGGGGGCGGGTGGACGGTCGACGCCGAACTGCCGACCGAGGTACGCCGATGACGGTGCGCGTGGTGGTGGCCGACGACCAGGACCTGGTGCGCACCGGCCTGTCGATGATCCTTGACGCGCAGCCCGACATCGAGGTCGTCGGCAAGGCCGCCGACGGCCACGCCGCCGTCGAGCTGGCGCACAGGCTCCGCCCCGACGTGTGCCTGGTCGACATCCAGATGCCCGGGCTCGACGGCATCGAGGTGACCGAGCTCCTCGCGGGCCGGGGCGTCCCGGACCCGATCGCGGTAGTGGTGATCACGACGTTCGACCTCGACGAGTACGTCCACGGCGCGCTCCGGGCCGGCGCCCGGGGCTTTCTGCTCAAGGACGCCGGGCCGGAGTTGCTCGTCCAGGCCGTCCATGCCGCCGCCGTCGGCGATGCACTGATCGCGCCGAACATCACCCGGCGGCTGCTGGCCACCCTCGCCGCCAGGGAACCGTCGAGCCGACGGACCCAACCGGTCGAGCCGCTCACCGAACGCGAGGAGGAGGTGCTGGCGCTGGTCGCCCGTGGCCGCACGAACGCCGAGATCGCCGACGAGCTGTTCATCGGCCTGACGACCGCCAAGACCCACGTCGCCAGCCTGCTGACCAAGATCGGCGCTCGAAACAGGGTGGAGATCGCGATGTGGGCGTACGACACCGGCCGGGTGGGGGACTGAGCCGACCCTGACGCGCATGCACGACAACCGGTTCCCGGCCGGGTGGCTGCGGCGCGACGGCCTGCGGTCGTCCCTGGCGCCGGCGGTGAGGTCAGGCGACGAGCCTGGAGTCGACCTGCCGACGACTGGCCGCCGCACAGGCCAGTGGCGCTGTCCACTCGCCGATGCCCATGACAAGGGGTGCGGAGGATGCCGCCGACGGTGGCGCCCGGCCCAACGAAACTGCTGCCGGCAGCCCAGGCTGCCACAACGCGGCCCTGGTCGCCGAGACCGCGCCGGGGTACCGGGATGTGGAGTTACTCGCTCGTCGGTTCGTGATGGTCGGTGTAGTCGCGGAACCAGCCGAGCGCGAACCGGAGCGAGGCGATGCCGTAGTCGAGCGTGGCGCGCTGGTGGGCGGCGACATCGCCGAGTCCCTCGGGGATGTCCGCTGTGTCGAGTTGTTCGTCGAGTCGGGAGAACCTGGCGAGGTCGCTTTCGATGCGAGCCTCGATCCGGCGGAGGACGGGCGCGCGTTCCGAGGGCTCCATCAGGCCGAGGAAGTAGAGGCGGGACAGTGCCGCGCTCTCCAGGTCCGACCCGCCCAACTCGCCGGTCATCCAGCGGCGGAACTCCTGCCGGCCGGCTTCGGTCACCCGGTAGGTCTTCTTGCCGCGTCCCCCTGCCTGGGTGCCGGCCACCTCGATGAGTCCTCGGGTGAGCAGGTTGTCGAGCGCGCGCTTGATGCTGCCGGAACTGGCGCTGTAGAAGAGCGCGACGCCGGCCTCGAACCCTTTGACGAGGCCGTAGTAGCTCTGCGGGGCGATCAGCAGCAGCCCGAGGATGACGTGTGCCATGCGCCGAGCCTAGTCGGTTGACTCTCTTAGACAGGTCTAGTAGACCTGTCTAAGAGACTTGTCGACTACGACGGGACCGCTACGAGGAGACCGACGTGACGCCGCCGCTCGCCACAACTCCGGCACCCGACAACACCGTGCCCCCCGAGATCGACGCGCGGCTGACACATCTGGTGGAGAACTTCGCCACCCGCCGCCGGCTGCACCACGTCACCGCCGCGATCACGACCGGAGACCGGAAGCTGCGCTGGTCGGCCGTCTGCGCCCCCGCCGGCGCTGAGCACCCGCCGCACTCGCGCAGCCCGTTCTTCATCGCGAGCGTCACCAAGCGCTTCATCATCACGCTCGTGCTCCAGGCGCACGAGCGCGGCGAGCTCGAACTGTCCGCGCCGATCACCAGCTACCTGCCGGCGGAGACGGTCGCCGGGCTCCACGTCCTGCGCGGTGTCGACCGGACGTCCGCGATCACCGTTCGCCACCTGGCCGGCCACACGTCCGGCTTGCCCGACTACTTCGAGAAGCGTCGCTCGGGCCCCAGCCTGTACGAGCACCTCCGCGCCGGCCGGGACCAGGCGTGGAGCTTCGAGGACGTGCTGCGGATCGTCCGTGAGCAGCAACGCCCCCATTTCGTGCCCCAGGACCTGTCGGCCGCCCGGCAGAAGGCCCGCTACTCCGACACCGGCTTCCAGCTGTTGATCCGCATCGTGGAAGCGGTGACCGGGCGGTCCTTCGCGGACCTGCTGGCCGAGCGGATCACCACCCCGCTCGGCCTCACCCGCACCCGGCTCCCCGGCCGTCCCCGCGCGGCCACCGACACCGTGACACCCCTGCCACTGCACACCGGACGGCGTCGCGTCGAGTTGCCCTCGATGATCGAGTCCAGCAACGACCTCGTCAGCACCACCGACGACCTCCTCGCCTTCCAGCAGGCGCTGCTCGCCGGCGACGTCTTCGACAACCCCGGATCGGTGCAACTGCTCACCGAGCGGCGGAACAGGCTCCGCAACATCCCGATCCTTCGATACGGCCTGGGCACCATGTTCTTCCACGTCGGCCGCCTCATGTCAGCAGGTCGGCGCCCGCTCACGCTCGTGGGCCACTCCGGCGTCACCGGGACATGGCTGTTCCACTGCCCCGAACTCGACCTGCACCTGACCGGCACCGTCGACCACACCGGCGGGCAAGCCCTCCCCTTCCGCCTCATGGCGCAGATGCTCCACGTCTGGCGAGGATGACCGCGTCGAAGTCCTCGGCGAAGCGGTTCAGCGGAAAGGTCAGATCTTGCCCGCCACCACGTCCGCGAGGGTCACGCGGGACGACTTGTAGGTCACCACCGCGTACTTCGACGGGGTCGGCGAGTTCTCGGCCGGGAAGACCTCGTCGCGGATCGGCAGGCCGTTGTCGGCGTCGATGGTGAGCACCGCCGACGCGTGGCCGCCCAGGACGTCGGGACTCGTGGTGATGGTCAGCGCACGCCGGCCGTCGACGTCGGTCGTGCCGACGGTCACCTCCTCGATGGTCGCCAGCAGCTTCAGCACACCCGCGCGGACCTCGGCGTTGGCGGCGCCGACGAACAGCGCGTACGTGGTGTTGCTCCACAGGTGGTTGCTGATGAGGCTCTCCAGCTCCTTGCCCGTAGGACGCGGCCTGGGGGTGGGAACCTTGTCGCGGATCTCCGCCTGGGCGTCCGCCCAGGCCTTCTCCGCCTCGGCGGGGCTCAGGCCGACTCCCAGGGCGTTGGTGGCGGCGGTGACCATCGCGACCCTGGCCTGCTCCACGTCGCCGTTCGCGGCTTGGCGGGCCGCCGCCATCACCCTCACGTCGTAGGGCTGAGCCTGATCGTCGTTCTTGGCCACCGAGGCCGCCAGGCTCTGCGCCGAGCCGCCCTTGAAGATCCGGCCGGTGTCGGTGTAGAGGGTGTAGTGGACGTGCGGCGTGCCGTCCGGCGCCGTCTTCGTGCCGATGACCAGCGACGAGTCGCCCGGCAGCGTGGCGGCGGCCTTGACCTGGGAGGCCAGCTCCACCAGCGGTGACTCGACCACCGGCGGGGCCGCCGCCTCGGTCGACGTCGACGGGCCGGTCGGGACGCTGCCGCCCGTCGTGGCCAGCACCACGGCCGCGGCGACGGCCGCCGCGCCCACCGCGGCGACACCCACCCTGGGCCAGGAAAACCGGCGCTTCGGCCGCACGACGGTGTCCACGCGTTCCGCCATCGCCGTCCGCAGCGCCGTGCGAGCACGGTCGTAGGCCTCCGGGCTCGGGGACGGCACATCGCTCAGCTTCTTCATCAGGTCCATCTCATCCATGTGTCGTCTTCTCACGTCGTCGGGACTTGCAGCAGCGCGGCCACTTCCGGCGCCTCTCGCAACGCTTTGCGCGCCTGGTGCAGCAGGCGGCGGGCCGTGCCCGCGGGGATGTCGAGCACCCGCCCGGCTTCCGCGACGGTCAGGTCCTCCCAGGCGACCAGGCCCAGCACCTCCCGTTCCTCCGGTTTGAGCCGGGCCAGGGCCCGGCTCAGCAGCGCCTGCGTGTCCACGCGGACGTCCACCGCCGGCCAGGGGTCCCAGTCGCTCGCCACCCGGGTCAGGTCCGACGCCGGCTCCTCGGGCGGTTCGGACCGCCAGTGCCGCCGCAACCTGTTCAGCGCGACCCCGTACAGCCAGGGCCTGGCTTCCGGGTGCGAACGGTCGTAGGTCGCCCGGGACTCGTAGGCCGCCACCCACACGTCGCCGAGCACGTCCTCGGCGGCCTGACGCCCCACCCTGCGTGCGAGGTAGTTCCCGATCGCCGTCTCGTGCCGGCTGACCACTTCCACGAAGGCGTCGGTGTCTCCGCGCAGCGATCTGCCGATCAGTTCCGCGTCTGACGACATGAAGCTCCTCGGGTTTCGCTCCGCCCTTGCACCCCGTCTTTGCCAACGCGCGGCGAAAGCGTTCAGGCACGCCACCGACGTAGATCCACTTCTCCTCGGTGGCGAGCGGAGAAGGCGGCAAGACTGCGGCTGGATGTCGGCGGTGGGACGCGCTACGTTGGGAGCGCTCCCAGAACGTGTCCTCCACACCCTGCTCGAGGAGCCGAACCATGTCGCGACGGCGTCGTCGCCCGGCCACCCTGCTGGCCGGCCTGCTCATCCTGGCCCTGTCCGCGTTCCTGCTGCCCTCGATGTCACCGGCCGGCGGCGCCGCGCCCGGCGCATCCCGCACCCGCGCGCCGCTCACCGAGCTGAGCGTGGTGTCCGAACAGGTGGCGTCCGGTTTGCGCCGTCCGATCGCGATCACCGGGCTGCCGGACGGCCGGATGCTGATCGCCGAGAAGGCGGGCACCGTCCGCGCCTACCACCCCGACACCGGGCTGGCGGCCCAGCCGGTGCTCGACCTGACCGCCCGGATCGACGCGTCGGACAACGAGCGCGGCCTCCTCGGCATCACGCCCGCGCCCAACTTCGCCCGGACCGGAATCCTGTACGTGGCCTACACGAGCCTGCCGGCCGGCGAGCTGACCCTGGCGCGCGTGCCCATCGGCGCCCCCGATCGGGTGCAGGTGCTGCTCACCCAGGAGCACGCCGAGTACGGCAACCACAACGGCGGACAGGTGGCGTTCGGCCGTGACGGCTACCTCTACTGGTCCCTCGGCGACGGCGGCGGCGCGTTCGACCCGTTCAAGGCCGGCCAGGACCTCGGCACCCTGCTCGGCAAGATCGTGCGGATCGACGTCAACCGCACCTGCGGGTCCAAGCCCTACTGCGTGCCCTTCAGCAACCCGTTCGTCCACGTGGCGGGCGCGCGGCCGGAGATCTGGCTCTACGGGCTGCGCAACCCGTGGCGGTTCTCCGTCGACCCGGTCGACGGCTCGCTGTGGATCGGCGACGTCGGCCAGGGCCTGGTCGAGGAGATCAACCACATCCGCCCGTGGCAGGGCGGTGCGAACCTCGGCTGGTCCTGCCGGGAGGGCACCCCGGTGTTCGACCCGCAGCAGTGCGATCCGAACGGGCGGTACACCGACCCGGTCTTCGAGTACGACCACTACAACGGCAACTGCTCGGTGACCGGCGGCGTGGTGTACCGGGGGTCTCGCACTCCCCAGGCGTGGGGCACCTACGTCGCGAGCGACTACTGCTCGACCACCGTGTTCGCCGTGCGCCCCAAGTACGACGGCGGCTACGAGTCCGCCACGATCGGCAACTTCCCCATCCAGCCGACCGCGATCGGCACCGACGCCCGCGGCGAGCTGTACACGCTCAGCGACCTTCCAGGTTGGCTGAACCGGGTGCGGTTCGAGTGGACCCCGCCGGCGAACCGCTGAGAGTCCGGTGGTCAACCCGCACGGTCACGGGCGAGGTCGTCGATGGTCCGAGCCTCGGCCAGCGGCAGGTCGAAGACGGTCCGGAGCACCTTCAGCCGTTCGATGAGGTCGACATCGGCGCTGTGGAGGAGGCGGGCGACGAGGATCGCGTCCCCGCCTACCGCCGCGATGCGCCGATAGTCGTCCAGGCTCGGTCCGGCCGGGACGGAGGAAGGATCGGAGCGCGGGCTGGTGCTCGCGAACGACGCGGCCGGCTCGCCGGATTCGAAGTAGGAGCAGGCGAACCGGAGCGTGCGGGCGAGCGCCCGGACGCGGTCGAGTTCCGGCGCGTCGGGCGGGATGCCGCGGCCGGCCGCCAGGTCGTCGACCGCCCGCAGCAGGGCGGCGCCGGCCGCGTCGGCGAACTCGGTCATCGGCGCGCGAGGGCGTCGCGGGCCTCGTCGAGTTCCCGTTGGACGGTGTCGAGGTACGGCTCGTACCCGGGCCGGATGCGGGGCATCAGCTCCAGGAACCTCGTCCCGGCGGCCACGAACCCTTCGAGCAGTCCGGCCCGCGGGCACACGACGGGGTGAACGCCCTGCCCGGACACCAGGACGGTGTCCCCGTCGGCGACGAGTTGCACCTCGGCCAGCGAGTCGAAGCACCGGTAGCTGTGCGAGCCGCCGGCCACCAGGACCGGGACCGATCGCAGGCACAACCCGGACACCGCGTAGCGCAACGCGTCCTGGATTCGGGCCTGCTGCCCGGTGCCGGGGTCGATGACGACGGCACCGGCTTCGAACCCGAGGTCGCGCCCCGTGGGCTGGTCGGGCTGTTCCGAAACCAGGTCGTCCAACGGGAAGTAGGTCAGTTCGTCGGCGTCCGGGTCCGGCTCGAACCCCAGTTCCAGCGCCACCCGCATCACTGCACCCCCGTGATCAGCGCCCGGAACGCCCGCATCTCGTCCAGCACGAAGTTTACGACGCCCGGCCCGCCGACCGGGTGGAACGACACGACGGAGAGGTTGCCGCCGATCGAGTCGACCATGACCCGCGCGGTGACCCCGTTCCCCAGGGTGACCTCGACGAACTGCCCCAGGTTCGACGCGGTCAGCCGTCCCTGGGCCTGTAGCAGTCCGAGCGCCTCGTCCAGCAACGTGGCGACGTCGCCCGGGGTGGTGCCCGGCGGCCACAGCGTGTTGTTGAGGTCCATGTTGTTCGCGGTGAAGCGGAAGAACAGGTCGACGTGGCGTTCGAGGTAGTGCGACATCCGGTGCATGACGATCCTCGCGGCGCCGATCGAGAACCGGCCGGTGGCGATGGACGTGGGCACCGGCGCGTTCGGCGCCGCCCCGGCCGCGGGGAACGGGAAGCGGTTCAGCGCCTGGGCGAGCCGGCGGAACTCGTCCGGAACCCCGTTCGCCAGGGCGAGCAGGCGCTCGATCCGTTCGACCGGGAATCCTCGGGCCACCGCCAGGTCCATCAGGTCCGCCAGCGCCCGCGCGTTGCCCGGGCCGGCCTGCTCCAGGTAGCGCAGCAGCCGGACCAGGTCCGGCACGTGCCCCCGCAGCCGGCCCAGCGCCGCGGTGTCCGCGGCGACGAGTTCCAGCAGTCGCGCGATGTTCTCGACGGTCGCCGCGCCCGGCTGGGTGAGCAGGTCCATCAGGAGAACGGGGTCGTTGCCGGCGTTGCGCAGCATCGTCTCCAGCCGGACCACGTCGTCCCCGACCGCCCGCAGCAGCGCGCGGAAGTCTTCGGCGGTGCGGCAGGCGTCGACGAGCCTGCGCAGGCGGGCGGCGTCGTCGCCGAGGGCGCGGACGCAGCGCAGGAACGCGGGAGCGCCCCCGACGTCGGTGATCAGGCCGGCCAGGCGGGCGGCGTCGTCGCCGAGCGCGCGGACGTAGCGCACGAAGGCGGGGGCGCCGCCCACGTCGTTGACGAGCGCGGCGAGCCGGCCCACGTCGTCCCCGAGCTGGCCCAGGTACCGGGCGAAGCGTTCCGCGCCGCCGAGCGCCCGGATCACCCGGGCCAGCTCGGCCGCGCCGCCGAAGGCGGTGACGCACGCTTCCAGCCGGGCGCCGGAGCCGAGGGCGTCGAGGACCGCCAGCAGCGCCCTGGCGCCGCCGAAGTGCCCGATCAGCTCCAGCACCCGGACGGCGGTGCCCAGCTCGTCCAGGAGCCGGACGATGTCCTCGAACCGGCGGACCGCGTTGATGAGCCGCATCGCCAGGGCCGCGTCGCCGACCCGGTCCAGGATCAACAGGGCCCGTTCGACGCTGCCGAGGATGCGGATCGCCCGGACCGCCTCGCCCAGCCCGCCCAGGCGTCGGGCCAGTTGCGCGACCTGCCCGAGCTTCGTGACCGACGTCAACCCGCGCAGCTCCGCCAGGCTCAGCGCGGCGAGCGCGACCTCGAACAGCGCCCGCCCGACCAGGCGGCCCCGTTCCCGCCAGGTCAGGTTCGGCTGCGTGATGGCGAGGTACAGGTAGTAGCCCGCCATGGACAGGCCGACGACCAGCCCGATCACGAGCAGGCCGATGAGCAGCGCCTCCCAGCCGAAGAGCACGACGACGACCACCGCGACGATCACGACGACGGCGATGATCACCCAGCCGACCACGGTGGTGACCAGCGTCCACAGGCCCTTCAGCAGGTCGAGCACGGCCAGCCCGACGCCTTCGAGGACGCCGAGCAGGAAATCGCCGAGGTTGCTGAAGAAGGAGCCGACGGAGCTGAGGAAACCGCCCTCGCTGCTGCTCGTCCGGGCCTCCCGCAGCGCCCCGTCGAGGTCGGCGCCGAACTTGGTCAGCTGGGTGTCCTGCCGGGCCAGGCCGTCGTCGACCTGCCCGACCATCCGGCCGCTCTCGTCGGCGACCCGGCGCGTCCAGCCGGCGGCGGTGTCCCGCACCGCCGTGGCCGAGGCCGTGTCCGCCTCCCGGCGCGGCGCGCGCATCTGGGCGGTGCCCTCGGTGACGGCCCTGCCCATCTCCCGGCGGGCCGTGTCGACGGACTCCCGCAACCGGCCGCCCAGCTCCTGGCGGACGGTCGACAGCCCGCTCGCGAGCTGCTCCGCCCGGGCCGCGACCTGGTTGCCGGCCTCGGTCGCCGACTGGTCGACGGACGTCACGAACTGGTCCGCGCTCGACTGGTGCTCGCCGTCCGCGCGGTCGATCTCGGCGGCGATGTCGGCGACCGCCTGGTTCGTGCTGTCCGGGTCCCCGCCGCCTTCGCGCACCCGTTCGACCGCCCAGTCGAGTTCGGCCAGTTCCCGTTGCGTGGCCTGGTCGAACCGGCCCAGCGTGTCGGTGACCTGCTGGTCGATCGCGGACGCCATCGCCGCCTCGCCGGACCGCAGCTCCTGGATCTTGGCGTCCCGGTCCTGGGCCAGCCGGGACGTGACTTCCCGCACCGCGTCCTGGAGGCTCGTCACGGCGGCGGTCGCCGCTTCCCGGATCGCCCGGACCGTCTCGGTGTGGCTGTCGCCGACCGCGGTCGTGGCCCGGGCGAAGAAGCCGGTCAGCTCCCGGCGCCCCTCCACGGCCTCGCCGGTGATGTGCCCCGCCACGTCGCCGCCCTGCTGCCGCACGCCGGTGGCGACCTCCTGGGCCGAGGTCCGCAAGCGCTGCTGGACCTGGGGGAGCCGGCGACCGCGTACCTCGCGGATGAACTGGGCGGTGCCCTCGTTGCCGGCGGCCGGCCCGGCCCGCTCGTCGACCATCTCGCCCGCCCGGCGGGCCCGCTCCTCGCCCCCGGACACGGCCCGGGTCGCCTCGCTCGTCGCGGTGCTACGGACCTGGTCGGCGCTGGACCGGGCGGCGTCGTCCAGGCCCGCGTGGCGTGCCCGGGTGAGCCCGCCCAACTCCTCCCGCTCGGTGCCCGCGTCGGCTGCCGCCTGGGCGAGGTAGGCGGTCTCCGCCGAGCGGACCTGCTGGACCTGGTCGGCGAGGTCCCGGTTCGCCTGCTCGATGGTGGCGTCGAACTCCCGTCCGATGTGCTGGGCCTGCGTGCTGAAACTGCGGCCGACCGACTCCCGGTAGGCGAGGGCGGCCTGCTCGATGCGCGCCCGCCGGCGTGCCGCGCCCTCGACGACGTCGGTCCGCTTCTGGGCGAGCGTGGCCAGGGCACCGGCCAGGACACCCGTGGCGTCGACGTCGCCGCCGGCGGTCTCGGTGCCGGCGGTCTCGGCTGTTGGGGCGAACTGTGGTCCGGCATCGCCGCGCACGGTGCCCGGGCCGCCGGCCGTTTCCCCGCCGGCCATTTCCCCGGCGGCCATTTCCCCGCCGGCCATCGCCCCGCCGGTCTGTTGGGGCGCCGGGACGGTGGTCACGGGCCCGGCGGTCGGCGCACCGCCCGGACGGGCAGCGGCAACGGTTCCCGTGGCGCCGATGTCCCCGCCGGTCGCGCCGGTCCGAGCGTTGCCGTCGCTCGTCGGGCCGACCGGACCTCTGCCGTCGCTCGTCGGGCCGACCGGACCTCCGCCGTCGCTCGTCGGGCCGACCGGACCTCCGCCGTCGCGGAGCTGTGCGGGGCCGGCACCTCGGCCGTTGGAATCTCCTTCTGCTCCAACGGCTCTCGTGCCGGACGGCCCGTCGCCCGGCCGCCCGTCGCCGCGCGGCCCGGGATCGGGAGGCGGTGCGGCGGCCAAGCTTTCCGTTCCGCCCGGCCCGGTTCCTCGCGCCCGGTCGTCTGTCGGCGCGTCCTGCTCACGCTCGTCGGCACTGGGGCCGGCGTCCTCGTCGGTACGGCGGAGCAGGGTGGCGACCGCCCGATTGCCGGCCGCCCGCTGCAACTGCCGGGTCATGCCGGGCGTCATCACGGCCTGCCGCCGCTGCGGACGTTCCGAAGCTCCGGCCTGTGGACCTTCGGGCTGCGGTGCGGGTTCGAAGGGCTTTCGCGCCGGCGACTCGTGCGCGGACGTCTCGTGGACGTCAGGTCGCTGCTGCTCGGGCACCCGCCCTCCCGCTGCTTGTGCGCAACCCGCACACCCGGGCTCCTACGGACGTTATCCAGCAGGGGCAGCAAAGTCACCGGTTTGCCCACATGGGCGCACCTTCGGGCAGCAACGGACGGATCAGGGGCCGGTGTGGGTGTAGGCGGCCCAGGTGGTGGGGGTGGCGGGTGCGGAGGGTTCTGGTGGCCTTGTGCAGGGCCTCGGCGCTGTGGGTGGGGTCGGGTGGGGTGGTGCCGTCGTCGGTGCGGCGGCGGTAGAACGGTCAGGTCGTGGTGCGGCAGCCACCACCAGGCGAGGTACGGCGTCCACACCACCGCCAACACCCCGACCCTGTGCGGGCCCGGTCCCGTCGGCGCGCGAGCCAGTCCTGGCGATGACGGGACCGACCCTGTGCGGGCCCGGTCCCGTCGGCGCGCGAGCCAGTCCCGGCGATGACGGGACCGACCCTGTGCGGGCCCGGTCCCGTCGGCGCGCGAGCCAGTCCCGGCGATGACGGCGATCTTCATGTGCTTGGCCCCCGGCGGGTGGTGACTCGTTGCCACTACCGGCCGTGGACACCTGCCCGTCCGGTAGACCGCTGGTGCGGTGGGGGACACCGGGAGCGGTGAACCTCGCGGTGAGCGGGGCGGTCCTTGGCGAGGCTGGACGGGAGGCCGGAGCCGGCCGTCCCACAGTCGAGGAGGCGACCATGCAGCTCAGTCGGAGGGCCATGTTGCGCACCGGCGCGGCCACCGCGGCCACGCTGGCCCTGGGGTACGCGTCCCCCGCAGGTGTCGCCGGGACGGCGCCCGCGCGGCGGGCCGTCGACGACGCCGCCTGGCAGGAGCTTCGCCGAGCCCTGAGCCCGGCCGCCCGCCTGACCCGCCCGGGCGCGCAGGACTACTCGGCCCAGGCCGAGGCCGACAACCAGCGCTACGCCGCCGTCCTCCCGGCCGCGGTGCTGGCCTGCGCGGGCGAACCGGACGTGCAGGCCGCCCTGCGCTGGTGCGCCAAGCACGGTGTGCCCTTCGCGCCGCGCTCGGGCGGCCACAACTACGCCGGCTACTCGACCACCACCGGTCTGGTGATCAGCCTGCGGCCGATGAACCAGGTGGTCGCGCACGGGCAACGGCTGTACCTGGGCGGTGGCGCCACCAACTCCGACGTCTACGCCGCCCGCGACGCGAACCTGTACTTCCCGGGCGGGCGTTGCGGCGGGGTCGGGGTGGCCGGGCTGACGCTGGGCGGCGGGCTCGGGTTCAACGACCGCAAGTGGGGCCTGACCTGCGACCGGCTCGTGGAGACCCGCGTCGTGCTGGCCGACGGGACGCTCGTGCGCGCCGCCGACAACGAGAACGCCGACCTGTTCTGGGCCTGCCGCGGCGGGGCGGGCGGCAACTTCGGCGTCAACACCGCCTTCGTCTTCGACGCCGTACCCGTGGGTTCGTTGCGCGCCACCGTCTTCTCCCTCTCCTTCGCGCTGGACGCCGCCCCGCGGGTGGTCGACGAACTCCAGCACCTGCTCGACACCGACCACACCCACGACCTCGACGTCCGGATCGGGCTCAAGCACGCCGGCGACGGCACCACCGGCCTGTGGGTGCTCGGCCACCGCCTCGGCCCGGAGGACGCCCTGCGCCGCCTGTTCGGACCGCTGCTGGCACTGGGGCCGGACAAGGAGTTCATCGAGGAACGCGGCTTCTGGACCGCGCAGGACTACCTGATGGACACCCCGGGCGCCAAGAGCTGCTACGCCTCCAAGTCCCTGGTCCCCGACCAGTGGCTGCGCCCCGACACGGTGGCCGCCCTCGCCGAGTGGACCCGCACCTGGCGTCCCGGACCCGCGCGGGCCACCGGCTACGTGACGCTGTTCGCCATGGGCGGCGCCGCCGCCCAACCCCGCCCGGACGAAACCGCCTACCCGCACCGCGAGGGGCGGTACGTCGTCGACATCGGCACCCACTGGGCCCCCGGCACCCCCGCCGACCAGGTACGCCCCCTGCTCACCCAGACCCGCGCCCTGCACCGGACCCTGCGCCTGCACCTCGCCACCGACAGCGCCTACGTCAACTTCCCCGACCCGGACCTGACCAGCTGGCAGAACGCCTACTACGGCCCCAACTACCAGCGCCTCGCCCAGGTCAAACGCCGCTACGACCCCACCGGCCTGTTCCGCTACCCCCAATCCATCGGCAGGCCCTAGCAACCGCCGACGCCTCGTCGTAGCCGCCGCTGCGGTCCACCCGCCGTCGACAGCGATCCGACCCCGCTCCGGGACCGGTCCCTGCGCGCGGCCGGCACCGTCTCCTGGACACGTCCTACCCAGGAGGTCCACTTGAGACGAAAGCTATGCGCGGCCCTGGTGGTGGTCCTCACCGCGGGGATCGCAAGCGGGTACCACGGGGTGGCGTCGGCGGCGGGTGCCCCGTTGGCGGTCGCGGAGGTCGCGGCCCTCACCCACGACGGCAACGTGCCGGCCAACACCCTCGACAACGACCCGGCGACCCGCTGGTCCGCCGAAGGTGACGGGGTGTGGATCCGGTACGACCTCGGTTCGGCGCAGACCGTCGGCTCGGTGTCGATCGCGTGGCACAAGGGGGACACCCGGCGGGCCACCTTCGACGTCGAGCTGTCCGACGACCGCACCTCGTGGACGACCGTGCTGGCGCGCAAGTCCAGCAGCGGCACCACGCTCGGGCCGGAGGTCTACGACTTCCCCGACCGCTCCGCCCGGTACGTCCGCGTCGTCGGCCACGGCAACACGTCCAACAACTGGACCAGCATCACCGAGACGAAGGTCCTGGGAGCCGACGGCGGCGGTGGCGGCACCTGCGCCTATCCGGCGAACGTGCTGGACCTGAAGAACTGGTACGTCGGTCTGCCGATCGGCCAGGAGGAGAGCCCCACCAACGTCTACCAGCCGGCGTTGGAGACCTACAAGGTCGATCCGTGGTTCACCACGACCTCGGCGTGTGACGCGGTCCAGTTCCGGGCCGGGGTCAACGGGGTCACCACGAGCGGTTCGAGCTATCCGCGCTCGGAGTTGCGTGAGATGAACGGCTCGGCGAAGGCGAGTTGGTCGTCCACGTCGGGTACGCACACGATGGTGGTCGACCAGGCCATCACCGCGCTGCCCGCCGGCAAGCCCCACGTCGTGGCCGGGCAGATCCACGACGCCAGTGACGATGTCTCGGTGTTCCGGCTCGAAGGCACCAATCTCTACGTCACCAACGGCGACACGAGCCGCCACAAGCTGGTGACGAGCAATTACGTGCTGGGCACCAGGTTCCAGGCGAAGTTCGTGGTCAGCGGTGGCCAGATCAAGGCGTACTACAACGGCGTGTTGCAGACGACGATCTCGAAGAGCTTCTCCGGGGGCTACTTCAAGGCGGGCGCGTACACGCAGGCCAACTGCACCAACTCGTCGCCGTGCAGCGCAAGCAACTACGGCGAGGTGAAGATCTACGGGCTGAGCGTCAGCCACGGCCAGGCGGGCTCCGACCAGACGCAGGCCGCCGTCCGGCACGGCTGGGGCACGCCGCAGCCGATCTCCGACGAGTTCGACTACACCGGTCCGGTCGACCCCGCGAAGTGGGCGGTGCCGTCGGGCGACGTCGGGGGCACGGCGGGGTGCTGGGCGGGCCACGCCGGCAACGGCCGCCGGTGCGCGAAGAACAGCACCGTCGCCAACGGTGTGATGACCATGCTCGGCGAAGCCAACGGCGACACCGGGTGGCTCCGGCAGAAGCTCGACACCCAGTACGGCCGCTGGGAGATCAGGTCGCGCTCGCGCAACACCGGCGCGAGCGGCGGGCTCTACCACCCGCTGCACCTGATCTGGCCGACCGCGGGCAACCGGCTGGAGAACGGCGAGTACGACTGGGTCGAGTACTCCGACCCCGACGCCCAGTGCCTGACGGCGTTCCTGCACTACCCGAAGAGCCCGACGGACAAGAAGGAACGCCGGGACCTCTGCCCGGTGGACATGACGCAGTGGCACAACTTCGCCTTCGAGTGGACGGCGCAGGGGCTGGCCGGCTACGTCGACGGCGTCGAGTGGTTCCGGCTGTCCGGCGGCGCGAACGCCGACCGCGGCGACATCCAGGCGATGCCGTCCGGGCACCTCAACATCCAGCTCGACAACTTCACCGGCGCCGGCGGCCTGCGCCCGGCCGTGTTCGAGGTGGACTGGGTCCGGGTCTACCGCTGACCGCGCCGTCGCGCACGAAGCGCCCGCCCTCGGCTCGGGATCGGCGAGGGCGGGCCGCCGGTCCTACCGCGGCTCGCGCCCGGTGCGGCGCACCACGTCCTTCATGAAGTCCACAGTGGACTGCCCGGCCTTGGCGAGCACCTGATCGGTGTTGAAGTTCCAGGCGAACAGCCGGTGCCCGACGAGTTCGGCGATCGACTCGTCGGTCAGCAGCGCCCGCAGGTCCCGGTCGACGACCTGGGCCGGTGTGCTCTGGTTGCCGTACGCGGCCACCATGACCGGCCCGTACCGGCCGAGGGCGCGGACGGACTCCCGGACCCGGTCGACGTTGCCGTCGGGCTGCTTGGCCAGGACGGACTGGAAGTCCGAGGCGGCCAGCGTGTCGGCGAAGCGCTCGAACATCGCGGGGCCGCCACCGGTCGACTGGTCGTCGTCGTTGGCCTGCCACGCGTCCCAGCCCATGGCCACGAGCGCGTTGGGCGCTTCCTCCCGGATGGCCTGCCGGGCTTCGAGGTAGTGGTCCTGCAACGCTTCGTAGTACGCGGTGGTCTGCGGATTGGGCGCGTACGCGCCGTCGACGCACGCGAACTTGTTGACCTCGTTGAACAACGTGACGTACAGGGGTGGGCCGTCGGCCCGGCCGGCGAAGGTGCGGGCGAGGGCGCGCATGTGCCGGAGGAAGTCCGGGGACAGCGGGTGGGGTCGGCCGCAGCCGACGCCGTACTTCGTGTCGACCGGTAGCTCGGGGTCGTCGTTCTCCCAGTTCGCCACGATCACGTGCAACGCGTAGCCCTGCGCGTAGGCGTCGGTGATCAGGGTGTCCCGGGTGCGCTGGAACTTCGTCAGGTCGCCCGGCTTGTGGTAGTTGGTGGTGAGCATCCGGACCGGGGCGTCCCGCACCAGTTCGAACGCCAGCGCCGTGTTGATCTGGTCGCCGACGCCGTACAGCAGCTTGGCCCGGCCGTCGGCGGGCAGCCCGGCCACCCGGGATTCGCCGCCCGCGGTCCCCGTTCCCCCGCCCGGCGTGCTGTCGCCGCGCGAGCGGGAGGACGTGACCGCGTAGGTGGTGACCAGTGCCGCGGCCACGCCCAGGCCACCGGTCAACAGCGCGCGCCGCGACACCGACCGCCGCGCGGGGCCCGATAAGAGCCGCACGACCTGCTCCGCGTCGGGCCGGCGGGTCGGGTCCTGGTCGGTCATCCCGGCCAGCACACCGGCCAACCGCCCGTCGACCGGCGCGTGGCCCTCGACGGCGGTCGACAGCGTCATCCCGAGCGCGTACACGTCGGTCGCCGGCGTGGCGGCGAGGCCGGCGGCCGTCTCCGGGGCCAGGTAACCGGGGGTTCCGGCCGTCCGCGCGGTCCCGGTCAGCGTGACCTGGCCCCACGCCGCCACGCCGAGGTCGGCGAGTTTCGCCGTGCCGGTCTCGGTGACCAGGACGTTGGCGGGCGTGATGTCCCGGTGCACCATGCCCTTGGCGTGCATGGCCGCCAGCGCGGAGGCGATCTGCGCGCCGACGCGGCGCGCCTCGTCGGGTGCGAGGGGTCCGTCGGCGCGGGCGATCTCGGCCAGGCTGCGCGCGGGCAGGTACTCCATGACCAGCCACCGCTCGTCGCCCTCGACGACCGCGTCGAAGACCGAGATCACGTGCGGGTGGTGCAGCCCCGCCCCGATCCGGGCCTCCCGGCGGATCTCCTCCCCGTCGCCGCCACTGGCCCGCTTGAGCGCGACCACCCGGCGCAGCTCGAGGTCGGTGGCCCGCCACACCACCCCCATGCCGCCCGCCCCGGCCAGGTCCTCCAGCCGGTACCGGCCCGCGATCACATCACCACTACGCACCGATCCAGCCTAGTCACTCTGTGAAGTCGAAGCGCATCGATCGGCGAACCCGCTCGCCACGATCCGCGGCGGCGGTGTCAGGCGTTCGTCTCCCGGCTGCGACCCGCCCGACCGGCTGCGAGGATGGGACCGTGACCCCCGGTGGCTGGCGCGTGGTCGAGGAGTTCGACCGCGGTGGGGTGCTGCGTCCCGTGGCGGACGCGGCCGGGGGGACCCGGTACGAATCCGACTCGGGAGCCGCCGCGGTGGTCGTGCCGGGTGAAGCTCTTGGAGTCCACGGGGACGTCGTGTTCGTCGAGCGGCCCGAGGACGCGGAGGGGCTGGCCGGTGAGCTGGTGGCGCTGCCCTCCGGGACGTCGGCGAGCGGGCTCCGGCATCTCAGGTCGGGGATCGCGGTCGCCGGCGACCGGTTCGACCTCTACCACCGGCGGGACACGTTGGCCGTCGGGCGGCTGCCGGACGTGGGGGAGGACGAGAGCGGGCCGGAGCGGCGCGCGGAGTGGTTCGAGCGCCGGCACGGCTCCACCGACTGAGTCAGTCCACGTCCAGCCGCCAGATGCTCCGGCCGTAGGTCGCGGCGGTCAGCGTGCGGTCCCGCTCGTGGTAGACGAGGTCGACCACCATCGCGGTGGGCAGGTTGCCGGTCAGGTTCGCCCACCTGCCGCCGCCGTCCTGGGAGACGAACACCCCGACGTCGCAGCACACGTACACCCGGTCCGGGTGCGCGGCGGGGATCGCGATGGAGTTGAACGGCACGTCCGGCAGTCGCCCGCGGTCGACGTCGGTCCACGTGAGGCCGCCGTCGTCGGAGCGGAACACGTGGTGGCCGCCGGTGTTGGCCACGGTCGCGAACACCACGTCCGCGTCGTCCGGGCGGCTCTCCAGGCGGGTGATCACCCGGGACGGCAGGAGCGTGCCCGCCAGGTTGCCGCTCCACGTGTCGCCGCCGTCGGTGCTGCGGTGGACGGCGCCGTTCTCGGTGCCGACGTAGATCCGGTCGCTGTCGCCGCGGGACACCTCGATGGCGCTGATCGGGCTGTCGTCGAACTCGGGTGACACCGGCTCCCAGCGGTCGCCGTCGTCCGTGGTCCGCCAGACGCGCCTCGACCCGCAGAACAGCGTGGTGGTCTCGTCGGGGTCCATCGCGAGGAACACCATCCAGATCTTCTTGCGGGCCTCCTCCGACTCGGGCGGGGTGGCCTTCTTGGCCCCGTCGGGTCGGAACCGGGCGATGTTCATGTTCTGCCACGTGCTGAACAGGTGGTTGACGTTTCCCGGGTCGATGACGATCCAGCCGCCGTCGCCGCCGGTCAGCTCGAAGTAGCCGTCCGCCGTGCCGTCCCCGGTGACGAGCGTGCCGTTGTCCTGCGCGCCGCCGCCGATCACGTCGCCGTTGGTCTGCGCGACCGCCAGGTCGTAGAACATGTTCGTGGCCAGGCCGGTGCTGCGGTTGCGCCACGTCCGGCCGGCGTCCTCGCTGACGTCCACCCCGCCGTCGTTGAGCGCGTACACCAATCCGGGTTCGGAGCGCGGCATGACCAGCCGGTGGTTGTCGGCGTGGGCGTAGTCCGGCTTGCCCCGGTCGGCGCGCCAGTCGGTGACCTTCGTCCACGTCCGCCCGCCGTCGGCGGTGCGGTGGATCTCCACCCCGGCGCACAGCACCTGGTCGGGGTCCTCGGGGTGCACGACGATCGTGTTGTTGTAGTTCATCTGGCGCTCGTCCGCGAAGTGCGGGCCGCCCACGGACCTCCAGGTGTCGCCGCCGTCGTCGCTGCGGAACGGGCCGACGACGCGGCTCGGCGCGCCGGGCGTGCCCATCAGCGCGTAGAGGACGTCCGGGTCGGACGGCGCGATGGCGATCGAGGTGCGGATGAACCGGTCGCCGGAGGGCAGACCGGCGGTGAGGTGCTGCCACGTGCCGCCGCCGTCGACGGACCGCCAGATCCCGGTGTGCACGCCCTGCGCGTCGATCGTCGCGTAGACGCGGCGGTCGCGCAGCTGCACGTCGTGACACCGGTAGGGCTGGCCGATGATCGGCACCCGCGCCCAGGTCAGGCCCCCGTCGGCCGAGGTGAACAGGCCCGCGGCGCCACCGTCGCTGTGCCGGACACCGCCGACGAACAGCCGCCGCGGGTTCGCCGGGTCGACCGCGATGGCGCCGATCCGGCGTGGCAGACCGGTCGTGGCGGCCGGGGCCAGCAGGTGCCAGCTCGCGCCGCCGTCGGTCGACCGGAACAGCCCCACGCCCGGGTGCGAGTCGGCGGAGAGGTTCGCCTCGCCGGTGCCGCAGTAGAGGGTCCCGGCGGCGTCGATGGCGAGCGCCCCGATGTTGAGCGACGGCTCGTCGTGCCAGGTCGTCGCCCAGGTCTCGCCGCCGTCGTCGGACTGCCAGACACCGCCGCCGGCGGCTCCGGCCCAGATCCGCCGCGCGTCGTCCGGGTGGACGACGGCGCACGTCATCCGCCCGCCGATGTTCGACGGCCCCACCGGGCGCCACTGCGCCTGCCCCGGCGCGGCGGGCACCTCGGCGGCGGCGCGGGCGCGTTCGGCGTTGAGCAGGTCGACGTCGCTCTCCCGCCACGGCCACGACTCGCGCGCCTGGAACCAGCGGGCGCGGACCTTGTGCGTGGTGTGTGCGGGCGCCGGGCGGTCGGCCGGGTCCGGTCGGTAGGGGACCTCGGCGGAGAGGTTGAGCTGGTCCATGTGCTGCTCCCGCTTACAACCCGGTGACGAGCCGGGCGGTGTAGCCGGTCATCACGGCCCAGAACAGCCACGTGTAGCCGGTTTCACCGATGGAGGTGTTGAGGCGTCGGCCCAGGTACGTGCCGCCGACCATGAGCGGGACGGCGGCGAGCGCGACCAGGTACCCGGTCGACGGGATGAGGGACGCGCCGGTCCAGACGGCGGTCTTGGCGACGTCGCCGGCCAGCGAGACCAGCGTCAGCGCACCGACGAGGTGGGCGCGGTCCAGCCCCAGCCCGCGCACCGCCAGCCCTTTGAGCGGGCCGGACGTGCCGCTGAAGCCCGACGTGGCGCCGGAGCCGAACGCCAGCACGCGCGCGCCGACGCGGCGCAGCCCGGTCAGGTCGGCCCGTTCGGCGACGAACGACAGCACGAACGTCACGACCACGGCGATCGTCACGACCCGCTCGGACGCGGCGGCGAAGAGCAGCGCGCCGAGGGTGGCGCCGAGCGCGACCAGGAGTACGACGGCCAGGGCTTTCCGCCACGGGACGGTGTGGCGGTAGGCCCAGACCTTGACGACGTTGTTGCAGGCCAGCAGGAGGGCGGCCAGCGCCGTGCCGGTCTTCGTGCCCAGGCCCAGCGCGAGGGCGGGGACCAGGACCAGGCTGCCGCCGAACCCGGCGGAGGCCGACACGGTGAACGCGACCGCGACCGTCACCAGCACGATCACCAGCAGCAGTGGGTCCACAGCCGCCTCCACACGGTCGGTTGGCTGGGTAATCGCCTGCCAACGCGACCGCGTCTCCGGACTGGCGGGGGTACTACCCGTTCGGGTGTGTCAAGGCACCCGTTCGGCCCATTCGGTGGGTCGGGGACGCCGCCGCTGCCGCGGTGCGGACGGCCGACGGGAGATCGGAGCTTGCCGGTGCCGGCGACCCGGGTGACCGGGGTCTTGACCGAGGCGGGCGGGTCCGGGGTGTAGGTGAGGGGTCTGCGGCGTGCCGGAGTTGTTGTGGTCGTGGAAGTGGCACCACGAAAGCTCGACGCCCAGTCGGCGCTGTTCGCCGGACTCGGGCCACGACATCGACCGTCCATGGCGGGGCGCGCCCGACGGCGGACCGGGATCACCGCGTCGTCGAGGCCGCCGCGCCGACCGTGTAGGTGAGGAGCAGGGCGCCCGAGTCGAACCGGCGGGTGGCGGTGAGTCGGAGGTCCGCTTTCGGGTAGGTGCCGTCGAACAGTCGTCGGCCGCCGCCGAGCAGGACCGGGTTGACGACCAGGCGCAGTTCATCCAGCACGCCGAGGCGGAGGGCGGAGGTGGCCGCTCGGCCGCCGGCGAAGAGGGCGAGGTCCTGCCGGCGCTTGAGCCGGTCGAGGGCGCTCGCGGGATCGTCGCCGAGCAGGTGGGAGTTGTGCCAGGTGGTGTGCTTCAGGGTGCGGGACAGGACGTACTTCGGCAGCTCGTGCATCCGGCGTCGCTGCGTCGCCGACACCTCGTCGCCGGCGGTCGGCCAGTAGGCGGCGAGCTGCTCGAAGGCCTTGCGGCCGAAGACCATCCCGTCGATCGACTCCAGGACGGTGTCGATGTGGTGCTGGAACTCCTCGTCGGCGAACCGCCAGTCGATGTCGCCGGCCGCGTCGGTGATGTAGCCGTCGAGTGACACGTTGATGTGCAGGAAGAGACGTCCCACGAGATCCTCCGGGCTGGATTTCTTGAACATCCGACCAAGAAGTTGGTCGCGTCGGACACTACACTTCTTGAACACGCTGTCAAGAAGTCTTACGATGGGGTCATGCCACGCACCGGCCGGCCGCGGTCGTTCGACGAAGCCCAAGTCGCGCAAGGGGCTTTGGACGTCTTCTGGCGGCGCGGCTACGCGGCCACGTCGTTGCGCGATCTCAAGGACGAACTCGACGTGCTGCCCGGCAGCCTCTACGCCGCCTACGGGGACAAGCACGCGCTCTTCCTGCGGGCACTGGGCCTCTACGTGGAAGGCGCCAGGGACCAGGCGGGGGAACTCACCGCCGAGGGCCCCGTCCTGCCGCGCATCCGCGACCTCCTGCTCAGCGTCCTCGAAGCCGCGCGGACCCACCCGGGACGGGGCTGCATGATCGGCAACACCGCCGCCGAACTGCTCCCGCAGGACCAGGCGGCGCACCACCTGGTCCGCAGCGGCTTCGACGCACTGGAAACCGGCCTCGCACAAGCTCTCGACGCGGCACGACGATCCGGTGAGGTCCGGCCCGACGTGGACTGCGACGCCCAGGCCCGCCTGCTGCTCGCACTCATGCAGGGACTGCACGTCCTCGCCCGAGCCGAGCCCGATCCGCGCCGTCTCACCGACGCCGTCGATGCCGCGCTGAGCCCACTGGCCGCTCGGTCGCGTCGTCGTTCGGGTTGACGCGGGCACGTCGGTGTTGTCCTCATCGAGGGCAAGGTGGCACACGACAACGTTCGACCGGGTGCGCGACCGGGTTTTGAGAACCGGGCGTGTGGGGCGCTTTCGTGCTGCACGGTTGGCTGGCGGGTCTCGTGGTCTCCGCGTGCTGGCCCGGTTGGGTCGAGTGGCTATCCGGCGGCGGCGATGTGCTGATCGGCCGGGCGCGCGTGTCGGCGGGGGCTGGGCGCGGGGTTCCCGCCGGGTGTGAGGTGGCCGCCGGGTGTGAGGTGGCCGCCGGGTGTGAGGTGGCCGCTGGGTGCGGAACGGTGGCGTAGCAGGCGGGCCAGGGCGGTGTGGGTGGTGGCGGTGCGGTGGTGTCGGGGTTGGCGGTGGCGGGGGCCTTGGGTGTGCAGGGTGTGGACGAAGTGGGCCACGTGGTGGGGTGGCGGCAGGAGGTGCGGGTCGTCGTGGTGGTCGACGACGATCAGGTCCTCGCCGGAGTGGGTCTCGACGGCTGCCGCCCAGCCGGTGCGTTCGTCCCAGAGCAGGGCCAGGTCGCGGTCGGGGTGGGTGGGTAGGCGGGTGTCGAGGGCGAGGTAGGCCGAGACGGGGGTGTCCTGGTCGACGGTGCAGCTCTCCGGGCCCACGCCCAGGGCCGCGGCGACCTCGGCCAGGTAGTCGTGCAGGAGGCGGATGGCCGATTGTTGGTCGGTGGGCAGGGGGAGGACGACGGTCACGTGCGGTGTGCCTTCCGGGAGGCCGCACCCGGCCTCGGGCGGGTGCCGGGACCGGGCGCGGCGGCTGTGGTGGACGCCCGGCGGGCGGGGCCTGCGCTGGGGCGGGACCGCCACCGGGTGGAGCCGGCTCAGGGCGGAACCGCCCGCCGGGTCGGGCGCTCCGCCCGGTGGGGAACGTTGCCGGGCGTGGGTTGTGCGTCGATCGACGTCCGGTGCAAGCGGGACCGGCTCGGGGGCGGGTGCCGGGCGACGGGGGCGGTGCGGTGGCCGACGGGGGCGGCTCGCGGGTGGGTCGGCGTCGAGGTCCCACACGGCCGCGATCAAGGCGTCGAACTCGGCGCGTACCGCGTCGGCGTCCGGCACGGCGTCGACGACCGGCTCGGCCACGGTTGCGGTGGTCATGAGGCTCACCGCCTCAGGATTCGATCACCTTGTGCTCGCCGCGGTCGCTGCGCTCGCCGGAGACGGCGATGCGGCGGGGCTTGGCCTTCTCCGCGATCGGGATGCGCAGGGTGAGCACGCCCGCCTCGTAGTCGGCGGTGACGCGGTCGGTGTCGAGGGTGTCGCCGAGGAACAGCTGCCGGGAGAACACCCCCAGCGGGCGCTCGGAAACCTGCATCTGCACGTCGTCACCGGAGGGCAGCGGACGGCGCTCGGCCTTCACGGTCAGCACGTTGCGCTCGACGTCCAGCTCGATCGCACCCGGGTCGACACCCGGCAGGTCGAAGCAGACCACGAACTCGTCACCCGCGCGGTAGGCGTCCATCGGCATCGCGGCGGGCTTGGACCAGGTGCCGGCCGTGGTGCCGAAGAACTGCTGCGCCAAGCGGTCCAGGTCCCGGAACGGGTCGGTGCGCATCAACATCGGTGGTGCCTCCTCCTCGTCTCCTTCAAGGCCTTGTCAACACGCACCACCGTTGTAGCATGTCATCGAAGCGTTGACAAGAGGGATGTCATCGGAAGGTTGACATGGACGATCCGGTGCACGGCATGAAGGCACTCCACGAGGCGGTCACCACCGCCCGCCAAGGCGCGCCCACCGACCTGCTGGCCGCCCTGCACACCCTCCGGCTGCTGCGCGACACCCTCACCGCCTGGGAACCCGAACTGATCGCCGCCGCCCGCACGGACGGCACGAGCTGGGCCGCCCTGGCCCCCGCGCTCGGCGTGACCAGCCGGCAGGCCGCCGAACGCCGCTTCCTGCGCCTGCAACCCACCGCGACCGGCGAGACCACCGGCGAGGCCCGCATCGACGCCCAACGCGACCGCCGCGCCGGCGACCGCGCGGTCGCCGACTGGGCCCGCCGCAACGCCGCCACCCTCCGCAAACTCGCCAGCCACGCCGCCACCACCCTGCCCGACACCGACACCGCCGACCGCCTCGACGAAGCCCTGGCCCACCACGACCCCACCACCCTCCTCGCCCCGCTGGCCGCCGCCCACCCCCACCTCACCGACCACCACGGCGACCTGGCCGACCAGATCGACGCCATCACCGACCACACCACCACCCTCCGCCGCCAAGCCGGCCAACAACGCCGCCACCGCCGCACCTGAGTCGGTCATGGCATGCAGGGCCAGGACTGCCACGGCCATGGCGGTCACCGCGGCGAACCGCTTGAGCAGCGCGCCGACCAGAGGACCGACGGCCGCCGGGTCTTGCACGTCGGCCCGCCCCGTGCCGGGCCGACGTGCAAGACCCGGCGGCCGGCACGGGGCGGGCCGTCGGCGGTGTGCAGTTCGCACGGTCTCTTCGGCTTGATCGCCTGAGGATGGCCTTCCGCAGGATCTGCCTGTTGGCCGACGGGCCGGATGCGGACTGTGTTCCGTTGCTGGTCCGTGTTGGTTGGCGGGCCTGTCGACGACGTCGGAGACCGCGTCGGGTTCAGCCCGGTCGGCCGCACGCTCGCGACCCTTGACGACACCGGCCTGCTGCGCCTGTGGAACCTGGACCCCGAGGGCCCCACCCGCGAACCGCGCGAGTTCGTCCACGACAACCCGACCCCCGACGGCGGCCGGTCCTGCTAGCGCCGTGCCGCACGACCCGTCCCGCCGGGGTGGGCGGGTCGTGCGGCACGGTGATTTGCGGGTTGTTCGACCCACAGAGCCCGACCTCCGCTCGCCCTAGCCTGAGGCTTCTCGGCTACGCGGCGCCCGACGAGATTTTGGGGGAGTTCATGCGTGTGCGAAGAGCAGGTGTCGTCCTTGCGTTGACAGCGGTCGCGGCGAGCACGGTGACCGTCCTCGTGCCGGGTGCGCCCGCCGCTCAGGCGGAACCGGCCGCCGGGGCCGGCCCGTTGGACATCGTCCCGACGAGCTACCCGATCCCGGTCGGCGCGTTGTTCGTCGCGCCGACCGGTGACGACGCCAACCCGGGCACGCAGGCCGCGCCGTTGCGCACCGCGGCGGCGGCCGTCGGCAAGGCGGTCGCGGGGCGGATGACCACGGTCGTGTTCCGCGCGGGGGAGTACCGGGAGCGGCTGGGGACATCTCCGCCCCGGTGACGCTCCAGCCCTACCCGAACGAGCGGGTGTGGTTCAAGGGCAGTTCGGAGATCCCGTCGGACCGGCTGGTCGCCGACGGCGGTGCGTGGCGGCTGGACGGCTGGAACCCGGGCAGCGTGTGCCGGGCCACCGCGCCGGACTACGACGAGTGCATGAACCCGTTGCACTTCAACAACGACAACCCGGTCGGCGGGGACCCGCAGATGGTGTTCCTCGACGGGGAGCCGCTGCGCCAGGTCGCCACCCGCGAGGAGGTGCGGGCGGGCACGTTCTTCCACGACGGTCCTTCCGACCGGACCTACCTGGGCAGCGACCCGGCCGGCCGCCGGTTCGAGATCACCGCCCGCAAGTCCGGCCTGCACTTCTTCGCCGGCGCCGAGGGTTCGGTGGTGCGCGGATTGGGCTTCACCCACTACGGGTCCAGCCAGAACCAGACCAAGGAGCCGGCGGCCGTGGTGGTCCAGGCCAAGGGCACGGTGGTGGAGAACAACACCCTCGTGCGCAACGCCGCCGCAGGCGTGCTGGTCAACGCCGACGACGTCCGCCTCACCGGCAACACGATCGCCGAGAACGGCTACCACGGCGTGACCGCGCACCGGTCGGCCGGCTTCACCTTCGAGCGCAACCGGGTGCTGCGCAACAACTCCGAGCACCTCGGGTTCAACCTCGGCTACAACCTGGCCGCCGCGGGCGTGCACGTCGCCCGCCTGACCAACCCGGTCGTCCGGGACAACGTCTTCGAGGCCAACCAGGGCCACGGCTTCTCCTGCGACCTGTCGTGCGTCGGGCTCACGGCGGTGCGCAACCTGTTCCGCGCCAACTCCCACCACGGCCTGTACTACAAGGTCTCCGGCCCGGCCCTGGTCGCCTCCAACGTGGCGGCCGACAACGGCATGGGCGGCTTGGCGCTCATGGGCTCCAACGGGGTCCGGCTCTACAACAACACCGCGGTCGGCAACGGCCAGGCCCTGCTGGTGCAGGAGGACCCGCGCCCGCAGTGCCCCGGCGCGGACGACCAGTGCCTGACCGACGCCGACAAGGCGCTGGGCATCAGCTGGAACACCACCGACACCACGCTGGTCAACAACATCTTCGCGGCCGGCACGAGCACCGCCTCCCTGGTGTTCACCCCCGACCACAACGCCGCCGCCTCCGGGCAGCGGCTGGGCGCGGACGGCATGATCCCGGCCGACCGGATGCACCACAACGGCTACCAGCGCTCCGCCGGCACACCGGCCACACTGGTCCAGTGGTCCCGGGTCACCGGGGTGTCGTTGCAGTTCAAGACGCTGGCCGAGTTCCAGTCGGCCACCGGCCGCGACGCGGGCTCGCGCCACCAGGAGGACCCGTACCTCCTCGGCGCGTCCGCCGGCGACTACCGGCTGGTGCCGGGCAGCCCGGCGGAGGCGGCCGGCGCGCCGCTGCCCGCCGACGTGGCCGCCGCGATCGGCGCTCCCGCGGGCTCGACCCGGCTCGGCGCGCACGCGTGGCCCGCCGCGCCCGCCACGGCGGAGTTGGTGCGCAACGGGACCTTCGACACCGCCTCGACCCTGCCGTGGTTCTCGGCGGGCAACCCGCGCCTGGCCGTCGAACAGGGCATGCTCAAGGCCACCGTCGCCGACGGCGCGGCGAACCCGGGTGACGCGGTGGTCGTGCAGCGCACCGGAACCCTGGTCAGCGGCCGGACGTACACGCTGTCCTTCGACGCCGCCGCCTCGACCGACGTGGCCGTGCAGGTCGCCGTCCAGGAGGGCGACGCGCCCTACAGCGCCTCGCTCACCCAGGACCTCGAACTGACGCCCACCCCCGCCCGCTTCTCCTTCCCGTTCACGTCCACAATGGACACCACGGTCGCCGAGGTGGCGTTCCGGCTCGGCGGCAAGGGCGCGCTGACCGCGTTCGTCGACAACGTCTCCCTGGTGGAGAACACCTGGCGCGTGTCCAAGGAACCCAAGGCCGACGAGGCTCAGGCGCTGGCCGCCGCCGCGGCCACCGGGCAGCTGGTGGAGGTGCTGTCCGAACGCGGCGAGGCGCGCGAGGTCTACGCCACGCCCGACGGCAGCTTCACCTCCCAGGAGCACTTCCAGCCTGTCCGCGCCGCGAAGGACGGCTCCTGGGCGCCCGTGGACACCACGCTGCGCAAGCAGCCGGACGGCTCCATCGCGCCCGTGCTGACCCCGGTCGCGATCAGGCTGTCCGGCGGCGGCACCGGCCCGTTCGCCACCATGGACCGCGCGGGCAGGCCGATGTCCCTGACCTGGCCCACCAGCCTCCCCGCGCCGCGCCTGGAAGGCGACACCGCGGTGTACTGGAACGTCCTGCCGGACGTGGACCTGCGCGTCCAGGTCGAGCCGGAGGGCTTCTCCCACGTCCTGGTCGTCAAGACCGCACAAGCCGCCAAGGACCCGCGCCTGACCACGCTCAAGCTCGGCCTGTCCGCGCCGGGACTGACCGTGGGCACTGCCGAGGACGGCACGCAGCAGGCCGTGGACCAGGTGACCGGCGCGGTGGTCTTCGAGGCCCCGGTCCCGATCATGTGGGACTCCACGACGCCCTCGACCGGCGCGCTCACCGCGCAGACCGACGAGGACGCCGGCGGCGACGCCTTCACGCTGCCGTCGGCGCAGCAGCCCGGCGACACCTCCAAGATCGCCCGGGTGACCACCGCCGTGGCGGGTGGCGAGATGACCCTGACGCCGAACAGCGAACTGCTCAACGCCGCCGACACCGCCTACCCGGTCTACATCGACCCGATGTGGGACACGCCCCGTGCGTCGGCCCGGTTGATGGTCTCCAGCGGCGGATGGTCGAAGCACAACTTCAAGAAGGACGAGGGCATGGGGCGCTGCCCGCGCGACTACCCGCCGGCGGGCCGCTACTGCGGCGGCTGGTACGAGAAGCGGCTGTTCTACCGCATCCCCACGGCCCGGTTCGCCCACAAGCAGATCATCTCGGCGGAGTTCCACGTCCGGGAGGTGTGGTCGACCTCCTGCAAGAAGCGGATCGTGGACATCCACCTCGCGTCCGCGTTCAAGGCCGGGTCCACGTGGTCCTCGACCTCGGACAACTGGAAGCGCCGCCTGGACAGCCGCAACGTGGCCAAGGGCTTCGGTTCCGGCTGCGCGGCCGGTGACGTGCTGTTCAACGTCACCAGCGGCCTGCGGGAGACCGCGAAGGCGGGCGCGTCGAGCACGACGTTCGGCCTGCGGGCGCGTGACGGCGAGGACCAGCTGGCGTGGAAGCGGTTCGGCCGGGACGCCTACGTGCGCGTGCACTACAACACCCCGCCCGCGCAGCCGAAGACGGGCCAGTTGTCCTCCAGCCCCGGTGGCGCGTGCCGCGGACCGGACGGCCCGGCGCGGTTCAACCGGCTGCCGATGCTGTTCGCCCGCAACCTGACCGACCCGGACAACAAGGGCGTCGAGGGGGAGAAGCTCAAGGCGCAGTTCCAGCTGTCCTGGACCGACACCGGCGGCACCCGGCGCACGAAGAACCTCGGGACGGTCTCCAAGATGTCCGCCCACCAGGGCCGGGGCTCGTCGTTCAGCGTGAAGGTGCCGGCCAACCTCATCCCGCAGGGCGTGACCGTCGCCTGGGAGGTGCGCGCCTACGACGGGCGGGCGTGGAGCCCGTGGAGTTCGGCCGGCAACGCCACCGCGTGCCACTTCGTCTACGACGCGCGGGCCCTGCCGGAACCGAAGGTGACCTCCACCGACTACCCGGCGCTGGACCCGGCGAACCCGAACCAGGTGCCGACCGACGGCGTGGGCCGCTACGGCAGGTTCTCCGTCACCTTCGACTCCCGCGTGGCGAAGTACGCCTTCGCCATGAACACCAACCCGTCGGAGGGCTCGGCGAAGACCAAGAGCGCGGCCACCGAGGCGGTGGACGTGATGCCGACCCAGGCCGGCTTGAACGTGCTGCACGTGACGGCGTGGGACGCGGCGAACAACTGGTCCACCGGCACGTACGAGTTCTGGGTGGCCGAGGGACGTGCGCCCAAGGCGCACTGGGCGCTGGACGAGCAGGCGGGCGCGACCAGGCTCGCCGACACCGCACCCAAGAGCGCCGGACAAGCCTCCTACCCGGCGACACCGCAGGGCGGCGCGGCGCTGGGCGTGACGGGCGCGTTGGCCACGGCGATGAACCTCAACGGCACCACCGCCCACGCGGCCACCTCGGGCGCGGTGGTGGACACGTCGAAGAACCTCGCGGTGTCGGCGTGGGTGAAGCTGCCCGCGACGTTGCCGACCACGCACGTCGTGGTCGCGAGCCAGTCCGCCACCCAGATGTCGGGCTTCTACTTGAAGTACGACCCGAACGACAAGAAGTGGCGGTTCTGGCGCACCCAGGGCGACGGCAACACCACCGGTGGCGGCACGGCGATCTCGCGCGACCCGGCCCAGCCCGGGCTGTGGACGCACCTGGTGGGCGTGCAGGACGTGGTGGCGCGCAAGCTGCGCCTGTACGTCAACGGCGTGGAGCAGGTCTCGGCCGACATCGTCGGCACGCCGTGGCACGCCAACGGGCCGCTCCAGATCGGCCGGGGCCTGTGGAAGGCCGCGTACACCGACTACACGCCCGGACCGGTGGACGACGTGCGGGTGTTCGACCGGATCGTCACCGGCGAGGAGGTGAAGGACCTGTTCACCATCAAACCGGTGGTGCAGAGCAAGTGGCACCTCAACACCGCGTCCGGGACGTCCACCCCGGACAGCGGGCAGGGGACGCGCCGGGCGCTGACCCTGGCCGGCGCGGCGAAGATCACCACCGACCCGGCCGAGGTGCTGGTGCGCTCGCCCGCGGGCACGCCGAGCGGTGCGTTGAAACTGCCCGGCGGGAACGGCGACTTCGCCTCGGTGACCGGCGCGGTGGTCGACACCAGGGACAGCTTCACCGTCTCCGCCTGGGTCTCCACGCCGGGCACGCCCACGAGGTCGATGGCCGTGCTGAGCCTGGCGGGCGCGCACAACAGCGCCGTCGCCGTGCGCTTCGACCCGGGCAAGCAGCGGTACGTGCTCGACGTGCCCAGCGCGGACGCCGCGGGCGCGACCACGGCCAGCGTCGAGCACTCGATGTTCCACCAGGGCAACTACGGCGACTGGGACCACATCGCGGTCACCTACGACGGCTTCGACGGGACGATCACGTTGTGGGTCAACGGGGTGCGTGAGGCGGCGGCCGACGCGGACAACCTGTCGTTCCGCCACCGGACCCGCCCGTTCGGGCCGGTCGCCTCGGTGCAGATCGGACGCGGCCTGGTCGGTGGGGCGTACCCGGCGGGCCGCAACTGGTCGGGCGTGGTCGACGACGTGTGGGTGCTGCGGGGCGTGGCGTCGCAGCAACTGGTCGACATGCTCTCGCTGCCGACGGAGATCGGCTCGATACCGGGCTGACCGGATCCGCGGGCCGGCGGCGCCTCCCCCCAAGGGCTTGGCCGCCGGCCCGCACCTCCGCCACATCCCCCGGCCGTGGGGACGCCCGCTCGTCCCGGCCGATCCGACGACCTGCCCGCCCGTGCGCGCACGCGCGGGACCCTGGAGGTGTCCACATGACCACTCGCCGTGTCGTCACCCGGTCGGGGAGCCGATTCGTTCGGCGTTCCCTGGGCGTGGTGCTCACGCTCGTCCTGGCCGCGGGGACGCTCAGCGTCGTCCCCGGCCTGTCCGACCCCGCCCGCGCCGCGGCGCGGGAGGCCTCGAAACCGGAAGACCGGGACCCGGTGGTCGCCGGCCGCGCCGTCGACCCCAGACCCGGCAAGGCGGAGCAGTCCCCGGCTCCGCCGCCCGCCGCAACGTGGCCGACCGGCGCGGCGGAGTTCGACGTCCCCGCGGTCCGGGCCGCCGACCGCAAGCCGGCCGCGGTCAAGGCCGGTGACCTGCCGGTCTGGGTCGAGGCGGCGGCGGGCAAGGTCCGGGTGCGGGCACTGGACCGCGCCGCCGCCGACCGCGCAGGCGCGACCGGCCCGTTGTTCGCCGTCGACAGCGCGCCCGGCAAGCTCGGCGTGCGGCTGGCCTACGGGGGCTTCGCCGAGGTGTTCGGCGGCGGCTTCGGCCACCGCGCCCGGCTCGTGCGGCTGCCCGCCTGCGCGCTGTCGACACCGGACAAGCCCGACTGCCGCGTCGCCACCCCCGTGGCCGCCACGAACGACGTGCGGGCCGGGACCTTGTCCGCCGAGGTCGAGGTGACGGGGCAGGAAGGCGCCGTGCTGGCCGTGGCGGCGGGCACGGACAGCGCCAAGGGCGACTACAAGGCCACCGAGCTGGCCGCGTCGGCGACCTGGCAGGTCGGCACCCAGGCCGGCGACTTCACCTGGACCTACCCGCTGCGCACCCCGCCCGTGCCGGGCGACCTCGCCCCGTCGCTGTCGCTGACCTACTCCTCGTCCTCGGTCGACGGACGCACGTCGAGCACCAACAACCAGGGCTCCCAGGTCGGCGACGGCTTCGAACTGTGGCCGGGCTACATCGAACGCCGGTACAAGTCCTGCAAGGACGACGGAGTACCCAAGGACGACAAGTACCACACCCACCCGATGGACCAGTGCTGGGCCTACGACAACGCCGTGCTCACCATGGGCGGCAAGGGCGGCGACCTGGTCCCCGCCGGCGACGGCCGGTGGAAGCTGCGCAAGGACGACGGCACGCGCATCCAGAAGTTCACCGGCACCGAGGCCGACACGAACAACGGCGACAACAACAACGAGTACTGGGTGATGACCGCTCCGGACGGCACCCGCTACCACTTCGGGCGCAACCGGCTCAAGGGCTGGGCCCCCGGCAAGCCGGAGACCGGGTCCACCTGGACCGTGCCGGTGTTCGGCGACGACAGCGGCGAGCCGTGCCACAAGGACTCCTTCGCCGACTCGTGGTGCCAACAGGCGTGGCGGTGGAACCTGGACTACGTCGAGGACCCCGACGGCAACGCCGTGGTCTACCACTACGGGCAGGAGACCAACCGCTACGCGCGCAACCTGCGCGCCGAGGACGACACCCCGTACGTGCGCGGCGGCTACCTCAAGTCCGCCCAGTACGGGCTGCGCACCGAGGACCTGTACCAGGCCACCGCGCCCGCGCGCGTGGACTTCACGGTGTCCGAACGGTGCCTGCGCTCGGCCTCGGACTGCGCCGAGGGCAACATCGCCACGCGCCCCGAGTGGTGGGAGGACGTGCCCTGGGACCTCAACTGCAAGCCCGGCACCAAGTGCGAGCAGCACCACGGCGCGGCGGCGCCGACGTTCTGGACCCGCAAGCGCATCACCGCCGTGACGACCAAGGTCGTGCAGGCCGACGGCAGCGGCCACCGCACCGTGGACTCCTGGTCCTTCGCGCACGACTGGGGCACCGCCGACGTGGACCGGCAGCTCCTGCTCAAGTCCATCGTCCACACCGGACACGCCGCGGCGACGCCGTTCACCATGCCGCCGGTCCTGTTCGGCTACACCCAGCGCCCCAACCGGGTCGACAAGCTCGGTGACGACGTCGGCCCGTTCGTCAAGAACCGCGTCGGGTCCATCCAGAACGAGACCGGCGGGCAGCTCGACGTCAACTACTCCGCCCCGGACTGCACCCCGGGCACCCTGCCCGCGCCGCACACCAACGACCGCCGCTGCTACCCGACGTACTGGGCGAAGAGCAGCGGCGACACCAACCCCACGCTCGACTGGTTCCACAAGTACGTGGTCACCCAGACCGTGCAGACCGACCTGACCGGTGGGTCGCCGGACATGGTCACCGACTACGACTACACCATCGGCAAACCCGGGTGGCGCTACGCCGACGACGACGGCCTCACGCCGGAGAAGTACAAGACCTGGTCCCAGTGGCACGGCTACGACAAGGTCCGCGTCCGCGCCGGCGTCACGGGGTCGGCTCCGACGCAGACCGACCACTGGTTCTTCCGCGGCATGCACGGCGACCGGCTCAACGGCGACGGCGGCACCAAGGACGTGAAGGTCACCGACGGGGAGGGGGCCTCCCACACCGACCACGAGTCGTTGCAGGGCATGGCCGTCCGGACGGTCACCTACGACAAGGCCGGCGGCACGCCGGTGCTCAAGGTCGTGCAGGCCCCGTGGCGGCACCAGACCGCGAGCCGGACCCGGCCGTGGGGCACGGTCACCGCCGACCTGACCGGGGTGGCCGCCACCCGCACGCTGACCCTCGTCGACGGCGGCTGGCGCGAGGAGAAGTCCACCACCCCGTCGTTCCACCTCACCACCGGCGCGCCCGCGCAGGTCGACGACCAGGGCGACGTGGCCGTGGCCGGGGACGAGAAGTGCACCACGACGACGTTCACCGACAACGGCGAGCGCGTCCTGGCCAAGCCGGCCCAGGTGCGGGTCGTCGCGCGGCGCTGCGCCGACACCCCGGACCTGTCCAAGGACCTCGTCTCCGACGACCGCACCTTCTACGACGGCGGCGCGTTCAAGGCCGCGCCCAGCCGCGGTGACGTCACGCTGCTGGAGAAGGTGAAGGACGCCACCGCGACAGCGGTCACGTACCTGCCCGCCAGTCGCACGAAGTACGACCGCTACGGCCGCAAGGAAACCCTGACCAACGCGGCGGGCGCGGTGACCACGATGGCCTACACCGAAACGCACGGTGTCACCACCCGGACCTCGGTGACGACCCCGCCCGCGAAGACCGGCGACGCGGCGTCGGCGCACACCACGTCCAAGGACCTCGACCCGGCGTGGGGCCACGCCGTCCGCGAGACCGACGCCGGCGGCAAGACCACCACGCTCGCCTACGACGCGCTCGGCCACCTGGCGAAGGTGTGGACACCCGGCCGGTCAACCTCCGCCCTGCCGGACAAGGAGTTCCAGTACCACATCAAGTCCGGCGCGGTGGTCGCCGTCGCCGGCCACACGCTCACCCCCAGTGGCGCGCGGACGACGTCCTTCGCGCTGTTCGACGGCTGGCTGCGGCAGCGCCAGGTGCAGGCCCCGGGACGCGACGGCGCCACCAAGGGCAGGTTGGTGTCCGACACCTTCTACAACGCCGCCGGGCAGGTCGACCGCACCTACGAGCCCTACTACGCGGACGGGGAACCGCGGGCCGTGCTGTTCGGCGTGGCCAACCCCGGCCAGATCGAGACCCAGCACGTGTTCGAGTACGACGGGCAGGGCCGCAAGACCGTCGACCGGCTGCTGGTCGGCAGCAGCGACGTGCAGGAGAAGTGGCGCACCCGCTACGAGTACGGCGGGAACTGGACGAAGGTCGTCCCGCCCGCCGGCGGCACCCCGGTCACCACGTTCGTCGACGCGCACGACCGCAAGACCGAGGTCCGCGAGCACCGCGCGTCGGGCCACGTCAGCACGACCTTCACCTACGACCACCGCGGCCAGGAGGCCCGGGTGACCGCGCCCGGCGGCCACACCTGGACGGCCGCCTACGACGTGCGCGGCCGGAAGGTGCAGTCCACCGACCCCGACAAGGGCACGGTCAAGATCACCTACGACGACCTGGACCGGATCACCTCGACCACCGACGCCCGTGGCCGCAAGCTGGCGTTCGCCTACGACGGCATCGGGCGCAAGACCGCCCAGTACGACGCCACCACGGCCAGCCCCGGCACGAAGCTCGCCGAGTGGACCTACGACACCGTCCGCAAGGGGCAGCTCACCGGCTCCACCCGCTTCGTCGGCACCGCCGCGTACACCATCCAGGTCGACTTCTACGACAACCTCGACCGGCCCACCCGCAAGCGCGTGGTGCTGCCCGACACCGAGGGCGCGCTGGGCCCGGCGGGCGGCTGGGTGTTCGACACCTCCTACAACCCCGACGGCAGCGTCAAGGCGACCGGCAGCCCCGCCGCCGGGAACCTGCCCGCGGAGACCATCTCCAACACCTACGACGAACTCGGGCGCCTGATCGCCATGGGCTCGAACCTGTCGACCTACCTCGTGGGCGTGGACCACTCGAAAACCGGCAAGGTGCTCGGGCAGCGGCTGTCCACCGGCGGCACCGGCAAGCAGGTCGACCAGATCTTCGCCTACGAGCACGGCACGCAGCGGCTGAAGAAGGCCACGACCGCGCACGCGGGCATGGCCGGCGTCGACCGCAGCGTGGAGTACGACTACAGCGACGCCGGCAACGTCCGGCGCATCACCGACACCTCCCGTGACGGCGTGGACAACCAGTGCTTCCGCTACGACGACCTGCGGCGCCTGGTCGACGCCTGGACCGAGCCGACGGCCACCTGCTCGGCCGACCCCGCCGAAGCCACCATCGGCGGCATCGCGCCCTACCGGGTCAACTACTCCTACGACGACTCCGGCAACCGCACCGGTCAGACCGACTACGGCCCCGGACCCGCCGGCGGCGCCACGACCGGCACCCGCGGCTACCGCTACGCCGGCGGCGAGGGCGTCGACGCGGCGTTCAAGGGCCACCAGCTGGCCACCGTGACCGGGACCAACCCGGAGTCCTACACCTACGACGCCACCGGCAACACCACCCAGCGCAAGACCTCCACCTCGACGCAGACGCTCACCTGGGACACCGAGGGCGAGCTGGTCAAGGTCGTCGACGACAAGAAGGGCGAGACCAGCTTCGTCCACACCGCCGACGGGGACCGGCTGCTGCGCCGCGACCCGACCGGCACCACGCTGTACCTGCCCGACCTGGAGGTGCGCCTGGCCAAGGGCGCCACCACCGCGACGGCCACGCGGCACTACCAGAACGCCGTGCGCACCGCCGCCGGCGTGGTGTTCCTCGTCGGCGACCACCACGGCAGCACCGAGGTCGCGATCAACGCGGCCGACGGCACGGTCAGCCGACGCCGGTTCACCCCGTTCGGCGAGGTCCGCACCAGCCGCGGCACCTGGCCCTCGGGCTACGAGAAGGGTTTCGTCGGCGGCACCGTCGACGACGCGGCCGGCTTCACCACCCTCGGCGCGCGCAGCTACGTCCCCGGCACCGGCCGGTTCCTGTCGGTCGACCCGGTCATCGGCGACGAGGACACCCAGCAGCGCAACGGGTACAACTACGCCAACAACAACCCGACCACCATGTCCGACGCGGACGGCCTCTACCCGCGCATCACCGCCGCCTACCCGATCGCCTACCGCTACTTCTGGGTCAGGTCCGGCAGCTACACCTACCTCCTGCGGCAGACCCTGTACCTGGTCCACGTGCAGGTCAACCTGTTCTTCGGCTACTGGACCTTCGCCGTGGCCACCAGCGTCGTCGCCCGCCAACGCGTCGTCTACGGCCCGTTCCTGCCCGGCCGCGAGCCACCCGGTCAGCGGCCGGGCGTGCCCGAGGTGACGCCCCGTCCCCAGGCCCCGGCGCAGCAGGCCACCCAACCCGAGCAGCCCAAGCGCAAGTGCTCGTTCCTCTCCAAGTGCCTCTGGCAGGACTTCGGCGACTGGTGGGGCCAGAACAAGAACTGGGTCAAGGGCGGCGCCGCGGTGGGCGCGATGGGCACGTGCTTCTTCACCGCGGGCCTGGGCTGCACGGTCGCCGGGTACCTCGCGGCGGGCGTGTCCATCGCCGACCGCGGGAAGGACCTCCACAAGAGCGGGTACAGCCTCAAAGGCTCGTTGAAGTTCGCCACGGGCACCGCCTACGACATCTACGGCCTGAAGTTCATCCCGCCCGCACGCCTGGCCGGGAACGCGAAGAGCGTGCGGGTGCCCCTGCCCAGACCGGCGAACGCGGCCTACCTCGGCTCGAACAGCAAGACCGCCCCGCTGTGGCTCGACCCCAACGGCGGCCTGCGCGGCATGGCCGACCGCGCCATCCTGTGGGGCGGCTACACGGCGATCGGCAACATGCCCTCACCCGTGTGGGACGCCGCCGGCCACAAGGGCCTGTGGGGGATCAACTACTGATCGAAGCCCCACCACGACGACCCGAGGGCCGAACCGCCGCACGCGGTTCGGCCCTCGGGTCAGCGCCGGCGGGCAGGGCCGGCGGGCAGGGCCGGCGGGAAGCGCCGGCGGGAAGCGCCGGCGGGAAGGGCCGCCGAGGCTCTTTCAGTCTTGAGAATTGGGCCGGGCCGGGGTGCACGACGTGCCGGCTTCCTGGCTCGGGCGGGACGCCGACCTCGGTGACCTGGGCACGGCGCGCAGTTCCGTCGCGGCGCCGGGCTCACCGGACGTGCGGCGACCGCATCCGCACCCCGACTGCGTTGGTGGGCCACCCACCTCGCCCGCTCCCTCGGTCTGCGGTGACGTTTCGCCGCGACAGGGGGTGCCGCACCGACGGAACGCGTCTGTGACCGTGCTCACAACGGGGTGAAGATCGGAATGGCACCACCGGTTCTAACGGTTGGACGCGATGTCAAACGTTAGAACCGGAAGGATTCCGCCATGTCGCGCTTGCCCCTGATCCAGCCCGGAACCGCTGCCGGCCCGGCCGCAGACCTGCTCGCCGGCGTGCAGAAGGCGCTGGGTGTCACGCCGAACATGACCAAGGCGATGGCCAACAGCCCCGCCGTGCTGAAGGCCTATCTCGACTTCTCCGGAGCCCTCGGCACCGGCGCGCTCCCCGCCCGGGTGCGCGAGCAGCTCGCGCTGCTGACCGCCGAGGAGAACGGCTGCGACTACTGCCTCTCGGCGCACACCTACATCGCCACCAACCTCGCCAAGCTCGACGCCGGGGAAGCCGACCGCGCCCGCACCGGCCTCGCCACCGACCCGAAGGCGCAGGCCGCGCTCACCCTCGCCGGCGAGATTCTGCGCACGAAGGGCGGTGTCGAGGACGCCGACCTCAAGGCCGCCCGGGAAGCAGGACTCACCGACGGCGAGATCGCCGAGGTCGTCGCCCACGTCGCCCTGAACGTGTTCACCAACTACCTCAACAAGGTGGCCGACACCGACATCGACTGGCCCGTCGTCCGCCACAACCACTGATCGGCGGCCCGTGGCCCGCGTCGGGACCGGCGCGGGCCACGGGGGTGGGGCGCGACGCTTCGGCTCGCCGGGCGGAGGTCGAGTCGGTGTGCGATCGTGGGCGCGGCGGCTGTCGAGAAGACGGTGACCCTGGGCCATGAGCGCACCCCGGTCACGACCTGGACACGCCGACCTTGTCGCCCACCTCCGGTGCCCACCACTCCGGTGGGGCCTTCCCGGCCGTTTCGCGCCGGCCCAGCGGGGAAGCCCACGCCGTACCCGCTGGAATCGCGGCGGCACGGCGGCTGGAGTCGGTGGAGGAGCACTACGTGGAATGGCTGGTCACCGGGCTCGGCGTGGTGGTGGTCATCCTCGTCGTGCGCGATGTCTTCCACACCCTGTTCCACCCGACCGGTGACGGCGGTCTCGCCCGGCTGGTGATGCGGGCGGTGTGGTGGGCGACCAGGTCGCGCTTCTCCCGGCGGCGGCTGTCGTCGCTGTCGGGGCCGCTGGGGATGGTGCTGGTCGTGGTCGTGTGGGGCGTGCTGACCACGTTCGGGTGGACGCTGATCTACGCGGCCCACATGCCCGACGGGTTCTCCTTCGCCCCGTCCCTGGAGCCGGGCGGGCGGGGCAGCGTCGTGGACTCGCTCTACCTGTCGCTGGTCACGGTCGCGACCCTCGGGTTCGGCGACATCGTTCCCACGTCGCCCGTCCTGCGCCTGGTCGCGCCGCTGGAGGCGCTGTTCGGGTTCTTCCTGCTCACCGCCGCCGTGTCCTGGGTGCTCGAGACCTACCCCGCCCTGACCCGCCGACGGGTCCTGGCGTTGCGGCTGTCCGCGCTGCGCCGCGCCCACCCCGATCGCGGGTACCCCGTGGCACAGGTCGTCCCGAGCGGGGTGCTGTTCGACCTCGCGGGTGGCATCGCGCAGGTCAGAGTGGACTTCACCCAGTACACGGCGATCTACTACTTCCGCGACGACGACCCGGCGGTGGCACTGCCGGAGGTGTTGGGCTTCGCCGCCGAACTGGCCCGGACCGCCGCGTCCTCACCCGATCCGGCGACCCGGCTCGCGGGCTGGACCCTGGCCCGGGCCCTCGACGACCTGGCGGAGACCCTGGCCGGCAAGTTCCTGCGAGCCGGTGGCTCCACCGAGGCGGTGCTGCGGGCCTACGCCGAAGACCAGCGATGTGCCGGCAGGTGAACCCGGGCCGTGTCATCGGTGCCGGCCCCCGGCGACCTCCGGGCGGCGTGACTTCTCGTCGGTGTCGGTGATGACACCGATGCGGGCACGAGGTGACGATGTCAGCATCTGGTGTCGCCGGAACGGTTCGGGCGGCTTGGGGCTGGAGGTGTCACGTGGCGATCGACCCGAGGGGTGCGGACCTCAAGCGCCTGGTCGAGGAGGATCCGGGCGGGCCGGTCGTGATGCTGAACCTGCTCCGGTTCGCCGAGGGCGGCCGTGAGTCCTACGACGAGTACGCGCGCCACCTGGCGGAGACGTTCCTGCCCCGCTACGGCGCCGAGGTCCTCTACGCCGGAGCCGGCTCGACCGCCCTCGTGGCCGAGGACGGTCAGAGCTGGGACGCGGTGCTGCTGGTCCGCTACCCGGACCGGGCGGCGTTCAGCCGGATGGTTGCGGACCCGGAGTACCAGCGGGTCACCCGGTTGCGGACGGCGGCGCTGACCGAAGCCGTGTTGCAGGCCACCACGCCGCTGACGGGGTCGTTCGCGCCGCGGTGACGGTCACTTCACGCTCTACCGGAACCGTGCGTGGTGGTGGCGACGAGCCGTTCGAGCAGGCGGGTGATCCTGATCTGCCGCGCTTCAGCCGGTGAACGGCTCGGGGCCGAGGCGGCCCCAGGCCACGAAGGCGGCCACGGCGAGCAAGACCAGGCACAGCACGACGTTCTTGTAGTGCCGGTGGCGGGCGTGGGTGATCATGCCGCCGACCATCAACAGGACCCAGCAGACGGCGGTCACCGGCACCATCACCGGTGCGACGTCGAGCGCCGCGGGCAGGGTCAGACCCACCGCGGCCAGGATCTCCAGGACCCCGAGGGTTCTGACGAATCCGGTGCTCGTGCTCCCGGTCCAATCCGTCGACTCGTCCAGTGTGGACTTGGGCAGGAACACCTTGGTGCCGCCGCTGAACAGGGCGAGGGCGGCAAGCAGCCCGGCAACGAGCCAGAGGGCGAGGTCCATGGGCTTCCTCCAAGTGCGGGCGACTCCGGCCGGCGCGGAACCGGTCGGGCACAAGACACCGCCAGTCGCGATCGCCTGACAGAACCGAATGGCGATGTGATCCGGTTCACAACGTGTCAGGTTCCGCGTCGACGCGGTGTCTTGGTGTCGACCCACTCGGAACGGAGCAGGCACCATGGACAAGAAGATCAAGGTGGTCGTGGTCGGCGGCGGTTACGCCGGGGTGATGGCGGCCAACCGCATGACACAGCACCCCGACGTGGCGGTGACCGTGGTCAACCCGCGGCAGGTGTTCGTCCCGCGGCTGCGGCTGCACCAGCTGGTGGGCGGGACCCACGATGCGGTCGTCGACTACCGGGAGGTGCTCGCCGAGGACGTCGAGCTGGTGGTCGACACCGCGACGCTCGTCGACGCGACCGCACGCACCGTGACCCTCGCCGAGGGCGGCAGCATCGGCTACGACTACCTGATCTACGCGGTGGGCAGCCTCAGCGGCGGACCGCAGGTGCCGGGCGCGGCCGAACACGCGTACCCGGTCGCGACCTTGGAGGCCGCGCAGCGGCTGCGGTCGGTGCTCCTGGACACACCCGTGACGGCCGCGGTGACGGTCGTCGGAGGCGGTCCGGTCGGCGTCGAGACCGCGGCGGAGCTGGCCGGACAGGGGCGCTCTGTCAGGCTGGTCTGCAGCGGTGTCGTCGGCTCGAACCTGCACCCCAACGCCCGGCGCGTGGCCCGCAAGTACCTCACCCGACTCGGGGTCGAGGTGATCGACGGCCCGGACACGTCGGTCACCGCGGTGCGGCCGGGAACCGTGGAACTCGGTGACGGCCGCACCCTGCCGAGCCAGGTGACCGTCTGGGCCGCGGGTTTCGGTGTGCCCGAGCTGGCCGACCGCAGCGGGCTGCGCACCGACGCCGCCGGGCGGCTGCTCACCGACGAGACGCTGACCAGCATCGACAGCGATCGCATCGTCGCGGCGGGCGACGCGTCGGCGCCATCGGACCTGCCGTTCCGGATGAGCGCCTACATCGCCGGGTGCCTGGGCGCCCACGCCGCGGACACGGTGCTGGCCCGGATCGCCGGTGCGCGGCCCGCGCCGATCGACCTGGCGTTCCAGGCCATGTGCTTCAGCTTCGGCCGCGGCACCGGCATCTTCCAGCTCCTGAACAAGGACGACTCGGCGAAGCGGTTGTACTTCACCGGGTTCATGGGCCGCAAGCTCAAGGAGTTCTCGTGCGCCGCCAGCGTCAACCACCTGGCGGTCGAGGCGCGCAAGCCGGGCTCGCACCACTGGCCCAAGGACGGCGGGCACCGGCCCGCCCTGCTGCGAGCCCGGGACGAGAACGCGCGGACACCGAACGCGTAGGCGCCGGTTTCGTCGCCGTCACCACGACCAGTCCCAGGGGAGGACTCATGCCCACGACAGGTGAACCCGGTGCGGCCCGGCGGGCCGCGGGGGACGCGGCGAGCCGCGACGACGCTGACCGGGCCACCTTGGCGGCGACGGAGGTGTTCGTGGCGCACCGCAATCTGCTGTTCACCGTCGCCTACGAGATGCTCGGATCCGGGGCGGACGCCGACGACGTCCTGCAGGAGACCTGGTTGCGCTGGGTCGGTGTCGACGCGGCGCACGTCCACGACCCGCGCGCCTACCTGGTCCGCATCACCACGCGGCAGGCGCTCAACCGGCTGCGTTCGGTGAAGCGCCGCCGGGAGGCGTACGTGGGTTCCTGGCTGCCGGAGCCGTTGCTCACCACCCCGGACACGGCCGCGGATGTGGAACTCGCGGAAAGCGTGTCGATGGGGCTGATGATCGTGCTCGAAACCCTGACCCGGCGGAACGAGCGGTGTTCGTGCTGCGCGAAGCGTTCGGATTGGGCTACGACGAGATCGCAGCCGCGGTGGAGAAGTCCCCCGCCGCCGTGCACCAGATCGCCCACCGGGCACGCCGCCACGTCGAAGCCCGTCGACCACGCCGCGCGGTCACCGCGCACGAGGCGCAAGCGGCTGTCGACGCGTTCCGGCGCGCGCTGGAAACCCGGGACCTGCAGGGCCTGCTCGACGTCCTCGCCCCGACGTGGTGGCGATCAGCGACGGCGGTGGCGTCAAGCAGGCCAACCCACGGCCCATCATCGGCGCGGACAAGGTCGCCCGGTTCGTGGTCAGGGGCCTCGCCAAGCACGACGTCGCGCTCACCGTCGAACCGACCGCGGTCAACGGCAGCCCCGCATTGGCGCTGTACGTCGACGGGGAACTCGACGGCGTCCTCGCGGCGCGGGTCGAGGACGCCCGCATCATCGGCCTCTACTTCGTCCGCAACCCGCACAAGCTGACCCACATCGACGCCGAAACCCCACTCACCCTCCGCTGATTCGGCCACGACCCGACCCTTCAAGGGAGTAGACATGACCACGCGAGCACCGCTCGCCAACGACGCGCTGCCGTCCCGATGGCCGACCGTGGCAGCAGCCGTCGTCCTGCTCACGGCGGTCACCAGCGCATTGCTCGTCGCCTTCGCCTGGCCGTCGGTGCGGTCCTCGGTGCACGACGTGCCGATCGCCGTCGCCGGGCCGACCGCCGCGGTCGCCCAGGTCCGGACCGTGCTCGAGCAGCGTGTGCCGGGCGGCTTCGACATCACCGAAGTCGCCGACACCGCGAGCGCGGAACAACTCATCGGCGACCGGCAGGTGTACGGAGCGGTGGACGTCAGCTCCGGCACCCCGCAGGTCATCATCGCCACCGCCGCCGGCACCGCGGTCGCCCAACTCCTCCAGACCATGGCGACCGGACTCGCACAAGGCGGCACTGCCGGAACGCCGGTGGCGGTCCGCGACCTCGCCGCCCTGCCCGCCGACGACCCGCGCGGCGCCGGCCTGTCCGCCGGTGCACTGCCGCTGGTCATGGGTGGCCTGCTGGCCGCGGTGCTGCTGGCCAGGCTCGTGCGCGGCACCGGCCGCCGAGTCGCCGGCGCCCTGGCGTTCGCGGTGACCGGCGGCCTGGCGGTGGCGGGCATCCTGCAGTTCTGGTTCGGCTCGCTCAGCGGCTCCTACCCGGCCAACGCCGGTGCCGTCGGGTTGAGCATCGCGGCGGTCGCGCTGACCGTCCTCGGGCTCGAATCGCTGTTCGGCCATGTCGGAGTCGGGATCGGCGCCGTGATCATGATGCTCATCGGCAACCCGCTCTCGGGCACGGCCACCGCTCCCGAGATGCTGCCCGGCTGGTCCGGCGCACTCGGGCAGCTGCTGCCGCCCGGTGCCGGTGGTCGGTTGCTGCGATCGACCGCCTTCTTCGACGGCCGCGGCGCCGCCCCCGCCGTCACCGTCCTGGTCGTCTGGGCCGCACTCGGGGCGGTGCTGTGCCTGATCGGGGGCCTGCGCGCACAACGCGCACGTCGAACTCCGAACGTGCGGTTCGAGGGGAGTGGCGGCCGGCGCAAGTCCCAAACCGTCGCCACCTGATCCGCCGCGACGAAGAAGACGCGCAGGACGAGGAGTCCAAGGTCCCGCACGGCTTGGGCGACCTGCGCGGCGGTGCGGCCGGGCGGTGCCGGTTCTGGTTCGCTCGGCGCAGGAGCCCGGACAGCCGGCAGATCCGCTCAGTTGACGATTCCGGGCGGTGGAGGGGCGGGAACCGTGCACGCCGCGTCAGGAGCGTCCGGCTCCTCGTGCTCGATTTCGTACTGGCACTCCGAACACGGCTCGGGGGCGATGTGCTCGCGCCAATCGTGTCCGCACTGCGGGCAGTCGCCGTGCCAACGCGTGAGCCGGCTCATGGGGAGATGATCGCGCGAATCCGAGACGCAGCACCGTGCGGGATCGATCCGGCGTTCTCCGAGGCCGGCACACCGCGTGTTCGCCTCCTGTCACCAACCGGCCACTTCCCACGAGCTGCGATGCTCATGGAGCATGATGGGCGCCGACAGGTTGGTGCCCCGGAACACGCGAGGAGTGCGGATGCGGCCGAACCCACCGCAGCCCGGGTCCGCCCAGCACGGGCAGCCCCCGATGGCGGGCGGGTCCGGGCCGTGGGGCGGCGGACCTGGCCCGTCGGCGGCACCGCCCAGGCCGCGGGCGAACGCCACGGCCGCGGTGATCGCCGGCGTCCTGGCACTGATCGCCGCCGCGATGTTCCTCTGGTTCGCGGTCAACGACGCCATCTACGCCAGCGGGCCGAAGGGTCGTTGGACCGACGTGGTGGTGCAGAACGTGATCAGCGGCTTCATCACTGCCGGGGCGCTGTTGGTCGCGGCGGGGTTCACGTTCGCCCGCAGGGTTTCCGGCGCGTGGACGCTGTGCGGGCTCTGCACGCTGATCATAGTGGCGAACTTCGTGGCGCCGCTGCTGCGGGGCACGGACTTCAACGCCCAGCTCAAGTTCCTGTTCGGCTTCGGCAGGATCAACAGCGTCATCATCGGGCTGGCGACCATCTTCACCATCCTGACGGCCATCGCGGCGGCGATAGCGGGCAGCGGCCGGTCACGCCGAACCGGACCTGAAGCCGCCTGAAGAACCTTTCCGGCCAGCGGCGACCGCACCGCCACTACCGTGCCCCGATCCCCGTCCTCGATCGTGACCGTGCCGCCGTGGGCGCGGACGCCCTCGCGCACGATCGCTGGGCGGCGCGCCACTCGTCGCAGTGGACGGGCCCTGCACGACCGGTGGTCACGCGGGCCCGTCTACAGCGAGGTGTGCCCGTTCAGACCGGTTCGAGCAGTGCGGAAAGCATGGCCACCCGGCCGTCCGAATCGAATTCGAAGTGCAGGTAACGTTGGTTGACCTCGAATCGGTCGAAATTCGGTCCCACACGTTCCGGGCGACCCAGGAATGCCGCGACCTCGGCACGGGTAGCGGTGGGTGACAATCCCTCCACAAGCGCGTTCGGTCGCGGATAGACACCGTAGGTTTCGTCCTGGCCGACTCGCTGCGTGCGCACCATGACCGACACCAGGACGTCGTCTTCGAAGAGCAGCTCCGTGCCGGCCGGCTTGAAGGTGAAGTACGTCGACTTCTCGCCGTCGAAGTCGAACTCCTCGACCTCCATCCGCGGGCCCACGAGGGCGATTGCTGCGAGGATGCGACTGTCGCCCTGGCGGTGCCCCAGCACGTCCAACATCACGGCCATCTCACCGGTGACTGTGGTCATATCCCTTTCCTTCGATTCAGCTCGCGCATCAGGTCAATGGCCGCGTCGATCCACGCGGGCGGGAAGCCGTGCTCGATGAGGTTCGTGCGGGCCGCAGCATAGTCCCTCTCCGCCGCCGCGCTGAGATCCGACGCGTCGGCCTCGATCCGATCCGGCGTGTTCCTGCCCCGGAACGTGTCACTTTTGGCGTGGACTTCTTTCGGCACCTCGATCGCGACCCCCTGCAGGTGGATCTCCCGGGACTCCTCCCGGGTCAGTTGGCGACCGAGTTGCTTCGCCCTGGCCTTCTTGAGCGCGGCCGAGGACGGGATGTGGTCGTGCTCCAGTCGGTCGCCGACCTGCTCGCGTTTCTTGAGATCGCCGTACGTTCCGACGTCGAGCGGCTTCACGGGACCGGAGGACCCTGCGGGATTCGGCGTTCGCTCCTTCGGCGTGGTGTTGTCGGTGCGCTGCGGCGTGTCGGAGGAGTCGCGCTTCGCGGTCCCGGGACTCCGGCGGTCGGGAGTCGCGCGCTGCGGTTCCGCGGCTCGGCGGTCGGTGGATGTGCGCTGCGGGTTTTCCCGGACCGGTGAGGTGCGCGGGTTCTCGCGGGTCGGCGCCGGGCGGGACGGCGTTTCGGCCGCTGGGCGGGACGGCGTTTCGGTCTGCGTCCGGTCCCGCGGCGTCGAGGGCGGACGCGTCCGGGAAGCGTTCTCCGCGGCCTTCTCCGCGGCCTTCTCGGCGCGCGCGGCGGCCGACCCGCCTCGGGTCGCGGCGGAGACGGCGGGGCGCGCCAGGTTCACGCCCTTCAGGGGTGTGGCGCCGACCGCCATGAGCCCGGCCTCGGTGGCGAAGTCGTCGCAGTTCTTGCCGCTGCCCAGGCAGTCCTTGCCGGTGCCGTAGACGTTGGTCCCGCCCATGCCGAGGGCGTAGTCCGAGGCGAGGGCGGCCGACCCGGCGACGGCCTGGCCCAGCTCACGGGGTTGCAGCTTGCCGTCCTTGACCGACTCGCCCCACTGCTTGCCGAGGTCCTCGGTGTTGTGCTCGATCTGCTGCTTGCGGTGGAAGACCGTGACCGTGCGTCCGTCCGAAGTGGACTTGCCGTCCTCCGGTCCGAGCAACCAGCTGTCCCGCAACTGGTCCTTCACCCGCGGCGCGAGCTTGCCCTGCGACACCGCGACCGTCCGGCCATCGTTGGTCTCGCCGATCGAGACGTTGGCGTGGCGGGGATCGCGGGGCTTGCGCCAGTCGGTGACCTTCACCGTCCGGCGTTGCGTGACGGGTTCGCCGTTGACGACCGTGTTCATGTCGGCCTCGACCGACTTGGACGTCGGGTGCAGGTAACCGCTGAGCGGCATGTCGAGCACCGCCGACTGGCCGGTGCGCGCGTTGGTGACCCGGGTGCGCTTGTCGTCGACCTTCTCCACGATCTGCGCGTCGCGCTGACCGACCGGGCGTCCCGCGATGGCGTCGTGGTAGTCCGCCATGCCCTGCGCGATCTGCATCTCCAGGTCGCGCTTGGCCTTCTTGGCGGCCGATCCCGGTGCCCCACCGCGCTGCGACTCCGCGTATGCGGCTCGGCCGGGCGCGGTGCGTTGGAGGTCTTCCGTCGCTTTGCGGCGGGCGGCGTACTCGCGCGCGGTCTGGGATTCCTTTTGCGCCGCGGCCTCGGCCCAGCGCAGCGACTGGGGGACAGGTTTGGGAGCTGGGGTTGCGGCCGGTGGTGGTGTGTGGGTGACGACGGTCGGCTTGGGTGCGGGTCGGATGGTGGGTTTCTGTCCGCTGGGCCGCTGCGACTCCGCGTATGCGGCTCGGCCGGGCGCGGTGCGTTGGAGGTCTTCCGTCGCTTTGCGGCGGGCGGCGTACTCGCGCGCGGTCTGCGACTCCTTCTGCGCCGCGGCCTCGGCCAACCTCATCGACTGCGGCATGGTGCCCGGCCTGGGGTTCGCCGGCGGTAACGGCACCCGCTGCGCCAAGGGCTTGCCGGCGGCCGGCTTGGCCTTCATCGCCTTGGCCGCGGTCCGACGCACCGCCTCATCGCGTGGGCCGCCCTTGGGGACCTGCGGTGTGGCGACGCCGGTCGGCTTCGACACGACGCGTGGACGAGGCGCGGGCGGAACCACGGCCGTGGACCGCATGATCGGCTTGGCGACCACGGCCTTGGTGCCGGCCGGTGTGAGCACCGACCGCGTCTTCGGCGGCTTCACGTCCCGCGGCGGCGCAACCCTCGGCGGCGCAACCCTCGGCGGCGCAACCCTCGGCGGCGCCGGTCGCTGTGCCCCCGACTGCGGAGGCTTCGGCGCGGGCGGCGTCGGCTTGCGCTTCGACGCCCGCGGTGGCTTGGGCGGGGACGGCTTCGGGACCGCCCTCGGCTTGGGTGCCGGTTTCGGCTTGGCGGCGGGCTTGGCGGCGGGCTTGGGCGCCGGCTTGGGAGTGGCCTTCGGTGGGGGAGCGGCCTTCGGTTTCGGAACCGCCCTCGGCTTGGCGGCGGGGCGGGGCTTTGGCACGGGCTTCGGCTTGGCGATGAGCTTCTTGGCCTTCGCCGGGGCCTTCTTCGCCGGGACAGCCTTCTTCTTGGGTGCCGGCTTGGGCTTGGGCTTCGCCGCAGCGGGGCGTGAGGTGTTGCTTCCCTGCTTCGGCGCGGCCTCCGCCTCCTGGGCACCGAACGCACCGAAAGCCAAGGTCAACAATCCACCCGAGGCGGCATAGAGCGCCGCCTGCCGCATCACCCTCCTCTTGGGAGTCACGACGGACTCCCCAACGCCGCAGCCCTCCGCGGCCTGTTGCCGAATTCCTCCATGTTGCTCCTCCCCTGGTCGCCGGACTCCTGAGCGAGGACGGTCACATCGGCCGTTGCAACGGCGGTACAAATCCGGTGGAACCCCGGTACACGGCGGAACAGGACGTCGAAAAGCGCGTCAGCAGGCGCAGTCTCAGGGTGCGACGGTGGTGAAGGCGGAGTCGTTGCGGAACAGGTCGGTGTTGGCGGTCAGGTCGGCCCGCAGTGCGAAGTTGCGGTGTGCCTGATGTAGCGGTCCGGGAAGTTGTACGACTCGTACGCGACCGATCCGCCGACCGCCCCGGTCGGGCGATGACAGGAGGGCATCCGGTCATCGGATCTTCAGTGTGAACGCGCGCCCTGACGGCTGTGCCGGGCGGCCCGCCCGCCACGCTCCGTCCACAGTGGAGCGGTGTTGCAGTTGTCGGTGTGCGGGCACCACCGACGGGTTCAGGTCGCAACGACGCCCGACGAATCCGCATGCGGAAGTACCCGACACGTTACGAGACGGTGTCGATCGGTTGTTCCATGGTTGACAGCGCGGATCGCCGATCCCAATGTGGGAGCGCTCTCATACCGTGGTCCCCGCCCACGGTGTTCCGCCGCCGTCAGTCGCCCTCCAGAAAACCGGAGCAGCCAATGAAGCGCCTGATCCGAACGCTCGTCCTCGCCGCGACAACGGCCCTCGCCGCCGTCCACCTCTCGCCCGCCGCCCACGCCGCCATCGGTGGCAGCTTCGTCGACCACTTCAACGGGTTCGACACCAGCCGCTGGCACAAGGCCGACGGCTGGAGCAACGGCGGCATGTTCAACGTCGGCTGGCGCGCGGACCACGTCTGGTCCAACGGCGGCGTCACGGGCATCAACCTGGACAAGGCCACGTGCCCCGGCGGCTGTTCCGGCAAGCCTTACGCCTCCGGCGAGATCCGTTCCAACGACCTGTACTCGTACGGCCGGTTCGAGGTGCGGATGATGGCCGTCAAACGCCCCGGCACGGTGACGTCGTTCTTCACCTACACCGGACCGAGCGACAACCAGCCCTGGGACGAGATCGACATCGAGATCCTCGGCAAGAACACCACCCAGATGCAGACCAACTACTTCACCAACGGCGTCGGCGGCCACGAAAAGATCATCAACCTCGGGTTCGACGCCGCCGCCGGCTACCACACCTACGCCATCGAGTGGTGGAACAGGGGCACGATCAACTGGTTCGTCGACGGCCGCCTCGTCCACCAGGAGAACGGGTCGCGCGGCCCGCTCCCCACCCGCCCGCAGCGCATCATGGCGAACCTGTGGCCCGGCACCGGCGTCGACGACTGGCTCGGCCCCTTCGTGTACCCCGGCACAACCCTGACCGCCCGGTACGACTCGGTCAGCTACACGAAGTACTGAGTTCGCCCGTCGAGACGGCGGCTACCGGGCCGGTGTGGCTCGGTAGCCGCGGTGCGAAGCCCTGCTGCCGGCCGTTGCCGTTCGACTCCTTCATGCCCGTGCCGGCGCCTGCCGTCTGCCCGACGATCGTCGGCACGCAGGCGGCTTGGTCGAGCGTGAAGCTGTAGGGGATGTCGACCGTGGCGGTGGACTTGACGTCCGGCCCGGCGGGCTCGTGGTCGCCGTCGGGCGCGGACCAGGTGACGTTGTCGAAGATGTCGCCACCGACCTGCCGGTAGCCGGCCACGTCGGTGTGGAAGGTCCCGAGGACGTCACGGGAGTTCTTGAAGTAGTTGCAGCCCGTTGCGCATCAGAAGGCCGCCCGCTGATCGGCAGAAGAGGATCACTTGTGTGGACTTCGGTGCAGGAGTGGCGGGGAGTTGAGTCGGGCGAGGAGGTCGACCACGGTCGCGGGTGGGCGGCGGGCGTGCACGACGTAGACCTCCCGTGTGGGAACGTGGCCTCGGATGTCCCGGACGGCGACGGCGTGCCGGGCGCCTAGCAGGCTGGCCGGCACCAGGGAGATCCCGAGCCCTGCGGCGACGAGCGCGAGGGTGACCTCGTAGTCCGCCGTCTCGTAGGCCACGTGCGCCGGCGTGATGGTCTCCAGGCCTACCCGGTTCGGCACGCCGGGTCCGCCGGAGATCCAGGTCTCGTCCCGGAGGTCGGCGGGTGCGATCGTCGCGGCATCGGCGAGCGGGTGGCCTACCGGAAGTACCAGCCGCAGGGGATCGCGGAAGAGGAGTTGCCGGCGCAGGCCCCGGATCGGCGGTAGCGCCATACCGGGGTAGCGGTGAGTGAGGAGCAGATCGAGCTCTCGTGCGGTCACCAGCCCGTATCCCTCGGGTGGCTCAATGTCGAGAAGGGAGATGCGGATCCCGGGACGATCTGCGCGCAGCGCCGCGAGCGCCTGGGGCAGCACCGTCCTGGCCGCGGTCGAGAAGGCGCCGACCGCGATCCGCTGTGACTGCTCGCCGACAGCCGCGCGGGCTGCCTGCTCCGCCTCACGCAGTTGTCCGATGACCTGCTCACCGTGCTCCAGCAGGACACGCCCCACGGCGGTCAGCCGCGTGCCGGTGCGTCCCCGCTCCACCAACGGGGCGCCGATCTCCCGTGTCGGATCACCGTGATCCCCGCTCCGGGGTCGAGCCTTCGACACACCCCTTCGTCCTGGGGGCCGACCCGGAGGCGAGATCACGGGGCGACCGATTGCGGCGAGGCGCCGCGGCCGATACGGCAGGACATCACCGCGCGCCTGCCGGTGCACTTCCTGTGGCTCGGCGACGAGGTCCTCGTGTCGTCCCGGGCGGTCGCGCGGAGCGGGTGGTCACCGCGCCGTAACCGAGCACCGCCACCGCCGCAACATCGCCTACCTAGCGTCACCGCCCATGGATACAGGCCTGTATCCAGCAGCTCAGAGGCGGCACGGATCCGGCGAGCGGGGACATCGGGTGTGCACCCGTGCTGTCCCGGCCTTCGTGAAAGGCGCATTGCGGATGGACATCTCACGATCCCGGCGACGGGTCGCGGTGGCAGCGGTGGCGGTGATGGGGTTGCTCGTCGGCTGCGGTGCTCGCGTCTCGGATGACGGGGGGACGGGCGTGGCGGGTGCGGCCTGCGTCGACACCTCCGGTCCCACCGTCAAGATCGGTTTCCTCAACTCGCGCTCGGGCACGATGGCGATCAGCGAGAACACCGTCTACAACGCGCTGAAGCTGGCCGCCGACCAGATCAACGGCGCGGGCGGCGTGCTGGGCAAGCAACTCGCGGTCGTCGCCGAGGACGGCGCGTCGGAGCCGACGGTGTTCGCGGAGAAGGCCGAGAAGCTGATTCGCGCCGACTGCGTCGCCGCGGTGTTCGGCGGCTGGACCTCGTCGTCGCGCAAGGCGATGTTGCCGGTCTTCGAGTCCAACAACGCCCTGCTGTTCTACCCGGTGCAGTACGAGGGTCTGGAGTCGTCGAAGAACATCTTCTACACCGGGGCCACGACCAACCAGCAGATCGTCCCGGCCTTGGACTACCTGAAGGAGAAGGGCGCCAAGAGCCTTTTCCTGGTGGGCAGCGATTACGTGTTCCCGCAGACCGCCAACAAGATCATCAAGGCGTACGCGAAGGCGAACGGCATCGAGGTCAAGGGCGAGGAGTACGCGCCGCTGGGCCACACCGACTTCTCCACGATCGTCTCGAAGGTCAGGACCGCCGACGCCGACGCGGTCTTCAACACCCTCAACGGCGACTCGAACGTGGCGTTCTTCAAGGAGTACAAGAACGCCGGCCTGACGGCGGAGGCGATGCCGGTGCTGTCGGTGTCGATCGCCGAGGAGGAGGTCGGCGGCATCGGGGTGGGCAACATCGTGGGCCAGCCGGTGGCCTGGAACTACTACCAGACCATCGACAGCCCGCAGAACAAGAAGTTCGTCGCGGACTTCAAGAACGCCTACGGGCCCGCGAAGGTCACCTCCGACCCGATGGAGGCCGCCTACACGTCGCTGTACCTGTGGAAGGGCATGGTCGAGAAGGCGAAGTCGTTCGCGGTGCCGGACATCCAGAAGGCCGCGGGCGGGGTCGGCTTCGACGCTCCCGAGGGGACGGTGACGGTCAACGGCGACAACCACCACATCGCCAAGACCGCGCTGATCGGCAAGATCGGCCCGGACGGGCTGATCTACACCGACTGGACCTCGGGCAAGCCGATCGAGCCGGACCCCTACCTCAAGTCCTACCCCTGGGCCGCCGGCCTGTCCGGCTGAGCACCCCGCACGGGCCGCCGGCCGGGGACGACCCGGCCGGCGACCCGTCGGCCGTCGACTCACGAAAGGCATGTCGTGGAAGTCCTGCTGAGCCAACTGTTCAACAGCCTGTCGGGAGGGTCGATACTCCTGCTGGCCGCGCTCGGCCTCGCCCTGACGTTCGGCCAGATGGGTGTCATCAACATGGCGCACGGCGAGTTCATCATGGCCGGGGCCTACACCGCCTTCGTGGTGCAGGGCGTGCTCGGCGACGCCGGACTGTCGCTGCTGGTGTCGCTGCCGGCGGCGTTCGTCGTGGGCGGTCTGCTCGGCGCCGCCCTGGAGGCCCTCCTGCTGCGGCGCATGTACCACCGTCCACTCGACACGCTGCTGGTCACGTTCGGTGTTTCCCTGGTGCTGCAACAACTCGCCCGTGACGTGTTCGGCACCGCCGGGGTCGACGTGGCCGCACCCGACTGGCTGTCGGGGCCGGTGGAGGTGCTCGGGTTCACGTTCCCGAAGACCCGGTTGTTCATCCTCGTGATCGCGGTCGCGGCCGTGGTCCTGCTGTCGGCTCTGCTGGTGTTCACCCCGTTGGGGCGCCGGATTCGCGCCACGGTGCAGAACCGCGCGCTCGCGGAGAGTTCCGGCATCTCCACGCGGCGCACCGACCGCACCACCTTCTTCGTCGGTTCCGGCCTGGCCGGTGTCGCCGGGGTCGCGCTCACGCTGATGGGCTCCATCTCGGCCAACCTCGGCACCGCCTACATCGTCGACGCCTTCCTGGTGGTCGTGGTCGGCGGGATCGGCCAGATCAAGGGCGCGGTGATCGCGGCGTTCGTGCTCGGCGTCGCCCAGTCGTGGATCGAGTACTCCACCACCGCGTCGATCGCGAAGGTGGTCGTGCTCGCGCTGATCGTGGCGTTCCTCCAGGCGCGCCCCCAGGGCATCTTCGTCGTGCGGACCCGGAGCCTGGCATGAACCTCAAGTCGTCGTTCGCCGGCAGGTGGGCGGTGGCCGGGGGTTTCGCGCTCGCCGCGGTGCTCCTGCTCGTCGTCGCCCCCGCGCTGCTCTCGTCGTTCCGGCTGGGCCTGCTGGGCAAGTACCTCTGCTACGCCATGGTCGCCGTCGGCATCGGGCTGGCGTGGGGCCGCGGCGGCATGCTCGTGCTCGGGCAGGGCGTGTTCTTCGGGCTCGGCGCCTACATCATGGCGATGCACCTGAAGCTGGCCGACGCGCCGGCGAGCACCGGCGTGCCCGACTTCATGGCGCTGATCTCCTCGGACGGCGTGCCGGTCTGGTGGGAGCCGTTCCGGTCCGGTGTGGTGACCGTGCTCGCGGTCGTCCTCGTCCCCGCGGCGGTGGCCGTCCTGTTGGGACTCGCCACGTTCCGCAGGCGGGTGCGCGGCGCGTACTTCGCCATCCTGTCGCAGGCGCTGGCCGCGGCGTTCGCGATCCTGCTGATCGGCAACCCGCGCAGCACCGGCGGGTCCACCGGGCTCAACAACTTCAAGGGCTTCTTCGGGTTCTCCCTGCGCGACCCGGCGAACCGGCTGATGCTCTACGTCATCGCCGCGGTCTCGTTGCTGGCGATGGTCGCCCTGGCGCGGCAGCTGATGGTCAGCCGCTACGGCGAGCTGCTCGTGGCGTGTCGTGACGCGGAGGAGCGCGTGCGGTTCCTCGGCTACGACCCGGCCGCGATCAAGACCGTCGCCTACGCCGTCGCCGCGGTGATGGCCGGTGTCGCCGGGGCGTTGTTCGTGCCGATCGTGGGCATCATCTCGCCCAACGACGTCGGCATCATCCCCTCGATCGGGCTGCTCATCGGCGTCGCCATCGGCGGGCGCACCACGCTGCTCGGACCGGTCCTCGGCGCCATCGCCGTCGCGTGGGCGGAGACCTCGCTCTCGGAACGGTTCCCGTCGGGCTGGACCTACGCGCAGGGGTTGTTGTTCGTGCTGGTCGTGGCGTTCCTGCCGGGAGGACTCGCCTCGTCGCGGTCGGTGCTGCGGGGGTGGCGTGAACGGCGGCGGCCACCGGGTGCCGCGGAACCGTCGCCCGTCCCGTCGCTGTCGGGGAGCACCCGATGAACGCCGACTACCTGGAGCTGACCGACCTGACCGTGAGCTTCGACGGGTTCGTGGCCGTGGACCGCGTGAACCTCTCGGTGCTGCCGGGCGACCTCCGCTTCCTCATCGGCCCCAACGGCGCCGGCAAGACCACCCTGATCGACGCGGTGTCGGGCCTGGTGCCGGCCACCGGGGCGGCGCGGTGGGCGGGTGTGGACCTGGTCGGCCGCAAGGTGCACCGCATCGCCCGGCTCGGCGTGGGACGCACCTTCCAGACCGCGACCGTGTTCGAGGAACTGACGGTGACCCAGAACCTCGACATCGCCGCCGGTGCCGGGCGCGGTGTGCTCACGCTGGCCAGGCGCCGCGCCCGGGTGCCCGAGGTGGTGGTCGAGGCGATGGAGACGGTCGGGCTCACCGAGCGCGCCGACGTCCTGGCCGGCACGTTGTCGCACGGGCAGAAGCAGTGGCTGGAGATCGGCATGCTGCTGGTGCAGGACGCCAAGCTGCTCATGCTCGACGAGCCGGTGGCCGGCATGAGCGCCGACGAGAAGGACGAGACAGGACGGCTGCTCCAGCGCGTCGCCGCCGGCCGCACCGTCGTGGTGGTCGAGCACGACATGGACTTCATGCGGGCCTTCGCCACGTCCGTGACCGTGCTGCACGCCGGGAAGGTGCTCGCCGAGGGTTCGGTGGCGCAGGTGCAGGCCGATCCGCGGGTGCAGGAGGTCTACCTCGGTCCCGGGCGGCACTCGCAAGCCGTGGCGGAGGCCGTGCTGGGGGAGGGGGCTTAGGTGCTGCGACTCGTCGACCTGGAGGTCGCCTACGGGCGCACGTCCGTGGTGCACGGCGTCACCGTGGAGGTGCCCGCCGGTGGGGTCACCGCGATCATGGGCCACAACGGCGCCGGCAAGACCACGCTGCTGCGCGCCGCGGTCGGGACGCTCCCGGTCCGCTCCGGGCGGGTGCTGCTCGACGGGGAGGACGTCACCGCGTCGCCTCCGCACAAACGGGTGGCGCGTGGGCTGGGGTACGTGCCGCAAGGGCAGCAGTCGTTCGGGCAGATGACCGCGATGGAGAACCTGCGCGTGGTCGCGGACGGGCGGGCGCGCGGCGGGGCGTTGATCGACGAAGCCCTGGACGTCTTCCCCGCCCTGCGGGGGTTGCTCGGCCGCCGCGCCGGGCTGCTCTCCGGCGGGCAGCGCCAGCAGCTCGCCATCGCCCGCGCGCTGGTCGCGCAGCCGCGGGTGCTGGTCCTCGACGAGCCCACGGAGGGCATCCAGCCGTCGGTGGTCGCGGAGATCGAGGAGGTCGTCCTGGCGCTGACCCGGCGCGGGGACCTGTCGGTGCTCCTGGTGGAACAGCACGTCGGCTTCGCGCTGTCGGTCGCGCACTCGTACTACGTGCTCGCGTCCGGCCGGGTCACCTCGTCCGGGCCCGGTGGCGAGGCCGCGCTCACCGACGTCCGGGCCGCGATGGCCGTCTGAGGACCGCCGCACAGTGTCCAGGAGCGAAATCGACGCCGATGCCCCGTCCTCGCTGCGTGAGCGCGTCTACCTGGCGTTGCGCGACGACGTGTTGGGCGGGCGGATCGGTCCCGCCGAACGGCTCACCGAGCCACGCCTGTCGAAGCGGTTCGGGGTGTCGCGCACGCCGGTGCGCGACGCCCTGATCCGGCTCGTGGCGGACGGGCTGCTCGCCCGCGAGGAATGGGGTTACTCGGTGGTCGTGCCGAGCTTGGCCCGGGTCCGCGACCTCTACGAGGTGTGCATCGCGGTCGAGCTGCGCGGTATCAGCCGGAGCATCGAGAACCCGCGGGTGCGCCACGACACCGACGCCCTCGGCGCCGAGCTGGAGCACTGGTACGCGCTGCGGGCCGCACCGCCGGAGCCGTCGCCGGAGTTCGTGCTCGAAGACGAGCGCTTCCACACCGCGCTGCTCGCGTCGTCCGGCAACACCGAACTGGTGACGGTGCTGGCGGACGTGACCCGTCGCATCCGGCGGGTCCGCATGTACGACTTCGTGATCCCCGGTCGGATCGAGGCCTCGATCGACGAGCACATCGCGATCGCCGAACGCGTGGCCAACGGCCGCCTGGAGACCGCACACCGCCTGCTGCACGAACACATCGGAGGTCGGCTCCTTCGGTTCCCCTGACGAGAGACGCCGGCGCTGACGCAAGCCCCCGCCGCCGACGTGGTCGGCGTGCACTTGCCGGTGGGCGCCGGCACCAGGTTGAACCGCCCGACCTGACCATCGCCGAACTCGCGGCAGGTCGCCTGGTCGAGCGGCCCGCCGCTGTCGGTCTGGCCCCACGCCACGGGCGGGTGCACCGGGCTGCCCGGTTCCTGCCCCGACCGGGCGATCTTCGGGACCTGGGCGTCGCCGCAGCTCACGTCGGCCAACCGCACGTCGGGGAATGTCTTCGCCACGAGGTGCGGGTGGGAGTCGGCCGTTCGGGGCAGTCTTCGTCACGTTGACAGTCGATGGGCGGCGTCGGGTACGGTCCGTGCCTGATTCCGCCCGATCGGCGGGTCATCCGAGGTGTGCCGGGAAGTCTGGTCGGCGAGTGGCGGAACGCTTCCCGGGAGTTGATCTTGCAGCACGTCTCGTCGGCGGATGCGCGTGCCGGACACGCCGTCCGCGCGTCGGTCGGACCCGCCGACGGCTCCCGGCGCTACCGGCCCGAATTGCAGGGGCTGCGGGCGGTCGCGGTCGTGCTCGTGGTGGTCTACCACGTGTGGCTCGGCCGGGTCTCCGGTGGCGTCGACGTCTTCTTCCTCATCTCCGGCTTTCTCCTGACCGGCCAGTTGTCGCGTGCCGTGGCGCGGGGCGGCATCGACTTCGTGGCGCTGTGGGGCCGGATGATCCGGCGCCTGTTCCCGGCCGCGTTGACGGTGCTGGTGGCGGTCATGGCGGTCGGGGTGTTCGCGCTGCCGGAGAACCGCTGGTTCCAGACCATTCGCGAGGTCGTGGCGGCGGCGCTGTACCTGGAGAACTGGCAACTGGTCTCCGACGCGGCCGACTACTTCCAGCAGCACAACGAGGCCAGCGTCGTCCAGCACTTCTGGTCGTTGTCGATCCAGGGGCAGTTCTACCTGGTGTGGCCGGTGGCCGTGGCGGTGGTCGCGGTCGTCGCGCACCGCCGGGGAACCGGCCTCCGTCGTGCGCTGGCGTGGTTCCTGGGTGCGGTGTTCGCCGGGTCGCTGGCCTACTCGGTCGTGCTCACCGCGGTCGACCAGCCGCTGGCCTACTTCCACTCGCTGACCAGGGTCTGGGAGTTCGCGCTGGGAGGTCTGCTCGCCTTGGTCGTCGACCGGGTCGAGTTGTCCCGGGGCGTGCGGGTGTTGCTGGGGTGGGCGGGGTTGCTCGGGCTGGTCGCGTGCGGCCTTGTGCTGACCGTGGGCAGCGTGTTCCCCGGCTACCTGGCGTTGTGGCCCACGTTGTGCGGTGTGGCGGTGATCGCCGCCGGGGCCACGGGCAGCCGGGTCGGCGCGGACCGGCTGCTGGCGTCGCCGTGGGCGCGCTACCTCGGTGACCTCAGCTACGGGCTGTACCTGTGGCACTGGCCGGTGCTGGTGTTCCACCTCGTCGTCCGCGACCGCGAAGCGGTGGGACTCGCGGGCGGACTCGCGGTCATCGGCCTGTCGACGGTGCTGGCCGTGGCGACTCATCACCTGGTGGAGGTCCCCGCGCGCCGGGGTCGGCCCGGCAGGGAAGGGCAGTGGACCGCCTACCGGTTCGGCGTCCTGCTCCTGGTCCCCGTTCTGATGGCGGCCGGCGGCTGGCAGTGGGTCAGCGAACGCAAGGCCGCCTCCTACGTGGCCGCCGTCGACGACCCCGACCACCCCGGGGCGCCGGCGCTTGCCCCGGACTTCGAGTACTGGGGAGCGGAGGACGCGTCGATCGTGCCGCCGATGGTCGCGTTGCCGACGGACTTCGCGGGTATCGCCGGGAGCCGGTGCGTGTTCTCGCCGTCGAACAAGGAATTGGAGATCTGCACCGCTCCGGGCTCCGGTGCGCCGAGGAAGCGGATCGTGGTCGTGGGGGACTCCCACATGCAGCAGTTCCTGGCGGCGTTGGCGCCGATCGCCCATCGCAGGAACTGGGAGATCACCTACATGCTCAAGGGCGCCTGCCCGTTCTCGGTCGACTCCGAGGTGACGCCCGACGATCACGGTTGCGTCCGGTGGAACGCCGACGCGTCGCGGGAAATCCAAGCGATGCGACCGGACTTGGTGTTCACCAACGGAACGCGTGACGTGCGGGTGGGCCTGACCGAACAGACACCCGACGGCTTCGTCGCGCGGTGGCGCGAACTGGACCCGGCGGGCGTCCCGGTGCTCGCCGTGCGCGACAACCCGCGGTTCGCCTTCGTCCCGTCGGCGTGCCTGGTCGCCAATGGCATGGATCCCCGCCCGTGCAGCACACCGCGAGCCGAGCTGTTGGCGACCGAAGCCCCCTACACCCGGATCGCGGATCTGCCGCCGAACGTGTCCTTCGCGGACTTCAGCGACTGGATCTGCGACTACGAGTTCTGCCCTCCCGTGATCGGCAACGTGCACGTGTACCTGGACAACAACCACTTGAGCGCGACCTACGTGACCACCATGACACCGTTCGTCGAACAGGAGTTGGTGGCCCGCCTCGGGGAATGAGTCGACCTCGCCCGAGGGGCGCCGCGGCGTCGAGATCCACGAAGAGCCGATCCGTCACCCGCGATCACCCGCCCCTTCGAACGCGTTCAGCCAGCACACCATCGAGATCGCCATGTCCCCGTGCGCGAACGGCACCGCCCAAACCGCGTTCGGCTGAACGAAGCGCAGCTCACCAGGGGTCACCCTCCCGGGCCGGGTGGAAGGGGCGCACGGCCGAGCCCGCCCTTGACGAGGCGGCGGGGGAGACGGAAACCGTCGGCTGACGGTGGCCCGTGGGCATCGGCGACGCAGCACTTCCGGAGGTCGCGGGTGGGGCGGGCGTGCGGTACATGTGGTTCGTCGTGGTGATCGGTCCGGGATGACCAGGGGCGGCATGTCCGATGCTCGGGCCGGGGTGCGGTGGTGCTGCCGCTGGTGGGGGTGTTGTGGGTGGGGCTCGCCGCGGTGGGGGCGGCGGCGGGGGTGTTCGAGCGGGCGGTGGGGTCGCCGCCGGTGCGGGTGGCGTTGGCCGCTGGGGTGCCGGTGGTGGTCGTGGGGCTCGGGTTGGTGTTCTCCAAGGGGTTTCGTGCTTGGGCGCGGTCGCTTGACCTGTCGTTGCTCGTGGTGATGCAGGCGTGGCGGGTGGCCGGGTTCGTGTTCCTGGCTTACTGGGCTGTCGGGTTGTTGCCGGCCGGGTTCGCGTTGCCGGCGGGTATCGGTGACCTGGTGGTGGGTTTCGCCGCGCCCTACGTGGCCAGGCGGCTCGACCGGGGGCGTGGGTGGTTCCTGGCGTGGACGGTGTTCGGGGTGTTGGACTTCGTGGTCGCGGTGACGCTCGGAGCGGTGCACGACGTGGGCGCCAGTGGCGTTCTGGCGGACGGCACCGTGTTGACCGCGCCGATGGCGCACCTGCCGCTGGTGCTGATCCCGACCGCCGCGGTGCCGTTCCTGACGATCGTGCACATGTTGTCGTTGGTCCGGGCGTACGGCACGGAGCGCGTGGCCACGTCGCGCTAGCTGCCCCGTCGGACCCCAACGGCCGGTCGATCGGCGAAGTGTTGGCACGTAAAAGTTTCGTAGCGTCTCGTGTGGTCCATCGTCGACAGTGGACGGCTAAGTTCGGTGGTGTCACCGATCCCGGACCGGAGGAACCAGGCATGGTCGGCGCGCCACCGGACACCCTCGACGACCGGATGCCGGTAGCACCCCTGCCGGACGGCGTGCACCCGGCGTGGCTGCCCGCGTCGGCGCTGCGCGTGGTCGGTTCACGGCGGGTGCGGGTGATCGGCGCCGGCCCGGTCGTGGCCACGGTGCGCGGCGAGGTCGAGGCGGCGGTGGCCGGGCACGGCGGCGCGCTGGTCGCCGACGGCCCGGCCGACCTGGAACTGGTGTGCGCGCCCGACGACGGCGAGCCCGACCCCGAGGCGTTCGTGGTCGGGCGGGCGGGCGCCACCACGGTCGTCCGCGCGACCGGCGGTCCCGGCCTGCTCTACGGCTTCCACCACGTGGTCCGGCAGGGCGAGGCGGCGTTCACCGGCGAGGCGGAGCCCCGGCGGCACGCGCCGCGGCAGCCGGTCCGCATGCTCGACCACTGGGACAACATCGACGTGCACCCGGTGATGGGCCAGGTCGAACGCGGGTACGCGGGCGGCTCGCTCTTCTACGCGGGCGGCGGGGTCCGGGCCGACCTCTCCTGGGTCCGCGCCTACGCCCGGCTGCTCGGCTCGATCGGCGTCAACCGGGTCGGCCTCAACAACGTCAACGTGCACCGCACCGAGGCCGGGCTGCTGACCGACCTGCTGCCGGACGTCGTGCGGCTGGCCGACGTGTTCCGCCCGCACGGGATCAGGGTGCACCTGTCGGTGAGCTTCGCCGCCCCGATGACCCTCGGCGGCCTGCCGACCGCCGACCCGCTCGATCAGGCCGTGCGCGACTGGTGGGCCCGCACGACGGCCGCGGTGTACGAGGCGATCCCGGACTTCGGCGGCTACGTGGTCAAGGCCGACTCGGAGGGCCAGCCGGGCCCGTTCGCCTACGGCCGCGACCACGCCGACGGCGCCAACGCGCTGGCCCGCGCCCTCGCGCCGTTCGGCGGCACGGTGTTCTGGCGGGCGTTCGTCTACAACCACCGCCAGGACTGGCGCGACCGCTCGACCGACCGCGCGCGGGCCGCGTACGACAACTTCGCCCCGCTCGACGGCAGGTTCGACCCGAACGTCGTGGTGCAGGTGAAGGCCGGCCCGGTGGACTTCCAGGTGCGCGAGCCCGTGTCGCCGGTGATCGCGGCCATGCCGCGCACCCGGCTCGCGGTCGAGGTGCAGCTGACCCAGGAGTACACCGGGCAGCAGAAGCACGTGTGCCACCTCGTGCCGCAGTGGCGGGAGGTGCTCGCCTTCCGGCCGTGGGGTGGGGAAGAGCCCGCGGTCGCGGACGTCACGGCCGGGCGGGGCGTCGCGCCGGCCGGTGGGCTGGTCGGGGTGTCGAACGTCGGCGACGACCCGTTCTGGACCGGGCACCCGCTGGCGCAGGCCAACCTGTTCGGCTTCGGGCGGCTCGCGTGGGACGACCGGATCGCGCCGGAGGCGGTGCTGGACGAGTGGATCGGGTTGACGTTCGGCTCGGGGGCGGAGGTGCGTGCGGGGTTGCACCAGGTGATGGACGGGTCGTGGTCGACCTATGAGCGGTACACGGCGCCGTTGGGCGTCGGGTTCATGGTGAACCCCGGTGACCACTACGGGCCCAACATCGACGGGTACGAGTACTCGCCGTGGGGCACGTACCACTTCGCCGATCGCGATGGTGTGGGTGTGGACCGCACTCGGGCTACGGGGACCGGGTTCACCGGGCAGTACCCGGCGCCGTGGAGCGAGGTGTACGAGGCGGTCGGGACGTGTCCGGACGAGCTGTTGCTGTTCTTCCACCACGTTCCGTACGGGCACGTTCTGGGGTCGGGGAAGACGGTGATCCAGCACATCTACGACACCCATTTCGCCGGGTGCGAGGAGGTGTCGCGGATGGTCGAGGTGTGGGGGCGGTTGGCGGGCCGTCTGCCGGGTGAGGTGTTCGCGCGGGTGGCGGCGTTGTTGCGGGAGCAGCTGCGGAGCGCGGGGGAGTGGCGTGATCAGGTGAACACGTACTTCTGGCGCAAGTCCGGCGTGCCTGACGCGCACGGCCGTCCGATCCACTGAACCCCACCCGTTCCGTCCGATCTCCGGGGAACGATCTCCGGGGTCACGCGGTGAACCTTTCGGTGGCGTCGCGCAGCACCGGCTCGGCGTTGCGCAACAGCAGGAGGGTGAACGGTGCGGCGAGCAGCGCGAGCACCCAGTCCGAGGTGAGCACGACGAGCCCGCCGGCCGCGATGAGCAGCGAGAGCGCTCCCAACGTGCTCGCGGGCCGGGCGGCGAGGTAGTAGGACGCCAGGCGCGCGGTGTCGCGGGTGCGCAGCGAGAGCGTCGAGGACAGCATGAGGGCCTGTGTCGACCACACCAGCACCGCCACCGCGACGACGACCAGCACCAGCCCGTACCCGGCGGGCACACCGGCCAGGTCCAGGTTCGCCAGGCTGAAGCCGATCACGGTGAGCACCGCGAGCGCGGGCAGCCACCAGCGCAGCACGTCGAGCCAGTTGAGCCGGTAGCCGCGGCGGAAGTGCCGGGCCGGGGAGAGGTCCCGGTCGTGCAGGAACACGCGCCAGGCGTACACGGCGGCCGACAGCGCCGGGGCCACCGGCGCGAAGCACAGCCCGATCAGCGGCGCGTTGCCCGCGCTGCGGTCCAGGAGCAGCAGCGCGACGAAACCGGGCGCCGTGGTCAGCACCAGCATGACCTCGACGACCAGGAACCAGTACACGACGGACGCGATGCGCGACAGGATGCCCGCGCCGATCTCGGCGGCGGGGTCGGTCCGGCGGTCGGCCACCGCGGTCACGCCCTCTCGTGCGGCGCGACGAGCCGGTCGTCCGAGACGCCGAGCAGGCGCCGGTCGTCCAGCCCGACGTGCGGCTCGGCGTGGACCGGGCTGATCTCGACGAACGTGACCTCGTGCCGCGACAGCGCCAAGTCGAGCCCGACCCGCCCGTCGACCACGGGCACCGACCGGTGTTCCAGCGCGGGTCGCGCGCACTCGCGCAGCACGTCGAACGTGCGCGGGTCGGGTGAACGGGGCCGGCCGAGTTCCCGCCACGCGCCGAACGCGTTGCCGTCGTGCTCGTTCACGCGCTCCCGGCGGACGAACGCGCGCGGACCGGTCGCCGGGACCGACAGCCGCACCTCGTGCCGCTCGGGGGCGTCCGGCCCGTCGGTGCCGCCGACCGGCTGCCAGGCCAGCACGGTGATCCGGCCGTCGCGGTCGGAGCACACCAGGTGGTCGTGGCCGCGTGCCAGGACGTCGGCGCCCATCCGGGCCATGAAGTGGTAGAGGTGGTAGGTCGGCTTCGGCACCTGGCGGTGGGTGAGCAGGCCGAACCCGCCGTGGAACAACGAGGTCGGCACGTCCTGCTCCTCGAAGACGTCGCAGAACGTCCAGTAGGAGTAGGAGTCGACCAGGTCCGTGCCGCCGGTGAGCACCGGCGCGAGGTAGGCGGCGTGGTAGGCCGTGTCGTGGATCGGGTTGTCCGGCCGGTAGGAGCTGTTGTACTCGGTGATGTGCACCGGCAGCCCGGCCAGCGCGGTGCCCGCCAGGTGCTTGCGCGGCGCGTCGAACTGGTCGAGCAGCGTCTGCGGCGCGGCGAGCGTCTGGTAGGTGCCGAACGGCACGTGCTGCGCCGGACCGGACGAGTAGGCGTGCCTGCTGACGAAGTCGATCGGCACCTCGCGGCGGGTGACGAACTCGGCGAACGGCTCCCACCACTCGTCGGAGCCCGGCGAGATCGCGGGGCCGCCCACCTGGAGCCCGGCGTCGACGTCCTTGACCGTCCGCGCGGCGGTCTCGTACAGCCGGAAGTAGGCCTCCTGGTCGGCGTCCTTCCAGAAGTCGACCAGGTTCGGCTCGTTCCACACCTCGATCGGCCAGGTGCGGACCTCGTCGAGGCCGTAGCGGTCGACCAGGTGGCGCACGACGGCGCGGACCAGCGCGGCCCACTCGTCCCAGTCGCGCGGCGGGGTGATGTTGCCCTTCCACCAGAACACGGTGTCCGCGCCCGAGGCGAGCGCGGTCGGCATGAACCCCAGCTCGACGAACGGTCGGATGCGCAGCTCCAGGAACCGGTCGAACACCTGGTCCAGGTACGTGAACGAGTACCGGGTCACCCCGTCGTTCGAGCGGCGGTGCACGCCCATGTCGTCGGACAGCAGCCCGTGGCCGCGGATGTGGCGGAAACCGATGTCGCGCTGCACGATCGCCAGGGACTCCTGGTAGTCGGCGCGCAGCGCGAGGTTGAGCCTGCCGGTGCCCACGCAGTGCCGCCACGACTCGGAGAGGCGGCCGATCGGCTCGCCGGGGACGGTGACGCGGTTCAAAACCCCTCCACATCGAACGGCCGTCGACACCGGACGGGTCCGGTCACGGCGTCGGGCCGTGACCGGACCCGGCGGTCACCTGTTCTTCTCCTGGTAGCGCTTCTGGGCGCCGTTCACGATCTCCGTGAGGTCGTTGGAGCCCTTGGCCTCCAGCTCCTTGACGTAGGCGTCCCACGTCGAGAGGTCGCGCTGGCCGAGGATGAACTGGAGCGTGGACTGCGTGACGAGGTCCTTGAGCGGGCTCTCCAGCAGGGCGGCGCGCTCACGCTCCTCCTCGTTCAGCGGCGCGGGCGGCGGCAGCGCGATGACCTTCTTGTCGGCCATCGTCTTCTGGAAGGCGACCTCCTCCTCGGTGAACATCGACTGCAGCAGCTCGTTGGCGCCGCCGTAGTAGAAGACACCGCCCTGGAAGCCGAAGTCGCGCTGGAGGTTCTTCGGCGCGCCCACGTTCATGCCGCCGAACGCCACCTCCGGCTTGAGGGTCCGCTTGCCCGACGCGTCCTTGTCGTAGGTCGTGCCCTCGACGCCCCACTTGGTGAACTCGTGGGCCTCGTCGGAGTACCAGAGCCAGTCGATGAACTGCATGGTCGCCACGAACTTGTCGCTCTGGACCGCCTTCGCCGACACCATCAGGCCGCTCTCCAGGCGCGAGCCGCGGATGACGTCACCCTTGGGACCGGAGGGCAGCGGGATCTTCGCCACGGTCGCGCCCGGGATCTTGGCGATGTTCGGCCGGTAGTCGTTGACGAGGTTCTGCGCGTTGCTGCTGATGGCGAACGACTTGCCGGCGGCGAACTTCTGGATCGCCGCGTCGTCCTTCTGCGTGAAGCTCTCCGGGTCCATCAGGCCCTCGGCGACGAGCTTGCGGAAGTACTCGACGAGCTGCTTGTACTCCGGCGTCGCGCCCGCGAACTCGTACTTGCGGGCCGACTCGTTCCAGAGGGAGTTCTTGACGTAGCCCCAACCGGCCTGGGCGCCGAAGGTCGGGCTGGAGTAGTTGAGGAGGGCCTTGCCCTCGAAGCGGTCCGAGAGCGGGTAGCTGTCCGGGTTCGCGGCCTTGATCGCCTTGAGGACGGTGTAGACCTCGTCCCAGTCCTTCGGCGCCTTCAGGCCGAGGCGCTGGAGTTCGTCGGTGCGGAACGCCAGGGTGTAGTCCTGCCACAGCTTCTCGTGCATGCCGGGCAGCACGTAGAACTTGCCGTCCTCCTGGCGCAGCGTGTCCAGCTCCGGCTGGAGCTTCCACTTCTCGACCTTCTCCTTGAAGTGGGGCATCAGGTCGAGGTAGTCGCTCACCGGCAGGATCGCGCCGGAGGAGACGAACTGCTCCTCCTGGCCGGGGTAGGTCTTGGAGATGATCGTCGGCGCGTCACCGGAGCTGATCAGCAGGCCGCGCTTCTGGTCGTAGTCGCTGTAGGGCACGACCGTCGGCTTGATCGTGACGTTGGTCCGCTGGGTGATCTCCTTCCACAGCAGCCAGTCGTCCTTGATGGGGTAGTGCGACTGGTCCAGGTAGAGCAGGCTGACGTCCAAGGCCGCGGTCGCCTTGAACTGGTCGCCCGCCTTGTAGTCCGCCATCGACGCGGTCTTCTTGCCGTCGAGGTCGACGCCGCCCGCGGTGTCGACCTCGTCGCCGCACGCGGCCAGGCCGACCACGAGGCTGCCCGCCGCGAGGGTCAGCAGCGTGCGCTTCCACTTCGTTGTCATGGTGTTCTGCTCCTCAGGTGTCCGACACCGTCGTCGACTTGAAGCGCCGGCGCTACTGCTTGACCGCGCCGAGCATCACGCCCGACACGAAATAGCGCTGGATGAAGGGGTAGACAACGACGATGGGCAGCACGGTGAGCACCATCGTCACGGCCTTGATGTTCGCGGAAATGGCGACCGCGTTGCTCTCCACGGCGCCGACCGACGTCGCCGTCGTGGCGCCCGCGATCATGTTCCGCAGGTACACGGTGACCGGGAACAGGTCCGCGCGGTCCAGGTAGAGGAACGCCTGGAACCACGAGTTCCAGTTCGCCACCGCGTAGAACAGGACCATCGTCGCGAGCACGGCCTTCGACAGCGGCAGCACGATCCGCAGCAGGATGCCGTAGGTGTTCAGGCCGTCGATGGCGGCGGCCTCCTCCAGTTCCGCCGGCAGGCTCTCGAAGAACGCCTTCATCACCAGCAGGTTGAACACGCTGATCGCGTTCGGCAGCACGACCGCCCAGATCGTGTTGGTCAGCCCCAGCCCGCTCACCAGCACGTAGTTGGGGATCAGCCCGCCGTTGAAGAACATCGTGAACACCGCGATGCCGATGAGCAGCTTGCGGCCCTTGAGCTTGTGCTTGGACAGCACGTACGCGTAGATCGTGGTGAGCACGATCGAGATCGCGGTGGCCGTCACCGTGTACACGACCGTGTTGAGGTAGCTGTTCCAGAACGCCGGGTCGGCCACGACGAGCTGGTACGTGTCCAGGTTGAAGCCGCGCGGCACCAGGTTGACCTGGCCGGTGCGGATGTGGACCTCGCTGCTGAACGACTGCGCCACGATGTTGACGAACGGGTAGAGCGTCACCGCGACCACGCCCAGCAGCACGATCGTGTTGACGACCCGGAAGACCTGGTAGCCGCGGGAGTCGTCCAGCGACGTGCGGCGCGCGCCGACGGGCTGGTCGAGCCGCTCCACGGCGCGGGCGGGGTCGGTGGTCACCACAGGCTCGTCCCCACTGCTCGGCGCGAGATCGCGTTCGCGGACAGGACCAGCGTCAGGCCGATGATCGACTCGAACAGGCCGATCGCGGCGGCGTAGCTGAAGTTGTTGGACACCAGGCCGACCCGGTACAGGTAGGTCGAGACGACGTCCGCGGTGGGGTAGGTCAGCGGGTTGTACAGCAGCAGGACCTTCTCGAACCCGACCGCCATGAAGGTGCCGATGTTGAGGATGAGCAGCGTGATCATCGTCGGCCGGATGCCGGGCAGCGTCACGTGCCAGGTCTGCTGCCAGCGGTTCGCGCCGTCGATCCGGGCCGCCTCGTAGAGCTGCGAGTCGATCGTGGTCAGCGCGGCCAGGTAGAGGATCGTGCCCCAGCCGACGGTCTGCCACACCTCGGAGGAGACGTAGATCGAGCGGAACCAGCCGGGCTCCTGGATGAACGAGACGGCCTCGCCGCCGAAGGCGCGCACGATCTGGTTGACCGTGCCCTCCAACGACACCAGCTGCATGACCATGCCCGCCACGATCACGATCGACAGGAAGTGCGGCAGGTAGGACACCGTCTGCACGAACCGCTTGAAGTACCGCGAGCGGACCTCGTTGAGCAGCAGCGCGAGCACGATCGGCAGCGGGAAGGTGAACACCAGGGTCAGCGCGCCCAGCGCCAGGGTGTTGCCGAAGACTTCCCAGAAGTTCGGGTCGCGGATGAACATCTTGACGTAGCGCAGGCCGACCCACGTCTCGCCGTAGATGCTGCCACCCGGCACGAACTTGCGGAACGCGATGACGTTGCCGAGCATCGGCGCGTACCGGAAGACCAGGAAGAACACCAGCGGCAGGATCGCCAGCGTGTACAGCTGCCAGTCCCGCTGCCACGCCTTGCGCCAGGAAGTCCGGCGCCGGGGCGGTTTCGGCGCCTTCGGCGGTTTCCCGGACGCGGCCGGCGCGGCGTCCGTCGCCCGCTCGCCGATCTGGGTGGTCATGCTCGCTCCACCTCCTCGTGGGTGACCGACACGGCGGTGCGCAGGCGCCGGGTGTGGTCGACTTCGCGCAGCGGGCCGACGAGTCGCAGGTCCACCGCTTCGTGCACCTCCGCGCTCGACCGGGACACGCGCAGCTGCACCGCGCCCGGGTTCCACCACGCGCCGCCCGTCCCGGCCGGTGAAGGACGTGACGTCGGCCGGCACGCGGAACGTGACGCGGGCCGACGCGCCGCCGTCGAGCGCGACCCGCGCGTAGCCGATGAGCCGCACGACCGGACGGGTCACCTGCGCGACCGGGTCGTGCAGGTAGAGCTGTACGACGTCGGCGCCGTGCCGGGTGCCGGGGTTGGTCACGTCGAGTTCGAGTTCGACCTCGCCGTCGGTGGTCCACGGCTCGTCGGCCGGCGTGACCGGGCGCACGGGTGACCAGGTGAAGGTGTCGTAGCCGAGGCCGTGGCCGAACGGGAAGACCGGGGTCGGGTCCACATTGGACACTTCGGTCCGGTGTCCCAACCGGGCCGAGAGGTAGGTGCCCGGCTGGCCCGAGGGGTCGTTCGGGATGCCGACCGGCAGCCTGCCGGAGGGCGCGACCGCGCCGGTCAGCACGTCCGCGACGGCCCGGCCGCCGAGCTGGCCGGGGAAGAACGCCTGCACGACCGCCGCCGCGCCGTCGGCCAGGTCGCCGATCGCGTACGGCCGTCCCGTGATGAGCAGCAGCACGACCGGCGTGCCGGTGGCGAGCACGGCCCGGACCAGGTCCTCCTGCGTGCCGGGCAGCCGCAGGTCGGTCGCGTCGCAGCCCTCGCCGGACGTGCCGCGGCCGAACAGGCCCGCCCGGTCGCCGACGGCCACGACGCAGACGTCCGCCTCCGCCGCCGCGACGGCCGCGACCGCGACCTGGTCCGGGTCGGCCGGGCCGGTGACCTCGCAGCCCTTCGCGTGCGCCACCGCGCCGCCGACCGCGTCGCGCAGCGCGGTGAGCACGGTCGGGATCTCCAGGCCGAGCCCGGCGTCCGGGTGGTGCACGCCGATGTGCGCGGGGAACGAGTAGCAGCCCAGCATCGCCATCGGGTCGTCGGCGAGCGGGCCGACCACGGCGAGCCGGGCGTCCGGCCGCAGCGGCAGGGCGCCGTCGTTGGCCAGCAGCACTACGGATTCCCGCGCCAGGCGCAGTGCGACGTCCTGCCCCTGCGGCGAGTCCAGCCGCAGGTCGTCGACGTCGGGCGGCAGGGGGGACCAGTCGGGGTCGAGCAGGCCGAGTTCGACCTTCTGCCGCAGCACGCGGCGCAGCGCCCGGTCGACCAGCGCCACGTCCACGTCGCCGCGCTCGACCGCCTCCCGCAGCGGCGCGCCGTAGCAGCGCACGGTCGGCAGCTCCACGTCCACGCCCGCGGCCAGGGCCAGCGCGGCGGCGTGCGCCTCGTCCTCGGCCACGCCGTGCAGCGTCTGGAGGAACTTGACCGCGAAGTAGTCGGCGACCACCGTGCCGTCGAAGCCCCAGGTGTCGCGCAGCAGCGCGGTGAGCAGCCCGGCGTCGGCGGCGGACGGCAGGCCGTCGAGGTCGGTGTAGGACTGCATGACCGACCGCACGCCGCCGTCGCGGACGGCCATCTCGAACGGCGGCAGGACCACGTCGGCGAACTCGCGCGGGCCGATGGCCACCGGGGCGAGGTTGCGCCCCGCGCGGGAGGCCGAGTAGCCGGCGAAGTGCTTGAGCGTGGCGACGACCCCGGACCGCTCCAGGCCGCGCACGTAGGCCGTGGCCACCGTGCCGACCAGGTACGGGTCTTCGCCGATGGTCTCCTCGGTGCGGCCCCAGCGGTAGTCGCGGGTCACGTCGAGCACCGGCGCCAGGCCCTGGTGCACACCCGCGGCGCGCATCGAGGCGCCGATCAGGCCCGCCATCTCGGCGACCAGCTCGGGGTCGAACGACGCGCCCCAGGACAGCGGCGCGGGGTAGGCGGTCGCCCGCCAGGCGGCGAAACCGGTGAGGCACTCCTCGTGGACCAGCGCCGGGATGCCGAACCGGTTGGCGTCGGCCACCTGCCGCTGCGACGCGGCGAGCGAGCGGGCGCCGGCGACCGGGTCGACCGGCCGGGTGCCGAACGGGCGGGTGAGCTGACCGAGGCCGGCGGAGATGACGTCCTCCCAGCCGACCGGGTCGGCCGTCATGTCGTGCTGGTGCGGTGCGACACCCGCGCCCGAGGGGTCCGCGCCGACCCAGACGCCGACGAGCTGGGCGAGCTTCTCCTCCAGCGTCATCGCGCCGACGAGCGCTTCGACGCGTTCGGCGGCGGGCAGGGTGACGTCCTGCCAGACCGCGCGCGGTCGGTCGGCGGCGGTCGGAGCGGCGTCGCCCACCGGCGTCGCCACGACTTCCGTCGTCCTGTTCATCATCGACCAGGTACCCCCGCTCACGTCCTTTTGAGACCGAAACTATCGACGTGACGTCCGACATGTCGGCCCGGTGGGGAGACCGTAGGAGGAACTACCCGAGACGTCAACAGTCCGTGTCCTTCCTGTGTCTTCGCAGTTCACAGGCATGAACACGCCTGGAAAATCGACCCTTTCGCACGAACCGAATTGACTTCGACATCGACGTGCTGGTCATCGGAAGGTCGAGCCTTTACGCTCGACCGTCGAAACTTTAGATTCGGTGTGCGGTCCGCGATGCGCCAGGGGGAACACCATGAGTTCGTCGACCGAGCGGGACGCGGCACCGGAGAAGACCACGGCGTCGATCTCGTCGATCGCGGCGGAGGCGGGCGTGTCCATCCCGACGGTGTCCAAGGTCCTCAACGGGCGCCCGGACGTCGCGCCGGACACGCGTGCCCGGGTGGAGAGCGTCATCGAGCAGCACCGGTACCGACGACGACGGGCGCGGCAGTCGTCGCGGCCCGCGTTGATCGACCTGGTGTTCCACGAGATGCACTCGGCGTGGTCCACCGAGATCATCCGCGGGGTCGAACTGGCGGCGGCCGACGAGCGCGCCGCCGTGGTGCTGTCCGAGTTGGGCGGCGAGCACCGGCCGAGGCGCGAGTGGTTCGACGACCTGCTGGCCCGCCGACCGCTCGGCGTGATCCTCGTGCTGGCCGGGTTGGACGCCGAGCAGCGCCGCCGGCTCACCACGCGCAACATCCCGTTCGTGTTCGTGGACACCGCGGGCGAGCCGCCGCCCGGCGTGCCCACGGTCGGCTCGGCGAACTGGGCGGGCGGCCTGGCCGCGACCCGGCACCTGCTCGCGCTGGGCCACCGCCGGATCGCGGTCATCTCCGGGCCGACGACCATGCTGTGCAGCCGGGCCCGGGTCGACGGCTACCGCAGCGCGCTGGAGGACGCCGATCTGGCTGTGGACCAGGACTTCGTGCGGTACGGCGACTTCTACCTCCACGGCGGGTACCGGCACGGCATGGACCTGCTGGACCGCCCGGACCGCCCGACCGCGATCTTCGCGGGCTCGGACTTCCAGGCGCTGGGCGTGATGCGCGCGGCTCGCGAGCTGGGGCTCTCGATCCCGGAGGACCTGTCGATCGTCGGGTACGACGACTTGCCGGTCACCGAGTGGACCGGGCCCCAACTGACCACCGTGCGGCAGCCGCTGCGGGAGATGGCGACCACGGCGGCGCAGATGGTGTTCACCCTGGCGCGCGGCGAACGGCCGCCGAACGAGCGGATCGACCTCGCCACGGAACTGGTGGTGCGGGAAAGCACCTCCCCACCGCGCGTGCCCTGACGCCGGGTCGTCACGAGGCCCATCCGGGCCACCGTCGGTCATGCCCTCAGCCTGGGAGCGGCACTGCCGAAGCGGATCAAGGCCGGTGAGGCGGGCAGGGAAGCGCGTCATTCTCCGCCACGACCGGGCGAGAACCATCTCCGACCAGAGCGGTGGCTCACAGCCACACGCCGCAAGGGACCCGGCCATCGGGCGGCGTCTGGGTCAAGGCGTCAGGGTGCGTCGGCATGGTGTAGCAGGGCTTGTCCGAGCGGTGTGAGGCTGTGCACGACGACGGAGCCGTGGCGGGCGCTGGCGATGAGATTCGCCTCTCGCAATATTGCTGTGTGTCTGCTGATCGAAGCCGCCGACGCGCCGACGCGGTGAGCGAGTTGGGTGTTCGTGGCACCGGTGTGGATCGCGGAGAGGATCGCGGCTCGGGTGGTGCCGAGGAGGGCGCACAGTCCACGGTAGCGGCTCGGATTCGGGATGTGTGTCCACCGGTCGTGGGGGTCGATCGGGTACACCAGTACGGGGTCCAGCTCGGGGTCGGCCAGGGCGACCGGCTGGCCACGGCAGAAGTACGACGGCACCAGGGTCAGACCGCGGCCGTCCAAACGGAGGTCGCGGTCGGTGCGGTAGTCCACTTCCAGTACCGGCGGGTGCCATCGCATCAGAGGACGTAGTCCGCTGAGCAATCCGTTCACCCCGCCGTCCATGAGGTCGCGTGCCCGGCGCGCCCGATCCGCCTCGACGCCGGCCTGGATCAGGCCGGCGAACGGGGCGATCGCGGTGTCGTGGTAATCGTGCAGAACCGCGGTGAGGTGGTTGAGGGCGTGTGCGTCGCCTCGTGCCATCGGTGCCAGGTGGTTCGGCAGTGGGCTGAACGCATGCAAGAGGCGCAGTTCGGAAGTCACGCGGTGCTTCGGCGTTCGGCGGATCGCCTCCAGCCCTTCCTCCAGGCCGCGCAATCCTTCGACCGGTGTGAGGAAGTCGGGGAAGTACGGGCCTGCCGGCACGAGCAGGGACAACAGTCCCGTCGCCGCCTTGATCGACGCCCACCGCTGCTCGTGGCGAACCAGGTGGTTCCAGTGGCGGAACGCGGGAGGACGGTCGCGCTCCCTCAGGCGGAATACGCTGAGCACCACCTCCCACAGCGGGTCGGCGGTCGCAGCGACGGTCGTCCTGGCCAGGTCCTGGTCAGTGAAGTGTATGCGCAGCATCGTGTCCCCCGTCTTTACACGTCGCTCCGCGGCGATCTGCTGTTTCAACCGCGAGCCGTGGCAAGCGCTTGACACCGCCCTGCCTGACCTTTTGCGTCCTGGTGCAAACCTGTGTCGTTCCCGCTCTCGGCACACCAGAGTTGACCGTCCGCGCAATCGGGTTCAGGGGAGGATCGACGATGCGTATGAAGGCCGCCGGAGCGACGCTCGTGACGTTGCTGTCGGCGCTCGTGTTCATGATCGGTACGGCACAGGCTTCACCTTCCGTGCCCGCGGCCCAACCGGTCGCCGTCGCGGACTCGGTGGGTGCCTTGGCGTGGGAGTGCGCTGTCGGCGACTTCTGCGCGTGGACGGGTCGGGACGGCACCGGTTCGCGATGCGCGTGGACCAACGCCGACAACGACTGGAGGGCGGCGCCGGTGACGTGCTCGTGGTCGGGCACGCAGAAGGTCCAGTCGTACTGGAACAGGGGAACCAGCACCAGCTATCGGGGTGTCAAGCTCTACCAGAGCGCCGAGTACGTGAACCTGGCGTACTGCGTGCCACAGGGCGGGGCGTACAACATCCTCAACGGTGGCACGTACCTGCGGTCCCACAGGTGGGGTAGTTGGACCCCGGGTACCTGCGGACCGTGACGTGACGGCGGGCTGGTGGCCGGCTCACGCCGGCCACCAGCCGGCCCACCCTCGTGGCAGGCGAACTGGGGGACCGTCCACTCGGCACGCTGCCGCGCCGGCGGCACCTCCATGGATCACCGTCACCGGTGGCGACGACGCGCCCGAGGGGCATCGGTGGCTGCTGGTCCGGCGCAACCGCCGCACCGGTGAACTGGCCTACTACCGCTGCTACCCACTGGAACGGGTGTCTTGAAGGCCTTGGTGCGGGTCGCCGGCCGCTGAGGTCCCCGGCCGGGACGTCGCATAGGGCCGGCCGCTGAGGTCCCCGGCCAGGACGTCGCCGAGGGCCGGCCGCTAAGGTGCCCGGCCGGGAACTCCGGGTGCGACATCGCCTGTGACGCGGCACGGGCCGCCGACCACGCGGTGATCAGCATGCGCCGCGGTCAGCGTGCCCGGCGTCGCGTACAAATCCTCCTCGGACTCGCCAGGATGCCGCCCCGACGCATCACCACCGCCCCCCCGCCCGCGCCGGCAGCCACCACCGGTGAGCAGCACGACGACCACGGCCGCGGACGCAAGGTCGTCGGCGACGCGGCACTGTTATCGCTAACAGCGTTGTTGTTCGGGTAGGGCCTGGGCGACCAGCCCTGTTGGATCACGGATGTGAACCCGTCGGACCGTCACAACCAGGCACGACATGCCCAACCAGTGGATGCCTGGCCGCCGGAAGGGGCATCTTCTGGAAAGTGGGTCTTGAGCCGCACAGGGGTCGCTGTTAGCGTTCACACTCTGCGCTACCTCGATCCCACGATGGAGTGGACCGATGAACGCTGCTGTTCCCGGGCGGTTTGTCCGCAGGCTGGCTGTGGTCGCGTTAGCGGTCGTGACCGCGTTCGCAGGTCTGGTGGTGGTGCCCGCGGCGCACGCGTCGCCCGCCGTGCGGTTCACGAATCCGTTGGCGGAGCGGCGGGCGGACCCGCGCATCTTCAAGCAGACCGCCAGGGTCGAGGCCGACGTCAACCCGTTGGCGGACTCGCAGTTCCGGATCGTGACCGGCCTCGACGGCTCCGGCACGGCCCTGTTCAAGAACGACGCCGGCTTCTTCCAGCGCGCGGGCCTGGCCGACAGCGCGGCGGTGTCGTTCGAGTCGCAGAACTTCCCCGGCCGCTACCTGCGCCACAACGGCACCACCGGCAACCTGACCACCGCGACGGACCCCGTCGCCCGCGCCGACTCCACGTTCATCTTGGCGTGACGCTCGCCGCTCCACCCGGCCGTGGAGCCGGTCACGCCTGTCCCTGTGTCGTGCACCGCGGCCGTGCGCGCCCGCACGAGTCCGAACCCTGTGGCACCCCTGGAGTGGTCATGCTGCCTTCCCGGTCCCGTCCATCCCCACGACGCCTGCTGTCGCTCGTCGCGACCTGTCTCGTGGCGCTGTCGTCAATACTGGTCGGCCAGGGCGTCGCGGTCGCGGCGCCCGGCCCGTCGTTCGTCAACCCCGTCGTGCCCCTGCCGAACAGCGCGGACCCCACGCTGGTCACCTACAAAGGCGCGTACTACTACGTGGTGACGACGTGGACCTCCGACATCGTGATGCGCAAGTCGACCACGATCGCCGCCCTGCGCAGCGCCCCGGAGCAGCGGGTCTTCACGGCGACCCAGAACGAGGGCTGCTGCACGATGTGGGCGCCGCACCTGGAGCAGATCAACAACCGTTGGTACATCTACTACTCGGTGCAGCCGAAGGCGGGGTTCGGCGAGCGCCGCACGCACGTGCTGGAGAGCGCGGGCAGTGACCCGCTGGGGCCCTACACCTACCGCGGCATCCTCAACCTGATGCCCAACGGCGGCTGGGCGATCGACGGCGCGGTGCTCAAGCTCAACGGCGCCAACTACTTCCACTTCTCCGCGTTCGGCTCGGACGGCCTCCAGTCGCTGTTCATCGCGCCGATGGACACGCCATGGTCGGTCTCCGCGTTCGGCACCCGCATCTCCGCGCCCACGCTGGCCTGGGAGCGCCAGGACGGCAACGTCAACGAGGGCTCGTTCGCGTTGCAGCGCAACGGCCGTACGTTCCTGACCTACTCGGCGAGCGCGTGCTGGGGCCCCAACTACAAGCTGGGCATGCTGGAGTACAAGGGCGGCGACCCGCTGGCGGCGAGTTCGTGGACGAAGTTCCAGGACCCGATCTTCCAGCGCAACGACGCGAACGGCGTGTTCGGCCCCGGCCACCACTCGTTCTTCACCTCGCCGGACGGCACGGAGACGTGGATCGCCTACCACGCCAACGACTCGGCGTCGCAGAAGTGCGGCACCACCCGCACCACCCGCGTCCAGAAGATCTCGTGGAACGCCGACGGCACGCCGAACCTGGGCACCCCGGTCTCCACGTCCACCGTGCTGCGGGGCCCCTCGGGTGAGACCGGTGGCCCGGTGGCGCGCGTGCACATCAAGAACCGGCACAGCGCCCTGTGCCTGGACGACTACAACTTCGGGCTCAATCCCGGCTCCGAGGTCCGCCAGTGGACCTGCAACACCGTGGCTGTCCAGGACTGGTACCTCACCCCGAAGGGTGACGGCTACTACGAGATCTTCAACGGCTACAGCGGTCTGTGCCTGGACGACAAGGACATGGCCACCGCACCGGGTTCGCCGGTGCAGCAGTGGACGTGCAACGGCCTGGCCGCCCAGCAGTGGCGGCTGACCACCACCAACGGCCGCACCACGCTGGTCAACAAGCACAGCGGGCTGTGCCTGGACAACTACAACTGGGGCACCCAGCCCGGTGCCGAGGTCCGGCAGTGGACCTGCAACGGCCTGGCCGTCCAGCAGTGGGACCTCGCCTGATCCGCCGGCCGCATCGACGAGCAGCCGTTCGAGCCGTACCAGGACTCGCAGTGGCGGCTGCGGTGCGGCACTACGGCCTCGTGCTGCGCATCGACGAGATCACGACCGCAACCGGTCGCGCCGACGCGACCTTCCGCGTCGTCTACCGACACTCGGGGACGGGCGGGTGTTCCGCTGACCACGAGCGCCCCATCAGCGCCGCCGCCGTCCGGCGGCGGCGCTGATGGGGTCCGTGCCGACATCGTGGCGAGCACCCATCAACCGAGCACAACGCACAACTGCGGACACCGCCGATTCGAGATCAGTCGAACGTCCGCTGATGCCGCCGGCTGAGCATGCGAGCCCACGTCCGCTTCCGTCGATGAGGGGACGTTCGCGGTGGTAGTCGCCCTCGCGTCGTGCCCCGGTCCAGGACCCGGTCGGTCCGGACGGCCAGGCGAGTACGTCGAGATACGTAGTCACGAAGCGCTCGTGGACGTACGCGCCGTGCCAGGGCCTCGCCGTAATCTCGATTCAGGCCCATTCCCTTCCTGAACGGAGATCCCGTGCGAGCGCACTCGGTTCGCTTCGCGGTTTCGGTCGCGTACGCCTGGATAGCCATCGTGGCGTTCGGCGGTATCGCGGTCGAAACCATTGTCATCTACCCGAACGTCTTCCACGATGCTCCCGCGTCGCTCGCCGAGTCGGTGGAGTTCTTCGCGGTCACCGGGCCTGCCGACTTCTTCCCGGTGATGGGCCTGGTCACGGCGGTCGCGGCGGCGGCGACCGTGGTGGCGCTGTGGCGGGTCGGGCAGGCCAGGTGGTGGGTCGCGGCCAGCCTGGGCACGCTCGCGGTCGGCGAATGGCTGTTCTCCGCCCTGTACTTCTGGCCGCGCAACACCATCATGTTCGACGAAGGGATCGCCGAGCACACGGCGGAATTCTTGCAGCAGACGGCGAACGAATTCGAAACCGGCCACTGGTTCCGCCTCGGAATGAGCGGGGTCACCGCGGTGCTGGCGTTCATCGGATTCCTGCGCTACCACCGCGCGGCGGACGGGGGCCCGGCATGACCGGGAGGCTGCGACGGTCGACCGGTGTGCCGCCGGCGGCGATCCTCGGCCTCGCCGCACTCGGTGTGCCCAGGGTGGTCGCCCACGACCTCTCCCTGGTCGGTCCGCTGGTCAACGGGCTGCTGGTGTTCGTGCCGATCGCGATCTGGATCGGCTACGTGCTGTGGAAACGGGTGCCCAACCCGCTCGTGACGCTGTTCGCGGTGGGTCTCGTGTACGGCGTGCTGCTCGGCGTCACCCACCAGGTCCTCTGGGCGGAGGCGTTCCCGGGCGGCCCGCCCCGGCTGGGTGGCACCATCGAGGGAGCGTTGCCGCCCACGGCCGAAGCCCTGCTGCTGCGGACCTTCGCGTTCGGCAGCAGCATTCTCACCGGAGCGCTGATGGGCGTGGCAACCGGCGCGGCCGGCTGGCTGGCGGCCAGAATGGTGCCCGCGTTCCGCCCCCGGCAGCCGACTCGTCAGGAGCAGCACGATCGACACACCAACCCGGATCGGTGACCGGCGGCAGCTCGCGGTCGACACGGCCCTCGCGATGCTCGTCCTGGTGGCGGTCGGCACCGCCATCACCGCGAACGTCGGCGGGCCTGCCGCCCCCGGGCTGCCCGCCTACGCGTTCAGCGCCCTGTTCGGCGCACTCATGCTGGTGCGCCGCCGCTGGCCGGTGCCGACGCTCGTCATCACGGCAGCTGCCCTGCTCGTCTACTACGCGCTGTCGTACCCGCCGATCGGCCTCGCCGTGCCGGTGGCGGCCTCGCTGTTCTCCGCGGCCGAGTACGGGCGGCTGTACTGGGCCACCGGCACCGCCGTGGTTTTGCTGGCCATCTCCACCGGCGTGCGGATCAGCCAAGGCGACGACCTGAGCTTCGTGCTCGGCCTGGAGATCCCCACGTCGGCCGCGCTGATGGCCGCGGTCATCGCGCTCGGCGACAGCGTCCGGTCACGCCGCGGCTGGCGCGCCGAACTGGCCAACCAGGCCCGCGCCGCCGAACTGGAGCGCGAGCGCGAGGCGGTGCGACGCGTGGAACAGGAACGCCTGCGCATCGCCAGAGACCTGCACGACCTGCTCGCGCACACGGTCTCGGTGATCTCCCTGCACACCGACGTGGCACGGGAGGCCCTGCGCGACGATCCCGACACCGCGGAACGCTCACTGACCGCCGCCCGCGCGGCCTGCCGGGACATCGGCCGGGAACTGCGGGCCACCCTCCACGCCATGCGCGAGCCGGACAGCGCCGACGACGCCCCGACGCCGGGGCTCGAACAACTCGACAGGCTCCTCGGCACCGCCACCTCAGCGGGGCTCGACGCACAGGTCCGCACCAGCGGCCGACCGGTGCCCCTGCCTGCCGTCTCGGACGCCACCGCGTACCGAGTCGTCCAGGAATCGCTCAGCAACGTGCTGCGGCACGCCAACGCCACTACCGTGCTGATTGAACTGGACTACGGCGAGGACAGCGTGTTGATCCGGGTCACCGATGACGGCTGCGGCACACCCGCGCACGACCAGCCGCCGGGCTGGGGCATCGTCGGCATGGGGGAGCGACTGGCCCTGCTCGGCGGCGAACTCGACGCGCGGTCGCGTCCCGGGGTGGGGTTCGTCGTCGAAGCCCGGATACCGACGGGCGTGCGGGCGTGATCCGGGTGGTGGTCGTCGACGACCAGCACCTGGTTCGCGAAGGGCTGCGGGCGCTGCTGGAACGCGTCGACGACATCACCGTCGTCGGCGAGGCGGCCGGAGCCGACCCCGCAGTCGAACTCGTCGCGCGGGAACGACCCGACGTGGTGCTGATGGACATCAGGATGCCCGGCGGCGACGGCATCGAGGCGACCCGCCGCATCGTCGCCAACGAGGACCTGCGGCAAGTGCACGTCATCGTGCTCACCACGTTCGACACCGACCAGCACGTCCTCGACGCGGTACGCGCCGGTGCGGCCGGGTTCCTGCTCAAGGACACCAGCCCGGAAGACCTGCGCGACGCGGTGCGGATCGTGGCCCGCGGCGACGCGCTCCTCTCGCCCGCCGTGACCAAACGCGTCATGCGGGCCGCCGCGGACGCCCCGGGCCCACGCTCGACCGACAAGCTCGACGTGCTCACCGACCGGGAACGGGAAGTGCTCGCGAAAGTCGGCGCGGGACAGTCCAACGCGGAGATCGCGCAGAGCCTGTTCATGAGCCCGGCCACGGCCCGCACCCACGTCAGCCGCCTGCTCGCCAAGCTCGGAGCCCGCGACCGAGCCCAGCTCGTCGCGCTCGCCTACGAGACCGGCCTGATCACTCCGGGCGCCACCGGCGACGAGCACCGGAGCCCGGGGCCGTAACGCTCGGCACGAGCGCACCACGTTCGGTCCGCGCAGGGCCGTGCCGTTCCTGAAATCGGTTCGGCGCGCGTCGGGCGGTGGCGTTGAGCCCGGACGCCCAGACGTCCGCCTCGGCCGGCGACGACCAGGCGGTCATCGTGTGGGACGTGCGCCGCCACCTGCCGCGCGCCCGGCTCACCCGGGCACAACCACAACATCTACGCCGCGGCAACGTGATGACCGCCCGACCCGGTGGCAACGCGTTCGGCTTCACCATCCGGCACAACGGCGCCTTGACCTGGCTTTCCCTGGGTGCCGTTGGACGCGTTCGCCGGGCTGTACCGGCCGCAGGGCGGCCACCTGGACCCCACCCAGCTTTGGCAAGTTCACAGTGGACCGAACTTTGCCTCTGGTGCTGGGCGTTTCCATAGGTGCACAATGCAACTGTGCGCTGTCATGGGGGCGGCGCCTAAGAAGGGGACACCGTCTACGTGTCTATTTCGCATGCGTTCATTCGTGTTGGCGTGGCTGCTGCCGTGGTGCTCGGGTTCGTGGCGCCCGCGCACGCCGCGCCGGAACCGCCGTCGAACGAGGCCGTCGCCGAGGTGGCGGGCCGTCTCGACGACCTCGGTGCCAGGACCGGGTTGGCGGGTATCAGGGTCGACGAGGACCGGCGTGCGGTCACCGTCCACTGGAAGGGCACCGCACCGGCGGACGTCCGCACCTACGCGGACTCGAAGCCGCTGGGCGTGTCCGTCCAGCTGGTCGAGGGCGCCAGGTACTCCCGCGTGGAGGGCATGGAGGCCGCGCAACGCCTGGTCAAGAGCGCGTTCGCGCGCCAGGTCGACCTCCAGTCGGTGGCGGTCAACCCGGACGGTTCCGGCATCCGGGCTCGGGTTCCCGGCGCCATGATGGCGGCCACCGACCGCCGGGCGGCCGAGACGGTGGCCAGGGCGCCGGTCGCGTTCGAGGTCCGCGACCCGTACGAGAAGGCGTCCAGGGTCAACGACGCCCCGCCGTGGAAGGGCGGAATCCGCACGGTGCAGAACGGTTCGGCCTGTTCCACGGCGTTCGCCGTGCTGGTGGGCTCGTCAGGTCGCCTGCTCAGCGCGAACCACTGCGACGAGAGCGCCAACGCCGTCGTCCGCGACGGCGCGGGCCAGACCATCGCACCGGGAGGCGCCTCGGTCGCGGGCATCGCCAGCATCGACTCCCAGCTGATCGACCCGTCGGCCTCACCGGCGACGACCGGGCGGGTCTACACCGGCGGCTACAGCAGCAACACGACCGCGGCCGTGAAGGGCTGGGCCCGCAACTACGTCGGCCAGACGGTGTGCGCGTCCGGTGCGTCGTCGGGGCAGCGCTGCGGCACGATCACCGACGACACCACGAGCCTGCCGTGGACCGAGGGCAACTTCTACGTGGAGGCCAAGGCTTCGGGCAGCGCTCACTACATCGCCGGTGGTGACAGCGGCGGTCCCGTGTTCGCCACGGTGTCCGGCGGTGTGCAGGCCCGCGGCGTGATCCTGGGGGGCTCGACGGTGGTGGGCTGCACCGGCCTCAACCCCGACGTGAGCCCGCGTTGCTACAACTACATGGTCTACGCGCCGATCAGCGTCGTGCTCAACACGTGGGGCGTGACCCTGGAAACGGCCTGAGAAGGCCACCTCCCTCCTGAGAGGGATGCCGAAGATCCTGCTGACCGGCGACCCGCTCGGGTCGCCGGTCAGCAGGCTTGAGACATGAGCTCCTACACAGCGCCGCACCGCTGCTCGTCCTCACCTACGAGGTACTCAGGATCGTCGACGGACTCGACGGACTCGACGGACTCGACGGACTCGACGGCCTCGACGGCCTCGACGGACTCGACGGACTCGACGGACTCGACGGACTCGACGGCGAACGCGGCCCCGGTCCGGTGTGGACGGTCGGGCACCTGGCTTTCCTCGCCGCACTCGGGTTCTGCACGTGGATCTTCCAGGACATGGTGCGGCGTGTCGGGCCGGCCGAGGTTGCGGGCGTGCCGAGCCAGGTCGGATGGCAGGATGCCCAGATCAGCGGCGATGTCGGCGAAGGAACGGTGGTCGCCTTCGTATTGCTCGCGCAGCCAGGCTGGGTCGAGCGCGCGGAGAACCTCACGTGGCGATGGCGGTCCGATTGCGTAGCCGGCAAGGAGTTCGCTGATGCGTTGATGGCTGTTGCCGGTGAGTCTCGCGATCTGACCTGGGCGGAGTCCCCGGCTCACGTAGGCGCGTAGATCGTGCTCGCAGGGCAGGGCCGTGGGTGGACTGCCTGTGCCTGGCCCGGATCGGTGTCGTGGGGCCTGCGGGTTGTGGGTGTCGGACGGCGGCCAGGTGGATGTGTTCGGGTGCGGTGTGCATGACAAACGGATCTACGGTCACTGCCCGCCAGGTCAGCGCCGTCAGCGAGCCTTGGTCGGACTCGCGTGCTTGTGCGTGATGTCGTTCCGGTCGGAGTGCCGACACGATCAGGTGAATCTCGTCTTTGACCGGTCCGCGACCGGGCTGCTCTGCCACCTTCGGAATAGGGCGGGAGTGTCGAGAGGGGGCCCAAGATGGACGAGTTCCTGACCACTGCAGCGACGACCCTGGTCGAGAGGTTGGCGGGCGACGCCTGGCAAAGCGCGGTCGCGGCGATCGGCGCGTTGTGGCGGCAGGTGCACCCGGAGCGGGGTGACACCGTCGAAGCCGAGGCGGCGGACACACGCGCGGCGGTGCTGCGGGCGCGCGCCGAGCAGGACGGCGGGGTGGCCGAGGAGTTGGTCGGTGAGTGGCGGAGCCGGTTGCGACGGCTGCTTGTGGACCACCCCCAAGCCGAGCACGAATTGCGGCGGATGTTGGGCGACCCGCCAACGCCGGCGCGCGAGGTGTCCATGCGCGCGAGCGCATCCGGCCGCAGCCGGATCACGATGGCCGGACGGGACGTCTACATCACCAGATGATCGACGACACCCGGTCCTCGCACACCGAGGAGGAACGGCGTGAACCGCGAACAGCCGCTCGACGGGAGCGTGGTGCGCAACGTCGCCGAGTCGCTCACGGCGACGGTCGTGGTCCAGGCGGGCACGATCGGCGGCGGCGTGCACTACCACCAGGGTCGGCCCGCGACCGTGGTGCCGCACCAACTTCCCGCCGATCCGAGGACCTTCACCGGCCGCGCGGCCGAGCTGGCCGGGATCGACGAGGTCGTGGCCGCGCCGGGAGCGATGCCGATCTGCGCCGTCGTCGGCACGGGAGGCGCTGGGAAGACGTGGCTGGCGTTGCGGTGGGCGCACCGCAACCTCGACCGCTTCCCGGACGGGCAGCTGTTCGTCGACCTGGAGGGGTTCAGCGCCAACCCGCCGCTGCGTCCCGAAGACGCCGCACGCGGGTTCCTCGGCGCACTGGGCGTGGACCCCGAGTCGATCCCGGCGGGTCTGCACGCCTGTTCGGCGCTGCTGCGCAGCGTGGTCGCCGGCAAGCGCGTCCTGTTCGTCCTGGACAACGCCGCCGACTCCACGCAGGTCATGCCGCTGTTGCCGGGCAGCCCGACGTGCGCGGTGCTGATCACCAGTCGGCACCGCCTCACCGGCCTGATCACCGCGCACGGCGCGCGTCACCTGGCGCTGGACGTGTTGCGGGCGGGCGAGGCCGAGGCCCTGCTGGAAACGAGGATCGGCACCGGTCGCGTCCGCGCCGAAGCGGGCGCCTTGACGGTGATCAGGCGGATCTGCGGTGACCACCCGCTGGCGCTCAGCGTCGTCGCCGGGTGGGCGGAGACCCACCCGCGGGCGTCGTTGGCCGTGCTGGCCGAGGAGCTGCGCGCCTCGGGGCTTGCCGCTTTTGCGGGACCCGACGCGTCGGCGGACCCCGGCGTCGTGCTCTCGTGGTCCTACCGTGCTCTCAACCCCGGGCAAGCCCGCCTGTTCCGCCTGCTCGGACTTTCCCCGACCGCCCACATCGGTCCGCAGGCCGCCGCGGCGCTGGCGGGTCTGCCGCTCGGCGAGACCCGGAAGTTGTTGCAGGACCTGGTGGACCGCTCGATGCTCGCCGAGGACGACGGGGGCCGCTACCGGATGCACGACTTGGTCCACGACTACGCCGCCACCCTCGCCCACCGCGCACCGTCGCGGGCACACGCCCCCGCCATCCGGCGCCTGGTCGACTTCTACGTGCACACGTCCTACGCCGCCAACCGGCTGCTCGACCCGTCCCGCGATCCGATCCACCTCGACCCTCCGGCGCGGCATTGCGTCCCGGCCCGCTTCGTCGACGCGAGGGCCGCGGCGGCGTGGTTCGCGCTCGAATACCGGGAACTGCGCGCCATCCAGAACCTCGCCGGCGAGCACGCCCTCCACCAGGCCGTCGGCCGGATCGCCTGGACGATGAGCACCTTCCAGCACCGCCAGGGACTTGTCACCGATCTGGTAGTCGGCTGGGAGTTCGCGCTGGACTCGGCGGAGCGGCTCGGTGATCGCCGGGCGCAGACCCGTGCCCTCACCGTGTTGGGCTATCTCTGGGCGCTGGGCAACAACCACGGCGAGGCGCGGAAGCGCCTGCACACAGCCCTCCTGCTCGCCGACGACCCGTTGGAGCGCGCCCACGTGCACCGCAACCTCGCACGCGCCTGGGAACTGCACGGCGACGCCCGTCGGGCGTGCGAGTACGCCGCCCGCGCCCACACCGCGTACCAGGAACTGGGCGAACCCGTCTGGGAGGCCGAGACCCTCACCATGCTCGCGCGCCACACCGCGCGTCTGGGCGACCACCACCGCGCGCTCGCCCACTGCCACGCCGCGCTCACCCTGAACCGGCAGCACGACAACACGACCGGTGAAGCCGACACCCTGCACACGATGGGCTACATCGCGTACCGCACCCACCGCCACCAGTTGGCCGTGGCCTGCTACGAACGCGCCCTGGCCCTGCGCCAAGCGCTGGGCAGCACCAGCGCCCAAGCCGAAACCCTCGACGGGCTTGGCCACCCGCTCCTCGCCCTCGACCGGCTGGGGCAAGCCGAGCAGGCGTGGCGGGCCGCAGCCGAGCTGTACCAAGGGCTGGACCGGGCCGCGGACGCCCGGCGTGCCCTGCGGAACCTCGACGCGATCTCGCCGTACCCGCGGTGATCACCAGGCGGTGACCTGCGCGATCGGCAAGTGATCAACTTCGAGGGCGGTCGCGTTGGTCGGCAGGTAGGACGCTGTCGCACCACCGGTGTCCCGCCGGCCGCCAGTCGGCGACCGCGGCGGGTGCGCCCCCACGGCTTGTGCACCGAGATCACCGTGGCGGCGATGAGCAGCAACAGCAGCACGGGTGCGCCGCGCCCGACACCTGGACCGCCGAACTCGAAGCCGCGCTTGCCGACCCCCACCTCCAGCTCCGCCGCCTCCGCCGCTCCTGACGACATCGCATCGGGGGTTTAGGACGTTCCACCCCTGGTCGTGCACTCGCGGTTCAGTCCGTCGGTTCGGCGTCGGTGCGGCTCAGGCGCACCGACGTGATGGCGTGGTGCCCCACTCCGAGCACGTCGATCGCCCACCCGGACACGGTCACGCGGTCGCCGGGGTGTTCCGGGATTCGTCCGAGCAGGACCAGCACCAGGCCGGCGATCGTGGCGTAGTCGCCGGCCGGGGCCTCGGGGAGGTCGACCCCGAGGTCGGCGAGGTCGTGGATCGGGAAGGTGCCGGGCAGGACCAGGGAGCCGTCGTCGTCGGTGCGCACCGCGAGCACGTTGCGGTCGGTCTCGTCGTAGATCTCGCCGACGATCTCCTCCAGCAGGTCTTCCAGGGTGACCATGCCCGCCACGGCGCCGTGTTCGTCGACCACCAGCGCCATCTGCTCCCGTTCGGCTTTGAAGCGCCGCAGCGCGTCGGACACCCGGACGGTGTCGGGGAACACCAGCGCCGGCCGGGTGACGTCGACCAGGCGCGCGGTGTCGGCGAGCAGGTCGCGCAGGTGCACCACGCCCAGGACGTCGTCGAGGTGTCCGCCGCGGGCCACCGGCGCGCGGGAGTGCCCGGAGGCGGCCAGTTCGGCGCGCGCGGTCGGCACGTCGTCCTCGGCGGCCAGGGTCACCACGGCCCGGCGGGGCACCAGCACTTCCCGCAGCCGGCGCTCGTGGATCTCCAGCGCACCGTGGATGATCATCCGCTGTTCGGTGTTGAGGCCGCGCTGGGCGGAGACCAGTTCGCGCAGTTCCTCCGGTGACAGCTGGCCGGGCTCGGCCTCGGGTTTGCCGCCGAACAGCCGCACCACGGCGTTGGTCGACGCGCTCAACGCCCACACCGCCGGCCGGGAGATCGCCGACAGGGCGTCCAGCGGGCGGGCGACCAGTGTGGACCACCGCAGGGCGTACTGCATCGCCAGCCGCTTGGGGGCCAGTTCGCCGAACACCAGGGTGAGGAAGGTGAGCACGACCGTCACCAGCGCCACCGCCGCGGCGTTCGCCGCCTCGCCCAGGAAGTCCAGCGCCGGCACGAGCGGTTGGGCCAACGACACCGCCGCGGTCGCCGAGGCGAGGAACCCGGCGAGGGTGATGCCGATCTGGATGGTGGCGAGGAAGCGGTTCGGGTCGCGCGCCAGCCGCACCAGCGTGCGCGCGCGGGCGCGGCCGTCGCGCTCCAGTGCCCGCACCTGCCCTTCGCGCAGGGAGATCAGGGCCATTTCACTGCCCGCGAACAACGCGTTGACCAGCACCAGCACCGCCACGAGCGCGATGGTGAACCCGTAACCGCCCACGCCCACTCCCGACTGCTCCGAATGGCGCAACGCTACTGCGGGAACGACCGCCGTACCCGGTCCGGGCGTCTTGGCCGTACCCGGTCCGGGCGTGCTGGGCGAGCCGGGACCGGTGATGTTGTCGCGCGGGTCAAGGCACGGGGAGGTCGGGCGGGATTTGCAGGGCCACCGTGATCAGCGAGTGGATTCGGGTGGCGATGGCGGCGAGCAGGCCGTGCATCTCCGGGGAGGCGGTCTCGGCGGCGGCCTGGAGGGTGCGCAGGTCCTCGTCGATGCGCTCCATGATCTCGGCGATGTCGGTCCGGCCGGCGGTGAGCGCGGTGGAGATCTCCTCCAGGGGAACTCCCTGGACTTCCAGGCGTTGGACGAGGTGGATGCGGTCGACGTCGGCGGGGTGGTAGAGCCGGTAGTTGCCGGCGGTGCGCTTGGCGGGCGTGAGCAGGCCCAAGGTCGTGTAGTAGTCCACCGTGCGCGGGCTGACCTGCGCCCGCGCGGCGAGTTCACCGATCTTGAGCAGGACGTCGGTCACACAGACCCCCTCCGTCGAACACCCACAGTGAACCGTACAGTCGTACGTGTTAGTATGAAGTGTGCCTGATGGAACCGACATAGACGGTTGCAGTAATCGGCCGGGTGAGGCCCGGCTGAACTTCTCCTCCACGGCGGATGCGCCGTGTTGATCTTCTCCGGGTTGCTGGCGATCGTGGCGCTCACCGCGGCCACCGGGTACTTCGTGGCCCAGGAGTTCGCCTACATGGCCGTGGACCGGGGCCGGCTGCGGCAGATGGCCGAGGCGGGCGACAAGGGCGCCGAGCGGGCCTACCGCGTCACGCAGCGCCTGTCGTTCATGCTCTCCGGCGCGCAGTTCGGCATCACCGTGACCGCCTTGTTGGCCGGGTACGTGGCCGAGCCACTGCTGGGCACGGGCCTGGCCAACGTCCTGGGCGTGACGGGCCTGCCCACGGCGGTCGCGGTGTCGCTGTCGATGGCGGTGGCGCTGGTGTTCGCGACGGTGGTGCAGATGGTGTTGGGGGAGCTGTTCCCCAAGAACCTCGCCATCGCCAAGCCGGAGGTCCTGGCCACCGCGCTCAGTTCCTCCACGCTGGTGTACCTGAAGGTCGCGGGGCCGTTGATCCGGTTGTTCGACGCCGCCGCCAACAAGCTGTTGCGGTCGGTGGGTATCGAGCCGGTCGAGGAGCTGCCGCAGGGTGCCACTTCCGAGGACCTGCGCCAGATCATCGGTGACGCGAACGAGCAGGGGCATCTCGATCCCGAGCTGTCGCAGCTGTTGGAGCGCGGGCTGGGGTTCCGGGAGTTGGTGGCCGAGCAGGCGATGACGCCGCGGGTCTCGGTGCACACCGTCCAGGCCGGTGAGCCGGTGTCGCGTGTGGTCGAGCTGTTGGACACCGGGCACTCCCGCTTTCCCGTGGTGGGCGACGACTTGGATGACCTGCGTGGCGTGGTCGGTCTGGCCGAGGTGCTGACCGTCGAGCCGGGCAAGCGCGCGCAGACCCCGGTCGGCGGCATCGCCTCGGCGGCGCTGGTGGTGCCGACGACGTTGCCGTTGCCGGCCGTGCTGGAGCGGCTGCGCGCCGAGCACCGGCAGCTGGCGTGCGTGGTGGACGAGTTCGGCGGGTTCGCCGGCGTGGTGTCGTTGGAAGACCTGGCCGAGGAGCTGGTCGGTGAGATCCACGACGAGGACGACCTCGTGCAGGACGCGATCGAACCGCTGAGCGATCACGTGTGGCGGGTGCCGGGGCGGATGCGGGTGGACGAGGTCGCCGACGCCACCGACGTCGAGCTGCCCGCCCACGACAGCTACGACACCGTGTCCGGGCTGGTGCTGCACCGGTTGGGCCGCACCGCGTCCGTCGGCGACCAGTTGGAGCTGGACGGCGTGTCGATCCGAGTCGTGGAGGTCGCCCGCAACGTGCCCGCGGCGATCGTGCTGACCGAGCGGGCGCAGGACCGGGAGGAGGCTCGATGAGCACGACCTGGTCCCTCCTGGTGTCGGTGTTCCTGTTGGTGGCCAACGCCTTCTTCGTCGCCGCCGAGTTCGCGCTGGTCGCGGCGAAGCGGCACCGGCTGGAGGCCGCGGCCGAGGAGAGTCGGGCCGCGCGGGCGGCGGTGGCCGGGGTGCGCGAGCTGTCGTTGATGCTGGCGGGCGCGCAGTTGGGCATCACGTTGTGCACCTTGGGCTTGGGCGCGCTGGCCAAGCCCGCCGTGGCCGACCTGTTCGACCCGCTGCTGACGATGGCCGGCCTGCCCGACGGGGTGGCCTACGGGATCGCGTTCGCGTTGAGCCTGGCGCTGGTGGTGTTCCTGCACATGGTGGTCGGCGAGATGGCGCCCAAGTCGTGGGCGATCTCGCACCCCGAGCGGTCGGCGGTGTTGTTGGCGCTGCCGTTCCGCGGGTTCGCGCGCTCGGTGCGGTGGGTCCTCAGTGGACTCAACCACACCACGAACGGGTTGCTGCGCCTGCTGAAGGTGCAGCCGCAGGACGAGCTTGCGCAGGCGCACCGGCCGGAGGACCTGCGGATGCTGGTCCGCCAGTCCGCCGAGCACGGCCTGATCCCGGAGGGGCAGCACAAGCTGCTGACCCGGATGCTCCAGCTCCAGCAGACCACCGTGGCCCAGGTGATGGTGCCGATCGAGCAGGCGATCAGCGTCACCGAGCACACCGGCGCGGCGGCGATCGAGCGGCGCAGCCGCGAGTCCGGGCGTTCGCGTTTCCCCGTGATGGACCGGCACGGCCGTTACGTCGGCCTGGTGCACATCCGGGAAGCCGTGCGGGCCATCGCGGCCGGGGAGCCGAAGAAGGCCCGCGACCTGATGACCACGCCGTTGACCCTGCCCGTGGGCCAGCCCGTGGCCCAGGCGGTGACCGCCATGCGCGGGAGCCGTGCCCAACTCGCGCTCGTGGCCGACGGCGGCGACGTCGTGGGCATCGCGGCGCTGGAAGACCTCCTCGAAGAGCTGATCGGCGACTTCGAGGACGAGACCGACCCGGTAGTTCGCACGTCCTGAGAATCCCCACACCCCTTCCCGGAGGAAGAAACCGATGTTCAAGCGGATGCTCAGCGCCTTCGGCGTCGGCGGCCCGTCCGTCGACACCGTCCTGGACTCACCGCACGCCACGCCCGGCCAGGTGATCACCGGCCAGGTCCGGATCCAGGGCGGCAGCGCCGAGGCCAAGATCGACCGGATCGTGCTGTCCCTGGTGACCCGGGTCGAGGTCGAGCACGGCGACCACGAGTTCGGCGGCGTGTCGGAGTTCCTGCGCGTGTCGGTCGCGCAGGACGTCCGGGTCGCGCCGAACCAGCCGGTCACCGTGCCGTTCCAGCTCCCGCTCCCGTGGGAGACCCCGATCACCGCGGTCGGCGGGCACCAGTTGCCCGGCATGACCGTCGGCGTGCGCACCGAGCTGGTGATCTCCGGCGCGCCCGACAAGGGCGACCTCGACCCGGTGCTGGTCGGGCCGCTGCCGTCGCAGGACCGGGTGCTCGACGCGTTCGGGCAGCTCGGCTTCCAGTTCCGCTCCGCCGACGTCGAAGCCGGCCGCATCGCCGGTGTGCACCAGGAACTGGGCTTCTACCAGGAGATCGAGTTCTTCCCGCCCGCGCAGTACGCGGGTCGGGTCAACCAGGTCGAGCTGACCTTCGTCACCAACCCGCACGAGCTGGTCGTGGTGCTGGAGGCGGACAAGCGCGGCGGGCTGTTCAGCTCCGGCGGCGACGCGTTCGGCCGTTTCCACGTCACCCACGCCGACGCCCTGAACACCGACTGGGCCTCGGCGATCAACCAGTGGCTCGCCCAGGTCGCCCAAGGTGGTGGTCACGCCGCCTACGGCAACCCGGCGTTCGGCGGCCAGCCCCAGTACGGGCACCAGCCCGGCCACCCGCAGCACGGCTACGACCACCACGGCCGCCACCGGGGTCCGGGGATGGGCGGCGTGGTCGCGGGTGCGGCGGCCGGTGTCGTCGGCGGCATGATCCTCGGCGAGGTCGTCGAAGAGGTCTTCGAGGACGACGGCGGCGGCGAGGACTTCGCCTTCGAGGAGTGAGCCGCCGCGAACAGCTCGGCTGACACCTCACCGACCGGCGCGGCGGACGTCGGCAACCCCACCGTCCGCCGCGCTTCCCGGCGCCGTGAGAGACCTCCTCGTGGCGTCGGGACTTCACCGCTGCACGGTCACAGGGTTCGCGCAGGCGGTGACGACGGACTGTTCGGCCTGGGCGTCGCGGAACTCGACGTGCCCGGGGTAGGTGCGCCGGGCACGCACCAGGTCCTCTGCGCGACCTCGGCCAGTTTCGTCCTGCTCTTCGGCACGGCGGCTACCCCGTGACCAGGCTCAGCAGCCGCTGGGCGTGCTCGGGTCCGCGCGGGGCGACGACGTCGACCCCGGAACCATCCACAAACGGCGACGTGTCGGAGTCAGCCTCGGGGCACGCCCAGAGCCTCGCGGACGGCCATCTCGACCTTGACCGCGGTGTCGCGGTGGCCGGCGGCGTTGGGGTGGATCAGCGTGGCGCGTGTGCCGTTCGAGCAGGTGAGGGTTGCTTGGGTCTCCTGGTGGACGACGACCTCGGTGGGCCAGAAGCTGGGCGCGGTGCCGCAGATCCCCTCCACCCGCTTGACGCTCTCCGACCGGCACGCGTCGTGGCCGGGGCCGGCGGTGTCGACGAAGGTGTAGTCGTAGTCGACCAGGTCGGTGATGTCCTCGATGATCGCGTTCAGCTCCTTGACCACCTCGTGCAGCCACTCGATGTCGCCGCGGGTCATCGACGCCGTCTGGTCGGTGCCCTTGAAGGTCGCGGCGAAGTGCGTGGTGTTCGACCGGTCGCAGTGGGAGGCGTCCTGCGGGAACACCGTGGGGTAGCCGACCGTGATGACCTTGGCGTTCGGCGCCCGGTCGTGCACCACTTCCAGCATGTCGACGTACTCCCGGAAGATCCGCTCGTACTTGTCCCTGATGGACTCCCTGTCGAAGATCGCGTCGCCGGCTTCGTACTTGTCGCGGCAGGGCGTGGCGTTGTCGTCCTGGCCGGTGCCGTAGAGCAGGCAGTGGAACACGATCGAGCCCAGCGGCAGGCTGTTGCCGCCGACGCCGATGGTGACGACGCGGGTGTCCTGGTCCACGCCGGCCCGCTTGAGTTGGGTCTCGACCGAGGGCCAGCCGCCGTCGGGTGCGTCGACCGGGCTGACGGGCGTCTGCCCGGTTTCGGCGACGTCCTTGATGGTCGCGCCGCCGCAACTGGCGTTGGCGAGGGTCACCCGGGCGGCGAGCCGCTCGGCGATCCGGTGGGGGTAGGTGCCGGTGGTCCGGTCGCACCCGTCCGGTTCGTCCTCGCGGACGCCGACGAACAGGCCCGCGGTGTAGGAGTCGCCCAACGCGGCCCAGCGGGCCGGTGCCTCGGCGGTGGCGACGCCGGGCGCCGCGACGGCCAGGCCGACCAGGAAGGCCGCGGCCAGAACGGGGAGTTTCACGGTTCCTCCAACTCGGACGAGGACACCCGCGGCCCTCAGCCGGCCACGGAGCTGTCCACTTCCGACAGTGCCGAGCGCGCGGGAGGACGGTCAATTCCACGTGCGGGTGGGCTGGATCGCGCTGCCCGGCCACCAAGGGTGAACAGGCGACACCGGCGGAGCGTCCGGACGGCTGTCCACCGCTCGATGGCGCGGGTGCGCGGACACCGCGAGCGGCGGAACCACTGCGCGGCTTCGCCGCAACACGCGGACTACGGGCGGAACCCCTGGGTACGGGACCTGGTTCGACGTGCTGCTGGGCACCGCGGTCGACACGGCGATGTCCCGGTTTGCGGCGTCATCGACCCCGGCGACCCCGGGTCGAGACCGCGGAGGAGGTGTGCGAGCGGGTGTTGGAGGCGGCCGGCACATCCCCGCCGATCGGTTGGGCACGTGTGACGACTGCGGCTTCGCGTTGTTCGCCGACGACACGTCGGCCTCGCCGGAGTTCGCGTTCGCCAAGGTCGAGCCTCGGGCGCGGGCACGCGGATGGTCGCCGAGGAACTCGGCCTCTGACGAAGTGCGTCGTCGTCACCGCGACTCCGCAGCGCTGACGCGGCGTTCCCGTTGGAGTGGGCGTTCCGCCCGATCGAGGTATGTGCTCCAGGTCCGGTGTGGTGCCGCGCGGCACGGGAACTCCCGGGAGGCTCTCCCAGGGTGAAGGAGTTGGCCAGTGGCGCACGGCGGTCGTGATGTGGTGGTGGTCGGCAACGGTGTCATCGGGCTGTCCGTCGCGTTCGGGCTGTCCAGGCGCGCGCCCGATCTGCGGGTGGCGGTGATCGGTCCGCCGGATCGCCCGGGGGCGGCGTCCGCGGCGGCCGGGGCGATGCTGAACTGCTTCGGCGAGGTGACGCCCTCCACCTTCGCCCACCCGGCCTCGGCCGCGAAGTTCGCCATCGCCCGAGCCGCGCTGGACGCCTGGCCCGCTTGGCTGGACCTGCTGTGCGAGACCGCTGACGGGACTCGCGCCCGACCGTTGCTGAGGCCGGGCACGTTCGTGGTCCTCTCGTCCACGGCCAGTGGCGGGATCGCCGCTCACTTCGACGCGGTCGAAGCCGCGCTCAAGGACTGTGATGAGCCGTTCGACGAGGTGGACCCCGCCGAGGTCGAAGGGTTGCGGCCCGCCGATCACGCGCGACCGGCGCGCACCCTGTACATCCGGCGGGAAGGCTCCATCGACGCACGCGGCGTCCTTGCCCTGCTGGAGGAAGCCGCGCGCGTGAACGGAGTCGACATCATCCCCGCCACCGTGCGGGAGCTGGACACGGCAGGCGGTCGCGTTCGTGGGGTGTGCCTCGCCGATGGCGAGTCGATCGCCGCGCCGAACGTGGTGCTGGCCGCGGGCAGCCTCACCCAGACGTTCATCGAGCGACTGCCCGCGGGTGCCGTCCCGCCGTTGCTGCACAGCACGGGGCTGGCGGTGCTGACCCGTCGCCGGGCCTTTCCCGGCTTCGCCCACGTGGTGCGCACCCCCAACGCGGTCGGCGGATGCGGGATGCACGTGGTCCCGCTGGCCGATCGCGGGCACGAGTACATCGGGGCGACGAACATCTCGTCCTTCCATCCCACCCCCGGTCCTGGCGTCGGAGTCTCCTTCACCCTGCTCAAAGACGCCTGCGAGCAGTTCGACCACCGGATCGGGTTCTCCCACATCACCCGGTGGCTGACCGGGCGGCGCCCCATCGCCCTCGACGGGTTCCCCCTGATCGGCCCGGTCGCCTCGTGCGCGGGGCTGGTCCTGGCCACCGGCACCTACCGCGACGGCTTCCACGGCTCGCCGGTGATCGCGCGCCACGTCACCGACCTGCTGCTCGGCGGTGCCGTCGAGCACCCGCACTTCCGGCACTTCGCGGCCGAACGGCTCCCGATCGAGCGCATGACCGTGGGTGAGTCCGTCGAGGTGTTCGTGGAGCACGAGGTCAACGCCTCGGTCGACAACGGCCTCCGCCTGCCCTACTTCCTCGACCCGGGCGTTCTGGCCCGCCACCACCGGCAGGTCGCCGAAACCATCTACGACCAGGTGGGTGAACCGATCGCCTTGATCCCCGAAGTCATGGACGCCCTCGCCTACCGCCCGGACGACGGCCCGCGCCTGCTCGCCCAGTACCTGCGAGCCGCACGCGAGCACCACGGAACCGGCGCTTGGACGAAAGGGCACACCGAACTGACGGTACCCGCCGCCAACATGGGCGCCGATCGGAGAAGGTGACCGCGCGGCCGGCCCGTGCGGACAGGTCGCGCCGCAGAAGCCAGCCGCGCGCGAGGAGGAACGTGCAGGAACAGGTAGTCCGATGCGGTTTCGCCCATGCCGGTGGTGAGTACTTTCATGCCCCAGAACACGGCGGTCACTTCTGGCACCTTGATCGCGGAGCGCAGCTGCTGATCTTGCTGAGGTCTGGTGTCCATGATTCCGGCCGTCGCCTTCTCAGGTGGGATCCGGCGCGTTCCACGGGGCGGAGGAGAGTTCGGTGACGTTGTGGCGGGGCGGCGTGAACCGCTCAGCGGGCGAGGGCTTCGAGCTTCTTCAGCGACTTGTCGAGGGCGCTGGTGAGGGATTTCTTGAACACCGCGCCCATCGGGCCGTCGATCATTCCGCCGTCCACGGTGGCGTTGACGTCGACCTGCGTCCCGGCACCCCGGGCGGCGAGCAGGATGGTCAGGCGGAGCTTGACGCCGGCGCGGGTGGTGCCGCTCATGCCCAGCGTGTGCGGTGCGTCCACCTCTTCGAAGGTCCAGTCGATGGTGATGGGCATGTTCATGGCGGTCGCGGTGGCGGTGGCGCCCTGTCCCTTGACCGCCGCGGGCGGTTCGCCCTTCCACGACTTGTGGAGCGTCAGCCACTCGTTCCACCGGCTGGGGTTGGCGAGGCATTCCCAGACGCGGTCCGGGCCTGCGGTGAGTGCGGCGTGCGACTCGACGGTGCGCATGGCTTCTCCTCTGTGACTTCGTGGCTGTGTTGATGTGAGCTGGGAAACGTTCAGGGGGCGGGAGGCCGGACGCTCGCGGTCGCGACGGCGGCGAGCACCGCGACGGCCACGCCGAACCCCACACCGGCCGTGCGCAGGCCGACCAGCTGCGCCGCCAGGCCCTCTCCCACGACCGGCGCGGAGATGGCGACGTAGGCGACGACGAAGAAGCAGGACGCGACCTCGGCGCGCCGGTCGGGCGGGCTCGCGGCGGTCAGCAGTGCGAGGGCGGCGCGGAAGGTGGTGCCCTGGCCGAGTCCGGCGAGGGTCGTGGCGACGAGCAGGAGCGGGAGCGACCCGGCCGCGAGGGCTCCCGCGAGCACCAGCGCGCCGAGGGCCAGGGTGGCCGATCCGACCGGCAGGGCGCGCTCGCGCAGCCGGGGGACCAGGACGGCTTGGCCGAAGGTCGACGCCACGAGCAGCCAGCAGACCAGGAGGCCGGCCGGGGCGGGGTCGGGGACGGCGAGCAGGGTGCCCAGGAACAGCGGCGTCACGGCGGTGAACAGGCCGAGCACGGCGAAACTGGCGAAACCGGCGACCGCGGCCCCGGCGAAGGTCGTCCGCATCGCGGCGGGCACCGCAAGGCGCGTGATGCGCAGTTCGCGCGGGCTGCGGGCGGTGACGGTCTCGGGTACCGACCGGATGCCCACGCCCACCGCGACCACCAGCAGCAGGTGGAGCAGGAAGGGCAGGCGCAGCGGGGCGGGTGCGTACTGCGCCAGCAGACCGGACACGAGCGGTCCCGCGCCGAGCCCGCCCATGTTGGCCACCGCCGCGACCAGGATCGCGCGGCCACGGTCGTCGTCGAAGTCGACGAGCGTGGCCGTGGCGGTGCCGGTGAAGATGCCGGCCGACAGCCCGGACAGCAGTCGTGCCGCGATCAGCGTCCCGACGTCGTCGGCGACGAGGAACAGGACGGCGCTCAACGCGGCGCAGGCCAGGCCGGGGAGCAGGGTGCGCCGTCGCCCGATCACGTCCGACGCGCGCCCGACGAGTAGGAGCGCGGTCAGGACGCCGACCGCGTAGGCGGCGAAGACCACGGTCGTGGTGAGCGTCGAAAAGCCCATCTCCCGCTGGTAGAGCGGGTACAGCGGGGTGGGCAGCGTGGTGCCGGACATCGTCACGGCGAAGGCCGCCGCGACGATCCGGAACGCCGTCCGGCGCGACGTCACCGGTCGCGATCGACCGACTGGACCGGCTCGCATGCGACTCCTCGCCCGGCACGCCGCGGCGGCCACTCGACGGAATATTTATGGATACGTTGTAGCCGATATTGTCGAGCGCGGTCAAGCCCGGACATACTGGGGCGCGTGTCACCATCCCCGAACAGCCGCGGCGCGACCTCGACCGGCCGACGCGCGCCCGGCCGCCCCGCGATGCCCCGCGAGCAGATCGTCGCGGCGGCGCTGGCGATCCTCGACGAAGAAGGCGCCGACGCGCTCTCCCTGCGCGCCCTGGCCCAGCGGCTGGAGTCGAGCACGGCGACGCTCTACCGCCACTTCGACAGCCGCGCCGACCTGCTCGCGCAGGTGGTCGACCGCATCTTCGGCGAGATCGACGTCGACCCGGACAAGGCGGCGACCTGGCAGGACGCGTGCGGTGCGCTGGCCACCGCGATGTTCGACGTGCTGCGCAAGCACCGCAACGCGGCCCCGCTGATCGGCGAACACGTCCCCGTCGGCCCCAACGCCCTGCTGCACCGCGAGCACGCCCTGGCACTCCTGCTCGCCGCCGGGTTCTCCCCCGCACTGGCGGCACGGGCCTACACGACCCTGGCCCGGCACGTGCTCGGCTTCGCGATGCAACTGGGCCAGGACGCCGCCGCCCAGCGTCGCGAGAACGCCGACGTGTCCGCCCACCTGCACCGACTGGACCCGGACCGGTTCCCCGCCACGGTCGCGGTCGCCGACGCGCTCCCGGTGGCCCTGGAGGACGAGTTCGAATTCGGGTTGCGGCTGATCATCACCGGCCTGGAGGCGGCCCGGACCGGCGAAACCCGCGACTGACCGCACCCCACCCCGGCGGCCTGCTTGACCGCCGCTCCGCATTACGGCTACGGTGTATCCGAAACCAGTCGTCGAACTGTCGGAGGCATGCCGTGGGAACCCGGACCGTCCTGCGCGGCGGAGTCGTGCTGAGCATGGACCCGAACGTCGGGGACCTCGACCGCGGCGACGTCCTGATCGAGGACGGCGCCATCGTCTCGGTCGGGCGCGACCTCCCGACCGGCGACGCCGAGGTGCTCGACTGCGCCGGGAAGATCGTCCTGCCCGGCTTCGTGAACACCCACCACCACATGTTCCAAACCGCGCTGCGCTCGTACTGGGCCGACGCGCTGGACATCGACTACTTCCTCCAGTCGCGCGCGGGCGACGAAGCGCTGTTCCACCAGTACACCCCGAGGACGTGTACTGGGGCGAGTTCGGCGGCGCCCTGGAGAACCTGGCCGCCGGCACGACGACCGTCGTGGACACCTCGCAGTGCTCCTACACGCCCGAGCACACCGACGCCGCGCTTGACGGCATCCGCCGCTCCGGCATCCGGTCGGTGTTCAGCTTCTCGCCGGTGTTCGGCGACCACGAGCCGGACCCGCGCTACGCCCACCCCGACGACATCCGCCGTCTCCTGGCCGCCGACTCGGGCCTGGTCCGCCTGGCACTGGGCTACCACGTCGACGAGGACCTGTTCCGGCTCGCCCGCGACCTGGACGTGCCGGTGTTCGCCCACGTCAACGACGTGAACTGGGGTCGGGTCCTGGAGGACTTCGAAACCGAAGGCCTGCTGGGCCCCGGCATCACCTACATCCACTGCCTCGGGCTCGCGGACTCCTCGTGGGAGGCGATCGGGCGCACGGGCGGCAAGGTGTCCGTCTCGTGCATCGCCGAGCAGACGCTGGCGATGGGCCGCCCGGCCCTCCAGCCGGCCCTCGACCACCGACTCCCGGTGGGCTTCGGCACCGACGCCGTCAGCATCGCCCCCGTCGACTTCTTCTCCCAGATGCGCGCGGCCTACACCCTGCAACGCGGCGCGGTCGACACGACCACCGACTCTCCCACCCCCGAGCCGCTCTCCAGCCGCGACGTCCTGCACATGGCCACCCTCGGCGGCGCGCAGGCGGCACACCTGGACCACCTGATCGGATCCCTGACGCCCGGCAAACGCGCCGACGTCGTCGTCCTCAACGCCCGCGCGCTCAACGCCGGGCCGGTCCTGCACGCCCCCGGCGCCGTCCTGCACATGGACACCGGCAATGTCGAGACCGTGCTCGTCGACGGCCGGATCGTCAAGGCAGGCGGCCGACTGGTCGGCGTCGACGTCGACGGCGTCCTCGACGAACTGGCCAAGTCCGCCGAGGGCCTGCTCCGGCGCTCCGGCGCCCCCTCGATCCTGCTCACCTCCTGCCGCGCGACCTGAACCCCGCCGCGCCCAGGGCGCTCCCGCAGCGACTAATAACGGATACGGAGTAACCGAAATGGAGCTGACGGACGCGACGTCCCGGTTCGTCGAGCTGGACGGCATGCGCGTGCACGTCCGGCGAACCGGCACCGGGCCCACGCTCGTGCTGCTGCACGGCAGCGGCTGGTCACTGCACGTCTTCGACGCCGTCACCGACCTGCTCGCCGACCGCTTCGACGTCGTGCGCGTGGACCTGCCCGGCTTCGGGCTCACCGGACCGCGCCCGGACCGCGACTACTCGATCGGCGCGTACGTGTCCTTCCTCGACCGACTGATCGACGCCCCGGGGAGGTTCGTGCTCGCCGGACACTCCTTCGGCGGGCAGATCGCCTGGACCTACGCCCTCGCCCACCCGGACCGGCTCAGCGGACTCGTGCTGATGAACGCCACCGGCTACCCGGACAAGGACGTCCCGCTCGCGCTGCGCCTCGCCCGGATCCCGCCGCTGCGCCCGGTCCTGCGCCGCCTCGGCTCCCGCGCCGCGACCGCCCGCAACCTCGCCGGGCTGGTCGGACCGGGCTCGACCGTCGTCGACGACGCGCTGGTCGACCGCGTGCACACGCTGATGTCCCGGCCCGGCGCACGGGACGCGTTCATCGACTTCGCCAACACCGACCACCCCGACCGCTCGGGCGAGATCGCCACCATCCGGACACCGACCCTGGTGCTGAGCAGCGAACGCGTGTCGGGACAGCACTTCGGCCGGGACATCCCCGACAACCACGAGGTCGCGCTGCCGGGAGTCGGACACCTCATGCCCCTCGAAGCACCCGCCGACGTGAGCCGGGCGATCACCGCCTTCACCGCCGGCCTCGACTGGGAGGAAGCCTGATGCGGTACTTCGTCGCACACGGCGAGACCGACCGCCTCGGTCCCGCCGCCCGCGCCGGACGGCGTGGTGACTTCGCCGTGCTCTCCGACGGCACCACCCACTGCGAACTCGCGGGACCCGGCGACGGGCCGGTGTTCGTCTTCGTCCCCGGCCTCACGATCCCGCTCGACTTCTGGGACGACGTCACCGCGGTGCTGCACGAACGCGGCCACCGCACGCTGACCTACAGCGCCTACGGGCGCGGGTACTCCGACCGGGTCCGCGGCCGGTACGGGCGCTCGCTGTTCGTCCGGCAACTCGACGACCTGATCCGCCACCTCGGCCTGTCCGACGTCCACGTGGTCGGGTCCTCGATGGGCGCCCTGATCTCCCTCGCCTACGCCGCAAGCCCCGGCTCCCGCGCCGCGTCGCTGACGGTGAGCGGCCCGGCCGGGTTGTCCGCCGAACGCAACCCGATCGCGCTGCTGCCCGACCCGCTCACCCCGCTGGCCGGCAAGCACCTGCTGCGCCGCAACCTCCTGGCCCACCTCGGACGCAACGTCCAGTCCACTGTGGACGCCGAGCGGCTGCGAACGCTGGTGCTGGACGGTTTCCGGTTCGAGGGCTCGATGTACGCGCTCACCTCCACCCTCAAACACTTCCCGCTCACCCACCAGGACGCGCTCTTCGACACCGCCACCGTCGGCCTGCCGCCGACCCTGCTCGTCTGGGGCGCGAACGACCGGGTCACCCCCGCCACCGCCTTCGACCGCGCCGTCGAGCTGCTCAAGCCCGTGCGCGCCGAACACCTCCCCGACTGCGGGCACATGGCGCCGTTCGAACGCCCACGGCAGTTCGCCGACCTGCTCACCACCTTCGTCACGGAGTTCCAGACATGACCGACACCACCGACGTGCTCATCGTGGGCGCCGGACCCACCGGCCTCACCCTCGCCTGCGACCTGGCCCGCCGCGGCGTACCGTTCCGCCTCGTCGACGCCGCCGACGGCGGGTTCCCCGGCTCCCGCGCCAAAGGCATCCAGCCACGCACCCTCGAAGTCTTCGACGACCTCGGCCTCATCGACGACATCATCGACCACTCAAGCACGTACCCGTTGCTCGGCATCCACGTCGGCCCGGTCACGCTGCCGTGGCGGATGATGGGTCGCCACAAGGTCACCGAGGACGTGCCCCACCCCGAGACCAGGCTCATCCCGCAGTACGACACCGACGCCTGCCTGCGCCGCCGCCTGCAGACGCTCGGCGGCCGGGTCGAGTACGGCACCCGCCTGACCTCCCTGGTCGACCACGGCGACGGCGTCGTCGCCACCGTCAGCGGCCCGGACGGCGAGCGGACGATCCGGGCCCGGTTCGTCGTCGGCGCGGACGGCGGCGCGAGCACCGTGCGCGTGCAAGCGGACATCCCCTTCGTCGGCGAGACCGACGAGAGCGACAAGATGATCGTCGCGGACGTCCTGGTGGACGGCCTGGCGCGCAACCGCTGGCACATCTGGCCCCGCAACGGCGGCCGGTTCCTCGCGCTGTGCCCGCTGCCCGGCGAGAAGTTCCAGCTCATGCTGCGCCTCAAGCCCGGCGAAACCCCGGACCGCGATCCCGCCGCCATCCGCCGACTGGTCCACGACGCGTCTGGACGAGCCGGCCTGCGGGTCCGGGAGGTGTTCTGGTCCTCGGTCTTCCGGCCCAACGTCCGCCTCGTCGAGCGGTACCGCGCGGGCAACGCGTTCCTCGCCGGCGACGCCGCCCACGTCCACACCCCCGCCGGTGCGCAAGGCCTCAACACCGGCGTGCAGGACGCCTACAACCTCGGCTGGAAACTCGCCCAGGTACTGGCCGGCGCACCGGACGCACTCCTCGACAGCTACGAGGCCGAACGCCGCCCCGTCGCCGCCCGCGTGCTCGGCCTGTCCAGCGACCTCTACCAGAAACTCGGCGACCGCCCCCTCGCCGCCGCCACTCGCGGCGACGAGGAACGCCAACTCAAGCTGAACTACCGCGACAGCCCGCTCACCCACCAAGGCACCACCGACACGACCGTCCAAGCCGGCGACCGCGCCCCGAACGCGAGGTACCGCGACAGCGACGGACACACCGGCACCCTGTTCGACCGCTTCCGCGGCCCCCACTTCACCCTGCTGGCCATCGGCGACACCGCGACCGACGCAGCCCGTTGGCCCACCACCGGCGCCAAGCTGCACGTCGTCGAGATCCCACCGGGCGCCGCGCCCAGCCTGAGCAAGATCTACGGCCTCACCGGCCCTGCCCAGATCCTCGTCCGCCCCGACGGCTACATCGCCCACATCGCCACCGACAACCGGGCCACCGCCCTGGCCCGCAGCGCCCAAACCCTGGCACCGCTCTCCCTCGCCTGACGAGCCGCTCGCCGTGCTGCTGGAACAACTCCGCTTCGGCAACGACATGACGACCTACGGCGTTCACGAGCCGCCGGTCACCCGGTGAACCAGCGCAATCACGGAACAGGGCAAGAGGAATCCATGAGCACCCTCCACCCCGACCTCGCGCGGGCCCGCTTCATCCCCTCGCATTTCCACCGGTCCCCGATCAGCACGCATCATCCGAAGGACCAAGCCGCGTCCGGCCCATCCCGGACCGGACGTCACGGTCAGGGAGCTGGTAGTGCCCGGACCGTCGGGAGAGGAAGGGGGAGTGCCCGCCGGGGATGCGCAGCGGTTCGACGCCCAGCCGTTCCCGTGCCACGCGGTCCGACCAGTCGGGGTTGACCACCCGGTCGTCGGCACAGGTGATCGACACCGTCTCCACCGCAGGCCACGCGGCGAAGCCGGCCACCTCGCGCCACATCGAGCGTTGGAACCGCAGCCGTGCGATCGCGGTGTCGTCGACCGCGCAGTCGTGGTAGAGGAGTCGGCGGGCGCCGGTCCAGGTCGGGGGCGGTGGCGCGGTGTCCGGCGTCGCGCACCAGCGCGGTGACCCGGTCCCAGCACCAGCCGCCGTGGCAGGCGCCGTGCAGGAACAGGAAGTGCGCCATGCGCCGACGGTACCCAGCGGCAGGTGGTACCGCGCGACGTGACAGCCCGGGGCCCGTCGGTGACCGGCCCGTCACGTTCACCGGCTTGCGTCCGATAGACCAGGTGGAGGGTGTGGGCTTCGGACGAGTGGCCGGACGGCGAGGAGCTGTCGGAGGCGGACATGGCCGATCGGCGGGTCGGTGACACGATCGGCGCTGCCGAGGCGGAGGCGTGGCTGGGCGCGGTCGGTGTGCCGTTGATGGCCGCCGATGGTGATCCGGCGGCGGAGCGGCGCATCGTGGCCGAGGGAGTCGTGCGCTGGGGTGACCGGCTGAACTCCTTCTTCGGTTACCTCGCCGAGCAGGCGCCGGGCGATCCGCGCTTCGCCCGCTGGCAGGACCTGGCTCGCGAACTGTTCGCCGACTTCGCCCTGGGCAAGCGCATCACCGACCGGTTCGACGAGGACGAGCGCCGGGTCCGGCTGGCGCTCGACCGGTTCGACGACCCCGGGCTCCATCCGCTGTTCCGGAGGATGCTCGCGCAACACATGCTCGCATTGCCGCGCGGTCATCCCCTGCGCGACGTGGCACGAGCGGCCCGGGTTCTCGACGAGGTGAGGTCGGCCTATCGGACCGCTCAGGACCGCGAAGGGGAGCTTGCCACTCTGGCCCTCGTCATCGAGCACGAACTCGTAGCCGACGATGAGCTGCTCCCCCTGATCGACCGGGGTGAGGAGCTTCTCCGTGACGAGCCGGGAGCGCGTTATGGGCGACGCTTCCTGCTGGCTGTCACCGGGCTCGCCGCCGCTCGCGCCATCGCTGCCCGCGACAGCGGCGACCGCGACCAGCGGCAGCGGTGGGCGACGCGTCACCTGGAGGTGACCGAGCGGCTGCGGGCGGCCGAGCCGGGTGACCGTTCGCTCCACCTCCAGCTCGGTTTGTCCTACGAGCTGCTGGACCGGCTCGGCGAAGCCGCGTCGGTCTTCGAGGCGGCGGCCGAGGGCCTGGGCAAGAGCGGTCGCACCCTGGCGATGAGGAATGCCGGCCGCTTGTGGGCCAACGCCGGTGAGTGGCGTCGCGCGGTGGTCGCCTTGCGGTCGGTGCTCGACGACCTGGTGGCACAGGCGGTCACGGACCTGCGCTGGGACGGCGAGGGGGACGACGGCGAGTTCGCCAGGCTGGGTCTCCAACTGGCTTGGGCGCACGCGAAGCTGGACGAGTGGGGCGAGGCGGTCGACGCCCTCGACCGCTTGCGCAGCCCGCGTTTCCGGGCCCGCCGGTCGTGGCGGGACTCCACCGCCGGGCGCGAGTTGCTGGACCTTGAGCGATCGCTCTGGGCGGACCAACGGGGCGTCCCGGTGCCGGGTCCGGAGCGCCCGTTCGACGTCCTGGGCGACGTGGCGCCCCGCACCGCGCTGCTCGAGGCCTACCGCCAGGTGCGCACCGAGCTGGACGAGTCGGTGGCGGCCACGCCGTCGCCTGCCGACGTCCGCGCGGTGCTGAGGCCGGGGGAGGTGCTGTTGACGCTCGGCGTGACCGGCCGTGGGACGTTCGCGGCAGCCTTGGCCGGTCCCACCGGAAGCACCGACGGCGCGCCGGGGTGGCGGGGCCGCCGGGACGAGACGTGGCCGTTGGGGCGCTGGAAGGAGCTGTTCGCGGGCTCCGAGGTCGGCTTCGTCTACGCCGTCGGCGCACCCGAACTGGGCCTCGACGGCTCCCGGGCGCTGAACCACCTGCTTGGCGGGTTCGAGGACTTCCTGACCGGCGCGGTCGGCGAGTTGCTGCCGGCCGACGCTGAACGCGTGACCGTCGTCGCGCACGGTCTGCTCCACCTCGTGCCGTTCTGGGCGGCGCCGCGGTTGGCGGAGTGCCGGGTGCGCACCGCGCCGAGCATCGCTCAGCTGGTCGCGGCGCGCCGGCGCCCGGTTCGGGCGTTGACCGGCCGGGCGGTGATCTGCGCCGACCCGACGGGCGACCTGCCCGGCACCAGGCTGGAGGCGTCGGTTGCCCGAACGCACCTGGAGCGGCTCGGGCTGCGAACCGGGCTGATCTCCGGCCCGGACGCGACCGAAGACAGGGTCGGTGCGGCGGTGAACGGCGCCGCCCTGTTCCACTTCTGCGGTCACGGCGTCGGTGACGTCCTCGACCCGGCCAAGGCCGCGCTGCTCATGGCGCCCGACCCGGGACTCGTGGGCGACACCGACCCGTTCGCCGCCTTGGTCGCGCAGGTCGACGAAGCAGCCTGGCGGCCGTCGGCCACGGACCAGGACACCCGCTCCACGGCGACCCCGGCGGGTCGGCTCACCGAGAGGTCGGCGAGGGCGGGCCGGTGGGTCGAGAGATGGCTCGAAGCGGGGCCGACCACGACCTTGTGGGCGCACTACCTCGACGGGCGCCTCACCCGGCTGGCCGAGCGGTGGAGCGCAGGCGACCTGCTCGTCGACCACCGGTTCGAAGGCTGCCGACTCGCCGTCCTGTCGGCCTGCTCGTCGGCGGTCGGATCGCTTTCGCTCGACGTCGACGAGTGCTCCGGGCTGCCGGCCGCGCTCGACCTGGCCGGCGTCGACGTGGTGGTGGCGACCACGTGGCCGGTCGCCGACGGGCTGGCGCTGTTGTTCACCGACATGTTCTACGAGGCGCTCACCGAAGCCGAGGGGCGGGTGGACGTGGCGGACCTCGTCGACAGCCTTCGCCGGACGATGCGCCGACTGCCGCTGTCGCAGGCGCTCGACTGGCTGGACGGCCTGCGACAGCGCGCTGACACCCCCTGGGTTCGACTGTCGTTGGAGGCCTACGCACGGCGGTTGCGTGCCGATGGGCGGCCGAGTCCGTTCAGCGAGGCGTGGGAGTGGGCGTCGTTCGGTGTGTTCGGCGGCGACGCCGTCGAGGTTGGAGGCTCGTCATGACGTGGACCGAGCTGTCGGGCAGGTGCGTTCCGTCGGCGGCATCGACGCGACCGCAGGCGGCCCTGGTGTTCGGCGGGGGAGAGACCGACGCCGACCGGGTCGAGGCGGTGCTCGGGATCTTCTCCGAGCACCGCCTCGACAGCCTCCTGGTGGTCGACACCGGTGCGGAGGTCGGCGTTCTGCGGCGGAACGCGGTGCTCGACTTCGTCGGTTCGGGTGACCGGGCCATCGGCTCCAGCGGCCCGGCGTCGATCCCCGGGCGGGCGATCCTCCGGCACTTCGAGGCGGGGACGGCAAGGGGTGCGGTGCTGCTCCACTGCCCGCGGCCGAGTTGCCCGCGGGCGGACGTGTTCGTCATGGGATACGACCCGAACGACCCACCGACGTGTGCCGTGCACGTCGATCAGGTTCTCGTGGCACCGGACTCGCAGGAGCGGTCGTGGAGCAGGGATTGAGCGGCCTCGCCGGCGCGCTGGGCCTGCGGGCGACCTTCATCGGCTTCCTGCCGGCCGGGACCCTGGTGGTGTTCGTGGGCGCCCTGCTGGCGGCCGGCCCGCCAGACCGGGCACCGGTGGTGAGCCGGCTGCTCGACCGGGCGGCGGAGTTGTCGGTGGCGGAGAGCGGCGTCGTCCTGCTCGGGCTGGTCGTGGTCACCGTGCTCACCCAGCCGCTGCAACTGCCGCTCGTGCAGCTGTTCGAGGGCTATCGGGCACCGGGTCCGGTGGGTCGGCTGGGCCGGAAGCGGCAGCTCAAGCGCCGGTCCCGGCTGGATCGCGAGCGCCAGGTGGTCGTCCCGCGCCGAGACGTCGGCGAGAACACCGAGGGCGTTCCGACGCGTGCCCGGCAACAGGCGGCCTATGAAGCCGCCTGGCGCCTTGCCCGGCGCTACCCGCCCGCGGGGTTGGTGCTGCCGACGGCGCTCGGCAACGTGCTCCGGGCGGCGGAGTACCGGGCCGGCGCGCCCTACGGCCTCGACTCCGTGACGGCGTGGCCCCGTCTTTACCCGCTGCTCAGCGAGTCCGCGCGAGCGGTGAGCGACGATCGCCGGTTGCAGCTCGACGTGGCGGTGCGCTTCAGCGCGAGTTTCGTGCTCGCGGCCGTGGCTTCGGCGGTGTTGCTGTGGCGGCACGGGTGGTGGCTGGTGGTGCCGGTGGGTGTCTGGTTGTGGCGTTCCTGTCGTACCAGGCCGCCGTGGCCGCGGCGGTGGCCTATGGCGAGAGCATCGAGGCGGCCTTCGACCTGCACCACCTGGACCTGTTGAGCGCGCTGCGCGTGCCCATGCCCGAGTCGACCGAGGCCGAGCGCAAGACCGCCGCCGCCGTCAACGACCTGCTGTCCCGGCTCGACCTCGAGGTTGTCGTCAACTTCGAGCGCGACACCAACGGAGGCCACACCCCGCCGTGACCACCGCAAGCTTGCGCGGGGTGCGGCCGTGACGGCCGTGTCCTGTGGGCGGAGCGTCTGCCGGGACACCACCCTCTTGCAGCCACCAAGATGTTCGACAGCCGCGACCGCCGCTGTCAGACGCCTTGAAACAGCCCGTCAAGGCACTCCGCACCGAACTCGCCAAAGCCGAGTTCGCCGACAGCGTCGCCGTAGCGGACTTCGACAAGCACCTCCACGACCGGCTCGCCGGGCCGGGGCAGGGCGCGGATCCTCGCCGTCGACAACGCACCGCCTGCCTTGGCGGACGACGACATCGTCGTCCGATACTCCCGCAAGGCAGATCAGCCTCCGTCGGCTTGATCGACGAAGTGTCGTAAATCGAGTCCACCGCGAAACTGCTAATGGCACCAGCAGCGTATGGCGCGGCGGTGGAGTCCGACGTCCCGCCCGCGCACCTGACCAAGGCCGACGGGTCGCCGCTGGGCAGGGGGTTCGTAGCGGTCTCCAGCCCAACTTCGGGCGCGGCCTGAAGATGACCGCGTTCGCGAAGACCCCGGCGGGCTACCGCGAGTGGTCGACCGCGCGGCCGTCCGCGGTGGACGCCTGGCAGCAGCTCACCCTCTTCCTTCGAGTTCGGAGACTCCGACGCCCCCACCGACGCCGTCGCGGTGTTCGGTCCGGAAAATCCCGTGACGGTCACCACGGCCACCGCGCAAAGCCCCGGCGCGGACGGCTACCGCGCCGCGACCGTGCGGTGACCTGGGCGAGGCGGTGCAGCAGGTCGGCACCGACTACGACCCGGTCTCCGGCGACGCGCTGACCACGAAGTTCGCCGACGGCACCAAGGTCACCCGCGAGTTCGACCGGCTGGGCCGGCTGGTGCGCTACACCGACGCCGACAACGCCTGGACGGCCACCGAGTTCGACCGGCACGGCAAGCCGACCAGGATCACCGACTCGCTGGGCACCACCCAGACGTTCACCTACGACCGCGTCGCGGAGCCCCGCGGTCTGGTCACGTCGGTGACCGACAGCGTCGGCGGCACCATCGGCACCCGCTACGGCCCCGACGGCCAGATCGTCGGCCTGGACCTGCCCGGCGGCGTCACGATGGACCAGCAGCTCGACCCGGCCGGTGTGCCGGTCGCGCGCACCTACCGCAAGGACGGGACGGTCATCGCCTCCAGCGCAATCGTCGAGAACACCCAGGGCGCAGCCTGTACTGGAACTGATCGTCGGGTTCGGTAGCAAGCACCTCATCGACATCGACCCGTCGTCACCAGGTGTACTCACTGCCACCGCCAACCACCCCATCCGGGTCTCGGGTAGCGGATGGACCGACGCCGCTCGGCTTCGCGTTGGTGACCATCTGCGCACAACCGACGGGATGGCGCCGGCGATCGGGCAGGTCGTCGATCGAGGCACTTACAACGACACGCTCGTCCACAACCTCAATGTCGCCAATGTCCACACATTCCAGGTCGTTGCCGACGGCTACGACATCACCGTTCACAACGCATCATCCTGCGGCCTGCCCACCATCTTCAGAAACGCCCCCAGAGCGCGCGGTGTCTACACCATCAAGTACGGCAACGGCGACGTCGACGTCGGCATGTCTCGGAACATGCACCGCAGGATGCACGGGCACAACAAGAAGGGTATGTTGCAGGGGGCGGTGTCCGTTCGCTTCGAAGTGAAGGCTCGTGGTGACCTCCGCAGACTCGAACAAGGCCGCATCAACCAGTTCAGGTGCGCGCAGGCGAATCTCAGGAACAAGATCAACTCGTCGACTCTTTACGCAGCCAGGAGTAGGTGCTAGTCATGAAGGTCAAGCGCTCGCCGATGGGATACCAGGAGCTGTACCTCAGGGACAGGGAGTGGGACGACGGTGCCTTGACCCGGTTTCACGACGCGGGTTGCAATGGCATCGTGGTGACTGGCGAGCGCCGCGATCTGCGTTTCCTGCTGGATGTCCCGGGCCTGGAGAGCGTCAGGATCATGGGTGCGGTCAAGGACCTCTCCGCGGTGGCGGAGCTGGACGGCTTGCGGGCGCTGCATGTGGACGTGTTGACCAGGGTTCCGGTGGACCTGGGGAACCTGCAGCAGCTTGAAGCGCTCTTCATCGGTTGGCATCCCAAGCTTGCGGGCCTTGCCCAACTCCGTGCGCTCCGGACGTTGACGATCTTCGGTTGGGGTGCGCCGGACTTCCGGGCCCTTGCCGACATGCCGGAACTGCGTTTCCTGCGTGTCGAGATGAAGCGGCGTCATGGTGCGGCCAGTGCTGGTCTCGCCGGCGCACGGGCGGCCACGAGACTGTGGTTGTACGACGGGCGGTTGACTGATGTGGAAGAGCTGGCGGAGTTCACGGCCGTCACGGAGATCGCTCTCCGCAGTACGAAGATCGACTCGCTGGAATTCGTCACCGCGATGCCTTCTTTGACAAACCTCGAATTGGACAACGCGGGCGAAGTGGAAAGTATCGCCCCCCTTCGGAACCATCCATCGCTGGAGTTTGTCGCCATAGTCGGATCGACCAGGGTTGCCGACGGCGACTTGAGCGTGCTGTTCGAGATGCCCAAGTTGAAGGCGGTCGGGATCGACCAAAACGCGCCACACTACTCCCATCGGGCCATTGACATACGGAATGCGTTTCCGCCGAGCGGTTGACCGCGCGGAAACGGTTCGAAGCCGGTGCGAACCTCACCGTCGCCTTTGACGGCAAAGTGCAGATTGCGGCTTGAGGTTGTCGGCCCCGCCGGTGGGAGTGTCGGCAGTCTGGCTACCTCCGCCCCCGGCGACTTCGATGGGCTGCATCGCCTGGTCGCCGACGCACTGCGGCGCAGGGGCTTCGGCGAAGAGTCATTCGGCGACTTCGAAACGCAGGTCGGCGTTGTGGGCTCCGACGAGATCCTGATGACCTTCGTTGCTTGAGAACAACGTTTGTGGATCGTGCCGTGCTCGCCGCCGCCCCGACCAGGACGGAGCGGGCCGAGGCGGACGAGGAGCCAGCCGCTGAGGTCGGGCAGGTGCACGCCGGTCACCGGGGCGCCTACTGGCGTCCGCGGATCGTCGCCGCGCTGCGCCGCCGCGGCCGTCGGGTGAACCAGAAACGGGTCGGCCGGGTCATGCGCGAACACGGGATCGTCGGGCTCACCGCAGCCGCCGCAGGTCGCTGACCAGGCCTTTCGCCACCCTCAAGACGAGATCGGCACCACCGTCCGGGACACCCGCGACGACGCCCGACGCGACGTGTTCGCCTACCAGGGCTACTACAACCACGACCGTCTACATTCCACACTCGACTACCGCACCCCGTACGAAGCCCGCATCAGCTATCGTCAATGACTCGCCCTCGTGGCATGAAATCCGGTGTCCGGTCATCGGGGACAACCTCACCTCACGGCTATGGGCTTCACCAGATCGTGCGACAACAGCTCCGCTGTGAGCACCCAATGAGGCAGGGTGGCGCGCCGTGTCCACCACGGAGGACGCCCCTGGACGCGGCCCTTCGCTTGCCGCCGTGAAGCCGTGCCCGACCAGACGCGCGCTGCGGTGGCGTGTTCCCGGTGGTCGGGCCCGCCGCGCGGTGGTCATGGCAGGCTGCGCTGTCCGCTCATGACTTCCTTGAACGCGGCGGCGGCGGACCGCTGACGCGCTCCCACGATGGTGTGACCCGAGTGGACCACCGCCGCCAGGCCCTTGAAGATCATCGTGAGGGTCGAGGTTCCGTCAGGTCGTGGAGGTGTGCGTGGTTGCCCGGCAGCGGAACCCAGGTGTGTTCAACACCCGGGCACGGTGTCCCGCCGGTCCGGACGTGTGGCCGGCCGGGTCGTTGGCGCCGGGGGCGGAGCCGGTGCAGGCGGTGGTCGGCGGGGTGGCCGATCCGGGTGCGGCGGAGGCGTTCGTGCGGCAGTACTTCCGCGAGTGCCTGCCCGGTGAAGCGCCGCGGCGGCGCGTCCGGCAGGTGCTGGCGGAGATCGCGGCGACCGGGACCTACACGCACACGCCCGAGGAGCTGGTGTTCGGCACGAAGGCCGCGTGGCGCAACGCCTCGCGCTGCCTGGGCCGCCTGTACTGGCAGAGCCTGGTCGTGCGGGACCTGCGGCACGTCGACGAGCCCGGGCAGGTCGCCGCCGAGTGCTTCGCCCACCTGCGCCTGGGGCACAACGGGGGCCGCATCCGGCCGATCGTGTCCGTGTTCGCCCCGGACCGCCCCGGACGCCCCGGCCCGCGCATCGTGTCCGAGCAGCTGATCCGCTACGCCGGCGCCCGCGGCGGCGACGGGGCGTGGCTGGGGGACCCGCGCACCGCCGAGCTGACCGAGCACGCCCGCCGCGCGGGGTGGAGTGCCCCGGTCGACCGGTTCACCCTGCTTCCCCTCATGGTGCAACGGCATCCCGGGGAACCGGTGCGCTGGTTCACGCATCCGCGTGACGCGGTGGTAGAGGTGCCGATCACCCACCCGGTGCACGACTGGTTCGCCGGGCTCGGCCTGCGCTGGTACACCGTGGCCGCGGTGTCGGACCTGGCGTTGGAGATCGGTGGGATCTGCTACCCCAGCGCGCCGCAGAACGGCTGGTACGTGGTCACCGAGGTCGGGGCGCGCAACCTCGGCGACACCCACCGCTACGACCTGCTGCCCGCCGTCGCCGAGGGCCTGGGCCTGGACACCGGCCGCGAGGAGACGCTGTGGCGCGACCGCGCGCTGGTCGAGCTGAACCTGGCGGTCCTGCACTCCTTCCGCGCCGCCGGGGTCACGATGGGCGACCACCACACCGAGACCCGCCGCTTCCTGTCGCATGTGGACCGCGAGCACCGCGAAGGCCGTGCCGTGCCCACGGATTGGAGTTGGACGGTCCCGCCGATGTCCGGTTCGGCCACCCCGGTGTTCCACCGCTACTACGACCCTGTTCCGGCCGACCTGCGCCCGGCGTTCGTCGCCCGCACACCCTGGTGACCGCCCAGCCCGACAAGATCCACCGTGTCCGACCACCGCCCACCCGGCGTGCACCGCCGCCGGTTCTTCCAGGGCATCATGGCCACCGCCACCGCCACCGCCACCGCCACCGCCACCGCCACCGCCACCGTCCCGGCCGTCGCCGCCTCCTCGGCCCACGCCGCGGCCGCGCGTCGGTGCGGCGGTCGCCGGGTCGACTCCCGCCCGTTCCCGGCGCCAAGCCGTACCGCAGCCGATCCGGGTCGACGATGGCGTCACCGCTGCCGTGGTCGATGAGGGCGAGGCCGCTGTCAGGGTTGAAACGCCGGGTCAACCGGGTGTGTTGTCTCGATGACGACGGCCTCCAGCTTCGGGCGCACGACCGCTCGACGCAGGTGGCCTCCCCTGGTGGTGCCGTCCCGCAACGCGACCACGGCGTGCGCGTGCAACTGCCAGTCGCCTTCCTCGGTGCGGACTACGTTGCCGGTCAGCGAGGCCACCTCGGACTGCTGGCTGACCGGGTTGTCCACGTACTGCTCGGCGTCGACGTCGTAGAACGCCAGGGTGCAGTCGCTGAACGCGCCGATGGCGGTGAACGACGCGGTCTGCAAGCGGTGTTCGCGGGCGAAGGCGAGCAACTCGTCCAACGCCGAATCACCGGCGTCCATCACGACGATGTACTGACGTGCGGCTCCACTGTCAACCACGGCGTGCGTGGCCATGCGACCTCCTCAGCTGGTGGGCGCCGGCGACCCGGCGACGATCTCCTCGGTGGCGAGGAACTCCTCGCGCCGAAGGCGGCAAGCCAGGATCGACATCTCGGAGGACGCCCCTGGCTCTTCCCCGGTGGTCAGCAGGGCGCCCCCCTCAGCGAAGACCAGATCTGCCGGCGCCTCCACAAGGTCGGGATCCGGCCCAAGCAAGATCGCTCCACCGCGCTGTTCACCCTCGCCACCGAAGTGCTTGCGGTGATCCTTGCCCGGATGCTCGGGGTCCACCTCGACGTGGCTGTCCAGTGGCAGCAGGCATCAGGCGAGGACTGGGCCGCCTACGCCGCAGACGTCAGCCAACCGGAGCCGACGTGACCACGGCATCGGCAGCTCCCTTGTCGACCATCAACCTGACGTCCGCGGCGCCTTGACCGCTGGGCAGCTCGGATCATGCCGCGTTCACCGTGGCCAGCTCCGAACGCAGTTTCTTGATCCCGTGCTCGGCAACCTCGTAGGCGCTCGGCACGCCCGGAACTGGCTCGTCCTCCCCGGGGATCCAGAACTTCCGCCTTGTCAGCCGCAACGAAGTGAGGAACGCCGGGATGGCGTTGAAGACTTCGATGAGCAGCGGTCCGTCGTACACGGGCAGGATCGGCTCGAAGAACGTGCGCCAGGGGATCCAGCTGTCCGCGACCTCGCCGCGATCCGGCGGGGACACCTGCACGTAATGCAGGCGCTGCTGGTCGGCGGCATCCTGAATGTCGCTGCGGTACGCATCCGGGCCGCTGCTGCCGAGGACGACGTGAGAGCTGTCCACGCACACGCCGACGTTGGAACCGCGCACGCCGGCAAGGAAGTCGAGCACGTCGCGCACCATGTTCGGAGCTGGTGTCTCCCAGTGGTCAACGGGTTCGATGGCGACCTGGACGCCCTTCTCCGCCGCGTATTCGCCAAGCCGCTCGAAGATCGGCTGCGCGATGTCGTACCGGGGCCGCAACCAGTCCTGCAGCGCGTCACTCCACAGCGGTTCGCCGTTGAGGGTGGGAAATACGTTGTAGGGAAACAGGACGGGGCCCGCCAGGATGGTGCCGCGCAGGGCCGCTGTGATGTCCACCCGGGACTTGAGGTAGACCAGGGCTGCCTCGCGTTCCTCGGGATTCAGCGATGTGGGATCGTAGGCTGGCGTCGTGGCCACGTTCGTGGTCAGACCCACGTCCTCCAAGCCGGCTGCGTCGAGAGCCTTCCTGAGCTTCTCGTAGCGAGGCACGTCCGCTTGGGGGTCGCCCGCATCGTTCGGGTACACGGGCATGTCGAAGCCCGTGTACCCGATGCTCCGCAGCTCTTTCATGTGCCTGACGATGACCTCGGTGTACCGGGGATCATCCGGGTGTAGGTTGACGGTGAACATGAAGAAGCTGAGATAGATTTCGCGTGAGCTCATCGTTACCATCCCAGGACTTCCGCGAGGTAAGCGCGGGCCATCTTGGCGTACTTTAGCGGGCATGCCGTCGCCGGGTTCTGTTCGGCCTCGACGACCAGCCATCCCTCGTAGCCGGCTTCCCCCAGCGTCGAGAGTATGGGCACGAAGTCGATAGTGCCTTCCGGGTCCCCGGGCACGGTGAAGACGCCCTGCAGAATTCCCTCCTGGAAGGAGAGGTGGTCGCTCTGCACCTTCTCGGCCACCGACTGGCGGACGTTCTTGAGGTGAACGTGCTTGATTCGCTGCTTGTGCCTCTCCGCGGTCTCAAGCGGGTCGTCGCCCGCGAACTGGAGATGTCCGGTGTCGAACAGCAGGTGCACGTAGTCCGGGTTGGTGCCCGCCATCAACCTGTCGATTTCCTTGGCCGTCTGCACACCGGTGCCCATGTGATGGTGGTAGCAGAGCCGCATCCCGCCATCCGCGGCCAGCTTTCCGATCTCGTCGAGCCCGCCGGTGAGGAGATCCCAATCGTCTTCGGTGAAGTGGGGGCGGTGCTCGAAGACAGGGATGGGCTGCAGGTGCGACGACTGCCCGAACTCCGCGACCACGATGTCCTGGCCGCCCACTTTCTTGAGGAACTCCAGCTGTCTCCTGAAGTTTTCGACGGTCCGGTTCTTGTCGCCGATGGTGAAGTAGGTGCTCACCCATGGCTCGGACACCCTCAGGCCGCGCAGGTCCAGTGCCGCCTTGAGGACGGCGGGATCGGCCGGGTACTTGTGGCCGATGCTGCAGCCCTGGAAGCCCGCGAGCGCCATCTCGCTCACGCATTGCTCGAACGGGATTCCGATGTCGATCAGCGGAAAGTCGTCGTTCCACCACAGGGTCGGCGTCACGCCGAGTGATACATCATCGCGACTCAAGCTCGGGACAGTGCCGGTCATTGCACTTGCTCCTTCTGGTGGTCCTCGAATGTGGGAGGATTGACCCACGACCCGTAACCCGGCGCCTTCGCGCCGGACGGGTGGGCAGCGATCGCCCGCCACAACAGCCCCTCGGTGTAGGCGTCGGGGGAGACGACGAACAAGGCTTTGCGTCCGTCTTCGGCGTGCGCGCGATCTTCCCCCGCCTGGTGCGGTCGGGATACGGCCTGCCGGAGCTGACTTCCCTCGGGCCGAGTGTCGTCCGGGACGGCGGGCTTCCCACCGCTCCGGCCGGGCGCCGTCCAGGCTGCCACGTCCTCACGTCCCGACAGGTCCGGGCCGTACCAGACGCCGACGTACCAGAGCTTGATGATGCTCTGCACCAGTGGATCGGGAGGGACGGCAGACGGATCGGAAGAAATCGCTTTCTCGATCGCGTCCGGCCCTTCTTGATCCACCACAGTGTCGTAGTACGCCTGCGCTTGACCGGTTCCCCACAGGTCGAACTCGCTGAATCCGGTCACCGTGGCCGAGAACTTCACGAATTCGCGCAGCTTCTCTTCCGCGGTCGTTCCCTGCGTCACGGCGCCTCCTCCTCGGCTGCATAGAGTTCGAATGTCGGACCGGCGTTCTTCCCCGGGTGCCCGGTGAGCGGATTGCGGATGAGGCGGTTCATGCTGTCGCGAATGCGGAACATCTCCCAAACCGCCTTGAGCAGCAGGTCGGGCTGACCGTTGTAGGCAAGGTTGACGTGGGTGAGGAAGGTGGCATAGGACTGGTTGAACTCCTCGGCCGCCGCCAGGATTTCCGGGTCTCCCTGGAGGTCCGCGAGCTTGATGTCCGGCTTCACCGGATAGACGGCACTCCAGTCGACGTGCAGATCCTCGCCGGACGGAACTCCCGGCTCGTCGCCCTTCAGGTAGTACCGCCCCTTCTCCAGTTGCTGGAACCGGTAGTAATGGGCGAGTTCGTCCCCGCTGTCGTAGATGCCGCCGTGCAGCCCTTCGCCCTGCTCCGCGACGAGGGTGAGCGCAGCGACCGCGGTGTCCCGCCCGGTCACCTCAATCACGTCGCCGCCACCCGAGTAGAAGTACTCGGAGGTCACCTGGCGGGCGGGATCGCCGGTGAAGATCGTTTTCCCTGCCTTGCGGGCCTGGTCCTCCAGGTGGTTGATCCCCCGGACGATCTCCTCGTAGAACTCACCGATGCTCGAGAAGCGCCGGGTGGGGTCTCCGGGGACGAGGCCGAGGACGGAGCCGGACTCCTCAAGTTCCGCCAGTTCGTCCGGTGACGGCGCCGAGCCGTTGGACGTCAGCCCGAGGGACACCCAGTCCACCGGTACGAACCTGTCCGCCTCGCTCACTGCCGGCGCGGGCTGCTCGATCATCAGGAACGTCGTGAGGGCCTCGCGCGAGAACGGTCGGAGGTGCACCTCGAAGTCACCCACACCACACGGCAGGCGCGTCGGGTAGTTCGGCACGAAGCCGCGCTTGGTGAGGTCAGGCGTTCCCCCCACGGCGTTCAAGACGTTCGCGACCAGGGTAAGGTGCAGCATCTCCTCGACGGCCACGACCCTGATGACGTGCCAGGCATCCGAGTTCGTCCCGGGCTTGAGCGAGTAGAGAGCGGTCAGGTAGGGCGGGAGCGTTGCGTGCTCCAGCTGGAGCCCCCGGTAGAGGTACTCGCGTAGCTCCTCGATGGTCTGGATGATGGAGCCCTGGCCCAGCTCCACTTCTGAAACGGACATGTTGCCCCAATCGTGGGCGGCGGTGGTGGTGGCGGTGGCTGGTGTCGCGTTCGACCCGCCGATCTGTTGGCCGTCTAGCCGTGCACGGTGGCCGGCGCCTTCGCGGCACGCAGGTACTTGACGATGTGGGTCGAACTGCGGAAAGCGAGCGCCGCCATGGTCAGGCTGATGTTGGACGTCCCGATGGAGGGCAGGCTGCCGGGCCCGACGAGGTAGAGGTTGTCGTGGTCCCACGAGTGCTGGGTGTGGTCGACCACGGAGTTCTTCGGGTCGGTGCCCATGATGTGGGTGCCCGCAAGGTGGTTGCCGCCCAGGATGTTGTACCACTGGCCGTCGTGCTCGACGGCGCTGTAGCTCTTCTCGTCGTACTCGGTCCAGTCCTCGGCGCCGAGCTTCTCGAAGATGTCGGCCGCGAGCTTGCGGGCGAACGCGGCACCCCGCATGGTGTAGGGCGGGATCTTGAGCGACACGACCGGTTTCAGGTTGCCGATGGCATCCTCGTACCGGTCGTCCACGGTGACGGTGTTGCTCTTGTCGGGCAGCAAGTCGATCATGAAGGCCAGCAGGAGCTGTCGGGAGATCCGGTCCCCGAGCGTCCTGCGCAGCTCCGGCCCGCGCAGGCCCCGCTTGTCGACGAGTTCGACCAGGTCCGTGTAGGGCGAGCCGGTCGCCCACCCCCAGCCGTCGTTGTGGATGTCCACGCCGAACCCGGCCTGGGTCCTGCGGAACCGCCCGCCGCGCAGGTCGGTGATCCCGCCCGTGCAGGTCGTGCCTCGCATGGTGCCGGCCGGCTTGGGCAACAAGCCCCAGGACAGCAGGTAGGCGTGGTCCATCAGGTTGCAACCGATCAGGTTGCTGCGGCTCATGCGCTGCATGTCGGAGGCCAGCATGAGCCGGGCGTTCTCGATGGCGTGCGCGCAGAGGATGTAGACGAGGCCCTCCACGGTGTGGGTCTCGTAACTGTTGGAGTAGGTCGACTCGTAGTTCTTGAAGGTGAGCCCGGTGACTCGCCGGCTCTGCTCGTCGATCTCGACCTTGGACGCGACGGCTTGCGTCACGACCTTGACGTTTCCCTTGCTGAGCGCCTTGGCCAGGGTCTTCCCCGCGTGGTACTTGGCCTGCACGGGGCAGAGCGGGACGCAGTTGGTGTTGCCCTGGCAACGTTCGCCTTCTTCCGCCTGGCTCGTGCTCACCGCGCCGACCGGGACGAAGCCCTTGCCGCCGTCGTACGCGGCGTTCGGCACGCCGTTGCGGGCCTGCGGGAAACTCCGTACCCGGAGGGTGTAATCGTCGTCTGCCAGGTTGACCCGCATGCCGTCCACGCCTCGGGCGACCGTCTGGTCCAGGTAGGACAGCGGCATACGGTGCATCGGGAACACGTACCCCTTGGGGAAGTGCATCCCCAGGTAGGCCTGGTCCTCGACTTCGGCGGCCACGCCCAGTTCGGCCTCGGCCTGCCGGTAGTAGGGCTCCAGGTCGTCGTAGCCCAGCGGCCAGTTCAGGCCCTGGCCGTACTTGGTTTGCAGGTCGAAGTCCTCGGGGAGCATGCGCAGCGCTTTCCCCTCCCAGTGCATGGAGGTGCCGCCGAGGACCCGGGTGAAGGTGGTGTCCGAGCAGTACTTGCCCTCTTGTACGAGGTAGAAGTCGTCTCGGGGGGTGTCCGGGTTCACCGGCATGGTGTCGGTGCTCCTGGGCATCCGGGCATTCGGGTTGAACGGGTACGGGGACTGGTTGTCCTTGACGACCGCGTCGTAGAACCGCGACATGTACGACTCGTACTCGGTGAGGTCCAGGTCCTTGCCGGGACCGGCTTCGAGGATCAGCACCCGGTAGCCGGCTTGGCCCAGCCGCTCGGCGACGATGGAACCTGCCATGCCGCCACCGACGATGACGGCGTCCCACTTCTCTTGCGCGGCCTCTGCGGCGCTGGTCTGCGTCGCGGCACCGGCTGGAAAAATCACCTGGTCTGTTTCAACGTAAGATGTCATTGATGCCCCTTTCCGCATCCGGGCGGGCCGCGCCCGATTACCGGAAAATTCGGGTTGCAGATCCGCCGGTCGTCAGGACGGATAGTGATCGAATGACCGCCGGAAGCCCGTCGCTACCGTTGGCGCGAGATCAGCCCTGAATCCGAGTCGAGACTGAAGAGCCGAGGCGAGCAGCACGCGTCCCGCACCGATGAACTACACAGGAATCCGTGATCACCAGCGGGTCCTACCGCCAACCGCGGCCACGCACCGCGTTGCCGGCCCGCCTGCTTGAGCCGCACACGAGGACCACCCTTCGCTTTGTCATTGACCACATGTGACACCGCTCGCCGATCCACCGGGATCGCGGCAAGGGCCTCACCACGAGGCTTGCATATGACGCTGTCTTCCGCATCGGGCCTTCGCGGTGGATCCACCGTTCGGGTGCGACGAAGAGCCTTTTCGGCGCCGCCTCTCCAGGGACGAGGACGCAGAGCGATTGTGCAGTTGAACAGCAACGCACTGAACTGGGCCAATCGGCGTCGGTGACCGTCACCGCAACGATGGATGACGACCGGCTGACCAGCACCCACATCACCGTCACCGCGTACGTGACCACTCGCGACTTCGGGCGGACTCCCGCCACCGGCTACCCGGATAGATCACGGGTGCGGAAGCAACTTGTGGGTGACACATTTCATCGAGACGAGGTGGCGATATGTTATATCCGTGATCACTCCATAGCGGAATCACTTGTAGCCCGACGTACCTCGTTCAGGGGCACTTCTCGCTCGACTCGCTCCGACCCTCATGGCGGCCACCGGACAGCAACGCCGCACGTCCCGTGCTCCCAGTGCTGGGGGCGTGATCCCATGCTCCGAAAGCGAGACCGCGGTGGCCGAGGTCGCCGCGGGGTTGGGCGGGTACGGCGGGTTCTCGTGCTTGTTCAACGTCCCGTAGTAGCGATGCACCGCCGCCACGTGCCCCTTGGTCAGCGTCAACACGAAGCCCGACACCGCGCCGGCGTGAGCTGCACTCCGGACGTCAAGCAAACTGCACGGCTGGTCGACGAACTCGATCTGACCTTCCGCGCCGACGCCGGCGTCACTGTGCTCGACCACACCACCACCGCGCGAGCAGGCAGGACAAGCCGACACCACACACGACACCCCGCCCGGACCCCGCCCTCGAACTGCCCTCGAACACTGGCCACGAAGCAGGCGGGCAACTCCTCACCGTCTGGTTCAGAGGATCGTGCCCGGAAGGGAGGTGACGGGGTCGTGCTCGCCCGAGGGGTGTGCGTCGCGGGCGGGCACGGCATGGTGTGGCCTGGCCTCCACGCATCCTGAGGCTCGCGGCCTGTCGTTGGTCGTGGGACTGTCCGGCGGGTCGAAGTGCACCGTGCGGGGTGTGCGCTCCCGTGCCGGAATGCCGGTGTGGACGGGCATCCCAGCGCCTGGGCACGCTCACGGCCCCGGTCGGCGGCCTCGGAGCCTGTCGCAGACCGTGCACCTGGCCTGTCGAGGTGAGGTGTCGGCGACGCGTCGTCATGGACGACCCGGTCGGCTGGCACAGCTTCTTCCCGAGACGCCCGCCCTACCGCGAACGTCGGCTTCAGAGGAGGATGACGGCTCGCGTGGTGTCTCCGGTCTTCAGCAGTACCTCGGCGTTGTCCTGCTTGATCGCCCGGTAGACGAAGTCGCCGTAGCTCACCAGCCTGCGTAGGGCTTCGGTCAGGCTGACGCCCTCGGCGGCGGTCACCGCCTCAAGCGCCCTGGCCGTGTCCGGCGTGATCGCCACGTTGATCCGCTTGCTCTCCTGCTTCGGGGTCACCCGGGCGACGCTACCAGGGTGACACGTTTTCCGTGGGTGTTCACCACGCTTTCAGCTCGCCCGGCAGTGCTCTCCGTGTCACCGGTGTGGTGATCACGGTCGTCAGCAGTGCGACGAGGACGAGGACGGTGAAACCCGTCTGGTTGATCAGTCCCGCTTCCAGGCCGACACCGGCGATGACCAACTCCGTGACCCCTCGGCAATTCATCAGGCTGCCCAGCGCCATCGACTCCCCGGTCGTGAAGCCGGACAGCCTGGCGGCGACACCCGCGCCCGCGAACTTCGCCGTGCAGGCCACCACGAGGACCGCCGCGAACACCAGCCACAGGGTCGGCGAACCGCCCAGCAGGCCGATCGACGTGGCCAACCCCGTTCCCACGAAGAACAACGGCAGCAGGACGGTCACCGTGAAGCCCTGCAACTGGTCCCGCGCGGTGTCCACCAGAGGTGTCCGGGGCACGGCCGTGCCGAGCAGGAACGCTCCGATCACCGGGTGCAGGCCGATGGACTGGGTCACGCCGGCCGCGGCCGAGGCACAGACCACCAGCAGCGGCAGCAGCAGTCGCCGGGCGGTGTGCGAGTGCTCCGCCCGGCGCGCGTACCGGGCCAGCAGGGGCCGCGCGGCGTACCGCAGGAACACCAGGAACGAGAAGCCCGCACCCACCGTCACCCACACGCTCGCGGGAGTCGCCGCGGCCAGCACCAGGGTCAGCGCGGCCCACGCCAACCCGTCCCCGGTGGCGGCGCACGCCAGGGCGACGGCACCGACCCGCGACCGTTCCAAGCCGAGGTCGGTGAGGATCCTCGCCAGCACCGGCACCGCCGTGATGGACAGTGCGACACCCAAGAACACCGGGTACCCGCCCGGCCGGGCGTCGGCTCCCGCCAGGTGCGGCGCGAGGGGCACCGCGATCGCCACGCCGGCCGCGAACGGCAGGGCGACCGACCCCGCCGTCACGACACCCACCGTCCGCAGCCCGGTGCGGGGCAGTTCGTCCCGCAAGCCGTAGCCGACCAGGAACATGAACGTCACCAGACCCAACTGGGCCGCCACCCCCAGCGGCGCGGTCACCTCGCGCGGGAGCAGCCATGCCGCCGCCGCGGGCGCCAGCGCGCCCAGCACCGACGGACCCAGCAGGATCCCGCCCAGCACCTCGCCGAGCACCGCGGGCTGACCGAGCCGGGTCAGCAGGGCGCCGCACAGGTGGCACGTCGCCAGCACGACCGCGACGGCGAGCAGCAACCGGGCGGCGGGGTCGACGCCGTGCGGTGCGCCACCGCCCAGCAGGACGAGGGCAGTGCCGAGCACGACGGCGGCCAGCGCCCCCACCACCGTCCCGACCCGCCCGGCGGAGGGTGCGGGCGGGACGGCGGGTGTGCGCGGCGGACCGGTGGTCATCGCGAGGACTCCTCGGACCGGACCGCGGGACCGGCGGGTGCGGGCCAGGTGGAGAACGTGCGCAGCCCGTACAGCAGCGGTACGTCCTGGGCCTGCCGGATCGACCGCACCTCGCCGAACACCACGGTGTGGTCACCGACCTCGGTCCTGCCCGCCACAGCGCACTCGGCGACGGCGAAGGCGTGCCCGTGCAGGAACGGCAGGCCCGACGCGCCGACCGGTGTCCAGTCGACGTCGGCGAACCTGTCCCCGGTCGACGGGCGCGAGAACACCTCGGCCGCCGTCCGGCCCCGCGCGTGCAACAGGTTCACCGCGAAGCCGTTGCGCTTGGTGTCCACATCGGACCGGGTCTCGTGGGAAAGCGCCGGGTACGTGCTGCACGCCGACGGGATGTGGGTCGACGTGGTGGAGTTCCAGCGGGCCCTGGAGGACGGTGTCCGGCTGGACCGGGCCGGTGACGCCGACGCCGCGGTGCGGCGGTACGAGCAGGCGGTGGCGTTGTACGACGGCCCGTACCTGCCGGAGTCCTCGGCCATGTGGGCGGTGCTGCGCCGGGAGAGGTACAAGGACATGCAGATGCACGCCCTGTCCCGGCTCGCCGACGAGTCCTCGGCTCGCCGGGACTTGCAGCGGACGGTCGACCTGCACCACCGCATCCTGGAACTGGACCCCTGTCGGGAGGCGAGTTACCGCGAACTCATGCGGGCGCACGCCGAACTGCGGCAGCCGTCGCGGGTGCACGACTGGTACCGCACGTGCGTCGCCCAGTTGGGCAAGTACCTCGGCGTCGGCCCCAGCGTCGGCACCGAGCACGTCTTCCGGCAGTGCTTCCGGCTCGCCGGCGGCTGATCGCAGCGGTTCGGGGGTGGGTCGACTCCGACCCACCCCCGAACCGGGGCCACGTCCGACCTGCTCACGCCGCGGCCGTGGACGACAACTTCGGCGCCGTCTCGTGCGAGCGGATCGACCGCAGAGGACTGGCCAGCACCACGCAGGTGGCGAGCAGGCACAGCACGCCCGCCGTCACGATGCCGGCGGTCGACCCCACCTGCTGACCCACGACACCGCCGACGAGGAAGCCGAGCGCCACCGAGCCGAACACGGCCGACAGCGCGGTTCCGCCGATGCGGCCCATCAGGTGGTTGGGCGTCACCGACTGCACGAGGGTCATCACGTGGATGTCGTAGAGCGGGTTGGCCACGCCGACGATCATCCGCGCCGCGACCAGGATCGGCAGCGCCGCGCCGAGCGTGCCGAACGGCAGGCTGAAGTAGGCCAGTGAGATCAGCGCCGTCGCCGCGGCCAGCGTGCGGCCGACGCCGAACCGCCCGGCGACCCGCCGCGCGATGCTCGCGCCGAGGAAGAAGCCGACGCTGCCGACGCCGAACGCGACGGCCACCTCGCCCGGGCTCAGCCCCAGCGTCTGGTAGGCGTACACCAGCAGCAGCGCGTCGGCCATCGCCACGGCGAGGTTCAACGTCGTCGTGGTCAGCATGAGCGACCTCAACAGCGGAAAGGACAGCAGCAGCCGCCACCCCTTCGCCCGCACCTCGGGCCGGTCGTCCTCGGCGGAGCGCTGCGGGTCCTCGGGTGCGGTCGCGGGTTCCTCCCGGTGGCGCAGGAACACCAGCGCCAGCACCGAGACCAGGTAGGTGAGCGCGTCCGCCAGCACTGCGCGCGCCGCGCCGAGGGCGCCGATCAACGCGCCCGCCGCGCCCGCGCCGAAGACCTCCGCGGCCGAGCGGCTGAACTGGAGCTTGGTGTTGCCCTCGACCAGGTTGTCCGGCCCCACCAGCGCGGGCAGGTACGCCTGGTAAGCGACCTGGAAGAACACGGTCAACGTGCCGTGCAGCGCGGCCACCACCAGCAGTTGCGCCAGGGTCAGCGCACCCAGCGCGTAGGCGGCGGGTATCGACGCGAGCACCAGGAACCGCCCGAGATCGGTCACGATCATGACGGTGCGCCGTGACGTCCGGTCGACCAGCCTGCCCGCGACCGGCGCGATCAGCAGGAACGGCAGGAACCGGATCGCGCCCAGCAGACCGGTTTCCAACGCGCCGCCGTCCAGCGTGAGGATCGCGACCGTGGGCAGCGCGATCAACGAGATCGCGTCGCCGAAGTTGCTCACGGTCTGGCCGAACCACAGCTTCCGGAAATCGGCATGGCGCAGGAGCTTGCCTCGCAAGTGAAAGACCTCCCGGTAGGGACACCGAAGTGCCCTGCGGCACAAGAAGTGGAATGGGCGCCGACCGGCCGGCGGAATGCGATGAACGTATCAGGCAGCGGAAAACCACGCACGCCGCCACATTTTCGCCACGAATCACGCGCAAAGCCGGTCGGCGCCCGGCGTCAGCCCGCCTCCGCGGGGGCCGCGGTCAGTCCTCCGTCCTCGTGGTCGCGCAGGTCCGCCAGGAGCTGCGCGGTCTGCCGGACCTCCTCGCCGGTCCGCGGATCGGCCAGCAGGGCGGCGGCCAGGTCGGCGGGCGTGGGCTCGTCGAGGACCGTGCGCAGCGGCACGTCCACCTGGAAGAGCTCCCGCAGTCGCAGCGCGATGGCGGACGCCAGCATCGAGTTGCCGCCCAGCGCGAAGAACGTGTCGTCCGGGCCGACCTCCGGCACGTCGAGCACGTCCGCCCACAGCTCGGCCACGGCGCGCTCCACCGGCGTGCTCTCCCGCAGCGTGCGGGCACCGGTGGCGGGCTCCGCCTGCACGGGCCGCGCCACGAGCCCGCTCCGGTCCACTTTCCCGTTGCGGGACAAGGGGAACTCGGTGTGGAAGTGGACGATCGAGGGCACGATCGGGTGGGCGATCGACCAGTTCGTGGTCTCGGCCGGGCCACCGCAGCTGATCGGTCGCACGCCCGGCGCTACCGCGCGCAGCCGGTCGGGCAGCGTGAGCGGGATCCAGTCACCGGCCAGCACCACGGTGCGGAGGCCGTCGAGCCCGGCGTCCGGGAGGGTCTCGGCGCGGGACACCACGAGGTCCATCAACGCCGGTACCGCCGCCCAGAACGTCACAGACCGCTCGCGCGCCAACGCCAGCCACTGGTCCGGGTCCGGGTTGGTCGCGGGCTCGGGCAGGACGGCGGTGCCGCCCGCGGCCAGGACGCCGAACACGTCGTAGACCGACATGTCGAAGTTGAGCGCCGCCGTGGCCCGCCGGGCATGCGCAGCAGGAGCGCCGGTCGCCCCGCGCGCGGGACGCGCTCCAGGGTGTCCCCGGAGGGTGCGGGCGGCAGGGGCAGCAGCGCCGCGCCCGCGCCCAGCACGCCCGCCACGGCCGCGGCCGCCCACCGGTCCTGCCCGGCGGAGACGGCCACCACGTCACCCCGGCCGACACCGCGTTCCCGCAGCAGTCGCGTCACGGTGTGCGCCGCCCGCGCCACCCAACCCCGATCGGCGACACCCGAACCGTCCACCACCGCGGCACGGGAGGGCGGGAAGCCACCGCGCGCCCACCACTCGTCCACGGCGGCGCGCGCGGCCGGCGGGTGACCGGGCGCGGGCGGCACGGCCTCGTCGGGGATCGGCAGTCGGGACAGCCGGAGGCCGGGATCGCGTGCCAGCGCCGCCAGGACGGTCAGGTACCGGTGTACCAGCAGACGTGCCGTCGCCGCCCGGTACAGGCCAGTGTCGTACTCGACCTCCACCACGAGCCGGTCGTCGGTCTCCGTGATCACCAGACCGAGGTCGAACTTCGCCGAGCCGTCGTGCAGGAGGTCCACCCGGACGGCGAGCTCGCCGACCGGGGCGGCCCGGCGGCGGCGACCGCGGTGAACTCGATGCCGAACAGGGGTGGCCGCTGCCCGCCCCGACCGCCGCCCGCCAAGTCGAGCACCTGCTCGAACGGCAGTTCGTGGTGGGCGAACGCCGCCGCGGTCGCCGCCCGCGTCCGTTCCAGCAGTTCGCCGAACCCCGGGTCGCCCGACGCGTCCGTCCGCAGGGCCACCATGTTGACGAAGCAGCCGACCACGCCGTCGAGGTCCCTACCGGGACGGCCCGCGCTCGCGGTGCCCAGCACCACGTCGGTCTCGCCGGTGATCCGGTGCAGCAGCGCGACGAAGGCGGCCAGCGCGAGCACGTAGGTCGTGGTGTCGGTGCGCTCGCACAGGCGGCGCAGGGCGGCCGAGGTCGCGGGGTCGAGTTCGGCGGCCTCGGCCGCACCCCGGCCGCGCTCCACCCGCCAGCGCGGGGTGTCGACGGGCAGTTCGCAGTGCGGCGCGCCGCGCAGCCCGCGCCAGAAGTCGCGCAGCTCGGCCAGCCGCGCCCCGGTGAGCCGTGCCCGCTGCCACGCGGCGAAGTCCGAGTACCTGATCCGCCGGGGCGGCAGCTCGGCCGGTGCGCCGCCCAGCTCCGCCTCGTACAGGGCGAACAACTCGCGCACCAGTACGTCGGTCGACCCCGGGTCCCAGCGGGCGTGGTGCACCACCCACACCAGGCGGTGCTCGCGCGGACCGGTCCTCAGCAGGGTCGTCCGCACACCCACCGGGTCGGCCAGGTCCAGCGGCTCGGCCGTCAGTCGCGCGCAGGTGGGCGCCACGTCGTCCGGGCGGTCCGTGAGGTCCACGACGGGCAGGTCCGGTCGGGCGTCGGCGGCGGGCGGTGCCAGGCGCAGCTCGCCGCCCTCCTCCAGGAACGCCGTCCGGAGCACGTCGTGGCGGTCGACGGAGGCGTGCACCGCCGCACGCAGCGCGTCGACGTCGAGCGGGCCGTTTAGGACCAGCGCGAGCCCGATGTTGTTGCGACGCGCGCCTTCCCCGAGCCGATCGGCCAGCCAGGACTCCAGCGGCGGCTTGGTCAGTTGCGCTCTCACGCTTTCGCGCTGCACATCCGGAGCGGGAACGTGTGAGGTCAGGTGACGACAAGCCAGATGGCGTATTCCTCGGTGGTGACGCCGAGGATCACCGTTCCGTCTGCGGAGGCGGTGACGAATTCGGGCTCGTCCGGGTTGGCGGTGAGGTGGCGGGCGAGGTGGGTGTGGTCGGTGAGGCGGACGGCGGTCCACGGTGCGGTGAACGCGCCGGGGCCCGTGGGGCTGATCAGGAAGGTGCCGTCGTCGGCCAGCACGCCGTGTCGCCGAGCCAGTTCCCGCCATTCGGCGTCGACTCGGGCGTCCGCGTCGGCGGTGTCGTCGGGTATTTCGACCGTCGGGCGGGCGTTGCCGGAGACGACTCGCTGCCACGCCTGCGCCGGCGTCAGGTCGCCCGCGATGTCGCGGGTGCCCAGAACTTCCAGGCCGGCGGCGGTGAGCATCGCGGCGCGGTCGACCATCTAGGTGCCCTCCGGGTAGTAGTAGTGGTGCTTGCCGTCGACCTGACCGTACCTCTCGAACTCCGAACTGCCGCCCCAGCCGAAGTCGACGCCGTCACGACTCGGGTCTCCCTTGGGCTGTCCGGCGTGGAAGTGCGGCTGCGGCGCCCTTGGGTCGTTGGTGTGCTCTGCGATGACGCGCGAGCCGTCCGGTGTCTCGAACTGCATGTAGTTGCCGTGCGCGCCGGGATCCTCCGAGTACCGGTAGCCGGGCTCGCCCCGACGCGTCGGGTCGCCGCCGACCTCCCAACGGGCGTCCGGCTCCGTGCCGCGGGGGATGCCCGCTCGGTCGTACGCGGCGTCGAGCGCCTCCTGGCGGCTGTTGAAGTTCCGGTTGTCGATGCACTTCTCCAGCCCGAGCGGATCGGTCCACCCCATCGGGTTGAACACGTAGGCGTACGGGTTGGGTGACGGGTCAACCCGAGCGGGTCGACGCTGGTGTACCGGGCGGTCGACGGGTCGTAGTAACGGTGGTGGTTGTAGTGCAGGCCGGTTTCCGCGTCGTGGTACTGGCCGGGGAACCGCAGCGGGCAGGTGACCGTGCCGGTGCGGGCGCCGCCGGCGCCCCAGACACCCGGCCGGGCGTGCCAGGCGACCGCACCGCTGGTGTCGACCAGTTCCGTCGGCGTGCCGACGACATCGGTGACGATGGCGTAGAAGCGGGCGTCCACTTCGTCTTGATCGAGCTGGCTGACCGCGCGGAAGGCGCCCGGCTGCCACTCCCACACCGTGCTGGAACCCGAGCTGTGCCGCTGCTCGGCGAGCACCGGGCCGTCCCAGGTGAACCGCACCGAATCGGCGACCGAACCGTCCTGCGAGAGCCGGTCCTTGGCCACCCGGCGGCCCAAGGGGTCGTAGCGGTAGCGCCAGCGCGTGCCATCCGGGGTGACCGCCTCGACCAGTCGGTCCTCGCTCGACCACGTGAAGCGCCACTGCCGGACCTTGCCGGACAGCGTGCGGCTGCGCCGGGCCACCACCCGGCCCTGGGCGTCGTGCTCGAAGGTCGCGGTGCCCGCCCGCCGGACCTGCCCGCCGGTGTACTCCCGGGCGCCGACCAGTGACGCGTCCTGTTCGTCGGCCGGCCAGTGGCCCGCGGTGACGTTGCCGGCGGCGTCGTAGGTGTACTGCTCGCTCCACTGTGGACCGTCGACCGAGGTGATCCGCCCCGCCGGGTCGAGCGTGTACTCCCGGATTCCGCTGAGCTGGTCGATGATCCGGCTCACGTAACCGTCGCCGCGGTAGTTGTAGGAACGTCGCTGGACCAAGCCGGTGGTGCCCGGTCCGGTGACGGCCTGCGCCCGCAGCCAGTGGTTGGCGTCCCAGGTCTGGGTGAGGACCGCGGCGTCGGCGAGCGTTCGTTCGACCTCGCGGCCCGCCGCGTCGTACCGGAAACGCGAGGAGTGCCCCGCGGTGTGCAGTTCGACCGGCGCGCTGGACTGGTCGTAGACCCATCGGCTCTCCGCGCCGGACGGGGTGCGGCGGGAGAGCCTGCGCCCGACCCGGTCGTACGTGGAGGCGGACGGGATCGTGAAGCGCCTGCGCCAGGGTGCTCCAGTGGTTCTGGTCCAGATAGATCGTCGGCCGTCCACGCAGGGGAGCGAGGTCTGTGGACTCGGCAGTTCGAGGACGATGTCGTCGCCTCGGTTCGTCCGCAAGACGAGTCGCGACTCCTGCGGCAGGAGGGTCGGCGAGTCGATCACGCTGGTCGGTTCGAACATCGGATGCCCGAGATCGGCGGTGAAGGCCCGGCCGTCCGCGAGCACGAACACGACGGATCCGTCGCGGGTGTGGTGCACAGCCGAAAACCTGGAGAGCAGCTCCTCCGTCATGGCACCGCCTCGATGATCGACTTGTCGGCGAGGTGGGCCACGTAGCTGAGTACCGCGAGCATCTCCAGCGCTTCACGGGTATCCCACTCCGGCCAGCCGGAGTGGGATACCAGGTTGCGAACGCCCATGAAGGCTCCGCGTACCAACGCCGCTGCGCCCTCGTGTGCCGACTTCCAGGTCTTCGAGGCTGGGTCTACATCCTGAAACCGGAGACGTGGCGATCCCGGTGTCGGGCCGTTGACCGAGAAAAGCACGGCGAGGTTCTCCCCGGACATGGCTGGGCCGGTGAAGGTTTGCAGGAAGCCTTCGAGCGCTGTGGCTGCTGTCTGCACAGCCGCGCGGCGGTGACCGTCGTCCCAAAGCTTGGCCGCCGCCTGCCAGGTGATCGGATGCAGCTCGGACGCTGAGAGCCGAGATCCGGCGGGGCCGACAATCGACGCGAGTTCGTCCTGCTGAGCGAGCATCGCGATCGCTTCCACTATGGCTACCCGCGCGCGGGTGAACGGGTGGCCGCCGTACATACCTTCTTCGTGCTCGGCGACCTTCGCGGCGAGTTCACGATGGCCATCGCCAGGATGATGTCCTGAGCCAGCCGGGTGCGTGCGCGAACGCGATCATGGAGTTCGTCGACCTGTGCGGCGAGCCGGTCGTTGTCGGTGTAGGGCGGAACCTTGCCCCAGCGGCGGTTGTACAGGTCGCCCCACTCGTCGATTAGCTTGAGGACCTCGACGAGCTTCTCGTGGGCGAGGGTGATGTCCACATTTGACAGACTAGCCGAGGCGGCTTGCAGCTCTCGGTCAATTAGTGGCGGTTTGCGCGGAACGAGGGTGTAGACAGGTTTGCGAGCGAAGCTCAGGTCCAATCGCTTGGAGGTCATCATTCAAAGCCGGGGGAGTCCACGGCGATCGACGTCGAAGCGTTTGACACGCCCCGCTTACGGCACTACCAGCGCGCCGGACGCCGATCGGATGTGCGGCCCCGATCCCACCGATATTTTGGCTAGGTCGATTAGGCGATGCTGACCGATCTCGGCGGCACGGCCACGACGTTGCTCGGCGCCCGCGCGGTGATCAGCTCCTGGCCGGTCACCGACGATCGCCCCACCGCGGAAGTCGCGCTCGCCGATGTCGGGACCGAATTGGTCGATCAACTCGACGTCGACCGCGTGCAGACCCAGGCCGCGCTGGCCGCCCTGATGCCGGCCCGTGCCGAACTCCAGCCGACAACCCCGCAGGCCCGCAGGCCCGCACGAAGGGTCGCGGCCTGCGGGTCAGTGGTTGAGGTTGTAGTGGTAGCGAATGCCTTGCTCACCAGGGCGGAACATCCCCTCTGCTCGTGCCTCGAACGGATTCGGGAGGCGAAGAACCCGACAGCGGGCCGGATCCGACACGTACGGGACGATCAACAGCCGCCAACGACCATCGCGGGCGTGTCGCCGGGCCTCCCGGATCTCGGAGTCGGTGAGGATGAACGACCCTGGTGTGTCACGACTCGCCTTCACTTCGAACATCAGGGAACCAGGGGCGCGCTCGACCCGGAAGTCGTAGCCCAGACGGTCGTCGCCGAGATCCCCCGCGAACACCCGTTGGCGGTTGGTGGACACCCAGCTGGACTCGTTCGCCTCCGGGTAGACGCGGAGAAGCCACTGGTAGGCGAGCCATTCACCGGCGAACCCGAGCGCTTGGCGTTGTTCGTCGGACAGCCCGGCCATGGGGTCGCGGCCGCCCGCACCGGCACTGTTCCGGGGCCTCGTGGGCGCCATGGGACTGAGGCCCGCGATCCGGTTCGGCGCGGCGATGACCGCCGGATTGGCCGCCAGGTTGGTCTGGAGGGTGTCGACGAGCGCAGTGAGGTCGGCGGCACCGACGCCCACGTCGATCGTCCGGTCGCCGATCGTGATCAGGCGCCGGCGGCGTTCTCTTTCCCGCCGCGCTGCGGTCACGGCCGAGTCCGCGGCGGCGAGCTGCTCGGCGGTCACGCCCGCGGTGTCCCGGTCGGTGGTTCGGGGCATCCCGGTCGGCCACCAGCCGAGCACGTCCAGCCAGGCGGGGATGTCGTCCTGGTCGAGTCGCCGGAAGTCGAGGGCGCCGTTGCGGTCGAGCAGTGCGGTGATCGCGGTGCCGGTGTCGTCGGAGGTCAGCTGCTCGACCAACGGCGACCGGTGGGCGGTGGCCCAGGCGCGGGCCAGCCGGGCGATGTCCGGGCCGATGCGGGTGACCAGTGCCTTGTTCGCGGCGGTGACCGTGCCGAGCGCCGGCAGCGCTGGTCCGAGGTCGGGCAGTGCTCGGCCCAGCAGGGCTTGCGCCGCGTCGTCGACTAACCCGGTGAGCTCAGCCCTGGTGACCTCGTAGACCGTGGTCCCCCAGTCCGCGGGGACGGCGACCCAGTCGAACGTGCGCAGGTCGGGCCAGTCGGGTTGCGGGCGGCGGTCGTCGAAGTGCGCGAGCCGGGCCCACCGCAAACGGTCGATCAGCCGCTGGCGGTTGACGGCGAGGTGCTGCCGCAGGGCCTGCTCGTGCGCCTCTTGGCGTGACAGCGGGGCGTAGTGCCGGCCGAGCCCGGCGAGGGTCGTGTTGAACTCGGCGAACCCGATCCCGACGCCGACCCGGATTTCCTCGGTGGTGCTGGCGGTCCGCGCCATGTCGACCAACGTGTCGACCGCGACCGCGACCGGGAGCGTCGGCGCGAGCGGCCGGAGCGAGGTGGACAGTTCCGCCATCTCTCCCGAGGCGCGGGCGTTGTCGACGGCGGCGTCGGCGGCTTCCCCACCGGCGAAGTGGACGAGCACCGGGTGAAGGCGTCCGAGAACGGCTTCCAGCCCGCCGTCCAGGCGCGCTCGGGTGGCCGCCACCTGGGCGGTGCTCAGCCGCAACGCGCGGGCCAGGTCCGCGTCGTCAGGCTCGGGCCGGTCGTCACCGTCGCGTTGCAGGTCGAGGACTGCGGCCCGGAGCCGTTCCCGAAGACCGGCGAACCCCACGGCAGCGGCCACCTCCTCGGCTAACGCGACCAGCGCCGAGCCACGGATGTCGGCGACAGCGGTCGGGGACAGCACGACCGGATCCCCGTCGTCGGGGTCGGCGAACATCCCGCAGCCGGCGGCGGGCAACTCGGTCGGCTGGTCGAACACCCTCAGGTTGAGGGCGGTGTAGCTGCGCACCCGCAACCGCCGCAGTCCACGGGCCAAGTCCTCGAAGTCGCGTTCTCTCAGTGTCAGCCCACGTGCTTGGTCGGCCGCGACGGCGACCAGGATGGCCAGCCAACGAAGGCCCTCCACGAGAAGCACATCCGGACCGGAGACGCCGGTCGGAGAGACGGTGACCGCCGACTCGTCGGCCACTCGCACGTGGTCACCGAGTTCGTCCGCGAGCAGCGCCCGCACCTTCTCGACGTCGCCGTGGACGAACAGCACCGGCAGTTCGAGGTCACGGAGGAGGCGCAGGTGCAGCCCATCTCCGGGCCGAACGAGATAGACGGTGACGTCCTCTGAGATCAGATCCGAGATCCGGCGGACGCTCAGCCGAGATCCCACCTCCAGCACGATCGGCAGATCGTCTGTCACAACCAAACCCGGCTTGGCCTGGTTCGCGACATCGGACCAGGCGCGGAGGTACGCGCGCAGGAACTGGTCCCGTTGCCCGTCGCCCACCGCACCGGCCGCCGCCGACTCCCCGAGGTCTCGCACCAGACGAGCCGCGTGGGCCGGGTCCGACCAGACGCCCAGCCCCGCTGCTTTCAGGGCCAGGAGGGTCTTCGGGTTCCGGTCGAGGAACCGGCGGGTGACCCGGTCGAGGAGCGGAGCGAAGGAGGGTTCGGCGTCGTCGGATGACAGCGGGAAGTGCCACAGCCGGTCGGGGCGGGCGAATGCGGGCCGGTCGGGTCTGGGTGCTGCGGGCAGCCAGGCGGCGGTCGTCAGGAACGCCGCAAGCGGGGACGGGACGGTCTGGCGGTCCTTATCACCTCGGCGGTCGCGGTCCCAGTGAACGGTGAGGAGGTCCTGCGACCAGTGGGTGAGGCCGCGCAGAACCAGTCGTGCGTAGGCGGCACGTGCCGGTTCGGTGAGCTGTTCGGCGATGGTCTGGCCGAGCACCCAGGCCGGTTTGCGGCTCGCCACGTACTCGGTTTGGGGGTAGGCGGCGTACCGGCGCGGGAGCGAGGCGAGGTGCGCAGCCCACTGCTTCGCGACGGCGTCGGGGACGCGGCAGATCTTGGCGAACCCGGGGTCGTTGAGCTGCGAGCCCCAGGGTTTCGGGGTCGGTGCGACGGTGACGCGGATCGGGAGGTTCTTGCCCACTCCGATCTTCGTGAGGAATCCGAACCATGCCTGGATATCGTCCGCAGGTCGGATCAGATCTGGGCCTGGGTCGACGAAACGCTTGCCGAGTTCGGCGGTGTCATGATCCAGGTCACGCGCGTCTTCGATGACGGTGATCAGGTCGGCGCCGATGTCCTTAGTGTGCTCCCAGCCAGGTCCGAAGACCGTTCGCGCCGCAGGAACCACAGTGCCCGCCGTCGTCGGGACCTGGAGGTGAAGTTCGCGAAGGCGGTAGCTGGGCGGCACCTGGCCGTTGCGGTCGAGCGTGAATACGAACCTCAGGGCGTCCCGGTGCGTCCGTTCGCTTTCGGTCGTCGCTAGGACAGTGCCCACATGGTCGAGAAGATTGCGGATGTCGTAGGTGTGAGCCAGACCAGCCTGGAGGAGGAGTCCGCGTCCGGCGGAGTCTAGCTTCTCAGCGATGGCCGGGTGGAGGAAGAACAGGTGCTTGCGAAGTGAGGCGGGCGCGGTGATCGGGGTTTCGTCGCGGAACGGTGGCAGGAACGCATTGACCCGTTTGGCATCGGTCCGCTTCCCAGGTGGTTGCGGTGCGGTGTTGGTCTGTCGGAGTTCGCCAGCGTCGTCGACCAGCAGCATCCGGCCGCGCAGAAGTTCGGCGGACTTGGGAAACATGGCGGCGAGGTCGCTGTAGAAGCCAGCCCACAACGCGGCTCGCTCGACGTCGCCTGTCGCACGGCGGGCACGTACCGGTTTCCTGGCGGTTTTCTTCTTTCGTGCCTTGGGATTCTGGCGATCGGTCTCGACGTACTCAGAGGGCCGTTCCAGCCCGGCGGCGATCTTCTCAACCAGCTTGGCCATGGCTGAGATGCTGGGCCTGAGCGGGTAGTAGAGCGAGTCGGCGAACGATTCCCAGCGCTCGGCGCGGTTCCATCCGATGGTGCTGTCCAGCAGGCAGGTGCCGACCTGGGCGGCTCTGGCGGCCGTGATCACCTTCTGGCCCTGGGCCGGCCAGCAGTACGCCTCCACGAGTGTGGCCCATCCCCGTGCGCTGTCGGAGGTCGCCTCGACCGGCACGAACCGCCTGTTCTCCAATGGATCGCCGTCGAAGCGTTTTGCCGCCTCGACGAGCCGGTCCAAGTGCGGGCCCTCCCAACAGACGAGATCACCGACCCAGCGACGCGTGGCATCGTCGTCGCAGGTCCGTAGAACCTCGGCGGCGACGAGCGCGGTTTCGGCCGCCACGTCGAGGAGCAGGCTGTTGAGCGGGTGGTCCGGGTCGAGGTCCGCTCGGTCGATCTTGGTGAAGAACGGGGCGTTGAGGTGGCCGGCGAACGGGGACGGCGCCTTGCCACCCATGGGCAGGAACGTGAACATCCGACCGCTTACCTCGCCTTGAGCCGGCACTGCAAGCGACACGACGGCCTCGTGCCAGTCAGTCCACTCGTCTGACATTCGCTTGGTGTGCCGGGCGTCCTGAACTGCTCCACGCAACCTCGCTGCGGCGACGGCCGCTGACACGACTGTGTATCCGCCCAGGTGACCGAGGTCGACATGCGTGAACGACACGTCCGAGTCGGAGGTCAAGGCAAGGTCGTGTTGCGTGCGGGTGAGGGTGATCCCGTTGGACTCGCCCTGATCGCGCCGGATGACGGTGAGCGATGCAATGCGTTCCAGGAACAGCAGCGTCGGGACATCGTCCGCGACGAGTCCTTCCGCTTGCCCGATCGCTTCGACGCACGCCTCAGGCGTGTCGAGCACCAAGCGGATGACGGTGACGTGCCCGGTGGCGGCGAGATCGCGTACGACATCCGGGACCGTGTCCACGGGAACGGGCAATTGGAACGGCGGGAACTCCGTGTCGGCGCGTCGGGCCAGCGCTTGGTCACCGTCTGCGAGATCCAGCAGGTCGGGGTAAGCGGCGAACCGGAACGAGTAACCGTCAAGGTTTCCGGGCGGACCGGCCGGGTCGGCGCTGTAGATCTCCGGCCAGGTGCAGACCGGCAGGACGCTGCGAAAACCCACGCCCTTGTGTCCGATGCCCTGGCCGACCTGCTTGGGGCTGCGGGCCAGTTTGCACAGTCCCGCCATCGACTGGTGTGTGAACGGTGTCCCGTCGTTGGCCACGTAGACGACTCCGTGGGCACCCTCGTCGGCGTCCACGACGATCGTGATCCGCCCGTCATGGCGATCGGCCGGGTGGGTGTCATGCGCGTTTTGGAGCAGTTCCAGCAGGAACCGGCCCGCGTACTCGTTGGCGGCGTGAACGGATGCGGCGCGCAACTGCGCGGCCGGAGCCCATACGTCGGTCGCTTCGAACTCGGCCAGGACTTTCCGGGCGTACGCGATGATCTGGTCTCGGGGCGTCGAAGCCGTGTCGTACCAGTCATGTCCGGGAGCAGTCACCGACGAATACTATCCGGAAGGTGGCACCTCGCCGCCGCGATAGTCGTCAACGCAGTCGATGGTCCACCGTGCCGTCTTCCCGTCGCAGATGCTTTCGTCGGGATGAGCGAATCCCTTGCGGACGTGAGAGATGCTCGCAGTGGTGACAGCGTCGGTCGTCTCCGCGCGGTGCTCGGACGCCACGATCGGGCATGGATGATACGGCGGGAAGTGCTGGAGGCTGTACGAGGGACAAAGCTGCGACGCCGAACGCGTTCAGCGGCAGTTCGACAACCTCGAAGACTACGTCGACACGTGACTTTCCAAGGCGTGCGGACGGCCGTTTGGATATGATTCGTGTTCAAGTCGAATGCGTATGTAGATCGCGCTGATCCGTGAGCAGCTCTCCCAACACCGCGTCGTGTTCTTGGTACACGATGCGTCTGGAAAGGGCGATGGCATCTCGGAGTCCGGGATCGAGCCAGTCGGCAGGCTCACCGAACGGCACGGCAGACGGCTCCGCCCCGGCGTGCCGGACGACGTCCGCAGACATGGCAACCAGCGTGGCTCCGTACGTCGTCGCGACCTGGCCGGCGATGCGCAGGCCAGGGCCGTCCAGGTCTCCCGCGTAGCGCAAGGCAACGCCCTGGTCGACGGCGAGTTGGAGCAAAGCGTGGTCGACACTGCCGAGGTGGCCGCTGGTGCATGCGAAGGCGAGCGGGCTTCGGTGGCGCATCGCGGCTTCGAGGACGGAAGGGTTCTCCACAACGGTGAGCACCTGGGGAGCCAGCGTGGGTGGGTGCACGGTCAGGTCCAGCAGCGTGACCGCTACCGGTGTGGTCGCGTCGCGCAGGCGGCGGTCCACCGGGCCGTCGCCGACCACTCGCACTTGGTGCAACAGGACCGTGGCGGACAACCGGTCGGCGAGGATGCCCACCTCGGTCAGCAGAGCCCGGATCAAATCGGGACGTGTCGGTTCGGGCTTGCCGGTCCACTCCGCGACCGCGCTCACGAGCCGCGCGCCGGCGAGACGGTCGAGGTCGAAGAAGTGGGGATCACCCGCATGGTCGTGGGACAACTTGGCCAGGCTGATCGGTGGATCGCACGGCAGTGCGGAGACGATCTTCGCCAGCGCGTCGGTGAAGCGCCGGACCGACGCTTCGTCGTCGGTTCCCGCGGCGCGCATCCGCGCGACCAGATCAGGCAGGGTGGGCAGCTTCGCCTCGACTTCGGCCCAGAGGTCACGTCGTTGGGCGAGGGTTTCCCGTCGCAGGGCCGCCGAGTCGATCACCGGACGCCCCAGAGCCAACTCGACCAGGGAAACCAACTGGTCGGTCCCTACTCCGAGGACGATCAGCACTTGACGCAACGGCACCACTGCCACGCCGTCCCGGACTTCCACGGCCGATTTGTCGCGTCGACGGCGTGTGGTGGTGTCCAGCCACGCCCTGAGCAGCGCTATCCCGTTGGTCGACAGGCCGTCCACGCGAACCCCTGCGATGGCCTCCGGTCGAGCACCCGTGCACAGCCTCCTGTGCACGGCCTCCCACAGCGGAGCCAGGTCCTGGTCGCGTGCCAGGTCGTCGAGCCGTGCTGGCATCAGTCGTCGCTCCTGCCGAGGGCCAAGTCGAGGGTCAGCACTTCCGGCTCGCCCTGTCCCTCCCACAGCCACGGCACGGTGACGCGGCGCTTGCCCGCGGTGACGACTTGGTGGACCACGACCCGACCCGTTTCCTTCTTGATCATGGGAGTGATGAACGGTGCGGTCGCCAGTACGTCGAACTCCCAGGATCGGAGGAGGGCAAGCACCTGCCGGAGGTTCGGTTCGTCGAACGCGGCGTCGATCTCGTCGATCGACACCCACCGCGGTCCCCGGTAGTCCGCTCCGGAGTACATCGACCACGCCGCCGCGAGGAGGGGCAGCATGGTCGCCAACCGCCGCTCGCCGGTGGACAGGGTCTCAAGCGGGTTGGAACGCGCGGTCACCTCGCGGAACTTCCCCTGGTCCTGGTCGCTGAAGGAGGAGTGAGTGACGAAGATCTTCCAGTCGTGCCACGAGCGGTAGTCGAAGGTGTGCGCGACGCGGTCCTTCCACGAGTCGCCCGCCTTCTCGTTCATCCGTTGGCGCAGCACGGTGTACATGTCCTCGAAGATCTCGTCCGACTGCGGCTGCGAGATCAACTCGACCATGCGCCGGGCGTCCTCGTCCTCCCGGACGATCCAGTCGACCTGCACGCCGACCTTGGCCACACCGGTGCGCACCTCGGCAAGAGTGCCGCGGATGTGGCGAACCAACTCCTGGGCCGCCTGCCTGCGGACCAGGATGTCGCGCCGGAGTTGCGTGAACAGGCCCGTCTTCAAGGTGCGCTTCACGTCATCTCGCAGGTCCTCCTCCAACTGCGTCGCCGTCGCTTCCAGCTTCTCGACGGCAGCGTGGAGGTCTTCACCCCGGTTCGCTCCGGGATCGGCCACCACGGCGCGGCGCCACTCGGTGCCCTCGACGCTCTCGAGTACGACTTGGCGGTCGAACCGCGCCAACGCGCTGCTGGTCGTGCGGACGTTCGCCTCCAGCTGGGAGAGTGCCTGGGCGCGTGCCTGGCGAAGCACCTCCAACCGGTCGGTTCCTCCCGTGCGGTCGGCCAGCAGCCGTCGTGCCCACGTGAGAGCCGCAGTGAGGTGGGCGGGCTTGTTCGAATCGTTCCTCAGGTCGTCTGGTACGGAGGCGAAGCGTTCCTCGACGAGCCGACCGAGTTGTCGCACGCACCCATCACGTCGTCTCTCGGCGGCCTCGCGTTGGGGCGCGATGCCATCGAGGGTTGCTTGTGCTGCTGCTGCGGCTTCCCCGGCCTTCTGGCCACGCTTGAGCACCTTGGAGTGCTCCTCCTTCGCGCCGGCCAGCTTGGTGACGACCTGTTCCCTGGTGGACTGCAGTTGCGCGTACTCGGCACCATACAGTTCCCTCGCCTCGGCGACGGCGGAGGCTTCGCGGATCGCGGTGAGCCTGGCCTCCTCCGCCTCGGCCCGCGACCTGGTGGCGATGTCGGCGCGTTGACGAGCCGCACCGGCCGAAGCGCGTGCTTGACGGGACAGGTCGGCGGCGCGCCTGGCGGCCTGTCCCCACAGCTCCACCTGGTGCCCCAGGCGGGTGGCGGTGGTGCCGTGCTTCCGGAGAAGCGTTCGTTCAGTGGGTAGCAACGTCCCGTCAGGCAGCTTGGCCGCGTGGTTCAGCCCACGCAGGGCCTCCTGCACCGCCTCGCCGGCTTCCCGGTGGCGTTCCGCTGCTGGGATGACCTGTGCGGTCGCGCGACGCAACTCCTCCTCGTGGCGGTCCTCATCGGTGTGTGCACGCCGGACGTCTTCCAAGTCGGGGAACGACGTGCGTTCGGCGTCTGCCTCCCGCTGTGCTTCGGTCGCCTCGCTCAGTGCTGTGGCCGTCTCGGCTGCTGCCGTTCGGCGTTCCTCCGCTACCCGTGCCGCCTCGTCGGATTTGGAACGTGCCCGGACGGCGATCTCCTCGGAATGACGGAGCTGCTGCTCGGCACTGGCGACGCGGGAGCCCCGCTTCGTCGCTGCCGCGTCCAGCAGGGCGAGCACCCGGTCCCGCTCCCGCTCCGCCTGGGTGGTGCGCTCCGCTGCCCGGTGCCGTGCCTGGTCCGCTTCGGCACGGAGCCGCTCTGCTTCCCGGCGCGCGTTCAAGAGTGCGGTCGGTTCTGGGAACGCGTCGCGTTCCGCCGTCGCCGCGAGGACGTCCGCCGCCCGCTTCGACACCTCCTCCTTGGCCGCGTCGACCACCGCCATGGCGCGGGCCAGTTCTGCTTCCAGGTCGGCGACCAGCCTCAGGCGCCTGCGCTCGCGGGTCGTGCGGCCGATGAACTCCGCGCGGTACCCCGCAGGTGCGGCTGCGGTCAGGGCACCTGCGGCGATGATGCCGTACTCGACCCCCTGGGGAGCCGGTATCGACCGGAGCAGCGCGGTGACCCGGTCCGGGGGAACGCCGGAGGAAGGTTCAAGGCGCAACAGGTCGGCCAGCGTGAGTCCCGGCGCCGATGCGCCGGCCGTGAGGACCAGGTCGCCGGCCAGTGCCGAACCGTCCTGCGTCACGAGCGCGTCCAGCAGGCCGGAGACCAGGAGTGCACCCTCCAACCGGTCCGCCTCGTCGGGTGACAAACCCTCGGCGAAGTCCACCAGAGCCCACAGCGGTACGCCCTGGTCCGGCCGGTGACCACGCCACGGGGGCGCCGTCGGAACCGGAGCCGCCCTCCGGGCATCGGCGAGTGCGCCCTCGACCTCGTCAACCGCGTCCCGGGCGCTCGTGACTGCCCGCCGAGCGGCGTCGACGAGGAGCTCCAGCTCTGTCTTCACCTGCGCGTGCGCTTGCACCACCGCGATCCGGACGGTGGCCGGGTCGATGTCCACTGTGGGTTCAGGGAGGGGGACGGTGGTCAGGAACCGCGCGGCATGGCGCCACCGGTGAATCTCCTCCACCCAACTCGTCGCGGCCCGCCCGGCGACTGCGTCGGCTTCGCGAGCGGCTTGCTCGGCGATGTCCAGCTGGTGTCGTGCGGCGGCCGTCTCCCGTGCGCACCTCTCGGCCGTCGAGTCGCGTCGGCGCCCGTCCTCCGCCTCCTCGGCCTGGTTCTCCTCGTGCACCGCCAAGAGCGCCGTGGTGGTCTCCCTGACTGCCTCCTCGGCGCTCCGCTGCTCCTCGCGCGCGGCGCCGAGCGACTGCTCGGCCTGATTCAGCAGAGCCGCTGCGGTGTCGGCGGCGCGGTGACGTCCCGCCACGTCGATCCGGCTGCGGACGAGGTCCGCAGCCGACGAGAGCCAGGCGTCAATGCGGTCCGGTGCCAGGCGCTCGCCAACCGAATCGCGCGTCTCGACCAGATCGGCGGGCACGTCGTCAAAGTGCGTGACCCGTGCTTCCCGGGCGGCGACCTCCTCGACCAGTCGTGCCTCGGCTGCTTGGCGTGCCAGGGTCGAGTCCTCCGCGCGGTGCCGGGCCGCGGTCTCGTCCTGTTCGAGCCGGCGCAGGTCCTGGGCGGCCGAGCGCTCGTCGCGTTGGGCGTCCGCGTGCGCCTGCAGCGCTCCGTCGACGCGGGCGACCTGCTCGGTGCGCGCGGCAACCCACGCCAGTGGCGTGGCGCACGTCTGCTGGAGCTCGACCGCCGACGGCTCGTGCTCGCCAGCTGACGTCAGCAGGTCAGCGGCCTCGAAGAGCCTGTCGAGCGCGGCGCCAGCTCCCACCTCGCGGGATGCGGACCGCAGTTCACCGGACAGCTCTGCGAGGTGGACCGCCCCTTCCGCGGCGCTCGACGCGGCCTCGGCGGACTGCTCGGCTGCGCTCCGGGCGTCGTGCTCGGCTTCGTCGGCTCGGCCTTCAGCTCGAACGGCCTCCTGTGCCAGTTCCGCCGCCCGGCGTTCCATGTGCGGGAGTTCGGCCCCGGCGTGATCACGCAGCGCGGTGTCCGCCGCATCCCGTCGACCTTCGAGCTTGGAGATGTGGGCGTTCAGGTCCTTGAGCCGCTTCGCGGCCTCGTCCTGCTCGCGTAGGGCCGCGTCGAGCTTCGCGGTGGCATCCCGGGTCCGGCGCGTCTGGGCGTCGAAGTCCGTGTTGGCCGCCGCGAGCTGCGCCGCCTCCACCGCGACCAGCGCCGAGACGTACCGTTGGTACCGCCTGTCGGTGGCGGTCAGCTGCTTGGCCTCGTCGCGCATGTCGACCAGTTGCGTCTCCAGTTCGGAGATGCGTTCCATGGCTTCGCCGATGACGGTCAGGCGGTCGGGGTCCAAGGCGGGCAGGGCCTCGGTGAGGACGGCGCGCATCTGGGCCGGCGGGATGGCTTCCGCGGTGCGCAGGCTCCGCAGGCTGCGCAGGACGCCAACGAGCGCTTCGAACTGGACTTCGTCCAGCGGGGCGAACAGGCGAGTGCGCACCGCGTGGCGGTAACCGAGTTCGTCACCGACCGCCGCGAGGTGCCCCGAAGCCTTCGACCTCAGCGGGGCGGCCGACGTGAACAACTCGCCACCCGCCATGGCCAGTTGAGCAGCCAGGTCCTCGATGCGGACGGGGTTCCCCTCCCGTTCCAGCACGAGCTGCGGGCCGACCCGAGCAGGCGCGATGAAGAAGGCCCGTTGCAGGATCCCACCGACCGAACGCAGCCATAGCCCGGTTGTCAGGTAAGTCGTCTCCGATCTGTCCGCGTCCCGCATCCCGTATTCGAGCCACCAGGCGCCCGTGCGGTCCTCACGTTCATTGCGGTCGGTGTGCCTGCTGGTCAGCGTGCCCGCCGCCTTGCCCGACACGGACAGGGCGGTCTGCGAGGTGTCGGCGTCCAGGAGGAGCGTGACCAGCATGGACGCCGTCAAAGACTTGCCGGACCCGTTCGGGCCGGTCAGGGTCATCCAGCCGTCCGCGAACACCAAGACCTCGTTGGACCAGGCCCAGGAGTTGACTACACCGGCACGGGACGGTTGCCAACGGCGGTCGACGCCCGGCACACCGACGGAGGGCAGATCGCGCACAGCCCCCAACCTCGTCGCCGGGTGCTCCGTGGTGCTCATCGCTCGCTGTGCTCCTCGGTGTTCGATGTGGTGGTGCGCCGGACCACGACCCGCCAGAAGTGGACACCGGGTGTCGGCTGCCAGGTGTCCTGCCGCACCGGCACGAGCAACCCGACGGCGACGAGTTCCGCAGCCGCCGCCCTCGCCAGCACACGCAGGCGGTGGTCGTAGGCGGCTGCCCAGCGCGGCTGGGTCGTCCTCACCCGCTCAAACAACTCGACCACCTCGGAGATATGCAGCTCGCGTTGTGGTTCGGCACGCCGGTTCACCGCTTCCAGCAGGGCGAGTGCCGCCTGCCGCTCGTTCCGCCGCCCGTTGGGGAAGTCGATCGACGTGCCGATGCCGGTGGCATCGGTGACCTCCCACCAGTCGCGCCGAGCGGTCGTGGTGAACCCCAGGGACGCGGTGACCTCGAGAGCCCGGTCGCGGCCGGCGGGTGTGTGCAGGTACGGCATCGCGGCCCGGTCGTCGAGCGGGTCGGTGGCGGGATCATCGACCAGGCGGCGGATGGCCAGCAGTCGCCGGTCATCGACGGTCGGTTCGTCCACAGGGGCGAAGTCGTCGACCAGTACGCTCGACGACAGGGCATCGGCGTGCCGGGCCACCGGCAGCTCCTCCAAGCCGAGGAGGGCGGGGGACAGCGCCGAGAACTTCTGCGCCAATCTCTCCCGCGAGGCGGTGACCACCAGATCGCTCTCGTCCTCGCCGATCACGCGGTCGAGGTCCGCGTCCACGGAGATCGACCCCTCGTTCTCCAGGAGCTTGAGGGCGTCGACGAGGTTGATCCGGCTGGTCCGCGCCTCCTTCTTCCCCGTGCCGTCGGAGGCGACGATCTTGAAGTGGGGTAGCTGCCCGGTCGGCGCCTCGGCGGCGCACACCTGGGCGATGGCCTGCATCAACTCGCGCAGGCTCATCCGCGGCCTGCGCCACAGCTGTTCGCACACGAGCGCGACCAGTACGAGCACATCCTTCGAAGCCAGATGCGCATCACGACCGTCACGGCGCAACCACGGTCCCCGGTCGGTCGGCACGTCGGTGCGACGTTTATGGAGGCGGACCAGTTCAGCGGACTCGACGACCTCCAGGGTCCAGCCGAGCTCAGTGCGGAAGAATTCGGTCAGGTCGCGGCGCCCCTGCACGGCGGCCCGGTACAGCTCCACATCGCGCTCGGCCAGGATGCGACCGGTGGCGATCAGTTTGCGCGCGGGCTCCCGGAGTTCGGGAGCCAGGGCACGGGCGCTGCTCATGCCGCACCGCCCTTGCGCTCGATGTCGGGATCGGTCTCGACGTCGGCGGACGGGATGACGCGCACGCGAACATCGGGGGCGGTCAGCACCCCGTTGGAGAGTCGGACGCGGACCACCCTCCCCGGGACCCCGATCCTCACCATAACCTGCAGGTTCGCGCTGTCCGCATAGGCTCGTCCGAGGCCGGTGACGGGGTCCAACCGGGTCAGCGCGACCTCGATGGTGCGCATCAGGACCGTGGCCGCGTCGGCGGCGAGCCCGGCGAAGTGGTCCAGCCCGACCTCGCCACAGGTCTCCAACAAGGCGGTCAGCCGTTGCCGGTGGACGGCTTGCTCTGCGGCGTCCTTCAGCGCGGCCTCGCGCTCCTTGCTCGTGTCCGCCACCTTGCGCGTTGTCCACTGGGCGGTCCGTGGCGCTCGTGCTCCCGCAGCGTCACCTCGACGTGGTGCCTGGTGCGGCTACCCACCGCCAACGTCCCGTGCGCCACGTCTTCTTCGGTCGCTCGAGCCACGGCATGCCACGCGGGCCAGTCCCCGAACGCGGCGGCGTACACACGCCGGGCCTCGACGTCCGTCGGCTGCCCGTGGAGACTCCGCGCCAGGACCCGGAAGTCGTGCCCGAGGTCGGATCCCCTCCGACGGGCCGTGTAGCGGCGGTCGATCGCCACGAGCAGCGTGTGCACGGCTCCCGTCGCCGAGGCGATCAACCGGTGCACTGTGCCGTCGGGGTGGAACCACGACTCCAGGTCGGCGAGCCGCCGCACCCTGTCCTCCACCCAGCTCTGCTGATCGGCGGCGTCGATCAAACCGGCGTGGCCGACCGCAGCTTCCACCAAGGCGTGGTGGCCTGCTGCCCTCAAATCCTTCAGGGCCGCTTCCACTCGCTGCAGCGCTCGTTCGTATTCACGGGGGAACTGCCGTAACGCCTCGACGACCCGGTCCCGATTCTCTCCGAACACGTCGTCGTCGGTGACGTCGGACTGCACCATCTGGGCGAGTGCCGCGTAGAAGTCGGCCGTCACCTTCTGCAGTTCGTCGACCCGTGTCCGCACGTCGTCCAAGTCCACCGGGAGCAGACCCGGGTCGCTGTCCGCGTGTGCCAACAATCCGCGGATCGTGCTCTCGACCCCGTCGAGGAGCCTGCTGGGCAGTTGCAGTGCTCGCCGTGCGTCGACGATCGCGAGTCGCACCGCGGCGACGATCCCCCTGCCCTTGCGGGTGAGAGCCCACGATTCCTGTCGGACGACCACCCCCTGAAAACTGCGGACCGGCGCCGCGTAGTCCCGGAAGGGCTCGGCGAATCCCCATTTGGCGAGTTGGTCGAGCGCCGAACGCAACTCACCCTCGGGCAGGGGATCGTGGTAGCCGACCTCCTTGGCCTGATCGGCGATTTCGGTCAGAGTGGACATGGGGCCGCGAGTGGACAACTCCTCCAGCGCGGCCAGCAAGGCGGTGTACCGCTCACGCACAAGGTCGTCAGGCATGGCGAACGCCGTCCAGTCGCTCGCCTCGACCTCCTGCCACCACCGCCGCGGCTCCCGCACTGCTCTCCCTCCGACTGCTTCACCGCATCATTTCCGCAAAAATGCGGCCATATGGGCGTTGTTCGACTTGCTCGCCGTTGAGGGCGACCTGGTCACCGTAGCCCAGGCGGGCGGCACCATGCACGTGCCGAATTTGTGCTCTGCTGGTCATTCTATTTCCAAAGAGGTTGTGCTCGTCATGCTGCGATTCAGCGCCTTCTGTGGTCAGCGGTCGATCAGTTCGCCGATCTCCACATGCGACATGAGTTCGACCATGGCGGGTTCACCGCTCAGGTCGATGGGCAGCAGTTCGTGGGTCGTGCGCTTGAGGTTGATCACGCGTTCGGTGGCCGCATCCTGCACGATCACGATCACGATCGCCTCGGCACCGTCCCGCCGGACTACCGACAAGCGTGCCCGGTCGAAGCGCGCAGCCATCAGCACGTCCACCGACGGCTTCCCGAACGCATCTGTGCGCGAGTGCCGCAACGCGATTGCCCTGATCGCAGTGATGCCGTGCAACCGCGCGGCCCGTGGCCCGTGGCGCTGGCGCGTACGCCGCGACTCGGCGCCCGGATGCGCTTGATGATGCGGTCGAGGACGAGGACGGTGGCACCGAGCAGCTCGCGTGCCACTTCCTGCGCCCCGTCACCGGCCGCGAGGACCGCCTCGGCGTCCCGGTGCACCCTGCCGCCCAGCTTCGATGCCTGGAAACGGCTGCGCGACCGGAGGAAGTCCCGAACCGTGGGCACACGGGCGTCACGCACCCCGCGAACCAGGTTGCCCCACCCTTCGAGCTTCTCGCACCGGTCGGTCACCTCGTCCACGGACAACACGACGCCGCGCTCGGCGAGCTGCTGCGACACCTCCGCCGCGGAGAGGTCGGCCAGCAGCGGGCCGGTGAAGATGTCCATGATCGATCGGTACTCGAACGCCGAAGACGTGGTCAGGTAGACGAACAGCTTCTCCCGACCCGCGGGTTCCCCCGGGTCGTCACCGTCAACTGGCATCGTGTGCGCCCTCCTCGAAAAGGACATCGCTTCTCGCACAGCTCACGTAACTCGACACCGCGGTGGGCCCCTTCATCCGGGGAACGTCAACTTGTCACCCGTTCTAGTGAATCCTCACCATGTGCCGCATCGATGGCGCATGGTCGTCGGGCCCGGATGGTGGACGCTGGGTGATTTGGTTGAGGTAGCGCTGCCACACAGACCCAACGCACAGGGCCAGGTGCCCGACCGCGTCTGCGACCACGGGTGAGAAGTCATCGACTCGCCTGCGTGGCGGACCACTCTCGGGTCGGGATCATCGGACATCTGCGGTGGGCGCTCTCGCGACTACCCGTGCGTCGCGGCGATCGCTCGTAGATCTGGATAGCCGATGTGCGCCGACCAGCACTCGGTGGCGCCGCCTTGGGGCAGCAGGTCCCTTCGCAGGGACACCGGTGCCAAAGGTTGGTATTGGTTCAAGACGCGGCGCTCGATGTGGAGGGCGGTGGCGCGGTCGGAGACTTGCACGGTTTGAAGGACCACGCCGCCGTTGCGGGTGTGGTCGCGCAGGCGGCTGTCGTTGGCGCAGTGCGTGATGCCGATCTTGTACACACCTGCGGCACCCAGGCGCGGGAAGTGCATCAAGTAGACGCGGTGAGGTGCGGTCGGGTTCAGTCTGGCGCCATCACAACGCAGGCATGGCGGAGTGCCTGAACAGATGCTCGTCCACGACACCGCCCGCGGCGTGCCACAGCGATGGCAGACAGCCTGCAAAGGCTCACCCGGGTCGCCGGTGAAGTCCTGTAGCAGCCGCAATCCCAACTCATGCAGTCGGGAGGAGATCGTAGTGGTGGTCGGCTTGAACCTGGCCGCATTGCAATGATCGCAGGGCAGCCAGGACAGCCTGAGTCCTTCGGCGATGCCGAAGAGGTTGTCCGCCGCCGCGCCACCACATTCGAGACATTCGTAGTTGATCGGTTCGTCGCCGTCCGCGTCGCCCAGCGGAAGCAACGAGCGCATGTTCGCTGCGAGCAGCAGTTGCTCCTGGCGTGCTACCGACCATTGCTGGGTGACCGCGCCGAGCGCGCGGTTGCGGGGACCGAGGTCGATCCACTTGCACATCTGGCACGTCCACCCACCACGCCGCAGCATGGGTAACGAGACATCGACCACCGCGCCACATGGGTTGTGCCGGGTTCGGAAACGGTCGCGAGCGTGATCCCCGAGCCGAACCACCGCCGCGTCGCAGGCGGTCACCAATGCGTTGAGGCATTCGTCGCAAAAGCCGACGGCGCGGTTGCGGCGCGGCCACCGTGACTCACGCTCGCAGCCGGGAGTACCGCACTGTCCGCTTGCGGTCACTGCACGCACCCGATCGTCGTGTTTGGCGGTAGTACAAGCGCGCGGCCCGATGCCACCTCCTTCCGGTTGGACGATCGGAGCGCGACGGGTACATCGAGTGCTGACGTCTGTGCCACGACCTCATGATCGGAGGTCAGCGGCTCAGTGCTACATCCTCCCAGTTCGCCCTCAGCGGAGGGTCAGCACGATCGAGCACCGGCGCGGGGGTTCCATGCCTGGAGCTCGGGCGGAGGTCAGTTCGGTACAGGGCGCGCACGACCGTCGGTGGTGGGCGGCGTCGCCTGTTGCCAGTCCGCCTTGAAGAGCTGCCGCAGCCGATCCAGCTCCCCGGCCTCCTGCTTGTGGCCCATCCTCTCGGCACCCCAGTGCAGGAGCCGCAACAGCTCGTCGATCTGCGTCGGCGGCAACCTGGCCACGATGGAATCCAGCGTCTTGGCGATCTGCACCCACAACGCTTCGGGACGCCAGCGGACGACCTCCTCGACGAGGTGGTCGGCTGGTCGGCGCTGGGGAAGACCCCTAGTCGCGGTGATGCGTTCAGCATCAAGAACAACCGAGCCGACGCGGGGTCCCGGAATCATTCGCCGCGCACGAACCGCAAGGTCGCCGCTATCTGCTTGCGCGCCAACTCATCGAGTACGGCTTCCCGGAGCGCGTGCTCGAGGTCCAGAGCCGCTTGGCACGAACAAAGGTCACGACAGAGCCACTCATCCCACATGAGAAGCGGTCGAAGCTCTTCCGCGGCGGTCGATCTCATGATCGGCAGCGGGAGCCGCAACCCGCTACTCCACGGCTCCGACGACACGCAGGCATTCGGCGATCAGAGGAGCTAGCGTCAACTCGCCCTGGTTCGTGGCGGACACCAGCCCCAACCACCGAGCAAGCTTGCTGAACACCTCGATGGCGGACGGAGCGAGGTCGACCAGTTCCGACAGGTCCTTCGGGCTGCACGGGCCGTCGTACTCCACCAGCACGGCGATCAGAGGTCGGGCTTCCGGCCACCCCGCGAAATCCGCTCCTGTCTGGCGAAGGAAGGCTTCGCACCACTCCGGTTGTGACTGCATGTCGCGCAACCGGTCCAACGCGGAAGTGTTGTTGTCCGGCATCGACTTTCTGTTCGACAGGATGTCGGCTACAAGCTGCTCCACGAGCATGGGCCAACCACCCGTGAACTTGAGCGCTCGTTCCTCGAAATCTTCGTCCGCTAGGCGCTCCAACACCGCATCGCCCCGCCACCGCAGCGGCAACGTGTACCGGTTGTACCGCTGCAACGGCATTACATGAGTCTCGGAGTCCGGGGATGCCGCAAGCCGCAAGAGCCACTTCACGTTGGGAGCTCCCGCGATCAGAGCGGCCGTGCGGGACGCCGCCCGGTCGTGCGGGATACCGACACCGGCCTGATCGCCCAACGCGTAGTCGAACGCCCGCTGACAGGCATCGATGTTGGTGTTCCCGCGCAGGTCGCCGACAACGAGCGATCGACGGGTGTCGGTCGCGCCCGTCTCAAGCTTCGCCTTGAAGTCGCCCAGAGTCTTCATGTCGACCACGTGCAGATCGACGGACCGGGGCTTTACCTCTTCGAGGGTCGCCATGACCTGATCGATACCTGTCGCGTCAGAGCCGACCACGACCCGCGCGGAGTTGCCCTTGCTGAACAGCTGCGCGAGTTGGGCGTTGACCAGTGGACTGCGGGCCACGTCGTCCTTGCGCACCGGTCGGTAGTACTCCCGGGCCTGTCTCACCGGCAACGCGGACCGCGACACCCGCGACAGACCCTGGGTCATTTCATCCATCGACCCCAATGCGCGCAACAGCGTCTCGTTGCGGATGGCACGTCCGTCGCGGTCGTCCGCCGACTCCGCCAGGATTCCCAGGCCGGCGAGCTCGTCGAGCAGTTGGCGGAAGGCGTCGAACTCGGTTTCCTCGAATCCACGTGGCCATGCTTTACGGCACTTGGCGTAGAGGTCGGCCTCGGGCATGCGTGCCCCTTGGCTGTTCTCATAGGCGTGCAGCGCGAGCACGTTGGTGATCACCCGCGTTCGCTTGTCCAGATCCAACGTCAAGCCGAGCGCCGCACGCAGGTCCCGCCGCGTTCCGTGGTCGGAGAGCACCTCGGCGACCTCGGACGACGTGATCTGCCAGGGCGGAGACACGAGGTTGGTCCGGGCGGCTCCGCGCGCGGTGAACTGCCGGGACAGCAACTTCGCCGCCACCAACTGGATCAGGTACGGCTGGTAGCTGCAATGCAGCAGGATCCGTTGAACGTCGTCATCGTCGAGTCGGTAACCGAGCGCGGACAGCGGTCGGGCAACCAGGTCGTGAGCCGGCTGTGAACCGAGAGGGCCGATCTGGAGGTGCCCGGTGGGGCTGAGCGGGCTGTTGCCGACCGAGTAGTGCTGAACCGAGTGGAGACCCGCGAACACGACCTGGCAGCGGGACTCCGTGCTGGTTGCCAGATCGAGGAGCCTCCGGACGTGCGCGAACTTCGGTGCGTCGCCGTCGACGAACCCCTCGGCCTCGTCCAGCAGAAGCAGCAACCGCCTACTTGACTTCTCCTGGAGCCATCGCTGCACCGTGCGGGTGACCGAGTTGCCGGAGTCCCGGTTCTCACCACCGGTGCTCCTCCCGACCCCCTTGTCGCGCAGTCGTTGGGCCAAGTCACCCCAAAGCAGGTTGGGGTCTTCGTCGATGCCGGGCACGCGGTCCACCTCGAACCAGACCACCACGAAGTCAGTGTTGTCCGCGTTGCTCTCGATCTTGCGCATGAGCGCGCTCTTGCCCATGCCGCGACCGCCATAGACGATCGAAGGCGCCCGGCCAGGCTGAAGCAACTGTCGCTTCTCCTGTTCCCTGCCGTAGAACATCTCCGTGGGAACGTCCGGGTCCTTCTCCGACATGAAGGGCTGCGTCGCGGTGAACGGCAGGGCCAGCCGCATGAACATGTCGTAGTTGCCACGTCGAGTCGCCACCCAGGTGAGCAGCGCGTCGTCGAGGACGATCGTGGCACGTCGGAACGGGTCCCACCAGAGAGCCGCGAGCCGCAACCTGCTCTCTGTCGAGAGCGTGCCCAGGTAGCAGATGATGAGTGGCAGCGCCGAGTCGTCGGCCTCCCGCCACTCGTCCAACTGCTCCACCGTCGGCTCGTTCCACACGATCAGCAGCCGATATCGTCCCCTGGCGGACGAACCGAATGCCGGGACCAGCGCCTTGCCGGTGACGGAGGAAGCTTCAACGTCGAGAAAGCGTCGGCCACGAGCCCAGACCGTGAAGGGACGCTTGCCGTTCAGGAAGTCGACGTTGTTCCTGCGAACCTCCAAGCCGACCAACCGCAGTGCGGGCAGCAGGTTGTCGAACGCCAAATCGGGGGTCCATCCCGAGGAAAACGCCGTTCGCAGCGTGAACCACCCCTTCAGGCCGGTCCAAGCTTCGGTGCGGAACGGCTCCGGAAGCGGCACTGCGGGCAGAGCCCTGTGCGGCGTTCCGTCACGCAGCGCCGTGAGGAGGCGGGAGTCGATACCGCCGACGAGGGCGCTGACGCCAGCGGGGTAGAACGCGTCGAGGTCGTCGTCCCCGGCCCGTTGGAAGAGTTGGTCGTTGGCGGCGAGGTGTTCGAGGTCGTCCTCGGCGAGGTCCAGCTGTCCTCGCTCGATGTGATCGCGGACCCGGACGACATCCTCCTCGGCACACCTGCCGGCCAGGCCGTTCAGCCTGTCGCTCAAGCGCCGCGCATCGGCGCGGCGCAAGTCGTCGATCCGCTTCTCGACCGATGCACGAGTCGCCAGAACGGCGGTGAGGCCGCACTGCGGGTTGTTCAACGTGGCGAGGGCCTGATCCACCAGGCCGATGAGTTGACTCTCGGTGACCGCGTCGAGCGCAACGGAGACCCCGGCTCCCGCGGTCTCGTCGTCAGCTCCGCTGATTCCGGCTCGCACGAGCTGGCGACGCAAGCCGCCCAGGTCTTCCCGGAGGCGGGTGATGTGATCCGCACGCAGGTCGGCCAGCCGGGCTTCGACCTCGGTACGTCGCGGCTCCGGCAGGTTCGAGACCAGGAAGTGGGCGGTGTCGAAGTCGGCGGCGGCGGCCTTCTCCAACGCGACGGCCTCCAGGTCCAGGCCGGTGTCGGGTACCTCCAGCAGCTCGGTCGTCCGGTCCCGCCGAGTGTCGGACGACGGCGCGACGAGCCCTGTGTCCGCCTTCCAGGCGGTACCACGGAACGCGACCATCGGTAGGGCGAGCACCGAAGACGCGGGTGCGTTCTCCTTCGTCTCGGTCCCCCTTCCCTCGATCAGGTCAATCAGTCGTGCCAATGAAGCACATGCGGCACGAGCGGCTGCGGCCACCAGCCGCTCCGAATCGTGCTCACGAGCAGCGAACAGATCGAGTACTGCTTTGCCGCCCTCCAGCAGCGTTCTCCTGAGCGCGTCGAGCTGCATGTCGTCGTAGTCGACCGCGGTCGATCGACTGTGGCGCTCGCACGTTCGGACCCACTCGTCCACAGCGGAGATGTCGTCACGCAAGGTGGACAGCATCGACTGCCGGACTTGACCGGTGATCATCTTGCCCGCAGGTGGCCGGTGTGCCTCGTCGTCATCGTCGATGAGGCGTTCGAGTGATGAGGTCTTGGACAACTTGCCCAAGAGTGCTTTGACCTCTTGGACGTGCGCACGCTGATCTGCCGCAGCGACGTGAAGCGCGTCGCCCAGGGTTTTGGGCGCTCCGGACTCGGGCATCGTCGCCCCACGCAGGCGAGCCAGAACCGCGGATGCGCGCGGTAGGGCCAGCTTCGGATGGATGTCGAGGCGTGCACGTGGGCCCGCAGCCGCCTCCGAGACATCGCCGTCATCCGGACCGGCTTTGATCAACGCGGTCGCACCACGGCCGGCCAGCACCCCTCGGCGGACCGCTTCCCCCACACCACCGGCAAGCGTGCTGGCGTCCTTGTCCATGTGGTCGGACAGTTCGACCAACAGCCGCCCGAGAGCGGGACTACCGGTCGTCACGGCAGCCATGACCACCACGCCGGTCGTCAGGAGCCGTGCGGCGTCCCCGTCGACGAGCAGCTGCGGGTTCACTGCCCTGACGAACGTCTCCAGTTCGGGCTCGTGCTCGCAACCAGGTCCGGTGACCGCTGTGGCCAGCGCCGCCAGTCCCGCAGCTTCGGCAAGAGCGGGTTCATACGGCCGGAGGACGTGATGCACCAGGGCGAACTGCCCGTGATCGAGCCAGGCCACAACTTTCGCCGTGACTTCATCAGGCATGTGGTCGGCAGGCGGCGTCGCCTCCATGAGCGGGGTCGACCGAACGACAGCCGCCGGCGCCGACCCGACTCCGGCGGGAGCGGGGACGGCGGCGGGCGGCGACATCTTGCCCGCGGAGGGCGAACCTGGCGCGCCAGGTGCCATTGCCTCGTCCTGGGGCCGCTCCGCCTCGGGTATCGCGACCGGCCCTGGTTCGACCGCCGTGCGGGCTGCGATCGGAACGTCCGCCGTCGACGACCTCGTGGATGACGATGTGTCGACGGGCGGTTTCGTCGTCGTGTCGTCAACCGGGGTGGCGGCTTCCTCAAGGGTGACGGGAACGTTTATCCGGCCCCGGACGGCTGCGGTCAGCAACGGCACGATGTCCTTCGGTGCCGTCTCCCGCAGCCGCTCGTAACGTGCTTCCACTTCCGCGTCGTCGACCTCGTCGGCGGAGGCGTCAATGGCAAGGTGCACTAGGGCAGTCAGCATGTCGACGTCCGCGATGTCCCGCTCGGTCATCGGGGGCCACCGGTCGAGCACACCATTCGCCAAGTCGATCACGATGTTCAGCGCTTCAGCGGCCCCGCTGGGAACCTCGGCTCGTACCAGACGGCGGATCATGATCGCATCGTCGGAGGAGCGGGCGATCTGCTTCACGGCTGCATCGATGGCGTTCAACGTCGGCTCAACAGGCTCGGACAGCCGTTCCGCCAGGATCACCGATGCTCGCAACACCGTCTGTCGGACACCCGTGAGTTCGGCCAACGCTGACTCATCGGGAACCAATCCCCGCTCCAACCCCGCCAGGATGTCACGACAGGTCACCACCGCCTGCGCAACTGCCTGGTGTGCAGCCTCCGCCAGCTGCGCGGGTGTGCGAGCGGGTTCCCCCTGATCCGCTTTGACGTCACCGGGTTGCTCGGCCGTCATCTCAGCCCAGAACCCTTGGAGTGCGGTTCGCGAATCCTCGTGGGGCATCAGCAGGTCGAACGCGCTCGTGTCGTGCTCCCGCATCCATGCCAGCACCACAGGAAGAAAGAGGGAGCTGGGCTTCGGGCACAAGGCGACCGCCGTGGCGCGCACGGCCGCGGTCATCACATCGTTCCTCTGCCAAGGGGCCCCGAGGCGTGCCGCTTCCACCAGGGCGGTCCGCACCGGCTTGGTGAGATCGTGCGCTACCCGGACAGCCGGGTCCTTCCACGTGCCCAAACCGGATCGGAGCTTCACGACGAAATGGGCCTGTTGCTGCGGGGTCGATCTTCTCCAGCTTTCACCCGGAAGACGAAGGAGCTTCAGCAAGCCACGTTGTTCATCGGCCGCGAGACCAACGAAAAGGGCTTTCCATGAATCATCGTCGATCTGCCGGAAAAACTTCTGGCAATGCGCCGTGAGTTCTGGCGTCAATTTTTCGACAAACGCTCGACAAGTCTGCTCGATCCGCTGGGCCGCGACTGCGGAGCCGACTTCGACACCTCGCCGTTCGACCGCTTCGACCAGGGGGTCTTTGTGTGCTTCGTTCGACAACGGTGGAACCCTTCACGCGGTTTTGGCGCACTGCATTCGACAGGTGTTCAGGCGGTCCGGTTCGCCGGTCAGCCGATGGGGAACCGGTTGCGGTGCCGCTTCCGCCGGTCGGACCGGGATTCACTCACGTAGGTGGTCTGCGGTGAAATGGTGGCGAGGTCCAGTCCCATCTCCCGGGCGTAGGCGATCGCGAGGTGCCGTTGCTGCGGGGTGCGCCCGCTGGACAAGCAGCGCAGGTGACCGCGTCGCAGGAAGTCCGCGCCCGAGCGGGACACCCCGCTGTCGATCGCCGGACTCTTGCTGGGACGGTCGGCGGGTGTGGGGTGCAGGCTCAGCACCACCGCCAGGTCACTCGGCGCAGGTTCCTGTCGAGCACACGAGTCGGCCTTCCACTCCGCGTCTGGGGTGCAGGACCTTCTCGGCGTCAGCCAGTCGCCCTGGCCATCGTCGTGGTGGAGCAACGTTCCCCAGCCGACCCGTACGGCTCCGCGGCGAGCGGCCAACTCGTCCAGCGCAGCGCACACCGCCTGCGCGGACGGGATCTGACGGCTCTCGGATTCGGCCTTGGTCTGCACCGCTTGCACCAGGGTCGTCAGGGGGATGAACAGTTCGGGCCGACCTGGTCCGACGCGCAGGCCGAGGACGCGGAAGAGGTCGCGCAGCACCGCCATCGAGAGGATCTCGTCCTCGGCTTCCAGGTCGACTGGTCCAACCAGGTACCGCAGAAGAACGGCGGCGTCGAACTCGTAGTCGATCGGAATGCCTTCGACATCGACCGGTTCCACCAGGGCTGTGCTGGTCACCTTGACCTGGAAGCTGTCCGCGCTCCACGACGCGGTGAGGCGGATGCCGAGGAACATGCTTTCCGGCCAGGACACGCCATGGAGCCTGCGTCCGTCGAACCGGATCCGCTGGCGTCGCTGCTTGGGGTCGAGTTCCGTGCCCGGATGGCTGACGTCCAAGTGCAGATCGGCCCCAGGGGAAAGCATGGCATGCATAGCTTCTGCGACTTTGGGCGTCAAAGGGAGGGTGCCGCCGTGGCTGTGACGCGGACCGAGGACGAATTGCCAGCCCAGCGTCGTGTCGTCGAGCCAACGGTCCCGAGCCGCGACGGCGTCGGAGTCTTCAAGCTGTTCCTCGACTTGATCGGTGGGAACCGTGGGCTCCGCTGTCGTGCTCGCGTCCGCAACGGGAACGATGTGCTCACTCGGCTCGATGACCACCGGCTCGACGCTCGCGGGTTCGGTGGTGATCGACTCCACCGGTTGCCTCGTGAGGGGTTCCGTCGCTTCCAACCAGCCGAGTGCCAGCGGTAGGCCCACTTCGTCCAGCAGTTCAACGGGCATCGATTCCGCGACCGCGGCCCGCCACACCCCACCGCCCTGCCAGGCGTCGTCCAAGCGGACGTGGACGTCGGTGCCGCGTACGGTGACCACGCCGTTGCCCTTCCGCGACAGGCGTTCGACAAGGTACAGCTGCGCGCACACGAGGGTCGTTGCGTATCGCGGACCGCGCAACGCGTCGGTCGGAAGATCCGGGTCTTCGGGGTCTCGGAGCGTGTCGCGGAGGGTTGGTCCGATGGCAAGGTAGGCGGGACGTGCGGTGGCCGTGCCGAATCGGCGTCCCTTTGGTGCCAAACAGGCGCCTGCGACGGTCGCGCTGAACCGATCGACGTCGGCGGGATCGACTCCGCGGGTGTCCTCGTCCCCAGCTAGCCACTGCTGGTAAGTGTCGGGATGGAGGTAGGTCTCGCGCCAGCGGAGCAACCCGGTGGCGTCGAGCAGGATGGCGAGTGCGTCGAACACCGAGTGCAGGGTTTCGGCCAACTCGTCGTCGTCCGCGACGGGACCGATCGAGCGCAACGCGTCACGTACTTCCCCCGTTCGCTGCCGGAGCAGGTGGGAGACGTAGAGCCGGGTGTCGTCCAACTCGGCTTGCTCGTCGTTGACGTAGGCGGATCGCACCACCAGGTGGCCGTCGGCGTTGAGCGTCCCCCCGAACAGCCTGCGCAGGCGGTTCGGTCTACCGGTGCCCAAAGCCGCCGCGTCGACGACCAGTCGCTCGGTCAGCACCACGCCTTCCTTGCCTCTGGCGCTCCGAGCAGGTCGCTCCGGATCGTCGGCGCCGGCGGGAGCACCGGACAGCCACGGCGGACAAGTGCCGTCCACTCCCAGCGCGGTGTGCTCACCGTGGCGGAACACCACTTCACAGATCTGGGGTGCGCCGCCGGTAGCGAGCCGTGCCAGAGCGCCGATCGGCAAAGGGGCGATCACGGTGTTCGCGGCGATCACGGGGAGGGTGTCGAGGTCGAGCAGTTCCGGGTTGTACTGCCCACTGGCCAGGTCGAATCCGAAGGCGAGGGCGTTGAACGCGAGCGGCACGCTCAGCGGGAGGCGTCGCACCTTCGCCAGTTCCCGAAGGAAGGCGACGGTTCCCGGATGGGCGTCCAAGTCGCTGGTAAGAAGGTCGGTAGGCAGCAGTCCGCTGCGCGGCATCGAGATCGTGGTCATGACGTTCGCCTTCCCGTCGTGCCGCCGCGAGTACCTCGGGTGGCGTTGGCGGTCGTTCTGACTCGTCGTTCCTCGCGGAGGACGACCTTGGCCGACACGAGCCTGTCGATGGCCAGGTCGACCTCTCGTTCGGTCACGTCGGGGTGCTCACCGAACTGGGGTACTTCGCGCATCCGCCGCGGCATTGGGCGATAGGACGACAGTGCGGCAACCCATTCGCGGTCCCTGCCCACGAGCACGGACGTGATGCGGCGTGAGGTCATACCGTTGAACGCCGCCGCGAGTAGCCGTGCCACGCTCTCGTCCAACCGTGCCGCTCGTGTGGCGGCGTCGACGGGAGCGGGTTGGAGGCGTCCGTGCACCAAAGCGTCCAATGGCGTGCCCGAGGCGATGCCGGGCCCATCGGCTGCGCCTGCGCACACCGAGCACCGGACTCGATCCGTGGAGCAGCAACTGGGTGGCACGTCGACGCTGAAGTACTCGGCGAGCCGTACGTTCAGGCACGTGCGCTCCCGGCTGAAGAACCGGCGCAAGTGATCGGCCTCCGCCCGCGCCCGTGCGATCTTCCCCTGCACCCTGGTGGTGTACGCGGCGGGGAGGCTCGATGTGGTGCCGTTCTTCGTCAGCGGGTCGGCGAGGCGCACCGCGACGAACATCCGATCGTTGGGACGTTGTGACACGTCCAGGGCTGCGCTGTCATGGAGGTCGCACAGCAACAACCACAGCTCTGCGAGCCCCGGAACCACCGCCGCGATACCGGCATCCGCGCAAACGGGATCGTTCAGCAAGTGAGCGTGCAGTGCTTCCAGGGGCGCGGACGATTGGGAAAGGTCGCCCCCTCGCAGGCGCATGGCTTCGGCAACACCGACCACGGCTCGCGCGAGTCCCCCTTCCGGAGGGCGGGTTCCCGGCCTCACCGAGATGACCGCGGGAACGTCACCGGCGTCGACGATCACGCGGAGGTCGGCGAGGGCGGCGACCGCTCGGGTGAGCCCGACGGTCCACTCCTGCGCCAGCCGGGGTGCCTGGGCCTGGGCAGCGGTGAGCTTCCCGGAGTCGACGTCCTGTTGCAGCAGCTTCGCCACGGTCGCCCTGGTGTCCAGGCGACCAGCTCGTGCGGCCTCCAGCACGGCGAGACCGAACCTGTGCAGCAGCACGGGGTCGAGGTCTAGTTGAGCCATCCACTCCGCCGTGCCCAGGCTCCGCTTGGTGGCGTACGCCAACGCATGCGTGGTGACCTCGAGTTGGTCGAGGCCCTTTCCGGCGACGTCCCGTCCTCCGCGGCCGAGTTGCTGGTACAGCGCGGCGAGATCCGTCGGTGGACTGGCGCAGAACACGGTGCGCACGTCCTCCCTGTCGACACCGAGGCCGAAAGCCGACGTCGCGACCACGATCATGCGTGCGGCGCCCTTGTCGACCCTGCCCGCCTCCTTGAACTCCAGGCTGACGGCCGCCTTGTCGATCTCGGCGAGCCGACCGTGGAACTTGCGCAACAGGACGGGGCGACCATCCAGGTAGTCGCGCAGGTGGGCGTGGAGCCAATCGGTCTGGCGGACGGTCAGGCAGTAGATGATGGTGTGACCGGACTCGGCGTCCACGACCTGCTCGGCGAGTGCCGCCTCGGACCTCCGGGTGCCGTTGCCAACCGCGCGGCGGCCCAGTGTGAGTTCCGGACGGATCGGATTGGCTCTGACGACGGTCAAGTCGGTCGACGTGCCGACGACAGCGTCGTCCGTCCCGGGAAGCAGGCCGATCAGCACCTCTTCCCGCAGAGCCGCCTCGACCGTCGGAGTGGCGGTGGCGGTGAGCGCTTGGAGCACGAGCTTTCCGGGGGATGCCGTGCGCAGATCCCGCAACAGGGCACCCGCACGACGGAAGCTGGGGCGGAAATCCTCGCCCCACTGCACGTAGGTGTGCGCCTCGTCGATCGCGACCCGGCGGAGGGCACCGGAGGCGACGCCCCTTCGCAGCGCCTGCCGGAAGCGGGCCTGGGTCAATCGTTCGGGACTCACATAAACGATCTTGATCCCGTGGCGTGTGTCGCCCCCGAGCGCTTCGACCACTTCGGTGCGGCCGGTTCGGCTGACCGACTCGGGCAGACTCGCCACCAGCGCGCGCACCGCGCCGCCGATGGTGTGGTTGAGGCCGAGTGCCTGGTCGTGCATCAGGCTGATCAGCGGGCTGACCACGACGGTGATCCCCGGCAGGACGAGCGCGGGCAGCTGGTAGCAGTAGCTCTTGCCGTGACCGGTGGGCAGGAGAGCGAGGCTGTCGCGCCCGGCCGCAACCGCCTCTATCACGGCTCGCTGCTCCGGTTTGAGCGTGCGTGGTGCTCCGGCCAGCAACCCCGCCACCTGCTCGCACCGGCGGACGACCTCGGCCTGGAGGGTGCCTGCGTCGCGGTGCGCCGCGACCTCCTCGTCGGTCAGTTCCAAGTCGCGGATCGCGAGCGTCGCAGGCAGGAGCGTGTGGGTGTCGAGCGCCTGAGGGGTGGTCAGCTCCGCAAGCCTGTTGCGTGGGAGAACGCCGATGTCGGCAAGGAAAGGCCAGATGCGTGCCCATGCCTGCCGCATGGTCACCACGTTGCCGCCGGCCGGCTCTCCCGTGTCCGGGTCGGGGATCAGCAGTCCTTCGTCGAGGCTTCCGAGGAAAACCTGCCGGTAGAGCCTGCGCAGGGGCAGGTCGCCCGCCAGCTTGCGGTCGCTGATGACGATCACGCCGCGTCCGGCGTGGTTGCGGATCAACCGGCCAACCGCCTGCCTGAGGTCGAGTGCGGCCAACGGCAGGTAGTAGGTCGCGTTCGCGTGGTTGTCCGGATCGTCGAGACGTTGTTCCTCGGCGGCTCTGCGCACCGATTCCCGTCGTGCCGCGATCACGGGATCGGTGAAGACGGGGAAGGGCAGCTTGTTGATCCAGACCAGGTGGTTGCGGCCGGGCTCGCTCACGTCGACGCCGGTCCAGAGGCCACGGGTCCCGACCAGAACGCCTCCGTGATGAGGTTCGTCGCCGGTGAACTCGGCGACAGCGCGGGACGTACCGAGCACGACCTGGTTGTGCACCGGGACCAAGCGCCCGTCTTCTGCGTGCAGCAGGCTCAACTCGTCAGCGATGCCACCGGCGGCGTTGCGACTTGTGGTGAGCACCATCGCACCGTGCATCCAGGGTCCGTCGGAGCTGAGCGCGTCGTTCTCCGGCTCTGCGGCCCTGGTCACTTCCCTGGTGAACCCGGCGATCTGGTGGGCGACCGTTCGCATCGCCTGCCGGGGCTGCTCCGCCCAGGAGGGGAAGTCGGACAACGCGACGAGGCGAGCCTGCTCCCGGTAGTCGAAGGGGCCGGGTAGTTCCAGCACGTCCGCGTCGTGCAGCCCCAGGCGTGTCCGGGTGTAGGTCCAGCGGTCCGCACCCGGCGTGGCCACGGTCAAGGTCGCCGACAACAACGCCATCCGGCTGAAGGTCGCCAGGAAGCTCTGCCATGTCGAATCGTTCGGCAATTCGATCGGGCTCGCGGTGACGCTGACCCGGTAGTAGGCAAGACCGCGGCGGTCGAGTTGGCCGCTCTCCACCGCGAAGACGACACGATCGGGCACAGGTGACCGGAGCGTCGCCGCCCCCTGCACGCCGACCACCACCAGCTGCTCCGGCCCCGAATCGGTCGAGCCGTGTTCATCGTCGGTGGGATCAGTGGCAGGTCCATCGGCGGTGTCGGCCTCGACAGCCGTTGGTGAAGAGTTCGACGGTCCGGTGGGAAGTAGTCCGGTCAGTGTGTCCTGGAGTCGCGTTGCGTGATCGCGCAATGAGCCCAGGCGTTGATGGGCGGCCGACAGCCTCTGCGCGTCGAAGACGTCGACCACGGGCCTGGCTGCGTCGAGCAGGCCACCGAGTTGAACCAGGACCCGACCCACCTGACCGACGAATTCGCCCATGATTCGGCTCACGACACGCGCGTCCCGTGCGGAGCGTGCACCGGTGTGGGGACTGACCAATGTCAGTGTGCGGCCGCCGACTCGCGCTTGACCCGCACGGGTGTCCATCGTGTTGGAAAGCGTGCGGCGCAGGCGTCCTTCACGCCACCACTGCGACAACTCCGACAGGGCAGCTTCCGCAGAAGCAGTGAGACCGGTCGGACGCAGGCCGGTGACGACGTGGCCGACCGAAGCGAGCGCATCGTCGACATCATCTGCGGCCAGGGTGGCCGAAAGGGCGTCCGTCGCCGCGCTTTCCAGGGCGTGCGCTTCATCGGCGATCAGCAACGTCTTGTCCGCCTGGGGCGCCAGGTCCTCCCAATGCGTCAGAAGGAGAGCATGGTTGGCGATGACCAGGCGATGGGTCGACAGAGCCTCCCACACCTCGTCGGTGTAGGCAGCGAGCGGTGTGGTCTTGGGGTCGCGCCATTCGCCGTGGGCGTTCTGGCTGAGGCTGGCCGCCCACACCGGCAGTGATGTGCCGCAGTAGGACTGGAAGAAGGCAGGAAGATCGGTCGGGTCGACGCTGTGCGCAGTCCAACGGTACGTCTTGGTCTGGTCGGGGTGGACCAGGCGGAGCAGGAGAAAGATCAGCAGTTCGCGGAAGCGACCGGACTGGACGAACCGGACGGGTTGCCCGGTAGTGCCGGCCCCCGCGCCAGCCGCGTCGGCGAGCGTGTAGACCAATCCTCGCAGACTCAGTCTGTTGCCCGATCCTTTGACCACATCGGTCGTCTCCAGCAGACCCGTGACACCCGCCGACAAGCGGGCGAGTTCACTCGCGAGCTGGCTCTGCAGCTGCTTTGTATGGGTGGAGATGATCGTGCGGTGGGAGGGATCGGCAGCGAGCCAGTTGAGAGCTGCCGCCAATGCCGAGAGGCTCTTACCGGTACCGGTAGGCGCCTCGACAAGGGTCGGCCGGCCGGTCTGCGCGGCCTGCGTGATCGCGTCGGCCACCTGCTCCTGTGCAGGGCGCGGTTCCATCCGGCGTTTGTGCAGAGCTTGAGCGAGGGCTGTGGGCGTAACCGTCTGTCGATGATCAAGCAACTCGGCGGGAACGGCCAGTGGCGTCGGTGCAGGACCGCGGCGTGGACGTTGCCCTGCGAGCAGACCGTCCAACAACGCGCTGATTTCGGCAGCGCCGGGTTGCGCACCGACTCTCGGAAGGGAGGGGTGGAGCGCGAACAGCATCCTCCAGGCCGGACTGTCCCGGCCGACGGTCCGCACGAGATCAAGTAATCCTTCATCCAAACCTGCCAGCTCACGTGCACCCGCCGTCAGCAGATCGGCGAGCAAGGCGGCGTCGTCCAGCGCGTCGTGCGCACGGCCGCGTCGTTCGATCCCGACTTCATCGGCCAGTTGCGCGAGCTGGTGGCTCCGCGCTGCGGGCCATAGGCAGTTCGCCAGGTAGAGGCCATCAACTCGCGCCAAGCTGGAGGGCTCGCACTTCGCTGAGACAAATGCCTCGTCCAGAACCGGGAAGTCGAGCTGTTCGCCGTTGTAGGCGACCAAAACGTCGGCACCCTCCACCCACTGTGCGAACTGGTACAGCGCGTCCTCGGCGGCAACCGCCTCGTCTGCGTGCTGTGCCCGGCGGTGAGGCGGCACCTCGTAGCCGTCCGGCAGCTGCAGAAATCTCTCGAAGCTGCTGCTATCCGCTACCCATCGGTGGTCGTCGCCGACCCGCACCGCACCGAGTTGCCAGATTCGGCGCGTCAACGCACCGCCGTCATCGACTCGGGCACGGATTGCGGTCTCCAGATCGACAGCCACGATCCGCACGGCTGCGTTCTCACTCGCACGAGCCGACTCTGCAAAATCAGCCGAAGCCACTCCACCTGACGCCGCAGGACCGATATCAATGCGAGATACCCTCATGTCACCCATTGGGTGCGGCAAGCTGAAGGTGCCATCAGTGCGGACCTTGAGCTCGCCTGCTTCATGCGCACGAAGCAACATCGCACGAGCAACCGCTGGAGACGCCGGCAGGCGGGCTTGCGAGAGGACTCGGCATGCATCCTCGATGCCGCCATTCACCAGTCCTGCTGCACGCAGCAGTGCGGTCAGCCGCGTTGTCAAATGATCCATCCAGTCTTCGCGATCCGGTGGGCAGAGTGACCTGTGGACAACTCACCGACCAGGCCGTCTGAGACGCCGAACCGGAAGATCGAGCATGGAACGCCTCATCGCGACCACCCTTCCTCCGCGACACGCCACGGCACCAAGCACACCGGCGTTCGAACGACAACGTGTGCGATTGATCGGAGCTTCACTCCGTGTTGTTACGCTCAGTTGCGAACACCCTGCAAAGCTCACCCAAACGGCCTAGTCGAGAGTTGGCCGTCGTAAGAGTTCGCACCAGCTCAAGCGCACGACCGTGGAAAAGACGCCCTGATCAAGCCACTGAGCGGCCTTGGCGACGTCCGGTAGTACTCCTCAACGCCACGCGTCGAGGTCGGCAGTTCGTCCACGTAACACCGAGATGCAACGCGGACCTCCTTCGGCAATTGTGCAACCGGCTCGGCGGTAAGCCTCAGTGTCGTCGCTACCACGACGAGTGACGGACAGGAATAGATGCGTCAGCAGCACCAACGTGGTCCAGCAATACCACGAGGTCCAGGCCCTGGCCTGATGTTGGTCCAATCCCCGGCTCGGAGGCCGCAGCGGCCTCCCGGCCAACGGCGCCCTAGTGGCGCGTCGCAGGATGCGGTGACGGTGACCTACAGAAGCGGTCATCCTCGGCTAACACCGGCCGACGGCCGCGGCCACGCCCGTCAACAGCGAGGCGACCACCTTGTCGGCCTGGCAGGAGCCGGACGCGGTGGTACGACGGCTGCGGGCCACCGCCGCACATAGCCGACACCGTAACTCTCCAACTGGGCACGCAGCCCGCTTGCCGGGCCCCGCCACCGTGCGGATCTCGGCCGAGTGCCCCGTAACGGCTATCCCGCGCGCCGCGACGTGTACACGAGCGGGCAGCGGCGATGTCGGTGCCAACGCGGACGTCACCGGAGAAGTTCGTCGATCGGAGAGACCGTTGCCGCACCTGCGTGAGCGAGTGGTACTGAGGGCTTGGCGGCACCGCGCAGAGCCTGCGCGAATCCACTACATGGCGGCCTGTGCCGACGGCCGGGAACGTCACTTGTACGTCGACGAAGGCAATCCGTTGTACGAGGTGTTGGACGGCCACCTCGTCGCTCAGGGGTACACCGGGCCTGCTTCTGCGGCTGGTGAGGAGTCGTGACGTCGATCTGGACGCGGCTCGACGTCGAGGCGAAGGTCGTCGAGGTGTTGGCTACCGTTCGGTCGGCGTCCAGTCCTCGGTTGGGCGGCAGGCCGTTCGTGACCGCCTATCAACTGGCGATCCTGGTCGACGGTCGATACCCGGAGATCCGCAACGCCTTGGGCGATGTGCCCATCGGCGGTGCAGGGAGCGGTTCCCGCACCAGTCTGGCCCAATACCTGGTAGGGCAGCTCGCCACCGAGATCCGGAGCCGCGGTGACGACTACCGGATCGCCGGTGCCACGCTCTCCCGTGCGCACCTGGGCGAGCTGACGTTCAAGGTGCCCGGCCGCGACGACATCCGGGACAGCAACGCTGAAGCCGGGTACGACTTGTCGCTGTTCAGCCTGCGCGACGGCCAGAGCTGACCTGGGTCGTGCAGTCGCTCGCTCAACCACCCGGCGTCACTTGTGTGGCCGGGCAGTCCGGTGACGCTCCAGGCGAACTCTCGATGCCTCGGTTGTTCCTACCGGTGAACAAGGTTTTAGCTCCTCGACGATCGCGTGATAGGTGTCGGGTCGGAACTCGAGAGCCAGAGGGCTTGCAGTACCCGTTCGTCAGGTGCCGCTCGAGCAGGACGTGACGACGGTGGTCGGCGCGAACGACGAACTCCCGTCGAGGTCGGACGCGGGCACATCGTCCAGCGTGAGGTCGATCGGCTCACCTTCGATCAACTCGGCGGGGTTGACCCGGTCGCCGTTCACCCGGACCTGAATGTCCTGGTTCGCCAGCAGGTGTCCGGCGAGTTGAGCCGCGAGGAGGTGCGTCAGGTCGTCGCGGAGCAGGGTCGCAGGTGACCGGTTCTGCTCGTGGGCAAGACGGCGTTGATGTCCTGGTTCGTGCTGCACCCGCCGCCGGGTGCACGGGTGGTGTCGTTCTTCGTGACGGCGCGGCTGGCCGGGCAGAGCGGCCGGGCGGCGTTTGTCGACAACGTCTTCGAGCAACTGGTGGCGCTGCTGGCCATACCCGCTCCGCCGGTCACCGACGCGACTCGGGAAACACACCTGCTGGGGCTGTTCGACACCGCCGCCCACGCCTGCCGGGTCAGGGGTCAGACCTTGGTGCTGGTTGTCGACGGCCTCGATGAAGACCAGAACGCCGACGCCGCTCACGGCGAGGACCGCAGCATCATGGCTCTGCTGCCCATCGCTCCACCGGCCGGCATGCGGGTTGTCGTCGCGAGTAGGCCTGATCCGCCGATACCGGGCGACGTTCCCGAGCACCACCCACTGCGAGACCGGGCTGTGGTGCGACATCTGGTGACTTCGGCGGCCGCGCAGGTGGCACGGGCGGACATGCAGCGGGAACTCAGCCGACTGCTGTGCGGTTCGCGCTCCAGCAGCAGGTCGACGGTGTGGCTGACGTGCTCGGCCACGATCTCGTCGGCCCGCACACGCCCGGCGGCCCGCGCCGGCAGCACGCTCGGCGTGACGCGCTCGACACGTCGCGGATGTACCCGGACGGCGCCATGCCCTCGTCCAGCGCGGTGCACGCGGGCCTTCGGTTGGAGCTGGCCCGGGCGCCGACGCTCGGCGGAGTGGCGGACGCGCGGCTTGCCGACCCGCCCGGGGCGAAGGTGGGCTCGGACTGCGCCGAGGAACGCACGGGTGCTCGACCAGCCCGCCGGGAACGGCTGTGCGGTGCTCGGTTGTGGGCATCGGACTGTCGCCTCGGATGCCACGATCCCGCTCGATCGCGGTTGTTCTCCCGGGCGAGCAGGACGGAGTCGGGCGTGCACGTGTTCCTTCTGGGCCTCCACACCGTTGCGGTGGTCGTCGTGCTGTTGCTCGCCGCCTCGGCCGGACGTGCCGGGGCACGGCTGCTGCGCCAGCCGCCGGTCATCGGCGAGATCGTCGTCGGCCTGCTGATCGGGCCGCTGCTGGTGGCGGGCGCCGGGCCGGACGTGTTCGCCGCCGTGCTGCCTGCGGAGGTCCGCTCGTTGCTCAAGGTGCTCGCCGAGGGCGCCCTCGTGCTGTACCTGGTCGGCGTGGCGCGCGAGTTGCGGGCCGGGCCGCGGGAGTTGGGTCGACGGGTGGCGTGGGTGATCGCCGGCGCGTTCGTCCCGGCCGCGCTGACCGGTGTCGTGCTGGCGGTGCTGGTCCTGGCGAACGACGACCCCGCCGTCCGCGGCACGGCGCCGGTTCCCGCGCTGGTCGCGTTCCTCGCGGTCGCCATGTCGATCACCGCGGTGCCGGTGCTGGCCCGGATCTTGCGTGAACGCGGTCTGGGCGAGACCACCCCGGGCCGGTTGTCGATGACCGCCGCCGTCGTCGTGGACGTGGTGGGCTGGCTGCTGCTGTCCGTCGCCGTCGGCCTGGCCAGTGACGACCTGACGGAGTTCCTCGCTGCCATGACCGTGCTTCTGGGCGCTCTGTGCGCCGCGACGGTCCTGCGGCGGGTGTTCCTCGCCGGCGCGTTGCGGGCGTTGTGCGCGCGATGGCCAGGTGTGAGCGCGATCCTCCTGGGCGGCGTCGCGCTGGCCGCCGGGTACTCCGTGCACGCGCTGGGCCTCACCGCCGTGTTCGGCGCCGTCATGGTCGGGCTGTCCGTGCCACCCGGCGAACCGTGGGGACGGCCGGTGGAAGCGGTCACCCGGGCGGGCGGGTTGCTGCTGCCGGTGTTCTTCGTGACCACCGGGCTGACCGTGCTGGTCGGCATGTCCGGCGGCACGCCATGGCCGCTGCTGCTCCTGGTGCTGTGCCTCGGCCTGCTGGGCAAGATCGGTGGCGGCTACCTCGGCGCCCGGCTGGCCGGCTGCTCGACACCGGACGCGGTGCGCGTCGGGGTGCTGCTCGACACCCGCGGCCTGACCGAGCTGATCGTGCTCCAGGTCGGCTACGAGGCGGGCATCCTGACCCCGGTGATGTTTCTGGCGCTGCTGGTGATGGCGCTGGTCACCACCGCGTTGACCGGGCCGCTGCTCGCGCTGGCCGACCGCGTGCCGCCGCGCCCGGACCGGGCGCGGTCCCGGCAGCACGACGCCCCGCGGTCCGCCGCGTCCTGAGTGGACGGTGACGGGCCGCGGGGCGCGCGTGCCGGGTCTGCCCGGTGTCAGACGAGCTCGTCGAGGATCTCGTAGGTCAGGGTGAAGGTGTGCCCGCCGCCCTCCAGCTTGCGCATGGTGGCCGTGCCCTGGATGCCGGCGAGGTCGCCGGTCCCGGTGCCGGGCACGATGTGCCATTCGGCGCCGCCTTCGTCGCTGATGAGGCCGACGGCCTGGTGTTGCAGCACGAACGTGCCCTTGCTCTCGCCGATGGTGACGTCGAGCCGCTCGTGTCCGACGTACCCCGCGCCGCCCTGCCCGTAGGCGAACAGGAACTGCGCGGTGCTGGTGCCCTCCAGTTCACCGCTGAACGTCTTGGTCACCTTGGCGCGGGAGAACTTCATGCCGTCGGGGGAGTCGTGCCACTCGTCCTCGTCCCAGGAGTCGAGGGTGAAGGAGGCGGTCGCGGTGGTGCTCACGTTGTCTCTTTTCTGCCGTGGGTGGCGACCCCGAGGACCTCAGTCCCAGACGGAGGCGCAGAAGGGGTGCCCGGCGGGGTCGAGGTAGACCCGCCACTTGGCGCCGTCCGGCTGTTCCGCCGGCTTGGTGGCACCGAGCGCGAGCAGCTCCGCCTCCGCTTTGTCGAGGTCGTCGACCGCGAGGTCGAGGTGTAATTGTTGCGGCACATCTTGTGACGGCCATTGCGGGGCACGATAGCCGTCCACCCGCTGCATCGCGAGCGCCACCCCGTCCCCGTTGCTGAGGAAGGCGCCCTTTTCCGACACGTGGACCGGTTCCAATCCGGTCGCGTCCCGGTAAAAATTCACCAACTCCGCGATGTTCTCACAGTCGAGGGTCACCGCAGCCCAACGGCCGACCGCCATACGTCCTCCTGGAGCATTGTCCCACTGGTATTGAAAACGTGCCGGATGTTAGCAACGGGCGTCGGGTTAGCCAAGACGCCCGATCGTGGATGATCCGAAGTGTCGATCCCGTTGCGCCGATTGCGGCAAGCTGTAATGTGGTTCCCTGACCTGCCGGCACCCGGCCGCCGGCGCGGTCTTGTCCGGGAGGGGCGCCTGCATCTCCTGCTCCACGTAGGCGGCCAGCGCCTCCTCGTGGATCAGCAGGAAACCGCCCGGTAACAGCTTCACGAGCCGGTTTTCCCGGAAGTTCTTGAGGAACAGCCCGATCCTGGAGCGCGTGGTGCCCACCATGCTCGCCAGGTCCTCCTGGGTCAGCCGGATGTCGAGGTAGACGCCGGCGGGCGCCCGCCGGCCCAGCTTCTGCGCTATGCGCAGCAGGGTGGCCCCCAGCCGGTGCTCGCTGTCCATCGTCACGAGCTGCGTGATGGTCATCTGCTGGTCGAGCAGGCGGCTCATCAGGAAGCGGGTGAAGTGCCAGTTCATCTGCTCGTCGCCGCTGAGCATCGCCAGCAGCTTGGCCGAGTTGACCTGGCGCAGCACGCTGTCCTTCATGGCGATCGCGATCTCCTGGCGGGGCATGCCGAGGAGGCCCAACTCCCCGAACGTGTCACCCGGCAGGTGAATGGAGAGCAGGCACTGCTTGCCGTCGGCCGCCGTGGTCATGGTCTTGAACTGCCCGACCTCGATGATGTACATCCGCTGGTCGAGGTCGCCGGAGTTGTAGACGGCCCCACCCTTGGGGACGTGGGTTCGCGTCGCCAGCGACGGCTCTTCGGTCAGCGCCGTGAGCAGCCGGTCGCAGAATGCGTGGACACCAATCGAAATGCTCAACCAGGCCCCCAGGAAGTTGCGGTGTCACCGAGCGTGATAACACTGGCGGACGTTCAATCATCGTGGTCCCGGGTAGGTGTGTTACCCGTCCTGACAAAATGATCAACGTCGTGGAGTGGGACATGTGCGGATGGATACCGTTCTGTGCGGAGGAATGGGTCGCGGTCGCGATCGTCCCCGACGCGGCGTGTTGTCGCCGTGTCGTCGCGTATTCCCGGTCGGAGGTCGTCGCCGAACCGGCGGGTGCCGCGGGAGGTGGTGTTCCCGCTCGACCGGAACGCCTGTCCGGCGTGCGCGACCTCTCGCGGTCCCGATGCGCGCGGCGGACGTCGACGCTCGCCGGTTTTCTGCCCGTCACCTGCACCAGGAACCACCACATTCGACGATTTGCCATCGGCCGATCAGCCGTTCGGCCGATGAGCGCTCGCGCATTCGAATCGGACCGATCGGGAAACGCTATCGGTCGCCGGCGCGGCCTCCCGCCGTCGCGGCGCACGGGTGCCTCAGCGCAGCGTTCGGCGCAGTTCGAACTTCAGGACCTTGCCGGTGCCGCCGCGAGGGAGGGCGTCCATCCGGTGCACGCGCACCGGGACCTGGTGCGGTTCCAGCCGCTCCGCGACGAAGGCCAGGAGGTCCTCGTCGGTCAGGGCGTCGTCGGCGGACACGACGGCCGTCACGGCCTCTCCGCGCTCGGCGTCCGGTAAGCCGACCACGGCCGCCTCCCGCACTGCCGGGTGCTCGTAGATCGCCGCCTCGACCTCCAAGGACGACACCAGTCGTCCGGAAGTGGTGATGGCGTCGACCTTCCGGTCGAACAGGAACAGCTCGCCGTCCTCGGTGGCGCGCGCGAGGTCGCGGGTGCGGGTCCAGCCGCCGGCGTGGACCTTCTCGTTCAGCTCGGCATCGAGGTAGAGGCGCTTGGGCGCCTGGCTGCGCAGCCACACCTCGCCCAGCTCACCGGGCGGCACGGGGTCGCCGTGCTCGTCCACCACGAGCATCTCGGTGCCGCGGCCGGCGCGCCCGACCGACATCGGGCGATCCGGGTCGACGGTGCCCAGCATGATGGCGGGCACCGCCTCGGACTGGGCGTACGCGCTGTTGATCACGGCGTTGGGCATCGCCTCGACCAGCTCGCGGGCGATGCGCGGCGGGATCGGGGCCGAGGCGTTGCCGATGCTGGTCACGCTGCTCAGGTCGTACCGCTCCGCCGGTCGGAGGGCGGTGAGCCGGATCGCGGTCCACGGCGTCAGGATGACCGTGCCGCAGCGGTGCTCGGAGATCAGCCTCGCCAGCTCCTCCGGGTCGTCGGGGGAGCAGACGATCAGCGGCGACGGCGTGGTGGTGGCCAGCACCGCCACGGTGGTCGAGCTGGACGTCGTGCCCAGGGGCATCGGCGCGAGCAGCGGCGCCGGGTCGGTCAGGGCGCCCAGCGCGGCCGAGCCCCGGCCGAACACCTGGTTGCCGTGCGGGTTGGTGAACGGCTTGGCCGGTCCGGTCGTGCCGGAGGTGTAGAGGATGTCGGCGATGTCGTCGAGCCGGATGTCGACCTCCGGCGGGCTCGTGTCGCCGCCGTCCAGCTTGTCCGTCGTGACCGACCAGCGGTCCTCCCGCGCCGGCCACGGCGTCAGGTCGGCGCCGTGGATGACACCGCCCACCGCGCACTGGGTGAAGCGGCGCTCCAACTCCTCGACGGGCAGCTTGTCGTTGACGTGGACCGCCGTGGCCCCGGCCTTGAGCACCCCCAGGTAGGCGGCGGCGTAGTCGATCCAGTCGTCACCGCCGAACAGCAACGCGATCCGGACACCCCGGCCGGTGCCGCCGACGCGTTCCAGGACGGCGCGCGCGACGGCGTTGGACCGCTGCTCCCACTCCGCGTAGGTGACCGCGCGCAGCCCTCGGACGTTGATCGCCTCATCGGCGGGCAACTGCTCCGCGCGCAGTCGCAGCAGGTCCGGGACGACGAGCGCGGACGTGGGAACGCTCATGGGTGGTTCTCCTTCGGAGGCGCGAAGTCTCGGCGTTGACGTGTCGTCGCGAGCACGGGAGGGGGCGTGCGGTGGTGGACCGCGCCCGACACGCCGGCGCTGACGCGGACCGGGGTCGCGGCGGGTAGCCCGAACGGGGCAGCACCGGGTTCCTCCTTCCTCGATCTCATGACTTCCTGACACGGTTGTACGTCCGGACGAGCGGCGGGTCTGCTCAGAGTTGAGCCGCGATCCGCTGGGGGACGTGCTGTCGCAACGGTGTGTGGTTGAATCCGCGCCATGACTCGCTTCGTCGCGCTCCTGCGGGCCGTCAACATCGGGGGCGGCAGCTCCATGGCGATGGCGGAGCTTCGCCAGGTGTTCGCCGACAACGGCTTCCACGACGTGCAGACCTACATCCAGAGCGGCAACGTCGTGTTCGGCGCGGACATCGACGACGAGGCGGAGGTGGTGGCGCGAATCCGGCGCGGCATCGCCGACAAGTGGGACAAGGACGTCCCGGTGCTGGTCCGCGACCAGGCGCAGCTGGACTCCGTCGTCGCGGCGAACCCGTACCTGGCCGTGGAGGACGACTTCACCAAGCTGCACGTGACGTTCCTCGACATCGCGCCGGGCGAGGACAAGGTCGCGGCGCTGACGCCGCCCGCGGGTGAGACCGGCACGCTGACCGTGGTCGGTCGCGAAGTGTTCCTGCACGTGCCGGGCGGCTACGGGCGCACGAAGCTCCAGAACGCCTTCGTCGAGCGCAAGACGGGCGCCGTGGCCACCACGCGCAACTGGAAGTCGGTGCTCAAGCTGCGCGACCTGGTGGCCGGTTAGCGGTCCACCCGCGCGGCGGCCCGGGACAGCAGCTCCTCGGCGATCCGGTCGACGTGGCGCGCGGACCACTCCTCCAGCGGGGTGCCGGCGGCGAACCGGTTGAACGCGCCCATGTCGGCGCCCGTGGGTATCCGGTAGTCCAGCCGCCGGCCCGGCACACCGGTGAGCGCCGCCCGCGTCGCCTCCCGGCAGTAGGCCGAGAACACCAGCGCCATGCGGTGCCGGTCGTCGCGCGCGGTGGCGCCGAGCCCGGACCACACCTCGTGCAGGGGACGCCGGAAGTGCGTCCGCTCCAGCTCCGCCCGCTGCTCGTCGCCGAGGTCCTCGATCCGGTCGTGCCGCAGGTAGAGCCGGTGGAGCCGGTCGGCGCGCCCGGCGTAGAGGGTGCCCCTGCGCGCGACCGGCGACCGACCGCCGAGCTCGAACAGGTCCGGGTCCAGCGCGTCGCGGACATCGGCCACGTCGAGCGCGGCGAGCAGGTCCTTGGCGGTGTCGGACGTCGCCGCCTGCGGGGTCGCCTGGTTGACGTTCGTGGTCATCACGAAGTCGGCGCCGAGCGCGAACGCGGCGGCCACGGCGGCGGGCGTGCCGACCCCGGCGGCCCCGACCCGCGCTCCGCCCAGGGCGGCGACGGCGGGCAGCACGGCGGGCCAGTCGCGGTCCACGACGAGGTCGGTGGCGAGCGGCAGGCCGGCGGCGACACGGGCGTCCCGGGCGGTGAGGTGACCGGTGGAGACGAGCCGGCGCAGCACTTCGGCGGTGGGTGGTCGCAGGAACCTCGCCGCGGTGGCCGGGTCGCCGACGCGGACCAGGACGTGCCGCGGGCCGCCGGCGAACCGGAACCGGACGAGCTGCGGTGAGACCCCGGTGTGCCCGCCGGCGACCTCGACGTACCGGACGTCGTGGGCCAGGTAGAGGTCGGCGACCGCCTCTTCGTCCAGGTGGGTGGGCCAGGCCAGGCCGTAGCGGGCCACCGGGCGCAGGGCTTCCAGGGACTCCCGGACGGCCTGCTCGGTGAGGTGGCGGGTGCCGTGGAAGCCGAAGAGCCCGGCATCGGACAACCGGCGCAGCAGTTCGGGCGAGGTGACGCCGTGGTCCAGGGAACCGGCCAGGACGGCGTGCCGGACGCCGTAGGCGGCACGCAGTTCGGCCGATCCCAGGTCGCGCGAGCGGGGTCGGGGTGCGGCGGGCGCGCATAGGGCGTTCGGCGGCACGGGTGCCGCCGGTGCGGGCGAGGTGAGGGTGGCGGCGGGTGGCGGTGCGGCTACGGCGGAGGAAGGTGCGGCTGTGGTGGAGGGAGGTGCGGCTGTGGCGGGTGGCGGTGCGGCTGTGGCGGAGGGAGGTGCGGCTGTGGCGGAGCCCGGCGTTGTCGGTGCGGCCGTGGCGGGGGCCGCCGGTGTTGCGGGTGGTGCGGCCGTCGAGGGCGCCGGGATCGACAGGTGGACGGCCGTGCGGTCCGGCGGCGGCAGGGCCGGTGCGGCTCGGCGCCACATCTTCGTCAGCACCTCGCCCGGACCGACCTCCACGGGCGCGGTCACGCCCGCGCGGGCGAGCCGGCACAACGTCTCCCACCACCGCACCGGTTGCGTGAGGTGCCGGCACAACAGGTCCGGCAGGGTGTCCAGGCGGTGCGGTTCGGTCGTCACGTTGCTCAGCACCGGAATCCTCGGCGGCGCGAAGCGGACGCCGCGCAGCGCTTCCGCGAACCGCGCCGCCGCCTCCGCCATGAACCGCGAGTGCGCCGCGATGCTCACCGCCAGCGGCACGCAGCGACCCGTACCGCCGCGCCGCACCGCGTCGATCACCGCGCGCAGCCCCGCCTGGCTGCCCGCCAGCACCAGTTGATCGGGCAGGTTGTGGTTGGCCAGGTCCACGTCCTCGACCTCGGCGAGCACCGCCTCGACGCGCTCCAGCGGCAGGCCCAGCACGGCGAGCATGCCGCCACCGGTCGCCTGGCCCATCAGCTCGCCGCGCCGCACCACCAGCCGCAGCATCGCTTCGAAGTCCAGGCACCCGGCCAGGTGCAGCGCGGCGTACTCGCCCAGGCTGTGCCCCGCCACCACGTCGGGCGCGGGACCACCGTCCGCCAGGGCCGCGCGGCCGGCGAGGACGCTCACCGCGAACACCGCCGGCTGCACGTACCGCGTCTTGTCGAGGTACTCGCCGCGCGCGTCCGCGCACAGCTCCCGCAGCGGCACGCCGATCACCCGGTCGGCGACCGCCACCTCCGCGGGGAACCGGTCGAACAGCTCCCGCCCCATGTCCCGGTGCTGCGCACCCTGACCGGGGAACACCCAAGCCCGCGTCATCTCACCGCTCCCAGGGATAGCGACCTTCGGTGACGAACGCGGAGATGCGCTCACGCACCTCCGGGGCGGACATCAGCCGGCCGAACGCCGTGACCGCCCGCGCCTCGGCGCCCTCGTCGATCCCGGCCAGCCCGCGGAAGTACTCCTTCGCGTCGCCGACCACCCCGGGCGGCAGCCGCGTCAGCCGGAACACCAACTGCCGCAACGCCGTCTCGGGCCGTTCGACCAGCTCGTCGACCAGGTGCACCCGGTGCGCCTCCCGCGCGGACATCGGCTGCGTGCTCAACGTCGCCGCGTAAGCCTTCTGGAAACCGGTGCGGCGCACCAGGAACGGCAGTACGCAGCACGGCAGCAGGCCCCACAGGGCCTCGGGCAGGGCGAACGTGCTGCGCTCGGTGGCGTGCACGAAGTCGCCGGCCGCGGCCAGCCCCACCCCGCCGCCCGCCACCACGCCGTCGACCTGCGCGACCACGACCCGCGGTGTGGTGGTCAACCGCCGCAGCAGGCCGAAGAACGCCGCGCCGCCGTCGGACGCGCCGGCGCCCTCGGCGGCGGACCGGAAGTGCATGCCCTCGCTGAACACGCCGTCCTGACCGCACAGGACGACCACCCGGCACGCCGGATCGGCCTCGGCGGCGTCCAGCGCCGAGTGCAGTTCGCCGATCACCTGGTCGTCGATGCCGTTGCGCTGGTCCGGCCGGGTCATCGTGACGCGCAGCAGCCCGGGTTCCCGCGCCGCGTCGATCGTCCGGTACGCCATCAGCTCCACCGGTAGCGTCGGTGGAAGCCCTCGACGCGGTCCAGCAGCAGCAAGCCGCGACCGGCCACGTGACTGTCCACGATGGACTGGTACGGGGCGGTGTCCACCACCGCGTCGCGGGTGCCGAACGCGCGGTCCCCCAACAGCCCGTCCAGTGCCCGGAACTCGGCCACGCCCAGCTCCCGGCGCTCGGCGAGCGCCTTGGCGATCGGGCGCGCGGCCAGCCGGGCGCCCGCCCGCTCGGACACCACACCGCTGAAGAACTCCGACCCGCACCCCGAGCCGTAGGAGAACAGACCGACCCGTCGCGCGACCGCGAAGTCGGCGTGGTCGATCAGCGAGCACAGCGCCAGGTACAGCGAGCCGGCGTACAGGTTGCCGATCTGGGTCGCGTACGCCAGGGAAGGTGCCATGCGCGCTTCGAAGTCCGCGTCGATCTCCGCGCGGCCCCACCCCTTGGCGCGCCGCAACAACGTCCGGTGCGCCCCTTTCACCATGCCCGCGAACGGGATGTGGAATGCGAGGTAGTCGAACGTCCCCACGATGTCCGCGCCTTCCACCCGCCGCCGGTAACCGGCGAACGACCGGTCCAGGCAGTCCAGGTACGCCAACAACGACAGGTCGGAGTTGACCACGTCGAAGTCCGGTCGGGGCCGCAGGGTGTCCATGACCTCCTGCGTGTGGTAGCCGTTCGCGCCGACGTCCAGGCGCAGCACGGCGGGATCGCGGCCCACCAGCATCGCCACCGCGCCCGCGCCCTCCGAGGGCTCCCAGTAACTGCCCCCGGAGGACGGGCTGGCGATGTCGGTGGCGATCACCAGCGCACGGGCGTCGGGCACGGGGCTCGCCGCGACCATCGCCGCGGCGGTCTGCAACGCCGCCGTGCCGCCGTAGCAGGCGTGCTTGACCTCGAACGAGCGGCACGCCGGACCCAGCCCGAGGTGGTGGTGCACGTAGGTGCTCAGCGGTTTCCCGAAGTCCAAACCGGACTCGGTGGCGACCACGACCAGTTCGACCGTGTCGCGCAGGGCTGGGTCGAGGGCGTCGACGAGGGGTTTGGCGGCGTTGACCGCGTTGGTCACCTGGTCCTCGCACGGCAGGTTGACCGAGCGGCGTTCCATCATCAGGTTCGCGAAGCGGCCCAGGTCCAGGCCGCCCGTCTCGAACAGCGCCCGCACGTCCACGCAGGCGCGACCCGCGTAGACGTTGATGTCCTCGATCCCGACCGGGTCAGCCATCGCTGCTCGGCACGTGCGGCAGCAGCAGGGTGTCCCGCACGCTGGCCGGGATGAACAGCTTGTCCCAGGTCCCGCCGCCCTTGTCGGCGTGCACCCGCTGGCGCTCGAAGATCTCCCGGGTCATGTCCCGGCTCCGCTCCAGCGCCTGCAACTCCCGGTAGTCCTCCACGGACCTCAGGTGGATGAGCTGCCACAGCCGGTCCTGCCGGCCCCAGGTCTGCTCGTAGAGCGTGGCGGTGACCCTGCCCGCGAGCTTCTCGTTGACGTAGTGCTGCCAGTGCGCCAGGAACATGCGCCCTTCCTCGCGCAGCTCGTACTTCACGTCGGAGGTGCGCACGACGATCGCGCCGGCCGTGGCGGAGTTCAACCGCAGCTCCGGTGGCTGGCTCAGCTGCGACTCGGCGGGCGGGACGAACGTGTCACCGGGGTGGTGGTCATCGTCGTCGTGGTGGCCCATCCCGTGCTGCGGCACGAGGACGTCCTCGTGCAGGCTGCGGTGGATGAACATCTTGTCCCAGTTGCCGCCGCCCTTGTGCGGCAGCCGGTCCTCGTCGGAGATGCGCCGGAACTCCAGGTCGTGGTCGACCATGTTGAGCAGGATGGCGTAGTCCGCGGGCGTCTTCAGGTGGATGAACCAGTGCAACCGGTCCCGCCTGCCGAAGGTCTCCTCGAACGCGAACGAAGTCGCCACGCCCTCCTGTGACTCGTTGATGTAGCGCAGCAGGTCCACGCTGAACTTCCGGCCCTCGGCGGAGAACTCGTAGGCCAACTGCCCCACCCGGTGCAGGATGAACCCGGAGTTGGTGGAGTGCAGGACCCGGTCCAACGGCAGCGAGGACTGGTGCAGCGCCTGCGGGGGGCCAACGGTAGTGGTCATCGGCTGTCTCCTCATCGGCGATCCGCGACGCGTCGGTTGTACGGGTGGGACGGTCGGGGTTTCTGCTCAACTCTGAGCCCCGACCGGATCGGCTAGCGGCTGCTCAGTGTTGAGCGGTTGGCGAGCCGGGCGCTGTCTAGCGTGGTCGTCGGCCGCGATCCGCTGGCCGGACTCCTTCCACGCGGGGCAGGTGTCGTGACGCTTCCAACGGTGAACGCCCACGCGGTCGTGCTCTCGGCCGCCGGACAGGCGACGCTGCGCCGGTCCGCCGAGCGCTTGCGGGACCACCTCACGGGTCTCGACGCGCCACCGGACCTGGCCGGCGTCGCGTACACCAGCCAGGTCGGCCGGATGCCGCTGCGCCACCGGCTCGCGGTGCGCTGCCGGGACCTGCGCGGCCTGCTTGACGGGCTCGCCGCGTTCCTGGCCGGGACCGACGACGAGTCGGTGACCCACGGCGTGGCCGGCGTCGTGCCGCAGGGGCCGGAACCGGAGACCGAGGTGGCCGCGGCGGTCGCGTGGGTAGCCGGTCGGGACGTGGACTGGCGGCGTCACTGGCCCCGACCGCCGCGGCGGGTGCCGTTGCCGACCTACCCGTTCCGGGCGGAGGCATTGGAGGACTCGGCCCTGCTGCGCTACCTCGTCCGCAGCTACGCGGAGGCGTCCGGGATGGCGGAGTCGTCGGTGAGCGCGCACGTGCCGCTGGTGGACCAGGGACTGTCGTCGTTCGTGATCAGCGCCCTCAACGCTCGGCTGGAGGCCGACCTGGGTGAGCGGTCGCGCACGCTGTTCTTCGAGCACGGCACGCTCGCCGGCGTCGCGGAGGCCCTGACCGCCGCCGGTCGGGTCGCTCCCGGGGACCCGGCGCGGCGGCAGGCCCCGGCCGCCGCCCCGACCCGCACTCCCGCGCCGGCCGTGCCGCCGCCGGGTGTGACCGCGCCGGTCGTGGCGGCCCCGGTCGTGACTGCGACGGTCACACCGCTGTCGGGCGTGACCGCACCCGTCGAACGCGCGCCGGACCCCCTCGCGGACCGCGAGATCGCTGTCATCGGCATCGCCGGCCGCTTCCCGCAGTCACCCGACCTGGCCGCTTTCTGGGACAACCTGGTCAACGGGCGGGACTGCGTCACGCCCCACCCGGCCGACCGCGCCCGACCGGGCTGGCCGGTGCACCTCATGGAGGGCGGCTACCTCGACCGGGTGGACGAGTTCGACCCGCTGCTGTTCGGCATCACGCCGCGCGACGCTTCGCTCATGGACCCCCAGGAACGGCAGTTCCTCGAAGTCACCTGGGAGGCGCTGGAGAGCGCCGGCTACACCCGCGCCCGGCTGCGCGACCGGCACCGCTCCTCGGTCGCGGTGTACGCGGGCGCGATGTGGAACGAGTACCCGCTCTTCGGCGTCGAGCAGACCCTCCTGGGCTCGCCGCAGGACTCCGGGGCGACGCTTGGCGGCATCGCCAACCGCGTGTCCTACTTCTTCGACCTGCACGGCCCGAGCCTCACCGTGGACACGATGTGCTCCTCCGCGCTGGTTGCCCTCGACCTCGCGGTCGGCTGCCTGCGCCGCGGCGAGGCCGAGGTGGCGATCAGCGGCGCGGTGAGCCTGTCCCTGCACCCCAACAAGTTCATCCAGCAGGACCGGATGTCGCTCACCGCGAGCGACCACCGCTGCCACAGCTTCGGCGCCGGCGGTGACGGGTTCGTGCCCTCCGAGGGCGTCGGGGTCGTGATCCTCAAGCCGCTGGGCCGGGCACTGGCCGACGGCGACCCCGTCCACGCCGTCATCCGCGGCACGGCGGTCGTGCACGCCGGGCGCACCAACGGCTACATCGTCCCGAGCCCCGCCGCACAGGCGGAGGTGGTGGGCAAGGCGCTGTGCGACGCTCGCACCGAACCCGCCGAGATCGGCTACGTGGAGGCGCACGGCGCGGGCACCGCGCTCGGCGACCCGGTGGAGGTCGAGGGCCTGACCAGGGTCTACGGTGCCCTGCCCGCCGGTGGCGTGCCGATCGGCTCGGTCAAGTCGACCATCGGCCACGCCGAGGCCGCGGCCGGGCTCGCCGGGCTGGCCAAGGTCGTCCTGCAACTGCGCCACGGCACGCTCGCGCCGTCCCTGCACGCCGAGGAGCTCAATCCCGCCATCGAGTGGGACTCCGTGCCCTTCCGGATGCAGCGCACGCGGTCGGAGTGGACCGGGCCGAAGGTCGCCGGCATCAGCTCCTTCGGCGCGGGTGGCACGATCGCCCACGCCGTGGTCGCCGCGCCGCCGGCCAGCACCCCGCCACCGCCGCAGGCCGGGCCGCAGCTCGTCGTCCTGTCGGCCTACGACGAGGACAGACTGGACGAGGTCGTGGGCCGGCTCGGGGCGCACCTGCGCGCCGGCCGGGAGCTCGGACCGCAGCGGATGATGGAAGCCCTGCGGCGCATCGCCTCCGGCGAGCTGGCCGGGTCGGCGGCCGACCACGCCGCGGACCTGCTGGCCGGGGCGGCCCCTCGCTCGCCGACATCGCCCACACCCTCCGGGTGGGCAGGGAGCAGCTGCGGCAGCGGTTGGCCGTGGTCGTGGCCGATGTGGCGGAGCTGTGCGAGTGCCTGGAGTCCTACCGCACCGACCCGCGGGTGGTGCTGGGTCGCGCGCCCGCCGCGTCCGACCCGGCCGACGTGCCGCCCGATGACGCCTCGCTCGCCGACCTCGCGCGGCACTGGGTGGCTGGCGGCGTCGTGGACTGGGAGCGGCTGCACCAGCCGGGGCGGATCGTGGACCTGCCGACCTACCCGTTCGCGCGCGTCCGCTGCTGGCTGCCCGAACCGGCCGCGGTCCCCGAAACCCCGCTCTACCGCAAGACCTGGGTGCCCGACCCGACACCTGCGCCCCCCGCGCCCCCGGGCGTGGTGCTGTGCGTGGGCGGGGACCGGGCCACCGTGGCGGCGCTGGGCGGCACGCCGGTGCGCGACGCCGACGACCTGGCAGAGGTTCTCGCCCGGTCGCCCGAGGTGTCGGGGCTGGTCCTGCTGCCCCGCGGACCCGGCTGGGAGACCAGGGTCGCGGTGGTGCGCCGGCTGCTCGCCGAACATCCGAGGACCGCGCTGCGGATCATCCACGTCGCCGGCGACGACGTGCGTACGGCCGGGTTCGTGCGGGCCGTCGGCGCCGAGTACGCGCGGGTGACCGCGACCGTCCTGGACACCGACCGGCCCGCCGACGTCCACCGCGAGGTCCTGGCGGAGTGGGGGCGGCCGGACCCGTTCGGCGAGGTCCGCTACCGCGCGGGCCTGCGGCACCGGCCCCGCCTGGAGCCGGTCGCCGCACCGTGGAGCGCGCCCCGCTGTGACCCGGCGGGCGCCTACCTGGTGACCGGCGGGACCCGGGGCACCGGCGCGCTGGTCGCCCGCCACCTGGCCGACCACGGCGCGCGGTCGATCGCGCTGATCGGCATGCGCGACTCGGACGAGGTGGCGGAGGCGTTGCGCGCCAAGGGCGTGCGGGTGCTGCGGCACAGCGGCGGCTTCGCCGGCGTGGACCGGTTCCTCGACCGGGTGCGCTCCGAGCTCGGGCCGCTGCGAGGTGTCGTGCACTGCGCCGGTGTCGCCTCGCAGGGCAGTCCCGCGTTCGTGCACAAGGCCATCGCCGACATCCGCGCGGTCCTGGAACCCAAGCTGCACGGGTTCGAAGCGCTGGCGCGGCTGTGCGAAGCGGACCGGCTGGACTTCTTCCTGGTGTTCTCATCGGTGTGCGCCACGGTGCCCTCGCTCGCGGCCGGCGTCAGCGACTACGCGGCGGCGAACATCGGGGTGGACGAGCTGGTGCGCGCCCACATCCGGGCCGGGCGCACGGAGTTCCGCGCGGTGGACTGGCCGCAGTGGTCGCAGACGGGGTCGACGAGCACCCTGCCGAACCCGTGCGCGCCGGCCGGGATCGCACCCCTGGACGACGCCGCGGGCCTGCGCGTGCTGGACCGCGTGCTGGCGCTGCCGATCGGCGACGTGGTGTTGCCGTGCCCGCCGCTGGGTGCGCCACCGGACCTCGATGGGCTGCTCGCCGTGCGGACGAGCCCGGGTCCGGTGGCGGCGGTCGAGACCACGCCGGTCGCGCCGGTCGGGGCCGCGCTGGTCGAGGCCGTGCCTGCCGGTCGCACGGAGTCCGCTTGGCTCGTGGCGCTGTTCTCCGAGGCGCTGGGCATCCCGGAGCCGGACTTGGACCCGACCGTCGAGTTCGGTGACCTCGGCGTGGACTCGGTACTCCTGGGTGAGCTGCTGGTGCGCATCGAGGACCGCCTGGGCGACCACCTGGACCCGGCGACCCTGCTCCTGCACCCGACCCTGGAGCGGTTGGCCGACCACCTCGGGCTCAGCCTCGCCCCCGTGCCCGCCGCTGTGCCCACACCCGCCACGCTGGTTGCCGCCGCACCGGTTGCCGCGGCGCCGGTCGCCGCTGCGCCGACCCGCGTGCCGGCCGAGTCCGCCGACGCCCGCCCGTCACCGCCGGCCCGCACCGACGGGCGGATCGCCATCATCGGGATGGCCTGCCAGTTCCCCGGCGCGACCGATCCGGACGCACTGTGGGACAACCTGGTCCACGGCCGGTCCGCGGTCACCGAGGTCCCCGCCTCCCGGTGGGACGTGGACCGCTGGTGGTCCCCCGAACGCGCGTTGGGGCGGTCGGTCAGCAAGTGGGGCGGGTTCGTCGAGGGCATCGAGTGGTTCGACCCCGCGTTCTTCGGCATGGACGATGACGAGGCCCGCTGCCTGGACCCGGCCATCCGGATGATGCTGGAAGGCACAGCAGAGTGCCTGGCCGAGTCCGGGTACGCGCCCGACGAACTGCGGGGCAGGCGGATCGCGGTGGTGGCCGGTGCACGGCTGTCCGACTACGGCCGCCGCGTGCCGGTGCGGACGGACGTGCTGCGCTCGGACCAGAACTTCATCGCCGCCCGCGTCGCCCACCAGTTCGACTTCCGCGGACCGAACCTGGTCGTGGACAGCGCCTGTTCGTCGTCCCTGGTGGCCTTGCAGACCGCGTGCCGGAGCCTGCTCGCGGGCGAGTCGGAACTGGCCGTGGTCGGCGCGGTCGAGGTGCTGCTGGACCACGAGACCTACCTGGACCTCAGCGCCGCGCGCGCGTTGTCACCGACTGGCCGGTGCTGGACGTTCGACCAGCGTGCCGACGGGTTCGTGCCCGCCGAGGGCTGCGGCGTCGTCCTGCTCAAGCCGCTGGCCGCCGCGCTCGCCGACGGCGACCGGGTCCACGCCGTGATCGAGTCCGTCGCGGTGAACAACGACGGCCGCACGATGGGCGTCACCACGCCGAACCCGGCCGCGCAGGCCGACGTGGTGCGGCAGGCGCTGGCAGCCGCCGGCCGCCGGCCCGCCGACATCGCGATGGTGGAGGCACACGGCACCGGCACGCTCATCGGCGACCCGATCGAGCTGCGCGCGCTCAACGACGTCTTCGGCGGGGTGCCGGGTCCGGTGGAGATCGGCAGCGTCAAGTCCAACCTCGGCCACCTCCTCAGTGCGGCGGGCATGGCCGGGCTGGTCAAGGTGGTGCTGGCCCTGGAACACGGCCGGATACCGCCGACGGTCCACTGCGACACCCCGAACCCGAGGTTCGACTTCGCCCACTCGCCGCTGCGACCGACGACCGCGCCGGTCGACTGGCCCGCCGGGCGGGAACGGGTCGCGGGGGTCAGCTCCTTCGGCCTCGGCGGGACGAACGCGCACCTGATCGCCTCCGCCGCGCCCGCGAACCCCACCAGGCGCACACCCCTGGCGCGACCGGTGTTCCAGCGCAAGCGGCTGTGGCTCGACGCCGAACCGACCACGCCGCCCACGTCCGCGACGCCGAGCGGGACCGTCGCGACGGCCGCGTCCGCGATACCGAGAGAGCCCTCCGAGCACGCGATACCGAGCGGGACGGCCGCGCCGGCGATGCCCACGTCGTCCCCACCCCCGGCCGGTGAGCCGCTCGTCGCCTCGCTCATGCGATTCGACCTCGTCACTCGCGACTGACGTCCACGTATCGGAGAGGAGCGCGCCATGTCCGGCGTCGAGTGTCGAATGCTACTGACCCACAACGACTTCGTCATGCAGAACCACCGGCTGCACGGCGTGTCCGTGATGCCGGGCGTGGTCTTCTTCGACCTGGTCCACCGGGCCGCCATCGCGGCGGGCTGGGACCACCGGCGGCTGTGCGTTCGCGACACCGTGCTCGCCGAAGCGATCGTCACCACCGAGGGCCACGACCGCGAAGTCCTGCTCACCATCGGGGACGAAGGGCCGAACGGCAGGCCGTTCACCGTGCGCAGCCGCTGGCTGCGCGGCGACGAGCCGGTGTCCGACTGGCACGACAACGCGCGCGGCCTGGTCTGCGTCACCGACGACCCGCTGCCGTCGCCACTGGACCTGGCGGCGGTGCGCGCCGCTGCCCTGCGGCACGACGACGTCGAGTCGCTGTACGGGCGGGCGGTACGGGAGGGCATCGAGCACGGCGCGCCCATGAAGTGCCGGGGGCGGCTGGACCTCGGCGACGGGTGCCTGCTGGCCGAGCTGACCCGCGAGGTCTCCGATCCGGCGCACGCCTTCCACCTGCACCCGGCGTCGCTGGACGCCACCACGCTGGCCGGGTTCGGGCAGCTGGCGATGCCCACCGACGACCCGTTCGTGCCCATGTTCGTCCGCGAGCTGCGCGCGCCCGAGCCGCTGCCGGAGACCTGCTACGTGCACGTGGCGCGGCCGGAACGGCTCGCCGAGTCCGGTGACGTCGTCACCACCGACTACACCGTGCACGACGAACACGGCCGGTTCCTGGCGTCGTTCACCGGCTTGACCTGCAAGCGGATTCGGGAACCCGGCCTCGTGCACCGGCTGCTGGACGACGTGCGGCCAACCGGCGACGGCCGCACCGGCGGCGCCACCGACGGCCCCGCCGGCGATCTCACCGACGACCTGCGCGCCTTGGTGGCGAACGAGCTCGGCCGACCCGTCGCCGAAGTCGCCACCGGCACCGGCTTCTACGACCTCGGACTGGACTCGGTGGCGTTGCTGCGGCTCACCGGCCGGCTGGAGGAGCTGGTGGGCGTCCAGCTGTACCCGACGCTGCTGTTCGAGCACACCACGATCGACGCCCTCGCCGCCCACCTGCCCGCGCACCGGGCGATCCGCCGGCCCGAGGGCACCGTTTTGTCCTTTGTGGACGAATGGGTGCCGGTGGTGACCGGCGCCGACTACACCGGTGCGATCGCCGTCGTCGGCGAGGTACCCGCGGGACTCGTCTCGACCGCTGTCGACACCGCCGCCGACCTGCGCGCGCTGCCGGTGATCCCGCCCGCCGTGGTCGTGGTGTCCGACGACCCGGCCGCGGCGCTGTGGTCCACCGCGACCTCGCTCGTCGACGCCGGTCCGCGCGACCTGCTCGTGGTCACCTCGGCGCCGCCCACCCCGCACCGCGCCGGGACGGGCGCGTTGGCGCGCACGATCTCCGCCGAGGTCAGCGGCCTGCGCTGCCGGTTCGTCCACGTGGACCGCCCCGGTGACGTGGCGGCGGCCGTGCGCGCCGAGCTCGGTGCCCCTGCCGAGCCCGAGGTCCGCTACCGCGCGGGCCGCCGGCACGTGCGCCGCTGGCGCGAGGTCGCGCCGGACGGGGCCGGGTTGGGCGGGGCTGGACTGGACGGGGCTGGACTGGACGGGGCTGGACTGGACGGGGCCGGGTTGGGCGGGGCTGGACTGGACGGGGCCGGGTTGGACGGGGCTGGACTGGACGGGGCTGGACTGGACGGGGCCGGGCGGACCTGGCGTGACGGCGGCGTCTACCTGATCACCGGCGGCTCCGGCGGCCTCGCCCGCCTGCTGGCCGACGACCTCGCGCGCCGGCACCGCGCGCGGATCGCCCTCGTGTCCCGCACCGCCCCCGACCCGGCCCTGGTCGAAGCCGTGGAACGCGCGGGTGGCCAAGTGCACGTGGTCATCGCCGACGTGACCGACGCCGACCAGGTGCGGCGCGCGGTCGACAGCACGCGGGAGCGGTTCGGGCGCATCGACGGCGTGCTGCACTGCGCGGGCGTGACCCGGGATGGGCTGTTCTTCCGGGGCACGCCGGCGGACCTCGCGGCCACGGCGGCGCCCAAGGTCGACGGGCTGCGCCATCTCGACGCCGCCACGGCGGGGGACGACCTGGACTTCCTCGCGGTGTTCTCCTCCGCGTCGGCGTCGGTGGCCAACCCCGGCCAGAGTGCCTACGCCTACGCCAACGCGTGCACCGAGTCCGTGCCGTGCCGCGGCCGGACCGTCGTCATCGGCTGGCCCCTGTGGGCCGGCGGCGGCATGGCCGTCAGCGACGAGGTCGTGCGCTGGTCTCGGGAGGCCACCGGCCAGATCCCCATGCCCGCCTCGGCCGGCCTGGACCTGCTGCGGCGCGCGCTCGCCGGTCCGCACCGCAACCTCCTCGTGCTGCACGGCGAACCCGACCGCATCCGGGCGCTGGTGCCCGCCGCGCCGGACCGGCCCGCGGCACGAGACCTGCCGGACGCGCCGGCGGTCGTCGACGCGGCGGGACCGGCGCGGGCGAACCCGCGGCCGGCACGGGACGGCGCGATCGCCGTCATCGGCATGGCGGGCCGGTACCCCGGCGCGGCCGACCTCGACCAGTTCTGGCGCAACCTCGCCGCGGGCCACGACGCCATCACCGAGGTGCCCGCCGACCGGTGGGACCACGGCGCGTTGTTCGACCCGGCCAAGGGCGTTCCCGGTCGCACCTACGGCAAGTGGGGCGGCTTCCTCGACGGCGTGGACCGGTTCGCGGCCGGGTTCTTCGGCATCTCCCGCCGCGAAGCCGAGCGGATGGACCCGCAGGAGCGGCTGTTCCTCACCACCTGCCGTCAGGTGCTGGAGGACGCGGGCTACCCGCCCGAGGCACTGGCCGACGAGGTGGTGGGCGTCTACGCGGGCGTCATGTGGAACCATTACCAGCTCGTGGAGGGCGCCGAGGACGGTGTGGCGCCCCACGCCATGCACTGCTCCATCGCCAACCGCGTCTCCCACACGTTCGACCTGACCGGCCCGAGCATGGCCGTCGACACCGCCTGCTCGTCGTCGCTGACCGCCGTGCACCTGGCCGTGGAGAGCATCCGGCGCGGTGAGTGCACGGTCGCGCTGGCCGGCGGCGTCAACGTCACCGTGCACCCGCAGAAGTACCTCCAGCTCGCGCAGGGCCAGTGGCTGTCGGTCGACGGCCGCTGCCGGGCGTTCGGTCGGGACGGCACCGGCTACGTGCCCGGCGAGGGTGTCGGCGCGGTGCTGCTCAAGCCACTGGACCGGGCGGTGGCCGACGGCGACCACGTCTACGGCGTGATCGTGGCCACCGCGATGAACCACACCGGCCGGACGGCCGGCGCGACGGTGCCCAGCCCGGGATCGCAGGCCGCGCTGATCCGCCGTGCGCTGGAGTCGGCGGGCTGGGACCCGTCGACGGTCGGTTACGTGGAGGCCCACGGCACCGGCACGGCCCTCGGCGACCCGATCGAGGTCGAAGGCCTGCGGCAGGCGTTCGACGGTGCGCCGCTACCCGCCGGGTCCTGCGCCATCGGCTCGGTGAAGTCGTCCATCGGGCACTTGGAGGGCGCGGCGGGCATCGCGGGCCTGACCAAGGTACTGCTGCAACTGCGGCACGGGATGCTCGTGCCGTCGCTGCACGCGGACGAGCTCAACCCGCACATCGACTTCGCCGCCACTCCGTTCCGGGTGCAGCGCGCGCTGGAACCGTGGACCGGTCGGCCGCGTCGGGCTGGCGTGAGCGCGTTCGGCGCCGGCGGCACCAACGCGCACGTGCTGGTGGAGGAATTCGTGCCCGCCTCCCCGGAGACGTCCGCCGACCCGGCGCTCGTGGTGCTGTCCGCGCCGACCCCGGAGGAGCTGCGGGCGTACGCGACGGCGGTGGCCGCCGGTCTCCCGGACGCCTCGGTGGTCGGCGCGGCCGCGGCACTGCTCGGCGTGCCGGAGTCCGAAGTGGACGGTTCCGCGGCGCTGGGTGACCTGGGTCTGGACGCCTCGGACCTGGTGGGGCTCGTCGGCGCGGACGCGCTGGACGGCGTCACCGCGGACACCCCGCTCGACGCCCTGCCGATCGGCGGCGGTGTCGCCGACATCGCCTACACCACCCAGGTCGGGCGGACGGCGATGCCGGTGCGGGTGGCCGTGGTGGCGGGGAGCGTGGCGCGGTTGCGGGTCGCACTGGAGCGGTTCGGCCGGGGTGAGGACAGCCCGGAGCTGGTGACCTCCGGCGCGGTGTCGGACGAGGACCCGGTCACCCTGTTCCGCGCGGGCAGGCTGCACGACGTGGCGCGGCACTGGGTCGCCGGTGCGGAGGTGCCCTGGCGCCGGTGCCACTCCGGTGACCGGCTGCGGCGGGTGCCGCTGCCCGGCTGCTCGCCGACCGAGGAGCGGTACTGGGTCGGCGGGTGGGCCGCGGAACGCAACCGTTCGGAACCACCCTCCACCGCGCCCGCCGCGGCAACACCCGCCGCCCCGGAACCATCCGAAGAGGACGGACCGGACCTGGAGTTCCGGCTGCTCGACCACGGGATCGCGCTGCTGGTCATGCGGTCGCCGATGTTCACGCCGGAGCTGCTCGACGGGTTGGCCGCGGCGTTCGCGGAGATCGAACGGCGCGAGGACGTGCGCGCCGTCGTGGTGACCGGCAACGGCACGGTGTTCAGCATGGGCGGGACCCCCGAGGCGCTGCGGACCCTGGCCGAGGGCGGCGGCACATTCACCGACGCCTCCATCGTCTACGACGGGATGCTGCGGTGCGCACGACCCGTCGTGACCGCCGTGGCGGGGCACGCGTCCGGCGGCGGGCTGGCCTTCGGGTGCTACGGCGACGTGGTCGTGCTGGCGGAGGAATCCGTCTACAGCGCGAACTTCGCGAAGTACGGCTTCACCCCGGGCATGGGCGCGACCTACGTGCTGGAGCAGCGGTTCGGGCGGACGCTGGCGGGGGAGATGCTGCTCACCGGCCGGTCGTTGACCGGCGAGGAGTTGCGCCGGCGCGGGGCGAACGTCACCGTCCTGCCGCGCGAGGAGGTCCTGGCGGCGGCGCTCGACCTGGCCAGGGCGATGGCCGACCGCCCGCCGGCGGTGATCCGCGTGCTGAAGGACGAACTGGCCGGCCGGATGCTGCGCGACCTGCCGGGGATCATCGCGAGCGAGGTGCGGATGCACGAGCAGGTCCTCGGGCAGGATGCGGCGGCGATGGTGCGGGAGCACTTCGCGAAGGTCGAGGGCTTCCGCTCCACCGCCGTCACCTCGGAGCCTGTCACCTCGGAGCCCGTCACCTCGGAGCCTGTCAACCCGGGGCCCGTCATCCCGGAGCCCGTCACCTCGGAGCCCGTCATCCCGGAGCCGGAGTCCGCGACCCCGGGGCCTGCGGTCCCCGCGTCCGTCACCCCAGCGTCTGTCATCCCGGAGTCCGTGGCGGAGGTTCCGGGTGGTGACGAGGTGCGGGTGGCGATCGAGGAGATCGTGGGCGCTCTGCTGTACCTGAGGCCGGACGAGATCACGCCCTCGCGCAGCTTCTCCGATCTCGGCCTGGACTCGATCGGCGCGGTGGAACTGGTGCGCGACCTGAACCGGCAGTTCGGGACGGACCTGGACTCGGTGGCGGTCTACGACCACCCGACCGTGCCGGACCTCATCGGAGCGGTCCTGGCGGACCTCGGGGAGAGGATCGCTCTGCGGGCGCAGGCGACCGCGCCGCCGAGTGCCCGGGTGCACCGCTTGGACGCCCCGGCCACGTCGGTGAGTGCCGACGCGGGCCTCCCGCCCGGTGCCCCTGCGCCCCGCGACACCACCCCGCCGCCAGCCGACGCGGCACTGCGCCACCCCGCCGCCACCGGGCCCGCGCCGCTCACCCTGACCGTGCCCGCCCGCGTGGACGCCCCCGACGTCCCGTCCGGTCCGCCGCCCCTCGTGCTGACCGCGCCCGCCGGGGTGTCGCCCGCGCCCACCGCGTCGTCGCCGGCACCCCCGAGGTGTCGGTGTCGCCCGTGACCGCGCCGGCGCCGACCGGTGCGCCGGTTCCCATCGCCGTCGTCGGCATGGCAGGCCGGTTCCCCGACGCGCCCGACCTCGACGCCTTCTGGCGCAACCTGGCCTCCGGCCAGTCGTCCATCCGGGAGGTCCCCGCTCGGCGCTGGGACCTGGACGGGCTCTACGACACCGATCCGGGCCGGTCTGGCACGACGCGCAGCCGGTGGGCCGCGCTCCTGGACGACATCGACACCTTCGACGCCGGCCTGTTCCGGATCTCGCCCCTGGAAGCCGAGGCGATGGACCCGCAGCAGCGGCTGTTCCTGGAACAGTCCTGGGCCGCGCTGGAGGACGCGGGCCACGCCGGCAAGCCCCAGCGGTGCGGGGTGTTCGTCGGGTGCGCCGCCGGCGACTACGGACAGCTGCTCGACGCCGCCGGCGTCGGGGCCACCGGTGAGGCGTTCCTCGGCACGGCCAGCTCGATCCTGCCCGCCCGCATCGCCTACCTCCTCGACCTCACCGGTCCGACCGTCGCGATCGACACGGCGTGCTCGTCCTCGCTGACCGCCGTGCACCTGGCCTGCCAGAGCATCCGGTCCGGCGAGTGCGACACCGCGCTGGCGGGCGGCGTGGCCGTCATGTGCACGCCGCGCATGCAGGTGTGGACCAGCCAGACCGGCATGCTCTCGCCGACCGGGCGCTGCGTGCCGTTCGACGACTCCGCCGACGGGATCGTGCTCGGCGAAGGCGTCGGCGTCGTGGTGCTCAAGCGGCTGGACCGGGCGCTCGCCGACGGCGACCACGTCCACGGCGTCATCCTCGCCGACGGGGTCAACGGCGACGGCCGCACCAACGGCATCACCGCGCCCAGCGCGGCATCGCAGGCCGCGCTGCTGCGCGAGGTCCACGCCCGAGCGGGTGTCGAGGTCTCCTACGTCGAAGCGCACGGCACCGGCACCCACCTGGGCGACCCCATCGAAGTCAAGGCGCTGCGCCAGGTCGTGGAGCCGGACTGCCTGCTCGGCTCCGTCAAGGCCAACATCGGCCACACCACGATGAGCGCCGGCATCGCGGGCCTGCTCAAGGTCCTCCTCGCGCTGCGCCACCGACAGCTCCCGCCGACACCGGGGGTGCGCAACCCGATCGCCGGCCTGCCGGTGGTCCGCGAGCTGACCCCCTGGCGTGCCGCGCACCTGGCCGCCGGCATCAGCTCCTTCGGCTTCAGCGGCACCAACTGCCACCTCGTCGTCGGCGAAGCCCCCACGCCCGCCCGCACCGACGCCGTTCGCACCGGACGGGTCGTGGTGCCCGTGTCGGCCCGCACGCGGGCCGCGCTGGGCACCCAGCTCGACCGGCTGGCCACCCACCTGGAGACGGCGGACGTGGACCTCCACGACGTGGCCAGGACCCTCGCCCTGGGCCGGGCGCACCTGCCCGCCCGCGCGGCGTTCGTCGCCGAGGACGTGGCCGACCTCGTCCGGCAGCTCAGGGACGGGGCGACACCGGGCGACACCGACGAGCACGCCTTCGCCACGCGGTGGGTGTCGGGCGCGGACGTGGACTGGTCGGCGGCCCGCAACGGCCGGACCGTCCCCCTGCCGGCCTACCCGTTCGCCCGCGACCGCCACTGGGTCGGCGGCATGCCCGACCAGCGCGTGCACCCGGCCGACGCGGTGGTCGCCGACCACCTCGTGGACGGTGTCCCGCTCCTGCCCGGCGCGATGTTCCTGCGCTTGGCCGCCGAGGCCGCGCCGAGGGTGGCACGGGTGACCTGGCTGCGTCCCGTCCCGGTCACCGCGGCCGTCACCCTCCGCCTGACCACCGGAGGCCGGGTCGCGCTCACCGCGGACGACGTGGTCCACGCCGTCGCGGAACCACGCCCCGCCGCGGCGCCGGAACCGCCGTTGGACCTGGCCGCGATCGAGGCCCGCTGCACCCGCCCTCACCCGGTGGCCGAGCTGTACGCGGCGTTCGCCCGCGCCGGACTGCGGTACGGGCCGAGCTTCCGGGTGCTGACCGCGGTGTCCGTGGGAGCCGATGAGGCGCTCGCGACCGTGCACGCCCGCGCCGGCGACCACACCCAGGCGCTCGACGGCGCGGTACAGGCCATCGCCGCGCTCCTGGCCGAGGCGCCCCGACCGCTGCTGCCCTTCGCCGTCGACTCGGTGCACGTGACGGGCGAGTTGCCGACCGAGGCCCGGGTGCACGTCACCCGGCGCGACGAGCACCGCTTCGACGTGGTGGTGACCGACCTGACGGGCCGGGTCCGGGTCCGGCTCGACGGCGTGACTCTGCGCCCGGCCGCGCGGCGCCCGGACCTGCGGTACGTCCCGGTGTGGCGCGCGGCCCCGGCACCGGCACCCGCCGCACGGCCCGCCGGCCGGGTCGCGGTCGTGCACACCGCCGCCGACACCGCGCTCGCCACCGCGCTGCGCCCCGACGTGGCGGTGCGGCTGGGCGAGCTGCCCGAGGGCCACTTCGACACCGTGTACGTCCTCGCCCGGCCCGACGACCCGGACAGCCCAGCCGAGCGGGACACTTCGGTGCTGAACGCGTTCCGGCTGCTGCGCCACCTGCTGGACTCCGGAGCCGGTCGTCGACCGCTCACCCTGACCTTCGTCGTCACCGGCACGCAGGCCGTCGACGACGGCGAGCCGATGCACTCGCACGCCGCCGGCCTGGTCGGTGTGGCGGGCGCGGTCGCGGCCGAGTACCCGGAGTGGTCCGTGACGTGCGTCGACCTCGGCGCGGGCGACCCGGCCGGGTACGCCGACGCGCTGCGGCGCGAGCACGGCGCGGACCGGCTGGTGGCCCTGCGCGGGGACCGCAGGCTCGTACGCGCGCTGGAACCGGCGGACCACGCCGACGCCCCCGTGCCGCTACGCGACGGCGGCGTGTACGTGGTCCTGGGCGGCGCCGGCGGTCTGGGCGTCGAGGTCACCCGCCACCTGCTGCGGACCAGGAACGCCAGGGTGGCGTGGCTGGGCAGGTCGCCCGAGGACGATCGCATCCGCGCGCTGGTGGCCGAACTGGGCGACCAGGTGCTGTACCTGTCCGCCGACGCGGGCGACGCCGAGGCGGTGCGGCGGGCGGTCGCCGCGGTGCGGCGGCGGTTCGGGCCGGTCGAAGGCGCGTTCCACGCCGCGATCACGCTGCGGGACCGGTCGCTGGCCACCATGACCGAGGACGACCTCACCGCGGTGCTGCGGCCCAAGGTCGCGGGCTTGGCGGCGTTCGCCGACGCGCTGCGCGGCGAACCGCTGGACTTCCTGGCCGTCTTTTCCTCGGCGCTGTCGTTCACGACCGCGCCCGGCCAGGCGAACTACGCCGCAGCGAGCGCGTTCGAGGACTCCTACGCCCTGCACCTGCGCCGCACCGGCCTGCCGGTGAAGCTGGTGAACTGGGGCTTCTGGGGCTCGGTCGGCATCGTGGCGCGAGCCGACTACGCCGCGCGGTTCGCCGCGCTGGGCATCGCCTCGATCGAGCCCGCCGAGGGCATCACCGCCCTCGAACAGGTCCTGGCGGGCGACCACCCGCAGGTGGCGGTCATCAAGGGCACGCCGGAGGGCCTGGCCAGAATCGGTGTGCGACCGGCGTCGGAACCGGACGGGCTGACCCGGTCCAGGGCGGCGTTCGCCGCGCTCGACGGCCTGGCCCGCGACCTGCTGCGGGCCCACGACCTGCCGGCGGGCACGTCACCGCTGCACGCGGCCGTGGCCGCCGCCGCCGCGACACCGGTCGCCGGCTTGTCCGCTGAGGACGTGCTCGCCCGGTACGCCGACCTGGCACCGCACGTCGAGTTGCTGGACCGCTGCACATCCGCCCTGCCGGACGTCCTGCGCGGCCGGGTCCAGCCGACCGAGGTGCTGTTCCCCGGCGGGTCGACCGAGCTGGTCGCCGCCGTCTACCAGGGCCAGGAGGCGTCGGACTTCTACCACAGCCTGATGGCCGACGAGGTGGCGCGGATCGTGAACCGCCTCGACGCGCCCCGCGTCCTGGAGATCGGCGCGGGCACCGGCGCGGGTTCCGCGTTCGCCCTGCCCGCCGCCGGCGGCGCGCGCTACGACTACACCGACGTGTCCACGGCGTTCCTGCGGCACGGCGAAGAGGAGTTCGGCGCCCGGTTCCCCCACGCCGCGTTCCGAGTCCTCGACATCGAGCGCGACCCGACGGAGCAGGGCTTCGAAGCCGGTGCCCACGACGTCGTCCTCGCGACGAACGTCCTGCACGCCACCGAGGACGTGGTGCGCACCCTGCGCCACGCCCGCAAGCTCCTGCGCCCCGGTGGCGTGCTGCTGGTCAACGAGGTCACCCGCGGCTCGGACTTCCTCACCGCGACGTTCGGCCTGCTGCCTGGCTGGTGGCGGTTCACCGACGCGCACCGGCGACTGCCCCACTCGCCGCTGCTGTCGCCCTCCGGGTGGCGGTCCGCGCTGGCCGAGGCGGGAATGTCGGTCAGGGTCGTCGGAATGCCCGGGGTCGAGGACGACGACCAGGAGCAGTGCGTGCTGGTCGCGACGGCCGCGGACGTGTCGGGCTCGGCGGTGCGCGACTACGTCCGCCGGGTGTTCGCCGAGGTCCTGAAGTTCCGGCCGGCCGACCTGGACGACACGCTGACGTTCGAGAACTTCGGCGTGGACTCGCTGGTGGGCCAGCGCGTCGTGCGCCGGTTCGAGGCCGACCTGGGCGAACTGCCCGCGACGCTGCTGTTCGAGCACCTGACCATCGAGCGGTTGGCCGCCCACCTCGCCGCCGAGCACTCCGCCGCGCTGGCACCGCTGCTCGGCCCGCCGCCCCCGCCCCAGCCGTCCGCCTCGCCCCAGCCGTCCCCTCGGGCCGCCGAAGTCCCCGCCGCGCCGGTCGCCGGTGCGCTGCGGCCGGAACCCGCCGATGACCGGATCGCGGTGGTCGGGCTGGCCGGCCGCTACCCCGGCGCCGCCGACCTCGACCAGTTCTGGCGCAACCTGGTGTCCGGCACCACCTCCACCACCGAGGTGCCTGCCGACCGGTGGGACTGGCGGGAGCACTTCGACCCGCGCAAGGGCAAGCCCCAGCACACCTACGGCCGCTGGGGCGGGTTCCTGACCGACGTCGACAAGTTCGACCCGTCCTTCTTCGGCATCCTGCCCAAGGACGCCGCCGCCGTGGACCCCCAGGAACGGCTGTTCCTGGAGACCGCGTGGCTGCTGCTGGAAGACGCCGGCTACCTGGGCAACTCGCACGTCCGCGACACCGGCGTGTTCGTCGGCACCATGTACGGCTCGTACGGCCGCATCGCCGCCGCCGAGGGCTGGCCGCGCGGACGCTTCACCGACGGCCACTCCGCCTACTGGTCGATCGCCAACCGCGTCTCCTACGTGCTGGACCTGACCGGCCCGAGCCTCGCCGTCGACTCGGCGTGCTCCTCCTCCTTGACGGCCGTGCACCTGGCCTGCGAGAGCATCCGGCGCGGCGAGTGCGAGATGGCGATCGCGGGCGGCGTGAACCTCGTGCTGCACCCGGCGCACCTGATCGCGTTGTCGTCGATGACGATGCTGGGGCAGGACGGCACGTGCAAGGTGTTCGACGAACGCGCCGACGGCTTCGTGCCGGGCGAGGGCGTGGGCGCGGTGCTGCTCAAGCCGCTGGCCGCGGCGCTGCGCGACGGCGACCACATTCGCGGCGTGATCGAGGGCGGCTTCGTCAACGCCGGCGGCAAGACCGCCGGCTACACCGTGCCCAACCCCGCCGCGCAGGCGGAGCTCGTGACCCGCGCCCTCGCCGCCGCGGGCGTCGAGCCGGGCAGCGTCGGCTACGTCGAGGCGCACGGCACGGGCACCGCGCTGGGCGACCCCATCGAGATCGCCGGCTTGGCCAAGGCCCTGGGCGGCGAGGGGCGCTGCGCGATCGGCTCGGTCAAGGCCAACATCGGCCACCTGGAGGGCGCGGCGGGCATCGCCGGCCTGACGAAGGTCCTCCTCCAGATCGAGCACGGGACCATCGCGCCCTGCGCCACGCTGGAGACGGTCAACTCCCGCATCGACCTGCCCCCGTCGTTCTCCCTGCCCACCGAGGTCACCCCCTGGCCCGCGCCCAGGCGTGCCGGGGTCAGCTCGTTCGGCGCCGGCGGTGCGAACGCGCACCTGGTCGTGTCGGGCTGGGAGGCGACGCCGACGCCCGAACCGGACGAGCCGGGACCGCACGCCGTGCTGCTGTCCGCCCGCACCCCGGACCAGCTCGCGACGCTGGCCGCGGTCGTCGCGGACCACGTCGAGCGGCGGGCGCCCGGCCTCGCGCCGCTCGCTCGCACCACGCAGGTCGGCCGTGCCGAGCAGCCCCACCGGCTCGCGGTCGTCGTGTCGGACACTGCGGAACTGGTCCACCGGCTGCGTGCGGGCGATGTGCTGCGCGGCAGCGCCGGCGCGGACTTCCCCGACCGCGCCCGGTTCACCGGCGACGACGCGGACGGCCTCGTGGCCGACCTGCTGGACCGGCGCGACCTCCCCGAGCTGGCCAGGCTGTGGGTGCACGGCGTGCCGGTGGACTGGCGCCGCCTCTGGGCCGGCGCCCGGCCGCGCCGGGTGCCACTGCCGCCGTACCCGTTCCAGCGGCAGCGGCTGTGGCTGCCGGAGCCGGACGAGCCGTGGCTCACCGACCACCGCGTGGCCGGCCGCCGGGTGCTGCCCGGCGCGGCGTCGCTGGACCTGGTCTGCTCAGCACTCCCGCCCGCGTGCACCCTCCTGGACGTGCGGTGGCCGGCGCCGCTGCACCTCGGCGGCCACGCCGAGCCGCGGGCCGTGGTGGCCGACGGGACCTTCACGGTCACCTCAGGCACCACCACCCTGGCTGAGGGGCGGCACACCGCCGCGCGTCCGCTCACCGAGGTGCTCGACCTCTCCGACCTGCGCGCCCGCTGCGGCACGGCGGTCGACCCGGGCGACCACTACGCGGCGCTGCGCGCCGGCGGCCTGGAGCACGGCGAACGGATGCGCGTGCTGCGCGAGATCCACCTCGGCGACCGGGAGGTGCTGGCCCGCGTCGAGGCCACCCACCGGGTCTTGGCCCTGGACGGCGCGTTCCAGGCGTTGGCCGCGCTGCCCGGACCCGACCGCACCCAGGTCCCCGCGGGCCTGGCAGTGCTGACCTGCGCCGGGCCGCTGCCCACCCGGACCTGGGTGCACGCGACGGAGGTGCCCTCGGCCGTGGGTGAACGCCGGTTCGACCTGAGGATCGCCGCCGACGACGGCCGCGTGCTGCTCGCCGTGGACGACCTCAGGGTCGCAACGACGGCGCCGGCGGCCGACCCGGACCCCTGCCGCTACCTGCGCCCGGAGTGGGCGCCGCAACCCCTTGCCGCGACCGGCCCGCTGTCGCCGCCGGCGGTGGTCCTGCGCCTGCCGGACACCGCCGACGGGCTCGCCGAGGAGGTCGAGCACTCCCTGCACGCGGTGCTGCGCGTCGCGACCGGCACGTTCTCGCGCGACCCCGGCGCGGTGCTGCGGCTCGTCGTGGTCTGCCCCGACGACCGACCCGCGTACACCGCCGTGGCCGCCGCGCTGCGCACCCTCGCCCTGGAGCACAGCGGTTTCTCCGCCGTCGTCGTGCACGGCGGCGAACCCCACCCGGACGAGTCGCGCCACGTCACCGGTCCGCCCGAGGACCGGGTGAGCGAGGTCCGGTACGCGGCAGGGGTCCGCGAAGTCCTCCGGATGGTGGGGTTCGAGCCGCCCCCGCCCGCGCCGCGCACCGGCGGCGTGTACCTGGTGATCGGCAAGACCAGCGCGATCGGCCGGCACATCGCCGACCACCTCCGCGCCACCCGCGCACCCCGCGCCGTGGTGGTCGCGGGACGGGCCGACGCCGACGTGACGGTGGAGGCGGACGTGCGGCGGCTGGTCGCCGAGGTGAAAGCTCGCCACGGTCGCCTCGACGGCGTGGTGCTCGCGGCCGGCGTGCGCGACGACGCGCGGGCGGTCACCAAGTCCGCGGACCGGGTCGACGCGGTCCTGGCGCCCAAGGTGCTCGGCGTGCACAACCTGGCCGCCGCGCTCGGCGACGAACCGCTGGAGTTCTTCGCGCTGTGCTCCTCTGTCGCCGCCCGCACCGGCAACGCGGGCCAGGTGGACTACGCCTACGCCAACGCCTTCCTCGACGCGTTCGCCGCGAGCAGGCCGGACACCGTCTCGGTGTGCTGGCCGCTGTGGGCGGACGGCGGGATGACCGTGGACGACGAGACCAAGCGGCTGTTCGCCCGCCGCTGGGGCAGCGCACCGCTGGGCACCGCCGAGGCGCTGCACGCGTTCGACCGGGCCGTGGCCGGCCGCGAGCCGATCGTGGCGGTCGTCCGACCGGCCGCGACGCGACCGGCCGCCACTCCGTCCGACGGTGCCACTCCGTCCGCTGGTGCCATGTCGTCCGCTGGTGCCGCTCCGTCCTCCCCGCCGCGGGTCGCGCCGGTCGACCTGGACGCCGAACTGCGCTCCCTGGCGGCGGAGTTCCTGCTGGTCGACCCGAGCGAGATCGACGGCGACACCGCCCTGCTCGACCTCGGCTTCGACTCGATCTCGCTGACCGGCCTGATCAACGAGGTCAACGAGCGGTTCGCGCTGGACCTGCTGCCCACCGTGCTCTACGAGCGCCCGACCCTGGCCTCCTTCGCCGAGCACCTGCGCGGCCTGGACGAGTTCCGGGCGCCCACCACCACCGCGCCGGAGGTGCCCGTGCCGCAACCCGGAAACGACGACGCGATCGCCGTGATCGGCATGGCGGGCGTGCTGCCCGGCTCCCCCGACCTCGACGCGTTCTGGCGCCACCTCGTCGCGGGCGACGACCTCGTCCGGCCGGTGCCCGAGGACCGGACCGATCTGCGCGACGACCCGGCCACCGCGGGCATCTCGGCCGGCTTCCTCGACGACGTGCGGTCGTTCGACGCCGGGCGCTTCGGCATCTCGCCGCGCGAAGCGGCGCTCATGGACCCGCAGCAGCGGCTGTTCCTCCAGACGGCGTGGCAGGCGGTCGCCGACGCGGGCTACCGGCCCGACCGGCTCGCGGGCACCGAGACCGGGTTGTTCGTCGGCGTCTCCGCCTGCGACTACGACGACCTGCTGCACGTGCACGGCGTGCCGGTCGAGGCGCACACCGCCAGCGGGTTGGCCGACTGCGTCCTCGCCAACCGGGTGTCCTACCTGATGGACCTGCGCGGCCCGAGCGAGGCGATCGACACCGCGTGCTCCAGCTCCCTCGTCGCGGTGCACCGCGCCGTCGCGGCACTGCGCGCCGGTGAGTGCTCGGTCGCGCTCGCGGGCGGTGTGAACGTGCTGCTGAGCCCAGGCCTGTTCGTGGCGTTCCAGTCGTCGGGGATGCTCAGCGCCGACGGCCGGTGCAAGACCTTCTCCGCCGCCGCCGACGGCTACGGCCGCGGCGAGGGCTGCGGGGCCGTGCTGCTCAAGCCGCTGCGCGCCGCCGTGGCCGACGGCGACCAGGTGATCGCGGTGATCCGGGGCAGCGCCGTCAACCACGCCGGCCGCGGACCGTCGCTCACCGCGCCCAACCCCGAGGCGCAGGCGCGCGTCGTGGCGCGGGCCTACGAGGTGGCGGGCGTCGACCCGGCGAGCGTGTCCTACGTCGAGGCGCACGGCACCGGGACGCGGCTCGGCGACCCGATCGAGGTCGAAGGGCTCAAGAAGGCGTTCGCTGGCGTCGACGCGACGATCGGCCTCGGCACGGTGAAGACCAACACCGGTCACCTGGAGGCCGCAGCCGGCATCGCGGGCCTGCTGAAGGTGCTGCTGGCCCTGCGGCACGGCGAGCTGCCCGCGACGCTGCACCAGCAGGAGCCGAACCCGTACGTGCGGTTGGCGGGCACGCCGTTCCGGGTGGTCGCCGAACGCACGCCGTGGACCGGGCACCGGGTCGCCGGCATCAGCTCCTTCGGGTTCGGCGGGACCAACGCGCACGTGGTCGTGGAGTCCGGGCCGCAACCGGCGCGCACGTCCGGCACGGGGCCGTGGCGACTCGTCCTGTCGGCGGCCTCGGCCGAGGCGCTCGACGAGTACCGGCGCCGGGTCGCGGAGCACCTGTCCGAGGACCGGGACCTCGACCGGGTCACCTACACGCTGCAAACGGGGCGCGAGGTCTTGGCGCACCGGTTCGCGGCCGTCGTGGACGACCGGGCGGAAGCGGTCGCCGTGCTGGCCGGGGCCGTGCGCCCCCGGCTGGACGACGACACCAGGGCGTGGCTCGACGGGGCCGACGTGGACTGGGAGTCCCGGTGGGCCACCCGGCCGGCGCGGGTCTCCGCACCGGTTCCGCCGTTCGCGGCGACGCCGTTCTGGTTCGACCAGCTGTCGCGAGGGGTGCCCCACAAGCTCGTGCTGCGCGACCCCGGCTCGGTGCGGACGAACGGCGCCGCGGTGTTGGCGGCGGACCACGTGGCCTCGGCGGCGCGGGTGGAGGTGGCGGCGCGGGTGGCCTCGGCGGTGCCCGTGCGCGCGGAGGCCCCGGTGCGGGTTCCGGCGGTCACCCCGGCCGCGGTAGTCGAGCCTGAGCCGGTTCCGACTGCGCCCGCGCCTTCCCCCGCGCCGGTTGCCCCTGCGCCCGCCGGCCCGGGAGTGGCGGGCGTGATCCGGGAGTGCGTGGCCCGGGTGCTGGGCGCCGAGGCCGGTGAGATCGCGGTGGACAGGGCGTTCTCCGACCTCGGCCTGGACTCGATCTTCCGGATGGAGTTGGCGCGGTCCCTCATGGCCGCATTCGACGTGGAGCTCACTGCGGCGCAGCTCTACGAGCACGACACGGTGGCGGCGCTGGCGGCACTGATCGAGGCAGCGACCCCGGCCCCGCCCGCCGTGCCTGCCGCGCCCGACCCGTCCGCACCCGCCTTGGTGGCGGGTGCCGAAGGGCCGTCGGTGGAGCGGATCGTCACCGAGGCGTTGGAACGACCACTGGACCAGCGGCTGTCCTTCGCCGACAACGGGCTCACCTCGTTCGACATGTTGCGGGTCGTGGCCGGGCTGGAGCGTCATTACGGCGCGCTGCCCAAGACGCTGCTGTTCGACCGTCCCACCCTGGCGGAGCTGACCGCGTTCCTGTCCGGCCGGGCCTCGTGGCCGGCGGAGCCCCCGCGCCGCGGTGACCGGAGCATCGAGTCGGCCGCTGCGGTGGACGGCGAGCCGGTGGTCTTCCGCAAGCGCGCCCTGCCGGACCTGGGTGGGCTGGGCGGCGTCGTGGCCGACCTGGATCGTCGGTATGCCAAGGAAGGCGGTCTGGCGGGCCGGGACATCGCGCCCTACGCGTTCCTCGACGCGCCCCGCGAGGGCTACGTCAACTTCTCGGTGCGCGGTGACGACCTGTTCGCGTGGAGCTTCGTCGGCGACCCGGCGCACTTCCACGACTTGGTGGCCGACTGGATGGCGTGGGCGCGACGGCACGGTCTGCGGCCGAACTTCCTGTCCCTGGCACACCTGACCGAGGTCGCCGGGGAGCCGGTGACCGCCACGCCATTCGGCGCGGTCCAGCGGCTGGAGGACCTGTCGACGTTCACCACGTCCGGTGGTCGGATGCAGCGCCTGCGGTACCTGCTGGGCCGCTTCGAGCGCGCGGGCACGTGCCGGACGGAGGAGTACCGGGCGGGTGAGGACCCGGCCGTCGACCGGCGGATCGTCGAGCTGATGGACGCGTGGGGCGATCAGAAGCAGATGGTCAACCCGTACGTGGCCGTGGTGCGCGAGGAGATCGGCACCGGCCGCCTCGACCCCCGGCACCGCGTCTTCCTCACCTACGTGGACGACGACCTGGTGAACGCGGTCATCGTCACCCGCATCCCGTCGGAGGCGGGCTACTTGCTGGACCTGGAGTTCTACCCGGACTCCATGCCCGCGGGCGGTCTGGAGCACGCGATCGTCAAGATCATCGAGAAGACGGCGGCCGAGGGCTGCACCTCGTTCAGCTTCGGCGCCAGCTTCGGCGTGGCGATCACCGAGTCGCCCAACACCGACCCGGCGGTGGCCGAGGCGATCGAGGAACTGCACTCGGTAGGGGTGTTCGGGTCCGGGAACTTCCAGTTCAAGAACAAGTTCCGCCCCACCAACACGCCCATCTACCTGTGCGCCCCGGCGACCGGCGACCGGACCTCGGTCACCGACATCATCCTGATGATCGCCAACCCGGAGTTGACGGTCGAGACCTCACCGGTCGCGCCGCGGCCGACGTCGCAACCCGCGCCCGGGCCGGCGCCGCAACCCGCGCCCCGACCGGAGCCCCGACCCACGCCGTCCCCGAGCCCGTCCACGCCGGGCGACCCGACCTCGGCACAGGGCCGCGCGGCCATCTTGGCGGCCCACGGGTTCAACGCGCTGCTGCTCCCCACCGAATCGGTGCCCGTCGACCTGCTCACCGACTCGTGGGCCGAGCGCGCGGACGCCTTCGTCGCCCGCCGCGCGCGTGACCTCGACGATCGGCCCGCGCCGGCGCTCACCACGCACGACTGGCTGCCCTTCGGTGAGGTCGTGCCGGTGCGGTCCGGGCGCGCGGCCGAGGCGATGCTGTGCCGCAACCTGCCCGGTCGGCGCGGCGTGGTGCTGCACACCTCGGTCTTCCCCACCTGGCTGCTCGCGCTCACCGACGCGGGCTTCGAGCCCGTCGCGGTGGGGGACGGTCGGCGGCTGGACCCTGAACGGGTGGCTGCCGCGATCGACGAGCGCACGTCGTTCGTCGTCGTCGAGGCGTCCAACAACGCCGGCGGCGGTTATCCCATCGGCCTCGACGAGTTGCGGCGGCTGCGGGAGATAACCGCGCGGCGAGGCGTGCCGCTGATGCTGGACGCCTCCCGCGTCGTCGAGAACGCCGTCTTCCTGGACCGGGACGACCCGTGGTCCGCGGTGCGGGAGATGCTGTCCCTGGTCGACACCGCGACCTTCAGCCTGTCCAAGGACTTCGGCGTGGCCGCGGGCGGTCTGCTCGCCACCGACGACCAGGCGCTGGCCGACCGGCTGCGCGAGGACGTGCGGCGGCGCGGGTGGGACGTCGACCTGTCCACCCGCAACCGGATCGCCGCCGCCGTGGCCGACCGCGACGGCGTCACCGACCTGGTCCGGCGGCGGATGGCCGCGGTCGAGGCGCTGTGGCGCGGCCTGCGCGACCGGGGTGTGCCGGTGGTCGAACCCGTCGCCGGGCACTGCGTGCTGCTGGACGTCGCCAGGATGCCCCGGTTCGCCACCCAGGAGCACCCGGTGATGTCGTGCCTGGCCTGGCTCTACCAGGGCGCGGGCGTGCGCGGTGCCCCGCACTTGGCGACTGGTGACCTCGCAGGCGCGGTGCGGCTAGCTGTGCCGGTCGGCTTCGGACCGGAGGACGTGGCCCCCGTGGTCGACCGGATCGCCGCGCTCGCGGCATCCCCGAACGCCGCGGTGGAGCTGGTCACCGGGGCCGTGCGGACGCCGGGCGAAGCGGCGCGGGCGGTCTACCAACCCGTGGAGCGGGTGCCCGAGGACGTCCGGCAGGCGCTGCGCGACCCGCGCAAGCCCGCCGACGACAACGAGAACGTGCTGCGCGAGCACTGTCCGGGCGTGCGGCGGTCGGTGGTGTCCGCGGCGGGTGCCGACGTGGAGGTCTTCACGGCGGGCGAGGGTGCACCGGTGCTGCTGATGCACCCGTTCAACATCGGCGCGGGCGTGTTCGCCCACCAGTTCGCCGAGCTGTCCCGCGACCACCTGGTCGTCAGCGTCCACCACCCGGGCGTCGGGGCCAGCACGGCGGCGCCCGACATCAGCCTCGCCGGCCTGGCCGCGCTCGAACGGGACGTGCTGCGGGCGTTGGGGATCACCGGGCCGGCGCACGTCGTCGGCGCCTCGTTCGGCGGCCTGATCGCCCTGTCCTACGCCTTGGAGTTCCCGTCCGACACCGCGTCGCTGTCCCTGCTGGGCAGCTCCTACAAGATCGGCAACCGGGTCGGCGAGATCAACCGGCTGGCCGTGGTGGCGGCCGAGGACCTCGACCGGACGATCGAGGGCAGCGGGTCGAGCCGCCTCAAGCGGGAGCGGGACGCCGTCGAGAAGCTGCTGCTGCGCTGCGAGAGCATGGACCCGCACATCGGGCTGCGCTACCTCGACGTGTTCGCCGCCCGCCCCGACCTGCTGGACCGGCTGGCCGACGTGGCCGTGCCCACGCTGGTCGTGCAGGGCAGGCACGACACGGTGATCCCGGCCAAGACCGCGCACCTGCTGCACGGCGCCATCCCGGACGCGCGGTACACCGAGATCGCCGACGCGGGCCACTTCCCGTACCTGACCAGCCCCGGCCGGTGCAACCGCGCCCTGGCCGCGTTCCTCGCCGAGCACACCGCGCCGGAGGTGCGGCGATGACCGCGCCCCCGACCCCCGAACTGGCCGTCACCGGGCCGGACGCCACGACCCGCACGACGGTCGTGCGGCCGGGCATGTGCGGCCCCGGCTCGCTGTTCGTCGGCCAGATCGGCGACTGGACGTGGGACACCGTCAGCGCCGTGTGCGGCACGAACGCCTACACCGCCCGCGACGGCCGCGGTGCGCCGACCTACCTGGCGTTCCACTACTTCCACGTCCGGGCCAGCGAAGCGCTGCACGTGCGCGGGCTGACCTTCGGCGACGTCCTGCGCGTCGACTCGCGCGTGTTCGGCTTCGGCAGCGAGTCCGTGCTGACGCTGCACGAGATCCGCCGGGGGAGCGGCCCGCCGAGGCTGGTCGACCCGGACGCCTTCTACGCCCACGCCGACCCGGAATGCGTGTACGCGCAGAACTTCAACCGCTGGGTCGTGCGCGGCGCGTCCGGCGGCAACGAGGACCTGCGCAGCGCGTCACCGGTGGACTTCAGGCACGAGCACCTGCCGGTGCTGCCCGCCGGCTACTCGCCGCGGCGCGCCTTCGCCGAGCTGCGGACGTCGGCCACCGCCCCCGCCCCACCCCTCGACGAGCGGGCCTCGCGGCTGGTCGTGGACTACCCGATCGACGTCACCCGCGACCTGAACGGGGTCGGGCTGCTCTACTTCGCGGCCTACTTCTCCATCGTGGACTGGGCGCTGGTGCGGCTGTGGCGGCACCGCGGCGGGACCGACGCGGGGTTCCTCGACCGGGTGGTGCTCGACCAGCGGATTGCCTACCTGGGCAACGCCAACGCGGGGACCGTCCTGCGCGTCGAACTGGTGCACGAGCCGGGCGGCGAGGTGCCCGGAGCCGACGAGACGGTGCGGGCGGTGCTGACCGACCGGGCCACCGGCAGGCCGATCGCGGTGGCGGCGCAGCAGGTCAAGACGGGGAGAGCCGCCTGATGGCGCGCGGAACGGAGGGTGGCATGACCGACGCGCGAAGCGTCCGGGACGTGGTGTACGAGGTGATCACCGAGATACTCCCGTCGGTCGACGCGGACCGGATCGGCGGGCACCACCACCTGCGCGACCTCGGCGCCGACTCGATCGAACGGGTCGAGATCATCATGGGTGTCCGGACCCGGCTGGGAGTGGTCGAACCGCTGGCCAGCTTCGGCGAGATCCGCGACATCGACCACCTGGTGGCGTTCCTGTGCGAGGTGGCCCGGTGAACGTCGGCATCGAGGCGCTCAACGTCTACTGCGGGATCGCCACCATCCCGGTGCCCGCCCTGTTCGCGGGCCGGGGCCTGGACCCCGCCCGGCTCGGCAACCTCATGATGACGGGCAAGTCGGTGGCGCTGCCCTTCGAGGACCCGGTGACGCACGCGGTCAACGCGGCCAAGCCGATCGTCGACGCCCTCGACGCGGCCGACCGCGACCGCGTCGAGCTGGTCGTCACCTCCACCGAGTCCGGTGTGGACTACAGCAAGTCCGTCGCGTCCTACGTGCACGACCACCTCGGGCTGAGCCGGAGGTGCCGGGTGCTGGAGGTCAAGCAGGCCTGCTACGCCGCCACCGCCGCCCTCCAACTGGCGTGCGGCTACCTCGCCTCCGGGGTGTCACCGGGCGCCAAGGCGCTGGTGATCGCCACCGACGTGTCCCTGGTGGGCGAGGACGCGCACTACACCGAGCCCGCGATGGGCACCGGCGCGGCGGCGGTGCTGCTCGGCGACCGGCCGCGGGTCCTGGACGTGGACCTCGGCGCGTTCGGCGCGCACAGCTACGAGACGCTCGACTCGGCCCGGCCCGGCCCGACGTTCGACATCGCCGACGCCGACAAGTCGCTGTTCGCCTACCTGGACTGCCTGAGCAACTCGTTCGCCGACTACTCGGCCAAGGTCGAGGGCGTCGACTTCGCCACCACGTTCGCCGGGCTGGCGATGCACACGCCGTTCGCCGGGATCGTCCGCGCCGCGCACCGCAAGCTGGCCCGGGAGGCGGGGGTCGCCGACGTCGAGGAGGACTTCGCCCGCCGGGTCGCGCCGGCGCTGGAGTACCCGATGCGCGTGGGCAACCTGTGCTCCGGCTCGGTGTACCTGGCACTGGCCAGCCTGATCGACCACCTGCGGCCCGCCGAACCGGTGCGGGTCGGCCTGTACTCCTACGGGTCGGGCTGCGCCTCGGAGTTCTACAGCGGCGTGGTGGGCGCGTCGTCGGTCGCCGCGGTGGGCCGGATGCGCATCGGCGAGCACCTCGACGGTCGGTGCGAGCTGACCTTCGACGAGTACAAGGCCCTGCTGGCGGAGAACGCCGGGTGCCTGGTCCCGGTGGCCGACCGGGACATCGACCCCGGGCGGTACGCGGCGGTGCTCGACCGGGTCGGGGTGCCGCGCACCGTGCTGGCCTGCACGGGTTCGCGCGGCCACCACCGCCGCTACGACTGGATCGGAGTGGGTGGCGCGTGACCGACGTCGTCTCGCCCGCCGCGCTGGCCGCGGGCCTCCTGGAAGCCGAGCCGCTGCTGTCCGCCCTGCCGCGACCGGTGCGGGTGCACTGCGCCGACCCCGGCGCCGCGGCCCTGCTCGCCGACCTGTGCCGGCGGCTGGACCTGCCGCCCGTCGCGCCCGTCGCCGCACCCGACGACCTCGGGCCGTTCGAACGGGTGCTCAGCGCCCACCTCGACCTGCGTGACCGGCCGGTCGCCGCGGTGCCGGACCCCGCCGTGGCCGTCGCCGCCGCGCGGGCCGCCGACTTCACCGGCTGGACGTCCCGCGTGGAGGTCCCCGCGCCCGACGGCGCGGTCCTGCCGACCCACACGGCGGGAGACCCCGGCCACCCCGCCGTGGTGATCGCCTCCGCCTGCGGGATGCCGGCCAGGCTGGTCGAGGGGTGGGTGCGGCCGTTGGCCCGGGAGCACTTCGTCGTGGTGCCCGAGACCAGGGAGCTGTTCGCCGACCACCCGGTGGGCGCGCCCGCCGACGTGCGCACCCAGGCCGAGGACCTGCTGACCGTCATGGACCACCTGGGCCTCGACCGGGCGCACGTCCTGGGCCTGTGCGGCGGCGCCGTCCTCGCCGTCCTCGCCGCGAGCCTCAAGCCGGAGCGGGTCGACTCGTTGAGCCTGTGGCACGGTGACTTCGACCTCGGCGGCGACACCCCGAAGACCGACCACCAGCGCAACCTCCAAGCGCTCATGGGCATGGCGGCGCGCGGCGAGGACCAGGCCGCGTCGGTGCACGCCGTGCTGACGCACACGATGCTCGGCGTGGCGCCCCCGCGGCTGGCGCACCTGGTGGTCCGCCCGTACGCCAGGCCCGACCTGCTGCACCGGTACTGCGCGCTCAACGGGCACATCATGGCCACCGACGTGCGCCCGTACCTGGGCATCGGCCACCGCACCCTCGTGGTGACCAGCGAGGACGACGCCACCGCGCACCCCGCCGGGTCGCGCGCGGTCGCCGAGCGGCTGACCGGGGCACGGCTGCACGTGCTGCCGCACGGAGACCACCTGTCGCTGTTCCGCGCCGAGCCGCACGTGGTCGACCTCGCCCTGCGCTTCCTGGCCGGGCGCTGAGGCTCCCGCGGGCCACCGTGCCCGCGGGTGAGCAGGAAACCACTACCGAAAGGAAGTCCACGATGAACAAGCCCGCGAAGAAGAAGCTCGTCGTCCGCAAGCTGGAGACGGTGAAGGCGAGCGCGTCGATCGCGTGCGGGAGCCAGCCGGTCTGACGCTGAGCCACGTGCGCGGGTGGGGGGCTTCGCGCCCTCCACCCGCGCACCTGTCGTCGAAGGAGGTTCTCGCTGTGTCCCGGTTCCCGATGGATGCGCCGGTGCAAGTCCGGCCGCACTCCTCGCGGCGCGACGACGATTTCGCCGTCATCGGCGACGACGAGCGCCAGGTCTACCTGTCCGTCCCCCTCGAAGGGCTCGACCTGCTGGAGTGGCTGGCCGAGGGGATGACCCTCGCCGAAGCCGTCCGCCGCTACGAAGACCGGCACGGCGAGCCGCCCGACACCGACGCGTTCCTGGAGGCGCTGGAGGAGGAGGGGTTCGTCGCGCCTCCCGGCGCGGTGCTCCCCGACGCCGCGCCGCGCCGACCCCGGCGGGTGTGGAACCTCGACTGGCTGTCCCCGGAGGCCGCGCGGCGGTGGTTCTCCGCGCCCGTCGCGGCCCTGACCGGGTCGCTGGTCCTGGTCGCCGCAGTGCTGGCGGCCCTGGACCCCGGCGTGCTGCCCGGGGCGTCGGCCCTGATGTTCCAGGACCACTTCTGGGCCTACCTGTGGGTCGTCATCGGCATCGCGTCCCTGGGCGTGGTGGTGCACGAGCTGGCCCACGTGGTGGCTGCCCGCGCCGCCGGTGTGTCGGCCCGGGTGCTGATCGGCAACCAGCTCTACGCGATCGTCGCGCAGACCGACATGTCCGGGATCTGGTTGGCGCCCAAGCGGTCGCGCTACCTCGCGCTGCTGGCGGGGATGATCGCGGACGTCGTCGGCGTGGCGGTGCTGGTGGTCGTGCTGTGGTTCGACCGCGCCGGCGCCTACGCGCTGGCCGGGCCCGTGCGGGTCGTGCTGGCCGGTGTGCTGTTCACCTACTTCATCCGGTTGCTGTGGCAGGCGTTCGTGTTCCTGCGTACCGACCTGTACTACGTGATCGCGACGGCGCTGGACACCCGCAGCCTCATGGCCGACACCGACGTGCACCTGCGCAACCTCGTCCGGCGGGTCCGGCGCAAGCCGTTGATCGACCAGAGCGGCATCGACCGGCGCGAGATGCGGGCCATCCGGGTGTTCTCGGTGGTGTGGGTCCTGGGCCGACTGCTGGCGCTGGCCACGCTGGTCGGCGTCACCGTGCCGGTGCTGTGGTTCTACGGGGCGCGGACCGTCGCGTTCTTCCGCGGCGAGCCGGTGACCGGGACGTTCTCGTGGGCCGACATCCTGTCCTTCGCCGTGCTGACGTTCCTGCTCGACGGCGGCGGGATCGTGATGTGGGTCCGGTCGCTGATCCGGTCCCACCGCGCCCGCCGGCTCGCCCCGGACCGCGTGCTGGTGGAGTGACGCGGTCCGCCGGAGCAGGGGCAGGAGGCGGACGAACCGCACCGCTGCCCGGAAAGCGGAACCGGATTCCTCCGGCCCCGCTTCCGGGCAGCGGTGCGGATGGGAGAAGCCGCCGCCCTGCGCGCGCTACCGGCTCACGGCCTTCCAGTACTGCCGGACCGACAGCGGGATGAACACCGCCAGCAGGACCGCCACCCACAGCAGGGACGCCGCGACCGGGTGCTGGAGGGGCCAGGCGTCCGGGCGCTGCGCGCCGGGCGGCATGTTGCCGAACAGGTCGCGCAGCGCCTGCACCACCGCCGACACCGGGTTCCAGGACGCCACCGGCTGGAGCAGGCCGGGCAGGGTGTCGATCGGCACGTAGGCGTTGGACAGGAAGCCCAGCGGGATCGCGATGGTGAAGCCGGTGCTGCTGACCACCTCGGGCACCCGCATCGCCAGGCCCACGACGGCCATCAGCCACGACAGCGCGTACGCGAACGCCAGCAGGACCACGAAGCCCAGCAGCGCGTCCAGCGGCGACGTGCGCACCCGCCAGCCGATCACCAGCCCGAGCGCTGCGGTGACCGCGATGACCACCGAGTTGTTCACCAGGTCGCTCGTCGTGCGACCCACCAGCACCGCGGACCGGGAGATCGGCATCGAGCGGAACCGGTCCACGATGCCCGTGGTGATGTCGGAGGCGATCACCGTGCCGGTGTTCACCGCCGAGAACAGCACCGCCTGCACGAAGATGCCGTCCATCAGGAACTCCCGGTACGACACGCCCGGCAGGTCGATCGCGCCGCCGATGACGAAGCCGAACAGCAGCGTCATCATCGCGGGTGCCACGGCGGCGTTGACCAGCAGCTCGGGGACCCGCCTGATCATGCGCAGGTTGCGCTTGGCCACCACCGAACCCTCGTGGAAGGCCGTGCCCAGGGTGCTCATCCGCTGTACTCCTGCTCCTTGTCGGTGAGGGCGAGGAAGACGTCGTCCAACGTCGGTGTGCGCAGGGCCGCGTCCACCACCGGGATGCCGGCCTCGCGCAGCACGCGGGCGCCCTCCAGCAACGCGTCCACGCCGTGGTCGACGGGCACGCTGAACCGCCGGCCCAGCTCGTCGACGGTGACCGTGCCGGTGCCCACGCGGCCCAGCAACGCCTTGGCGGCGTCGGTGTCCGCCTCCGGCGGCACGGTGATCTCCAGGCGCTCGCCGGACACCCGGCTCTTCAGCTCGTGCGGCGTGCCCGTCGCCACCACGCGCCCGCCGTCGACCACCACGATCTGGTCCGCCAGGCGGTCGGCTTCCTCCAAGTACTGGGTCGTCAGCAGCAGCGTGGTGCCGCCCGTGACGAGTTCGCCGATGGTGTCCCACAGGCCCATGCGGCTGCGCGTGTCCAGACCGGTCGTCGGCTCGTCCAGGAACAGCACCTTCGGCGTCTGGATCAGCGCCGCGGCCAGGTCCAGCCGCCTGCGCATGCCGCCGGAGTACTCCTTGACCCGCCGCTTGCCCGCCTCCACCAGGTCGAACCTGGTCAGCAGCTCGTCGGCCCTCCGCCGGGCCTGCTTGCGGCCCAGGTGCAGCAGCTCGCCGAGCATCTCCAGGTTCTCGAAGCCGGTGAGGTTGGCGTCCACGGCGGTGTGCTGGCCGGACAGGCTGATCACCCGGCGCACGTCGGCGGCCCGGGTGACCACGTCGAGCCCGGCCACCTCCGCCCGGCCGCCGTCCGGTGTCATCAGCGTGGTGAGCAGCCGCACGGTGGTGCTCTTGCCGGCGCCGTTGGGGCCGAGCAGTCCGGTGATGGTGCCCTCCGGCACCACCATGTCGAGCCCGTCGAGCGCGGTCACCTTGTCGAACCGCTTGCGCAGGCCCTCGGCGACGATCGCGTCGGTCACGGAATTCCTCCCTCGGGGGTGTTCGGTCGGTCGCCGACCGACCGAACCCCTGGGGTGAAGTCCCGTCAGTCGAGCAGGAAACGGGTCCTCAGTAGGTGACCGGCAGCTCGGCCACGCCGCGCAACGTCAGACCGGGGCGCCAGGACACCTCGTCCAGGCCGACGGCCGGGCGCAGGCCGGGCATCCGGGCCAGCAGCGTGTTCAGGGCGACCTGCCCCTCCACCCGCGCCAGCGGCGCGCCGAGGCACATGTGGGCGCCGCGGCCGAAGGCCAGGTGCCGGTTGGCCTCCCGCCGGAGGTCCAGCCGGTCCGGCTCGGGGAACCGCACGGGGTCGCGGTCCGCCGCGGCCAGCACGGCGATGACCATCTCGCCGGTGCGCACCGGCACGCCCGCGATCTCGGTGTCCTCCGCGGCGAAGCGCGGGAAGCTGATCTCGATGGACCCGTGGAACCGCAGCATCTCCTCGACCGCGGACGCGGCCAGGTCGGGCTGCCTGCGCAGCAGCGCCAACTGGTCGGGGTTGTGGAACAACGCGAGCACCATGTTGCCGATCAGGTGCTGGGTCGTCCCGAGCCCGCCGACCACCAGCAGCGACACCATCTTCAGCAGCTCGTCGTCGGTCATCCGCTCGCCGTCGGCCTCGGCGGTGGCCATCCCGGAGATCAGGTCCTCGCCGGGGTGCTCGCGCTTGCTCAGGATGAGCGCGTCGAGGTAGCTCACGAACTCCTCGATCTCGGCCATCACCTGGGCGGGGTCCATGCCCTGCGGCGCGGACTGCGCGGAGGTCGGGTCGAGCGAGAGCAGCAACTCCGACCACAGCCGCAACCGGTCGCGGTCCTCGCGGGGGATGCCCAGCATGTCGGACATGACCGTCAGCGGCAGCGGGATGGCGAACTCCTCGACCAGGTCGAAGGTCCTCGTCCCGGACGCCGACAGGTCGTCGAGCAGTTGGTCGGCGATGGCCTGGACGCCGGGACGCAGCCGCTCGACGTACTGGGGGGTGAACGCGGCCTGCACCAGTCGGCGCTGCCGGGTGTGCTCGGGCGGGTCGATGCTGCCCATGCTGCCGCCCAGCAGCCGGACCACGGCCTCGGGCAGCGCCGGCATCTCCACGCCCTCGGGCACGACGGTGGGGCTGGTCTTGAACCTGGTGTAGTCGCTCAAGAAGTCAACGCACTCCTGGTAGCCGGTGATCATCCAGACGTCCTGCCCGGTGGGCATCCGCACGCGGGAGATCGGCGACTCCTCGCGGAGCCTCGCGTAGGTCTGGTAAGCGGTCTCCCGCGACTGGGGCGAGAGCAGGTCGAGGTGTTCGGAGGTCGTCACTACGGCGTCCCCTTCATTCATCGAACGCGGTGGCCTGGGGACACCCCTGGCCGCGCGATGAGCATCGCGACCCGCCGCACCTTCCTCTGCTCACCATTGAGCACCGCCTTGTCCTGCGCACTACTGGGCAGACGCCCTCGCGCCGGAACCGTTGGTATTGCTCGCAGTCTCGACCCCGATCCCACTTTCGGAGCGCCGACGCATGGACATGACCGAGACCGAACGGCTGCGCAAGCTCGACCAGCAGCACGTCTGGCACCCGTACACCCCGACCGACGACTACCTCAACGCCACCCCGTTGGTCATCGACCACGGCGAGGGCGTGTACCTGGTTGACTCCGACGGCAACCGCTACCTGGACGCCGGGTCGTCGTTGGGCGTCAACATCCACGGGCACCAGCGGCGCGAGCTCAACGAGGCGATCATCGCGCAGGCCACGAAGATCGCCCACACCACGCTCTACGGGATGACCCACCCCGGCGCCGCCGAGCTGGCCGAGCGCCTGGTGCGCCTGGCCCCGGAGGGCATCGAGCGGGTGCTGTTCCTGGAGAGCGGGTCGAGCGCGGTCGAGACCGCCATGAAGATGGCCTACTCGTACTGGGTGTTCAAGGGCTCCCCGGAGCGCAACAAGTTCGTCTCCATGACCGGTGCGTTCCACGGTGACACGGTCGGCGCGTTGTCCGTGGGCCAGATGACCATCCTGAAGAACTTCTACCAGCCCCTGCTGCGGCCCACGAGCGCGTTCGCGCAGCCCTACTGCTACCGCTGCACGCTGTGCCAGGACAACTGCACGCTCGCCTGCGCCGACACGCTGGACGAAGTGCTGGAGCGCGAAGGCCACGAGGTCGCGGCCGTGCTCATCGAGCCCCGGGTGCAGAACGTCAGCGGCATGGTCGTGGCGCGCGACGGCCACCTGGCGCGCGTGGCGGAGATCGCCCGCAAGCACGGCGTGCTGCTCATCGCCGACGAGTTGGGCACCGGCTTCGGCCGCACCGGCCCGATGTTCGCGTGCGAGGCCGACGGCGTGCGACCCGACATCCTCTGCGTCGGCAAGGGCCTCACCGGCGGCTACATGCCGTTGGCGGCCACGATGGCGACCGGCGAGGTGTTCGACGCCTTCCGCGGCGACGGCAAGATGCTGCTGTCCGGCCACACCTACTCGGGCAACCCGATGGCCGTGGCGGTCGCGCTGGCGAGCCTGGACCTGTTCGAGAAGGACGACGTGATCGAGCACGGCAAGCAGCTCGCCGTCATCCTGGCCGAGGAGCTGGCGAAGTTCCGCGAGATCCCGCACGTCGGCGACATCCGCCAGTGCGGCGTGCTCGCCGCGATCGAGCTGGTGGAGAACGAGGAGACCCGCGAGCCGTTCGGGTGGGACGTGGGTGTGGCGAGCCGGATCACCAAGCGCTGCCGCGAACTGGGGATGATCATCCACTCGGCGCCGAGCGACACGATCGTCATCGTGCCGCCGTTGGCGATGACCGAGGAGGAGTTGCGCCGGATGATGGGCATCCTGCACCAGGCCACCTCCGAGGTCGTGGCCTCCCTGAGCGCCTGAGCGCCGGAACGAGCCGGAACGCCGGGGACGAGGACCAGGCCCGCCACCAGATCGCCAGGTGGCGGGCCTGGTCCTCGTCCCCGGGCCGGCGCGAACGGGCGGCGACCCGCTCACCAGGGCCGGACGGCCAAGTCGGACCGCAGCGCGTCGACCACCCCGGGCGGGGGTCCGGCGTGGTAGAAGTGCCCGCCGGGGAACACCCGCAGGCGGAACGGTCCCGTGGTCACCTCGGCCCACCGCCGCACCTCCGCGACCTCGACCTCCGGATCGGCGTCACCGGTCAGCGCCGAGACCGGGCAGTCCAGCATGGGGCCCAGCAGTGGCCGGTAAGTCTCGTTGACCGCGAAGTCGGCGCGCAGACCGGGGAGGAACAACCGCATGAGGCCCGGCTGGTCGAGCACCTCGCGCGGCGTGCCGCCCATCGCCGCCACCGCGGGCACGAACTCCTCCGGCGGCAGCGGGTGCAGCGGCGGGCGGCGGGCGGGCAGGTGCGGCGCGCGCCGGCCGGAGACGAACAGCCGCAGTGGCGGGCGCGGCGCGGTGGTCAGCCGCCTGGCCACCTCGTAGGCCACCACCGCGCCCATGCTGTGCCCGAACAGCGCGTACGGCCGGTCGGCGTGCGCTCGCACCGCCTCCGCCAACGGCTCCGCGATGTCCGCGACCGTCGTCAGCGGCGTTTCCCGCACCCGGCTCTCCCGTCCGGGCAGGACCACCGGGCACAGCCCCACACCGGGTCCCAGCCCGTCGTGCCAGGACCGGAAGAACCCCGCGCCGCCGCCCGCGTGCGCCACGCAGTACAGCAGCACCGGCGCGTCCGGCGCCGCGGCGGGCTTGATCCACGGGCTGCTCACCACTGGTCCTCCTCGTCGGCGCGGAGCACCACGTGGCCCACCGAGCCGGTCGCGCCGACCGCGTTGACCAGCGCGCGCAGCGGCGTGCCCGCCCACCGGGCCGGTCGGGCCGTGAACCGCACCGCCAGCCGGTCGAGGTCGACCAGCGGGTTGTGCCCGTCGAAGACCAGCGTGGGCGCGATCGTGCGGTGCCGCAGTTGCAGCAGCACCTTCGTCAGCTGTGCCAGGCCCGAGGCGGCCTCCGCGTGCCCCACGTTGGGCTTGAGGGTGCCGATGGGCACCGGCGCGCCACCGGCGAACAGCCGGCCGACCGCCTCGACCTCGGCGGCGTCGGACAGCGCCGCGCCGGACGCCGCGCACTCCACGTAGCCGACGTCGGCGGGGGACAGGCCGGCCCGCTCCAGCGCACGCGCCAGCGACCCGGTCAGGGTGGCCACGTCCGGCGTGCCGAACCGGCCGGTGCCCCCGGTGTGGCCGACCCACGCGCTTTCCACCACCCCGTGCACCGCGTCACCGTCCCGCCGCGCGTCGGCCAGCCTGCGCAGCAGCACCGCGCCGACCGCCTCGCCGGGCGACCACCCGCCCGCCGCCGCGTCCATCGCCTTCGGCGGCGTCTCGGCGACCAGGTCCAGACCGCGCAGCACGGACGCGTGGTAGGGGTGCAGCAGCAGGTTCGCCGCGCCCACCACCGCCGCGTCGCAGTCCCCGCGGCGCAGGCTGTCCACCGCCAGGTGCAGCGCGGTCAGCGAGGACGTGCAGGAGGTGTCGACGGCGATGCTCGGCCCGCGGAAGTCGAACACGTGCGACACCCGGTTCGCGACCTCCGAGCCGGTGCCGGAGATCCGCGCCGATCCGTCCGCGCGCCAGCGGTCGCTGCCGACCAGCCGGTGGTCGTGCCACATCAGGCCGACGAACACCCCGACCCGCCCCAGCGAGGCGGACGTGTGGCCGGCGTCCTCCAGGCTGGACCACACCACCTCCAGCAGCAGCCGAAGCTGCGGGTCCAGCGTCGCCGCCTCGGCGGGCGCGATGCCGAACACCGCGCTGTCGAACGACTCCACGTCCCGCAGGTAGCCACCGGGCGGCCCGTCGGCCCGCCCCGCGGGCGGCGGCGTGATCGAACACCGACCGGCGGACAGGTTGCGCCACAGGGCGTCGGGGTCGTCGGCCTCCGGGTACCGGCCGGCCAGGCCGACGACGGCGACCTCCGCCGAACCGGTCCGCGGACCGGGATCGTCGGCCCGCGGCGCCGCGTCTTCGGCGTGCTCGACCCCGCCGCCCAGGAACGCTTGGAGGAACACGTGGTCGGGCTCCAGGCGCAGCGCGGCGCGCACCGGCTCGGCGGACACCGCCCCGACCGGGCACAGCCCCAACCCGCGCTCCGCCTGGCCTCCCATCAGCAGCTGGCCGAGGTAACCCGCTTCCAGCGCGAGGAACCGGTCGGTGTCCTCGCCGTAGAGCGGGCGCACCGCCTTGGTCGCGCCCACCAGGTACAGCTCGAACGCGGCCCGGTCGTACACCGGTCGGTTGTAGACGAAGTGGGCGGAGCGGCCCAGCGGCGAGCCGTCGGAGATCCGGCGCAGCGCGTGCTCCTCGGGGTGGTAGTAGTACACCCCGGCGTCCACACCGGACACCCGGTCGGCGAGCACCCGCACGTACACCTGGACTCCGTAGGTGTCGCCCGCCGAGGGGTAGAGCCGGCGGCGGCGCGACCCGTCGGGCAGCGGGCGCAGCAACGCCAGCAGCGCCGCCAGGGCCGCGAAGGGCACGGGCTCGTCCAGGAAGTCCCGCCGGCTGCCGCGCCGGCGGTACTGGTGCACGGCGGGCCGCTCGTCGGGCAGCGGCACGGGGACGCCCTCGTCGCGCAGGTCCCACCGGGCGGCGGCGAACGCGGCCTTGTCCGCCGCCGACAGGACGTCCACCGCTTCGGGCGCGGCTCGGCCGGCACCGACCGCTTCGAGCGCGGTCCGGTCGTCGTCGACCGCTTCGGGCGCGGTCCGGTCGTCTGTGACCGCTTCGGGCGCGGTCCGGTCGTCTCTGACCGCTTCGGGCGCGGTCCGGTCGTCGTCGACCGCTTCGGGCGCGGTCCGGTCGTCGTCGACCGCCTCGGGCGTGGGCGCGGCGTCGGCGGCGTCGGGCCGGGGTGGCGCGGCGCCGACCACCGAGGCGATGTGGGTCGCGATGCCGTCCACGGTGGGGTCGTCCAGCAGCACGGCCACCGGGACCCGGGTGCCGAACCGCTCCTGGAGCCGGGCCGACAGCTGCACCATCGTGAACGACGTCGCGCCCTGGTCCCACAGGTCCGCCGCCGGGTCCACCGCCTCGCCGACCAGCTCGCCCAGCAGGTCGGTGAGCGTCCGCCGCAGGTCCTCGCCGACCACCGGCGCGGCGGCGGCGACCGCGCCCGGCGGCCACGGCAGGCGCTCGCGGTCGAGCTTGCCGTTCGCCGTGGCCGGGAACCGCTCCAGCACGCCGACGTGGTTGGGCACCATGTAGTCCGGCAGCTCGGCGGCGGCGTGCGCGCGCAGCTCCTTCGCCGAGGGCGTCGCACCGGGTGTCGGCACGACGTAGGCCACCAGCTTGCGCTCACCGCCCTCGTCCCGCGTCACCACCACCGCGTCCTTCACCCCGGGGTGCGTGCGCAACCGGTGCTCGACCTCGCCCAGCTCCACCCGGAACCCGCGGATCTTCACCTGGTGGTCGGCCCGCCCGAGGAAGCGGATGTTGCCGTCCGGGAAGAAGCTCGCCCGGTCGCCGGTCCGGTACATCAGCGAGCCTTCCGGCTCGAACGGGCACTGGACGAACCGCTCCCGGGTCAGCTCCGGCCGGTTGAGGTAGCCCCGGCTGAGCACCTCGCCCGCGATGTACAGGTCGCCCTCCTGGCCGATCCGGCACGGCCGCAGGTCGGCGTCGAGGATGTAGTACCGGGCGTTGTCGATGGGCCTGCCGTACGGGATGCTGCGCCACGTCGGGTCGATCTCGGCGACCCGGAACCAGTTCGACCACACGGTGGCCTCGGTCGCGCCGCCGAGGCTGATGACGTCCGCGCCGGTGAAGCACGCGCGCAGCTCGTCGGGCAGGTCCAGCGGCGTGTAGTCGCCGCTGAGGTACACCAGCCGCAGGTCGCGCGTGCGCGGGTCGCCGCGGTGGGCGGCCATCAGCGGCACGACGTGGGCGAGCGTGGTCGGCGCGGAGTTCCAGAACGTGATCGGCTCGTCCAGCAGCACGTCCAGCAGCAGCGCCGGGTCGCGCTGCTGCTCGGCGTCGGCCAGGTAGATCGAGGCGCCGAACCCGAGCAGGCCCAGCACGTCGAACACCGACAGGTCGAACCCGAGCGAGGTGACGCAGAGACCGACGTCGGACGGCCCGAAGCCGAACGTGCGCCGGGTCCAGTGCAGCAGGTTGTGCACCGCCCGGTGGTCGACCGCCACCCCTTTGGGCCGCCCGGTGCTGCCGGAGGTGAAGATGACGTACGCCGTGGCGTTCTCGTCGGTCACCGGCACGGGGTCGGGCACGGGGTCGTCACCGAGGCGGTCGGCGTGCACCACGGCCAGGCCGTCGACGGGCGCCGGCAGGTCCGAGGTGGTGACCAGGGCGACCGCCCGCGCGTCGGCCAGCATCACGGCGGCGCGCGCCGGTGGCAGCGCCGGTTCCAGCGGCAGGTAGGCCCCGCCCGCCTTGAGCACCCCGAACACGGCCGCCACCAGCAAGGGGTCGCGGGCCGCGCGGATGCCGACGACGGATTCGGCGCCCACGCCGACCGCGCGCAGCCGTGCCGCGATCCGGTTGGCCACCGCGTTGACCTCGCCGTAGGTCACCGTCCCGCCGCGCAGGCGCACCGCCACCGCCTCGGGCCGGGTCCTGGCCTGCTGTTCGAACAGCAGGTGCACCGGGCCGTCGTGCGGGAACGGCACGGCCGTGTCGTTCCAGGCGCGCAGGACGAGGTCCAGCTCGGCGTCCACGTCCACGTCCTCGTCGCTGTCCGCCGACCAGTGGTCCTCGTCGCCGCCGAGCCGCTCCAGGACCGCCCGGTAGGCGTCGAAGATCCCCGCCAGCGCGTCCGGCGGGATGGCGCCCTCCGTCGCGTCCCAGAACAGCGCCAGCTCGTCACGGCCGTCGTCCAGCGCGATGCAGTCCAGCGCCACGTCCGGGGTGCAGGTGAGCCACGGACCCGGGGTCACGCCGTCGGGCAGGGGCGAGTCGGCCAGCTCCAGCAGACCCGTGCAGACCACGGGGTAGCCGAACTCCCCGGACCTGCGCCTGCGCAGCACGAGGGTCCGCAGCTGCGCCAGGCCCGACGCCGCGTCCGCCGCCGCGTCGGCGGCCAAGCGCTGGTCGATCCGCCGGGCCGCCTCGGCGAACGCCAGGCCGGGCTCGGGGCGCGGCACCCAGCTCAGGGCCGTGACCTCGGCGGGGCGGAACCGCTCCGCCTCCGCCGACCAGCGCACCAGCGGTACGGCGAAGTCGTCGGTGAAGTGCGTGCCGAGGGCTTCGGTGAGCGCGGTGGCGAGCACCGCGTCCAGGCTGAGCCCGCGGGCGCGGGCCCGCTCGCGGCAGCGCGACCACCCCGGCACCGCGGCGGTCAACCGGGTGCGCGGGCCCCGCGCGGGCGTCACGGGCGGACCGGGTGGTACCTCGGCGAGCTGGTCGCGCCAGTACCGCCGGGCGTCGGCGTGCTCCGGACCGGCCCGCAGTTCCCGCTGCCGGGCCGCGAACTCGGCGTGCGGAGCGGCGGTGCGCACGGGTGCGGCGGGGTCGCGGTAGCGGCGCATCAGCTCCCGCATCATCAGGTGGATGCTGCGGCCGTCGGCGACGAGCAGGTCGAGCGCCACGTGGACGGTCGTGCCACCGGCGTCCCGCGTGACCCGCAGCTCACCCTGGGGCAGCCGCCCGAGCGGGTAGGCCCGGCTGACCATGTCCCGCTGGACGTCCCCGGTGGAGACCGGGATGTGCCAGCGGTCGGGCACGGTGTCGTGCACGGCGAGGGTTCCGTCGTGGGTCACCACCGTCCGCAGCACCTCGTGGTCGGCGAGCAGGCCGAGCCACGCCGACTCCAGCGCCGGCAGGTCCAGCGAGTCGACCCGGAAGCCGTGGCACACCTGGCACCCCGACCAGGGGCCGACACCCTCGGTCGACCGCGCGACGAAGTACGCCTGCTGCAGGTCGTTGAGCGCCCGCCCACCCTCGGCCGCGCCGGGCCACAGCCAGCGCAGGGTGTTGACGAACCACCCGAACGCGCCCTCGACCACACCCTCCCGGAACGCGCTGCCCACCACGTCCCAGCGCACGCGCAGGCCGCCGTCGCGCTCCCAGACCTGTGCGTCCAGCGTGACGCCCGTGGTCTGGCTGAGCGCGTAGTCGCCGCCGGCACCACCACCGCCGATGTCGAGCAAGCTGGTGAACACCACCGGCAGCGCGGCGGGCACCGCGACCTTGCGGGCCCGCAGTTCGCGCAGCGCGGCGACGCCGGGCACGACGACGTGGTCCAGGTCGCGGCGCAGCCGGTCGTGCACCAGCTTCGCGGCCTCGACCAGGGGCAGGCCGGTGGTGGGCTCGGCGACGAACACGGCGGTCGAGGTGAACGGCCCGACCACGGTGTCCGCGGCGGCGGGCAGCACCATCCTGCTGTTGGTGGTGAGGACCAGCGAGAACCGGGGCTCCTCGGCGACCCGCTGGAGCGCCTCGGCGAACACCGCCAGCACCAGCGACGTGGGGGAGACGCCGGCCGCCGCGGCCAGCCCGCGCACCGAGGCCCACTCCCCCGGGGTCAGCTCGGCGGTGTGCGGCACGCGGGTGGTGCCCACCCCCGTGCCCGCCGGCAGCGCCGGTCCCGGCGGCAGGTCGCGCAGGCGCTCCACCCAGTGCTCCAGGCTCGCCCGGTACTCCTCCCCGCGGCGGTGCTCCTCCAGCGCGACCACCAGGTCCCGCACCCCGAGCCCGCCGCCGGGCAGCGCGAACCCCGGGTCGCGGTAGCACGACCAGAGCTGGTCGACCAGCAACTCCAACCCCGCGCCGTCGGTCACCAGCGCGTCGACGCCCAGGTGCAGCACCCCCGAGCCGTCGGCGTTCCGGGTCACCTCGACGCTCCACAGAGGACCACCGGCGGCGGGGAAAGCGTGGTGCGACATCCGGTCCCGCACCGCGTGGACGTCGTCGTGCACCGGCATCGTCCACTCGGGCGATCGTGGCGCGATCCGCTGGCGGTGGTCCGGGGTGAGGACCAGCCGCAGCGCGTCGTGGTGCTCGACCAGCCGGCCCCACGCCGCGCGCAGCCGGTCCACGTCCAGGTCCGGGACGGTGAACTCCCGGTAGACGTGGCAGCCGATGCCGTCCGCGCCCAGGCTCTTGCCCAGCAGGTACGCCTCCTGCAACGGGGTCAGCGGGAACGGCTCGTGCCGCTTGCCGGGTTCGGCCCGCACGGTGGGCAGCAGGCCGCCGGCGCCGGTGACGGCGAGCGCGAGCGCGGCCAGTTCGCGCGCGTCGCGGCAGGTGCGCACGGCGTCCATCGGCAGCTCGGCGTTCAGCGCCGCGCCCACTTCGAGCAACAGCCGCGCCGAGGCCAGCGAACTGAGCCCGAGCGTCGCCAGCGGCGTGTCCGCGGCCACCTCGGTGCCCGGCGGCAGGACGTCCGCGAGGACCGCGAGGACTGTCGTGGTGGCGTCCGCGACGCCGGCCTTGTGCTCCATCAAGCTCCCCGCTCCGACGGCGGACGGTGTCGCCGCACGCTAAGCGGGCCGGTCGGCGGCGTGCTGCTCAACACTGGGCAGCCACCGCGCCCCGCCGCGTGGACAGTCCCGGAGGGTGTCCGCCACACCGAAGACCGCATGGGTGTTCCCGGGGCAGGGCGCGCAGCGCAGGGGCATGGGCGGCGACCTGTTCGACCGCTTCCCCGACCACCGCGCCGTCGCCGACCGGGTCATCGGCGTGCCGGTCGCCCGACTGTGCCTGGAAGACCCCGACAACCTCCTGCGCGACACCCGGTACGCGCAACCGGCCCTGTTCGTCGTGAACGCGCTGAGCTACCTCGCGGTCCGCGACGAGGGGCCGCCGGACTTCGTCGCGGGCCACAGCCTCGGCGAGTACAACGCGCTGTTCGCCGCGGGCTGCCTGGACTTCGAGGACGCGCTCGCGCTGGTGTGCAGGCGCGGCGAGATCATGTCCCGCGCGTCCGGCGGCGGCATGCTCGCCGTGGTGGGCGCGGACCCGCACCGGCTGCCCGCGCTGCTCGCCGACGAGGGCCTGCACGACGTGGACGTCGCGAACGACAACTCCACCACCCAGGTGGTGCTGTCCGGGCCGCGGGAGTCGCTGGACCTCGCCGCGCGGGCGATCCGGGCGGCCGGGCTGGGCCGCTGCGTGCCGCTGGCCGTGGCGAGCGCCTTCCACTCGCGGCACATGCGCGAGGCCGCGCGCGAGTTCGAGGAGGCGCTGGCGGGCGTCCGCTTCACCCCGCCGCGCATCCCGGTGTTCTCCAACGTCACCGCCCGACCGCACGACCCGGACCTGATCGGCGACCTGCTGGCGCTCCAGGTCCGCAGGCCCGTCCGGTGGCGCGAGACGATGGAACACCTCGCCGCCGCCGGCGTCCGGACGCTCCGGGAACTGGGTCCCGGCCGGGTGCTGTCGGACCTGTGGCAGCCGGTGGCCGCGGCGCTGCCCGACCCGCCCGGTCCGGAAGCCCTGGGCAGCTCCGCCTTCCGCGCCGACTACCGCGTCCGCTGGGCCTACGTCGCCGGGTCCATGTACCGCGGGGTGTCCTCGGTCGAGCTGGTCGCCCGGATGGGCAAGGCCGGACTGCTCGGCTTCTTCGGGACCGGCGGGTTCGACCACGACGAGGTCGACGCCGCGTTGCGCGAGTTGACCGCCGACCCCGGCCCCGGGCGGTTCGGGGTCAACCTGCTCGCCATGCCGGACAACCCGGCCCTGGAGACCCGGCTCGCCGACCTGTGCGTGCGGCACGACGTCCGGTACGTCGAGGCCGCCGGGTTCACCGACGTCACCGCGCCGCTGGTGCGCTTCCGGTTCGCGGGCGCCCACACCGCGAACGACGGCACGCCCGTCGCCGTGCGCCACGTGCTGGCCAAGGTCTCCCGGCCCGAGGTGGCCGCCGCGTTCCTGCGCCCGCCACCGGCCGCCGTGCTCGACGAGCTGGTCCGCTCGGGCTCGCTGACCCGCGAGGAGGCGCACGCGGCGGCACGGCTGCCGGTCAGCGGCGACCTGTGCGCCGAGGCCGACTCCGCCGGCCACACCGACGCCCGGTCCGCGCTCACCCTCGTGCCGGACCTGGCCCTGCTGCGCGATCGGGCGGTGGCCGAGCACGGCTACGCCAAGCGGGTCCGGGTCGGCGCCGCCGGCGGACTGGGCACGCCGACCGCGGTGGCCGCGGCGTTCGTGCTCGGCGCCGACTTCGTGGTCACCGGGTCGGTCAACCAGGCCACCCCGGAGGCCGGGACCTCCGACCTGGTCAAGGACATGCTCGCCGCCGCGGGCGTCCAGGACACCGCCTACGCGCCCGCGGGCGACATGTTCGAGGCCGCCGCCCGGGTGCAGGTCCTGCGCCGGGGCACGATGTTCGCGGCGCGGGCCAACCAGCTTCTCCAGCTCTACCAGCGCTACGACCGATGGGAGGCGATCCCGGCGTCGGTGCGCGACAGCGTCGAGCGCACCACCTTCCGCCGCGCGTTCGCCGACGTGCTGCGGGCGGCCGAACAGCACTACCGGGACACCGGCCGGGCCGAGCTGGTCGCCGCCGCCGACCCGCGCCGCCGCATGGCCTTGGCGTTCCGGTGGTACTTCGCGCACTCCACGGCCGCCGCCCTGCGCGGCGACCCGGCCGAGCGCGCCAACTTCCAGGTCCACACCGGACCGGCGATCGGCGCGTTCAACCGCTTCGTCAGCGCCACCGAACTGGCCGACTGGCGGCTGCGCCACGTGGACGTGGTCGCCGACGTGCTCATGCGCGGAGCCGCGGAAGTCCTGCGGCGCAACGCCTCCGGCGGTGACCAGTAGTGAGCAGTGCCGGCCGCGGACGCGTGGCTAGCGTGGCCGGGCGCCCCGAACCCACGACCGCCAAGGAGCCTTCGATGACAGCCACATCGAGCCCGCCGTTCGTCCTGCCGACGGCGCAGGACCAGACGACGATCGCCCGCGAGGCGATCCTGCACTCGGGCAACGCCGGCGTCATCGTCGAGCGAACCGGTCAGCTGCGCGCCGAGTTCCGCTCCGAGGGCAGGCAGTTCGCCCGCGAGCTCTCGGACTACATCAACACCAACTACGCCGGGGTCGTGTCCGTCTTCGTCTACGAGGAGACCTTCGGCACCAAGGACCGGCTGCACTGGCTGATGCACATCAAGTCGCTGCACGCCTACGAGACGCTGATCCAGATGGGCAGCCAGGACACCGGTTGGCGCGACATCATCATGCGGCAGCGCATCCCCGACGAGCGCGGCGGCGGCTCCTGGGACCGCCTGTTCCTCGACGGCGCCCTCCACGAGACGGTGCTCATCCCGTCCGCGTTCGGCGTGTACGGCACCTCGGAGTCCACTCCGGACTCGGTGACCAGCGACGCTGACGGAGCCGCCACCTTCGTCGTGCCCACCGCGCAACTGCAAACCACCGTCCCGGTGGAGCGGCAGTTGGACTCGGCCAACTGCGGCATCATCATGCACCGCGTCGGCGAGTTGAAGTACGAGTTCCGCGCCGAGGGCAGGGCGTTCTCCCGCGCGCTGTGCGAGAGCTGGAACAAGGCGCTCGCCGGCCACGCCACGATCTACCTCTACGAGGAGGCGTTCGGGCGGTCCGACCGCATCCACCACTTCATCCACCTCAAGTCGCTCAGCTCCTACTACACGCTCATGGGCGTGCGGGCGATGAGCGACCCGGAGACCCGCGAGGTCTTCACCAAGCAGTGGATCCCCGAGGAGAAGGGCGGTGGCGGCTGGGAGCGCATGTTCGTCCAGGGCAGCCTCGCCGACCTCGCGCTCACCCCGCAGCACTGGGGCATGTACGCGACGAAGACGGAGGAGTGAGCCATGCCGTCCACCGACTGCCTGCACACCGCGTTCTCCCGCCGCGCGGCGCTGGCGCCCGCCAGGGTCGCGGTCAGCTGCGGCGGTGACCAGATCACCTACGGCGAGCTGGACGCGCGGTCCACCGCGCTGGCGCAGCGGCTGCGCCGGTGCGGCGTGGGCCGGGGCACCAGGGTCGGCCTGTGCGTCGACCGGTCCATCGACCTCGTCATCGGCGTCCTGGCGGTGCTCAAGGCAGGCGGTGCCTACGTCCCGGTCGACCCGGAGAACCCGGCGCGGCGGGTGGCGCACGTGCTGGTCGACAGCGAGGTCCCGCTGACCGTCGCGGTGATCAGGACCGCCGACGCGCTCGCCGAGTGGTCCGGTCCGGTGCTGTGGAGCGACGCCGACGAGCAGGACGACCCGATCGTGGTGGACCAGCCCGGCGGCGCCGCCCAGCCGTCCGACGTCGCCTACGTCATCTACACCTCCGGCTCCACCGGCGAGCCCAAGGGGGTGGAGGTCGAGCACCGCTCGGTCGTCGCGCTGGTCGAGCGGGCGGGGGAGTTGTACGACGTCGACGACCTCGACGTGTGGACCATGTTCCACTCCATCGCCTTCGACTTCTCCGTGTGGGAGCTGTGGGGCGCGCTGCTGTTCGGCTGCAAGCTGGTCATCGTGCCCGCCGCGGTGGCGCGGACCCCCGCGCTGGTGCTGGACCTGCTGCGCCGGGAGCGCGTGACGGTGCTGAGCCAGACGCCCTCGGCGTTTCGCGGTGTGATCGCGACCGACACGGCGGGCGGCCCGCCGGTCGAGCTGGCCCTGCGGCTGGTGGTGCTGGGCGGCGAGCGGCTCGACGTGCCGGTGCTCGCGCCGTGGTTCGCGCGCCGCGGCGACGACCGCCCCCTCCTGGTCAACATGTACGGCATCACCGAGATCACGGTGCACGCCACCCACCGCCGGATCACCTCGGCCGACCTGGACCACCCGTCGGTCAGCCCCATCGGACGAGCGCTGCCCGGGATGCGGGTGGAGCCGCGCGACGCCGAGGGCCGGCCGGTCGGCGACGGCGAGCCGGGCGAGCTGTGCGTGAGCGGCACCGGCGTGGCCCGCGGCTACCTCGGCCGGCCGGCGCTGACCGCCGACCGGTTCGTCGAGATCGACGGCGAGCGGTGGTACCGCTCGGGGGACAGCGGCGCGCTGGTCGACGGCGACCTGGTCTACCTCGGCCGCCTGGACCGGCAGCTCAAGATCCGCGGCTACCGGGTCGAACCCGGCGAGGTGGAGGCGAAGCTGCTGTCCTGCCCCAAGGTCGGCACCGCGCTGGTCACCGGCGAGGACTTCGGCGACGGCGACGTGCGGCTGCTGGCCTACGTCGCGCCGCTGCCCGCCGCGGACCCGGTCGTGCCCACCGAGGCCGAGCTGGCCGCCTCCGTCGCGGACCTGCCGGGCTACCTGCGGCCGTCGAGGTTCCACATCGTCGACGAGATCCCCCTGACCAGTCAGGGCAAGGCCGACATCGACGCGTTGCGCGCCTCGACCACCGCCGGCGCCGAGCCCGCGGTGCCCGCCGACGAGACGCCGACCGCGGTGGTGAAGGCCATCGTGGACGAGGTGCTCCTGCGGGACGTGCCCGTCGACGGCGACCTGTTCGACCACGGCGCCACCTCGTTGGCGCTCACCCGGATCATCGCGATGGTCAACGACCGGTTCGGCACGCGGCTGACCGGCGCGGAGCTGGACGAGCCCACGATCACCTGCCTCGCCGACGTGGCCGGGCCGAGGCGCCGGCACGGTGCCCTGCAAGGAGTAGGAGGCTGACATGGAGGACTTCTCGCTCAGCGAGCAGGAGTTGGCGGACTTCCACGAGAACGGCTACTTCGGCCCGTTCACCGTCTACGAGGTCGAGGAGATGAAGGCCACGTGGCGGCGCGAGCGCCTGCGGCTGCTCGACCGCACGCACGCGGTGTACCGGGACGGGGCGGCCGAGTCGGGCAACACCAACATCTCCAACTACGACCGGCACCTGGACAACGCGTTCCTGGCCGACCACATCACCCACCCCCGGATCGTGGACCGCGTGTCCAGCGTGCTGGGGCCGAGGGTGCAGTGCTGGCGCTCCGAGTTCTTCCCGAAGTACCCCGGCGACGAGGGCACCGACTGGCACCAGGCGGACACCTTCGCCAACGCCTCGGGCAAGCCGCAGATCGTGTGGCCGGGCGACGGCAAGGACTTCGGCGGCACCCTCACCGTGTGGACCGCCTTCACCGAGGCCAACGAGGAGACCGGCTGCCTCCAGTTCATCCCCGGCACGCACCGGACGATGTTCTACGACGAGACCAAGCGGATGCACTACTCGCCCGACTCCATCAACAAGCTGGAGAAGGACGGCGTGCGGCGCGGGTTCTTCGGCTACGACTACCGGGAGCTCCAGATTGACCCGGACTGGAAACCGGAGGAGGGGCGGGCCGCGTCGATGGTCATGCGCCCCGGTCAGGCCATCATGTTCTGGTCCACGCTCATGCACGCCTCGCTGCCGCACGCGGGCCGCACCGAGGAGATGCGCCTGGGCTTCGCCGGCCGCTACGTGCCCACGTCGGTCGACGTCTACCCCGACACCGAGCAGATCGAGGAGTACGGCGGCACGGTGTCGCTGGAGCGCTGGGGCTCGGTGATCGTGGCGGGCGAGAACGACAACCCGAACAACCGCATCGCGACCGCCACCACCCAGGGGCACCCGTTCGTCGCGCGGGTGCGGCCGGGCGCGGGGGTGAACCCGGTGTGACCGTCTTCGACGCGGTGAAGGACAGCCTGCTGGAGGTCGTGCCGGACGTCGACCCGGACGCCGTCGTGCCCGGCCGGGCGCTGGTGGACCTGGGCTGCACCAGCATCGACCGGGCCGAGGTGGTGACGCTGGCGATGGAACGGCTGGGCATCGTCGTGCCGATCTCGGAGTTCCAGGACGTCAACGACATCGACGCGATCGTGGCGCTGCTGGGGAAGCACGTGTGAGCCCGCCCGCGGTGGTGGGCACCGGGATCGTCTGCTCCACCGGGACGGGCGTGCCGGCGTTCACCGCCGCGCTGCGCTCCGGTCGCCGCGGGATCGTGGCGACCGCGGACGGCCTCGGCGCGCCGCTGGGCGACTGGTCGTTGCGCGAGGCGCTGGCTCTCGTCCCGGAACCGTTGCGCACCAGGGCGTTGCGCGCCGCGGGCCGAGCTCCCAGACCGGTGGCCGTCGCGGTCGCCGCCGCGGTGCAGGCGTGGGTGTCGGCCGGGATGCCGGACGTGCCCGGCGACCGCGTGGGCGTGGTGGTGGCCGGGCACAACCTGACCGACCGCTACACCCACGACCTGTGGCGGTCCTACGCGGACCGGGTGGCGTACCTGCCCGCCCGGTTCGCCCTGCACGCGTTGGACAGCGACCACGTGGGCACGCTCAGCGAGGTGCTGTCGGCCACCGGCGAGGGCTTCACCGTCGGCGGCGCGTCGGCCAGCGGCAACGTCGGGATCGTGCACGGAGCCCGCCTGGTCGCCTCCGGGGCGGTCGACTGCTGCGTCGTCGTCGGCGCCCTCACCGAGCTGACCCCGTTGCACCGCAGGGGTTTCACCACCCTGGGCGCGCTGGCGCAACAGGACGGCGACCCGGATGCCGCGTGTCGCCCGTTCGACGCCGACCGGCGGGGCTTCGTGCCCGGCGAGGCCGCCGCCGCGCTGGTGCTGGAGTCGCCGGGGTCGGCGGCCCGCCGCGGCGCGGTGGTGCGGGCGTGGGTGGCGGGCACCGCGCTCGGGCTCGACGGCAACCGGCTCGCCGACCCGGACGCGGCGGGTGAGGCGCGGGTCATGCGCGCCGCGCTGCGCGCGGCCGGCGTCCACCCGCGGGACCTGGACTACGTCAACGCCCACGGCACCGCGTCGCGCCTGGGCGACCAGACCGAGGTCGCCGCGCTGCACGCGGTGCTCGGCGACGCGGTGGGCAGGCCGTGGGTCAACTCCACCAAGGGGTTGACCGGCCACTGCCTGGCCTCGGCCGGCGTGGTGGAAGCGGTCGCCACCGTCGCCCAGATCGAGGGCGGTTTCGTCCACCCCAACGCGAACCTGCGCCGCCCCCTCGACGACCGCGTCCGGTTCGTCGGCGCGACCTCGCGGCCCGCTCGGCTCAGGTGGGCGCTGTCCAACGGCTTCGGCTTCGGCGGGATCAACTCCGCCGTGGTGTTCGCCGGTTCACACGATGGAGGCTGAGGCACCATGTACGACGTGATCGTGGTCGGCGCGCGCTGCGCGGGCGCCCCGACCGCGCTGCTGTTCGCCCGGCGCGGCTACCGCGTGCTGCTGGTGGACCGCGGCAAGTTCCCCTCCGACAAGCTGTCCACCCTCTACATCCAGCAGCCGGGCGTCGCGCGGCTGGCGAAGTGGGGCGTGCTCGACGCCGTGCGCGCCTCGGGCTGCCCGCCGCTGGACCACGTCGTGTACGAGCTGGGCGACGTCCGCGTGGAGGGGTGCTCCACCGGTGTGGACGGTCACCGGGCGGCCTACGCGCCCCGCCGTGACGTCCTGGACCAGATCCTGGTGGACGCCGCCGTGGCGGCCGGGGTGGAGTTCCGCGACGACTGCCGGGTGACCGAGCTGTGCCGCGACGGCGACCGGGTCGTCGGCGTGCGTTGCGACGGGGGCGCCCGCGGCTCCACCCGCGAGGACGCGGCACTCGTCGTGGGCGCGGACGGGATGCGGTCCGCGGTCGCGGACCTGGTCGGCGCGCCCAAGACCACCGAGCACCCACCGCTGACGTGCGCCTACTACACGTACTGGCGCGGGCCGAAGACGCACTTCGAGATGTATGAAGGTGACACCGGGTGGGTGTCGGCCGTGCCGACCAACGACGAACTGGTCCTCGTGGCGGCTTACGCGCCCCAGCACCGGTTCGACGAGATCCGGCTCGACGCGTGGCGGTCCTACCTGGACCTGGTGCGGCTCAACGCGCCGAAGCTGCACGCCCAGGTCTTGCGCGCCGAGCAGGCCGGCAAGCTGCACGGCACCGGCGACCAGCAGAACTTCTTCCGCCTCGCGCACGGTCCCGGCTGGGCGCTGGTCGGCGACGCGGGCCACCACAAGGACTCGCTCACCGCCCGCGGCATCTCCGACGCGTTCATGCAGGCGGAACTGCTGGTGGAGACGGTCGCCGACGCGGTCGGCGACCCGGAACGCCTGGACGCGGCGCTGGCCGAGTACGACCGGGTGCGCGTGGAGCGGCTGTCGGAGAACTACGCAGCGACGCTGCTGATCGCCCAGGAGGAGGCCAGGCCCAAGCGGCGGGCGCTGCTGGCCGCCGTCGGCACCAGCCCGGAGTTGACCACGCGCTACTTCGACGCGGTGGCCGGTGTCGTGCCGGTGAGGGAGCTGTACACGCCCGAGCTGATGGCGCTGATGACCGGCGCCACGGCTACGACCCGGTCACCTGCCGCCTTTTGAGCAGACACCCGCGGCGCGGTCGGCGAGCGTCACTGCCGCGATGCCCCCTACCGCACCGCGTGCTCGAGATCTTGGAGGAACAGTGGCACTGGGCCAGGAAATCAACCGTCGATCGTTGCTCCGCCTGAGCCTTCTCGCGGGTGCGACCGCAGTGGGAGCACCCCTGCTGTCCTCCTGCGCCAACGACCCCGCGGCGCCCGCCGGCCAGGCGGACCAGTCCGGTCAGGACGGCAAGCCCCTCGACCTGCTCACCGTCAGCGCGCCACACGCCGTCACCGACAGCGAGGCGGGCAACCCGCTGGCGACCAGCATCGGCGCGACGCTGATCGTCATGCGGCACGTCTACGACTCGCTGATGGTGCTGGACAACGGCGCGTACAAGTACCAGCTCGCCGAGTCGGTCGAGCCGAACGCCGACGCCACCGAGTGGACCGTCAAGCTGCGCGCCGGGGTGAAGTTCCACGACGGCAAGCCGGTGACGGCCGCCGACGTCGTGCACAGCCTGCGCACCGTCGGCACCAAGCCGAGCAACCGCGCCTCGGTGTACGCGCTGGTGAACCTGCCCGGGATCACCGCCGTGGACGACCTGACCGTGAAGGTGCCGCTGCTGGCGCCGCGCGGCGACTTCCGCGAGTCGGTGCTCGTGGTGTTCTCGCCGGTGTTCCCGGCCGGCATGACCGAGTTCTCCAAGCCCGTCGGCTCCGGCCCGTACAAGCTGGTCGAGCGCAACGGCACCACCACCAAGCTGGTCGCCAACGAGGACTACTGGGACGGCAAGCCGACCGTCGCCGAACTGCGGATCGTGGGCGTCGCGGACGCGGCGGCGCGCCTGTCGGCGCTCAAGGCGGGCCAGGTGGACTACGCGATCGGCATCAGCGCCACCGGCGCCAAGACCGAGGCGGCCAACTCGGAGCTCACGATCATCCGGGGCGGCGCGGCGAACTCCAACGCCCTGTCCTTCGCGATGAACCAGAAGCTCGCGCCATTCGACAACCCCAAGGTGCGCAAGGCCGTCCGGCTCGCCGTCGACCGCAAGGCACTGGTCGACAACGCGCTGCTGGGCCAGGGTTCCACCGCCGACGACGTGGTGGGCAAGAGCCTGCCCGGCTACGCGAAGCTGCCCGAGCGGACCCGGGACCTCGACCAGGCCCGCGCGTTGTTCGCCGAGGCGGGCGTCACGAAGCTGACGCTGCGCACCGGCGAGCTGGTGCCGGGCATGATGAACGCCAGCAAGCTGCTCGCCCAGCAGCTGAAGGAGGCAGGTGTCGAGCTGACGCTGGAGGAGCTGTCGGCCGACGCGTTCTACGCCGACATCACCACCCTGGCGACCCACCCGTTCCAGGCGTTCTACTACGTCAACCGGCCCGCCGCGGTGCACCTGTCCGCGGTGACCCACGGCAAGGCGCCGTTCAACGTCACCGGCACCTCGGCGGACTACCAGGCGCGCCTGGCCGCAGCACAGGCGATGCCCGACGACAAGGCCCGTGAGGGCGCGTTCCGCGCGCTCCAGGAGGAGTTCTACAACGAGGGCGGCGACGTCCTGTGGGGCTTCCAGGAGCAGTTGGACGCCGGCCGCGCCGGCATCCGGGGCGTGCAGATCATGCAGTCGGTGCAGCTGTTCGGTCGGGCGACCGGGCCGGCGTGACCGCCCTGGCCTTCCTGGCCCGCAGGCTGGCCGCCACCACCGCGACGCTGTTCGCCGTCGCGGTGGTGCTGTTCGCCGCCTCGGAGGTGCTGCCGGGTGACGCCGCGTCGGCGTCGCTGGGCCTGGACGCCACCGCGGAGGAGGTCGAGGCCCGGCGGAAGGAGCTCGGCCTGGACCGCCCGTGGCCGGTGCGGTTCGCCGAGTGGCTGGCCGCCGCGATCCGCCTCGACCTGGGTACCAGCGTCATGTCGCGCGAGCCGGTGCTCGACATCGTGGCGGAGCCCCTGGCCGCCACCGGCCTGCTGGTGGGGATCACCGCGGCGGTGACCGTGCCGACGGCCATGCTGATCGGCGTGGTGTCCGGGCTGCGCCGGGGCGGGCGGACGGACCGGGTGCTGTCGGCGATCTCGGTGGTGTCGGTCTCGATCCCGCAGTTCGTCACCGCGGGACTGCTGGTCCTGGTGTTCGCCGACCTGATCCCGGTCCTGCCCGCGATCTCCCTGCCGCCGCTGGGCGGCACACCGCTGGACAAGCCGGAGGTGCTGGTGCTGCCGGTCGCGGCGCTGACCCTGTTCGGCGCGGCGTGGGCGGGCCGCATCGTGCGGGCGGCGGTCATCGACGCCGACGGGCTGCCGCACGTGGAGGCGGCCCGGCTCGCCGGGCTGCCGGAACCGGTGGTGGTGTGGCGGCACCTGCTGCCCGCCGCCGTGCCGCCGTGCGCGCACGCCTTCGCCTGGCTGCTCAGCGGCCTGTTCGGCGGCACCACGGTGGTCGAGATCGTCTTCAACTACCCGGGCCTGTCCCGGACGCTGGTCGCGTCGGTGCGCAACCACGACACCGCGGTGCTGGAGGGTGTCGGCCTGCTGCTGGCGACGATCATCATCGTGTCGTTCATCGTCGCCGACCTGCTGGTGATGCTGGCCGACCCGCGGCTGCGGGTGGCGGCCCGGTGACCGCCGTGCGGTGGGCGCTGACCGCCCCGGCCTTCCTGGTGGTGGCGCTGGTGCTGGGCATCGCGCTGTTCGGGCCCGAGTTGGCCGACGACCCGGAGCGGATCACCGGCCTGCCCTACGACGAGGCGTCCGCGTCGCACCCGCTGGGCACCGACCACGCCGGCCGCGACGTGCTGGACCGCGTGCTGGCCGGTGGCCGCGCGCTGGTCGTGGTCCCGGTGGTGGCGACGGTGGTGGCCACCCTGCTCGGACTCGTGCTCGGCCTGGTCGGCGGGTACTTCGCGGGCTTCGCCGACGTGCTGGTGTCCCGGCTGGACCACCTGCTGCTCGGCCTGCCGCCGGTGCTGGTCCTGCTGGTCCTGCTCAACGGGTGGGGCTACAGCGCGTTGACGGTGACCGCGGTCGTCGTCCTGACCGGCGCGCCGTTCGTGTCCCGGGTGACCCGCGCCGAGACGCTGCGCGCGGTGGAGGACGGGTACGTCGTGGCCGCCTACGCCACCGGCGACTCCCACGCCTCGGTGATCGTGCGCGAGATCCTGCCGAACATCGTCCGCCCGGTGCTCGCCGACTTCGGCACCCGGCTGGCCATCGCGGTCACCCTGACCGCCGCGGTCGGGTTCCTCGGCTTCGGCTCGGGCAGCGCCAACTGGGGAGCCATGATCAGCGAGAACGTCGAGGGCATCCGGTTGACGCCGTGGGGTGTCGCGGTGCCCGCCGTGCTGCTCGGCGTGTTGACGGTCGCGGCGAACCTCGGCCTGGACCGCCTCGTGGGGAGGGTGTTGCGGTGATCGAGGTCGACGACCTGCGCATCGAGGACGTCTCGGGCCGGCCGGTGCTGGCGGGCCTGACGCTCGCGCTCGGCGAAGGCGAGCGGGTCGGCGTCGTCGGCGAGTCCGGCGCGGGCAAGACCACGCTCGCGCTGGCGCTCGTCGGCGCGGTGCGGCCGGGTCTGCGGGTGGTGCGCGGCCAGGTGCGGGTCGACGGGCGGGACGTGCTCGCCGCGTCACCCGCCGAGCGCCGCGCGCTGCGCCGCCGAGTGCTGTCCTACCTGCCGCAGGACCCGCCGTCCGCGTTGACCCCGACGCTGCGGATCGCCCGGCAGCTGCGCGAACTGGCCGCCGACCGCTCGCCGGACGCGGTGAGCAGGAGGCTGGTCGAGGTCGGCCTGCCCGGCGACCGGGAGTTCCTGCGCCGCTACCCGCACCAGCTCTCCGGCGGTCAGCAGCAGCGCCTCGCCCTGGCCCGGCTCACCGCGGGCGACCCGCGCGGCCTGGTCCTGGACGAGCCGACCACCGGCCTGGACGGACCGATGCGCGCCCTCGTGCTCGACCAGCTCGCCGACCTCGCCCGGCGGCGCGGCCTGGCCGTGGTGTTCATCACCCACGACCTCGTGGCCGCCGCCCGGATGACCGACCGGCTGGTGGTGCTGCGCGGCGGCGAGGTCGTGGAGCACGCCCCCACCGAGGACGTGCTCGGCCGGCCCGCCATGCCGTACACGCGGGACCTGGTCGCCGCCGCGCCGGACCCGCGGGTGGAGATCGCCCGCAGGCCACCGGCACGGGAACCCGGCCCGGTCGTGCTGGAGGTGTCCGACCTGACCGCCGTCCGGGGCGAGCGGGTGGTCCTCGACGGCGTGTCGCTGCGCCTGCACGAGGGGGAATCCGTGGCCCTGCTGGGCGTTTCGGGCTGCGGCAAGACGACGCTCGCGCAGTGCGCGGCGGGCATCCTCAAGCCCCGGTCGGGACGGGTGGCGCTGGCCGGTGAGGTCCTGGCGCCGACGCTGCGCCGCAGGCCGGTCGGACAGCGCCGCCGGGTGCAGCTCATCCCGCAGGACTCGACGGGCTCGCTCAACCCGCGCCGCTCGGTCGGCGCCGCGATCGACCGCGTGGTGCGGCTTTCGTGTCGGGTGCCCCCTGACGACGTCCGGGCGGAGACCCTGAGGCTGCTGGCGCTGGTGGGGCTCGCACCGGTGCTGGCGGACCGGCTGCCGAGACAGCTGTCCGGCGGTCAGCGGCAGCGCGTGGCCATCGCGCGGGCCCTGGCCGCCGGCGCGGACGTGCTGATCTGCGACGAGGTGACGTCCAACCTGGACGTCCACGTGGCCGCGTCGGTGTTGGCGCTGCTGGACTCCCTGCGCCGCGAGCTCGGGCTGGCCCTGCTGACGGTGACCCACGACCTCGGGGTGATCGCCCGCAACGCGGACCGGGTCGTGGTGCTGGACCGGGGGAAGGTCGTCGAGGAGGGGCCGGTGGCCGACGTGCTGGGCAGTCCGCGCCACGCGGCCACCCGCGCCCTGGTCGAGGCGTCCCGGGGTGTCGACTCTCCCGCTCCGCCCCGGATCGCCTGAACCTCCGTGCTCATAAGGGTGCAGCGCGCCGTGGGTGCGGCGACCGAAGATGGCGCGGTGGCCCGGGTTCGGGCGGTGAGAGGAGAACTTCGTGGAAGGCTTTGAGCTCTCGACCTACGGCGACGCCATCGCCGGCCTGTTCGACCACACCGGTTGGGCGGGCGATCCGGGCGACACCGAGGAGACCATCCAGTGGCTGGCCGAGAACGCCGGTGAGGGACCCGTGCTGGAGCTGGGCGTCGGCACCGGCCGGGTCGCGATCCCGTTGGCGGCGGCCGGGATCGAGGTCCACGGCATCGACGCCTCGGAGGGCATGCTGACCCGGCTGCGGGAGAAGCCGGGCGGTGACAAGGTCAAGCTCATCACCGCCGACTTCACCGACTTCACCCTGCCCGACCGGTACTCGATGGCCTACGCGGTGTTCGACACCCTGCCGTTCATCACCGACCAGGAGCGGCAGATCCGCTGCTTCGAACGGGTCGCGGCGGTGCTCAAGCCCGGCGGCCGGTTCGTCACCCAGTGCTCGATCCCCGACGCCGCGCGGTACGACCGCAACCAGCGCACCCAGACGGTGCGGGTGGAGAAGGACCACGTGGTCCTGACGTTCACCCGCCGGGAACGGCTGACGCAGCGCTCGTCCATCCAGTTCGCGATCCTGGGCGAGCAGGGCGTGCGCTTCTTCCCCATGCACATCCGCACCATCATGCCGTCCGAATTGGACCTGATGGCCCGCATCGCCGGCCTGACGCTGGAGTCGCGCTGGTCCGACTGGTCCGGCGCGCCGCTGCGCGACTCCCACGAGCGCCACATCTCCATCTACCGCAAGCCCTGACGGCTCGCCCCCACATCCCGCGATTCGCACATCGGAGGTCGGTGTGTCCGCTGCACAGCTCAAGGCTGTCCTGGTCCAACAGGGTGTCTGGGACATGCCGTTGGAATCGATGCCGCTGGCCTCCGGCTACCTCAAGGCGATGGTGCAGGCCGATCCCGTCCTGCGGGAGCGGGTCTCGGTCGAGATCTGCAACTTCCGGGGGAACGCCACGCACGGCGAGATGGCGAACCGGTTGTGCGCGGGCGAGCTCCCGGACGTGCTCGCGTTCTCGGTGCTGGGGTGGAACCAACGCGCGTTCGGCGAGTTGGCCGCCACCTTCAAGCAGCTCAACCCCGACGGGTGGGTGGTCTTCGGCGGGACGCACGTGAGCGGCCAGGCCAAGCGGGTGTTCCAGCTGTACCCCGGGGTCGACGTGGTGGTCAACGGTGAGGGCGAGCTGACGTTCCCCGAGCTCGTCCACGCCAAGCTGGCCGGTGCCCGCGTGCGGGAGGACCTGGGCGACGTGCTCGGCGTGTCGTGGCGGCGGCCCGGCGGCGAGGTCGTGACCAACGGGGAGCGGCCCCGCATCGAGGACCTCGACACGATCCCGTCGCCGTTCCTCACCGGCGCGATCGACCTGGTGGACGAAGACGGGAACTTCCGCTACGACGTGGCGTTGATCGAGACCAACCGGGGCTGCCCGTACAAGTGCTCGTTCTGCTACTGGGGCGGCGCGGTGGGGCAGCGGGTCCGCGCGTTCTCCCGGGCGCGGTTGAAGGCCGAGCTGGAGCTGTTCGCCAAGCTCGGCGTGCACACGATCGTGGCGTGCGACGCGAACTTCGGCATGCTCCCGATCGACCTGGAACTCGTGGACGACCTCGTCGAGATCAAGCGGACGTACGGCTTCCCGCGGGCGTTCGAGAGCTCGTGGGCGAAGAACAAGTCGAAGGTGTTCTACGAGATCGTGCGGCGGATGAAGGACGCCGGCCTGCGCAGCTCGTTCACCTTGGCGCTCCAGTCGCTCAACGGGGACGCCCTGGACGCGATGCGGCGCAGGAACATGAAGGTCAACGACTGGCGCGACCTGGTGGAGTGGCTGAACCTGGAAGGGCTGGACTGCTACGCCGAGCTCATCTGGGGCGCGCCGGGGGAGACCGTCGAGTCGTTCATCGAGGGCTACGACGAGCTGGCCGAGCACGTGTCGCGTATCGCCGTGTACCCGATCATGCTGTTGCCCAACACGGAGTACGCGGAGAACAAGGAGCTGCACGGCATCATCGCGTTGCGCGGCGACCACGACGACTTCGAGTACGTGCTGGCGCACCGCACGATGACGTTCCAGGACAACGTGAGGATGCAGCGGTTCCTGTTCTGGGCCAGGGTGATCGCGGAGAACGCGGTGCTGCGCCACATCTGGCTGCCGCTGCGCGCGCTGGCCGGGTGGAAGCAGTCGCGGGTGTTGAACAGCCTGGCGGACTGGACGGACACCACGACGTGCCCGGAAGCCGTGCCGCTGCGCGAAGCCGCCGCCCGGGGGCACGGCGGCGGCGCCCCCGCGTACGCCAAGGCGATCAGCTACCTGTTCGTCACGCCGGAGGGCAGGCGCGCGCTGGAGCGGTGGTGGGAGGAGGCCGTGCTGCCGGAGCTGCCCGAACCGCTGCGGCCGTTCTTCGCCTCCGTCTACCGCTACGACCTGGTGACCCAGCCCGTGTGCGAGCCGACCACCCTGCCGTTGGTCGTGGCCGATGGCGTCGAGTACTACGTGCGCCCCGCGGCCGACTTCGACCACAACGTGCCCGCGGCCCTGGCCCTGCTGAGATCGGGCGAACTACCGGACACGGACCCATGCCCGACCCGCCTGGACATCTACTACCGCACCGGTGCGCTGAGCGCCGTGAAGTCCACCAACCACGAGGAGATCATGCACTTCATGGGCGAACCGCGTCCGGCGGGCACGCCGTTCGTGCAGAGCGCCCCGAAAGCGGACATCGCCTGACCCCACCACCAGCCGACACCCGCTCGGGCCCCGCCCCCGCCGGCTCGGAGACCCCACCACGACCGAAACGGGATGTCGAGTTGACCACCCGCACCCGCACCCGCACCCGCTACCGCTACGGCACCGTCGAGCTCGAGTTCGACCGTCTCGGCGACCACGATCGGCTCGGCGACAACCGCAGCGACGCCGAGGCCGGTCGGTGTCGGGTCGTCGGAGCGGGGCGGCTGGGGTCGGGGTCTCGCGGTTCGGCAGCCACGTCGTGCGGAATTCCGGATGGGGCCGGAGGTGGGCGGCCGGACCCGGCGCCAGCGTGAACGCGGGGGTGAACAGCTCCGGCGCGGCGAGCGGGTGGCGCGCTGTCCACCGGCGACGTCCGCGACCTCCCCGTCCGGGCGCAGCTCGAGGTGTTCCTCGACGAACACCGCGCCGCCGACGGGCACTTCCCCATGATCAGGGGTTCGGCGGGGAGATCGGGAATGGATGGTGGGCGAACACCGTGGTCGACCCCGCTTGGCGGACGGCTTCGGCGTGTCCGAGGCGGAGCCGCGGGTCTTCCAGCAACTGTCGGCCGGTCTGCGCGAGACGGCGGCGGCCCGAATCCCGCTCGAGGTGGATGACAGCACGTTCGACGATGGTGATCTCGTCGCGCAGGAAGGGGACGAACTGCGGGTCTGCCTCGACCGCGCTCGCCGCGCCCAGCCGGACCTGCAGGGACGCCACGAACTCCTCCACCGGCCCAGTCCATCGTCCGCCGTGCCGTGATCGAGGGGCCTCCCGGATGAGCCGCTCGACCAGCACCAGTTCGTCCCGGTGTATCCGGACCGCGACCGGTCCACCGTCGCCCGGGACCGCAGCGGCGCTCGCGGCCGACGCGTTCCGCTCGGCACGGGACGGGCCGCGGCGGACGCGGGTTATGGTCAGACCGAAGATGTTCATGGTCGGCTCACTTGACATCGCTGGTGATCCGTCATCCCGATTGTCCGAGACCCGGCCCGCCCGGTCACCCAGCTGGACGGGTGGTCGTCAGCTCTGCGAACGGTTCGCCACGCTCCACACGCTCGGAGAACGCGCTCAACTCGGCAGAAGCGGACGTTCGTCGTCATGCTCGCTCCGTGGCATGAGCGGACGTTTGACTGGTCTCGAATCGGTGTTGTCTACAGTTGTGCGTTTGTGCAAGGTGGAGGTGCCGGTTGGGGCAACGGTTGGTGGTTGTGGGGTGCGGGTTGAGTGGTGGCAGGCTCCGGCGGTGATGGCGGTTTGTTTGTGGTGTCCAGTCCGGTACGGCCACTGGTGGTTCGTCGATCTATCAGGCCGGTAAGGCGTCGTCACCTCTGCGCCCGTTCCGGTGATGGAAACGCTGCCTGGGGCAGGTCGGACGATCACCCGTCCGTGTCCATGCCTGATCCAGGCGGTAGCTCATTCAGCGTTATTCAGAAAGCTTCTAGGGTGGGCCTGCCCTGAAAGGGCAACAGCTCCGTCCCGGGTAAGATCGTTTTCCTCTCACAGATCACGATCGGCATACTCGGGCGGAGTTGTTGCGCTACCAGTCTACGACCGGACTCGACCATGACCAGATCCGGGAGTTGGTCGCCCGGATCCACCAGATCGTGGGCCCCGCGCGGCCTCGCAGGGGCCGTCCCCGGAGGCTCGGCCTGTACCGGTCGGTGCTGCCCACCACAAGGCCAACTTCAACGCCAAACGCCACCGCCCCGGCATGACGGTGCAGGTCCTGGCCGCCCTGGACGGCACCCTGCCCGCCGTCACCGACCCCGTCGAGGGCCGCACCCACGACAAGACCGCCTACCTCCTCACCGGCCTGGACACGCCGCTGCGCGACAACCAGGTCGTCGGCGACATCGCCTACGGGGGCACCCCCGTCATCCGACCCCGCCGCAAACGACCCGGACACAAGGAACACACCCCCGCCGACAAGACCTGGAACACCAGCGTCAGCCGGATCAGATGGGCCGTCGAACACGCCGTCGCCCACCTCAAGAACTGGAAAATCCTCGCCACCGGCTACCGCGCACGCCTCGCCGAACTCCCCACCATCATCCGGATCGTCACCTGCCTGGAGTACTACCGCCTCGAATGGTGAACCACCTTTTGAATAACGCTGATTGCCTCCGGCTAGGAGTCGGGCGACGACCCGATCATGGACTCGCGCACCTGGGGGACCCCCACCGGCAGTCCGGCGGGCAACCCAGGTAACCACTGCTCCCATCAGCGACCGCCAAGACCGGCCTCGCCGGCGTGAGTGAAGTCCTTGTGTGACACAGCGACCAGCGCCTGCTCAACGGAGTTGTTGTGCGGACCCGTCCGGCATAAGGCGTACCACGGCGGGCAGGTCTGTCCCGATGTCGACGCGATCCCCTGCGGAGTTGAAGTAGAACGTGCCGCTGGCCCCCTCATACGGCGAGGTCTCATCGGAGAACTCCGCCTGGGTCGCCAGTTCGACGGTCTCCGGCTTGGGGATGACCACGTCCGGGTCGCCGGCCTGGGCGTGCCGGATCCACTCGACCGCCACGTGCAGGGAGTCCCACGCCATCGCGGCCCACCCGGTGTCGAGTTCGTGCGCGTGGTCCTTGAACTTGTCGCGCAGCGGCCCGTACTTCGCCCGTGAGCCGACGACGGCCGGGTCTGCGAGCGGGGTGAAGTAGAGTTCGACCTTCGTCCGCTTGACGATCTCGTGCGCCTCGGCGATCTCCCAGCTCTTCGCGGCCTCCGGGCCTTGGTCGCCCATGCGCAGCACGGCCGCGTCGGAAGCGCTGACCACGATCACGTGGCGCAGGCAGTTCTCCGCGTCGAGCTTGGTCATCAAATCGCTCAGGTGCCGGGCGCGTCCGGCGTAGTAGACGACGACGGCGTTGTCAGCGTGCTGTGGGTCGATCCTGCCGCACAGTTTTGTCGCTGATGATGCGGAACTGGTTGCCCCGCACGCCGTTGTCGTCGCTGCACCGACCAACGCTCGAAGCTCGGTCAAGCTCCACCCCTCAACGCTGAAGCGATGTTGTTCGCAGGTGTATCCGTCATGAAGGGACCGTTGTTACGCACCCCACCGAAGCGCGACGACGACGACCTTCGCGGCATTGATGGCGGGCACCACATCGAACGGCCCACTTGAGGCCTGCGTCGACACTGCCTGATGCTGCAGCAGCGGCGACCGTGCGGAATCGGTGCCGGTGCTCGAGTCCAGGCGCAGTCTCCAAGTGCGCTGCCGGTATCCGGCGTTCGTTCGTCGATGAGCGCGGAACCCCGATCGGTGAACCAGGTTCGACGGGAACGTGGTTCGTGGTCAGTCGGTGTGGCTGGCGCGCGGCGCCAGAGACCGGTCGGGCTGGCGTACTGGACTGCCGAGAAGTCCACACAAAGAGTCGCCTGCGGGCCACGAATCTGATCCCACGAAGGAAGGTAGTGGGCGACGAGGTCGAGCACCTGCCAGACCCGGCCGTCCTGAGTGCCGACGAGGGTGCTGTCGGCCGGATGGTAGCGGACGTGGTTCCGAACACCGCCCGCCCTCAGGTTGCCGACCACGGCGGCGTCGACGGTGACATCCGGTTGAGACCTAGTCTCACGTGGTTTGAGCGTCGTGACATGATCTTGGGTGGTGGTGGACCGGTTGTCGTTGCGGTTGGTGCCCGATGAGTTGTGGGCGTTGGCGGAGCCGTTGATTCCGAAGTTCAAGCGGCGTCCGCAGGGCGGTGGGACGGCGCCGGTGGACGACCGGGCGGTGTTCACCGCGATCGTCTACGTGTTGACCAGTGGGTGCGCCTGGCGGGATCTCCCGCCGTTATCGTGGTGAGGCAGGTGAACAACTCCTGCTGGCCTTGAGTTGTGCGGCGGCTTCGGCGGCGGATCAGCCCGACGCGCCCGCAGTCCGGGTCGATGCACCGGCTCACAGAGCTCGCCCCACGCGCCAGCCTCTCCGGCGACCGATCCGCCCCGCAGCGCCCCAGCGTCGGCACCGGAAGACCGGGTTCCAGGTCGCCCTCGGCGCCACCGGTTCGCGGGATGCATCTCGGGCGGGGGTAGCTGGGTACCCACCGCCGGGCGAACACGGCCATGACCGCGGTCGACAGGTCGTGGGGCGAGCTGGGCGCCGCCCACTGCTCCTGCCCTCGCATCGACAGACACCCCACGGGCAACGACCAGGAGGTAAGCTTGCGCTGACGTCCGGAAACACAACGCCCCACGAGCATCCCAGGTGACCTGGAAATATCTCGCGGGGCAAATTATGTGTCCGAGGAGCGACTTGCGCACTATCCACACGCTTGCCGCTAACTGATTCCTTGTAGGTTCCGTTCAGTGTCCACAACTTTCGGTCAAGGGTAGGGGCAATCCCTTGCAAGACTGATCGATCGCACGGCGTACCTGACCGAATCGGTAACGCCAAATACGTCGCGATCGATATCAATGTAGCCGGCACGCCCTACCGAAAAGGTTGCACATCATGACCAGTGCAACGTACATCGCACCGAAGTATCAAACGCATCAGACAGGTACCGCTCGTCTATACAGCGGCGACTTGCAGATTACGAAAAAAGACGGCACGATTGAAGAGGTGGCCGGCGAGTTCGAGTTGCTGTTCACGCCGCGAATGAGACTAATGGCAAATCTGGCTATCGACGACCAGACCTTCCTGGACATCCACTTCTCTGACTACGAGCTTGAGGTTCGTCCGCCGGATGGCGCATGTCTTGAGCCTCCATCTGAATCGATCGAACTATCGGCTGCCGAGGACGCATACCAGCTCAGTGTCAATCACCTAACAGTTGGGGACGCAACGAAAATAGCGGTATGCCAAATCCATGTGATTGGCCCCCTACTGGACGAAGCAAGCTTGCCCAATGTTGAGACCGAATCGGGCACGCAAGGTCAATTGCATTTTTCGCTACTCGACTGGAACCTACAGTTGGCAAAAGTGGGGGGCGCAATGCAGAGAATGACTTCTCATTTGTTATGCTGGCAACTCCCCCGCCAGGGCAGACGGATGCCGAGGCATTTAAAGGCTTCAGAAGACGGCTTCTGGCGATCTGCAACCTAGCCGCTGGAAGGAGATATCGGTTTGGGGCCAACCGTTGGTCTAGACGTTCACGGAGCCGTTTGCTGGGTAGATTGGGGGGCGCCAATCTACCAACCGTGGTCGCGTGCGTTCCGCTGGTGCCCCATCGAGCTGACGGCAGCGGCTATCCCAGGACTTGCATCTGGCCTTGAGGGCCTAGCATCGACACCGGAGTTGGAAGAGTCGTTTCTACGCGCCGTCGGATATTATGTAAGCGCCAATGCGTCCAGCGGAGTGCTCGACGTGCGCACTCCAATCGCTTGCTCGGGCCTGGAACTCCTTGCATGGGCAGTGCTTCAATCTGAAGGATGGTTGAATTCGGATACATTGAGTAAGATCAACGCCGCAGCATGTACACGTCTCGTTCTACGCTGGGTCGGAGCGACCTGTGCATTGCCTTCCAACTTCTCCGCTCTAGCGAGTCGCATAGCAAGAACGGCCGGGAACCGGACCGACGAAGGGCCGGAGGTTGTCTTCGGAGTTCGAAATGCGATAGTTCACCCGCCAAAGAAGTTCACCGCACCAGAATGGCCCAAAGGCGAAGAAGTGGTTGAGGCTTTCCGCCTATCCATGCATTACCTCGAACTTACCCTCCTCCGCCTCCTTGGATTCGATGGCCTTTACGCGACGAGGGTCGGGGCATCCTCCGCTATGGAATACGTGAAGGTTCCATGGCAGAAGAACTAGGGTAACCGAGCGACACGTCTTTTGCAGTTTGTCAATCGCTGTCAATTGCCTCAGCCTCCGCAATGGCTACGGCCAGGCGTTTGCAATGCAAACGTTGAAGATCACTGGCGCTTCCGTGCGCGTCGATTGATTAGCTCATGGAAGATGGGAATTGGTGTCCAGCGACCCGTATACTTCGGTGGCTCTTCGTAGGTCACGAAAAGACGTCAGATGTCACCGCTAGGTCGTCCTCGATTGTGCTGTGGAAGCGGACTGTGGACCTGACGTGTCATACGAACTGGCCAGGCGGTGATGGAAGTGTGGAGTGTGCTGAGTACAGACCTGGGTGGAGTCGTTCTCTTCATCGTGTGGCTTGTGCTTCCTCTGATGTACCTAATCCTCCTAGGCCGGCGGTATGTGCGTCAGTGCGCGGAGAGCGCGGAGGCGGCTGTTTGGGCGCGTGAGGAGCTTCGGAACGCGCTTGAGGAGTTGCCGTCTCGTGGTCGGCATCGGTTGGAGGAGACATGACGGAAGTGTCGGGCGTGACGGCAGTGGTGGAGTCGGGCGGCGGCGGGCAGGGGGAGCGGTCCGGGCCGGAGTGGCGGGAGCTGGGGTTGCGGAGTCCGGTCAAGTACGACCGGGCGGTGGTGGAGTTGGTGGCCGCGAGCGCGCCGGACTTGTTCGCCGTGGTGGAGAAGGATGCAGGGAAGCCTGAGTCGGCGCGGGTGGCGTTGTTCGGGTTGGCGTTCGACGGTTGGTCCGTCGTGGTTGCGCCGGACGGCAGCGCTCGTGAGCGGATCGGAAGGGCTGAGGAGCTGTTGGGGTTCTACGCCGAGTCCACGGCCCTTGTTGGGGAACTCGTGTGGATCACCCCTGACCTGGTGTTGAAGATGCTGCTCGGGCGATAGCCCTTCGGGTGGGCCAAGGACGGCTGTGGGTCGCGCACCTTCGTGGTGTGCGGCCCACAGTCGTTTTGGCGCGTCCGGGACGGGATCACGCGAACCTGTCCCGGCGTCCCGAAGGCATGTTTCCGCTGCTTAGGCCGTAGGTGTGGCCTGTCCTGCTGTCGCGGCTAGTCGGGACGGGATGCCTGCACCTGGGACGGGTCTGGGCTGCGTTCGGCTCTCAGCCGTGGGCGCGCGAGGCCCACGGGCGCACCTGAGATGCGGCGGTCGAAGGTACGTCAGGCCTCTGCCGTGTAAGACTGAAATCAGATGCTGGTCAGCGCCTGATCAGCTATTCGATCTTCGATTGCGATGCGGAGGGACACGGTGCGGACGCCTCGGACAGTCTTGGAACAAAAGATCCGTGAGCGGCGCATGACCCTGGAGGAGTTCGCCGAGTACGCCGAGAGGTTCGCTCGGGAGCACGGCGAGGCGGGGACGCTTGGGCTCCGCCACCTTCAGCGGTTAGCGGCGGGGAGGAAGTCTTCGGGAGAGCCGTTAGGGCCGGTTCGGCAGGTCACCGCTCGGTTGCTGGAGAGCATCTTCGAAGTGGGGATTGAAGAGTTGTTGGCTCCTCCCGTGTCCGAGGAGCCGTTGGGGCCGATCGGGCGTGTTGAGCCGCCTGGGCGTGCTGATGTTGAGGTCGCTGGGGCGCTTCAGTGGTTGGACGAGCGGGCCGGGTGGGTGGCTGGAACCGCCCGCGCGAGGGTGCGGGCGCGGTTGAGTGACGCCGGGCCGGGTGCCCTGCTCGATCGGCGGGCTGGGCGAGCGCGGGTTGGGCGCCGGGAGATCGTTCGGGAGTTGGGGCGCTACTACGGCGGAGGTGGGAGCGGGTTCGGGTTGTACCACGCCCGCTGCGGTGAGGTGGAGATCGACAGCACGCTGTTTGGGCGGACGGCGTGGTGGCATGGAGTGTCTTCACTGGACGGTGCCGACCATCGGCTTTCCTTTACTGTCAACGTGTTTGAGCCGCTGAAGCCGTTGAGTGAGCGTGCTGCGGATGCGGCTGTGGCGCGGCTCGCTGAGGCGGTGGCGCTTGGTGTGCGTGTGGCCAACCTGCCGCTCTACCGGCTGTTGGAGATTTAGGAGGAGTGTGCGTTGGCGGGGACGGTCGGCCTGGTGCCGTTTGCTGAGTACGCGCTTACCGCTGACCTTCTTGAAGGGGAGTTGGTGGAGGCGGTGAGCCAGCGGCGGGGTGGGTTGCCGTTGCGGGATGAGTACCTGCCGGACCTTGATGCGGTCCTCGACCTGCCGGGGCGGGTGTGCGCGGGTGGGGTTGTCGCGCTGTGTGCGATTGCGCGGCCCAAGGATCGGTTCCGGGGCGAGGCTGACTATGCGTTGCTGGTGCAGGAGCGGTCGGATGGGGTGCTCAACGGGGCTGGGCGGCTTGCTGTCATCCCGAAGGGGTTCCACCAGCCGCTCAACGATGTGCGCGGTGACGCGCGGATCGGTGCGACGTTGCTGAGGGAGTTGGAAGAGGAGCTGTTCGGGCGGGCTGAGGTTGATACGACGCTTGGGGAGGTTCGGGCTGCTGCGCCGATGCATGAAGGGCGTCGGTCTGCGCCGATGCGTTGGCTGGAGGACGTGCCTGGCCGGCTTCGGGTGGAGTGCACCGGGTTTGGGTTCAACCTGGTGAGCGGAAATTACGAGTTTGCGGGGCTTGTCGTCATTGAAGACGAGGAGTTTTGGCCGTTGTTTGGTGGCCAGGTTGAGGCTAACTGGGAGGCGGCGGGGTTGCGGCTTTATTCCAGTCGGGACGGGGAGTTGGTCACCGATTTGGTTGCGCAGGAGTCTTGGAGCAACGAAGGGCTGTTTGGGTTGCTCCAAGGACTGCGGCGGCTTCGGGAGATTGGTGGGGAGCGGGTCGAGTTGCCTGTTGTTGAGCTGTTAGGTTTGTGAGGGCCAGCGGACCGTCATTACGGTGGAGTCGGCTAGCGCTTCCCATGAGTGGTCAACGCCTGGACCCCACATGATGTAGTCGCCGGGGCGGGTCATGGTCGAACTGCCCTCAGTCGTGTCTACGCGGAAGTGGCCTTGGATCAGGAAGACCAGGGTGGTGCGCTGGTCGTCGGCGGTCCAGTCTGGGCGCTTGTCGCCCGCTGGGTGGTTCGCCCACTTGACCTCTACGTCCTTCTGCGAGCGGACGCCTTCGGAGGGGTCGATGAAGTGGCCTACCAACCAGCCGCGGGTTGCGGTGGTGTCCTCGTTGGCGTTTCCGGCCTGCCACTTGGCGGTCACTTGATCTCCCATTCGACTTCGGGCAGGTTGACGCGGGTTCCGCCGATTTCGCGCAGTCGGCGGAGACCTTGTAGCAGTGCGAAGAGTCCTTCGTTGCTCCACGCTGCATCGTTGACGAGTTCGTCAAGGAGTTCTGCGTCTAGGCTGGAGTATTGACGGAGTGTGTATGACTCCCAGTTCGCTTGGACTTGGCCGCCGTAGCGGGTCCAGAATTCCTCGTCTTCGATGACGATCAGGCTGGCGAATTCGAAATTGCCGCTGATGAGGTTGAGGCCGAAGCCGGTGCACTCCATGCGGAGGCGGTTGGGGGCGGCGGTGAGCCAGCGCATGGGTTCGGACAGGCGGCTTGGGTGCATCGGGTCTGCGTGGCGCTGGTCGCTCACGGTGTTGTCGATGTCCTCGCGGCCGAACAGTTCCTCTTCCATCTCACGGCGGAGCGTTGCGCCCACCTGTGCGTCCGCTCGGAAGTCGGTGAGCGGCTGGTGGAAGCCCTTCGGGATCACGGCCAGGCGGCGGGCGGCGTTGATGACGTGGCCGGAGCGTTCCTGGATCAACAGGAGGTAGTCGGCCTCACCGCGGAAAGGGTCCGCCGGGCGTGCGATGGCGGTTAGGGCGAGGGTGCCGCCGGCGCACAGGCGGTCGGGGAGGTTTAGGACGGCTTCGAGGTTGGGGAGGTAGGCGTCGCGGAGTGGGAGGGTGCTGGGGTGGTCGGCTGGTTGGTGGTGAGCGCGTCTACCAGCTCACCTTCCAGCAGGTCCATCGTCACCGCGTACTCCACAAAGTTCGTCACGCCCACGGAGCCCGTGATGGCGTGCTTACGGACGTCCGCGTCCAGGAGCCGGAACAGCGGCTGGTTGACCAGCCGGTTTCCCAGCGCCAAGGCTTCGGCGAGCCGCTGGGCTGCGCGCCCGGCGGTCTCCTCATCCATCGCTAGATCATCGTCCGGGGTTACGCCGGAGAGCTTGAGCTGGTCGTGGCGGGGGAGGAGCGGGCAGTCGAGGTCTAGCCAGTCTGGGTGGGTCAGGACCGTGGTGTTGGCCGTGGTGGTCGAGCCGAAGCGGGCTGTGTAGCGGCCGTGGGCGGTGGTGGCTTCGCCGTAGAACGCGGCCAGTGCGCGGACGGTGTCGTGTTGGGTCACGCGGCCACGGCGTGCGCCTCGGTCGTGGAGGGCTGGGACGTTGAGGCGCGCTAGGCGTGCGGCTGCCTCGCGTCGTGCTGTTCCTGGTTGCCAAGCCGCGTGTTCATCGAGCCAGTCGAGCGCCGCGACGATGTTGGGGTCCGTGGTTAGGCGTAGTTCGGCGTCTGTTGCCGCGCCTTCCGGTAGGTCTAGCGGTGCTTCGTTGACCAGGGCGTTGAAGCGGGCCTGAACGGCTGGTGGGGACTGGTCGAGGGCGGTGTCTAGGAGCTGTTGCATCTCGGACTTCGGTTTGAGGTCCGGCTTCTGGTGCCACGACGCGACCGTGCGGACGCCGATGCCGAGGTGTTCGGCGAAACCCTCGTGCGTCAGCCGCAGAGCGGCTTGGAGCGCTGAAGCGGTTCGGCCGGTCCAGCCGTTGTTCACACTCATGCCCCCGCTACTCCCCCGAGCGCGATACGCAGTGAACCTGCATTGGTGGTGCACCGGACGTGCATCGGTGCTGCATGGGTTGATGCCGGTAATCGCAGTGGAATTAACGGCATGGAAAACACCTGGTGGAACGCCTCAAAGCGCACGGCGCTACCGGCGTTCGCGGACGTGCTCGATGACGGTCGAGAGGTCCGACTTGAGGTCGTCGAGGCGGTTGGTGATCTCCGCAAGGCGCTGTTCGACACTGTCCAAACGGGACCAAAGAGTGTCGGACGGATCGGATACCGGTTCGTCGGCTTCGGGTGGCCTTCGGCCGTGCAGCACGGCTTCCAGGTGCTGCGGGTGCCAGCCGAGCGCGGTGGACAGCGACTCCAGCGTTCGCGGGCTGCGGCGGCGCTCGATGGTGTGGTGCTGCACCTCGCGGACGATCGCCTGCGAGACGTGCGAGCGTTCCGCAAGCTCCCGCTGACGCCATCCCAGCTCATTCACCCGCTGGTTGATGGCCTTGGCGACTGCCGCCCAGTCCTCCGTCACGTATTCCTCCGCGCTCCGCCTCAGCGCTGAGATTAGCCGCCTTCCGCTGTTTCGGGATGTGACACGGCGCATTTCGCGCCGGGCGCGATCAAACGCGTCCTTCGTTGCGCTGAAATCAGCAATATAGAGCTGAAATCGTCAGCTCGATCGAGTTGAAGGGCTTTCTCATGCGTACTTCTTTGTCTTCTTCCGGTTACACCGTTCGACAGGCCGCTTGGCTGCTCGGGGTCGAGCAGGACACGGTCCATCGCGCCATCCGTGTCGGCACGCTGCGCCTGGTGCGGCGGCGTGGCCGGTACGTCTTGCCGGCCGCGCAGGTGGTTCGGCTGCTCTCCGCTGGTGCGCCGTGAACCTGATCTCGATTGCTTGGGAGCTTGATCGGCTTCGGTGGGTGCCGACGGGTGTGCTCGCTGAGGTGGTGGAGCGGGACGGGCTGTGCATGTGGGCGGTTCCGGATGTGCCGCCTTGGGATGGGGAGGAGTTGTCCGACCGGGAGTTGGCGGCGCGGATGTGCGCGGGCTGTCCGGTGCGGGACGAGTGCTTGGAGCTGGAGTTGCGCACGGCCGGTGAGGAGACCGTGGGCGTATGGGGTGCCCTGCCGGCTGAGGAGAGGCGGGAGTTGCACCGGTACTGGCTCCAGCGCGGTGAACGGTGGGAGCGGCCATGAACGCTCTTACGCCTACGCAGGTGCTCGCGGGCCTTGGTGTGGTCCTGGTGGTGCTGTTCGTGTGGCTGGCGGGTGCTCGGCGGGCTCGGGCTACCGCGAGGGTTGCCCGGAGCAGCGTTCGGCTGGTGTCGCTGGCTGGGCGGGTTGTGGTTAATGCGGCGTTGATCGTGATCGTTCAGTGGGTGGTGGTCATTCATCGGGCGGATGGGTGGTTGCTTCTGGGTGTGTTGGTGGTGCCGGCGTTGTTCGCCTCCTACACGTTGACGCGGGCGTTGACGGTGACGACTTACGAGCCTCGGCGGCGGGAGCGCCGATGAGTGAGTCAGTGGAGCGGGTGGCGGTTCAGGTGGACCGGTTGTGCTGGACGGGCATCTTGCTCGGGCTGGCGTTCACGATGACCAACGTTCAGCAGTTCGCGGCGGCTGGTGCGGCGGTGTGGTCGTTGGCTTGGTGCGCGGCTTGGCTGCTCGACCCGATGGTGTCGCTGGTGCTGTTGGCGATCCTTCGGGCCGAGCAGGTCACCGCTCGGCACGGGGTTCGGATGGGTGGATGGGTGCGGGGCGCGAAGTGGTTCACGCTTGCGGCCACGTACGTCATGAACACGTGGAGTGCGTTCACGGCTGGGTCGGCGGCGTTGGTGGTGCTGCACTCGGTGCCGCCGTTGGTGGTGTTCGTGGCTGCGGAGGCGGTTACGGAATTGCGGGACAAGCTGGGCGTGGCGGTAGTGAACGCTGCGCCGGGCGTTGTTGAGGAAGCGGCGCCACCGACGCCTCGGAAGTCGTTCGCGGACTACCTCGATGCGGCGCGGGCTGCGCGTACGCCGGATGTGAAGGTGACGCCCGCTTGGGTTCGTGAGGTGACCGGGTGTTCACGTGGGTTGTCGTCTCGGCTTGCTGCGGCGCTCGTGAACGATGGGGGCCGTTCATGAACGGCGAGCTGGTTCCGGCTGAGCCTGTGTTCGAGGGTGAGGTGGTCTCGGAGTCGCGGGGGTTGGCTCGGCGGATCGAGGACGGCTGGAAGTGGACGCGGCGGCCGGGGGTGCGTCGACCCGGGCGGGAGTTCGTGCGGGATGCGGTCGGGTGGCTGCGGCGTGCTCCGGGTCGGTTCTTGGGTGCGGTTGTCCGGGGACTGGTTGTTGCGGCGCGTGCCTGGCGGCGTTGGGTGCGGGTTCGGGACTACTGGGAGGCTGCTGAGCAGTCTGAGAAGCTTGCGGACAAGTTCGTGGAGATTCGCGCGCTGACGCTGTTCCGGTGGAAGGTCACGGGGGCCGTGCTTGGTGGTACGGCGGCGGCGCTGGTCGTACTTCAGGTGCTCTATGGCTGGCTCGCGGTGTGCGGTGTGGCGGGCATCCTGGCGGTCGTGTTGGCCGTTGCGGGGCGGAGGAAGGACGGCTCGGCTGGGCGCAAGGCGGTACTCGCCGGTCCCCGGACGCTGACGTGGACGATGGACGCTCAGGTGCTCGTGGATGCCTTCCGGGACGCGAAGCTCATCGGCAAGGACGAGTCGCTGCGCTTGGTGGAGCGTCCGGCGCGGGCTGGTGATGGGTGGGCGGTCACGGTGGACTTGCCAGCGACGCGTAAAGCGGTTGATGTGATCAAGAACCGGGAGGCTCTTGCGTCGGCGCTAGCGGTGGATGAGGTTCAGCTCATCGTTGAGCGGGTCCGCGGTCGTGGTGGGCACGCTGGGCGAGTCTTCCTGTGGGTGGCTGACGAGGACCCGTATGCCGGTCCCCCGTTGCGGACGCCGTTGCTCGATGTGGAGTGGTGGGACGCTTGGCGGCCGGTGCCGTTCGGGCGGGATGCCAGGAACCGGCGGGTTGATCTGCCGTTGGTGTGGACGTCGTTGCTTGTGGGGGCGATTCCTCGGCAGGGCAAGACGTTCGCTACTCGGCTTGCGGCGGCTGGGCTTGTGTTGGACCCGTATACGCGGCTGTACGTGTTCGACGGCAAGGGTGGGAAGGATTGGGAGGCGGCTGAGCAGGTTGCGTTCCGGTACGTGTGCGGGGACGGGCTTGAGCAGGCGTACGCGGTTCGGGATCACCTTGTCGGGCTGGTGGCTGAGGTTCAGGCTCGGTATGCGCGGATGTCCACTTTGGATGATGAGGTGTGTCCCGAGTCGAAGATCACGCCTGCTATCGCGCGGGATGCCGCGCTTGAGATGCCGGTCACCGGGGTGGTGATCGACGAGGTTCAGGTGTTCTTGGAGAACCCGACTCGGGAGTTGGTGGGTGGCAGGAAGACCACGCTCGGCGCGTACATCGCTGATCTGCTGACGTACCTGGTTCGCAAGGGTCCGGCGGCGGGTGTGGTGGTCATCCTGGCTACGCAGCGGCCGGACTCCAACACGATCCCCTCGCGGTTGCGGGCGGTGCTTGGGTCGCGGTTCGCGTTGCGGGTGATGGACTGGCGGGACTCCAACATCGTGCTCGGCGAGCAGATGAACACGCGCGGGTACGACGCTTCGACGCTCCTGCCACGCCACAAGGGCGTCGGCATCTTGCGGCCGGACGGTGAGACGGCCGCCGGGGCCGACATGGTCGCCATGACGGTGCGGACGTACTACATGCCGAACGCGGACTGGCGGGTGATCTGTGAGCGTGGGCGTGCGTTGAGGGAGGCGGCCGGGACGCTCGCTGGTCACGCCATCGGCGACCAGGCGGCGCGGCCGGTCGATTCGACGGCTGTACTCAGCGCGCTTGGCGGGGCGTCGGACGGCTGGGTGGTCGAGCTTCCGGAGCCGTTGGCGTCGGTCGTGGACTACCTCGGTGACGAGTTGGACGAGCGGGAGTTCGTGCCGACCGCCGAACTGGTGGAGGCGCTGGAGGTCGAGCCCACCGCGTTCGGGCGGGAGATGAGTGAACTGGGGTGCCGGCCGCTGCGGCAGTACGTGCCGGACGGGGACGGCACCCGGCGGGTCCGGGGCTACCTCACGGGGGACATCAGGGCCGCAGTCGAGCGCGTCGGTGCTGATGAAATCGGCTCGGCAGGGCGCGAGCGACCATGAGCGCTGGTGACGATGTCACCGTGCGCCTACCGGAGGAGCTTCCGTGCTCAACGCTGCTGCCAGCCGCATACTGCTTGCCATACTGGTCGAGCTGACGACGGTGGAGGTCTTGGACGGACCTCCGAGAGGGGGCGATCGTGACTGCTGAAATCAGCCGCGACTCGTGGGCGGCGCTGGATGAACTGCTCGGTGTGGAGGTCGTGGAGTCGGTGGAAGACGGCATCGGGCCGGTTGCTGGCTACGGCCGTTGCTCGACCGAGGACAACCAGGACCCGGAGACCTCACGCGGGTGGCAGTTCGGCAACGCGCGGAAGTTCGTGGAGCCGCTGGGCGGGGTGGTCGTTGAGGAGTTCTTCGATATCGGGCAGTCGCGGTCGGTGCCTTGGGAACGACGCTCGGAGGCGTCGCGGTTGCTGGCCGCGCTGAAGGACCCGCATCGGGGGTGGAACGCTGTAGTGGTTGGAGAGGGAACCCGGTGTTGGTTCGGCAACCAGTTCTCGCTGGTTGCACCCAAGTTCGCCGCTTACGGCGTTGACTTGTGGGTTCCGGAGTTGGGCGGGAAGTACGACGCTCGGAACCCTTCGCACAAGATGTTGATGAGCGTGCTGGGCGGGATGAGTGAGTCGGAGCGTCAGCACGTCCAAGCGCGTGTTCGGGCAGCGATGGACGCTCAAGTCGTCAACGAAGGCAGGCATCAGGGCGGACGAGCGCCTTACGGGTACACCGTGGTCGACGGTGGGCCGCATCCGAACCCCAAGAAGGCGTCAGAGGGGTTCCGGCTTCGGCTTCTGGCGATTGACGAGCCGAGCGCTGAAGTGGTTCGGCGCATCTTCGCGGAGTATCTGGGCGGCAACGGGGACCGTGCCATCGCCGCAATGCTCAACCGGGACGGCATCCCATGTCCGTCTCTGCGGCGTCCTGAGCAGAACCGTCACCGGCTCGCGGACGGCTGGCAGGGCAGCACCGTCCGAGCGATTCTGGAGAACCCCCGCTACACCGGCTACGCCGTGTTCGGCCGCTGGACCCGACAGGAGATGCTGCTCGACCCCGACGATGTGGCTGCGGGCAACGTGACGCGGTTTCGCCGGTCGAGCCCTGACCGCATCGTCCGGTCGCGGCGGCCGGCGCATCCGGAGATCGTGTCCGTGGAGACCTTCACGGAAGCTCAACTCCTTCGCCGGTCGCGTGCGGCCGGTGGGATGCGTGGCATTGCCAAGCTCGAACGGGTGCGGACGGGAGGCAAGCGGCCGTACCCGCTTCGCGGGCTGATCCGGTGCGCGGTGTGCGGGCGGAAGATGCAGGGCGAGGCTGTTCGGAAGGGCACCTACTACCGGTGCACGGCCCGGACACTGGCCCCTGGGTCGCCAGCGCTCGCCGGCCACCCGAAAACGGTCAACCTTCGTGAGGATGTGGTGTTGACCGCACTCAACGGTTGGATTGGCCGATTGTTCGCACCGGAGAACGTGGAGGCGACCGTTGCGGCGTTGCTCGGCTCGCAGGAAAGCACCGAACAAGCGAGCGGGAACAGCGCTAAGAAGCGGCTCGCGGACGCGGAGGCGCAGTTGAGCCGCTACCAGCAAGCGATCAAGGCCGGAGTGGACCCGGCGGCGCTGGTCGAGGTGATCAACGAAGCTCAGGCGGCGAGGGAGGCGGCGCGAGCGGAGTTGGCCAAGGTCAAGACCGGTGGGAGGCTCGACGTGGCGGAGGTGTACGCCATGATCGACTCGCTCGGCGACATCGGAGCCACGTTGGAGGACGCGAAGCCGGAGCGGCTGGCACAGCTCTACGCAAAGTTGCAGGTAGAGCTGCTGTACGAACACACGAAAAAGGCCGTCGTAGTGACGGCCTCTCCCCGTGTGGTTAACGTGTGTGTCCGAGAGGTTTGCTCGTCCACTCTCCCGTGGGAAATCTCCCACCACCGTCGACAGGTGGTGGTCCATGAGCGCACCCTACCAGGAAAGGCGACTCTACCACATGCGTGGGAAATTTCCCACACTGGCTTTCGGTCACCGAAACAGTTGGACGCCTCGGTGGGGCACTCCCTGTGATTTCTCGGTGAGTCTGCGATACTCCTCCGGTCCACCTCGGGCGATATGCCAACACTGCGCACAACCGCGGAGACCGGCATGGTGACGGCTGACCCAGAGAAATCGTCTCTGCACGAGGTGCCCACCTGAACCTGATTGCCCGGCAGACTGCGCTGTTCGGCCAAATTTACCGCAAAGCCCCGAGGCAACCTCCTCCGCTGAGTGAAATCATCGACCGGAAAAAGGTTGATCTCAATTAAATGTGCCACCAATAGCTACGCGTGAGAAACTGCGGCAAAGAACCGCTTGTAGGATCCCAGGCTGACGGACGCAGATACCGATCAAATACCTGGAGCGGGACTTCTCCGACCTGTTCTACGTGCGATGTAAGGGCTGCTCCGGGATGGCCGGGAGATCGCGCTCGGGCCCGCGTCCTGCGCTGGGCCGCCGACAACACCGTCGAGTTGGTGTTCCTGCCGACCTTCCAGCCGGCTGAACTGGATCGAGACCGAGTTCACCGCCCTGCGCTACTTCGCCCTCAACGGCAGCGACCACCACACCCACGCCGAGCAGAATGCCGCCATCGCCTCCTACATCCACTGGCGCAACGCCCGAGCCTGACCCAAGACCGGCTTCGCCACCGACTCACCCATCCTCACCTGGACCGATTACCCGGCCAAGGTTGCGTGACGCAGCACTAGATCATGGAACTACCCCGCTTGCGTGGGGAAGACGCGAAGCCCGCCAGGTCAAACAGGAGGATCACCGGAGCACTCCCGTTCGCGCTGGGAGGACGCTGGCCAGAACAGGTCCATGACCCTCGCCCCAGGAGCACCTCCGCAACCGCGGCGAAGACCTGGACGAGGAGCAGCGCTTGGAAGTCGACACGATGCGGACTCGAGGAGGCAGATCCTGACCAGCGGAGCACCCCCGCTCGCGCAGGGAAGACCAGCAGTTGGAGCGGGCGGCCCTGGAGTATGTAGCTCCCCCGCTCGCGCGGGGAACACGTGGTCACCGCCAGCGGGCGGGAGCACGTTAAGGGAACACCCCGCTCGCACGGGGAAGACACGTCCTGGCCAACGAGTTTACGGGCAAGCTCCCGTTTTCACTCAGTTTGCAGTCGGAGGCGACTGTGGGTAGTGGTGGAGACGTTCAAGGCAGCGGGGCGCTGTTCAGTCCGATGGCCTCGTGACCCTCTACTCGGTCAAAACGCAAGTGGCACATTGCGGCGGGCGTCGTCACACCCAGCGCAACGGCTCTAAGCATCGGCTCGACGAGCGCGATGCGTCCTAATGTAAAACGGGTTCCGTTGTCCCAGTGGTCTGAACGAGCCCCGGTCTCCGATACATGCCTGGGTCGGCGATTCTTGTTATCCATGAGTTTGCGATGCGTGATCACTCGACCCAAGATCACGGGGCCGCGATGGAGTGACCTGGGGCAGCCCGAAATCTTTGACCAACGCTAACGGGTGAACGTGCCGAACCCTCCCGCGCCAGGTAGGAGACGATTGCACCACTGGCTCGGTGCCCGCCCGGGCTCGACGAGACCCCGCCGCCCCTCACTGGCCGCCTTGCCCGCGTTCGTCGTGGGCGTCGTGTGCGACGCCCACCGCATGCGAGCGGGGAGTGTCTCATGCGCATCGATAGCATGGGTTCGGTTGTGTGGAGCGGATCGGACCGGTGGTGACATCTGACGTGAATGCGGGCGAGGTCCCTGCGGAGTTATTGAAGACACCGGGGTTCTTCCGCGTGAGCCAGCTCGTGCCCGATGACCAGAACGTGTTGACCGTCGGTGTCGGCACCACTGTCGACCGCGCACTGGAGCTGATGAGGGAGAACAACTTCGACCAACTCCCCGTGACGACCAGCAGCGGTCAGGTGATCGGCACGTTCACCCACCGCTCGTTGGCGTACGGTCTGCGGCACTTGCCCGCCAAGCATGAAGTGCTGAGAGCGCCGGTGGACGACCTTGTGGAGGACCTGCGCTTCGTCCGCGCCTCCCAGGACGTGAGCGAAATCTTGCACGACCTGGAGGCCGACCACGCCGTACTGGTGGGCGATGAAGACCGGTTGCTCGCTGTCATCACGACCGCTGACGTCAGCCGGTTCCTGTGGCAGCGGACCCGTCCGTTCGTGTTGTTGCGGGACATCGAACTCGCGATCCGCGACCTCATGCGCTCGTGTTGTACTGAGGAGCAGTTGGTGGAGGCGGTCGTCGCCTGCCGCGCTCCGGACGACAACCGCACTGTGCAGCGGTTGGAGGAGCTGACATTGTCCGACTTGTTGTCCGTGCTGCTGCACGGCCCCAGTTACGGGAACTACTTCCGATTGAGCTTCGGGCGAAATCGGGAGCTGGTGAGCAGCACGCTGTCTCCAGTGCGCGAGATCAGGAACAAGGTGTTCCATTTTCGCGACGAGGCATCCGAGGCAGAGCTCCAATGTTTGGTCGAGGTGACGACCTGGTTGCGTCGCAAAATCATGATCAGGGACGGTGCCCGGTGACCTCGTTGTTTCCCCACCAATTGAAGATCCTGGAGTGCCTACGCGACCCGGATCTCCCGTCCCACGGCCTGCTCACCGCACCCATCGGCTCGGGGTTGCGACGCCCGGTCGTGATCCGGCTCGCCGAGGTGACGACCCACGCCCTCGCCCTCGTCGTGTGCGACTCGCGGGCCATGGTTCAGCAGTGGGCGCTACTCCTGCGCGAGGAGGGCGCCTCAGTGCTCGTGCTGGACTCCGCGCAGGCCGCGTTGGAATTCATCGAGCGACGTCCGCTGCGGCCGACCGGCGTGCTGGTGGCGACCTACCAGCGACTGGCGGACGGACCGAGCAGCCGGATATTGGAGGCCCTGACCTTCGAACTGGTCGTGCTCGACGGACTACGGCCAGGCATGTCCGACCGGCTCGAGCGGCTATCGGACCAGGCGCGGCGACTTGTCGGTCTGGTGTCGGGGCGACCTGTGGATCCGGTGTACGTGGACTGGCCGATCGTCTGGCAGACGACGTACGGGGATCTCGTGAAGTCCGGTCATACGATGGTGAGGGACGTTCCCTATGAGCTGACTTCGGAGGAGCGCGCGGTGAAAGAGGCGGCGATCGCCGTGCTCCGCGACGACGCTTACTACTTCCATCGATTCATGGCACGCGGTGACAGCCTCCCAGTGCTCCACGCGGAGCTGTTGGCCTTGGCATCGGATGCGGACAAGGGTGAGTTCGCCGAGCGCGCCTGGCCCGTGCTGGATCTCATGGAAGCTATGCAAACAGTCGACAGTCGGCTCTCGGCGTTGGACGGGCTTGTCCGACAAGTCACGGAGCAGGGTGGTCGATGTGTGGTCATGGCTTACTCGAGGACCGACGTGCGGTACATAGCCGACCACCTCGCCGACGCGGGGCGATCGCCATCGGGGCTGGTGGATGTCATGACTCCGCCCCCGGACCGGCTTTCAGCCCTGCGCGCGTTAGAGCCGGGCAACGTGCTCGTCGCCACCACCGCGCTGTGCGAGTCCGCAGACCAGTGGCCTTCCGGGACGACCGTGGTTCTGTGGCCTTCGCCAGCCGGGCTCCGGCGCGTGCCCTCCGAGCTCTCGTTGGTACTGGAGGCTCGACCGGACATCGTTGTGTACGCGCTGCGCGACGTTGAGAAGTCCGATGAGTGATGCGGTGAGCGCGGCAAGCCTTGCCGGAACCGGTAGTGCGTTCACCGGTTGGGTGGTGCCTCGGCGGACGTGCCGGCGTTCGAGACCGGGACGTCCGTCCCCGGTTCGAGCAACGCCCCGACGGCAGCTCCCGCGAGTCCAGTCGCGATGGTGGTCAGAGTGGCGATGAGCACCGTCGCCACGGGGCGATGAGGGCACCGACGGTGCGGAAGTCCCGCAGCTGTCCCCGTTTCAGGCCCGCCGCGCGGCTCAGGCGCTCCCGGAGCCGGGGACGAGAGATGCACCGCGTGGACGGTTGGCACTGGCTGACCGGACTCGTTCAGCTCACCAGCTTCTGAGGACACCTGTCACCGTTGGAGCGTCTTTCGCCAAGAGGGTTCGCCAGTTCAGCAGGCCGTCGTTCTGCAACCTGCCCACCACGACAATGGGGTGAACGTCGAACGAGTCGGCGACCGTCGCCAGCCAGTTTTGGCCGATGCGCTCTGGGATTGGCGGCAGCGAGCCGGGCAGGGCCCAGCCGCGGGCCAGGTCGTCGGCGTCCTTCTCCCGATCGAGGTCCTGGTCCTCGCCCTCGTCGATGATTAGTCCATCGGCGATGTGGTCAAGGAGAACGTGTCCCACTTCGTGCAGCAGCGTGAAGAGGACTTTGTCCATCCGGTGTCCTCTGCCGGACAGACCTATCACGGGGACGCCGTCCAAGAGGAAAGACGCTCCGTCGATCTTGCTGGAGGGGAATGCCTCGACGTGGACGAGGATGACGCCGACTTCGGCGAACAGGTCCGGCAACGTCGCGAAGGCGGCGGGCTCCCGGAGAATCCGGCTTAGGTTCACGGCGAGAGCGCGCAGACCTTCGGGAGAGTAGGCAGACACCTGGCGCTGCCGTGCCTGGAACCGGACGCACGCCAGCCAGGTGTCCTGCATGGGGGTGGGGCGTTCGGAGACGTTGCTTCGGCGGGCCGCCATGGAGAACTTGGGGCGCTGCTCGATGTTGTCGATCTCCAGCAGCTGGCAGAGCTGCTCCGCTTGTTCCTGTGGCGTCGTCCCGGTAATCAGGCCTCTTTTACGGAGCACCGCGAGGGGGCCAGCTCGTTGAGCCGGGCACGCAGCCGCACGTCGTCCAGTTGTCGGCGGGTTCCGGCGTCCTGGGCGTTCTTCCACAGGTGGTAAAGGTCCTGGTACTTGAGCCAGAGTTGCGGCGTCGTGCCGAGTGCGGCGGCGATCTGGGCAGCTGACTCCCTCGTGATCTCCTTCCGCCCGGACATGATCTCCGAGATCGTCTGGGGAGGGCGGCCGAGGATCTCCGCGAACTCCGTCTGGGTCCAGCCACGAGCCTCGAGCTCCTCCATGAGCAGCGTCGAGACGGGGAAGGCTTCCGCAGGTCCGGTTTTCATGGTGCTACCTCCTGCGCGTCGGGTCGGACGATGCCCACCACCGTCACCTGGTCCGGCTTCTCTTCGTTGAAGTCGAGGTGGAGTCTCACGCCGTCCAGCAACCGGATCGAGGCGGCGAGGCCGCCCGACACCGGTTCCGGCCGCAGATCGAGACACCGCAACGAGGCCAGGTCATCTCGGTTCTCGGCGGCTGCCAGCGCCTGGTGGCGGCTTCGGTAGGACCGCATCAGGTCGTCGCTCCAGGAGTCCGGCCGGTAGTAAGGGTCGTCGGCGAGACGTTCCCAGCGGTCGTCGCCGTACCGGATGAGCACGCCCGTCGTCCTCCCTTCGCCCCTGAGCTGACATCGATCATCAGGGAGGGTAACTGGACGGCGGCCCGCTCACGTGTGGCGACGCGCGGCACGCGATCGAGTGGTTCACTCGTCATCCTGCTATCACCCCTTGTCTGAACACAAGGTAACAAGTTACGGTACCGCTGACCGGGTGACCGGCATCACCGAGCTTCGGGCTGGAGGCAGGACCGCCAGCAGGGGAGAAGGAGAACCATGGACGCCACGCTGCCCGAGATGGGTGCGGTCTTCTGGCCGGTCGGGTCGGGTGACAGCACAACGATCATCGTGTCGGACGAGGTCGTGCTGCAGATCGACCTCCGGGACATGGCGAAGGCCGACTCGGACGACACCCCGGAGGCGCCGGTGGTGGATCGTCTGGTCGAGGCGCTTCCAGCTGGGGAGGACGGTAAGCCGTACCTGTCGGTGTTCGCGCTCACCCACGCCGATAAGGACCACTGCCTGGGTTTCAAGGACTTGTTGGACCGCGTCCAAATCGGCGAGCTGTGGGCCACGCCGCGCCTGTGGCGGGAGTACGAGGAGGCCAAGGACGAGGAGCTGTGCGCCGACGCCAAAGCCTTCCAGGAAGAGGCTGAGCGACGCGTCAAGGCTGTGAAGAAGGCGATCGCCGACGGCAAGGAGCCGGCCAGCGGAGACCGGGTAGTGGTGTTCGGCTACGACACCGACCATGACAAGCACGCCTACGACGAGCTGCCGGAAAAGTACAAGTCGGGCCCCGGGAAGTCGATCACGATGCTGGACGGGCACGAGTGTGCCGACCGCTTCGAGGCCTTCATTCACGCGCCGTTCGCGGACGACTGTGCCGCGGCGCGCAACGAGACGTCACTCGCCATGCAGGTGACGCTGACCGCTCCCGGCGGCCAGCGTGGCCGGATGCTGCTGCTCGGTGACCTCGCCCACGACACGATCATGAAGATCGTCAACTTCAGTGAGGAGAAGCAGCGCGAGCAGTACTTGGAGTGGGACCTGTTGCTGGCGCCACACCACTGCTCGAAGAAGGTCATGTTCGTGCCCGATGCCGACGGCGTCGACGAGCGGCAGGACGACGTGCTCGATGCGTTCAAGCGGCACGCGGGGGAAAGTCCGGTGATCGTGTCGAGCAGCCAGGTCATCCCGGACACCGACAAGCCGAGTGCCAACCCGCCACATCGCAAGGCGGCTGACCTGTACCGCGAGATGGCGGACGACTTCGTGTGCACGATGTCGTGGCCGGACGAGGTCGCGCCTGTACCCGTCGTGTTCGCGGTGGACGCGGAAGGTGCGCGTCTCGTCCGGGAGGAGACCGTCGAACTGGCCGTCAAGGCCGCCGAGACCAGGCCTGCGCATCGGCTCGCGGCGGTCGCGTCGGCGGCTGCCGCCGTGGCGACCGTGATCGCCGCGTCCACGTCAGGCTCCGGTCAGAACGTGAGTGGCGTGGACCGGCTACGCAGGGCGATCCAAACCGGCAGGGGTAACACCACGCCTCGCAAGCCCATCGGGTTCGGGCGTTGACGGTCGCAGCGGTCGAACTCGCCGCCGCCCAGCTCACCGAACTGGAAACGTTGAGCGGCGGGGCGCTGGCAGTGCTCGATCAGCCTGGTGAGGGCGATGCCGACTTCGTCATCTCGATGGACACCGGCGTCGCCGGTCAGGGGGCAGGCATCCGGGTGCGTACGCGGGAGCGGTTCCGCATCCGGGTGTCCGCCACATTTCCATACGAACCGCCGGCCGTGTATGCCGAGCACCGGCGGTGGAAAGACAGTCCGCACGTCAACTGGGGAAACCTCCTCTGCCTGTATGCGGCTCCCGCCATCGAGTGGGCTCCAGCCGATGGCATGCGCGGTCTTGTCGAGCGGTTGCTCATGTGGCTCGAACGCGCGGCTGAAGGCACTCTCGACCCCGACGGCCGGCCGTTGCACCCGCCTGTCGCCTTCCCGACCACGACCGGTTGCTTGGTCGTTGAGCCCAGCCTCGGCGACCGGGTGCCCTGGTCCGGCGCGGCAGCGGGCGGTGTGGCGACGCAGTTCGCGTGGTGCGTCCGGCACGGTAGCCGCGTCGACGTCGTCGCTTGGCTCTCCGAACAGCAGCTCGTCGAGCGGGTCAACCAGGCCCAGGGAAGTTCGGTGAACCCTCAGGGCCTTCCGTACTTCATCGCACTCGCGGTGCTCGTCTCCAGCGAGCTCTGGTGGGAGTACCCGAATGGAGCCGACCAGCTCGCTGAAGGCCTGGCCGGAGCCGGGTATCCCCGCGAGCGACTCCTGGCCGATCTCGCCTTGGTCGGTCAGGCGAATCACATCCTGCGCCGGCGGTCTGCGACCCCGGATGCCCATCCGGTCGTCGTTCTCGTCGGTACGCCGTCGCGGCGTATCGAGGGCGACGCGCGGCTCGCCCATCTTGTCGCGTGGAAGCTGGGCGACTACGGAGAGCAGATCGTCGCAGCGCTCGCGGAGGACAGCTTCGGTGCGTTCACCACGAAGACGAGCGAACGGCTCCGCGGTTTCGCGCGGGAGTGGTTGCGCACGAGCGTCGTGCGGTGGATGTCCGTCTACGACCAGCGGCGGGAGACGACTCGGCGCCGCGACCAGGACACTGCGATCTCGTGGCTGCGGGATCGACGCGTCCTGATACTGGGCTGCGGCGCGCTCGGCGCTCCCGTCGCGGAGTATTGCGTGCGCGCGGGGTCCGAGGCGGTGACCGTGGTGGACAACGGCTACGTTGCGCCGGGGATCCTGGTCCGGCAGCCCTATCGGGACCACGACATCGGCAATGCCAAGGCGGGCGCGCTGGCCGACCGCCTCAACGCGATCACACGGAAGCCGCGGGTGCGTGGAGTGGTGGGCAATGCCGTCACGTACTTGCTCGACGAGCTGGACGCCGGGGATTTCGACCTGATCGTGGACGCGACCGCGAACAGCGGCGTCCGTGCGGCCGTGGAGCAGACGCACCGACATCACGCGGCCGCTGGGTTCCCGCTGCCGCCCACGGTGATGATGATCATCGGCCACAGGTCCGACCTCGGACTTGTCACTGTCTCGACGAAGGGTGCCACCGGCACAGGCCACGATGTTCTCCGCCGTGTCCTTCTGGACGCCCGCCGCGCCGGAACACAGGGGTGGCAGGACGTGTTGGCCGACTTCTTTCCGGATCCACCCCGTGCCGACCTGTTCTTCCCCGAGCCCGGCTGTTCGGCTCCGACGTTCGTGGGTTCAGCGGCCGATGTCAGCGCTCTGGCCGCGTCCATGCTCACCGAGGTGACGAGGATCCTCGCCGCAGGGGAGGAGACCGGAACGACGATGACGGCCGTCGCTGTCCGTGGCCCGTCCGCGCAGGACCGTCCGAACACGTCACCCGAACGCCTGGCGTGGCCCAACGACCTCGTCGTGACCGACTCCAGCACCGGATACGACGTGCGTCTCTCCGCACACACGATGGCCGAGATCCGAGCGGAGGCGCGCCGCGGTGCTCGCGTGCGCGGCCCTCGAATCGAGACCGGCGGCATGCTGCTCGGAAGCGTGGACGAGGCGACCGGCGTCGTGAGCGTCGACATCGCCACCGGACCGTCACCGGACAGCAAGCTTTCCAGCGGGTTCTTTTTCCACGGCACGGCCGGTACGCAGGAGATCCTGGAGCACCACTCGCGGCTAACCGGTGGTGCCATCGGCTTTCTCGGCATCTGGCACACGCATCCCGGCGGTCCGGCGCGTCCCAGCCCGATGGACGAGGCGGGCATGTCCTTGCTGACCTCGTTCTCCGACGTCCGCAGAGCGCTCATGGTGATCATCGGTGGCGCGCCTGCGACGTGGCAGGGCTGGATCGAGGACGGCGTGCTGCCGGACATCCACGTCGAGATGATCGAGCCCGGCCGCACCGCGGACCTCGGTGAGACGCGGGCTCCCGTGGAGGAGCAAGTGGTTCCGTTCGGCGAATACCTGCCTGGTGGTTTTTCGGCTCCTGACCCAAGACTGCTTCCGCGCCGTCGTCGGCGGTGGGCCTGGTGGAGGAGAGTATGAACACGATCCCCGCCGTCGGCCTTGCCTTGTCAGGCGGAGGTTCCCGGGCCATCGCCTTCGGTCTCGGATGCCTGCGCGCACTTCACGATTGCGATGTGCTCCGTCACGTCCGGGTGGTGTCCGGCATCAGCGGCGGCAGCGTGCTCGCGGCAATGTGGGCCTACGGGCCGGCGACGTTCTCCGAGTTCGATGAGGCCGTCACGGACATGCTGCGACGCGGTCTACAACTGGACCTCGCCCGGCGAGCGCTGTCACCGAGGTCCCTGGTGAGAGGCGCGGCAGGTGTCATCCGTGCGGCGCCCTTGATGCCAGGCCGTCGTCCCCGAGCTTTCACCCGCACCGAGCTGCTCGCCCAGGTGCTCCGTTCGCGATTGTTCAGTTCGCTCGACCTGAGCGAGGTCGTCCAGCCGGAACTCGCCACCGTCATCTCGGCCACCGACCTCACGACCACGAACGCGGTGCGCTTCGGCAGTGGCGTCAGTTCCTGCTCGGCCTTCGGTCGCATCACGGACCGGATACCGGTCGCCGACGCAGTCGCGGCGTCTGCTGCTTTCCCGGTGCTGCTTCCCGCGCTCGTCCGGCGCTACGAGTTTCAAACCGGCGACGGGCGCCGCGCGCACCAGGTGCTGACCATGACCGACGGCGGGGTGTACGACAACCTGGCGCTCCTGCCGCTGATGCCCGGCCGATCCGCCGCGCACACCAGTCATGTCTACGAGCTCGATCACCTGATCGCCGTCGACTCCGGCCGAGGGCGAAGCCTCAAGGGCGGCGCGGTCTACTTTCCCACACGCATGGCGAGAAGCCTCGACATCACCTTCGCCAAGGCGCAGGACGCCACGCGCTCGCAGCTCCACAAGGCAGCTGAGTCCAGGCAGTTGCGAGGATTCGTGCACAGTTACCTCGCCATGCACGACCGGAATCTTCCCGTGCCTCTGGCGGATCTGGTGCCCCGGTCGGCCGTCATCGGATACCCGACGAACTTCAGTGCGATGTCCGCCACGGATCTCACCTTGCTGACAACACGCGGTGAACAACTCACGCGTGTGCTGCTGGCTCACTACTGCCCGCAGTTGACGCACTAGGCCCGCACTAGGCCACATTTGAACTCTGTTGGCTGATCAGTGTCATGTCGCGTCGCCAGGGGAAGGCTGAGCGTTCAGCTCCTGCGTCATGACCAAACGTTCCGACTCGACAGCACCTTCCGGAACGGGTACGTCGATGCCCGGTTAACCGCACACGTGGACGCGCTTGGCGCGGTCGCGCATGGCGGTGATTTGCCTCAGCGCGGGACGGTGCCGGTGATCTAGCGTGCCGAGCTTGGGAGGCGAACGCGTCGGGGAGGACGTCGATCGTGCTGGATGTTCGACGAGCTGCCGCTGTGCTGCGCGCACGCGCGGGCACCGTTGCTCTGCTCCTGCTGTACCTGGTTGTGGCTGCGGCCGACCGCCTGAGCGCATCGCCGTGACCGTCGCCTACTTCGCCGGATGACGCCGCGGTGGTGAGCCCACGTGTGCGGTGTGCGATAACGTGTGGGACGTGAAGCCGAGGTGGCGGCCGGTCGAGCATCCAAGCCGTGCAGAACAACGGTGTGCGGCGGGCGTGCCCGACGGTCAGATCGTCCACCTGCTCGGCGAACGTCCCCACCGGGCAGCCCTGGTCGTCGCAAACAACAGCGCACCCGTAATCCACCGGCCGACCTGCTACCGACCGTGCACCCGACCCGATCGCGCTCGCAGGACCCGGGCATAGCGTGGTCTTGACGCTCATGCATGGCCAGATTCGCACACCCGATGAGGTCCGCTCGACCCGGCTCCGCCACCACACCGGCAAGGTATCGCGGCAAAGTTCCCAACCAGTCACGATCAGCCGAACCGTGACCAAGGCTCACCGCACCTGGCAGCAGGCGCCCGAAATCGTTGGCCACTCAAATCAGCGGCAGAACCGACAACCGAAGGGACTGTAAGACGAGCGGCTCTGGCTCGTAGTCGGTGGTGACGGTGAGTAGCCATCAGGGCAGAAGGACGCGATGGCGGAGAAGGTTGAATCCCGCGCGTCCGTGCATTTGTTTCATGATCCTCTTGGTGTGGGTGTTGACGCCTTCGGTGCGGCCGTTGTGGTAGGGCAAGGTGACGGCACCGTCCACTGCGGACCGGTCGATCTCGAGACCGTTGGTGAGACTGCGTAGATGCGGCAGATCGACGGCGCGAGCCCGCGCGATCCACTCGGTGAGCTTCACGTCGTTACGCGCAACCGGCGCCAGCAGTGCGGCGAAGCCGCGTACCAGGCAGGCGAATGCGGTCATCTCTGGGCAGGCTGCGGCGATTTTCTTCAGGGTCCTTGGGATCCGAACCTGCGCACACCCGCAGCGGCCCGTTGATGTCGTCCAGGAAGATGACCTCGACCAGCCAGTCGGGTTTCGCGCCGTCGCACTGCGGCGCGTTCGCACGGGTGCCGAAGAACTTGCCGAGCACGTTCGTGGTCGTGCTGACCACGCCTTCAAACCACGAGTTGAAACTGAGGTGGTCGACCGACACGGTGCCCGAGCGGCGGTCGGCTGACATCTCGGCGACCCGGATCCGGGCATCGGAGACGGCCGTGGAGTCCTCAACCGCCGGGTCGAAGCCGGTGCCGCCACCTGAGGGCGAGCGAACAGCTCAGGACCAACACCCGGACGGCCCACGAACAGCAAACACCCCACGCCGCCATCCTGATAAGATCAGGAGTAGCGCCGTGGGGTAATGATGTGTCCGAGAGGGCGTCGCGGACACCAATTGGTGGGATTCATCCCACTGCGTAGATGCAGTGGGGGACATGATCCAATGCTACACAGCGCGGTCAAGCCGCTACATACGCGGCTTCGCCAGCGGTTTCGCTTACTTTGGGTAGCGTCGACGTGGTCGTCCGGCGGTGGTCTACTCGAACTGCGCCGTGCGCGGCTTCATGCTCGATGTGGGCAGGCGCTACTTCACGCCGGAGTTCCCGGTCAGAGTGGATCGCACCTTTCACAGGTCTGCGGCCAGGGCAGTTCCGCAAGCTGGTGCGCGTGGTGGCCGAACGCGGCGGCGACACGATCGCCGACGGTCGCCCTGGACGGCAGTGGCGGCTGAACCTGGCGGATCGGGTCCTGCTGGTGGCCACCTACTGGCGCACCAACCTCACCATGCGGCAGATCGGGCCGCTGTTCGGCGTGTCGCACGCCGCGGCCCACCGGGTCATCGACACCCTCGGCCCGCTGCTCGCACTCGCCCCGGTCAAGCGCCGCCGCATCGACCAGGTCGCGATCGTGGACGGCACCCTGGTCCCCACGCGCGACCATCGCCTGGCCGCCCGGTCGAAGAACTACAGGTACTCGACCAACCTGCAGGTGGCCATCGACGCCGACACCCGCCTGGTCATTGCCACCGGCGACCCCCAGCCGGGCAACCGCAACGACTGCACCGTCTACCGCGACTCCGGCATCGCAGACGTGCTCGAAGGTCGACCCGTCATGGCCGACGGCGGCTACCAGGGCAACGAAGGCGTGATCATGCCCTACCGCAAACCCCGCGACGGCAGCGAACTCGCCGACTGGCAGGAAGACCTCAACACCGTCCACCGCAGCGTCCGCGCACGCGCCGAACACGCACTGGCCCGCATGAAGAACTGGACCATCCTGCGCGACTACCGCCGCGCCGCCCACACCCTGCGCGACACCGCCTCCGGCATCGCCCGACTCCACAACCTCACCTTCACCGGCTGACAGAAAGCGCCCCCGGCACCAACCACAAGACCAGTTACGTGACATCCCTTAGCGCTGGCCCGGTGGACGTTCGGTGGTCGGCTTCGTATGTCAGTATGCGTCGCATCGAGCGCGAACGGAGCCGCCATGAGCGTCGACTATCGGGCAGCCTGGCTGCCCTTCGATTCGAACAACGGACAGACCGCAGCGGTGCTTCGGCTCGCTGTCTCCTGGGTGGAACGTGAGTCGAAGGATCAAGGACGGGCGGCGCTGCTTGTGACTCCCAGGAAGGACATCGACCAGTACGAGGCGCCTCTACGGGAGTTCGCGGCGCGTCATGAGTGGGGTACCCGGCGCGGTGGCATGCGTAGGCCGCCGGCGGGTGACCGTCCCGTGCTGGTGCACTGGCCGATGTTCGACGACCTCGTCTACGCGTCGTCGCTGGCGCGGGGCGCGTCGCTGTGTGCGACGGAGTGGCCGGGGGTGCCTCTGGCCGGATGGGCGTCTGCGGTGGGGGCGTTAAACCTCGTCACCGGCGAGACGACGCCGCGGCCGGGCGACGACCTGGTGGCGCTGCTCGAACACCTGCGCTTCGCCGGTAACAACGGATGGTTCGACGCTCCCGGGAAGCGTGACGCGCTTCGGTTGCTCGGCGAGTTGCGTGCTGCCGATCCTCGGCTGGACGCCCCGTTCATCGGCGGCTACATGCTCGGCATGGGCAAGGGGGCAAGTGCTGTGGAGAACCTGGTCAAGTTGGCAGGCAAGAAGGTCACCCCGTAGGCGCGAAGCGCTTGCCGGTACCAGGGCTGTTGGAGCCCGCTCCACTGCGCCCGCCGCACCGTGGTGGTCCGCAACGCGACGGGACGCTTGGCCTACCGCGTCGAGTTGGGGCGCGAGGTTAGCGTTGGGTATGACGGTGCGTATGTCCGGACCTGTGCCGGCTGACGAGATCAGACAGTTGGCCACCCCGGAGCTTGCTCTGCGGTTGCTGGCGTGCCTGGGAGCGGACGACCTGAATGCGAACAACACCTTGCGGGGTGCGGAGCAGGCGTTTGCCAACGAGTCGGACGCAGCCGAGTTGCTGGGCCGCCTCTCGGATGCTTGGGCATGGTTGGAGTCGCATGGGCTGATCGGGCCGAGTGCTCGCAACACCGCGTCGGTGTGGCAGCGGCTGACACGCGCCGGACACGAGGCCAAGAGTCCGATGCCGCCCTGACCAAGTTGTGGGTCGGTGACCGCCTGGCGGGCTCGCTGCATCCGATCCTGGAGGAGCGGGTGCTCCCCATCTTCAACCTGGGCGACTACGAGACCGCGTGTTTTGCGGCGATGAAGGCAGTCGAGGTCGAGGTGCGCAGGCTGGCCGGTTTGGACAACGCGGTTATCGGAGTGGACTTGATGCGCCAGGCGTTCAAGCCAGACGGTGGACCTCTCGCCGATGTTGACGCCCACAAGGGCGAGCAGGTGGCGATCATGGAGCTGTTCGCCGGAGCGATCGGTGCCTTCAAGAAACCCTCCAGCCGCCGCACCGTGCACTTCGACGATGCGATCGAGGCGGCTGAGGTGGTGCAGACCGCCGACCTGCTGTTGCGACTGCTAAAGCGAGCGGCCCGCCGAGGCAAGGGCACTACAACGGCCACACAGGCGTAGGCGGTGTCCGCGTGCGGGTTGGTCGGGTCGTGCGGCGGCCGGTGCGTCGCGACGGCCGGAGTTCGGGGACGGGATCGGGTTGGCACCTGCCCAAGGCGATGGCGGTGTCGGTGAAGTCGGGGCTGCGGTGCACGACGCGCATGGGTTCGACGTCCTCGGGAAGCAGGGAGGCGGCGGCAAGGTGGGTGGGCACGAACTGCTCGAAGGTGCCAGTCCAAAAGGCGTTCGTGGCGCTCCCGTCGCCGATCGTCCCCGATGTGGTGCGGGTCCGGACGTCGTGGAGGTCGACGGCGCGCAGCCGCTGCGGCAAGGTCCGTGCCCAGCCAGCTCGGTGCCGATGGCGGTGCGGAACAACTCCTCGCCCACGCGGGTGACCGCGCGCAGATGAACTGGTCCTCGCTCAGGTTGTCCGTGTCCGACTGCTGCGTCGACTCGAACAAGTTAGGGCGTCGCCGCAGCGCGGCGACAACTGCTCACTGGCCGTCCGATCGGCCATGACCGCCGCCGTCGATACGCCGTCGGGCGGCGTGGCCGGCCCAGGAAGGTTCAGCCCGCCGGCACGCCGCCACTGCTGGCCGACGCCGAACAACCCAGACGGGTGATCCGCCGGCATGATCTCGACTGGCACACTCACGGATGTAACCGCACGAGACGGCGCACGGTATGTCCACCCACCGGCCCTGAGTCCACAAGGAGACCTCCGGTAATGACCTGAACGATCACCACCGCGCTGCACTCCGCAGGAGGAGTGTGTCTGGAGGTGGGTCGTGGTCAACGAGGTCGCCCAGACCGGAGTCATCACCGGCAGCGTGGGCGTTGCCCTGGTCGCGCTGCGCGCAATCACCCAGCTCGTCGTCGTTGTGTGGTCGCTACGGGCCGATGAAGCTGGCCGGCGTCAAGCCCTCCGCCTGCTTGAAGCGCTCCGGCTGGGCTTCCCTCGATCACGGCGACGCCCGTGACGACGTGGCGGCCGGAATCCGACCACCCGTCACGACAAGGGCCGAGCACATCCCAGTCAGAAGATCAAAGAACCGAGCCGGACCGCAGGTGCCACCCTCGCCGGGCGCCTCTTCCCGGTCGCCGGGACGACAGGACGACCCTGTCCGGCCTCATCGACGAACCTTCGGCGGCGGCGGCCCACCACGGGCCTACCGCCGAACCTCCCGCCACACCCACCGACGCACTCGCCCGACGTGTCGCCCGGTCCCCCGTCCCAACCGGTCTCAACCCACGGTCGGCCGGGGCCCGCACTCGGCGGCCGAGCGCCGACGTCGTCTGCAGACGCCGCCGTGGCACTGCACCGCGCTGACTTCTTCGGTGAACGCCCACGTTGAATACAACACCCACACCCAAGGCGTAATATCTCTGACACCTCCTCGGCCGCAATGAGGCGGCGGTCGGAATCGCTGTTGAGACCGCGCCGCCCTGCATCAACTGCTGGAGATGAGCCATGTTCAACGCCTCGGCACGGTACGCTGGGTCGGCATCGACGAGACTGTCGGACGAATGAAATGAGAGCACCTGGTGACCGATTACGAGTTTCCCGAGACACCGGAAATCGAGAAATCATACCGGGCTGCATATCGCGCGCTCGCGCAGCTCGTGCCCGCGCACACCGTGAGCCCCGAAGAAACATCTACATTTCATGAGGTGCTCTCGCAGTTTCGCCTCCTTGTCGATCGCGCAGAGATTGCGGCTGACAGCCAAATAGGCCCGCAGGTATCATGGCGGGCACCGCGACGAGATGGCCGACTGGGGCCTGATTGCAACAGGAATCGACCTCGACGGTGATACCCATGATTTCGGTGACGTGCAACTCGGCACGGACGCGTTCGAAGATTTGGACGGGCGTTGGGGCGGTAGCGCTCTAGACCGCGCGGGCATGGCATACAAGCGTGCCTGCGGATGGGATTTCGCGCCGAGCGAGGCGGGCGTGTGGTTGGTGATGTTGGCTCCGGTGTCGGGCATCGGCGGGGAGGACGGACAGTGGTTCTACAACGGTCGTGTCGTCGGATTCTTGATCGTGTACGATCGCGATGGGGACGGCATGTACGAATCGGTTGGCCACATCTGGACGGCGTCGGCATGGCAACGCCGTGGGATCGCGCGGAGCCTGCTTGCCGAGGCCAGGTCACGTTTCCCGATCGCAAGCGTCGAGGGTCCGTACACCGAGGACGGAACCGCGTTCTTGGATGCCTGTGCTGATTCGAACAATTCCCGCCACGGTTGATTACACAGCTTTTCACCACCTGACTCCGGCATGCGCGCCGGTACACTCGCCGGGCGTTGAGATGCGGGGTCGAACTGAGCGCTCTCGACTTCCGCGCGGGCCACGCTGACCAGGAGTACATCGACTCGCCGGCACGGCCGACCTGCAGACCCAGTGCGGCCTGTCCTCGTTCGACCTCGGAGCCCGCTACCTCCGCATCGGCCCGAGCAGCGCGGCCGGGGAACCGGAGGCGTCCCACCGGCATCAGGCGGTTACGCGGGTCGTTGAGCAACATCGCCTCGACCTCGGACGACACGGCGATGAACCGGTCGTCCAGCAGCCCACCACCCTGTTCAGCCGTGCACGCGCCTCGATCGTCATGGCGCGCACGTCGCTGCCGTCACGGGCGAGTCGGATCCTCGCTCGGTCGTGCACCACGCCACCCTTCTCCCACAACAGTCCGAACCAGAACGTGTAGCGGGCCGCGCCACGCTGGTGTCGCCGATCTGGGTCTCGATGCCGCTTGTCAAGCGCCATGCTGCTCCTACTGTTGGCGATCGCCGACTCGGCCGATGACCAAGGCCGCATCGCGATCGAGATCGGCGGCGGACGACGCCGCAACCGCTACGCCATCCACATGAACCCACCACCGAAGCCGCCGGAAACCGCGCCACCGCCGCAACGACCCGCCGCCACCCTCTCGCCATTAGCTCGCAGCCAGATGCGGAAGGCTCGGCTACTGTGGCCCGGGTGCCAGTTAGCGATGATGTGGACCTTCCGGCCGCTTTGGCACGCGACGCGGTCGAAGAATAAAGGATTGTTCGCTCCAGACAACGCGGCGGATGAAAGAGCGAGTCGCCCGACGTCTGGCGGACGAGTTGGTCGACAGGTACGGACACGAGTACCGGGAGTTGTCGGAGAGGGATCGGTCGGCAGCGGTACAGGCTGTGATCGATACGTTCGAGTTCGTCGGCGTTTCAAAGGATCATTCCATGGACTATGACTGATTCGCCGTGCATTTCCGGCCAGGAGTCACGATCTGCTCCCAGAAAAGGATGGTTGAAGAAGGGTAAACTTTTCGTGATGGATCGCAGGTCGACGTTCACCCGTTCCTGCGAGGATCGAACCCAACTGGAGGCGTTCGTCAGATTTCGGGTGATGTCCATTCCCAGTTCCGGTGGGGTGTCGATCGGCGTAAGCGTCCATATCAGGGGCGGGAAGACGATGTCGGCGAACGGGAAGTAGACGAGACGTTCGTCTAGTACCTTCATCAGCGTCACGCCGCTGGTGAGCAGCCCGCGTTTACCGACATGGGGCGTTGTGAGACCCAGTTTCAACTCGACTTTGTCAGGCCAGCGGATGAACTCGGCGTTCTGCGCGAGATCGTCGGCCAAACTCGGGAATATGATCCGCAGTCTTGGATAGATTCCGAACATCCCGTAAAGGACGCTCATTGCAACCAGGCGAGGAGCGAAGAAGATCGCTGGTGGGTCGTTCCGGAAAATCTGTATACGTCGAGCAAAAGGTGATGTCATGCGTGGGACGTTCTGGGCGAAGTCGGCATATGCCCTGTCGTACCGGCCGCCGGCCATGCTGTTGCAGTCACCTCATAGACCGCGCACATGCATGCCACCGTCTTTCCATCGTCCTGGGCGGCGGGCCCGGTCGAAGTCGACGACATCGGGTGCTCTCCGCACCGCGGAGGTATTTCCGGCGACTCGGGGAGGCACGTGCGTCTTGGTCGGCTTCCGGAACTGGCCGCATAGTCCACACGGTCGACTCTCCGATGAGTCCAACATCGACGCGACTTGCTTCAACTCCGATGACATGTGTTCACTCATCAGTCGCGCTCGGATGCCACCATGCCCGGCCGACAGCGGGCGGTGACCGGATTGACGCCGGGGGTGCGGCCAATCGGGCTGTTCTTCCTGCAGGCGCCAGGCCGGGGCTCAAGCACGACTGGTGCGGGACGACCAGGCGCGATCCACAGGCCGTTGCCGGCGGTCGAGAGTGCAGCGAGCATCGCCGGATACACGGTTCTGGGCTCGCTGGCGCGGTCGGCGCGAGGCTTCGGACTCGTCATCCTCGGTAGCTTGCCGGCCCCCTCCGACAAGAACGAGTGTGACGGCACAGATCTGGCGTCGCGCAAGCGGGCCGGGCCGTCCTCGCGTGGATGTGAAGAAGCGGCCTGCATCCAACGAACGGTCTCCAATCGGGCCGCCCGCTGGACGGCGCTGCCATCGAAGGGTCGGTGACGGACCTCGGACTCATGGCTATCAAGCCATCGTGGGTGCACCAGGTGTCTGCGGGCTCTACTGTCCCCTCCTGCCGCGGTCGTCGTGGTTTGTCGGTCCGGCAGTGTCGGTGTCGATGACCTACGAGCTGAGCGACCTCTGCAGGTTGATGGCGGGTACCGGTGACCGTATAGCGCCTGACCTCGACCGTGTCCGACCAGCGGGGTACTTGTGCGCAATCCGACAGTTGCCGACTGGATCGGGCTCGGCCGCATCTTCGCCTTCGCGGTGGGCGGTGAAGTTGCCACCCGGCGAGGCGGGATCAGCTATGCGTGCAAGCCCTCTACGGTGGTCCGATGTCCCTCGGTCGAGATGGACAGTTGTGCGACTGCGGTGACGACGCGGTTGCGGTATGTGAGGTGGTTACGGGATGTCCAGATCGCGCTGGCTGGTGCTGGTCATCGGCACGGGCTTGGGTGCACTCATCACGGGCGTCCTCGGTCTGGCGATCAACGAAGCCAGCGGCACTTCAAAATGGCCCGGCCCTCTCGATTTGATCCGACAGCATCCATGGTGGTCCTCGCTCGCGTTGGGCGTGGCGGTTGCCGTCGTGATGATGGTTACGGCTTCCGCTGGAGCGGCCCGGCCTGCACATAATTCGAATCGAGGCGCGGATTCCATAGATCCGGACCGGCTGGAGGACGACGAGCGTGCCGCGCGGCTTCCGCCCTACGCTCACGGATTGCTGATGAGTACGGACCGCCGGGAACGACTCCACATTTGGCGGGTGGTCGCTCCGTTCACCGACGGCACGACTGATCCTCATATCGTGGCGCGGGAGTGGGCCGCCGCGCCTCCCGAGGCATTGGCGGACCTGTCCGCTGTGGGGCGGCTCGTCGTCGCGGAACTGCTGCTGACCTATCGGCAGAGGGCGGCGGCGGTCAATCAGTTCCGCGTCGCCATACGCATGGGTGCCACTCCGCGGGCGTACTGGTTGGTCCGCATAGCGCAGGCACACGACCCCAGCGGGCAGGAGCGCTCCCAGCATGTCGACAAGGTCCTGAGAGAAGCTGAACGCGTAGATCCGTCTTATCCGCTGGTCAATGCCATGCGTTCCAGTGAGGATGAGCAGTGGGAGCAGATGCTGCGGGACCTGGACGAGTGGAAGCCCGCAACGCTGCAGGAACAGGAGACCAGCACGCATTTCAAAACCGTCGCCCTGACGCGTATGGGTAGGTTGGATGACGCCATTGCGGTCTTGGAGCAGGATGCGGCCGGCACCCGCAATGCGTTCCTCCTCATCCAGTTGTCGTACTTGCTGCGGATGAGGGCTGTCAACGGCGGCGGGGATAGTCGCCTCGCCGACGCCATGCGCGCGATCGAGTTCGGCGTCCGTGCTCGTGACCTCCGTCGTGCCTGGAGAGGCGACAGTGCCGAGGCCGTGCGCGCCGCGGCGGAAGCGGCGTTGATCGCCGAGGATCCCGATCAGGTCTGGGGCTTGACACAGGCCACACCCGAAGGGCAAGCGACCGCGGCCGAGACAGCAGACCCGAGAGTTCTGCCCATCGCAGCCATGGGTGCGGCTCTGCTGGGACGGGTAGACCAGGCGCGCGAAATGATGCCCTCGGAAGACGGCTACCTTCGGCGCCGGATCGAGGCGGAGATCCTCAGCGCCTCGCCGAGCCTGCTCGACGAGGGCTCCACTGTCGCCGAGGCATGGCGCAAGGCCTTGGCCGCAGCGACATCCGACGAGGAAGAACTGTTCGCCGCGCGGGGGCTCGCGATGGAGGGCGACACCGACAGCCACGTGCTCGACGACCTGGCCAACCGGCACCCTGAATCCGTCGACGAGATCAGGACCATCGCCACGATCCAGTCCATCGCAGGCCCCGACGCGGACGAGCGCCTCCGCATGTTCGAGACGCGCAGTCCTCTCGCCTCCGTCCAACGAGCGGAACTGCGTCGTCACGACGATCCGGCAGGGGCAGTGGAGATCCTTCTCGATGCCGCCGACCGGTGGCGATACCCGCGTTTGTTGCTGCTGGCTCTGGACTGCTACCAGGACGCCGGGATGTGGGACGACGCCGAGCCGATCGCCAGGCGGGCGCTGACCCAATTCGACCCAGCGTGGGCAGGCCGACGTGCGGTCGTGCACAGGCTCGCCGACATCCAGTGCCGCCGTTGGGATTGGGTCGGCGCCGCAGCGACGTACCGGAGCTTGCTGGAGAGCGATCCGGATGATCAGAACGCCAGGTGGGGACTCGCCTGGGCGCAGTACCGCGACGGTGATCGAGAGGAGGCGTGGCGCAGTCTCAAACGGCCGGTTGCGATGCCAGCGCCCACGAGCCCGCTCCAGGCGATGTTGCTGGTGGATCTTGCCCGTCGTTACGCACCGTCGGAGGAGGTCGCCTGGACCGCACTGGCGATGATCCAGGAATTCGCTGACGACGCGGACGTGTGCGAGGCGGCGATTCGGTCCGTCGCGACGCGAAGTGACCGCACGGAACTACCCGATGGGCTCAACGAGCAGGTGATCGCTGCTGGAGAGGCGTGGAACGCCCGTCATCCGGGTAGCGGGCACATCGCCATGCGTTCGGTCCAAGTCGACGGCGACGTGCATCCCTTGGCCTCGTTGGAGCCGATGCTGCGCCGAAACGACGCGGTGTTCCAGGAACGCCGGAACCTGGTCCGTGACGAGGTCTATCCGCTCGGCATGCTCGATCAGGCAGCGGGCAAGCCTTACGCGGCAATCTTCCTCTATCGACCATTGGGCTACCACCGCATGGTCTTCCCGAATCCAGCGGACCAGGAGGTGGAGCTGGAGCAGGCGCGCTCGGCCATCGACGGCCGGTGCCTGGTCGATGCAAGCGCGCTCTATACGCTCACCCTGCTGCCCGACGTCGCGCCGACGCTGCTCGCCCTGGTTGCCAAACCGCAGATCACCAACGTCGCTGTGCACGACCTGGCTGATGCCGAAGACATGTTCAGCCTCCCGACGTCCGGGACGCTCGGCTATGACACCACCTTGAACAGGGTGGTCGCCTACGAGGACGACCCCGAGATCACGGCACGACACAGGCGACAGATCGAAGCCATGCTGACCACCTCCCGCAGTCTACGTCGAGTCATCCACCCGGAGCTGACCGAGCTTCCACCCGCCCAGGAAGGCCGCCAACCGGTTTGGGCGTTGACCCTCGACGCGGCCAAACACAACGATCTCCCACTGTGGGCTGACGACACCGGCCTGAGGAGGGTGGCCCACTCTCTGGGGATCAAGACCTTCAGCACCCACGCCCTGCTGATAATCGCCCACGAGCGTCAACGGATCGACGCCGAAGAACTGGACCAAGCCGTTCGCCAACTGATTCGCGAACACGTCGTCGACCTGCCCACTGACCACACCGTTCTGCGAGAGATCGCGGCCGAACAGGACTGGAGGGCAGGCGCGGTCTCGATCATCCTGGGACGCGGCTCAACGTGGGGCGACCGAGCGGCTGCACTCGAACTCTTCCTGGCCGCATTCCGCAACGCCCCAGAGGAGGACCTCTTGTCCTGGTCGTATTGGGCGCTCTGCGGAACAAGGGACGCCGTCGTCCCTGAATATCGGAACGAGGTGTTGAAGATTTTGACGATGGCAGCGCTCACTCGCGATGGGCAGTCGTCTCACCGCGCCGCCATTTTCATGAACGCACTTCGACTCGCAATGCCCGAGGATGCCGATCGAATCGTCTACGACGCACTGAAAAGACTATGGGCAATCCTCACGGAAAATCGGCCGATCGACCGGGCGCTCACTCTCTTCGTCAATGCGATCAGTGGTCTAAGCGACAGTCACCGCCGTTGCGGCACACTGATCATCCACGAGCAGTAGAGCGTTATTCGGAACTGGTTTGTCGGTCGGGTCGATAGTGCCTCAGGCGACGAATCGGTCATCGGACACGTTGAGGGTGTTGGCGCGCACGTCCTACAGCGCAGCGTCGATGTTGGCTGAGGCCTACAGCCAGGACGGGCATGTCGACGCGCTGGTCGGAGTGCTTCGGCAGGCGGCCGAGGACTTCTCCGACCCGCAGTTGCGTCTGGAGGCGGCTTCCGAGCTGCGTACGGCAGGCCGAGCGCGGGAGACTGAGCGGGAGCTGTCCGCTTTGCTGGGCGCGGCGCTTTCGGGGTGGCCGGGGGTGCGTGACGCACAGCGGCTCGCGGCGCAGATCGCCGTCGACGACGGCCGTCTGGAACAGGCGATCGACCTGCTGCGAACGGTGGTCACCGCAGAGCCCGACAGTGAGCCGACCCGGTGGGCGTTGATCGACCTGCTGTTCCGCAGGGCGGAGACTCCGACGGCGTGGCGGGTCTACCTGAAGCACCATGACGGCCTGGAACCTTCCTCGTCCAAAGAAGCACACCTGTGGATCGATCTGCATCGCTGGTTCGACGACCCGCTGGACACCCTGCGCGGATGTCTGCGCCTGGCGCGCCGGTTCCCCGATTCCGAAGAGGTGGTGGCGCACGCCCTCACGACACTGCTGAGCACGCCCCGTCTAGAGGTTCCGATACTCGATGCTATGGCCGGCGAGTGGCGTGAGACCACGGAGGAGTTCTTCCGCCGCTGGCCGACCAGCCGCTGGTTACGCCGGATCGACGTGGAGCAAGCGGTGGAGGAGCTCAACGCCGTGGCTCGTACTTCGCCGGAACTGCGGCGCGCGATACGCGACTTCTTCACCAAGACCGTGCTCGGCCGTGTACCGCTCGGAGTTTTGGCTCAGTTGACGTCCCGGCGCTACAGCGAGGTGGTGCTGCGTCACGGCACCGACGTGCTGCAGGCCACCCATCCCATCCGGCGTGAGCAGACGTTGTGCTTGGCGACAGCGAGTTCGACGGCCGGAAGCAGCGTGGTGCTCGACACCACCGCGATCGTCGTGCTGAACACTCTTCCCGCAGCGGTGCGCGACCTGGCGTTGGGTCTGTTCGGCGGCGCCGTGACCGCGGATGCGGTGTTGCTCGACGCCAGACTCGCCGACGAGATCTTGTCGCGTCGCGGCACCGCCAGTTGGCAGTGGAACGAGAACACCGAGGCCGGCGGACCGGTGGCCGGCGATCAACGACATGCGGATCAGCTGGCGGAGGAATCCGCTCGGCTCGTCAAGGCCATCGAACGCCTTGTGCGGCGGGCCCGACCCGCCGTCCGTGTGGCCGGCGACCGTGACGACACCTTCTACCTCCCGTCGATGCCAGTGCTCGATCTGGCCGCCGCGCAGCAGATGCCGGTGTGGGCCGACGACGCCGGGTTGCGGATCCTCGCACGCAGTCTCGGCCTTCAAGCATTGTCGACCCCGGCAGTCCTGGACGCGCTGCTGAACCGCAAGCTGCTGACGCCGAGAGAGCACTCGGACGCGATCCAGACGATGTTGCGAGCGAAGGTGGGCGACTTCGAGATCACCGACCACCAGTTCCTCGACACCGCACGAGCCGAGGACTGGAATCCGGACGGCGCCGCAGCCGTGGCCTTGGGTCGTCCGGCGGCGTGACGCGACCTGGCGGTGGGGCTTCACCGGATGCGGTCGCTGATGAGCGCGGTCCGCCAGCAACGCCCCGACCTGCTGCACTGGTGGCTGTACCGGTGCATGCGCGGGGCGGCCTTCACCATGCTCGCCAACCCGCACAACGCCTGCACGACGGCCGGCAGACTGCTCGCGGTCACCCTGCACGAGATACCGGTCGAAGGCCCGGCCGTCCGCCGGCACCTGGAGGTCAGCCGGACGGCTCTGGCAGAGGTCTTCCCCGACCACGACGAGACACTCGACCCTCTACCCGCGGCTGCCCAGGTGATGTTCGACCACTACGCAAGTGCGGTGCCCGGCTCGATCGCCCTGCCGTACCTTCTCGGCAGGCTCTCCCCTCTCGATGACCACGACCGAAGCATGGTCCTACGAGCCGTTCTCGGACAGCCGTAGACGGCGCGGCCTCCGGCGGGACCGAACGTAGCAGTCTGATCGCCTCGTAGTCGCGTGCTACCGATCGACCGGAGCCGGAGCGCGTGGCGTCGGGGACGGGTGAGGGGATGTTTCACGAGCAGGTAGATTTCTGGTCGGGGCCGGGGTTCGACACCGCTCAAGTCGGTTACGAGGTGTCACCCCTAAGACCGTGTCTCACGTGGCCAACTTTGTGAGTCGTTTGAAGCAGGTCAGGGCTGCGGCGAGGGTGAGGAGGCCGCAGTAGTTGTCGGCGTGGCGTTCGTAGCGGATGGTCAGGCGGCGGTAGCCGAACAGCCAGGCCACGGTGCGTTCGACGACCCAGCGGTGGCGGCCGAGCCGTTCGGAGGACTCGATGCCCTTGCGGGCGATGCGCGGGACGATGCCGCGGCGGCGTAACCATCGGCGGAGGTCGTCGATGTCGTAGGCCTTGTCGGCGTGCAGCTTCGCAGGACGGAAGCGGCGCGGCCCCCGGCGTGACCGGATGCGCGGGATGGCCATGAGCATGGGCTTGAGCGCCTGGCTGTCGTGCAGGTTCGCCGCCGAGACCCCGACGGCCAACGGCAGTCCGGCGCGGTCGGACACGACATGGATCTTCGAACCGGGCTTGCCGCGGTCGACCGGGTTCGGACCGGTCATGTCGCCCCTTTTTTCGCCCGGACCGAGGCTGCGTCCAGGATCGCCCGCGACCAGTCGACCTCGCCCCGAGAGCCGAGTTCGTCCAGCACGGCCTGGTGCAACCGCCGCCACAAGGCGGCCCTGGTCCACTCGGTGAACCGGCGATGCGCCGTGGGCACCGTGACGCCGAACGACGACGGCAGCTCCCGCCACCCGCACCCGCTGGTCAGCACATAGACGATCGCGGTGAACACCGCCCGGTCGTCCACCGGCGCCGTGCCGCCACCCTGCGGACGGGCCTTGAACTTCGGGATCAACGGCTCTGCCAACGCCCACAGCTCATCGGGCACCAACCGCAGCGACAACCGATCAACCACGGACGAAGATCATGGCACAACGCCTTCCACCACGTGAGACATGGTCTAAGAGCTGGCAGGTTGTCTGAAGGGGCCGATTTTGGGCGCAGTTCGTAGTCGAACGTCATGGACGTATGTCCTGTTCCACCGTACTCCTCCGTGGGTTCGACAGCCCTGAGTCGGCATAGCGCATGCCCGTACTCGTTCCGGAATACCGCGATTTCGCCAATATTGACTCGTTGTGCATGATCAGCCCAGTCCGGGGCATCGGGATCATCGATTTCAGAGAATTCCTCGGCATAACGCGCATGGCTGACCCGGCCCGGGGTGCCCCCATAGGCGTACATAGCGGTCGCTCCGCACGTTGTCCAACGTGTCTCCCACACAGGCGAGTCGAATTTCGCTCTGCCTTGCGCCCCGACCCGCTTGTGGAAGTGCCCGCTGAAGGTACTGTTTCCGTCCTCACAGATCGCGCGAAGGTCGGCCGGGAAGTCATGCAGATAGACCCCGTGATCGCGCAACAGCTTCCAGCCCTGTCGATAGATCCGGGGATTGTTGTCGTAGCGGCCGATCCAGACTTCCGTGATTCCCGCGTCCACCAGCAGTTGGGCGCACGGCGTGCGGAGGTTCTCCAAGTTCGCGCACGGCTCCAAGGTCACGAACGCGGTCGCGCCTCGCACATCGATCCCTGCCTCTCGGGCCGCGCTCAGCGCGATTGCCTCCGCATGGCGGTTGCCATCCTGGCCCTTATGTGCCGACGCCAAGAGCTCATCGCCGTGTGCGAGAACGACACCAATCCTGGCTGTACCCTGAGACCGCCACATCTCCGCGATGGCTCGCTCCATGTGGCGCCTCGCTATGGCCTTGTCCATCCCGTCACTCCATCACCCTCGTCGCAGCCAGTTCACACACACTATGGAGTAATGAGCGACGACGTCCCTTAACGCCGGGCCATCCCATGATCTGGCCATCGCCACAGTGACGTGTCCCCCTCGTGATTTACGCCGTGACCTGGGCGGCAACCACCTTTGTCACTGAGCCCCGAACCGGCCCGGTCACTGTGCCCGGCGAGCCATGACCGAGTACGCGGCAACGAGGCGTCCGGTACCGGGCACCTCTACCTGGCGTGCACCGGCACCGCGCACGACGACCCGCCCGGCTGCGCGAACTCTCGGCGCGTCGACCCGCGTGGGGCGGACTGGACTTGGCCTCGAAGCTAGACCTGACCGCCTGGTGCCTGATCGTCCCGGACGGCATCGACGGCCACCCCTCCGCGCTGTGGCGGTTCTGGCTACCCGAAGCAGGGGTGACCTTCCTGGACGAACGCACCGACGGCGGCGTGCCCCGCTGGACCGAACAAGGCTGGATCATCGTCACCGACGAGCAGGTCATCGACTACGACACCGTGGAGGCCGGCATCGTCGCCGGCACCGGCCTACTGCGGGTCGCAGACATCTCCTACGACGAGCGGTCCCGCGAACTGTCCGGCCACGCCTCGAACGGCGCACGGGTGTGTCGATGTACCCGATGGCCCAAACCTATAAGGGCATGACCCATGGCATGACCGAACTCATGACCCTCACCCGCTCGCGCAGCTGGTCCCATCACGGCAGCCCGTCGCCGAGTGGTGCTTCGACGCCGTCGAAGTCTGCCACCTGTCTGGTGAACCCGACCTCATCCGCCCCGACAAGCCAGAACGCGGCAAGACCGGCCGCCGCATCGACGCCGTCCCCACGTCCGCAATGGCGGTCGGTGGCTGGAAGCTACGCGGGGCGAAGGTCAAGAAGTCGGGCCGGATGGTGGTGATGGGCTAGGTGTGAACTCTTTGAAGTCGATGGCGAGTTCTTCGCGGATGACATCGAGCAGGCGGCTCCTAGTCTCCCGCAGCCGGACGACCAAGGACTCATCTTCTGCGCGGTCGGAGTCGTCGTTGCCACGCCGAATGTCGTCTACCACGTGCCACGCGGCGCGAACGAGCTGATACGCCACGAGCCGAACGTCGACGGAGGCGAGCACGTCTACCGAGGCGTAAGCGTCAGTGAGCGCTCGGACCGCCGCCTGTGCCTCGTACAGCTTGTCGTCCGTTACACGCCCGATCGCAGGCACCTCAACCGCGGCCTCAACGATGGGGTCCATTGAGGCGTCGAATGCAGCGATGAACGCGCTATAGGTAGTTAGTCGTTGTTCTCGCCAATGCAGTCGAGCTTCATGAGCGAAGCGTTCCTGCTCCCGCTGACGCTCGCGCTGCCACCGGAGGTCTTCACGCCCTGCTTCTCGCGCCCAGCGCCGGTCTTCACGCCGGGTGGCGATCATCTGACCACCGAGCGCGCCACCAACCGTACCCACAACGGCGAGCACTCCCAGCATGATCGTCACCCACAGCGGGGCTGATCCACCAGTCACGCCACGACTCTAACTGCGTACCGATGGCTGGCAGGCGGTGATGGTCGTGGTCTCCGCGAGTTTTGAGCTGTCGCCGATCCAATGGGTTGCGAGACTGGCACGGTTGCACAACGCCCAGTTCCCCGAGTTGAAGTTACTGGACGCCTACTACGAGGGCGAGCAGCCCTTGTCCTACATGCACCCGGAGCTAATCCGCCGCCTGGACGGCCGCGTCCGCCAGGTCGTGATCGACTGGCCTCAGCTCGTGGCCGCGCGCTGGACGAGCGGCTTGACCTGACCGGGTTCCGGTTGGGCGGGTAGCAGGCGGCGGACAGCGAGCTGTGGCAGGTCTGGCAGGCCAACCGCCTGGACCTGCACGCCGAACAGGCCCACGTCGACGCCCTGGCCCTCAGGCGGTCGTTCGCCATCGTCGGCAGTGTCGGGTTCGATCCTCGTGATTGTGGGCGTCACCGTGGCGGTGGACCGCCTGCGGTGTCTGCGCCGCCTGGCGAGGCCGGTCATCGCCGTCGGCGGCATGTCCCTGACGGCCTACGTGGGCCACTTCGTCGTGCAGTCCGCGCTGCCCGGCGACGAGCGGTCCTGGGTGCGGCTGCTCGTGCTCGTCGTCGGGCCGTCGTGTTCGCCGGGACCGCTAAAGCACCTGACGAACGTCGGCACCAAGCTGGCCAAGCACATCCGGTGAAGTCCGCGGCCCCGTCGTCAGCGGAACGCCCTATGCCTGGTCGAGTTCGTCGGCGATCTCGATGAGCGCCTGCGGCTGGAGCCGTGGCAGGATCGGCAGGAGGGTCGGCCACGCCACGGTGGTCAGGACCTCGCCGAGCAACCGGTCGACCTCGCACAGGTGGGCCACCGGCGCGAGCGAGGCGAGGGCCATGACCTTCCGGTCCGGGCGGGTGGTGTGGCGGGCGATCTCCGCGGCCTCGTGCGCCAGGCGGCGGGCGTGGTCGTGGTCTCCGGCCGTCGACAACGCGGTGGCGAGGTCCGCGAGGGCGGCGGCTCGTTTGTCGGGTTCGGACTTGGCGCGGGCGGAGTCTGCGGCTTGGTCGGCCGCTCGGTGGGCCCGCGGGTGGTCGCCGGCCAGCGCGAGGGTCCGGGCGACGGCGGCCAGGCCCGACGCCCGTGTGGCGTGGTCCGCCATGAGGTCGAGGATTCGTGCGGCTTCGGTCGCGATCCGGCGTGCCTGGAGGTGATCACCCTGGGCGGCCAGGGTTTCGGCCAGCCGCGTCAGCGTGCCGACGCGCCTGCTGTCGGGCGGCATCAGGAAGACGACCTGTGCCGCGTGGCCGGGGTCGTCGGCCGCGATTACCGCGTCGAGGACGGCCTGCCACGCCGAAGTCCGGCCGGTGCGGTCCGTCAGCAGCCGGATGACCGTCTGAAGGTCGTCGTACGCGCCCACCCCGGCCAACGCCTTCGCGAGACCTTTGAGCGATGAGGTGCGCCGCACGCTACCGGCGTGCTTGGCGGCCTCGGCGGCCAGATGCCGGGACCGTCGCTCGTCACCCCCGGCGGCCAGGCCCTCGATCACCTCCGCAAGCGTCCGGGACGGCGTCAACCCCTCGTCGCCGACGACCTCCGCGACGGCGGCGGACAGGCGATCGGCGCGTACGTGGTCGGCCGCAGTGAGGGCGCCGAGCAGCCGCGCCAGCGTGAGCGCCTTGTGTGCGGTGTCGCTGCCCTTGTAGGCGGTCGTGGCGGCGTTGGCGGGCAGGTGGTGCGCTTCGTCGAGGTGGCCGGCCGCGACCAGCGCGCCGGTCACCTCGACCAGCGCTCGGGCGCGGTCGTAGGGGTCCGGGATCAGCCGGGCGACCGGAGCCGCGTGGTCCTGGTCTCCGGTCGCCGCCATCGTGGTGGCCACCGCGGTCAGGACTTTGATGCGCCGGTGCGGGTCGGTGATGTCGTCGGCGATCCGTGCCGCGTGGTCGGGCAGGCGGGCGGCCGCCGCCGTCCTCGCCAGGTCGGCCATGTGCCGTGCCCGGTCGTGCTCGTCGGTGATGTCGGGGGTGTGCCGTTCGGCGTCGTCGGTGAGCCGGCGGGCCAGGTCGAGGTTCCCGGCGCCCGAGGCCGACCGCGCCACGTCGAGTAGCGTTCGTGCCCGGTCGGTGGGATCGGTGAGGCGATGGGCGATGCCGGCCGCGCGCTCGTGTTCGCCGACCTTGGCCAGGGCGCCGGCCAACGCGGTCAGGGCGTTGGTGCCGGTGCCGGTTGGTGAAGGTGCGGGCCAACCGCTCCGCCTCGCCTGCGAGTCGGAGTGCCGAGTCGTGGTCCCCGGCGCACGCGGCGTCCCGCGCCAACCCGGTCAGCGCTCGAGCGCGGTCGTTGGCGTCGGGGATGGTGCGGGCGAGCGTTTCGGCCTCGACGGCCGGCGAGCCTGGTGCGCGGTCGCGAGTCAACCGCCGCAGCGCCCGCACGCCATCGGCGGCGTGGGCGATGGCCCGCGCGACCGACCGCGCGCGGTCGTGGTCGCCGACCTCGGCGAGCGCTTCGACCAGCGCCACCTGCGCCCAGGTCCGCTCGTGCGGGTGTCGCGAGCCCGCTCAGCGAACTCTTGATCGACCGCCCGCTGACGATCTTCTTCGGCAACGGCGACACAGTACACGGCACGATGATCGTGGACAGCAGGACTCGCCCGCGCTCGCTACCGCCTCTGGACTACAAGTCGCTCGACTGGTCTGACGTCGATCTGGAGGCCGAGACGCCCGGGACAGCAGAACAGAGAGGTAAAGGACGATCGGTGCAGGAGAAACTGGAGGGCTACCTCCAGAACAGGCCTCGTCGCGGCCGGCACCGATGGATCGTCCACAACGACGGTCGCGGGGAGTTCGCCGACTACATCGTCATCGATGTCGATCGTGACAGCGTCTCCGTCGAGCTGTGGCATGCCAAGGCAGCAGGCGGTACGGCTGCTTCGGTGCGAGTGACCGACCTGCAAGAGGTCGTGGCTCAAGCGATCAAAGTCGGCGGTGGATCACCGATCCCGCGTTCTGGTCGGAACTCGGCTGCCGGTTGACCGGACAGTCTTCACCCAAGGCGGCGGTTCGGGACGGTGCCCTCAACGGGTTGCTGGTGCTGTGCGGACAGGCCAAGCGCGCCGAAGGCCTGTCGTTCACCCGTACCCGGCCTCTGGTGAGAGGCACGGTAGGGATCGCACAGCCAGGCCTCAACTATCGGCAGCTCAGATCCGAACTGGACGATGACAGGCTGTCCGCGGTGCAAATTCGCGACCTGCTCACCGTCTTCCACGACAGCGTATCCCAGGTGGCCTCGCCCGCCGTCCTCTGCTCAGACTACGAGTGACGGCGTTGCCGCACCACCCGAGTTGGAATTCCCCGTAGTGCCGCCGCCGAACGCACAGTCCCTGTGCGTCGAACGGTACGTCACCAGGCTTCGCCCACCACTCCGGCGTGAGATCCGGACACCGATGGACGACACCTTGGGTGTTCAAGGTCGGATCGACCGGCTTTGGCCCAGCGGCTTCGAGATTGGTTGGTCCACCAGTCATCGTCCGCCTTGACTCCCGTCTGACGTCAAGGCGGACGATGGTTTCACGCAGGCCGTATGGATCAGTCGACTGGTGTGCGCAGCATAGGTGCGAGCGCCCTCACAGCGTGGACGATCAACAGTTGCAGTTGTGGTGCGCAGAGCAGCGCCACGGTGTCACCGGTGCGGATGCCGGTCAGGTCGCGTAGGCCTGCGGGGATGAACACGTGATGCCGGCTGTCGATCCGGTAAGGGCTGAGGGCGTCGAGTTGAACGGTGATCGCGTTATCGCGTAGCCAGGCAGTGATTCCCTGGCCGGGGTGCCAGTCCAATGCCCGCAGGAGTCGGCGAGCAGGAATGCGTCCGGAGTGGTCGATCGCTGCGGTCACCAACAGCAGGTTTGTGTCGTCTCGCCGAGGCCTGGCGTCGATGGAGACCAGTGGCGTAGGCGGGTGAGGTTCGGGCGGCCTGAACAGTGGGGTTGGGCGTTCGGTCATGGCTGGAGTGGGTTGAAGATCGGGAAGCCAGGCAGGCCGCCGTCGGGTGGCGGAGTTGAGGCGAGTGGGTGTGGTTCGTGGGTGTAGGCGGCCAGTGCGGTGGCCAGGTCGGCGATGGTGGGTTTGGTGTAGACGGCGGTGATGTCGTCGCTGCGTGGGTGGGCGTGGCCTGCGTAGCCGCGGGCGATGGAGGGGCCGTAGTGGCGTTCGACCCAGGTGAGTGTGGTGTGTCGGAGCCAGTGGGTGGAGATGTTGCGGGCGGCGACCCAGGGTTCAGGGGTGGGTGTGTCGTTGCCTCGGTGTCGGCGGTGTTCCAGCAGTGAGGCGATGAGGGTGGGGCTGACCGGTTGCCAGCGGATGGTGGAGTTCTTCTCGCGCAGCTGGATGAGGCAGGTGGTGGGTTCGATGTCGTCCTCGCGCAGGGCGAGTGCGCCGCCGCGTCGGCAGGCGGTCTCCAGGTGTAGGCGGAACAGCAGGGTGTCCAGCACTGCGTCGTGTCCGCTTGTGGTGACGGCGTCGGCCAAGGTGGTGACTTCGGCCGGGCTGAGGCCGTGGCGGGTGTTGGGGCGGCGTCGGGGTTTGGGCACTGCGCCGGCGGGATTGTGGTGGGGTGGCAGGAGTTTGTCGTTGATGGCGCGGGTGTAGATCGCGCGCATGGCGGAGATGAGGTGTTCGGCCACGGAGTGGCCGCCGCGGTCGTTGCGCCGCACTAGGCGGTTGTCGACCATGTGCCGCATGAGCGCCTCGATTTCTGAGGGCGTGACCTCGTCGAGGCGTTTGTCACCGAAGGTCTTGGTAATGCTGGTCCAGTAGGTGCTGTAGGTGCGTTTGGCGCCGCCGCCCGATGCGGCGATCACGTGGGGTACGTAGTCGCGGAAGGTGGGTAGGTCCGTGGGTACCCACATGAGGTCTTCTGGGGTGAGGCCGAGCTGGGAGATCAGCAGGCGGGCGGCGCGGACGGTTTTGGGATCGGTGCTCAACGAGTCCTCGTCTGGGTGGTGTGCGATCGGGTTGTCGGGCCGCTGAGCTGCACGATTGATCTTGCGCGACCTCGAGGCGAGAAGTTGTACCACTGTTGGTACGGACTCGCACGACGACGAGTACCAACGTTGCCCCCGTGCCTGCGTCGCCGGTTCATCCGCACCTCGCGGAGAACCGTGCGCGGTTCGGCCATCGCCTTGCGGCTCTGCGACTGGACCGGGAGTGGACTCAGGAGCAGTTGGCCGAAGCCAGCGGGTTCGACCGCAAGACGATCAACCGGATCGAGAACGGTCGGCACTCGCCCAGTCTCGACCGCGTGTTCGTCTTGGCTAATGCCCTCGGTGTCGCCCCTTTTGAACTATTCCGTTGGCCAGACTCGTGATCCATCCCATCGTGTAGGCATGCGCATCGTCCACAGCGGAGAGTGCCGGTCGACGTATCGGTGCTCGACGACCGACACCTCGGTTGCAACTGTCGGCGACCCGTGATCACCGTCACGGGTGATCAGCGATTACAGGCGGCCCAACTCGGCCAGGGGATGAGGCTCGCCGGTGTAGGCCGACAACGCTCTCGCCACCTCCTGCGGCATGCCCTTGATGTAGGTCAGGGTCGAACCGCCCTTGGTATCGGTATGTCCCGCGTAGGCCCGAGCGACGGCGTAGCCGTAGTGCCGCTCGACCCACGTGAGGGTGGTATGACGCATCCAGTGGATGGAGACGCCTAGCTTCGCCGCCCATGGAAGCCTCGCCTTCACGCGCTTCCACATCAGCTCGTAGCGCCGTCGGGTCAACGGTGTGCCGTCCGCATTCCGCAGGAGTTGGTCATCGGGGTGTCGTACTCCACGCGACTGCGCGTGCTCCAGCAAGCTCGCCACCATGGTGGGGCTGATCGGTTGCCAACGCTCCGTCCCGAACTTCTCACGCAACCGCACCGCACAGGACTCGGTATCGAGATCTGCCAGTCGAAGGCTCAACGCTCCCGACCTGCGGCACGCGGTCTCGGTGTGCAGCCGCAGCAACAGCGAATCCAAAGGCACGTCGCTGCCGGTGGTGGCCACGACATGGTTGATGGCCAGCAACTCCTTGTTCCCCAACGCGCGCCGAGTGCTGGGCAGACGTCGAGGCAGCTTCACCTTCCGAGCCGGATTCCAACCATCCGGGAGCAGGCCGTCGGCGATCGCCATCCGGAAGAACGTCCGCATGGCTCGAACAGCACTCTCACCCGCGTACCTGCCGCCGCGGGTGTTGGAGCGCAGTTGTGCCTCTCGGGTGCCTTGCCGCTGCAGGATCAGCACATCGGTCACGGTGAGCTGGTCAAGCCGGCGGTCCGCGGCGTGAGCCTCTGCTCGTCGCCAGTGCGCCCGGTATGCCTTCAGTTGCCAGTTCGACGCGGCTGCCCGCACCTGCGGCAAGTACTCGGCAACGGTCGGAACCTCCCTCGCAGGGAGATCGGACAACGTGAGGCCCAACTCGGGAAGGAGGCCACGAACCAGTTCCGCCTTCTTGTGGAAGTCACCAGCCACGGGACGCCTCCTGCATGACGTAGTGCTGCAGGATGAGGTCGGCGATCGTCGAAGCCGCGTGGATGGTCAACGTGGCGGCCTCGAGGCGGGCAACCAGAACCACGCGGTCGTTGGCGGCCACGCCCAGCCCCTGCCGGACAGCAGCGGGCAGGAACACGTGGCGGCGCGTGTTGACGTGGTAAGAGCCTTCCAGGGCAACCGATACGACCGCACCGTCAGGCGTCACCGCCACCTCGTGGCGATCACCGGGTCGCCATCCGAGTGCGTCGATCAGCCACCGGTCGCCCACGCGGCCCGAGTGATCGACGCGCGTGATCGCCAGCCGCAAATCAGTGTCAGCACAACGTCGAGGAAGCGTCGGGAAGTGCTGCGGCTGCGGCGTTCTCTTCGGGCGCACAGCCGGTGGGACGAACAAGGGAACGGCGCGTTCTTTCACGACAGCACCGCCGATTCACCACGCTGGGATTCCAGCGGTAGCGGTGGTAACTGCCACACCGTCAACACCATCGGCAAGATCATCTAGTCCTCCTAAGAGGTCGCAAAGGCCGAGATCTTGCCGTAGACGCCCAAAAGCCCACGCAGGGTAGTCAACATGTGACTCTGCGTGGGCTCCGGCGACTGAGATCTCAGCCGTTTTGGTGTCCGAGGGGGGACTTGAACCCCCACCCCCTTGCGGGGACTAGCACCTCAAGCTAGCGCGTCTGCCATTCCGCCACCCGGACTCGGCTCTCGCCGTGGTGTGGGGATAGATTACATGATCGTCTTTCATGGCCCAAATCGGGGTGTCCGTGCGGGTGCCGGTTGGGTGTTTCCGCAGGTCGTCACCCACGTTCCCCTCCAAACGGCGGTGGGCGAGTCGACTGGCTTGGGTGGGGTGCCGCGTCTTGGTCGATCTCCTCTGACGAGGTCGGCTCGGCGGCTGACGCGTTCGTTCATCGCGTGGGTGGAGTGGGGGAGGGTTGTGGGGGCGGCCAGGGTGATCGGGACATCGGCCGGTGGGGCCGCGGGTGGGAGTTCGGTGGTGGCTTCGCCCCGGGTCTACGTCCAGGTGGGCGTCCGCGAAGCGGTCGCGGTCCGGTAGGGGGCTTGTGCAGGTGGTCGGCAAGCGTTCGTGGCTACGACGTTGCGGCTTGGGGTGGGGCGTTGGGTGGGGCTTGGTCGGGTGGGCGGGGGGAGGGGGCTTGGGTTTCGGCTAGGGAGGTGAAGGTGGTGCCGGTGTCGAAGACTTGGTCGCAGGCTTGGGCGAAGCGGAGGGATGGGGGGCGTTTGTCGGTCTCGATCTTGCTGATGTGCCCTCGGTCGTAGTGGACCAGGGCTGCCAGTTGGGTCAGGGAGAGGCCTGAGCGGTGGCGGTGGGTTCTGAGCAATTGGCCGAACGTGGGGGTGTCGGCTGTTGCGCCGAATTCCGCACTCATTCGGCGTCCGGCGTGGTGGTGGGGTGTCGGGGTTGAAGAGGCAACACCTCGGGCTGTACATCCGGCTGGTCGGAGCTAATAGTGGCACTGTGATTGATGACCAGGTCGAGCAGGGTGGCTCGACGCGTTCGGACAGCGACCGGCTGGAAACCAGGGTGTACGACTACGCCATTCGCCACGGTGCCATAAGGTCTCTTGAAGTCGTGGCTGCGGAACTGGGCGTTCCCATATCCGAAATCTATGTCGCGATCGCGCGGCTCGTCGAGCTTCATCTGCTCCGCACCGACCCCGCCACCCGTGACCACCTCCTGCCCACCGTCCCGCAGCTGGCGGCAACGGTGCTGGTCTCGCCCATCGAGCGGGCAATCTACCAGTGGCAGGAGCTGGCGGAAGGGTTCCGGGAACGCATCGCGGGGATTGCGGGTTCGACCCGGCGCGACGATGAGCACATCGGCGTAATAGACGGCGTGAGTGGAGTAGCGGAGATACGGGGGATGATCGGGTCGGCGGGTCGGGAGTGTCGCCGTGAGGTGGCGGTGTTGCGGCCTGGCGGACTGGACGAGGAGTTGGTTGATGGGTTACTGGAAACGTGTTACCGGGTGCTTGAACGGGGGGTTGCGATCCGGTTGATCTGCCCCCATCAAAGTCGGGCGCGGTTTGCTTCTCGCGCAAAAGTTGCGCAACTGTTGGGTGGTGGGGCGCAGATTCGGACTCGTAGTCACCTGCCGCAGGCGGCGGTGGTGTTCGATGAGTCCGTGGCCATTCTGCTTGACCTGGCGGAGGTGCCTGGCGCGCGGCGGGTGCGGGACCGGGGGTGGTTCGGTTCGTGGTGGACATGTTCAACCAGCACTGGGAGGACGCGACGCCGTTCAGCGGGGCCGTACCGGGGTACGCGGAGGCTGTTGACGACCTGCACCGGTCCATCGCGCGGCTGATGGCCAGTGGGCTGACCGATGAGGGTGTGGCGCGGCACCTGGGGATGTCGGTGCGGACGTGTCGCCGGCACATCGCGGCGCTGTTGCAGAACTTGAACTCGGTCAGCCGGTTCCAGGCGGGCGTGCAGGCGGCGGCGCTGCTCGACCGGCCTGCCCGGAACCGGGCCGAGGCTTAGGCGGCGGGGGTGGGTGTGCGGGCGGTCGCGGCCAGTGCTGCCGAGACCGCCCATTCCTTGGCGTACAGGACCTTGCCGACGATCAGCACGTCCAGGCGGCCCTCGTCGAAGGTGCGGAAGGCCTCGCTGGCCGACCTCGCGGTGGGCTGGCCCTTGACGTTCAGCGAGGTGTTGATCAGCGTGCCGACGCCGGTCAGCCGCTCGAACTCGTCGAGCACCCGCCACAGGCGCGGCTGCTCGGCGGCGTGGACGACCTGCACCCGCGCGGTGCCGTCGTCGTGCACCACGGCGGCGATCTCGTCGGCGCGTTCCGGGCGCACGGGCACGGCGATGGTCATGTGCCGCATGTTGGTGCCTGGTGGGATGCGGAAGTACCGGGTGGCGCACTCGGCTTTCACGATGGGCGCGAGCGGCCGGAACCCCTCACGGAACTTCACCGCCGCGTTCACCCGGTCCCGGGTCTCCCGCCGGCGCGGGTCGGCCAGGATGCTGCGGTTGCCCAGCGCGCGCGGCCCGAACTCCAGCCGCCCCTGGGCCCAGCCGATCACCAGGCCGCGGGCGAGCAGGTGGGCGGCGACGGATTCCGCGTCGTCGACCTCGACGGTGAAGTACGAGTGCGGGGGTACGTGGTCGGAGTCGACGTCCGGTCCCAGGAACGTGCTCACGGGGTAGTGCTCGGCGGCGTGCAGGAGGTCGGCGCCTTGGAGAGCGGCGCCGACGGCGGTGCCCTCGTCACCGGCGGCCGGCTGCACGTACACGCCGTCCACCAGGCCGGACGCGGCGAGCTTGCCGACGGCCACGCAGTTGAGCGCCACGCCGCCCGCGAACGCCACGTGGCGCAGCCCGCTCCGCGCGACCCAGTGGCCCACCAGGTGGAACAACGCCTCCTCCAGCCGCCGCTGGCCCGCGGCGGCGAGGTCGAAGTGCACCTGGCCGATCTCCCCGCGCGCCGGCGGGCAGCCCTGCTCGGCCAGCCACCGCCTGCTCCCGGCGAACGTCTCCTTCTCCCACAAGTCGCGGTTGCGTTGCAGCAAAGGGATGTCGAACCGCCCGTCCTCCCGCAGCACCACGGCTTCGCGCATGGTGCCGGCGAACCGCTCGGCGTCACCGGACGCGGCCATGGCCATCACCTTGTACTCGTCGCTGTTGGGCCAGTACCCCAGGTGCATGGTCATCACCGTGTAGAACAACCCCAGGCTGCTGCGGAAGTCCAGCGCGGCCAGCCGGGTCAGCGTGCCGCCGGCCCACCGGTACACGCTCACCGCGTGCAGCTCGCCCATGCCGTCGACCACGACGACCAGCGCCTCCTCGAACCCGCTCGGGACGGCGGCGGTCAGCGCGTGCGCGTCGTGGTGGCGCACCGGCTGCACGCGCACGCCGGACAGCTCCGGGAAGTGCCGGTGCAGCAAGGTGGTTTGCCGTTCCGGCCGGTACACCTCGTCGTAGCGCCGCCGGCTCACCTCGTCGCCCAGCGAGAGCACCTTGGCCAGGCCGTAGTCGAAGCCGTGCCGCACCTGGTCCACGTCGGTGATCGACAGGCCCCCGAGGTCCAGGCACGCGCGGACGGCGTCGGCGGGGAAGGCGTGGTCGAACTTCAGGCCCGAGTACCGCTCCTGCTGGACCGCGGCCACCAGCCGGCCGTCCACCACGAGCGCGGCGGCGGCGTCCAGCCCCTGGCACAGCCGGGCCTCGCCGTCGGTGAGGTCGGGGAAGTGCGCCCGCTTGAACTCCGCGGTGCCGTCGAATCCGCTGTAACCCAGGACGACCCCGGGTACGCCGCCGGCTTGGCTCACGTTGGTCTCTCCCTGCTTCGTCGGACGGCGTCGGTCGCGGCGACCACGCTCGCGCGGGAGGCGGCGACCGCCTCCACCATCGTGTCGGGGTTGGCATCGTGGTAGGACTGCACCAGCAGGGCGGACGCGTCCAGCGCGCACCGGGCCGCCCACAGCGCGGCGTCGTCCAACGGGGTCAGGGCGTCCAGCGCGCGACCCGCCCGGCGCAGGTCGGCCAGCAGCCGGTCGAGGTCCGGGGTCGGGGTCACCGCGCCGCTCCGATCGCCACGGCGACGACGTCGGCGCCCTTGTGCGCGATGGACACCGTCACCGACGCCACGCCGAGGCGGTCGGCGACCTCCAAAGCGCCACCGGACAGCCGGATCGCGGGTTCGCCGGAGTCCTGCCGGCACAGCTCGATCTCGTGCGGCGCGATGCCCTCGAACAGGCCGTGGCCGAGCACCTTGAGCACCGCTTCCTTGGCCGCGAACCGCCCGGTGAGGTACTCCGCCGCCCTCGGCGCGGCCAACGCGCCGGCCTGCCGCAGTTCGTGCGGCGAGAAGAAGTACCGGCGGAACCACGGCCGGGACAGCAGCCGGTCCAGTTCGCCGACGCGGGCGAGGTCGACCCCGATCCTCATGCCGGCACGCCCTTCGGTAGCAGCGCACGGGTGCTGAGCAGGACGCAACCGCAGCCGGCGACGTTGGCCAGGGCGAGCAGCAGGACCAGCGTGTGCACGTCCAGCGGATCCGGCAGTGCCGCGCCGATCGCCAGGACGGCCGCGAAGAACGTCACGTTGAGCACGAGCGCCGCCACCGCCCGCCCAGCCTGCTCCAGGTAGGTGAGCAGGGAGAGCGTGATGCCCAGCGCCAGCAGGGACGGGCCGATGAACCCCAGGTAGTCCACGGCGACTTCGCGCACCGCGGCGTCGGAGGTCATCAGGTCCACCAGCGGCCCGCGGCACAGGTAGGTCGCCAATGCGATGCCCGCGTAGGTCGGCAGGGCGAGCCGGAGCACCATGCGGAAGGCGTCCGCGCGGGCGGCTTCGCCGTGCAGCGTCACGGTGATCGCGACCGCGGAGCCGATCGCGATCGCGGGCACGATGAGGAACAGCTGCACGGTCTGGCCGAGCCCGAAACCGGTCACCCCGGCCACGCCGCCGTCGCGGATCAGCCACAGGTAGCCCAGCGACGCGCCGGACAGCACCAGGAACGACCCGGCCACCGGCAGCGCCACCTGGCGCAGCAGGAGCAGCGCGGGCGCCGGGTCCACGGGCCACCGGAACACCAAACCGCCCCGGCGCAGCACCACGTGGCCGAGGACGGCGAGCGGCACGGAACCGGCCGCGAGCCCGACCGGCACGCTCATCGCACCCAGGTCCCACAACCAGTGCGTGGCAAGCACCGCGCCGACGGTCACCACGGTGGCCGCGACGGCCAACCGGGCTGCCGCCGCGGCACGGCCCATCCCGCGCAGCGCCGCGCCGGCGAGCACGGGCAGCATGGTCAGGCCGTTGGCCGCGAGCACCGCCACCAGGAACGCCCGCACGTCGTCCCGCATGCCCTCCGGCACCGCCAGCAACGCCTCCAGCGGACCGGACCCGGCCAGCACGAGCAGCGCGAGCACGCCGAACCCACCGACGCTGAGCACCGTCATCAGCGCCAGCACACCGCCGATCCGCGCGGTGTCACCCTCCCGGCGCAGGGTCGACGCCGACACCTGCATGGCGATGGCGACGCCTTCGCTGACCGCCATGCTGACGAACCCGAACGGCACGTACACCGACCGCAGGTACAGCGCGTCGCCGCCGAGGTGGCCGAGGAACGCCGTCACCGCAAGCTGGAGCACGGTGCCGGCGGTGGTCATCGCGGTCAGGCTGACCGCCATCCGCCGCGCCCGGCCGGTCAGCGACACCACCTCGACGCCGGTCACGTCCCACCCCGCAACGCGCCCTGGAACACCATGAGCCGGTGGATGTCGCCCGCGCCCTCCATGAACTCGAACGCCCGCACGTCCCGGTAGGCCTTGTCCAGCCACGGGTGTTCCAGCAGCGCGGTCGGCCCGAGCAGGTCGACGGCCAGCAGCGTGGCCTCTTCGGCCAGCCTGGTCGCGGTGAGCTTCACCGCCGAGGTCCCGTGCCGGTCCGGCCGGCCCGCGTCCAGCGCGCAGGCCACCTCGCGGACCCGCCGCCGGGTCACCGCCACCCGGCCCGCCAGGTCGCCCACCCGTCGCGAATCGTCGGTGGACAACGTGGTCCGCGCCGCCCGCGCGTAGTCCAGCACGGCATCGGCGACCCCGAGGGACATGGCGGCCAACGACGGCCGATAGGTCGACAGGGTCTCCCGGGCGCCGAGGAAACCCCGCCGGCTGGGTCGCCGGTCGAAGCCCAGCACCATCTCCTCCGACACCGCCAGCCCGTCGAAGACCAGCTCGCTGATCCGGACACCGCGCAGCCCCAAAATGGGCAGCAGCTCACCGTGGAAACCGGGTGCGGGCGTGTCCACCAGCACGGCCTCGATGCCCAGCGGGCCGGGCGCGCGTCGGCAGAACACCACACCGGTCTGCGCCCGCGCCCCGGTCCCGATGTACTTCTTGGCCCCGTGCAAGGCGAACCCGTCCCCGGTGGGGACCAGACGGGTCTCCAGCTCGGCCGCCGCCGAACCCTTCCCGTGCTCGGTGAGCGCGAAGAACGTCCAGGTCGGTTCCTTGGTGAACCGCTCGAAGAACCGGGCCTGCTGCTGCTCGCTGCCCAGCGCCTGCACCGCCGCGCCCGCCAGGCTCGGTCCGGGCGCCGCGAGGAGCACGCCCGGGTCGCCGTACGCGAGCCGGTCCATCACCACCACCCGCGACAGGCACGACCCGCCGGGGTAGCTGTGCGGGCCGACCCGGTAGACGTCGCCGGCGAACCGCGGCGGGATCAGCATCGCCTCCTGCAACCGCACGGCGGGCAGGTCGAGGTAGCGGGTGATCGCGTCCGGGTCCTCGTCCAGCACCAGGCCGGGTTCGCGCAGTTCGGCCGCGATCTCGACGCAGTGCGCTTCCAGTGCGCGCAGGTGGTCGGGGAGTTCAGCGCTCATGGTGTGCCCCCAGGTAGAGGGTGCCGACCTGCTCCGCGGTGAGCACCGCGCCGCCGGGTCCGTCGATGAGGTAGCTCGCCCCGCCCAGCAGCCGCAGCAGCGCCCGGCCGCCGCGCACGAGCCGGGCGAACACGGCGGGGTGCACGTCGTGGCCGCCGTCCAGCAGCCCGTCGGTCTCCTCGACCAGCAGCGTCGCGTCGGCCAGGCCGGCCTGCACGAGTTGCCTGCCCAGCAACGGGCCGCCCGCCGCGGTGCGCAGGCCGAGGTCGGCCACGGCCAGTTCGACGGTGTCCGCGAGCAGCCTGGTGTGCGCCCGCAGCAGGTGGTGGCGCAGTTGGCCGTGCCGGGCCCGCGCCGCCTCGCCCGGGACGGGGTCGGCGAGCCGGACGCAGGCCACGCCGTACCACGCGGCCACCCGGTTGCGGACCGGGCGCACGTCCGCGCTGTGCAGCCAGTGCCCGGTCGCCGCGGACAGCCACGACGGCCCTTCGGCCAGTCGTCGTGGTGTGGTGTAGGCGAATCCGCCCGGACCGACGACCACCACGTTCGGCGTGTCGGGCGCGACGGAGTCGTGGGCCGCGTCGAGCCGGGCGGCGTAGGTGGTGGTCGGGGGTGCCAGTGTGGTCATCGTCGTGCCTCACCGAGGGTGCGGGCGGGATCGAGTCGCACCGCGTGCGCCCGGCCGGTGCGCGGGTCGACGTCGCAGAGCAGGATCCCGGAGTTGTTGTCACGCCACAGGTCCGGCTTCTCCGCGAGCGCGAGCCACACACTCGTGCAGTACGTGCCGGTGGCGCAGCGGACCATGCGGGACGCCGTGCCCGCCGCCACCCACGGACCCGCGATCACCACGGTGTCCGGGTCGGTGTCGGCGAGCAGGGCGGCGAGTTCGGCCGGTGTGCCGGTCCACGGCGGACCGGCCACCGGGCCCGGCGCGGACCGCAGCACCAGCGCCGCGGCCGTCTCCGTCAACGGCGTGTCGTGCACGAGCGGGTCGTGGTAGGGCAGCGAGGTCTGCTCCAGCACGAGCAGCACCGCGGTGTCGCACCGGCCGGCCCGGTGGAACGCGTCGGCGACCTGCAACGCCGTGTACGGCGAGCGCAGCCCTTGTTCGGACAGCGCCATGCTGTTCGCGCCGCCGCCGAGCCGGGCGTTGACGTGGGCGGAGACCACCCGCAGCGGGTGCAGGTCCGGCACGGCGTAGGTCAGCAGGATCACGTCCGGCGCGGCGGCCTCGGGGCCCAGGGCGGACAGCAGGGCGTCGGCCAGCTCGGTGTAGCTGACGTTGGGGCCCTCCCGCAGCCGTTGTTCGTCGTAGGGCACGGCGAACTGGGCCAACAGGTCCCGGTAGTACTCCAGCATGTCCTCGTCGAACGGGCACGGGTTGGCGCCGGACTTGCGCACCCCGGCCGCGCCCGCCAGCGCCAGCGCCACGACTCGCTCCTCTCCCCGACCCGGGGGTCAACCGCGGCTGCGCTCGGCGGCCTGGTCGAGCGCGTAGTCGGCGAGCGAGCCGATCGTCTTCAGGTGCTCGGGTTCCAGGTCCTCCGGGTCGACCTCGATGCCGACCGAGTCCTCCAGCGTCATCAGCACCTCCAGCACGGACGTGGAGTCCAGGTGGAGGTCCTCGAACAGCCGGGTGTCCTCGTGGGTGGCGGGCAGTTCGCGTTGCAGCACGTCGGCCAGCGCGACCTTCACGGCCTGGATCGTCTCGTCGCGGTTCATCGGTTCGTCCCTTCGGTTGCCGCTCCGCACGGGGAGCAGGATCTGCTTGCCGAGCAGGTCTTCGGCGGTGTCCCGGCGGCGCACCAGGTGCGCCTTGCCGTCGCGGACCAGGACTTCCGCCGGGTAGCCGTGGCTGAGGAACTGCACGGGTGACGCGGTCGGCCCGTAGGCGCCCGAGCGTTCGACGCCGAGCAGGTCGCCGACCGCCACCGGCGCCAGCGGGACCTTCTTGCCGATCACGTCGTTGGGCGTGCACAGCGGGCCGGTGACGGTGCAGGGCTCGGTGGCCGGCTCGTCGAACCGGGTCAGCGAGCGGATGGGGAAGTTGCGCTTGACGAAGCTGCCGATGCCGACCGCGGCCATGTGGTGGTTGGTGCCGCCGTCGGCGATCGCGAACGCCTCGCCCCGGGAGGTCTTGACGTCCAGCACCCGCACCACGTACCGGCCGGCGAACGCGACCAGGTAGCGGCCGAGTTCCATGATCAGCCGGGTGTCCGGGTGCTCGTCGAGGAATTCCTCGACGGCCGCGTTGACGCCGGTGGTGACCGCGTCGAGGTCCAGGTCCTTCTCGTTGTCGAAGTACGCGACGCCGAGCCCGCCGCCGATGTCCACTGTGTCCAGTGGCACACCGCAGGTCTCGTGCAGGCCGGCGGCCATGGTCAGGATGCCGCGCGTGTTGTGCGCGATGTCGGCCGCGTCGAGGATGCGGGTGCCCATGTAGGCGTGCAGCCCGGCGACCCGCACGTGCCGCAGCGTGCCCGCGAGCGCCACGACCAGGGGCACGTCCTGTTCGTCGATGCCGAACTGGCGGGGCTTGCCGCCCATCGACAGCCCGGAACCCTTGGTGGTGAACGCCGGGTTGACCCGCAGCAGCACGTCGACCGGCGCACCGCCGCGTTCGTCCACAATGGAGTCCAGGCGGCGCAGTTCGTTTGCCGACTCCACGACGATGGTGCGGATGCCGGCGTCAACGCACTCCCGCAGTTCGGCGTCGCTCTTGCCCGGTCCGAGGAAGATGGTGTGCTCCGGGCGGGAGCCGGCGAGTCGCGCGGTGGCCAGCTCGATGGCCGACGACACCTCGGTGCCCGCGCCGGCCCGCACCAGTTCGGCGCAGACGCTGACGTTCGGGTTGGCCTTGAGCGAGAAGTAGACGTCCACCGCGGGGTGCAGGCGGGCCCGCAGGGCGGCGTAGGTGTCGGCGAGGACGTCGGCGTCGTAGAGGTAGAGCGGGGTCCCGAACTCCTCGGCGATCGCCGACACCGGGATGCCTTGCACGTGCAGTTCGGTCATCACACGCCTCCGGTGCGGGTGTCGAGCGCGGTTCTGGTCGCGGCGGCCAGCTCGGTCACCGCCGCGCGGTCGGGTCCGAGGGCGATGAAGTACAGGCGGCCCTCGAACGACTCGCCGGGCTGCCGGTCGGCCATCGCGTTGACCGTGCCGAAGCAGGTGACGACGACGCCGCCCTTGACCGGGTCGATCTCGGCCAGCGGGCCCAGCGCGGTCCGCACGTCGGCGAACGTCAGCGGTTCGGTGAGGGTCACGGTGTGCTGGGCGGCCAGGGAAGCGGGCAGCCGGTCGGCCAAGACCTCCAGCACGCTGCCCTGGTAGGTGGACATGTTGAAGCGGGCGTTGATCTCCAGCACCGGGTACACCGTGCCGTCGGTGGCGACGATGGCGTCCACGCCCACCACGCCGGTGAAGCCGTCCGCGTGCAGCGCCTTGCCGACGACGTCGGCCGCGTGCCGCACCTCGTTGTACTGCTCGTCGTCCAGCTCGGTCGGACTGATGTGTCCCAAGTGGACTCCGTTGCGGGTCAGGGCCTCCTTGACGAAGTCCAGCCGCACCTCGCCGTGGGTGTCCACGGTGAGCTGGTAGTTCAGGTCGGCCCGCTTGGGCAGCCAGGTCTCGACCACGACGTGCAGCCGGTCGTCGTCGCGGCGCTTGGCGCGGGCGGTGGCGGCACGGACCACCCGGCGCGCCTTGGCCGGGCCGTCCAGCACGACCAGGCCCTTGCCGGAGACGCCGTAGGCGTCCTTGACCACCAGCGGCGAGTCCGGGGAGCACCGGGGTCCCACCGTGGCCATCAGGTCGGCGAACTCGTCGACCGTCTCGCAGCACCAGCCGGGGATGGCGCGGAGGCCGGTGTCCTCGACCAGTCTCCGGCTGTAGATCTTGCTGTTCACTCGGATGACCGTGGGCAGGGCGGGCGACGCCACCGGCAGGCCGCTGCGCGCGGCGAGGGCCAGTCCGTCGTCGGCCAGGCCCATCGGCATCAGCCGCGCGCCGCGGGCGGCGAGTCCGCGCAGGGTGGCCGACAGTCGCGGTGAGGCCGCCGCCCGTGCCGCGGTGGACTCCGCGTCCGGGCCGTCGGTCACCAGGATCGTCGGCGGTCGCAGGCCGAGCGAGCGGACGTAGTCGAGGAAGTCGGGGTCGAGCGGGTGTTGGGTGATCAGGTAGTCGTCGGGGCCGGCCAGCAGGGCGCCCAGCTCCTCCATCCTGGTCACGAGCGGGCCGGTCATCGAGAAGGCGGGGGCGGGCAGGCCGGGGAAGCCGGTCGCCCAGCGCTGCTCCACCTCGAAGTTGCAGAGGAAGACCAGCGGGGTGGCCGGGTCGCCGGTGACCGCCTGTTTCAGGGCGCGCAGGTATCCGGTGGGCATCGTCGTTGTCATCCTTCGTGGCGGAGGACCATGGCCGCGTAGGTGGCGCCGAGCCCGAGGGCGGTGCACACGTAGTGGCCGCCCGCGGTCAGCCGGCCCCGGTCGCGGAGCTGGGAGTAGTTCAGGAAGGGGTCGCTGCAGTAGCAGTGGCCGTACTCGGCGACGTTGTCCAGGAACACGGTGGCGGGGTCCGTGCCGAGCAGCTCGATCACCTTCCGCCACGACGAGGTGTTCACGTTGTGCGGCACGATCAGCTCGACGTCGGCCAGGGTGAGACCGGCGCGCGCCAGCGCCGCGTGGATCGTCTCGGCCAGCCGGGCCGCGTACTCCAGCCCGAACTCCCCGACCAGCCGGGCGTCGAGCCGGATGCCGTCGGCGTAGCGGCCGTCGGTGCGGGAGCAGTAGGACAGCACCCGGTCCCCGCCGCCGGACCGGGTCTCGTCGGCCAGGCCGACCAGGCAGGCCGCCGAGGCGTCACCCATGATCGTGGTGTTCTCGATCAGCTGCGCCATGGGGGAGAAGGCCTTCTCGCCGGTGACCACGAGCGCGCGGGCGTCCGGGTCGCCGCCGGCCGCGAGCAGCTCGCCGCACACGTCCACCGCGGCCAGGCCGCTGGCGCAGTTCTGCTGGGTGAGCGCGAAGGCGTTGGCCCGGTGCAGTCCCAGCCGCGCGGCCAGGGCGGCGGCGATGTCGAACCCGGCGGGCGCGACGTCCTGGATGGTGTGCGCGTAGACCACGTGCGTGATCCGGTCCGGGTCGGCGAGGCCCGCGACGAGCCGGGCGGCGGGCTCGGCGACGAGGTCCAGCACGGGCAGGTCCGGGTCGAGGTGGAGGCGGTCGAGCCCGTGGACCTTGCGGAACAGCTTGACCTTGGCCCGGCCCAGGCGCAGTCGTGGCGCGACCGCCTCGACCGAGGACACCGGTTCCGGCACGAACGCGGTCATCGCCTCGATCGTGAGCCCGGCAGCCACCATGTCCGACACCTCTTTTCCTGGCGGGAGGCATTTGCGAAATGTTTCGAGAGCGCTCCCGGAGGGGGCGTCGAAGTCACCGCGGAGAAAATCATCGATCCCGTCCGGTGGGCAACCGCGCGCCGTTGGCATTTATTTACCCGGCTATCTTGGCCGGTGGCTCTGACCTGGGCTGTTACCGTTTTGTCGGGTGATGGCTTCGTACGGTGTCGATGAACGGGTCACGGCGGTTGGACCGATTGGGGCCTGTGCCGCCGGAGAGTCGGATATAGCTTTTGGTCGAATTGGCCGGTGCGTGCGCCCGAGGATCGGTGGACCCGATGGTGAGGAAATTCGTCGTTGTGCGTTTTCGCGGTGCCCGCGCGGTCGAAGGGCCGATGACCCTGGGGCAGCTCAACGCGCACAAGTGGCTCAGCTGGACGTCCACCCCGGCGTACGGGATGCAGTACTGGCGCCTGCGCCCGGACTCCGGCGGGTTCGCCGTCGCCGACTTCGCCGAGGCGCTGGCCGTGCTGCTGGCCCGGCACGAAGGGCTGCGCACCACGTTCCCCGGTGGCGGCCGGCAACGGGTGGTCGAGTCCGGCGAGCTGGTCCTGCACGTCCTGGACGACTCCGAGGAACTGGACGCGGTCGTCGAGGCGCTGCCCTTCGACTGGGCCGTGGACCTGCCGGTGAGCGCGGCCGTCGCGGTCCGGTCCGGCCGGGTGTGCGCGGCCGTCCTGCGGTGCTCGCACCTGGCCGCCGACCACAAGGCGATGGTGGTCCTGGGCCGGGAGATCGAGGAGATGCTGGCCGACCCGGCGGCCCGGGTGGTCGGCGTGCCCCGGCACCAGCCGGTGGACCAGGCCGAGGCCGAGCAGCGGCCGTCGATGCGCCGGCGCGCCCAGGGCGCCCTGGCCTACTGGGGTGAGCGGCTGCGGCGGATGCCGGCCAACCCGCTCGCCGCCGCGCCCGGCCCCGGCCCGGCGGAGTCGCGCGCGATGGAGATGGTGTCGCACGCCGGCGCGGCGGCCCTGGCGCGGATCGAGCGGCGCACGTCGCTGGACCGGTCCCACATCGTCCTGGCCGCGATCCTGTCGGTGCTGGGGGAGCGCACCGGCCGGCGGGACCACCTGTTCTGCGCGCTGTCGAACAACCGCTTCTTCGACCGCAGGCTGGCCGACCACGTCGGCACGCTGGCCGCGTCCAGCCTGGTCGAGGTCGACGGCGGCGGGGCGACGTTCGACGAGGTGGGCGCGCGGGTGCGGGCGGGGGTGGTGCGCGCGTCCATGAGCGCCATGTACGACGCGCACCGGATGCACGCGATCGCCGAACACGTCGAGCGCGAGCGCGGCGTGGCGTTCCAGTACTTCCCGCCGATCTTCAACAACGCCGCCGCGTACATCCGCTCCGACCGGGTCGCCGATGAACGCCCGACTCCGCCGACCGAGTTCACCTGGCGGCGGATGGAGCCGACCCCCGCCCCGCTCCGCTTCGACCTGTGGCGCCTGGACGACGTGCTGGCCATGGACGCCTGGACCGCCGACACGTCCCGCATCGGCCGGCCCGAGGTCGAGTCGACCCTGCTGGCCGTGGAACGCCTCCTGCTCGCCGCCGCCGAGGACGACCTGTCGCCGGGGCAGATGAGCGGGATCATCGACCTGCCCCGCATCGAGCGCGGCGACGACTGGCTGTACCTGGACTCCTGCTGGGTCCACCTGCCGGAGGTGCAACGGCTGCTGGACGACGCCCTGGGCCGCGCCCGGATCGTGGCCGACAACCGGGGGCTCGTCGCGTACGTGGTGGCCACCGACTCGGTGAGGACCCCCGAAGAGGCCCACGCCCGCTGCATGTCCCGGCTGGTCGCCTACCCGGCCGCCATGGCGCCCCGCCACTACGTCCTGTGCCGCACCGCCCCGGACGACCCGTCGGCGTGGCAACGACTTCCGGTCCTGGCCGAAGGCTCCGGCCGCCCCTCGCCTGTTCCGGTGGGCTTGCCGTGATCAGCGCGTCGAGCGGTGCCGTGTCACTCGACGCGCGAGGCGTAGAAGTAGTAGCCGTTCTGCCAGGGGTGGCCCACGACGCGGTAGGTGCAGCCGGTCGTCAGGTGACCGGCCGCCTGGAAACCCTGTTCGGAGATCTCGCACTCCGCGTAGGTGGGGTACGGACCGATCGGAGCCCACTCCTCGGCCGCCGCCACACCGGCGCCGGCCAGCGCCAAGGTCGCGGAAACCCCCAGCACGCCCAGAATCCTTCGCATGGGAGTAGCACACCGCGTCGGGAGTGGCGTCACAATCCACTGTTGTGTGCATCCGTTCCGCGAACGGGCGCGAGCCGGCTGGGGGCACGACCGCCGTCCGCGGGCACCGCGGCAAGCACCCCGCGGTCGAGCAACGACCGGTAGCACGCGAGGTGTAGTCGGGCGGCCTGGAGAACAGCTCCTGCGGTGTCGTGAAGGGCGCCTGGCTGGTGCACGCCCGTCAGCAGCGCGGCGGCGAGCACGATCCCCTGATCATCCGCATGCCTGGATCGTCGTCTGGCGCCGCCGGAGTGTTGCAGTAGGGTGGACGTGGCTGCCAGGAAGCCACCGGTCCGCGGGAATGGGCTCAGCCCACCTGGTGAGTGCACCACGGTTCACCCACGCTCTCCTTTCGGCCTGACCGTGCGGACATCAGGCACACGAGAGGAGGCCGTTGTGCCGACCCACGGCATGCCCGAACGTCCCGACCTCGACCGGTTCCGCCGGCAGGCTCGCGGCTTGCAGCGGGCCGTGCGAGCCGGTGACCCCGACGCCGTCGCACGGGTGGCCCGTCACGGTGTCGTCGACGGAACCCGGTTGAGCGCGGCGCAGCTGGTCGTCGCTCGTGAGCACGGGTTCGCCAGCTGGCCCCGGCTGGTGCGGTACCTGGAGACCGTGGCCGAGCACGGCTGGCAGACCCGTCTCGTGGACGCACCCGCCGCCGGGCCGGCGGAGGAGTTCTGCCGCCTGGCCTGCCTGACCTACACCGGTGAGGACGGGCCAGGCCGCTGGGCGGCGGCCCGCCGGCTCGCGGCCGAGCACCCGGACCTGATCGGCCGGGACATCTGGGCCGCCGCGGCGGCATCACGCCCGGATGACGTCGGTCGGCTGCTGGCGGAGCAGCCAGGGCTGGTGGCGCAGCGGGGCGGCCCGTTCGGGTGGCGACCGCTGTTCTACCTCGCGTACTCGCGCGTCGACCCGGCCGTGCCGGCCGAGCGGGTGCTCGCGGTCGCCCGGCTGCTGCTCGACGCCGGCGCCGACCCGAACGACGGCTACCTCTTCGACGGCCTGCCTTCGCCGTTCACGGTGCTGACCGGCGTGTTCGGGCACGGCGAGCTGGGCCGGGAGCGCCGGCCCGCCCACCCGCACTGGTCGGCGTTGGGGCGGCTGCTGCTGGACGCGGGCGCCGATCCCCACGACGCCCAGACCCTCTACAACCGGATGTTCGAGCCGGACGACACGCACCTGGAGCTGTTGTTCGACTACGGCCTGGGCACCGGCGACGGCGGCCCGTGGCGGAGGCGGATCGCGGAGCTGGACCCGCCCGCGCGGTTGCTGCGCACCCAGCTCCGCTGGGCGGTCGAGCACCACCAACCGGCCCGCGTCCGGCTGCTGGTCGATCACGGCGTGGACTTCCGCTCGCCGTTCACCGACGACGGGCCGGCGTGGAGCCCCGGCGACGGCCGGACGCCGGTCGAGCTGGCCCAGCTCAACGGCGACGCGGAGATCGCCGACTACCTCGCCGCTCAAGGTGCCGTGCTGCCCCGTCCCGATCCGGTCCGCGACCTGGTCGCGGCGGCGTTGCGGGGCGACCGGTCCGCCCTCGACCGGGTCCGCGCCGAGCACCCCGACGCCGCGGCCGAAGCCCGCCGCAGCCGACCCGGGCTCGTCGTGTGGGCGGCGGCGCGGGCGGGTGTCGAGGCGGTGGTGTTGTTGGTGGAGTTGGGTTTCGACGTGAACGCCTACGGCCGGGGCGATGCGCCGGTCGAGGAGGCATGGGAAACCGCGCTGCACCACAGCGCGATGGCCGGCGACGTCGAACTCACGCGTCGGCTGCTGGACCTGGGCGCCGACCCCGACCTGCGTGACCGGCGCTTCGACGCGACCCCGTGGGAGTGGGCGCGGCACTTCGAGCAGCACGAGACCGCCGACCTGCTCGGGCCGTTCACGAACCGCGGATGATTTCCCGGTTTTCGGGGAGATCCGTCCGAGCGCTGCCGGACGTGGCCGAACGACCTGAGCATCATCGTCCGCAATGTGTGGTTCGACGTCCCCGCGCCCGCGCACCGTCCCGTGCAGCGCCGTCTCACCCGGGTCCCAGGACACGCCGCGCACCGCGCCCTGTTCGGCGTAGTCGGTTCCCCGGCTGAAGGCGTTCCGGCCGACCGCGTCCTCGATGTCCGCGAGGCCGATCCGGATGCTGATGGCCTGCACGCGGCGAACCTACCAACCGAGCCGACCTCACCCGGCGCACACCGGCGCGGGCGTTGCCCGGCCGCACCGGCGCGGGCGTTGCCCGGCCGCACCGGCGCGGGCGTTGCCCGGCCGCACCGGCGCCACCGGGACCACGGCGATCACCGCCAGTGCCCCATCCACCCCTGACCCGTCGCCGGGCCACGAGCGGGGTCGTGCGGTGATCGGTGTCGGCAGGCGGCACACGGTCGGGCACCGGCGGGTCACCTCGCCGAGGCCACGATGTCTGCCGGGCCCGCGGGCCGCAGACGGGTCGAGGGCTTCCGCGGCGACGCGCCGGACTACTGGCCCGGGCAGGCGGTCGGCCGAAGCTCCGCTTCGGCCGGACGTGTGGTGTCGGAGCGGGTGGGGGCGGGGTCCACTACCGTGGTCGGGTCGTCGGGCACCGCGTGGGGAGGACTTCGTTGAGTGCCGCTGTCGGGCCGCGCAGGGCCGTGCCGTTCCTGAACCGGCTCGGCGCACGCAAACAGATGCGGGAGTTGCTGGCCGCGCGCCGGCGGGAGCGGCGGCCGTGCCTGGTGTTCGTGCACGGGCCCGAGGGGATGGGGCGGTCGAGTCTGGCCGGGGAGTTCTTCCACGAGGAGCGGGACGCGTTCGACGGGGTCTACATCGAGGTCGCGGCCAGGCAGCCGGACGGCCGGCTGGTCCCCCAGGGGGAGCTGCTCGGGCAGGCGCTGCGCGGCCTCGGCCAGGCCGAGACCGAACTCGCGGCGTCCGACACGGCCAGGTCGCACGCCTTCCAGCGGTTGGCGGCCGGGCGGCGGTTCCTGCTGGTGGTCAAGGACGCCGCCAGCGCCGAACAGGTGACCGGCCTGATCCCGGTCGCCGCGCCCGAGGCCGCGCTGGTGGTCACGACCCGCACGATGATCCGGGAGCTGCTGCACCACGACTTCGCCGACATCCCGCTGGGCAAGCTGCCTCAGGCCGAGTGCCGCGAGCTGCTGGTGACGCGCCTGGGCCCGACCGCGGACCGGGTGCCGACCGCCACGCTGCACGAGCTGGCCGACCTGTGCGACGGCTTCCCCCTGCTCATCCGCATCCTCGCCGCACAACTGGCGCGACGGCCCCGTGCGGCGCAACGCGTCTTGGCCGACCTGCGCGGTTCCGAGGCGGCGTTGCTCGGCATGGACCACACGCACCGGATGACGCGCTTCGTCGACCTCGCCCACGAGTTCCTGGTGCGCGACGTGCAGGCCGCCTACCGCGCCGTCTCGCTGCTGCCGGGCCCGGATTTCGGTGTCGCGGCGGCTGCGGTGGCGCTGGAGTCCACGGAGGACGAGGCCGCGCGCAGGCTCGACGACCTGGTGGACGCCCACCTGCTGACCTACGACGAGGACACCGACCGCTACGGGTTCTACCGGGTCGTCCGCGCCGACGCCCGCCGCCGGGCCCGCGAGGTCGGCGGGGCCGACTGGTACCGGGCCACGACGGCCCGCGTGGTCGAGTGGTACCTGCGGCAGGCGGTGCCCCGGGACGCCGCGTTGGCCGGGCGGTGGCGGGTGGGTCCGGTGTTCGACGAGCCCTTCGAGCCCGTGGACCGCGTCGACGCGACCGCGTGGTTCGACACCGAGTGGCACTCGCTGGCGGCCTGCGTCCCGGCGGCCCACGACCTCGGCCTGCACGAGACCGCCTGGCAGTTGTGCGTGGCGTTGTTCAAGTACCTGCACCTGCACGGCCACTACGACACGTGGCTGGACACCCACCGGCTCGGTGTGCGGTCCGCCCAAGCCGCCGACGACCCCGCCGGTCTCATGCTGGTGACGTCACAGCGCGGCTCCGCGTACCTGGCCGTGGGCGAACTCGACGCGGCCGAGGAGGACTTCACGGCCTCGTGGGAAGCAGCCGCGCGCATCGGGCACCCGCTGGGGGAGCAGAGCGCGTTGGAGTGGCTGGGCAAAGTCGCGGCACGGCGCGGAGACCTGGAGCAGGCCCTCGCGCGGTTCGCCGAGTCCGAAGCCGTCATCGACCGGTCCGGTGCGCGCATCTCCGTCGAGCAGCAGGGGCGCATGAGGGCGTTGCTCGACCTGCATCGCGCGCGGGTCGCCCTCGACCGCCGGGCCTGGGACGAGGCGATGGCCGTCGCGGACGGCGCGGCGCGCTACTTCTCGGACCGCGGCGAGTGGGAGAACCACGCCAAGAGCCTGCTGGTCCGGGGTCGAGCCGCGTCGGGCGCCGGTGACCCGGTCGCGGCGGCCGGGTCTTTCCAGGAGGCGGTCGAGCTGTTCGCGCGGGACAACGCCCGGCGGGCGCACGCCGACGCCGCGGTCCTGCTCGGTGACGCCCTCGCCGCCGGCGGACGCGACGCCGTCCCGGCGTACCGGGTGGCGCGGGAGATCTACCTGAGCCTGGGCGACTCCCGGACCGACGAGGTGTCCGCCCGCCTGGACGCGCTGCTCAACGCAAAGGGGTGACGGTCAGCCGGGTGGTCCGGCGCCCGTGGACGGTGATCGTGCCCGGTACGTCCCGGGCCGGGAGGGCGTGGATGGCCGAGGCGGCGAGAACGGCATCGTCGTCCACGGCGAACGCACGCCCGGACCGGAGCGTGATCACCTCGTCCTGGACCACCACGGCGCACGTCGGCCGTGCGCGGAACACCTCCGCCGGTGCACCGCCTTCCGCCGCGAGCACGACCACCGCCGCGTTGCCGCGCAGGTCGCGGCGGGGTGGTCGGCGGTGACGACGAGATGCCGGTCGAGCGTGGTCGGCGGCTGCTCCTCCCGCGCCACGACGTCCGCGGGCCACCGCGTCACCCGCACCTCCCCGGCGCCGCACACCTCCGCCGCGACCCACCACGCGGCGACCGTGTGGCGTTCGGGGACGAGGCTTGCGGCCGGGTACGGGGGCAGCAACGCCGGCCGATCCGGCTCCGGCAGGCCCATCAACCGGTAGCACGCCGCCCGCAGCAGGTCGGCCGACCCACCGGGGGCGGAGGTGGTCAACGCGCGCACCCGCGTGAAGTCCGCGGCGGCGGACAACTGCGGGGCGTACGGGAGCCGGGCATCCAGGTGCGGCGCGGCGCGTCCGAGCACGTCGATCGCCGAGCCCTCGGCCACGTCGGCCACGGGGAACGCCGCCAACACCGTGGGCCGTCCCAACGCGGCGGCGTACCCGGTCACCGCACCGTGGTCACCGACCACGACATCCGCCGCGAGCACCGCCTGCTGCCACCCCTCGACCGGCGGCACGAGGCGCAACCCGGCCCGCAGGCAGTCGCCCAGCCACAGCCGGACCTGGTGCGGGCCGTGGGCGTACCAGAGGTTCGGGTGCAGGACGGCGGCGACGACGTACTGGTCCGAGGGCAGTTCGGCGAGCAGTTCGGCCACCACCTCGGGACGCCGGCCGAACAGGGACTCGCCGCCCCACGTGGAGGAGACCACCACGACGGTCGTGTCGTCGTCGGCGCTCAGCGCGGACCGGTACTCGCGACGCAGGTGCTCACTGGCGGCCATCCGGTCGAAGCACGGATCTCCGCCCAGCACCGCGGCACCCGCGGCGGGTGGGACGGCCTCGGCCAGGCGCTCGAACTCGCTCTCGTGCGACAGCACGATCGCACTCGGCACGACCCGCCCGTCGCGCACCAGCGACTCGGCGGACAAACCGTACACGGAACGGTTCCGTTTTCCGTTTTCCGTTTTCCGTTTTCCGTTTTCCGTTTTCCGGGCCGAGTATTTACTGTACCCGATGCCGTGGGAAAGAATGACCAGCGGCGCGTTGATCTCGTGCAGGTTCCCGCTGTTGTGCACCGAGAGGGCCAGGTCGAACTCGGTGGCCACGACCTGGTCCCAGGGCATCGCCAGAGCCCCGCGCGCCCGCAACAACTCCTCGACGTCCGCTCCGATCGCGGATGCCGCCGGATAGGTGAACACCAACTGCACGCGCTGGTCCGAGTCGAACACGGGCAGGATGTCGGCGAGCCGGTTCCACGCCGTGACGGTGTGCACCACGACGAGCACAGAGCGCTCCGGAGCCACCGTCCGCCACCTGGGCCCCTGCGGCCCCAACGGGGCTTTGAGCCAACGACTGGACGACACGCGCACGCTCCGGATCAGGCTGAACTGCTGATCACCGTACCCGTGCTCGCCTACGGTGAGGACCGTGACCCCGATTTGGCCGACCATCGTCGTAGCGGCCCTGACCTCCGTTCTCGCGCTGGTGGGAGCACTCGGCAGCCAATGGCTCACCGCGAACCGCGCGGACCGGCGACTGGCCTTGGAGCGCGACGTCCGCCTGGCCGACCGCAACCGCCAGTCCCGCGAAGACGCCTACGCGAAGTTCCTCACCGCCGCACGAGCCTTCCCCGCCGGTGACGCCGCGCTGACCAGTCTGGAAGACGCGGCGGCGTACATCGAACTCCACGCACCCACCATCGCGGACGGCCCCATGACCGCGACGCTCGACGCGGCCCGACGCCTGTCCACGCTCCTCCAGGGCACCCCCGGCACGTCGCCCGTGGTGCTGGAGGCACGCACCGAATACCAGACCGCCTTGCGCGAGCTGCGAGACCGGATGCGTGCCGACCTCGCCCACCCCTAGTGCCGATTGCTCGGTGATGCGGGTCGGCGGGTGCGTTCGTCACCCGGTTCAGCGTTCGTCGCCCGGTTCAGCACTCGTCACCCGGTTCAGCGGTCGTCACCCGGTTCAGCGGTCGTCACCCGGTTCAGCGGTCGTCACCCGGTTCAGCGCGCGTCACCCGGTTCAGCGCGCGTCATTCGGGGTCGTCGGACGCGCCGATCGCGTCGTCGACGTCGGTCTCACCCTGGGTGCGCACGTGGCCGTGGTCGGCCGGCGGCGGCTCGGGCGGGGGTTCGGGTTCGGTCATACCCTCAGTGTCGGACGACTTCGACCGGTCCGCTCGGTGACGTCTCGGGGTCGGGGCGATGCGGTCGCCCGGTGCCCGTGGTGCGCGTGCCGGGTACGGGAGGTGGTGGGTGGATGAGCAGCCCTGAGGTGACTGGGCGGGGTGCCGTCGTGGTCGGGTACGACGGGTCGGAGCCGGCGGGTGAGGCTGTCGCGTGGGCCTGTGCGGAGGCGGGGCGGCGGGGTCGGCCGTTGCTGGTCGTGGACGTGGTGCACGGTCCGTTCCCCGAGTTGGTGTTCACGCCGATGACGATGCCGCTGCCGGAGGTGGTGGGGGAGCGGTCGGTGGTCGACTTCCACGCCTCGTCGTTGGCCGAGGTGGCCGAACGGTGCGGGCGGGACGAGCCGGGGATCGAGGTGGGAACGTACCTCGCGCGGGGGCGTCCGGCGGAGGTCTTGCAGGTGCTGTCCGAGGAAGCGGACCTGGTGGTCGTCGGGTGGTCCGGGCGGACCGGTGTGTCGCGGTTCCTGCTCGGGTCGACGGCGGCCCACCTGGTGCACCACGCCCGCCGGCCGGTGGTGGTGGTGCGTGGGCCCTCGTCCGACGCGGGGTCGGTGGTGGTCGGTGTCGACGGGTCGGCGGCGGGGGCGCGGGCGATCGACTTCGCTTTCGAGCACGCCGCGTTGCGCGGTGGGCGGGTAGTGGCGGTGCACGCCTGGGCCGACATGCCGATCGAGGCGATCGCGCCGATGGAGGACTGGAACTACAACTGGCACGCCGTGCGCCGCGACGCCGACGCCGTGGTCGCCGAGTGCCTGGCGGGCGCCCGCGAGCGGTATCCGGACGTGCCCGTGGAGCGGGTGGTGCGGTTCGACAGTCCCGCGCACGCCCTGATCGACCAGTCGCGCGACGCCGCGCTGCTGGTGGTGGGCAGCCACGGGCGGGGAGCGCTGCGCCGGGCGTTGCTCGGCTCGGTCAGCCACGCCGTGCTCTACCACGGCGACTGCACGCTCGCCGTGGTGCCGGACCCGCGCCGTTCGTCGTCCTGACCGCGGTGGGTGACCGCTGCTGTCCGTCCACGGTGGAGTGGAGGCCGTGTTGGGTGTGCTGCCTGGTCGCGTCGGGAACGCGCGATGACGGTGGTCGAGAAGGCCTAGAAGCGTTGGGGCCACAGGAGCGGGCCGCAGGCGTGCCAGTCGAACTCGGGGCCCGGGTAGTGGTGGTGCAGGTGGGCGACGTACCAGAACACCGCGTCCCTGCCGTCGACGTTCTCGTTGTTGACGTGCGCGAAGATCCCGGACGCGCTGGCCGTGCCCAGGCGCCCCTTCAAGTCCTCCTCGCCGTGGTAGGCGACCAGGTACATGTCCGCGGGTTCGAAGGCGTCCGACGGCCGGTCGAACGGTCCGCGGTTGATGAGGTACCCGCGTCCGCTCTGCTTGTTGATGATCATCCATGCGTCTGTCGAAGTCGTGACCTGCCATGTCTCCTGCCGTAGGGGCAGCCAGCCGGGGCCGTAACCCCAGTTGCCGCCCGTGTGGAGGTGGGTCAGGGTGAGGTTGTTCGCCGCCCCTTCGATGTCGAAGTCGAAGCGCCAGTAGACGTGGTGCTGGTGGGTGGACGGGTGCTGGAGCCCGGCACTGTGCAGTTGCGGCAGGATGAGTCCGTCGATGCGGAAGAACCACCGGTTGATCAGGTGATATCTGCCGATCCGGTGGTAGCTCTCCACCGTCAGGTGGCGGAAGCCTCCCTGGTTGTGCTCGTAGACCTTCACCGGCCCCCGCATGTTCGCGATGCTCAGCGGGTCTTTGTACGGGCCTGCGCCGGAGTTGTAGCGGACCCGGATCATCGGTGTGCTCGCCTTGTGCAGGACCTTCTTCCCCCGGAAGCGCACGTCCCGGAAGGCGATGGCCTCGCTGTCGCCGTCGACGAGTTCCCACAGGAACGTCCACACCGGACCCTCGGGTGGCCAACTCACCCGCCCGGACACGCTCATGACGATCCCTCCTGCGGGACGAGCCCGGTCTGGACGACCTCGCGGTCGCTGAGGTCGACGATGGCGAAGGCGGTGGGCAGGTAGCGGTTCTCGGGGCCGAAGCGCAGGTCGACGAGCCGGTGCTGGTAGCGCGGGCTCCGGAAGTTCACGTCCTCGACGATCAGGCCCACGCCGGTGTCGACGTCGATGCCCGCGTCGGGCAACCGGCCGTCGTCGCGGACCAACTCCAGCGCCTGGCTCTGCTCGGAGGCGGCCAGGGGCGGTTGGTAGTGCGACTCGCGCACGTCGTGGACCGCTCTGCGGATCGGGTCGATCGTGGCTTCCACGACGACGTTGTCGGTGTAGTTGTAGATGATCACCAGCGGGTAGTCGGTCTGGCGATCCAGCGCTCGCGTTCCGACCTCCAGGACCTCGTACCGCTTGCCGTCGAGCTTTCCGGTGACCCGCTCGGAGGACAGGGCGGCGTCCACTGCTCGGCGGCGGCTGTCGTCGTCGGTTCGGGGTTCGAGCGACTCGTACTCGACCGGGCTGGTGTCGGCTTGGGTCAGGTACTGCCGGAAGTCCGGCACGTCGACGAAGGGCGGATCGACGACCGGGCCGAGGTTCGGGATGTCGGCGCTGAACAGGCCGGGTGGGGGGAGTGGGTCAGGAGGTCTTGCGTCTGCGTCAGGCGCGATCTTGGCCATCTGCGCCTCCTAGGTGAGGGGGAGATGTGCCCCAATCGTCCTAGTTGTGACTGTGTGCAGGGCGTACGGCACCCGTGTGGGTGACGATTTACATCCGATCGTGTCAACGGTCGCCGTTCGACGCAGGGGGGGTCCTACACCCTCAGGATCGCGGCGAGCTTCCTGATCAAGCGCCCGCCCCTCGCCACGGCCATGGCCCCGAACACCACGACCAGCCACGGCACCAAACCCGTGCTCCTCCCGCCCGTCATGACCGCGTAGACCAGCACGGACAGGAACAGCAGGATGAGCATCGCGAAACCCAGCCCCGCCACCACTTCAGCTCGGCGGGGTTGTTGTTGCGGTAGTTGAAGTAGAAGCCCGCGAGGCAGAACGTGAACATGAACTCCACCTGGGCGTCCAGCGATGTGACGAACAGGGTCTCCGCTCGCGTGAAGTCCGGGAGTTTCGCATCGGGGTGCAGGATGTAGTAGCCGAACGAGTTCCCCCTTGCCCAGGCCAACGCGGTCAGCGCCGCGCCCACCAGGCTGATGACCCCGCCGAGCGGGTGCTCCCAGTGGAAGCAGATGGCCAGGCCGCCGGTGAGGATCAGCGTGGTGATCGCGTGCGGCAGGGTTGTCGCGTACAGCCACCAGCCCGTGGTCGCCGCGAAGAACAGCAGGACGATGCTCGCGACCGCCCAGGTCTTCCTGGCGTGCTGGGTGCCGCCCGCCATGCTCAGCAGGTACTCGACCACCCAGTGCCCCAGGCATTTCGGCTCGCCGTACTTGCGGCGGGTGGCCCGGCGACCGCACGGAGTTCCGTCCTCCGCGTGCACGGACCGGACGTAGGCGCAGGAGAAACCGAGCGTTCTCACCCTGTCACCCTCACCCGGTCACCTCATACGCCGGGCTGGGCGGGAGTTGGTTCGCCCGAGCGGCGACCACCTGCTGGTGCAGCCAGTGGATCGCGGCGCGCCGGCTGGACTGCCACACCTTCCACCACGGGCCCTCGGTGAGCGGCACGGAGAACCACCGCTTGAGTTCGTCCACCGACACCGCGTGCTCCGCGACTTCGGCGACCACCCGGCGCCGGCGGCGCCACAGCACTCTGCCGACGATGTTGCCCAGCAGGCCGAGCCCCGAGACGGCGACGAGGGCGATCGCCAACCACTGCGGGAGGAACGACGTGTCCTCTTCCGGCTTGTCGGCCAGGATGTGCATGAGCATGCTGGTCAGACCGGTGGCCAGGGCCGCGAGGTAGACGGCGGCGCCGACGTAGGAACGGCGGATCGTCCGACCCAGGGCCTCGCGGGTGACCTCCGCCCAGCCGGGGTTGTTGACCAGCCACAACGACCACTTGCTGAACCGGTCCCACTCGCTGGGCAGGAAGTCCCGGTGCCGGCCGTCGCAGCCGTTCCGGTCCGACGCCACCAGGACCTCGTGCCAGGCGTGGCTCAGGTCGTCGTAGCCGAGTTCGAAGTTCGGGCGGCCCTCTTCCCAGTCCTGGAACAGCTTCCGGTCGAACGGCAGCCAGTGGAAGCTCTTGCCGTAACCCGGATCTCCCCAGTGCCGCACCAGGGCCTCCCGGCTGGGCACCCGGTTGACCACCGTCTCCACGCGCATCCGGTTGAAGTCCTCGACGGTCTGCGTGCAGTTGCTCAGGATGGTCTCGCGCGAGTCCTTCGCGCCGGCCCGCGCGGCGGCCACGACGAACGGGTGGTGCGCGGCCGTGATGGCGTTGACGACCAGCGGGTCGAACTGGGCGCCGCAGTCGATGACGACACAGCTCGCGCCCTGCCGGACGCCCCGGTCGAACGCGGCGTCGAGGATCTGCCGGCACACCGCGTTGGAGCGGCGGTCCTTGATCTCGGCCACGAGGTTGAACACGAACAGCTTGTCGCTCGTCCGCGCGGCGGGCAGCAGGAGGATGCGCCCGCAGTCGAACCGCTTCAGGTACTCCGGTGTGACGTCCAGCAGCCTGTCGTTGAGGTGGCGCTGCTGGGTGCGGGTCGGTTCCTTGGAGAACGCCGCCACGTGGTCGGCGAAGGTGCGGACCGACCCGATGTCGACCTTGGCGCGCTGGCACCACTCGCTCGTGCCGCCGTGCTGGGCGATGTCGGCGTCGAGGTAGAGGACGTTGTTGCCGGACTCGGCCAGCAGCTCGGCGGTCATCATCGCCAGCGTCGTCTTGCCGACACCGCCGGACGTCCCGACGAACGCCCAGCTGGGCATGGGAGGCTGGTACGGGGCGGGAGTCGGCAACGGGATGCTCCAATCCGACCCTTGGGCGGCCACGTGCAGGGACGGCGTCTGGCTGTCCCGGGTCTCGCGGCGCACCACGTCACGGATCTCCGACATGAGCGCGGTGACGCCGGCCCGGCGGTCGGCGTGGTCGCGTTCCAGCACCGACAGCACCGCCGAGGTGAAGTGGCCGTGCCCCCGGCTCTGGTTCTCCCGCGCCACCTCGTTCGGGCCGCACGCGGAGACCACGACCCGGCCGTGGCCCTCCATGCGCAGGAAGTCGTCCGTCGCGTCCACCGCGGCGCCGCGCGCGCCGATGGTGAAGCCGCGGCTGTCGCTCGCGAAGGCGCCGCTGAAGCAGGTGTCCAGCATGACCAGCAGCCGGCGCGTCTTGATCCGGTGCAACAGCGCCCAGACCTGCTGGACCGGGAACGCGGAGGCCAGCGGCTGGTCGATGTCCGCGTCGTGCGGGAGCAGGAACGTCGACCAGCCCCGGTCGCTGTCCGCGCTCTCCCGCAGGTCGGACATGCCGTGCCCGGACCAGTAGATCAACACGGGGTCGTCCGCGTCCCGCACGCGCTCGTTCAGGCCGACCTCCAGCTCCCAGTGGACGTCCCGGCGGGTGGCGGCCTGGTTGGTCAGCGTGACGACCTCGAACCCCGCGGACTTCAGCTGTCGGGACACTTCCTCGGCGTCGTTGACGGCGCACTTGAGCGACGGGATCCGTTTCGCGGAATACTGGTCGATACCGACCACGAGGGCGTGCGGCACTGTCTCCTCCATCCGAGCCGGTGAGGAATGAACGGATTACCGGCGGCCGAGGGTCATTCCGCCGGGTGCCGGCTCGTCGTGGCGCTTCCGGTCCGCTCGGGCGAGTTCGGCGGCCAGTCGTTCGGCTTCTTTGGCCGAATAGCCCTCGATGGACACCGACCTGCCGTCGACCTCGAAGCGGTGCACCTTCCCGCGGTGCCGGCGGAGGAACGCCACGAGCGTGCCGCCGACGGCCGTCCACGCGGCCGGGTTCTGGGCCGTGGCCACGACGACCTCGGTCAGGGCCGAGCGGGTGGCGCCTGGTGGGACGTGGAAGCCGTGCGTGGTGAGGTGCTCGCGGAAGTCGTCGATGAAGGTGGTCGGCAGTGCTACGGACAGCTCGGCGGAACCGTCGACCGAGACGAGCGTGAACTTGGTGAGGTTCTCGTCTGTTGTTGCTCCGTCGTCACGAATGATCAATGATCCCCTCCGTCTTCGGTCCCGGATCGCGAGGCGTTCCTGGACGGTAGACAGCGCGGTCGGGGACCCCTCCCGAGGTGGTCGGTCGGTCCGCGGATCCACCTTCGCGCTGGTCATGCCGCACATGGTTCCGCGACCCGATGCACCAGTGGCACAAGGGCAGTACAGCGCCGGGTCCCGCGACGCCACGGTGGGCGTCGCGGGACCCGGTCACCCCGTCCTACGGGATCAGATGAAGCGCCAGAGGTGGTTGTTGCTGCCGTTGTCGTCCCAGATGACGATCTGCGCGCCCTGCGAGGTCGAGCCGCCGTTGACGGCGAGCACGCGACCGCCGTTGGCGCACTGGATGCGGAAGTGGCCGTTGGTGCCGTAACGCAGGCGCCACTTGTGGTCGGCGGTGCCGTTGTCCGCCCATTGCAGGGCGCGGGCGCCGTTGGCGGTCGACGCGCCCTCCACGCCGAGGACCTTGCCGCTGTTGCTGTTGCGCAGGCGGAAGTAGCCGTCGGGGTCGAGCATGGCGGTCCACAGGTGGTCGGCGGTGCCGGTGTTGCCCCACTGGATGACCAGGCCGCCGTCGGCGGTGGACATGTTCTGCACGCCCAGGACGAGACCGCTGGCCAGGTTCTGGATGCGGTGGGTGCCCGAGGGCACGAACCGCCAGTTGTTGTCCGTGCTGCCGTTGTCCGAGTCCTGCACGGCCTGCGCGCCCTGCGCGGTGGAGCCGTTGAGGATGCCCAGCAGTTTGCCGCTGTTGACGTTGCGCAGCTTGTGGGTGCCGTCGCCGTTGTCCACGACTGTCCAGCGGTGGTCGGCGGTGCCGTTGTCGGACCACTGCAACACGCGGGCGTTGTCTGCGGTGGACATGTTCTCCACGCCCAGAACCTTGTTGCTGTTGACGTTGCGCAGCCGGATCGCCGAACCGTCGGTGACCACCTGCCAGTTGTGGTCCGCCGTCCCCGTGTCGCCCCACTGCAACGCCAACCCGCCGTCGGCGGTGGACATGTTCTGGATGCCGAGCACCAAACCGCTGGCGGCGTTGAACAACCGGTAGCCCGCGTCCACGACACCGCCGGTGTTCCAGTAGACGGTGTAGTTGTGCCCGTGCGCGTCGTAGAACGGCCCGAGGTTGACCGTCGCGCCGTTCGCGGTCGCGGTGAACGCCAGGGACGACGTGCTGGTGCGGGTGATGGACGCGGTGTCGAGGACCGGCAGGGAGTTGAGGGCCGTGTTGCCGTAGTTGCCGGACAGCACGACGGGACCGTAGGTCACCGCGGCGACCGCCGGGTTGTCGTTGGCGGGCACCATGGTCAGCCGCATGGGCAGGCGCAGCGCCACGACGTCGCCGGGCGCCCACGAGCGGGTGACGCTCGCGTAGCTGCCGGGGGTCGTGGTGATGTTCTGGGCGACGCCGTTGACGCTGATCGTCGCGCCGCTCGTCCACGACGGGATGCGCAGGCGCATGGTCCACGACCCGCTCACGTTGCCGCTCACGGTCAGCGACGTGGTGTCCGACACCGGGAAGGTCGTGGTCTGGGTGACGGTGATGCCGCGTTCCGACCAGTTGAGCGTGGACGGCGTGTAGAGGTTCACCGTCACCGTGGTGCCGCTGTGGAAGTAGATCGAGTTGGCCAGCGAGGTGTTGACCTCCAGCGCGGTGCCCTGGCAGCACCAGAACGTGCCGTAGTCGGTGCTCCAGTTGCCGCCGCCCCACGCCGGGCCGGTGTTGCCGCGGCGGTGCCCGGGGTTGAGACCGGTGAAGTAGCAGATGTGCCCGTGCGGGTCGGCCGTGTTCTGCTGGCCGATCAGGTGGTTGAGCAGGGCGCGCTCGTAGAAGTCGAAGTAGGAGGCCCGGTTCGGGTCCAGCAGCCATAGCTCCCGGGTCAGCTTGAGCATGTTGTAGGTGTTGCACGCCTCGGCCGTGTCGGTGTTGAGGTAGGCGGCGATGGCGTTGGGCGCGCGGAAGTGCTCGGCCTGGCTGTTGCCGCCGATCACGTAGGTGTGCGCGGCGACGGTGATGTCCCACGCGTTGGACGCGATGTCGCGGTAGCGGGTGGTGCCGGTGGCCTTGTACTCCCGCGCCGCGCCGATCCACTTCGGCACCTGCGTGTTGGCGTGCAGCCCGTTGAGCCGGTCCTGGTTGGCCGCCAGCGGGTCGAAGACGGCGGCGTGGTCGAACCGCTGCGCCGTCGCCAGCCACCGGGCGTCCCCGGTCTGCTGGTACAGGTCGGCCAGCACGGCGTTCATCCCGCCGAACTCCGTCTGGAGCACGCGCTGCATCTGGGCGGTGGTGAGCCGGGCCGTTCGCCAGTCCACCCAGCCCGCGAACCGCAGCAGCACGTCACGCGCCTGGGTGCTGCCCATGTGCCGCCACACGTCCAGCAGGCCCGCCAGCGTCTTGTGCAGCGAGTAGTACGACACCGACTTCGGCGAGCCCGCCTCCATCGCGTCGAAGTCCGACTCCGGGAACCCCGACAGGTACCCGGTGTTGAACCCGGCCGCGGCGTTGTTGGCCTGGCACTTGGCCAACTCCGCGACCATGTGGTTCGCGCGGTCCCGGCAGGTCGTGTCGCCCAGCACCGCCCACGCGTGCGCCCACGCGCTGAGGAAGTGCCCCTGGCTGTGCGTGCGGAACGGGAAGTCCGGCGCCTCCCAGCCACCCAGCGGCGCCGCGCCGCCCGTCGACAGGCGGTGGTTCGCCCGGAAGTTGTAGAGCAGCCGGTTGACGTCGATGAACCGCAGGTAGGACAGCGTGCGGTTCTGGTTGTCCAGCCAGCGGCCGGTGGTGAGGCGGACCTGGCCGAGGTCGAACGGGAACGTCGACACGCCGATGTCGCCGCGGGCCGGCGGCAGGGAGGCGGCCCCGGCGACGCCGGCCATCGGGGTGACCACGGAGGGCACGGTGGTGGCGAGGGCGGCGACCCCCGTGGCCTGCAACAACCTGCGCCGGTTCAAGGGGTTTCCCATCGTCGACAACCTCTCCGTTGGGGTCGCGAGCCGCAGATGTTAGCGCTAACAACCAAAACTCGCCGGACTCGTCGTTGTCCGAGCGTGGTTTGGCTTTATAGGTAACAGCCACGTTGGCGGGTTGTCAACGGTCCGATCCGGGGGTGTGCCAAGTGAAACGTGGGTTAGTGGCTGTTAGCGCTAACAGTTGCCGTGGCGGCAGGACCCGGTGGCGGTGGCGATGAGTCGGGCGAGGTCGGCCGGCCTGGTGAGCATCGGCCAGTGGCCGGAATCGATGTCGAGGTACTCGACGTGCTTGGCCGCGGCGAGTTCGGGCACGTCGCCGGCGGCGATCCAGTCGCGGGCCTGGTCGGGGGTGAACTCGGGGCAGATGAGCACCACGGGGACGTCGAACCGGCGTTCGTCGGCCAGGCGCACCACGCCCTTGGTCACGCCTTCCGGCACCGGGATCGCGGCGGACTCGAAGGCGCGCCTGGCGTCCTCGTCCAGGTCGGCGGAGTCCGGCCCCTCGAAGGGTTCCCAGCCGGGGAAGGGCATGAGGCCGTCTTCGGGGTCGAAGAAGTCGGCGTAGGTCGTCCCGTCGCCGGCGGGGAAACCGCCGATCATCGCGACCCCGGCCACCTTCTCGGGCCGGGCGTCGGCGGCCAGCCAGGCCAGGGAGCACGCGGCGGAGTGCGCGACCACCAGGGGCCGGTCCGGCGCGGCGTCCACGGCGGCGAGCACGGCCGCGACCTGGTCGGCCAACGTGGCGGTCGTCGAGCCGTCGCCCTGGCCGGGGAGGGTGAGCGGCTCGGGGTGGTGGCCGAGTTCCCGCAGCGCGGGCACGACTTCGTCCCAGGTCGATCCGTCGAGCCACAGGCCACCGATGAGCAGGATGTGCGTCATGGGAGGTCACCCTAGGGCCGGTTCCGGACGATCTGCTTCCGGTTGCGCGGGCGGGCTCGGTCGTGCACCGAGCCCGCCCCGTGCGACTGGCTGGCGTTGCAGGGTCTGCTGGCTGGCGTTGCAGGGTCTGCTGGCTGGCGTTGCAGGGTCTGCTGGCTGGCGTTGCAGGGTCAGCTGGCTGGCGTTGCAGGGTCAGCTGGCTGGCGTTGCAGGGTCAGCTGGCTAGCGTTGCAGGGTGTGCTGGCTAGCGTTGCAGGGTCAGCACGCCCGGCAGGTAGGGCAGCAGGCCGTAGTCCGTGCCGTCGGACTTGGGGTCACGTCCCTGGTACAGGAACTGGAGGTTGCAGGGGTCGATGGTCTTGGTCTGGTCGGGGTTGGTGCGCACGACGTCGCCGTGGCTGATGTCGTTGGTCCAGGTCGCGCCGCTGTTGGCCTTGCCCGCGAACGGGTTGCCCACCGTGGTGGCCTGCGGGGTCCACGTGCCGTTGAGGCTGGTGGCGGTGAACGACCGGAAGTAGCGCCCGCTGGAGCTTTGCGCCTCGACGATCATGAGGTACTGGTTCTGGTCCTTGACCTTGTAGACCTCGACGGCCTCGAACAGGTTCTCCGCCGTGTCGCTCATGATCTTGGTGAAGTTCGAGCCGAAGCTGCCCGGGAAGTTCCCGATGGGCATGCTGGCGCGGTAGATGCCGCCCAGGTCGTCGGCGAAGAACATGTACATGTTCGTGTCGTCGGCGATGAGGGTCTGGTCGAGGGGCGCCCCCTGCGGGAGGGTGCCCGTGAACAGTTGTTGCTGCGCGGACCAGCCGTTGGGGTTGGTGGGGTCGGTCGAGGTGCGGTAGGAGAAGGTGTCCGGCCAACCCCACTGGTAGGCGAGCACCCAGATGTTCTTCGGCGCGTGGTAGATCAGCGTCGGCGCCACGGCGTTGAAGGGCATCGAGTGCTGGGTGGCGGAAGCCATGTCGGACCAGTTCGTGAACGGGCTGAAGACCGTCGACTTCCAGGCGTCCCCGGTGTCGTGCGTGGTGGCGTAGACGAGGTTCTTGCCGTTGTGGACGACGGCGCTGAAGTCCTTGAGCGACACCCACCCGGACTTCGGGGTCGCCAGCGGGCCGGTCGACGTCCAGCGGTAGGTCGACGGCAGCGAGCACGTGCCGCTGCCCCCGCCGACCCGGACGAGCTGCCACTGCTGGTTGCTGCCGTTCCAGTCGCTCCACTGCACCACGCGGGCGCCGTCGGCGGCCGAGCCGCCCTGGACTTCGACGGCCTTGCCGCTGTTGCGGTTGAGCAGTCGGACGTACCCGCCGTCGGAGTCGGCGAGGCGGAACTGCTGGTTGCTGCCGCCGTGTTCGGCCCACTGCACCACGGCGGCGCCGTCGGCGGTGGACGCGCCCAGCACGTCGACCGCCTTGCCGGAGTGCCGCACGCGCAGCTTGTAGTAGCCGCCGCCCGCGTCCACGAACTGGAACTGCTGGTTGTTGGCGTTGGTGCGGGTCCACTGGATGAGGTTGGCGCCGTCGGTTGTGGACGCGCCGTTGACGTCGAGGGCCTTGCCGCTGCTGCGGTTCACCAGCACGTACCAGGCGGTGGTGTCCACCGTGGCCGCCGTCGCGGCGGTGGTGGCCACCGTGAGCAGTCCACCCGCGACCGCCGCGACCGCCGCGGCGGCCATCCCCGACCGCCATCGACGACGCCACCTCGTGGTGCGCGAAAACCCAACCGACATAGCACCTTTTCCTTTCATCATTCGCATCGCGATATGAGACGGGCCGTATCGGCGCGGACACCGACCATGCCGGCGCACGGACGCTGCCCTGGGATGTGAGCTGTTAACGCTAACATCTCAGTTGGTCCGCGCAGGGATATGTGGTTATTGGGGGGCGACAGAGGGTCCATATGCGGTGCAGCTGAACCGCGCCAGGCGAACTGTGAACGATCACAAACGCTGCGTCAAGATGTTACAGGCAGGTTTTCGCAAGAAATCCCACATGAGACGCGAGGGCTCGGCGGCGGGCAGTCGCACGCGGCCTTTCGTCAGCCTTTGATCAAAGCCGTGAACCGGCTGGGGTCACCCTTCGATGCGGCGGATGACGTTGATGGGGCCGATGGAGTCGATGTCGGCGATGCGGACGGGGACGCCACCTTGCCGGTTGTCGAGGTGGAGGAACCGCGGGCGTTCGCCTCGGCCCGCGAGGAGCGGGAGTTGGCAGAGGCCGTCTGACGCGTTAGAGACAGCCGACCGCGACCAGAGCCAGCAGGCCGCCGAGCCCGGCCACGGTGGGGAGTGCCACCGCGGTCGTGCCGGCGGCCACGCACAGGGCGCGGCCCAGCATCGGGCTCGGGTGGTGGCGGACGCCGGCCAGGCGTTCCAGGCGGACCTCGACCGCGTCCTCGCCCATCGCGAGCGCCGTGCCGGGGGTGCCGTGCTGCGAGACCTTCAGCAGCGCCGTCCGGACGGCGTCCACGCCGCAGGCCCGCACGGCTGCCGCGTCGGCGGCGAGTTCGACCAGGGCTTTCACCGCCGCCGGCGCGTGCCGGAACAGGGGCAGGAACGGCAGCACCGTGGCGATCGCCTCGCTGGCCGCGACCAGCAGGTGGTGGCGTCCCGCCAGGTGCGCCCGTTCGTGGGTGAGCACGGCGGCCACCTGGTCGTCGGTCAGGTGCCGGTTGAGCCCTTCGGTCGCGACCACGACCCCGGGCGTGCCGGCCAGGGTGAACGCCAGCGGCTCGTCGTGGTCGAGCCACAGCGTCGACGGCGAGCCGGGCTCCTGCCGGGCGGCCGTGCGCAGCGTGGCCAGGTGTTCGCGCCGGGTGCGCGCCCGTCGCCGCGCCGCGCGTGCGCTGACCACGGCGAGCCGGGCCAGCAGCGCGGTGACCAGCACCAACCCCGCCACGCCACCGGCTGCCTCGACGCTGGGCGCCAGGCCGTGTTCGAGGGACGACCAGCAGTCGTGCATGCGGCTGAGCAGGTGGGTGCCGTGGTCGGGCACGAGCAGCAGCGCCACCGCCAACGTGGCGGTCGCCACGACCCCGACGGCGGAGGCCAGCCACGCGACGATCGACAGCGTCGGGTCGACGTCACGGGCGGCCAGCCGTCGCAGCGGCCGGGGCGCCAGCACCCCGACCAGGCCCGCCGTGAGCAGCAGCGCCAGTGCGACCGTCACGTCTTGCGGGACTTTCGCGGCAGGGCCTTGCGCAGCAGTTCGGTCTCCCGCTCGGACGCCGACCGGGCGAAGTGCAGCAGTGCGCCCTCGGGGTCCCCGGACGCGGTCAGCACCTCGCGCAGCGCCTTCGCCGCCGCTTCCGTCCGGCTCACCGCGGCCTCGTAGCGGAACGCCTTGCCGTCGCGCTCGCGGTCGACCCAGCCCTTGCGGTGGAGGTTGTCCAGCACGGTCATGACGGTGGTGTAGGCGAGTGCGCGGTCCTTGTTCAGCTCGTCGAGGACGTCACGGACCTTCACGGGTGCGGGCGCGCGCCACAGCACCTCCATGACGGCTGCTTCCAACTCGCCGAGCCCGTGCATCGCGCCCCTTTCAACCAGCACATCCTAGCGACTGGGACGTACCGGTCGGGCACCTCTTCCTACTAGTAGTTATAGTAGGTCTCCGGGTCGCCGTCCCCGCGCGCGACCCGCGCCGCCGGGCAATCCCCCCTTGTTCCGGCGGCCCGCGTCGGGCGGGCGTGACGTGAAGCTCCCGCACGCCCGCCCGACGCCAGTAGCCTGGGTCGCCGAAGGGTCCTGGCGGAGGGGCGGGCGCACATGAGCGAGACCGATCCGCACATCCACGTCGAGCAGCAGGTGCTGCGGGCCGGGCCGGAACTCCGCAACCTGATCTCGTCGATGCTGGGCAGCGTGACCGACGCGCCGAGCGTCGTCACCACCGGCTGCGGGCTGCCCAGGCCCTACGCGATGACCTCCCACCGCCCGGAAAGCGTCACCTGCCTCCCTTGCCGGGAACACGCGCACCGGGAATTCCTGCGCTTCGCCGACCAGGTCGAGCGCATGCACCCGATACCCGGCACCACGACCATCGCCGGCGCCGACGTCGCCGAGGCCGTGGCACGGCTCCGCGGCCTGGCCAAGAGGTGGGCTTCTGACATTTGACGCTCCAGCGGAGCAAGGTATCGTCAAGCGAACCGCAAGCCGCCGTTCTTTTGATTGACAGCCGCCAGAAGTGCGCCTACGTTCTGCCTCAGCCGTGGACCGGCCGGCGGAACGGAGGATCTCCGATGTTGGCAGGTCTGGGTCGGTGGGTCGCCCGTCGACGCGTCCCGGTGCTGATCGGCTGGGTCCTCCTCACGCTGGTGGGCGCCACGTTCGGCGGCAGCGTCTTCGACCGGGCGCAACCGGTCGACAGCCTGCGGCCCGGGGCCGAGTCCACGGTGGCGCAGGCCCGGCTCGCCGAACTGTCCCCGGACGGGGAAGTGATCGTCGCCGTGCTGGCCGGCCGGGACTACAACGACCCCGACCTGGTCTCCGGCGCGAGCAAGGTGATGTTCGACATCCGGGCCGTCAAGGGCGTGGCCCAGGTGGTCGACGCCTACACGACCGGGGCCTACCGGGTGTCCGACGACAACCGGAAGTCCCTGGTCACCGTGGAACTCAAACCGGGACTGTCCACAGAGGAGGCGCTGGCCGCCGCCGACGAGGTGGCCGCCGCGCTGCGCCGCATCGATGTCCCCGAGGTCCTAGTCGGTGGCAAGCTGCTGGCGGAGCGGACGTTCGGCGAGCAGGCGATCGAGGACGCGGTGTTCGGCGAGTCGGTCGCCCTCGTGGTGCTGGTCGCACTGCTCGTCGTGCTCCTGGGCGGCCTGGTCGCGGGCAGCCTGCCGCTGGCCGCCGCCCTGGCCACCATCGCCGGGGCACTGCTCGCGTTGACCGGGCTGGCGGGTGCGGTGCCGGTCAACGAGTACGCGGTCAACGTGGTGACCCTGCTGGGCATCGGCTTGGCGGTCGACTACAGCCTGCTGGTCGTGGCCCGGTTCCGCGACGAACGGGCGGCCGACCCGGACGCCCCGGTGCCCGAGCTGCTGGCCCGGACGGTGGCCACGGCGGGACGGGCCGTCGTGGTGTCCGGTCTCGCGGTCGGTGTCGCGCTCGCCGGTCTGTTCGTCTTCGCCGATCCGCTGCTGGCGGCGATGGCGATGGGCGGTGTGGCCGTGGTCGGCCTGGCCGTGGTGGCCGGGGTGACGCTGGTTCCGGCCGTGATCGCGTTGGCGCACAAGCGCATTCCGCAGCCGGGCACCCGGACGTGGGTGTGGCGGCGTGGTGGGCGGCGGGGGCCGGGGGTGTTGGCCGAGCTGGCCGCGTTCGCACAAAAGCGGCCCGCCTGGGTGGCGTTCGGCGTGGTGGTCGGGCTGCTCGTGCTGAGCGTGCCGGTGCTGCACGTCAACTTCGCCGACTCCGGTGCCCGGTCGCTGCCCGCGGGCAGCGAGGAGCGGCGGGTCGTCGAGGTCGTCGAGCGCGAGTTCGGCGGCGTCGACCCGATCACCCTGGTCATCGAGTCCGACGACACCGGGGTCGGGGTTCCGGCCCTGCTCGCTCGACTGGACGCGCTGGACGGCGTGTTCGAGGTGGAGCAACGCGCCGACCGACCGCCGGGCGTGACGATCGTGGACGTGCGGCTGGACGAGCACACGTCGAGCGAGCGCGCCCAGCAGGTGGTCCGCGACATCCGGGCGGTGGACACGCCGGTCCGGGTGCTCGTCGCGGGACCGGCCGCGGAACTGGTCGACGCGAAGGACGCCACCGCCGACCAGTTGCCCGTCGCGCTGCTCGTCATCGTCGCCGCGACCGCGCTGCTGCTCTTCGCCCTGACCCGCTCGGTGCTGGTGCCGGTGAAGGCGTTGGTGATGAACGTGCTGACGCTGACGGCGACGCTCGGCGTGATGGTCGCGATCTTCCAGTGGGGCTGGGGTTCGGGCCTGCTCGGCTTCGACTCCCACGGCGCGCTCGACCTCACGACACCCTTGCTGTTGTTCGTCTTCATCTTCGGTCTGTCGATGGACTACGAGGTGTTCCTGATCGCCCGGATCAAGGAGGAGTGGGACCGGCGTGCGAGTGACGACCAAGGTGACCAGGCTGTGCTGGCCGGGATCGTGGCCACCGGTCCGGTGATCACCGCTGCCGCCCTGGCGATCGGCGTGGTGTTCCTCGGCTTCGCGCTCGGGGAACTGGTGGCGGTCAAGGAGATCGGCGTCGGCGTGGCGGTGGCGGTGCTGCTGGACGTCACGGTCGTGCGCGGACTGCTGCTGCCCGCCGTGATGGCGCTGCTCGGTCGCGCGAACTGGTGGCCGGGCACCCCGCTCACCGCGAGGCACCCGGTGCCGGCGCGTTGACGGGTGCGGCGACGACCCGGTCTGCCGCAGCTACGGACCAGGCCCGAGTGCACCAGTGATGCCGCGTCGGAGTACCACCTGGATTCCTGCCGGACGGACGACTTCCGCTACTTCGAGCCCACGCCGGAGTCGCAGCCGACGGCCGAGCCGCTGCCGAAGGACCGCAACGTCGCGTCCAGCCCGTGCCTGATCAGCGACCAGCCGAGTCCCGCGTTGGACTTCCGGCTCAAGTCGTTGCCCACTGGCCTGTGCGTTGACGGTGGTGCGGGAAAGGTCGCGCTGCGCAAGTGTTCGGGGGATCGGTGAAGGTGTGGGGCGGATGAGAGCTGGATCTCCCGGGGTGTCAACGACGCGTAAAGGACCCGTTCGGGCGTGTAAGGGAGCCATCAGGGTCGCCGAGCACACCTGGTCCCTGACGCACGCTTTCCAGCGTCACGGCCGCCAGGTGGGCGGCCGGCTGTTGGGGGAAGGGAACACGCTCATGGCCGATCTGGCCTACGCGTTGCTGCTGATCGGGGTTTTCGCGGTGCTCGCGCTGGGCGTGCGCGGTCTGGAGAGGTTGTGAGCGGTACGGGGGTGGTGGCGAACGTCGTCGGTGGCGTGCTCGCCCTGCTGGTGATCGGGTACCTGTTCGTCGCTCTGCTCAGGCCGGAGAAGTTCTGATGTCCTCGACCGCGGCCGGCCTGCTCCAGGTCGGCGTGTTGCTGGTCGCCTTGGCCCTGGTCTACCGGCCGTTCGGCGACTACATGGCCCGCGTCTACTCCAGCGCGAAGCACCTTCGGGTGGAGCGGGCGATCTACCGCGTTGCCCGGGTCGACCCCGACTCCGAGCAGCGCTGGAGCACCTACGCCTACGGTGTGCTCGGGTTCTCGTTCGTCGGGATCGTGCTCCTGTACGTGCTGCAACGCGTTCAGTCGCTGTTGCCGTTCGACTTCGGCCGGGGTGACGTCGGGCCGGGGATGGCCTTCAACACGGCCGTCAGCTTCGTGACGAACACGAACTGGCAGTCCTACGTGCCCGAGACGGTCATGGGGCACACCGTGCAGCTGGTCGGGTTGACGGTGCAGAACTTCGTGTCCGCCGCCGTCGGCATGGCCGTCGCGATCGCGCTCGTCCGGGGGTTCGCGCGGAGCCGGACCGACCGGTTGGGCAACTTCTGGGTGGACCTGGTCCGCGGCGTGGTCCGCATCCTGCTGCCGGTCGCGTTCGTGTTCGCGATCGTGCTGGTCGCCACGGGTGTGGTGATGAGTTTCGCGTCCGGCGTGGACGTGGACGGGCAGACCGTCGCCACGGCGCCGGTCGCGTCGCAGGAGGCGATCAAGGAACTGGGCACCAACGGCGGCGGTGTGCTCAACGCCAACTCCTCGCACCCGTTCGAGAACCCCAACGGCTGGTCGAACCTGGTCGAGATCTTCCTGATCCTGGTCGTCCCGGTGTCGCTGACCCGCACGTTCGGCACGCTGGTGGGGGAGCGCAAGCAGGGGTACGTGCTGCTGTCGGTGATGGGCGTGCTGTGGGGCGCCATGCTCGCGGTGATCTGGACGGCCGAGGCGCACGGGCTGCGACCGTTGGAGGGCAAGGAAGTCCGGTTCGGCGTGCCCGCGTCGGCGTTGTTCGCCAACACCACCACGGGCACGTCCACGGGCGCGGTGAACTCGATGCACGACAGCTACACCGGTCTGGGCGGTGGCGGTGCGCTGCTGAACATGCTGTTCGGCGAGATGACGCCGGGCGGTGTGGGCACGGGCCTGTACAGCATCCTGGTGATGGCCGTGATCGCGATGTTCCTGGCCGGTCTGATGGTCGGCCGCACGCCGGAGTACCTGGGCAAGAAGCTGGGCCGGCGGGAGGTGACGGCGGCGGCCGTGTCGATCCTGGCCATGCCGACGGTGCTGCTGATCGGTGCGGGCATCGCCGCGATCCTGCCCGGCACGCAAGGAGCTTTGAACAACCAGGGCGAGCACGGCCTGTCGGAAATCCTTTATGCGTACGCGTCGGCGTCGAACAACAACGGCAGTGCGTTCGCGGGTATCACGGTCACCAGTGACTGGTTCCAGGCGTCGCTGGGCGTGTGCATGGCGCTGGGCCGGTTCGTGCCGATCGTGGCCGTGCTGTGCCTGGCCGGTTCCCTTGCCGCGCAACGGAAGGTGCCGGTCACGGCGGGCACGCTGCCGACCACCGGCCCGTTGTTCGCCTCGCTGCTCGCCGGCGCGATCGTGCTGGTCGCGGCCCTGACCTTCGTCCCCGCTCTCGCTCTCGGTCCCATCGCGGAGGCTCTGCTGTGACCACCACGACCGATCGTCCACAACAGACTCTCTCGGCGGCACCGCAGAACCCCGGCCACCAGGTCGCCGCCGGAGTGTTCGACCCGCGTCAGCTCGTCACGTCGTTCCCCGACGCGCTGCGCAAGCTCCACCCGCGCCACCAGGTGCGCAACCCGGTCATGTTCGTCGTCTGGGTCGGTTCGATCCTGGTCACGGCCTTCGCGATCAGCGACCCGAGCGTGTTCACGGTCGCGGTGGCGCTGTGGCTGTGGTTCACCGTCCTGTTCGCCAACCTGGCGGAGGCCGTTGCCGAGGGCCGGGGGAAGGCGCAGGCGGACTCCTTGCGGCGGACCAAGAAGGAGGCTGTGGCTCGCCGGATTGTCGAGGACGGCTTCGAGGAACGCGTTGCCGGCACGGAATTGCGCGTCGGCGATCTCGTTGTGGTCGAGGCCGGTGAGGTGATCCCCGGTGACGGTGACGTGGTCGAGGGCATCGCGACCGTGGACGAGTCGGCCATCACCGGCGAGTCCGCCCCGGTGGTCCGGGAATCCGGAGGCGACCGGTCGGCGGTGACCGGCGGGACGACCGTGCTGTCCGACCGGATCGTCGTGCGGATCACCACCAAGCCGGGTGAGACCTTCGTCGACCGCATGATCGCCCTGGTCGAGGGCGCGCGGCGGCAGAAGACGCCCAACGAGATCGCGCTGACGATCCTGTTGTCCACGTTGACGATCATCTTCCTGCTGGCGGTCGTGGCGTTGCAGCCGTTCGCGGTGTACTCCGGCGGCGAGCAGTCGGTGATCGTGCTGACCGCGCTGCTGGTGTGCCTGATCCCGACCACGATCGGCGCGCTGCTGTCCGCGATCGGCATCGCGGGCATGGACCGGCTGGTGCAGCGCAACGTCCTGGCCACCTCCGGCAAGGCGGTCGAGGCCGCCGGGGACATCGACACCCTGCTGTTGGACAAGACCGGCACCATCACGTGGGGCAACCGCTGCGCCACCGAGTTCATCCCGGTCAACGGCACCAGCATGGACGCCCTGGTCGACGCGGCACGGCTGTCCAGCCTGGCCGACGGCACCCCCGAGGGCCGCAGCATCGTCGACCTGTGCGCGACCGTGCACGGCCGTGCCGCCGACGCGACCGAGCACGAGCAGACCGGCGAGTTCGTGCCGTTCACCGCGCAGACCCGGATGAGCGGCATCGACCTGGACGGCCGGCGCATCCGCAAGGGCGCGGCGAGCGGGTTCGCGTTGTCCGAGGAGACCCGGCGCGTCGTGGACGGGATCGGCGCCGCCGGCGGGACCCCGCTCGTCGTCGCCGAGAACGACGTGGTGTTGGGCGTGATCCGGCTGTCCGACGTCGTTAAGCCCGGCATGAAGGAACGCTTCGCCGAACTGCGCGCGATGGGCATCCGCACGGTCATGGTCACCGGCGACAACCCGTTGACCGCCCGGGCGATCGCGGCCGAGGCAGGCGTGGACGACCACCTCGCCGAGGCCAAGCCGGAAGACAAGATGGCGCTGATCCGGCGGGAGCAGGAGGGCGGGCGGCTGGTCGCGATGACCGGCGACGGCACCAACGACGCCCCGGCGCTGGCCCAGTCCGACGTGGGCGTGGCCATGAACACCGGCACCTCCGCCGCCAAGGAGGCCGGGAACATGGTCGACCTGGACTCCGACCCGACCAAGCTGATCGAGATCGTGGAGATCGGCAAGCAACTGCTGATCACCCGGGGTGCGCTGACCACGTTCAGCGTGGCCAACGACCTGGCCAAGTACTTCGCCATCCTCCCGGCCATGTTCGCCGCGATCTACCCGCAGTTGGACAGGCTCAACGTCATGCACCTGGGGTCGCCGCAGTCCGCGATCCTGTCGGCGGTGATCTTCAACGCTCTGATCATCATCGCGCTGATCCCGCTGGCGCTGCGTGGCGTGCGGTACCGGCCGTCCAGCGCCGCCGCGCTGCTGCGGCGCAACCTGCTGGTCTACGGCGTCGGCGGCATTGTGACGCCGTTCGCCGGGATCTGGCTGATCGACCTGCTCGTCCGACACATCCCCGGAATCGGGTGACCCACCATGCTCAAGCAAGCTGCTGCGGGGCTGCGCGTCCTGCTCGTCCTGACCGTCCTCACCGGCGTTTTGTACCCGCTCGCGGTGTGGGGTGTGTCCCGGCTGCCTGGCCTGCACGGCAACGCCGAGGCCGTCGACACCACGTTGGTCGCTGTTGACCGTGAAGGTTCTCGGTGGTTCCACACCCGGCCGTCCGCTGCCACGCTCCCGGCCTCCGGTGGGTCGAACAAGGGCGAGCGCAACGCGGAGTACGACGCCGTGGTCGCCGAACGCCGGGCGGCTGTCGCCCAGCGTGAAGGTGTCCCCGAGGCTGAGGTGCCGCAAGACGCCGTCACCGCGTCGGCCTCTGGTCTCGATCCGCACATCAGCACCGCCTATGCGCACTTGCAGGCACGGCGGGTGGCGCGCGAGAACGGGCTGACCGAGGACCGCGTGCGCCAGTTGATCACCGAGCACACCGACGGTCGGGCTGCCGGCGTCCTCGGCGAACCAGGCGTCAACGTCACCGCTCTCAACCGCGCGATCGGTGATGTTAGCGCCAACTAGACTGCCGCGCCGACCGCGTGCCGCCACCGCCTACTGCCTGCCTGAGCACTACGCCGGAGAGCACGAGACCGCATACTTCGTGGTGGTCGGCGGTGTGGCGGTGGCCTTCGGCCGGTGGATCGGCGATTGAGGCGGGGGTGGGTCGGGCGTGGGCGTTGTCGAGGTCGCCGGGCGGCGGCGTGGGTGGGCGCTGCTGGGGGTGTTCGTGCTGGCCGAGGTCGTGTGGCTGGCCGTGTCGGTGGCGGTCCTGTTCGCGTTCGGCGGGACCGGGGGACTGTCGGCCGGGGCGCTCGTCACCCTCCTGCTCGCGCCCGTCGGTGTGGCCGCGCTGGTGGTGTTGCTGGGTGTCGCGATCGTCGTCGATCGGGACCCCGGCAACGGCCGCGTCCGACGTGAACTCGGGTTCCGCTGGAACCTGCGCGACTTCGGCATCGGGCTGGCGATCGGCGTCGGCGGCCTGCTGGTCACCATCCCGGCCGCCGCCTTGTGGACGCAAGTGGTCGGCGAGGACACCGGTTCGGCGGTGGGCGAGGCATTCGAGGGCCGGCAGATCGGTCTGCCCATGGCGGTGGTGGTGCTGCTGGCGGTCTGGCTGGTGGTGCCGATCGGGGAGGAGATCCTCTTCCGCGGCCTGCTGTGGCGGGTGATGGAGCACTGGCGGTGGAACCGGTGGGTGATCCTCCTGGCCACCTGCGTGGTGTTCGCCGTGGCCCACATGGAGTTGTTGCGCACGCCCCTGCTGCTCATCGTGTCGATCCCGGTCGGACTCGCCCGGTTGGCCACGGGCAACCTGCTCGCGAGCATCGTCGCCCACCAGACGAACAACTTCCTGCCCGCGCTGGGCTTGTTCATCCTCGTGACCTGATCAAAAAAATCCTGGAACGGGCGGCAACCTTTTCCGCCGGCAGCGGCAACTGGGGGGCAGAACCGACTCTAGGAGTGCTGCTGATGAGCGAGACCAGGCCCGCGGAACGGCGCAAGCCCAAGCGTCACGGTGGGCGGTGGACGGTGTTCGCCGTGGTGATGGGTGCGGCGGCGTTGCTGAGTCCGTACCTGCTGTTCATGCGGGATGACGACCCGGAAGCGGTGGCGGTCGACGCCGCCGCCTACTACCAACTGGTCTCCGAGCACAACGGCAACGCGCTCGACGTGGCCGGGGCCGACACCGCCGACGGCGTCCGCATCCAGCAGGAGGAGCGCGCCGACACCGCGGCCAGCCAGCAGTGGCGGGTGAAGCCGGTGGACGGTGACCACTACCAGCTGGTCAACCACAACAGCGGGAAGGTGCTGGGAGTCCGCAGCGCGCACGTCGAGCAGCAGTCGGACACCGGTGCCGTCACCCAGCAGTGGAAGATCACCGACGCCGGCGACGGGACGGTGAAGATCGTCTCGCGGAGCAGCGGCATGGTGCTGTGCGTCAACGACGGCTCCGACGGCCAGGCGGTCGTCCAGGCCCCCGACCGGAGTAGCGCCGACCAGCGGTGGAAGCTGGCGAAGGCCCGCGTCGTCGCCACGCCCTCGGTGCCCGCCCTGGCACTGCCCAAGCCCAGCACGTCCGCCGCGCCCGTCCCGGCGGCGCCGGCCAAGCCCGGTCCCTACACCTGGCGGAACGTCCAGATCGCGGGTGGCGGCTTCGTCACCGGCTTCGTCTTCAACCCCACCCGCAAGGGCCTGCTGTACGCGCGCACCGACATGGGCGGCGCGTACCGGTGGGACGGCGCGGCCGGCCGGTGGGTCCCGTTGACCGACTGGGTCGCCGACTGGAACATGCTCGGCATCGAGAGCGTGGCGACCGACCCGGTCGACCCCGAGCGCCTCTACCTCGCCACCGGCACCTACACCAACGACTGGGCGGGCAACGGCGCGATCCTGCGCTCCACCGACCAGGGCCGGACCTTCCAGCGCACCGACCTGCCCTTCAAGCTCGGTGCCAACGAGGACGGCCGGTCCATGGGCGAACGGCTCGCGATCGACCCCGCCGACCCCGCCACGCTGTACCTGGGCACCCGCAAGAACGGCCTGTGGCGCAGCACCGACCACGGCGTGAACTGGAGCCAGGTGGCCAGTTTCCCCGTCAAGGACGGGGCCAGCAGCGGAGTCGGGCTGTCCTTCGTGACCTTCGGGCCCGCCGGCAGCAAGACGATCTACGTGGGTGTCGCCGACAAGACCACCTCCCTCTACCGCTCCACCGACGGCGGCGGCACCTGGCAGGCCCTGCCCGGTCAGCCCACGGGGCAGTTGCCGCACCACGGCGTCCTGGCCGGTGACGGTTCGCTGTACGTGACCTACACCGACGTCCCGGGCCCCAACGGGGTGAAGGCCGGCTCGGTGTGGAAGCACGACGGGTCCTGGAAGGACATCTCGCCCGCCCCGGGCACCGGCTTCGGCTACGCCGGGCTGGCGGTGGACCCGCAGCGCCCGGCCACGGTGATGGTGACCACGCTCGACCGCTGGTGGCCCTCGGACGAGCTGTACCGCTCCACCGACGGCGGCGCGACCTGGAAGGCCCTCGGGGAGAAGGCGGTCCGGGACGCGTCCGCGGCGCCGTACGTCGGCGATGGCATCGGGCACTGGATGGGCGCGCTGGCCATCGACCCCTTCGACTCCGGGCACGTCCTGTACGGCACCGGATCGGGACTCTGGGCCAGCAACGACGTCACCGCAGCGGACAACGGCGGCGCCACGCACTGGACGGTCCCGGTCAGGGGACTGGAGGAGACCGCGGTCCTCGGTCTGGTCGCGCCGCCCGGCGGCAAGCTGATCAGCGCGCTCGGCGACGTCGGCGGGTTCCGCCACGACGACGTGGACCGGGTGCCGGCCGCCGCCAGCTCCGGACCGCGCTTCACCAACACCACCGGCATCGACTTCGCGCAGGCCAAGCCGAACATCGTGGTGCGCGTCGGCTACAGCAGCGAAGAACGCGGCGCCTACTCCACCGACGGCGGGTCGACCTGGGAACCGTTCGCCGGGGCTCCGGTGAGCGCCGCGGGTGGTGGCTCCGTCGCGATCTCGGCGGACGGCGGCACGGTGGTGTGGACCGCGTCGGGACAGGTTCCCTACGTCTCCACGGACCGGGGCAAGACCTGGACGGCGTCCAAGGGTCTGCCTGCGGGCACGGCCGTCGTGGCTGACCGCGCCACGTCGGGCACGTTCTACGCGCTCAGCAACGGCACGTTGTTCGCCAGCACGGACGGCGGCCGGAGCTTCACCGCCCGCGCCGGTGGTCTCGGCGGGGGACGCCTCAAGGCGGCTCCGGGCAACGCCGGCGACCTGTGGATCGCGGACGGCGGCGGCCTCGCGCACTCCACGGACGGCGGGGCGAGCTTCCGCAAGCTGGACGGCGTGCAGCGGGCCGAATCGGTCGGCTTCGGCAAGGCCGCCCCGGGCGCCCGCTACCACGCCCTCTACCTCATCGGCACGGTGAACGGCGTGACCGGGATCTTCCGCTCCACCGACGGCGGCGCGGCCTGGGTGCGGATCAACGACGACCAGCACCAGTTCGGCGGGAGCGCGGCCGGAGTCATCACCGGGGACCCCGACGTCTACGGCCGGGTCTACCTGGGCACCAACGGCCGGGGTGTGCTGTACGGTGACCCGTCCTGACCACTCGAACGGACCATCGGGGAAAGGACAGTCGGCGGACATGCTCGCTGATGACCCGTCGGCGGAGTTCCACGCGTTCTTCCAACGGCACTACGCCGAGCTGTCGCGGCTGTCCTACCTGCTGACCGGCGAGGCGGACGCGGCCGACGACCTCGCCGCCGACGCCCTGATCGCCCTGTGGCAGCGCTGGGACCGGCTGCGCGACGCCGAGCACCCGCTGGCGTACGCCCGTGGCGTGGTCGCGAACCTGGCGCGGGAACGCATCCGGAGCGCGACGCGCGAGCGCCGCCGGATCACGCTGTTCTTCTCGCAACGGCCGCAGCAGGTGCACGGCCCGGACGTCGCCGCCGTGGTGGACGTCCGGGCCGCCCTGGACTCGTTGCCGTTCCGCAAGCGGGCCTGCGTGGTGCTCCGGCACGCCTTCGACCTGTCGGAGCAGGACACCGCGCTGGCGCTGGGGATCTCGGTCGGCGCGGTGAAGAGCCAGACCTCGAAGGGGCTGGCCGAGTTGGAACGCCTGCTCGGCGCGCGGGCGGCGCAGGACGTGGTGTCGGGGAGGGGGATCAGGTGAACGACGAGATCAGCAGGCGGCTGCGCGAGGCCGCCGAGGCGCACCAGCCCGACCGTGCCCGGATGCTGGCACGCGTGGAGCGCGGCATGGCCGGCGCCCCCGTCCGCCGCCGGACCCCGGGCATCGCGCGGTCGTGGCCGAAGGTGGCGCTCGCGGGCGTCGCGGCGGCCGGCGTCCTGGCGACCGCGGGCCTGGCCGTCGCCGGGATCATCGCGCCCCCGCAGCCGGACACCGCGATCAGCGCGACCACCCCGGCCCCGAGCACGACCACCGGCCCCACCCGCACCACCGACGCCCCGCCGCAGCAGGGTCAGCCGGAGCCGACCGGTGGCCGGACGACTACGCGCGATCCGGCTCCGCCGGGCAACCGGTCCTCGGACGGGCCGCTGTCGGCGGAGGGGTCGATCGATCCGCACAGCCACGCCTACTGGAGCCAGAGCAGGCTCGTCCTCACCACCACCCAGCCGCTCACCGCGCTCACCGTGGAACTGCGCATCACCCAGACCGGCGGCGTGCAGACCACCGGCCAGTGGCAGACCGGTCCCGGGGACGACTTCACCCTCACCGTGCAGGAGGCAGACGGCGCGCTGGCCTACCGCTGGGTCCTCAAGCCCGGCCGCACCGTGCCGGCCGGAGAACACTCTTTCGCCGCCCAGTACAACCACCAGAGCGGCCCACGCGACGCCCACACCGACCGCTACGAAGCGCAAGCCGGCACCCACGCGGTCCGGGGCGCCTTCACCGCCGTGAAATGAGTCAGCGTCGGGCGGGGTCCTCGAAGATGACGTGCTGTGCGGGGGAGGCGTCGCTGAGTGCCCAGAGGGCGATGCCGTTGGCCGTCACGACCACGGCGGAGGCCAGCACGGCGACCACGAGTCGGCGGCGGCGCTCCTTGCGCCGCCAGCGGGCGCGGACCTGGCGGTAGGCGTCGGGGGAGGTGGTGACCTCGTCGGCCACGGACCGCAGCGCGTCCGCGAGCCGCTGCTCGCCGTCATTCGCCACCGTCGGCCTCCAGCACCTTGCCCAGTTTCGCCATGCCCCGCGCGGTGTGGGCCTTCACCGCGCCGGCGCTGATCCCCATCGCCTCGGCGATCTCCGCCTCCTTGAGCCCCAGCCAGTACCGCAGCACGAGCGCTTCCCGCTGGCGGGCGGGCAGCTCGCGCAGCGCGTCCAGCAGAGCACGTTGGTCGTCCCGGACCAGGGCCTGCGCCTCGGCCGAGTCGACGTCCTCGCGCACCCACTCCACGTGCTTGCGCACCACCTGGAGGTGGCGCACGCGCATCCGGACCAGGTTCACGATGACCGCTCGCAAGTAGGGTAGCGCCGCTTGCGTCGATCGGAGCTTGCGCCAGTTGCGATGAAGCTCGCAGAACGCGTCCGCGACCACGTCCTCGGCCTCGGACTCGGCGCCCAGCAGCGTCGCCAGCCGGACCAACTCCAGGTGGTGGCGGTGGAACACGTCGGACAGCGCGGCCTCCCGGTCGGCGTCGCGCGCCGCCAGGGTCTCCACGGTGTCGGGTTCGCGCTGGTCAGCCACTGCGGCGGACCCTGTCGACCAGCGCGCTCACGACGAGGGCGACCACCAGGTTGGCGGCCAGCGCGACCACCGCCGCGTACACCTGGAAGCCGCCGATCACCACCACGGCCGAAAAGCCGCCGGAGGTCACCAGCAGCGTGCCCGACAGCATCCCCACCGCCCAGCCCGCGAGCAGGCCGGGCGCGGACAGCAGCCGGCCCACCGGCCCGAGCGCGACCGCCGCGAACGTCTGGAGCACCCACACCCCGCCCAGCAGTTGGAGGTTGATCGTGTCCTGCGCGGGCAGCAGCACCGCGAAGCTCAGCGCGCCGAACTTGACCAGCAGCGACACCGCGCGGGCGATCCCGTTCTGCGCCTTGGGCGTGGTGTGGGGGTTGACGTACTCGACGTAGACGTTGCGGGTGAACAGCATGGCCGCCGCGACGGACATGATCGACGCCGGCACGAGCGCCCCGATCGCCAGGGCGCCGAACACCAGCCCGGCCGCCCACCCCGGCATCAGCCGCTCGACCAGCATCGGCACGGCCAGTTCGGCCCGGCCCGGCCCGGTCACCACCCCCATCCCGTGCGCGGCCACGCCGAGCAGCGCGAACAGGCCCAGCACCGCGGTCCACCCGAGCAGCAGCACCGAGTTGCGCCGCAGCACCCGCTCGCCGCTCGCCGCGAACGCCGCCGTCAGCACGTGCGGGTAGACCAGCAGGGCCAGCGCGGACCCGACCGCCAGGCTCACGTACGCGCTGGACAGGCCCGGGTCGAGGTGGGTGGTGACGACACCGCCGTCCACGCCGGCCACGACGCCCCGCGGTCCGGCCCGCCGCTCGGCCTCCCCGAACACGTCGGCCAGGTTGCCCAGCAGCGCGATGACCACCACGATCGCCGCGAACACCAGCACGCCCTTGAGGAACGCGATCACCGCCGCGGCGCGGATGCCGTTGCGGTAGGTCGCCACCGCCAGCACGGCGAACACCAGCGCCAGCAGCAGGTCGCCGACCACGCCCGCCGGGTAGACGCCGAGCACGACCAGCACCGTGCGGATGCCCAGCAGCTGGAGCGCCACGTACGGCATCGTGACCAGGATGCCGGTCAGCGCGACGGCCAGCGCGAGCCCGGGGGAGTCGTAGCGCACCCGGACCACGTCGGCGATCGTCACCGCGCCCACGTCGCGCGCCTCCCGCCACAGCTTCGGCAGCAGCCAGAACGCCAGCGGGTAGACGATGACCGTGTAGGGCAGGGCGAAGAACCCGATGGCGCCCTGCGCGTAGACCACGCCGGGCACCGCCAGGAACGTGTAGGCGGTGTAGATCGTGCCGCCCATCAGGAACCACGTCGTGACCGTGCCGAACCGGCGGCCGGCCACCGCCCACTCGGTCGGCGTGGGCAGCACGTCGGCGCGGTGGAACCAGCGGGCGGTCACGGCCAGTGCCGAGGCCAGCACGAGGACGGCCGCGAAGGACAGCAGCGCGGGCACGTCGAGTCCGGTCACGGCCGATCCTCCGGGGTCGCACGGCGCACGGGCCGAAACATACGCGACACGAATTTCGGCATGTGTGTAAACCGAACGAGTGGGCTGCGCAACTCATGGGTGACGCAGGCCCACGAGCAGGAGGTGCGACGGTGCACCAGGCAGTGCCCACGCAGGGGGCGTTGTGACCTTCCGACTGGACACCTTGGCGCGCAACGCCCTGCGCCCGGACGAGGTGGTGCTCGTCGACTGGCACGTGACCGGTCTGTGCTGCGCGGACTCGGGTGAGTTCTCGGTGCGCGCGCTGCGCCGGGCCCGCCTGCCCGCGCGGGCGCGCCCCCTCGACGCCACCCCGGCCGGCGCCGTCTACGCCCACCCGACCGCCGCCGCCCACCTGGCCGGGCGGGACGTCGCGGTGAGCTGCCGGCGGGTCGGCCCGATCCGCTGGTTCACCACCGACCTGCCACCCGACGCGGGCCTGCGCGCCTGCATGGGCCGGCTCGCCTGACCCCTTCCCACCGACTGTCGCTTGTGGACGGCCGGCGCGCTCCCGCACGCCCTTTTCCGGCCCAGTAGAAGGAGATCCATGAACGTGAAGAAGATCGCGGTGTGGACCGCGGTCGCGCTCGTCGGCGCCCTCGCCTGGGCGGTGCTGGCGCTGTCCCGGGGGGAGGAGGTGTCCGCGGTCTGGCTGGTCGCCGCGGCCCTGGGCTCCTACGCGATCGCCTACCGCTTCTACGCCCGGTTCATCGTCCGGCGCGTGCTCCGCGTGGACGACACCCGCGCCACGCCCGCCGAACGGCTGGAGGACGGCAGCGACTACCAGCCCACCGACAAACGGGTCCTCTTCGGACACCACTTCGCCGCGATCGCCGGCGCCGGCCCCCTGGTCGGCCCGGTGCTGGCCGCGCAGATGGGCTACCTGCCCGGCACGATCTGGATCATCGTCGGCGTGATCTTCGCGGGCGCCGTGCAGGACATGGTGACCCTGTTCTTCTCGATGCGCCGCGACGGCAAGAGCCTGGGCCAGATGGCCCGCGACGAGATCGGCCCGATCGGCGGGGCGGCGGCGCTGGTCGGCGTGTTCGCCATCATGATCATCCTGCTGGCGGTGCTGGCGCTGGTCGTGGTGAACGCGCTGGCGAAGTCGCCGTGGGGCACGTTCTCCATCGCGATGACCATCCCGATCGCGTTGTTCATGGGCTTCTACCTGCGCGTGCTGCGGCCGGGGCGGGTGCTGGAGACCAGCGTGATCGGCGTCGTGCTGCTGCTGGTCGCGATCGTGGCGGGCGGCTGGGTGCAGACGTCGAGCTGGGCGGCGACGTTCACGCTGGAGCCCAAGACGCTCGTGCTGTGGCTGGTCGGCTACGGGTTCCTCGCCTCGGTGCTGCCGGTGTGGATGCTGCTCGCGCCGCGCGACTACCTGTCGACGTTCATGAAGATCGGCACGATCGTGCTGCTCGCGGTCGGTGTGCTGGTGACGACGCCGGTGCTCAAGACGCCGGCGTTCACGGACTTCGCGTTCAGCGGCAACGGGCCGGTGTTCGCCGGATCGCTGTTCCCGTTCGTGTTCATCACCATCGCGTGCGGCGCGCTGTCCGGGTTCCACTCGCTGGTCGCGTCCGGCACGACGCCGAAGCTGATCCAGAAGGAGTCGCAGGTCCGGCTCATCGGCTACGGGGCGATGCTCGCGGAGTCGTTCGTCGCCGTCATGGCCCTGATCGCGGCGTGCCTGCTGGACCCGGGCCTGTACTTCGCGATGAACTCGCCGGCCGGGGTCGTCGGCACGACCGTGCAGTCGGCGTCGGCGGCCGTGACGCAGCTCGGGTTCACCATCACGCCCGAGCAGTTGCAGTCCGCGGCGGCGGCCGTGCAGGAGTCGACCCTGGTCGCCCGGACCGGTGGCGCGCCGACGTTCGCGGTCGGCATGGCGGAGATCTTCTCCGGCATGATCGGCGGCGACGCGATGAAGGCGTTCTGGTACCACTTCGCGATCATGTTCGAGGCCCTGTTCATCCTGACCACGGTCGACGCGGGCACGCGGGTCGGCCGGTTCATGCTCCAGGACGCGCTGGGCAACGTGTGGAAGCCGTTCGCCCGGGTGTCGTGGCGGCCGGGCCTGTGGATCACCAGCGCGCTGGTCGTGCTGGCGTGGGGCTACTTCCTGTACGCGGGCGTGAGCGACCCGCTGGGCGGCATCAACCAGCTGTTCCCGCTGTTCGGGATCGCGAACCAGTTGCTGGCGGCCATCGCGTTGACGGTGTGCACGACGTTGCTGATCAAGAGCGGTCGGCTGAAGTGGGTGTGGATCACGGCGGTGCCGCTGGCCTGGGACGTGGCGGTGACGCTGACCGCGAGCTGGCAGAAGGTGTTCAGCGCGGACCCGAAGCTCGGGTTCTTCGCCCAGCGCGAGAAGTACGCCTCGGCGTTGGAGAGCGGTCAGGTGCTCGCGCCGGCCAAGAACGCGGACCAGATGCAGTCGATCGTCACCAACTCCACTGTGGACGGTGTGCTGGCGGCTGTTTTCGCGTTGTTGGTGATCGTGGTGCTGTTGGACGCGATGCGGGTGTGGGTGCGCACCATTCGCGGCGGTGCGGTGCGGAACACCGAAGTTCCCTATGTGGCTTCGGAGTTGGTGTCGTCCGGGCGTTGATCGGTACCGGCCGCACGACAGTGCCGCAGCGCTGTCGTGCGGCCACGGCGCGTGCGGCAACCGGGGGTCTGCCGGCGCGTCTTTGCTGGTGAGGGCTTCTTCGGGCCTGACGTCTCCGGCGACGTCCCGCTGGACCGGTCGAAGGAGGCGTCGCCATGACGACGCGAAGAACGATCACTGTCCTGGCCGCCTGACGTTGGCGCTGCTCGCCGGCGGGCCGCCCGCGCGGCGGCTGACGTGCGGGCGCACCCACCGTGCTGACACGTTCGTGCGGGGGTTGGACGAGCTGTCCGGCCCCGCACCGCGTTCACCGCCTCGGGCTGGGGAGGACGTGCTCGTGGTCGTGCGGCTCCAGGTCGTCCCACGGCGGCAGCGGGTCGTCCAGCAGGCGCCACGCGGCGGGGCCGGCGGCCAGTTCGGCGTCGGTGAGCAGCGCGGGGTCCAGGCGGCGGCGCGGTTCGTCGGGGTCGAGGCCGATGCCGATGAAGACCAGTTCCTGGCGGGCGGTGTGGCCGTCGAGCAGTTCGCCCGGTTCGATGGTCAGGTTCGGGCCCGCCTGGGACCACACGGCGAGGGTGTGCGGGCGGCTGGCGATGTGGCAGAAGCCCTTGCTGCGCACCACGCCCTGCCAGTCGGCCAGCGCGGTGGCCAACCGAGCGGGGTGGAAGGGCCGGTCGGCGCGGTAGGTGACCGAGCGGATGCCGTACTCCTCGGTCTCGGGGGTGTGCGAGCCGGCCAGTTCCTCGGCCCACCCCGGCGAGGTGGCGGCGGTGACGGGGTCGTAGCGGCCGGTGTCGAGCACCTCGGCGAGGTCGACCTCGCCGTTCCTGGCGTGGACGAGCCGGGCGTTCGGGTTGAGCTTGCGCAGCAGGCCTTCGGTGGTTGCGAGCTGCTCCGGCGTGGCGAGGTCGGTTTTGTTGAGCACCAGCACGTCGGCGAACTCGACCTGGTCGACCAGCAGGTCGGAGATGCCGCGTTCGTCGTCCTCGGCGGCTTCGAGGCCGCGTTGGTCGAGCCGGTCGCCGCGGTCGATCTCGGCGAGGAACTGAGAGGCGTCGACCACGGTGACCATCGTGTCGAGGCGCGCGTGGTCGGACAGGCTCGTGCCGTCCTCGAAGGTCCACTCGAAGGTGGCGGCCACCGGCATCGGTTCGGAGATCCCGGTGGACTCGATGAGGATGGTGTCGAAGCGGCCGGCGCGGGCCAGGTCGCCGACGCTGTCGAGCAGGTCTTCGCGCAGGGTGCAGCAGATGCAGCCGTTGGTCAGTTCGACCAGCCGCTCACCGCCCCGCCCGGCGACCAGCGAGGCGTCGATGTTGACCTCGCTCATGTCGTTGACCACGACCGCCACCCGGCGTCCCTCGCGGTTGGCCAGGACGTGGTTGAGCAGGGTGGTCTTGCCCGCGCCGAGGAAGCCGGACAGCACGGTGACGGGGACGCGCCGATCGGCGGTCGGGTGGTGGGTGGGCAAGGTTCCTCCGATGGTTTTTCAGGTGGTGGTCCGGCACCGCTCGCAGACACCGGTCAAGGTGATGGACAGGCTCACGTCCGAGAAACCGTGGTCCACGGCGGTTCGCACCGCCCACCGCGCCACGACCGCGGCGTCCACGGGGACACCGCTGCCGCAGTTCCGGCACATGAGGGTGCTGGCGTTCTCGCCGCCGGACCGCAGGTAGTAGAGGTGCAGGCCGGCGTCGTCGACCATCGCGGCGGCGGTGCCGGCGCTGACCAGCCGGCCGAGGTGGCGGTAGATCGTCGTCAGGCCGATCCGCGCGCCCGTGCGCTGCGCGTGGTGGAGGATCGCGTGCGCGGTCGAAGGGCCGGGCAGTTCGTCGAGCGCGCGCAGCACCACTTCGCGCTGCGCCCTCGACCGCGGTCCTTTGACGCTGCCGAAGGAGTGCACTGTCATGCCTTGTCGGGCTCAGGCCGGTGAGGCTTCGATGAGGCAGAAACCCGAGGGGGGCAACGGGACGACGTCCTGGACGGCGAACCCGGCGCCGCGCAGCAGCGCCTCGAACTCCTCCCGGGTCCGTTCCCGGCCGCCGAGGTTGACGAGCATGTTGAGGTCGCTGAGGTAGATCACGGGCGCGGCGGCGTCGGCCACCGCCTCGGGCAGGACCGGTTCGACGACGAGCAGCCGGCCGTCGTCGGGCAGTGCTTCCCGGCAGTTGCGCAGGATCGTGGTGGCGCGTTCGTCGTTCCAGTCGTGCAGGACGCTCTTGAGCACGATCGCGTCCGCCCCGGTGGGAACGGAGTCGAAGAAGTCGCCCGTGCGAATCTCGCAGCGGTCGGCGAGGCCTGCGGTGGCGAGCACGTCCCGTGCCTGGGCGGAGCCTTCGGCGGTGTCGAACAGCACCCCGCGCGGGCCGTCGTGCCGGCCGAGGATCGCGGCGAGCAGGGTGCCGTCACCGCCGCCGACGTCCGCGATCGTCGCGAACCGGCTGAAGTCGTAGGCGCCGGGCAACACCGTGGCGGCCATGTGGGTGCCTTGGCTCATGGCGGTGTTGAACGCGGCGGCCAGCTCGGGTTCCGTTTTGAGGTGGTCGAAGAACTCCGCGCCGAACGCCTGCTCGAACGTGGTGTGGCCGGTGCGCACGGCTTCGTCGAGCCGGTGCCAGGCCGTCAGCATCACCGGATCGGTGAACACCCGCGCGAAGGCGCTCAACGACCCCGGTCCCGTCGACCGCAGCATCGCTCCGACCTCCGTGAGCGCGTAGTTTCGTGGCCCCGGCTCGATCACCAGCCCGAGCGCGGTGGCCGCGCGCAGCAGCCGGTGCATGGTGTCGGTGGGGGTGCCGCACGCGGCGGCGACCTCCTCGACCGAGCGCTCACCGTTGTCCAGGGCGTCGGGAATGCCGAGCTTGACGCACGCCGCGACGACCTGCGCCGACATCGAACCGAAGATGAGGTTGACGACGGTAAGACGTGCGGGCTTGGTCGTGGCTGGCGTGTCGGACATGGTGACCCCGGTGGCATGGACGACAATGATTATCAAAACCAACCATACCGAGGTGGGGCCGCCGCCGCGTCATCGGGTTTGCTGAAGGTGCGTCGGCAGGCGCCGGGGCCCTTGCCGGGTCGGTGCCCAAAGCGTCCCCGCCGGCCCGTGTCCCCGGTGGCCCGTGTCCCCGGTGGCCCGTGTCCCCGGTGGCCCGTGTCCCCGCCGGCCTGTGTCCCCGCCGGCCTGTGTCCCCGCCGGCCTGTGTCCCCGCCGGCCTGTGTCCCCGCCGACCGGGGGAAGACACCCCGCCGGGTGGCTGGAGTTGTCGGTCGGTCGGCCCGCAGGGACTCTGCCGGGGCTTTAAGGTGCAGCCGGACGGCATCGGCGGGAGTGGGGCGGAGCACGGGTGATCCGGGTTGTGGTGGTGGACGATGAGGCGTTGGTGCGGTCCGGGTTCGGGCTGATCCTGGGTGCCTCCGAGGACATCGAGGTGGTCGCGACGGCGGCCGGGGGTGACGCCGTGGAGACCGTCCGGCGGGCGCGGCCGGACGTCGTGCTGCTGGACATCCGGATGCCGGACGTGGACGGGCTCACCGTGCTGCGCGCGCTGCGGGCGATGCCGGACCCGCCGGTGGTGGCGATGCTGACCACGTTCGACACCGACGAGTACATCCTGACCGCGTTGAACGCCGGGGCCGCCGGCTTCCTGCTCAAGGACACCGAGCCGGAGCAGTTGGCCCACCTCGTCCGCACGCTGGCCGCGGACGGCGTCGTGTTGTCCCCCAAGGCATCGCGGACGCTCCTGCGCAGTCATCCCGGCAGCGAACCGGCCCTCGACGAGGACGCGGCCCGGGTCCGGCTGCTCACCTCCCGGGAGCGTGATGTCCTCGTCCTGGTGGCGGAAGGGTTGTCGAACGCCGACATCGGGGCGCGCATCCACCTGGGGGCGGGCACGGTGAAGGACCACGTCAGTGCGATCCTCGCCAAGCTCCGGGTGACCAGTCGGGTGCAGGCCGCCCTGTTGGCGCAGCGGGCCGGGTTGCTCGACAAGCGCCCAGAGGCCGGACGGTGAGCCGGCCACGAGGCCGGTCGACGGAGTGGGCACGAGCCTGGTGGCGGCGGGTGCCCGCCCCGGTCGTCGACCTCGCCCTCGTGGCGGTGGCGGCCCTGGACGTCGCGCTGAACCTGGACGACGCGCCGTTGGGCGTCGCGCTGGCCGTGCCCGGCTGCGCCGCGCTGGCGTTCCGGCGCAGGTTCCCGCTCGGCGTCTTCCTGCTGACGCTGCCGGTCGCGCTGACGCAGGACGTCGCCGTCGCTCCGCTCATCGCGCTGTTCACCCTCGCCGAACGCTCCCGCGACCGCCGTCTCCTCGCGGTGTGCGCCGCCCTGCTGGCGATCGCGAGCAGCGTGCCGTGGTTCCTGGACAGCGAGACCGGCCGGACCATGACGCTGGTCGTCTTCGTGTACAACCTGGCGACCGCCGCGGTCCCGGTCCTCGTCGGCCAGCTCGTGCAGGCACGGCGGGACCTGGCGCGGCGGCTGGACGAGATCGAGGAGGCCAAGGAGCACGAACGGGAGCTGCACGCCCAGGCCGTGCTGGCCCGCGAACGCGCCCAACTGGCCCGCGAGATGCACGACGTGGTCTCCCACCAGGTCAGCCTGATCGCCGTGCGCGCCGGAGCGCTGCAAGTCGCCACCAAGGACCCCGACGCCGAGGACGCCGCCCGCACGATCCGTTCGCTGAGCGTCACCACCCTCGACGAACTGCGCACCATGGTCACCCTGCTGCGCGCCTCCGGCGGCCGGGACACCGAGCTGTCACCCCAGCCCACCCTGGCCGACCTGCGCGGACTGGTGGCGTCGAGCGGCACCCACGCGGAGCTGACCGGCGAACTCCCGCCCACCGTGGGCACGCCCGCCCAGCGGGCCGTCTACCGCACGGTCCAGGAGGCGTTGACCAACGTCCGCAAGCACGCCCCCGGCGCGACGGCCCGCGTCGAGCTGTGGCACGACGGCCCCGACATCGGCGTGACCGTCACCAACACCCCGCCCACGCGGCCGTCCCTGGCCCTGCCCGGATCGCGGCACGGTCTGGTCGGTCTGCGGGAACGGGCCGAGATCCTGAACGGGTCGCTGGAATCGGGGCCGACCGCGGAGGGCGGGTACCGGGTGCGGCTGCGGCTCCCGCTGAGCACCGACTGATCACCCGCTGAGCACCGACTGATCACCCGGCAGGAGCGAGGAGTTGGGTGGCCGCCAGCCGCGCGTACAAGTCGTCCCGGGCCACCAGTTCCTCGTGGGTGCCGACCGCCCGCACCCGCCCGGCGTCCATGACGACGATCCGGTCGGCGCCGGTCACCGTCGACAGCCGGTGGGCCACCACCAGCACGGTGGTGTCCCGGGCCACGTCCGCGACGACCTCCCGCACCGCCAGTTCGTTGACCGCGTCGAGCTGCGAGGTCGCCTCGTCCAGCAACAGCAGCCGGGGCTTGCGCAGCAACGCGCGGGCGATGGCGACGCGCTGCCGTTCGCCGCCCGACAGCTTCGAGCCCCGGTGGCCCACCGGGGTGTCCAGCCCTTGGGGCAGGCGCTCGACGAGGGTGTCGAGCTTCGTCCGGGTCAGCACGTCGCGGAGGTCGTCGTCGGTCGCGCCGGGCGCCGCGAAGAGCAGGTTCTCCCGGAGCGTGCCGGCCAGCACCGGAGCGTCCTGCTCCACGTACCCGATGTCCGACCGCAACCCGGCCAGCGGCCAGTCCCGCACGTCCTTGCCGTCGACCAGGACCCGGCCGTCGGTGGCCTCGTAGAACCGTTCGAGGAGCGCGAAGACCGTCGACTTGCCCGCGCCGGAAGGACCCACGAAGGCCGTCATCCCGGTGCTCGGCACGTCGAAACTCACGTCCTGGTGGATGTACGGCCGGTCCGGGCGGTAGCGGAAGGACACGTCCTCGAAGCGGACCGACGCCGCCCGCGTGGGCGGGGCGGTCTCGTGCCGGCCGGCCGGCTCCGTCGACAGGCGTTCCACCTGCGCGATCCGCGCGATCGCGGCGGCGCCCTCCTGGTAGTGGGACACGGCGTCGACCAGCTTGGACACCGGCTCGATCAGGTAGAACAGGTACAGCAGGAACGCGATGAGCGTGGACAGGGGAATCGCCCCGGACAGCACGCGCGCCCCGCCGATCCCCAGCACCGCCAGGAACGCCAGCTGGACGGCGAACCCGTCCGCCGACCCCGCCACGGCCTCCCACTTCGCGCTCCGCACGCCGTGCCGCCACGCCCGCCGCGCCGCCGCGTCCACCCGGGCGGTCTCCCGTTCCTCCGCGCCGGACGCCTTCACAGTGCGGAACGCCCCGAAGACCCGCTCCAACGCGACGGAGATCTCGCCGACCGCCTCCTGCGAGCGTTCGGTGGCCTCGGCGATCTTCGGCATCACCAGCGCGACCGCCCCGCCGGCCACCGCGACCACACCGAGCGTCACGCCCAGCAGGACGACGTCCAGGAACCCCATCACCACGATCGCCGCCACGAACGCGACCGCACCGGTGGCCGCCGAGACGACCGCCTGGGTGCTGACCGCGCGCAGCAGTGTCGTGTCCGAGGTGACCCGGGACATCAGGTCGCCCGGCGCAATCCGTTCCCACTCCGCGAGCCGCAGCCGCAGCAACCGCCCGATCAGCGTGCGCCGCGCGGCCAGCACCACCGACTCCGCCGTGCGCTCCAGCACGAACGCGCCGAGTGCTTCGACCGCGGTGCTCAGCACGACGAGAGCGGTGAGGGTCAGCACGATCGCGGCGATGGTGCCGCCGGCGGCGAGCCGGTCCACCAGCGCCTTCGTGGCCAGCGGTTGCAGCAGCCCGCCGGCCGCACCGATCAGGGCGCAGAACAGGCCGAGGGCGACGGCCCACCGGTGCGGCCGGACGTGGGCGTGCAGTGCTCTGAACGTCTCCCGGGCGGACAGGGGAGCATCATCCGTCACCGGGGCGGACGCGGTGTGCACACAAATCCTTTCTCGACTGGGGGTTGCGTCCTCCAGGGTGGAAGGCCGGCCACCACGTCGCCCATCCGGCACCTGTCGGGTTCACCCCCGCCGGGTGGCGGGTGGAAACCGACACCTGCCGGATGGTCCGCGACCCGCGCGCGCCGCCACCGTTGTCGCATGACGAAAACGCAGGACGCCACAGCCACACCCGAGACCTCGACGGGGCGGCTGGTCGGTGTGGACCTGGCCCGCGCGCTGGCCGTGTTCGGCATGTACACCGTCCACGTCGGACCGCCGCTGTCCGCTGTGGACGGTGTCGACGGCTGGATCAGGTACCTGGCGGACGGCCGTTCGTCGGTCCTGTTCGCCACCCTCGCCGGGTTCTCGCTGATGCTGATCGCGGGCCGTCGGGAGCCGAAGACCGGCTTGGCCGGTCGGCAGGCGAAGGCCCGGATCGCGATCCGCGCCCTGGTCCTGCTGGTGCTGGGCACCGCGATGGCGATGGCCTATGGGGACGTGGTGATCCTCGCCTTCTACGGCGTGTACTTCCTGCTGGCCCTGCCCCTGCTGCGCCTGCGGGCCAGGACGCTCGCGATCATCGCGGGCGTGCTCGCACTCGTCACCCCGCAGTTGGCGTTCGTCCTGAAGTCGCTGCTGACCGAGCCGGTCCAGCAGGCCGTCAACGCCTACGACCCGCTCGAACGGCTCGGCGGCACGGGCGTGCTCGACCTGCTGCTCACCGGCCTCTACCCGACGATCACGTGGATGCCTTTCGTGATCGCCGGCATGGCGCTGGGCCGCCTCGACCTTGCAGCGCGCGCCGTCCAGCGGCGCCTGGCCGCGCTCGGCGCCACCCTCACCGTGGCCGCCTACGGCACATCGTTGCTGCTGGCCGGGAAGGACGCGTTGAGGAGCATGGCGGAGGACGGGCCGGTGTCCGGGTCGATGTCCTTCGACAGTGGGAAGTTCAAGCCCGATCTGTCGGCGTCGTCGCTGCTGGCGGCCGGGCCGCACAGCGGCACCACGTTCGACATCATCGGCAGCGTCGGGGTCGCGATCCTGGTGATCGTGGGTGCGACGGTGGCGGTGGACCGCCTGCCACGACTGCGCCGCCTGGCCAAACCGGTCATCGCGGTGGGCGGCATGTCCCTGACGGCTTACGTGGGCCACTTCATCGTGCAGTCCGCGCTGCCCGGTGACCAGCGGTCCTGGGTGCCGCTGCTGGTGCTCGTCTTCGGTGCCACGGCCTTCGCCGCGATCTGGTCCCGCTTCTTCCGCCGCGGACCGCTGGAGCAGCTGCTCCACCTCGCCACCAAACCCGCGAAGCACATCCGATGAGACCCGGCGCGCGGAGTCGAACCGCTTCACTCCGGCGGGATTAAACAGCATCTTCGGCGTGCGTTCAACATCTTGTGTGACCACCTCGACACTCATAGTGTCTGGCGGACGTTGTTGTCGAAGCGCTTCGACGAAGGGTGATCCCAGTGTCGAGTTCCCCTGACTCCCCGTCCCCCCTCCCCGGCCGCCGCGCCGTCCTCCGCTCGGTGGCGGCGGCTGCGGCCGTCGTCGCGGGCGGACTGCCCCTGGTGCCGGCCGGTGGTGCGCACGCCTCGGCAGGTCCCTCGGCGCGCTATTCCTGGCGCAACGCGGAGATCGTCGGCGGGGGGTTCGTCACCGGGATCGTCTTCAGCCAGTGCGAGCCGGGCCTGGTCTACGCGCGCACGGACATCGGTGGCGCCTACCGGCTCGACAAGCGCACCAAGCGCTGGATCCCGTTGCTCGACTGGGTCGACTGGGACCACTACGGCCACACCGGCGTGATCAGCATCGCCACGGACGAAGTCGACCCCGACCGGGTCTACGCGGCCGTGGGCACCTACACGATGCCGGAGTGGGACCCCACCACAGGGGCGATCCTGCGCTCCGCGGACCGTGGCCGCACCTGGAAGACGACCACGCTGCCGTTCCGCCTGGGCGGGAACATGCCGGGCCGCGGCATCGGCGAGCGCCTGGCGGTCGACCCGCACCGCAACAGCGTTCTCTACTTCGGCGTGCGGGGCGGCCACGGCCTGTGGCGGTCGGTCGACCACGGGGAGACCTGGGCGAAGGTCGAGAGCTTCCCCAACGTCGGCAACTTCGTCCCGGACCCCAACGACACCGGCGGCTACAACGGCGACAACCTCGGCGTGCTCCAGGTCTTGTTCGACAAGCGCGGCGGGCGGCGGGGCAGGGCGACGCGGACCCTGTACGTCACGGTGGCCGACAAGGACAACATCCTCTACCGCTCCACCGACGCCGGCCGGACGTGGCAGCGGGTGCCCGGCCAGCCCACCGGCTTCATCCCGCACAAGGCGGTGTTCGACCACCGGGGCGGGTTCCTCTACCTGGCCACCAGCGACACCGCCGGCCCGTACGACGGCGCCAAGGGTGACGTGTGGAAGCTCGACACCGCCACCGACACGTGGACGCGCATCAGTCCGGTGCCCTCCACCAGCCCCGACTGCCAGTGGGGCTACTCCGGTCTGTCCGTGGACCGGCGCAACCCGGGCACCCTCATGGTGGCCACCCAGATCCACTGGCACCCCGACACGATCCTGTTCCGCTCCACCGACGGCGGCGCGAGCTGGACCCGCGCCTGGGACTGGGTCTCGGGCACCGAGCGCACGTTCCGCTACACCATGGACATCTCGGCCGCTCCCTGGCTGACCTGGAACGCCACCCCGAACCACCCGTGGCCGTGCCGAAGCTGGGGTGGATGACCGAGGCGCTGGAGATCGACCCGTTCTCCTCCAACCACTTCATGTACGGCACGGGCGCCACGATCTACGGCTCCGACAACCTCACCGACTGGGACACCGGCGGCACCGTGCGGATCGACGTCCGCGCCCAGGGCCTGGAGGAGACCGCGGTCCTGTCGGTGATCAGCCCCCCGGTCGGCGCGCACCTGTTCTCCGCGGTCGGGGACGTCGGTGGCTTCCGGCACACGGACTTCACCCGCGCCACGAAGATGTACGACACCCCCACCTTCGGGACCACGGTCGCCCTGGACTTCGCCGAGAAGGCGCCCGGCACGATCGTCCGGGTCGGCCACCCCACCAGCAACTGGACCCAGCGCTTCGGGATCTCGACCGACGGCGGCGACACCTGGACCCCCTCGGGCAGCGAACCGCCCGGCGTGACCGGTCCGGGTGTCGAGGACAGCGCCGTCGCGGTCGCGGCGGACGGCGGCCGGGTCGTGTGGGCGCCGGCGGGCGCGCCGGTGAGTTGGAGCGCCGACGCGGGTGCGACGTGGACCGCCTGCGCGGGCGTGCCTTCAGGGGCGCTGGTGCGCGCCGACCGCGTCAACCCGGCGGTCTTCTACGCCTGCCACGCGGGCACGTTCTACCGGAGCACCGACGGCGGGAAGAGCTTCACGCCGACCGCGGCGACCGGCCTGCCCGCCGAGGGCAACGTCCGGTTCAAGCCGGTCCCCGGCCACGAAGGCGACATCTGGCTCGGCGGCGGCAAGACGGGCAAGGTCTACGGGTTGTGGCGCTCGACCGACGGCGGCGCCTCCTTCACCCGCCTGCCGGGCATCGAGGAGGGCGACAACGTGGGCTTCGGCAAGGCCGCGCCCGGAAGCACCTACCCGGCGGTCTTCACCAGCTCCCGCATCGGCGGCGTGCGCGGGGTCTTCCGCTCCGACAACGCCGGCCGGACGTGGATCCGGATCAACGACGACCGGCACCAGTACGCCTGGACCGGCAGCACCATCACCGGCGACCCGCGCGTCCACGGCCGCGTCTACTTCGGCACCAACGGCCGCGGCGTCATCTGCGGCGACCCGGTCCGGCCGGTCAACGGCGGGGCGTGAGCGGTTCGGGGGGCGTGTCGGGGGTTCGGGGGCGGCAGCAGCGTCGAGTGGCGGTGGAGGACGCCGGCGAGGTGGACGGGTTGTTCGCGCGGGCGGTGGCGGAGGGTGCGGTCGGCGTTGGACGCGTTCGGCGTCGGCGCTGCTGCCCTGGTGCCGTGACAGCCGGTTTCCTCCGGGCCTGGCGGTCGGGCTTTGCCCGCGTCGGGCATCCACCCGCCTTCGGCGGCCGGTGTCACCGCAGGGGGCGGACCTGGAGGGTGGGGTTGCCGGATGGCTTGAAGGTGGTCCACGCCGTCGGGTCGCCGGTGTGGTAGATCGTCGCCAACGGGCTTTCGGTGAACACATCCGCCTCCTGCCTCGGCGGTGTCGAACCCAGGTGGACCGCGGTCAGGGCCGGGTTGCCCCGGAGGGCGCCCGGCCCGAGCCGGGTCACGGCCGGGGTGACCACGGTGGTCAGCTTCGGGTTGTTGGTGATGGCGTTGTGCCAGACCGTGGTCAGGCGCGGGGCGTGGAGCCAGCGCAGGTTCGCGAAGCCGGTGACCGCGTTCTTGTCCACCTCGGTGAGCGCGGGCAGGCGCAGGCCGACGAGCTTGTGGTTGAGGTCGAAGCAGTTGATGCCCAGGTACTCCAGCTTGGGCAGGTTGACCGACACCAGCTCGTGGCTGTCGTTCAACGCGTTGCGCCCCAGTCGGCGCAGCTCGGGCGCGGTGAAGTACTGGAGGCGGGACGCGTCGTCGAAGGCGAAGTCGTCGACCGTGGTCGCGCTCGGCAGGTTCACCTTGAGCAGGTACTGGTTGCGGCGGAAGGCGTCGTGGGCGATGGTGTCGACGCCGGGCAGGTACAGCACGCTGAGCTTGGCGTACGGGGCGTGGCCGAACGCCATGACGCCGATCGACCGGGCGGCGCGCAGGCTCACCTCGCTGAAGTTGTGGTTGCTGAACGCGCCGTCCGGCACCGACTCCACATCATCAAGCACGAGCTGCTTGACCCAGGTGTCCCACCAGCCGTTGTGCCAGAGGTACGGCGATTTCCCGCCCCGGGCCTGCTGTCCCGCGCACGGCAGCCCGGACGTGGGTGTGCACTCGCGTCCACCTTGGACAGTGCGCAGGTTGTAGACGTGGAGCCGCGTGAGGTTGCCCAGGCCGAGGTCGCGGTGGACGCCCTGGAGCGCGGCCAGGTCGGCGTCGGAGAGCGCGGTGCCGCCGGTGAGGTACAGCGCTATCCCGGTCGCCTTGGCGAGTTCGGGTTTGCGTTGGGCCAGAACGGTTTTGAGGGCGTTGGTGGTGACGTCGTACTGGACCGCCAGGGTTCCCTCGGGCAGTCGGTGGTCGCCGGGTTTGCTCGTCCGGTACGGGTAGCGGTCGTCGCGGCGCAGGTCGGGGTCGGCGGCGAACACCGGGTCCGGTCCGGGGTCGACGGTCGGGTCCTCGGGCAGCGCCCCCTCCGAGTACGGCAGGACGGGCGGTGCGCTGGGGGTGGTGGTGGGGACCGGCGACGACGTGGTCGACGTGGTGGTGGGCGCGCTCGTGGCACTGACCTCGGAGCCAGGAGCGGCATCGACCACGGCGGCGGGCGGCGGAGAAGGGTCCCCGCCTCGGGTGACGACGACCGCTCCGACGCCCGCCACCGCGAGGACGGCTCCGACGACGAGCATGGCTTTTCGCTTCATGACGGATGTGAACGCTAACATCGGTCCTTGCCGGCAACAAGGTCGACGTCGTCCGAAGGAGAACCGCATGAACCAGCGCTTCGGCATGGTGATCCGGCTGCGCCCGGAGAAGCGCGAGGAGTACCTGCGGCTGCACTCGGCCGTCTGGCCCGCCGTCGAGCGGACGCTGCTCGACGCCAACATCCGCAACTTCACCATCTTCCTGCACGGTGACCTGCTGTTCGGCTACTACGAGTACACCGGCGAGGACCACGACGCCGACCAGGCCCGCATCGCCGCCGACCCCGAGACCCGCCGCTGGTGGACCTTCACCGACCCGTGCCAGGAGTCCCTGGCCCCGCCCGGCTCCGGCCACTGGTGGGCGCCCATGCAGGAGGTCTGGCACCTGGACGACCCCGAAACGCCCTGACCCCTACCCGGCGTCGCCCTTGAGAACGTGGTCAGTGGCGGTCCAGCAGGCGGCGGCCTGTTCCTTCGCGGAGCATGTCGTGGAGCTTGCGGTGCAGGTATCGGCGGGCCCAGGTCGGCATGGGCACGCCTTCGAGTTGGCGGTCCACCCACTCGTTGATGTCGCGGTAGCGCAAGGCGGCGCCCCACGGGCCGGGCTGGTGGCCCAGGCCGCGCATGTCCCGAGGGTAGGGCGGCAGTTCGGGTGCGGGCGGGGTGACGTCTCCCAATGCGGGGCGTTCGGGCTCGGGGGCCGGCGCCGGGGTTCCGTCCAGCGCGTGGCGCTCCGGGAACGCCAGGTCGAGGATTGTGTCGTCGGTCAGCATGAGCGCTGCCGGCACCGCGGCCCGAACCCGTTGCACCACTTGCGCTCCCGGCCGCGACCGCACGTTGGGGTGCGCGTCCAGCCACTGGGCCACCTGCCCGATAGCGGCGACGTGGTTCCGCCGCACCAGGTCCAGACGCGGGTCGACCAGGTCCAGCGCGCGTGGTGGTCCGCCGCCGGGGTCGCGCTGTGCGGTGATCGCTGCGGTCACGGCGCTGTTGCCGACGAGTGCCTGTAGCGACAGCACTCGGTGCGCCGTCGGTGGCGGCGTTCGCGGTCCCGTCCCGCTGTGGCCGGGTCCGCCGTCGACCGCCCGTGCTTTCGACACCTCGGGAGGGTCTCACCCGTCGACGTCCACGGGAGCGTCCGAACGGGCAGTCGACCGGACACCGGTCCCCGCCTGGCGCAGCGTGTCGGCCAGCCGTTCGTGCCGGAACTGGTGTGCCGCGCCGACCTGGCGCAGGAGCCCGCGGTAGTGGGCGTCGCGCAGGAACGCGATCACGTGCAGCGGCAGCTTCCCGGTGCCCCACAACCACAACCTGGCCAGGACGAAGCGTCCCCATGCCGTCCCGTGCACCCCGCTCCAGCCCTGGTCCAGCCCGCCGACGAAGGACCGGGTGACCGCGGCGGCCAGGCCCGCCGCGAGACCGGCGGAGAGGCCGCGGCACACGCCGAACGCGAGCCCGCAGGCGAGCCCGCCGACCAGCCCCTGGGCGAGCGCCACGGTGCGGTCGCTGCGCAAGACGATGTCCGGGCTGGTCGACGAGATCCCGTCGACCGGCACGCTGACCCAGTAGTCGAGCGTCCGCGCGACCGCGACCGCCATGAACGTGGCGAGCCCGGCGTTCGCGCCGTTGGCGATCGCGGCGGCGAGGCCGCTCGTCGACGCGACCGCGGCGGTCACGACACCGGTCACGCACAGGCCGCCGGCGAAGCCGATCCCGAGTCCGTCGGCCAGGTGCCGCCACAGCGGACGCCGGGACCAGTCCGGCGGGTGCGTGCGCCAGAACCGCACTGGCACGACCGAGGGCACCGACGGGCGCTTGGTGGACAGCACGAGCAGCGCGGCGGCGCCGAACGATCCCGCTGCCGCAGCGCCGATCGAACCCCACAGCACGGCTTCGGCGACCCGACCGCCCACCGCCGACGGCAACCCGATCGCGGCGCCGACCGTCACCGCGAACACCAAGCCACCCAACAACGCGATCACGGAGCGGGGCACCGCGCGGTCGAGTTCCCACCAGGTCACCTCCGACGTGTCGAGCCGCCGCAGGTGCCCGGCGAGGAACGCGAGCCACCGCCTCGCGTCCCCGACCGAGGGCGTGGGTGTCATCGGTCCGCGAGCCGCGGTCGGCGCCGGTCCCCGATCGGCGGCCCAGAGCGGGTGGTACCGGGTGGTCACCAGCAGTTCGAGGAGGTGCCGCTCGATGGCGCGTCGATCGGTGAAGGCCAGCAGGTCCGCGGGGTCCGCGGCGCCCTCGACGTACCGGACGGTGGCCAACCACGCCATGAGCGGCGTGGACAGCGCGGCGGCGAGGGGCCCGTCGGGCCGGCTGTCGAGACGGTCGAACACCGCGTCCCACATGTCGGGTCGGAGCTTCGCCGCGGCGCTGCGCAGCAGGTAGCGCCGGACCGCGTCCAGGCGTGGCACCTCCATGTCCGCCACGGCCGTCGCCGCCAGCACTTCGCCGCCGCGGTGCCGCACGGCCGCTCGGTACTCGCCCGCGCGCGACGCCAGCAGCACCGGCACGCCCTTCCTGAGCATGGCGTTGACGCGGCGCAGCGCCAGCGGGCGCAGCCGTTCGGGCATTTCGTCGAAACCGTCCAGGACCGGCATCACCAGCCCTGATCCCACCAGGTCGGTCGCGCGGCGCGGGTGCCGGACCGAGGGGTACCTGGCCACCAACTGCGCGGCCAGCCACTCCTCCAGGCTCTTCGTCGTGGGGTCCCAGTCCCGCAGTGGCGCCACGACCGGCACGGGTTCGCCGTCCTTCCGGCGACCCAGCAAGCCCAGCACCACGTGAGCCATCGTCACGGTCTTGCCGACACCGGGTTCGCCGAGCAGCACCAGGCGATGGTGGGGGAGGCGGATCAGGAACTCCACCGCGGCGTCCAACTCGCCGTCGAACACCTCGGGACCGCTCGGCAGGACCAAGCCGCGCTCGTCGGCCACGTCCCACGTCAAGGCCCACCGGGCCGGCATCGCTTTGAGCAGGTGCTCGCCCTGCCATTGTCGACCGACATCGGCGGACAGTTCGTCGAGCATCGTGCGCAGGGTCGGCGAGGTGGTCCTGCGCCAGGGGAACACCGGTTGGAATCCGGGGAGGTCGAGCAGGGCGCTGGTGTCGTCCTCGACCGCCGTTCCACCGGACGTGCGGTACAGGCGGTCGTGGAGTTCCTCCCACCGGGGCTTCAACTCCGCCGGGTCGACCCGATAGAACTGAAGGAGCTTCTCGATCGACTGCCAGGTGCGGAGCGACGCCTTGCCGTTCTCCAGCCCGGACAACCACGCGGGCGAGCAGTCGGTCCGCCGTGCCACTTGGCGCAGGGAGAGTCGGCGCTCCGCTCGCAGCTCCCGCAATGTGCCGCCGAACCGCTGTCGCGCCTCGTCGAGCGTCTCCGGCACCGGTTCGGTCATGCGTGCTCCCCGCTGACGTCGTTCCTGCTGTTCAAAGGTGTTCACGGTGGTGGTCCGTGAACGCGTGAACAGCTACGAACGCAGTCGTACCGCGTCCTCGACGCGCGGAACCCGCAGTTTTGACGACAGCGCCAGCACCGATCGGGTTAACCATCACGGACCATCTGGAGGCCCCATGGCATTCGCCACCGCCGTCGTGTTCCCCTCTGCCCGCAACAGACGTGGTCTGCGGGTCCTGTGCCAGGCGACCGCGGTTCTGCTCGCGGCTGCGGTGTGCGTGGACACGGTGGACCGTGTGCGACTCGACGTCACCGCGGACTCGCCCACGGCGAACACCGCCGCCGCCTTCGACGACCACCCGTCCACGCTCGCCGCGATGCCCGACGCCCGCGCGGCGGACGGTGTGGCACTCGGAGCGCACGTCGAGCAGCCGAGCACGTCCGAGGGCTTCATGCCACCGCCGTTGCGACACGGCGACCCGACCGGCAGCCCGAACCCGCAGGACCCGGCCCCGGCACCACCTCCGACGGCGGCTCCGGCGGCCGAGTCCGACAGCGGACCCGACACCACCACGGCGACCGGAGACCGTGTGGAGCCCGTCCCGGCGCTCGACGGGCCCCCGTTGCAGACAGGCACCACATCGGTGCCGCCGGAACGGCGAACCGGCTCGGCGGAACCCCGCCCCGGTTCGGCTCCCCGGGTGCGACCCGAACCCGAGGTGAGGGAGTCACCCGCGGCTGAGCCGGCGAAACCCGCCGCCCGACCGGCCGTACGGCCCGCTGGGGAACCGCGGACAGTCGTGCCCGCCCGACCGGCGGTGCGGCCGGCCGAGGAACCGCGGACAGTCGTGCCCGCCCGACCGGCGGTGCGGCCCGCTGAGGAACCGCGGACAGTCGTGCCCGCCCGGCCGGTGGGCCAACCACAGGCAGTGGTCACCTGTGCTTCCGGCCCGACAGCGGCCCAACCGGTTCCGGCGACACCGGTGGTGCGCGTGATGGTCGGCGGTCCGGTCGACATGACCGGGGGCACTGGTCCTGGAATGCCCGGACTGGCGCCTTCCGAGATGACCGTCCTCGCGAACCTGATGCCCGGGCAGGGGCCGGTGGCGGCGATTCCGATCCGGGTGCCTCCGGTGATGGTCGGGAATTGCCCGGTGAAGATGGGCGCCGCGCACGACGAACGGCCGATGGGCTGACAACGGATGCGGGCGCGGGAGGAAGACCGGGCGCAGGCGGCCCGGTCGGTTCGGAACCAGGTGACCGGTGTGGTCGGATCAGTGGTGCAGGCCGACCACATCGGCACCCTCACCGTGCAGTCAGGGCCGGCGAGCGCCCCACCGCCCGTCGGCCCGTCCCGCCGGCGGAAGCTGCTGCGCATCCTGTTGCCGGCCGCGGCGATCGGCACGACAACGGTCCTCCTGCTCCAAGCGTTCGCGGTTCCAGCAGGGTGGTTCGGCCCCATCGCGGCGCGGAGCAAGGCGTGCCTGGTCAAGCTGGACCCGTCCGTGAAGTCCGGCTACGTCTGGGCCGACCGACCTCACGAGTCGTCGTACTCGCCGTCCGAACCGCACCAGTGCAACTCCACCGGCGCGGTGAACACCGTGACCCGGGAGAGTGCCGGTCGCTACACGGTGCGCTTCCCCGGTCTCGGGACCGACAGCGGAACGGTCGACGTGACCAGCGCGGACGCGCACGACCGGGTCTGCTCGGTACGGGACTGGGGCCCCGCACGCGACGATGAACACGACCAGGACGTCCACGTCGTGTGCGTCGACCGCGACGGCACGCCCACGGACTCGTCGTTCACGGCGTCCTTCCTGTTCACCATGGGCGGTTCGGGCTTGATGGCCTACCTCCGGGCGGACAGGCCGTCCTCGCCGCCCTACACCCCGGCCTCGAACCACCAGTTCAACTCGGTCGGCGGGGTGAACACGGTGGAGAGGGAACAGGAGGGCGTCTACCTCGTCTTCCTGCCCGGTCTGCACAAGTCCGCGGCACGGGAAGGCACCTCGGGCGGAATCGTCAAGGTCACCTCACTGGGGTCGACGCCGAACGCCTGCTCACCCGTCGTGTGGATGCCCTGGCGCAATCCCGACACCGCCGAGGACTTCCTGGTCGTCCGCGTCGCCTGTAGCACGCTTCGCGGCCTCCCGGTCGACGCGGCCTTCACGTTGAGCTACGCGGTCGACCTCGGATCGACCACCGATGCCCAGGTCCCCGGCGCGCACCTGTGGGCGAGCGAGAGCAACGCCGCCGAGTACACACCGATGAAGGACTACCAGTACAACTCCACCCACGCCCTCAACACGGTCACCCGGACGGCCACCGGGAGGTACACCGTCCACCTGCCCGGCCTGGTCCGCCCGGGCGGCAATCCCCAGGTGTCGGCCTACAACTCCACCGCGACGTGCGGCGTCACCGGGTGGCGGCCCGTCGAGCACGGACACCGGGTCGAGGTGGTCTGCCGCGGCGCGCGGGGCGATCCGGTCGACGCCCAGTTCGCTTTCCTCTTCCGGCAGTGAGCCGGGCCACCTCGGCGCACGGCGCGCGAAGCACGTTCGCGCGGCGGTGACCGCCATCCAGTCGGTGCGCGCCGGGTGGTCCGGCCGGCGGCCGAGCCCCGAACCGTCACCGGCTCGCGGGCGGCAGGATGTCGAAGGCGTTGGGGAGTCCCAGCCGGTAGTGCAGTTGGTCTTCGACTTTGAGCAGTTCGAACTCGGGCGCGCGGTGCAGTTGGTGGACCACCGCGCGGGGAGCGGTCGAGCGGGAGTGGTCGAGGAGGGCGTTGACGGCCAGGCGGGCGGAGCTGTTGGCGGATTCCATGCAGGCGGCGTTGAGCGGGGCTTGGACGTAGTCGCCGGCGAGGAAGAGGTTGGGGATGGCGGTGCGGGCGGTGGGGCGTTGGTGCCAGGAGCCGACCGGCTGCACGACCAGTTCGTCGGCGTTGGTGGGGTTGGGGGTGCCCAGGCCGCTCAGGCCGGGGTCGAGGAACCAGGTGACCAGCGAGGACTCGTCCAGGACCGTGCTGCCGGTGTCGTTGAGGTGTTGGGTGAGTTGGGCCAGGACTTCCCGGAGGATCTGCTCGGGCGTCAGGTGCTTGGCGGGGCGGCCGTAGAGGACGCCGGGGGTTTCCCAGTCGGAGATGATCACCGACACGCAGTCGGCGGCGCGTCCGTCGCCGTAGTCGGCGGGGAAGTCGCGGTCCGGCCAGAACGCGGCCTGGCTGATCGAGGACAACGCCCACGGGGTGTGGACGTAGTAGGCGTGGCCGTGGGTGATCGGGGTCGGGCGGTCGAAGTAGAGCATCAGACCGGCCATCCACTCGGTTTCCAGGGCTGCGGCGACGCGTAGCTGCGGGTCGGCGTTGAGGAGGTCCTCGTTCCACACGCGGCGGGCGTGTTCCACGGGCAGGGCGCAGACGTAGTAGTCCGCTTGGATGTTCTCGACGTGTCCGTGCGGGTTGCGCAGGCGTGCGGTGGAGATCCGGCCGTGTTGCAGGGTCAGGTCTTCTACGGCCCACCCGATGCGGAAGTCGACGCCGAGGTGGCGCAGGTGCCGCTCCCACGGGTCGATCCAGGCTTCGTTGGTCGGCAGGTCCAGCACCCGGTTCAGCGGCCCGTCCGCGCCGCGGCCGAGCAGGGTGAACAGGACGCGTTCGAACACCAGGCCGGCGGTGTGCGCGCTGGCGTCGTGGGTCCGGGTGGAGGACAGGACGAGAGTGGGGCCGTTGACGAAGATCCCCCGGTAGTCTGCGGATTTCCCCTGTGCGCGCAGGAAGTCCGGCCAGGGCGTGTACTCCCACTGGTGGAGGCGGCGTTCCTCGCAGCTGGTGAGGTAGACCATCATCCGCTGGGCGAAGACGGCCGCTTCGTGCGGGGGCAGGTGGAACGCGGTCTCGACGGCGGCGCGGACCTGCCGCAGCAGGACGTCCGGCGCGAGCCGCGGCAGGAGGCCGTCGGGCAGGACCATGGGGACGCGCAGGTCTTCGCGCCCGCCGGGGAACGACGTGAGCAGTTCGGTCGCCGTGACCAGGTTGTCGCGCACGCCGCCGGCGTTGCCGGGGAACGGGATTCGGCGCAGCGTGTCGGGAAGGTCGTGGTAGAAGCCGAAGAAGATGCGGAAACCGTGCTCCGCGGGCAGATCGCGCCGGCCGTCACGTCCCGTGCCCGGCACGGGCATGCTCCGCGCCTTGCCGCCCAGGGCACGCCGTTCGTACAGGGTGACCGCGAACCCGCGCTCGGCCAGTTCGTGCGCGGCGGTCATCCCCGCGACGCCGCCACCGAGCACGGCGACCGTCGGGCCGCCCTGTCCGGCGGCCAGGCCCGGCACGGCCAGACCTGCTGCTCCGGCGGTCGCGCCGGCCAGGAAAGTGCGACGAGAGAGTCCGAACCTGTCCACTGCGAACGCCCCTTTCGGTCCGTTGGCACGGTAACGCGACGATCACGCCCAACCTGTGCGTGACGAGCGGTGTCGGCACTGCGCACACCGATCGGAGCCGGCGGATCACCCGTTCGCGCGGCGGCCGACGGCGGGTCACGTTCAGCTGCCGTGCGGATTCTTCGGTTCGAACTTGGCGACGATGTCGGCTTCGCTCTTCTCGCCCTCGGGCCTGCGGAATTTGGGCACGGGGCGGCCGTCCCGGGAGAAGCCGGTGATGGTCACCCGGTATTCGACACCGTCGACGTGCACGAAATCGGGCTCGTCGATCGTCGGCAGCGTGCCGATGTCGTCCTGGTAGCCGGGCACGTTGAGGGTTTCCAAGTGGCCGAAAGCGGCCTTGAACGTGTGGGTCTTGCGATCGTTCTCGAAGTACACCTCGGCGTCGAGGGTCGCGGAGAACTGTGTCGCCTCCGTCATCAGCCCAGTTGTGGTGGATGAACGTGCCCAGTACGAACTCGGTCCCGTCCAGGTGCGCGTGGGCGCTGACCGGCACGAATTCGTACCCGCTCGGTCCGCCCTTCGGGTCGGCGGCCGGGATGCCCCATTTGATGAAAGGCTTGTTCAACTCGCTCAGGTCGGTCACCCTGGAGGTGACCTCGGTCCAATTGCCCCTGGTGCTGATCCGGCCCACCGCGAAGCGCTCCTCGCTCTCTCGCCGAAACTCGGCTCCCCGTCCACGGTGGCGCTTTCACGATGCCGCCACATCAACCAAACGGGTGACGCTGCGTGACCGGCTGAATGGCGAAATTATTCGATATCGCGAGGATTGGGATCAGGCCTGTCGGCGGGGTGTGGCGCGGGCCTAGGATTCGGCAGATGGCTGATCAAGGACACAGGGCCGCCGGGTTGGTGCTGGTCACCGGCGACGGCGTGCACCTGGTGACGACGACGTCCATCGGGATGGACCTGGTGGGGGAGGTGGCCCGCCTGCTCGGTTCGGAGCACATCGGCTCCACCAGGCTCGGCGGCGACCTGACCCTCTGGCACGCGGAGGACGGCCCCGGCCGGCCCCGGGCCGGCTACCCCAACCAGGCGGCGAGCGGCCTGGCCGCCGAGTACGGCTCGGCACCGGTCGCCGGTCCGGCGGTCATCTCCGGACCGATCGCGGACAACACGATCTACCCGCTGATGGGCGCCGACGCCGACCGGCTCGTGAACCGCCTGCGCGGGAACGGCGCGACACCGCCCCCGGCCGAGGACTGCGCGAACCACAGCCCGTGCCGCGAGGTGCTGAGCTTACCGGCGCGGCAACGGGATTCCCTGTTCCGCCTGGTCCCGGCGCGGTCCTCGGACCTCGGCCCGGACGCGATCTACGTCTACCTCAACGACGAGATGGTCGCGCTGCTGGTCGCGATGGCGCCGGGGGAGTCCGGCAGCTTCCAGCAGGCGTACCCGGTCCTCGGCCACCTGGCGGCCCGCTGGGGCACCACGCCGAACGACCTGATCATGCACGCGATCACGAACATGCGCGCCGACGACGTCGAGGTCACCACCCACACCGAGGTCGACCACTCGCCGCTCCACGTCGTCGTCGACCAGGGCGTTTCCGGCTTCGCCCAGATCGTCCGGCTCGAAGAACTGATCGGCGCCGACCTCCCGAACGGCGCCGTCATCGGCATCCCGCGCGAACACCAGATCATCGCCGTCCCCATCCGCGAGGCCCGCGACCTCGCCGCCATCGCGCCCGTGCTGAACCTGGTCCGCAACGTCGGCGAGAACGCCCTCGACCAGGTCAGCACCGACATCTTCTGGCTCCACCGCGGCCGTCTGCACCCGCTACGCGCCGAGGTGAAGAACGGGCAACTGGAACAGATCTACCCGCCCGACGAGTTCATGCAACTCGTGGAGCGCCTGCCCCGATAGCCCCTGCGGACTCCGCCCGCCGCACAGCACGCGCGGCGGGCGTTGGAGACGTGCCGGGCTCTCAGGAGTCGACGCAGAGGTGGCAGTCGGTGCCGTCGAACGTCTCGATGGTGATGTGGAAGTCCGGGCCCTGGGAGAAGGAGAACACGCGGCGCATCGTCACCAACTGGTTCTCCCAGAAGGAGATTTCCTCGTGGTTGGTCCGGAAGTACTCCTCCTGCTCGACGTCGAGGAACAGGGCGGCGACCTTGCCCAGGTAGTCCGCCGCGACCCCGGGGTGGTCGATGCGCAGGGTCGCGACCTGCCGGCGGCGCTCCTCCTGGCTCCAGATCCGCGAGAAGTGGACCTCTTCCTGGTAGATGTGCCAATGCATGTTGTGCACGGGGTGCACCATCGGCAGGACGGTCACCGTGTGCGGGCCGTGCAGGTTGAGGACGATCTCCTGGCCACCGACCTCGGCCTGCCGCAGCCACTCCTCCCGCCAGTACCCCATGTCACCCGCTTCGTCCCCGGTCTCGCTGCCGTACAACGAGACCACGAAGGACTCCAGCCACCTCGACACCTCGTCCGGGGCGTGCAGGACGGCGGCGGGGGTGAGGTGGTGCTTCTGCTCGGTCGGCAGCGCGTCCTCGACGGGGCAGTACTCGACGTGGCAGTGGAACACGTACTCGCTCATGGGAGTGCAGGGGCCTCTCGTGGTGGCACAGGTTGATCACCGATGGGACTGTCCGAAGGGGCCGAACGGTTCCCACCCGGCGTCAACCGGACGCCACCGCCGCTACGCCTTGTCGAGCAACTCGGCTGTGGCGGGCAGCATTTCGGCCACCAACGCCATGCTGCGGTCCTGGGAGGCGGAGAAGACGATCAAGGTGGACACCATGTCGTCGTGCGCGATCAGGCTCCAGCAGGCGTGGACGGTGCCGTTGTCCTCGCAGTACGTGTAGTTCGCGCTGACGCCGGCCGGTGCGAGCACCTCCACCGGAGCGGTGACGCGGAGCGTCTGGTCGCCCGCCTCCTTGGTCGGGTACACGTACTCCTGGCACGACTGCGCCATCTCCCGCGTCTTGGCGACCGCGTCCGCGCCCGTGCGGCCCTCGTACCAGGTGACGAGGTGGTTGAACTCGTAACCGCTGGTCTGCCACTGGCGGCTGAAGGTCACGTGGTAGCCGAACACGTCCTGGCCGGTCGTCTTGGGGTTGGCGCACGGCAGGGGCAACCGCGAGCGGCGGTTGGAGTCCGTGCCGGGCTCGGTGACGCCGAGGCGGGCGAGGGCGTCGGCGGGCAGGGTGGCGGAGCGGACGCGCTTCGGCGCGAGTTCCGCCGGCGGGGTGGCGGACGTGGTGGTGGTTGTGGTCGGCGGGGCGCTCGACGTGCCGGGGGCCGCCTGCGGTGGGGCGGCCGTGCAGGCGGCGGCGAGCATGGCGACGAACGGCAGTGCACGTCTCACTGAGAATCCCCCGGTCGGGTGACAACCCTGGCGAGCGAGGATAGTCCTTGCGACAGGGATTCACGGATTCCAGGGGTGTGCAGATGGTCAGCGTGAGTGTGGAGACGGCTGAGCAGACGGAGTCGCGGTTGCGGCGGGTGATCGCCGAGGCTGACCTCGTCGTGCACGACGGCGTCTGGGGCTTCGAGGAGTTCCCGGCCGACCAGCCGCCGGTGGTGACGCCCGAGACGCTGGCTTTCGTACGGGACCGGGAGAGTTGGAGCCGGCTGGTCCCGTTGGCCGGGGAGGTCGACGGTGTCGAGCGCTTCGGGATCTTCTCCTTCCACTTCGCCGACGGGTTGGACAACAGCGGGTTCGTCGGCTGGTTGGCCACGCGGCTGAAGGCGGAGTTGGGGACGGGGGTGTTCGTGGTGTGCGGCAGCAACCCGGGGCGTGGTGGCATCTACGACTACTGGGGTTGCCCGGTCGAGTTGCTGGACCGGGCGGTCGCGGTCGTCGAGGCGCTGCGAGCGGGCTGAGGGTCGAACGCGGGGGCGTGGTCGGCGGCCCAGTCGGCGAAGCGGCGCTCGATGGGCCAGATCACCGTCCACTCCAGGCCGCTCGCCGCGACCGCCTGTTCGACCGGGCCTTCGCCGGTGCCCAGGAGGGTGACCCGGCGGACGCCGGCCGCGGTCGCGAGGGCCACGATCTCCGGGCCGGTCGAGAGGGCGACGTGGTCGTCCCCGGTCAGGGTGAGCGGGTGCATGGCGGTGACGCCGGCCAGCGCGGGCGCGAGGCTTTCGGGGTCGCTGAGGTCTCCGTGCACGACTTCGACGCCCTGAAGCCGGGCCGGCTTCCGGGTCAGCGCCCGCACGCGCACGCCACGGGCGACGAGTCGGTCGACGATCTTGCGGCCGAGGGTGCCGGTGGCTCCGGTCACGAGGACCGCGTGCTGCTCGACGTTGCTCATGATCCCGACGCTACGGAGCTTCGAGGTCAGCCGTTGTCCTCGATGCCGGGGTCAGCGGGGGATGGCTTCGATGCGGGACTTGTGGCGTCGCCGCCGGTCACCCGACCACCGTGTGGAACCGCACCCCGGGCAAGGTGCCGCCGGGCGCGGTGGCCGCCGCGACCGCCGCCGAGGCGGTCGCGGCGAGCCCGCTGGTCGTCGCCTGCCTGTCGCACTACGACGCGACAACGGAAGCGCTCACCGACGTAGTCCTGAGCGGACGGTCGTTGGTCACGCTCAACAGCGGCACCCCGTCCGGCGCGCGGCGGACGGGGGAGTGGGTGGTCGCGCGCGGGGGCCGGTTCCTCGACGGGGCGATCAAGAACGTCCCGGCGGCCGTCGGTGCGGCGGACACGCAGCTGTACTACAGCGGCGACGAGTCGGTGTACGCCGAGCACCAGGCCACGCTGCGGGTCCTCGGCGGCGACACGTCGTTGCTCGGCACGGATGTCGACCTGGCGAAGCTCTACGAGTACGCGGTGGGCGGCACGTTGCTGCCCGCCCTGCTCGGCTTCTTGCAGGGCGCGGCGCTGGTGACCGGACGCGGGCACACGGCCGCGTCGCTGGTGCCGCACACGGCGAAGTGGCTGGACATGATCGCCTCGGTGCTGCCGACCCTGGCCGACGAGATCGACCGGGGCGAGTACACCGACCCGCAGTCGTCGGTGGGGGTGTTCCACGACGCCGTCCCGTACGACCACGAAGTCACCGCCGAGGCCGGCCTGGACGTCACCTGGCACCGGCCGATGCACGACCTGCTGCGGCGGGCCGTGGCGGAGGGTCGCCGCGACCAGAGCATCGCCGCGTTGGTGGAGTTGCTGCGCGAACCCGAGCCCGCCGCCTAAGTTTAATCAGCTACAGCCGCACTTTCCCGGCGCAACGCGTTCCGCCGGGAAAGTGCCACATCGACTTCCTGGGCGTCCGGGTCAGCTCGTCGTGCCGGTGACCGAGCTGCCCGACTTGGTCACGTAGTAGGTGATCCGTGCGCCGCTCCAGTAGTGGAACGTGAGCGTCACTCGGGCGTTGGCGTTCACCTCGGCGAAGAAGTCCGACGTCAGCGTAGTGGTACCGGCCGGGTAGTTCGGCGCGAACGTGCGGTCGAACTCCTTGTAGGAGGTCCAGTTGTGCGGGCCGGCGTTGGAGCCGTCCGCGTACTTCGCCTCCATGGTGGCCAGTTGGTCGCCCCGGAAGTTCGTCGGGATCGCGAACGACGACGTGGAGCCGGTGGCGTTGGACAGGATCGGGGTGTCGTGGGTGATGAGGTTGATCCGCCACGGCACGCCCTGCGAGAACCGGGCGTGCAGCACGGCGTTCGTGCCGTACGCCCGCGACCCGCTCAGCCTGGTCATCGCCGACGCGGTGAGCGTGAGCTGGTCGCCGGAGACGGTGTAGTCGGTGCCGCGCACCAGTTCCGTCGAGCCCTGGCTCAGGCCCGCGAACGTCGTGCCGTTGAGGTTGAGCGCGAGGGTCTTCGCCGTGACGGCCGAGGACCGGGCGCTGAACACGTGATCGGCGTACGCGGTGCCGGAGCGGGTCGTCCAGCTCGACTTGATCTGGGCGATCAGTTCCGGGTCGCTCCACTGGAAGGACGTGCGGCCGAGGTGCTGGCCGTTGTCCCACAGCATGGTGGTGATCTTCCTGGCGCGGGCGTAGTACCCGAGGTACTCGAAGAACTTCAGCTTCTCGCCCTGCTGGATGGTGCCGATGTGCCGGTCGAAGCCGAGCAGGCCGTACTCGCCGAGGATCACCGGGATGCCGCGCGACACGAACGTGTTGTACGCGCGGTCGAACGTGTCGGTGAGGTCCTTCTGGGCGGTGGCGTCGAAGCGGAAGCCGCCGGCGACGTTGACGCTGAACGGCCAGTAGCCGTAGTTGTGGATGGTCGCGATCAGGTTCGGGTCGCGGTAGCCGTTGATGGACGTGGCCAGCGCGTCGAGCCGGGCCTGGTCGCCGGAGGTGTGCAGGGTGGGCAGCACCAGCAGGCGGGTCGCGTTGTTGCTGCCGGACCGGCGGACGATGTCGCGGAACGACGTGTTCAGCTCGTGCAGCAACTGGTCGCCGCGGGTGGCGTCCACGCCGGTGAACTGCGGCTCGTTGACGCTCTCGAAGACCAGGTTCGGCGAGGCGTCCTTGAACGCCGACGCGAGCTGGGTCCAGGTCGCGTTGTAGCGCGCCAGCACGTTCGTGCGGTCGTTCGGCATGGCCGCGATCCACTGCCACGAGTCGTGGTGGATGTTGATCATCACCTGGAAGCCGTCCGCCAACGCCCAGCCGACGACTTCCTTGACGCGGTTGAGGTAGGCGGCCTCGATGGTGTAGCCCGGCGCGCCGCCCTGGTGCTGGCCCCACGTGACCGGGATGCGGATGCTCTTGAAGCCCTGCGCCTTCACGTTGTCCAGCAACGCTTCGGTGATGCGCGGGTTGCCCCACGACGTCTCGTCGGACCCGGTCGCGTCCAGCGAGTTGCCGAGGTTCCAGCCCGGCTGCATCGCGGCCACCCGCTCCATCGCGTTGCCCGGCACCGGGTTCGTCGACGTGGTGGTGGTCGTCGTTGTCGTTGTGGTGGTGGTCGTGGTGCCGCCGTCGCAGGTGACCCCGTTGAGGGCGAAGGACGACGGCGCGGTGTTGGCGCCCGTCCACGAACCGTTGAAGCCGAACGACACGGACGCGCCCGTGGCGATCACGGCGTTGTAGCCGACGTTGGCCGCGGTCGCCTGGCTGCCCGACGCGGTCACCGTCGCGTTCCAGGCCTGCGTGACCTGCTGACCGGACGGCCACGTCCAGACCAGCCGCCAGCCGTCGACGCGGTCGCCGAGGTTGGTGATGTTCACGTTGGCGCTGAACCCGCCGGACCACTGGCTGGCCACCGCGTAGTCGACCCGGCACCCCTGTGCCGCTTCCGCCTCGCTCACCGCCACCAGGCCGACGCTGCTCGCCAGCGCGGTCACCCCGGCGACCAGCAACCCGATTTGACGGCGCATTCGCGCCCCGATGCGCATTCCCGCCATGACGCCCCTCGCAATCGTGCGACTACCGCGGTTCCGAGGTTTCCGGTAACCCTCGGCCGGGGCAAGGAATCGATTCGCTTCGACCAGGGCGGAAATTTCCTCGACACGGAATTCGAATCGAAATCGACGAAAAAGGGGTTCGATCCGGCCCGGACGGGTCCGCCGGACGGGTCCGCTGGCGGCCGGGCGGGCCGCCGGCGGTGATCGGACAGACCGCCCGACCACCGCCGGCGGCCGGACGGGCCGCCGGCAGCGATCGGACAGGCCGCCCGACTATCAGAGGATTGATGTGAACGTGAACATGTCGCATACTCAGCGCCGCTGGAGGCTTGTGCACGCTGCGAGTGGCAGTCCGAGCGCTGGTTGTTAGCGCTCACTCAGGTACCGACCAACGTCGATCGGAGCCCAGCATGAACCGGCGCACCCGGCTGCTCGCGGTGTCGTCACTCCTCATCGCCTCGACCCTCGCCCTGCCCACCGCACCGGCGTCCGCGGCCACCCTGGCCACCGGGGCGCGGTCGTTGGAGTCGGTGAACTTCCCGGGCCGGTTCGTCCGGCACCAGGACTACCTGGGCCGCCTCGACCCGGTCACGGCGAGCAGTTCCGCGCAGGTCAAAGCGGACGCCACGGTCACCGTCGTGAACGGGTTGGCCGCGCCGTCCTGCTACTCCTTCCAAGCGGCCAACGGGATGTTCCTGCGCCACCGGGACCTGCGCGTGCGCCTGGAGGCCAACACCGGCGCCCCGACGTTCCGCGAGGACGCGACGTTCTGCCCGGTGGACGGGTCGGTGGCGGGCTCGGTGTCGCTGGTGTCGTTCAACTACCCGGACCGGCGGCTGCGGCACCGCAACTACGAGCTGTGGGTGGAGCCCTACCAGGACACCGCGCTGTTCCGCGCGGACAGCTCGTTCCGGCTGACCGCCCCGTGGACGCCGAAGACGGCCAAGGGTCCGGTCCTGCCGGGCCTGTTCGCCGACCCGCACATCACCCACGTCAACGGCCGGTACTACCTGTACCCGACCACCGACGGCTACGCGAGCTGGTCCGCGCCCTACTACAAGGCGTTCTCCTCCACCGACCTGGTGAACTGGACCGACCACGGCGTGATCCTCGACCACGGGCCGGACGTGTCCTGGGCGGACAACTCCGCGTGGGCGCCGGCGGTGGTGGCCAAGAACGGCCGCTACTACCTGTACTTCAGCGGCGGCGCGGCCTCCGGTGACACGGCCAAGCACCTCGGCGTCGCGGTGTCCGACTCGCCCACCGGGCCGTTCCGCGACGCCCTGGGCCGGCCGCTGGTCCGGGCCGGCGCCTACCCGGGCCAGGCCATCGACCCGATGGTGTTCACCGACGACAACGGGCAGTCCTACCTGTACTGGGGCAACGGCGCCGCGTACGTCGTCCCCTTGAACCCCGACATGGTGTCGTTCGACCCGGCGGCGGTGCGGACCATCACCACGACCGGGTACCGCGAAGGGTCGTTCGTGCTCAAGCGCAACGGCACCTACTACTTCATGTGGTCGGAGAACGACACCCGCGACGAGAACTACCAGGTCGCCTACGCCACCGGGCCGTCACCGCTGGGCCCGTGGACCAAGCGCGGCGTGGTGCTCCAGAAGCGACTGGACCTCGGCATCAAGGGCCCCGGCCACCACTCGGTGGTCCAGGCGCCCGGCACGGACACCTGGTACGTGGCCTACCACCGGTTCGCCGTCCCGGGCGGTGACGGCACCAACCGCGAGGTCACGATCGACCGCATGGTCTTCAACCCCGACGGCACCATCGCCCCGATCGTCCCCACCCTGTGATCCGAGGGAGAGAAACCATGCAACGAACACGGTCACGGACGGCCGCGGCCCTGACCACGGCGCTCGCGCTGCTCGTCACCCACCTGCTCGTCGGGGCGGGTCCGGCGTCGGCCGCCGATCCGTTCACCGGGTACCTGATGGCGCACTTCACCGGGGAGAGCGCGACCGGCGAGCAGATCTACCTGGCGCACAGCAAGGACGGCCTGCACTGGACCGACCTGAACAACGGCGCTCCGGCCCTGGTGTCCACCGTGGGCACCCGGGGCGTGCGGGACCCCGCGATCGTGCGTTCCCCCAACGGTGACCGGTACTGGATCATCGCGACCGACCTGCGCATCGCCAGTGGCGTGTCGTGGGACGACGCGGCGAACCGGGGCAGCACGTCGCTGGTGGTCTGGGAGTCCACGGACCTGGTGAACTGGTCCGCGCCGCGCCTGCTCAACGTGGCGGGCGCGATCCCGGGCGCGGGTGACGCGTGGGCGCCGGAGGCGATCCACAACCCCGCGACCGGCGACTACGTGATCTACTGGGCGACGAACGCGACCATCAACGGGGTCCGCAAGCACCGCATCCACTACGTGCGCACCAGCGACTTCCGGTCCGTCACCGCGCCCCAGGTCTACATCGACCGGCCGGGTTCGCAGGGCATCATCGACACCCAGATCGTCGAGTCGCCCACGAGCGTCGGCGGGTTCCGGTACTACCGGGCGTCGGCGGACGGGCACATCACCATCGAGGGCAGCAACAGCGTGCTGGGCTCGTGGACCCGGATCGGCGACCTGTCGCACATGGGCATCTCCAACGGCACCACCGGCGGCAACGTCGTCGAGGGCCCGATGTGGATGCCGTTCAACGGCCGCACCGAGTGGGCGCTGTGGCTGGACCAGTTCGCCACCGGCCGCGGGTACATGCCGATCACGTCCACCAACCTCGGCAGCACCAGCAACTTCCGCACCGTGTCCGACTACCGGTTGGGCGGCTCCCGCAAGCGCCACGGCGGCATCATGAGCCTGACCGCCGCCGAGGAGAGCCGGGTGCTCGGCAAGTACGCGAGCGTGCCGGTCAACCGGCTCCAGTCGTTCAACTTCCAGGACCGGTACGTCCGGCACGCCGACTTCGACGTGCGCATCGACGCCAACGTCAGCCCCGCCGCGGACGCCCAGTTCCGGCTGGTGAAGGGCCTCGCGGACGCCGGCGCGGTGTCGATCATGTCGGTCAACTACCCGGGCTACTACCTGCGGCACGTCAACTACGACTTCGTCCTGGCCGCCGACGACGGTTCCGCGCAGTTCCGCGCCGACGCGACCTTCCGCCAGGTCGCCGGACTCGCCAACACGTCCTGGTCGTCTTTCCAGTCCTACAACCACCCCGACCGCTATCTCCGGCACTACGCCTACCAACTGCGGCTGGACCCGATCACCACCACCGTCGCCCGCAGTGACGCCACGTTCCGCGTGACGACCTGATCAGGCTCGGGGTGGACGTCCGAGGGCGTCCACCCCGGCCACCCAACCCGTGAGGGAGAAAACATGCACGGAAGTAGTCCGGCCAAGAGGAAAGCGCTTACCTGGATGCGGTTACTGGCGTTGCTGGTGCTGGCCGCCGGTCTGATGACCGCCGCCCCGGAGCCGGCACGCGCGTCCACGGCCCAGTTCAAGGGCGTCAACTGGGCCGACCCCAGGGACAACTTCGTCAACGGCGTGCTCTACCTGTCCGGCCTCAGCGCCACCGACACCTACGCCTCGGCCACCGTCGTCGCGAACCAGGTGGTCGGGCAGATGTACTCGATCACCGGCGCCAACACGGTCCGGATGCCGATCAACGAACCCACGGTCGCCGACTACTGGGGCACCTACACCGGAGCGATCGACGCCGCGCTCACCAAGGGCAACGTCATCCTCGCGTACTGGGCGCACACCGGGGGCAGGCCGCCGAACACGACCGCGTTCAACCAGATGTGGGACCGGGTGATCGCCCGGTACGGCGGCAACCCGAACGCCTACTTCGAGGTCATCAACGAGCCCCACGGGTACGGCACGACCGACCTGAACAACTTCTACCACAGCTGGCTGGGCCGGTACTCCTCGGTGCCGCGCGGCCGGGTGATCCTCGACGGGGCCGGGTTGGCGCAGAACGTGCCGGCGGTGGGCAACGACAGCCGACTGAACGGCACGCTGCTCGCCGTCCACGACTACTCGTTCTTCGCCGGGTACGAGAGCGAAACCGAGTGGGCGAACCACATCGGCGGTTACATCGGCAACTTCGCGAGCCGCACGATCGCGACCGAGTGGGGCGGCGCGATGAGCCCGGGGACCAAGAACGGCGTGTACTTCGACAAGGTCGACTACAGCGTGCCCAGCGGGTCGTACATGGCGGATTACGTTCGGGGCGTGAGCGGGAAGCTGCGCAGCCTGGGGATGGGCAGCGTGTACTGGCCGGGCCTGCGCGACGGCGACTGGTACAGCCTGACCACCCGGACCGGCAGCGGCGCGGACACCAGGCTGTCGCTGACCAACGCGTCCGGCCTGCAGCGGCTGCACTACGCGTGGGGGATCGGGGACGGCGGCACGGGCGTGGCCAAGATCCGCAACGTCGCGACCGGGCTGTACGTGGACGGCATGGGCGGCACGGCCAATGGTTCGACGGCTGGTCAGCGGGCTGCGGGTGCAGGGGCCGAGCAGCAGTGGATCATCGAGAACGCGGGTAGTTACGTGCGCATCAAGAACGCTGCTACTGGCCTGTATCTCGACGGCGCGGGCAACAGCAGCAACGGCGCGAACGTCAGTCAGTGGGCGGGCAGTACGAGCAACAACCAGCAGTGGACCGTGTTGACTGGTTCGACCAACGGCAATGATGTCCGGATTCGCAACCGGGCGACCGGGCTGTACCTCGACGGGATGGGGCGCACGACGAGCGGTGCGAACCTGGGGCAGTGGAGTGACAGCAACAGCAACAACCAGAAGTGGCGGATCGTCCCCGCGAACTGACGGAACCGTCGGGGGCCGGGTGGTCCCGGCCCCCGACGGGGTTCAGACCTGTTGGACGCTCGCGCGGTTCCAAGGCCGGGAAATACGTGAGCGTCCAACAAAGTCGTATCGCTACTCGTGCAGCGAGCGCGGCGGCTCGGTTCAGTTGCGCAGGCTCCACTGCTGGTTGGAGCCGCCGCCGCACGACCACAGGATGATCCTGGTCCCGTTGGCGGTCGCGGCGCCGTTGGCGTCCACGCACAGCCCGGACTGCACGCCGGTGATGGTCCCGTTGGCGTTGACGTTCCACTGCTGGTTGGTCTGCCCGTTGCAGTCCCAGATCACGACCGCGGTGCCGTTGGTGGTGCCCCGGTTGCTGGCGTCCAGGCACTTGTTCCCGTACACCTGCAACTGCCTGCCCGACGTGTAGGTGAAGCGCTGGTTGGTGCCGCCGTGGCAGTCCCACAGCTGTGCCTGGGCACCGTTGGCCGTGCTCGCGCCGCTGATGTCGACGCACCGGCCGGACTGGCCGCCCACGATCATGGCAGCGCCGCCGGGCTGGGCGCCGCCCTGCCGTCGGGCCAGCGACTTGGACTCGGCCGACCGGGTTCCCGAAGCGTCCACGACGTAGAGCCGGTAGTCACCGTTGGCGCTGGGGACGTCGATGGTCGTGGCCGTGCCGCCCGCCCTGGTCATCGTCGGGCCGACGGCGAACGTGGTCGTGCCAAGGGGAGCCAGCCAGACGGTCTTCGTCTGGTCGCCGGCGCTGCGGATGGGGATCGAGGCCGTGCCCGTGCCGACGTACGTGCTGTCGGGCAGGACGTAGTCCGGCAACGACAGGAGGCTCGGCGGGATGATGTCCCGGTACGCGTCCTCCAGTCCGGAGTTCACGGCGATGCTGTGCGCCGGCGCGGGCCACACGTAGTCCGAGGACACGATGATGTCGTGGATGGTGCTGTTCGGCAGGTTCTTGTTGGAGACCTTGTTGATCGGCCCGTAGGTCTGGGTGATGCTCAGGTCGTGCTTGCGGCCGAAGTCGTCGGAGTTGACCATCCACGTGACGTTCTTGTCCACGCTCAGGACGTTGTCGCGGAAGGTGATGTACGCCGAACCCTCGTCCGGGTGGAGTCCGTACTTGTGCCCGGACGGCACGCCCTGGAGGTAGTTGTTGGTGATCGTGGTGTTCGGCTGGCTGCCCAGCGTGTAGATGGGGGCCGTGTCGTTGAGGCGCTGGACCGTGTCGATGATGTGGTTGTGGCTGATGGTGTTGTTCCGCGCGGTGGTCGTGGGGCGGTTGGGGGCGATGGAGCCCGATGAGCCGTCGAAGTTCCACCAGCCCCAGCCCATCGTGATGCCGTTCCACGGGGCCTTCTCGATCCGGTTGCGCTGCACGGTCAGGGTGTCGACGAAGAACGCGGAGATCGGGCTGTGCCCGTTGAACAACACCGCGCTGTCGTACAGGTAGTTGTTCTTGATCTCGATGTTCTTCGGGAGTCCCTCGACCTGCGGGGAGTACTTCTCGCGGTTGGACGACGTGTGGTCGCCGATGTAGACGTGCTGCGGGTGGCCCACGTTGATGGCGGACCCGCCGACGTCGTTGGTGAAGTTGCCGATCAACTGCGTGTTCTGCACGTCGTTGACCAGGTTGATGGCGTCGACACCGGTGTGCTGCACGCGGTTGCGGAGCAACTGGATGCCGTCGGCGTTCTCCAACTGGATGGCGCCCGGCGCGGTGTCGACGTTGCGGTAGTAGTAGACGTGGAAGTTGCCCTTGACGTACGCGGTGTTGCCCAGGTTGCCCTGCTGGGCCTGCTTGAACACCGAACCGGCCACGGTGAACAGGTTCCAGTCGGAGTGCTGCACGGTGATGCCGGAGAAGGTGATGTTGCGGGCGTGGTTGGTCGTCGAGGTGCCGGCGACCCGGAGCAGGGTGGCCACGTTGTTCGGCGCGTAGACGGTCGCCGTCGCCATGTTGTCGGCGGCGGCCTTGTAGTAGTAGACGGTCTGGGCGGCCCGGTCGAAGTAGAACTCGCCCGGGGTGTCCAGGAACTCGTAGGCGTTCATGAACTTGTGGCTGCCGCCGACCTGGAAGTTGCCGTTGAACGCCCCCTGGGCGATGGCCCCGCCCGGTTGCTGGAACAGCGCGACCCGGCCGGAGCCGTCACTGCTCGTGGTGACCTGGCGGACGCCCACGATGGCGGTCTGCCAGGTGGTCGCCGTCTCGATCTCCAGGTCGTCGGGGTTGCGGGAGATGGCGGGCAGGTCGGCCGTGGAGTACCTGGCGCCGTCGCACTGCGAGCCTGATTCCCACGCCCACGGGGCCTGGCCGGCGTTGACGGTGTAGGTGCCGTAGCAGCCTTGGGACGCGATCGTCTTGGTGGCCATGACGGCGCGCTTGTCGTTGACGTAGAGCGCCCGCAGCTTGTTGGCGCGGGTGAGCGGGGCCTTCCAGATGTTGCCGCTGTGCTGCGTCCAGCCGGTGACCTGGACGCCGCCGTTGAGCACGGGGATTTCGTTGGGGTAGGCCGAGTACAGGACGCGGTGGCCGTTGGTGCCCGAGTCAGCAGGGGTCAGTTCGATGGTGCTGCTCACGGGGTAGTTGCCCCCGCGCAGGTAGACCTGGATGTCGCCGGTCATGTTGGCGTTGACGGTGCGGACGGCGTCCCGGGCGCGCTGGACGGTCCGGAACGGCGCGCTGATCGTCCCGGGGTCGGCGTCGTTGCCGTTGGGGGCCACGTAGAACGTCGCCTGGACGGCGGCCGAGGCCTCGGGTGGGCTCGCCGTGGTCGGCAGCAGCGCGGCGGACACGAGCACCGCCAGGACGGACAGCGACCTCGCGGCGGTAGCGGCTGATCTCACCTTGTCGTTCCCTTCGCTTGACGCAGGCGGCCGAGGTGGCGGTGGGTCCCGGTGCGCGCAGGGTGGACATGCGGTCGGCAACCGGTACCCAGACCAAGGCGCCGGCGCCTTCCGGCAAGCTAGCCGGCCGGGGCGGGGTGGGCAATGTCCGGTTTATGCCAACTTGTTAGCGCTAACTCCAGTACGGGATCACTACCTGAACGAACGGCGTGCGGTTGGGTAGTGTGCCTATCAGCGGAAATGATGGAAGTGGCTCGTTCAGGCCGGTGAACCGCGAGCCGGACGCGGGGTGATTGTGAGCGTGAACGGGCAGCCCGCGACGGAGGCGTGATGAGGCGACGGGACGGTGTTCCGCAGGTGTGGCCCGGTCGTTGGTTCCGCACCAGCTCACCGGTCCTCATCGGGCGCGGCGAGCACTTGGCCGCGTTGCGCGAGGCCGTGGCCCGCCGTCCCTCGGTCGTCCTGCTGGAGGGCGAGGCGGGGGTGGGTAAGAGCAGGCTTGTCGGCGAGCTGCTCGGTGGTGACCTCGGCGGGGTGCTGCCGCTGGTCGGGCACTGCCACCAGGTCGGCGAGCCGTTCTCCTACGGGGCGCTGCTGGAGGCGCTGCGGGGTGTGGGGCCGGTGTTGGCCCGGCAGCGGTCGCTGAACCCGGTGCCCAGCGCGCTGAACCCGGTGATCGGTGCGCTGAACCCGGTGATCGGTGCGCTGGCCCCGTTGCTGCCGGAGATCGCGGCCGATCTGCCGCCGCCGCTGCCGCCGATCGGCGATCCCCGGGCGGAGCGGCACCGGCTGTTCCGGGCCGTCCGGGAACTGCTCGCGGCGGTGGGGCCGGTGTTGCTCCTGGTCGAGGACCTGCACTGGGCCGACGACGGGACCCGTCAACTGCTGCGCTTCCTGGCTGGTGGCCCGCCGGCCGACCTGGCGATGGTGTTGACCTACCGGCGGGAGGACCTGCCCGGGGGCAGCCCGCTGGGCGCGGAGTTCCGGTCCGCCGCGGGTGGTCTGGTGGCGGTGCTGGAGGTGGAGCCGCTGGACGTCGACGGCGTGGGGCGGCTGACCGAGGCGATCCTGGTGACGGAAGGGGTGTCGGCGGAGTTCGCGGCCCTGCTGCACGAGCGGACGGCGGGCATCCCGTTCGTCGTCGAGGAGACGCTGCGCGCCCTGCGCGACCCGGCGGGCGCCGTGCAGGCGGGCAGCGCGCGGGCCAGGCGGCTGCTCGACGCGGTCAAGGCGCCGGTGCTGCTGCGTGACGCGATGGCCGACCGCCTGGCCACCCTGCCCGCCGACACCGTCCGGCTGGTCGAGGCGGCGGCGGTGCTCGGTACGCCCGCGTCCGCTGCGTTGCTGGCGCAGGTGAGCGGTGTCGCGGACCGCGATGTGAGGACCGCGCTGGCGCACGCCCTCGACGGGCACGTGCTGCACGAAGTGGGGGAGGGGTACGGCTTCCGGCACATGCTGGCCCGCCAGGCCGTCTACGACACCATCAGCGCGCCGGAACGCACTGCCCTGCACGACCGGGCGGTCGATGCGTTGGAGCGCGTGCAGCCGCGTCCTCTGGTGCAGCTCGCCGAGCACAGTGAGCGTGCGGGAAGGGCGGCGGCGTGGTTGGCCTACGGCGAGGCTGCGGCTGATCGGGCCATCGACGCAGGCGACGCGGCGACGGCGACCACGTTGCTCCAGCGGCTGCTCGCGGCGCCGGTGCTGCCTGCGGAGGTGGTCGACCGGTTGGCGATCAAGCTGGGGCGCATCGCCAACACCGGGCTGGACCAGCGTGACCCGACCGGGACGCTGGAGCGGCTGTTGGCCGACCCGCGCCTGGCTACCTCGGTGCGCGGCGAGGTGCGGCTGTACCGGGCGCTGTTGCTGGTCCGCCGGATCGGCCGCATCCGGGAGGGGCGGGCCGAACTCGAACGCGCGATCGGCGAGTTGGCCGATCGGCCGGACCTCGTCGCCCGTGCTGGTGCCGCGTTGTCGATGCCGTACCTGGGCACCGTCCCGGTGGTGGAGTTGGACCACTGGCGGGAGCGGACCGAGGCGCACCGCGCGACCGGTGAGCTGCGGATCGCCCTGCTGGCCAACGTGGTCGGGTCGCGGCTGCACCAAGGGGACCTCGCGTGGCTGGCCGAGGTGCCCGGGGACGCGGACACGCTCGGCGGGCAGCAGCACTTGGCGCGGCTGCGGTGCAACGTCGCCGATGCCTGCGTGTGGCTGGGGCACTTGGACCTGGGTTCCCGCTTCCTGCGCGACGGGCTGGCGCTGGCGGCCGGCAGCGGGGCGCCGTTCGTGGTCAGCACCGGGCGGACCACCGAGGCGCGGCTGGACTGGGTCACCGGCCGGTGGTCGGGGTTGGCGCAGCGGGCGCGCGGCCTGGTCGAGGAGTACCGGGACGTGACCAGCATGGCGGGCGAGTTGGAGCTGGTGCTGGGGTGGCTGGCTGCGGCGCGGGGGGACCGGGTGGCGGCGGCGGGGCACTTCGGGCGGACCGGCGCGCACGACCCGGGCGACGCGATCCTGCCGGTGGCTGTCAGCGGGGCGGCGGGGCTGGCGTCGATCCTGCTGGAGCGGGATGAGGTGGCTGGGGCGGCGGTGGAGGTTGAGCGGGCGCTGGCTGCCGTGCGGCGGACGGGTTGTTGGGTGTGGGTCGGGTTCCTTGCGCCGGTCGCGGTCGCGGTGTGTGTTTCGGCTGGGCGGGTCGCGGAGGCGGGGCGGCTGGTGGACGAGGTCGCTGAGGGTGTCGGTGATCGGGACGTGCCTGCTGTGCTCGCCGCGCTGGCGCAGTGTCGGGGCGTGCTGGCGCGCGAGAGGGGCGATCGGGCGGCGGCTGTTGGGTGCTTCAGGGAAGCTGTCGCGCGGTATGAGGCGATGCCCGCGCCGTACTTCGCTGGACTGGCTCGGGAGCAGGAGGCGTCGGTGTCGGGGGCCGAGCAGGCCGTGGAGGTGTTCATGGACTTGGCGGCGTCCTTCGATGCTCTTGGTGCGTCGAAGGACGCCGCCAGGTGCCGTCACGCGCTGCACACCCTCGGCGGTGCGGGACCGGCGCGGCGGGGGCGGCGCGGGTACGGCAACGAGTTGTCGCCACGGGAGGCCGAGATCGCGCGCATGGTCGCGGCTGGGCGGACCAACCGGGCGATCGCGGAGGAGTTGTTCCTGTCGTCGCGGACGGTCGAGCAGCACGTGGCGCGGTTGTTCCGCAAGCTGGGGATCAGCTCGCGGGCCCAACTGCGTGCCGATCGGCTGGATTGAACAGCTTCAAAAGCTGAAAAGCGTGCGCTCGCCGCGCGGCAGGCCCCTGGGGGGTGGAAGGGCGTCGGTTCGTCCGCCGTACGGGGGACGAACCGAGGCCCTTCCTGTGGCTGACAGCCCTGTCGAAAGCGGCGCGGCGGGGCGGTGGGAGCCGTGGTCGGTCGAGCTGCGGTCAGTAGTACTGGCCGAAGCAGAAGGTCAGTGAGCCGTAGACGTTGCACTGGACCTGCTTGGTGGTGCTGCCCTTGCCGCCCGCCCGGTCGGTCACCACCAGTTGCGCGGTGTAGGTGGCCGTTCGGCTCGGGTAGGTGTGCCGGGTGGTGGCGCCGGTGCCGGTCGTGCCGTCGCCGAAGTTCCAGGTGTAAGTGGCGATGTCGCCGTCGGGATCGGTCGAGGCGGTGCCGTTGAAGTCGCAGCCGGCCTGGTAGCAGTACACCGTGAACGACGCCGTCGGGGGCTGCGGGCCGGCTTGGACTCGCCTGGAGGTGGTGGCGGTCTTGCCGGTGTTGTCGGTGACCGTCAGCTTTGCCGTGTAGGCGCCGGCGGTGCTGTAGGTGTGGGCGGGCTTGATGCCGGTGGCGGTCGTGCCGTCGCCGAACTCCCAGGCGTAGGAGGAGATCGTGCCGTCCGGGTCGGTCGAGGCGGACGCGTCGAAGGTGCAGGACGGGGTCGTGGACGAGCAGGTCGCGGTGAAGGATGCCTTGGGGGCGCCGGGGTCGCCGGTGCCCAGGTCGTCCACGTACAGGAGGCGGTTGGGGGAGTCCTTCGGGTCGGAGACCTTGTTGGTGGTGGCGGTGTCGAGGACCTTGGCGTTGGCGTCGGCCACCGTGATGGCCGGGTTGGCGCTGGTCGCCAGCACGAGACCGCCCGCGACGTGCGGGGACGCCATGGACGTGCCGCTCATCTGACCGGTGCCGCCGCCCTTGGTCGAGGAGGTGATGGAGGTGCCGGGCGCGAACAGTTCGACGCAGCTGCCGAAGTTGGACGCCGAGTTGGGGCTCCACACGCTGCGCTTGTCGGCGTTGTCGGTCGCTCCGACGGTCAGCACGCCTTCGGCGGCGGCCGGGCTGTAGTTGCAGGCGTTCTGCCCGGCGTTGCCCGCGGCGACGGCCCACGCGACGCCGGCCTTGACCGAGTTGGCCACGGCGGTGTCGACCGACGTGGTCCGGCTGCCGCCGAGGCTCATGTTGCCCACCGCGGCGGTCGGGGCGTTCCGGGTGACCCAGTCGATGCCGGCGATGATCCTGTCCCACGGGCCGCTGGAGTTGCAGTCCAGCACGCGGACCGAGACCAGTTCGACGTTCTTGGCCACGCCGTGGGTCCGGCCGCCGATCGTGCCGGCCACGTGGGTGCCGTGGCCGTGGCAGTCGCTCGCGTCGCTGTCGTTGTCGATGAAGTCGTAGCCGCTGGTCGCCCGGCCGCCGAAGTCGGGGTGGTTGAAGTCGATGCCGGTGTCCAGGACGTACGCCTTGACCCCGGAACCGTCGTTCGGTGCGGTGAAGGCGTTGTCCAGCGGCAGGTCTCGCTGGTCGACGCGGTCCAGGCCCCAGGTCTCGGTGGCGTGGGCGACCGCGTTCTGCTCGACGTGGCGCACGGCCGGGTCGGCGGCCAGCCGGCGGGCTTGCCGTTCGCTCATCTTGACCGAGAAGCCGTGCAGGGCGGCGGAGTAGGTGTGGGCGACGGTTCCGTTGTACCGGCTGGCGAGGTGGTCGGCCTGCGCGGACACAGCGGTCGTAGGCGCGTTGTTCAGGGTCACGATGTAGCTGCCGTCGATGGCGCCCGGCGCGCCCGCGCCCAGGATTTGGCCTTCGGCCGCCTGGGCGACGCCGACTCCGTTGAGCGCCAACGCGATGGTCGCAGCTAGGCCGGCCAGCCGCTTGCTCCTGTGTGAGGTGGACATGCGAACCTGATCTCCTTCGGCCGTGGCAGGGTCCACCCAGCATCCGCACTGCGCACGGCCGAACAATTGGTATCGCGTTCTATTGCGTATACGGGTTTATTGCTAGGACGACCACCACGAGAAGCTGTCGCGCGGTCCGCCCTCGACGACGTGCAAGGCTTCCTCGACAGTGGCGCACAGGCCCAGCAGGCCGTCCACTTCGGTCACCCGCATGGGTCGCACGAGCGTGCGCGCGCCCGCCACGACCGCGAACCCGGCCGCCGACCGTTCCGCGTGCTCCCGCACCTCCACCAGCACGGCGATGCCCATCGACCCGAGGAACGGCACTCCCGCCAGGTCGACCACCAGACCGTCCGGGCCGTCGGCCAGGCAGGCGAGGAGTTCCCCCCGGACCTGGTCGCAGGTGTCCGTCTCGATCTCACCCCACACCTTCGCGAACACCACGCCCCGGCGCTTGGTGACCGCCACCGCCACCGAGTCCCGATCGTGGCGCGCCGTGCCCCCGTGGTGTCTTCCGTCCCTTCGCACGGCGACTCCTCTCCGGATTCGACGGCTACCCAACGCACCGTCCACCCTGGCCCGGCCGAGCGGTAGGGGACGGTCGGGTGAAGCAACCGTCCGCTGCGATGCCTGTTGGGCATCGCTCCAGGTCTTGGACGTGGTCCGGGCCGTCCGGACACGATCGGCGGCATGGACGACTCAATGAAATCCGGGCCGCCGGGCGCGGTCACCCGCCGGTCCCTGTTGGCCGGTGCCGTGGCTGCGGGAGCGGTCGTCAGCGCCGGGCCTGCGTTCGCTCAGCCGGCGGGGACCCTCAGTGACCAGGTGGCGTTGGTGACGGGTGCGGCGCGGGGTATCGGGCGGGCTACGGCTGTGGCGTTGGCCGAGCAGGGTGCGCACGTGGTGGCGCTGGACATCGCGTCTCCGGGCGCGATCAAGTTGGACTACCCGCTGGGCAGCGAGGCCGAGTTGAACGAGACGGCGCGGCTCGTGCGCGCGTTGGGCCGCCGGTGCACGACGGTCAAGGCCGACGTGCGGGACGCGGGCCGGCTCCAGGCGGTCGCGCGGCAGGTGGTGCGCGATTTCGGCAGGCTCGACGTCGTCGTGGCCAACGCGGGCATCAACACCTTCAACGCCATGGCCGACATGAGCCCGCAGCAGTTCGCCGACGTCGTCGACGTCAACCTGACCGGCGTCGCGAACACCATGCGCGCGGTCATCCCGCACCTGGTGGCCCGCAAGAGCGGCGTGATCGTCGTGGTGTCCTCCAGCGAGGGCCGCCACGGTGCGCCGCTGTTGCCGCACTACCAGGCCGCGAAGTGGGGCGTGATCGGGCTGATCAAGGCGGTGGCCACCGAGGTCGGTCCGCTGGGGGTGCGGGTGTCCGGGGTCGCGCCGACCGGTGTGCGCACGGCGATGGTGTTGAACGAAGCGACGTATCGGTGGGCGGGCGGCACCGGGCCGGAGGACCTGGAGCGGGCGTTGCGCTCCTACAACACCCAGCCGGTTGGGCTGATCGAACCCGAGGACGTCGCCGACGCCATCGCCTTTCTCGCCTCACCGCAGGCCCGCTACATCTCCGGCACCGTCCTCGACGTGACCGCCGGGGCCAGCACGCGCTGGAATTCCTGAGGAGCAGAACCATGTCGAGTCACGTCAGCCGGAGGTTGATCTTGAGCACCGGAGCGGCGATTGCCGTGGTCGGGGTCACGGGTACGGAGGCCGCCGCTGATGAGGTGATCAGCGATCCGCCGGCCGCCACCAGGGAGATGGCCGTTCGCTTCGACCTCAAGCAGTGGGACCGGCTTGTGCAGGTCTTCACGCCGGAGGTCCGGGTCGACTACACCGGGCTGGTGGGTGGCGAGCCGGCGAGCGTTCCCGCGGTCACGCTGGTCGCCGACTGGCGGCGCAACCTGGGGCACCTGGTCACCCAACACATGCTGGCCAACCAGGCGGTGCGGGTGACCGGTGACAAGGCCACCGCGACCGCCGACTTCCAGGCCGCCCACCGCAGCGGCCCGTTGGTCGGCGGCCGGCTGTGGGTGCTCGGCGGCCGTTACGACTACCGGCTCACGCGCGTGGGCCGGGGGTGGCGGATCAGCGCGGTCACCATGCACCCCTTGTGGGAGTACGGGGACCGGACGGTGATCGGCTTGCCCGCCGGTGACTACCAGTAGCGCCGGCGGGCAAGCCGCTCACTAGACGTGCTGCCAGCAGTCGTCGTGACCCTTGCGCGGGGTGTACCGGCCGGTGGCCTCGACGTTGCCGGCCGCGTCGATCGACCGGTACTCCACGTACTGCTTGCCGTCGGGTCGGACCTTGATCTCCTCGCCCCGGTGGACCTGCCACTTGCCACCGGAGATCCGGTACTCGGTGCGGGCCACGCCCGACGTGGCGTCCGAGGCGGTGAGCTTGACCCGGGAGGCCGACGAGCCGCGTTCGGCCTTGGTGACCGGGGGTGCGGTGTCGACCTTCAGCTCGATCGACTGCTCGGGCGAGGTGTTGCCGGCCGCGTCGGTGGCCCGCGCGGTCACCTTGTGCGTGCCTTCGGCCACGGGAACCGGTGTGGTGTAAGGGAGCCAGTCACCGGAGTCCACTTTGTACTCGATGCGGACCGTGCCGGGCCGATTGTCGGTCGCGGTCGCGGTGACGGTCACCGGAGTGGTCCACCAGCCCTCGGGGCCGGGGGAGGTGGGGTTGGTGGCCACGGACAGCTCGGGAGCGGTCTGGTCCGTGACGATGCGGAAGTGGTTGAACTTGGCGGGTTTCGTGGCCGTCTGGGCGCCGCCCAGGGCGAACAGGCCGATCTTCGCGCCGGTCAGGGCCGGGTTGTCCACGGGGTCGAGTGAGGTCCACGTCTGCCCGTCGGCGCTGTACGAGCCGGTGTAGGTGGTGCCGGACTTGGCCAGTCGCAGGTGCCACACGCCGCCGGTCACGCTGGCGCTGGGCTGCGGTTGGCCGACGACGTCACCGGTCTCGGTCCGCAGTTCGATGGCGCGCTGGACCGGTGTGCCCGCCTCGTTGATGGCGAGGTGGTCCAGCTTCACGTAGTTCGCGTCGTCCAGGTAGGCGATCAGGCCCGCCTGCTGGTAGCGCTCGTCGAACGCCGACGCGTCCACCTCCGTCTCGATCACCCAGTCGCCCTCGGGCGCGCGCTGGAGCACGAAGTTGGCCGGGGCGTCGGTGGCACCGCCGTAGATGTCGCCGTTGCTGGTGTCGATGCGCAGGCTGCCGTCGGTGACGGCGTAGTGGGCCGGGTCGGGCCGGACTACGGAGTTCCAGCGGCAGCCGTCCAGGGACGTGCCGGTGAAGTCGTCGTTCGGGTCCACGGCCGCGGTGTCGTCGGGGATGAGGGTGAACCAGTCGAACTCGGCGTCCACCACCGGCCGGTCGCCGCCGCCGCCGACCAGCGACAGCAGGCCGACCTTCGGGTTCACCATGCCCGCCAGCGCCTTGGTCTGCGGCATCGCGGTGAACGCCTGCCCGTCCGCGCTGTAGGACGCGGTCAGGTTGCTGCCGTCGCTGGTGAACCGGACCCACACGGTGTCGGGGTACGCGGCGCCCAGCGGCGCGGTGTTGGACTCGCCGACCTCGTTGGGCGAGCCGTTCTCCTCGCGGACGAACTGGAAGATCCGGTTCGCCGCGTCGTCGGTGTCCGACCGGGCTTGGATCACCATCTTGGCGTAGTTGTCGTCGTCGCCGTAGATCACCAGACCGGCCTGCTGGTAGGCGCGCCGCGCCGGGAAGTGCACCTTGGCGGTGGCCTGGAACGGCCCGGACGGCAGGTCCTGGAGCACGATGTTGGGCGTGTTGTTGGTGTTGCCGTAGATGTCGGAGGACGCGGACGGGATCACCAGCCGGCCGTCGCGCACCGCGAGTTGCTGGTTCTCCCGCACCACGGTGGTCCACCGGGCGCGGTCGAGCGCGGTGCCCAGGAAGTCGTCCGAGCGGCCGGCGAAGCAGGTCACGTCGGGGGAGCGGACGCTGACGGCGACGGTGGTCGAGCCGCTCGCGCCCCGCGCGTCGGTCGCGGTGACCTTGGCGGTGAACGTGCCCGGCGCGGCGTAGGTGTGGCTGACCGACGCGCCCGTGGCGGTGCCGCCGTCGCCGAACACCCACGTGTAGCTGATCGGGGTGTCGCCGTCGGGGTCGGTGGCCGACGCGGTGAAGTCGACCTTCAGCGGCGCGGTGCCGGTGGCGGTCGAGGCGGAGGCGGTGACCACGGGGCGCTGGTTGTGCGTGACGCCGCGGCCCGCGAACTCCACCCAGTTGAGGTTGGCCAGGTAGCCGGTGGTGCTGGTGCCCTCCGGCCGGCGGGTGACGAAGAACAGCTCGGACCCGGCCGGGACGTCGTCGGCGATCTCGGCGGTCACCGTGGTCCAGGTCTGCCAGCCGCCGGTGCCGGCGAAGGTCGCCGTGCCCGCGAGCGGGCCGTCCGGCGCGCCCACGCGAACTTCGAGGCGACCGCCGTTGGACGCCCCGGCGACGCGGAACCGGACCTGGTCGATGCCCTGGAGGGTGGCCGGGCGCAGCGAGAACCAGTCGCCGTCGGTGATGAACCCGATGTTCTGGCCGCCGCCGGTGTCGGTGGTGGTCTCGCGCTGCACGCCCGGCGAGTCCTCGCCGATGCCGTCCGCGGTGCGGCCGGTGGCCGTGTAGTACTCGGCCTCCTTGTGCTTGGGCTGCAACACCAGGATCGACTCGCCGACCAGCGGGGACGCGCCGCCCTCGCCGCCCTTGTCGGTGTACTTCGCGGTGAGGACGCCGAAGATGTTCGCGCCCACGTGGCCCTCGTCGCCCGACATCAGCGCGAGGCCCTCGCAGCCGCGGTACTGCTCGTAGCCGTGGGAGTGCTCGTCGTGGCCCAGGGCGGGCTGCACGACCACTTCCTGGCAGTCGATCGTGCCGTCCTCGGCGTCGGTGACGGTGACCTTGTACGAGACCTGGTCGCCGAAGTCGATGAAGCCGCCGTCGGCCGGCGCGGTCAGCGTGACCACGGGCGGGGTGTTGCCGACGACGATCCGCACGTTGGCCACCGCCGACCGGCCGCCCGCGTCGGTCACGGTGAGCCGCGCGGTGTAGTCGCCGTTGGCGGTGTAGGTGTGGCCGGGTGCGGTCTCGGTGCTGTCGGTGGTGCCGTCGCCGTCGAAGTCCCACGCGAAGGTCAGCGCGTCGCCGTCGGGGTCGCGGGAACCCGCCGAGTCGAACCGGACGGTGAGAGGTGCGTGCCCGGAGGTCTTGTCTGCCTTGGCCACCGCGATCGGGGCGCGGTCGCCGCGGACGTAGTCGATGCGGTAGACGCCGCTGTCGGCGTTGTTGCCGCCGAACCCGGAGCCCCACTCGATCACGTACAGCGCGCCGTCCGGGCCGAACTGCATGGCGTGCACGCGGTTGAAGCCCATCCCGGGCAGCATCCGGCTGATGTCCGCGACCGCGGTGCCCTCGGTGTTGAGCTGCAACGAGAACAGCCGGCCGTCGTTCCAGTCGCCCCAGATCGCCTTGCCGTCCCAGTAGGCGGGCCACTTGCGCGGCGAGTCGAGCTGCGGGTCGTACCGGTAGGTGCCGCCCGCCATGGGCGCGCCGCTGCCGCCGATCTCGGGGTTGCCGGTGCTGGTCTTGCCCTGCCAGATCTTCGTGCCGATCGCGGCGGGCAGCTCGGTGATGCCGGTGTTGTTCGGCGAGTTGTTCACGGGTTTGGCGCAGTCGAACGGCGTGCCGGACACGCCGGTGGCGAAGTCGTAGTCGACGTACGGGGTGTTGTCGCCCACGCAGTACGGCCAGCCGTAGAACCCCGGCCGGTCCACGATGTTCCACTCGACGCGGCCGTCCGGACCGCGCTGCGGGTTGCTGCTGCCCGCGTCCGGGCCGTAGTCGGCGACCTGGAGCTTGTTGGTCAGCGGGTCCAGGCCGATGCGGAACGGGTTGCGGAAGCCCATGGCGTAGATCTCGGGCCGGGTCTTGTCCGTGCCGGGCGGGAACATGTTGCCCGCCGGGACGGTGTAGGTGCCGTCGGCCTGCGGGGTGATGCGCAGGATCTTGCCGTTGAGGTTGTTGCTGTTGGCCGAGGAGCGCTGCGCGTCCCACGGCGCGCGGCCGGCGGTCTCGTCGATCGGGGTGTAGCCGTCGGAGTTGAACGGGTTGGTGTTGTCGCCGGTGGTGATGTAGAGGTTGCCGTCGTTGTCGAACTCCAGCGCGCCGCCGGCGTGGCAGCACTGCTGGCGCTGGGTGGTGATGGTCAGCACGACCTTCTCGCTGCCGGCCACGATCGTGTCGCCTTGCAGCGTGAACCGGGAGACCCGGTCGACGGATTCGGCGCCGGCGGGCGAGTAGTACAGGTAGAGGTGGTTGTTGGTGGCGAAGTTCGGGTCCAGGGCGATGCCGAGGAGGCCGAACTCCTGTCCGGTGTAGACGTTCACCGTGCCGGCGGTGACCACCGCGCCGTCGCGCCGGACGATCCGGATCGCGCCGTTGCGGTCGATGTAGAACACGCGGCCGTCGTCGGCGATCGCGAGTTCCATCGGGTTGGCGGTGGTGTCGTCGAGGGTGACCTTCTCGAACGCGTTGGTGCGGGTGGCGGTGCAGTCGGCGTCGACCACGCCGGCCGCGGTCTGGAGGCCCTTGAGCAGGTGCGTCAGGAACGCCGGCTCGGTGAAGGACGCTTCGGTGTGGCCCAGGCCGGTGTACCAGGAGCGCCCGCCGTCGTAGTCCTGGCACCAGGCGATCGGGTGGCTGGAGCCCATGGTGCCGCCGCTGTAGCTGGTCTCGTCCAGCTCGGCGAGCACGTGCACGTCGGGGGAGGGGTCGGTGCGGTAGTCGTACCACTCGTCGAAGCGCCGCCAGGACTGCGGCAGGTGCGACGTGGAGGGGTGCGCCGGGTCGGTGACCTTGACGGTCGCGTCCTGCGGCGCGGGGTGGCTCTTGAAGTAGGCGCCCGCGAGGCCGCCGTACCAGGCCCAGTCGTACTCGGTGTCGGCGGCGGCGTGCACGCCCGCGTACCCGCCGCCCGCCTTGATGTAGCGCTCGAACGCGGCCTGCTGGTCGGCGTTCAGGACGTCGCCGGTGGTGGAGAGGAAGACCACGACCTCGTACTGGGCCAGGTTGGTGTCGGTGAACGCGGCGGCGTCTTCGGTGTTGTCCACGGTGAAGCCGTGGTCTTCGCCGAGCTGTTGGATCGCGACGACGCCGGCCCCGATCGACGGGTGGCGGAAGCCGGCGGTCTTGCTGAAGACGAGCGCCTTGAACGTCTCGTCCCCGTGCCCGGGGTGGGCCTGGGCCGGCGGTGCGACCGCGGCCAGCAAGGCCAGCACGGCCGCGGCGACCGACCACCGTCTCCAGGCGCGCTTGGACGATCTCCCCATTGAGGCCTCCACTCGACGGGCGCGCTGGAGCCGCCCCCGATTAGTCAGTTGACTAAACAAATTAATGAGCCGACTTTCGCGGGGGCAAGGTGCCGGGGATGTCCACAACTCGCCAATTTCCGACCTGCGGGAACACCCGATTACCGCATTCGGCGGCTTTACCCCACCGCTCCGCCGCCGCACACTGCGCCGGCCTTGTGCTGGCTCACCGACCGGGGGACCGCGATCATGGCGCGCCCCCTTCGCCGGGGGCGCCGCCCAGGCCCATGCTGATCTGCACCACGACGAGCGTCAGCCAGGCCAGCAGGAACAACACCACCCAGAACATCGGCCTGCCGAGCACGACACCACCATCGGTGAGCCCTACCTCCAGCGCAACTCGGGCTTCACCGCCGCGCATCACCACCGGGCACCGCGTGCTCCGCATCGCCGGCGGGCGCGGGTGCCTCCGGGGTGGACCTGGAGGGCTCGGGGCGGGGGACCGTTCGGTGGTCCTCGACGTCCACGTACCACCGGGAACCGCGGCGGCGCAGGCGGATGTCCGCCTGTGTGCCCGAGCTTCGCAGTCTCGCCGGCGCGGACCTGCGGCGGGCCGGGGCGACGGTGTCGACTTCAAGGTCCCGGAGGTCTTCGTCCAGGTGCCTCAGCAAGGCCGCCGCAGCGCGCTCCGAGCGCCGGAAGGACAAGCGCCACAACGCTGTCGCGTCGGCCGACCGCAACGCGTCCGCATACCGCCGTGCCGCGCTCTCGGGGTCTTCCGCCCCGTCGGCCGTCGGATCGGGCGGCCACAGCCCGGTGCGGATGAGGGTGGCGATCCGGGTGCCCCGCCGGCGCAGGACCAGGCCGCTGTCGGACTCGTCCACCAGGTAGCGGTAGAGCAGTCCGCGGCCTTCCAGCAGGACGAGCAGGGTCGAGGTCACCCGCGTGGGGTTCGGGTAGAGGGACACGGTCGCCTCGTCCACCAAGTCCCGCCGCAGGCGCTTGCGCGCCCGTCCCGGCACGAACCACGGCGTCACCAGGACCAGCACGAGCGCGGCGACTCCGGCGGTGACCAGGGCGGTCAGTGCCCACCAGTCCGCGCCGGCCCAGCGGCTGACGACCCCGCCGTCCGCTGGATCGGTGCCCGGTTCCAGTGCGATCAGCGCCAGGATCGCGGCCCCGTACAGAGCGCCGTAGACCAATGCCCACCCGGCCGTCACGGCCGCCGGGTGGAAAGCGCTTTCCAACGTCCAGGTCCCGTCGGGGCCGGCGAGCCGCCGTTGCAGGCGTCGACCGTGCAGCCACGCCATGGCCACACCGAAACCCACCGCGGCCAGCACACATCCGCCCACGACCCACAGGGGCGTCGGCACGCGCTGCACCACGGCGGCGATCGCGAAGTACCCGACCACGGCCACCGCCATGGCGGCCACGGCGAGCGTCGGCCGTCGGGTCACGGCCGGCTGACCCGGTCGTCGACGCGGGTTGGCCAGGACGCCGAGCGGGGTGCGCAACGGCGCCCGCAGGCTGCCGATGACCAGCAGGCCGCCGACGGTCAGCGTGATGAGCAGGAACGACGACGCGGCGGGCAGCGTCGGCCCGCCCGGCCCGCCGTGCAGCGACACCTGCAACGCGTGCGCGGCCAGCGGCAGCACGGGGTCAGCAGCACCAGGCCGTGCAGCAGGCTCCCGGAGCGCAGGGCCGCGTACCCGAACGCGGCGAGCAGCGTCGCGCCGCCGATGGCCGCGGCCACGCTGCCGGGACCGTCGCGCAACACCCCGAGCAACGCGAGCACCAGGGCCAGCCCACCGCCGCCGAGCGCGAGCATCGCCAGGAACCGCGCGATCGGGCCGCCCCGGGTCAGCCCGACCACCGCCCAGTACGGCAGCAGCGCCGCGCCCCGCAGCCCGCGCGTGATGGGCCGCACCGCCCGGACCCCGCCCAGTCCCGAGTTGTCGCTGTCGACCACGGTCACCGCCACCGCGGCGGCCGTCGCCGCGGTCCGGATGGCCTGGTCGCTGGAGATCTCCTGGCCGAGCGGCTCCCGGCCGACCGCGGCCCGGTCGAAGGCCCGCAGCGCCGCCAACCCCTTGTCCCGCGCGGTGGCGGGCAGGTCCGGGTCCAAGTCGTCCAACTGGTCGATCAGGGTCTTGTGCTCGCGGACGAACCGCGCGCCGTTGGACCGGGTGTCGGCGCCGTCCTCCAGGTCGCCCTCGACGGCCACCCGCAGGTGGGGCAGCTCCGCGCCGGCGATCCGGGCCTGCAGGCCCCACGCCGCGAGCGTGGCCAGGCTCCGGGACACGGGTTCCAGGTCGACCGCCGGGATGGTCCCGTCGTAGACCCGCTCCAACTCGCGCACCGCGCCCGCGATCGCCCGGTCGATCCTCGGTTCGCCGGAGGGCCGCCCGCCGAACAACTCGTCGACGAGCCGGTCGACCGCCTTCCGGGCGCGGTCGGCCAGCACCTGCTCCCGGTCCGCCACGTCCGAACCGACGGTCTCGCGGTCCAGGTCGGCGACCCGGCGCAGGCGGCGCTGGTCGCACAGCACCCGGCAGAGCATGGTGGCCGCGTCCAGCCGGCCCCAGATCCAGTCGTTGACCCGCCAGGAGCGCTTGAGGAACCCGCCGAACCGGCCCAGCGCGATCCCGCCCGCCTTGTCGTCGGAGGTGCGGCTGTACTCGGCGAAGTCGTTGTCGGTGTGCAGGCTGAGCTGGATGAGTTCCACCGACCGGTCGTAGCCGGTCGGGGACTCGTCGGCCAGGCACGCCGTGGCCATCTCCAGCGCCAGCAGGCGCGACAGCCACGCCGGCTGCCGCGCGGCGTCCTCCGCCTGCACGTCGGTCATCTGCCGCGCGGCCTTGGCCGCCTGGTCGACGCTGAGCGGCCCGGGGAAGGCGAGGGGCGACTGGACCAACGCGCTCTCCGCCGTCAGCCTCGGTTCCAGCAGGAGCTGCCACGGCGTGAGCCCGCCGGCCGCGCGCTGCTCGTCGGTGAGCGCGAACAGGATGCGGCACGCGTCGGCGGCCACCCGCCCGATCGTGTCGACCTCCGCGCGCACCTTGTTGCCCACGCTCTCCGGGTCGTCGCCGATCATGTCCCCGGCGAAGGCCTCCAGGCGATCGCGCCAGTACGTGAAGTCCAGTCGCGCCGCCGGGTCCTCGACCCACCGCCGGTCGCGTTCGGCGCGCAGCGCCCGGACCCGGTCACGCACCCAGTGCAACTCCAGCCGGGCCGCGCCGATCCGCTCCGTGGCACGGGCCAGGGCTCCCTGCTGGTCGGTCGGGACGACCCACAGCAGGCGTTCGGTCAGCTCCATCACCGCGGCGGCGACCCCGTCGACGATGGTGAACCCCCACCGCCACCCGTGCCGCCCCAGCAGGTCGTCCGCCACCGCGGGCGGCGGCTTCGCGGGCACGTAGGGCAGACCCTCCCGGCCGACGAGCCGGGCCCGCTGGGCGCTCTCCGCCGCCTGCCGCACCCGTTCGAACGGCCAGCGCTCGGTGTTGGACCCGACGACGTCGAGCTGCCGGGTCGCGATGTCCCGCGCGGCCCGCCGGACCCGCAGGTCCTGGTAGTGCGGGTGCAGGGCGTCGACCAGCGAGTACAGCCGCTCGGGCACGGTCGGTCCCGCCGGGTCCAGCCGGCGTTCGTCGGCCAGCCGGTCCAGCACCTCGTCCCGGCTGCCCCGGCGCGACGCGGCGACCCGGTTGTGCTCCTCGATCTTGTCCACGTAGGTCTTGGTGCCCTGGTTGCGCAGCGCCGCCAGCAGCCGCCCACCGGTGCTCAGGGTGGAGGGCACGAAGTCCGGGTCCGCCGCCACGGGTTCGTCGCCGGGCAGTTCGGCGTGCGGGAACACCAGCAGCATGACCCGCCGCACGGGTCCGCCGGCGGGCATCCGGTCGATCGCCTCCAGCGCCTCGGTGGTGGGCGTGTTCGCCAACAGCCCGCCGTCCACCGCGAACCGCGACCGGTCGGTGCCGGACCGGTCGGCCCAGGAGGCGAACGCGCGCATGTCCGGCCGGTCGGGTCCGGCGACCCCGTTGACCGGGACGTAGGACGGTTCGAACGCGAACGGGAACGACGCCGAGGACCGGGCGGCGAGTGCCAACTGGGCCACCCGGGCCTGGAGGTCTTCGGACCGGAAGTCGTCGCGTGGCCGGAGTTCGTCGCCCTTGCGCCCGCTCAGGGGGTGGTCGCGGCGGAAGGTGAACGTGCACCGGTGCTCGTACTGGGTCAGCGGCTGGCCGAGGTCGTCGAAGGTGGGCTGCGGGACGCCGTCGAGCACGGTCGTGGTGATCCGCAGGTCGATGGGGCGGTCCTCGGGCCGGGTCGGCTCGTGGTCGGCGACCAGCCGTTCGAGCGCTTCCCGCAGCCGGGGCAGGAAGAACTCGTCGCCGCGCAGGAGCGACACCGGTTGCCCGGCGAACGGCGTGCGCAGCAACTGCTCCATCCGTCCCTGCTCCGACCACAGACCGCGCAGTTCGTCGAGTCGGGCGTGGGCGTTGACCTGGGAGAGCGCGAGCGCGGCCCCGTTGATGCCGCCGGCGGAGGTCCCGGAGATCACGTCGGCGCGGGCCTTGCAGCCGACCATGCCCAGCAACGTCCCGTAGACCGACACGCCCCGCGTCAACCGATCCAACTCCAGCACCGCGCCGCCCATCCAGACGGCCAGGCTCACCCCGCCGTTCAGCACGACGGCGAACCGGATCTCCTCGGGCTCGACGGGCATGGCGGCCTCCCCGGGTCGTGCGAACCCGTCGGGCGGTTCCACCCTGGCGGGTGTACATGAAGTCGTCCGAAGGGTGCAGAGGGTTACGCCTCAGCCAGCCGAACGCCGTGCGGGCAGGGCCGCCGAGGCGGACACAACTCGAACCGGGCTTCTGGTCCTGGGTGCCGCCGGCGCCGTGCTGGACGTGGAAGATCGGCTGGAGGTCGCCCGCGCGCAGCAGCGCACCGTCCGGGCCGGGGTTCGGGCGTGCCGAGGAACGCCACCACCCGGGTGGTGGCGTTCCTCGGCACGCCACCATCCGGGTGGCGTGGTCGACGTGGGTGCGTTCCAGCGCCGGCGCGTACTCGTCCGGCTTGGTCCAGGACCGTTGCATCGAGCGTCGGACGAAGGGGTCGAGGTCGTTCGTCGGGTCTCCCCGGAGGTGTCCAACTTAGTCACCAAGTATGATAGTCATAGATTGTGACTATTTCCTACGGCTTCTCCCTCGTCCCCACCCTCGACCTCGCCGGCCACCTCGAACTGCTCGCCGTCGCGGAGGCCGAGGGCCTCGACCTGATCGGCATCCAGGACCACCCGTACGTCGCGGACTACCTGGACACCTTCGTGCTGTCCGCCACCCTGCTGGCGCGCAGCGAGCGGGTGACCGTGTTCCCCGACGTGGCGAACCTCCCGCTGCGAACACCGGCGATGCTGGCCAAGACCGCCGCGGCCCTCGACATCGTCTCGGCGGGCCGGTTCGAGCTCGCGCTCGGCGCGGGCGGGTACTGGAACGCGATCGCCCGGATGGGCGTGCCCCGCCTGTCCGCCGCCGAGGCCGGGCACGCGTTCGAGGAGGCCGTCGCCATCCTGCGCGGGTTCTGGCGCGGCGACGGCACCCCGGTCGCCTTCAGCGGGACGCACTACCGGGTCGACGGCGCGCCGGCCGGGCCCCGGCCGGCCCACGACATCGGCATCTGGACCGGGGCGCAGGGGCCCAAGGCGCTGGCGGTCACCGGGCGCATCGCCGACGGCTGGGCCGCGCCGATCGCGTCCTACCTGCCGTTCGAGAAGTGGGGCGCCTCGAACGCGATCATCGACGACGCGGCGCGCGCGGCGGGACGCGATCCCGCGTCGGTGCGGCGGATCGCGCAGATCGTCGGCACCATCACCGACCGTCCGGGCAGCAGCGCCGACGTCGTCGCGACCGAGGGCGCGGCCCCCGTGCGGGGGGACGCCGGGCAGTGGGCGGCGCTGATCGAACGGCTGGCCACGGAGCAGCCGTTCACCTCGTTCGTCTTCTGGCCCGAGCGGCAGAGCGTCGAGCAGGTCACCCGGTTCGCCCGGGAGGTGGTCCCGGCGGCCCGCGCGCGGTTGGCCGGCCACGGTCGGTGACCGTGCGGTGTGCTGGTGAGCAGCCGGCCCGCCAGGAACAGGCAGCACGCCGACCTCGGCGTACTGGCGGCTCGGCTGCTGTTCTCGGTGCAGGAGCAGCTCTACGCGCGCCTGGCCGAAGAGGGTTTCGACGACCTGCACCCGCGCCACGGCGCGGTGCCGGCGTTCCTGGACCCGGCGGGCATCCGGGCCACGGAACTCGCCGAACTGTCCGGCCGGCACCAGCAGGTCGTCGGCACGGTCGTCGACGAACTCGAAGCGCTCGGCCACGTCCAGCGCCGCCCGGACCCCGCGGACCGCCGGGCGAAGCTCGTCCACCCGACCGTACGGGGGCTCGCGCAGATGCGCGCCGCCCGCCGGGCGAAGCTCGTCCACCCGACCGTACGGGGGCTCGCGCAGATGCGCGCCGCCGACGCCGTCATGGCGGCGATCGAACGCCGCTACGCCCGTCGCCTCGGCGGGACCGGTTACGCGGGGTTCAAGCGCGACCTCGCCGATCTGACCGGGTCCCCGGACGCCTGACCGCGCCTCGGGCGAGGTCGAGGCTTGGCCCTGCCGGTCATCCGGGTATCCGCCTCGCATGGGAGTGCGGACAGCGCTCGCCACGAACGGCGTGCCGCCGTGGACGTGACGGTGTTCCTCGGCGGCGACGTGGTGACCGGGCGCGGCATCGACCAGGTCCTCCCGCATCCCGGTGATCCGCGGCTGTGGGAGCCGGTGGTGCGCGACGCGCGTGACTACGTCAGGCTGGCGGAGGCCGTCAACGGGCCGATTCCCCGTCCGGTCGACTTCTCCGGGCCGTGGGGTGAGGCACTGCGCGTGCTGGACGACGTGGCGCCGGACGCCCGTGTGATCAACCTGGAGACCTCCGTCACCCGCGGCGGCGAGGCGGACCGGCGCAAGCGGGTGCACTACCGGATGACGCCGGAGAACGTCGGGTGCCTGACCGCGGCTCGGCCGGACGTGTGCGCGCTGGCCAACAACCACGTGCTCGACTTCGGCCGTCGCGGGTTCGAGGACACCCTCGAAGCACTGGCCGCGGCCGGGATCGGCGTGGCGGGCGCCGGTCACGACGCCCGCGAGGCCGGACGACCCGCGATCATCCCGGCCGGCCCGGCCCGGGTGGTCGTGTTCGCCTTCGGTGACGTGTCCAGCGGCATCCCCGGGACTGGGCCGCCACCGCGACCCGGCCCGGGGTGGCCCTCCTGCCCGACCTGTCCGTCGCCACCGCCGACGCGGTCATCGCCCGGGTCGAGGAGGTGAAACAACCCGGTGACGTGGTTGTCGCCTCGGTGCACTGGGGCGCGAACTGGGGTTACCCGGTTCCCGCCGATCAGCCGCGGTTCGCGCGCCGGCTCCTCGACGGCGGGGTGGACGTGCTGCACGGTCACTCCTCGCACCACCCCCGGCAGGTCGAGGTCCACCACGGCAAGCTCGTGCTCTACGGCTGCGGCGACCTCATCGACGACTACGAGGGGATCAGGGGGTTCGAGGAGTTCCGCGACGACCTCCGCCTGCTCTACTTCGCCTCGGTCGATCCCGGCACCGGCGAGCTGACCGCGTTGCGCATGACACCGCTGCGCGCCCGCCGCATGCGCCTGCACCACGCCTCACGCGCGGACGCGGAGCACCTGCGGGGCGTGCTCGGACCACGGGTTCAGCTCACCGCGGACGGCGAGTTGCACCTTCGCCTCCCCCGGTGAGCGGGGTGCGTCACCCTCGATGACGCGGTCGCCGACCGGGTCAGGGCCGGCGGTGGTGGCTGACCGCGCGTTGCTTTGTGTACATGATGTTGTCACGCTACGGGCATACGAAGATGTTTCACGTAGCTCTAGCCTCTCTGGTCGTCGGCCTCGAACGATTCAGGAGCGTGCGATGAGGATGGCCCCCTTGGCCAGGTATGCCGTCGTTGGTCTCGTGGTCGCGGGTGTGCTCCCGTGGACCACCGCCCCCGCCGCCGCAGTGCCACCGTCCAGCGGGACGTTCTCGGTGCTCAGCTACAACATCGCCGGGCTGCCGGAGGGTCTGTCCAGCGGCAACCCGGAGGCGAACACGCCGGTCATCGGCCGGCGGATCAGGCCGTACGACGTCGTCCACGTGCAGGAGGACTTCAACTACCACGCCTCCCTGTACGCCAACAACACCCACCCGCACCGCACGCCCACCAGCGGCGGCGTCCCGTTCGGCGACGGCCTCAACACCCTGTCCAACCACCCGTACTCGGACTTCACCCGCGACAAGTGGGACCGGTGCAACGGCACGGACTGCCTGACCCCCAAGGGTTTCACCTGGTCGCGCGTCCGGGTGGCCGAGGGCGTGCTGATCGACTTCTACAACGTCCACGCCAACGCGGGCACGGCCGAGGCCGACCTGGCCGCCCGGCGCGCCAACATCAGCGAGCTGTCGAGGTTCATCACGGCGAACTCGGCGGGCAACGCGGTGGTCGTCGCGGGCGACACCAACACCCGCTACACCCGCGCCCAGGACAACATCCGGGAACTGCTCACCGCCAACGGCCTGACCGACGCGTGGGTGCAGGAGGAGCGGGGCGGTGTGCCGCCCGCCGCCGGCAGCCCGGCGATCGTGTGCGACGACCGGAACGTCACCGACGCGTGCGAGGTCGTCGACAAGATCCTCTACCGCGGCAACCGGTACATCTCCTTGGGTTTGACCCGGTACGCCAACGAGAACGCGGCCTTCCGCACCGCCGACGACAAGATGCTGTCCGACCACTACCCGATCGCGGCGGACTTCCAGTGGACGCTCAACCCCGCGCTGTCGCTCAGCGACGCGTTCGGGGGACCGCACGGCACGCCGTTCACCGATGTCGCCACCGTTCCCCTGGCGCAGCGGGTCACCGGGGTGGGCATCCGCACCGGATCGCGCGTCGACCAGGTCAGTCTGAGCTACGCCGGCACGTCCTTCACCCACGGCGGCAGCGGCGGCACCGCGCAACACCTGGCGCTGGCCGCCGGCGAGCACCTGAAGTCGGTCACGCTGCACTCGGCGCAACGCGACGGCCACACCAGGATCTTCCGCGTCGGCTTCACCACCAACACGGGCCGCACCCTGACCGGCGGCACCGAGACGGCCAGCTCGGTGACCTACACCGCGCCCGCGGGCTGGCAGATCGCCGGTTTCCACGGCCGGTCCGGCGCCGAGGTCGACTCGCTCGGCGTGATCTACACGAGGGTGGCGTGATGGCGGGGACCGACCGGCGCGGGTTCCTGATCGGCACCGGCCTCGCCGCCGGAGCCGTGCTCGGCGGCACCCCGGCCCAGGCCGAGCGGCGTGACGGCTACCTGTGGCTGGCCGGGGACCACCACATCCACAGCCAGTACAGCAACGACGCGATGTACCCGGTGGCCACGCAGGTCGAACGGGCGGCCCGGCACGGCCTGAGCTGGCTGACCGTCACCGACCACGGCAACGTCCCGTTCGCCACCTACAGCATCCCGCCGCTGCTGTCCGACATCGTCGCGGCGCGCCGGCACCCCGACGTCATGGTGTTCACCGGCCTGGAGTGGAACATCCCGGCGGGCGAGCACACCACGCTGATGCTCGCGCCCGGCCGCGACGAGGCCGGCCTGTTGCAGGAGTTCGTCACCCGGTTCGACGCCCGCGTGAACGGCACCCGCGACGGCACGCCCGCCAACGAGGCGATCGCGTTGCAGGCGTTGGAGTTCCTGAAGAAGTCCGTGGCCGACCGCCGCGTCGACGACGCCCTGGTGCTGCCCAACCACCCGTCGCGGCTGGGCATCAACTCCCCGCAGGAAACCCGGAACTGGCGGGACACCGCGCCCGGCATCGTGATCGGCATGGAGGGCGCGCCGGGCCACCAGGCGGCCGGCCTGCCCGCGCCGGGCATGGCGCGCGGCCGTGGCCTGTACGACTCGGCCCCCGGCAGGTTCTCCTTCCCCGGCTACCCCGCCGAGAGCTACCGCACCTGGGGCGGGTTCGACTGGACGACGGCCACGGTCGGCGGCCTGTGGGACAGCCTCCTCTCCGAGGGCAAGCCGTGGTGGATCACCACGACTTCGGACGGCCACCAGGGCTGCGGCGACTGGGTGAAGAACCCGGTCGACAAGCTGGACCAGCAGGGCTACGACAACGTCCCCTACGACAGCGAGGGGCACACGTTCACCAACACCGGCCGCTTCCCCGACCCGGTCAACGCCGGCCGCCCGATCACCGAGTACAGCTCGTTCCCGCCCGGCGCGTACAACAAGACGTGGGTCGGCGTGACCCGGCGCGGGTACCGCGAGGTGATGCAGGCGATGCGCGCCGGCCGGATGTGGGTCTGCCTGGGCGATCTGGTGGCCGGCCTGGACGTGCGGTTGCGCTCACGCGGGTCCCACGGCGTGCCGATGGGTGGTTCGGCGCGGGTGCGGCGCGGCGAGGTCGTGGAGGTGGTGGTCAAGCTGGACCTGGCCGACCGCCCGAACTTCGCGGGTCTCGTGCCGAAGCTCGCGCGGGTGGACCTGATCGTCGGCCGGATCACCGGTCCCGCCGCCGATCGGTCGACGCTCCACGCGCCGGACACGAAGGTGGTGCGGTCGTGGGAGGTTCAGCAGCGCGCCGGCACGGTGGAGCTGGTCCACCGGATCACCGTGGACGGGCCGTTCTACGTCCGGGTCCGCGGGACCGACGGGAAGCGCAGCGCGCCCGGCTACCACGGTGCGGCGGTCGATCCGGCGGGTCCGGCGATGGACGTGATCGGGCAGGCCGACCCGTGGGAAGACCTGTGGTTCTACTCGAACCCGATCTTCGCCACGACCCACTGAGCTGACCGCGGGGCAGCAGTTGCGTTGGAGCACGATGGTCGTGAGCCGGCGTGCCGCTGCCCCGTGGTGATCGGCCCCCGGGTTGCGGCGCGGGCGGTGTCGGGTATACCCGGCGTGTGGCGCTGACGCCGATCGCCGATGGGTTCACCCCTTACGGCCCGTCCCACTGGGCCGTCCTGGGGTTGTTCGCCGCGGGCGCGGTGGTGTTGGTCTGGTTCGGGCGGGCGTATCGCGGGTCGTCGCGGGCCAGGCGGTTCGAGCGTGGGTTCGCGGTGATCGTGTTGGGGCTGCACCTGGCGATCCAGGCCTACTTCATGGCCCCGCCGCGGTGGGACATCACGTATTCGCTGCCGTTGCAGCTGTCCGACCTCGCAGGACCGATCGCCGCGATCGCCCTGTGGACGCACCGGCCGTGGGCGTGCGCCCTGACCTACTACTGGGGGCTGACGCTGAGCGTCCAGGCCCTGATCACGCCGATCCTGCGCGGGCCGGACTTCCCGGACTGGCGGTTCCTGCTGTTCTGGGGCACCCACCTGTTCACCGTGTGGGCGGCGGTGTTCCTGACCTGGGGCGCCGGGATGCGGCCCGACTGGCGCGGCTACCGGGTCGCCGTCGTGGTGACCGTCTGCTGGGCCGCCCTGATGTTCCTGCTCAACCTCGCCCTCGGCTCGAACTACGGGTTCCTCAACCGGGCCCCGGAAACGGGTTCGGTGTTGGACCTGCTGGGCGACTGGCCGTGGTACCTGCTGCCCGAGGCGGCGCTGGTGCTCGGCGTGTGGGCGCTGATGACGCTGCCGTGGACCAGGCAACGGACCTGAAGCGGGCAACCATCCCGCACCTGCGTCGTTACCTCCACAACGGGGTTCACACCGCCGTGAACGCCCGACGAAGTGGAGGAGCCGATGCGCATCCTGACCACCCTCGCCGCGGTGGTGGCCGCCTCGCTCGCAGCCGTCGTCCCGGTCACGGCTGCCGAGTCGCCCCGGAACGTCTGCGTCCCGAGCGTCCCCGAGACCGACCCGTTGGCGCCGGGGCCGGTGAGCATCTGCGTGACCGTGTTCAAGCCCGCCGGCGCCGCCAAGGACAACCGGGTGCCGGTGCTGCTGCACAGCCACGGCTGGGGCGGCACCCGGACCTCCGCGCCCGGGTCGTTCCAGCGGTACCTCGACGCGGGGTTCGGCGTGGTGAGCATCGACCAGCGGGGTTTCGGCGAGAGCGGCGGCAAGGCGCACGTGGAGGACCCGGCGTTCGAGGGGGAGGACGTCATCCGGGTCGTGGACCACGTCGCCACGCTGGACTGGGTGCGCAAGACCGCGGCCGACGACCCGGTGTTGGGCGCGATCGGCGGCTCCTACGGCGGCGGCTACCAGTTCGCCGGCGCGTTCACCGAGATCATGAAGACCGGCCGCACCAGGTTCGACGCGCTCGCCCCGCAGATCACCTGGCACTCCCTGAACGACAGCCTCGCCCCGCGCGAGGTCGTCCGCACCACCTGGGTCAGCGCGCTGTACGCCGCCGGCCTGGACGCGCACACCACGACCGTCCACGCCGGCTACGCGGAAGGCCTGGTCACCGGCGACTGGCCCGCCGGGATGGACGGGTTCTTCCACGACAACGGCCCGGCGTTCCACGTCGCCGCCGGCCGCCGGCTGGACATCCCGGTGCTGATGCGCCAAGGCCTCAGCGACAACCTGTTCCCGATGGACCAGGCCATCGACAACTTCGACCGCGCGCTGACCCCACGAGCCCGCGCCAAGAGCCTGCTCGTCGGCTACAACGGCGGCCACGCGCTGCCCAACGCCGTCCCGCCGGGCTACGCCGTGCCCGGCGACGCCTGTTCCCACCGGCTCGGCGGCGCGGACTACGACACCCTGGAACTGCGGTTCTTCGCCGAGAACCTGCAAGGCGCACCCCGAAGCTTGAACGGCCACGGCCGCTACCACCTGATGAGCGCCGAGGGCGGCTGCGTGAGCGTCGACTCGGTCGCCCCGAACACCACTTACTCCGTGCCCGACCTCCTGACCTCGACCGTCACCCCACGGGTGGTCAAGATCGCGGACGGCCCGCTGACCGTCGCCGGGTCGCCTTCGGTCGACGCTTCGGTCACCACGCTGGGACTCGACAGCCGCGCGTTCTTCGCGTTGAGCGTCGGCACGTCGCCCTTGGACGCGAAGGTCATCCAGCACAACGTCCTGCCGCACCGGGAGAAGGGCCTGATCTTCGGTGCCCGCCGGAACATCGAACTGCCGTCGGTGGCCGCGACGATCCCGGCCGGCCAGGCGCTGTTCCTCACCGTGAGCCCGGTGTCGGACATGTTCCTGTTGCACGGCAGCCGAACGCTCTACGCGATGGTGTTGAAGGACGTGACGGTGCGGGTGCCGGTCGTGCGGTGAGCCGCTTCACGGTGGGCGGAGTGAGCGCTGACATCGGGGCCACCACCGCCACTGGGTCGCGCTCGGCCAATGGGGCGCCCTGTTCGCCGGGGACGAGAAGGTGACCTCGGCGGGGACCAGTGACTGGGGCCAGTACGGCAAGGGGGCGGCGTTCAGCGCGCCGAGCTGGCGTCGGCAGCTCGTGCCCGGTGAGCCTCAGTTTCGTGGGCACGGTCAGCCGGCAGCCCTTCGTCCCGTCCCTGCGCTGCATCCCCGAGCCGTACTTCCTGCCCACACCGCCTGGGCTGATCGATCGCCCGGAAGGGCGGTGAACGTTGCCCTTTCGGGTGGCTTTGGGGGAGTGCTGGGCGGATTCGGGCGTGTCTACGGTGAGCGTGTGGACGTGTGTCCGCGACGGGGGAGGGGCCATGTGGCGGAACGCGCGGGGTGGGCAGCGGGGTGACCCGCGGCGCTCGCCGGGGCGTGACGGGGCGGATGTGCCGTTGTGGAGCCGGATGGGGAATCGGGCGTTCACGATGGTCGTGCAGCGCGGGCTGCTCGGGGACTCGTACCGGTTCCAGGTGAAACGGGCGCGGTTCATGGCGATCCTGGGGAGCACGCCCGAGGGGCGGCACGCGCTGGAGGTGCAGAACGAGCACGGCATCGCACTGTCCTGGGTGGACGGTGGTGCGGCGTCGTACGACGGCGACTCCCGCTGCACCCTCAACCTCAACATGGACGCGGCGAGGCTGGCCGGCTACTTCGTCCACGAGATGCACCACGTCGAACGCAAGAAGTCCGGCGCGTCACCCGACGCGGACGCCTCGCCGGACGAGCAGCAGTACGTCGACCGCATGGTGGACGAGGAGATCGAGGGCACGGTGCTCGGTTTCCAAAGCCGGATCGGCCAATCCGGCCCGCTGATGCCGGGTGAGGAGTTCTACCGGATGGCTTATCGGGACGCGAAGAAGGCGGCGTTGGATCGGGGAGCGGACGCCGCCGCGGCGGAGGAGGCGGCACGGGCGGCCGGGCGGCGGACGGTGCGGCAGCTGATCCGGCCGTCCGACGGGTCGTGGCCACGCATCGCGCCGAGCACGTTGGAGTCCTACGAGATGTACTACCACCGCGTCTGGCGCAAGTCCCACGCCGTCCGCCCCTGACCGCGCCGAGACGTTCGCACACCTCGGCGGTGGGCGGCGTGGTGGCCGCCCACCGCCGGGCGTCAGGCGAGTGGTTCCCGCGCCGCCCGCGCCCTCGCGATGCGCACCCGGGCCACCAGGAACGCGACCAGCACCACGGCCACCGAGCTGACGAGGCGGTTCACGTCGACCGCGGGGTGCCAGCCGACTTGGCCGCCCCGGATGACGTAGGCACCCACCGGTCGTCCGCTGACGCCGATGCCGCCGCCCTCGCCGACCTGGCCGCGCTCGTCCGTGCCGCTGCCCCCACCCCCGCCGCCGCCCACCGCTGCCGCAGGGATCACCGTCACGCCATCCTTCTCGTAGGGCTCCCCGTACACCCTGCGCACGGAGACCGCGTCGCGCGCGGCGGCGGCCAGTTCCCGCACCTTCATCGGATACCTCCCGGGTCGGTCGAACACGGTCCTCGTCGAGCGTCGGGTGCGGCGGCGTGCGGTGTCACCCGGTGTCGTGCGGCATCCCGTCACCCGAGCCTGGTGCCGGGTCGGCGCGGCCGGCAGTGCCCGAGGACCCTGCGCACGGGGGACCCGCGGCTCCGCTCCTGCCGCGGCGGGGGTGTGCACCTGCACGCCGCCGTTCCCACGCCGCCGTTCCCACGCCGCCGTTCCCACGCGGCCGTTCCCACGCGGCCGTTCCCACGCGGCCGTTCCCACGCCGCCGTTCCCACGCGGCCGTTCCCACGCGGCCGGTGCCGCGTGGCCGGTGCCGCGGCAGGTGCCCGCTGACGTGGCCGGCTTCACCGGTCGCGCGGAGCAGTTGGCCTGGCTGGACGAGCACGTTCGGCCGGGCGGGGTCGTGGTGGTCGCGGGCACCGCCGGGGTCGGCAAGACGTCGCTGGTCGTGCGGTGGGCCCACCGCGACCCGGAGGCCTTACCCGACGGCCAGGTGATCAGGCGTCGAGGACGTAGCGGTCGAAGCCCAGGCGCACCAGGCGTTCGTAGGCGGTCCACACGGCGGGTGGGATGGGCACGGGGGCCTGGTAGCCGATGTCGGCGTAGACCTTGATGCGTTGCAGGTCGCCGACGATCAGTTCGATCGTGCGGCGCTCGGACGCGTCCCGGGCTGACTCTGGAGGGCTACTGAGGGTGGCGTGTTACGTCAGGCTTGTCACACGGTCGGTCCATTGTGGTCGGCGGGCTCCTCACGGAGGCTGTGGCGGCGTCTTGTGAGGTCCGTTCAGGGGGTCGTCGTGGCTAGATCGGGGTTCTCGCGTGCCCGGAATCCGTTCAGACGGGGGTTGGCGGCTGCTGTCGCCTTCGTGATGGCGGCGTCCACTGCGGTGGCTGTGGGAGCGGTGCCGGCGGTGGCGCAGGCGCGGGCTCCGCAGGAGGCGCCTCCGGCTAAGTCCGAGGCTGCGGACATCCCCTCGGCGCGTGCTACGGCGGTGTTGCACAAGATCCGTGTGGAGGCGTTGAGCGAGCGCACGGAGAACTCCGCGACCTTCGTCCAGCCTGACGGGAAGTTGACTACCGAGATCCACGCCGGACCCGTGCGGGTCAAGCGTGGTGATGCCTGGGTGCCGGTGGACCTCACCCTGGACCAGCGGGCGGACGGCTCTATCGCGCCGCGTGTGCATCCGCGTGACCTGGTGATCGCGGGCGCCGGCGGGACCGGGGACACCGTGCGTGACCTGGCGTCGGTTCGGCACGGTGAGACCGAGGTGGCGGTGCAGTGGAAGGGTGCGCTGCCCAAGCCGAAGATCGACGGGCGCAAGGTCGTCTACGCCGACGTGCGACCGGGGCGGACCTGGTCATCGAGGTCACGCGGACTGGGTTTGAGCAGTTCCTGGTGGTCAAGGAGCGGCCCAAGGGGCCGGTGACGTTGTCGTTGCCGCTGCGTACGAAGGGGGCTACGCCCAGGCGGCAGGACAGTGGTCATACCGAGTTGGTCGACGGCGCGGGCAACGTGGTCGGGGCGATTCCGCAGCCGGAGATGTGGGACAACCGGCGGCACGAGAAGACCGGTGACCCGGTCAAGAAGCGCCCGGTGGAGATGCGGGTCGCGCCGGGGCAGATGCGGGCGGCTGGGCAGGCTGTCACTGAGTTGACGTTGACTGCGGATGAGTCGTTTTTGAAGGACCGGGAGACCCAGTATCCGGTGGTCATCGACCCGGTGGTGTATTTGGGCCGGTGTACGACAAGTACGTGCAGACCGGGACGACCGTGGACACCGGTGGTCATGCTGACCTGCGGTTGGGGACGTTCGACGGCGGGGCGACCGTTGCTCGGAGCTACTTCAACTTCGACATGTCCCAGTTCCGCGGCAAGCGCATCCACAGCGCCCGGCTGAACCTGTGGGAGTGGCACGCCTGGTCCTGCCAGGCCCGGGACTGGGAGCTGTGGGACACCGGCCTGGTCGGCTGGAACACCAACTGGAACTCCCAGCCCGCCTGGTACACCCGCTGGTCCACCACGAGCGAGACGAAGGGCTACTCGGCGTCGTGCAACGACGGCTGGGTCAGTGGCGACATCCGCGGGCTGGTCCAGGCGGCGTCGGACAACGGCGCGGGCATGGTCGGCGTGATGGCCAAGGCGGCCAACGAGAGCGACAACTTCGCGTGGAAGAAGTTCGACTCGGCGGATGCCGGGTCCGTCCCGCACATCACGGTGGACTACAACACCCGGCCGGACCCGGCGACTGGATTGGACGTGTCGGACCGGGGTGACTCCGGGGGCAGACGTTCACGCGTAGCACCACGCCGACGTTGTCGTTCCGGCCGAGTGATCCGGACGGTGGCACTGTTACGGCCGTCTTTTATGTGTACGACGGCGACACCCTGGTCACCGACCACTGGGTGTGGGGTGTGCCGTCGGGCAGTGTGGCTACGTGGAAGGTGCCGGACGGGCTGTTGCAGGCCGGCAAGACGTACCGGTTCCGGGCAACCTCGTTCGACGCGCACGACTGGGCCGGCGATGGGTTCGTGTCGATCCGGCCTGTGCACTCGGGTAAGGCCGTCGACATCGTCGGCTGTTCGGCGGCGGCGGGCGCGCTCGTGCACCAGTGGGACTACTGGGGTGGCGGCTGCCAGCGGTTCGCGCTGGTCGGTACCGGTGACGGCCACTACATGCTGCGGGCACGGCACTCCGACCAGGTGCTGGACGTGTCCGACTGCGGCACGGGCGACGGCACCCGGATCAAGCAGTGGCCGGGCAACGGCAACGACTGCCAGAAGTGGCGGCTGGACCGGGTCGGCAACGGCGAGTACACGCTGGTGGCCAAGCACTCCGGCAAGGTCATGGACGTCCAGAACAACAAGGTGGACAACGGCCAGATCGTCTGGACGTGGACCTCGAACGGCTGCGGCTGCCAGAAGTTCCGCCTCGACGCCGCGCCGGACCCGGGCGTGAACCTCCAGTGGCTCCAGTTCACCGTGGACACGGTGGACCCGGGCGCGCCGTTCGTGTCCTCGACCGACTACCCGAACGACAACAAGTGGCACAAGGGCGCGGGCCAGGCGGGCACGTTCACGTTCACCCCGCCTGCCGGGACCGCGGACGTGCACTCCTACCTGTGGGCGCTGGACGCGGTGCCGACCACCGAGGTGGCGGCGGGCGCGGACGGCAAGGCGACGCCGTCGATCACGCCTTCGACGGATGGCCAGCACACGTTGAACGTTCGGACGAAGGACCGGGCCGGACGCCTGTCCGGGATCACGTCCTACACCTTCCACGTGGGTCGGGCAGGGTTGCTGCGCCCGGCGGAGGGTGCTCGGATCGCCCGGCGGCTCCAGTTGCAGGTGGTCGGGGAGCCGGTGTTCACGCACGTCAAGTTCGTGTGGCGGCGCGGTCCGGGTGCGGCGGTGGAGTCCGACGTGCCGCCGGCGCACCTGACCAAGGCCGACGGGTCGGCGCTGGGCACCGGGTTCGTGCCGGTGAACTCGTTCGGCGAGTTCGCGGTGTGGAACGCGGTCGACACGCTGGGCGAGGCCGCGGGTGTCGTGCAGGTCAAGGCGATCATGGCCACCGACGCGGCCGGCACCGGCGCGTACTCGACCGCGTGGCGTACCGCCGTGGTCGACCCCAGCGCCGACAACGCGGCCAGCGCGGCCGTCGGCCCCGGCTCGGTGAACCTGCTGACCGGTGACTACGCGCTCCAGTCGACCGACGTCGAGGAGTTCGGCCTGTCGGTGTCGCGCACCTCGTCGTCGCGCGACCCGCGCCACGGGTTCCAGCTCCAGCGGCAGCGGCTGACCGCCAACCAGCAGAAGATCTCGACGGACACCGCGGGTTTCAAGGTCTACACGACCAGCGTCGCGCGCAGCACCGAGCGCGGCCACGACAGCACCGACTCGCTGGAGCTGACGCCGGTCACCGCGCAGGGCTGGCACGTCGACGACACGATGGTGTCGATCGAGGGCGACATCGGCGGTCTGCGGCTGGGCATGAAGCCGGGCCGCACGTACCGGATCACGGGCTGGATCTACGTGCCCGCCGCGACCGGCCTGAACCCCCCGCACCACCGCGCGCTCAGGATCGTGGCCTTCGGCAAGACCCCGTCGGGTTACCAGGAGTTCCACAGCAACCAGGCGACGGCGACCGACGCGTGGCAGCAGTTGACGCTGGACTTCACCGTGCCGGCCGACGCCAGCGACGCGTTCGTGCGGCTGTACAACGGGTTCACCGGCGGCAGCGGCAAGAAGGTGTACTACGACGACCTGTCGGTGCGGGAGATCACCGCGCCGTTCGGCCCGCACTGGGAGACCGGCGCGGAGGTCGACGCGGCCCAGATCGACTACACCCGGCTGGCGTTCCCGCACGAGGACACCGTCCAGGTGGAGCAGGCCGACGGCACGTCGGTGTGGTTCACCCGCACCCCGGACGGCAGGTTCTGGCCCGAGCCCGGCGCCGAGGACCTGGTCCTGGTGAAGGAAGGCGAGCTGTACCGTCTGTCCGAACTGGACGGCACGGTCACCACCTTCACCAAGCCGGCGGGCACCGACCGGTACGTGGTGGAGTCCGCCACCCCGCCGGCGCAGGCCAACACCACCCGCTTCACCTACGAGAACATCGACGACCAGCTCCGCGTCAAGCGCGTGATCGCGCCGCAGGAACCCGGGATCGGCGACTGCGCCGCCGCCACGCCTGCTCGCGGCTGTGAGGCGCTGGAGTACGAGTACGCCACCGCGAAGACCGCCACCGCGTCGGCGTTCGGCGACGTGACCGGCCAGATCCGCGCGATCGCGGCGTGGACCACGGACCCGGCCACCGGCACCGTGTCCAAAGTGGACGTCGCCCGGTACGCCTACGACGACAAGGGCCGCCTGCGCGAGGTGTGGGACCCGCGCCTGGCCCAGCCGCTGAAGACCTCCTACACCTACGACGACGCCGGCCACGTCACCGAGGTCGGCCAGCCCGGCGACCTGCCGTGGAAGTTCACCTTCGGCACCGCCGGCACGGGCGACCCCAACACCGGCCGCCTGCTGAAGGTGCGCCGCGACGCCCTCCGGCCCGGCACCAAGGACCAGGTGGACGGCGAGATCGCGACCACCGTCGTCTACGGCGTGCCGCTGACCCGCGGCGCGGGCGGCCCGCACGACCTGGACGGCCCGTCGATCGCCGCGTGGGCGCAGGCCGACGCGCCCACCGACGCCGTGGCCGTGTTCGGTCCGGAGGACTCCGTCTCGGTGACCACGGCCACCGCGCAGAGCCCCGGCCGGGACGGCTACCGGGCCGCGACGATCCACTACCTCAACGCCTCGGGCAAGGAGGTCAACACCGCCACCCCGGGCGGCCACATCGACACCAACGAGTTCGACCGCTTCGGCAACGTCGTGCGCACCCTGGAGTCGTCCAACCGGGCGCTCGCGCTGGGCCAGTACCCCGACGCCGACGCCCACCTGTCCACCCTCGGCCTGGCCCAGTACGACACCAAGACCCGGGCCACCTGGCTGGACAGCCGCAAGACCTACAGCGCCGACGGCATCGACGTCGTCGAAGCGCTCGGGCCGCTGCACCGCATCGCCCTGGCGGAGGACCCGGACACCCTGGTCAACGCCCGCGCGATCACCCGCACCACCTACGACGAGGGCAAGCCCGACGGCGTCGCCTACCACCTGCCGACCACGGAGCGGGTCGGCGCGCAGGTGGTCGGCGTGACCGGCGACCAGGACGTGCGGATCACCAAGCAGGAGTACGGCCCGATGTACGGGGGCGTGTCCGGCTGGGTGCTGCGCAAGGCGACCAAGGTGATCACCGCCGCCGAGTCCGCGCAGCCGCTGGAGGCCGCCACCAAGTACGACGCCCAGGGGCGTGCGCGCGAGTCCCGCAAGATCGGCTCGAACGGCTCGGACGCGGGCACCACCCGCTCGGTGTTCTACACCGCCGGGGCCAACCCGGACGACGCGGCGTGCGGCAACCGGCCGGAGTGGGCGGGCCAGGCGTGCGTGGTCCGGGCGGTCGGCGCGGTCACCGGGCACGACCCGGCGCGGATGACCGGTGACCTGCCGGTGCGCCGCGTCGAGTCCTACACCCGGTTCGGCGAGCCCGACCGGATCACCGAGACCGTCGCGGGCAAGACCCGCACCACGGTCAACACCTACGACGGCGCCGACCGGTTGATCGCCACCCGCATCACCGGTGACCTGGGCGAGGCGGTGCAGCAGGTCGGCACCGACTACGACCCGGTCTCCGGCGACGCGCTGACCACGAAGTTCGCCGACGGCACCAAGGTCACCCGCGAATTCGACCGGCTCGGCCGGCTGGTGCGCTACACCGACGCCGACAACGCCTGGACGGCCACCGAGTTCGACCGGCACGGCAAGCCGACCAGGATCACCGACTCGCTGGGCACCACCCAGACGTTCACTTACGACCGCGTCGCGGAGCCCCGCGGTCTGGTCACGTCGGTGACCGACAGCGTCGGCGGCACCATCGGCACCCGCTACGGCCCCGACGGCCAGATCGTCGGCCTGGACCTGCCCGGCGGGGTGACGATGGAGCAGCAGCTCGACCCGGCCGGCGTCCCCGTGGCGCGCACGTACCGCAAGGACGGCGCGGTCATCGCGGCCAGCACGATCGTGGAGAACACCCAGGGCCAGTGGCTGCGGCACACCGGCCCCGGCTCCGACAAGCGCTACACCTACGACACCCTGGGCCGGCTGACCAAGGTCCACGACGTCTCGGCGGCCACCGGCCTGTGCACGGTCCGGAGCTACACCTTCGACCGGCGCACCAACCGGACCGGCAAGTCCACCCGGACCGGCACCGGCGCGGGCGCCTGCCCCGGTGAGGGCGAACCCGCGCAAACCCAGTCGCACACCTACGACTCGGCCGACCGGCTCACCGACGCCGGATGGGTGTACGACGCCTTCGGCCGCATCACCGCCACCCCGGACGGGGTGACCAACAGCTTCTACGTCAACGACCTGGTCCGGTCGCAGCAGACCGCCGACAAGCGGATGACGTGGACGCTGGACCCGGCCCTGCGGCAGCGGGCGTTCACCGCCGAGCAGCTCGTCAACGGCACGTGGGCCAACGCGGTCACCAAGGTCAACCACTACGGCGACGACTCCGACGAGCCGCGCTGGATCGCCGAGGACGTCACCCAGAACACCAACCTCACCCGCAACCTCTCCAGCCCCGAGGGCGACCTGGCCCTGACCACCGGCCTGACCGGTGGCGTCACGTTGCAGCTGACCAACCTGCACGGCGACGTCATGGCCACGATCCCGCTCGCCGCCGGCCAGCTCGGCGCGGTCACGGTGCTCGACGCCGACGAGTACGGCGTTCCCTCCGCGGACACCCCGGCCGCCGCGACCGCCCGTTACGGCTGGCTGGGCGGCAAGCAGCGCTCCGCCGAGGCGCTGGGTGGCGTGGTGCTGATGGGTGTGCGGCTCTACCACCCGGGCACCGGCCGGTTCTGGCAGCCGGACCCGGAGGAGGGCGGCAACGCCACCGCGTACGAGTACTGCGCCGCCGACCCGGTCAACTGCACCGACCTCGACGGCCGGTGGGGCTGGCTGAAGAAGGTCGCGAGCGTGGTGGCCAAGGTCGCCGAAGTCGCCGCCTACATCCCCGGACCCATCGGGGCCGCCGCGGGCGCGGTGTCCGCCGTGGCCTACGCGGCGACCGGCAACTACCGCAAGGCAGCCGAAATGGCGGTCACGGCGGCGGCCAACCTGGTCGGCGCGGGCGCGGCGGTCAAGGTCGGGCTCTCGGCGGTCAAGGCCGCGGCCAGAACCGTCCCGAAGGCGGCCTCACGGGCCGTCAAGTCGGTCAGGTCCGCCGCCTCGCGGGGCCGGGGCGGGTGCAACTCCTTCGCACCCGACACACCCGTGCTGATGGCCGACGGCACCGCCAGGCTCATCGGCGACATCGCCGCCGGTGACCTCGTGCTCGCGGTCGACCCGACCACCGGCGTGGCGTCCGCGCAGCCGGTGCTGGAACTGATCGTCGGGCACGGCGCCAAGCACCTGGTGGACATCGACCTGGACCCGGTGTCGCCCGACGTGCTCACGGCGACCGCCGAGCACCCGTTCTGGGTGGCCGGCCGGGGTTGGGTCGAGGCGAAGGACGTCCGCGTCGGTGACCTGGTGCGCGGAGCGGACGGCGCCGTGCTGCCGGTCGCCACGACCGCCGACCGCGGCCGGAGCCCGAACACGCTCGTCTACAACCTGAGCGTCGCGAACGTCCACACGTTCCAGGTCGTCGTCGACGGCTTCGACCTCACCGTCCACAACTCGAGCGTGGTGTGCCCGGTCGGCAGCGGCCGGTCGGGGAAGTGGGTGCAGGCCAAGGCTCTCGCCAACGACCCGAAGGTCGCCAAGCACCTGCGCGGCTTCATCAAGAACCAGGTGCGGCAGGGCAGGCAGAAGCTGCCGCCGGGCTACCAGTTGGCCCACTACCGCACGCACGAGGCCGCAAGGGGGTGCAGCTACCGCTGTAGCCACCTGAACACCCGTGAGCTGCACAAGTTGCAGCACAAGCACGACAAGTACGGACGCAAGCTTCGGGGCAAGGCGAAGCTGGCCAGGTAGCGGTTCCCGATCGGGTGGTGCCGGCGCGGTCCGGCCCACCCGATCGCTTAACCTGGATCGGACCAGCCGGAGAGAGGACCGACAGTGGTGACCTTCCCCTCATTGGACGAGGACGACGTGGTGGCCGCGGCGGCCCAGGGCGGTGCTCTTCGGCTGAAGTACTTCCTGGAATCCGTGGCGGCGTCCGGGGCGTTGTGCATGTGGGGCGACGACGAGGGCATGTCGCTCATGGAGGACGCCGACGGCGACGTCGTCGTTCCGGTGTGGTCGCACCCGGCCTTCGCCGAACGGGAGATGAGGTCCACGGCCGAGCCCGGGGACGGGGTGATCCCCTTGGAACTCGGCCGTTTCCTCGACGTGACGCTGCCGTCGTTGCAGGAACAGGACCTGGGACTGGCGGTGTTCCCGGTGGACGACCGCATCGCCGCAACCCTGACCCCGTCCCAGTTCCGCTCGAAGATCACCGCCGCGGCCGGTGGGCCGAAGGATGGATGAGCAAGCGCGGAAGGCGGCGAAAACCGCCTATCGCCAGCGCCGCCGCGAGGCAGACTGGCAGGCGTTGGGCCTGCGCCCCGATCAACTGGCCGACCTCAAGCACTTCCTCGAGGAACACGGCGTCGACGACTGCCGCGACGCTTTCGTACTGACCCGCGATTGGGCCGCCGGCGCGGGGCTCGTCTGGGGCGATGTGGAACGCGGTCTGCGCTCACAGGCGGCGTTCTGCGACTGCGAAGTCCTGATGGTGGACCCCGACACCTCGAACTGACCCGGTCCTTCGCCGCGGCACACCTCAGCCGAGGCCCAACCCGGTGTGACCCCCGGAACGACTCCGCCGGGCGGCCCCTTCCGCCGGGGTGTCCGCAAACCTGCGGGTTGCTCGGGGGTGTCAGGGTGCAAGCTGATCACCCGACGTCGTCGATCGTGAGCGGAGCGTCATGGTCGTCAGGTCGCGTGCCCGGGAACTGGGAGACCGGCTGGAACAACTGAAGTTGGCCAGTGGCCGCGGTTACGAGAGCATCGGCCGCAAGGTCCACCTGAGCAAGTCCGCCGTGCACCGGTACTGCACGGGGGCGAGCGTGCCGCAGGAGTTCGCGGTCGTGGAGCGCATCGCGCGGGCGTGCGGGGCGTCCCGTAGCGGAAACGCTCCGATCGCCCGGTGCCTCGTCGGCGGCACCGGGCGACCGGCGTGAAATTCGTGGCAATCGGCGGTTCAGGTGAAAAACACTTTGCTTTTCCGAGGTCTGCTCACTATTGGACAAGCGGTCATGCCAGTGCGCCTGGAATCGACTCCGACGTTTGTCGGGAAGCGCCATTGCGGCGAAAGGGCGCTGGTGGAGCGCGTGGCGGGCGCGGTAGCGTCAGCGGTCCCGGATCGATCCGGAAAGGAACTCCGCCCTTTCCGGTCATCCAGGAGTGCCGCCGCCCGCTCCGCATTCAGGTGACGGCATGCTGCGTTGTTCCATTCCGGCATTCCTGCAAACGTTGGAAAGGACAATTGGTGAAGCGAACCGCTTTGCGATTGGCCGGGGCGCTGGCCCTGGCCGCGGGCCTCGTCGGCGCATCCCTGCAACCCGCCGTCGCCGACACCGCCGCGACCGCACCGGTCGCAGGCTCGACCGGGCCGAAGGTCAGCATCGGCCTGTGGAAGGCCTACCAGCGCGACCTGGGCCTCACCGGGCCCCAGGCCACCGACCGCCTGGCGCGGGAGGAGAAGGCGCGCGGCGTCGAGCAGCGTGTCCGCGACGCGCTCGGCTCCTCCTACGCCGGCAGCTACTTCGACCCCGAGGTCGGCGCGCTGGTCGCGTTGACGACCGACGCGACGAAGGCGTTGTCCGACAAGGACGTCCGCACCCGGGTGGTCGCGCACAGCGCGGCCGAGCTGGACGCCGTCAAGAACGGGATCGACGCCCTGGCCGGGCGCCAGGCCCCGGCGGCGGTCAACGGGTGGTACGTCGACGTGCGCACCAACACCGTCGTCATCACGGTGAACAAGGCCAAGCTGGACCCGGCGGCGCTGGAGTTCGTCGACCGGGCCCGCGCGGGCCGGGACCACGTCCGCGTGGTCGAGGAAAACGCTTCCCCCGAACCGCTGGCCGACGTCGTGGGCGCCTGGCCGTACTACATCAACTTCGCCGGGCGCTGCTCGGTCGGGTTCACCGTCTACGGCGGGTTCGTCACCGCCGGGCACTGCGGACGTGCCGGCAACACGGTGTCCGACCACAACGGCGCGGTCACCGGCAGCTTCGCCGCGTCGACGTTCCCCTACTACGACTACGGCTGGGTGCGCACGAACCCGGGCGTGACCCTGTGGGGCTACGTCGAGGGCTACAACGGCTACTGGTACTACGTCCGCGGTTCCGCGCAGGCCGCGGTCGGCTCCGGCATCTGCCGCTCCGGGTCCACCACGGGCATGTGGTGCGGCACGATCCTGGCCCGCAACCAGACGGTCAACTACCCGCAGGGCACCGTCTACGGCCTGACCCGGACCAACGTCTGCGCCGAGCCGGGTGACTCGGGCGGCTCGTGGATCAGCGCCAACCAGGCCCAGGGCGTGACCTCGGGCGGCTCCGGCAACTGCCGCACCGGCGGGACGACCTTCTACCAGGAGGTCAACCCGATCCTGGCGGCCTACGGCCTGACGCTCATCCTGTCCTGAACCAGGCGTGGGGGTGCCGCCGTGCGCGGCACCCCCACGTCCGCCGCCGATCAGAGGTCCAGGACCAGGCGTGGGCCGCGCGAGCGGGAGACGCAGATCATCATCACGTCGCCGGCGGCCCGCTCCCCGTCGTCCAGGACGGTGTCCCGGTGGTCCGGAACCCCTTCCAGCACACCGGTTTCACACGTGCCGCAGGTGCCCTCCCGGCACGACGACAGGGTGCTGACCCCGGCTTCCTCCAGTGTCTCCAGGATCGACTTGTCCGCCGGCACGACGAGCGTCCGCCCCGATCCCGCCAGTTCCACTTCGAACGACGCCTGGTCGTCGCTCTCCCCGGTCATCGGGGCGTCCGCTGGTCGTGGCCCTCCGGGTGGGCGAGCAGCCAGGTCCACAGGTCCACGGGGTCGTCCGCGGTGCGCCCGGCTCCGCAGTGGCACACGCCGACCAGGAGGTCGGAGCCAGGTTCCCAGTGGATGCGGTAGACGACCGGGGCGTTCATGCCGTGGTCGCGGGTTCGGAGACCATGCGCTGGAGGATGCGCCTCGCCGCCAGGCCGCCGGTGTCGATGTTGATCGACAGCTCCTGGTAGCCCGCCGGTTCGGTCTGGATCACGCGTTCCAAGGCGTCCAAAGCGGTGACGTCCTGGAGGACCACGGTTCGGTTGCTGTCTCGCAGGAAGTCCGAGACCTCCTGGTCGTCCAACGCGAAATCCCTGGCCACGGCCCAGAAGTCGTGCGTGCTGTGCTCGGTCTCCGGGGTGATGGCGTAGACGACCTCGACGTGGAAGCCGTGCGGGTCGGAGCCGTCGGGTTCGGGCAGCACGCCGACCGGCGCCACCCGGCTGTGCAGCAGGTACAGGCACGGCGGGTGGTACTCGATGTCCTGCCAGCGGGTGATCCGGCCGTCGATCCCGGTGGACTTGGCGTAGAACGGCGGGCACGCGGCGTCGGCCATGTGCCGGCTGACGTAGATGATCCCGTTGTCCTCGTCGACTTCCGTGGTGATGGGCGTGTTCGCGACCTCGGGCGTGCCGATGTACCCGCCGTGCAGGTACGTCTCGTGCGACAGGTCCATCAGGTTGTCGACCAGGAGTTCGTACCGGGCGGCCAGCGGCTCCATCCCGCTGACCGTCGTGTAGGCGGGGTCGGCGAGCCAGGGCGCGCGAGGGATCAGTGCCGGGTCGGGCTCGGCGTCGCCGATCCACACCCAGACGAACGAGTCCCGCTCCACCACCGGGTACGACGCCACGCGGGCGGTGCGGGGAATCCGTGCCTGGCCGGGGACGAACACGCAGGCGCCGGCCTTGTCGTAGGTGAAGCCGTGGTAGCCGCAGACGATGGTGTCGCCCTCCAGCCTGCTCTCCGAGAGCGGGAACCGCCGGTGCACGCACCGGTCGGCCAGGGCGACCACCTCGCCCGCCTCACTGCGGTAGAACACCAGCGGCTCGCCGAGGATCGTCCTGGCGAACAGGTCGCGCCCGATCTCGCGGCCGTAAGCCGCCACGTACCAATGGTTGCGCGCGAACGTCATGGGTTCGCTACCTCCTGGGGTGGCAATGTCCGGGGAGTGGTGTCCGCGAGGTCGGCCCGGTGGGTCTCCGGCACGAACGCGGTCGCGACGAGGCTGACCACGCAGATCACCGCCAGGTACAGGGCGGTCGACAGCGACGTGCCCGTCGCGGCGTACAGCGAGGTCGCGATCAAGGGCGCGAGCCCGCCGCCGAAGATCGCGCTGAGCTGGTACCCGAGCGACGCGCCGCTGTAGCGCACCCGGGTCGGGAACAACTCGGCCGCGATGGCCGCCTGCGGGCCGTACATCGCGGACAGGAAGGTCACCGCCACCACCAGGCCGACGAACACCGCCGCCGGGCTGCGGGTGTCGAGCAGCAGGAACAGCGGCAACGACCAGAGGGTGGACAGGACGGCACCGGCCATGAACACCTTGCGGCGGCCGAGTCGGTCGGACAGCGCGGACAGCGCCGGTGTCGCCACCAACTGCACGACGCTCGCGAGCAACACGAGCAGCAGCACCGTGCTCCGCGACATCTTCAGCGGTCCGGTGGCGTAGGACAGGACGTAGACCAGGGTGATGTAGCCGATGGTGTTCGCGGCCATGAACGCCAGGCCCGCCAGGACGACGCGCCGCCAGTGGTCGCGGAAGAGTTCCACCACCGGCATCCGCGCCTTGTCGGACGCCACGAACAGCGGCGACTCCTCCAGCCGCAGCCGGATGTAGAGGCCGACCGCGATCAGGACCGCGCTGAGCAGGAACGGCACCCGCCAGCCCCAGGACGCGAACTGCGCGGGCTCCAGCACCGAGGTCATCGTCAGGAACACCAGGTTCGACAGGATGATCCCGGCCGGCACGCCCATCTGCGGGAAGCTGCCGTAGAAGCCCCGCTTCGCCCCGGGCGCGTGCTCCACCGCGACCAGGACCGCGCCGCCCCACTCGCCGCCGACCCCGAGGCCCTGCACGAACCTCAGCGCCACCAACAGGATCGGCGCCCACACCCCGATCTGCGCGTAGGTCGGCAGCACGCCGATGAGGATCGTCGCCACGCCCATGATCAGCAGGGACGCGACCAGCATCGACTTGCGGCCGACGCGGTCGCCGAAATGTCCCATGAGGACACTGCCCAGCGGCCGGGCCAGGAAACCCACTGCGAACGTCGACAGCGAGGCCAGCGTGGCGGCCACGGGGGACAGGCGGGGGAAGAACTGGGTGCCGAAGACCAACGCGGCGGCGTTGGCGTAGATGAAGAAGTCGTACCACTCGATCGCGGTGCCGATGAAGCTGGTGCCCGCGATCCTGCGGATGGACCGTTCGGGCGGCGTCGTTGCCATGGCTGCCTCCGCTGCGGGGGCGGGGATCGCGGTCCGCGGCGCGGACCTCAGGTGTAGTGGCGGAGGACCGCCTGTGCGACGCATGCGGGCTTGTCGCTGCCGTCGATCTCGATGGTGAAGTCGATGAGCGTTTCCACGCCGCCGCCCTTGACCTCGGTGACGTCGGCGACGGCGCCGTGCAGCCGGATCTTCGCGCCGACCGGCACCGGTGCGGGGAAGCGGACCTTGTTGAGCCCGTAGTTGACGCTCATCCGGATGCCGTTGATCGTCAGCAGCCGGGTGAACAGCGGGATGATCAGCGACAGGGTGAGGTAGCCGTGGGCGATGGTGCCGCCGAACGGCCCGTCCGCCGCCTTGTCGACGTCCACGTGGATCCACTGGTGGTCGTCGGTGGCGTCGGCGAAGAGGTTGACCCGGTCCTGGGTGATCTCCAGCCACCCGGTGCGGCCCAGATCGGTGTTGGTAAGCGCTTTCAGCCCGTCGATGCCCTCTGCGGTGTTGTCCATGCGGTGCGTCTCCTGTGCGGGGGTCAGCTCGCGCCGTAGCGGGCGCGCACGAGTTTCTTCAGCAGCTTCCCGGTGGCGCTCTGCGGGAGTTCGTCCACGAACACCACGGACTTCGGGATCTTGTAGCCGGCCAGCCGGTCGCGCAGGAACGCCAGCACTTCGGACCCGCTGGTGGCCTCCGCGCCGGGTTTCACGGTGACGACCGCCCGGCCCACCTCGCCCCACCGGGCGTCGGGGACGCCGATCACGGTGCACTCGGCGATCGCGGGGTGTTCGTGCAGAGCGCTTTCCACCTCGGCGGGGTAGATGTTCTCGCCGCCCGAGATGATCACGTCCTTGAGCCGGTCGACCACGGCGATGTAGCCGTCGTCGTCGGTGGTGGCGACGTCGCCGGAGCGGAACCAGTCGGCGCTGAAGGCGCGGGCCGTCTCGTCGGGGTTCTGCCAGTAGCCGCGCATCACGTTGGGGCCGCTGACCACGATCTCGCCCTTCTCGCCGGGCGCGACGTCTGTTCGGTTCGGTCCGACCACGCGCACGTCGGTGAAGAAGTGCGGCACGCCGGCGGTGCCCGCCTTGGCCTCGCTCATCTCCCTGGTCAGGAACAGGGCGCCGGGGGAGGTCTCGGTCATGCCGTAGCCCTGGCTGAAGGACAGGCCGCGCCGCTGGTAGGTGCGGATGGTCGAGTCCGGCACGGGCGCGCCGCCGCAGATGACCTGCCGCAGGCTGGACAGGTCCGCCTCGTCCCAGCGCGGGCCGGCGGCGATCGCGTTGTACATGGTGGGCACGCCGAACATGTAGGTGACGCGGTGTTTTTCGACCTGGTCGAGCACTTCGGCGGGGTCGAAGGCGGACATGAGGACGACCGTGCCGCCCTTGATGAGCGTGGGCAGGCAGGTCATGTTCAGCCCGGCGGTGTGGAACAGGGGCGCGACGACCAGCGTCACTTCGTCGGCGGCCAGGTCGATGTCGACGAGCACGTTGACGGTGTTCCAGGTGAGGTTGCCGTGCGTGAGCATGGCGCCCTTGGGCCGGCCGGTCGTGCCCGAGGTGTACATGATCAGGCAGAGGTCGTCGAGCGTGACGGGTTCGTCGATCGGATCGGGCTGCGAGGACGCGATCAGGTCTTCGTACGAGGAGTCGAGTCCGATCGTGCGCAGCGGGCGGGTTGTGAGGTCCGGTGGGACGACGGATGCGTGGACGAGCACGCTGGAGCCGGAGTCGGTCAGGATGTGGGTCATCTCTGCCGGGGCGAGTCTGGTGTTGAGCGGGACGAATACCGCGCCGAGGGTTCCGGCGGCGAACAGCGTCTCCAGAAAGGCGGGTGGTTGGGGCCCAGGTAGGCGACCCGGTCGCCCCGGCCGACACCGGCCCGCCGCAGGCCGTGCGCGAGGCGGAGCACCCGTTCGTGCAGGTGCCGGTAGGTCAGCTCGCGGCCTTCGTGGACCACCGCGACCTTCTCCGGTGTCTTGCGGGCCCGTCGCGCGGTCCACGAGCCGATGCCCTGGTTGCGCATGACCACCCCTTCAGTCCTTGGCCAGGCCCAGCAGGCGGGCGGCGTTGTCCTTGAGGATCTTCGAGCGGACCTCGGGCTTGATGTCCAGTTGCGCGAAGTCGGCCAGCCACCGGTCGGGGGTGATGAGGGGGTGGTCGGAGCCGAACAACACCTTGTCCTGCAACAGGGTGTTGGCGTAGCGGACGAGTTGGGGCGGGAAGTACTTCGGGGACCAGCCGGACAGGTCGATGTACACGTGCGGTTTGTGGGTGGCGACCGCGAGCGCTTCGTCCTGCCACGGGAACGACGGGTGGGCCAGGATGATCCGCAGTTCCGGGAAGTCCACGGCGACGTCGTCGACGAGCATCGGGTTGGAGTACTTCAGCCGGACACCGCCACCGCCTGGGACGCCCGCGCCGATGCCGGTCTGGCCGGTGTGGAACAGGGCGGGGACGCCGAGTTCTTCGATCACCTCGTAGAGCGGGTAGGCGAGGCGGTCGTCGGGCGAGAACCCCTGGAGGCTCGGGTGGAACTTGAACCCGCGAACCCCGTGCTCGGTCACCAGTCGTCGTGCGGTCCGCGCTCCGGCCCGGCCGCGCCAGGGATCGATGCCGGCGAACGGGATCAGCGTGTCGGCGTGCTCCGCGCAGGCCTGGGCGACTTCTTCGTTGGAGATCGGTGGGTGGCCGGTGGCGTGCTCGGCGTCGACGGTGAACACGACGGCGGCCATTCGCCGTTCTCGGTAGTACGCGGCGGTTTCCGGGATCGTGGGCAGGCGGTGGCCGTGTGCTTTGAAGTATTTTTCCGAGGCGGCGAGCAGGTTTTGGGGCAGTGCGGGGTGGCCGTCGGCGGAGATCTCGGCGTGGGTGTGGACGTCGATGGCCACCAGGTCGTCGATGTTCATGGTGTCGCCTCGGGGATGCCGTAGGTCTCGGGTCGTCGTCCGACCGAGGTGGCCCAGGTTGCCGCGATGGCGTCCGCGTCCCAGCCGCCGTCGCGGTAGGCGGTGCTGACTTCTTGCGGGTGCGACCAGAGCGAGAGCTTGTCGCCGCCGATGCCGATGGCCTGCCCGGTGATCCCGCGCGCCGCGTCGGAGGCGAGGAAGACCAGCAGCCCGGCCACATCTTCGGGCGTGCCGAACCCTTCGCCCTGCCGCAGCCACTTCGGGAAGGGTTCGCCGCGCTGTTCGGCCTCTTCGATGAAGGGTGCGAACGCGGGGATGGTCTTGGTCATCGCGGTGGCCGCGACCGGGATGACGGCGTTGACCGCGATGCCGGCTTTGGCGCACTCCAACGCCCAGGTGCGCACCATGCCGACGATGGCCGCCTTGGCCGCGGAGTAGTTGGTCTGCCCGAAGTTGCCCCGTTGTCCCGCTGGTGAGCCGATGACGACGATGCTGCCCCCGTCACCTTGTGCACGCATTCGCTGGACGGCGGCCCGGACGCAGGTGAAGGTGCCGCGCAGGTGCACGTCGACGACGGTGTCGAAGTCGTCGTCGGTCATCTTCCACAGGACACGGTCGCGCAGGACGCCCGCGTTGGTCACCATCAGGTCCAGCCGGCCGAAGTCGTCGACCGCACGCCCGACCAGGCGGTCCGCCACTTCGGTCGGGCCCACCGCGCCGACCTCCGCGACCGCGGTGCCGCCGGCCGCCGTGATGGTGTCGACGGCTTCTTTGGCGGCCTGCTCGTCGGCGTCGTCGACCACCACCGAGGCGCCTGAGCGGGCAAGGGCGGTGGCGTAGGCGAACCCGAGCCCCCGTCCACCGCCGGTGACCACCGCGACCTTGCCCGTCAGATCCATCGTCAGATCCTTCCCTCGGTCGGCTTTGAAGTTAGGCTGATGTGTGTCGGTCGTCAAGAATCTGCCCAACATCAGCCCCGTCGAGGGCGCGGGTTACGCTCGTCCGGTGATCCCACAGGGCGATCCGTCGACTCAGGACGCGCAGGTCAGGCCGCAGTCGTTGATGCTCAGCTTCCTGGGCGTCTACGTGCTCAACCGGGGTGTCGCGGTCTTCTCCGGCAGCGTCATCGATGTGTTCGCGCGGGTCGGGGTGTCCGAGGAGGCCGTCCGGTCGACGCTGACCCGCATGGTCAAGCGGGACCTGCTGGCCCGGCACCGCCACGGCCGGCGGATGTACTTCGGCCTGACCCCGCGCTCGGCGGCCGTGCTGGAGGACGGCGAACACCGGGTGTGGCGCAGCGGCGCCGTCAACGACGACTGGGACGGCACCTGGACGATGGTGGGGTTCTCGGTGCCCGAGTCCTGGCGCAGCCAGCGGCACGACCTGCGCTCCCGCCTGGTGTGGGGCGGCTTCGGCCCTCTCCAGAACGGCCTGTGGGTAGCGCCCGGCGTCGTCGACGTGCCGCACTTGGTCGACGACCTGAACCTGACGGAACACCTCAAGGTCTTTCTCGCGCGCACCGCCAAACCCACCGAGGCCGACCAGATCGTCCACACAGCCTTCGACATCCCCGCCATCGCGTCCCGCTACCACACCTTCCTCCACCGCTGGGACCGTGATCGGCCGTTGCCCGACGCCCCGGACGACCTGGCCCGACAGTTGTTGCTGCACACCGAATGGCTCCAACTGGTCCGCCAGGACCCGCGACTCCCTGCCGAACACCTGCCCGAGGGCTGGCCCGCGATCCGCGCCGAGCAGGTGTTCCGCGCGCTGGCTCAGGCGTACCAGCGGCCGGCGTGGTCGATCGCCGAGTCGGTCCTGGACACCATCCCGGTCGAGGGCCCCATCTAGGCGCTCTTGGCTCGCTCGCTGATCGGGTGCTTGTCGATTTCAGTGGCTGCGGCCCAGAGGTGGTCGTAGTAGTGGTCGAAGCACTCGCGCACGACTTCGCGGCTGCGGATGCGGATGCCCGCGATCCGGTCGGTGCCGCTGGCGTAGGAGATGAAGACCTGGTCGTCGTCGTAGATGCCCATGCTGATGACGCCGGCGTCCTGGGAAACGTTGTCCAGCAACCGCACGTTGTAGTGGCGCTTGTTGGTGCGGGCGCGGGCGACTTCGGCGAGTTCGCTATGGATGTAGTCGGCCATCGACGGGTTGTCGGAATGGAGCAGGATGCGGCGGAAAGCGTGGTCGGGGGAGCTGTTCGCCCACTTCCGGCAGGCTTTGAAGTGCCGCTGGACGGCTTCGTCGAGTTCGGTGGGGCTTTTGGCGCGGAAGTAGGTCACGTAGACGCGGCGCTGGGCGTTTTCGATGGCTTTGCGGGTGGCTTCGTAGAAGCTGGTGTCTTCGCCCGGCACCTGAAGTGACCCCGGACTGTACTTCCGGCCGATACGCCCCGACCGGCACGCACCTACCATGAGCCGGTGAACGAGTTCCTCCGCTCCGTGTGGCACGAGCCGCGCGCCCCCCGAGCACCGTCGAACGCCTGGTGGGACTGGGTCGTCATCGGCGTGCTCGCGGCCCTCGCGGTGGTGGAAGTCGCGGTGCGGGACGACCTGCGTTCACCGGCGATGTCACTGACAGTAACGCTGGGGTTGCTGCCGACCCTGCGGTGGCGGCGGTCGCGGCCGTTGCTGGTGGTCGGGATCGCCTTCAGCGTCTCCGCCCTGACCCCGGTGGTGACCGGGCACGAACCCGAACTGCACACGATCGTCTACATGCTGCTCCTGCCGTTCGCGTTGTTCCGCTGGGGGTCGGGCCGCGAAGTGGTGCTCGGCTCGGCGGTGGTGCTGGCCGCGGTGGGCTCCGCGCTGGCGCTGGGCTTCTCCAGCCTCGCCGACACCGTCGCCGGCGTGGTCGTCCTGTCGACGGTGGTGACCCTGGCCGTGGCGCTGCGGTTCCGGGTCCGGGCGCGGCTGCGGGAACTCGACCAGGTCAAGCTGCTGGAGCGGGAACGGCTGGCCCGCGACCTGCACGACACCGTGGCGCACCACGTCTCGGCGATGGCCATCCGGGCCCAGGCCGGCATCGCCACGGCCGGCGCGCACCCGGAGGCCGCGGTCGACGCGCTGCGCGTGATCGAGGCCGAAGCGTCCAAGGCGCTGGCCGAGATGCGCAGCATGGTCCGCGTCCTGCGGGAGGGCGAGCCGCTCGACCTGGCGCCGAACGCGAGCCTGGCGGACGTCGAGCAACTCGCGAGCCGGTGGCCGGTGTTCGGCCCGACCGTCGAGGTCGAAGTGGTCGGCGACGTCGACGACCTGCCCCCGTCCGTGGGCTCGACGACCTACCGGCTCGCCCAGGAGTCGGTCACCAACGCCCGGCGGCACGCCCGCAACGCCTCCCGCATCGCGGTCCGGGTCGTCGTCGACGACAGCGCGGTGCGCCTGCGGGTGACCGACGACGGCGAGCACTCCACCCGGCCCGCCGCCGCGCGCGGGCACGGGCTGATCGGCATGGTCGAGCGCGCCCACCTGCTCGGCGGCTCCTGCGAGGCGGGCCCGGACCCCGACCGCGGGTGGACCGTGACCGCCGTGCTGCCGCTGGTCAGGACGACCGCGTGAGCGTCACCGTGGTCGTGGCCGACGACCAGGAGATCATCCGCACCGGCCTGACGATGATCCTCGACGCGCAACCGGACATCGAGGTGGTCGGCGCGGCGGCCGACGGGCGGCGCGCGGTCGAGCTGGCCCGGGAGCTGCGCCCGGACGTGTGCCTGTTCGACGTCCGGATGCCCCTGGTCGACGGCATCGAGGCCACCCGCGCGCTCGCCGGGCCGGGCGTCCCCGACCCGCTGGCGGTCGTCGTGATCACCACGTTCGACCTGGACGAACTCGTGTACTCGGCGCTGCGCGCGGGCGCGAAGGGGTTCCTGCTCAAGGACGCCGGCCCCGCCCTGCTGGCCCAGGCCGTGCACGCCGCCGCCAACGGCGAGGCCCTGATCGCGCCCAGCGTCACCGCCCGGCTGCTCGGCGCGTTCGCCGCCGCCGGACCGCCCACGCCGCCGGCCCAGCCCATCGAGCCGCTGACCGAACGGGAGGAGCAGGTGCTCGCCGCGGTGGCCGCCGGGGGCACCAACAGCGAGATCGCCCTCCAGCTCCACATCACGCTCAGCACGGTCAAGTCCCACATCACCAGCCTGATGACCAAGCTCGGCGTCCGGAACCGGGTGGAGATCGCGGCGTGGGCCTACGAAACCGGTCGGGTCGGCCGCCGGTAGCCGAAAGCCGGTAGCCGAAAGCCGAAAGCCGGTAGCCGAAAAGCCGGTAGCCGAAAGCCGGTAGCCGAAAGTACGACTCGGGGGCCGGTCTTCCGGCCGCCGATCGCGGCCCTTCTTCCGATGAACCGGGACCACCGCCGCGGCGACGATCTGGGCATGACGACGACAACGCTGCGCCACGGCGCCGGGCGGGGGTGGCGCGTGCCGGCGGGGCTGGTCGTGCTCAGCCTGGTCCCGGTGGTGGCCGGAGCCCTCCGCCTGGTCGAGATCGGCGGCGGGCCGCGACTCCCCGGCGAGCCTTACTACTCCGCCGCGCCAGGCCCTTTGGTGGCGCACATCGTCGCCGTGACCGTGTTCGCCCTCCTGAGCGCCTTCCAGTTCGCTCCCCGGCTGCGCGGATCCGGGTGGCACCGGGTGGCGGGACGGCTGGTGGTGCTGTGCGGGCTCGGCGGGGCGCTGTCGGGGCTGTGGCTGGCCCTGTTCCAGCACCGCCCCGAGATCAGCGGACTGCTGACCGGTTTCCGGCTCGTGTTCGGCACGGCCTGGCTGGTGTTCCTCGTGCTCGGCTTCGCCGCGATCCGCCGGCGTGACTTCGCGCGGCACCGCGAGTGGATGGTGCGCGGGTACGCGGTCGGGATGGGCGCCGGCACGCAGGTCTTCACCAACGCGCCCTGGACCCTGGCCATCGGCACACCGGGACCGCTCACCGAAGCGGTGCTGATGCTCGCCGGGTGGCTGATCAACCTGGCGGTCGCGGAATGGGTCATCCGCCGCCCCGCGCGGGCGTTCGCGCGACGCGGGTAGGCTGCCCGTCCGAACACGAAGGGTCTTCCGGCGATCTGCTGGAAGGCCCTTTCCCGGTTCCTTATCCTGGCGCCGAACCGCCGGTGCCGCCGCGCTGACAGGGAGCCCCAGCCTTGGACACCGATCCCCCGCTTTACTCGGTGCCGCCTGAGGGCGCGACACGTCGGCGGCTCGCTGTTGCCGGACGTGCCGTCCGCCGCCACCACCGCCCGGGACCTGGCCCGCGGCTACGTCGACCGCTGTGGGCTGGCCGAGGAGAACCTCACCGTCGTGGTGGACCCGGCCGGTCCGCGCGAACTGGGCGAAAGCCTCCTCGCCGTCGCGCAGGAGGCGACCGAGGTGCTGGTGGTCCACTTCGTCGGGCACGGCGTGGTCGGGCCGGACGACGCGCTGCACCTGGCGACGTTCGCCACCGACGACCCGGCCAAGGGCCTGGCCCACCACCGCGCCCTGCGCTACGCGGAGCTGAAGGACGTGGTGGCGCACTGCCCGGCCCGGTCGGTGCTGCTGGTGCTCGACTGCTGCTTCGCCGGCCGCGCCGCCGGCCTGGACCCGGTGCGCCGGTCGCTGGCCGACTCCGCGCGCGACGGCGTGTACCAGCTCGCCTCGGCGGGGGCGGACGAGGCGGCGTGGGCGCCGGCGGGCAGCCCGCACACCGCGTTCTCCGGCGAGTTGGTGCGGCTGCTGGACGAAGGTGTGCCGGGCGGGCCGCGCCTGCTGACGCTCGACGACGTCTTCGAGGAACTGTCGGCGCGGCTGGGCGATCGCGGCTACCCGCGCCCGCTGCGGTTCGCCACCGGTCACGCGGCGCGGTGGCGGCTGGCGCCGAACCCGGCGTGGCGGCCGGGCGGCGGCACGGCCTCGCCCGGCCGCGCGCCGTACCGGGGGCTGGCGTACTTCCGCCGCGAGGACGCGGACTTCTTCTTCGGCCGCGACGAGCTGTCCCGCGAGCTGGTCGGCCGGCTCGGCGAGGCGGAGCCGCTGCTGGTGCTCGGCCCGTCCGGCGCGGGCAAGTCGTCGGTGTTGCGGGCGGGTCTGGCGGAGGCCGTGGAGCGGCTGGGCGTGCCGGGTGGTCACGGCGGGCGCGGACCCGTTCGCGCTGCTCGCGACCTGGCTCGCCGAACGCGGCCGGGGCTCGGTGTCCGAGCTGCGCGCGGCGCTGCGGGCTGACCCCGACGGGCTCGCCGTGCGGCTGCACGCCGAGGCGCGGGCGAGCCGGGAACGCGTCGTGCTGGTGGTCGACCGCCGACCGCGCCGGGCTGCTGGTGCGGCAGCAGTTGGCCGAGACCGCGCGGAACTGGGAGCGGCACGACCGCGACCCGGAGTTCCTCTACCGCGGCAACCGCCTGGCCGAGGTGAGCGCGTGGCAGCGGGAGCGGCAGCAGCGCGACCCGGTCGGCGAGGTCGAGGCGGCTTTCCTGGCGGCCAGCCGCAGTCGGCGTCGGGTGGAGTCGCGGCGCAAGCGGGCGGCGGTGGCGGTGCTGGCGGTCATGCTGGTGCCGGCGGCCTCCGCGGCGGTGTACGCGACCGTGCAGCAGCGGGAGTCCGCACGGCACCGACCGCCGCCGCCCGCAGCGCGCTGCTCAGCGCCGTGTCGATCCCCGCGCCCACCGTGATCTCCGGTCACGACTACGCCGTCGACGGCTTGGCGTTCGACCGGGTGAACGGTGTCCTGGTCACCGGTTCGGAGGACAACACCGCGAAGCTGTGGGACACCAGCGATCCACCCGGACGGGCGCACGCTGGCCACCACCGGTGTCGACCGGACCGTGCGGTTGTGGGACATCACCGATCCCGCACGCCCGACACCAGTGTCCACAGTGGAGGGACACGAGGACACCGTGCGGATGGCCCCGTTCAGCCCGGACGGCACGTTGATGGCCACCGCGTCCAACGACCGCACCGCCCGGCTGTGGGACGTCACCGACCGCACCGCGCCCCGGCTGCGCGCCCGGCTGCCCGGGCACGCGGACACCGTGCGCAGCGTCGCGTTCAGCCCGGACGGCACGGTGGTCGCCACCGCGTCGGTGGACAAGACCACCCGCCTGTGGGACATCCGCGACCCCGACCAGCCACGGCTGCTGGTCACCCTCGGCGGCCACACCCGAAGCGTGACGGCGGCGGTGTTCAGCCCCACCGGGCGGCTGCTGGTGACCTGCTCGGACGACGGCACGTTCCAGCTGTGGGACGTGACCGACCGGGCCGAGCCGGAGCGGCTGGCGGTCCAGCGGGCATCGGAGGACAACACGGTCAAGGGGGCGGTGTTCAGCGCGGACGGGACGGTCCTGATCACCGCCTCCGGCGACCGCACCGCACGGCTGTGGGACGTCCGGTACCCGCGCCAGATCGCCGCGCTGGCCCCGCTGGAGGGCCACGACAGCTACCTGTACGCCATCGCCGTCAGCCCCGACGGCCGCACCGTCGCCACCGGGTCGGAGGACCGGACGGTGAAGCTGTGGGACGTGACCGACCCGCGGCGACCGGTCCTGCGGTCGTCGGTGAGCGAGCACGCGGCGCCGGTGTGGAGCGTGGCATTCAGCCCCGACGGCACAATGCTGGCTACGGCGTCCGCCGACCGGACGGCCAAACTCATCGACGTCCGCGACCGGGCGAACCCCGTGGTGCGACACACCCTGGAGGGGCACATCGCACCCGTCTACGCGGTGGCGTTCGGCCCGGACGGCAGGGTTCTCGCGACCGGCTCGGACGACGGCAGCGCGAAGGTCTGGGACGTCTCCGGCCAACCCCGCGTGACCGCGACCCTCGTCGGCCACGGCGGCCCGGTGTCGGCGGTCGCGTTCGGCAACGGCGTCCTGGCCACCGGCTCGTGGGACCGGACCGCGCAGTTGTGGCTCACGGACGTGGGGAAGGTCGCGGACCTGGTGTGCGAACGGGTTTCGACGAAGGTGACGGACCAGGAGTGGTCGCAGGTGCTGCCGGACATCCCGCGCCGGCCGTCCTGCGGAGAGTGAGAGGCGGAACGCGGTGGACGTGGAACTGCGGGTGGACGGCGACGCGGACGAACTGCGCTCGCTGTACCGGGCTTTGGCCGCCGACCCGGACCTGCGCGGCCGGGTGCGCCTGCACCACCGCCCACCGGAGGCGGGCACGCTCGGGCCGGTCGCGGAGGTGGTGGAGGTGGCGCTGGCGCCCGGTGGGGCGTTGACCGTGGTGGCCGGTGCGGTGCTGGTGTGGATGCGGCGGCGGCGCGGCACGGTGAAGGTCCGGGTGACCCGGGGGAGGACACGGTGGAGGTGACCGCGGACCAGGTGCGCGGCCTGGACGCGCCCGCCCTGAAGGAGCTTGCCGTCCAGATGGTGTCCACTTTGGACTCAAAGCGGGGCTAGTCCGTGGCCTCGTGGGCGAGTTCGGTGACGAACAGGTGGTGCGAGTAGATGCCCGGGTCGATCATCCGGCCCGGGGGCAACGCCCGGCCGTGCCGGTCCGCGCGCGGTCCGAAGCGGGCGAGGTCGTGTTCTTCTATGAAGTACTGGAGGCCGCGGCGGACGTCGGACGGGTTCGCGATGGCGCGCAGCGCGGCGCGGTTGGTCCGGCAGAACTCCGTGATGCTGCGCTTGCCCGGCGGCGGCGGGGTTCGGGTGCTGAAGCGGCCCAGCGGCTCCAGCGTGATCAGCTGCGACCGGATGTGCGGCGGCACCACCACGTCGGGACGGGTTGCGCGGGCGCTCTCGATGATCCGCAGGAAGCCGATGGCGCGCAGTTCCGGGCCGATCGCGCGCAGGTTGACGGTGCGCGTGCCACGTCCGGCGTCCTTTGAGGAGTTCACCGCGTACATGGTCACCCGGGAGGCGGGGATGCCCGCCCCGCGGATCGCGTCGGCCGCGCCGGCCGTCTCGTCGTAGAGCACCACCTGGCGCACCAGCGAACCCGGCACGGAGCCCGAGCGGAGGGTGGCGGCCAGGCTGAGCACGCCCCGGCTGTGCGCGGTCAGCAGGAACGCGTCGATCCTGGGCGGTCGACCCAGCCGTTGCAGGCACGCCTGGATCTCGCCTGAGGTGATGACGTTCCCGGTCCTGTTGTCGATCCCGGGGACGGCGATGGTGATCCACCCCGAGCCGTCGGACGCGCTGCGCAACCCGTGTTGCAGCACGGCATTGGTCCCCGAATCGCCGAGGACGCCGCCGGCGGAGAAGTGCAGCCGCACGTTGTTGGCCGCCCCGGCCCCGCGCGGCACGAAGATCGAGTACCGGCCGAAGTCGGCGTTGCGCCGGTCGATCGCGCGCGGCGGGCGGGCGAAGCGGAACGTCTGCCCGCCGAAGCGGTCGCCGCCGAACTCGCTTTCGACGGGGTGCACCGGCTGCCAGCCGAGGATGCCGCGCGCGATCGCCCGCTTGGCCTCGACCAGTGCCCGGCGGGTGTTGGGCACGGCGCCGAGGTCGGTGCCGTCGCGGGTGACGTGCTCCGCGCTGAGCACGGCCGGCAGTAGCGCACCCCGTGCGCGGAAGTAGCCCTGCAACGCCGTGATGTCCGCCGCTGTGTTGGGCAGGCCGGGGCCGATCGGGGCGGACAGGCGGAGGTTGAGGAAGTGCTCGGCGACCGCGGGCGCCAGGGTCGGTTGCTCGTTCCGGCTGATCGCGGCGATGGTGCGGGCGAGACGGGTGCGGTCGACGCGCTGACCCGGGGCGGTGCCGGCGAGGCCCGCGCGCTCGTCGCCGTAGTCCTGGGTGCTGATGCTCCACAGGGCGTGCAGCCGGTCCAGCACCACGAGCACGTTCTCCACCCGGTTCGCCCCCGGACCGGACACCGCGCCCACCGACCCGGTCGGCAGGTCCAGGTGCTGGCGCTGCACCCGGGCCACGAGCCGGGCGGCGGCCTGGTTGCCGGCCGTGCGCTGGACGCGGACCAGCCCGCTTCCGGTCGGGTCGGGCCGCACCGAGGTGGTCGTCCGCTCCCGTGGCCCGTCCGGCTCGCGCCCGTGTGCCCGCACCGGCCCAGCATGCGATTCGGCCGTTCGGCGCTGCAACGCCGTCCACGCACCCACGCGGACACACTTCGCCGCCCTCTCGGGCACCCCTCAGGTGGGCGACGTTCCCCGACCGTTGCGTGCCGGCTCGTCGAGTTGGGCCACGAGCGCTTCCTCACCCCACCGGACGGCCAGGTCGCGCAACGTGGCCCGGTCGAACCCGGTGATGTCGAGCTGACGGGCGACCCGCTCGATCCGCGGCCACACGTCGGTTCGGGAGCGTGCGGCCAGCAGCGAACGCGTGCGGCTGAGCAACGCGCGTTGGCGAACCCGGGCGTCTTCGCACCACGGTTGGAAGAACCCGTTGCCCCGCACCACGAACGACCCGAGTTGGGACAGCGGTAGCGGCCCGTCGGGGCCGAAGCCGGCGGCCGGCAGGACGACGCGCAGCAGGCCGTTCGGCAACCGGACCACGCGGTGGTCGGCGAGACCGTTCCGGTCGATCCATTCCCGGGCCCGCTGCTCTTCGTGCTTCGGGTCGGCGGCGCGCTGCTCGTGCTCCAGGCTGCGGGCGATGTCGGGTGTCGACTCGACGAGCGCGCCCAGGTCCGGGTCCGCCTCGCCCGACGCCTGGCTGTACGCCAGGTACCGGTGCCGGCCCGAGCGCGCCACCCCGCGCACCACGATCAACGGCAGGTAGCCGAGTTCGGGCGGCCCGAGCGGGCGGGGGTCGTCGACGCGTTCGGGCAGGTTGAGCCGGGCTCGGTCCGGGTGGGCGGACAGCGCGGGCAGGGCGGCCGGGTCGAAGCTCCAGCGGGTGAACAGGCTGTGGAAGCCCCCGCCGGTCGGCAGGTCGTCCGGCGGCAGCAGGGTGACCTTGCTCGGGTCGTAGCAGAACTTCGGCAAAGGGCGGCTGCCGAAGCCGTCGAAGTACAGTTCGCGGCGGTCCTCGTTGACCACCTCGTAGCGCTTTCCCTCCCGCACGGACCGCAGTCCGATGTCGGTGAGCCACCAGCGGCCCTCGGTGATCCTCAGGTGGCCGACCGCCTCCAGCGCGCGCAACGCCCGGTCCACCAGCGCCGGTTCCAGCGCGAAGAACCCCGCCAGCTCGGCCGTGGTGGACAGCCCCGCCTCGGCGATGCCGCGCGAGAGGTAGCGGTCGATGAGGTCGTAGTCCTCGGCGACGACCACGGTGGCCTGCACGGTCACCTTCCACACCGGCAGGAGCAGGGAGTGGATGCGGGTAGGGACGACCTCCCGTTCGAACGCGGCGTCTTCCAACGCCCGTTGCTCCGGGTAGGGGAACAGCTTGGACCTGGTGCTCATCGCCCGCCGATCCGGTCGAGGACTTCGTCGTACTGCCTGATCTCGCCCGTCGTCGCCACGTGGTCGCGCAACGCCAAGGCCAGATCGCGGAACCCGGCGTCCCGGGACCTCGTCAAGGTGGTCAGGTCGCCGACCAGCACGAGTTGATCCTTGGCGCGGGTGAACGCGACGTTGGCGCGCCGCAGTTCGCGGAGGAAGCCGACGTTGCCGTGGGGGTTGCTGCGGGTGAAGCCGTAGAGGACCACTTGGCGCTCGCCGCCCTGGAAGGAGTCGACCGAACCGACGTTGAGCCGCACCGCGGCCTCGTTGCCGATCAACTCCACGATCGCCTGGGTGACCGCCCTGACCTGGGCGGTGTAGGGCACGATCACCGCCCACTCCCGACCCGCCGCGTGGTAGTGCGCCGCCAGCCTCGACAGCAGCAGCGCCTCGGCCGGGTTGTCGTAGCCCTGCTGCCGGTGGTCCCGTTGCCGGGCGGGCCGTTCCCGCCGCTCGTGCGCGGGTAGCCGCGCGGTGTCGACGAACACCAGCGGGCTGCCGAAGAGGTCGTCGTCGTGCACGTGCGTGCCGGCGGTGCGCAGGGCGTCCCGGTAGAACATCCGCGAGCTGAACTCGGCGATCACCGCGGGCATCCGGCGCTGCCACGTCAGCGGGACGACGTTCGTGCCGGGAAGGCGGTCCACCAGCAGTTCCAACGCGCTCTTCGCGAGCAGTTCGCGGATGCGCGGATCACCCTCGATCCGGCCCCAGTCCTCGACCTCGGAGTCGAGGAACGGCGGCAACTGCTGCGGGTCGCCGACGAGCACCGCCCGCCGCGCCCGCACCAGCGGCACCAGCAGGTCGGCGGTGCCGATCTGCCCGGCCTCGTCGACGATCGCCAGGTCGAACGCCACGTCCGACAACTCCGGGCGGGACGCCGTGCCGACCGTGGTGGCCGCGATGACGTGGGCGTAGCGGACGAGTTCCGGGTGCAGTTGCGTGGTGGCGCCCGACACCTCCCGGCGCCACTCGCCGAGCAGCCGCGCACGCGCTTCCAGCACGGGCAGTCGCGCGCCGAACCAGGACACCAGAGCGGTGAGGTCCTGCCGGGTCGCCACGGGGTCGGTGGTGTCGCGGACGACGGGTGGTGGTTCGGCACCACCGACCGCGGCGCGGGACGCACGGGCGGCGACGAGCGCGGACTCTCGTGCCTTCTCCGCCTGTTCTCGCCGGTCGGCCACCGCCGAGACCGCGCGTCGCACCTCTGGTGCCTGCTCGGTGACGGCCGCCAAGTGCTGCCTGGCGCGGCGCAGTCCCTCGGCGTGCTCCCGCCGGGACGCGTCGAGCAGGTCGGTTCGCGACCGCAGCGCGGTCAAGCGCCGTCGGGCCCACCAGCCGAGCAGCCGGAACCGAAGCAGCCGCGTGGCCCGCTCGATCCCCTCGTGTGCCTGGGCCAGTCGCACGTCGAGGTCGTCCACTGTGGATGTCAACTCGTCCACGGCGACCTGGGCGGGGCCGCCGACCGCACGCCGAGCCGCCGCCAGGTCGGCGTCGGCCCGGTCCAGGTCGGTGTGCGCGGCCAGCAGCGTGCTCACCCGATCGGCCAACTCCTCGGCCCACTTCCGCGCGACCTCCAGGTCGGCGAACTCGCGCAGACCGAGGTCGACGCCCGCGAGGATCTGGCCGCGCAACTGCCGTGCCTGCTCGTCCAGCAGGTAGGGCCGGCCCTCCTCGGTCACCATGCCCGGGTTGCCCACCCGCAGCACCACCAGGTCCGGTGACAGCCGGGGCAGGATGTTGTCCACGGCCCGGTTGGAGTGCGAGGTGACGAGCACCCGCTGCGGAGGCCGCGTCCACCCGTCGCCCAGCGCCGCCGCGTGGGCGACCTGGCTGATGACCCGTGTCTTGCCGGTGCCCGGCGGTCCGAGCACCAGCATCAGGTCTTCGACGGCCAGCGCGCGGTGGAACGCCCGGAGCTGGTCGGGGTCGAGGTCTTCGGTCGGGCTGTCGGAGGCCTCGGTGAGCGGCCGGGTGCGGGCGTCGACCAGGGTCCTCAGCAGGTGCGGGTTGCGCGCACGCCGGTTGCGCAGGGTCGTGATCGCCTCCCTCTGCTTCTTGAACACGACGGTGCTCGTGGTGGTCTCCAACTCGCCGGTCTTCGGCAGCAGCTTCCAGTCCACGGCTTCGTCGAACCGGACCGTCACCGACCGCCCGTCCGTCCGCACCACCTGGCCGCGGTGTTCGTCGTAGCCCTTCACCTGGACGAACGCACCCTCGTCCGGCGCCCCCGTCCCCGCCATCGTGAAGCCGTACACGGCGTGCGTCCCCTGCCGCTGCTCGCCGACCGGTGTGACTTCGCGGTAGGGATGGGGCCGCTCGCTCCTCGCCGTCGTCACGGCGATCCGCTCGGCCGCGTCGACGACACGTTCCACGGTGTCGAGGAACGCCCCGTGCGCGGGCACGAGCGTGGGCGACGCCGAGGCGTCGGCCAGCCGCCGCACCAGCCGCTCCCACTGGTGCTCGATGTGCGGCCAGAACGAGTGCGCGTGCTCGTCCAGCTCGCGGAGGGTTTCCACCCGCCGCCAGCCCACCGCGTGCAGGGACAGGAAGTGCCGGGCGAGCCGGTGGTGGTCCCTGATCCGCAGCGGGTCCACCCACCGGACCATGTACCCGCGACCGGATTTGGTGGGCTCCAGGCGCGCGAACCACGCCGACCCGTGCACCAGGAGGGTGCGCCGCCCGTTGGACCGGTTGGGTTCGTCGACCGTCGCCGGCACACCCTCGCGGGCGGCGGACAGCTCGGCCACCACCTGTTCGACGCTCTGCGGCAGACCGGGGTGGTTGCGCGTCTTCTCCCGCAGCCGGTGGTCGTCCTCGGCGGACGCGACGAGGTGGATGACCCCGGTGAGGGGCAACTGGACGGAACGCACCATGCTCCTTCAGCGGACGGGATGTGCGAGTGCGTGCAGCCGCGCCCCGAGCGTCGCCACGTCCGGGCGTTCGGCGGGTGCCGGCAGCAAAGCCGCGTCGACGGCGTCGGCGAGGTTGGCGGGCACATCGGGTGCCCACGCCCGGACCGGCAGCGGGGCGCGCGGAGCCGGTTGCCGACCGGTGATCAGGTGGTAGGCGATGGCGCCGACCTGGTGGACGTCCGTCCACGGCCCGGCGGCGCCGCGCGCGAGCTGTTCGGGAGCCGGGTACTCGGGCGGCTCCAGCTCGGTCCGGGCGAGGTCCCGCAGCTGGAGCGTGCCGTCGTCGAGCATCAGCAGCCGCGCCGGGGTGAGCGCGCCGTGCGCGGTCCGACGGGTGTGCAGTGCGGCGAGGGTCGTGCAAAGCCCGGCCAGGGCGTGGCACACCCGGGCCAGCACGCCCGGGTCGCTCACCGGTCCACCGGCGAGGAGTGCGTCGAGCGGATCACAGGGCCGGTGCGACCGGGTCTCCGGCCATGCGGTCACCAGCGTGGTGACGTCCCCGGGTCCCTCGGCGAACTGGAGGACCGCCGGCAGTCCGGGCACCCGGCCGGCCGGCTCGACCAGCAGTTCGTGTTCCGCGGCCAGCGCTTGCCGCGCTCGGCGGGCGAGCGGTGTCGCCTCGCGCACGTCGACGCGGCGCAACCAGCCGTACCCGCCGCGAGGGTCGAGCCGCAGGCACCGGGCCTGGCGTACCACCGCGCCGCCGTCACCCGTCGGGCGGGCGTCCGAGGGCCGGTCGTGCACGAGGTAGGCGGTGTCGCCCACGTCGACCTCGGGCCCCAGCCCGGATGACCGGTGATCGGCCGGCGGCGGAGGGGCGGGCGACGCCGGTGGGGGAGCGGCCTGGTGGTAGAGGTGCACATCGCCGTAGATGTTCCCGGCCTGCACCACGGGACCGTTGACCACGCCAGGCACCGCGTTGGAAGTGCTGCCGGCCCCCGACGGGACCGCGTCCTGTTGTTCCACTCCACCGCTCACGGCTGTCGGACTTGCGATCGAGAGGGCAAACAGTAGCCGCGCAGGGCCGAGCGCGGACCGCAGAGTTGCGGGCAGTGACGAGACCGAGACGGCGTCACTCCGTCAGGTGGCGGTGGGTTCCGGACGGGGTGAGCGGGTATGGCCGGGCCGTGGCGGGATCGACCGGGTGGCCCGGTGCGGGTGTGCACCGGGCCATCTCGGGTCAACGGTTGTGGTGGACGGTGATGTCGACGGAGCCGTAGCCGGTGTTGCCCGCCTTGTCGGTCGCCTGGTAGGTGACCGTGTACATGCGACCGCCGCCGGTGCCGCTGCGTTCGGCCCGCACGAAGATCCGGCCGTCGTCGGTGATCTCGATGTCGTCGGCGGTGGTGCCGTCGCCCTGGCCGTCGTCGGGTTCGGTGCTGGTGACGCCGACCAGCTTGACGGTCGGGGCCGGGTCGGTGTCGTCGGTCGCGGTGACCTTGGTGTCGATCTGGACCATGCGGTGGTTCGGCGGCCAGATCTCGGTCGGTGTGGCGGTCACGGTGACGGTGGGCGCGACGACGTCGCCGGGGCTCACGGCCTCCTCGAAGATCTTGCGGAGGATCTCGGCGTAGTCGGCGGCCGAGCCGTTGGGGCGGAAGAAGTAGAGGCCGCCGGTCTCCCTGGCCAGCTGTTCGAAGACCACGCGGGCCGACGGGGTGGCCGCCGCGGCGCCGACGCCGGCGGTGGCGGCGACGCAGTCACCGGACAGCATCACGTGGATCGGCACACCCAGGCCCCGCGCCCGCGCCACGGCGGAGCTGATGTCGCCGCTGTGCGGTGAGGCGTCGGTGACCAGGACGATCTCGCCGGCGCTGTCCTCGTCGGCGGCCAGCCGGTCCAGGGCCATGTTCACCGCGCCCAGGGAGTCCTCGGGGCAGTCACCCCCGCCACCCGCGGACAGGCCGTTGACCGCGGCGATGGCGGCGGCGGTGTCCTCGGTGTTGGCCAGCCGCAGCGTGGGGCTGTCCTTGAAGCTGATCAGCTCGTAGGAGACGCCGCGTTGCACCTGGTCGTAGTCGGTGCCGCGGGAGCCGATGAAGCCGGCCAACGCGGCCTTCACGCCGGCGAGTTCGTTGCCCATGGAGCCGGTGTCGTCCACCGCGAGTTCGACCCGCAGCGGCGGCCACGTGGCGACGACGTTCTGGACCTTGACCTCGCCACCGCACGAACCGGTGTGCGTGGTCTCCATGGCGGTGCGGTTGATCGGGTTGCGGGCGCCGCCGGCGGCTTTGAGGATGCGGAAGTCCACCTGGGCGCCGGTGGTCAGGAAGTTGTCCGCGAAGATGAACCCGTTGCGGATGCCGGCGCCGATGGGGTCACGGGACACCGTGGAGGCCATGAACCCGCTGACGGCGGCGGTCTGCGCGCCGAGCGGGCAGGTGACGACGGTCTTGCCCTGGCCGACGATGGAGCCGCCGGCGGCCCGGATGGTGGAGACGACGCTGCCCAGGCCGAAGAAGACGCCCGCGGCGCCGACCTCGCCGGCGGGGCGCGGGTCCTCCACCGTGATCTCCTTGGTGGTCCGGTCGATGCCGTACACCTTGGCGGGGTCGAGCTGGTTGAGGTGGCGCAGGCCGAGTCCGTGCAGCAGTTCGCCGAGCATCGGTTCCTGCGCCACGGCGGCTTCGCTGTACTCGGCGGACATCTCCGCGAAACCGGCGATCGTCGGCGTCGTCGGGTCCGGTTCGGCCGCCGCCTGCGGCGCCCAGGAACATAAGCCCGCGATCAACGCCACGACCGGTACGAGTCTTCGCCTTCTCGGTGTCATGTGCCCTCTTTCGAGTGAGCGGTACGTGTCCTCACGTGTCGCAGCCGCTACGCCCGGCGTTATCCCGCCGATCCGACGTCACCCGTCCGGCCTCACCACTGGACGAGGGCTGAACAGATGTTCAATACTGTGAACATGCGTTCAACCCAGGATCTGACCGCGAAGGCGCGCATCCGGGACGCCGCGCTGACCCGGTTCGGCACGGACGGCGTCGCCGGTGCCTCGGTGCGCGAGGTGGCGGCCGACGCGGGTGTCTCGCCCGCCTTGGTGGTGCACCACTTCGGTTCGAAGGAGGGGCTGCGGCGGGCGTGTGACGAGTACGTGCTGGAGGCGATCCGGTCCGGTGGCTCCACCGACGCGGATGCGCTGGCCGATGTGCTGCACGCGGCCACGCCGATTCGCCGCTACCTGGCCCGCGCCCTGCTGGACGGCACGGAGGCGGCGTCGGCGTTGTTCGAGGAGATCGTCGGGCGCACCGAGCGGTGGCTGGCCGAGGGGGAGGCCGAGGGGTGGGTGCGGCCGACCGCCGACGCGCGGGCCCGGGCGGTGACCTACGTGTCGTGGTTGTTGGCGCCGCTGGTGCTGGGTGGCCAGGTGGGGCGGCTGCTGGGTGGTGACCCGGCGGAGACCGCGGTGGCGGTGCGGGGTGCGCGAGCGGGTTTGGAGATGTTGACCGGCGGGTTGTTCACCGACGACCGGTGGCTGGCCGCGTTCTCGGCGATCCAGGAGCAGTGGTCGTGAAGGCGTTGTTGGTCACCCACGGCACGCGCGGCGACGTCCAGCCGATGCTCGCGCTGGCGGTGGCGCTGCGGGAAGCCGGTCACGATGCGGTGCTCGCGGCGCCGGCCTCGTTCGCGCCGGCCGCGGAGCGCAGCGGAGCGGTGTTCGCCGGGTTGGACGAAGGCCCCAACCGGCTCATGGCGGACCCGGCCGCCAGGCAGGCCGTCGACAGCGGCTACCGGGGCCTGCGCGGCAAGATCATCGCCGTGCGCACCGCCCGCCGGATCAAGCCGTTGATGGTGGACGTGCTGCGCGACCTGGGTCCGGTCGCACGGGACTCGAAGGCCGACGTCGTCGTGCACACGCCCAGCGTGCCCGCGCAGCACGTGGCGGAGATGCTCGGGGTGCCGGCGGTGCTGGCGGCGTTGCAGCCCGGCTGGGTGCCGACCTCGGCGTTCCCGTGCCCGATGGTGCCGCTGCCCAGGTTGCCCTCGTCCCTCAACCGGGCGACCTACCTGACCGTGTCGGCCACGCTGCGCGCCTTCACCGGGATCATCGACGACTGGCGTGTCCGGGACCTCGGCCTGCCGCGCCGCAAGGGCGGTTACGACCTGCTGCACGATGCGGAGGGCCGCGACCGGTTGGTGTTGCAGGCGTTCAGCCCCACGGTGACGCCGGTCGCGCCGGACTGGCCGGAGTCGGTGCGCACCACCGGGTTCTGGTACCTCCCCGCCGGGCCGTGGACACCACCCCCCGCGCTGGCCGAGTTCCTGGACGCCGGAGCGCCGCCGGTCTACATCGGGTTCGGCAGCATGGCCGGCCGCGACGCCGAACGCACCGGGCGGGTCGTCGTCGAGGCGGTGCGCGCGGCCGGGGTGCGGGCGGTGCTGGCCACCGGGTGGGGCGGGATCGACGCGGAGGCCTCCTCGGACGTGCTGGTGATCGACCACGCCCCGCACGATCGGCTGTTCCCGCGCATGGCCGCCGTCGTGCACCACGGTGGCGCGGGCACCACGGCCGCCGCGCTGGCCGCCGGCGTGCCGCAGGTGGTGTGCCCGTTCGTCGCCGACCAGCCCTACTGGGCGCGGCGCGCGCACGCCCTCGGCGTCGCGCCGCAACCCGTGCGGCAGCAACGACTCGACGCCGCCGCGCTCGCGAACGCGATCACCGCCGCACCGGAGTTGCGCCCTCGGGCCGCCGAGGTCGGTCGGGTTGTCAGGGCGGAGAACGGTGTGGGGCAGGCCGTGCGCGCGTTGGTGGAGAGCGTCAAGATCGCGTAAGCGTCACGCGTACGGGGCGTACGGGGTTCGACAAGACGCGGTGCACCGTGCCGAGGGGCGCGGTGCACTGTGGCAATGCGTGTTGTTCGCCGGACCAGGCCACCGGTTCCCGGTGTGGTCGGGTTTCCGCTCGGGTTCGGACTGTCCGTTGTGGGTGGGGGTTGGCGGTTGCCGCGGGTGCCGCCGGCCACCCCGTTGTGTCGTTGATCGCGATGGTCGCCGTAGTCGACCTGATCGCGATGGTGAGCACCGTTCGCGCGATGCTCGCCACCGTCGTGGTCTGCTGGCTGGTGCACGCCGGGTTCGTGCTCGGCAGGCACGGTGACCTTGTCCTGGACGCGGAATCCCGCGACTTCGGCCTTGTTTTGCTGGCGGCCGGGGCGAGTTCGGCGGTGATCGCGTTCCTGCTGCGCGTCGGGCGTCGGGAGTCCGGCGTCGAGATCCCTGTCCAGCGCTCCGCCGCGGGCGTACGAGCCTGCCGAGAGGCGGCTGGTACGCCCGCTCCCATCCCCCTTCCCACTGTGTCCTTTGTGGACCGGGCTAGCTCAGGCCGCAAGCCCGGATGATGGTTCGTTCGATGGTGCTACCGCGGTGGTCGATCGCCTTGGCCTTGAGCGACACGAAGCCCGAGCCGGCGGGGTGTCACCTCCTGGTTCCGCCTGCACCTCATGGGCGAACAAGCCCGCGGCCTCTACTTCGGCCCCAACTTGCGCCTACTGCACCTCCAGCTTCTGGTCCGTCTTCGAACGCAACGCCAAAGCCCAGGCCGTCCCCGGCCCCTGACCCACTCGAACACACCAACGGGGAGCCCGACACCCGTCGGGCTCCCCCGCGTCAAGTGGGGCACCGTTGAACGCGTGGCCGCGGTCAAGACGGCGTGACCCGCCGACACCCGTCGGGCTCCCCCGTCTCAAGTGGGGCACCGTCGAACGCGTGGCCGCGGTCAAGACGGCGTGACCCGCCGACACCCGGCCCGGGCGGCGCGACGGGGTTAGATTGGCCGCTGTGCTGAAGCGGTCTCCGCTGGTCGGCCGGGACGTCCCACGGGCGCAGCTGGTGGACGGGCTCTCGCGCGGCCGGGGCGGGGAGGTCGGGCTGGTCCTGGTGAGCGGGGACGCCGGGGTCGGCAAGAGCAGGCTGGTCGCCGAGGCGCTCGCGGGGTGGCGCGGGCGGGTGGTGCGCGGGGCGTTCACGCCGCTGGGGGAGTTCGTGTGCGCGGGGCCGGAGCGGCTCGGTGTGGACGCGCTGCTCGATCTGGTGGTGCGGGAGTCGCTGGTGCTGGTGCTGGACGACCTGCACTGGGCCGGGGCGGCGACCGTGGAGGCGTTCCCCGGTGTGGCGGCGGCGTGCGCGGGCGGGGAATCGGTCGTGGTCGCCACCTACCGGCGGGAGGAGTTGCCGCGGGCCCACCCGGTCCGGGCGATGCGGGCCGAGGCGCGGCGGGCCGGCGGGCTGGTGGAGATCGTGCTCGGTCCGCTGACCGCCGCCCAGACCGGTGACCTGCTCGCCGGGTGCCTGGGTGCGCCGGTGTCCGCCGCGCTGGTGGCGGCCGTGCACGAGCGGGCCGAGGGGCTGCCGTTCTACGCGGAGGAGTTGGCGGGCGCGCTGGTCGAGTCCGGCGGGCTGCGGGAGCGCGACGGCGTCCTGGACCTGGCCGCGGACATGGCGTCGGCGGTGCCGGACAGCGTGCTGGACGCGGTGCTGACCCGCACCGCCGACCTGCGCCGCCGCTGCCCGGCGGCGGTGGAGCTGGCCGCCGTGCTGGGGTTGCGGGTCGATCTGCCCGTGCTGGCCGACCTGGTCGACCCGGACGAGGTGGACCAGGTGCTGGACGCCGGGCTGCTGACCGAGCAGGGACCCGACGCGGCGGTGTTCCGGCACGCCCTGGTGCGCGACGCGTTGTACCGGGCGATCCCGTGGGCCCGGCGGCGCGGCCACCACCGGCGGGTCGCGGAACGCCTCGCCGTGGGCGACCGCCCGCCCGAGGTGGTGGCCGAGCACTGGGCCGCCGCGCAGGAACCGGACCGCGCCCGGCCGCTGCTGCTGGCCGCGGCACGCCGCCTGTGCGCGGCGCACGCCTACCGCGACGCCGCCGGCGTGGTCCGCCGCGCGCTGGCGTTGTGGCCCCTGGAAGTCGACCCGGCGGCCCGGGCCGACACCGTGGCCCGCCTCGCCGACTGCGCGGAGCTGAGCGGCGAGCTGGAGTCGGCGGCGGACCTGTGGGGCGAGGTGGCCCGGCTGCGCGCGGATGACGGCGCGGCGGCGGGCGCGGCGTACCGGAGGCTGGCCAACGTGGCGGAGCTGCGTGGCGACGTGCCCGCCGCCGTCGCCGCCCGCGAGGCCGCGGCCGACGCGCTCGCGGCGGCCGGGCTGCGCGGCGACTGCGCAGCCGAACGGCTGGCGCTGGCCGAGCAGCTGAAGTCCGCCGCGAACCTGTCCAAGGCGCTCGACCAGGCCGAAGCCGCCGCGGAGGACGCCGAGGCCGCCGGCCGCACCGGGGTCCACGCGCACGCCCTGGCGTTGCAGGGCGCGATCCGGGCCGCCCTGGGCGAAGGGCGCCGGGGTGTGGCGCTGGCCCGGTCGGGCTTGGAACTCGCCCTCGCCGGTCAGCTCACCGAGGTCGCCGGCGAGGCGTACTACGAGCTGGGCGAAGCCCTGGAGTACGCGGCCGACTACGCCGCCGCCACCGACGCCTACGAGTCCGCGCTGGAACTGTCCCGCGAGCACGGGTTCACCGCGCTGGCCCGGACGTGCTTCGTGTGCATGTCGCCGGTCGTGCGGTTGATGGGCGACTGGGACCGGTCGCTGGCCATCTGCGGCGAGGTGCTCGGGGACGACAGCTCCTCGCCGCTGCACCGCATGGTCGCGCAGGAGGAGTCCGGGCTGATCACCGTGCTGCGCGGCGACCGGCGCGGGGTGCGCGCGCCCCTGCGGCAGGCGGTCGCGTTCGGCCGCGGCAACGGGGTGTTCGGGCTGGAGGTCGGCGCGACGTGGGCCATCGCCGCGCTCGCCGTGCTCGACGGCGACGAGACGGCGGCCCGGCACACCGTGACCGGGATGCTGGAGCGCTGCCAGGACAAGGAGGAATGGCACTACGCGCTGCCCGCCCTGCGCTGGTCGGCGACCTACCTGGCCGGGCTGGGCGACCGCGACGGCGTCGCGCGGCACCACCGGCTGCTGGCCACCGCCGCCACCCGCAACAGCACCCCGAAGGTGCTCTCGGCGCTGGCGCACGTCGGCGGCGAACTGGCCGTCGTCGAGGGCGACCCGACCCAGGCCGCCGCCCAGTTCGGCCAGGCCGTGCACCTGCTGCGGGGTGTGACCGCGCCGTTCGAGCTGGCGCTGAGCGGGCTGCGCCGGGGCACCGCGCTGGCCGCCGCCGGGGACCGGGCGACCGCCGTGGCGGCGATCGCGGACGCCTACCGGATCGCCCGCAGGCTCGGCGCCAAGCCGCTGGCCCGGCGCTGCGCGGCGGAGCTGGCCGCGATGGGCGAACGGGTCGACCGGCGCCTGGGCCGCCTCGCCGCCCGGTCGTTGACGCCCGCCGGCCTGACCCGCCGCGAACAGCAGGTGCTGGGGCTGCTGGCCGAGGGCCGGACCAACCGGCAGATCGCCGCCGAGTTGTTCCTGAGCACCCGCACCGTGGACATGCACGTGCGCAACCTGCTGACCAAGCTCGACTGCCCGAGCCGGGGCGCCGCCGCGCGGCGGGCGGTCGAGCTGGGCCTGGTCGTCCCGCGAACACGGCAATAGCCCGCCGGGAACACGGCAGCTCGACGCATGTCCGCCCCGCTCGGAGCGCAGACGATGGGTGCCCGACCCCTTGGAGGAGCCATGCCGACCATGGATAAGCTCGCGATCGTCGTCCGCGACGACGCCTACGACAAGATCCTCACCCCGCTGACGTTCGCCTGGCTCGCCGCGGACAAAGGCGTGCAGGTCGACATGCTGTTCGTCCTGTGGGCCGTCCGGGCGCTCACCAAGGAGGGCGCCGCGACGCTCGGGATGGAGGGCCGGCACGCCCCCGACGCCGACGAACTGCGCCGCACCATGACCGCCGACGGTGAGCCGACGGAGATCCTGGACTACCTGACCCACCTCGTGGGCACCGGACACGTGAACCTGTTCGCCTGCCGCGCGGCGGCGCGGACCTTCCACGTCGACGAGGCGAACCTGCTGCCCGAGGCCGCGGGCATCGTCGACGCCCTGTGGTTCCTGGAGGAGAAGGCCATCCCCGCGGACCACTGCCAGTACTTCTGATCGCGGGGGCGATCAGCGGGTGCTGAGGACGAGGTAGCGCTCGTCGTCGATCTCCCGCCCCCACAACGCCGGATCGCGCAACGGCTCGACGACCGCCTCCTGCCGGACCTCGCGGACCAGGGACCGGGTCCGGGCGGCGGTCAGGCCGGCGCCGGTCGACCAGCGGCCCTCGACCAGGACAAGCCTGCCGTGCGGGCGGAGCAGGGAGATCCAGTTCCGCAGGGCCGCGGCCGGGTCCGGCAGGGCCCACAGGACGTGGCGGGCGAGGACGACGTCGGCGGACGCGGTCGGGTAGGGCGGTGCGGCGGCATCGCCGACCGTGAAGTCCGCGGTGACACCGGCGGCGTCCGCCTTGGCCGTGGCGGCTTCGACCATGCGCGGGGACAGGTCGAGACCCCGCACGTGGTGGCCGGCTTCGGCCAGCAGCACGGACAGGCTGCCGGTGCCGCAGCCCAGGTCCACGACGGACGACGCGGGCGGCACCAGCGGCAGCAGCAGGTCCGCCCACGCCCGGCGGGTGGTCGGGTCGAGCAGGCCGTGGTCGGGTTCGCGGTCGAAGTCGGCGGCTTGGCCGTCCCAGAAGGTCCGCGCGTCGGTGCTCACGCGCGTCGAGTCTGCCAGGGATCTCAGCGTTCGAGCAGGAACGCCAGGGTGCTCTCGGCCAGTCGGGCTTCGCCGGCGTCGGGGTCGGGGGCGGTGGCCCGGCGGAGCTTCTGCGAGGCCAGGACCGACAGCAGCCACCAGGCCGCGACGTCGGGGTCCAGGTCGGGGCGCAGTTCGCCGCGGTCCTTGCCGAGGGTGAACAGGCCGGTCAACGCGGCCCGGAGCCGGGCACAACGTGCGCGAGGACGATCCGCAGCGGGTGAACGCCCTGGTCGCGGGGTTCCTGAACGCGACAGCTTGATCAAGGCCGGCCGCTCGTGGAGGCTGTGGGCGTCACCCGTTCGGCCGCATGGGTGTCCGGACGTCCCCGTCCGGCGCCGGCCGACTGCACGGCAAGGATCAACCGGTGCGCAAGCTCGTGTACTACGTCGCCACGACCCTCGACGGTTTCGTCGCCGGCCCCGATGGCGCCGACCCCACCGGTCCCGGCGGCTTCTGGCCCATCCCCGAGGACTACCTCCGGCACCTGATCGCCCAGTACCCGGAGACCCTCCCCGGCATGGCCCGCGACGCGCTCGGCGTCACCGCCGAGGGCACCAGCTTCGACACCGTCCTGGAGGGCCGCAAGTCCTACGAGATCGGGTTGAAGGTCGGGGTCGCCGACGCCTTCCCGCACCTGCGCCACATCGTGTTCTCCCGCACCCTGGAGACCTCGGACGTCGAGGTCGTCGCGAGCGACCCGATCGCCAAGGTGCGCGCGCTGAAGCAGGAGGACGGCAAGGACATCTGGCTGGTCGGCGGCGGCTCGGTGGCCGGCGCGCTGTACCCGGAGATCGACCGGCTCATCGTCAAGCTCGCCCCGCTCACCATCGGCACCGGCATCCCGCTGTTCGGTGCCGGTGCCGCGTTCGACCCGCGGTCCTGGGCGTTGACCGACCACGTCCGCCTGGACAGCGGCGCGCTGTTCCTCACCTATGACCGCACGGCAGGGGCCGAGTGACGGGCGTGACCCTCCGCCCGATCACCGGGCCGGACGAGATCGACCTGTTCAACCGCCTGCCCTACACGCTCAACCACGAACTGGCCGACGACCTCGCCGAAGGACGCCGCCGCCCGGAGTGGATGTGGCTCGCCCTGCGCGAAGGCCGCCCGGTCGCCCGGGTCGCGTGGTGGGGTCGCGGCCGTGAACCCCTGCTGCTGGACATCCTCGACCTCGACGACGACGTGGCCGACGCGACCGCGGTCGCCTCGCAGCTGTACGAGAAGGCCGCCGCCGAGGTCCTCCAGCCCGGTGCCACGCCGCCCGAGTACGGCCGCTACCTGCCCGCCGACTGGCACGACGACCCCGGCCCGGTCCACGCGCGGATGTCCGTGCTGGAGAAGACGGGCGCGCGGCTGACCGTGGAGCGCCTGCGCCTGGAGTGGCGTCCGGACGCCGGCGTGCCCGCCGCGGACCCGCGCCTGTCGTTCCGCGCGTTCGCCGACCACGACGAGCTGATCGCGCTGACCGCCCGCGCCCTGGAGGGCACCCTCGACGCGCACAGCCGGGCCGACCTGGCCCAGCTCTCCGCCCACGAGGCCGCGGTGAAGCACTACGAGGAGGAGTTCGCGACCTTCACCAGTCCGCGCGAGTGGTGGCGGGTGGCGACGGCGGCCGACGAGCCGGTCGGTTTCATCATTCCGGCCCGCAACTCCTACCACGCGATCATCGCCTACCTCGGCGTGCTGCCCGAGCACCGCGGCAACGGGTACGTCGACGGCATCCTGGCCGAAGGCACCCGGGTGCTGGCGGCCGAGGACGTCCCGCGCATCCGCGCTGCGACCGACGTCGGCAACACCCCGATGGCCGCCGCCTTCGCCCGCGCCGGTTACGTCAACTTCGAACGCGCGATCAACATGGCCTGGGACTGAGGGGTTCCGTGCACCGGTCCACTGCCGTCGGACCGGTGCACGGCCGTTCAGAGCATCCCGGCGGCGCGGAAGAGCCGGTCGTAGATGTCCCGGATGACGTCTTCCTTGCGCCGGTTGTAGTCCATGACGGTGCCGCCGCCCGGGATGGCGGCCAGCTTGGCGTCCTGGTAGCGCTCGCGGTCCTCGGGGTGGGTGCGCAGCCAGTCGCGGAACATGCGGTGGCGGATGACCTCGGGGCAGTCCGGGCCGAACACGTGCAGGTTGGCCACGGGGTCGGCCAGGCGCAGGGCCCGGTGCTCGTGGAAGGACGGCTCGCGGATCTGCAGGACGTAGCCGAGGCGTTCCAGCGCGGGCACGTAGGCGTCCTCGTCGCGGGGGTCGGCCACGACCAGGTCGATGTCGATGACGTCCTTGGCCGCCAACCCCTCCACCGACGTCGACCCGATGTGGTCGACCTCCAGCGCCGCGTTCCCGAGCGCCGCGCGGATGTCCGCGGCCAGGGCCTGGAACCGTTGCGGCCATTGCGGGTTGTAGGGGGTCATGGACACCGGCGTGGGTTGGGGAGGGCCCTGCACCCAGGGGTTCTCGTCGGGGTCGGGATCGTGGTGGCGGGTGATCTCCTCGAAGCTGGGCACCCGCAGCAACCTAGCGACCCGGGCCCGGTCGGGCGACCGCGTTTCCGGGTCAGGTGGGCGTTGCACGGCGTCCTCGACCGAGCGCTTGCGGCCCTCGCCCTTGCGTCGAGGTCTGGCCCGGCGGGGCGTCCTGAACAACGCCGTGATCACTCCGCCTGCACGGCGTACGCACGCGGGTACTTGCGCCCGATCGGGGGCGTGGAAGGGCCCGTGAACGACACGGAGGTCCCGATCGGCAGCGCCGGCAAGCCGTCCTCCAGGTCGTCCCGCGACACGAACCACGACGCGCCACGCGTGTCCGTGATGAACCCGTGCGGCTGCCCCGGCTTCCACCCGGTCACCGTGCCCTTGCGCCGTCCCCGGGGCTCGCCCGCCACCGACGCCCCGCTCCCGGAAGTCCGCGCGAAGGGCGCCCGCAACGGGTAGCCGTCACGTTCAGCCGGCGCGAACAGCGTGTCGAACGTGGGCGTCGCCGATGCCGCCGCCCGCAACGGCGCGGCCGTCCGCGGCATCCACGCGGGCGCGACGATTCCGCCGTCCACCACCGGCACGACCACCCGGACCCCGCGCGACACCAGCCGTGACGCCAGGGGCGCGAAGTCCGCGTCCCCGGTCACCAGCACGACCCACTGCAACGGCACCGAGGTCGCCCGCTCCCACGCCTCCAACGCGAGGTGGACGTCCACCCCCTTCTCCTTGCCCGAGTGCAACGGCAAGTCGTGCCGCACCACCCCGGCCGCCGCCAACACCGCGTCGAAAGCCACCGCCGGCGTGTCGATCCGCCCACGGACGTAGTGCGCCTCGCTCACCACGCACTCGTCCAACGGCCGCTGCTCGGCGTGGTGCACGTACCAGCGCAGGGCGTCGTGGAACCCGTCCAACGAGACCCGGGCGGCCCGAGGGTGCACCGACGCGAAGTAATCACTGACATACGCGAACCAGGTGCCGTCGTAGAACACCCCGATCCGCCCACCGTTCCCCACCCGCGGCACCCTACCTGCGCCGTCGCACCGCGGTGCCGGACAGGGCGAGGACGGACAGCAGGACGAGCGCGCCGGCCGGGCCGAGCGCGGTCCACGGCGCCAGTTCGAGGTACGGCTGGTTCTCCGCCAGCAGCCGGCCCCACTCCGGGGTGGGCGGTTGCTCGCCCAGGCCGAGGAAGCCGAGGGACGCCAGCACCAGGACCGTGGTCGGCAGCCGCAGGAGGGCGTTGCGCAGCACGGCCGGGAGCACGGCGGGCAGCAGGTGGCGGCGCAGCAGGTGCGTCGGGCCGGCGCCGCCCGCGATGGACGCCAGGACATGGCCGCTCGCCCGTTCCTGTTCCGCCGACGCCGCGACCTGGGCGGCGTAGGGGGTCCAGCCGATCAGGCACACCGCAGCCGCCGCGCCCCACACCGACGGTCCGGTCACGGCGGTGGTGAGCAGTCCGATCAGGACGGCCGGCAGCGTCGACACGACCTCGGTCAGGCCGGCGGTCGCACGTCCCGCGATGCCGAGCAGCAGACCGATGACGACGCTGACCGCGGTGACCCCGAACGCCAGTGCCACAGTGCGCAGCGCGCCGTGGCCCAGCCTGGCCAGCAGGTCGCGGCCGAGCGCGTCGGTGCCCAGCGGGTGCGCGGCCGACGGGGGCAGCAGGCGGGCCGCGGTGTCGACGTGCAGGGGATCGCGCAGCAATCCGGCGACGACGAGCGTGAGCAGGGCCAGTCCGCAGGAGACGACCAGGAATCGCCGCGCCGGCCGGGCCGGTGGGTGGGCGGCGATCAGGCCGCCGTCGCGCAGGGCGGGACCGAGCAGGGCGTGGCGCAGGGCCCCGACGAGCAGGCCGGCGGCGACGCCGAGCAGCACCAGGGCCAGGGTCGAAGCCTGGAGCGGGGGCAGGTCCTGGGCGGTGGCGGCGTCCAGGGCGAGTCGGCCCAGCCCCGGGATGTTGAAGATCTTCTCCACCGCGACCGCGCCGCCGACCAGGCCGACGACGGTCGGCAGGAACTGGGGGAGCACCCCGGCCACCGCGCCGCGCAGCGCGCGCCGGGCGACGCGGCCCGGTGCGATCCCGCAGGCGTGCCACGTCCGCACCCACGGTTCGGCGAACGCGGCGGGTAGGGCGTGGTCGAGCAGACCGCCGATCACCGCCCCGGACGGCACGCCGAGGGCGAGGGCGGGCAGCACCATCGACGCGGGCCCCGCCCAGCCGCTGGAGGGGAACCAGCCCAGCCACACCCCGAACACGGTCGCGAGCAGCGAGGCGAGCAGGAACTTGGGCAGCGCGGCGAGGAACGCGGCGCCCGCCGGTGCCGTTGTCCGCTGCGCGCCGAGGCGCAGGGTGCGCATGACGAGCAGCGCGGCCACCGCGAGCGTGACCACGAGCGCGCCGAGCACCAACGTGGTGGAGACCGCGAAGGCGTTGGCCACCCGGGGCAGGACCGGTTCACCCGACACCCAGGAGGTGCCCGCGTCGCCGCGCAACAGGCCGCCCAGCCAACGGCCGAGATGGGTGAACGGCCCTTCGTCCAGCCCCAACCGCGCCCGTACCGCGGCCACCTGCTCGGGGTGGGGTCCTGGTCGGCGGACCGGGCTCGCAGCACGGTCAGCGCCGGGTCGGACGCGGACAGCCAGGGCAGCAGGGCGACGGTGGTCACCAGTGCCGCCCCGGCCGCCGCGCGGCCCACTGAAGTCCTGCCCACTACTTCAGGCGGGTGTCGAGGTCGATCAGGGAGCGCTCGCGGGGGTCGAGGCGCACGCCCTCGACCGCCGTGGCGATGCCCTGGACGACCTTCTCGTGCACCAGCGGCACGACGGCGTCGGTGCGCAGGACCGCCGCCTCGGCCGCCATGATCTTCTGCTGCCGCAGCGCGATGTCGCCCTCCTCGGCGGCGGCGGTGATGGCCTGGTCGACCGCGGGGTCCTTCAGGCGGGCCAGGTTGTAGACGCCGCGGCCTGCGAAGTCGCTCGCGAGGTAGGCGACCGCGTCGCCGGTGTCCAGCAGCGTCACCCGGGAGAAGACCAGCGCGTCGAACCCGCCCGCGAGCAGGTCGCTTTCCATCTGGGTGTACTCGCGGACGTCCTGCCGCACGGTGAACCCGGCCTTCTCCAACTGCTGCTGGAGGACGGTGGCGACCTCGGGCAGTTCGGCGCGATTGGTGTAGGCCGCCAGGCGCAGCGTCCGGCCCTGGGTCTTCGACTGGACGTCCGCGGCGGCGCTCGCGCGGCCCGTCACCTCGACGCGCTTGTCCGCCGCCCAGCCGACAGCGGGCCCGAACAGGCCCCGCGCCGGGTCGGCGTACCCGCCGAAGACCGAGCCGACCAGCGCGGAACCGTCCACGGCCGCGCGGGCGGCGGCGCGCAGCGACTCGTCGGCGAACAGCCCGGCGGTGTTGAGGACCAGGCTGTCGGTCCGCACGGAGGGCACTTCGTGGCGGGTGGCCGGGTCCAGCAGTTCCGCCTGGGCGGTGGGAATCCACTCCGCGATGTCGACCTCGCCGGCGCGCAGGGCGTTGGCGCGGGCGGTGCCGTCGGCGATCCACGTGACGTCGATCCCGGACGCCTTGGCCCGGCCGCCCCAGTAGTCGTCGAAACGGTCCACAGTGGCCTTGGCCTTGCCGGTCAGTCCGGTGATCCGGAACGGGCCGGTCCCGGTGCCGATGGGGCTGACGGTCCCGTCCGGCGCGTAGGCCTTGGCCGCGAGGATGCCCAGCGCGGGGCTGGCGAGCCGGAGCGGGAGGACCGGGTCGGCGGTGCCCGTGGTGATCGTGACGGTGTCGGCGTCCTCGGCCTTCGCGGTCAGCGTCACGTCGCTGAGGACGCGCGGCTTGGTCTTCGCGGCGCCGGCGTGGCCGAGCGCGGTGACGACGGACTCGGCGGTGACGTCGGTGCCGTCGTGGAACTTGGCCTTGCGCAGCTCGAAGACCCACGTTGTGGTGTCCTTGCGGGTCCACGACCGCGCGAGCGCGGGCACGGCGGCCCCGTCCGCGCCCAGCGCCGTGAGCCCTTCGGCGACGGAGAGCTTGCTCAGCACGGTCGCGTCGTTGCTGTACGGCGACAGGGCCTGCACCGGGGGCACCGCGAGGGCGACCCGCAGCCGGCCCCCCGATCCGTCCGGTTCACCCGCGCCCGACACGAAACAGCCCGCCAGCAAGGGGATGAGGGCGAGCGCGGCGACGACGGAGGTTGGGCGCATGGTGGTTCCTGTCGTGCGGAGAGATGATCGCGGCGGCGACACCGTATAAGGCAAGCCTCACCAAACCTCCGGTCCGGTGATTGAAATCTCAATGATCTCCCGAGGCCTGGATGGAAATGATTGTCATGAGCTACGGTCCGGTCCTCCACCCCACGACGACCCTCGGGACAGGCTCATGCACCACCGCACGCTCTCGGTCGCCGCCGGCCTCATGGCCGTCTCCGTCCTCCTCACCGGCTGCTTCGCGACCGGGGCGACCACAACCGACGACCCGTCCGGCACCGGCCGGATCAAGGTCGCGATGATGCTGCCGCCGCGCTCGGCGCTGTCGCCGTTCAGCGACGACGCCTTCAAGCTGTCCCGCTGGTCGACCGCCGAGACGCTGGTGAACCTGGACGAGAAGGGCGACGCGCGGCCCGCGCTGTCCACCGCGTGGACCCGCACGTCGGACACGACGTGGGAGTTCGCGATCCGGGCCGGTGTGACCTTCCACGACGGCACCGCGCTGACCGCCGCCGTGGCCACGAACACGCTGAGCCGGGCGATGACCGCGTCGCCCAAGCCGCGCATCCTCGACGGCGTCCGGTGGGAGGTCCGCGCCGAGGGCGACAAGGTCGTGCTCACCACCGGCGTGCCCGATCCGCTGGTGCCGCAACGACTTTCCTCGCCGCAGCTGTCCATCCTGGCCGAACGCGCCTACACCCCGGACGGCAAGGTGAACCCGGTCGGCGCGGGCAGCGGCCCGTTCAAGCTGGTGAACTTCAACGGCACCACCAGCGCCACGCTCGACCGCTACGACGGCTACTGGGGCGAGAAGGCCAAGGCCGCCGGCATCGACGTCTCGTTCGTGCCGGACGGCGCCGCCCGCGCCGCCGCGATCCGCAGCGGCACGGCCCACATCGCCGAAGCGGTGCCGGTGTCCCAGGCGGCGCTGCTGGACCAGCAGACCATCACCGAAGTCCCGATGCCGCGCACCAACACCCTGTACCTGAACACCAGGTCCGGCCCGTTCACCGACCCCGCCCTGCGCGCGGCGGTCCGCGAGTCGATCGACGCCGAGGCGATCGTTCGGGGCGTCTACGAGGGCCGTGCCGACGTGGCCCGAGGCCTGCTGGGACCCGCGCTGCCGTGGGCCGCCGAGGGCCGGAAACCGTTGGGGGACCGGACGAAGGCCGCGGACCCTAAGGGCGTGACGATCACCCTGGCGACGTTCACCGACCGCGCCGAGCTGCCCGAGGTCGCGTCGGTGTTGCAGCAGCAGTTGCAGGACAAGGGTTTCACCGTGAACCAGGTGGTGCGCGAGTACGCGCACATCGAACAGGACATGCTGGCCGGCAAGTTCGACGCGTTCATCCTGTCCCGGGCCACGGTGCTGGACTCCGGCGACCCCGTCGCCTACCTGAAGTCGGACTTCGCCTGTGACGGGTCGTTCAACATCGCCCAGCTCTGCGTCCCCGAGGTCGACGCGGCCGTCACCAAGGCCGCCGGGCTGGAAGCCGGCGACCAGCGGCGCGCCGCGATCCTGGAGGCCGAGGCGGCGGTGCTGCGGACCGACGCGGCGATCCCCATGCTGCACGAGCGCGTCATCCAGGGTGACGCGACCTCGGTGGTGGACTCGGCCAAGGACCCGCGCGAGCGGCTCCTGATCACCGTGACCACTCGTCTGAAGTGAGCGGCGTGTCGGTGCGCGAGCGTGCCGGGGTGCTCCTGCCGCGCGTCGGCGCGTTCGCGGTGATCGTCGCGGCCGTGGGGGCCCTGCCGTGGCTGTCCGGACGCGATGCGGCGCTGTCCGTGCTGCGTGCCCGTTCCGCCGAGCAGGAGCCGACGCCCGAGGCGTTGGAGTCCGTGCGCCGGGAACTGGGGTTGGGCGCGGGCCCGGTGGAACTGCTCGGCGACTGGCTGGGCGGGCTGGCGCGCGGTGACCTCGGGCGGTCGTGGGTCAGCGGTGACGACGTGCTGCCGTCGGTGCTGTCCGGCCTGGGGGTCTCGTTGACCCTGATGGGCGCGGCCATGGTGGTGGCCCTGCTGGTGGCGGGCGCGTTGTGCGCGCGGACGGTGGTGCGCGGGGCGCGGGGCACGCTGCGCGGCGGTCCGGGCGGGGGAGTGGGCGCGGCGCTGGCCGCGTTGCCGGAGTTCCTGGTCGCCACCGTCCTGCTGATCGTCGTGTCGGTGTGGCTGGGCTGGTTCCCGCCCTACGGCTGGGCGGGACCGCGGCACCTGGTGCTGCCCGCGCTCGCGCTGGGCGTCCCGGCGGGCGCGGTGCTGGGCCGGCTGGTGGCCGACGCGTTGCCCGCCGTGGTGGCGGAGCGCTGGGTCGGGCTGTGGCGGTCCGCCGGGTGCACGCCGCGCGTCATCGCGTGGGCGGCGCTGCGGCGGGTGCTGCCCGCCCTGCTGCCGCAGATCGGTCTCGTGGTCGTCGGGCTGACCGGTGGCGCGGTGGCCGTGGAGACCGTGTACGCGGTGCCCGGCATCGGCCGCACCGCCCTGGGTGCGGCGGAGTCCCAGGACCTGCCGGTGTTGCAGGCGTCGGTGCTCGCGCTGGTGCTGTTGGGGGTGCTCGCGGGCGTGCTGACCGGCGCGGTCCGGCACCGGCTGCTCGGACCGGGGTTGCGGGACGCGGCCCTGTCGCTGCCCGCGCCGGTCGCCGGCCGGTCGGGTCGGGCCGTGCCGATCGCGTGCGCGGCGGTCTCGGCCGTGGTCATCGGTGCCGGGTTGCTGCGGGAACCGCTGCGGCTGGACGTGACCGCGCGGCTCGCGGGCCCGTCGTGGGCGCACCCGCTGGGCACCGACTCGCTCGGCCGGGACGTCCTGGCCCGGGTCGGGCACGGCGCGGCGGCGACGCTCGGTGTGGCGGTGGCCGTGTGCCTGTGCTCCTACGTGATCGCGATCGTGCTGGGTTTCGTGCCGGGTCCGGCGACGGGCGTGGCGGAGGCGGCCAACGCGGTGCCGCCGGTGATCGCGGGCATCCTGGTCGCCGCCGTGCTCGGCCCCGGGGTCGCGGGCGCGTCCGTCGCGGTGGCGCTGGTGTCCTGGCCGCCGCTCGCGGCCCACGCGGCGGCCCTGGTCCAGGAGGCGCGCGCTGCGACGTACGTGACGGCGTTGCGCGCCATCGGGTCGCCACCGTCGTGGATTCTGCTGCGCCACGTGCTGCCGTCGGTGGCCGGTCCGGTCGCCCGCCACGCGGTTCTGCGCCTGCCCATCATCGCGCTCGCCTTGGCGTCCCTGGGGTTCCTCGGGCTCGGCGCCCAGCCGCCCGCACCGGAGTGGGGCCTGCTGCTCGCCGAGTCGCTGCCCTACGTGGAGCGTGCGCCGCTGGCCGCGCTCACCCCGGCGGTGATGCTGCTGGTGCTCGCCGCGCTCGCGGTGTCGTTGTCCACGGGGAGCTGCCGCACGCCGATCGTCGAAAGGGCTGGTGCGCGATGAACCCACTCCTGGAGGTCCGTGACCTGCGGATCACCACAGCCGGCGTCGATCTGGTGCGCGGTCTGTCCTTCGACGTGTCGGCGGGCGAGCTGCTCGCCGTGGTGGGGGAGTCCGGCGCCGGGAAGTCCGTCACGGCGCGGGCCCTGGTCGGGTTGCCGCCCGCCGGGATGCGCGTGTCCGGTCAGATCCGGTTCGACGGCGAGGACCTGGTGACGTACCGGAGGTTGTGGGGACGCCGGATCGCGTTCGTGCCGCAGGACGCGCTGTCGGTGCTCAGCCCCGTGCACACCATCGGCGACCAACTCGCCCTCGCCGTCCGCTCGGTGCGCGGGGTGGGGCGCAAGGAGGCGTTGGCGCTGGCCGTCGCCGCGCTGGACCGGGTCGGCATCCCCGACGCCGCCCGCCGCGCCCGCGCCTACCCGCACGAGTTCTCCGGCGGCATGCGCCAGCGCGCGGTGATCGCCATGGCGACGGTCAACGACCCCGACCTGGTGGTGGCCGACGAGCCGACGACGGCCCTGGACCCGACCGTCCAGGCGCGGGTCCTGGACCTGCTGGACAGCTTCCGCGAGCGCGCCGGGACGGCGGTCGTGCTGGTCACCCACGACCTCCCCGTGGCCGCCGCGCGCGCCGACCGGGTCCTGGTCATGTACGCGGGCCGGCACGTGGAATCCGGTCCGGCCCGGCGGGTCCTGCGCGAGCCGCGCGCCCCGTACACGGCCGGATTGGTCGCGTCGCTGCCCTCCCGGCACTCGACGAGCCGGTACCTGCCCGTGCTGCCGGGAACGCCCGCCGCACCGGACTCCCCGGCGCCCGGGTGCGCGTTCGCCCCACGCTGTCCCGCCGCCACGGACGTCTGCACGCGGAACGAGCCCGAGCGCGTCGAATGGCGGGACGGCCACCGGGTGTCCTGCCACCGGCTCGCCGAGTTGCCGCAGCGCACCGCGGACCTGTTCGAGGGGATCACGGCATGACCGCGCCCGTGCTCGAAGTCCGGGACCTTGTCGTCCGCTACCCGGCACGGGGCCGCCGGACGCCACCCGTCACGGCGGTGGACGGGATTTCGTTCAGCGTGGCCGCAGGGGAAACCCTCGCCCTGGTCGGCGAGTCGGGGTCGGGCAAGTCCAGCACCGCCGCCGCCGTGCTCATGCTGCGCAAGCCGGAAGGCGGGTCGGTCCGCTTCGAAGGCCGGGAGCTGACCACTGTGGACGAACGCGGTCTGCGTGCGCTCAGAGGGGGTTTCCAGCCGGTGTTCCAGGACCCGTACGGTGCGCTCAGCCCGCGCGGGACGGTGTTCGACGCGATCGCCGAGCCGCTGCGCGTCCAGGGCCGGTGGGACAGCGACACGGGTCCCGCCCGGGTGGCCGAACTGCTGGACCTCGTGCACCTGGACCGGTCCGTCGCCCGGCGGCGGCCACCGGAGCTGTCCGGCGGGCAGTGCCAACGGGTCGGCATCGCCCGCGCGCTGGCGAGCGACCCGAGGCTGCTGGTGCTCGACGAACCGGTGTCCGCGCTGGACCCGTCGGTGCGGGCGGGGGTGGTCAACCTGTTCACCGAGTTGCAGGACGAACTCGGGCTCGCCCAGTTGTTCATCTGCCACGACCTCGCGCTGGTCCGGCACGTCGCGCACCGGGTGGCGGTGCTGCACCGGGGCCGCATCGTCGAGTCCGGCCCGGCCCGCCGGGTCTGCGACGCCCCCGCCCACGACCACACCCGCGAACTCCTGTCCGCCGTACCCGACCACTCGATCTCGCTGAGGAACCGCACGGAGTCTCGATGACCACCACTCTCGCCGCAGGCACGCTGACCGCCGCACCGGGCACCAAGGTCCGGGGCAGCGTGCGAGCCGACCTGGGCACGCTCACCACCGACCTCCCCGTGACCTTGGTCAACGGCAGCACACCCGGTCCCCGGGTGGTGATCACCGCCGGCGTCCACGGCGGCGAGTTCACCGGGATCGACGCGGCACACCGACTCGCGGCCCGCCTCGACCCCGCGCACATCCGCGGTCAGGTGCTCATCTGCCCGATCGCCAACCCACCCGCCGTCTACGGCGGACGGCTGGGCACGTCCCCGATCGACGGCGTGAACATCAACCGCGTCTTCCCCGGCGACCCCGAGGGCACCCCCACCGAGCGCCTGGCCGCCTGGCTGTTCGCCAACGTCGTCGACGGCGCCGACGCCTACGTCGACCTGCACTCCGGCCGCATCGACGAGTTCCTGCGCGACTTCGTCGGCTACCGCCTCACCGGCGACCCGGACCTGGACGCCAAGACCGCCGGCATGGCGCGCGTCATCGGCTACGACGACGTGGTCGTGGGCCTGCACGCCAACGACGGCAACAGCCACGCGGCGGCGGTCCGCCAGGGCATCCCGGCCATCCTGGTCGAGACCGGCCAACTCGGCGAACGCGACCCGTGGGCGGTTTCGCGCCTTGTCGACGCACTGCTGCGACTGCTCGACCACGTCCTGGACGGCAAGGACACCGAGCAGCCACCCGCCCGCGAGTGGGTGTGGGCGGGCTTCGTCGCCGCCGAGGCCACCGGCCTGTGGTACCCGACCGTCACCGCCGGGGACGCCGTCATCGAAGGCCAGATCATCGGCCGCATCACCGACCCCGCCGACGGCACGACCCACGACGTCCGCGCAACCGCCACCGGACAGGTCTTCTACGGCATGTACGGGCTGACCGTGGTACCCGGCACCGACCTCGCCGCCATCGCCGCACCCCGCTGAGCCGTGTCGCCGCTCATCAGCCGGTAGTGGTCGATCTTCGCGTCCAGCGCCGCCAGGCAGTCGGCGAGTTCGTCGATCCGCTGTCGGACGGCGTTTCGGTGCTGTTCCAGCAACTCCAGGCGTTGCGGCGTGGTCTGGTCGCCCCGCCTGCGCAGCTCGGCGAAGCGCCGCATGTCGCGGATCGGCATGCCGGTGGTGCGCAGGCGGGTGAGGAAGCCGAGCCAGGCCAGGTCGGCGCCGCGGAAGCGGCGCCGACCGCCCGGCCCGCGGCCGACCGGGTCGAGCAGCCCGATCCGCTCGTAGTAGCGCAACGTGTGCGCGGTCAGTCCGGTGACCTCGACCGTTTCCGCGATCGACAGCACGCTCTTGTCGTCCATGCGGCCGACGGTAGGAGTTGGAGCGCGCTCGAAGTCAAGCCGGCGGCTCCTCGAACACCTGCCTGGCCGCGGTCACCGCGTTGAGGACGCGGGGGAAGCCGGCGTAGGGCACGACGTGGATCAACGCCTCGACCACCTGCGCCCGGCTCAGCCCGACCCGCAGCGCGGCACCCAGGTGCACCCGCAACTGGGGTGCGGTGTCGCCGAACGCGGTCAGCGCGCCGATGGTGACCAGCTGCCGCTGCGGCGCGGTCAGCCACGGCCGGTGGTAGACGTCGCCGAACGCGAACTCGACCACGTAGCGGCCGAGGTCGGGTGCGATGTCCCGCAACGACTCGATCACGTCCAGCCCGTGCTGCCCGTCGACCTCCACCAGCTTGTCCACGCCACGCTCGTAGCGGTCCCGCTCGTCGGTCTGCACTGGTGGGGTGAAGGTGATCCCCCGGTCGGCGAACACCTGCCGGGCGACGGTCACCGCGTTGAGCGCCCTGGGGAAGCCCATGAACGGGACGACGTGGATCAGCGCCTCCATCACCTCGACCGGGGTCAGCCCGACCTGGAGCGCCGCGTCGAGGTGGAACCGGAGTTGCGGTGCGGTGTCGCCTTGCGCGGCCAGGGCTCCGATGGTGACGAGCTGGCGCTGCCGGAGGTCCAGTCCCGGCCGGGCGTAGACGTCGCCGTAGGCGAACTCGACGATGTAGCGGCCGAGGTCCGGGGCGATGTCCGACAGCGACTCGATCACCTCGGCGCCGCGGTCTCCGGACACCTGCCGCAGGACCGCCATGCCCCTGGCGTACCGGCCCGATGCCGCCGACGCCGTTGGTGCCGTCGACACCCCGACGGCACCGATCAGCGCGCCGGCGGCCAGCAGCGAACGTCGGTTGACGGCGGTATCGCGATCTGACTTGGTCATGCCGGCGAAGCTAGGTCTTCGCGCGCGCTCGAAGTCAAGCCGACCGAGCTGCTGGCGGGTCGATCACCGGAACTGGTCGGGCAGTGTGCCGGGCGGATCGGGCTCGCGTCGGTTCTTCTTGGGCGAGTACGGGTTGTCGACCGACTCGATGTCCGCCCGCGGGTTCTTCCGCTGCGCCGATTCCCGCCAGAAGTGCATGACCCCGGAAATGCCCGCGGCCAGCGAGATCAGCAACGGCCAGAACTGGGTGAAGCGGTCGTCGTCGCGGTCCGGGCTCGACGGGTCGTCGGAGTGGTAGCGGATCGGGATGCGCTGCCCGATCTCGGGCTTCTGCTTGCGCCCGGGCAACGTCGCGGTGACCGGTCGCCCGTCGGCGGTGGTGAACCGCACCACGGCCTTCCACCGGAGGGCGGTCCCCTCCTCCTCGACGCCGACGACCTCCGCTTCGGCCCGCACTTCGGACAGCTTCTCCACGAGCAACACGATGCCGATGACGAACGCCACCAAGCCGACACCCAACGCGATGAACCGGTTCATGCCGCCGACCCTTCCGACAAGCGCCCTGACGGCAGCATCGCCTCGGAGCCGATGTGGTTGAGGCAGAACTCGACGGAATGCGCCATCAACCACCCGGTCTGCGCGTCGCGGAAGATGCGTTGGATCGGCGAAGTGGCGACGAACCCCGATCCGCCGCCGACCTCCAGGCACAGTTGCGCGATGTCCCGGGCGACCCGGTTGGCCGTGGGTTTCGCGCGCATCGCGGCGGGCAGGAACTGCGGTGAGTTCCGGTCGGCCAGCCACGCGGTGTGCTGGGTGACCAGAGCGGCGGCTTCGAGCCGGAGGACGGCGTCGGCGACGTCGAACTGGAGGTGCTGCTCGGCCGCCAACGGGCGGCCGGTGGAGGGCAGGGTTCGGGCGCGGGCGTAGTCGACGAGGGTGGTCAGGGCGGTGTCGGCGATGCCGAGGGAGAGCCAGGCCAGGCCGGCCGCGATGTGGTTGGGCTTGGGGTGCTCGGCGGGTGGGCAGCGCCGGTCGGCGCGCAGGAGGGTGCCGTCGAGGCCGACGAGGTGGCTGCGGGTGGCGCGCAGGCCGAGGGTGTCCTGGGGGTCGAAGGTGACGGTGTGGTCGGGTTCCAGGCCGAACAGGGTGGGTTGGCCGTCCACCAGGGCGTTGATCAGGAAGTGGTGGGCGATCTCGCAGCCGGAGACGAACCGCTTGGCGCCGGTGAGCCGGTAGCCGCCGTCGACGGGTTCGGCGACCTGCTGGGGTGACAGGAACTGGTTGCCGCCGGTGGGTTCGGACAGGGCGTTGGCGAAGCGGCGCCCGGCGGCGAGTTCGTCGGCGTAGTACCGGGCCACGTCGGGGGTGGAGTGCTGCACGAGGCCTTCGGCGGCGCCGATGTGCATCAGCCACAGGCAGGCGGTGGACGGGTCCGCGGCACTGATGACCCGCAGCACCGCGCCGACGGTCCGGTAGCTCAACGCCCGCCCGCCGAACTCGCGCGGCAGCGTGGCCCGGTCGAGACCACTGGCGTGCAACGCCTCCAGGTTCGCGACCGGCAGTTGCGCGGTCCGGTCCAGCTCGTCGGTGGTGGCGGCGAAACCGGCGGCCAACTCCTCGGCGACCCGCACCCACGACCGCTCGTCGGGCGGCGGGCCGAGCGGGTGGTCGTCGGGCAACGGCATGGTCATGGGTTCCAATCCCTCCCGAGCGGGTGCGAACCCCGTCACTGTGACGCCATGTCGTTCCCGTGATCAAGGCCCGGCCCGCACCACCTCGGCGAGGCGGTGGACGCCGGTCACCAGGTCGTCGGAGTCCGCGGCGGCGGCGAACGCGAGGCGCAGCCGGGGGCCGACGGGCTCGGCGGGGTGGAAGCGGCTGCCCGCGTCGACCAGCACGCCACGGGACCGGGCCGCGTCCGCGACGGCGGCGTCGTCGAGGTCGGGTGGGAGGCGGAGCCACAGGTGCAGGCCGCCGGTGGGGACGCGGGTCGGGGTCCAGTCGGGGAGTTCGCGGGCGAGGGTGCCGGCCAGGAGGGCGCACCGTTGCCGCAGTCGGGTGGACAGCGCGCGCAGGTGCCGGTCCCACGGCGGGGTGCTCACCAGTTCCACGGCGGCTTCCTGGAGCGGCCGGGTGACGAAGAAGTCGTCGACCCTCCGCATGCCCTGGAGGCGGCGCATCACCGGTCCGCGGGCGATCACCGCGCCGATGCGCAGGCTCGGCGACGCCGGTTTGGTCAGGGACGTGACATGGACGACCGTGCCGTCACGGTCATCGGCGACCAGCGGGCGCGGGACCGGGCCGCCGTGCCCCAGGTGGCGGGCGAAGTCGTCCTCGATCAGGAACGCGCCGGCGGCGCGGGCCAGGTCCACGACCTGGCGGCGGCGCGTGGCGGGCAGCACCGCGCCGGTCGGGTTGTGGAACGTCGGCTGGCAGTACAGCAGGCGGGCGCCGGTCGTGGCGAAGGCGTCGGCCAGCAGGTCCGGGCGCAGGCCGTCCTCGTCGACCGGCACGGCGACCGGGCGCAGCCCGGCGGCGCGGGCGGCGGACAGCGCGCCCGGGTAGGTCGGGGACTCCACCAGCACCGGGCTGCCCGGCGCGGCCAGGGCGCGGAACAGCATGGACAGGGCGCTCTGGCCGCCGCCGGTGATCAGCACGTCGTCCCGGCCGACGTCACCGCCGGCCGCGCGGGCGAAGATCGCGCGCAGGGTCGCCAGACCGGCGGCGGGGGCCCGGTCCCAGGCGTCGGGGCGGCGGGCGGCGCGGGCCAGGGCGGCGCTCAACGCGCGGTCGGGGCGCAGCGACGGGTGCGGGTAGCCGCCGGCGAGGGTGATCGTCCCGGCGGGCGGCGCGTCGGGGAACTCGTCCGGCCGGCCCGGGTCGAAGTCGCGGCCGGCGAGCGCCACGGCCTGCCAGGACGTGTCCGGCAGGTCGGTCGGGCGGGCGCGGCGCGCGGCGACGAACGTGCCGCTGCCCGGCCGGGTGACCACCTCGCCCTCGGCGGCCAGTTGGGCGAACGCCCGCGACACCGTCACCGGGCTGACGCCGTACCGCGCCGTCAGCACGCGGGTGCTGGGCAGCCGGTCGCCGGGCGCGAGCCCGCCGATCTCCGCCCGCAGCTTCCCCAGCAGGGCGTCAGTACTGCTACTGTCTGACATGAGGAACCAGAGTAACGCTTCTCTCTCCACCGCGGAACCGCTTCTCGACGTCGCCGCCCTGCGCGCCGACACCCCCGGCTGCGAATCGGTCGTGCACTTCAACAACGCGGGCTGCGGCCTGGTGGCCCGACCGGTGCTCGCCGCGGTCGTCGACCACCTGCGGCTGGAGGCGGAGATCGGCGGCTACGAGGCCGCGGCGGCCCGCGCGGCCGAGGTGCGCGACTTCTACGCGGCCGTCGGCGAACTCGTGGGCGCGGGCCCCGACAACATCGCTTTCGCCGGCAGCGCCACCCACGCCTACACCAAAGCCCTGTCCGCCATCGACTTCCGCCCCGGCGACGTCATCCTCACCACCCGCAACGACTTCATCTCCAACCAGATCGCGTTCCTGGCGCTGCGCAAGCGGTTCGGGGTCGAGGTGGTCCACGCGCCCGACCGCCCGGACGGCAGCGGCGTGGACGTCGAGGCCATGGCGGCGCTCATGCGGTCCCGCCGCCCGCGCCTGGTCGCCGTCACGCACGTGCCGACCAACTCCGGACTCGTGCAGCCGGTCGCCGAGATCGGCCGCCACTGCCGCGAACTGGACCTGCTCTACCTGGTCGACGCGTGCCAGTCGGTGGGCCAGTACCCGATCGACGTGGCGGAGATCGGCTGCGACCTCCTCTCCGCCACCTGCCGCAAGTTCCTGCGCGGGCCACGGGGTTCGGGCTTCCTCTACGTCTCCGACCGCGTCCTGGCGGCCGGCCACGAGCCGCTGTTCATCGACATGCACGGCGCCCGCTGGACCGCGGCCGACGAGTACCGGCCGGTCGACACCGCCGCGCGGTTCGAGGAGTGGGAGTTCCCGTACGCCACCCTGCTCGGCTGCGCCGCCGCCGCGCGCTACGCCCTGGACGTCGGTCTCGACCCGATCTCCCGCCGAACCCCCGCACTGGGCGCCCGGCTGCGCGACCGCCTGGCCGACCTCCCGGGCGTCCGCGTCCTGGACCGCGGCCCCGCACCGGCCGCGCTCGTCACGTTCGCGATCAAGGGCTGGGAGCCGCAGCCGTTCAAGGCCGCCCTGGACGCGCGGCGGATCAACTCGGCGCTGAGCTTCCGCGACTTCGCCCAGTACGACTTCGGCGACAAGGACGTCGACTGGTGCCTGCGCCTGTCGCCGCACTACTACAACACCGAGGAGGAGGTGGACGCCGTCGCCGAGGCCGTCGCGGAACTCGCGACCCGGTGACGTCGGCGGACGGCTTGGGCGGCAGCGGGTGCGGACCGTTGTCGCCCAAGCAGTGGGCGTTGTGCGAGCCCGACGTCAGAACACGGACAGGCCGGTGCGGGTGGTGAACCGGTCCAGCGCGTCGACGCCGGTGACGGAGTTGCCGTGCCGGTCGAGGGCCGGGCTCCACACGCACAGCGTGCACCGGCCCGGCACCACCGCCAGAATCCCGCCGCCGACGCCGCTCTTGCCCGGCAGCCCCACCCGGAAGGCGAACTCGCCCGCCGCGTCGTACGCCCCGCAGGTGAGCATGATCGAGTTGATCCGCTTCGCGGCGCTGCGGTCCAGCAGGCGGGAACCGTCGCCGCGCAGGCCGTGCCGGGCCAGGAACAGCCCGGCGGCGGCCAGGTCGCGGCAGCTCATCGCGATCGAGCACTGCCAGAAGTAGTGCTCCAGGACGTCCGCGACCGGGTTCTCCAGGTTGCCGTAACTGGCCATGAAGTGCGCCAGCGCGGCGTTGCGGTCGCCCCGGGCGGTCTCCGAGCGGGCCACGTCCGGGTCGAAGTCGACGGCGGGGTTGCCGCTCTCGGCGCGCAGCAGCTCCAGCACCGCGCCCCGGGCGTCACCGGTCAGGGTGAGCAGCCGGTCGGTCACCACCAGCGCGCCCGCGTTGATGAACGGGTTGCGCGGGATGCCGTCCTCGTGTTCCAACTGCACCAGCGAGTTGAACGGGTTCCCGGACGGCTCCCGCCCGACCCGCGCCCACAGCGACTCCCCGCCGCCGGCGAGCGCGAGCGCCAGCGAGAACACCTTGGACACGCTCTGGATCGAGAACGGCGTCAACCAGTCCTCGACCCCGAGCACCTCGCCGTCCACGCCCGCCACGGCGAACCCGAACGCCGCCGGGTCGACCTCGGACAGCGCGGGGATGTAGTCGGCGACCCGCCCCGCGCCGCCCGCGGCGGGGGCGAGTTCGTCGGCGATCCCGCGCAGCACCGGCAGCAGCCGCCGCGCCTCGGTGGTCGGCAGGTCCTCGACCGTCACGACGGCTCCTTGCGTGGTTCGACCCGGTCGGGGCCGACCCTAGTTCAGCGCGCGCGGAGGCGGGCGTTCTCCTCCTCCAGCTCGGTGATCCGGTCCCGCAGCGCGCCGATGGCCTGCTCGACGGCGTCGCGTGGGAAGAGCTGGGGGATGTGCTGGCGGCAGTTCCAGTCGTAGGCCTCCACGTCGATGAGCAGCGCGCGCTCGAGCTTGGCGTGGTGGCCCGGGACCGACAGTCGCTCGACCACCTCGGGGGACTCGTCGGCGCGGGCGCGGCCGATGAGCTTGAGCCGGGTGCGGTTGGCGTAGTCCATCAGGAACAGCGCCACCCGGTCGTCGTGGTCGAGGTTGCCCCGGGTGATGTACTGCCGGTTGCCGCGGAAGTCGGCGAAGCCGAGCGTGTGCTCGTCCAGCACCCGCAGGAACCCGGGCGGGCCGCCGCGGTGCTGGATGTACGGCCAGCCGGTCATGCCGACCGTGGCGAGGTAGAAGCTGTCGCGTTCGGCGACGAACGCCGCTTCGTCCGGGCCGATGCGGTCCCGGACCGGCGCGGCGGCGTCGGCCATCCTGGCGTAGGCGCCCCGGCTGCCGTGCCGTTCCTGGTGGAGCTGGACGTCCGGGGTGAACATGACCTGGGCGAAGCGGCTGGTCATCGCGATCCTCCTGGTGGCCGGGGCGTCAGCCGTGGTGGCGGACGACGGGCCAGTCGATGTCGGTGTCGGCGAGCTTGTTGAGGTAGTTGGTGAACACGTTCAGGGCGACGTGCGCGACCACCTCCGCGATGTCACCGTCGGTCAGGCCCGCCGCCCGGGCCGCCTCCAGCTCGGTGTCGTCGACGTCGCCGCGGGTGCGCAGGACCTCGGCGGCCAGGGCCAGCGCGGCCTGCGCCTTCGGGTCCGTCGCGAGGCCGCTGCGGGCGCGCTCGGCTTCGTCGGGGGCGAGCTTCGCGATGTTGGTGGCGATGTAGGTGTGCGCGGAAAGGCAGTAGTCGCAGCCGTTCTCCTCGGCGGTCAGCAGCGCGAGCTGCTCCCGCAGCCGGGCGGGGAGGGCGCCGCCGCCGAGGGCGCCGGAGAAGTCGAGGTAGGCCTTGAGGACGGCCGGGCTGCCGGCCATCACCTTGGTCATGTTCGGCGTGACCCCCAACGCCTTCTGGACGGCGGCGAGCAGGTCGGCGGCCGGACCGGTGGCGGTCTCGGGCTGGATCACGGGCAAGCGGGACATGTCGGGTTCCCTTCGGTTCTAACGGTTGGTAACTCGTGCAACCGTTAGATCGTCTGCGGGCATTCCGACCTGTCTCGATCTATGACCACGGTCACACCCCGAGCCGGGTCCGCCGGAATTCACACGATCGCGTGGCGAAGGTCGCCTGAGATGGTTTGGCGATCGGGCGATCGTTAAGGTGCTCGGTCGGGTGATCGTTCACGCACGCCGGGTCGCGTTCGGCGTGTTCTGCCGTGATCGCGGAAGAACCACCCTTCGGAGAGTTTTCAGGTACCCCTGCGCGCCGCCTCGTGCCGCACCGGGCAAGCAGACGGAGAAGGTCATGCGGATCACCGATATCCAGCGTTGTGAGATCCGGCCCGGGCGGCTCGTGGAGTGGGTGCTGCGCCCGGTGGGCGCCGCGGTCGGTGTGCCGGAGGACGTGCGACCGCCGGCGTACCTCCAGGAGTCGCACGTGCGGACGGCCCGGTCCCTGCGCGACGAGGGCCTGTTCGTGCCGACGTGGCTGGGCGTCGCGTTCGACCTGCCGGGCGTCGTCGACCTCGACGTGCTCCAGGAGGCGTTGCGGGTGTGGACGTTGCGGCACGAGACGCTGCGCAGCGGTTTCCGTTGGGAGAACGAGGAAATGCGGCGCTTCACGCTCGCCGCCGAGGACGTCGCGCTGCACCGCGAGGACGTCGGGGAGTTCAGCGACCCGGACGCGCTCGTCCAGCACCTGCAGGACCGCTTCGACGTGGCCGCCGACACGCTCACCTGGCCGAACTTCATCTACGCGGCCGTGGTGCGCGAGGACGGCACGAGCGTCTACCTGGCGTTCGACCACAGCAACGTCGACGCGTACTCCATGTACCGGGTCCCCGCCGAACTCCACGAGCTGTACGCGGCGGGCCTCGAAGCCCGCACGGTCCACCGGTCGCCGATCGCCAGCTACGTCGACTTCTGCGCCACCGAACGCGCCGACGCCGACGAGGTCGACGCCGACCACCCGGTCGTCGATCGGTGGCGGCGGTTCGTCGCCCGGTGCGACGGCCGGATGCCGAACTTCCCGTTCGACCTGGGCCTGGACCCGGGCGGCCCGCTGCCGACCCAGAAGTCGCTGCACGAGATGCTCGTGGGCGAGACCGACGCGGCGGCGTTCGAGCGGCACTGCCGACCGTACGGCGGCACCCTCGTGGGCCTCCTCGCCGCCACCGCGCTCATCATGCGCGAGATGACCGGCGACGACGTGTACCGCACGGTCGTGCCGTTCCACACCAGGGCCAAGTCGCGGTGGTCGGACTCGGTGGGGTGGTACGTCGGCGGTGTGCCCGTGGAGCTCAACGTCGGCGGGGCCGACTTCGACGGCCTGATGCGCGCGGCCCAGGCCGAACTGCGCGCGAGCCGCCCGGCGTCACGCGTCCCGGTCGCCCGCGTGCTCCGCCTGCTGGGCGACGACTTCCGCCCCACCTCACCCGACCTGTACTCGATCGTGTCCTTCATGGACGCCCGCATGACCCCGGGCTCGGAGCGCTGGCGGGACATGAAGGCGTACGGCCTGATCCGCGTGTCCTACGGCGACCAGGTCTGCGTGTGGGTGACCCGCTTGCACGAAGGACTCCAGTTCGCGTGCCGCTACCCGGACAACGACGTGGCGTACAAGAACATCCGGCTGTACGTGGACCGGTTGCGGGACATGATCGTGTCGGTCGCGCGACAGGAGCTGGTCGCCCGCTAGCGTCCCGGGTCAGGGGAAGTCGGTGCGCGCTTTGCGGACCAGCCGATTCAGGTCGGAGCCGCCCGCGCACCAGTTCTCGGTGCCGGACAGGAAGACCTGGCCCGTCGCGGAGGTCACGGCGACGACCTGCGTCTGGTTTCCCCACGTGACGAACCGGTCAGCCGTCGGTCCACTGTGGACCACTTCCGGCGCGTCGAAAGAGTCATGGGGAGGCGGCCACTCATCGGTTCGCCCCGGTCCGGCAGGTCGTGACGGACAAGAATGCGGCGGCGGGCGGACGCAGCCGACCGTCGTGCCCGTACCCGACGTGGCCGCGCTACCTCAGGGGTGGGCGCCGGCGACCGCTGCCGGCGTCCACTGCTGGACGCCGGCTTCACGGCCACCGTGGACCTCGCCCTGCGCCGGTTCGCCGGCGACCGGTACGAGGGGTTGCGCTGGCCCAACCGCTCAGCGCAGCGGGGGAGAGGCGAGTTTCGCCAGCTCCAAGGCCTGCTCCGGCCACCACCGGCCGGCGGGCGGGCCGCCCTGGCATTCGCCGTCGGACTCACCCGGCCGCTTGATCCACAGGAACGCGTCGACCAGCGGGATGCCGGTGTCGGCGGTCGGGCGTGCGCCCAGGCCCCGGCCCGGCGGGTTGCACCAGTCGGTCTCGCCCGGTCCGGGGGTGTAGTGGCCCAGGCCGTTGCGGCTGGTGTCGAGGACGAAGTGGGTCATGCCGGGCTTGTGCACGGGCAGCGCGTCGAGTTCGGCGTCCGACGGGCAACTCGTCGCGCCCTGCTTGGTGCGCAGGTGGATGCACTTGGACACGCGCGTGCCGTACCGGACGAGGTCTTCGGTGGTGCGGTAGTTCGAGGTGTTGAGCGCGAACCCGTCGGCCCGCGTGGCGCCGCCGAGCAGCAACCGGTTCACGATGCCGGACTGCTGCCGGGGTTCGCCGTAGCCGGCGTCGTAGTCGTTGAGCGCCTGCCACGCCGAGTGACCCGCGTCGAGGTAGACCCGCGTGTGCTTGCCGCGCTTGAGGGCGTCGACCGCGTGGTTGATCTCCCGGTAGCGCTGCGGCACCAGTTCCTCGTCCGGGCCGATGGTGCACCACGGCTCGCTGGTCAGCAGCGCCAGCCCGTCCGGCTCCACCACGACCACGGCCTTCTCGTCACCGATGCCCTGCGCGAAGGCGTCGATCCACTCCTTGTACTCCTGCTCGCTGCGCGCGCCACCCGCCGACCACTGGGAACAGTCCCGGTAGGGCACGAAGTACGCCACGAGCACCGGCACCCGCCCCTGCGCCTTGGCCGCCCGCACCACCCGCCGCACACCGTCCCGCACCTGGTCCGCGCCCGCGGTGGTGAACCAGATCGCCTGGCCGTGCGAGGCCATCGCGTCCATCAGGTCGGCGTCGGCGGTTCGCCCTTCCGCCCGCCAGATCGCCGCCTGCCGGGCCGCCCCGCCGTCGGGGTCCACGTAGAACGCGGTGCCCTTGGGCAGGTGCGGCGGCCCCATCGCCTCGGCGTTCGCCGTCGCGTCGCTCGCCGTCGGGTTACCGGTCCCGGCGCTCGCCGTCGCGGCGAACGCCCCGGCGACCAGCGCCGCGGCGGCCAGACCTGCCAAGGCGGTCCGGCGTCTCGTTGCTCTCTTGTCCACGTCTTCTGCTCCTCCTCATCGTCGAGGGCGGCCTGGGAGCGCTCCCAAAATTGGTCGGCCAAGCATGGATGCTCGTGCCCCTGATCACAAGCCCCAGTCTCAGCCGTCTGCGTCCTGGCGGGCTCGGGTGCGGTAGGCGCGTTGTTGGCAGCGGCGGGAGCAGTAGGTGCGGGGGCGGCCGGAGGGGGGTTGGGGGATGGGGGTGCCGCAGACTGCGCAGGTTTCGTCACGGGTTTCCGCACACTGCTGGACGCGTAGTTCGATGCTGTCCAGCAGGCGTGCCAGGCCGAATTCGAAGGGGTCGGGCTGGTCGAAGGCGCCGGCCTCCCACAGAGCGGTCAGTGTGGGGTAGTTGCTCATCCGGGACCACAGGGCGTCGCGGGCGCTCCAGAACTCCTCGTCCGAGACGCCGGTTTCACGCTCGGCGCGCGCGGCTTCGACCAGGGCCAGGGCTTCGGCGTCGAGGAAGCGGGCGAGGAGTCCGGCGGTGGCGACGACCTCGGCCGGGGGCAGGGGTGTGCTCGCCAGGATGCTCAGCAGGTGCTCGTAGTACGCCAGGGCGTTGGGGCCGGGGACGTGGCGGGTGCTGCGTTCCTCCGCCAGCCACGGGTGGCGTCGGCGCAGCTCCCAGCCGTGGCGCACCGCGGTTTCCAGGCGCCGGCGCCACGGGGCGTCGGGGTCGTCGGACGCGGGTTCGCCCAGTGCGGCGTCGGGGTCGTCGGACACGGGTTCGCCCAGTGCGGCGTCGCGCATGAGGTCGACCAGGTGGTCCCGGCCGGGCACGTGCCGGTACAGCGACATGGTCGTGAAACCCAAGCGCTCGGCGACCTTGCGCATGGACAGCCCGGCCAGCCCCTCCGCGTCGGCGACCTCCACCGCGGCGGCGACGACGCGGTCGGCGTTCAGTCCCGGCCGTGCGCCCCGCCACAGCAGTTCGACCCGGTCGTTGTCCTGCGTCACCCGGCACCTCCCTGTTTATAGTATAAATGCGTTTATGGCGTACACAAGTGAGGTCTACGTGGCTCCGAGCGGCGACGATGCCGCTGCGGGCACTGTCGAGCACCCCTTCGCGACGGTGGGCCGGGCGCAGCGCGCGGCTCGGGAGACGGCGGGCGAGGTGATCGTCCACTTGCGGGCGGGTGTCTATCCCGGACCGTGGGTGTTCACCGAAGCGGACGCCAGAGTGACCTACCAGGCTTATGGCTACGGGACGGCGGAGTCGGAAGATGTCGTGGTCGGCGGCGGTCGGGAGATCACCGGGTGGCGGCTGCGCGACGACGGCGTGTGGGTCGCCGAGGTCGGTGCGCTCGACACCCGGCACCTGACCGTGGACGGCCGTCGGGTCGAGCGTGCGGGCATCGACAGCATCCCGGGGAACGTGAGTGAAAACTCGGCGGGTTACGTCACGGATGCCGTGCTGGAGTGGCGGGCCGGAGTGGAGTTCGTCTACCGGGGCGTCTACCCGTGGACCGAGGCGCGGTGCGCCGTGGAGGCCGTCGACGGCGGAACCATCACGATGAAGCAGCCCGCGTTCGCCTGGGCGCACGACCTCTACAACTCGTCCTGGGACGGCCGGACGTCCTCGGGCCCCGGCCTGCCCACCCGCGTGGAGAACGACCCGTCGTTCCTGCGCGAGCCCGGCACGTTCGCCCTGGACCGCTCCCGCCCCGGCCACCACGTCCTGCACTACCTCCCGCGCCCCGGCGAGGACCCAGCCACCACCCGGGTCGTCGCACCCGAGTTGGAAACCCTGCTGAGCGTCACCGGCTCGTCGGGGATCTCCTTCCTCGGCCTGACCTTCGCCGACACCACGTGGCTGCGCCCCGCCGGCGACCGGGGTTTCCTGCACTACCACGGCAGCGGCTACCACGACGGCGGCCGGATCGACACCGTGGTCGTCGTGGAAGGCCAGTCGTGGCTGACCGTGACCGGCGAGCCGGAGACCGTCCCGGCCTGCGCGACCCTCGTCGACACCACCGCCGTCCGGTTCGAGGGCTGCCGCTTCACCCGTCTGGGCGCCACCGCGCTCGGCGTCACCGGCGGCGCGGACGTGGTCGTGCGCAAGTGCGACTTCGACACCCTCGCCGCCGGCGCGCTCACCCTGACCGGCACCCACCGTGCGCTGGTCGAGGACAACACCGTCCGCCGCGTCGGCCTCGACCACTCGGGCTCGCCCGGCATCTCCGTGCTGGGCACGGTCGAGTGCACCCTGGCGCACAACCTGGTCGAGGACGTCCCGCACTGCGGCATCGTCGCCGGCCCCGCCTCGGGAACCCGCATCCTGCGCAACCACGTCACGGGCTCGATGGGCGTGCTCGCCGACGGCGGCGGCATCTACCTCTCCGGCCCGCAAGGCGCCTCCCCCGACGACGGCGCCCACGTGCACGGCAACGTCATCACCGACACCCGCACCCCGTACAACTTCGCCCTCTACACCGACTACGGCGCGGCCTGGGTGACCGTGACGGACAACGTGGTCCGCCGCGCCGACAACACGGCCGTCCTGCACGTCAACCCACCGCTGGACAACGTGGTCTACCGCGGCAACGTGTGGGACGCCGACCCGGTGGGCAGCGACGCCGTCCCGGACGCGGTCACCTACGAGGACAACACCACCCTCACCGACGCCGCCGAGCTGGACGCGGCGGAAGTCCGAGCCCAGGCAGGCCCGCGCAGCACCTGAACCGGTCCGATGTTTGCGCAGGACTCCGGGCGTGAACGCAGGGCGGATCGTTGACAACTCAGGGGCTACGGAGTGATTCGGGGCTACCGGCCGGCTATACATCGGATCTATGCTGCCCGAGGTTCGGCCGGACCCGGATCTGTCCACCACACCCAACGGAGGGTGTCCATGCGTAGATCGCCAGCGAAGTCGACGGGGGTGTTCGTGGTGCTCGCCCTGGTGTCAGCCGGCCTCGTGGTGCTGTCCGATCGGGTGCCCGACGCGCACGCCCAGCAGGCGCCGGACGGCAACACGCTGTGGTACGACGAGCCCGCCACCGACTGGGAGAGCCAAGCGCTGCCGATCGGCAACGGCGCGCTGGGCGCGATGGTGTTCGGCGGGGTCGGCTCCGAACAGTTGCAGTTCAACGAGAAGTCCCTGTGGACCGGCGGTCCGGGCGCGGTCGGCGGCTACAACTCCGGCAACTGGCCCTCGCCGCGGCCCGGCGCGCTGGACGAGGTCCTCAACGCCATCAACCAGAACGGCTCGGCCGACCCGAGTTGGGTCGCGGGCAAGCTCGGGCAGCCCAAGACCAACTTCGGGGCCTACCAGACCTTCGGCGACCTGCGCCTGGACATGGCCGGGCACAGCACGTCCTTCTCCGGGTACCGGCGCGAGCTGAACATCGGTGACGCCACCGCCAAGGTGAGCTACACCAACAACGGTGTCGTGCACAGCCGCGAGTACTTCGCCAGCCACCCGGACGGCGTGCTGGTCGGCCGGTTGGGCGCGAACCAGCCGGGGAAGGTGTCGTTCACCCTCCGCTACACCTCGCCGCGCAGCGACTTCACCGCCACGGCCTCGGGTGGTCGCCTGACCATCCGGGGCACGCTGGCCAACAACGGCATGGTCTTCGAATCGCAGGTCCAGGTCCTGGCCGACGGCGGCACGGTTACGGCCGGCGGCGGGACGGTGACCGTGTCGGGCGCGAACACCGCGACCATCATCCTCGGTGCCGGCACCAACTACGCCGACACCTACCCGAACTACCGTGGCGCCGACCCGTCCGCCCGCGTCAAGTCCACAGTAGACAGTGCTTCGACGAAGTCCTTCGCGACGCTGCGCGCGAACCACGTCGCCGACCACAAGAAGCTGTTCGACCGGGTGAAGCTGAACATCGGCCAGGTGATGCCGAACAAGCCCACCGACGACCTGCGCGCGGCCTACACCGGGGGCGCGTCGCCGGACGACCGGGCGCTGGAGGCGTTGTTCTACCAGTACGGCCGGTACCTGCTCATCGCGTCCTCGCGGACCGGGTCGCTGCCGGCGAACCTGCAAGGCGTGTGGAACAACTCGACGTCGCCGCCGTGGTCGGCGGACTACCACACGAACATCAACGTCCAGATGAACTACTGGCCGGCCGCGCAGGCGAACCTGGGGGAGACGGCGGAGCCGTTCGTCCGGTTCGTGGAGGCGCTCAAGGCGCCGGGGCAGGTCACCGCCAACAACATCTTCGGCACCGGCGGGTGGGTGGTGCACAACGAGACCAACCCGTTCGGGTTCACCGGCGTGCACAACTGGGCGACCTCGTTCTGGTTCCCCGAGGCGAACGGCTGGCTGGCGTCCCAGGTGTACGACCTCTACACGTACAGCAAGGACCCTGCTCTGTTGAACCGGGCGTACTCGCTCTTGAAGGGTGCCAGCGAGTTCTGGACGGCGAACCTGCGCACCGACCCGCGGGACGGCAAACTCGTTGTGACACCGAGCTATTCGCCCGAGCACGGCCCCTTCACGGCCGGTGCCGCGATGGCCCAGCAGATCGTGTGGGGTCTGTTCAACGACACCATCGCCGCCGCCGCTGCGTTGGGCGTGGACGCCGATTTCCGGTCTCAGGTGCAGGCCAAGCTCAACGCGATGGACCCGGGCCTGCGGGTGGGCAGCGGCGGGCGGCTCCAGGAGTGGAAGAACGACGGCGTCACCGGCGATCCGCAACACCGCCACGTGTCCCACCTCTACGCGCTGCACCCCGGTCACCAGGTCGCGGCCGGCACCGCGTTCGGCGACGCCGCTCGCGCCACGCTCGTCGACCGCGGCGACGGCGGCACGGGGTGGAGCAAGGCGTGGAAGATCAACTTCTGGGCCCGGCTGCTGGACGGCGACCACGCTCACAAGACGGTTTCCGAGCAGCTGAAGTCGTCCACGCTGGCCAACCTCTTCGACACGCATCCGCCGTTCCAGATCGACGGGAACTTCGGTGCGACGGCCGGTATGACGGAGATGTTGCTGCAGAGCCAGAACGGCGATGTCCACGTCCTGCCTGCGAAGCCGGGTGCGTGGGGCGCGGGCTCGGTGACCGGGCTGAAGGCCAGGGGCAACGTGGTCGTGGACGCGTCGTGGACTTCGGCGGGTGGTGTGGACTTCACGGTGACACCGGCGCATTCCGGCAACCTGACCGTGCGCAACGGCATCTTCACGGGCCAGTACACGTTGACCGACACCGCGACCGGCCAACCTGTGGCGGGGAACCGGGTTGGTGACCGGGTCACCTTCGCCGCCGCTGCAGGCCGCACGTACCGCGCCACCGGCACCGTGCGGAAGCCCGCCAACCTGGCTTTGCGTGCGCCGGCGAGTCAGTCGAGCACGTACCGCACCGGGGCGGTGGCGGGCCGGGCCGTGGACGGGAACACGAACGGTGACTTCTGGGCCGGGTCGGTGACGCACACGTCGGATCAGCCGTTGGACGCGAACCCGTGGTGGGAGGTGGACTTGGGTGCTTCGCATGACGTGAGCACGGTGAAGTTGTTCAATCGGACGGATTGTTGTTCGGATCGGCTGCGGCAGTTCTACGTGTTCGCTTCGGATACGCCTTTCACGTCAGCCGATCCGCAGGTGACGGCGGGGCAGGCGGGGGTGTGGAAGCACTTCCAGAGTGCTGCGGTGGGGACGACGTTGTCGCTGCCGGTGGGGCGGACCGCGCGCTATGTACGGGTGCAACTGGTCGGCTCGGACCGGCCGCTGTCGTTGGCCGAGGTCCAGATCTTCGGCTGACGTGCAGGACTCTCGGCGGGGTCGACGTTCTCGTCGGCCCCGCCGAGGCGTGTTCACGTGTCGTCCGACCCCGCGGTGCCGATCCACCAGTTGCCGGGCGCGTCGGGGTCGGTGCTGGTCCAGTAGTCGATGGTGGCCCGGACGAACTCGTCGGGGGACAGGTAGCCGTCGCCGTCGGTGTCGAGGTGGGCGAAGGCGATCTCGGCGTCCTGCTGGGGCAGGCCGGGGAAGTGGCCGTGTTGGAAGGTCAGGAACTCGGCGGGCGTGACCCGCCCGTCGGCGTCGATGTCCGCGATCTTCAGGAACTCCCGCGCCAGCGCGCCGAGCGTGGCGTCCGCGGCGGCCGGGTCGTCGGCGAGGTCGCGGGTGGCGGAGATGAAGTCGTCCCGGCCGATGGAGGTCTCCCCGGACGGGAGGTGGGGGAGGTGGACGCTGTGCCAGACCTGGAGGTACATGTTTACGATCCGCTGCTCTTCCGGCGAGCCCGGGACGTGACCGAGCCCGGCGGCCACCCGCTTGCCCATGAGGATGTGGTCCTGCTCGCCGAGTCGACCGTCACCGTCGGCGTCGAGCTGGTCGAACCCGCGGCTGATCTTGTCCATGAGCAGATCGGTTTCCCTGGCGGTCATGGGCGAAGTCTCGGTGGCTGCCGAGGGAGGGAGCAAGGTCGCTCACCGGATCGGGAAAGCCGATCACCCGGTCAGCCGAAGCGTGAAAGGGGGCGGTTGAGGGGCCGCCCCCATCGTCAAAGCCGAGCTGGGCGCGAACCGCCGCGAGATCACCGAGCTGGCGCTGCGCCTGGGTGAGCTCACCGCCCGGCGCGCCACCGACGCCGAGGCTCGCGACCGCGCCACCGACGCCGAGGCGCGCGACCGCGCCACCGAGGCTCGCGACCGCGCCACCGAGGCGCGCGACCGCGCCACCGAGGCGCGCGACGACGCCGCGGCCCGGTTCCGCCACCTGGGGGGCGGCAGCTTCCCGGCCGACAGCGGCGTCGACGACCTGCCCGCGTTCACCCGCGTGCTCACGGCGTCCACCGGTGTCCGGGCCGCGTTGGACGCGGCGCGGCTGATCGCCGCCGCGTGGCCGACCCTGCCCCACTCGCCGAAGAACCTCGGCGACGCCGCGCACCGGTTGGCCGAGGCGGTGCACGCCTCCCGGGAGGCGCTGGGCGGTCGCGCCGACCTGTCCGACGAGGACGTCCAGGTCTTCTCCGCGGTGGTGGACGGGGTGCGGATCGGCGCTTCGGCGCTGTTCGAGCTGCTGCGGTCGGACGCGGAGCGCAGCCGGGAGGACATCACGGCCAAGGAGCGGGAGCTGTTCGACCGAACCCTCACCGGGGACACCCGTCGGCACCTGGCCGCCCGCATCCGCCAGGCGCACGAACTGGTGGACGGCATGAACTCCCGCCTGGAGCGCGTGCGGACCGCCTCGAAGGTGGCGGTGCGGTTGGTGTGGGAGGTCTCGCCCGATCTGCCGGCCGGCACCAAGGCGGCCCGGGACCTGCTGCTCAAGGACCCGGTGCGGCTGACCGAGGCGGACCGCGAGTCGCTGCACCGGTTCTTCCGGGACCGGATCGAACAGGCCAAGGCCGACGACACCGCCACCAGTTGGGAGCAGCAGCTCGGGCAGGTGTTCGACTACACCGCCTGGCACCGGTTCGTGGTGAAGGTCGATCGCACGAACGGCGCGGGCTGGCAGCCGCTGACCAAGAAGCTGCACGGCGCCCTGTCCGGCGGTGAGAAGGCGATCGCGCTGCACCTGCCGCTGTTCGCCGCCGTGGCCGCCCACTACCAGGCGGTCCCGCGCGCGCCGCGGGTGATCCTGCTGGACGAGGTCTTCGTCGGCGTCGACAGCGTCAACCGCGGCCAGGTGTTCGCCCTGCTGTCCGCGCTGGACCTGGACCTGGTGCTCACCTCCGACCACGAGTGGTGCACCTACCGCGAACTGGACGGCATCGCGATCCACCAGCTGATCGGCGGTGGTGACGGCGACGACGCCGTCACCACCGCCCGGTTCGTGTGGAACGGCGCCGAGGTGGTCGACGAGGAGGCAGCGGACGCCACCTGACCCCGAGTGGGTTCTAGAGGTGGCGGGCGAGGTCGGCGGCCAGGGCCATGTTGGCGGCGGCGGCCGTGGGGGTGCGGCGGCCGTAGCCGCAGGCGGCGGCTACGGCCACCACTGGGCGGTCGAGGGTGTCGAGCATCAGGGCCAGTGCCTCGGCGCTCTCGCGGGGGTGGTCCTCGGCGACGACGCCGGCGATGACCTCGACACCGGGTCGGAGTCGGTGCAGCGCGTCGTAGAAGTGCGGGTCGGTCGGGGGTGGGGCGCTGCCGGCGGTCACGGGGACGTGTGCGATCGGCATGGGCAGGCGGCGGGCGGCCTGGTGGTCCGCCAGGGCGTTGAGGAACACGACCGCGGCGTCGAGGTTCGTGGGCATGAAGACCGGCTCGTGGCCCAGGTCGCCGTAGCACAGGTGCAGCACCCAGCGCCCGCGCGGGACGGCGGCCAGCACCTCGGCGACCTGCGCCACCAGCCCTTCGGTCAGGCCGGGCCACGCTTCCGGCGGGGTCAGGTGGTAGGCGACCAGCACGGCGGGCGTCTCCAACTGGAACTGCACCCGGTCACCCCACCGCGCGGCGATGTTCGCGACCTCGCCGATCACGGCCGCCTGCGCGGTGGGCAGGTGCTCCTGCGCGGCCCGCATCGACCCGAACGTGAACAGGGCCAGGTCCAGCGCGTTGGGCACGCCGACCTGCACCGGTAGCCCCGGGCACTCGCGACCTGCCAAGGCCTCGAACGCGGCGACGACCCGGTCGGGCAGGCCGGTGGCCAGGTCGCCGGGCACGAGCCGGTGGCCGGGACGCACCCGGTAGCTCGGCATGTCCTCGTAGCACCGGCTGTTCCCGGCCCGGACCTGCTCCAGCGCGGGCACCCGGACCAGCCCGTCGAGCCAGTCGACGATCCACCGGGGATCGCGGTCGCAGGGCAGCGCGGTCAGCTCGGCGCCACCGCGGTGGTCCAGGAACCACTCGATCGCTGTGCCCGGGTCGTCGCACAGTGGCCGGGGGAGGGAACCGACGAGGTGGACGGCCGTGGTTCGGGGCATGGCACCTGCTTTCTGGCGGAGGAACAACACCATCATGCCGGCATGACCGTCCTTTGTGGACGGAGATGGCGATGTTCCACGCCATCGTGCGTCACCCGATGGTCGACGGTTCCCCGGGGCGCGGGGTTGTGGGCGGAATCCGGTGGCATGGGCAGTCGGTCTTTCGCGGAGCACCTCGGTCGGCTGGACCCGGCGGAGCTTGCCGAGGTGCGGCGGGTTCGGGGGTGGGGCCGGCGGGTGGCGGAGTTGGCGGCGCGGTTGAGCGGGCGGGAGGCGGAGTTGGCGGCGCGGTTGAGCGGGCGGGGGCGGTGGCGGCGGTCCGGTTGGTCAGTCGGGGGGCGGTGGCGGCGGTCCGGTTGGTCAGTCGGGACGCGGTGGCGGCCGAACGGGTTGCGGCGGTCCTCGGAAGAGCGAATACCCGCATTAATCGGGAATCAAGCGCAAATGCTTGTGCGACAACGGGTTTACCCCATCAGGTAATGGTCCCGGGGCCACGCTCGTCGGTACGGTCGGGTCATCCCAGCTCCGCACGGAGGAGTGCGCATCATGGACTTCGACGCCTTAGCCCTGCTCCGCGACGGCCTCCCGGACACCCGCGCGCCCCGCCGCCGCGTCGTCGTCGTGGGGGCCGGGATCGCCGGGCTCACCACCGCCCTGCTGCTCAAGGAGGCGGGCCACGACGTGGTCGTGCTCGAAGGGCAGAACCGGCTGGGTGGGCGCATCCTGACCCACCGCGGCTTCTCCGGCGACATGTACGGCGAGTTCGGCGCGATGCGCTTCCCGCGCCAGCACCCCTTGGTGCAGCACCTGATCGTGGCGAAGTTCGGGCTGGAGACCGCGCCCTTTCCCATGTACGACGAGGACACGTTCATCTTCCTCCAGGGCAAAGGCGTGCGGCGCAGCGAGTTCGACGCTTCGTCGTTCCAGTTCGACCTCGCGCCCGACGAGAAGGGCCGGACGCCGCACGAGCTGCTGCGGCGCATCGTGCAGCCGCTGGTCGACGTCGTGGAGGGCGACGAGCCGGACCGGGCGTGGCACCGGCTGCTGGTCGAGTTCGACCGGTACACCCTGCTGGGCTACCTCAAGGAACGCGGCCTCAGCGACGGCGCGCTGGCCATGCTCGGCCCCCTGTTCAACCTGGAGGGCCGCTACCACTTCTCGCTGCTGGAGTGGTTCTCGCACTTCTACGAGGACGTCTTCGGCGACCTGGTCTACCTGCCGGCCGGCGCGGACGCGTTGCCGCGGGCGTTCGAGCCGCACCTGATGGACGACATCAGGTTCGGCGCGGTGGTGCAGGGGATCGAGCAGTCCGAACGGGACGTTCGGGTCCATTTCCGGGCGGGCCGGGAAATGCGGACCCTCACCGCGGACGAGTGCGTCGTGACCGTCCCGTTCGCGAGCCTGCGGCACATGGAGATCACGGGGCTGGACCCGGAGAAGTGGTACGCCATCCGCAACACCTACTACGGCCGGGCGCACAAGCTGTTCATGCAGTTCAGCGAACGCTGGTGGGAGACGCGGTACGGCATCACGCACGGCACGACGGTCACCGACCTCGCCATCCGCAACGTCGTCTACCCGCCGGCGGGCCAGGACCGCAGGCACGGCAAGGGCGTCATGATCGCCTCCTACTGCTGGGAGCAGGACAGCATGCCGTACACGCCGCTGGCCGGCGAGGAGTGCGTGATGCAGGCGCTGGAAGACCTCTCGAAGATCCACCCCGAGGCGCGGGAGACCTTCGAGTTCGGCGTCTACAAGGACTGGGCGCTGGACTGGTTCGCCTGCGGCATCGGCCCGCTGTTCCGCGCCTACGAGATGAGCGAGTCGTTCTACGAGGACGTGATCCGTCCGGTGAACCGGGTGTGGTTCGCCAACGACGCCTGCGACCGCCGGCACCGGCGCTGGGCGGAGGGTTCGATCAAGGCTGCGGTCAAGAACGCCCACGCCATCCACACCGGACTGCGCGACGCACTCCCGTGGCACGACTGAGCCGTACCCACAACCAGTCGCCGCCCCCTCCGCCCGCAGCCGGCCCGCCGCGCCGCCCGCTCACACCGCCACGTCGGCGGGCCGGGTCTTCTCGGCGGTCACCGCCCGGTAGATCCGCTCATAGCGGGCGGCCATGGAGCCCGCGTCGAAGCGCTGCCGCACCTCCTCCCGGCACCGATCAGCGGACAGCCCGCCGACCTCCCGCAGTGCGGCGACCAACGACTCGTGGTCGTCGCACACGAAACCGGTCTCCCCGTGCGCGACCACCTCCTCGACCGAACCCCGGCGCAGCGCCACCACCGGGGTGCCGCACGCCATCGCCTCGACCATCACCATCCCGAACGGCTCCTCCCACTGGATCGGGAACAGCAGGCACCGCGCGGCGGCCAGCAGGCGCAGCTTGTCCGCGCGGCCGACCTCGCCCAGCCACTCCACGTCACCGCCCAGCAGCGGCTCGACGACCGCGTGGAAGTACTCCTGCTCGTCGGGCTCCCGGCACTTGGCCGCGATGCGCAGCGGCAGGCCGGCGGCCCCGGCGGCGGCGATCGCCTCCGGGATGCCCTTCACCGGGGTGGTCCGGCCCAGGAACAACGCGAAGTCCTCCTTGTCCCGCCGGAAGGGGAACAGGTGCGTGTGGACCGCGTTGTGCACGGTGCCGACCCAGTTGAGGTCCGCGGCCATGGCGCGTTGCGCGTCGGAGACCGCCACCAAGTGCACGCTGTCACCCAGTCCGCGGTAGTAGCGGCCCATCTCCCCGGTGACCGGCCCGTGCGCGGTCACCACGGTCGGCTCGTCGCGGCCACGGGCCAGCAGGGGCCCGACCAGGCTGTGGTCGTGCACGACGCCGACGTCCAATCCGGACAGGATGTCCGGCAGCACTGCGGCGTGCAGCACGTCCGGCATGTTCTGGCCCATGCGCTCGACTTGCGGCACGTCCGAGGTGGCGATGAACTCGCGGGCGGCGGTGCCGTTGCGGCCCACCGCGATCAGGACCACCTCCACGCCGCGCGCGGTCAGCTCGTCCACCAGGTCGGCGCACATCGTCTCGATGCCGCCGTACGCGGTGGGCGGCAGTTCGAGCCAGGGAGGCGCGATCACCGCGACACGGAGGTTCATCGGTCCCGCCTCCCGGCCAGTCGGGGGTGGCGTCCCACGGGTTCGTGGATGACCTCGATGTCCTCGGGCATCCCGGTGACCCGCACGTCGGCGCCGTCGACCTCCAGCGAGACCCTGGCCCCGGCCAGCGGCACCCCGTCCAGCGCCAACGGCTGGAACGAGTCCGGCAGCACCGGCGACCACCACACCTTGTGGTGCGGCACGTACGGCTCCACCCGCAGCAGCACCCGCAGCAGGTGCACCGGCGCGGCCGACGCCCAAGCCTGCGGAGAGCACGACGTGGGGTAGGGCACCGGCTCCGGGTAGTCGGTCCGGTCGAAACCGCACAGCAGCTCGGGCAGCCGGCCGCCGAACTGGCGCGCGGCGTCCAGCACCGCCGTGGCCACCCGCCGGGCGTGCTCGACGAAGCCGTACCGCATCAGACCGGTCGCGACCAGCGCGCTGTCGTGCGGCCACACCGAACCGTTGTGGTAGCTCATGGGGTTGTAGGCGCCCATGTCGGTGGCCAGCGTGCGCACGCCCCAGCCGCTGAACATCCGGGGCGAGAGCAGGTCGTCGGCGACCAGCGCGGCCTTGTCCTCGTCCACGATGCCGCTCCACAGGCAGTGGCCGACGTTGGAGGTCAGCGCGTCCACGGGCTGCTTGTCGCCGTCCAAGGCCACCGCGTACCGGCCCGCCTCGGGCAGCCAGAAACGCTCGTTGAACCGCTGCTTGAGCGCTGCGGCCCGGTCGCGCCACGCCCGCGCGTCGTCCTGGTCGCCGAAGTCGTCGCACAGGCACGCGCGGGCCAGGTAGGCGGCGTGCACGTAGCCCTGGACCTCGCACAGCGCGATCGGGGCCTGGGCGATTCGGCCGTCGGCGAAGTTGACCCCGTCCCACGAGTCCTTCCAGCCCTGGTTGACCAGGCCGCGCTCGGTCGCGCGCTCGTACTCGACGAACCCGTCGCCGTCCCGGTCGCCGTAGTGCTCGACCCACTCCAGGGCGCGGTCGACGTGCGGCATCATCGCCGCCACGTGGTCGCGGCCGATGCCCCAGCGGGACAGCTCGCCCACCAGCACCACGAACAGCGGCGTGGCGTCGGCGGTGCCGTAGTAGATGTTGCCGCCGCCCAACGCCAGTGAGGCGTCGGCGCCGAAGCGCATCTCGTGCAGGATGCGGCCCGGCTCCTCCTCGCTGTCCGGGTCGACCCGGCTGCCCTGGTGGTGGGCCAGCGTCCGCAGGGTGCCCAGGGCCAGCGTCGGGTCGATGGCCAGGCTCATGAACGACGCCAGGATCGAGTCCCGGCCGAACAGGGTCATGAACCACGGCGCGCCCGCCGCGATGGCGGTGTCCTCGGGGCGGTCCGGGTCGAAGATGCGCAGCGCGCCGAGGTCCTCGCGGCTGCGCAGGAGCGTGCTGGCCAGCGCCTGGTCGCCGTAGCGGCGCAGCACCGGCGCGGTCCGCCGCCACTGCCGGTCGCGCCGCGCCGGCACGGAGTGTTCGATGGGCCGCTCGGGCGGGAACAACGGCGCGACGGCCTCGCCGTCCACCACGGGCTGCACCGTCACGCACGTGCTCCACTCGCCCTTCGGCGGGATCACGACGCGGAAGGTCAGCGCGCCGGAGGAGAACTCCGCGCCCTCCGCGCGCACCCACGTGCCCCGGCTGCGGCCTCCCAGGCGCCTGGTCAGGTGCAACCCGTCCGCCGTGACCTCCGACGCGTGCTCGCCACGCGGCCGGACGCGACCCTCCTTGACCTCGAACAGGTCGGCGAAGTCGGCTTCGACGTGGACGGTCACCACGTGTTGCGCGGGTTGCGCGCTGTAGTTGCGCAACACGATGTCCTCGCGCATACCCGCGCCGACGTACCGGTCACGGCGCACGAGCAGAGTGCTTTCGGTCTGCGGCACGCTCGACCGCCCGCGACCGACGAACCGGGCCCGGAACGGGTCGGGCGTGCTGGTCGTGATGTGCTCGGCGGGCGTGCCGTCCACCCGCAGCCGCCAACCGGACACGATCCGGGTGTCCTGGAAGAACGTGCCCTGCGCGGCCCGGCCGTCCACCTCGCCGTCGCCGCCGCACACGCAGAACGAAGTGCCGTGGACCAGCGTCACGGAGTTCGGGGACAGCGTGACGGGCTCACCGTCGTACGCCCAGCCACCCTCGGTCATGGCGCTCCTCCCGGCTCTGCGGCCCGGTATTCCGCACGGGGGTGCCACGAGTCCGGGCGGCCAAACACCCTCTCCGGGCGTCGAGGCACGGCCCGTGCGGCGGTTCGCACCCCATCGAGCGAATCCCGTGTGGTCGTCGAACTGTTCGACGCCGTCGAGTCGAACACGTTCTGTAGTGATACCATTGCGGTCGGCACGGTAGTTTGGCGGTATGGCAACGGTTTCCGGGTTGACGGTGTACCCGGTCAAGGGGTGTGCCGGGGTGGCGGTGGAGCGGACCGGGGTCGCGGCGACCGGGTTGGCCCACGACCGGCTGTTCGCGGTGGTCGGGTCGGACGGCGGCACCCTGTGGCAGGGCGAGACGCCCCGGCTGGCCGCGATCCGGTGCGGGCTGCGGCACGACGGCGCGAAGCTCGCGCTGAGCGCGCCCGGCGTCGCCGACCTGGTGCTGGACGTGGTGGCGGACGGGGCGGCCCGGCCGGTGGAGGTCGAGAAGTGGCCGGGGGTCGGGATCGACCAGGGCGACGAGGCGGCGCGGTGGCTGTCCGACGTGGTCGGCCGACCGGTCCGCCTGGTGCGCGAACCGGCCCGGGCGAACCGGGTCAGCGCCGACCCGACCGCCCTGCACCTCCTCTCGGAGTCCTCTTTGGACGATCTGAACGCCCGGATCGCGCGGCGGGGAGCCGATCCGCTGCCGATGGACCGGTTCCGGCCCAACATCGTGATCACCGGCTGGCCCGAGCCGCACACCGAGGACCGGGTGGGCCGGATGCGGATCGGCGGCGCCGAGATCGGTTTCGGGGAGCGGGCCATCCGGTGCGCGGTCACGCTCGTCGACCAGACGACCGGGGTCCGCGTCGGGCCGGAGCCGCTGCGCACCCTGGCCGACTACCGGCGGGAAGCGGACGGGGTCAGCTTCGGCCTGAAGGCGGCCGTCCTCGCGCCCGGGGACATCGCGGTCGGCGACGAGGTCACGGTCACCGAGTGGCGGTGACGCGGGCTTCGTACATGCGCACGGCGACGACCACCCCGGAGGCGGCGGCGACGACCCCGACTGCGGCGCGCAGGCCGTAGAGGTCGGCGACGATCCCGGCGAGCAGCGCGCCGACCGCGAAACCGCCGTCGCGCCACAGCCGGTAGCCGCCGACGGCGCGGGCGCGCCAGGCGGGGTGGGCGACGTCGCCGTGCCGGCACCCGGATCTACTACCGGCTGGCCGGCGCGGACGTGGCCGCGCTGTTCGCGCTGGTCCGGCAGGTCGCCAACACCCACCTCCCGGACGTCGAGGCCGCCCGCGCGGCGTACCTGGGCCCGGCCACCGACCAGGTCACCGTCCGCTACCTCACCGACCAGGGCCGACCGGCCCGCCGCCGGGCCGACGGCCTCCTGGAGTGGCGCCTGGCCGAACTACCGGTCGCGGTCTGACGACCCGGGGCGGATGCTGTACCTCCGCAACACAAGTCCTCCCCTGGCGGAGTCATGGACGGCACCGGCGCGGTCGTGACACGGGACGGGGCGGCCTTCGAGCGCCTCGCCCGCGCCGAGCTGCCCGGTCTCTACGCGCTCGCGCGGCGGCTGTGCCGGGACGAGGCGGAGGACCTGGTGCAGGAGTGCCTGCTGCGGGCGTTCCGGGCGTTCGGCTCGCTGCGCGACCAGGACGCGGGCGGCGGGTGGCTGCGCGCGATCCTGACCAACGTGTGGCGCGACCGGGTCCGCAGCGACCAGCGCACCGCGCGGGAGACGCCCATCGGCGACATGGAGGACTTCTCTCTGTACCGGACGCTGGTCGACGAGGACCCGTTCCCCTACAGCGACTCCCTGCACCTGGACTTCCTCGCCACTTTCGGCGCCGAGGACGTCCACGCCGTGCTGGACCGGCTCCCCGACCGCTACCGGGCGCCGCTGGTCCTGCGGTACGTGGACGGTGTCCCGACCAAGACCATCGCCCGCCTGCTCGGCCTGCCGCTGGGCACGGTCCTGGCGCAACTGCACCGCGGCCGGAAGCTGTTCGAGCGCGAGCTGTGGGTGTACGCGGCGGAGAGGGGGCACGTGTCGTGACCGGTTGCCGCGAGGCGGTCCGGGAGCTGTGGCAGTTCCTGGACGGCGAGTTGCCGCCCGACGAGCGGCACGGCGTCGAGGAGCACCTGGAGCGGTGCGTGCGCTGCTGCGGCGAGCTGGAGTTCGCCCAGGCCCTGCGCGGGCTGCTGGGCGCGCAGCGCGCCGAACCGATGCCCGCGGACGTGCGGGCCCGGCTCGAACGGTTCATCGACGACCTGGAGTGACCGACCCGATGACCGACCCGATGACCGACCCGATGACCGACCCGATGACCGACCTGGAGTGACCGACCTGGAGTGACCGACCCGGAGTGACCGACTTGGAGTGGCCATGACGCGTGACCTCATGCACCAGGACGACATCCTCGCCGCCGTGCGACGCGCCTACCGCGCCATCCCGGCCGGCGCGGGGCGGGCGATGGCCGGGCGGCTCTACCAGTCCCTCGCCGAGGTCCCGGACGCGGCCGTGGAGTGGTCGCTGGGCGTGGGGGACCCGGTCCGGCACGCGGGGCTGCGGCCCGGCGAGCGGGTCCTGGACGTCGGCTGCGGCGGCGGGATCGACACCGTCCTGGCCGCGCGGGCGGTGGGCGAGCGGGGGCACGTGACCGGGTTGGACATGCTGTCGGAGATGTGCGACCGGGCGCGGGCCGCGGTCGACGAGGCGGGGGTCGGCGCGTGGTGCTCGTTCACCACCGGCCGCATGGAGGCCATCCCGCTGCCGGACGAGGCGGTGGACGTGGTGGTCTCCAACGGCGTGCTGAACCTCTCGCCGCGCAAGAGCCGGGCGTTGGCGGAGATCTTCCGCGTGCTGCGGCCGGGCGGGCGGATGTGCGTGGCGGACCTGACCGTCGAGGAGGACCTGCCGCCCGAGGTGCTGACCAGCGACAGCGCCTGGGCGGGGTGCGTCTCCGGCGCGCTGAGCGAGCGGGTGTTCACCCACAAGCTGGCGAAGGCCGGGTTCGTGGACGTGGTCATGTCGGAGCGCATGCCGTTCGGCATCGACGACGTGGCGCTCTACCCGCTGTTCGACGCCGACGTGCTGGACCTGATGCGCCGGACGATCCCGGCCGAGCGGCAGCACGACGTGTGCGCCGGCGTGATCGTCCGCGCCCGCAAGCCCGCCTGACGTCACCGGGCCTGTTTTATTGCGTTTCGCAATGCCTTCCGGGGAGGCCCCGTCCTCTTGGGTGGAAGTTCCCCTTGGGAGGAGGACGTCATGGTGTCCACGTTGGACGTCGCGGACCTGGAGCGCCGGGTCAAGGAGGTCTACCGGGCGGTCGCCGAACGGCCGCGCGAGCGCTACCACTTCGAGGTGGGCCGCGCCCTGGCCGAGCGCCTGGGCTACCCGCCCGACCTGCTCGACCACGTCCCCGCCGAGGCGCTGGAGTCCTTCGCGGGCGTCGGCTACTGCCTCGACCTGGCCCGGCCGGCCCCCGGTGACCGCGTGCTGGACCTGGGCAGCGGGTCGGGCACCGACGTCTTCGCCGCCGCCCACCTGGTCGGGCCGACCGGCCGGGTGACCGGCGTGGACATGAGCGAGGCGCAGCTGGCCAAGGCCGGGCGGCTGCGCACGGCGGCCCACGTCGAGTTCCTGGCCGGGCACATCGAGGACCCGCCGGTGGCGCCGGGGACGGTCGACCTGGTCCTGTCCAACGGCGTCGTCAACCTCTCGGCGGACAAGGCGGCGGTGTTCCGCGCCGCCGCGGCCGTCCTCGCGCCCGGCGGGCGGCTCGCGATCTGCGACATCGTCGCCGAGCGCCCCTTGGCGGAGCACATCGTGTGCGACGCGTCGCTGTGGGCGGCCTGCGTCGGCGGCGCGGCCCAGGTCGACGAGTACCGCACGCTGATCGAGGACGCCGGCCTGCGGATCGTCGCCGAACGCGACAACCCCGGCTACGCGTTCCGGTCCGGTGCCGCTCGGGCCGCCACCGCCACCTACGGCATCAAGAGCACCAGTTTCCTCGCGGCCAAGCCGCGGTGATGTGAAGGAGCCCCACCATGACCACCTCCGCCCGGCTGTCCACCACGCGTGCGTTGCACGTCGGCGGCAGCCTCATGGCCCTCGCCGGCGTGGCGTTCATCGGCTACGCGGTGATCTTCTTCGTCCGCAACTTCAGCGGGGCGTTCCTGGAACTGGGCATCGGACAAGCCGAGGCCGGCGCCACCCGCGAGCAGATCGAGGGGTTCAGCCCCGACCTGTACGAGTACATCTCGCACCTGCACGTCGCCGTGTCCGGGTTCATCGCCGCCGCCGGGCTGGCGACCGCGGCACTGGCCTGGTTCGGGGTCAGGGCGGGGCTGCGGTGGGCGTTCGCCACGGCGGTCGCCACGCCGGTGCTGGGCCTGGCCGTCGCGCTGCCCGCGCACTACCCGTACGACCTGGACACCTTGGGCCACCTCGGGTTGATCTACCTCGCCACGGCCGTGTTCGTGGTCGGTGCGGTGATCGCCCTGCCGGCGGTCCTGCGCCCCACGCGGGTCTGAGCCTGCCGGGACGGCGCGCGCAGACCCCGCCGCGCGCGCCGTCCCGCTGTGTCACCACTGTGCGATGAGCGGGGTGTCCGGGTCGTGGTCGCGCCAGGCTCGGCTGATGCGGTCGAGGCGGCTCGGGGCGGCGATGCCCCGGACGGTGGTGATCTTGGCGCCGGTCAGGTCGAAGGTCACCGCGCCGACGATCCGATCGTCGACCACGAAGAGGATGGCGGGGGAGCCGTTGACGGACGCGTAGTGGACCGCGGGCGTCCCCCCGACGATCCGGCGCTTCGCGGGCGTGGGCGTGAAGCCGGCTCGGGCGATGGTGGCGATCTGCTGCGGCGTGTTGTACCGCAGGAGCGCCTTGGTCAGGCCCGCGCCGTCCGACACCGCGGTGGCGTCGTCGGTCAGCAGGGCCACCAGCCGGTCGGTGCGGCCGGAGGTGGCGGCGGCGAGGAACTCCTCGACGATCCGGCGGGCGGTGGCCGGGTCGACGTCGCCGCCACGGCCGCGGGCGGCGGTGACGCGGCGGCGGGCCCGGTGGAGGTGCTGCTGGCTGGCGGACTCGGTGATGTCCAGGATTTCGGCGATCTCCGCGTGGCTGTGCGAGAACGCTTCCCGCAGCACGTAGACGGCCCGCTCGAACGGCGACAGGTGTTCCATCAGGGTCAGCACGGCCAGGGACACCGACTCCCGCTGCTCGACGGTCTCGGCCGGGCCGAGCATCGGGTCGCCTTCGAGCAGCGGTTCGGGCAGCCACGCGCCGGCGGTGCGTTCCCGGCGGGCCTGCGCGGAGCGGAGCCGGTCCAGGCACAGGTTGGTGACGACCTTGGTCAGCCAGGCCTCCGGCACCCGGATCAGGCTCCGGTCGGCGGCCTGCCAGTGCAGGAACGCGTCCTGCACCGCGTCTTCGGCGTCCGCGGCGGAACCCAGCAGCCGGTAGGCCAGCGAGGCCAGCCGCGCGCGGCCGGCCTCGAACGTCCCGGTGTCGAAATGATCGTCCACGGCCCAGACCCTAGACGCGCGCGGCCGGGCGCACGGCGACCTGGCGCTTGCGCTGGGGCACGCCGAACGTCGGGTGCGAGGAGGCCCACAGCGCGAGCTTGAGGACGGTCTCCTTGACCCACACGATCTTCCGGCCACCGGAGTGCTTCGGCTTCGCGCGGCCCCGGTCGTCGACGGACTGGAGGATCGCGTCCCGCCGGCCGAGGCTGATGTGGTTGTAGGTGTAGGCCATCGGGGTGTGCGGCACCTCGCGCCCGGTCAGGCGGCCCATGATCGCCTCGACGACCTGCCGACCGGTGTACCCGGCCGACGCGCACGACATCGGCAGCGGCAACCCGTTGTCCCCGATGGCGTTGGCGCTGTCGCCGACGGCGTAGACGTCCGGGTGCGAGACCGACCGCATGGTGCGGTCGACGACGATCCGACCGTTCTCGGTGACCTCCAGCCCGGCCGCCGCGGCGATCGGGCCGACCGTGAACCCGGCCGTCCACACGGTCGCGTCGGACTCCAGGACCGTGCCGTTCGCGCACCGCACCCGGGTCGCCTCGACAGCCTCGACCTCGGTGTGCTCGTGCACGGCGATTCCCAGCCGGTCGCAGGCCGCACGCAGGTGCGCACGGGCCCCGACGGACAGCCGTGCACCCAACTCGCGCCGGGCGACCAGGGCAACGTCCAGCCCGGGCCGCGACTCGGCGATCTCGGTGGCGCTCTCGATGCCGGTCAACCCGTCCCCGACCACCACCACGCGCCCACCTCGACCCAAGCCGTCCAGCCGCTCGCGCAGCCGGGTCGCCGAGGGCCGCGCGGACACGTCGAAGGCGTGCTCGGCCACCCCGGGCACGCCCCGGTCGTCACCATGGCTGCCCAACGCGTACAACAGCGTGTCGTAACCCAGCTCACCACCCCCGTCCCCGTCCGCCACCGCGACCACCCGCCGCTCGGGGTCGACCGCGGTGACCCGCGCGATCCGCACCCGGATGCCGGTACCCGCGAACACGTCCACGAGCTTCGGCGCCGCGATGTCCTGACCGGCCGCGAACTGGTGCAACCGCAGCCGCTGGACGAAGTCCGGCACGGCGTTGACCACGGTGATCTCGACATCCCGCGCGGACAGCCGGCGGGCCAGGATGCCGGCCACGTAAGCCCCGGCGTACCCGGCGCCGAGGACGACGATGCGGTGCTTCATGTCTTCACTCCTGTCGGTTGGCGTGCTGCTTGAGCGGCACAGCCCGCCGATTGCTGACAGGAACGACATGTGATCCGGGTCACAGGTGCCAGGGTCGTTCGCGCCGATCAGCCCAGGACCACCCGCCGGGACCCGGTCGACCGGTCCGCCGTCTTCCGGGCCCGCCCGGACGCCGGGATGGCCCGGTCGCGCAGCAGTCGGACCTCGTCGATGCGTTCCGGCGCGGAGCGGGACAGGGGGACCACGTTGCGGAAAGCGCTGTAGTAGTACTCGACGGGCACGTTCGCGTCGCCCACGCGGATGGCCTCGTAGCCGATCTCCGCGACCGCCGACTGCAGGTCCGACCCGGCGAAGCCCTCGCTGATCCCGACCAGTTCGTCGACCACCTGCTCCGGGACCGCGGTCCGCAGGTACTTGCGCAGGTAGATGTCGATGATCTCGCGCCGCTCCTCCGGGTCGGGCAGGTCGACGAAGAACATGTCGTCGAACCGCCCGCTGCGCAGCAGTTCCGGCGGCAGGGCCCGGGTGTCGTTCGCGGTCGCCACGACGAACACGCGGGCCCGCGACTCCTGGAGCCAGTACAGGAACTGGCCGACCAGGCGGGTCGTCACGCCGGTGCTGTCCGAGCCGGACCCGGCCAGGCCCTTCTCGATCTCGTCGATCCACAGCACGCACGGCGCCACGGTGTCGGCGGTCGCCAGCGCGTCGCGCAGCCGGTTCTCCGACTGGCCGACGTAGGCGCCCAGCACCGAACCCATGTCCAGTCGGTACAGGGGGAGCTGCCAGTCCGTGGCGATCGCCTTGGCGGACAACGACTTCCCGCAGCCCGGCACGCCGACCAGCAGCACCCCGCGCGGCGCGCGCATGCCCCGGTCGCGCAGGTCCATGGTGAGCAGCGGGCGTTTGCGGTCCAGCCACTGGCGCAGGCCCGCGAGCCCGCCGACGCGGTGGTCCGCGTCGCGCAGCGACACCCGCTCGATGCCCGCCAGCTCGCTGAAGATCGAGTCCTTGGCCTGGCTGAGCAGGTGCAGGTCGTCCTTGGTCACCGAGCGCTTCACCACGAAGGTGGCCAGGATGTTCAGCGCCTCGATCTTGGTCACCCCGCACAGGATCGACGCCGCCTGCTCGTAGTCCGCCGGGCCCCACTCGATCGGGATCGCCGACGCGTACGGCTGGAGGAACCCCTCGATCTCCACCCGCATCTCGTCCACGTCCGGCAGGTCGAGCGACACGGACATCCCCATGCGCTGCAACGGGCTCCACACCGCGTCGGAGGTGATGACGACGATGCTGCCGCCGTGCTCCTCGGCGAGCGTGGCCAGGTCGGCGAACCGCCGGGCGATGTCGTTGTCGTCGGACAGGTGCTGGACGTCGGTGAACACCACGGTCAGGTTCGACCGCGCCTGGAACCACTCGCCCGTCAGGTCCAAGGCGCCCAGCAGGGACTTGTCGTCGGTGACGACCTGCTTGGTGCGCAGGTCCCGCAGCCCTTGGCTGAGGGTGTGCACGAGGACGTCGAGCTGCTTGTGCTGCGCGAGGTCGCCCAGCATCTCCAGCGCGCGACCGCGTTCGACCGTGCGCACGGTGACGAACGGTATCCGCGCGAGCAGGTAGGACTCGATGCGGGCTCGGGTTTCCGCCCCGTTGGCCATGCTTGGCGTTGTCCTTTCAGAGGATGACCCGGCGGCCCGGCGGTCGTGCCGGGCCCGTGGCGGGCGCGGTGCGCGGCCGGGTGAGGCCGGGGACGAGGCTGTTGGCGCGGACCGCCGACTGGAACTCGACGGGGGCGTCGCGGATGGAGCCTTCGAGGGTGCGCTGCGCCGACGTGACGGTCTCCGTCAGCGCCGAACGCAGGTTGGCGCGCGCGTCCTCGGGCAGTTGCGGGAGTTCGGTGAACTCGCGCAGGGGAGCGAGCCGCAGGCGGGCGTCGCGCAGCACCGCGGCCACGGCGGTCGTGGCGTGGGCGGGTTGCGCGGTGAGCGCCTTGAGGTCCCGTTGCAGCGCTTCCTGCCACCGTCGTTGGCGGTCGTGGAACGCTTGCGCGACAAGGCCCAGGAGGCGTTCGACCAGCTGCGGTCCGAGGTCGGCGGTGACGGCCGTCAGGTGCGCGGCCGGCAGGTCCTCGCCCCGGCCGAACGCCTCCAGCCAACTCGTCCACGCCGCGTACGGTCCGGGCAGCAGGCGCACCGGGTCACCGCCCGCCGCGCCGGCGGTCGAGGAACTCGGCGGGCGGCAAGAGGTCCCAGTCGGGCAGCCGCAACGCCATCTCCCCGTCCACGGCGGCGTGCCGCGGCACTGGACCGGTCTGGGGCACGGCCGCCGTGCGCGCGCCGGCCGGGTCGGGGTTGCCGGTGATCGGGTTCGGCATGTCGTCACGCGCCCCTTCTCTGGTCCGGTGCCTGCGCCACGAACGCCGCGCCGTCCAACCGCTCCATGTACTCGCGGAACCGCGGCGCCCCCGCCAGTTCCCGCCGCCACTCGCCGCGCAGGTCGACCAGCTCCGCGATCCCGCCGCGCAACCGTCCGACCGCCGCGGCCCGCCGCTGCTCGCCCTGCCGCCGGATCTCGGCCCGGCGCGCCGGCAGCGCCCGCGCCTCCCACGCCGACCAGCCACCCAGCGCCAACGCGCCGAGCAGGCAGAACACCGCGAACCCGACCCCGCCGCCCAGCGCCGACAGCAGCGCGATGAACGTCAGCACGCCCGCGGTGACGGCGGCGCCCAGCATCGGCCCGGCGAACCGCACCGCCCGCACCGCCCGCTCGGTCTCGGCGTCGATGTGCGCGGCCAGCCCGGCCTCCAGGGCCTGCTGGTTGGTGCGGCCGTCCACCTGGGCGGTCCACCCCTCCAGCGACAGCGCCACCGACTGGGGCTCGGCGGCCACGTTCGCCGCCTCCAACCGGCCCGCGCCCTCGACGATCCACCCCTTGGCCAGCGCGATCGCGAACCGCTGGGTGCCCGGCGACACGCCCGATTCCGCCGGGTAGAGGGCGGAGTTGCTCAGCACGGTGAGGAAGTCGGTGGTTTCGTCGTGCACCGGATCGGCCTGCGCCATCGCCTTGGCCGCGGCGGTCTTGTCGCCGTCCGCGTCGATGATGGACTGGAGGCGGGCCTCCTTGTGCCGCAACGGCGCCTCTTCGGCGTCGAAGTTGGTGACCAGGCTGTCCAGGATGGCGTCCACCCGCTGGTGCAGGTCGCCGGGCGGCGGCACGGGCCCGGTGAAGATGCCGCGGAACAGCTCCTCGGCCCGGCCGTGCACGGTCGCGCCCTCGTAGAGGTCCTTGAGCTGCGGCCAGGTCGGGCTGATCGACGGCAGGACCTGGTAGCGCGGGTCGATCGGCTTGCGCAGGCCGTCCAGCATCCGCGCCCACCGCTCGACCTGCCGGTCCACCACCTCGCGGTCGGCGCACAGCCGGTCGTACCAGTCGCCGAGCTGGTCCAGCACGAGCGGTTTCGCCTGCACGCCCAGCGCGCCGGTGCTGACCGCGTCGAGGACGACGACGAACTCGCGCGACAGCCGGGACGGGTCCTGGCGCGCGATGTACTGCCGGACCCAGCGGGCGGTGGCGGCGTCGCGCTGGTGGCGGCGCAGGACGAGCGCGAAGAACAGCGACGCCTTGTCGTTGTCCCGGCGCACGGCCTCGGCGAGCGCCTTGCCCGCCAGGTCCTGGTCGTCGCGAATCCACGCCGCCAGTGCCACCAGTGCGGGCGCGAGCCAGTAGCCGGGGGTGAGCAGCATCAGTTCTTCGCTGAGGCCGCGCATCGTGCCGTGCGAGACGATGCCGACGTCGAGCGCTTGCAGCGTTCCGGTGGCCAGTCGGCGCACCTCGCGGAAGTGGCCGTAGTCGGTGTCCAGCGTCTGCCGCACCTCGACGATCTCGGTGTGCGCGATCTGGAGGTTGTGCCGCAGCTCGTCCCGGCGCGCGTACTCGTCGAACACCGAGCGCAGCTCTTGCAGTTCGCTGCGGGTGCGGTCCTGGCTCGCGGCGACGTGGTCGATCGAGCCCTGGAGGACTTCCTGCCGGCGGTGCAGCTCGACGGTCGCGGCGGTGACGTCGTTGACGGCCTTGGTGAGGGCGCCCAGCTGCGGGATGTTGATGCTGTTCACGACCCGCCCTCCAACACCGCCGTCGAACCGTCCGCCCGGAGGCACACCAGCCGGTCGGAGTAGACCTCGATGGCGAGGTACACCGGGGAGACGGCCAGTGGTCTGGCCCGTTCCAGCCCGCCGGGCACGGTTTCGCCGACCCGGTAGTGCTCGATGATCTCGCCGTCCAGGGCGAGCGTGTGGACCTCGAAGGGCTCGCCGAGGTAGCACTTCCCGACGATGCCGAGCGGTGTCGAGCAGTACTTCTCGTCGAACTCGCGGCGGATGTCGTCGACGATTCCCCGCATTTCTGCGGCACCCAGCCGGCCGCCCGCGTCCAGCCCCTGAAGGGCGCGCAGATAACGGTTCGACCGCTGCCCGGTGCGGATCGGCAGGCGCGCCCGATTGGCGGACGAGGTGGTCGGGGCGGTGAACCCGACCGTTTTCGCGGTGTTGTTGATCATCGGCTGCGGCACGCGACCACTCCCGGTTTGTTCATTCATCAGATGGCAGGGTCATCGCCCTGTTTTGCCGGATCATTACGGATTCACTCGTTCAGCCCAATGCGAGCAGCGCGCCGAGCGCGGCCGGGGTGGTCGTCCACAGTGCCGCCGTCGCTATCGCCGTCGCCTTCGTGAGTCGCTTGCTGCGCACGACCTTGATCACCTCGCCGGTGCCGGCGGTGATCAGCCAGTCGACCAGGACGACCCGGGAGCGGCGCTTCCCGTACACCTCCACCACCTCGCCCCGCGCGGGCGGAGCCGGGCTGAACCCGCCCCGAACAGTGCACTCGTGCACCGCTCCCGACACCTCCTTCACCGTCATGACCTGCTCGTTCACCGCCTTGACCCGCCCCGCGGCCCGAAGCGGCCTGGCGAGCAACCACCACTTCCCCGAGCGCTCCTCGGCGGGCAACGCCCTGTTGAGCGCGAGCCCGAGCACGGCCGCCGGCCCCACGCACACGGCCGTCAGCGCCAACGCCCTGAGGAGCGGCACCACGCCGGCGGCTGCCGACAGGACAAGCACGCCGGCTGTCAGCACCATTCCCGACCAGGCGAGGAGCAGCGTTGTCCGACCCACGACAGGTACCTGACGGACGGCGGAGAACCCGGTCACCGCACCGGTCGCGAGACGGCCCCGGACGCGGGTCGGAATCGGGTTGTCGGGCAGCCGGGCGGAGATGTGCGGATCGCTCGGTTTCACCGTCTGTCCGCCACATTGCGGGCACCGGTCGTCGGTGCTGCTCAACGGAGTTCCGCAAGCAGCGCAGGACTTCGACATGGCGGGCTGGCTCCTCGACCGGGGAAATGGGGAAACGTCGGGACGTGCATCGGCGATTGTGTCTGCATACCGCCGATCGCGGAAGTGCGGGCGGACCGGTTCGTCGCGCGGGAAAGGGTGAGTGCCGTGAATCCTGAAGAGTCCGCCCCACTGTGGGGTTCACCCGTTCCCCCAGCCACCCCCACCCCTCCGCCGACCTATCGCCCCGAGCCCACGCCGGAGCCTCCGAAGAAGGGCAATGGTCTACTCATCGGCTTGGTCGCGGCGGGCACGGCGTTCCTGGCCGTGGTCGCCGTGGTCGTGGTAGTCGCCCTCCGCGAACCCACAGTTGCCGCCACTCCCGTCCCGACCACCACCACGCCGCCGACCACCACCACGCCGCCGACCACCACCACGCCCCCGTCCACCACCACGCCGCCGACCACCACCCACCCCTCGACGACGTCGACCCGCCCCACCACAACCCGCCCCACCCCGACGTCCGCCACCGTGCCCCATGGCTACACCCTGATCACCGGTCCCGCGGGCGTGCGGACCGCGATCCCGGCGGACTGGCCGGTGCGGGCGGGCGCGGTGCCGTCCAACCAGCAGGCCGACAGCCCCACCCGGAAGGGCGACGTGCTCCGCTTCGGCGGCAGCGAGGCCCCCGCCGGCACGCTCCTGGAGTCCGTCAGGAGCAACGAAACCGACAACTCCGGCATCCGCGACACCTACCACCGCCTCCACCTCGACAACCTCCCCCCACCCTCGACCGCGGTGGCGGAGGTCGTGCAGTGGGAATTCCTCTACAGCACCGACACCGGCCCCAAACACGCCATCGGCCGCTTCTGGCGACTGCGCGGCACCGACTACGTCGTCTACGCGTCGGCCAGCGTCGACACCTGGCCGTCCATGCGAGCCGTGTTCGACGTGATGACCCAGACCGCCGGGCCGATCACGTGATGGCCGAACAAGAGGTCCCTCGCCGACATGGACTCCTGTCCTCCAGAAGGTCAGGTCACGACGAGGGTTCCGGTGGGCGGCGGCGTTGCCAGAACTTGGTGTTCCAGCGTTGTTCCAGGCCGTAGAAGTGGCGGCGTTGGTGGAGGTAGGTGGTGAAGAGCCGGCGGGTTTGGGTGGTGTGGGTTTGGCGGTGGGTGGGGGTCAGGAGGCCCTGGGTGATGGTGTGGGCGGCTTGGGTGCCTGAGGTCAGGGCGGTGAGGATGCCGGCTGAGGCCAAGGGGTCGGTGGCCATGGCGGCGTCGCCCACGGCGATCCAGTCTGGGCCGACGGCCGGGTCCAGGAGGTGGGAGGCGGCTTGGCGGATGGTCAGGTGGGTGGGGGGTTGCAGGTGGGTGTGCTTGGCGATGTGGGTTGTGGTGGACAGGTGGCGGGTCCAGGTGGTGGGGGTGGCGTAGTGGTGTTCGCGGACTATGTCGCTGTCTGAGAGGAAGGCGACCAGGACTCGGTGGTCGGGTTGTGGGGCGGCGTACCACCAGCCATCCGGGGTGGCTTCGATCAGGGTGTGGGACAGGGGGATGGCCTGGGGGAGGGTTGCGGCTACGCCGATCAGGTGGTCGATGCGGAGCAGGCGGGCCTGGTGGGTGGTGGCCAGGGCGGCTTGGCGGCCGGTGGCGTCTATGGCGATGTCGGCGGTGGTGGTGTGGTCGGGGGTGGTGACGATCCAGCCCTCGCGGGTGTGGCGGCAGTGGTGGTGGCGGCCGGGGATTACGTGGGCTCCGGCTTGGGCGGCGGCACGCAGCAGGGCTTGGTCGAAGAGGGGGCGGTCCAGGTGCCAGCCGCAGCCCACGCCTTCGCACAGGTAGTCGCGGTAGGACAAGGTGGGGCTGCCCCAGGCGGAGGCGGTGCCGGCGGCGGGGTGGTGGCGGGGTTCGGCGTGGATCGTGTCCAGGACGTCCAGGTCGGCCAACGCCCTCGCGGCGCCGGGAGGCAGGGACTCGCCCAACTTGTCCACAGTGGACGGTGCCAGGACCGCGACCGTGCGGCCGGAACGGGCCAGGGTGATGGCGGCGGCGGCCCCGGCCGGGCCGCCGCCGACCACCACGACGTCAACGTGACGGGGTGCTCTGGACCGCATCGGCGCCGGCCGCCTCCGACCGGCGCGGGTCGGGCACCGAGTCCGGTGGGACGAGGTCGTCGGGGTTGTAGTCGGTCACGAACCCGGGCCTGGACAGCGTCCGCCGGATCTCGATGTAGTCGGGCACGTCCCGCCACGTGGCGTGGTCGGGCTTGCGCACGATGAACCCCAACTCGGCCCAGTGCTCCACCATGCTCAGGCCGTCCTCGTACCCGACGTAGTCGTCACTGGTCTGGTCCCGGGCGCTGCCGACCCACGGGACGTGCTGCCACCTCTCGGAGTCGCCCCACCGCGCGACCTCGGCGTCCTGCTCCTCGGGCACGTCCCGGCGGGCGTAGGCGTACAAGGGCCGCTCGGTGGGCCACCACCAGACGAACCCGCCGTCGATGGGCTGGGTGGAGCACTGGTTGAAGTCCGCCTGCCAGGGCGCGGCGAGGAACATCGTGATGTCCCCGGGCTCCAAGCCCTTCGTGAGGTCGCGCTCCAGGTGCAGTTCCGGGTTCAGGGGCAGTGCCTTGAACCGGAAGAACTCCTTGGTCGGGTCCTCGTAGACGGCTTCGTTGCGGCAGATCCAGCCGATCTCGATACCGGGTCCGAACGCGCCGCCCGCGCACCCGGACAGCGCCGCGATGGTCCACCGCCTGCCCTTGTGCCGTTCCACCTGGCCGTCGCCGGGCAGGAAGTTCCCCTCCGCCCACTGCCGGAACTGGAAGTACTGCGTGCGGGTGACGGTGAGGAACTTGGCCGCGTGCTGGCTGTCCCCGGACGCGTCGTCGCCGGGCATGTAGGGCATGGTGCGGTAGCCCGTGGTCGGGGAGGCGAACGTGTTCTGCTTGTCCGGCGGGCGCAGCGCCTCGAAGTAGTACTGCCGCAGTTGCCGGTGCTTCGCCGGGTCGCCGAGCTTGTCCTTGTCGAACGAGTGGACCTTCGGCGGCATGGCGACGACACCCGGGTAGCGGGAGACCCGGTGCAGCATCGGCCAGATGTCGGTGGCGAAACTGGGCCGGTAGCCCGGTTCCCACCGGTTCTGGTCGTAGATCTCCTTGCGGTACCCGAGTTTGCGCACGAACACGTCCGTGATGGTGTCGTACAGGGACACCAGCGGGGTCAGTTGCGGCGCGTAGGACGGCGGGCCGACGATGACCCAGGACGCCATCGGCACCTGGACCTCCCGGGCCTCCGAGCCCTTGCGGAGGCGGATCACCGCGCGGATGCTGCCGTCGGAGACGTCGTCCCACCAGCCGTCGTTGTTGGCGTAGCCGGGCATCTGGCCGCGGGGGTCCTCCGACCCCGACAGGCCCTTGCCGCCGAGCACCACCAGGTGCCCTTCGGGGTGGGCCTCGACCCGGCCCAGCGACGAGAGCGTGAACTGCCTGCCGTTGACGTACACCTTCTTCGCGGTGACCTTGAGGTCCTGCCAGACGACCTCGCCCGCGACGGTGCCGAGCCGAACCGGGCCGGGGTTGAGGATCAGCGCCTTGCGCTGCTCCGGGTCGGTGACGTGCGGGTTGCGCAGCGGGTGGTCCGGGCTGTAGCCGCGCTCGCCCGCCGCGGCGCGGAACTCGTACCAGACCGCCTTCTTGTTGGCCAGGTGCGCGGTCCACTCGATGCCGGTGACCGTCCAGCCCTCGACCTCCGCGCCCACCGCCAACTCCGAGGGAGCGTCGGGGTGGTCGTAGAAGACCTGGAACCGCGCGGCCTGCCGCTTGAGCCGGCCGGACCCGTCGCGCAGCTCACCGGGCGGGATCTCGGTGCGGTAGTCCGGTCCGGTGGGCAGGCCGCCGACCTCGGCCGGCGGCAGGTAGTACTCGTCGCTGTCGCCCACCCTGGCCACGCCGATGGACGGGTAGATCCGCAACCGGCCCGCGAAGACGGTGTCCTCGGTCATCACGCATCTGCTTTCATGCCGGGCGGGATGTTGTCGCGCACCTTGCGCAGCGCCGCTTCCAGGGTCGGCGCGCCACCCTTGAGCGACCCGGCGCGGACCTCGTCGATCAGCGCGGTGATCTCGACCTCGACCGGGGTGGGGACGACGATCCCGGGGTACCGGAACGCCGGACCGGCGGTGGGGTCCACTGTGGACGCCGGCGCGCGGTCGGCCACCGGGACCTGCATGAGCTGGGTGGCCAGCACGGGCAGCGCCACCCGCATGAGCGGCGTGACCTCTTCGAAGAAGTCGTCGCCCCCGGGGTTGCGGAGGGCGCCTTGCAGGCGGTCGACGAGGTGTCCGTAGCAGCGGTCGAACAGGTCGCTGAGCCTGCACGCCAACGGGTTTTCGTACTTGTCGGCGGAGGGTTCGGCGATCATCGGGTACGTCTCGGGCAAGGGTGTCGTGCCGTCGGCGATCATCCGGAACTTGGCGTAGTGCGACATCTCGTACGGCGTGCCCAGCACCGGGCCGTACGTCCCGTCCGCGCGCGGCCCGTAGTACTGGTACTGGCCCCACTTCTGGCTGGTGAGGAACTTCTGGCGGGTCTCGTCGGGGACCACGTCGGCGCCCTCGCCCTGCTCGATGACCTCGTTGATCGCCTGCTCGGCGGAGGTCAGGTCGGTCACCTTGATCACGGTGCCGCCGTTGTTGCCGAAGTTCCACTCGTCGCCGATCTGCGGTGAGCCGGGGGTCGGCGGCCACGTGTGGCGCCGGAAGAGTTCGCCGATCTTCTTGTAGAGCTGGCCGATCGTGGAGAACGCCTTGTCCTGGGCGGGCGCGTACGGTTCGGCGGGCTGCTCGATGCGCATGAACGTGTCCCGGAACAGCCGCGGGGACGCGGGCATCAGCTGCAGCAGCGGTCCCCGGCCGCCGCCGGGGTCCTGGGCGAACAGGCGGACGGGGTAGGACGGCGGCGGGACCAGCTCCGGCTCGCCGCCGGCGGCCTTGAGCAGGTTGGCGGCCAGCGCCAGGTGCACCATCTCCTCCATGACCACGCTGCGGATGAGCTGGTAGGCGGGCGACCGCTTGTCCCGGATGGAGTACATCGCGGTCAGGTACGGCGGGATCGTCGCGAACTCCAACCGCACCGCGTACTGGCACAGCCTCCGCAACGTCGCGTCGGTGTCGTCGGCCGACAACAGGCCGTTGAGCCCTTCCAGTTCGGACAACAGGTCCGAGGGCAGGACGCACGGCTCGCCCTCGCGGGCCTGCGGCACCGCGGCCCCCACCACCACTCCACTGTCGGTCAACCCGCTCCACTCCCTCGTCACCGGTCCCGGCGCGGCGCACGCCCGACAGACACGACCAAGGACAGCGCGGGCCGTCGACCGACCACGCCACCACCACACCACGCCGGAGATCCCCGGTCGACGCCGGGCGAACCCCGGCGCCGAACCCAGTCTCGAACCGGCGGCGGGGGACCGACAACGCCAGTCCCGGCCAATCACACCAACGTGCGGCGACCTTGCCTCGGACTCGCGACGACCGCTGCCGGTGCGTCGCGAAACGCGCGTCGGTTCACCCGCCGGAACGCCACCGTCGCCTGTCCGGGACGACGTGCCGCAGTGGCGAGCCGCCAGACCGCGCCAGTGCGGTTCGGCGCGGGCGCGTGGAGATCACACTGCGGAGATGCTGGACGAAGCCGACAACGGACGGGCGGCGCTGAACCGGACGATCACCGAGTTCGTCAACGACCACTGGGCGGTCGAGTTCGACCGGCGCCTCAAGGGCGTGACCAACGAGGACGAGCACATCCCGAAAACGACCTCCCCTGCCGCGGTTCAGGCCGGTGCTGAGCACGGGCTACGGCTTGGCCGCGACGCCGGCGTAGACCAGCATGTTCATGTGGGGCGCCTCGGAGATGTCGCCGACGGAGTGGGGACGCCACTCGCCGCAGCCGACGAGTCCGGGTTCCAGCAACGTGAAATCGCCGAACAGTTCGGTGATCTGGGCGTGCGTGCGCTCGTTGACCTGGTCCGGGCTCTTGCTGCGCTTGATGACGTCGGTGGCCGCGTCCAGCGAGGCGTCCTGGTGGTCGGCGCTGACGTGGCTGATCGCCAGGTGACTGCCGCTGGGCAGCGCGTCGCGGTAGCGGGCCATCAGTCGCAGCGGGTCGGCGTCGTCGGGGACCCAGTGCAGCACGAGCAGCATCAGCAGGCCGATGGGCTGGTCGAAGTCGAGCAGCCGTCGCGTCTCCGGGTGGTCGAGGATGGTGTCGGGGTCGCGCAGGTCGGCCTTGACGATCGCGGCGCGGTCGTTGGCGGACAGCATGAGTTCGCTGTGCGCTACGGCGATCGGGTCGCGGTCGACGTAGACCACGCGGCACTCCGGGTCGGCCGACTGGGCGACCTCGTGGACGTTGGCCACGGTCGGGATGCCGGAGCCGATGTCGAGGAACTGCCGGATGCCCCGGTCCATCATGAACCGCACGGCGCGGGCGAGGAAGGCGCGGTTGACCCGGGCGGCGGTGCGCAGGCCGGGCATGACCTGTTCGATCTGGTCGCCCACCTGGCGGTCGACGGCGAAGTTGTGCGCGCCGCCGAGCATGTAGTCGTACGTGCGGGCCATGCTGGGCACGCTGGTGTCGACGCTGTCGGGAACCCAGTCCTGCACTCGCTGCACGGTGCACACCTCGCCGCTGTGGTGGTTTCGGGCGCACGAGCATAGCCACTCTGGACGCGGCGGTCCGATGGGCTGACGGAGTGACCGGACTTCCACCCGATCGGGCACTGTCGGGCTCGTCCGGACGGCTCGTAGGGTGCCCACCGATCGTGGGTCGGTTCCCTGTCAGTGGAGTGACGATGTCCATCCCGGCGGCGCCCGTCCCGGTGGCGCCCGGACGCTTACCGCTGCTGGGCCACACGCTGGGAATCCTCCGCCGGCGCGCCGAGTTCACCGCATCCTTGCGGGAACACGGGGAGGTGGTGCGGGTCGACCTCGGGCCGATGCCGACGTACTTCGTGACCAGCCCTCGCCTTGTGCACGCGGTCCTGGTGGGTGCGGGGTCCTCGTTCCGCAAGGGCGCGATGTTCGACAAGTTCCAGCCCTACCTCGGCAACGGCCTGCTGCTGTCCAACGGCCCGTTGCACCGGCGGCAGCGGCGGCTGGTCCAGCCCGCGTTCCACCGCGACCGGGTCGCCGGGTACGTGGCGGTCATGCGCCGCGCCACCGCCGACCTCGCGGCCGGCTGGCGGCCCGGCGAGGTGCGGGTGGTCGAGCGGGACGCGCAGGGCCTGGCGGTCGCGATCGTCGCCGAGGCGCTGTTCTCCACCGGGATCGACGAACCGGTGGTCGAGGAGATCCGCCGCTCGGTCTTCACCATCATCAAGCAGGGCATGGTCCGCGCGCTGTCGCCGTCCTGGGTGGAGAAGCTGCCGCTGCCCGGCAACCGCGAGTTCGACCGGGCCGTCACGGCGATGAAGGCGATCGTGCCGCCCCTGATCGCCGCCCGCCGCGCCGACGCGACCGACCATGGCGACCTGCTCTCCACGCTGCTGCACGAGCGCGACGAAGCGGGCGGCATGACCGACGAGCAGACCTACGACGAGGTCCTCACCCTGCTCACCGCCGGCATCGAGACCACGGCCATCGCGCTGGCGTGGGCGTTCCACGAGATCGCGCAGCACCCTGACGTCGAGCGGCGGGTGCACGAGGAGGTGGACCGGGTGCTCGGCGGTCGTCCGGTGACCTTCGCCGACGTGCCGCGCCTGGCCTACGTCGGGCAGGTCGTCGACGAGGTGTTGCGCCGCTACCCGGTGTGGATACTGATGCGCCGGGCGCTGGAAGAGGTCCGGCTCGGGGACGTGCTTGTACCGGCCGGCGGCGAGGTGGTCGTCAGCCCCCACGCCCTGCACCACGACCCCGCCGTGTTCCCCGACCCGCACCGGTTTCTCCCTGACCGCTGGGAACCCGAGCGCGCGCGCCGATTACCGCCCGGGGCGTATGTCCCGTTCGGCGCGGGCACCCGCCAGTGCCTGGGGAACCTGTTCGCCCGCACGGAGATCGTCGTCGCCGTCGCCACGATCGCCGCCCGCCTGCGCCTGGTCCCGTTGCCGGACAAGCCGGTGCGGGTGAAGTTCACCTCGGCCCCGTACCCCACCGGACTGCTCATGCGCGTCCAACCCCGATAACCTGGAGGTCGTTCTCCGTGCGCTGGAAGAGTTTCCGCCGGTTCTGCGCCGTCGCGCTGCTCACCGCCGGAACGTGTCTCGTCCCCGGTTCGGCGGGCGCCGCCCCGGTCGTCTGCGAAGACGTGACCGTGCCGGTGCGGGTCCTGCTGACCACCCAGACGATGTACGGCAGGCTCTGCACACCGCAAGGCGCCGACACGCTCCAGGTGCTCATCCCCGGCGGCACGTACAACAGCTCCTACTGGGACATCGCCTACACGCCCGGCACCCGGTCCTACCGCCAGGCGATGAACAACGCCGGCCAGGCCACCCTCGCCGTGGACCGCCTGGGCACCGGCCGCAGTTCGAAGCCGCTCAGCACGTTGATCACCGCCACCACCCAGGCCAACGCCGTGCACGAGGTCATCCGGGCCATGCGCGCGCGGTTCGACCGGATCATCGTCGGCGGCCACTCGATCGGGGCCGCCATGGCGATGATCGAGGCCGGACTGCACCGCGACGTGGACGGCGTGCTCGTCACCGGCATGACCCACCGGATGAACCACATCACCGTGCTCCCGGTGCTGGCGACCATGGTCCCCGCCGCGCTGGACCCGCAGCTCCGCTCGCGCGGCCTGGACCCCGGCTACCTCACCACCAGCGCCGGCACCCGGTTCGACGCCTTCCACACCCCCGGGCCGCTGGTGCCCGAGGCGATCGCCGAGGACGAGGCCACCAAGGACGTCTTCGCCGCCACCGAGGCCGTGGACACCATCGCGCTGACGAACGTGGTCATCCCGTTCACCCGGCGGATCGACGTCCCGGTGATGATCGTCGTCGGGAACGACACCCACTTCTGCGGCACGCCCCTGGGCAGCGACTGCTCGTCACCCGAGGCGCTCCGGGCCTCCGAGGCCCCGTACTTCGCCCCGGCGGCCCGTCTGCACACCTACATCCTCAATGGCTATGGGCACTCCATCAACTACGCGCCCAACGCTCCCGACTACCACCGCGCCGTCCTCGCGTGGACGGCCACGATCTAGCGGACTTTGGATCCGTACGCCCAGGTTCGAGTCCTGGACCGGGAGCCGACCGGGCACGCGGGTCAGCCGAGGTCGACTTCGCGCACCGGGTCACCCCCGTCGATCAACAGCCTGCCACCGGGGACGAGGGCCGCGCGGATTCGGGCACGAGCCTCGCGCCCGGCTTCGGGGTGGCGGCCGTCCAAAGCGCCCACGCGGACGGCGAAGGCCAGGTCGAACGGAGGCTCGCCGGGCTCCAGGGTGAAGTCCTCCGCCGCCACCCGACGAACGCTGAGCAGGCCGGCGGCGATCTCGGCCCCCGCGTTGCGTTCCACCAAAGCGACACCCTTGGCCGAGCGATCGACAACCACGATGTGGCCACCAGGAGCGATCCGGGCGCACACAGCCTTCGCGGCGGCACCAGGGGCTCCGCCGATCTCCAGGACGCGCATCCCCGGCCGCAACGGCAGCGCGTCGACGATGGCGGCCAAGCGGCCAGAGAGTGTCGCCATGGAGCCCGTCCTCCCAAAAAGCTGGAAGGACCGATCGTACGACTGGGCGCATCCCGCGGAACCGTGGCTCGACCCACCCGCAGCGCCCTACCCTGAAACCCGACGCCGCCGCCGAATGCTCCTTGTCCACGAGGGGGACTCTTTGACGCGTCTACGATTCTTAGCCCACGCGGTCGGTGTCCTGACGATGTCGGCCGTGCTGCTCACCTCCGTCCTCATCAGCCCGGCCAGCGCGTGCGTCTGCTTCCCCGGCAACGAGGCCCTGTGCTACCAGCAGGCGACCTACGTGTTCAGCGGGGTCGTGGTGGCCAAGAAGGTCGAGCAGAACAACGGCTACGACCTCGCCGTCCTCCGGCACGATGACCACCACGGTGACCACCACGCCGTGCGCGACGGCCACCCCGTGACACTGTCCTAAGAGGACCGTCCCGGGACCCCTCCCGGGACGGTCCGGCCACACTGCGCGAGGACCCCGAGGAGGCCGGCATGAACACCGAAAGCCTGGCGCGCGACGTGCCGCGCGCCGCACCCGGAGCCGTCGTCGCGCTCGCGTTGAGCGGGAAGCTCAGCGTCGACCCCGTCGAGGGGCGCAGCGTCCGGTTCGGGCGCAACCGGGCCGACGTCGACCTGTGCGTCGGCGAGACCGACCCGCGCGTGAGCCGGCAGCACGGCCTGCTGACCCGCCAGGACGGCCGGTGGTGGGTCAGCAACACCGGGCGGCTGCCGATCCGGTTGCCCAAGACCCGGTGGCTGTTCCGCGACGAGGACCCGGTGCCGCTGCCCAGCGGCTACACGCCGCTGTTCATCCGCGGCTCGCACGACCGCGAGCACCTGCTGGAGCTGTACGTCGCGGGCCAGGACGGCCGCCACCCCGCCGCCCACCACGCCGCGGTCACCCAGCCGCCCAAGCGGTGGCGGCTCACGCAGGACGAGCACCTGCTGCTGGTCGTGCTGGGCCAGCGCTACCTGCTGCACGAGGCCAACCCACAGCCGGTGTCGCGCCAGCACGCCGCCGAGATCCTCGCCGAACTCCAGCCGGACGCGGGCTGGGGCGTCAAGCGGGTCGAGCACATGGTGGCCGACGTCCGGGCCCGGCTGTCCGCGGCGGGCGTGCACGGGCTGTTGCGCGAGGAGGTCGGCGAACCGGTCGGCAACGCGCTCAACGACAACCTGCTGCGCGAACTCGTCCTGTCGACCACTCTCGTCCCACCGGACCTGGCGCTGCTGGACTCCCTGTCCTGACCAACGCTCGGCGCTGGCGGGCACGCCCCCGTTCGGCAGCGGCGAGGCGTACGAGGTGCTCAAACGCGCCCGGCGCGGCGAGACCCGACCGGTGCGCCACACGGGTCCGCTCGCCGCGCTGGTGGCGAAGATGCTGCGCCCGCAACCCGCACCAGGAACGCACGACGAGCCCGTGTCATCGAAACCCCTTTTCCGGCCGTCGGCAGAACATGGGCGCGATCACCGATGGGACCCGTCCCGAGAGATCGGGGAGGGGTCCCAGTGCACCACCTCCACGCTTTGACGCATGGGCGATTTCGAAGTGACCATCGAAGCACTCAACGGTGTGGTCGGGGTGACCGACAAGATGCGGGACGACCTGACCGTGACCACGCAGCAGAGCCGGCCGCTGGCGCAGATCCAGCCCCCGATGCCGGACCCCGCGACCACCGCCTTCGCCACCGCGGCTTCCCAGGCGGGGCAGGCGCACCTGGACGCCGTGACCAGGATCGGGCAGGACCTGCGGACGCGGGTCGATGAGCTGAAGGCGACGACCCAGCAGTACGTCACGACCGAGCAGGGCAACCACCAGCGGCTGGCGGTGACGGACTGATGGCCGGGCTCAGCGGATACGAGATCTACACGATGGTGTCGCAGGGCGCCGGTCCGGCCGGGCTGGTCCAGGCGGCGGACCTGTCGCGGAACGCGCGCACCAGCCTCCAGGCCCTCGGCGACGAACTGCGCCGCACCACCGCCGACATGCAGGGCGGGTGGCGGGGCGGGGCGGCGGAGCGGGCCGCGCAGGCGGCGCGGCCGATCGAGCAGGCCCTCCAGCGCGAGCAGGAGAAGCTGGACCAGGTCGACGCGTCGCTGCGGACCCAGGCGCAGGCCTACGCCCGGCTCCGGACGCAGGTGCTGCCGATGGCCACGCCGCAGCCGCCGGAGCTGACCCTGTTCGACCAGGAAACGCCGTGGGACACCGACAACGAGATCGCGCGCAAGGAGTGGTTCGAGGCCGACGCGAACAACCGCCGCGCCTACGCGGAGTACGCCGCGGCGACCGGCCAGAACCAGGCGATGCTCCCGCAGTCGGCACAGGCGGCGGGCGGCGCGGGCGGTAACACCGCCGCGCAGGCAGCGGGTGGTGCCGGCGCGAAGTCCGCTCCGTCCGCGCCGCCCCAGGTCGCGGGCGCCGGCGGGGCCACCGCGCCGTCGTCGGCGGGCTCGGGCGGGGGTTCCGGGTCGGCGTCGGCGGGCTCGGGCGGGGGCAGGACTTCGGCCAGCGAGGCAGGGGGTGTGGCGGGTGGCCGGACGCCGATCCTGCCCGGACCCGGGACGTCAAAGCAGCCCGCCGACCGGACGGCGACGGCCGACGCGTCGCTCAGCGCGCCGGGCGGGGTGGCGGGTGGCCTGCCGATCGCGGCACGTCCGGCGTCGGGCCGCGACACCGCGCACACGTCGAACCTCCCGAAGGGCGACCACCTGGGCGGCGGTGGCGGTGTCGCGCCGGTGCTGCCGGGCGGGATCGGCACGGGTGACCCGACCGGTACCAGGGGCGGGCGGGGTCCCCTGGGTGCCGGCGAGCGTTCGGGCGTGCTCGGCAAGACGCTCCCTCCCGGCGGCGCGTTCGCTCCTGCCGGGGCTCCAAGTGCTGCGCCCGGCAAGCCCGGGATGGCGGGGATGGGCGGTTTCGCGCCGCACGCCGGGTACGCGCGGGAAGAGGAGGACACGGTGCACAAGCGCACCGTCTACCTCGACGAGGACACCGACGCGCTGGTCGGCCGGATGCCCGGCAGCGTGCGGCCCGTGATCGGGGAGGACTGATGTTGCGCGCGCCGGTCGTGTTGTCGGACACCGCGTTCGACGTGCTGTGGCACCACGACGACCTCGGCGACCACCACACCGTCCTGCACGTGCCGCCCGCCGAGGCCAACGCCCTGGAGGTCGAGCACGAGCTGTACCGCGAGGGCGTGCGGGTGGACGACACGCTGGAGGCGTTGCGGGTGCTCGCGTTCGCCGACTTCGAGTACTTCGGCTGGATCGGGTTCAACCGCGAGGTGACGCTGCCGGTGGTCGCCGCCGCGGCGGGCCGGCACGGGGTGCTCGCGTTGCGGGACAACGGGCACGTGCGGATCGACGTGGTGCACGGCGACCCGTCGGACACCCTGGCGGCGTGCCTGCCGGAGGTGCCGCCCGGTCGGGGCGTGTCGATCAACGCCCGGGAGGAGGAGGCACGGGGGTCGCGGGCGCTGATCGAGCTGATGCAGCGCCCGCGCACGGGGGTCGCGAAGCTGTACGCGGCCCGGCGGGACCGGTACGGCCGGCGTCGGCGCTCGGAGTCGTTCGTGACCACGCTGGACTGCCCGGACGGCCGCTGGCTGGTCGTCCGCTACGCCGACCACCGGGGCCAGCGCTGGGTGCACGCCACCCCGGCGGCCCGCCCGGTAATCAGGGAGTGGCTTCGCCGCCTCGGCGGCTGACCACCAACTGCGGTCGACCGAAGGGAAATCCGTGGTAGCCCTTCGGGCAGGTCATACGCTGGGGGAACCGAAGCCCTCCACTTGTAGCTGAGCTACCGCGCCTAAGGGCGCGCTGCGCGCGAAAAGCGACCCGGCGGTGCCGGTGTCCCAGTAGGTGAGCGCTTGATCCGGAAGATCACCCGAAAGAGGTACGGTCCGACCCGTCCGGCCGTGATACGGCCATCGGCCTGCTCCACGAGCAGGGGAGGGGAGACGATCCGTGCGCCGTCGTACGCGTGGCACCGTTGTTGCCGCGATCGCGCTGACCAGCCTCATGGTGGTGGGCGCCTGCGCGAAGGACCCCGGTGCCGGCACCGCCGGTTCGACCACCGCGACCGGCGCCGCGTGCGAGTTCGCACCGCCGCCCAGCCCGCCCGCCACCTCGACCACCACCGCTGCGGAAGACCGCAGTGGTGCGAAGGTCGACGGGAGCGCGCTGAAGATCGGCCTGGCCTACGACATCGGCGGACGCGGTGACGCGTCGTTCAACGACCTCGCCGCCGCCGGGTTCGACAAGGCGATCAAGGACATGGGGGTGAAGCAGGAGAACACCCGCGAACTGTCCGCCGCCCCGAACGAGGACGAGTCGGTGAAGCGGTCCCGCCTGCGGCAGCTCGCGCGCGACGGCTTCAACCCGATCGTCGCCGTCGGGTTCGCGTACACGGAGTCGCTGAAGGTCGTCGCGCCGGAGTTCCCGGACGTCCGGTTCGGCCTGGTGGACGCGGCGGTGGACGGCGCGCCCAACGTGACGCCGCTGGTGTTCGCCGAGCAGGAGGGCGCGTTCCTGGCCGGTGTCGTGGCCGCGTACCAGAGCAAGAAGTGCCACGTCGGTTTCATCGGCGGGGTCGACATCCCGCTGATCCACAAGTTCGAGGCCGGCTACACCCAGGGCGCGAAGGCCGCCGCGCCGAACGTCGTGGTGGAGCGCAAGTACATCACGCCGGCCACCGACTTCAGCGGCTTCCAGGACCCGGCGAAGGGCTCGGAAACCGCCAAGGGCCTCATCGACAAGGGCGCGGACGTCCTCTACCCGGCCGCCGGCGCGTCCGGCATCGGCGTCTTCTCCGCCGTCAAGCAGGCGGGCGTGCTCGCGATCGGCTGCGACGCCGACCAGTACCACCAGCCCGCGCTGGCCGACACCCGGGACGTCATCGTCGCGTCGAGCCTCAAGCGCGTGGACGTGGCGGTCAACGACTTCGTCACCGCCGCCGCCCGCAACGACCTGTCCTCCCTGCCGAAGGTCTTCGACCTCAAGGTGAACGGCGTCGGCTACGCCACGTCGGGCGGCAAGGTCGACGCCCAGTTGCAGGGCATCCTCGAAGCGTTCAAGGCCCAGATCATCGAGGGCGAGATCAAGGTCGCGGACAAGCGTTAGCCGGCGGGCCCGGTCGCGGTTGGGGCATGCTCGGACGGCATGATCGACGATTTCGCCAAGGAGTACCTGCACAGCGACCTCAGAGAGGTCCGCGAGGTGATGCTCCGCAAGCTCGACGGGCTGTCCGAGTACGACGTCCGCCGTCCCCTGACCGCGACCGGGACCAACCTCCTCGGCCTGGTCAAGCACCTGACCGTGGCCGAGGCCCGGTACTTCGGCGAGGTCTTCGGCCGGCCGTTCCCCGGGCCCGTCCTCCGCTGGGACGACCTCGAACGACGCGGCACCGACCTGTGGGCGACCGAGCACGAGACACGCGAGGAGATCACCGGCCGCTACCGCCGCGCCTGGGCGCACTCCGACGCCACGATCGCCGCCCTCGCCGTCGACTCGCCCGGTCACGTGCCGTGGTGGCCGCGTCCCGACGTCATGTTGTTCAACGTCCTGGTCCACGTGCTCACCGAGACCAACCGGCACGCTGGGCACGCCGACATCCTGCGCGAGCAGTTGGACGGTGCGGTGGAGATGGACGCCGAGAGCATGGCCCGGCGCGGCCTGGACGCGGCTCACTGGGCGAACCGGCGCGCGGAGATCGAGCGGGCGGCCAAGGCGGCTGCCGCCACCTTCAACGTATAGCGCACAGGGGGTCTTGCGGCAAGACCCGGTCCGTGCCGCAGAATCTGCGACCGCCGCGCGGCACGACCGTGGGAACTGTGCGAATCTGCGGGTTCGCGCACCCGGGCCGTGGACCGCGACGATCGACTCACAGGGGGAAAAGCAGTGGTGGACACCGACAACTCGGTGGCTTGTGTGCTGGGTTTCGCGGAGATCGACCAGGGCCAGGTCGGGGTCGTCGGGGGGAAGGGCGCGCACCTGGCGGAACTTTCCCGGATCGACGGCGTCCGCGTGCCGGCCGGGTTCTGCGTGACCACGGACGCGTTCCACCGGGTGGCCCCGGCGCTCGCTGACCAGATCGAACAGCTGTCGCGCCTGGCCCCGGACGACGCGATCGGCGCGGTGAGCGCATCGGTCCGCCGTGCCGTTGAAGCGGTCCCGATCCCCGACGACGTGGCGGCGGCGGTCACCCAGGCCCTCGCCCGATTGGGCGACGACGGGGCCTACGCCGTCCGGTCCAGCGCGACGGCCGAGGACCTGCCGACGGCGTCCTTCGCGGGCCAGCACGACACGTACCTCAACGTCGTGGGGGCCGAGGCGATCCTGAAGCACATCAAGCTGTGCTGGGCTTCGCTGTTCACCGAGCGGGCCGTGGCGTACCGCCTGCGGAGCGGTTTCGACCACCGCAAGGTGCAGATGGCCGTGGTGGTGCAGCGGATGGTCGTGCCGGAGGCGTCCGGGGTGCTGTTCACCGCCGACCCGGTCACGTCGAACCGGAAGGTCGTCAGCGTGGAGGCCGGTTTCGGTCTCGGGGAGGCGCTGGTGTCCGGCCTGGTGAACGCGGACGTCTACAAGGTGCGGGACGGCGAGATCGTCGAGAAGAAGGTGTCGAGCAAGCGGTTGGCCATCCACGCCGTGCCCGGGGCGGGACGCGGGAGGTGGCGATCGAGCCCGGGGAACAGCAGCGGCCCGCGCTGACCGACGAGCAGGTGGTGCGGCTGGCGGGGTTGGGACGGCGGATCGAGGCGCACTTCGGCCGTCCCCAGGACATCGAGTGGTGCCTGGTGGACGGCGGTTTCCAGGTTGTGCAGAGCCGGCCGATCACCACGCTGTTCCCGATCCCGGAGGCCGGGGACGACGCCGACCGCGTCTACCTGTCGGTCGGCCACCAGCAGATGATGACCGACGCGATGCGGCCGTTGGGGCTGTCGGTCTGGCAGTTGACCACGCCACGGCCGATGGCCGAGGCAGGCGGGCGGCTGTTCGTCGACGTCACCCCGCACCTGGCCACCCAGCAGGGCCGCGACGCGCTCCTGGACGCCCTGCGCACGTCCGACCCGCTGACCGGCGACGCACTGCGCACCGTCCTGGACCGCGACTTCCTCCCCGCACCCACTTCCGCCGCGCCCACTTCCGCCGCGCCCACTTCCGCCGCGCCCACTTCCGCCGCGCCCACTTCCGCCGCGCCCACTTCCGCCGAACCCACTGTCCCGCCCGTCGCCGCCGCGCCGTCGTCGCTCGACAACGACCCCGCCATCGTGGCTTCGTTGATCGCGACGTGGCAGGCCTCGCTGGCCACCCTCGAACGCGACATCGAGACGAAGCAGGGACCGGACCTGTTCGACTTCATAAGCCAGGACCTGCAAGAACTGCGGCGGCTCCTGTTCGAACCGCGCGGTTTCCAGGCGATCATGGCCGGGATGGACGCGAGCTGGTGGCTCAACCAGCACGTGCACGAGTGGCTGGGCGAGGAGAACGCCGCCGACGCGCTCACCCAGTCCGCGCCCCACAACATCACGTCGGAGATGGGCCTGGCACTCCTGGACGTCGCCGACGCGATCCGCCCGCACCCGGAGGTGGTGGCGTTCCTGCGGAAGGTCGAGGACGACGGTTTCCTGGACGAACTCCCCAAGCTGTCGGGCGGCCGTGAATCCCTCGACGCGATCCAGGGCTACCTGGACAAGTACGGCATGCGTTGCGTGGGCGAAATCGACATCACCAGGCCGAGGTGGAGCGAGCACCCCACCGCGCTGGTGCCCGTGATCCTCGGCAACATCGACAACTTCGAGGTCGGCGCGAGCCGCCGGCGGTTCGAACAGGGTTTGCGGGAGGCGCGGCAGAAGGAGCAGGAACTGCTGGAACGCTTGCGCGCGTTGCCGGACGGGGAGCGGAAGGCCGAGGAAACCAAGTCGATGATCGACCGCCTGCGGACGTTCATCGGTTATCGGGAGTACCCGAAGTACGCCATGATCAGCCGGTACTTCGTCTACAAGCGGGCGTTGTCGGCGGAGGCCGAGCGCTTGGTGCGGACCGGCGTTCTGGCTGCTCCCGAAGACGTCTACTACCTCCGCTTCGAAGAACTCCACGACGTGGTCCGCACCGGCGAGGTCGACACCCACCTGATCCGCCGGCGCGCGGACGCCTTCGCCACGCACCAGAGCTTCACCCCACCCCGCGTCCTCACCTCCGATGGCGAAACCGTCACCAGCACTTACCGACGCGAGAACGTGCCCGCCGACGCCTTGGCCGGCCTCCCGGTCTCCACCGGGATCGTCGAGGGCCGTGCGCGTGTGGTGTTGGACATGACCGAGGCTGATTTGGCGGCCGACGACATCCTGGTCACGTCGTTCACCGACCCCAGTTGGTCGCCCGTCTTCGTGACGATCAAGGGGTTGGTGACCGAGGTGGGCGGGCTCATGACCCACGGCGCGGTGATCGCCCGTGAGTACGGGCTGCCGACCGTGGTGGGCGTGGAGAACGCGACCCGGCTGATCCGGGACGGGCAGCGGATCAGGGTGAACGGGACGAACGGCTACGTCGAGATCCTGTCGTAGCCGCCGACCGCGCAGGCTCGGTGACGGTTCGAAAAACGGCGGTTTTGAGGCTGTTGGGCCTGGGTAGTAATCCGGCACGGTGCCGGCGGTCCGCTCCACCGGGGGTCTCGGGTGAAGGGTGGGGCCGATGCACTGGTCGCAGCTCCTGACGGCGGTCGTCAGTGGTCTGGTCGTGGCGTCGATCATCGGGGTGGTCAAGGGCTTGCGGGCGCGGAGACGCATTCCGGACGCGGCCAGGCAGAAGGTGAACCGGCGCAACTACCTCAAGGCGATCCACCAGGCGTCCAGCGCGCCGGACGTGAAGCAGCTGCGGGCCGTGGTGCCGTGGTTGGTGCCGGCTCGGGACAACCCGCAGCTGCGGCACATCCAGGAGTCGTGGGAGGCGATCGGCGACGTCCGGATCATCACCCGCGAGGACGAGGACTGCCTGACCGCGGGCGCCGAGCTGCTGAGCCGGGGGGTCGAGGTCCGAGTCGGGAGGTCGCTCAACACCGACGGGATGTCGTTCCACCTCTACCGCGGGGCGAAGTCGAGCGTGGTCGTCAACCGGCGCGACGGCAAGCGGGACCACCCGCTGCGGCTCGACGGGCAGTCCGAGACCCAGGTCTTCCAGAGCCACTTCGACGCGGCGTGGCAGAACGCCGTGCCGCTGGAGTCCGTGCTGGCCGAGCAGGCGCTGCGGCCGGGGGACAGCGTGGCCGGCGCGGTCGCCCGGATCGACGACGTCCGGGCCAAGTACGGGCTGGACGGGAAGGCGACCGCCGCGCTGACCCGGCACGTGGCGTTCCGGCACTCCGCGCCGGTCGTGTTCGTCACCGGGCTGCCCGGCGCGGGCAAGTCCACCGTGCGCCGCCGGTTGGCGGAGAAGCTGCGCGCCCAACGGTTCCAGGTCGACGAGCTGACCGACTACCTGTACGCCTACCACGACCACGTCCACCGGCTGATCGCCCTGGGCGGCACGCGCGGCGAAGGGTTCACCGCGCACGCGGGCGGCGCGTTCAACGTCCGCGACGAGCGCGACCTGGAGCCCGCCCTCCAGGCGTTGTCCCTGCGCGTGTGGCAGAGCCGCGACCGCACCCGCATCACCCTGGTCGAGTTCGCGCGCGCCGACCTGGCCGCCGCCCTCGGCGTGTTCGGTGACGAAGTGCTGGCCTCGGCGCAGATCGTCCATGTGACCGCGTCCGACGAAACCCGCGCCTCCCGGCTGGACCACCGCAAGCAGCCGCCGAAGCTGTCGATCGTCGGCCGGGACATCGTGATCAGCCCGTCGGACGACCACGAACTCCCCAGCACGGCCGCCCGGTCCCTCTACGCCGTCGACGGCCTGACCGCGCTGAAGGCGGTGCCCGCCCTCCGCGACCGGGTCCACCACCTCGACAACGACACCGGGCACGACCGGATCGAACGCGGCCTCGACGGGTTCATCGAGGACGTCGTGCGCCCCTACCAGGCCGCGCTGACGATCAACGCGGCCTGACGACCTCCTTCCGCGCCGCCGGGGGCCACTGGTCGCGTTCCTCCTGCCCCGGTAGCGGTTCAGCGGTCAGTCGGGGACGGGTCTGCCCCACGCACACCACCCCCGAACGTGACACCCCGGTGGGGACCCGAAAAATGCGGAATTCCGCCGAAAATCGCGAAGTGTGTCACCAGTCGTGTGCGTTACGGTCCCTGGCGGGTGATTTTCGCGTGCCAGGGAACAGCTCGGCAGCACCCTAAGCGGGCATTGCCGACACGGAAAGTCCGCTCCTATCGTTCGGAAGCGTCGGCCGAAAACGCCGATCCCGGCGAAATGTCCCGAACGTGAAGGAGAAAGTCCATGACAAGGACGTTGAGAACACTCGCGGTGACGTTGTTCGGCATCCTGCTCGTCTGCGGCCCGACGGTCGCGGCCACCGCCGCCCCGGCGACCCCCGACACGGCCGTCACCAGCGCCGACTCCGAGCGGCGGGAGGTGCTCGGCGGGGTGAACCTGTGGGAGTTCTGCCGCAAGCTCGGCTTCGCCGACGTCACCAACGAGTACCCGCACAACGTGTGGACCTGGTACTGCGTGAAGAGCGGCGGCGGCCTGGAAGACATCAACATGTACGCCGCCTGCCAGTGGCAGTACAACAAGCAGTGGGCCAAGCCCGGTTATTGGAACGAACAGGACCCCTACAGCTGGTATTGCTACCTCGACTGACCTGATCAAGGATTCGGTGGGCGGCGGCGTCGCGAATAGCGGCCGACGCCCACCGACGTCCGCGATTCGCAGAGCGCGGGTCGGCGGATGCCGACGGCGGCCAGGACGGCCGACTCGGCGGGGGCGGCGAAGGATTCCGCGCGGGTCGGCGGATGCCGACGGCGGCCAGGATGGCCGACTCGGCGGGGGCGGCGAAGGATTCCGCGCGGGTCGGGTCGAGACGCCGCACCTCCAGGGTCGGGTGATCGCCGTCGAGGGCGAGCAGGTGCTCGATCTGGTCGCGGGCGACGCTCCGACCGGCACCGTGGTAGGCGCGCAGCAGGTGGTGCGCCGACCACGGCACGCCCGCCGCGCCGCTCGGCGGCAGCCACCCCGTCCTGGCGTGGTCGGCCGGGCCGGTCGTGATGGTGTGGTGTGGGCGCGGGGTTCGAGCCGGCGGTGGGGGAGGAGCGGGTTGTCGGCGCCGTGCGGGGGACTGGCACTCCGGTGGTCGCGGTGCACCTGGCGAGCTAACGGTTTCGCGCACTTCTTTAGCGGATGGGAAGCATTGCCTGGTCCAAGCGGCTGTGGCTATGGTCGTTGCGGCAATTATCGGTTTCTCAATCGAAAGTTTCGGTGCGCTTACATGAAACTGACAGCGAAGTCGGTCTCACGAGTCGCGCTCGTGTCGACCTTGGTGGCCGCCACGGCGGGCGCCGCGGTCCTGGTGGCGGCACCCGCCAGCGGCGCCGCGTCCACGCTCGCCGCGGCGGCCCAGCAGAGCGGCCGGTACTTCGGCACGGCGGTGGCCGCGAACAAGCTCTCGGACTCGACCTACGTCGGAATCCTCAACCGGGAGTTCGACATGGTGACGGCCGAGAACGAGATGAAGATGGACGCGACCGAGCCCAACCGCGGCCAGTTCACCTACGGCAACGCCGACCGGATCGTGAACCACGCCCGCAACCAGGGCAAGCGGGTCCGCGGGCACGCCCTGGCGTGGCACTCGCAGCAGCCGGGCTGGATGCAGAGCATGGAAGGTTCCGCGCTGCGCCAGGCGATGCTGAACCACGTCACCCAGGTCGCCACCTACTACCGGGGCAAGATCTACGCCTGGGACGTGGTGAACGAGGCCTTCGAGGACGGCAACTCCGGCGCCCGGCGCAACTCGAACCTCCAGCGCACCGGCAACGACTGGATCGAGGCCGCGTTCCGGGCCGCTCGCACCGCCGACCCGGGCGCGAAGCTCTGCTACAACGACTACAACACCGACAACTGGTCGCACGCGAAGACCCAAGCGGTCTACCGGATGGTGCAGGACTTCAAGTCGCGCGGCGTGCCCATCGACTGCGTCGGCTTCCAGGCGCACTTCAACAGCGGCAACCCGGTGCCGTCGAACTACCACACCACCTTGCAGAACTTCGCCAACCTCGGCGTGGACGTGCAGATCACCGAGTTGGACATCGAGGGTTCCGGGTCCACTCAGGCGCAGCAGTACCAGGGCATCACGCAGGCGTGCTTGGCGGTGTCGCGGTGCACGGGCATCACGGTGTGGGGCATCCGGGACAGCGACTCGTGGCGCTCGTACGGGACGCCGCTGCTGTTCGACAACAACGGCAACAAGAAGGCCGCGTACACGTCGGTCCTCAACGTCCTGAACAGCGGCACGGGCACCACCGGCCCGACGACCACGACGTCGTCGAGCCAGAACCCCGGTGGGTGCACGGCGACGTACTCCGAGGGTGAGAAGTGGAGTGACCGGTTCAACGGGAACGTCACGGTGTCGGGCACGAACAACTGGATCGTGACGGTCACCGTGAGCAACCCGCAGAAGATCATCGCCACGTGGAACACCAGCCCCAGCTGGGACTCCACCGGCAACGTGATGACGGCGCGGCCCAACGGCAACGGCAACACGTTCGGGTTCACCATCATGCACAACGGCAACTGGACCTGGCCGACGGTTTCCTGCCGGGTCGCCTGATCCGCCGGCGGCAGGGCCCGAACCCACCGGGCCCTGCCGCCCACGCGGTCAGGAGGACGACCGCACGACCAAGCGCGGCTCGATGACCACCCGATGCGCCGGCCGGTGGGGGTCCTGGTCGCGGAGCCGTGCGGCGAGTAGGGCCACCGCCGCGCGGCCAACCGCGGCCTTCGGCGGCCGGACGGCGGTCAGGGGAGGGTCGCACAGTTCGGCGACCTCGTCGTCGTAGGTGACCACCGCCAAGTCGCGCGGCACGTGGATGCCGCGTTCCTGGCACCGCTGCACCAAGGAAATCGCCTCCGGGTCGGAGTGGACGAGCAGCGCCGTGGTGCCGGTCACCGCGCAACGGTCCAGCAAGGCGTCCAAAGCAGCCGGCCAGGCCGGGTCGCGGCTGTCGGCGGTGCGCACGTCCGGGGTGCCCTCGATCGGCAGCCCCAGTCGTTCGCACGCCTCCCGCCAGCCCCGGCGCACGTGCGGCGAGGTCGGGCTGGTCACGGTGGTGCACACGCCGACCCGCCGGTGACCCGCCTCCGCCAGGTGCACCACGGCCATCGCCGCACCGCGCGCGTGGTCGCTGACCACGGACTCGACGATCTCGCGGTAGCTGTCGCCGGGGGTGCGCTCCAGCAGCACGACCGGCAGGTCCACCGAGCGCAGCCACTCGACGAGCGCCTCGCCCTCGGCGCCGGTGGTGGTCGGCGCGACCAAGAGCCCGTCCACCGCACCGGTCTCGACCAGCCGGGCCAGTTGGCGGCGTTCGTCCGCCGCCTCGTACGTGGCGCCGCGCAGCACGATCCGCACGTCCTCCTCAGTCGACGCCTCGCGCACGCCCTTGATCACGTCGGGCCAGTAGTAGTCCAGCGACGGGACGACCATGCCCACGGTGGGCAGTTCGTCGGCGGGCGGAGCAATGCCGGGCGCGGGGGTGCCGGCGGCCGTCGCGCCGCCGCGGACGCGGTGCACGAGTCCCTGTTCGGCGAGGAAGTTGATGTCCCGGCGGACGGTGATCGCGGAGACGTCGAGCGCGTCGGCCAGGTCGTGCACGCGGACGGTGCCGCGGTCCCGGATCAGCTCGACCACCTTGGCGCGGCGTTCCGCGGGCAGCATGTCGGAGGTCGTCACGGTCACATCATCCTCCGATCGGTTCTGATCGTCACTGATTGAAACAGTCTTGACGTGAAAACACTGATCGAAGATGATCCTCCCACGCAACTCCGGCCCTGCGGAGGACGCCCGGTGACCGACGAACCCCGACCCCGAGCGCTGCTCGTCATGGCGCGCCGCCACTTCCGCGTCCAGTTCCACCGCCCCCAACTCGACCGGCTGGCCCGGTTGGTCGACCTGGGCGACCCGGTGTGCGCCACCGAGTTGGACTCCACCGCCGCGCGCGACCGGTTGCGCCAGGCCGACGTCCTGCTCACCTCCTGGGGCGCGCCCCGGCTGACCGCCGAACGGCTCGCCGCCGCACCCCGGCTGCGCGCGGTCTTCCACTGCGCGGGCACGGTGCGGTCGCTGGTGTCGGACGAGTTGTGGCGACGGGGCGTCCTGGTCACCACCGCGGCCGACGAGAACGCCATCCCGGTCGCCGAGTTCACCCTCGCCGCCATCGTGTTCGCCGGCAAGAAGGCCCCCTTCCTGGCCCAGGACGCCCGCGCGCACCGCGCCGACTGGTCCTACACCGCGCTGCGCGGCGAGCTGTCCAACCGGGACCGGACGATCGGCGTCGTCGGCTTCTCCCGCGTCGGACGCCGGGTGGTGGAGCGGCTGCGCACCCTGGAGGTGACGGTGCTGGTGGCCGACCCGTACGCCGACCCGGCGCTGGTCCGGGCGGCGGGCGCGCGCCCGGTGGAACTGCCGGAACTGCTGCGCGCCAGCGACGTCCTCACGCTGCACGCCCCGGAACTGCGCTCCACCCGCCACCTGATCGGCGCGCCGGAACTGGCCATGCTCCGCGATGGCGCCACCGTGGTGAACACCGCGCGCGGCGCGCTGGTGGACACCGCCGCCCTGGAGCGGGAGTGCGCCGCCGGGCGGCTGGACGCCATCCTCGACGTCACCGACCCGGAGCCGCTGCCCGCCGACTCGGTCCTCTACACGCTGCCCAACGTGATGATCACCCCGCACGTGGCGGGCTCACAGGGCGCGGAGACCCGCCGGCTGAGCGACAGCGCGATCGACGAACTGGAACGCCACCTGGCGGGCCTGCCGCCGCGCGCCGCGGTCACCGCCGACACGCTCGGGATGAGCGCATGACCGTCTCGCCGATCACCGGGTGGACCCGCGAGCACTGGGTGGCGCCGGCGGACCGGCTGCTCATCGCGGTCCGCGCGCACGCCTCGCCCGGCCACGCCCGGATCACCCCACCCGGTCCGCCGGGCGGCTACGGCACGGCGGTCGACGGCCTGGAAGGCTTCGCCCGCACCCTGCTGCTTGCCGGTTTCCGGCTGGCCGGCGAGCACGGCCGCGACCCGCTGGACCTGGCCGGCTGGTACGCGCGCGGGCTCGACACCGGCACCGACCCCGCCTCGCCGCAGCGCTGGCCCCGGCCGGACGAACACCCGCAGGCCAAGGTCGAGGCCGCCGCGCTGGCCCTGGTGCTGGACCTGACCCGGCCGTGGCTGTGGGACCGGCTGGACGAGTCCGTGCGGCAGCGCGTGGTGGACTACCTCTCGCCGGTGGTCGGCGACGACACCTACCCGCGCTGCAACTGGGTGTGGTTCCGGATCGTGGTGCAGACGTTCCTGCGCTCGGTCGGCGGCCCGTGGCGGCCCGACGACATCGCCGCCGACCTGGCCGCGCACGACTCGTTCCACCGCGGCGAGGGGTGGTTCGCCGACGGCGACGAGCGGGCGTTCGACCACTACTGCGGGTGGGCGCTGCACCTGTACCCGGTGCTGTGGTCCCGGATGCGCGGCGCGGGGGAGTGGGCCGACCGGGCCGCCGGGGACGTCGCGCGGCTCGACCGGTTCCTGCTCGACCACCTGCGGCTGATCGGCGCGGACGGGTCACCGCTGGTGCAGGGCCGCAGTCTGATCTACCGGTTCGCGGCGGCGGCGCCGTTCTGGGTGGGCGCGCTGGCGGGGGTGACCTCCGCCGGACCGGGCCTGTTGCGCCGTGCCGCGTCCGGTGTCCTCGCGCACTTCGTCGAGCGCGGCGCGCCGGACGAGCGCGGCTTGCTCACGCTGGGCTGGCACCACGAGTGGCCCGCGCTCGCGCAGTCCTACTCCGGGCCGTCCTCGCCGTACTGGGCGGCCAAGGGGATGCTCGGCCTCGCCCTGCCCGCGGACCACCCGGTGTGGACCGCGGTGGAGGAGCCGCTGCCCGTGGAACGGGCCGACGGGACGTGGTGCGCCGGGCCGCCGGGCTGGCTGGTGTCGAGCACCCGGGCCGACGGGATCGTGCGCGTGGTCAACCACGGCACCGACCACGAGCACGTCGGCGCACGGGTCGGCGACTCACCGCTCTACACGCGGCTGGGCTACTCGACGGCCACCGCCCCGCTGCTGTCGGAACGGGCGTGGACCTCGCCGGTGGACCAGTCCGTCGTGCTCCTGGACGCCCGTGGCACCGCCACCCACCGCGCCGGCATGCGAACCCTGCGCGTCGAACGGGTCGGGGACGCCGTGCTCGGCGCGTCGACCGCCCGCGTCCACCTGCTCGACCCGGCATCGGGACGCGACCACGGGTCGGGGCGGCGTGGCGTGGCGCGCGACCTCGCACTGATCACCACCGTGTCCGTCCTCAAAGGACCGTGGGAGGTGCGGTGCGCGCGGGTCCAGCCGCTGCCGGACGCGCCGGCCGCCCTGGACGACGCGGTCGCGCTGCGGATCGGCGGCTGGCCGCTGGCCGCGGAGGAGGTCGAGGTCGACCCGGCGGAGACCTCGGCTCCCGGACACCGGGCCTGGGTTCGCGCGGGCGGCCTGTGCTCGGTGCTGGTCGCCGTGCGCGGGCTGGACCGCGTCGGGGTGCACACCGAGGACGACGCGAGCCCGTTGGGTCCGCGTGCCGCGACACCGTGGGCGTCCGGTCCGGTCGCACCCGGCACGTGGGCGGTCGCGGCCATCGCACTGGGCCGGGTGGCCGGTCCGCCGGACATGGACCTCGACCACCGACTGCTGGAGATCCGCTGGCCCGACGGGGAACCACCACCGCCGACCTGCCGCTGTAGACGAAGAGGAGACGGAATCGATGACGACTCCGCACAAGCCCCCCGCGCGGCGACTGCTGGCGGCGCTTTCCGCGTTGACCCTGGTCCTGGCCGGCTGCGGGAGCGAGGACGGCGGCGGGCCGGTCACGCTGACCGTGTCGGTCTGGAACCTCGCCGCCACGCCCGAGTTCAAGGCGCTGTTCGACGCCTTCGAGCGGGCCAACCCGGACGTGGACGTCAAGCCGGTGGACATCCTCGCCGACGACTACCCGCAGAAGGTCACCACGATGCTCGCCGGCGGCGACAAGACCGACGTGGTCACCATGAAGAACGTCACCGACTACGCCCGCTACGCCGGCCGCGGCCAGCTCGCCGACGTCACCGACCTCGCCCGCGCCGCCAAGGACCTGTCCGGGCTCGACGCGTTCGACGTCAAGGGCTCCTACTTCGCGCTGCCCTACCGCAACGACTTCTGGGTGCTCTACTACAACAAGAAGCTGTTCGCCGAAGCCGGGATCGCCACCCCCGAGGGGTTGACCTGGGCCAAGTACGCCGAGATCGCCCGCAAGCTCACCCGCGAGCGGGACGGCAAGAAGGTCTACGGCGCCTACCACCACACCTGGCGCTCGGTCGTGCACGGGATCGCGGCGGCGCAGACCGGCGGCCACCAGATCACCGGCGACTACACGTTCTTCGCCGACCAGTACCGCACCGCGCTGGACCTCCAGGACGCCGGCGCGGTCCCCGACTTCGCCACCGCGAGCACGCAGCAATCCAGCTACCGCACCATGTTCGAGACCGAGGCCGCCGCGATGGTGCCGATGGGCACCTGGTACGTCGCCGGCGTCCTCGCCGCGCGGGCCAAGGGCGACACGTCCGTCGACTGGGGGATCGCGCCGATGCCGCAACGGCCGGGCGCGACCGGGGTGACCACGTTCGGCTCGCCGACCGGCTTCGCGGTCAACAAGAACGCCAAGCACCCCGACGTCGCGCGCAAGTTCGTGGAGTTCGCCGCCGGGGCCGAGGGCGCGAAGGCCATCACCGCGGTCGGCGTGGTGCCCGCGCTGCGCGGCCAGGACATCACCGGGCAGTACCTGGCGTTGCCCGGGATGCCGACCGACGAGCTGACCCGCAAGGCGTTCGCGCCGGACCGGATCGCGCTGGAGATGCCCGTGGACGAGCACACCTCGGACGTGGACACCATCCTCCGCGAGGAACACCAGTTGATCATGGTCGGGGACAAGTCCGTCGAGGACGGCATCCGGTCCATGCGCGACCGGGTCGGCGACGTCGTCGACTGAGCCCAGACCATGACCACCACGCAGACCATGACCACCACGCAGACCATGACCACCACGCCGACCATGACCACCACGCCGACCCGGCCACCGCGCCGCTCCGCCCGGCGGCGGCGCGACACCCTCGTCGGGTGGAGCTTCATCCTCCCGAACCTCCTCGGCTTCGCCCTGTTCACCCTCGTGCCGGTGCTCGCCACGTTCGCCCTGGCCTTCACCGACTGGGACTCCTACCGCGCGGCGGAGTGGGTGGGGCTGGACAACTTCGCGAAGCTGCTGGAGGACGACAACTTCCGCACGGCGCTCACCAACACCCTGTACTACGCGGCGGGGCACATCCCGCTCACCCTGGTGGCGGCGCTCGCGCTGGCGGTCGTGCTGGACCGGAAGGTCCGCGGCGTCGGCTTCTTCCGCACCGCGGCCTTCCTGCCGTACGTGACCTCGCTGGTCGCCGTCGCCGTGGTGTGGAACATGCTGTTCAACCCCAGTGCGGGCCCGGTCAACCAGCTCCTCGGGGCGCTCGGCGTCGGCTCCCCGCCCGGGTGGGTGACCAGCACCGACTGGGCCATGCCCGCTGTGATCATCACCAGCGTCTGGCGGGACATGGGGTACTACATGGTGCTCTACCTGGCCGGGCTCCAGGCGATCCCGGCGGAGCACTACGAGGCCGCGCGGGTCGACGGCGCCGGCGCGTGGCACCGGTTCCGGCACATCACGCTGCCGGGCCTGCGCCCCACCACGTTCTTCGTCCTGGTGATGCTGACCATCCAGAGCTTCAAGGTGCTCGACCTGATCGTGGTCATGACCAACGGCGGACCCGGGCGCAGCACGCTCGTGCTCGCGCAACTGGTCTACCGGGAGGGCATCGTCGAGGGCCACTTCGGCTACTCGTCGGCGATCGCGCTGGTGCTGTTCGTGATCGTGCTGTCGGTGACCGTTTTCCAGTTCCGGCTGAACGAGCGGAGGAACGCCCCGTGACCACGCTCGCGTCGCGACCCGAGGTCCGCCTGGAGACCCCGACTCCCGGGCGTCGACGGCGGACCCGGCCACTGCGCACCGTCCTGGCTTATGCGGCGCTCACCGGCATGGCGCTGGTGGTGCTCGTGCCCTTCGCGTGGATGGTGTCGGCGTCGCTGAAGCGCGACAACCAGGTGTTCACCGTGCCGACGCGGTGGATTCCCGAGGAGGTGCGCTGGTCGAACTTCGTCGAGATCTGGGACCGCGTCCCGCTGGCCGACCAGCTCGGGAACTCCGCGTTCCTCGCCTCGGCGGTCACCTTGCTCCAGGTGCTCACCGGCAGCTTCGCGGCCTACGGCTTCGCCAAGGTCCGGTTCCCCGGCCGGGACGCGCTGTTCCTGGCCTACATCGCGACCATCGCCGTGCCGTGGCAGGCCTACATGGTGCCGCAGTACATCATGATGCAGAAAGTCGAGCTGACGAACACCTATTGGTCGATCGTGCTGTTGCAGGCGTTCGGGGCTTTCGGTGTTTTCCTGCTGCGGCAGTACTACCTGTCGATCCCGGACGAGTTGTGCGAGGCCGCGCGCATCGACGGGCTCAGCGAGTACGGCATCTACCTGCGGATCGTCCTGCCGCTGTCCCGGCCGGCCCTGGCGAGCCTGGCGCTGCTGACCTTCGTCACCACCTGGAACGACTACCTGGGGCCGTTCATCTACCTGACCGACAACGAGCTGTGGACCGTGCAGTTGGGGCTGAAGTCGTTCGTGGGCCAGTACGACGCCGAGTACGCCATGATCATGACCGGCGCGGTGCTGTCGGTGCTGCCGATCCTGGTCGTGTTCCTCGCGGGGCAGCGGTACTTCATCCGCGGCATCGCCACGACGGGCCTGAAGGGGTGAGCCCGGTGCGGCTGCTCCGACCGGCCGCGCAGCGGACCTACGAGAAGCTGTTCGGCGTGGTGTACGCCGGTCTCATGGCCAACGTGCTGTTCACCGCGTGCTGCCTGCCGGTGGTGGTGGCGTTGGCGGTGGTGGCGGACCCGGTGGGGTCGTGGCCGTTCTTCGTGGCGCTGTCGGGGTGTTGCGCTCCGGCGCTGGCCGGGGTCTTCGGCGTGTTCGCCGACGGCTCGTCGCGGGTGTGGCGACCGTTCTGGACGGCCTACCGGCGGGCGTTCCGCGCGTCGCTGACCGCGTGGTACGGCGCGGCCCTGGTGGTGGGCGTCCTGGTGGTGGACGCGCGGGCGGTCCCCGCGCTGCTGCCGTTGTTCGCCTCCACCGGTGTCCTGGTGGTGACGTGCGCGATAGCCGTGATCCTGGTGGCCGCGACCCGTCCGGCCACGCCCCGGGCGCTGGTGCGCTCCTGCTTCTTCCTGACCGCCCGGCGCTGGCACCTGGCCCTGCTCAACGCCGTTGTCCTCGCGACGGTGGTGGCGGTCGTGCTGCTGCAACCGGTGGCGGGCTTGTTGGTGGCCTGCGCGCCGCTGCTCTACGTGGTGTTCGGCAACACCCGGGCCGTGGTCGCGCCGCTGGCTTGATGCCTGGAGATCCCGACCCCGGACGGGATCTCCTCGGCCCCTCCCCGCGTTGAAAGTACCGCTGCGGCGGTACCGTTGCTATGGTGGCTTGCCGTCTTCACCCAATCGGGAGGGGTCGAGGTGCCTGCGCCGCAGAACACGGAGCGCCGTGCCCGCTTGCTGGAGGCCGCCGTGGAAGTCCTGGCCACGCAAGGGGCGCACGGCCTGAGTCACCGGGCCGTGGACCGCCGGGCGGGTGTTCCGCTGGACACCGCGAAGAACTACTTCCCGACCCGCGACGACCTGTTCGAAGGTCTCGGGCAGCACGTGCTGACCCAGCGGCTGGGTGAGGTCTCCGCGTTCACCGACGGTCGCGCGGACCTGACGTTCGCCGACCTGGCCTGGCACTACTTCCGCATCGTGCTGACCACCCGGCGCGCCCGCGCGGTCGCCATCGTCGAGCTTTTCCTCGAAGCACAACGGCGACCGGCGCTGCGCGACCTGGTCGGCACGCACCTGCGCGCCAACCTGGAAGCCATCGCCGACACGATCCGGGCCGGCGGGCAGCGCGTCGAGCTGTCCCAGGTCGCGGTCCTCGACGCCGCGTTCCGGGGCCTGACGCTGCTGGTGCTGTCGATCTCCCCGCAGGTGGCCGGCGACATCGGGCTGGACGACCTGGAATCCACCGTCCGGCAGCTGGCCGACCGGCTCCTCCCGCCGTGAGGCCGGGCTTCAGGCCGGGACGTGCAGGTCCTCCAGCACCCGCATGAACGCGCGCGACCACAGCGGCAGGTCCGGCCAGCCGCGGCAGGACACCATGGCCCCGTCGACGGCGTCGGGCAGGTCGACGAAGGTCGCGCCCGCCAGTTCCATGTCCACCTTCAACGGCGGGTAGGCGGCGGTGGTGCGGCCCTTCAGCAGGCCGAGCGCGGCGGGCACCTGCGGGCCGTGGCAGATGGTGCCGACCGGGAGGCCGCGGTCGAAGAAGTGGCGGACGATGCGGGCCACGTCGGGGCTGGTCCGGATGTACTCCGGCGCCCGTCCGCCGGGGATCACCAGCCCGTGGAACCCCTCGGGGTCGACGTCGCCGAACGCCACGTCCACCGGCAGCAGGTGGCCGGGTTTCTCCGTGTAGGCGTCGCACTCGGGCTCGAAGTCGTGCACCACCAGCTTCACCGGGCGCTTGGTGGGCGCGGCCACGATCGCCTCGTGGCCGCCCTCGCGCAGGCGGAAGACCGGGTACATCGAGTCGAGTTCCTCGGCGGCGTCGGCGGTCAGGATCAGCACCCGAGCCATGCGCGCTCCTCGTCCGGGCATCGAACCGGTTCGATCACCTAACCCACCCTAGGGAGCCGCGGCCGGCCACCACAAGCGTCCGGACGGGTGTCGAACCGGTTCTTCCCCGTTTCCGCCGGAAGTTGAAATGTGAAATTCCAGGCGGCGATTGTTTTCGATCACTTTATCGATTTCGTCGTTATTCCCCGTCATCTCGATCGTGGGTCGAAGGGTCACCCGGTCGGATGTCGTTCCGTGGTCGTGTTTCCGCTTCAATGGCTGCGGGTGGGAGTTCTTTCACAAACCGTACTTTTCCGACCGCTTCCGCGAGTCGGATTCGGGGGGCGGTGGCGGGGTTGAGCACGCTTCGGGGGAGTCGGGTTCGCTGGTTGGCGTCGGTGTGCGTGGCGCTGGTGGCGGCGAGCCTGTTGCAGCCGGTCACGTGGGTGCGGGCGGTCGCGGGCGAGGTGCCCGGGGTGACGGCGGGCGCGGGGCCGGTGGACCGGCCGGCGCCGGCCTCTGCTCGGCCGGACGAGGCGGTGCCGCCGGACCAGTGGCCACCGGTCGTGCCGGCGGGCGTCAAAGCGGGCGGCGAACCGCGACAACTGTCCACTGAGGACTGGCAACGCGTCCGCGCCCGGTCCGCAGCCGACGAGATCTTCGACGGGGTCGTGACGCGGCCCGGGTTCGCGCTGGGCGACACCTCGCTGGTGGTCTACTTCGACGTGCGGGACGACGGCCGCGCGTGGTCGTCGTGGCGGGCCCGGGTCTTCGAGGCCTCGACGGGCACCGAGCAGGCCTCGACCGTGCTGCCCCGGTCGGACCTGCAGACTCCGTGCGGCGTGGTGCGGCAGTACTGCCGGACGTTCGGCGCGCAGGAGGGCTGGGCGCTCGACCCGGGCAAGGAGTACTTCGTCACGCTGGCCGCGGTGCTGGACGCCGGCGGCGAGGTCGTGTCCACACCGGGCCCGAACACCCGGCCGCGCCGCACGGTGGTGCCGCCGGAGGTCCCGGTCGAGCAGACCTCGGGCTGCGGCTGCGGCGTGGCGTTGAGCACGACCGCGGCCCGGCAGGCGTTCCGCGGCGACGGCGTGAACACCGCGACCGGCGCGTTCACCCGCGTCGAGCCCGACCTGGCGATGGCCTCCTTCGGCATCCCGTTCGCCTCCACCCGCGTGTACTCCTCGACGCTGACCGCGCCGGGCCTGTTCGGACCGGGCTGGGCGTGGTCCTACGGGATGCGCGTGACCCGGACCGACGACGGCGTGGTCGTGCAGGCGGACGACGGCGCGAGCGTGCGCTACCGGCCGGACGGCGGCGGCTTCCGGCGCCCGCCGGGGGTCCGGTCGACGCTGCGCAAGACCGACTCCGGCTGGGAACTGGTCACCGTGACCCAGCTGGTCTACGGCTTCGACGGCGAGGGCCGCCTGGTGTCGGTCCGCAACCCGCGCGGCATCGGCGTGTCGCTCGCGTACGGCGTGGACACGATCACGCTCACCGACCCGTCCGGCCGGGTGGTGAAGGTCCGCGTCGAGGGCGGTCTGATCCGCTCGATCACCCTGCCCGACCACCGCAAGGTCCACTACGAGTACGACGCCGCCGGCCGGCTGGCCGTCTACAAGGACCCGCGTGGCGGCCAATGGCGCTACGCCTACTCCGCCGAGGGCCGGCTGACCGAGGTCACCGACCCGCAGCCGCGCCGGACCACGTTGGTGCGCAACGAGTACGACGCCGCCGGCCGGATGGCGCGCCAGCTCGACGCGCTGGGCAACGCCACCGCGTTCGCCTGGAACGCCGCCGAGCAGGAGGCGACGACGACCGACGCGGACGGCGTGGTCGTCCGCGACGGCTACCGCGGCAACGTGCTGCTCTACACCCGGCGCGGCGCGGGCGACACCGACCTCCACCGCTACGACGGCTCGCTGAACCGCAACCTGCTGGTCAACGGCAGCCACAACCAGCACGAGTCGGAGCACGACGCCAACGGCAACTCGACCCGGCGCGTCGCCCCGCAGGGCTTCGACGAGAAGACGAAGTTCGACGAGCGCAACAACCCGATCGAGTTCACCGACGCCAAGGGCGGCGTCTGGAAGAACACGTTCAACGAGTTCAACGAGCTCGTCCGCAGCACCGACGCCGAGAACCACTCGATCACCCACACCTACGACGCGCGCGGCCTGCGCACCACCACGACCGACCAGCGCGGCAAGGTCACCCGCTTCGAGCACGTCCCGGCCGGCCGGGCGAACTCCGGGATGCTCGCGGCCGTGATCTCCCCGGAGGGCAGGCGGACGGAGGTCGGGTACGACGCGACCGGCCGCCGGATCACGTCGACCGATCCACGGGGGACGGTGCCCGGCGCGGACCGCAAGGCGTTCACCACCGAGTACCGCTTCGACGCGCAGGACCGCGTGGTCGAGGTGTCCGAGCCGGGCAAGCGGCACTCGTGGCGCACCCACCACGACGAGGTCGGCCGGGTCAGCGCCACGGTCAGCCCCGAGTCGGTGAAGGTCGAGTACCGGTACCTGGACAACGGGCGGCTGGAGAAGGTCGTCGACCCGCGCAAGACCACCTCGATCACCTACACCGCCGCCGGTCGCCGGTCCTCGGTGCGCATCGAGATGGGCCACCACCAGCCCGACATCGTCACCTCCTACCGCTACAACGCCAAGGGCCTGCTGCACCAGGTGATCTCGCCGCGCGGCAACGTGTCCGGGGCGAACCCGGCGGACTTCACCACCACCTACCGCTACGACGCCAACGACAACCTCGTGCGCATCTCGCGCCCGTACCCGGGCGGCCAGGTGGTGCACAAGGACATCAAGGTCGACGAGCTGGACCGCACCAAGTCCACAGTGGACGAGTTCAACAAGGAGTCCACGTTCCAGCGCGACGACAACGGCCGGATCACCGGCGCGACCGACAGCCTGGGCCGCGACCTGGCCATGGGCTACGACCGCAACGGCCGCCAGACCTCCAACACCGACGCCGGCCGCAACACCACTAAGTCGACCTACGACGAGGCCGGCAACAAGATCCGCCAGGAGAGCGCGACCGGCGGCGTCACCACGTGGACCTACACCGACGACGGCCTGCTGGCGAGCATCACCGAACCGCGCGGCAACGTCGCGGGCGCCGACCGCGAGAAGTTCACCACGCACTTCGAGTACGACCTCGCGGGCAACCGCACCAAGGTGGTCGACCCGCTGGACCACACCACGGTCTCCACGTTCGACGCCGTCAACCGGCTCACCTCGGTCACCGACGCCAACGGCCACACCACCCACTACCGGTACCGCGAGGACAACCGGATCGACAGCGTCCACGGCCCCGACTCCCGGTTCCGCCCGCACGCGCCGCACCACGAGGCCACCGTCTACAGCTACCACGACGACGGCCTGCTCAAGTCGATCCGCGACCCCAACCACCACGTGCGGCGCATCGACTACGACCGGGCCGGCCGCCCCACCGCCACCACCGACCCGCTCGGCCGCCGCGTCGAGGCCACCTACGACGTGGAGAACAACCTCGTCTCCGCCATCACGCGGGGCGAGCACGAACGGCTCAGCGACGCCGAACGCGCCAAGCGGACCATCGTCGACACCTACGACATCGTCGGCCGCCGCACCGACCGTGCGTTGGGCGACAGCGGGCCGAAGTACTCGTGGGCCTACGACGCCAAGGACCGCATCACCGCCTACGGCGACCCGCTGGGCGTGCGGAAGGTGACCTACGACGACGAGGACCAGATCACCCGCGTGACCCGCGAGGAGGCGGGCCGCAGCGAGACCTTCTCCTACGACTACGACGTGCGCGGTAACATCACCGGCCGCACCTACCCCGACGGCACGCGCGTGACCAGCGGTTACGACGCCGACAGCCGCATCACCGAACTCACCGTGCGGGGCGGCAGCGCGGGCGCGGACCCGGCGACCTGGCGCTTCGGCTACGACGTCGCGGGCCGGCGCACCAGCACCACCCTGCCCCCGGCGACCGGCCTGCTGGAACGCCGCACCTACGACGACGCGGGCCGCCTCACCGCCATCGGCACCGAACGCGTACCGGGCGCGGGCGCACCGCCGAACGTGCAGGACCCGATCTCGGCGTACCGGCTCGACCTCGACCCGGTCGGCAACCCGATGAAGGTCACCACCACCCGCGGCGGGGTGTCCGAGGCCGTCGCCTACGCCTACGACGACGCCGACCGCGTCACCTCGGTGTGCTACGCGGCCAACGACTGCGACCGGCACACCCAGGCCGCCGGGCGCATCGACTACACCTACGACCTGGTCGGCAACCGCCTGACCCAGAAGCGCACCGGCACCGCCGGCAGCGACACCACCTTCTACAAGTACGACTCCGCCGACCAGCTCACCCGGCGCGTGGTCGTCCAGCACCGCGCCGGCAACGCGCCGGACGGCGAGGCCACCGGCTGGCCCAGCGTGGTCACCGACTACGACTACGACCTCAATGGCAACCAGACCAAGGCCGGCCGCGACACCTTCACCTACCACCTCGACAACACCCTGGCCACCGCGACGACCGGAGGGCGCACCACGGCGTTCGCCTACGACGCCACCGGTCTGCGCCTGACCACCACCTCCGGCGAGGGCGCGGCGGCGACCACGCAGCGGTGGAGCTGGGACGTCAACGGCACCCTGCCCCAGATCGCCCTCGACGTCACCACCAACGCCGCCGGCACGACCACCGAGCGCCGGGGCTTCACCTACGGCCCCGACGACGAGCCACTGGCCCTGCTCGACCCCGCGACCGGAGCGCACCCGTACACCCACGACTGGCTCGGCGGCACGGCGAACATGCTCAGCCCCGGCGGTGTGCCCGAGGCGGGCTACGACTACGACCCGTTCGGCAACCCGCGCCAGGGCGGCACCCTCAAGCCCGGCGACCCGGCCGGCCCCGCCAACCCGCTGAAGTACACGGGCGCCTACCAGGACTCCACCACGGGCGAGGGCAACTACTTCCTGCGGGCCCGCAACTACAACCCCGACACCGGCCGGTTCGCGAGCACGGACCCGATGCCGCAGCCGGGGCCCGCGATCTCGGCCTACGCCTACGCCGAGAACAACCCGCTGTCCTACACCGACCCGACCGGCGCGGTGGTCGACGCGGGCGGCGGTGGCGGCGGCGCGCCGGCGGAGACCGGCGCCACCCAACCCACCGGGCCCAGCCCCGAGGACGTGGCCAAGGCGCAGCAGATCCAGAGCAAGAGCCTGCTCGACGTGATCCTGGAGGCCGGCGGCCAGATCCTCATGGAGTTCCTGGGGATCAACGACATCGTCAACTGCCTCAAGGGCGACATCGGCGCGTGCGTGTCCATGGTCATCGGCGCGCTGCCGTGGGGCAAGATCTTCAAGGCGAAGAAGATCGCCGAGGCCATCTTCCGCGCCGGCAAGGCGGTCGTCACCTTCTTCCAGGAGATCAAGTGGGCGCGCGCCATCATCCAGGGCGCGGAGAAGGCCGCCGAAGCCGCACGCGCTGCGGCAGCCGCAGCGGCCAAGGCGGCGGCCGAGAAGGCCGCCAGGGCGCGAGCGATAGCCGAGGAGGCGGCGAAGAAGGCGGCGGCGCAGGCGGCCGAACGCGCCAAGGCCAAGGCGGCCAAGGCGAAAGCGGCGACCAAGAAGGCCGTGCCGGAGAAGAAGGCGCCGGAGAACACCGCCCGGACCGAGTCCTGCCCGGTGCCGCGCCGGCAGCACAGCTTCGTCGCGGGCACCCACGTCCTGATGGCCGACGGCACCACCAAGGACATCGAGTCGGTCCGGCCGGGCGACACGGTCCGGTCCACCGACCCGGTCACCGGGCGCACCGAGGACCGCCAGGCCACGCACACGTTCCGGACCGACCACGACAAGGACTTCGTCCTGGTCACCACCCGCGACGACCGAGGCGAGCGGCACAGCGTCACCGCCACGGACAACCACCCGTTCTGGTCGGCCACCGCCGGCCGGTGGGTCGACGCCGGGGACCTGCGCCCGGGTGACCTGCTGCGGACGTCGGCGGGCACGTACGTCCAGGTCGACCAGGTCCGGGCGGAACGCCGGCACTGGCGCACGTTCGACCTGTCGGTCGACGGCATCGAGACGTACTACGTCATGGCGGGGTCGACCGCCGTCCTCGTCCACAACAACAGCTGCCGGACGTTCGGCAACCACTCGCCGAGCGGGCGGCTGGACATCCCGGACACCCAGGGCGTCTACATCATCACGATGTCGGACAACATGGTCTACGTGGGATCGGCGACCAAGTCGAACACCATCCACCGCCGCATCCACCGCGCGTTCAGCGACGACCGGCACGCCGTGGCGAGCGCGGGCTACCAGCACTCGGACGTCCGGCAGCTGGACTGGATCGAGGCGCCCGGCGCCGACGCCGCCGAGATCCACGGGCTGGAGCAGAACTTGATCGATTACTATGGCGGCATCGGCGGCGGCACGCTCCTGAACCGGATCAACGCGCAGCGACACTGAACCACCGCGAGGCGGCTGATGGCACGAAGTGGCTACCGGGTGCTCCACTGGTACGCCGATGTGGACGGTCCCTGGTCGCCGGTGGCGCTCGACCGCTACCGCGACCAGGGGTGCGACGGACTGGTCCTGGTGCCGGGTCCGGAGTGGACACCGAAGGACCTGGCGTTCGTGCTGGACGTGCCGGGGTTGCGCTACCTCGCCCTGGAACGCCGGTTCCGCGACGACACGCACGCGTTCCTGGTCGAGTCGCTGGAGGAGCTGTCCCTGGTCACCGGTTCGTCGCGGCCGGTGCCCGAGGTGGTCCGGCCGAACCTGGTCCGGCTGTGCCTGACGCACCGGCCGGGGATCTTCGTGGCGGCTCGGTGGCCGAACTTGGCGGAGTTGCGGCTGGGCGGGTGGCGGGACGAGGACCTGGGGGTGCTGGCGGGCGCCGCGAAGCTGCGGGTGTTGCACGTGGAGGGGAAGAACCAGCGGGCGTCCCTGCACGGCATCGAGGACGGCGACCTGGAGGTGCTGGAGGTGCTGAGCGCGGGGCTGCCCGACCTGTCGCCGTTGGCGGGGATGTCGTCGCTGCGCGAGCTGAAGCTCATGGGGCCGCCGAAGAACGTGCATGGTGTGCTGGACGTTTCGGTGCTCGCGTCCGCGCCGCTGGTGAAGGTGTGGATGTCCAACGCGGCCGGCGTGACCGGTTTGCCGCACCTCGCGCGGAACCCGGCCCTGCGCGAGGTGCGGCTGATCAACTGCGGTGTGGGGGAGTCGGAGGTACGGGAGGCGCTTCCACCGCGCGTTCGGGTGACCGTCCGTTGAGGTTCACGGCATCAGCTTGCCGCTGAGCAGTTCCGCCGCCCACCGGTGGGCTCGTGCGCACATCTCCGCCTCGGACCCGCGCGCGTGCCCGGCCACGGTGTCGCCCGACCACAGCACCAGGGCGGTGACCCCGTCCCGGACGGGCGTCAACCCGATCAACCACCGCCGAGCCCCGCGCTCCACCCGCCGTTGCGCGGTGAGCCACCGACCCCGTTGATCGGTCTCCACCTGCCACTCGGGCGAGGACGCGGCCAACTCCGCGACCGACCTCGGCGGGTGGCCGGGCGCGCGGTGCTCACCGATGGCGTTCATGTTCGTCACGATGGCACGGCTCCCGGTGCGCCTCGATGCGCGACACGGCGCGGTTCAGGAAACGGACAGGGGTCATCGTGGTCTGGTCGCGGGTGGTCTAGCGGACGCCTTGGAGGCGCTGTTGGGCGAGCTTGGCGGCCAGGATGGGCAGGAAGCCGTGCACCTTGGCCCGGGCGGCGAGCTGCCGGTAGGCCTCCGTGACGGCGTCGCGCACCACCTGGTAGTTGGTGCCGCCGGGCATTCTGCGGGTCAGCTCTTCGGCGGCCTGGTCCAACTGGACCTCGACGCGGGTGTGCAAGTCGTGCGGATCTCGAACCACGTGACCTTCGAGCCTGTCGCCCATCACAGCCCTCCCCATCGGGGCTTGGAGGCCACCGTCCGGCCTCTGTCGAGCCCGTTGTCCGGGATCGACCGTAAGGTTGAACGTTGGACAACGCCAGTCTGGACTTTCGGTGAACGAATCCGCATCATGCGGGTTCCCGAAGCCGACGGCTGCTCGCTTTGCGTAGCGCCCCGGGCACGTGTCCGGATGTGTGGTCGGTCGGTTACGCGTATGGTCCTGGATCGTGCGCGTTGTGGGGACGTTGCGGTTCCCGTCGGCCGATGCCCCGGTCCGGTTCGACCGGGTTCGCGTCGAGGTTCGCGACGTGTCCGAGGCCGATGCCCCCGCGCGCACGCTCGCCGTGGTGACCCTGCCCGCGGTGGACGTCCCCGCCGGTGGACTGGAGCTGCCGTTCGCCGTGGACGCGGACGTCGACGGCCCCGGGACCTTCGTGGTGCGCGCGCACGGTGACCGGGACGGCTCCGGGGTGGTCACCCGGGGCGACTTCGTCACCACCGCCGCGCACCGGGTCACCCGTGTGCCCATGGTCGTCGACCTCCACCCGGTCGACGCCTGAAATTCGCCGTATCTGGCCTTCCCCAGATGCCTCCGTTCCACAAACAGGTCGAAACTTTTCGGGAGGAGCCACCCGTGAACGAGATCGTGACCAGTGACGACATGGCCGCCAGCCGTGAGGTCCGCACCGGCTTCCTGTCCGGGCCGGGGTTCGTCGACAAGCCGGTCCGCTACAGCGTGGTCGACGGCATCGCGCTCTACCAGGGCTGCATCGACATGGGGCCGGCCGAGGAGGTCGAGGTCGCCGCCGCCAGAATGCGCCCCGGAGAACCGGCGGACGTGGGGCAACCGCCGTCCGAGGTGCTCGGGATCGGGCTGCCGTCCGATTCGGACATGCTGTGGACGAACGGTGTCGTCCCCTTCGTCGTCGACGCCGGCCTGCCCAACCAGGCACGCGTCACCCAGGCCATCGCGCACATCGAGGACAACACCGCCATCCGGTTCGTCGCGCGCACCAGCCAGGCCAACTACATCCGGTTCGTGCGCAACCCCGGCGTGAACTGGAGTTCGTCGCCGATCGGCATGCGGGGCGGGGCGCAGGTCATCCGGCTGTCCGACGGCGCCACCATGGGCACCACGGTCCACGAGTGCCTGCACTCGCTGGGCATCCTGCACGAGCAGAGCCGGTGCGACCGCGACCAGTTCGTGACCATCAACTACGGCAACATCCAGGACGGGTTCGAGTCCAACTTCGACCGGTTCTGCGACGGCTTCACCGACTACTTCGACTACGACTACGACTCGATCATGCACTACGGCCCGACCGCGTTCGGGATCAACGGCGCCACGACCATCGTGCCCAAGCGGGCGGGCGTGACGATCGGGCAGCGCGCCGGCCTGAGCTTCGGCGACCGGGTGACCATCGCGCACATGTACGCGCGGTTCACCGGGCGCGGCCACACCGGCGTGTTCCGCGCGGGCAGCGGGAAGCACGCGCTGTGGGTCAACGTGAGCTGGGACAGCTTCGTGGCCAAGTGGCAGGAGTGGGCGGGGCAGGGCCTGCGGCTGATCGACATCAACGTCCGGCGGGTCGGCAACGAGAACCGCTACTCCGGCGTGTGGACCGCCGGGTCGGGCGGCTACGCCCTGTGGGCCAACGCCTCCTGGGACAGCTTCAAGGCGAAGTGGCAGGAGTGGGCCGGGCAGGGGCTGCGGCTGGTCGACCTGCACGTGCTGCGCGTGGGCGGCGAGAACCGCTACTCCGGCGTCTGGCGCGCGGGCACCGGCGGTTACGCGCTGTGGGTCGACGCCTCGTGGGACAGCTTCAAGGCGAAGTGGCAGGAGTGGGCCGCGCAGGGCCTGCGGCTGGTCGACATCAACGTCCACGAGGTCGGCGGGCAGACCCGCTACTCGGGCGTGTGGCTGGCCGGGTCCGGCGGCCACGGGCTGTGGGCGAACGCGTCCTGGGACAGCTTCCGCGCCAAGTGGCAGGAGTGGGCCGCGCAGGGCCTGCGGCTGGTGGACATGAACGTGCACCAGTCCGGCGGCGAGAACCGCTACTCCGGCGTGTGGCTGCCCGGCACCGACGCCTACTACCTGTGGGCGAACGTGCCGTGGGAGAGCTTCCGCGCCCGTTGGCAGCAGCAGAGCGCCAACGGCCTGCGGCTGGTCGACTACGAGTTCACCGAACCCGCGGCGGCCGACACGCTGGACTTCACCGGGTCGCCGGAGGAGGCCGTGGCGCTGCCCACGGGCGTCGGCGGGCTGTTCGACGGCGAGTCCCTGGCGGACCTGGTCGACGCCACCGCCGCCGACGGCACCCCGATGGCCACCGACGGCGCCGGCGGAGCCGAGACGGGCACGCCCGCGACGGTCGAGGCCTCCGCCGGGGACGGTGTCGGCGGCATGTCCGGCGCGACCGGGGAACCCGCCGCGGTCACTGCGGCGGACGGTGTCGGCGGCCTGGTGACCGACGCCGACGGGCAGACCGTGACGCTACAGGTCACCGGTGTCGGCGGCGCGGTCAACGGCAGCGACCACCCGGCCAAGCCCACCCGCAAGGCCAAGGTGGCCAAGCACTAGCGCGACACCGGCCCGGTTCCACCGCTCGCGGGTGGAACCGGGCCGGGTGCGTCAGGCGTTGGGGTAGTAGGGCGGGGGCGGCATCATCCGCTCGCGTTGCCGGCGGCGGCGGGTGGTGACGACGAGGACGGTCGGTCGTCCCGATGGCGATGAGGATGAACAGCTAGGCGGGCCAGCGGGTGTGGAGGTCGTCGATGCGGTACGGGTGGGCGTGCCGCCAGTGGCCGTCGACCAGTTCGGCGTCCTCCAGGTGGTCGTGGTCGCAGGTGTGGTCGTGGTCGTGTTCGACCAGTTCCGGGTCGTGGGTGGGCCACACGCGGATGGCGAAGACGGTCGCGGCGGCCGTGATCGCGCCCAGGGTGACGAGAGTGGTGGTCATGCCGGTGGTGGTGGCCAGCCAGCCCGCCAGCGGGTAGCACAGCAGCCAGCAGGCGTGGGACAGGGAGAAGTCGGCGGCGAAGACGGCGGGCAGGTCGTGCGGGTGCGCGGAGCGGCGCAGCAGGCGTCCGCCGGGGGTGAGGACCAGTGAGCTGCCCGCGCCCATGACCGCCCACAGGACCAGCAGGGTCGGCCAGTTGCTCAGCCACGCGGTCACCGGGACGGCCGCGAACAGGGTTGCGGCGAGCAGTGTGGACGCGTGGAGCATGACCTTGCGGTCGGGGACGTGGTCGAGGATTCGGGGCAGGGCCAGGGCGGCGATCAGGGAGCCCAGGCCGTTGGCGGCCAGGGCGAGGGCGACGGCGATGTTGTCCAAGCCGAGCAGGTCGCGGACGTAGGCCACGGTGTTGACCAGCACCATCGACCCCGCAGCGGCGACGGCCAGGTGCACGGCGAGCAGGCCGCGCAGGCGCGGGGTGGCCAGGTAGATCCGGACGCCCCGGGTGGTCGACCGGGTGGTGCGGACGTGTGCGGTGGTCGGCAGCAGCGCCGAGCCGACCAGCAGCGCGGACGCGGCGAAGCCCAGGGACGTGCCGACGAACAGCAGGTCGTAGCTGATCACGGTGAGCAGCACGGCCGCGATGAGCGGGCTGACCAGGCTTTCCAGGTCGTAGGCGAGACGGGACAGGCTCAGCGCGCGGGTGTAGTCGCGTTCGTCGGGCAGCAGCGTCGGGATGGTGGCCTGGAACGCGGGCGTGAAGGCGGCCGAGGCCGCTTGCAGCAGGAAGATCAGCAGGTAGACCTGCCACACCTGGTCGACCCAGGGCAGCGCCAGGGCGATGGCGGCGCGGACGGCGTCCAGGGCGACCAGGAGGGTCTTGCGGGGCAGCCGGGCGGCGAGCGCGCCCGCCAGGGGAGCGATGCCGACGTAGGCGACCATCTTGACCGCCAGCGCGATGCCCAGGACGGCCGCGGCGTCGGGACCGGCGAGGTCGTACGCGAGCAGGCCGAGCGCGACCGTCGCCAGGCCGGTGCCCGCGAGGGCGAGCAGCTGTGCGGTGAACAGCCGCCGGTAGGCGGGGTTGGTCGGCATGGGCGCGGCCTCCGCGTGGCGTGGACGGTGCCCGTACCATACGTGCTCATGTACGCACGCGACGACGTTGCAACAGCGCATGACTGGCAGCAGTTGCCGTCCGGCGAGCACGTCGAGGCCGCAGTGGACGGGTTCCGGATGCTCGCCGACGGCACCCGGCTGCGCATGATGTGGCTGCTGTGCGGCGCGGAGTACGACGTGACGTCGTTGGCCGACGCGGTCGGCATCAGACGGCCGGCGGTCTCGCAGCACTTGGCGAAGCTCAAGCTGGCGGGGCTGGTCTCGGTGCGGCGGGACGGGCGTCGGGCGCTCTACCGGGTGCGCGTGGGGCACGTGCGGCGGCTGTTGGGCGAGGCGATCGAGGCGGCCGACCACCGGGTGGCGGACCTGCCCGACCACGACTGAGCCGCCTCACCCGCCGATGCCCGGTTGGGCCGCGAAGGCCGCGGGGTCGTAGTACTCACCGGCGCAGCGTGGACAATCTCGGGGTAGGCCGGTCGGCGGCGAGGGGGCGCGATGATCGAGTGGGACGTGGTGGACGGGGTCGGGGTCGTGGCGATGGCCCACGGCAAGGTCAACGCCCTGGACCTGGAGCTGTGCCGGGAGATCCGGCGGGTGATGGGGGAGCTGGACGGGGTCCGCGCGCTGGTGCTGACCGGGGCCGGCCGGGTGTTCTCGGCCGGGGTCGACCTCAAGCGGGTCGTGGACGGCGGGGGAGCGTACGTGGCGGAGTTCGTGCCCGCGCTCACTGCGGCGTTCCGGGCCGTGTTCGACGTGGACAAGCCGGTGGTGGCCGCGGTCAACGGGCACGCGATCGCCGGCGGCTGCGTGCTCGCGGCGGCCTGCGACCACCGGGTCATGGCGGGCGGGACGATCGGCCTGCCCGAGCCGCGGGTGGGTGTGCCGTTCCCGCACGCGGCGCTGGAGATCGTGCGGTTCGCGGTCGGGCCGGTGGTGGCCCGTCGGGTGGTCTTCGACGGGGCCAACTACGAGCCGGCGGTGGCGTTGGGCATGGGGCTGGTGGACGAGCTGTGCGAGCCGGACGCCCTGCGGGACCGGGCGGTGGCCGTGGCACACGAGTGGGTCGACCGCATACCGGCCGACGCGTTCCGCCACACCAAGGCGCAACTCCGGGCCGAGCTGAACGCGCGCCTCGACCGGCTGTCCGACGCCGCCGCGGTGGACCTGTGGACGAAAGCCGCCACCGACGGCCGAATCCAGGACTTCCTGGACCGGACCGTCGGTGGCGGCGCGCGCTCCTGACCTCAGCCCAGGCAGGAGCGGACGGCCGTGGCGAGGTCGGCCGCGCGCGGGTCGTCGGCGCGGAAGTTCCACAGGTTGGTGACGTAGGCGAAGCCGATCTCGCCGTCCGGGTCGCCGAAGCCGATCGACCCGCCGGAACCGGGGTGGCCGAAGGAACCCGGGCCGGCCATGGGCATCGGCCGGCACGACCGCCAGAAGCCCAGGGACATGTTGAACGAGCGGTCGGCCGGGATGTCCAGGCCTTCGGGCAGGCCGTGCATCTTCGTCTTGTCGGTCTGGACCTCGCTCATCCGGGCGACGGTGTCCGGGTCGAGCAGGCGGACGCCGTCGACGTCGCTGACCGTGGCGGCGTACATGCGGGCGATGGAGTGGGCGTCGGCGACCATGTTGGCGGCCGGGAACTCGGCGGCGCGCCAGGCGCGGGTGGTGAAGTAGGCGGTGCTGTTGTCCAGGGCTCCGCCGAGCTCGCCCGCGCGGGCCTGCACGGAGTCCGCGCCCCAGACGGCGTTGACCCAGGCGGTGACCGTGTCGGCGTCGAGCCCGGTCGCCTTGACCATCCCGGCGAGCAGTTCCTCCACGCTGAACGGGGCGGCGTAGTGGAGGGTGGCGACCTGGGCCTCCTCGTGCTCGGGCAGGCCGATCCAGGCGCGCAGGCCGAGCGGGGCGGCGACCTCCTCGGCGTAGAAGGTGCCGAGCGACTTGCCGGTGACGCGGCGGACGATCTCGCCGACCAGGAAGCCGTAGGTGACGCTGTGGTACACGTGCTCGGTGCCCGGCTCCCACAGCGGCTTCTGCGCTTCCAGGGCCCGGATGACCGGGTCCCAGGCGCACGCTTCCTCGAACGTCAGCGGACCGTCGACGATCGGCAGGCCGACCTGGTGGGACAGCAGCCAGCGGACGGGGACGTCCTGCTTGCCGTTCGCGCCGAACTCGGGCCAGTAGCGGGTCACCGGGGCGTCGAGGTCGAGTTCACCGCGCTGGACCAGCATGTGCGCGCAGATCGCGGCGGCGCCCTTGGTCGTGGAGGCGACCTGCACGATGGTGTCGTCGCGCCACGGCTTGTTCGTCTCGCGGTCGGCCAGGCCGTCGAACAGGTTGACCACGGGGCGGCCCCCTGCGTAGACGCTGACCGCGGCGCCCACCTCGCCGTCGTCCTCGAAGTTCGCGCGGAAGACGTCCGCGACCTTGCCCCAGCCCTGCTCGACGTGCTCGGACGTGGTGTTCATTTCGTTGACCCTCTCTGGTGGTTCGGGAGATCAGGCGGCGCGGTGGATGACGATGTCGTCGAGCCGCGTGCGGGCGTGGACCGTGACGGTGTCGGTGGAGGCGTCCGGGCCGGACAGGGTGTTGCGCACGACGCCCTTGGTGCTGTTCGCGTCGACCTCGGCGGCGGTGCCGTCGCCGACGCCGACCTCGATGCCGCCGGCGGCGTTGGCGAGCTGGACGTGGCCGCGCGTGACGCGGCCGACGCGGATGGGGCAGTTCGCGGCCTGGGCGGTGACGCCGCCGTCGGCCCGGTCGATGGCGAACCGGCCGTTGGAGCCGCCCAGGTCGACGTCGGAGCGGGCGTGGCCGATCCAGACCTTGCCGGTCGTGCCCTGGTAGCGAACGGTCCCCTCGACCTCGCCGATGCGCAGCCCGGCCGCGCCGCCGTCGACGTCCACGGTCCCGGCGACGTGCCCGACCTCGACCCCGCCGGCCCCGAGGTTGCCGCGCAGCGCGGCGACCCGGTCGAGCCGGACCTGCCCGGACGCGGTGCTCAGCGCGCAGTCGCCGAGCGGGCCGGTGGCGTGGACGTCGGTCCAGGCCGTGTTCAGGACCAGGGCGGACCCGGCCGGCAGCTCGATGGTGATGGCGACCGACCCGGTCTTGCCGCCGGACTTGGTGGTCTTGATCGACAGCTCGCCGTCGGCGAAGTCGACCTCGGTGCCCTCGGCGACCTCGACGTCGGTCTTGTTCGCGCTGTTGACCGGCTCGACGCGGACCACGGTCTCCGGGCGGTCGCCGGCGGTGAGCCGGACCCGGGCGCCGGCGGTGGTCAGCGTGGCGGTGATCGGGGTCGGCGTGGCGAAGGCGGTCATGACGTTCTCCCCAGCGGTGGTGGCTCCGCGTTGTGCCGAGCCGTTCGTTGGGGCCGACTTTCACGGGCCGTCCTGACACCGGGCAGTCACGGCGCTGACATGGGGCTGCCAGGGCGCCCGCCGGCCAACCCGTGTGGGAGCGATTCCGCCAACGGGCGGTCGCCTACACCTGAACGGCCCATGTCGACACCTGCGAAGCCGAAGTGACGTCGGCCCGGTCCGCAGTGATCGTGGGAAATTCATCAGCCGTGGAAATGGCGAATCACTAGGTTTTCCCGGTGCGCATCCTCTTCTCGAGCCTCGGCTCGCACGGACACACCTACCCCCTCCTCCCGCTCGCCATCGCCGCCCGCGAAGTCGGCCACGACGTCACGTTCGTGACCACGGTCCCCTTCGCGAGCGCCATGGCGGCGCACGGCATCGAGCACGTGCCCGGCGGCATGGACATGCTCGCGGCGTTCGAGTTGGCCGGCGCCGGGCCGGCGGCGCGCAAGCTGCCCGACTTCCGGCCCGAGCGGGTGTCGGCGGTGTTCGGGTCGATACTGCCGCGCAGCTATGCGGCGGACCTGGTGCCGATCATCGTCGACCGCAAGCCCGACCTGGTCGTGCACGAACTGGCCAACCCCGGTGCGGGGCTGGCGGCGAAGGTCGTGGACGTGCCGGCCGTGTGTCACTCGTTCGGGCGGATGTGGCGGCCCACGGGGCCTCCCGAGGTGTTGCGCGGACACCTGGTCGAGGTGGCCGCGGACCTCGGGGTCGAACTGCCCGGTGGCGACACCATGTCGTTGGGCAACCCCTACCTCGACATCTGCCCGTCGTCCGTGCAGGACCCGGAGTTCGCGGTGTCGCGAGCCATCCCGTTGCGGCCGGTGGCGTTCTCCGATCCCGGCGAGTTGCCGCCGTGGGTTCGGGAACACCGGGAACCGTTGGTGTACTTGACGTTGGGCACCGCGTTCGGCAGTGCGGGCGTGTTGCGAACGGCGATCGCAGGACTGTCCACACTGGACGCGAAAGTCGTCGTGTCCACCGCGCGGTGCGTTGAGGTGGACGCCTTGGGGGACGTGCCGGACAACGTGGTCGTCCTGCCGTGGCTGCCGCAGGCCGACCTCCTGCCGCACGCGGACCTCGTGGTGCACCACGGCGGAGCCGGCACCACGATGGGCACGTTCGCCACCGGCGTGCCGCACCTGGTCCTGCCGCAGGGCGCCGACCAGTTCAGCAACGCCGACGTGGTGACCGCGGCCGGTCTGGGGGACCAGGTCCTCGCCGCGCACCTGACCGCCGAGGTGGTCGCGGCCAAAGCACGCCGCCTGTTGAGCGACGAGAGCGTGCGCGCGGCGGCGAAGGCGATGGCGGCGGAGGTGGCGGCGATGCCCTCGCCGCACGACGTGGCCCGGCGGCTGTCCGACTACGCCTGAAAACCCGGGGACCCCGCCAACCCGGCGGGGTCCCCAACCACCTCAGCGGCGGGTGCAGCCGGAGGCGGCGCGGTTCAACACAGTCGGGTTCCATTCACCGCGAATCCACCGACCGGTCCTGATGTGCCCGCCGATTACCGGACGGTTCCCCGGCCGGCCTCACCCTCTTGCGGGAGGGGGACGGACAGCTGGTCCCCGGGTCATCTTCGTGCGAGGGAGCAGGCATGACGGAGTTGGACATCACCACGTCGGAGAACGGAGCCGGGACGAGGTCGTTCCCGATGCGGCGCTCCGGGTGCCCGTTCGACGTCCCGGCGGAGTACGAGGCGCTGCGCGCGGCCGAGCCGGTGTCGCGGGCGGTGCTCGGTGACGGGAGCGAGGTCTGGTTGGTCGCGCGGCACGCGGACGTCCAGGCGGGGCTCGTCGACCCGCGGATCAGTTGCGACGGCAGCCTTCCGGGCATACCGATGCCGGGCGGTTCCGGTGTGGACAAGGTGGGGAGACGGTCCTCGTTCGTCCGCATGGACCCGCCCGAGCACGACGTGTACCGCAAGCTGCTGGCGCCGGACTTCACCATGCGCAAGGCGCGTGCCCTGCGCCCGTGGATCCAGGGCATCGTCGACAGCGCCCTGGACGACCTGGCCGACAGCGGCCAGCCGGCCGACCTGGTCAAGCTGCTGGCGCTGCCGGTACCGTCCACAGTGGTCTGCGGCATCCTCGGCGTGCCCAACTCCGACCACGAGTTCTTCCAGTCCCGCGCGGCGGTCCTGCTGCACCGGGGCAGCACGCGGGAGGACCTGCGCAACGCGGTCATGGAGCTGCGCGGCTACATGGTCGGGCTGCTCAAGGACAAGCGGCAGAACCCCGGCGACGACGTCCTCACCAAGCTGGCCAACGCGCCCGCCGAGCTGGAGCTGGACGACGTCGACCTGGCCGGCGCGGCGCAGAGCGTGCTGAACGCCTCGCACGAGGCGACCGTGAACATGATCGCCCTCGGCGCGCTCGTGCTCACCGAGCACCGGGACGCCCTGGCCGAGCTGGCCGCCGACCCGACCCGGTGGCCGGCCGCGGTGGACGAGCTGCTGCGCTACCTGGGCATCGGCGACCTGCTCTCGCCGCGCATCGCCAAGGAGGACGTCGAGATCGGCGGGCAGCGGATCGCCGCCGGCGACGGCCTGTACTTCCTGACCGGTTCGGCCAACCGGGACAAGGAGGTCTACGACGACCCGGCGAAGTTCGACATCCACCGCCCGCACCGCGGGCACATGGCGTTCGGGTACGGCCTGCACCAGTGCCTGGGCCAGAACCTGGCCCGGGTGGAGCTGGAGGTCGTGTTCGAGAGCCTGTTCCGCCGGTTCCCCGACCTGCGCGCGGCGGTGCCGGTCGACGAGCTGTCCTACAAGCACGACAGCGCCCTGTTCGGCGTGCACGAACTCCCGGTCGTGTGGTGAGCCCGGCGGCGGGAGGTCGCCGACCTCCCGCCCGCCACGGTCAGACCCGCCACGGTCACACCCGCACGGTCACCTCGTCGCCGCCCGCCTCGACGAGCACCCCGGCGTCGTCCGCGACGACCTCGCCGCCCGCCACCGACTCGACCGACTCCACGCCGGCGAGCAGCAGCCGCCACCGCGTGGGCGCCGACTCGGCCGTCACCCGGATTTCGTCGCCCTGGACGACCGTGCGGAACGTCGTGCCGCCCACCACGGTCACCTGCTCGCCCTCGGAGAGCTGGTAGGCCCGCAGCGTGACGCCCTCGGCGTAGTCGTAGTCCGGCCGGTCGTCCACCGCACCCACGGGCAGGACGGTGTTGGGCCGCACCAGGACCGGCGCGGTCAGGAAGTCGCAGCGGTCCCGGACCCAGCGCGGGCCGTGCACGACCTCGCCGGTCATCAGGTGGGTCCACGCGCCCTCGGGCAGGTAGTACGCCACGTCGCCGTCGTCGGAGAACACCGGCGCCACCAGCAGGTCGTCGCCGAGCATGTACTGGCGTTCCAGGTGCACGCACGCCGGGTCGTCCGGGAACTCCAGCACCATCGCCCGCATCATCGGCACGCCCTCCGTGGTGGCCTGCCGCGCCGCCCGGTCCAGGTAGGGCATCAGCGCCAGCTTCAGCTTCACGAACCGGCGCAGGACGTCCACGGACTCCTCGTCGAACTGCCACGGCACGCGGTAGGACCCGCTGCCGTGCAACCGGCTGTGCGACGACAGCAGGCCGAACGCGATCCACCGCTTGAACAGCGCCGGCGTCGGCGTGCCCTCGAACCCGCCGATGTCGTGGCTCCAGTACCCGAACCCGGACAGGCCCAGCGACAGCCCGCCGCGCAGGCTCTCCGCCATCGACTCGTAGGTCGCCTCGCAGTCCCCGCCCCAGTGCACCGGGAACTGCTGGCCGCCGGCCGTGGCCGACCGGGCGAACACCACCGCCTCGCCCTCGCCGCGCCGCCGGCGCAGCAGGTCGAACACGGTCTTGTTGTAGAGGTAGGTGTAGTAGTTGTGCATCCGCTGCGGGTCGGAGCCGTCGTGGTAGACCACGTCGGTCGGGACGCGCTCGCCGAAGTCGGTCTTGAAGCAGTCCACGCCCTGGTCCAGCAACGCCTCCAGCTTGCCCGCGTACCACTCGCGGGCCGCCGGGTTGGTGAAGTCCACCAGCGCCATGCCCGGCTGCCACAGGTCCCACTGCCACACGTCCCCGTTGGGCCGGCGCAGCAGGTACCCGTGCGCGGCGCCCTCGGCGAACAGCGGCGAGCGCTGCGCGATGTAGGGGTTGATCCACAACGACACCCGCAGCCCGCGCTCCTTGAGCCGGACGAGCATCCCCTCCGGGTCGGGGAACGTGCGCGGGTCCCACTCGAAGTCGCACCAGTGGAAGTCGCGCATCCAGAAGCAGTCGAAGTGGAACACGCTCAGCGGCAGGTCCCGGTCGACCATGCCGTCGATGAACTCGTTGACCGTCTTCTCGTCGTAGTCCGTGGTGAACGACGTGGACAGCCACAGCCCGAACGACCACGCCGGCGGCAGCGCGGGCCGCCCGGTCAGCGCGGTGTACTTGCGCAGGATCTCCCGGGGCGTCGGCCCGTGGATCAGGAAGTAGCGCAGGGAGTGGCCCTCGACGCTGAACCCGACCTTCGACACCGCCTCCGAACCCACCTCGAACGAGACCAGCTCGGGGTGGTCGACGAAGATCCCGTACCCGGCGTTGGTGAGGAAGAACGGGACGTTCTTGTACGCCTGCTCGCTGCTGGTGCCGCCGTCGGCGTTCCAGATGTCGACGGTCTGGCCGTTCTTCACCAGCGGCCCGAACCGCTCGCCCAGCCCGTAGACCGCGTCCCCGACGCCCAGGACGAGCTGCTCGCGGACGTGGTGCGTGCCGTCCAGGGTCATGAACCCCATGCCCTTGAACCCGCTGGTGGTCAGCAGGCGGCCGTCGGCGGTGAAGTCGACCTGCCACTGCTCGCCCTTGTGCACGCGGACCGACAACGCGCCCGCGGTCAGCACCACGCCGGCGTCGTCCTCCACCACCTTGGCCTCGTGCCCGCCGTCGGCGGACAGCGAGAACGAGGGCCCCTGCGGCCGGCCGCCGGAGAAGTGCGTGATCTCGACCCCGACCACGTCGGCCATCGGGGAGGTGAGGCCCAAGGTGACCATCGGCCCCTTGAGCATGTCGCCGCGGTCCCGGATCGGGCGGGTCGACGCGTGCACGACGACCTCGCCGTCGCCCGCCGTGACGTCGTGCACCCCGACCGGATGGGCCGCCTCGACCCGGGCCGCAGCAGCCAGTACCCGTCGCTGAACTTCACCCGAACTCCAATCGGCAGAAGCCTGGCCCACGGCCAGAAGTGCCCGACCGCAGCTTGTCCGGCCCGCACAGCAGGCCGGAGGTCGGGACGCTTCCGCTGCTCGATGTACCCCTTGACGATCGACAAGGGTGCGCCGCCACATGACCCGGCGAAGTACGATGGGGACCGGAGATGCCGGTCCCACAGGCAGAATCGCTACCATGATCAGCGTGAAGCAGGCCGTGCAGGTGAGGTTGCTCCCGACGCCCGAGCTGCGGAACACCCTGCACACCTGCAACACCGCCGCGTCGTGGCTCTCCGAACAGATGCACAACGCCGATGTGTTCCGGAAGTTCGACGTGCACAAACGCTTCTACGCCGAACTGCGCGAGCGGTTCGGACTGGCGGCGCAGCCGACGATCCGGGTGATCGGCAAAACCTGTGATGCCTACACGACACTGCGCGCCAACCTCAAGGCCGGCAACTACGGGCTGCCGGGGTCGGGCCGACGGCGGCAGGTCGAAGCCACCCCGGTTGTGTTCCGCCCGGAGGCGGGACAGCCGTTCGACGCCCGCTGCCTGTCCTGGTGCCTGGGAGATCGAGGCCGCGAGGGCACGGTGTCGATCTGGACCACCGCCGGTCGGCTCAGGAACGTGCGAATCGTGGGAAACCCCGGGCACCTCGCCCTGCTGCGCACCCGGCCGATCGGGGAAACCGATCTGATCTGCCGCAGCGGCGTGTGGATGCTGCACGCCGTCGTCGACAGTCCCGAGGCACCCCAGCGGGAGCCGGTGAACGGATTCCTCGGCGTCGACATGGGGATCGTCAACATCGCGACCACATCCGACGGTGACCGGATGTCCGGGTCGCACCTGAACCGTTACCGCACACGGCAGCAACGCATCCGAAAACGGTTGCAGGCCAAGAACACCTCCTCCGCGCGGCGGCTGCTCAAGAAGCGCCGCCGCAAGGAAGCCCGGTTCGCCTCCGACGTGAACCACCAGATCAGCAAACGCATCGTGGCCGAGGCTGAACGCACCGGACGCGGTATCGCCGTCGAGCAGTTGACGGGCATCCGCGACCGGGTACGGCTTCGCAAGCCCCAACGGGCCGCGCTGCACTCCTGGGCGTTCGCCCAACTCGGTCGGTTCCTCGCCTACAAGGCCGGGCAGGCCGGGGTGGCGATCGTGCAGGTCGATCCCGCCTACACGTCGCAGCAATGCCACCGATGTGGATGGGTCGACAAGAAGAACCGGCGCTCGCAAGCGTCGTTCATCTGTGGCCGGTGCGGCTTCGTTGGGCACGCCGACCACAACGCGGCACACAACATCGCACAACGCGGTGTTGTGCGCTGGGGCGAAGTAGTGCGTCCACACGCAGCGCCCACCCTGGCAGCCGGCCAGGACGGCAGCAGCAAGCCTATCGGCACCCCGGAACGGCAGGTTCGGGCAAAAAGCCCGTTCCTTCGGTGAAGGGACCATTACTTGACCGCTCCTGCCGTGATACCGCGGGTCAACGCGCGTTGGAAGATCAGGAAGAAGGCGATGGCCGGGATGACCCCGAGCAGCGCCGAGGCGCTGGTCATGGTCGCGTCCATCAGCCGTTGGCCCTGGAGCACGCCCAGCGCCACCGGCACCGTCTGGTTCTCGTTGGAGATCAGCAGCACCAGCGGCAGGAAGAACTCGTTCCAGGTCCAGATGAAGAAGAACACGAACAGCACGCCCAGGGTGGGCCTGCTGATCGGCACCACGACCCGCACCAGCGCCTGCCACTTCGTCGCCCCGTCGATGCGGGCGGCGTCCAGCAGTTCGCGCGGGAAGCCGCTGAGCGTCGAGGTGAGCAGGTAGGTGCCGAACGCGGACTGGATCGCGGTGAACACGATGATCACCGCGAGCTTGGTGTCGTACAGCCCGACCTCGTTGGCGATGTAGTACAGCGGGTAGACCAGCGCCTCCTGCGGCAGGGTGTTCGCGGTGAGGAACACGACCAGCACCCACAGCCGGCCGCGCACCCGGCCGATGCCCAGCGCGTAGGCGTTGCACACCGACACGACGACCGCGAGCACCGCCACGGACCCGCTGATCACCAGGCTGTTGAACAGCTTCTCGCCGTAGTCGACGCGGTCCCAGAACGCGATGATGCCGTCCAGCGAGACGCCCTCGGGCAGCCGCAGCGGCCCGCCCGTGGCGTATTCCTCGGGTGTCTTCACCGCGTTGAACGCCACGATCACGAACGGCGCCACCATCACCAGCGCGAGCACCACCATCGACCACAGCACCGCGTGCCGCCGCATCAGCGCTCACCCCGCTGCTGCACCCGCAGGAACACCGCGGTGAGCACCAGGACCAGCACGGTGAGCACGGTCGCGATCGCCGCGCCGTACCCGACCCTGGTGCGCTCGAAGAAGTTCTGGAACGAGTAGTACGCGGGCACGTTCGTCGCGCCGCCCGGTCCGCCCCGGGTCAACACGTAGATCGGCGCGAACACCTTCAACGCGGCGATCGTGGTCGTCAGCAGCACCACGAAGATCTCCGGCCGCAGGCCGGGCGCGGTGACGTGCCGGAACCGGCCCCACCACGACGCGCCGTCCAGCTCGGCGGCCTCGTGCAGCGCCGGGTCGATCCGCCCCATCCCGGCCATGAAGATCACCACCGGGTACCCGAGCTGCATCCACACCAGCACGCCCATCAGGCTCCACAGCGCCAGGTCCGGGTCGCCCAACCAGTTGTGCGCCAACGCCTCCAGCCCGATCGCGCGCAGCACCTCGTTGAGCGCGCCGTCCTTGGGGGCGAGGATCCAGCTCCACACGATCCCGGCCACCGCGATCGGCAGCACCTGCGGCAGGTACACGAACGCCCGCAGCACGGCCGCGTGGCGCGTCCCGAAGTGCTTGCCGATGTGGTCGAACAGCGCGGCGGCCACGACCAGCCCGAGCAGGGTGGGGACCACCGCCATCGCCACGACCAGTGCCACGTTGTGCCGGAAGGACGCCCAGAACGTCCCGTCCGACAACAACTTCAGGTAGTTCCGCGGGCCGACCCACGCCGGCTCGCCCACCCCCGACCACTCGGTGAAGCTGATGCCGATGTTCATCCCGAACGGCACCAGGACCACCGCGAGCAGCAGCAGGCCGCCGGGGACGAGGTAGAGCAGGTAGGACCCGCGCTCGCGGACCGCGCTCATCCGCCGAGGCTCGCGACGTGCTCGCGGTACGGCCCGGCCAGCTCGTCCAGGACCTCCCGGGGGTCGGCGTCGCCGGTGATGAGCTTCTGCACCGCCGAGACCTGCACGTCGTAGAAGCCGGGCACGGGCCAGTCCGGGTAGAACGCCAACCGGTCGCCGTCGCGCAGCGCCCGGTAGTCGTCGTTGAGCTGCCGGGTCGCCGGGTCGGCGGCGGGGGCGGCGCCGGGCGCGACGGCCACGCCGCCCGCGTCGCGCAGCTTGTCCTGGATCGCGGGGGACATCGTGATGTCGATGAAGTCGTAGGCGAACTGCTTGTTCTTGGCGCCCTTGGGCACCACCCACATGTTGCCGCTGGAGCCCGCCGTCATGCCCGGCCACCGCGCCGACACCCACGCGAAGTCCTTGACCTGGGCGCGCACCCGGCCGTACCACCAGGTGCCGCTGACCATGATCGGGTGCTTGCCCTGCATGAACGCCAGCCCCATGTCCTCGGCCTTGAGCCCGGCGCTGTCCTTGGACACGTAGCCCTTGCGCACCCACTCGGCGAAGGTGGTGGCCCCGTAGGTCCATGCCTCGTCGTGGAAGTCGACCTGGCCGGTGTAGCGCTGGTAGCGGTCCACCCAGCCGCGGTCGGCCTTGGTCAGCGCGAGTTGGTACAGCACCTGCTGCGCCGGGTACTCCTGGCCCGCCGTGGCCAGCGGGGTGAGCCCGGCCGCGACGAACCGGTCCATCGCGGCGGTCAGCTCGTCCAGCGTGGTGGGCAGGGCCAGGCCCTGCCGGTCGAACATGTCCTTGTTGTAGTAGACGGTCACGTACTCGGCGTAGTTGGGGATGCCGAACCACTTGCCGGAACCCATCACGCCGCGCTCGTCGTAGCGGGCGGTGGTGTCGACGCCCGGTCCGAGCTTCTTGTCCCAGCCGCGGGTCGCGACCTCGTCGCTCAGGTCGGTGAGCAGGCCCTGCTTCGACAGCAGGCCGGCGGTGGCGTTGCCCTTGGGGTACTCCAGGAGGTCCGGCGCGTCCTTGGAGTTGAGCACCAGGGGGCCGGTCTTCTGGATCTGCTCGAAGCCCTTCTCCTCGAACACCACCTTGACGCCGGGGTGGGAAGCCTCGAACTGCTTGATCGCCTCGGCCCACGCCACGCCCATCGCGCTGTCCGGCCCTTCGAAGTGCCACAGCTTGAAGGTGTTGTCGGAGGACTCTCCGCCCGAGCCGCCGCAGCCCGCCACCGCCAGCAGGGCCGCGACGGCGGCAACCAGGAGTCGCTTGGGCATCGGCTGATCCCTCCAAGGTGACTGTCGAAGCGCTTCGATACTGCACCGTAGAAGGTCAGCTGGTGGAAGCGCAACAGCCTTCCGGGGGACGTGGGGAGTGTCGAACAGTTCGACAGGGCAATCGGTGAAACGCTTCGACGCGCAAACGCCGAGACGCTCAGACGGCGAGACCCCGGCAGCCGGAGGGGGGACCGGCCGCCGGGGTCGTCGGGGTGCTCGTGCCTAGCGGGCCGAACAGGTGGGGAGAGGGTGCTCGTGCCTAGCGGGCCGAACAGGTGGGGGAGAGGGTGCCCGCGGTGCCGTTGGCCTGGAAGCCGAAGTCGACGGTGCCGCCGGCCGGGATGCTGCCGTTGTAGGCCACGTTGGTGAAGGACACCGTGCCGGTGTTGCCGCTCCGGTTCGAGTTCCAGGAGTTCGTCACCGTCGCGCCCGAGGGCAGCGTGACCGACACGGACCAGCTGCTGACCGCCGAGTCCGCCTTGACCTTCAGGTTGGCCACGAAGCCGGTGTTCCACTGGTCCAGCCCGGCGACGGTCGCCGTGCAGCCGCCCGGGGGCGGGGTGGTGGTGGTCGTCGTCGTGCTGGTCGTCGTGGTCGTGCTGGTGGTCGTGGTCGTGCTGGTGGTCGTCGTCGTGGTGGTGGAGGACGGGGGAGCCGCGTTGAGCGCGTTGAGCACCGACGTGTAGGCGGGCTTCTTGTTGCCCGAGCCGTCGAAGAGCAGCGGGGTGCCGTAGGCGCGCCAGGAGTCGGTGTCGCGGATGCCCCAGACGGTGATGCCGTTGCACTTCGCCACGGCCAGGCACGCCTTGGTCACGCGCTCGTAGTTGGCCGCCTGCGCGGAGCCGGAGCCCTCGATGTCGAGTTCGGTGATCTGGACGTCCACGCCGAGGTTGGCGAAGTTCTGCAGGGTGGTCTGGTAGTTCGACGGGACCGGGCTCTGCGGGTTGAAGTGGGACTGGAGGCCGACGCAGTCGATCGGGACGCCGCGCTGCTTGAAGTCCTGGACCATGCGGTAGACGGCCTGGGTCTTGGCGTGGGTCCAGTCGTCGGTGTTGTAGTCGTTGTAGCAGAGCTTCGCGCCCGGGTCGGCGGCGCGGGCGGCGCGGAACGCGGCCTCGATCCAGTCGTTGCCGGTGCGCTGGAGGTTGGAGTTGCGGCGGGCGCCGGAGTTGCCGTCCTCGAAGGCCTCGTTCACCACGTCCCAGGCGTAGATCTTGCCCCGGTAGTACTGGGCCACCTTCGTGACGTGGTTCAGCATGGCCGACCGCAGGGCGGAACCCTCCATGCGCTGCATCCAGCCGGGCTGCTGCGAGTGCCACGCGAGCGTGTGCCCGCGGACCCGCTTGCCCTGGGACAGCGCGAGGTTCACGATCCGGTCGGCGTTGCCGTAGGTGAACTGGTTCTGGTTCGGCTCGGTCGCGTCGATCTTCATCTCGTTCTCGGCCGTGACCATGTCGAACTCGCGGCTGAGGATTCCGGTGTAGGTCGAGTCACCCAACCTGCCCGCGGCGACGGCGGTGCCGAAGTACCGTCCGGTCTGCGCCGCCGACGCGCCGAGCGTGGTCGCGGCCGAGGCCGATGGGGCCGAGTAGAACACCGCGCCACCGGTGACGGCCACCAAGGCGGTCACGAGCGCGGCTCGTGACACTGACGTCGCTGTCAGCTTCATGTGTGTGGACACCTTCTGGAGGACACCCGTCCGCCTGTCGGGCGGGTGTGGGGTGTGCGAACGCTCGCCAAGTTTCGAAACTCTGGCGGAAGTTTCGGCAAGCAATTCGGAGTGTGGCACCAGAAGTTTCGGTCCACAAGACCTCGGTCGGTCCGTCACCGTGGCCGTCCGAAAGGTGGGCGTTCATCTCCCGCTGTCACTCGACCACCTCGACCGGCGGCGCGGTTCTTGGTGACAGACGGTGATCCGAGGGCTGGTGCCCTTGTTCGATGGCCTTGGTCCGGGTGTTACGTCGTTCGACGATCTACATTAGCCACCCGGTGGGGCGGTGCTGGCGCGCACGACGAGATCGGTGGCCAGGACCAGGCGGCTCTGCCGCGGCAGCTCGTCGCGGGACAGGGCCAGGACCGCTTCGGTGGCGGCGGCGGCCATGTCGCGCAGGGGTTGGCGGACCGTGGTGAGCGGCGGGATCATCTCCCGGCTCGACGGGATGTCGTCGAAGCCGACCACGCTGAGATCCGCCGGAATCCGCAGGCCCGCCGCGTGGGCGGCTTGGTACACGCCCAACGCGGTGCCGTCGTTGCACGCGACGATCGCGGTCGGCGGGTCCGGCAGGCGCAACAGGTCACGGGTGTGCTCGCGGCCGTCGGCGATCTGGAAGTCGCCCTCCCGGATCAGGGCCGGGTCGACCTTCACGCCCGCGTTGTCCAGCGCGGCCCGGTAGCCGTCCAGGCGGGCCCGGCCGGACAGCGTCCGGAACGGGCCGGTGATGGTGGCGATGCGGCGGTGGCCCAGCTCCAGCAGGTGCCTGGTGGCGGACAGGCCGCCGCTCCAGTTGCTGGCGCCCACCGACCAGACACCGCGGTCCGGCTCGTCGGTGGGGTCGACCAGCACGAGCGGGATGCCCCGGCTGCGCAACCGGTCCTGCTGGGACGGGGTGGGTCCGGAGAACACCGCGACGACCCCCGCCGGGCGGCGGGCCAGGACGCCCTCGATCCAGTCCCGGTCGGGGGTGTGCCGGCCGTGCAGTTCGGAGACGACCACGGCCAGGCCGTGCGCCGCCGCGACCTGCGCGGCGCCGTTGAGGATCTCGGTGGCGTAGTCGCCCGTGATCGCGTGCAGGACGACCTCGACCAGCTGGGAACGGGTGGCGCGGCGCTTGCGGCGGTAGCCGTGCGCGCGGATGACGCCCTCGACCGTCGCCCTGGTCTCGGGTGCGACGTCGGGGTGGCCGTTGACCACCTTGGAGATCGTCGCGACCGACACCCCGGCCAGCTCAGCGAGCTGGCTGATCGTCGCGCCGGCCTGGTCGTTCGGTTCCGCTGCGGGTCGGCGCGCCGGGCTCATGCGGCGAGTGTAGCTCTCGAAACGTTTCGATCCCCTTGCGCAAAACCTTGACGGTCAGTGGATCTGCGGCCTACTTTCGCTGCCGAAAGATTCCGGCGTTCTGTCGAACATTTCGAATGCCGGGACCGCCACGGTCTGGAGGCACCACATGAAACTCCGCGCCATCGTCGCCGCGGCGCTCCTGCTCACCGCCGCGTGTTCCCCCGGCAGCGGCGAGGGTGGCGGTGGGGACGGCAAGTCCTTCGAGTTCTGGTCCTTCAGCGGGATCAACCAGAAGGCCGCCGTCGAGGAGTACAAGAAGAAGCGCCCCGAGGTCGAGGTCAAGCTGACCGAGGTCGGCAACGCCCAGGAGACCGCGCAGTCGCTGACCACGGCACTGGCCGGCGGCAAGGTGCCGGACCTGGTGCTGATCCAGGGCGACGACCTGCCCAAGTTCGTCGAGCAGCCGCAGAACTTCGTGGACCTCAAGACGCTGGGCGCCGACGAGATCAAGGGCGACTACCTGGACTGGGTGATGTCGCAGAGCGTCGCCAAGGACGGCCAGATCCTGGGCATCCCCACCGACGTCGGCGGCATGGCGATGGCCTACCGCACCGACCTGTTCGCCGCCGCCGGCCTGCCCACCGACCGCGAGTCCGTGAGCAAGCTGTGGCCGGACTGGGACGCGTTCATCGAGACCGGCAAGCGCTACACCGGGAAGACCGGCCAGCCGTTCGTCGACAACGCCGCGACCAGCGTCTTCTACCAGGCGGTCAACCAGGGCAGCCAGAAGTACTACGACGACAAGCGCGAACTGGTCTACTCGACCAACCCGCAGGTGAAGAGCGCGTTCGAACTGGGCATCAAGGCCGCGCAGGCGGGCATCACGGCCCGGCTCGCCTCCTTCGCCGAGGGCTGGAGCGCCGGCATGGCGCAGGGCAAGTTCGCCGTGGTCGCCGCGCCGTCCTGGATGCTCAACGCCATCCGCAGCAACGCCCCCGACACGGCCGGCAAGTGGGACCTCGCCACGATCCCCGGCAAGTCCGGCAACTGGGGCGGCAGCTACCTGGCCATCCCGAAGCGGGCCAAGAACCCGCAGGCCGCGTGGGAGTACATCCGCACCATGCAGTCGCCGCAGGGCCAGCTGGAGCACTTCGTGAAGTCCGGCGCGCTGCCCACCACCCCGTCGGTCTACCAAGACCCGCAGCTGACCGCGCGCAGCGAGCCGTTCTTCTCCGGCGCCCCGATCGGCACCATCTACCCGCAGTCCCTGCTGGGCCTCAAGCCGTTCTACATCGGACCGGACAGCACGACCATCGGCACCGAGTTCCTCAACGCCATCACCAACGTCGAGGAGAGCGGCGGCAACCCGGCCACGGCGTGGGACGACGCCATCCGCAACATCAAGACCGCCATCGGCAAGTGAGCCGCCCGTGAGCACCACACTGGCGCCCGTCCCGGTCGCTCCCGCAGAGCCGCCCGCCCCGCGCGTCGGCACCCCGCTGCGGGAGCGGCTGGCGCCCTACGCCTACATCGCGCCGTTCTTCGTGCTGTTCGCCGTGTTCGGGCTGTTCCCGTTCCTGTTCACGTTCTACGTGGCGCTGTTCGACTGGAACCCGATCGGCGACCAGACGTACATCGGCCTGGACAACTTCACCCGGATGCTGGACGACCCCAGGTTCTGGAACGCGACCCGCAACACGGTGAGCATCTGGTTCCTGTCCACGGTGCCGCAGCTGTTCGTCGCGCTGCTGCTGGCCCACGTGCTCAACCACGCCCGGCTGCGGGCCGCGCTGTTCTTCCGGATGTCCGTGCTCGTGCCGTACGTGACCTCGGTGGCCGCCACCGCGATCGTGTTCGCCCAGCTCTTCGACCGCGACTTCGGCCTGCTCAACTGGCTGCTCGGCCTGGTCGGCGTGGACCCGGTGGACTTCGTCGGGTCGACGTTCGGCAGCCACGTCGTCATCGCGGCGATGGTGACCTGGCGGTGGTTCGGCTACACCACGCTGCTCTACCTGGCCTCGCTGCAGGCGGTGCCGCGCGACGTCTACGAGTCCGCCGCCATCGACGGCGCGGACGGGTGGCAGCGGTTCCGCCACATCACCATCCCGGCGCTGCGCCCGGTGATCATCTTCACCGTGATCACCTCGACCATCGGCGGTCTCCAGATCTTCACCGAACCGCTGCTGGTGTCCCCGGGCTCGTCGCTGACCTGCGGCTCGGTCCGGCAGTGCCAGACGCTCACGCTCATGCTGTACGAACAGGGCTTCGGCCGCTACGAGTTCGGCTACGGGTCGGCGATCGGCGTCGCGCTGTTCCTGATGGTGGTGTGCGTCGCCGCGGTGAACTACCTGCTGTCCAGTCGCATCAAGGCGGACCGATGACTGCGCGCCACAACAACGTCCGCTGGTGGCAGTACGGGCTCCTGGGCGGCGCGGCGGCGGTGTCGCTGTTCCCGCTGTACTGGATGTTCGTGGTCGCCACCACCGACACCGCGGCGGCCACGCAGATGCCGCCGGAGATCGTGCCGGGCGGGAACTTCTTCCACCTGGCCGGGCTGGTGTTCACCACGGTCCCGTTCCTCCAGTCCATCGTGAACAGCATCGTGGTGGCCCTGACGATCGGCGTGGGCCAGGCCCTGCTGTGCGCGCTGGCCGGGTTCGCGTTCGCCAAGCTCCGGTTCCCGGGGCGCAACACGCTGTTTCTCGTGGTGCTGCTGACGATGACGGTCCCGACGCAGCTCGCCGTGATCCCGCAGTACCTGATCATGTCCGAGCTGGGCTGGGTGGACACGTTGCAGGCCTTGGTCGTGCCGGGACTGGCGAGCGCGTTCGGGATCTTCTGGATGCGCCAGCACATCGTGGCCACGATCAACGACGAGCTGATGCAGGCGGCCTACCTGGACGGCGCGTCGACGTGGCAGGTGTTCTGGCGCATCGTGTTCCCGATCGTGCGGCCGGCGGCGTTCGTGCTGGGCCTGTTCGGGTTCGTGACGGCGTGGAACGACTTCCTGTGGCCGTTCATCGTGCTCAAGTCGCCGGAGCGGTTCACCGCGCAGATCGCCATCAAGGCGTTGCAGAACAACTTCCACATCGACCTCGGGCTGGCCATGTCCGGCTCGTTCCTCTCGACCCTGCCCGTGCTGGTCGTGTTCGTCCTGGTCGGCAGGCGGATGGTCGCGGGCATCCTCGACGGTGCGTTCAAGGGCTGAACCCGGAAGGCGGAACATGACGCGGAGCTTCGACAACCCGGTGGTCGGGGGTTCTTCCCGGACCCCAGCGTCTGCCGGGTCGGCGACGACTACTACCTGGTGTGCTCCAGCTTCGAGTACTTCCCGGGCGTGCCGATCCTGCACAGCCGGGACCTGGTGCACTGGCGGCAGATCGGCAACGTCCTGGACCGGCCGGCGCAACTGCCGATGCCGGCCGACGCCCTGGCCTCGCGCGGCATCTACGCGCCGACGATCCGGCACCACGACGGCCTGTTCTACATGATCACCACCAACGTCTCGGAGGGCGGCAACTTCGTGGTCACCGCCGAGGACCCGGCCGGCCCGTGGTCGGACCCGGTGTGGATCGACCTGCCCGGCATCGACCCGAGCCTGGTCTGGGACGAGGACGGCAACTGCTGGTGCACCGTGCACGGCGTCCAGCTCGCGCGGGTGGACCCGTTGGCGGGCAAGGTGTTGGAGGGCCCGTGGCCGATCTGGTCGGGCACCGGGCTGCAGTGGCCGGAGGCGCCGCACCTTTACCGGATCGGCGACTGGTGGTACCTCATGATCGCCGAGGGCGGCACCGAACGCGGCCACACCGTGGCCATGGCCCGTGCCCGCCACCCGCGCGGCCCCTACGAACCCGCGCCCGGCAACCCGATCCTGACGCACCGCGGCACCGACCGTCCCATCCAGAGCACCGGCCACGCCGACCTGGTGTCCACCCCGGACGGTGAGTGGTGGATGATCCTGCTGGCCACCCGCCCGCGCGGCTTCACCCCGAACTACCACCCGCTGGGCCGGGAGACGTTCCTGACCCCGGTCGAGTGGGTCGACGGCTGGCCCCGCGTGGGCCCGGTGGAACTCACCGAACGCGCGCCGTCGATGTGGCATCCCCTGGACCCGCCGCCCGTGCGCGACGACTTCACCGGTCCGGCGCTCGGCTTCGAGTGGATCTCCCCGCGCGTGCGACCCGACGAGTCGTGGTCGCTGACCGAACGCCCGGGCTGGCTCACCCTGCACGCCACCGGCCCGACCCTGGACGAACCCGGCCACACCTTCATCGGCCGCCGCCAGCAGCACCAGGAAAGCCACGCGGAGGTGTTGCTGGACCCGGGTTCGGCACGAGCGGGCCTGTCGGTGCGCTTGGACGAAGCCCACCACTACGACCTTGAGGTGGCGGAAGGCCGCGCCGAGGTCATCGCCCGCATCGGTCCACTACGCCACACCGTAGCGGCGACGGAAGTGCCCGAGGGTCCGGTGACCCTGACCGTCACCACCCGCCTGCCCACGCCCGAGGACGAAGCCGCCGACGGCGGCAAGGCCCTGGGGCCGGACCTGGTCGGGTTCCACGTCAACGGCACGCTCCTGTGCGAACTGGACGGCCGTTACCTGTCCACAGAGGTGGCCTCCGGCTTCACCGGCCGGGTGATCGGCATGTATGCCACCACCGGCACCGCCGCCTTCGACTGGTTCGACTACCGCCCCCGCTAACCGGTTTTCGCCGCGCGCAGCGGCTGCTTTCAGCTTTTGGCAGGGCTCCCAGCCCAGGGGAAGGGCTTCGGTGCCTCCACCGCATGGGCCTGGCAACGCCGACCACGGATTTCCCGGGTGCCGCGAAAGACTTTTGCTCGTTCCTCGCAAAACTTTTCGGCTGCACCCGGGAAATCTGTGGCAGCCCTTCGGGCAGGCCATAAGGGGATGACACAAGCAAGAAGCCCAAGTTGAGTTGTGCCCTCCTCGGCGACCCTGCCCTTGGCGCTGCGCGCCGGAAAGGCTCTTCGAATTGGTTCGAGGGCTGTCATCGCTAGTTGTTCGACGGTGTCGGGCGTAGGCTGACTGCCTGATCGAACCGGTTCGACAACCAGCGTCCGATCCGCCGCGGATGCCGCGATCCGGTCCCCTCACAGGAGAATCGGAGCACATCCATGCGACACACCGGCCGCCTCCGCCGATGGCGGGGACTGACCACGGCCTTGGCCGCGTTGGCCCTCATCGGAGCGGGCGTCAACGGCCCGGCGTACGCCGCCCCCGGCGACGCCGGCCCGGCGGGGGGCGTCACGCTCGCCGCCACACCCGGCTGCGGCAAGGCCCCCGGGCTGGCCAGCGGCACGCACAACATCCAGAGCAGCGGCAAGAACCGCAGCTTCATCCTCAGCGTCCCGGCCGACTACGACCCCAACCGCCAGTACCGCCTGATCTTCGGCTTCCACTGGTGGGGCGGGACCGCGACCCAGGTCGCCTCCGGTGGCTCCGACGGTGACGTGTACGCCTACTACGGCCTGCGGCGCCTCGCCGACAACAGCGCCATCTTCGTTGCGCCGCAAGGCCTCAACAACGCATGGGCGAACACCGGCGGCGAGGACGTCACCTTCGCCGACGACATGATCCGGCGGATCGGCGACGCGCTGTGCGTGGACACCGCGCAGGTCTTCTCGCTCGGCTTCAGCTACGGCGGCGCGATGAGCTACTCGCTCGCGTGCTCGCGCCCGACGGTGTTCCGCGCCGTCGCGGCCATCGCCGCCCCGGGCGAGATCAGCGGCTGCAACGGCGGCACGCAGCCCGTGGCCTACATGGGCATCCACGGCATCTCCGACAACATCGGCGCGGGCCGCTCGCTGCGGGACCGGTTCGTCCGCAACAACGGCTGCACCGCGCAGAACGCGCCCGAACCCGCGCGCGGCAGCAACACCCACATCTCCACCACCTACTCCGGCTGCCGGACCGGCTACCCGGTGGTCTGGGCGGCCTTCGACGGCGGCCACCAGCAGGGCCCGGTGGACGGGTGCGCGGGCTGCGAGTCCGGCGCGCGCAGCTGGGTCAAGAACGAGGTGTGGAAGTTCTTCACCGGTGAGACCCCGCCGACCCCGACCACGTTCCGCCTGCGCGGCGAGGCCTCCGGCCGGTGCATGGACGTCGAGGGCGCGAACTCCGCCACCGGCAGCCCGATGATCATCTGGGACTGCCACACCAACGCCAACCAGCGGTTCTCCCAGAACGGCCAGGCGTTGCAGGTGCTGGGCAAGTGCCTGGACGTCCCCGACAACGCGACCGCCGGCACCCGCGCCCGGATCTGGGACTGCACCGGCAGCCCCAACCAGCAGTGGACGTTCAACACCAACGGCACGATCGGCAACGCCCGCACCGGGCTGTGCCTGGACGTCAACGGCGCGGCCACGGCCAACGGCTCGACCGTGATCGTGTGGACCTGCCACACCGGCGCCAACCAGCGCTGGGCCAGGGCCTGAGCGCTTCCAGCACGACGGCGGCCGGGCACGCGCCCGGCCGCCGTTCCCCGGTGAGGAGCCCCTGATGAGACGACTGCTCTCGACAGCGCCGGCCTTCGCCCTGCTGGCGGCCACGCTGATCACGTCCGGCGCGGCGGCGCGGCGACCCTGACCCACGGCACCCAGGTCCGCTTGGCGACCTGCACCGGCCGGCAGAACCAGCGCTGTACCCGGGCCTGACGTGAAGACGCCGCCGGCGCCGGGGGTGTGGAACCCGGCGCCGGCGGCTTTCCCAGTGCCCCTCTACCTGAGGGTCCACCTCTGGTTCGTGCCGCCGTTGCACGACCAGATGATCAGTTGCGTGCCGTCCGCCGAGCTGGCGCCGTTGGCGTCCAGGCACTTGGCGCCGTTGCGGATGGTGCCGTCGGCCTGCACGGACCAGTTCTGCCCGGGCGCCCCGCTGCACGACCACAGCTGCACCAGCGCGCCGTCGGTCTGGCTGCTGTTCGCCACGGTCAGGCACTTGCCCAGCGACTGGAACGTGGACCCGACCTGGGTCCACTTCTGGTTGTCACCGGTGCCGCACGTCCACAGCTGGACCTTCGTGCCGTCCGTCGTGGCCGAGGCGTTGACGTCGACGCACTTGCTGCCGATGCCGACGATCTGCTTCGCCGTGGAGCCACCGCCGGACCCGATGCCCGCCCCGATGTAGTTGATCGAGTCGAGGTCGAAGTTGTTGTTCGACGACGTCTTGAACACCACGAACAGCTCGACCGTCCCCGAAGGCCGGGTCACGTTCACCGCGGGCAGGCTGACGTAGTTGTCCCATCCGCCCGTGGAGGTCACCGGCGCCGACGCGATCAGCGTGCCGGTCGGCGACCCGGCGCGCAGCTCGATCGAGCCGCCGCCCGACGGCGACGACACCCGGAAGGACACCTGGTCGATCCCGGTGAAGTTGACCGGCTTGAACGAGATCCAGTCGTTGTTGGAGATGTCGCCCACGCGCCCGCCGGACTCCGCCCCGGCCTGGGCCACCACCCGCACGCCCGACGAGCCGTTGTAGTGCTCGGCCTGCTTGCGCTTGGGCTGCAACACCACCGACGCGCTGCCCGTCAGCGCCGGCAGCCCGTTGCCGCCGTTGTCGGTGTACTCGGCGGAGCCGATGATGTGCGCGTTGCCGCTCTGGTGCTCGGCGTCCGCCTCGGCCCGGAACGAGCCGGAACACCCGGTGATCGGGCTGCCCAGCGGGTGCTTGTGCGAGTCGTGGCCGATGTTGGGCTGGGTGACCACCCGGGTGCAGTTGATCGTGCCGTCCTCGGCGTCGGTGACCGACAGCGCGTACGGGATGGTGTCGCCCCACCCGAACATGCCGCCGTCGACCGGTCCGGTGAACCGCACCGTGGGCGCGGTGTTGCCGGAGGTCACCGTGAGGTTCGCGGTGCCGGTCTTGCCGGTCGGGTCGGTCACCGTCAACTGCACGTTGAACGTGCCCGAGGTGGTGTAGGTGTGCGAGGGGTTGGCCTGGGTCGACGTCCCGCCGTCGCCGAAGGTCCACCGGTAGGTCAGCGCGCCGCCCTCGGGGTCTCGCGAACCCGCGCTGGAGAACGCCACCGTCAACGGTGTCCCGCCGGACGACGGTGTGGCCGACGCCTGCGCGATGGGGCTGCGTTCACCGGCGTTGTAGTCGATGCGCCACAACCCCGCGCCGGGCAGGTGGACGTTGTCGTCCCAGCCGGTGCCCCAGGTCAGCAGGTACATCGAGCCGTCCGGGCCGAACTTCATGTCCATCGGCGAGGCGAAGGAGAGGTTCGGCAGGAAGCTGTTGATCTTCAGCAGGTTCCCGCCGGAGTCGGTGCGGAACTCCCACATCCGGTTGCGGGACCAGTCGCCCAGGAACGGGACCTGGTCGTAGTAGGCCGGGAACTTGGTCTGCGACGGGTTGTTGGCGTTGTACTGGTAGATCGGGAAGCCCATCGGGCCCTCGCCGCCGGTGCCCATCTCCGGGAACTTGTTGCCCTCGGTGGCGCTGTTGCCGTACCAGACGTCCGCGGCGCGGGCGGCCGGGAGCGTGGTGAGGCCGGTGTTGTTGGGCGAGGTGTTGGTGGGGGCCGCGCAGTTGAACTTCGCGCCCGAGGTGCGGGTGGCGAAGTCGTAGTCGTTGAACGGGGTGTTGTTGCCGATGCAGTACGGCCAGCCGTAGTTGCCCGGCGACTTCACGATGTTCCACTCCACCAGGCCGCCCGGCCCCCGGTTGGCGTTGTCCGCGCCGGCGTCGGGGCCGTAGTCGGCCACGTACAGCACGCCGGTCGTCGGGTGGACGCTGAACCGGAACGGGTTGCGGAAGCCCATCGCGTAGATCTCGGGCCGCGTCCGCGCCGTCCCGGGGGCGAACAGGTTGCCCGACGGGATGGTGTAGGTGCCGCCCGGTTCCGGGTGGATGCGCAGGACCTTGCCGCGCAGGTCGTTGGTGTTCGCCGCGGTGCCCTGCGCGTCCCACCACTTGCGGCCGGCGCGCTCGTCGATCGGGGTGTAGCCGTCGGAGGCGAACGGGTTGATGTCGTCGCCGACGCCGATGTAGAGGTTCTTGCCGGGGCCGAACGCCAGGTAGCCGCCGGTGTGCCCGGGTTCGTTCTCGCGCCAGGCGGGGATGGTGAGCAGGACCTTCTCACTGGCCCGGTCGAGGGTGTCGCCGTTCATGGTGAACCGGGAGATCCGGGCGGCCTGCTCGCTGGTGTCGCCGGGGGAGTAGTTGAGGTAGACCCACCGGTTGGTGGCGAAGTCCGGGTCCAGGGCCAGGCCGGTCAGGCCGTCCTCGGAGTTCTGGCCGCTGCCGTAGACGTTGAAGGTCGCGGCGGTCACCGTGGTGCGGGTGTTCGGCTTGAAGATCTTCAGCTTGCCGCCGTACTCGGTGAAGAACACCCGGCCGTCCGGGGCCACGTCCACCGCGCCGGGCGCGATCGTGGTCTCGTCCAGCGCCACCTTCTCGAAGCTGCCCCACACCGTCGGACCGCAGTCCGCCGGGACGTGGCCGCCCGCCGACTCCACGCCGCCCGCGACGTGGGACCGGAACAGGGGTTCGGAGTAGGCCGAGGACTGGTGGCCCATCGCGGTGGCCCACAGCCGGCCGCCCTCGAAGTTGCGGCACCACGAGATCGGGTGGTCGAAGCCCATCGCGTTCGAGCCCGGGTTGTAGGTGGTCTCGTCGGCCGTGACCAGGACGTGTGCGTTGCCCCGGACGTTGCGGTCGAAGTTGTACCACTCCTCGGTGCGCACCCACCGGTCCGGCAGACCCGCGCCGGACGGGTGCTTCTTGTCCGCGACCTTCGCCGTGCCCTGCACGATCGCCGAGTGCTGGGTCATGGTCATGCCGAGGAACTGGTCCCACCACGGGAACTGCTGCTCGATGTTCATGTCCGTGGCGTTGTGGATGGCCACCACGCCGCCGCCGTTGCGCACGAAGGTCTGCATGGCGGAGCGTTGGGCGGCGGTGTCCCAGACCATGCCGGAGGTCTGGAGCATCACGATGACGTCGTACGTGGCCAGGTTGGCGTTGTTGAAGACCGTGGAGTCCTCGCTCTTGGTCATCTCCCACTTGCGCTCGGCGGCCAACTGCTCGAACATCGCGATGCCGGCGGGGATGGAGTCGTGGCGGTACGCCCCGGCCGCGGTCTTGCTGAACAACAGGACGTGCAAGCCCTCCGGATGTGCCGAGGCCACCGGTGCCACCAGCCCCAACATCAGCGCTGCGGTCCCTAGAAGCGAGGCCGCCCGCCGCAATCCGTGTCGCACCACTTTGGGGCGCATCACCACTCCCTTCACGGGCTCCCCACGCTGGAAGCCCCCGTCTCCCCGGCGCGGCCCGCGAGCGCCGCGCCGGTCAAGCCCGCGACCGCGGCGGTCAGCTCACGCTCCAGCGCTGGTTGGCGCCGCCGTGGCAGGTCCACAGGTGCACCGCCGCGCCGTTGGCGGTCGACGCGTTCGCCACGTCCAGGCACAGCCCCGACTGGACGCCCCGGATCGTGCCGTCGGCGCCGACGGTCCAGCGCTGGTTGGCCTGCCCGTTGCACGACCACGTCACCACCCGGGTCCCGGCGGTCGTGCCCTGCGCGTAGGCGTCCAGGCACCGCAGGTTCCCGCCGCTGTACACGGTCAGCTCGCCCGACGCCGTCCGCGCCCACGTCTGGCCCGGCGTGCCCTGGCAGTCCCAGATCTGCACCTGCGCCCCGGGCGCCGTGCTCCCGCCCGCCACGTCCAGGCACTTGCCCGCGCCCACCGCGCGCACCGCGCCGCCCGGGGCCGGGGTCTCGGGGGCGTAGCCGGCCGCGACGACGTTGGCCTGCACGGCGTTCTCGGTGGCGTCGGACGGGTAGCCGGCGACCATGGCGCCCTCGTAGAACGTGCCGGCGCTGAGGTTCGCGCCGCCGCCGGGCTTGCAGCAGTCGCCGCCGCTGCCCAGGATGATCGCGCCCTGCTTCTTCATGGGGCTGTAGCCGTTGGGCAGCGCGCCGTCGTACAGCGTGGTCAGGGTGCCGGCCTGGGCGTTGCTGCCCTTGAGCGCGAACCGCGTGGTCCCGTTGTTCTTCAGCATGGCCGTGACGAACCTGTGCGGGAACGCGCGCTGGTTGGGGTTCCACTGCTGGCTGCCGCCCGGGAACAGGCCCCACTCCAGGTCCGCCTGCACCCACGGGCCGGTGCCCTGGCACCCGCCGAACCAGCACTGCGTGCTGAAGTTGATCGCGTCCATCGCGCCGGCGGCGTCGGCGGACCTGGTCGTCTCGCTGTTGCCGTAGTCGAAGCAGCAGCCGTTGTTGACGTGGGTGCCGCTGGTCACCATGTACATGCCCTCCGGCTGCGCGCCGGTCGGGACGCCGGTCAGGTGGCCGTCGCGCCAGTAGCTGTTGCCGGGGTTGATGTAGAGCGAGTACGCCTTGCTGCCGCCGACCTTCAGCGACTCGCTGGTGGCGATCGCGGGGCGGCTCTGGCTGGAGCCGGGCACGACGGTGGACCCCTGGTACCACAGGTCGTTGCCCCGGCCGGACTGGTCGTAGACCACGGTGATCACGCACGTGGTCCCGGCGCAGAAGGTGTCCTGGAGGGTGGCGTCGGCGGTGCCGCCGGCGGTCAGCACGGTGACGTCGCGGGTGGTGTTGTCCGACGAACGCCGGACTTGGTACAGCTTCCCGGCGTACGTCCCGTATAACGCCCTGGTCGTGCTGTGCGCGGCGATGCACGGTGTGCCGCCGGCGGCGTAGATGTCGCACGGCCCGGTGGTGGCGGCGGAAACCGGTGGCGTCCACGTCGTCGCTTCCACCGACAGGGCGGCGGCGCACAGCGCGGCGACGGCGAGCACCGCCCGCAGCTTCGCCGACACATGTGAACGCCAACGTCGAGGCGCAACGGGAACGGGTGAAGGCTGCATCGCGCGACTCCCTCGTGTCCGACCGCAGTGTGTCGCGAACATCGAACCGGTTCGACCGCTCCCGCACGCTACGCCCCATTACATGAGGCATGCAACGAATTGGGAGTGCGAATCGCTTCGCTGGCGAAAACTCGCCATTCGCTGTCACTGCGCCTTGCGCCGCGCTAGTCTCGCGTGCCTGTGTTAGCGCTCACACCTGGGAGCGCTGCCAGTGACAACCGCGAGTGCCGCCGAGCAACCGGGAGTGCCGCCGATGACGTCCACCCCGCCGCCCCTGCTGTCCGTGCGCGGCCTGGTCAAGCGGTTCCCCGGTGTCACCGCGCTGGCCGGCGTGGACTTCGACGTGCGCGCGGGTGAGGTGCACTGCCTGCTGGGCCAGAACGGCGCGGGCAAGTCCACGCTGATCAAGGTGCTCTCCGGCGCGCACCGCCCCGACGAGGGCGAGATCGTCAGCCAGGGCGAGGTCGTGTCGTTCGCCAACCCGACCGCCGCGATGCGCGCCGGCGTGGCCACCCTCTACCAGGAACTGGACCTGGTGCCGGGCTTGTCGGTGGCGGACAACGTCTTCCTGGGCCACGAGCTGTCCGCCGGCGGCTTCACCCGCCGCGCCGAGACCCGCCGCCGCACCCGGGCCCTGCTGGCACGGTTGGGTCACGCCGACATCCCGCCCGACCGCGACGTGGGCCGGCTGACCGCCGCGCAGCAGCAGGTGGTCAGCATGGCCCGCGCGCTGTCCCGGGACGCCAAGCTGCTGATCATGGACGAACCCTCGGCCGTGCTCGACCAGGACGAGGTCCGCACGCTGTTCCGGGTCATCCGGGACATGACCGCCCATGGTGTCGCCGTCATCCACATCTCCCACCGGTTGGAGGAGATCCGCGAGATCGGCGACCGCGTCACCGTGCTCAAGGACGGCCGCACGGTCGCCGCGGGCCTGGACGTGTCCGCCGTGGGCACCGCGGAGCTGATCAAGCTGATGACCGGCCGCGAGGCCCGCAACGTCTACCCGCCGCGCACACCGGTCCCGCCGGACGCCGCCGAGGCCCTGGTGGTGCGCGGGCTCGCGGTCGGCCGCCGCGCGGGGGTGGACTTCACCGTCCGCGCGGGCGAGGTGGTCGGGCTCGCCGGCCTGGTCGGCGCGGGCCGTTCGGAGATCCTGGAAGCCGTCTACGGCGCCCGCAAACCGACCTCCGGCGAGGTCGTGGTCGACGGCCGGCGGCTCAGGCCCGGCAACGTCGGCGCGGCCGTGCGGGCCGGCGTCGGCCTGTGCCCCGAGGAGCGCAAGAGCCAGGGCCTGCTGCTGGACCAGGCCGTCTACCGCAACATCACCGTCTCCTCGCTGCCGCTGTTCGCCCGCATGGGTTTCCTGGACGAGGCCGCCGAACGGTCCCGCTCGGCCGACCTGACCGCGTCGCTGGACGTCCGACCGTCCGATGTGGACCGTATCGTGCGCACGCTGTCCGGCGGCAACCAGCAGAAGGTCGTGCTCGCCCGCTGGCTGCTGCGCGGCTGCCGGGTGCTGCTGCTGGACGAGCCGACCCGGGGCGTGGACGTCGGGGCGCGCGGCGAGATCTACCGGCTGGTGCGCGACCTGGCCGACCGGGGTGTCGCCGTGGTGGTCGTGTCCAGCGACATCGAGGAGGTCCTGGGCCTGGCCGATCGCGTGCTCGTGGTGCGCGAAGGCCGTGTCGTGCACGAAGGACCGGCCGCCGAGATCGACGAAGCCCGGGTCCTCGACCTGGTCATGGAGGGAACCGCCGCATGAGCGAAGACACCGCCACCCGCGCCGCGCCGCGCACCAACGGCACGTCGTTCCTGGCCTCCGCGCCCGGCCGCAACACCGGCCTCGTGGTGGCCCTGGTGCTGCTGTGCCTGGTGGGCGTGGTGACGGCGGGGGACCGGTTCGCCGACCTGGACAACGTCCTGACGATCCTGCGCCTGGCGTCGGTGATCGGCGTGGTCAGCGTCGGCATGACGTTCGTGATCACCGGCGGCGGCATCGACCTGTCCGTCGGCGCGATCGTCGCGCTGGCCTCGGTGTGGGCGACCACGCTGGCCACCCAGGGCATGGCCACCAACACGCACTGGCTGGTCATCGTGTTCACGGCGCTGGCCGTGGGCGCGGGGTGCGGGGTGGTCAACGGGGTCCTCATCGCCTACGGGCGGATCGTGGCGTTCATCGCGACCCTGGCGATGCTCGCCGCCGCCCGCGGCCTCGCCGAGATCATCTCCAACCGCCGCACCCAGATCGTGAACGTGCCCGGGTTCACCGCGTTCTTCGACGCCTCCGTGCTCGGCGTGCCCGTGCTGGTGGTGGTGTTCGCCCTGGTCGCCGCCGGCGGCTGGGTGCTGCTCAACCGCACCACCTTCGGCCGCCGGACCTTCGCCGTGGGCGGCAACCCCGAGGCGGCGCGGCTGGCCGGCATCGACGTGAAGCGGCACACCGTCATGCTCTACACCCTGCTCGGCGTGTGCTGCGGCATCGCGGCGGTCATGCTCGTGGCCCGCACCACCACCGGCAGCTCCACGCACGGCCTGCTCTACGAACTGGACGCCATCGCGGCCGTGGTCATCGGCGGCACCCTGCTGTCCGGCGGTCGCGGCACCATCGCGGGCACCGTGTTCGGCGTCCTGATCTTCACCACGCTGTCGAACGTGTTCACCCTCAACAACCTGTCCATCTCCGCCCAGGCCGTCGCGAAGGGCGCGATCATCGTGGTCGCCGTGCTCCTCCAGCAGCGGCTGGCCCGCAGAAGCACCGCCTGACCACCGCCGCACACAGGAGCGAAAACCATGTCACGCAAGGCGATAACCGGTCTCGTCGCGGCGATGGCCGTCGCACTCACCGCCTGCACGGGCAACACCGCGCAGCCCCCGTCCGGCAGTGGCCAGGGCGGTGCGAAGGTCGCCAACGACGAGCCCGGCGAGAAGGTCGTCATCGGCTTCTCCGCGCCCGCCGCCGACCACGGCTGGATGGCCGCGATCACCAACGCCGCCAAGGCCGAGGCGGGCAAGTACTCCGACGTCGAGCTGCGGGTGGTGGAGGGGACCAACGACGTCAACCTCCAGATCAGCCAGGTGGAGACGTTCATCAACGACAAGGTCGACGCCATCGTGCTGCTGCCCTTCGACGGCGCGGCGCTGACCCCGGTGGCGCTCAAGGCGATGAAGGCCGGCATCACGGTGATCAACGTCGACCGCGAGTTCGACAGCCCGTTCGCCGCGCGCTCCACCGTGCTGGGCGACAACTACGGCATGGGCGTGTCCGCCGGCACCTACATCTGCGAGAAGCTGAAGGGCAAGGCGGGCGCGGTCGTGGCCGAGATCGCCGGCATCGACTCGCTGCCGCTGACCCAGGACCGCAGCAAGGGCTTCGCGGACGCGCTGGGCGAGTGCGGGCTGAAGGTGAACAACCGGGTGGCCGCCGAATTCACCGTGGAAAGCGGCGAGAAGGCCGCCGCGAACCTGCTCCAGGCCGCGCCCAAGCTGGACGCGGTGTGGAACCACGACGACGACCAGGGCGTGGGCGTGTCGGCGGCCGTCAAGAACGCCGGGCGCAGCGAGTTCTTCCTGGTGGGCGGCGCCGGTTCGGCCAACGTGATGCGGGAGATCAAGGCGGACAACGGCCTGCACAAGGCGACCGTGGTGTACCCGTCGACCCAGGGCGCGGACGGCATCCGGCTGGCGCGGCTCGCGGTGCAGAACAAGGCCCTGGGCGACCTGGTAGAGGTGGAGATCCCGCGGGAGGTCCAGCTGTACGCCCCGGTCGTCACCAAGGACAACGTCGACCGCTACCTGCCCGCGGCCTTCGAGTCCTGAGGAGCGCTCACGTGACGGATTTGCGCATCGCGATGATCGGCCACGAGTTCATGGGATCGGCCCACTCCCAGGCGTGGCGCGTGGCCCCCCGCTTCTTCGACCTGCCCGTCCGGCCGGTGATGGCCGTGGTGTGCGGCCGGAACCCCGAGCGCACCCAGGCGGCAGCCGCCCGCCTGGGCTGGGCGGAAGCGGTCACCGACTGGAAGACCCTACTGGACCGGGACGACGTGGACGTCATCGACATCTGCTCACCCGGCGACACCCACGCCGAGATCGCCGTAGCCGCGCTCGACGCCGGCAAGCACGTCCTCTGCGAAAAGCCCTTGGCCAACACCGTAGCCGAAGCCGAAGCCATGGCCGCCGCTGCGGAACGTGCCGCCGCCAAGGGCGTTCGCGCGATGGTCGGCTTCAGCTACCGCCGCGTGCCGGCCCTGAGCCTGGCCCGCGACCTGGTGGCCCAAGGCCGCTTGGGCCGCATCCACCACGTCCGCGCCCAGTACCTCCAGGACTGGATCGTCGACCCGGCCGCACCCCTCTCATGGCGCTTGCAAAAGGACAAGGCCGGCTCCGGCTCGCTCGGTGACATCGGGGCCCACATCGTCGACGCGGCGCAGTTCATCGTCGGCGACACCATCACCGAAGTCTGCGGCACCCTTGAGACCTTCGTGACCGAACGCCCCCTGGCCGCCGCGCACTCCGGCCTCTCCGGCACTGCCGTCTCCGACGAGACCGGCCCGGTGACAGTCGACGACGCCGCCCTGTTCCTGGCCCGGTTCCAGAACGGCGCCCTCGGCTCGTTCGAAGCCACCCGGTTCGCCAGCGGTCGCAAGAACGCCCTGCGGATCGAGGTCAACGGCTCGGCGGGCAGTGTGGCGTTCGACTTCGAGGACATGAACGTCCTGCACTACTTCGACGGCGGCGAGGACTCCGCCACGGCCGGCTTCCGCCGCATCGTGGTCACCGAGCCCGACCACCCGTACGTGGGCGCGTGGTGGCCCGCCGGGCACGTCCTGGGCTACGAGCACTCGTTCACCCACCAGGCCGTGGACTTCGTCCGCGCCGTCGCCGAAGGCACCGACCCGAGCCCGTCGTTCGCCGACGGCCTGCGCCTCCAGCGGGTGCTGGCGGCCGTCGAGGCGAGCGCGGCCTCCCGCACCTGGCACACCGTCTGAGAAGGGGACCCCGAGATGGCACGTCCGATCACCCTGTTCACCGGCCAGTGGGCGGACCTCCCGTTCGAGGAGGTCGCCCGCCTGGCCGCCGGGTGGGGCTACGACGGCCTGGAGATCGCCTGCTGGGGCGACCACCTCGACCCGTGGCGGGCCGCCGAGGACGACGACTACGTGGCCGACCGGCTCGCGATCCTCGCCAAGCACGACCTGAAGGTGTGGACGATCTCCAACCACCTCACCGGCCAGGCGGTCTGCGACGACCCGATCGACGAACGCCACAAGGGCATCCTGTCCCCGCGCATCTGGGGCGACGGCGACCCCGAGGGCGTGCGGCAACGCGCGGCGGAGGAGATGAAGGTGACTGCCCGCGCCGCCGCCCGCCTGGGCGCGGACACCGTCGTCGGCTTCACCGGCTCGTCGATCTGGAAGACGGTCGCGATGTTCCCGCCCGTGCCGGCCGCGATGGTCGACGCCGGCTACCAGGACTTCGCAGATCGATGGAACCCGATCCTCGACGTGTTCGACGAGGTAGGCGTGAAGTTCGCCCACGAGGTGCACCCGTCCGAGATCGCCTACGACTACTGGACCACGACCCGGACCCTGGAAGCCATCGGCCACCGTCCGGCGTTCGGCCTGAACTGGGACCCGTCCCACTTCGTCTGGCAGGACCTGGACCCGGTGGGTTTCCTGTGGGACTTCCGCGACCGGATCTACCACGTCGACTGCAAGGACGCGCGGCGTCAGGTCGGCGACGGCCGCAACGGCCGCATGGGCTCACACCTCGCGTGGGGCGATCCCCGCCGTGGCTGGGACTTCGTGTCGACGGGACGCGGTGACGTGCCGTGGGAACGGGCGTTCCGGATGCTCAACAGCATTGGTTACCAGGGCCCCATCAGCGTCGAATGGGAAGACGCCGGCATGGACCGCCTGATCGGCGCGCCCGAGGCCCTGGAGTTCGTCCGCCACAACGCTTTCGACCCGCCCGCAGCGTCGTTCGACGCGGCGTTCTCCACCAGCCAGGACCCCGCGTGACGACCGAACGCATCGGCTTGTGGCTCAACGGCGGTCGTGGCTCCGTGGCCACGACCGCCATCACAGGCCTCCTAGCACTCCGCGCAGGCCTGACACCCCCCACCGGCTGCGTCACCGAGCTGCTGGACGCACCCCTCCCGCCGTGGCGGTCCTTCACCATCGGCGGCCACGACATCACCACGACCCCTCTGCTCAAGCGCGCCGAATCCCTGACCCGGGACGGCGTTCTACCGGCAGGCCTGGTCGAATCCGTAGCCGACGAGTTGGCGGCGGTAGACGCCGAAATCCTCCCCGGCTACCACCCAGCAGCCTCCGCCGGCACCCAGGCCGACGCCGCCACCCACCTGACCAAAGACATCACCACCTTCCAGGCACGACACGACCTGACCCGAGTCGTGGTCGTGAACGTGGCCTCCACCGAACCACCCGCCACCGTCCCCCACACCACGGTCGAGTCCCTGGAAGAAGCCCTACGCACACCGGGCCTCCCAGTCCTGCCACCCAGCTCACTGGTCGCCTATGCCGCTTTCCAAGCAGGCTGCGCCTTCGTCGACTTCACCCCGTCCACGGGCGTAGCCCTACCAGCCTTGGACGAGCTGGCCCGCCGCAAGTCCGTCCCCTACGCGGGAAGAGACGGCAAGACCGGCGAAACCCTCCTCCGCGCCGCCCTGGCCCCGATGTTCACCTCCCGAGCCCTGAAAGTCTTGTCGTGGACCGGCACCAACCTCCTCGGCGGCGGTGACGGCGCGACCCTGTCGAACCCGGAACACGCCAGCAGCAAGTCCATCTCCAAGGCGCGCGGCCTGGCGGCGCTCCTGGGGGAGGACGTCACCGCACCGCTGCACATCGACTACGTCCCGGACTTGGGAGAACACAAGACTTCCTGGGACCACGTGTCCTTCGAGGGCTTCCTGGGCGCACGGATGTCCTTGCAACTGACGTGGAACGGCCTCGACTCCTCGTTGGCCGCACCCCTGGTGCTGGACCTGGCACGGCTCCTGGCCGCAGCCCACGCGGCGGGCAGGTCAGGCCCCCAGACCGACCTGGCCTTCTTCTTCAAGGACCCGCTCGGCAGCACCGAACACCGCCTGGCCGAACAAGCCCAAGCCCTCCACCGCTGGGCCCGCACGCTGTGAGGCTTCCAGGCCCCGCTCCCGGTGGAAGCGGGGCCTGGAAACGCCGGGATCACACCCGCTGCAACTGGAAGCGCTGGTTGTTCGCCCCCGTCACGTTCCACTGCGAAATCCGCGCGCCATCGGCGGTCGAGGCGCTCCAGACGTCCAGCGCGAGGTTGCTGGCCCGGTTGACCAGGCTGATCACGCCGCCGCCCTGATCCACCACCCGCCACTGCTGAGCCGCCGAGTTCACATCGGCCTGCTGGGTGATGTCCGCCCCGGTGGAAGTGCCGGAAGCATGCAGCACCAACCCGCTGTGCCGCGCCCGCACCCGGTAGTACCCGTCACCCGACGCCACGAAGTCGAACTGCTGGTTCAACCCCGACCCCGCCGCCCACTGGATCAGCAACGCCCCCGCCGCCGTGGACGCCCCGCTGATGTCCGCCGCCTTCCCGCTGTGCGCCGCCACCAACCGGTAGTTCAACCCCGGCTCGACCACCGAGCCCGAACTCGTCACGGTCACGCGGTAGGTGTGCCCGGCCTGGCCGGCAAAGGTGATGACGTCAGTCTCCGGGCGCTGCGGAGTCACCACAGTCCCCGCAGTCGTGTCGGTCAGCTCGAAGGTCCCCGTGAACGCCCGCCCCCGAACCTTGACCGTCCCCGCGCGATCGGCCGTGATCGTGACCTCCGTGGCCCTACCCGCACTCCACTTCATCCCGACCGTGTACCCGCCCCGCCCCCGCAACCCCGCGACACTCCCCGCCGGCCACGCCGGGGGCAGCGCGGGCAGCACGTGCAACTCACCGTTGTGGCTGTGCAGCAACATCTCCGCGATCCCCGACGTCGCCCCGAAGTTCCCGTCGATCTGGAACGGCGGGTGCAGGTCGAACATGTTGGGCGCCAACCGGTCCGTCCTGATCAACGCCCGGATCAACTCGTGCGCCCGCGCCCCCTCCTCCAGCCGCGCCCAGAAGTTGATCTTCCACGCCAGCGACCACCCGGTCCCGGCGTCCCCCCGCAGCTGGAGCGTCCGCCGAGCGGCGTCGAACAACGCCGGGGTGCCACGCCGGGTGATCTGGTTGCTCGGGTGCAGCCCGTACAGGTGGGACACGTGCCTGTGCCCGGTCTCCGGCTCCACCCAGTCGTACAGCCACTCCTGGATGTTGCCGCGCGACCCCACCTTCGTCGGGGCCAGTCTCGACGCCGTCGCCCGCACCTGGCCGCGGAAGTCCGCGTCCACCCCGAGAACCTCGCTCGCCCGTGCGCACCCCTCGAACAGGTCCCGCAGGATCTGCATGTCCATGGTCGGCCCGGCGCACACGGACGCGTTGGCGTGGTGGAGGAGTTCGGGGGAGTTGGACGGGTTGGTGACCAGCACCCGCAGCCTCGGCTCCTCGACCAGCGTGTCCAGGAAGAACCGGGCGGCGCCCTTCATCGCCGGGTAGCGGGCGCGCAGGAACTCCACGTCCCCGGTGAACAGGTAGTGGTCCCAGATCATGGTGGCCAGCCACGCGCCGCCGGTCTGCCACATGCCCCAGATCGCGCCGTCGACGACCGACGCGCCGCGCCAGCCGTCGGTGTTGTGGTGGGTGACCCACCCTCCCGCGCCGTACTGGGCGGAGGCGACCCGGGCGCCGGTCACGGTCAGGTCTTCGATCATCTTGAAGACCGGTTCGTGGCACTCGGGGAGGTTGGTGGTGTTCGCGGGCCAGTAGTTCATCGGCAGGTTGGCGTTGATGGTGTACTTGCTGTCCCACGACGGGGCCATCTGGTCGTTCCAGATGCCCTGGAGGTTCGCGGGCTGGGTCCCCGGCCGGGACGACGAGATCAGCAGGTAACGACCGTACTGGAACAGCAAAGCCGACAGCTGGGGGTCGTTGGACGTGGCGTGCTGGGCGATGCGCGTGTCGGTCGTCAGGTCGGCGGCGGCCGTGCGGCCCAGGTCGATGGTCACCCGCCCGAACAGGCGCTGGTAGTCGGCGACGTGCCGGCTGCGCAGGGTGTCGAAACCGACGGGCTGGGCCGCGTCCAGGTGCCGGCGCGCGATGCCCTGGTGGTCGCCGTTCACCGTGCGGAAGTTGACGTAGCTGGTGCCGATCGACACCAGCAGGGTCACGCTGTCGGCGTTGGTCACCCGCAACGAACCACCGGAACTGCTCGTGCTGCCACCCGTCGCCACCGCGCGCACCATCACCGTGAACCGGACCGAGCCGGGGATACCGCGATGGTCGCCGGACACCCCGGCCAACGCGATCGTCGTGCCGTCCGGACTGGACGACGAAGCCCGCTGGGGCGTGGTGAACGACCCGGTGAACGAGACCGACCCGGCCCGGTCGGCGGTCAGCCGGACCACGATCACCTGGTCGGGCGCGGAAGCGAACACCTCCCGCCGGTGACGGACCCCGTTGGCGACGTACGTGGTGACCGTCGTGGCGGTGTTGAGGTCCAGCCAGCGCTGGTACCCACTCACGGTACCCGGCGCGGGGAACGCCAGCCGCAGGTCGCCCACGGGCTGGTAGGCCAGTTGGGCGGCCGGGTTGCCCAGCATGGTCCGGTTGATCAGGTCCTGCGCCTGGGTCCACTGGTCGGCGAACACCAGCCGGCGGATCTCGGCCAGCGCGCCCGCGCCCTGCGGGTTGGTGTAGTCGTGCGGCCCGCCCGCCCACAGCGTGTCCTCGTTGAGCTGCAAGCGTTCGGCGTCGGTGCCGCCGAACACCATCGCGCCCAGCCGGCCGTTGCCGATCGGCAGCGCCCGCAGCCAGTCGGTGCCGGCCGGCCTGTCGTACCACAGCGCCATGTCCCCGGCCGGGGACGCGGCGTGCGCCGTTGCGGAAAGGCCGACGGTGGTCAGGGCGGCGCCTGCCGCGCCGAGCACGATCGCTTGCCTTCGGGAGAGTTCCGTCATTGGATGCTCCACAGTGGAAGGTTGGGGGAGAGGGTCACCTCCGTGCTTCGGCGTCACCCGCCAGCAGGAGGTAGGCGGCGGCGGTCCAGGTGTAGGCCCGGTCGCGCAGGCCCTGACCGGTCAGGGCGTCGAAGTTCTCCGCGAAGCCGGACTTCTCGCACAGCGCGCGGAACCGGGCACTGACCTCGTCGGCCAGCTCGACCGCGCCACCCCGGCGCAGACCGTCCTCGACCAGCACGGTCGACGGCGCCCACACCGGGCCCCGCCAGTAGCCGTCGGCCTCGTACGCGGGGGAGTCGGGCAGTTCGGTGGACAACCCGACCGGGGTCAGGTGCCGGGCGACCCCGGCCGCGACCGTGGCGCGGACCTCGGAGGGCAGCTGGTCGCCCAGCACGACCGGCATCAGGTCCAGCAGGCTCGACGTCGAGCGGGGCGCGCCGTCCACCGGCCTGCTGGTGAACGCCGAGCCGTTCCACAGCCGCCGCATCAGCTCCGACTGCAACGTGGCGGCCTCACGGGTCCACCGGGTCGCCGCGACCGCGTCCCCGCCCTCCCACGCCAGCCGCGCCAGTTCGCGCATCTGGAGCACCAGGAAGGCGGACAGGTCGGCGGACTGCACCGCGCCCTGCCCGTGGAACACGGTGGCGTTGTCCCAGCCGCTGTCGTTGCCGTGCTCGTAGTGCGGCAGCGGCTCGCCCGGCGCGCGGCGGTGGTCCAGCCAGAACCGGGTCCACGCGGACAGCCGGTGGTAGAGGGCGGCGAGTTCGGCCTGGGGCAGCCCGCCGGGCAGGCGGTCGCGCAGCCGGGCCACCGCCCACCCGTGGACGGGCGGTTTGACGAAGTTGTAGAGGACCTCGGCGTGGGTGACCGAGTCGGGCAGCGCGCCCTCGGCGGTCTGGTGGTCGAACACCACCTGGAGTTGGTCCCAGGCCAGCCGCGGGTCGCCGGCGGCCAGCGCGAGGGCGGTGAAGCAGTGGTCCCAGCTCCACACCTTGTCCATCCAGTGCTTGGACATCAGCACCGCGGGCCGGCCGATGAACCCCGACGGGTCCACCACCGCCGACCACAGCACGTAGCAGGCCAGTTCGGCGGCGGGGGTCCGGTCGTTGCGCCAGGGCGCCACCGCGTCGGTGAACGCCGCCACGGACCGCCGGGTGGCCGCGACCACGTCGGCGAAGGGCTGCCGGGCCGACACCGCTTCGCGCGCGGTCGTCAGCTCCTCCAGCACCAGTTCCCACGTCCCGCCGTCCTCGCCGATCACGATCTCGCGGTCGGCCGTGCCCAGCGCCCACGCGCCGGACCGGTGCGCGTGCCCGGCCAGCACGCTCACGCGGTAGCGGTGTCCGGTCTCGTAGGAGGTGAACACGTGCGCGGTGGAGACCGGGTCGAAGAACAGGTACGTCCCGGTGAACGGGGTCAGGGTCGGCTCGGCCGCCGCGACGCACAACCCGAGGCCCTCACCCCGGATGCGCAGCGCGGACGGCGTCTCGAACGCGGCCTCGACCCGCCCGCCGTCCGCCGACCAGGTCAGCACCGCCGGGTTGGCGGTCACCTCGGCCGGCACCCGGCCGTCGCCGCGCACCGGGACCAGGCGCAGCACCGCGTGCATCCCGTTGCGGTGCGACACCAGGTGCAGGTCGTCGGCGTAGGTGGCGAGCCCGACCACCGGTGACAGGTCCAACCACGAACCCCGGTGGCTGAACGGGATCTCCCACACCGAGAAGTCCTCCACCGCGCCCCCTTCAGTCCTTGACCGCGCCCGCCGTGACACCCGCGGCGACGAACCGCTGGGCGAGCACGAGCAGGACGGCGGCCGGCACGGAAGCGACCACGGCGGTCGCCATGATCGCGTTCCACTCCTGGTTGTTGTTGCCGATGTAGCGGTAGATCCCCAGCGTCAGCGGCTTGAGCGCGCCGCCGCTGTCCAGCGTCGCGGCGAACAGGAAGTCCGACCACGCCCACAGGAACGCGAACAGCGACACCGTGACGACCCCGTTGCGGCTCGCCGGCAGCACGACCGACCAGAACACGCGCACCGGCCCGGCCCCGTCGATCCGGGCCGCCTGCACCAGCTCGTCGGGCACCGACGCCATGAACGCGGCCAGCACCAGCACGGCGAACGGGACCGCGATCGTCGAGTCGGCGAGCACCAGGCCCCACAGGGTGTTCGTGATGCCCAGCCGGACGTACACGCTGTAGAAGCCCAACGCCATGATGATGCCCGGGATCATCTGGGCGACCAGCAGCACGAACTGGAGCGGCCCGCGCCCCGGTGGCCGCAGCTTCGCCAGCGCGTACCCGGCGGGCGCGGCCAGCGCCAGCGTCACCGCGACCACGCCCAGCCCGACCAGCACGCTGGTGCCGAAGTAGGGGAGTTGCTCGCGCAGCACGCGGGCGTACCCGTCGAAGGTCGGCGCGAGCGGGATGAGGTCCGGAGGCGACTTGCGCATCCGGTCGGCCGGGGTGAGGGAGACGGCGACCATCCAGTAGACCGGGAACAGCATCACGGCGGTGAGCAGCAGTCCCACGGCTGTGCGCCACCACTTCATGCCCCGGCCTCCTGGTGGCGTTGCAGCCGCACGTAGAGCAGCCCGGCGGCCACGGCGAGCAGGATGAGCACGTTGCCCACGGCGGCGCTGGGGCCGAAGCGGGGCAGGGCGTTGCCGAAGCCCAGTTCGTAGGACCACGTGGCGAACGTCGTCGACGAGCCGCTGGGTCCGCCGCGGGTCATGATCCAGATGACGTCGAACACCTTGAGCGTGTAGACCAGCCCGAGCAGCAACGTCACCGCGGACACCGGCCGCAACAGGGGGAAGGTGACGTGCCGGAACTTCTGCCACTCGCCGGCGCCGTCCAGCGAGGCCGCTTCGTGGACGTGCGCGGGGATGTTCTTCAGGCCGCTGTGCAGCATCACCAGGTTGAACGGGACGCCGATCCAGATGTTGGCCGCGGTCACCGCCACCAGTGACCATTCGGGCGAGGTCAGCCAGGGCACCTTGTCGATCCCGACCACGGCGAGGGCCGCGTTGACGATGCCCGCCTCGCTGTTGAGCAGCCACGCCCAGGTGGAGGCGGACACGATCAGCGGCATCAGCCACGGCACCAGGAACAGGGCGCGCAGCGTCGCCGACAGCCGGAAGCGGCGGGCGAAGAACACGGCCAGGGCGAGGCCGATGACGTACTGGAACACCAGCGAGCCGGCGGTGAACAGCACGGTGTTGACCAGGGCGGTGCGGAAGGTCGGGTCGGTGAAGACCTGCACGTGGTTGCGCAGTCCGACGAGCGGTGCGCCACCGTTCACAAAGGACCGGACGGTGTGGTCGCGCACGCTCAGGTCGACGTTGGTCAGCAACGGGTAGGCGTAGCACAGCAGGAGGTAGGCCACGAGCGGGAGCAGGAACGCCCAGCCGGCGAGCCGGCGCGAGTGCCGCACGGGTCACTTCGCCGCGGTGGCCGCGGCCTCCGCCAGCGCCTCGCGCGGCGACTTCGCGCCGGTCAGCGCCGCCTGCACGGCCGTCCAGAGGGCTTGGGAGATGCGGGGGTACCTGGTGCCGAGGCCGTCCCCGGTGCGGCCCTTGGCGGCCTGCACCGCTTCCACCCAGACGCGCAGCCCGGGGTCCTGGGCGACCTGCTTGTCCCGCACGGAGGGGACGGCGGAGACGTAGGTCAGGGCGGTGTCGGTGGCCAGCAGGTTGTCCGGGCTGATCAGGCAGGAGGCGACCTTGGTGGCGGTGGCGGTGGCCGTGTCCCCTTCGCGCTGCGTGGGGACGGTGACGAACTCGCCGCCGGTCGGTGCGGGCGCGACCCCGCCGCGCCGGCCCGGGATCGCCAGGACGCCGACGTCGAAGCCGGTCTTGGCGGCGTTGGCCATGTTCCAGGTGCCGTTCTCGGCGAAGGCGTACTCGCCGGTGGCGAACTCCTGCCAGCTGACGACCTGGGTGTTGCCGATGGCGGTGTTGGGCGCGTAGCCCTTGTCCAGCCACGACTTCCACATGCTCAGGGCGGCTTCGGCCTCGGGTGAGGCGAGGTTGCCCAGGTTCGCGCCGGCGCCCCAGAACCAGGGGAGGAACTGGAAGGTGCCTTCCTCGGTGCCGATGGCGGAGAACGTGATGCCCTTGCGGCCGGCGGCGGTGACCTTGGCCAGCGCGGCGTCCAGCGAGGCCCAGTCGGTGATCGAGCCTGGGTCCACGCCGGCGGCGGTGAGGACGGACTTGTTGTAGTACAGGCCTAACGTGTTGGCGCCGAGCGGCACGCCGTAGGTCTGCCCGCCGGTCTGGGCCGCCGCGACCAGGTTCGGCGCCGCGGCGGACGCGTCCAACCCGCTGTCCTGGTTGGACTTGAGCACGCCCGCCTCGGCCAGCGTGGACACCACCGGGTTGTCCACCACCAGCACCTCCGGCGCCGCGCCCTGCTGGGCCGCGAGGAGCACCTTCCCGGTCAGGTCGGTGGTGTCGTAGGACTGCCGCACGACCTCGACCCCGGCCTGCTCACCGCAGCGGTCGATCACCTTGGCCCACTCGGAACCCGCGTCGAAGTGCGGGTAGGGGTCCCACAGTTCGAACGTGCCGCCGTCCCCGGACGGGCCGGAACACCCTGCCGCGACGAGCCCCGCCGCGACGAGGGCCGTCGCCAGTCGCCGGGCGATCGGTGTGCGCTGCATTGCGAGGGCCCCTTCCGGTCGAACCGGTTCGATCCGCGCGGTGTTACGCCAACGTAATGATGACCGGGTCGGCACGCAAGCCCCAGGAAGCCGTATCATCGGCGCCAGTCGAATGCGTCGAACAGCGGGTCGAATCGGTTGGATGGTGAGCGCATGAACATCGGCGAGATCGCCAAGCGTGCGGGCGTGTCGCGCAGCACGGTGTCCTACGCGCTCAGCGGGAAGCGCCCGGTCGCCGAGGCGACCGCCAAGCGCATCAACGACGTGATCACCGAACTCGGCTACCGTCCGAACGCCAGCGCCCGAGCCCTGGCCGAAGGCCGGACCCGAACCCTGGGCCTGGTCATCCCTCCGGCCGGGGCGCGGTTGACCGGCGCGCAGTTGGGTTTCGTAGCGGGCGTGGTGGAGGCTGCTGCGGCCCACGACCTGGACGTGCTGGTCTCGCCCAGCGGGGGCCGGCACGACCGTTCCTTCGAGCGGATCGTCACGGGTCGGCGCGTCGACGGTGTGATCCTGATGGAAATACTGCTGGACGACCCGCGCGTGTGCCGGTTGGAGGGGAGCGGCCTGCCGTTCGTGACGATCGGCCACGTCGAGCACCCCGGCGCGTCGTGGTGGGTGGATGTCGACTACGCGGCGCTGATCAGGCGGTGCGTGCACCACTTGGCCGACCTGGGCCACGAAGAGGTGGTGCTGGTCAACCGGTCGCCGGAACTGGTCGCGTCGGGCTACGGTCCGGCGGCGCGGTCCACGGCGGGGTTCCTGGAGGCGGCGGAGCAGCGGGGGGTGCGGGCGCACGTGGTGACGTGCCCCGACGAGCCCGGGGCCGGGTTTTCGTGCTTTGCGGACATTCGCACGCGGTTGCCGGGGGTTACCGGGCTGGTGACGATCAACGAGGCGGCTCTGCCGGGGTTGCAGCGGGCATTGCACCGGGCGGAGCTGGAGGTGCCACGCGACTTTTCCGTCACGGGGGTGATCGCGGACCACTTGGCGGAGGACTTCCACCCGCCGTTGACGGCGGCGGACGTGCCGGCGGCGGAGATGGCGAAGCTGGCGTTGGAGTTGTTGGTGGAGCAGATCGGGAACCCCGGTGCGACGCCGAGGCATGCCCTGCTGACTCCCGCGGTGACCTTGCGTTCGAGCACCGGTGCCCGCCGGCGCTGACTCCCGGGGTGACCTTGCGCTCGAGCACCGGCGCCCGCCGCCGCTGACTCCGCCAGTCCTCAAGCCACTCAGTACGGGGATGACGCAAGCACGAAGCCCAGCGTCGAGTCGTGCCCTCCTCGGCGGCCCTGCCTGCCGGCGCTGCGCGCCGAGAAGCGAAGAGGGGCGGTGCTGGAGGGCGTGGTGTGTCGGGGGGAGCGTTTCGATTGGTCGAGGCCTTGTGCGCGCAGGTAGTTCGCGCGTACGGTGGCGCAGCGATCGAATCGGTTCGACCTCCGCTCGGCCGATTCGTCGGTAGTCCTCATGGTTCAACGGCGAACTAACGGCGAACACGAACACCCAACTCCGCGCCCGCCGGGGAGCCGTGGCACCACGACCCGTCCCTGCACCGGGAGACTGATGTGGACACCACTCGCCGAGGGCATCGCGCCATCGTTGTCCTGCTGGCTGCCATGATCGGGCAACTGTTACCCGGCGTGCCCGCCCAGGCCGCCGACGAGTCGCTGAGCGTCGACTTCTCCGTCACCGGCGGCGCGCCGACCTACCGCGCCTCGGGCTGGATCTACGGGATGACCGAGGACGCCTCCGCGCCGGCCGACAACTTCTTCCGGGACGTCAAGTTCCGCTTCATGCGCGCCGGTGGCGCCCAACTGGACAGTCCCGGCGGCTGGGTGTCCGGCAAGTACGACCGTCGGTGGAACGCCACCCGCGCCCAACTGCTGCGCACCCGCGCCCTCGGCGGCGAGTTCGTCCTGCTGCCGCACGACCTCTGGGGCGCCGACGGCTACCCGATCTCCCGCTTCCCCGGCGACAACGGCAACTGGGCCGACTACGACGCCTTCCTCACCCGCCTGATCGCCGACGTCCGGGCGACCGGCGCACCGGTCCAGTGGGACATCTGGAACGAACCCAACATCACCCTGTTCTGGAACCGTCCCCAAGCCCAGTACCTCGAACTCTGGCGGCGGACGTACCAGCGCCTCCGCGCCGAGTTCCCGGCCCACCTGATCGTCGGCCCCAGCCTCGCGGGCGTGCCGTCGACCTCACCGGGCTGGTGGACGCAGTACCTGGACTTCGTCAAGGCCAACAACGTCGTGCCGGACATCATCAGCTGGCACGCCCTGCCCAGCGACCCGGTCGCCAACGTCGCGGCGGCCAACGCCAGCCTCGACGCGCGCGGCATCCCGCACCCGCGTCCCTACCAGATCAACGAGTACGGGGCCGCCAACGAGCAGAACCCCGCCGACGGGGCCTGGTACATCGCCCGCCTGGAACGAGCCGGCGCGGACGGGCTCCGGGCCAACTGGGCCAGCGCGGGCAACCTGCACAACGACCTGGCCAACATGCTGGTCCGCGACTCCTCCGGCCGCCACCAGCCCAAGGGCGAGTGGTGGGTCTACCGGTTCTACGGCTCGCAGACCGGCGTGACGACCTCGGTCACCCCGAGCGCGAACTACGACGCCTTCGCCACCAAGACCACCGGCAGCGCCAAGGTGCTCGTCGGCGGCGGGCGCACCACCGGGAACATCGCGGTGAACCTGCGTCGCCTGGACACCACGAGCGGTGTCGTGGTGAACAACCAGGTCCGGGTGCTCGCCGAGCGCATCCCGCACAACGGGGGCGCGGCGGTGGCCGGTCCGGTGACCGTGCTGAACACCGTCGTCACCCTGTCCGACAACGCCACCACGGTGAACCTGCCGCACACCGCCATCGACGACACCTTCACCATCACCCTGCTCCCGCCCGGCGACACCGGCGGCGCCTTCGAGTCCACCGCGGTCGCCCAGCACTCGCAGCAGTGCCTGGCCACCTCCGGCACCGCCGACGGCACCCAGCAGCGGCAGCAGACCTGCGGCACGGGTGACGATCAGAAGTGGACCTTCAGCCCGGTGGCCGGGCAGGCGGACACCTTCACCGTCGTCAACAAGCAGTCGGGCAAGTGCCTCGACGTCAACGCGGCGTCCACTTCGGACGGTGCCGCGGTGATCCAGTGGGCCTGCCACGGCAACGCCAACCAGCAGTACACCCTGCGGAAGGTCACCTACGCGGGCAGCGGCGCGCGCGACTACCAGCTCGTCGCCCGCCACAGCGGCAAGTGCGTCGACGTCGCGAACGTCTCCACCGCGCCGGGTGCGGCCGTGCACCAGTGGACCTGCCACCCGGTGACCCAGTCCAGCCCGCTCAACCAGACCTGGCGCCTGCCCGGTCGCTGATCACCACCAGCGGCCGGTCGGGGCGCCCCGGTCGGCCGCGTTCTCGTCACCGGTTCTGGGAGCGCTCCCGGAACCACTCCTCCAAAGGCGAAGGAGAACGCATGGCCCCGCACACCCGCCCGACCCGATGGCGCCGGCACACCGCCATCGCCTCGCTCGTCCTGGCCACCACCGCGACCCTCGTGCCCACCCCCGCCTCCGCCGCCGAGTCCACCCTGGGCGCGGCGGCGGCGCTGACCAACCGGTACTTCGGCACGGCGGTGGCCGCGGGCCGCCTCGGCGACAGCCAGTACACGACGATCCTCAACCGGGAGTTCAACTCCATCACGGCCGAGAACGAGATGAAGTGGGACGCCACCGAACCGTCCCGCGGCAACTTCACCTTCGGCGGGGCCGACCGGATCGCCACCCACGCGCGCAACAACAACAAGCGGCTGCGCGGCCACACCCTGGTCTGGCACTCCCAGCTGCCCCAGTGGGTCAAGGACATCCGCGACGCCAACACCCTGCGCAGCGTGATGAACAACCACATCACCACCGTCGCGACCCGTTACCGCGGCCAGATCGACTCGTGGGACGTGGTCAACGAGGCGTTCGCCGACGGCACCACCCAGCTGCGCCCCTCGGTGTTCCGCGACGTGCTGGGCAGCGGGTTCATCGAGGAGGCCTTCCGCACCGCGCGCGCGGCCGACCCCGCCGCCAAGCTCTGCTACAACGACTACAGCGTCGAGGACTGGAACGCGCCCAAGACCCAGGGCATGTACAACCTGGTCCGCGACTTCAAGGCGCGCGGCGTGCCGATCGACTGCGTCGGCCTCCAGGCCCACTTCGGCTCCGGCGGACCGCCCGCCACCTTCCAGACGACGCTGACGAACTTCGCCGCGCTCGGCGTGGACGTGCAGATCACCGAGCTGGACATCGCCAACGCGCCGACGACCGGGTACGCCAACACCGTCCGGGCCTGCCTCGACGTCCCGCGCTGCACCGGCATCACGGTGTGGGGCATCCGGGACGGCGACTCGTGGCGGGCGAACGAGAACCCGCTGCTGTTCGACCGGTCCGGCAACAAGAAGCCCGCCTACGACGCGGTCCTGTCGGTGCTGAACGGCGGCACCAACCCCGGCGGCGGCGTGCAGGTCGGCGTGAACTACCGGCTGGTCGCCGCGCACAGCGGCAAGGCGGCGGACATCAACGGCGCGTCCACGGCGGCCGGCGCGCTGCTGATCCAGTGGACCGCCGGCGGCGGCCTGAACCAGCAGTTCGACTTCCTGTCCTCGGGCGAGGGCTACTACCGGGTCCGGGCGCGGCACAGCGGTCTGGTGCTCCAGGCGTCCGGCACCGCGTCCGGCGCGGACATCACCCAGCAGCGCGACGCGAACTCGGCGGCCCAGCAGTGGCGGGTGGTCGACCACGGCGGCGGCGTGATCAGCCTGGTCAACCGGGCCGGCAACCTCGCGCTGGACGTCTGGAGCGCCTCGACCGCCGACGGCGCGCGCATCTCGCAGTGGACCTACACCGGCGGCGCCAACCAGCGCTTCCAGCTCACCCGCGTCTGACCGGAGGTGTTGCCAACCATGAAGAAGCGACTCAACGCGGCGCTCTCCGCCGCCCTCCTGGCCGTGGCGGGCGCGGTCGCGGTGACGACCGCGACCGCACCGCCCGCCGCCGCCCACGGCGTCAACCCGGCGGACTTCCAGCAGGTCGAACTGGCCAAGGGCGTCGCCGAGATGGGCGAGCCGATGTCGATGACCGTGCTGCCCGACCGCTCGGTGCTGCACACCGCCCGCAACGGCACGGTGCGCCGCACGACGGCGTCCGGCACCACCAACGTCATCGGGAACATCCCGGTCTACACCCACGACGAGGAGGGTCTGCAAGGCATCGCGGCGGACCCGAACTTCGCGTCCAACCGGCACGTCTTCATCTACTACGCGCCCCCGCTGAACACCCCGGGCGGTGACGCGCCGTCCAGTGGCACCAACTTCTCCACGTGGAACGGCGTCAACCGGCTGTCCCGCTTCACCCTCAACACCGACTTCACCCTCAACATGTCCAGCCAGGTCACCGTGCTGGACGTGCCGACCAGCCGGGGCATGTGCTGCCACGTCGGCGGCGACATCGACTTCGACGCGGCCGGCAACCTGTACCTGTCCACCGGCGACGACACCAACCCGTTCGACTCCAGCGGCTACACCCCGATCGACGAGCGGTCGGGCCGCAACCCCGCCTACGACGCCCAGCGCAGCGCGGGCAACACCAACGACCTGCGCGGCAAGGTGCTGCGGATCAAGGTGAACGCGGACGGCACCTACACGATCCCGGCGGGCAACCTGTTCGCCCCGGGCACCGCCCGCACCCGGCCCGAGATCTACGCGATGGGCCTGCGCAACCCGTTCCGGTTCAACGTGGACAAGGCGACCGGCACGATCTACCTGGGCGACTACGGCCCCGACGCGGGCTCGGCCAGCAACACCCGCGGCCCCCAGGGCATGGTGGAGTTCAACCGGATCACCTCGGCGGGCAACTACGGCTGGCCGTACTGCGTGGGCGGCAACACCTCCGCCGAGACCTACGTGGACTTCACCTTCCCGTCCGGGCCGTCCGGCAGCCGCTTCAACTGCGCCGCGCCGGTCAACGACTCGCCCAACAACACCGGCCTGACCAACCTGCCCGCCGCGCGGGCGGCGTGGATCAAGTACGACAACTGCTCGTTCCCCGCGTTCGGCTGCGGGTCGGAGTCGCCGATGAGCGCGCCGATCTACCGGTACGACGCGGCGAACCCGTCCACGGTGAAGTTCCCGCAGTCGCTGGACGGGCACGTGTTCGCCACCGAGTTCGGCCGCCGCTGGATCAAGGTCGTGGACGTCAACTCGGACGGCTCGGCCGGGCAGGTCAGCGACTTCCCGTGGCGCGGCACGCAGGTCATGGACGCGTCGTTCGGCCCGGACGGCGCGCTCTACGTGCTGGACTACGGCACCGGCTGGGGCAGCGGCGACGCCAGCTCCGCGCTCTACCGCATCGAGTACATCGGCAGCGGCAACAACCGCGCGCCGATCGCGAACGCGTCGGCCGACCGCACGTCCGGCGGCGCGCCGCTGACGGTGAACTTCTCGTCGGCGGGTTCATCGGACCCCGAGGGCGGGGCGCTGACGTACTCGTGGAACTTCGGTGACGGCACCACGTCTACCGCGGCCAACCCGAGCAAGACCTTCTCTGCCAACGGCCAGTACTCGGTGACGTTGACCGTGCGCGACCCCGCCGGGCTGACGGGCAGTACCAACCTGACCATCACGGTCGGCAACGCCGCGCCGGTGGTCACGCTGAACACACCGCCCAACGGCTCGTTGTTCAGCTTCGGCGACACGATCCCGTACACGATCACGGTCACCGACGCCGAGGACGGCACGATCGACTGCACGCGGGTGAAGCTGTCCTACATCCTCGGGCACGACAGCCACGGTCACCCGATCACGTCCAAGACCGGGTGCTCGGGCACGCTCCAGATCCCGGCGGACGGCGAGCACGACACGGCCGCGAACCTGTTCGCGGTGTTCGACGCCGAGTACACCGACAACGGCGCCAACGGTGTCCCGCCGGCCACCACGCACACCCAGCACACACTCCAGTTGCGCCACCGGCAGGCTGAGCACTACACGTCCATGTCCGGTGTGGGGCTGTACAACAAGACCGCGGCCGAGGGCGGGCGCACGGTCGGTGATGTCCACAACGGGGACTGGATCGCCTTCCAGCCCTACAACCTCGCTGGTGCCACTCGGTTCACGGCGCGGGTGTCGTCGGGTGGGGCGGGCGGCACGATCTCGGTGCGGACCGGCTCGGCGAGTGGTCCGGTGCTGGGGACGGTGACGGTGCCGGTGACCGGCGGATGGGACACGTTCACCGAGGTGTCGACAGGGTTGACCGGAGTGCCGACCACGACGGGTCCGTTGTACCTGACGTTCGCCGGGAGCGGCACGGGTTACCTGTTCGACGTGGACGCGTTCACGTTCGGGGCGTCGAGTGGTACGCGTACCGGTGCGATCACGGGTCCGGGTGCGAAGTGCGTGGACGTCAGCGGCGGTAGCACTGCTGACGGGGCGCGAATCCAGTTGTGGACCTGTAACGGTGGGGCGAACCAGCAGTGGAGCGTCCAGGGGTCGACCCTGCGGGCGTTGGGCAAGTGCATGGACGCGGCCGGGACTGCGGATGGCAGTGCGGTGCGGTTGTGGACGTGCAACGGCGGTTCTGGGCAGAACTGGTCGGTCGGTGCGAACGGGTCGCTGGTGAACGCGTCCGGGAAGTGCCTCGATGCGAACGGCGCTTCGACGGCGGACGGGACGGCCTTGATCGTCTGGTCCTGCCATGGCGGTACCAACCAGCGCTGGACGCTGCCCTGAGGCTTTGGGAGGTTGAGATGAAGTTTCCTGCTGTGAGAAGGGCCTTCGGTGCGGCTTCGGCGGTGCTGATCGCCGGCGCGGTGGTAGCTGCGCCACCGGCTGCGGCCGTGGATACGCCCTATGACGTCCTGGTGTTCTCCAAGACCGCGGGGTTCCGGCACGATTCGATTGCTGTCGGGACCCAGATGATTCGGGACCTGGGTGCGGGCAACAACTTCACGGTGACCGCGACCGAGGATTCGGCCCAGTTCAACGCCACGAACTTGGCCAAGTACGAGGCTGTGGTGTTCCTCAACACCACCGGGGACGTGCTGAACGCGACGCAGCAGACGGCGTTCGAGACCTACATCCGAGGTGGGGGTGGGTACGTCGGTGTCCACTCGGCGGCCGACACCGAGTACGACTGGCCGTTCTACGGGGAGTTGGTGGGGGCGTATTTCTCGTCGCACCCGGCGATCCAGCAGGCCACGGTGAGGGTGGAGAACCGGGCGCACCCGGCGACCGCCCATCTTGGTTCGAGTTGGGTGCGGACCGACGAGTGGTACAACTACCGGACCAACCCGCGGTCCACGGCCCGGGTGCTGGCCACGTTGGACGAGTCGACGTACTCGGGTGGCTCGATGGGTGGCGACCACCCGCACACGTGGTGCAAGTCGGTCGGTAGTGGGCGGTCGTTCTACACCGGCAGTGGTCACACGCAGTCGTCGTACTCGGAGGCCGGGTTCCGGTCGATGGTGCTGGGCGGGCTGCGGTACGCGTCCGGTCGGGCCAAGGCCGACTGCCGGCCGGAGAGCGGGTACACGGCTCTGTTCAACGGTTCCACGACCGGGTGGTCGCAGGCTGGGCCGGGGGGTTTTGCGAATTCGGACGCGACTCTGCGGTCGTCCGGGGGTATGGGGCTGTACTGGTACAGCGCCAAGGAGTTCCGGTCGTACTCGCTGAAGGTGGACTGGCGGGTCGACGGGGACGACAACTCCGGGGTGTTCGTGGGGTTCCCGCCCAGTTCTGATCCGCAGTCGGCGATCGCGAACGGGTATGAGGTGCAGATCGACGCGACCGATACGCCGGACCGGACGACCGGGTCGGTGTACGGGTTCAAGGCGCCTGACGCGGCTGCTCGGGATGCGGCGTTGAACCCGCCGGGGGAGTGGAACACGTTCGAGTTGCTGGTCGAGGGTGAGCGGCTCCAGGTGTTCCTGAACGGGGTGAAGATCAACGACTTCACCAACGCCGATCCGGTGCGGTCGTTGGCCTCCGGGCACATCGGGTTGCAGAACCACGGGACGGGAGACGATGTGTCGTTCCGAAATGTGCGCATCAAGGAGTTGGGCGGCACTACGCCGCGGACCGGGCCGATCCGCTCGGCGAGCGGGAAGTGTGTGGATGTGAGTGGCAACAGCTCTGCCGATGGTGCTCGGGTGCAGTTGTGGAGCTGCCACGGTGGGGCGAACCAGCAGTGGACCGTCCAGGGGTCGACGCTGCGGGCGTTGGGCAAGTGCATGGACGCGGCCGGTACTGGCGATGGCAGTGCGGTGCGGTTGTGGACGTGCAACGGCGGTTCTGGGCAGAACTGGTCGGTTGGTGCGAACGGGTCGCTGGTGAACGGGTCCGGGAAGTGCCTTGACGCGAACGGTGGGTCTTCGGCGGATGGAACGGCGTTGATCCTCTGGTCTTGCCATGGTGGTACCAACCAGCGTTGGACGTTGCCGTGAGCGGCCGGGGCGTTGTCACGGGTGCGGTGACGTTGCTCGTGGCCGGGGTGCTTTCCGGGTTCGGCGCACCGGCGGCCTCGGCGGCGACCGTGGACACCAATGCCTGGTACGTCCTGGTCAACCGCAACAGTGGTAAGGCACTGGACGTTTATGGTGCGGCGACTGGTGATGGTGCGCGGATCTCGCAGTGGACCCGGAACGATGGGACCAATCAGCAGTTCCAGTTCGTGGATGCCGGTGGTGGTTACTACCGGGTGAAGGCTCGGCACTCCAGCAAGGTGTTGGACGTGTCGGGGGCTTCTACCGCCGATGGTGCGGCTGTCCAGCAGTGGTCTGATCACGGTGGGACCAACCAGCAGTTCCGGCTGGCTGACTCGGCCGATGGTCACGTCCGGCTGATCAACCGCAACAGTGGCAAGGCGGTTGAGGTTCAGGGGGCGTCCACTGCGGACGGTGCGAATGTTGTTCAGTACAGCGATCACGGTGGGAACAACCAGCAGTGGCAGCTGGCGAAGGTCGATGGTGGCGGCACGCCGGGTGGCTCGGGGTGCGGCAAGGCGCCCGGGTTGAACAGCGGGTCGCACACGATCACGAGTGGTGGCAAGTCTCGGAGCTTCATCGTCAGGGTGCCGGTCGGGTACGACCAGAACCGGCCCTACCGGTTGATCTTCGCGTTCCACTGGCGCGGCGGCACGATGAACGACGTGTCGTCGGGCGGGACGAGTGGTACGGCGTGGTCGTACTACGGGATGCAGGAGCAGTCGAACAACAGCGCGATCCTCGTCGCGCCGCAAGGTCTGGGGAACGGGTGGGCGAACTCGGGTGGCGAGGACGTCACGTTCGTCGACGACATGATCAGGCGGATCGAGGGCGCGTTGTGCGTCAACCCCGGACAGCGGTTCGCCATGGGGTTCAGTTACGGCGGCGGCATGAGCTATGCGCTGGCGTGCGCTCGGGCGACGGTGTTCCGCGCGGTGGTCGTGTACGCGGGTGCGCAGTTGAGCGGGTGTTCCGGTGGCAGCCAGCCGATCGCGTACTTCGGTATCCACGGGATCTCGGACAACGTCCTGGGCATCGGGTTGGGGCGTGGGTTGCGGGACACCTTCGTGCGGGCCAACGGGTGCACGGCGCAGAGTCCGCGTGAGCCCGGGGGCGGGAGCCTGACGCACATCACGACGGCGTACTCCGGGTGTCGGGCGGGGTATCCGGTGCAGTGGGCCGCGTTCGACGGTGGGCACATGCCGGGGCCGGTCGACGGGTGTGCTTGTGAGAGTGGGGTGCGGACTTGGACCAAGGGTGAGGCTTGGCGGTTCTTGTCCCAGTTCTAGCTCTTCGCTTTGATGTGGCCCGGCGCTCCTTCTTGGGGCGCCGGGCTCATCTATGGGCTCGATGTCGCTACTTGCAGCGTTGGTGCTGTCAATAGCTTCAGTGTCACCCGAAAGTGTGAATCGGGGGACGGGCGAGATCTACGTGGTCGTGCAAGGGATGCTGTTGAGGGTGAAACCGGTCGGCTTCGAGGTGTTGCCGGTGTGGGTGGCCTGGAAGCCGATGGTCGTGGGCGTGTTGGGCGGGAGAGCGGCGTTGTAGGAGGCGTTCCTGGCGGTTACCTGCCCGGAATTCGGGCTGTAGGTGGCGTTCCAGCCGCTGGTGATGGTTTGGCCGCCGGGCAACGTGAAGGTCAAGGTCCAGCCGTTGATGGTCGTGGTGCCGGTGTTGGTGATGGTGAGGTTTTCGGTCAGGCCGGTGTTCCAGGCGTTGATGGTGGCGGTCACCTGACAGGTGCCGGGGTTGAGCGTCGTCGTGGTGGTCGATGTGGTGGTGGTCGTGGTGGTGGTGATCGGGGTGGTCAGGCCGAAGAAGGTGAGTGCCTGAGCGGCCATGCCTGTGCTGGGGAGGGTGTGGCCGGCGCCTTGGATGCTGTAGGCCTCCACCTGGACCGTGCCCGCCGTGTCGGCGTAGCGGCGGCGGTTCCAGTTGGGTTGGGGGGTGTCCGTGCTGGTCGGGGTTTGGGACAGGCCGAAGACGTTGGTCCACTGCTCGATCGACTCCTGGAGCAGCGCGTACGGGACCAGGGTGTCGTTGGTGCCGTGCCAGAGCTGGACCCTGGGGCGTGTACCCGGGTAACCGGGGTAGGCCTGGCGGACCGCGTCACCCCACTGTTGGGGAGTGCGGTTGGCGCCTCCGCTCCCCGTGCACTTGCTGGAGCCGGGTGGGTAGTCGGCGGCGTTGGCGAAGCAGTTGAACGGGACGCCCATGAACGCCGCGCCCGCCTTGAAGACGTCCGGGTAGAGGGCGAGCATGTGTTGGGTCATCATGCCGCCGGAGGAGGAACCGGTGGCGAAGACCTTGCCGGGGTCGGCGTTGTAGCGCTGCTTGATGTAGTTGATCATGGAGATGATCGAGCTGGGGTCGCTGCCGCCGCCCCGGCGTTTGGCGGCGTCGGACCAGGTGTCGAAGCAGTTGCCGAAGCCGGCTTGTTGTTGGGCGCTGGGATAGATCACGACGTAGCCGTAGCGGTCGGCCAGGGATGAGAACTCGCTGCTCTGGTGGAAGCCCGGACCTGTTCCGCCGCAGCCGTGCATGGCTACGACGATGCCGGGGGCGGCGGGGCGGGTGTCGGGTGCGTAGACGTGCATCCGCATGCCGCCGGGGTTGTCGCCGAAGTTGGCGACCTCGGTCAGGGTTGCGGCTGATGCCGGTTCGGGAGTGGCGGTGACCAGGGCCGTGACAGTCAGGGCAGTCACCGCGGCGAACACCACGCTCGGTAGGACCTTCATGCGCTTGAACCCCTTCGTTGTCGCGCACGGTCTGGGAAGGTGGCGGTGTGACACTTAGCCTGGCGGCGGGACGGGGAACTGTCAAACGTGTGTCTCGATCGCGGCGGATAGGGTCGGGGTCGTGACTAGCCCGTATGACATCGAGGAGATCTTTCCGGATGACGGGGTTCGGCTGCCGCGGCGGCAGAACGGCGGGTCGCCGCAGGGGCTCGCTGTGACGCTGTTGGCCGACTACACCCTGCGGGATCGGGCCTGGTTGCCCGCGGCGGCGATCGTGGCGTTGCTGGGGGAGGCCGGGGTTAGTCACGCCAGTGCGCGGGCCACCATCAGCCGGTTGGCCCGTCGGGGTGTGCTGGAGGGCAGTCGGGAGGGGCGGACCAGTTCGTATCGGCTTACGGTGGGCGCGGCGGACGTGTTGGCGGCGGGTGGTCGGGTGATCTTCGCGCCGGCGCCCGACTACGACTGGGACGGGTGGTGGACGTTGATCGCCTTCTCCCTGCCCCAGGGGGACGTGGTGGGTCGGCGGGGGTTGCGGGGGAAGTTGCGGTGGCTGGGGTGTGCGCCGCTCTACGACGGGTTGTGGATCTCGCCGCACGACCTGACCGGTGAAGTCCGGTCGCAGCCGGCGGCGCTGGCCGCTGGGGGGCTCACGGTGTTCCGCGCGCGTCATGTCGAGCTGGGGGAGTCGGTCGGGCGGGACCCGGTGGCGGCCTGGGACCTCGCGGCTATCGCCGAGCGGTACGCCGCGTTTGTCCGGCAGTGGGAACCGGTGCGGGACCGGGTGGGTGGGATTGTCGGGGCGGAGGCGGTTCGGACCCGTACCGAAGTGATGGACACCTATCGGCGGTTGCCGGTGATGGACCCTGGGTTGCCTCGGGCGTTGCTGCCGGCGGACTGGCCTCGTGAGCCGGCGCGGGAGTTGTTCGCCGCGCTCTACGACGGGTTGGCGGGGGCGGCGGAGGACCATGTGCGGGCCGTGGCGGGGCCTGGGGTTCGGGCGCACACGGTGGCGGAGTTGGTGGCGGGGCTTTGAGTCACTCGAGTTTCTCGAACAGGAATTCGTGCTTCATGAACGACGTGTCGTACTCGTGGCCGGGGTACGGGGGGATGAGCTGGGAGGCCTGGAAGAGGCGCCAGCCGTCGCGGAGGGCGTCGACGCCGGTCGCGTACGGGGGTCGTCGCCGTCGCCGGTGGTGGGGTGGGTGCGGCCGGTGCCGTCGTAGGACGACCAGCCCACGACGCGGTCGTCCAAGGCCGACGAGTTCAGGTAGAGCACCAGCACTTTTTGCTTCACGCGGTCCTCCCCGGGCGGTTGCCGACCCTGGTTGCCCAGTAGTCGATGTCGAAGGTGTTGTCGTCGGTGAGATGGCGCCAGAGGGCGATCCGGTTGTAGACCTCCAGGCGCCAGGTCGCGTGCTCGTACCACGGGAAGTAGGCCGACAGCTCGGCGCGGACCGCCGGGTCGTCGAGGTCGGTGGTGTCCCAGAGGCGGACCTGCGGGGTGGTGGGGTTGAACCTGATCTTGAACATGAACCGGCGCTGATCGGAGTCGTTGCGCCGGCCGCCGTGCCAGATGCCGTGGTGGAGGAGCAGGACCGTGCCGGCCGGGCAGGTCAGCCGGATCTGGCCGCGCAGGTTCTGGTAGCGGCCGGTGTCGCTCTCGTTGGTCAGGCGCAGGTGGCTGCCGGGGACCAGGAGGGTGCCGCCCATGTCGGCGGTGACCTCGTGCGGGTAGTACATGAGCTGCACGTCGAACGCGTCGCGCCGGGTGTCGATGATGGCGTCGCCGTGCAGGGGTTGGGCCTGGCCTTCGTTGGGTTCGCGCACGTGGACGGCGATGTGGTCGACGGTGGGCTCCGGGCCGACGAGGCTGCGCAGGGCGCCGGCGACGGCCGGGAGGTTCACCAGCCGGTGGGCGAACGAGTCGTCCGGAAACGCTTTGTCCAGCGGGATTCCGTAGGGCACGCCGGGAACGCCGTCTCGCATGGCGGCCATCGCGGCGGTGTTGAGGTCGTCGGGCACGACGGAGTCCAGGCGCAGGAACCCCTGCGCGGCGAATCGCGCCATCAGCACCGAAGACAACAAGGTGGTCTCCATGCGCCAAACCCTAGGAACGAGGTGCGGCGCTGTCGTGGGTCCGGTTCACCATTACTGGTAAATTTTCACCATGGAGCGCGTCTCGGTTCGGCTCGGCTCGCCGCCGGTCGTGGCGAACCTGGGCGTCGGCGTCCACGGTGTCGCGAGCCGGCGGGACGAGTTCCTGCTGCCCGAGCTGTGGCAGCTGCACCTCTACGGCTACACCGCCGAGCTGACCGTCGACGGCACGACGCACCCCATCCGCCCGGGCCACGTGAGCCTCGTCCCGCCCGGCACCCGGGTGTCCTACCGCTACCAAGGCCGGTCCGAGCACCTCTACGCGCACCTGCGCCTGGCGAACGACGGCGAGGCCCTGTCCGTGCCGGTCATGCAGCACGCGGGCGCGGAAACCCCGCTGCTGACCGAGCTGCTCCGGCACGCCATCGCGGTCACGCAGCCTGAGATGGCCGCCGCCGAGGTGTGGACCGTGCTGTGGCGGGTCGCCCAGCTCTCGGCGTCCGGGGGCGCGCACGGCGCGGTGGCCGCCGCGGTCGCGCACGTCGAGGCGAACCTCGCCGGTCCGCTGACCGTGCCCGGGGTCGCCGCCGCGGCCGGGGTCTCGCACAACCACCTGACCAGGCTGTTCCGCGCCGAGACCGGGCTGACCGTGGTGGCGTGGATCCGCCGCCGGCGGCTGGAACGGGCGCGCCACCTGCTGCGCGCCTCGACGCTGCCCATCCCGGCGGTCGCGGCGGCGGTCGGGTTCGACGACCTCCAGGCGTTCAACAAGGCGTGCCGCCGCGAGCTGGGCGCGTCGCCGCGCGCGGTGCGGGCCGGGCGAAACTGAGGTCTTCACGGTTCGGGACATCTCCGCTACCTTCTTGGAAGCGTTCCCACGAGCTGCGCGGACGGCCGGTTCAGGCCACTGTGGACAGATGACCGCGCGGCCGTCCAGTCGATCCCCCTTCCCCCGCGCGCGTTCCGCGCCGCGTCGACCATCCACGGAGGACACCCAGTGCACCGGTCCCGGGTTGCGGCAGCCGCCGTCCTCACCGCCGCGTTGACCGCGGCCGGCACCATCGGCAGCGCCCCGGCCCACGCCGCCGAGGGGTGCCGGGTCGACTACAAGGTGACCAACCAGTGGCCGGGCGGTTTCACCGCCGACGTGCAGGTCACCAACCTCGGCGACGCCGTCAACGGCTGGCGCCTGACCTGGTCGTTCAGCGCGGGCCAGCAGGTCACCGCCTCCTGGGGCGCGACGGCGACCCAGTCCGGCGCGCAGGTCGGCGCGGTCAACGTGAGCTGGAACGCGGCCCTGGGCAGCGGCGCGAGCACGTCGTTCGGCTTCAACGCCAACGCGGCCGGGTCGAACCCCGCGCCCGCCGACTTCGCGCTCAACGGCACGGCGTGCGCCGGCGCGCCCGCGCCCGCCGGCCCGCTCGCCAAGGCGCACACCCCGGGCCGGGTCACCCAGGACGCCCGCTACTCCTGGCCCGGCGTCTACTTCGAGGGCCGCGTCCGGGGCACCGGGGTCGGCATCGTCCTGGACGACTCGGCCAACGACTACGACGTCCAGGTCGACGGCACGACCGTCGCCACCCTGGTCACCCCCGGCAAGACCACCCACTGGGTGAACGGCCTGAGCAACACCGAGCACCGCGTCCGGCTGGTCAAGCGGACCGAGAGCACCTGGACCGCCGGGCAGTTCGGCGGCTTCGTCGCCGCGCAGGGCGGGCAGGTCCTGGACAAGCCCGTGGCGCGCACCCGGCAGATCGAGTTCATCGGCGACTCGCTGACCGTCGGCTACGGCAACATGTCCACCCAGCGGGACTGCTCGGGCAACGGCGGCGTCACCCGCAACACCAACACCGACCTGAGCTACGGGGCGCTCACCGCGCGCTCGCTCAACGCCGACTACCAGGTCAACGCGTTCTCCGGCATGGGCATGGTGCGCAACTACAACGGTGGTTCCCCCAACGTCACCTACCGCACCTTTTACGACCGCGCCCTGCTCCACGTCGACGGCGACGTCTGGCAGAACCCCGGCACGTGGAAGCCGCAGCTCGTCGTGATCGGCCTGGGCACCAACGACTTCTCCACCGCGATCAACCCGGGCGAGCCGTGGACCCCGGAGAGCCTGCTGGCCGCCTACAAGTCCGCCTACCAGGGCTTCCTGGACAAGCTGCGCACCCGCTACGGCCCCGGCACGACGATCCTGGTCAGCGCCCACGGCTCCGGGACGCTCCCCAACGCCGCCCGGCAGGTCGTGCAGGACCGCAACAACCAGGGCGACAGCCGCGTGCGCTTCTGGGGCTACGACGGCAGCGCCGCGCTGGACATGCTCGGCTGCGACTGGCACTTCTCGGCGCGCGACCACCGGCTGCTGTCCGGCTCGCTGGCCGACCACGTCGCCCGGCTCGGGCTGACCTGGTGACGCCCGCGAACTTCCGCTGGGGCAACGACGTCCTGGCCGCCGAGTTCACCTTCACCGAGGACGGCGTCCTCCGGCTGGCGGGGCTCGGCGCGCCCGGCGCGCACCACCCCGGCGCACCCGTCCCGCTGGTGGCGGTGACCGCGACGGGTCACGGGCGTACCTGGTCGGGCAACCGCTTCATCCACACCGCGATCGGCGAACGGTTGCGCCACAAGGAACACCGCTCGACCTGTCAAGACGGCCTGCGGACGCTGACCGTCGAACTCCACGACCCGGAGACCGGCCTGACCGCCGAGGTGGTCTACCGCCTGGCCGACGGCATCCCCGTGCTGCGCGCGGAAGTGGTGCTGCGCAACGACGGCGGGGCCGCGCTGCACCTGGAAACCGTCAGCTCGCTCGCCGTCGGGTGCCTCACCGAGGCCTTGGACGACGCCGACCTGATGTGGGCGGACAACGACTGGTTCGCCGAGTGCCGGTGGCGGCGCGAACCGCTGCGGGCGAGTTCGCCCTACATCAGCGGGCGGGTGCGGATGGGGTACGGCCGGGGCGCGTTCGTGCTGGCCGGCCAGGGCGCGTGGTCCAGTTGCGGCACGTTGCCGATGGGCGGTCTGACCGATCGCCGGACCGGCCGCACCTTCCTGTGGCAGGTCGAGCACAACGGCGGCGGCTGGCGCTGGGAGTGCGGCGAGCGCGAGGGTTCCGCCTACCTGGCGGCGTTCGGCCCGTGCACGAGCCCGCACGGCTGGCGGCACACCCTCGACCCCGGCGCGGAGTTCCGGACCGTGCCGGTGGCCCTCGCCCTCGGCGCGGACAGCCCGGACCAGGCCTTCGCCGCGCTGACCGCGCACCGCCGCGTGACCCGCCGCCCGCACCCCGACCACGAGCGCCTGCCCGTCATCTTCAACGACTACATGAACTGCCTGATGGGCGACCCCACCACCGCCAAGCTCCGGCCCCTGGTCGACGCGGCGGCGGACGCGGGCGCGGAGTACTTCGTCATCGACGCCGGCTGGTACGCCGACGAGGCGGAGAACTGGTGGGACACCGTGGGCGCGTGGGAACCCTCGCGGACCCGCTTCCCCGGCGGCGTCCACGAGGTCCTGGACCACATCCGGGAGCGGGGCATGGTGCCGGGCCTGTGGTTGGAACCGGAGGTGGTCGGCACCCGCAGCCCGGTCGCCGACGCCCTGCCCGAGGAGGCGTTCTTCCGCCGCGAGGGCATCCGGGTCGTGGAAAGCGGCCGGTACCACCTCGACCTGCGCCACCCCGCGGCCCGCGCCCACCTCGACCGGGTCGTGGACCGCCTGGTCGGGCAGTGGGGCGTGGGCTACCTCAAGCTGGACCACAACGTCGACCACGGGCCGGGCACCAGCGGCCACCCGGGCGAGAGCCCCGCCGCGGGCCTGCTCGGCCACAACCGTGCCCACCTGGAGTGGCTCGACGGCGTCCTGGACCGCCACCCGCACCTGGTGCTGGAGAACTGCGCCTCGGGCGGGATGCGCATGGACCACGCGCTGCTGTCCCGGATGCAGGTGCAGTCCACCAGCGACCAGCAGGACCTGGCCCGGTACGCGTCCATCGCCGCCGCCACGCCCACCGCGGTCACCCCGGAGCAGGCGGCGGTGTGGGCGTACCCGCAGCCGGAGGACTCGCTCGACGAGGTCGCGTTCACCATGGCGTCCGCGCTGCTGGGCCGGGTGCACCTGTCGGGACGCGTCCCCGAACTCGACCCCGAAGCCCGCGCGCTCGTGCACGAGGCCGTGGCGGTGTACAAGGAGATCCGCGCCGACCTGCCGCACGCGCTGCCGTCGTGGCCGCTCGGCCTGCCGTCCTGGGACGACCCGTGGCTCGCCCTGGCGTTGAGCACGCCCACCACCACGTACCTGGCGGTGTGGCGGCGCGGCGGCGAACCCACCACCACGCTGCACCTGAACGATTCGGCCGCGCGCGTGGACCTGCTCTACCCCGGCACGAGCCAGGCGGTCTACGAACCGCGCCCGAACGGACTCGCGCTCACCCTGCCCACGGCCCCGTCCGCCGTGCTGCTGCGCCTAGGTGTTGCGGGTCATGACGTTGGTGACGGCTGGTAGGGCCTGAGACGGGGGGACGGGTCTTTCGGCGGCAGGATGGAAGTGCGACCCACGCATCCGCCGAGCAGGAAGACCCGTCCGTGCTCCGCCGTAACGCCCCGTCGTGTGGGCTAACCCCGAGCGTGTTCGCGTTAACAAACCGCGCCCTGACCTGCGTCTAGATGCGCAGATCAGAGCGCGTGAGCGCTAACAACGAGCCCGTTGACGTCACGTGTCCCGCTCGTTACATTGGCTCGAAAGTTAACAGCTTCCCTGCCGAAAATTTCGAAACGCCCGCCTGCCGACCGATCCAGGAAGGTCTGGTCATGCTCTCGATACGACGCTTCTCGTCACGGCGGGCCAAGGTGGCCGTCGCGGCGCTCGCGCCGGTCGCCGCCCTGTCGGTGCTGACGGCGGTCTCCGCGCCGGCCTCGGCGGCGCCGGGCTGCTCGGTCGCCTACACCTCGCCCTCCCAGTGGCAGGGCGGGTTCACCGCGAACGTGGCGATCACCAACGTCGGCGACGCGGTCAACGGGTGGACCCTGACGTGGTCCTACGCCGCCGGCCAGCAGGTGACGCAGGCGTGGAACGCCGACGTGACGCAGAGCGGCGCGCAGGTGACGGCGAGGAACGTCTCCTACAACGGGTCCATCCCCACCGGCGGCAAGGTCGAGTTCGGCTTCAACGGCTCGTGGACCGGCCGCAACCCCGCGCCGGAATCCTTCAGCCTCAACGGAACCCCGTGCACCGGAGGGGTGGTCCCCACGTCGACCACGACCACGACGACCACCACGGGCACCCCGCCGGTCGGCAGCCTGCCGTCGAGCTTCCGCTGGTCCTCCAGCGGCATCCTGATCAGCCCGAAGCCCGACGCCACCCACGCCAACGTGGCGGTCAAGGACCCGAGCGTGGTCTACCACAACGGCAGGTACCACGTGTTCGCCTCGACCTACACCACCGGCTACAACCTGATGTACACCAGCTTCACCGACTGGTCGCAGGCGTCCTCGGCCCCGCACTACTACCTGGACCGGACGGCCATCGGCAGCGGCTACAAGGCCGCGCCGCAGGTGTTCTACTTCGCGCCGCAACGGCTGTGGTACCTGGTCTACCAGACCGGCGACAACGCGTCGTACTCCACGACCACCGACATCGCCAACCCGGCGTCGTGGTCCGCGCCGCGCAACTTCTACGCCAACGGGATGCCGCAGATCATCCGCGACAACATCGGCAACGGCTACTGGGTGGACTTCTGGACCATCTGCGACAGCGCCAAGTGCTACCTGTTCTCCTCCGACGACAACGGCCACCTGTACCGGTCGGAGACGAACCTGTCGCAGTTCCCCAACGGCTTCACCAACACCGTGATCGCGATGCGGGACGCCGACCGCAACCGGCTGTTCGAGGCGGCCAACGTCTACAAGATCGCCGGCAAGCAGCAGTACCTGCTGCTGCACGAGGCCATCGGCACCGACGGCCGCCGCTGGTTCCGCTCCTGGACCGCACCGCAGATCACCGGTCCGTGGACCGCGCTGGCCGACACCGAGTCCAACCCGTTCGCCCGGGCCAACAACGTGACGTTCCCGAGTGGACAGTGGACCCGGGACATCAGCCACGGCGAGGTGGTGCGGACGAACGTCGACCAGACGATGGAGATCAGCCCGTGCAAGCTGAGCTACCTGTACCAGGGCATGGACCCCAACGCGGGCGGTGACTACAACCGGCTGCCCTGGCGCCTGGGTCTGTTGACCCAGACCAACTCCACCTGCTGAGGCCACGCGGGTGCCGCCGTCCCTGCCCGGCGGCGCCCGCGTCCTCATCCGCCGCCGCACGCAACCCCTGTAAACGGCAGAAAAGAGCTGCTCAATGTCGAGGCACAGACTCTTCGGGCCGGCATCGGCCGCCGTGCTCCTGGTCGGGGCGCTGGTCGCCACGGCGGTCGTCGCCGGCGTCAGCCAGGCCACGTCCTCGCCCACGTCGGTCGGCACCCAGGCCGCCAGCGCCGGCTGCGGCAAGGCGCCGACCCTGCGCAGCGGGACGCACACGATCACCACCAGCGGCAAGAGCCGCCAGTTCGTGCTGCGCGTCCCCGACGGTTACTCCAACACCAGGCAGTACCGGCTGATCTTCGGCTTCCACTGGCGTGGCGGCAACATGAACGACGTCGCCACGGGTGGCAGCAGCGGCGCGGCCTGGGCGTACTACGGGATGCAGGAGCAGTCGAACAACAGCGCGATCCTCGTGTCGCCACAGGGCTTCAACGCCGGTTGGGGCAACGCGGGCGGCGAGGACGTCGTGTTCGTCGACGACATCCTCAAGCGCGTCGAGGCGGACCTGTGCGTGGACACGGGGCTGCGGTTCGCGATGGGCTTCAGCTGGGGCGGCGGCATGAGCTACGCGCTGGCGTGCGCCCGGGCGACGGTGTTCCGCGCGGTCGTGGTGATCTCGGGCGGGCAGATCAGCGGGTGCTCCGGCGGGACCCAGCCGATCGCGTACTTCGGCATCCACGGCATCTCGGACAACGTCCTGGGCATCGGGTTGGGGCGCGGGTTGCGGGACACCTTCGTGCGCAACAACGGGTGCGCGGCGCAGAGCCCGCGCGAGCCCGGCGTGGGCAGCCGGACGCACATCACCACGACGTACTCGTGCCGGGCGGGCTACCCGGTGCAGTGGGCGGCCTTCGACGGCGGCCACGCGCCGGCCCCGGTGGACAACTGCGGCTGCGACGACGGGGCTCGGACGTGGACCAAGGTCGAGGCGTGGAGGTTCTTCTCGCAGTTCCAGGGCGACGTCCCGCCGACGAGCACCACCACGACCACGACCACGACCACCACCACGACCACGACCACCACGACGACCACGACCACGACCGGAAACCCGCCCGGCGAGAGCTGCCGGGTGACGGACACGGTCAACGCGTGGAACACCGGTCTGACGTCGGAGATCGTCATCACCAACACCGGCAGCACGCCGATCAACGGCTGGTCGCTGGTCTTCACCCTGCCGGGTGGGCAGACGATCACCAGTGGCTGGAACGCGTCGTACTCGCCGACGTCGGGCCAGGTGACGGCGAGAAACGTGTCGTACAACGGCGACATCGCGCCGAACGCGTCGGTGAGCATCGGCTTCCAGGCGACGCACACCGGCAACACCGCTGAACCCACCTCGTTCACGCTCAACGGCGCCAACTGCACCGTGGCGTGATCCCGTCTCGGCGCGCGCAGGGAACCCGCTGCGCGCGCCGAGTCAGGTCGTGGGCCGATCCAGGCGGGTCGGGTCGCCGGAGTTGTCGCGGCGGACGAGCCAGGCCTCGGTGATGTGGGTGAACATGGCCCCGGCGGCACCGCTCGGATCCCGGGCGGCGATGCGTTCGTACACCGCCCGGTGGCCTGCGTTCGATGCCACGCACAGGGCGCGTTCGCTGCGGCCGGTGTACCTCGCGGTGTTGATGACCTGGCCCTCCAGCGCCCGGACCACACCTCGGGCGATCCGGTTGCCGGACGCCTGCATGACCGTGTCGTGGAAGGCCCGGTCCTGTTCCCGGTAGGCGACCGGGTCGTCCACCAGTTCGTCCATGCGCTCCACCAACGCGCGCAGGCGCTCGACGGTCTCCTCGTCGGCGGTGCGGGCGGCCACGGCGGCCATGTCGGACTCCAGCAGGCGCCTGGTCACCACGACGTCGTCCAGGACGGCCAGGCTGTCGTCCTGCGCGATGGTGGCGGCCAGGACGAGTTCGTCGAGCAGGTTCCACACGGCCTGCGGGGTCACCGTGGTGCCGGACCCCTGGCGGACCTGGACCAAGCCCTTCTCCTGCAACACCTTCACCGACTCGCGGACCACCGTCCGGCTCACCGAGAACGTCTCGCACAGCACCGGTTCCGGCGGCAGGGCGGTCCCGGACGGGTACACGCCGCGCACGATGCGCTCCACGAGTTCGGCCGTGACGGCCTTGGCCAGGCTGGCCGGGCGGCGGGCCCAGCTCGGGGCGTCGTCGGTCACCGTCATCGTTCGTGCCTCCGGTCTGCCACGGGTCCGGACAGTATACGTAGGACCATTGACGTAAGACGTCATACGAGTTATGTTCGCGTGCGATCTTCGCCCGATCGGTCGATCAATTCCGGGAGCGAGCAGCGATGAAGCAGCGCGCACTGTGGTCCGTCGTCCTTGCCGCGGCGGTGCTGGTCGCCGGGTGCGGCAGTGCCTCCGTGCCCTCCTCGGGGGTGGGGACGGGAAGCTCGTCGTCTGGGACTGGAAGTCCGGTGACGGCGACGTCGCCGGGTACGTCGAGAAGGCCAAGGCCGACTTCGCCGCCAAGCACCCCGGCGTCGAGGTCGAGTTCGTGGCCCAGCCGTTCGACCAGTACTACACCCTGCTCGGCGCGGCGATCCAGGCCGGCAAGGGGCCCGACGTCATCCTCTTCAACGGCGGCGGCCAGCTCCGGGACCGGGCCGACGCGCTGGTGCCGTTGGACGAGCACGTCGCCGCGGACCGCTCGCGGCTGGCCGGGTGGGACGCGTTCACCAAGGACGGCAAGACCTACGCCGCCCCGGTCACCCTGCAGGGCCACCCGCTGTACTTCAACAAGGCCCTCTACGAGAAGGCCGGGCTCGACCCGAACGCCCCGGCCAAGACGTGGGCCGAGTTCGTCGACGACTGCCGCGTCATCACCGACAAGACCGGCGCGAAGTGCTTCGCCCAGGGCAACAAGGAAGGCATCGGCATCCAGTTCTTCCTGTCCGCCATGGGTTCCGCCGTGCTGACCCCGCAGGAGTACGACGGCTGGATCGCCGGCCAGCGGAACTGGTCCTCGCCGGACGTGAAGCGGGTGTTCGAGCTGTGGAAGGAGGCCGGGGACAGCGGGTTGAACAACGACGGGGCCAACTCCACCGCGATGTTCAACGACGCCTTCGCCGTCTTCCAGTCCGCCAAGGCCGCGCACGTCATCGGCCTGGTGTCCGACGTGGGCCACTGGAAGGACTTCGGCGAGTTCGTCGACCCGGCGGACCTCGGCGTCATGCCCGCGCCCGTGGTCAACCCGGCGGCCACGCCGAGCCTGCCCTACGACGGCGGAATCGGCTACGGGGTCGCCAGGTGGACCCGGGACCCGAAGCTCGCCGCCGACCTGGTCCGGTCGCTGACCTCGGCCGACGCGCTGAAGGCCTTCCACACCGGCGCCGGGGCGATCGCGTCCGACCCGGGCATCGACGTCTCCGCCGCCGGTCCGGCGGCGACCTCGATCGTCTCGGCCATCAAGACCGGCAAGCCCGCTCTCCACGTCGCCCTGCCGGTCAAGACCGTCGACCTGATGGGGAGGCTGTCCCAGCAGTTGCTCAGCGGCTCGACCACGGTGGACGACGTGGTGGCGCAACTGGCCGCCGCCGACACGACGGGCTGACCGGCGTGCCGATCGGACGGGCCCGACGGGCGGGGCGGGTCGACCGCCTCGCCCCGTTCGTCCTGGTGGCCCCGGCCGTGCTGATCATCGTCCTGCTCCGGCTGTGGCCGCTGGCGCTCGGGATCAACTTCTCCTTCACCGGCGACGGCGACCGCAACGGCACGGCGGTGGGCCTGGACAACTACCTGACCCTGCTGGACGACCCGCTGTTCCGCACCTCGCTGCGCAACGTCGGCCTCTTGGTGCTGCTGCTGCCGGTGGCGGTGGCGATCCCCGGGCTGCTGGCCACTTTCATCCACCTCAAGGTCCCGGGCACCGGGTGTACCGAGGGGTGTACTTCTTCCCAGCCGTGCTGTCCCCGGTCATCGTCGGCGCGATCTTCACCCTCCTGCTGTCCTTCGACGGTCCGCTCAACGCGGCGCTGGGCGGACTCGGCCTGGGGCCGGTGGACTGGCTCGGCGATCCGGACGTGGCGATCTTCGCGGTGGTCGGCGTGCACGTCTGGGCGACGTTCGGCATGGCGCTGGTGGTGTTCTTGGCGGGGTTCTCCACCCTCGACCCGTCGCTGCTGGACGCGGCCAAGGTGGACGGCGCGTCGTTCGCGCAGACCCTGCGGCACGTGATCGTGCCCGGCTTGACGCGCACGATCCAGTTCGTCTTCGTCACCACCATGATCGGCATGCTGACCTCGATGTTCGGCCTGCTCTACGTGATGACCGGCGGCGGCCCGGAGGGCTCGACCTACCTGCCCGAGTACTACATCTGGATGCAGCAGGGCCGGTTCAACCGCCCGGCACTGGCCTCCGCCGCGTCCACCGCGTTGTTCGTGGTGATGCTCGTGGTCGGCCTGGCCCAGGTCGCCGTCCTGCGCCGCACGGGGAAGGAGGACTGAGTGGTCCGCTCGGCCAGGTGGGTTGCTGTGGTGCCGATGGCCGCGCTCGCGGTGGCGACGGTCTACCCGTTGGTGTTCACCACGAACGTCGCGATGAAGACCCGCCGCGAGTACGTCCTGGACCGGTTCGCGCCGGCGGACGCGTTGCGGTGGGACAACTTCACGTCGGCGTGGACGAACGTCGGGACGTCGTGGTACTTCATGAACTCGGTGATCGTCGTGGCGTGCTCGGTGGCGCTGCTGTTGCTGCTCGGGTCGATGGCGGGCTTCGCGCTGGGCCGGCTGCGGTTCCGCGGGTCGTCGGCGCTGTTCCTGGGGTGCTTGGCGGCGCTGTTCGTGCCGTTCCAGGTGATCATGGTGCCGCTGGCGCGGGTCATGGCCGATGCGGGCCTGGTCGACACCTACCCGGGGTTGATCCTCGCGTATGTGGCGCAGTTCCTGCCGTTCACGATCTTCCTGATGGCCAGCCACTACGCGACCGTGCCGGCGGACATCGTGGACGCGGCGCGCATCGACGGCAACTCGCTGTACGGGGTGTACTGGCGGATCATGCTGCCGATCGGCGCTCCGGCGCTGGTGTCGGTCGGCGTGCTGAACGCGCTGTTCTGCTGGAACGACGTGCTGATCTCACTGCTGATGATGCCGTCCGCGGCGAACCGGACGCTGATGGTCGGCGTGACTTCCTTGCGGGGGCAGTACTCCGACGACATCCCGGTGTTCGCGGCCGGTGTCCTGATCGCCGCGCTGCCGGTGCTGGTGATCTACCTGTTCCTGCAACGCCGCATCGCCGACGGCGTCACCGCGGGAGCGACCAAGGGCTGACCAACGCCCGCTGTCCTCTGTCCCGCTCGCGTTTCGCGCTCGCGTTTCGCGCTCGCGTTTCGCGCTCGCGTTTCGCGCTCGCGTTTCGCGCTCGCGTTTCGCGCTCGCGTTTCGCGCTCGCGTTTCGCGTCGGTTCCCCTGGGCCGGCAGCCCTGCCCAAAGCCAGAAGCAGCCGCTGCGCGGCGAAAACGCGGCCGGTGGGGTTGGCTCCGTCAGGCATGACGGTCCGTATAGCTCCATTGTGGACAGTGGAAGCGGTGCGGAGGCGAGGGGTGTGCCTCCGCACCGCCGGTCGTCACTGGCGGAGGCTCCACTGCTGGTTGCTGCCGCCGTGACAGGTCCACAACTGGATCAGGGTGCCGTTCGCGGTCGCATTGCCGCTGGCGTCCAGGCACAGGCCCGACTGGGCGCTGGTGATGGTGCCGTTGGCGTTGACGTTCCACTGCTGGTTCGTCCCGTTGTGGCAATCCCAGATAATGGCTGCCGTGCCGTTGGTGGTGCCCGCCCCGGAAGCGTCCAGGCACCTGCCGTGGATCATCAGCTGCCGGCCGGACTGGGTCCACCGCTGGTTGGTGCCGCCGTTGCAGTCCCACAACCTGGCCTGGGTGCCGTTGTTGGGACTCGGTGCCTCCACGCAGCGGCTCGACTGGCCGCCGACGATCGTCGAGCCCGGCGTGGGGTTGGTGTTGCCCGGACCGGCGTTGGCCATCACGGTTTGCGCGCCGGAGGGCCAGTTGCCGTTGGTGATGGTGATGTTGCCGGACACCACGTTGCCGCGATCGCCGTTGGTGATGTTGCTGCTGCCGTTGGTGGACCAGTTGTCCCGCAGCGTCCAGTTGCCCATGTTCTCGCCGCCCCAGTAGTTGGCGGTGGCCCACGTCCCGGTCGCGGAGAAGACGTTGTTGACCGCGCTGTAGTAGCGCGATCCCTCGTCGAAGTAGAGGCCGAAGTAGCCGTTGGTGCGCAGGCAGTAGTTCTGGTTGATCTGCGCGCCGGGGTTCCACGCCAGCGTGTAGATGCAGCCGCCGTCGTTCATCTGCTGCATGACGTCGTGGATGTAGTTGCCGATGAGCCGGTTGTTCGACGCGGTCGTCGCGGTGCTGTACCGGGGCTGGTAGTTGTACAGGCCGCGGTTGGCGTAGTGGTTGCTGCCGCCCGCGTCGTTGCTGCCCCAGCCGTAGCCGATCGACATGCCGCTGTAGGGCATGTTGTAGACCTCGTTGTACGACACGGTCGCCGTGCTGACGTACGTGTTGAGGACCGAGACGTTGCCGCGGTACTCGATGCCCAGGTCGTGGATGCGGTTCTGGCTGATGGTGATGTCCTTGTTGACCATCCGCTGGTCGCTCGGGTGGTGCGCGTCGGCGCGCACGCCGCCGACGATGACGCCGCCCGCCGAGCTGTGCGCGATCTCGGACCGGGTCACGGTGATGTTCGCCGCGCCCAGGCCGACGCCGGAGCCGTGCGCGTTGGCGTCGTTGCCGATGCCGATGGCCGTCTGCCCGAGGTTGAGGAACCGGGAGTCGGTGAAGGTGACGTTGTTCGCGGCCGACACCTGCACGGCGGCGGGCATCTGAGCCCAGTGCGGGCGGGCCGCTTCGAACTGGGGGCAGCCGTTCTGGCACGACGTCAGCCGGTCGGCGGGCCAGTTCCAGTTGCCCGTCATGTACGCGCCGGTCTGCTGGTCGGCGTAGCCCTGGTCGCTGCTGGGGCCGAGCCAACTCGTGCCGGTGAAGGTGACACCGCTGAACGTGATGTGGTGCGCCGGGGCGGCGTACGTGCCGCCGACCTGGACCAGCGATTGCAGCATCGGAAACTCGACGTTGGCCGCGTTGACGTTCTGGCCGGCCCGGGGGATGTAGAAGAGCTGCCCGGCGGAGGGGCGGACGTACCACTCGCCCGCCGAGTCGAGGAACTCGTAGGCGTTGGCCAGGTAGAACGGTCCCGCGCGGTGGGGGCTGGTCAGGGTGTCGTAGCCGAACGTGTTGTTGTTCCACGCGGGCTGCTTCATGGTGAGGAAGTTGCCGCTGATGCTCTGCACGGGGGAGTAGCGGTCGGTGAAGGAGTTGACGCTCTCCACCTCGACCCGGCCCTGGTCGGCCAGGTTGTTGAGGTAGTTGAGCGCGGTGTTGGAGAACCGCATCCCGTTGGTGGCGAAGGTGAAGTCGGAGCGGTTGACCTGGGTGCGCGCGCGGGTGGCGATCGTGCCGTCCACGTAGAGCTGGCGCGAGTCGACCCCGGTGGGCACGGACGCCCGCCAGATGTTGCGCCCGGCGTCGACCTGCGTCCACCCGGCGACCGCGCGGGCCCCGCTGAACACCGGCCGAGCGGAGGGCGCGGCCTGCCACACCACGCGGTAGCCGTTGCGGCCGGAGTCCGCGTCGGTCAGCCGCAGCGGCTGCGACAGCCGATACACGCCGTCGGCCAACTGCACCACGACGTCACCGGACATCGTCGGGACGAGAGAGCGAACGGCGGCCTGGGCGGCGGTCAGCGAACACGGCTGCGCGGCGGAGCAGTCCGTGCCGGTGCCGCCGGGGGACGCGTAGAGCGTCGTGGTGGCCGCGTAGGCGGTGGGCGGCGCCGTCACCAGTCCGGCGGCCAACGCCGCCAGCGCGACGGCCGCCCGCAGCCGCCTTCCGGTCGGGGTGGATGGGGACAAAGGGACCCTCCTCGAGTTGGCGTTGGTCGGCACCCGACCCGAGGCGTCCGGGGTTGGCGGAGGTCCCGTCCTCGTCGCGGGTGGCGCTCAGCGCGGCGTCGGCAGCCGCCGACCCGCGTCGTCCGGGCGGATGTGCGGACCCCCGACGGCCGCCGGACCCGGCGCGACGACCGCTTCCTCGTGCACGCGCAGCCCCAGTCCCGGCCGGTCGCCCAGGATGAACGCGCCACCCTCGACGTGGTGGTCGATCGACACACCGTGCGGCGGGCTGAGGTCCTGCAACTCGCTGACCAGGTGGTTGGGGACGGCGGTCGCGGCGTGCAGCAGCCCGACCGGCGTGGACCCGATCGGACTGACCGGCAGGTCGTACGCGTGCGCGAGTGCCGCGACCCGCAGGAAGTGCGTGATCCCCCACACGGCGGCGGTTTGCACCACGTCCACCGCGCCTGCCCCGATCAGCGCCCGGTGCTGCTCCAGCCCGGTCAGGTTCTCCCCGGTGGCGACCGCCGCACGCACCCCGCGCCCGACAACGGCGTGCCCCTCCACGTCCCAACGGCGCACCGGTTCCTCGACCCAGGTCAGGTCGAGGGTTCGTTCGAGTTCGGCCACGTGCCGGACGGCCTGCTTGCGCGACCACGTCTCGTTGGCGTCGAGCATCAACCCGGGTCGGCCGCCGAGCACGTCGCGGACCAGGGACAGCCGCTCCAGGTCTTTCTCGACGTCCAAGCCGCCTTTGAGCTTGGCCATCCGAAGCCCGTGGTCGGCGTAGGTCTGGTAGAGGGTGGCGAGTTGCGAGTCGTCCAGCGCAATGTCCAAACCGGACGCATAGGCGGGGACTCGGCGGTCACGTCCGCCCAGGAGGCGCCACAGGGGCTCGCCGGCGGCTTGGGCTTTGATGTCCCACAGGGCGGTGTCGATCGCGCCGATGGCCCCGAAGACCGCGCCGGCGTGGCCCGCTTTGAAGGTGTGGCGCAACATCCGGTCGTAGAGCGCCGTGATGGCACGGGGATCTTCGCCCACGACGGCGGCGAACACGGTGTCGAGGCCGGCGTGCGCGCCCAGGCCCACGCCGGTGATGCCCTCGTCGGTGTCGACGAGGAGGAGGGGGACGGGGATGAGGCCGTCGTCGAAGGTGCCGTTGGCGTCGCCGACCGGCCGTCCCCAGTCGTGGACGGTGGTGAGCGTCCGGTACCCGGTGATCTTCACGTCGCCCACTCCTGCCGGTGTGGCGGCCACTCCGCCGTCGTGACGGAAACGTAACTCGTATGACGTATGCCGTCAACGCCTCCCGTGCCCGCGCCGGCCAGGCCCGGTCGGCGAGGGTTGGCGTGGCTGGCGAGGGTTGGCGTGGCTGGCGAGGGTTGGCGTGGCTGGCGCGGGTTGCGTGTTGGTCGCGGCAAAGGGCCTGCGAGCGAACGTCTCAAGTGGTCGATCGCTTGACACCGCATCTCCGCCTCCAGTCCACTGTTAGCGTTAACATCGCCGCCTCGACGATGAGGGAGAACCTGATGCGAGCACGGTTGAGGCGGTTGTCCGCCTTCGCTGCCGCCCTGGTCGCCGCCGCCCTGCTGCCGACCACCCCCGCCCCCGCGTTCGCCGAGTCCAACGGCGGGACCCGGGTGATGCCGTTGGGCGACTCGATCACCGAAGGCACGCAGGTGCCCGGCGGCTACCGCATCGGGCTGTGGCAGCGGTTCGGGTCCGGTGGGTACCGGGTGGACTTCGTGGGCTCGCAGTTCAACGGACCGGCCTCGCTGGGCGACCACGACCACCAGGGCCACCCGGGCTGGCGCATCGACCAGATCGACGCGAACGTCGTCACCTGGCTGCGCAACACCAACCCGCGCACGGTCCTGCTGCACATCGGCACCAACGACGTCCTCCAGAACTACAACCTGTCGGGCGCGCCGGGCCGCCTGTCCGCGCTGGTCGACAAGATCACCGCGACCGTGCCCAACGCGGACGTGTTCGTCGCGACGATCATCCCGCTGTCCAACGCCGGCCAGGAGTCCGCGGCGCGCGCGTTCAACGCGACGATCCCCGGCATGGTGCAGGGCAAAGTCAACGCCGGCAAGCGGGTACGCCTGGTCGACATGCACGCCGCCCTCACCACGGCCGACCTGATCGACGGCATCCACCCGACCGCCACCGGCTACGACAAGATGGCGGCGACCTGGTACGCGGCCCTGCGGTCCGTGCCCGGCGCCATCGGCGACCCGGTCGCGCCGGGCAAGCGGATCACCGGCGTGCCCTCGGGCCGCTGCGTTGACGTCCCGGGCTCGACCACGACCAACGGCACGCAGCTCCAACTCTGGGACTGCCACAGCGGGACGAACCAGTCCTGGACGTACACGAGCGGCAAGCAGTTCACGGTCTACGGCAACAAGTGCCTCGACGCGTACGGCGCGGGCACGGCGAACGGGACGCAGGTCGTGATCTGGGACTGCCACGGCGGGACGAACCAGCAGTGGAACGTCAACTCCAACGGCACCATCACGAACGTGCAATCGGGCCTGTGCCTGGACGCGTCGGGCTTCGGGACCGGCAACGGGACCAAGGTCGCGCTCTGGTCCTGCACGGGGCAGACCAACCAGCAGTGGCGGTTCTGAGTCCGAGCAAAAGGGCCCGGCGGCCGGTCCGTGCAACAGTGGGCCGGCCGCCGGGTTTTCAGTTGTTCGGGTGGGTCACCAGTTCGAGACTGAATAGCTGTTGCTGCGGAAGTCCATCCCGCCGTTGGACGAGGTGATCTCGAACCCGAACTGCACCTCGTCGACGTTCACGTCCCCGTACCAGCCGCGTGCGCGAATCCAGTTCAGCACTGCCTTGAGGTCCACCGTGCCGGCATTGGTGTTGCCCTGTCGGATGAACGAGAAAACCTGGTTGGCGCCGTTGGAGCCGCGGTAGATGTCCCAGCTGTGCCCGCCGACGGACGCCGTCGTCTGGTAGCTGCCGATCGGGCCGACGGGGCCGAACTTGTTCATCCACACCATGATTTCGTAAGCGTGGTTCTGCGCCCAGATGTCGTAGGTGGTGGTGTACGCCCCGCCGCTGGGCACGGTGACGTTGAAGCTGCTGCTGATGCCGCCGATCTGGCTCAACGGCCGGCCGATGTTCTTGCCGGAGTGCGGGTAGGACTTCACGCCGCCGGTGTTCGGGTGGTTCGCCCACACCCCCCAGTTGCCGTAGGAATTGGCCCAGATCGACTGGAAGCCGGCGCCGCCGCCCCACACGTTGTTGCGGACCGTGTAGCCGCCGTTCGACCAGGTCCCCCATTTGTCCGAGGACGCCCACGTGGCGGCTTGGGCGGTGGGTGTCGCCAAGGTCGCCGTGAGCAGGGTGGCGGCGGCCAGGACGGTGGTTCGGAGCACTTTGCCCATCATGCGCTCTCCATTGAGTCGGCAGGGTTTCGCGGGCGGCGGAGGTGACTCGACTATACGGCGTAGAGTAGCGTTTCGGAAGTGTGAACGGGATTTCGACAAATGCTAGTCGAATTGTGGTCGAAATTGTTTCCGGGCCGGGTGGCTACGGTTGGGTGTGGAAGATCTGGACGTCCCACGGGTCCAGGTTCAGGTATTCGCCTTTCCGGACCGGTTTTCCGGACCGGGCGTCGGTCAGGTCGACGGGAGCCGCGGCGGTGGTCGGGGTGGCGCTCCAGTTGTGGATCACGTGGACCCGGTGGCCGGTCGGGGACGTCCCGGTGGTGGCGGTGACCGACTCCGGGAGGTCCGACCAGCCGCTGACCGGGGTGGGGGTCAGCCACGTGGTCAGTGCGCGGGCCAGCGGGCGGTTCGGGATGGTGCCGACGTAGGTCACGCGGCCGGTGCCGTGGGGCCGGGTGGTGATGGCGGGCCAGCGGCCGAAGTGGGGGTGGTCGTAGGCGGCCAACACCTCCGCGTCCACTGTGGACAAACCTTCGACCCAGCGGGTGGCGGTGGCGTCCGGGGGAAGCGAAAGGGAGCCGGTGGGGCGGACGGGTAGCGGGCCCGACAGGTTGCTGAATTCGTCGTAGCGGACGCCGGACGCCTCCACCAGGCGCGGCGGAGCGGGTTCCGGACGGGCGCGGGCCTCGTGGTCGGCGTAGCCCGTGCGGGGGCCGAGGACCAGGTGACCGCCGGCGTGGGCGTAGGCGGCGAGCCAGTCCAGGGTGGCGTCGTCGGCCAGGTACAGGCCGGCGGCGATCAGCACGGGGTGGCGGCGGGCCGCCGCTTCCGGCGTCGAGTCGTGCAGTTGACGCGCGTGCAGCACGCGGGACTGGCGGCCGGCCTCGAAGACGCCCCGGTAGAACGGGTCGAGGATGCGGTGGTACGCGGCCGGGTCGGGCCCGCCGGACGGAGTGGCCAGGGGCGGGTACTTCTGCATGAGCCACTTGTTCGGCATCGAGAACACCAGCGCGACGTCGGCGTCCGGCTCGATGCCGGCCACCAGCTCGCCCGCCGTGCGGAACTCCGCGCCCAGGCGGGCGACCTCCGCGTAGACCCGGCCCGGCTGACCGCTGTGCGGCAGGACGCCGCCCCAGTGGGTCTCCGCGCCGAAGTGGAGGGTGTGCCAGTGCCAGTACTCGACCATCCGCGCGCCGCGCGCGACCAGCGCCCACGCCGCCTGCCGCCACTGGCCGTCGTAGCCGGGCTTGTTGTCCCAGGGGCTGCTGATGGCCTGCGCGTTGGTCTCGGTGACCAGGAACGGTTCCTGGCGGGAGGAGAAGATCCGGTCCGCGCTCTGGAACAGCGCCCACACGCCCGTCGTCTTCCACACCTGCTCGTGGTCGTCGGGCGTCGGATCGGGCAGGGCGAGGCCGTCCTGCATGTCGTAGTACGGGTTGCCCGCGGTGACGTCCAGGGCGTCGGTGAGTTCGTCGTCGTCGAACGCCGGGTGCTGGTAGGAGACGCACGTCGTGACGAACTGGTCGTCCCGCGCGTACTCGCGCACGATCTCGGCCTGCCAGGCCACGAACTCGGTGGTCTGCCGCGCCTGGAACGCCCGCCACGCCACGTCGTACTGCGGCTGGGCGTTGTGGTCCGGCGTCCACAGGTCCGCCCACGTGGCCAGCCGGTGCGACCAGTACACCAGGCCCCACTCCCGGTTCAGCGCCGCCACGGTCCCGTACCGCTGCCGCAGGTGGTCCACGAACCGCTGGAACAGCCCGTGGTTGTGCGGCAGCCGCAGCCCCGGCTCGTTGTCGACCTGGAAGCCGATCACCGCCGGGTGCGCGGCGTGGCGGGCCAGGATCTCCCGGCTCACCCGCTCGGCGTGGAACCGGAACGCCGGGTGGGTGAAGTCGACCTCCTGCCGGGCGCCCCAGCCGAGGCGCTGCCCGGTGGCGTGTTCGGCGGCGATCTCGGGGTACTGCCGGGACAGCCACGGCGGCACGGCGTAGGTCGGCGTGCCGAGGACGACCGCGATGCCGCGCTCGTGCGCGCCGTCGAGCACCGGCCGGACCCAGTCGAGGTCGAACCGGCCGTTCTCCGGCTCCCAGGTGGACCACACCGACTCGCCGACCCGGATGACGGTGAACCCGGCCTCCGCCATCAGGTCCAGGTCGGTCTTGAGCCGGTCGTGGGGCTGGTACTCGTGGTAGTAGGCGGCGCCGAACAGGACGTGCGGGGGCAGGGCGGGCATGGCGGCCTTCCGTGCGCAAAATCGAGCGTCAGGAGTCGAGTGGCGTGTAGTCGAACCAGTCGAAGTGGACGGCGCCCTCGGCCGCGTACAGGCCGATGACCCGGCCGGTGAAGCCGCCCGCCACCTCGGTGGACAGGTACCGGCCCTCCAGGACGGCCAAGGCGGTGAACGTGCCGTCCGGTTCCTCGATGCCGAAGGAGACGATGTCGGGGCCGGTGCGCGCGTCGCGGAGGGTCTTCCGGTCGCACACGTCCACCCCCAGCACCACCGGCCCGGCGGGCACGTCGCGCGCGGCCACGACGGTCTTGACCGAGCCGATGCGGGCGATCACCTCGACCCGGGAAGCGGAGGCCTCGATCTCGTAGTGGTGCTCCTCGTCCAGCCGGACGGCAAGACCCCCGGCGCCCCCACCGGCGTCCACGAGCGTCCGCGCCCGGCAGGACAGGTGCTGCTGGCGGCGGCCGACGAACACCGCGTCGAGGGCGTCCAGCGACCCGCCGCGCGCGTGCAGCGTCAGCCACCCGGGACGTTCCGCGGTCGTGCAGTGCTCTGCACGGCGGTCGCGCAGGGAGATCCAGGACGGGTGCAGCGCCGCGTGGTCGAAGTCGTCGCGGACGGGCACGACCGGGCCGGGCTGCAACGGCCACGGCACATTGCCCTCCAGCCCCAGCGGCCCGACGACCGGCCAGCCGTCCTCCCACGTCACCGGGGCGAGGAACGTCTCGCGGCCCAGCACGTGCCAGCCGGGGGTGCCGCCGCGCGGCCGGACCCCGAGCAGCACCATCCACCACGACCCGTCCGGCCCCTGCACGAGATCGGCGTGCCCGGTGTTCTGGATCGGCTCGTCGGTGCCCCGGTGGGTCAGGACCGGGTTGGCCGGGCACGGCTCGAACGGCCCGGACGGCGTGGGGGCGCGGGCGATCGACACGGCGTGGCCGCGTTCGGTGCCGCCCTCGGCGATCAGCAGGTACCAGTGGTCGCCGATGCGGTGCAGGTGCGGCGCTTCCGGGGCCTTCGCGCCGGGCCCACCGGACCAGATTCGCTCCTGCGTGCCGAGCACCCGCCCGGTAAGAGGGTCGATCCGCACCTGCGAGACGCCCGCGACCGTGCACCAGCAGGTGCCGTCGTCGTCCCACGCCAGGTCCGGGTCGATGCCGTGCAGGTCGGGCAGCGGCACCGGCTCGGACCACGGTCCGGCCGGGTCGGTGGCGGTGACCAGGAAGTTGCCGCCGCCGCTGACGTTGGTGGTGATCAGCCAGAACCGGCCGTCGTGGTGGCGCAGGGTCGGCGCGTACACGCCCGCCGACGACGGGCTGTCCAGCGGCAGCCGCAGCTGCGACGGCCGGTCCAGCGCGTTGCCGATCTGCGTCCAGTGCACCAGGTCCCGGCTGTGGAAGATCGGCACGCCGGGGAAGTACTCGAAGCTGGAGCAGGCCAGGTAGTAGTCCTCGCCGACCCGGCACACGCTCGGGTCGGGGTGGAGGCCGGGGAGCACGGGGTTGGTGAACTCGCCCATCGGGTCAGGCCCTTTCGTCGGTGCGGAGCACGGCGCAGCCGCCGGGCGGGACGTCCGCCACCACCCGGTCGGTGACCAGGTCGTGCGCGGGCCGGGGGAGCGGCACGGTGTCCGCGCCGTGGTTGAGCAGGAACAGCCACCGGCCGCGGGTGACCGCCTCGACCCCGGGCGGCCACGCGGACACCACCCCGGCCTCGGCCAGCAGCCGGTGGACCAGCGCGGTGTGGTCGTCGGGGGCCGGGACGGTGGACAGGTACCAGCCGTGGCCCGCGCCGAAGCGGTGGCGGGTGAGCGCGGGGCGGCCGGCGAGCATCCCGTGCGTGTAGGACGCGACCGCCTCGGCGCCCTTCAGCTGCACGGATTCGCTCCACACCGCCGCCCGGGTGCCGTCGGACAGCGTGATCTTCTCGTCGCGCCCCAGCGGCCGGAGTTCCTCGACCCGGACGCCCAGGGCCTCGCGCAGGGCCGGCGCGGGGTAACCGCCGAGGCGGGCGTGGAGGCGTTCGTCGACCGCGCCCGCGAAGTGCTGCACGAGTAGCGTGCCACCGCCCTCGACGTAGCGGCGCAGGTTCTCCGCGCCCGCGTCGGACAGCAGGAACAACGCGGGCGCCACCACGAGCCGGTAGCGGTCCAGTTCGTGCTCCGGGTGGGCGAAGTCGGCGACCACGCCCGCGTCCCACAGCGCGCGGTGCGCCCGCCGCAGGGTGGTGTGGTAGTCCAGTTCGGACGAAGGCATGCTCTCGACGTCCAGCGCCCACCAGGCGTCCGAATCGTGCAGCACGGCCACCGGCGCGGTCACCGTCGACCCGGCCACCTCGCCCAACCGGGCCAGCACCGCGCCCAACTCGGTGACCTCGCGGAAGATCCGGCTGTCCGGTCCGGCGTGCGGGACCATCGCCGAGTGCCAGGTCTCCGCGCCCGCCCGCGACTGGCGCCACTGGAAGAACAATGCGCCGTCGGACCCATGTGCGATGTGGCTCAGACTGTGGCGCAAAATTTCGCCCGGTTCTTTCGCGAGCGTCCGATCGCCCGCGTACACCGTGTTGGTCCCCTGCTCCATCAGCAGCCACGGCCGGCCGCCGCCGAACGACCGCGCCCGGTCCCCGCCGAACGCCGTGTCCGCCGCCGCGTCGAGGCCCGGCGCGGTGGGGTAGTGGTCGATGGCCACCACGTCCACCTCGCGGCCGAACGCCCACAGGTCGAGGTTCTGGTAGCCGGGCAGCATGAGGTTGGTGGTCACCGGGCGGTCGCTGTGGGCGCGGATCGCGTCGCGCTGGTCGCGGTAGGCCTGGAGGGTCAGGTCGGAGCAGAACCGGCGGAAGTCCAGGACCTGCCCGGGGTTGTGGTGCCACTGGGTCGCGCGCGGCGGCAGGATCTGGTCCCAATCGCCGTAGCGCTGGCTCCAGAACGCGGTGCCCCAGGCGTCGTTGAGCGCGTCCAGGGCGCGGTACTTGTGGCGCAGCCAGCCTCGGAACGCGTCCGCGGTGTGGTCGCACCAGCACAAGGTGGCGTACTCGTTGTGCACGTGCCACAACGCGACCGCCGGGTGGTCGCCGTAGCGCCGGCCGAGGGCGTCGGCGATGCCGCGGGCGGCGGCGCGGTAGGCGGGGGCGGCCAGGCAGTACGTGTCGCGGCTGCCGTGGACGAGGCGGGTGCCGTCCGGGGCGACCGGGAGGGCGTCGGGGTGGGCCAGGGTGAACCACGGGGGCGGTGAGGCGGTCGGGGTGGCCAGGTCGACGGCGACCCCGTTGGCGTGCAGGCGGTCGAGGTGCTCGTCCAGCCACGCGAAGTCGTAGCGGCCCTCCTCGGGCTCCAGCAGCGCCCACGAGAAGACGCCGACCGTGGCGAGGTTGACCCGCGCTCGGCGCATCAGCTCGTCGTCCTCGGCCCACACCTCCTTGTCCCACTGCTCGGGGTTGTAGTCGCCGCCGAACGCGAGGCCGCCGAGCCGGTCGGCGAACGGGCCTGCGAAGTGCATGGTCGAAGCTCCTGGCGGTTTTTGGGCACGGCGGAGCGGGCCCCACACCGGTGGGGCCTCGCGCGTGCCTGGCGGGTCAGGTTTCGGGGTCTGGCCTGGGGGCCGGGCCGGTGCTCTCGCGGACCGTCAGCACGGGGCTGAGCAGGACCAGTTCGTCGTCGGGCCGCTGGCCCCGGCCGGCCGCGGTGATCCGCTTCATCACGTGCTCGACGGCGACCCGGCCGAGTTCCTGCGCCGGGCCGGTGACCGCGGTCAGGCTGGGCGCGTACTGCTCGGCGAGCAGTTCCGGGCACAGCGCGACGACCGAGGCGTCCTCGGGCACGGTCCGCCCGCTGGTGCGCAGCAGGCTGAGCAGCGGGCCGATGGCGCCTTCGTTCTGCACCACGAACCCGGTGGTGCCGGGCCGGTCGGACAGGATGCGGGCCAGCGTCCCGGCGGTGCTCTCGTAGGTGCCTTCGCACGGACGGTGCACGAAGCGCAGGCCGCGTTCCTCCGCGCGCTTGCCGAAGCCCGCCAGGGTCCGCTCGGCGTACCCGGCGTGCCGCTGGTAGGTGCTCGTCCCGTAGCCGATGAACGCGATCTCGCGGTGGCCCAGGTCGGCCAGGTGGTCCGCGCACAACGCGCCGGCGGCGGCGAAGTCGTGGTCGACGATCGACAACCCGGCCCGGTCGTCGGGCAACCCGATCAACGCGGCCTGGGTGCCCAGTTCACGCAGCACCGGGATGCGCTTGTCGTCCAGTTCGACGTCCATCAGGATCACGCCGTCGGCCAGCCCGCTCAACGCCACCCGCCGCACGCCCTCGGGTCCTTCGTCGTTGGTGATCAGCAGGACGTCGTAACCGTGCTGGCGGGCGGCGATGGTCACCGAGATGGCGATCTGCATCATGATCGGGACGTAGACGTCCGAGCGCAGGGGCACCACGAGCGCGACGATGTGGGAGCGGCGGGCCGCCAGCGCCCTGGCCCGGGCGTTGGGGTGGTACCCGAGTTCGGCCACCGCGTGCTCGACGCGGCGGCGGGTCTCCTCGGAGATCGTGCGCTTGCCGCTGAGCACGTAGCTGACCGTGCTCGCGGACACGCCCGCGTGCCTGGCCACATCGGCGAGTGTCACCATTGCGTGATGCTCCTGCTCGGTTGAACTTCGTCCGGCGGGACCTGTTCCCGCCCGGGTCGTCGAGTCTGCCCGGTCAGCCCTTGATCGCGCCGGTGAGCACGCCGGTGCGGAAGTGCTTCTGGACGAACGGGTAGACGATCAGCAGCGGGATGAGGGTCAGCACGACGACGGCCATCTGCAGCGCCAGGGGCGCGGTCTGGGAGAACTGGCTGCCGAACCCGGCGTTGACCGAGCCGGGCAGCCCGTTGCCCTTGTTGACGTAGGTGTACAGGACGTACTGGAGCGGCCACTTCTCGCTGTCGGTGGGCAGGTAGAGCATGACGTTGAAGAAGGAGTTCCAGTAGCCCACCCCGTAGAACAGGGCCATCACCGCGGTGACCGCCCGCGAGGTGGGCAGCACGATCGACCACAGGATGCGCCAGTCGCCCGCGCCGTCGATCCGGGCGGCCTCGATCAGGTCCGTCGAGGTCGAGGAGTAGAACGACCGCAGGATCAGGATGTTGAACACCGACACCGCGCTCGGCAGGATCAGCGCCCACCACTCCCCGTAGCCGCCCAGGCCGGTGACCACGAGGAACGTCGGGATCAGGCCGCCGTTGACGAACATGGTGACGACCAGCAGGACCAGCAGGAAGCGGTGCCCCAGCGAGCGCGACCGGGACAGGCCGTAGGCGCACATGATCGACACGGCCATCGACAGGACCGTGCCGACCGCGGTGATGCCCAGGCTGACCAGCAGCGCGGTGCGCACCGTGGAGTCCTCCAGCATCACCCGGTAGGCCTCGAAGGTGAGCTCGTCGGGCCAGATGACCAGGCCGCCGGCGCGGTTGACCGAGCCCTGGGTGGACAGGCTGGTCACCACGATGATCCACAGCGGCACCAGCATGACCGCCAGGACCCCGCCCAGCGTCAGGCCCTTGCCGGCCTGGCCCAGGGGGGTGGGCGGCTCCTCCCAGACCGGGCGGCGCTGGTCGCGGCGCGTGCGGCGCGCCGGCGGCGGTGCGTGCTCCGCGTCCGGGGTGGTGTGGGGAGTCAGTGTTTGGGTCATTTGCGGTACAACCCGTCCTCGCCGAAGGCGTGTGCCAGCTTGTTGGCGCCCCAGATCATCAGCAGCGAGATGACGCTCTTGAACAGCCCCGCCGCCGCGCCGTAGCTGTAATCGCTGGTGGCGATGCCGTAGTAGAACGAGAAGGTGTCCAGGACGTCGGCCGTGTCGTGGCCGACCGCGTCGCGCTGGATGAGCAGCTGTTCGAAGCCGACCGTCAGCGCGTTGCCCAGGCGCAGCACGAGCAGCAGCACGATCACGCCGCGCAGGCCCGGCAGGGTGATGTGCCACAGCCGCCGCCACCGCCCGGCGCCGTCGGCCGCCGCCGCCTCGTAGAGGTCGGTGTTGATGGCGGACAGCGCGGCGAGGAACACGATGATCCCCCAGCCGGCCTCCTTCCAGACCACCTGGGCGGTGATCAGCAGCGCGAAGGTGTCCGGGTCGGTCATGATGTCCCACGTGCCGATGTCGTTGCTGCGCAGGAACTGGTTGAGCGCGCCCGCACCGCCGAGCATCTGCTGGAAGATCGTGATCGCCAGCACCCACGAGAAGAAGTGCGGCAGGTAGACCACGGACTGGATGAAGTTCTTCACCCGTGGGCCGATCAGCGAGTTCAGCAGCAGCGCCAACGCGATCGGGATGGGGAAGAACAGCACGAGCTGCACGAAGCTCAGGTACAGGGTGTTGGTCAGCGCGCCCCAGAACAGCGGGTCGCCGAACAGCCGCTCGAACTGCTCCAGCCCGGCCCACCGGCTGTACCAGACGCCGACCAGCGGGTCGTACTCCTGGAACGCGGTCACCAGGCCGAACAGCGGCACGTAGTTGAACACCACCAGCAGCAGCACGGCGGGCGCGGTCATCAGCAGCAGCGACCGGTCCCGGCGCAGCCGGACCCGGAACCCCGGGCCCGGGCGGCGGTGCGTGCGCGGCGCGGTCACTGCCCCGTGCCGAACTTGTCCAGCACGTTCTCGGTCATCCACTGCTTGAGGCGATCACCGCCACCGGACTTCCAGCTCGCCACCGCGGCCTGCACGTCGGCCGGCTTCTTCTTGCCGTGGTAGCAGTCCTTGAGGGTGTCCTCGACCTGCTGCGCGGCGTCGGCGGTGGCCTGCGCCTGCGGCATGCTGATGTTCATGTTCCAGAAGACCGGCTTGACCAGCGCCTGCGCGTTGGCCGCCTGCCAGGCGGTGTAGTCCCTGGTGACGTGGTCCGCGCCCTGGTTCTGCACCACGGCGGTCGGCGCGGCCAGGAACGGGTAGGTCGTCGCCTGGACCTCCTTCTGGCCCTGCTCGGTGATCTGGGGCACGCCGTTGACCATGTTGTGGTGCACGCCCTCGACGCCGAAGTTGACCATCGTGAACTCCGCCGTCCCGTAGGGCGCGGCCAGGTAGTTGGCCACCGCCAGCAGTTCCTCGATCTGCTCGGGCTTGAGGTTGACGTTCAGGTAGCTGCACATCCGCGTCGTCGCGCCCATGTAGACCACGGGCTTGCTCTTGCCGTCCGCGGCGAAGACGTTGAAGGCGCCGCGCCGGTAGGCCGGGTTCGCCGCGCTGCCGGACTGGTGGTCGCTGAGGTTCCAGGCGCCCAGGCCGCCGCCGCCGATCAGCGTCTTGCCGCTGTAGAACCGGGTGCCGGACGCCTCGCTGTCGCCCGCCAGCGCGTCCGGGTGCACGTAGCCCGAGGTCGCCAGCTTGTAGTGCCACTCCACGGCTTCCATCCACTCCGGGGTCTCGAAGACGTGGACCAGCTTCCCGTCGTCGACCCGCCACTTCAGCGGCGCGCCGAAGTGGGTGTAGAGGTAGCGGTAGACGTCGTCGAAGGCCCACACGCCGGCCTTGGGGTCGGTCAGCTCCTTGCCCAGGTTCATCAGGTCGTCCGCGGACTTCACCTGGTCGGCGGTGATGCCCTTGGCCTCCAGCACGTCCCGCCGGTAGAACGTGGCGCCCGCGATGTTGAAGCTCCCCGCGAAGCACGGGATGCCGTAGAGCTTGTCGCCCCACGCGCCCGCGCGCCACGCGCCGGTGGGCAGCGCGGCCAGGTTCGGGTACTTCTTGATCTTGTCGCCGGAGAGGTAGGGCGTCAGGTCCGCGAGTTGCGACCCGGCCAGGCCGCCGATGTTGAAGTTGGTGTCCCACCACGACGGCAGCTGGATCCAGTCCGGGAGCTTCTTCGCCGCGGTCATCGTCGGGATGATGGTGGCGTAGTTGTTGCCGTCGGCCGGCTTCATGTCCAGCGTGACGCCCAGGGTCTTGTTCATCGCCTGGTAGAACGCGTTGTCGGCGGGCGGGATCGTGCCCCACAGCGGGGTCACGGCGGTGTAGCGGCCACCCTTGCCGGGCACGCTCGGGACGGTCACCGGCCGGTTGGTCGGGTAGGTCAGGAAGCCCGGGTCGGTGAGCACGTCCGGGCCGCCGGGGACCGACGGGATGTCCGGCTTGATCAACGGGTTGGGCACGTAGGCCGGCAGCGCCGCTTTCAGGCCCTCGGCGCTGTTCGCGCCGACCTGCTGCGGACCGCCGCCGGTGCCGCACGCGGACAGCAGGCCCTGCGCGGCGGCGACACCCGCGACCGAGGCGGTGAGGCTCAGGAACCTCCGGCGGTTCAACTCGATACCCATGCGGGCTGCCCTTCTCCGTTGAAGTAGACCTGTCGAACACTGTCGAAGCGCTTGAACGATGGGGCGAGAGTAGGACGTGACCCGCACCACGGCAAGGGGCAAGTTTCGAAAGAACGTTGCTGTGCCTGGCCAATTGACACACCTGGGGGTGCGTGCCATCGTCGAAGCGCTTCACTGCCCATCAACCCGAGGGGTCTTTGCCACGTGAGTGCCTCGTCCGTGTCCGCGCCCGAGCGGCTCCCCTTCCGCGATCCCGACCTGCCGCTGGACAAGCGCGTCGACGACCTGGTCGCCCGGCTCACCCCCGATGAGCGGATCGCGATGCTGCACCAGTACGCACCCGCCGTACCCCGGCTGGGCCTGGCCGCGTTCCGCACCGGGTCCGAGGCGCTGCACGGCGTCTCGTGGCTCGGCGTCGCGACGGTGTTCCCGCAGGCGGTCGGCCTGGGCGCGACCTGGGACGAGGAGCTGGTGCACGCCGTCGCCGAAGCCACTTCGGTGGAGCTGCGGGCCTTCCACTACCACCGCCCGACCTTCAACGGCATCGGCGTCAACAGCCTCCAGGCGTGGGCCCCGGTGCTCAACCTGCTGCGCGACCCGCGCTGGGGTCGCAACGAGGAGGGCTACTCCGAGGACCCGCTGCACACCGCCCGCCTGGGCGAGGCGTTCTGCCGCGGCCTGGCCGGCGACGACCCCCGGTTCCTGCGCGCGGCCCCGGTGCTCAAGCACTTCCTGGCCTACAACAACGAGGACGACCGGTGCACCACGTCCTCCGGCGTGCGCCCGAGGGTGTTGCAGGAGTACGACCTGGCCGCGTTCCGCCCGGTGGTGGCCTCCGGCGCGGCGACCGGCGCGATGGCCGCCTACAACCTGGTCAACGGGAGGCCGTGCCACGTCCACCCGTTGCTCGCCGAAGAACTGCGGCGCTGGGCCGAGCCGACCGGGTACGAGCTGTTCGTGGTCAGCGACGCCGAAGCCCCGTCCAACCTGGTCGACCCGGAGCACTACTACGACGACCACGCCGAGTCCCACGCCGCCGCGTTGAAGGCCGGCATCGACAGCTTCACCGACCACGGCGAGGACAGCGACACCCCGATCGGGCGGTTGCGCGAGGCGCTGGAGCGCGGCCTGATCGACCAGTCCGACGTGGACCGGGCGGTGCGGCGGCAGCTCGCCGTGCGCTTCCGGCTCGGCGAGTTCGACCCCGACCTGGACCCGTACGCGGGCATCGGGCCCGAGGTGATCGACCACCCGGAGCACCGGGCGCTGGCCGCGCGGGCGGCGGCGGAATCGGTGGTGCTGCTGAAGAACGACGGCCTGCTGCCGTTGTCCGGCAAGCCCCGGGTCGCGGTGATCGGTCCGCTGGCCGACTCGCTGTACGAGGACTGGTACAGCGGCACCATGCCCTACCAGGTCACCATCGCGGACGGTTTGCGCGAGCGGTTGGGCGACGTGGTGTGCGTCGAGGGCGCCGACCACATCGCGCTGCGCTGCCGCACCAGCGGTGACCTGTTGGGCGGGACGACGTTCCACGTGGTCGAGTGGGGCGACGACGTGGTGACCCTGCGCTGCGCCGAGACCGGCGGCTACCTCACCGCCAAGGACGGCCCGCTCGCTGTGGGGGACCGCGTGATCAAGAGCTGGGAGGTGCACGAGACCTTCCGGCTGGAGGTCGATCCCACCGCCGACGGTGACACCGTGCTCCTGCGCGGCGTCCACTCCGGCCGCTACGCGGCCCTCGGCGAGGACGGCGCGATCGTCCTCACCGCCGAGACGCCCGAGACCGCCGAGCGCTGGCACCGGGAGCTCCTGCGCGACGGCGCCGGCGAGGCCCGCGCGGCGGCAGCGGCGGCCGACGTCGCCATCGTCGTCCTGGGCAACCACCCGCTCATCAACGGTCGAGAGACCCAGGACCGGACCGGCATCACGTTGCCCGAGACCCAGGAAGCACTGCTGCGCGCGGTCGCCGCGGTCCGTCCGGAGACGGCGCTGGTCGTGATGAGCGCCTACCCGTACGCGGTCGACTGGGCCGACGAGCACCTGCCCGCCGTGGCGTGGACGTCCCACGGCGGGCAGGACACCGGTCGAGGCTTGGCGTCGGTCCTCTTGGGCGACGTCGACCCGTCCGGACGCCTGCCCCAGACCTGGTACCGGGCCGACGACGACCTGCCCGACCCACTGGACTACGACATCATCAAGGCGGGCTGGACCTACCAGTACCACCGCGCCGCGCCGCTCTACGCGTTCGGCCACGGCCTGTCGTACACCGAGTTCGACTACGCGGACCTCGAACTGTCCACCCCGGAGGTAGGCCAGACCGGCGAGGTCGAGGTCACGGTGACCCTGACCAACTGCGGTCTGCGCCAGGGCAGCGAGGTCGTCCAGCTCTACGTCCGGGCCCTGGGCGCCCGTTACGAAGCCCCCGTGCTGCGCCTGGCCGACTTCCGCAAGCTGCGCTTGGAGGCCGGCGAGCGCCGAACCCTGTCCTTCCGGCTCCCGGTAGACCGCCTGTCCCACTGGGACGTCGCCACGAACGCCTTCACCGTCGACCCGGGCGAATACGAGATCATCGTGGCCCGCTCGGCAGAGGACGTCGTCCTGACCACCCCGCTGACCGTGACCGGCCCGGCCCCGGCCCCACGCCCCCTGGTCGACCACCACACCCGAGCCATCGACTTCGACGACCACACGAACATCACCCTGACCGACGCCACCCGCACCACCGGCGACGCGGTCACCCCAACCGACCCGAACCGTCCCGCGACCCTGTCGTACCGCGGGGCGGACCTCACCGGAGCCGTGGGCATCACCGCCGAGGTGGCGCGGGCGGACGGATCCGGCGAGGCAAGGCTGGAGTTCCACCTGGCCGACCGTTCGCTGGCAGTGGTCGACCTGCCGGTCACGGGCGACCAGTACACGTGGACGACCGTGGTCGCGGACGTGCAGGAGGTGACCGGCGTCCACGACGTGCGGGTGACGCTGCACGGCGACTTCCGCCTGACGTCCTTCCACTTCACCTCGTCACCCAACGCGTAAGCCTCGTAAGGCGGGCAGGGCCGCCGGGGATGGCACAAGCAAGAAGCCTCCGCTCTTGTAGTTGTGTCCATCCTTGGCGGCAGACCGCCGATGGGGGAGGGAAGAGCATCGGTTCCCCTGGGCTGGGAGCCCTGCCAAGGCCGCCGCTGCGCGGCGAAAAGCAGCAGGTGGAGCGCGGGTGGTCCCTGCCGGCGCATCTCCGGCAGGGACCAGTCTCGGGGCGGCTAGCCCTGGGCGAATTGCCACCAGTTCACATTGAGCAGGTAGCCGCTCCCTCCGGCGAACCGGAGGAACAGGTCACGGGTGCCCGTCAGCCCGGACACCCCGCAACTCACCGTGGTCCAGTTCTGCCAGCCGCCCGTGTTCGGCACCGCGCACCGGCCGACCACCGGCCCGGTCGCGGAGCCCGTCCGGACCTCGATCGCGCTGCCCGTCGCCGGCGAGGCCACCCGGGCGGAGAAGCGGGTGGCACCAGCCCCGAACGCGACGTTCTTGACCTTGGTCCAGTCGCCGTTCTCCAGCCAGCCGATGTTCATGCCGCCCTCGCTGGACGGTTCCGTCTCGATGCCGCTGCCCCACGCGATGGTTTCGGCTTCCTGGCGGACGTACGGGTTGAGCGTGTCGGCGGGCGGTGCCCCCGACGAGGTCATGTTGATGGTCGGGATGGTGCCGTCCGCGTTGTAGCTGAACTTCTCCACGGCCACCGAGCGGGTGAAGCCGCCGCCGCCGGGTAGCGCGCCGTTGTGGTAGAAGAAGTACGAGCCGCCCTTGAAGTCGACGATGCCGGCGTGGTTGGTGAAGCTGCTGCCCTGCGCGGGCATGATGGTGCCCCGGTAGGTCCAGGGGCCGGTGGGGCCGGGCGAGGTCGAGTAGGCGATGAACTCCGGGCAGCACTTCGCGGCGAAGACGTTGTAGTACAAGCCGTTGCGCTTGTAGACCCAGGCGCCTTCCTCGTACAGGGTGGGCCGGGTGGCGTCGCCGGTCTTGGTGCCGAACCCGGCCGTGGTGAGCGGGATCTGGGTCGGGCCGCCGCTGAGCGAGATCATGTCCGGGTTGAGGCGGGCGTACCACAGGTTCGGGTTGCCCCAGTACAGGTAGGCCTGGCCGTTGTCGTCGATCATGACGGCCGGGTCGATCTCGCCGTTCTCCACCAGCGGCCGGCCGAGGGCATCGCGGAACGGGCCGGTGGGGCTGTCCGCGACACCGACGCCGATGGCCATGCGCCCGGTGGCGCGGTTGACCACGGGGACGTACCAGTAGAACTTGCCGTTGCGCTCGACGGCGTGGCCCGCCCACGCGTCCCGCGCGGCCCAGCTGAAGGTGGCGAGGCTCATCGGTGAGCCGTGGTCGGTCCAGTTGACCATGTCCGCCGAGGACCAGACGCGCCAGTCCTTCATGGTGAACCAGGTCGAACCGTCCTCGTCGTGTCCGGTGTAGAGGTACACGCGTCCGTTGTGGACCAACGGCGCCGGGTCGGCGGTGTGGATGTGCTGCACGATCGGGTTGTCCGCGCGGGCGGGCGGTGGGGAGAGCGCCGCGTTGAGCGTCGTGGCGGTCAGGACCAGTCCCAGGAGTGCGGCCGGCATCGCCCGCAGCCTCGTCAGTTTCATCTTCCACGCTTTCCGAAAGAACGCCCGCGGCGGTCGACCAAACGAGTTTGGCAGCGCATGTGCACGCTCACAAGACGGATTCCATGGTCACTGCGGGGATTTAGCCCGGTTGGCGTAGGTCAGGCAAGAGAGCGCTCTCAACTGCCTGCTCAGCGTCACGAAACATGTGTGAACAGGTTTTCGTACATGAACTTGCTAAAGTTAGCGCTAACATCTTTAGCACGTGCCGATAATTGACTCGGCTGTCACGGCGTCGCTACATTGGCCTCTCTGGGAGCGCTCCCAACCTGCTGCACACCGTCCTTCACCACGGCAACGACGCTACGAGGACTCTGAATGAAACCAACGATCCTGGCCCGAGGCGGCGCCGCTGTCGCCGCCCTGACCCTGTGTTCGGGGCTGCTGGTCCTGGGAGGCACGTCGGCAGGCGCGGCTCCCGGGTGTGCGGTCGACTACCAGGTGAACCAGTGGGACTCCGGTTTCACGGCCAACATCTCGCTCAAGAACGTCGGTGACGCGATCACCGACGGGTGGACCCTGGAGTGGGACTTCCCGGGCAACCAGCGGGTCACCAACGGCTGGAGCGCGACCTACACCCAGTCCGGGCAGCACGTGACGGCGAAGAACCCCGACTGGGCGCGGTCGCTGCCCGCCGGCGGCAGCGTGAGCATCGGGTTCAACGGCTCCTACTCGGGCTCGAACCCCGCTCCCACGTCGTTCAAGCTCAACGGCGTCACGTGCGGCGGCGGCCCCACCACGACGACGAGCACGTCCACGTCCACGACCACCACGACGACCACCACCTCCACGACGACGACGACCACGACGACCGACCCGGGTCAGCCCGGTGAGCACGTGGCCAACCCGTTCGTGGGGGCCAAGTGGTACCTCAACCCGGACTTCGTCGCCAACGTCAACACCACGGCCGACGCCACCGGCGGCGCCCTGGGCACCGCGATGCGCAAGGTCGCCCAGCACTCCACCGCCGTGTGGATGGACCGCATCGGCGCCATCACCGCGGGCCGCGGCCTGCGGGGCCACCTCGACGAGGCGCTGCGGCAGGCGGCGGGCGGCAGCACCCCCGTGGTCATCCAGGTCGTGATCTACGACCTGCCCAACCGCGACTGCGCGGCGCTGGCGTCCAACGGCGAGCTGAAGGTCGGCGAGAACGGCCTGGCCCGCTACAAGGCCGAGTACATCGACCCGATCGCGGCGATCCTGGCCGACCCGAAGTACCGCGGCCTGCGGATCGTCACCATCGTCGAGCCCGACTCGCTGCCCAACCTGATCACCAACCTGGCCAAGCCCAAGTGCGCCGAGGCCAACTCCAGCGGCGCCTACGTGCAGGGCATCCAGTACGCCCTGAACAAGCTCAGCGCGATCTCGAACGTCTACAACTACGTGGACATCGCGCACGCGGGCTGGCTGGGCTGGAGTTCGAACATGGGTCCCGCCGTGACGCTGATCGCCAACACGATCAAGGGCACCACCAAGGGCGTCAACAGCGTCGACGGCTTCGTGTCGAACATGTCCAACACCTCGCCGACCGACGAGGTCCACCTGCCCGACCCGACGCTGAACATCAACGGCACCCAGCTCCAGGCGGCGACCTTCTACCAGTGGAACCCGTTCTTCGACGAGGCCGACTTCGGCACGGAGATGCGCAACCGGTTCATCGCCGCCGGCTTCCCCAGCGGCATCGGCATGATCATCGACACCTCCCGCAACGGCTGGGGCGGCCCGAACCGGCCTTCCGGCGCCAGCGGCACGACGGCCGACGCGTACGTCAACTCCGGCCGCATCGACCGCAAGCTGCACCGCGGCAACTGGTGCAACCAGACCGGTGCGGGCATCGGCGCCCGACCCACGGCCGCGCCGCGCCCGGGCTTCGACGCCTACATCTGGGTCAAGCCGCCGGGTGAGTCGGACGGCATCGCGACCAAGACCGACGGCCCGAACGAGGAGGGCAAGCAGCACGACCCGATGTGCGACCCGAACTACCGCGGCGACGACCAGGCCAACGGCGGCAACCTGACCGGCGCCATGCCGGGCGCCCCGCACGCCGGCCACTGGTTCCCGGCCCAGTTCGCCGCACTCGTCCAGAACGCCTACCCGGCCTTCTGATGACGACGAAGAGGCAGGTCGCGGGCGCGGCCCTGGCGGGCGCGCTGGTGGCGGGCGCGGTGGCCCTGTCGGTGAGCGGCACGACCGCACAGGCCGCGGACTCGGTGTTCTACGTGGACCCGTCGAGTTCGAGCGCCAAGTGGGTCGCCGCCAACCCCGGCGACTCGCGCGCCCCGGTCATCCGCGACCGGATCGCGTCCGTGCCGCAGGCGCGGTGGTACACCACGACCAACACCTCCGCGGTGCGCGGCGAGGTCAGTTCGTTCGTCGGCGCGGCGGCAGCGGCGGGCAAGATCCCGATCCTGGTGGTCTACAACGTGCCCAACCGCGACTGCGGCGGCGCCAGCGGCGGCGGCGCGCCGTCCCACTCGGCCTACCGGGCCTGGGTGGACGAGGTGGCGGAGGGTCTGGCCGGTCGTCCGGCGACGATCGTGCTGGAGCCCGACGTCCTGCCGATCATGTCCAACTGCCAGAGCCAGCAGCAGCAGGCCGAGACCAGGGCGTCGCTGGCCTACGCGGGCCGGAAGCTCAAGTCCGGCTCGGGGCAGGCGAAGGTGTACCTGGACATCGGCAACTCGGCGTGGCTGAGCCCGTCGGAGGCGGCGGCCAGGCTGCGTGCGACGGACGTGTCCAACATCGCCGACGGCATCTCGACCAACGTGTCGAACTACCGCACCACCTCCGACGAGGTGGCCTACGCCAAGGCCATCCTCGGCGCGGTGGGTGACGGCAGGCTCAAGGCGGTCGTGGACACCAGCCGCAACGGCAACGGTCCGCTGGGCACTGAGTGGTGCGACCCGGCCGGTCGCGCGATCGGCACCCCGAGCACCACCAACACCGGCGACGGCGCCATCGCGGCCTTCCTGTGGGTCAAGCTCCCCGGGGAGGCGGACGGGTGCATCGCCCCGGCGGGCCAGTTCGTGCCGCAGCGGGCGTACGACCTGGCCATCGCCGGCAAGCCACCGACAAGCACAACAACAACAACAACTAGTAGCAGCAACAACCCCGGCAACGGCTGCACGGTGTCCCACCGCGTGGTCAGCCAGTGGTCGGGCGGGTACACCGGCGAGATCGTGATAGGGAACCGGGGACCGTCGATCGACGGATGGGTCCTCACGTTCTCGGCACCGGGTGTGTCCGTCACGCAGGGTTGGAACGGGACGTGGACGGACACCGGGGACGTCGTCCGGGTGACCAACGCGGCCTGGAACGGATCGCTCGCGACCGGCGGTCAGGTGACCATCGGGTACAACGCGAACTACAACGGGAGCACGCCCCCCTTCTCAGCAGCGGCGCTGAACGGCACGGCCTGCTCCTGACGATCCGCAACCCTGAAACGGTTCCCCGCCCGGCAACGCCTCCGCCGGGCGGGGAACCGCCGTTTCGGCGCTCAAGTCCGAAAGATCTCCAGCAGTGGCGACAAAGCGTCGGTGTCGCGGACCAGCCGCCGGCAGATCTCGTTGGTGCGCTCCGGCAACCCGAGCACCTGCTCGGCGGTGAGCAGTCCGTGGGCGAGGTACCAGCCGGCGTGCGCGCTCGCCTGCTCGACGCAATGCAGCTCGTACAAGTCGGCCAACGGTCGGGCCGCCGGCGGGGTGTGCCACTCGTCGTGCAGGGTCTCGGCCGCGCGGCGGGCCGCGTGAGCCTCGGCGAACCGCTGGGCGAGTTCGGTCCGGTCGTTCCAGACGTCGAAGGTGACCTCGCCGACCAGACCCGAGGTCAACTCGGCGTGCAGCAGCCGTTCCCGGCTGCGGAACAGCCCCACCCAGTCGTCCGGCGCTTCGTCCTCCGGTGGGACGTAGTCGTCGCCGGTGGCCATCGTCCAGGCGGCGTCCAGCAGGACCAGGCGGTTGTCGCCGCCGGCGGACTGGAAGGCGGTTGTCAGCGCCTGGTAGCCGACCAGGTCTTCGGAGAAGAAACCGGCCACGCCGCAGGCGGACCGGCACCGGTGCACCGCCGAGTCGGCGAGCACGCTGACCGTGACCTTGTTCAGCCCCAACGCCCGCTGCTCCGGCGCGGACAGGTCGGGCGCCGGGATGTCCCAGCACCGGCCGGTGTCCCGCCGGCCGAGCACGGTCGCCGCCAACGCGGCGGCCAGGGCGCCGAACACCAGTCGCTGCTGGTTGAGGTGCTCGATGGCGGGGACCGCACCGGCCAGCCGATCGAGGGTCCGGCGGTGGCGGGCGTGGGTCAGGGCGTGCGCGGCGCTCGCGCGGGCCACCGCCGCCAGGCCGACCGTGATCGCGCCCCAGCCGAAGCGGCCCATGCTCATGCTGCGCCGGCTGCGGGCGTCGGGGCCGTCCAGCGGGTCGTGGAAGACCCCGTCGTCGGTGATGGCCGCGCCGTCGGCGAGCCAGCGCCGGTACGGGACCCGGACCCGGTCGAACCGGACGGTCGCGAAGTCCAGGGGAAACGGGGCGGTGTGCGGCAGGGGCTCGATGGTGACACCCGGGCACGGGCCGTTCTCGTCGCGCAGGGCGACGAGGAACAGCGCGGTCCCGTGGTCCGTCCCGCCGACCACGAGCCGGGCGCTGACCACGGCGAGCCGCGCGATGCCGGCCGCACCGACGTTGGCCGGGTGCTTCGCCGCCTCGGCGACCGGGGTGGACAGCACGAACTCGCGGGTGGCGGGGTCGTGGACGGCCTCGGTGCGCGTGCGGGAGTTGCTGTTGCCGTGGGCTGATTCGGCCAGCAACGCGGCGCCGATCCACCGGGCCGAGGCGAGTGCGGCCACGTCCTCCTCGGCGGCGCCCTGGTCCAAGGCGGCGCCGAGGGTCATGCAGTGGTGCAGGAACATCGTGAAGAACAGGCGTGGGTCGGCTGCCGCGGACCGTTCCAGCAGGGTGCGCAGCCGGTCGTGGTCGGCGGACAGCAGCGGCCGGTCGTCGCCGAGCTCGTCCTGGATGGCGCGCAGCCGCAGGTACGGCGAGGCCGGCTCCACGGGCAAGGGGTCGAGGCCGGTCACAGCAGTTTGTCCAGGGTGATCGGCAGGTCGCGGACCCGTTTGCCGGTGGCGTGGTGGACGGCGTTCGCGACCGCCGCGGCGACGCCCGTGATACCCACCTCGCCCGCACCTCGGACACCGAGCGGCATGGTCGGGTCCGAACCGTCCAGGAAGGACACTTCGATCGACGGGACGTCGGCGTGCACGGGGACGTGGTACTCGGCCAGGCTCGGGTTCATGATCCGCCCGGTGCGCGGGTCGACGAGCGTCTGCTCGGACAGGGCCATGCCCAGTCCCATCACGATCCCGCCGCGCAGCTGGCTGCCCGCCGTCTTCGGGTTGACCACCGTGCCGATGTCGAACACGCCGACCCACCGCGACACGCGGACCTCGCCGGTGTCCGGGTCGACGCGCACCTCGCAGAAGTGCGCGCCCGTCGCCGCGCTCACCTGCTCCGCGCCGCGCATCAGCATCGACAGGAACCGCTCCGGCCCGGTGCCGCCGGCCGGTGCCTCCGGTCCGGTGGTCGCTTCGACGTGGGGCACGCCGGCCCTGGTGATGATCTCGGTCAAGCCGGCACCACCGGTCCGCTCCGCCATGGCGCGCAGCGACCGCTTCAGCTCGGCGGTCGCTTCCAGCACGGCCCCGGCGACGCTCGCGGTCTGGACCGACACGTTGGCCCCCGGCGCCATCGGCAGCGCGGAGTCGCCGTACTCCACCCGGACGGCCTCGACCGGCACGCCCAGCGCGTCGGCCGCGATCTGGGCCTGCGCGGTCGCGGCGCCCATGCCCATCTCCTGGAAACCGCAGCGCACCAACCCGGTGCCGTCCGCCGAGAGCCGCACGGTCACGTCCGCCGGGAACTGCCACGACGGGTGGTAGGCGGCGGCGACCCCCATGCCGACCAGCCACCGCCCGTCGCGCATCGACCCGGGCCGCGCGGTCCGCCGGTGCCAGCCGAAGATCTCCGCGCCCCGCGCGAACGCCTCCCGCTGCATCCGCCGGGCGAACTTCCGGCCGTCCACCGGGTTCACGTCCGGTTCGTTGCGCAGGCGCAGCTCGACCGGGTCCACGTCCAGTTCGCACGCCAGTTCGTCGATCGCGGACTCCAGCGCGAACGTGCCGATCGCCGCGCCCGGCGCCCGCATGAACGTGTTGGACAACAGGTCCAGCTGCACCAGGTGCTGACCCAGCAGCATGTTCTCGGCCGCGTAGAGGTGCCGGGTGACCTCGGTGATCTGTTCGGGGAGACCGCCGACCCGGCCGATGCGGCTGGTGCTGGTGTGCACCAGCGCGGTCAGCTCGCCGTCCCCGGTCGCGCCGAGCGCCACCCGTTGGATCGACGGCGTCCGACCGCCCACGGTGCGGTACACGCCTTCGCGGGTGAGCGCCAACCGGACCGGCCGGCCGGTCGCGCGCGCGGCCAACGCGGCGAGGACGGTGCCCGGCCAGACCGAGCCCTTGCCCCCGAAACCGCCGCCGACGAACGGCGCGAGCACCCGCACGTTCGCCGCCGGGGTGCCGAAGGTCACCGCGAGGTGGGTGCGGAACCAGTCGATCGACTGGGTCCCGTCGTGGACGGTGAGCCGGTCGCCGTCCCACACGGCGGTCGTGGCGTGGGGTTCGATCGCGTTGTGCTGGAGCTGCGGGGTGGTGAAGCGCAGGTCCACCGAGACGGGGGCGGCCTTCAGCGCGGCCTCCGCGTCGCCCTTGCTCGCCTGGCTCGGCATCAACGGGCTGTCCGGTTGCGGGAAAGCGCCCGGTGCGGCGGCCGTGAAGTCCACTGCGGACTCGGCGGGGGCGTACTCGGCGCGGACGAGGGCGGCGGCTTCGGTTGCGGCGGCGGGGGTTTCCGCGATGACGACCGCGATCGGCTGCCCGTCCCAATGGACCTCGTCCGTGCCCAGGCAGGTGGTGAAGGTGCCGGTGAAGATCGTGTTGAAGTCGACGGGGTTCAGCTCGGGCGGCGGGTTGAGGGGTGGGGCGTTGTGGTGGGTGAGCACGGCCACCACGCCTGGTACCGCGCTCGCTTCGGCGGTGTGCAGGGCGGTGATCCGGCCCTGGGGGATCGTGGCGTGCACGAGTGCGGCGTGGGCGAGGTCCGGGTAGGTGTGTTCGGCGGAGTACCGGGCGGCGCCCGTCGTTTTGGCGCGACCGTCGAGGCGGTCGATCGGTTGGCCGACCACGCCCACGCGGTCGATCGGTTGGCCGGCCACGCCCACGCGGTCGATCGGTTGGCCGGCCACGCCCACGCGGTCGATCGGTTGGCCGGCCACGCCCACGCGGTCGATCGGTTGGCCGGCCACGCCCACGCGGTCGATCGGTTGGCCGATTGCGGTCATGCCGCGCCCCCTTCGGTGTGCAGCTGCCGAAGGGTCGCCGTGATCGTGCGTCGCGCGAGTTCCACCTTGAAGGCGTTCTGCTCGGTGGGTGTCGCGGCGCCGAACTCCGCGTCGGCGGCCCGGCGGAACGAGTCGTCGGTGGCCGGCCGGCCGACGAGCACGCGTTCGGCTTCGGCGGCCCGCCACGGCTTCGTGCCCACGCCGCCCAGCGCGAGCCGGACCGCGGTGACCACGCCGTCGTCGACCTGGAGCGCCGCGGCGACCGAGACCAGGGCGAACGCGTAGGACGCCCGATCCCGCACCTTGCGGTAGCGCGAGTTCGCCGCGACGCGCACGGGCGGCAGCTCGACGGCGGTGATCAGCTCGTCCGCCGCCAGGGCCGTCTCGACGTGCGGCGTGGCACCGGGCAGGCGGTGGAACTCGGCGATCGGGATGCGCCGCGCACCGCGCGTGCTCTCCACCTCGACGGTCGCGTCCAGCAGCACCAGCGCGACGGCCATGTCCGACGGGTGGGTCGCGATGCAGTGGTCGCTCACCCCGAGCACCGCGGTGCCCCGGGAGAACCCGCCGATGGCGTCGCACCCGCTGCCGGGCGTGCGCTTGTTGCACGCGGCGGCCTCGTCGTAGAAGTACAGGCAACGCGTGCGTTGCAACAGGTTCCCGCCGACGGTGGCCATGTTCCGCAACTGCGCGGACGCCCCGTTCAGGACCGCCTGCGCCAGCACGGGGTACCGCGCCCGCACCAGCGGGTCGGCGGCGACGTTCCGGTTGCTCGTGAGCGCACCGATGCGCAGCCCGCCGCCCGGTAGTTCCTCGACACCGGCCAGCGGGAGCCTGCTGATGTCCACGACGGTGTTCGGCTGCTCGATCCGCTCGCGCATGAGGTCGATCAGGTTCGTGCCGCCCGCGAGGAACTTCGCGGTCTTCCCGTCCGCGATCGCCTCCAGCGCGGTGGCCGCGTCCGGCGCGCTGACGTAGGAGAACGACCTCATCGCGAGACCTCCCGGGTCGCGGAGACCTCGCGGATCGCCGCGACGATGCCGTTGTAGGCGCCGCAGCGGCACAGGTTGCCGCTCATGCGCTCCCTGATCTCCTCGTCGGACAGGGCGGCGCCGGTCGTGGCGAGGTGCCTGGTGACCGCGCTGGGCAGGCCGTCCTCGTGCTCCTGCAGCATCCCGATCGCCGAGCAGATCTGGCCGGGAGTGCAGTAGCCGCACTGGAGCCCGTCGGCCCGCACGAACGCCTCCTGCAACGGGTGGTCGACACCCTCGATGGTGGTGATCTCCCGCCCGGCGTACTGCACCGCGAGCGCGAGGCACGAGTTGATCCGCCGGCCGTCGACCAGCACCGTGCACGCGCCGCACGCCCCCTGGTCGCAGCCCTTCTTCGTGCCGGTCAGGCCGAGGTGCTCGCGCAGCGCGTCGAGCAGGCTCACCTGCGGCTGGACGTCCAGTCGTTCGTCGGTTCCGTTGACCCGCAGCGAAATCTCGACCATCGATCCCCTCCGGTGCACCCGTCGCGTGAATTGCGCGCTGTATTTCCGGCACGGCCAGGGCCGGTGTCGCACGGTACTTCGCGGCGCGGGACGGGATCTACTCCCAAATTGCTGCGCCCGCCGGATTGGCCCGGATGGTGGACTGCGCGGTGCGCAGGATTTCGCCAACAAACTGTACGAAATGACTGGCTGTCCGGTGGTATTGCCGGGTTCGAGTGGAAGGGTTCGGTATGCGCGTGTACTTTATGTGGCCATGAATACCGCGCCGCCAACAATGACCCGTGAACTCTACGAAGGTCTCCAGCGCGCCGAGTTCGACCGCTGGGACGCGATCATCGCCGAAGACGTGCTCATCAACAGCCCCGCCCGCTTCGGGCAGACCGGTCTGGGCCCGCTCAAGGAATGGGCCAAGTGGTTCGTCAGACTCGGCAAGCGAATAGACCTCATAGACGAGCACCTGGCCCTGGACCCCGAGGGCAACGGTCGGGGGTTCATCATCTTCAACCTGCACTGGAAGCACGACGAGCCGTTCTTCGACGTCACCCCGACCGGTCGCGAGGGCACCTCCGTGGAGACGATCCTCCTGGCGATCGAGAACCGCCGGATAACCCGCATCGACGTGGCCGGGAACACCGTCGACCTCGTCGTCTACCTGTGGCAACGCAACTGGCCCTACCCGCACAACGTCTGCCCGGAACCGCTCGTCACGGGGATCGACCGGCGACCATGAACGACGCCGGGGGTGTTCGGTCGGTGGCGGCTGTCAGGCGTCGTATTCGTCGTGGAGTCGCCACCACTGGTAGGGCGGGGTCTGCGGCCGGCCGTCGGGCGAGTTCTCCCACGTCTCCTGCCGGCCGTACGGGGTGAAGTCGAGCAGGGTGAGGTCGGTGCGCAGGTTGTCGAGGCCCCGTTCGGCCGTGAAGTAGGTGCGGAAGACGCGGTTGTCGTCGGTGCGCAGGAACACGCTGAGCCCGGCGCCGCGGCCCACGCCGCAGTCGGCGTTGAAGTCGCTGCCTGTCGTCGAATACCAGGGGATGTCCCAGCCCATCCTGACCCGGTACGGCTCGAACTGGGACACCGGCGCCGGTGACGTCATCACGTACGTGGTGTCACGGGCGTTGACGTGCGACAGGTGCGGGGTGCTGTCGGCGATGCCGGAGCAGCCGGGACAGCGGTGGTCCGACCCCGGCTCCATCATGAAGTGGTAGACGATGAGCTGGCGGCGCCCGTCGAACAGGTCGGCGAGGCTCTTCTTGCCGTCGACTCCCTCGAAGACGTAGGGCTTGTCGAACTCGACCATGGGCATCCGGCGCCTGCGCGCGGCGATGGCGTCCAGCGCGCGCGTCACCTTCTTCTCCTCGGCGAGCAGCTCCTCCCGCGCGGCTTCCCACTCCTGGGCGGACACGATCGGTGGCAGTGTCATGACTTCACCGTAGCAGCTACTATCAAGTTAGAAGTAGTTTCTCGCTAGATGAGGAGTACCGCCCGTGGCAGGCAAACGTACGTACGGTGACGGGTGCGGAGTCGCCCATGCGCTGGATGTGCTGGGCGAGCGGTGGGCGTTGCTCGTCGTGCGCGACCTGCTGTTGGGCCCGAAGCGGTTCACCGATCTCCAGGCGGGTCTGCCCGGCGCCGGGCCGAACGTCCTCACGACCCGACTCAACGACCTCCAGCGGGCGGGTGTCGTGCGGAAGCGGACGTTGCCGCCGCCGGCGGGGTCTCGGGTCTACGAACTGACCGAGTGGGGCGCTGAACTGCGGCCCATCGTCCTCGCGCTGGGTATGTGGGGTGCGCGGTCGCCGGTGTTGCGGCCCGAGGGCGAGTTGCGGGCGGACTCGTTGATGCTGTCGTTGCTCGGTGCGCTGGACGGGGGCGCGTTGGAGGTTGGTGGAGTGTTTGAGGTCCGGCTGGGTGCGGACGCGTTCACTGTTTCGACGCGGGATGCGGTGCGGGTGTCGCGTGGCCAGGCGATCGGCCCGGATGCCGTGGTGGGGATGGATGCCGGGACCATGAGCGCGTTGATGGCGGGTGAAGTGGATCCGGACTCGGTGGTGGAGGACGGGCGGGTCCATCTGGAGGGGGATGTCGGGGCCGGACGGGCGCTGCTGGCGGTGGTCGCCGGGATGGGCGTTGCGGCGGTGGAGCGCTGATCGGCCGGACGGTCGAATTGTCAGGGCTTGCTACGCAATCTGGAAGATGCAGCAGCCGGTGAGTCCGGCACATGCTCGCGGGTCCACCTATCAACATGCGCAAGCACAAAGATGGCAGCCCGACTTCGCTGGGTGACGATGGAGCTTGACCGCAGCGGATCTCGTAACCGTCGAACAGCGGTCTGTTCGTCCCAACCGACCCTCATGGAGGGTGCCGACCCCGATGCGGGGACTGCCTCGGGGCCGGCTCGTTCAACAGCGAGGAGTCACTGATGACCACGACCGCGTCGAGCGTCGTCGATCGCGAGGCGGCGCTGAACGCGTACTACGGGCCGTTCACCAGCGAGAAGGAGAAGGAAGTCCTCAGCGTCCCGCTGCGCCTCGTCGGCGCGTGGGCGCAGAACGACGCCGCCGGTGTGGCGAACGTCTTCACCGAGGACGGCGTCCTGATCCTGCCGGGTGACGTCCTGAAGAAGGGCCGCGAGGAGATCCACGCCTTCATGCAGGCGGCCTACTCCGGTCCCTTCAAGGGCACCGGCGTCACCGGCAACCCGGTCGACGTCCGCTTCGTCTCCGACGACGTCGCGCTGCTGCGCACGCACGGCGGCATCCTCGCGCCGGGCGAGACCGAGATCGCGCCCGAACTCGCGGTGCGGTCGACGTGGGTGTGCGTGAAGCAGGACGGCGAGTGGCGGCTCGCGGGCTACCAGAACAGCCCGCGCGGCGAGGGCGCCACCCTGCGCTGGTAGGCGCCGGCAGCCGGAGCGGAACGGACCGAGGAGGGCCATACATGCCGACAGCGACCAAGGGGTGGGGCGACGCCTCGCAGATCCTCGCCGAGGCGGGGGTCCACGAGGACCCGTCCTACTACCGCGGCTTCACCGCCGAGGACGAGAAGGCGGTGCTGACCGTGCCGATGCGCATCCAGGAGGCCTGGGAGCGCAACGACGCCGACATGTTCGCGGACATGTTCGCCGAGAACGGGAGCCTGCTGATGCAGGACACCCAGCTCACCAGTCGTGAGCAGATCCGCCGGTACATGGCGGAGGGCTTCCGCGGACCGCTCAAGGGAGCCCGGGTCCGCGGCGGTCCGCTGGAGATCAAGTTCCTCAGCGACACCGCCGCGATGGTGATCAGCGAAGGCGGCATCCAGTTGGCCGGGGAGACGGTGACCGCGCCGGCGCGCTCGGTCCGCGTCACCTGGGTGATCGTCAAGGAGTCCGGCGGTTTGAAGCTGTTCTCCCACCAGAGCAGCCCGGTCAAGGGCTGACGACCACCGGAGCAGCCCGGTCGAGGGCTGCCGACCCGCTCGACGAAAGGTGTGCCATGGCGGTCGAGGTCGGTTCGCCGGCGCCGGATTTCACGCTGAGCGACCACAATCGCGCAGAGGTGACGGCGTCGTCGCTGTGGCGGGAGAAGAACCTCCTCCTGGTCTTCTACCCGTTCGCGTTCAGCACGATCTGCCAGGACGAGATGTGCCGCGTCCGGGACGACATCGGCGAGTACGCCAACAGCGACGTGCAGGTGGTCGGTGTCTCCACCGACACCCCGTTCGCGCTGAAGGTGTGGGCCGAGCAGCAGGGGTACGACTTCCCCCTGCTCTCGGACTTCTGGCCGCACGGTGCGGTCGCGAAGCGGTACGGCGTCTTCATCGAGGAGGCCGGGATCGCGTTGCGCGGCACGTTCCTGGTGGACACCACGGGTGTCGTGCGGTTCGCGGAGGTCAACGGCCCCCGCGAGGCGCGTGACCAGGCCAAGTGGAAGAAGGCGGTGGCGGAGCTGACCGCCGCCTGATCGGGTTCCGGCGTTACCGGATGCGTCGCCGACCACCTGGTGGTGGTCGGCGACATTCGTTTTTGTGTTGGTCGTGCGGGAAAAGAGAACCGCGCCGCCCCTCTCGCAGGAGGGGCGGCGCGGTTGTCGTGTTCGGGCTGTCAGCCCTTCATGGGGCTGGTCTGCTGGTTGATCAGCTTCCACTCGTCGTTCCGCCGGGCCGCCACGTAGGTGGCGCGGGAGGACCGCTCCGGCGCGACCTCGGTCTCACCCGGCAGCAGCACGCCACCCTCCAGCACGGCCAGCGCGACACCGGGCGCGATGATCCGCACCTCCACCGGCTTCTCGACCAGCGTGCTGCCCTTGTAGCCGCCCGCGAACACGTCCGCCAGGTAAGCGCCGATCTCCTGCGGACCGGTCAGCGCCAGGTCGCCGATGACCATCACGCCGTCCTCGGCGAAGATCGAGGCGATGGCCTCGTGGTCGTTGGAGTCCCACGCGCCGCGGAAGCGCAACGGCACGGTGAGCGCCGTCCCCTCCTCTCCCAGCGTGTAGTCACCGTAGTTGGTCGCCCACTGCTTGGCTTGGGTGACCAGCAAGGATGCCTTATCCGTCATGAGGTGTGCCTTTCTCACTGGCGCCGGGCGACCGAGAGCCCTCGACGCCGCACGACTTCAACTCGGCCTCCACCACGTCGACAACCATCCTGGTCGGCGGGGCGTGCGGCGTGCATCTCTGGGATTGCCCTGGACGGGCGGAGAATGTGGCGCTGCTACGTGGAATACGCGTGGGCGGGCGGTTGGGCGGGCGGCGCGGGGTGCGGGCTCGTTGGGAGCGGCCGGAGCGCGGAGCGCGTTTGAGAGCGCGGAGCGCGTCCGAGCTTGCGAGCGCGGAGCGCGTTTGCGAGCGCGGAGCGCGTCCGAGCTTGCGAGCGCGGAGCGCGTCCAGTTCAGACCCGCGAAGCGGGGGCTTGAGAGCGACAGCGCAATTCCAAAGATTGAAAGAGCCTCGCCGGCGGGCAGGCCGCCAAGGATGGACACAAGCAAGAAGCCCGGGTTGCGGTGTGTCCTCCTCGGCGGCCCTGCCCGGGTGGGTTGTTGTTACGGTGTGGTTAGGTCGAACTTACGTACTGTTACCGAGCCGCCCAGGGCCTGTGTTGCGTGGTTGAACATGGCGAAGCGGTAGCCCATGAAGAACTGCCAGGTGTTGTTGAGGGTCAGGGCTGAGCCGAGCGGGGTGAAGGTCACGCCGTCGGTGCTGTAGGAGAACCTGGCTTGGCGTCCGCTGCCTGGTCTGATGTCGGCGTTGGCGCGTAGCCAGATCCGGCCGCCGGAGACGTTGGCACTGGCTGCCTCGGTGCCGGTGTTGGTGGTGTTCCAGTTGCTGTCCATGGCGAGGCCGTTGGTCATCACTACGCGGGTGTTGCCGTTGTCGCGTTTGATGCCGATCCAGGCTGACGACTGGCGCAGCATGGCCAGGCCTGACCGGTCGCCGTCGCGCATGGTGCTGTAGTCCAGCTCGATGGTGGCCGTTGAGGTTGGGCCCTGGATGCGGTGGGTGAGGGTGTTGCGGGCTGCGTAGAGGTCGTTGGTGACGGTGGCTGTGGAGAGGCGCAGGCCGTTGCCCACGCTGTACTTGGTGGTGTCGGGGTTGTGGTTCCACTCCCACTGGGGGCCGAGCGTGGTGCCGGTGAAGGTGTCGGAGCCGACCAGCGGCTTCACCTGGCGGGGTGGGGCGGGGAGGTTCGGCTTCGGGTAGTTGGTGCCCCAGGTGCCGTTGACGGTCTGGAGCACCGGCCAGCCGTCAGCCGTCCAGGTGATCGGGGCCAGTGCGGGCATTCGGCCGCCGGGGTAGGCGTCCACGAAGGCCATGTAGTACCAGTCGCCGTTTTGGGTCTGGACGAGGCCGCCCTGGTGAGGGACGCCGCCGCCGGGGATGGGGCCGGGGAGGTCCAGCAGGACCTGGCGCATGGAGTACGGGCCGAAGGGGCCGTTGTCGGACTTCAGGACGTACTGGCCGTTGGCGGGGCGGGTCAGCCAGATGTAGTAGCTGTTGCCGCGCTTGTAGAAGCGGGCGCCTTCGAGGGTGCCGACGTTGGACGGGGTCTGGAACACCTGTTGGGCGCGGACCTGGCTGCGGCCGTCCGAGGAGAGTTGGGCGACGCTGATGGTCGTGTTGCCGTACGCGATGTACATGGTGTCGTTGTCGTCGATCAACATGCCCGCGTCGTAGTAGCAGTTGTCGATCTGGGCGTGCTTGGTCCACGTGCCGTCGACGGCGGACGCGGTGTAGATGTGGGTGTCGTTGAAGTCGATGCACCCGGCCCAGTAGTACGTGCCGTTGCTGCGCCGGTAGTTGAACGTCGAAGCCCAGATGCCGTCAACGTAGGCTTGGCCGCCGCTGAGGTTGTACTTCGTCCCGAAGTCCAGGGACGGCACCGCGTGACCGGCGAACTCCCAGTTGACCAGGTCGTACGAGCGGAGGATCGGGGCGCCCGGGGAGTAGTGCATGGTGGACGAGGTGAGGTAGTAGGTGTCGCCGACCCGGATGATGTCGACGTCGGCGAAGTCCTGCCACACGACCGGGTTGGTGAACTGGGCGCCGGGCGTGGTGCCGCCGACCTTGACCAGTTGCCACTGCTGGTTGTTGCCGCCCCAGTCGCTGTACTGGACGATGTTCGCTCCATCGGATGTTGAGGCGTTTTGCACTTCTACGGCCTTGTTGCTGTTGCGGTTGATGAGGCGGACGTAGCCGCCGGGGGAGTCGGCCAGGCGGAACTGCTGGTTGGCGCCGTTGTGGTCGGACCACTGGACGATGGCGGCACCGTCGGCGGTCGAGGCCCCGGTCACGTCCAGGACCTTGCCGGAGTGCTTGGACTTCAAGCGGTAGTAGCCGCCGCCGGAGTCGACGAACTGCCACTGCTGGTTGGCCCCGTCACCGCGTGTCCACTGGGTGATGCGCGCGCCGTCGTTGGTGGCGAAGTTGTACACGTCCAGGGCCTTCCCGCTGTTGCGGTTGACCAGGACGTACGACGCGGTGGTGTCCACGGTGGCGGCGGAGACGGGGGTCGTGCCGAGGGCGACCAGCAGGCCGCCGAGCAGGGTGACGACGGCGAGTGCGGCGACCCGTCGGCGTCTGGTGGGGGAGTGGCCGGGCTCGGCCATGGGCGCTCCTTCGATCGTCGGTGATCATCGGACCGCGACGCCCCGGACCAGGGCGTCGGCGAAACGGCGGTGCGCCAGGGCGAGCACCACGACCACTGGAGCCGTGATCAGTAGCGCGCCCGCGCACAGCAGCGGCACGTCGGTGCCCCAACGGCCCTGGAACGCGTCCAGCGCGCCCGCGGCCGTGCGGCGCAGCGGGTCGTCGACCAGGACCAGGGCGAACAGCAGGTGGTTCCACGTCCAGACGGACAGGAGGAGGGCTAGCGACCGCAGTGCGTCGGCGGCTAGGGGTAGGTGGACGCGCCGGAGGACCTCCCAGGGGCCGGCGCCGTCCACTCGGGCGCAGTCGGTCAGGTCGGGCGGTGTCGAGGCGAAGTGGGTGCGCATCCACAGCACGCCGAAGGGGAGGTGGGCCGCGATCAGGGCGAGCGAGAGGCCCGCGGTGGTGTTGAGCAGGCCCAGGTCGCGGACTTGGTGGTAGAGGGGGAGGACGATCGCTTCGCGAGGGAGCACCAGGCCGACCAGGAACAGCGCCGAGACCGCGCGTCGGCCTGGGAACGGTAGGCGGGCCAGTGCGTAACCGGCGGTGGTTGAGAGCGCTAGAACCGTTGGGACGACGGTGATCACGAGTAGGGCGCCGGAGAGTAGTGCCTGGTCGGCGTGGGCCGTGCGGAACGCTTCCGGGAAGTTCGACCAGTGTGGGTCTTGCGGCCAGGTCAGGCCCGGAGGGTAGGTGCCGGGTGGGTGGAGCGCCGTGACCATGAGTTCTGCCAAGGGGAGGAGGGTCACTGCGGCCAGGCCGACCCGCATTCCGGCCTTCACCGCGACCACCGGAGCACGGGGGCGGTGAGGGCCAGTACGAGAGCTATTAAGAGCACGGCCAGGGCGGAGGCGAGTCCTACCTGGCGGTCGGTGAAGGCCAGGTGGAAGATCTCCAGCGCGGGCACTGCGGTCGCGCCCCCGGGGCCGCCGCGCGTGGTCACGTAGACGATGTCGAAGCTCGACAGCGCAGCCAGTGACGTGATCACCACGCACACGGCGATCTCCCGTCGCACCCCGGGTAGTGTCACCGCGCGGAATTCCTGCCATCGGCCCGCGCCGTCGAGTCTTGCGGCCTCGTACAGGGCGGGGTCCAGGCGGCGGACGCCAGCCGACAGGAGGAGGGTGCACAGGCCGAGCAGCGCCCATGCGCCGATCACGCCCACTGCCGCCAGTGCGGTCGACGAGTCGCCCAGCCACGCCCGGGTCACGCTGTCCAGGCCGATCGCCTCCAGCGTGCGGTTCACTGCGCCGGTCGAGGACAGCAGCACGCCCCACGCCAGTCCTGCCGCTATGGGTGGCACAGCCTGCGGCAGGACCAGGATCAGCGCGGGTCCCGGGCGGAGGGTGGCCGCCAGGGCCAGGCCGAGGACTACTGGGCCGGCGGTGAACATCAGCACCAGCAAGAGGGCGTTCAGGAGCGGTCGGTGGAGGTCGGGGTTGGTGAGGACGGTGGTGTAGTTGTCCCAGCCGACCCATACGGCTTGGCCCACGCCGTCCCAGCGGTACAGGGAGTACTGGGCGACCAGTGCCAGTGGGCGCAGGACGAACAACCCGTACACGGCGAGTGCGGGGAGGACGAACAGCCAACCGGCCAGGCGGGTCCGCACGGGTCAGCCCCCGGTCTGGGCTACGTAGTCCGCCTGCACCCCGCGCAGCAGCCCCTCGGGGGTCTGCTCGCCCTCCACCAGCCGCTGGAGCTGCGGCGTCCAGCTCTTGGCGTAGATGGCGCCGGTCGCGTTGGCGATGAAGTCCATGGCGGTGTCGTGGGTCAGGACCTCGTCGGTCGCCGCGAATGTGGCGGCGGTGACCGAACCGGGCTCGACCGGCCAGGACGTCGGCGGTCCCAGCGGGCGGGCGCCGCCCACTCGGACGACCAGGTCGCGGGCGGTCGGGTTGGTGGCGGCCCAGTCCAGGAACGCCGCCGCGCAGTCGGGGTGCGCGGCGCGGGACGGTATTCCGAAGGTCGGGGGACCGGCCATCGCGGCGCGGGGGTGGCCCTCGCGCAGCGGGGGCATGAGGAAGAAGCCGACGCGGCCGGGCATCCGGCGGTCCAGGGCGGCGGACTCCCAGTCGCCGTTGACCATGAACAGGGCTTTGCCGGAGGTGAACCGGTCGATCATCCTCGCGTAGTCGGTGGCGTTGAGGTCGGTGTCGAAGTAGCCGGCCTGGAGCCAGCGCGCGAGGTGCCGGGTGGCCTCGGCGTTGGCGGGGGTGTCGATGGTCGCGCCAGGGCGTTGGAAAGTCCAGTCGTCCAAGGACTTTGGTGTGCTGTAGACGCCCATGAGGCTTTGCAGGGGGAAGGTCAGGCCGCCGGTCGCGCCGCCGTTGAAGCCGGCGATGGGGGTGATGCCGGCGGACTTGGCTCGGGTCAGGGCTTCGTCGAACTCGGACAGGGTTTCGGGTTCGCGGACGCCGATTTGTGCGGCGATCTCCTTGTTGTAGAAGACGCCTGTGACGCTGGTGGACAGTCCGGTCGCGTACAAGGGGCCCTCGCCGCGTGGTTTGCCGCCGGGGGCTACGCGTAGCGGGCGGGTCTGGGCGGCGGGTCTGCGGTCCCAGCCGAGGATCTTGGCGTAGCCGTCCAGGTCGCGTAGGAGGCCGGCGCGGACGGCTTCGGACACCTGGGGAAGTCGCATGAGGTCCGGCGGGTCGTCGGCCAGGACGCGGAGGGCGTTGCGGGTCAGGACGTCGAACTGCTCCTCGCGGATGTCCCAGGTGACGTTGGGGTGTTGCCGGGTGAACTCGTCGGCCAGCGCCTTCGCCAGCGGGAAACCGGTTTCGAAGCGGGCTTTCAGGGTGATGTCCACCGTGCCGCATCCGGGTGCGGCTGGCTTGTCCACAGTGGACTGCGGTGGGGCGCCGGGCGCGGAGCAGCCGACCGCCAGTGCGGTCAGCGCGGCCAGGGCCGCTCCGGCGCGGTGGGACATCCGAGTCTCCTCTTGCGCTGCTAAATCGTGTTAGCGTGCCGAGTCGTGGGACGCAGGCGGGTGACGCTGGCCGATGTGGCCGTGGCGAGCGGGGTGTCCGCCACGACCGCGTCGTTGGTCCTGTCCGGACGGGCGCGCGAGCTGCGCATCTCCGAAGCCGTGGAGCGACGGGTGCGGGCGACCGCGCACGAGTTGGGGTACCGGCGCAACACGCTGTCGGTGGGGCTGCGCACCGGGCGTTCGCAGACCATCGGGTTCGTCTCCGACACCGTTGCCTCGTCGGGGCTCGCCGGCGACATGATCCGGGGCGCGGTCGACGCGGCGCACCGGCGCGGGTTCATGTTGTTCGTCGGCGAGTCCGGTGGGGACCCCGCGGTCGAACGGGCGCTGGTGGAGGCCATGCACGACCGGCGTGTGGACGGCATCGTGTTCGCCGCCATGTACACCCGGGCGGTCGCGGTGCCCGACGGGCTGCACGACGGGCCGGCGGTGCTGCTCAACGCCATGCCCTCGTCCCGGTCGACCCTGCACTCCGTGCTGCCCGACGAGGTCGGGGCGGGTCGGTCGGCCGCGCGCGTGGTCACCGAGGCGGGGCACCGGTCCGGCGTCCACCTGATCGGAGCTGGTCCGGGCCTGGACGACATCCCGCCCAACAGCACCGCCGCCGTGGAACGCCTGCTCGGCCTGCGCGAGGTGTTCGAGGCCGCCGGGGTCGAGGTGGTCAGCGCGCACCGGTGTCCGAAGTGGATGCCCGAGGACGGCTACGCCGCCACGCGCGAGGTGCTGCGGCGGCACCGGCCGCGGGCGCTGGTGTGCTTCAACGACCGCCTCGCGTTCGGCGCCTACCAGGCGCTCGGCGAGGCCGGCCTGTCCGTGCCGGACGACGTCTCCGTGGTCGGGTTCGACGACCATCCCATCGCCTCCTGGCTGCGTCCGCGGTTGACCACGGTCGCCCTGCCGCACCACGAGCTGGGCGTGCGGGCGGTCGAGGTCCTGCTGGGGCTGTTCGAGCGGCGTCGGCGCGGCCAGCGGACCCCCGTGGTCCACCGGGTCCCGATGCCCGTGCGCGGGGGCGGCTCCGTCGCGCCGCCCCCGTGACCCGTCCCCAGCAGTGCGGACGGAGTGTGCCAGCGGTTGTTCACGCTCACAAGGTCCTGCGAAAGTTTCGCTCGTATGCCGCTAGGGAGGTCCGATAGCTAAAGTGAGCGCTCACATGTTTAGCTTTGACCGGCGGTAACCGCCTGGCTACATTGCGAGGGTCGACGACGACGCAGGGAGACCTGATGCCCATCCGACCCTGGACGGCGATCCGCCGCGCGACGGTCGCGCTGGCCCTGGCCGCCACCGCGCTGGCCGCGCCCGCCATCCCCGCCACCCCACCCGCTTCGGCCGCTCCCGGCAGCCCGGCGCTGACCCCGCCACTGGGCTGGAACAGCTGGAACAGCTTCGGCTGCGGCATCACCGAGAGCCAGGTCCGGCAGGCCGCCGACGCGATGGTGTCCTCGGGCATGCGCGACGCCGGCTACCAGTACGTCGTCGTGGACGACTGCTGGTTCGACCCCAACCGCGACGCCGCCGGCAACCTGCGCAGCCACCCGACGAAGTTCCCCAGCGGCATGAAGGCCCTGGGTGACTACATCCACTCGAAGGGCCTGAAGTTCGGCATCTACCAGGCGCCCAACGAGAAGACCTGCGCCCAGGGCGTCGGCACCTTCCCCGGCTCGACCGGCAGCAAGGGCCACGAGGTCCAGGACGCGCGGTCGTTCGCGTCGTGGGGCGTGGACTACCTGAAGTACGACTGGTGCTCCGGCAGCGGCACCCGGGACGAGCAGATCGCCCGGTTCACGATCATGCGCGACGCCCTGCGCGCCACCGGCCGCCCGATCGTCTACAGCATCAACTCCAACAGCTTCCACGCACCCACGGGCGACAAGTACAACTGGGGCGAGGTCGCCGACCTGTGGCGGACGACCGAGGACCTGCTGGACATCTGGCAGAACGGCAACACCAACAGCTACCCCATGGGCGTGGGCAACGTCCTGGACGTCACCGCCCCGCTCGCCGCCCAGGCCGGCCCCGGCCACTGGAACGACCCGGACATGCTCGTCGTCGGCCGCCCCGGCCTGACCCTCACCGAGTCCCGCGCGCACTTCGCCCTGTGGGCGCTGATGGCCGCGCCGCTGATGGCGGGCAACGACATCCGCACCATGTCCGCCGACATCAGCGCGGTCCTGCGCAACCCGCGCCTGATCGCGGTCAACCAGGACCCGCTCGGCGCGGGCGGCCGGCGGGTGCGCGACGACGGCAACACCGAGGTCTTCGCCAAGCCGCTCGCGGACGGCTCCGTCGCGGTCGGACTGCTCAACCGGGGCAGCGCCACCACGACCATCACCACGAACGCCGCCCAGATCGGCTTGTCCGGCACCGGTTTCACGCTCACCGACCTGTGGACCGGCGGCACCTCCACCAGCTCGGGCACGATCTCGGCCAGCGTCCCGGCCCACGGCGTCGCCGCCTTCCGCGTCACCGGCGGCAGCCCGATCGCGAACACCACCGCACGCCTGCGCGGCACCGGGTCCAACCGCTGCCTGGACGTCGACAACGCCTCCACCGCCGCCGGCGCGACCGTCCTGATCTGGGACTGCCACACCGCCGCCAACCAGCTGTGGACCACGTGGGCGGGCGGCGAGGTCCGCGTGTTCGGCGACAAGTGCCTGGACGCCTACAACGGCGGCACCACCAACGGCACCCGCGTGATCACGTGGCCGTGCAACAACCAGGACAACCAGCGCTGGACCCAGAACTCCGACGGCTCCCTGCGCAACGCCCGCGCGAACCTGTGCCTGGACGTGGAAGGCGCGGCCACCGCCAACGGCTCCCGCCTGGTGCTGTGGACGTGCAACGGCCAGACCAACCAGAAGTGGACGCGGTCGTGAGCGCCCGGAAGCGTCTCCTGCACGCGTTAGCCGCGGCGGTCCTGGTGTCGGCGGGCGTCGTGACGGCGACCCTGCACACCCAGTCCGCGCAAGCCCTGGAGAACGGCGTGGCGCGCACGCCCCCGCTGGGCTGGAACTCGTGGAACACCTTCGGCTGCGACATCAACGAGACGTTGATCAGGCAGATGGCCGACGCGATGGTGTCCTCGGGCATGAAGGACGCGGGCTACCAGTACGTCGTGGTCGACGACTGCTGGATGAACCCCAACCGCGACGCCCAGGGCAACCTCCAGGGCGACCCGACCCGCTTCCCCAGCGGCATGAAGGCCCTGGGCGACTACATCCACGGCAAGGGCCTGAAGTTCGGCATCTACCAGGCGCCGCTGGACAAGACGTGCGCCCAGTACTTCAACTCCTACCCGGGCGCGACCGGCGCCCAGGGTCGCGAGGCGCAGGACGCCCGCCAGTTCGCCGCGTGGGGCGTGGACTACCTGAAGTACGACTGGTGCTCGCCCACGGGCACCATCGACGATCAGGTGCGCGTGTTCGCGAAGATGCGTGACGCCCTCGCGGCCACCGGCCGGCAGATCGTCTACAGCATCAACTCCAACAGCATCCACGACAAGACCGGTCCTCGCCGCAACTGGGGCGACGTGGCCAACATGTGGCGCACCACCGAGGACATCACCAACAAGTGGGACACCGGGCAGACCAACGGCTACCCGATGGGCATCCAGAACATCGTCAACGTCACCGTGCCGCTGGCCAACTACGCCCGTCCGGGTGGGTTCAACGACATGGACATGCTGGAGGTCGGCCGGGGCGGCATGACCGACACCGAGATGCGCAGCCACTTCGCGCTGTGGGCGATCATGGCCTCGCCGCTGATCGCCGGCAACGACCTGCGCAACATGAACGCGGCCACGTCGACGATCCTGAAGAACAAGGCCCTCCTCGACATCAACCAGGACCCGCTGGGGTTGCAGGCCCTCCAGGTGTCCAACGACGGCACCCGCCGGGTGCTGGCCAAGCGGCTGTCCAACGGGGACGTGGCCGTCGCCCTGTTCAACCAGGGCAACACCACCACGACGGTGAGCACGTTCTCCGCCGCGATCGGGCTTGAGGGCACCTCGTTCCTCCTGCGTGACGCGTGGACCGGTGCCACGAGCACGTCCTCGGGCTCGATCTCGGCCTCCGTCCCGCCGCACGGCACGGTCGTCTACCGGATCACCGGCAACGGCGGACCCACCACGACGACCACCACGACGACCACCACGACGACCACCACGCCGCCGCCCGCGTCCTGCCGGGTCACCGACACGGTCAACGCCTGGAACACCGGCCTGACCTCGGAGATCACCATCACCAACACCGGCACCGCGCCCGTCGCCGGCTGGTCGCTGGGCTTCACCCTGCCCGCCGGCCAGACCATCACCTCCGGGTGGAACGCCGACTACACGCCGAAGTCGGGCGCGGTGACCGCCCGAAACGTGTCGTACAACGCCGACATCGCGCCCGGCGCGACGGTGTCCATCGGCTTCCAGGCCACCCACACCGGCAACTCCGGCAAACCGGCGTCGTTCACCCTGAACGGGGCCGCCTGCACCACCGGCTGAACCGCCCCGCCACCCCTCGGCCCACCCGTCCGAGGGGTGGCGGCGGCACGGTGCTCCTTCACCCGTCATGCTGTACGCGCAGACGGACCACCAGAAGGAGCAGGATCAGCGCCCATGGTCACACTCGCCGACGTGGCAAGGCACGCGGGCGTGTCGTCCAGCACGGTCAGCTACGTGCTCAGCGGCAAGCGCACGATCTCCGAGGAGACCCGCCGCCGCGTCGAACGGGCCGTAGCCGACCTCGGCTACCACCCCAACGCCCGCGCCCGCGCGCTCGCCGCGCGCCGGTCCTACATCATCGCCCTGGTGATGCCCCTGCGCGCGGACAGCCAGGAGCCGATCATGATGGAGGTCGCCACCTCCGTCACCGTCGCGGCCCGGCAGTACGGTTACGACGTCCTGCTGATCACCAACGACGAAGGACCCGAGGGCGTGCGGCGGGTGGCGTTGAGCGGGCTGGCCGACGGCGTGATCCTGATGGACGTCGAACTGGACGACAAGCGCATCCCGGTGCTGCGCGAGTTGGGCACCCAGGCCGCGTTGATCGGGTTGCCCGACGACCGGGCCGGGTTGTCGTGCGTGGACCACGACTTCGCCGCCGCGGGCGCGTTGTGCGCGGACCACCTGGCCGACCTGGGCCACCGCGAGATCGCGTTCATCGGCCACGCCGCGGACACCAGGCACGACAACCCCACCGTGGCCGGGTTCCGCGAGCGCGCGCAGGAGCGCGGCCTGCGTCTCGTGCACCGCACGTCCGAGGGCAACTACGGCAGCACGGCGGCCACGTTCGCCCGCATCCTCGCCGACCGACCGGACACCACGGGGTTCGTGGTGCGGAACGAGGGCGCGCTGGGGCCGTTGCTCAACCTGCTGCGCACCAGCGGGCGGACGGTGCCCGAGGACGCGTCGGTCGTCGCGTTGTGCCCGGACCGGCTGGCCGAACAGCACACGCCCCAGCTCACCACGGTCACCGGTCCCTACCAGGACCTCGGCCGGGTCGCGGTCGAGCAGTTGCTCCGCCGGCTCACCGCCGCGTCGCGCGGGGAAGCGCCGACCGACGAACACCTCCTGCTCACGCCGACGCTCACCGTCCGCGAAAGCACCGGGCCGGCGCCCTCACCCCGCCGCGGATGAGGACGCCGGCCCGGCTGTCCGGCGGTCAGCGCTGGAGCGTCAGCACCGCCGGCCGCCAGGGCAGGGAGTTGTAGGGGCCGCCGGAGCCGGGCGGGAGTCCCTGGTAGAGCAACTGGAGGTGGCAGGGGTCGATTGTCTTGGTCTGGTCGGGGTTGGTGCGGACCAGGTCACCGTGGCTGATGTCGTTGGTCCAGGTGGCACCGCTGTTGGCCTTGCCCGCGAACGGGTTGCTCTCGGTGGCGGCCTGCGGGGTCCACGTGCCGCCGAGGCTGTTCGAGGTGAACGAGCGGAAGTAACGCCCGTTGACACCCATCGCCTCGACCAGCATCAGGTATTGGTTCTGGTCCTTGACCTTGTAGACCTCGACCCCTTCGAACAGGTTCTCCTTCGTGTCGGTCATGATCGTCGTGTACGACGTGCCGAAGCTGCCCGGGAAGTTCCCGATGGGCATGCTGGACCGGTAGATGTTGCCGTTGTCACCGGCGAAGAACATGTACATGTTCTGGTCGTCGGCGATCATCGTCTGGTCCAGGGCGGTGTTGCCGGGGATGTTGCCCCGGAACAGCTCCTGCGGCGCGGACCAGCCGTTGGCGTTGGTGGGGTCGGTGGACGTGCGGTAGCTGAACGTCGTCGCGCCCCACTGGTACGTGAGCACCCAGATGTTCTTGGGGGCGAAGTAGAACAGCGTGGGCGCGACAGCGCCGATGTCCATCTTGTTCTGCGGGGCCGAGGCCATGTCGGACCAGTTGGTGAACGCGCCGAAGTTCATCGAGCCGTAGTGCTGGCCCGTGGAGTCGACCGTCGACCCGTACACCACGTGCTTGCCGTTGTGCACGACGCTGGTGAAGTCCTTGAGCGAGATCCAGTCCGACCTCGGGTTCGCCAGCACGCCGGTCGACGACCAGCGGTAGGTCGACGGAAGGGAACACGTGGTGCCACTGCCCACGCGGACCAGTTGCCACTGCTGGTTCGCGCCGTTCCAGTCGCCGTACTGCACGACGGCCGCCCCGTCCGCGGTCGACAGGCCGGTCACCTCGACGGCCTTGCCGCTGTTGCGGTTGAGCAGCCGGACGTAGCCGCCGTCGGAGTCCGCGAGCCGGAACTGCTGGTTGGTGCCGTTGTGGTCGGCCCACTGCTGGACCTTCGCGCCGTCCGCGCTCGACCAGTTCTCGACTTCGAGGACCTTGCCGGAGTTCTTCGACTTCAACCGGTAGTAGCCGCCACCGGAGTCCACGAACTGCCACTGCTGGTTGGCCCCGTCGTGTCGGGACCACTGCGTGACCGTCGCCCCGTCGGCCGTGGACGCCCCCGAGACGTCCAGCGCCTTGCCGCTGTTGCGGTTGACCAGCACGTACCACGCGTTCGTGTCGACGGTCGCCGCCGTCGCCGCGCTCGGGCTGAGCGCGACCACGGCGCCGGCCGCGAGCACGGTGGCGAGCAGGGAACTTAAGAGGGACCGGGTTCGGCCCATCGACTTCACAGCGGTTCTCCTTTGGTGTCAGGGATGAAGGAGGGGTCAGGCCGTCGTGCCGGTGACCGCGCTGCCCGACTTGGTGACGTAGTAGGTGAGCTTGGCGCCGCTCCAGTAGTGGAACGTGAGGGTCACGCGGGCGTTGTCGTTGACCTCGGCGAAGAAGTCGGACGTCAGGGTGGTGGTGCCGGCCGTGTAGTTCGGGGCGAACGTGCGGTCGAACTCCTTGAAGGAGGTCCAGTTGTGCGGGCCGGCGTTGGTGCCGTCGTCGTACTTGGCTTCCATCGTGGCGAGTTGGTCGCCCTTGAACGCGGTCGGGATCGCGAAGCCGGCCGTGGTCCCGGTGGCGTCGGACAGGACCGGGGTGTCGTACGTGACCAGGTTGATCCGCCACGGCACACCCTTGGAGAACCGGGCGTGCAGCACCGCGTTCGTGCCGTGCTCACGGGTGCCGCTCAGCCTGGTCATCGCCGACGCGGTGAGGGTGAGCTGGTCACCGGAGATCGTGTAGTCGGTGCCGCGCACCAGTTCCGTGGTGCCGTGGCGCAGGCCGGTGAAGGTGGTGCCGTTGAGGTTCAGCGCCAGGGTCTTGGCCGTGACGGGGCTGGACTTGGGGGAGAAGATCTGGTCGGCGTACGCGGTGCCGGAACGGGTGGTCCAGCTCGACTTGATCTGGGCGATCAGTTCCGGGTCGCTCCACTGGAAGGACGTGCGGCCGAAGTGCTGGCCGTTGTCCCACAGCATGGTGGTGATCTTCTTGACGCGCGCGTAGTACCCGAGGTACTCGAAGAACTTCAGCTTCTCGCCCTGCTGGATGGTGCCGATGTGCCGGTCGAAGCCGAGCAGGCCGTACTCGCCGAGGATCACCGGGATGCCGCGCGCGATGAACGTGTTGTGGACGCGGTCGAAAGCGTCGGTCAGGTCCTTCTGGACGCCCGCGTCGAAGCGCGTGCCGCCCGCGACGTTCACGCTGAACGGCCAGTAGCCGTAGTTGTGCACGGTCGCGACCAGGTACGGGTCGTTGAACGTGCGGAACGAACCGGCCAGCGCGTCCAGGTGGTCCTGGTCGGCGGAGGTGTGCAGGGTGGGCAGGATCAGCAGCCGGGTGGCGTTGCCGCCGCCGGAGCCCCGCACGATGTCCCGGAAGGACGCGTTCAGCTCGTGCAGCAGCTCCTCCTCCTGGGCGTCGCCCGTGCTGCCCCGGAATTGCGGCTCGTTGACGCTCTCCAGCACCAGCTTCGGGCCGAAGTCCTTGAACGCGGCGGCGAGCTGGGTCCAGATCGCGTTGTACTGCGCGAGCACGCCGGCCCGGTCCGTCGGCATGTTCAAGATCCACTGCCACGAGTCGTGGTGGATGTTGACCATGACGTACAGGTCGTCCTGCAACGCCCAGGTGACGACTTCCTTGACGCGGTCGAGGTAGGCGGGCTCGATGGTGTGGTCCGGGGCCGGACCCACGTGGGCGCTCCACGTGACGGGCAGGCGGATGCTCTTGAAGCCCTGCGCCTTCACGTTGTCCAGCAACGCTTCGGTGATCCGGGGGTTGCCCCAGGACGTCTCGTCGGAACCGGTGGAGTCCAGGGTGTTGCCCAGGTTCCAGCCGGGCTGCATCGCCGCGACGTGCTGCATCGCGGTCGGGGCCTTGGCGTCGGCGCACACGACACCGTTGAGGGAGAAGGACGTCGGTGCGGTGTTGGCGCCGTTCCACGTGCCCTTCAGGCCGAACGTCACCGTGCCGCCCGTGGCGATCGCCGCGTTGTAGCCGGCGCTGGTGGCGGTCACCCGGCCGTCCGATGCGGTCACCTTGGCGTTCCAGGCGCGGTCGACCCGCTGGCCGGAGGGCCACGCCCACTCCAGTTGCCAGCCGTCGACCCGCTCGCCGGAGTTGGTCACCGAGATCTCGGCGTTGAAGCCACCCGGCCATTGGCCGGTCACCGAGTACCCGACGCTGCACGCGGTGGCCGCCGCGGTGGCCGGTGTCGCTGCGGCGACCAGGCCGGTGGCCAGGGTCGCGAACCCGGCCGCCACCGCGGCTATCCGGTGACGCACCGTCTTGCTGCTGCGCAGTCCGAACATGGATCTCCTCACTGAGAAACCGAAGCTGTCGAAGCGCTTAAACAAGTGCGGCGAGAGTAGCCACGCGGGCCGGATCCGACAAGGCTGCTTTTCTCAATAGGCGTTGTCAGGACTGGATCGTTGACAGCCTGAACGCGACCGTGTCAAGGTCGAAGCGCTTCAACGACCAAGGAGCCGCAGGATGCCGCTGACGGACGCCCCCCTCGACGACCTCGCCGACTACCGCCCGGAGTCCGAGGCGCCGCAGGACTTCGACGCCTTCTGGGACCGGACCCTGGCCGAGGCCCGCGCGTGCGGGGGAGCGGTGAAGGTCGAGCGGGTCACCGACCGGCACCACCTGCGCACGGTCGAGGTGGACGACGTGCGCTTCCCCGGCTGGAACGGCGAACCGGTGGCCGCGTGGCTGCTGCGACCGCGTGACGTGGAGGGTCCGCTCCCGGTCGTGGTGTCCTACCAGGGTTACAGCGGTGGTCGCGCGCTGCCGACCGACCACCTGTTCTGGTCCGCCGTCGGCTACGCCCACCTCGTCGTCGACACCCGGGGCCAGGGCCACGACACCCCGGACCCGGACCCCGGCGTCGGCACGCAGTGGGCGGAGGGCTTCCTCACTCGCGGCGTCGAGTCGCCCGAGCACTACTACTACCGGCGCCTCATGACCGACTGCGTCCGCGCGGTCGACGCGCTCGCCGAACTGTCCGATGTGGACACGAGTCGGGTGGTCGTCGCCGGTGGCAGCCAGGGCGGCGGCCTGGCGCTCGCGGTCGCGGGCCTGGCCCGGGGCCGGGTGGCGGCGGTGCTGTCCGACGTGCCCTTCCTGTGCCACTTCCGCCGGGCGGCGCAGATCAGCGGCGAGGGGCCGTACCTGGAACTGGCGAAGTACCTGCGCTGGCACAGCCGGCACCGCGTGGAGCCCACCTTCGCCACGCTGTCCTACTTCGACGGCGTCCACTTCGCCCAGCGGGCGACCGCGCCGGCGTTGTTCAGCGTCGGCCTGATGGACCCGATCTGCCCGCCGTCCACCGTCTACGCCGCGTTCAACCACTACGCGGGCGAGGACCGGACCATGACGGTGTGGCCGTTCGCCGACCACGGCGGCGGCTACGGCTCCAACCAGGCCGTCCAGCTCGCCTGGCTGCGCGAGCGAGGGCTGTGAGCGCTAACAGGCCAATTGAAGCGGGCCGTTGACAGAACAGGGGTGATCAGACTATCCATGGAGCCCGCAAGCACGCCGACCGCGCTGATCCGGTGTTATGAATGTTAGCGCTAACACACAGATTGGCGGCGGGGTCAAGGGTGACCGCCGGGCGTGCGGAGGGAGGAATGCCCGATGGACGTGCGCCTTTCCCGCCATCGACGACCGCGCGCCATGGTCGTGTCGGTGGTTTTCGCCTTGATGGCCGGTTTGACCGCCATCGCGACCCCGACGGCTTCCGCGGCCCCCGCCGTCCAGTACACGAACCCGCTGGCGAACCAACGGGCCGATCCGCACATCTTCAAGCACACCGACGGCTACTACTACTTCACCGCCACCGCCCCGGAGTACGACCGGATCGTGCTCCGGCGCGCCACCACCATCCAGGGCCTGGCGAGCGCGCCGGAGTCGGTGATCTGGCGGCGGCACACCAGCGGCGAGATGGGCGCGCACATCTGGGCGCCGGAGATCCACTTCATCAACGGCAAGTGGTACGTCTACTTCGCCGCCGGGCGCACCGACGACGTGTGGCGCATCCGGCCCTACGTCCTGGAGAACGCCTCCGCCAACCCGCTGACCGGCACCTGGGTGGAACGCGGCAAGGTCAACGTCCCGTGGGACACGTTCTCCCTGGACATGTCGACCTTCGTGGTGGGCGGCGTGCGCTACCTGACCTGGGCGCAGGCCGAGCCGGGCATCGCCACCAACTCCAACCTCTACCTGGCCCGCATGGGCGCGAACCCGTGGCAGATCACCGGGCCGGTGGCGCGGCTGACCGTGCCGACCCTGGACTGGGAGACCCGCGGCGGTGTGAAGGTCGCCGAGGGGCCGGCGGTGGTCCAGCGCGGCGGGCGGGTGTTCATGACCTATTCGGCCAGCGCCACCGACCACAACTACTGCCTCGGGATGCTGACCGCGAGCGCGTCGGCCGACCTGCTCAACCCCGCGTCGTGGACCAAGTCGCCCGCCCCGGTGTTCGCGAGCAACGCGGCGACCGGCCAGTACGGTCCGGGGCACAACTCGTTCACCGTGTCCGAGGACGGCCAGAGCGACATCCTGGTCTACCACGACCGCAACTACCGCGACATCGTCGGCGACCCGCTGCGCGACCCCAACCGCCGCACCCGCGTGCAGAAGTTCTACTGGCGCGCGGACGGCTCGCCGGACTTCGGCATCCCGGTCGCCGACGGCGTGACCCCGGTGCGGCTCAAGTCCCACAACGTGCCCGACCGGTTCGTCCGGCACTGGGAGTACCGGGCCCGGATCGAGGCGAACGTGCAGCCGCTGGCGGACTCGCAGTTCCGGGTCGTCGCGGGCCTGTCCGGCTCGGGCACGGTGTCCCTGGAGTCGACCAACTTCCCGGGCTACTACCTGCGGCACCGCAACCACGAGGTGTGGGTGGAGCGCGACGACGGCAGCGCCGGTTTCCGCGCCGACGCGAGCTTCTTCCGCCGCGCGGGCCTGGCGTCCGGTTCGGCGGTGTCGTTCGAGTCGGTCAACTACCCGGGCTACTACCTGAGGCACTTCAACTACCAGATGGTCCTGCAAACCGTTCCCGACGCGATCGGGCGGGCCGACGCGACGTTCGTGCTGGAGTGAAGATGAAGCCGATCCGCGCGCTTGCGCTCGTCCTGACGACCCTGGTCACCTCGATGCTGGTCGGAGTCCCCGCCGCCCACGCCGCCGGCCCGGTGCCGCACTACCTGATGACCGCGTTCACCAACAGCAGCGAGTCGAACATGTACGTCTACGACTCGCCGAACGCGACGAACTTCAGCCTGGTGAAGGCCAACGCCTACCGGCCGCCGTCCGGCCTGATCCGCGACCCCAGCGTCATCCGGCACAGCGACGGCTACTACTACGTCGTGTACACCACCGGGTGGACCGGCAACACGATCGGTTTCGCCCGCAGCGCCGACTACACGACGTGGACGTTCCTGCGGAACGTGACCGTGGGCCTGAACGGTTCGACCGGCAGCACGTGGGCGCCGGAGTGGTTCCGGGACAGCGACGGCAGCGTGCACGTCGTGTTCTCGGCTTCCACGACCGGCACCGCGGGCCAGTTCCGGCCGTACCGCATCACCGCCACCAACGGTGACCTGTCCGCGTGGACCTCGCCCGTGCCGCTGGGCGTCCCGGCGAACTACATCGACAGCTTCCTGGTCAAGGTCGGCGGCACCTACCACAACTTCCTCAAGAACGAGACGACCAAGTACATCGAGCACGCCACCGCCACGTCCCTCAACGGCCCCTGGCAGTTCGTCGGCACCGGCAACTGGGCGGGCTGGGGGTCGGGCCTGGAGGGACCGGCGGTGGTGCAGCTGCCGGACGGCCGGTGGCGGATCTACTTCGACCAGTACTCGGCGGGCCGCTACTACTACGCCGACAGCGCGGACCTGAACTCGTTCGGCGCCAAGGTGGAGCTGGCGGGCCTGACCGGCACCGCGCGGCATTTCACCGTGCTGCGGGAGAACGTCGGCGACAGCACGGCGGTGCCCACCGGGAACCGGTCGCTGCGGTCGGCGAACTTCCCGGACCGCTACGTCCGGCACCGCGACAACCTCGCCTACATCGACCCCGTCAGCACCACGGCGGACCGCGCCGACGCCACTTTCGTGATCAGCGCCGGCCTGGCCCACTCCGGGTGCTACTCGTTCCAGGCGGTCAACTTCCCGGGCTACTACCTGCGGCACAACAACATGCGCCTGACGCTGGCCCGTGACGACGGGTCCCCGCTGTTCCGGGGCGACGCCACGTTCTGCGGCCGGGCGGGGCTGGCCGGGGCCGGCACCACGTCCTTCGAGTCCTACAACTTCCCGGGCCGGTACCTGCGCCACTACAACTACGAACTGCGCCTCGACCTGCGCGCGAACACGTCCACGTTCGCCGGTGACGCCTCCTTCACCGTGACCGCGCCACTGTCCTGAAGTCCGGCGGTCTCACCGGCAGTCGGACCGTGACGGTGAGACCGCCGGTGGGGCGTGGTGCCAGGTCCAGGGTGCCGTCGTGGGCTCGGACGATGCTGTGCACGATGGCCAGTCCGAGCCCGACGCCGGCGTGTTCGTCGGTGCGGACGCGTTCGGTCCCGCGCTGGAAGGGCTCCGTCAACGTCGGCACGAGTTCGGGCGCGAGTTGCGGGCCGGTGTTCTCGACCCGGAGGAGGCTTCCCTCGGGCCGTGCCTCCGTGTGGACGGTCGCGGTGCCGCCGGTGTGGTTGTGGACGACGGCGTTCTGGACGAGGTTGATCGCCATTCTCAGCAGCAGCGCCGCCGAGCCGACCGTCTGAGCGGTGCCGCCGGTGGCGGTGAGGGTGATCCCGCGTTGTCCGGCGAGCGGGAGGAGGGTTTCGGCGGCTTCTTCGGCGACCAGGGAGAGGTCGACGGGCTCGCGGGTGACGTTCCGCCGGTCGGCGCGGCTGAGCAGGAGCAGGGCTTCGGTGAGGTCGATCGCGCGGGTGTTGACGGTGTGCAGGCGTTCGACGAGTTCGGTGCGGTCCCGGGTGGGGTCGTTGCGGGCGACTTCCAACAGCGTCCGGGAGATCGCGAGTGGGGTGCGCAGCTCGTGGGAGGCGTTGGCGGCGAACCTGCGTTGTTCGGCGACGTGTGATTCGAGCTGGGCCAGCATGGTGTCGAACACGTCGGCCAGTTCGCGGAACTCGTCCGCCGGGCCGTCCAGGCGGACGCGGTGGGACAGCGAGCCGTGGGCGGCCAGGCGTGCGGCGGTCGTGATCTTCGTCAGAGGTGCGAGCATGCGGCCGGCGAGTATCCAACCACCCAGCAGGCCCACGATGAGCAGGACGGCCAGTGCGCCGGCCGCGGCGGGGGCGAAGACCTTGAGGAGGAGGTTGCGGCTGGGGGACAGGCCCAGCAGGCCCTGCGGGCGGTCGGGCACGTGGCGGAGGATGAACACCCAGACCACGGCGAGCAGCAGGGTGCTGGCCGCCATGAGGAAGCCGGCGTAGCTGAGGGTGAGCTTGAGCCGGGCGCTGAGGCCCGGCCGCCTGGTCATGCGTCGATCCGGTAGCCGACGCCGGGGACGGTGGCGATGAGCCACGGCTCGCCGAGGCGCTTGCGCAGGGCGGAGATGGTGATGCGGACGGCGTTGGTGAACGGGTCGGCGTTCTCGTCCCAGGCCCGGGCCAGCAGTTCTTCGGCGCTGACGACACCGCCGTCGGCGGCCACGAGCACTTCGAGGACGGCGAACTGCTTGCGGGTGAGGGCGACGTAGCGGCCGTCGCGGAAGACCTCGCGGCGGAACGGGTCCAGGCGCAGGCCCGCGATCTCGCGGACCGGGGGCCGGGCGTGCCCGCGCCGGCGGTCCAGCGCGCGCAGGCGCAGGACGAGTTCGCGCAGCTCGAACGGTTTGGTGAGGTAGTCGTCGGCGCCCAGGGCGAAGCCGGACGCCTTGTCGTCGATCCGGTCGGCGGCGGTGAGCATCAGGATCGGGGTGCCCGCGCCGGAGGCGACGATCCGGCGGGCGATCTCGTCGCCGGAGGGGCCGGGGACGTCGCGGTCGAGGACGGCGAGGTCGTAGGAGTTGACGCTGAGCAGCTCCAGCGCGGTGTCGCCGTCGGGCGCGACGTCGGCGGCGATGGCCTCCAGGCGGAGGCCGTCCCGGACGGCTTCGGCCAGGTAGGGCTCGTCCTCCACGATCAGCACGCGCATGACCGCCAGGGTAGGCAGGCGGGCATATCGCCACCGTATGAAGGGGCTCAGGCGGCCGTTCGGGGTCTAGCGGGCACGGCGGTCGGGTGCCACCAGGGGCGGGACGCCAGGGCGGCCAGTGCGGCGCCGGCGGCGTTGAGCAGCACGTCGTCCACAGAGGACACCCGGTCCAGGCGCAGGACGTACTGCGCTGTCTCGACCAGCACCGAGCAGCCCGCCCCGAGCGCCAGGACCCGCGGCAGGGACGCGAGTGCCGCGAACCGCAGCGGGGCGAGGGACCCCAGGGCTGCGAACACCAGCAGGTTGCCGACGACCTGGCCGGTGGCGGTCTGCGGCCCGGCGGCGACGATCGCCGACAGGTCCCGCAGCGGCACCAGGCTCACCCGCCCGGCGACGTCCCCCGCTTGGCCGCCCGGCAACATGATCATCCACATCGGCGGCACCGTCCCGTAGACCATGCCGACCTCGGCCACCGACCTCCGCCACGCCTGCCTGGTCCCACGCCGCCGTTGCGCCAGCAGGCACACCGCCAGCGTGGCCAACGGCAGCGCGAGCACCGTGAGCAGTACTACTCCGGTGAACGTGCCGAGCAGGCTGTGCCACCCCTTGATCATGCTTCCTCCGTCTCGATCCCCCTCAAGGGAAGCCGGAGGCCGGTTGTCGCGGCGTAAGCGGTTTTGCTTATGTTCCCGACAAGTCAGCTCGGGTTGACTGGAGGGCGGGAGAGCCACCTGGTCAGGACGATCGTGATCGCCACGAGGGCGACGCCGGCCACGATGTCCAGGACGTAGTGGTGTCCGGTGACGAGCACGACGAAGGAGGTGAGGAGTGGGAAGACGAACCGCCGGCGGAGGTTCCCGACCTGGAGTGGCTGGAACGGGCCGTGGTCGGGGCAGCGGGCGGCAGGTTCGCGGCGGCGTGGTCGGCACAGGACGGCGCATGGTGATGGGCGCGACCCCGCTGAGCGCGGTCGCGGGCTGCCCGAGTTGATCGGCGTGGTGGTGCGATCACCGGTCGTCGGGCTGGGCATCGCCGCCACGCTCCTGGGTGGTGCGCCTGCCGCCGGGCTCTGCGTCTACGTGTGCTGGCGGATGTTGCGTCCCCGGGGGCTCGTCGAGCAGCGAAGTGTCGACGAGCCCCCGACGACCCGACCTACAGGATGATCTCGGCCCGGGCTCGCTCGTTCGGCGTGCCGATGTCCCAGAAGCGGACCGTGCCACGTGCCTTGCGGTACGTGCCCGTGCCGCCGGTGATGGCCATGTCGAGCGGGCTCACGCCGCGGGACCACTGGGCCTGCATGGTCACCGAGCCCTGTTCGAGGTTCATGGTGATCACGCACTGCATGTCGACGTCGTCGCCTTCGACGTGGATGACCTGGCACGAGCCGCCGCCGTGTCCGACCACCTGGCCGTCCTTGATCGCCTTGCCCGAGTAGACGTCCATGTCACCCAGGCTCAGCCCCGGCGTCCCGAGGTCGAGAGACTGGTACTGCTCGTTGCGCACCCCGAGTTCGAGGACTTCGACCCGGTCCCGGGCCGCGGTCTCCGTCGCGCCCTCGGCCACGCTGCAACCGCCGACCGCGACGGCGACCAGTGACACAGCGGCGAGCCTGGTGAACGTCTTCTTGTTGTGCATGGTGGTTCCTTGTTTCGAGTGGATGGTCAGGACTGCTGGACCCAGCCGCGTTCAGCCGCCCAGTCGCGGGTGAGGTCGTCGGCGGCGGGGAGGGTGAGGATCGAGACGGCGAGGAGGGCCACGACGAGCCCGATCGACGCGGCCCACTGGCGCGTGGTGGGTCGAGAGGGGGCCGCGGTGAGGCGGCGGTCGGCGGGGCGCAGGGCCCACGACGTGACGGCGAGCACCAGGAACATCAGCGGCGGACCCCAGGAGATCACCGTGTCGCCCATCACCAGGAACGACACCACGGCGCCGGCCCACAGGAAGAAGACGCCCGCGTACGCCCACTCCTTGAGCAGCCGGAACCCGGGCACGGCGATCGCCACCGCCGCCAAGGGCTGGCACACGCCGAGGACGTGGTCGAAGTAGTCCGGGAAGCCCAGGTGCGCCAACTGGTCGTCGATCCACTTGATCGAAGCCAGGTTCCACACGCCGCCGGCGAGCAGTTCGAAGACGATGAGGAAGGTGGCGACCCAGAAGACGGCCGGACGCACCCGGTTCACCAGGTCACCCGCAGCGACTTGAGCCCGAAGACGGGGCTGAGGACCCGGAACTCGACCGGCTCGTCCGGATCTGCCAGGGCGAGGTCCGGGAAGCGGCGCAGCAGGGCGGGGAAGGCGATGCGCATCTCCATCCGGGCCAGCGGCGCCCCGAGGCAGTGGTGGACGCCGTGGCCGAAGGCGACGTGGCCGGTGCTGGTCCGGGTGACGTCGAGCTTGTCGGCGTCGTCGGTGAGCGCGGGGTCGCGGTTGGCGGCCGGGAGGGAGCAGAGCACGAGCGAGCCCGCGGGGATGGTGTGGCCGGCGATTTCCACGTCCGTCAGGGCCGTGCGGGGTGGCAGTTGTGCGATGGACAGCCAGCGCATCAGCTCTTCGACGGCCGGTTCCACGCGGCCCGGGTCGTCGCGGACGGCGGCCAGTTGGTCGGGGTGCCGCAGCAGGGCCAGGGTGCCCAGGCCGAGCATGTTCGCGGTGGTCTCGTGCCCGGCGAGCAGCAGCAGGGACGCGACGCCGGTCAGTTCGTCGGTGGTCAGGTCGTCGCCGTGCTCGCGCACCAGCATCCCGAGCATGTCCTCGCCCGGGTCCGCCTGCGCCCGGGAGACCAGGCCCGCCATGTACGCGCGGTCCTCGCGCTGGGTGGCGGCGAGTTCGGCCATCGACCGGGACGTGTCGAGCAGGCGGGCGGAGCGCTCCTGGAACTCGGCGCGGTCGGTGTAGGGGACGCCCAGCAGTTCGCAGATCACCAGCGAGGGCACCGGCAGCGCGAAGTGTTCGACCAGGTCGGTGGGCTTCCCGGCGCGCTCCAGGTCGTCCAGCGCGGTGTCGACGATCTCGGCGATCCGCGGTTCGAGCGCGCGCATCCGGCGGACGGTGAACTCCGGGGTGAGGATGCGGCGCAACCGCGTGTGGTCCGGCGGGTCGAGCCGGAGCAGGTTGCCGGCCCGCATCCTGGCCACCTCGTCCTCGCTCATCGCGCTCGCGCCGGGGAAGGGCGCGCGGGCGACGCTGAAGCTGGTCTGGTCGGCCAGCACCCGGCGGACGTCCTCGTGGCGGCACACCAGGTAGGCGGGCGCGCCGTAGGACGTCGTCGTCCGCACCACGCCTTCGTGGTCGCGGGCGCGGGCCAGCGCGGCGACCGGGTGGAAGCCGTCCCGCCGCATCTGGAGCGGCAGCTCGATTGCTTGCGTCATCGTTTCTCCTTTCGCCACCGGCTGATCCGGCGGGGCACCGGCCCGGCCAGGAGCTTGTCCGGGTTGCGGATGGCGTAGAAGTTGGTGATCTCGGGCGTTGTCGCAATCGACCGTCCGGAAGCGGATTTGTGAGATTTGCGAGGTGAAGAGGTGAACGTGACAGGGGTCGACGTGACGCGCCGCACATCAGGCGTTGCACGGCGAAGGTCCGCGAGTGCTGGACTCGCGGACCTTCGGGACGGTTGGGAACGGTTTAGTAAGGGACGGCGAAGGCGTGGCTCATCACGGCGGCGTGGGTGGTCGTGGAGCCGGTGGTGTCGGTCAGCCCGCTGGCGGCCATCTGGATGGCGGCCGTCGAGCCGCCCAGCCAGTCGGTCTTGACGTAGAAGTTGAACCTGGGCAGGCAGTCGCCGCCGGTGACCGCGGGGAAGAGCAGGTGCAGCGGGACGACCTGGTGGTGGACGTCGCGGCGGACGGTGGTGGTGACGGAGGTGCGGTCGGTCTTGCACAGCGTGCCGTCGCGCTTCCACTGGTTGACGAACAGGGTGACCTGGACGTTGACGAAGTTGTTCGGGCAGTCGTAGCCGGCGGGTTCGGGGTAGCAGGCCATCAGTTCCATGTCGCCGAACACGCTCAGGCCGGTCACCGGGGCGGTGTCGAAGATGTCGTGAGCCGGTTCGCGGATGGGCGTGGCGTTCGAGTTCAGGGCGATGACGCGGCCCCGGGACACGTCGTCACCGTCGTCGGCCTGGATCGGGGCGCCGGTGAGGGTGTTCGCGACGCTGGGGTCGGCGAACCGCATCGAGCCGCCCACCAGTTGGACCAGGGAACTGGTCGTGGCGAGGCTGGCGGTGCGCAGGTAGGTGGTGCAGGTGACGGTGCCGGCCGCGCCGGGGTGCACGAGGAACCTGGTGGTGACGTTGATGTCCTTCAGGTGCGCGGGCGCGTCGGGCGTCGCGGCGAGCACGTTCTGGCCCAGCACGACGTTCTTCTTCCAGCCGCTCGGGCTCGTGCAGCGCACCTCGTTGTCGATCAGCGTCCGGGACGAGGCGTTGTTGACGCGCAGCGTGGAGTGGACGTAGGCGGTCTGCGTCGCGGTCATCGCCAGGGACACCGAGCCCAGCGCGATGACGCTCTGCACGCCGCCCGGAGGGGCCTTCACCTCCCGTGGCGCGAACGAGACGCCGGCGGCGGCGGTCCCGGCGGTGGCGACCAGGGCTGTGCAGGTCACTGCGGCGGCGAGTAAGGCCGTGATCAGTCGTTTCATGGTGTTCCCCCTTCGCGGTGGAGCTTGGCACGTGTTCACCGGAACATGGCGGACACGGGTGCTTTTCCACCGGAAGGGTTAGTCCATTCGCCGCCAGGCAACGCGTCCGTCGTCGGGGTGGACGGTGTACGGAGACGTGCGGAACCCCTGTGCGCGAGCGCGTTCACCGTGGGCCCTCAGCACCCCTGAGCTGCGGGTGAAGTCGTTCGCGACGTCCGCCGGCATGTCGGCGACACCCGACCACCATGGGTCGGTCTGGCAGCCGTCGTCCCCGCGCCACTCCTGGACGCACCCGTGCCACGGCCCCGGCCTGAGGTCGACCACGAGGTGGTCACCCCCGCCGTCGGCGGCGATGGGCACGAACGTGTCGAGGAACGCGCCGGATCGGGAGCCCGCCTCGTCCGCGGCGGCCATCGCATACGCGACGGGCGAGTGCAGGTCGGCCATGAGTCGTCGGACGGCCAGCGCCTTCCGCACCGGCATCGGTTCGAAGAGCGGTGGAAGGAGGTACCCGGTGCCGTCGAGCCGTCCGATGCCGTCGCACAACCGCCACCACGCGGTCAGTTCGGCGGGCAACCGGCCGGGCACGTCCTCGACCAGCGCCCGGATGTCGTCGTCCGCTGCGGGCGGCGACAGGGCTGCGAAGGTCTTCGGCGCGTGCCCGGCGAGCCATGACGTGATCGAGTGCCAGGAGGATTCGACCGTCATGACCGTCAAGCGTCCTTCTTCCACTCGATGACCTGGAGGTAGTTGCCGTCCGGGTCGGTGAAGGTGCCGAACTTGCCCCTCTCACGGTCTTCGACGGCGATCCACTCCGTGCCGGCCGCGTTCAGCTGGGCCTCGGCCTCGGTGAAGTCGTCCACGTGGAAGTTCATGATCACGCGGCCCGGTTCGCCGTTCTTCGGCTCCACGTCGTCGCGGCCGTCGATGACCAGCAGGAAGCCGCCCAGGTCGACCGGGCCTTCGTCGGGGGACCCCGGGGCCAGGGCCTTGACGTACCAGGCGCGCAGTTCGGCGGGACGGGTCGTGCCGAGCAGCATGCTGCCGGGCTTCAGAACGGGCATGACTCTCCTCAAAGGGTCAGAAGTCGCGCTCGGCGGCGCGTTTGACGGCGGCCAGTCGGCGGTCCCAGTCGGCGGCCAGGGAGTTCATCCAGCGCTTGGCGGCGTCGAGGCCGTCGGGGCGAAGCGAGTACCGCACTTCGCGCCCGGACCGGCTGCCGGTGACCAGGCCGGCGGCGTCGAGCACGGCCAGGTGCTTGACGATCGCCTGACGGGACACCGGCACCTGCTCGGCGAGCGTGGTCGCGGTGGCCGCGCCGTGGTCGGCGAGCAGGTCGAGCAGGTGGCGACGGGTGGGGTCGGCCAGCGCGGCGAGGACGGTGCCGACGGTCTCGTCGGGGACGGGCCTCACCCGGCGACGCGCCGGCCGGCCGCGTCGAGGACCTGGGGCCAGCCCTCGGTGAGGTTGCGGACGGTGCGGGCGCGGACGTCGTCGGGCACGGCCAGTGCGGCGAAACCGCTCTCGACCACGGTGAGGCGGGTCTTGTCGCCCTCGACGGTCAGCGTGAACTCGACCAGCGTGCTGTTGCCCTCGGTCAGCTCCTCGCCTGGCGTGGCCGGGGCCCAGCGGTAGGCGACGTACGTCGGCGGCTCGACCTGCACCACCCGCACCGGGAACTCCCCGTGCTCGGGGTGCCTGGCCACCGTCGACCCGCCCTCGACGGCGGTGGCGCCCTCGACCGGGTCGGCCACCCAGAAGCCGGGCGCGGACACCAGTGCCCAGACGCGCTCCACCGGGGCGTCGATCAGGGTGTCGCGCTCGATCCGGTCCTCGATCACGGGGACTCCATATCCTCTGCCGGTGTACGTGCAACCGAAGTGTTGCACGTCGGGCGACTCTCGTGCAACCTGCCGGTTGCACATCGACATGGGTGCGTTGAGTCCGACCAGAGCGAACCTGGTCCTGGCCACGTTGTTCTTGGGGATGTTCACGGTCGCGGTCGCCTGGGGGACCGGTTTCCTGAAGCCGCCGGAGGCCGTGCCGGCGTGACGCGAAGGGACCGGGCGGTGCGCGGGTATCTCTTTCGAGTGGTGCTCGGGCCGACCGCCCGGTCCGCGCTGGGCGTGGCGGACCGTCCTGGACAGACTGGAGGGGACGGATCGGGGGAGGGGTGGCGATGGTGACCGTGGGGACGTTCCTGCCGAAAGCCGCCGGTGGCGGCGGGGTCATCGCGGCCGACGAGCACGCGTCGCTCATGCGGCTGCTGGCGGACACGCCCGGCCTGGACTTCGTGCACGAGCTGGACTTCCGCCGGTCCCACGTCCGGCAGGGCCGCGTGCACTGCGGGGACGTGTGCCTGAACGACCTCGACGCGTACGTCTGGCACGTCGACTTCGCCCGCAAACCCGGCAGCTACGACCTGGACGCCTTGCTCACGCTCAAGCGCGACACCGTCGTCATCCCCGACCCCGACCAGATCGCGCAGGCGTTCGACAAGCACTGGGCGTACCTGGCGCTGGCCCGCGCGGGCGTGCCCGTGCCGGACAGCATGTTGCTCAGCGCCCGCGACATCGACGCCGCCGAACCCGTGCTCGCCGAGTGGGGCACCGCGGTGCTCAAACCGCGCCGGGGCTGCTTCGGCTGGGGCGTCACGTTCATCGACAGCTTCACGACCTTGCGCGACATCGTCGGCTACATCGACGCGGAGACCACCGACACGCGGGTGCGCGGCGTGGCGGAGGCGGCGTCCGGCCGCAGCTTCCTGGTGGAGCGCTGCTACCCGAACAACCCGGCCGACTGGCTGGGCGTCACCTACGTCGGCGACGAACCGGCCTACGCCTTCCGCAAGGACGCCGACCGCCACGTCCGCTGGAACGACACGGCGTGGAAGGTCTACGACCCCGCGCGCGGCGGGGGCGGCGTGCGGCACCGGGGGATTCCCGAGGAACACGCCGCGATGCTCCGCGCCGCACGGGGCGCGTTCGACCTGCCGCTGGTGGGGTTCGACGTCATCTGCCACGAGGGGCGTCCGCTGGTGGTCGACGTCAACACCGGTCCCGCGCTGTACCCGGAGCTGTTCGCCGCCGCGGGCAAGAGCATGGCCCACGAACTGCACCGCGCCTACACCACCGCCATCCACCGGGCGGCCGGGTGAGTCACGGGGTGTTCGGACGGGCGTCGACCGCGGCCCGGACCAGCTCGATCGCCGAGATGCCGTGGATCTCCTCCACCGCGTTCGCCGCGCAGTGGCAGGTGCGCATCCGTTCGTACGGGGTGAGGCCCAGCCGGTTGATCTGGAGGTAGGCGCAGTTGAGCAGGAACCGGTAGCGCAGGAAACCCGGGTTGGCGAAGACCGCTTGGCGGAACGCGCGGCTGCCGAACATCATCGCGTGCATCGGGGCGCGCGGTGTGGTGGCGGGTGGTTCGGCGGGGATGGGGGCGAACACCTTCCCCTGGTCGATGAGCGGTTGGACGCGCGGGCCGTACTCCCGGCACAGGGCCGCCCAGCGGCCGGCGAACGGTGAGCTGTCGACCGTTCGCGTTCGGTCCACAAAGGACTCCCGGTGGGTGCGGTAGTGCTCCTCGAACGCGGTGCGGACCGCGTCCGGGTCGCCGCACGCGTGCAGGTAGCCCTCCGCGTGGGAGCGGTAGGAGACGAAACTGCGGGTGATCGGCGGGCGGGCGGTGGCGGAGGTGGCCAGCATCAGTTCCAGGGCGAGCAGTTCTTTGCGGGCACGGCCGGCGCGGGCGTGGGCGAGCAGGTCGAACAGCAGGGGCGTGCTGTCGGCGGCGAACTCGGCCATCAACTCGGCGGTCTCCGGGCTGCGCAGCACGTGCAGGCGGGGGTCGTAGGGCTGCTCGTGGACGGTGTTGTCGGGCAGCCACGGGGTGAGCGGCCCGTTCTCCTGCTCGTGCTCGGCGAGGAGGCGGTGCTGGGCCAGGGTTTGCGCGGGGTCGGGCACGGTCGTGGACGGGTGTGCCGCGAGGTACTGGCCGATGACGGTGTCGATGCGCGGCTTGACCACGCGGGTCCAAGTGTCCGGGTCGGTCTTGGCGAACAGGCGCACGTGCGGGCCGCGCCGCCAGTGGCGGGCGAGGTGGAGGCGCTCGGCGTGCGGGCGCAGGTCGTCGAACAGGGGTCGGACGGCGTCGAGGATCAGCCCGTCCTTGTCGGGGTCGTAGTACTGGACGTGGACGCAGTGCCAGGATGGTTTCTTGGGCCAGGTGTTCACAGCGGGGCCACCTCGTCGTGGAGTTCGGACAGGGTCGCGGTGGTGAGGCCGACCAGTCGGGCCTCGGTGGGTGCGGACAGGCCGAGGCGGTTGCACAGCAGGTGCGCGCAGCGCAGCACGACGCACGGGACCGTCGGGTCGTCCGGGCACAGCGCGCGGGCCAGCCCGGCGAACGGGGAGAGCACGTCGACCGGCGCGAACCCGCCGGCGGTCCGCAACGTCGTGTGCAGGGCACGGATCGAGCGGAGCCACACCGCGAGCGGATCGGTCGGCGGAGGGTCGGCGGACGCGTGGGACCACAGCAGTCGCGCCTGGTCGCGGTAGCGGTCGGGCAGCCGCGAGGTCGTGGTGAAGCGGGTGGAGGCGCGGGCCAGGTCGGGTTCGCACACGGCGGCGGTCAGGGTGAGCATCGCCAGGGCCACGGCGGCGCGCCGGTCGCGCGGGGTGGTGAGCAGGGCGGCGGCGATGCGGCTGGAGTCCGTGAAGTGCCGTTCGACGGCCCGCAGCGTGGTTCCCGTGCCGTAGGTGTCGTGTTCGGGGCGGTAGGCGGTGAACTCCGCGGTGTCGACCGGGCGCAGGCGGCGCTGCCAGCGGGTCATGCGTTCGGCCGCCGCGCGACGCCGGGCGATGGCCTCGTAACGGTCCTGGGACCAGGTGTCGGGCGGCGAGGGGTGGTCGGCCAGGTGGCGCGCGCACGTGTCCGCGACGGCCGCTCGCACCTCGTCGACGTCCCCGATCACGCGCAGGCGCAGCCGCACGTGCGGGCCGCCCTCCCAGTAGCGCAGGAAGAACCAGTCGTCAATCTGTCCACAGTGGACCAACTCGGTGCACAGCGGGGCCATGGCGTGTGAGACGAGGAGGTCTTGGTCGCCGCGGTGGAACACGTGCGCGGCGATCCATGTCGGCTCAGCCATGGGATTCCGACAGGTCGAAGACCAACTCGGTGACCCGCTGCCCGTGCACGCCGTGGAGCGGGGCGTCCGAGGGATCGGGCAGGGCTTCCTCGAACACCACGTGCCCTTCGGCGGGCCGAGGCAGGGCGGACAGCGCGAACCAGCCGGCGAAGTCGAGGTAGACGGGCCTGCGGGACCGGTCGCGGCGGCCGGCCGCGCGGGCGAAGCACCGCTGGGGCAGGCCGTGCCGGTCGCGCCACAGGGCCAAGGCCAGCAACGACTCCGCGTCCGACGCGCCCCGGGCGGGCAGGTCCGTCGCGGGCACCCGCCACCCGGCGCGGCCCAGCACGACCCGGCCGACCTCCAGCCGAGGCCGATGCGCGACGCCGTCCACCGGGCGGCGCCAGCCCACGTCGTCCGGGAGCGTGAACGCGGTCTGCGGTTCGCCGAACACGGCCACCAGGAACCGCAGCGCGGGCGGCAACAGGTCTGCAACCAGCATGCCGAGCGCGAGCGGACGGACCGGTCGGCCGGCCCGGTCGCACAGCACGAGCCGGCCGCGTGCCGCGTCGTGCCGGACGTGCAGGTCCGCCGTGGACAGCGCCGGGCCGTCCGGAGGCTCCCCGCCGGGGTGGTCGAGGACGTGCGGCACCGCCGCGGCGCGCTGGTTGAGCTGCGAGCCGAACACCGCCCGGCACTCGGCCAGGGCCGCGTCCGGGCTGGTGGCGGGTGCGCGGTCGGGGACGGTGACGCCGGCGGTCCGCAGGAGGTGCTCGGTCCGGGTGATGCCCCAGCCGTAGCCCATGCGGACCGTGTTGAGCACGAACCGGGGGCCGGGCAGTTCCTGGCCGTAGCAGCACACCGAACCCGGCGCCACGACGTGCGCGGGCCAGGCGGCGGCGAGTTTGGCGAGCACCTGCGAGTCCACGGTGATGACGTCCGCGCTGTCGCCGTACAGCCCGGCGAGCACGGCCCGCCGCGGGTCGGACCGCTCGCGCGGGCCGGGGTGCGCGCGGAACTCCCGGTACAGCCGCAGGAACGGCACCCGTGCGCGTGGGCCGAAGCGGTCGCGGAACAGCGCCGCGAGCCGCAGCTTGAACGGCAGCGACCGGTCCAGCCCGCCCAGGAAGCCGCGTATCGCTTCGAGGTCGGCCAGGACCGGCTGCCACTGGTCGCGTCCGCACGTGACGACGCGTTGGGGCAGCACCGCGTTGTCCAGCACTACGGGCCGGCGTGCGGACCACTTTGGGCGACCCAGGTCCGTGAGCATCCCGTCGAGCAGGTCCCGAGCCGTGCGCTCGGTGGACTCCGCGCGCAAGCGGCGCAGCCGTGCCGGCCATGGTGAGTCGGGGTCGTGGTCGGCCACCCAGCGGGCGAGGTGGTCGAGCGGGTCGGCGGACTGGTCCGGGAAGGGGCGCAGCCGCTCCAGCAGCCCCAACTCGACCAGCCGGGCCACGGCGTCGCGACCCCCGTCGAGGTGGCGGACCAGTGCGCCCGTGGTCGGTTCCGGCGCGGTGCGGACGAAGTCCAGAACAGCGCGCACCGCCTCGGTGGACGCGACGGACACGATCGGCTCACCGGCCGCCGCGCCCAGGAACCACACCCGACCGCCGTCCTCTTCGACCGATGGGTTGACCCGGAGTCGAACGTGGTCACGCAGTGTGGGGGAGGCGGCCAGGGCGTCCCACAGTGCCAGCACGGCGGGGCGGTCCAGCTCGGGGACGGAGAGCCAGTCGAGGTCACCGGACGGGGCCACCGCCGGGCCGCCGTCGCACCACCCGCCCAGGCCGCTCAAGGTGAACGACGCGTACGGGCTCGGCTTGACCGCCGCCCGCGCGAGGTACTTCGCGAGGCTGGCCAGCGCGCCCGGACCGGGCTCCGGCGCGGTCGGGTCGTCCAGCCACCCGGCCACCGCCCGGGTCAGGTCCGGGCTGGCCGACGCCAGCGCGAACCGGAACGCGTCCCGCCCGGCGGCCACCCGCAACGCCGCCACGGCCGCCGACCGGTCCTCCGCCAACGCTTGTGCGATGTCCGGCTCCTGCGAGAGTGCCCGCGCCCAGCGCTCCACCCGGTCGGTGAGATCCGCGGGCAGCGCCCGCCGTGCCGACCACACCCGGCCGGCCGGCCGCCTGCCCCGGAACACCGCGCGCCGCAACGCCACCAGCAGCGGCCGGTCCGCGTCGGCGCAGCGCCCGATCACCGGGTGCAGCAAGTCGGACAACGCCGTGCCCTCGGCCCGCAGCCACCGGGCGAGCGCCACGGCCTCGTCCAACGCGGCTCGCGTGCGCGGGCACCGAAGCGCTTCGAGGTCGGCCACGGGCACCCCGCCGACCCGGACACCGATCACCCCCGCTGTCGCGGGAAGTGCGTTCGGCCGCAACGATCCACTCCAGACGATCGGGGTGGGGGCACCCGCCGCGGACGCCCCCACCAGCCGTGCGTCGATCGGTGCTTCGTCGGCTACGCCCAACAACTGCCGCCCAGGCGGTCGTCGCAATCGCACTCACAGTCGCTGGAGGCGCCGAGCTCGGTGAGGCCGTGGCCCTCGGTCAGGTCTTCCGGGCCGACGGCCGGGACGACGCCGATGGTCTCCACGGCGAGGTCGTCGAGGTTCAAAGCGGGTTTCGAGGCGGTCATGGGAATCACTCCCGTGTTGACAGATTCGTTGCGCCCGAAGGGTTTTCGGGCACCTCGGCCAGTGCAGCACGGTTGTGCGGCGAGCCGCAGCCCAGTCACCCGCGCGGGTTGCGGCGGGCGATCTCGCGGTGGTACGCGGTGTAGTCGGGACGCTGCGGGACGGTCGCGGCTCACCTGGCCGGGACGGGGTCGCGGGGTACGGGCGGTCACGTCAGCGGCGTGGTCACCGTGCTGCCGGGTCGGGCGGTACCCAGAAGCAGGAAAGACAGCGAGCGCAGCGGTCCGGCCAAGCCCAGGGCGGCGTCGGTGACCGGGTTGGTGCCGTCGGAGTGGATGCGGGCGGTGAGGCCGGCGGCGGTCGCGGCGAGTGCGGCGCGGTGGACGACCAGGCCGGCTTCGGCCTGCTGGAGGCGGTACCAGCGGTCGCCGAAGGCGGTGGCGCCAGTGGCCTGGTCGCCGACCGGCACCACGACGGCCGCCGCTTCCGGCAGTGCCAGGCGGGTGTTGGGCTGGAGCGGGGCGGACCGGATGTCGCCGGTGCCGCCCGTGGCGGCCAGGGCGCCCGTGGCCCGGTCGTACCGGTAGGCGCCGGCCGGGATGCCGGTGACCCGCTGGACCAGCACGTACGGGGTCACGGTGACCGGGGCGTCGGCGCTGCCGGGCAGGTCGCCGGGGTAGCCGGCCGCGCAGTGCGCCAGGACCGCGGCGAGGGTGTCCGCGGGGATGGGGCGGGGCAGGAACCCGTTGTCGGGGGAGCCGCGGCGCGCCAGGCCGTCGGTCACCCGTATGGCGCGCGGAGCGGGCAGGCGCACGAGCGGGCCGCGTGGGACCGGCGGTGGGGTAGGCAGGACGCCGGGGTGCGGCGCGGCGGCTGCCGCGTGCAGGGCGGTCAGCAGCGGCAACCGGTCGGCCACGCTGGGCGTCCGGTGGTCGGCCAGGCCGGGTGGCAGCCGGTCGGCGACGTCGGGCGGCGGGTGGTCGGCCACGCTGGGCGTCCGGTGGTCGGCCACGCCGGGTGGCAGCCGGTCGTCGACATCGGGCGGCGGCTCGTCGGCCACACCGGGTGGCGGGTGGTTCTCGGCGGTCGCGGTCGGTTCGGGGATGTGGTCCGTGGCGGTGCCGCAGGTGAACGCGCCCAGGACGCCTTCGCACGTCGGGTCCAGGCCCAGCAGCCACTGGCAGACCGCGTCGTCGAACCGCCAGTGGACCGCCGTGGGCACGCCCAGCCGCTCGCCCAGCGCCAGCGCCTGCGCGCTGAGCACGCCGACCTCCTGGCACTGGAGCCGGTAGGCGAACTCCTGGTACTTGAACCCGTTGCGCCAGAACACCGCCGCCGGCAGCACCACCAGTTCGGGCAGCGCGGCGGGCGGCCGGGCCAGCGCCGCGCGCAGCGCCGGCCGGTGGTCGTCGGGGCGGACCAGGTCGAGGGCGTGGTGGGCGGCGTCGTAGTGGTAGAGCCCGTCGCGCAGCGCGATGTAGGCCTCGATCGGGTAGAGCGCGCCACCCGACGGAGCGGGTCGTTTGAGCCGCACCGTGCGCGCTCCGTGCACCCACTCCGCGCGGGTCACGCCGAGCAGGCCGCGCAGCAGGTCGCCGGGCAGCGACGGTTCCCGCCAGGGCAGCGCCACACGCCCCTCCGGCGGGTAGCGCTTGTACGTCGGCGGCGCGGCGCTCCAGTCGACGTCCTCGCGCCTGCGTGCGGCCAGGGCGGCCAGGTACTGCCGCGTCGCCTCGCCCGGCACGACGGTGGACGGCGGTGAGACCACTTGCGACACGGCGCCTCCCGGCAGGTCAGGGGAACGGGTGCGGGTGCGGGTTCAACTCGCCGGTCGGGTGCCCGAGCAGGCGGGGCACCGTGCGCAGGCGCGGCAGGCCGTGCGTGCGGCGGTAGCGGTGGCCGAAGGTCATCGGCAGCGTGCCCGGCACGATCACCTTCGCCGCCGCGAAGCCGCCCGCGCGTTGCTCCGGCGCGGTGATGTCCACCGCGACGACGTCCAGCCCGGTGGCGAGGTAGCGCCGGACCGCCTCGGCCAGGTCGTCGCCGAGGTCGTGGTGGGTCGGCCACGCGGCCCGCGCCCGCAGGTCCGGCAGCGACAACGGCTCGGTGCCCTCCAAAAAGGACAGACGCCCGGCGGTGCCGGGGTGACCGTAGAGCAGGGCGTGGTCGGGCATCTCCCGGACCTCGTCGGGGTCGGCCAGCATCCGGGCCGCCTGTTCGGCGTCGAAGCGGCCCATGCGGCTGCCGATGCCGGCGGCGGCGTCGGTCAGCGCGGTGAGCAGGGCGCGTTCCGGGTCGGGGTGGGCGGCGGCGCTGAACCCGTGCCTCGGCACGTCGGGGCGGTCGAGGGCGTCCACGACCAGGACCATCACCGCCGGCACGCGCTGTTCCAGCGTGATCGAGTAGGCCGACACCGCGTAGCCCCGGCGCTGGCGGACGAACTCGGCGATGACCGGGATGCGCCGGTCCACCGCCGAGTCCAGGTCCAGGCGGGGCGCGGGCAGGCGGGCGTACCAGGTCATCAGGAACGCGTCGCGTTCGGCGATCTCCAGCAGCCCGTGCAGGACCGCCTCCTCCAGGCAGCCACCCAACGCGCACCCGTTGGAGCACTCGTAGACCACACGGGGGTCCTGCGATCGGGACCGGGTCCCGTAGTAGGCGTAGCTCTCCGGCACCAGCACGGGTTCGCCTCGCCCGAACGAGAAGCCCCACACCCAGGCCAGCGGCCGGTCCGGGTCGAAGCGGGCGAACGGGAAACCGGGTCGGTCGTACCAGTCGTCGGGGTACAGGCCCAGGTCGCGGGGGTCGACCGCGTGGTCCGCGACCTCCGTGTGGGGCGCGGTGACGACGGTGCGGCGGCCCAGCGGCCGGTGGTTGCCGTAGCGCTCCAGCGCCTCGGTGACGGCGGTGAGGCGCGCGGTGCGGAAGTCGCGGCTGCGGCCGTAGCCGTGCCGGTGTTCCGCGTCGGGTCGTGGCGGGCCCAGCCGGGCCACGGCGGTCGGGATGCCGTACGGCGCACCCGAGGCCAGGGAGCCGAACAGGCCGGTGCGGGCGTCCACATAGGACTCTGCCAGGTCGGGCCACCGGCCGTCGAGCCCGTTCGTGCGCAACGTCGAGGGGTCGGGTTTGGGCAGCGGCCGGGGGCGGATCTCGGCGGCCGACCGGGTGTCGGCGGGCGGGTGCGCGCAGTCCGGGCACAGCGGGTCGGGCAGCAGCGGGTGGCGGGTGAGCAGGCCCGTGGTGAGCGAGAGCACCAGCACCGCGCCCGGCGTGCGGCCGTCGGGACGGGCCAGTTCGTCCACGACCACGTCGACGACGGCCCGTGCCGCCACCGCCGTCACCAGCGGGTTCGGCGCGTCGACCGGGTCGTCGCCGAACTCGCGGCGCAGCGCGGCCCACCCCGGGCCGTCCGCCCGGTTGGCCGCCCACCGGCGTTCGGCGCACGTGTCGCAGCCGGGCACACCGGGCCGGACCAGCGGACCGATCCGGACGTGCGGCCCGTCCACCCGCACCGGCAGCCACGCCGCGCCGACCACCCCACCGGAGCCGACCCGTTCGCCCAGGGCCTCGGTCAACGCCGCGCGCAGCAGGTCGGGGCCGAACACGCCGGCCCGTGTGGTGACGACCGCCTCGGCGGCGAGCAGGTCAGTCACCGTCCACCACCACCCGCACCAGGCACGGCACCCGTTCCCGGACCGCGTCGTCGGGCACCAGCGGCACCGCCACCGGCACCCGCCCCGCGCGGCGCAACGCCGCCGCCAACGCCCGGCACCGCGGGTCGTCCGCCACCGGCACCCGCTCACCCTCGGACACCCACCGCGTGACCATCGGGCCTTCCCACGGGTCGCACTGCCAGCGCAGCAGCACCCGTTCCAGCCCATCACGCAACGCCTCGCGGGTCGTCGCCGCACACGTCACCACCGACGCCCCACCCGCCCGCAACGCCACGGCAGGCACGCCCAACACGTCCCCCAAGTCCTCCGACACCACGTCGACCTCGGCGGCGCGGAGCAACCGCAGCAACTCCGCCGCCCGCTGATCTCCGCACGACCGCACCACGGCGTCGAGGTCGCACCGCCGTCCGGTCTGCTCCGCCACCACCGCCTCGCACCACGCCCGGAGCCCGGCCGTCACCGCATCCCCCCACGACCGGCCCGCCGCCACCCCCACCGGAGCCCGGTACGGCGCCCGGCCCGGCACCGGCGGCACCAGGCACGGCAGGCCGGTGAGCAGGTCGACGCGCTCACCGCCCCGGTCGACCAGGCTGCCGTAGGTCGCCAGCGCCGCCAGCGCGGTGTGCCACCGCGCCCGGTCCCGGTCCGCGCCCCAGCCCACCACCCGCGGCGCCGGCGCCCAGGCGGGCAGCACCGCCCCCGGATCGGACACCGACGCCCGGCACACCGCCAGCGGCACCTGCGGCAGCTCGTCCTCGTCCAGCTCCCGCAGCACACCCACCCGGCCGTCGACCAGCCGCTCGTCGACCCGGTCCTCCGCCACGGCATCGGTCCGCACATCGCTGAACGTGTAAGGCAACGGCCGGTGCGTGCGGGCGGACAGGTCCCGCAGATCGATCCGGGTCAGGACCGGCTCACCGGACACGTCCGACTCCGTCAGGTGGTGGAAGCACGACAGCGCCACGTGCGCGGCGATCACCCCCGGCACCGGCCCGTTCACCAGCCCGTGGTCCCCGCCGCGCGGCACCCCCAGTCGCCGCCAACACCCTTCCGCGGCAACCCGTTCGGGTGGACCGACCGCCGTCACCCACGCTTCGTCCCCGCCCAGCAGCACCTGCCCGATCGCCGCGCGCGCCCCGAACCGCGCCGCCGCGACCAGGTCCGCCACCCGGTCGGACACGCACAGCACGAGATCGGCGTCCGGCTCCGCCACCGGTTCCGGCCCGACCACCACCTCCTGCGCGCTGTCCCGCACCGCGGCGCGCCCCACCGCGCGCAGCTCGTCCACCTGGTCGTCGTCGGCCCACACCACCACCCGCCGCCACCCGGAACGCAGACCCGCTTCGAGCAGCGCCGCCAGCACGGGTCCATGGCCGACCAGCGCGATCCGCGCCGACCGCAACCGCTCGAACCGGTGCTCGGCGGAGTTCCCCGCGTACCGGAGGAAAGCGATCTCCGGCGCGTAGACCCGTTGCTCCTCCTCGGTGAGCGAGTGCGGTTCGTCGTCTTGGGCGTCCACCAGCAGTCGCTGCTCCACCAGCGACCGGACCAGGTGCTCCACCACGGCCCGCTGGTCGCCGCGCAACGGCTCCACCAAGTCGTCCAACGCGTGCTCGCCGGTGAGGAACGGGGCCAACCGGTCCAGCCACTCGTAACTCGCCCCGCCGGTCAGCGTGCACGCGCCGGCGGCCCCGCGCACGTACACCCCGTCCGGGCTCTTGACGTACCGCACGTCGGCACGAAGCCGTGGACGCATACCGACCTCCGCGACAAGTGGTGACCCGTTCCCGACCGTAACCGAGGGCGTCCGGCCCGACCGGTGCTCGAAGCGTGACGGCCGGCCACGGTCGAGTGGTGACGGCACGTCACCGCCACCGGAGGGTGAACCGGGCTGTCGGGTCGGTCCGACGGCGTTAGATTGGCTTGGTGATCGGCAGAATCCCGGCCGTGATGACGGTCGTGGTCGCGCTCGGCGTGCCCGCGCCGTCCGGTCATCCGCTCCCGGACCTGAGGCAGGCGCCCGTCGGCTGCCCCGGTGGCACGACCGTGGAGCCCGCGCAGTGCCAGGACTGGGACGTGTGCATGGTCGCGGACGCGTCGGCGCCCAGGGGATCGTGCCTGGAGCACGGGCCGGCCGGCGCGGTGCGGCTGCGGTTCACCACCTCCGCCGACAACGTCGGCGACGGCCCGCTGGTCATCTACGCGCGCAGGTCACCGGAGGAGCCGACCATGCGGGCGCGGCAGGCCCTGGAGTCCGCTGTGGACGGATCGATCCCGGCGAACTACGAAGAGGCGCAACGCGACCTGCCGGCCACCGTGTACTACGAGCCGGCCCCCACCCACGAGCACTGGCACCTGCTCGACTTCGAGCACTTCATGCTGCGCACGCCCGGCGGCGAGACGGTCGTGACCGACCGCAAGAACGGTTTCTGCCTGGGGGACCGGTACAGCATCGCCGACGACCTGCCCGCGCGACCCCAGGATGAGGCAAGCCCGACAGGGCAACTGGCGAAGTTCCTGCGCCGCAACATGTGCGAGATGCGCAACCCTTCGGCGACGACCGTGAAGCAGGGGATTTCCGTCGGGTCGGGCGACGACTACCCCTACCAGGTCGACTTCCAGTGGCTCGACCTCACCCACGTGCCGTCGGGGCTGTACGACGTGGTGAACGTGGTCAACCCCGACCGCAGCCTGGTCGAGAAGAAATATGGCAACAACGCTTCGTCCATCGCGATCTTCCTGCAATGGCCGCAGGGGCAGAAGAATCCACCGGCGGAGATCACCGAGCCGCCCCACGTCGAGCTGATCCGCAGTTGTCCCGGGCAAGAGCGCTGCGCCCGGCAGTGGCTGCCCCCGGTGCGGTGACATGCGGCTCCCGGTGTTGCTGGCAGCCGTTCTCGCCGCCGCGAGCGTCGGGGCGGCCTCCGACACCACCCCGCCCACCGCGCCGGGCGATCCCCGCGTGAGCGGCCTGACGTGCGAACGGCTGACGCTGTCCTGGACGGCGGCCACGGACGACGTGGGCGTGGCGTCCTACGACGTCTACCACGACGGGCAGCACATGACTTCCGTCTCCGGGACCTCGGCCGATCTGACCGTCGTGCCCGGCGCGGTGTGGGGCTTGTACGTCAACGCCCGGGACGTGGCGGGCAACGTCTCGCCGGCCAGTCCGACGGTGACCGTGACCGTGCCCCAGTGCGAGGCCGACACCGAGCCGCCCGCCGTGCCGGTCGGGGTGGGTGCGAGCGAGTGGGGCACGGCGATCAGGGTGCGGTGGGTGCGGTCCACCGACAACGTCGGCGTCACCGGGTACGAGGTCCTGCGTGACGGCGTCCAGGTCAGCAAAGTCGCCGCCGACACCACTTCCTACGCCGACACCGGCCTGGCGGCCGTCACCCGCTACGAGTACCGGGTGGTGGCACGTGACGGCGGCGGCAACCGCTCCGCGCCCAGCGCTCCGGCCCGCGCCATGACCGGCCCGTTCTGCGTCGCGCCCATCTGTTCGGTGACCGCAGTCGCCTCGGACGACGACCTGCCGTGGGGCCTGACGACCCTGCCCTCCGGCGCCGTGCTCTACAGCCGCCGGGACGCGTTCGACATCGTCCGGCTCGACCCCGCCACCGGTGCCAAGACCAGCATCGGGACGGTGCCGGACGCGGCCGGGTCCGACGGCGAGGGCGGCGTCATGGGGATCGCCGTCGCCGCCGACTTCGCCGAGCACCCGTGGCTGTACGTCATGCACACCACCGCCACCGACAACCGCGTGGTGCGCATCCGTTACGCGGACGGGGTGTTGAGCGGCAGCCCGCAGGTGGTGATCAGCGGCATCCCGCGCAACAAGTACCACAACGGCGGCCGGTTGCGGTTCGGCCCGGACGGCAAGCTCTACATCACCACCGGCGACGCCCAGCGCCGTGAGTCCGCCCAGGACCGCACCAGTCTGGCGGGCAAGGTCCTGCGGATCGCCCCGGACGGCGCGGTCCCGCCGGACAACCCCTTCGGCAACGCGGTGTGGAGCTACGGCCACCGCAACCCGCAGGGGTTGGCGTTCGACTCGCGGGGCCGGCTGTGGGTGCAGGAGTTCGGCAACCACCTGGTGGACGAGACCAACCTGGTCGTGCGCGGCGGCAACTACGGCTGGCCGCAGTGCGAAGGCCCGTGCGACAACCCCGCGTTCCTCCCGCCGAAGCGCACCTACCCCACCAGAGAGGGTTCGTGCAGCGGCATCGCCGTCGTCGGGGACGTGCTGTACGTGGCGTGCCTGCGCGGCACCCGGCTCTACCGGATGCCGATCACCGGCGAGGAGCTGGGCGCGGCCGAGCAGTTCCTCAACGGTTCCCACGGCCGGCTGCGCACCGTCGAGCCGACCGGCGACGGCGACCTGTGGCTGACCACGAGCACCAAGGGCGACAAGGACAGCGTGGCGGGCAACAGCGACGAGCGGGTGCTCAAGGTTGTCCTGCGGCGGTGAGCCGCGCCTGTCGTGCAGGCCGGTGCCGGCGGTCTTACGGTGGGGCGGACGGCGGCGGGAGGGTGGCATGGATCGTTGGCAGTACCTCGGTGTGCTGGTGGCGTGCCTGGTGGTGACGCTCCCGCTGGAGTTCGTGGGGGCCGGGGTGTACCGGCGGTGGCGGCTGCTGGCCCGCGTGCTCCTGCCCGTGCTGGTGGTGTTCACGGCGTGGGACCTGGTCGCGATCGCGCGCGGGCACTGGACGTTCAGCGCGGCGTTCACCTCCGGGCTGGTGCTGCCGGGGGCGCTGCCCGTGGAAGAGGTGCTGTTCTTCCTGGTGGTGCCGGTGTGCGGGCTGTTGACCTTCGAGGCGGTGGACGCGTTGGCGCGGAGCGGGGGACGGGTTGGGTAGGGAGTACCTGCTGGCGGCGGCGGTGTCGGTGGTCGTGGTGGTGGCGCTGGAGTTGGCCGTGGTGCGGTCGGGGGTGTTCCGGCGTCCCGCGTACTGGGTGACGATGGCGATCGTCTTCGCGTTCCAGGTGCCGGTGGACGGGTGGTTGACCAAGCTGGACGCCCCGGTCGTGCACTACGCGGGGTGGGCGATCAGCGGGGTGCGGGCGCCGTGGGACATCCCGGTGGAGGACTTCTTGTTCGGTTTCGCGTTGGTGACCCTGACGTTGGCGTTGTGGGTGCGGGCTTCCCGGCGGGAGGCGGTGTGACCCGCCTGCTCGCGGTCGGTGCGTTCGACACCGCCGCCGCCTCGTATGACCTGCTGGTCGGCCTGAACCCGGGGTACCACCGGGCGCTGCGCGGGTCGGCGGCGTGCCTGCGTGCGCTGGGGCGGCGGCCCCGGGTGCTGGACCTGGGGTGCGGCACCGGGGCGTCCACGGCGGCGGTGCTGTCGGTGGTGCCGGACGCGGAGGTCGTCGCGGTGGACGCGTCGGCGGGCATGGTGGCTCGGGCACGGGCCAAGTCGTGGCCGGACACGGTGTCCTTCGTGCACACGCGGGCGGAGGAGTTGGCCGGGGTGGACGGGCCGTTCGACGCCGTGTTCGCCGCCTACCTGGTGCGCAACCTGCCCGACCCGGACCCGGTGCTGCGTTCGTTGCGCGGGTTGCTGCGGCCCGGTGGGCTGCTGGTGCTGCACGAGTACTCGGTGGCCGATTCGCCGTTGCGCGCGGCGATCTGGACGGCGGTGTGCTGGTCGGTGGTGATCCCCGCCGGGTGGCTGGTCACCCGGGACGCCGGCCTCTACACCTACCTGTGGCGCAGCGTGCTGGACTTCGACGGGGCTGGGGCGTTTCGGGACCGGTTGCGGCGCGACGGGTTCCACGCGGTGCGCACGGAACCGGTGGGCGGTTGGCAGCGCGGGATCGTGCACACGTTCGTCGGCCGGGCCCCCGATGCCTGACCGCAGGGCGGTGCGCCACGACCCGGTTCCGGGCCGGCCTTCGCTGCCCCGGCCGGTGCCCCGGGTGGTCGTCGTGGGCGGCGGCATCGCAGGCCTGGCCGCCGCCGTGCTGCTGGCCGAACGCGGCGCGCGGGTCGTGCTGTGCGAACGGGAGCGGCACCTCGGCGGGCGGGTCGGGGGCTGGCCGACGCGGCTCGCGGACGGCAGCGAGGCCACCATGACCCGCGGCTTCCACGCGTTCTTCCGCCAGTACTACAACCTGCGCAGCTTGTTGCGCCGCGCCGACCCGCACGGCACTGCGCTGGTGGGCCTCCCGGACTACCCGCTGTGGCACGCCGACGGGCACCGGGACGGTTTCGCCGGACTGCCGACCGCGGTGCCGTGGAACGCCTTGGGGTTCCTGGCTCGCAGCCCGACGTTCCGGTGGCGGGACCTGCGGGACGTGGACTCGCGTGCCGCTTTGCCGCTGCTGGATGTGTCGGTGCCGCGCGTCTATGAGGAACTGGACGGCCTGGATGCGGCCCGGTACTTGTCGCTGCTGCGGTTTCCGGGGCCGGCGCACGCGTTGGCGCTGGAGGTGTTCTCGCGGAGCTTCTTCGCCCACCCGGCGCGGATGTCGGCGGCCGAGCTGGTGACCATGTTCCACATCTACTTCCTGGGGTCGGGGAGGGGCTGCTGTTCGACGTGGCCGCGGACCCGTTCCCGCACGGCTTGTGGGAGCCGTTGGCCCGGTACTCGGGCGAGCTGGGTGTGGAGGTTCGGCGTGGTACGGCGGTGTCGGCGGTGTCGCGGGGTGGGCGGCGGTTCATCGTGCACGCGGACGAGCCGATCGACGCTGATGCGGTCGTGTTGGCGGCTGATGTCGGTGGGTTGAGGGAAGTCGTTGGGGCGTCACCGGATCTGGGGTCGGCGGAGTGGCGTGCGGACATCGCCGCGTTGGAGACCGCGCCGCCGTTCCTGGTGTCGCGGTACTGGCTGGACCGGCCGGTGGCGGCGGATCGGCCGGGGTTCGTCGGGACGAGCGGTTATGGCCCGTTGGACAACGTGTCGGTGCTGGACCGGTACGAGCACGAGGCGCGGGCGTGGGCGGCGCGGACCGGTGGGGCGGTGGTGGAGCTGCACGGGTACGCGTTGCCGGGCGGGGTGGACGTCCGGGGCGAGTTGTTGGACCAGCTCCGGGTGGTGTTCCCGGAGACCAAGGCGGCTCGGGTGGTGGATGAGCGGCACGAGCTGCGGTCGGACTGCCCGCTGTTCCCGGCCGGGGGTTCGGGCGGCGGCCTGGGGTGGTGACGCCGGAGCCGTTCTTGGTGTTGGCGGGGGATTTGGTGCGCATCGACCTGCCGGTGGCGCTGATGGAACGGGCCGCGACTACGGGTTTTGCTGCGGCGAACGCGCTTCTGGCTCGGTGGGGGGTGCGCGGGGCTCCGCTGTGGACGGTGCCGACGCGGGGGCGGGTGCCGTTGCTGCGGGCGGTGGCTCGGCGTTGGGGTCGAAATCCGAGTCAGCCTGGCAGCCTGCCGGAGGTGCGCAAGGTGTAGCGGCGCTCGGCGTAGGCGAGGTCGTCTCGCCACAGCCGGCCGGCGGCCCAGCGCATCAGTGGGCGCAGGACTGGGGCGGCAGAGCGGGCGAGCGTGAAGCCGGGTCGGGCGGAGTGCGCGATGGACGCCTCGATCACCGCCGTGCGAGCCGGGCCGACCGGGGTCGCGTGGGTCTCCACCACACTGCCCTCGCCCTCCCCGGACACGATGCGCATGACCACCGTGCGCGGCTCCGGGCAGGTGAACTCCGCGAGCACCGGCACCCCGAACCGGCCCGCGACCTTGAACGTCACCTCGACCACGAACCGGTCCCGCTCCTCGGTCGCCGCCTCCACCACCCGCAGGTTCGCGAACGAGTACGGGTGGAACCAGGCTCCGTGCCACGGGTCGAGCCGGTTGGCGACCACGTCGTCCGGCTCGCAGCGCCCGATGAGGGTGGCCACGGCGGCGATCGAGCCATCAGGCGGGCGGACCGGGAGCACCGGGGCGGGCAGGGGTTCCTCGCCGCCGACGTCGTCCAGCCGCACCCACACCAGGACACCGTCGTCGTGCGCCGGACAAGGGCTCCAGCCGCCGAACCGGTCGCCGTCCAGCGCCAACCCGTGCCAGCGGCACACCAGTCGCCCCCGGTGCACCGCCCCGTCGCACAGCGGCGCGCCCAAGTGCGGGCACGCTCCCGGTCCGGCCCGCAGCGCGCCGTCCGCACCGCGCCACAGCACGACTTCGCGGCCCGCCACGGTCCGCCCCCACGGCCGGTCCGGACGCACCTCGCGGCTCGCGCCCACCACGAACCAGTTGCCCGACGGCCTGGCCTGCGCCCGTTTCAGCGCGGCCTCGATGAGCGCGGGCTTCGCGTCGCGCCACGTCGGCTCCTGCTCGGGCCACGGCCGGGAACGGAACCGTCGCAGGGGAATGTGCATGGTCGTCATCCCAAGGTCGTCGAGAACGCCGCACGGGCGAACGCGGGCAGTGCCACGGCGAGCCGGCCGCGCCTCGACACGGCGACCCGGCGCGAGACGATGTCGTAGTCGGCCTGCTCGATGAGGTCCAGAATCCGGCCGTACAAACGGAAAGCGGTGTCGACGCAGGCCCGTGACCTCGGTGCGAGCTGGGCGATGCCGGGCGCGGCTTGCGCGTACACCTCGCGTGTCCGTGCCACCTGGTAGGCCAGGGCGCGGCGGAGTGCGGCGTCGGTCCGGCCGGTGGCGCGGGCGTTTAAGAGCAGTGCGCGGTCGACGCCGAAGGATGTCAGTTCGTCGGCCGGCAGGTACACCCGGCCGCGGTCGAGGTCTTCGCCGACGTCGCGCAGGAAGTTGGTGAGCTGGAAGGCGATCCCGAGCGCGGCGGCGGCCGGTTCGGCTTCGGCGCGGGGCACGCACGTGCCGAGGACGGGCAGCACCTGCAAGCCGATGACGGCCGCGGAACCGTGGACGTACGCCATCAACGCGGCGCGGTCGGGGTAGTCGGTGACGGTGAGGTCCATGCGCATGGACGCCATGAAGTCGTGGAAGTGCCGGTGCGGGATGTCGTGACGGCGAATGGTGTCCAGCAGGGCGGTGACCACCGGGTCGTCGCTGGTCCCGGTCTCCAGGCCGCGCGCGAGAACCGCCGCCACGCGGTCGAGTTCCGCCTCGCGCTGACGCGGGGTCCGTCCGTCGTGGACCTCGTCGACGATGTCGTCCACCCAGCGCGCGAACCCGTACAGGGCGTGCACGGCGGGGCGCTGCCGGGGGCTGAGCAGCCGGGTGGCGAGGTAGTAGGTCCGGCCGTGCTCCGCGTTCAGCGCTCGACAGCGCCGGTACGCCGCGCGCAGCCGGGGCTCGGCGATCCCGGCGGCGTCCAGCTCGCGGTCGACTGACATCGGGCTCCTCTCGTCCGGCTCAGCCCCACGCTAAGTCCGCGCACCGCGCCCTGCATGACGGGCGCACTCGTCATGCGGGGCGGCTACCGCGCTGCTTAGCTCTTCCGGGAGCACACCGGTCGAGCCGAAGGAGACGCCCCATGTCGCTGCCGCGCACGGCCGAGCCCGTGCCGAGCGCCCCGGTCGACGACCTGCTGCCCCAGTGCCTCCAGGCCGAGCTGGAGGACTTCCTGAGCGCCGTCAGCGCGGGAGAGTTGGCCGCCGAGCTGTCCGCGCTGGTGCTGTCCGGCGGCAAGCGGCTGCGGCCGACGTTCGCCTGGTGGGGCTGGCGCGCGGCGGGCGGCGAGGCGTTCGGCCACCGCGCGTCGACCGTCGTGCGGGCGCTGATCGCCCTGGAACTGCTCCAGGGCTGCGCGCTGGTGCACGACGACGTGATGGACCGTTCGACCACCCGCCGCGGCCGGCCCACCGCGCACCGCGCGTTCGCCGCCCGTCACCTGCGCAACGGCTGGTCTGGCGACGCCCGCCACTACGGCGACAGCGCGGCGGTCCTGGTCGGCGACCTGGCCCTGGTCTGGGCGGACGACGCGCTGGTCACCGCCGGGCTGCCCGCGGCGGCGTTGCGCCGGGCCTGGGAGCCGTGGCGCGCGATGCGCACCGAGATGATCACCGGCCAGCACCTGGACCTGCTGGGCGCGGCCCGCCGGTCGGAGTCGCTGGAGGACGCGCTGACCGTCGCCCGCCTCAAAACGGCCTCCTACACGGTGCAGCGGCCGTTGCACCTGGGCGCGGCGCTGGCCGATGCGCCCGCCGACGTCGTCGCGGCGCTGTGCGCGTACGGCCGGGACGTCGGGGTGGCCTACCAGTTGCGTGACGACCTGCTCGGGGTGTTCGGCGACGAGCGGGTCACCGGCAAACCGGTCGGCGACGACCTGCGGGAGGGCAAACGCACCCCGCTGATGGTCGCGGCGCTGGGCCTGGCCGCCGGGCAGGAGCGTCCGGACGCGGTCGAGCTGCTGCGCCACTGCCTGGACGGCGGTCTGGTGACGTCGGAGACCGTCGACCGGGTACGTGCGGTGCTGCGGGAGTTGGGCGCGGTGGACGCGGCGGAGCACGAGATCGCCACGCGCACCGCCCGGGGACTCGCCGCATTGGCCGAAGCCCCCCTCGAACCGGTCGCCCGCGCGCGGCTGATCACGTTGGCGCACAAGGCCACCAGTCGGAGGCGGTGAACCGTGGTGCACGTCGTGCGGGGGCGGACGGACTCCGTCGTGGTGGTCGGCGCGGGCCTGGCCGGTCTGTCCGCCGCCCTGCACCTGCGGGGCGCCGGGCACGAGGTGACCGTGGTGGAGCGCGGGGAGCACCCCGGCGGCGTCGCCGGACGGTCCACTGTGGACGGTCATCTGCTGGACACCGGGCCGACCGTGCTGACCATGCCGGAGCTGCTCGACGAGGCGCTGGGCGCGGTGGGGGAGACCGTCGCCGACCGGCTCGACCTCCTGCCGCTGCACCCCGCCTACCGGGCCGTGTTCGCCGACGGGAGCGGCCTCGACGTGCACACCGACGCGGAGCGGATGCACCGGGCGGTCCGGGAGTTCGCGGGGGAGCGGGACGCCGACGGTTACCTGCGCCTGCGGGACTGGCTGACCCGCCTGCACCGGGTGGAGCGGGACCGGTTCATCGGCGCGAACTTCGACTCGCCGCTGGACCTGGTCGGGCGTGACCTGGTCGCGTTGGCCGGGCTGGGCGGGTTCGGCTCGCTGGCCCGGGTGGTCGGGCGGTTCCTGCGCGATCCCCGGTTGCGCCGGGTGTTCACGTTCCAGTCGCTGTACGCCGGGGTCTCGCCCCGTGACGCGCGGGCCGCGTACGCGGTCATCGCCTACATGGACACCGTCGCCGGGGTGTGGTTCCCGCGCGGCGGGATGCGGGCCGTGCCCCGCGCGCTGGGCGACGCCGCCCGCGACGCCGGGGTGAGGTTCCACTACGGGACCGAGGTGCTGGGCCTGGACCGCCTCGGCGACCGCGTCACGGCCGTGCGCACCGCCGGCGGCGCCATCCCGTGCGACGCGGTGGTCCTGGCCTGCGGACCCGCGATCACCGCCGGCCTGCTGCGCGGACGGCCCCGCCGGCCGGTGCCGCTGCGCTGGTCGCCGTCCGCTTTCGTGGTCCACGTCAGCACCCCGGCGCGCTCGGCGGTCCACCACACCATCGCGTTCGGGGACGCCTGGGACACCACGTTCGACGAGATCATCGACCGGGGCCGGCTCATGTCCGACCCGTCGCTGCTGCTCACCACGCCCACGGCCACCGACCCGACCCTGGCGCCACCCGGCCGGCACCTGCGCTACCTGCTCGCACCCTGCCCCAACCTCGACCGCGCGCCACTGCGCTGGGACACCCTCGCCCCCCGCTACACCGCCGAACTGCTCACCGAACTGGCCCGCCGCGGCCTCCTGGACGCCGAGCCGACCGTCCTGGCCACCACCACCCCCGACGACTGGGCCGCCGCGGGCCACCCCGCCGGCACCCCGTTCTCCGCTGCCCACACCCTCGCCCAGACCGGCCCGTTCCGGCCGGGCAGCCTGCCGTTCCGGCACGGCAACGTCGTCGTGGCGGGCAGCGGCACCACACCCGGCGTCGGCATCCCGCCGGTGCTCATCTCCGGCCGCCTCGCCGCCCACCGCCTCCGCGCGCCGGACCCCGGTGACCCTGCCCGCCGGGCGCGGCGACGGCCGGTCCCGATCAGTCCATTGTGGACTCCGGGCCTTCCCGGACGTACTCGTCGGTGAGCAGGTCGCACGCGCACCAGTCCCCGTCGCACGGCCGGCCGACCTCACTGCCGTACGGGCCGAGCCCGCGCATCAACGCCAGGACCTCCTCGCGCTGCGCGTCGGTCAGGTGCGGCCGGTGGGTGGCGTCGAGGTCCCAGGCGGTGGTCTTGACGTCCTCCACGTCGCCCACGACTTCGCCGCCGACGAACAGCGTGAACAGCGGGTGGTCGGGGAAGCCGTTGAGCCGCAGCACCCACCACGTGTGGTCAACGTGGGCGGCGTAGGTGAACACGCGTGCACCCGTGCGTTGCCACGCGACGGGGCGGGTCAGGACGTTCGCGCGATCGGGCATGAGGCCAGTATCCGGTCAACGGCGCACCTGATAGCGCAGGTGGAGCACCCGGTTGCCCTGGATCACCACGTCGGGACCCTCCAACAGGTGCCGCGCGTCGACCGACCCGAAGTAGCGCCTGCCGGACCCGAACACGACGGGCGCGACGTCCATGCGCACCTCGTCGACCAGGCCCGCGGCAAGCGCCTGGCCACCGACGTCGCCGGCGGCGACCTCGACCAAGCGGTCACCGGCGAGCTCCTGCGCCTTGGCCACGGCCGCCTCGACGCCGTCGACGAAGTGGAACGGCGCCTCGGGGTCCCAGCCCTCGGGCGCCAGCCGGTGCGTCACGACGACCACGTGGTCGACCCCGCCCGGAGGCGTCCCGTCCCAGCCGTCCGTCATGTCGAAGACGCGGCGGCCGGCGATCGTCGCCCCGATCTGGTCCCAGTACGGCCGGGTGTAGTCGTAGGACGTCTGCGACACCTTCAGCACGTCGCTCTCGTCCAGGTGGACGTCACCGTTGGTCAACCAGTCGAACAGCGGTCCGGGCTGGTCGTTCTCGTCCGCGATGAAGCCGTCGACCGACACTGAGCCGTACATGACCACCTTGCCCACGGGGTTCTCCTCTGCCTTGGGGTGCCCCAAATTAGTGGGTCGTGAGCGGTTGTTCTTGTAAGAAATCAATCGGCCGGCAGCGGCCAGCCGTCCAGCGCGTGGCCGGGGTGCTCGCGCAGGAACCGCCGCCGGACTTCGACGTACCGGGTCGGCGTGAGCCCGGTGAACGCCCGGAACTCGTGGCCGAAGTGGGCCTGGTCGAAGTAGCCCGCGCCACCGGCGAGGTCGCCCCAGTCGACCGGTTCGGCGGGGTTGATCGCGAACACGGTGGCGGCGAAGCGGTAGGTGCGGGCCAGTCGCTTCGGCGTGACGCCGATGAGCTGCTTGAACCGCTGCGCCAGGTGAGTGCTGCTGACACCGGCTGCCGCGCTCAGGTCGCCGATCGCCACCGCCCCGCCGGCCGCCGCGATGACGCTGCTCGTGTGGCGGACCAGCCCCAGGCCGGTGGTCTCGCACAGCCGTCGCATCAGCTCCTCTTCAAGCAGCGTCAGCATCTCGTGCGGTCCGTCCGCCGTGGCCAGCCGGTCTCGCAGCGCGGCGGTGGCGGGCCTGCCCCAGACCTGCTCCACCGTCACCGGCCGGTCGCACAGCTCGGTCGCGGGCATCGGCAGGAACGGCGCCAGACCCCATGGCTTGAAGTGCACGCCGACGGACCGGGTCCCGGGTGGGTAGCCGAACTCCACCGCGCGGGTGGGGGTGGTGACCACGCAGCCGTCGTCGTACTCGGCCGTCTCGATGTCCTTGCCGGCGCGGATGCGGAACGGTGGCCCGAGGTTGACCTTGAGCAACGCCGCGGGCATCGGCGGCAGCGTCAGCCGGGCGTACGGCGGCGTGCCCTCCAGGTAGTAGAGGTCGTCGATCAGCCCGTCCAGCGGCGGACGCGGCACTCTGGACACGTACTCCACGCGCACAGCATCGCCGACGCCCGCCGGCATCGCGCGCCGGGATGGACCAGCCGCGCCGCCGTCTTCTTCACCGGCTGGCAAACGCAGCTCGCCGAATCACCGCGCGAGCACGGCGTCAACACCCGCGAAGCCGAGCGGCGCGGATCAAACCGGCCACGTGCACCGGTAGCGTCGTGGCATGACGTCCGAGGGGGAATCCGGCGGGTGGCGGCCCGACGTGCCGCCGTTGACCTCCGCGCAGGTCGAGCGGTGGTCCGCCGCGTGGCGGAGGTGGGGCTGCCTGCTCCTGCTCGCGTGGGCCGTGGTGCTGGTGGCGATGCTGGTGGCGGGCGGCGCGACCAACCCGTTCGCCTGGGCGGTGCCGGTGCTGCTGGCGTGGCGGCTGGAGGTCGGCGCGGTCGCTGGGCTGCTCGCCGCCGCGTGGGCGTTCGACGATCCGGTGTCGCGCATCGGTTTCGGGATGTACGCCTTGGTGTGCCTGGTGGCGCTGGCAGTCCGGCCGTGGTGGGCGCGGCGGCAGCGGCGGGCGTTGGGTGAACTGCCCGTGGTCGTCGCGGGTGTCCCGGAGGACGGCAGGAGCACCCGCACGACGGGGCTCCGGATCGTCGCCCTCTGCCTGTACGCGGTCGTCGCGGGCATCCTGTGGTGGCCGTGGGGACTGGCTGGGGCGGCGGTGCCGGGTTACCTGGTCGCGGTGCTCGCGGTGCGCGAGGTCGCGGTCAGGGTGCGCGGCCCGAGGCTGTTGATGACGCCCCGCCGGGCGGTCGGGGTGCTGGTCCGGCTCGACCCCGGCGGCCGTGCCGTCCTGTTCACCGCCGACCGCGCGGTGCGGCAGGTGGGCCGGCTGAGCGTCGCCGAGGTGATCCACCGCCCGGACGACCCGATGCCCGTCGACTTCCTCGGCACCGCCGACCGGATGGCGCGGACCCTGGTCGAGGCCACGGCCGTGGGCGATCTCCGGCACAACGGGTACGTCGCCGTGGTGGCCGACGACTTCGTACTCCTTCCCGCCGGACCGCTCTTCGTCGACGACACCGAGGAGGTCGCGGTGCCGCCGAGCATGGTCGACGGCCGCCGGTTCTCGGGTCTCGGCTGAGTGGGGACAGCTACGGCCCGAGGTAGCGTGTCCTTCGTGGAACCTGTTCTGGCAGAGGGCGACGACTGCCACCTTTCCGCCACCGCCGTCTGTTGGCTCACCGACGAACCACAACCCGGCCTGGTCCTCGTGGAGCTGACCGACGTCCGAGGAAGGCCGTACCAACTGGTGGGCAAGGTGGCCTACTTCGACGACGGCACGGACCTGACCCCGACCGCGACCTATCCGCGCCCGGCCCTCGTTTCCTGCACGATCGACCACGTCCAGGACGACACCGCCACGGTGAGCACCCGGTGGGTCAGCGACCGCCACGGCGAACCCTTCGTGTTCGACGTCCCGCTGACCGCCCTCAGCACGTCCCCCTGACCAGCTGCGAGGCCGCGCGGTTCGTTGGTCTCGTGCAGGCGGCACGCGACGGCGCGTCGATGCAGGCGAACTTGACGACATCACGCCGGAGCGATGAGCCCCACTTGCCAATCCGACGGCGCAAACGTCCCGTCATGCTGCACTCCGACCGACGGGCATATGAGAGCCGTTCCACCGGCCCCAGCGCCTTGACCTTCTCCGCGAAGTCCGCGGCGCAGTCGTTGGCGAACACGTCGACACCCCAGGTACCCACACCGCCTCCTGATTTCAGCCGGTCCGACGACAGCGTTCGGCGAACCCGGTGGCGGAGCCCGACCGAGCGGCGCGCATGTGTCGGGCTTGTCTCGGCACGGTCGTAGGGTGGCGCGGTGACCAACATCGAGTTCTCCACGCCGTCGACGCTTCCCCCGCCCAACGGGTACAGCCACGTGGCTTCGGTGGCGCCGGGTAGTCGGCTGGTCTGGACGTCGGGTCAGGTCCCGATCGCGGCGGACGGCACCGTCGCTCCGGCCGGCGACTGGGAGGCTCAGACGCGTCTGGCGATGACCAACGTCGGCGCCGCCCTGGCTGCGGCCGGAGCGACCTGGTCGGACGTGTTCAAGCTGACGATCTACGTCACCGACACGTCGGCGTTGGCCACGGTGAGGACGGTGCGTGATGAGTTCGTCGACCTCAAGCAGCCGCCGACTAGTTCGTTGGTGCAGGTGGCGGGGCTGTTCCGGCCGGATCTGCTGATCGAGGTCGAGGCCGTCGCGGCGGTGGCGGGGCCCGGGTTCGACTTGCGGGCATGATTCGCATCGAGTAGGAATAGTCGAACGTGTGTTCGACCGACCGGGTGAACGTGTTGCCCCGGTCGTGTCCCGCCGGCTTCCCCACGGCGCGTGGCCCTCGGGGAAGGTGTGGTGCGGGTGGGGTTCGACAGTCGGCCGGAGTTGCCCTGGAGCGAACTGGAACGGGCGTTGTCCGGGCGGGTCGACGGCGAGGGGCGGCGGTCGGTCGGGCCGCGCGGGGTCGACGGGTACGCCCGCGCCGGGGACCTGCTCGACCGGCGGGTGACGCGGGAAGCGCCCAACGCCCGGCGCGTTCCTTACGCGGAACTGCACTGCCACTCCAACTTCAGCTTCCTGGACGGGGCCAGTCACCCCGAGGAACTGGTGGAGGAGGCCGCGCGGCTCGGGCTGGACGCGGTCACGTTGACCGACCACGACGGGATGTACGGGGTCGTCCGGTTCGCGGAGGCGGCTCGGGATCTGGGTGTGCACACGGCCTACGGGGCCGAGTTGAGCATGGGGTTGTCCGGGCCCCAGAACGGGGCGCCGGACCCGGAGGGTGAGCACCTGCTGCTGGTGGCACGGGGGCCGGAGGGGTATCGGCGGCTGTGTTCGGTGATCTCCTCGGCGCACCTGCGGGGCGGCGAGAAGGGCCGCCCGGTCTACGACCTCGACGAAGTGGTGGACGAGTTGTCCGGGCACGTGCTGGCGTTGACCGGGTGCCGCAAGGGCATGGTGCGCAAGGCGTTGACCGACCACGGCCCGTGCGCGGCGGGGGAGCGGCTGGCGTGGCTGGTCGACCGGTTCGGGCGGCGCAACGTGGCGGTGGAACTCGTGGACCACGCGCTGCCCGGCGACTCCCTGCGCAACGACGTGCTGGCCGGGCTGGCGGAGCGGGCCGGGGTGCCGACGGTGGCGACCAACCAGGTCCACTACGCGCACACCCGCGCGGGACGGCTGGCGGGGGCGATGGCGGCGGTGCGGGCGCGGCGGTCGTTGGACGAGATGGCCGGGTGGTTGCCGCCGTTCGGGGCCGCGGCGCTGCGGTCGGGGATGCAGATGGCGTCCCGGTTCGCCCGCTACCCCGGCGCGGTGACCCGGACGGCGTTGCTGGCCATGGAGTGCGCGTTCGACCTCCACGTCGTCGCGCCCCGGCTGCCACCGTTCCCGGTGGACCCCGGCCACACCGAGGCGTCCTGGCTGCGGAAGCTGACCGCCGAGGGCGCGAAGGACCGCTACGGGCCGCCCGAGGACAACCCCGCGCCTACGCGCAGCTGGAGCACGAGCTGGGCGTGATCGAACGGCTCGACTTCCCCGGCTACTTCCTGATCGTGCACGACATCGTGGAGTTCTGCCGCCGCAACGACATCCTGTGCCAGGGCCGGGGTTCGGCGGCCAACTCCGCGGTCTGCTACGCGCTCGGGGTGACCAACGTGGACCCGGTGCGCTGGGACCTGCTGTTCGAACGCTTCCTGTCCGTCGAGCGCGACGGGCCCCCGGACATCGACATCGACATCGAGTCCGACCGGCGCGAGGAGGTCATCCAGCACGTCTACGAAAGACACGGCCGCCGCCACTCCGCCCAGGTCGCCAACGTCATCACCTACCGCGCGAAATCGGCGATCCGGGACGCCGCCCGCGCCCTGGGCTTCCCGCCCGGCACGCAGGACGCGTGGAGCAAGAACGTCGACGGCTGGGGCACCGTGCACAGCGCCGCCACCGAACACCGCGACAGCGCGACCCCGATCCCGGCCGCGGTGTGGCGGCTGGCCGCCCAGTTCGAGGGCTTCCCCCGGCACCTGGGCATCCACTCCGGCGGTATGGTCATCTGCGACCGCCCGGTGTCCGAGGTCGTGCCGGTCGAACACGCCCGCATGCCCGGCCGGACCGTGCTCCAGTGGGACAAGGACGACTGCGCCACCGCCGGCCTGGTCAAGTTCGACCTCCTCGGGCTCGGGATGCTCTCCGCGGTCCGCTACGCCCGTGACCTGATCGCCGAACACGACGGCGTCCACGTCGACCTCGCCCACCTCGACCTGGCCGACCCGCTCGTCTACGACATGCTGTGCGCCGCCGACACGGTCGGGGTGTTCCAGGTCGAGTCCCGCGCCCAGATGGCCACCCTGCCCCGCCTCAAACCCCGCACCTTCTGGGACCTCGCCGTCGAGGTCGCGCTGATCCGCCCCGGCCCCATCCAGGGCGGCTCCGTGCACCCCTACATCCGCCGCCGCCAAGGTGAACCCTGGCAGCACGACCACCCGCTGCTGGCCCGCGCGCTGGACAAGACCCTCGGCGTGCCGCTGTTCCAGGAGCAGGTCATGCAGATCGCCATCGACGCCGCCGGGTTCACCCCCGGCGAAGCCGACGAACTCCGCCGCGCCATGGGCTCCAAGCGCGCACTGTCCAAAATGGACCGGCTACGGGACCGGTTCTACCGGGGTGCGGCGGCCAACGGCATCCACGGCGACCTCGCCGACAAGATCTTCCTCCAGGTCCAGGCGTTCAGCGGTTACGGCTTCCCGCAGAGCCACGCCCTCGCCTTCGCGCACCTGGTCTTCACCAGCGCCTGGCTCAAGCACCACCACCCCGCCGCGTTCTGCGCCGCCCTGCTCCGCGCCCAGCCCATGGGCTTCTACACGCCCCAGTCCCTGGTCGCCGACGCCCGCCGCCACGGCGTGAAAATCCGCCGGGCGGAGATCAACACCAGCCTCGCCCACGCCACCCTCGAACCCGACCCCACCAGCACCGGCGGCCACGCCATCCGCCTGGGCCTCGCCGGCGTCCGCACCCTCGGCGACGACCTCGCCACCCTCATCGCCGACCAGCGCGCCCACCACGGCCCTACACCAGCCTCGACGACCTGGCCCGCCGCACCGACCTCACCACCCCCCAACTCGAAGCCCTCGCCACCGCCGGCGCCCTGGCCGACCTCGAACCCGACCGCCGCGCCGCCCTGTGGAAAGCCGGCGCCGCCGCCCGCGAACACCCCACCACCCTCCCCGGCACCGCGAGCGTCACCACCGCACCCGCCCTGCCCGGCATGACCGCGTGGGAACTCGTGATCGCCGACCTGTGGGGCACCGGCATCACCCCCGACACCCACCCCATCCACCTCGTCCGCACCTACCTCGACTCCCTCGGCGCCCTCCCCGCCGACCGGCTCGCCCACGTCCCCGACGGCACTCGCGTCCGCATCGGCGGCGTCGTCACCCACCGCCAACGCCCCGGCACCGCCGGCGGCATCACCTTCCTCAACCTCGAAGACGAAACCGGCATGACCAACGTCGTCATCAGCGTCGGCCTGTGGAACCTGCACAAGAACACCGCCCGCAACGCCAACGCCCTGCTGATCAGGGGCATCGTCGAGAACGCCACCGGCGCCGTCAACCTCGTCGCCGACCACCTCCAGCCCCTCGACCTGCGCCTGGCCCTGAAGTCCCGGGACTTCCGGTGACGGACCACCGCCTCGGGGATCTCACTCGTCCTGGTCGTCGGCGAAGAAGCCGTCGAGGAGCTTGAGGCCGAGGTCGAGGTGGCCCTCTTGGGGGAGTTGGCGGGCGAGTACTTTCTTGGTCTCCTCGTTGGCGACGCACGGGGGCGAAGTAGCCCGCGCGGCGGCAGTCGACCGCCGCGGAGACCAGGGCGGCGCCCACCGCGTGCAGCCCGTCACGGCCCGCGCGCCAGTGGGCGAGCGCCTCGGGTGCGGCGGCCAGGTGCTCGGCCGGCCCGGTGCCGGTGTGGTCGGCGAGGGCGGCGAGGGCGGCGGCGGCCCGGTGCCGGTGTGGTCGGCGAGGGCGGCGAGGGCGGCGGCCCGGTGCCGGTGTGGTCGGCGAGGGCGGCGGCGATCCGCGGGTCGGCCTGGTGGCGGCGGGCCGCGGGTCGTTCGTCCAGGTCGAGGTCGCGGGACAGCCGGGTGGTGCGCGCCGTGGCCGGCAGGTGCTGTGCCGCGCGCGGGCCGGCTGCGGGTGCCGGTCGTCGCCCCCGATCACGCGACGTGCCTCTGATCGCAGGCGCGGGACCGTGCTGCTGCACTGGACCACCACGACGCTGGACGAGGTCGACGCGGCCCGGGCGCGCTTCGACGCCGAGACGCGCCGCTGAACGGTCGGACCGCCCGATCCGGGTTACGCGGCGGTCGTGCGCAGGCTGGGTGACCTGATCGTGGTGGCCCAGGAGTCCGCGGGCCGCCTGGAACTCTGGCTCGGCCCGGGGTGACACCGATGCGGAACCCGCCACGGGTCACGGGCACAGCGCCTGTTCCGGCACACCGGGGAAGTGCGCGGCCCAGTCGACGCCGACGGGGTCGGCGCACACGTCCCGCACCACGCGGTCGACGTCGACCCCGAGCCGCCACATCGCGCCGGAGCGCGCCTCCAGCAGCAGCAGTTCGCCCGGCTCGTAGGCCGCCGCGCTGAACTCCGTCCCGGCGCGCGCAGCGACAGCGGTTCCCGGCCGCCGGTCAGGTCCCACAGCCACACCGAGTCGCGCCGCACCGCGGTGACCGCGCGGCCGTCGCGGGAGAACCCGACCACGGCCTGCTCCGGGACCCCGTCGGCCTCCAGCAGCGTCGCGCCCCGGCCGTCGAGCACCGTGAGCCGGCCGCTGTCGAGGTCGGACACCGCCAGCGCGCCGCCCGGACCGGTCACCAGCCCGAGCCGGGCGGTGCGGCCGACCACCGGGGTGACCCGCCCGTCCAGCGACCACACCTCCACCTCCCGGCGCTCGCCGTCCCGGCGGGCCAGGACCACGCCGGTGCCGTCCTGCAACGGGACGACGGCCTCGACACCGGACACGGGCAGCCGGGTGCGGGTGGTGTCGCCGGGCTTCCAGTGCACCGCGACCCCGTCCTCGATCGCGGTGACCAGCGTGCCCGCCGCGTCGATGCCCTGCGGGAACGGCCAGCCCGACAGCGTGGCGGTCGGGCGCGGCGCGTCGGGGTCGCCCAGGTCCCACACCTGGAACTCGCCGGGCCGCAGCACCGCGATCGCGGTGCGCCCGTCGCCGCTGACCAGGTACGGGAAGCCGCCTTCCGGCAGGTCCAGGGCCCCGGCCCGGCGCCGGTCCGTGCCGCGACCGATCCACAGGCGGGCCAGGCCGGTGTCGAACTCGTGGGACATGGCGACGTCCCCGGACAGGTGCGTGTAGCCCCCGCCGGACGGCGTGGCGGTGCCCGCCGCACGCGCGAGCAGCAGGGCGTCGCGGGACTGGGTGGTGGGGGCGACGCGGTGGGCGGCCAGGGCGAGCGCCGCCGCCTCGCGCGGGAGGGTCAGCATGTCGAGGGCGGCGTCGGCGGCGCGCAGCGACAGCGCCTGGTTGCGTTCGCGGGTGGCGGCGCGCTGGGCGGTGACCGCGTAGGCGGCGGTGGCGGCGAGCAGCACGACGAGCGCGGCGAGGCACGCCACGAGCCGCCGCAGCCGGCGCACGCCCCGCTTGCGCAGCGCCTCCCGGTCGCGTTCGGCGGCCGACCCCGCCTCGACGAACTCGCGCTCCAGCGGGTTGAGCCGGGACGCCAGACCGCGCGCCTGCTCGAGGTGGACCCCGCGGTAGAGGGCGTCGGGGTCGCGGTCGTGGGCGCGCCAGGCCTCCGCCGCGGCGGTGAGCCTGCGGTGGGCGCGCAGCGCCTCGCGGTCCTCGGCGAGCCAGTCCGCGAGCCTGGGCCACCCGCGCAGCAGCGCCTCGTGGGTCAGCTCGACGGTGTCGCCGTCGAGGACGACCAGCCGCGCCGCCGCGAGCCGGTCGAGCAGCTCCTCACCCGCGTCCAGTTCGGCGCGGGCGACCCGGCGGCGGGTGTCCTCGGTGCCGTCACCGGGCGCGACCAGGCGCTGGAACACCCGCCACGCCGCCTGCCGCTCCGGCTCGGGCAGCGCCTCGTAGAACTGCTCGGCGGTGCGGGCCAGGGCGTGCTCGACGCCGCCCGCGTCCTCGTAGCCCGCCAGCGTGAGCACCGTGCCGCGGCAGCGCCGCCACGTCTCCACCAGCACGTGCGAGACCAGCGGCAACGCGCCCGGCCGGCCGGCGACGTCGGCGACCAGGCGCGCCACCAGCGCGTTCTCCAGCGAGGCGCCCCGGCGGGCGGCGGGTTCGACCACCGCGCGGCGCAGCTGCTCGGCGCCCATCGGCCCGACGAGGAGCTGCGCGCGGTGCAGCGCGTCCAGCAGCTCGGGGTACCGGGCGCAGTGACCGCTGAAGTCGGCGCGCACGCCGATGACGACCCGGGCGGCCCCGGCGGCGTGGGTCAGCGCCCGCACCAGCCACCGCCGGTCGGCCTCCCGGCAGAGGGTGAAGACCTCCTCGAACTGGTCGACCACCACCAGCAGGTCGTCGCCGGCCTGGCGCAGCAACACCCGCAGGTGCCCCGGATCGGCGGCCAGTTCCGCGCGCACCTCGACCGCGGACCGGTCCCCGGCCAGCGCCGCCGCCAACTCGGTGATCGGGTCCGAGCCGGGCGTGACGAGCAGGTGCGCGCCCCACCGGGCCGCCAACCCGGCGCGCAGCAAGGAGGACTTGCCCACGCCGGACGCGCCGAACACCCCGACGAACGGCCGTTCGCGCACCAGGGCGAGCAGCCGGTCCACCTCGACCTCGCGGCCGAAGAACCGGTCCGCGTCGGCGACCTGGTAGGCGGCCAGCCCCGCGTACGGGGCGTCACCGCGGTCCGACGCCGCCGCGGCCAACTCCCGCCAGCGGGCGCTCCACTGCTCGACATCGCCCCCGCAGGCCCGCACGAACGCCTTGGTCACCGCCAGGCTGGGCAGCCTGCGCCCCGCCACCGCCTCGGACAACGCGGCGGGCGAGTAGTTCGCCAGGCGGCCGAGTTCGCGGTAGGACGGCAGCCCGGCCGCGCGCCGCAACCGCCGCAGGTCGCCCGCGAACTTGAGCACCGGGGTGTCTTCGTCGGCCAACGGACGTTCCCCACGCGGCACCGTGATCCCCCTTCGCCCCTCCCGATTCTCCAGGCGGAGGCAGCGAGACGACGGCCGCCGTGCGGACCAGGCGGCTCCGACGCGTGACGCAGCGGCGGCCCCCTCGACTGAGGGAGCCGCCGCCGTGTCAGGCCCTACCGGAGCTTGTAGGCCCGGATGAGGGTGTGTTCGAAGGTGTTGCCTTTGCTGTCGGCGCCGTTGATTCGGAGCGAGGCGTACGCGCCTGCCCCGGCGGCGTTGCGGACCATGGCGGTGCGGCCGAGGACGGGTGCTTCGGACCACGTGCGGCCGTCGTCGAATGAGGCTTCGACGCGCACGCGTTGCACTCGTCCGTGGTCACCGGCCTGTTGGGTGATCGCCAGGGGCACGGGCAGCAATCGGCCCGCACTGGCCGTGCCGTCGGCGTCGAGGTTCGGGGTGAAGCGGACGACGGTCAGGGGCAGGGCGTTGGGTTCTTCGCCGGGTGCGGTGTCGGAGCGGAACGTCCACGCCGTGTGCACCCGCGTGGTGAACTCGCTGACCGCGCTGGGCCGGGAACTCTCTGCCTCCAGCCGGTAGTCCGCCGCGCCCGCCGGCACGGGGAACACGCCGATGCCGGGCAGCGCGGTCTCGCCGACCTTGTCCCCGTTGCGGTAGAGGGTGGTCCGGGACGTGCCGGCCAGCGAGTCGCCGCGGTTGCCCGCGCCGTCACCGAACAGCCACAGGTCGGCCACCACCATGTCGCCCACGCGGAACAGGTAGGGCCGCGCCGAGTGCGGCGGGGTCGGGCCGATGACCGGGAAGCCGAACGACTCTGCGTACCGCCGACCCGGCCGGTAGGTGCGGGTCGGGCTGAACAGGACCGTCTCCAGCGCCTCCGGCGTGCCCTGGAACAACTGCCAGCGCCACCTCAGCCCCGCGCCCAGGACGTGGTCGACCGCGCCGGCCTCGACCGCGCCCGCACCGCCGAGCCCGTAGATGCCGTCGGCGGTCGTGGGGCTGCCGCCGTGCTCGCCGATCCGGCCGGGCGGGCGCGGACCGAACGCGGTGCGGACCTCGGTCAGCTCGCTCTTGGAAGGACTGCGTACGAACCCGGTCGGTGCCTTGCCGCGCTCTTCCCAAGCAAGCCGGTAGGTCACCGGTTTCCCGTCGACCGGCGTGCCGGTGAACTCGGTGCCGATCAGCACGCCGTACTGGTCGGCGGGCAGTGCCGGGCCGCTGTTGCCCAGTGCCATGTCCGCCGGGAACCCTCGCGGGTACCCGAAACCCATGAGGGACATCGCGTTCTCGTGGTGGCGGCCGAAGGCGATGTAGCCCAGGCCCGGTTTGGCGGCCTTGTCGGGGCGGCGATCTTCACGGGTCCGGCGGTACGCGCGTCGAAGACCAGTTCGGTGTCGGCGGAGACCGTGATGTCCGGGCGGAGCAGCAGTGTCGTGCCGGGCCGGCCGTAGCGGTGCTCGGACGCGGCGGTGTAGACGCCCTTGGGGACGCGGGCGGTGACGTCACCGTCGGAGTCGGTGATCACGGTGAACCGGGCGTTGGTGACGCCGATGAGGAGGGTGGCGTAGTCGTGCTCGGGTGCGCCCGTGCGGTCGAGTTGGGTGATCCGGACGTTGTAGCTCTCCACTTCGCGGGTGATGGCGACCGGCGTGCGCAGCACCACGTCCGCGCCGCTGTGGGCCAGGACCAGGCCGGAGTACGCGCCGTCGGTGGGGCCGGTCTTGCCGTCGCCGGTGATCGTCACGGTCGCTTCGCCGCCTGCCGGCACGATGACCGTGGCGGGGGTGACGGTGAACAGGCCGGCCGGGGCGGGGGTGCCGTCGGGGTTGCGCGCCTCGGTGGTCAGATCGAGGGTCACCGGTGTGGCGCCTGGGTTGCGGTAGGTCAGCGTCTTGCTCAGCGGCACGTCGTCGTCGTGCGGCCACTCCTGCACCCCGAGGGCGAGGCTCGGGGGCGAGGTGGTGAGCGTCGTGGTCATGGCCTTCGCCGAGTCGACCCGGCCTGAGCCCTGGTCGAAGGCGGTCAGGTCGGGGTTGTTGTTCGCCGCGGCCATCAGGGCGGCTTTGAGCTGGTCGCCGGTCCAGTCGGGGTGTTGCTGGGCGAGCAGCGCGGCGGCGCCGACGACGTGGGGTGTGGCCATCGAGGTGCCGGACATGGCGTGGTGGTCGGCCGGCCCGGCGCCGGGCAGGGCCCGGGATTTGGCGGCGACGATGTCGACGCCGGGTGCGGTGATGTCGGGTTTGATGCCGCCGTCGCCGACGCGCGGGCCCCGGCTGGAGAAGTAGGCGATGCTGTCGTCCCGGTCCACCGCGCCCACGGTCAACGCCGCCTCGGCGCTGCCGGGTGACCCGACGGTCTCGGTGCCGCCGCTGTTGCCGGCGGCGACGACGAACAGCGTGCCGTGCGTGGCGGACAGGGTGTTGACCGCTTCCTCCAGCAGGTCGATCTCGGGTCCGTCGGCGCCGCCGAGGCTGACGTTGACCACGTCGGCGCCCTGTTCGGCGGTCCAGCGCAGCCCTTCCAGGATCGCGGACTCCGAACAGCCCGCCTGCCCGCACACCTTCGCGTCCAGCAGTTGCGCGTCCGGCGCGACACCCCGGTACGGGCTGCGGGTGCCGGCGATGGTCGACGCGACGTGTGTGCCGTGGCCGATGGTGTCCGTGGCGTCGGGGTCACTGGTGAAGTTGTGCTCGGCGACCTCCCGGCCCGCCAGGTCGGGGTGCCCGCCGTCGACCCCGGTGTCCACCACGCCGACCGTCACACCCACACCGGTGTACCCGGCCGCCCACGCGGCGGGCGCGCCGATCTGCGCGACACTGCGGTCCAGCACCGGCCGCCGCACCCCGTCCAGCCACACCTTCGCCACACCGGGAGCGGTCAGCAACGCCTGCCAGTCGGCGCCCTTCGCGGCCGTCGTGGCCACCGCCCGCACCGTGGGCAGTTCTCGGTCCACCCGGAGTGCGCCCAGCGCCGCCGGGCCGTCGCCGGAGCGCGTGACGATCAGCGGCACACGGTCGCGGCGCGCGTCGTCGTAGCCCGCCTCGACCAGGCCCGTGACGTCGAACAGCCGCGCGTCGAACCGGCCCTCGGCCAGCGGACGCGCCGCGTCACGCGGGACGACGTGCACGTGGCCCTGGCGCTGGAACATCAGGTATCCGACGTCCTCCCGGCCGGCGCCCGGGGTGACGGACGCGACCCGATCCCCGTCCAGCACCACCCGATCCCCGGTGACCAGCGTGACGACCCGTCTGGCGCCGGCCGTGTCAGGTGTTCCGCCCGCCGGTGCCGCCGACGCCGCCGGCACCACCGTGGCGGCGACGACCCCTAGCGCGAGCACCGCGGCCGTGCGCCTTCGTAATCTCGACACGAGTTCCTCCCCTTCCCGTCGGTTGGCGGTCGGCACCGGCGAGTCCGGGCGGTCCGTCGCGGCGTGCGACGCGGCTCGCCGGCGCCGACCGGTTCGGACGCTAGGGACTCCCGGGTTGTTCAGACCCGTGGTCACGGCGCTGAACAACGTCCTCCGAACAACACAGTGACCGGCCGCTCGTCGGTGGCGGTGCGGTCGCCGACCCACGTCGGCGACCGCACCCGCGCTCGGGGTGGACCTACGCGACGCCGGCGGTGGTCGTGGCGCACGGCGCGGACACGTGGCTCGTGGTGCGGGGGTACGAGTGGTCCGAGCGCGACGAGCTGGTGGACCTGGCGGGCCGGGCCGGGCTGGGCCGGGCCGGGCTGGGCCGGGTCGAGGTCGGCGCTCGGCGGCAGTTCCGGTTCCCGGTCCGGTTCGGCCACGTCCCCGGCCACACCACGCCGTTGGACGGCGGCCTGGTCGTCGCCTGCGGTGCGTTCGGGGTGGCGATCGTCGTCCGGTCGACCCACCGGTCCCGCCACGCGGCAGCCGACCTCGAACAGATGGCACGGTCGTTGGAAGTCCGCGACATCACCGACCCGACGACGGGGTTCACCGCGGTCGAGGCTGTCGGCTGACCGGCGACGGTCGTTCAGCCGCTGAGCTGACCACTGCCCGGGGGCGACAGTCCACGGTGGAATGATTCCGGGCATGCCGTCGAACACCGCCCGCAAGGTCCGTGCCACCGAGAACTGGTTCGTGCGTGACGGCACGCCGACGATGACCGTGAACTACGGCTTCCGGACCCACGTGTTGCCGCGGATGTTGCCGGCGCTCGGCTTGGTCACGCTGGCCAGTCTGGTGTGGCTGGTGCCGTTGCGGTCGGCCGGCGGTCAGCGGTGGGCGTTGTTGGCGGGGGTGTTGTTGGCGACGCTGGTCACGTGGGTGGCGTTGCGGTTGTTCGTGCGGCGGCTGCCGCGGTTGTCGCGGGGCGCGACGATGGCCGTGCTCGCGGTGTACGCGGTGATGCCGGTGGCGGTCCCGTTGTTGCAGCTCGCGGTGGACGACACGGTGACGCCGCCGGGTGGCGGTGCGGTCGGGCTGCTGGGGTTCGTGATCTTCTTCGCCGCCGTGTTCGTGGGCACGATGCTGGCCACCACCTACGGGCTGGGCACGTTGCTGCGCCGCGCCGTCCGGCACGCGGTCAACGACCTGGCCAACAGCGTGCGCCTGCTGGGTCGGGCGCTGCCCGCGATGCTGTTCGTGACCCTGTTCCTGTTCTTCACCGGCGAGCTGTGGCAGGCGATGAACAACCTCGGCTGGTTCCGGGTGTCCCTGGTGGTGCTGCTGTTCAGCGCGATCACCGTGCTGGCCGCCGCCGCCCGCCTGCGCGACGAGATCGGCCGCGTCGAACAGGACCTGCGCCCCGACCGCCTCGCCGCCGCCTGCGAGGGCACCCCGCTGGCCTCCGTCGAGATCACCGAACCGCTCTCCGCCACCCCGCTCAACGGCCGGCAGAACCGCAACCTGCTGCTCATGCTCGCCACCCGCCAACTCGTCCAGGCGGCCGTGGTGGGGCTCGCGCTGTTCGCGTTCTTTCTGGTGCTGGGCCTGATCGTGGTCACCCCGGAGACCGCCGAGCAGTGGATCGGCGGCACGCCGGCGTCCTCCAAGATCCTGCCCGGCCTGCCGGTGGCCCTGCTGCGCAACGCGACCCTGTTCGCGGCGTTCGGCAGCATGTACTTCGCCATCACGTCGATGAGCGACGCCGACCACCGGCAGCAGTTCTTCGCGCCGATCATCGACGAGGTCGAGCGGACCCTGGCCGTGCGCGCGGTCTACCTGATGACCCTGCGGACCTCATGAGCCGGTCGCGCGGCGCTCGGTGGCGGCGATGTAGTCGGCGAGGGCCTCGCGGGAGCGGGTGAGGGAGCCGATCTCGTCGTCGAGGTCGCGCAGGCGGGTGCGCAGGCCGTCGAGGAGTTCGGGGCACGGCTCCAGTTCGGGGGCCGGTCCGGTGGTGCACGGCATCATGAAGGCGATGACCTCGGTCGACAGCCCGGCCCCGAGCAGGTTCCGGATCTGGTTCACGGTCACCACGGCGTCGTCCCCGTACTCGCGGTAACCGGCCGCGCTCCGACCCGGCTTCAGCAGGCCCTGCGCCTCGTAGTAGCGCAGCTGGTGCGTGCGGACCCCGGTGCGCCGGCTCAGCTCCCCGATCAACACCCCGGCCTCCTCTTGACCTTCATACCGGTGTGAACGTCCATGATCCCCCCATCTGTTCCGACTCCTTGGGGGAGCTGACCGATGCAGCAGCGCGAAGACGTCCCGGTGACCGTGATCGGCCTGGGTCTGATGGGGCAGGCACTGGCCGGGGCGTTCCTGCGCGCCGGACACCCGACGACCGTGTGGAACCGGACGGCGGCGAAGGCCGACCGGCTCGTGGCGGAGGGTGCGGTGCGGGCCGGGTCGGTGGCGGAGGCGGCGGCTGCCGGCTCGGTGGTGGTCGTCTGCGTGACGGACTACGCCGCTCTGGACGGGTTGCGGCCGTTGATCGGTGACGTCCTCGGCGGCAAGGTGCTGGTGAACCTGACTTCGGGAACCTCGCAGGAGGCGCGGGAGGCGGCCGAGTGGGCCGACGGGGTGGGAGCCGACTACCTGGTCGGGGCGATCATGTCCATGCCGCAGGAGGTCGGGACGGCGGAGTCGTTCATCCTCTACAGCGGGCCGCGTGCGGTTTTCGAGCGGTCTGAGGTGGTTCTGCGGGTGCTTGGGGACGGGGCGGTGCACCTCGGGGACGACCACGGTCTGTCCACTTTGTACGCTGGGGCCGGGGTGAGCCTGATGTGGAGCCTGCTCAACGGGTTCCTGCACGGGGCGGCGCTGCTGGGTGCGGCGGGGGTGGACGCTTCGGTGTTCGTGCCGTTCGCGCGGCAGAACATCGAGACGGCGGCGGGGTGGTTGGCGGGGTACGCCCAGCAGGTCGACGACGGGGTGTACCCGGCGCTCGACGCGACGATCGAGAGCCACGCGGGGGCGATGGGGATGCTGGTCCACGAGAGCGAGGTGGTCGGGGTGAACGCCGGGCTGCCGAGGTTCGTCAAGGACTTGGCCGACCGCGCCATCGCCGAGGGGCACGGCGGGGACAGCTATGCGGCGATGGTGGAGGTGTTCCGCAAGCCGTCCCCGGAGCAGGTCTAAGGCTTCCGCGCCGCCCGCCCCGGCTTCACGGGCGCAGGTTGCTCACGGACCCGGCGGTGGGCGACAGCCTGAGGTGCTGGGTCGGGCCGCTGAGCCGGTCGGCCAGGTCCGGCAGCACGTTCTGCCACCGGACGTCCTCCGCGAGCCGCCGCTCGTGGCCCCGGTGGTGGTCTTCGTCGGGGAACGCCGCGAGCCACACGAACACGGTGTCAGTGCGCACGGGCAGGGCGGGGTAGGTGTTCTCCGCCGGTTCGGTGCGGAAGGAGGCCAGCGGTGGCGCTCCGGTCGCGGTCAGCACGGGCGCCACGAACTCCTCGAAGAACCCGACGAACTCGTCCGCGTCGGTCGCCAGGTGGTGGACGGTGATCGCCACCCGGGAGGCCGGCGGCACCGGTCCGAAGTCCGGTCGGGTGGGGCGCAGGAGCAGGGCGTCGCTGGTGTCGAGCATGGTGGCCCGCGCGGCGGCGCTGTGCTCGCGCCACGCGGCCCCGTGGACGTAGAAGGCGGTCAGCGCCTCGCGTCGGGCGGCCATGTCGGTGAACGCCCGCAGCCAGACGAACCGGTCCGGGCGGTCGTCGTCGCGGAACTGGCCGAGGACGCGAATCCCCACCTCCTCCTGGGTCGCCACGAACTCCCGGTCGAACAGGTCGATCAACACGTCCCGCTGCCCGGGACGCAAGGTGTACTGCCGCAACTCGACGACGTTGAGGTTCACGCCGGAGACGGTGCCGGCGCGACCTCACGAGGGCGAGTGGCAGGACTACCACTATTCGCACGATTCCTGCCAGACTCGGGCGCATGAGGTCCGTGGCCCTGGCCGTGATCGACGACATGCCGCTGTTCGAGCTGGCCATCGCCTGCGAGGTCTTCGGGCCGGACCGGACGGACCTGGCCGACCCCTGGTACGACCTGCGGCTGTGCGCGGCGGACCCGGCGGGCACCCGCAGCGAGTTCGGCTTCTGGCAGCGCGCCGACCACGGCCTGGACGCCCTGGCCGACGCCCACACGGTCGTGGTCCCGGCGTTGCCGTACGCGTGCGTCCAGTCCGGGCAGCCCATCCCGCCGGCGCTGGTCGAGGCGGTGCGCGCCGCCGCCGACGCGGGCGCGCGCATCGTCTCGCTGTGCACGGGGTCCTTCGTCCTGGCGGCGGCCGGCCTCCTCGACGGCCGGCGGGCCGCGACGCACTGGATGTACGCCGCCACGCTGGCGATGCTGCACCCGCAGGTGCGCGTGGACGACTCGGTCCTCTACGTGGACGACGGCGACGTGCTCACCAGCGCGGGCCGCAGCGCCGGGATCGACCTGTGCCTGCACGTGGTCCGCGCCGACCTCGGCGCGCACGTCGCCAACCAGGTGGCCCGCCGCATGGTCCTGCCCGCGCACCGCACCGGGGGACAGGCCCAGTACACCGCCCTGTCCGTCCCGGACACCGACGACGCCGGCCTGGGCCCGCTGCTGCACTGGGCCACCGAGCACCTCGACCAGCCGCTCACCGTGGACGTCCTCGCGCGGCGGGCGGGCATGAGCGCCCGCACGTTCGTCCGGCGCTTCCACGACGCGACCGGGACGACGCCGTTGCGGTGGCTGCTCGCCCAACGCGTCATCCGCGCCCGGACCCTGCTGGAGACCACCGACCTGCCGGTCGACCACGTCGGCCACCGCAGCGGCCTGGGCTCGGCGGCCAACCTGCGCCGCCACTTCGCCGCCCACCTCGGCGTGACCCCCACCCAGTACCGCCGCGCCTTCCACGCCCCCTGACCCGGCGGCGGCCGGCGCAACTCTTTCGTACTTGAGACGTGTGTTCGCGTCCGATCGGCTGACAGCGGAACCGTTGCCCGGCATGCGAGAGTGAGCGCCGAACCCCCCTTCGCCCATCAATTCAGGAGAAGTCGGATGAAGGCACGAATCCTGTTACGCCTGGCCGGAACCGTCGCCGCCGCGGTGATGGCCACCACGGTGGCGACGGCACCGGCCCACGCCGCGCTCGGACCCGCGCAACCGGTGGAGATCCAGCTCCGCGGCTACTCGTCCAGCGGTTACGAGACCAAGGTGGGCCGGCTGAGCGGCACCATCCGGTTCGACGACGGCAACGCGCTCTACCGGCTCGACGTGACGATGGAACGGCAGTCCAGCTACGTGGACACCAAGCTGCGGGTCGACGTGAACGGCGCGCCGCACCAGTACTTCCACCAGTCCGGCTCGATCAACGCCGACTTCCCCTACGGCGGCACGGTGCAGAACGTGCGACTGGTCTTCGAGGGCCTCTACTTCGACGGCGCCACCAACACCGCGAAGCCGATCACGCGCAGCGCGTTCTACGACAACCCCTTCAACTGACGCGCGGCTTCGACACGTCAGGGTTCGTAGCGGAACGAGGCTTCGCCGCCGCGCACGCACACGGCCCGGCCCACTTTCTCCGAGGTCTGGAACAGCGACGCCTCGGCCCGGTACTGGCCGATCGTGGTGAAGTCCATGCCCTGCACGGGGGTCGCGCAGGTAGTCGTCCACGTGCGGGCGCGCGACCTGGTCCGCTTCACCCTGGGCATCTCCAACCCGTGATGTCGGTTCCCTGTCAACCCCGCCACAACGGTCAAGGCTGTCCGGTCAGTTCGGCGAGCAGGCCGAAGCCGTGGTGGTCCACCGGCACCGCGGTGGCGGACAGCACGACGGCGGCGGTGGTCGCGGCGCGGTCGAGGCCCAGCCAGGTGCGGAAGCCGCCGGTGCCGCCGTTGTGCCAGGTGATGGTGCGGCCGTGGCGTTCGATGGTCAGCCAGGCGGCGCCGATGCGGACGACGCGGCCGGTGAAGTCGGCGACCGGGTCCATGGCCGCGGTGCCGGGGGCGGAGCCGTCGAGGAGGGCTTCGGTGAGGCGGCCGACGACAGGGTCACGCCGGCCGCCGGGGCGTCGCCGAGCGGCAGCAGGTCGCCGAGGGTCGTTGACGGGTCGATCTCGCGGCGGTCGAGGGCGTCGGCGTACAGCAGGCCGGTCACGCCCTTGGAGATGGAGCCGATCTCGAAGTCGGCGTCGAGCGGCGCACCCACGACCGCGACCTTCGTCCCGGACGGCGCGACCGTCGCGACCGCCACCGTCCGCCGGGCACCGACCCGCTCGACCACCTTCTCCGCGAGCACCGCGTCACCCTGCACGCCCATCACAACCGACCACCGGACACGACGACTCCCTGAAGCTCTCCGAACACGGGCCGACCGTATGTCACGGCGGGCGTGATCGACATGATGCCTTCGGCTACGGCCGGCGCGACTTGGGTTTCCCGGGCGGGGTCGATCAGCGCGCCGAACCGGTGGGCGGTCCACTGTGGACGTGACCGGAAGAGCGTCGCCGCCTTCCGGATCGCGGCGGGGTGGCCGCCGGTGTGGCGGATCACCTGGTGCAGGACGTCGGTGGTCGGGGTGCGGTCGCCGGTGGCGGCGCGGAAGAGGGCGGCGGTGTGGTCCGGGGCGAGCGGGGTGAGGGTGACGGGTTCGACGGCGTCCAGGTGCAGCAGGGGAGCGCTGGTGGTGACCACGACCATGCAGCCGGCGCTGCCCGGCAGGAGGGGGCGGGCCTGGTCGGCGTCGGTGGCGTCGTCCAGCAGGAGCAGGACGCGGCGGCCGGTCAGGGTGGCCCGCCACAGGGCGGCGCGTTCCTCCAGGGCCGCCGGGACGTCGCGGACGCCGGCGGCGCGCAGCAGCCGGGCCAGGGCGTCGTGGGCGGACAGCGGGCCGTCGGCGCGCAGGTCGACGTGGAGGCGGCCGTCCGGGAACTGCTCGGCGAGCAGGTGGGCGACGTGGACGGCCAGCGCCGTCTTCCCGATGCCGGGCCTGCCGTCGATCACCGCCACCGGGACCCCGCCGGACCGGCTCAACCGGGTCAGGCGCGCCACCTCGCGGTCGCGGCCGGTGAAGTCGGGGACGGCCCTGGGCAGGTCGGAGCGCAGTGGACTGTCCGAAATGGACGGAGCGGGCTCGGTCAGCGCGTGCCGGTAGGCCTGCGCCAGCTCGGGCCCGGGGTCCACGCCCAGTTCGTCGGCGATCACCCGGCGGGCCTGGTCGTAGGTGGCCAGCGCCTCGCTGCGCCGGCCCGCGCGGACCAGCGCCACGACCAGCCGGGCCCACGGTCCTTCGCGCAGGGGCGCGGCGGTGGTGAGTTCGCGCAGCAGGGCGACGGCCTCGCGCAACCTGCCCTGGGCGGTGAACGCGTCGGCCAGGGTCTCCCGGACCTCCCAGCGCAGCTCGGACAGCTCCGACACCACGGGCGCGACCAGCTCGTCGGCCAGGTCGGCGAACGGCCGGCCCCGCCACAGCGCCGACGCGTCCTCCAGGTGGCGCACGGCTTTCACCGCGTCGCCGCCGGACATGGCGTGCCGCGCGTCCACCGTGAGCTGCCGGAACCGGTCGACGTCCAGCTCACCCGGCTCGACCCGCAGCCGGTATGCCCCCGGCCGACCCTCGACGCGCGGCCGGCCGTCCCGGGTCGCGGGCAGGAACCGGCGCAGCTGCCACGCGTAGCTCTTGATGTTCGACCACGCCGAGCGCGGCGGCGTCCGGTCCGGCCAGACCGCCTCGACCAGCCGGTCGAACTCCACCCACCGACCCGCGTCGAGCAGCAGCACGGCCAGCAGCGCGGCCGGCTTCCGGGTGACCCGGGTGGTGGTCGACCCGCCCTCCGGCACGGCCACTTCCAACGGTCCCAGCACGCGGAACAGCACTTCTTCCCCACCTCCGGTGTTCGGCGCCGCCACGTCCGTCGGCGACGGCACCACTGTCACAGCCGGATCATGAGGATTCGGTTTCAGCCTCAGAGCTTGCAGGTCGCCCCGCGGATCGCCTTCGGCTTGGTCTCCAGCACGCGCGCGCCGTCGGTGGCCTGGACGAGGAAGCAGTACTTGACGCCGGCCTCGACGGGCACCCGCATGGCGCGGTTGCGGTGGGCGATGAGGACTTGCGGTGCGCGCTTCTCGGGGGCGACGACCACGGCGAAGGTGAAGCCGTCCGGGGCTTCCCAGGCCAGGTCGACGTGCGCGCCGGCGTCGGTCGGGTCGGCCAGGGTGAGGCTGCTCGGGGGTGCCGTGGCGGTGGTGCTCGTCGGCGGTTTGGCGGGTGCGGCGGAGGGCGGGTCGGAGAGCTGGTCGTGGATCAGGTTCGGCACGGTCACCAGCACGGAGGCTGCCGCGACGATCCCGGCCACGGTCCGGACGCGCACCCGCCTGCGCCGCGGTTCTTCGAGGGCTTCAGGTGGTGTCGTCTCCTCTTCGGGTTCGTCCGGGTCGAGCAGGGCGGAGAGGTGGCGGACGACGATGTCGGCGGTCGAGGGCCGGTCGGCCGGGTCGTCGGCGAGCAGTCGTCGCACGAGCCGGACCAGCTCGGGCGGCGCGTCCGGCCAGGTCACGTCCGCGCCCGGTGGTGCGCCGGTGAGGGCGAGGTGCAGGACGCCGCCCAGCCCGTGCAGGTCGGACCGCTCGTCCCGGGTGCCGTCCCGCGCGGTCTCCGGTGCGGTGTACTCGCCGGCGACGACGGGGAACGCGCGGCGCAGTGCCACGCCGAAGTCCGCCACGACGGGTGCGCCGGACGGGTGGAACAGGACGTTGTGCGGGGTCAGGCCGCCGTGCACGACACCGACCCGGTGGGCCGCCGCCACCGCCGACGCGACCGCGTGACCGACGGAGAGCACGTCGGGCAGCAGTAGCGGGCCGCTGCCGGCGACCAGCCCGGCGAGGGAGGTCGAGCAGAGTTCCATCTGGAGCGCGGGCCTGCCGTCGCCCGCGTCCATCACCTCGTCGACGGGCAGGATCGCGGCTTCGTCGCGGAGCGGGGCGAGGGCGGCCTGCTCGTCGTGGAAGGCGTCGAGGACGTCCTGGTCGACGGGCGGGTAGACCTTGAGGGCCAGGTAAAGTCCACTGTAGACGGTCGCGGTCGGTCCGGTGCCCAGCGGCTCGAAGTCGTCGCTCACCAGGACCTCCGCGGCGGGGTGCCCAGGACGCGGGACGCCTTGCGGAACGCGGCTTCCGCCTCGACCGGGCGGCCCGCGTGGGTCAGCACCTCGACCAGGCGCAGCCAGGTGTGCTCGCGCTTGGGGTCTTCGACGGTGAGGGCCTGGAGGAGGGACACCGAGCCGGCGGTGTGCTCCATCATGATCATGGCGTCGACCAGCCCGTCCAGGGCGGCCCAGCGCAGGGCGGTGAGGCGGGTGGTCTCGGCGCGGCTGTGGTAGCTGTCGAGGTCGGTGAAGGGCTTGCCGCGCCACAGTTGTGCGGCGTTCCGGAAGTGGTCGGCGGCCGTTTCGGGGTCGGTGGGCAGGGTGTTGCGGCCGTCGCGGACGAGCTGTTCGAAGACCGCGCTGTCCAGTTCGCCGTCCGCGATGTTGATGCGGTGGCGGCCGTGCATGGTCGCGATGCGCGCCGATGTGCCCTCGTGGAGGGGGATGCGGCGGCAGAGGTCGTGCACGTGGCGCCAGAGGGCGTCGGCGGTGGTGCGCTCCGGCCAGACCGCTTCGGCGAGGCTGTCGACGCCGACCCAGGTGTTGGGGCGCGTCAGCAGTGCGGACAGGACGCGCTCCGGTGCGCCGGGCGGGATGTCGGCGCGGCGGCCGTCGGCGTGGACGACCTCCAGCGGCCCCAGTACGCGGAACAACATGCGCGTCGCTCCTTCGGTGTCGTCGTTCGGTTCTCGGGTGTCGACCGTAGGAGCGGGGTGTCCAGCGGCGGTGCAGTCGGCGGGGTGGTGGGTCCGACCGGCTCTGCACCGGGTCTGCACCGGGAGGTGTGACGGTCCCGGCACGCGTTTCCGCTTACCTGGAATGAGGAGTCATGGAGGAATCCGGGAACAACCTGCGCCGGGCCGCGCTGTACGGCGTCGCCGGCCTGGTGACCGCGGCGATCGGTGCGTCCGCGGTCAACGTGTTCGCGGCGGAGGACGAGAAGAAGGACCAGAAGCCGGTCGCGCAGTCGGCGTCCCCGTCCCCGTCCACGCCGTCTTCAACGCCCGCCCAGCCCCCCGTCGCCCAGCCCTCCGTCGCCCAGCCCCCGTCGCCCAGCCCCCCATCGCACAGCCGCCCCAGACGCCGCCGCCCGCGCCGAAGCCCGTTCCGGTGCCGGAGGCCGAGTCCGAGGAGCCCGCCGCGCCCGAGCCGCCGGTGGTCGCCCGGCCCGCGCCGAAGCCCGTCGTTCCGCCGGTCGTGCAGAAGGTGGTCGCCGAGGCCGAGGAGCCCGAGACGCCCCCGCCCCCGGCTGCGGTGCCTTCAGCGGCTTCGGTGGCGCACGCGGAGGTGAAGACGACCGGTGAGGGCAAGGCCGAGGTGGTCGTGCACCTGTCGACACCGAAGAAGGAGAAGAAGCCGTCGCCGACGGACGAGGCGTTGAAGAAGGCCAAGGCCGAGGCGGGGGAGGCGAAGAAGAAGGTGGAGCGGGCCGAGGGCGAGTTGTCCAAGGCGAAGAAGGACTACGACGAGAAGCGCGGTGAGGTCAAGAAGCTGCGCAAGCAGAAGGACGACGAGCGGAAGCAGGAGCGCGAGGCCAAGTCCAAGAACAAGCCGAAGGCCGCTCCGGTGCTGACCGTGCAGACCTCGCCGGACCTGGCCAAGCGGTTGCAGGACAGCGGTAAGGGCGACAAGGGGGACAAGGACAAGGGCGGCAAGGGCGGCAAGAAGGTCACCATCTCCGTGTCGGCCCACAGCGGGTGATGGCGATGGACACCAAGCACGCACGGTTTCCCTTGGACGACTACGTCTCGTCGACCGATGACACGGACACGAGGCCCTACCACTCCTACTACATCGTCATCCCCGACGACCCCGCCGTGGGCGAGGACGAGGACTTGGACGTCGAGCTTTACGACGACGAGGAAGACGACGGCTACTACGAGCCGCCCGTATCGCGTGAACCGACGAGCAGCGCCTCCGCGGGCCGGATCGGTGGGGTGTCCGCGGCCCTGGTCGCGGGTGTGGTGCCGGCGCTGGTGGTGGACCTCCCGGCGGCGCTGGCGGCCGGGGTGGCTGCGGGTCTGTTCGGCGGGTTGATGGGGCGGTCGCTCGGGATCGAGCTGCACGAGCGTCGGCGGGCGCGGAAGGAGGCCGACCGTGGGTACTGAGCGAAGGACGGTTCGGCGGGCGGCCTTGTACGCGGCGTCGGGTGGGTTGTTGACGTTGGCGTTCGGTGCGTTGGGCGGTCAGGAGGCGCAGGCGGAGCCGAAGTCCGCGAAAGAAGGCCACAGCACCTCGCGTGCCGCACCGGCCAAGCCGAAGCCCAAGCCGGCGGCGAAGAAGAAGTCCCCCGCGAAGAGCAAGCCCCAGCCCGCGGCCAAGAAGCCGGCCACCAAGAAGCCGGCAGTGACGAAGCCGCCCGCGAAGAAGCCGGCCGCGAGGAAACCGGCAGTGCCCAAGCCGGCCGCGAGGAAGCCGGCAGGGACGAAGCCCGCCGCGCAACCCAAGGCCATCCCCAAGCGCAAGGTCACACAGGAGGCCACCCCGAAGCCCGCACCAAGGCCGAAGGCAACCCCGAAACCACAACCTCCCCGAACGCCGTCACAGGCGACCCCGCGCAAGCCGAACGCACCCAAGCCGCCTCGGGTGACCCCGCGCAGGCCGGTGCCGGAGCCGCCTCGGGTGGGTCCGCGCAGGCCGAACGTGCCCAAGCCGCCTCGGGTGACCCCGCGCAGGCCGGTGCCGGAGCCGCCTCGGGTGGGTCCGCGCAGGCCGAACGTGCCGAAGCCGCCTCGGGTGACCCCGCGCAGGCCGGTGCCCGAGCCGCCTCGGGTGGGTCCGCGCAGGCCGAACGTGCCCAAGCCGCCGCGAGTGACCCCGCGCACGCCGCAGCCGCCGGGCGGGAACCTCACTCCGCGTGTTGACCGCAAGCCGCCTCTGCCGCCGAAGCTGACCCCGCAATCCCAGGCATGGTCGCGGTACACCCCAGCCTCGGCCGGGTCGAACGGTCGGTCAACGGCTGCCAAGCCGGTCATGCGGTCCACCGCGCGGACCCCGTCGCCGGCGGCAAGGCCGGCTCCGGCGCCCAAACCGGTCGTGAAGCCGGCGTCCCAACCCCTGGCGAAGGGTCCGGCACCCCAGGCCGCGCCGAAGCCGCCGGCCGCCGGACCTGTCGCGCCGTCGCCGACTGGGGTTCGGTCGCAGTCGTTCCGGTGGGGTGAGGCGGCGGCGCAGAAGGAGTCGGAGACCGCGCGTCAGTACGCCCCGCAGCGGGCCGCGCGTGAGCTTCAGCTCCAGATCGCACGGGGCCAGGCCGACTACCACGACGCGATCTCCGGGAAGACCCCCGGGCAGCGGCCCGTCCAGGTCGTCGAGCGGGTCTCGGAGAACAAGACGCGGGTCACCGACGCGCGCACCGGGAAGTCCGTGGTCCACGACATGTCGTTGCGGGACTACGTCCACCCGTCCAACGCGGTCACCGGCTCGATGTCCAGGGTCGTCTCGGGCGAGGTGAGCAACTACCGGCAGTCGGTCCAGGTCGACCACTGGCAGAAGCTGCCCGGCAACCAACGCCCCGACGTGTCGGTCGGCCGTACCCGCGACAACCGGGTCGTCGCCGTCTCGCGGGGGAAACTGCCGAAGGACGTCCAGGACCGGCTCAAGGACGGCCTCGTCGTCGACGAGGGAACCCTGCCCGACGGGCGCAAGATCACCGTCTTCAACCCCAAGACCCCGGTCGAGCGCAACGCCGAGGACCTGGGCCGCCAGTGGCAGGAGACGGTCAAGGACGGCAAGGTGCAGCCGGGCGAACTCGGCCAGGCCGTCGCCGGCACCGCCGCGATCACCGCCGACACCGTGGTCGGGCTCGGCGAGTCGGACCTCTACGGCACCGGCAAGGACTGCCTGGGCAGCGGCAAGAACTGCGACGACTTCCGCACCGAGGCGGCCTTCACCGCGGTCGGCGTGACGCCGCTGAAGGGAGCCGGGCTGCTGCGGCAAGCGGCTCGTGGCGGCACCACCCTCGCCCGCACCGAGCAGGCGGCGGAGAAGGCCACGCGGGCTGCGCGGTCGTTGGGGTCGAAGGCGTCCGAGAACGTCCCGACGAGGGCACCCGAGCAGGTCCAGGCCAGGGTGCCGGACCACGCCGCGGCGCCGGAGCCGGCCCGGGTGGTGGACACCGTTCCGGCCAGGGGACCGGTGAGCGTGGACGTGCCGCGGACACCGCCGGTTCGGCACGCGCCGGACGCCCGCCCGGGCACGAACACCCCGCCCCCGCGCACCACCCCGGGCACCCGCACCACCCCGGATCCGTCGCGGCACCCGGTGTTCAAGCGGGCCCCGGAGGTGGTCGCGCTCGGGGTCGCCAGTGCCACGCAGATCCCGGGCAAGCCCGAACGTCCACGCGAACCCGGTGGAGGGTCGCAACCGGAAGCGCCGACGACGTACGAGGGCGAACCGCGGTTCGACGACCCGGCCAACCCGGGCACGTTGGCCGATCCCGAGGCACCGGACATGCCGCGCCCGGGTCTGGGCGGCGACAACCCCGTCACCCCGGAACGGCCGACACGACCGGACACGCCCCGCGAGGACACCGAGGACGAACCGGACCGACCTCGCCCAGGCGCCACCGAAGCCCAAACCGATCGTGAGAACACCGAGAACACCGAGAACAGCGCGAACAGCGACCCGGCGCTACCGAACCGCGACGATGGCGCGCCCGCCGCACGACCAACCGGCGACACCGCCGCACGACCATCCGATGACACCGCCGCTGCGCAACCGAACACAGGCCGGAACACGCCGGCCGCACAACCCGACGGCAGCCCGGAGACAGCGGTCGAGGCCATCCGCCGGCAGGTGCGCCCCCTGGACGAAGCGCTGGCACAACGGCCCGCGACCCTCGCCGGCCTCACCAGCGACCCCCAAGCCCTCGCCATGGTCCAGGACGCCGTGAACGCCCTGGTCAACGGCAACGCCCAGGACATCACGGACCGCTTCACCACAACCCCCGACCCCTCCCCGGCCCTGCTGACCGACCACCAGTCGGCCGTGGTCCAGGACATCAACGGGTTCACCGGTGAACTCCGCCCGGCGGACCTCCTCCAGCAGGGCTTCGACCCGGCCTGGACCACCGACCCCGCCGCGCGCAGCCGCTACCTGGACCAGCTCTACGCCGACTCCGCCCGCACGACCCCCGTCCTCAACGGCTTCGCGCAAGCCGTCGTCGACGAACTGGGCGTGGGGCGCGTCAAACCCCGACCCGCACCCAAGGACCGTGGCCGCGCCGAGGACAAGATCACCGAGTACAAGGGTGAGGTCAGCCGGCTCACCGACCTGGCGGCCTCCTCCATCCGGTTCGCCACCGTCGACGACGTCTACCGGGGCCTGGAAGCGGTCCTCGAAGCCACCCGCAGGCCCGGTTCGCCGGTCCGCATCGTGCTGATGAAGGACCGCTTCACCCACCCGCAGGCCTCCGGCTACCGGGACATCCTGCTGCGCATCCAGCTCGACATGGGCACCGACCCCAGCGGCAAACCGCGTTACCACGTGGGAGAGTTGCGCCTGCAGGCCGACCCGATCGAGGAGATCTCGGAGTACGAGCACCGCGCCTACGAGGTGCGGAGGGACTTCGAAGTGCTCGCCAAGGAAGCCCGCCGCTCCCCGCACCCCGAGGAGCGCGCCTTGTCCGCCTTGTTGGAAACGGAGTCCCGCATCCGGTACACGGAAGCGTTCATCCAGGCGGGCGGCCGACCGGCGGACCCGACGATCAACCGGCGTGAGGGACGGTGACAGTGGTGGAAGATCGTTCGTACTACATGTACTACGACCGGACCCTCGTGGTGGAGCGGCTCGCCGACGGGACGCGCCGCGGGTTCCTGCTCGACTGGGACACCGGCGAGTTCGAACCGGCCGACGAGCACGTCCTGCTCCGGGTGCGCGGGGCCTCCACGACCGCGGACATCAGCGGGATCGACGAGGACGAGTTCGTCCTGCGCACCGAACTGGTCCGCGAGGACCGGCTCACCGGCGACGGCCCGATCTTCGCGCTGTACGCCGCGATCGACACCCTCTACGCCCGCAAGGACGCGGAGCGGCGCCGGTTCACCGAGGACGAGTTCGAGGTGGTGACCCACATCCGCCGGCGCACGTTCGCGCTGTGGGAGCAGGAGGCGGCGCGGCGGGCGCGGGGCGAGCAGCCCACGTTCACCGCCCGGCGCAAGACCTCCACCGACGGCTGAGTCCCGACGACTTGGGACCATGGACGGCGATGGTGACTTCAAGCGAACCCGTGCTCAAGGCGTTCCCCGGCGACCTGGACCGGCGCACCCGGTCCGCTTGGGAGCGTGAGAACGCCCGCTGGTCGCGGGTGCCGGGGACCCGGGCCGTGCACGGGACCGACGTGATCGAGGGCCAGTTCACGGTACGGGCGGAGCGGTGTCCACTCTCATTGGCGGACACCGCTCCGCTCCCGATCCCCGACACACTGGCCCTCGCACGCGCCTTGGCGAAGACGCTCGCGGCGGCCCACACCGCAGGACTGGTGCACGGCGACGTCACGGCGCACACCGTCCTGTTCCGAGCCACTGGTGAACCCGTGCTGGCGGACGGCGGTCTGGTGCTGCGCGCGGCTTTCCCGGTGGCGCCGCCGGTCGAGTGGGCCGCGCCGGAGACCGTGCGGGACGCCGTCCGCGACGCCCGGACCGACCGCTACGGGCTCGGCGCGGTGCTGTTCTTCGCCCTGACCGGCACCCCTCCGCACCCCGCACGTCTCGGCGAAGGCCCCGAGGAGCACGCCTTGCGCGTCCTGGGCGAACCCGCACCGGAAGTCGAGCGGCCGGACGTGCCGCTGGGCCTGGCGAAGCTGGTCCACGCGTTGCTCGCCCGCGACCCCGACGCACGACCCGCCGACGTGCTCGCCGAACTCGACCGCACCACCCCCACACCAGCCGCCGAACCCCGAACCGCCACCACACCGCGAACCGCTGCCGAACCCACAACGGTCCCGCGCCCGACCGGCAAGCGCATCCAGGTCGCCGAGGCCACACCACTGCCGGACACCGACCGCCGCGACCGGCTGGGCCTGGTCCTCGGCGTGGCCGCCGCCCTGGCGCTCTTCGCCGCCGCACCCTTCCTCCTGCTCCGCGACGACCCGCCCGCACCCTCCCCGCAAGCCCCTGCCGTCAGCGCCCCCCAAGCCCCCCGGATCCACGTCACCGAAGTGCTCGACAACGGCGACCACGTCACCATCACCTGGACCGGTCCCGACCTGGACTACACCGTCATCACGGCCCCCGAGGGCAAACCCAACTTCGCCTCACCCGAGACCCGCGACCGCACCGCCCGCATCGCCGTCGAACCGAACCGCAAGCACTGCTTCGAAGTGCACGGCACCGACGGCCGCAACACCTACCGCAGCAACCCCCACCCCATCCGCTCCGCCAAGTGCACGAGGTGACTCACCACCGGAACGCCGCGCGCACCCGGACCCGCAACGGCAACCGCCCCAACCCCGACCGCACCTCCCGCACCGCCTCCCACGCCCGCCCGGACGCGTCCACCCCGGCGCCGGACCACAACCCCGCGTCCACGGCGTCCGCCAACCGCAGCACCGCGTCCCCGACACCGGCCGGAGCCACCGCACCCCACTCCCGCACCGTCATCGCCGGAGTCACCGCGATCCCGTTGCGCCGCAACCGATCCCGCACCTCGGCACACGCGGCCTCGACCGTCCCCACCCGCCGACGCCGCCACGACCGGACCACCCCCACGCCCGGCACCGCCGCCACCCCGCCGACGAGCAGCAGCACCCCGACCACCCGCGGAAATCCCGAGGAAGCCGGCGGCACCACCTCAACCGGCAACGAAGGCTCGGACACCTCGCCGGCCGGCGGCAACTCCTCCCGCGCCTGCTCGGTCTCCTGCGGCAACCCTTCCCCCGACGACCCACGAAAGTCCCCGGTCGGGTCCAGGGCGACCCACCCCACGCCGGCCACGGCCACCTCCGGCCACGCCACCGCGTCGCCGTTGCGCACCACCGTCCCCTCGGCCGGGGACGAGAACCCGACCACCAGACGCGCCGGAATTCCCCTGATGCGCGCCAACGCGACATAGGCGGCGGCGAACTGCTCGCTGGTGCCGCGCTTCTCGTGCAGCAGGAACCGTTCGAGCTGCGGCCAACCGTGCCCCACCGGCAGCGGTCCGGAGGTCACCAGCTCGTAGTTCTCCCGCAGGAACCGTTCCAGCAGCAACGCGGTCCGGAACGACGACCGCATCCCCGACACCGCCCGCTCCGCCAACGCGTCCACCGCCGCCGGCACCGAACCCACCCCGCCGAACCCGCCGGGCGCACCCGGGTCGACCGCCGCGTCGGCCAGACCGTCGACCCGCGGCTCCCACCACGTCAGCTCGTACTCGGCGACCCGCTCTTCGGCCAGCAGCGTCCCCCGCGCCGGGTCCACCAACGGATCGACACCCTCCACGGTCGCGGGCCACGCCTGGCTGGGCAGCCACGGACCGTCAAGGCCCCGCAGCCGCACCACGGCCGACCGCGACTCCGTCGGCACCCGCACGCCCCCACCCGGCGGCAACCCGGTTCCCATGCGCCGCAAGGCAGACCCCGGCGTCCAGTTGACGCCGTCGAACTCGTCCAGCACCGCGATCGGCCACCGCTCGACCCGCGACCCGGCCGAGTACTCGAACACCGGGGTCCCGGGCTGCGCCAACCGGGCCGGCAGGTCCACCAAAGGACTCGTCACCCGCGAGGAAGCCAACCCCGCAGGCTGCTCACGCAACGACAAGGACGGCCCGGTCGGCGCCAGCCCCAACACCACGGCCCCCACGAGCCCCGCCGCCAACGCGATCCACGGCACCCGCCGCGCCAACACCACCGCGCCACAAGCCCCGAACGCCACCACGGCCGCCACCGCCGTCACCCAGCCCGCCGCCGAGTACGCCTGGCTCAACCCGGCCACCGCCAGCACCGGCACGAACGCCGCCAACGGCGCCCGGCGCAGCAACTCCACCCCGAACACCGCCGCCACCAGCACCAGCAACGGCACGAAGACCAACGCCTCCGGCTCCGGCCGCACCGGCCACGTCGACTGGAGCGCCGACCGCCACGACCCGGTCGCCCCCACCACCAACGCCCTCACCGGATCGGCAGGACGCAGCGCCGCCCACAACCCGGCCAGCCCCGCGACCACGGTCCCCACCGCGCGCCACGCCTCCCGCTCGCGCAGCCACACCGCGACCCCGAACGCGGGCACCGCCGTCGCCCCCATCGCGAGCAGCAACGGCCAAACACCGAACACGGGCGCGAACAACGAACCGGCCACCACCGCGGCCACGAACAAGGCCGCGATCCTCACCCGTTCCACCGCCGCACCACCTCAGCCGCGTCCGCCCCGCGCACCACCCGCGCCCCCGGCACCTCACCGGCCCCACCCAGCACCAACACGACATCCGGCCGCAACACCGCGAACGACTCCACCGAACCGGCCGTCACCACCACGAACCCACCAGGCGGACGCGCCGGCAGCACACCCTCCGAACCGGCCCGCAAAACACACAGCTCGTCCAACAACCGTTGCCCCGCAAGCACACCGCCATCCACGGCCACGTCCACACCGCACGGCGTGAGCACCCGGCACCGGTACCCGGCGACCGCACTCGCGTGCAACACCGACGCGGCGACCTCCACCACGTCCTCGAAACCCTCGACGTGCCGCGTGTCCACCAACACCGCCAACCGGGGGCGCTCGGGATCGGCGTAGTCCCGGACCATCAACTTCCCCGTGCGGGCACTGGACTTCCAGTGCACCAGCCGCACTTCGTCCCCCGGCACGTACTCGCGCACGTCCCGCAGGTCCAGCGAACCCCGAGGACCACCGGCCGCCCCCTCATGGTGGTGCCGCCGGTGCCCCGCGGCGAACGGCCGCGCCGGGCGCCGTCGCGGGTGCACCCACAGCGTCGCGGTAGAACCGGTGCCGACGTCCTTGCGCACCAACCCCAACGGGTCGGTCCGCTCGACCACCAACGGCCCCACGACGTGCCTGCCCCGCTCGGAGGTCGGCAACTCGTACCGGTACACGGCGTCGGCCCGCACGACCACCCGCCGCACGTGTCGCCCGCACCGGTCCCGCGCGGTGAACCCACCGCCCGCGTTGCGCACCGACAAAGTGGCCAGCGCCGGCCTTCCCCGCTCGACCCGCACCGGGTGCACCGACCGGGTCACCTCAACCTGAAACCGGCGCGCCACCCCGGGGAACCCCGCGAGCACCGCCCCGCCAGCAACCCGCCCAACGCCAGGAACAGCGGGTACCCCGCGAAGATCCCCACCGCACAGCACACCGGGGCCGCCACCACCACCGCGACCCCGCGCGCGGTCAGCCGCACCGCTCAGCCCACCGGCGGCACGGCCACCGCGGCGAGCACCTCGGCCACCACGGCGGCGGCGCCGCGCCCGGCCAGCTCCGCGTCCGGCGTGAGCACCAACCGGTGCGCCAACACCGGTTCCGCGACCACCTTCACGTCGTCCGGCCGCACGAACAACCGCCCCTCCGTCGCCGCGTAGGCCTGGGCGGCCCGCACCAGGGCGATGCTGCCCCGCGGACCCGCGCCCCACCGCACCGCCGGGTGCGACCGCGTCCCCACCGCGACCCGCACGGCGTACTCGCACACCTCGGGCGCGATGTGGACGCCCCGCACCTCCTCGATCGCCTCGGTCAGCTCGGCGGTGTCGACCACGGGGGAGAGGTCCTCGGGCCGGACCCGCGCCCGGTCGCTCATCACCACCAGCACCTCGGACGCCAGGTCCGGGTACCCGACCGACAGCCGCATCAGGAACCGGTCGAGCTGCGCTTCGGGCAGCCGGTAGGTGCCCTCCATCTCGATCGGGTTCTGGGTGGCCACGACCAGGAACGGGCTGGGCACCTCGTGCTCCGCGGAGTCGACGGTGGCCCGCCGCTCCGCCATCACCTCCAGCAGCGCGGACTGGGTCTTGGGCGTGCCGCGGTTGATCTCGTCGGCCAGCACCACGTTGGCGAAGATCCCGCCGGGGTGGAACTCGAACCGCTCGGTGTTCTGGTGGTAGACCACGACCCCGGTGATGTCGCCGGGCAGCAGGTCGGGCGTGAACTGGATGCGGTTCCACGTGCCGCCGACGCTGCGCGCCAGGCACTTGGCCAGCGTGGTCTTACCCAGGCCGGGCACGTCCTCGATCAGCAGGTGCCCCTCGGCGAACAGGGCGGCCACGGCCAGCCGCACCAGTTCCGGCTTGCCGCGCACCACGCGCTGCACGTTGTCCGCGATGGCCTGGTAGACCCGGGTGGACACCGGCACGGCCACGGTCGTCACTGCTTCTCCCAGTAGTAGCGGTTGGACTCGACGCCGCCGGCCACGACCCACACCGTCTGGCCGTCGCCGCTGAACGGGAACCGGTCGTCGACGATCTGCGTGCCGTCGGCGTCGGTGGTCAGGGTGACGCCCGGGTTCACCCGGCCCCACTCGCTGGCGTACGGGATGATCTCGTAGGCCGTGTCGGGCTCGAAACCGCGCATCTCGATGTGGATGAACGCGCAGTCCGGCGCGCGGCACGACCCGGTCGTGGTGTCCTTGCCCCGCGAGACGGTGATCGTCGGCACCCGTCGGGGCGTGGCCTGCGCGGAGGCCCCCGGGCCGCGGCCGACCCGGTTCTCCGCCACCACGGTGAACGTGTACGCGGTCCCGTTGGCCAGGCCGTTGACCGTGGCACTGAGTTGGCCGCCCGCAACGGTGACGCCGCCGCCGTTCCAGGTGACGTGGTAGGCGGTGACCGGTGCGCCGTTGTCCGCCGCCGGACCCCAGTTCACCACCGCGGAGCCGGTGCCGGGCGTGGCGGTCACGCCGGCGGGCGCGCCGGGCGGGCTCGCCGCGAGGACCGGCGGGTTCTCCCGGGTGGTCACCTGCCCGGTGGTCACCTGATCGGTGGTGGTCGTGGGTGCCGCCGGCAGGGGAGTGGTGGTCGTGGTGGTCGGCACGGGCTTGCGCTCCACCGGCACCTCGGTGACCTCGCCGCCGGGGTCGACCACCAGCACGTGCCGGCCCTCGCCGCCCTCGACGTAGACCCGTTCGTCGTCGGCCTTGGTCAGGCGCGGCTTGCCGGACTCCGGCGGCACGGGCGTGACCTGGCGGCGGGTGCCGGCGCTGTCGTAGGTCATCAGCCGGCCGCTGCCGTGGTCGAGCACCGCGATGGTCGAGCCGGTGGTCTCCGGGCCGGTGTACTGGCCCGCTTCCAGGTCCACCACGACGTTCTTGGCCGCCGGCCGGTCGCCCACGACGGGCGCGGAGTCGACCAGGTAGAGCCGGCCCGCCGGGTCGAGGATCGACACGCGGCCGTCGACGTCGGCCGCCGCGACGCGCGTCTGCTCGGGGACGTCGGTGCCCAGCGGTCGTTCGGGGCCGTTGCCCTCCACCGCGCGCATGGTGTCGGCGGTGGTGTCCACGAACACCGGCTTGCCCGCGACGACGGTCAGGCCGCCCTTGTGGCCGGCCGGCGCGGACGCCGGGCAGGACGGGACAGTGGTGCCGCGCGCCAGCTTGCACAGGGCGCCGGTGTCCACGCGGTGCAGCCACACCGTGCCGTCCGCGGTGGCGACGGGGTTGCCGAGCTTGCCGCCCACGTCGATCACCGCGTGCTCCGCGCCCAGCCGCACCACGACCGCCGCGTCCCGGTAGACCAGGTACGGCCCGCCCGCCGTCTCCAGCGGCACCGGGACCTCGTCGGCCGTCGGCGCGGGCGTGGTGGCCTCGACGCGCAGCGTGGACTTGCCGAACTCGGTGTACTGGCCCGCGCCGACCACGTACCCGCTGGTGTCGCTCTGCACGACGACGCTGCCGGGCTTCGCGCCGGGCAGCGGGACCTCCGCGTCGACCTGCTTGGTGGCGCCGTCGACGTGGTAGACCTTGCCCGCGGCGGTGTTGACCACCCAGTGCCCCGGGTTGAGGAACTCCAGGGCCGGCACGTCGGCCGACCCGCCGACCGCCACCGCCGCGACCAGGACGCACCCGGCGGTCAGGGCGGCGACCGGACCGCGACGACCCCACTTCCCGAACAATCTCATCCGTTCCGCTCCCCCTGCCGGCTTGGTCACGTAGCGTAGGGCACTCGATACAAGAACGGTCCAGAACTGGTGCAGCGCAAGCTCTTGGTTCCCGCCGCCGTGGTCGTCGCGGCTGTTCTCGCGGTCGTCGCGCTGACGGCCGAGCGCGACGTGCCCGTCGCCGGCCTGCCGTCCCGGCCGACCATCGCCGGTCCGCTGCGGCTGGAACCGGCGCTGCCCAAGGCCGGGCAGGAGGTCACCCTGCGCGCCGAACTGGCCGCCGACCGGCCGCTGACCCTGCGCGGGCTGACCGTGCGGGTGCAGGACGCGGCGGGCGTCCCGCACGACTTCCCCGAACTGCGCGAGCACGCCCTGGGCACGACCCCGCAGGAGATCCGGCTGCACCGCGCGTTCCCCGCGCCCGGCGAGTACACCTACTACCTCGCCTACCGCCTGGACGGCGACTGGGTGACGCTGCGGCCGTGGGGCACGTTCAAGGTCCGCTGACCGGGAAGGCCAGCTCGAAGATCGCGCCGCCCTCCTCGGCGTTGAACACCCGCAGCGAACCGCCGTGCGCCAGCGCCACCCAGCGCACGATCGACAGCCCCAGCCCGGAGGACGCGCCGGACCCGGTGAACCGGTCGAACGCCTCCTCGGCCAGCGCGGCGTCGATGCCCGGCCCGTGGTCGGCCACGGTGACCCGGCCGTCGGCGACGGTGATGTGCACGATCGCCTCCACGCCGGGCTGGTGGCCGTGGCGCAGGGCGTTGGTGAGCAGGTTGCCGACGGCCCGTTGGACCAGGGTGCGGTCGACGTCCACGGCGGTCGGGGCGGCGGTGAGCGTGACCTGCGCGCCGTGGTGGGGCGTCTCCTCGACCACGCCCGCGACCAGTTGGTCCAGCCAGACCCGTTTGATGGACAGCTGTTCCACCCCGGCCGCCAGCCGAGCGCGGACCAGCAGGCCGTCGATGATGCCGCCCATCCGGCCCGCCAGCCGGACCGTGCGGGGCAGCAGTTCGCCGTGCTGGTCGGGGTGGCGCAGCGCGGTTTCGGCGAGGGCGCGCAGGGCCGCCACCGGGGTGCGCAGGTCGTGCGCGGTCTCGGCGAGCAGCACTTCCTGCTGTTCCAACGCGGCGGCGGCCGGGCGGATCGCGCGGCCGGACAGCACGTGCCCGGCGATGCCCAGGGCGACCGCGAGCACCAGGCACCCGGCGACCACGGTCCAGAGAACTGCTTGGTGCCGAGACCGCTCCGGTCCCAGGTCGGTCACGGCGACGATCGCGCCCACCACCGCGCCGTCGGCGGTGCGCAGCGGTTCGGCGCGCACGCGGAGGTCGTCCTTGTCGCCCTGGAGGGTGGTGTTCGTGCCGACCGCCTCGGTGGCCAGGCCGCTGAGCACGCCGATGTCCACCGGGGCGCACGCCTGGTCGCTGGTGTGGCCGAGGAACTCGCGGGGCGCGCCGCCGGGCAGGATCGCGAACTGGGGGCACTCGCGGTTGATCGGGTCGCGCACGAGTTCCGCGGTGACCAGGGACCCTTCGAAGTCGATCAGCCGGCTGGCCACGGCGGTGACCCGGCGCAGTTCCGCGTCCAGCCGCTCGGCGCGCTGCTCGGCGTCCTCGCGGACCACGACCACGGCCAGCACCAGCAGCCCGGCGGTGTTCATGGCGGTGAACAGCACGGTGAGCACCCGACGCAGCGCCCGCAACCGCGCCGCCGACCCGCTCACGACGACCCCAGTCGGTAGCCGTAGCCGCCCACGGTGTGGATCAGGTCGGGGGCGCGCAGCTTGCGCCGCAGCCGCAGCACGACGACGTTCACCGCGTTGGGCGCGAGGTCCGCTTCGGCGTCCCAGCAGTGCTCGACCAGCTCCACCCGGCTGACCGCCTGCCCGGCGCGCGCGGCCAGGTACTCCAACACCGCGAACTCCTTGCCGCTCAACGTCAACGCCACCCCGCCCCGGGTCACCTCGCGCCGCGCGCAGTCGACCTCCAGGTCACCGTGCCGCAGCACCGACGGCCGCCCCCGACCCGCCCGCCGCACCAGGGTCAGGACCCGGGCGGACAGCTCGTCCATGGCGAAGGGTTTGACCAGGTAGTCGTCGCCGCCGTGGTTGAACCCGTCCACCCGGTCGGCCACGGTGTCGCGCGCGGTGAGGAACAGCACCGGCACCGCCCAGCCCTGCCGGCGGCGGTCCTGGACGTACTCGATCGCGTCGCCGTCGGGCAGCATCCGGTCGAACACCACGCACTGGTGGGTCGTTGCGGTCAGGGTCCGGTCGAACACCACGCACTGGTGGGTCGTTGCGGTCAGGGTCCGGTCGGCCTCGGCGATGGTCGAGGCGGTGTCCACGTCCAGCCCGGAACCCCGCAGCTCCGCCGAGACCGCCACCCGCAGGTCTTCGTCGTCCTCCACCACCAGCACGCGCATACGTTCGGTTCCCCGCTCGGCTCGGTTTGGGGACGCACGCTAGCGGGTCGGCGGGCGGGGGCGTGGCGATACCGTGGGGTCCGTGCGGATCTTGGTGACCGAGGACGACGAAGACCTGCTGTTCGCCGTCGCGCTGTCGTTGCGCGGGGAGGGCTTCGCGGTCGACGTGGCCGCCGACCTGGCCGCCGCCGACGAGGCCCTGGCGGTGAACGACTACGACTGCGCGGTCCTGGACCGGATGGTGCCCGGCGGGGACACGCTGGACCACGTGCGGCGGTTGAGGGAAAGCGGTTTCCAGGTGCCGGTGCTGTTCCTGACCGCGTTGGGCGAGGTGGCCGACCGGGTGGCGGGCCTGGGCGTGGGGGACGACTACCTGGTGAAGCCGTTCGCGATGGACGAGCTGGTGGCCCGGGTGCGCAGCCTGTGCAGGAGGGCCGCGATCGGCTCGCCGGGGCTGTTGCGGCACGGGGACGTCGAGCTGGACGTGGGCCGGCGCGAGGCGAGTCGAGCGGGCGTCGTGCTCACCCTGACGCCGACCGAGTTCGCCGTCCTGCACCTGCTGCTGACCCGGGCGGGCGACTCCGTGAGCCGGGCCGAGTTGATCAGCCACGCGTGGGACGAGATGGCCGACCCGAAGTCCAACGTCCTCGACGTCCTGATGACCTCCCTCCGCCGCAAACTCCGTCCACCCCAGGTCATCCACACGGTTCGCGGCATCGGCTTCCGCCTCGGGTGAACCCTTTCGCCGCGCAGCGGCGGCTTTATGGCAGGGCTCCCAGCCCAGGGATTCGAGCGCGGAAGCGCAATTTTCAGAGATTGAAAAGAGCCTCACCGGCGGGCAGACCGCCAAGGATTGACACAAGCAGGAAGTCCAGCGTTGCGCTGTGTCCTCCTCGGCGGCCCTGCCCCTTGGCGTTGCGCGCCGGGCGATGAGGACACGGCTACGCGGGTGGCGGGACGACCGGGGTGAGCACGGTGGTGCCGATTGCGGCGACCTCGGCGGCCAGGGCGGTGAGGGTGCTGTTGTAGAGAGGCTTGATCATGCGCTGTTCCCACAGGTTCAGGGCCTTGAGCCAGGAGGTGTCGCGGGCGCGGGCGATGCTGAAGGCCGACAGGGCGTGCTTGAGCGCCTCGGCCTGCTCGGTGGTGAGCTTGAGCAGCTTCGGTTCGTACTCGGCGCGGACCTCCGCCTCGACCCTGGCGAGCAGTTCGTTGACCCGCAGGTAGTCGGCGTGGACGGCTTGGTGTGGGGCGTGGTGCCGCGTTCCTGGCAGGTGGCGTTGACGGCCAGCGGGAGATCGTGGTTGATGTGCGCGTTCATGCCCGCCAGCGCGAACTGGATGGGCCAGATGATCCGGTTGCCCCTCGCGTCGAACAGCGGCTGCCACGGCAGGGGAGGGGTCTTGGCGTCGACGGCCTTGAAGTAGAGGCCGGCGAACAGGACGTCCATGCGCTCCAGGAAGGCCGGGTCCTCGAAGAAGCCGTCGACGATGTTCTGCGCCACCAGCTCGGTGACCCGCAGGTACATCCGGTTGAAGCACGCGACGCCGTCGTGCGGGTCCAGCTGCCGGTCGATCTCCCGCATCCGCTCGATCACCTGCTCGACGGAGGTCGGCACCTGGACTGGGGCGTGGGTCATGGTCGGCTCCTGGGTCAGGGCGCCGTCCGCCGGTGTCGAACGACCCGGCCGGTCGGACGCCGGTACCCCGATCGTCGATCCGCGCCGTGCCTGTGACCAGCGACCGCAAGGGGTTTCAGCCCTTCACGCCGTCGGATCACCCGTGCGGGGCGCGGCGCCGCTTGTCGGGTGACGGGGTCAGGCCTTGTCGCCGGCGGCCAGGAAGTCGGCGATGTCGGTGCCGCCCAACGTGCTGTGCAGGAGTTCCTGGGCGTCGGCGTCCTCGCCGGCGTGGTCCAGCAGGTCGACCGACACCATGGTGTTGATCAGCAGGCCGCTGGCCACGAAGTCGCGCGCCTCCGCCGGCGACACCCCCGCCAGTTCCCGGACCAGGGCGTACATCCGGGTCAGGCACGCCCGGACGGCCGGGCCGAAGACGGGGGAGCCGCCGGCGACGAAGCCGTGCTGCATGACCTTCAGCAGGTCCCGGTCGGGGATCAGGGCCAGGTAGGCGTGCGTCAGCGCCTGCAACGGCTCCATGCCGGGCGGACGGTGTTCGACCGCGGTGCGGAACGCCTGCTCGACGCGGTCCAGGACGTGGGTGTGCGCGGCGAGGAACAACTCCTTCTTCCCGCCGAACAAGCGCACCACGTAGGGCTGCGAGACCCCGGCCAGCCGTGCCACCTGGTCGGTCGTCGTGCCCGCGTAACCGCCCTCCGCGAACGCCGCGACCGCCGCCTCCAGCACCTGCCGATGACGCACCTCGGGGGGCATTCGGCGGCGCACGGCGTCCTTGGCTTCGGTCACGGTTGACATGTTATCAGTCGATGCCTTACGGTCCGCTTAGTTATCAGTCAATGCTTACTAAGGGGGCTCGTTGATGCCCGTCGAGCGCCGACCCGGCTTCGTCGCGGTCGTGCTGGCGACGTCCGTGCCGATGTTCATGGCGACGCTGGACAACCTCGTGGTCACGTTCGCGCTGCCGGTGATCAAGGCGGAACTCGGTGCCTCCCTGGAGACGCTCCAGTGGGTGGTGAACGCTTACACGCTGGCGTTCGCCACCCTCCTGCTCACCTTCTCGGCGTTGGGTGACCGGCTCGGTCGGCGGCGGGTGTTCGCGGTGGGCATCGCGGTGTTCACGCTCGCCTCGGCCGTCGCCGCGCTGGCCGGCGACACGACGGTGCTCATCGCGGCACGGGCCGTGCAGGGCGCGGCGGCGGCGGCGATCATGCCGTTGTCGCTGACCCTGCTGGCCGCCGCGGTCGCGCCGGACCGGCGTGCGGTGGCGATCGGCATCTGGGGCGGGGTGAGCGGGCTCGGCGTGGCGCTCGGGCCGCTGGTCGGCGGGGCCATCGTGGAGGGCCTCGCCTGGCAGTGGATCTTCTGGCTCAACGTGCCCGTCGGCCTGGTGGTCGCGCCGCTCGCGCTGGTCGTGCTCGCCGAGTCGCGCGGGCCGGACCGGGCGCTGGACGTGCCGGGCCTGCTGCTCGCGGGACCGGGTGTGCTGGTGCTGGTGTGGGGGATCGTGCACGCCGACGCGGCCGGCTGGGGTTCGGCCACCACGGTGGGGGCGCTGGCGGCCGGGGTGGTCCTGCTGGCGCTGTTCCTGGTGCACCAGCGGCGCGCCGCCGCGCCCCTGGTGCCGCTGCGGCTGTTCCGCTCGCGCGGCTTCACCGCGTCCAACGCCGCGTCGATGGCGTTCTCGTTCGGCACCTTCGGCGCGGTGTTCCTGCTCGCCCAGTTCTTCCAGGTGGTGCAGGGGATGTCGCCGCTGGCGGCGGCGGCGCGGACGATGCCGTGGACGCTGGCGCCGATGGTCGTCGCCCCGCTCGCGGGCCTGTTCACCGCGCGGATCGGCAGTCGGGTCCTGGTCACCACGGGGATGGTGATGCAGACCGTCGCGCTGGCGTGGATCGCGTCGGTGCTCGCGGTGGACGTGCCGTTCAGCGCGCTCGTGCCGCCGTTCGTGGTCGCGGGTGTCGGCATGGGGCTGACGCTCGCGCCCGTGGCGACGGTGGTGCTGGCGAGCGTTCCGGACGCCGACCACGGCAAGGCGTCCGGCGTCAACAGCACCCTGCGCGAGATCGGAGTCGCGCTGGGTGTGGCCGTGTTGACCGCGGTCTTCGCGGCCAACGGGAGTTATGACAATGGTCCGTCCTATGTGGAGGGTTTGGTGCCCGCGGTCTACCTGGGCGGGGGGATCGTCCTGGTGGGTGCGTTGACGGCCCTGGCGCTGCCGGGCCGGCGTGCGGCCGTGGGGGAGACCGTCCACGCCTGACGACGTCGCAAGTTCACTTTGGGGGATTGGCATGTCACGCTTGGCTTTGGTGTGCCCGCCTTACGTCGGTCACGTCAACACCATGACGACTTTGGGACGTGAGCTGCGCGAGCGCGGCCACGAAGTGATCATCGTGTCCACCGTGGACGCGGAGCACAGGGTTTCCGCCGCCGGACTGGACTTCCTGCCGGTGGGGGTCGACGAGTTCCCGATCGGCTCGCTGGAGGAGTTCACCGCGCGGCAGGGCACGCTGACCGGCGCGCCCGCGATCCGGCTGATCGTCGGGCACCTGCGCGACATCGCCCGGGTCATGTTCCGGGACCTGCCCGACCTGCTGGCCGACCTGGCCGTCGACGGGCTGGTGGTGGACCAGGTCGCCCCGGCGGGCGGCACCGTCGCCGACCGCCTTTGCCTGCCGTTCGTGAGCGTGTGCAGCTTCATGCCGCTCAACTCCGAACGGGACGTGCCGCCGGTGATGACGCCCTGGTCCTACCTGCCGACCCCGCTGGGCCGGCTGCGCAACGCGGTGGGCCGCCGGGTCGAGGCCCGCGCCCTGCGCCCGCTGGTGGACCTGGTCAACACCGCCCGCGCCGGGTGGGGCCTGGCACCGGTCACCGTGGACGGCTCGTTCTCCGGGCTCGCGCAGATCGCCCAGCAGCCGGAGTTCTTCGACTACCCGCGCCGCGACCTGCCCGCGGGCTTCACCTACACCGGCCCGTTCCTGGACCCGAAGGGCGCGGACGGCCCGTTCCCGTGGGACCGGCTGGACGGCCGCCCGCTGGTCTACGCCTCGATGGGCACCCTGCAGAACCGGATGGGGTGGGTGTTCCGGGAGATCGCCGAGGCGTGCGCCGGGCTGGACGTCCAACTGGTCCTCGCGCTGGGCCGCGCCGACGCCCCGGTGCCCGAGAACCTGCCCGGCGACCCGCTGGTGGTCGGGTACGCGCCCCAGCTGGCGCTGCTGCGGCGCGCCGACCTGGTCATCAACCACGGCGGCACGAACACGGTCCTGGAGTGCCTGGCCCACGGCGTGCCGATGGTGTCGTTACCGGTGGCCACCGACCAGTTCGGCGTGGCCGCACGGGTGCGCTGGTTGGGCGTGGGCGAGTTCATCCCGGTGCACAAGGTCAAGGCCCGGGACCTGCGCGCCCTGGTCGAACACGTCCGGGCCACCCCGGCCTACCGCCGCCGCGCCCGCGAGTCCGCCCGCCGGATCGCCCGGCTGGACGGCGTCCGGGCCGCCGCGGACGTCGTCGAGGAGGCCTTCCGCACGAACAGCCCGGCCCTGTGCCGCTGACCCCGGGACCGCGTCCGGCCGGCTAGGCTGGCGGGGCGTCCGACTCGCCGGACTTCGACCTCGCGCCCTACGCGGAGTTCGGCGCCGCGACCGGCGAGACACCGCACCGGTACCTGACCCGGCCGCGGGTCGACCGGGCGCGCGGGCTGCTCACCGACACCGACCTGACCATCGGCCAGATCGCCGAGCGCTTCGGCCATCCGCGACTACCGGGCGTCCGTCGACCTCGCGCCCACCGCCGACGGCGGCACTACGATCCACTGGCACGGCACCTACCAAGCCCGCTGGGGGCTGGGCCGGCTGACGAAGCGCGTCCTGCCGCGCGTGACGCAGCAGATGGCCGACGGCCTGGCCGCCCACGCGTCGACCCTGACGGAGTGATCGGACACCATGCCCAGTCGTCGCCGCGACACCCCGCCGCCCCGGACCGGCGGGAGCGAGACCGAGGTCCTGCGCGGGTTCCTGGACTACCTCCGCACGTCCATCGCCGCGAAGGTCGAGGGCGCACCCGAACCGGCCGTGCGGACGGCCGCCGTGCCCTCCGGCACCAACCTGCTCGGACTGCTCAACCACCTGAACTGCGTCGAACGCGCGAACTTCCTCGGCGAGCACATCCCCGACTGGCAGTCCACGTTCCAGGCCGCGCCGGAGGACACCGTCGCCGACGTCGTAGCCCGCTACCGCGACGCCGTCCAGCGCGCCAACGCGGTCCTCGACCACCACACCGACCTCACCGCCCCGCTCCGGCCGGGCGGCCCCAGCGCGCGCTGGGCACTCACCCACCTGATCGAGGAAACCGGCCGCCACGCCGGCCACGCCGACATCCTCCGCGAGCTCATCGACGGCTCCACCGGCCGCTGACCCGCCGGCCCCGACTGCGGCGGTCGGGGCCGTGGTCAGGTCATCGAGCGTCGGGGATGACGGCGACCGCGGTCCACTCGGCGGTGGTCGTGGCCCGGAACTGTACGTGGACCTCGACCCGTGCGCCGGCTGCTACTTCGGCGGTCCAGTGGGAGCAGGGGTTGATCCGTAGCGCAGGCCGTTCAGCAGGAGGGTGAGCAGCCGGTCGGCTTGGTCGGGGGTGTTCCGGGTGGCCCAGGCGATCGCGGTGACCGTCTTCAGGATTTCGGTGGTGGTGGCTTCGGTGGTGATCGCTTTCGTGGCACGGGCGCGGTTGAGGAGGTGGGTGGTGGTGTTGAGGAGTTCCTTGTGCCAGGGGGACGGGAGTTGTGGGTCTTGGTCGAGGGCGGTGTTGAGGAGGGTGGCGGACAGGCCCCGGTAGGTGAGGGCGTGGCGGAGGGTGGCGTGGAGCCAGGTCGACAGGGCGGTGAAAGGGTCGTTGGCCGGTTGTAAAAGGTGGCGGCCGAGGCCTGCCAGGTCGGCGATCTGGTTCGCGAGGGTGGCCTCGACGAGGTCCAGGCGGGTGGGGAAGTGGCGGTACAGGGTGCCGCTGGCCACGCCCGCGCTTCTGGCGATGCCGTCCAGGGAAGCGTCCACCCCGTGTTCGGCGAACGCCAGTTTGGCGTGCTCCACCAGCAGTTCGTAGTTCCGCTGGGCGTCGGCGCGCATCCACGTCCTCCCGTGCAACCGGACGGCGCCTCACATTAGTGGCGTGACGGTCCGTCAGGGTGGGGAATGGGGGATGTGTCGGAAGCTCGGCGGTTGTCGACGTTGAGCGTGGCGTCAATCGACCGGTTTCGGCGCGGCGGGGACGTGCGGGACCTCGACCAGGCCGTGGACGCGGCTCGGCGGGCTGCCGCGCTGACGCCGTTGGACCACCCCGACCAAGCGGTGCACTTCATGAACCTGTGCGCGGCCTTGCAAGACCGCTACCAGCGGACCGACGCGGTCGAAGACCTCTTCGAGTCGGTGAGTGCGGCGATCCAGGCGGTGGCCGCGACGGGAGTGGGGCACCCCTCGTACCCGGCGGCGGTCACCAATTTCGCGATGGTGATGCGGGCTCGGTTCGAGCGCATCGGGAACTTGAGCGACCTCGACGCGGTGATAGCCATGCAGCGGGACTTGGTGGACTCGCTGCCGCCCGGTCACGCGGACGAGGCGCGTCACCTGGCGGAGCTGGGGGTCTCGCTGCGGGTCCGGTTCGAACGGACCGGGGCGCGGGACGACCTGATCGGGGCAGTGGACGCGTGTCGAAGGGCCGTGGACGCCACCCCGCCCGATGACCCGGCCCTCGCGGCACGGCTGACCGTCCTCGGCAACGCCTGGCGCACCGCGTTCGAGCACACCGCGCGGCCGAGCGACCTGGATGCGGCCGTGAACGCACACCGCCGAGCGGTGAAAGCGACACCGTCCGACCACCCCGATCGCACCGGCCGGCTGACGAACCTCGGCCACGTGCTGCGGATGCGGTCCGAACTCCGACACTCCCCGGCCGACCTCGACGAAGTTCTCCGCTGCTACACCGAAGCGTCGGAAGTCGTTGCGGGACAGACGTTCCAGCGCATGACGGCGGCACGGTCGGCGGCGGTCCTGGCCGAACGCAAGGGTGACCTGGCAGGCGCGGCGAACCTGCTGGAGGCCGCAGTCCGGCTGATACCCGAACTGACCCCGCACCGCCTGCCGCGCCGCGACCGCCAACACCAGCTCACCGGGATCTCCGCCCTGGTCGACGCGGCGGCGGACGCGGCCCTGGCCGTCCCCTCGCCCTTCGCCGCACAACGCGCCCTGGAACTGGTGGAAAGCGGTCGGGCGGTGCTGCTGAGCCAGTCCCTGGAGATCCGCGGCGACCTCACCGACCTGCGCCGCGTCCGCCCCGACCTCGCCGCCCGCTTCGCCGAGATCCGCGACCGGCTCGACCGGCACACCGGCCGGACCCTGCACACCGACCCCGTGGCGGGCCGGATGAAGAGCACGACGGATCTGTTCATAGCCCTCTCCGAAGCGGCCCGCGGAAAACCCGAGCGCCCCGACGAACGCATCGCCATCGCGGAAGACCTCGCCGCGACCCTCCAGGAGATCCGCGCCCTGGACGGGTTCGCCCGCTTCGGCCTCCCGCCCACCGGCCCGGAACTGCACGCCCAAGCCGCCCACGGCCCGATCGTCACCTTCATCCTGACCGAAAACCGGTGTCACGCCCTGATCCTGACCCCCGACGGCGTCACCGCCCTCCCTCTTCCCGGCGTCACCGAACAAGCCGTCATCGACCGCACCACCGACTTCCACCAAGCGCTGCACGGCGTGGCCCGCCGCGAAATCGCACCCTCACCGCATGGCCCGGACACCCGACACACCCTCACCGCGATCCTGGAATGGTTGTGGGACAACGTCACCGGCCCCGTCCTGGACCACCTCGGCCACCGCGACACCCCGACCGGGGAGTGGCCCCGAGTGTGGTGGGCACCCGGCGGACGGCTCGGCCTGCTCCCACTGCACGCCGCAGGCCACCACACCGACCGCTCACACCGCACCGTGCTCGACCGCGTGATCTCCTCCTACACCCCGACCATCCGAGCCCTCGGCCACGCGCGCGCCAGAACGGCCCAGAACCCCACCAGCTCGCTCATCGTGGCCATGCCCACCACCCCGGGCCTGCCCGGCGACGGCCCGCTCCCGCACGTGCTCCGCGAAGCCGAAGCCCTGCGCACCCTGCTGCCCGACCCGGTCACCCTCGTCGAACCGGCACCGGGCACCACCGCCCCCGACACCCCGACCGCCCGCCGCGTCCTCGACGAACTGCCCCAGCACGCCATCGCGCACTTCGCCTGCCACGGCACCCACGACACGACCGACCCGGCCGCGAGCACCCTCCTCCTGCACGACCACGCCGAGTCCCCGCTCACCGTCGCCCACCTGGCGCCGATCGACCTGCACCGGGCCCAACTCGCCTACCTCTCCGCCTGCAACACCGCCCTGAACAAGGCCGACCGCTTCCTCAACGAGGCGATCCACCTGGCCGCGGCCTTCCACCTGGCCGGTTTCCCCCACGTCGTCGGCACCCTGTGGTCGGTCGACGACGAGATCGCCGTGGAGTTCGCCACCCGCTTCTACCGCGCCCTGGGCACCCCCACCGGCCTCGACGTCGAACGCTCCGCGCACGCCCTGCACACCGCCGTCCGCGCCCACCGCGACGCCCATACCGCCACCCCGTACCTGTGGGCGTCCCACCTCCACTGGGGCGCATGACAGAACCGAAGCAAACTGTGAAGGGGCACTGGATCGAGCAAGACCCCGACGGCCCATTGCTCCGAACGGCCGTGGGCCGAAGAGTGTGCCGGCACACGTTTCCCATTTGACGGAGGAACTGTGATCCGCCGCAGATCCCTGCTCCGCACCGGGGCTCTCCCCACGATGTTCGCCCTGGTCCTGCTCACACCCGCCGCCGTGGCCCACGAGGGTGACGACTCCACCTCCACCGACGGCACCATCGACAACGCCAAGGTCACCCACAGCCACGAGCAGCACGGGGGCGACCACGGCCACCTGCCCGCCACCAGCCACAACGTCCGGGTGGTCGGCAAAGCGCCGATCAACCAGGACTTCGAGGGCCGCGTCGCCGACGTCGGCGTGCACAACGGCTACGCCTACCTGGCCGCGTTCAGCTCGCGCGACTGCCAGAAGGGCGGCGTCTACGTCTTCGACATCAAGAACCCGGCCAGCCCCCGGCAGGTCAACTTCATCCGCACCGGCCAGAACAGCTACGTCGGCGAGGGCGCCCAGGTCATCCGCATCGACACGCCCAAGTTCACCGGCGACGTGCTGGCGTTCAACAACGAGGTGTGCGGCAGCGTCACCCCGAGCGTGGGCAACAACCTGTCCACCGTGGGCGGCGCGACGCTGGTCGACGTGACCGACCCGAAGCGGCCGAACTTCCTGGCCAAGGGCTTCGGCGACCTCGACCCGGCGGGCGCCAACAACCCCGGCATCGCGCACGAGGTGCACAGCGTCTTCATCTGGGACGTGGGCGACAAGGCCTACGCGGTCCTGGTCGACGACGAGGAGCAGGCCGACGTCGACGTCTTCGACATCACCGACCCGCGCACGCCGGTCAAGGTCGCCGAGTACGACCTCGCCAAGATGTTCCCGCAGATCCTCCAGGCGGGGCCGGCCAACCTCACCGAGGTGTTCCTGCACGACATGGTCGTCAAGGAGATCGGCGGCCGGCAGGTCATGCTGCTGTCCTACTGGGACGCCGGTTACGTGCAGCTCGACGTCACCAACCCGGCCGCGCCGGTCTACCTGGCGGACTCGGACTTCGCCAACCCGGACCCGGAGCTGCTGGAGTCCACCGGGTCCGCGTCCGAGCCGGAGGGCAACGCCCACCAGGCCGAGTTCACCCGTGACAACAAGTACGTGATCGCCGCCGACGAGGACTTCGACCCGTACGTGCTCAAGGGGTCCTCCGACGACGGCGCCGCGTTCTCCGCCGGCCAGGGCGACCGGACGCCGCAGTTGGCGTCCGGCCAGACGATCACCGGCACCGCGGTCTACGGGGGTCGCGCGTGCCCCGGCGACGCGGCGGTCCCGGCCGCGCCGGCGGTCGGCACGGCACAGCTCGCGGTCGTCACCCGCGGCGGCTGCGCGTTCACCCAGAAGGTCGCGGCGGTGACCTCCGCCGGTGGCTACGAGGCCGTCGTGGTCGTCAACCGCGAGGGTTCGTGCGGCGCGTTCGGCATGAGCGTGGAGGGCTCGGTGCCCGCGTTCTCCGTCGACCGGCGCACCGGCTTCGGCCTGTTCGACCGCGAGGCGTCCTACGACGAGGCCGCGTGCCGGGCCGGCAGCGACACCCTGGCGGGCAGCCTCATCCCCGGTGTGGCCCAGGGCCAGGTCGGTGACGTGGTGACGCTCAGCTCGGCGTTCGACGGCTGGGGTTACGTGCACCTGTACCGCAACGAGCGCGGCAAGATGACCGAGCTGGACACCTACGCCATCCCCGAGGCGCACGACCCGACCAAGGCGAGCGGTTCGGGTGACCTGTCGGTCCACGAGGTCGCCACCTCGCACGTGAAGAACGACCTGGCCTACTTCTCCTACTACGCGGGCGGTTTCCGCGTGGCGAAGATCCAGCAGGACAAGCTGGTCGAGGTGGGCCGCTTCATCGCGGAGGGCGGGAACAACTTCTGGGGCGTCGAGGTGTTCTCGCACGGCGGCAAGGAGTACGTGGCCGCGAGTGACCGCGACTACGGGATCTACATCTTCGAGTACACCGGTCCGTGACCCGTGGGGGGCTCTCCGCGCCCGGGGAGCCCCCGCCTCCAGGCCCGCCTTTATGCGTTTAGGCTTTGATCTTGAGAGCGCCCAAGACCCCGCGATAGGTGACTCTCCGTTGATCGCGACCCGGCGCACGATCGGGTGAAGGCGGTAACCCGGTCGAGGGTGTCGACGACTGGACAGTCAAGACACCGTGGAATCGAGGCGTCGCCATGACCGTGCGACTTGCGACCTTCAACGTGGAGAACCTGTTCGAGCGGGCGAAGGCCCTGTCCGGGAGCGCGGCCGAGGCCGGGCCCGTGCTCGCCGCCTACAGCCGGTTCACCACAGTGTCGGCCGAACCCGTCTACACCGAGACCGACAAGCAGGAGATGCTGGCGGCGCTGGAGACCCTCCGCGTCCTCGTCCGCACCGACCGGCTCGTGCTCAACCCGCGCCCGTTCGAGGCGTGGGCGTTGTTGCGGGAGAACCGCGGCGACTTCCTCAAGCAGTCCAGCGGCGACGTGGCCATCGTGGCCACCGGCCGCGGCGACTGGATCGGCTGGGTCGACCTGATCACCGAACCGGTCGACGAGATCGCCACCCGGATGACCGCCAAGGTCGTCGACGAGGTGGCCGCGGACATCTTGTGCCTGGTCGAGGCCGAGCACCGCCCGGCGCTCGTCCGGTTCAACGAAGTCCTGCTGAACCGCCGCTACGCGCACGCGATGCTGGTGGACGGCAACGACCCGCGCGGCATCGACGTGGGTCTGATGACCACCGGGCGGGTCGCCGTCGAGTCGGTCCGCAGTCACGTCGACGACCCCGACCCGGAGCGCGCCGGCCGGGCGCTGTTCAGCCGGGACTGCCCGGTCTACCAGTTGCGCGTGGCCGGGCGGGAGTTGTTCGTGCTGCCCAACCACTTCAAGAGCCAGTCGTTCTCCAGCGGCAACCCCGACCCGTTGCGCCGCCGGCAGGCCACCCGGGTCCGCGAGATCTACGACGACCTGCGCGCCGAGGGCGCCGACCTGATCGCGGTGCTGGGCGACCTGAACAAGGGCCCCACCAACGACATCCCGCCCCAGCACCCCACCCTCGAACCACTCCTGGGCCCAGGCACCCCGCTGGTCGACACCGCGACCCTCCCGGGCTTCGACCCCGGCCCGCGCCCCGGCACGTTCCAGTCGTGCAGCCTGCGCAACCGCCTGGACTACATCCTGGTCTCACCCGAACTGGCCGCCCTGACCACCGGGGGACGGGTGTTCCGCAAAGGGCTGTGGGGCGACCCGGACAACGTCAACCCGCCGCAGCAGTGGACGATCTACCCGGAGATCACCACGTCCCACCACGGCGCCTCCGACCACGCCGCCGTGTGGATCGACATCGACCTCTGACCCGACACCCTCAGAACTCGACGCGCAGCAGCACCAAGTCCTTGTCCACCAACCGGATCTCGATCGCGGTGACGTCCGAGCGGCCGATTTTCGTGGTGGCGACCGGGCGGGTGGTGGAGCCGGGGCCCGCCGTCCAGGTGGCTACCTCGACGGCGGAGCCCTGCTCGTCCACCACGTACAACGCGTACGCGAACGCGGGCGGCGGCGGGCCGGACGCGGGCACCGCGTAAGAGCACCGGACCTCGATGCGCGTCCCCCACGGCTCGTCGACCAGCCGCACGCTGGCGGTCACCGGGCTGGGCACGGTCTGCTGCATCACGACGTCCGGCGGCACGGCGACCACCGGCGGGGGAGCGGCCGGAGCAGGACCGTGACGGCCGCGCCCACCAGCGCCGCGATGACGACGGCGGCGGCGGTCGCCAGGCGGGTCCGGCGTCGCCGGGAGCGTTCGACGGCCAGCAACCCGGCCAGGACCGACGGCTCACCCGCGGGTTCGGGCTCCAGCAGGGCGACCGCCCGGTCGCGCGGCACCGCGGACAGCAGGCCGGGCACGCCCGCCAGCGCCGCCACGTCACCCGCGCAGTCCGGGCACCCGCCCAGGTGGGCCTCGAACTCGCGGCGCTGCGCCGGGGCCAGCGACCCCAGCACGTAAGCGGCGCCCCAGTCCCGGTACGGATCGACTGGCCCGCTCACCGTCCGGTGACCCCCTTCTCCTCCAACGCCAGGCGCAGTGCCCGCAGACCGTAGTGCAAGCGGGACCGCACCGTCCCCTCGGGCACGTCCAGTTCCGCCGCGAGTTCGGCGACCGACTGGCCCATGTAGTACGCCCGGACGATCACGGTGCGGTGTTCGGGGGTCAGCTGGGTGAGCACGTCGGCCACCAGCCAGGCGTCCAGCGCCGAGTCGCTGGGGTCGGACCGGACCCGCTCGGGGACGCGCGCCGACCCCACCTCCCAGCGGGCGCGGGCGCTGCGCAGCTCGTCGATCACCACGTTCCGGGCGACCGTGTACAGCCAGGCGCGGGCCGCCGCGGCGCCCTGCTCCAACACCGCCGGGTTGCGCCAGGCGCGCAGCAGCGCCTCCTGCACCACGTCGTTGGACAGCTCCTCGTCGCCGGTCAGGCGGCGCACGTACCGCCAGAGCGCGGGCGCGTGCTCGTCGTGCAGGGCGCGCAGCAGCGCGGTGTGACTGTCGTTGATGGTGCACCTCCTCGGCTAGTCGCGCGGCATGGGCAACCCGAACGCGGGTGGGCGTTTGGCCAGGAACGCTTCGGTCCCCTCGCGCATGTCGGGGGTGGTGAACGCCTCGCGGAACGCGGTCAGCTCGACGTCGAGCCCCTCGGGCACGGTCCGGCCGCGCACACCGTTGATCACGGCCTTGGTCAACGACACAGCTTCGGCCGAGTTGCGGGCCACCTGGCGCAGCGTCGCACGGGCCGCCGCCAGCAGTTCGGCCCGATCCTCGAACACCGCGTTGACCAGCCCCAGCCGCAGCGCCTCCGCCGCGTCCACGTGCCGCCCGGTGTAGATCAGCTCGCGCGCGACGGCCGGCCCGACCAGGCGTTGCAGCCGCACGCACCCGCCGAAGCCGGGGATCAGCCCCAGCACCACCTCCGGCTGCCCGAACACCGCCCGCCGGGTGGCGTAGGCGAAGTCGCACGCCAGCACCAGTTCGCAGCCGCCGCCCAACGCGTAGCCGTCGACCGCGGCCACGACCGGGTAAGGCGCTTCCTCCAGCAGCCGGGTGACCCGCTGCCCCAGCGCCCCGAACCGCTCACCCTCCTCCGGGGTCATCGCGGCCATCTCCCGGATGTCCGCGCCGGCGACGAACGCGGGCCCCGGCGCCCCGGTGAGCACCAGCCCGGTCACCGCCGGGCCGGACAGGAAGTGCGCCAGCTCCGCCAGCACCTGCCCGGACAGCGCGTTGCGCGCCGGCGTGCGGGACACGGTGAGCGTGGTGACGCCATCGTCGTCGGTCTCCACGACGAGTGTCGAGTAGTCCATCGGGCTGCTCCTCACGAGTCCCAGATCGCGCCGAACGCGGGCACCCCGCGCGCTTCGAGCGATTCCACGACGTGCCAGGTGGTCTTCTTGTTGGAGATGCAGATGACGGCCTCGGCGGCGAACTCGCGGTGCGCGCGCAGCGCCAGAGCGACCAGGTCGGGCTTGCCGTCGCGGCCGGTGTCCCACACGATCGCGTGCGGCTGCACGCCGAGGATCTCGTCGACCAGGTCGTCACCGTAGGTGGCGCGCGGGTCGCGGGTGGACCACACCAGGCGGGACGGGGTGTCGCCGGAGAGCAGGTGCGGCAGGCACGGGCCGATGCCGCTGCCGGTGGCCACCCACACCACCCGGGTGAACAGCTTGTCGATGTTGCCGACCCCGGCGGTGGGCACGCCCTTGACCCACAGGTGCGTCGGCAGGTCGTCGATCAGCGCGCCGGTCCAGTCGCCCGCCCGGGAGATGGTGAGCCGGAACCCGGAGCGCCCCGGCGCGGGCACGTTGGCGAACGAGTGCCACTCCAGCAGCGGGCTGCGGCTGACCGCCGTGGACGACCCGGCGAACGGCGTGACGCCGTAGTCGAACGACACCAAAGCCACGTGGTTGGACGGGCGCACGATCCGCACAGGCACCTTCCGCAGCCGAAGCCACGGCAGCGCCACGCTCACCACGACCAGGACCAGCAGCCAGAACGGCACCGAGCCGACGAACCCGGGCTGCGCCGCGGAGTGCGCGGCGAACAGCACCAGGATCGTCCACCCGGCGAACCGGTGGGTGCGTTCGAACAGGTCGTGGCGCCGCGCTCGCAGGTTCGGCAGGGCGAACACGACCATCCCCACCAGCAGCGCCAGGATCGCCCACGCCAGCGGGTCGGCCGTGGTCCAGGCGACCACCGCGAACCACGCCGTCGCGCACACCGTCCCGCCCACGTGCAGGCCGCCGAAGTGGTAGACCTTGCCCAGCGTCCAGCGGACCTTCAACGGCCACGTCGTCGGCGCGCTGGTCGCCAGCCGGAACAGCAGGTTGATCACGTGCTGCTGGCGGATCAGCACCGCCAGGGTCAGGTTGGCCACCACCATGTCCGCCGGGTCCGCGCGGAACAGCGCGAGGTTGACCAGCACGACGGCCGCCGCCAGCCGGTTGTGGTGGGTGAAGGGGCGTCGCCGCGTCCACGTCCCGCGCGCGGTCGTCTCCAGCGCGGTCATCCGACGCTCACCAGCGCGCGCAGCGCGGCCCGGTCGACCTTGCCGCGGTCGGTCAGCGGCAGGTCGTCGACCGGGACGACCAGCGACGGCACGCAGTAGTACGGCAGGGCGCGGGCCACCGCCTCGCGCGCGGCGTCCGGGGCGACCGTGGCGGGGCTGACGAACCCGACCAGCGCGCCGTCGTGCAGGACCGTGGTGGCCCGCACGCAGTCCGCGGTGGTCTCCAGCGCGGAGGTGACCGCGTCCAGCTCCACCCGGAAGCCGCGCACCTTGACCTGGTCGTCGGTGCGGCCGTGGTGCTCCAGCTCGCCGTCGGCGGTCCAGCGGCCCAGGTCGCGGGTGCGGAACATGACGTGGTCGCCGCCCAGGAACGGGTCGGGCCGGTAGCGCTGGGCGGTGAGGACGTCGTTGCCGAGGTACCCGGCGGTCACGCACGCGCCGCCCGCCCACATCTCGCCGACCTCGCCGATGCGGCACGGGCGCTGGTCCTCGTCGAGGATGTAGACGGTCGAGTTGGGCACCGGCCGCCCGATGGTCACCCGCCGGCCGTCGTAGCGGCTCACCGTGTTGACGATGGTGACCTCGGTCGGGCCGCACGCGTTGTGGAACTCCGCCTGCTCCGCCCACGCGTCGGCCAGCGCCTGCGGGCACCGCTCGCCGGCCACCGCGACCACCCGCACGTCCGGGCACCGGCTGCGGTCTATTGTGGACAGAACGCCGGGGGTGGCGATGAGGACGGTCGCGGTCTCGGCCGCCCGCTGGACCTCCCGGCCCCGCACGACCAGGGTGGCGCCGTGGCCGAGCGCGGCGAAGACCTCCCACACCGCCATGTCGAACGCGATGTTGAGCAGTTGCGCCACCCGGTCGCCCGGCCGCACGCCCAGCGACCCGGGTGCGGTGAGCAGCACGTTGCACAGGTTGGCGTGGGTGACCCGCACGCCGTTGGGCACGCCGGTGGTGCCGGAGGTGAAGATCACCACGGCGGTGTCGCCCGACTCCACGCGCGGCGGGGGCACGTCCCGGCGCGGCAGGCTGTCCAGGGCGAGCACCGTACCCGCCTCGACGCCGCTCGCGTGCTCGCTCGTGGTCAGGACGACGTCGATCCCGGCCGTGCGCACGACGTGCTCCAGGTGGTGCGGCGGGGTGATCCGCACGTCCTGCGGCACGTACGCGGCACCCGCCTTGAGCACGCCCAGCAGGCCCACCACCATGTGCGTGGACCGGGTCAGGAACAGTCCGACGTGGTCACCGGGCCGGACACCCGCCGCGATCAGCGTGGCGGCGACCTGGTCCGAGCGGGCGTCGAGTTCGCCGTAGGTCAGGCGGTCGCCCTCGTGCTCGACCGCCGGGGCGTCCCGCCGCCGGGCTGCCTGCGCCTGGAAGGCGTGGTGGACGCGGTGGAACGGCGGCGTCTCGACCGGCCCGCGGGCGAACCGGTCGAACAGGGCTCGGTCGTCCGGCGGTAACTCGTGGAGGGTGGTCATCGCGGTCACGGGGGCGTCCCTCTCGTCGGCTGGGCGTTGGCACCCGGTTCGAACGAGACAGACCTGTTGAATGTTCAAACGAGACGCGAAAGTTGCTCCAGATAGACCGTGAATGGTCCATTCGGGCGCTTTGGCGGTCCATTGTGGACTCTTTAGCGCTCCACTCAGGACTGTGAACGTGCTCCTACCACGTCGAATCGGTGTTCGACATGAGGCCGAAGACCGGGTCCGCCGCCCTGGACCGTTAGCTGTGACGGAGGCTTGACGGCATGAGGTTTGTAATGCAAACCTGATTGCATCGTAGTTGGCGTGGGGGGAACTGTCGTGGCCACCGATCCGAGAAGCCTGCTCGACGAGATGTCCGCCCTGCGGCGGCGCGTGCGCGGCGACCGCAACGGCTACTGGCTGCCGTTCCTGCTGTTCGGGCTGATCGTCGCGGCGGCGATCCCGCTGTACCTGCCCGAGGAGTGCCCGCCCGCCTGCACGTGGTCGATCGACGAACTGCCCGCGTTCTGGCACTGGCTGCACCCGACGGGGCAGGCCGGCGGGTTGTGGGGCACGACGCACCCGTCGCTGTGGAAGGACCTCTACTGGATCGTCGCGCTGACCATCGGGTTCCTGGTCACGGTGTGGTGGTACGAGTGGCGGGCGCGGAAGGTCGGGGTGGGGACCTCGACGCGGCTCTACGCGCAGGTCACGCTGTTCGTGCTGGCCTTCCCGCTGCTGGGCGTGCCGGTGTTCACCGCGCTGTTCTTCAACCGGCTGGGCTGGCCGACGGCGCTCGCGGTCCTCGTCGGCGGGGTCGTCGCGGTGACGCTGGCGGCGCGGCGGAAGCTCCGGACCGCGACCGCGGTGCTGCTGCTCATCCTGGTCGCCCACCTGGTGATGGTCTTCCCGGTCGGGCACCTGCTGGTGGTGGCGGTGGGCGTGCTGGGGCTGGCGTGGGTCGAGCGCAGCAAGCTGTGCACGGTGATCGCCGTGCTGTTCGCGGTCTGGGCGCTCTTCGTCAACGGGTGGTCCACGTGGGTCTACAGCGGGCCCCTGTGGCCGGTGCCCCTCCTCGGCATCGGTGACCTGCTGTCGTCGTCGCTGGTCCTGGTGCTCGGGGGGATCGGTGGCTTCCTCGCCGGGCGGCGCCGGACCCGGGTCCTGGCCGGCTAGTGCGTCGCGCGCTGCCCGCGCGGTCGCCCGTTCGGGCGCTAACACTCCCTCCGAACGGCCGATACCCCGGGTAGAGGTGCACGCGGGGAGGTAGCGTTTGCCGACGTGGAGCCCAGGCGCGGGGTGCTCGCCCCGGAGCTGGAGCGGTGGTGCCGGGAGGCCGACGACGGCGACCGGCGGACCGCCCTGGTGCGGCTGCGCGGCGGGGCTGACGTCGGGCAGGCGGCCGAACGGCTGGCGTCGCTCGGCATGGAGGTCACCAGCAGTGGCCCCGGCTCCGTCATCGGCGCCGTCTCGCCCCCCGTGCTGCGCCGGATCGGTCAACAGACCTGGGTGCTCGCCGTCGAAGGACCCCGGACCCTCAGGTCGCTCGGGCACGGGTGAAGGGCGGGGCGATGGAGCCCAGACGTGACACGGTTCTGGACGCGCGGTTGCGGAGGGCGGCGGCGTTCGCGGACTCGGACCTGCCGGTGGAGGAGAGCCTCGGGGCGCGGACGCTGGGTCGCGAGACCGCGCCGCGCCGCACGACGGTGAAGCTCCTGGTGCGGTCGGCCGAGCTGGGGGCGGCCGAGGAGTGGCTGGCGGCGGCGGGTGGCCGGGTGGTCTCCGTGCCGCCGGACCCGGAGTCGTCCGGGCAGGTGGTGGTGCTGGCGGGCGTCCCGGTCGCCGCGCTGTCCGATCTGGACGGTCAGCCGTGGCTGCTGCGCGCCGAGGCGCCCAAGGAGATGTTCACCCGCATGGACCGCGCCCGCGGCCCGGTGACCGGCGTGGACGCCGTGCAGACCGCGCACGGCGACCTCACCGGCGCCGGCGTGCTGCTGGCCGTGGTGGACACCGGGGTCGACTGGTCGCACCCGGACTTCCGCCACGACGACGGCACCACCCGGCTGGAGCGGTTCCTGCACGCCCACGTGCCGGCGGGCACCGAGGAGTCCAGGTTCGACGCGTTCGACGCGGGCGCGATCAACAAGGCGCTCAACGGCGGCCCGCCCATCCCGACCGGCGACCCCGGCGGCCACGGCACGCACTGCGCGTCCATCGCGGCCGGCAACGGCCGGGGCACCGCCAACCGCCGGTTCCGCGGGGTGGCCCCCGAGTGCTCCCTCATGGGCGTGCGCGCCGAGCCCTTGCTGGACGTGCACATCATCGAGGGCATCCGCCAGGCGTTCGAGCTGGCCGGCGACCGCCCCGCGGTGGTGTCGCTGAGCCTGGGCGGCCACTTCGGCGCCCACGACGGCACGTCCGCGATCGAGAACGAGATCGCCCGCGCCACCGGGCCGGGCCGGATCGTGGTCGTCGCGGCCGGCAACGAGGGCGACGACGGCGTCCACGCCCAGGGTCACCTGGTGGTCGGCGAGGAGCTGACGTTCACCGTGCGCGTCCCCGACACCGGACTGGTGTTCTGCGACGTGTGGATTCCCCGCGGCGACCAGGTCGACGTGTTCGTGGAGTCGCCCAGCGGGACCAGGTTCGAGCCCAACACGGGCGAGACCGCCACGCCGGACGGCACCTTCGTCGCGGACTTCGTGGAGAACCCGCTCAACCGCGAGCAGAACCTGACCTTCCTGATGATCGACGGTGACGTGGACGACCGCTGGACCATCCGCATCACCCCGCTGTCCGTGGTGCACGGCGAAGTCCACGCCTGGGCCGGTTCGGTCGGGGGCGGCCGGCTGATGTTCCCCGGCGCTCCCGTCGAGGGCTATTCGATCGGGATGCCCGCGACCGAGGAGCGCGCGATCACGGTGGGTTCCCTGATCTCCCGCAACAAGTTCGAGGGTCCCCGGGGTGACGCGACCCTGCCCGGGTTGTCGGTGGACTCGGTGTCGGCGTTCTCCAGCGAGGGGCCGACGCGGATCGGCGTGCAGAAGCCGGACATCGTCGCGCCGGGCCAGGTGGTCACGGCCGCGTTGTCGGCGGGTTCGCAGATGGCCACGTCCCCGCGCCTGGCGGCGCGGCAGCACCCGTCGGGGAAGTACGTGACGATCCAGGGCACGAGTATGGCCACGCCGTTCGTGGCGGGGATCGTGGCGCTGATGCTGCAACGGGAGCCGAGGCTGACGCCCGAGGAAGTGCAGCAGCGGCTGCGGATCTCGGCCCGGCGGGACGCGGCGACCGGACCGGTGTGGAACGCCCGGTACGGCTGGGGCAAGCTCGACGCCGAGGCCCTCTTCCGCACCTGATCGGCTGTTGAGGCTGCCTGCGGCGCTGCCACCACGCCGCAGGCACCGTCGAAGGTTCGTGCCGGCGGTCGTTGACAAGTGATCGGGTCCACCCCACTCTGGGAACGCTCCCAGCCCATCACCGTCGATGAGGATCGCCATGAGATCGCGCCTCGCCGTGCTGCCCGTCCCCGTCGCACTCCTGGCCTCGCTCCTGGCCGCGATCCCCGCCGCGCAGGCCCAGGACGACCCACCCCCGCCCACCACGGTGACGGTCAACGCGCGCGCCGGCCTCGGCGCCGTCGACCCGGCGGCCATCGGCGTGAACCACGCGATCTGGGACCCGCAGTTGGGCACCGACACCGTCGCCGACCTCCTGAAGGACGCCGGCGTCGGCGCGATGCGGTACCCCGGCGGCTCGTACTCGGACATCTACCACTGGCGCGACCACACCGCGCCCGGCGGCTACGTGGCTCCCAACACCGACTTCGACCACTTCATGGCCGGTGTGCGGCGGGCCGGCGGACAGCCCATCGTGACGGCGAACTACGGCACGGGGACGCCCGAAGAGGCCGCCGAGTGGGTCCGGTACGCGAACGTCGAGAAGGGCTACGGGGTCAAGTACTGGGAGATCGGCAACGAGAACTACGGCAACGGCCACTACGGCGCGAACTGGGAGGCCGACGACCACCCGGACAAGAGCCCGGCGCAGTACGCGAGCCTGGTCCGCGAGTACGCGGCGGCGATGAAGGCGGTCGACCCGACGATCAAGGTCGGCGCGGTGCTCACCTCGCCGGGGGAGTGGCCGGACGCGATCACGGCGGCCGGGGACGCGGGGTCGTGGAACCAGGTCGTGCTGTCGGTCGCCGGGCCGGTCGTGGACTTCGGCATCCTGCACTGGTACCCGGGCGGCACCGGGGCGGAGGTGCTGACCAAGACGGACCGGGTCGTGGACATGGTCCGGATGGCGCGGGAGCAGGCGGTGCGGTACGCGGGCAAGGACCTGCCGATGGCCATGACCGAGATCAACACCTCCTACGGCCGCAACACCCAGCCCGGGGCGCTGTTCGCGGCGGACGCCTACGCGACCCTGCTGGCCAACGGCGTGTTCACGGTCGACTGGTGGAACGTCCACAATGGAATGGGCACGGTCTCGACGGTCGCCGGGCACACCGACTACGACGACTACGGCCTGCTGTCCAGCGCGAGCTGCTCGGGTGTGGTCTGCCAGCCCGCGTTGAACACGCCGTTCGCGCCGTACCACGCGCTGTCCATGGTGTCCCGCTTCGCCCGGCCGGGTGACCGGTTCGTCGCCGCGTCCAGCACCGACCCGCTCCTGCGCGCGCACGCCACCCGGCGGACCGACGGCGGCCTGGCCGTGCTGCTGGTGAACGAAGACCCGGACAACGCCAAGACGGTGTCGTTGCGGTACGCGGGTTACACGCCGGCCGCCGACGCGCAGGTGCTGAGCTTCGGCAACGGCGACACCGGGATCACGACCACGTCCGGGCGCGCGTCCGGGGCGACCCTGCCGCCGTACTCGATCACCACCCTGGTGCTGCGCCCGACCGGCTCGACCGCCGGCCCGGCCAGCCCGCCCACCCCGACGGCCGGCGCGATCACCGCCACCACAGCGACGCTGACCTGGCCCACCCCGCAGGCGGGCGTGAAGTACGAGGTCCACCGGCACGTGGGCACGGCGGGCGACCAGTGGGGCGAGACCACCGGCACGTCCTTCACCGCCGCGAACCTCGTGCCCGGTACCCGCTACACGGTCAACCTGGTCGCACGCGACGGCGCCGGCCGCGTGTCGTGGGCCTCGGAACCGCTGACCTTCACCACCGGCACGCCCACGACGTCGACCTGCGCGGTCACCTACCGGGAGACCACCAACTGGGGCAACGGTTACGTGGCCGACGTCGAGATCGCCAACACCGGCACCGAGCCGCTCGACGGCTGGTCGCTGACCTGGACGTGGCCGACGGCGTGGCAGCAGATGTCCAGCGGCTGGAACGCCGACTGGGCGCAGACCGGCGCGGACGTGCGGGTGTCGAGCACCACCCGACTCGCCCCCGGTGCGACGACGACGGCGGGCTTCGTCGGCGCCTACCAGGGCCCGAACGTGCTGCCGACCAGGTTCACCCTCAACGGCATCCTCTGCACCTCCCGCTGAACACCGACCCCGGCGGCCTCCCGCGTGGTGGGGCCGCTGGGGTCCGGGCTTGCGGCACAATCGTCCGGTGCACGACCGTGCCTCGCCCGGTGGGGTCGAGGCGTTGCCCGACGGGGAAGTCGAGCAGTACGCGCAGGCTTTCCCGATGTGCACGTCCGGCTGTAAGTGCAAGTCCGTGGAATTTGGTTACCACGCAGTACCCCCGATGGGCGTAATTCGCCACCTGATCGGGGAGATCGGGTTCACCGACGGCTAGTATTCGCTTTGGCGTGGAATTGCGTTGCCGGTGAATGAATTCCACCGGGGCTGGACCGCTTTTGCGCGGATGCCGGGGTTCAGTCGGACGGGCTGGGTGAAAGGCACCGGGCGGGCGCGGTCGTGGACGGCGTTGGTCAGGGCGTGCAGCAGGTTGATGACGACGACCGCCGGGGTGATGACGGCGGCGGCCGTCGGCAGGACGGGCGCCAGCATCAGCGCCAGGATCACCGCGGTCAGGCCGTTCTGCTGCCCGAGGGCCAGCCGGGTGCGGTCGCCCCGCCAACGCGGCCTCGTGGTCAGCAGGGCGGCGGCGGCGACCTGCGCCAGGAACGCCGCCACGCCGAGCACCACCCCCGCGCCGACGTCGATCCCATTGATCAGGACCAACCCGATCGCGAACGTGCCGACGTACATCGCGACCTGCGCTCCGCGGTCCACGTCGGCCGACCGGCCCGGCCGGTAGAACAGGCCGATCAGCGCCAGCGCCAGCAGCAGCGAGAAGCTCGCCGCCACCACCCCGGCCGCCAGGACCGCGACCAGGACGGCGACCCGGCCGACCGTGCCCGAACCGTGGGTTCCGCGGCGGTTCCGCAGGACCCGCCACACCGCGAAGACCCCGCCGGCCAGGGCCAGGTTCAGCGCGAGGTTCACCGCCAGCGCGCCCACGCCCCCGGCCGGCAGCGCGTCCCCGCCGAAGGTCAGCGCGGTGAGGTAGACGGTCAGCAAGACGGTGATCGGGTCGTCGAAGGAGGACCAGGCGGCCAGCAGCGTCTTGCCCGCTTCGGAGAGCCGGGAACCGGCGCGCAGGGCGGCCACCGACAGCGGGTCGATCTGGGCGACCGCGACGGCCAGCAGCAGGTGTTCGGGGCGTTCGTAGAACGCGTACATGACACCGAAGATCAGCGCGACTTTGAGCAGCACGCCCAATGTCACCGCGGCGAGCACGGTACCCCGGTGCGCGCGGAATTCGGCGAGGTCGATGCCGCGGGTGCTGGCGTAGAGGCCGAATCCGAGCAGGGCGTTGATCGCGAACAGGTACCCGGGGTGGTCGGTGACGCCGTCCGCGCCGAAAGCCCTGGCGAACAGCCATCCCACCGCCACGGCGGCCAGCAGTCCCGCCGAACGCCGCCACACCCTCGGTCCGCAATCGGTGTCCGGCATGACATCCCCCACGATTGCGGCCTGGGTTCTTCCAGGGAATGGAGTGTATTGGCGTCGCGGTGTTCAATACAACCCGGCTTTACCGCGATAAAGCGGATTACGTCACTTCGTGGCGGGATGGTTCGACCGATTGTTCGAATGGGGTCTCCCCTGGCATCCGGCGGCGTCGGGGGAGCAGGAGCGGGGTCGCGAGGATGAGCAATCCGGCGAGGCCGATCGCCGTGCGCGCACTGGTGACCGCGGCCAGCAGGCCCCACAAAGCGGTCACGGCGGTGGTGGCGTGGTTGGTGACCGACCACGCGGTGAGGGTGCGGGCGACCCGGTCCGGCGGGGTGTGGTCGAGGCGGGAGGTGGCGAAGACCGGGTTGACCACGCCCATGCACGTGACCAGCGCGAACTGGACGGCGATGACCAGCGCCAACCCGGCGGTGCCGGGCTGGACGAACGCCAACCCGACCGGCCAGACCACCCGCAGCGTCCCGGCGGCCAGCAGGACCCGGTGCCGGCCGAACCGGGTGACCAGCGGGTGGGCCAGCCGCGCGCCGATCAGCCCGCCGACGCACGGCAGGCCGAACGCGAGCCCGTACTGCCACGGGCTGAACCCGAGATCGCCGAGCATGAGCACGACCATCAGCGGCACGGTCGCCATGATCAGGGCGTTGACCAGGAGCGAGTGGAAGAACAGCGGGCGCAGGACCCGGTGGGTGAGGATGTGCCGCCACCCGTCGACCAGGTCCGCGGGCCGCACCCGCTCGCGGGTCGCCGGGGGCGGTGGCGCGTCGCGGCCGATCGCCCGGAGGCCGGCCGCCGAGAGCAGGTAGCTGACCGCGTCGGCGAGCACGGTGGTGACCGGGCCGAGCAGTCCGATGGCGGCGGTGCCCAGTGGCGGGCCGAGCAGGGTGGCGGTCCACGTGGTCGCCTCGAACCGCCCGTTGGCGACGAGCAGGTGTTCCTTCGGCACCAAGGCTTTCAGGTAGGCGCCGCTCGCCGCGCGGAAGGCGATGTCGGCGGCGGCGGTGACGACCGACACGACCAGGAGGTGGGTGAGGCTGAGCCGGCCGAACGCGAACGCGACCGGCACGCTGGCCAGCGCGGCGAACTCCGACCAGGTCCATCCCGACCATGACTGGCCGCTTGCGGCGGGCCTCCACCCACGGCCCGAGCGGCACCGCGACGATCGCGCCCACCGCCGGCCCGGCGGCGGCCAGCACCGACACCGCGGTCGCCCCGGCGTCCAGGACCAGGACCGCGATCAGCGGGAACGCGCCGAACCCGAGCCACGTCCCCACCGTGCTGACCGAGTACGCCGCCCACAGCCACCCGAACTCCCTGCCCAACCGCACCCCGTGACCTCCCCTGGATCAGGGAGATCAAACCCCGGGTGCGGCGCGGAACGTGCGGCGGTGGGTGTCGGGCGGGACGCCGACCGTGCGGTGGAAGTGGCGGCGCAGGGTGGCGGCGGTGCCCATGCCCGGCGGTGGACACGTCCCGGACCCGGTCGGGCACACGTCAGGCTTTCGTAATGAGTGATCCGGTGGTCGCCGAACCCGGCATTGCGGCATGATCGGGACGTGATCTTCCGCAGCTCGTCGATGCGCCGAACCGCCGTGCCCGCTCTCGTCCTGATCGCCGTGGCGGGGTGTGGATCGCCGACCGCCGGTGGCGGCACCTCCGGCGCGGCGACCACGACGACCACGACGACCGCGGCCTCCGCCGCGAGTCCCGGGACCACCACGTCCGCCCCGGCGGCGCCCGTCCCCGACCAGCTCCGGTTCAACGCCAAGACCGTCGACGGCGCGGCCTTCTCCGGTGAGAGCCTCGCCGGCAAGCCCGCCGTGCTGTGGTTCTGGGCCCCGTGGTGCCCCAAGTGCCAGCGCGAAGCGCCGGGGATGGCCGCCGCGGCCAAGGACAACACGTCGGTGACGTTCCTGGGTGTCGCCGCGCTGGACAAGGAACCGGCGATGCGGGACTTCGTGCAGCGGTTCGGGCTCGGCGGTTTCCAGCACGTGGCGGACCTGGACAGCGCGGTGTGGAAGCGGTTCGGGGTCACCGCGCAGCCCGCGTACGCCTTCATCGGCCGGGACGGCAAGGTCGAGGTGGAGACCAGCCAGCTCGGCGAGCAGCAGCTCCGGGAGCGGGTCGCCGCGCTCGCGGGGTCCTGATGACCGAGGGCCTGCTGCTCGCGCTGGTCGCGGGCATGGTGGCGACGGTGAACCCGTGCGGGTTCGCGATGCTCCCGGCCTACCTGGCCCTTGTCGTGCAAGGGGAAGACGGCCGCCGGGGCGCGATCGGGCGGGCGTTGGCCGCCGCCGGGGTCATGACGGCCGGGTTCGTGGTGGTGTTCGGCGTCTTCGGGCTGGTGATCGCCCCGGTGGCGGCCTCGGTGCAGCGGTACCTGCCGTTCATCACCGTGGTGATCGGCGTGGCGCTGGTCGTGTTCGGCGTGCTGCTGGTGGCGGGCAAGACGATCAGCCTGATGGTGCCCAAACCGACCAAGGGCGCGCCGACCGCGCGGCTGGGGTCGATGTTCGGGTACGGCATCGCCTACGCCATCGCGTCGCTGTCGTGCACCATCGGACCGTTCCTCGCCGTTGTCGGCACCACGTTGAGCGGTGCGGACTTCCTGGAGGGTGTGGGGGCGTTCCTCGCCTACGCGCTGGGCATGGGGCTGGTCGTCGGCGTGCTGGCGGTCGGCGCGACGCTGACCGACAACGTGCTGGCCACCCGCGCGCGGACGTTGCTGCCGCGGATATCCCGCATCGGCGGGGTGTTGCTCACCGTCGTCGGCCTTTACGTTGCGTACTACGGCGTTTACGAGTTGCGGTTGTTCTTCGGCGAGGCCGATCCGGCGGACCCGGTCGTCGACTTCGCCGGGGTCGTGCAGGGCGCGCTGGTCGACGCGGTCACCGCCGTCGGTCCGTGGCCGTTCGTCGCCGTGCTCGCGCTCCTGGTCGCGGCGGGTGTCGTGACCGCTCGTCGCAAGGCCGCGCGCCGGTAGCCGGGGCGGGTAAGCGATTTGTAAGTCCACAATAGACTGGATGTGGACGGCAAGCGTTGTCGCACCTAGGATTTCGATCACGCGTCCCTGCTGGGGAAAGGGCGTGGGGGTTGATCATGGGGGTGCGAATTTGTCGCGAGAACTACTGCCGCCGTTCCTGAGATGCCACTGCGCGAGACCGTCGCACCACGCCGCGCGCGGCGTGGTCGACCGCGCCGAGATCGACCGCTTGGAACGCGAACTGCTGCGCAACGCCTATGTGGAGGCCCGGCTGTTGTCAGTGGACGACCAGCCGGGACACCACTCCGAGGACGGCGTCCTGGTCGGAGTGCGCCGTCGCACGATCTACACCGCGAACGCCCTGGACGACAAGACCGCCGCGTTGCTCGGGCAAGCCGTCGCGGACGGCGTCGAGGAGGTCCGGGTGCTGCGCAAGCGCCCGGCCACGGGACTCCTGGTCGTCGACGACGTGGCGGTGCTGCGGTCGCGTCCGGACGGGGCGGTCGTGGTGCGGGCGCCGGACCTGGTGGCGCTGACCGCCGCCTACTTCGACGCCTTGTGGACGGCGGCGGTGCCGCTCGGGGACGGTGACCGCACGCCCGTCGACGGCCTTTCCGCCGTGCAGCAACGGATAGTGCGGCTGGCCGCCAACGGGTTCAAGGACGACACCATCGCCCGGATGCTCGGGCTGAGCACGCGCTCGGTTCGGCGGCACCTGGAAAAACTCGCGGCGCGGGTGGGCGCCACGAACCGACTGTCCCTGGGTGTCGCCGCGACCCGGCTCGGCTGGGTCTGAGTCCGATCCGTTATGGGGGTGCCCTTCCGGGCACCCCCTTTTTTGTTGCTGTCAAGCGGTTCTCAGCGTCTGTCCGCTTCCGGTCGTGTCCGCTTCTCCTCTCCCCGGTCCCGCAGGGCGAACAGATGATCGTTCGCGCGGCGGGCACCGCCGCTCTCCTCCGCCGGGCGCGTGACGCGGGCGGGGAGGAGGGGGATGGCGACACTAGGAGCGAGATGAGCCGGATGACGGCACGACGACGCCTCGGCCTGCTGGCCGTGACGACGTTGACGGTGGGGGGCGCTCTCGGCGGGCTGGTCCAGCCCGCTTCGGCGGCGCCGGCGAGCGACCCCGTGCTGTACTGGAACGACGTCCTGCTGGAGACCTACAAAGCCGTGGGCGGAGCACCCGGTCCGCTGGCCAGAGGCGGCGCGATGGTGCACGCCGCGATCTACGACGCGGTCAACTCCATCACCACCACGGGCCAGCCCTACGTCTACAAGACCGAGGCGCCGACCGCGTCGGTGCGCCACGCGGTCGCCTACGCCGCGCACGACGCGCTGGTGGCGGCGTTCCCCGGTCAGGACTTCGCCGACGAGCTCGCCGGGGCCCTGGCGGGGGCGGGGTCGGACACCGGCAACGGCGCCGGCGTGGGCCGGGCCGCCGCGGCGGCGATCGTGGCCAACCGCACCAACGACGGCTCCGGGGACACCACGGCGTACCCGGTGAACACCGCGCCCGGCCACTGGCGGCCGACCGGCTCCGGTGACGCGGCGACGCCGAACTGGGGCAAGGTCAAGCCGTTCACCATGACCGGGGGCACCCAGTACCGGCCGCAGCACCCGGCCGGGTACTCGTCCATGACCTCGCTGCTGGCTAGCCCGGAGTACGCCGCCCAGTTCAACGAGGTCAAGAGCCTGGGCAGCGTGAACTCCACGGCGCGCACCGCGGAGCAGACCCAGATCGCGCACTTCTGGGCCAACGACCTGGACGGCACCTACAAGCCGCCGGGCCAGCTGTTCGCGCACACCCAGATCGTGGCCAACCAGCGCGGCCTGGGCCTGGCCGAGAAGGCGCGCCTGTTCGCGCTGGTGGCCCTGGCGATGGGTGACGCGGGGATCGTGGCCTGGGACCGCAAGTACCAGACCGACATCGACCTGTGGCGGCCCGAGTCGGCCGTCCAGCTCGCCGACACCGACGGCAACGCGGCCACCGACCGCGACCTGAACTGGCGTCCGCTGTCGAAGCGCGTCGACGGCACGCCCTTCTCCCCGCCGTTCCCGGCCTACACCTCCGGCCACGCCACCTTCGGCGGCGCGTGGGCCGGTGCGATGAAGTCGTTCTTCGGCACCGACGACATCACGTTCACCGCCACCACCGACGACCCGTTCGCGCAGGGTGTGACGCGGACGTTCACCAGCTTCACCGCCGCGGCGGTGGAGAACGCGCGCAGCCGGGTCTACCTGGGCGTGCACTTCCAGTTCGACGGCGACTACGGCGTCTCGTCGGGCAAGTCGATGGCCGAGAGCGCGGCGGTCCGGTTCGTGCGGGGCGCGGGCGCGGCCACGCCGGGCGTGGTCGGCTGCTCCTTCGGCGACGTCTACAAGACCTACAGCAACGGGGCGCTGAAGGACTACCACGTGTCGCCGAACCGGGACACGGCGGTGCAGGTGCACTTCGCCAGCAGTGACGGCGTGGCGCAGTACGTCACCGTGGACAGCGGTTTCCTGAAGGGCCAGAAGGGCTGGATCAGCAACGCCTGCGTCCGGTTCATCGCCTGACGCGCGGTGGCGGGCTTCCCGTTCGGGGGGAAGCCCGCCACTTCCCGCGTCAGCCGTTGGTCGCGATCGAGGCACGGCAACCGGAGCAGTAGGTGCCGCTGCGGAAGTGCCTGCCGACCGCCCACGTGGTGACCGTGCCCGGCACCTGGATGACGCCGCGCACCGCGGTGTAGCCCAGGTCCGCCGAGAGTGCCGCCGGCCGCCACGAGCCGTCGTACCGGGCCAGCAACGGGGTCGCGTCCCGTCCGGCACGGACCTCACCCGCCACCCACAGGCCGCCCCGACCGTCGTCCGCGGCGGAGTTGATCCGCGTCGGCGCGACCGCCGCCGGCAGTGCGGCGCGGTCCCAGGCGACACCGTTCCACCGCAGCACCAACGGTTGCGCGTCCGCCCGGCCGACGGCCCACACCTGGCGCTCGGTGACCACGACGTCGGTCAGTTCCACCTGGTGCGCCCCGAAGGACGGCACCGTGACGGCGGTCCACCCCGAACCGTTCCAGCGCCAGGACAGGCCCCGGGACTGCGCGCCGGCGAGGCCGCCTTCCGTGCCCACCGCCCAGATGTGGGCCGACCCGGCCACCGCCTCGGCCTTGGCGTAGCTGCCCGCGACCGGCAGGGCGAAGCGCTGCAACGCCGTGCCGTTCCACCGGTGCGCGACCGGGCGTTCGGCCAGCCCCGAACCCTCGTGCCCGACGGCCCACGCGGTCGTGTCGGACACGGCCACCACGTCGGTGAACCGGCCCTGGTCACCCGCCGGCACGTCGCCCAGCGCCTTGCGCCACCCGCCGTCGCGGGTCAGCAGCAACGGCCGGGAGACGCCGTCGACGTAGTCCTGGCCGGCCGCGAACACCCGGTCACCCCGGGCGTGCACGCCCCGCAGCGTCGAGTAGGAGGTGGCGGGGACGGCGCTGTCCGAAGCCCACCCGACCCCGTCCCACCGCAGCACGACCAGCCCGCCGCCGACCTCGCCGAACCCCACGGCGTACGCAGTGCCCGGCCCGGCGGCCGACACGTCCTCCAGCACGTACTCCACCCCGGACTCCGGCGCCGCGACCCGCTCCCACCCGGCCCCGTCGTCGGCCACGGCCGTGCCCGCGGTCAGCACGACCAGCGCGCCCGTGGTCACCGCGGTGCGCCACTTAGTGTCCACCCGATTACCTCCTGTTACCCGGCTGTGACGAGTGTGGCGGGGCGCGGGTGGTGGGGGAGAGGGCGGGACGGCGGACGTAAGAGGCTCGTAATCACCTTCGGGCGATCATGGCGAGGGCGGCGTCCACCGTGTCGCGCAGCTGTTGCGCGTCGGCTCCGGCGCGGGAGCGGAGGTTCACCGCGTGGGCGAGGAGGGCGAGGACCGAGGCGGCGGCTTCCGGGTCGGCGTCCAGTTGGCCGCGGCTGTGGGCGGTGCGCAGCGCGTTGCGCAGGGCGTCGTGCAGGCGCTGGTGCTGCCGGTCGAGCACGGCGCGCACCTGTGGGTCGTCGTTCTCGGTGCCCGCGTGGGCGTTGGAGACCATGCAGCCCCAGCGGGCGTGTTCGCCGGTGCAGCGGACGTCGATCAGCCGGTGGAAGAAGTCGGTGATCGCGGGCAGGCCGCGGTCGTCCTGTTCGAGCGGCCCCAGGTTGGACCGTTCCCGGACGTAGCGCTCCAGCGCGGCCCGGTACAGCTCCTGCTTGCCGCCGAACGTCGAGTACAGGCTGGACCGGCTGAGCCCGGTCGCCTCGACGATGTCCTGCACCCCGGTCGTGGCCACACCGCGCCGCCAGAACAGCCGCACGACGGTGTCGAGCGCGGCCTCCGGGTCGAAGTGCTTGACGTCCGGCATCCGTGGTCCTCGCCATCTTGAACTGGGGGTTCCAAGATACCCGCGGCGCTTGGTGTGCGGGATGCCGAAGCGGTGGTGTTTCGGCGGTGCGCCGGCGAGGTAGACCGTGGGGTCGTTCCGCCAACGGAAGGGACCGCGCGGGTGTCGTCGGGTGTGCTGGCCGGGCGTTACGAGTTGGGCGATCTGCTGGGCAGGGGCGGCATGGGGGAGGTGCGGCGGGCCTGGGACCGGGTGTTGCGCCGGCCCGTGGCGGTGAAGTTGGTGCGGGGCGCGGGCGAGTCGGAGGTGCTGCGGCGGTTCGGGCACGAGGTGCGGGTGTTGGCCGGGTTGGACCACCCGGGGCTGGTGCCGGTGTTCGACGCGGGCGCGGACGGGCCGGTGTCGTTCGTCGTTCTGCGGTTGATCGAGGGGCCGTCGCTGCGCGAGAAGCTGAAGTCCGGGCCGCTGGGCGTGGAACGGGTGCGGGAACTCGGGATCGCGCTCGCGGAGGCGTTGGACCACGTCCACGCGCGGGGCGTGGTGCACCGGGACGTCAAGCCCGGCAACGTGCTGCTCGACCGGGAGGGCCGGCCGCACCTGGCCGACTTCGGCCTGGCCCGCCGCCTGGACACCCCGCACCTGACCAGGTCGAACCGGGTCATGGGCACCGCGGCCTACCTCGCCCCGGAACAGGTCCGCGGCGAGGAGGTCAGCTCCGCCACCGACGTCTACGCCCTGGGCCTGCTCCTGCTGGAGTGCCTGACCGGCCGCCGCGAGTACGCGGGCGGCAGCGCCGAAGCCGCCCTGGCCCGCCTGCACCGCCCCGCCCGCATCCCGTCCGACCTCCCCGACGACCTGACCCGCCTGATCGCCTTGATGACCTCGCTGGTCCCGCGAAGACGCCCCACGGCTCTCGCCTGCGCCCATGCGCTGCGCCACCGCGAAACCCCGACGGCGGTGGACACGGCACCCGGCCCCGAACGGCGCGGGTGGCGCCCGGCGCTCATCGGCGCCGCCCTGGTGCCGACCGCCCTCCTGATCACGGCGCTGCACGCGCCGCTTTTGGAGTCGACTCCGTCCGCACCCACCCCGACCACGACGACCACCCCGTCGCGCCCCCGCTGACGCGGTTCGCCGAACGGCCCACCGGGTACGCCTCCGGATGAGCACGGGGAGGACCACGATGACCGGTGACGGCACGTCCGGGCGCGTCGGCCTCGCCCGCGTCGAGACCGAGGTGTCGGCGGGCGTGGCGACGGCGAGGTTCGAAGGCCAGGTGGACGCGGTGTCCCACCAACACGTCTCGGGCGAACTGCGGGCACTGCTCGACCGCCACCCGGTCGCGCTCGTCCTCGACCTGCGCCGGGTCACCTTCCTGGCGTCCATCGGCATCGCCGTCCTGGTCAACGCCCACCACGCGGCCCGGCGGCTCGGGGTGGCGTTCGCGGTGGTCGCCGACAACCGCGCCGTGCTGCGCCCGCTGGCCGCCGCCCAGGTCGACCACGTCCTGCCGGTGCACCCCACGCCGGCCGCCGCCCTGGCCGCCGTTCGGCTCGCGACCACCTGAGTGAAACCGGCCCCTGAATCGGGACAGCGCCGACTTCGGGGTTGGCGGGCCGCGCGCGGGGGTATGCGGCGGGGCACGGCAGGGGGTGGGCGTGGTGGACATGGACTTCGACGACACGACGGCGCGGCGGTTGCGGCGCTACGTCGACCAGGTGGCGGCGGCGCTCGGGTTGGGCGGTGACTGCGCGTGCGTGGACGCCGGCCCGCCGGCGAACGCCTACGTGGCGCTGGAAGGGCGCATCCCGTCCTTCCCCGACTGGGACGTGGCACTGCTGTGGGACGAGGAATTCGGCTGGTCCGGCGCGATCGAGACGACCGCGGACGAGGTCGTGCTCGCGTACATGGGCGGCCACACCGTGCCGCCGCCCGAGGAGGTCGCGCGCTTCGCCACCGACCTGCTGCTGGACCGCCACCCCGGCGACCCGCGGGCGATCCGGCCGGCCGGGTCGGTCGGCGCGGAACTGGAGACCCTGTTGCGCGCCGCGGGCTAGTCGCGGGTCGGACCGCTCCTGCTCGGTCAGCACCCGGACCGGGTCGCCCGTCGAGCGCTCCCGGCGGATGCGGTCGAGCAGGGCGGAGGTGGAGCGGGCGGATCCCGCCACCCCGACGCGCACCACCTCGTGGTCGTCGACCAGGAACACCTTCGCCGTCATGACCGCCACCTCCAGCACGGTGCCGACGATCTCCCGCGCGCCACCGGCGAACAGGGTCGAAGGTCCCGGCCGCGGGCCGTGGTGGTCCCCGGCCGCGCGGTGACTTCCGACCGCTGCCGAACCGGCCGATCGGGGCGACCCTGGTAGGCGACTGAGTCGAGCGAGAGGACCGTGATGAGTGCCCCGATCGTGGTGGGTGTGGACGGGTCGGCGTCGGCGTTGTCGGCGGTGGCGTGGGCGGCTCGGGAGGCGGCGCGGCACCGGGTGCCGCTGCGGTTGGTGCACGCGTACCTGGTGCCGACCCGCGGCTACCCGGAGATCGTGCTGACCGGGCACGAGGTGCGGGAGGCGGTGGAGCAGCAGGGCCGGCAGTGGCTGACCGAGGCCGAGGCCGCCGCGAAGGCCGCCGCCGACGTGCCGGTGGAGGCGGTGCTGGAGTTCTCCGGCGCGGCCGGCGCGATGGTGTGGGAGTCGGAGCGGGCGCGCATGGTCGTGCTCGGGTCGCGCGGGCTGGGCGGGTTCACCGGGCTGGTGATCGGGTCGGTCGCGGTGGCGCTGGCCGCGCACGGCAAGTGCCCGGTGGTCGTCGTGCGCGGCGAGGACCACGAGGACGGCCCGGTCGTGGTCGGCGTGGACGGGTCGCCGGCGAGCGAGGAGGCCGCGGACTTCGCGTTCGAGGCGGCTTCCGCGCGCAACGCGCCGCTCAAGGCCGTGCACGTGTGGAGCGACTTCCCCATCGAGGGCACGTTCGGCAGCCGGCTGACCGTGGACTGGGACCAGGTCGAGGCCGCGGAGCACCGGGTGCTCGCGGAGCGGCTCGCGGGCCACGCGGAGAAGTACCCGGACGTGGCGGTGGAGCGGGTCGTGGTGCGGGACCGGCCGGTGCGTGCTTTGCTGGCCGAGGCGGAGGGCGCGCGGTTGCTGGTGGTGGGCAGCCGGGGACGCGGCGGTTTCACCGGGATGCTGCTCGGCTCGACCAGCCAGGCGCTGGTGCACCACGCGACCTGCCCGCTCGCCGTCGTCCGGCCGATCGACGGGGAGTGAGATGTCGGCGAGCGACCGCTTGGCCCTGGTGGACGCCTACTGGCGGGCGGCCAACTACCTGTCCGCGGGCCAGATCTACCTGATGGACAACCCGCTGCTGCGCGAGCCGCTGACGGCCGCGCACGTCAAGCCCAGGCTGCTCGGGCACTGGGGCACCACGCCCGGCCTGAACTTCGTCTACGCCCACCTCAACCGGGTGATCCTCGAACGGGACCTGGACGTGCTGTTCGTGACCGGTCCCGGGCACGGCGGCCCGGCGCTGCTGGCCAACACCTGGCTGGAGGGCTCGTACGGGGACAACTACCCGGAGGTGCCGCGCGACGAGCACGGGATGCGGCGGCTGTTCCGGCAGTTCTCCTTCCCCGGCGGGGTGCCCAGCCACGTCGCGCCGGACGTGCCCGGGTCCATCCACGAGGGCGGTGAGCTGGGGTATTCGCTGGCGCACGCGTTCGGGGCGGCGTTCGACAACCCGGACCTGCTGGTGGCGTGCGTGGTCGGGGACGGCGAGGCGGAGACCGGGCCGCTGGCCGCGAGCTGGCACGGGGCGAAGTTCCTCGACCCGGTCCGCGACGGCGCGGTGCTGCCGGTCCTGCACCTCAACGGCTACAAGATCGCCAACCCGACCCTGCTGGCCCGCGTCCCGCACGACGAACTGGACTCGCTGCTGCGCGGGTACGGCTACGCGCCGTCCTACGTGGAAGGCAGCGACCCGGCGGAGATGCACGCCCGCATGGCGGAGGCGCTGGACGCCGCGCTGGACGAGATCCGGCGGATCAAGACGTCGGCGGAGCGCCCCCGGTGGCCGATGATCGTGCTGCGCAGCCCCAAGGGCTGGACCGGTCCGTCCGAAGTGGACGGCAAGCCGGTCGAGGGCACGTGGCGGTCGCACCAGGTCCCGCTGGCCGGTGTCCGGGACAACCCCGAGCACCTGCGGCTGCTGGAGGACTGGCTGCGGTCCTACCGCCCCGAGGAGCTGTTCGACGACCAGGGCCGGCCACGCCCGGAACTGCTGGAGCTGGCCCCGCGCGGGACCAGGCGGATGGGGGCGACCCCGCACGCCAACGGCGGCCTGCTGCTGCGCGAACTGCGGCTGCCCGGCGTCCGGCCGTACGGCGTCGAGGTGGAGAAGCACGGCTCCACCACCTCCGAACCCACCCGGGCGCTGGGCCGGATGCTGCGGGACGTGTTCAAGCTCAACGCGGAGCAGCGCAACTTCCGGCTGTTCGGCCCGGACGAGACCGCGTCGAACCGGCTGGACGCGGTGTTCGAGGCGACCGGCAAGCAGTGGCAGGTCGACACCCTGCCCACCGACGAGGACCTGGCCCACGACGGGCGGGTGATCGAGGTGCTGTCCGAGCACCTGTGCCAGGGGTTCCTGGAGGGCTACCTGCTCACCGGCCGGCACGGGCTGTTCAACTGCTACGAGGCGTTCACCCACATCGTCGACTCGATGTTCAACCAGCACGCCAAGTGGCTGGGCACGCACCGCAAGCTGCCGTGGCGGCGGCCGGTGGCGTCGTTGAACTACCTGCTGTCCTCGCACGTGTGGCGGCAGGACCACAACGGGTTCTCCCACCAGGACCCCGGCTTCATCGACCACGTGATGAACAAGAAGGCCGAGGTGGTGCGGGTCTACCTGCCGCCGGACACCAACACCCTGCTGTCCGTGGCGGACCACTGCCTGCGCAGCCGTGACTACGTCAACGTGATCGTCTCGGGCAAGAACCTCACACCGGACTGGTTGAGCCCCGAGGAGGCGGCGCTGCACTGCGCGCGCGGCGCGGGCATCTGGGAGTGGGCGGGCACCGACGACGGCACGCCGGACGTGGTGCTGGCCTGCGCCGGCGACGCGCCCACGATGGAGGTCATGGCGGCCACCGCCCTGCTCCGCGAACACCTGCCCGACCTGCGGGTGCGGGTGGTGAACGTGGTGGACCTGATGCGCCTGCAACCGGAGACCGAGCACCCGCACGGGATGCCGGACCGCGAGTTCGACGCGCTGTTCACCACCGACCGGCCGGTGATCTTCGCCTACCACGGCTACCCGTGGCTCATCCACCGCCTGACCTACCGGCGCACCAACCACGACAACCTCCACGTGCGCGGCTACAAGGAGGTCGGCACCACCACCACGCCGTTCGACATGGTGGTGCTCAACGACATGGACCGCTACCGGCTGGTCATCGACGTGGTCGACCGGGTCCCCGGCCTGGGGTCGCAGGCGGCGCTGCTGCGCCAGCGGATGCAGGACCAGCGCACCCGCCACCACGCGTGGATTCGCGAGCACGGCGAGGACCTGCCCGAGGTCCGCGAGTGGGCGTGGCCGTACTGATGAACGTGCTGGTGGTCAACGCGGGCTCGTCGAGCCTGAAGCTGAGCGTGCTGCGGGAGGACGAGCTACTTTTTCAGCGTCACGTCGAGCGGTGGGAGGGCGGGGTCGTCGAGCTGCCGGACGACGTGCCCGAGATCCACGCCGTCGGTCACCGCGTGGTGCACGGCGGGGCGGACCTGACCGAACCCGTGCGGCTGGACGACCAGATCCGCGCGGAGATCGAACGCCTTACCGATCTCGCGCCCTTGCACCAGCCGCGTGCGCTGGCCGGGATCGACGCGATGACGGCGTTGCTGCCGGACGTGCCGCAGGTGGCGTGCTTCGACACCGCTTTCCACGCGACCCTGCCCCCGGTGGCCACCACGTACCCGCTGCCCGCGGAGTGGCGGCGGCGCTGGGGGTTGCGGCGCTACGGCTTCCACGGCCTGTCCCACGCCTACGCGGCGCGGCGGGCGGTGGCGTTGGCGGGCGGCGGGTCGCGGGTGGTGACGTGCCACCTGGGCGCGGGCTGCTCGCTGGCGGCGGTGCGTGACGGCCGGTCCGTGGACACGACCATGGGTTTCACGCCGTTGGGCGGCTTGGTCATGGCGACCCGCAGCGGCGACCTGGACCCCGGCCTGCTGGTGTGGCTGCTGCGGGGCCGGCTGGACCTCGACGCACTGGACGACGGCCTGGAGCACGGTTCCGGCCTGTCCGGCGTGGGTGGCCGGGCCGACCTCCGCGACCTGCGCCAAGCGGCCTCGGACGGGGACGCCGACGCGGGCCTGGCGATCGACGTGTTCGTGCACCGGCTGCGGCAGGGCGTGGCCGCGATGGCGGCGTCGTTGGGCGGTCTCGACGTGGTGGTGTTCACCGGCGGGATCGGCGAACACGACACCGCCGTCCGCGCCGATACCCTGCGCGGCTTGGGCTTCCTCGGCGTCGAGCTGGACGACTCGCGCAACGCGTCGCTCGACGGTGACGGGCGGATCAGCGCGGACCGGTCCGCCGTGGGCGCCTGGGTGGTCGAAGCCCGTGAGGACGTCGAGATCGCCCACGGGGTGCGCCGCCTGCTCGGCTGAACCGTCACCGGGTAACGGCCACCGGGTCCATCAGCTGCCGGCCCGCCCCGCCAACGCGCGCCGCGCCGCCGGCCTGCCTGGACGGTCGCGGTGGCTACTTCGCGGCCTGGCGGCGCACCATCTCGTTGATCCAGGTCGGCGCGAACGGCGAGGTGCAGTTCGGGGGAGTGGGGTAGTCCTTGAGCACTTCCAGCCGTTCGCCGATGTCGATGGCACGGGCCCGGTGTGCCGGGTGGTCGATGCCGATCTGGGCCAGGCAGTGGTTCATCGCCCATTGCAGGCGGTCGGGTGCGTCCTTCAGCTCCGCCTCGATGACGTCGAGGAGCTTGTCCAGGTCCAACCCGTCGGGCTTCCTCGCCACCCGGTCCGTGGTCAGCGCCCACCCGCCACTGGCCACCACCGGATCGGGGTCGGCGGTCCAGGCCAGGCGCAGCTCGTCGGCGTGCGGGCTCTTCTTCACCACGTAGTTCACGAGCCAGTCGTGCACCTTCGGGGCGCGCGCCTCGCGCAGCATGACGTCCAGTTCGTCGCGCGAGAACGCCTTGGGGCGGCTGACCAGGATCGCCAACAACCTTGCCGCCGTGTCACCGGTCGCCCACAGCTCCCGCGCGAGTTCCTGCTGCGTCTTCAGCCGCTTGGCGACCGCGCGCAAGGCACCGAGGTTCACCCCGTGGTCGTCCCCGTGCCTCTCGTTGACCGCGCGCGCCTTCGGGTCCTCCAGCGCCGCCAACTCGGCCATCACCCCGGCCACCTCAGCCACAGCCGCCTCCCGTTCCCTCGCGTGCAGCCTACGAGGTGCCGGCGTCGAACACCTCCTGCCGTAACGGGTGTGCGGCCGGTGCGGATATCCGGGTGTCGCGAGTGGGTCGGGAGGCTTGGGGTTGGGGAGTTCCCGGGAGCGTCGTGCCGGCCTGGTGTACGGACTCGGCGCGGCGGTGTGCGTGGCGGTGGCGGTCGTGGCCGGGGTGCGGCTGGTGCCGGGGGCCGAGGTGGGCGACGTCGACCCGCGGGTTCGGGTCGGGTCTGGTGTCCGGGTTGGTGATCGGGCTCGTGGGCGCGCTTTCGTTCGGGCTCCTGACCGGGCTCGCGATCGGCCTCAACTTCGGCGTTCTGCTCGGGCTCACCGGCACCCGGTACGTCGCGTTGTTGGTCTGCACCAGGAAGTGGTTGACGTCGGAGCCGCTGCCGTGGCGGCTGGGTCGGTTCCTGGACTGGTGCTACCAGGCCGGCCTGATCCGCCAGGCGGGCATCGCCTACCAGTTCCGCCACCGCGAACTCCAGCACTACCTCGCCCACACCTAACGCGCCAGGTGCTCGCGCAGCCGGGCGTGGCGGAACTCGTAGGTCGGACCGTTGCGGCGCAGGACGCCCCGGCGGTGGGCGTCGTCCAGGAAGGCCATGAGGCGCAACGGTGTCCGCCCGCGCAGCGCCAGCCACAGCCGCGCGACGGTGAAGCGCGACCAAGCGGTGTACGCCACCCATCCCGCGCCGTAGAACAGCCAGAAGACCGCGAAACCACGCGGTATCACCCACGCCGAAGTCGCGAACGCCGCGAAGGTGGCGAACATCGCTGGTATCGGCAGGCTGCCCACGACCGCCACGACCAGGTCACCGCGCAGCACCGACAGGGGAGTGGCGGTGCGCGGCAGCGTGCTCTGGTCGATGCGGCCCACCATCCCCCACAGCAGCCCGGACACCGCACCCGCGGCCACGGCGGCGGCCGGGCTCACCACCCACCCCAGCGCGAACCCGAACGCGAAACCGCCCAGCACGCCCCACAAGTGCAGCCGTGGCCCCGCGTGCAGCCGCTGCACGTCCGGGTACGGCCGGACCAGGGTCAACAGCGCCACGGCGGCGGCGTTCGACAGCGCGACCATCGTGGCCGGCGTGAACTCCCCGGGAGCCGACAGCCGCAGCCCGACCCACACGACCGCCCCACGACCACCGCCGACAGCAGGGCCGTGACGGCGCGCGGCACGGTCCGGACCAGCCGCCACCACGCGATGTCCTCCTGTCGCGCCAGGAACCGCAGCCACCCCTCCACCTGCCCGGCCCGCCACCGCCGGCGACCGGAGAACAGGGGCGTGTCGGGGTAGGCGGCCGGCACGAACCGGTCCAGCAGCCGCCGCTCGACCTCCGCCTCCGGCAGCCCGGCCAATTCCGCCGGAGCGGTGCCCGACGCCATCGCCAACCACAGCAGCAACGGCGAGGAGATCCCTTCCCAGCCGGGGACGTGCGGCGGACCCAGTGCCACCACCTCGGCGCCGGTCAGCGTGACGGGGTCGCGGCTGGTGAGCACCAACGGGTCGGGCGCGGTCGGGTCGTGCACCCGCTCCAGCGCGTGCAGCGCGGCCGGCGGGTCGCACGTCTCGTCCAGCCCGTCCAGCACCGGCACGATCCGCCGCGCCCGCACCAACTCCAGCGCCACGGCGACGGACATCCCGTAGTCCCGGGCCAGTTCCGCCGCCATCCACTGGTGCACGTGCTGCCGCAACGGATTCCAGGAGTGCAGCGCGAACAACACCGCCACCGGCCCGCCCGGCGCACGCCGCGCCAGCGACTCCCGCACCAGCCGCACGGCCGCGACGGTCTTCCCGGCACCCGGTGGCCCCACCACGACCAGCCGGCCGTGGTCCGGCACCGCCACGCTCGTCCACGCGGTGGCGATCCCCCGGACCTCGACCTCGTCCCGCCACTGCGCCGCCACCACCTCGGCGAGCCGGTCCAACCGCTGCGCGGTGGTCAACGACCTCCGTTGGCGCAGCGCGAGGAACAACCCGATGGCGGCGACCACGAACCCGGCCACACTGGCGACCTGGTCCGCGACCTCCAACATCACCCCATCATGGCGCAGAACGCCACGACAGGGCGCGGGCCAGTTCGCGGCGGCCGTTGATGCCTGCATGCGGCCCGAAACCGCGCCCGGCAGTCCCGCACGGGTTGGGTCTTGCCGATGCCCGCCGCGCCCTCGACCACGACGATCCGGCCCTCGCCCCGGGTGGCGCTGTCCAGGGCCGCGGCGATGCGCCCCAGTTCCCGGTCCCGTTCGAGGGTGTGGTCGGCGCGGCTCATCCGACCAGGCGGCGCAGCCGGTCGGGGTCGCGCAGCGGCATGCCGTGCCCGAACAGGACCAGCTTGGGCCTCAGCTCGGCCAGCCGGCGCATGGACTCGCGGTTCTGCTCGCGGTCCCAGGTCAGGAAGTCCGGCGGTCCGGTGACCCGTAGCACCCGGAAGAACACGTCACCGCAGATCAGCACGCCGTCCTTGTCCCGCCACAGCGCGATGTGGCCGGGGGAGTGGCCGGGCACCTCCAGCACGGTGAACCCGGCGACTTCGTCGCCCTCCTTCAGCCCTTTCGCCACCGGGTGGGGGTCGGGCACCTTCATGTGCGACAACAGCTTGGGCAGCCGACCGGGCGGGGTGACCGGGGTCGCGGTCTCGATCGCCTCGACGTCGGCCTGCCCGGCCCACAGCGGCAGGTCGAACTCGTCGCACAGGGCGTGGCTGGACCCGAAGTGGTCCAGGTGGGCGTGCGTGACGACGTGCGCGCTGAGCCGTCGGCCGCGCAACTGGCGGGAGATCCGGCGGCGGGAGGCGGGCGTTCCGGCGTCGACGAGCACGTCCTCGACCAGGTAGGCGTTGATCATGTGCGGAGGGCGGCCCAGCAGTTGGTGGACACCCGGCGCCAACGGTCGCATCCGAAGATCGTAGCGGCCGGGCCTGCCGGAACGCTTCTCTCGCGTGGCCCCTGCGGTCACCGACTGCGGGCTGCGTTCGTCGTCCGTAGGCTCGCCGGGTGGTGTGGCGAGGAGGCGCTGTGGGGTCCGGGTTCGCGGCGGGTGAGGAGCGTTGGCGGGCTCGTCTGGGCACGCTGCGGCAGGTCGTGCGCCAGGAGTTGGTGTCGCGGCAGGTGGCTGCCCACCTGCCTGCGGCGGCGTCGCAGGTCCTGGACGTGGGGTGTGGTCAGGGCACGCAGGTGCTTCGGCTCGCGCGGGCCGGCCACCGGGTGACGGGCTTGGACTCCTCGCCGACCTTGTCGCGCGAGCTTGGGCAAGCCTTGGCCGACGAGCCGGACGAGGTCCGGGCACGGGTGCGGACGGTCCAGGACGATGTCCGGAACCTGGCCGGGTTGTTCGACGCCGAGAGCTTTGACGTCGTGCTGTGCCACGGGCTCCTGATGTACTTCCCCGATCCCGAGCCGCTGCTGGACGACCTGGTCCGGTTGGTGGCACCGGGTGGCGTGGTGTCCCTGCTGGTGCGGAACGGTGACGCACTGGCGATGCGGCCGGGCCTGCTCGGCGACTGGGACACGACGCGCCGGGCCTTCGAGGAGTCGATGTACGAGAACCGCATCGGCGTGACGGCCCGCGCCGATCGCGTCGACGACCTGATCGCCTCGCTGACCGCCCGACGGATGACGGTGCGCGCCTGGTACGGCGTACGCGTGTTCACCGACACCGCTCCCGACGACGCCCCGCCGCCCGCCGAACCCGAGCTGACGACGCTGCTGGCGTGCGAGGAACGCGCCGGCGCAACCGATCCGTACCGCCGAGTGGCCGCGCTGACGCACTTGATCGCCGACCGTCGTCAGTCGCCCGCGTCGCTGGAGTCGGTGAGGGTGGAGTGGCGGGTCGACGTGTCCTCCGACTGAGCCGATGTCCGCGCGGCTGAGCGTGAGCTGAAACGGCACTCCCGCGCCTCCACCGCCCGTTTACCGCGAACTTCCAGCGGCCCGATCGACAGCTCGTCCAGCCGGCGCCGCTCGTCGGCCGGCCGGTCGGCGAGCAGTCGCAGCGGCCACCGCCGCCGGGTGGTCAGCCGCCCGCCCGCGCGCCGGCAGCCGCTCGAACTCCACCAGGTCCAGCGCGCCCGGCGGGACCGTTGCGCGACAGCCGCTCCGCGGACGCCGGCCCGGCCCCCTTGGGAGGCCGGGCCGGCGTGCGCCTGCGGGTCAGCTGGTCGGGAAGTTGTCCGGGGTGCTGACCCGGCTCTTGATGAACGCCCCGGACTCCGTCAGCACCCCGCTGCCGGTATACGTGCCGCCGTTGCACGTCCCCGGCCGGAGCGCGGCGCTGCTCTCGTTCGCGTCGGAGTACGTCCAGTTCGCGTACCCGATCTTCAACTGGTCGAGCAGGTCGAGCCACGCCGCGCTGCTCGCGCGGTCGAACGCCCCGCCGCCGGTGGCGGTCACCGTGCCGAACTCGCTGACGAACAGCGGCAGGCGCGCCGCCGCCCGGCTCACCGTGGCCCGGTAGTTGTCCTTGTGCGAGGCCGCGTAGAAGTGGAAAGTGTACATGATGTTGGTCGCGTTGACCGGGTTGTTGACCACCTCGGACTCGTTCGAGCCCTCCGAGACGCCCAACGACGACCAGGCGCGGGTGCCGACGAGGACGACCGCGTCCGGGTCGGCGGCGCGGATGACCGGGATCACCTGCTCCGCGTAGTTCTTGATCGCCGCCCAGCTCACGCCGTTGGGCTCGTTGGCGATCTCGTAGATGACGTTCTTCTTGGCGGCGTTGCGCGACGCGACCTGGGCGAAGAACGTCTTGGCGCGGTCGATGTTGTAGTTGGGGTCACCGGGTGTGAGCGTGTGGAAGTCGATGATCGCGTACATCCCGCGCGCCTCGGCCATGTCCACCAGGGTGTTGACCCGGTTGGTGAACCAGCTCGGGTTGGTCTCGTACCCCTGCTCCTGCACGTACATCGCGATGCGGAACAGGTCGGACTTCCACTCGTTCGCCAGCGCGTCCAGGGACGCGTTGTTGTAGCACTTGTCGAACCACTGGATGCCGTGCGTGCTCATGCCGCGCAACTGCACGGGCCGGTTGTACTGGTTGCACAGGTTCACGCCGCACACCCGCAACTGGCCGTTGATCTCGACGGGGTTGCGGCCCACCGGCGGGTTGCTCGTGGTGGTCGTCGTGGTCGTCGTGACGACCGGCGAGCCGGTGCACGCGACGCCGTTGAGCGTGAACGCGGTCGGGGCGGGGTTGGCGCCGCCCCACGTCCCGGTGAACCCGATGTCGGCGGTCCCTCCGGTGCCCAGCGACCGGTTCCAGTCGACGTTGGTGGCGGTGACCGCCGACCCGGACTGGCTCCACGTGGCGTTCCAGCCCTGGGTGACCTTCTGCCCGGAGTCGGGGAAGCTGAACCCGAGGGTCCACCCGGTCACCGGGTCGCCCACGTTGGTGATCTTCACCGACGCCTGGAACCCGCCCTGCCACTGACTGGCGACCGCGTAGTCGACTCGGCAGCCGGGCGCCGCGGAAGCGGCGTGCGGGAACAGGGCCGCCCCGGAGCCGGCGGCCAGCAGGACGGCCGCCGCCACAACCGTGGAGCGCTTCATCGAACTCCTCCTCGACGCAGATCGGCGCACAGGACCACCAGTGCCGCCGTGAACAGGACCAGGTTCTTGACGATGAACTCGCCGGTGAGCGTGAGCACCAGCGGGTTGCCGGCCCGGAAGGCCACCGCCGGCTGCACGACCAGGATCAGGAACGTGCCGCCCAGGTGGGCCATCACCAGCACGGCGGCCGGCCGCAGGAACCGCCCGGCGACCAGCGCGCCGCCCAGCAGCACCTCAACCGCGCCGAGCCCGGCCACGAGCAGTCCCGGCGCCAGCCACGGCACCGTGCTCGCCACCAGGTCGGCGACCGGGGTCGTCCCCGCCACCTTCAACGCCCCGAACCACACGAACACCACGCCGAGCGACCCGCGCAGCAGCGGCACGCTCAGCGCGTCGAGCACGCGCAACCCCGCCACACCCGGGCGGGGCAATCCCTCCACCATCCACACCACATCCTCCATTGGACGCAACGGTCTGGGAGCGCTCCCAGGACTGTAACGTGAAAGACACCGACTGTGAACATGCAGTTGACAGCTCGTGACCCACAGGTCGCTGACCTGCGCGGCTTTGCGGGTCGAACGACCGTCGCCGCCCCGCCGGAGCCGTCCTACGGTCGTCCCGTGGCGACCCCGCACCGGTCCGAGGCGACCGACCCGACCCGAACGGCCGTCAGCCCCCTGCCGGGTCGGGTTGACCCGATCGCCCGCGACTGGGCGGTGCACATCGGGTCCACGCCGACCCGCCTCGCCGTCCGGGTGCGCGGCCTGCTCGACCACGCCGGCGCGGCGTTCCTGGCCGCCCAGGTCGTGTGCGCGCTGGGGGAGCGCCCGCGCCCGGTGCTGGTCGACCTCGCGGACGCGGCGGTCGTCGACCCGGCCGCGCGGGTGGTCCTGCGGCGGCTGGCCGAGTCGGTCCGGGCGCGGGGCTCGCGGTGCGCGGTGGTCGGTTTCGGCTGGCCGCCGGCGGCGGCACGCGCGATGCTGGGACGCGATGGCTACCCGGCGGGATCCGAGTCGTTCCGCGCTGGCCGACCTGGTCGCCCGTCAGCGTGACGAGATCGACCGGTTGCGGTCCGCCGCGCGGCGGCAGGCCGTGGTCGAGCAGGCCAAGGGGGTGCTGGCCGAGCGGCTGTCGTGCCGGCCGGACGAGGCGTTCGAGGACATGGTCCGGCTCGCCCAGGCCTCGGGCACCGACCTGGTCGTCATCGCCGCCAGCGTGCTCGGTGTCCCGCCGCCGCCCGGCGACACGGCGAACTTCGACCCGACCCGGTACGTGCGGCCGACCCCGGACGGGCCGCCGCCCGAACCCGTGCCCCGCCCGGTGGCCCTGGCCGCGGTGGGCACCGCGACCGACCCGGAGGACCTGGCCGAACTCGTCCGCGAGCACGTCGGGTGCGACGGGGTGTTGGTGTTCCTGGTCGAACCCGACGGCGGGCTGCGGCTGGAGGCGGCGGCGAACGTGCCGGCCAGGGTGCGGCTGGAGTGGGAACGGGTGCCGCTGCGGCTGGCGACCGGGGCGCTGGCGTCGGTGCGCAGCGGCCTGCCGGAGTGGCTGCCCGACCTGGAGGAGGCGCGCCGGCGCTACGCCCTGATCGGCGACCCGGAGACGGTGTGGCGGTCGCGAGCCTGGGTGCCGTTCCGCGACCAGACCCGCACCGCCGGCGTGATCGGTCTGCTGTGGAGCGACCACCACGACTTCACCACCGAGGAGCAGTGGGACCTGGAAGTGCTGGTGCGCGCGGCGGGCGCCACGCTGTTGTCGCTGCTCAGCCTGGACGGTGTCGCGCACGGCCGGAACTGGGCGCTATGGGCGCAGGCCTTCCTGGACGTGCTGCCCGGGTCGGTCGCCCTGCTCGGGGCGGTGCACGCGACCGACGGCGAGGTCGTGGACTTCCGGTTCGAGGCGGCGAGCCCGGACGCGGTCGACTTCTCCGGCCGCCGGTACCGGCAACTGGTCGGGCGCAGCATCCTGGCCAGCTACCCGACCGTGGAGGGCACCGAGCTGTGGGCCGCCTACCTGCGGGTCCTGCGCACCGGGGTGCGCGAGGTGGTCAGGTCGTTCGACTACGAGGAGAACACCCCCGGCCTGCCCCAGCACGGCCGGTACACGCTGACCATCGGCAAGTTCGGCGACGGCCTGGTGCTGGCCTGGCACGAGCACGAGGACCCGTTGCAGCTGGAGCGGCTGCGCAGCGTGCAGCGGCTGGGCAACATCGGGTGGGGCGAGTGGAACCTGGTGACCAACGAGATCAACTGGTCCGACCAGCTCTACGTCATCTTCGACCGGGACCCGGCGCTGGGGCCGATGTCGCTGGACGAGATCCGGGCCTCCGTGGTCGCCGAGGACCTGCCGATCCTGCAGAACGCGGTGCGGCGGATGCTGGAGGACGGCGAGCGCACGGATTCCGAGCTGCGGCTGAAGGCCGGTGACGAGATCCGCAGCGGCCGGTTCATCGGCGAGCCGGTGCTCGACGTCCAGGGCCGGCCGGTGCGGCTGGACGTGGTGCTCCAGGACCTGACCGCGACCCGGAGCGCCGAGAAGCGGATGTTCGACCTGAGCGAGCAGTTCGCGCGCGAGCACCAGGTGGCCGACCACCTGCGCTCCGCCGTGCTCCCGCTGCCCAGTGGGCCGCTGGAGCTGTCGGGGCTGCGGGTGGCGGTGCGCTACCTCGCCGCCGAGCGGTGGGCCGAGGTCGGCGGCGACTGGTACCACGCGTTCACCATCCACGACGGCAGCACGCTGCTGGCCATCGGCGACGTGGCCGGGCACGGCCTGGCGACCGCGGCGGCCATGGCGAAGCTGCGGTACGCGTTCACCGGCGCGGCGCTCACCGAACCCGACCCGGCCGGGGTGCTCGACGTGCTCAACCGGATGCTGACCGGCGGCGAGGAGGTCACGCTGGCCACGGCGGCGGTCGGCCGGTACGACCCGGCGGACCGCCGGCTGTCGTGGGCGCAGGCCGGGCACCCGCCGATGCTGCTGGTGCGCGCGCACGAGGTGCACGTCCTCGACCGGCCGTCGGGGCCGGTCCTGGGCGGTGTGCCGGGCGCGGCCTACGCGACGGCGACGACGGTGCTGGTGCCCGGCGACACGGTCCTGATGTTCACCGACGGCCTGGTGGAGCGCCGACCGTCCACTCAGGACAGGGACGACCGGGACGACCTGGAGTACCTGGTGGAGGAGATCCGCACGTTCGTGGCCGACATCGACCCGGCGGACATGCCGGAGGCCCTGACCTCCCTCCTGGTCCCCGCCTCCCCGCTGGACGACACCTGCATCCTCGCCGCCGCCGTCCTCTCGTGACGCCCGGCGCTCACGCGCCCGGCCACGTCCGCTTCGCCAGCAGGCGCAGGCCGTTGAGCGCGACGAGCACCGTCGACCCCTCGTGCCCGGCGACGCCCAGCGGCAGCGGGAGGTTGCCGAACAGGTCCCACGTCACCAGCGCCAGGATGATCGACCCGGCGATCACGAGGTTGGCCACGACCACCCGCCGGGCCCGCCGCGCCAACGCCACCACCGCGGGCACCGCGTCCAGGTCGTCGCGCAGCACCACCGCGTCCGCCGTCTCCACCGTGAGGTCGGAACCCTTGCGCCCCAAGGCGATCCCGGCGTCGGCGGTGGCCATGGCCGGGGCGTCGTTCACGCCGTCGCCGACGAACAGCACCCGGTGACCCCGGGCGCGCAGGTCGGCCACCGCGTCCGCCTTGTCCTGCGGCAGCAGCCCGCCACGGGCGTCCTCGATGCCCACCTCGGCCGCGACCCGTTGCGCCGCACCGGGGTTGTCACCGCTGAGCAGCACCGGCCGCGAACCGGTCACCGCCCACAACCCGGCGACCGCGTCCGCGCTCGACGAGCGCACCCGGTCCGCCAGCACCAACACCCCGACCCGCTCGCCGTCCACCTCCACCGCGACCGCGGTTCCGCCGTCGGTTGCCGACGACGGATCGGCCACCACGGACACCTTCCGCTCGCCGACGACGGCGGCCACGCCGACGCCCGCCGTGGCGCGGAAGTCCTTAGCCTCAGCCAACTCCAGCCCGCGTTCCCGGGCGGCGGACACGATCGCGGACGCCACCGGGTGCTCACTCCACCGCTCGACCGCCGCCGCCAACGCCAGCACCTCATCGGCACCCGACGCGGCCCGGACGTCAACCAGTCGGGGCCGGCCCTCGGTGAGGGTGCCGGTCTTGTCCACGGCGACCGCCGTCACCGCCCCCAGCCGCTCCATCGCCACCGCCGACTTCACCAGCACCCCGCGCCGCCCGGCATTGGCGATCGCGGCCAGCAGCGGCGGCATCGTGGCCAGCACCAACGCGCACGGCGACGCCACGATCATGAACGTCATGGCCCGCAACAAGGTCGGCTGCAACTCCGCGCCGAACGCCAGCGGCACCGCGAACAGCGCCAGCGTCGCGACCACGACCCCCACCGAGTACCGCTGCTCCACCTTCTCGATCAGCAACTGGGTCCCGGCCTTGGTCGCCGACGCCCGCTCGACCAGCGCCACGATCCGCGCGAGCACGCTGTCCGCCGGGTCGCGCGTCACCCGCACCCGCAGCGCCCCCGACCCGTTGAGCGACCCGGCGAACACCTCCGCCCCGGCCGTCTTGGCCACCGGCAGCGGCTCGCCGGTGATCGACGCCTCGTCCACCTCGCCCACCCCGGCGACCACGACACCGTCCGCGCCGACCCGTTCACCGGGCCGCACCAGGATCTCGTCGTCCACCCGCAACGCCGACGCGTCCACGACCTCCTCGCCGTCCCCGACCACCCGCGTCGCGCGCTGCGGCGCCAGGTCCAGCAGCGCCCGCACGGAGTCCGCCGTGCGCCGGGTCAGCACCGCCTCCAGCGCGCCCGACGTGGCGAAGATGACGATGAGCAGCGCCCCGTCGACCACCTGCCCGATCGCGGCGGCGCCGGCAGCGGCCACGACCATCAGCAGGTCCACGTCCAGCGTCCGGTCGCGCAACGCCCGAACCCCGGCCACCGCCGGCTCCCAACCACCGGCCACGCAGCACGCCAGCAGCAACGTCCACCACAGCCACGCGGGCGCGCCGGCCCACCACGCGCCCAGCCCCAGCGCGAACAGGGCCGTCGCCGCGCACGCCCACCGGACCTCCGCCAGCGCCCAGACGCCGACCTTCCCGGGGCTGACCCGAACCATCTCCGCTGTCGTCACACCCGGCACCTTACAGGAACACATGAAGACCTCTTCATTTGTTCCTCAAGTAGGATCACCCCATGGGACACGGGACGGACAAGGCCGCGCCGCCCGCCGTGCTGGACGCGGAGTCCGCCGCGACCGTCGCCGCGACCCTCCAGGCCCTGGCCACCCCCAGCCGGCTGCGCATCCTCGCCCGGCTGCGGCACGGACCGTGCGCGGTGGGGGAGCTGGCCGAGGCGATCGAGATGGAGCAGTCCGCCGTCTCCCACCAGTTGCGCCTGCTCCGCGCGCTCGGCCTGGTCGTGGGCACCCGGCACGGCCGCAGCATCGTCTACAGCCTCTACGACGACCACGTCGCCCAACTGCTGGACGAGGCCGTCTACCACATCGAGCACCTCGGCATGGGCGCCACGGACGCCGTCTCCTGACCCTGAACGGGTGAGTCGGCGGGCACGATCGGCAGCGGTCCGTGTGCCATGGAGCGGTCGAGGCGCACGAACGGGTAGATCCGGTGCCCGGACCCTGGCCGCGACGGCCGGCGACTGGTTGCGTGATCCGCACGGTGCCCGATGACAGAGAGGTGCGGTGTCGATGCAGCCGTTCCAGTTGCCGGAGTTCTACATGCCCTACCCGGCACGGCTGAACCCCAACCTCGACCGGGCCCGCACGCACAGCCGGGCGTGGGCGCACCGGATGGACTTCATCGACGTGCCCCAGCACGGCACCGTCATCTGGACCGACGACGACCTCGCCTCGCACGACTACGCGCTGCTGTGCTCCTACACCCACCCCGACGCCTCCGCCGAGGACCTCGACCTGGTCACCGACTGGTACGTGTGGGTCTTCTACTTCGACGACCACTTCGTCGAGCTGTACAAGCGCAACCCGAACGACATCCGGGGCGCCCAGGCCTACCTGGACCGGCTGCCGCTGTTCATGCCGGTGAACGGCGTGATCACCGAGGAGCCGACCAACCCGGTCGAGAAGGGCCTCAAGGACCTGTGGGAGCGCACCGTCCCCGCGCACTCGATGGACTGGCGTCGAAGGTTCGCCGACAACACCAAGCACCTGCTCGACGAGTCGATGTGGGAGCTGCACAACATCAGCGAGGGCCGGCTGGCCAACCCGATCGAGTACGTCGAGATGCGCCGCAAGGTCGGCGGCGCGCCGTGGAGCGCCAACCTGGTCGAGCACGTCACCGGGATGGAGGTGCCCGCCCGCATCGCGCTGACCCGTCCGCTCGCGGTCCTGCGCGACACCTTCGCCGACGCCGTCCACCTGCGCAACGACCTGTTCTCCTACGAGCGCGAGGTGCTCGACGAGGGCGAGCTGAGCAACGGCGTCCTGGTGCTGGAGAAGTTCCTGGACCTGCCGACGCAGGAGGCCGCCGAGCGGGTCAACGAGCTGTTGACGTCCCGGCTGCACCAGTTCGAGCACACCGCGTTGACCGAGGTGCCCAAGCTGCTGGACGAGCACGGGATCGACCCGGCGGGGCGGCTGGCCGTGCTGGCGTACGTGAAGGGCTTGCAGGACTGGCAGTCCGGCGGGCACGAGTGGCACATGCGGTCCAGCCGCTACATGAACAAGGGCGCGCTGGACGGCTCCGGGTTGATCGGCCCGACCGGGCTGGGCACCCAGGCGCTGCGATCCCTGCTGAACAGCGCCCCGCAACGCCTCCGCAGCTTCTCGCACGTCCCGCACAGCGAGGTCCCATCGGTCACGTGGCCCGAGATGCGCCTGCCGTTCCCGGTGGCCACCAGCCCGCACCGCCAGTCGGCCACGGACCTCACGGTGGAGTGGTCCCGCGAGATGGGCATCTTCGACGACCTGCCCAGGCTGTGGACCGAGGACATGGTCCGGGGACACGACTACGGTCTGTGCTCCGCCGTGGTGAATCCCGGGGGCACGGCCGACGAGGTCCACCTGTCCGCGCTCTGGTACGCGTGGGGCACCTACGGCGACGACTACTACCCGGCCGTGTTCGGACGAACGCCCGACATGAGCGGCGCCAAGGCCCTCACCGCGCGCTTGAAGTCGTTGATGCCCATCGAGGGCACGCCCACCACGGCCCCCGCCATCCCGCTGGAACGGGGCCTGGCGGACCTCTGGCAGCGCACGATCGGCGGCATGGACCCGGACCACCGCCGCGAGTTCCGGTCCGGGGTGGCCACCATGCTCGACTCCTGGCTGTGGGAACTGGAGAATCAGCACCTCAACCGCGTCCCCGACCCGGTCGACTACATCGAGATGCGCCGCCGGACGTTCGGTTCGGAGCTGACCGCCGCGATGGCGCACCTGACGAAGCCGAACCCCGTCCCACCGGAGGTCCGCCGCACCCGGGCGTACCAGAACCTGGAGAACACGGCCGCCGACTACGCGTGGATGGTCAACGACCTGGTGTCCCACCGCAAGGAGGTCCAGTACCAGGGCGAAGTGCACAACATGGTCCACGTGACCCGCAACTTCCTCGACTGCGACGTGCACCGGGCGTACGAGGTGGTGGAGAAGCTCCAGAAGGCCAGGCTGGCGCAGTTCGAGCACGTGGTGGAGGTGGAACTGCCCGGCATGGTCGAGGACCTGGGGTTGGACGACGACGTGCAACGGGCGTTGGCCGATCGGGTCCAGGCGCTCAAGGACTGGATGGTGGGGATTCGGGAGTGGCACCTGAACACGTACCGGTACGGCGATGACGCTTTGGCCGAGCACTTCGGCGACGGTCGTGCGGTGGCGGTGGGGGCGCTGCGTGGGCCGACCGGCTTGGGCACCACCTCGCTCCGCAACCTGACCGCGGGCGTTCGTTGATCGGTGGGTCGGTCGGGAGTCACTTCGGTCAGGAGTCACTTCGGTCAGGAATCGAGAAGCAGGGGGCGGGGGCCGGCGCCTAGCGTTCTCGGCATGACGAACATCGCCTCCATCACCCTCGACGTGGCCGACACCGTGGCCGCCGAGCGCTTCTACACCGCCGCCTTCGGCCTGGGAGACGTGCTGGCCTTCCGGACCTCGGACGAACCCGCCACGGGCTTCCGAGGCTTCATCCTGGCGCTCACCGTGGCACAGCCGTCCATTGTGGACAGCTATCTGGAGTCCGCCGTGGCCGCCGGGGCGACGGTGCTCAAGCCCGCCGCGAAGTCCATGTGGGGCTACGGCGGCGTGGTGCAAGCCCCGGACGGGACGATCTGGAAGATCGCGACCTCGGCGAAGAAGGACAAGGGGCCGGTTGTCCGGCAGGTCGACGAGGTCGTGCTGCTGTTGGGGGTCGGCGATGTGGGGGCGGCCAAGAAGTTCTACGTCGGGCAGGGGTTCGCGGTGGGCAAGAGCTTCGGGCGGGTGTACGTGGAGTTCGCCACCGGGCCGGTCAAGCTCGCGCTCTACCGGCGTCGCGCCCTGGCCAAGGACGTGGCCGTCAGCCCGGAGGGCGGCGGCTCGCACGGCATCACGGTCTGCGCTGACACGGAGGCGTTCACGGACCTCGACGGGTTCGCTTGGGCGGCCGTCAGCCCGAGCGGCGTGCCGGGGGCTTGAATCCAGGCTGCCCGCAGCACCGGCGAGAGCCGTATGGCGCGCTGCGGGCGAGGCATAGCGTGAAACAGAACGACACCGACCGGGTGCCGGCCGCGAAGCTGGCCGCGGTCAGCGCCAACCACACAACGAGCGCCTGTTTTTCAGGTTTCATGCCTACCATGCGAGAACCACTCCAATGGGACAACCGACTGACCGGGTCGTCGTTGTCGTCGGCGCTGCGCCCTCGACGCCCGCCGCGCGGAGCGCGGCGAAAAGCCTTGCCGTTGCGTGGCGGACCGAGGTCGATCCGGCGGGGCCGGTCGGTCAGCGCAGTCGGACCAAGGGGTAGGTGTGTGGGCCGTTCACGTGGGTGACCGAGATCTTGTTCGGACTGCCCTCGATCATGGCCTCGTCTCGCATCGAGGCCCACGCCTGTCGTGCGTCGACATTGTTCTCCGCCATGAGAGCGGCCAACCGGCCGGTCAGGGTCGCCGCCGCGAACGACGTGCCGCTCCACGTCGCCCACCCCGTGAAGGGCCGGCCGTCCCGGGCGCGCTTGGGGTAGTCCGGGACGAAGTACGGGCCGACCCGGTCCACGCCGTCCGCGTAGGCCGAGACCCACGGGCCGTAACCGCTGAAAGGTGCCACCAGGGCCTCGTCGGCGGTGATCAGGGCCGCGCCCACCGCGACCATCTCGGCGTGCTGCTCGCCGAGGTCCAGCGCGGCCGGGAACACGACCTGGGACGAGCCCCGGTTGCCCGCAGCCGCGACGACGACCACGTCGTTCGGCAGGCCCAGCAGGGCGTTCTCGATGGCGATGGGTGCGGTGTCCTCCCAGGTCTGGCCGGAGAACGACAGGTTGACGAGCTTGACGCCCTCCTTCCCCAGTTCGGTGATGGCGTGGGCGACGGCCAGGTCCTCCAGGTCGCCGGTGCTCTTGTCGACGACGCCCTTCATGATCACGTCCGCCTGGGGCGCCTGCTCCAGGATCAGGCCCGCCACGAAGGTGCCGTGGCCGTCGGAGCCGGTCGGGTTGCCGTCCCGGTCCGGGATCACGGAGTCCACGTCCTCCTGCTCGAACCGCACTCGTCCGTCCAGGTAGGGGTGTGGGTTGCCGAGGTGGCGGACGATGCCGGTGTCGATCACGCCGACCTTGATGCGGGTGCTCCCGTCCAACGGGGGCAGGTCTTCCAGGAACTTGTCGGTGCGCTTCGGGCGGAGGGAGCCCCAGATGATGCGGTCGCTGGTGTAGACGTGGTTGGGGCTCACGCGCAGGGCGGAGCCGTGGCGGGCGCGGAGGGCGGCGAGTTGCTCGGGAACCGGGGTGTGGCCGCCGGTGAAGAGGCGGATGCGGCCGTGGCCGCCGGTCGGGTGGTAGCCGGCGCGCGCCAGGTCGGGGGTGACGGCGGCACAATCGTCGGCATGGACCAGCAGTTCGCCGGGGCGGTAGCGGTACTCGCTCATCCGGGGAGCCTCCTTCTGACCTGGTTGACCGGGTGGTGATGCCGTGCCGCCGCCTGGTGATACCGGCATCTCAGCACTGTCCACCGCAAACCAAGCCGCAGATCTCGCGTTCGGCAACCCGGCGCGCGCCCGTGCCCTCGCCGAGGCCGCCCGGGCGGCGGCGGACGGGGACGTCGAGCCGGTGGCGGTGGCCGAGCAGGCGTTGGGGCTCGCGGCGCTGTCGGTGGGGCGGCTGACGGACTCGGAGCGGCACCTGCGGACGGCGATCGGGCTGGCGGACGGGGCGCGACTCGCGTCGGTCGCGGCCAAGGCGCGCGGGGTGCTCGGGTATGTGCTGACGCTGACCGGCCGGACCGCCGAAGGGCTGCGGGAGATGGACCGGGCGGCCCCGGCGTTGCGCGGGCCGGCGGCGGCGCGGCTGCTGATGCAGCGGGCGGTGGTGTTGACCGAGGTCGGGCGGTTCGGGGACGCGGCGGCGGGGTTCGTCGGGGCGTTGGAGACCTTGCGCCGGGCGGGCGGGGACGACTTCATCGAGGCCACGATCCGCAACAACCGGGCCATCCTGCTCTCCCGGCTGGGTGACTGGCGGGGTGCGGAGGAGGACCTGCGGCGGGCCGAGGAGGTGTTCACCGCCACCGGTCACGGTGGACGGACGGCGATGGTCTACCAGAACCGGGGCCTGGCCGCGTCGGTGCGCGGCGACGTGCCGGCGGCGCTGGCGGCCTACGACGAGGCGGCGCGGCGGTACCGGGAGGCGGGCACCGACCCCGGGCTGCTGCCGGTGGAACGCGCCGAGGTGCTGCTGTCCGTGCGGCTGGTCGCGGAGGCGCGGGCGGCGGCGGACGCGGCGGTGGCGCACTACGCGCAGCGGCGCAACGCGGTCGACCTGGTCCAGGCGCGGCTGCTGTCGGCGAAGGTCGCGCTGGTCGAAGGGGACCCGGCGGCGGCGCTGGCGGAGGCGGTGCGGGCGCGGCGGTCGGCCTCCCGGCAGGGCCGGCCGGGGTGGGCGGCGCTGGCGGCCTATCTGGTGCTGCGGGCCCGATGGGCGTTGGGGGAACGGGACCCGGCGGTGCTGCGGTCGGGGACCCGGACGGTGGCCGCGCTGACGTCGGCGGGCTGGGTGGTGGCGGCGCTGGACGCGCGGCTGATCGTGGCGCGGTTGGCGCTGGAGTCGGGCCGGCGGGCGCTGGCACGGCGGGAGTTGACGGCGGCGACGCGGGCGGGGCGCGGTGGTCCGGCGGAGGTGCGGGCGCGGGCGTGGCACGCGGTGGCGCTGCTGCGGCTGGCCGACGGCGACCGGCGTGGCGCGGACGCGGCGCTGCGGGCCGGGGTGCGGGTGCTCGACCGATTCCGCGCGAGCCTGGGCGCCACGGAGCTGCGGGCGCACGCGTCCGGGCACGCCGACGAACTGACCGGGCTGGGGCTGCGGCTCGCGGTCGAGCAGGGCCGGCCGGAGGCGGTGCTGCGCTGGGCGGAACGCCGCCGGGCGTGGGCGTTGCGGCTGCGCCCGGCCCGGCCGCCCGACGACGCCGGGCTGGCCGCCGACCTGTCCCGCCTGCGCCAGGTCGCGGTCGACCTGGCGCGAGCGGGCCGGGACGCGGTCGACCCGGCCGGGACGAGCACCGACCCGCGTCCCCTGTTGCGCCGGCAGGCCGAGCTGGAGCGGGCGGTGCGCAACCGGGCGCGGCACGCGGCGGGCGCGGTCGTCCCCGACGACGAGCTGCCGTCCGTCCGGGAGATGGGCGCGGCGCTGGGGTCGGCGGCGTTGGTGGAGTACCTCGACCTGGCGGGGCGGCTCTACGCGGTGGTGGTCGTCGACGGTCGGTTGGGGCTGCACTCGCCGGGCTCGCTCGACGGGGTGGCCCGCGACCTGACCGATCTGCGCTTTGCCTTGCGGCACTTGGCTTATGAGCCGCGTTCGCACCGCAGGTTCACCGAGCTGGTGGACCGGACCGCGCGTCGGCTGGACGCCGAGCTGGTGGCCCCGCTGCTGCCGGTGATCGGCGACCGCCCGCTGGTGGTGGTGCCGACCGGTCCGCTGCACGACCTGCCGTGGCCGGTCCTGGCGAGCTGCCGGGGCCGTCCGGTGTCGGTGACGCCGTCCGCCGCGCTGTGGCACCGCGCGGCCACCCATCGGCGGGACACCGGGATCGCGGATCGGGTCGTGGTGTCCGGCCCGGACCTGCCGCACGCCGCCGCCGAGGCCGATGCCCTGGCGCGGCGCTACCCGACGGCCCGTCACCTTTCCGGGGAGAAGGCCCGGGTGGAGGACGTCGTGACCGCCCTGGACGGCGCCGGCCTGGGCCACATCGCCGCCCACGGCCGGTTCCGCGCCGACAACCCCCTGTTCTCCGCACTGCACCTGGCCGACGGCCCGCTGACCGCCTACGACCTGGAACGCCTCACCCGCCCGCCGCGCCGGATCGTGCTGTCCGCCTGCGACTCCGGCCGGTCGGCGGTCCGCCCCGGCGACGAGGTCCTGGGTCTGGCGTCGGTCCTGCTCGCCCTGGGCACGAGCACCCTGGTGGCCGCGGTCGTCCCGGTGCCGGACGAAGCGAGCCGGCCGTTGATGCTCCGCTTCCACGCCCTGCTCGACGAGGGCCGCCCGCCGGCTCACGCCCTCGCCGAGGCGCAACGCGACCTGTCGGACGAAGGACCGCCGTCGCACCGCGTAGCCGCGGTCGGGTTCGTGTGCTTCGGGGCGGGCTGAGTCAGTCCCGGACCAGGTCGCGGCCGGCGCGGGCGTACCAGCGGGGTGGCGCGGAGTCGTCATCCGGGTGGGTCAGCGCAGTCCCGGGCGCGGCGGGTTGTGGCGGACGGCGAGCAGGGCGATGTCGTCGGTCGCGGCGTGGTCGCCGACCAGGTTGGCCATGATGTGGGCGCACGCGAGTTCCGGCGTGGTCGGGACGACCGACCGGCGGAGCAGTTCCAGGCGCTCGTCCAGGTCCTCGTCGCGGCGTTCCACCAGGCCGTCGGTGTAGAGGGCGACCAGCGCGCCGGCCGGCAGGTCGACGCTGGTGGTGTGCCGGCCGGCGACGGCCAGGCGGTAGCCGATGGGCGGGTCGACCGTGGCGTCGAGGAACCGGGCCTGTTCGCCCGGCACGACCAGCACGGGCGGCAGGTGGCCGGCGAGGGCGAGGTCCATGCGGCCGGTCTCGGTGTGGATCACCGCGTAGGCGACCGTGGCCATGCTGTGGTGCTCGAAGTGGGCGGCCTTGCGGTCCAGCCGGCCCAGCACCTTGGCGGGGTCCTCGAACTCCAGGGCGTACGCGCGCAGGGCGCTGCGCAGGCGTCCCATCACGATCGCGGCGGGCAGACCGCTGCCGACCACGTCCCCGATGACCAGCCCGGTGCGCCCGCCGGGCAGCTCGAACACGTCGTACCAGTCGCCGCCGACCTCGCTGTCCGCGCCGGGCACGTACCGGGCGGCCATGCCCCACCCCTCGGTCGCGGGCAGGCGGGAGGGCAGGAGGCTGTCCTGGAGCACGGCGGCGGCGGCCCGTTCGGACCGGGAGCGGTGCGCGTAGACGCCCACCGCGAGCCGGTCGGCGACGATCTGGAGCAGGTCCACCTCCTCGTCGGTGAACCGGCGGTCGGTGGTGCTGCCGATGTGCAACACCCCGACCAGGTGGTCCTCGGCGATCATCGGCACGCCCAGCAGGACGTGCAGCCCGCGCTTCCACAGCAGCGGGTTGACCACCGTCGACTCGTCCACCCGCGTGATCTGCACCGGCTCGCGGAGCTGGGCGACCCGCCCGGCGAACCCGGCGCCCAGCGGGACCCGGACCCCCTGGAAGACCTCTTCCTCCAGGCCGACGGTGGCGCGGGCGACCAGTTGCGTGCCGCCGAGGTCGGTGAGCAGGGCGGTGACGGTGTCGACGGCGAGCAGTTCGCGGACCTTGGCCAGCAGCACCTGGAACAGCTTGTCCAGGTCCAGTTCGCGCAGGGCGCTGTCGGTGATGGCCTCCAGGAAGCGCAGCCGCATCTCCGAATTCCGGCTGACGTCCATCAACGACTCCGTCCACGGTTCGTGCGGTCCTCGACCATACTTGTTCTCACGAGTCGACAAGGCGCCACGTGGTCAGGGCGATGCGTGCCCTGGTCAGGCCGGTCTGGGTGGTGAGGTCGGTGGCGAAGGCCCGGGCCAGGTGGTCCAGGCGGCGGGCGACGCTGGTGTGGTGCAGGTGCAGCAGGTCGGCGGCTCGGCGAAGTGAACCCGTCGTGCAGTAGGCGTCCAGGGTTTCCAGGTCGTCCTGGGTGAGTCGGTCGACCGTGGCCACGTCCGGATTGGCTCGAATCGCGTCCTGGGGGATGTGGGACAGCAGGGTCAGCGCGCCCAATTCGTCGTAGTGGACGATCGGGTGGCGTTTCGTGGCGAATTTCAGCGCGGTTCGGGCTTGTTGCCAGGAGGTGTGCGGGCTGGTGGCGGTGCCCAGGCCGGCGCGGGCGTGCTCCGGGAAGCGGGCGGGGTCGAGGGTGGCGGCGAGGACGGCGCCGACCTCGCCGAGCGGGGCGGCCTTGACCGGACGGGTGGGGCAGAGGTGCGTCGCCAACTGGTCCAAAGGGGAGGGTGAGCGGATCGCGGCCACCCGGACGGGCATGTCGGGCGGGAAGCCCAGCAGGCGCAGGGCTCTGGTCCTGGTCGGCTCGTCGGTGTCGGCGCTGATCACCAACTCGACCAGGGCCGGGTCGGCCATGGTGGTGCGGGCGGGGCCGTAGCGCTCCACCACGGCCGCGGCGGCGATGGCCAGGCGGTCCAGGACGACCTCGTCCAGCGGGTTGGGCGGGCCTTGGCGTTCCAGCCACACCGCGCCGATCTCCTCGCCGTCCAGGGTGATCGGCGCGGTGGAGGAAGCGGGGGACGGCTCGGTGGTGGACGGGGTGCCGTCGGGGGAGAAGCGGGTGGTGGTGCCGGCGCCGTGCAGGCGGAAGCCGGTCACGCACTCGGCCAGGTTCGCCGAAGCCCTGGTCAGCGCCGGGAGGTCCACGCGGCGGCGCATGAGGGTGTCGTAGAACATGACCACGCGGAGGGCACCCTCCACGTGCGAGTCCAGTTGCGACAAGCGTTGGGCGATCGCCTCCATGCGGCCAGGATAGGTGCACCGATCGGTGCGTGATCACGGTCGGACGCGCGACGGGTGGCGGATGATCATCTCGGCCCGGGTGTCTTGGATGAGTGGCATGGATCCCGAGCTGGAAGCCTTCGTCCCCCTGTTCCCCGAGACCGACGCGCGTGAGCCGGCCGCCGCGCGGGCGGAGTACGCCGAATTGGCCGTGTCGGTGACCGCTCCGGACGTCGCGGGGATGGTGGTCGACGACCGGACCGTGCCCGCCGAGCCGGACGTCCCGGTGCGGATCTACCGGCCGGAGCCGGCGCAGGGCGCGATCCTGTGGCTGCACGGCGGCGGGTTCGTCATGGGGGACGTCGACACCGAGCACCCGTGGGCGGCGCGGATCGCGGAGCAGTCCGGTGCGGTGGTGGTGTCGGTCGGGTACCGGCTGGCGCCGGAGAACCCGTTCCCCGCCGCCCTGGACGACGTGTGGGCGGTGCTGCACTGGATGCACGAGCAGGCCGGCGAGCTGGGGATCGACCCGGAGCGGATCGCGGTCGGCGGGCACAGCGCGGGCGCGACGCTGGCGGCGGCGGTGGCGTTGCGGGCGCGCGACGAGAACGGGCCGCGGATCTGCTTCCAGCTGCTCAACCAGCCCGGCCTCGACGACCGGCTGGAGACCTGGTCGGCGCGCAACTTCACCCACACGCCGTGGATCAACCGCGACCGGCTCGCCGCCTCGTGGCGGCACTACCTGGGCGGCGCGGAGGCCACGCCGTACGCGGCGCCGGCGCGGGCGACGGACCTGTCCGGCCTGCCGCCCGCATACATCGCCTCGGCGGAGTTCTGCCCCAACCGGGACGAGAACATCGCCTACGCGCTGCGGATGCTGCAGGCGGGGGTGTCGGTCGAGCTGCACCAGTGGCCGGGGACGTTCCACGGGTCGCAGGCGATCCTGTCGGCGGAGGTGTCCCAGCGCCAGATCACCGAAATGGGTGCGGCGCTGCGTCGAGGGCTGGCGGTCCGATGAGGCTGCTGCGCCCGTTCGCGGGGACGTTCACGCTGGTCGCGGTGTTCCAGGTGATCGGGGCGGTGGCGGGGTTGGCGCCGCTGCTCGCGGTGGTCGAACTCGGGCGGCTGCTGCTCGGGGCCGGTCCGCTGGATGAGGACCGGGTCTGGTTCGTCGTGGTCGCCGGGGCGGTCGGGTTGCTCGTGCGGCTGGTGTTCACGGCGGCGTCCTCCGGTATCGGGCACCTGCTCGACGGCCGGGTCCAGCTGTCGTTCCGCCGCCGACTGGCGGACCAGCTCGGGCGGGTGCCGATCGGGTGGCTCTCCGGGCGCCGCACGGGCGAGCTGGCCAAGGTGGTGGGGGAGGACGTGAGCGCCGTGCACCCGTTCATCGCCCACACCCCGGGCGACCTGGTGTCGGCGTTCGTCGTGCCGCTGGTGTCGCTGGTCTACCTGGTCGCCGTGGACTGGCGGCTGACGCTGATCACCCTCGGCCCGGTGCTGCTCGCGATCGCGCTGGTGCCGCTGATGATGACCCCGACCCGGCAGCGCGAGCAGGCGGAGTTCGACGGGGCGATGGGGCGGATCTCGGACTCCGTCGTCGAGTTCGCGCGGGGCATCGCGGTGGTCAAGGCGTTCGGCGGGGCCGGCCGCGCGCACCGCCGGTTCCGCACCGCCGCGGACGAGTTCGTGGACACGTTCAGCCGCTGGGTGCGGGGCGTCTCCCCGATCGCCGCCGGCATGCAACTGGCGCTGTCGCCACCGTTCGTGCTGCTGGTGGTGCTGACCGGCGGTGCGGTGCTGATCTCCGGCGGGAGCCTCGCGCCGGCCGACCTGCTGCCGTTCCTGCTGCTCGGGCTCGGCCTGACCGCCCCGGTGGCGGCGCTCGGGCACGGGTTCGACGACATGCAGGCCGCCCACCGCGCAGTCGGCCGCATCCGGGACGTCCTCGCCGTGCCGCCGCTGCCCGAGCCCGCGCACCCGGCCACGCCGGAGGGCCACCGGGTGGAGCTGCGCGGCGTGCGGTTCGGCTACGACGACGACCACGAGGTGCTGCGCGGCGTCGACCTGGTCCTGGAGCCGGGGACGTTCACCGCGCTGGTCGGCCCGTCCGGCAGCGGCAAGTCCACGCTCATCCGGCTGCTGCCGCGGTTCTTCGACCCGACGCGCGGTTCGGTCACCCTCGGCGGGGTCGACCTGCGCGACCTGGCCGACCGGGACCGCAACCGCCTGGTGTCCTTCGTCTTCCAGGACATCCACCTGCTGCGCGCGTCGGTCGCGGACAACATCGCGCTGGCCGTGCCGCACGCCGACCGCGACGACGTGGTCCGCGCCGCCCGCCGGGCCGGCATCCACGACCGGGTCCTGGACCTGCCGCGCGGCTACGACTCGGTGATCGGCGAGGACGCGGGCCTGTCCGGCGGCGAGGCACAACGACTCGCGCTGGCCCGCGCCCTGCTGGCCGACGCGCCGGTCCTGGTGCTCGACGAGGCCACCGCGTTCGCCGACCCGCGCACCGAGCAGGCCGTGCGCCGGACCCTCGCGGACCTGCGGGGCGACCGGACGGTGCTGGTCATCGCGCACCGGCTGGAGACCGTCGCCGACGCCGACACCGTCGTGGTGCTGGAGAACGGGTCGGTCGTCGAGCGCGGGACGCCGGCGGAGCTGGTGGCGCGCGACGGGAAGTTCGCCGAGTTCTGGAACGTGAAGGGGGGAGCGCTGTGATCACGGTGTTGTTGCGCGTGCTCGGGCACGAGTACGCCGGACCGATGCGCCGCACGGTGGCGCTGATGACGGCGACCGCCGTGCTGGAGGGCCTGTCGTACGCGCTGCTGGTCCCGGTGCTGCGGGCGCTGTTCGGCGGCGGGGACGCGGTGCCGTGGCTGCTCGGGTTCGGGGCGGCGGTCGCCGGGTACGCGGTGCTGCGGTTCGTCAGCGACCTGGCCGGGTTCCGCGTCGGCACCTCGGTGCTGCACGCGGTCTACCACCGGCTCGGCGACCACCTGGCCCGGCTGCCGATCGGCTGGTACACGGCGGGCCGCGTCGGGGAGGTCTCCGCCCTGGCCGGCCGGGGCGCGCTCCAGGCGATGAGCGTGTCGGCGCACTTCCTGGCGCCGTTCATCTCCGCCTGCGTGACGCCGTTGACGATCGTCGCGGTGATGCTCGCGTTCAACTGGCAGTTGGGGCTCGCCGCGCTGGCTGCCGTGCCGGTCGTGGCCCTGGTGCAGGTGTGGGCGGCCCGCCGCAGCGTCGCCACCGACGCCGAACGCGCCGTCCGCGACCAGGAGGCCACCGCCCGGGTCATCGAGTACATCGAGGCCCAGCCGGTGCTGCGGGCCGGCGGCCGGACCGGCGAGCGGTTCCAACTGCTGGACGACTCGCTGCGCGGCCTGCACCGCGCGTCCCGCCGGTCGGCGCTGGCCGCGCTGCCCGGTGTGGTCGGGTCGGCGCTGACCGTGCAGGCCGTGTTCACCGCGGTGACGGCGCTGGGCGCGTACCTGGCGCTGGGCGGCCGGATCGGGGTGGCGGAGGTGCTGGCCACGCTCGTGCTGGCGGCCCGCTGCGCGGACCCGTTGCTGGCGCTGTCCGAGGTCGGTGGCGCGCTGCGCGCCGCGTTCGCCGAACTGGCCAGGCTGGACACGGTCTTCCGCACCCCGCCGTTGCCGGTCGCGCCGCAACCGGTGGAGCCGTCGCACCACGACCTCTCGTTCGAGGAGGTCACCTTCCGCCACGGCGACCGGACGGTGGTCGACGGGTTGTCGCTGTGGGTGCCGCACGGGCATCGGCTGGCGGTCGTCGGCCCGTCCGGGGCGGGGAAGAGCACGCTGCTGCACCTGCTCGCGCGCTTCCACGACGTGGACGCGGGCGCGGTGCGGGTGGGCGGCGTGGACGTGCGGATGATCGACCCGGACGTGCTGATGGCCAAGATCGCGATCGTCTTCCAGGACGTCTACCTGTTCGACGGCACCATCGAGGACAACGTCCGCCTGGGCCGTCCCGACGCCACCGACGCCGAGGTCCGCGCGGCGGCGACGGCGGCCCGGCTGGACGAGGTGGTCGAGCGGCTGCCCGGCGGGTGGTCGGCCGGCGTCGGCGAGGGCGGGGCGCTGCTGTCCGGCGGCGAGCGCCAGCGCGTGTCGATCGCCCGCGCGCTGCTGAAGGACGCGCCGATCGTCCTGCTGGACGAGGTGACCTCGGCGCTGGACCCGGTGAACGAGGCGGCGGTGCACGAGGGCGTCGAGCGGCTGATGGCGGGGCGGACCGTGGTGATGGTCGCGCACCGGCTGCGGACCGTGCGGCGGGCCGACCGGATCGTGTTCGTGGACGGCGGCCGGGTCGTCGAGGAGGGCACGCACGACGAACTCCTCCAGCGAGGCGGCCGGTACGCGGACTTCTGGGCGCTGTCCGCGGTGGGCTGACCTCCCCCACGACTGCGCGCCGCGTGCCGGGGGTAACCCCCGGTGCATGGGTGAACGCGCGGTCCGGGGGCGGCTGGGGCTCGTCGGCGCGGCGGCGGCGCCGGGGACGTACCTGGGGGCGGCGGACTACCTGGGGTGGCCGCACCCGGAGGTCGGGGCGCCGGTCGCGGCGGTGGTGTTCGGGTTCGGGATCGTGGCCTCCGCCTTCCTGCTGACGTGGGCGGCGGAGGCCGCGCAGGTGGACCTGAGCGCCGGGTTGGCGATCGCGGTGCTGGCGGTGCTCGCGGTGTTGCCGGAGTACGCCGTCGACCTGGTGTTCACCTTCCGCGCGGGACTGCAGTACGCCGAACAGGGGACGTGCGAGCACGGAGGGGTGAATCCGTGTTCGTTGGCGCTGGCGAACATGACCGGGGCGAACCGCATCCTGGTCGGGTTCGGGTGGCCGTTGGTGGTGCTGGTGGCGACGGTCGCGGCGGTGCGGGCGCGGCGGCGGACCGCGACGACGAGCCCCGGGCGGGTGGCGCTCAAACCGGTGATGGCGGTGGACGTCGTGTTCCTCGGCCTCGCCACCCTCTACTCGCTGACACTGCCGCTGCGGTCGTCGTTGACCCTGGTGGACGCCGTGGTGTTCGTCGGCATCTTCGGCGCCTACGTGTGGCGCCTGGCCAAAGCCCCGCGCGAGGAGCCCGACCTGGCCGGTGTCCCCCTGTGGGTGGCCGACCGGAGCAAGACCGCGCGGCGCACGGCGGTGGCCGCCCTGTTCGGCACGGCCGCGCTGGTCATCCTGGCCACCGCCGAGCACTTCGCGGAGAACCTGGTCGCCTCCGGGCACGCGCTCGGCGTGGACGAGTTCCTGCTGGTCCAGTGGGTCGCGCCGATCGCCAGCGAGTCACCCGAACTGGTGGTGGCGTGCCTGTTCGCCGTCCGGCTGAAGGCGGCGGAGTCGCTGGGCACGCTGCTGTCGAGCAAGGTCAACCAGTGGACGCTGCTGGTCGGCACCATCCCGATCGTGTTCGCGCTGTCCTCCGGCACCGGCCACGGCCTGCCGCTGGACGACAACCAGCGGCTGGAGCTGCTCATCACGGCGGCGCAGTCGCTGTTCGCGGTGGCGGTCCTGATCGACCTGGGCGTGACCGCGGTCGGGGCGACCGGGCTGCTGGTGCTGTTCATCGTGCAGTTCGTGGCGAGCCTGACGCTGTCCACCGAGGCCAACCGCGTGGTGTTCCTGGTGATGTCCGCGCTCTACGTGGTGCTCGCGATCGGCCGGCTGGTGATGGTGCGGCACGCGGCCGTGAAGACCGTGCGGGACGGCCTGACCACGCGACTCACCGAACTGGACGCCGAGCCGAGCGGGCGGCGGTGACCTCCCGGCCTTCCCAGTGGGCCTGGACCTCGTCCAGCGAGCGGCCCTTGGTCTCCGGGGCCAGGAAGAACACGAACAGCCACGCCAGCGCGGTCACGCCCAGCAGCAGCAGGTAGGTCCCGGCGCCGCCGACGGCGTCGAGCAGGTCGAGGAAGAACTGCGCGATGACCAGGTTGGTCGTCAGGTTGGTCAGCAGCATCGCCGACGCGCCCGCCCCGCGCAGCCGGTCCGGGTAGCCCTCGGCGGCGAACACCCACACCAGCGCCCCGAACCCGGAGTTGAAGCCCACCACGAAGACCACGAGCCCGGCGAAACCCACGACACCGGGGGAGTCGGCCGCGAACACCACCACCATCAGGGCGTGCCCCAGCGCCATCAGCGCGGTGCCGGTCAGCAGCGCGGGCCGGCGGCCGAACCGGTCGACCGTCAACGCGCACGCCAGCGCCGCCACGGCCCCCGCGAGCTGGACCACCCCGGGCAGCACCAGCAGGCCGAACGTGTCGGTGAAACCCATGTGCTGGAAGATCCGCGGGCTGAAGAACACCATCGCGTTGATACCCGTGGCCTGCACGAAGAACCCCAGCGCGACGACGAACAGGGTCAGCTTCCGGTGGCGGGGGCCGACCAGGCTGCGCAGGACACCGCTCGGGCGCGGCGCTCCCCGCAGCGCGCGCCACCGGTCGGTCTCGGGCAGCGGCAGCAGGCTCGCGGCGGTGGCCACGGCGAGCGCGCCGGGGATCGCGAGCATCAGCCGCCACTGCCCGCCGTCGGCGAGGAGGTAGCCGCCGAAGTAGCCCAGCGCGCACCCCAGCGAGGTCGCCACCTGGTAGAGCACGGCGATCCGGCCACGGGTGCGGGTCGAGGCCGACTCCGCGATGAACACCGGCGTCGCCACGATCGCCATGCCGATCGCGGTGCCCTGCACGAACCGGCCCACGTCGAGCCACACCAGGCCGCCCGCCGCCACGGCTGCTCCGGTGCCCGCCAGGTACACCGCCACCAGCACGAACAGGGTCGTGCGCCGCCCGATCGCGGTGACCAGCCGACTGCCCAGCAGCGCGCCCGCGATCCACCCGGCGGCGGTGGCCGAGTACAGCGAGCCCTGCCCGGTGGTGGTGAGGTCGAAGTGGTCGGTGACCAGCAGCAACGCGCCGGCCATGGCGGTGGCGTCGTACCCGCACGTCAGTCCCATGAGCACGGCGAGCACGCCCACCCTGGCGTTCATCGGTCCTCCTCGGCCGACCGGACGGCGGCCAGCACCGCGGGGTGCACGGCGGGCGTGGCCAGGCAGACGTCGAAGACCCGGTCGGCCTGGGCGAGCGGGTCGGTCAGGTCCAGCGGGCGGCCGTGGAGGTCCGTGCAGACACCGCCGCACTCCCGGAGCACGCACACCGCCGCCGCCACGTCCCAGATGCGGCAACTGCGGTGCACGAACGCCCCGTAGGTCCCGTCGGCCACCATGCACAGGTCGAACACGCTGTTGCTCATCCGCACGCCCAGGCACACCGAGCCCAACGCGGCCACCAACCGGCCCTCGAAGCCCATCTCCGGGCCTTTGTCCATGCCGTAGGCCACCAGCGACCGGTCGGGCTCGGTGGCAGGCAGCGGGGGAAGCGCCTGCCCATCCCGGGTGGCGCCCCGCCCAGCCTGTGCGACATGGACAGTGCCGAACGCGGGCAGCGCCATCCCGCCCGCGATCACGCCCTCCGGCCCGACCGCCGCCACCATCACCCCGTACAGCGGGCTGCCGGCGGCGTAGTTGCTGGTCCCGTCCAACGGGTCGACCACCCACGTGACCCCGTCGCCGGGCGTCGCACCGCTCTCCTCCTCCAGAATCGCGTGCGTGGGGAAGGCGTCCCGGATGCGGCCGGTCAGCAACGCGCTCAACGCCAGGTCCGCATCGGTGACGACCTGGTTGGGGTCCTCCTTCACCGAGGTCGGCCCGGCCCCGCGCATCCGGACGGCCACGGAAAGCGCCTCCCGCAGGCAGGAGTCGAGGAACGCGGTGTAGTCGGGGGTCACCGCACGGCCTTCGCGTACTCCGCGATGATCGGCCGCTCCGGCGTGATCACCGAGTCCGGCACCTCGGCCGGCGCGAAGAACCGCCAGGTGCTGTTCTCCTTGGTGTCCAAGGAGATGGGGGCGTCGTGCGGCAACCGGGCCACGTAGGCGACCGTGACGTTGAAGACCTCGTCGCCGTTGGGGTAGCGGTAGTAGTACTCCGCGCCGGAGAAGACCCCGAGCAGGCTCAACTCGCCGACGACCAGCCCGGTCTCCTCCTCGACCTCCCGCCGTCCGGTCTGCTCGAAGGACTCGCCGGGTTCCATGAGCCCGCCTGGCAGCCCCCAGCCGCCGGTGTCGACCCGGGCCAGCAGCAGCACCCGGCCGGCGGGGTCGACGACCACGACCGAGGTCCCGGGCAGGACCAGCGGCCGGGTCCCGACCAGCGCGCGCAGTTCGGCCACGTAGTCGTTCACGATGCCTCCGTGGTGGTCAGCGGCCCGCGTGCAGGTCGTGGACGAGGTCGCAGATCCCGTCCACCAGGTGCGCGGGCATGTGCGAGTAGAGCGGCAGCGTGATCATGCTCGACGCCAGGGCGTCGGTCACCGGCAGGTCCGGGCCGGTGACGTGCCGGTAGGCGGTCTGCCGGTGCAGCGCGGGGCTGAAGTACCTGCGGGTGCTGACGTTGTCCCGCGCCAGCCGCGCGGCCAGTTCGTCGCGGTCCATGCCGAACCGGGTCGGGTCCACCCGGATCGCCAGGTCCTTGTAGGCGCTCGCCGCGCCGGCCGGGACCTCCTGGAACTCCAGGCCCGGCAGTCCGGAGAGCCCTTCCCGGTAACGGTCCACAAGGGACCGTCTGATGTGGAGCCAGCGGGGGAAGCTCTTCATCGCGTGCACGCCCATGAGACCGGAGACCTCGGTCATGCGGCCGTTGAGCCCGATGAGCCGGCTGTCGTAGTCGCCCGGGTTGCCGTACTCCCGGGCCGTGCGCAGTTCGGCGGCGAACGCGGCGTCGCGGGTGGTGATCAGGCCGCCCTCGCCGGTGCTCAGCGTCTTGGTGGGGCTGAGGCTGAACACCTCGGCCACGCCCTTGCCGCCGACCATCGTCCCGTCCGGGTACCGGCTGCCGAAGCCGTGCGCGGCGTCGAACACCAGTGGGATGCCCCGGGAGTCGCACAACGCCTGCAACCGCTCGGCGTCGCACGGGACCCCGAAGGTGTGCACGGCCAGCACGGCCGACGCCTCCAGCGGGGCCACCGCGTCCGGGTCCAGCGTCCACGTGCGCGGGTGAGCGTCGGCGAACCGGACGCCGTGGCCCGCCCAGGCGACGGCGTGACCGGTGGCCATGAACGTGAAGCTGGGCACGACGACGTCCCCGGACCGGCCCAGGCAGCGCAGCACCAGCATCAGCCCGGTCGTGCAGCTGCTGACCGCCACCGCGTGCACGCCGCCCAGGTAGGCGCCCGCGGCCTCCTCGAACTCCCGCACGTGCCGGCCGTTGGTGAGCATCCCGGACCGGAAGACCTCCTTCAGCGCCGGTTCCAGGTCGGTGTCGGCGTCCACCGTGGGGCGGGTCAGCGGGACGGGTTCGGGGAAGCGCGGCGGGCGACGGGTGTTCACCGGTCAGGCTCCTCTGTGGACGGCGGCGACCGCGGTCAGGTAGTTGCTGTACCGAGGGGAGTCGTGGTCCGCGAACTCCCCGGCGCGCAGGGCGTCCCGGATGTCCCGGACGGTGTCGACGACCCGCAGGCTCGGCGTGAACCCCAGGTCTTGCCCGATCGGGTCGAAGTTCACCCGGTAGTTGCGCGGGTCGGTCTGCTCCGCGCGGACCTCCACCCGCGTGCCCGGGACCTCGCCCGCGATCAGCTCGCCGATCGCGTCGAGGCGGTGGTTCTCCTCGCCGGACCCGCAGTTGTAGACGCTCGGCGCGGCCCGCCGGTCGTCGCCCAGCACCAGCCGCACCGCCTCCGCCGCGTCCTCGACGTGCAGGAACGGCCGCCACTGGGTGCCGCCGTGCACGGTGACCCGGCCGCGGGTCACCGCGTCGGCGGTCATCGCGTTCACCGCCAGGTCGAACCGCATGCGCGGGGACAGGCCGTGGATCGTGGCGAACCGCAGCAGGCGCGGGGTGAGCACGTCGCGCGGCAGGGACAGCAGGTAGTGCTCGGACATCACCTTCGTCTCCGCGTAGGTGGACTGGGGCGCCATGGGCGACCAGACGTCCACCTCCGCGTCCCCGGTGACGCCGTAGTTGCTGCACGTGGACGCGAACACCAGCGACCGCACACCGGCCCGCCGGCAGGCCTCGGCGACCCGGATGGTGCCCAGGTAGTTGACCTCCCACGCGGTGTCGGTGTCGACGCCGCACGCCCCGTCGCCGACGATCGCGGCCAGGTGCACCACCGCGTCCACACCGTCCAGGGCGGTCTCCCACGCGCCGACGTCGCGGACGTCCCCGTCGACGTAGGCGACCCGGGGCAGGTCCAGTTCCGGGCCGCCGACCAGCCCGTTGTCCACCACCACGACCGCCGACCCGGACCGGTGCAGGCGCCGGGTCAGCACCGACCCCAGGTACCCGCGCCCGCCGGTGATCAGGTACTTCTTCATGGCACGTCCACTCCTCGGTCCGGCGCCAGGCGGGCGTTCGCCACCACGACCTGGCCCAGGGCGATGCCGCCGTCGTTGGTCGGCACCTGCCGGTGGCAGTGCGCGTCGAACCCCGCCGCGCGCAGCGCCACCAGGCAGTTGACCAGCAGGAACTCGTTCAGGAAGACACCGCCGGACAGCACTACGCGCGTGTTGGACGCTCGCTCGGTTTCAACGCCGGGAAATACGCGAGCGTCCAACAACCCCAGTGAGGCTTGGCACCGGTCCACGACCACGTCGACCACGGCGGTGTGGAACCGCCTGCTGATCACCTCCGGGTCGGTGCCGGCCAGGTCGGCGGCGATGGCCCGGATGACCGGACGGGGGTCGATCTCGGTGACGCCGTCCCGGTCCGCCAGGTCGAAGCGGTAGGGGTCGGCGGCGCGGGTGAAGTCGCGGCGCAGCAGGCCTTCCAGCTCGATCGGGCCGTGCGCTTCGTACTCGGCGTGCGTGGTGATCCCCAGCAGCGCGGCCACGCCGTCGAACAGCCTGCCCATGCTGGAGGCGGGCGGCGAGTTGATCCCGCGCCGCGCCATCGCGGCGAAGACGTGCCGCTGCTGCTCGTCGAGGGTGCGCAGGACCGGGAACGCGTCGAGCGCGGCGTCCCCGAGCGCGTCCAGGGCCAGGGCGAACCCGGTCCGGATGGGTTCGGCGACGGCCTTGTCCCCGCCCAGCAGCGGCACGGTCCGCAGGTGCGCCACGCGGCGGAAGTCCCGGTAGTCGCCCACCAGGACCTCACCGCCCCACGTGGTGCCGTCCAGGCCGTACCCGGCGCCGTCGAAGACCACCCCGATGGTCTTGCCGTGCAACCGGTTCTCCGCCATGCAGGACGCCATGTGCGCGTGGTGGTGCTGGACCTGGACGACCTGCTCGAACGCGCCGCCCTGCTCCTCGAACGCGAAGCGCGTCGCGCGGAACTGGGGGTGCAGGTCCACGGCGGCGTGCCGGGGGCGCAGGTCGTGCAGGTCGGCGAGGTGGCGCACGGCGGCCTTGTGCGCGCCGAAGGTCTCGTCGTTCTTGATGTCCCCGATGTGCTGGCTGACGTAGACCCGGGAGCCGCTGGTCAGCGCCACGGTCGTCTTCAGTTCGGCGCCGTAGGCGACCAGGGGTGCGAGGTCGGCGCCGATCTCGACGGGGTAGGGGGCGTAGCCGCGGGAGCGGCGGATGAAGCTGGTGATCGGCTCGGGGAGGTCGGGGTGCTCGGAGTAGCGGACGATCGAGTCGTCCACGCGGACCTCGATGTCCCGGTCGTTGTACAGGATGAGGTCGGCCACCTGGGGCAGTTGCGCCAGGGCGTCCTCGTTGCGGTGGACGATGGGGTAGCCGGAGATGTTGCCGCTGGTCATGACCAGGGTGTCCAGGCCGGGGTGGTCGACGAGCAGGTGGTGCAGCGGCGCGGAGGGCAGCATCACGCCCAGGTTGGGGTTGCGCGGGGCGATCTGCTCGGGCAGGCCGCCGGGGCGCTTGCGCAGCAGCACGATCGGGCGGGCGGGGGAGCGCAGGAGGTCCGCTTCGGCGGGCCGGACCTCGGCGAACGCCTCCACGGTCGCGAGGTCGCGGGCCATCACGGCGAACGGCTTGGCGTCCCGCCGCTTGCGCCGGCGCAGCCGGGTGACCGCGTCGGCGTTGCGGGCGTCCACGGCGAGGTGGAACCCGCCCACGCTCTTGACCGCGACGATCCCGCCTTCGGCCAACGCCGTCACGGCGAGTTGGAAGGCTTCCTCGCCTTCGGCGGTCGTCCCGTCGGGGCCGGTCAGGAGCAGGCGGGGGCCGCAGACCGGGCAGGCGTTGGGTTGGGCGTGGTAGCGGCGGTCCAGCGGGTCGGCGTACTCGCCCGCACAGGGTTCGCACATGGTGAAGACGGCCATGGTCGTGGCCGCCCGGTCGTAGGGCAGGTCCCGGATGAGGGAGTAGCGCGGCCCGCAGTTGGTGCAGTTGATGAACGGGTAGCGGTGGCGGCGGTCCCGCGGATCGCGCAGCTCGGCCAGGCAGTCCGCGCACACGTACGAGTCGGCGGGGACGAGGGTGGTGCGCAGTCCGTTGTGGACGCTCTCCCGGATGGTGAAGCCGTCGTCGCGGGCGGTCGGGACGCCCTCGGCGTGCACCGAGGTGACGCGGGCCTGCGGTGGCGCCTGGGTGCTGAGCCCGTCGGTGAAGCGGGCCACCTCCCCGGGCCGGCCCTGCACCTCGACCAGCACGCCCTCCGGGTCGTTGAGCACCCAGCCGGTCAGGCCGTGCCGGAGCGCGAGCTTGTAGACGAACGGCCGGTACCCCACGCCCTGCACCACGCCCACCACGCGGACGCGCCGCCGGATGTCGCTGTCGGACATGTCCACGCCCTCAGCAGAGCCTGGGCAGTTCGGCGCCCTGGAGTTCCTCGACCACCGAGTCCCGGCCGTCCTCGCGCATCAGCACGACCGGGTCTTCCTCGGCCGTCACCTCGCCGATGGACACCGCCTCGGCGGCGTACTTGTGGGCGCGGAGCGCGGCCAGGACCCGGTCCTCGGCCGTGGGGTCGACGAACAGGCACAGGCAGCCTTCGTTGGCGGCGTGGATCGCGTTGATCCCCAGCATGTCCGTGGCCATCACGGTCTCGAACTGGATCGGCAGCCGGTCCTTGTCGAACCTGACGGTGTGGCCGGACGCCTTGGCGTACTCGTGCAGCACGGCCGCCAACCCGCCGCGCGTGACGTCCCGCACCGACCTGACGGCCCCCTCCCCGACCTGGTCGAAGAGGTGGTCGAGCAGCCCGTTGAGCGGTGCGCAGTCGCTGAGCACCCGCTGCTCGAACCCGAGACCCTCGCGGATGGACAGCAGGTGCACGGTGTGGTTGCCGATCGGTCCGCTCAGGATCACCCGGTCACCCGGCCGCACGTCCCGCATCCGCAGCGGCGGGCGCTCGAAGACGCCGACGCCGGCGGTGTTGAGGTAGATCTGGTCGACCTCGCCCTTGCGGACCACTTTGGTGTCACCGCAGACGATCTGGACGCCCGCTTCGAGGGCGGTGTCCCGGATCGCGGTGACGACCTGGAGGAGGCGGGCCATCGGCAGGCCGGTCTCCAGGATCATCCCGAGGGTGAGGTAGAGCGGCCGGGCGCCGACGACGGCGAGGTCGTTGACCGTGCCGCAGACCGCGATCTTGCCGATGTTGCCGTTGCCGAAGAACGGCGGGTCCACGACGAACGAGTCCGTGGTCATCGCGATCCGGCCGGCGGGGACCGACAGCACGGCGCTGTCCTCCATCTCGCCGGTGTAGACCTCGCCGAGGGTGTCGACGACGAGGGAGATCAGGTCGCCGCTGAGCTTGGCCCCGCTGCCGTGGTCCAGGACTATCTCGTCGAGGCTCGCCGGACTGGCCATCGCACGTCCTTCCGTTTTCCGGTGGCGTTCCGGATGGTTCAGGGCAGCGTTTTGGCGACCCGGCGGGGCAGTGTGCCCTGGGCGTCGAGGACGTCCAGGATTTCCTTCGAATCGGCGACCGTGGCGCAATACCCGCTGAGCCAGGTGAGGGAGCGGTCGCGGTCCGCCGCGTTGTCGGAGACGACGCAGTCGGAGGGCACCCAGACGTTGTAACCGCGGAAAAACGCGTCCGCCGCGGTGGTCTGCACGCAGATCTGCGTCTGGAGGCCGGTGACCAGCACGGTGTCCACCCCGGCGGCTTGCAGCAGGTCGTGCAGTTCGGTCTCGTAGAATCCGCTGTCCTTGTTCTTCTCCACCACCACGTCCCCTTCCGCGAGGAACTCGGGAAGGATCTCCGCGCCTTCCGTGCCGCGGCGCAGCGGGAGGGTCCCGTCGGCCCGGCGGTTGGCGTTGGGGTCGTCGGGAAGGTTGATGAGCTGTAGGTGGTAGACGGTGTGACCGCGCCGGCGCATCTCGTCGAGGAAGCCGGTGTAGTGCGGTTGGGCCTCCTTCATCACGGCGGTGCGTTCGGCGGTCAGGAAAACCACGTCACCCTGCAGGTCGTTGGTCAGGACGGCGATCTTGCCCATGAGATCTCCCCTGTGGTGATTCGGGGTTCGCGGAATAGGGCGTGGACGCGTGGCAAGTCGGAAATGCGGCGGAACTCGTCGGCCCTATCGAGGTCCCCCCTCGATCGACTCTTGATCAGAAATGAGTCGCAACTCGTTCACAGCGGACCCTAGCGTCCGTCGAGTGGTTCAGACAAGTGCGTCACTCACACGTCGTAGGCCACGGGAACTTCGTATTCACTCACACGCCCGAAACTGCCTGGGATCGGAGCAGCCCTACCCCGCCAAGTCGCCTTGGAACATGCCGGCGAGCGGCGGTGCGCTGATTCGACCGTCCGGTCCGAATGCCCGTCGGCAGTCTTCGTTTCCGGTCCGTTTGGAATTTCGGCCCACGCGAAATGTCGACCTGATCGGACCTGTCCATTCGGCCAGGGTTTGGAGCTGCCCGACCGCTGCCCGCCGCGTCGCAGCGCTCATGCAGTCGCTGACGCCACGTGGTGGACGACCGGCGATACCTCCGGCAATTCGGGTTTGATCGGGAATTCGTAGTCCCAAGGGCGGCGCGCGGCCACCCCTACCTCGCCATCAGGCCCGCCACCTGCGGCGATGGTCGGCCACTGGGGGTGGCCCGGGGGTAGCTGGGGTTGGCAGGGGTGCCCGGCCGGGGTGGGCGCGGTTAGTGTCCGGGGCGTTGTGGAATTGCGCATTGGGGGAAACATGAGCGCTTTGGCTGATGCGCTGCTCGCGGGCGCCGCGCCCGGGGAAATCGAGTGGCTGCCGTTGCCGGACGAGCACGTTGCCGCGCACCTCCGGGCCGAGGACCAGGACATGTTCCTGGGGGTCGCCGACAAGGACGTCCGCAAGTCGTTGCGGGTCGGCAAGGTGCCCGTGCCGGAGCCGGCGCCGGACGAGGTGGTCGTGGCGGTGATGGCCAGTTCGGTCAACTACAACACCGTCTGGTCGGCGATGTTCGAGCCCGTCTCGACCTTCCGGTTCCTGGAGCACTTCGCGCGCCAGGGCGGGTGGGCCACCCGGCACGACCTGCCGTACCAGGTCGTCGGTTCGGACGGCGCGGGTGTGGTGGTGCGGCTGGGGTCCGGTGTGCGGCGGTGGAAGGTCGGCGATCACGTGGTGATCAGCCCGGCTCACGTCGACGACCAGGAACCGGCCTCGCACGCCGACGGCATGCTGGGCGCCGAGCAGCGCGCCTGGGGGTTCGAGACGAACTTCGGCGGACTGGCCGAGTACACGGTGGTCCGCGCCGGCCAGCTCGTCCCCAAGCCCGCCCACCTGACGTGGGAGGAAGCCGCGTGCAACACGCTGTGCGCGGGCACCGCCTACCGGATGCTCGTCAGCGACCGGGGCGCCCGCATGAAGCAGGGTGACGTGGTCCTGGTGTGGGGCGCGGCCGGCGGGCTGGGCGGGTACGCGGTGCAGTTCGTGCGCAACGGCGGCGGCATCCCGATCGGGATCGTCGGGTCGACCGCCAAGGCCGAGGTGCTGCGCAAGCTGGGCTGCGAGATCGTCGTCGACCGGTCCGAGTTCGGGCTGGCCGACGACCCGTCCGACGACCCCGACCAGGTCCTGGAGATCGGCCGCCGGCTCGGGCGGATCATCCGGCAGAAGGTCGGCCGCGACCCCGACATCGTGTTCGAGCACGTCGGCCGCGCCACCTTCGGCATCTCCGTGTTCGTCGTGCGCCGCGGCGGTGTCGTGGTGACCTGCGGGTCGAGCACCGGCTACCAGCACGTCTACGACAACCGGTACCTGTGGATGAAGCTCAAGCGGGTCATCGGCAGCCACGTCGCGAACCTCCAGGAGTTCCTGGGCACCGGCTCGTACGTGCCCGAGCGCGTCGTCACCAACGACGAGATCGCCGACATGGTCACCGACGCCACCGCCGGGTGGGTGCTGACCAAGACCGGCATCGCGGTGCACGCCGTCCGGGATGTCGATCAGGTCCCGCAGCAGCGGCGCGGTGTCCTGCCCGGCGATGGTCACGCTCACAAGCCCCTGGTTCGGTTCTCGTCGAAGTCGACCGTAGCCGGTGCCTCGAACGCGCCGGCACCCGGTTGGACCGCCTGGTCGAGGCCCTCTGATTGTGGTGATAGGACCGTCGAGCGCAACCGTTTCCCAGATCACCCGAACGGTGTAGGTGAGGGGCGGAACAGGGAACGGGCCACGAAGAACGAGATTCCCGACAGCACGGCGGGCAGTGCGAGGGCGAAGGCGTAGGCCCACATCTCGGCCGAGAACTCGATCCCTTTGCGGGCGCTGCGCTCGCTGTTCACCAGCAACACGAAGAGCAGTTCCGCGAGTGCGGAGAGCGCCATCGACGACAGCCACAAGCCGCCGAGCACGCGACGTGTGATGCGCGCTCCGGTCAGGTCGAGGTGACCGTCGACGATGTACGCGCGTGCCCCCGTCAACGCGATGGCGTTGAGCAGGTGGCACAGCGCCGCGACGGTCCCCGCGATCCAGACGAAACTGTTGAAGGGGTCGCGAGCGGTCGGCAGACCGAGCCCCGCAATGACGATAACGCCACCGACCGCCACCGCGGCCACCGACAGGGAGACGCCGACAAGGCCGCACCGTGCGCGGATGCGACGTGCGCGGTCCGGATGTACGCGTACGTAAAGTGGCGGGGGCTGTCCAAGCGGGTAGCTCATGACCCAGGGTGCCAGTCCGACCCGTCACCGTCCACGACACTCGCGTCCGCCATGTCCGTGGTGTTGGGCATCGCCCACGTGGAGCCGAGGTCGTGGATCTTCTGCCTGATCGCCGTCTGCTCGGTTTCGATCGCGTTCATGTGGGACTTCAGCGCGAGGATCGCGGCACCGATGAAGGCCAGCGCCGTGGCGATCGTCGTTGCCAGGGCAGCGATGGCCGCCGGGATGCCCACCACGGTGCAAGCCGCCGCGACGGCGGCCACCGCGCCGATGAGGAAGCCTGCGAACGCCAAGCCCATCGTTGTCCAGAACACGTCGATCGAGTTGGCCAGGGCGTTGAGCGACGTGCGTAGCTGGCCGACGATGTCCTTGATCGAGTTCAGACCTGCGGTTTGGGGCGGCACGGTTGCCTGGTACGCGCGTGCGGCGCGTCCCTCCCACTCGATGGTGGTGCGCAGCTTGTCCGGGCCGATGGTGCCCGCGATGTCGCCCAGGGCGTTCCCGACCTCCGTCACCCACCGTTCCCCGACAGCTCGGAGCCGGTCCGAGTCACCGGGTTGGTCCCACAGTTGATTGACTCGGTCCCAGAACTCGCGGACCTTCTCCCCGAGCACCTGCATGCCCAGGCGGGCGGGTTCGATCGCGTACCGAAGTGGTTCCGGCACCCAGCTCAGCACCTGGTTGACCTGGTCGTAGAACTGTGTTCAGCCGGGCGGAGACGAACAGGGACACCGCGCCGATGGACACCGCCGCCTGCGCGAAGCCCGCCGCGACTTCGAGGTCTCCGCCCACCTCGCCCGCCGCCTGCGCGTCGACCTCGCCCCACTGGCGCCGTGGCGCACCGACCTGGCCGCCCTGCACCTGCGGCACGGCAACCACCGCATCGCCCGCCGCTACGCCGAGCAGCAACTCGCGAAGGCCCCGCGCACCCCCTCCCGCGCCCGGGGGCACCGCCCTGCGCCTGCTCGCCGCCACCGCACCCGCCCGGGACCGCACGGCCCTGCTCACCGAGGCGCACGAAGTCCTCGACGCCTGCGGCGCCCGGCTCGAACTCGCCCACGTCCTGCACGACCTCGGCCAGGCCCACCACGCGGCGGGCGACACTGAACGAGCCCGGACCGTCGAGCGCCGCGCGTCCCACCTGGCCCGGCTGTGCGGCGCGGAACTGCGCACGCCCCGGCTGGTCCTGGCGACGGGCACCCGCGCGCCCGACCCGGCCGGCGTGCTCAGCGACGCCGAACTGCGCGTCAGCGCCCTGGCCGCGCGCGGCCTGACCAACCGGGAGATCGCGGAACGGCTCTACGTCACGGTCAGCACGGTCGAACAGCACCTGACCAAGGCCTACCGCAAGCTCAAGGTCACCGGCCGCGACGCCCTCCCGTCCCGCCTCGGCTTACCCGTAGCCGAGCCTGCCTGACTGAACGCCGTTGACCACCTGGATCGGCCCCGCCCCCGTCTGCACCGCCGAGTCCACCCGGTAAACCAGCGCCCCGGTCGAGCAAGCCCGAGCATGGGTGCGGTGGGCGTGTGCGCGGTTTGACGGTGATTGACAAACCGGTGGGGCCCGAAAGCCCCACCGGTGTCGCGTCAGCGGACGGTGATGTTGGAGTTGCCGCTGCTCTGGTACCCCTCGGTGGCCATGATCATGTAGTAGCTGAAGTTGCCCAGGCGCATGCCCGCGCGGGACCAGGCGTCGAAGTGGTTGCCGGTGGTGATGGTGCCGCCGGTCTTCTTCTGCTGCCGGACGCTCCAGAACTGCGGGAACGTCTTGGTGCCCTCGACGGACGGGGCGTTGTAGCGCATGGTCTGGTAGATGTCGTACGTGCCGCCGTCGGTGGTGACGGTGCCCTTGTACTGGCCGGTGGGCCGGTAGGTGCCCCAGTTGTCGACGATGTAGTACTCCACCAGCGGGTTGGACGTCCAGCCGTACAGGGTCAGGTACCCGTTGCCGGACGGGTTGAAGGAGCCGGAGTACGACACCGTGCGGCGCGACCCGTTCGCCCACCCCTTGCCACCGACGAAGTTGCCGGTGTTGCGCCAGGACGTGCTGTAGTTGCCGCCCGACCCCAGCTCGATGCACGCCGACCCGCCGCCGTCGCTCCACCACGAGTAGTAGTAGCCGTTGTGCGTGCCGGTCTGGTTCGAGCACACCGCCGCGTTCGCCACACCGGCCGGGACCAGCGCGGTGACCAGCACCGCGCACGCGCCGCCGACGAGCGCCCGGAACAGGCCGCGCCGGCGGCCGACCTTGAACTTGATCACGGAATTCTTCCCCTCGTCGCTGAGGATGGAATGGTGGCGGCGGAGCTTCCGAGTTTTGGACCGTGGTGTTGTCGAGGTCAACGGTTTTCGCAACCCTTCGAAACTCCGCGCCACCGTCCGTGGGGTTCAGCCGGAGATGTCGAGCGCGGTGCCGTAGAGGCGGGACGCCTTCACGGCGATCGTCACGCGTCGGTCCGGCGCGGTGGTGTCGGGGCCGTCCTCGACGACCTCGGCGTCACCCTCGACCACCGCGAAGGACCACACGTCGGGTCCGCTCACGTGGGAAAGCGGGGGTCAGGCCGGGCGGGGCTTGCGCAGGACGGTGAGCGTCGCCACGATCGCGGCGGCCAGCAGGGCGGCGGCGATGGTGAAGGCCACGTGGTAGCCGGCGGTGAGGGCGGCCGGTTCCGGGACGCCCGCGGCGCGGTCGGCGCGGGTGGTGGCAGCGGCCAAAGTGGACAGTACCGCCACTCCGAGCGCCATGCCGACCTGCTGGGTGGTGTTGAACAGGCCTGAGACCAGGCCCGCGTCGGCCGGCTTTGCGGTGGACATGCCCAGACCGGCCAGGGCCGGCAGGACCAGGCCGCCGCCCGCGATGAGGACCATGACCGGCAGCAGGTCGGTGACGTAGTCCGCGTCCGCCGGGATGGTGGTGAGCTTCAGCATCGCGGCCAGCAGGAGCACGAGCCCGGCGGTGAGGACCGTGCGCTCGCCGAACCTGGTGTTCAGCCGGGCGGAGACGAACAGGGACACCGCGCCGATGGACACCGCCGCCGGCAGCATCGCCAGGCCGGTCTCCGAAGCGTTGTACGCCAACACCTTTTGCATGTAGAGCGCGACGATGATCTGGAAGGCGAACATCGCCGCCAGGGTCAGCACCTGCACCAGGTTGGCGCCCACCACCGTGCGGTCGCGCAGCAGCCGCAAGGGCATGAGCGGGGTCTTCGCGGTGTGCTGGCGGGCGGCGAACGCGGCCAGCAGTGCCAGGGACAGCGCGCCCAGGACGAGCGTGTGCGTGGCGAGCCAGCCGTGCTCCTCGACCTTGACCACGGTGTAGATGCCCAGCATCAGGCCGGTGGTGACCAGCAGCGCGCCGAGGACGTCCGCGCCGGCGGCGAGGCCGGAACCCCGGTCGGCGGGCAGCGTGCGCAGGGCGAACAGGATGGTGGCCACGCCGATCGGCAGGTTGATGAAGAAGATCCAGTGCCAGCTCAGCGCGTCGGTGAGCACGCCGCCCAGCACCTGGCCGATGGACGCGCCCGCCGCCCCGGTGAAGCTGAACACGCCGATGGCCTTCGCGCGCTCGGCGGGATCGGTGAAGAGGGTGACCAGGATGCCCAGGACGACCGCGGAGGCCAGCGCGCTGCCCGCGCCCTGCAGGAACCTCGCCGCGATCAGCAGGCCCGGGGTGGTGGCGACGCCGGCCAGCAGCGAGGCGGCGGTGAACAGGGCGTTGCCCGCCAGGAAGACGGTCCGCCTGCCGATCAGGTCACCGAGGCGGCCGGCCAGCAGCAGCAGTCCGCCAAACGCGATCAGGTAGGCGTTGACCGTCCAGCTCAGGCCGGCGGGGGAGAAGCCCAGGTCGTGCTGGATGGCGGGCATGGCCACGGTGACGATGCTGCCGTCGAGGATCGTCATGAGCATCGCGGCGGACAGCACCGCCAGCGCGGCCCAGCGGCTCCGGCGGGGTGTTTCGAGGGTGGTGGACACGGTTCGCTCCTGTTCTGGTGCCGGCGGCTCTGGTGCCGACAGGAGGAACCGTAGCGGATAGTTTTGTTGCAGACAATCTCTTACGGGTCTACTTGCTGCTCTCCCGGGCGCGGCGGGCGCCCGCGGGCGCCGGGGACGGGGTCGCGAGGTGGTCGCTGACCAGCAGGTTCAGTGCGTGGAGGAGGGCTTCGCGGTCTTTTTTGGGCAGCGAGTCGAGCGCGGCGCGGTGGACGCCGTCGACGATCGCCTGGCTCTGCTTCGCCAGTTCCGCGCCCTTCTCGGTCACGGCGATGATCCGGGCGCGCCGGTCGGTGCTGGACGGGCGGCGCTCGGCCAGGCCCGCCTTCTCCAGGGCGTCGACCGTGACGACCATCGTGGTCTTGTCCATGTCGCCGATCTCGGCGAGCTGGATCTGGGTGCGCTCGCCTTCGAGGGCGTGCACCAGGACGCAGTGCATGCGCGCGGTGAGGCCGATCTCGGCCAGGGCGGCGGCCATCCGGGTGCGCAGGACGTGGCTGGTGTGGTCGAGGAGGAAGGACAGGTCGGACTCGGTGCGTGCGGGTGCCAGGGCGGACATGGCTCCGATGGTATCCCTCCGGATTATCCGCGACGGGATGATCGCTGGCTTGAGGATGTCATAGTCAGCTAGGGTGCTGGCTATGGCACTCAATAGTCAGATGAGGGACGCGGTGGTCGTCGAGGCGGTTCGCACGCCGATCGGCAAGGGCAAGCCCGGTGGCGCGCTGTCCGACGTGCACCCGGTGGACCTGCTCGCCCACGCGCTGCGCGCGGTCGTCGAGCGGTCCGGCGTCGACCCCGCGCTGGTGGACGACGTGATCGGCGGGTGCGTGGACCAGGTCGGCGAGCAGGCGATGAACACCACCCGGTACGCCCTGCTCGCCGCCGGGTTCCCCGAGTCGGTGCCCGCGACCACGGTGGACCGGCAGTGCGGCTCGTCCCAGCAGGCCGTGCACTTCGCCGCGCAGGGGGTCATGGCCGGCGCCTACGACGTGGTGATCGCGTGCGGGGTCGAGTCGATGAGCCGGGTGCCGATGTGGTCCAACGTGCCGCCCGGCGCGGACCCGTTCGGGCCCGCGGTCGCCGCCCGCTACCCAGACGGCCTGGTGCCCCAGGGGATCAGCGCCGAGCTGATCGCGGCCAAGTGGTCGCTGAGCCGGGGCGCGATGGACCGCTTCGCGACCGACTCGCACCGCAAGGCCGTGGCCGCGCGGGACGCCGGCCTGTTCGATGCTGAGATCGCGCCGCTCGGTGGGGTTCTGCGTGACGAGTCGGTGCGGCCGGGCACTACGCCGGAGGTGCTGGCGGGGCTGCGGCCGGCGTTCGCCGATCCCGCCTTCGCCGCGCGGTTCCCGGAGATCGACTGGTCGGTGACGGCGGGTAACAGCAGCCCCATCAACGACGGGGCGGCGGCGGTCCTGATCACCAGCAGCGAGACGGCCGCCCGCCTCGGCCTGCGCCCGCTGGCCCGCCTGCACTCCTTCGCGGTGACCGGGTCCGACCCGCTGCTGATGCTGACGGGGGTCATTCCGGCCACCGAGCGGGTGCTGCGGCGCGGTGGGTTGGAGTTGTCGGACATCGACCTGTTCGAGGTGAACGAGGCGTTCGCGTCGGTGGTCCTGGCGTGGCAGGCCGAGACCGGCGCGGACCCGGCGAAGGTCAACGTGCACGGCGGGGCGATCGCGCTGGGCCACCCGCTGGGGGCGAGCGGTGCGCGGTTGATGACCACGCTGGTGCACGCTTTGCGTGCCCGCGGTGGGCGTTATGGGTTGCAGACGATGTGCGAGGCGGGTGGGCTGGCCAACGCGACGATCCTGGAGAACCTGCCGTAGCGCGTGGCGCGTGGCGCGTGGCGCGTGGCGCGGGGCGCGGGGCGCGGGGCGCGTAGCGCGTGGCGGCGTGGCGCGTGGCGCGTGGCGGCGTGGCGGCGTGGCGCGTGGCGGCGTGGCGCGTAGCGGCGTGGCCTCCGGCCCCCGGTTCCATTGTCCCACGGGGTGCCGACAGAGTCGGTCGAAGCGGCGGCGGGCGGAGTTGCCTCGTTCGGGTGGGAAGGTCAGCCGACGGCTCCTACCAGGCCCAACTGGGCCATCATGCCGAAGGTGTTCGCGTGGGTGTGGAACTGGCTGATCTTCCCGTCCGACGTCTTGACGAAGTACGTGCCGGACGTGTCGATCTTCTTGCCAGTCGGCGGGATGGTGGCGCCGCCCATCACCAGCGGGCCGGTGTTGGTGCCGGTGAGCCGGAGTTCGCCGGCCACCGCGTCGTCGCCCACGACCCGGTTCGTCAGGTCGATGTGCATGTCCGGGAACGCGGTGAGCCACGCCTCCATCGCCCGGCGCGCCTCCTCGCGGGTCCGGATCGGCGCGGGCTCGTCGTCGTCGGTCCACTCGAAGTCGTAGGCGAGGGTGTCCAGGAAGCCGTCCACGTCGTGGCGGTTCCACGCCTCGGTGCCCTCGTCGTCCAGCCGCACCAGCTCTTCTTTCGATGTCATGTCGGCCTCCTCGCAGCTCATGGGCGAGGTCGAGCCTGCGCCTCGTTGCTCCGTCCGCACTAGTGCCGAACGGCCCGTCCTGCTCTCAGCAAGGGCCTGCGAGACTCGGGCCGACGGAGGGGGATGGCATGCGGGTCTTCCAGGGCGTCCTGGTCGTGCTGGGGCTGTTCATGCTGGTCACAGGGGCGTTGGACGTCGTCGTCGGGCCGGCGTTGCTGCCCGGCGCGCCCGAGGCGGTGCCGACGCTGGACAGCCACTACCGGTTCTTCGCCGCGATGTGGCTGTTCCTCGGGGTGGCGCTGCTGTCGGTGGTGCGGCGGGTTCGGGAGGCGACCGGGGTGCTGCGGTACGTGTGCGCGGCGGTGTTCGTCGGCGGCCTGGCGCGGGTGGTGTCGTTGGTCTCGGTCGGCACGCCGCACGCGATGATGGTCGCCTTCATCGGGATCGAGCTGGTGCTGCCGCCGCTGCTGCTGTGCTGGCAGTGGGCGCTGACGCGGCCCGCGCGAACGCCGTGATGATCGGGTGCGGGCGGGTGCCGTCGCCGGCCAGTTCGGGCTGGAAGAGGGTGCCCAGGAAGAACGGGTGGCCGGGCAGCTCGGCCACCCGCACCGAACGTTGTCCACCGGGTGGAGCGGCTGCGCCTCGGCTGAACCCTGAGGTCCAGCCGAGGCGCGGGGGCTAGCGGCCGAGCACCGTGCAGGACGCGGTCGCGGTCTTGGTCGGGTCGCTTTCCGAGGTGGCGGTCACCGTCACCTTGCCGACCAGGGGGCCGCCGTCGCGCTTGGCGTGCACCGGGACGTGCACTTGGCCGCCGAACTTCGCCGTGGCCAGGGCGTTGGGCACCGACACCGCCCAGCCGTCCGCCGCCGTCGCCGACACCCGGTAGACGTCACCGTCGAGGTACTGGCTCACGTCCTCCGGGTGCTCGCCGGCGGGGGCGGCGGCGCGGCCGGTGTTGAACAGCGGGAAGTGGCACGTGGCCACGTCGTCCGAGCCGGTCCGGCCGGCGGTGGGCAGGACGCGGACGTTGTGTTGTTGCGGGCCCTTGCCGTCCAGGGAGCGGATGGCGACCGTGTAGGACAGGACGCCCTGGTGGTCGCGCTTGACGTCCAGGACGTAGAAGTGCAGCCGGTTCGCCGGGTCGACGTGCTCGTACTCGCTGCCCGAGCCCGTGCCCGCGTGGAACAAGGCGTCCGACAGCTGCCGGTAGTCGCCGATCGTGATGGGCACCTTCCGGCCGTCCGGCAGGACGTAGTCGGTCATGCCGATGTCCTGCGGGTTGGCGTCGATCACCCACGCGAACGGCGCCCGGTCCTCGTTCTTGGTCTTGGCCAGCAGGACGCCGGCGTCGGGGGTGAACGAGTCCGACCCCATCCGGTCGACGACCTCGACGGTGTAGTTCTGGTAGCCGCCGCCGTCGCACAGCGGGTCGGTGCGCACGTCGCACGCGGGGACAGGTCGCCGGTGCCCATCGCGATGTTGATGCCGGACAGGCCGTTCGGACCGGGTTGCACGGTCCGCGCGGTGACCTTGGCGATCACCAACCCGGAGTGCGGTAGGGCTTCGCGGGACAGCCGCAGCACGTTGCGTTCGTCCACGATGCCCAGCTTTATCTTGTTGCGCAGCACGTGTTGCGCGCCCATGGAGCCACCCGCGGTGGCCGGGATGACCCACCGCGAGTGCGGCCCGCCGGGACCGTTGAACGAGCCGCGCGACAGCATGTCCCAGATGCCGGTGTACGCGCGGCGCGGCGGGTTGGAGTACGGGTTGTTGTAGTTGTCGCCGATGCCGAGCAGGTGGCTCAGCTCGTGCGCGTACACGCCCTGGCCGGAGCTTTCGGCCTGTGTGGACGACCCGTTGCCCGCGTTGGGCCACAGGCTCGACCCGGCCGCCCACGACGTCCAGTCCACGTACCGGGTGCGCGACCAGTTCGGCAGCGCGTCGTCCGGCGGCCCGAACGCGTCCGGGACGTCCTCCTTCGTCGGGAATTTCATCATCCCGAACTCCTGCCACGTCCCCGACTCGTCCTGGCCGGCGGACAGGAAGTACACGAAGTCGAACCCGGCGGGGAGTTGGGCGCCGACGTCGGCGACCCACGCGGCCCGACCGTCGGTCCGGATGTCGCGCGTGCAGGTGTCCCCGGCCGGGCAGGCGGTGCCGCCCTGGAACTCCATCCCGTACTCGTGGTCCTTGCCCGGCATGGTGTACGGGCCGAACGCGGTGAGGTCGACGCCGTAGCGCCCGCCGGAGTCCTCCATCCAGTACTCGTGGACTGTGTGGCCCCGGTTGAGCGCGTTGGGCTTGTTGAGGAAGTCCTGGTAGAACTGCGCGACCTGGTCGCGGGGGACGCCGTGCGCTTCGGAGCTGGGGTTGCTGAAGACGGTGGAGTGCTTGGGCTGCGTCACCACGAACGGCTGGTTCGGGTAGTCGAGGAGGACCAGGGCGCCCTTGAAGTTGCGCACCGAGCCCTTGACGGACGGGTCGGCCCAGTTGGTGCCGGGGACCTTCTTGTAGTCCCGTTCCCAGGTCATGTGGTCGGGGTTGACCCAGTTCTGGGGGTCGATGGGGGCTGGGAAGCCGGCTTGGGCGGCGATTCTGGTGGAATCGCGGGACTGCTGCCAGGGCTGCTGCTGGGGCCAGTGGTCGTACTGCCAGGGGTGCGGCGGGGCGTCGGGCCGGCCGCCGGGCTGGGCGGCCAGGGCGCCGCTGCCGCCGGCGGTCAACGCGGCGGCGGAGAAGAGGGCCAGCACCAGGGCGGGGCGCCGGTACCTGCGACGTGTGTGGTTCATACCACCTCCGTGAGGTTGATCCACCTCACGCTAAACGGGTGGTACGGGTGTCGGGGGCGTTGTCAGTTGACGGTTCGGCAGCTTGCGAGAGAAAAATTCAAAAGATTGACAGAGCCTCGCCGGCGGGCAGGCCGCCAAGGAGGCGGAAAAGCTAAAAGCCGCAAAAGCGGGGCGCGCTGCGCGCGCGGAAGGGCGGCTGGTTCTCCCTGCCCTTCTCAAGGTATAGCGGACGGGGGACTTGCCGCAAGGCCCGGGTCGTGCCGCACACTTGCCGACCGTAACTGGGAAGTGCTGGATCGGGGGCTTGTGTCTACAGAGGGTTACGGCGCGGAACTGCGGGCCGAGCAGGAGTACGTGGCAGGGCTCTACGGGCGGCTCGATGCCGAGCGGGCTCGGGTGAAGGGGGCCTACCGGGACGCCCTGCGGGGGACCGGTGGGACGCCGATGGAGCGGGACTTCGAGGTTCGGGCGCTGGGCAAGGAAGTCCGGCGGCTGGACGTCGCGGACAACGGGTTGTGCTTCGGGCGGCTGGACACCGTGGACGGGGTGCGGTCGTACATCGGGCGGATCGGGTTGTTCGACGAGGACGACGAGTACGAGCCCGTCCTGCTGGACTGGCGGGCGCCGGCGGCGCGGCCGTTCTACACCGCCACCGGGGCGAACCCGGAGGGGATGCGGCGGCGTCGGCAGTTCCACACGCGTGGGCGGCGGGTGCTGGAGTTCACCGACGAGGCGTTCGGGCGGCCCGGTGCAGGCGACCAGGGGGACGCGGCGCTGCTCGCGGCGGTCAACGCTCCCCGTGGCGACGGCATGCGGGACATCGTCGCCACGATCCAGGCCGAGCAGGACGAGATCATCCGGATCGACCACCCGGGAGTGGTGGTGATCGAAGGCGGCCCGGGTACGGGCAAGACGGTGGTCGCGCTGCACCGGGTGGCCTACCTGCTCTACACGCAGCGGGAGCGGATGGAGCGGCACGGTGTGCTTGTGGTGGGGCCGAATCCGGCCTTCCTGAACCACATCGGGCGGGTGTTGCCGTCGCTGGGCGAGTCCGATGTGGTGTTCATGACGCCCGGCAGCCTGGTGCCGGGGTTGCGGGTCACCGCCGAGGACGCGCCGGAGGCCGCGCGGATCAAGGGTTCGCTGAAGATGGTGGACGTGCTCAAGGCGGCCGTCGCGGACCGGCAGCGGCTGCCGGAGGAGCCGTACTCGATCGACCTCGCGGACGTGACCGTGCGGATCGACGCGGCGATCGCCGAGTGGGCGCGGGACGAGGCTCGGCAGAGCGGGTTGCCGCACAACGAGGCGCGCCGGGTGTTCACCGAGATCGTCACGTACGTGCTCACCGAGCGGGCGATCGGGCGGATCGGTCGCGGGTGGCTCACCCGGGAGGACCGCGACGGGTGGGAGCGCCTACGGGCGGACCTGGTGAAGGAGTTGGATTCGGACGAGACGTTCGCGGCGGCTCTGGAGGAGATGTGGCCGGTGTTGACGCCGGAGTCGCTGCTGGGGTCGCTGTACGAGTCGGCGGAACGGCTGCGGGCGGCCGGCGCGGACCTTGCTTTGCACCGGGCGGAGGGCGCCGCGTGGACGGTGTCCGATGTGCCGTTGCTGGACGAGCTGGTGGACCTGCTGGGCCGGGACAAGTCCGGTGAAGAGGCCGCTGCCGAACGGGAGCGGAGGAAGCAGGCGGAGTTCGCGGCGGGCGTGCTGGACCAGTTGGTCGGCCGCCAGGACTCGATGGACGACGAGGACCACCTGTTCGCCACCGACCTGCTCCACGCCGAGGACCTGGCGGAGCGGTTCGACGAGGAGGACACCCGGGAACTGGTCGAACGGGCGTCGGCGGACCGGGACTGGACCTACCGGCACGTCGTGGTGGACGAGGCCCAGGAACTGTCCGAAATGGACTGGCGAGTGCTGATGCGGCGCTGTCCGGGCCGGTCGTTCACGGTGGTCGGGGACCTGGCGCAGCGCCGGTCGCCGGCCGGGGCGCGGTCGTGGGACGCGGTGCTCGAACCGTACGTGCCGGGGCGCTGGATGTACCGGTCGTTGACGGTGAACTACCGGACGCCGGCGGAGATCATGGCGGTGGCCGCCGGGGTGCTGGCCGAGTTCGCGCCCGAGGTGCGGGCGCCGGAGTCGGTGCGGGCGTGCGGTGTGCCGCCGTGGTCGCGGTCGGTCGGTGACGAGGAGCTTTCCGCGGCGGTGGAGGAGTTCGTGCAGGCCGAGGCCGGTCGGGAGGGGACCAGCGTGGTGATCGGGCCGCCGGACGTGCCGGGGGCGGTGCCGGCGTCGGAGACCAAGGGGTTGGAGTACGACGCGGTTCTGGTGGTGGACCCGGATCGCATTCGTGCTGACGGGCCGCGCGGGGCGGCGGAGCTGTATGTCGCTTTGACCCGGGCGACGCAGCGTCTGGGCGTCCTGCACCGCGATCCGCTGCCGGCGTCCATGACCGGTCTCGCCGAGCGGTGATCATCGGGCGGCCTCCAGGCGGGTTTGCAGGCTGTCGAGGATCAGGTCCAGGCCGCGGGCGAACTCGTCGCCGTAGGAGTAGTCCGGGTTCATGACCTGTTCGGTGACCATCTCCGTCAGGTGCGGGTACCGGTCCGCCGGCAGGTCCACCTGGGCCGCGTACTCCGCCGCGGTCTCGCCGGCTTCGAAGGGCAGGTTGAGTTCGGTCAGCACGAAGCCGTACACGTAGGCGTCCAGCACGGAGAACGCGCTGGCCGCCAGCGGGACCGGGAAACCGTTGTGCCGCAGGCACCCCAGGACGGTGTCGTGGTGGCGCAGCAGCGCCGGGCCGGGGGTGCGGCGGGACTCGACCAGACCCAGGCCCCAGGTGTGCTCGGACAGCACGGCGCGGGCGGCGTCGGCGCGGGCGGTCATCGCGGTGCGCCACGGGGTGTGCGGGTCGGGCAGGTCGATGCGGGCGAAGATCCAGTCGGCGAGGGCGTCCAGTAGGGCGTCCTTGCCCTTCAGGTGGTGGTAGAGGGACATCGCCTCGACGCCCAACTCCCTGCCGACGTTGCGCATGCTCACCTGGGCGAGGCCGCCCCGGTCCGCGACGCGGGCGGCGGCGTCGACGATGCGGGCGTGGGTCAGGCGGGGCATGGCGGGACCTCCTTGCGGAACTTACAGCTGTAAGGCTACCCTGCGACTTACAGGTGTAAGGGAGATGGGTCATGCGCGCAGCGGTTGTCGACAGGTACGGCCCGCCCGAGGTGGTGCGGGTGGCGGAGGTCCCCCGCCCCGCGCCCCGGGCGGACCAGGTGTTGGTGCGGGTCGCCGCGGTCGCCGTGACCTCCGGCGACGCGCGGATCAGGGCGGCCCGCTTCCCGTCGGGGTTCGGGCTGTTCGCACGGCTGGCGTTCGGGGTGTCCAAGCCCCGCCGGCCGGTGCTGGGCGGCTCGTTCTCCGGGGTGGTGGAGGCGGTGGGGGCGCGGGTCGAAGGCTTTGCGCCGGGGGACGCGGTGTGCGGCATGACCGGGGTCGGGCTCGGCGCGCACGCCGAGTACGTGGCGGTGGCCGCCGCGAAGATCGTCCACAAGCCCGCCGAGGTCACCCACGAGGACGCGGCCGGTCTGCTGTTCGGCGGTTCGACGGCCCTGTTCTTCCTGCGGGACAAGGGTTCCGTGCGGGCCGGGAAGACGGTGCTGGTCAACGGGGCGTCCGGGGCCATCGGCACGAACGCCGTCCAGCTGGCCAAGCACTTCGGCGCGGTCGTGACCGGCGTGACCAGCGCGGCCAACGCCCAGCTCGTCGAGGACCTCGGCGCGGACCGCGTGATCGACTACACGACCGGGGAACTCGACCGCACGCCGGACCGCTTCGACATCGTCCTGGACACGGTCGGGACGTTGTCGATCAAGTCGGGCCGCCGCCTGCTCACCGACGGCGGCACCCTCCTGCTGGCGGTGGCGGGACTGGGCGACACCATCCGGGCCCGCGGCGACGTGGCCGCCGGCGCGGCGCCCGAACGCACCGCGGACTTCGAGTTCCTCCTCGGGCTGGCCGCCCGGTCCGCCCTCACCGTCGTCATCGACGAGTCGCACGACCTCGCGGACATCGCCGCCGCCCACCGCCGCGTCGACAGCGGCCGGAAGGTCGGCAACATCGTCGTCCGCCCCTAGACCGGCACCGGGGCACGCAGCCTCGGCCGCACCACCAACCAGACGAGCGCGGCGGCGCAGGTGTGGGCCGCCGCCATCGTCAGCGCCATCGACATCGGGCTGGTGCCGTTCAACGACACCAGGGGCGCGACCACGGGACCCAGCGCGAACGCCGACGTCCCCAGCAATGCGGCGGCGGTGCCCGCCCGCGTGCCGTGCGCGGCCAACGCCAGCGCCGAGCCGTTCGCCGTCGAGCCGCCGCTGACCAGCATCACCAGGGCCAGCGGGACCAGCAGGGCCAGGCCCGAGCCGACCGTCGCGAGCATGGTGATCGCGGCCAGCGCGGTGCACGTCGTGGTCAGGACGTACATGCGCGCGGGTCCGGCCCGACGCACGACGGCCCGGTTGACCAGCGCGCCCACCACGGACATGACCGCGTTGGCCGCGAAGCACAAGCTGAACCACTGCGGGCTCAGCCCGAAGCTGCCCTGCACCACGAAGCTGATCGACGCCAGGTAGGTGAAGAACGCCGTCCCGCCGCACGCCCCGACCGCGAGGAAGCACAGGAACAGTCGGTCGCGCAGCAGGGCACCCACGTCTTGGAAGGTGCCGGAGATTCGCCGTCTGGGGGGCGGCAGGCTCTCCGGCAGACCTGTCAAGGCCAGCACGAACAGCAGCGCGCCGATCCCGGCCAGCACCAGGAAGATCCCGCGCCACCCCATCACCGCCGCGAGCTGCCCGCCGACCACCGGGGCCACGATCGGCGCCAACGCCCCGACCGTGGTCAGCATCGCCAGCAGCCGCACCAGGTCCACGCCCTCGGTGAGGTCGCGCGCGACGGCCAGGGCGATCACGATCCCGGCCGACCCGCACAACCCCTGGAGGAACCTGGCCGCCAGCAACAGTTCGATCGACGGGGTCACCGCGCACACCAGCGACAGCACGGTGAACCCGCCGATGCCGACGACCAGCGGACGCCGCCGGCCCAGCCGGTCGCTGAGCGGGCCGACCAGGAGTTGGCCCAGCGCCAACCCCAGCATGCACGCCGACATCGTGGCCTGCGCCAGGCTCTCGGACGTGCCCAGGTCGGCGGCCAGGTGCGGCAGCAGGGGCAGGTAGAGGTCCATCGAGATCGGCCCGAAGGTCTCCAGCAGCCCCAGGACGAGCGCGACCCGCCGCAGGTTCACCGCAGGACGCGCCGCAGGAACGACAACCGCGCCGCTTCGGCCGTCCGGGACACCTCGGCGTCGGGGGAGAACCCGGCGAAACCGTGGTACCCGCCGGCCCACACGTGCAGCTCGGCCTGCCCGCCCGTGGCCCAGATTCTCGTGGCGTACGCGACGGCTTCGTCCCGGAAGATCTCCGCCGCGCCGACGTCGACGTACGCGGGCGGCAGGCCCGACAGGTCCGCCATGCGGGCCGGGACCTGGTACGGCGAGGCCTGCTCGGTGTGGCGCAACGGACCCAGGATCGCGTTCCACGCGGTGTCGTTGTTGTTGCGGTCCCACGCGCCCAGGCCGTCGTACTGCCGGGTGGACACGGTCTCATTGCGGTCGTCCAGCATCGGGCACATCAGCACCTGCCCCGCGAGCGCCGGACCACCGCGATCCCGTGCCAGCAAAGCGACTCCGGCGGAGAGCCCGCCGCCGGCGCTGGCCCCGGTCACCACGATCCGGTCCGGGTCGACGCCCAGTTCGGCGGCGTTTTCCGCCAGCCAGACCAGGCCCGCGTAGCAGTCCTCGACGGCGGCCGGCGCGGGGTGCTCGGGCGCGAGCCGGTACTCGACCGACACCCCGACCGCGCCGAACCGCAGCACGTCCTCGATGAGCCCGTCCAGGCCGAAGAACCGGTTGCCCAGCACCATCCCGCCGCCGTGGATGCTGTAGATCGCCGGTGCGTCCACGACCCCTCCGCGCGGACGCACCACCGTCACCACGATGTCCGGTTCGCCCGGCGGGCCGGGCACCGTGCGGTCCTCGACGACCACCGGCCGGTCGCCCACCACCTGCTCGACCGGCGGCACGATGGTCGCGAAGTGCGCCCGGTTGACCAGGATCGTGTCCGCCCGCAACGGGATGCGCTCCACCAGGTCCAGGAACGCGGCGAGCCCGGGTTCCAGCTCGGGGTCGTACGGGACGGGCTTCATCCGAGCCCCAGCACGCGGCGCAGCCACGAGTTGCGGGTGGCGAGCGCGGCCTGGCTGATGTGCCACTCGGGCACGTACATGTCGAACCCGTGGAACGCGCCGCTCCACACGTGCAGCTCCGCCTGGCCGCCGGTGGCCCAGATCCGCAGCGCGTAGTCGGTGTCCTCGTCCCGGAACGGCTCCGCGCTGCCCACCTCGATGAACGCGGGCGGCAGGCCGGACAGGTCGGTGGCCCGGGTGGGGGCCGCGTACGGGGAGACGTCCGGGCCGCCGGCCGCGTCGCCGAGCAGCGACCGCCAGCCGGCGAGGTTGGTCGCCCGCGTCCACGTGCCGGTGTCCGGGTACTGGTGGCTGGAGACGGTGGTGTTGGTGTCGTCGATCATCGGGCACAGCAGGAGCTGTCCGGCAAGCTTCGGCCCGCCTCGGTCGCGGGCCAGCAACGCCACGCCGGCCGACAGGCCACCGCCGGCGCTGCCGCCCATCACCACGATGCGCTCGGGGTCGACGCCGAGCTCAGCTGCGTTTTCCGCCATCCACTGAAGGCCCGCGTAGCAGTCCTCGACGGGCGCGGGGTGCGGGTGTTCAGGCGCCAGCCGGTAGTCGACGTTGACCGCGACCACGTTGTGCTCCAGCACGAGGGCGAGCAGGCGGCCGGTGTCCATGGTGCGGTGGCCGACCATCATGCCGCCGCCGTGGATGTTGTAGAGGCCGGGCACCGGGCCAGCGAGGCCGCGCGGCGAGAGGATCGTGACCTCCAGCTCGCCGGCGGGGCCGGGGAACGTGCGTTCCACGACGTCCACCGGGGCGTCGCCGACCACCTCGGCGGCGGGCGGGAACATGGCCGCCATGGCCGCGCGCATCGCGGGGATCGTCTCCGGGGTGAACGGCGGGGCGTCCGGCTGCACGATCGTGGCCAGCGCGGGCTCGATCTCCGGGTCGAACGGGACGGGGGTGTGCGGCACGTCGATCACGGCCCTTCGGGGTCGATCACGCCCCGGTCGGCCCAGAACGGCTCGACCAGCGCGCGGATCTCGTCGGCGCCGACCCGGTCGACCAGGTCGACGGCGGCGAGGTTGTCCTGGAGCTGCGCGAGCTTGGTCGCGCCGAACAGGGTGGTGAGGTTGGCGGGGTGGGTGAGGGTGAAGGCGACGGCGAGGCGGGCGGCGCTGGTGCCGAGCTTCGCGGCAACCTCGGCGACCCCTTGGGCGTGCCGCTTGATCTCCTCGCGGATGCCGCCGGGGTCGCGCCCGATCTCGCGGGACTGCCCGGTGTTGCCCGCGAGGATGCCGCCTTCGAGCACGTCCGAGGCCTGCATGGCGAACCCGTCCGCGAACAGCCGGCCGAACGGCTCGCCGTCCGGGATGGCGCGGCGGCCGATGCTGTACTTGAGCTGGGCGATCTGCGGTCCGGGCACGCGTTTGACGGCGGCGATGTCCTGCAACGCCCGGACGTTCGAGGCGGACCAGTTGTTGACGCCCCACGCTCGGATCAGCCCGTCGTTCTTCAGCGCGGCGAGGTCGTCGACCAAGTCCTCCAGCGCGATGTCGTCGCGGCGCAGGTCACCGAGGATGACCAGGTCGGCGACGTCGAAACCGCCGCGCAGGAAGGCGTTCTCCAGTTGCGGGCGGAAGCCCTTGTCGCCGAAGCCTTCGAGCCACAGCTTGGCCGAGACCAGGTACCGCTCGCGCGGGATGCGCGCGGCACGCATGATCGCGCTCCAGATGACGTCGGTGAAGACCGGTGGCGTGCCGGGCGCGCCGTAGACGCCGACGTCGAACAGGTTGACGCCGGCGTCCACGGCCGTGCGCACCATGGTGACCGCGTCGGCGAAGTCCATGCGGTCGTAGGTGTGCCACGAGCCCAGGGACAGCGCCGAGACCTCCAGGTCCGACGTGCCGAGGCGGCGGCTGGGAAGGGGGGACACGGGGTTCTCCTCAGGTGAGTCGGGGGTCGATGACGGCCTTGACCTCGTCCAGCCGGTGCATGGCCGCGATGCGGTCGTGGGCGGCGGACAGGCCGACCGGGGTGCCGAACAGGCGGTCCCACGGCATCCGGTCGGCGAAGGCCTGGAAGAACTCGATCGCGTGGTGGTAGTCGGCGATGTCGCCGTTGAGGGAGCCGCGGACGGTCAGTTCCTTGCCCATGACGGTGCCGAGGGGGAGTGGGTCGCTGTCCGGGCCGGTGCTGCCGACGATCACGACGGTGCCGCGCTGCGCGGCCATCGCCACCGCCTCCCGGCCCACGGAGGGCGCGCCGGCGAAGTCCATGACCAGGTCCGCGCCGCGCCCGTCGGTGAGGTCGAGGACCTGCTCCACGGTGGTGCCGTCGGCGATGTCGACCGTGGCGTCCGCACCGAACGCGCGGGCGAGTTCGAGGCGTGCGCGTGGCGCGCCGACCGTGATCACCTTGCCCGCGCCGCAAATGCGGGCGACGGCGGTGGCGAACAGCCCCAGCGCGCCGGACCCTTGGACGACGACCCGCGACCCGGGCCGCACACCGTGGAACGCCCGCAGCACGGTCTTGGCCGCGCACCCCGCCATCGCCGCCCACGTGTCCGGGACGTCGTCGGGTAGCAGCAGTTTGGCCGCGCGCGGCACGACGTAGGCGTACTCGGACAGGCCGGCGGTCGCGTAGGGGTGGACGTCGGAGCGCTGGAGGAAGCCGTAGCCGCGCTTGGCGCACGCGACCGGCTGGCGCAGGACGACGCAGCCGTGGCACTCGCCGCAGGTCGACTCCGACCAGCCGATGCGCGCGCCTGGCGGTATGTCGCGGCCCAGGGCATCACGGGTGTCCGCGCCGACGGCGACGACCTCGCCGACCATCTCGTGGCCGAGGACCATCGGCAGCATGCCGGGGAAGCTCATGCGGCCGGACCAGATCTCGACGTCCGTGCCGCACAGGGTGGCGCAGGAGATGCGGACGAGCGCCGCGCCGGGTTCGAGGTCGGCGGGCAGGGGGAGTTCGGTGAGGTGCAGCGGTGCGCCGTGCTCGGTCAGCACCGCGGCCCGGGTGGAGGTGGGCATCGGGTTCCTTCAGGTCAGGAGTTGGCCGCCGTCGACGGGCAGACTCGTGCCGGTGATGTGGTCGGAGCCCGCGAGGAACACGACCGCGGCGGCGACGGTGTCGACGGATGCCAACTGGCGCAAGGGGATGCGGTTCAGCCAGGCCTTGCGCGCGGGTGAGCCCTCGGGCAGGCCGGCGGCGAGCATCGGGGTGAGGACGGGGCCGGGGGCGACCGAGTTGACCCGGATGCCGTGCTCGGCGAGTTCGACGGCCGCCCACCGGGTGATCGCGTCGACCGCGGCCTTGCTGCTCTCGTAGCCGCCCATGCCCGGGGTCGGTTGCCGGCCGCCGATGGAGGAGAGGTTGACGATCGCGCCGCGGGTGCCGCGTTGGACCATGCGGTGGGCGACGTGCTGGGTCATCAGGAAGGTGCCGAGGACGTTGGTGCGCAGGATGGCGTGCAGGTCGGTGCCGGGGAGGTCGAGCAGGCGGCCGTGGATGCCGAGGAGCCCCGCGTTGTTGACCAGCACGTCGACCGGCCCGACCTCGTCCAGTGCCCCGACGACGGACTCCTCGTCCGTGATGTCCACCGTCACCCCATGCACGCCGAGTTCGGCCGCGGCCTCCTCGACCCCCGCGATGTCCGCGAGCACGACGGTGTCTTGCACAGCGACGAACGCGGCGGCGATGGCACGACCGATGCCGCCCGCTCCGCCGGTGACCAGCACGGTCCGGGCCATCTTGGGGTTCCTCCGTAGGGGCGGGGACGTTGAGGCTACGAGCGTAGAAAAAAAATTCCCGCCGCCGCAAGGGGTCTACCGTTTTTAGTCAACATGCGTAGACTCTCGCCCCACCTGAACCTCTGGCCTGCCACTTGGAGACCAACCATGACCACACCCACTCCCGACCGCATCGTCGACCTCGCCATCGGGTACATGGGCGCCAAGCAGTTGTTCGCCGCGTCCCGCGTGGGCCTGTTCCGAGCGCTGGCCGAGGGTTCGCGCACGGTGGAGGAGATCGCTTCGGTGACCGGCGTGAGCCGGCAGATGGTTCGCATCCTGGCCGACGCCATGAACGCCGAGGGCCTCCTGGCGCGGGAGGCCGGCCGCTACTCGCTGTCCCCGGACGCGGCGGAGTACCTGACCGGCGACAACGACCTGGCGCCTTTTTTGACGTTCCTGAACGAGATCAGCTACGGCCACTGGCTCCAGTTCGACGCCACGGTTGACACGACTACGCCCGGCGACCTCAAGATGGACGATGGTCGGTGGGCCACTTTCATGGCCGGGGTGATGCGCTACAACGCCCTGCACGCGGCGATGCTCGCGCGCACCTTCGACTTCGGCCCTTACCGATCGATGCTTGACCTGGGCGGGCTGTCTCCGGAGTTCGCCGTGTCCGCCCTGCGAGCCAACTCGGAACTGACCGCCCACTTCATGTTCGCCCCCATGGCCACTCAGGGCATCACCGACGCCCTGGCCGCCGCTGGTCTGTCCGACCGAGCCACCATCACCCCGGTCGAAACGTCGACTGCCAGGCCCGAGGGTGCACATGACTTGATCATGGTCAACCACGTCGTCCACCGGTTCACCGCCGAGCAGAACAGGGAGATCTTGGGGGGTGCGCGTGGGGCGGCGGCTGACGGTGGGACGTTGCTGCTGTTGGACTTCTTCTTGGATGACGATGGTCGGCAGCGTCGGATTGATGCATTGCACGCGGGGGAGTACTTCGTGATCGATGGGACGGTGGTGTATCCGGAGGCGGAGGTGCGGGCGTGGTTGGCTGAGTCCGGGTGGCGGGTTCGGGAGGTGTTGGTGCTGGCCGGCAGTCCTCGGGTGCTGGTCGCTGACGCCGTTTGATGGGCTGCGTGGTGTTCGGGTGCCGATCGTTCGGGCGTTGATCGGGTAGATTGGGCGGTGGCCTGGGGTGCGGGGTGAGGTTCACCCCATTGGGCGACATGCAGGATCTGCGACCAAGTCGCGGCTCGCGCGTCCCGTATATGAGGAACGCGGGGGGCGGGCGAGGGCACCCACCAGCCCAGCGGCCCACCAGCCCAGCGGCCCACCAGCCCAGCGGCCCACCGGCCCAGCGGCCCACCGGCCCAGCGGCCCACCGGCCCAGCGGCCCACCGGCCCAGCGGCCCACCGGCCCAGCGGCCCACCGGCCCAGCGGCCCACCGGCCCAGCGGCCCACCGGCCCAGCGGCCCACCGGCCCAGCGGCCCACCGGCCCAGCGGCCCTGCGGCCCTGACCAGCCACGATCGGCCCCGCGATTGGCCGCCGGCTGGCTGATGGTCACTGGCGGCACCAGCAGTCGGCCGTCAGCGCTCTGGCTGCCGGCTGTCGGCCGCCCGGAGCCGGCCGGGGTGCATCCGGGTCCCGGCCGGCATTCGAGCAGGCGCCGCGGTTGGCGGGCAGGCCACCAGCCGCGGAGGCCGCCGGGTGCGCCCCGGGCCTGCCGCCGCCGCTGCTGGCCCGCCGACACCCACCGCCGATAGCGTCCCGACCCCACCTGTCCATCCGCAGCCGTCGCCGCTTCCCGCCGCCCGCAGCCGTCGCCGCTTCCCGCCGCACACCGCTGCCGCCGCACACCGCTGCCGCCGCCAGCCTCGGCCCGCCGCAGGTCGGTGCCGCCTTCGCTCTCGGCCCGCCGTCCACCGCTGCTGCCGGCGGGCTTGCTCGTCGCCGTCCACCTGCGCCCGCCGCACCCCCGCCGGTCTCGACCCGCCGATGGCCTCGACCCGCCGTGACCGGTCTCGACCCGCCGTGACCGGTCTCGACCCGCCGTGACCGGTCTCGACCCGCCGTGACCGGTCTCGACCCGCCGTGACCGGTCTCGACCCGCCGTGACCGGTCTCGACCCGCCGCCTTCCCACTCGCCACCACCAGCCGTTGGCCACAGCCCACCGCCCGCTGACCACCACCATCACCACCCGATCCCGCAACCCACTCCCTCTCCCCACCCATCCAAATCAAATACGATTTCCTACATTTGTAGAAGTTCAGCACCCAGGTTGTCCCAGGGCGAACAGCAGATTGACCGCCCGTTGCTTTTTTCGCCGACAACCGTAGACTAACCCGCATCGCAGTGAGCCAGGTCTCACTCTCCACCGACACAGCCACAGCCACAGCCACACCGACACGCCCCACGTGCGGCCGGCCGCGGCGCGTGCTTCGGCAGTCGAAGCAGGAGCCGCAGCACCAGACCCAGCTGCATGCCCAGCAGCAGTCCTAGCACCCCCCGAGAGAAGGACTCGATGACCAGGAAACGGACATCGGCACTGGTCGCGGCAGCCGTCGCAGCGGCCACCGCGCTAGCCGGATGCACCAGCGCGGGAGGCGGCGCAGGCACGGCCGCCACCGCGGACGCCGGAGAGCTGAAGGCCGGCGTGTTCCTCGACGTCACGTCGTGGGACCCCGCGAGCGCCGACATCGGCTTCGACGGCCCCTACCTCTCCGCCGTCTACGACCCGCTGGTCGCCCTGGACCAGGACGGCAAGCCGATCCCCGCGCTGGCCACCGCCTGGGAGTGGTCCCCCGACCGCCTCACCCTCACCGTCGACCTCAAGCAGGGGGTCAGCTTCGAGGACGGCCAGAAGTTCGACGCCAACGCCGCCGTCGCCAACATCCAGCACCTCAAGGCCGGCGTCCGCTCCGGCCAGGCCTACCTCAACGTCGCCTCCGCCACCGCCAAGGACGACGACACCATCGCGATCACACTGTCCAAACGCGACGACGCCCTCCTCTACCAGATGGGCCTCGGCCGCAGCTGGATGGCCTCCCCGGCCGCCATCCAGTCGAAGAGCCTCGCCAACGGCCCGGTCGGCTCCGGCCCCTACACCTACGACAAGGCCGGCTCCACCCCGCAGTCCCAGTACGTCTTCACCAAGAAGCCGGACCACTGGGACTCCGCCACCTACCCCTTCCCGACCGTCCGCCTCTTCCCGATCACCGACCAGACCGCGAGCTTCAACGCCATGCTCTCCGGCCAGCTCAACGTCCAGTTCGCCAACGCCGCCAACCTCCCCAAGGCCAAGGAGAACGGCTGGAACATCGCCAGCCGCGCCGCGAGCTGGGTCGGCGTCCAGTACGCCGACCGCACCGGCACCCAGGTCAAGGCACTCGGCGACAAGCGGGTCCGCCAGGCGATCAGCCACGCCTTCGACGCCGCCGGCATCCTCAACGCGGTCGGCAACGGCTCCGGCACGGTCACCAACCAGGTCTTCTCCGTCGACGCCCAGGTCTACGACAAGTCGATGAACGACAAGTACAAGACCGACATGGCCAAGGCCAAGTCCCTCCTCGCCGAAGCCGGCTACCCCGACGGCTTCACGGTCAAGATGCCCATGTCCCCGATCTTCGCCGCCTGGCAGCCCGCCGCCAACCAGACCTTCGGCGAGCTGGGCATCAAGGTCGAGTGGCAGGACATGGCGATGCCCGACTACCAGAAGAACGCGCCCACCTACCCCATGTTCCTCGCCGTGATCGCCTTGGCGGGCAACGACATGGCCACCTTGACCGACCAGGTCACCACCGCCCAGTGTACAACCCACCCCCGCGGTCGACGCCTACCCCGAGGTCAAGGCGCTGGTCGAGCAGGTCGAACGGGCCGAGCCGGGTGCGGCGCAGACCGAGTTGCTCAAGAAGCTCAACGCCGAGCTGGTCGACGAGGCCTGGTGGAGCGTCTGGTACCAGGCCGACAACACCTACTTCAGCGTCAAGGGGATCACGGTCACGCCGGTCACCGGCATGATGTTCCCGACGCTGCGGTTCATCCAGCGCGGCTGACGCGCCCGTGCGACCGGCGGGTCCGTCCACATCGGACCCGCCGGTGAGGAGCCGACGAATGCTGTCATTCATCGCGAAACGCCTGATGTCCGGACTGCTGCTGCTCGTGGTCGTCACCAGCGGCACGTTCTTCCTGGCGCACGCCGCCGTGGGCGACCCGACCCCCGGCCTGCTCGGCAACAGCGCCACCCCCGCCCAGCAGGCCGCGCTGCGCGCCCGGATCGGCTACGACCAGCCGCTGCTCGTCCAGTTCTGGAACTGGTTCTCCCGCGCCGCCACGGGCGACTTCGGCACGTCCTGGCGCAACTTCCAGCCGGTGAACGACCAGCTGGCCCTGCGCGTCCCCGTCACGCTCTCGGTCGTCGTGGTCGCGACCGTGCTCGCGGCGGTGGTCGGCGTGGCCGTGGGGATCGTGTGCGGGCTGCGGCCCGGTGGGCTGCTGGACCGGGGGCTCAAGCTCGCCTCCGTGGTCCTGTTCGCGCTGCCGGGGTTCTGGGTCTCCCTCGTGCTGGTCACGTGGTTCGCGATCGAGCTGAAGTGGTTCCCCGCCATCGGGTACGTCTCGCCGGACCAATCCCTTGGCGGCTGGCTGCGGTCGGTCACGCTCCCGTCAGTCTCCCTGGCGCTGGGCGCGATCGTGATGGTCGCCGAGCAGTTGCGCAACGGCTTCCTCCAGGTCGCCGGGCAGGACTTCGTGCGCACGCTGCGGGCGCGCGGCCTGTCCGACCGCCGGGTCACCGCGCACGTGCTGCGCAACGCCTCGCCCGCCGCCCTGACCGTCCTCGCCCTGCTGTTCGTGGGCCTGCTGGGTGGGGCGATCGTGGTGGAGATCGTGTTCAACCTGCCCGGCATCGGCAGCCTGACCCAGTCCGCTTCGCAGATCGGGGACGTCCCGGTGCTGCTCGGCCTGACCGCCGTCACGGTGGTGTTCGTCGTGATCGTCAACTTCCTGCTCGACCTCGTGCTCGGGTGGGTCAACCCGAAGGTGCGCGACCGATGACCGCAGTCCCGATCCCGTTGGCCGCAGTGAAGCCGTCCGTGAAGCGGATCTCGTTGTGGCGGCGGTACCTGCGCCGTCCGCTCGGCGTGGTCGCCTTGGCCGTGTTCGCGGTCGTGGTGGTGGTCGCGGTGCTGGCGCCGTGGCTCGCGCCGTTCGACCCGAACCTGGTCGACTTCCGGATCACCCGGGCCGCCCCCGGCGGCGAGCACCTGCTCGGCGGCGACTCGGCGGGCCGCGACATCCTGTCCCGGCTGCTGCACGGGGCGCGGACCACGTTGTACGGCGCGGTGATCACGTGTGCGGCGGGTGTGCTGCTGGGCGTGCCGACCGGGGTGGCGGCCGGGTACTTCGGCGGTGTCACCGACCGGGTGTGCTCGTGGATCAGCGACGCGTTGCAGTCCGTGCCGGGCATGATCGTGCTGCTGGTGGTCGCGGCGGGCACCGGCCAGGACTTCACCGTCCTGATGGTGGCGCTGGGCGTGTTCCTCGCCCCCGGCTACTTCCGCATCACCCGGGCGCGGGCGCTGGCCGTGCGCCGCGAGCCCTACATCGACGCCGCCCGTGTCGCGGGCGTGACCAACCCGCGGATCCTGCGCACGCACATGCTGCGCGCGGTGTACGCGCCGATCGTCGTGCAGACCGCGCTGACAGCGGGGATCGCGGTCGGTATGCAGGCGGGGTTGCAGTTCCTGGGCATCGGGTCGGCGTCCACGCCGAGCTGGGGCCAGATGATGAACGACGGCTTCCAGACCATGCTCACCCAGCCGCTGATCCTGCTGTGGCCGTCGATCGCGTTGGGGGTCACGATCGCCGCGCTCGCGTTCATCGGGTCGACGCTCGCGGACCTGATCAGCGTACGGGCGGACCAGCCGTCGCGGCGCTCGCGCGGGGTGGTGCGGCGCGAGCTGTCCGCGTCTGCGCAGGTCCCGAGCGGGGTGCACGCGCACGACGCCGCAGCCTGCGCGCTGCGAGTCGAGAACCTCCGGGTCGGGTACGCGACGGAGTCCGGGGTGAAGGAGGTCGTGCGCGGGGTGTCGCTGGACGCCGCGCCCGGCGAGGTGCTCGGCATCGTGGGGGAGTCGGGTTCGGGCAAGACGCAGACCATGTTCGCCGTGCTGGACCTGCTGCCCGCCGGCGGCACCGCCGTCGCGGACAGCATCCGGGTGGCCGGGCAGGCGGTGGGCAAGCGCGCGCTGGGCCGGTCCATCGGGTACGTGCCGCAGGAGCCGATGAGCAACCTCGACCCGTGCTACACGATCGAGCACCAGTTGGTCGAGCCGCTGCGGCACGTGCACGGCCTGTCCAAGGCCGACGCAAGGGCGCGGGCCCGGGAGGTGCTGGTCAGGGTGGGTATCACAGACCCGGACCGCGTCCTGCGCTCGTACCCGCACCAGATCTCCGGCGGTATGGCGCAACGGGTGCTCATCGCGGGCGCGGTGGCCGGGCGTCCGGCGCTGCTGGTCGCGGACGAGCCGACGACCGCGCTGGACGTGACCGTGCAGGCCGAGGTCCTGGAGCTGCTGCGGGAGTTGCAGCAGGAGTACGGGATGGCGCTGGTGATCGTCACGCACAACTTCGGCGTGGTGGCGGACATCTGCGACCGGGTGGTGGTCATGAAGGACGGCCGGATCGTGGAAACCGGCGCGGTGGAGCAGATCTTCCGCCACCCCGCCGACCCGTACACCGCCGAGCTGATCAGCGCGTCCCTCGACGACACCGAGGGCCGGCACGAGTTGGACGAGTTGGCCCGCGTGGGCGGAGAGGACGAGACCCGATGACCGCTCCGCTGTTGGACGTCCAGGACCTGGTGGTCGACTACCGGCTGCACCGCAAGCTGAGCTTGCGCGCGTTGAAGGGGGTTTCGCTGTCCGTCGGGCCGGGGGAGTGCGTCGGCCTGGTGGGGAGAGCGGGTCCGGCAAGTCGACGCTGGGCAAGGCCGTGCTGGGGCTCGCGGCGGTCACGTCGGGCCGGATCACGTTCGACGGCACCGACATCACCCACGCCCGTGGCGCGGCCCGTCGCCGCCTGGCCAACGACATCCAGGTGGTCTTCCAAGATCCCTATGGCTCCCTGGACCCCACCATGACCATCGGCGAGGTCCTGGCCGAGCCACTGGTCGCCGCCGGCTCGCGCGACGCCCACGCGGTGGTCGCGGAGATGCTGGACCACGTCCGCCTGCCTGCCGATTCGGTCCACCGCTACCCCAGCGAGTTCTCCGGCGGCCAGCGGCAACGGATCGCCATCGCCCGCGCCCTGGTCCGACGCCCCCGACTCATCGTCTGCGACGAGCCCGTCAGCGCCCTGGACCTCACCACCCAGGCCACCGTCCTGGACCTCTTCCTTGACCTGCAACGGGAAACCGGCGTCTCCTACCTGTTCGTCTCGCACGACCTGGGTGTCGTGCGACGCGTGTGCCACCGCGTGTCGGTCATGTACCAGGGCGAGATCGTCGAATCCGGCGACGCCCGCACGGTGACCCGAACCCCCGACCACCCCTACACGCAACGACTCCTCCTGGCCGCCCCGGTGGCCGACCCCGCCCGCCAGTCCGAGCGCCGCGCCGCGTGGCTGCGCCTCCGCGACACAGCCTGACCACCATGCCCAAGGTCATCGACCACGACAAACGCCGCCGCGAGATCATCGAGGTGGCCAAGCGACTCATCGCCGAGGGCGGTTTCGAAGCGGCCACCATGCGCAGCATCGTCACGGCGGCGGGCTTCGCCAACGGTGCGCTCAAGCACTACTTCGCCGGAAAGGACGAAATCATCGCCGCCACTTTCGAAAGCGTCCTCCAGGAAACCACCGCACAACTATCCACAATGGACGCTCCGGCCACCCCCATGGACGCCCTACGCGGCTTCATGGAGGCGGTCATGCCCCTGGACGTCCACCGCATAACCTCAGCCCGCGTGCTCCTGGTCCTCTGGGAACACTCGGTGGCCAACCCGGACCTGGCCCGCCGCTACCGCGACCTGCTGACCACCTGGCGCGCGGAGTTGATCACCCGCATCACCGCCGCCCGGCCCACCGCGTCCCCGCCCGAGACCGACGTGCTGGCGGACGAGATCATCTCCGCCACCATCGGCGCCAACGTGGCCAGCCTGATGCACCCGGTAGGCACCCTGATCGACCGCTACCAGGCCTACGTCGACTCGGTGATGGACCGGATCGCGAGCTGATGTTGGAAGACTGGCCGCATGACAGGTCTGACCGCCGAGGTCGTGGTCGATGGTCGCGTCCCCCGCACCCCGGCTCTCGCCCCGAACGGAAGCCTCCTCTCCTACGTCCTGACCCCCACCAGCCGGACCGGTGATCACCTCGACACCGAACTGTGGCTCCACGGCATCGGCACGCCGCGCCGGGTGACCACCGACACCGCGACGGAATCCCTCCCGCGCTGGTCCCCGGACTCCGCGACCCTGTTCTTCCGGTCCGACCGCGCCGAGCGCGGCACCGCGCAACTGCACCGGCTCACCGTCGCCGATGGCTCGGTGACCGCGTTGACCCACTGGCGCACCGGCATCCTCGACCACCTCCCGCTCGCCAACCCCACCCTCGTCGCCCTGCTCGCCACCGACGAACCCACCGAAGCCAAGGCCGGCCGGGAGCGCGACGACGCCATCGTCGTGACGGACGGCGAACCGCCTGCCCGGTTGCGCCTGCTCGACCTGAGCACGGGCCGGGTCGCCACACCGGACGTGTTCGGCGACCGGCACGTGGTGGAACTGCGGCAACGTCCCGACGGCGGCCCGCTCGCCGTGCTCACCCAGGCGAGCGCCGACCACGACTACGGCCCCCGCACCTGCCAACTGCACCTGTTCGACCCCACCACCGGCACCGCCGAGGACCTGGGGCCAGTCGAGGCGGAAGCACGTTCATTGGCCTGGTGGCGCGCCGAGAACGGTTGGCACGTCGGCTACCTCGCCCTCACCCCACCGGTCCTGCACGCCGGCACCGCCGTGTTCGACCTGGCCGTGGACACCCGCGTCCGGCGCAACCGGACCGCCGATCTCCCGATGTGCCCGACCGAACTGTGCCAAACCGACTCACTTCCGCTGGTCCTGTTCGCCCACGGCCTCAACACAACCCTGGCCCGGCTCGACCCCGCCGGACCGACGACCCTGGCCCAGCACCCCGGCGACCTCCACGCCCTCACCACCTCAACCGGCCAGACGATCGCGGCACTGGCGAGCACCCGCTACGAACCCGAGAACGTGCACGTCGGCCCACCCACCGGGCCACTGCGGAAGGTCACCGACACCCGCCCGGAACTGGCCGGCATCACCTTCGGCACCCAGCAGCCCCTGGCCTACCGCGCCCCGGACGGCCTCGACCTGGACGGCCTCGACCTGGACGGCCTCGACCTGGACGGCCTGCTCGTCCTGCCAGCCGGAAAGACCGCGAGCGACGGCCCGTTTCCGCTGGTCACGATCGTGCACGGCGGCCCGTACGACCGCTACGCCGATCGACTCCAGCTGGCTTGGTACCCCAGCGCCCAGTGGCTGGCCGCCGCCGGTCACGCGGTGTTCCTGCCCAACGCGCGCGGCGGCCAGGGGCACGGTCACGAGTTCGCGGCGAGCGTCGCCGGGCGGGTCGGGCTGGAGGAGTGGACCGACGTCCTGGCCGGCATCGACCTGCTCGTCGCCGAGGGCGTCGCGGACCCCGACCGGCTGGGCATCGCCGGCTGGAGCCACGGCGGGTTCATGGCCGCCTGGGCCGTCAGCCAGACCAACCGGTTCCGGGCCGCGCTGGTCGGCGCCGGCATCGTCGACTGGGGGATGCTCGCCGCGACCGGGGAGAACGGCCAGTTCGAGGCCGCGCTCGGCGGCAGCACCGGCTGGTCCGGCACCGGTCCGCACCCGCACGACGCGGTCAGCCCGATCTCCTTCGCCGGCCGCATCCGGACCCCGGTGCTCGTCCTGCACGGCGCGGAGGACTCCAACGTCCCCCTCGGGCAGGCCGTGTACTTCCACCGGGCGCTGCGCCACTTCGGCGTCGAGCACGAGTTCGTCGTCTACCCGAGGGAGGGGCACTCGATCCGGGAACGCAACCACCAGCTCGACGTCCTGCGCCGGACCCGTGCCTGGTTCGACCGGTGGCTCGGAGACGTTCACTTGATGGTGTGACGGCGGTAACCGCCGCGTGACCGAACCCGACATGGCGGACGCATGCACTAGTCCACTCGGGGAAGCAGGTGCGGCCAATGGGTTATCGGATCGGCTGTGCGGCAGCGCTCGTCGTCGCCGCACTCGCAGGATGCACGACCGGTCAGCCCCTCCCGACCAGGGCCGCGCTCCCGCCGCCGACGTTCCCACCCGCCGACGTTCCCACCCGCCGACGTTCCCACCCGCCGACGTTCCCACCGGCCGACCTCACCACGACGCACAGCGACCCCGTCCCCACCACGTTCGAACGCGCGAAGCCCACCTTCGCCCCACCGCCGCCCCACCACCCCGGACCAGCGGCGCCTCGACCGCCCCCGCGCCACCCGGCCGCCCGCGGGCAACCACGGCGTCCGGAACGGCCCGCTCGGCTGCGTCCAGGCCTCCCGCGCCACCTGCCGCCGCGGGCAACCACGGCGTCCGGAACGGCCCGCTCGGCTGTGTCCAGGGCGTCCAGGCCTGGGCTGGCGCGCGAGAGTGGGTGAGGGGTGGGCTGTGCGGCGGTGGCGTGCCGGGGTGCCCGCGTTCCTCATTCTTACGGGACGCGCGACAAGGCGATTGGTCGCAGATCCTGTATGTCGCACGATCGGGTGATCAGCACCGCTGAGCCCTCTCCGCCCAACCCTACCGCCGAGCCCTCTCCGCCCAACCCTACCGCCGACACGCGCCCAACCCGGAGCCCACTTGACGATGTGTGGTTTGCGGTGCAAACCTGATGGCAGCACAAAGGGGGAGTGATGGGTGAGTCGCCTACCGCCGGCCTGATCGACGAGCTGAGCAACCTGCGCCGCCGGACCCGAAGAGTCCGCCACGGCTACTGGTTCCCCTGCTCCTCTTCGGCGTCCTCACCCTCGGCTCCATCCCCCTCCTCCGCCCCCACGACTGGCGGAACTCGCCCGACACCCACTGCGAGTATCGACCCGACGGCAGCCTGAGCAGCTGCACCACCCGCCCGCCGACCACCAGGTTCGAGGTCCCGGTCCTGGGCCAGGTCGACCCCCTGGCCGTGTTCAACAGGGGCTTCCTCGAGCCGGTCGCGCACCCGCTCGCGCTGGGCCTCTACTGGCTCTGCGTCCTCGTCTTCGGCTTCCTCGCCACCGTCTGGTGGTACCGGTGGCATGCCCGCCGCGTCGGCGTGGAGACCTCCACCCGGATCTACGCGCAAGTCACGGCCTGCGGACTCGCCGTCCTCCTCCTGGTGCCGCTGATCGGCGCGGTCAGTCGCCAGTGGTTGTGGCTGAGTGGGTGGGAGCTGCGGATCGCCAGCGTCGCGATGGTGGGGATACCGGTCGGCGCGGTGGTGGTGGCGATGCGGTTGGCGCGGTCCGGGAGGGCTGTGGCGCGGCGGATGATCGTAGTAGGAGTGGGGGTGACGGTGCTCGTCGTCTCCGTGCTGGGTGCCGCTGTGATCGACAAGACCGGTGGCCTGATGCTGTTGGCAGTCGGGCTGCTCACGCTCGCCCTTGTCGAGCGCAGCGTGTGGTGCGCGACCGTGGTCGTCGTCTTCACCGGCCTCACCCTGCTGGCCAACGCCTCCTACATGGGTACGATCTTCTACCGCCTGAACTGGGACATCGGACCACGGGAGACCAACCTGCTCTTCAACGGCAAGGACATGGTGCTGCCGGGCGCGGTGCTGGTCGTCGGTGGCCTGGTCGCGCTGCTCGGCCACTGGTGGGCGAAACGGCGGACCGGGTGACTGGACCCCACCCGACCAACGGACTCGACGACGTCGTCCACCAGCGCCACCGGCTGGGCATCCTCACCATCGCGGCGGAGGCCAAGCGGGTCGAGTTCGGGTACCTGCGTTCCACTTTGGACCTCACGGCGGGCAACCTCTCGCGGCACATCAGCGTGCTGGAGGAAGCAGGCCTGGTGGAAGTGGACAAGGGCTACGACGGCCGCCGCCCCAAGACCTGGGTCAGCATCACCGGTCCCGGCCGCACCGCCCTCGCCGACGAGATGGCCGCCCTGCGCACCCTCCTCACCCGCCACGAGAACCCGCCCGAGTGACCGCCCCAGTCCGGTCCCCGGCTCTTCGAAACAAAGGGGGAGGAGCCGGGGACCTCCGCAACAAGACCGAGCGTGACAACGCGGAAGTGATCTTCACCGGGGCGAGGGGAGTCGTGCCCGGACCGGGTCGTCCTGCGCCCGTCGTGACCGCGACCCCGGCACAGTCGTGGGTGCACGCACTCGCGAAGGGAACCCCATGCGCACCCTCGGTCTGCTCGCAGCCTGCGCCACTCTCCTGGTGACGACCGCCGGCCACGCGCTGAGCACCCCGTTGCCGCCGGTCGGCCAGGAGTTCGAACTGCCCCTCGCGGTCCAGGGCCTGACCGTCGTGCAGGACGGCGTCCAGCGCACCTACGACGGCAACGGCACGTGGAAGGTCAAGGTCGAGCCCAACCCCGACGCACCCCTGACCAGCGTTCTCCTGGACACCAACGGTTTCCGCCTCACCGGCCGCAGCACCGGCGGCCCCGACGTGCGCACCATCGCGATCCAGCAGGACGCCGCGGACACCAGGTCGGTCCTCCGCCTCACCCAGGCCTTCCCGCCGAAGTTCGAGCAGCTCATGGTCATGGGCTTCACCGCCGTGTTCGACCAGGCCACCCGCAGCCCGCTGACCATGGTCACCCGCGAACCCGCCCGCCTCATGGCCACCCTGACCAAGTTCCCGCCCACCGGCGAACTGTTCAAGCTGAGCAACCCGGTCACGCTCGTCGACCCGAACAACCCGGCCGCCACCCTGGCCACGATCCCGACGTTCCCGACCATGGTCGGCGTCCCGGCCTAAAACCGCACGAAGCTGTTCGCGCGCACACCGCCACCGGCCTGTTCCACGGCGTCCAAACCCTGCGCCAACTGCTCCCCGCCCCCGGTCGAGCACCGCACAGTCCAGAGTGGACCGTGGACGATCCCGCGCGGCCGGATCGTGGACCACCCCCGGTTCGCCTACCGGGGCGCGATGCTCGACGTGGCACGGCGCTTCCAGTCACCGACCGTGGTCAAGAGGTTCATCGACCGGATCGCCCGCAGCGCTGGTCGTTCACCGGCTCGGGCCAGGTGGTCAGCGCGGCGTCCGGCAAGTGCCTGCAACCGGCCGCGGACGGCCCGGCCAACGGCACGCTGGTCAAGCTGCACACGTGCCGGACGGGCAGCGTCGGCAGCCAGGCCTTCACCCGCCGCTGACCGAGAGGGGGCTCCGCGCCGGAACCCCCTCTCCGGTTCCCCAGGTAGCCTCCGGCAGGATCTCGGACATGGACCAGCCGACGCCCCGCTTCGCCGTCGGCGACGGGTACGCGGTGTACCGGGGGCCGACCGCCGACAGCGGCTTCCACCGGCACGCCGCCTTCCAGGTCGCGATCGGCCGGGTGTCCATGGTGGACGCCGCCGGGGTCGAGCACCAGGGCGTGGCGCTGGTCGTGCCGCCGATGGTGGAGCACCGCATCCGCGCCACGCCCGACCTGCTGACGTTCTTCGTCGAGCCGCACTGCGCGTTCGCCGACCGGCTGCGGGAGCGGTGCGGCGCCGGGATCACGGGTGTTCCGGAGTTGCGCGGCCTGCGGGAGGAGGACATCCCCGTGCGGGCCTCCACGCGGCTCGACCCCCGTCTGATCGCGGCGTTGGACATCGTGAAGGAACGCGGTGTGCCGATGAACGAACTGGCCGCGCTGGTCGGGCTGTCACCGCAACGACTCCGGGCGCTGGCGCGGGCGCAGGTCGGGATGCCGTTGCCGCGGTGGCGGGTGTGGGTGGGGTTGCGGCGCGCGGCGGAGGCGTTGGGGGCGGGGCAGTCGCCGGCCGAGGCGGCGGTCACGGCCGGGTTCGCCGACCAGGCGCACCTGACCCGCCGGATGCGCGAGATGCTCGGGTTGACGCCCGCCGCCGTGCTGCCCGTGCTGCGCGGTCAGGTGCGGGCCACGTAGACCGAGATCGAGCCGGTGGCGGTCGGCACCACCTCGACCTCGCGGACCTCGACGAACCCGGCGTCGGCCATCAAGCCGGGCAGCGCGCCGTCGGCGTTGGGCTGGGTGTCCTCCTTGCCGTCGGCGAGCTGCACGACCCGGAACGCCAGGCGCATCAACGGGGTCCGCTGCCGGCCGTAGTCGGTGAGGACCAGCTTGCCGCCGGGCCGCAGGGCGCGGGCCATGGCGGCGAGGATGTCCCGTTTCACCGGCAGCGGGCACTGGTGCAGCACGAGACTGGACACGACGGTGTCCACGGCGCCCGCGCCGAGCAGTTCGGCCACCTCGTCGCCCATGCCGACCTGCCACCGCACGTCCGGGGCCTTCCGCCGGGCCAGCGCGAGGACTTCGGGGTCCGGGTCGAGGCCGACGACCCGCGCGCGGGGTTCGAGGCGGTGCAGGAGCAGGGCCAGTGACCCGGTGCCGCAGCCGACGTCGACGACCAGGTCGTCGGGCCGGGGCGCGACGTGCAGGGCGGTCAGCGCGCGCCACAGGCGTTCGCGGGTCAGCGCGATGACGTGGTCGTAGAAGCGGGTGGGCGCGAACCGCCCGAGCGCGGGGGTGAAGTTCTCCGTCACCGCTCCAGCCTGGCCGGCCCGCCCCACCCCCGTCTTGAACAAACCGCTCGCCGCCGCCGTTCACACAGCGCGGACCAGGTCGAATACGGCACGGGCGATGCGGGTGCTGCTGTCGCCGTCCCCGAACGGGCAGGGTGCGTCGCGCAGAGCCATCCGCGCCGCCGCGCCCTCGGCCAGCCAGTCCAGGGCCGCGTCGGCGAGGTCGTCCGGGGACGCCAGGCGGCCGAAGTGGTGCAGCACCTCCGGGCGTTCGGTCGACCGCCGGACCACCAGGACCGGCCGCTTGAGCACGGTCGCCTCCTCCTGCACCGCGCCCGAGTCGGTGACCAGCAGCGCCGCGTGGCGGGCCAGGGCCAGGAACTCCGAGTGCCACAGGCGGTTGACCACGCGCAGGTTCCGCGCCCCGGACAGGGCGTTCGACCGGATCAGGGCCGCGCGGGTCCCGGGGTCGGCGGGCAGCACGACCGGGTGGCCGGCCTGCGCGAGCCGGGCCAGTTCGCGGGTCAGGGCCGGGTGGTCGACGTTCTCCGGGCGGTCGAGGGTGGCCAGGACGTAGTTGTCCGGGGTCAGGCCCCACTTGTCGAGGACCTTGTGGCGGTCGGCTTCGGCGATCAGCCGGTGGCCCACCGCCTCGGCGGTGGTGTTGCCGGTGAGGCGGATGTCCTTGCCGCCCAAGCCTTCGGTGTGCAGGTTGGACACGGCGGTCTTCGTCGGGGCGCACAGGACGTCGGACAGGCGGTCGACCAGGACCCGGTTGTGCTCCTCGGGCACGGTCAGGTCGCGGCTGCGCAGGCCCGCGTCCACGTGGACCAGCGGGATGCCGTTGGAGTTGGCGGCCAGCGCCCCGGCCAGGGCGGTGGTGGTGGCGCCCCGGACGACCACGACGTCGGGGCGGTCCTCGGCGAAGACCCGGTCCAGCCGGTCCAGGGCCACCGCGATGCGGCCTGTGCGCGGGTCGGCGGGGGTGTCGTGGAACACGGGCGGCTGCTCGGTGAACGTGGGCAGGTCCCGCCCGACGCGCACCACGCGGGCCAGGTCGCCGAGTTCGCACAGGACCGGGGCCAGCTGGAAGATCTCCGGTCGGGTGCCCACGACCACCGCGACACCGCCGGAGCGCGGCGGGGTGGTCGTGGACGGGGCGGTCGGGCGGGTGTGCTGGAGGATCGCGGTCATGGTTCCCTCTCGGACCTTGCGGTTGGACTCCTCCAGGAGACCCGGTCCGGGGGCGGGTCGCCGTCGTCCCGTGGTGACCGTTCGCGCCGATTTGTAGACCCGGGTTGACACGATCGTGGACGCACCCGGCCGGCCCCGTGCGGTGCTGCTTCCATGGGCTGGGTGATGGAGCGTTGGCAGGACGTGTTCCGCTCGCGGCGGTCGCGTGACGTGATGGCGGCGCTGGTGATCGTCGGGCCGGCCGCCGTTGGGCTGCTGACCGGCTTCTACCGCATGTCGTTCCTGCCGTCGTTGCCGCTGTTCGCGGGCCTCACGGCGACGTGCGCGGTCGTGGTGGGGCTGTGGCGGCGCGAGCACGACTGGGCGGCGGCGCTGCTGGCGTGCGCCACGTTCGTGGTCACCGACCTGCCGTACGCGAACTACGTGATGACCTACTCGCTGGCCCGCCGCCGGCGTTGGCCGCTGGCCGGGCTCACCGTGGGCCTGCTGCTGGTGTGGCCGCTGCACCAGACCCTGTTCGAGCCGGTCACCGGCGCCACCCCGCTGTTCGAGTTCGAGACCAGCCTGCCCGCCAGCGGCCTCAACGGGCTGGTCTACTGGTCGTTCGCCGCCGTGTCGCCGTTCATGATGGGCCTGGCGAAGAACAGCCTGGAGGCGGCGCTGATCGAGCGCGAGCGGCACGCGCAGCAGTCCGCGGAACGGCAGCGGCGGCTGCGGGAGAGCACGCTGCGGGAGCGCAGCCTGACCGAGCGGGCGCGGCTGGCGTCGATGATGCACGACGGTGTCGGCCACCACGTCAGCGTCATGGTGACCACGGCGGGCGCGATCAGCGTCGACCCGGCCGCCACCGGGTCCATCGTGCAGCGCTGCGACCTGATCGTGGGCGTCGGCCGCGACGCGATCTCCCGGCTCGGCGAGGTGCTCGACGTCCTGTCCGCGCCCGCGCCGGAGCCCGGGGAGGTGGTCGCCGAGTACCGCGTGGACGACATCGCGGACCTGGTCGGGGACTACCGGTCGCTGGGCGTGGAGGTGGCGTACGCGGTCGAGCCGGTCGACGGCTGCGACCCGACCACCCAGGACCTGTGCTACCGGATCGTGCGGGAGGCGCTGACCAACGTCCTGCGCCACGCCGCCGAGCCGCGCGCCGACATCCGGCTCACCTCGACCGACGACCGGGTCCGCCTGGCCGTCGCCAGCCCGCTCGCCCCGGCGGACCGGTCCTCGCTGCCCGGCACCGGCCGGGGCCTGCGACTGCTGGCCGACGAGGCGGCGCTGGCCGGCGGCAGCCTCACCGCCACACCATCGGGTGAAACCGGGCGGTTCGTGCTGCGTGCGGACCTGCCCCGGTCCCAGGACGGTCGCGGCGCCAGGGAGGCCGTGGGACCATCGATGACATGATCAGAGTGCTTGTCGTGGACGACCAGGCTCTGATCCGGGCCGGGACCACGGCGATCCTGGAGTCCGCCGACGACGTCGAGGTGGTCGGCGAGGCGGCGGACGGCGCCGAAGCGGTGGCGGTGAGTCGCGAACGGTCACCCGACGTGGTGTTGATGGACCTGCGGATGCCCAGGGTCGACGGCGTGACCGCCACCGCCCAGCTGAAGAAGGACCCCGACCCGCCGCACGTGCTCGCGCTGACGACGTTCAACGACGACCAGCTGATGTTCGACGCGCTGACCGCCGGCGCGGACGGCTTCCTGCTCAAGCAGCTGGCGCCCCGGGACCTGCTCAGCGCCATCCGCGCGGTCAACGGCGGGGCGTCCGTCGTGGACACCGAGCTGAGCAAACGGCTGCTGCGCCGCATCACCGACCACTCGACGTCCTTCCCGGACGCGGCGGAGCGGCTGGACCTGTTGAGCGACCGGGAGCGGGAGGTGCTCGGGCAGGTCGGGCTGGGCCTGGACAACGCGGAGATCGCCCAGCGGCTGTTCATGAGCGTGTCGACGGTGAAGACGTACGTGTCGCGGATGTTGTCCAAGCTGGGCCTGGACAATCGAGTGCAGGCCGCCCTGCTGGCGCACCAGCTCCGGCTCACCCCGGAAGTCTGACTGCTTTGTAAGCTTTGTCGGCGGGTGCGCGGCGTGGGAACATGCGTGCATGAGCGGGGACGGGCGGCGGCGGGCCGATGCCGAGCGCAACATCGAGGCGATCGTGGACGCGGCCGTGGGGTGCTTCAGCGAGCAGCCCGACGTGAGCATGACGGCGATCGCGAAGGCGGCCGGGGTCAGCCGCGTCACGCTCTACGCGCACTTCCCGTCCCGGGAGGACCTGCTGGCGCGGGCTCTTGACCGAGCGGTGTCCGGGGCGGCGGAGGTGCTGGACGCCGAGTCGCTGGACGACGGCCCGGCCGCGGAAGCGTTGTCCCGCTTGGTTCGCTCGGGGTGGCGCGTGCTCGCGGGGTACCGCAACCTGATGACGGCGGCGACGGCTGTGCTGACGCCTCGGCAGGTGCGGGCTTATCACAAGGTCGTGTTGCAGCGGGTGGAGAAGCTGATCGCGCGGGGGTGTGCGGAAGGGGCTTTCCGTGCTGATCTGCCGCAGAAGTGGCTGGTGTCGGTGTTCTACAGCGTGATCCACCTGGCGGCGGACGAAGTCGCTGCGGGCCGCCTCAAGCAGAAGGAAGCCGCAGACGTCGTCGAGGCCACGGTGCTCAGTGCGGTCCGTGCTTAGCCCGTGACGCTCGTGGTGGGCGGCCCGGCGAGTGTCGTCCCTGGTGAACTGGTGTGCGGATGAGCAGGGGGCGTGTGTAGGCTGCGCGCCGGGTCGGGGGCCTTTCAGATTTCGTCGGGGGGACCCGTGTTTCGTTCCGTGCGTGGATTGAGCGTGGCCGTTTCGGTGCTGGTCGGGCTGTATGCGCTGGTCGTCGTGGTCACCGCCGGCTGGCTGTGGGGGCTCAAGGGGGTCTTCGACGACTACCTGGTCGACCTGGCGACCGAGCAGGAGTTGGACGCCTTCAGCGCGTCCGGGACCGGTCTGGTGGTGGCCGTCCCGGTGGTGTTCATCCCCGCCGTGGTCGTGACGATCATGTGGCTGTGGCGCGCGAGGTCCAATGCGGACCTCGCCAACCCGGGTTCGGGGCACCGCTGGGACAAGGGTGCCGCGATCTGGGGCTGGCTGCCCGTGGTGAACCTCTGGGTGCCGCGCCGCGTGGTGCTGGACGTCGTACGCGCCGGGGTGCCGGGGGTGTCTCCCGCCGTGGTCAACGGGTGGTGGGGGAGCTGGCTGGGGTTCCTGTTCCTGGAGCGGCTCGGTGGGCTGGCCGCCGACCCGGACAGCGCGTACTTCGACCTGGACTCGGCGGTCTGGCTGGTGAGCTTCGCGGCGCTGCTGTGCGCGGGCGCGGCGGTCGGTTTCCTCAACATCGTGCGTCGTGTCACGGCGTGGGAAACCGACCCCGCCACCTACCGGCAGCCCGAGCCGGCCTGAGCCCTCAGCGCTGGCAGAACAGTCGGTCGACGATCCGGTCCGAGGACGCGGCCGGCTCGGCGATGTCCTGCGGCCGGTCGCCGTGGGCGCCCGCACACCGGACCGTGGTCGTGGTCCCGGCGTCCGACCACGGTCCGATCAGCAGCAGTGCTCCCCGCGCCACGCCTCGCGCCCCTCGCGCACCGCCACCCCCGCGATCACCAGCGCCACCAACGGGTCCGCCCAGTGCCAGCCGAACAGCGAGTTCACCAGCAGCCCGACCAGCAGCACCCCGGACAGGTACGTGCACAGCAGCGTCTGCTTCGAATCCGCCACCGCGCTCGCCGACCCGAGTTCCCGACCGACCCGCCGCTGGGCGAGGGACAGCACCGGCATCACGACCAACGACACCGCCGCCAGCACGATGCCCACGGTGGAGTGCTCCGCCGGGTCCGCACCCAGCAACGCCCGCCCCGCCTCGACCGTGACGTACGCGGCCAACGCGAAGAACGACACGGCGATCACCTTCAACGCCGTCCGCTCCCGGGCCTCGGGGTCGGCGCCGGAGAACTGCCACGCCACCGCGACCGCCGACGCGACCTCGATGATCGAGTCCAGCCCGAACCCGATCAAGGCGGTGGACGACGCGATCGTGCCGGCCGTGATCGCCACGACCGCCTCGACCACGTTGTAGCTGATCGTGCCCGCGACCAACCACCGCACCCGCCGCGTCAGCACCGCCCGCCGCTGGGTGTCGATCCCCGACGGCGGCGTTCCGCAACACCCGTCCGTGCAAGTGCTCACGCGCTCACCTGCTCGTCGTTCAGGCACGGTTCGCCGGTGTCGACCGCGAGGACGACCTTGACCAGCTCGTTCAACGCCCGGGTCAGGTGGTCGTCGGCGAGGGCGTAGCGGACCTGGCGGCCCTCGTAGGCGGCGACGACGAGCCCGCAGCCGCGCAGGCAGGACAGGTGGTTGGAGACGTTCGACCGGGTCAGGCCGAGGTGGTCGGCGAGCTGCGCGGGGTAGCTGACGCCGTCCAGCAGCGCCACGAGGATGCGGCAACGGGTCGGGTCGGCCAGCGCTTTCCCCAGCCGGGCCAGCGCGTCTTCCCGCGTCTCACACTTCAGCATGGCGCGAACAATACAGCACTCGCTGTACTGTCACCCGCCGGTGCTTCTCGATACGTATTTCAGCAGGTCAAGTGGTTGACAAAAAGTGCCTTCTTGTCAACTTCGCGGGACAAAACCTACGGTCCTGCCAACCGGACCTCAGCGAGGAGGACGCCCCATGACGATCCCCATCGGGTCGACCGCGCAATGGCGGGACCGCAAGCGCCACCTGTGGCTCATCGGCCTTGTCGTGCCCTCGCTGGCCTTCCTCGCCATCGGGATGCACCAGGTCACCGGCTGGGGCGTGTGGCTGTGGCTGGGTCCGATCGTCGTCCTCGGCATCGTCCCGGTCATCGACCTGTCCACCGGCCTCGACCGGTCCAACCCGCCCGACGACGTGATCGAGGCGCTGGAGAACGACAAGTACTACCGCTGGATCACCTACCTGTTCCTGCCGATCCAGTACGCCGGATTCCTCTACGCCTGCTGGATCATCGCCGGCGGCGCCCTGTCCATGGTGGACAAGATCGGGCTCGCCGTCACGATCGGGTGCGTCGGTGGCATCGGGATCAACACCGCGCACGAGTTGGGGCACAAGAAGGAGAGCCACGAGCGGTGGCTGTCGAAGATCGCGTTGGCGCAGAGCTGCTACGGCCACTTCTACATCGAGCACAACCGGGGGCACCACGTCCGCGTCGCCACGCCGGAGGACCCGGCCAGCAGCCGGGTCGGGGAGAGCTTCTACCGGTTCTGGCCGCGCACCGTCGTCGGGTCGCTCACCAGCGCGTGGCGGCTGGAGCGCAAGCGGTACGCCCGGCGTGGTCAGCACCCGTTCCGGATCGGGAACGACGTGCTCAACGCGTGGCTGATGTCGTTGGCGCTGTGGGGTGCGGTGGTCGCGTGGCTCGGCGTCGGGGTGCTGCCCTACCTGCTCGTGCAGGCGGTGGTGGGGTTCTCGTTGCTGGAGGTGGTGAACTACATGGAGCACTACGGGATGTTGCGCCGCCGCACGGAGTCCGGGCGGTACGAGCGGGTGGACCCCAGTCACAGCTGGAACTCCAACAACATCGCGACCAACGTCCTGCTGTACCACCTCCAGCGGCACAGCGACCACCACGCCAACCCGACCCGGCGCTACCAGACGCTGCGGGACTTCGAGGAGTCGCCGGTGCTGCCCACGGGTTACGCGGGCATGATCGTGCTCGCGCTGGTGCCCCCGTTGTGGCGCAAGGTGATGGACCGCGCGTGCGCGCCCACTTCGGCGGCGACATCAGCCGCGCCAACATCGCGCCGCACCGCCGCGCCGCCGTCCTGGCCCGCTACCCGTTGTCCGCCAAGGGGTTGTCGTGAGTGTGTTCACGTGTCCTGGCTGCGACTACAGCTACGACGAAGCGCTGGGCAACCCGCGCGAGGGCTTTCCGCCCGGCACGCCGTGGCACGACGTCCCGTCCGACTGGTGCTGCCCGGACTGCGGTGTCCGGGAGAAGGTCGACTTCGTCCCCGGAGGTGCGGCGTGAGGATCGAGGTGGACCGGACCTCGCGCCCGGTCACGGCGGTGCAGTCCGTGGGCGCGCCCCGGGCGGAGGAGGTGCGGGTGTCGGGGGCGACGGCGCTGTACCGGCGGGCGGGCCGGCCGGTCGGAGCGCTGACCGTCGACCGGCCGGGGGAGGTCATGAAGTACCGTCGGCGGATCGCGGACCGGGGCGACTGGGCCGAGGCGGTGCGCTTCGCCTGCGCCGGGAGGGTGTGAGGGTGTCGACGTCTTTGCGGGTCCGGATCATCGCGGCGGCCAGGACGGTGACCGCGTCGTCGGGGTGGGCGGCGGTGCGGATGGGCGACCTGGCGGACATGATCGGGGTCAGCCGGCAGACGGTGTACAAGGAGATCGGGAGCAAGCCGAAGCTCGCGGAGATCCTGGTGCTCAGCGAGCTGGAGCGGTTCCTGGCGGTGGTGGAGCGGGCGTTCGACCGCCATCCGGACGACGTGGTGGAGGCGATCCGGGCGGCGTGCAAGGACGTTCTCGTCCACGCCCGGGGGAATCCGCTGCTGCACGCGGTGGTGACGGCGTCGCACGGGGCGGACAACGACCTTCTGCCGTTGCTGACGACCCGGTCGCATGCGCTGGTCACCACGGCGAAGGAGGTCGTCGGGGATCGGTTGGCGGGCTATGCGGTGGCGTTGCCCGAGCCGGAACTGACGGCGACCGTGGACCTGGTGGTCCGCACCATCCTCAGCCACGTGATGCAACCGGACGCCCGTCCGCAAGCCACGGCCGACGGCATAGCCCTCGTGGCCGCCCGCCTGCTTCGGGCTCCTTAGCTCGCACCGCTTTTCGCCGCGCAGCGGCGGCTTTGGCTTTTGGCAGGGCTCCCAGCCCTCCCCCATTGGAAGTTCTCCAGGCCGCTTTGATCTTGAGAGCGCGGAGCGCGTTCGATCTTGAGAGCGCGGAGCGCGTTGCGTGAACACGCGCTGTGTCCTCCTCGGCGGCCCTGCCCGCACGGCTCGGCGGGCTGAGTGGGCGGCGGGGCGGACTGCCTGCTCGGGTGTGGGGTCGACGGCTTGCGGACCACGGGCTGGGTCCTATCGGTTCGCCAGCCCGTCGATCCTGAGCGTCGTCGACTCGTCCCGGTGGCTCCCGGTGCTGCCGACGTGCTTGGCACTGATCTCCGTGCCGTTCTTGAGGACGTGGAACAACGCCATGCCGTGGCCGCGGCCCAGGTCGTAGTCGTTCTTGAGCCAGTCGAGGACGACGGCGGCCTTGGTGGTCGCGTCGAAGCCGCGGTCGCTCGCCTCGGCGAGCAGTTCGGCGGGGGTCTTGCCGGTCTTGTTCTCGATGGCGTCGAGGTAGGCCTGGAAGGACATGGCGTTGTCTCCTTCGTGTCGTTGGGGGCAATCCTACGACAAGACGATTTGTCTTGACAACTTTTCTTTTCGGTCAGGCGGCGAGCGCGTCCAGGACCTTCGCGATCACGGCGGCCTCCACCTCGACCACCTGCCCGTCCGCGGCGGCGACCTCGTGGCAGATCGCCTCGATCGCCTGCGGGAACGCGGCGGCCTCGGCGGGGTCCTTGGCGGCGAGGATCTTCACCGAGTTCCGGAGGGCTTCGAGGACCTCGCTCTCCAGCTCGGCGTCGGACACCGAGGAGAGGTCGACCCGGGCGGCGTGCAGGACGACGCGGAGTTCCGGGGACAGGTTGGTCAGCGCTCTGAGCCCGGCGTAGCGCTCCTGGATCACGGGTCCGGGGTCGACGTGGGACACCAGGACCATCACGCCGAAGACGGCTTTGCGCAGCGTACGACTCTCGTCGTCGGAGTAGAAGATCATGCGACCAGCCTAAGCGACTCGCCCCACCGGCCCTGCCAGGGAGGACCGGAGTACCACGGGCGCGGTAGGTGGCGGGTGCTTCGTCGGGAGGACGTTCGGCCGGGTGGGGGTCGTTAAGGTTCGCGGTATGAGAGATCGGTGGGGGGTGGCGTGGGACTGGGGGATCGGGGTCGGCGTTGCGGCGATCCTGGTCATCACCGGGGTGTCCGGGGCGCAGTCCGCGACCTGGGCGGCGTACCTCCTGCCGGTCGTCGGCGGGCTGGCGTTGGTGTGGCGGCGGAAGTGGCCGCGAGCGGTGCTCGGGGTCACCGGGGTGTGTGCGGTGGCCACGCAGGCGGCCGGCTTGGACCTGCCGGCGGTCGCGTACCTGGTCGCCGTGTACACCGCCATGCGGGCCGGGCACCGGTGGCCCGTGGTGGTCGGGTCGGTGGGGGTGTTGCTGACCCTGCCGTTCGCGGACATGCTCGCCGAGCCCGGTGGGGCGGCGGCCGACTCGTTCCGGCACGCGCGCAGCGTCCTGGAGATCGGGTGGTTGGTCGGGGTCGCGGGCGCCGGGGAAGCGTTGCGGCAGGCCGAGCGGCGGGCCGACGAGGCCGAGCGGACCAAGGAGGAGACCGCGCGGCGTCGAGCCAACGAGGAGCGGCTGCACATCGCGCGGGAGTTGCACGATTCGTTGACCCACCAGATCTCCGTCATCAAAGTGCAGGCTGAAGCGGCGGTCCACCTCGCGCGCAAGCGTGGCGAGGAGGTGCCGCCGGCGTTGTTGGCGATCCGGGACGCGGGCCGCGAGGCCACCCGGGAGTTGCGGGCCACCCTGGGCGCGCTCCGCGACGACGACGTGTCGCCGCCGCGCGGCATCGACCACGTGACCGGGCTCGTCGAGCAGGCCCGCGCGACCGGGCTGGACCTGACCCTGACCATCGAGGGCCGCCGGCAGGACGTCCCGGCGGCCGTCGAACGCACCGCCTACCGGATCGTCCAGGAGTCGCTGACCAACATCACCCGCCACGCCGACGCCGCCCGGGCCGAGGTCCGCATCGACTTCCGCCGCGACGCCCTGGACATCCTGGTCGAGGACGACGGCACCGGCGCCCCGGCCAACCCCACCCCGGGCGTCGGGCTGCTCGGCATGCGCGAACGGGTCACCGCCCTCGGCGGGCGACTCCGCGCCGAACCCCGCACCGGCGGCGGCTTCACCGTCCACGCCGAACTCCCCGTGGAGCGCGAACCGTGATCAAGGTCCTGCTGGTGGACGACCAGCCGCTCATCCGCAGCGGCTTCCGCGCCCTCCTCGACGCCGAGGACGACATCGAGGTGGTCGCCGAAGCCGGTGACGGCCGCGAAGCCCTCGACCGCATCCGGGAACTGCGGCCCGACATCGCCCTGGTCGACATCCAGATGCCGGTCCTCGACGGGGTCGAGACGACCCGCCGCGTCGCCGCCGACCCGGACCTGGCCGGCACCCACGTCGTCATCCTGACCAACTACGGCCTGGACGAGTACGTCTTCGACGCGCTGCGCGCCGGCGCCGCCGGCTTCCTGGTCAAGGACGTCGAACCGGAGGACTTCCTGCACGCGGTCCGGGTCGCCGCGCGCGGTGACGCGCTGCTCGCCCCGTCGATCACCCGCAAGCTGATCGACCGCTACGTCACCCAGCCGCCGCACCTGACCACCGGCGCCGTCCTCGACCAGCTCACCAACCGCGAACGCGAGGCCGTCGCCCTGGTCGCCCGCGGCCTGTCCAACGACGAGATCGCCGACCACATGGTGATCACCCCCCTGACCGCCAAGACCCACGTCAACCGCGCCATGACCAAGCTCCACGCCCGCGACCGCGCCCAACTCGTGGTGCTGGCCTACGAATCCGGCCTGGTGACACCGGGCGGCCAGTGAGCGAAGGCGGAACGCGGACCGAGGGGGACTCGGTCCGCGTCCCGTACATGATCACACCGGTCGCATCGCCGCGCTCGGCGTGCCGATGATCCTGAACGACGACCCCGGCTCGACCACCACGTGCCCGGCGGCCGAATTCGTGATGGTCACGTTCGTCAGGGTCGCGCTGCCCCGGGCGCTGCCCATCGCCAGGATGCCCGCCCCGTTGTTGGACTTGTCGATCCGCACGTTCGTGATCGCCACGTCCGGGTAAGCCCCGCCGCCCGCCTTGAACTGGATGCCGTCGTACGTCGAGTCGTGGATCTCCGTGTCGCGGATGACCACGCCCGGGATGTCGAGGTTCGCCGCGAACAACGTGATCGCGCCGAACTTCTGCTGCTCGCCCCAGAACGCGCCACCCGTGCGGTGGAGGGCGTTGTCGGCGATCAGCGTCGTCCCGGAGAACGGCAGCGGGTCGTGGTCGGTGGCCAGCATGATCCCCGGGTAGTTCATGGTGTCGGACACCACGTTGTTCTCGATCTTGTTGCCGTAGCCGCCGTAGACCGCGATCCCGTTGGCTCGCCACGGGAGTTGGATCGTGTTGTGGGTGAAGGTGTTGTCGTGCGCGATGTCCACGGCCGTGTTCTTCACGTACCTGTTGGCCCACACCGCCAGCGCGTCGTCACCGGTCGTGCGGAAGGAGGAGTTGAACACCTTGGAGCCGCGGGTGCCGTTGGTGAAGTTGATGCCGTCGGCGTAGGTGTTGCGGATGCGCATGCCGCTGAACTCCAGGCCGTCCGCCGGGCCCCACAGCTCGGGGATGTTGTCGTAGTCCCGGCCGACCCACGCGCCGACGTTCGCGTGCTCGATCCACACGTTGCTGATCTTCGTGCCGGTGCCGAACCGGCCGTTCAGCCCCACACCGCCCTCGGCGTTGCCGTCGCCGCCGCGGATGCGGCCGGAGCCGAAGATCGCGATGTCGGAGATCTGCACGTTCTTGTCGATGTCGAACCCGAAGTTGCCCTCGTGCGGGTGGTTGATGCTCCCGACGGCGTCCTGCGGCTGGGTCAGCGTGTAGAGCTGCGAGTGCCACATGCCCGCGCCGCGGATGGTGACGTCGGAGATGCCGACCTGGTTGAACTGGCCGCGGTTGAGCGGGTCGTCGGTGAGGATCTTCTTCTCCTGCCGCCACTGCCCGGCCGGGATCCACACGCAGGAGATGACGCCGTTCTGGTCGTCGGTCACCGCCCGCTGGATGGCGTCGGTGTCGTCGCCGCCGTCACCCGGCACCGCGCCGTAGGCGGTGATGGACGTGCAGCCGGCGGGTTGGGGCGACGGTGGCGCGACCTGTTCCAGGTCGATCAGGTCGATGATGTAGAACGCCGCCGTGTCACTCGTGTCGCGCTGGAGCCTGAACTTCGTGCCGGGCGGGTAGGACTGGGTCAGTAGGGCGTGCGACTCGTCGAACAGCCGCCGCGCGTCGGCCTGCGGGCTGTTGGTCAGCGACTCCGGGCCGTCGGAGTTGCCGTACAACCATGAGTGCTTGGACGACAGGGTCAGCTTCTGGACGAAGGAACCGTTGACGTACAAGGAGATCGTCGCGTCGATGCCACCGCCGCCGGGCGCGTCGGGGATGGAGTTGCGCACGACGATGGAGTTGGCCTGGGCGGTGGAGGTGAACTCGACGAACTGGCCCGCGGTGGTCAGCCGCACGGACTGGCGGCCGGACGACTCGGTCGCGAAGTTGGTGTGCCCGAACGTCCGCAGCGGGTCGGCGGTCAGCAGGGTGCCCTGGTACTGCGCGGCTTCCGCTTCGTACGTCGTGTACGGCACGGCCGCGCCCCGCCCGACGACGACCGCGCGGGAGAAGGAGTTGTTGGTCTCGTCGGTCTCCGCGACCGTGTCCGTGGCGTCGGCGGTGGCCGTGATCGTCGCGCTGGTGGCCGTCCAGCTCCCGGTGATCGCCACGGCGGTGGTCGCGCCCGCCGCGATGGCCGGGGTGGCGCTGTCCAGCGTGGTGCCGCCGGCGACGACCCGGGTCACGGAGGTGCCGGCGGCGGTGGTGCCGCGGTTGTTCACCTGGACGGTGAACGTGACCTGCGTGCCCGGCGCGGGGTTGGGCGGGTTGGTGGTGAAGTCGAGGACGCGGAGGTCCGGCCCCGGCGCCTGGCCGACGACGACCTGGGCGGACGCGGTGTTGTTGCTTTCGTCCTGCTCCACCACGGCGTTCGTCGGGTCGACGGTGGCGGTGGCCTGGTGGGTGCCCTGCGGCCGGCGGCCCGCGTCGAACGCGACCGTCTCGGACGCGCCGGCGGCCAGTGCCGGGACGGGGACGGTGCCGGACGTGCCGCCGAGGCTGAACGCCACGCTGGACGCGGGTGCCGGGGCGTTGCCGGTGTTGCGGACGGTCGCCGACAGCGTGATCGCGTCGGTCTCCACGGGGTTCGCCGGGCGGGACGTCAGCGCGCCGACCGTGAGGTCCGGGTTGGGCGCGGCGGTGCCGAACACCTCCAGCTCGGCGACCTGGCCGCCCGGGGCGCCCGTGTTGGCGAAGAACTGGAGCCGGACGTCGGTGGCGCGGCCGGCGACCGGGATGGTGACGGTGTTGCCGGAGGCCGGGTTGAACACGTAGTCCTTGCGGTCCACCAGGGTGGTGAAGGCCGAACCGGACTGGTCGCGGCCGAGGACCTGGATCGCCTGGGTGCGGGTGCCCCACACCGGGTCGGGGTTGAGCTTGACGGTGACCGAGTCCAGGTTGGCGTTCGCGCCGAGCTTGGCGGTGAGCGTGGCCGGGAAGCCGTTCGACTCCCAGTAGGTGCCGATGTTGCCGTCGTTGGCGTTCGCGGCGACGAAGTGGAACACCGAGGAGGAGGCCTCGACGGGCTTGCCCGCGGCGAGGTTCGCGCCCTGGCCGGCGCGGGTCACGCGGTTGCTCTCGGGGGAGAGGTTGCCCGCCGCGTCTCGGGCGCGGACGTGGTACTGGACGGTCGTTGAGGCTGGCTGGGTGTCGGTGTGGGTGGTGCCGGTGACGGTGGTGCGTTCGGTGCCGTTGGCGTAGACGACGTAGCCGGTGACGCCGGTGTTGTCGGTGGACGCCTGCCAGGTCAGGCGGATCTGGCCGGGGGAGGGTTCGGTGAGGGTGAGGTCGCTGGGCGCGGTCGGGGGTTGGGTGTCGCCGGCGGTGGGGCCGTGGACCTCGAACTCGGCGAGCTGGGCGGCGGGCCAGCCGGTGTTCGCGGTGACGTGCAGGCGCACGTACCGGGCGGTGGTGGCGGGGAAGGCGATGGTCACGGTGTTCCCGGTGCCGAACGCCCGGCCGGCGGCGGGGGAGAGGTCGGTGAACGCCGTGCCGTCGGTGCTGCCGCGCACGGCGAGGGTCTGGGTGCGGGGTTCCCAGGTGGAGGGGAGCTTGAGCACGACCCGGTCGACGGGGACCGGCGCGCCGAGGTCGACTTGGAGCCATTGGGGGAACGCGTTGTCGGCGCTCTCCCAGTAGGTCTCGCGGTTGCGGTCGGTGGCGTTCGACGCTGGGTATCCGGGGTGCGCGCTGGAGGCGGCGACCGGGCGTCCGGTGGCGAGGTTCGGGTCGGCGGCGGCGCTGGGGGTGAGTCCGAGGAGTGGCAGGCCGAGGAGTGGCAGGCCGAGGGCGAGCAGGCCGGCGGTGAGGCGTCGGCGGAGCTGCTGGCGGGTCATGGGCGGTCCTCTGTTCGCAGGGACAGAGTCGACTTCTTTCACGATCGAGAACCGAATGTTTCAGGTATGTGACCGGCTGTCAACGATGGATGTCGGCATTTTGCGTCGACTTGTAGGGAAGTTGCGTGCGTCTGTGGGTGACGACCGGTCAGGAATCGAGAAGCCAGGTGGGGCCGGCCGGACCTAGCGTGGTCGGCACACGGGCTGAACGCCCCGCCCGGCAGGTCGCCGGGGGTCGGGGCCGGCCATGCTGGGAGGAGTGGGACATGAGCAAGTGGGTGCGGCGGGTCCACCGGTGGGTGTCGATGGCTTTCACGGTCAGCGTGCTGGCGACGGTCGTGGCGCTGGCGCAGCCGGAGCCGGTGGTGTGGGTGTCGTACCTGCCGTTGTTCCCGCTGGCGGTGCTGTTCTTCACGGGCTTGTACATGTTCGTCCTGCCGCACCGGGCGAAGTGGGCGGCCCGGCGCCGTGCCGCGTGACCGTCCGCCGTGCCGTGCCGCGTGACCGTCCGCCGTGCCGTGCCGCGTGACCGTCCGCCGTGCCGCGCCGCGTGACTGTCCGCCGTGCCGCGTGACTGTCCGCCGTGCCGCGTGATCGTCCGCCGTGCCGTCCGCCGTGCCGTGCGGGCAGGGCCGCCGAGGCACTTGTGATCTTGAGAGCGCGGAGCGCGTTCGAGCCACCGACGGGGGACGGAGGAGCGTCGGTTTCCCTGGGCTGGGAGCCCTGCCACAAGCCGCCGCTGCGCGGCGGAAAAGCAGCTGGGGCTTTGAACGCGGAGCTAGGGGAGGTCGTGTCCCGAGGCGATGAGGTCCAGGCGCGGGAGGTCGGGGACCAGGACTGCCCGGCGGGTGCTGGTGAGGACCACGCCCGCGTCGCGCAGTCGGCTGAAGGCCTTCTCGGCCGTGCGGGACTTCATGCCCGCGATCGAGGCCAGTTCGACGTTGGTCAGCGGCAGGTCCAGGGTCCAGCCCGCCGTCGTCCGGGAACCGTGGTGGCGCACCAGGTGGCCCAGGACGCGGGCGATCCGGGTAGCTGCGTGGTGCGGCATGGCGCGGCGGAGTTCGTTGGCCCAGCGGACCTGGTCGGCGCGTACGCGGAACAGTTCCACCAGGACTTCGCGGTGGAAGTCGACGAAGTCCAGCAGTTGGTGCTGCGGGATGAGTCGTCCGGTGACCGCGCCGCACGCGACGACCGTGGCGGAGCGGGGTTGACCGTCCAAGGCTGCCATCTCGCCGACCAGGTTGCCGGCGGACAGGACCGCGAGCAGCGCGGCGTCGCCGGCGCCGTCGGTGGCCCGGACCTTGACCGCACCGGTCAGCACCAGGACGGCGTGCCCGTCGTCGCCGCCTTCGCTGAACACGACCTCGCCCGACCCGTAGCCGACCGGCCCGCCCAGTTCCAGCAGCGCCCCCGCCACCCGGTCGGACAGTCTCTCCAACAAGCTCGCACCGCTCATGTCCGCGCCCCCAGCACCGATGTCCCAGTCCACTTCACGTCGTCGGCTCGACCATCTCACCATTCCGCGGTCCTGCGAAGGGCCAGGGGTAGGTCAGTCGCGGCGCAGGTCGACCAGGTGGCGGGTGGAGTGGGCGACGAAACTGCCCTCGGCGCGGATCTGGGCGTCCATGCGGCGCAGGGTGTCGGGGTAGCGGTCGACGGTGAAGTCGGGGACCCACCACACGCACTTGCGCAGGATGTAGACGACGGCGCCGATGTCGAAGAACTCCATGCGGCACCGGGCGGTGCGCAGGTCTTCGACGTGCAGGCCGGCCTGCTCCGCCTGCGCGGCCTCGGTGTGCGGGTCGCGACCGTCCTGGCCGGACTGGGGGCCCAGGAAGTACTCGGTCAGCTCGATCGCGGAGCCCGGACCGACGTGCTGGGCGAAGTAGTGGCCGCCGGGCACCAGGACGCGGGCGATCTCCGGCCAGTCCGGGCGCACCGGGTGGCGGCTGGTCACCAGGTCGAAAGAGCCGTCCGGGAACGGCAGGCCCGAGTCGGGCGGCGTCAGGACGACCTCCACCCCGCGCGGACCCAGCAGGGCCTTGGCGCGCTCGGCGTTGGGCGCCCACCCCTCCGTCGCGCACATCCGGGGCGGGAACGCCGACGCCTCGGACAGCACCTCACCGCCGCCCGTGTCGATGTCGAGGGCGGCGGTGGCGCGGGCGAGGTGCTGGGAGAGCAGGCGGGCGTAGCCCCACGGTGGGCGTTCCTCGGTGGCCCGGCCGTCCAGCCAGCTGAAGTCCCATCCGGAGACGTCCACCGTCGCGGCCTCGGCCACCAAGTCCTCGAACGTGCGCATGTCGACGATGATTGCTTACCGGCCGCTGGTGCTCTCCCGAATTTCCAGCGTGAACGGTGTCTGCACCTGTTCGTGTGGTCGGTCCGGGCGTTCCGCGCGGCGCCGCAGGAGGGTCACCGCGGCCTCGGCGATGGCGGCCTTGTCGGGCGCGACGGTGGTCAGGGACGGGCGGTGGTAGGCGCCTTCCTCGTTGTTGTCGAAGCCGACCACGGCCAGGTCTTGCGGCACACGCAGGCCCAGGTCCGCGGCGGTGCGCAGGGCGCCGACGGCGAGCAGGTCGTTGAAGCAGAACACCGCGTCCGGCGGGTCGGGCAGCGCCAGCAGGGACCTCATCGCGGCGGCGCCCTCGGCGCGGTGGTAGTGCAGGGCGGTGGCCACCAGCGACTCGTCGAACGGCAGCCCGGCCGCCGCCAGAGCCGCCCGGTAGCCCTTGAGCCGCAGCGTGGCCGTGCCGCGTGCCGGGTGCGCGCCGATCGCCGCGATCCGCTTGCGCCCCAACGACACCAGGTGCGCCACGGCCTCCTCCGCCGCGCGGGCGTTGTCGATGCCGACCCGGTCGATGGGCAGGTCCACGGTGTGCTCCCCGAGCATCACCACCGGCAGCGCCAGGTCCGCGAAATCGGCCTCCAGCAACGCTTCCGGGCTCACGATCGCGCCGTCCACCAGGTGCGTGCCCAGCGCGGCCAGCGCCGCCCGCTCGCCGTCCCGGGTGCCCAGGGTCTGCTCGATCAGCACGTTCCACTCGTGCGCCTGCGCCGCGCGCAGCACCAGCCCGGCCAGTTCGGAGAAGTACGGGATGCCCAGTTCGGGCAGGACCAGGGCGAGGAAGCCGGTGCGCCCCCGGCGCAGGTTGCGCGCGCCGAGGTTGGGCCGGTAGCCGGTCGCGGCCAGCGCCTCCTCCACCCGCCGGCGGTTCTCCGGCTTGACGAAGGCGTGGCCGTTGACGACGTTCGACACGGTCTTCACCGACACGCCGGCTAGCTCGGCGACGTCCTTGAGCGTGGCCAACCCGCTGCCTCCCGGATGTTGTGCGCGAGCGATCGTATCCGACCATCGGCCCTTTACAACGTTGTGCCAACGATGTAAAGGCTAGAGGAGTGACGTGGGTCCGTCGTCGTCCCGAAACCGCCGCCGCTGACCACGCCGTGAACCGACCACGTCTCCACCGCCAACCCGCTGCCCGAGTACCCGCGCCCGCAGATGACCCGCCCGGACCGGCAGTCCCTCAACGGCGAGTGGGAGTTCCTCAACCCCGCCACCGACGCCGCCGGCAACGTCGACCGCTACGCCGTGTGCAACTCCCCGGACGACGGCTCGGCCCTGTTCCGGGCGGACGCGACCTTCTGCGCCCGCCCGGGAGTCGGCGGCACGGGGGTGACGTTCGAGTCGATCAACCTGCCGGGTTCGTACCTGCGGCACTTCAACGCGGCCGTTTACATCGCGTCGGGCGACGGCACCGACTCGAACCGACCGCAAACCCTCACGGCGGACAGCAGCCGGGCGGTGGCGCCGCCCTGGACCCCGTAGCGTTACGAGGCGAAGACGGGGTAGTGGTCCGAGTAGTCGTTGTACGAGTAGGTCTTGAACCAGGACGTGACCGTCCACACCGGACTCTTGACCCGCCTGGTCTCGTTCACCAGACCCGGACCCTGCACCGTCAACACGTAGTCCAGGTGCTCCGACGCGTACTCCGGCCCGTACTGGTCCCGGCAGACGCTGTTGTCCGCACAGTCCCACGAGTACGGGTGACCCGTGTACGCGGGTGCGGCTGCCTTCAAGTCGCTCAGCATCGCCGGGTACTCCGCGCTGCCCTTGACCACGTTCAGGTCTCCGGCCACGTAGAGCGGCTCGGTGCTCGGGATGCGTTCGGCGGTGATGAAGGCGGCGATCTCGGCGCGTTGCTTGGCCCGGACCGAGGCCGGGGTCACCGAGCACGACGAGTCCTCGGCCTGCATGTGGGTGCCGATGACGTGCACCGGACCGGCGGGGGAGGCCAGTCGGACGTAGGCGAAGCCCTTGTTGGCCATCCAGTCCGCGCCGCAACCGTCCCGGTACACGTGCTGCACGCGCCGGGTGATGGGCCACCGGCTCACGATCGCGACCCCGCCGTCCTCGGCGGCGGAGTCGCGGTAGCCGCCGACGGTGGCGTCCCAGCCGGACTTCGTGCGGCCGACGGTGGGGGTCCGGTGGGGGTAGGTGTCGGACAGGTTGGTCAGGAGGCGGTCGCCGGCGGTGTTGTCGAACAGTTCCTGGAGGACGACGACGTCCTGACCGGCCAGGACGTCCTGCCGGTCGATCAGGTCGGCCCGGGTGACCTGGCCCCAGTTCGGGTAGAGGGCCCGGGACAGCATGAACACGTTGTAGGAGGCGATCTTGGGCGCCACCGGGGTGGCGGTGGCGGGCGTCCCGGCCAGGGCAAGGGTGGCCACCAGGCAAGACGTGAGCAGGATTCGCGTCTTCATGGGTGAGGATCGTGCACTGCGCTCATCGGGCGCACAAGGCGTGCCGGGATCCTGTCAGCGGTCGGACGCCGGGAGTTCACCGCGCAGGGGCAACGGGGAAGGTGTGGTCCTGCCAGATCCGGTGGGACCGGGCTTCCGGGCAGGCGGCCACGGTGAGCCGGGCGTCGAACAAGCGGGTGAGCTGCTCGGGGGTGTCGTGGGTCGGCCGGCCGGGGTCGCCGTGGGCGGCGAAAGCGGTCCACGCGGCGCGCATGGCGGTGGACAGCTCCTCGGCTTCGTCCGAGTCCCGGGGGTGGTGGTCCGTGTAGGCATCGCGGTTCCCTCCGCGCGGCGACCATGCGCGCCGCGCGGAGGGAGCGCGAGCCGCCATCCCGTTGACCGCCGCGATCACCGGCCCATGCGCGCCGCGCGGAGGGAGCGCGAACCACTTGCGCCGGCGGTCAGGCGGCCTGCGCGCGGTTGTACAGGTTCTGGGCGTCGGCGCCGAAGTACGGGCCGAACATCCAGTTCGGGAACAGGTTGATCTTGTAGCTGTTCACCGAGTTGACCGTGCCGGTGCCGGTCGCCTCGGAGAACGTCTTGAACCACGGCCCACCGCTGGAGCCGCCGGTCATGTTGCAGGTCATGCCGATGCCGTTGCTCAGGAACGCGTTGAACGTCCGGCCGCTGCAGTAGATGAGCTTGCTGCCGTCGTACGGCGCGGCGGCGGGGTAGCCGAAGGCGTACATGTTGTCCGCCTTGGCCTGGTTGAACGCGATGCCCTGCGCGCCCACCACGTCGGTCAGGTACTGCCCGCCGACCTGGCCGACGACGATGGCGCCGATGTCGTAGTTGATGTCCTCGGAGGCGTCCCACTGCGGGGTCGCGAAGGTGGCGCGGGCGTTCCACGTGCCGTAGGGGGCGTTGCCGTTGTTGTACGCGGGCACGAAGGCGACGTTGGTGTGGTAGGCGCCGTCGAGCTTCACGCAGTGCCCGGCGGTGATGACCGTGCTCTTGTTGCCGCTGGTGACGGCGTTGCCGCTGCACGAGGCGTTGCGGCCCTGGTAGGTGAAGAAGACCCGGCCCGCGGTCTTGACCACGGCTCCGCCGCCGCTCCACGCGCCGCCCCCGTGCGGGAAGGCGAGGGGTTCGACGGCGGCGGGTTCGCCGGTCGGGACGGTGTGGCGCAGCTTCGCCGGGCTGACGGTGAGGGTGTCGAGCGGGACGGCGGAGCGCATCCGTTCCGGCGTCCAGTAGGTCCCGGGCGCGGACTGCGCGGCGGGGACGGCGACCAGGGACAGCGCTAACGCGCCGGCCAGGGTGACCAGGCGTTTCACGGCACGGTTCATGATCTTCCACCTCTCGTGGGTCGATCAACGGCAGGGGACCGTGACGTGAAAATTACTCAACACCGCCCGGGTGTTGCTCCGGCGAACGGGTGACGCCCCGGGTCAGGCGGCGGTCCACGTGATGCCGCAGAGGTAGCGGTCCACGGTGTCGTCGATGTGGACGCCGGGGAACGCGGCGCGGTAGTGCGCGTGGCACTCGCCGCGCGACGGCGGCCGGTTGCGGGTGACGTGGTCCAGCCACACCGGGTGCAGGCGCAGGCGCAGCACGCCGGCGGCGACCGACGGAGAGCGGTGGCGGGTGGCCATCATCGCGGCCACCCGGAACGCCTGCCCGCGGTGCCACCAGCGGTTGCGGCCGGGCGGGTTGACCACCTCGACCGCCACCAGCCGCCCGCCGGGGGCGACCAGGTCGCGCACGTGGGGGAGCACCCGGGGGTAGTCGCCCACGGCGAACAGGGTGTTGACCGCGAACACCAGGTCGAAGCGGCCGTCCCGCTCCGCCGTCACCTCGAACAGGTCGCGCGCCTGGTAGTCGATGTTCGGCCGGCCGCGCTCCGCCCGCGCGATGGTGATCTCCCGCTCGGCGGCGTCCACCGCGAGCACCGACTCGTACCGGTCGGCGAGCAGACCGCTGTACCGGCCGGAGCCGCACCCCAGGTCGAGCGCACGACCGCCGCGCTCGGGCACCGCCGCCCGCAGCCACGGCCGGTACAGCACGTCGGTGATCTCGGCGTAGCGCTGGTAGTGGCGCGCCAACACGTCGAAGTGGGCGGTCACCACGTCACCTCGGACGAGATGAACTCGTTGCTCACCACGTCCTCGGGCTTCAGGTCGGCCTTGACGGCGCGGCGCTTGGCTTCCAGCAACGGCTTCAGGTCCGCCACCAGCTCGTCCACGCGGGTCAGGTCGAAGTCGCCCACGACCGGGGTGACGCCGTCGTGGCTCAACCCCAGGGATCGCATCTGCTCCTGGGCGTACCGCGCGCGTTCGACGCTGTACTGGGTGCCCGCGTTCAACTCCTTCACCATGCGCACCAGCGCGTCGTTGGTGGGGCCGGGGTCCGTCACGTAGGCGACCGTGCTGCGCTGGAGCATCGGCACCAGCCGCCGCAGGCACGGCGCGAGCCGATCCTGCTCGGCCGCCGAGACCGCCAGCGCCTCCGGGTAGATCGGGTAACCGCTGTCGTGCACCAGCGCGAAGGCCACCGGCCGCTGCCACGGCTCCACCTCGTGCTCGTACCGGTACGGCTCGTTGGTGGCGTAACCCTGCTGGGCGATCCCGCCGTCGGCGGACACGAACCGGGCCGGCGAGCCGTCGTAGGAACCGTCCACCTGCGACTGCTTCAACTTGCCGCTGTGCACCAGGTAGTCGATGTAGGAGGCGCCGTTGGCGTGGACGACCGTGGTGTCGGTGCGGCCGATGTCCTCGATGGTGCGCCAGTCCGGGTACCGCTCCGGCGACCACATGATCATCTGCGGGCTCTTGTCCAGCGGTGCGAACACCGCGCGGGTCGGGAAGGAGCCCGCCTCCTGCACGGCTTCGTCGGTGGCGATGCTGCCCAGCGTGATCGTCGAGTCGGCGGCCATGAGCGCCGACACCCGCTGGAACCCGGTCACCGGGCCGCCGGCGCGCACCTGGAGGCGCACCCCGGTGTCGCGCCCGTCGTCCAGCAGCGGCCCTTCCACCGCCTTGCGCTGGGAGTCCACGGTGAACCCGCTGCCCAGCATCCGGTACAGGCCGCCGTGTTCGGCCTGCGGGAACCAGTTCATCTGCACCACGACCGTGTCCGGACAGGTACCGCGCAGCGACTCGGCGGCCGGCGGCGGGGCGTCACCGCCCGGACCCGACGGTGTCGCGCAGCCGGCGACGGCCGAGGCGAAGACGATGATCGACAGCAGACGACGGCCGGCTACCATTGCGCTAGGTCCCCCTCAGAACCACGATCCCGCTGCGGTGGCGGTGTTCTCCGACCAGGCTGTCACACCGGCGGTCGCGGTCGCCGGCAGTCCCCGACGGAGGCTCGATGACCGCACGACCCGAACCGTTGCTGGAACTCACCGGCATCGCGCGGTCGTTCCCCGACGGTGTGACGGCCGTCACCGATGTGGACCTCGCGGTCCGGCGCGGTGAGATCGTCGCGCTGATGGGCCCGTCGGGCTGCGGCAAGAGCACCGTCTTGCAGGTGGCGGCCGGGCTGGACACGCCCACCGCGGGTGCGGTCGCCCGGCACACCGAACGGATCGGTTACGTGTGGCAGGACCCGACGCTGCTGCCCTGGCGCACCGCCCGGCGCAACGTGGAGCTGTTCGAGGAACTGGACGGTGTCTCGAAGGTCGAGCGGCGGGAGCGGGCCGAGCGGGCGCTTTCTGCGGTTGGGCTGGGCGAGTTCTTCGACCACCGGCCCGCGCAGCTCTCCGGCGGGATGCGGATGCGGGTGGCGTTGGCGCGTGCGCTGGTGGTGGAGCCGGAGCTGTTCCTGTTCGACGAGCCGTTCGCCGCGCTGGACGAGCTGACCAGGCACGAACTGGGCGACGAGCTGCTGCGGCTGTTCGCCCGGCACGGTTTCGGCGCGCTCTTCGTCACCCACTCGGCGGGCGAGGCCGTGCACCTCGCGGACCGGGTCCTGGTCATGTCCGCGCGGCCGGGACGGGTGGTGGCGGAGGTGGCGGTGCCGTTCTCCCGGCCCCGACCGCCGGACGCGCGATCGTCGCCGGAGTTCGCGGCGCTGGTGGGCGCGGTGTCGCGGGCGATGGTGACGGCGTCGTGAAGAAGGCGCTGCCACCGCTGGTGGTGCTGTTTTTGGTGCTCGGCGCGTGGACGCTGTTCAGCTACGTGGTGCTGCCGCCGCGCCGGCGGTTCCTGCTGCCCCCGGTGGACGAGGTGGTGCGGGTCGGGTTCCTGGACCCGGACAACCGGGCGGAGCTGCTCGCCGGCCTGGCGCTGACCAGCCGGGTCGCCGGGACCGGCCTGCTGATCTCGGTGGTCCTCGGGGTCGGGCTGGCCGTGGTGATGGCGCAGTCGCGGTTGCTTGAGCGGGCGGTGTACCCGTACGTCGTGGTGTTGCAGACGATCCCGGTGCTGGCGCTGGTGCCGTTGTTCGGGTTCTGGTTCGGCTTCGGGTTCCCGAGCCGGGTGCTGGTGTGCGTGCTGCTGTCGCTGTTCCCGTTGGTGGCCAACACGCTGTTCGGCATCCGGTCGGTGCCCCGGGCGCAGCACCAGCTGTTCGACCTGCACGGGGCGGGTCGGTGGGCGCGGCTGTGGAAGCTGCAACTGCCCGCGGCGCTGCCCGCCCTGTTCACGGGGCTGCGGATCGCGGCGGGCGGCAGTGTGATCGGGGCGGTGGTCGGGGACTTCTTCTTCCGGCAGGGCGAGCCGGGGTTGGGGGTGCTGATCGACAACTACCGGTCGCAGCTCGCGTCGGCCCAGATGTTCGCGGCCGTGGTGCTGGCGAGTGGGCTGGGGATCGCGGTGTTCCTGGTGTTCGGGGCGTTGGCCCGGTGGGCGGTGGGCCGCTGGCACGAGTCGGCGGACGGCTGACGGCCCGCGCGCTGTCAGTGCGGGCCTGCGGTGGCGGCGCTGCCCCGCGCTGGCGCTGCCCCGCGCTGGCGCTGCCCCGTGCTGGCGCTGCCCCGTGCTGGCGCTGCCCCGTGCTGGCGCTGCCCCGCGCTGGTGTGGCCTGCGGCCCCCGGCGCTGCCCCGTGCTGGTGTGGCCTCCGGCCCCGGCGCGGCCCCGTGCTGGCCTGCGGCCCCCGGCGCGGCCCCGTGCTGGCGCGGCCTCCGGCCCCCGGTTCCATTGTCCCACGGGGTACCGACAATTCCGGGCGAAGCTCCCCTTGGGGCTCATTCTGCCGGCGAGGTACGACAACTTCGGTGCGGTCAGGAGCGGCGGCGGATCTTCAGCTGGGTCAGGTCGGTGGCGGAGGCCTTGAGGTCGCGGAAGTCGACGTTGTAGGCCTCGACCGCCTGGGCGGCCCGGCGCAGACCCTCGGCGCACACCTCGCGGTCGGTGTCCTGGACCTCGGCGCTGAACTGGACGCGGTAGCTGAAGAAGTCCAGCGTTCGGTCGTAGGACAGCGCACCTTCCTCGCTGAACCCGCCGGTGAGCACGCTGTGCCGATCCGCCGCGGCGAGGAGGCGGGCGCGGGCGGCGTCGTCGAGGTCGGTGAACCGGCCGCGCACCAGCACTCGGTAGGTGTGTTCGGGCATGGCGGTGATCGTCCGGGAACCGGCCCGGCCACCGCAAACCACAATGGCGTGTTGAATGGGGGTGTGGTGATCAACCAAAGCAACGACACCGTCCTGTCGGTCGGGCTGCACCCGAGCGCCGTCGACTACAGCCGCTACCCGGGGCTGGACGAGGCGACGCTGTCGGCGCGGATCGAGGCGGGGCAGGCCGCGTTGCGGGCGGCCGGGTTCGACTTCGTGTCCTGCCAGGTGCCCGCGTCGCCGGACGAGGCGGAGGCGGTGGTGCGCGAGCTGGTCGCGGGCCGGTCGTTCCGGGCGGCGATGATCGGTGCGGGCGTGCGGATGGCGGCCGAGCACACGCTGCTGTTCGAACGGCTGGTGAACGTGCTGACCGAGGAGGTGCCGGGCATCCGGTTCTGCTTCAACACCTCCCCGGAGACCACGGTCGACGCGCTGCGGCGCTGGGTGGAGCCGAGCGGTACCGCGTAGGCTCGATCGCGTGAGCGCGACGAACGACCACCCGGAGCACGCCACCGGCGGCACCTACTCGGTCAAGGGCAAGGCCTTCACCCGGGACACCCGCTACATCACCACCCGGATCACCGCCGACGGCCGCGACGGCTTCCCGGTGGCGCCCGGCCGGTACCGGCTGGTCGCGGCGCGGGCCTGCCCGTGGGCCAACCGGTCGATCATCGTGCGCCGGCTGCTCGGGCTGGAGGACGCGATCTCGCTGGGCACGCCCGGTCCGACCCACGACGCGCGCTCGTGGACCTTCGACCTCGACCCGGGCGGGCGGGACCCGGTGCTGGGCATCGAACGCCTCCAGGAGGCCTACTTCAAGCGCGACCCGGAGTACCCGCGCGGCATCACCGTGCCCGCGATCGTGGACACCACGACGGGCGCGGTGGTCACCAACGACTTCGCCCAGATCACCCTGGACCTGTCCACCCAGTGGCGCGAGTTCCACCGCGAGGGCGCCCCGGACCTGCTGCCGCAGGCCCACCGGGACGAGATCGACGACGTCAACCGGCGGGTGTTCACCGAGGTCAACAACGGTGTCTACCGGTGCGGCTTCGCGGGCAGCCAGGAGGCCTACGAGGAGGCCTACGACCGCCTGTGGGCCGCGCTGGACTGGCTGGAGGAGCGCCTGTCGACCCGGCGCTACCTGGTCGGCGACACGATCACCGAGGCCGACGTCCGGCTGTTCACCACGCTGGTGCGCTTCGACCCGGTCTACCACGGGCACTTCAAGTGCAACCGGAACAAGCTGGTCGAGATGCCGAACCTGTGGGGGTACGCGCGCGACCTGTTCCAGACGCCGGGCTTCGGGGACACGATCGACTTCGCGCAGATCAAGCAGCACTACTACGTGGTGCACAAGGACATCAACCCGAACCAGGTCGTCCCCAAGGGCCCCGACCTGTCCGGTTGGACGAGCCCGCACGGCCGCGCGGCGCTCGGCGGCCGGCCGTTCGGCGACGGCACCCCGCCGGGGCCGGTCCGGGAGTCCGAGCGCGTCCGGGCGTGAGCCCGCCGTCCACACGCGACGCCGCCGGCGCGGTGCGGCCGGTTTTGTCGGTGGTCGCCGGTAACGTCTCGCCCGTGGACGTTCGGGAGCGCATTCAGGAGCTCGCTGACCAGGTCGTGGTGCTGCGGGACGCGTACTACCGGGGTTCGCCCAAGGTGGCGGACGCCGAGTACGACGCGATCGAGGACGAGTTGCGGGGACTGATCGAGGCGCACCCGGAGCTCGCGCCCGACCCCAACCCGTTGGACGAGGTCGGCGCGCCCGCGGTGCTGCACGCGCCGGTCCGGCACTCGCGGCCCATGCTGTCGTTGGAGAAGGCGACCAAGCCCGAGCAGGTGGCGGCGTTCTTCGACCGGTTCCCCGGCCAGCCGGTCGTGGTGATGCCCAAGCTCGACGGGCTGTCGCTGGCCGTGGTGTACGAGGACGGGCGGCTGGCGCGGGCGGTCACCCGGGGCGACGGCACGACCGGTGACGACGTGACGATGCTGGTCAAGGCGCTGGTCGACGGCGTCCCCGAGCGGGTCGACGCGCCCGGCCGGGTGGAGGTGCGGGGCGAGGCGGTCATGCTGCGCTCCACCTTCGCCGCCTACAACACCGCCCACGCCGACAAACCGCTGATCAACCCGCGCAACGCCGCCGCCGGCACGCTGCGCGCCAAGGACCCGGCCACGGTCGCCGAGCGCCGCCTCCAGTTCTTCTCCTTCGACCTGGACGCGGGCGCCGCCGCCGCCGACCTGGAGCAGGGCCTGCGCACACTCGGGTTCGCGGTCGCCGACATGCGGCACTGCGCCGACGCCGAGGCCGCGCAGGCGGTCATCGCGGAGATCGAGGGGCAGCGCAACGACCTCGACTACGACCTCGACGGGGCCGTGCTGCGGCTGGCCGACCGGGCCGCCTACGCCGCCGCCGGGACCCGGTCGAGTTCGCCGCGCGGCGCGCTGGCCTACAAGTTCGCCGCCGAGGAGAAGACCACGGTGCTGGCCGACGTGGTGTGGGACGTCGGCAAGACCGGCAAGATCGCGCCGGTCGCGGTGCTGGAGCCGGTGTTCGTCGGCGGCACCACGGTCACCCGGGCCACGCTGGCCAACCAGGAGGTGATCCGGGCGCGCGGCATCCGGATCGGGGACACGGTGCTGGTGCGCCGCGCCGGTGACGTGATCCCGTTCGTCGCGGGCGTGCTGGACGAGTCCGCGCGCACCGGGGCGGAGCGGGAGATCGTGCCGCCGGTCGCGTGCCCGTCGTGCGGTCAGGCCGTGGTCGAGCAGGGCAACAGCCGGGAGTTGTTCTGCACCAACGTCGCCTGCCCGGCGCAGACCGTGCGGCGGCTGGTGCACTGGGCGTCCCGGGCGGCGGCGGACATCGAGGCGGTCGGTCCGAAGTGGATCGAACGGCTGGCCGAGGCCGGCCTGCTGGAGCACCCGTCGGACTTCTACCGGCTCACCCAGGAGCAGTTGCTGGAGTTCGACCGCATCGGCGAGGTGTCGGCGGCGCGCATGGTCGAGTCGATCGACGCCAGCCGGGGCGTGGGGCTGCGCCGGGCGCTGATCGGCCTGGCGATCCCGATGGCCTCCGAGGGCACCGCCACCCGCCTGTGCCGGGCGGGTTTCGGGTCGCTGGAGGAGGTGGCGGACGCGCCCGAGGAGCAGTTGGTGGCGGTGGAGGACATCGGTCCGAAGGTCGCCACGTCTCTGCACGAGCACCTCACCCGGCTGCGGCCGGAGTTGGAACGCCTGCGGCAGTACGGGGTTTCGCTCGACGTGCGCGACGAGGACCTGCCACCCGTGGTCGCCTCCGACGCGCCGCTGGCCGGCAAGACGGTGGTGATCACCGGCGCGATCAGCGACCCGCGCTCCGGCGAGAAGGTCCCGCGCCCGACGTTCCAACGCCTGTGCGAGAAGGCGGGCGCGACCGCCGCGTCCTCGGTGTCGGCGAACACCGACCTGTTGATCACGGGTGCGGACGTGGGTGCGAGCAAGCTGACCAAGGCGGAGAAGCTGGGGGTGACGGTGGTCGACCAGGGCGAGATCTGGCAGCAGTTGATCGCCGCCGGCATCGTGTAGCGGCCGGCCGGGCGCGGGGGCGGTGCCACGCCGCCCGTGGCCGGCGGCAGCGGGTGCGCCTGGTGGAACGCCAGGCGCACCCACACGTCCACTTCCAGCGGCACGACGGCCGCACCGTCGGCGGGCCGCCACGGCTCGCCCGTCTGCGGGTGCCGTGGCACCACGCGATGTGTTCGGCAGGGGCGGGATCAGCCGGCGGTTCGTGCTGACCGGGCTCGTGCTCGGCGTCGTGGGCGCGGTCGGGTCCACGCGGGCGACCCGGCGGACGGGCGTGCTGCGGCGTCGACCCCGGCACCGGCCGGAGAAGGGCCGGTTGAGGGCGGCCGGCGTGAGGCGGCGGTACCGGCGGGAGGGTGACGGCGGGAGGGTGACGGCGGGCCCGGGTCGGCGCTGCGTCGATCTGAGCTGGGCTGCTGCGCCTGACGTCGGATCATCCGCCAAATCGATTCCGTGCGGTCGACTCTGGGTCGAGGGTGGAAGTTTGAGTACAGTTCACCCTGTTTTCGTGCACTTCTGCTCATCCCCCTGCCACAGAATGATCGGAAACGTGCGATGGGACCTCAGCCGTCCAAACGACTCCTCGCGACCGCCCTGGTCGCGTCCCTGCTGACACTCGGCCTGCACGCCCCGGGCGCCCAAGCCGCGACCACCACGATCGGCAATCTCACCAACGTCGGCCAGAGCGGCTCGACGGTCACCCTGACCGCCGGCGCGGACCAGGTCCGCGTCAGCTTCCTCCAGCCCGACGTGTTCCGGCTGCACCTCGCACCCGGCGGCTCGTACACCGACCCGGGCAACGGCAAGATCCTCACCGGCACCAACTTCGGCACGGTCGGCGTCACGGTCAGCGACGCCGGCACCTACCAGAAGATCGAGACGTCCTCGGTCGTGCTCCGGGCGTACAAGACCCCGCTGAAGTTCGCCCTGTACAAGAAGGACAACACGACACTGATCTGGTCGGAGTCGTCCGGCCTGTCGTGGGGTGACGGGCAGGCCCGCCAGCGGCTGACCCGCCAGGCCGACGAGCAGTTCTACGGCACCGGCCTGCGGCTGGGCACCTGGGCGTTGCGCGACCTGACCGTCCCGGTCGCCATCGACAACCGCTGGAACGAAGGCAACAACGCCAGTCCCGCCCCGTTCTACATGTCCACCAACGGATACGGCGTCGTGCGCAACACGTGGGCCCCCGGCAGCTACGCGTTCGGGCCGACCGTGCAGACCACGCACAACGAGAACCGGTTCGACGCGGTGTACTTCGCGGGCGGCCTCAAGGACGTGCTCGACCGGTACACCGACGTGACCGGCAAGCCGTTCCTGGCCCCGATCTACGGCTTCGAGATGGGCCACGCCGACTGCTGGAACTCCAGCAGCCCCACCTACACCGGGACGAAGAACCGGCTCGACCACGTCCGCACCCCGGACGTGCTGAAGTACGCCGACCAGGCGCGGGCGGCGGACATGCCGTCGGGCTGGTTCCTGCCCAACGACGGCTACGGCTGCGAGTACGTCGACCTGCCGCAGACGGTGACCTCTTTGAAGGGCAAGGGTTTCCAGACCGGTCTGTGGACGCAGCGGTCGCTGTCCAACATCGCCTGGGAGGTCGGCACGGCTGGCACCCGGATGGTCAAGACCGACGTGGCGTGGGTCGGCGGCGGCTACCAGGGCGCGTTCGACGGCGTCGCGTCGGCGGTCGCGGGCATCGAGAACAACAGCGACGCGCGGCGGTTCGTGTGGACGGTGGACGGCTGGGCGGGCACGCAGCGCAACGCGGTGGTGTGGACCGGCGACACCGAGGGCGACTGGAACAACATGCGCTTCCACGTGCCGTCCATCGCCGGCGCGGGCCTGTCGGCGCTGAACTACGCGGCCGGCGACGTGGACGGGATCTACGCGGGCAGCCCCGACACGTACTCGCGCGACCTGCAGTGGAAGGCGTTCACCCCGGTCATGATGTCGATGTCCGGGTGGGGGCCGACCAACCCGACCTCCGGGTACAACGACAAGCAGCCGTGGCGCTTCGACGCGGCGCACCAGGCGATCAACCGCAAGTACCTGAAGCTGAAGATGCGGCTGATGCCGTACTTCTACACGATGTCGCGGGTGGCGCACGAAACCGGCGTGCCGACCACGCGGGCGATGGTGCTGGAGTACCCGAACGACCCGGTGGCGCGCGGCAACCAGACCAGCCAGCAGTTCATGGCCGGTGACGCGTTCCTGGTCGCGCCGGTGACGTCGGCGGGGACGAGCCGGAGCGGGATCTACCTGCCGGCGGGGACGTGGACCGACTACTGGACCGGGGTCGTGTACCAGGGACCGGGGACGTTCGACGGGTACAGCGCGCCGCTGGACCGGTTGCCGTTGTTCGTCAAGGGCGGGGCGATCGTGCCGATGTGGCCGCAGATGAACCACAGCGCCGAGAAGCCGCGCACGCCGATCACGTTCGACGTGTACCCGCGCGGGAACTCGTCGTTCGAGCTGTACGAGGACGACGGGGTCACGCGGCAGTTCGCTTCGGGCTCGTACGCCAAGCAGAACGTGACGGTGTCCGCGCCGTCCAGCGGTTCCGGCAACGTCGCGGTGACGGTGGGCGCGTCGAACGGCAGCTACACCGGCAAGCCGTCCTCGCGGGGATACGAGCTGGCCGTGCACGTGGCTGGTGCGCCCTCGTCGGTGACGCTGGGCTCGACCACGCTGACCCGGTACACCACCCAGGCCGACTACGACGCGGCTGCGTCCGGCTGGTACTTCGCCGGCGGTGTGCTGCACGTCCGCACCGGGTCCCAGTCCACGTCGTCGTCCTTCGTGGTGACGGCCGTCGGGGCCGCTTTGCCCACACCCCAGGCGATCCCGGCCCCGCAGCCGCCCGCCAACGGGGTCTACACGTTGTCCAACAACGGGTCCGGGCTGGTGGTGGACGTGCCGGCCAGTTCGACGACGGTGGGGACGCAGCTGATCCAGTACTCCTACCACGGCGGGAACAACCAGCGGTTCCAGCTGACGGCGGCCACGGACGGGTCGTACGAGATCCGGAACGTCGGGAATGGGCTGTGCGCGGGGGTGTCGGGCAGCTCCACGGCGGCGGGCGCGGCCGTGACCCAGCAGACGTGCAACGGCGCGGACAACCAGAGGTGGCGGATCAGCGGGACGGCCGACGGGTACGCGTTCAAGGCCAAGCACAGCGGGCTGAGCCTGGCGCCCACCGGGACCGGGTCGGCCAACGGCCTGGTGCAGGTGGTCGACAGCGGGGCGGCTGTGCAGAGGTGGACCCTGCGGTGATGGCGGGGCGGTGATGGCGGGGCGGTGATGTTGGTGGAGCGGTGATGGCGGGGCGGTGATGTTGGTGGAGCGGTGATGTTGGTGGAGCGGTGATGGCGGGGCGGCGGGCGGCCCCTGCCCGTCCGCCGTCCTCCGTTGCGGCGCGGCCATACCTAGAAGTACTATGCATCAGACATCTAGGGTGGAGGTCTGGTGAAAGTCGCCAAAGATCTTGTGGCTGCGTCGGCGACGCCGATGGTGTTGGGCATCCTCGCCGAGGCCGACAGCTACGGGTACGCGATCCTGCGGCGGATCAACGAGCTGTCCGGCGGGGAGCTGGACTGGACGGAAGGGCTGCTCTACCCCCTGCTGCACCGGCTCGAACGGCTGGGGCACGTGGAGTCCAGCTGGCAGGCGGTGGCCGGTGAGCGGCGGCGGAAGTACTACCGGATCACCGACAGCGGGTTGGCCGAGCTGGCCGAGCAGCGCCGGCAGTGGGACACGGTCGTGGGGGCGCTCAAGGAGATCTGGCGCGGGGACGCCCAGGCGTTCGGCCTGGGGGCGCAGGTATGAGCGACGGACTTGAGGCGCAGTTCGCGCAGTGGCGGTCCTACGTGCAGCGCCGGAAGGAGCTGCGCGGGACGGACGTCGAGGAGCTTGAGGACCACCTGCGCGGGTCGGTGGAGGAGCTGGTCGCCGCCGGGCTCCGGGACGACGAGGCGTTCCTGGTGGCGGTCAAGCGGATGGGCAGCCTGGACGAGTTGTCACGCGAGTTCGCGCGGGAGCACTCCGAGCGGCTGTGGAAGCAGTTGGTGCTGACCGGGGACGTCGACGGGGCGGCGGACGGCGGGAAACGGCGCGAGCTGCTCGCGCTGGTGGCGTGCGCGGTGGGCGCGGGGCTCTCGGTGAAGCTGCCGGAGGCGTTCGGAGTCGACCTGGACCGGGACGGCGCGTTCTACGCGACCAACGCGAGCCTGTTCGCCCTGCCGTGGCTGGCCGGGTTCCTGGCCTGGCGGCGCCGGGCGGGCGCGGCGGTGGTCGGCGTGCTGGTGGGGTTGTTCGCGCTCGGCGCGGTGGCGGCGAACGTCTACCCGTTGGCGGAGACGTCGATGTCGGTCGTGCTGACCAGCATCCACCTGCCGATCGCGCTGTGGTTCGCGGTCGGTCTCGCCTACATCGCCGACGACCTGCGCTCGCCGCGCCGGCGCATGGACTTCGTGCGCTTCACCGGCGAGTGGTTCGTCTACTACGTCCTCATCGGACTGGGCGGCGGCGTGCTGATCGCGTTCGTGTTCGGCACGTTCGAGGCGATCGGCACCTCGCCGGAGACGTTCGTCGCGGAGTGGCTCGCACCGTGCGGCGCGGCGGCGGCGGTCGTGGTGGCGGGGTGGCTGGTCGAGGCCAAGCAGAGCGTGGTGGAGAACATCGCGCCGGTCCTGACCCGGCTGTTCACGCCGCTGTTCACCGCCGTGCTGCTGGGGTTCCTGGTGACGTTGGTGGTGACCACGTCGGGCATCGACGTGGAGCGCGAGGCGCTGATCCTGTTCGACCTCCTGCTGGTCGTGGTGCTCGGGCTGCTGCTCTACTCGATCTCGGCCCGCGACCCGCTGGCCCCGGCGGGGTTGTTCGACAAGCTGCAACTGGCGCTGGTGGTGAGCGCGCTGCTCATCGACGTGCTGGTGCTGCTGGAGATCACCGGGCGGATCAGCGAGTACGGGACGACGCCGAACAAGGCGGCGGCGTTGGGCGAGAACGTGATCCTGCTGGCCAACCTGGCGTGGTCGGCGTGGCTGCTGTTGGGGCTGGTGCGGCGGAAGGCGCCGTTCGCGGCGCTGGAGCGGTGGCAGACCAACTACCTCCCGGTGTACGCGGGGTGGGCGTGGGTCGTGGTGCTGCTGTTCCCGCCGATCTTCGGCTACCTGTAGGTGCCTGACACGATGGAAGGCTGAAACGTCCTTCTCGGTCGATCGTGTGATCGTGCCGACTGTGTCCCGGGGTCCGCCCAATCGGGTGATTCATGTACTCCGGGGGCGGTGGGCCGCACTTGTCGTGGTGAAGACCGGGGGGAACGGCCGATCGGGGGCCGGCCGTGGTCGGGGGTGGTGGATCGGACGGGGTCCGGGCCGGCTGGGGGTCGGTCCGGCCCCTGTGCGCGTTCGCGCCGGCTCGGGGCGTGTGTGCGTTCGCGCCGGCTCGGGGCGTGTGTGCGTTCGCGCCGGCGACAACAGGCCCCGGGCTGTGCGAGAGTTGCCACGCGACATCGACTACCACGACCGGAGTCCGAGCCGATGGGGGACACCTGGCCGAGCCGCAGCCTCCTGGGCCGGCTCACGGAGGGCACGCGCCGACTGGTGCTCACCCTCGGGACGCCGATCACCTACCCCGCGAACCACCAGGTGATCGGAGAGGGCGACCACGACAGCTTCGCCGTGCTCGTGCTGGACGGCGCCGTCAAGGTGCTGGCCACCGACACCTCGGGCGACACCGGCCTGCTCACCGTGAAGGCCCGAGGCGACCTGGTGGGCGAAATGGCCGCGCTGGACGGCAAGCCCCGTTCGGCGAGCGTGGTCACCTGCGCCCCGGTGGACGGCCGCCGAATCCCACCCGAAGACCTGACCCGCTTCCTCACCCGCCACGACGAGGTGTTGGTGGAACTGGTCCGGATCGGCAACGAACACCTCCGCTGGGCCAACGACCTCCGCCGTGAGATGTCCCTTCCGGCTGCTGCCCGGGTCGCCCGCGTGCTGCTCCACCTGGTCCAGCTCCACGGCCTGCACACGCCGCGGGGGTGGGCGCTGGGGTACCCGTTGACGAAGATCGAGCTGGCGTCGATCGCGGGGATGAAGCCGCGGACGGCGGAGAAGGCTTTCTCGGAGTTGAGGACGGCGGGCGTGGTGGAGACGAGTCCGCGGCGCGGTGTGCTGATCCCGGACCTGCGGCACCTCCACGACTTCGCTGAGGCCTCCATGCCGTCGGGTCGTCTTTGACGTCAAGATCCAAAGCTTGAAAGCGGCGCTCGCCGCGCGGCAGGCCCCCGGGGTGGAAGGGCGTCGGTTCGCGCGAGCGTGTCGGACTGGGAGGGTCGCGGGTCAGCGGCGTCCGCTGCCCTCGGGCTCGTTGTCCAAAGGTCCCGACCTGGGGTCGAGCTGGATGTGCACGTGTCCCTTGCCGGCCTCGATGTTGATCACGTCCAGTTGCAGCGCCGCCACGGACCAAGCCTGCACCGCCAGCGTCCGCTGCTCCGCCGCCATCCCCACCAACCGGCCCCGAAGCGGGTCCGGCGCGTTCAAAGCAGCCTCGAAACCGCCCACCGCCACGGCCAACTGCCGGACCGACGTGCTCAACGCGGTCCGGGCCACGTTCACGCCGTTCCCCGCCGACGGCGTCTCCGCGTACCGGCGCAGCTCGGCGGTCACCACGTCACGCCATCCCGCGACTTCCTCCGCACTCGGCACGGCGCCGCTCGACGCGTCCGCCGGGGCCGCCTTGCCCATGCCCGTCAACACCGGAGCCAGCCGGTCGCGGCTGCCCCGCGCGAGGTCGGTCAGCACGACGATCTGTTCGACGTCCCGGCGCGCCTCGGCCTCCCGCAGCTCGGCGATCCGCCGCTCGGTCGCGTCCGGCCCCGAGGTCCAGGCGCCCAGCAGGAACGCGACGGCTACACCCAGGACGAACGCGGTCACGGCGCCGGCTGTGGCGGGTTTCCAGTTCGGTTCCGGGCGCTTGACGGTCTTTGGCACGACGTCAAGCCTGCACCGATCCACCACGATCCAGCGTGTCGACTACCGGACAGACGACGGCCCTTGACCTACTTCTTGCGGGCCCGGTATGCGGCTACCGCCACCCGGTTGCCGCAGGTGGTGCTGCAGTAGCGGCGGGAGCGGTTGCGGGAGAGGTCCAGGACCAGGCCGTCGCAGGTGTCGTCGGCGCACACCGCCAGCCGGCTCATCTCGTCGGACCTGATGACGTCGATCATCGCCATCGCGGTTTCGGCGGCGATGCGGTCGGCGAACGGGGTGTCCGGGTGCACGACGTGGATGTGGTAGTCCAGCCCGTCGTGCCGCACGAGTTGGGGGACGGCGCGGTGTGCGGCCAGGGTTTCGTTGACCAGTCTGGCGGCGGTGTCGCGGTCGCTGGTGAGCAGGCGGCGCAGCGGGGCGCGCAGGGCGCGGACGGCCTCAAGTTCCGCGGCATCCTTGGTGCGGGCACCGGTGTAGCCGTGGCGGGCGAAGAAGGCGTCGACCTGGGACTGGTCGGTCATGGTGTCCGGGTCGACGGCCGAGTTCACCAGCTCGACCGCCGCGAGCAGGGACGCCACCGTGTCATGAGCGAAAACCACGTTGACAGATTACCAAGCCGATCCATAGTGTCATGAGTCATGGCCACCATGACTCATGACAGACGTGCGGTTCGGCTCGGACCCGGGATCGGCCTCGCGGTCATCTCCGCGTCGTCGTTCGGCCTGTCGGGACCGCTCGGGCGCGGGCTCATGGAGGCGGGCTGGAGTTCGGCGGCGGCGGTGGCGGTGCGGGTGCTGCTGGCGGGGCTCGTGCTGCTCCCGGCGGCGCTGGTGCAGTTGCGGGGCGACTGGGGTCTGGTGCGCCGCAACCTTCCGCTGGTCACGGCGTACGGGCTGGTCGCGGTCGCGGGGTGCCAGCTGGCGTACTTCAACGCGGTGGCGCGCATGGACGTCGGCGTCGCCCTGCTGGTCGAGTACACGGCCCCGGTCGCCGTCGTCGTGTGGTTGTGGCTGCGGCACGGGCAGCGGCCCGGTCGGTTGACCGTGCTGGGCGCGGTGCTCGCGCTGGGTGGGCTCGTGCTGGTGCTGGACCTGCTGTCGGGCGCGGACGTCGACGCTGCCGGTGTGCTGTGGGCGCTCGGTGCGATGGTCGGCGCGGCGGTGTACTTCGTGCTGTCGGCGCGGGACCAGGACGGGTTGCCGGGCACCGCGCTGGCGGCGGGCAGCCTGCTGCTGGGCGGTGTGGTGCTGCTCGTGGCGGGCGCGCTGGGGGCGGTTCCGTTGAGGGCGACCACGCGGGACGTGGCGTTCGACGGGTTCACCGTGTCCTGGTGGGTGCCCGTGGTGGTGCTGGGCGTGGTGACGGCCGCGCTGGGTTACGTCACCGGGATCGCGGCGACGCGGCGGTTGGGGTCGCGGCTGGCGTCCTTCGTGGCGTTGACCGAGGTGCTGATGGCGTTGGTGTTCGCGTGGCTGCTGCTGGCCCAGGCGCCGCGGCCGGTCCAGTTGGCGGGCGGTGTGCTGACGCTGCTCGGCGTGGTCGCGGTGCGACTCGGCGAGCGCGCCACCCAAACCACCGATGATTCACACGTCAAAACCGCGTGAAATGGGAAAATCTCCCGGCTAGGCCGTTCCGGGTAGTGGAACCCACCACCGGGCGGTGGTATCAACGGATTTCACGGAATCATCTACGCCAATGGTGTGCGGTGCGAGTTTGCTCACCTTGAATACTTGTTGTCGCTATTTCTAACCTCGGCGGCGGACCCGGCCCGACCGGTCGAGTCGACCACCCGATTCCGTTCGAGGGAGAACCATGTCCCGCATGTTGCTCGCCGTGCTCGCGACCACCGCCGCGACACTGGCCGGCGTGTCCGTGCCGGCCTCGGCGTCCGCCGCCACGACCGCGCCGACCGTTCGACTGCTGCTGAGCGTCTCCCACTCCGAGGCTGACCCGGTGCACGCCGGAACCCGCTACGGCTACCTCACCTGCGAGCCCGTCGGCGGGCTGCACGACAACCCCGCCGCGGCCTGCGCGGAACTGTTCGCCGCCGCCGGTGACCTCAGCGCGACCGACCACGAGAGCAGCGTCGCGTGCACGTTGCAGTACGCGCCCGTCACGGTCCGCGCGGTCGGGTGGTACGGCGACCGGCCGATCCGCTACAGCACCACCTACGGCAACAACTGCGTTTTCGCGGCGACCGCCGGCGAAATCTGGAACATCTGATCTGAAGTGGTCCGCGAGGGGTCCTTTTCAGGGTCCCTCGCGGTCATTTTCCGGACAGCGCGCGACCGATCAGGCGGATGCCGTCGGGAAAGCGTTCCGGGTCGGGGCCCGCGAAGTTGAGGCGGATGTACGTGCCCGACGGCTCCGCCGGGAACCACTCCGTGCCCGCCGCGATCAGCACGCCCGCGGCCTCGCAGTCGGCCGCCAGCCGCGCCGGGTCGGTCTCGTCGGGCAGGCGCACCCACAGGTTCAGCCCGCCGGGCGGCACGTGGTCCAGGTGGGCCTGCGGCACGTGCTCGGCCAGGCTCGCCACCATCAGGTCGCGGCGGGTGCGGAGCTGGTGGCGCAGCAAGCGCAGGTGGGTGCGCCAACCCGGGTTGGTGACCACGTCCAGCGCCGCGGCCTGGAGGAATCCGCTCACGTACATGGACTCCGCGCCGCGATCCGCCAGCACCCGGTCACGCGCCGGGCCGCGGGCGACCACGGCGGCCACCCGGATCGACGGGGACACGTTCTTGGTCAGCGACCGCAGGTAGACGACGTGGCCGGCGTCGTCGTGCACCGCCACGGGCCGTGCGGTGGTGTCGATGCCGAAGTCGTGCGCCCAGTCGTCCTCCACCAGGAACGCGGCATGCGCCCGGACCACGTCCAGGACCCGCGCCGCGACCTCCGGCGACCACTGCGCCCCGGTCGGGTTGGCGTAGTTGGGCTGCGCGTAGAACAGCCGCGCCCCGGTCTCCTCGAACGCCCGCGCCAGCTCGTCGGGGTCCGGCCCGGCCGTCCCGCCGGGCACCGGCACCACCCGCACCCCGGCCTGCGCGGCGGCCAGGACGGCGCCCCAGTAGGTCGGCGACTCCACCAGCACCGGCTGCCCGAACCCGGCCAGCGCCCGGAAGATCGAGCTGAGAGCGCTCTGGCTGCCGGGCACCACCACGACGTCGCGCGGCGCGGGCGGGGCGACGCCGACCGGGGTGGCGGCACCCAGTTCGGTGGCGAACCAGGCCCGCAGCTCCGGGTGCCCGGCCGCGTCGGACCGGGCCATCGCGGCCTCGGACCGGGCGGCGCGGGTGAGCGCGGCGCGGACCAGGCGTTCGGGCAGCAGGGTGCGGTCCGGGTAGCCGGAGTGCAGGGCGATCGCGTCGGTCGGACCGGTGCGCATCGCGGCCGACATGGTCGGGATGCGGGCGTGCGGCGCGCGCAGGGCGCCGGTCTGCCAGCCGAAGTCGGGCGGCCGGGCGGTGCGCGCCGCGCGGACGAACGTGCCGACCCCGGGCCTGCTCTCCACCAGCCCCAACGCGCCCAGCGCCCGCAGCGCCTTCTGCACGGTCACCGGGCTCGCCCCGTACTCGGCCACCAGCGCCCGCGTGGGCGGCACCTGCGCGCCCGGCGGCGCCTGGGCGATCCACGCGCGCAGGCCGGCCACGATCCGCCCGGTGCTATCGTTGGACATGTCAGGGAACAGTAGCGCTACTCTGGTCAGCGCGACACCGCTATCCGCCGGCTTGGGGTGGGGACTGCTGGGCGTGGCGGCGTTCTCGTTCACCGTCCCGTTCACCCGGATCGCCGTCGGCGCGTTCTCGCCGCTGTTCATCGGCGCGGGCCGGGCGGTCGTCGCGGCGGTGCTCGCGGCCTTCGCGTTGCTGCTGGCCGGCCGGCGCCTGCCCACGGGCGTGCAGTGGGCGCGGCTGGCCGTCGTCGCGGGCGGTGTGGTGGCGGGCTTCCCGCTGCTGACCTCGTTCGCGCTCACCACCGCCCCGGCCAGTCACGGCGCGGTCGTGATCGCCCTGCTCCCGGCGGCCACCGCGGTCATGGCCGTGGTGCGCGGCAAGGAGCGCCCGCCGACGTCGTTCTGGGTCACCGCCGGCCTGGGCGCGGTGGCCGCACTGGCGTTCGCTTCGGTGCAGGGCGGTGGTTTCGGGCGGTTGCACTGGTCGGACGCGCTGCTGTTCGGGGCGGTCCTCGCCGCCGCGGTCGGGTACGCCGAGGGCGGGCTGCTGGCGCGCGAACTCGGGTCGTGGCAGACGGTGTCGTGGGCGCTGGTGCTGTCCGCGCCGGTGATGGTCGCGCTGACGGTGGTGTCGGCGGTGCGGCAGCCGCCGTCGGGGACGCCGGTCGAGTGGGCGGCGTTCGCCTACCTCGCGGTGGTCAGCATGTTCCTGGGCTTCTTCGCCTGGTACCGGGGGCTGGCGATCGGACCGATGGCCCAGGTCGGCCAGGTCCAGCTGGTGCAGCCGGTGCTCACGATCCTGTGGGCGGCGTGGCTGCTGGGGGAGGAGTTGACCTGGCCGACCGTGCTGGGTGGCCTGGCCGTGGTCGTGTGCGCGGGCACCGCGGTCCGCCGCCGAACGTCCGCGAAGGACGCTCGGTGAGGCGGACCGGGCGGCGGTCGGTCAGGCAGCAAACATCGGCCGCCGATACGCCGCGCCCCGCCCAGGCAGCCGTTACCGCGCTGTGACCACCGGGGGTCTGCCGCGCGGCGAGCGCTCGCTTGCACGCTTGTGATCTGGAGAGCCCTCAGCCCTGCTGCCGCAGGTGCCGCACCCGCATCACCCAGGCGGCCAGTCCCAGCACCCCGAGCGCCGTGAGCAGCCACGGATCACTGGCGTTCCCACCCAGGTCCAGGTCCACCGCGTGGTTGACCGCGTGCAGGCCGCTGGTCACCCAGAACCCGGCCAGCACGACCGCGATGACGTCCCGCCACACCAGGGCGGACAGCATCATCAGGCCGATGCCGATCTGGAACACGCCCGCGTCGTGCAGGAAGTGCTCGTGGTTGGGCCAGTTGGTGAACCGGGCGAAGCTCGCCGGGTCCACCCGGCCCCAGACACCCGCGGCCAGCATGGTCAGCGCGCCCAGCACCACCACGGCCTTGACGATCACGCCCTTGGACATCGTCCGCTCCCTCCGCGATTCGGTCACGAAAGAGGACCGGGGCGCGGCCCCCGGACGTGACAGCCAGTGCCTGTGGCGTGGCGCACACCGGACCGTCCACAATGGGCTTGAGGTTGACGCGACTGGAAGGTCTAGCTTCGCCGGCATGACGGTCACCGTTCTCGACACCTACCCCGCCATGCGCGAAATCCTGAACGCCCCGCGCGAACGGCGAACCAGCCTGCTCAAGGACATGCTGGAGCCCGCCGCCGGCATGTACCGCTACTTCCCGGGCGAGGTCGACCTGGTCGCGATGCACGGCATGGGTTCGGGCTTCCCCCTCGACCGCGACGAGCAGCGATGCCTGGAAGGGCTGGAAGCGCTGCACGACGCCGACGCGTGGGGCCGGATCGAACGAGCCCTGAACCGAGCCGCGGCCGTGCAACTCGGGGCCACGCCGGGGATCTCGGTGCCGGACCTGACCGTCCTCATCGTCCTCGGCGACCCCGGCGACGCGCACTTCATGGGGCCCGCCCTGGGCATGACGGCCAACGGCAGCGTGACCGGGTACCTGTACCTGAACTTCTGGCCGTACCCGGAGAACCTGGCCCGGCTGGAGGCCACGGCGGTCCACGAGCTGAACCACAACCTGCGCTACGCGCCCGGCGGCGTGGTGTGGGACCCGGCGACGGTCACGGTGGGGGAGCAGGTCGTGTCCGAAGGCCTGGCCGACGCCTTCGCCCGCCAGGTGTACGGCGACGAGTTGGGCTACACGCGCATGGGTGTGCCGCACCTGCACGACGATGCCGTGTTCGACAAGGTCCTTTCCGGACTCGACGTGACCGGCATGCAGAACTTCGCCGCCTGGGTGCACGGCGACGCGATCGCCCTGCGCTACGGCGGCACCCCGGTGGGCCTGCCCACCGGCGCCGGCTACGCCGTCGGCAACCGCCTGGTCGACGGCTACCTGGCCGCCACCGGCCAGACCGCCGCGCAGGCCCTCCTGGCGGACAGCCGCGAGGTCATCGAGACCGCACTGCACGCCCGCTGACCCGCGGTTTGCGCGTCCACGAAGGTGCCGTTGGTGGTCGCGCCGCAGTTCCTGGTACTCGCGCGAGAGCGCATTGTGAAATGTTCGGGAGTCCGCACGGGAAGATTTTCACAGATTCGCCTCCGACGTGGAATGTCCGCCTGCCGAGAATGCTTCGTCGGCCCGAATGGGCGGTGTTGACACGCTTCTAAGTGCGCTTTTAGAGTCGCTGCCATCGGGGGAAATGTGACTCGCTGGGGGACATTGCGCAATGGCGCGTACACCGGAACACGGCCGCTGGTCCCGGTCTTTCGGTCACCTCTGGGGAACTCCCTCCTCCTGCGCCCACTGCCGCGGAGCCGGCGCGGTGCCGTTATCGGCGCATTCAGCGCGTCCGTGACCGCGCGGGTCGCACCGCGCCCAGGCAGCAGTTCCACTCAATACCGGAGGTCGGCATGTCACTGGACGAGTACGCGCTCTCGGTCCTCGGACCGGCGACGGACAGGGCGGGGTTCGCCAGCCACAGCTTCATCGCGCTCGGCGGTGACTCGCTGCGGGCCATGCGGTTGACCGCCCTGGCCCAGGAGCAGCTCGGGCTGCGGCTGTCCGTGGCGGAACTGCTGTCGTCCACCCCGCTGGGCACCGTCCTGGCCAACGCCACGGGCAGCACCCCAGCCAACGCCACGCCGGCAGACACAGCACCCGCGCCCCAGGACGCACTGACCCCGACACAACGCGGCATGTGGCTGATCGAGAACGTCCTGGGCGGCTCGACCTACAACCTGGTCTTCACGTCCCATGTGGACAGCGGCACGCTGGACCGCGAGGTCTTCGCCCAGGCCGCCCAGGCCACCACGGCCCGCCACGCCACCCTCCGCACCCTGCTGCGCGAGGAGGACGGCGAGGTCAAGTCGGTCGTCCTGGACCAAGCCGTCCCGGACATCGTCGACATCGCCCACGCCGGCCCCGACTTCGCGGAGTTCGTCCGCGCCACCGCCGCCGAGCACGGCCGCGTCCCCTTCGACCTCACCGCCGCGCCCCCGCTGCGCTACCTGTTCATCACCGGCGCCCGGGAGCAGGCGGTCGTGCTGGTCGCCCACCACGTCCTCCTCGACGGCTGGGCGGTCGGCCTGCTGCTGACCGAGCTGTTCGGCAACTACCAGGCGCTCAAGGCCGGCGAACCGCTGCGGACCGACCAGGCGCCGACCACCGAGGCGCTGCTGCGCCGCCACGAGCAGGACCGCGCGAGCGGCGAGTGGGACCGCCTCGCCGAGTTCTGGCTCAAGCACCTGGACGGCGTGCCCACCGTGTTCGAGGTGCCCACCGACGCGCCCCGCCCGACCGTCCAGGACCCGGCGGGCGAGCGCATCCCGCTCGACCTCGACGCCGAGCTGAGCACCCTGGTCGAGGCCCGCGCCAAGGACCTGGGCATCACCACGTTCGCGCTGCTCCTGGGCTCCTACGGCCTCGCGCTGAGCCGCTGGACCGGCGTCGACCGGCTGCTGGTCGGCGTCTCCCTCTACGGCCGCGACACCGCCGAGCTGGCCGACCTGGTCGCGGTCGCGGGCAACCTGGTGCCGGTGCTCGTGGAGGTCGACGACGACGCCACAACCCCGGACTACCTGCGCGCGGTGCAGGACTCGCTGGCGCGCAGCATCGAGGCGGGCGCGCTGCCGTTCGACGAGCTGGTCACCCGGCTGGGCGTGGAGCGCGGGCTGAGCGCGCACCCGCTGGTGCAGGTGTCCTTCGGCATGCACGACCAGCTCGTGCCGCAGCGCGTCGAGGCCGGTGACGTGGTCCTGCGGGTCGAGGAGGGCCACGGCGGCGGCGCCCAGTTCGACCTGTCGCTGCTGTTCGGCCGGTCCCGCCCGACCCTGGGCGCCCAGTTGGAGTTCGCCACCGCGCTGTGGGACGCCGCCGACGCGCGGGCGTTCCTCGACGACTACACCACCGCCGTCCGGGAACTGGCCACCGCCACCGGTCGCCTGGAAGACCTGCGCTGCCTGTCCGCCGACCGCAAGGCCGTGCTCGACGCGGTCAACCAGACCCGCCGCGAGTTCCCGTCGACCACCGCCGACGGCCTGTTCCGCGCCGCCGCGCAACGCACCCCGGACGCGATCGCCGTGCGGGAGGGCGACCTGGAGCTGACCTACGCGCAGCTCGCGGGCGCGGCGGCCGAGCAGGCCCGGCGGCTGCGGGACCTGGGAGTCGGCCGCGGTGACCGGGTGCTGGTCGCGCTGGACCGGTCGATCGCCGAGGTGGTCGCCGTGCTGGGCATCGCCTGGGCGGGCGCCGCGTACGTCGGCGTGGACCTCGGCCAGCCCGAGGCGCAGGTCCGGCACATCCTGGCCAAGGCCGCGCCCAAGGCCGTCCTGGCCACCACGGACGTCTCCCACCTGGGCGTGCCGACCTGCGCCACGTGGGAGCCCACCTGGGAGCCCGCCGACGCCGAGCCCACCGAAACCGGGCCGGACGACCTGGCCTACATCGCCTTCACCTCCGGCTCCACCGGCCTGCCCAAGGGCGTCGCCGTGCCGCACCGGGCGATCGTGCGCCTGGTGCACGAGCCCGACTTCGTCCACTTCGGACCCGAGGACCGGGTGCTGCGGCTGTCCCCGCTGGCCTTCGACGCCTCCACGCTGGAGCTGTGGGGTCCGCTCGCGGGCGGCGCGGCGCTGGAGGTGCACCCGGCCGGGCTGCCCTCGCCCAGCGAGCTGAGCGGGTTCCTGCTGGAGCGGGGCGTCACCGTCGCGTGGCTGACGGCGGGCCTGTTCCGGCTGGTCGAGGAGTTCGCGCCGGCCGGGCTGGGCGGGCTGCGGCAGCTCATCACCGGCGGCGACGTCGTCCCGCACGCCCACGTGGCGCGGGTGCTGGAGCGCCACCCCGGCATCGTGGTGACCAACGGCTACGGCCCCACCGAGAACACCACCTTCACCACCACCCACTCGGTGACGTCCCTGGCGGAGGTCGACGGCCCGCTGCCCATCGGCACCCCGCTGCCCGGCACCCGCGTGCACGTCCTGGACCGCCGCCACCGCGTCGTGCCGCCGGGCGCGGTCGGCGAGCTGTACGCGGCCGGCGAGGGCCTGGCGCACGGCTACGTCGACGACGAGACCGAGTCGGCACGCGGGTTCGGCCACTTCTCCCCGGACGTCCCGGACCGCCTCTACCGCACCGGCGACCTGGTCCGGATCGACCGGTCCGGCCGGCTGCGCTTCCTGGGCCGCCGCGACGACCAGGTGAAGCTGCGCGGGTTCCGCATCGAGCTGTCCGCGATCGCCGACGTGCTGGCCGCCGACCCGCGAGTGCGCGACGCGGCCGTGGTGGTCACCGACGGCGACAGCGCCGACAAGCGCCTCCTGGCGGCGATCGTGCCGGCTCAGGAGGTAGGCACCGACGTGCTGCGCGACCTGGTCGCCGACCGGCTGCCCGCCTACATGGTGCCCAGCCTGTGGGCCGTGGTGGACCGCCTGCCGGTGACCGGCAACGGCAAGGTCGACCGCCGCGCCCTGGCCGCCGTCGCCGCACCCGCCGGACAACGCGCCGCCGCCCCTGCCGCGAACCCGCTGGGCACCGCGCCGTCGCTGTTCGCCCGGGTGCTGGACAAGCCCGTCGAGCTGACCGCCGAGACCGACTTCTTCACCGTCGGCGGCAACTCCATGGGCGCGGTGAAGCTGCTCCGGCTGATCCGCGACGAACTCGGCGTCTCCGTGCGGCTGCGGGACTTCCTGCTCGCGCCGACCCCGGCCGGGCTGAACAAGCTCATCCAGGCGGCGAAGTCGTGACCGGGGCGGTCCGGGACGACGTCCGCGGCATGGCGTGGGACGACGGGTTGGAGTGCTGGGTCGTGTCCGACCCGGCGGTGGCCCGCGTCGTGCTCAACCACCAGGGGTTCTCGTCTCAGACGTCCAAGCGGCTGGGCGAGCTGTACATGACCGAGGAGTCCCGGCGGGAACACCGGGCGCTGACCGAGTTCCTGCGCCTGTGGTTCGTGCACACCGACGGCGAGGAACACGCGGCGCTGCGCAAACCGATGCAGCGCCTGTTCTCCGCGTCCTTCACGCGCTCGCTGGCCGGGCGCGTCGAGGAGATCGTGGACGGGTGCCTGGAGGACCTGGCCGCCGACCCGGCGCACGACGCCGTGCCGACCGTGGCGGAAGGCGTGTCCGGGCGGGTGATGGGCCACATCGTCGGCGTGCCCCAGGAACCCGCGGTGCTGCACACCTGGTCGAAGACGTTGTCGGGGTTCATCGCCGCCATGTACCGCCGCGACCACGCCGAAGCCGCGCACCGGGTGATGCTGGAGATGACCGAGGCCCTGTCCACGTCCCCGGCGCTGGACGGCTTCCCCCGCGACACTCCCGAGGACCGCGCCCGCACCACCGCGACCTGGTCCATGATCCTGTTCGGCGGCCTGGAAACCACCGCGTCCCTGATCGGCTCGTGCCTGCTCGCCGTGCTCGACGACCCAGCCCTGTGGGAGCGCGTGGTCGCCGACCGGCCGGGCGAGGTCGAGTCGTTGGTGGAGTCCGTGCTGGAGAAACGCCCCCCGCTGCGCAACGTGGGCCGTGTCGTCGCCACCGACATGGAGTTCGAGGGCCTGTCACTCCAGGCGGGCGACCTGGTCCTGGTCTCCCTGGCCGGCGGCGGCCTGTTCGACGCCGACCTGAACGACCCGGCCCCCGTCGCCGAGCGAGCCGACCGACACCTGGTCTTCGGCCACGGCGCGCACTACTGCATCGGCGCACCCCTGGCCAGGCTGGAGGCGGCCACCGTGCTGCGGCGTTTCGCCCGCCGCTTCCCACGCGCCGCCTTGGCCGACCACGCCGTGGAATGGGGCCCGAACCTGGCCTACGTGGGCCTGGACCACCTGTTTTTGGCCGTGGACGGAAAACCGGCACCATGATCGCGACCGTTCACGTGCACAGGGGAGAGGCATGAAGTATCGGAAGATCGGCACCGACCCGCAGCACCGGCGCGAAGTCAGCGTGCTGGCGTTAGGCGCGATGCTGTTCGGCACGGTCGTCGAGGAAGAACGGGCCTTCGCGGTCCTGGACCGCTTCGTCGAGGCCGGCGGCACGTTCCTGGACACCGCCAACAACTACGCGTTCTGGGTCAACGGCACCCAGGGCGGCGAGAGCGAGGCCCTGCTGGGCCGGTGGCGGCGCAGCCGGGGCATCACCGACGAGGTCGTGATCGCCACCAAGCTCGGCGGCCGGCCGAAGACCCCGGTCGGGACTTCTTCAACCTGGAAGGCCTGACCCCCGAGGCGATCCGCGCCTCCTCCGCGCGCAGCCGCGAGAACCTGGGCGTGGAGCGGCTGGACCTCCTCTACGCCCACACCGACGACCTCACCGTGCCGCAGGAGGAGATCGTCAAGACCTTCGCCTCCCTGGTCGAGGACGGTTCGGTGGCCATGCTGGGCGCCTCCAACCACTGGTCGTGGCGCCTGGAACGCTGGCGCTCCCTGGCGGCGGAGGCCGAGTTGCCTTCGTACGAGGTCCTCCAGTACCACCACACGTACCTCCGGGCGCGTGGTGACGTACCGGGCCGTCGGTCGAAGGACGGCGACCAGGGCCTGTTCAGCGCGGAACTGATGACCTACCTCCGCGACCGACCGGACCTGACCCTGATCGCCTACACGCCGCTCCTGTCCGGCGCTTACGTCCGCGAGGACCGGCCGCTGGGCGAACTCCACGACCACGCCGGGACCGAGGCACGGTTGGCGGCGCTGGAGCAGGTGGTGAAGGAAACCGGGGCGACGGCGAACCAGGTGGTGCTGTCCTGGCTGATCGGCGGCGATCTGCCGGTGATCCCGCTGGTGGGCGCTTCGTCGGTCGAGCAGCTGAACGAAAGCCTCGCCGCCGTGGACCTGGAACTGACCGCAGACCAGCGCGCGTTGATGGATTCGGCGCACTGAAGACCAGCGCGCGTTGATGGATTCGGCGCACTGAAAAACGCGGCGCGTGCCCTCGGTTTTCGAGGGCACGCGCCGCGTCACGCCAGTTCTTTGCCGATCCGGTCCAGGACGTGGTCGACGCCTTCCGGTGCGAAGAAATGGCCGCCGGACACCACTTCGTGGACGAACGGCCCCGTTGTCTCTTCCCGCCACGCCGCCATGCGCTCCGGTGAGGCCTCGTGGTCGTCCGCGCCCGAGAAAACGTGCAGCGGCACGGTCAACGCGGGCCTCGGCGGCGCGCCGGCGGTCGCCACCACGGTCAAATCGGCCCTCAACGCCGGCAAGAACAACTCCAGCAGGTCCGGGCGTTCGAACACGATCGGCGGGGTGCCGCCCAAATCGCGCAGGTACTGCACCAGGCCGTCGTCCGACTCGTCCCAGCCCCGCACCCGCGTCATCGACGCGGGCGCGGCGCTGGAGGCCACGAACATCGCCACCGGGTCGGGACCGCCCAAGGCGCGCAGAGCGTGCGCCAGGTAAAGGGAAACCCGCGCGCCCATGCTGTGCCCGTAGAAGGCGAAAGGCAGGTCCAGCACCGGCGACAGGACGTCCACCAGTTCGGCCACCAGCGGCCCCATGCGGTCGTGGGGAGCTTCGTCGAGCCGGGTGTCCCGGCCGGGCAGTTGCACGGCCACCACCGACACGTCCGCCGGGAGCCGGGCCGGCCAGTCGCGGAACATCGAGGCCGTGCCGCCCGCGTAGTGGAAGCACACCAGCCGGACCCGGCCCGTGGTGGGTCCGAAGTAGCGCAGCGCCCGCTCCCGGCGGGTCAGCAGGTCAAGCACGGCGCTTCGCCGTGATCGGCACGTGCTTGTAGCCGGACACGAAGTTCGACACCAGGCGTTCCGGCTTGCCGGCGGGCGCGAAGTCCTCGTACTGGGCCACAAGCTCCTCGAACAGGGTGCGCAGCGTCACCCGGGCGACGCTGTGGCCGACGCAGTAGTGCGGACCGATGCCGAACGCCAGGTGCTTGTTGGGCTTGCGCCGGATGTCGAAGGTCTCCGCATCCGGGAACTCCGCCTCGTCCCGGTTCGCCGCGCCCAGCCACACCACGACCGCCTCGCCTTCGGCGATCTTGGTGTCCCGCACCACGACGTCCTGCGTGGCGTACCGCAGCATGTGGTTGACCGGCGACGCCCAGCGCAGGGCCTCCTCGACCGCCGTGACGCCCACCTCGGGGTCGGCCGCCCACTGGGGGAGCACGTCGGTCTCGATGAACTCGGCCATCACGTAGTTCGGGGCGTGCGGGGTGGTGACGTTCGCGCCCAGCAGGAGGCTGTAGCAGTTCGACACGATCTCCGCGGACGACATGTGCCGGCCCTCGAACCGGGTGTTGATCAGCACGCTGATCAGGTCGTCGCCGGCGTTCTCGCGGCGGAACCGGACCAGGTCCTGGAAGTAGGCGAACAGCTCGCGGTGCGCCATGTGCAGGGTCGCGTCCCGGCTGCCCTCGTCCTGGTACTCCGGGTCGTCGGCGGCGATGCAGATCGTCGTCAGGCGGCTCAGCCACGGCCAGTCCTGTTCGGGCAGGCCCATCATGGTGCCGGTCACCGACATCGGCATGGCCAGCATCGCCTGGCCCCAGTCGAACACGCCGCCGTCGCCGATCGGCGCGATCAGGTCGCCGACCAGCTCGCGGATGGTGTCGCGCTGCCGGTCCACCGCCTTGACCGCCAGCGCCTTCTTCAAGCGGGCCTGCATGATCGTGTGCCGGGGCGGGTCGGTGACCGCGAGCTGCTGGCCGCCCGCCGGGTCGTCCATGCCGAGCAGTTCCAGCATGGTGCCGCGCTCGGAGGTGAACAGGTGGGTGTTGCGCAGCACGAAATCGGTTTCCTTGAAGTGCACGACGTTCCAGAAACCGCGATCGTCGTCGACCTGGTGCCAGCTCAACCCGTCCTGCGCGCGCAGCTCCCGCCACACCGCGTGCGCGTCGCCGTCGCTGTACAGGTGGGGGTCGACCAGGTCGGTGTCGGCTGCGTGCACCGGGCATCCGGAAACGGTCGCGTTGTGGACGGGCATGACCGGTGTCCTCATCGTTCGGGAGACAGCCATCCGGCGGGCTCCTGGTCGGTGGGCGGTCGGCGGGAGGGCCGGGGCGGGATTGTCGCCGGGCGCGCCACGAATGGCCCCGCCGAATCGGCGGGCGCCGCGCCGCGCGATTGTCGAGGTCGTTCCCGCGCGGTGCCGAGCGGGAACGCGGACGGCTCGGGCCGCGCGCCTGCGGGCAGGCTTCGGCCACTGCCTGGTCGACCCTCGTGAATACCCCCGAACGAACGCCCCAGAACGAACTCCCCAGTCCCCTCGCCGCGGGCTCGACACGTGGTCGTGCCCCACGGCGAGCCAGTCAAGCACCACGTTCGCGAAAGCGTCAACCGGGCCGGGTTCGGTACCGAAGCGTGGACGTCCAAATAGGACTTGAATTGCCGAAGTGGTCCGCTTGACGGAACTCGGCGGCCATGCCTACGGTCCATTCGGCGGCCCTCGGAAGGGGCTTGCGAGGGGCACTGGGGCCATTCTCGCCCGAGTGGAATCCATTGGGGGATCTCATGCGATCGTTGCCGGATGCGCGCGCCCTGGGGGTGACCGGCACCTGGCACCCGGCGACACCCACGCAGCAGGGCCTGTGGATTCTCGACCGGATCGAACGTCTGCGACCGAGCTATCTGTTGCCGACCGTCCTCGAATTCACCGGACCCCTTGACTGTGAAATGTTGACTTCGGCGGTGGAACGCGCGCTGGGACGCCATCCCGCGCTGCGCTCGCGGTTCCGGCTGGACGCCGCCGCGCGGCGCGTGGAGTACCGCACCGACGGGTCCCCGCCCGAGGTCGGGTTGACCGACGCGGTCGCCGACGGCTGGTCCGCCGAGGAGATCGAGCGCCTGGTGGAAGCCTTGTGCTACACGCCGTTCGAGCTGGCAGAAGAAGCTCCGGCGCGGGCCGAGGTGATCCGCCTCGACGCCGGTCGCGCGCTGCTCGTGCTGACCGTGCACCACATCGTCTTCGACGGGGTGTCGAGGCAACTGCTGGTGGAGGAGATCGGCGCCACCTACCGGGCCTTCGCCCGCGGCACGCAGCCGGACCTGCCGACCCCGCCGCACCCGGCGCTGGTGCAGGACGGCCCGGCGGATGAAGGCTTCGCCGAGCGGGTCGCGGGCGTGGTGGACCGGCTGCGCGGCGCGCCGACCACCGTCGCGCTGCCCTACGACGGCGACCCCGAGGACCCCGAGCTCTCCCTGATCGGCGCCACGGCGGAGACCCTGCTGGACGCCGACCTCACCGCGGCCGTGCTGGCGGTGTCCACACAGGAGGGTTGCACCGCGTTCATGACCGGTGTGGCGCTGCTGGCCGCGACGTTCGCCCGCACCACCGGGCAGACCGACTTCCTGTTCGCCGTCGTCTGGCCCGGCCGCGACGACCCGGCCGCCGCCGACGTGATCGGCATGTTCATGACCACGCTGGTGCTGCGCGTCCAGCTCGACGCCGACACCACGTGGCGGGAACTCCTGCGCACCGCGCGCACCGCGGGCATGGAGACGTTCATCGACTCGGACGTGCCGCTGGACGCGATCGCCGCCGCGCTGGACCCCGACCGCGACCTGGCCCGCCCGCCGCTGACCCCGGTCCTGGTCAACCTGGCCGAACCGGCGCAGCCGCTGGAACTGGCCCCCGGCGTGGTCGGCCGCTTCCAGCCGCTGCACCCCGAGTACAGCAAGTGGGACCTGGCGCTGTTCGTCCGCGTGGACACCACCACCGGGCGCGACCGGCTCGAACTGTCCCTGAACCACCCGGCGGAGCTGTTCACGGCGACCACGACGGACACGATCCTGGCCGCCCTGCGCCGCAGCGCCGCCGACCTCGCACGCGACCCGGAGGACAAAGTGCTGAACCAGCCCGCTGCTCACCAGACCGACCTCGACGACCCCGCCGCGCGGTTGGGGCTGGTGCGGTCCATCTGGCAGGAGGTCCTCGACACCGAGCACGTCGACGACGACGTCAGCTTCTTCGACGCGGGCGGTGACTCGCTGCGGCTGGTGATCCTGGTCGAGCGGCTCAGCCAGGCGTCGGGCCGGACGCTGCGCACGGTGGACCTGTTCCGCGCCGGCACCGTGCGCGGCCAGGCCGACCTGCTCGCCGCACCCGTCGAGACCGCGACCGCCGGCCGGGGCAGCAGCCGCGACCGCCTGCTGGGCGCGGCCCGCGACCGCCGCACCGACCGGAGCTGACCCGACACCGCCGCACTCGCGAAGGCGGCCGAGCACGGCGGCCGGCCCCACGAGGGCGGCGGCCCCCCGCGCGAGCCCGGCCTGCGAGGGCGGCGGCGCGTGCGGGTCCGGCCCACGAGGCCGGTCGTGCGCGCGATTCCGGTCCATGCGGGCCGGGGTGCGGGGGAAGAACCGGTGGCACACCTGAGGATGGGGGACGAGGTGACCAACACCGAGAACGCGGTCGCGGTCGTGGGCATGGCCTGCCGCCTGCCCGGCGCGAACGACATCGGTCAGTTCTGGGAGTTGCTGCGCGACGGCGTCGAGGGCATAACCCGGTTCGACGTCGAGGACCTGGTGCGCAACAAGGGCGCCGACCCGGCCGACGTCAGACAGCCGAACTTCGTGCCGGCCAAGGGCGTCATGGCCGACTCGGCGGACTTCGACTGGTCGTTCTTCGGCTACAGCCGCGCCGAGGCCGCGGGGATCGACCCCCAGCAGCGGGTGTTCCTCCAAACCGCGATGTCCGCTTTGGACGACGCCGGCCTGGACCCGGCCCGGTTCGACGGCTGGATCGGCGTGTACGCGGGCGCGGACCGCACGCACTCCGGCACCGGCGTCGAGCTGAGCCCGCTGGCCCGGCTGATCGGGCTGGAGAAGGACCACGTCGCCACCCGCGTCGCCTACAAGCTCGGCCTGCGCGGCCCGGCGGTGACCGTGCAGACGTCGTGCTCGACCTCGCTGGTCGCCATCCACATGGCGGTGCAGAGCCTGATCGGGCGCGAGTGCGACGCGGCGCTGGCCGGTGGTGTGGCCGTGTCCCCCAAGGGCGAGTGGGGCTACTGGCACGAGCCGGGCGGTCCGCTGTCGGCCGACGGGCACTGCCGTCCGTTCGACGCGAGCGCCACCGGCACCGTGCCCAGCGAGGGCGTCGGCGTGGTCGTGCTCAAGCGCCTCGAAGACGCGCTGGCCGACGGCGACCGGATCGCGGCGGTCGTGCTCGGGTCGGCGTTGAACAACGACGGCGCGGAGAAGATGGGCTACACCACCCCGTCCATCCCCGGGCAGCGCGACGTGATCCGCTACGCGCAGAAGCTCGCCGGGGTGGACGCGGCCGACATCGACTACGTCGAGGCGCACGGCACCGCCACCCCGATCGGCGACCCCGTCGAGGTGCAGGCGCTGACCGAGGCGTTCCGGATGTCCACCGACGAGACCGGGTTCTGCCTGCTGGGCGGGGTCAAGGGCAACCTCGGGCACACCAGCGCGGCGGCGGGCGTGGCGGCGTTCATCAAGACCGTGCTCATGCTCGAACGCGGCGAAGTGGTGCCCAGCCTGCACTTCGAGTCCCCGAACCCGTTGCTGGACCTGGACGGCACGCCGTTCCGGGTGTGCACCTCGCACGGGCCGTGGCCGGACCGGGGCACGCGGGTCGCGGCGGTGAGTTCGTTCGGCGTGGGCGGCACCAACGCGCACGTCGTGCTCCAGCAGGCCCCCGAGCGGGAGCCGGCGCAACCGCGGTCGGGCGGGACGGTGCTGCCCCTGTCGGCGGCGACCCCCGAAGCCCTCGCCAAGCTCCGCACGGACCTCGCCGAGGCCGTGCGCACCGAACCGGACCTGCACGCGGTGGCGCGGACGTTCGCCGAACGGCGGCAGCACAAGCACCGGCAGGCGATCGCGGTGTACGGCCCCGCACAGGCCGCCGAGGCGTTGACCGCCGCCGGCGACCCCGGCGAACCGAGGCCGCTGGGCAAGGTCGCCTTCCTCTTCCCCGGCCACGGCACCCTGCGCTACCACGCCGGCGCGCCCGCCTACCGCCTGCTGCCCGGTTTCCGCCGCTGGTTCGACGAGATCCGGGACGCGGTGCGCGAGCGGTGCGGGTGGACCTGACGCCGGTCGTGGCGGAGGTCGACGGCGGGCCCGAGTGGTTCGACGGCGGCACCAACCAGCAGCTCGGCCTGTTCGCCCTGGGCTACGCGCTGGGCCGGCAGCTCATGGACTGGGGGATCACGCCGGTCGGGATGTTCGGCAACAGCATCGGCGAGTTCGCGCCGGCCGCGCTGGCGGGGGTGTGGTCGCCCGGCGACGCCGCCGCCCTCGTCCACGAACGGGCGCAGGCGGTGTGGCAGGCGGCTCCGCCCGGCCGGATGGTCGCGGTCAACGGCACCGCCGACGAGGTGTTGCGGCGGATCGGGCCGGGCAGCGCGGTCGAGGTGTCGGTGATCAGCCGCGGCGGTGTGGTGCTGTCCGGACCGGAGTCCGATGTGGACGACCTGGTGACCGGGGATGCGTTGGCCGGACTGGACCTCCGGATGCTGGCCGTGGACCGCCCCGGACACTGCGCCGCGATGCGGCCGGCGGCGGAGATCCTGCGCCGGGTGGTCGCCGGCACCGGGGCCAAGCCCGCCGTGCTGCCGCTGGTGTCCAACACCACGGGCACCTGGGCCGACCCGGACGCGGTCGCCGGCCCCGACTACTGGGCCCACCAGCTCGCCCGGCCCGTCCTGCTCGACGCGGGCGTGGACACCCTGATGGACGCGGGCGTCGACACGTTCCTGGAGCTGGGGCCCGGCGCGACGATGCTGGGCACGGTCCGGTGGAACGCGCGCTGGGACGGCGCCAAGACCGGTGTGCCGCTGCTGGGCCGGGCCGAGGACGGCGAACTGGGGCTGCTGCGGGCGCTGGGCGCGCTGTGGGAGCGCGGTGTGGACGTGCTGGGCGAGACGGTGCTCGCGGGCGAACGACCCGTGCGCCGCTCGCTGCCGCCGCACCCGTTCCTGGGCACCGACCCCAACGCCGACCAGCCCGCCCCGGTCGTCCTGAAGGCCAAGGCGCGGCCCGCGCCTGTGCTCGGGGACTCGGTGCGCCCGGTGCTGGAACGGCTGTGGACCACCGCCCTGGGCCAGCCGCCGGCCTCCGACGCCGACCACTTCTACGGGCTGGGCGGCGAGTCGCTGATCGCGCTGAACATGATGAGCCGGTTGCGCGAGGAGGCCGGGATCTCGTTGTCCCTGGCCGAGTTCTCCCGCGAGCCCACGTTCGGGCGGCTGGTCGAACTCGCCGAGCGGGACCGGCCGAAGACCGCCGCCGCACCGCTCCCGGTGCGGGCCGTGCGGCTGCGCGAGGGCGCGGGACGACCGCTGTTCCTGGCCGCCGACGCCGCCGGTACCGCGATGAGCTACCAGGCGCTGGCCGACGCGCTCGCCACCGACCGGCCGGTGTACGGGCTGGAACCGGACTCAAGCGCCCGATCGGTGGAGAAGTCGGCGGCGCAGCACGTGGACGCGTTGCTGGCGGTCCAGCCCGAAGGCCCGTACACGCTGGGCGGCTGGTCGTTCGGCGCGGTGGTGGCGCACGAGATGGCCCGCGTCCTCATCGCGCGCGGCTTCGCGGTGGACCTGCTGCTGTGCCTGGACGCCTTCGTGCCCGGTCGGGTCGGCGTGCCGATCGGGCTGGACCCGGAGTTCCTGTGCAGCCACGTCTGGATCCAGACAGCCGGCGCGCTGAACATCGGCGAGATCGGCCGGCAGGTGCGCCGCAACCCGGCGCTGCGCAAGCTGTTCCTGGACAAGGCCCGCGTGCTCGCCACCTACCGGCCGCGCCCGGTGGACTGCCCGGCCGTGGTGTTCAAGGTGGACCTGGACGCGCGCGGCGCGGACAAGCTCACCGCCCGGCTGGTCCCGCTGTACGGCGGCGGCGTGCGCGTGCGGCCGGTGCCGGGTAACCACTGGTCGGTGCTGACCGAGCCGCACGTGCGCCGGCTCGCCGAAGAGTTGCTCACCACGTTGCCCGGCGAGGCGCCGGCCCGGAATGAGGTCGTGGATGTCCACTGAACCACGCGAGCTGACCGCGGACCCCGTCGAGGCGGACCCCGTCGAGGCCAAGCCCGTCGAGGCCGAGCCCGAGAAGCCGTTGATCAAGAACCGGGACTTCCAGGCGCTGTGGAGCAGCGAGGCGTTCGCGGCGGTCGCCAAGGAGACCGCCGAGATCGCCTACCCGCTGCTGATCCTGGCCACCACCGGGTCCGCGCTCTACGCGGGCATCGTCGGCTCCGCCCAGCTGATCACGGCCAGCGTCATGTCGATCCCCGGCGGCGTGCTCGCCGACCGCCTGGACCGCCGCCTGCTGCTCATCGGCTGCAACCTGGTCCGGGTCGTGCTGCTGGCCCTGTTCGGCTTCCTGATCTTCACCGACGGCGCGAGCATGCCGGTGATCTTCGGCATCGCCCTGGCCTCGGCGGTGTGCTTCGGCATCTCGCAGCCGGCGGGTCTGGCCGCGATCAAGGCGCTGGTGCCCGCCTCCCAGCTCACCCAGGCCACCGCGCAGAACCAGATCCGGTACTTCGGCGCGACCATGGCCGGCCCGCCGATCGGTGGCGCGCTGTTCGGCCTGGCGCGGGCGTTCCCGTACCTGGCCTCCGCAGTGGGGTTCCTGATCTCGACCGTGCTGCTGCTGTTCGTGCGCAAGCCGATGCAGGTCGACTCGGGCGAGCAGACCAAGGAGAAGCGCGGCACCGCCGAGGGGTTCCGGTTCCTGTTCAAGCAGCCGATCCTGCGCCCGCTGATCATCTGGATCATGGGGTCGAACATGGCGTTCACCCACTCCGGCATCTTCCTGGCGCTGATCGCGACCGCCCAGACCCGGGGCGCGTCGGAGTCGTTCATCGGCGCGACGCTGGCCCTGGCCGGGGTCGGCGGGCTCGTCGGCTCGCTGGTCGCGGGCTGGGTGTTCAAGAAGGTCAAGCCGTCGGTGATCGTGCTGTGCGGCGCGTGGGTCGGCCCGGTGGTGGCCGTCCTGCTCGCGGTCACGCCGGGCGTGATCCCGCTGGGCATCATCGTGACGCTGGTGTTCATCCGCGGCCCGATCATCAGCACGCTGTTCCTGTCCTACCTCGCCGCCGTCGCACCGGACAAGGTCCAGGGCCGGGTGCTGGGCGCGGTGTTCTTCATGTCCATGAGCGCGGCCCCGCTCGGCGTGTTCGTCGTGGGCGCCGTGTTCGACCTGGCCGGCTCGACGTGGGTGTTCGTGACGATGTGCGTGATCTCGGGGGTGGCCGCGCTGCCCACCCTGTCCAAGCGCATCCGCAACCTGCCCCGCCCGGAAGCAGTGGCCGTATGACCGTCATCGGAGGAGATGCAATGAGCACCGAAGCTTCGTCCGGCGTCGACTACGAGAAGCTGCCGCCCGAGTTCTTCACCGAGCCCAACCCCGACCGGCACGCCGACAACGCCGCGCTGCGCTCGAAGTGCCCGGTGCACCAGGTCAACCACCCGGTCGGCGCCGAGGCGTACGTGGTCATGGACTACGAGACCGTGAGCAAGATGTTCTCCGACCCGCGGCTGTCCAAGAGCGTGTCCAAGGCGCCGGCGTGGTGGCAGGACCTGCTCAAGGACTCCAGCCCGATCCTGATCAAGAACATGCTCACCGCCGACGCCCCCGAGCACACCCGGCTGCGCAAGCTGGTGGCGCAGGCGTTCACCCCGCGCAAGATGCGGGAGCTGCGGCCGAAGATCCAGCAGACGTGCGACGAGCTGATCGACGCGTTCGGCGAGGGCGGTGCGGACCTGTTCACCGAGTTCGCGCTGTTGCTGCCGCTCAAGGTGATCTGCGAGTTCCTCGGGGTGCCGTTCGAGGACCGCGACAAGCTGCACGAGTGGGGCCTGTACCTCAGCGGCGCGCCGTACCACACCGACGAAGAGAACGCGAAGCTCAAGTGGGCCAGCGACAGCATGGAGCAGTACCTCAGCGACCTGCTGGCCCGCCGCCGCGCCGAGGGCCTGGGCGAGGACCTGGTGAGCGTGCTCATCCGCGCGGCGGACGAGGACGGCCGGTTCACCAACGACGAGCTGGTGTCCACGCTGGTCCTGCTGATCAACGCCGGTCACAAGACCACCGCGAACCTGATCTGCAACGGCATGGAGGCGCTGTTCGCGCACCCGGACCAGTTGGAGCTGCTGCGCTCCGACCCGGAGCTGGCGCCCAACGCCATCGAGGAGTTCCTGCGCTACGAGTCCCCGGTGTACCGGGGCACGCTGCGGGTGGCGGCGGAGGACATGGAGCTGCACGGCGTGCCGATCGGCAAGGAGGCGTTCGTCCACCTGATGATCAGCTCCGCCAACCGCGACCCGGAGGTCTTCGAGGACCCGGACCGGCTGGACATCCGGCGCGCGAACATCCGGCACTTCTCGTTCGGGCACGGCGCGCACTTCTGCCCCGGCTCGCCGTTGTCCCGGCTGGAGGGCGAGATCGCGTTCAACACCCTGCTGCGGCGGCTGCCGGACATCGCGCTCGGCGTGCCGCACGAGGAAGTCGCCTGGCTGTACGACAACTCCGTCGGCCGGGGTGTGACCAGCCTGCCGGTGACCTTCACGACGAAGCTGCCAAGCTAGGCCGGTCTTGATCAGCACAACCTTTTGGAGCACCACATGACCGACACCCCAGTCACCCTGATCACCGGCGGCGGCAGCGGCATCGGCGCGGCCACCGCGCGGCAGTTGTTGGGCAAGGGGCAGCGGGTGGCCGTGGTCGGGCGCGGACGCGAGCGGCTGGACGCGTTCGCCAAGGAGGCCGGCGAGCCCGACGAGCTGCTGACCATCCAGGGCGACGCCGCTGACTGGGACTTCGTCCAGGAAGCGGTCCGGACCACGGTCGAGCGGTTCGGCCGGCTGGACGCCGCGGTCGGCAACGCGGGCTGGGCCTCGCACGACGACATCGCCGAGGGCGACCCGGCGAAGTGGCGCGAGATGGTCCTGACCAACGTCCTCGGCCCGGCCCTCCTCGTCCGCGCCGCGCTGCCCGCGCTGAAGGAGACCAAGGGCAGGCTGGTGCTCGTCGGCAGCGTCGCCGGGCACGTCTACGCGGCGGGCAACATCTACGGGATCACGAAGTTCGCGGTGACCGCCCTGGCGGAGAACACCCGCCGCCAGGTCACCGCGGACGGCGTCGGCGTCACCCTGATCTCGCCCGGCCGCACCGAGACCCCGTTCTGGGACGAGTACGGCGCGCTGCCCGACGGCCTCCTGCTGTCGGCCGACCAGGTCGCCGACACCATCGTCTACGCCCTGGGCCAGCCCTCCGGCGTGGACGTCAACACCATCGTCATCAGGCCCATCGGCCAACCCGTCTGAGGGGACGCGTGAAGTGAACATCGGACTGGTGTGCCTGCCGTTCGCCGGGGCGGGGGCTTCGTTCTTCCACCCGTGGTCGGCGCACGCGGGCGACCGCCTCAAGGTGCTGCCGCTGCAACTGCCCGGCCGGGAACGGCGGATCGACGCCGAACCCTACCGGGACGCGCAGGTCGCGGCGGACGAACTGCTGCCCGACCTGGTCGAGCTGCTCGACGGGCGCACGGACGTGGTCCTGTTCGGGCACAGCCTGGGCGCGGTCCTGGCCTACGAACTGGCCCACCGGGTCGCCGCCCAGCCTGGCCTGACCCTGCGGCACCTGTTCGTCAGCGGGTCGCCCGAGCCGCACACCCAGCGGGCCCGGCGGGCCACCGGTCTGTCCGACGACGACTTCCTGGCGCGGGTCTCGCAGTTCGCGGGCTTCACCCACGAGGCGTTGCAGGACCCGGAGATGCGCGAGCTGATCCTGCCCACACTGCGCGCCGACGTGGAGATGCACGAGAACTACCGGCCGAGCACGCACGACCGGCTGCCCGCGCCGATCACCGCGCTGCGCGGCTCGGAGGACGCGCTGGTCACCGCGGCCGAGGCCGCGCGCTGGTCGGAGGTGGCGGGCGCCGGCTTCGAGTACGTGGAGCTGCCCGGCGGCCACATGTACCTCACCGAGTCGGCGCCGCACTTGCTCAAGCTGATCGACACCGCGGTCTAGGGGGACGGCACCGATGCGCTTGACCGGGAAGGTCGTCGTCATCACGGGCGCGGCGCGGGGGATCGGGCGGGCCAGTGCCGTCGCCTGCGCCGCCGAGGGCGCGGACCTGGTGCTGCTGGACGTGTGCGCGGACCTGCCGGGCGTGCCCTACCCGCTGGGGTCGGCCGGCCAGTTGGAGCACACCGCGCAGCGGTGCCGGGACCGGGGCGCGTCGGTGCTCACCGCCAAGGCGGACGTGCGCGACACGGCGTCGGTCCGGGACGCCGTGTCGCTCGCGGCCGAGCGGTACGGCCGGATCGACGCCGTGGTCAACAACGCGGGCATCGCCGCGCCCTCGGGCAAGCGGGTCCACGAGATCACCGAGGACGAGTGGTCGCTCATGCTCGACGTCGACCTGACGGGGGCGTGGCGGCTCATCCGCGAGGTCGGGCGGACGATGAGCGACCAGCGCTCGGGCAGCATCGTCAACATCGCCTCCACCGCGGGCCTGGTCGGCTACCGGCACTTCGCCGGGTACGTGGCCGCCAAGCACGGCCTGGTCGGCCTGACCAAGGCCGCCGCGCTGGACTACGCGCCGATGAAGGTGCGGGTCAACGCGGTGTGCCCGGGCAACGTCCGCGACACCGCCGAGGCCGAGGGCCGGATGCTGCGCGAGATCGCGCGGGCCCTGGACGTCCCGGCGGACGAGCACGTGGCGGCCTTCACCCAGTCGCAGCCGATGAACCGGCTGGTCGAGCCGGACGACGTGGCCGGCGCGGTGGTGTTCCTGGTCTCCGACGACTCGGCCCAGGTGACCGGCTCCGTGCTGACCGTCGACGGCGGCTTCACCGCGCACTGACCTGCTTTCCACTGGCCCGCTCCGCACCGACATCTAGGGGGACAAGTGTTTTCTGGTGCCCGATGCCACGCGCTGCGCGTCCGGCTCGCCGGTCCGGTGCGGCCCGAGGCGCTGACCGCGCCGACCCGGCTGTGGGTGGAGGACGTGCCCGCCGCGTCGACCGAACCGCTCGCGGCGCGGCGGCGGTCGGTGGAGCTGGGGCGGCCGGTGGGCGACCTGCGGTGCACGCTGCTGCGCTACCGGGACGGGGTCGCGGACCTGGTGCTGGTGGCGGACCGGGGTCACCTGGACGCGGCGGGGCTGCGGGCGGTGGCGTCCGCGCTGACCGGCGGATCGGTCGTCCCGTCGGCGCGGGGATCGGTGGTGTCCGTTGCGGCGGGCGGGGTTCCGGACTGGGCGGCTGCTTCGGAACCGGTGGGGGCCGGGTCGTTCGAGCTGTGCCTGCTGGGGTCGGAAGGCGGGACGGCGGAGACGTGGCGGACGGCGCTGGCGATCACGCTGGTCCGCTACGCGTCGGTCGACTCGCCCGGGTGGGCGGTGATCGGCACGGACGCCGGGGCGGTGCGGGTGACGCCCGGCGGCGCGGTCGAGCCGACCGGGGAGCCGGCGTCGGCGGGGCTGCTGGTGTCCGATGTGGACTTCGGGATCGACGAGTACCGGCCGTGCCTGGCCGTGCCGTTCCCGCTGACGTTCTCGTTGTGGCGCAAGGGGGACACGGCTCGGCTGCGGTGCGACCACCAGGCGGGGCGGATCTCGCCCGCGCAGGTCGAGCAGTTCACCCGGCACCTGGCGCACGTGCACCGGCAGGTCGTGGCGGACCCCGAGGTGGCCGCCGATGACGTCGAGCTGCTGGACGCGGCGGATCGGGCGCGGGTGGCGGACCTGGGTCGCCCCGCGCAGGAGTTGCGGACCACGCCGACCCGGATCGACGCGGCTTTCCGCGTGGTCGCGGGGCGCACGCCGGACCTGGTGGCGGTGACCGATGGCGAGGTGTCGCTGACCTATCGGGAGCTGGACGAGCGGTCGGACGCGGTGGCCAGCGGGTTGCGTGCGCTGGGGGTGGCCGAGGGGGACCGGGTCGGGGTGTGCCTGGAGCGCACGGCCGAGCTGGTGGTGACCCTGCTGGGCGTGGTGAAGGCGGGAGCGGCCTACGTGCCCACCGATCCCGCGTACCCGGCGGAACGGTTGGCCTACACCGCCCAGGACGCCGGCCTGACGCTGGTCGTGACGCGGCTGCCGGAGTTCCCCGGGGCGCAGGCGGTTTCGCCCGAGGATGTGGTCGGCGCGGAGCCGGTGTCGGGTGTGGGATCACCGGACGACCCGGCGTACGTGATCTACACGTCCGGGTCGACCGGGCGGCCCAAGGGTGTGGTGGTGCCGCACCGCAACGTGATCGCGCTGGTGGACGCCACCCGTGACGAGTACCGGCTCGGATCGGCTGACGTGTGGACGTTGTTCCACTCCAGCGCGTTCGACTTCTCGGTGTGGGAGATCTGGGGCTGCCTGCTCACCGGCGGGCGACTGGTCGTGGTGCCCTACTTCGTGTCCCGGGAGCCGGAGCGGTTCCGCGACCTGCTGGCGGCGGAGCGGGTGACGGTGCTCAGCCAGACGCCGTCGGCGTTCAGCCAGCTGCTCGACGTCCGCCACGACGACCTGGCGGTGCGGCTGGTGGTGTTCGGGGGCGAGCCGCTGGACCAGCGGGCGTTGCTGCCGTGGTTCGACGTGCACCCCGAGTCGGTGTGCCGGGTGGTGAACATGTTCGGCATCACGGAGACCACCGTGCACGTCACCCACCAGACGGTGTCGCGGGCGGACGCCCTGGCGGGCTCGCGGTCGGTCGGGCCTGCGTTGCCTGGTTGGCACCTGTACGTGGTGGACCCGCGAGGGCGTTTGTCGCCGCCGGGTGTGCCGGGTGAGATCTGGGTGGGCGGGGCCGGCGTGGCTGCCGGTTATCTGGAGCGGGACGACCTGACGGCCCAGAGGTTCACCGACGACCCGGTGCTGCCGGGGAGGGTCTACCACTCGGGTGACCTGGGCAGGCTGAGGCCCGACGGCGCGCTGGAGCACCTGGGACGGATCGACAGCCAGGTGAAGGTGCGCGGTTTCCGGATCGAGCTGGACGAGATCCGGGCGGTGCTGCTGGAAGACCCGGACGTGCGGACGGCCGCGGTGGTGGTGCGCCGGGACGACCCGGGCGACGCGGCCACCGCGCGGATCGACGCGTACGTGGTCCTGGCCTCGGGCGATGCTGCGGCGGTGCGGAAGCGGGCGGCGGAGATCCTGCCGGACTACATGGTGCCGGCGACCGTGACGGCGCTGGAGTCGTTGCCGTTGACGACGAACGGCAAGCTGGACGTGGCGAGGCTGCCCGCGCCGGTGGTGGCGGTGCGGGCGGTGGAGGCGCCGGTCGGGGACGACCTGGCGTCGCGGCTGCGCGAGGTGTGGGGGTCGGTGCTGGGGGTGCCGGTCGGGCTGGACGACGACTTCTTCGAGCTGGGCGGGAACTCGTTGTTCGCGGTGCGGATCGGGGCGCGGATGCGGGAGGGCGGGTTGCCGGCGTTGCAGTTGCGGGAGTTGTACCGGCACCCGACGATCCGGTCCGTGGTGTCCGCCCTCGCCGTGAAGGGGGCTGGTGCGTAGTTCCACGCACCGAGCCGGGCGGGGCGGACAGAACAGAGACGGGTCCTGTTGCCTCCGGCAGGTCGCGCGGGGGGAGAGAGGCCGCAGCACTTCCACCCCCGGCGGCCTCCAGGCCCGCTCTTCATCTTGAGAGCGCGCCGGCGCGGCAGGCCTGAGAGCGCGAAGCGCGTCCAAGTCCAGCGCGTAGCCCGTCAAGTGAGTGGTCGCTGAACCGGGTGATGGGGTGGCTGGGCTAGTTTGCGGGTCCGGCGCGGGGGTCGTGCCGGCGTGGTGGGGAGGGTCGGTGTGTTGACCGTCGCCGGGGTTCGGAAGTCCTACGGGAAGCGAGCGGTGTTGCGGGGGGTCGACCTCGACGTGAGAGGGGGTCGGCTGGTCGGGGTCGTGGGGGAGAACGGGGCCGGCAAGACGACGCTGTTGCGGATCTTGTGCGGGCAGTTGCGGAGTGACTCCGGGACGGTGGAGGTGTCCGGTCGGCTGGGGTATTGCCCGCAGAATCCGGTGCTCAACAACGACCTGACCGTGGACCAGCACCTCCGGTACTTCCAGATCGCCTACCGGCTGCCGGACCTGCGGCGGGCGGACGAGTTGATCGAGCAGCTGGGGTTCGGCGAGTACCGGGGACCGCGGTCAAGGAGCTGAGCGGGGGGACGCGGCAGAAGGTCAACCTCGTGCTCGCCCTGATGCACGACCCCGCCGTGGTGTTGCTGGACGAGCCCTACCAGGGCTTCGACTGGGAGACCTACCTGCGGTTCTGGGAGATCGCGGCGGGGTTGCGGGCGGCCGGGCGGGCGGTGCTGGTGATCTCGCACCTGGCTTACGACAGCGTCCGGTTGGACACCCTGCACCGGCTGCGTGACGGCGTCCTCGACCACGCGGTTGCGGTGAGCCCTGCATGACCGCCTACGGTGTGGCGGCCCGCTTCACGCTCTTCGTGCTGGCCCGCAACCGGTTGGCGATGGTGTTCCTGGCCGTGCTCATCCCGGTCGGCGTCGCGCTCGCGTACAACGTGGTCAGCCACGACGTCCTGCCGTTCCACCACGGCAGCACCGGCTCGGTGGTGCTCGGCGGCGGCGAGAAGATCACCATGATCAGCTGTGCCCTGAACGCGTCGTGCCAGCTCATCGGGTTCGCGATGTTCAGCTCGGCCAAGCACGCCGAGGACTTCGACCTCCGCCTCACCGCCGCCGGCTACTCCCGCACCGCCCTCCTGCTGGCCAAGCTCACCTCCCTCACCGCCTTCGCCGCCCTGGTCGCCGCCTACGCCGCCGCCTGGATGCGCTGGTTCTGGCCCATGGAACAACCCCTGTCCATGTGGGTGGCGGTGTTCCTGGCAGGCCTGGTGTACGGGGCGATGGGGCTGTTCCTGGCGTTGTTCCTGCCCGGCCAGCTCGAAGGCATGTTCACCATCATCACCATCACGATCACCGACCTGCTGCTGCAGAACCCGCTGATCAACAGGTCGTCGGGGGGCGGGCTGATGGAGGCGCTGCCCGCGTACGGGGCGATGCAACTCGGGCTCGGGGCGGGGTTCACGTCGTCGGTGCCGGGTTCGGCGGTGGTGAGCAGTCTGCTGTGGACGGTGCTGTTCGCGGCGACCGCGTTCGTGGCGTTCCTCAAGCGGACCCGGGTGGCGTGAGAAGTTGCACGGTTTGTGCAGGTTGTTCGGCTGTGAGACCTGATCGCGGGCTGTGATCCTTCCGCTGTCCCCGGACGTGAGGAGCGCGGAGTGGGTTCGCGGAAGTGGCGCATCGCGGTGATCGTGGCGGCGGTTGTGGTCGTGGGTGGGGGCGTGACGCTGGTCGTCAACGACCACCTTCGGGCGGTCGTGTCGGACGCGGTCACGCCGATGCCGTCGAGCACGGCGACCGAGTTGGACCCGGCGGCGCGGCGGTACGTGGACGCGGTCGCGGCGGGAGACCTGGACGGGCTGGTCGCCTCGTTCGCGCCCGAGGCGGTCATCGTGGACGTCGGTCGGGAGATCAAGGGGCACGACGCGATCCGGCACTGGGCCGACACCGAGGTGATCGGCGGCCGGCTGACCGTCCTGGAAAGCACGCCCCGGGACGGCGGCGTGACCATGCTGGTCCGGTTCGAGCCCGGGGGCAGCGGCGGGTTCCGGGCCCGTTACAGCTTCGACGTCCGGGACGGGGTCATCGTCAAGGCCGACCTCCAGTACGCGTGAGGGCGTCCTGCACCGCCTCGGCGACGGCGAGGAGGTGCAGGTCCGCGAACGGACGACCCTCCAGGCACACGCCGACGGGCAGGCCGTCGCGGGTGGCGCCCACCGGAACCGACACCATCGGCACGCCGGCGACCGTGCCGGGACTGGTGTTGCGGGTGACGGTCGCGAACGTCGGCACGGACCGGCCGTTGAGGGTGAGCGAGTCGTCCGCGCCGACCTTGGGGGCGGTGACCGGGGTGGTCGGGCCCAGCAGGAGGTCCACCTCGCGGAACGCGTCGGTGTAGGTCTGGCGCAGTCGCCAGCGGGTGGCGCGGGCGCGTTCGTAGGTCTCCACCGGGAGCGGGGTGGCGGTCATCGCCTCGATCAGGGCGCGGACGCCGGGGGAGGCGATCCGGTCCGGCCACTGCCCGGGTGGCAGCGGGACGCGGCGGGCGAGCAGGCGCGGGGCCTCGAACAGGACGAGTTCCATGCCTGCTCCGCCGGCGATGGCGAGGTCGTCGCCCAGGTCCACGTCGAGGACGTGCGCGCCGGAGCGTTCGAGCACGGCCACCGCCTCCCGCACCACCCGCGCCACCTCGGGGTCGATGTCCCGGAAGCGGCTGTGGGGGAGGCCGATGCGGAGACCGGTGAGCGAGGCGGGTGCTTCCGTCGATGTGCCGGTGATGACTTCGTCGACAACGCGCACATCGCGCACGGTTCGGGCGAGGACGCCGATGGTGTCGCGGGTCGTGGACAGGTTCACCACGCCGTCGCCGGGGTAGCGGCCGGTCGACGGGCGGAAACCGACAACGCCGCAGAACGACGCCGGGATCGTGACGGACCCGCCGGTGTCGGTGCCCAACGCGAACGGCACGACGCCCAGGGCCACGCCGACCGCGCTGCCGCCGCTGGACCCGCCGGCCGAGCGGGACGGGTCGACCGGGTTGCGGACCGGGCCGAACGTCCGGTTGTTGCTGGTGATCCCGAACGCCAACTCGTGCAGGTTGGTCTTGCCGACGACCACCCCGCCCGCGTCGACGAGCGCGCCGACCACGGTCGCGTCCACGGCGGCGGGGGAGTCGCCCAGCAGAGGGCTGCCTGCCGTGGTCGGGACGCCGCGCACGTCCACGTTGTCCTTGACGGAGAACGGGATTCCGCTCAGCGGGCCGGCGCCGGGCGGGCGGTCGCGCAGGACGGTGATCCAGTCGCCGTGCGTGGACCCCTTCGCCCGGTCGACCGCTTCGGCGCGGCGGCGGGAGCGGTCGGCGGGCGTGAGGGACTGCCAGTCGGCCAGGGACAGCATCGGCCACCTCCTGACCGCAACGTACTCGGTCAGGCGGGGGTGGTGTCGAAACCGGCGCGCAGCGCGGTCAGCTCCTCGACCGTCGGCTCGCGGCCGGCGGCGACCATCCGGGACACCTCGCGGAAGTAGTCCTCGTAGCCGCCGGGCGTGAGGATCATCAGGCAGCGGGCGGGCTCGCCGGTGGCGTTGCGGAACCCGTGCGCCGACCCGCGCGGCACGGCCACCGCGCCGCCCGCGCCCACGACCAGGTCCGAGCCGCCGACGTCGAAGGTGATCTCGCCGTCGAGCACGACGAAGTCCTCTTCGTGCGAGTGGTGGACGTGCGGTGACGCGCCCAGCGCGCCCGCGTCCAGCCGCATCTCCACCACCGACAGCCGGCCGCCGGTGTCCGAACCGGACAGCGTGATCCGGTACGCGCCGCCCACGGCGGGCAGTTCCTCGACGTCCTCGGGACGCCTGACCCCCAGTGTCATGCCGCCAGCCTACGTTCCACCCGGTCGGCAAACCTTGAGCACACGACCTGGTGAACTCCTCCGCGTGTCGTTCCGCCGCCCATCCGTCGGGTAACCGACCTGCACAGCGGAGGAGTGAACATCATGAAGCGGAGCAGGTTCTTCGCCCGCGGCAAGGAGCGGGCGCTGGTGGCCTGTGCGGCGGCGGCGGTGCTGGCCGGGGTGACCGCGCAGAAGAGCGACGCCCAGCCGGCGGATCGGGTGTCGGCCGCCGACCGGGTCGTGGAACTGGTCAACGCCGAGCGGGCCGGCGCCGGGTGCGGCGCGGTGCAGGTGGACGGGCGGGCGCAGTCGGCCGCGCAGTCCCACGCCGACGACATGGCCGCGCGCGACTACTACGACCACGTCAGCCCCGAGGGTCGCGACGTCGGGGACCGGCTGGATGCCGCCGGCTACCCGTGGCGGCGGGTCGCCGAGAACATCCACAAAGGACCGACCACGCCCGAGGACGCCATGCGGGACTGGATGAACAGCTCGGGTCACCGCGCCAACATCCTCAACTGCGAGTTGCACGACCTGGGCGTGGGCGTCAACCCCAACGGGCACTACTGGGTGCAGGTGTTCGCCACCCCTTGAGTCAGCACACGTTCTGGCTGCTGTTGACCAGGGTGTTGTTGCGGAAGACCGTGTTGTTGCCGCACGGGCTCTCGCGGATGGACGAGTTGGTGACGGTCAGGTTCTGGATGTAGATGTCGGAGTTGTTCGGGAACTCCGTGCGCGCGGCCAGGCGGATCTCACCGCCGCCGTAGACCGACCCGCTCTGGGTGGCGATGGTGACGTTGTAGCAGTTCTCCACCAGGATGGCGTTGTTGCCGGTGTTGGCCAGGTCGATCCGGTCGATGGCCAGGCCGCCGCTCTCCGACACGCAGAACACGCCACGCCCGCCGCCGCGCGCCTTCACCAGTCCCACCCGGATGTTGGTGGGGTAGCCGGTGCCGACGCGGCCGTTGCGGTTGGCCACCCGGAAGGCCGCGTAGCCGGTGCCGGTGCCCGCGTTCTCGGCGTCGACGGTGCCGATGGTGGCGTTGATGGTGTTGTTGAGCAGCAGGCCGGAGTCGCGGGTGTTGCGGGCGGTCACGGTGCCGATGGTCAGGCCGTCCACGCCGTAGGTCTCGACGCCGTGGGTGCCGGTGCCGGACACGTAGACGTTGGCGATGCGGATGTTGCGGCTGCGGACGCTGGTGTTGCCGAGGTTGTCGATCCGGATGCCCAGGCCCGAGGACAGGCGCATGTCGATCTGGCCGAGGACGACGTTGGTGACGTTGCGCAGGAAGATGCCGTAGAGCGGGGTGCCGGTGAGGCGGAGGTTCTGCACCTCGACGTCGGTCGTGCCACGCGAGTAGACCGGGGCCTGGTCGCCGGAGCCGGTGCCGGTGACGTTGATCGTGCCGCACACGTCGAGCGCGGTGTAGCTGGGCAACGAGATCCGCGACCCGGCGCTGATCGTGCCGCCCTGCCAGACGACCACGCGCTCTTTCCACGTCCGGCCCGCGGTGAGGCTGCCGATGGCGGCCTGGACCGCGGCCCGCATGTCCGAGCCCGTGTAGACGACCGAACTGCCGCGGCGGGCGGTCCACGTGCCGCCGCTGGACCAGGCTTCCGCGTGCCACGTGCCGGCGCCGCAGTCGGCGGTGGTGCGCGGGGGTTCGGCGGTGGCTGGGGGAGCTGGGACCAGGCCGGCCAGAAGTGCCGCTGCGACCGCCCATTTGGTGTGCTTCATTGCACGTCCTTCCGGATTGGGAGCGCTCCCAGCGCACCGTAGCGCGGGGTTCGGGCGGGGCTCAAGCGATTCCCCGTGGTGTGGGGCCGCCCGAGTACGGTTCGATCACCGGGGTTGGCGGGTGCGGCGAAGAGGGGTGTTGGCGTGTACGGGTTCGTGGGTGCGGGCGCGTTGACGGCGGCGATCGTGGAGGGCCTCAGCGATGGGGTGGCCGAGCCGCCGGCGGTGTTCCTGTCGCCGCGGAACCGTGCGGTGGGGCAGGAGCTGGCCAGGCGGTACGCGAACGTGCGGGTGTGCGACAGCAACCAGGAGGTGCTGGACCGGGCCGGGGTCGTCGTGCTGGCGGTGCGGCCCCAGGTCGGCGCGGAGGTCGTCCGGGAGTTGGTGTTCCGGCCGGAGCACGTCGTGGTCAGTGCGCTGGCCGGTGTTCCGCTGGCCCGGCTCACGGAGTGGATCGCGCCCGCCACCGAAGTCGTCCGCACGATCCCGCTGCCGGCGGCGGCGCGCCGGCAGAGCCTGACCGTGCTCTACCCGGACCAGCCGGTGGCCCTTGAGTTGCTGGAACGGGTGGGCGGGGTGGTCGTGCCGGGTGCGGAGACGACGCTGGAGGCCTTCAGCGCCGCGACCGCCACCTTCGCCGCACACCTGGACTACCTGGCCACGGTCGCGGACTGGCTGGCGGCGCAGGGGGTGGAGGACGAGGACGCGACCGGCTACATCGCGCACATCTTCGGGCAGCTCGGGCAGGCGGTGGGGCGGACCACGTCGCTGACGGCGTTGACCGAGGAGCACATGACGCCGGGCGGGCTCAACGAGCAGGTTTTGGGCGATCTGCGTGGCGAGGGCATGCCGGACATGGTGAAGCGAGCGCTCGACCGGGTTCTGGGTCGCCTGCGGGGCTGACGCCCGGTAGCGGGCAGTGTGTCGGTTGGAGTGTTGTGCAACTCGTTCGGGTGGTCACCGCATGCCGCCGTTTTTCCGTTCTGCCGCCGGGCATCCCGCCTCTGGCGTGGTCAGCGTGGCCGCGGGAGACGGGAGGTCGTGATGGCTGTCGGGGCGTTCGGGCGAGCGGTGCTCGCCGGCGGGTTGGTGCTGGGGACCTGTGTGGCGGCCACGCCCGGTGCGGGGGCGATGGGACCCATGGCGGTAGACGGTCCCAGCACGTTCAAGGCGGTGATCGACGAGAAGGTCACCAAGGAAGGCGACGGGTACGCGTTCACCGGGACGGTGGGCTGCCCGGAGCAGGAGTCGCCGGTCGACTTCACCAAGGTCGTCCTCGTGGTGCGGCAGGACGACGCCGTGGCCAAGGCCGAGGGCGACGAGGTCGAGTGCGGGGAACAGCAGGATCGGGCCGCCGGGGACGGCAAGTGGAAGGTCCTGGTGAAGGAAGAGCCGGACGGGTCGGCGCGTGAGGGGGCGGGGCGCGAGTCCGGCGGGATGAAGCCGGGCAAGGCGGACGCCTACGTGTTCATCGTGCAGGGGACGACCGTCGAGATCGGCAAGGGCGCGGTGACCCTGCCCGAGTGACGGTCGTCAGTCCCACCAGAAAGCCCACGAATGGTCGCCGACCAGGCGTTCGGCGTACGCCGACAGGGGCGTGACGCCCTGCCAGACGTTGTCGGGGCAGAACGCGAAGTGCTCGGCGGCCACCGCCAGCGCCTGGTCGTGCGTGGTGGGCGGGGCGGCGACGCTGAGCAGGAGGGTCGAGAACCCGACGCCCACCACCCGGGCGCCGAAGCGGTCCTCCCAGCTGCGCAGGACGGCCGAGATCTGGGCGGTGTCCTCGGTGTAGTTGGCCGGGCCGAACCAGCCGGCGGCGGTGAGCGCGTCCGCGCCCCGGTCGGCGGCCACCAGGCCCAGGCGCATCGACGGGTGGTCGGTCAGCAGGTGCGCGGCCAGGCCGTCGGCGATGCGGCCCGGGTCGGCGTCGGTGGCGGTGGGCGGTTGCGGTGCCAGGCCAGGGCCAGGTGCGGCCGTACGGGGCGGTGTCGGGGTCCGCCGAGGAGGCGTCGGTGTGCTCGGCCCACCACGCGGCCAGGAGGGCGGCCGGGTCGTGCGCTGCCGGGGAGGACATCTCGGCGGGGGCGACTTCGCCGGTGCCCCACGGCCGGTACTGCGGGTCGTGGTCGTCCAGGGCGTCCAGCAGCAGCGGCCACAGGCCCGAGCGGGCGTGCTCGGCGCGCAGCCGGGACCACAGGCCCTCGGTCGCGGGGCCGTCGCTGAGCCAGAACGCGGGTCGCCCGGCGTCGTCTTCGGGGGTGATCGCCCGGCCCGGCGGCAGCGGGACCGACAGGGACCGGCCCGTGTGGTCGGCGAACAGCGCCCGCAGGTCCGGGCTCAGCGGCGGCTCGGAGGTCATGATCGGGATGGTAGGCGGTGGGTACGACAATCCGGCGGTGAGCGGAGGAGAGTTCACCTGCGGGTGATCGTGCCGTGCACGACTGACGGGCCGCGGTGCGTGTCGCCGCCGAAGGCCGCCGTGTAGCCCTCAAGCAGGGTGTTGACGCCGAGGTTGAACGGCACGCGGGAGTCGCAGGTCGCGGTGCCTGCGGCGGTGGTCTCCGCCGTGCACAGCGGGCTTCCCTTGACCGTGCGGAAGTCGATGACCCTTCCGGCGACGGGACGTCCGGTGTGGGCTTCGGTGAGCGTGGCGGTGATGCCGGCGACGGTGAGGCCGCCCCGGTTGACGATCTTCGCGTTGCCGCCGGTGAGCCGCGTCCGGGCGGGCGGGACCGCGTGGATGGCGATGCCGACCGGGTTCACGCCGACCGGGATCGTGGCCTCGACGGCCAGCGCGGCGGTGTCGACGATCGACAGGGTGTTGCCGAGGAAGTTGGTGACGTAGGCCTTGGCGCCGTTGGGGGTGAGGGCGACGCTGATCGGCCGGTCGCCCACCCGGATCGCGGTGAGGGGTGTCCGGTTGGTGAGGTCGAGGACGGACAGGGTGTCGCCCTCGCTGTTGGTGACGAACGCGCGGGAGCCGTCGGGCGAGATCGCCACGCCGTGCGGGACGAAGCCGACCGGGATGGTGCCGGTGACGGTGTGGCCGGAGGTTTCGACGAGGGCCACGTTGTCGGAGAACTTGTTGACCACCACCAGGGTCGAGCCGTCGGGGGTGACGGCGAGCGCGGTGGGCGTGTTGCCGGTGGGGAACTCGGCGATCTCGGTGTTGGTGGCGGTGTCGACGACGGAGACCGTGCCGGGGCCGGGGACGTCGTGGGCGACGTAGAGCAGGGCGCCGTCCGGGGTCAGCGCGACTCCGTCCGCGTTGGGGCCGACGGGGATGGTCGCCACGGCGGCGAGGGTGGCGGCGTCCACGACGGACACCGTGCCCGCCCGGTAGTTGGAGACGTATACGTGGCCACCGCTGGGGGAGACGACCACGCCGGCGGGACCGTCGCCGACCGGGATGGCGGCGTCGACCGTGCCGGTGGGGGTGTCGATGACGGTGAGCGTGTCGTCGCGGACGTTGGTGACGTACGCGCGCCCGCCGTCGAACGCGACGCCGACGCCGTAGGGGAGTCGCCCTGGCTGTCGACGAGCGCGGTGGTGAGGGCGTTGGTGGCGGTGTCCAGAACGGACACCCCGCCGCCGTTGTTGGCGACGTAGGCCAGGACGCGGGTGGTCTGGGCTCCGGCCGAGGGCACGATGAGCGTTGCGGCTGTGAGGGCGGTGGCGGCGAAGGCCGTGCCCAACTTGCGAACTCGTCCGCTCACAGCGACCTCCATAGCCCGGTGGGATACCCGGCCCATCGTGAGCGGTGGTCGGTTCGTTAGCCCGATGCGGCGAGGAACCTGCGCTGCGATCGGGCGGTTACGGTGCGGCGTCCAGCGGTACCTCGACGGCGATCTCCTCGCCGAGGCGAGCGCCGTGGGACAGGGCGAGGTCGTCGCCGCTCCAGAAGCGGCCGGGGTCGTACCAGTTCGGCTTGCGGTCGGCGGGGAGCAGGCCCATGGCCTGGTAGGTGACGGCGACGACCTCGGCGCAGTAGGCGGTTTCCAGGGCCGCGTCGTGGTGCCTGCCGAGGGGGATGCGGCCGTGCAGCCAGCGGGTGGCGAGGCGGGCGGTGGAGGGGAAGGGGGTGCCGTCGAGGCGGGCGATCGTGCGCAGGACGGCGTTCTCCACGTCGCGGGTGACCTGGTGGTCGAGTTGGCGCAGCCAGGCGCGTTGGCCGTACTTGCGGGCCCAGGTGAGGACCGCTTGGCGGAGGTCGTGCAGTTGCGCGCCGCGCTGCTGCTTGCCGGACCACATGTCGGGGAGGGAGCGGCCCAGTTCGGCGTGCCACATGAGCGGGGGGAGGTCGTCGATCACCAGGGACATGCCGACGTGGTTGACCGGGCTGTTGGTCAGCGCCTGGATGGCCCGGTCGGCGGCGCTCCGGCCGCGGAACACCCAGAGGTCGCCGGTGCGTGTCGTGTCGAGAGCTTCGTCCAGGGAGATACCCGCCACGGCAGTAGCCTAGGGGCATGCGCTGGTGGAAGCTCGTCGGGTTGGCGGCGTTCGTGGGCGTGGCGGCTACCGGGGTGGCGGTGGCTCGGGCGGAGCGGCGGCGTCGGGCTTACACGCCGGATGAGGTGCGGGAGCGGCTGCACGCGCGATTGGCCGAAGCCGAGCGTGGGTCGCAGGCTTAGGCTGAAGCTCTGCTGCCGGTTGGGCTTCCGCCCGCCCACCCCCGCCCTGGCCGCCTCGCACAAGCCGGCGCGCGGGGCGTGCCAAGCGCGCCGCGCGGGGCGCGCCAAGCCCGCTTCGCGGGGCGCGCCAAGCGCGCTTGGCGCGCAGACCCGGCTTCGCCGGGTCAGAGGCGGCCGGTGGGGAGTTTGCCGTTGTTCATCGCGGCCACCTGGTGCCACGACGTCGGCCTCGGAACTGTTCATCCACCTGACCTTCCCCCGGGGGCCGCACCGATCAGATCGGGTCCGGGGGAGGTGGACTGTGACGCGGTCCGACCCGAAGGCCGGACCGCGTCACCGGGGGACTACCGCAGCAGGCCGCGTTCGACCGCCTCGATGATCTGCTTGCGCAGCTCACCGGCGGGCACGATCGCGTCGACCGAGCCGACCTCGACCGCCCGGCGGATGCTGTGGACGCGGTCGAACTCGGCGGCCACCTCGGCCAGCTTCTCGGCGCGGACGGCGGTCCGGGTGCCAGCCAGTTCGGCGGTCAGGGCCGCGCGCTCCGCACCCGTGGACTCCGCGACCTGGGCCTCCAGCTTGCGGACCCGCGGGTCGTTGGCGGTGCGGCCGTCGACGTCGCGGGAGAAGACCACGGCCGCCGCCGGCGCGCCGCCGATGACCGACGCGAACGAACCCTCCACGGCCAGGACCGTCATGTTCGGGTTGAGCGCCTTGGAGAACACCACGAACGCGCCGCCGTGGTAGCGGGAGATCACGCAGAACACGATCGGGCCGCGGAAGTTCACGATCGCCCGGCCGATCTCCGCGCCGTACTCCAGTTGCAGTTCGCGCATCGACTCCGGCGAGCCGTCGAAGCCCGACAGGTTCGCCAGCACCACCAGCGGCCGGTTGCCGCTGGCCGCGTTGATCGCCCGCGCCGCCTTCTTCGACGACTTCGGGAACAACGTGCCGGCCGTGTACGAGTCGGGGCCGTCGGTGGGCGGGAAGCCGTGGCGGGGGACCGCGCGCGACTCGATGCCCAGCAGGCACACCGGGATGCCGCCCAGGTGGACGTCCTGCACGACGGCGGTGTCCGCGTCGGCCATGCCGCGCCACCGCTCCAGCACCGGGTGGTCCTGGTCGGACAGCGCCCGCATGACCGTGCGGATGTCGAACGGCTTCTTGCGGTCCGGGTTCGCCTCGACCGAGAAGATCTCGCCCACCGTGGTGAACGGGCTGTCCGGCGAGCTGTGCGGGTACGCGCACACGTCCCGCTCCACCGGGTCGGTGGTCGGCGCGCGGCGCGGCCCGTCCTCGCCGGGGGCGATGAAGCTGTGCTCGTAGTGCGCCATGAGCACGTCCCGCGCGGCGCGCAGGTCCGGCGCCCAGTACTGCGCCTGCCCGTTGGGGCCCATGACCCGGTCGTAGCCGCCGATGCCGAAGTTGTCCTCGGCCGACACGCCGCCGGAGAAGTCCAGCGACTGCTTGCCGGTGAGCACCATCGCCGAGTCCGGCGTCATGACCAGGATGCCCTTGGTGTGCATGAGCATCGTGGCTTCGGCGTTCCAGTACGGCTGGGCGCCGACGTTGATGCCCGCGACCACGATGTTGATCTCGCCGCCGGCCTGGGTGAACTCGACGATCCGCTTGAGCGCCGCGGCGACCCAGTCCATGTTCTCCGTGCCGGAGGACATGGAGATCCGGGCGCCGGCGGACAGCGCGAACCACTCGACCGGCACCTTCAGCCGCTCGGCCAGGTCCAGGGCCTCGATGACCCGGGCGCACTCCGGCTCGGACAGCGCGCCCAGCGCCTTGGTCGGGTCGCCCAGCAGCACCACGCGGGTCATGCCCTCGGGGTGCTTGGCGGTGGGCGTGGTGACCGTGCCCAGGACGATCGCGGCGGTGTTGCGCCCGCGCGGCCGGTCCACCGCGACCAGGTGGCCGTCGACCATGTCGTACTCGGTGAACGACCCGGTGGGACCGGTGAGCACGTCGATCAGCTCGTACGGGTACACGGTGCCCCGGCTGCGGGCGCGCAGGACGTTCTGGCGGTAGTCGTCCAGCGGCCGGACCGGCTCGGTCGGCGGCTTGACGAACGACAGCCGCACGCCCGCGCCCGCGTCGTCGCCGATGCGCACGGCGATGTCGACCAGCTTCCCGGCCTCGTCCCGGCGGCGGGCCAGGAACAGCACCTCTTCCAGGCCCAACCCGCTGGTGGTGGGCAGGACGCGCTGCGCCACGGCGTCCAGGTCGCCCGAGCTGAGGTCGGTGGGCGGCCACGCGTAGAGCACGATCCGGTTGGTCGCCGGGCGGTGGCCGCCGCCGTGGCGGCTGCGGGCGCGGCGGATGGCGTCCAGGCACGCGGCCAGGACGTCCTCGGCGGCGGGCAGGGCGGCGATCCGGCCGTCGTCGTCGCGCAACGGGGTCAGGTCGCGCACCTGGGCCAGCGCCACCAGGCGCTCGTCGGACGGGTTCTCCCGGGCCACGCACCGGTAGAGGTAGACCTCCTCGTCCAGCGACGGCAGGCGGGTGAGGTCGAAGTCGCGCAGCCGGTCCAGCTGCATCCGCTCGGCGATGCGCGGGTGCAGGCCCCGGACCAGGCGCTCCTCGGCCAGGCCGGTCGGCGACGGGCGGAAGGTGAAGTGGTGGTGCATGGCCTCGTCGCGCCGGCCCGCCACGGTGGTGGTGATGCGGTCCAACGCGGTCGGCAGCGGCTGGGCGGCCAGCGCCTCGCGCAGCCTGGCCGCCATCTCCTCGTGGTCGGCCGGGCCGTCCGGCCAGGTCACGTAGAGGTCCGCGACCAGGGTCTGGTCGGCGGCCAGCTCGGCCAGCGCGCGCACGGCCCCGGGCAGCGCGGCGAAGTCCACGGCGGTGCTCACCACGCGGGCGCCCCGGTTCTCGGCGGCGACGAACACGCAGTCGCCGACCCGCTCGGGGCGGATCGCGGTGAGCGCGTCGTTGCCGTAGTACCGGCGGGCCAGCACCTCCAGCAGCGGGGTGTGGTCGGCTCCGGGGCGGCCGATGCGCTGGCCCAGCAGCCGCACCAGCGGCTCGGGGCTGGCGACCATGACCGCGATCCGCTCGGCGCGGTCCGGCGAGTCCGGGTGCCGGTCGAGGTGGATCAGGTGCTTGCGCACCTCCGAGTGCACCCGGGCGCGGGAGCGGCGCAGCATCGGCTGCGCGAACCAGCGGAACACCACACCGCGGGCCAGGTCCGACACCGCCGGGAACCGCACCTGGGTGGCGGCCACCAGGTGCTCCAGGGCCAGGCCCACGGTCACCCGGTCGTCCTCGGCCGGCGGGGCCTCGGTCAGCCACTGCCGGAGCACGGCGGCCACGACGTTCGCGTCGGCGGTGGCGCGCTGCTGGGCCAGGAAGATGCGGAAGACCGCGCCCTCCAGCGCGGGCGTGCGCTCCAGGTCGGTGACGCCGTAGTTGGCCAGCGCGGTGGACAGCTTGCGGCGGAACGTGGCCGACACGCCGGCCCGGTCCGGTTCGAGGCTGCGCAGGTAGGTGTGGAAGTACTCGCGCGGGCTGTGCACGCGGTTGTCCGGCTGCTCCTCGCCGACCGGCTTGTTGCGGCTCAGCTCGGACAGGTCGGCGAACAGCCGCAGCAGCCCGGCTTCGGCGGCCAGCGGGCGTTCGGCCAGCCCGGCGCGCTTGTCCAGGTAGGCGGCGGCCAGCCGGTCCGCGCCACCGGGCTCGGTGTCGAAGCCCAGCAGGACGTCCCGCAGCTCCTGGCGCAGGTCGTCGGCCGTGGGGGCGGCGGACGGCGCGGGCAGGTCCAGTTCGACGGCGGGGCCGGCCGACCCGGGCGCGGCGTCCGCGCCGTCGCCCACCGGCTCCAGCCGCAGCAGCGGGGCGCCCGCGGGCACCTGGCTGCCCACCGACACGGCGGACTCGCGCAGTCGGGCGCGGAACGGGGCGCGCAGCACCGTCTCCATCTTCATGGCTTCCAGGACCAGGACCGGCGCGCCGGCCTCGACCTCGTCGCCGACCTCCAGCGGGGTGGCCACCACCAGCGCGGGCATGGGGGAGCGCAGCACGCCGCCCTCGTCCCGGCTGACCCGGTGGGTGACGCCGTCGACCTCGACGTGGTGGACCGCGCCGTGCACGCCGGTGACCACGCGGTAGCGCACGCCGTTGACCCGGATGCGGCCGGTGTTCTCGTCGAACCGCTCGACGTCCACGTCCGCCGTGTGCACCGGGCCCGACGCCGCGGCGACGCCCACCCGGAACCGCTGCCCGCCGACGCGGGCCACGTGCACGCGGTAGCTCTGGCCGCGCAGCGTGAACTCCAGCACCCGACCGGCCTCGTGCCGGGTGTGCGGGCGCCCGCCGCGCGCGGAGGTGAACAGCTCCTGGCGGGCCAGGTGCTCCTCGTCCTCGTAGACCTCGATCGCCGCGGCGGCCAGCGCGACCGCCGAGTGCCGGTGGCTGACCAGCCCGCCCTGCGCGCGGACCCGGTCGATCCAGCCGGTGTCCGCGGTCGCGTCGAGCACGGCGGGCTCGTCGAGCAGGTCGAGCACGAAGCTCTTGTTGGTCGCGCCGCCCTCGATGATCACGGTGGTCTCGGCCAGCGCGCGGCGCAGCCGGGCCAGTGCCTCGGCGCGGTCGCGGCCGTGGGCGATGATCTTGGCGATCATCGAGTCGAAGTCGGGCGGGATCGAGTCGCCCTCGCTGACGCCGGTGTCCACCCGGATGCCGGGGCCGGCGGGCAGTTCCAGCCGCTCGATGCGGCCGGGGCCGGGCGCGAAGTCGCGGTCGGGGTCCTCGGCGTTCAGGCGCGCCTCGATCGCGTGACCCCACTCGACCGGCTTGTCGCCTTCCAGCTTGCCGCCGGCGGCCACGTGGATCTGGGCGCGGACCAGGTCGAACCCGGTGGTGATCTCGGTGATCGGGTGCTCGACCTGCAGGCGGGTGTTGACCTCCAGGAACGCGAACTGCCGGTCACCGGGGTGGTAGAGGAACTCGACGGTGCACGCGCCCCGGTAGCCCACGGCCAGCGCGAGCCGCTCGGCGGAGGCCTTCAGGTCCTCGACCTGGTCGGGCGAGAGGACCGGCGAGGCGGACTCCTCGATGATCTTCTGGTTGCGCCGCTGCACCGAGCAGTCGCGCACGCCCAGCGCCCACGCCGTGCCCTGGCCGTCCGCGATGACCTGCACCTCGACGTGCCGGGCGCCGGTGACCAGGCGCTCCAGGAACATCACGCCGCTGCCGAACGCGCGCTGCGCCTCCTGGCTGGTCCGGTCGAACGCGTCGACCAGCTCCTGCTCGGAGGTGATCACCCGGATGCCCCGGCCGCCACCGCCGGCGGTGGCCTTGAGCATCAACGGGTAGCCGACCTCGCGGGCCGCCTTGAGCGCGGCGTCCAGGTCCTCGACCGCGCCGCGCGACCAGGGCGCGACGGGGACGCCGACCTCTTCGGCGATCAGCTTCGCGCCGATCTTGTCGCCCAGTTGGCGCATGGCCTCCGGGTCGGGCCCGATGAAGGTCACGCCGGTGCGGGCGCACAGCTCGGCGAACGCCGGGTCCTCGGCGACGAAGCCCCAGCCGACCCAGGCCGCGTCGGCCCCGGTCTGGATGAGGGCCTGTTCGAGCACCGCCAGGTCCAGGTACGGCCGGTTCGCGGCGGGACCCAGGTCGTGGGCGAAGTCGGCTTCCCGGACGAAGGTGGCCGTGCTGTCGACGTCGGTGTGCAGGGCCACGGTGTCGATCCGGGACCCGGTCTGCGCGGCCAGGTCGCGCACGGCGTGGATGAGCCGCATGGCGGCTTCGCCCCGGTTGACGATGGCGATTCGGGAGAACAAAAAAGCTCCTCGTCGGACGTGCGGTCGGTGGCGACCGTCGGGGACCAGCCTTGATGTAGACGCGCGGGATTCCAACGGTGGCAGCTATGCGTGTTGCCGCCCCAAAGTTGTAGGAACCCTACAAAGGGGCTGGTGGATACGCCTGGGCCGTGAGCCTGATCACCCGGCGAGGACGGTCGCGAGGGGCGTGGCGGGGTGCCCGGTGAGGCGCTCGACGTGGTCGGTGACCCCGGCCATCTCGCCGGCGGCGATCGCGGTGTAGGTCGTCACCCAGGCGTCGACCTCCCAGTCCGGCGCCTGGTAGACCTCGCGGGACCGGTAGGCCTCCTCGACCGTCTCGGCGTGGTAGGTCGTGGGCTGCCCGGTGACCCGCTGGACGGTTTCGGCGACCTCGGCCAGGGTGAGCGCCTCGGGCCCGGTCATGTCGTAGATCTGGCCGTCGTGGGCGTGCGGGTCGAGCAGCACGGCGGTGGCGGCGTCGGCGATGTCGTCCAGGGCGACCAGCGACACCCTGCCGTGGCCCGCCGGACCTCGGATGACGCCGTCCTGGCCGCGGAAGAACGGGGCGAAGTCGGCGTAGAGGTTGTCGCGGAGGAAGGTGTGCGACAACCCCGAGGTCCTGATGTAGGACTCCGTGGCGTGGTGGTCGCGGGCCAGGGTGAAGGTGGCGTCGGCCGCCGCGCCGTAGAACGAGATGTACACCAGGTGCCGGACCTCGGCGTCGACGGCGGCGTCCACGAAGGACCGGTGCTGCTCCACCCGTTCGGGGCTCTCGGCGGCGGAGACCATCAGCACGGTCTCGGCGCCCCGCAGCGCCTCGCACACCGCGGCCCAGTCCTCGAAGCTGGCGGTGACGACGGACGCGCCGGGCAGTTCGGGCGCCCGCGCGGGGTCGCGCACCACCAGCCGCTGCGCCACACCCCGCTCCGCCAGCCGCCGCGCGACCCGGCCACCGAGCCGCCCGGTGGCCCCGGTGACGGCGATGACGGCGATGACGGCATTGCGGGACTGCTCGGCCACGGACTGCTCCCCGGTTCCGATGTGGACGGTGAACCCACCGTATCGGCCCGCCGCGCTCTCCGCTCAGGCTGCGGGGACCTCGGAGTCACCGGTGCGGCGGGGACCACCTGCCCGGTCCGAGCGGGTCCTCGCGCGGCTCGGCCGCCATGCGGTTCGCGGCGTCTCGTGTGATCGTGTCGGGGACGGGTGCGGGCCCCGCGCTCGACCGGCCGGCCACATATTGTCTGAATTGTCGGCTTGAGATAGGTTCGAACATCAAGCGCACGCCGTCGGGAAGGTGGGCGAACACGTGTCTGGAATGCGGAAAAGCCCGTTGTCCGCGCGGCCGGAGCCCGGCCGTCCCTCCCGGTGGGCGGAAATGGCGCCGTTCGGCGCGCGCCACAGAGCGCGCGCGGGATCGGCCGCGTGGCGCAAAACCGCACGTACCCCGGTCGAGCCGACGCCGTCCCGATCCGCCCCACCAGCGCCGACCCGCGCACACACCCGGCACCCGCCCGATCCCGGCCCCGGGTGACGCACGGGCCCCCACCCGTCGTCCGCCGCCGCGCCGAGCGGCCGGTCGACGGCGGCGTGCGGGCTCGGGTCCGATTCGGTGACCGGGATTGGAGTGGCTCGTGCACTGGATTCTCCGCGTGGCTCCCCTGTTCGTGGTGTTCTGGCTCGTCCTTTCCGGGCATTTCAGCGTGCTTTTCCTGGCACTGGGCGCGTTCTCGGTCGCGCTGGTGTGCTGGATATGCCTTCGCGCCGGCGTCGTCCACCCGCCCGACATCACCGCGCGTCTGCTGCTGCGCCTGCCGCTGTACTTCCTGTGGCTCGGCAAGGAAGTCGTCGTGTCGGCTTTCCGGGTCGCGCGCGCCGTGTGGTCGCCCGGACTCGCGTTGCGGCCGGTGGTGGAGACCACGCCCACCGAGGGGATGCCGGTCACCGCGCAGGTGATCTACGCCAACTCCATCACCCTCACCCCGGGCACGTTGTCGTTGACCGTCGCCGAGGGCGCCGTCGAGGTCCACGCGCTCGGCGCGGAGGACGTCGCCGACTTGCGCGGCGGGCGGCTGCTGCGCAAGGTGCGGTGGCTGGAGGCACGCACATGATGTACGCCCTGATGGCCGCGGTGCTGGTCACGATGGTGCTCGCGCTGGTCAGGGCAATCGCCGGTCCCGGTCGCTACAACCGCATCCTGGCCGTGAACGTGTTCGGGACCAAGACCGTGCTGTTCGTGGCGGTGGCCGGGTACCTGTTCGGACGACCCGACTTCCTCGACATCGGCATCCTCTACGCCCTGGTCAACTTCGTCGCCGTCATCGCCGTGCTGCGCCTGACCCACGCCGAGGACCTGCTGCCCCGAGAGGAGGACGATCGGACATGACCGCCGTCGAGGTCGTCAGCGGCGCGCTGCTGGCCGCGGGCGGGGTGTTCGTCCTGACCGGCGGCGTGGGCCTGCTGCGCTTCCCCGACTTCTACACCCGCCTGCACGCCGCCGGCATCACCGACTCGGCGGGCACCGGCCTGATCATGCTCGGCCTGCTGGTGCGCACCACCGACTGGGACACCGCGCTGCGCCTGCTGATCATCCTGCTGTTCATGGTGATCACCGGTCCGACCGCGGCGCACGCGCTGGCGCAGGCCGCGCGGCGCGACGGGGTGCAGGTCTGGCGCGCGGGGGACAGCCGCCGATGACCGCCTTCGCGCTGATGAACATCGCCCTGTTCGCCATCCTCATCGCGACGGCGCTGGCCATCACCCGGATGCGCGCCCTCTACGAGGCCACCATGCTGGCCGCGCTGTTCAGCCTGGTCACCGCGAGCCTGTTCGTGCTGCTGGACGCGGTGGACGTGGCCTTCACCGAGGCAGCGGTCGGCGTCGGCATCAGCACCGTGCTGCTGCTGGGCGTCCTGGCGCTGACCCGGTCGCGGGAGGCCGTCACACCGCGCAAGCGCCGACTGCCCGCCGTGCTCGTCGTCCTGCTCGCCGGCGGCGCCCTCCTCCACGCCGGCCAGGACCTCCCGCCGTTCGGCGCCGCCGACAACCCCGTCCACACCCACCCCGTCACCGACACCTACCTGTACCGGTCGCAGGAGGAGATGGGCATCCCGAACACCGTCACCTCCGTGCTGGCCGGCTACCGCAGCCTGGACACCCTCGGCGAACTGGTCGTGGTCTTCAGCGCCGGCGTCGCGGTCCTGCTGCTCCTGGGGCCGCTCACGCGCGGGGACGGCCGCGCGGACGGCGGCCCGGCCTTGGCCGACTACCGCGTCCTGAGCGTCGTCGGCGGACTGCTCATGCCCTTCATCCTGCTGTTCGCGCTGTACGTGCTGTTCCACGGCGACTACGGGCCCGGCGGCGGGTTCCAGGCGGGTGTGATCTTCGCGTCCGGCTTCGTCCTGTACGGGCTGGTGTTCGGCCTCGACCGGGTCCAGCGGGTGCTGCCCCCGGCGGTCCTGTGGTGGCTGGTCCCCCTCGGGTTGCTGCTGTTCATGGGCGTCGGGGTGACGACGATGCTGTCGGGCGGCGCGTTCCTGGACTACGGCGTCCTGCGGCCGGGTGACCCGGTGGCGGGGCAGCACCTGGGCATCCTGCTGGTCGAGACGGCCATCGGCATCACCGTGGCCACGGTGATGACCTCGATCTTCTTCGGCTTCGCGGGACGGGGTGCGCGACGGTGACCGCGGCCCATTACGTGTACCTGCCGATCTTCGCGCTCATGATGATCGGGCTCTACGTCGTCATCAGCCACGGCAACCTGATCAAGAAGCTGATCGGCCTGAGCCTGTTCCAGGTGTCGGTGTTCCTGTTCTACATCAGCCTGGGCAAGGTCGACGGCGGCACCGCGCCCATCATCACGGAAGGCGCGCGGCAGTACTCCCACCCGTTGCCGCAGGTGCTCATCCTGACCGCGATCGTGGTCGGCGTGGCGACGCTGGCCGTGGGGCTGGCGCTGGCCGTGCGCATCTTCCACGCCTACGGGACCTTGGAAGAGGACGAGGTCCTCCAGCGCGACTCCGCCGGCCCAGCCCCGTGACCGGCCAGCTGCCGGTCGCGCAGGTGCTGATCCCGCTCCTCGGCGCGCCGCTGTGCGTGGCGGTCCGGCACCGGGTCGCGGCCTGGCTGTTGTTCCTCTCGGTGGCACTGGGCTCGGCGGCGTGCGCCGCGCTGCTGGCGTGGCGCGTGGCCGCGGCGGGGCCGCAGCGCTACTCGGTGGGTGGCTGGTCCGCGCCGGTCGGCATCGAGTTCGTCGTGGACGGCGCCACCACGCCGGTCCTGCTGCTGGTGTCGTCCATCGCGGTCGCCGTCGCGGTCTACAGCAGGCGCAGCTTGCCGGCCGAGGTCGCCGGCGGACGCGTCACCCTCGTGTACTCCTGCCTGTGCCTGGCCTTGGCGGGCATGGTCGGCATCACCGTCACCGGCGACGCGTTCAACGCGTTCGTCTTCCTGGAGATCATGTCGCTGTCGTCGTACGCCCTGATCGCGATGGGGAGGCGGCGCAAGGCGCTCCTGGCCGCCTTCCGCTACCTGGTCGTCGGCAGCGTCGGCGCCGTGTTCGTCCTCATCGGGATCGGCCTGGCCTACGCCGTCACCGGCACCCTGAACATGGCGGACCTGGCGGCGCGGCTGTCGGACCTGCACGGCAACCGCGCGCTGCTGTCCGCCGTGGCGTTCGTGTTCGTGGGCCTGGCGGTGAAGATGGCCGTCGTGCCGCTGCACGCCTGGCTGCCCGAGGCCTACGCCGAGGCCCCGTCGGCGGTCGGCGCCTTCCTCGCCGCCACCGCCACGAAGGTGGCGATCTACGCGTTCGCGCGGTTCGCCTTCACCGTGTTCGGCGCCGCGCTGGTCTTCGACGCGCTGCCGGTCGACCGGATCGGGTCGGCGCTCGCCGTGGTCGCGATGCTGCTCGGGTCGGCCGTCGCGTGCTTCCAGACCGACCTGAAGTACCTGCTGGCCTGGTCCAGCATCGCGCAGATCGGCTACATCACCGCCGGCCTCAGCCTGGCCACCACCGCCGGCGTGTCCGCCGCCTACCTGCACCTGGTCAACCACGCCGTGGCGAAGGCGGCGCTGTTCGCGGCGGCGGGGCTGCTGGTGCTGCGCTGGGGCTCGGTGCGGCTGGCCGACCTGGCGGGCCTGGGTCGGCGGATGCCGTGGACGTTCGCCGCCGTCGTCGTGGCGGGCCTCAGCCTGGTGGGCGTGCCGCCGACGGCGGGGTTCGTGAGCAAGTGGGCGCTGGCCACCGCGCTGCTGGAGGGCGGGCAGTGGCCGGTGCTGGCGGCCGTGCTGGCCAGCTCCCTGCTCGCGCTGGTCTACCTCGGCCGCGTCGTCGAGGTCGCGTGGTTCCGGGAACCGGTGCTGGTCACGGCGCTGAACCGGCCGCCGGTGTCGATGGTCGCCGTCGTCTGGGTCCTGACCGCGCTGTCGGTCTACTTCGGGCTCGACGCGGCCCTGCCGGCGGGCTTGGCGGACGAGGCGGCTTCCGCGCTTCTGGGCGGCGGAGGTGGGTGAGCTGAGCCGGCTGTGGTCGGAGTCCGGGGTGGCGCTGCCCGTCGTGGTGGCGCTGCCGCTGCTGGTCGCGGGCGCCGTGGCGGTCCTGCGGCACCGCCCCCGACCGCGCGAGGCGACGGCGGTGGTCGGCGGGGTGGCGTTGACGGCCGCCGTGGCGGGGCTGTGGCCCGCGGCCGGCCACGGCTCGCGCTTCACCCTGTGGTCCTGGCTGCCGGGGCTGTCGTTCGAGTTCGCGGTGGAACCGCTGGGGCTGCTGTTCGCCACCACCGCCGCCGCGCTGTGGCCGGTCACGACGGTGTTCGCCATCGGCTACCTGCGCGGCGCCGGCGAAGGTCACCAGGCCCGCTTCCACGCGCTGGTCGCGGTGACGATCGCCGCCGCGATGTGGATCGCCCTGTCCGCGAACCTGATCACCCTCTTCGTCGGCTACGAGGTCATGACGCTGGCCACCTGGCCGCTGGTCGTGCACAAGGGCGACGCGGCGGCCCGGCGCGGTGGGCGGACCTACCTGGTGGTGCTGCTGGCGACCTCGGTCGGGCTGCTGCTGCCCGCGATCGCGTGGACCTGGCTGCTGGCCGGCAGCACCGACTTCCGCCCCGGCGGGCTGCTGTCGGGCCAGGCCGGGGCCGCCGCGCTGACGGCGCTGTTCGCGCTGTACCTGTTCGGCATCGGCAAGGCGGCGCTCATGCCGGTGCACCGCTGGCTGCCGGCGGCGATGGTGGCGCCGACCCCGGTCTCGGCGCTGCTGCACGCGGTCGCCGTGGTCAAGGCGGGCGTGTTCACGGTGCTGAAGGTCGCCGTGTTCGTCTTCGGCCTCGACACCCTGGGCGCGACCGGCGCGGCGCGGCCGATGACGTGGGTCGCCGCGGCCACCCTGCTGGCGGCGGGTGTCGTCGCGGTGCGCAGCGACAACCTCAAACGGCGCCTGGCGTACTCGACGGTCAGCCAGTTGGCCTACATCGTGCTGGCCGCGACGCTCGCCCGCGACCTCGCCGTGGCGGGCGGCGCGCTGCACCTGGTCGCGCACGCCGTCGCCAAGATCACGCTGTTCATGTGCGCGGGCGCCATCTACGTCACGGCGGGCAAGAGCCGCGTCAGCGAGCTGGACGGCCTCGGCCGGGCGATGCCGTGGACGTTCGGCGCGTTCCTGGTGGCTTCGCTCTCGATCGTCGGCCTGCCGCCGCTGGGCGGGATGTGGAGCAAGTGGCTGCTGCTGCTCGGCGCGGCCGACGCCGGGCAGTGGGTGGTGGTGGCGGTGCTGCTGGCCGGTTCGCTGCTGTCGCTGGCCTACCTGGTGCCGATACCGGTGCGCGCGTTCTTCCGGCCACCGCCGGCGTCGCCCGCCCACGGCGAGGCCGTGGCGACGCTGGCCGGCCCCCCGGTGGTGACCGCGCTGGCCTGCGTCGCGCTGTTCGCGACGGCCGAAGCGGTGGTCGCGCCGCTGTCCGGACTCCTGGAGCTGCCGTGAACGACGACCGCCGGTGGCTGGACGAACCGCGCAACGTGACGCGCCTGGTGCGCTGGCTGACGGTGGTGTGCGTGCTGGCCTTCGCGGCCGACTTCTTCTACCGCAAGACACCGCACTTCGCCGTGGAGGGCTGGTTCGGGTTCTACGCGGGCTACGGCTTCCTGGGCAGCGTGGGCCTGGTGCTCACCGCCAAGTGGCTGCGGCGGGTGCTGCGCCGCGACGAGGACTACTACGAGCGGCCCGGACGGGGGCGCGATGACGAGTAGCCCGGCCCTGGTCCTGGCGCTCGGCGCGCTGGGGGTGCCGTTGCTGCGCGGTCGCGCGCGCGGCGCCCTGGTGGTCGCGCTGCCGATCGCGGGCCTGGCCCTGCTGTGGGCGCTGCCCGAGGGCAGCGGGCCGACGTTCCAGGTGTTCGGACTGGTGCTCAACCCGCTGCGGGTGGACGCGCTGTCGCGGGTGTTCGCGACCGGGTTCCTCGTCGCCGCCCTGCTGACCGCCGTGTACGCGCTGCACCTGCGCGACGCGCTGCAACAGGTGGCGGTGCTGGTGTACGCGGCCACCGCCGTCGGCGGCACGCTCGCGGGCGACCTGCTGACGCTGTTCGTCTGCTGGGAGCTCGCCGGCCTGTCGTCGGTCTTCCTGATCTGGGCGGGCCGGACGGAACGCGCGTACCGCGCGGGTATGCGCTACCTGGTCGCGCAGGTGCTGTCCGGACTGCTGATGCTGGGCGGCATCGCGCAGCGCGTCGCGGCGGGCGGCGGGGTGCAGTTCGACCACCTCGGCCTGGACGCGCCGGGCGGCGCGCTGATCCTCGCCGCCATCGGCGTCAAGTGCGCCTTCCCCGTGCTGCACGCGTGGCTGCCCGACACCTACCCGGAAGCGACGATCGTCGGCACGGTGGCGCTGTCCGCCTTCACCACCAAGTTCGCCGTGTACACCCTTGCGCGCGGCTACCCGGGGACCGAGGCGCTGGTGTGGATCGGCGCGGCCATGACCTGCTTCCCGATCTTCTACGCGGTCATCGAGGACGACCTGCGGCGCGTGCTGGCCTACAGCATGGTCAACCAGCTCGGGTTCATGGTCGTGGGCGTCGGCATCGGCGGCGCGTTCGGCGTCAACGGCGCGACCGCGCACGCGGTGGCGGACATGGTGTTCAAGGGCCTGCTGTTCATGAGCGTGGGAGCGGTGATGCTGCGCACCGGCACCGCCAAGGGCTCGGAGCTGGGCGGGCTCTACAAGTCCATGCCGCAGACCGCCGCGCTGTGCGTGGTGGGCGCGGCGTCGATCTCGGCCTTCCCGCTGTTCTCCGGCTTCGCGACCAAGTCGATGATCATGGAGGGGGTGGCGCAGGACCACCGCACCCTGATCTGGCTCGTGCTGCTGTTCGCCTCCGCGGGCGTGTTCCACCACGCGGGCATCAAGATCCCGTACTTCGCGTTCTTCGCCCACGACAGCGGTCACCGCGTCCCCGAGGCGCCGGCCACCATGCGGGTGGCCATGTCGCTGGCCGCGCTGGTGTGCATCGCGATCGGCGTCGCTCCCTGGCTGCTGTACGGCCTGCTGCCCTATCCGGTGGCCTACGAGCCGTTCACCACCGCGCACGTGGTCAACCAGCTCCAACTGCTGCTGTGGGCGTCGATGGCGTTCACGGTGCTGGTGCGCACCGGCCTCTACCCGCCCGAACTCCGCTCGGTCAACCTGGACGCCGACGTGGTCTACCGCAAGTTCCTGCCGGCCGCGTGGCGGGCGGCCGACCGGGGCGCCGTCCGGCTGCGCGACCGCGTGGCACCGCCGGTCAGGTTGGCGGCCGGCACGGTGTGGACGGTGGTGTCCGGCCCGCTGCGGCCCGGGGGCAGGGCGGCCCGGACGTGGTCGACGCACCTGATGGTGTGGTGGGCCGCGCTGGTGTTCGGCCTGGTGCTGGTGGTCTTGCTGCTGTGACTCAGGCGGGCAGGCCGGCGGCGAGCACTTCGAACAGCGTGACCGCGCCCAGCGGCCGACCGTCCCGGTCCACGACCGCGACCAGCGGGCTGTGACCGCGCTCCATCAGCTCCGCGACCTGCATGAGCGTCGCGTCGGCCTGCACGACCAGGGGCTCCGACCGGCCTTGCGGCAGCAGGTCGCGGACCTGCTTGCCGATCAGGCGGGCGCACAGTTGGTCGGCGTGCTTCTCGTGCACCACGCGGGCGAGCGTCGGGTCGACCCGCACGTACGCCGGCACCAGGAAGCGCGCCACCTGGTAGGCGGGCAACACGCTCACCGCCTGACCGGCCTCGGACACGATCAGGCCGGGCAGCCGTTCGGACACCAAGGTCCTGGCCGCCTCGACGGCACTGCTCGCGGCGTCGACCACGGGGAATTCGACGGCGAGTCCTCCAGCCAGCATGATGACCACTCTAGCCCGGAGGCGACAATCATCCCCATAGTCTGATTCGTCCGACTTTCGGGTGAATGTCCGACGAGCCGGCGGAAACCGTTCACCCGTGGCGACGACAGCCCTGTCGGTCCCCGCTCCGCCCTGGTCGACGACGGCGCCGACGTGGAAAAGGTGCGCGGGGCGTTCGCTCCGCGCACCTTCGGTGCCGACCCGACAAGGGCCTACCTCGGGACGCCTACTTCGAGGACTGCTCGAGAGCGACCAGAGCGGCGGCGAGCGTGAAGTACTTGTTCGTGCCGAGGTCGCGCACGGTCTTGATGTTGAAGGCCGCGGCCAACTTCTCGGCGTCCCCCTCGCTGACACCGGCCAACGCCGCGACCGGCGCGTCGAGGATCTCCGAGACGCCGAGGTCCTCGTACGCCTTGTCCAACTGCTTGGCCAGGTCCACGGAAACAGCCACTACAGGTCCTTTCCACCAGGGATGTTGATCTTCCGGTTTCACCCTATCGAGAGTGCGGCGCGCCGGTCACCCTTTCACCGGATCGTCCGTCCCGATCACCTCGACGGCCTAACCGCGCGACCGCGCACCCGTGACGGGTCCCGGTCGCCGCCGGCCGGTCACCGCGTCCCTTCGTCCGCGCTGTCGGGTGCCCGCCGCTGTCCGGAGACCTCCGCCCGGCTCTCCAGGACGGTGTCGAGCTTGCTGTGTTGTTCTTCGGTGGCGAGTGCGGTGAGTCGGTGCTCGACGTGGGGTGGCAGGTCTTTCAGGCCGATGGTGACGCCGTCGTTGTGTGAGTGGTCGATGAAGGTCAGCAGTGCCTTGGCCCCGGACACGTCCATGTAGTCGACGTTCTTCAGGTTCAGCGTCAGTTTCTCCCGTCGGCCGCGCAGTTGGGTGAACACGCGGTCGACGGTGAGGAAGGACAGGGGGCCGTCGATGTGGTAGCCGTCGGCGCCGTCGTGCAGCAGCGACGCCTTGCGCCGCCGCGACTGCACGGCGTGGACCAGGAACGCCAGGGCGACGCCGACCGCGACCGCCGCGGTCAGGTCGACGACCACGGTGATGACCATCGTCGCGAACATCACGATCACGTCGCCTCGTGGTGAGACCCGCGCTTTGCGCAGGCTCTCCCAGTCGAACATGCCGATCGCGGTCAGGATCAGGATGCCCGACAGCACCGGGAGCGGGATGTACTGCACGACGCCGCCGAGCCCGGCGACCAGGGCGAGCAGGATGACGCTGTGCGTGGCGGCCGACAGCGCGGTGCGCCCGCCGCTCCTGACGTTGACCACCGACCGCACGGTGGCGCCGGCGCTGGCCAGGCCGCCGAACAGCCCGCTGGCCATGTTGCCCAGTCCCTGGCCGACGAGTTCCTTGTTGCTGCGGTGGCGGTTGCCGGTGATGTTGTCCATCACGACCGAGGTGAGCAGCGAGTCGATCGAGCCGAGCAGCGCGATGCTGAGCGCGGGCAGCACCAGGGTGAGCAGTTGCGAGCCGCTGAAGTCGGCGATGGCGATCGACGGGATGGCCTCCGGGATGCGACCGATGTAGTCGACCGCGGAGTTGAGCGGGATCGGGCCCACTCGCAGGTCGTGCAGCAGCGGGCCGACGAGCTGCAGCGCCGCGGTGATGACCACCAGCGCCACCAGGCTGGCCGGGATGGACTTGACCACGCGGGCGGATAGCAGCATGACCACGATCGTGGCCGCCACGACCAGGAAGCTGCGCTGCGCCTGGTCGACCTCGCCGAGGATGATGATCAACGCGATCCCGCCCATGAACCCCGACACCACGGGGTGGGGGATGTAGCGGATGAACGACCCGATCCGGCAGACCCCGAACAGGATCTGGAACGCCCCCGCCATCACGAACGCCAGGAACGCGCCGTCCAGGCCGTGCGCGGCGATGACCCCGGTGGCGACGACGGTGATCGGCCCGGTCGGGCCGGTGACCTGGGCGGGTGTGCCACCGAACACCGCCGCGAAGAAACCTGCGAAGATCGCGCCGTACAGCCCGACGAGCGCACCCTCGGACGTGCCGGTCGCGGTGACGCCGAAGGCGATGGCCAGCGGCAGCGCGACGACGGCGACCGTCAGGCCGGAAAGCATTTCTCGGATGACGCGTTGGACCATGGGCTCCCCTCGCCCCGGGGCAGCATCACGTGCACGCACAGTGATCGACTGCCGATCGGACTCCCCTGACTCGTGATCTCCAACGTGTCGCAAAGTGTTGGTAAAGGCAAGGTCAAGGACCCTGATGGCCGAGCCCGCCGGACACGGTTGCGCAGCGTCGCCGAGCCGGCGTCGACGCGCCGCCACTGCTTTCGCATGCCCTTTGAACAGGGCAAACAAGAAGACTTGACAGCGGTGGTGCGGCATGCGTCAGGGTCGCCGTGATCTTCGGAGTCCCATCGGAGGCAAGTCTAGATATGACCGGGCACACACTCACCGTGTACCCGCCGGCGCGCGGAGTCACCTGAATCGGTGAAGTCCGGAGAGTGTGAGCCGCCGTGCGGGGCGCGACGTGTGAGCACGGCGCGTGACCGCTGGTCAGACCGTTTTGTCTCATTCCTTGATCACCCCACGCGGCCGGAGCCCGAATCCGACTAGGCTGTGACCATGCCCGAGACGCAGGCCGCAAGCCCCGCCGAAGCCTTCGAACTCCTGCTCGCCGGCAACCGGCGCTTCGTCGGGGGTGTGCCCGAGCACCCCAACCAGGACGCGGGACGCCGCGCCGAGACCGCGCCCGGCCAGCGCCCGTTCGCGGTGCTGTTCGGCTGTTCGGACTCCCGGTTGGCGGCGGAGATCATCTTCGATCGTGGCCTCGGTGACCTGTTCGTGGTGCGCACCGCGGGCCACGTGATCGGTTCGGAGGTCCTCGGCAGCGTCGAGTACGGGGCGGAGGTGCTGGGCTGCCCGCTGGTGGTCGTCCTCGGCCACGACTCGTGCGGCGCGGTGGCGGCGGCCTCCGCCGCGGTCGACGGCGGGACGACGCCGTCCGGGTTCATCCGCGACGTCGTCGATCGGGTGACGCCCAGCGTGCTCGCCGCGCGGGCAGCGGGCAAGGTGACCGACGACGAGGTCCTGGCCGGGCACGTCCGGCACACGGTCGACCTGCTCCTGGAGCGTTCCCGCGTGCTCGCCGAGAAGGTCGAGGCGGGCCACACCGCCGTCGTGGGCCTGGCCTACCGCCTGGCCGACGGTCGCGCGGACGTGGTCGCCGCACGCGGGTTGGGCCTTCCGGCGGGGCGCCCGTCCTGACCGGAGCCCGTCCGGCGGCTCGCACGTCACCCCGCCATCGCCGCCTCCACCACCACCGCGGCCCACGCGCGGTGGCCGCCCGATCGACACGACCGCGGCGGACCGGACCGGCCCGCCTGCCCGAGGCGCCCGCCGCCACCGGCATTCCCCGCCGACACCGACCCGGCCGCGCCGACCCGGCCGCACATGCGGCCACCTCGGTCCGCCGCACACCGGACCAGCGGTGATCGACTCGCGGCGGTCGGGTCCCCGGTCGCGTTTGGCGGTCGCCCTCCCGGGCACCTCTGACGCATGGCGACATCGCGGGACGGCCGCCGGGTCACCGTCGTGCCCGGCGGCCCGGTGCTGGTGGAGGGGCCGGTCGAGGTCGTGGGCGAGGACGGTGTGGTGGCCCGGTCCGACCGGTTCGTGGTGGCTTTGTGCACGTGCCGGCGCAGCAAGCGGCAGCCGTGGTGCGACACCAGCCACCGCGAGCGGCGGCGTTCAGGCGGCGCGGTCTGAGGCGGGCCACACGTAGGGCAGGTCCGCCGGGATGTCCGGGAACAGCGGGCCGTAGTGCGCGGGGTCCTTGCGGACGAGCGCGGAGCGGTGGCTGTGGTGCAGGTCCTCGTCACCCAGCCACGGCGGCAGGTCGCCGGACGCGGCCAGGTCGGCCTCGGTGTGGCCGCGCACGTCCCGCAGGCCCGTGCGCAGGGTGGCCGCGCAGGTGTCGGCGTGGCCGATCGCGCACCACGCGGCGCAGATCTCCAGGCCGTAGCGGACCAGCGCCTCCTCGTACCCGGTCCACATCTTGACCGCCGGGTGGTGCCGCCAGCCGTAGCCGGGGACGACCAGCCCGCGCAGCACTTGGATCGCCTCGACGCGCTGCTTGCCCAGCCGCCGCTTGTCCAGCACGCGCGCGGTCGCGGCGAAGTCGGCGTAGGGCAGGAAGGTCTGCACGGGCGTCGGCTACCCGCCCGTGCCGGCTTCATGCGCGGAACAGGCCGTCCAGGAAGATCCGCACCACGCGTCCCGGGTCGGCGGTGGGGGCGTCCAGCGCGGCTTCGACCATGTGGAACAGCACCGCCAGGTCCGCCGGCTCGACGTCCTTCCGGAGGCTGCCTTCCCGCTGGGCCTGGGTGAACGCCGGCCGCAACGCCGCGATCAGGGCGTCCGTGTGGTGTCGGCGGTGCTTCTCGGGCAGCCCGCGGAACACCCGGACGAGTGAACGTCGCTGGGCCTGGTGGGACAGCACCGCGTGCAGCAGCTCGCGGAACGGGCGGCGGGCCTGTTTCAGCGCGGCCAGGTAGCGGGCGGCGACGGCCAGCGCCAGCGACGTGCGGTCCGGGAAGTGCCGGTAGACGGTGGCCCGGCCCAGGCCCGTGCGGCGGGCGATCTCGTCCAGCGGCACGTCCTCGGCCTCGCCGAACGCCTCGTCGGCCACCCGCAGGATCGCCTCGCGGTTGCGGCGTGCGTCGGCGCGCGTGGGCGCGGGCTGGGCGCGCATGGCGCCGGATGCTACTCGCCAGTAGTGAGACCGGCAATCGCTGTGAACTCTCGGTTGCGCTCCCTAGCGTCCCGGGCATCGGTTCTCGACGAGGAGTGCCCATGCGCAGGTTGTTGCTGGTCGTGGTGCTGGTTCTGCTGGGGGTGACGCCGGTCGCGGTGGCGGAACCGGTGCCGGGGCCGCCCGGTGACGCGTTCTACGTACCGCCCAGTCCGCTGCCCGACGGTGTTCCCGGCGACGTGATCTGGTGGCGGGCGCTGCCCGAGCAGTCCGGGGCGCGGGGCTACCTGGTGCTCTACCGGTCGGAGTCGGCGACGGGCGCGCCGATCGCGGTGACCGGGCGGGTGCTGGTGCCGACGTCGCCGTGGCCGACCGGGGTGCGGCCGATCGTGTCGGTGGCCAGCGGCACGCGCGGTGTCGGCGACAAGTGCGCCCCCTCGAAGTTCCAGCCGGACTACGAAAAACCGCTGTTCATCGACGCGATGCTGCGCCGGGGGTGGGCGGTGGCGATCACCGACTACGAAGGGCTGGGCACACCCGGCGGCCACACCTACGTCGTCGGCCGCTCCGAGGGCCGCTCGGTGATCGACGCCGCGCGAGCCGCGACCCGGCTGCCCGCTACGGGCTTGGCCGCCGGCGGCCCGGTGGCGTTCGCGGGCTACTCGCAGGGTGGCGGCGGAGCGGCGTGGGCCGGCGAGCTGGCGCCCTCGTACGCGCCGGACCTCGACGTGGTCGGCATCGCCGCCGGCGGCACACCCGCCGACCTGACCGCCGTGTCGCGGCACCTCGAAGGCAGCATCGGGTTCGGGTTCCTGTTGCTGGCGGCGTTCGGCCTGGACTCGGCGTACCCGGAACTGAACCTGCCCGCCTACCTCAACGAGAAGGGCCGAACGGTCTACCGGACCCAGCAGGACGCGTGCGTGGACGCGGTGTTCGGGCACGCGTTCGGCCGCATCGCCGACTACACCACGAGCAACCCGCTGACCCGCCCGGACTGGCAGGCCCGGCTGGCCGAGAACCGGCTGGGCACGAGCCCGCCGACCGCGCCGATCTACCTCTACCACGGGCTGGTCGACGAGATCATCCCGTTGGCGCAGGCGCAGACCCTGCGGCGGGAGTACTGCGCGGCCGGGGTCGCGGTCACGTGGGGCGTGTTCCTGGGCGAGCACGTGACGACGATGGTGTCGGCGGCCGGTGACGTGGTGTCCTACCTGGCCGCCCGGTTCGCGGGCACGCCGCCGCGCACCAACTGCTGAGGTCAGGACGCGACCAGGAACACCCAGGTCGGACCGGGTGCCAGGGGTACTTCGGCGCCGCCGGCGGTGAAGCGGGTCGGTTCGGCCGGGGTGGGGCGGGTCCAGCTGACGTCGAACGCGAGGCCGTCGCGGAGGAGGACCGCCGGGCCGGAGCCGATGGTCACGATGACGGGGGACGGGCTGCCGCTCGCGTCCTCGACGGCGACCCCGGCCCGGGTGGTCACCTGCTGCACGACCACGTTCGCGGCGCTGACCTGTCCCTTTTCCGTCGACCGCAACGGTTCGCCGTCGGCGGCGACCGCCCAGCCGCCGTTCCACCTCAAGTCGAACCTGGCGCTCGGATACGTGACCTCCCAGGCCGTCACCGGCCGTCCGCCCGGCGGGGCCGGACCAGGCTGAGGTGCTACCTCGGGACCTGCGCCCGGGTTCGGCAGGTCGCGGGGCCGCACGTACAGGTTGTGCGGGGCGACTCGGGCGTTGTCGCGGAAGTAGGCGTCCGGCGCATCCTCGGGCGCGGCCCGGACCAGGCCGGACCGCTCCAACAGCGGGTTGAGGACAGGTGCCGAGCCGGAGTAGGCGAGGACCGGGGAACCGTACTGGGCCAGCAGTTCCAGGTCGGTCTCGCGTGCGCTGCGCACCGGGCCGACCACGTCCGGCGGGGAGGAGTAGACGGCGGCGAACCGCGTCAGACCGCCCTCGACCGGTTCGACGAACACCACGTCGGCTGTTCCCAGTCCGGTCTGCGGTCGGGCCGCGGGCGCGTTGTCGATCTTGACGATGTAGACGCCGGGCAGGGTCGGCCGGCTCGTCGTGGGCGGTGGTGGGGCGGGGTTTTCGCGGTCGGGCAGGAACACCACGGCAGCCGTGACCCCGGCCGCGACAACCGCGACCGCGGCGGCGACTGCCCACTTCCGCACGTGCCTCCGGCCCCCACTTCCATTGTCCCACGGGGTACCGACAATTCTGCTTTCCGAACCCTTCGACCATCCGCCGGCAATGCGGCACGCGCTACGGCCGAAAGTCCCGGCCGACCGAAATTGTCGTACCTCCTGAGTACCGTCTTGTCCAAGATCGAAGGGGGGCTGTGATGGGGGAGAAGGAGGCGCTCGCCGCGTTCCTGGCGGCGCAGCGCACGAGCGTGCCGGCGATCCTGGAAGGGCTGGACGAGGCCGCGTTGCGCACCGCCGTGCTGCCGTCGGGGTGGACCCCGCTGGGCATGGTGGAGCACCTGGCGCACGCCGAGCGGCACTGGTTCCAGGAGATCGTCACCGGGCCGGCGGACCGCCGGGACCGGGTGGCCCTGTTCGGCGTCGAGCACCTGCAAGCCGCGTTCGCTTCGACCGGACGGAGGATCGTGGTGGTGGACACGTCGGAGACAACCTCGCCGCGCTCGTCGAGCGTGAGACGTCCTCCCCGAGTTGCGGGGCGACGCGAAACGAGCCCGATGGAAACCCACGTAAGACCCGCGCTGCGCGGGCGACGGGTACCGCCACGGGACGGCCCGCCCCGGCGGGTCAACGCCGGGGCGGTGACGTCTCGGCTGCCTGAACGCAGTGGACTCAGGTCCGCTCACGCATCGGGTAACGGTCAGAAGTGGAACGCTTGGAACTCCGCGATCCGGACGGTCCGCGCGACCGCCGGGTTGCCGGTGGTGCAGTCACTGGTGGAGCGCGGGTCGTCGTGCTGCGACCCGGCGTACTCGGGCGCGCCCGTGCACTGGTTGGTCAGCACCCGGATCATCAGGTGCGTCGCCACGGTCGGCGGGATCCGGAACGACCGCAGGTTCAGGTCCGGCGCGGTCGGCCGGGGCACGTCCGCCGGGAACGCGTTGGTCGGGCTGGTGTAGGCCACCCGGAAGTCCGCCGGGTCCGTGCACGCGGAGCCCCGGGCGGTGTTGCACGCCAACACCTCGAACTGCCGCACGGCGGTGAACCGGTTCTGCCCGCCCGCGTCCGGGTCACCCTCGACCGCCGGGCGCAACAGGGCGCTCACCTGCACCCGCTGCACCAACTGCGGGTGGTGGCCGGCGAGGTCGACGACCACGCCCTTGCCCGCGACGGGTGCGCCGACCGAGGCCCAGTTGGTGGCCTCGGTCTCGTCGATGAGCTTGTCGGCGTTCACCCCGTCGCCGGTCGCGGTCGCGCCCAGGGCGCGGGACGCGAGGTTGCGCGAGGGCAGCGCGTGGACGGTCGTGTCGCCGTGCACGGTCCGCCGCAGCCGCGTGGCGCCGTACCCGTCCGCGACCACCACCAGGTCGTAGGTGCCGGGCACGACCTCCACGGTGTCGGGCAGCGGGGTCGTGGGGTCGGTGTCGGCGACCGGACGGGTCCGCGCCTCGTACTGGCCGACGTAGAGCCGCGCGCCCGGGACGGCGGCCAGCCGGAGCGTGGCGTTGCGGCCGTGCGGCGAGGCGAAGCTCGGCGTCGGGTCGGCGTCGTCCGGGCCCGCGCTGGCGGCGTCGCGCCCGAGACCGTGGCGGGCGAACTCGGTCCACAGCTCGGCCACGTCCGCGCCGCCGAAGCGGATCTCGTTGGCGGCCAGGGTGGCGTCGCGCATGTCCACGTAGCTGACCGCGCCGTTCGCGGTGAGCAGCAACGCGTCGAACGCCTGCTGCACCCACCGCCGGTTGCCGGGGCACCGCTCCACGGGCAGCTCGCCGTCCGCGCACGCCCGCTGCGTCTCTGGGGTGCCCAGCCCGTACTTGGCGATCATCGCCTTGCGCAGGTCGAAGCTGGTGGCGCTCCAGATCTCGCCGTCCGCGTGCACCTGCCGGCCGACCAGGTCGTAGGCGATGTTGCTGTAGTTGAGCGGGCTGCGGCTCATGTCGTAGTTCCGGATGCCCGCCTCCGCGTCGCCGGTGACGTACCCGCCGGTCACGTACGGGGTGTCGCCGCGCGGGGTGAAGCCGTACTCGAACAGGTACTCCATCGCGAACAGGTCCGAGTGCGACTCGTTCATCGCCCCCGCCTGCGCGCCCGACCACCCGGAGTCCGGCCCGGCGACCAGCCGGCCGCTGATGGCGTGGGCGTACTCGTGGCCGATCACGGACATGTCGTAGTCGCCGTCCACGCAGGGCGCGTAGAAGCCGCCGGGCGTGGGCTGCCACAGGTACATGTTGGTGGTCGGCGGGATGCCGTCGGGCGGGGTGATCTGGTTGGCGTTGTTGCGGGACGGGAAGTTCGGCGGCGCGCCGCCCACCCGTCCGCCCGCCTGGGCGTTGCCGCGCTCGGCGTCGCCGCCCAGGCCGCCCCGGTCGCCGTTGTCGGCCTGCATGTTCCAGGTCTCCTCGGTGAACCCGAGGTGGTAGGACCAGTCGTGCATCCGGTTGTGCATGGCGAACAGGTTGGCCAGCGCGGCGTCGATGTCGTTCTGCCGGGCCGAGGCGAAGACCGCCGGGTCGCAGCGCTCCTCGTGCCACTGGTTGGTCCACGGGTAGGTGTAGTGCCGGTCGGTGCTGGGCGCGGAGGTCCGGGTGCCCACCGTGCCGCCGGCGAGGTCGTCCCACTTCTCCGTGGTCCGACCGGAGTTGCCCGACGAGGTCGTGCTCGCGGTGCCGGCGACCGGGTCGACGTCCCACGCCAGCCCGCGGTCGGCCGTGCGCACCGACCGCTCGCACCCGCTGATCTTCTCGGCGCACCACCGCACGCGGTTGTCGTGCGAGGAGTAGTCGGCGGGCGGGTTGGCCGGGAAGACGTCCCACTCGGCGTTGTCGCCGTGGTGGTCCACCAAGTCCTCGCGGACCAGCAGCTCACCGGTTCGGGCGTCGACGTAGCTGGTGGAGCCGCTCTCCGCACCCACGTGCACCACCTGGTAGGCGGACCGCGCCGGTCCGTCGGGCATGGGCACCGCACCCGGCCGCACCCGCACCGCGGGCCCCAGCCCCAGCGCGGCCACCGCCTGCTCGGGCGACAACGTCGCGGGCTCGGGCGCGGACCGCGCGGGGCTCAACGTGGAGCTGAGGTACACCACCGCCCCGTCCCGGACACCGAACGCGGCCAACCCGTCCAGCACCGACGGCACCCCGCCGAACCGCTGCCGCAGCAGCACGTAGGAACCCTGCCCCATGGGCCGGTTCACCAGGACGTCCATCGAGTCCACGGCGTCCTGCGAAAGCCCGAACACCTCCAGGTTGGCGCCGAGGTACCCGCGAGCCACCGCGACCGGGTCACCCGCCACCCTCATGCGCGCCTCGGGCCGGGGCACCAGGGTCGCCGGCGCGCCGTACCTGTTCCACCGAACGGTGCCACCCACCTCGCCCGCCAACACCCGCTGCCGCTCACTCGGCTGCGTGGCGCCGGGCCGGTTGTCGACATCGCCGTGCTCGGTCGTATCACCCTGCACCGCCGTACCGCCCGGCCCGACGCCCGGCTGACCTGCGGCGGGCGAGGCCGACGCCCCACCGTCCACAACCACACCGACCGCCAGGACCCACGTGGCGGCGAGCACCACGGCCCGCCGAAAAGCCCGTCTCCGCATCTCGTGAACGCCTTCCTACGAGCCCGATGGGGATCAACCCGCACTGAGCTTCCCGTTCACTTGCACGGCGCAGTAAGGGCCGTTCGTACGAGGGCGAGGCAACCAGGACCGGCCGGCCGGCGTAGTCACCAGTGCAGTGATCTTTCTGGGGAGGACTCGTGCGCAGAGCACGCTTGCTAGTCGCCGCCACGCTGGTCGTCGGGCTGTCGAGCCCGGTGACCGCCCAGGCGGAACCGCTCACCCGACCGGACGGCGACGTCCGCACCATCACGCTGATCACCGGCGACCGGGTCGCGGTGGACGGCCGGGGCAACCCGGTCGGCGTCGACGGCCGGCCCGGGACGCAGTTCGTCCGGTACGTCCGGGACGAGCACCAGTACGTCATCCCGGCCGACGCCCTCGACGACGTCGAGCAGGACCGCCTGGACCGGCGGTTCTTCGACGTCACCGCCCTGCTCGACTTCGGCTACGACGACGCCCGCACCGACCGCATCCCCCTGCTGGCCGGCGGCAACGGCCTGCGGGCGGCCAACGCGGTGCCCAAGGCCGAGGCCGCGCGGTGGTGGGCGCAGCGGAGCGTCCAGGCCCTGTCCGCCGAGAAGGTGTGGCTGGACGGCAAGGCCAAGCTCGCGCTGGAGGACAGCGTGCCCATGGTGGGCGCGCCGGCCGCCTGGCAGGCCGGGTACGACGGCGCGGGCGTCACGGTCGCCGTCCTGGACACCGGCTACGACCAGCAGCACCCCGAGCTGGCCGACGCGGTCGCGGTGGCCCAGGACTTCACCGGCGAGGGCATCCAGGACGACATCGGCCACGGCACGCACGTCGCCGCCACCATCGCCGGCCGCGGCGACCGCCACCAGGGCGTCGCCAAGGGCGCGAAGCTCGCCGTGGGCCGCGTGTGCGGCCGGGACACGGGGTGCCCGGAGAGCGCGATCATCGCGGGCATGGAGTGGGCCGCCCGCGAGGTCGGCGCGAAGGTCGTCAACATGAGCCTCGGCGGTGACCAGAGCGACGGCACCGACCCGCTGTCCCAGGCCGTCAACCGCCTCACCGCCGAGACCGGCGCGCTGTTCGTGGTCGCCGCGGGCAACCTCGGCACCCGCCGCAAGGTCTCCGGCCCGGCCGCCGCCGACGAGGCGCTGGCCGTCGCCAACCTCACCAAGCAGGGCGTGCTCAACGAGTGGTCCTCGCGCGGTCCCCGGTTCGGCGACCACGCCGTCAAACCGGACATCGCCGCGCCCGGCACGGACATCGTCGCCGCCCGCGCGAAGGGCACCCTGCCCGACGAAGCGGTCGACGACCTGCACGCCCGGCTCACCGGCACGTCCATGGCGTCCCCGCACGTCGCCGGCGCCGCCGCCGTCCTGGCCCAGCGCAACCCGACCTGGACCGCACGCGAGCTGAAGGCTCAGCTCATGGCCTCGGTCAAACCCGTCGCCGACACCTCCGCCAACGCCGGCGCCGGCCTGCTCGACGTGGGCCGCGCCGTCAGCCAGCAGGTGCGCGCCGACGTGGGCAGCCTGTCGTTCGGCCTCCTGCCGTGGCCACACACCAAGACCTTCGACAAGACCGTCACCTACCGCAACGACAGCGACCAGCCCGTCACCCTCACCCTGACCCACGACCTCGGCGGCAACTTCACTGTGCCGTCCACAGTGGACGTTCCCGCGCACGGCGCCGCCCCGGTCACGGTCCACCTGGACCCGCGCACGGGCAACGGCTCGTTCTACGGCACCGTCAAGGCGACGGCCGACGGCATCAGCGTCACCACCGCCGTCGGCGCGTACGTCCAGGAGGAACGCCACACGCTCACCGTCAAGGCGATCGGCCGCGACGGCAAGCCCCCGCTCACCGGGTACGTGGTCGCCGTGGACCTCCAGACCGGGCAGGGCACCCTGGTCGCCTTCGACGCCGACGGCGGCGGTTCGACCGCCCTGCCCGTGTCGGACTACGCGATCCTCGGCCGCATCAACGAGTTCTCCCCGCTGGCGAGCTGGTACACACCCGTGTCGACGACCGAGGTCGCCGGCCGGGTCGCCACCCACCAGGACGTCACCGTGACCCTGGACGCCCGGCAGGGCAAGCCGATCGCGTTCGCCCTCGACGACCCGACCGTCCGGCCACTGGACCGCATGGCCGAGGTGCGCCTGCCACTGGCACCCGACAAGATCACCACGGTCAGCGGCCCGGTCCAAGGCGCCACCCCCGTCTACGCGCTGACCTTCGGCGACCCGCTCCCTCAACTCGACTACCTCACCCTCCTCAAGGCCGCGCAACCCCGCGTGTCCCTGGCCGAACACCCGCTGCCGCTGCGCTACTTCAGCGGGAGCGGCTACTTCACCCCGGGCACCCACCGCCTCCGGACCGCCCGCCCCGACGGGGACGTCACCGGAGCGCTCGTGGTGGTCGACGCGACCGGTGAAGACGAATACACCGTCGCCCAACGCCTCAAGGACGCCGGCGCCGCCGCCGTACTCGTCCTGGGCCCGACCGGTTTCCCCTGGCCGGACCAGACCGCACTACCCGTGCTCAACGCCTCGGACCACCAGGCCACCGACCTGGTCGCCCAGATCGGCCGCGAGGTGACGGTCACCGCCATCGACACCGCACCCGTCAGCTACCACCTGTTCCACCCCGAGCACGGCGCACTCCCGGCCGGCAAGACCTACCAGGTGCGCAAGGCGGACCTGGCGGAGGTCAAGGCCCAGTACCGCTCCACCGGCGCGGACGGCATGGTCGCCCAACGCGTCTACCCGACCCGCGACGGCGCGATCTACAACTCCGGCGTCCTGCTCGACGAGGTCGTCGTCGCCCCCGTCAGCCGCACCGAGTACTACAGCGCCGGCAACGGCATCGGCTGGTACCGCGAACACTCGATCGGCCGCATGTTCGGCGCCGACGCCCGCGACCAGGACGCCGGCGTCTGGTCGGACTACGAAGCCGTCACCTACCAACCCGGCCACCAATACCGCACCCAGTGGAACGCCGCCGTCGTAGCACCCCGCCTGCGCGGAACCCGGCTGGTGCCATGGGCCGGCGGAGGCGGCGTGACCCGAACCGGCAACACCATCGAAGCCAAGGTGTCCCCGTTCGCCACCAGCACCGCCGTCGAGTCCTGGCGCCGCCGCGCCTCGGGCACCCTGGAACTCACACGCGACGGCACCTCGCTGGGCGTCCACGGCAACCCGTGGCAAGCGAACTGGACCGTCCCCACCGACCCCGGCCGCTACGAGCTGTCCGTCACCGCGGAACGCCACGCACCCCAGGTGGCACTGTCCTCTTCGGTCAACACCACCTGGGGCTTCACCAGCACCGGCGCCAACGGCGCACTCCCGCTCCTCGAAGTGGACTACACACTGCCGTTGGACATCCGCAACAGCGCCAAGGCCAACGTGCCACTACCGGTCCGCTTCACGGTGAAACGCCAAGCCGGCGCCGGAAAGGCCACGATCAAGGAGCTGAAGGCGTACGCGTCCTTCGACGGCACCACCTGGGTCCCGGTCCACTCCTTCGTGCCACGCGGCGGCAAACCGGGCGACTTCGTCTCCCTGCGAGTCGTCGCCACCGACACGGACGGCAACACCGTCGACCAGACCGTCCACCACGCCTACCGCCTGCGCGCCTAGCACCCGGCCGGGCTGCGCTCCGCCCCCGCGGAGCGCAGCCCGGCACGCGGCACGAAACCCTGTCCCCGCGTGCCACGTACCTAGACTTGGTCACCCGAATGGGTGGCCGACCGCGCGTAACACGCCATGTCGGACAGCCGACCTCCGGGTATGCGAGACGAAGCCGAAGATCCCGATCCCGACGAAGTCGTCACGCTGACCGCTGCTCATGACCCGCATGACCGGTGGACCGGGCCCGAGGGCGGGCCGTACATGCCCTATACCCCTCCGGATTTGATCCCGTCGATCGTCCGCGACGCGGGCGTGCCCTTACGTCGCGGACGACCTGGAGATCTCGCCCCGCTCCCGCTCGAAGGCCGCCGCCGAGGGTGACCGGGAGATCGATTGATGGAGGGCCACGAACGCACACACCGCCCGGTCCTCCCGGCCGACCTCGGCTGGACCGAGCCGACCACGCTCGCCCTATGGGACGTGTTGGCGTCCGAGACAGGACACTTCACGTTCGGGCACTACGTGGTGCTGCGTGAGGCCGCGGCGAAGGACGAGGACGAGGCGAGCCGAAGCCGGCGTCCTCGGACCGGCGGTGCTCGAGGCGTTCGAGGAGGAGCACGGCGACGCGCACAACCGATTCGTGAGCACCCGTATCCGAGGTGGCGCCGCCCTGGTGGAACGGCGCGCCTTCGCCGGCAGGTGTCCGAGCTGGAGAAGGACAACGCGTTCCTGGTAAAAGCCTTGGCGTTCTTCGCCTCGGTGCAGAAGAACCGGCCCGGTTCGCTCTGATGGCGAAGTACGCCGGCCGCGATGACGTCGCCGGTGCCGCCGCCGACGGGACCTACGGGTCCCCGCGGATCACCGCGGAGCTGCGGGACCAGGGCGAGGTGGTCAGCGCCAAGACCGTCGCCAAGGTCATGGCCGGGATCGGAATCGAGGGCATCAGCCCGCGCACGGTCAAGGTGGGAACGACCGTGGCCGATCCTCGGGCGTCGTTTCCGCCGGATCTGGTTGACCGCCGGTTCGACCAAGGCCGCCCGGATGCGGTGTGGCTCACCGACATCACGTATCTGTCCTGCGGTGAGGGCGAGATGTTCCTGTGCGCGATCCGCGGCGGGCACTCGCGCAGGGTGCTCGGCTACAGCGTCGCCGACCACGTCGGCGCCGACATGGTCACCACCGCCATCGAGGCGGCCGTGGCCTCCCGGGGCGGTGACGTCCGCGGCACGGTCCTGCGTTCCGACCGCGGCGAGTACACGGCACACCCGACCGCACAGGCGTGCTTCCGGCACGGGCTGCGCCGGTCGATGGGCGTGACCGGGATCTGCTGGGACAACAGCCCCGCGGAGTCGTTCTGGTCGACGTTCAAGCACGAGCACTACCATCGGCACGTCTACGCCACCAAGACGGAACTCGTTGCCGCAGTCGACAACTGGATCCGTTTCTACAACAGTACCCGGCGGCACTCCAAGCTCGGGATGCGCAGTCCCAGCGACTATGAGAAGTCACTCCGAGCAGCCGCCTGAATCTCGTAAGCCCCTGGCCACCGAGCGGGGTGAACCTCAGCTTTTGGACAACCTCCGGGCTGAGGAGGTCACTGCCCGGTGACCACTACGCGGGCAGGTGGCAGATCACCCTTGCTCGGATAGTTGTCCAGGGCTTTCTGGCCTGCTTGCTTCAGCTCGGGTGTGGCCTTGGCTTGCCGCAGATGGATGTGCACGACGATCTCGTCGGGTTTGCCGAGGATGACCCGTTCGTAGGTGTCGGGCCGGTCCGGTGAGACGGGAATCGGTGAGCGCGCGGGTTTGCGCGCTTTGTTGTGCACCAGGTCGAAGAACTTGTCCAGCTTGACCGTGACGGCCCGGTTCACGTTGGCGGCTGTCGCGTCGGTCCTTTCCAGCACGGTGTGCAGCTGTGTGATGGTGCCGCCTTCGACCGTCGTCTCGACGATGGTGATCATCTTGCCGTTGTACTTCTCCTGCCGGACGACCACGGTCTGCGCGCCGCCCTGGTACCAGTCGACGCTCTTGGCCTTGGGCGGCATCAGTTTGGCGCCTGGCGCGTATTTCGCCATCACACCGGCCTCCTGAAGCTCGCCGAGGCTGCTTGCGTAGGGCCGCTTGCCTTTCAGGACCGGGGCCAGTTCGGCCAGTTCGCCCTTGGTGAACGCGCGCCGCTCCGCTGCCCGGGCCAGCGCTTGACGCAGCCCCATGCCGCCGCGCGCGAAGATCGGTAGCAGCAGGACGAACTCAGCGCCTTCCGGCATCGGCGGGCCGGCCATGAACGCGGTCCCCGCTTGGAACAACAGGTTCTGGGTGTCAGGGTCGAGCTCCTTGACCGCGCGGTGCAGTCTGGGTGTTACCCCGGAGTGCAGCGTGCGTGGCCGGAGCAGTCCGGTGGCCGGGTCGTGGAAGAACTGCTCCTCGCCACGTACGGCGATGGTCGGCGTCCTCGAAGCGGACCGCGGCAGGGTGAGGTCTCCGCTCTTCTGGAGCCGGTCGACCTGCTCGCTGACCTTGGGGCTGACGGTCGGCGCCGCACCCAGGTCGACGTGCGCCAACGGGATCGCGGCTTCGGTGCCGTCCTCGAACGTCAGGTGCAACTCGCGGCGGAACACGTCGTAGGAGGCGCTTTCGAAGTTGTCGATGTAGGCCAAGTCGTTGCGGACGTCGGCGTAGTCCGTGGCCAGCGGCTCGCCGTAGGACTGGCCGACTGCCTCGGCGACCCGTGGATCACCTTGGGCGAGCAGCTCCTCCCGATCCTTCGGCGGGAGCTGCCGGACCCTGGTGAGGATGTCCGGGGCGCTCATCACCGCGAGCTGGCCCGACGCCGCCTTCCAGTCCCGCTTCGCGACCGCTGCCAGGTAGGCGGCGTAGATCTTGCCGATCCGGGCCACCTCCGCCCGGCCCTTGTCCAGCGCCTGGACGATCATCTGCTCCTGGGGCCAACCCGCCAGATATTGGGTGACCGCGGCCCGTGTGTTGGCGGCCTCACCGAGAGACAGCCCCGCAGCAAGCTGACGGATGTCCGGGTCGTTGAAGCCGTTCAGCCTGGTCGCGACCTCCTGCCACGCACCCTGGGAGATCGCGGCCCGCAGCTTGGCGAGCTTGTCGGCCCTGGTGGCGCGCTGCACCACGATGCCCGTCGCCTTGTTGCCCGCATGGCGCTGCAACCTCAGCAGCTCGTGGTCGGCCTCCGTCCGATGCGCGACGTGCTGCTCAGGCACCGGGCGCTCGGCGCTATCCCTGATCATGACCGGGCCAGGACACATTCGCCCCTGTGGACCGAGGCGAGCTTGTCGGGCCCAGTGCAGAGCGGGACGTGCGGCCATGGCAGTTCTCGGGTCACCAGGCTGGCGACCTGCCGTAGCACCAGGGCTATTGGCTCGTGTTCGGCCATACGCCAACGGTTCCAGACAGCCCAGACTGCATCCGACAGCCCCACGGACCACTGTGAGGGCGCCCTTCGATGCCCGAACGGGCACCTTCTCGTCGACACCCCAGCGGCCATCGGCTCAGGTCGTGGTCCGCCTGGGCTTGCTCGGGCGGGCTACTCGCCACGAAGAGCGATCACCGACAGGGCGGTCATGACCACCGGTGCAACCAGCGCCGGTGCAATGAGTCCACGGCCCGACCCAGGTCATCTCTGGCGTCGGGCCGACGACGGTTGGGCCAAGGAGACCGTCACCAATGTCGTCCTCTGCATTTGCTGGCGCGCCAGCGACGTTTCCGCACATCGGCATGTGCGGTTGACGAGCAATTACGGGCGTTGGTTGGCCCCTGTGGGACAGCAAAGGTGCGATGGAGCGCTCGGCCGTCGACGTGTCGGAGGCGCTGGCCATCCGTCTGGCCGCTTGCGGCAGCACTTCGATGAACGCTTCCACCACGAGCGCGGCCGGTCGTCTGCTCGGGACGCCGCCTGCGACGCATCGGAGCAAACCTCAGGCGACCCGGTCGCGCGGGCCGCCCCCGACCGGCCGGCTGATCGGAGCCGCGCGGCCGGCGTCCACCGCTGGTCAGCGCCCGGAGCGCGGGCGTCCAGCCGGTGGCGTCGGATCGGCGCCGGTGGTTTCGACGCCGAAGAACGTGATCGGGCTGACCGGCCCGAGGTGGCGGGCGCCGAGTCGTGCGCCGGACTGCACGTGGGCGTGGGGGCCGGCGGCGTTGCCGGACGTTCCCGTGCGGCCGATGGGGTGGCCTGCCGCCACGTTCGCGCCGGCCTCCACACCGGCCGCGACCTCCGAGAGGTGGGTGAAGGTCACCCGGACGATGATCCGCTCGGTGCCGCGCTCGTACTGGTAGTCGACGCTGACCTCGCCGCCGCCGGGGCGGTCCACCGGGACCGGGCCGCGGTAGTCGGCGTGCCGGTTGCTGAACGGCTGCAGTGGGCCGGGGGAGCCGGTGGCGGAGCTCAGGAACTCCTCCACCGCGCGGCCCAACCCCGGGTCGGTGCTCAGGGCCGTGGCGGTCGCGTTCTGGATGGCGGTGACGACCTCACTGGTGCGTGCGGACGGGACCAGCGCGTGGGACCACGCGATGTCGCCGGGCGCGCCCGCGTCCACCGTCCCCAGCGCTTGGCGCAGCGACGGCAGTCCGGGGAACCGGCGCTGCAACCCCGGGTCCACGGCCAGGGCCAACCGGTCGCGCAGCTCGGCCCGGCGGGTCTCGACGGTCGGGGTGCCCGGCGGTGGCGGGGAGGCGGCCGAGCCGGCGACGGTGTTGCGGTAGGCCAGGGCCGTGAGGAACCGTTCCGGCGCCGGGCGCCGCTCCGGCGAACCGCCGGTCAGGGCGCCGTAGTAGCCGGAGCGCAGGCGCAGGTAGACGCGGGTCGGGCCCTCGTGCGGCACGTCGGCCAGCGCGCGGCGGTAGGCGGGGTCACGGGCGGACGCGGCGCGCAAGGTCGCGAGCAGGCCGGCCCGGAAGCCGAGGCCGAAGTAGCCGGCGGCGGCCTTGGTGGCGAAATCCTGGGCGGGGCCGCTGCGGTCCACCCACCCGAACGTCGCGCCGTGCAGTTCGAAGTCGTCGCCGACCAGACCGACCGCGCTCGACTGGAGCCGCGGCGGGAGCAGCACCGTCACGGTTGTCCCGGTGCCGCCCGAGATGTCCACCGCGCCGGGGCCGTGGCCGCGGTACGTCGTCATCCGTGGTCGCGCGCTGCCGATACCGGTGACACGGAAGTCGCGCATGCCCCGGTTCTGCGCTGCCAGGACCAGGCCCTCCATGGCCTCCCGCGACGCCGGTGCCGGCGGGGTGGCCAGGCTGTGCGCCACGAGCGCCTCGAACGCCGTCCGGTCGACGTCGGTGTCGGCCGTCAGGCCGCGCAGCCCGGGCGACAGGCGCTCCCGGCGGGCGGTGCGCGACCGGTCGATCGCGGCGCGGGCGTGCCGGACCCGGTCCGGGCCGTCGTTCTCGCCGGTGGCGAACTCGGCGAGGTCCCGGCTCTCCTGGTCGCCGGGCGCGCGGTCGGGGTGGCGTTCCAGCCGGGCCAGGCGGGCGTCGGCTTCCACCTCGTACTGAGGCGTGTGGGCGACCGTGGCGAACAGCTGTTCGGTCTGGGTCAGGAACCGCGCGTGCGCCTGCGGCGCCGCCCCGGCCATGCCCGTCGACAGGTCCCCGAGACGGCTGATCGCCGCCCTCGCCTCGGTGAGCGCGTTGGTGAACGCCGTCCTGCCGGGTGCGAGCAACCGGTTCGCGTTCCTGCCCAGCCGCGGGTTCCCGTGTTGCCCGGCCCACGCCACCACCGCGCTGGTGTAGGCGAGTTCGTGGTAGGCGGCGAGCAGCCCGTCCACCGCCGTTCGCGCCCGGCTCAGCCACGCCTCGGTCCGCGACGCCAACAGCGACGACACCTCCGCCGCGCGCTCCGGGTTGCCGCGGACGTAGTCGCCCAGGGCCGCCCGGCTGGGCCCCGCCTGTTGGTCGCCGTCCAGTGCGGCGATGTAGGCGTCGACCAGCGCGACCTCCTGCTCGGTCGGCTGCCGCTGCACCACGAACGACCGCGCCACCCGGGCGGCGACCGCGTTTCCCGCCTGCCGCTGGATCCGCGCGACCAGCCCCGCCATCCCACCGAGCGCGGTTGCGCGCGATACCGGCTCGGCCGCCTCGGCTCGTACGCCGGCCGACTGCACGGACTCCCACACCATCCGCCCGGGGCGACGGCCGGCTCCCCGTCGTTGGATGGACGGGTTGTTCCCGCCACCGGAATTTGTCAAGGTGAGTGAGACCAGTGGGTGTTAGGCGGCTTCTGTGTCGGACCGCTGCGTGGTGTCGTCGGCTGGCCGGTTGATCCAGACGGTGTCGGGTAGGTCGAGGATTTTCGGTGCTGTGGTGATGCCGCCGAACCGGCGTGGGTGGCGAGCGCGGGCCTCGGCGAGCACGGTGCGTCTGCCGGCGGCTGTGGCGGCTGCGAGTCCGAAGTGGACGTCGGCGGGTGTGCAGGCCGATGCCGGTGTGGCGGTGCTCGTGGTTGTACCAGTGCGTGAACTCGTCCATGAATGTCCTGGACTCGGTGAGTGATCCGAAGCGTTCGGGGAATTCCGGGCCGTACTTCAGGGTCTTGAACAATGCTTCGGAGTACGGGTTGTGGTTGGACACCCGAGGCCGCGAGTGTGATCGGGTGACGTCGAGATCGGCGAGCAGGGCCGTGACGGTCTTGCTGGTCATCGAGGTGCCCCGGACCGTCGCGTTGCGCTTCCCACAACGCGTTGATCACCGCACCGGTGTAGTGCGGTTCCAGGTCGCGAAACGCGCCAGCCTCGGCCGACCACCGGGCCGGTCATTGCGGACGGCAGTGGCCAGCACTCCGCGCAGAGCGCCCGCAGTGAGCCGCCATCGGTCCTCTTCTGGAGGCTGCCACGTCAGCAGGAACTCGATCAGTGTGTCCGTGGACATCGCGGCCAGATCGTCGGCGGAGACAGGCGGCGCGGGTGATCCGTGGAACACCACGTTCAGGTCGGGGTCCGGCTCGGTGGGCTGATAAGCGGCTCCGTATTCGGCCACGAGTGCCTGGTACCGGGCCTCCCACTCGATCGGGAGCATGCCGCGCAACGAGGCGAGTCTGTCGCGCCGCCATCGCGCGGCGTACTCGGGTGCGCTCGTGTGTGGGTCTCCGTGCGGCCCGTCGTCGATCAACGTCAGCAACCGGCGCAGGGTTCCCGAGTCCAGGCAGGAGGCGCCGCTGTGGGCAAGCTGGAGGTACTCCCGCTGGAGATCCCTGTCCCGAAGCACACCGGGTTCGCACAATTGAGCGGCGACAAGGTCTCTGGCCGCATCCGGATGTTGCGTCAGGAGGTGCAGCGCCAGCCGGCGGAACACCGTCCACCTGTACGACTTCAGTGTCGTCGCGATCTCACTCGTTCGGCTCGGATCCGAGTCGGCTAGCGTCTGCGCGGCGTCGCGGACGGCGTTCACCAACGCATGTCGCAGATCCGACTCCGCCTGATGTTCGTAACCCGTGATGCCCGGCCGCCAGAAGCGGGACCCATCGCGAAACGCGACCGTATCGTCGTGGTGTTTCAGGTCGCGGCCGAGCACCTCGGCCAGCAGGTCAGCGAACAGCGCCAGTGCCTGCATGCCGACGGTCTGAACTAGCCGAGGCAGATGCTCGCGGAGGATCTCCGCATACTCGTAGACCTCCGCCCCGCTGGTGGGTCCCTCGCCCGTGGTCAAACGAGCCAGCAGCGCTGAGGCCACGGACAGCGCGTCCTCGCCGTGCTCGCCGTCGCACAGGCGAACGACCAGTTCACCGACGCGCTCCGGACTCAGGACACCGAACCTGCTCTGCACCGCGGTGACTACCCGTGGGGCCAATCGTGCTGCGTGACTCGTCGGGACGGCCATAGCGATCTCGACGAGGTCGCGGACCAGGGACTTCACCGGCACGGCGTGCTGTGCCAACAACGACGCCAGCGGCTCGGCCTTCGCCGCGTCGGTCAGGAACCGGCGTAGGTCGTTGGTGTTGCGCCGATCCTCGGCGGTGATCGACAACGCCTGCCACGGCCGGCGCAGCGCGGGCAGGTCGGTGCCGGTGCGGCAGGTCACCACGAAGAACACACCTGGTGGCAACGTGGACGGCAGGCCGAGCGGCAGGTCGCCGGCGACGTGCTCGGCTTCGTCGAGCCCGTCCACGACGATGACCAGCGGCTCGCCCGTGACACCGGCGACGGCTGCGGCAGCGTGGAGGACCTGGTCGAACCATCCCGGTTCGCCTGCGGTCTCCGGCAGCATGCCGCCGGGGGCGAACCGCTCGTCGAGGTGGAACCGGGCGATCAACTGGACCGCGAGGTTGCGCAGCGCGGTCGCGGTGACACGCCCCCTGCGTCTTCGGGTGAAGTGGCAGGGCCAGTCACGTTCACGCGCCAACCACGCCGCGAATTGGACGGCCAACCGGCCTGCAGCCCTGCGCGGGGTGTCGCCGCCGCAGACCGTCAGGCACCCGGGGTGGAGGCCGTCACGCCTGGTGCGCGACGTGAGCTAGAGGGTGGACAGGAGGTGCCTGGCCTCGGCCCGGCACACCTCGCTCCACCGGGCCAGGGCCCGGGCCGCGCGGCGTCGGATGTGCCGGGGAACGGCGTTGTCGAACGCCACTTCCCGCGCGACCGCGGCCGCTGCGTCACGGGACTCGCGCCGCAGGCTCACGGCAGTCTCGGCGCAACGGACGCGTGCGGTGGGGATCAAGTCGCGGTCTCGCGCCATGGCCAGCAGGCCCAGCGCCGCCTCGGTCGGCTTCACTGTGCCGAGCACCTGCCATACCTGGCGGCGAAGCAGGGGTGCGGGGGTGCTCAGCAGGTCGGTGAGCACTGCCAAGGCGCCCCGTCGGGCAGGGGGCGCGATGGCGATCAGCGTCCGTGCCGCGCTCACCCTGGCCGACACGGGCAGTTCCGCGTCCTCAGTCATCTCTCGCAGGAGGTCGGTCGCCTTTTGCTTGCCCGCCTCGCCCATGACTGCGAGGTCTGTCGCGGCGTACGCGCGCAACGCGGGGCGGCCTGCGCGGTCGGCGGCCATCTCAGCAAGCAGGCGCACTGCTGCGGCCCGGTCTTCGAAGTCGAAGTCGACCAACAACTTCGCCGCCCGCCGTGTGAATCCGGCGGGCGTGGCCGGCGAGTCCCGCAGCCGTCGCAGCGGGTCGAGCCCGTCCTCCCTCCGGAGCCGATACTGCGCGTCAACCCTGTCACGCCATGAAGCACGCGGGTCGGCGAGGATTTCCCGCAGCAGGCCGACGAGCGTCGCCGGCATCGTGGTGCGGATTTTGAGGATCAGATCCGCCGCGGTTATCCGCTCGCGGAGCGGTCGCGCCGCGTCCACGGCGACCGCCTCCGCCCCGGCCACCACGCGGCGTCGGTGCTCCTCACCCAACCGGGCCAACGCGTGGCTCGCCCAGAAGGACGTGGAGGATTCGTCGGCGAGTTCTTCCAACAGCCGCACGGCCTCCGGCACGAGCCGGGTCGACAGGGTTGTCAGGGCGCGCGCGGAGTTGACCCGCTCGTCGGCGGACGTCTCCGGGGCGGTGAGGACATCGCGCGCGACGGCCTCCGCCTCGGCCGCGAGAGGCAGGTCGTCCCAGTAGTCCCGGCCGGGCAACCGGTCCTCGATCGACAGTTCCCGGTCGTCGAGCACGTCCCGCTCGACCTCTGTCCGCAGGCCGCGGGAGAGCTGCCGCAGCAACGACGAGTGCTTGCTGCCGGCGGCAGGGTCCCGCGCGATCGCCATGACCAGTTGGGGCTCGATTTCGACGTGCGCGCTCAACTGCCCCAGCCAGGACGCGCACGCGGCGCGGTCGACCGGTGTCGTGTGCGGGTCATCCCGCAGGCGACGTAGCACCCCGATGGCCGCCGGGGCGGCGCACCGCTCGAGGGTGACGAGGTCGGCTGCGGCCCAGGCGCGGGTGCGCACGTCCTCGGCTTCGTTGTCGACCATGCTCCGGTAGAACGCGACGGCATTGTGCTGCTCCGATTCGCGCAGTTCGGCCAGTAGCAGGAAGACCTCGCCGCGATCACCACGTCTCAAGTGGACGTCAGCGGTCTGCCGGAGAAGTTCCTCCAGCGCTGCCCGTTCCCCTCCGGGGTTCAAGCGAAGCAGCGCAACCGCGGCCGCCACGCGGACGTCACGAGCGGTGTCCCGGTCCGCGAGCAGGGCGCGCACGCCGGGGACGACGTCGGAGCCGAGCGCGGCGAGGCGCAGGACCACGTTGGTCCATGCCTCCAGCGGTACGTCGTCCTGCGGGTCCGGCACGGCTGCGACGGCAGTGGGATCGAGTGAGGCGAGCATCGCGGTGGCGCTGTACCTGGCCGACGAATCCGCCGACTCGTCGTCAACCAGCCTTACCAGGGCTTCCCGCACCGCGGGCAGGTGGGCGAACCCCAGCACCTCCAGCGCCCCGACTATCCGCCAGGTGTGGCCGGCTCCTGCCTCTGGCGCGGGTAGCAGTTCGCACAGCTCCTCTGCGATCCCCGTGCGGAGGCCGAGCCCGACGTCCGTGAATTGCCCCGCAAGGTAGGGGAAGTCGAACTGCGGCACGGTGATAGAGCGGAGCAGGTCGCGCGCGCGGTCGACCGCTGCGCGGTGAAACTCTCGTCCGAGAGACACTACAGCCCCGAGGGCGGGCAGCCGGGCGCGGAAGTGTCGCGTCGGGTCGGCGGCAACGGCCAGCAACACGTCGGCGATGGCCGCTCGCTGCACCTCTGACGACGCGAACCGGGACAGGTCGGGGAACCGGGTGATCGGGTCGGGGAGGAAACCGGTCGGTGCCAGCAGTGCCGCCAACGCACGGTCGTGGAACGTGGTGTCGAGCTGGCGCAGCTTGTCCCATGCCTCCAGGGCGACGCTCGCGTCGAGGGCGGTGGTGGCGATGTCCAGCAGGTGGTCGCGTGCCTCGGCGTGGAACCGGGGACCCGAGCGGATCAACCTGTTTATGGCGTAGCGGCGGTTGCTCGCGGTCGCGCCGTGATCGGCTGCGATGCCCTGAAGTTGCCGAAGTGCCGAGGCACGGTGCGGTTCCCCGAGGTCGACCAGGCAGCCGAGGACGTTGACCTGGTTGAAGTCGTTGGGCTGCAGTTCGTCCAGCAACGCCCACAGCACCGAGGCTGCCTCGGCGAAGTACTCCGGCCCGAGCTTGCCGAGCGCGTTCGCTGCCGTCATGACGTCGTTGGCGCTCGCGCCGGGGTGCTTCGTGATCGAGCGCAGCTCGTTCTCCGCGCGCTCCCGGAACGCCGGACCGAATTCGGCCAACCGGCCGGCGCAATAGCGACGGTCGGTGACAGCCGCGCCTGGCTCGTCCATGATGGCGAGCACGAGTTCACCGGCGGTGGTGCGGTGCTGGAACCCGAGCCTGCCGAGCACCTCGGCGGCGTTCACGCGCCGGAAGACGAACCGCCGGGTGTCCTCGACGAGCTTGGTCAGCGCCTCGACCGCCTCGGTGACCAGGTCGGGACCGAGCTGTGCCATCCCCAGCGCCGCCCCTTCGCGCCCGGTCTGGCTGTGCACGGGGTCATGCAACACGGTGCGGAACGCCTCGGCCGCCCGCGTGTGGTGATCCGGACCGATCTCGATCAGGCCGGTCGCCGCCTCCACGAGGACCGCGGTCGGTGTGTCCGTATCGTCAAGTAAGGCGGTGAGCGCCGCGGCCGCGTCCCGGTTGGCCTCGGCGCCGAACGCGGACAGGATCACCGCCGCGGTCCGGCAGTCCCGGCCCGACGCGTGCGGATCGGCCAGCACGGACCGCAGTCCCCGCTCGGCCGCCTCGCGCTCATCCGAACCGGTCTCCGACAACCCCTCGGCCGCGGCCAACCGCACCGACACCGCGGCGCTCTCGTCGTCGACCAGCGCGATCAGAAACGCGACGGCTTCCGGCGCCTCCTCCCCGCGCAGCCGCACCGCCAACGCCGTCGCCGCCTCGGTGCGGGCACCCAATGGCGCATCTCCGTCGCGCATCAGCCCGACCAGCCACTCGGCCAGCCACGGGTACCCGGTCGCCCTGCTGACCTGCGACAGGATCGCCGCTGCCGGGTACTGGTCGGTCATCGCCCAGCCGCGCGCGGTTTCCAGGAACGCCTGCACCAGTTCGGGGCTGGCGGGCAGGCGCTTGGCCAACAGCCGAGCAGCCAACAAGTGCTGTTCGCCGTCACCGGAGTGCAGCCAGCGCAGCATCGGATCAGCCTCGGCGGGACGCAGCCGGCAGTAGTGCAGGGCCACGGCGCGGGCGAAGCGGCCTCGTTCGCGCGGGCGGGCGGCGTGCAGGAGGCGGATGAACGCGTCTTCTGAGGCGAACGCCGTGGGGAGGTTTCTGGCGTGGGCAGTCGCCGCCAGGTGTTCGGCGAAGCTGTGGTGCAGGAAACGCAGGTCGTCGTTGCGCAGTTCCAGGGGGCCTACTGAGGCCAGGAACGCGGTCAGCTCCTCCGCCCAACCCTCCGGCAGGTCGGTGGGCAGGTGGGTGCGGACCCAGGTCGTTGCCGCTTCGCGGAGGGACGTGTCGCTCTCCAGGCGTACGCGGCCCAAGTGTTCCAGCAGCGGGGTGCGGTACTGCTCGAACGGACCGGAGGGCGCGCGGTCGGAGCGCAGGAAGGCCAGGTATGCCTCGTACAGCTCGTACTGGTTGTCCGGCAGGGGGCGATCACCGCGTTGGTCGAAGACGACCGCCGCGATGGTGGCCAGGAGCGGGACGCGGACGAGTTCGTCCAAATGGGCCGCGTGGATCTGGCGGAGGAAACGGTCGGCTCGGTCGGGTCCCTCGGCGGTGAACCAGTTGTGCGCGAAGCGGCGCAGAGCCTGTTCGTCGAACGGCTGGAGCTCGTAGCGAACCGCACCGACGCGGTGTAGGGGTGCCAGCGCGCTGGCCTCGACCGGCCTGGTCATGAGCACCACCCGGTACGGCGAGTCGGCTGCGCACCGGGCCAGCGCCTTGACCAGGCGATCACGGTCTTCGGCGTCGGCGACCTCGTCCAGGCCGTCGACCAACAGCAGCCACCGGCAGCCCGCGACGCGGTCGCGCAGCAGGTCCGCGGTCAGCGGTGCGTGGAGCAGGGAGCCGTAGTCGGCGCGGGCGCTGTCGGCCAGCGCTTCGGGGAACGGCACGTCGCGCCGGGCGGCGAGTTCGCGGGCGGTCACGCGCAGCGGCACCACGGGTTCGGTCAGAGGTTCGTGGCCCTCCGCGAACCAGCGGGACGCGATGTCGGCGGCCAGGCGCAGCGACAGGGTCGACTTGCCCTGGCCCGCGCCGCCCACGACGACCAGGTGGCGATCGGTGTCGAGGGCTTCGCGCACGGCCCTGGCCGGTGGTCGAACCGCGACCCGGGCGACGGGCGGGGCGGGTGCCTCGACCAGTTGGCCGTGGCCGTCGAGGATCGGCTGGGGCGGCTCGGGGCGCGGTTCGTCGGTGCTGCCGCCCAGGTCCTGGCGGACGTAGACGGCGGCCAACGACGGCCGGCGGGCACCCGGCAGGCGGTGCGGCAGGTCCTCGGCCGCTTGGACCTGGGCGTGGAGCAGGGATCGGACGGTGTCGGGGAGGTCCGGTGCGCGGTCCCACGTCTCGACTGGGGGAGCGGGTTCCGGTGGTGTGGGCGGGGTGTGGAAATGGACGTCGCCGTTGATCACGGACGCCTGGACGGTGGGGCCGCGGGTGTCGCCACGGATGAGGTTGGTGGTCAACGCCTCACTGTCCCGGTGCACCCGGCCCCCTCTCTGCCGAGCGTGCATCGTCCCACGGACGAAAACACGGGCGGGCCGCAATCCTGCGGGTCTGCCGCGGACTCCCAGCGCAGGTCTCTCACCGCCCGTTACCAAACTTGAGTGGGTGGTTAGACGGCGATCCGCTGGAACCAATCAGCCCGCACCCACCCCACCCCGCACACCCCGAACTGCGCGGCGATCTCCCACGAACTCCTGGAACTCACCTGCCCCACCACCCCCGGACACCCCACGCGGCAACTGCTACGACGGGGCGTCCGGAGCCATCGACTTCCGAACGGGCCGCGCGGGCGACCAACGCCCGATCACGATCCGGCGCGTACCGGACGTGAAGAACACCGCCGAGCCGCCGACCTACGTCCTCATGCTCCGAGAAGGTAAACTCCAAGTGATCCATAACAGCCACCGGGCTACAAAAGCCGTGCGAGGCTTTCCTTCAATGCACGGTTCCTCCGTGCGTCTGTTCCCCATATTTGAGCGTACGGCGCGAGACCCAACCCGAACAGCGCCCACGTCGAGCAGAGATGGATCACGGAAATCTCATAGCGATACCAATGCAGATTATTACCGGAAGCCTCGCGGACCAATTCCATAGTGCCCGAGAGGTGACTGCCGATCCGTGAAATGAAGTCAGAGCCACTTCCCTGCGAGCCACGTATGGTCAGCGCATCGGACATCGTCGTCGCCATCTCCTCCGCCATCGCATCACACTCGATCACCCCGTTCAAATCGGAGAACTCGCGAACGCCCGCAGCGTCGAACCCGATTAGGACGCTACCATCGAGCGCCAGCGACGCACCCGCCGCACTATTCGTTTCGATCGCGAACTCGATCTCAAGCGGCTCCGGCACGTCTTCTAGATCAAAGCTGGGAGCAAAGCGGATGTCGTCGCCGAAGAGGCGACTTCGGTATGCAAGCCCACCCCAACGTCGCTGAACGCGGTCAAGAAGAGCTGCCACCTCGTCACGCTGTGCAGGTTCGAGCAGCCCGGAAAGGCGGCGTCGCAATACTTCGCCGGTCGGACCGGGGTCATATGGTTGTCGCCCACCGTGCATTGCTAGGAACCTCACGGCTCGCTTCGAGAGTCCCTTCGGATCATCGAGAACAAATTGGCTCACGTTCATCATCCGCCCATTCCGACCAGCGGCAAAAATCTCTGACAACTCGGACACGGATCCATGATTTGCTTATGGCGCGCCAGTCCGATTCTCTTGAGTGAATACCCATTGTCGTCACGGACACCGGCGTCGCCCCCAGTTCCATCAATCGCGCCACACCGCTCACCTCACTGCATCCGCCGTGTGCATGGTTGCACGCAGTCAGCGCCTCCTGTACAGCCTCTGGAAAAGCTCCAGGCGAGCCGGACCTGCTGTGCACGGCTACCAACAGACCGGAAGGCAGCTCACCCACGGTCTCGCTGACGGTGCCAGGGCGCTGCCTCCTGGGGATGCTGGCGTCAGCAACGATCTCGTCGACGAGACTTTCCAACCGAGCCGTCGTTCCATCGCCACAGTTGTGGACCAGAACATCCTGATCACCTGCAGCGACGTGGTAGGTGTGAACCCCCTCAACGGTGAGGTCGTAGACCGGCTCGAAATGCGTGAATCGGCTAACGTTGGCGACCTCGGCCGCCGACCGGTCCACCGAAGTCAGGCGCTGGCCAGGGATCAGCGAACCGATGTCGACGAAGCGGTCCTCTGCGTCGACCCAGACGGAGCACTACGACGAGCGGCAGCTGTCGGCGCTGCTGGTCGCCATCGCCACGGTGAACGTGTGGAACCGCCTCAACTCGGCCACGAAGCAGGTGGCCGGCGCCTGGGGCTGACCGGCGGGTCGCGTGCCGCCGACCGAACAGGTGCGCGGTCGGCGGGACGGGCGCCGTTCGGGGGTGCCTGTGGCCAGGCTCGTGGTGGTGGAACGGGTGGTGGTGCGATTTCGGGTTCGCGCCTGGAGGGCTCAGCGCGCGGCTCGCAGCACGTCGAACTCGCAGCCCGGCGCGGACGGGTCGAAGCCGTGCTCGACCAGCCAGCGGGCCGCCGACAGGCTGCGCAACGACCACCACCCGCGGATCACGTCGAGGTCGACGTCGGTGCCGTAGCCGGTCATGACGTCGTCGAGGTGCTCCTCGTGGCCGAGGGTCAGCATGGCGAGGTCGAACAGGGCGTCGCCCCGGGCCGCCTCGGACCAGTCGATCACGCCGGTGACTTCGTCGTGGTGCACGAACACGTGGCTGACCTGCAGGTCCCCGTGCGTGAACACCGGCGTCCACGGCCGGAGCGCGGCTTCGGCGATCCGGCGGTTGCGGGTGACCAGGTCGGTGGGCAGGACCTCGTTCGTGACGAGCCACTCGCACTCGACGTCGAGCCGTTCCGCTAGCTCGTCAGTGCTGGGACCGGGCCAGGGCGGCAGCGGTGCGTCGTGCAACCTCCGGATGGCGGCACCCGCCGCGACCCAGGCCGCCGACGACGCCGTCGACGGTTCGCCGAGGCGGCCGAGTGCCGTACCCGGGACGGCGGCGAGCGCGAGCACGGGCGGCTCGCGCCACAGGACTTCCGGTGTCGGGAGCGGCGCCAGGGCCATCGCCTCGACCTCGACGTCGATGCGGGCCTGGTCGCAGTCGACCTTGAGGAACACGTCGCCGACGCGCAGGGTAATGCGTTCCCGGTGGGCGACGACGATCTCGATCTCCGGCACGTCGGCCATTGTGGTGCGGGTCACCGCCGACGTCGCCGGATTTGTCGCGGGCGTCAGAGCGGCTCGTACTCGTCGCCTTCCTCGTTGAGCAGCCGGTACTCGGGCGACAGCTCGGTCACGCTCGCGCGCAGCCGGACGAGCAACTCGTCGACGGGCACGGGGTCCAGCCCGAGTTCCGCGCGGACGTCGGCCTGGTGCTGGTCGATGTCCGGGCCGAGTTCGGGGTGTGTCGCCTCGAACGCGGCGCGCATGGCGTCGAGGTCCGGGGCGGCGGAGACCACGTCGTGCCAGGTCGGCACGCCGATGATCAGCTCGATCGCGGCTCTCTGGTCGGCGGCGAGGACACCGGCCTGACCTTCGGAGCTCGCGTAGAGCACGGGTCCGCCGCAGAGGTAGAACGTGCCGCCCGAGGCGTCCCCGGCGATGGGGCGGAATTCGCCGTCCCACGACGGGCGCACGGGTTCGACGTGGTCGGTGCGTTCGAGGTCGAAGTCGAACACGTCCGCCAGCAGCCGCGCGGCGCGGGGGTTGGTCTGGATCCGATCAAGCATCGGGCAACGATACGGCTGGTGGTACCGGGTGTGGTCGGGGTGCGTCGGATCGGGGTGGACCAGGTGGAGCCGCCGCGGTGGGCGGTGTGGGTGGCGCGTGCGGTCGCTGTGGCGGTCGTGGTGCCGGTGCGGTGGGTCGGCGGGTGGTGGTGGCGCCGGTCGGCCGGGTGGTCGGGGGCGTGTGGCGGGCTGTCGCGGTGCCGCCGGCGCGGTGGGTGCGGGTGTCGGTGGTCGAACCGGTGCGGTCGGCTGCGCGGTGTGTTCGGCGGACGTCGTGGTTAGCGGCCGGTGGCGGTGAGGACGGCGTCGGCGATCGTCTCGTGGCCCGCGGGGGTGGGGTGGACGTCGGTGTGGGCGCAGAAGTAGGTGAGGGCGCACACCTTCGCCACCGGGGTCGGGATCGGGCCGTAGGCGGGGTCCTGGGTCGTCTCGGTCAACGGGCCGTAGCCGCCGGTCGCGGCGGTGACGTCCAAGAACTTCGCGCCGACCTTCTCGTACTCGGACTTGAGGGCGGCGTTGAAGAAGTCGCGGAACAGCGACACGGACAGGCGGGCGAGGTCCTGGCCGTTCGGGAAGGCGGGGGAGACCCACGCGCCGAGGAACACGTCCGGGTAGGTCAGGCCCACGATCGGGGCGTCGCCGGCGGCTTCGCGCAGGAGGGGGAGGGTGGCGGCGAGGTTGGCGCGGACGTCGGCCACGGCCTGGGACGCGCAGGTCAACGGGTCGCGTGCCTGGGCGCACGGCGCGAGGTCGTTGCCGCCGATCACCACGGTGACCAGGCCGATCCGTCCCTGGTGCTCGCGCAGGACCTGCACGGCCGCGTCGAGCTGGGTGCGTCCGGCGGGGTCGGGTGCGCCGGGGCCGCGGTTGGCGGGTGCGCAGCCCGGTTCGACCCTCAGCTGGGCGGACGTGGCGCCGCTGCACGCGAGGTTGATCAGGTCGAGGTCCGAGCGCTCGGCGACGAGGTAGGCGAACCCGGGCCCGCCGGCGGGCGCGTTCGACGGCCGGTAGCCCGTGGCGTAGGAGTCGCCCAACGATACGTACACGTGGTCGGTGGGCGGTGTGCTGCTGGTCGGGGTGGGCGAGGTCGTCGGGGGAGCGGTGGTGGGTGCTCCGGTGCACGCGCCGAGCGCCACCACCAGTGCCCCGACCAGTGCTGCTCGCCGAAGTCCCGGCACGTCGATCCCCTCCCGGCGCGGTGAGGTTCCCAGGCTACCCGGTGTCCGGCCGACTCACGTGGCGTCCACTGTGGATGGTGGTGGCGCTTGCTTCGCGGCACTGTCAGTGACCGAGCTGGTCGGCGAGTTTGCGCAGGAGGTCTCCGGCGGCGTCGGCGATGACCGTGCCGGGCGGGAAGATCGCCGCCGCGCCGGCCTCGCGCAGCGCGTCGAAGTCCTGTGGGGGGATCACGCCGCCGACGACGATCATGATGTCCTCGCGGCCCATGTCGGCCAGTGCCGTGCGCAGTGCGGGCACGAGTGTGAGGTGTCCGGCGGCGAGTGAGGAGACGCCGACGATGTGCACGTCGGCTTCGACGGCTTGGCGGGCGACCTCGTCGGGGGTTTGGAACAGGGGGCCGACGTCGACGTCGAAGCCGAGGTCGGCGAAGGCGGTCGCGATCACCTTTTGGCCTCGGTCGTGGCCGTCCTGGCCCATTTTGGCGACCAGGATGCGCGGCCGGCGGCCTTCGGCTTCGGCGAATGCCTGCACGACCTCGCGGGTGGCCTCGACGTTGGACACCGATCCGGCCTCCTCCCGGTAGACGCCGGTGATGGTGCGGATCTGGGCGGAGTGGCGGCCCCAGACTTTGCCCAGTGCTTCGGAGATTTCGCCGACGGTGGCCTTGGCTCGTGCGGCGGCGATGGCCAGCTCCAGCAGGTTGCCGTCCGAACCGGCCGCGCGGGTCAGCGCGTCCAACGCCGAGTCCACACTGGACTGGTCACGCTCGGCGCGCAGCCGTTCCAGTTTCGCGAGTTGCTGGGCGCGGACTCCGGCGTTGTCGACTTTGCGCACGTCGATCTGCTCGTCGACCTCGACCTGGTACTTGTTCACGCCGATCACGGGTTGGCGGCCGGAGTCGATGCGGGCCTGGGTGCGGGCCGCGGCTTCCTCGATGCGCAGTTTCGGGATGCCCGCGTCGATGGCCTGTGCCATGCCGCCCGCGGCTTCGACCTCGGTGATGTGCGACCAGGCGCGGTGGGCGAGGTCGTGGGTGAGGCGTTCGACGAACGCGCTGCCGCCCCAGGGGTCGATGACCCGTGTGGTGCCGGATTCCTGTTGGAGCAGCAGTTGGGTGTTGCGGGCGATGCGCGCGGAGAAGTCCGTGGGCAGCGCGAGCGCTTCGTCCAAGGCGTTGGTGTGCAGTGATTGGGTGTGCCCCTGGGTGGCGGCCATGGCTTCGACGCAGGTGCGGGCGACGTTGTTGAACACGTCCTGCGCGGTGAGTGACCAGCCCGAGGTCTGGCAGTGGGTGCGCAGTGACAGCGATTTCGGGTTCTTGGCGTCGAAGCCCTTCACCAGCTTGGCCCACAGCAGCCGGGCGGCGCGGAGTTTGGCGACCTCCATGAAGAAGTTCATGCCGATCGCCCAGAAGAACGACAACCGCGGGGCGAACGCGTCGATGTCCAGGCCCGCGTCCCGCCCGGCCCGCAGGTATTCCACGCCGTCGGCCAGGGTGTAGGCCAGTTCGAGGTTGGCGGTGGCGCCGGCTTCCTGCATGTGGTAGCCGGAGATGGAGTTGAACTTCGGTATCCGCTGCGAGGTGAACGCGAAGATGTCGGAGATGATCCGCATCGACGGTCGTGGCGGGTAGATGTAGGTGTTGCGGACCATGAACTCTTTGAGGATGTCGTTCTGGATGGTCCCGGCCGGCTGTTCGGGTGCCACGCCCTGTTCCTCGGCCGCGACCACGTAGAGGGCGAGGATGGGCAGGACGGCGCCGTTCATGGTCATCGACACGCTCATCCGGTCCAGCGGGATGCCGTCGAACAGTTGGCGCATGTCGTAGATGGAGTCGATGGCCACGCCCGCCATGCCGACGTCACCGGCCACGCGCGGGTGGTCGGAGTCGTAGCCGCGGTGCGTGGCCAGGTCGAACGCGACCGACAGGCCTTTCTGGCCGGCGGCGAGGTTGCGGCGGTAGAAGGCGTTGGACTCCTCGGCGGTGGAGAACCCGGCGTACTGGCGGATCGTCCACGGCTGGTTGACATACATCGTCGGGTAGGGGCCGCGCAGGAACGGCGCGATGCCCGGGTAGGTGCCCAGGAAGTCCAGGCCCTCGGTGTCGGCGGCGGTGTAGACGGGTTTGACGCCGATGCCCTCGGGCGTCTCCCACGTCAACGCGTCCGCGCCCTTGCCGGTCGCCTCCTGCAACGCCGCCTGCCACCGCGCGGCGTCGGCGGTGGTGATGGGCTCGCCCAGGTCGACGTCGGCGAAGTTCGGGATCATCGCTGGACTCCAAGCGCGTCGAACGTGTGCTCCAGCACTTCCAGCGCCGGGCAACCGGTGAACACGTACTCGGCGATCTGGGCCTCGGACTTCTTGCCGGCCAACAACACCCGCTCCGCACCGGCCTCACGCAGGGCTTGTGCGACCGGCGCGGCCAACTCGGCGTAACTGCTCTCGCTGCCGCACAGACACGCGATCCGGGCGCCGCTCTCACGGAACTTCACGACCACGTCCTCGACCGTCGTGGTCGGACCGGCATTCGGCGTCTCGATACCGCCCGCATGGAACAGGTTCGCCGCGAACGTGGCCCGCGCGGTGTGCGCGGCCACCGGACCCAGCGTGGCCAGGAAGACCCTGGGCCGCTGCGGCGCCGCGTCCCGCAACGCCTCGAAATCCTGGGCGTAGCGGATGCGCGGCAAGGGCTTGGACCCCGAAATTGTCGTACCCCTCTGGGACAATGAATGCAGGGGACCCCTGGCGGGGACTCCTGCGCAGCATGGGCCGCGAGGCCTTCGCCGGCTCGCCCGAGACAGCGGGGCCTTCGCCCGACCGGTCCGCGGTTGCGGGCTGAGCGGCCGGCTGTGCGTCGAGGGCCGCCGGCCGGGTGATCGGCTGCTCGTCGGGGTAGGGCTGTCGGAGCACCGGTTGCTCGGTGAGGTTGGGGAACTCGCTCACGCCGGTCAGCGGGTCGGTCCGGTCGGCCAGGTTGGCCCGGCGCCGTTCCCAGGTGGCCGCGATCCGGTCGGCGACCAGGTCGAACGCCTTCGGCAACCCGCCCGCGGCCTCGATCTCGCGGAACCACGCCCACGCGGCCTTCGTCAGATCGTCGGTCAGGCGTTCCACATACCAGGAACCACCGGCGGGGTCGATCACGCCGGCCAGCTTCGACTCCTCCAGCAGCAGCGACTGCGTGTTGCGGGCGATGCGCCGCGAGAAGTCGTCGGACAGGCCGATCGCGTGATCGAACGGCAACACCGTCACCGCGTCCGCACCACCCAACCCCGCGCCGAAGCACGCCACCGTCGTACGCAGCATGTTCACCCACGGGTCGCGGCGGGTCATCATCGCCGGCGACGTCACCGCGTGCTGCACCTGCGGACCCGGCGCACCCGCGACCTCGGTCACCCGCGCCCACAACCGCCGCGCGGCCCGGAACTTCGCGATCGTCAGGAACTGATCCGCGGTCGCGGCGTACCGGAACTCCAGCAGCCGCACGGCGTGCGCGACGTCGAGCCCGGCGTCGGTCAGGTGCCGCAGGTAGGCCACACCGGCGGCCAGCGACGCGCCCAACTCCTCCGCGTCCGACCCGCCCGCCTCGTGGAACGCCAACCCGTCCACCACCACCGGGCGCAGCTCGGGGAACCCCCGGGCCCTGCCGAGCAGGTCGGTCAACGCCGCCAGATCAGCGGACTGCCCGGTACGCGCCTGCACACCCAACGGGTCCGTGCCCACGTTGCCCCGCACCTGGCTGGCCAACACCGGCCGCTGATCCCACACCCGCAGCATCGCGCGACCGGCGGCGAGGAAGTCCGCGCCCGCGTCCACGACCACCGGCGCGCCAGGTCCAGGTAGACCTCGGCCAGCACGTCGTCGTAGGAGGACGGGTCCAGACCCTTGAGCCACAGCGACGTCACACCGTTCTCCAGGTCGGCCATCACCGCCTCGCGGTCGGCGACCCGGTGCTGCTGACGGACGTCCCAACCCTCCACCGCACCCTGCGGCCTGCCCCCGCGCGTGAACGGGGCCAGGCCGGGGAAACCGGCGCCCGGTCGGCAGCCGTGTATAGCGGCTGCACGTCGATGTTGTCGTAGGTGGTGGTGATCAGCGACCCGAAGTCCGCACCCGACTTCCGCAGCACGCCCTGGACCAAGTCCAGCCACTGCTCCCGGTCTGGCGTCGTGAATTCGGCGGCCAGGGCCAACTCGGTCATGGCGGCAGTATTTCCGCACGTGGCAGGTCGGGCAACCCCTAGTGGGAATTGTCGGAGGGTCGGACTGCGTAGGGGTTGTGGCCCTGTTGCGCGGATCACTAGCGTGGCCGGAGTCGACCGGGCTGAAAGCGGGGCAAGGGGGAGATCGATGTCCGACCACAAATTGGCGGAAATGCGGCGACTCGTCGTCCGGTTGTGCGCCCAGCTCGATTCATTCCGGGCGAGCGGTCGGAATTCGCCCGCGGTCCGGCGGGTGGTCAACACCGTGGAACGGCTGGAGATCGACCTCGCCGAGCTCATCCAGTCGACGGAGTCGACCGCGACCGATTCCCGCACCATGACGGACCAGCGGTCCGTGGTGGTCGTGCCCGACACCCCCTACGACCCCGGGTTCTGGCGCGGCGCCGACGACGAGGGTGTGGGTGGCCACCGCCGCGATCACGGCTGAGGTGTCGCGCGCAGGCCGTCGAGCACGACGTCGAGCTGCCGTCGCCACGTGCCGGGTTGCGCCTCCTCGGTCAGCTGGATGATCCGGCCCATCCCGATCAGCAGCAGCGACACGTCGTCCGCGGTGACGTCCGGGCGCAGCACGCCCGCTGAACGGGCACGGTCGACGATGCCGGTGAGCAGCGGACGGGCGCGGTCGCGGCACTCGTCCATGCCGGGAGTGCTGACGAGCGGGTCGCTCAGCCCGTCCAGCAGCGCGCGGTGCTGGGCCAGCAGGTCGAGGGATTCCTCCATGTAGCGGGCGAGGCCCAGCCAGGGGTCGGGGTCGGCGGCGGCGTTCTCCACCGTGGCCGACCAGGACGTGAAGTCCTCGTCCAGGACCGCGTCGAGCAAGGCGCCCTTGGTCGGGAAGTGCCGGTAGAGCGTGCCCATGCCCACACCCGCGCGGCGGGCGATCTCGCGGACGTCGAACGACAGCCCGCGCTCGGCGAACACCGCCGCGGAGGCTTCGAGGATCTGGTTGCGGTTGTTCACCGCGTCCCGGCGCCGGCGCCGTGGAGGGTGCTGTGAGTCGACGGCCACGCCGCCAGCATAGGCGTAGCGGAGCACCCGTTCCGATTCTGCTACGCTCCGCCGTAGCGGAGCACACGTTCCGGATACGTCGATCCAGCCCTGGGTGGGGGAAGCATGAAGACCATCGTTATCTCGGGTGGCACGGACGGCATCGGCCGTGCGCTCGCGCTGCACCGCCTGCGTGCGGGCGACCGCGTCGTGGTGATCGGGCGCAGCGCGCAGAAGGGCGCCGAACTGGCCCGCGAGGCCGATGCCGGTGACCGGTTCCACTTCATCGCCGCGGATCTCACCCTGGTCTCCGAGAACCAGCGCGTGGTCGCCGAGGTCACCGAGCGGCTCGGTCACGTCGACGCGCTGGTGCTGTGCGCGGCGTACCTGCGGATGGACCGGGTGGTCACGGCGGAGGGCTTCGAGCACTCGTTCGCGCTGGCCTACCTGAGCCGGTTCGTGCTCAGCACCGGCCTCGCGCCGCTGATGCGCGACAGCGCCGCTCCGGTGATCGTCAACCTGGCCGTCATCGGTGCCGGTGCCAAGGCGATGAACTGGGACGACATGCAGTTCACCGCCAAGCACCAGGGCGGCAAGGTGTGGGCGCAGACCCGTCGCGCCAACGAGCTGCTCGGCGTCGGGTTCGCCGAGCACGGTCTCGGCATCAAGTACGTGCTGTTCAACCCGGTCTACGTGCGGACCAGCTTCGCGGGCAAGTTCCCGGCGCCGGTGCGGTTCTTCATCACGCTGTTCGGCAAGCTGTTCGCCAAGCCGGTGGAAAAGGGCATCCTGCCGATCGTCGACATCATCGAGCGGCCCCCGGCCGAGGAGTTCTCGGTCTACAAGGCCGCCAAGAAGGTGGACCACACGCCGACCGACGGCGACCGCGAGGACGCGGAGCGGCTCTTCCGGGAAACCAAGCAGCTGCTCAACGGGTGACGAAAGCGGTAGGCCGGCCGGGAATCCGCGGTGCGGACCCGGCCGACCTCCCGGGCGGGAATACGGGCTCTACCGGTGACTGTGGGGCGGATAGGGGCTTGGTGCGGGCGAGAAGCGCACCTGGCGTCGATTTCCGCAGACCCCGGTTTTTCCGAGAGGCCAACATGACCGTCACCGCAGTTCCCGACGTCGTCCGGCAGGAGCCCGAGCCCGACCCGCGGTCACCCCTGTCGCGGCTGTCCCGGCTCCTGGACGACGACTCGCTGTTGCCGCTGCACCCCGCCGACGACAGCGGTGTCGTCGCGGTCCGCGGTCGGGTCGACGGTGCCGAGGTCGTCGCCTACTGCACCGACGCCACGCGGATGGGCGGTGCGCTCGGACTGGACGGGGCGAGCCACATCGTCACCGCCATCGACGCGGCCGTGCGCGAGCGGTGCCCGGTGATCGGGTTGTAGCACTCCGGTGGCGCCAAGCTCGCCGAGGGCGTCGAGTCGATGCACGGCGTTGGCCGGATGTTCGCCGCCATGACCCGCGCGTCCGGTGTGGTGCCGCAGCTGTCCGTGATCCTCGGCCCGGCGGCGGGCGCGGCGGCCTACGGTCCCGCGCTGACCGACCTGGTCGTGATGGCGCCCGCGGGCCGGGTGTTCGTCACCGGTCCGGACGTGGTCCGCAGCGTCACCGGCGAGGAGATCGACATGGAGGGCCTGGGCGGCACGGACACCCATGGCCGCCGGTCCGGCGTCGCGCATGTGGTCGCCGACTCCGAAGCCGACGCGCTGGTCCGCACCCGCCGCCTCGTGGGCCTGTTCGCCGCCCCCGGGCACTTCGACCCCGCCAGCGTCCGCGAACCCAAGCCGCTGCGGTCGCTGCTGCCCGAGTCCGCCAAGCGGGCCTACGACGTGCACCCGTGGTGCGCGAGCTGCTCGACGACGGCGTGTTCGACGAGCTGCAGGCCAAGTGGGCGCCCAACATCACCATCGGGCTGGGCCGCCCCGCCGGGCGGGCCGTCGGGGTGATCGCGGACAACCCGTTGCGCAAGGGCGGTTGCCTGGACTCGCTCAGCGCGGAGAAGGCGTCCCGGTTCGTGCGGATGTGCAACGCGTTCGGCGTGCCGCTGCTGGTGCTGGTGGACGTGCCCGGTTACCTGCCGGGTGTGGGGCAGGAGTGGGGCGGCGTGGTGCGGCGCGGCGCGAAGCTGTTGCACGCCTTCGCCGAGGCGGTCGTCCCGCGCGTCACCCTCATCACGCGCAAGGCGTACGGCGGCGCGTACATCGCGATGAACTCCCGCTCGCTCGGTGCCACCGCGGTGTTCGCCTGGCCGGAGGCGGAGGTCGCGGTGATGGGCGCCTCGGCCGCGGTCGACGTGCTGCACCGCAAGAAGCTCGCCGCGATCACCGACGAACAGGAGCGCGCGGCGTTGCGCGACCGGCTCATCGAGGAGCAGAACCGCGTCGCGGGCGGTGTCGCGCGCGCGATCGCACTGGGTGTCGTGGACGAGGTCGTGCGGCCGGAGGACACGCGCGCCCGGCTGGCCCTGGCGCTGGCCTCCGCACCCGCGGGGCGCGGCCACCGCGCGAACATCCCGCTGTGAGGCCGTGATGACCACCTCGACCCTGGAATCGCTGTGGCTGCGCCGTTTCCACGACGGCGCGGAGGGCAGGCCGGTCCTGGTGTGCTTCCCGCACGCCGGTGGCGCGGCCGGGTTCTACTTCCCGGTGTCCCGGGACCTGGTCGACGACGTCGACGTGCTCGCCGTGCAGCACCCCGGGCGGCAGGACCGCCGCACCGAACGTTCCGCCACCAGCATCGCCGAGCTCGCCGACCGGGTGTCCGAGGTGCTGCGCCCGCACGGGCCGGTGGCGTTGTTCGGGCACAGCATGGGTGCGCTGGTGGCCTTCGAGGTCGCCCGGCGCCTGGAGGCCGCGGGCGTCGAACCGCTGCGCCTGCTCGTCTCCGGCCGGGCCGCGCCGTCCTGCGCCGTCGGCGGCGGCGTCCACACCCGCGACGACGACGGGATCATCGCCGAGCTGGCCGAGTTGAGCGGTACCGACCACCGGGTGCTCGGCGACGACGAGATCATGCGCCACGCGCTACCCGCGCTCCGCGCCGACTACACCGCCGTCGAGACCTACCACTGCCCGCGCGATGTCGTCGTGTCCTGCCCGATCAGCCTTCTGGTGGGGGACAGCGACCGCCGGGTGCCGGTGGACGACGCGCTGGCGTGGCGCGGGCACACCACCGGGGCGTTCGACTCGGAGGTCTTCCCCGGCGGCCACTTCTACCTCACCGACCAGCGGGCAGGGGTGCTCCGCCGCGTGCGGCGGCTCCTGCTCGCCGGCCCGTGAGCCGTCCGCCGGGTGTGCGTGGGCCGCGCACCCGGCGGACGACCGCCGGTCACACGGGTTCGGCGACCGGGTACAGCGACGGCAGGTCCTCCCGCCGGTTCACGTTCAGCTCGCGATAAGCCTTCGTGAGGTGTTGCTCCACGGTGCTCACGGTGACGTAGAGCTTGCGCGCGATCTCCCGGTTGGTGAGACCTCGCGCGGCCAGCGCCGCCACCCGCAGCTCGGCGTCGCTGAGCGCACCCGCGGCCTCCGAACGCCGCGGGTCGGCGGGGTCCGGCTCGGTGCCGATCCGGCGCGGCGACCGCGCCTTGAGCCGCAGCCCCGCGTCGCACCGCTTGGCCAGCTGCCACGCCTGCTTCTCCACCGCGCGAGCACGGTCGAGCTCGTTGCGCGACTGGTGCGACTTGGCCAGCTCCACGAGCGTGTAGGCCAGCTCCAACTCGGCGCCGCACGCCTCCAGGATCTCCGCGGACTCCACCAGCGCCGCGCGCCGCTCGCGCTCCGGGCTCGTCGCGGCCAGCAGCCGCAACGCGACACCCCCTGGCACGTGCCCGACCTTCCGGCAGGATGGACAGCTGCTCCTCGACCAGGCGCCGCGCCTCGTCGGGCCTGCCCTGCTGGAGGTGCAGTTGCGCGAGGTCGTTGCGTCACGGCACCAGGCCGGGCAGGTCGCTGCCCCAGCGGATCATCAGTTCACCGCACGCCTCGAAATCGTGCTGCGCGGCGTGGTACCGCCCGGTCGCCAGGTAGTGGTGACCGCGCGCCTGCCAGTAGTACAGCCCGAACCCGGTCTGGAACATCTCCTCCGGCACGGGCAGCATCAACGCCCGCTCGGCGGCCCGGTGCTCGCCCATGCCGGTGTGGCCGAGCACGAGGCTGGCCAGCGGCGCGCCGACCCGGGTGCCCCACAGCGCCGGGTCCATGTGCTCCAACGCCGATGACGCCATCTCCACGGCGTGGGCGAGGTTGCCCGCCCGCACCGCGATGACCGACCTGATCGAGCACAGCTCCGCCAGCCACGTGGCGGCGCCCTGTTCGCGAGCCTCCTGCAGCAGCCGGTCGGCGTGCGACGCCGCCAGGTTCAGCCTGTCCGCGTAGATGAGTGCCGCCAGCGCGGTCATCAGCGGCTCCAGGGTGGAATCGCTGAGCCGGCAGGACTTCAGGAGGTGTTCCGCGCACACCGCCACCTCGTCCCCGGCGCCGGATTTCAGCACCGCGTTGAGCAACGTCGTGGCGTGCAGCTGCGGCGCCGTGGCGAAGGTCGCGGACGACGCCTACGACGACGCGGGCAGGTTGGCCAGCGACACCGTCGCAGGCACGGCGACCACCTACACCTATGACAAGAACAACCGCCTGACCGGCAAGAACGTCGGATCCACCGCGAACAGCTACGGCTACGACCAAGCCGGCCGGCTCACGTCGTGGACATCGCCCACGGGTGTGGTCGCCTACAAGTGGGATGCGGCGGGCAACAGGACGAAGGCGGGCGATCGGCAGGCCACCTGTGACGAGCGCAACCGGGTGCTCACCGAAGGAACCAACAGCTACACCCACAGCGCCCGCGGCAGCCTGCTGTCCAAGAGCGGGGGAGAGACGTTCGCGTTCGACGCGTTCGACCGGATGACCCGTCAAGGCGGCCAGAACTACAGCTACGACAGCCTCGACCGGGTGAATGTCCGCAATGGACGGAGCTTCACCTACGGCGGTCTGAGCAACGAGCTGGTCTCCGACGGGGAGTCCACTTTCTCCCGCGGTGCGGCGGATCAACTGCTCGCGGTTTCCAAGGGTGGTGTCGAACGCCTCGCGGTGAGCGACCGACGTGGTGACGTAGTGGGCACCCTCGACCCGGCCGGCCCGATGACGAGCCTGGCGGATTCCACGACCTTCGACCCGTTCGGCCAGGTCGTCGCCAGCACCGGCACCAAGCACTCGCTGGGCTACCAGGGGGACTGGACAGACTTGGACTCCGGACAGGTCAACATGTCCGCCCGCTGGTACAACCCCGGCAGCGGCGGGTTCGTCTCCCGGGACAGCTACACGCTGCCGGCCATCCCGTCGGGCATGGGCAACAGGTACACCTACGGCCTGGGCGCGCCGACGAACCACACCGATCCGACCGGCCACACGCCGGACGACTGGTGCCTGTGCCCTCCGCGTCCCGCCGTGGAGGAGCGGTACGAGGGTGACTGGATATGTCTGCTCCTGCCAGTGCTGTGCGCCCCGCCTTCGGAGGACCCGCCACCCAGCCCCACCCGTCCCGACGGGAAGGTGCCCTCGTCGCGTCACAGCCAGGTGGACGGCGGAAGCGACCCGGCGGACACGGCGCGAGAGAAGGCCAGGGAGTTCGGGCGGAACAATCCGTTGCCGGTGCCCCAAGCACTGACCCAGCCCTTGTACGGCAACGACCGCACGCCGCCGGTGTCATCGTCGCCCCAGGTCCGATCCCACCTGGCGGGCGACTATGCAAACCCAGTGGACGACGTGAACAACTCGTACGCTGCCGTCTATGCCCAACTGGTCGAGCAGAATGGCTCGATCGTCCAGAATGTCTCCGCCTCACTGAGTTCGCCGACGTGGCTCACAGAGGAGCCGAACTCGGACACGTCCTGGGAAACCGAGTTGATGGAGCAGTGCTTCACCTTGGACCAAGGACTTCCGGTGGAGTTGTTCCCGGGCTGCTTCGACGCGCACATGCGGGACAAGCTGACGGTCACGCCCGAGGAGAACGCCCACTTGCGCGGTTGCGACTCGGTGCTGACCTGCCTGTGGTTGGGCAGCAAGGAGGCCGGTGGCTTCTTCTTCGGCTTGACCACGGCGAGCGACGTGATGGAGCGCTACAACACGCGGGACTGGTTGTCCTGTGTCTCCGGTGCCTTGGGGCCTGGCTGGTCCGCTGGGTCAGTTGGGAGGCAAGTTCCTTAAGTGGGCCGAGGAGGGGTTCAGTCTCTTCAACGGTGCGCACAAGGCGGTGCCTCCGCCGAACTGGCAGATTCCAGAAGGCAAATGGGACTACATGTTCGGCAGGGTGGAGAAGGATCCGCACAACACGCCCAGGTCCATCCAGAACGAGCTCCAATTCCACAAGATCGGCATTGACGACACGCCCGAAGGGCGACAACTGATCGCGGACAGCCTGAAGGAGGCGGTGAGCAGCCCGCGGCACCGGAAGGAGGTCTTCAGCAACCAGTACGGAACGTTCGAGGTCAGGGAGTCGCTACTGGCGGGCCCACACGGTTTCCTGATGCTGGAGTCGACCTGGATCGTGCTGCCGGACGGTACGCTAAGTTTGTCCACGATCATCCCGAAGGGTTAGCTGATTCCGATGAGTGACATCTCTGTGCCGTCCGAACAGGCTTTGGTCGAGGCGTTCGGCGCCGAGCCGGTTCCACTGGCCGGAGGTGAGGCTGCCTACCTTGTCGAGGTGGAAGCCGGTGGCTGTGTACTCGTCTTCACCTACGACCTGGTCGAGCGTTCGGTGCGTGTGCGGATCAGTGAGAGCGGCGTGACCTCGGTCGATCTTTATTTTGAGGGACTGGACGGGATTTCCATTACAGGCAAAGGTTCGTCGACGGGGTTGGCGGTACAGTTGGTGGGAGGCGGGTTTCGGGGCAAGGTCGACGTCGCGATCTTCCCGCGGCCAGGCGTCACCTCTGAGGTCTTGTTGGCCTGAGATCCGAACGGCTGCAGACCGTGGACTTGCGGCGGTCCGACAGCAGGACACAGGATGTGGCCTGGAACGATCACCGTCCGCAGGTCACCGACCGTTAATGGGAACAGATGGGCGCAACTGACCTTGACCACAGTTGCTGTTTCGAAGTCGTGTGCTGAAGGACTTCGGGGACGCCGTCTGTGATCAGCCACCGCTGGCCACCGCTCTGGGCGTCACGACGAACGGCGACCGCGCCATGCGGTTTCCGTGGTTCGGCGTTCCACGGAGCGGCACGCAAGCGGCGATGACCAGCGGTTTCGCCACTTGTGTGAGAAATGGGTCGTGTTGAGCGGTTCGGGTGCCCGTGTGCTTTCCTGGAGGAGCCGTACCGGGGGCTCGAACGCACACTGCGTCGTTCCGGTGCCCGCCGACGAGCACTTGATCCGGCGTCAAGGGAGCCGACAACGGAGGAGTGGACGGAGGAGAGTTCGTTGTGCGCAACGGAAGTCGCCTGCACCGTACTGCCCTCAACGGAGCCTTTTTGACGCGGTGCGAACTGTCTCCGCAGTCAGAGCATGATCGAAACGACTGTACGGAGGGTTACTCCCGATGGCCAGTCAAGATCATCCCCCGACCGGTGCGCGCGCGGCCAGAGGCTAGTCTTCTTCTGTCCGGCTGCCACCAGCGGTCCTGCGAGCGGCGTCTTCCTCGCCCGACCGACATTCGGCGCGAATCCGAATAAGTTCTCCGGAAGTGGCCGGTCCATTCGGCTACCTGTTGAGATGGAACGCCGGCGTGGTGCTCACAGCGGCGCGGTGGCGGGTAGATGCGGCGCACTTCACAGCAACGGCGAGAACAACCGATAGCTCTCGCAGAAGTAGTCCCGGCTCGGCGGCGGTAGTCGTCTGGGTCGTACTTGGGCCTGATCTGTTCCGTGGGCCGGTTGACGTAGACTTTGCCTTCCCCGTGGTCCACCCGGTGAACCGTCCTAACGGGCAGCACGACCTTGCGCCCGAAGATCCACGGACCGGTGTCCACTATCAGGCAATCGGCGGACACGAGGGCGTTGTCCTCGTCCACCTTGCCGATCGACCCGTCGGTGGCCTCGACCTCGTTCCCGACGAGGCCGGTGTCGGGGCGCTCCCCGCCGACCTCGACGTCACTGAGGTCATCCCGCTCCTGCCAAGCGGGTCGCGCCGCACCCGCGGAACGGACGGGAACGGCTGCATCTCACCGTCCTGACTTCGGCTCACCCGCCCGATTACGCCCTCCCCTGACCGTTGAACACCCACGGTCAGCGCGCACGGAGCGTGATTGGGCCATTCGGTCGCTGCTGCATGCGGTTCGTGCCCGTCATAGTCCTCAGCGGGGTCGGGAACCTCGCATCACGACTGGGCCGCGTTCGGTCGGCCTTGGGGGGCTAGTACATGAGATCGCGCGTTGTCGCGCGGGGTTCCACCCTGCGCGCGTTCGTTGCTGCGCTCTTCGTCGGCAGCGCCGTCGTCGCACCAGGTGTGGCTCAGGCCGCACCCGTGGTCCCGGATTCGGCGCCTGACGAGGCGACTGCTGCCGGGTTCGCCAAGCTGGCCGGGAAGCCGGTCCGTGTGGATTCCGCCACCACGGAGACCGAGGAACTGACGGCCAACCCCGACGGGACGATGACCTACACCCAGTACGCGCAGCCGGTGCGGGTGCGCCGGGACGGTGGCTGGGTCGCGGTCGACCTCACGGTGGAACGGCGGCCCGACGGCAGCTACGCGCCGAAGGCCGCCCCCGTGGAAACCGTCTTCTCCTCCGGGGGAACGGGGTCGAGCAGCACTCCGCTGGTGAAGATCGTGCAGGGACAGCACGAGATCGGATTGGGGTGGAACCGGGACCTGCCGACGCCCGCAGTGGACGGCACGACCCTCACCTACCCGAACGTGCTGCCGGACGTGGACCTGAAGGTGGAGGCCGACCTCCGGGGCTTCAGCCAGGTTCTGGTGGTGAAGACGCGTGAGGCGGCGCGGAACCCGGAGTTGGCGGACATCGTGTTCCGGACCCACGCCAAGAACGTCACCGTGTCCAGTCCTGAGTCGGCGTCCGGCCGGCTCGTCGCGACGAACGTCCAGGGCGCGCCGGTGTTCAGCGGGGACGCCTCACACATGTGGGACTCGTCGGGCGAGGCGGACACCAATCACACCAGCGGCCCGGCGCCGGGTGACCGGCAGGCCGAGATGGCCGTCGACGTCCAGCCGGACTCGATCTCAATCAAGCCCGACCAGCGGTTCCTGGAGGACCCGGCCACGACCTACCCGGTGGTGATCGACCCTTCGTACGAATGCGACACGTGTGGCAAGGTGCACCACGTCGTGGTCATGAATCAGTGGCCTGAGGCGCGGAACTACGACCAGACCACGGGCAAACTGGGAGACCTCAAGGCGGGGTTCATCAACGCCACCGAACTCCAGGCGCCGAACAACGGCATCTCCCGGTCGTACGTGCAGATGAACACCGCGCGGATGATCGGCAAGCAGATTCACGAAGCGACGTTGGGTGTGAACGTCATCCACACCTACTCGTGCTCTCCCACACCGACCGAGGTCGGACTCACGGAGTGGTTCGGGCCGGACGCGCGTTGGAACCACCAGCCGGGTTGGGTCTACACGCTCGGCGAGATCAACCACCGCAACAACGTCGCCAATTGCCCCGAGGCGAGTGGCGTCGAAGTGGTGGTCACCCGGGCGGTGAGCGACGCGGCGTACTACCGGTGGGATTTGACGGCGTTCGGGTTCCGGGCGAAGTACGAATCCGACCTCAACCGGTCATGGCGGAAGTTCGACCTCAACCCGTACCTCCAGGTCAAGTACAACAGCTACCCGAACGTGCCCACCGACCTCGGCATGGAGGCGTGGGGACCGAACGCGACCGACCACGTGGCCTGCGGCGTCGGACCGAACCGCCCGTATGTCGGTACCGCGACACCCCGGTTGCGGGCGAAGGTGTCGGACCCCGACGACGGGATCCTGACCGACACTGGCTTCATGGTGGAGCGCGGACCATCGGGCGGCCACGACCCGATGTTCGAGTTGATCCAGAACGACGTGCCGTCCGGTTCCTTCGCCGAAGTCAAGGTCGCCGCGGGCACGTTGGCCGAGAACGGGCTCTACCACTGGTCGGTGTACACCGGTGACGGTGATGTCAGGTCGGAGCGCACGGGTGACTGCGAGTTCGTGGTGGACACCGTCGCCCCGAACACCCCGCTGGTGTCCTCCTCGGACTACCCGACGACCGGGTTCAACGGAGCAGTCGGTAAGACCGGGATGTTCACCTTCAAGGTCAACGGCAACACCGGCTTCGGCGGTTCGATGGACGTGGCGCGCTACGGCTGGTCGCTCAACGACGACACCGCCGCCGCGACCTTCGCGGGCGTCACCACCGCCGACGGCACGGTAACGGTCCCGATCACGCCGAACCGCGAAGGCGTGAACGTGCTTCACGTGGCGGCGTACGACAAGGCGAACAACCGCTCCGCCACCAGCGCGGCGTACACGTTCAAGGTGGCGCCGCCGACCGGTCCTGTCGGTGAGTGGAAGCTCAACTCGTTCACCGGCACCACCGCCGCCGACTCCAGCGGGTTCAACCACCCGTTGACCCTGAGCGGTGGCGCGGTGTTCAGCAGCGCCTACGACGACTTCGGGTTCAGCGGCAACGGCACGACCGCGGTCGCCGCGTCGTCGAGTGCCGTGGTCGACACGGCCAAGTCCTTCTCGGTCGGTGCGTGGGTCAGGTTGAACAACACCGACGGCGCCTACACCGTGGCCGGCCAGGACAACGCGTCGCACAGCCCGTTCTACCTCCAGCACGCCGAAGGGCGTTGGACGATGACCGCGGCGAGGCAGGACGGGCAGGGATTCGTCCGCGCGGTCTCGACCTCGCCGTCGCAGGCCGGTGTGTGGACCCATGTCCTGGGCATCTACGAACCGGATCGGGCGACCGTTTCCCTCTACGTGGACGGCAAGTACCAGGGCTCCACCACCCAGCCGCTGTGGAGCGGCCCCGGCAGCTTCGTGATCGGCGCGGCGCGGTGGCAGGGAGCCCGTACCAACCACCTGCCCGGCGTGATCGACCACGTCCGCGTGTGGGACCGGGTGCTGAGCGCACTGGAAGTGGCGAACGAGGCGAACCTCGTCGTACCGCGTGCTCGCTACCAACTCGACGAGCGGACCGGTTCGACCACCCGGGACGAGGTGGCCGGCGCGACGGCGACTCGCTCGGGGGGCACGACGTGGAGCGGTTCACCGGACCCTTCGTCGTCGGGCGAGGAGAAGTGGGTCACGTACGACGCTTCAGGTACGGGCAACGTGGCGGTGCCGCGTCCGGCGATCCTGCGCACGGACCGATCGTTCTCGGTCGCCGCGTGGGTGCGACTGAGCGGATCCGCCGCGGACAGGCGGATCGCGGTGAGCGTGGACCACACCACGTTCACGCCGTTCAGCCTCGGCCGCTCGAACGGTCGATGGTCGTTCGAGATGGGCAGGCCGGGAATCGGTACCACGACCGTCTGGCAGGCCGGGTCCGACCACCCGGCCGCCACCGACGAGTGGGTGCACCTGACCGCGACCTACGACGCCATCGCCGGACGAATCTCGCTGTACGTCAACGGCGTTCGGCAGTCGACGTTCCTCTTCGCCAGGCCGGACGGCACCGGTGTCACCGGGACGGACTCCACCGCGCCGTTGTCCGTCGGCCGATCGACGTCGGGGACGTCGGGGTCGGCGGTGTGGCTCGGTGACATCGACGACGTCCGGGTCTACTCAGGCGTCCTCGACGCGACCGCGGTCCGCGACGTCGCTCTCACCACGCAGCACTTCTGACCTGTTCCGACTTTTGCCACGAGAGGGCTTGTGATGAGTGCTGTCGCGCGTAAGGCGGGCAGGAGAGCTGTCGCGCTCGCGGTCGTGTCGATCCTGGCGATGTCCACGGCGCAGGCCGTCGCGGTGCCCGGCAACCAGTACTCCTGGGAGCTTCCCGCGCTCCAGAAGGAGAACCCGGTCGCCGCCCAGACGGTGAACGTGGCGGCGGTGCCGCCGGACGCAGCTGCCAGCTCCGTGGTGACGAAGCCGGTCGAGCCGGCCACCTACTGGCCGGCGGCCACGTCGAGCCAGGTCGACCTGGGGGCGGCCGGGACGACGCCGGCGCAGGTCGCCGCGCAGGCCGCCGGTACCCCGCTGCGCATCCCGAACACCCCGATCGCGGTGGGACTGGCCGCGGAGGCACCGCCGGGCAGCAAGGTCGTCAAGGGCCACGTGCACGACCGGCTCGGTTCCGCTTTGGTGTTCACCCTCGCGGACGGTGGCGGTGCCGCCGGTCTGCCGTTGGTCTTCACGGTCGACTACAAGTCGTTCGCAAGGACGTTCGGTGGTGACTACGCCGCACGCCTCCGCCTGGTGCAACTCCCGGCCTGTGCGGTGACGACGCCCGCCCTGGCAGCGTGCCAGGTGCAGGTGCCAGTCGAGGAGGAGGCGAACAACATCACGGCGGCCGTGCTGTCCGGCCGCACGACGCTGGGGTCGACGCCGACGGTGTTCGCGGCCGTGGCGTCCGCTTCGGGGCCCTCGGGCAATTTCTCGGCGACCTCGCTCGCGCCGGCGGGATCCTGGACCGCGGGCGGCGCGTCCGGTGACTTCACCTACAGCTACCCGTTGCGAGTTCCGCCCGCGATCGGCGGTGCGGCGCCCTCTGTGGCGCTCGGGTACTCCGCGCAGAGCTTGGACGGTCGGACGTCGTCGACCAACAACCAGGCGTCCTGGGTCGGCGACGGCTGGGACATGTCGCCGGGCGGGTACATCGAGCGGCAGTACAAGCCGTGCAGCCTGGACCTCGGTGGGAACAACGGCCAGACGAAAACCGGTGACCAGTGCTGGGCCACCGACAACGCGACGATCAGCCTGGCCGGCGTGTCCGGGAAGCTGGTCAACATCCCCGGCACGCACGAGTGGCGCGCGCAGAACGACGACGGCGCGCGGGTCGAGCGGCTCTTCGGCGCGACCAACGGCGACGACAACGGCGAACACTGGAAAGTCACCACGACCGACGGCACCCAGTACTTCCTGGGCGCGAACCGGCTCCCGGGCTGGGTCGACGGCAATCCGGAGACGCGATCGACGTGGACGACGCCCGTGTTCGGCAACCACGAAGCCGAACCATGCCACCGGCCGGGCGACTTCGACGGCTCGTGGTGCAGGCAGGCCTACCGGTGGAACCTGGACTACTCCGTCGACCGGCACGGCAACGTCACGACGTACTACTACAACCCCGAGATCAACAACTACGGCCGCAACGCCGACCCGGGCAAGGGCACCTGGTACGTGCGTGGCGGCTCGCTGGACCGGGTCGAGTACGGCCTGCGCAGCGACAACTTCCACGCCACGCCCGCGGCGAAGGTGAACTTCGAGACGGCGGAGCGGTGCCTGCCGACCTCCACGGTGACGTGCGACCCGGCGCAGCTCAGCGACACCACCAAGTCTTCGTGGCCGGACGTCCCGTTCGACCAGATCTGCAAGGACGGCGAATCCTGCACCCACCGGCTGACTCCCGCGTTCTTCTCCACGAAGCGGCTGACGAAGGTCGTGACGCGGGTCGTCAAGGTGGATGGCACTTTCCAGGACGTCGACTCCTGGTCGCTGGAGCACCAGTTCCTGGCCACGGGTGACGGCCTCGCACCGGCGATGAACCTGCGCTCCATCGTCCACACCGGGCTCGTGGGCGGCAGCGTCGCCCTGCCTCCCACCGTGTTCTCCCACCGGGCGCTGGCCAACCGGGTCGACATCGGCGGCGACCACCGGCCCCCGATCACGCGGTACCGGATCGAGGCCATCACCGGCGAGGCCGGCAGCCACACGCAGATCACCTATGCCGGTGCGGACTGCCTGCTCGGCACGCGCATGCCCGCGTCACCGGAGTCGAACAACCTGCGGTGCTACCCGAGCTGGTGGGCCCCGGACGGTGCCCGCGAGCCTGAGCTGCACTGGTTCCACAAGTACGTCGTCGCCTCGGTCATCGAAGACGACCGCACCGGTGCCTCGAACCTGGTCAAGACCCGGTACGCCTACGTCGGTGACCCGGCCTGGCACTTCGACGACAACGAGTTCGCCGACCCCGAGCGCCGCACGTGGTCCCAATGGCGCGGCTACGAGACGGTTCGCACCACCAAGGGCGAGACGCCCGGCCCGCAAACGGTCACCGAGGTCCAGTACCAGCGCGGTATGGACGGCGACCGGCTCCCGCATGGCGGCGCTCGTGACGTGTGGACGGAGAACAGCGAACACGAACGGGTGGAGGATGTCGAGCGGCTGCGCGGGTTCGTCCGCGAGACGCGGCAGTACAACGCCGGTGAGCTGGTGTCCGCATCGGTCAACGACCCCTATCTGCCCGACACACCGACGGCCACCGACGCGGCGGGCAACAAGGCGTTCGTGACCGGCAACGCCTCCGTTCGCGGCCGTACGAAGCTGTCCGACGGGACGTGGCGGCGCACGCGGGTGGACAAGGCGTTCAACGCCGAAGGCATCGCCGAACGCGTCGAAGACCACGGTGACACCGCTTTGGCGGGCGACGAGTCGTGCACGAGGACGACCTTCGCGCGCAATGAGTCGCTGCGGCTCCTGACGTTGGCGCAGCAGGTGGAGACGGTCAAGGGCGACTGCTCGGTGACCGCTTCGCCGACCACTGTCATCTCCTCCGCCCGCTCCTACTACGACGACCAGGCGCTCGGTGCGGCCCCGACGCGTGGGTTGATCACCAAGGCCGAGGTCTTGGACAAGTGGGACGACTCGGGGCAGTCGTGGGTCATGGCGTCGCGTGCTTCGTACGACAAGTACGGGCGTCCGCTGGACGTGTACAACGCCAATGACGACAAGACGACCACGAGTTACACGCCGGCTGACGGCCCGTTGGCGGAGATGTCGAGCACGAACCCCTTGGGTCACGTGTCGAAGGAGTTCCTCAACCCGGCGTGGGGTACTTCGGTCGCGTCGGTGGACGTGAACAGCCGTCGCGCCACGCTGAAGCACGACCCGCTGGGCAGGCTGGTCAGCGCGTGGACACCGGGCCGGGACCCCGCGACCACCAAGGCCGACGCTGAGTTCGAGTACCACTACCACAACGACAAAGCCAGTGTCGTTGTCAGCAAGCGGTTGCAGGACAACAACCAGTACCTGTCGGTGTTCACCCTCTACGACGGGTTGCTGCGTGAACGGCAGACCCAGTCGCCCGCGCCCAACGGCGGCCGGCAGGTGTCGGACACTTACTACGACTCGCGCGGCATGCCGTACAAGGTCAACGGCGTCTACTGGAACAGCGGCGCACCCGGCGGCAACCTGACCGGCGCGTTCGACAACGAGGTGCCCGGCCAGACCATCACCGAGTACGACGGGATGGGCCGTCCGGTGAAGGCGACCTTCCGCAAGCTCGGCGTCGAGCAGTGGTCGACCGTCACGTCCTACGGCGGGGACCGTGTGCACACCACCCCGCCGCGTGGTGGCACGGCCACCACGGTGATCAACGACGCCCAAGGCCGGACGCTCGAGAAGCGCCAGTACACCAACGGGCTGGGAAGTCCTTTCGACGCCACGAAATACTCCTATACAGCGGTCGGTCAGTTGGAGACCGTGACCGACCCGGCGGGCAACGTCTGGCGCTACACCTACGACCTGCGCGGTCGCGTGATCGCCACCGACGACCCGGATGCCGGTCACAGCACCACGTCCTACACCGTGCTCGGGCAGATCGCGTCGAGCACCGACAGCCAGAACCGGACGATCGCCAACACCTACGACAAGCTCGGCCGCCAGACCGCCCGTTACGAAGGCTCGACCGCAGGCAGGAAGCTGGCGGAATGGGAGTACGACACGCTCTCCGGCGGTGTCGGCCTGCCGACGCTGTCCCGCCGCTTGGTCGACGGTCACGCCTACGAGCGCAAGGTCTACGGCTACGACCCCGCGGGTCGTCCGACCGGCGAAACCGTCACCATCCCGACGGTGGAAGGTGTGCTCGGTACGACCTACACCCTGCGCCAGTCGTACACGCCGACCGGAAAGCCCTCCGTCACCCAGTACAACGCGGTGGTGTCCGGCGGTAAGACGATCGTCCCGCGCGAGGCCGTCGGCACCTACTACAACGACATCGGCCTGCCCTACACGACGCAGGGCAGCGAGTTGTACGTCGCGCACACCGGCTACTCCAGCTTCGGCGAGGTGCTCCAGGAGGTCTACGGCAGCGAGGACGCCGCGGCGAAGAACGTCTGGGTCACCAACACCTACGAGACCGGCTCGCGCCGACTGACCCGCACACAGGTCGACCGCGAGACCCCGACCGACAGCCGCATCGCAGACCGCAACTACACCTACGACCAGGCGGGCAACATCACCCGCATCGCGGACACGCCCCAGGGCCGTCCGTCGGACATCCAGTGCTTCGCCTACGACTACCTGCGCCGGATGAACGAAGCGTGGACCCCGTCGTCGGGCGACTGCGCCCAGCCCCGTTCCGCTGCGGTTTTGGGCGGCGGGTCCCCGTACTGGCATTCGTGGACATTCGACAAGACCGGCAACCGCCTGACCGAGACCCAGCACAAGACGGCCGGCGACACCGTCCGCACCACCACCTACCCGGCCGCCGGAGCACCGCAGCCGCACACCGCACTGTCGGTCACCACGACAGGCCCCAACGGCACGTCGCTGGACACCTTCGCCTACGACAACACGGGTCGCACCACGTCCCGCAAGATCGGTGGCGACGAGCAGAAGTTGGAGTACGACGCGGAGGGCAACGTCTCCCGCATCGTCAACCCGGACGGCAAGGAGTCCCGCTACCTCTACGACGCCAACGGCGGCCGGCTGATCTCCCGCGAGCCGTCGGCGACGACACTGCACGTGTTCGGCCAGGAGATCCGCCTGGACTCCGGCACGACGACCCCGTCGTGGACACGACAGTACGGCCACAACGGCAGCGTCGTCGCGGTGCGCAACAGCGTCACCGGTCTGAAGTACATGGTCGGTGACCACCAGGGCACCAACCAGTTGGCTGTCACGGCAGGGTCCATGGAAGTCGCACAACGCCGCCAAACACCCTATGGCGCGCTACGCGGCGACGTGCCCGCGTGGCCGGACAAACTGGGCTTCGTCGGCGGGCGCAACGACGAGTCGGGCCTGACCAGCGTCGGCGCCCGCTTGTACGACTCTTCGTCGGGCCGCTTCCTGTCCGTCGACCCGGTGCTGGACAACAACGACCCGCAGCAGCTCAACGGGTACGCCTACGCCAACAACAGCCCGGTGACTTTCAGCGACCCGACGGGCATGATCCGCGATTGCGGTCCCGACGGTGTGCTGTGCGGCCGCAACCCGGCCCTGTTCGACGGTCCGGCGGGCGGTCCGAACGACACGTACGAGCGGGAACGCAGCTACCACCAGTGGCGTGAGCGGATGTGGCAGCAGGCGTCCAACGGCGCCAACGGCGAGACCCAGGCCGCTCTCGACGCGGCGGGCATCAGCTGGGAGGAGTACCAGCGTGCCCTGGCGGAGGCGCACAAGACCAAGTGGGACGTCATCAAGGAGGTCGCCTGGGAGGTCTTGAAGGAGATCTCCGGCTGGAACGACATCGTCGACTGCTTCACCAAGGGTGACATCTGGGGTTGCGCGGGCGTCATCACGGGGCTGGTGCCGTGGGGCAAGGTCGGCAAGATCCTGGAGGCCGGCTACAACGCGCTCAAGGCGGTCAACCGGCTGGCGAAGATCATCGACAAGGCAAAGGGCGTCCTGCGCCGAGTCCAGGCGATCACCGATAAGGCGACGGCAGCGGCCACGGAGCGCTTCAACAAACTTCTCGGCGACGGACCTCCGGTGAGCTGCCCGATCGGCCACAGCTTCGTGGGCAGGACCCTCGTTCTGATGGCCGACGGGTTGGCCAAGCGAATAGACGAAGTCGAGATCGGCGACAGGGTCAAAGCCACCGACCCCTCGACCGGCGAGACCACGGACCGCGACGTCGTCGGCACGATCGTCCACGACGACGAACCCGACATGACCCGCCTGACCGTTACCGCAGAGGACGGCACGACGGGGACGGTCGACGCCACTTCCTGGCACCCGGTTTGGGTCGACGCGGAACAGCGCTTCGTAGGCATCGGTGACCTTGCACCCGGCCTAGAACTCACCACGACCAAGGGCTCCTCGCCTGTGGTCGCCGAGATCAGGCGCTTCACCCAGTTCGTGCCGGTCTACGATCTCACCGTCGAGGATGTCCACACCTACCACGTGATGGTGGGCGGGTCGGACATCCTGGTGCACAACTGCGGTGAAGGTCGAGTAGTCGATCAAACGCTCGGTGCCGGCCAACATGCTCGTGACGGAGTGGGACTTGTTGATGGCGATATCGATGCTCCAGGCGTCAGAGATTTGGTCAATGAGGCTGGTAACGCGACCGGTTGCCACACTTGTCCGGCGACAAGCCCAGGAACGCGCTCCGGCAACTGGATTCCGGACCACCAGCCGCCCACTTCGATGGTTCCGCCTGGCACTCCTCAGACCGCGTATCCGCACTGCCTGGCATGTGCACGGCAACAAGGTGGAATCGTTGGACAGTTGAACAGGGAAAACTATGACTTCGATTAACGGCAATTTCCTCGGTTCCTTTGTTGCCCACTTCAATCACGGGCTTCTCTTGATTGAAGACTCGGAGACCGATGCGACACATGAAGGCTGGGACTCGTCGGTCGATTATGTCCACTTCGATAGCGATTCCCTCTACGTTGCGGTTCAAAGCGTTGTGGATGGTCCGGTTTCGGTGAGTGTATATGGCAACTCCGCTCCCGCGGGCGAAATCGACGGGCTGGTTGAAGCGTTCGCAGGCGAGTTTGAATCGAAGTTCGGGAAGATCGTGATCCACGACCCGGACAGCATGGTGGTCCTGGTCGTCGCAGGTAGGCGGGGTGTGTGCCAAGTATCGGTCTTCGTGGACGAGCTCAACTGGTCCACTAGGGTCGTCGTGGTGGTCGGTTCTGCTTAACGTCCACGCCGATCCAAAAGGGGTCTCTTTCCGGAGTGTTTCCTGATTCCTGGATATGCTCCAGCTATTCAGTTCGTCGGGTTCGGCCTTGCACTGTCCACGCCGTCAGTTGGGCTAGGTGAGTCGAATCCGGCACTCGGGAACTGCACTGCCCCTGTGAAGTTGGCGGCCAAGTCGGGTCCTCCTGTTTGACGCGCCTGCCTGGGAGGCGAACGTGCGCGAGCTGAATGCGGTTCGCCTCCTGGGTGGACGGAAGCGTCGGTCCGACACGAAACGGCAAGCCGCCGGCACGATGCCTGGTGTGAATGCGGTACGGCCGCGCCGGGAACTCGAACGCGCACCCGCGTCATCGCCGCATACCACCGACGACCACTTGAGTTTCCGGTCAAGGGAGTGGGCGAGAGGAGTGAGCGGCCCCGTACATGCGCGGGGACGTGCTGGGAGGCCCTTGGATGCCTGCTGCTGTTCGGTTCGTCGCCAGCCCTCTCCATGCGGTCGGTTGCTGGAGCCTGGCCTGGGTCGCGGTCCGACTGGACGGGCGAAACAAGGAGTCCCGCTACCTCTACGACGCCAACGGCGGCCGGCTGATCTCCCGCGAGCCGTCGGCGACGACACTGCACGTGTTCGGCCAGGAGATCCGCCTGGCACCGGCACGACGACCCCGTCGTGGACACGACAGTACGGCCACAACGGCAGCGTCGTCGCTGTGCGCAACAGCGTCACTGGTCTGAAGTACATGGTCGGTGACCACCAGGGCACCAACCAGTTGGCTGTCACGGCAGGGTCCATGGAAGTCGCACAACGCCGGCAAACACCCTATGGCGCGCTACGCGGCGACGTGCCCGCGTGGCCGGACAAACTGGGCTTCGTCGGCGGGCGCAACGACGAGTCGGGCCTGACCAGTGTCGGCGCCCGCTTGTACGACTCTTCGTCGGGCCGCTTCCTGTCCGTCGACCCGGTGCTGGACAACAACGACCCGCAGCAGCTCAACGGGTACGCGTACGCCAACAACAGTCCGGTGACGTCCAGCGACCCGACCGGCCTGTTGGTCAACAACTGCGGTCCGGACGGCGTCCTGTGCGACCACAAAGAACACAGCATCAAGGGCCCGAACTGGGACAACGAGGTCGTCTACTACAAGTGGCGTGAACGGGAATGGCAGCAGGCGACGAACGATGTCAACGCCGGGGTGGCGGCCGGTCTCGCCGAGGCGGGCATCAGTTGGGAGGACTACCAGCGAGCCCTGGCCGATGCCCACAAGACGAAGTGGGACGTCATCAAGGAGGTCGCCTGGGAGGTCTTGAAGGAGATCTCCGGCTGGAACGACATCGTCGACTGCTTCACGAAGGGCGACATCTGGGGCTGCGCCGGGGTCATCACGGGGCTGGTGCCGTGGGGCAAGGTCGGCAAGATCCTGGAGGCGGGTTACAACGCGATCAAGGCCGTCAACCGCCTCGCGTCGATCATCGACAAGGCGAAGGGCGTCCTGCGCCGAGTCCAGGCCATCACCGAGAAGGCGATGTCGGCGGCAACGGAGCGGTTCAACAAGCTGACCGCCGACAATCCGCCGGCCAGCTGTGCCCTGCACAGCTTCGTGGGCGGAACCCTGGTGTTGATGGCCGACGGCTCGACGAAACCAATCGCCGAGATCGAGATCGGCGACAAGGTCAAGGCCACGGACCCGTCGACCGGCGAGACCACGGACCGCGAGGTCGTCGCGACCATCGTCCACGACGACGAAGGCGACATGACTCGCCTGACCGTCACGGCGGAGGACGGCACGACGGGCACGGTGGAGGCCACCTCCTGGCACCCGGTGTGGGTCGAGGCGGAGGATCGTTTCGTCGATATCGGTGACCTGGAGGTGGGACAGCGCCTTTCCTCTGGCGAGAGTGAGAAGTCGGTGGTCGCGGCTGTTGAGCACTACACAACTTCAGCCGGTCCACGACCTCACCGTCGCGGATGTCCACACCTACTTCGTCGTGGCCGCAAACGCGCCGATCCTCGTACACAATTGTCAGCGCGCCGGACTCGACTTCACCGACGCCGAGCGTCAGCTCGTGTACGACGCCAACCTCGCCAAGAACGGCGGTATCCTCAAATGCGAGTACTGTGGCCAGGAGGTGGTGCGGCGGCCCTCGGTGAAGGGCGTGGCCGGTCAAGCAAATGACGCTCAGATCGATCACCGCGACCCCAAGGCGCTCGGTGGCCACGGTGGCGCACACAACGGCGAAGTTACCTGCCGAAGGTGCAATCGGGACAAGGGTGCGAAGACGTTGGAGGCTTGGGATGACGAACTCCGAGAATTTCTCGAGGATTGATCGGGTGCGCCGATGAAGCGCACAAGTGATGACGATGCGTCTTCCGGGAAGCGGTTGTACCAAGTCGCTTTCGACCTTCCGAGTGATATCGCGGAACGGTCGGTCGCTTCCGTGGAACGATTGTGGGCGGAGAAGACCGCCGTCAAGATGGAGGTCGTCGTCCGTAACACCCCCTTCTACTTCAAGGGGATCGCAAATGGTGACGTCGTGCGTGTGCGGCCCGATCATGATCGACGCGAACTCGTGTTCGACGGCTTCGTCGCCGAATCAGGCCACTCAACAGTAAGGCTTGTGTTCAAAGCGGACGCAAGGGCGGAGGTCGGCGAGGTTCTGAGGACGTTCGGGTGCTCGTGGGAAATAGATGCCGGCGAGGTGCTCTGGGCGGTCGACGTGCCTGTCGATGCGGAGTATTCACTGTTGCGTGCGAGCCTGTTGAAGTTTGTCGAACGGGGAGACATAGGAATCGAAGAGGGTGCGGTTTCCTCGGGGCATCGTCAATGATCTTGTTGCGCTGGTTCCAGATGAGGCTGCGGTGGAGGAGTTCGCGGCGGCAGCTGCGGATCCAGCGTTCCAGGATCGCGTTCATCCGCGGGATGTGCGGACGGACTCCGTTGAGGACGACCTGGATGCCCGCGTCGGCCAGGACGGTGTCGAACCGGGCGGGGAACTTCCGTCGCGGTCTCGTATCAGGAACCAGGTCAGGCGGCGTGGTGGTGCTCGATGAGGATGCCACCCAGCTGTTGCTGTCGGCGGATGTTGAGGTGGGGTGTCGGTGGCTGGTCGCGGCAGTGGGTGTGGTGGTCGTGGGCGTCGTGCATCTTCTACCTGCATGGATGAGGTTGTCGGCAGGCACGGGGCCATTCGGGCGGGGCGTGGCCTGATCGGCTAACGGCGGCCGGGACCCGGCGATGTGATGGTGTGCTCAATCCCGGAGGAGGCTCGCTGATGAGGCTGTCACGACTGGTCGGTGGCGCGGTGGTGGTGTTGGTGAGCGCCTTGTCCGCCGCGCCGGCTCAGGCCGCGACGGTGGAGCAGGTCTGCGTGGGCACGGAGGTCACCACCTTTGACCCGCCGCTGACCTTCACCGCGCGGGAGACCACGATCACCGTCAGCGGTGTCTTCCCCTCGTGCACGAACCCGGGCGCGGTAACCGGGACGTATGCGGAGACGTTCAGCCTGACCGCGTCGTGCCTGACGCTGTTCGACTCCGGAGCGGCACGGCGGACGTTCACCTGGGGCGGGACGATGGCGCCCAGCGAGTTCCAGTACAACGCCACCTCCAACGCGGCCGGTGCTGCCGTAATCACCACTAATACCGGAGTCATCACGTCCGGCGGGTTCGCCCCGGCCGGTGCGGTGCAGGTGGTCAGCCTGGTGACACCGAACGCCGTCCAATGCCTGACCGACGGGGTGGTGAGCATGGCCGGACCCACCACGCTCACCATCCAGCACTCCTGACGGACCGCGAGTGGGCCAAGGGCGCGCCGCCGCCCTCTCTCGACGAGTTCTGGCCTCAGGTAGTCCGGTGCTGAGGTCGCCAATCTCGAATGACCGGGTTCCCGGTAGACGGCACGTCGTGGGTGTTCCCCTTGTGAGTGCACGGTGCGAGCGCCGCTCTGGCGACGACTTCGTCCCCGACAGGGTCAACCGCAGCGCGCGTTGGGCGTGGCGAAGCCTCCCGTCGAGGACGAGGTCGGCTCTCGTCCGACCTGAGGGTCGAGGGGCCATGGGGGCTGTTCCCGCAGGCAGCGCTTGTGCTCTCACTGGTTGTTCTGTGTCCCGCGCACGGCAGGCGGGCGTTGTTATCTGTGGGAGCAGGATGGGAGCCGTCGGGCGCGTTCAACGGCGTTGCACTGCGCTCAACGGCTTCCATCCGGTTCGCCCTTCCTAGGGCGAGTGTGTTTGTGCTGGCAGACGCCTTTTGTCGGCTTCATTCACACCGATGTGCTCTTGGAACCGCGCTCAACGGCGCCGAACGGCACAAAACTGCTGGTCAACGGCGGTGAACGGTTCGTTGGTCGGGTAGCGCTGCGAGGTGAGCACTTCTGCAACTCCGAAGAGCCGTCCTGTACACCGGTGGCCCGTGCGGGTGGTGCCTGTTGGGGCCGGTCGGTGTTCTGCGGTTGCAGCGGTTGTGACAGAGTCGGGTCGTGCGATCGGTGTCGGGTGTGGTGGGTGTCGGGTACGAGGGCCTGGATGTGGAGGGCTTCGTGTCGCGGCTGTCCGACCTGGGGGTGCAGGTCTTGGCCGATGTCCGGTTGACACCGATTTCGCGCAAGAAGGGGTTCAGCAAGCGTGCGTTGGCCGAGGCGGTGTCGGCGGCTGGGGTGGAGTACCTGCACCTGCGCGAGTTGGGCAACCCCAAGGACAACCGGCCGGGCTTCGCGGGTGACGGCGTGGCGTTGTCGCGGGCTCGCGGGCGGTATGCGGAACTGCTCGATGTGGAGGCCGCGGACGGTGCTCTGGATCGGTTGACCGCGTTGGCGCGGGAGTGTCGGGTGGCGGTGATGTGCTTCGAGGCTGATGAGGAGCGTTGTCACCGGCATGTGGTGCTGCAGGCTGTTCGCGCTCGGCTGGAGTTGGTGTCGGTCTAGCGTTCGGGCCAGTAGACGCCCAGGACGCTGAAGGTGCGTGGGCTCTTGGCCTGGTTGCCGACGTAGAAGACGGTGTCGCGGTGCGGGGCGCACATCTGGTCGAGGTATCTGGCCCGTAGTTCGCGTACGGTGTCGTCGTCGTTCCGGTGTCTGAGGGTGCGTTGTAGGGCGACGAACTCCCAGTCGAGGATGCCTTGGCGGTGGCCGCCGCAGTTCGGTGTGCAGCGGTAGCGGTACCACCCTTGGAACCGCGGTGCCTGCAGTGCGGTCCGGTCGTCGCCGGTCAGGTCGAGTTGGCTGACGTAGCGGTCGATCTTGCGTTGGTCCTCCGGGGGCCAACCGGGGTGGGGCTTGATGTCGATGCCGAGCACCCGGTGTGGTCGGATGGCGGCGAGGGAGGCTGCGGCCGGATTGGTGTGCACTGCTTCCCGGATCGCGCACATGGAGTCGCGGACGTAGGGCTCGACGTGGGAGCGGCGCCGTTTCCACGGCTTGAGGTGGTCCTCGGTGTGCACGCTGGTGATGTCCGGGCGCCAGCTTTCGGCGCGGAAGTCGCCCCTGGCAGGCTTGGCCCGCAACGACACGACGTCGTACTTCTTGAAGGTGTGCGGGCTGTCGAGTTCGCGGAAGTTGATCGGGTAGAGCCGGACCCAACCGGGTGCGTCGAGGTCGAGGCGGATACCGGCCACGCACACCGTCTCGCCGTAGGTCTCCGACGGGTTGGGCGCCGCCTTGACGGTGATCAACACCCGCATCCGCTGCCATGCATCCCCGACCGGTTTGGCGGTGGGGACGTCGTCGGGCCCGAAGAGCAGTCCTTGGCTCACGACACCTCCGGCATTGTGACGATCGGTCACCACTTTCGAGTGTGAGCTGGCTGAACACCGACGTCATTCCGCCGGTCGTGTACCTGCCGTGATGCCCGGAAGCGTTCGGACGGGTGTGGTCCGTTAACTGAAATCCTCAGGTGCGGTAACGCCGTCCACGGATGACGGTCTCGGCGGGGCTCTCGCCGTTGCGCGCGACCGAGCGCCACTCGACCTCGTCGGCGATGCCGTAGACCAGGAAGCGACCTCAGCCGAGCTGCCCGTGCGGCGGGCGGTTGACGCTGGTGCCAACCAGCATCTTGCAGGCGTTTGAAGGCGGCTCGGGGGAGAGTGCCTTCTTGATGTCGGATGTAACGGACCGGCAGGGAGGCCGATTACTGGTGCGTTGGTGCGGTGTCTCACGCTTCTGGACGTTGGGTGCGCCTGTCCGGGTGATGTGGCAGGGAGGTCCTGGGTGCGGGCGTGGTTGGTGCGGGCGGGTAGGGCGGGGGAGCGTGAGCGGTGGGCGTTGGCCACCGGGCGCACCGGTGGCGGGTTCGGTGGTGTGGCCGACCTGAGCGGCGCCGCGACCCGTGACGAGGTCCTGGCCGCGGTGGTAGCCGCCAAGCCCGATGCCAAGGAGCAGGCTGCCAGGAATTTCACCGCTCAGTTGTGGGCGCTGCGCGGGCGGATCGGAGTGGGCGACCTGGTGGTGATGCCGTTGAAGTCCTCCCCGCAGATCGCGATCGGCCGTATCGACGGCGACTACCAGTACCTCGATGGTGAAGCCGACCTCGACCGTCGGCATGTGCGGCCGGTGCGGTGGTTGGTGACCGATCTGCCGCGCACCGTGGTCAAGCAGGACCTGTTGTATTCGCTCGGCGCCTTCTCCACGATCTGCGAGCTGTCCCGCAACGACGGCGCGTGGCGCCTGGAGCAACTGCTCGCTGAGGGCCGCGACCCCGGTTCGCGCACCGCGGTGTCATCGGCCAAAGCCGGTAGGACGACCAACGGTGCCGGCGGTGACGTTGTCGACGAGGCCGTCGATTCGGCGCAGCTCGGCGTGGACATCGGTCAGTATGCGACCGACCGGATCGCCGGTCGCCTGATCGAAATCTTCGCCGGTCACCGTCTGGCCGAGCTGACCGCCGCGCTGTTGGAAGCGGACGGGTTCACCTGCGAGGTCTCTCCGGAGGGGACCGACCAGGGCGTCGACATCATCGCCGGTACGGGCACGCTGGGCCTGGGGAGCCCAGGTTGGTGGTGCAGGTCAAGTCCGAGGCTGGGCAGGTCGGCTTGCCCGTGGTGCAGCAACTACAGGGGGCGATGGCCGCCCACGGCGCGGTCGGTCTGCTCGTCGCGTGGGGCGGCATCACCAGGCAGGCACGCCAGTACCTGTCCACACAGCGCTTCGCGATCAAGGTCTGGAACTCCGACAACGTCCTTGCCCGCGTCTTCCGGCACTACGCCGCGTTGCCCGCGGATGTACGGGCAGACCTGCCGCTCAAGCAAGTGTGGACCCTCGTGGAGGAAAGCGGCTGAACGCGTGCCAAATCGAGGAGGACACCACATGAACACCCACCCGTCGGATGACACGGTGATCGCCGGAACCATCCGGCTGGATAACCTCCTGGCAGGTCTCGCCCATGCACGCCCGGTGTTCCACAGCGAAGCCGACCTGCAGCACGCCCTGGCCTGGCAGGTGCACCTACTCGATCCCCACGTGCAGGTCCGTCTCGAGGTCCGGCCCGATCCGGCCGTGCGCGAGGTGCTGGACCTGCTGGTGCACCGGCCGGATCTCCGCAGGTCCACGGCCATCGAGGTCAAGTACTGGAAGAAGCGCTGGAGCGGAACCGTCACGGGTGAGCGGTTCGACCTGCCCAACCAGGGTGCCCACGACATCCGCCGCTACGACTTCGTCAAGGACATCTCGCGAGTCGAGCGCTTCGTCGCCGCCCGACCCGGCTGCGATGGCCTGGTGTTGCTGTGGAGCAACGACGACCTGGACTGGCGTCCACCGGCCACCTTCCGCGCCACCGCCGCCGACGCCTTCCGGATCCACGAAGGCGCCACCCTCGATGGCGAGCGGGCCTGGTCGGCACAGGCCGGTGCCGGGACAACGGCAGGACGCGAGAAGCCCATCGCCCTGACCGGCCATTACCGGATGGCCTGGCGCGACTTCGCCACGCTCGACCATGCCGTCGGCGGCCGCGTGCGACTGCTCGCGGTGCAGGTTGAGAAGGTCGCGCAAGGCATGACGGACCAGCATGGTTGACCTGCCCGAACGACGATGCGGGCTTCAATGGCCCGTGGACAACAGCTTCCGGGGACCTTGTACAGAAGGGACACGATCACCCGGACATGGTCGCGACACTGTGGCAGCCTTGCCCTACCAGCGACCATGACTTTCGAGCGGCACAGGCGTGGAAGCTCTTCTGTTGACCGAAAGAACCGGGGGCCGCTTCCGGAGGTTAACGTAGCGAGAACAGGGCTCCTGGTGCTTCACGGTCGATCCCGTGACGATCCGTGACGATGAGTTCCACTCGGTCCGGAGTTACCTCAGGCCGTACGTCCCACACGTAGATCCCGGTCTCTTGATCACCGGGCTGGAGCTTGGTGTCGAACAGTCCGGCAGGCTGGCAACCACCCAAAGTCTCAGACTCGTACCGGCGGTCGCCGTCGTAGAGCGACTGGTTGGCATTGGTGGCCAAGACGACCGGCTCGTTGCCCTCGTTGACGACCTTGATCCGCACAGTGACCCACTTGCCGTTGCTTGCCGGGATGGTGCGCGGACAGAATTCGCTGTCGGTGGGCAACTCGGCGGACTCGCCGACCTCCAGCACCGTGAACGCGATCTCGGAGTAGTAGGGGTGGCCGGTGTCACGACGCGACTCGCCGAGCTTGGCGGGTTCGATAGTTTGGGTATCCGGAACAGTGGTCTGCACGTCCTCGACCTGCGGGTTGCTCTCGGTCCGGAGGGAGCTTCCGCACCCGACCAACACTACGAGACTCAGGGCGATGATGGTTTTCATATTCGTGCGCCTTGCTGGATTGTTTCGAGTCCTTCAGTTTACCGAGGTCTCCGCATCGGCGCAGGAGGGAAGTAACATGCTGTACGCAACGGGTGCAGACATCGTCGCTCGGTGGGCCCACTGGCCGGACGCTGCTGTACAGCAGTGAAGTACAGCAGTCGCGTCGTCCGAAGGCGACCACAGAGGACCGGCATCGACTGTCTGACGCCGGCGAAGTCCATAGATGACATCCCCGCCCGTTCGTCATCGCATCGGGCGGCAGCTGGGAGAGCTCCGGCGAACACGTGGGAGCGGACTGTGGGAGCAGATTGGGAGCCGTGTGACGCGTTCAACGGAGTTGAATCACATTCAACGGCTCCCAATGGTCGCGTTTTTCCTGCGCGAACCCTATCTCTGCTGGTAGAGGCGTTATATCGGCTTCATTCACACCGATGTGCTCTTCGAACCGCACTCAACGGCATCGAACGGCGCAAAACCGCTGGTCAATGGTGGTGAACGGTGCGCTGGTCGGGTAGCGCCGCAGGGTGAGCACTTCTGCAATCGCGAAGTGCTCTGCGGCGCGAGCAGAGCCTCTCCTTATGTCGAATGCGATGACCGTGACGGTCAAGCCGCGCCCGCCGACGGTCCACTTCGCTCAGGGCGGGACAGTTCTGATGGCTGGAGCTTGCTCGCGTGGCTGCCTGGGTAACGAGTGGCGACGTGCGGGCGACTTCCAGACACGCGAGCAACCGGCGGACTGGGTGTTGTCTCCCCTCGACGCCGAGAAGTGCTTCGACCGGGCACCCACCAGGCTGACAGAACTCCTGCCCGCGGTTCCCCGTGGCCGCGGGGTCGACTGGGCCATGGCGGCGCGGAAGGTCCGTGACGAGGGTGCTGCGCCCTCGGCCAGATCGCCGATGGACTGCCAGGTCGCCGCCCTTACCGCGTTATTCGGTGCGGCGGACCTGCCCACCAAGCCCGGTGGATCATCCCTCGAGTTGATGTCGACGCACGAGCGGCGTTACTGGCGTCGTGCCGCCGAGCAAGCCGACGTGCGAGTCGTGGAAGACAGCCTCACCGCCTATATGGCCCTGGCTTGCCTCTACGGCGCTCGGGACGAAGATGACGCCGTGGCGCTGCTCAAGTGCTACTCCGGGATCGACAACGTCGACTGGTTGAACCGGATGGCCCGCTTCGTCCACGACCGCACTTCCGACAACGATGCCGGCCATGACTTCTGGGAGCCCTTGCGCCCCAGCGCACTCGCCGAACACCTGGTGAGGACTGAAATTCATAAGGCCCCCAACCTGCTCACCAAGACACTGCCGCGCGCACGCGACTACCAGATCGTGCACGCGTTGACCATGCTCGGTCGTGCGGCTCCCGCCGACCAGAATCTGTGGGCGAAAGTGGGGACGACCATGGCAACCTACAAGCACATCTTCGACTGGGAGCTGTTGGTCGGTGTCGCGGTCGCCGTGCCCGACCCCAGCGGCATCATCACGGCGGTGCAAGTCGTGCACGGCCCGCCACGTCGGGACCAGAGCGAAATCCTCGCGGCCATCCGTGGCGAGGTCACCACCGATCATGCGCTGCGGCGGTTGTGGCAGTTGTACTTGCAGGCCCACTCCCGGCTGCCTGTGGCAGGCAGACGTGCGGCGGTACGGGCTGCGGAGATCGCCCAGTAGTTGGAGGAGTTCCAGCCTGCCTTGGCCGATGCCATCGCGGTCGGCACCGACACTCTGCCGGTGGTGGCGGCACGACTCGGCATGTTGTACGACATCGTCGACCGGTTCTCCGACCTCGACACCCGCGACGAGCAGCACCACGTGGACGATGTCGAGACAGCGCGCAAGATCGGCTATCAACTGATCAGCCTCCTCGACACGGTGTCGGCTCACTCGCCCGCGTTCTCCTCGAGCCTGGCCCCTCTCGGACAGCTCACCGACGCACTCCATGACCTGGCTGACGAGGTGGATGCGAGCCGACGTCGCCTACAGGAAGTCGCCGACCGCATCAGTAGGGGGCGACGGAGGTCGACATGACAACATTCTCTCGTCTTTCGCCGCCGACAACCGGCCGAGCAGAACCAGCCTGTGGGCTGCCAAGAGTCGGCCGCGCGGCCTCAATTGCGGTTACGACACTATGGGTTCGTACTTGTTGATCAGACCGCTGAGGAGTGGTCGGCGGCGTATCGACATGCAGCCCGGCTGTGCGATCAGTCGATCGGTCTGAGGTTGTCCCCTTGAACCGGACGCCCTGATCCCAGGCAGCGGTCTGGGAAAGGATGCCCTCCGTGTCAAGCAAGTCGAAGTACCTCGAGCAGTTCCGCAGGGAGGCGGTCGAGCTGGCCCGTTCGTCGGACCGGCCGTTGCGGCAGGTCGTGATCTGGTGCCGCAGCGCCAGGATTTCCGCATTCTCGTCCCGCTCGCTCAGACGCGGCAAGGCGAACGCGTTGGTCACATCGAGGTAGGCCAGTCTGAGCAGCACAGTCGGTCATCATGCCCCGTGTTGGTCGATCCTGCGGCGGACGGCAGCAGTGCCCGTGAGCGCTTCGAGGCCTCGAGCTCCATACCTCTCTACCTGCACGGACGAGGTTGTCGGTAGCACAGGGATCATGCTGGACCCGAACCTGCAAGCTTGCCGGCGAAGGAGTGCGTTCTCGTGCCGCAGCAGAAGCAGTTCTGCGTCCTTGGTCGTGTCGCTGCGGAGAAGCACTGCCGGGACGGCCAGCAGTCCCAGGGGCGCCTTGTACGACAGGGACGTGATCACCCGGACATGCTCTCAATCGGCGTTAGCGCTGATCTGCCAGCGGCGATGACTTTGCGAGCGGCGCAGGCAGAGTGGGCAAGGACTTCCGCTGGCGGAATGCTGCTCGCAACCAGGTGGAAAGCCAGCGGTCGCGGGTCGGTCGAGTGCAGGCCGCCCGCCTTGCGCATCAGTTCGCAGAAGCCCTCGGTGATGTGCTGGGCGGCTCGGTCACGACGCCGTGGCGAAGATGAGGCTGTCGCTCGGCATCGTGGTCGCGGCGGTTTGACCGAGGACCATGCAGCGCAGGTCGGCGTCCTGCTCCATCGTCGGCGGTTGGCCGAACAGGACCGCGCCGATCGCGACGAGAAACGCCCGAGTGACGGCGTCGCTGCCCTTCTTCGTGACGGGTGCCTGGAAGAGCAGGTAACGCGCCTGTTGCCAGGCTGGCAAGTCGCCGTCGTCGGCTGTGGCCAACAACCTCAACGCGGCGCGGAACATCACCGAGCGCGCGGCGGTCGGTGCGGTGACGACGTAGATGGGATCCCCGCCGAGTTCGACTCGGCTGGGGTCGCCACCACGACGCCCGATGCGTTCGGCCAGTTCCCTGCCTGCCGTCCTGGCGGCGTCGCCGCGCACGAGGCTGTTGCCGATCACCGTCGTCCCGTCCGGCAGCAGGACGGGGTTTTCCAGCATCTCGCCGCCGCCTTCGCGCTCGAACCGCTCCAGCGCGGCTGTCCCGTAGGACAGCATGATCCGGTGAGCGGGAGTGTCCACGCCGCCCACGTACGTGGCCGCCGCGCTGTCCCACACCGGGGCTTCGCGCAGGCGGCCGAGGTAGCCGAGCCGGTCGTAGTTCGGGCCTTCCGCGCTGAGCCGCTTCCGGTAGCGGGTCGCGTCGTGCGCCAAGCCCGTGCCGAGCCTGCGCGTGGTGGACGACGCCAGTCGGTGCCGCCACACCATCAGGTCTTCGTGCACCGCCTCCAGCACGCGTTCCCGCTCGACGCCCGAGCGCGGTGCCAGTGCGATGATCTTCCGGCGGGCGTCCTCGGACGCAGCGGCTTGGTCGACGGCGAAGGAGCGGACCCTGCGCAGTTCCACCGGGTCGCTGGAGCGCAGGGCCAAGTCGGGGGTGGGAAGGTGCCGTGCGGTGATGGTCATGTCGCGCCTCCGGCTGTGTCGAGCAGGCGCTGGACGCGAGCGGCGTCGTGCGCGCGTTGTTGGACGTGGTGGAGTTCCAGCGCGGAGCACCAGGCGGTGCTCGCGGCGTCGAGGTCGGCGAGGGCCGCGTTGGCTTCCCCGAGCCGTTCGAGGGTCCCGGCGCGGTGGAACGTGTTGTACCCGCCCATGAGTTCGAGCGCACGGGTGTAGTAGGCCACTGCTTCGGCGTACCGGCCGGTGCGGTGGGCGATGGTCCCCAGGCTGTCCAGTGCCGTCGCTTGGCCGTCGACGTTGCCCAGTTCCTCGTACAGCGCGAGAGCCGCCGAGCCGTGGGCTTCGGCGACGTCGTGGTGCCCCGATCCCGCTTCTATCCAGCACAGCAGGTCCAACGCGTCCGCTTCGTGCGCCCGCAGGCCGAGTTCCCGGTACAGCTCCAACGCGTGTGAGGCGTGCCCGAACGCGATCCCGTGCGCGGAACGCTGACCCCAGGCCCGGGCGAGTGCGCGGTGGACGTGGGCGACGCTGTGCCGGTCGTCGTGGCGCGTGGCCAGGGTCAGCGCCCGTTCCAGGTGCGCGATGCCCTCGTCCGACCGGCCCAGGCGGGACAGTGCGGCACCGAGGAGCCGGTGCGCCAGCACGCGGCCGGCCGCGTCGTCCAGGTGTTCGGCCGCCGCCAGTGCGGCGGTCCACACCGAGACCCGAAGCCGGTTGTGGCCGTTCTGCCAGTGGAACGTGTGCAACACCCAGGCCAGCCGCCACACGTCCCGGTGCGCACCGCGCAGTGCCGCCGCGTTCTGCGCGGTCAGCAACCCGGGGTGCTCGACATCGAACCACGTCTTGGCCGCAGACCGGTCGGGAGGTGCTTCGGGCAGGCATCCCTGCGCCGGCGCCTCCAGTGCCAGCGCCTCCCTCCGCGGGTCGAGCAACCGGTCGGCGGCGGCTCCGGAGTGGACGTAGTAGTCGACGAGCCGCCGCAGGGAGGCGTCCCGCTCGGCGTGGGAAAGGTCGGCGGACTGGTTCATCGCGTACAGCGCCACCAAGTCGTGCATGTGCCAGCGGTGGTGCCTGCGTTGGTAGGCCAGGGACGCCCGTTCCAACGCGTGTACCGCGCTGAGAGCGTCATCGGGGGACAGTGCGGTGAGGCTCGCGATCGCCAGCAGACCCAGTTCCACGGCGCCGGCGAGCCCCAGCAGCCGGAAGACCCGCGCGGAGTGGCGCGGCAGCGCGCGGAAGGACCACGACAGCACCGTGGCGAGACTGGTCGAGCCGTCGCCGGATTCGAACGCGGCGATCCGCGTGGCGGTGTTCCGCAGCTCGACGGCGAGCCCGGTGAGCGGCAAGGTCTCCTCGGCCAGGCTCCGGCCGACGAGGATGCCGAGGCTCAACGGCATCCCCGCGCAGTAGGCGAGCAGTTCGTCCGCGGCGGCGGCCTCGGCCTCGATCCGGGACGCGCCGAGTCGACCGACCAGCACCTGCCGCGCCTCGTCGTCACGCAAAGCACCGAGAACCACCCGGTGGGCTCCTGCCCGCGTGACCAGCCCGTCCAGCCGGTTGCGGCTCGTGACGAGCACCGCGCAGCTCGGACTGCCCGGCAGCAGCGCGAGGACCTGGTCCACGTCGCTCGCGTTGTCCAGCACCAACAGCATCCGCCGACCCGCGACCAGGCTCCGGTACCGCCCGATCTGCGCGTCCAGGTCGGGCGGCAGGGTGCGGTGGTCCACGCCGAGCCCGTCGAGCAGGCAGCGGACGGCGACGGGCACGGTCATCGGGGAACCGTTGGGGGTGAACCCCCGCAGGTCGACGAACATCTGTCCGTCGGGGAAGCGATCCAGTCGCCGGTGCGCCCAGTGCAGCGCCAACCACGTCTTCCCCATGCCCCCGGTGCCGATGATCGCGGCGACCTGGGGCGGGTCGCCGTCACCCGGCCGGGCTATGGCCGCGTCCAACGCGGCGGATTCCCGCGAACGCCCCGCGAACCACGGCGGCTTCGGTGGGAGTTGCCGGGGCAGGGGCGCGGTGGACGCGGGAGCGTGTACCACCACGTCGCCGGCGATGTGCCCGGCCTGCACCACCGTGCCGGACACCAGGGAGCCGACGGTGTTGTCGGTGCCGGTCCGGTTGGAGGCGGCGCCGGGAGAAGTCATCCGCACCTCCGCTCGCAGGCCTCGCGCGCGGCCGTAGGTCGATGGTAGGGACCGGCGGCGAGGGGGTGTCCGCAGTAAGGGGGAGAGCGGGATCATCGTGAGCCGCCTCTCGCAGCCCTCTCCGGGTCATCGAACGGGTTTCCTGGTCCCGGTGAAGTCGGAGACCCGTATGCCCAGCATCGACGCCTGCTCGCGAACCACCGTGCGCATGTGCTGGTCGCCGCCCGCAGTGGCCCAAGCGCGGCGCAGCAGCCGGACCGCTTCCGCCGGGCTCCGGTTGGCCGCGATCCGGGCGTTCGTGATCAGCACGGCGATCATCAACATCGGCGTGCTTCCCCGTTCCGCCACGAGCGCAAGGGCCGCCTCACCGTGCTCCTTCGCGATGTCCCACTCACCGACATCGCACAACGAGTCGGCAAGGTTGTTCAATGCTTCGATCTCGCGTGCACCTCCCTCCCCGATCGCACGGCACAGGCGGACGGACTCCTCGGCCATCTCGACGGCGAGCCGGAGGTCACTGCGGCCGGACGCACAGGCGCCGGCGTCGATCAGGACGCCCGCCAAGTCGAACTCCGCGTGGGGGACCGCCCGGAACCGGTCGATCGATTCGACGTAAGTCGCCCACGCGCGGTCCTCGGCGGATTCCTCCAACGCCTTGGCGAAGGTGTGCAGCGCCAGCGCGAGCTTGCGGTCGCGGTCCCGGTGGCTCTCCGGCGGCACCTCGCGGTACAGCGTCACCGACCGCTCACCGTCCCGCAGGGCTTCGGACGTCCGGCCGAGTGCCAGGGCTGTTTCGGCGGCGAACTGGAGGGCGTCGGCCAATGCCGATGTCGCACCCACGCGCGCGCCGTGCGCGACACTTTCGAGGACGCGCACGGCCTCGGCGATCAACTCCTCGGCCTCGTCGGTGCGGTCTTCCCCGACAAGCACTCGCGCTTTGGCGATCAGCAGGGCGGCGAAGTCCTCGGCCTTCGCCACCGGCAGTTTCGGGTGGAGGTCGAGCGCCTGGTCGTAGCTGTCCAGCGCGTCCTGGGGGCGGTTCAGTTCGACCATGAGGTTGCCGAGGTTGAACAACGCGTTGGCGAAGTCCGCCAACTGGTGGCCGGGTAGCCGCTCGGCCAGTGCCTGCCGCAGGGGTATCGCCTCCCTCAGATAGGTGAGTGCGTCCTCGAAACGGCTCAGACGACGTAGGAGGGCGGCGGTGTTGACCAGTGCGTCGGCCAGTCGGGTCAGGTGTGCGTCGCCGTGGCGGCCGATGATCTGCCGCGCGAGTGCCACCGCCTCGTCGCCGAACGCGATGCCCCGTTCCCAGGAGCCGAGTTCCGCGTGGACACCGGCGATCGTGCCGAGCATCCGCACCAAGTCGTCCCGAAACCTGTCCGGCGCATCGGCGTCCAAGTCCCGGTAGAGGTCAAGCGCCTCCTGGGCCGAGTCTGCCGCTGCCGGCAGGTCGTGGCGGTCGAGGGCGATCAAGCACGCCTGTTCCACCACGCCGGCCAACAGCGCCGTGCGGTCGTCGCCCGCGTCAGCCGGGAGCGCTCTGACCACATCCATCGCCCGGGTGACCGCCGCGGTCGCCCGGGCGAGGTCGCCGAGGTCCTGGCATGCGCTCGCGACGGCCTGCAACGCCTGCATGATCCCGATCGGGTCCGGGTCGGGCAGGGACTCCACCAGCGCCAGGGCTTCGGTCGCGGCACGCTCGGCATCCTGGGGCAGACCGGAGCGGGAGTACGCGCCGGCCAAGGTCACCAACGCCCCGGACAGGTCCTTGGTGTCTTCGTGGTCGGAGTCGGGCTCGGCGCTGACATCGCGGAACGCCGTGACGGCCCGGATCGCCTCCTGGAGAGCGTGGTCGTCGTCGCCGGCGTCGGTGAGCCGCACGGCGAGGTTCTGCCGCAGCGCCGCGACCAGGCGCGGGTCGGCGTCCGGCCGGTGGGATTCGACCTGCAGCAGGGCGGCGGTGTGCGCAGCCGCGAACCCCGACAAGGCCAGGCTGCTCTCGGGCATCTCGGCCACCACCGCGGCCGAGACCTCGGGGGTGAACCCGAGTTCCGCGAGGATGTCCACCAGTGTGGCGTCGTCGGTCCGGACGGCCACCGCCATACCGACCCCCACCCGGGCGGCCGGGTCGGGAGCGAGCAGGTCCATCATGGCGTCACGCACGTGGGGGTGGCGGCCCGCCGCGCGGGCGAGCACCGTGAGCGCCCTGGTCAACTGCGCGTCTTCGATGACGGACGCGACTTCCGCGGCCAGGTCGGGGTGGTTCTCCGGCGAGAGCGTCGTCGCCACGAGGTCTTCGCCGAGCCGGTCGGGGCGCAGCGGGTTCAGCGCGGACTGCCCGGGGTACAGTTCGCCGAGCCAGGCCAGGTAGTCGGGCACGGAACCGCGGTCCACCGTGCTCACGGCCTCCAGCACGGCGCGCGCGGCACGCCTGTCGTCGGCACCGACGAGCGTCGCGGCGGCGACCACCTCTCCGAGTCGTGTCGGGTCCGGTCGCAGACCGTGCCGGACCGCTGCGGCGGACCAGTACCGCTCCTCGTGGTCGAGGACCCTGCGCAGGGGATCGGCACGCACCGGCATGTCCGCCACGGTCCTGTCCAGCACCGAGGCGAGGGCGGCCGCGTGGACGTCGAGCATCCGGTCGTAGCGGTCCCCGTCGAGGTCGGCAGGGGTTTCCGCGGCCGCGTCGTGGTGCCTCAGGAGAGCGGCGCGGAAGGAGGTCTCGGCGCGCTCGAACCACTCGTGACGCTCGCCGACCGCCAAGGGCGGCACCTGCTCCTCGACGACGCCGTCGAACCGGGTCGCGACGCGGATGTCCTGGTGCCGCTGCAGATCGCGCAGCCATCGGCCCGCCGAGCGGGCCAGCAGGACCACGCGTGTGGGAGCGGACCGGAGGAGGACCTGCTCGGTCAACCGGGCGACCAGCGCCGACCGGGTTTCCGCGTAGTCGACGACCAGCAGCAGGGGCGAGGTGACGTCGACGATCCGCTGCACCGCGTCCGCTGGAACCGCTTCGCGGACCACCCCCGCGCGGAAACCCGCGCCCACGGCCGCTTCGACGAGTTCGACGGCGAGCCTGGTCTTCCCGCTGCCACCTGGTCCGGTGAACAACCGGACGTCGGTCGTGGCGGGCTCGGACAGCCAAGCCTGGAGCCGACCGAGTGAGCCGTGCACGTCTTCGTACCGGACCACCCGGTGCCGGGGGTTCAGTAATTCGCTCGGCAAGGGGTTTTCCGGCAGTGGCGGCTCCTCGACGAACAGGTCGGGCAGGTCGAGTTCGGGGACCAGGCCGGCGACGGTGGCCGCGAGCCGTTTGACGTCTTCGCCGAGTCGCCGGTGGTCGACGGCGATGCGTTGGCGCAGGGTCAGACCGTCGATATCGGCCGGCAGCGTTCCGGGTCTCGGCAGCGGCACACCGTCGAGCAGCACCGGGATGATGTGGATGTCTCGACCGATGGCGCGTCGGATCTCGCGTCGCACCCAGTCGTTTTCTCGGTCGACCAGTCGTTTTCCGGGTGCGGCCGGGTCTTCGGCCAGCCACTCCGGGCCGATCAGCACCAAGAGCACTCGTGCCTGGTCGATCCCGGCCCGCAATTCTGCGGGGTAAATAGCGCCGGGTTCCATCGACCGGTGATCGAGGAACACGTGATCTGACCCGAACCGGGCGGCGAGCAGCTCGTACACCGCCGCTGCGCCGAACCGGGCATCGGCGGTTCGGTAGTTCACGAAGATCTCGAACACCGCTACACCGTCCCATCGACCTGCCTGCTGGCACAAACAGAAGGCACAGCCGCCCGCAATTGTGCGGACGTATAGGATCGGTCGATCATGAGAACCAGCCGTTCGGGAATTTTCATCAGCTTCCGCGGTCAAGATGGTGAATTCGTCGCCGATACGATCGACGTGCACGCACGCGTACGGTTCGGTGATCTGGCTGTCTTTCGCTCCAGCAGGTCGATCGGTCCCGGTGACGTCTTCCCGCCCGAACTGCTGGAGGCGATCGAGCGGTGCGTCGTCATGCTGGTCGTCGTCGGTCGGAACTGGTTGGTGCGCGGCGACGACGGACGTCGGCGCATCGACGATCCGGAGGACTGGGTGCGTCGGGAGGTGCGCACCGCGCTGGCCGACGGCAAGCGGGTCGTCGTCGTCAGGTTCGGTGGAGCACCGCGACTGATCGCGGACGACCTGCCGGACGACATCGCGGAGCTGGCGATCCGGCAGGACGTGGAGGTGACGCACAAGAACATCGCCCACTTGCTGCCGCGCCTGATGGACGACCTGTTCCGGCTCGAACCCGAATTGCGCATCGGTGCGACGGACGGCCTGCGGGGACTTGACGAGTGGTGGGCCCACTGGTCGGGTATCACCCGGCCGCCGATGCCCGCGGCGCTGCCGGTCGCCGGGCGGGACGCCGAGGTCGGCGCCCTCGGCGCATGGCTCGCGGGCCCGCCCTCCCTGCTCCGGCTGCGTTGCACGTCGACCGACGAGGGCAGCGCCTTCACCGCGGCGGTGCTCGAACTGCACCACCCGGACCTGCGAGCGGTGCGCGTGACCAGCGAAGCGGGCGCGGCGCACTGCGCCGACCTGGCTTCGCCGCTCCTCGCGGTGGTCGCCACCCCGGACGTCGACGTCCACGCGCTGGTGGCCCGAGGTCTCCACGTGCAGCTCCTGCAGCACATCCACACCTCGTCGGAGGCGGGCGGAGGCGTGGTGACTCTGCCCAGGCTGTCGACGGAACGGGCGGTGGAGGTCTTCCTCGAAGCCGGACTGCCGCACGCCCAGGCCCGCAAGGCGGCGGGTGTGGCCCGACGCAGCATGGCAGTGTGGCGCTGGAAGTCGGCCGATGGCCTTCGTGAACCGGAGTGGGCGGTCGACGCGATGAGCGGCCTCGTGCTGGCCGGCTCCTGGTCGACGTCCGACCGATTCGCCGATCAGGACGCTATCGCTGGCTTGCTCAAGAAGGAGTGGGAGGACATCGAGAGGTTCGCCCAGCTCACAGCCACGTCCGACGCGCCCTTGCTCCACCGCTCGGGAACTCGGTGGCAGCTCGCCGACGCGGAAGCGGCCTGGGTCATGCTCAGGAACTTCCTCACCCGATCACTCCTGGAGCGGTGGCACGCGATGGCCGTCGCCGTGCTGACCGAGCCCGATCCGCTGCTCGAACTGCCGGACGACGAGCGCTTCACGGCCAAGGCGATGGGCACCGACCGGAAGTACTCGGACGACTTTCGACGGGCGATAGCGCTCGTCGCGGCGCTCATGGGCGCGGACGGCGAGGAACGGCTGCCTGATGGGCGGACCGGCCAGAGCCACGCGTCACAGGTGGTCCGGGAGGTGCTCGACCTGTGCAACGGCGATCGGACCGGGAACACCTGGCAGTCGGTGGCCGAACAACTGCCCTTGCTCGCCGAGGCCGCACCGACCGAATTCCTGCTGGCCCTGGACGGAGCACTGGTGGGGGACACGCCCTTGCTCGCCCACGTGCTCGATCGGGCTGGCGAGCTTCCCGGGCGGTTCGAACTCAAGGTGTGGTTGTTGTGGGCACTGGAGACCCTGTGCTGGTCGTCCGAGCACCTGCCGCACGCGGCGCGCGTGCTGGCTCGTCTGGACGAGTTCGTCACGGCGGGCGCCAACGACCACAACCAGCCGCTGGACAGCCTGCGCCGGGTGTTCCAGCCGGGGTGGGCCTACACGTCGGCGACGTTGGAGACCCGGCTGCGGGTTGTCGACGGACTTGGCAGCAGGTATCCCGGCACGTGTTGGAAGCTGTTGCTGGAGTTGGTGTCCCTGCCGCCGTCACGGCTGCACCAGCGGACGAACGAGCCCGAGTTCCGCGACTCCTGGTTGCCGGAGACCGAGGGTCCGACGCCGGACGAGACGGAAGCCGCGTTCGACGGCGTCGCCGAGCGGGTGGTCACGGCACTCGCGGCTGATCCGCGGCGCTGGATCGACCTGGTCCCGCTGACCGCGCACATCCCGGTCCGACAGCGGGACCGGATCGTCCAGGGGCTGTCGGAAGCCGATTTCATGGCTCTCGACGACGAGCAGGTGCTGCGCCTGTGGTCGGCACTCGACGAGTTCGTGCGCTCCCAACGCACCTACCCGGGCACAGTCGCGGACCACGTGGTGGCGACGTTCGCGACGGTAGCGGAACAGGTCGAACCCCGGCAGCGCGCCGAGCGCCACGTCTGGCTGTTCACCGCCCGACCGCGGCTGCCCGGCGTCGACTGGCACGACATCGCGGGCTACGACCGTGAACTGGCCGCGCTGCGGGTGGACGTAGTGCGTGAGGTAGCCGGTGCCGGACTGGCCGGTCTGCTGGAACTGGCTCGACGCTCCGAGGGGCCGGACGTGGTGGGCACGGTGACCGCACAAGCCACCGAAGACCTGTTCCTCGATGACGTGGTGCTTCTCCTGGACGGTTCGGAGCACGAGACCCTGTTCGCCCGGAGCTGGGTGGAGACCCGCGTCCGCGAGGGTGGCGAGCCTTGGTGGCGGCCTCTGGTCACGAGGATGACCACATGGAGCGCAAAGGGGCAGGCCGAATTCCTGATCGCCTTGTCGCGCTCCGCGGACGTTTCGACCCTTCTCGACGTCGCCGACGGCGAGGCGGAGGAACTGTTCTGGCGGCAGGTGCCTGCCTGGCCCCCGGTGGGAGACGAGCCGGAACGGTTCTTCGACCTGGTGCTGGAGCACCGGCGCCCGTGGTCGGTGATCAGCGCTTTGTCGAGGGCGGTCCACGTGGACCCCGAGACCGCATGGGCCAGGTCGCCGCTGCTCATCACGAAGGCGTTGACCGGCGCCGCGTCGGACGGCAGCGCCGAGCAGCCCTACCAGGGCGCGTCTTTCGACGTCGCGCACCTGCTCGACCACCTCACCACCCTGGTCGGCGACTCGCCCGAGGTCGCCGGCTTGGAGCTGGTCTACCGGCAGTACCTCTTCGGTCATCGCGCGCCACGAACCCTCTACCGCAGGATCGAAGCCGATCCCGCAGCCTTCGCGGAGGCCGTCCGCCTCGCCCACCCGGGGAAGGGGAGCCCCGTTCACCCCTCCGGGTACCGGCCTACTTCGCGTTGCGGGACTGGCGTTGGCGGCCGGACGGACGGCTCGGCCTCGACCAGCTCGACGAGTACCTCGCCCGAGCACGAGAGGTGCTGTCCGGGGACGACCGCCTCCTGCGACGCGGTGACGAGGCATTCGGCGGCATGCTGACGGGGGTGCCCGCCGGTGACGACGGCCTCTGGCCCGTGGAGGCCGTGCGGGACCTGCTCGACGAGCCGGGCGGCAACGCGCTGGCGGGAGGGTTCGTGATGGGTGTGATCAGCAACCAGGGGACCACCGTTCGCGGCGTGTTCGAGGGCGGGGGCCAGGAACGTCGACGAGCCGCGGAGTTGGAGCACGACGCCGACGCGATGGCGGCCGGGTGGCCGCGAGCGGCGGCGGTTCTCAGGGATTGTGCGCGGGCCTTCCGCGGTCACGGTCTCCACAACGACGACAACGCCGAGGACACCCACGATGAACTCTGATCGACGGTGGTGGCGGATGTGAGACCCGGGGGCACGTCACGATGACCCACCCACCGGCCTCCGGCTCGTTCGACCACGACCGCTGGCACCTGGTCCAGCCCGGTGACGACCCGAACAGCTCGCAGTTCGCCTCCGCGCACGAGTCCCACCACAAGCAGCTCCAGGACTCGACGAGCTTCGGCGCGGTGGCGCGGACCTACCACGCGCTGTGGATGGCGACCGGCGCGCGGGAGCACCGCGAGACGGCGGGTGCTCTGACACGGGCGAGCAGCCTGGTGCAGGAGGCGTTCGCCTCGTGGCTGCCGGCGTTGGCACTCGGGTGGGACCGTGATCGGGTGGTGCGGAACTACCCCGGCTACCGGGCGCACTTCGACGCGATGGCGGAGGTCGTCGCCTCGGTCGACAGCCCGTACCTCCGCTTCCACGTGGCCCACGCCGTGTCGAGGGCGTGCATGCAGACCTCGGTGATCGAGCGCGTGCTCGACGTCGGCCTGGTGAACTTCTCGTTGGCCGACCTGCGGGAGCGGGAGCTGCCGGACATCCGCTTCGGGCGGCTGCGACGCCACCTGCCGGATTGGTCGGCCCACGTCCCCGCCGACCGGCGCCTCACCGCCCTGGTGGAGCCGGCCACCCTCACCGCGGAGATGTTCGCCCCCGCGCTCGAGGAGTTGTGGGTGCTGGTCAACGAGGCGGTGTACGACGCGGCGGTGTCGGCGCTCGGCGGGGACGGCACAGTCGGGGCGAACGAGCACCTGCTGTGGACGCCGAAACTCGTGGCCGCGGCCCGGGAGTTGGCCGGTGCGGTCGACATCGAGCCGGGGACGCTGCTGCGCCGAGCCGAGACGCGGGCCGTGGTGCTGGGCAACACCGAGTCCGAAGGGTTCTCGGTCGCCGGCCCGCTGCCCGCGCGAGTCCTGCCCGACTCCACCGCGTTGTCGCTGATGACCGCCGACCTGGAGCGACCGCACCTGTTCGCCACCGTCCGCAGGTCGAAGTCGTTGACGGACAACTACACGTGGGAGCCCGAGAGTCGCCCACCCACCGGTGACGTGCTCTGCGTGGTGCGCCGGACGGTGCGCGAGGACGACGGTCGGCACGTGGTGGAGCTGCGGCGGGCCACCGACCTCGCCGAGGTCCACCGGAGCGAAGTGCCCGTCATCGCCGTGGTGCCCTGCACCCTGCTCGACCACCCGGCTGCCGCCGGGTGGCGGCCCGCGCGGACGGCGCTGCTGCTCGACCTGCCGCTCACCGAGCACCTGGACCTGTGGCTGGACGCGCCGGGCAGCCGCTTCCGCTACACCTTCTTGCGCACCGAGTCGTTCGGTCGGGTGGTCCCGTTCCTGGTCGGTTCGGTCGAGCACGACGGCCACACGCTGCCGCTGATGCTGCGCCCCCTGTCCCACGCGGGTGTGCGCGTGCACCAAGCCGCGCTCGCGGAGCTGTACCCGCCGGGTGGGAAGGTCGTGGCCGACCACACGTTCCTCGGCGCGTACGAGAACCTGCTCGGGCCGGTCCTGGCGCACCTCGCGGGCGAGGAAGTCCGCTTCGACAACCGCATGGACTGGTGACGGGGCATTCCGGGGGGTGTGGGGACGTGGGCGGTGTGTTCGTCAACTACCGGAACGAGGACGAGCCGTGGGTGGCGGCCCTGATCGATCTCTACCTGTCCGGCCGGTTCGGGCGTGGACAGGTGTTCCGCGCCAGCCGCTCCGTGGGGCCCGGCGACTTCCAGCCGCAGCTCGTGCGCCGGGTCCGGGACTCGTCGGTGCTGCTCGCCGTGATCGGCCGCGCGTGGGCGGATCCGGCGGCCGGCGGCCGGCGGCTGCGGGATCCCGAGGACTGGGTGCGCCGTGAGATCGAGATGGCCTTCGAGTCGGGAGTCGAGGTCATCCCTGTCCTAGACGGTATGACGTGACCGCTTGACTCGTGAAGTGGTTGCGGGCCGGAGCCTCGCTCACGCTTGTTCGTGGGTTACCGGGCAGGAGTGGCCTGCTCGGCCTATCCGACATGCGTGGGAGGCCCCGGTGTTTACCGAGCGTACGAGCGTGGGGCTGGACGTGCACGCCCGATCGGTCGCGGCAGCGGCGATCGACGGCGTCACCGGCGAGCTGACGCGGACGAGACTGACCCCGTCACACGATCACATCCGGTCCTGGCCGGCCCGGGTGCCCGGTCCGGTGGCGGTGGCCTACGAGGCCGGGCCGACCGGGTTCGGCCTGTACCGGGCCTTGACCGAGGCGGGGATCCGGTGTGTGGTCGCGGCTCCGTCGAAGCTGCAACGGCCCTCGGGTGACCGGGTCAAGACCGACGTCACAGATGCGGTGCATCTGGCTCGTCTGTTGCGGCTGGACGAGATCACCCCGGTCGCGGTGCCCACCGTGGAACAGGAGGCGGCGCGGGACCTGGTCCGGGCGCGGGAGGACTGCCGCGGCGACCTGATGCGGGCCCGGCATCGGCTGTCGAAACTGCTGCTGCGCCACGGGATCGTCTACTCCGACGGGCAGGCCTGGACCGGGGCCCACGACGCGTGGCTGCGCCGCCTGCGGTTCACCGGCCAGGCGGCGCGGATGGCGTTCGAGTCCGACTACGAGACCGTGCTCACGGTCAAAGCCCGCCGCGACCGGCTCGACAAGGCGATCACGGCCATGGCCGCCGACAGCGAGTTCACCGGGTGCGTGCGCAGGCTGGGATGCCTGCGCGGTGTCTCGACGCTGACCGGGTTCGCCCTGACCGTCGAGATCGGCGACTGGCGCCGGTTCACCGGACGCAGCATCGGAGCGTTCGTCGGCCTGGTCCCCAGCGAAAGCTCCTCGGGCGCGTCCAGGGTCCAGGGCTCGACCACCAAGACCGGCAACACCCACGCACGGCGGCTGCTGGTCGAAGCGGCCTGGCACCACCGCCCCCGCTACCGCCCCGGCACGACCCTGCGCGACCGATGGGAACTCGCCCCGCCCGCAGCCAGGGCTCGCTGCGATGCCGGCAACCGGCGGCTGCACGACCGCTGGACCGGTTTCAGCCTGCGCCGCAAACGCCCGGTGACCGCCAATGTCGCCGTTGCCCGTGAACTGGCCGGCTGGTGCTGGTCACTTGCGGTGATGGACGACTGACCGGCACCGTCACACACTTGCTTCGTCGCCCCACCGTCACGGCCGGGACAGCAGCGCGTGGAGCGACCCGCGACTCGACTATGAGCAGCCGGCCTCACCGCCGGCGACGCTCGACGCTAGACACGCGGCCCGCTCCTGCCGAACAACCCGTCCTGCGGTAACCAACCCGCGCATATCAGTCTGACCGCGCGTCGCCACCGACACGCTCAACCCTGCCGCAACAACCCGCGACGAAGCACGAGGCGCCCGTAGCACGCGAGCTGGTCGCCCGCGACCGGCGGGCGCACCTGTCGCTGCTGGCGGACGTGCTGGACAACCTGGCGGCCACCACCGGTGACGCGGCGGTCGCGATCGAGGCGCTGGAGCACCGCCGCGACTTGGCACGCAGCCGGAACGACGCCTACCTCGCCCCGTACGCGGGCACGCTGAACACGCTCGGCAGGCTCCTGCTCGACGACGATCCCGGTGCCGCTCGCCGACACCTGCTGGAGGCGCGTTCGCGGCTCGAGGCGCTGAACCACCGCCACCCCGGCCACTTTGACCGCGAACTCGACGTGGTGGCCGGCAACTTGGAGGCACTGGAGGGAACCGCGGATGGCTGACGACCACCTCGCTCGACTGCTCCCACAAGGGATTCCCTCGTCACGTTCGGCGGCTACCGCTGCCGCTGGTCGGATCGCCTCATCGAGCCGTCTCCTCGAGCCGGCCTGCGAGGATGAGCAGCTATCGTGCAGCCGTGACCGGCTCTGGACAGCGTCCGCTGCTCTTCCTCGATGTCGATGGACCACTCATTCCCTTCGGCGCGGCGCCGCAGCAGTATCCGATCTACCAGACAGATCTCGAACCACGGGAGGCCGGTTCGAACCCACTTCTGGCCAGGATCAATCCCGAGCACGGGCCTCGGTTGGCGGCGCTCCCGTGCGATCTGGTCTGGGCGACGACATGGATGGCCGACGCGAACGAGTGCATCGCACCCCGGATCGGCCTGCCGCAGCTGGCGGTAGTGGCCTGGCCGAAGGCGTCCGACCTCGATGAGCAGGACGAGCGCGCCGGGCTGCACTGGAAGACCCGCGCCCTCGTCGACTGGGCAGCAGGGCACTCATTCGCCTGGGTCGACGACGAGATCACCGACACCGATCGCGCCTGGGTGTCCGCGCACCACCGAGGACATGCCCTGCTTCATCGTGTCGATCCCCGTCAGGGACTCACCGACGCCGACTACGCCGCTCTCACCGAGTGGCTGCAGAGGGCTCACAAGACAATGCCGCCGCACGGGCCGACCTGACAGCACTCCACGAGTCAGGTGCCGCGACACGCCGAAGCCCCGAGAAACGAAAATTCCCGCAGTCACCGTAAGTCACTAGTCTGGTTCTCAATGCCCTGACACCACTTCAAGATCATTTCGGTTAAGAGGTCGCGCAATTAGGTGGTCTTCATGGGCGGCGTGCGGGTCGGGTGTCCCAGCGGTAGAGGGTCCAGGCTTTGCGGATCAGGCTGCGTACGGTGATGATCGCGTCGGCAAGGTCGAAGAGTGCGTCGACGACGAGTTCGCGGCGTTCGTAGCAGCGTTGCAGGCGGTTGAAGGCGTTGTGCCAGGCGTTGGTGCGCTCGATGTGCCAGCGCCGGCTGGCTTGGATGGGCGCTTTCTCGCCCTTGCGGGCGATCTGGCCGTGCAGGCCGCGTCCGGTGAGCTCGTGGCGGGTCTTACCCGAGTCGTAGCCGGAGTCCAGGTGCACGGTGATGTCATCGGGCAGCGGGCCGAGATCGTCGAGTTTGTCCAGGGACGGGGCCGGCAGTGGTGAGTCGTGCCGGTTCGCGCCGGCCAGCACCCGCCCCAGGGGGATGCCCGCGCCTTCGACCATCAGCGGGCGTTTCATGCCCTGCTTGCGCCGGTCGACCGCAGACGGGCCGGCGCATTCACCCCCGCCGGGGCCTTGGTGATGCATCCGTCCACCGCGATGTTGTCCGGCAACAGGCCCACGATGCGGTCGTAAGCCTCCAGTGCGATCTGCTTGAGCTGGGCGAACAATCCGGCTTTGATCCATTCGTCGCGCCGGTCGCGGATCGTGGACGCCGAGCACGTGGTGTCGGCGATCGCCTCGTACGAGCGGCCGAACCGCAACACCTGGATGAGCTTGTCGAACACGATCCGATCCGGGATCCGGCGCCGATGACAGCCCAGCGGATGGGTGGGATCGATCACTGGCCGGGGTGGGATCGCCGTCATAGAAGACGAACAAAGCCAGTCCGGCGCGGTGAACCGGCGGGTGTCGCTGATCCGCATCAGGAACGGTGTCTCTGGGTGCAGTCGGGCCACGAGGGCGGGCACGTCCGTGCCGCGTGCGTCCATGACCAGCGGACGGTCCGGGAAGTCCTGCAGCGCGTCCGTCCGCAGGAACGCCTCGACGGCGCACTCGCCCTCGGTCTCCGCTCGCAGGCCGACCGGGATCGCGGCGCGGCGGCGCCGGCCCGGGTAGCCCAGCCAGGCCTGTGACAGGTGCAGCCGCCAGCCGACTGGCACGGTGACCTCGTCGGACACCGCCCACACGCCCATGGCCTGCTGCGCGTTGAGCGTCTGCCCCAGGTTGGCGCAGAACCGCCGCGTCACTCCCACGGAGTGCTTGCCCGCCTTCGAGATCAGCATCGGTCGCACCACCCAGGCGGTCGGTGGCGCCACCCGGGCCACGTACCCGGCCAGCGCGCGGCGGACCGGTGCCCACGCCCACGGGGAGTCGCTGATGAAGTGGTGCAGGTACTGCTCGGTCGCCTGGCCGCCGACGGCCTGGGCGATGTTGCGAATGGACTAGCGGCCCTGCGCGCAGCAGGCCGTCGAGGTATTCGACACCCTTGCCGCGCTGGTCGTCACGGGCGAACGAAGTGAACAGAGCGGAGCCGAGTTCGTCTACCACCGGATCTCGCGGGCGATCCGGGGCGGTGTGTGCGGCCATGTGCCCTCCCCCAGGCATGGAGCCATTGCTTTTCGTTTGTGTGAACGGCTTTGGGGGACGCGAACGTGCCTCCTTCGATCCCCCGATCCCGCGGTAGGGGCGTTCGAACCGTGCGTCCATCGGATTGAACGCACTGCTCCGTTCGGACCTGACAAAGAACGGTGTGGCCTGACGTACTGCTTCAGCGCAGCGTTCCGGTGAGCGGGGCGCCGGTCAGGTCGCGGTAGGCCGGGCTGGTGTGCAGCAGTTCGGCGGGCGTCCCGTGCGCTACGACCCGGCCTTCGGCGAGCACGACCACGGAATCGGCGTCGCGCACGGTGGACAGGCGGTGGGCGATCACGAGTAGCGCGCATTCCGCTTTGATCCGGCCGATCGCGTCGGTGAGGGCGGCTTCGTTGACGGCGTCCAGGTGGGACGTCGGTTCGTCGAGCAGCAGGAGTGCGGGGCGGGTGAGGAGGGCCCGGGCGAGGACTACGCGTTGGCGTTCGCCGCCGGACAGGCGGCAGCCGCGGTCGCCCACCTCGGTGTCCAGGCCGGCGGGCAGGCGGTCCAGTAGTTCGGTGAGGTTGGTGGTGTGCAGGACGCGGTCGATGTCGGCGGTGGTGGCGTCGGGGGCCGCGTAGGTGATGTTGTCGCGCAGGGTGCCGTGCAGGATCGGGGCGTTCTGCTCGACCAGGGCCAGGCGGGCGCGGCACTGCGACCGGCCCAGCCGCGCCACGTCGTGGCCTTCCAGGCGGATGGTCCCGCTCTCGGGGTCGTAGAACCGCTCTGTGAGGGCGAACACGGTGGACTTGCCCGCGCCGGACCTGCCGACGAGCGCGACCAGCGAGTGGGGCGGCACGGTGAAGGACACGTCGTCGAGCACCACGCGGTCCTGGTAGCGGAACCGGACGTGCCGGAACTCCAGGACGGGGCTCCCGGACGGCGCGGGTGGCGGTGTGGTGCCCGGGCGGTCGTCTTCCAAGGGCAGGGCCAGGACCTCCCACACGCGTTGGAGTGCGCCCATCCCGCGTTGGATGGTGGTGATCGCGTGGAACGCCGACGCCAGCGGTACGGCGAGGTAGGACGCGTAGAGCAGGAACGCGACTAGGTCACCGAGCGTGGCCGGGTCCTGGGCGACCCGGACGCCGCCGACGAGCAGGACCAGCAGCAGGGTGCCGTTGGCCGCCAGCTCCACGGCGGGGTCGGCCACGCTGGCCAGCTTGGCCGTGCGCACACCGGACCGGTAGGCGGCTTCGGCCTGGGCGCCGATCCGGTCGGCTTCGCGCCGCTCGGCCCGGCTCGCGCGCACGGTCCGGATGGCGCCGAGCGCGCGGTCGAGGTCGGCGACCATCGCGCCGACGCCGGTCTGCGCCCGTTCGCTGGACGCCCGGATGCCGCGCACCGCCCCGACCACGACCAGGGCGGCGACCGCGACCGTCCCGAAGACCAGGGCGAACAGCACGGGATCGAGCCAGATCATCAGCACCACGATCCCGGCCGTGGTGACCAGGCCGGTGGCGAGGTCGACGAACGACTGGGCCACGACGTCGCGCAGCACGGTCGTGTCGGCCCCGGTCCGGGACACCAGGTCGCCGCTCCGGTGCTCGTCGTGGACGCGCATGGGCAGCCGCAGCAGGTGGCCGACCAGCGTCCGGCGCAGCCCGAGCACGATGCCCTCGCCGGTCCGCTCCAGCAGGAACCGCCCGAACGCGCCGACCAGCGCCTGCGCGACGAACAGGGCGGCCAACGCGGCGGCCACCCGCCACGGGGTCGCGCCGGTGCCCGCCTGCGTGACCGCCTCCCGGGCCAGCAGCGGCTGCGCGAGGCTGAACGCGGCACCGGTCAGCGTCAGCAGCACCGCGCCGGCCACGGCCCGCCGATGACCTCGGACCAGGGCGAAGAGGTCCCGGAACCGGGCGGCCCGTGCGGTCATGGCCGGCGCTTGACGGACGCGACGGGCTTGACGGGTTCGACAGCCACCAGGCGGACGAAGTACCCGTCGGGCGCGGGTTCGTCGACCATCCGGCCCTCGGCCTCGACCCACGCGTGCGCCCCGAACGGAGGGCTGCGGCGCGCCCCGGTGCACCACACCGGCCAGCGGCCGGTCATCCGGCACAGCAGGACGGTGGCCAGCGACCGGGGCAGGCACCCCTCCGGGCCGGCGCAGGTCAGGCTGACCGCGACCACGGCCGCCCGCGCCCGCTTTGCCTGGGCGTGGGTGGCGGGAGCGGCGCCCCGGCGCAGGACCGCCAGGACCTTGCGGATGCGGGCGGGGGAGAGGCGGGCCAGGACGTGCGCCGCCGCGACGGCCACGAGCGCCGCCACCCGTCGGGGCAGCGGAACCCGGTCGCGGGACCGGACCACGGCTCCCGGGGTCGTCACGGTGTCACCAGCCCGGCCGAGCGCAGGCTCGCGACCAGCGTGGCGACGTCCCCGGCGGCCTGCGCCTCGTCGACGTCGAACTCCTCGGTCAGCGCCTTGACCGCGTCCTCGGCGCCGCGGCCGTCCATCAGCATCCGCACGACGACCGCGCCGGTCGGGTTGAGCTGCCAGTAGTGCCCGGTGTCCTCGTCGAGCAGCACGACGCCGTACTCCGTGTCGGCCGTGGTGACCCCGGTTCGCAGGTGGAGGGACATGCCGCTCTCCTTTCACAGCACCGTTCTTTCACCGGACGGCGGGGCGGCGCAGCGCCCGCAGCCAGACCTCGCAGCCGACGGCGGCGTAGAACGTGGCCTCGCGCAGGTCCGGTGTGGACGGTCGGACGGCCAGGTCCCGGAGCCGCCGGGCGTCGACGAGCCCGAGTTCGGCCAGCCGCGAGTCCTCCCACAGCGCGAGCAGGTCGCCGCGGTGTTCGCGCAGCCCCTGCGCGGCGTCCAGCGTCGCCTCCGCCTTGGTGCTGCGTTCCAGGCACTCGTCCGGGACGACACCGCGCATGGCCGCTTTGAGGACGGGCTTGTAGTCGAACGGCGTGATGCGCTCCTCCGGCCGCACGGCCAGGAACGCCTCGATGACGCGGTCGTCCATGAACGGCGAGCTGATCGGCAGCCCTTGGCGCGCGGTGATCTGCTCCCACTGGCGGACGATGCGGTTGGTGGCGCGGATCTGCTCCAGGTCGGAGTGCAGGCCGCGGGTCGGTCCGAGCGGCCGGGCGGACGGCGCGGCGGCCAGCAGCGCCTCGCGGGCCAGGTCGACCGCCTCGTCCGTCACCCACGGGAAGGCCCTGGGCGGCATCCCCCAGCCCAACCCGATCGTCGCCGAGTCCGGGACGGGGGCGCGCAACTCGTCGGCGCTGTCGGCCAGCCAGGCGCTATAAGAACGCTGGTCGAGCAGCGCGCGGACGGTCGACCGGCGCGCCCAGCGGAACAGCGAGCGGTAGCCGCGCAGCCGGTGCAGCGCCAGGAGGGGCCTGGTGTGCACAAGGGTGTGGTAGTAGGCATCGGAGCCCCAGGCGACGTGGTCGCCGCCGATGCCCGTGAGGTGCAGGCGTGAGCCGCTGCGCGCGAGTTCGGGCAGCCTGGCCAGCACGCGTGCGCGGTCGACCACGCCGATGGTGGGCTCGTCCACCACGTCGTCGGCCTGCCGCAGGCCCGCGTAGACCAGCGGTGACCGGTCGGCGGGCAGCACGTCGTGCCGCAGGCCGGGCAGATGCGCCGCCGCTCGTCGGGCCCACCGGAGGTCGTCGTCGGCCTCGTCCAGGGTGGGCCAGGTGAAGGCGATGACGGACGCGCCGCCGCGTGCGGCGAGGAAGCAGATCGAGGTGGAGTCCAGCCCGCCGGACAGGTCGCAGCTGACCACGCCGCCCGGCGCGGTGCGCGCCTCGACCGCGTCGACCAGGGCCCGACGCGCGGGCTCCGCCGCGGCGGCCAGGGACAGTTCCGGTTCCGGCGGGGTCCACCACCGGCGGTGGCGACTACTGCCGTCCCGTTCGATCACCAGGTGGTGGTCGGGGTCGAGCTGGTGCACGCCGCGCCACAGCGGGTCCTCGGCCAGCGGGTGCGGCACGGGGAACAGCAGGCGCACGGCGAGCCGGCGCTCGTCCAGGGCGGCTCCGGTGAGCCGGGCCAGGGCGTCCGCGCGGTCGGCGGCGACCGTGACGCCTCCGACCCGGGCGTGGAACACCAGCCGCAGGCCGGACGCGCTGCCGCGCACCAGCACGCGTCCACCGACGGACGCCACGAGGTGGAAGCTGCCGGGCAGGCGTCGCGCCACCCGGTCGACGTCGTCGAGGTCGTGCACGCGTTCGGCGTGCCGGAGGAGTTCGTGCGCGGAGATCGGACAGCACCCGACCACGGCCAACCGGGTGTCACCGGCCTCAGCCACGGCGTCCACGGGCAGGTCGGACACCAGCCACGGCCGCCCCGACGGGTGCGCCCAAGTTTCGCCACCCAGGGAACGGGCCGCGGTGAGCGCGCTGTCGCAGTCCGGCAGGACGGCGAAGCCCGCGGCACCGCGGCCCTCGATTCCAGGGGTCTGGTCATGTCCGTGTGGACGTGACGGTCAGTGCTTGCTGAGGATGACGTGGTCGCGGCCACGGCGACCGAGGAATCCGGTCGCGGTCTTGAACGCGCCGCAGTCGATCAGGACCGGCGCCTCGTACACGCGTTTCTTCATGCCGATGTCCTTTCCTTGCGGGGAACTTCGCGCCGCCGACGGCCTCACCGGAGTACCACCCGTGGCGTCCGATTCATACGGTTGGGCGCGCGGGTCACGCTAAAGGTGACAAGCGCCCGAGCGGCCGGTTCCGCGCTGTCGAACGCCTGTTCACGGCGTCATCCGCAAAAAGTGACTTCCGGGAACCTGGGAGAGGCCTGGTCCAGCAGCGGCCGGTGGCGGTTGCGCAGGTGGGTGTCCAGGAACGCCGCCACGTACGCCCGCGTGATGGCCTGGGTGCGAGCGCCCGTGGTGGTGGCGCCGATGTCCACGCCCAGGTGGTCGGCGAACAGCCCCAGATCGGTGAAGGACGCGTGCTGGGCGCCGGTCACGGACAGCCACCGCTTCCAGCCCGCCATCTTGGCGAAGTCGGGCTCCCACGGACCGGTGCACGCCGGGACCGGGACGTTGGGCGGGTGCTTGCCGAGGAACAGGAACGGACGCGTGAAACTCTCGTCTTCGAGCGGGGTGTAGAGGCGGCCGTCGATGTCGAAGCCGGCCATGATGCGCGGGTCGGCGAGCATGGCGGTCAGGGTGCTGCCGCCGCCGGCCGAGTGGCCGCCCATGGCGATCCGGTCCGGGTCCACCAGGCCGGGCCGCTTGAGGAGTTCGTCCAGGACGAAGGACGCGTCGGCGGCGCGGCCCCGGGCGAGCTTGTCCCAGAACTCCGGGAGGTGGTCGATCTCGCACGACACGCACCCGGCGAAGCGGCCGTCCGGGAAGCTGGTGCCGTGGTTCTCGTACGTGTGGCCCACGACCGCGACCGCGTACCCGTGGGCGGCCAGGTCCTCGGCCAGCGCGGTGAGCGTGGCGCGGGGCTTGGTGTAGCCGGGGGAGAGGACCACCAGCGGGCGGCCCTGCGGGCGGGGGAACGGGCGGGCGTCGGCGGCCGAGTGGGTCCTGGTCTGGGCGAGGAAGTCCGGCGGCAGGTCGGTCAGGCCGCTGTCGCTGAGCATCGCCGACGACTCGTCGGGCGTCATGTACCGCGTGCGCGGGCCGCCGGTGGGCAGTGCCGGGTAGAACAGGGACACCATCAGTTCACGGCGTTCCGTCGGCACCCACGGGTCGGCGCGGCTGGAGTCCTTGAGGTGCAACGTCGTGCTGCCCACGGACAGCGGGCCGGTCGGGGCGGGTAACGCCACAGGTCGGGTGCCTCCGGGTTCAGCGTGAGCGGGTGTCGCGGCCACGGCCAAGGCGACCGCGGTGGCGATGATGGTGCCGCGCATGGGTTTCCTCTCGATCGTACGGTCAGGACAGGTGGCGCAGCCGGCGGAAGCAGAACCAGCCCAGCAGCGCCGACATCACCAGGAACAGCCCCAGCTCCACCCACTGGAGCGGCCAGAACCTGCTGCCCGGCAGGTACACCAGGTGCTGCCGGTAGCCCAGGTCGGTCAACTGGGCCATGCACTTGCCGATGGTCCCGCGCTCCGGGAAGGCGTCGCCCGAACCCGGTCTGGGCAGGCACTTGTGGACCACCTCGGGCAGCGGGTGCACGGGAGTGCCCGTGGAGTCCACGGTCTCGTTGGTCAACACCCAGGCATCGCTGGGCGCGGCTACGGTCAGCGACTCCAGCACACCGGATTCGTTGCCGGTGATCTGCCGGATGTTCGACGCCGTGATGGTGACCGACTCCTCCGTGGCGGGCAGCAGGTGCGGGCGCACCAGGAACGGGACCGCCACCTGCACGGCGGCGAACAGCACCAGCGTCAACGCCATCGCGGCGACGGTGCGGCGCACCACCATCCCGACCGCCACCCCGAGCACGAGCGCGAACACGGCGTACCCGACCGGCACGACCCCGCGTGCCGCGAACACCTCGGGCATGATCCGGGCGAGCTGGTCGTTCTCCTTCTCCGCGAACGCGTCGATCGGCGCGGCCCACCAGGTCACCCCGAAGCTCAGCAGCCCGGCCGACACCATCGCCACCGGCACGCCGACGCCGAACTTCGTGGCCAGCCACCGGGTCCGGGTGACGCTCTGGTTCCACACCAGGTTGTGCGTGCCGGTCTCCAGCTCCCGGGTGACCATCGGCGCGCCCCAGAACACGCCGACCACCACCGGCAGCGCGTACACCGCAAGCAGCGTGCCGGTGAAGAGCACGTCGACGTCGGAGTAGTTCGTGCGGCCGATCAGGCGCGGCCCGGTGATCGCGAGGACCACCCCGATGGCCGCCAGCGCCGCCCACACCGACAGCGCCGGCACCCGGAACTGCCGCCACGCCAACCACGTCATCGCAGGACCTCCAGCGCGGGCCGGCTCTCGGCCGGGTTGCTCATGTACTCCAGGACCAGGTCCTCCAGGCTCAGCCCGCCCACCGACCACGCCGGGTCGAGGATCGGCCCGTCCGTGCGCACGACGACCGTGGTCTGGCGGTCGGTGTGCTCGGCGGACACCACGTGCTGGTCGGACGGCATGGTCGCCAGGTCGCGGCGCGGACCGGTCAGCCGGTGGTGGCGGGCCAGCAGGTCCTCGACGTCGCCGACCAGCCGGACCTGCGACTCCACCAGGACGACGAGGTGGTCGCACACCCGTTCCAGATCCGCCACCAGGTGCGAGGACATCACCACGGACAGCCCGTGCTCGGCGACGGACTCCATGAGGTCCTTGAGGAACTCCCGGCGCGCCAACGGGTCCAGCGCCGCGACCGGCTCGTCCAGCAGCAGCAGTTCCGGCCGCTTGGCGATGCCCAGGGTCAGCGCCAACTGGGCGCGCTGCCCGCCGGACAGCTTGCCCGCCGCCTTCCCCGGGTCGAGCCCGATCCGCTCGACCCGCTTGCGCGCCAGGCCGTCGTCCCAGCCCGGGTTGAGGTGCGCGCCCAGCCGCAGGTGGTCGTCGACGGTCAGCCCGGGGTAGACCGGGGTGTTCTGGGCGACGTAGCCGACCTTGGCCAGCTGCGCCGGTCCGCTGCCGGGCACCCCGCCGCACACCTCGATCGTGCCGGTGGTGGGTTCGAGCATGCCCGACGCCAGGTTCAGCAACGTCGACTTGCCCGCGCCGTTGGGACCGACCAGGCCGGTCACGTGCCCGGCGGGGATCTCCAGCGAGCAGCGGGTCAACGCCCACGTGCGCTTGTACTTCTTGCCCAGGCCCTGGGCCCGCAAGGCGGTCACGCTATGTCCTCTCCGGCTTCGGTGCGAAACGTGGCGGCGAACAGCGCCTCGATGCTCTCGTCGTCCAACCCGGCCCGACGCGCCTTCGCCAGCCAGCGCCGCAGGTCCTGGCGCAGCGGGGCGAGGGTCGCGAGCGGCACGCCGGTCGAGGACGCGGTCACGAACGTCCCGACGCCCGGCCGCGCGGCGACCAGTCCGGTGTGCTCCAGCTCCCGGTAGGCCTTGAGCACGGTGTTGGGGTTGATCGCGAGGTCCGCGACGACGTCCTTGACCTTGGGCAGCTGGTCGCCCTCCCGGATCAGCCCGAGCCGCAGCGCGTGCCGCACCTGCTGGACCAGCTGCTGGTAGGGCGACAGGCCGGACCTGGCGTCCAGGTGGAACTGGATCACGGGGTCACCTCCATTTATCTAGCTTCCTAGCACTATAGTGAAATGATGATGGCGCCGCCACTGGACGCGGTGCCGCGCATGGGCCAAGGTCAAGGAGAGCGCTGTCGTCTGACAACGTTGTCACCCAGGAGGCCCCTGCGATGCGACTCCTTCGACGCGGCACCATCCCGCTGCTCGTCCTGGCCCTGCTGCTGCCCGCCCACCCGGCGCGCGGCGAGCCGGACGTCGACCCGACCACGCTGGTCAACCCGTTCATCGGCACGCAGAACTTCGGCAACACCTTCCCCGGCGCGAGCACGCCCTTCGGCATGGTCCAGGTCAGCCCGGACACCGGCGGCCAGGGCGGCTACGACTACCTCCAGGACTCGATCCTCGGCTTCAGCCAGACCCACCTGTCCGGGGTCGGCTGCGGTGTCGCGGGCGAACTGCCCGTCATGCCCACGACCGGCGCGGTGGACAACGTTGACATCGCGGGCTACCGCTCGAAGTTCTCCCACGACGACGAGGAGGCGACCCCGGGCTACTACCGCGTCGGCCTCCAGCGCTACGGCGTCGACGCCGAGCTGACCGCCACCCCGCGCACCGGCTGGCAGCGCTACACCTTCCCGGCCGGCCCGGCGAACGTCCTGTTCAACACCGGCCGCGCCAACCAGCATGTGCTGGACTCGGAGATCCACGTCGTCGGCGACCGCACGCTGGAGGGCCGCGTCCGCGCCGGCCGGTTCTGCGCGGGGCACGACGAGCACACCGTGTACTTCACCGCGAGCTTCGACCGGCCGTTCACGAGCTTCGGCACCTGGCGCGGCACCACGAAGTCGCCCGGCGTGCCGGACGCGGCGGGCCCCGGCGGCAACGGCGCGTGGGTCACGTTCGACGCCGCCGCCGACCGGGACGTCGTGCTCAAGGTCGGCCTGTCCTACACGGGCGTCGAGGGCGCGCGGCGCAACCTCGCGGCGGAAACCGGCGACTCGCACGACTTCGACGCCGTCCGCGCGCAGGCCCACCGGTCATGGGTGGACCGCCTGAACCAGGTGCAGATCGACGGCGGCACCACGGAGCGCCGTGTGGCGTTCTACACGGCTCTCTACCACTCGCTGCTGCACCCGAACCTGGCCGGCGACGTGGACGGCCGCTACGCCGGGTTCGACGGCAAAACCCATGTGGCACAAGGGTTCACGCCCTACCAGAACCTGTCGCTGTGGGACACCTACCGGCCGCAGAACCAACTCCTCGAACTGCTCGAACCCCGGGTGGCACGGGACGTCGCCCTCTCGGTCGTGGCCGCCGGACGCGACGGCGGCTGGCTGCCGCGCTGGGCGCTGGCCAACAGCGAGACCAACATCATGACCGGTGACCCGGTGACGCAGTTCCTGGTCGAGGCCTGGTCCCGGGGTCTGCTCGACGGCCACGAGCAGGAGGCCTACGACCTGCTCAAGCGCAACGCCACGACCGTCCCGCCCGCCGACTCGCCCTACAACGGCCGGTCCGGCGTCGAGCACTACGCGCAGCGCGGCTACATCCCGTCCGGCCTCAGGCTCGGCACGGACTGCCGGCACAAGGGCGGCGACAACGACTGCGTCCACCCGGCTTCGGCGACGATGGAGTACGCGGCGGCGGACGCGGCGCTGGCCGTCATGGCGCGCGGACTCGGCCACGACGCCGACGCCCGCCTGTTCGAGCAGCGCGGCCAGTGGTTCCGCAACCTGTGGGACGGCGAGCACTTCCGGCCCCGGACCGTCGACGGCACGTGGCTGTCGCCGTACAACCCGGTCGACGCGGCGCACCAGTTCCACGAAGGCGGCGCGTTCCAGTACCAGTGGCTGGTCCCGCAGGACCCCAACGGTCTCGTCGAGCTGATGGGCGGCCGGGCGGCGACGGAACGCCGGCTCGACGCGTTCTTCGCCTACGACGAGCTGCTGGCCGACCCGGCGCGCACGGTCCGCGAGGACTGGATCACCCAGCCCTACGACTACTACGGCAAGCCGACCTACAACCCCAACAACGAACCTGACCTGCTCGCCCCGTACTTCTACCTGTCCACGGGCACGCCCGCGAAGACCGCGACGGTGGTGCGGGCGGCGATGACGTTGTTCACCACCGGGCCGGACGGCATGACCGGCAATGACGACCTGGGCACGATGTCCGCCTGGTACGTGTTCTCCTCGCTGGGCCTGTACCCGACGATGAGCGGCGGTGACTTCCTGGCCCTGTCCAGCCCGCAGTTCCCGGCCGCGACCGTCCACACCGGACACGGGCGCTCGTTGACGATCACCGCGCCGGGCGCCTCCGACACCAACCGGTACGTGCAGGGCGTCTCGTTGAACGGCCGGGACGTCCGCCGCACGTGGCTGGACTGGGACGACGTGGCGCGCGGCGGCACGCTGTCCCACCGGCTGGGGACGCAGCCGTCGTCGTGGGGGACCGAGCGGGGCGCGGAGCCGCCGTCGGTCAACCGGGCGCGGCCGGACGGGCGGCGGCACGTGGACGCGTCGCTGCGCCAGAACGCGGCGGTCCTGCCGACCTCGGACACCGCGCAGACCGTGACGTTCCCGCTGGACGTCCTGGCGCAGGCGCCGGGCGCGGTGGTGGTGTCGGTGGAGGCTTCGGCGCCGGCGGGCTGGCAGGTCGGTCAGATCAGGCCGATGGTGCTGGTGTCGGGTCGGCTGCCCGTGCAGCGGACGGAGCCGTTGACGGTGACCGTGCCCGCCGGGACACCGGTCGGCACGTACCCGGTCGACGTCGTCGTGCGCGGACCGAACACGGTGACCCGGACCGGGACCGTCGAGGTGCGGCCGGCGGCGAACTGCGTGGGCGACCCGTGCGCGGTCGACCTGACGCGGGAGCTGAACCACGACGGTACGGCCACCGTCGCAGACCCCGCGTCGGGCGACTTCGACGGCCAGGGCTGGAGCTACGACGCGGCCCTGCTGCCCACCGGGTCGGTGACCTGGGGCGGGGTGACGTACCTGGCGCCGGACCCGACCGGGACGGCGGCGAACTTCGTCGAGGCGCGCGGGCAGGCCGTGCTCCTGCCCGCTGGTCGGCACCGGGCGCTCAACCTGGTGGCGGCGTCGCACAACGGTCCGGTGACCACGGCGGTCGCCGTCCGGTACACCGACGGCAGCACGGCGGAGTTGCCGATCACGGTCGGGGACTGGGCGGGTTCGGGCGGAACCGTCGTCCTGGACATGCCCCACCGGATCAAGGCGGGCAAGGGTGTGGACGGTCCTCCGGTGCGGCTGTTCGGCCTGGCGGCGGCACTCGATCCGGCGAAGTCGGTGCGCTCGCTGACCCTGCCCGCCGATCCCCGCGTGGAGGTCTACGCGCTCACGCTGAGCTGAACTGGCTGGGGCCCGGGGGTGGTCCGACACTGGGCGTCGTGGACCTCGACGAACTGGTCTTCCACCCCTGGGTCGCGCAGGGTCCGCGCAGCGCGCTCGACGTCGTGGCGGGGAGGGCAGTCACGTGGCGACCGCCGACGGCCGCCGCTACCTGGACTTCAGCTCTTCGCCACCAGCCGCCCGGCTTTGGCCGCGCAGCGGCGGCTTTTGGCTTCTGGCAGGGCTCCGGGCCCAGGGGAAGGGCGTCGGTTCCCCCACCGCACAGCAAGGGCTCTGGGTCGGCCGGACCGACCCAGAGCCCTTGACGATCAGGCCACGTCGAACCGGTCGAGGTCCATGACCTTCGCCCACGCCGCGACGAAGTCCTGGACGAACTTCTCCTTGGCGTCGTCAGAGGCGTAGACCTCGGCGACGGCGCGAAGCTCGGAGTTCGAGCCGAACACCAGGTCGACCCGGCTGCCGGTCCACTTGACCTCGCCGGTCGCGCGGTCACGGCCCTCGAAGGTCTCCGCGTCCTGCGTGGTCGGCTTCCACTCCGTCTCCATGTCCAGCAGGTTCACGAAGAAGTCGTTGGTCAGCGAACCCGGCGTGCCGGTCAGCACGCCCAGCTCCGAGCGCCTGTGGTTGGCGCCCAGCACGCGCAGGCCGCCGACCAGCACGGTCATTTCCGGCGCGCTCAGGTTCAGCAGGTTCGCCTTGTCCACCAGCAGGAACTCCGCCGGCAGGCGGTTGCCCTTGCCCAGGTAGTTGCGGAAGCCGTCCGCGGTCGGCTCCATCGCGGCGAACGACTCCGCGTCGGTCTGCTCCTGGGTGGCGTCGGTGCGGCCCGGGGTGAACGGGACGGTCACCGGCACGCCCGCGGCGCTGGCGGCCTGCTCGACCGCGGCGACACCGCCGAGCACGATCAGGTCGGCCAGCGAGACCTTCTTGCCGCCGGTCTGTGCGCTGTTGAAAGTCTCCTGCACGCCCTCCAGCGCGCGCAGCACGATCGACAGCGACTCGGGCTCGTTGACCTCCCAGCCGCGCTGCGGCTCCAGCCGGATGCGGGCGCCGTTCGCGCCGCCGCGCTTGTCGCTGCCGCGGAACGTCGAGGCCGCCGCCCACGCGGTGGTGACCAGCTGGGACACGGTCAGGCCGGTGGCCAGGACCTGCTGCTTGAGCGCGGCCACGTCGGCGGCGTCGACCAGCTCGTGGTCCACGGCCGGCACGCGGTCCTGCCAGACCAGCTCCTCCTGGGGCACCAGCGGGCCCAGGTAGCGCTGGATCGGGCCCATGTCGCGGTGGGTGAGCTTGAACCAGGCGCGGGCGAAGGCGTCCGCGAACTGGTCGGGGTTCTCGTAGAACCGGCGGGAGATCTGCTCGTAGACCGGGTCGAAGCGCAGCGCCAGGTCGGTGGTGAGCATGCCCGGCGCGCGGTTGAGCTTGCCGTCCTCGGGGTCCGGGACGGTGTTGCGGGCCTTGCCGTCCTTCGGGGTCCACTGGTGGGCGCCGGCCGGGCTCTTGGTCAGCTCCCACTCGTACTCGAACAGGTTGTGGAAGAACCAGTTGCTCCACTGCGCCGGGGTCGGCGTCCAGGTGACCTCGAGACCGCTGGTGATGGTGTCGCGGCCCTTGCCGGAGCCGAAGGTGTTCTTCCAGCCCAGGCCCTGCTCCTCCAGCGGGGCGCCCTCGGGCTCGGCGCCGACGTACTGGTTCGGGTCGGCCGCGCCGTGGGTCTTGCCGAAGGTGTGGCCGCCGGCGATCAGCGCGACGGTCTCCTCGTCGTTCATGGCCATGCGGCCGAAGGTCTCGCGGATGTCGCGGGCGGCGGCCAGCGGGTCCGGGTTGCCGTTGGGGCCCTCGGGGTTGACGTAGATCAGGCCCATCTGGACCGCGGCGAGCGGGTTCTCCAGGTTGCGGTCACCGGAGTAGCGCTCGTCGCCCAGCCAGGTGCGCTCCGGGCCCCAGTACACGTCCTCGTCGGGCTCCCACACGTCCGCGCGACCGCCGGCGAAGCCGAAGGTGGTGAAGCCCATGGTCTCCAGGGCGCGGTTGCCGGTGAAGATCATCAGGTCGGCCCACGAGATCTTGCGGCCGTACTTCTTCTTGACCGGCCACAGCAGGCGGCGGGCCTTGTCCAGGTTGCCGTTGTCCGGCCAGCTGTTGAGCGGGGCGAAGCGCTGCATGCCCGCGCCCGCGCCGCCGCGGCCGTCGTGCACGCGGTAGGTGCCCGCGCTGTGCCACGCCATGCGGATCATGAACGGCCCGTAGTGGCCGAAGTCGGCGGGCCACCAGTCCTTGGAGGTCGTCAACACCTCGTCGACGTCCTTCGCCAGGGCGTCGAGGTCCAGGCTCAGGAACTCCGCGGCGTAGTCGAAGTCCCCGCCCATGGGGTTGGCCACCACCGGGTGCTTGCGCAAGATCTTCAGGTTGAGCTGGTTGGGCCACCAGTCGCGGTTGCTGCCGCCTTCGGTCGGGTGGTTGAAGCGCCCAGCGGAGACGGGGCACCCAGCGGCACCCTCCTCGTTCAGCTCTCCGATGACGGCGTTCGGGCTGTCGGACACGGGCATCCTTCCGGGGGAATTCAGCTGGTTGCGGACTTGCAGGCGGGACAGGTGCCCCAGTAGACGACCTCGGCCTCGTCTATGGCGAAGCCGTGGTCGTCGGACGCGGTCAGGCAGGGCGCGTGGCCGACGGCGCAGTCGACGTCGGCGATCACCCCGCAGGACCGGCACACGACGTGGTGGTGGTTGTCCCCGACGCGCGCTTCGTAGCGGGCGACGGAACCCGATGGTTCGATGCGCCGCAGCAGCCCGGCGGTGGTCAGGGCCCGCAGGACGTCGTAGACGGCCTGGTGGGACACCGTGCCGAGGCGCTCCCGGACGACGCCGATGATCGAGTCGGTGTCGGCGTGCGGGTGCTCGTGCACCGCGGACAGCACGGCCATCCGCGGGCTCGTGACGCGCAGCGAGGCGCGGCGCAGCATCTGCTCGAACTCGGCGGCCGTGGGCACGGGAGCAGTCTTGCGCATTTTCTGGAATGAATCAAGTTTAGCTCGGTGAACCCTGTCTGAACAGCGGTTCCGGCCCGAACAGACCACTGTCGACGGTGCGGGATTCCGAAGTGGACGCCCGTCGGGCGAGCCCCCGGCGGGGGCCGGGGGCTCGCGGTGGGGTCACGACGGGCGAGCTCCTGGCGGGGGCCGGGGGCTCGCGGTGGGGTCACTGCTTGGCGTAGTTCGTCAGACCGGTGAAGTCCAGCATCACGCACTTCTCGTCGCCGACGATCCACGCGTCGTGGCCGGGTTCGATCACGACCGCGTCACCGGGGCCGGCCTCGGCCTCGGTGCCGTCGTCCATGCGCACGTGCATCCGGCCGGAGATCACGTAGCCGGTGTGCGAGGCCTGACAGGAGTCGGTGCCGGCGATCGGCTTGACGTCGTTCGACCAGCGCCAGCCCGGTTCGAACTCGGCCCGGCCGGCGGTCGTGCCGCCGAGGGTGACCAGGTCGACGTGGCCGTGGGGGAAGCGGCGGACCTCTTCCGGTGATCCCAGGTTCTTGGCCGCGAGTGTGCTCATCGTCCTTCTCCCTATCCTTGGGTGACCGGGTAGATCTCGTCCGCGACCAGGCCGTGGGCCTCGCGGTGCACTCGGTGCGCGGCTTCCGCGTCAGGGGCTTCGACCAGGCAGAACACCTTGCCGGCCTGGTCGTCCACCCAGTAGTGCAGGTACTTCACGCCGTACTGGTCCTGCGTGCGCAGGTCGGCGGCGTGCGCTTCGGCCACGTCGCCGGCGGTGGCGCCTTCCGGCAGGTGGCTGTGCACGTCCATGAACAGCATCGCGCCCTCCTCGGGGTCGTGGGCCGCGTGCGGGGCGACGGTAGGCGGCGCGGCGTTCCCCGAGCGTTCCCGCCGGGCCCGGCGTACGGTGGCGCCATGCAGGCCACCTGCCGGGTGCGCGTGCTCGGCGGGTTCGGCGTCGCGGTGGACGGCAGGCCCGTCCCCACCGACGCCTGGCGCAGCAGGCGAGCCGCCGACCTGGTGAAGCTCCTGGCGATCGAGGCCGGGCACCGCATGCACCGGGAACAGGCGATGGACCTGCTGTGGCCGGACCTGCCCGCCGACGCGGCCGGCGCGAACCTCCGCAAGGCCGTCCACTACGCCCGCCGCGCGCTGGGCTCGCCGGACGCGATCGCGCTGACCGGGCACGTGCTGGCCCTGTGGCCCGGCGCGGTGCTCGACTGCGACCTGGAGCGGTTCGACCGCGCCGCCGACGCCGCCCTGGCCTCCGGTGACGCGTCCGCCTGCGCCGCCGCGGCCGACCTGTACACCGGTGACCTGCTGCCCGACGACCGCTACGAGTGGTGGGCGGAGGAGCGGCGGACCAAGGTCCGCAACCGGTACCTGGCCCTGCTGCGGGCCGCCGGGGACTGGGCGCGGTTGCTGGAGCGGGACGAGACCGACGAGGAGGCCCACCGCGCGCTGATGCGGCAGCACCTGGCGGGCGGGCGGCGGCGCGAGGCGTTGCGCCAGTTCGAACAGCTGCGCCGGGCGCTGCGGGAGCGCATCGGCGTGAGCCCGGACATCGAGACCGTGGCGCTCTACGAGTCGGTGCTGGCCGAGGGCGTCGAGCCGCCGTCGGTGGCGCAGACGGTGGCGGTGACCGTGGCCAACGGCCTGGTGGCGTGGGGCCGGCGGAACCTGGTCGAGGCGGAGCGGCTGGCCAAGCGGGCGCGGGCGCTGGCGCTGGACGCCAACCTCGGGCACGAACTGGGGGAGGCGTCGACGCTGCTGGCCCTGGTCGCCTACGCCCGCGGCACCTGGCACGAGCAGTTCCGGCGGGAGTTCGTCGACTCGGTGCGGCGGTCGCCCGAGCTGAAGACGGCGGTGTTCGACGCGCACCTGTGCTTCCAGGAGTTCTACCTCTACGGGCCCGAGGGGCACGAGGGCGCGGAGGCGTTCGGGCAGGACCTGCTCCGGATCGCCACCGAAGCCGGGTCGACGGCCGGCCGCGCCCTGGCCCACCTGCTGTTGGGCGAGTTCGCTCTGCTGTCGGGCGAGTTGGAAGACGCTTCGACCTACCTGTCACTGTCGTTGGCGGAGGCCGAGCGGGCGGGGTGCACGTCGGCGCAGAGCATCGCGTTGCAGCGGGCGGCGGAGGCCCGGGTGCGCCTGGGCGACCGGGCCGGCGCGGTGGCGCTGCTGGACCGGGCGATGCCGCTGGCGCGGGCTTCGGGCATCAGGTCGCACCTGGTGATCCGGGTGCACGGGTTGCGCGTGCTGGCGGCGGGCGGGCTGGTGGACGCGTTGAGCGCGGTGCGGGAGGGGGAGCGGCTGCTCGCGACGGAGCACGTGTGCGACCCGTGCTCGATGGGGTTCCGGGCGGAGGCGGCCCGCGCGTGCGCGCGGGCCAACGACCTCGGCCGGGCGCGGCGGCACCTGGCGGAGGCGGAGCGGGTCGGCGGGCTGTGGCAGGGCGGGCCGTGGACGGCGGCGTTGTGGGAGGTCCGGGCGGAGTTGCGCCGGGCGGCCGGGCAGACGACGCAGGCGGCGGCGCTGTTCCTGGAGGCGGCGGAGCAGTTCGCCGACCTCGGGCGGCCGTTGGAGGAACGGCGGTGCCGGGTGGCCGCGGGTCGGACTGGCGGCGGGTGTTGAGGGCCATCCCGGTCCAGGTGTGGCGGCGACCCCGGACGGCGGCCGAGCAGGCGTACCGGAGTTCCGGGTCGCCCATGCCCGGCAGGAAGCAGTCGCCGACGTGGTGGGCGTCCACCCCGATCTCCCCGGCGGTCAAGGCCAGGTGGGGCACGGGTCCAGGTCCAGGATGCGGGTCACGGCGACTCCTTTGGTCTAGACCAAACGTCGGGTGTCCAGGAGTCGGCCACGGGCCCAGGCCCCCAGGGGAGGTGGCGGATCTTGCCTCCCAGCGTGCCCGCCGGCGTAGATTCCCCGGCCATGCGCGTGCTCTTCGTCAGCCTGGCGTCGGTCGGCCACACCTACCCGCTCGTCCCCCTCGCCATCGCGGCCCGCGCCGCCGGCCACGAGGTGCACTTCGCGGCCGGTGAGTCGGTGCACGTCCCGCTCGAGGCGCACGGCCTGCGGCCCTTCCGCCCGGCGGACGCGTTCTACGAGATCTACGCCGAGGACCTGGCCCCGGACCTGGCGCGGCTCGAACCGGACCTCGTCGTGCACGGGTGGGGCGTGCCGGGTGCGGCGGTGGCGGCGCGGGAGGCGGGTGTCCCCGGGGTGTGGCACGGGTTCGGGCGGATGTTCCCCGAGGGCATCGGGCTGGACCGGCCGGTCGGCGGCGTGCACCTGGACATCTGCCCGCCTTCGTTGCAGGACAAGGACTTCCTCCGGGAAGAGCGGGTGGCGCTGCGCCCGGTCGCCTTCTCCGAACCGGCCCGCCCGGTGCTGCGCGACGGTCGGCCGTTGATCTACCTCACCCTGGGCACGGCGTTCGGCACGCCGGAACTGCTCACCGCCGCCGTGCGCGGGCTGTCGGCGCTGGACGCCCACATCGTCGTCGCGGCCGGCCGGGTGCGGCCCGACCAGCTCGGGGCCGTGCCGCACAACGTGACCGTGCGGGACTGGGTGGCGCAGGCCGACCTGTGGCCGCACGTGGACGTGGCCGTGCACCACGGGGGCAGCGGCACCACGCTCGGCGCGCTCGCGGCCGGCGTGCCGCAGTTGCTGCTGCCGCAGGGGGCCGACCAGTTCGCCAACGCCGAAGCGGTCCGCGCGGCGGGCGCGGGACTCGTGTTGGACGCCCCGGACGCGATCGCCGACCTGACTTGGAAGTTGTTGGCGGGCAACGACTACCGCGATGCGGCCCGTGCGCTCGCCGACGAGGTCGCCCGGATGCCCTCGCCCGACGAGGTCGCCCAGCGGCTCCCCGACCTCACGGGATGAGCCCGGCGTCGCAGGCGACGATGGCCGCCTGCACCCGGTTGCGCACGTCGCGGTGCTTGAGGACGGTGGCCAGGTAGACCTTCACCGTGCCTTCGACGACGTTGAGCCGCGCGGCGATCTCGGCGTTGGACAGCCCCGCACCGACCGGACCCCGCTTTTCGCCATGGACCCGACCGCAGGGAAGATCGACTCCCGACCGCGTCGGTCCCCGGTCGCGTTCCCGCCCCTGCCGTTCGACAGGGCCCTGACCGGCCGTTCGCCGGCCCCGGGGCGGTGTGCGATGCTGGGGTCGTGGCGGCGAAGCGCAAGGGGGGCGGGATCGCGCCTTATGTGGCGTTGCTGGTGGCGCTGTTGATCTTCGTGCCGCCGTTGCGGGAAGCCGTGGGGAACCTGCTGGCCCCGCTGATCGACCTGCTGCCGTGGCGCGGTTAGGGCGCGGCGTCGACCAGGATGCGGGTGGTGGGTTCGCCGACCAGGGCGGGCGCGTTCGTGCGGGACGACCAGACCTCGCGGCGCAGGAAGCCCAGGAAGGCCTCCGCCTGCGCGGTCGTGCCGAAGTCCAGGTCGATCACCACGTACCGGTCGTCGTCCACCGGCCGGCGCACCCGGTGGGCCACCACCCCGGAACGCGCGCGGACCTCGGCGAACCGGTCGAACGCGGCCTTCCACAGGTCGAACGCGACCACCGGGTGCTCGATGTGCAACGTCGTCATGGCTCCTCCTCTTCGGACTGTTCGGTCGGACTCCTCGACGCTAGGCCCGCCCCCGTTCCACGCCGTATCCCAGAGTTCTGGGGTTTACCCTCGTCCCGTGGCCCCGGCGGCGTTCGTGCGCTCGGCAGCCCGCGTCGAGCGCATCTGCGACGCGGCGCTGGACGCGGTGGCGCTGCGGGCGGCGGTGCTGCGGGAGATCCGCGCCGTGGTGCCGTTCGACGCGTACGCGTGGGTCCTCACCGACCCGGAGACGGCGGTCGGCGCCCGCCCGCTCGCCGAGGTCCCGCCCGCCCTCCTGCCGCGCCTGCCCGAACTGATCCGCCTCAAGTACCTGACCCCGGCCAACCGCTGGACCGCGCTGGGCCCCGAGGTCGCCACCCTGCGCCCGGACGACTCGCCGTGGCAGGAGGTGCTGCGCGCGCACGGGGTGGCGGACGTGGCGTCGGCGGTGTTCCGGGACCGCTACGGCTGCTGGGGTTTCCTCGACCTGTGGCGGTGCGCCGGACCGTTCACCCCGGCCGAGACCGCGTACCTGACCTCCTTGCGCGCCCTGGTGACCACGGCCCTGCGCCACTGCCAGGCCCGCACGTTCGACCACCCGGCCGCCGCCGTGCGCGGACCGCTGGTGCTGCTGCTCTCCCCGGCGCTGGAGGTGCTCGGCCAGACCCCGGAGACCCACGAGTACCTGCGGGTCCTGGTGCCGCCGGCGGAGGGCCGGGCGCCGATCCCGGCGAGCGCCTACAACGTGGCCGCCCAACTGCTGGCCGTCGAGGCCGGTGTGGACGACCACCCGCCGTGGGCGCGGGCGCACCTGGCCGACGGCGGCTGGGTGACCCTGCGCGCGGCGCGGATCGGGACCGGCGGGATCGCGGTGGGCATCGAGCAGACCTCCCCGTCGGACCGGCTGGGGTTGTTCACCCGGGCCTTCGGGCTGAGCGCGCGGGAGACGGAGCTGGTGACCCTGCTGCCCGGCGGCGCGGGCACCCGCGAACTGGCCGCGCGGATGCACCTGTCGGAGAACACCGTCCAGGACCACCTGAAGTCGATCTTCACCAAGACCGCCACCCGCAACCGCCGCGTGCTCCTGGCCCGAGCGCTGGGAACGTGATCTTGTGGCACGTAACGTGGTGGCGTGGAGCGAGTTCGGCAGTGGGTTGGGGGTTGGGTGCTGTGCCGGGACGCCCCGGACCCGGTCGAGGAGCACGACGGGTTCCGCGTCGACGTCGGGCGGGCCGGCCACCGGGTCCGGTACGTCATCGCCGGTACGTCCTCGGTGCGCGAGCGCGCGGCGGTGACCACGCCGGGCACGTGGCTCAAGGTGTGCGCGCCGCGTGCGGACGTGCTGCCGCTGCTGGGTCCCGAGTGGTCGGTGGGGGCGCCCGAGTTCCTGATGAGCGTCGTCCTGGACGGTGCTGGGGAGGCGGGCGCGGCGCCGGACGGGTACCGGGTCGAGGTGGCGGGGGAGCGCGGGTACCGCGAGGTCGTCGTGGTGGGGCCGGAAGGCGACCCGGCGGCCCGTGGGCGGTTCGCGGTGCGTGACGGCGCCGCGGTGGTGGACCAGGTGGCGACGGAGCCTGCGCACCGGCGGCGCGGCCTCGGTCGGCTCGTGATGCGACTGATGAGCGCGGACGCCGCCCGGCGCGGCGCGGGTGTGGCCGTTCTGGTCGGCACCGTCGAGGGCCGGCCGTTGTACGAGTCGCTGGGGTGGCGCGTCGAGTCCGATGTGGTCGCCGCGCACGTGCCCGACCTGTGAAGTGTGAACGGATCTTCTTGCGGGGCTTGGGAATCGCGGTCCGGAAGTGAGTCGCCACGCTGTGTGTGCGGATCGCAAGATTTTCTCGCGAATTGTGGCGCGCGTTACTTGACTTGCCGGTAACGCAACGGTTTGACTCCCCCGTAATCGAATAGTCCCCGAACCGCAACACAACCCTGCGGCGCGCCTCCCCGACCGCGCGCCGATCGGGAGTCCCGACCTCCCCGTACCCCGCGGCGCGCGGCGGCACGGCCCCGGCCCGCTGCCCGCCGTCCGCAAGGAGTCCCCACCATGCCCTGGTTCCAGGCTGCCCGCGCGCTGGTCGCGGCTGTGCTCGCCCTGGCGGGCCTGTCCACGTCGCCCGCCCCGGCACCCGACTCGCCTGCCGGTCCCCCGAGCGGTACCACCGCGCCGACTTCAGCGAGTACCACGTCGACGACGAGCACGACCACGACCACGTCGTCGAGCACCACCACCTCCACTACGACGTCGCGTCCGACGACCACTACGGTCCCCACCACCACGACGATGTCGAGCAGTGCCCCGCAGACCGCGAACGGCCGGGTCCGGTCGTTCTGGCTGCACATGAACAGCACGCCCACCACCGACGAGATGATCGCCACCGAGGCGAAGCGGCGCAGCTACGTCGTGCTCAACGCGTGGGAGGGCGACCTGGCCCGCAAGCTCAAGGCGGCCAACCCGAAGCTCCAGACGTTCGTCTACAAGGACCTGACGTCCACCCGGAGTTACGCCTGCCGCAACGGTGTCGACGACGCGCAACTCCCGACGGGTGTCGGCTACTGCGACGCCGACCGCAACCACCCCGACTGGTTCCTGTTGAGCCCCAACGGTCAGCGGTTCGAGTACAGCGGCTACTCCGGGCACTGGCAGATGGACGTGGGCAACACGGCGTACCAGAACGCGTGGGCCGACAACGTGGTCGCGAGCAGCAAGGGCGTGTTCGACGGCATCTTCATGGACAACGCCCTGTTCCCGTGCGACGCCTACCACTCTGGTGTGTGCCCGGCGAAGTACCCGACCAACGCGTCCATCCAGGACGCTTACAAGGCGATGCTCGCCAACACCAGGGCCAAGTTCACGGCGGCTGGGCTCAAGACGGTGGCCAACCTGTCGAACGCCCGTCTGCACGCCGGCGCCTGGGACGCCTACACGGAGTTCCTGGACGGCGGCTTCGACGAGTGGTGGCTGACCTTCTCGGACACCGATCTTTTGTCGGAGTACCCGGAGGGCTGGAGCCGTCAGGTCGCGGAGATCGCGTCGAACGAGGCTCGCGGCAAGATCACGTGGGTGCAGCCGCACTTCAGCCCGGGCGCGGAGCAGCCGTTCCGGTACGCGTTGGCGAGCTACTTGCTGGCGAGTGGGAGTCTGTCGGCGATCTCGGAGATCTCGCAGACGGACGGGTACAACAACGCTTCGCCTTGGCACCCGGAGTACGACTGGGACCTGGGTGCGCCCAGCGGGCCGTACAAGTCGTTGGGCGGCAACGTGTTCCGGCGTGACTTCGCTTGTGGTGTGGTGATCGTCAACGCCAGTCGGACCGGGTCGCCTGCGGTGGGCGTGGACTTGGGCGGGTCCTACACCAACGCCAAGTCGTCGTCCGTGTCGTCGGTGGCGTTGCCGGGGACGTCTGGTGAGGTCCTTCGCAAGTCCTGCTGACGCCGGTTGAAAGGTCAAGGGCAGCGCTCGCCGCGCGGCAGGCCCCGAAGCCCTTCCTGTGGCTGACAGCCCTTCGAAGGCGCGCCTGCGGCGCAGAGGGCAAGCCCCCACGTGCTTGCGGCACGTGGGGGCTTGTTGCTGTGTGGTCAGCAGCCGCCGCAGTTGTAGTAGGTGACGTCCCAGTGGTTGCTCTCCAGGTAGTAGATGTTGCCTGAACCTGAGCGCCACTTGTTGCTGCCGATGTAGGTGAAGTTGTTCCTGATGTAGTTGCCCACGCACGTGTACAGGCTGTAGTCCAGCTTGTAGCCGTTCCAGTGGCTGTACGTGCCGCTGGCGTGGCCCGTTTCGGTCCCGCCCGTGATGTTCAGGGCACAGCCGCTGGCGCGCTTCAGGGTTTCGGCGCCCTGGACGGTGGTCAGGTTGATCTGTTCGAACGACGTGCACGTCGAGTTGTAGCGGTTGCTGCAGTTGCCGCTGGAGGACCACGTGATGCCGGCGTTGCGGAACCTCGTGGCGGCCTCGGCGTGGGTGAGCTTGGTGACCAGGACCGTGACGGGGGTGTCGGCGGCGGGCTGGTGCACGCGGTCGGTGGTGGGGGTCGCGGTGGCGATCGAGGTGCCGGCGAGGGTGAGCAGGGCGACGGTGACCAGGACTGTTGCGGCGCGGAGGAGGGGGAGTGGGCGCATGGCAGGGAGTCCTTTCGGTGGACGGCCGCCCGTGAGGGTAGTGGTTGGGCTTTCACCAGCGCAGCGGCCAAGTGGGAGGTCCTTCACTGTCCCGCTTCGGGTTTCCGCAGGTCAGAGGGATGTGCGGAACGGGCCGGTCACCTCGTAGGTGATGCCGCCGCTGCTGGAACCGGTGGTGCCGCGCTGGGAGGAGAAGTACAGGCGGTTGCCGGCCGGGTTGAACGCGACGCCGCAGATCTCCGACGACGACTGACCGGTGATCCGCAGGAACGGGGCCACCACGTCGGTGGGAGTGATGATGCAGATCTCCATGTTGCCGCCGTCTTCGGCGACGTACAGGTCACCCACTGCGGCGCCGGTGATGTTGTCCACGCCGGTCAGCGGCGGGTTGGACGTGAGGTTGTCGTCGTAGGCGACGGCGATGGTGTTGTTCACCGCGTTGTACGCCCACACCTTGTTGTCGCCCTTGGTGGTGAAGAAGCACGTCCCGTTGCGGTAGTACGCGCCCTCGCCGCCGTTGAAGACCTTCGCGCCGGACACCTGGCGGCGGGTGCGGGTGGGGCTGCCGTCGGGGTCGGGGACGTTCGCCCACGACAGCACGCCGTTGACCTCGCGCAGCACCTGGAGGGTGCCCGCGGACAGGTCGCCCCACGTGGTGGGGACGAACCGGTAGAAGCAGCCGTTGCTCTCGTCCTCGGTCAGGTAGACGACCTTGCGGTCCGGGTCGCAGGCGGCGGCCTCGTGCTTGAACCGGCCCATCGCGGGGCGGCGGACGGCCGGTTTCACGCCGAACGGGTCGGTCTCGTAGACGTACCCGAGGTCGACCTCCTCGCACGACAGCCACGTGCCCCACGGCGTGTCACCGCCCGCGCAGTTGCGGCTGGTGCCGGTCAGGATGCTGTAGGCCCCGGTGATCTGGCCGGTCGAGGAGAACCGCACCGCGCCCGCGCCACCGGCCGGCGCGGCCATCTCCGCGTTGGACACGTAGATCCAGCCGGTCCCGTCGGCGTAGCAGGCACCGCCGTCGGGGGCGCTGTGCCACACGTGGTTGGTGCCCGGCACGGTCTGGGTCGATCGGGCGATCACCCGGCTGGTGAAGCCCTGCGGCAGCTGGATGCCGTTGGCGTCGGCGGCCTGCAGGGCGCCGTACGGGCTCGGGCCGGTCTGCGCCGGGTAGGCCAGCGCCTCGCTCCAGAGCGTGAAGCCGAAGGCCATCGAACCGCCACCGGCGACGGCGGCGCGCAGGAAGGTACGACGTTCCACGGTTGCTCCCTCCCGTCGGACGGGGCGTCCGACGTGCCGAGCCAGCAGAGCGGGTCCAGGTGGCCGTGGGTGGAGCGGGGTGTGAACCAGTTCACAACAGATGTCGAACCGTGTTGATCTTTTGTGAACATTCTTCCTGTGGAGGAATTTTCCCAGAAGTCAGCGGGCGTCCCAGCGGAAGAGCCGTAGGGACAGGAGGTATCCGGCGGCGGTCCAGGCGAGCAGGGAAAGTGTTGCGGGGACGAGGGATACCGGTTCTCCCCACGCGCCGGTCACCAACTCGGCCACGCCGCCGCCGGGTGCGAGGAGTGCTCGGGAGTCGGGGGACACGGCGGCCCAGACGCCGCCGCCCAGCAGGCCGAAGAAGAACGGGCCGGTGGTGATCTGGGCGAGTTCGGCGGTGGACGTGACGCCGCTGGTCGCCACGCCGGCGGCGCAACTGACTGCCAGGCCGCCCAGGATGGCCAGGGCCAGGAGGTCCGGACGGGTTGGTGCGGGTGCGCCCAGGGCGAGGCTTGCCGCCAGGAGGAGCGCCGATTGCGTCAGTCCCAAAAGGACTGGGGGGAGCAGGACGCCGGTCAGGACGACGGCGTCGGAGGCGGCGCCGGTGCGCAGGCGCTTGAGGTAGAGGTCTTGCCGGCGGGCGGTCAGGCTTGTCGTGACGGTTACGTAGACCGTGAAGCCTTGTGTGGTGACGAGTTGGACGCTGATCACCAGTGGCCAGCCTTCGGTGCCCATGGTGAGGGCGAACCACATTCCCACGGCGATCGGCATGACGAAGGCCATGGTGGCGGCCATCTTGTTGCGGGTTAGGAGCTTCAGCTCGGCGATGCCCAGTGCGGCGATCACGCGGCACCTCGGGCGGTGTGGAAGACGTCCTCCAGGGACGCGTGGTGCGCGCGCAGGCGGGTCAGGCGCAGGCCGTCGCGGCGTGCCCAGGTGAGGAGGAGGTCCAGGTCGTCCTGCAGTTCGCGGGTCCGGACGTGCACTCGGCCGGACAGTTCGTGCACGACGTCACCGGCCAGTATCGGTAGGGCGCCGATGTCCAGGTGGTGGGGCAGGTCGAAGGAGATTCGGGCGGGCTGCGCGGCCAGGACGTCCACCAGGGTGCCGGCTACCCGGACCACGCCCTCGTGCAGGATCGCCAAACGGTGTGCCGATGCTTCCGCCTCCTCAAGGTAGTGCGTGGTGAGGACGACGGTCGTGCCCTCCGCGAGCAGGGCTCGGACGACGTCCCACGTGCGCTGTCGTGACTCCGGGTCCAAGCCCGTCGTGGGTTCGTCCAGGAACAGCAGTTCAGGGCGGTTGAGGGTGGCCAGCAGGAGGTCCAGTCTTCGGCGTTCGCCGCCGGAGAGCTGCTTGATCCGGACGTCCCGGCGGTGCGCCAGGTCCAGTTTTTCAAGGGCGTCGGCGGGGGTGTCGCGGCGCCACAGGCGGACCATCTCGAGGACCGTCAGGTCGGCCGGGAAACCGCTGTGCTGCAACACGATCCCGGTTCGCTTGCGGATCGCCGAGCGGTCGCGGCGCGGGTCTACGCCGAGGACTCGGACCCGGCCGTGGCTGGGCTTGCGGAGGCCTTCCAGGGCTTCCATGACGGTGGTCTTGCCCGCGCCGTTGGTGCCCAGCAACGCGAACAGCTCCCCCTGCCGCACTTCCAGGTCGATGCCGCGCACCGCCTCGAAGTCCCCGTAACGGCACCGCAGGCCCGTCACGTCGATCACCGCGTTCCTCATGGCGGTCATGGTGGTTCGCGGGCGGTGCGGGCGGCAGTGTCGGCGGACACGGGTCGACATGACAGATGTCAGCAGACACCGGGGTGTTCCGGCTCGTAGATTCGTGCGGTGACTCAGATCGGCACCCTGCGCCGCTGGACGTGGTGGTCGGTGATCGGCGCGGGCGTGATGCTCCCGCTGGTCACCGCGCTGGAGCTGTCCACGGGCAAGTACGGCGTGGTCGGCACCCCGTTGCTGGCGGTGGCCGTGCTGGTCGTGTGCGGCCAGCACGTCCGGTACCTCAGGCACGCGATGGGCGGTGTCGGGCGTGGCGAGCACCGGACCGTCGAGCACCTGGCGACGTTCGCGGTGGCGGTCGCGGCGGTGGCGTACGCGAGCACGGTGATCCCGGTGCCGATGGCGTGGTACCTGCTGCCGGCGGCGGTGATCGCGCACGTCGTGGCGACCACGCCGGCGGCGTCGCGGTGGCCGATGGTGGCGGCGGGCACGGTCGTGGTGGTGTTGGCGGGCGGGGTGCTGGGGTCGGACGACCTGCTGGGCACGTTGATGATGCCCGTGGTCCTGGTGGTGGGGTTCGTCATCGGCGAGTCGTGCCAACTGTGGTTCTGGGACGCGGTGCTCAAGCTCGACCAGGCCCGGCAGACCTCCGAGGCGCTGGCGGTGGCGGAGGAGCGGCTGCGGTTCGCGGCGGACCTGCACGACATCCAGGGGCACCACCTCCAGGCGATCGCGCTGAAGGGGGAGCTGATCGCGCGCCTGATCGGCCGGGACGACGACGCGGCGCGCACGCACGCGGACGAGGTGGCCCAGTTGGCGCGGACGGCGTTGAAGGAGACCCGGGAGGTCGTCCAGGGGTATCGGCGGGCCAGCCTGGGCACGGAGATCACCAACGCGGTGGGCGTGCTGCGGGCGGCGGGCATCGAGACGGCGGTGACCGGGGACGCGGCCGACGTGCCGCCGCCGTTGCAGCCGCTGTTCGGGGCGCTCGTGCGGGAGGGGACGACGAACGTGCTGCGGCACAGCCGGGCGCGGCGGTGCGCGGTGGCGGTGGACGTGGTCGACGGGCAGGTGTGGGTGCGGGTCCACAACGACGGGGTCCGGTTCGACGAGCCGTCCACGCCGGGCGCGGGGCTGGCCGGGTTGCGCGAGCGGTTCGCGACCGTGGGCGGGCTGGTCGAGGCAAGCGCGTCGGGTGCGGACGGGTTCGAGCTGGTGGGGCGGGTGCGGACGTGATCCGGATCGTGCTGGCCGACGACGAGGACCTGATCCGGGGCGCGCTGGCGGCGCTGCTGGAGCTGGAGGACGACCTGTCGGTGGTGGTGCAGGCCAGTGACGGGGACGCCGCGGTGGCGGCGGTGCGGGCGCACCGGCCGGACATCGCCGTGTTCGACCTGGAGATGCCCAAGCGGGACGGGGTGCTGGCGGCCGAGGCCGTGCGGGACCTGGAGGGCGTGGCGGTGGTGATCGTGACCCGGCACGCGCGGCCGGGGGTGCTGCGGCGGGCGTTGAGCGCGGGGGTGCGGGGGTTCGTGCCGAAGACGACGCCGGCGGCGAAGCTGGCGTCGATCCTGCGGGACGTGCACGCGGGCCGGCGGTACGTGGACTCGGAGATCGCGGCGGCGGCGTTGACCGAGGACGCGTGCCCGTTGACCGCGCGGGAGCTGGACGTGCTGCGGTACGCGTTGCGGGGCGGGACGGTGACGACCATCGCGCAGGAGGCCCACCTGGCGGCGGGGACCGTGCGGAACTACCTGTCGTCGGCGATGACGAAGCTGGGGGCGCACACGCGGTACGAGGCGGCGCGGCTGGCGTGGGACGAAGGGTGGATCTAGGGCTTGGCGTGGGCGTTAGCCTCGGGGGTCATGCGAAGGTTGATGTCGGTCCTGGCCCTGATCGCCACCGCACTGGCCACCCCCGTCGCGTCCGCCGAACCCGCGCCCACGAAGCCGGTCAAGCACTGCGACTTCATCCCCACTCCCGAGAACCCCGCCGCCAAGCCCGTCAAGCCGCCCCGGCCCGCGGCTTCGACGCGTGGCGGCGGCATGGTCGTGATGGGCACCAACTACGGCGTGGTGGTCATCGAGCTGGACCGGACGGTCGCGGCGTGCGCCGCGCACAACTTCGTCCACCTGGTCCGGCACGCGTTCTACCACGACACCCAGTGCTTCCGGCTCACCAACTCCGCGCGGCTGGGGGTGCTCCAGTGCGGGGACATCTACCGGGCCGAGGAGGGCGGTCCGGGATACCGGTTCGCCGACGAGGTGACCGGCAGCGAGACGTACCCGAGGGGCACGGTGGCGATGGGGAACCAAGGGCCGGGCACCAACGGCAGCGAGTTCTTCATCGTGCACTCGCACGCGAACATCAGGCCCGTGTACAGCGTCTTCGGGCGGGTGGTGCACGGGATGGGCACGTTGGACCGGATCGTGGCGGCGGGGATCGCGGGCGATGGTGCGGATGGCGCGCCGAAGCACCCGGTCCGCATCCACTGGGCGTTCACACCGGCGCACTGAACCGGTCCACCTTTCGTGGCCTGCGGGAGTCGGGCGTGCTCACTAGAGTGCCGATCATGAGTGCGCCGCACGTCTGGCTCCCCACCTACGACCGCGGCCTGGTCCGGGCCGACCTCCTGCTGCGCATCGGAGCGGCCCGGCTGCTGACGGCCAACCCGCCGAAGCCGTGCGGGGTGGTGGTGCAGTTGCAGGGGGACGCCAACGGGCAGCGGGGTGGGGCGCGGGAGTACGTGGTGGCCCACGCGGACACGTTGGAGCGGGCGGAGCAGTTGCTGCTGGAGCTGCTGGTCGAGATCGACCGGGCGTTGGCGGCGGGGAAGTCCGGGGTCATCGAGTTCGACGCCGAGGACCACCCGGCGCTGGTGGTGCTGCGCGACGCGGGGGACGAGCCGGTCCGGGGGGTGTGAGCACGCCACCCACAGCCGCCGGCCGGTCGCCACCGGGCCACCACCACGTGTGTTGGACGACCGCTGTATTCCGCGGCTTCGACATACGCGAGCGTCCAACACATGCCACCACCGCCGCCGCTGGGCCGGCCGTCACCCCGGTTCGGGTGTGGGTCGGCCCCGAACGAGTGGCTTGAGATCGCACGCGCGGGGGAAACCCGGCACGGTGGACCTCCTCGGCATCGATCCGGTGCGCACCGCGGGCGACCTGGCCAAAGGCCTGCTGGGCATGGCGCTGGCCCCGCTGGAGCACACACCGCTGCTGCGCCGCGACCGCCGCAACGTGTGGTCGTGCCCGGGACGCCTGCACATCGAGGCCCACGGCGTGCACGGGCCACGCGGCAAGCAGGTCGCGGCGCGGGTCGAGCGCGCGGTGGAACGGCACCCCGGCGTGCTGTGGGCGCGGGTCAACGCGCCCTCCTCGCGGGTGATCATCGCGGTCGGGGACCCGCCGCCGCGCACCGCCGACCTGGTCGAGCTGGTCCGCCGCGCCGAAGCCGAACCGGCCACCGAGGACGAACGGCTGGCCGAGGACGAACTGCACCACCCCGCCGACGGGCTCAAAGGCACCCGGCTGATCCCGACACTCGCCGCCGACGCGGCCGGACTGATACTCGCCGCCATCACCAAGGTCGCCCCCTGGGCCCCGCTGCCCGGCGAGGTCGCCGCCCTCACCGCCGCCATCGACCTGCACCCCAAGCTGCGCGAACTGGCCGCCGGCCGCCTCCAGGGCCGAGAACGCGCCGACTCGGCCACCTCCGTGCTCGCCGCCCTGGTGCACGGCCTGGCCTCCCGCAGCGAAGGCACCCTGCTCGACATCGCCCAGCGCGTCCAGCAGTGGCGCGAGGTCACAGCGCACGAGCAGGCCTGGTGTGCGGCGGAGAGCCGACTGATCAAGGGTCCTGAGGACGCCGCGGCGGACCCGATCGTGGTCGAACGGCCCGTACCCGTCCCAGAAGGTCCGGTCGACCGCTACGCCCGGCGCGCGCTGGCCGCCGGGGCGCTGGCGGGGGTGGCCGCCGCGCCGTTCACCGGTCCGCGCCGGGCCATGGCGCTGGGTGTCGCGAGCCTGCCCAAGGCCCCCTCGGTGGCCCAAGCCGCGTTCGCCGCCCAACTGGGCCGGGTGCTGGCCCGGCACGGCACACTGGTCATGGAACGCTCGGTGCTGCGCGGGCTGGACGCCGTCGACATGCTCGTGCTCGACGAAGCCGCGCTCGGGTCCGGCCGGTCGGTGCTCACCGACTTGGTCCCGCTGCCCGACACCGACCCCGCCGAGGCGGCCAGGCACGCGTTCGCGCTGTTCGACCCGGACGACCCGGCCGCGGTCCAGCGCGACGGCGAGTGGGTGCTGGGGCCGATCGACCGGCTGGACCTCAAGGGCCGCAAGGGGGTCCGCGAACAGCGCAAGCTCACCGGGGACGTGCTCGGCCTCGCCCGCGGCGACCGGCTGGACGCGGTGCTCGCGGTGGACGTCGAGAGGCCGCCGATCGTGGACGCCATCGTCGTGGCCGCGCGGGAGGCGGGGCTGCGGCTGGTCGTGACCGGCGGCCCCTCCCGCTACGCCGACACCACCGTGCCCTCGGGCAGCGGGCTGGTCGGCGCGGTGCGCGGGTTCCAGGCTGACGGGCACGTGGTGATGGTGGTGTCCGACCACCGCACGGCGCTGGGCGCGTCGGACTGCGGCGTGGGCGTGCACCGGGCGGGTGGTCCGCCGCCGTGGGGCGCGCACCTGGTGGTCGGCGACGACCTGACGGCGGTGGTGCTGCTGGTGGAGGCGGTGGCGGCGGCGCGGCGGGTGAGTCGGGACGGGATCATGCTGGCCCAGGCGGCGAGCGGCATCGGCGCGGTCGGGGCGTTGACCACGCGCGGGCCCCAGCCGGCCGAGGGTGCGTCGCGGGCGGTGAACACGGCGTCGGCGATCGGGTTCCTCGACGGGGTGTGGCGGGCGCGGCGGGTCGGGCAGGGCGGTCCGGAGGTCGAGCGGCGGGCCAGCCAGCCGTGGCACCTCATGCCCGGGGACACCGTGCTGGACCGGCTCGGCTCCGGCCCGGACGGGCTGGACGACGGCGAGGTGCGCCGGCGGACGCGCGGCACCCGGCGGCGGTCCGTCGGCACCAGCCTGGGCAGCGCGTTCCTGGCCGAACTGGCCAACCCGCTCACGCCCGTGCTGGCCGGTGGCGCGGCACTGTCGGCGGCGGTCGGGTCCCCGGTCGACGCGGCCCTGGTCGGCGGCGTGGTGGGCGTGTCCGCGCTGATCGGCAGCGTGCAGCAGGTGTTCACCGAGCGGGCGCTGGCCGACCTGCTCGCCCGCTCCGCCGTGCGCGCCACGGTGGTCCGGGGCGGTGTCGAGTTGGAGGTCAACGGCGACGACCTGGTCCCCGGGGACGTCGTGCGGCTCGCGGCCGGGGACGTGGTGCCCGCGGACTGCCGCCTGATCAGCGGTGACGGGCTGGAGGTGGACGAGTCGTCGGTGACGGGGGAGTCGCTGCCGGTACCGAAGGACCCCGCGCCGGTCGTCGCGGCGGACCCGGCGGACCGGACGTCCATGCTCTACGAAGGCACCACGATCGCCGTGGGTGAGGCGACGGCCGTCGTCGTCGCGGTCGGGGACGCCACCGAGGTCGGCCGGGCCATGGCCGCCGCCCGCCGCAGCACTCCCAACACCGGGGTGGAGGCGCGGCTGGCCGACTTGACGCGCAAGACGCTGCCGATCGCGCTGGGTTCGGCGGTCGCGGTCGTCGGGGCCGGGCTGCTGCGCGGGGTCCCGCTGCGGCAGAGCATGGGCGCGGCGGTGAACCTGGCCGTGGCGTCCGTGCCGGAGGGGTTGCCGTTCCTGGTCAACGCCGCCCAGCTCGCCGCCGCGCGCCGGCTCGCCGACCACGGCGCCCTGGTCCGCAACCCGCGCACGATCGAAGCCCTGGGCCGGGTCGACGTGCTGTGCTTCGACAAGACCGGCACCCTGACCGAGGGCCGGCTGAAGGTGAGCCGGGTCGACAACGGCCGGCGCGGCGCCGCTCCCGGCGCCCTGGACGACACCCTGCGCACCGTCCTCGCGGCGGCCGTCCGCGCCACCCCCGCCGCCGACGACCCGTCCGACCTGGTCCACCAGACCGACCGCGCCGTCCTGGAGGGCGCGCGGTCCGCCCGCGTGCGGGCCACCACCGGGCGACGCGGCTGGACGGTCGTGGAGGTCCTGCCGTTCGAGCCGTCGCGCGGCTACCACGCCACGCTGGGACGCGGCGGCCTGTTGAGCGTCAAGGGCGCGCCCGAGGTCGTGCTGCCCCGGTGCGACCTGGACGCCCGAACCCGCAAACAGCTGGAGAACCGGGTGCTGCGCCTGGCCGGCCGGGGCCACCGGGTGCTGGCCGTCGCGGAGAAGTCCGGCTTCCAGGGCTCGTCGGTGACCGATGAAGACGTCAACGGCTTGTCCCCGTTGGGTTTCATCGCCCTGTCCGACCCGGTCCGCGACGGCGCGCCCCCGGCGGCGGCCAGCCTCCGCGCGGCCGGCGTGCGCACCGTGATGATCACCGGCGACCACCCGGCCACCGGCGAGGCCATCGCCGCCGAGGTCAACGCGTCCGAGGAGGAGGTCACGGTCGTCAGCGGCGCGGACGTGGAAGCCATGGACGACAAGGAATTGGACGCCCTGCTGCCCACCGTCGACGTCATCGCCCGGTGCACCCCGGCGCAGAAGGTCCGGATCATCGAGGCGTACCAGCGCCTGGGCCGCGTGGTCGCGATGACCGGCGACGGCGCCAACGACGCCCCCGCGATCCGCCTGGCCGACGTCGGCATCGCCCTGGGCCGGCGCGGCACCCCCGCCGCCCGCGCCGCGGCCGACCTGGTGGTGACCGACGACCGGCTGGAGACCATCATCTCCGCCTTGATCGAGGGCCGGGCGATGTGGGCGTCGGTCCGGGAGGCCCTGGCCATCCTGCTGGGCGGCAACCTCGGCGAGATCGCCTTCAGCGTGCTGGGCTCGGCGCTGACCGGCCGTTCCCCGTTGACCGCGCGGCAGTTGCTCCTGGTGAACCTGCTGACCGACCTGGCCCCCGCGATGGCCATCGCGCTGAGCCGCCCGGACGGCGAGTCGGTGCCGGACCTGTTGCGGGAAGGCCCATCCACGTCCCTGGGCTCGGCGCTGACCCGGGACATCACGGCCCGAGCCGTCACCACGACCCTGGGCGCGACCGCCGCTTGGACCTTCGCCCGCTTCACGGGCCGGTCACGGCGTGCCAGCACGGTCGCGCTGGCTGCTTTGGTGGGCACCCAGTTGGGTCAGACGTTGATCACGGGTGGCTTGGACCGGTCGGTGCTGGCGGCCAGTTTCGGCTCGGCGGCGGCGTTGGGCGCGGTGATCCAGACGCCGGGCGTGAGCCAGTTCTTCGGCTGCACGCCGCTGGGTCCGATCGGCTGGGGTATCGCCCTGTCCAGCGCCACCGCCGCGAACGTCCTGGGCCTGGCGCTGTCCCCGCTCATCCGCGCGTCGGACCAGCTCGGGACTCAAGGGTGAGATGACGTGCGCTTTTCGCCGCTTTCGCCGCGAAGCGGCGGCTTTTGGCAGGGTTCCCAGCCCAGGGCAAGGGCTTCGGTTCCCCCACCGCACTCAAGATCGATCTTGTGCAATTTCCGCCATAGCCCTTCGGGCAGGTCATAGGGGATGACTACTCCGGAGAACCCGGGCTGACCTGCGTTCGTGCTGGTCAGAGCGTCCTGTGACGGCCTGGTGTGGCCTGGTGTCGCGGGTAGCGGCCGGGTGGTGATCCCACGGGGAACACGTGTTGGTCGCTTCCTGCCCCCGCCTGGCCGGTGGTGTCCGGGTGGGTCCGCCACCGACATTAACCAGCGGTGCGGGCGGTTCGCCGTGGGCTGTCCGGTACCACGCCAACAGAAGGTGCCCTTCGATCCGTTCGCGTAGCGAGTGGTTCTCCGGAAGGCTCAGCGCCGTTCTGAGGCTGACCTGAGCGTACGGAACACGAGTTAGGGGATGCATCATTCTCTCCGTGCTGAGCTGTGCCTAGAACTGCGTATGTCGGCCCCGCCACCACGGCCTGTGCTGTGCGCGGTGACGGGGCCCCGACGTCAACTAGGAAGCCCGTTCGATAGCACCACCTCCTTTCGTGCCCGTCGCGCGGCCAACGACGGGCACGGTCACCGTGACCCCGTGGCTATGTCCCCGGATTGGAAGTCGAACAGTCCGCACACCCACGGCACCGGATGCGCTGTTGCGGTACGTCAACCGTGGCGGTGACGCGCACCGGGCCGACAAGCCATCCCGAACCACGGCACCGGATCTGCGTTTCCTCCCGCGTACCGAGGGGGTTGGCGGACGCGCTGGCCAGGCCGGTCACGGGTTTCCACCGGCACCGTGAGAAGTGGACACCGGTCCACCGCGAACGCGCGTCCTGGCCGGGCCCGTTGGCTGCGACGGGATGGACGGCCCCGCCCCTGCCAGCGGGGAACGCCTGGCGTGTCGCCCGTGTTCGTGGGCCCGGTCGGCCTCAGCCTGAGCGGCACGTTTCTCCGCCGCGAGTCTGGCCAGTAGCGCGGACACCGACAAGAAATCGGTGTCGGCCGTCGTGGGGTCGGTCTGTGCCTTGGCGTGGTCGGCCGAGCGTTGACGTTGTCTGGCTAGTAGGGCGTTCAGTTCCGTGTCCGACGACCACTCCGCCCGGGTCACCCGGTACAGCAAGGTCAAGCCGAGCACGAAACCTGTCAGCGGGGTAGCGACCAGGAAGGCGTCCCCGACCGTAGGCCAGTCGATACCGGACACCTGGCCGAACACCCAGACGGCGACCGGCGGGGGTATCACGACGACTGCCCACCCGGTCGGAAATCGGGTCGGGCGAACACGCTGCGCGCCATGTGGTCAAACTCGGTGAACGCGATCACCTTGCCGTCGGTCCGGATCGGGTGCATCCACCAGATCACGTTCCCGCCATTCGGCAGGACGGCCGGTGGCGCGAGGATCAACGATTGCGGCTTCAGCATCTCGATACCCTCGCCGGGCAGATCGAACGCGTCCTTGGGCATGGTGCCCACCGTGGTCAGGAAGTAGGCGCGGCCGAGATCAGGGCGGAAGATGACCGGCGTCGAGTTCTGCTTGAACACGGTGGCGTGTCGCAGGCCGAAGCCGTAGTCCAACGGCATCGCTACGACGTCGAATCGGCCACCGGTCAGCAACATGATCGTCGGCGTGAGGTCGTGCTGCGGCCCCCACATCCGACGGATGGTGTCGTGGTCTGTGGTCGCCCACTGTTTCGCCATGAGCGGCCGAAGCTTCTCCACCTCCTGACGGGTGCCGTTCTTCAGGCGCTCCCATCGGCTACCCGTCCACGTCGTTCCCGGCGCGACCCGCCATCCGTAATCCGCGTACTTCAACGCCGCGTCCAGTACGACCCGCTTGGCCTGTTCTGCGGGTAGAAGTGCGTAGGACTGGTCGGCCATGCCTTACCCCCTTGGATCTCGTGCCCGTAGGCGGTCGGCGGAGCCGGTGGCCAACCCGGGGATCCGGGGCGGACCCAGGTTTTCCGTGGCGCGGACTCCAAGCCCGCCCCCGAGCTGGCCACCAGCACCCCAGGCCCGGCGGTCGGGGAAAGGTTCGTCGGACGCCGGGCCGGTACGTAGCCGCAGGGTTGCGGTACGTGATCACCACGCAACCCCGTGGGCCGGCCGTGGGAAACCCCGCCCACACAAGACGCACGCCTGGCCGTGTCACCCATTCGTGCAGGTAGCTACCCTGGACGGTGGCGCGGACGCATCCGATCGGGACACTCGGGGCCCAGATGGCACGTCAGCAGGACGCGATCACCGAATACCGCCGTGATTTGGGAACGGTTTTGTCGTCCCTCATCGAGTCCGCAAACGTCACCAAAAGCGACCTGGCACGGGCGACGAATTATGATCGCACCTCGATCTCGCATATTTGCGCCGGTCGACAGTTTCCCGATCGTGACTTCTGGGTTGCGGCGGACCGGTTCCTGAATGCAGGCGGCAAGCTGGTGGCGGGCTACGCAGAGGTGGTCAACGCCGAGCAACGCGTCAAACGTGAGGAACTTGGTCGGCGGCTAGCCGAATCCCTACGAAGCTTCGGATCGCCTGAACACTCGTGGGGACATTTCTACGACGACGAACTCGATGCGTTGGAACTAGCGCGACGTGTCGCGGCGAGTGACGTCGGCGACGAGACGCTTTCACGGCTCGAAAGCAGTTTCGATGATCTCGCCCGAGCGTATCCTGTTACCGCGCCTTCGGTCCTGCTTCCGCAACTTCGGCGGCAGTTGTCATATATCGCCAGATTGCTCGATGCACGGAAAACACTCGCCGAACATCGACGTCTACTGATTCTCGGCGGATGGCTTTCTCTCCTGTCTGCCACGGTTCACATCGACCTTAAGCAACAATCGGCTGCCACTGCACGCCTGCGAACCGCGGCCAGCTTGGCCAAGAGTGCTGACTATGACGAAATTCGTGCATGGTGCTTCGAGACGGAAGCGTGGCGCGTGCTCACCGATGGTGACTATCGACTGGCGTTGGAACTGTCGCTGGCCGCCCAGGAGTTGGCACCGGCGGGTAGCTCGGTCGCCATTCAATCCACCGCACAGGAAGGGCGCGCGTGGGCGCGCCTAGGTCAAGCGAAAGAAACGTATGACGCGATCGGCCGGGTTCATGCTCTAGTCGGCCCACTGAAGAAGCCGGAGCAATCCGAGCACCACTACCGGTACGACCCTGGCAAGTCAGTCGCATACACCGCGACTACGTTGGCCTGGGTTGGAGACGTCGCGGCCGAGGAATACGCACGCGAAGTGATCACCCGCCTCAAGCCGGGCGACGATGTCGAGAAGTGGCCGCGACGGGTCGCGTCGGCCAACCTGGACCTGGCGCTTGCACTCATAGCCGGGGATCGACTGGAAGAGGCATGTCACGCAACAGGACAAGCGATTGCATCAGGCCGGATCGTGCCCTCTAATCACTGGCGTGCAGCCGAAGTAGTGGCCGCAGTCGAGGCGCGGCAGTTGCGTGCGGCCAAAGATTTGCGAGAGGCATTCGAAGAGATGCGTCGGCCGTCGATTGAATCGGCGTAGCGGTGAGGACCAATACCCCGGCGCGGCCTCGGGTGCTATGACGATCCGATGGGGAATGGTCGGGAGTGGGGGTTACCTGCCACCCCCGACCATTGGTGTTACGCGGCGTCGGTCCACCGGTTGTCGAGTTCGCGAATGAGGTTGGCGCGCATGTCCATGTTGGGGAGGTCGTAGAAATTCCGATCGACCCACGCGCGCGCTTCCCGGTAAGTGCGCAGCGTGCGGCGGGCCCCACGGCGGCCCAGGACACGCAGGCGGTGCCGGCCGTCTTCCGGGAGAGTGGGCCAGCCCAGCCCGGACAGGCCAAGGCCGTTGGCGTTGCCGCCGTGGGCGATCGGGTCTTCCACGAGCTGGACGACGATGGACACGGCCGGGTCTCCGGGCTGGTGGACGCGGTGGGTCCGTTCCACGTCGAGGGCGAGCGACACGAACCCGTCCAACGTGGACAGTTCACGCCATGCCTGCTGGAGTTCTTCCCTCGCGTGGAAGGCGTGGCCGTCGTTGAAGTCGGCCGGGATCATCGCGGCCGGCTCGACCAGGTCGTCACTGCGGGCGGCCAGGGCTTCCCTGAGTCCGGAAAGGACGGTACGGCCGGCGGTGTGCCACGCGGTGACTACGCGCTGAGCGGCCGTCCATCCGATGGCGGTCACGAGGGGCCCGGCGGTGTCGGCAAGGGTGGCCGCGTCGTTGATCTCCCGGACGGCGTCGGCCAGGTCGGCCACGGTGTGGCCGTCACCGGTCTTGCACATGTCGGCCAAGCGTTCGGCCCACGTGTTGCGCACGGTTTCCACGCGCGGCATGTCGAGGGTCTGAGCGGCGTTCTGCGCGGTCCGGTGAGCGGTCACGGCTTTTTCCGCCACCGTGGTGAGGGTTTCGGCCGGGAGAACGGCGCTCAGACGGTCGTAGAGCGTGGCGTAGCGGTCGGCCTTGTCGATCGTTTCGTATCCGGCCGTGCTGAAGTTGAGGATGATTCCCATTGGGCTGGTTTCTCCGTTGTCAGTCGTTGGTGTCGTCCGGGCGGGGCCCGGTGTAGTCGATCGGGTAGGCCACGAAGTCGTCGGAGAGGCGAATACCGGGGTCAACGATGTGGCCGCGGCCGTCCGCGTCAATGTCGATCTTCAGGTCTCCGTGGGTGCGGATCAGGTCGTCAAACGTGACCGGCCGGCCATCGTCGTGGTTGGTCAAGGCGTGTCCTGGTCATGCCATTGGCATGGGGCCCACATTTGGGCAGCCGCCACCCTTCCGGCCACTAGCCACGTGCCCCACACCTTGGCAAGTGGGCCACGGAGCGCGGCAACGCGGTCACTGTCGGACCCCTGTGCCACGCTGGCGCGGGAGAGGGGGATGGGGTGGCGTCGATCGGGGAAGTGGCTCAAAGCGTGTCCCAGGCGTGCGATAAGGCGTCACAGTGCCGGGACGCGCTGGGACAGGCTCAGGACTTGGCGGAAGAGGCACACGACCTGTTGGCGGCGCACCTGCGTGGGGTGGTCGAGCTGGAGTCGGACACCGAACAGGCGCTGGCCGGCTTCCAAGAGGTGACCACCGGTGTGAAAGACCTGTGGAAGATCCTCGGGGCGGGCATGGACCGCGCACAGGCCGTCTTGACCGCGCTCACGGGTGAGAACACCGCGCCACCGGCCCCGGACGCTCCACGGCCCGCGCAGCCACCGCAACGGCCGCCCGAACAACAGCCGTCCACACCACCACCGACCAGCCGGGCCGAACCCGCACCGCCCGTGGTCCCGCCGGAACGGGTCGAGGAACTACGCCGCGAACTACCCGCGCCCGTAGTGCCCGGAGCCGGGCAGAAGACGCGCGGTTACTGGATGAGCCCGGACGGCACGGCCCAACCGATTGTCAGCGGCCGGGACGACGACGCCGACGCGGCCGACGCCCGGCTACGTGACATGGGGATGCCGCGAAAATCCGCCAAGACCGGGGATGTGGAAATCAAGCTCGCCACGCGCATGAGCCGGGAGGGAATCCGACACGCCACGGTTGTGATCAACAATGAGCCGTGCGTGGGCCCGTTCGGCTGTGACACTCTCGTGCCGATCCTGCTCCCGGAAGGATCGACGCTCACCGTGTACGGCACGACCGAACAAGGCGAAACCATCAGCAAGCGATACACAGGAGGTGCCCGCCCGTGGTGGCGCTAGATGCTTGGTACGACAGGAAAGCCACCGGGCCCACCGTCGTCCGCACCCCGGCCGAGCTGGACGCCGTGTTGGACACCGTCGTGGGCTGGAACGCGCCCATCACGGTCCAACTGCTCATCCACGGCGATCCGGGCCACGCGATCCTTGACGTGGGATTGGACGCCCGAACCGGCCGGGGAGTCCTCTACTACTCCGGGCCTGAGGCCCCCGACGCCTGTATCAGCAAGGGGCCCGACACCGCCGAGCAACCACCCCTGTACTACTTCACCGGCTCGGACACCGAATTCCCGGTAGACGCGGAAATCCCGTTGGCCGAGGCGCGCCGGGCCGCGCACGAGTACATGACCAGCGGGGGTGCGCGGCCGACCGGTGTCGAGTGGCAACCGGGCTGGAACTGACGACCACGGCCGGGCCCACGGCGTGGGTCGCGGGCCCGACCGGCGGGTTCACGTACGCGCGTGGCCGGTACGTTAACCAGCCGGGCCCGTGGCGACTTGCTCACTTGCTCACTTGCCAAGGCTCTAGGAGAGGTGAGCAAGCGGGTGGGTGTCCGCCCCTGCGCGGGTCAGCGCCCGGCCACGCGCCGGACCCGTCCGCCCGGGACCGTCCGGCCCTTCAGCGCCTTCCTGGCGGTGCGGGGCGCGTCGGACACCGCCGCAGCCCCGGCCCGCGCCGAACGTCCCGTGGTGGACCGGTCGGGAGCCGTGCGCGTCGTGGGGGCGGTGGCGGTCGCCGGCCGGTTGGCCGGGCGGCGGGTCCCGCTCGGCGTCGCCGTGGCGGCGGCCGGCGTGGGCTTGCCGGCCGTGGCCACCGCATCGGACAGCGCCGACCGACGCCCGCCCATGATGGCCCGGATCATGTCGTCGGCCTTGGCCTCAAGGTGGCCGTAGATATCGCCCGTGATCTGAATGGACTCGTGCCCGAGCCGACGCGACACCGCCGGCAACGACGCACCATCGGTCAACAACCACGCCGCGTGGGTGTGCCGGAGATCGTGCAGCCGGGGCCGCTTGACCATCCCGGCGCGCATGGCCGCGTCACGCGCGATCTCGTACCGCCACTGGACGGAGTCGTAATCCCACCAGCCCTCACGAACCGGGTCCGGGAACACCGGGTCAGACGGACGCTTGCCCTTGACCAGCCGCGCGAACAATTCGGCCGTGGGCCGGTCCAACACGATCCGACGCTGAGAGGCGTACGTCTTGAGCGGAATCCGCTCCAACACCGCTGAGTGTGGTGCTCCCCTGGGAGTCCCAAGCGGTGACGCATATCCCCAACTACCTGGTCAGAGCCCGTCCGTCACATGTGGATGGCACTAGCAAGAAGCCCAGCGTTGCGCTGTGTCCTCCTCGGCGGCACTGCCCTTGGCGCTGCGCGCCGGAAAGGCGGGAGGGGGCGGAACTTGGGCTACCGGGTTGTGCAGGTGATGTCCGGGCTTGGGGCCGTGGGGCCGTTGGCGGTGAAGCCGAAGGTGGTGGAGCCGGCGGCGGGGAGGCGGGCGTTGTGGGACAGGTTGGTGACGGTGATCGAGTCGGGGGCGGCGGTGAAGGCGCCGTTCCACAGGTTGCTGATCGCGTGGCCAGCTTCCTGCGCCCAGGTGACGGTCCAGCCGGCCAGGGCGCTGTTCCGTGCGTTCTGCACGGTCACTTCGGCCTGGTAGCCGCCGGGCCACGAGTTGGTGATCTTGAAGCGGGCGGTGCAGTCGGGTGGTGGTGCCTGTGCCGTGGGGGTTGCGGGGGTTGTGGTGGTGTGCGGCGGTGAGGTGGGTTTCTGGGAGGGCAGGGTGGTTTGGCGGGATTCGTCGTCTTGCAGGTAGAGGCCGATGGTGATGCCGCCTGCCACCAGTGCGGCGGCTGCGGCCAGGGCGGTGGTTCTTCGCCATGCGGGACGGTGTGGTGGGGTGGGGTCGTCCAGGACTTGGGTCTGGGTTGGTGGGCGGTCGGCGACCACCACGTCGAGCAGGGCGCAGAATTCCGCCATGGTGGGGCGTTCCGCCGGATCGCGGCGCAGCGCCAGCGCCAGCACCTCCGCCAGCGGGCTCGACGAATCGGTCGGCTCGGCGCACGGCGGATGGCCTTCCAGGGCCGCGTAGAGGACGGCGCCCAGCGAGTACACGTCCGACGCGAACACGGCGCCCTCGCCGGTCGCCACCTCCGGGGCCCAGTACGCGGGCGTCCCCACGACCGCGCGGCCGTCGGTCACCGTTCCCTCGCCGATCGCCCGCGCGATGCCGAAGTCGGCGATCTTCGCGGTGCCGTCGTCGGTGAGCAGGACGTTGAACGGGGACACGTCCCGGTGCACGATCCCGGCCGCGTGGGCCGCCGCGAGCGCGGACGCCACCTGCCAGCCCACCCCGGCCACCAGCGACCCCGGCAGCGGACCGCCGTCGGTCAACTCCGCCAAGGTCCGGGACGGCAGGTACTCCAGCACCAGGCAAGGCCTGCCACCGTGCTCGATGACGTCGTGGACGCTGATCGCGTGCGGGTGGCGCAGGCGGGCGGCGACGCGGCCCTCCCGCACCACGCGTTCGACGTCGCCGGACGTCAGGAACTTCAGCGCCACCACGCGGTCCAGGCGCTCGTCCCGCGCGCGCCAGACGACGCCGGCCGCGCCGCGGCCCGCCTGGGCTTGCAGGCGGTACCGACCCGCGATCACCTCGTTGTGCTCCGGCACAGCGGAAAACCTACTTCCCGGTCGGTTTGCGGACCAGCCTTGTTTGACGCGAACGTCCGGTTTCGGCATGCTGGTGGTGCGGAGGGGAGTACCCGCCCGGTTCGTGATCGTCACTACGGCCGCTCCACAGCGGCTCGGTCACGGCGCCGACGCCGTCGCGTCGGTCGGGGAGACCTCTGGTTCCACACGAGCCGGAGGAGTCCTGGTGCGCGTTCCCGTTGTCCTGTCCGCTGTTGCGCTGGCCGCCGTCGTGAGCGGCTGTGGCGCCGCGCAGGAAGCCGCGCAGACCGCGTCCGCCATCGCCGACACCGCGACCACCGTGCAGGTGTGCGCGGAGGCGTTGTCCCAGGCCACCGCCGCGCTCGACCCGGGCTCGCCGCAGCAGGCGGTGGACCAGGCGCACGCCGCCGCGGCCTCCCTGACCGACCTCGCCGCGACCGCCGCCGACACCACGATCAACGAGGCGATCACGGGCCTGGCGGCCACGTTGCGCGACGTCACGGTGGACGACCTGATCGGGCAGCCCGCCGCGTGGCTTTCGACGAAGGCCGACCAGGTGGCCAAGTTGACGAGCGCCTGCGCGGGCTGACGTCCGCAACCTGTCATCGACGGCGGTCGCGCGGCCGGGGTTGTTATCAAGGGCGCGTGAAGGTCGTCTTCGGGTTGGTGATGGCGGCGATCGTGGCCATGGTGGTGTTCGCCCTGGGTGCGATCGTCGTCCGGTTGGTGGGTGGCGCGCCGGACGTCCTCGGGCGGTTCTGGCGGGCGCTGCTGCGGGGTGACGTGGTCGCGTGGCTGGGTGCGGGCGGGATCGCGGTGCTGCTGGTCGTGCTGGTGGTGATGTGGCGGGGCGCGTCGACCGGGGGCGTGCACCGCCGGGGGCACTGGGAGGTGCGCGGGGAAGACCGAGAATGGGTGCCGCACGACGACTAGAGGCGCGTGCGCGACACGTCCTCTGATCACGCCGCCGCCCAGTAGCCCCCGGCGGCCGGGGCGCGATGATGCGGTCCGGCCGAGGGTGCTGCCGAGGGGAGTTGCCGTGGGTGCTCGGCGGGTGGTCAGCCGGGAGCAGGTGGTGCGCGGCGCGTGCCGGTTCTTCGTGCGGCACGGGTCGATCGACATGGCCGGGCTGGCGACCGGCCTCGCGGTCAGCCGTGCCACGCTCTACCGGGTCGCGCACAGCCGCGACGGGCTGCTGGCCGACGCGCTGTGGCTGCTCGCCGACCGCCTGCTGGACCGGGCGCGGCGGCAGCGCACGGACGGCGGGGTCGACGGCGTCCTCCAGGTCACCTGGGACTTCGTGGCGCAGCTCGACTCCGCCGCCCCCTTCCGCCGGTTCCTGTGCCGCGAACCGGCCACCGCCGCCCGCGTCCTGCTGCACGACGTCCACCGCCGCGCCGTGGCCGCGCAGCGCGACATCCTGCGCGGCCTGAAACCGTGGCCGCCGGGCGAACTGGACCAGGCGGCCTTCCTCTACGTCCGGGTCGTGGAATCGGTGCTCTACGCCGAACTGCTCGGCGGCACGCCCCTCGACCGGCGCCTGGCGGAGCGCGTCGCGCGGTCGCTGCTGGCGTGAAGAACGTGCGACAGCCGTCTCACGATCGCCGCGCGACCTGGTGTGCCGCAACGACTCGCCGCTAGCTTCGGCGCCGCCCCCCGTCGTCGCGAAAGCCGTGGGAGTCGCAATGTCGCTGCGCCACGTCGGCCCGCTCGTGTTGGCCCTGGCCCTGCTGTGCCCCGCGCCGGCCGCCGCGTCCGAGGTCACCGGACCGCTGCCCGGGACGCTGCCGGGCGACCCGCTCGCCGAACGCGTCGAGGACACCTACCCGTTCTTCGCCACCCCCGACGACCTGCCCGGCTACGTCGAGCAGGAGTTCCACCTGGCCGGCCACGCCGACGGCTTCGCCGCGGACGGCGCGAAGGTCGCCGACGACGTCCCGTTCACCACCCGGGTGATCGTGCGAAAACCCGTGCGCGCCAAGGACTTCAACGGCACCGCCCTGGTCGAGTGGCAGAACGTCACCGCCGGCTACGACCTGGACGCCCTGTGGCACGCCGAGCAGGCCACCCGCGCCGGGTACGCGTGGGTCGGCGTGTCGGCCCAACGCGTCGGCGTCGACCAGTTGCGGACGTGGAGCCCGGCCCGCTACGGGCGGCTGGACGTCACCGGCGGCGGCCGGTTCACCGCCGACGAGCTGTCCTACGACGTGTTCACCGAAGCCGGCCGGGCGGTCGCGGACGGCCGCCTGGTCAAGGGGGTGAAGACCCTGCTCGCCATCGGCGCCTCGCAGTCCGCCGGGCGGATGACCGTGCTGTACGACCGGGTCCTGCCGCAGCAGGAGCCGGTGTTCGACGGGTACGCCTTCGTCGTCGGCCAAGCCCCGACCCGCGCGGGCGCCGAACCGGTGTTCCAGCTGATGTCGGAGACCGACGTGCGCTCGTCGCGCCGCCCGGCGGACACCGACCGGTTCCGCCGCTGGGAGGTGGCGGGCGCGGCGCACTCCGGCCACCACGGGCAGGCCTACCGGGCGCCGATCTCCGAGCGCGACCTGGGCACGGCCCCGACCTACCGGTGCGACCAGCCGCCGTTCAGCCACGTCCCGATGCACCACGTCCTCGCCGCCGCCTACGACCACCTGCGGCGCTGGGTCGAACGGGGCACACCGCCGCCGACCGCGCCGCCGCTGGAGTTCGAGGCCGACGGCGTGACCAAGAAGCGCGACGCGCTGGGCCTGGCGCTGGGCGGCATCCGGCTGTCCCAGGTCACCGCGCCGCGCGCGCTGAACACCGGCGACAACAGCGGTGAGACGTTCTGCCGGCTGTTCGGCACGCACGTCCCCTTCGACGCGGACACCCTCAAGCGCCTGTACCCGACGCACGGCCGCTACGTCCACCAGGTCGTCACCACCGACACCGCGAACGTCCGCGCCGGCTACCTGCTGCCCGCCGACGCCCTGGCCAACCTGCGGGAGGCGACCCGATGAAGCTCGCACTCGTCATCGGCCTGCTGCTGACGTCGACGGCGGTCCCCGCGCGGGCCGAGGCGCCCGCACCGATCGTGTTCGTGCACGGCCACCAGGGTTCCGCGCAGCAGTGGCAGTCCAACGCGAAGCGGTTCTCCACCAACGGCTACCCGGACCGCCTGCTGCACGCCTTCGAGTACGACACGAGCGTGCCCACCAACGACCGCGCGATCGCCGACCTGGACGCCTTCCTGGCCGGCGTCCGCGCCCGCACCCGATCGTCCAGAGTGGACATCATCGCGCATTCCCGTGGCACCACGGTGATGCACGCCTACCTGGCGACCCCCGAACGCGCGGCCGGCGTGCGGCGGTACGTGAACGTGGACGGGCGGTCCAGCGCGGCACTGCCCGGCGGGGTGCCGACCCTGGCGCTGTGGGGGAGCGCGCAGCCCAACGGCTCGATCGGCGGCGCGACCAACGTCTACCTGACCACGTTGGGGCACACCGAAACCACCACGTCCGCCGCCGGTTTCGCGCACATGCACCGGTTCCTGCGCGGCCGGGACGCCCGCACCACGCTGGTGCTGCCCGAACCGGTCGTGCGGATCGCGGGCCGGGTCACGTTCTTCCCGCAGAACGAAGGCGTGCCGGGCGTCCTGCGGGTGTGGGAGGTCGCCAACGGCGTCCGGCTCGGCACGCCCCGGTCCACCACCACGTCCGCCGACGGTTCGTTCGGCGCACTGGTCGTCGACCCCCGCAAGCACTACGAGCTGGAACTGCTGCGGGACGGCGAGCTGACCCACCACTACTACTTCGAGCCGTTCGAGCGCTCGGACCGGTTCCTGCGCCTCCAGGTGTCCAAGCCGGGCGGGATCGGCGACCAGGTCGACCGGTGCCCGACGCACACCGCCGTCACCGTGGTCCGCAACCGCGAGTGGTGGTCGGGCGAGGACCGCCTGGAGTACGACGGCACCGACGTCCTCGCCCCCGACGCCGCCCCCAAGCTCCGGCAAGTCCTGGCGGCGTTCGCGTTCGACGACGGCTGCGACGGGCAGTCAGCGCCGGGCGTGGCGCTGCCGCCGTTCGCCGGCCTGCCCTTCCTGACCGCCACCGACACCTACCTGGCCACCCAGCCGGTCACCGGCATCCGGGTCACCCAGCACGTGCGGGGCGCCGACGGGTCCCGGACGGTCGTGGTGCGGAACTGGCCGTCGGACGCCCACGCGGTGACCGTGCAGTTCAAGGACTACTTGGACTTGCGGCACACGTAGACGCAGTCGTCCGGCGCGTCGTGCGGCGCGACGAGGTCCAGCCCGGCCTCGGCGGGCACGCGGCGGGCGACCCGTTCGCCCCACGTCGCGCCGAGCCCGGCCCCGCCGCCGGCCAGCGACATGGTCATGCAGTGCAGCACGCTGAACGAGTACAGCAGCGGCGCGTACGTCGGTCATGACAGCGTTCCGTTCGCCCGAGGCCTCCGCCGAGTGTCACGCCACCCCGGCGACCCCGCCCGGTCACCGATCCGCACGGTGTGAGTCGTCTCGGGAGGCGGTGGTCGGTAGAGTCGGGGAAGGAGATCACTTAGGGGGTTTGACGATGAAGAAGAACATCTCCTGCCCGTGCGGCGAGCGGATCGTCGGCGAGAACGAGGACGACCTGGTCGAGAAGACCCAGCAGCACCTTCGGGAGAACCACCCCGGCCACGAGTACTCCCGCGAGCAGATCCTGTTCATGGCCTACTGAGGGCCGCCGGCGTGAACTCCTCCGGGTAGGGGGAGCGCTCCACCGCCTGACCCGGGGCGAGCCGCCCGCCCGCGACCTCGCGGCACAGGTCGGCGACCGCCGCCCTGGTCGAGTACCGCGCGGTCCTCGACCAGGCGGTCGGGCAGGACCAGCCGCACCGCCGCGATCCGGTCACCCACCTCCGCCTCGCCCCGTTCGCGGTAGCTCCGCGCCCACTTGTCGCGCTGCTCCGCGCCCACTTGTCGCGCTGCTCCGCGCCCAACCGTCGCGCTGCTCCGCGCCCGTCGCCGCCAGGTCGGCGTGGCACATCCGGTGCGCCCACACCTCGCACGGCGCGAAGACCTCGGTGCCGAAGCTGTGGTCGAAGTGGGAGTGCCTCAGCGCCACTCGCCACGGCAGGTCGGTCACCCCACGCGCCGCGGCGGCCGGCTCCGTGCCCTGCCCCGCGTCCCGCCGGTGTCGATGACCAGGCACGACTCGCCGCCGACCACCAGCCCGACCGACCGGTCCAACTCCGCGTACCGCCGCACCAGGACGCCGTCCGCGACCTCGACCCACCTGCTCATGGACGCCGCTCAAGCACATCGGGAAAGATCTTCGAAAAAAGTTCCGCCGCCGTGTCGATCCGCGCTGTCGCCCGTTCGACCCGGTGGTGAGAGGGTCCACCGAGGACCCCGGGCAACGCAGGGAGTGGACACCATGAAGTACATGCTGATCATGCGGGCGACCGACGAGGCCTTCGCGGGCATGGCCGAGATGGACTTCGCCGAGATGCTGGACACGGTCGGGAAGTTCAACGATGAGCTGGTCCGGGCCGGGGTGCTGGTCGCCGCGGAGGGCCTGGAGGACGCGAGCCAGGGGGTTGTGGTGGACTACTCGTCCGAACCGCCCGTGGTCACCGACGGTCCGTACGGCGAGACCAAGGAGCTGTTCGGCGGGTTCTACATCCTCAACGTCGCGTCCAAGGAGGAGGCCGTCGAGTGGGCGAAGCGGCTGCCGATCCAGGGGCCCGGGTTCAAGACCGAGGTCCGGCGGGTGCCGACGATCGACGAGTTCCCGCAGGACAACCAGTGGATCCAGAAGGAGCGGGCGTGGCGAGAGGCGACCGGCCAGCTGTGAGCGACCCGACCGGCCGGGCCGCGGTTGCCGCGGTCTGGCGGATCGAGTCGGCGCGGATCGTCGGTTCGCTCGCGCGCTACACCGGCGACTTCGCGCTGGCCGAGGACCTGGCCCAGGAGGCGTTCGCGGAAGCGCTGGTCACGTGGCCGCGCGACGGCGTCCCGACCAACCCGGCGGGCTGGCTGTTGACGGTGGGCCGGCGGCGCGCGATCGACGCGTTCCGCCGGCGCGCCACCGCCGACGACAAGTACGCCGCCCTCGCCCGCGACCTGGGCGAGGGCGTCCTCGACGCGGGCGAGTGGGACCCGGACCAGATCGACGACGACGTCCTGGCGCTGATGTTCATCTCGTGCCACCCGGTCCTCTCCCGGGAGGCCCGGGTGGCGCTGACGCTGCGCGTGGTCGGCGGCCTGACCAGCGACGAGATCGCCCGGGCGTTCCTGGTCCCGACCGCGACCGTCCAGGCAAGGATCACCCGCGCGAAGAAGACCTTGGGCACAGCCGGCGTGCCCTTCGAGGTCCCCTCGCCCGAGGACCGCCGGACCCGCCTGGGCTCGGTCCTCAGCGCGATCTACGTGATCTTCACCGAGGGTTCGAGCGCCAGCTCCGGCGACGACCTCATCCGCTTCGACCTGGCCGGCGAGGCGCAACGCCTGGCCCGCGTCCTGGCCCACCTGGTCCCCGGCGAACCCGAGGTCCACGGCCTCCTGGCCCTCCTGGAGCTGACCTCCGCCCGCTTCCCCGCCAGAACCGCCCGGGACGGCACCCCAGTCCTCCTGGAACACCAGGACCGCCGCCGCTGGGACCGTTCGGCGATCATCCGTGGCCGCGCCGCCTTGGCCCGCGCGGAGCAGGTGGGTCGAGGCCTGGGCGCGTACGGCTTGCAGGCGGCGATCGCGGAATGCCACGCCGTCGCACCGTCGGTCGAGCAGACGGATTGGGAGCGAGTAGTGCTCCTCTACGAGGCCCTCGGCCGGCTGGCCCCGTCCCCGGTGGTGGACCTCAACCGCGCAGTAGCCGTCTCCATGGCCCACGGCCCGGAATCCGCACTGCCGATCGTGGACGACCTGGCAGCCTCCAACGCCCTCCCCGGCTCCCACCTGCTGCCCACCGTGCGCGGCGAACTCTTCACCCGGTTGGGACGCACGGCGGAGGCACGCGCGGAACTGGAACGAGCCATCGCACTGTGCGGCAACGAAAGCGAACGCACCCTCCTCACCCGCAAACTAACCGACCTGACCTAGCCACCCCGCGACTCTCCGCTCTTCGCGCCGCAGGCGCGCGATGGGCTATCAGCCACAGGAAGGGCCCCGGTTCCACTCCCGGGGTCTGCCGCGCGGCGAGCGCTCGCCTGCAATCTTGAAAAGGTCCCTCCATAGAGGACCAACAGCAGCCTTCCGATATCTCGACCAAACCCACCCCGGCCGGCACGTTGGCCATGTGCGTTACGGCCAAGCGTTCCGCGAAGCAGTGGCGGGAACAGGGACCACCCCGGTCATCGGCGTGTTCGACATGCTGTCCGCCTCAGTCGCCGCCCGCCACCACGATGCCCTCTTCGTCTCGGGCTTCGGTCTAGCCGCCTCGTTCTACGGCCTACCCGACATCGGCTTCATCGCCTGGCCCGACATGGTCGACTTCACCCGTCGCCTCCGCCTGGCCTTCCCCCGCCACCACCTACTGGTCGACATCGACGACGGGTACGTGGACGTCGAGGTCGCCCGCCACGTCGTCCGTGCACTGGAGCAGGTCGGTGCCTCCGGGTTGGTGTTGGAGGACCAGGCCAGGCCCCGGCGCTGCGGGCACGTAGGCGGCAAGCAGGTGCTGCCGCTGAACGAGTACCTGGACAAGCTCGACGCCGTCCTGTCCACCCGCTCGGACATCCTCGTAGTGGCAAGGACCGACGCCACCGACGAGGAAGGGATGGTCGAGCGAGCAGGCGCGTTCGCGCGGGCCGGGGCCGACGCGGTCCTCGTCGATGGAGTGCCTTCCACAAACGTGCTTCAACGAGTGGTCGACGCAGCGCTGCCGGCCCCCACCGTCTTCAACCAGATCGCAGGCGGCCGATCGCCCGCACTCTCGTTGTCCGAACTCTCAGATTTCGGCGTAGGCGTGGCGATCTACAGCACCCCGTGCCTGTTCGCCGCCCAGACCGCCATCGACGACGCCCTCACCCGCTTGCGCGCCGACGACGGCCGACTCCCGCCGGACTCGATCGGGGTCGCCGACTCGCAGGCGCTCCTGGAGGAGAACCTGGCTCCCCGCCACGCGGTTCCCGGGCCGCGTGGCGGGGACGTGACGTCACGCCAGGCGGTCCCACACACGGTGCTGCCCGAGTAGGGCCAGGACGTCATCCACCACGTCGGCGGGGTCGCCGGTCACCACCCCGGGACCACCGTCGACCAGGGCCGTACCGGTTCCCCACGCGCCGATCGCCTTGGCGTGCCGGTAGCTCTCCTCGACCAACAGCGCCACCCTCGGGTCCACTGTGGACGTCGGCGCGTTGCGCGCGGACGGGGCGTCAGGCGCCGGCGGGGAGCCGCGGCCAGCAGAAGCGCGTCGAACTCCACCGAACGAGCCGTGAGGAACGTCCGCTGGGCAACCAGTCCGTGCGGCAGATCCCCACCGCACGCGGCGATGATCAACGGAACCGTCCCCGCCGCCTGCAACGCCAAACGAGCGCTGCGAACGCCCTCCAAGCCATCCGCGTCGTCACCGTCCACCACGATGCCCACGACCCGCCCGTTCACCGGCCAAGTCCCGCTGACCTGCGACAATGCCGGACTCGGCGTGACCTCGGGCAGCTCGCCGGACACCTCCGGAACCGGCAGCCCCAACCCGGCGGCCACCTCCGCGCACAGCCGGGCGTCCACGTGCGCCAACACCCGCAGCTCACGTTCCTTGATCGCCTGCTCGTAGCACTTGCCCAGCTCGAACGTGAACGCGCGGATCACGTGCTCCTGCTCCACCGCGCTCAAGCTCCGGAAGAACAGCCGAGGCTGCGAGAAGTGGTCGGCGAACGACGCCGGCGCCTCACGCACCTTCACCGACTCCGCGACCCGCTGCGGCACCTCGACGAACGCCCGGTCCACCGCCCCGGCGTGGAACGGACAGCCACCATCGAGCGAGTTCGGCCTATAGGGCGCCACTCCACCGTGAACGCCCTGCTGGTGGAAGCCATCCCGCAGCATGTCGTTGACCGGGGCGTGCGGCCGGTTGATGGGGATCTGGTGGAAGTTCGGCCCGCCCAGCCGGGTCAGCTGGGTGTCCAGGTACGAGAACAGGCGGGCGTGCAGAAGCGGATCGTCGGTCACGTCGATCCCCGGCACCAGGTGCCCCACGTGGAAGGCCACCTGCTCGGTCTCGGCGAAGAAGTTGGTCGGGTTGCGGTTGAGGGTGAGCATCCCGACCGGCTGCACGGGCGCCAGTTCCTCGGGCACGATCTTGGTCGGGTCCAGCAGGTCGATGCCCTCGAAGGTCTGCTCCGGGGTGTCGGGGAAGACCTGGATGCCCAGCTCCCACTGCGGGAACGCGCCGGACTCGATGGCGTCGTACAGGTCGCGGCGGTGGAAGTCGGGGTCGATGCCGTTGAGCAGCTGCGCCTCTTCCCACAGCAGCGAGTGCACGCCCTGCTGCGGCTTCCAGTGGAACTTCACCAGCGACGTCTCGCCGGCCTCGTTGACCAGCCGGAACGTGTGGACGCCGAAGCCCTCCATGGTCCGGTACGACCGTGGCACGGCCCGGTCGGACATGTGCCACAGGACGTGGTGGGTGGCTTCGGTGTGCAGGGACACGAAGTCCCAGAACGTGTCGTGCGCGCTCTGTGCCTGCGGGATCTCGCGGTCCGGGTGCGGCTTGGCGGCGTGGACGATGTCGGGGAACTTGATGCCGTCCTGGATGAAGAACACCGGGATGTTGTTGCCCACCAGGTCGAACGTGCCTTCGTCGGTGTAGAACTTCGTGGCGAACCCGCGGGTGTCGCGCACGGTGTCCGCCGAGCCGCGTGAGCCCACGACGGTGGAGAACCGGACGAACACCGGTGTGCTCGCGCCCTCCTTCAGGAACCCCGCCTTGCACACGCTCTCGGCGGAGCCGTAGCCCACGAACACACCGTGCGCGCCGGCGCCGCGCGCGTGCACCACCCGCTCGGGGATGCGCTCGTGGTCGAAGTGCATGATCTTCTCGCGCAGGTGGTGGTCCTGGAGCAGCGTCGGACCGCGTGTGCCCGCTTTGAGCGAGTGGTCGGTGTCGTACAGGCGCACGCCCTGGGCGGTCGTGAGGTACGCGCCCTGCTGGCTGTTCGCCGTCTTGGGCGCGCCCGTCTCGGCCCCGGTCGGGGTGACGGTCTCCGGCGCGCCCTGGTCGGCTTTGGGCGGAAGCGGCTCGCGGGGCTCGGTGGGCTCGTCGAGGCTCGGCGGCGCGCTCGCGGGTGCGCCCGGGATGTCCGGCGTGACCAGATCGGTCACCTTCTCGACGGCTTTCTCCAGGGCGTTCTTGACGATCTCGGCGGGGTTCTTCGACTCCACGGGGTACCTCCTCGGTCGCCCCGGCGGCTACCCCGTGAAATGCGACCTACACGGGTTGTGAGGGCTCCAACAGGTGGATACCGAGCGTACGGAGAGTGACGGGGGCGCGGTCCCGCCGCGGACTCAGGGTCTCAGGCGGCGCGGAGCCGACGGCGCGGTCATCGCTTCTGCTCGTCGGGCTCGAGCCTGGTGCGGTGCTCCGCCAGGCGGCGTTGGAAGTCCTCGATCCGGGCGGTCAGCCGGCGGAACCTCGACGGGGTGGCCGGCGCGTCCGGGTCCAAGGCGTGGGCGTCCGGCAGGGCCGCGGAAACGCGGTCCTGGCCAGGGGCGTCGTAGCCCGGGTCCTCGATCATGCACGATCCTACGGTGGTGATGGGGATGTGAAAGACGTACGTGAAAGCCGGGGGTACCCGGGTCCGTCAGACCAGAATCGTGACGCCGGTCACAATGTGGGTACGGCACCGGTTCAGGTCTCAGGCCAGTCGATCACCCATCGGAACCGTCGCGGCGTCGTGGCATGATGACGTGACTATGAGCGATGAGGTCGAGGCCGGTGCCGAGGTCACCGCGACAACGGAATGGCGTGGCGGCGCGCTCGTCGTCCACGTCGCCGGTGAAGTCGACATGGAGACCTGCGACGACCTCCGCGCCGCGATCGTCGAGGCGCTGGACGCCGACCCCCGGGCGCTGGTGCTCGACCTCGACGGGGTGACGATCTTCGGGTCCATCGGCCTGTCCCTGTTGATCGAGGTCCGCCACCGCGCCGAGGCCCGCAAGATCGGGTTCGCCGTGGCCACCGACCGGCGCGCGGTGCTGCGCCCCCTCACCGAAACCGGCGTGATCGAACTGCTCCTGCTGCGCGCGGACGTCGCGGAAGCCGCCGAGGCCGCGCTGGGCGCGCCGTCGACCGCTTGATCGGCGCCGGGATCGGCGTGATCAGCGTGTTCGGCGCCCTGGACGACGCCGTGGCCTCCGTGCGTGACGCGGAGTGCGCGGCCCACCAGTAGGAACCCGGCGGCGGCGGCGCGCGTCGGTCCTGTCGTGGAGGAGTTCGGGCCCTACCGCGTCGGCGAGTTGCTGGGACGCGGCGGCATGGGCGAGGTGCACCGCGCGCTCGACACCGCGCACGACCGGGTGGTGGCGCTCAAGCGGTTGGCGGCCGTGCACAACGACGACGAAGACTTCCGCGCCCGGTTCCGCCGGGAGGCGCGCATCGCGGCCCGACTGCGCGAGCCGCACGTCATCCCGATCCACGCGTTCGGCGAGATCGACGGGCGGCTGTACCTGGACATGCGCCTGGTCGAGGGTCGGGACCTGGCGGAGGTGCTGCGGGACGGGCCGTTGGAGCCGGCGCGGGCGGTGCGGCTGGTGGCTCAGGTGGCGGGTGCGCTGGACGCCGCGCACGCGGACGGGTTGGTGCACCGGGACGTGAAGCCGTCGAACGTGCTCGTGACGCCGGACGACTTCGTGTACCTGGTGGATTTCGGGATCGCGCGCAGTGTGCTGCCGTCCGCGACGGACTTGACGGCGTCGGGTGCGGTGTTGGGGACGTTGGACTACATGGCGCCCGAACGGTTCGGCGACGGGCCGGTGGACGGGCGGGTGGACGTTTATGCGTTGGCTTGTGTGCTTTATGCGTGCGTGACCGGTGTGCGGCCGTTCGAGGCGGACAGTGCGGCGGCGTTGATCTGGGCGCACATGCAGCAGACTCCGGTGCCGCCGTCGTCGTTGGGTTTTGCGGTGCCGCGGGCGTTGGATGAGGTGATCCGGCGCAGCATGGCCAAGAACCCGGCTGACCGCCATCCCACGGCCGGCGCTTTCGCTTCCGCCGCAGCCGCCGCTCTGACTTCGGCTTCCCCGCGGCCTCCGGCCCCCGCTTCCATTGTCCCACCGGCCACCGACAATCCCGCCCCGCCGCGCACCCTGCCCGCGCCGCACGCTCAGTCCCTGCCGCATGCCCAGTCCCTGCCGCATGCCCAGTCCGCGCCGCATGCCCAGTCCGCGCCGCATGCCCAGTCCGCGCCGCATGCCCAGTCCGCGCCGCATGCCCAGTCCGCGCCGCATGCCCAGTCCGCGCCGCATGCCCAGTCCGCGCCGCATGCCCAGTCCGCGCCGCATGCCCAGTCCGCGCCGCATGCCCAGTCCCTGCCGCACGCCCAGTCCCTGCCGCACGCCCAGTCCCTGCCGCATGCCCAGTCCCTGCCGCATGCCCAGTCCGCGCCGGTCGTTGCTTCCCCGCGGCCTCCGGCCCCCGGTTCCATTGTCCCACCGGGCACCGACAATTCCGCGCAGCGCAGGCCAGTCGCACCGATCGTCGCCGGAGCCGTCGCCCTGGCACTGGTCGCCGTGGTAGTGGCATGGGCAGTGAACTGGACCGGCGACAAACGGGTCAGCGGGTCCGGAACAACGGGAACGACAGCAGGCACGACGAGCACCACCGCGTCGAGATCCGCACCGCCGACCACCACCAGCACCAAACCCGCCGACGAGCGCGCGACAGCCCTTCTCGCCGCCCTGCCCAAAACCTTCCGCGACAACCCCACCTGCACCGCCACCACCCCCACCGGCCAGGGCATTGCCGCCACCGTCACCTGCTCCGCCGCCAACGCCCGCCACTTCCGCTTCCCACCCCCGACCAGGCGATCTTCCACCTCTTCACCGACCGCGCCGCCCAGGACGCGCACTTCCTGGCCCTCGTCGAAGCCCACGGCATCCAGCGGGAGGACGGCTCCGGCGGCTGTCGGCCCAAGACCCGACCCGCGCACTACGCGCTCTACTACCGCGACACCGGCGGCCCGATCCCCGGCGAGTTCACCACCTGCTTCGTGGCCGACGGCGTGGGACAGGTCTGGTGGGTCGACACCCGCACCACCACGACCGGCGTGCTGCGCTCGTCCACCGCCACCACCCCGGACGCGCTCGACGCCCTCGGCTACTGGTGGAACGGCATGATCCTCACCGAGATGTCCTAGTACGAAGCCCTGCCAGCCGCTCACCGCGGCTTGACGTAAGTGGTCACGTGGGACCGGGAGTCGGCGGTGAACGGGCTCCCGGTCCAGTCCGCGTGCCTGCTCTCGCGCTCGAACCCGGCCAACCGCGCCATCAGGTCCAGTTCCGCGGGCCAGATGTAGCGGTGCGGGCTGCGCGCCAGGGTGGCCCGCCGGTCGTCCCCGAACCGGAAGTGGTGGGAGACCACGTGCTGGTTGAGCACGTCGTACGTGTCCAGGCCGATGTAGCCGGGTTCGTTGTGCCACACGGTCGCCTCGCGCCCCGGCGGCAGCGCGCGCAGCTCCGGCACCCACAGCTCGATCACGAACCGACCGCCGGGCACCAGGTGGCGAGCGGCGTTGTGGAAGCAGTCGACCTGCTCGTCCTGGGTCAGCAGGTTCGAGATCGTGTTGTAGACCAGGTAGACCAGCGTGAACTCGCCAGGCACCACGGTGGTGGCCATGTCGCCCGCCACCACCGGAACCGTGGACTCGTCGGCCTTCTCCCGCAGCCGGGCGATCATGGCGGTGGACAGCTCGATCCCGGTCACCGGGACCCCGCGCTCGGCCAGCGGGATCGCGACCCGTCCGGTGCCCACGGCGAACTCCAGCGCCGGGCCGCCGCCGGCCAGGGTCGCCAGCCGCTCCACGGCCGGGTCCAGGACGTCGGGCGCGAACATGCCGGTGCCGGGGGTGTCGTAGTTGGCGGCGGTCTCGGCGTCCCAGAGGTCCTCTTGGCGCATGGCCCGATCCTGCTGCGACCTCGCCGGAGGCGTCCAACGCTTTTCGGCACCGGTCGTGGCCGTAACAGGACACCTCCGCGACGGGCAGGTGCGATGATCACTAGCGTTCTGCGCGGGAACGCCGACGAGGGGGATGAGGATGACCGCCGGATTCGCGCCGCTCACGGCCGACGACCCGACGCAGGTCGGCGGCTACGAGCTGCGCGCCCGCATCGGGGCGGGTGGCATGGGGCGGGTCTACCTCGCGTTCACGCCCGGCGGGCGGGCGCTGGCGATCAAGGTGGTCCGGTCCGAGCACGCCGAGGACGAGGAGTTCCGGCGGCGGTTCCGGCAGGAGGTCGACATCGCCCGCCGGGTCCAGGGCCTCTACACCGCGACCGTCGTGGACGCCGACACCGAGGCCCCGGTGCCGTGGCTGGCCACCTCCTACGTGTCCGGCCCGTCGGTCCGCCAAGCCGTCGCCGACCACGGGCCCCTGCCGCTGCCCACGGTGTTCCGGCTGCTGGCGGGCGCCGCCGAGGGGCTGTCCGCGATCCACGCCTGCGGGCTGGTCCACCGCGACCTCACCCCGGCCAACGTCCTGCTCGCCGACGACGGTCCGCGCGTGATCGACTTCGGCATCGCGCACGCCGCCGCCGCGACCTCGCTGACCCGCACCGGCGTCCAGATCGGCACCCCGGCGCTGATGGCGCCCGAGCAGGTCCGCGGCAAGCCGGCGACCCGCGCCACGGACGTGTTCGCCCTCGGCCAGCTCGCGGTGTTCGCCGCCACCGGCCACACCGCGTTCGGCGAGGGCAACCCGGACGCGTTGTTCTACCGCATCCTCAACGAGCCGCCGGACCTCGACGACTGCCCGCCCGAGCTGCGCCCCGTCGTCGAGCGCTGCCTGGCCAAGGAGCCCGCCGACCGGCCGGAACTCCCCGAGGTGATCGAGTACGCCCGCGCCCGGACCCAGGGGCGGACCGTCCAACTCACCACGGACTCGTGGCTGCCGGACGACCTGGTCACCGCCCTGGTCGCGTTCGACCCGTCGGCCTACCACGCCACCGTGGTCCAGCCGCGCGTGCCGACCTCAGTCCTGCCCCCACCGCCGCCGCAGAGCGACAACCGCGGCTCGATCATCGCCGCCGTGGTCGGTTCGGTGCTGGCGTTGGCCACCGTCGCCACGGTCGTGCTGATCGGCCCGGGCGAGATCCTCGGCGGCCTCGCCGGCGGCACCGCGCCCACGATCCGCGACCTGCCCATGGCCACCACGACCACCACCGACGACGGGCCCACCACGACCTACGACCCGCCGACGACCACCACGACCAAGGGTTTCGACCCGCGGAGCCTGGACACCCAGAGCACCGACGACACCCCGCAGACCACGAGCGCCCTGCTGGCCCGCAGCTTCACCGCCGACGGCCGGACCTTCACCTTCGAGGCCGGCTCCGACAACGTGACCTGCTACGCCCCGGCGCAGACCGACGAGGCCCGCCGCGTCCTCGACGAGCACGACTGCATCGGCGCGACGACCGGCGCGTACGTCAGCGACGACGGCCTGCTCCTGGTCAGCATCAAGGTGTTCGCGTTCAAGGACAAGGCGACCGCCGACAACGTCTACACGGCGATGGACGACTTCCAGGCGGGCGACCTGGGCTACATCTGCCCGCAGGAGGGCCGCGGGTCCGAGCCGTGCGACACGTCCGAGGAGGGCATGCTGAACGGGTGGACGGGGTCGCGGCACCGCTACATCGTCAACACGGTCGCGACCTACGTGGACATCCACAACAACCCCGGTGACGTCGAGGTGCTGAAGGTGGCCTCCGAGGCGGGCCTGGACAGCGCGGGTCCCCAGAACTACCGCTGACCCGCCGGACTACCGCTGATCGGGCAGGGCCGCCAGGGCCCGCGCGATCCGGGTGCGCACGGTGGACTCCCGCCACCCCAGGTGGGCGGCGATCTCGTGGTCGGGCAGCCCGGCGTAGTACCGCAGCACCACCGCCGCCCGCTGCTTGCGCGGCAGCACGGCCAGCCGGTGCACGACGTCCGGGCCGGTCCGGGTGGCGAACAGCCGCCGCCAGGACAGGTACTCCGCGACGACCAGGCTGCGGACGCGGGCGTGCGGCGCGGCCGAGATCCGGTCCCACCGGACGTAGGCCCGGCACAGGGCGTCGCGAACGAGGTCCTCGGCGAGCCGTGACCGGCCGGTCAGGGCCGTGGCGAACCGCACCAGGGGCGCCGACTGACTGGTCACGTAGTGGGCGAACTCCATACCCCGGAAACGGCGCAGCGACCCGATTTGCTGCACCCGGCGCGCAAAAATGTCAGCAAGCGCTCTTCATGGCCAGCACGCGCCGCGCGGCCTCGTCGACCCGCGCGGCGGGCAGGGTCCCCGCCGCCACGGACGCTTCCAGGTGGTCCAGGACCTCGCCGGTCCGGCCGCCGGTGGACCACAGCGCGATGTCCGCGCCCGCCGCCAGGGCCAGCCGGACGGCTTCGGGCAGGTCCACCCGGTCGGTGACGGCGCGCATCGCGCCCAGGTCGTCGGTCATCGCCGGACCGCCGAACCGGTACTCGCCGCGCAGCAGCCCGTACGCCTCGGGGCTCAGGGTCGCCGGGAGCCCGCCGGTCAGGCCGGGGACGTCGATGTGCCCGAGCATCACCACGACCGGCCCGTAGCGGCCGATGTCGCGGTAGGGCAGGAGGTCGGCCTGGCGCAGCGCGTCCAGCGGCGGGGAGGTCACCGAGCCCTGGTGGGAGTCGCCGCTGGCGTTGCCGTGGCCGGGGAAGTGCTTGATTACCGGGGTCGTGCCCGCGTCCCGCAGGCCCTCGGCGAAGGCCTGGGCGTAGGTCGCGGCGGTGGCCGGGTCGGCGCTGAAGGACCGGTCGCCGATGACGGTGTCGTCCGGCTGGGCGGTGATGTCGAGCACGGGCGCGAGGTCCATCGTCACGCCCCGGTTGCGCAGCGCCGTCGACCGGTCCCGGGCCAGCGCCCGGACCTGCTCGGGGGACATGTCCCGGGCCATCCGCCGCGCGCTGGGCATGTCCCCGTCGAGCATCTCGACCCGTTGGACCCGCCCGCCCTCGTCGTCCACGGCGACCACGAGCGGCAGCGTGGCGGCGGCCCGGACCACGTCCAGGCCGCCGGTGAGCAGGCCGGTGGCGTCGCCGCCGATGAAGATCGCCCCGACCTGCTCGGCCCGGACCACGTTGAGCGCGTCCTCGCTGCCGCGCGGGTCGACGCCGACCATCAGCAACTGGGCGAGCTTGTGCCGCTGGGTGAGCGAGGCGGCCTTCACCGTGCACGGGTCCGGCGGCGGAGTGGTCGTGGTGGTTGGCCCGGTCGTGGTGGTGGCTTCCGGGGTGGTGGGTGCGGCCTGCGGCCGGCCGGGCACGACGTCCTGCGTGCCGACCCGGGTCAGGAGGGCGGCCAGGACGGCCCCGACGGCCACGAACCAGCAGTGCCCTGGTCACGGCCGCGGGGCCGCCGTGACGCCCGTTCGGCAACTGGTCCGGCACCCGCCCAACCTACGTCACCGGGCGGGCGTCCGCCCCACGCGCGCTACCGGACGACGCAGGTGGGTGCGAGCCCGGTGCCGGTGCCCGTGCCCTGGAAGCCGAACTCGGTCGACTGGCCGGCGGCGAGCGACCCGTTGAACGAGACGTTGGTGAACTCGACCGTCCCGCTGTTGCCGCTGCGGTTGGTGTTCCAGGCGTTGGTCACCGAGGCGCCCGCCGGCAGGGTCGCCGTCACCGCCCACCCCGTGATGGGCGACGAGCCCGCCGTCACCCGGACGGTCGCGACGAACCCGCCGGTCCACTGGTTGACCGACACCGACGCCGAGCAGCCGCCGGGCGGGGGAGTGGTCGTCGTGGTGGTGGTCGTGGTGGTGGTCGTGGACGTGGTGGGGCCGTCGGTCAGGGTGGGCGTCTGCCAGTCCTTCCACTCCGCGAGCGACCCGGCCTTGCGGCTGGAGATCCGGAACGTGCCCGTCGTCCCGCCGCTCCCGACCAGGAACTTCTGGATGTTCTGCTGCAACGGGGCCCGCCACTCCGACCGCGACGCGCAGTGCGTGCCGTCCTGGACGTCCGACCAGTAGCTGATGTTGGACCCGACGCCCAGCGCCTTGTAGACCTCGGCCCCGGCGAGCGCCGCCACGCTGCCCGACCGCGCGCCCAACCAGTCGACGTGCGGGTTCTCCATGATGAACAGCCCGCGCGGCGCGATCATGCCGATCACCTGGTGGGTGTCGACCGGGAGCGTGCTCGGGTTGCCGGTGAACGAGCCGAACGCGTCACCCAGCCACGGCTGCTCCCCGTACGCGCTGCTCAACGGCTGCGCGCCGCTCTCACCCGGGATGGCCCGGAAGGCGGGCACCCCGGCGCTGCCCGACTCCACCGGCATGGTCAGCGCGATCCGCTGGTCGAACGCGCCGATCGCGAACGCCGCCTTGCCGTACCGCGAGCACCCGGTCACGCCGGTCGCGCCCGCCTTGAGCACCGTGCCGCCGGACTGCTCGACCACGTCGATGATCCGGCTCACGCCCCACGCCCACGCCGCCAGTAGACCGGTGCTGCTGGAGGAGCCGTAGATGCCGTAGAACGCGCCCTGCTTGTTGTTGCGCGGGGTGCCTTCGCGGCCGACCGCCAGCGGGTCGTAGTTGATCACCGCGGCGCCGGCGGCCTTGATCGTGGCGGTGTCCGCGCCCAGCCCGCCGACGACCACGACGGCGGGGAACGGACCGGTGCCGCTCGGGAGTTCGACGCGGGCGGAGAAGCTCGCGGTGCGGCCGTTGTGGGAGACGTTGACGGAGATGTTCGTGCCGGACACCGATCCGGTGACGCTGGAGGGCTTGCCGGGCTTGTCGCCGTAGACGTACCGCTCGGCCAGTTCGCGGGTCTGGGCGCGGTGGCAGCGCCAGTCGGCTTTGCTGGAGACCCGTGTCCCGTCGAGGCGTTTGAACGGGTCGGGCAGTTTCGCGTTGGCCGGCAGCGAGCCCGGCACGCTCACCTGGCAATCCGCACCGTCGTCCTCGACGGCCGCGGCGACTTCGCTCCGCGCGACCGCCGCGAGGGCGCCGACGAACGCGAGCACCGCCAGCAGGACGAGTGTCGACCGGGCCTTGGCGCGGCCTGGGTTGGTGGACACCACAGCACCCCTTCCGAGTGGCGAGTGGCGGTGGCTCCTAAAGTTTCGAGGTGCTAAACGAAACATGTCAAGAACGTCCCGTTTGGCCCGTCTCACCTGGTGTGATGTGATCACGCCTTGCCCGGTTCGCCACCGATCCGAGCGCTCTGCTGAAGTCGGCGGACTTCTGCGGCCCGGCCACGTCGGGGTCCTGCGCGGCGTGCGCCGGCGGCGTCGTGACGACCGGACCCGGCACGGTGAGCGCGAAGCTCGTGAGGGCGGCGGTGACCCGCCGGGACGTGCGCGCGAAACGGCGCCGGGCAGGGGCTTTCACCTGATCGGGCTACCGTGGTGAGTCGGTCGGCGCCGCCCGTTCCGCGATCAGCGCCGCGATGCCGTCGAGCAGGCGCTGGAGCCCGAACTCGAACTGGTCGCCCGACCACGGCCGCACGCCCGCGCGCAGGGCGCGCAGCAGGCTCGGGTAGCGGGTGAAGTCGACCAGCTCGACCAGCAGCCGGTCCTGCTCGGGGTCGGGTTCGGGCTGGTCGAGGTGCTGGCGGGCCAGGCCGCGGACGTAGGCGTCCACCGACTCGACCGCGGCCATCTTCTCCGCCTCGGACAGGCCCGTGCCGTCGAACACGCTCAGCGCGGAGTCGATCCAGCGCAACAGGTTCGGGCCGGGCGCGGGCGCCAGGTTGACCAGCTGGAGCACCCACGGGTGGGCGCGGAACTCCACCCAGTCCGCGCGCGCCCAGCCTTCGAGCTTGGCGCGCCAGTCGCCGGGGCGTTCGTGGGGGAGCGGGTCGTCGGCGCCGATCGCGTTCAGCATCAGCGCTTCCAGCTCGGTCTTGCCGGGGACGTAGGTGTAGAGCGAGGCGGTGCCGACGCCCAGGTGCTGCGCGACCCGGCGCATGGACAGCGCGGCCAGGCCGGCCGCCTCGACGACCTCGATCGCGGCCCGGACGACCCGGTCCACGGTGAGGCCGCGTTGCGGACCGCGGGCCGGGCGGCGGTCGTCGCGCCAGAGCAGTTCGAGGGCGCGGTTGGCGGTCATGGTGAAACTCAGTATACCGTTCGGAGTGGATCGAACGCTGTTCGGAGTTTCTTGGGGGTTGTTTCGATGGGGGCGGTGCTTCGCAGGGAGCGGTGGACGCTGTGGGCGGCCACGCTGACCAACGGGCCGACCGAGCTGATCGACTTCGTCCTGCCGCTGTGGGCGGGCGCGGCGATCGGGTTGCGGCCGGTCGAGGTCGGCGTGCTGATGGCCGTCGAGATGGCGTTGTCGATGCTCGTGCGGCCGGTGGCGGGGGTGCTGTCGGACCGGTTCGAGCGGCGGTACGTGGCCGCGTCGGGGGCTTTGCTGTACGCGGTGTCGTGTGCGGGATATGCGTTGGCGGGCAACGCGTTTGTCGCTTATGGGGCGGCTGCGGTCGGGGGTGCCGGTGGTGCGCTGCTGTGGGTGGCGGTGCGGTCGATCGTCAGTGAGAGGCTGGCGGAGGACTCGGCGGTGTTCCCCCGGCTGTTGACCGCGCAGGAGACCGGGTCGTGGGTCGCGTTCGTGGCGGGGTTGGCGCTGCTGGGCGTGCTCGGGTTCGGCGGGCTGTTCTGGCTGTGCGCGGCGGCGTGCCTGGTGGCGGCGGGGTTGCTGGTGTCGTTGCCGCGCGGTGGTGGTGCGCGGGTTTCCGGCGGGCTTGGTGCGGTCGGGCGGGCGTTGCGGCCGATGCTGTTCGCGGTGGTGATGACCATGGCGGCGGAGTCGGCGGTCGGGTTGTTGCTGTTGTTGCACTTGCAGCGCGGGTTCGGGCTGGAGGTGGTGCAGGTGGCGTACGTGTTCCTGCCGGGGGCGATCGCGATGAGCCTGGCGGCGGAGCACCTGCACCGGTACGTCGTGCGGTTCGGGCGGTCGCGGGTGCTGATGACCGCGTCGTTGGCCAGTTGCGCGTTCGCGGTCGGTCTGGTGTGGGCGCCGAACCCGTACGTGATCGCGGGGTTGTGGGTGTTGAGCGGGCTGGCGTGGGCGGCGGTGCTGCCGGTGCAGCAGGCGGTGATCGCGGAGGCGTCCGGTGGCCGGGTCGGGCGGGCGATGGGGGTGTACGAGTCGGCGTGCCTGGTGGGCGGGTTGATCGGCAGCCTGGCGGCGGGGGCGCTGTACGACGGGGCGAGCTGGCAGGTGGCGTGCCTGGTGGCGGCGGCGATGATCCTGGCGGGGGCGGTGGTGGTGCCCCGGGCGGTCCGCCGCCTGGGCGTGGCCGACATCCCACCCCCACCACCGGCGGAGGAGACCGCGGCACCCGCCCCCGCTGCGCCCGCCGAGCCCGCGCCCGCTGCCGCGCCAGCCGAGCCCGCGCCCGCTGTGCCCGCCGAGCCCGCGCCCGCCGCTGTGCCCGCCGAGCCCGCGCCCGCCGCGCCCGCCGCGCCCGCCGAGCCCGCGCCCGCTGCGCCCGCGCCCGCCGCACCCTCGCCTGCCCCTGCCCCCGCCGCGCCCGAGCCTCCGGAGCGTGCGCCCGAAGGCCGGCGCGCGCAGGTGGTCGACCTTGGTGTGCACGCGGCGCTTTTCGGTGCGGCACAGGCGGTTCTGGCGTTCTTCGACCTCTCCTGGGTGCGTGATCTGCTCACCCGTGACCTCGGCGCCGTCCTCCTCGGCCAGGTGCCGCGAGAAGGCGCCGAGGCCTTCCTCTACGGCGCCGGCCGCGTCTGGGCGTTGATCCTGATCGCCGATGTCGTCTGGACCTCGGTGAAGCTGGTCAAGCGGCGGGTTCCGCGATGACGGTCGTCCACGTCGGGTGCTTGGCACGCACGGTGTCGCCGGACGAACGGCGGCGCAGCCTGCGGTGCAGCCACGGCAGGACGTGCTGCCGGTAGTAGCGGGCCTCGGTGAGCAGGCGGCGCACCTCCGGCTCGTGGTCGAGGGGTTCCGCCGGCGTGGTGTGGCCCAGTGCGGTCAGCACGTGGGCCGCCACCCGGTGGTGCCCGGCGGCGTTGAGGTGCAGCCGGTCGGGTGACCAGTAGGCCGCCTTGCGGATCTCCCGGTCGTTGAACATGTCCACCATGGTCAACTCGTGCCGGGCCGCCAACTCCTTCACGGCCGCGGTCAGCGCCGCGCCCCGCTCGTGCATGGTCCGCCCGAACGGCAGCCGCAGCGACGGGTCCGCGCCGCTGAGCAGCACCAGCCGCACCCCGGCCTCGGCACACCGGCGCACGGCGTGCTCGGTCAGCTCCGCCAGCCGCCGACCGTCCATCCCGGGCCGCATCATGTCGTTCCCACCGCCGTTGAGCGTGATCACCGTCGGCGCGGGAGTCAGGGCGAGCGCGGCCTCCAGTTGCTCGGTGACGATCGGCGCGAGCAACCGGCCCCGCACGGCGAAGTTCGCGTAGGACACCGGCTCGCCCAGCCCGCGCGCGAGCCCCTCCGCGACCAGGTCCGCCCAGCCGCGCGGCGACCCGTCCGCCCGCTCGTCACCGACGCCCTCGGTGAAACTGTCCCCGATCGCCACGTACCGCACCGCCGACGCCCTCCCCGTTGTCCTGTGAACGCCCGCCAGCATATGAGTCCACGTCGGCCGGCTTGCTCGCGGGAGCATTGGCGGGGAATGGACGGGGAATTGCCGGACGTGCAACACCTTTCGCCGTCAACCACGCTCCTACCAGCGTAAACCGCCGTTCGGGTGACGCGAATCGCCACGCCCCGCCAACCGAACGCGGTGCGGGGCCACGGTCGAATCAGCCTTCGATCGCCTGCCGGCCCGGGGTCGCAGGTGTGATACTGGGCGGCACCCGGCCGGGAGACAGCTGATGAAACCGGACATGAGCTTGCGAGCGGCGCTCGACGCCCTGTCCGCGCGCGGCGAACGGTCGGCGCAGTTGGCGCGCAACGAGGTTTCCGCACCCGTTCTCGGCGGGGTGGTGCAGGCGAACATCATCGACGAGGTCACCGTCGTCAGCACGGCACCCGCCCGGATGAAGCGGCCCCGCCAGCTCCCGCCCGCGCCGCACGGGTTCGTCAACCGGCGCGGCGAGATCGACCGCATCGAGGCCGCGGCCACCGGTGGCGGCGGGCGGGGCGCGGCGATCGTCGTCCTCAGCGGCATGGCCGGGGTCGGGAAGACCGCGTGCGCGCTGCAGTGGGCGCACCGGCACGCCGACCGGTTCGACGGCGGGCACCTGTTCGCCGACCTCGACGGCTACCGGCACCACGGCGGCATCGCGGTCACCGACGTGGCCGGGGCGTTCCTGCGGGCGCTCGGCGTGCCGTGGGACTACATCCCGCCCGACCTGCCCGAGCGGGTGGCGCTGTTCCGCAGCCTCACCGCCCGCTCGCGGGTGCTGGTGGTGCTCGACGGGGCCGACCACGCCGCGCAGATCCGGTCCCTGGTGCCGAACTCGCCGGGCAGTGTCGTCCTGGCCACCAGCAGGCGGCGGCTGAGCGGCCTGGCCATCGACGGCGCGCACACCGTGGAACTCGGCCCGCTGGACGACGAGCACGGCGCGACGCTGGTCGCGCACATGGTCCGCGACGACCGGGTCCGCAAGGAGCCGACCGCCACCCGCCGCCTGGTGGACCTGTGCGCGGGCCTGCCGATCGCGCTGCGGGTGGTCGGCGCCGAACTGGGCCGGCTGGAGCGCTGGACGGTCGCCCGCTACGCCCAGCACCTGTCCGACGACCGCCAACGCCTCAGCCGGCTCTCGGTGGAGGGGGATCACCTCGTGGAACACGTCTTCGACGCGGCGTACGACGACCTGTCCGCCGGGGCTCGGCGGATGTACCGGGTGCTGGGCCTGCACCCGGGCGGTGACTTCGACGCGGGTGTGGCGGCGGCGATGGCGGCCACGACGACCGCCGAGGCGGAGGAGCAGTTGGCCCTGCTGCGCGGGGTCAACCTGGTCGAGGAGCACGTGGCCGACCGGTACCGCTTCCACGGCCTGGTCCGCCTGCACGCGCTGCACCGCGCCGAACGCGAGAGCGCGGCCGAGCGGCAGGCGGTGGAGCGGCGCGCGGTCGAGTGGTACCTGTCGGGCGCGGCGGCGGCCGACCGCGCGGTGCTGGGTCCGGCGCGCTGGCGGCTGGCCGACCACGACCTGAGGGCGTGGCCGCACCCGTTCGACGCCGGGTCGGGCATGGAGTGGTTCGAGACCGAGCGGACCAACCTGCTCGCCGCCGTCCGGCTGGCCGCCCGGATCGGCCACCACACGGCGGCCTGGCAGCTGTGCGAGGCGCTGTGGGCCTTCTACCACAGCCGCAAGCACTACGCGGACTGGATCGAGGCGCACCGCATCGGCGCCGAGTCCGCCGCCGCGGTGGGGGCGCGGGCCGCCGAGTGCCGGCTGCGCAACCAACTCGCGCGCGCCCACGTCGAACTGCGCGACTTCGAGGCGGCCCGCACCGAGCTGTCCCGCTCGGAACGGGTCATCGCGGACAACGGCCTGGGCCGCGCGATGGTCCACGAGTCCTACGGGTTGCTGCTGCGCGAACAGGAGCGCTACGACGACGCGGCGCGGGAGTTCGAGTCCGCCCTGGTGATCAGCCGACGCCTGGGCGACCCGCGCGCGATCGGAATGCAGGCCTACCAGTTCGGCGACGCCCTGGTGCGCGCCGGGAAGGCCGCGTTGGCGCTGCCCGTGCTGGAGGAGGCGCGCCGGCTGCTGGAACGCCTGCGCGACGAGATGTCCACCGCGCGGGTCCACATCGCGCTGGGCCGGGCGTACGAGGCGCTGCGCCGGGTCGCCGACGCCCGCCGCGTCCTGACCGCCGCGATCGTCACCACCCGCTCCCGGCGGCAGCCGGTGAAGGAGGCGCAGGCGCTGGAGGTCATGGTGGTGATCGCCCGCGAACAGCGCGACGACGACCTGTTCCGGGACTCCGCGCAGCGCCTGTACGAGCTTTACCGCGACGCCGGCAACCCGCGCAGCGCGGAGGTCCTGCGCTGGTTCGGGTCGCGCGGCTGAGGCGGTCGGGGCCAGCGGCGGCCGGCCAGGTTCACCGCGCAGGTGACATCGTTGTCCTCGACGGCCAGCACCAAGCCCCTGGGCGGGACTCTCCGCTCGCGCAGGCTGACCCAGTGGTGCAACGCGCAGGCGGCGGCGCTCGGGCCGACCTGGACCAGGTCCACCGCCGGTCCGTCGCGGAACCCCACCACCGACCCGGACTCCGTGGCCGCCGCCGCGACCGCCGCGCCCGGGTGGTCGGCCAACGCGCCCTTCACCCAGCTCCGCGGGTCGTCGGCGACCTCGGTGCGGACCACGACGTCGGCGTTGTGCCGGACGGTGCGGTCCACGACCGACTCGTCCACCACCAGCATCGGCTCGGCACCGTTCTCCGGCCGCAGGCCGCTGAGCAGGTGCGGGAAGCGCTCCAGGGTGACCTTGCCGCGGCGCAGCGAGGCGGTGACGACCTGCGCCCCGACCGGTGGCGGTGCGGGCGCGTGGTGGACCTCCACCGGGTGCACGGGCGGGGTCGCCGAGAGCGGGAGGCCCATCATCTCGCACAGCACCCGGTGCACCAGGGCCTTCGCCTCGCCGGGCCGGCCGAGCACGCGCTCGGTGATCTCGCGCAGCGCCGGGTCCTCGCCGTCCCGGAGGGCGGACTCGACCTGCGGGCGCAGCGGCGCGTCGAGGTCCAGTTGGCGGGCCTTGCGCCAGACCTCGGCGTTGGCCGACGCCGGGTCGACCTCGCACCCGCCGTCGTTGGCCAGCAGCAGCGGCTTGCCCAGGGCCACGCCGTAGAAGGTGACGGAGCCGTGGTCGCCGATCACGACGTCGGCCGCGATCAGCGCGGCCTGCCAGCTGCGGTCCGGCGGGATGCTGATCAGCCCGCAGTGGGTGCCGTCGCGGAACTGCTGCGCCACCTCGTAGCGCGAGTGCCCCTGGCTGATGTTCCAGTGCTGCACCAGGGCGACCCGGTAGCGGCCCAGCGGCAGTTCGGCGAGCAGCCGCTGCGGCAGGCGCGGGGCGGCGGCCAGCGCCGAGTTCGGGCCCCAGGTGGAGGTGACCAGGACCAGCCGCTCGTCCGGCCCGACGCCCAACGCCTCCCGGTACCGGTCGCGCAGGGCCGAACTGGCCCGCAACTGGTCGGCGGCCGGGTCGCCGACGACCACGCACCGGTCCCGGGCCTCCGGGCAGGTCCGGTCGACGAGCGCGAACTGCTCCGGGTGGGAAAGCCCTATTCTTGCGGGAATGACCCGGCCGTCGTGGACCAGTTGGCTGCGGGCCACTCCAGTGGGTGAATCCGTGGAGCCGGTCGTCTCGGGCACGATCCGCGGATAACCGGCCCCGTGGGCGATGGTCACGATCGGCCCGCGGAGTTCGTGCAACGCGCTGCTGGCGTGCGCCGCCATGATCGCGTCGAATTCGATCTTCGTCGCGTTCTGCCAACCCAACACCTCGCAACCCGTTTCGATGAGGTGTTTGCGCAAGTCGCGGACGTACTCGGAGCCCTTGTCGATGGTGAACTTGACGGCGATGCGCTGTCCGGCGAACAGGCCGTCGACCAGTTGGAGGAGGCGGTAGAGAGACGTCAGGTTGCGAATGACGAGTAGTACTCGCCTTTCGGTCACCCACGTCTCTTTGCTCATCGGAACTCCGTCCGGCCATGAGGCCGACTGCGACAGTCCGCAATGTCGGCTTGCACGACGTTACCAAGCGGTCGTACGGTTGGCTATATGCCACATAGCAGATGGCATGGGAGCAGATCGGAAGGTGGATCTCTGTGGCGCAGGTGAGCAACCCTGTGGTCCAGCAGCGTCGTTTGCGCACCGAACTGCGAAAGGCGCGCGACCGTGCTGGCCGCACACAACGGGAGGTCGCCGAGGCGCTCGACTGGTCCACGAGCAAGGTCATCCGCATCGAAACGGGCGCGGTGAACATCTCCACGACCGACCTGCGCGCGTTGCTCCAGTTCTACGGCGAGTCGCCGGAGTACATCGAGGACCTGGTCCAGACGGCGCGAGCCGGCCGCCAGCGCGTGTGGTGGGACAAGCACAAGCCCAACCTCGACGCCGACATGGTCACCCTGCTGGAGTTCGAGTCGTCGACGTCGCTCATCCGGCAGTTCCAGACCTTGGTCATCCCTGGCCTGCTCCAGACCGAGGACTACGCCCGTGAGATCTTGCGGATGTACAACACTGAGGACCAATTGGAGTACAAGGTCAAGCTCCGCATGGACCGCCAGCGCATACTGCATGGCGAAGACGCCGTTCGCGCGTTCTTCATCATGGACGAGGCATCGCTGCGGCGTTGGGTCGGTGGACCGGCCGTGATGCGCAAGCAACTGGAGCAGATCAAGGATCTGGCGAAGCAGCCGAACATCACGATCCAGGTGCTGACCTTCGACAAGGGCATCCACCGCGGCATGCGCGGCAACTTCGAGGTCTTCGAGTTCGCGTCGGAGGAGCAGGACCACGCGGTCTACCTGGAGTGGCCGGGTGGCGTCACGGTCATCCAGAACAACCCGAAGCAGGTCAGTGAGTACGTCGAGTGGTTCGTCACCCTGGAGCTGTTGGCGCCGCCGCCGGATGACCTCGACATCGTGATCGACCGAGTGTTGGAGGAGATGCCGTCATAACTGCATAAGGCCGGCACCGGCCGGCACTCTATTCCACCTCGGCCGTGATCGAATGCTGAGCGCGGAGCAATGGCGCTCGCTCTCTCGGCGGTTCTGGGAGATCGACGTGTGACGATACGCTGATCAGCACCTCGTCCAGGTCGGGGCCGTGAGGAGGGGTGCCGGAATGGTCTTCGACGACAGGCCTTCCGCACTGCGGTGGCGGAAGAGCACCTTCTCGGGAGACGGTAATTGCGTCGAAGTCGCTTTCAGCGCGGCCGGTGCCCACGTGCGCAACACCCGCAATGCGGCCGGTGAAAGACTGGCGTTCACCTGGTCCGGGTGGCGGAGCTTCCTGCGGTTTGTCGGCGAGCGCTGAACACGGCGGCTAGCGTGGGGGCATGGCCGGGGAGCTTCTGGTCGCCCGTGGCACCGCCTACCGCTTGCGGTTCGGGGTGGGGCGGACGGGATCGAGCGGATGGCGGCGTCGTTGCGCGGGGTGGCGTTCGCGCCGCACCGGCATGACACGTATGCCGTCGGGTTGACGTTGGCGGGCGTGCAGACCTTCCGGTACCGAGGGGCGCTGTGGCACTGCCTGCCGGGGCGGTGGCATGTGTTGCACCCCGACGAGACGCACGACGGTGGCGCGGGGTCCGCTGAGGGGCTGGACTACCGGATCATCTACCTGGACCCGGCGCTGGTGCAGGACGCCCTGGGCGGTCGGTCGCTGCCGTTCGTCGCCGAGCCGGTGCTGGAGCCCACGCCGGCGTCGCGGGCGGTCGCGGGGTGGTTGGCGGACATCGACGAACCGTTGGACGACGTGCAGGCCGTGGAGATGACGACCGCCGTGGTGGACATGTTGACCCAGCACGCCGGGCCCGCCTCGAAGGCCACCGCACTGGACCTGGACGCGGTGCGGCGGGTGCGGACCCTGTTGGTCGACGACCCGGCGCGGCGGCACCCGGTGGCGGAGTTCGAGCGGGTGGCGGGGATGGACCGGTGGACGGTGGCGCGGCAGTTCCGGGCGGCGTTCGGCACCAGTCCCACCCGGTTCCGGACGATGCGGCAGCTCGACACGGCCCGTCGGCTGATCCGCTCGGGCGCCGCGCTGGGTGAGGTGGCGGTGGCGGCGGGGTTCGCCGACCAGAGCCACCTCACCCGGATGTTCAAGCGCGCCTTCGGGTTGACGCCCGCCGTGTGGGCGGCGGGGGTGTCAGGAGAGGGAGCGGGCGCGGATGGCGTGGGCGACGGCGGCCATGTCGGAGCCGCCGTGGCCGAGGTCGACGGTCTCGCCGAACAGGGCGTGGCAGACGTCCAGCAGGGGTGAGGCGACACCGGCGGCGCGGGCGGCCTCGGCGATGAGGCGGTTGTTCTTCAGCACGTCCAACGCGGCGGCCTGCGGCGCGTAGTCGCCGTCGCGCAGCTTCACGCCCTTGGCCTTCGACACCGCCGACGCCATCGGTCCGGCCTCCAGGACCCGGGTCAGTGTGCCGAGGTCGATCCCCTGCGCCTCCGCGAACACGTACGCCTCGGACAGCCCGGTGGCCATCGTGATCAGGAACAGGTTCACCGCGAACTTCATCTGTAGCGCACCCGGCACCGGCCCGCACTCGACGATCTCCGCGCACATCGGCGCCAGCACCGGCCTGACGCGCTCGACGTCCCCACCCGACACCATCGAGATCAACGTGCCCGCCTCCGCAGGCCCGCGCGACCCCGACACGGGCGCTTCGACGTACACCCCGCCGGCCGCCGCGATGTCGCGTTCCAGCCCGACCGAGTACGCGGCGGGCATGGTCCCCATCTGCACCACCGTCCGCCCCCGCACCCGCTCGGCGAACTCCTCCGTGCCGCGCGCGAGGACGGCGTCCACGGCGGGTTCGTCGACCAGCATCAACACCACGACGTCCGCGCGGGCGAACACCTCGGCGGCACTGGCGGCGACCTGCGCGCCGACCGCTTCGACCGGCGCGCACCGCTCGGAGGTGCGGTTCCAGACGACCAGCGGTCCGGCTTTGGCGAGGTTGATGGCCATGGGCAGGCCCATGAGCCCGAGTCCGATGAAACCGATCACGCCGCGTTTGTAGCCCGGTCACACGGGAGTGGTCTTGAACGCTTGTGCGTCGGTGGGTGCTCGCACAGGACGGACGGTGTGTATCGCGGCGGTGCAGGACTCGCCGGAGCCGGTGTTGGAGTTGGCGGAGCCGGTGTTGGAGTTGGCGGGTTGTGGCGCGGAGTGGCACGACGAGCCGACGGTGCCGTTGGCGGAGTTGCAGGTGGAGCTGGTGGCGGCGGCCGGTGGGCGGGGTGCGGCTGCGGGTGGCACGGGTGGGTGCGGAGGTGGTCTCCGCCGTGTCGGCGGGCGTGCTGGGGGCGTTCGGCGACTGATCAATATTCTCTATTACTTCAGTGTCGACCGGAATTAATACTCGAAACCCGGTTGGTCACGCGGCGCGTTCGAGGTTTCCGCAACAACGCGGAGATCCGGCACGTGAGCATCGCTCGACCTAATGAATCGCTGCACGTCCAACCACGCCAGGCCCACCGCGGCGAGCGCCCTCCGTTGCCGACCGGATGAATGTGCACGGGCGCCCGCAACCTACGCGGGTGGTGTTGCGTTCTGTCACCCCATCTTGCTGAGCGTCACTGTTAGCGTGCGAACAGCGAGGAGTGTCCGATTAGGACATCGTTCAGCGATGGAGGTTCTCCTGATGAAACGGTTCGCCACAGCGCTGCTCGGCGCACTGTCCGCCACCGCGCTCACCATCCCGCTCAGCCCCGCCGCGCACGCCGCCGCGGGCGAGGTCGTCGTCTACATCGCCGAGGTCACCGAACTGGTGGTCTTCGAGAACCCGCGCGGCTGCTACGCGATCCCCGCGGGCGCGCACGTGATGACCAACCGCACCAACAGGAACATCGAGGTCTTCGGCGTGCCCGAGTGCGGTGGGCCGTTCCCGACCCCGCCGATCTGGGTCCTTCAGGAGAACTACGGAGGTCACGTCCCGCCGGCGGCGGCCAGCTTCAGGGCGCCGTGAGCCGGCTGGGTGGTGACAACACATCCCGACGTCGTGGAAAGGGCGCACGTGTCAGTGGACCTGGTCGTCGTGGGAGTCGGGTACGTCGGGCTCCCGCTGGTCGCCACCGCCAGTGCCGCCGGCCTGTCGGTCGTCGGCTACGACACCTCGCAGGCCGTCGTGGACACCCTCCGGGCCGGCCGTTCACACGTGCTCGACGTGTCCGACGCACAACTGAAAGCCATGCACGCCAACGGGTTCGCCGCGACCACCGACCCGTCGGTGGTCGCGCGGGCCGACACCGTCGTGATCTGCGTCCCCACCGGGCTGAACCCGGAGGGCGAACCGGACCTGTCCGCCGTCCGCGCCGCCGCCGCCACCGTGTCCGACCACCTGCGTCCCGGCACGCTGGTGGTGCTGGAGTCCACCAGCTTCCCCGGCACCACCGACGAGGTCGTGCGGCCGATCCTGGAGCGCCACGGCCTGGTCGCGGGCGAGGACTTCCCGCTGGGCTACTCGCCCGAGCGCATCGACCCGGGCAACCGGCGCCACGGCGTGCGCACCACCCCGAAGGTGGTCAGCGGGCACACCCCGTTGTGCGCCAAGCACTGCGCCGCGTTCTACGGGCGGTTCGTGGACACCGTGGTGGTGGCCCGGGGCACCCGTGAGGCCGAGATGGCCAAGCTGCTGGAGAACACCTACCGGTACGTCAACATCGCGCTGGTCAACGAGATCGCGGTGTTCTGCGACCGGATCGGCGTGGACGTGTGGGACGTGCTGCACTGCGCGGGCACCAAACCGTTCGGGTTCGCCCCGTTCACGCCCGGACCCGGTGTCGGCGGCCACTGCATCCCGGTGGACCCCCGCTACCTGCTGGACAAGGCCCGCCGCGAGGGGGCGCGGCTGGGCGTGGTGGAGGCGGCCCGGCAGGTCGACTCGGGGATGCCCGGGTACGTGGCCCAGCGGGTCGTGCGGCTGCTCGCCGAGGAGGGCAAACCCGTTGCGGGGGCACGGGTCCTGCTGCTCGGTGTGGCCTACAAGGCCGACGTGCCCGACACCCGGGAGTCGGCCGCGATCCGGGTCGCGGATGAACTGACCGCGCTCGGTGCGCGGATCTCCTACCACGACCCGGTTTCCGGTCCCGTGGCCCGGCTCGGGCCGCCGGTGGCCGACCTGGACTCCGCTCTGCGCGACAGCGACGCGACCGTCCTGCTCGTCCCGCACAGCGGCTATGACCTGAGCCGGCTGGCCAGGAACGCACGGCTCCTGCTCGACGTCACGGGACGCGTTCCCGGAGGGGAGGTCCAGCGCCTGTAGTGCCCGCCGCGCCGCGGGGGTGACGTCCCCGCCACGCGGTTGTTTGCCAAGCCAACTCGTGTAGCGAAGGAGAGTGCAGGAATGACCACGGCTGTCATGAACACGCGCCTGGAGAAGCGGTTCGAGAAGTGGGACGTCAACGGCAACGGGCGGATCGAGCGGTCCGACCTGGAGGCCGAGGCGCAGCGCATCGTGAAGGCGTTCGGCGAGTCCCCGCAGTCGCCCAACGGGCGCGCGGTGATCGACTCGTTCGTCCACACGTTCGAGTACCTGGCCCAGCGGGCCGGTGTCGGGGCGAACGGCGCCCTGGACAAGGACCAGTTCTCCCAGGTGATCGAGACCGAGGTGTTCCAGAGCGGTGACGCGGGCTTCGGGCGCGTCGTGCGGCCGATGATCCAGGCCATCCTCAACCTGTGCGACACCGACGGCGACGGCGAGGTCAGCCAGGCCGAGTTCGGCAAGTGGATGAAGGCGGTCGGGGTCGACCCGTCGCAGGCCACGCAGGCCTTCCAGCAGATCGACGTCAACGGGAACGGCACGCTGACCGTGGACGAGCTGGTCCAGGCGGTGAAGGCGTACCACTTCGGCACGCTGGACGCCGAACTGCTGGGCTGAGCCGCGCGTCGGAGCGGGGTCGACGGGTGCGCGAGCCCTCGACCCCGCTTCGGCGTGCCTAGCGGGCGAGGAGGTCGCGGACGGTCTTCACGATGAGGTCCGGGGCCTCTTCGGCCATGAAGTGCCCGCACCGGACGGTGTCGTGGTCGAGGTCGTCGGCCCACGCGGCCCACCGCCCGCGCGCGTCGAACCCGAGGACGGCGCCCCAGTCCTGCTGGCGCACCGCCACCGGCATGGGCAGCTTCGTGCCGCGGTCGGCGGTGTCGTCCTCGACGTCCGCGGTGGCCGAGGCGCGGTAGTCGGCGACGATGGAGGGGATGGCCTCCCGGGACTTGCGCAGGTACTCGGCGCGCAGGTCGGGCGGGATCGCGGTGGGGTCCTGGGTCCAGGCGTCGAGGAAGTGGCCGAAGAAGTCGTCCGGGGCGGCGGTGATGAGCGCTTCGGGCAGGCCGGGCGGCTGGGCCATGAGGAACAGGTGGAAGCCGATGGCGGCCGTGGTGCCGTGCATCACGTCCCACATGTCCAGGGTGGGCAGGACGTCCAGTGCGGCCAGGTGGGTCACCCGTTCGGGGTGGTCCAGGCCGGTGCGGACGGCGACCAGCGCGCCCCGGTCGTGCCCGACGACGGCGAACCGGTCGTGCCCGAACGCGGCGGCGACCTTGACCACGTCGGCGGCCATCGTGCGCTTGGCGTAGGTGCGGCCGGTGTCGGCGGGCTTGTCGCTGTCGCCGTAGCCGCGCAGGTCGGGGACCAGGACGGTGTGGTCGGCGGCCAGGTCGGCGGCGACGTGCCGCCACATCAGGTGGGTCTGCGGGAAGCCGTGCAGGAGCACGACCGGGGTGCCGGTGCCTTTCGCGGCGACGTTCAGCTCGACGCCGTCGCCGACCGGGACGCGGTGGTAGGTGAATCCGTTGATCTGCATGGGACCACCGTGGCGCGGGCCGCTCAGCAACCGGTCAGCGCCGACTGGGCGTTAGGGTGGCGCGGGTGGAGTCGGTGCGGTTCGGGGTGCTCGGCCCGCTGGTCGCGACCGGCCCGCGGGGGCCGTTGGCGCTGCCCGGCCCACGCCACCGCGCGGTGCTCGCCCGGCTGCTGGTCGCCCGGGGTCGGGTGGTGCCGGTGGAGCGGCTGGTGGACGACCTGTGGGAGTCGCCGCCGGCTGGGGCGGTGGGCGCCGTTCAGACGTTCGTGTCGGCGCTGCGGCGGGTGTTGGAGCCCGACCGGCCGCCGCGCACGCCCGCGCGGGTGCTGGTGACTTCGCCGCCTGGGTACGCGCTGGTCGCCGAGGACGTCGACGCTCGGCGGTTCGAGGCGCTGGTGGGTGCGGCGTCGGTGGCCGGTGTCGCGGGTTCGTCGGCGGACGCGTCGGGGTCGCTTGTGGACGCGGTGGGGTCGTTGGCGGCGTTGGACGAGGCTCTGGGGTTGTGGCGGGGGCCCGCGTACGCGGAGTTCGCCGAGCACGGGTGGGCGCGGGCCGAGGCCGGGCGGTTGGAGGAGTTGCGGCTGCTGGCGGTGGAGCGGCGGGCGGCGGCGCTGGTGGCGCTGGGCCGGTCGGCGGAGGTCGTGCCGGACCTGGAGGTGCAGGTCGGGGGACACCCGTGGCGGGAGGAGTCCTGGCGGCTGCTCGCCCTGGCCCTCTACCACGCGGGCCGCCAGGCCGACGCGCTGGATGTCCTGCGCCGAGCACGCGACCTTCTCGCCGCCGAGTTGGGCGTAGACCCGAACCCGGCCCTCCGCGCCCTCGAAACCGGCATCCTCAACCACACCCTCATCCCACCCGCACCTGCACCCACCACCGGTCGGTCGTCACCGATGGACCTGGTCGGGCGGACTGCCGAGCTGGCCGCGCTGGATGCTGCTGCTGAGTCCGTGGTCGACCGGCCCCGGCTCGTGCTCGTGTCGGGAGAGGCGGGCGTCGGCAAGACTGCGCTGGTCGAGGCCTTCGCGGCCCGAGCCGCCCGGTCCGGTTGGACCACCGCCCAGGCCGCCAACCCCGACACCCGCGACACCCCCGCCGCCTGGCCCTGGACCCACCTCCTCGACACCCTCGACGGCCCCCGGCCCACCGCCCACCCCGACCGGTTCCACTGGCGCCGCGCCGTCCTCGCCCACCTCGCCGACCGAGCGCCCCTGCTGCTCGTCCTCGACGACCTGCACTGGGCCGGCGAGGAAACGCTCGACCTGCTCACCGCCGTCCTCGCCCACCCGGCGCCCCTGCTGGTGATCGCCACCTACCGGGACACCGACCCGGGCCCGACCCTCACCGCGTTCCTCGGCCGCGCCGCCCGCCTCGACCCGGTCCGCCTGCACCTGCGCGGCCTCGCCCCGGGCGCGGTGGCCGAACTCCTGCGCCGCGCCACCGGCCGCGCCGACCGGGCCGACGACGTCCACCGGCGCAGCGGCGGCAACCCGTTCTTCGTGCGCGAACTGGCCCGCCTGCTGGCCACCGACCCGGACGCGGTGCCCGCCGGCGTCCGCGACGTCGTCCGCCACCGCCTGGCCCGGCTGCCCGAACCGGTCGGCCGGCTCCTCCGGCACGCCGCCGTGATCGGCACCGACGTGGACCTGGACGTCCTCGACCACCTGCTGGGCGACGCCCTCGACGCCGTCGAGACCGCCACCGAACGCGGCTTCCTGGTCGAGCACGGCCCCGGCCGCTACCGGTTCGCGCACGTGCTCGTCCGCGACACGCTCTACCAGGACCTGTCCGGCGCCCGCCGGTCCCGCCTGCACGCCCGCACCGCCGACGCCGTCGAGCACCTCCACCCCGACGACCCCGCCACCCTCGCCCACCACCTGCTCGCCGCCGGCGACACCACACCCCGGACCGGCCGCGCCGCCCTGGCCGCCGCCCACGCCGCCGAAGCCCGCTTCACCCCGCACGAAGCCGCCCGCCTCTACCGAGCCGCCGCCGACCGCCTCCCCGCCCTCGACCAGGTCAACGCCCTCGACCGGGTCAACGCCTTCGACCAGGTGAACGCCCTCGACCAGGTGAACGCCCTCGACCACCTGGACGCCCTGATGGGCCTGGTGCGCACCGAAGCCGTGACGGGCGACCTCGTCGGTTCCCGCACCCACCGCGCCGCCGCCCTGGACATCGTTGGATCGTTCAACAATCCCCACCTCACCGCGAAGGTCATCACCGCCGCCGACACCCCGACCATCTGGACCACCCCCGACGACCCGGACCTGGCCCGCCGCATCGCCGACGCCGCCGAGCACACCCTCGCCGCCGACAGCCACGACGACGCCACCCGCAGCAGGCTCCTGGCCACCATCGCCGTGGAACTGCGCAGCACCGGGGGAGCGCGGGCGCGGGAAGCGGCCTGCGAAGCCGAGCGGCTGGCGCGCCACGTCGGCGACCCGGCGGTGCTCGCCTTCGCCCTCAACGCCCGCTTCACCCAGTGCTTCGAGCGTGCCGGCCTCGCGCCGCAGCGAGCCGCGATCGGTGCCGAACTGGTCGACCTGGCGACCCGTCACGAGTTGGTCCCCTTCGCAGTCCTGGGCCACCTGGTCCTTGTCCAGGCGCACAGCGCATTGGCCGACTTCGCCACCGCGGACCGCCACGCCACCGCCGCCGACCGGCTGGCGCGGGACCACCGCCTACCGCTGGTCGGCGTGTTCACCGACGGCTACCGGGCGTTGCGAGCGGTGGTGGCGGGGGAGTCGAACCCGTACCCGGCGCTGGCCACCCGGCTGTCCGGCACCGGCATGACCGGCGTGGACGTCCTGCCCCTGGCCGACCTCTGCTGGAAAGTCCAAAGTGGACAGACGGTGGCGCTGGACCTGCCCGACGACCCGCCCCGGGACCTGCTGTGCGAAGCCCGAGCGTGCCTGCGGGCGGTGCAGGCCATCCAGGAGGGCGACCGGCCCACCATGGAACGCCTGTACGCCGACCTCCTGCCCGCCGAGCACGAGTTGGCCGGCGCAGGCAGCGGAATCCTCACCCTCGGCCCGGTCGCCCACTACCTGGGCGACCTCGCCACCGCTCTAGGCCGAACCCAGCAGGCCCGGGAGCACTACCGCCGCGCCCTGGACCTGGCTCGCAAAGCCGGCGCACCCCACTGGACGGCCGCCGCCCAAGCCGCCCTCGCCTGACCCGTCAGGGCACCGCCGTCGGGTGGAAGACCACCGGCAACTCGGGGTCCATGCCGACCTCCGGCCCGGTCCGCGGCTCGGGCGTGCTGATCAGGATGTTGTAGTGGTTGGGGTGGTGGCACGCGTCGAAGCCCAGCACCGTCCCCACCAGCCGCCCGTCCACCAGCACCTCGTCACCCCGGTCGATCACCCCGGCGTTCCCGATCTCCACGAACCCCAGGAACCCCACCCGGTCGATCCGCGCCCCCGGCGTGGTGTCGGTCTGGTCCGTGGTCACCAGTTCGTGCACCTCGCCCTGCCGCACGCACCGGCTGGCGAACGGCTCCAGGCTCATGCCCCGGTCGTCCCTGCGGTGCACCAGCACCTTCACCACCCGGCTGCCGACCGCCCGCTTCGGCCCGTCCTCCAACATCAAGCACCGCCCTCCGGCATCAAGCACCGCCCTCCGGCATCAAGCACCGCCCTCCGGCATCAAGCACCGCCCTCCGGCATCAAGCACCGCCCTCCGGCATCAAGCACCGCCCTCCGGCATCAAGCACCGCCCTCCGGCATCAAGCACCGCCCTCCGGCATCAAGCACCGCCCTCCGGCATCACGCGCCTTCCCTCCGGTACACCTCGTCCACCAGCGCCAGCACCTCAAGCCCCGGGTCCCGGTACGCCGTCCCCAGCGCGATCGCCCGCGCGAAGTCCCGCAGCACGCCCTCGTACTCGTGCCACAGCGACCCCTTGAACTCCGGGTGCCCGGCCAGCATGTCCGCCCGCCGCACCGACCCGTCCGCCAACCGCACCTCGACGTCCTTCACCTCGCCGGGGTAGGACCAGTCCAGCTCCACCGCCACCGGCACCGACCCGCTCCCGGTCAGCTGCAACAACGCCTGCCGGTCCACGCCGTCCGCGTCGCGCACCACCTTCGCCGCCTCCAGCCGCAACGGCCCTACGAACACCCGCGCCAGGTCCAGCGCGTTGGGCCCGTTGTCGGCCACGCACCCGCCGCCGCTGCGCGCCATGTCCAGGTACCAGCGGTCCCGGCCCACGTGGTCCTCGATGCGCTCCAGGTACCGCACCGCCACCGACGCGACCGGCGCGGCCCCGGCCAGCGACTCGCGCAACGCCACCACGTGCCGGTTGTGCCGGCGGTGGAAGGCGGTGAACAGGACGCCGCCGAACCTCGCCAGGTCCTCGCCGTCGGACAGCCTGGTGGCCAGGGGTTTCTCCACGCACAGCGGCAGGCCGGCGGCCAGCACGTCCCGGCCGATCACCGCGTGGGTGTCGTTGGGCGCGGTCACCACGACCGCGTCCAGGTCGCCGTCGGCGAGCATCGCCCGGTGGTGCAGGTAGTCCCGCACGCCGTGCCCGGCCAGCACGTCCCGGTCCACGTCGCACACCGCGACCAGCTCGAACTCCGCCGACGCCGCGATCGCCGCGAGGTAGAACCGGGAGATGACCCCCAACCCGACGACGCCGACCCGGATCACCCGGCCGCTCGCAGGGCCGGTGCGACCGCGCGCAGCTCGTCGTACAGCTCCTCCGGCACCGGCACCCCGTGCTCCCGCCGCCACCGCGCCCGCTCACCCTCCGGCCACCCCGGGTACGTGATCGGCGCATGCGGGTCGGCCGACGGGCACCCCAGCACCGCCTCGAACAACCGCCCCGCGTCGCCGGCGAACCCCGAGCGCAGCAGGTCCGGCGCGATCACCAGCGCCAGCACCCCGATGTCGTCGTCCGCGCCACCACCGGCCGGGCCCAACGCGGCCCCCGGCACCAGGGCGGCCAGCACCTCCACCAGCAGCCCGAGCCCGAAACCCTTGTACGCGCCGGTTTCCGGCCGCCCGCCCAGCCACAGCAGGTGCGCCTCGCCCCGGTCGAACGCCGACGCGTCGGTCACCGGCGCCCCGGAGTCGTCGGCCAGCCACCCCTCCGGCACGGCCCGTCCCGCCCGCGCCGCCGCCCGCACCCGGCCCGTCGGCACCACGGTCGTGCTCATGTCCAGCACGAACGGGTGCCGCTCGCCCGCCGGGCACGCCAACGCCAGCGGGTTGGTGCCCAGCAACGGCTCCAGCCCGCCCGGCGGCCGGGCGATGCGCTGCCCGCCGCAGTTGGACGCCACCAGCCCGACCATCCCGTGCGCAGCCGCCCGCGCCGCGTGGAACCCGGCGCACCCGATGTGCGTGGCGCCGCGCAGCGACACCACCCCCACGCCGAGCCGCGCCGCCCGCGCCGCCGCCAGGTCGACCGCCTGCGCCGCCGACCACAGCCCCAGCGCCCGCCGCGCGTCGGCGTGCACGCACGCGCCCAGGTCGGTCGTCACCGCCATGTCCGCGGCCGGGTCCGCCCGGCCCGAGTCCAGCAGCGGCAGGTACAGCCGGGTCAGGTTCACCAGTCCGTGGGAGGTCACCCCGGTCAGGTCGCCGTGGCACAGCGCCTCGGCGGCGACCCGCGCCCGGTCCGGGGGCACGCCCCGGTCGGTGAACACCCCGGCGACGGTCGACAGCAGGATCGGGTAGGGCACGACGACGGTCATGTTCCTCCGTTCCGGGCGAACCGCACGACGACGTCCCGCACCACCGCGGAGAACCGGTCCAGCTCCTCCACGTCGGCGAACTCGCCGCGCGCGTGCGCGTTGTTGGCGTGCAGCGACCCCGGGCCCAGCACCACGGTCCGGGTGTCGGGCACGTCGGCCAGCCAGATGGCGTCGCAGGTGAACGCGGGTTCGTGCGCGGGCCAGCGGGGCACGAGCCCGTCGAGCAGCGGCACGTCCCGGGCGGGCAGCGCGGGCAGGCCGTGCTTGCGCCACACCAGCCGGGTGATGGCCGCCGCGTCCACGGCGGTGCGGTGGAACGGCGGCACGGTGCGGAACCGGCGGCCGAACTCGGCCAGGCCCTCCACCAGCGACCGCTCCAGCGCCGAGGTCATCACCTTCGCGGACTCCGCGCTGCCGTAGGACAGGTTCAGCAACAGTTCGCCGCTGCCGTAGACCCGGTTGTGCATGCGGCCGGTGTGCAGGCCCGCCAGGCACAGCTGCCCGTCGGGCACCCGCACCAGCGACGCCGCCAGGTGCTGGGCGAGGAACCCCAGCAGCACGCTCGCGTTGTGCCCGGCGTGCGGCTGGTCGTCCACCGCGTCCTCGCCGGACACCCGCACGCTCGCGGTCATCGCGGCGGTGCAGCGCGGCAGGTAGCGCAGGCCGGTCGGCTCGCAGAACACGTTGAGCCGGCCGAAGAACCCCGCCTCCACCAGCGGGCGGGTGCCGAACACGCCCATCGCGCCGCCCTCCTCGCCGGACACCGCCTGCACCAGCACGCTGACGTCCCGCCCCACCGCCGGGTCGGCCACCGCCGCCCGCAGCCCCGCGAGCAGCGCGACCGCCGGGCCCTTCGCGTCGATCGCGCCGCGCCCCCGGAACCGCGTCCCGTCGAACGACACCGGCTCGACCGGGGCCACGGTGTCCAGGTGCACGTTGAACATGACGGACGGCTCCGCCTCGCCGTAGCGCAGCACCAGGCTGGGCTGGCACTGGAGGAACCCCGGGTCCTCGGCCAGCGCCTCGCGCACCACCGCCGGCACGTCCGGCCGGTCCACCGCCGCGGCCGTCGCCGGTCCGAGGTGGACGGTGCGGAACCCGATGTCCTCGGCCGCCGCCCGGAAGGCGTGCATCGCGTCCCACAGCCGCACCTCGGCCGCGGTCTCCAGCGGACCCGCCGTGGGGACGCGCAGCAGTCCGAGCAGCAGGTCCCGGTCCGGCGCGATCACCGCAGCAAGCCCGCCATCGCCCGGCCCGCCGCCACGAACGCCGCCGCGTCGGGCGCACCGGACACCCCGGGCCGCAGCGACACGTGCGGCTCCAGCGACCACGCGCCCCGGTAGCCGTGGGCGCGCAGGAGGGCGACGCAGTCGGCGACCCGCGCGGCGCCCTGCCCCGGCGGCACGAACCGGTCGCCGACCGCGTCTTTGACGTGCACGTGGACCACGTGCGGCGCGATGCGCTCCAGCAGCGCGTACGCGTCGTAGCCGTGCGGCACGCCGTTCCCGGTGTCGAACAGCAGCCGCAGCGCAGGCACCTCGGCCAGCAGCTCCAGCGCCCGGTCGGCCCGGGACGCGGCCCACCCCGCGCAGTTCTCGTGCACCAGCACCACCCCCGCCGACGCGGCGAGGTCCGCCAGCGTCGACACCCGCGCGATCACCCGGTCCCGCCACCGCCGCTCGCCCAGCCCGTCGTTCGGGTAGGACATGATCCGGATGAACGGCGTGCCCAGGGCGCCGGCGCGGGCCAGCAGGGCGTCCAGCTCGGCCAGGTCGTCCTCGAACGGCGCGGTGATCGGCCGGGTGAACCCGCCGATGCGCGAGGCCAGGCACACCACCCGCACCCCGTGGTCCGACACCGCTTTCGCGACCTCGCCGAACTCCCGGTCCGACAGCTCCGCCACCGGCCGGTGGCCGACGCTGCGCAGCTCCACCGCCGACCAGCCCAGCTCCGCCAGCGCCGCGAGCTGACCCGCGAGGTCGGGCGCGGCCTCGTCGGTGATCCCCGCGAGCACGTCCTCAGCGGGCATGGGCGGGGACCTGGTTCTCGGCGCGGGCCGCCGGCACGACCGGCTCGGCGCAGATGTTCTTGGCCACCGACAGCAGCTGCACCACGTCCGTGGCGAACGCGAACCCCCGCGCGTGCTGGTCGCCCGACCCGTGGAAGAGCCGGTAGGCCCGGATCATCCACTCGGTCAGCGAGTCGTCCCGCAGCACCTCGTGCTTGCGGTGCCCGTTGACCGTCACGGTCAGCTGCGAGTGGTCGTCGTCGGCGCTGACCGCGAAGTGCCCCACGGCCGTGCCGCGTTCGAACTCCACGGTGATCCGCCGCTCCCGCACCGGCGAGGTCAGGTCCGAGCCGACCTCGGTGCGCACGCCGCTGTTGTGCCGCAACCCGACCCGCGCCCCGCCCATCCGGGCCACCGCCACGTCCCCCACGACCAGGTCGAACCCGGCCGCGTGGGTCACCCGCGCGTTGCCCGCCAGGCGCAGCGCGAGCCCCACCCCGTGCGGCAGCTCCACGTCGAACGCGGTCTGGTGGCTGGGCCGGGTCAGCGACCGCCGGAACCGCGGCTTGTTCTGCACGATCGAGATCGACCGCAGCTCGCCCAGCGCGCCGTCGCGCACCAGCTCCAGCAGCCGCACGGTCAGCGCGCTGGTCAGCCACGGCTCCACCACCGCGATCCGCAGCCCGTGCCGGCGGCGCAGCCGGGTGATGCGGGCCAGGTCGTCGGTGTCGGCGGCCAGCGGCTTCTCCACGATCAGGTTGCGGAACCCCAGGTCCGCCAGCTGCCCGATCACCTCGGTGCGCACGTTGGGCGGCGTGCACACGTGGGCCACCGCGTCCGCCGGGTCCAGCAGCCGGGCCGCCGCGGCGATGCCGCTCGCGGTCACCAGGCCCGGCCGGTCGCCGAGCACCCGCCGCGGGTCGCACGCCACCACCGGCTCGTCCCCGAACAGCGGCGGGGCGCTCGCCCGTGCCCGTGCCCGCGCCAGCACCGGCAGGTGCAGTTCGGCCCCGGCCCGGCCGAGTCCCACGACGAGTGTCCGCACCATTGCACCCCTGCTGTTCCGCAAGCTCCATAAGACATACGAATAAACCGCTCCGAATTGATCCATAACGACGTTGTACGAACCCGGCCGTGCTGTCAACCGGGGTTGGCCGAGTTGACCAGGAAGAGTGAACTCGTGAGTGTGCGGGTGTCTCCGCACACGCCTGTCATACGCTCCGAACCGTGCTTCGCGCCAGCGGAGGTGAGTGCGCTGACCGTCCCTTTCTTCACGCAATCCGAGACGTTTTCCCGGCTGTGGCCCATTACCCGGCGGCATATTGTGGAGGTGGCCCGCAACGGGAAGTATTCCCACGGCCACAAGGTGGCCGAGCTGGAGCGCGCGCTGGCCGACTACACCGGGGCGAAGCACGTCGTGGGCGTGGGCAGCGGCACCGACGCGCTGGTCCTGCTGCTGCGGGCGTGCGGCCTGCGCCCCGGTGACGAGGTGGTGGTGCCCGCGTTCTCGTTCATCGCCACCGCCTCCTCCGTGGTGCTCGCCGGCGGCCGGCCGGTGTTCGCCGACGTCGAGCCGGACGGCTACGGCCTGTCCGCCGCCTCGGTCGCCGCCGTCGCCGGGCCGCGCACCCGGTTCGTCATGCCCGTGCACCTGTTCCACCACCCCGCCGACATGACCGCGCTGAGCGCGCTCGGGCTGACCGTCGTCGAGGACAGCGCCGAGGCGATCGGGATGCGTCACGGCGGCACCCACGCCGGCCTGATCGGGGCCGGGGGAGTGCTGTCGTTCTTCCCCACCAAGACGTTGGGCGCGATCGGCGACGCCGGCGCGGTGCTCACCGACGACCCGGGGATCGCCGAGACCGTCGGCGCGCTGCGCCACCACGGCCGCTTCGGGCCCACCATCGGCGACTTCCCGGCGATCAACACCACCACCGGCAGCCCCGGGCAGAACTCCAAGATGGACGACCTCCAGGCCGCCGTGCTGCTGGCCAAGCTGGGCCGGCTGGAGACCGACGTCCGCCGCCGCGCCGCGCTGGCCGACCGCTACACCGAGCGCCTGACCGGCGTGCCGGGCGTGCGCAAACTGCCGTCGGTCCGGCCGGGCACCCGGGGCGTGTTCTACGTCTACGTGATCGAGGTCGACCGGCGCGACGAGTTGGCCGCGCACCTGGCGGTCCGGGGCGTGGAGACCGAGGTCTACTACCCGACGCCTTTGCACCTCCAGCCGTGTTTCGCCGAACTCGGCCACCGGCCCGGCGATTTCCCCAACGCCGAGGCCGCGTGCCGGCACACCCTCGCATTGCCGCTCTACCCGGATTTGCCGATCACGGCCGTCGACCGCGTTTGTGCGGAAATCACCGATTTCCTCACCGGGAGGACCGCGTGAGCATCCCGTTCTTCCCGCCCGACCTGTTCGACGTGGACGACCTGCTGGACCTCGTGCACGAGGTGGGCACCGCGCCGGAACAGCGGTTCATCCTCGGCGCGCGCACCGCCGAGTTCGAATCCGCGCTGCGCGACTCCCTCGGTGTCGCCGACGCGGTCGCCTGCGGCAGCGGGACGTCGGCGCTGACCCTGCTGCTGCACGCGATGGACGTCGGCCCCGGCGACGAGGTGATCGTCCCCGCCTACGGCTGCGCGCCCCTGGCCGCCACGCCCCTGCTGCGCGGCGCGACCCCGGTGTTCGCCGACGTCGACCCGTGGACCATGGTCGTGGACCCGGTCGAGGTGGAGAAGCTGGTCACCGGGCGGACCAAGGTGATCATGCCCGCGCACGTGTTCTCGGTGATGGCGGACATGCCCGCGCTGCGCCGCATCGCCACCGACGCGGGGGTGCGGCTGCTGGAGGACAGCGCCGTCGCCCAGGGCGGGGTCCTGTCGGGTCGGCCGGCGGGCACCTGGGGCGACGCGGGCGTGTTCTCGTTCGTGCAGGTCAAGACGTTCGGGATGCCCGGCGAGGGCGGCATGGTCGTCACCAACGACCCCGCCCTGGGCCGCGCTGTGCGGATGCTGCGCAACCACGGCCAGGACGGCCGCACCCGGTTCCTGCACCACCGCATCGGCCACAACAGCCGCTTCGACGAACTGATGGCCGCCTTCCAGTCGCGTCGGCTCCCGGGCCTGCCGGAGCGCCTGGAGCGCCGAGCCCGCATCGGCGACTACTACACCGAGCGCTTCACCGGCCTGCCCGGCGTCCTGCCCCCACCGCCCGGCCGCGACGGCCGCTGCTTCTACGTCTACTCCCTGCTCGCCGACCGCCGGGACGACCTGCGCGACCACCTCGCCGCCGCCGGCATCGGCTCCCACGTCTACTACCAGGCCCCGCTGCCCAGACAACCCGCGTTCGCCGCCCACGCGCCCCACCGCGAGTGGCCCGGCGCCGAACAAGCCTGCCGACGGCAACTCGCCATTCCCGTGTACCCACACCTGACCGATGCCGAGGTCGAGCGCATCGCCGACGAGGTGTGCCGATTCGCCCAGGCCCGAGGAGCCCGATGACCACCCTCGCCACGTCCACCCGGTTCCGCGCCTACGTCCGCCTGGCCAAGCTCGACATCCTCGACTACTACCTCGGCGTCCTGGTCGTGTGGGCGCTGCTGCCCGCCGACCTGCGCTTCGACGGCCTCGTCCTGGCCACGGCCGCCGTGTTCCTGGTCGGCGAGGTGGTCGTCATGGCCGCCATGGTCGCGCTCGACGACCTCACCGGGTTCCGCGACGGCAGCGACATCACCAACTACGCCCCCGACGACCCGCGCCGCCGCCTCGAACGCAAACCCCTCGTGGCCGGCACCCTCACCGAGTCCCAGGTGGTGCGGTTCGCCTGGATCACCTGCGTGGTCGGCGCCGGCCTGTGGCTGGCCGCCCTCGCCATCGCGCCCCACCGTCCACTGTGGACCATCATCCTGATCGCGATCACGTACTTCTTCTCCGTCCAGTACTCCTGGGGCGTCAAGCTCAGCTACCACGGCTTCCAGGAGTTCTTCCTCGCCGCCCTCGGCTGGGCCGTCGTGCTCGCCCCCTACGGCCTGGCCACCGGGCAACTCGACGGCAACGTCCTGGTGCAAGCCCTGCTCTTCGGCATGGGGCCGCTGCTGTTCGGCGTCTACTCCAACACCAACGACGTCGCGGGCGACCGGCGCGTCGGCCGGCCCACGGTGGCCGCGCTGACCACCCCGCGCGGCAACATGTGGTTCGTCATCGCCCTGTCGGCGTTCGAGACCGCGCTCATCCTCGCCGCCCCCTTCCTGGGCGCGCCCTGGTGGTTCGGGCTCGTGCTGCTGCCGACGATCCTGATGCGCGTCAACCAGTTGCGGGTCGGGTTCGCCGAGGGCGACATCCTGCGCGCCCGCCGCCTGGGCATCCGCACCCACCGCGTCACCGTGGTCGCGCTGATCGTGGTGAACCTGCTGTGACCGCCGACGCCGACATCGTCGTGGTGGGCGCGGGCATCGCCGGGCTCACCACCGCCCACGAACTGCGCCGGGCCGGGCGGGACGTCCGGGTCCTGGAAGCGGAGGACCACGTCGGCGGGCGCATGGCGACCCTGCGCCGGGACGGCTTCCTCATCGACACCGGGGCCGAGCAGCTGCCCACCCGCGGCTACGACGCCACCTGGGAACTGCTCGCCCGCCTCGGCCTCGGCCGCGGCGACGCGCCCCGCATCGGCAAGCACCTCGCCGTGTGGCGCGACGGCCGCGCCCGCCCCGGCCTGGCCCACCCGCGCGGCCTGCTCACCGGGGCGGGCCTGCCGGTGGCCGCGCGCCGGTCGCTGATCCGGATCATGGCCGACCCCTACGACCTGGACCACCCCGAGCACGGCCCGCACGACACCGTCGCCGCGTTCGCCGCCACCCACCACCCCGACCTGCTGCACTACCTGTGCCAGCCGGTGGTCTCCGGGTTCTTCGGCTGGGACCCGGAACGCTCCGCCATCGCGCCCCTGCTCGCGATCCTCGCCTCCTGCGGCACCACCCACTCCTGGCGCACCTACCGCGACGGCATGGACACCTTCGCCCGCGCGCTGGCCGCCGACCTCGACGTGGCGTGCGGCGTGCGGGTGGACGGGGTCGTCGCCGAGCCGGGCGGCGCGCGGGTGGTGTGCGGGGACGACGAGATCCGGGCGCGCGCGGTCGTGCTGGCCGTGCCCGCGCCCGTCGCCCGCCGGCTGCACGTCAACGCGCCCGACCACGAACGGCACTACCTGGACGCCTGCACCTACACGCCGATCGTGAAGGCCCACCTGATGCTCGACACCCGGCCGAAGTCCCGCTCGTACGTGACCCTCGTGCCCTCGGTGGAGAGCGCGACGCTGTCCACGATCATCCTCGACCACGTCAAGCACCCCGGCCGCGCGCCCGCCGGGCACGGCCTGGTCTCCCTCATGGCAAGCCCCGCCGTGACCCCCGGCCTGCTCGACACCCCCGACGACGAGGTGACCGCCGCCCTGGTCACCACCGCCGAGCGGTTCCTGCCCGGCCTGGGCGCGGCGACCCGCGACGCCGTGGTGACCCGGTTCCGGTACGGGCTGCCCGAGTGCACGCCGGAAGCGCTGGCGGCGCGCGCCGGGTTCGTCGACCGCCTCGGCGGGGTCGTGGACTACGCGGGCGACTGGGTGGGACTGGTGCCGTGCAGCGAGGCGGCGGTCCGGTCCGGCCGGCGGGCCGCCGCGCGCGTGCTGGCCACCGTCCAGGGGAGGCAGCACGTATGAGGCCGCACGACATGGGCACGCTGTTCGACGAGGTCGCCGCGCGCCGCCCGCACACCGCCGTCCTGCTGGACCGGCCCTTCGACATCGCCCCGCACCTGGGCACCGCCTACACCGTCGGCCAACTCGCCGACCTGGTCCGGGAAGCCGCGGGCTGGCTGTTCGCCGCCGGCGCCCGGCCCGGCGACCGGGTCGCGGTGGTCAAGCGCAACCACTACGACTACGACCTGCTGGCCTGCGCGGCGATCCGCATCGGCGCGCTGCCCGCGCTGCTGTCCGGCCACCTGCCCGACGACACCCTGGAGATCCTGCTCAAGCGCCTGGACCCGACCGTCCTGGTGACCGACCGCGCGGTGCCCCCGCACGCCGCCCGGCGCGTGCTGTCGCTGGGGGAGGGGCCGTTGACGATCGACGACGTCCGGGGCGCGCCCGCACCCCCGCCGTTCCGCCGCGGCGACGACGACCCGCTGATCGTCAACCACACCTCCGGCACGACCGGCGTGCCCAAGCTCGTCGTCCACACCACCACCACGCTCGTCAAGAAGCTCGCCCGGTTCGAGGCGCTGCGCATCCCGGTCGTCGGCCTCCGCCGCGACGACGTGGTCGCCAACGCCTCCTCCTACGCCCACGGCCGCACGTTCTGCTGGACCGGCAGCGTGTTCTGCCTCCGGCCACGCAAGATCGTGCTGCTCAGCGACCCCGCGAACGCCCGCGAAGTGCTCAGCGGCCACCAGCCCACCGTCGTGGAGGCGCTGCCGTCGGCGTACGTGCGCTGGCAACCCCTGGCCCGCACCCGGGACAACCCGTTCCGCCGGGTCCGGCTGTTCATCAGCACCTACGACGCCATGCACCCGCCCGCCATGCGCGCCCTGCTCAACGCGTCCCGCCACAAGCGTCCACTGTGGATGCAGGGCTGGGGGCAGACCGAGACCGGGCCGCTGACCTTCCGCTTCCTCACCCGCGCCGCCGCCCGCCGCGAACCCACCGCCCGCGACCTCGGCCGCCCCGTGCCGCTCAAGACCGGCCTGCGCGTGGTGGACCCGCTGACGTTCAAGCCCGTGCCGCGCGGCACACCCGGGCTGGTGCTGGCCCGCACCGCCGCCCGCTGCGCGGGTTACGTCGGCGAGCAGGACCGCTGGCAGCTCAAGCTCGCCGGCCGCTGGTGGAACACCGGCGACCTGGCCGTGCGGACCCGGTCCGGGAAGGTCCTGCTGCTGGACCGCGAGGTGGACACCGTGCCGGGCATGAGCTGCCTGGAGGTCGAGGACGTCGTGGAGGACCGGCTGCCCGAGGTGGTCGAGTGCGTCGTCCTGGGCGCCACCGGACGGCCGCCGCTGCCCGTCCTGGTCACCGCCGACGGCCTGCTCGACCCGGCCCGCTGGTGGAACGCCGTGGCCGACCTGCCGCCGATGTCCTCGCCGCGCGTGCTGGCCTGGGACGAGGTGCCGCGCACCGGCACCGGCAAGGTGCGCCGGCTGGAACTGCTCACCCGGCTCGTCGGGCCGGCCGAGACCCACGGAACGGGACGGTGGACGTGACCGCGACCGGGTACGTGTTCGACAACCACAGCCTGCACGCGACCGAGCAGCACCGCTGCCTGGCCGCCGCGCACGACCCGGCCACCTTCGCCCGCCTCGCCCAGACCGGGGTGCGCAAGGGGTGGCGGTGCCTGGAGGTCGGGGCGGGCGGCGGCAGCGTCGCGCACTGGCTCGCCCTGCGGTCGGGGTCCGTGCTGGCCACCGACGTCAAACCCGACCACATCGCACCCGCGCCGGGCCTGACCGTCACCCGGCACGACGTGGTCGCCGACCCGCTGCCCGAGGACGAGTTCGACCTGGTCCACGCCCGGCTCGTGCTGCAACACCTGCCCGAGCGGGAAGCGGTGCTGCGCAAGCTGGTCCGGGCGCTGCGGCCCGGCGGGTGGCTCCAGCTCGACGAGTACGACAAGACCTACGGGCCCGTCCTGCTCGCGCCCGACGACGAGTCCGCCCGGCTGTACGAGAAGTTCCTGGCGGCGAAGGAGCGGATGTTCGCCGACGCCGGGTCGGACGGCGCGTGGGGCCGGCGGGTCGCGGCGTCGATGGTGGCCGCCGGACTCGTCGACGTCGACCCGGTGCCGGTGGTCCAGCCGTGGCGGCCCGACTCGCCGGGCGTGCGGCTGCTCGTCGGGCTCACCCACCAGCTGCGGGACAAGCTCGTCGCCGCCGGCCTGACCGACCACGAACTCCGGCGGGTGCGGGACGTCATGGCCCACCCCAGGTTCCGGGCGTGCTCCGGCATCTTCTACACGGTGCAAGGGCGGCGTCCGGCATGACCACCGCTCTGGACACCGCGGCGTGGGCCGGTCCGGTGGACCTCCCGCTGAGCGGCGAACTGGACGTGCAGGCCGCGTGCGGGCTCATGCACGTCCACGGCCGGAGGTTCGGCCGCCCCACCCCGCTGGGCCTGGACTACGCCTCGATCACCGCCGCCGAACTGGCCGACGTCGGGGCGGCGGCGGTGGCGCTGGCCCGGGCGCGGGGCCTGGCGCTGCGGACGGCGACGACGTCGGTGGCGCAGGCTGCGTTGCTCGCGGTGTCGCAGTACCTGGCGGCGGCGACCGCGGTGGAGCGGTTCGAGCCCGGCGGGCCGCCGTTCGTGTCGGGGGACGGGGTGGCGTTCGAGCTGGAAGCCCTGGACGCCGAGGTGTGGCGGCGTTTCTGGGCAGCCGTGGGCGCGCCCGTCCCCGCGATCGCCCAGGCCTGGCGGCCCTTCGAGCACCGCTTCGCCACCGCCACCTGCCCCCTGCCGCCCGACCTCACCGCCGCCACCGCCCGAACTCCCATCGACGTGCTGGAGAACCTCGCCCGCACCACCGGGATGACGCTGGTGCGCGTGTCGGCCCGCGTGATCGACGATCTCCCGCCCTTCCAACTGACCCCACTGGGACCACCGCCTCTGCCTGCTCAGCGCGGCGATCAGGCAACAGGCGAGCTGCCGTTGTCCGGGTTGCTGGTGGTCGAGTCCTGTCGCCGAGTCCAAGGTCCGATGGCCGGGCACCTGCTGCGGATGCTCGGCGCGACCGTCGTCCGCGTCGAACCGCCCGGCGGCGACCCCGCGCGCGGCGTGCCCCCGATGGCCGGCGACACCTCCGCCCGGTTCCTCGCGCTCAACCACGGCAAGTCCACCGTCGAGATCGACCTGGCCACCGTCGCCGGCCGCCTCGACCTGCACGACCTCCTCGCCCGCGCGGACGTCTTCCTGCACAACTGGGCACCGGGCAAGGCCGAGGCGTGGGCGCTGCGGCCCGCCGACGTGGCCCGCGTCCGGCCCGGCATCGTCTACGCGCACGCCTCCGGCTGGGGCGACGCCCTGGGCCCCAACCCGCCGCTGGGCACCGACTTCGTCGTCCAGGCCCACGCCGGCGTGCCGCCGTCGCTGATGACCGTGGTCGACGTGTTCGGCGGGCTGGTCGCGGCGCACGGGATCGTCGCCGGGCTGCTGCGCCGCCACCGCACCGGGCGCGGCCAGTCCGTGGCGTCCTCGCTGCTGTCGGCCGCGTCCCGGCTCAACGCCCGCGCCCGGGGCCGGTGCGCCGCGCCGCTGACCGTGCCGGTGTACACCGACCTCGCCGCCCTGGCGCTGGACCCCCGGTTCGCCCGCGCCCTGCACCGCGTCCCGTGCGCGGTCCCGCTCCCGCCCTGGGAGTTCCGGCGATGACCTGGCGCTCCGGCACCGGCCTGGAACTGGCCGACCTCGTCCCCGCCGACCTGCGCCGCGGGTGGGTCGCCGCCGGCCACTGCCCGGACCGCGACCTCTACTCCCTGTTCCGCGCCCGGGTCCGCCGCCACCCGCACCGCACCGCCGTCGTGGACGAGCGCGGGAGCATCGACTACGCCACCCTCGACGCGGAGGTGCGGGGCCTGGCCGGGGCGCTGCCCACGTTCGGGCCGCACGACGTCATCGGCGTCCGCGTGCCCAACGGCCGCGACGCGGTGATCGCCGAACTGGCCGTGGCCGCCCTCGGCGCGGTGGCACTGCCGTTCGCGGGCGGCCTGGCCGACACCATGAGCCTGCTCGGCCGGGCCCGCGCCACCGCCCTGATCACCGACGCGCCCGTGCCACCCGGCCTGACCCACCTGCGCTGCGTCGTCCCGCCCACCGCGCGCGGCCCCGAACGCGACCCCGAACCCGTCGCCCCCGAGGCCCCGGCCCGCATCCTGGTGTCCTCCGGCTCCGAGGCCGAGCCGAAGATGGTCGCCTACTCGCACAACGCCTTCGCCGGCGGGCGCGGCAACTACCTGCGCGCCGTCCACGGTGACACCAAGGTCTGGCGGGACTTCGTGCTGGTGCCGCTGTCCTCCGCGTTCGGGTCGTTCGGGGCCACCGTCACCCTGTGCCGCTTCGGCGGGACGCTGCTCCTGCAACGCCGTTTCGACGCCGCCGCCGCGCTGCGGGTGATCGCCGCCCACCGCCCGACCCACGTGTTCGGCGTGCCCGCCATGCTGCGCCGCATGGCCGACCTCGCGTCCACAGTGGACACCTCTTCGCTGAAAGCGTTGGTGTCCAGCGGAGACGTGCTGCCGCTGCCGACCCTGGAAGCGTGCCGCGAGGCGTTCGGCGTCGAGGTGGTCAACATCTACGGCTCGTCCGACGGCGTCAACTGCCACACCACGACCCCCGAGCACGGCGTGGGCCGCCCCGACCCCGCGGTGACCGACATCCGGGTCGTCGACGGCGAGATCTGCGCCCTGGGCCCGATGACGCCCCTGTGCCACGTGGCCGCCCCCTCGCCCCGGCTGCCCGGCGGGTGGGTGCGCACCGGCGACCAGGGCCGGTTCGACGAGACCGGGACCCTGCACGTCGAGCGCCGGCTGCGCCGGGTGGTCATCCGCGGCGGCTACACCATCAGCCCCGCCGAGGTCGAACAGGCGCTGGTCGCCCACCCGGCGCTGTCCGAGGTGGCGTGCGTCCCCGTCCCCGACCCCGACCTGGGCCAACGGCTGTGCGCGTGCGTCCGCCCCCGCCAGGGCCACCCGCCGCCCGACCTGCCCCAGCTGACCGCGTTCCTGGCGCAGCGCCAGGGCGTCACCCCGCACAAGCTGCCCGAGTACCTGCTGGTGCTGCCCGAGTTCCCGGTGGCGCACACCGGCAAGGTCTGCCTGCGCACCCTCACCCGACTCGCCGCCGAACGCCACGGAGGACCCGCATGACCCTCGACCCCCTCGCCGGCCCCGGCTACCACGCGCTGGTCGCCCTGGCCAAGGCCGTGGACGCGGACAGCCCGCTGCCCGTGGGCCTGCTGGAACTGGTCCGGCTGCGCTGCTCCCAGCTCAACGGCTGCACGTACTGCGTCCGCCTGCACACCCGGCAGGCCCTGGAGGCGGGGGAGCGGCGGGTCGACGTGGTCGCCGACCACCTCACCCACCCGTCCTTCACCCCGCCGGAACGCTCCGCCCTCACCCTGGCCGAGGCGGTCACCCTGGTCCACGACGGCCACGTGCCGGAGGAAGTCCTGCGCGCCGCCATCCGCGACCACGGCGAGACCGGCACGCAGAGCCTCATCTGGGTCAGCCTGGTGACCAACGCGTTCAACCGCCTGGCCATCAGCACCCGCCTAGCCTGACAGCCCGACCACCGGCGCCGGAGTGCCGCCGAACGCGCTGCGAGCCACCACGATCGCACCCGGCGCCGGCACCAGGCGCACCTCAGCCAGCGAGCCGGAACCGTCCAGCCTCACCGGCGTCCGCGTCACCGCCGAGCCGTCCAGCCCTTGAGCCACCACGGTCACCCCGGCGTCCTCACACGCCCGCAGATACGTGGTCGCAGTCGTGGCATCGGCCCTCCGCCGCGCACAGGCCGTGACGTCCAGGGGAGTGGTCGCCCCGGTCCCCATGTCCAGAAACGCCAACGCGGTCACCGCCGATCCCGCCTGCTTCTCCACCACCACCCGCGGCCCGATATCCGTCCGCACCACCCACTCCCGCCCCGGCCTGGCCAGCAACACACCCGTCTCGGCGTCGAACACACCATCGGTCACCGCGCCCGGCGCGACATCCGCCGACACCACCCGCACCGACACCACCGACCCGTCCGGCGCACCCCGCAGAAGACGTCCCGCCGCTCACCACCCGACCCCGCCAGCGGCACCCGGTGCTCCCACCGCCGCTCACCGGTCACCTCATCCAGCGCCACCACCGACAACCGGTCCGCACACTCCTCCACCCCGAACACCGTCGACCGCCCACGCACCGCCTTCACATACGGCGCACCACACCCGGCCGCCGGCGACCACTCCCACCGCCGCACCCCAGTGACCAGGTCGTACCCCGTCACCTGCGCGCCCTCCCGCAACGCCAACGTCCGAGTCCCGGGCACGATGTCCTCCACCTCGGCCACCGCCGCCCGCACCAGCCGCTCGAACCGCACCCGCCCCGTGTCGGCGTCGAACACCACCATCAGGTGCCGCCGCGTGTCCCGCCCGGTCCGGAAGGTCGCCACGACCGTCTTCCGGTCCACAGAGGCCACCAACGCACCCACGTGGGCACCCGTCCGCCCGTACCGCCAGTCCTCGCGCCCATCGCTCCCGCCCAACGCGACCAGCGACCCGCCACCCAACGCCACCACGACCCCGTGACCGGCCGAAACCACGTCCACGACATCCGCGCCCGGCTGCCACGACCACTGCCCACCACCGGGCCGCTCCACCACCGCCGCAGCCTCGAAGTCCCGCGCCTCCCGCGTCGAGGACCGCACCACACCCGCCTCGGCCACCACCGGAGCCACCACCGACACCCCGACCGCGACCACGGCCGCCACTACCCCGACCGGCGTCACCCGCCCCGACCCCGACCACGCCGCCCCCACGGCCACCGCCAGCGCCCCCGCCGCCAACACCGGCACCCGCGCCCCGGCCAACCCCGTGCCGACGTCGACCACCACCAGCCACCCACACCCGCCGGCCACCGCGACGGCCCCGCACACCGCCACCACCCGAGCCGCCCGCGCACAAGCCAACGCGGCCATCGCGACCACCCCGACCGCCAACCCGATCACCGTCGGATCGACCACCTCCGACCGAGCCGCACCCCCGGACAGAAACGGCGCCACCCCGGCAGCGACCGCACCGACCACCGTCACGTACCTCAGCATGTCCGGACCTCCCGGCCGCTGAGACGAAAGATCCACCGAACCCGTTCCGAACCAGCCCAGGCCGTAGTGGGGACGAACCGACGCCCTTCCCCCCGGGGCCTGCCGCGCGGCGAGCGCTCGCTTGTGATCTTTACCGCAGTTCAGTCCGCCACCACCCGATGGTCCAACGGCTTGGTAGCCGGCCCTTCGAGCACCTCCCCATCCACCCCGAACCGCGACCCGTGACAAGGGCAGTCCCACGTCCGCTCAGCGTCGTTGAACCGCACCCGACACCCCAGGTGCGTGCACGTCAACGACACCGCGTGCAAGACCCCGTCCTCGTCCCGGTACACCCCGGCATCCCCGACCACCGCCGCCGACCCCACCGGCACCTCATGCGCAGACCGCACGCCCGAGGTCCGCAGCCGGTCCCCGACGAAGCTCACCGCCGCCCGCGCGTTGATCCCCAGCAGCGACGGCAGCGACCCCAGCGACAGCCGGTGCGGCGAGAACCGCTCCGCCCACGGGTTGTCCCGCCCCAGCAGCAGGTCCGACAGGATCATCGCGGCGAACGTCCCGGTCGACAGCCCCCACTTCATGAACCCGGTCGCCACGAACAACCGCGTCGACCCGGGCGTGTAGGACCCGATCATCGGCAGCTTGTCGTACGCGGACGGGTCCTGCGCCGACCACCGGTGGGTCACCGACTCCACATCCCAGTGCCGCCGCGCGAACGCCTCCAACTCCCCATAGGGATCACCCGGCGCGTCCCCGGTGGCATGCGACCGCCCGCACACGATCAACAAGTCCTGGTAGGCCGACAACGACCACGAAGGACTGCCCGCGCTGATCGCCAACCCGGTCGGCGGCGCACCCGACCGCAGCCGCACCGCCACGCAGTAGGACCGGCTCGGCTCCAGCCGCGAGAAGTACAGGCCCCGGTCCAGGATCGGGTAGTGGGTGGCCACCACCACCCGGTCCGCCGTCAACGTCCCCGTCGCCGTGACCACCCGGCAGGGTGAACCTTCGCTCACCCGGGTCACCCGGCTGTGCGAGTACACCGCGCACCCCTCACCGGGAATGCGCCGTGCCAGCCCGGTCACGTACTTCACCGGGTGCAACGCGATCTGGTCGTCCAGCCGCACCGCCGCGAGCACCTCCAGCGGCACCCCCATGCCTTCGCCCCGATCCCGGTCCACCGGCAGCCCCGCCCGCGCGGCGGTGAGCGCCTCGTGGTCGACGGCGGGCAGCTCGTCCGGGCTCAGCGCGAACGTGTAGGCCGGGGCCCGCCGCAGGTCGCAGTCGACCGCCAGGCGCGCCACCTCCGCCACGCCCGCGGCACTGGCGGCGGCGTAGTCGGCGGCGGCGGTCAGGCCGTGCTTGTCGGCGATGGTCGAGTACACGGTGGACTGGAGGGCGGTCACCTTGGCGGTGTTGTTGCCGCTCACCCCGCCGCCCACCCGGTCGGCCTCGACCACCGCCACCGACACGCCCGCCTCCTTCAGCCGCAGCGCCGTCGTCACGCCGGTGATCCCGCCGCCGATCACCACCACGTCGAAGTGGCCGTCACCCGCCCGAGGGAACCCGTCCAACCCGTCGGTCCACAGGGAGTGCCGTGCCGTCACCGTGTCATGGGCCATGGTCACCGCGTACCCCGCGCCGATCAGGTTCGAACCGCCGGCCACGGGATATCCCACCGCCATGACCACACCCGAGCCCGAGGACCCGGACTTCGCCGAGGAGCACACCCGGCCGACCGTCGCCGACGAGCAGGTCAACCAGCCCAACACCGAGCCCGACGAGTCGGTGCCGCGCGACGACGCGGGCGGCATGGAGCCCGAGTGATGCGCACGCTGGCCACCCTCGGCATGGAGCCCGAGTGATGCGCACGCTGGCCACCCTCGACCAGGTGGTCGCGCTGCTCGACGAGCACGGCGGGGACCTGTTCGTGCGCTGGTCGAAGGGCCCCGACGCGGACGAGGGCCGGTGCAGCCGCGACGGGCTGACCGGCGTGCGCCTGCCGGGCCTGTCGGCCAACCCGCTGGCCGTCGAACCGTGGTGGGGCGACCGGTCGCCGCGGCTGTGGGTGGCCCGCCGCCTGCACGACTACCGGCACCTGGAGCACCGGCGCGGCCCCGGCGTGCGGCCGTGGGTGCTCCTGGGCAAGGAGGCCGGTCGCGGCCCGGACAACGAGCCGCTGGTGGAGTGCCACGAGGCGCTGGCGTGGATCGGCGAGGACGCCCTGGCCGAGTGCGAGGACCTGGTCGCCGCGCACGCCCGGGAGTGGGGTCCGCTGGACCGGGAGGGCCAGGCAGAGTCCGGCAGGTGACCACCACCTGGCCGGGCCGGGCAGAGTCCGGCGGGTGACCACGACCTGGCCGGGCCGGGCAGAATCCGGCAGGTGACCACGAACTGGGCGGGCAGCTTCACCTTCACCGCCGACCGCGTCGAAACCCCCACCTCCGTCGACGACGTCCGCCGCGTGGTGGCCGCCGCGCACCGGGCGCACGTCCTGGGCGCGGGCCACTCGTTCAGCCGGATCGCCGACACCACCGGCACCCTCATCCGCCTCGACGCGCTGCCCGAGGTGGTGGACGTCGCCGCGGACACGGTCCGGGTGAGCGCCGGCACCCGGCTCGCCGGGCTCGCCGAACGCCTGCACGCCAAGGGGTTCGCGCTGCCCGCCATGCCGTCGCTGCCGCACGTCACGGTGGCCGGCGCGGTCGCCACCGCCACCCACGGCTCCGGCGACGGCGTCGGCACGCTCGCCGACCTGGTCCGGTCGGTCGACCTGGTCACCGCCGACGGCGACCTGGTGACCTACCGGCGCGGTGACGCGGACTTCGACGGCGTGGTGGTGTCGCTCGGCGCGCTCGGGGTCGTCGTGGCGCTGGAACTGGCCGTCGTGCCGTCGTTCGACGTCGAGCAGCGGGTGGTGGCGGACGTCCCCACGGCCGCCCTGGTCGAGCGGTTCGACGACGTGTTCGCCGCCGCCTACAGCGTCAGCGCCTTCACCACCTGGGGCGGCGACACCGCCCGGGTGTGGCTCAAGCAGCGCGTCGGCGACCCGCCCGCCGACCTGGCCTGGACCGGCGGCCACGACGCCGCCGTGCCGCTGCACCCCGTCCCCGGCCGGCCCGCCCACCACTGCACGGCCCAGCTCGGCGAACCCGGCCCGTGGCACGAGCGGCTGCCGCACTTCCGCGCCGACTTCACCCCGAGCTTCGGCCGCGAACTCCAGTCCGAGTACTTCGTGGCCCGCGAGCACGCCCCCGAGGCGCTGGCCGCGCTCGCCCGGCTCGACTTCGGCGACCTGCTGCTGACCTCAGAGATCCGCACCGTCGCCGCCGACGAGCAGTGGCTGAGCCCGACGTTCGACCGGCCCAGCGCCGCGTTCCACTTCACCTGGCGGCAGGACGAGGCCGTGCCCGCCGAACTGGCCCGGATCGAGGACGCGCTGGCGCCGTGGCAGCCCAGGGCGCACTGGGGCAAGCTGTCCGCCCACCCCGGCACGCACCCCGGGCTGCCCCGGTTCGCCGCCCTGCGCGCCGCCCTCGACCCGGCCGGCACGTTCGGCAACGCGACCCTGGACGCCTGGCTCAGTCCAGCTCGGTGAGGTCCAGGTCCCGCACCCGGTCCGGGTCGGCCAGGATGTGGATCGCCACGATCCGGCCGCCCGAGACCGTCATGCCCAGCAGCGACACCGGCACGCCGTGCTCGCTGGACAGCACGCCCAGCCCGCCGTCGACCAGCACGTGCCGGCCCTCGCGCGAGGCCGAGCGGAACTGCATCGCCCGACCCGCGACCGCCGCGGCGCCGCGCACCACGGCCCGCTCCGGCTTGAGCGCGCCGAAGTCGACCCGCAGCACCACGTCCGGGTCCAGCACGGCCAGCAGCGCGTCGAAGTCGCCACCGCGCGCGGCGGCCATGAACGCGTCCACCACCTCGCGCTGGCGGCTCAGGTCGTCCGGCGCGGGCGCGCCGTCGCGCACCCGCCGCCGGGCCCGGCTGGCCAACTGGCGGGCCGCGGCCGGGGTGCGCCCGACGATCGGCGCGATCTCCTCGAACGCCACCCCGAACAGGTCGTGCAGCACGAACGCCAGCCGCTCCGCCGGCGTCAGCGTCTCCAGCACCACCAGCAGCGCCAGCCCGACCGAGTCGGCCACCACCGCCTCGTGCTCGGGATCGTCGTCCGTGACCGCCTCGGGCGCGTAGTCGTCCAGCGGGTCCTCCCGCCGCGACGACCGCGACCGCAGCATGTCCAGGCACACCCGCCCGACCACCGTGGTCAACCAGCCGCCCAGGTTGGCGATCCCGCTCGCGTCCGACCGCTGCAACCGCAGCCACGCCTCCTGGACGGCGTCCTCCGCCTCGCTCATCGAACCCAGCACCCGGTAGGCCACCGAGCGCAGGTGGGCCCGGTTGGCGTCGAAGCGCTCAGCCAGGAGAGTGGTGTCGTCCACGGTCGACTTCCTCCGATCACGTTGTGCCGTCACCCCCTGACGGATGCCGCCGCCCGGGTGTGACGACCGTGATCAGATCACGCCATCCGGGCGAACCTCCGCAGGTGGTCCAGGTCGGGCACCAGCACGTCACGGCGGTAGTGGCTGATCACCACCCCGGCCTTGCGCAGGTCGCTGAACGCCTTCTCCGCGGTGCGCGGCTTCATGCCCGCGATGGAGGCGAGTTCGACCTTGGTCAGCGGGATGCCCAGGGTCCAGCCGCCGCGTTCCTCCCGGCCGTAGGAGCCGACCAGTTCGGCCAGCACGCGGGCGACCCGTTCGGCGGCGGAGTGCGACAGGAAGTCCCGGCGGCGCTTGTTGGCCCACCGCAGCTGGTCGTCGATGACGCCGATCAGCTCCACGAACATGTCGTTGTGGCGGTGCATGAACGCGGTCAGCTCGGCGCTGGTGATCAGCTTGGCCACCACGTCGCCGCAGGTCACGACGGTCGCGGAGCGGGGCTTGTGGTCGAGGGCGGCCATCTCGCCGACCAGGTCGCCCGCGACCCGGACCGCGAGCACGGCGGTGTCCCCGGCCTCGTCGGTGACCTGGACCTTGACCATGCCGTCGAGCAGCAGGAACGCGTGGGTGTCGCGGGCGTCCTGCACGATCAGCTCGCGTTCGCCCGCGTAGCGCACGACCGTGCCGATGGTGAGCAGTTCCTGGCGGGTGTGGTCGCGCAGCCGGCCGAGCAGGCTGTTGGCGGGCCACTGCGGGTCGGTGTTGACCGGGCCGTAGGGGGCGGACACCCGGTGCGAGACGGGGCTGCGCGTCAGCGGGATCGCCGGGCGGGTGCGGCTGAGCAGCAGGGCGGCCTCGTCGACCGGGACCCGGACGTCGTCCAGGCCGTGGTCGAGGGTGTGGGTCTCGCAGGCGCGCAGCTGGTGGATGATCAGCCGGGCGGCGGGGTGGTCGTGGCCGTGCGCCGAGGTGACCCGGGCGGCGGCGGTGCGGACGGTGTCCAGCGCGCGGCGGACCTGGGTGTGGGCGCCCTCGGCGCGGGCGACCTCGAGTTCGGCGGCGGCCAGGTTGGACTGGGCGACCAGGGTGTGCGGGTCGTCCGGGCCGAGGCGGGCGAACGCGGTGTCCGCGGCGGAGCGCAGGGCCGGGAGGGCGAGCTGGGTCTGGCCGCCGGCGCGGCGGATGCGGGCCAGTTCGAACTCGGCCGAGGCGAGGTTGGAGCGGGCGACCAGGGCCTTGGGGTGGTGCGGGCCCAGCGCGGTGATCGCCCGGTCGCAGGCCTCGCGCAGGTCGTCGACGGCCTGCCGGGCGTCGTCGGCGCTGCCCCGGTCGCGGGCGTCCTGGAACCGGGAGGACATCAGGTTGACCAGCGCGGCGACGGTCCGCTGGTCGTCCGCGCCGAACGCGGCGGTGGCGCGGCGCAGCTCGGCCTCCAGGACGGGCAGGGCGCCGGCGGGGGAGGCCAGCAGGTCCGGGGTGCCGGAGGAGGGGACGACGCCGATGGCGGCGAGGCCCGCGGTGCCGTGGCCGAGGTGGGGGCGGGCGGCGGTGTGGCCGAGGGGCCGTGGTGAGGTCGTGCGCTCCAGCGGCTGGGCACTGGTGCCGTGCTGGTAGGGCTGGGCGGTGCGCTGGCGGGGCCGGGCGGTGCGCTCGAACGGCTGGGCGGCGCGCTGGTGCTGCGGGGTGCGCTCCAGCGGCTGGGCGGCGCGCTCGTAGGGCTGCGCGGTGCCGCCGGCGGCCGGGTCGTGGTGGCGGTTGGCGGTCTGCGGACCGTTGCGCGGGGCGACCGGGTGGGTGGCGGTGCGCGGCCCGGTCGGCGTCGCGGTGGCGGGGGAGTCGGGCCGGCGGGGGCTCGGCGTGTGCGGGCGGGCGTCGAGGGTGGTGCGGGGGTTGGCGGGGTGGGGGATCGGGACGTCGGGTCCGGCGGTGGCGGTCCGGCGGGCGACGGCGACCAGGGCGCGCTGGTCGCGCACCTTCGAGGCCTCGTCGCTGCCCGGTTCGACCAGGTCGAGCATCGCGTCCAGGAGTTCCTCGCCCGCCTCGGCCGAACCGATCCGGGTCAACGCGGTCACGCAGCGCAGCAGGCGGTCGAGGTGTCGCCGGGCGGTGGTGGCGTCGAGGGTGTCGGCCAGTTCGACCGCCAGGGCTTGCGCCTCGTGGCGGTCGGGGGTCGTGCGCGACAGGACGGATTCGAGTTCGACCACTCGGCTGTTCATCCGGCACTCCAGGTGGCTGGTGGTTTGCATCCGGGGGCATGGGGTCGACTCGTACTGCCGGCGTGGAATCGATCCCCATAGCGCGGATATCGCGATGTGCGGTGCCGCGTTAGCCCGACCGGTGACATCGTTATGGTAGGAATGGCCGGAACGGCAACACCGGCCGCAAAAGTGCGGAGACCTCGGGTTCTGCCGACTGGGCGGTGAGTTGCGGCCACTTCGCCGGGAATTGTCACCGAATGCGTTGGGAGCGCTCCCAGAATTGATCTGGTTTTCTCGTGCGGAAGCCGGGGGAGTCGAATGATTCGACAACTCTGCGTGTTCGTCCCCGACGATCGCCACGGACGGGCAAGAACACCCGCATGGACGAGTCGCGCCACGCGGACGTGCCGGGGCCGGGGGACGCCACGACGGGCCGTCGCCCGCCGCGCCCGCTTCCGGATGCCCGCTCCCGCCGACGGCGCTAGCGTGGTGCCGCCCCGGACACCACACCCCCGGCAGGTGCACCGTGCTGACCACGAACTCCGCGCCCGGCACCCCCAACTGGCTGGACATCGGCAGCCCCGACCCCACCCGCACCGCCGACTTCTACGCCGGCGTGTTCGGCTGGGAACCCAGGAGCTTCGACGGCGACTACGCGTTGTTCCTGCACGGCGGCAAGACGGTCGGCGCCGTCGGGTCGCTGGACGAGGGCGCGGCCTCGGCGTGGACGATCTACTTCCGCTCGCCCGACGTCGACGGCACCGCGCGGGCCGCGCGCGAGGCGGGCGGGCACGTGCGGCTGGAGCCCGTGGACGTGCCCGGCGGCGGGCGGCTGGTGCAGCTGACCGACCCGGGCGGCGCGGAGTTCGCCGCGTTCCAGCCCGGCGAGAACCCCGGTCTGGAGCTGGTCACCGAGCCCGGTTCGCTGGCGTGGACCGAGCTGCACAGCCCGGAACCGGACACCGCCCGCGCGTTCTACCGCGCCGTGCTGGGCTGGGACGCCACGGACATGCCGATGGCCGGCGGCGAGTACACGATCTTCACCCCGGCGGGCGGCGACGAGAACTCGTCGTTCGGCGGCTTGGCGCCGCTCCAGCCCGGCGGCTCCCCGCACTGGCTGCCCTACGTCGAAGTGGTCGACACGGACGCCACCGTCGACAAGAGCACCAAGGCGGGAGGCACGGTCGTGATGCCCGCAACGGACTACGAGGGCGTGGGGCGGATGGCGTGGCTGGCCGATCCGTTCGGCGCACGATTCGCCGTGATCACCAGTTCTCCCTAGGACTCCCTCCGCAAAAACAGGGGTACTGCGAACAGGCGACGTTCCTTGTTGGACGACCGCTCACGTTGCTAGCGTGCCCGAGTCGCTGCCCGGCCGGGATGGCACAACGGGTGCTCCGGAAGCACCCGACCTGGGAAGTCTCACACCTTCCCCCGATTTTCCACGTCGGGGCGCCCACCGAGCATGGAGGCAGTCGATGACCGTTGCCCACGACGACCCGCACGTCCACCGGCTGTTCGAGCGGCTGGCCCTGCTGGCCACCGACCGGGAGGGCGACCCGGACGCGCTCCACGAGCAGCTGGTCGAACTGGCGGTGGCGAACTCGCCGGAGGTGGCGCGGTACTGGAAGCAGGTCGGCACCGGGGTCGGCGTCCCGGCCGACGCGTACAAGGACGGCGGGCCGCACCTGTTCCCCGACGAGCCCGCGGTCCGCGAGTTCCGCACCAGCGGCACGACCGGGGCCGTGCGGGGCCGCGTCCGCTACACCCGCCTGGGGCTGGCGCTCAAGGGCATCGCGATCCGCGCCAACGCCCGCCGCGCCCTGATCCCGGACCCGGTGAAGCCCGCCGTGGTGGTGTTCGCGCCCAGCGAGGAGGCCGCGCCGGACATGGCGATCGCCTTCGACATGGCCCGCATCCGCGAGGAGTGCGGCGACCCGCACTACAGCGCCTCGGTCATCGGCGCCGACGGCGTGGACTACGACCTGCTCGCCCGCACCCTGGACCGGGCGGTCGCGGACGAGGTGCCGGTGGTGACGGTCGGTGCGAGCTTCGCCTACGTCAACGTGTGCGACCGGCTGGAGGCCGAGGGCCGGCGGTGGGAGTTACCGCCCGGGTCGCGCATGTTCGACGGCGGCGGGTTCAAGGGGCGTTCGCGGGTCATGCGGGTGGACGACCTGCGCGAGTCGGTGCGGCGGGTGTTCGGCATCGAGCGGTTCGGCAACATCTTCGGCATGACCGAGCTGGCCAACCAGCTCTACGACAGCTCCGACGAACCGGTGGGGCCGCTGGGTGAACGGCCCAAGGCGTGGCAGCACTTCGGCGGGCCGCGCGTCCGCGACCCGCGCACCCGGGAGTTCGTCACCGCCGGCCGCGGGCTGCTGGAGATCACGGACCTGTGCCTGCTCGACCGGCCGCACGTGCTGCTGACCGGCGACCTGGGCATCGCCCACCGCGACGGGGTCGCCGTCGCCGGGCGCATCGCGGGCAGCACCGGCCGGGGCTGCTCGCTGTCGCTGGACGAGCTGACGGGAGGGCAGTGACGTGGCGGTGTCGTGGCTGCCGGACTGGGTCGGCGCGACCGAGTCCTTCACGCTGTCCTCGGGCGACGACGAGTGGCCCGGTGCGCGCCCAGTCGACTGGGCGGTCACCGGCGCGGGGCTGCGGCGCGCCCACGAACGGCTGCGCGAGCTGCCCGTGCGGCGGATCGTCGAGGCGGTCGACGTGGTCGCCGAGCGCTGGGCCAAACGCGACTTCCCCTTGCGCCGCAAGGTGGTCCTGGACGCGACCAAGGTGACGGGCATGTCCGAGGAGACCGTGGACCGCGCGCTGGACGCCGAAGTGGGCAACCTGCGCACCGGGTCCCTGCTGGCCGCCCTGGAACGCGAACTGGGCGACCCGGAGGTGCTCGACGGCTTCCGCGGCGGCACCAGGGCGATCGGGCCGGGCGTCACGCTCGCGGTGTTCTCCGGCAACGTGCCCGGCCTGCCCGCGCGGTCGCTGGTGCGGGCGCTGCTGGTGAAGTCCGCCCTGATCGCGAAGGTCCCGGCCAAGGAACCCAACTTCACCGCCGCGTTCCTGCGCTCCCTGCACGACGTGGAGCCCGTCCTGGCCGACGCCGTCGTGGCCACGTACTGGAGCCGGGGCGACGACACCACGATGTCCGCGGCGCTGGCGCAGGCCGACGCGGTCGTGGCCTACGGCAGCGACCAGGCGTGCGCGGCCATCCGCGCCAAGGTCGCGCCGCACCAGGTCTACGAAGAGCACGGCCACAAGCTGTCCTTCGGCATCGTCACCGACGCCTACGTCCGGCTGCACGGCCCCGCCGAGGTCGCGCGCCGGATCGCCGCCGACTCCAGCGACTTCGACCAGCACGCCTGCCTGTCGCCCCAGGTCTACCTGGTGGACCGGCGGCACGCGCGGGCGGTGGCCGAGCACGTCGCCGACGCCATGCGCCGCGCCGCGCTCGACTGTCCACCCGGGACGGTCGGCGACGACGACGCGACCGTGTTGCAGCACCGCAGGATCAACGCCGAGTGGCGGGCCGCGAGCACGGCCTCCGGCGAGGTGTGGGCGGCGAGCGGTCTGGAGTGGACGGTCGTGCTGGACGACGCGCTGCTGCCGCTCAGCGGCGCGGGCAACCGGGTCGCGCGGATCGTCGCGGTGCCCGACCCGGCCGCCGCCGTGGAGTTGATGCGCCCGTACGCCCGGCACCTGCAGAACGTCGGCCTGGGCGCGGTGGGGGAGGAGTTCCGGCGCACCGCCGAGCAACTCGCCCGCCTCGGTGCGAGCCGCATCGCCGCGCCGGGCGAGATGAGCCGCGCCGGGTTCGCCTGGCGGCATGACGGGCAGCCGCGCATCGCCGGCCTGGTTCGTTGGTGCGACGTGGAAAACCACCCGGAATTGGCCGCCACGGAAGGCTGAAACCGCCGTACGCTGACCGCGGGTCCCCGTCCCGGCTGGGCAGACGGGGACCGGCTCACGACTGGGGGAAGGGTACCGCCATGTCCTTTTCAGGTCTGTGCGAACGGGATGCGCGTCGGGTCGCCGACGCCGTCGACTTCATCGAGCGAACCGGCACCCGGGAGGCGCTCGACGCCGTCCTACCGGGCCTGGACCTGGTTCGGCACTTGGACTTCGCGCACGGGGCGCTGCTGGTGGTGGCCCCGGACGCGGACGCCGTGGTGGCGGACCTGGTGCGGCTGGGCGTGCGCCCGCGCGACCCGGTGCCCAGCGTGGTGGTGCGCGACCGGCTGGCGCAGCGGCTGGGCCGGGAGGACATCGACGTGCGGATCGTGCACGCCGTGGTCGGCGCGGGGCCGCGCGACCTGGAGCTCTTCGTGCTGTGCGGCGATTTCCCGGACGTGCCGGGGGACGAGGAGCACCTCGCGTTCCGCGCGTCGACCGACGACGAGGTGGTGTTGCGCGGCATCTACGAGCACCTGGCCGACGCCGGACTCACGCCCGACGGCGGCGGCTACAACAAGCACGAGGACGTGACCGTGCTGTACCTGCGGGGCGCGCGGCGCATGGAGCTGACCGTCCCCGGGCACCGGGAGTCGTTGCTGCGCAGGCACCTGGGCCGGCCAGACCAGCCGCGCCGGGACATGCTGCGGCTGATGAGCGGCGCGTGGCGGACCAGGTCGTTGGCGGTGGTGGCGGAGTTGGGCGTGCCGGACCTGCTCGCCGACGGCCCGCGCACCACCGCGGACCTGGCCGCGGCCTGCGGGGCGCGGGAGGACAACCTGGGGCGGGTGCTGCGGTACCTGGCGGCGCTGGGCGTGTTCGCGCGGGACCGGGACGGGTGGGTGCTCACCGAGACCGGCGCTCTGCTGCGCGGCGACGTCGAGGGATCGCAGCGCGACCTGGCGAGGTTGTACGGGGGTTGTTCTACCGGTCGTTCTCGGCGCTGGAGCACACCGTGCGGACGGGGGAGTCGGCGTTCACGAAGGTGTTCGGGGCCGACCCGTTCGACCACTTCGCCGCGCACCCGGCGGACGCGCGGCTGTTCGAGAGCGGGATGGCGTCCGGGACGAGCTTCCTCAAGATCGTGCCCACCGCGCTGGACCTGCCCGCCGAGGGTGTCGTGGTCGACATCGCCGGCGGTGACGGCCACCTGCTCGGCTACCTCCTGGCCGGCGCCCCCGGCCTGCGCGGCGTGCTGTTCGACCGGTCGCACGTCATGGACGCGGCACGGACCGTGCTTTCCCGGTTCGGCTGCGCGGACCGGGTTTCCCTGGTGCCGGGGGACTTCTTCCGGGACCCGGTGCCCGCCGGCGGCGCGGTGTACCTGCTGTCGCGCATCCTGCACGACTGGGACGACGAGCGTTGCACGACCATCCTGCGCGGCATCCGCGCCGCCGCCGAGCCGGGCGCGCGGCTGGTGGTGGTCGAGCGCCCGGTGCCCGAGACCCACCTGGAGGAACTCCCACTGGCGTGGGACGTGCACATGATGGTCAACACCGTCCACGGCCGCGAACGCACCCCGACCGAATTTCGCAACCTGTTGGCCGCCAACGGTTTCCGGTTGGACGAGAGCCGGCCGTTGCCCCTGGACATGGCGGTGCTCACAGCCACCGCCGTGTAACGGGTCTCATCGGGCGGAAATCCGCTTCCTCGCCGTCCGGTCGGGCGGCGAGGATGGCGGTATGGCTCATGTGAGCGCTCCCGCAGCCCGGCCGTTCGTGCCGTTGCTGACCGTGAGCCTGCTGTCGGGGGTCGGGTACGCGTTGGCGTTCCCGTTCATGTCGTTGTTCCTGGTGAAGGAACTGGGCGCGAGCCCGTTCGCGACCGGGGCGTTCCTGTTGTGCGGGGCGTTGTCGTCGCTGGTGGTGAGCACGCTCATCGGCCGGCTGTCCGACGCGCGGGCGGTGCGGCGCAACATCATGGTCGTGGCCTCGGTGGCGGGCGGGGTGGGTTACGGCCTGTTCGCTCTCATCCGCGACTACTGGTTGCTCCTGGTCGTCTCCGTCGCCCTGCTGTCCGTCGCGTCGGCCCTGATGCCCCAGTTGTTCGCCTATGCCCGGCAGGTCCTCGAACGCACCGGTTCGACCCGCGCGCCGTTGGCGATCAGTGGTCTGCGGACCATGATGTCGGTGTCGTGGGTCGGCGGGCCGCCGTTGGCCGCTGTGCTGATCGACGTGAGCGGCTTCGCGGGCCTGTACGGGGCGGCGGCGGTGATCTGCCTGCTCGGTGCCGGCGTTACGGCCTTCACGCTGACCGAACCGGGTGTGGTCGAGCCGACCGAATCCGCCACGGACGGCACCGGTCCCCGCCGGGAGATCGTGTTCGCCGCCGTGGCGTTCACGTTGTTGCAGGGTGCGACGTCGGTCGGCGTGGTCGCGATGCCGTTGTACATCACCGACGTCCTGCACGGCTCCACGTCCGATGCGGGCCTGGTCCTGGGCTTGTGCGCCGCCGTGGAGATCCCTTTGATGCTCGCCTTCGGCGCTCTGGGCATGCGGGTCGAGCTGCGCCGCATCGTCCTGGCCGGCGGTGTCGTGGCCCTGGCGTACTACGGCGTCATGCTCGTGACGTCGACCACGTGGCAGGTCGCGGCGGCCCAGTTGCTGCACGCCACGGTCATCTCCGCGGTGATGGGCGTGGGCATCTCGTACTTCCAGGACATCGCGCCGGACCGACCCGGCTACGCGACGACCCTCTACACCAACACGATGAAGGTCAGCGGAATGCTGTCCGGTCCGCTGCTGGCCCTGTCCGCCGTCTTCGGCTACCGGAGCGCCTACGCCATCGGCCTGGCGATGTCCGCCCTGGGCCTCCTCTTCCTCCTGGCCGCCCGCCGCCGCTGACCCCCGCGATCTCCGCCCTTTTCGGGAGAAGCCGCCGCCACCTCCTGCTAGACCTTTCCGCACAGGGGAGGGGCCGAATGGCGGACAGACGGATCGGCGGTGCCGGTGGCGGCAGCGACCCGGCGAACAAGGGCGGCAACACGGGTGCCGTGCTGCTCGCGGGGGTGGTGGCGGTCGGCGCGCTCAGCGCCGGGGGTGCCGGCGTCAGCACCATCGGAGAGCTGACCGGCACCGCGTCGAGCGGCAGCCAGAGCATGTCGGCCCGCAATTCGGAAGGCCGGAAGGACGCCAGACGCGGCGACTCGGACGCAGCCTGGCGCCGCTTCGGGATGCGCGAACGCCGCCGATCACCGATGCGACAGGCGGAGTGCGTCACGTCGTCCTTCGGGCAGGTGCAGGAGTACTTCCTCAAGCACCGGTGCACCGCCATGGACCAGATCCTCATCGCCGTCGAGGACGACGCCGGCAACACCGCGCTCATCTCGGTCGTCTGGACGAGCTTCGGCACCACCCGGGACGCCGACCGGTTCAAGCGCCTCATGGACAAACACGGCACCGGCGACATCCGGCCACTGCCGGCAGGAATCCTGGCCCTGCCCCCGACCACCTTCCACGGCCACAACTACGGCTCTGACCAGGACCGATCCACCGTCACCACCGCCGAGGCCGAAGCCGCCACCGGCCACCTACCCCCGGACCTCCTGGACGCCCTGGCCAAAACGGCCTCCGCCCTACCCAAGCTCTGACGGTCCGGAGAAGGCGGCCTTCCGGGCGGCCCGGCGCAACGTCCGCAGCAGCACGGGCCCGGTGACCAGCACCAACACCACCGTCGTCACCGCCCGCCCGACGTCCCACCCCAACGACGTCGCCAGGCTGAACGCCACCAACCGCACCAGGTTGTCCCCCAACGGAGCACCCGGCACATAGGACACGCTCGTACTCCCGGCACTCAACGCGAAAGGCCAGAACGACAGGTTGAGCAGCAACCCGTACACCACCGAGGCCACCGCGCTGTACCCCGCCAACACCACCAACTCGACCCGCCCGCGCATCGCCGGCAACAACCCGGCCCCCAGCCCGACCCACGACGACGCCAGCATCTGGTAGGGCAGCCAGGGCCCGACACCGCCGGTCAACAGGGCCGACGCGAACAGCATGGTGTTGCCGAGCACGAACCCGAACCCCGGACCGAACACCCGCCCACCCAGCACGAGCAGGAAGAAGACCGTCTCGATCCCCGCCGTCCCGGCGCCCAACGGCCGGATCGCCGCACCCAACGCCGACAGCACGCCGAGCATGGCCACGGCTTTGGCGTCCATCCCGCCGGAACTGATCTCCGCCAGCGCCACAGCCAACACCAACGGCAACAGCAAGGCGAACAACCACGGGGCCTCGACGTTCGTCGCCCCGGGCCGCACGAACAATGGCCAGCAGAACGCGGCCACGCCGATCACGGCCGACCCACCCAGGGCCACCGCCGCACGCGCCCGGATCGGGACGCTCACCGCGCCGCCAAAGCCCGAGCCACGTCGGCGACCGTCAGCCACGGCAACGGCGCCAGCACCTTCGCGACCTGCGGCGAGAACGTCGGCGACGCGGTCACCACCTCCCCGGTCGAGCCGTCGGCCACCACCTCGCCGTCGGCCAGCACCACCACCCGCGTCGCGTACTCGGCGACGAATTCCACGTCGTGCGTGGCCAACACCACCGCGTGCCCCGACGACGCCAACTCGGCCAGCGCCTCGGCCAACCGGGTCTTGGCCGGGTAGTCCAGCCCCCGCGTCGGTTCGTCCAACAACACGACCTTGGGCGACGGAGTCAGCGCCACGGCCAGCACCAACGCCAGCCGCTGACCTTCCGACAGGTCACGGGGGTGCCGGTCGTCAGGAACACCGGGCGCCAACCGGTCCAGCAAGGCACGGCAGGTGCCCGCCGGGCGCTCGGACTCACGATCGGCCTGCCGGCACTCCTCGCCCACCGTGTGCAGGTACAGCAGGTCGCCGGGCTGCTGAGGCACCAACCCGACCGCGCGACGCCGTGGACCGGGCTTGAGGGAAGCCGGATCGACCCCCTCCACCAGCACCTCGCCCCCGGACCGCGTCCCGCTGCCCTGCACCGCCCACAGCAGGCTCGACTTCCCGGACCCGTTGCGCCCCATCAACGCCACCCGCTCACCGGCGCCGACCACCAGCGACACGCCCCGAACCGCCTCCACCGAGCCATAACGCACCCGGACGCCGTCAGCCCGCACCACCGCAGCACCAACCGAGGGCTCCACCGGCTCGGGCGAACCCAACGACGACCGCAGTTCCCCGGCCCGCCGCCGCGCATCCCGGATGGACACCGGCACCGGCTCCCACCCCGCCAACTGCCCCAACCGCACCACGGGCGGCGCGACGGGTGCGGACGCCAGGACCGGGCCGGGATCACCCGCGACGACCGTGCCGTCCGACGACAGCCACACCACGCGATCGGCGTACTGGGCCACCCGCTCCAGCCGGTGCTCGGCGATCAGCACGGTCATGCCCAGGTCGTGCACCAACCGGTGCAGGGCGGCCAGGACGTCCTCCGCCGCGCCCGGGTCCAGCGCCGACGTGGGTTCGTCCAGCACCAGCACCCGGGGGTGGGCGGTGAGGGCCGCGCCGACCGCCACCCGTTGCTGCTGCCCGCCGGACAGGGTGGCCAGCGCGCGGTGGCGCAGGTCGGCCAGGCCCAGCAGGTCCAGGGTTTCCTCGACCCGTTTGCGCATCACCGGGTTGGGCAGGCCCAGCGACTCCATGGAGTACGCCAGTTCCTCCTCGACGGAGTCGGTGACGAACCCGGCCTGCGGGTCCTGCCCGACCAGCCCCACCACGTCGGCGAGTTCGCGGGGCGGGTCGGTCCGCGTGTCGCGGCCGTCGACCAGGACCCGCCCGCCGAGCACACCGCCCGAGAAGTGCGGGACCAGTCCGTTGACCGCGCGCAACAGGGTCGACTTGCCCGCCCCGGTCCGGCCCACGACCAGGCACAGCTCGCCCTCCGGCACCTCCAGGTCCACCCCGGACAGCGCGGGCCTGGACACGCCGGGGTAGGTGAACGAGACGTCCTCGAACCGGATCATGGCTTCTTCCGTTCGGCGATCAGCACGGGCGCGAGCGCGCACAGCAGTCCCAGCGCGGGCAGCAGCGGCAGGTCCGGCGCGGTCAACGGGACGGTCGGCATCACCAGGTCCGGCCCGAGCACCGCCGACACCGCCGCGACCAGGCCGGACCCGACGACCAACGCCTCCCGCGCCCCCCACGTGTCGGGCCGGTACCGGCTGCGCCGCACCCGCCGCGACCCCGTCCACAACCCGGCCGCCGCCAGGACGGCACCCGCCACCAGCACCGGAACACCGGCGGCACCGCCGTCCAGGAGCGCATACGCGCCGACGCACAACCCGACCAGCCCGCCCAGCACCAGGAACCCGGTCAGCACGCGGGTCCGGGCGGGCAGGCCGGCGTGCCGGCCGTAGCCGCGCGAGTCCATCGCCGCCGCCAACACCAGCGACCGTTCGAACGCGCCCTCCAACACCGGCACCAGCAGCAATTTCACCGCCCGCACTCCGCGCACGGCGTCACCGCGCAACGCCCGCGCCCGCCGCACCGACCGCGCGCCGGCCACCAGTTGCGGCGCGACCGTCATCGCCACCACGACCGCCACGCTGACCTCGTAGAGCGCGGCGGGCAGCGACCTGAGCAGCCGCTTGGCGTTGGCCAGGGCGTTGGCCGCGCCGACGCAGCACAGCAGGGTGGCGAGCTGGAGCCCTTGGCACAGCGCGAAGACCAGGCCCTCGGCGGTCAGCGGTCCGCCGAGCCGGATGCCGTGCGCCCAGCCCGGCAGCGGCACCTCGGGCAGGTCCAGCAGGACGGTCGGCCCGTCGACCCCGCCGAGCAGGACGTGGAAGAGCACCCGGATGCCGAGCACGGCGAGCCCGAACTTGAAGAACACGCCGTAGGAGTCCGCCCACGGGGTGTCCTGCCGGCACGTGACGGCGACGAACCCGGCGACCGCGACGACCAGCCCGAGCACGACGGGGTTGGTGGCCCGACTGGCGACCACCGCCAATCCCAACGCCCACAGCCACCACGCGCCGGGGTGCACCGCCCCGCTCACGAACCGGACTCGGCCCGGCGTCGGGCGACCCACCAACTCGCCGTACCCAACGCGGCCATCACACCGATCCCGACGATCAACCCGACCGGCACGCCACCGTCGTCCGGCGACTGCCCGGCCGTCGGCACCACACTGGCCGAGGTCGAGGTGGTGCTCGGCTGCCCGGTTTCACCGGCCGAGGTCGGCGCGACCGACTCGCCGGCACTGGGCTGACCAGGCACGTCCGACTGATCGGTCGCACTCGGCTGCCCAGCTTCGGGCTGTCCGGCTCCCGGCTGCCCGGTTGCGGTCGGCTGTGCGGCTCCCGGCTGGTTGGGCGCGGGCTGAACCGGCGGCTGAGGTTGAGGCTGAGGCTGGGGTTGCGGCTGGGGAGCCGGCGCGGGCGGGGCGATGCCGGGCTGACCACCCGCCCCGAACGCCCACCCCTCCACACTCCCGGGCGCCGGGTCATACCCAGACGCCCCGGCACTGCTGTAACTCCACGACCCACCAGGCGTGCCGTGCCAATACGACCAATACGCTGTGTTCGGCGCGGCGTTCACACAAGGATCATTCGCCGGAGCACCGTTGATCCGGCACACGAACCCGGGCTGCCGGCTCGCCAGGTCGAACGCGAACCCCGCACCACCCAGTGCCGCCAACCCACTGGCCGGATCACCGGGAGCACGCCCGGTCCGCACACCCCCGCCCAACGACCCGAAGTCCACGACCACGGTCACCCCGGAGCACCCGGCCGAAGAAGCCGACGCCGGCGCCGGCGCGCCGAGCAGCACCAACCCCAACGCCACCAGCGGCGCGAAGACCCGCGCGGCCAGCGGCGCGCGAAGCCGCGCGACACGCGGCGGTGCGAGCAGCGGGCTCATCGGCGCACGGCAGCAAGCCGCCGGCGGCCCAGGAACAGCGCCAACGCACCCGCCACGACCAGCAGCGCACCCAGCCACAGCGCGGGCGCGACCGGCACACCGGTCCGAGCCAACACCTCGGGCTGCTGCGCCTGCGGTCCAGCCACCGGAGCGTCCGAAGTGGTGGGAGTCGCGACCGCGGTGGTCGTCGCCGGGCAGTCCAGCACGGGCGCGGCGGCCTTGGCGCCCGAGGACGTCAGCGTCGCGAACCCGGTGCCCACCAGCCCCAGCACGGCCTGCGAGGTGGCCCGGTTGGCGTTGGCGGTGGAGAAACCCTTGGCGTCGTAGGAGATCGCGCCCGCGTTCACGTCACCACAGCCCACCTGGAGCGCCTTCAAGTACGCGACCGCTTTGTCCGCGGCGGCCGTGGAGCCCGCGACGCGCAGTGCCTGAGCAGCCAGACCGGTGGTGTTGGCGTTGGTGGTGGTGCCCGCCTCGCCCGGCAGCAACACGTCGATGAACCCACCATCGGCCTGCTGCTGCTTGACCAGCCACGCCACACCGGCGGCGGCGTCCTCGGCGCGGTCGGCGGCGAGCAGGGCTTGGACGGCCATCGCGGTCGCGTCGACCTGCGCCACGCACGTGGCCTGCTCCAGGTTCAACGGGAACCCGCCACCCTCACAGGCGCTCTCCGCCAGGTAATCCACGGCGGCCTTGGGCGCGGTGCCGTGCCGCTCCAGCGCCAGAACCGCGAACGACTGGCTGAAGCCGTTGCTGTAATCGCCGGGGTAGGGCGACTTGTCGGAGAACCGGCCGGACTCGCCGATCAGCGAGTTCAGCCCGGCGATCAGGTCCACGCCGCCGAACGCGGTCGGGTCCTCGCCGCGCACCTGGGCCGTCAGCGCGAGCTTGGCGTAGGCGCCCGCGTAAAGGGAGTCCTTGGGGTCGCCGATGTAGCCGGGCAGCACCTCCGGCTCCGCCAGCCACGCGGTCGCCTTGAGCGCGTTGTCCTCGGCGACACCGGCCGCGGCGAACGCCAGGACGGCGTCGATCGTGCCGCCGTGGTCGGGGTAGAGCTTGCCGCCGTAGTCGACCTCGAACCGCTCGCCGTCGACGAGTTGGCGGGCCAGCCAGCCCGCGGCGGCCTCGGCCGACGACGTCGTCACGGGTTGGGCGGAGGCGGGCGCGGCCACGAGGAACGACAGCGCGGCGGCGGCGGCGACGGTGGCGGTCCGTCTGATCGACATGGTGGGAGCCTTTCCGGGTACGGCGTCTGAGCGGACCCCGGACAGCCGTCACCGCACTCCCCAGGCTCCGACCCGCTGACCTCGACGGGTGTCTGGAGCGTTGCGCGCATGGCAGGCGTTCGGGCTCGTCCGGGTGGACCTACCGTTGCGGGTCAGCGCCGGACTTCGACCGGCTTCCCCCGCACATGCGCGATTGCAGATCGTCTGTCACACGACATGGCGTGTCAATCCGCCTGTAGCGCGATGCTCCTCACTCGTTCCTACCGTTACCGTCGGTCGATCAATCCTGGGAAGAGGGGTGTGGAATGGCGACTCTGGCGTCGGTGCGCGACGGCCTTGTGGCGTGGGTCGCACGGCGTTCGATCACGCGTTGGGTCATGGGGAGGATCGGTTCACGCGCGTTGTCGCTGCTCCCGGACCGGGCGCTGGTGCCGTTGAAGCGCGACGGGGTGGTTCCCGTGCCCGAGTTGGAGCGGATGCGCCAGTCCGGCCCGATCCACCGACTCCCGGTGCCTTTCGGCGTCCGGGTGTGGTTGGTCACGGGCCAGGACGAGGCGAAAAAAGTGCTTTCCGACACAGACGCGTTCAGCAACGATTACGCGCGGCTGGGTGCGGCGGTGGGGCGGGTGGAGCAGACGCCCGGCGGTCTCGGGTTCGCCGACCCGCCGGACCACACGCGGCTGCGCAAGCTGCTCACGCCGGAATTCACGATGCGCCGGCTGGCGCGGCTGGTGCCGCGCATCGACGAGATCGTGACCGAGCGGCTGGACGCGATGGAGGCCGCCGACGGGCCGGTGGACCTGGTGCAGGAGTTCGCGCTGCCCATCCCGTCGCTGACGATCTGCGAGCTGCTGGGCGTGCCCTACGAGGACCGGGCGCGGTTCCAGGAGCTGGCGGCGGCCCGGTTCGACCTGTTCGGGGGTGCGACGCAGGCGCTCGGGGCGATCTCCGAGTCGCTGAAGTACATGGAGCAGATCGTCCGGCGCGAGCGGCGGAACCCGGGTGACGGGCTGATCGGCATGATCATCCGCGAGCACGGGGACGCGGTCAGCGACGAAGAGCTGGCGGGCCTGGCGGACGGCGTGCTCACCGGCGGTTTCGACACCACCGCGAGCATGTTGGCGCTGGGCGCGATCGTGCTGATGAGCGACCCGGAGGCGCGGGCGCGCATGGCGAACGACGACGCGGCCGTGGGCCCGGTGGTGGAGGAGCTGCTGCGGCACCTGACCGTGGTGCAGGTGGCGTTCCCGCGGTTCGCCAAGCACGACATGGTGATCGCGGACACGCCGATCGAGGAGGGGGACGTCGTGGTGGTGTCGCTGGCGGCGGCCAACCGCGAGGGCCTGGACCAGCTCGACTTCGACTCGGCGCGCAAGGTGTCGCAGCACCTGGCGTTCGGCTACGGCGCGCACCGCTGCGTGGGCGCGGAGCTGGCGCGGATGGAGCTGCGGGCCGCGTACCCGGCGCTGGTGCGGCGGTTCCCGCACCTGCGGATGGCGGAGGAACGGCCGCCGTTCCGCACGGCGTCCATCGTGCACGGTGTGGAAGCGCTGTGGGTCCACACGCGACCGTGAAGTAGCGCTTAACGCGGCTCAAGAAGCCTTCACTTTTTCTGATGGGTGTCGGGGGGCACCGTGAAGGCATGACGAGTCGATCGGTGCTGCGGACGGGCGTCCTGGCCCTGCTGTGGGGGTCCTGCTTCCTGTGGATCGAACTGGCCCTCACCGGCCTGACGCCCGTCCAGCTCACCGTGATCCGCTGCGCGCTGGGCGCGGCGGTGCTGCTCGTGCTCGCCCGCGTGGGCGGCCAGCGGCTCCCGCGTTCGGCCCGCACGTGGGGTCACCTCGCCGTGGCCGCGCTGTTCTGCAACGCGGTGCCGTTCGCGCTGTTCGCGATCGGGCAGCAGACCGTGGACTCCGGTGTGGCGGGCGTGATCAACGCGACGACCCCGTTGTGGTCGCTGATCATCGGGTTCTCGCTGGGCCTGGACCGCGACCTGCGGCCGGTCCGGTTGGGCGGGCTGGCCCTGGGTTTCGCCGGGGTGGTGCTGATCTTCGCGCCGTGGCAGCAGAACGGCCTGATGAGCCTGGGCGCGCTGGCGCTGCTCGGCGCGGCGGCCAGCTACGCCGTCGCGTTCACCTACATGGGCCGCCACCTGGTCGGGAAGGGCGGTCCGATGGCGATCTCCGCCGCCCAGTTAACCATGGCGACCGCGTGGAGCGCCCTCGCCCTGCCGACCTCGGGCCCCGCGCACCCCAACGTGACCGCGATCGTCGCGGTGGTCGTCCTCGGGATCTTCGGCACCGGGGTGACCTTCGTCCTGAACTACCGGATCATCGAGGACGAGGGCCCGACGGCCGCCGCGACGGTCGGCTACCTGCTGCCGGTGGTGTCCGTGGCGTTGGGCGCGATCGTGCTGGGGGAGCCTCTGACGGTGCGGATCGTGCTCGGCATGGCGGTAGTCCTCGCCGGCGTCGCCATGACCCGGCTGGCGGTGCCCAGGCGGCCACAAGAAGTGTCCAGTCGTCACCAGTTCACGGTTATCTCGACCGAGCGTGAGCACGTGGGCGGCTATTCAGTGGATGACCGTTGACCGGCGCTGAGACGCTGATCAGGCTCCTGGGTTGAACCCCGGACGAGTGAAAGTCCGCTCCGTCAACCCTGCGTCGGAGCGCACCCGTCCGCGGGTGACCCGAGGAGCCGATCAGTGCGCCCTGCCATCAGAACACTCGCCGTCCTCGCTTCCGCCGCGACCGCCGCCACCATGGCGACCGGGCTCGCGAACGCCGAGCCCCACCAGGCCCGGATCGTCACCGCGACCGCGACGGCGACGGCCACGCCGATCAAGGACAGCTACATCGTCACCGTCGACCGCTCCGCCCGCGGCCTCACCGCCGCGGCCACCGCGGCCGGCGTCACCCCGACCCACGTGTACGACTCCGCGTTCACCGGGTTCGCCGCCAAGCTCACCCCGGGCCAGCTCCGCAAGCTCAGCCGCGACCCGTCGGTCACGCTGATCGAGCAGGACATGCTGGTCACCGACGCGCTCGACGCCACCCAGACCAACCCGCCGTCGTGGGGCATCGACCGCATCGACCAGCGCAACCTGCCGCTGTCCAACAGCTACACCTGGAACGTCAACGGTTCCGGCGTGCACGCCTACATCATCGACACCGGCATCACCCCGGCCACCCGGACTTCGGCGGGCGGGCCACGTTCGACTACAACGCCATCGACAGCAACAACACCGACTGCCAGGGCCACGGCACGCACGTGGCGGGCACCGTCGGCTCGAACACCTACGGCGTGGCCAAGGGCGTCCGGCTGCACGGCGTGAAGATGATGAACTGCTCCGGCAGCACCACCACCTCCGCGGCCATCGCGGCGATCAACTGGGTGACCGCGAACGCCCAGAAGCCCGCCGTGGCGAACACGTCGTGGAACTACCCGGCCACCGCGAGCCTGGAGACCGCGATCCGCAACATGATCTCCTCCGGCGTCTTCCTGGCCACGTCGGCGGGCAACACGGGTGCCAACTCGTGCGACCGCCTGCCGCGCAAGGTGGAGACGGCGTCGGTGGTGGCGTCCTCGGAGCGGACCGACGCCCGGTCGTCGTTCTCCAGCACGGGCGCGTGCGTGGACCTGTACGCCCCCGGCGGTTCGATCATCTCCACGCTGAACACCGGTGGCAGCGGCGCGAAGTCCGGCACGTCGATGGCCACGCCGCACGTCGCGGGCGTCGCGGCCCTGTACAAGGCGCGCTACGGTGACGCGTCGTCGGCGACCGTGCACAACTGGCTCAACGCCAACGCCACGCCGAACGTGGTCAGCGGCGGTTCGACGGGCGGCACGGTCAACCGCCTGCTGTTCACCAACGCCCTGTGATCGTCCCCGGCGCGCGGGGGACCAGCCCTCACCCCGCGCGCCGGGGAACCTCATGGCCCCAGCACCGTGGCCAGGTGCTCGGCGAGCACGGTGACGTGGGGGAGGTCCACCATCGACAGGTGGTCGCCGGGCACGGGAACCACTTCCAGTTCACCGCACGCGTCCGCCCAGCCCAGGTCGTCGTCCTCTTGGCGGCGCAGGTAGCGCGGGTCCAGCACGGTGGTCAAGGTCTCCCGCTCGCAGGCCCGGTAGAACACGACCCGTCCGGGGAAGTGGCGCGGCGAGTACCGTTCGGCTGCCCGCGCGTCCAGGTAGGACGTCTTCTGGTGCCGCAAGGCTCCCGCGGAGATCGGTAGTCCGGCGTCCACCATCGCGTTGAGCACGGCATCAACCTGCCCCACGTCATCCAACCCGCCCAACTCCGCCCAGGGCAGTTCGACGGAGGCCCCGTACGTCTCCTGAATGTGCCCCACAAACCGCTCGAACCGATGCCGCACCAGCTCCTCACCGGAGACATCCGGTGCGGGCAACGGCCGAACCGTGTCGATCATGACGACGAGTTCGACCACCTCCCCGGCGGCCAGCAGCGAACACGCCACCTCGTGCGCCAGACACCCCCGAACGACCACCCACCCAGTACGTACGGCCCGGATGGCTGCACCGACCGCACCAGCTCGACGTACCGCCGCGCCTTCCCCGGGATGTCCGGAACGTCATCCAGCCGCTCGTACCCGTAGCAGCTCCGGTCCCCAAGCAGCTCCACAAGCGGCCCATACACACTCGTAGGCCCACCGGCAGGGTGAAAGAGGTGCAACGGAACCCCGCTTCCGTCCCGCAACACCCGCACCACCCCGCCGCCCCCGTCAAACCCCTCCCGCACCCGTTCCGCGACAGCCTCGACAGTCGGCACCGCGAACACCCCAGCGTCGACCCCCGGAACCCGCTCACCCATCAGCCGAAGCAGTTCCCCGCGCACTTCAACGGGAACCACGTCGTGCACCCCGACCCCCACCCCGACCCGCGCACACAACCCCACCAACCACCGCTCCACCGGATCACGCGGCCCCACCGATCCCTGCTCCGCCGGATCACGCGGCCCCACTGATCCCTGCTCCACCGGACCGCTCGGCCCCACCGATCCCTGCCCCACCGGACCGCTCGGCCCCACCAGCGCGCCTTTTTGTCGGTCCCCCATGGGAGAATGGTGTCGGGGGCCGGAGGCCACGCCCGCCATCAGGTCGTCCAGGCTCGCGCCCTTGAGCAGCAACGGCATCGGCAGCGTCACCCCCAGGTCGTGCTCCACCGCGTTGCGCAGCCGCATGGCCATCAGCGAGTCCAACCCCAGCGCCGTCAGCGGCACCGACGGGTCCACCTGCCGATGCCCCAGCACCCGCGCCACCACCGCCGCCAACCGGTCCTCCGCGGGCCCCTCCGCCACAGGCAGGACCCCGGAGAAGAACGGCCGCCGCCCCAACTCCGGGAACAGCTCCACCACCGCACCCCGGTCGAACCGCACCACCCCGGTCGCCCGCCGCCCCGACCCCAGCACCGCCTCCAACGCCCGCACCCCCTCCGCCGGCGACAACGGCCGCAGCAACGGGTTCCGCACCTCCACCGCCCGACCGACCCCGCTCCAAGCCCCGTACTGCACCGACGCCGCCGCCACCCCCTCCGCCCGCAGCCGCGCGGCGAACGCGTCCAGCCACGCGTTGGCGGTGGCGTACGCGGCCTGCCCGGGCGACCCGACCAGACCCGCCGCCGACGAGAACACCACCCACCAGTCCGGCCGGTGCTCCCGCGTCGCCTCGGCCAGCCGCAACGCCCCGTCGACCTTCGGCCGCAACACCGCCGCCACACCACCGGGTGTCAACCGGTCGAGCGGCTCATCGGCCAACACCCCCGCCGCGTGCACGACACCCCGCAACCGCACCCCGTCCCGCACCGCCGCCGCCACGGCCCGCCGAGCGGTCCCCGGTTCCGCGATGTCCCCGGTCACCACGACCACGTCCACCCCGAGATCCGGCACCTCCCGCGCCGACCGCCCGCACAGCACCACCCGGGTCGCACCCCGGTCCGCCAGCCACCGGGCGGTGACCAGGCCCAGCCCGCCCAGCCCACCGGTGATCACATACGCCCCGGGCTCCACGGCGAAGTCCTCGGGCAGGTCGACCGGGCGCAGCCGTGCCACATAACGGACACCGTCCCGCCAGGCCACTTCGTCGTCCGGCAGGTCCGCGGCGAGTTCCCGGGCCAGCACGTCCAGGTCATCAACGTCCACAATGGACGCTTTTGCCAGAGGCCGTTCGAACGCCATCACCCGCACCGCACCGCGCAACGCAGCCTGGTCCGGCACACCCGCCTCACCGGCCATCGCCACCGCACCGCGCGTGACCACCCACAGCCGGGGTCCGCCGATCGCGGCCAGCCGGTGCAGGTCCTCCGCGAGGCCTCGCGGCACGAAGACCACCCCGTCCACGGGCTCTTCGGGGTCGCGGGTGACCCGGTGGCCGGCGCGAACCAGTGCGTCGGCGATGTCGTCCGCGTCGCCGTCGAGCCGCCAGGTCTTGGGCAGGGGGACGGTCGGGGCGTCGGCGGGTTCCCAGCGGTGTGCCACGGTGAGGCCGGTGAGCTGGTTGGCCCGCACGCCCAGGACTTCCAGCAGGAGGTCGCCGTTCTCGGCGAACAGGCGGACGTCGCCGGTGGTGGCGGTCGCTTCGGCGGTGTGCGCGCGGCGCGGGTCGCCGTGCAGGCGGACGGCGCCGATGCCGGTGGGCAGTTGCGGACCGGTGACGGTCGCGGCGGCGGCGAGGGCGTGCAGGCAGCCGTCGAGGAGGGTGGGCGGCAGGTGGAGGTCGCGGTCGGGGCCGTCGGGGCGGCGCATCCGGCAGGTGGCCACGCCGTCGGCCGCGCGTGCTTCGAGGACGGTGCGGAAGGCGGGGCCGTAGTTCATGCCGACTTCGTCCATCGCCGCGTACAGGTCGGCCGTCCGTCCACTGCGGACTCTGGTGATCGGAGTGCGTTCGCTGGCCGGCGCGAGGGTCGCCGTGGCGTGGCGGACCCACTGCCCGTCGCTCTTGGCGTGCACCTCGACGGTGCGGCCGGTGAGGGTGGTGGTGATCGGGACGTGGTCGGTGAGGGGGAGGAGGCGGTCGAACCTGATGTCCCGGACCTCGTGCGGGGTGCCGAGGACGTCCGCCGCCGCGAGCGCGAGTTCGACGTGGGCCGCGCCGGGGAGGACCGGGGCGTCGTGGACGCGGTGGTCGGCGAGCCACGGGTGGGCGGCGAGGCCGACGTCGGACTGCCAGGCGTGCACGCCGGAGGGGAGTTCGACGTGCACGCCCAGCAGCGGGTGGCCCGCCGAGGTGGTCGGGGGCGTGGTCCAGTGCTCGCGGTGCTGCCAGGGGGCGGTGGGGACGTCGGTGACGGTGGTGGGCGGGACGGCGCCGTGGAGGTGGAGGGTGACGAGGTTGTCGTGGAAGGTGCGCAGGTCGTCGGTGTCGCGGCGCAGGGTGCCGACCAGGACGGTGTCCGGGGCGGTCTCGGCGATGGCCGGCAGTGCCACGGGGTGCGGGGAGATTTCGAGGAACGTGGTGAACCCGTCCTCGACCGCCGCCGAGATCGCCTGGGTGAAGCGGACCGGTTGACGCATGTGGGCGGCCCAGTAGGCGGCCGTGAACGGCGGTTGTTCACGGGGATCGGCGAGAACCGTGCCGTAGACCGGAACCCGTGCGGTGCCGGACGCGATCCCCCGCAACTCTTCGCTCAGCTCGCCGAGGACCGGCTCCACGGCCGGCGAGTGCCCGCCGGTGCGCAACGGCAGGAGCCGCGCCGACCCACCCGCTCGTTCGACCCGCTCGACCAGCGCCCGCACCCGGTGCTCCGGTCCCGAGACCGTGCACCGCCGGGGCGCGGCGTGGACGGCGAGTGACAACTCCGGGCCGTCGATCTCGTCGGGTGACAGCTCGACGGCCGCCATTGCGCCGTCCCCGTCGATGGAGTCCAACAGCCGCGCCCGCGTGGTGACGACCCGCGCCGCGTCCGCAAGGCTCAACGCCCCACTGACGACCGCCGCCGCGACCTCACCCGCCGACTGCCCCACCACGGCCGCCGGCCGCACGCCGTGTGCTTCCCACATGCGTGCGAGTGCGATCTGGATGCCGAACAGCGCGACTTGCCCGTCCCCAAGTCCTCTTGTCGGATTGTTGATCAATCCTCGCACCGACCAGGGCGCGACCAGCCGGTCGACCTCGTCGATCGCGTCGGCGAAGACGGCCTCACCCAACAACCTTTGAGCCATCCCGGCCCACCCGGACCCAAACCCGGAAAACACCCAAACAACCCGCCCGTCCCCCCGACCAACCCGCTCAACCCCACGCCGCCCTTCCACCACCTCCCGCAACCCGGCAACCACGGCGTCTCTCGCCACCCCGCCCGTCGACACGGCCGCTGCGTAAGGCTCGTCGCCCCGGCGGCGGGCGAGCGTGGCGGCGACTGCCCGCAGATCGACCTCCTGTCGACCCGTCTCGGCTTCCAGCCAGTCGGCCAACCGCGCGGCATACCGGCGAACCCGGTCCTCCGTAGCCCCGGGCACAACAAGCACACACGGCCCGCCCGCCGCCTCACCCACCCCTCGAACCGGAGCCTCCTCCAACACCACATGCGCATTGGTCCCACCGAACCCGAACGACGACACCCCGGCCGTGATCCGGTCGCCGTACCGAGGCCACTCCCGCACCCCGGTCACCACCGCCATCCGCCCGAAGTCGATGTGCGGATTGGGCCCGGAGAAGTGCAGGGTCGGCGGCAACACACCGTGGTGCAGCGCCAGCACCGCCTTCACCAGCCCGACCACGCCCGCCGCCGCCTCGGCGTGACCGAAGTTCGACTTCGCCGACCCCACCAGCAACGGCCGGTCCGCCGAACGCCCGGCACCCAGCACCGCGTCCAGCGCCCCCGCCTCGATGGGGTCCCCGAGCAACGTCCCGGTCCCGTGCGCCTCCACGTAGGACACCGCCGCCGGGTCCACCCCGGCCTGCGCGTACACCTCCCGCAGCAACGCCTCCTGCGCGGCCGGGTTGGGCGCCATCAGACCGTTGGACCGGCCGTCGGAGTTCACCGCACTGGCCCGGACGACCGCGAGAACCCGGTCACCGTCGCGCTCCGCGTCCGACAACCGCTTGAGCACCACCGCCGCGCACCCCTCGGCCCGCGCGATCCCGTCCGCCGACGCCGAGAACGGCTTGCACCGACCGTCCGCCGCCAGCAGCCCGGCCCGAGCGAACGCCGCCGTGACCGCACTGCCCAGCAGCAGGTTCACCCCGGCGACGACGGCGGTGTCGGTCTCGCCGGACCGGAGGCTGCGGACGGCGTGGTGGACGGCGACCAGCGACGACGAGCACGCCGTGTCGACCGCCGTGCTCGGCCCCCGCAGGTCGAGCAGGTAGGACAGCCGGTTGGCCGCGATGCTCAGCGCACCCCCGGTCGCCGTCCACGGTTCGACCCGGCGCGGGTCGACCGCCTGCGCCGCCCCGTACTCGCCGGTCGAGATGCCGACGAACACCCCGGTCCGGGTGCCGCGCAACGAGTCCGGCGCGATGCCCGCGTGGTGCAGCGCCTCCCACGACACCTCCAGGACGAGCCGCTGCTGGGGGTCGGTCGCTGCGGCCTCGCTGGGTGCGATGCCGAAGAACTCGGCGTCGAACCCCTTGATGTCGTCGAGGAACCCGCCCCAACGCGGCACGCCGGAGGGCAGCCCTGGCCACCGGTCGGCAGGCACGGGCGCTACCCCGTCACCACCGGCACACAGGAACCGCCACAACTCCTCAGGCCCGCTCACGCCACCGGGCAACCGGCACCCAACCCCGACCACCGCGACGCCGTCACTGTCGGCGCCGCCAACCGCCGGCCTCCGGCCCCCGTCTCCATGGTCCCACGGGGTACCGACAGTCCCGGCCGTGCGCGCGACTGAAGCACCGCCAAGTCCGCCGGGACGCGCTGCCGAGGCACCGCCAAGTCCGGCGGGACGCGCAGCCGAGGCACCGCCAAGTCCGGCGGGACGCGCAGCCGAGGCACCGCCAAGTCCGGCGTGGACAGCCGGTGGGGGGCCGGCAGCTTCGGCAAGGGGAGTGAGGTGGTGGGCGAGGTCGATGATCGTGGGGTGTTGCCACAGGACCGTGGGGGAGACCGGGTGGTGGAGGTGGTCGCCCAGGGTGCCGGCCAGGACCACGGCGTCCCGCGACGACAGGCCCAACTCCGCCAGTGGCTGGTCCACGTCGACCTCGTCCACCGACAGGTCGGCGGCCTCCGCCACCGCGCGCACCAGCCAGGCGCGCAGCTCCACTTCAGCGGACGCGCTCACGGGACACCTCCGGGTGCGATCTCCGACAACTTTCCACGGCGTTTTTCGCGTTTTTCGATGAGACACACAATTGCCGTGTTCCAACGCCGGGGAAGAAGAGACTGACCTGCCCGGCCACCCCCGAACAATAGGCCGTTCGGGTCACCCCGACACCATTCGGGCAAGTGTTGACAGTTCTGCGTGCGGCTGGGTAGCTTCTCGGACCCGAACGTGGTGGAAATCACCCGGAAACAGTTTTGTGGCTCCCGCACAAAAGCGGCCACGGAATTTGTCACCCCCTGCGGAAAGGGTTCGACATGACGGTCACCGCGCTCGGCGGCACGGGGATTTCCGGGCCGGTCGCCGATGCCGTGCGGCACTGGGCCGGGCGGCGGCCCGACGACACGGCCTTCACGTACCTCGACCACGACGCAAGCCACGGCGCGCAGCCGGACGGGCTGCCGGTCCGCATCACCTGGTCCGAACTCGACCGCCGCGCCCGCGGCCTGGCCGCCCGGCTCCGCCGCCGCTGCGCCCCCAAGGACCGCGTCCTGATCCTGCTCCCGCAAGGCATCGACTACGCGGTCGCGTTCGTCGCCTGCCTGTACGCCGACGTGCTGGCCGTCCCGCTCTTCCCCCTCACCGGCGCCGGCCACCGGGACCGCCTCGACGGGATCGTCCGCGACTGCGCGCCCACCACCGCCCTGGTCCACCACGACACTGACGTCGGCCTGCCCACCATCGTCGTCAAAGACGTCGAACCCACCGACGAGCCACCCACCCCGGCCACGGCCCGGCCTACCTGCAATACACCTCCGGCTCCACACGCACCCCGGCCGGCGTGGTGGTCACCGACCGGAACTTCCAGGTCAACGTCCGCCAAGCCCTCACCGCCTACGGCCTGCGCGACGAACCCGCCGCCCCGGTCAGCTGGCTCCCGCTGTTCCACGACATGGGCCTGGTCCTCGGCCTCGGCGTCGCCCTCCTCACCGGCGTCGAAGCCACGCTGATGGACCCGCTCGCCTTCCTCTACCGCCCGGCCCGCTGGCTCGACGCCCTCCACGGCAAGCCCAACGCCATCAGCGCCGCGCCGAACTTCGCCTACGACCTGTGCGTCCGCCGCACCACCGACGACGACCGCGCCCGCCTCGACCTGACCGGCGTCGCCGCGCTGATCAACGGCAGCGAACCCGTCCACGCCACCACGATCGCCCGCTTCCAGCACGCGTTCGGCCCCTGCGGACTGCGCCCCGACGCCCAACGCCCCAGCTACGGCCTGGCCGAGGCCACCGTCTTCGTCACCGCCGCCACCGGCCCGCCCACCACCACCCCGTTCGACCGCAAGGCACTGGCCGAAGGCCGCGCCGAGGTCCAGGACGACCCCACCCGCGCCACCGACCTCGTCGGCTGCGGCCAGGCCGTCGAGCAGGACGTCAAGATCGTCACCCAGAACGCCGAGTGCCCGGACGGGCGGATCGGCGAGATCTGGGTGCACGGCGAGAACGTCGCCCCCGGCTACTGGTCCGACCCCGGCGGCGTGTTCGGCGCGACCCTGCCCGGCGACCCCCGACCCTGGCTGCGCACCGGCGACCTCGGCGTGGTGCACGACGGGGAGCTGTACGTGGTCGGTCGGATCAAGGACCTGATCGTCATCGACGGCCGCAACCACTACCCGCAGGACGTCGAAGCCGTCGCCGAGCGAGCCGACACCGTGATCCGGCGCGGTCACGTGGCGGCCTTCAGCGTCCCCGGTGACAACCAGGAAACGCTCGTCGTGGTCGCCGAGAGGGCGCCGCAGGTGCCGCGCGAAGCGGTCGACGCGCAACGGGTCCGCCGCAACGTCCGCGCCGCCGTGTCCGCCCACCACGACGTCCGGGTGCGCGACGTCCTGGTGGTCGAACCGGGCTCGGTGCCCCGCACCTCCAGCGGGAAGCTGTCCCGCGCCGCGTGCCGGGACCGCTACCTCGCCGCAGAGCTTCCCGCGTCGGCCGTGCTGCCGGCGTCGGCCGTGCTGCCGGCGTCGGCAGAGCTTCCCGTGTCGGCCGTGCTGCCGGCGTCGGCCGAGCCGCCCGTGTCTGCCGTGCTGCCGGCGTCGGCAGAGCCGCCCGTGTCGGCCGAGCCGCCCGTGTCTGCCGAGAGTCCCAAGTCGTAGGGCTTCCCGTGTCGTAGGAGAACCCATGCACCGAGTCCTCGTCCTCGCGCTGTCCGCAGCCTTCCTCGTCGCGGTCCCCGCCCACGCGACGAGCACCACCGCCGACGACGGCGCCCGCATCGTCGACCAGACCTGGCTGGACGACCGCACCACCGACATCACCATCGCCTCGCCCGCGATCGGCGCCGACGTCAAGGCGCGCATCCTCACCCCGCGCGGCTGGTCGCCCACGGCAACCCGTAGTTGGCCGGTCGTCTACCTCCTCCAAGGCGTCGGCGACGACTACACCTCCTGGGCCCGCGAAACCGACGTCGAACAACTCGCCGCCGACAGCGACGTCCTCGTCGTCATGCCCGACGGCGGCCGGTCCGGCTGGTACACCGACTGGTACAACAACGGTCGCGGCGGCACGCCCAAGTGGGAGACCTTCCACACCACCGAGCTGCTCCAACTGATCGAGCGCAACTTCCGCGGCAACACCAACCGCGCCATCGCGGGCCTGTCCGCGGGCGGCACGGGCGCGTTCGGCTACGCGGCCAAGCACCCGGGCATGTTCAAGGCCGCCGCCTCCTACAGCGGACTGCTGTCCACCCAGTTCATCGGCGTGCCACAGTTCGTCTACTCCACGGTCCTGCGCGAAGGTCTCGACCCGTACGGCCCGTGGGGCCGCGAATCGCTCACCCCGCACGTCTGGGCGGCCCACAACCCCCGCGAACTCGCCCCGAACCTGCGCGGCACCGCCCTGTACATGAGCTACGGCAACGGTTTCCCCGGCGCGCTGGACACCGGCTGGGTGTACGACCCGTGGGAGACGATCGTCGGCGCCACCGCCCCGGACTTCGTCAACCGGGTCAAGCAGCTCGGCATCCCGATCACGGTCAACGCCTACGGCGGCGGCACCCACGCGTGGAAGTACTGGCAGCGCGAGCTGCGGGCCTCCTGGCCCATGCTGACGGCCGCGATCGGATGAACCGGCCGCTGCCGGTCGTGCTCGTCGCCTGCTTCGCGGGCTTCGTCACGGCGCTGGACAACAGCATCCTGATGGTGGCGCTGCCGACCATCGGCCGGGACCTGGGCCTGTCCACCACCGGCCTCCAGTGGGTCGTGGTCAGCTACATGCTGGTCTTCGCGAGCCTGATGGTCGCGGCGGGCGCGCTGGGGGACCGGTACGGGGTGCGGCGGGTCCTGCTCATAGGCCTGCTGGGCTTCGCGGTCGCCTCGCTGGGCTGCGGCACGGCCGGGTCCGGGGTGTCGCTGGCGCTGTGGCGGGCGGCGCAGGGCGCGGCGGCGGCTGCGGTCGTGCCGACCGCGCTGGCGGTCCTGCGCACCCATCTGGACGCCGCGCACCGCCGGACCGGGATCGTGGCGTGGACGGTGGCGCTGGCCGTCGCCCTCGCCGTCGGACCCGCGCTGGGCGGGCTGCTCAGCGAGGCCGCGCACTGGCGGTGGATCTTCCTGGGCAACGTCCCGGGCTGCGTCGCCGCCGCCGTCGTCGCGAAGGCTTGCCTTGCGCCGCGACGACACCAGAGAACGCCCGTGCCGCTGCGGTCCACGCTCACCCTCACCGCCGCGGTGTTCGTGGTGACCGCCACCGTCCTCGGCGCACAGCCGCTCGCGGCGATGATCGCGCTGTCCGGCGCGGCCTGCCTGCTGTTCGTCCAAGCCGAACGGACCGCGCCGCTGTTCCCCCGGGAACTCCGCCGGGACCGGGCGTTCGTCGGCGGCACGGCCGCGCAGGCGTTGTGGGGCCTGGCCGTCAGCGGTGTCCTGTTCGTGCTGCCCCTGCACCTCCAGCACACCGAAGACTTCACCCCGCTGGCCACGGGCCTGTTCTTCGTCCCCGCCGCCCTGGCGGTGATCGCCGGCGCACCCGCCGTCCCGCCGCTGGTCGCCCGCCTCGGACCGTGGCGCACCGCCGCCCTCGGCCTCGCCACCGTGACCGCCGGTCTCCTCCTCATGATCGCCGCCGACCCCCCGCTGCTCCTGGCGAGCCTGGTCGTCGTCGGCTTCGGCTCCGCCCTGACCACCCCGCTGACCACGGCCGCCCTGGACGCGGCGGACGAGCGGGTCGCGGGGGTGGCGTCGGCGTCGATCACCGCGAGCCGGGAGCTGGCGGGCGCGTTCGGCGTCGCCCTGATCGGACTCGCGCACACCGGCGGCGGGCCGGTGCCGGCGTTGCTGCTGGCCGCCGGCTCGGTGGCCGTGGCACTCGCGTCGGCGCTGGTCGTCGACGCCGCACGGACCCGCGTGCGGCCATGACCGTCCTGCCCCCGAGAGCCACCTCGGCCGACGCCCTGCGCGAGGCCAAGCGCACGTTCCTCAAGCGGCAGCGGGTCGACATGGGCCTGCTCGCCGAACGGCTCGACATCAGCCGGGTCACCCTCTACCGCTGGGTCGGCTCCCGCGAACGGCTCCTGGTCGAGGTCACCTGGTCGCTGGCCGAGTTCAACCTCGCCGAACTGGACGGCCCGCCCCGCCGCCACCACGGCGCGGAACGCGTGGTGCGCCTGGCCGTCGGGTTCCTGGAGGTGGTGATCGGCAACCCCGGCATGGCGTACTGGCTGGCCCACGAGGGCGAACTCGCGATGCGCCTGCTGACCCGCCACGACCGGGCGTTCCAGCCGCGCCTGATCCGCTGGTTCCGCCGCGTGCTGGCGGAGGAGACCGCGGCGGGCCGGCTCGACCTGCCCGCCGACCTGGACGAGGTCGCCTACATCATCGTCCGGATCATCGAGTCCTACGCCTACCTGAACCTGATCACCGGCCGTGAACCCGAGGCGGCGCACGCGGAGGCGGTCCTGCGGCTGCTGCTGCGCTGAGGATTCTGCGCTGAGGACCGCCCCCGGCGTGGGCGATCAGTGCGGGCAGGTGTCCCGGTACTCCGAGATCGTCGGGTCCGGCGCGGGCGGCGGGCACAGGAACTGCTCGTAGCGGGTGTCGTCGTCCACGAACCGCTTGAGCCACGAGATCGTGAACCTGGCGATCGTGGTGTTGGGGAAGTTCACCACGAAGTGGTCGGCGTTGCGGATCTCCAGGTAGGCCTTGTCGGTGGTCGTGGGCAGGCTGGTGTAGAAGGGTTCGGAGTGCTGGCCGACCGGGGCGATGAAGTCGCTCTGCGCGCCGACGACGAGCGTGGGCACCCGGTTGCCCGACCAGTTGGTGTTGAGGTTCCAGCCCGCCAGCGGGATCGCGGCCTGGAGCGTCGGCCGGTCCTTCGCGGCCTCCAGGCTGCCGCCGCCGCCCATCGAGTGCCCCATGACGGCCAGCCGGGAGGCGTCGACCCGGTCCTTCACCGGGCTGGCCGTGGTCACGTAGTCCAGCGCCGCCAGCAGTTGGTCGCCGCGCGCGTCGGGCAGGTCGAACACCGCTTTGGTGTCGATGACGATCACCACGAACCCCTGGGACGCCAGGCGCGGCCCGTACCAGCCGACGGTGGCCTGCGTGCCGAGGAACCCGGGCGAGATCGCGACCGCGCCGAACGTGCCCTCGGCGGTGCTGGTGGGGTAGTGGATGGTGCCGCCGCCGAACTTCCCGCCGGCCTGGGCGGCGGACACCGTCACCGTGGCGGTGGCGAACGGGCCTTGCGGGGCTTCGATGCTCTGCCTGGTGGGCGCCGGCCCGCGTTCATACGGATTTCCGGCGGCGGTCGCCGGCATACCCACGCCGACCAGTGCCGCCGCGGCCACCCCGGCCGCGATTCTGCTCATGGATCCCACGTCGTCCTACTTCCTCGGAAAGGGAATGGGAGGCCGCGCGGCGGACAGGAGCTTATCGCGAAAAAACCACGGACGGGAAGAGGAATTGTTTGTAGATTTCCGCGAATAAAGCGACTTGCATTGTTTGTCGGCGTGACAAAGGGCGGGTGACCGGACTCAGCGCGGACGTGCCAGGATCGGCGCATGGGGAGATTCGTGCTGCCGTTGGACGATCCGGGGGCCGACCTGGCCACCGTCGGCGGGAAGGGGGCGGCGCTGGCCCCACCTTCCCGCCGACCTTCTCCGACACCGACACCCTCCTGATCGCCACCGGCCGCCGCACACCCACCGACCGGCAGCGCGCCGAACCGGGCAGCCTGGCCGACCGCCTCCCGTTCGTGCCGGGCTGAATCCCGGCCCTCGCCGCTTCTCGACAAGGGCTGAGCGGCTCCGCACCGAGGGCTGACGGGCCAGGCCGTCACAGCTCGTGGGGGAGGCCCACGTAATTCTCGGCGAGGCTGGTGGCGGCGGCGGTCGACGAGCACACGTACCTCAGCTGCGAGAGCTGGAGTTCGCGGTCCAGGTCGTCGCCGGTGACGTGCAGCATCGACGTCATCCACCACGAGAAGTGCGTGCACCGCCACACCCGCCGCAACGCCCGCTCCCCGTACGTCTCCAGCAGGTCCGACCGCCCCTCGGTGAAGAACGCGATCAGCGCCCGGGACAGCACGGCCACGTCCGCGACGGCCAGGTTGAGGCCCTTCGCGCCGGTCGGCGGCACGATGTGCGCCGCGTCGCCGACCAGGAACAACCGATCGTGGTGCATCGGCGCGCTCACGAACGAACGCATCGGCGTGATGCCCTTGTCGACGATCGGTCCGGTCTGGAGGGTCCAGCCGTCGAGGCCCAGCCGGGTGCTCAGCTCGGTCCACACCCGGTCGTCGGACCAGGCCTCGATGTCCTCATCCCGATCCACCTGGAGGTACAGCCGGCTCAACGAAGGGGAGCGCATGCTGTGCATGGCGAAGCCGCGCGGGTGCCACGCGTAGATCAGCTCGTCGGTCGACGGGGGCACCTCGGCCAGGATGCCGAGCCACCCGTACGGGTAGTCCCGCTCCCACGTCCGCGAACCGGGCACGTGCGCACGGCTGACGCCGTGGAAGCCGTCCGCCCCGACCACGAACTCGGCCTCCACGACCTGCCGGACCCCGTCGGCGTCCACAAAGGACACCGAAGGCCGGGAATCGAGGTCGTGCAGAGCGGTCTCGGAGACCTCGAAGTGGACGGCCTCACCGCGCACGGCGAGCAGGTCCTTCACCACCTCGGTCTGCCCGTAGATCCACACCGACCGCCCGGTCAGCGCCTGGAAGTCGATCCGGTGCCGTTCGCCGGGCCACTGGAGGTACACGCCGTCGTGCCGCAGCCCCACGGACTTCAGCCGGTCGCCCAGCCCGGAGTCGATCAGCAGGTCCACGGTGTCCTGCTCCAGCACGCCGGCCCGGATGCGGGCCTCGACGTACGCGCGGGACCGGTTCTCGACCACCACGGACTCCACGCCGGCCAGCGAGAGCAGGTGGGACAGCAGCAGGCCGGCGGGGCCGGCACCGACGATGGCGACCTGTGTGCGCATGTCGTCGAGCCTCGCGGAGCCGACCGACTCCGCGGAAGTCGGAACGTCCACTCAGTGGCCGTTCAGTGTTGGGTGCGGGAGATGCCGGCGGCGGCGACCCGGAGGGCGGCGAGGTGTCGGCCGGGGTCCCGGCGGGTGGCCAGCACCAGGCCGATCGACGCGACCACGGCGCCGGACCCGTCGAGCACGGGCACCGCCACCGAGCACGTCCCCAACGTCATCTCCTGCACGGTCCGGGCGTACCCGCGCCGCCGGACCTCGGCCAGTTCGCGCAGCAGCCGGCCCGGCTCGGTGATCGTGTACGGGGTGACCTTCTCGGCACTCGCGACGACCGACGCGATCACGTCCTCGGGCGCGTGGGCGAGCAGCACCTTCCCGACCCCGGTGGCGTGCAGCGGCAACCGCCCGCCGGGCCGGCTGACCAGCGGCACGGACGTCCGGCCGTAGAGTCGTTCCAGGTAGAGCGCCTGCACACCGTCCCGCACGGCCAGGTGGACGTTCTCCCGGGTGGCCTCGTACAGGTCCTGGAGGAACGGCAGCGCCACGTCCCGCAGCCCGCCCTGGACCCGGGCCAGCAGGCCCAGCTGCCACAGCCGTCGACCCACGACGTACCTGCGGTCGGGCAGCCGCTCCAGCACCTGCCGGTCGACCAGGTCGGCGGCCAGCCGGCGCACGGTGGTCACCGGCAGACCGCTGTGCCGGGCGAGGTCGGCCAGGCGCAGGCCGTCGCGGCGGCCCTCGAAGGCGTCCAGCACACCCAGCGCCTTCTCCAGCACCCCGCGTCCCGACGACCGACCCGCCATGGCGTCACGGTACTCGGGCGGGGCGAGGGTCTGGTTCTCGCGAACCAGACCCTCGCTCAAATCAGGCCGCGTTCAATGCGAGATCGTCCAGCACGAATGACGTGCGGTACGACCAGTCTTCGGCGCCGGTGAAGGTCAGGGTCACCGACTGGCCCGCGTACGCGCCCACGTTGAACGTGCGCAGGGCGTACCCGGACGGGTTGAGGTTGGTGTAGGTGGCCAGGGTGGTGCCGTTGGCCTTGATGGTGAAGGTGTCGAACACCGCGGGCTCGTACTCCGTGGTGCTGATCTTCAGGTACAGCGACAGGGTCGAGTTCGTGCAGCCCGCCGGGACCGTGACGACCTGCTGGAGCGTCTCGGTGGCGGTGTAGCCGTAGCCGCTGATCCACGACGAGCGGGTGCCGGTGCGGGGCGCGCCCTCACCGGTCCACGCGGCGATGGTCCAGGTGGCGTTGGACCAGCCGGTGGTGCCGGACTCGAAGCCGGGGTTCACCAGCTTCTGGCCGGGGCTGGTGCACGTGCCGCCGGGCGGGGTGATCGTCCAGGTGAACGTGGTGCTGCCGGACTTGCTCGCGGAGTCGGTGGCGGTCGCGGTCACCGAGTACGAGCCGGCGGTGGTGGGCGTGCCGGAGATCAGGCCGGTGCTCGGGGCGATGGACAGACCGGGCGGCAGGCCGGTGGCGCTCCAGGTGTACGGGGGAGTGCCGCCGCTGGCCTTGAGCTGGAGGCTGGTCGCGGTGCCGACGGCGCCGGTCTGGTTGCCCGGCGGGGTGACCGACGGGCTGCCCGGCACCGAGCCGCCGGTGTTGACGAACAGCAGCCGGTTGGGGGAGCCGGCGCCCGGGTTGGTGATCTTGCCGGTGGTGGAGTTCGCGATGAGCTGGCTCTGCACCTGGGCCGGCGTCAGGGTCGGGGTCGCGCCCAGCAGCAGCGCCGCGCCGCCGGCGACGTGCGGGGCGGCCATGGACGTGCCGGAGATGGTGTTGGTGGCGGTGTCGTTGGTCATCCACGCGGAGGTGATGTTGACGCCCGGCGCGAAGATGTCGGTGCAGGTGCCGTAGTTGGAGAACGACGCCCGGCCGTCGTTGACGTCGGAGGCGTTGACCGTGACCGCCTCGGCGACGCGCGCGGGGGTGAAGTTGCAAGCGTCGGCGTTGGAGTTGCCCGACGCGATGGCGTAGGTGACGCCGTCGGCGATGGAGTTGCGGACGGCGTTCTCGGTGGTGGCGTTGCTGCCCTGCGCGCCCAGGCTCATGTTCGCCACGGCCGGGCCGGAGGTGTGGTCGCCGGTGACCCAGTCGATGCCCGCCGCGACCCCGGCGAACGAGCCGGAGCCCTGGCAGTTGAGCACCTTGACCGCGACCAGCTTCACGCCCTTGGCCACGCCGTACGCGGTGCCGCCGACCGTGCCGGCGACGTGCGTGCCGTGGCCGTTGCAGTCGGTGTTGTTGCTGTCGACGGTGTTGGTGCCCCAGACCGCGCGCCCGCCGAAGTCGGAGTGGGTGGTGCGGATGCCGGTGTCGATGACGTACGCGGTGACGTTCGACGCCGTGTTGGGGTAGGTGTAGCCGGTGTCCAGCGGCAGGTCGCGCTGGTCGATGCGGTTGAGGCCCCAGGACGGCGGGTTGGGCTGGGTGTCCAGGGCCTCGACGGCGCCGTTCTGCTCGACGTAGGCCACGGTCGGCTCGGCGGCCAGGCGGCGGGCGGCGCGTTCGGTGAGCGTGCCCGCGAAGCCCTTGAGCGCGTGGCGGTAGGTGTGGTCGACCTTGGCGGAGTACTTGGCGCTGAGGTCGGTGGTGAGCGCGTCGACGCTCTGGGTGGACAGGTCGTTGAAGACGACGATGTAGCTGTCCTTGATCGCGCGCGGGTTGTCCGCGCCGAGGATCTCGCCTTCGGCCGCGGCGGGCGTGGCCGTGCCGGCCAACGCGAGGGCCGTCACCGCGGCCGTGCCTAATGCGAGCAGGGGTGTTCGATTTCCGCGCATGGCAGGGTCTCCCTCATGCAGGATCCGGCGGGACCCGTTGCGGCGGCGGCCCGGCCGGAGAGCGGAGTTCGGTTCACGTTCGCGCGGACGTGATCGGCAACGTTAGAGCAGGTGGAGCGGGCCGACAATCGGCCGACCGAGGCAGGGGCGTGCGGGTTCCCGAACGTCCCGGGTTTGATCATTCCACGGTATTCCATCGATTGATCACTATTCATGATGACTTCAGTGTTGACTAAAGCCAGATTTCGAATATCTGTTGTGCCAACTTGCACAAGATCGCTACGGTTCCGGCGTGGCAGACGGCAGGGGACGGGGCAGACCCCGCAAGGACCCGGACCGGTTGGCGCGCTGGACCCCGCCCGAGGGGTGGTCCCGGCTCGTCGCCTGGATCTCGCCGGAGGAGAAGCGGGCGCTCAAGCACGCCGCGGCCGACGCGGACGTGCCGGTCGCGGATCTGGTGCGGCGCCTGGCGGACGGGTTGTCCACCGGGGTCGTCAGCCACGAGTTGTTGCTGAGCGGACGAACGAGAGGGGGACCAGTCGTGGAGAAGATCCCGACGCTGTTCGAGCGCGACGACCGGTTCCGGGTGACCGACCGGCCGAAGGCCGAGTGCGCGTGGGTGTTCGCGGGGGAGGGCGTCGGCACCGAGAAGCTCGACGGCACCAACGTGCGGCTGACCGTGCGGTCCGGTCACCTGGTGCGCGTGGAGAAGCGGCGCAACCCGGGCCGGGAGCAGAAGGCGCTGGGCATCGTGGACGGGTGGTACGTCGACACGTCCGCCGAGGCGGCCGAGGACAAGTGGATCCTCGCGGCGGCGGAGGGCACGGACGTGTCGGGCTGGCCGGACGGCGAGCACTCGTGCGAGGCGCTGGGCCCACGCATCCAGGGCAACCCGTTGGGCTTGGACACCCACCTGTGCGTGCCGTTCAACACGACCGCGCCGGTGTACGAGGCGGTGCCGCGCGGGTACGCGGAGCTGCGCGAGTTCCTGTCCACTTTGGAGAGCCGGTACTCGCCGGGGAACCTGGCGGAGGGGATCGTGTTCCACCACCCGGACGGGCGGCGGGCGAAGATCAAGCGCAAGGACTTCCCGAAGCTCGCTGCGTGACGCGGGGTGGCCGGTTCCTCGTGAGCCGGCCACCCCGTTGGGTTAGAAGGCGACGCGTTCCTGGGCGTCGGCGAGGTCTTCTTCGGTGGGGGAGTCGTCCTGGGTGAGGGTGAGCCGCCAGTAGCCGGTGAAGTCGATCGCGCGCTTGTCGAACCCGCGTTCGTCGACCAGGTGTCGGCGCAGTGCGCGGACGGTGCCCGCTTCGCCGCCCAGCCAGGCGTAACCGTTGCCGGGTGGGAAGTTCGCGGTGCGGACCGCGTCGAGCAGGTCGGTGCCGTGGCCGGGTGGGGTGTCGCCGCGGTGGACCCAGTGGACGTCGCCGATCGGTTGTTCTTCGGTGGCGTCGCGGGCCTCGATGACGGTGAGGGCTTGGGTGTCCGCGGGTAGGGCGGCCAGGAGGGTGGCGATGGCGGGGGTGGCGGCTTCGTCGCCGGCGATCAGGTACCAGTCGGCCTTGCCCAGGGGGCGGTGGTAGACCTTGGACGGGCCGTAGCGGCCGAGGGTGTCGCCGACCCGGGCGGTCATCGCCCACCGCGTGGCGGGGCCGGCGTGGTCGTGGCGGACGAAGTCGACGTCGATCTCTGCGGTGTCGGCGTGGTGGGCGCGGACGGTGTAGCTGCGCAGCCACGGGCGTTCGGGTTCGGGGATCGCCTGGTAGGCCTGGTACCAGCCCATGCCGTACTTGTCGCCGCGGTCGGCGGGCAGGTCGGGCACGGGGTGGCCGGGGCGCGGGAACAGCAGTTTGAGCTGCTGGTCGGGCCAGGTGGGGAAGTCGTCGAGGCCGTCGCCGGTGAACCGCACGCGGGTGACGCGCGGGGTCACCGGTTCGACGGCGGTGACGTGCAGGAGTGGCATCGGTTGTTCCCGGTGGGTCAGCGGCCGACGTAGGCGCGCAGGTGCTGGGCGGTGAGGGTGGAGCCGTCGGCGACCAGGTCGGCGGGCGTGCCGGTGAACACGATCCGGCCGCCGTCGTGGCCGGCGCCGGGGCCGAGGTCGATGATCCAGTCGGCGTGGGCCATGACGGCCTGGTGGTGCTCGATGACGATGACGGTGCCGCCGTCGTCGACGAGCCGGTCGAGCAGGCCCAGGAGCTGGTCGACGTCGGCGAGGTGCAGGCCGGTGGTGGGTTCGTCGAGGATGTAGGTGGAGGCCTTCTCGGCCATGTGGATGGCGAGCTTGAGGCGTTGGCGTTCGCCGCCGGACAGGGTGGTGAGGGCTGGCCGAGGGAGACGTAGCCCAGGCCGACGTCGACCAGGCGGCCCAGGATGGCGGCGGCGGCCTTCTGCGTCGAATCCTTCCGCGTCGAGTCCTTCTGGGTGAAGAAGTCGCGGGCCTCGGCGACGGGCATGGCGAGGACTTCGCTGATGTCCTTGCCGCGCAGCTTGTGCTCCAGCACGGCGGGGGTGAACCGCTTGCCTTCGCACTCCTCGCAGACCGACGCCACGCCGGCCATCATGGCGAGGTCGGTGTAGACGAGTCCGATGCCCTTGCACTTGGGGCAGGCGCCTTCGGAGTTGGCGCTGAACAGGGCGGGTTTGACGCCGTTGGCCTTGGCGAAGGCGGTGCGGATCGGGTCGAGCAGTCCGGTGTAGGTGGCCGGGTTGCTCCGCCTGCTGCCGCGGATGGGGGACTGGTCGACGGTGACGACGTCGTCGCGGCTGCCCAGGGAGCCGTGGATGAGGCTGGACTTGCCGGAGCCCGCGACGCCGGTGACGACGGTGAGGACGCCGAGGGGGACCTCGACGCTGACGTCCTTGAGGTTGTGCAGGTTCGCGCCGGTGATGGCGATGTGGCCGCGCGGGGTGCGGGGGTCGGGCCGGAGCCGGGCGCGGTGGTCGAGGTGGCGTCCGGTGAGGGTGCCGGCGGCGCGCAGGCCGGCGACGGTGCCGGTGTAGGTGATCTCGCCGCCGTGGACGCCCGCGCCGGGGCCGAGGTCGACGACGTGGTCGGCGATCTCGATGGTCTCGGGTTTGTGCTCGACGACCAGGACGGTGTTGCCTTTGTCCTTGAGGCGCAGGAGGAGGTCGTTCATGCGCTGGATGTCGTGGGGGTGCAGGCCGACGGTGGGTTCGTCGAAGACGTAGGTGACGTCGGTGAGCGCGGAGCCGAGGTGGCGGACCATCTTGACGCGCTGGGCCTCGCCGCCGGAGAGGGTGGCGGACTGGCGGTCCAGGCTGAGGTAGCCCAGGCCGATCTCGACCAGGGAGTCGAGGGTTTCCTTCAGGGTGGCGACCATGGGGCGGACGGACTCGTCGTCGATCTTGGCGACCCAGTCGGCGAGGTCGCTGATCTGCATGGCGGCGCACTCGGCGATGTTGACGCCGTTGATCCGGGAGGAGAGGGCGGCGGCGTTGAGGCGGGCGCCGCGGCACCCGGGGCAGTCCTTGAAGGTGACGGCGTGGTCGACGAAGGCCCGGATGTGGGGCTGCATGGACTCGCGGTCCTTGGACAGGAAGGAGCGTTGGACGCGGAGGACGAGGCCTTCGTAGGTGATGTTGGTCTTGCCGACCTTGACCTTGGTGTTCTCCTTGTGGAGGAGGTCGTGCCACTGCTGGTCGGTGTAGGTGTCGAGCGGGGCGTCCGGGTCGAAGAAGCCGGACTGGGCGTAGGTCTGGGTGAGCCAGCCGTCGGCGGTGAAGCCGGGGACGGTGATGGCGCCTTCGTTGAGGGACTTGGTGCGGTCGACGAGCCGGTCGACGTCGACGGTGGAGACGCGGCCCAGGCCTTCGCACTCGGGGCACATGCCCTCGGGGAGGTTGAAGCTGAACGCCCCGGAGGTGCCGACGTGGGGTTCGCCGAGGCGGCTGAACAGGATGCGGAGCATGGTGTGGGCGTCGGTGGCGGTGCCGACGGTGGAGCGGGAGTTGGCGCCCATGCGTTCCTGGTCGACGACGATGGCGGCGCTGAGGTTGCGCAGGGCGTCGACGTCGGGGCGGCCGACGGGGGCCATGAAGGACTGGATGAACGCGGTGTAGGTCTCGTTGATCAGGCGCTGCGACTCGGCGGCGATGGTGCCGAAGACGAGCGAGGACTTGCCGGAGCCGGAGACGCCGGTGAAGACGGTGAGGCGGCGTTTGGGGATGTCGACGCTGACGTCCTTGAGGTTGTTCTCCCTGGCTCCTCGGACCTCGATGACGTCGTGGCTGTCGGCGGCGGTTCCCATGCCTTGCTTCCCCCTGGTTTCTTTATGCCGTAAAGTGCCGAGCCAGGCTAGTTTATGCCGTAAGGAGAAGCAAGCGACCCTGCTCTCCCGCCTCCGCCTTCTCGGCCGCCTCCACCCTCACCCGCTGCCCCTCGCTCCGGCGCGCACTCCCGGCCCGCCGGTCGCCGCCGACACGCCCAGCCCTCGGCCCGCCCAGCCCCTCGGCCCGCCCAGCCCCTCGGCCCGCCCAGCCCCTCGGCCCGCCCAGCCCCTCGGCCCGCCCAGCCCCTCGGCCCGCCCAGCCCCTCGGCCCGCCCAGCCCCTCGGCCCGCCCAGCCCCTCGGCCCGCCCAGCCCCTCGGCCCGCCCAGCCCCTCGGCCCGCCCAGCCCTCCGGCCCGCCCAGCCCTCCGGCCCGCCCAGCCCTCCGGCCCGCCCAGCCCTCCGGCCCGCCCAGCCCTCCGGCCCGCCCAGCCCTCCGGCCCGCCACGTCGCCGGCCCGCCACGCGGCCGGATCGGCCGCCCATCACCTGCACGCCCCCACCTGAGCACCGGTACCCGCCAGCCGCCGATCCGGCCCAGTCCCGCCAGTCCCGTAAGGTCGGCCAGGCCCGGCCGCCCGTGGACGTTCGCCCGCCACCGGCCCTGGTGATGGTCGAGGACGGGTCGGCGGAGGTTGGCGAGTGGGTGCGTGGGTGGGGGTTTGCGGGTCGACCGGCGGTCAGGGCGTGGCCTCCGGCCCCGAGTCCGGCGTGGCCTCCGGCCCCCGAGTCCGGCGTGGCCTCCGGCCCCCGAGTCCGGCGTGGCCTCCGGCCCCCGAGTCCATTGTCTCACGAGGGACCGACAGAACCGCTCGACCGGGCCGGTTGGTCGGTGGTTTCTTTATGGCGTAAAGTGGCGGCCGATCGGTTTACGGTGTAAGGAGTTGCGCGTGGTCGTGTACGCCGGGCAGGGGGATGCTCGTCGGTCGATGTCGCTGCTGTGGCGTGCGCCCGAACACCGCGAACGGTCCAGGGCCGGGTTGAGTCTGGACGTGATCGTCGACGCGGCCATCGCGGTCGCGGACGAGCACGGGATGGCGGCGTTGTCCATGCGGGCCGTGGGGGAGCGGTTGGGGCGGACGGCGATGGCGTTGTACACCTACGTGCCCAACAAGGCCGAGTTGATCGACCTGATGTACGACAAGGTGCTGGGGGAGTTGCCGGGGGACTACGCGCTCGACCGGGGGTGGCGGGTGGCGTTGGCGGCGTGGGCGCGGGACACGCGGGGGTTCTTCCTGTGGCACCCGTGGGTGCTCCAGGTCTCGCAGGCTCGGCCGGTGTTGGGGCCCAACGAGTTCCGGATGCTGGAGACGCTCCTGCGCGTCCTGCGGGACACCGGCCTGGACGTGCAGGTGCTGCGCGGGGTGGTGGGCGCGGTCATGCAGTTCGTGCGGGGGTCGGCGGAGGTGATCGGGGACGCGCGGCGGGCGGCTCGGGACACCGGGGTCAGTGACGAGGAGTGGTGGTACGCCCGCTCGCCCGTGCTGGAGGAGGTCGCGCCGGACTTCGCGACCCGCTTCCCGCTGGCCACGTGGCTGGGTGGCGCCGAGGCTCCGGCGGACGACGAGTGCGCCTCCTACCTGGAGCGCGAGGCGGAGTGGAACTTCACCGTCGGCCTCGACGTGCTGCTGGACGGGATCGAGGCGACCGTGGCCCGGTCGGTCGGGTAGGGGTGCGCGCGTGGACGTGGTGACGCGGCTGAGAGCCGCCGGGTGTGTGTTCGCCGAGGACGAGGGGCGGTTGCTGACCGAGGCGGCGTCCTCGCCGGCCGAGCTGGAGGCGATGGTGGACCGGCGGGTGGCGGGCCTGCCGTTGGAGCAGGTGCTGGGCTTCGCGGAGTTCCGGGGTCTGCGGATCGCGGTGGACCCCGGTGTGTTCGTGCCCCGGCAGCGGACCGCGCATCTGGTCGATCTTGCCGTTCCGCGCACAAAGCCGGGTGCGGTGGTGGTGGACCTGTGCTGCGGGTCGGGTGCGCTGGGCGCGGCGGTCGCGGACGCGGTGCCGGGTGCGGAGGTCTACGCCGCGGACCTCGACCCGGCGGCGGTGGCGTGCGCGCGGCGCAACCTACCTCCGGACCGGGTGTTCGAGGGCGACCTGTACGCCGCGCTGCCGGCCGGGCTGCGCGGCCGGGTGGACGTGCTGGTGGTCAACGCGCCCTACGTGCCGACCGACGCCATCGCGCTGATGCCGCCGGAGGCCCGCGACCACGAACCGCTGGTCGCGCTGGACGGCGGCGCGGACGGGCTGGACGTGCAGCGGCGGGTGGCCGCGGGCGCGCCGGAGTGGCTGGTGCCCGGCGGTGCGCTGCTGCTGGAGACCAGCGACCGCCAGGCGCCGAGCACGCTCGCGGCGTTCGAGCGGGCGGGCCTCACCGCGCGGGTCGAGCGGGACGAGGAGGTCGGGGCGACCGTCGTCGTGGGCGTCACTGCCCCACGACCCCGTCGGTGAGTTCGCGGACCACGTCGAGGTGCCCCCGGATGAACCCCACTGTGTCGCCGTGCTGGACGATCTCGAATGAATCGGCCCGCAAACCGCAGTAGAAGTCCAGCAACGCGGACACGTCCCCCGGCGTCCAGCCGGGCGGCATGACGTCGGCCGGGTCGGCGTCGGACACGGCGAGCGCGGCCAGCCGGTGCAGTCGGACACGGCGAGCGCGGCCAGCCGGTGCAGTCGGACACGGCGAGCGCGGCCAGCCGGTGCAGGCCGTCCTCGTCCACCCTGCGCAGTTCGATCACGTCGACAGCTCCTTCTCCAGCGGGGTGCGGAACCGGGGCACGACCCGAACGCCGGCCAGCCACTGCGTGAGGCGGGCGGCTTCGGCGTCGAGCGCGGCGCGGGTCTGCGCGCCGACGTCGGTGAGGGCCTGCCAGACGACCTCGCCGTCGGGGCGCTGCGCCCAACCGCCGACCACGCGGCCGTCGCACCAGGCGGTGGGGCCGACGTTGCCTGCGGTGTCGAACAGGCGGGGGCGCAACTCGGGGGCCAGGTACCAGTCACGGCCCTGCCAGCCCATCGGCGTCGGGTCCAGGCCCGGCAGCAGCGCCACCCACGGTTCGGTCTCGGGGGTGAACAGGTCGTCGGGCAGCGCCCAGCCGGGGCCGGTGGACAGCTCGACCCCGACCGCGCCGACGGTCTTCAGGGCGGCGCGGACGGCGCCGAGCGTCCAGCCGGTCCACCACTTCAGGTCGGCCTCGGTGCCCGGCCCGAACGAGGCGAGCCAGCGGCGGACCAGTTCGGCGCGCGCCTCGGCGGGGTCCACCGCGGGCCACGGCTGGGCGGGCGCCCACCGGAACTGGCTGCTCAGCCACGTGCCGCGCGGGCGGCTGCGGCGCATCAGGCCGTCGGAGGCCAGCACGCGGACGATGCGGCTGGACACGTTCTGGCGGGTCTCGTACTTCTTGCCCGCCGCCACCACGACCTGTTCCAGCAGGTCCGGGACGTCGCGGCCGAGTTCGACCACGGTGGCCTCGCCGCGTGCGGCCAGTGCGGCGAGGGTGGCCCGTTCGACCTTCTCCAGGCGTTCGGCGTCCCAGCCCACGCCCTCGGCCAGGTACTTCAGCAGCCCGGCGCGTTCCCGGGCGGCGATCGGGCGGGCCGCGGCGGCGTCGACCACCGGGGCGAGGGTCGTGGTGACGGCGAACATCGTCCGGCGCATGCACAACAGCCGCACCAGGGTCTGCCGCTCGTAGCACGCCTCCTCGACGGCGGCCACCGACGGCGTGGTCAGGCGTGCGCACGCGGACAGGAACACCGTGGCCGGGTCGGTGGCGTGCAGGCCCACCAGGGCTTCCGTCACCTCCTCCACGGTGTCCGCCTTGGCGGCGAGCAGGTGGCGTCGGCCCAGGCGGGCGCGTCGATCGTCGTCGGTGATCTTGGGGAGGGGCACGGGCCCATCCTGGGCGATCTACGCTGGCCGCGAAACTCGGATTCCTCGGGGCAGGGGCGCGATGTCGGCGACGCGGTTGCTGGTGCTGGGCGTGGTGCGCGGGTACGGCGTGGCGCACGGCTACCTCATCGGCAACGACCTGATGTCGTGGGGCGCGGAGGAGTGGGCCAACGTCAAGTGGGGCTCGATCTACCACGCGCTCAAGCAGTTGACCAAACACGAGTGCCTGGCCGCCGAGGAGGTCCCGCCCGCGCGCACCGACTACCGGATCACCGCGAAGGGGGAGCAGGAGTTCCAGCGGCTGCTGCGCGACGCGTTGCGCCGTCCGGAGACCCGGCCGGACCTGCTCGCCGCGGGGCTGGCGCTGCTGCCCTCGCTGTCGCGGGCGGACGCGGTGGCGCTGCTGCGCGAGCGGCTGGCCGCGCTGGAGAGCCGTCGGGACGCGGCGCGCAAGCAGGTGGGGGAGTGGACCGACCCGCCGCACGTGCGGGAGTTGTTCGGGTTGTGGGAGCACACCGCGGACAGCGGGGTGGCGTGGACGCGCGGGTTGCTGGAGCGGCTGGAGAGCGGGGCCTACCCGATGGCGGGGGAGCGGAATTCCCCCGGAGACCCCGGCAGTTGGCCTATACTCAAGTTTGAGTAGCCTAGGGGGAGCACTGAACACCGGTTTGGAACGTTGCGCGGCCGTCTTCGAGGCCGCCGACCCGCCACGCACGTCCACCATCGCCTTCTACGGCGAGAACCTGCCCGACTTCGACACCGACGTGGACCCCGGCTGGGGCACGGCCGGTTCGCTGGTCGTCGCGCTGCCCGACGGGTCGAAGCGCGCGGTCCCGGCGGTGCGGCTGCCCGTCGCCGACGCCGTTCCGGTGCTGTCCAAGGCCCGGCGGAGCGGTGACGCCCACCCCGCCGCCGCCTTCTGGGGAGCGGCCGTGGTCGTCGCGTTGCAGGTGGTCGCGCGGGGCCGGGTGCGGCCGGCGGTCACCGACGGGGACTTCGACGCCTGGCGGCTGGGGCCGCTCGACCCCGCCGACCTGCGGCGCGTCCGCGACCTCGCCGACGCCATGCCCGCGCACGCCCGCGCCGTCCCGTTGCACGGGCGCGCGCCGCTGGAGCTGCCCGAGGCGGAGCCGCTGGTGCGGGCGTTCCTCGACGCCGTCGCCGACACCATGCCGCGCGGGGCCGCCGCGGTGCGCGCGCTGGGCACGCCCGCGTTCGCCTCGCCCGCGCCGCAGCGCGTGCCGCACCTGCGGGCGTGGGCCGACCAGGGTGTCCGGGTGTCGCTGCGGATCGAGGGGCTCGACGCGTTCCGCGCGGTCGTGCAGGTGCACAGCCTCGCCGACCCGTCGCTGGTGGTCGACGCCGCCGAACTGTGGGCCGGGGCCGACCGGCGCGCCCAGTCCGACGCGATGCTGGCCGTCCGGCGCGCCGCCCGCGCGTTCCCGCCGCTGGAACGCCTGCTCGACCTGCCCGTGCCCGACGAGGTCGCCCTGCTCGACTCCGACGTCGAACAGCTCCTGCGTGACGGCGCGGTGCGGCTGGCCGCCGTCGGCGTGGACGTGCACTGGCCCAAGGACCTGGTGCGCGACCTGTCCGCGAGGGTCGTCCTCGGCTCCGACGACCGGGGCGACCGGCCCGCGTTCTTCGGCCCCGACCAGCTCACCGCCGTGAACTGGCAGCTCGCGCTGGGCGACGACCCGCTCACCCCGGACGAGCTCGACCGGCTTGCCGAGGCGCACCGGCCCGTGGTCCGGCTGCGCGACCGGTGGACCCTGGTCGACCCCGACCTGGCGCGCAAGGCCCGCGAACGCGACCTCAAACCGGTCGCCGCGATCGACGCCCTCGGCGCTGCCCTCACCGGGGTCACCGAGGTCGACGGCGAACAGGTCGCGGTGGCCGCGACCGGGTGGCTCGACGACGTCCGCGCCAAGCTCGCCCTGCTCGACAGCGAACCCGTCGAGCCGCCGGCCGCGCTCAACGCCACCCTGCGCGACTACCAGGTGCGCGGCCTGCGCTGGCTGGACCGGATGACGTCGCTGGGCCTGGGCGCGTGCCTGGCCGACGACATGGGCCTGGGCAAGACCGTCACCCTCATCGCCCTGCACCTGCACCGCGACTCCGGTCCCACGCTCGTGGTGTGCCCGGCGTCGCTGCTGGGCAACTGGGAGCGCGAGATCGGCAGGTTCGCGCCGGGCGTGCCGGTCACCCGCTACCACGGCGCCGGACGGGAGGTCGCGCACGAAGGTTTCGTGCTCACCACCTACGGCACCATGCGGGTGGACGCCGACCGGCTCGCCGAGGTCGAGTGGGGGCTGGTCGTGGCCGACGAGGCGCAGCACGTGAAGAACCCGTCGTCGGACACCGCGAAGGCGCTGCGCCGCATCCCGGCCGCCGCCCGCGTCGCGCTGACCGGCACGCCCGTGGAGAACAGCCTCACCGAGCTGTGGGCCGTGCTCGACTGGACCACACCCGGCCTGCTCGGCACCCTGCCCGCGTTCAAGGCGCGGTGGGCCAAACCGATCGAGGCCGACCACGACCGCGCCACCGCCGACCGGTTCGCCGCGCTGATCAGGCCGTTCCTGCTGCGCCGGCGCAAGTCCGACCCCGGCATCGCGCCCGAACTGCCGCCCAAGACCGAGACCGACCGGCCCGTCGCGCTCACCCGCGAGCAGGCCGCGCTGTACGAAGCGGTCGTGCGGGAGCTGATTGCCGAGATCGCCGAGGCCGACGGCATCACCCGGCGCGGCCGGGTGGTCAAGCTGCTCACCGGGCTCAAGCAGGTGTGCAACCACCCCGCCCAGTACCTCAAGGAAGCCGCGCCGAAGCTTCCGGGGCGCTCCGGGAAGCTCGAACTGCTCGACGAACTGCTGGACACCATCCTCGCCGAGGACGGCGCGGTGCTGGTGTTCACCCAGTACGTCGCCATGGCGCGGCTGATCGGCAAGCACCTCGCCGCGCGCGGCGTCGAGTCGCAGCTGCTGCACGGCGGCACCCCCGTGCCCGCGCGCGAGGAGATGGTGGCGCGGTTCCAGGACGGATCGGCGCCGGTGTTCCTGCTGTCGCTGAAGGCCGCCGGCACCGGGCTCAACCTGACCCGCGCCGACCACGTCGTGCACTACGACCGGTGGTGGAACCCGGCGGTGGAGGACCAGGCCACCGACCGCGCCTACCGCATCGGGCAGACCAAACCGGTGCAGGTCCACCGGCTCATCGCCGAGGGCACCATCGAGGACCGCATCGCGGCCATGCTGCGCGCCAAGCGCGACCTCGCGTCGTCGGTGCTGGCGCACGGCGAGGCGGCGTTCACCGAACTGTCCGACGCGGAACTGGCCGACCTGGTCGAGCTGAGGAGCGGCTCATGACTGTCCCTTCTCCCGAGCGCGTCAAGGGCTTCCCGCCGTTCGGCAAGGGCGTGCGGCACGCCCGTTCGTGGTGGGGCCGGACCTGGTTGCAGGCCCTGGAGGACACCTCCCTCGACCAGACCCCGCTGCGCCAGGGCCGCAAGTACGCCAACGCGGGCCTGGTCGGCACCATCACCGTCAGCCCCGGCCGGCTCACCGCGCCGGTCCACGACACCGACGACACCTTCCAGACCACGGTGCGGCTGGCCGAGTTCACCGAGGCGGAGTGGACCAGGTTCCTCGCCGCGGTCGCGGCCAAGGCCGGTCACCTGGCCGCGCTGCTGGACCGCGAGATGCCCCGCGAACTGGCCGAAGCCGCCGCGGACGCGGGCGTCGACCTGCTGCCCGGCATCGGCGACCTGGACTTCGAGTGCAGCTGCCCGGACTGGGAACTCCCGTGCCGGCACGGGGCGGCCCTGTGCCACCAGGCGTCGTGGCTGCTGGACACCGACCCGTGGCTGCTGCTGTTGCTGCGCGGCCGAACCGGGGAGGAGGTCGTGGCGGGCGCCCGCCCGACCACCGGCGTCCTGGCCACGGCCGCCTACGCCGTGGCTCCGGTTCCGCTGCCCGAGGACCCGCCCGTCGAGGACTTCGCCGCCCTACCCGAGTTCGAGCCCGTCGACGGCTTGGACGTAGAGGTGTTGGCGCTCCTGGTCGCCGACGCCGCCGCCAAGGCCCGAGACGTCCTGCACGCGGGGGAGTGGCCCCACTACGACGACCGCCAGGACGTGGTCCGCCTGGCCGCCACCCAACCCGCCCTCGCCGACCGGCTGGCCGCCGACTCGCGCGAGGTCGCGGCGTGGCGGCAGGGCGGCGCGATCGGACTGTCCGTTCTGGACGATGCGTGGAGCCCGCCCAAGTCGGACCTGAACCGGGCCCGAACGGCGTGGCAGGAATCGGAACTCCCCGAGGCGAAGGTGTGGCGCAACCGCTGGACGGTCCACAACGGACAACTCCGCTACGGCCCCGACCACCGCTGGTACCCCTACCGAGCCCAACCCGACGGCTGGCACCCCACCGGCACCCCACACCGCGACCCCGCCGCCGCCCTCACCGACCTACCCTGACCGACCTACCCTGACCGACCTACCCCGAACCGGCCCGCTCTGACGGACTCGCTCCGACCGGCCCGCTCCGACGGACTCGCTCTGACACGCCCGCGCCGCGACCGGCCCGCCCTGGCCGACCCGCCCGCTCGACCCACCTGCCCCCTGACCCACCTGCCCCGGTCAACCTGTCCCGGCTCACCGGTCCGGCCGGAAATGTCGGTGCCTCGTGGGACGATCGACTCGGGGGCCGGAGGCCACCGTCCGCAACGATCACCACACCTGTGGTACCACAGGTGTGGTGATCGTCAGTTCTGGCCGCTGCCCAAGCACACGAACGGCCTGCGCAGCGGGTCCACCGCGATCGCGTCCGCCAACGCCGAAGCCGGCTGCGCGCCCGCCGCCAGCCTGCGGTGGTAGTAGTCCATGGTCGCCGCCGACGCCTGGTCGCCCACCCGGCTCACCGGCGCCACCACCATCTGCGACCCGCTCGCCAGCAGAGCACTCGCGAACCCCAACGGCTCGTCGCCCGGCCGAATCCGGTTCAGGGCGAGTTCGCACGCCGCCAGCACGACCTGCCGCGGCGGGTGCGGGAGGTTCGCCAGTTCGTGCGCGTACAGCGGCCCGTCGGTGAGTTCCAGCCGGGAGAACAAGGCGTTCTCCGGCTCGTGCACACCGTGCGCGGCGAAGTGCGCGATCTCGGCATCGTCCGAAGTGGACAGCACCGCCGCGACCGTCGCCCCCTCACCCGACAACAGCGCCGCCGAGCCGTAGTGCGCACCCAGCTTCGCGATCTCGCCGACGGCCGCCGGCAAACCCGGACCGCGCACGAGCACCGTCCGACCGTCCCGCCGCCACTCGCCGCCTTCGGCCGTCAGCCACGCCGTCGCCGACGGGGCCACCACGATCGGCCGCCCGTGCAGCGTCGGCAGCACACCCCACGGCACCGCGTACAGCGCCCCGGTCGGCACGACCACCAGGTCCCGGTCCCCGACCAGCTTCGCCAACGGCCGCGCCAGTTGGGCGTCGAGCCGGTCGGCCTGCTTGTGCGCGGACGTCGACAGCACCCGCACGAGCGCGTCCGGCAGGTGGTCGGGGGCCAGGGCGTTGAGGTCGGCGTTGAGCATGCGCGTACTCTCCGCCGCCGCCCCCGCCGAACCCAGCCGCACCAAACGGACGTCACCCTCCACCACGACCACGGCGACCAGGTCGTCCTCCGACGACGCGAAGCTGACCAGCGCCCGCGCACCGAGCTGGGACACCACCTCGCGCAGCTTGGCCATCGGGCGCGGACTGCCCCAGCGACCGGAGTGCCAGCCGATCTGGCTGGCCTTGCGCAGCCGCTCCGCCCGCCGCGTCCGCAGCGACCCCGTGGGGTGCCCGTCGTGGTGGGCCTTGTGGATGGACTGGGTCAGGCTGCGCACCTCGGCGATCAGCTCCGCCAGCTCCGGGTTGTCCACCCGGATCACCGGCTCGTACCGGTAGGTCTGCGCCCGCGTCCGCTCCAGCCACGCGAACAGCCGGCGCGCGTTGCCCTCCTCCAGCACGAGCTGCACGGCCAGCTCCGTCAGCTCCCGGCCGTGCAACGCCGTGCCGGTCAGCAGTTCCAGCCCGCCCATCCGGTCCCGCACGTGGTCCAGGTCCGCCAGGCCCGCCCGCACCTCGGACAGCGCGGCGGCGCGCCGACCCCGCGCGGTGGCCAGTTCGGCACGGCACAGCCGGCGCAGCATCCGGTGGTCGATCGCGGTCAGCCGGCCCGGCCGCGGCACGCCGTCCAGGACGCGCTCGGCGGTGTCGAGGTCCCCGCGCCGGATCTCCAGCCGCACCGCCAGCATCCGCGCCAGCGCCGCCTGCTCGGCCAGTCGCGGCACCGGCAGCGAGTCGGCGAACCCCAGCACCCGGGCGGGCAGCGACCGCGGCACCCGACCCGACCGCAGCGCCAACTCCGTGTCCACCCGCAACCCGATCAGCGTCGCGTTCGCCACGCACGTCTCGCAGCCCCACCGGCGCATCCGCTGCCGCGCCGACGACGCCGTCTCCCGCGCCAGGTCCAGGTCACCGGTCATGTACGCGGCGACGGCCCGGCTCAGCTCCACGTCGGCCAGCTCGCCGGGCGCCACCCCCTGGTCGGCGCGCAGCGCGGGCAGCACCCGGTCCAACTGGTCACCGGCCTCGTCGGCCAGCCCCGCCACCAGCAACGCCTGCGCCCGGTGCAGCCCGAGCAGCGGCGGTACGTCCAAGCCGAGGTCGCGGTAGGCGCGCTCGCTGGCCTCATAGCGGCGCAGCGCCGAGGGCACGTCACCGATGCGCAGCTCCAGCCGGCCCAGCGCGTGGCTGGCGTCGGCGGCCAGGTTCACCAGGCCGTGCCCGGTCGCCAGCGCGACCGCGCGGGTCAGGTCCTGGCGGGCCTGGGTGATCGAGCCGAGGTTGGTGTGCGCGGTGCCGCGGCTGCGCAGCGTCTTCACGATCGGCTCCACCAGCGCCGGCACCGGCTCGTCCGCCGCCGCCAGCCGCCACTCCTCGTGCGCCAACGCCTGGTCGAGCACAGCGACGCCCTCTTCCAGCAGACCCGCGTTGAGCAGCAGCAACCCCCGGTTGTGCCCGACGCTGCCGGACAGCTCCGCGCGCAGCAGCGGGTCGGCGACGTCCTCGATCAGCAACCGGACCTCGTCCAGGCCCGCGAGCCCGGCGGCCAGCCCGGCCGAGTCCGCCAACAACGCCGACAACGTGGAGGAAAGGCGGATTCGCGTCACGAGCCATTCCAGGCGCGTGTCCGGATCGACCGGATCGACCGATTCCGCCATGGCGCGGCCACGGCGCAACAACCGCATGGCCTCGCGATGTCGTCCCGAACACGACGCGTCCACACCGTCCCGGTGCAGGGCGCGGGCCTCGCGGATGACCACGGATTCGTCGCTGGAAGCGATCACAGGCACATGTCCATGACATCACAGAACGACAACGGGAAACGCCCGCCGACCGGATCGTCGGTCGGCGGGCGCGGTCACGCCAGGTCGATCAGTTCGAAGGCGGGTTCTGGACGCAGCCATTGCCCGAGCACTGCGTGCCCGACGTCCGGTCACCGTTCTTGTGCTGGTGAACGTGCTGGTCCTGCTTCTGCTCCGGCGTCTCCGGCGCGACCTCGGTGGTGGTCGCGTCCTCCGGGACGTCGCCGCCCTGGAACCCGGTCTCGGTGGTCGTAGACATCGCGATCTCCTCCCCTGATGATCTGTCTAGGCCCGATCAAGCGACCCGCGCGACTGCGCCGAGTCACATTCGGCGGCCCCTCTTCCGCACGAACGGACCAATGGTGGCACAACGGAGTAATGATCGATGGGTAAATTTCGCACATCGGCGAGCAATCTTCGGCTGACGTGCGTAAACGGCCCAGTATTCACCCGATCAGGTAATAGCGGGGGTGGGCGGGCGGGACCGAAAGTGAAAATTCCTCGGCGCGCAGAATATTTGCCGGGGCCGGCGGGCGGCGCGAAGAGTTGCGGGTGGGGCCGGCCAACCGCGCGGAAGAGTTGCCGATCGGGCGGGGAGCCGGGGCTGAGAAGGCCGGGGCTGAGAAGGCCGGGGCTGAGGAGGCCGGGCGGGGGTGGCGCGCGTGCCGGTCGAAGGCGCGCGCGCATGGGAGTGCGGCGGGCGGGACGGCTAGGTGATCACGCCGGGCAGGGTGGCGGCGGTGCGCTTGCGGCGCAGCCACACCTTGCGGGATCCGTCGCCGAACAGCAGCGTCCGCGACAGCTCCCAGCCCGCGAACTCCGCGTGGATCGTCAGCTGCGTCGTCGCCGTGCGACGGGAGACACCGGCCGGCAGGCGCAGCGGCCGGTACTCCCAGTCCCCGTCGACCACCCCTTCGTTCATGTCCCGATCACCTGCATCCCTTGGCCGTCTCCGGACGCGACGAACACGCGCCCGCTGCCCGGGTCCACCGCGACCGAATCCGGCTGGCGGACCGTGGCGTACCGGTGCTTCTCCACCGGCTCGCCACCCGCGACGTCGAACGCCACCACCTCGTTGCGCTCGGTGAGCGTGACCCACACCAGGTCCCGCCGCTCGTCGTAGGCCATCCCGTACGGGGCGCCCGGCAGCGGGAAGCGCTGCCGCATGATCAGCGGGCGCACCGAGAACGCCATCAGTTCGCCGCCGCGGGTGTCCACGACCAGCACCCGGCCGAACCGGTCGGCCACCGCGGTCGTCGCGCCGTCACCCGCGCGCAGCCCCGCGCCGAGCTTCGGCTCCGCGCCCAGGTCCACGTCGAACACCGCGCTGCGCGGCCGGTCCAGCACCACCGCGTGGTCGCCGACCGGCACCACCCGGTCCGGGCTGGACACCCCGGTCACCGCGCGGCCGGCCACGTCCAGGGACTTCGCGTCGCGGCGCGCGACCACGTCCTTGCCGCCCACCCGCGCCACGTCCACCGGCCCGCCGTCGACCGGCCGTGACGACGACGTCCCGTCCGACCGCACGGTCACCACGACGCCGCTGCCGGGCACCGGGACCTCCACCGCGTCGCCCGCGACCACCAGCCGCTCCGCCACACCGGGCAGCGGCACGACCCTCGGCGCGGCCAGGTTGTCCAGCGGGTGCAGCGACACCGACGGCGGGTCGGACAGCGCCACGGCCACGTGACCGGGCAGGACCGCGATCGCGCTCGCGCGGCGCATTGGCAGGACGGTGCCCTCGGGCGTGGCCGTGACCTGCGGTGACACCGCGGGCCTGGCGGGTTCGAGGCTCGCGGCCACCTGCAACGGGTCGCCGGATTCCCCCTCGGTCGCGCAGCCGGTCAGCAACGCGGTCCCGGTGAGCACTGCCGCGGCCAGTCGGCGCAACGTCGAACCTCCAGCTAGCCCGATCGCGAGAACGTCCTCCCAGCATCCATCACGAAACCACCATCGTCACGCAGGGGGAGGGTGTTGTCGTTGGTCCAGGGGAGTGGTAGTGACCGCGCACCCGTACCCCGGCCGGGCTTTCCGCGACTATCCCAGGTGACGGGAGGCGCGGATGACGGTCGAGGAGCTGCGGGCCAGGCACGTGGAACTGCTGCGCGACCGGCGGGTCGCCGACCGCCTCGGCCCGCCCGACCCCGACCGACCGCACCCGGACCGCTACCACACGTGGACCCAGGTGGCCGCCGAACCGCTCCGCACCCGCCTGACCAGGCTCGCCGACGTCCGCGTGCGCCCCGCCGGCTACCACCCCGGCCACCTGCGCGACCTCCAGGCCACGCTCGACGCGTGCCAGCCGGAGGTCCTGCACCTGGCCGACGCCGCCGGGTGGACCGTCCGCACCCCGATCCTGGCGGGCGTGTTCCCGACCGGGACCCTGGACGGGCTCAGCGTGCCGGTGCCCGGCCGGGGCGTGCTGGTGCTGGTGAACACCGGCCTGCTGGACCTGGCGGCGGCTGTGTTGAAGATCATGACCGGGGTGCTGCCCGCGTACGGGACACCGTCGCTGCTCACCGAGGAGCAGGCGTCCTACGCGCTGGCCGAGGCCGTCAACGCCTACCTGTACGGCAACGGCGCGGTGTCCGCCCGACCGCTGCCGGAACTGGCCGGGCAACGCCTGGCCCTGGTGGGTCTGATGCTGCGCCGGGCCACCCAGTTCGTCATCGCCCACGAGGTCGCCCACGTGATCGCCGGCCACCTGGTCACCGCCCGCCGCGTGACCGACCCGGACACCCCGGTCGGCGCGCTGGACGCCTGGTCGGTGGGCTGGCCCCGCGAGCACCAGGCCGACCGGGTGGCCGCCACGATCATGCTGGGCACCCTCGACGACCTGGCCCCGCGCCTGGTGGACGCGATCGAGCCGTGCCTGGTGGGCGCGCTGCTGCTGGTGCTGTTCCTGCACGAGGTGACCGACCGGCTGGCCGCCGAGCAGAACCGCCCGGTCCCGTTCGCCGCCACCCACCCGCCGCCGGTGCGCCGCATCCAGGCGCTGGTGGAGCACCTGGCGGGCCGGGTCCGGACACCCCGCGCGCTGGACCTGGCCGCCGACGTGGCGACCTGGCTGGAGGACCAGCTCGCGGGGGTCCGGGAGTGGTTCCGGCTGGTGGACGAAGTGGTGATCTAGGTGAGCCGGCTGACCGCGCCGGTGTCGAGCTGGTAGCTCGCGGCCACGACCTTCAGGCCGTGGTGGCGCACCGCGGTCCGGATGGTCACCGAGCGCTCCACCATCAGCGACGCCACCCGCTTGGCCTGGTTGTCCACGCACCGGGCCAGGAAGGCCTTCTCGTCGCGGTCCGGCGGCGTCGAGAGCACCGCGGGCTCGATCGCCCGCACGAGCGTGGAGATGTCGCCGCTCACCTCGGCCCGCCCGCGGACCACGTCGATGGTCGCCGACACCGCGCCGCACGACGCGTGCCCGAGCACCACCACCAGCGGCACCTCCAGGTGCTCCACCGCGTACTCGACGCTGCCCAGGACGGAGTTGTCCAGGACCTCGCCCGCCGCGCGGATGGTGAACAGGTCGCCGAACCCCTCGTCGAAGACCAGCTCCGGTGGCACGCGCGAGTCGGCGCAGCCGACCACGCACGCGAACGGGTGCTGACCTTTGACCAGGGACTCGCGCCACTGCAACGACTCGTGCGGGTGGGTCTGGCGACCGCCGACGAACCGCTGGTTGCCTTCGGCGAGCTTGCGCCACGCGCGTTCCGCGTCGAGCTTCCGGGATTCCGGCTCCTCCTGGGCGGAGGCGCCGGGAGCGACGGTCAGGGCCGCCGCCGTGCCGGCCGTGAGGCCGAACAGCCTGCGCCGCGTCACCGCGGCGGTGTCACTTGAATCGCGCACGGCGGCGAACGCTAGACCCGGTTCAGACCAACACCGCCGTTGGGGTAACAGATCTCACAAATTCGACTACACAAAGTCACCAAAGCGGAAAATTCGGTCGAAGGTCATCCCATGGGACGTTCCGGGTAGCCGAACTCGACCGCGCTCACGTCGTCCAGCGCCGACCGGATCGCGGGCGGCAGCGCGATGTCCTCCGCCGCCAGCGAACCCAGCAGCTGACCGGTGTCGCGCGCGCCCACCACCGGGGCCACCACGCCCGGCCGGTCGCGCACCCACGCCAGCGCCACGCACAACGGGCTGGTGCCCAGGCCGTCCGCCGCCGTCGCCACCGCCTGCACGATCCGCGCCGCCCGTTCCGTGCGGTGCTGCTCGACGTACCCGGCGAAGTGCGCCGACGCGCCACGCGAGTCCGACGGCGTCCCGTTGCGGTACTTGCCGGTCAGCACGCCCCGGCCCAGCGGCGCCCACGGCAGCAGCCCGATCCCGTGGTGGTCGGCGGCGGGCGCGACCTCCCGCTCCACGCCGCGCTCCAGCAGCGAGTACTCCACCTGGGTGGACACGATCGGGGTGTGGCCGGGCAGCGCGGCGGCGGTCCCCAGCTGCCAGCCCGAGTAGTTGGACACGCCCGCGTACCGGACCCGGCCCGACGACACCGCCTGGTCCAGCGCGGACAGCGTCTCCTCCAGCGGCACCGCCGAGTCCCACGCGTGCAGCTGCCACAGGTCGATGTGCTCGACCCCGAGCCTGCGCAGCGAACCGTCCAGCGCCGACAGCAGCGCCGCCCGCGACGCGCCGCCGCCGAACGGTCCGTCGTTGCGCCGGGCCACCGCCTTCGTCGCGATGACCAGCTCGTCGCGCGGCACGACCTCGCCGATCAGGCCGCCCAGGATGCGTTCGCTCTCGCCCTCCACGTAGACGTCGGCGGTGTCGACGAGCGTCCCGCCCGCCTCGGTGAACGCCATGAGCTGGGTGGCGGCCTCGTCCGCATCGGTGTCCCGGCCCCAGGTCATGGTGCCCAGGGCCATCCGGGAGACCCGCAGACCGCTGCGGCCGAGGTATCGCTGTTCCACGCGGCGCAGCCTAAACGGTGATCGACATTCCGGCCGTGCGCGCACCGCACGTGTCCGGTGAGAACAACCCGATAGCCTGCTCTGGCGCCCGAGGTTACCCGCCGGTAGGGTCCCGTGGCGTGCGACTGGGACTGAACCTCGGGTACTGGGGCGCGGGCAACGACGCCGCGAACCTCGAACTGGCCAAGGAAGCCGACCGGCTGGGCTGGTCGGTGGTGTGGGCGGCGGAGGCCTACGGCTCCGACGTGGCCACCGTGCTGGCGTGGGTGGCCGCGCAGACCGAGCGCATCGACATCGGCAGCGCCATCTTCCAGATCCCGGGGCGCACCCCCGCGATGACCGCGATGACCGCCGCCACCCTCGACACCCTGTCCGGCGGCCGGTTCCGGCTGGGCCTGGGCGTGTCCGGCCCGCAGGTCTCCGAGGGCTGGCACGGCGTGCGCTTCGACAAGCCGCTGGGCCGCACCCGCGAGTACGTCGACATCGTCAACGCCGCCCTGCGCCGGGAGAAGCTGCGCTACGACGGCGAGCACTACCAGCTGCCGCTGCCCGGCGGTCCCGGCAAGGCGCTCACCCTCACCGTGCACCCGGTCCGCGAGCACATCCCGGTCTACCTGGCCTCGGTCGGCCCGAAGAACCTGGAGCTGACCGGCGAGATCGCCGACGGCTGGCTGGGCGTGTTCTTCTCGCCCGAGCACTCCGCCGCCTCCCTGGACTCGCTGCGCGCCGGCCGGGCGAAGGTCGGCAAGACCATGGAGGGCTTCGACGTCGTCCCGACCGTGCCGCTGGTGGTCGGCGAGGACTGGCGCGCGTGCGCCGACGCCGTCCGCCCCTACGCCGCGCTCTACGTCGGCGGCATGGGCAGCCGGGAGAAGAACTTCTACAACGCCCTGGCCGTGCGCATGGGCTTCGCCGCCGAGGCCGCGGAGGTCCAGGACAAGTACCTGGCACGCGACTACCAGGGCGCCATGGCCGCGCTGCCGGTGGACTTCCTCGACTCGACGTCGCTGCTGGGCACCCGGGAGCGCATCGCCGAGCGGATGAAGGTCTACGCCGAAGCGGGGGTCACCACCCTCACCCTTTCGCCCATGCTGCAAGATCTCGACCAGGGGATCGCGGCGCTACGCACCGCGACCGAAGCTCTGGATCTGGCAGGAGTGGGTAGTTGAGCTGGTTGCAGGCCCTGGTTCTCGGAATCGTCCAAGGCTTGACGGAATTCCTGCCCATTTCCTCGTCGGCGCACGTCAGGATCGTCTCGACGCTGTTCTTCGGCAACGACGCGGGCGCGTCGTTCACCGCGGTGATCCAGCTGGGCACCGAGGTCGCCGTGCTGATCTACTTCGCCAAGGACATCGGCAACTTCATCGCCGCGTGGTTCAAGGGGCTGTTCAGCAAGGCCGCCCGCAAGACCGAGGACTACCGGATGGCCTGGTACGTGATCATCGGGTCGATCCCGATCAGCGTGCTGGGCTACGTGTTCAAGGACGAGATCCGCAGCTCGCTGCGCAACCTGTGGATCACCGCGACCGTGCTGGTGGTGTTCGGCATCCTGCTCGGCGTGGCCGACCAGTTCGCCAAGCACATCCGCACCCGGCTGGAGCTGAAGGACGCCGTCGGCATGGGCCTGGCGCAGGCCATGGCGCTGATCCCGGGCGTCTCCCGCTCCGGCGGCACGCTCACCGCGGGCCTGTTCCTGGGCCTGGAACGGGCCGCCGCGGCGCGGTACTCGTTCCTGCTGGCGCTGCCCGCGGTGTTCGGCGCGGGGCTGTTCAGCATCCCGGACGTGCTCGACCGGTCCGAGCCCAACGCGGCCTCCGTGCCGCAGATGATCGTGGCGACCCTGGTGTCCTTCGCGGTCGGCTACGCCACCATCGCGTGGCTGCTGCGGTACGTGTCCAAGCACAGCTACTCGGCGTTCGTCTGGTACCGGCTGCTGCTGGGCATCGTGCTGATGGGCCTGCTGTCGATGGGTCTCATCAACGCCACCTAGGCTGGTTGCCGTGGCCACCGTGATCCTGCTCCGACACGCCCGTTCCACCGCCAACGGCTCCGGCGTCCTCGCGGGCCGCGCCCCCGGTGTCGCTTTGGCCGACAGCGGGGTGGTGCAGGCGGAGAAGCTCGTGGAGCGGCTGGCCGGCGTGCCGGTCGCCGCCGTCGTGACCTCGCCCATGGAGCGCTGCGCGCAGACCCTGGCGCCGCTGCTGGCCGCGCGTTCGTTGGAGCCGGTGGTGGAGCCGGAGCTGGCCGAGGTCGAGTACGGCGAGTGGACCGGCAAGGAGATCAAGGACCTGCTGAAGGAACCGCTGTGGCAGGTGGTGCAGCAGCACCCGTCCGCGGCGTTGTTCCCCGGCGGCGAGGGCCTGGCGGCCGTGCAGGCCCGCGCGGTGGCCGCGATCCGCGCCCACGACGCCCGGGTGACCGAGGAGTTCGGGCCGCGCGCGGTGTGGGTGGCGTGCAGCCACGGGGACGTGATCAAGGCGGTGCTGGCCGACGCGCTGGGCGTGCACCTGGACGGCTTCCAGCGCATCGTGGTCGACCCGGCGTCGGTGTCGGTGGTGTCCTACACGCCGACGCGGCCGTTCGTGCTGCGGGTCAACGACAACGGCGGCGACCTGTCCGGGGTGGTGCCGCCGGAGAAGCGCGACGAGGAGCCGTCGTCGGACGCCGTGGTCGGCGGGACCACCTGACGCGGTCTTGAGGGTGACGCGGTCTTGAGGGTGACGCGGTCTTGAGGGTGACGCGGTCTTGAGGGTGACGGTGGCCCCCGGACAGTGCAGGGTAGTCCGGGGGCCACGGCCTGGCGGCGGAAAGCCGGTGGTCGTGGCGGGTCGACCGAGTGGACTGATCGTATTGCCGTTAATGCGCGGGTAAATGGCCTCTTAAAACGTGAGTCGGTTTCATGACTTCCCGAGCAGCGCAGGTCAGCTCCCTGCGCACGGTCCCGAAAACGGGCAAAACCGCAGCTCAAACTATGTGGAAACACCACGGAAACAAATCGTGGCAAGCGGTCTTGTGCCGCATTCCGCTGGCCCGTTCGGTTCAGTCCGCCCGGACGGTGCCTGTTTACAGTTAACAACCGTTCGTGCGCTCTGCGTCACACTCCCGGACGCGTCCTCACAGGCCCAGACGGGTGACCGCGTTGTCCTCGAGCGGGTTGGCGGTGCGGATGTAGCGGTGCACGGTGCGCGGATTGGTCCACCGGCCCTGCCGCATGATCTCCCGGTCGCTCGCCCCGCCCAGCGCCGCCTGCGTGGCGAACCCGGCGCGCAGCGAGTGCCCGCCGAACAGCGCCGGGTCCAGGCCCGCCTTGAGCGCGTACCGCTTCACCAGGTCCGACACGGCCTTGTCCGACATCGGCTTGGCGGCGATGCGGCCGTAGCGGCTCACCGCCGGGAACAGCGGTCCCCGGTGGTCTTGTGGCCGGTAGCCGTGGCAGCGGTGGGTGGGTTCGCCGTCGGGCTCGTCCTCCAGGAGGGTTTTCGGGTCTTCGGCGGTCAGGACGTCCACCCAGTCGGCGAACGCGCACACCGGGCACGTCGGCCGGCGGGCGCCCCGGGGCAGCACCACGCGCTGGCGGTGCGCGCCGGTCTGGTCGGTCTTGGTGACGCCCAGTTCGACCAGGAGGAGGGGTTCGTGGGTGCGGGCGTCGACGTCGACGGTGACGTCTTCGAGTCGCAGGCCGGCCAGTTCACTGCGGCGGAGGGCGCCGGCGAAGCCGACCAGGAGCAGGAGGGCGTCACGGCGGCGGGCGACACCGGTGGGCCAGCCCGGCGGCGGGCGTTCGGCGAGCAGGTCGGCCAGGGTGTCCAGCAGGACCGGGCGCTTGCGGCGGGGCTGCTCGCGGCGGGTGCGGCGGATACCCCTCAAGGTCAGCCGCACGACGTCCGATCTGGTGGGGGAGGGGAGTCCGCCGGCGGCGTGCACGGCGGCGATCGCGGCGGCTTTGCGCTCCAGGGTGGAGGGGCTGAACGCGGGGGAGCCGTCCGGTTTCCGGCTCTCGGCGGCCACCGCGAGGTAGACGGCGACGTCGACCGGGTCGGCGGGCAGCGCCTGGCGGTTCTCCTGCTCGCACCAGGCCGCCCAGGCGACCCAGTCGGCGCGGTAGGCGCGCAGGGTGTTGGGGGACTGGGCGGCGCTGAGGTAGCCCGCGAGGGCGGCGGCCTGCTCGTCGTCGAAGCGCCGGCGGACCTGCTCCAGGGCGGCGACGTCGATCAGGACCGGGTGGGTGACGCGGTCGAGTTCGGCGCGGACCGGCTCCGGCAGGCTCATGATCGGTGACGGTACCAGGTCAATGATCTTTATTCCTTCAGTGTAAACAGAAATGGAATCCTTGATCGGCGGCTACGATCCCCGGCATGCGCGCGCTATCACACCCCGCTGCGGAGGACATCCGGCTCTCCACGGTGCTCAGCGCGTTGGCCGATCCGGTGCGGTTGCGGATCGTGGCGGAGCTGGCGCGGTCGGGCGGGATCGTGTGCGGCCAGTTCGACGTGCCGGTGAGCATGTCGACGCTGTCGCACCACTTGAAGGTGCTGCGGGAGGCGGGCGTGCTGCGCGTGACGCCGCAGGGCAGCTACCGGACGCACGAGTTGCGGCGGGAGGAGATGGAGCAGCGGTTCCCCGGGGTGCTGGAGTCCATCACCCGGGCCGTCAACGGCACAGCTGTCTGAAGGCGGTGGCGCCGGGGCGCGTCGTGCAGCGGGCTTCGTGGCCCTTGGGGTCGGCGAGGACGGCTTCGGTGTCGCTGACCAGGATCTTGGTGCCGTCCTGGCAGGGGTCGTCCCAGCCCGGGGGGTGCGGGTCAGGCGATGGGGTGGTGGTCGCCGGGGTGGTGAGGGTGAAGGTCACGCCGCAGTGTGGCGCAGGACGTGCACGCCGGCCGCGGTTTTGAGGTAGGCCCAGGTGGTGGTGCCGTCGGTGGCGAGGCCGACGTGGGAGGCGGAGGTGCGGGCGAGGTTGTCGGGCAGGGGTTGTTCGGTCCAGTCCTCGCCGGTCCAGCGGTGGTAGGCGGGGCGGGTTTCGAAGGTGCGGCGGCTGGCGCGGACGCCCCAGGTCCAGCGGGCGGCGACGCCGTGGAGGCTGAGGCGGTCGGGGTCGGTGGGTGGCGGCACGGGGTGCCAGCGGTCGCCGTCGTAGTGGTGGATGTGCAGGCCGTCGGCGTCGCGGGCGTGGGCCAGCCACACGTCGTGGGGTCCGCCGGCGGCCAGCGCCGTGATGTGGCCGTGGTCGAGGCGGGGGCCGTGCAGGTCGCTCCAGGCGGTGCCGTCCCAGTGGACGACGACGGGGTACTCGTAGACGGCGGGTCCGGCTCCGGTGAGGCCGCCGCCGCCGGCCCAGACGTCGTCGGGTGCGCCGGCGGTGATGGTGTGGAGGGTTTCGCGGGCCGAGGTGAGGACGGTGTGGCGGGTCCAGGTGCGGCCGTCCCAGTGCAGGATGTCGGCGCCGGTGCCGACGATGTGGACGTCGTCGGGGGTGATGGCGGCGACGGCTTTGGCCCAGGGGATGTGCGGTGTGGTGACGGTGTGCCAGCGGGTGCCGTCGTAGTGCAGGACGAGGGGGTGGCCGGCGGTGTTGCCGACGGCCCAGACGTCGTCGGGTGCGGCGGCGGAGATGCCGGCGAGGCTGGCGGCGGTGGGGAGTGCGGGTAGGTGTTCCTCGGTCCAGTCGGCGCCGGTCCAGCGCAGGACGAGCGGGCTGGACGGGCGGCTGGTGAACACGCCGGTGGTGCCGGCGAGCCAGGCGTGGTCGTCGCGGGTCATGGCCAGGTCGGCCAGTGCGGTGCTGGGTGGTAGTGCGGGCACCGGCACGGGACGGAACAAGTCGCGATCTCCCCTTCGATGGTCCCCCGACGCATCGACCTGACCACCTCACCGAGAGTGAGGCCCGTTCGGTATCCGCCGAACGGCGGTTTCCGTGCGTCGGTGTGATCGAGGGCGGGGGTTGTCCTGGTTGTCGGGCAGGGTCGCGGGCATGACTTCTTTGCACGTGTACCTGGGGTACCGGGACGCCGGGGCGGCGATCGACTGGCTGGGCAGGGCGTTCGGGTTCGAGGCGACGATGCGGTTCCCGGACGAGGAGGGCGGGGTGGCGCACTCGGAGTTGCGGCTGGGTGAGGCGGCGTTCGTGGTGTTCAGCGACCGGGACGGGTACTCGCGGGCGCCGCGGCGTGGGGACACGTCGGGGCAGGGTGTGTACGTGGCGGTGGAGGACGCCGGCGAGGTGGACGGGTTGTTCGCGCGGGCGGTGGCGGAGGGTGCGGTGCCGGTGTGGGAGCCGGGGGACACGGAGTGGGGCAACCACCGGTTCCGGGTGCTGGACCCGGAGGGGTTCGAGTGGACGTTCGGGACGCACCGGCCGGGGCTGCCCGCAGAGTGGTGAGCCAGGCGCAGTGAAGACCAGGCGCGGTGAAGACCAGGCGCAGCGGTGATCAGGTGCGGCTTTCGAGGTAGCGGCGTTCGGGGAGGCTTTGGGTGAGGGCGGCGGCCCGTGCGTAGTGCGCGCGGGCTTCGTCGTGGCGGCCGGCGAGGTCGAGGAGGTGGGCGCGGACGGCGTGGACCCGGTGGTGGTCGGTCAGCGCGGGATCGGTTTCGGCCTGGTCGAGGGCGTTGAGGGCGGTGTGGGGGCCGTGGACCATGGCGGTGGCGACGATGCGGTTGAGGGTGACCATCGGGCCGGGGGTGATGCTGTTGAGCAGGTCGTAGAGGGTGAGGATCTGGGGCCAGTCGGTGTCGGCCGCGGTGAGGGCTTCGGCGTGCACGGCGGCGATGGCGGCTTGGAGTTGGTAGGGGCCGATGGGGTGGGTGGCCAGGGCGTGCCGGACGAGGGCGGTGCCTTCGGCGATGGCGGTGGCATCCCAGCGGGTGCGGTCCTGGTCGGCCAGCGGGATGAGGGCGCCGTCGGGGGTGGTGCGGGCGGGTCGCCTCGCGTCGGTGAGGAGCATGAGGGCCAGGAGGCCTTCGGTTTCGCCGTCGCGGGGCAGCAGGCGGGTCAGGCGGATGGCTTCGGTGGTGAGGTCGACGCGGTTGAGGCGGGTGCCGGAGCTGGCGGTGTGGCCTTCGGTGAAGATCAGGTAGAGGACGTGGCGGACGGCGTCGAGGTCGTCGGGCGGGGTGAAGCGTTCGCCTTTGACGCGTTGTTTGGCGCGGCTGATGCGTTGGGCGATGGTGGCTTCGGGGACCAGGAAGGCGCGGGCGATCTCGGCGGTGGTCAGGCCGCCCACGGCGCGCAGGGTCAGCGCGACCCGGGACGGCGGGGTCAGGGCGGGGTGGCAGCACAGCTGGAACAGGGTGAGGGTGTCGTCCTGGCCGGGTGGCGGGTCGGGGTCGGGTGGGGTTTGGGTGAACGCGGTGCGTTCGCGTCGGGTGCGGGCGGTGTCCTGGCGCCAGGTCTCGATGCGGCGGCGGGAGGCGACGGTGACCAGCCACGCCTTGGGGTTGTCGGGCACGCCCTTGGTCGGCCATTGGGTGGCGGCGGCGAGCAGGGCTTCCTGGACGGCGTCCTCGCAGTCGGCGAAGTCGCCGTGGTGGCGCACGAGGATGGCCAGGACCTGGGGCGCGAGGTCGCGCAGGAGTGGTTCGAGGGTCACAGCAGGAAGTCGTTGAGGGTCATCACCGGCCGCACCTCGACCAGGCCGAGCTGGGCTTCGGGGACGCGCCAGGCGATCTCGACGGCGCGGTCGAGGCTGTCGACGTCGACCAGGTAGAACCCGGCGAGCAGTTCCTTGGCCTCGGCGAACGGGCCGTCGGTGGTGGTGCGCTGGCCGTCGCGGACGACCAGGCGCTTGGTCTGGGCGTGGTCGGCGAGGGCTTCGGTGACGACGAGTTCGCCGGAGTCGGCGAGGTCGTCGTTGAGGCGCTCGTAGTCCTTCAGTCCTCGGGCGCGTTCCTCGGTGGACAGGTTGTCCCAGATGGCGCGGGAGGCGGGGTTGCCGTAGATGAGGATGACGTATTTCACCGGTTTTCCTCCGGACGTGTGTCGAGAACGCGGTTCCAGCTTCTACGTCCGGGGTGAGCGGTGCCCGTCGGGGGCCGGTGGTGATGGGAGTGGACGTGGACGAGGTCCGGGAGCTGGTGGCGCGGCGCGCGGAGGCGATGCGCGCGCGGGGGCGTTGGCGGCGGGCTACCTGCCGGGGGCGGTGGCGTTCACGATGGCGCCGCCGCTGGCGCACCGGGGGTCGAGGCCGGGGGTCGAGGTCCAGGTGGGGTGGAGGTCCAGGTGGGGTGGAGGTCCACCCCGGAAGTGGCCCACGGCTGTGACACGGGATTGGACCTTAGCAAGGTCCAATGGGTCGCCTAGGGTGGCGACCATGATCACCCGCGAGGAGAAGGCGTCGGTGCTGCGCGCCCTGCACGTGCCCGGGACGCCGGTCGTGCTGCCGAACGTGTGGGACGCCGCGTCGGCGAAGGTGGTGGCGGCCCGGTTCCCGGCGGTCGCGACGGCGAGCGCGGCGGTGTCGGCGGCGCTGGGCTACGACGACGGCGAGGGCATGCCCGCCGACGAGGCGTTCGCGGCGGTGGCGCGCGTGGCGCGGGCGGTGGACGTGCCGGTGACCGCGGACGTCGAACGCGGCTACCAGCTTGCCCCGGCGCAGATCGCCGCACGGCTGGCGGACGCCGGAGCGGTGGGCTGCAACCTGGAGGACTCCGAACCCGCCACCGAGAAGATGATCGACCTGGCCGCGCAGGTCGAGTTCCTGGGCGCGGTGCGCGCCGCCGACCCGCACCTGGTGCTCAACGCCCGCGTGGACGTGTTCGTCCACGGCAGCCGGGACGTCGAGGAGGGCGTGGAGCGGGCTCGGGCCTACCTGGCGGCGGGCGCGGACTGCGTGTACCCGATCGGGTTGCCGGTGGACCGGATCGAGGAGTTCTGCCGCGCGGTCGGCGGGCCGGTCAACGTCGCCCACACCCCCGACGGCCCCACCCCGGCGGAGCTGGGCGCGCTCGGGATCGCCCGGGTCAGCTTCGGCCCCGGTCTCCAGCGGGTGCTGCTGGCCAAGCTGGAGCAGCTCGTGGACGTCGTCCACGAGGGGGGTTCGCCGTACCGGCGTTGACGGCGCGCGACGTCGGTGCGGTGCGGGTCCGGGCGGATAATCGAGGAGACCCGCCCGGACCCGCACCACTATCCTGATCGGCAGCATGGACACCACCGCGCATCCCGACCTGCACCGACGCCTGTCCGACCTGATGACCCGGGACCAGCGGCGGCTGCGCCGCAGGCTGGAAGGCGCCCGCAAGGTCCGCGACGGGAAGGCGCGCGCGGCCGTGCACGCCGAGATCGCCGCCGAGGTCGAGCAGGCCGAGCTGCGGGTGGCGCTGCGCCGCGAGGCCGTGCCGAAGATCACCTACCCGCCCGAGCTGCCGGTGTCGGCGCGCAAGGACGACATCGCCGCGCTGATCCGCGACCACCAGGTGGTGATCGTGGCCGGCGAGACCGGGTCGGGCAAGACCACCCAGATCCCCAAGATCTGCCTGGAGCTGGGCCGGGGCGTGCTGGGCCAGATCGGCCACACCCAGCCCCGCCGGCTCGCCGCCCGCACGGTCGCCGAGCGGGTGGCGCAGGAGCTGGACACCGAGCTGGGTTCGGCGGTCGGGTTCAAGGTCCGGTTCACCGACCAGTCCGGTGACGACACGCTGGTCAAGCTGATGACCGACGGCATCCTGCTGGCCGAGATCCAGACCGACCGGATGCTCCTCCGCTACGACACGATCATCATCGACGAGGCCCACGAGCGCAGCCTCAACGTCGACTTCCTGCTGGGCTACCTCAAGCAGCTGCTGCCCCGCCGCCCGGACCTGAAGGTCGTGATCACCTCCGCCACGATCGATCCGGAGCGGTTCTCCCGGCATTTCGGCGACGCCCCGATCATCGAGGTCTCCGGCCGCACCTACCCGGTCGAGGTCCGGTATCGCCCGATCGTGGACCCCGACGACCCCGACGCCGACCCGGACCGCGACCAGACCCAGGCCATCTGCGACGCGGTCCGCGAATTGCAGGCCGAGGGGCCCGGTGACGTGCTGGTGTTCCTGTCCGGCGAACGGGAGATCCGCGACACCGCCGACGCGCTCGCCGCCCTGGACCTGCCCTCGACGGAGATCCTGCCGCTGTACGCGCGGCTGTCGTTCGGCGAGCAGCACCGCGTGTTCCAGGCCCACCGGGGCCGGCGGGTGGTGCTGGCGACCAACGTCGCCGAGACGTCGCTGACCGTGCCCGGCATCAAGTACGTGGTCGACCCCGGCACCGCGCGCATCTCCCGCTACAGCAACCGGCTCAAGGTGCAGCGGCTGCCCATCGAACCGGTGTCGCAGGCCTCGGCCAACCAGCGCAAGGGCCGCTGCGGCCGGGTGTCCGAGGGCATCTGCGTCCGGCTGTACAGCGAGGACGACTTCGACGCCCGCCCGGAGTTCACCGACCCGGAGATCCTGCGCACCAACCTCGCCTCGGTCATCCTGCAGATGACCGCGATCGGGCTGGGCGACATCGCGGCGTTCCCGTTCATCGACCCGCCCGACGCGCGCAACATCAACGACGGCGTGCAACTGCTCCAGGAACTGGGCGCGATCGTGGCGGGCGAGCAGAAGCTCACCCCGCTGGGCCGCAAGCTCGCCCAACTCCCGGTGGACCCGCGGCTGGCGCGGATGGTGCTGGAAGCCGACCGCAACGGCTGCGTCCGCGAGGTCATGGTCATCGCCGCCGCACTGTCCATCCAGGACCCCCGCGAACGGCCGTCGGACAAGCAGCAGGCCGCCGACGAGCTGCACGGCCGGTTCAAGGACCCGGACTCGGACTTCCTGGCCTACCTGAACCTGTGGACCTACCTGCGCGAGCAGCAGAAGGCGTTGTCGTCCAACCAGTTCCGCCGGCTGTGCCGCAACGAGTTCCTCAACTACCTGCGCGTGCGCGAGTGGCAGGACATCTACCAGCAGCTGCGGCAGGTCGCCAAGACCCTCGGCGTGCACGTCAACGAGCAGCCCGCCGACCCGCGCGGCATCCACGTGTCGCTGCTGTCGGGACTGCTGTCGCACATCGGCGTCAAGGACGTGCTCAAACGCGAACCCGGCAAGCGGCAGTCCACCGAGTACCTGGGCGCCCGCAACGCGAAGTTCGCGATCTTCCCCGGCTCCGCCCTGTTCCGCAAACCACCCCAGTGGGTGATGGCCGCCGAACTGGTCGAGACCTCGCGGCTGTGGGGCCGCATCGTCGCCCGGATCGAACCGGAGTGGGCCGAGCAGCTCGCCGAGCACCTGGTCAAGCGCACCTACAGCGAACCCGCGTGGGACGCCAAGCGCGGCGCGGTGATGGCGATGGAGAAGGTCACCCTCTACGGGGTGCCGATCGTCGCCGGTCGGCGGGTGAACTACGGGCGCATCGACCCGGGCACGTCCCGCGAGCTGTTCATCCGGCACGCGCTGGTGCAGGGGGAGTGGACCACCAGCCACAAGTTCTTCCACCGCAACCGGGCGCTGCTGGCGGAGGTCGCCGAGCTGGAGAACCGGGCGCGGCGGCGGGACATCGTCGTGGACGACGAGGTGTTGTACGACTTCTACGAGCAGCGGGTGGGCGCGGAGGTCGTGTCCGCGCGGCACTTCGACACGTGGTGGAAGAAGGCCCGCGCGTCGGAGCCGGAGCTGCTCACGTTCGACAAGGCGATGCTGGTCAACGACCGGGCCGAGGTCGAGCCGGACGCCTACCCCGACCAGCTGACCCGGGGCGGGCTGACGCTGCCGCTGTCCTACCGGTTCGAGCCGGGCGCGGCGGTGGACGGCGTGACCGTGCGGCTGCCGCTGCCCGCGCTGACCACGCTGCCCGACGACTCGCTGTCCTGGCAGGTGCCGGGGATGCGCACGGACCTGGTGGTGGCGTTGATCCGGTCGCTGCCCAAGACCATCCGCCGAAACTTCGTGCCCGTGCCCGACGTGGCCGCCGCCGCGCTGTCCGGCATCAGCCCCGACGAACCGCTGCTGCCCGCGTTGGAGCGGCAGCTCACCAAGCTGACCGGCGTGATCGTGCAGCGCGAGGACTGGCAGCTTGACCAGGTGCCCGAGCACCTCAAGCTGACCTTCCAGGTCGTCGACGAGCAGGACCGCGCGCTCGCCCAGGGCAAGGACCTCGCCGCGTTGAAGCAGCAGTTGCGCGGCCGGCTGCGCGAGTCCCTGGCCGCCGCGGCGGCGAGCCTGACCCGCACCGGCATCACCAGCTGGGACTTCGACTCGCTGCCGCGGACGGTGCAGGAGCAGCAGTCCGGCATCACCGTCACCGCGTACCCCGCGCTGGTCGACAAGGGCGAGAGCGTCGCCATCGAAATCCTCGACACCCCGGCCGGCAGGCCCACGCCATGCGCGCGGGCACCCGCCGCCTGCTGCTGCTCACCGTGCCCTCCCCGGTGAAGCTGCTCCAGCGCGGCCTGTCCAACGCCGAGAAGCTGACGTTGACCCGCAACCCGCACGGCGGCGTGGCCAACCTGCTCGCCGACTGCATCTCCGCCGCCGTCGACCACCTGGTCACCTCCGCCGGCGGCCCGGCCTGGGACGCGCGCGGTTTCGCCCGCCTGACCGACTACGTCCGCAAGTACCTGGGCGAGACGGTGTTCGACGTGGTCCGCGAGGTGCGCAACGTGCTCGACGCCGCCCAGGACGCCGAACTGCGCCTGACCGGCATCCGCGGCGGCGCCTACGAGGAGTCCCTGGCCGACGTCCGCGCCCAGCTGAAGGGCTTGGTGCACAAGGGTTTCGTCACCGAAGCAGGCGCCGCCCGCCTCTCCGACACCCACCGCTACCTCCAGGGCATCTCCCGCCGCCTGGAGAAGCTGCCCACCAACCTCGCCCGCGACCGCGAGTGGATGGACCGGGTGCACGAGGTTCATGCGGAGTACCGCGACCTGCGCGCCTCGCTGCCCGCCGACGAGCCGCAGCCGGAGCTGGCGGAGGTGCGGTGGATGATCGAGGAACTGCGGCTGAGCTACTTCGCCCAGACCATCCCGACCCGCGGCAGCGTCTCCGACAAACGCGTCTACAAGGCATTGGACGCCGTCCCGCGCTGACCCGGAGGTCACCGACATGACCGACGAGGCCACGTTCATCGCGGCGGTCCGCTCGGAGGACCCGACGCGGTTCGCGCTCCTCACCGAGCGCCACCGGCGGCCGCGGCAGCGGGCGGTGTTCATCCTGCGTGACGTCCTCGGCTGGCCCGCGCCGAAGGCCGCCGACGCCCTGAAGCTGACCGTCGCATCGGTGACCAGCGCACTGCAACGGGCCCGCGTGACGATGCGCGAGCAGCTGCCCGACCGCCGCCTCGACTGGCGCGGTCCCGCCACCCACGAGCTGTCGAGCGACGAGCGCGGCGCGGTGAAGTCCTACATCGACGCCCATGAGCGCAACGACCTCGACGGACTGGTGTCCCTGCTGCGCGACGACCTCCGTTTCGCGATGTTGCCCGACCCGGGCACCGTGACCACGACCGCCAAGGACGCGGTGGACGGCTGGGTCTCCGGCGGCCTCTTCCGACCCGGCCACGACGACTGGCGCGGTATCACCACGACGGTCAACCGCATGCCAGCCGCCGCGCTGTACCTCCGCACCCCCGACGATGTGGAGTACCGGCTGTTCGCCGTCGCGGTCCTGCACGTCGTGGACGGGAAGATCGCCGAACTGACCGGCTTCGACGCCGCCGACGAACCCTGGCTGGGCCTGCCCCCGACACTGTGATCGGGCCCGTCCTCAGCGCCTGGTTTCGAAGCGGGTCAGCACCACGCCGCCGGGGAACGTCCGCGTCTCCACCAGGTTCAGGTTCACCCAGCCGTCCAGTGCCGTGAAGAACGGCGTGCCGCCGCCCACCATGACCGGGTGGGTGGCCAGCTGGTACTCGTCGACCAGCCCGGCCCGCATCGCGGCCCCGGCGAGCGTCGCACCGCCGATGCCCATCGGGGCGCCGTCCTCCGCCTTGAGCCGGGTGATCTCGGCGACCGCGTCGCCGGTGACCAGCCGGGTGTTCCAGTCGACCTTGTCGAGAGTCGAGGAGAACACCACTTTGGGCGTGTCCCGCCAGTTGCGCGCGAACTCGACCTCCGCCGGGGTGGCGTCCGGCTGCTGGTCGCCGGTCGGCCAGTAGGAACTCATCGTCTCCCACAGCCTGCGCCCGTACAGCGTCAGACCGCACTCCCGCTCCCGGTCGAGCCACCACTGGAACAGCTCGTCGCTCGGCTCGCTCCAGCCGATGTCGTCGCCGGTCGCGGCGATGTAGCCGTCCAGGGTCACGTTCATGCCGAAGATCAGTTTCCGCATCGTGCCAGCCTCCCGTGAGTCGATTGCGCACATACAGACGGGCACGGCGCGGAGACCTGATCGGTGCGCGATCCGCGCCCACGGACAGTCCCCGGTTCCGGAGTCAGCAGATCTGGTCCAGCGACACCTCGAACGCTGTCGGGGACTTCGCACTGACGAGATGCCAGACGGGAGCGCGTGCCACCGACCCCAGCCACTCCGCGAACGGCGGGTGTCTCGGCCCGGGGCCGCCACGTCGTCAAGTACCCGTCGCGCGACGTCGAGCGCGGACTCGACCGGTCGGCTGGTCACAGCTCAGTCCTCCGCCAGGTCGTCGGTCGCCGCGCGCCCCGCCTCCGTGGTCCGCCGCAGGAAGTCGGCCAGCAGCGCCAACTCCGGCTCCGAGTAACCCGCCAGCAGGTCGTCCATCGCCGAGTTCATCCCCGCGTACAGCCCGAACAGCTCGGCGTTGCGGTCCTTCACCGCGCGCACCAGCACCGCCCGCCGGTCCGCCCCGTCCGGGTCGCGCTCACGCGTCACCCACCCGCCCTTCTGCAACCGGTCCAGCACGCCGGTCATGGTCGCCGGGTGCAGGCCTGCCCGCCGCGCCAGCGCCGACGGGGTCAGCGGACCGTGTTCCAGCACCAGTTCCAGGCAGTCCAGGTCCACGTCCCGCAGCCCCAGGCGCGCCCCGACCTGGTGGTTGAGCAGCGACAACTGGTTGCGCAGCTCGCGCAGCGACTCCTTGATGCCGGTCACCGCACGACGCCGCGCCCGGCCCCCATCTCCTATGGAACTCATATGATATGGTCTCCGTATTGTATCCGTCCCGCACAAAGCCTAACCGGAGAACCCATGACCGTCCTCGTCACCGGCGCCACCGGCACCGTCGGCCGCCACCTCGTCCACCAGCTGCTCGCCGAAGGCCACGCCGTCCGCGCGCTCACCCGCGACCCGGCCCGCGCGAACCTCCCCGACGCCGTCGAGGTCGTGCGCGGCGACACCACCGACGCCGAGAGCCTGCGCGCCGCGTTCACCGGCGCCACCGCCGCGCACCTGATCAACTTCGGCCACACCTACCGCCCGCTGGACAACGGCCCCGAGATCGTCGCCCTCGCCGAACGGGCCGGCGTCCGCCGCGTCACCCTGCTCGGCGGCTGGGCCGAGGGCAGCCTCGAACCCGCCGTCCGCGCGTCCGGCCTCGAATGGACCCAACTGCGGCCGGGCGAGTTCATGGCCAACACCCTCGACGACTGGGGACCGCCCCTGCGCGCCGAGGGCGTCGTCCGCGAACCCCACGGCGACCGGCCCGGCGCGCCCGTGCACGAAGCCGACATCGCCGCCGTCGCCGCGACCGCCCTCACTGAGGACGGCCACCACGGCCGCACCTACCCGCTCACCGGCCCCGAGGTGATCACCCCGCGCGACAAGATCCGGCACCTGTCCGCCGCCACCGGCCGCACCCTGACCTTCGAGGAACTCACCCCGGACCAGGCCCGCGCCCGCTGGACCGCCGAACCGCCCGCGCTGCGCATCTTCCACGTCGCACCCGGCGGACCCGCGGAGAAGGCCGACTTCGTCGTGCGCCTCTACGGCGACATCCCCGAAGCCGGCCGCACCCCCACCGACACCGTCGAACGCGTCACCGGCCGCCCCGCCCGCACCTTCGCCCGGTGGGCCGCCGAACACGCCGACGCGTTCCGGCCTACGAGCTGATCGTCACCGCCACGTGCCGACACGGCGCGGGAGACCGTCGCACGCGGTCAGCCCGCGCGGTGCAGGGTGATCGTCGTCCAAGCGCCCACGTGGACCCGGTCGCCGTCGACCAGCGGGCGGGGTGTGTTGGGGCGCAACGGTTTCGGGTCGTCGTTCACGGTCGTGCCGTTGGTCGAGCCGAGGTCGACGACCGACCAGCCGTCGCCGGTGGGGACCAGGAGGGCGTGGCTGTGCGAGACGCCGGGGTCCTCGGGCGGGCCGACCAGGTCGACGGTGGGGAAGATGCCCCGGGAACGGCTGCGGCGGCCGATGGTGACCTGCGGGCCGACCAGGTCGAAGCGGCGCGGCGGGCAGAACGGCGGGAAGTCCAGGGCGGTCGCGTCCGGCCCGCCCTCGGCGACCACGCGGTCGTAGTGGGCGCGATCGGCCTCGACGGTGACGTGCCAGGCAGCCTGGGCGGGGGTGTGCGCGGCGGCGTGGGCGGGGGTGTGCGCGGCGGCGTGGGCGCGGCCTCCGGCCCCCGCTTCCATTGTCCCACGGGGGTACGACAATCCCGGTTGAAGCGCCCCGGGGTCCATCGTCCCATCGGGGTAGGACAATTCCGGTTTCGGCGGGGCGGGGCTGAGGGAGTCGTGGCCGCACTCCTCGCAGAAACGGCCCACGCGGGGTGCGCCGCACGCCGCGCAGGTGTCCTCCGGCGGCGACTCGCCGGCCACCGACGCCGAGCCTGCCGACGCCGAGCCTGCTGGGGCGGAGCCTGCCGAGCCTGCCGGGGCGGAGGGGGCGGACGTCGAGCCCGGCGTGGGGTCGGCGATGGCGGCGCCGCAGACGTCGCAGTAGTCGTCGGTGGCCGAGGTGTGGCCGGACGGGCAGGTCGCCATCCGATCAGCCCTTCCCGACCCGGCGGGTCACCGTCGACCGGGTGTCCAGGGTCATCTCGTCGGCGTCGGCCACCTTCGACCGCAGCCGGACCGTCCCGGTCGCCGGGTCCTGCACCTCCACGACCTTCGCCAGCAGCTTCGCCGTGTCCGTGCTGCCCGACTCGTGCGCCAGCCTCACCGCCCGGCCCAGCCGCGCGGTCGCGGTCTCCGCGTCGCCGGACTTGCGCGCCTCCAAGCCCTCCTGGATCGCCGACGCCAGCTCCGCCTGGCCCGTGTAGTGCGCGACCTCGGCGTTGATCCGCGTCGACAACGCCGTGTCGTCGGTCCACACCGCCAGCACCCGGCCCTGGCCCAGCACCTCACCGTCGGCGGAGACCAGGCTGGCCCGCGCCGCCAGCATCCGGTCGCCGACCTTCGCCGGCTTCACCCGCACGCACACGTGGTAGTCGCGGCTCTCCCCGCCGGCCCACGCCCCCGTCGGGTAGTCCCCGGTGCGCACCCCGGACTCCGCGCGCCGGCCCGTCAGGTCCAGCAGCCCCGGCGCGGCCTGCTTGAGGAACACGACCTCCGCGCCCTCCGGCGTCCACAGCCGCAGCGACACGTCGGCCACCGCCTTGCCCATCGCCGCCGCCGTCATCGCCCGGAAGTCCTCGGCCAGCTCCGCCGGGTCGGCGACGATGTCCACCGTCCCGAGCATCGCCTCCGAGATCCGCCGCAGCTCCGCGACCTCCCAGTCGGTGCCCACGCCCCGGCAGTCCACGGTGAACCGGCCCGCGACCCGGTCCAGCGTGCGGGTCAGTTGCTGCGGCGTCTCGTGCTGGTTCTGCCCGTCGGTCAGCAGGATCGCGTGCCGCGGCCCCGAACCGGTGTGCCCGGCGAACACCCGGTCGGCCAGCAGCAGCCACCGGCCCATCGCCGTGCCGCCGTCCGCGCGCAGCCGCGCCACGGCCTGCTTGGCCGCCTTCCGGGTCTGCTCCGACGCCGCCACCAGGCCCGACCCGGGCGGGTACACCACCTCCGCCTCGTCGGTGCCGCGCAGCACCGCGAACAACACCCCGTCCCGCAGCGTGTCGATCGCGACCTCGGTGGCCTGCTTGGCCGCGGCGAGCTTGGTCGGCGGGTAGCGCATCGACCCGGAGGTGTCCACGATCAGCACCTCCGCCGCGCCCCCGACCGGCACCGGCGCGGCGGTCCCGGTGGTCGACACCGTCAGGATCGCGTTGACCTCGGCCGCCCCCTCGGGCAGGTACTCGTTCTGGAACACCTCGACGGCGAAATCAAGCGCCATGCCCACCCCGCAGCGTCACGACCACGACCGTGATGTTGTCGTGGCCACCGGACTTCAACGCGACCTCCACCAGCTCCCGCGCCACCTCCACCGGCGGCACCCCGCGCGGCAGCACCGCCAGCAGGTCCTCCGGCTCGGGCAGGTAGTTCCACAGTCCGTCGCTGCACAGCACCAGCAGACCCGGCGTCTCCACCCGGAAGGTCACCGTCTGCGGGCCCGCCAGCCCGGAGTCCGCGCCCAGCCACCGCGACAGCACGTGCGCCCGCCGGTCGGTCAGCGCCTCCTCCTCGGTCAGCACCCCCTCGGCGACCAACTGCGCCGCCCACGTGTCGTCCGTGGTCAGCCGCGCCGCGCCCGCGTCGGCCACCAGGTAGGCGCGGGAGTCGCCGACCCAGCCGACGGTCGCGGTGTCGTCGGACACCACCACCGAGACGAACGTGCACGACGGCGCCACCTCCTCCGCGCCCGGCCGCGCCAACCGGGCCACCGCCGCGTCCGCGGCCAGCACCGCGTCCCGGGTCGCCTCCTCCGGGTCCGCGCCCGACTGCACCGCGGTCAGCAGCACGTCCACCGCCGTGTCCACCGCGACCTGCGAGGCCTGCTCGGCCCGCTCCGAGGACGCCACCCCGTCGCACACCACCGCGGCCACCCCGCGCCCCCGGACCCGGCCGAACGCCATCGAGTCCTCGTTGCGCTGCCGCCGCTTGCCCCGGTCGCTGACCCCGGCCAGCGCGGGCAGCACGAACTCCACCCGGTCCCGCGAGGAGGGCCGCGCCCGGCCGCAGTCGGCGCAGAACCCGTCCGCGTCGAACCCGCTCGCACCGCCGCACGCGCACCGCGCCACGACCTCCGGACCGCCCACGACCGTCCGCTGCACGCGCAGGTTGCGCCCGCACTCCTCGCAGAAGCGGTCCTGCGGCGACACCGGGGCCGCGCACTCCGGGCAGGTTTCCATGCTCATCCGGTGCTCATCTCGACGGTGGTCGGGTTCGGTGGAAGGGTCACACGAGCGTCCTGGGTCTGACCGCGTTCGCGCGGTCCACCAGCGCGATCCGCTCCTCCGGCGTGTCGGCCAGCCGCGCCAGCTGCCGGTAGGCGCGCTCCAGGCCCAGCCGCAGCCCCTGCTCGCTGACCTCGCAGCCCAGCAGCCGGTCGCCGGGCGGCGCGGAACCGTTGCGCGGCAACGACTCCAGCGCCGTGCGCAGCAGCTCCGCGGTCAGCCCGACCCGGCGCGCCACGTCCAGCTCCAGCCCCGACAGCCGGGTGCCCGCGGCCACCACGTCGGGCAGCTCGCCCCCGGCCTGCGCCCGCACCGCCGCCACCTGCGCGGCGACGTGGTGGCTGGAGGTCTCCGGCACCGAGTGCAGGACCGCCACCGCCGACTCCCGGTCGCCGTCGGCCAGCAGCACCCGCGCCAACCCGAACGCCGCGCTGACGAAGGCGTGGTCGGTGCGCCACACCACCCGGTAGAACGCCTCCGCCGCCACCCGGTCACCGGCCAGCTCCGCGGCCACCGCCACCGCCAGCTTCGGCGCCGCCTCACCCGGCAGCACGTCGCACACGTGCTCGAACCGCTCGCGCGCCGCCGCCGCGTCCCCGCCGGCCAGCGCGGCCAACCCCCGGTACCAGCCCGGCCGCCAGTCGTCCGGGGCCGGCGCCCGCGGGTCGTCGGGGTCGAACAGCGGCGGCGAGGACAGCTCGTCCAGCTCCGCCACCGCCTCGGCCACCCGGTCCGCCTCGATCAGCGCCCGCACCACCTGCAACCGCACCTCCACGGTCGTCAGCGGCGCCGCCCGCAACGCCGTGACCAGCTCGTCCGGGTCGCCGGTGGTCGCGGTGGCCAGGAACCCCGCCGCCGGGTCGGAGGTGTCCACCTGCGGCACCGGCAGGCACCCCGCCACCGCGCACGCCCCCGGCGCGCCCTCGGTGCCGAACGCCCGCCGCTCCGGCGTGAACTGCCGCGACAACCCCGGCCGCGGCACGTCGTCCTGCTGCGCCAGCACTTCCCGCAGCACCCCGGTCAGCTGCTCGGCCATGTCCTCGGCGGAGGCGAACCGCTGCTCCGGGTCCCGGTGCGTGGCGCGCAGCAGGAACCGGCGGAACGAGTCGTGCCGGGTCAGCACCGGCTGGTCCTCGGGCAGCGACTCCTTGTGCCTGCCGCGGAAGTCGAACTGGAAGCTCATCACCGCCAGCGCCCGGCCCACCGTGTACAGGTCGGAGGCCACCGACGGGCCGATCGTGCCGATCTCGGGGGCCTGGTAGCCGATCGTGCCGTAGATGGGGGAGTGCCGGTCGTCGGCGCGGCGCACCGCGCCCAGGTCGATCAGCTTGAGCTGCTCCTCGGTCTGGATCACGTTGTCCGGCTTGAAGTCGCAGTACAGCAGGCCCACGCCGTGCAGGTAGCCCAACGCGGGCAGCACCTCCAGCGCGTAGGCGATCGCCTGCGCCACCGGCAGCGACTCCGAGCCCGTGCCCGCCGCCCGCATGGACTTGATCATGTCCTTGACCGACGTGCCGCCGACGTACTCCATCACGATGTAGTCGACCAGCTCGCCGGTGACCCGGTCGGCGTGCCGCACGAAGTTGTGGATCTTGACGATGTTCGGGTGCTCGACCTCGGCCAGGAACCGGCGCTCGGCCATCGCGGCGGCCATGGCGTCGGCGTCACCGGAGTCCAGCAGGCCCTTGAGCACCACCCACCGGTCGCTGACGGCGTGGTCGGCGGCCAGGTAGATCCAGCCCAGACCGCCGTGGGCCAGGCACCCCAGGACTTCGTACTGCTCGTGCAGCACCTCGCCGGGCGCGAGCTTGGGGGTGAAGGAGAAGTGGTGGCCGCAGTGCGGGCAGAACCCCTCCACCCGGCCGGGCCGCCCGTCCCGGCCGCGCCCGACCTCCTTGCCGCAGGCGGAGCAGAACCGCTTGGCCTCGGGCACCTCGGGGTTGTCCAGCACCGCCGTCTTCGGGTCCCGGTAGGGCACCCGCGGCACCTCCACCAGCCCCGCGCCCAGCCGCCCGCGCCCGGAAGACCGGGTGGAGAGCGGACGCGACCGCCCCGCCGAGGACGTCGATGCCGAGGCGGACCACGGCGCGGTGCCCGGCCCGGAGTCGAACTCCGGCGCCGCCGCCGCGGTCCCCGACGACCCCGTGGAACCGGTTCGCGCACCTACCGGCACCGGGGCGGGGGCGGTCTCGGGCAGCACGGGGGCTTCGAGGCCGCACCGGTCGCAGAACCCGTCGTCCTCGATGCGACCGCCGCAGCCGGTCCGCGGACACGTCCTCATCGCGCCCCCTCCGTCCGGTCCAGCACCGCGCGCTGGTAGCGGCCCACCGCCACCGTCCCCGCCCGCAGGTCGCACGGTTCCGCCTCCAGCACGGCCCGCGCCGCCCGGTGCAGCGCCGCCAACTCCGCGTCCTCCCCGTGCCCGCGAGCGCCGGCCTTGGCGCGGTAGGCGTCCAGGCGTCCGCGCAGCTCCGCGCGGCGCGCGAGCGACCCGGACAGGCGCGCCAGCACCGCCCGCACCCGGTCCGCCACGGCGTCCGCCGCCGACTCCACCCGCACCACCTCCGCTTCGCGTACCTCAGGAAAACGCACCCGCAGCGCCTCCAGTGCCCCGCGCGGCCCGGAAGTTTCCGGCACGTCCGGGTGATCGCCGACGATCGCCGCGACCACCTCGCGCCGCACCGCCAGCGCCTCGGCGCGCACCGCGTCCGCCTCGTCCAGCCGCCGCGCCACCGCCTCGACCCGCGTGGCGAAACCCTCGTGCAGGTCCGCCACCTCCGCCACCCGGCGCGCCAGGTCGGGCACCACGGGGTCGGCCTCCAGCGGGTCGGACACCGCCCGGTCGTGCGCGGCGGCCAGCTCCCGCCGCAACCGCCCGACCGCCTCCCCGGTGAGCCCGGCCAGGCGGCGCTCCAGCGGGTCCAGCTCGGCCAGCCGCGTCGACCACGCCCGGTGGACCTCGTCGAACAACGCGGTCACCTCGGCGTAGTGCGCCTTCATCCGGGCCACCAGCTCCGCCACGGTCACCCGCTCGGCCGCCACCGCGGGCGAGGTCAACGTCCGCACCGGCACCGCCGCCGACAGCACCACCTCCGCACCGGTCAGCAGCCGCACCAGCACCGCCTCGTCCCGCGCCGCCCGGACCTGGTCCAGGAACAGCCGGTAGGTGTCGAACCACTCCCACAGCACGACCACCGCCGCTTCGGCCCCGGCCCACCGCGCGGCCGTCGCACCGGTCACGCCGGAGCCGCGCAGCAGCAGGTGCCCCGGGTGGTCCTCCATGGCCAGCAGCGCCTGGGCCACCCGGTCGCTCTCCGCCAGCAGCCGCGCCACCTCCGCGCCGGTGTCCATCAGCGTCAGTCCCGGTACTTCGCGACCGGCGGCGCGGGCGGCTCACCCAGCCACCGCCGGTGGATCGTGGCCCACGTGCCGTCCGCGCGCAGCCGCTCCAGCAGGGCGTTGACGAACCGCACGAAGTCCTCCGACGCCTTGGGCATCGCCATCCCGTAGGGCTCGGCGGTGAACTGCGGCCCGACGACCTTCGTGTACGGGTCCTGCGCGGCGAACCCGGCCAGGATCGTGTCGTCGGTGGAGATCGCGTCGACCTGGCCCTGCTGGAGCATCACCAGGCAGTCGGTCCAGTTCGGCACCTCCACCGCGATCGGCCGCGAAGGGGCGTTCGCGACGTTGACCAGCGACGACGACCCCCGGGTCGCGCACACCTTCTTCCCGCCCAGCGACTCGATCCCGGTCGCGTCCGACGACGACGGCACCAGCACCCGCTGCCCGGCCTGGTAGTAGACGGTGGAGAAGTTCACCTTCTGCCACCGCTCGCAGTTGATCGTCATGGTCCGGACGACGATGTCGACCTCGTTGTCCACCAACGCCGGGATGCGCTGCTCGGAGGTCAGCACCTTGAACTGGATCTTCTCCGGGTCGCCGAACAGCGCCCGCGCGACCTCCCGCGCCATGTCGACGTCGAAGCCCTCCAACTGCCCGGAGAACGGGTTGCGGAACCCCATCAGGTAGGTGTTCTGGTCCACCCCGACCCGCAACCGGCCGCTGCGCACGATCCGCTCCATCGTCGACCCGGCCGGCACCTGCCCCGCCGCCGGCAACTCACCCTGCGGGCGCAGGCTCGCCGTCGCGTCGCACGAGGGCACCGCCGCCGCGGCCGAACTGGGCGCGGCGGTCAACTCGGTCACGTTCGCCGGCCTCGGCACCTCCGCCGACGCCCCGCCGATCCCCGGCGCACCGCTGGGCACCGGCGCACAGGCCGTCACCAGCGCCAACACCGCCAGCGCCGCGCCGCGCCGCACTCCGTGCCGCCTCACCCCGGCAGTCATCGGTACTCCTTCAGCCGCTGCCACAGACCCGCCGCCGCCGCGACCGCCGCCACCAGCGCCAACAGCACCGAGGCGGGCACCGCGCCGGTCAACGCGCCGCGCGCCCCCGCGATCGACTCGGTCAACCCGGCCCGCGCCGCGTCCAGCGACTCCCGCAGGTCGGTGTCCAGCGCGTCGAACGCCGCCGCCGCCCCGTCCGGCCCCGGACCCAGCGCCAACCCGACCGCCGCGGTGTAGTCGCCCCGGTCGTCGGCCTCCCGCAGCCGCAGGTGCGCGTCCTGCCACCGCACGAAGTCCGCCCGCGCCCGGTCCGAGCCGGCCCGGGCCAGCAGGCCCCGCAGTTCCTCGGCCCGCTCGGCGTAGGCCTTCTCGTACTCCGCGCCGCTGCCCCGCGCCACCAGCGTCAACGTCTCGTTGCCGCGCGCGGCCAGGGTCGCGATCCGGGCGCGGGCCAGCACGTCCACCACCTCGGCGTCGTCCTGGCTCGACGACGCGCCCGACACCGCCACCACCGACGCGCCCAGCACCCACAGCAGCGACACCACCGCCGCCGCGGTCGCCGCCACCAGCCCGACGTTGAGCAGCCGGTTGGTCTTGCGGGTCAGGTACCGCTGCGCGGCCACCAGCACCGCCAGCAGCGCCGCGCCCACCAGCAGCTCCAGCCACGGCAACGTCGTCGCCCCGCCCAGGTCCCGGGTCACGTTCGCGTTCTCCGCCCGGTACAGCGAGTGCGCCGCGGGCAGCAGCCGGTCGCGCATCAGCGTCGAGGCCTCCCGCAGGTAGGCCGCGCCCACCGGGTTGCCCTGCCGGTTGTGCGCCCGCGCCGTCTCGACCAGCCCCGTGTACACGGGCAACTGCCCGGACAGCGTCGACAGCGCGTCGCCCAGCTCCGGCGACCGGGTGATCTCGCTGGTCGCGGTGGACAGCGCCGCCGCGGCCTTGGCCACGTCCGCCTCGTACCGCTGCCGCAGCGCCGCCGACTCGACACCGCCGGACAGGAACGCGCTCGCCGCCGTGGCGTCGGCGTCGGCCATCGCCCGGTAGACCTCCTGCGCGGCGAACGCCAGCGGCTCGCTGCGGTCGGCCAGCGCGGTCAGGGCGTCCGAGCGGCGCTGCACCGAGGTCGCGGTCAGCGCGCCGACCAGCAGCGTCGAGGCCACCAGCAGCAGCGCGAGCAGGGTCAACCGGCCCGGCGTGCTGCGCGCCAGCCCGGTCACCCGGCGCACGGGGTTCCGCTGAGCTTCGACCAGCACGACCGCCCCCTTTCCGAGGTGATCGGCGCCACACGCCGCACCGTTAGCGTAGATCCACCGTGATCGGAGAGGGGGCCGTTCGGTCACTACGCTCAAGCCCGTGACGGTCATCGCGCACCTCAGCGACACCCACTTCGACGGCGGTCCGCGCGCCGCCGGCCGGGCGCGTCGGGTGATGGACTACCTCGACGGGCTGCCGGGCCGGCTGGACGCGGTCCTGGTCACCGGGGACGTCGCCGACCACGGCCTCACCTCCGAGTACGAAGAGGCGCGGGAGCACCTGGCGTCGAAGTTCCCGGTCCTGCTGCTGCCGGGCAACCACGACGACCGTGGAAACTTCCGCCGCGTCCTCCTGGGTGGGTCGGCGGACCCCGGCCCGGTCAAACCAGGTGGAGAAGATCGGCGACGTCGTGTTCGCGCTGTGCGACTCCTCGATCCCCGGCCGGGATGACGGCCTGCTCGACGACGACACCCTGACCTGGCTGGACGGCGTGCTGGCGCAGGGCGCGCCGACGTTCGTGTGCTTCCACCACCCGCCGGTGACCGTGCACGAGCCGAGCATCGACGCCATCCGCCAGTTCGGCGCGGACCGCCTGGCCGACGTGCTGCGCCGGCACGACAACGTGGTGGGGCTGCTGTGCGGGCACGCCCACACCGGTGTGGCCTCCACGTTCGCGGGCGCACCGCTGCGGGTCGCGCCGGGTGTGGCGAGCACGCTGCTGCTGCCGTGGGAGTCCGACCGGATCATCGACCTGGACCTGCCGCCCGCGCTCGCCTTCCACGTGCTGTCCGACGACCGGCGGCTGACCACCCACTACCGGGTCGTGGCCTGAACCTTGCGGATCTTGGCCGGCGACCGGCCGGCGGGTCCCGGACGCGTCGGTGAGGATCGTGGTCATGAGCACCATGCGCGCCATCAGCCAGGACCGGCTCGGCGGACCCGACGTGCTGCACGAGGTCACCCGGCCGGTCCCCGAACCGGGCCCCACGGAGGTCCTGGTCCGCGTCCACGCCGCCGGGGTCAACCCGGTCGACGCCAAGACCCGCGCCAACGGCGGCTTCCTGACCCCGCCGTTCGTGCTGGGCTGGGACGTGTCGGGCGTGGTCGAGCGGGTCGGGTTCGGCGTGACCCTGTTCGCGCCCGGCGACGCGGTCATCGGCATGCCCCGGTTCCCGCACGAGGCCGGCGCCTACGCGGAGTACGTCGTCGCCCCGTCCCGGCACTTCGTGCGCAAGCCCGCCGCCCTGGACCACCCGCACGGCGCGGCCCTGCCGCTGGTCGGGCTGACCGCGTGGCAGAGCCTGGTGGAGACCGCCGACGTCCGACCCGGACAGCGGGTCCTCGTGCACGCCGGCGCGGGCGGTGTCGGCCACGTCGCCGTGCAGGTCGCCAAGGCGCGGGGCGCGCACGTCATCGCCACCGCCAGCGCCGCCAAGCACGACTTCGTCCGGTCCCTGGGCGCCGACGAGGTCGTCGACTACACCGCGGTCGACTTCGCCGAGGTCGTCCGGGACGTCGACATCGCGTTCGACACCGTCGGCGGGGACGTCGGCGCCCGGTCGGTGCCGACGGTCAAGCCGGGCGGCATCGTGGTCACCATCCTGGGCCGCTCCCAGGACACCCTGAACGCCGCCGCGGCCGGCACCGGCGTCCGCACCGCCGCGGTGCTGTGCGAACCGGACCGCCACGGCCTGCTCGCCCTCGCGGACCTGGTCGAGCGGGGTGCCCTGCACACCGAACTGGACACCGTCCTGCCGCTGGAGCAGGCCGCGAAGGCCCACGAGCTGCTGGAGACCGGCCGGACCCGGGGCAAGATCGTGCTGACCGTCGACTGACCTACGGGCGCGGCGGCAGGGGCAGGGGCATCGCGGGCAGGCCGTCGATGCTCTCGTGGTTGAACGGCTTGGTCTCGCAGTAGGCGCGGAACTCGTCGTCGGTCTTGCGGCCGAGGTAGTCCTGGTGGTGAGTCCGCTCGGCCCGGTAGTCCAGGAACGGCACGGCGAACCCGCACGTGTCGCTGATCAGCTTCGCGGTCACCACCACCACGGCCCGCAGCCCCGGCCCGTCCGCCGCGCCGAACCCGGCCACCAGCTCGGCGAACCGGGGGTCGTCGCGGAACACCGGCTCGCCCACGCCGTGCACCCGCACGATGTTCGGCGGCCCCTCGAACGCGCACCACATGAGCGTGATCCGGCCGTTCTCCCGCAGGTGGGCGATGGTCTCCGCGTGCGACCCGCCGAAGTCCAGGTAGGCCACCCGCCGCTCGTCCAGGACCCGCCAGGTGCCCGCGCGGCCCTTGGGGGAGAGGTTCACGTGCCCGTCGGCCGCCAGCGGGGCGGTCGCGGTGAAGAACATCGGCTGCGCCTCGATGAACTCCCGCAACCGCCCGTCGATGCGCTCATAGACCTTGCCCATGATCGCCAGTATGCGCGAGCCGGTACCGGCGGACGGTAGAACTTTTCAACCCGTGGAAACCGTGCACGCGCTGTCACCGCTCCCCGACCCCCCACCGACGCGTTCCCGCGGCTCCGCGCCTCGATGTGGGCCTCGGCGGACACCCACTCAGCGTAGTCGAGCACCTTCGAACCGTCGTCGCCGACGTGGACCGGTACCGCCGGCCCAGACCACTGCGCCACAGCACGCTGCGATCCGCAGGCCGTCCCCCGAATCGGTCAGTCGACTGGAAAAGCTGTTGCCGGCCGATGGCAGACTCGCGCGCATGGCCCCCGAGATCCGCCGGTCCCTCGTCCAGCACTCCCGGCTGCGCCGCGACCCCCACGCCACGCTGCGCCGCCTGCTCGACCGGGTCCCGCCCGGGGTCCGCCCCGACGAGCCGGTCAAGGACCTGGAGACCCGGGTGGCGGCCCTGCTGGGCAAGCCCGCGGCCCTGTTCTTCCCCTCGGGCACCATGGCGCAGCAGGTGGCGCTGCGCATCCACGCCGACCGCACCGGCCACCGCACCTTCGCCGCCCACCCGACCGCGCACGTGGCGCTGTGGGAGCAGCAGGGCTACAACGCCGTCCACCACCTCGTGCACCGCCCGGTCGGCGACCCCAACGGCCTGATCACCACCGACGACCTCGACGGGGTCAAGGAACCGGTGTCCACCCTGCTGCTGGAGCTGCCGCAGCGGGAGATCGGCGGCCTGCTGCCCGAGTGGGACGACCTGGTCGCCCAGACCAAGTGGGCCGCCGAGCGCGGCGCGGCCACCCACGTCGACGGCGCGCGGCTGTGGGAGGCGCAGCCCTACTACGACCGGCCGCACGCCGAGATCGCCGCCCTGTTCGACACCGTGTACGTGTCGCTCTACAAGGGCCTGGAGGGCGTCCGGGGCGCCATCCTGGCCGGCGACCAGGACACGATCGGCCTCGCCGGGGTGTGGCGAACCCGACTCGGCGGCAACCTGCCCGACCTGTGGCCCCTCGCCGTGGCCGCCGACCTGGGCCTTTCGGAGACCCTGCCGAGGATGCCCGAGTTCCTCGCGCACGCCCGCGCGATAGCCGCGGCCGTCAACGCCGACGGCTATGCGCGTACCGTGCCGGACGTGCCGCAGACACCGCTGTTCCACATCCACCTGCCGGTGCCGCGCGAGGCGGTCAAGCCCGCCGCGGAGCGCGTCCTGGAGGAGACCGGGATCGAGCTGCCCCGGTTCCCCAAGTCGGTCGCGCCCGGCACCTGCGCGTTGGAGCTGACCATCGGGCACCTGGCGCTCGAGTTCACGCCGGAGGAGGTGGCGGAGCTGCTCCGCCGACTTCGCTGAGTGCCCGCGCCAACCGTGATCGTTCCGCGTCGTTCCCGGCCGGCTCCCAAGCCCGCCGGCAAGCCCGTGCCGCCTCGTCCACGCGGCCCGGTCTGCGCAGTAGTTCCGCCCGGACACCATGGAAGTGGTGGCAGTTACCCAGGGACAGCGCGTCCACAAGGTCCATTGCGACCGCCGGCCCGTCGACCTCTGCCACGGCGACCGCCCTATTCGGCGCCACCACGGCAGACGGCGCGCAGGCCATGAGCTGGTCGTCAAGGGCCACGACCGGATCGCCCATCAGCCCGGTGTTCGGCTCGGACCGGTTGAGCCCGAACGCCCGCACTCGGATGCGCTGAGCACGACCGCCCTCACGAGTGGTGCTCGGCGAGTCGGGACAGCATCCGCACCAGTTCCTGCCGGTCAACGGCGGACAGCGGCGCGAGCAGCGCGTCCTGGGCACCCGCCAGCACCTGGTCCAGGTGCAACAGGTGCGCCGTGCCGGCCGCGGTGATGGTGACGATGTTGCGCCGCCGGTCGGCCGGGTCCACCGCGCGCTCGACGAACCCGCGCTCGGCCAGCTCGTTGATCGCGGCCACCACGTCGCTGCGGTCCACCCCGCCGCGGCGGCCCAGGTCGGCCTGGCTGGCGGGTCCGAACTCGTCCAGCGTGGCCAGGAGCTTGTAGTGGTAGCGGCGCGACTCGGCCGAGGTGAACCCCTCGGACACCAGCCGGGTCGCGTGCACCGCGACCTCGTTGATCAGCCAGCTCGGTGTGCGGCGCAGCCTCGTGGGCGCCCCTTTCGAGTCCATGCGCCGCAGTCTACCCACTTGTTGGCAGCACCAACGATCGTTTAGCGTTGGTGCTGCCAACATTGGCGTGACCAACTTTCTGGGTCTCAGCCCCGCCCTGGCCGGCCTGGCGTTCCTGCCCAACACCGCCGCGATCCTCCTGTCCGCCCGCATCCGCATCCCGTTCCCGCTGGTCACCGGCCTGATCTCGGCCGGCTCGGCGGTGCTGCTGCTGTGGCTGGGCACCGGCGCCTACCTGACCACCGTCCTGCCCGCCATGATCCTCATGGGCCTGGGCGGCGGCTGGGTGATGGCCTCCGCGAACAACACCGCCACCCGCGACGCGGGCCCGGACACCGGCGTCGCCGGCGCGACCGTCCCGGTCAGCATGCAGATCGGCGCATCCGCCGGCGTCACCCTGGCCGGCTAGGCATGCGTCCGGCTAAGCGTGCGGCCCCACCGACACCGGCCCCAACGTCAACTCCGTCCGCCCCTCCACCACCGCCCCCACCCGCGCCACCCGCTCCGCCAACTCCCCCGCTGCCGCACGCTCAACTCGTCGAACACCTCCACCGTCACCACGACCCGCCGCCCCGACCGCCGCTGGTGCCACACCCCGCCCACGACCCCGTCCACCAGCACCACCGGGTAGTTCCCCGCCTGGCCACCGGCCAACGCCCGCTCCGCCGCCCGCCCCGGGAACAGCTCCGAACGCGGATGGCTGCCCACCACGAACGCGTCGAAGTACGGCAGCAACCACACCCCGCGCGGCGCCGCGTCCGGGAACCCGGTGTCACCCCGCACCACGAACCCGCCCCTGCACTCCTCCACATCGGCTCGCGCGAACACCCCGTCCACCCACCGCCGCGGCGCGCCCAACCACCGCGCGAAGTGCTCCGGCGTCGCCGGCCCGTACGAGCGCAGGTAGTGCTCCACCAGCCGCTCCGCACCGTCCGCGGCCGGCGCGACCCCGGGCAACCACCGCGCCGGACTGGTGTACGCGGTCTTGCGCCCCTTGTTCGGCGCGTAGCACAGCGCACCCCGGTTGGCCGCCACCCCCAACGCCTGCATCCACCGCGGCCACTTGCCCTGGAACGCCTCCATCACCGGGTCACCCGCCCACGACCCGGTCCGCGCCACGACCTCGTCGGTCAACTCCGCCGCCGTCAACTCGGTCTCCGCCAACGCGTCCGCGATCGCCGCCACCACCAGGTCGGTCTGCTCCGGCGTCAGCAGATCCAGGTCGCTCGGCAACTGCGCCAACGCGCCCAACCACATCGGAAGGTCCGCCGCCGGCAACAGGTGCACCGTGCCGCGCGGCCCCCGCGTCTTGACCAGCGACCGGTCCACCCACAGCGCGTCCCGCACGTCCTGCCGGGTCGCCCCCGCCAGGCGCAGCCCGATCGACAACTCCGCCGCCGACCCGATCTGCGCGTGCGCCCCGCACATCGCCCGCACCACCTCAGCCGGCGACGACCCGGCCTCCGTCAGGTGGTGCCGCGCCATCCGACGCGCGACGACGCTCACCGCAGGCCGCCGAAGAACGCCGAGACGTCCTTGGCGAACACGACCGGTTCCTCCAGCGCCACGAAGTGACCGCCGGGGTTGTCCTCCGGCCAGTGCACGATCCGGTTGGTCCGCTCGGCCAGCCGCCGAATCCCGGGCGGGCCGTTGTAGACGCCGGTCGGCACCAGGTCCTGCCCGGCCGGCCATTCGAACCGCTCGTTGTCGTACATGAACCACGACGACGAGCCCGAGGTGCCGGTGAACCAGTAGAGGGCGACGTCCACCAGCAGCAGGTCGCGGTCGATCGCCTGCTCCGGCAGCTCCACCGTCACCGCGAACTCCTTGAACTTCTGCATCATCCACGCCAGCAACCCCACCGGCGAGTCGTTCCACGCGTGGGCGAAGGTCTGCGGCGCGACCCGCAGCAGCCCGTGGTGGTCCACCGCCGACGACGACCACTGCGCCATCATCGACAGCATCTGCCGCTCGTCGTCGGTCAGGTCGTCGGCCTCGGTCGGGAACCCGAGCCCGCCGTTGACGTAGACGCCGACGACCCGCTCGGGCGCGGCCTTGGCCACCTCGGGCGCGATGTAGGCGCCCAGGTCACCGCCCTGCACCCCGTACCGCGTGTACCCGAGGCGGTCCATGAGCGCGGCGAACATCCGCCCGGCGTCCGCCACGGTGAACTTCGCGCTGGGCGCCGCGGAGAACGCGAACCCGGGGATGCTCGGGATCACCAGGTGGAAGTGCCGCAGGTGCGCGATCACGTCGACGAACTCCACGAACGAGTTCGGCCAGCCGTGCACCAGCAGCAGCGGCACCGCGTCCGGATCGGCCGACCGGACGTGCAGGAAGTGCACGTCCAACCCGTCGATCTCGGTCAGGAACTGCGGGAACGCGTTGAGCCGAGCCTCCTGCGCCCGCCAGTCGAACCCGTCGCGCCAGTACTCGGCCAACGCGCGCAACCACCCCGACTCCACCCCACGCGCCCAGCCGCCCGGGAGCTGCGGGGCCCAGCGGGTCCGGCGCAGGCGGTCGGCGAGGTCGTCCAGGTCGGGCTGCGGGATGTCGATGCGGAACTCTCGGATCTCGGTCACGACCACAACGCTAGGCGGCATTGAGGTCAGAACCGGTCCTCGATCAACACCGGTTTTCGGCCGCTGCTCAGCGCGTTCCTGGGTGCCTGAACAACGCCAGCCACAACCCCGGTTCCGGCTCGACCGACCCGACCCGCTCGAACCCCAACCCCTCGTAGAGCGCGACCGCCGGCCCGTTGTCCGCGCCCGTGGACACCGTGACCGGGTCACCCAGGTCCAGCACCGCGCCCACCAGCCGCCGCGCCAGGCCCCGGCGGACGAAGTCGGGGTCCACGCACAGCCGGTCGACGTCGACCACCCCGTCCTCCCGGGTGAAGGCGACGAACCCGGCGAGCACGCCGTCCACGTGCGCGCCCAGCCACCGCAGCGGCAGGGCGCGCACGTCCTCCAGGGTCTCGTGCAGCGCCGGGATCGCGTCCGAGCCGATCAGCGCCGCCTCCACCGCGTAGGCGCGCAGACCGATCCGGTGCACCGCCCGGGCCGTGGCCTCGTCGGAGAGGTCCAGGTCGATCACGATCAACCCAACAGGGGGATGAGCTGCTGTTCCTCGTAGTCGAGGTGGTCCTCCAGCTCGGTGATGAGCCGGTCGACCTCGGCGAGCACGCCGTCACCGTCCAGCGCCGCCCGCAGCTCCTCCAGCAGCCGGGCGATGGTGACGTGCTCCTCGCGCAGCCGCGCCAGCACCGGCTCCAGCTCCGGGTGGCGCTCGGCCAGCCCGGGGAACACGCCCGCGTCCTCCGCCCGGTGGTGGAACTCCAGGCCCTTGCACAGGGTCAGGCAGTTGACCCGCAGCTGCGCGCCGACCCGCGGCCCGGCCTTGGCGGCCTCGGCCCGGATCAGGCCCAGTTCGCGGCGGAACGCCTCGTGCAGCAGCTTCAGCGCCTCGCCCATCGAGCCCGGCGGCGGGCCGCCCGGGATGTGCTCCAGCGCCACCACCGGGATGACCCGGCTCGTCTTGGCCTGGTACTCGCCCCACCCGGCGTCCGCCTCGACCGCGCGGGCGAACAGCGTGTCGCGCTCCTCGCCGTCCAGCACGGTCGCCTTCGCCTCGTAGGTGAAGACGCCGTCCTCCACCGTGGCCTTCGGGTCGGCGAGGAGGTTGTGGTACCAGGCGGGGTGCCGGTCCGCGCCGGCCGCCGAGCCGATGACCAGGATGCGGTCGCCGTCGGGCAGGAAGGCCAGCGGCACGGTGTGCGGGCGGCCGGACCGCGCGCCCGTGGTGGTGAGCAGGATCAGGCGGGCGCCCTCGAAGACGCCGCCGACCCGGCCGCGGTTGGCGCGGAACTCGTCGATGACCTGCTGGTTGAAGTCAAGTGGCATGAAAGGGTTTCTCTCCGGGATGTCGGTGCACAAAGGACTGTCGTGTGGTTCCCGGAGGTGCGGCGGACCCCTGGCCCGCCCGCTGCTCAAACCTGAGCCGGGTGCCCGTCTCGGTAGTGGCCCATGGCCGACCCGGCAGTCACGGCACGGACTTTAGCCTCACCCGTTCGCGTCTTGCAACGATCTTTTCTTCAGCGTCAGCAGGAGGTAGGCGGTGAGCGTGGGGGAGTCGGTGATCCGCCCGTCCCGGATCATGTCCTCCACCTCCGCGCGCGGGAACCACCGGTGCCGCATGTCCTGCTCGGTGACCTCCCGCGCGGGCTCACCGCGGGTCAACTCCGTGGCCAGGAAAACGTGCACCCCGATCGTGGCGAACCCGTTCGCACAATGCGCGAACCCCAACCCCCGCAACCTCCCCGCCCGAATCCCCGTCTCCTCCGCCAACTCCGCCGCCGCCATCTCCTCGGCGGTGCCGGTGACCCCGCTGGGGAACGACCCGGACGGGAACTCCCACGACCGGGTCCCGATCGGGTACCGGTACTGCTCGACCAGGTGGAACCCGTCGTCCTCGAACGGGATCACCAACGCGAAGTCCGGCTTGTCGACCACCGAGTACAGCCCGGGCGACCCGTCCGCCAACTCGATCCGGTCCTCCCGCACCGACAGCCAACGGTTCTCGTAGACGACCTTCGACGACACCGTCCTGATGCTCATGCCACCAGCATCCTGGAACGCGACCGCAGCACGACCACCAGTCCGATCGCGACCAGTCCCGCCGCCACACGGCATGAACGCCGGCACGAGCGCCCCACCGATGATCCCGGTCAACCCCACCACCAACGCCCGATCCCGCACCACTTCCCGCAGCACCGCGCCCGTGCGCTTGGGCTTGCGCGGCGGCGAGGCGGGCAGCACCCGGTGCGCCAAGACCAGGGCGACAACACCGAGCGGGACGACGGCGAGGAAGATCGCGGGCCACCCGGCGACGCGATCAGCACGCCGCCCGACGCCGGACCCGTGGCGGTGCCGATCGCGGACATGGTGCCCAGCAGGCCCATCGCGCGGCCGGTGCGGTCCTTCGGCACCGCCTCGCCGACGAACGCGACCGTCAACGCCATCATGCACGCCGCGCCGACACTCTGGAGCGCCCGACCGGCCACCAACAGCGGCAGCGCCGGCGCGAGCCCGCGCCCCAGCGTGGCGGCGGTGAACACGGGCCCCAGGTGACGGTCTCCCTCCTGTGGCACACCCGCCTAGACGCCGACCCGGCCCACCACTGGCTGCGCACCACGGTGATCGCGGTGTGCCGAGCGAGTTCGCACCTCTAGCGCCCACCACACCCAACGCATGACCTAGCGCATGGTCGGCCAGTTCAACCCGGCCGGCCCGAAGCTGACTTCCGATAAGGTTCACTTATCGGAAGTCAGCACCTCGCAGTCGGATAGCGTTGCGTTGCGTGTCATAACGTTTGAAATGACGAAACAGCGCTACGATATCGCCGTGACGACGACGGAGAGCCTCGCGGCGACCTGCAACTACCCCGGATGCACGCGGCCGGTGCTGCGTGGCGGTGGACCCGGGCGGCCTGCGGAGTACTGCGACCTGCCGGAGCACACGCGGTGGCGGGCTTGGCGGGAGCGGCAGCGGTTGGCTCAACAGGAGGAGCTGGGCGGGGGCGAGGAAAGCGTCACCGTGACGAAAGCTCCGCAGGGGTTGACCGCGGGCAAGATCAGGGCCGAGGAGTTGCTGGAGCGGTTCCGGGTGCTGGCCGAGCAGATGTCGGTGACGTGGGGTTCGGCCGTGGAGCAGTTGTCGACCATCGCTGACCCGGCGGTGGCCGAGGCGCAAGTGCAGGCGGCTGAGGCGGAAGCGGCGCGGAAGGTGGCCGAAGCCGAAGGTGCCGCCGCCAAGGCCGAACGACGGCGGCGGGACGCCGAGCAGGCGCGGCGCGCGGCCGAGGAAACCACGGAGGACGCGGTCCGGGCGGCCGAGCAGGCGGAGCAGGACGCGGCGGTGGCGTTCGAGCAGCGGGACGCGGCTCGGGTCGAGGCGACGGCTGCCGTCGAGCGGGCCGAGGCGGCGATTGCGGCGGCGCGGACCGAGGCCGCTGCGGTGGTCGAGGAGATCCGTCGGGACGCGGAGGCTCGGGTCGAGCAGGCTCAGGCGGATGCGGTGCGGGCGGCTGAGCAGGCGCGGCGGCAGGCGGTGAAGGAAGTCGAGCAGGTGCGGGAACTTGCGCGGCTCGACGTCGAGCGGGCGCAGGCGGAGGCACACGCGGGGGCGGAACGGGTCCGGGCGGAAGCGCGGGAAGAGGTACGACGGGCGCGGGGCGAGGCGGATGCCTTGGTCGAGCGCGTGCGGGATGAGGCCGAGGGCGCGATCGGGAAAGCGCGGGATGAGGCCGCGGCGGCCGTGGAGAAGGCGCACAGGGACGCCCGGGCCGAGGTCGAGCAGGCGCAGGCCGAGGCGGCGAGGGCGCGAGGCGAGGTGGAGCGCGAGCGGGCGGCGGCCGAGCAGCGGGTCAAAGAGGCCCGGGCGGAGGCTGGGCGGCTGGTCGAGCAGGTGAAGGCTGAGGCTGGGCGGCGGGTTGAACTGGCGCGGGCCGAGGTTGAGCAGGCTGTGGCGGCGGTGGGGCGGGCTGAGCGGGAGGCTGAGCGGGCTCGGGCTGAGTTGGGTTCGGAGCGGCTGGTGTTGCGGGAGCGGGTGGAGCAGGTCGAGCGGGTCACGGCTGAGCGGGTGGCGGCGTTGGAGGAGGCTCGGGCGCAGACCCTCGCTCGCGCCGAGCGGGCTGAGGCCCAGTGGGATCGGGCCTCAGCCGAACTCGCGGCCCTTCGGCGGCGACTCGGGCGCAGCGGCGGCGATGACGTGGGGGGCGATGACGTGGGGGGCGATGAGGTGGGGGGTTAGGAGATCAGGGCGGTGGGTTTGCCTACCAGGCTGATTGCGATGCGGCGGTCGATCCACGGCAGTCTGGCCAGGCGCATCGCGACTCGGCGGGCGCGCAGGCGTGCGGTCGTGGCGGGGAGGAACCAGCGGGCGCCGTTGCGGGCCACCTCCTGCTTCTCCTCCACCACCGGACGCCATAGGCGTTCGTAGGCCGCCGGGTCGTCCAGGTGGTCGGCCAGGACGAACGCGCCGCCCATGCCGAGGGACGCGCCCTGCCCGGCCAGCAAGGACACCGCGCCGCACGCGTCGCCGACCAGCACGACCCGGTCCTGGTGCCAGCGCGGCATGACGACCTGGGCGACCTGGTCGTAGTACAGCTGCGGCGGGCACTGGGACAGCACGCGGGGCACGATCCAGCCCATGCCGTCGTAGGCGGCGCGGACGGCGGCCTGCGGGTCGGCGGGCAGTTCCGGACTCTCCGTGCGGTGCACGGTGAACGCGGCGACGCGGCCGTCGCGCAGGCCGTAGCAGCCGACCTGGCGGCCCACGGTGTCGGTCAGGCAGAACCGGCCCTCGACCAGGGCGTGCACCTCGGGGTCGGTGAAGGTGAACGCCGCGGTGAGGAAGCCGAGGTGGCGCACGAAACCGTCGCCGAAGACCAAGCGCCGCACGGTCGAGTGGATGCCGTCCGCGCCCACCAACAGGTCCGCGTCGAGCGTGGTGCCGTCGGACAACCTCACCGACACGCCGTCGGCGCGGTTGTCGACCGCGACCACGGCGGCGTCGTAGCGCAGGTCCACCGACGGCGGGAGGGCTTCGCGCAGGGCCAGTTCGACGTCGGGCCGCATGATGCTGATCATGCGGCCGTCGAGGGCCTGGGCGAACCGTTCGAAGTTCAGGCCGGCGCGGCGGCGGCCCGTCTCGTCGTGGTAGCCGGCCTCGATGAACCGGTAGCCCAGCTCGTGCACGCGTGGCAGCAGGCCGAGCCGGTCGGCGACGTCGTAGCCCGGCCCGAAGAAGTCGATCATGTAGCCCTCGGGGCGCGGACCGGGTGAGCGTTCGACCACGACGACGGTGTGGCCGGCCGCGCCGAGCCGGCAGGCGAGGGTGAGACCGGCGATGCCGGCCCCGCAGACGACGACCTTCACCGCAGCACCCTCCCCAGCACGGGCACGACCACCGCGCGCGACAGCTCCGGGTCCAGCGCGCGGTGCAGCAGGACGCCGTCGACGGCCGCCGCGAGCACGGCCGCGGTCTCCGCCGGCGTCGGCACGCCCCGCTCGGCCAGCCATGCCGCCAGGGTCGCCCGGAATTCCGCGAGCACCCCGGCCACCGCCGCGCGCAACTCGTCGTTGCGGGTCGCGGCCAGGAAGGTCTCGATGAACAGCTCCTGCCCGCCGGCCTCGTCCACAGCGGCGAGCAGGGCGTCCAGCGCCGACGCCGGGTCGGGGGCGGACTCCAGCAGCGCGGGCAACCCGGACAGGGCCTCCCGCAGCGCCCCGACCGACGCCTGGACGAGCACGGCCTGGGTGGAGTCGAAGTGGTAGTGCACCACCCCCGACCCCACGCCCGCCCGGTCGGCCAGCACCCGCGTGCTGACCGCGCCCCAGCCCTTCTCCGTGATGAGTTCGGCGGCTGCCGCGAGCAGCCGGTCCCGGACCGTCATCCCCCACCTCCCGATACCGTGTTTGGACGATCGTACTGGACGATCGTCCAAACACGCTCAGGCGGGGGTGATCCGCACGTCCCCCGGGGCTTCTGCGAACTTCAGCAGCCGCGCGCCCTCCTCCAGCACGTCCTCGCGCTGGGCGTCGGTCAGCGGCCGGAAGATCCGCACGTCCAGGCCGTCGCGGACGCTCCAGATGCCGTGGACGAACCCGTCGACGAGCACGGTCGGCTTGCCGCCGATGACGATCCCCCGCCGGTAGTCCTCGTCCGAGATGACCCGGGTGCGGTCGTCGTGGCCGAGCAGCAGGTTGTCGAACTCGGGCAGGAACCGCACCGGCGCGGGGGTGTCCGGGTCGACGAGCGGCGCGTCGGGCAGGTCGACCAGCTCGCGGCCGTCCTCGTCGTGCACGACCCGCAGGTCCATGCCGCGCACGACGTCCTTGAGGCGGGTCAGGCCGGACCACAGGGTGATGTCCTTGACGGTGGCCGGGCCGAACGCGGCCAGGTAGCGGCGCAGGAACCCCTCCACGTCGACGTGGGAACCGAGCGTGCCGAGCCAGTCGTCAGCCGCCGCCCACATCGCGCGACCGGAGCGGCCCCACACGCCGCGCGGCGGGACCTGGACCACGGGCAGCAGGTAGGACACGGCGGTGCCGAGGGATTCGGGGTCGCGGTCGGGCCAGCGTTCGGCGAGGGCGCGGCCGAGGTCGGCGCGGGTGCGGGGTTGTTCGACGAGCAGGGCGTGCGCGGTGGCCTTGAACTCGTCGAGGTCCAGGCCGGGCAGGATCGACTTGAACGGGGAGGAGGTGAACCGGCGGCGCAGCAGGTCCCGCAGGACCGGTTCGACGCGCGCGTGGTCGGCGGCGGTGACCAGGTGGATGGTGGCGCGGTGCAGCGGGGCGCGCACCACGGTCCGGTCGGTGAGCAGGTCGCCGAGGTCGTCGGGCGCGAAGTCGCGCAGCCGGGACCACAGGCCGTAGTAGGCGGAGAAGGGTTCCTGGGCCTGCATCCCGACCAGCCGCTCCACCATCGCGGTGACCGACTGGTCGGTGCGCTCCAGCAGGGACTGCCGGTGCAGGAAGGTGCGGTTGAGACCGCGTCGCGTGATCACTTGAAGTTCCCGAGCCACAGTCGCACATCCTCCGCCAACGGCTCCGGGGTCTCCATGGCCGGGGAAGTGCCCGCCGCGCGGTTCGCGCCGCGCGCGTTGCCCTCCCCCGGTCTGGCGGCGTACGTGTCGCAGGGGCTGGTGACGGCGATGTGGAAGTTCCGGGCGGACGTGCTGGTGCACGCGTCGGCGCAGGAGGTGGCGGCGAAGGTGCAGGAGGTGGCGGCGAAGGTGCCGGAGGTGGCGGCGAAGGTGCCGGAGGTGGCGGTGGAGGTGCCGGAGGCGGTGGTGGAGGTGCCGGAGGCGGTGGACGAGGGGCGGTGCGGCCTGGCGTGCCTGGACTTGGCGGGCGTTTGACCTTGCGTGCCTTGGGCTAGTGGGCTTGGCGGCGGGCGGCCTGGCGGGAGTTGATGTGGCGGCGCAGGGCGACGGTGTCGGCGCGGACCTGTTCGGGGGCTTCGCGGTCGAGCAGGGCGCGGCGCAGGAGGGCGGCGATGGCGGGTTGGTCGGCGGGGGTGAAGCCGCGGCGGGTGATCTCCTGGGTGCCGATGCGCAGGCCGCGCATCCCCTCGTCGGGGTGCTGCCAGGGCAGGCCGATGCCGGACAGGTAGATCCCGGCTTCGCCGAGCAGCAGGCCCGCGGTGTCGCCGCCGCCGAGGTCGTGGGCGTCGAGGGCGAGGTGGTGGGAGCGGGTGTGTTCGCCGTCGCGGCCGACCACGGCGAAACCCTCTTCTGCCAGGGCTTGCGCGAGGGTTTGGGCGTTTCGGACGCAGGCTCGGGCGTAGGTGGGGCCGCCGGCGGCGAGTTCGGCGGCGGTGACGGCGAGGGAGCCGAGGCGGCCGGCGTCGTAGTTGGCGAGCATCCCCGGGTAGGCGACGGTGGAGACGCGCTGGGCCAGGGCGGGGTCTCGGGTGACGACGCAGCCGCCGGAGGGGCCGCCGAAGGACTTGTAGGTGGAGAAGGTCAGGACGTGCGCGCCTTCGTGCAGGGGGCGCTGGAACACCTTGCCGGCGACGAGTCCGGCCATGTGGGAGGCGTCGTAGAGCAGGATCGCGCCGACCTCGTCGGCGGCCCGGCGGACGGCCGCCACGTCGTGCGGGAACAGCATCATGCTGGCGCCGATGACGACGACCTTCGGTCGGTGCTCGCGCAGGAAGCCGGGTAGTGCCTCGTAGTCGAGGTCGAGGCGGGCGGGGTCGTAGGGCAGGTCGACCACGGTCAGGCCGCGCACCGCCGGGACGCCCTGGGCGTGGTGGCTGGCGTGCCCGCCGGCGGCCTCGGGCAGCACCGCGATGGTGTCGCCGGGCCGGGCGAAGGCGGTGTAGACGGCGAGGTTGGCCAGCGTGGCGCTTTGGAGCCGGACTTCGGCGTGCGCGCCTTCCATGAGGTCGGCGACCAGCAGCGGGGCGAGGACTTCGAGGGTGTCCAGGTGGTCGAGGCCGACCTGGTACTTCTCGCCGGGCCAGCCCATGCTCGGCCGGTTGGACAGGGTGGGCAGGGTGGCCGCGGCGGCGGCGGGGCTGAGCACGTTGGTGCCCGCGTAGAGCACGATGCCGTCGTCGTCGACCTGGGCGGCGTGGGCGTCGAGGGCTTTGCGGACGGTGTCGGCGACGCCCGTCGGGGACAGGTCGGCGCTGACGGCGGCTTCGACCTCGGCGAGTCGGGCCTGGGCGCGCGGCGAGGCCCACGGGGCGATCCTGCTGGTGGTCACTCCTCGACGGTAGGCGGGCCGGCGTGCGCCGCGGGTCGGGAGGTTTTCCTACATTTGTCGGATGCAGGAGCTGCTGGACGAGCTGTCGCGGGCGCTGGGCCGCGGGGTGTCGGTGGACGACGTGTCCGGCCGGGTGGTCGGGCACAGCGCGCAGACCGACGAGGTGGACCCGGCGCGGGTGCGGGCGATCCTGGCGCGGCGGGTGCCGCCGGAGGTGGCGGCGTGGCAGGACCGGCACGGGGTGGCGGAGGCGACCGGGCCGGTGCGGGTGCCGGCGAACGCGGAGCTGGGGTTCGCCGAGCGGGTCGGGTTCCCGTTGCGGCGCGGTGGGGTGCTGGTCGGATTCCTGTGGGTGTTGGGGTCGGACGTGGACGTCGACGTGGTGGCGGGTCGGCTGCCCGCGTTGGCGGCGGCGGTGGAGGTGGGTGACCGGTCGCCGGTGCGGGTGGTGGTGGCGTGGGAGCCGCGGGTGGTGCGGACGGTGGAGTCGGGTGCGCCGGTGCCGTCGCTGGCGGGTCATGTGGGGTGAGCGAGCCGCACCCGCCGGAGCGGGCGGGCGCGGCCTACCAGCAGGCGTTGGCGGCGGCGGAGTTGTCGGCGCTGGACCCGGGGCTGCCGCGGGTGGTGCGGTGGTCGGAGTTGGGCGCGTACCGGTTGCTGCTGGGTGCGTCGGCGCAGGACGTGCTGGTGGGGTTGTCGCCGACGTTGCTGTCCACTTTGGAGGTCTACCTGGACTCGGGGTGCGACGCGCGGGCGACGGCGGAGGCGCTGCACCTGCACCGGACGTCGCTGTACTACCGGTTGGGGCGGATCGCGGAGGTGACCGGGCGTGACCCGGCGGACGGGCGGGCGAGGCTGGAGCTGCACCTGGCGCTGAAACTGACCCGCCTGGCCCGCCGCCGCTAGGGCTCCGCGCTAGAGCACGACGACGACCTGGTCGGGGCCGTTCATGAACGGCGACGGGCGGCGCGCGGGCCGGTCAGGGGTGACCAGGCGCGCGTCGGGGAAGCGGGCGCTGAGCGCGCGCAGGGCGATGCGGCCTTCCAGGCGGGCCAGGGGCGCGCCGAGGCAGTAGTGGGTGCCGTGGCCGAAGGCGAGGTGGCGGGTGGTGTCGAACGGCCGGTCGGGGTCGAAGCGCTCGGGGTCGGGGAACCGGGTGGTGTCCTGGTTGGCGGCGCCGACTCCGATGAACACCAGTTCGTCGGCCGGGATGGTGACGTCGCCGAGGGAGATCGGCTCGGTGGTGACGCGGTGCGAGGTGAGGGCGGCGGGCGACTCGGCTCGGAGGGCTTCTTCGACGACCCGGTCGAGCAGGTCGGGGTCGTGGGCGAGGTCGCACCACACGGTGGGGTCGTCGTGGCGCAGGAGCAGGACGATGGCGTTGCCGATGAGGTTGGTGGTGGTCTGGTGGCCCGAGACCAGGAGTAAGACCGCGGTGCCGAGCAGTTCGGTCTCGGTGAGCCGGTCGTCGTCCTGGGCGGACACGAGCGCGGACAGCAGGTCTTCGCCGGGCGCGGCGCGCTTGGCGGCGATCAGCCCGGCGAGGTACTGCTCCATGGCGGCGGAGGCGGGCGCGGTCACCTCCGGCACCTCTTCGAGCAGGGCCCCGGCCCAGCCGCGGAACGCCGGGCGGTCGGGTTCCGGGACGCCGAGCAGCCGGATTTGCGGTAATCGGCCGTCCGGCCCGACCGGGCTGCGCTGCCTGGCCGCATCGACGCGCGCCACCCGCCTTCCCCGGCACGGACAGCCGCTCAGCGGACGGACACGTGGACGGTGGTGGTGCCGGCTCGGTACAGGCCGTCGGGCGTGGGTAGCCGCAGTCGCAACGGCGTCCTCGGGCCGGCGGCGCCGGGTGGCGCGGTGAGTGTGGTGAAGGTGGTGGCGGTCAGGGCGGCGGCTGTCAGCAGGGTGCGGCGGCGTCGTGGTGTGGTCATGGTGTCCGCCTTGGTCGTGCCCGGCACCGTCGGCGCCGGGCACGACCAAGGGGCCGAGAGCGCTACAGGTACTTCTTCAGTTCGCGCTTGGCCAACGACATGCGGTGGACCTCGTCGGGGCCGTCGGCCAGGCGCAGGGTGCGGGCCTGGGCCCACAGGTCGGCCAGCGGGAAGTCCTGGGAGACGCCGCCCGCGCCGTGCGCCTGGATCGCCTTGTCCAGCACCCACTCGGCCATCAGCGGGGTGGCGATCTTGATGGCCTGGATCTCGGTGTGGGCGCCCTTGTTGCCGACGGTGTCCATGAGCCACGCGGTCTTGAGCACGAGCAGGCGGGCCTGTTCGATGCGGACGCGGGCTTCGGCGATCCACTCCTGCACCACGCCCTGCCGCGCGATGGGCTGGCCGAACGCCACCCGGGACACCGCGCGCCGGCACATCAGTTCCAGGGCGCGTTCGGCGATGCCGATCAGCCGCATGCAGTGGTGGATGCGGCCGGGGCCCAGGCGGGCCTGGGCGATGGCGAACCCCTCGCCCTCGCCTGCGACGAGGTTCTCGGCGGGGACGCGGACGTTGTCGAACACGATCTCGGCGTGGCCGCCGTGGGAGGCGTCGGTGTAGCCGAAGACGTGCATGCCGCGCTTGACCTGCACGCCCGGCGTGTCGCGCGGGACCAGGATCATGGCCTGCTGGCGGTGGCGTTCGGCGTCGGGGTCGGTCTTGCCCATCACGATGAAGATGGCGCAGTTGGGGGCCATGGCGCCCGAGGACCACCACTTGGTGCCGTTGATGACGTAGTGGTCGCCGTCGCGTTCGATGCGGGTGGCGATGTTGGTGGCGTCGGAGGAGGCGACGTCGGGTTCGGTCATGCAGAACGCGGAGCGGATCTCGCCGTCCAGCAGCGGCTGGAGCCACTGCTTCTTCTGCTGCTCGGTGCCGAACATGGCCAGCACCTCCATGTTCCCGGTGTCGGGCGCGGCGCAGTTGAGCGCCTCCGGGGCCAGGTGCGGGCTGCGGCCGGTGATCTCGGCCAGCGGCGCGTACTGCAGGTTGGTCAGGCCGGCGCCGTGCTCGGCGTCGGGCAGGAACAGGTTCCACAGGCCCTGGCGGCGGGCTTCGGCCTTGAGGTCCTCGATCACCGGCGGGCGGGCCCACGGGTCCTGCGCCTCGGCGAGTTGGCGGCGGGCGACCTCCTCGGCCGGGTGCACGAACTCGTCCATGAACCGCAGCAGCTTCTGCCGCAGCTCTTCGGTCTTGGCGTCGTAGGCGAAGTCCATCAGCGCACTCCTGTGGTGGCGGCGAGTCCCTGCCGCACCAGCGGCAGGGTGAGGTTCCCGATCCGGTCGAATCCCGCCCCGACCGTCTTGCCGGTGGTGAAGCGGAAGTGGATGCCTTCGAGGATCACGGCGAGCTTGAAGTAGGCGAACGCGGTGTACCAGCCGAGGTTGGACACGTCGGCGCCGCTGCGGGCGGCGTAGCGCTCGGTCAGCTCGTCGGCGGTGGCGAAGCCGGGCAGGCCCAGCACGGTGCCGGTGACCGGGTCGTCGTCCAGGCCGACGCCGGTCCAGTAGACGCGCAGCAGGCCGAGGTCGGCGAGCGGGTCGCCCAGGGTGGCCATCTCCCAGTCCAGGACGGCGCTGATGTCCACCGGGTCGGCGGTGACCAGCACGTTGTCCAGGCGGTAGTCGCCGTGCACGATCGTGGCGCGCGGCGAGTCGGGGACGGTGGCGGCCAGCCGGTCGCGCAGCTCGTCGATGCCGGGCAGGTCGCGGGTGCGGGAGGCCTCCAGCTGCTTGCCCCACCGGGTGACCTGGCGCTGGAGGAACCCGTCCGGGCGGCCGAAGTCGGCCAGGCCGACGGCGGCGGGGTCCACGGCGTGCAGGTCGGCCAGCACGTCGACCAGGCGGTGGGAGATCGCGGCGGCCTTGTCCGGGGTGAGCCAGGGGCACTGGTCGCGGTGGCGCAGGGCGGTGCCGGGCATCTCCTGCATGAGGTAGAACGGCGCGCCGATGACCTCGGGGTCCTCGCACAGGTGCTCGGTCTTGGGCACCGGGACGGCGGTGCCGGCCAGCGCGGAGATCACGCGGTGCTCGCGGGTCATGTCGTGGGCGGTGGCCAGGACGTGGCCCAGCGGCGGGCGGCGCAGGACCCACCGGTTGGCGCCGTCGGTGACGCGGTAGGTGAGGTTGGAGCGTCCGCCGGGGATCAGCTCGCCGGTCAGCGGCGGGGTCTTGAGGTGGGCGGCCAGCTTGTGCAGGTCCAGGCCCGGCAGGTCGGTCACAGTGCGGCTCCCAGGAGGTCGGACAGGACGGCGCGGGTGGACTCGGCGTCGGTGTGCCGGTGGGCGTGCAGACCGACGGCGCGGGCGCCCTCGACGTTGACCGGGGCGTCGTCGAGGAACACGCAGCGGTGCGCGGGCAGGCCGATCAGGTCCAGGGTGTGGGTGAAGATGCGCGGGTCGGGCTTGCGCAGCCCGATGCGGCCACTGATGACGACGGTGTCGAACAGTTCGAGCAGGAGGTCTTCGGGGTAGCCCTCGCCCCAGCTGTTGGACAGCAGCACGGTGGGGATGCCGTGCTTGCGGATGGTGCGGACGAGGTCGACCATCGCCGGGTCGGGGGTCGCGCTGCCGAACATGCGGCGCAGCAGGCCTTTCGCGGCGATCTCGCGGCCGTCGAGGGTGGTCAGTTCGGCGGCCAGGAGGGCTTCGAACTCGTCGACGGACAGCTCGCCGGTCTCCAGGCGGAACACCGGGTTGTCGGGGGCGGCGTCGCGGCCCATCCAGGTGCGCATGGTGGTGCTGTAGCGGTCGCGGTCGATGTTCTCGCTCGTCAGCCAGTCGTCGATGAACGCGGGCACGGAGACGGTGAGCACGCCGCCCCAGTCCAGCACGACCGCGTCGACCCGCCGTTCGGTCTGCCGCTCGTTGCGTCGCTCGGTGTCAGCCACGCCGCGAGGGTACCGACCGGTCGGTATGTAGGCAATGGCGTGTCGGTCCGGGGTGTGGCTTTGCGCGGTCGGATGCCCGCTGAAGTGCTGGTCATGGGTGGTGAACGCGCGCGGTTCGATGCAGGGCTGGAAGCGGTCGGGCGCGCGGGACACGTGGCCCGTTCGGGTGGCGTGGTGGGTGCCGGTTGCGCTCGTGGCCGCCCATGCGGGTGCGTGGGGTGGCTGCCGGGGTGGGCACGAGGGCTCGGGCCGTGGTCCGCGTGGGGTGGCTCGGGTGGGCGGTGTGGCGGCCCTGTGGGTGGCTGGGGCGGGCAGTGGGGCAGGCGGGTTCGGGTGTTCGAGCGCGGCTGGGCGTGGCCTCCGGCCCCCGTCTCCATGATCTCACGGGGGTACGACAATCCCGGGCGAAGCTCCCCTTGGGGCTCATTCTGCCGGCGAGGTACGACGAATCCGTGCCGCGAGCCCGGCGAGCGAACCGGTTCCGCGTGGGCGGGACCGCAGGGGTGCGGAGAAGAGCACGGCTGGTACCTGCGGGTGTGCGGTGGGTGAGGGGGTCGGCTTGCCCGGTGTGCGCGGACTCCACCATCATTGCGCGCGGGGTGGCGAGGAGGGGCGCGTGAGCGGCAACGGCGCGTTGCACCGGGAGGTGCTGGACCGGGCCGATGTCGGTTTCGGTTTGACCGACGGGCAGGGCACGCTGCGCTGGGTGAACCCGGCGCTGGCGGCGATCCTCGGGGTCGCGGTGGACCGGGTGGCGGGCAGGTCGCTGCCCGCGCTGCTGCCGGGCGCCCCCGAACGGCCCCGGTCGGGGCTGGCGCTGCTGACGCCCTCGGCCTACCGGAAGGGTCACCGGTGGCTGGAGGTGACCTGCCAGCCGCTGGGCTCGGACGACGAACTGCTCTACCGGGTCGTGGACGTCACCGCGTGGCGGGACCGGGAACTGGAGGCCACGCACGAGGCGGACGCGTTGCGCCGCGCCCAGGTGCTCGGGCGGATGGGCACGTGGGAGTGGCACATCGCCGAGGACCGGGTGGTCTGGTCGGACACCCTGCTGGAGATGTTCGGCTTCCCGCCCGACACCGAGCTGGACTTCGACGGCTACGCCGACCTGGTCCACCCCGACGACCTGTCGATGATCCAGGCGACCCTGGAGCACGCCATGCGCACCGGCGCCGGCTTCTCCTACACCCACCGCATGATGCTGGCCGACCGCCGCACCGAGCGCTGGTTCGAGTGCTTCGGCGAGATCATCACCGCCGAGGACGGCACGCCGCTGCGCGCGCTGGGCACCGCGCACGACATCACCCGCGCCCGCCGGGTGCACGACGAACTGCTGGCGCTGGCCGAGCAGGACCCGTTGACGGGTCTGGCGAACCGGCGGGCGGTGACCCGTGAGCTGGAGCGGCAGTTGGCCTCCGGCGGGCAGGGGTCGCTGCTGCTGCTGGACCTGGACAACTTCAAGGACGTCAACGACCTGCGCGGGCACGCGGTGGGCGACCGGCTGATGAAGGCGCTGGCCGGCACGCTGCGGGCGCGGCTGTCCGGTTCCGGGCTGATCGGCCGGCTGGGCGGGGACGAGTTCGCGGTGGTGCTGCCGGACTGCCCGCCGGAGCGGGCGCGCCGGGTCGCGGAGGGCCTGCGGGACGCGGTGGCGGCGTTGCCGCCGGTGGCGGTGTCGGCGCGGGTCACGGTGTCCACGGGGGTGGCCGAGTACGGCGCGGGTGACACGTGGGAGCTGGCGCTGGCCAACGCGGACCTGGCGCTGTACGCGTCGAAGGCGGCGGGCCGCAACCGGGTGACGGTGTACGAGCCGGGCCACTACGCGGACACCGCGAAGCGGGTGTCGGTGATGGACCGGCTGCGGTCGGGGTTGGAGAACGGCGGGTTCGCGCTGCACGCGATGCCGATGGTGCAGTTGGCGTCGGGCCGCACGCTGGGCCACGAGCTGCTGCTGCGGCTGGAGGACCACCAGGACCCGCCGCTGGGTCCGGCGGAGTTCCTGGCCGAGGCGGAGCGGTCGAACCTGGTGCTCGACATCGACCGGTGGGTGCTGTCCACCGCGATCGACACGCTGGTCGCCCACCCGGGGCTGGACCTGCGGTTCAACGTCAACATCTCCGGCCGGACGCTGGAGGACGAGGACTTCGGCGGTTTCGTGCTCGACCGGCTGGCCACGGCGGGGGTGGCGCCGGGCCGGCTCGGGCTGGAGATCACCGAGACGGCGGCGGTGACGAACCTGGACGCGGCGCGGGCGCTGGCGTTGCAGCTGCGCGGGTTCGGCTGCCGGATCACGCTGGACGACTTCGGGTCCGGGTTCGGGTCGTTCGTGCACCTCAAGCACCTGCCGATCACCGGGATCAAGATCGACGGCGAGTTCGTGCGCGGGATCGACGAGCGGTCCACCGACGCGGTCCTGGTGTCGGGGATCGTGGAGATCGCGCGCGGGCTGGGGCTCTCCGCGGTGGCGGAGTGGGTGGAGCGGCCCGCTCAGGTGGAGACGTTGACCCGGTTGGGGGTGCGGGTCGGCCAGGGGTTCCACCTGGGTCGTCCGATCCCGCTGACCCAGCTCCTTTCGGGTGAAGGTGTGCGTCCGAACGGAGCATTGTCGTCACCCCGGGTGGGTGCGGAGGATGGGGCGCGTTCCTGATCACCCCCGCCGATGGGACCCGCCGACGTGACCGGAGTTTCCCCGAGCCCTTCACGCGGCGTGCGCCGCGTCGAGCTGGGCGCCGCCGATCCCGAGCCGACCGCCGACTTCTACGCCTACCTGCTGGGCTGGGCGGTGATCCCCGAGCCGGACGGGGTGTTCAGCGGCTGGGTGGGTGACCGGCTGTCGTTGCGGGTGCGGCCGGGCGAGACCGGGTTCCGGGTGGTGTTCGCCGGCGCCGAGCCGCGCGAGCTGCGGGAGGGCGCGGCGGTGGACTCCGGCCGGGTGCTGCACGGGCCGTGGGCGCCCGAGCCGAGACCGGGCGAGCCGTGCTGGGTGGAGTTCATGGGCGCCGCCGACGACGCGTTCTGGACCGGCGAGCTGGGGTGGGCGGCGCGGACGCCGGACGAGCCGTTCACCGTCTACGACAGCGAGGACCGCGCGGTGGCGGGCCGGCTGGTGTCGGCCGAGCAGCAGCGGTGGGTGTGCTACTTCGCGGTGCCCGACGTGGCCAAGGCGTGCGAGGTGGCGGCGGAGACCGGCGGCGCGGTGCTGATCGGGCCGACCGAGGTGCCCACCGGGGTGGTGGCGTCGATCGCCGACCCGTCCGGCGCGGTGTTCGCCGTGCTCCAGGACCCGGCCGGGTGGGGCGGGACCTGGTTCCGCACAGCGGACCGGCTGTCGCCCTGACCGGCCTGCGCTGACCGGCCTGCGCTGACCGGCCTGCGCTGACCGGCGCGGTTCAGTGCGTGTTCCTGAACCTTCTTTGCCTTGTGCGCCAAGGGTTTCGCGTGCACGTCGCGTCTTGGGCCTGGTCGGCGTGGGTGCGGGGGGTGGGTGTGGAAGGTGTTCTTCTTGAAGGGGTTGGTGGGGGTCGCCCTGGTGGCCGTCGTGGGTGGGGTCGGGTGCTCGTAGCGTCGGCGGGGTGCCGGGGCGTTCGGGTGGTGGTGGGTGGTCGACGTCGACCGGTCGGGTGTTGGCGGTGGTGCCCGGTGGTGGGGCGGGGTCGCGGGTTTGTCCTGCGTGTGGGGGTGGGTTGGGGGGTTCGGCGCGTCGGGACGCGGTGTATTGCTGTGCGGCGTGTCGGGCGCGGCATTGGCGGTGGGAGCGGGCGTCGCGGGTGCGGGTGGCGGCGATCCGGGACGTGTCGGAGGCCGGGCGTGCGCGGTGCGTGGAGTGCGGGGTGGAGTGGTCGCGGGGTGTGGAGCGGCGGGCGGACGCGCGGTTCTGTTCCCCGCGGTGCCGGACGCGGGCGTGGCGGCGGCGTCGGGAGCAGGGGTGAGGCGTTCGTGTTGCCGTCACGGTGACGGGTCGCCGAACGGCTCGTCCGGCGTGCCGATGTTGGTCTTGACCTGCGGAAACGGGTTCGCTCGGATGGAGGCTGACAGCGCTGCGTTACCGGTCGGACACTGTGCGCCGCACGGCCGGTTCGGTCGGTGAACACCTCGTTGGAGGAGGTCGGGGCGATGCCCGCGACGATGGTCGGACATGTCACCCGGGACCGCTACGAGCACCTGGTCGCCCACGCGCGGGAGATGGTGGAGCGGGCGAGCAGGGCGCAGTTCGCGATCGGGGACGCGGCGTTGGAGATCGAGCCGTTGCAGCAGCAGGGCGGGGCGCGGCCGGCCGGCGAGGAGGGGAAGCTGTTCGGCGTGTCGGCGGCGTTGGAGATGTTCGCCGACGACATCGGGCTTTCGCCCCGGACGGTGGCCAAGCACCGGTGGGTGGCCTCGCGGTGGCCGGTCGACCAGCGCCGCGACGGGGTGTCCTACGAGGTGCACCGGGTGCTGGCGTCGATCGCGGTGGACAAGGACCGGTTCGCCATGATGCGGCGTCCGCCGCTGCACCCGAGGTCGGGGACCCGGCGCTGGACGCCGGACGCGGCCAAGCGGCTGGTGGGGTGGCAGGTGGAGCGGCCGGTGTCGGTGCAGGAGAAGGTGGAGCGCATCCACGACCTGGCCCGCGACGACGCGGTGGCCTCCCGGGTGGCCGCGGACTTCCTGCGCCGCCCGACGGTGGCGTTCAAGGCGATGACCGACCCGACCGCCAAGCACGCGGTCAACCGCGCCCAGGTCGAGCAGTCCCGCCAGGCGGTGGAGGTGGTGCGGCAGCGCAACCCGCAGGTCGAACGGCTCCACCGCAGCGGGGAGTTCGTGGAGCTGGTCGGGGCCTGCACCGCGTTCGTCGCGGGCATCGGCCGCGCCGTCCCGGCGCTGCGCGGGCACACCTTCAGCGAGGACGAGCGCGCCACGGTGCACCGGGCGGTGGCCCGGGTTCGCGCGTCGTGCGACTGGGTCGAGTCGGCGGTGGACACCGGGAACGTGTCGCTGGACGAGGGGCTGGCGCGACTGCTGCGCGGGGAGTGAGGAGGCCGTGGCGACCTCGGCGCGCAGGCCGTTGCCCGAGCACGTGTGCGGCGAACAGGTCCGCCTGGCCCTGGTCGAGGCCCGGCCCGCCGGGCTGACCGCCCGCCAGTTGGTGGCCGCCACGAAGCTGTCGCCCTCCCAGGTCCGACGCGGCCTGCTGCACGTGCGCACCGTGCTGGCCTCCCAACACGCCACGCCGTTGATCTGGACCCGCCGCGACGGCTACCGGCTCGCGCCGGACCTGCCGGAGCTGATCGACTACGAACGGGCGCAGTTCCGCATGGAGCTGACCAGGATCTCCCGCCTGGTCACCGCCGTGATCGACCCGCACCACGCGCGGTTCCCCGACGACGACTGGATCCACCTGGTCCGGGACCAGCTCGTCGGGGTGAAGGCGATGGTGGTGGGCCTGACCCGCCAGGAACCCCCACCCGCGCGCACCGGGCCGGCGGCGCGCGCCGGCCGCCGGCGGACCCCGTGACCGCGCCGCCGGTGCGGGGCCGGCGGCGCCGCTACCCCTCCGACACCACCGCCGCGGAGTGGCGGCTGATCGAACCGCTGCTCCCGCGGCCCGCGTGCGCCACGGCGCACGGCGGCCGACCGGAACGCCACGACCGGCGGGCGGTCGTGGACGCCATCCGCTACGTGGTCGACTCCGGCTGCAAATGGCGCTCCCTGCCCGCGGACTTCCCGCCCTGGCGCACCGTGCACGGCTTCTTCACCCGCTGGACCGCCCGGGGAGTGGTCGGCCAGATCCTCGACCAGCTCAACCAGCAGGCACGGCGCGCACGCGGCCGGCCGGCGCGTGCGGTGACCGTGGTGATCGACTCCCAGACGGTCAAGGCCGCCGAGACCGTCGCCCGCGCAAGCCGCGGCTACGACTCCGCCAAGAAGATCAACGGACGCAAACGCGGCGTGATCGTGGACCTGGGCGGGCTGCCGCTGATGGTCATGGTCGTCCCCGCCGACGTCCAGGACCGCGACCTGGCCCGGGACCTGCTGTGGCGGCTGCGCCTCACCCACCCCCAGGTCACCCTCGTCTACGCCGACTCCGCCTACAGCGGCGAGCTGGTCGCCTGGGCCAAGAGGTTCCTCAACCTCACGATCACCGTGGTCAACCGGCCGCCCGGAGCGAAGGGGTTCGTCGTGCTGCCCCGCCGCTGGGTGGTCGAGCGCACCCTGTCCTGGCTGCTGCGCGCCCGGCGCAACGTCCGCGACTACGAACGCCTCCCCCGGCACTCCGAGGCCGCGCTGACCTGGACCGCGATCACCCTGCTCACCCGCCGCCTCACCCGGCCCGCGCGCCGCCGGCACGCCACGGCGGCCTGAGCCGGGCTCCACGGCCGGGTGGGTGGCACGGCGTGCGGACCGGGCCCGCGCGGGGTATCCCCGCGGCCATGACACCCGCCGTCGAACACCCTCTCCTTCCGGCCCCCGCCCGGCTCCCGGACTCGTTCGTCCGCGCCGCCCGGATCGTCGTCCTGGCCCACGAGACCGGCCGCGGCGAGCACCCCACCTCGCCCGAGTACACCGCCAACCTGACCCGCCATGCCCGGCTGGCGCTCACCGACGAACTGCGGCGCCTGGGCTGGACCCCACCCGGACCGGATTGGCCCGGACCCGACCACCCCGACGCGGCCTGACCGCCTCGGCCCGGACCACGCGATCGGGTGCTCCGCGTGCGCCCGGCCGGCACATGCGGTGCAATCGGCGGCGTATCCCAGGGAATCGACACCACAGGGCCGGTCCGGAGGGACATCCGCGGCAGGGGCGGCTGTCCCCCGGACCGGCGGCGAGAAGGAAGACGGTCCGGCGGTGGCCGGCGACACGGCCCACGCGTGCCGCACGGGTTGGTGCGCCACCCGGGGCCGGTGGTCCCGGCCGGCAGCCCGGCCACGGTGCCGCCGCCACCGCCGGACCACCCCGCGCCGCCGCGCCCGCCCCGCGGCGTGCCGGCCCCGTCACGACCCCCGGCCACGACCGTGACCGTTCAGCGGTGCCGCCGGCGGCACGGCGGGGGCGATGCTGACGGCGGGTGTCGGCGTGTCCGACCGCGAACCGTCGGACAAGGGCACGCCGGTTGTCACGATCCAGGCCACCCCGCGCGCCGACACCCGCCCCGCCCGAACCGCGCCCGCTACCGTGACCGGGTGTGCACGACCCCATCACCACCGGCGACGCCGCCGGGCACCACCGGGAGGCGGCGCCGATGACCGACACCCCACCGCCGGCGGCGGACCTCCACGCGGTGCTGTACGTGCTGATCACCCCGGACGGCGAACTGCTGACCCGCGTCGCCGACGGCCGCGCCCACCCCGACCAGTGGGGCGGGGTCTACCAGGACCTGCTGTGGCAGGCCGTGGCCGCCGCCGTGGACCCGCACCGCAGACTGGTCAACGGCATCGCGCTCGACCACGGCCTGTGGGCACGGGTCGCCGACGTCTCCCCGGCCGCCGCCGCCACCATCCCCGACCTGTACCCGCCCAACCCCGCCTCCTGGGCCACCCTCACCGCGCTCGGCGCCCCCGCCCAACCCTGGCACGGCACCGTCGCCATCACCGGCGTCGAGGACACCACCGACGGCCTGACCACCTCGCTGACCCGGGACCAGATCGACCTCATCACCCGCACCCACCAGCGGGCACACCGCCCGCACCAGGACGGTCGACCGGGCCGGCGCGGCCGTTAGAGTCCGATCATGGCCACCGTGTTCGACATCGGCGGGCGCGGTCCCCGGCCCCCGTCCACCACCGCGTCCGCCGTCCCCGCCGAACCGGCACCCGGCCCGGACCAGGACGCCTCGGCCTCCAGCCACACCGCGAACCCGGTCGCCGCGACCACCAGCAGCCACGGCCACCACACCGCATCGGCCACCGCGACCACCGCGTTCACCACCGCCACCAGTAGGAACACCACGGCCAACCCTCGCACGACGCGACGCGACCGCACCTGACCCGGCCCGGCCACACCACCGCTCCGATCGGAGCACCCCCCACGCCTCACACCAGGCGTATCGACACCGCCCCCACCGTCCGTTAACGCCTCACCGCCCGGCTCCGCCCGGTCGGTTGACTGGCGATCTTCACACGCGTCCACTTCGGACGATCAGGGTGGAGTTCGGGAACACGCACTCAGCCCAGTTCCGGTGGGAAGCCGCCGGTGGCGATCGGGCCCCAGGAGTCGATGGTGACGCGCAGCAGGACCTTGCCCTGGCGGGCCATGGCGGCGCGGTAGTCGTCCCAGTCGGGGTGCTCGCCGGAGATCGACCGGTAGTAGTCGACCAGCGGTTCCAGCGCGTCGGGCAGGTCCAGGACCTCGGCGTGGCCGTCGACCTGCACGTAGGGGCCGTCCCAGTCGTCGGAGAGCACGCAGACGCTGACCCTGGGGTCGCGGCGGGCGTTGCGGGACTTGGCGCGCCGCGGGTAGGTCGACACGACGATCCGGCCCTGGTCGTCGACTCCGCAGGTGACCGGCGAGGTCTGCGGGCGGCCGTCGCGGCGGGTGGTGACGAGCAGGGCGCGGTGGCGGGGCCGCAGGAACTCCAGCAGCCCGGCCCGGTCGGGGGTGTGCGCGGTGGCGATCTTCGGCATCCCGAAAGCGTAGGAGAGGATGTGCCCATGGTCCGCTTCTCCTCCTACGACGGCACCGGGTTGGCCTACACCGTGGTCGGCTCCGGCGAGCCGCTGGTGTGCCTGGCCGGCGGCGCCGGTCGCGCGGTGTCCTACCTGGGCGACCTGGGCGGCCTGTCCGCGCACCGGTCCTTGGTGCTGCTGGACAACCGCGGCACCGGCGCGTCCGACGTGCCCGCCTCGGCCGACACCTACCGGCGGGACCGGCTGGCCCTGGACGTGGAGGCGTTGCGCCAACACCTGGGCCTGACCCGCCTGGACGTGCTGGGCCACTCGGCGGGCGCGGGCATCGCCATGGCCTACGCGGAGCACTTCCCGCACAACCTGTCGAGCCTGGTGCTGTTGACCCCGGCGCTGCGCGCGGTCGGCCTGACCCCGACCGAGCAGGACTGGGCGGACCACCTGGCCCGCCACGCCGCCCAACCGTGGCACGCCGAGGCGGTCGCGGCCCTGCGCGCCTGGTCCGCCGGCGACGACTCCCTACACAACCGCCTCACCGCCGCCCCGCTCTTCTACGGCACCTGGACACCGGCCGCCCAGGCCCACGCCGCGGCCGAGGACGCCGAACGCTCCGCGGAAGCCCAGCGCGGCTACTCGGCCGACGGCGCCTTCAGCCCCGGCCACACCCGTCGCGCGCTGGCCGACCTGTCCATCCCGGTCCTGGTGTACGCGGGTGGCGCGGACCCGATCTCCCCGCCGCACATGGTGCGGCAGCTGGCGGAGCTGATCCCGGGCGCGGAGTACGCGGAACAGCCCGGGGCGGGCCACTTCCCGTGGATCGACGACCCGGAGTTCACGGTCAAGCGGCTGGCCGAATTCCTGGTCTGACCCGCTGCCCCGACCCGGTGGATCATCGACCGGACCGGCGACCACAGCGCCTGAACTCCGCCCGTGTGAACCGCCGTGCCCGAACCCGTGCCGTCACCCGCGCAGAGCGGCCAGCAGACCGTCCCGCCCCAACCCCGCACCCCGAGCGGACGCGACGGCGAACCCCTCCGCCCCCAGCGCCGCCGAAGCCGCCGCCTCCGCCCCGAGCACGTCCGGGTCGACCAGCGCCACCGTCCCCCGCAACCCCCGCGCCGCCCCCAGCAGCTCCGCCGCGCCCACCGCGTCCCCCTCCGCCAAGCACGACTGCGCCCACGCCTCGGCGACCTTGGCCAGCACCATCGGGTTGCCCCACTCCGCCGCCGACGCCACGGCCGGCCCCCACACCGCCCGCGCCGCCGCCACGTCCCCGCCCGCCAGCTCCAGCCGCCCCACCGCCACGTGGACGTGCGACCGCACCTCCTCCGGCCCGAACCACCCCCGCGGACACACCCGCAGCGCCTCCTCGCACCACGCCCGCGCCCCCGCCAGGTCACCCCGGTGCCGCGCCACCTCCGCCATCCCCAGCCGCACCCCGGCCAACGTCTCCACCGACCCCTGCGACCGGGCCATCACCGCCGCCCGCTCCAGGTCCGCCCACGCCGCGTCGAACGACCCGCGGTGGCAGTGCCACTCCGCCCGCTGCGCCAACATGCTCGCGGTGTGCTCGGTCGCCCCGAACTGCTCGCCCAACGCCAACGCCTCGTCCAGGAACGCCAGCGCCGACGCCAGGTCACCCGTGGCCCGTGACAGTTCCGCCAGTTGCGCCAGCACCATCGACATGCCCCACCGCTCGCCCAACGCCCGGAACCCGGCCAACGCCGACGCGTGCGCCTCCCGGGCCTCACCCAACCGGCCCGCGTACTGGTACTGCATGCCCAACCCGGCCAGCGCGAGCGAGGCCGACCACGGGTCGCTGCCCACCAGGTGCCCGCGCCGCGCGTCCAACGTGGGCTCGCCCAGGTCCGGCACCCCGTAGGCCATGCCCCACATCATCGTCAGGAACGGCCGCGTCGGCGGCCCCGCGAACCCCTCCGGCACGTCCTGCCGCGGTGACAGCCCACCCGGCACGGCCTCACCGCCGGACGCCGACGCCGCCAACGCGCACAGCAGGTGCTCCTCGGTCAACCCGGCCGGCGCCACCGGACCCACCGCCCGCAGCACCTCCGCCGCCAGCACCGACCCCTCCGTGCGCAGCCCGCGCAGCCAGAAGTACCAGCCCAGCTCCGCGACCAGCCGCAACGCCAGCTCCAGGTCGCACCCGGCCGCCCAGCGGATCGCCGACTTCAGGTTCTCGTGCTCGTCGGCCAACGCCGCCAGCCACTCCAACTGCTCACCGCGCAGCAGGTGCGGGGTCGCCCGGACCGCCACCCGCAGGAACCACTCCGCGTGCGCCCGCCGCACCGCCTCGACCTCACCGGCCTCGGCCAGCCGCGCCGCGCCGAACGCCCGGATCGTGTCGAGCATCCGGTACCGGCCCCCGGACACCTCCACGAGCGACTTGTCCGCCAACGACGGCAGCACCTCGTCCACGCCGCCCACGCCATCCGCCCCCGGCACCACGCCATTCGCCCCAGGCACCGCCCCGTCCACCGCCCCGTCCACCGCCCCAGGCACTGCCCCGGGCACCGCGCCGTCCACCGCGCACACCGCCGCCGCGGACTCCAGCGTCGCCCCGTCGGCGAACACCGTCAGCCGCCGCGCCACCACCCGCTCCGGCTCCGACAGCAGGTCCCAGCTCCACCCGACCACCGCGTGCAGCGTCCGGTGCCGCGGCGCGGCGGCCCGGTTGCCGCGCGAGAGCAACCGGAACCGGTCGTCCAACCGCGCCGCCACCTCGCCCAGGGGCAGCGACCGCACCCGCGCCGCCGCCAGCTCGATCGCCAGCGGCATCCCGTCCAGCGCCCGGCAGATCGCCACCACCAGCGGCACCGTCGTCGCGTCCAGCCGGAACGACGGGTCCACCGCCACCGCCCGGTCGGCGAACAGCGCGACAGCGGGGGAGGAGCCGTCCACGGCGGGCAGCGGCGGCACCGGCCGGACCGTCTCCCCGGTCACCCCCAGCACCTCCCGGCTCGTCGCCAACACCCGCAACCCCGGGCACGCCACCAGCAACGCACCCGCCAACGCCGCCGCGTCATCCACGACGTGCTCGCAGTTGTCCAGCACCAGCAGCACGTCCCGCCCGGCCAGCGCCGCGACCAGCCGCTCCCGCGCCGCCCGCGCGGCCCGCAGCCCGTCCTCCCGCAACCCCAGCGCCGTCACCACCGCCTGCGGCACGTCCCCGCCCGCCCCCAACGGCGCGAGGTCCACGAAGAACACGTCACCCGGCCGCGTGGCCGCCACCTCGACCGCCAGCCGGGTCTTGCCCGCCCCGCCGGGCCCCAGCAGCGTCACCAGCCGCGCCTCGTCCAACGCCTTGCCCACCAGCCGGACCTCCTCGGCCCGCCCGACGAAACTGGTCAACTGCGCGGGCAGCACGTGCCGCCCCGCCGGCCGCTCACCCCGCAGGACCTCACCGTGCGCGGCGGCCAACTCCGGCGACGGGTCCGCGCCCAACTCCTCGGCCAGCACCCGCCGCGTCCGGTCCACCAACGCCAGCGCCTCGGCCTGCCGCCCCTCACCGTGCAGCGCCCGGACCAACCGCGCCACCAGCCGCTCCCGCAACGGGTGCGCCGCCACCAACTCCCGCAGCACCGCCACCGACGCCACGTCGTGGTCCTCGACGACCTTGAGCCGCAACTCCTCCCACCGCGCCGCCACCACACCCGCGAACGGCGCGTCACCCACGTCCGCCAACGCGGGCCCCCGCCACAACGCCAGCGCCTCACCCGGCAACCCGCGCGCCACCAACTCCTCGAACCGCAACGCGTCCACGTCCCACGGGTCCACCACCAGCCGATACCCGGCCGACGACCGCTCGACCCCGACGTCGAGCACCGACCGCAACCGCGACACCTGCGACTGCACCGCGTTCGCCACCCCCGCCGGCGGACGCTCCCCGTACAGCGCGTCGACCAGCCGATCGACCCCCACGACCCGCCCCGCGTCCACCGCGAGCCTGGCCAACAACGCCCGCAACCCCGCGCCACCGACCCGGACCTCGGACCCGTCCGCACGCCACGCCACCACCGGGCCGAGCACCCCGAACCTCACAACCCGCCATTCTCCCGGACCAGCGGCGGCCCCGAGGCGGATCAGCCCGACCTGCCGGAATTGTCGGCCCCTCGTGCGACAATCGACCCGGGGGCCGGAGGCCACAGCCCAAACCCGCGCCGACTCCCGCCGCGCCGCGCCCAGCTCCCGCCGCGCCGCGCCCAGCTCCACCGAGGAGCCACGGCCCGATCCCCACGACAGGGCGTCCAGGCTGATCCCCACGTCAGGGCGTCCAGGCTGATCCGCCCGACAAGATCACGGCAGCCGCGCCGCGTCCTCCACCGCGAACAGGTCACCCATCCGCTCCACCCGCTCCCGCGCCTGGTCCGCCGTGAACACCAGGTCCGACACCGACCGGCACGCCGCCACCTCGTCCCACGTCACCGGCGTCGACACCGACGGCACCGACCGCGCCCGCAACGAGTACGGCGCCACCGTCGTCTTCGCCGGGTTGTTCTGCGACCAGTCGATCAGCACCTTCCCCGCGCGCGCCGCCTTGGCCATCTGCCACACCACCCCACCCGGCCGCTCCCGCGTCAACCGCTGCGCCACCGCCTTCGCGTACTCCGACGGCCGCATCGGGTCCGACACCTCCACCGCCGCATAAACCTGCAACCCCTTCGACCCGCTCGTCTTCACCACCGGCGACAACCCGTCCGCCACCAGCACCTCCCGCAACGCCCCCGCCACCCGCGCGCACTCCACCACCGTCGCCGGCGGCCCCGGGTCCAGGTCGAACACCACCAGGTCGGGGGAGCGCCGCGCACCCCGCGGCCCCACCGTCCACTGTGGAACGTGCAGCTCCAGCGCCGCCAGGTTCGCCAGCCACACCAGCGTCGGCAGGTCGTCCACCACCACGAAGTCCAGGTACTCCGACCCCCGCGACGACCCCGGCGTCTCCACCCGCACCCGCCGCACCCACTCCGGCGCGTGCGAAGGCGCGTTCTTCTCGAAGAACGACTCCCCGTCCACCCCGTCCGGGAACCGCCGCACCGTCAACGGCCGCCCCGCCAGGTGCGGCAACAACACCGGCGAGATCCGCGTGTAGTAGTCGATCACCTCGGCCTTGGTGAACCCCACCTCCGGGTACAGCACCTTCCCCAGGTTCGACAGCTTCAACCGCCGCTCACCGACCCGCACCACCGCCGACTCAACCAAGACGCCGCACCTCCGAAGGCGACCGGTCCGGCCGCAACCCCCGCCACGTCGGGAACCGCATCCGCCCGTCCGCCGTCCACTGCCGGTGCACCACCTCACCCACCAACTCCGGCCGCACCCACCGCGCCCCCTTCGCCCGCTCCCGCGGCACCTCCGTCACGAAAGGCGACCGCCGCACCTCCAACTCCCGCAACCGCGCCGTCAACGACCGCAGCTCCGCCGCACCGAACCCCGTCCCCACCGACCCCACGAACGCCAACCCGTCACCCTCCGGAATCCCCAGCAGCAACGCCCCCACCACCCCCTTCCGCTTGCCCTCACCCGGCCGCCACCCGCCGACCACCACCTCCTGCGCCACCACCCGCGTGATCTTCACCCAGTGCGGCGACCGCACCCCCGGCGTGTAAGGCGAATCCAGCCGCTTCGCCACCACCCCCTCCAACCCCTGCTCCCGCGACGCCGCCAACACCTCCGGCCCCGCACCCGGGTACGACCGCGGCGTCGCCCAGTGCGGCCCCCGCAGGTCCAACCCGTCCAACAACTCCCGCCGCCGCGCGTACGGCACGTTCACCAACGACGACCCGTCCAGGTGCAGCACGTCGAACACCAGGTAGGTCACCGGCACCTTCGACACCAACCGCCGCGCCTGCGCCCCCGACGCGTGCATCCGCTGCTGCAACGCCCCGAAACTCGGCCGCCCGCCCTGAAGCGCCACGACCTCCCCGTCCAGCAGCACCTGCGTCGACCCCAACGACTCGCCCAACCCCTGCAACTCCGGGTACGTCGCCGTCACGTCGTTGCCCAGCCGCGACACCAACCGCACCCGGCCACCCTCCACCCGCGCGACCGCCCGCACCCCGTCCCACTTGAACTCGTACGCGTAGTCCCCGTTGCGCTCCGGCAACGCCTCCGCCGCCGTCGCCAGCATCGGCGCCACCACCTCCGGCAACGGCACCCAGTCCGGCCGCACGGCCTCGTGCCGCCGCCGCACCATCCAGTCCTTGCCCTCACCACCCGAGGCACGGCGGAAGAACACGTACTCGCCCTCGACCCGAGACCCGTGCAGCACCACGTCCACCTCGCGGTCGCTCCACTTCACCGTCTCGTACCGGCCCCGGTCCCAGATCAGCATCTCGCCCGCGCCGTACTCGCCCCTCGGGATCGTCCCCTCGAACGTCGCGTACTCCAACGGGTGGTCCTCCGTGCGCACCGCCAACCGGATCGTCCCCGGCTCCGGCGGCAACCCCTTCGGCACCGCCCACGACACCAGCACCCCACCCCGCTCCAACCGCACGTCCCAGTGCAGCCGCGACGCGTGGTGCTCCTGGATCACGAACGTGTCGTCGTCACCACGGGGGAGCGGCACGTCCACACCCGGCACCGGCTCCGGCGTCCGCCCGGCGTCCCGCTTGCGCCGGTACTCCGACAGGTCCCCACCCATCAGGCGGGCTTGGCCTTCTTCTTCGCCGGCGCCTTCTCCTTGGTCTCCTTCGCCTTCGCCGACCGCGACGACCCGCTCGCCCGCGACGAACCCGTGGCACGCGACGACCGCGCGGCGGGCTTCTTCTCCGCAGCCGGCTTGGCGCCCTCACCCCGCGCCGACCGCGCCTGCTCCACACTGCGCTCCAACGCCGTCATCAAGTCGATGACCTCACCGGCCTCCTCGGCCTCCGGCTGCTCGGGCAACTCCGCGCCCTCCGCCTTCGCCTCGATCAACTTCTGCATCGCGTCGGTGTAGTCGTCGGTGAAGTCGTCCGGGTCGAACGACCCCGCCATGCTCTCCACCAGCGACGACGCCATCTTCAACTCCTGCGGGCGCACCTCCACGTCGCCGTCCAGGAAGTCGAACTCCGGCTTGCGCACCTCGTCCGGCCACAACATCGTGTGCATCACCAGCAGGTCCTCACGGGCCCGCAGCATCGCCAACGTCTCCCGCTGCCGGATCGTGATCTTCACGACCGCCAGCTGCCCACTGCGCTCCAACGCCGTCCGCAACAACACGTACGGCCGCGTCGCCGCCTTGTCCGGCTCCAGGTAGTAGGACTTCTGGAAGTAGATCGGATCGATCTCCTCCGCCGGCACGAACTCCAGCACGTCGATCGCGTGATCGGTGTTGATCGGCAACTTGTCGAAGTCCTCGTTGTCCATCACCACCACACGACCGTCGTCCAGCTCGTAGCCCTTGGCGATGTCGGCGTAGGCCACCTCCTCGCCACACACCTGGCACACCCGCTTGTAGCGGATGCGCCCACCGTCCTCGCGGTGCACCTGGTGGAACCGGAAGTCGTGCTCCTCCGTCGCCGTGTACAACCGCACACCGATCGTCACCAACCCGAAGGAGATCGCCCCACGCCACACGGACCTCATTCCACGTGAGTACCCGTCAACCTCGGTTTTCGCACCAGTGCATCACTCGAACGGGCTAGTTTTCGCCTCCACCAACCCCGCCAACGCCGTAGCGCGCCGGTCCTCGAACACCGACAGGTCCAACGGCGCCGTCATCGACTCCACCAACGACGCCGCCAACCGCGCCGCCGACGCCGGGGGAGCACCCGCACCCTCCAGGAACCCCAGATCCGGCTCCCGGACCTCGTCGTCCCACAACACCGTCTGCACCACCAACCCGGAGCCACGCGCCCGCACCAACGCCACCCGCTCCCGCCGCCGCACCGCCACCCGCGCCACCCCGACCCGCGACGACCGCTCCAACGCGTCCCGCAACACCACGTACGACCCCACCGCCGCCGCCTCCGGCTCGACATGGAACGCCCGCCCCAACACGATCGGATCGACCTCCTCGGCACGGGCCACCTGCACCACCTCGATCACCCGCCCCACCGGCACCGGCACCCCCGCCAACTCCTCGGCCTCCACCGCCACCAGCCGCCCGTCACCCACCTCCACCGCACGCGCGACGTCCGCCAACGCCACCTCGTCCCCACACACCTCACACACCCGCCGATGCCGAATCCGCCCCGAATCGACCCGATGCACCTGCCGCAACCGCACCCCGTGCCCCCGCACCACCGGGAACAACCGCACGGGGAACGTCACCAACCCGAACACCAACACCCCACGCCACGCCGCCCTCATGACACCTGCGTACACCCGTTCGAACAAGGTCACCCAAGCATCACCCGAACAGACCAACACGCCACCCGGGCGCTACCGCAGGCCTGTAGACGGTCACGACCCGTCGTCCCGGCGCGCCGACGGCAGGTTCGCCAACGACACGTACGTCCGGCTCCCCGCCACCGCCGCCCGCCGCTCCCGCGCCGTCGCCTCGATGTAGTTCTGCGACGTCGCCAGCGACGCGTGGCCCAGCAGAGCCATGATCTCCGACGCCGACGCGCCGTCCTCGGCCAACCGCGTGGCGAAGGTGTGGCGCAGCGCGTGCAGGTTCGCCCCCGACGGAACCCGGTCGTGCAACCCCGCCCACCGGAAGCACGACCGCACCAGGTACTCCAGCCCGCCGCGCCCGATCGGCTCGCCGTGCCGGTCGCGCAGCAACGCCGACCCCCGGTCGAACCGCCCCTGCGGGAACCGCGCCCGGCACGACTCCAGGTACTGCTCGATGATCCGGTCCATCGCGGGCTCGATCGGCACCGACCGGTCCCGGTTGCCCTTGCCCACCACGTGCAGCCGCCGCTCACCGGCCCGCCCGACCACCGAGGCCAGCGTCAACGTCCGCATCTCCGCCGACCGCAACCCCGCGACCAGCCCCAACGCCAACACCAGCACGTCCCGCTCCGGCCACGGGTCCCGCGCCTTGCGCACCCCCTCGGCCGCCGCCGCCAACAACCTCTCCGGCGTGTCCTCGCCCCGCAACGGCTTGGGCACCAACGGCGGCGTCTTCGGCCGCGCCACCGCGCCCATCGGGTTGCCCGGCAACAGGTCCTCGGCCACGCAGAAGGTGAGGAACTGGTTCCAGGTGGACCACGCCCGCAGCACCGAGGACTTGGCGTGCGTGTCCGCGAAGACCCCGAAGGCCTTGCGCAGGTTGCCGGCGGTCAGGTGGGCGACGAGGAGGTCGTCCGGGGAGCGGGGACGACGTCGGAGAGCAGGGCGGTGACCCCGGCGAGGTCCCGCCGGTAGGCCGCCGTGGTGTGGGGGGAGTCCTTGCGCGGGCGGCGGGCGAGGAAGAACGACTCCTGGGCGTCGAGCACACGCATGTGATCTTCCTAGCGCACGACACCGACAATTTTCGGCCCGCCACACCCCGAAGTTGATCAGGGCAGGGGCCACATCAAGATCAACTCATGGATAATGGCGATTATCCATGAAACATGGGTGGAGGTGGGGGTGGCGGCGGCCTTCGACCCGGACTCGGCCACGACTGACTCGGCCACGACTGGGGGATCTGCCATCACTTCCGACGCAACCCGGGCCATCGACCCCTCGGACGGTCGCACGTCGCACACCCGCAACACACTGCGCACCGCCCAGGCACTCACACGGCGAGCCATCGCGACACACCGGCCGGCCGGCTGGAGGCTTGATCATCGACCTGGCGGCCGGACACGCAGGGCCGACCGGCCATCCGCTGACACCGCCGTACATACGTCACGTGACGTATGTCGACCTTGATTAACAGGCTCGTCCCGCAACGCCGATAATCTACATTATGTTAAGTAAGCGATTCGGTGACCGATCCTGACGTCCCCTGAGCGCCTCTGTCCCGACCTCGCCCCGCCTCGCCGTCGCGCACCGGCCTCGCGCCGCGCGATCCGTAACCGTCGGCGGTTCGCTGGAAATGGTCCACGGCCGGGATTGTCGGTGGTGCGTGGGACGATGGAGACGGGGGCCGGAGGCCGCGCCCGGTGCGCCGCCGACACGTCCGGAACGGCGGGGCCCGACCGGCGAACCCGCGAACCGGCCGACTTCTCCCCTGCTCCCCCGCGCCGTTCGATCAGGTGTTCGATTTGCGGTGCGCCTCGCCAAAGTGCTCAGTCGGTGAGCACTTCACCCGCCACACTGACCCCATGCGTGCGGATCGACTGGTGGCTGCCCTGCTGTTGATGCAGGCGCGAGGACGTGTGACCGCGGCGGAACTGGCGGCCGAACTCGAGGTGTCGGTGGCGACCGCGCGCCGGGACCTGGAGGCGTTGTCGGCGGCCGGTATCCCCGTCTACCCGCAGCCCGGCCGTGGTGGCGGCTGGGAGCTGGTCGGCCGCGCACGCACGGACCTCAGCGGGCTCAGTGCGAGTGAGGCCCAAGCCCTCTTCGTGTTGGTGGGGCCGGCGGCGGCGGTCAACGGTGAGGCCAAGTCGGCGTTGCGGAAGTTGGTGCGGGCGTTGCCGGAGACGTTCCGGCGGGACGCGGAGGCGGCGGCGGACGCGGTGGTGATCGACCCGGCTCGGTGGGGCCAACAGGACAAGCGGCGGCCAGGGGTGGTCGGGGATTTGCAGCGGGCGGTGGTGGCGCGGCGGAGGGTGCGGTTGGACTACGTGAAGCGGTCCGGGGAGCGGTCGGTTCGGGTGGTGGATCCGTTGGGGTTGGTGGACAAGGACGACGTCTGGTACCTGGTCGCGGGCACGCCGGACGGGCAGCGGACGTTCCGGGTGGACCGGGTGGTGGCTGCGGAGGTCACCGACGAGGAGGCCGTGCGGCCCGAGGGGTTCGAGCTGTCGCAAGCCTGGGGGCGGGTGGTGTCCGAGGTCGAGCGGTTCCAGCTGTCGACCGAGGCGACGGTGGTGGTTCGGGAGCGGCACGTGCGGGTGTTGCGGAGCCAGTTCGGGCGGCACTGCGCGATCGAAAGCGTCGAGGACGGGATGGCGCGGGTGCGGGTGTCGGCGCCCACTCCCCTGATGGTGGCGCAGCACCTGGCGGGGTGGGGTGCGTTGGCCGAGGTGGTGGAGTCGGACGCGGTGCGGGCCGAACTCGGGCGGTTGGGTGGCGAGCTGGTGGACCGTTATGGCAGGTGAGGTCGGATGCGGTCGGGCATGGGCCGCTCCCCCAGCGCGCGCAGGGCGTGCTCGACGAGGTCGCTGAGCGGGTACGGGAGTTCGGCGTCGAGTTCGCGGGCCGCGGTGGTGGTGGCGTGCCACTCGGCGTCGAGGACGGGCAGGAGTTCGAGGGCGCGCGGGGTGAGGTGGACGATGCGTTGGCGGGCGTCGTCGCCGGGGTGGAGTTCGACGAGGCCGTCGCGGTGCATCTGGTTGACGGTCTGGCTGACGGCGGAGTGGGTGACGCCGATGGTGGCGGCGAGGTCGCGGATGGACCGGGGTCCGCGGGCGTGGACGATGCGGATGATCGGGTTGTAGCGGGGTCGGAAGCCGTCGAGGCCGAGTCGGGTGTAGGCGTGGGCCACGCCGTCGTCGAGCAGGTCGAGCAGGTGGCGCAGGCGGGTGCCGAGGTAATCGGTGGTGGGGTTGTCGTCCACTCCCCTAATGTAACAGCACTGTTGTTTCTGTGGGAGGAGAAGTGGTGTACCCGGAGATCGAGCCGTACGCGCACGGGATGCTCGACGTCGGTGACGGGAACCTCGTGTACTGGGAGGAGTGCGGCAACCCGGAGGGCAAGCCGGTGGTGTGCCTGCACGGCGGTCCGGGCACGGGCTGCTCCCCCGGCATGCGGCGGCAGTTCGACCCGGAGGCGTACCGGATCATCCTGTTCGACCAGCGGGGTTCGGGTCGGTCGACGCCGCACGCGGCCGACCACGACACCGACCTGAATGCGAACACGACGGCGCACCTGCTGGCGGACATGGAGCGGTTGCGGGTGGACCGGGGTGTGGACCGGTGGATGGTGTTCGGCGGGTCGTGGGGGTCGACGCTGGGGTTGCGGTACGCGCAGCTGCACCCGGAGCGGGTGAGCGAGGTCGTGCTGGTGGCGGTGACGACGAGCCGGCGCGAGGAGTTGGAGTGGCTCTACCACGGGTTGCGGCGGTTCTTCCCCGAGGAGTGGCAGCGGTTCCGGGAGGGTGCGCCGGCGGGGGCGGCGGATCTGGTGGCGGCGTACGACGAGTTGTTGAACGACCCCGATCCGGCGGTGCGGCGCAAGGCGGCGGACGACTGGGTGGCGTGGGAGTCGTCGGTCCTGACGTTGGACCCGGACCGGGTGCCGTCGCCGCGTGAGCTGGACCCGCGGTGGCGGACGGCGTTCGCGCGGATCACGGCGCGGTACTTCCGGCACGGGGCGTGGTTGGCGGACGGTGTGGTGTTGCGGGAGATGCCGCGGTTGCACGGGATTCCGGCGGTGTTGGTGCACGGTCGGTGGGACATGCAGGGGCCGGTGGCGACGGCGTGGGAGGTGGCGCGGGCGTGGCCGGACGCGGAGTTGGTGGTGGTGCGGGAGGCTTCGCACAGCGCGCAGGACCCGGGGATGGCGGAGGCGGTGGTGGCGGCGACGGACAAGTTCGCCCATCGGCGCGCCTAGCGGAGGTGGGCCTCCCAGATCTCTTCGCTGGGCCAGCGGCGGCCCCAGCGGGCGGCTTCGGGGATCCAGCGGTGGGGGTCGCACCACAGGGAGGCGGCGGCGCGGGTGTCCCAGTGGTGGCGGGTGGTGTGGTCGTTCCTCCCGGCGCGCATGATCGCGGACGCTACTGGGGGTGCGCGGGGTGGGCGCAGCGGTTTTCGGCTAGAGGCGCCAGACGTGGGTGGTGCGCCGGGTGGTGCCTTCGAGGTCGTGCGGGACGGGGACCTGGTGGGTGGCGACGCGGGTGAGGCCGGTGCGGGGCAGGTGGGCGCGTTGGGGGTCGCCGATGAGGACGAGGGCGCCGCGGTGGTGTGCGCGGTGGAGGAAGGGCAGGACGCGGGCGGCCATGTCGCGGTCGTAGAAGGCGTCGCCGGTGAGGATCACGTCGTGGTCGGTGTCGGTGTCGAGGAGGTCGGCGATCTCGACGGTGAGGGTGACGTGGTTGGCCTGGGCGTTGCGGGTGGTGGCGTCGCCTGCGAGGGGGTCGACGTCGTTGGCGGTGACGTGGTGCGCGCCGGTGCGGGCGGCGGCGATGGCGACGAGGCCGGAGCCGGTGGCGAGGTCGAGGACGCGTTTGCCGGCGGTGAGGTGGGGGTGGTCGAGCAGGTGGCGGGCCAGTGCCTGCCCCCCGGCCCACGGGAAGGCCCAGAAGGGCGGGTCGGGGGTGCCGAGGTGTTCCCAGAGGGCGGTGATGTCGCCGGCGGTGTGCAGGGTGATCTCGGGGACGAGCGGGACGGGCGCGGGGGTGGTGAGGTCGGGCATCTAGGCGGCGGGGCGCTCGGCGGTGAGTTGGCGGCAGAGGTCGTCGAGGGAGAGGCCGACGGCGTCGGCGAGGGCGGCGACGGTGAAGAAGGCGGGGGTGGGGATTCGGCCGCGTTCGATCTTGCGCAGGGTTTCCACGGAGATGCCGGCGGCGGTGGCGACCTGGACCATGCTGCGGTCGCCGCGGGCGCGGCGCAGGGCGTCGCCGAGGCGTTCGCCGCGGGCGCGGTCGGACTGGGTGAGCGGCTGTCGCACCATGGGGGTGATAGTAATACCGGCGTTGCTGTGATATCTATACCGGTATTGTTATCACGGTTAGGAGTGGGTACCGATGATCGAGTTGAAGTCCCCCGGCGAGTTCGACGCCATGCGGGTGGCGGGTCTGGTGGTGGCCGACGCGCTGGCGGCGGTGCGCGCGCACGCCCGGGTGGGGGTGTCGTTGCTGGAGTTGGACGAGGTGGCCGCCGGGGTGATCCGGGCGGCGGGCGCGGGGTCGTCGTTCCTGCACTACCGGCCGTCGTTCGCGCCGACGCCGTTCCCCGGCTACATCTGCGCGTCGGTCAACGACGTGATCGTGCACGGCATCCCGGACGGCTACCGGCTGCGCGAGGGTGATCTGGTGAGCATCGACTGCGGTGCGCACGTGGACGGCTGGCACGGCGACTCGGCGGTCAGCTTCGTGGTCGGGCGGGCCGATCCGGCGGACCTGGCGCTGATCGGGGCGGCCGAGCGGGCGCTGGCGGCGGCGATCGAGGCGGCGGTGCCGGGTGGGCGGATGGGTGACGTGTCGGCGGCGATCGGCCGGATCGGGCGGGGCGCGGGTTACGGCATCCCGGAGGACTTCGGGGGTCACGGCATCGGCCGGGCGATGCACGAGTCGCCGGGGGTGCCCAACGAGGGCCGGCCGGGTCGCGGGCTGACGCTGCGGCCGGGCATGGCGCTGGCGATCGAGCCGATGTTCCACGCGGGTGGGCGGGACGCCTACACCACCGACCCGGACGGGTGGGCGCTGCGGACGGTGGACGGCAGCCGGGCGGCGCACGCGGAGCACACGGTGGCGATCACCGAGTCGGGTCCGCGGGTGCTGACCGCTCCCCGCCTGCCGGTGGCCTCGGGGGTGTGACCGCCGGGGGCGCACCGGGCGCGGCCTCCGGCCCCCGAATCCATTGTCGCACGCACCACCGACAATCCCGGACCGCCGAGTGCGGGGCGGCCGATCGGCGCGGATCGTCGACCGACCGCGGATCGTCGACCGACTGAGCGGCGCGAGTCGCGGGCCGGGAGTTGACGATCACCGATCCCGTACGTCGTGGGAGGCCGCCCGGCCCGTGCGGGTCACAGGCCGCCGGCGACGCGGAGGACGGCGCCGGTGGTGAAGGAGGCGTCGTCGCCGAGCAGCCAGGCGATGGCGGCGGCGATCTCCTCGGGTCGGCCGGCGCGGCGCAGCGGGATGAGCGGGGCGACGCGGTCGGGGCGGTCGGGGATGCCGGACAGGTGGTGGATGTCGGTGTGCACGGTGCCGGCGGCCACGGCGTTGACGCGGATGCCGCGCGGACCCAGCTCCTTGGCCAGGCCGACGGTCATGGCGTCGACGGCGGCTTTGCTGGCGGCGTAGTGGACGTACTCCCCCGGGCTGCCCAGCGTGGCGGCGGCGGAGGACACCGAGACGATCGCGCCGCCCTCGGTGAGGTCGCGGGCGGCGCGGCGGGCGCACAGCAGGGCGCCCAGGACGTTGACGTCGATCACCCGGCGCAGGTCGGCGACCTCGGTGTCGGCCAGGGGGCCGGCGGGGCTGGTGATGCCGGCGTTGACGACCACGCCGGTGACCCGGCCGAGGCGGGCGGCGGCGGTGAACAGGGCGTCGACGTCGTCGGGGTCGGCGACCTCGCAGCGCACGGCCAGCCCGTCGACCTCGGCGGCGAGCCGTTCGGCCTCCTCGCGGGCGGCGCGGTAGCCCAGGACGACGCGGTGGCCGTCGGCGGCGAGCCGGCGCACGGTCGCCGCGCCGATCCCCCGGCTGCCGCCGGTCACGACGGTCAGTCGGTCAGCCACGCGCCCACCTCCGCCCGCACTCGCTCCACCTCGGCGACCAGCATGTGCGCCAAGCCGTCGACGTCGACCAGTTTCGCGCCGGGGACGGCGTCGCACAGCCGTTGCTGCACCGGCCGGAACGCCGGGTACTCGTCGGAGCCGCGCACCACCAGCAGCGGCGCGGTGATCCGGTCGGCGACGGCCAGGACGTCCAGGGGCGCGGCGGCGGCTTCCGCGGCGGGGGTCCAGTCGTAGCCGGGCAGGGCTCCGGCGGCCACGGACGCCTCGACCACCGACCGGGCGGTGACGGCGGGGTTGACCACGGCCACCCGCCGCACCGGCACCTCGCCGCGCGCGGCGGTCAGCAGCGCCACGTGCCCGCCCGCGGAGCCGCCGACGACGTCGACCGGTCCGGCGCAGCCCAGTTCGGCGCGCAGCGCGGTGACCAGGTCCGGGACGATGTCGGCGGCTTCGGTGACCAGGGGCGCGTAGCCGTCGAGGAGGAAGTCGGGGCGGGGTTGGCTCATCGGCAGCGCCGGGTAGACGCGCCAGGCGTCGACCTCGGGCAGGGGCAGCGTGGCCGCCAGGTCCTGCGGGGTGCCGGGTTCGCCGAGCAGGTGCCACGCGAGGACCAGTCGCCCGCCGGTGCGGGGTGGGAGGGCCACGTACGGCACGCCGGCCGCGGTTCCGGTGATCATGGCGCCACGGTACGGGCCGGGTCGGCGGGGCGGCGGCGGTTCTTCTGTGAGCGGAGGGGGCACCCCGATGTCACCCGAACGGCGCTGCGGGTGCACCCTGGAGTGGTGACCGAGCCACGCTGTGCCGCCGTGTCGGCGGCCCTGCACGAGCCGCAGGCGGGCACCGCCGCCACCGCCGCCGCGTGGATCTGCCTGGAGCAACCGGGCCCGTGGGGCCGGGACGCCCTGACCGAGAGCCACCTGGACTCGGGCTTGGGCGCGGAACTGGGGCGTCGGGCGGAGGCCGCCGGGGTGCGGGTGCTGCTGATCCGCCGGCCCGGTCACCACGCCGACACCCACGAGCCCGCGCCGCGCCGGGTGTACGTGGCGTCCACGGCGCCGGGCGCGACTTGGCTGGAGCGCGCCGACACCGACCCGGCCCGGTTGCTGGACCTGGATTTCGCCGCGCTGGCGGCGGGGGTGCGGCCGGGGCTGGGCGAGCCGATCGCGCAGCCGCTGCTGATGGTGTGCACGAACAGCCGCCGGGACGTGTGCTGCGCGCTGTGGGGGCGTCCGCTGGTCGCCGAGCTGGCCGTGGACCACCCGGAGGCGGTGTGGGAGTGCACCCACACCGGCGGGCACCGCTTCTCCCCCACCGGGGTGCTGCTGCCCACCGGCTACCTGTACGGGCGGCTGGACGTGCCGTTCGCGCGGCACCTGCTGGCGGAGGCCGCGCACGGGCGGGTGGTCACGGGGCGGTGCCGGGGCCGGTCGGCGTTCGCGAAGGAGGGGCAGGTCGCGGAGCTGGCGGTGCGGGAACGGCTCGGTGAGCGGCGGGACGTGCTGACCGTGCGGGGCACCACCGTGCGGCACGCCGACGGGCGGGCGTGGCGGGTGGCGGTGGAGAGCCGGGACCTACCGCCCGCACGTCCGGGCAGCTGCGGGGCGGCCCCCGTCGTGCCCACCCGGCTCGTCGCGACCGGTGTCGAGCGGCTGGTCCCCGTGCCCTGAGCCCCTTGGCCCCGGATCGGGTGTCGAGGGTGGGACGGCGGCCTGGAACAGGCCCAGGCCCAGCGCGTAGGGGTCGTCCAGGCCGGTGGCGCGCAGGGCGTCGTCGGGCAGCGCGAGCAGTGACACGGCGACGCCGAGGAAGTAGGCGTCGAGCAGGCCCGCGTCCCGGGTGGTCGAGGGCAGTCCGGCGGCGCGGTGCAGGGAGGCGCCCGCCTCGGCGTTGGACACGACCATGCGGCCCAGCGCCTCGCGCACCGCGGGCCGGCGCACCGCTTCCAGGTACAGCTCGGCCATCGCGAGCAGGTGCGTGGGGTCCTGGAGCACCGCGCGGCGCAGCAGCGCCGGGTACAGCTCGGCCACCCGGGTCGGGGTGACGTCGGCGGGCGTGGACTCGCGCAGCCGGGCCACCGCCTCGGCGTGCAGCAGCGCCATCCGCTCGGCCGCCGCCCGCAGCAGCGCTTCCCGCGTGGGGAAGTAGTTCTTGGTGGTGCCCAGCGGGACGCCCGCGGCCCGGTCCACCGCGCGGTGGGTGAGCCCCCGGCCGCCTTCATCGGCCAGCACGGAGATCACGGTGTCGCACAGCAGCTCGCGGCGGGTGGTCACGGGGACGGGACGATAGCCGATCTTGGGCCGCCGGCCGTGGCCACCACCCGTCCCGCGTCCAGCACCAGCCACAGCCCGCAGACGCAGCGGAGGTAGGCCGTGCGGCCGTGCTCGGACACCGGGTGGACGCGGTCGGTGGTGGGCCACCCGCAGGAAGGGCATCTGGTCGTCACGCCACCCAGCGTGGTGTCATGGTTCAGTGCATTTCAACCCTTACGGCGGCGCGGCGGCGCAGCTGGCCGCCGCGCTGGTCAACGCCGACCGGACGGCCACCGCCGACGACCTGCTCACCCTCCTGCGCGACCACGCCTACAAGCCCCTGGGCCCCCTCTCCCCCGCCGGAGCCGGAGACCTGCTGGCATGGGCCCGCCGCCTGGAACCGGTGTTCACCGGCGAGGCCGACCGGATGGCGCACGTCAACACCCTGCTGGCCGAAGCCGCCGCCCGCCCCTACATCTCCACCCACGACGGCCGCGCCCCGCACCTGCACTTCGCCCCGGAGACGGCCCCCATGCCCGACCGCGTCCGCGCCTTCACCGCCTCCGGCCTGGCGCACGTGGTGTGCGAGGACCCCGGCCGCCTCGGCCACTGCGCACGTCCCGGCTGCGGCACCGTCTACGTCGACACCTCCCGCAACGGCCGCCGCCGCTACTGCACCACCCGCTGCGCCAACCGCGAACAGGTCGCCCGCCACCGCCGCCGCACCGCCTGAGGTTGTCGGTACCCCATGGGACAATGGAGTCGGGGGCCGGAGGCCGGCGCCGATGCGGGAAGCCGTGCAAGGTTGCGGGGCGGCCGTGCAAGGTTGCGGGGGCCGTGCAAGGGTTTCGGCCGGCCGGCCGCGTTCAGCGCATCACGCGGCGCCCGAACCGGGCCCCGCCGAAGTCGGCCGTCTCGCCGATCAGGGCCGAGGTCACGTCGGTCCGCCCGCGAAACCACGCGCCGGTGAACAGCGCGTCCCGGTGGAACACCACGTCGCCGAACAGCGCCCGCCCGCCGAAGAACACCGACTCGAACCCCGCCGACCCGCCGAAGTCGGCCCGCCGCAGGTCCGCCCGCCCCGACACCTTCGCCCCGGCCAACCGCGCCGCGTCGGCCACCTGCACCCCCGACAGCGCCAGGTTGCCGGTGAACACCGCCGCCACCATCGACAGCGACCGCGCGAACAGGGTGTCGGTGAACAGCCCGTGCCGCAGGAACCGGGCCCCGTCGAACACCGCCTCCCCGGTCACCGTCATCGCCTCGAACCGCGCGTCCCCCACGAACACCGCGCCGGTGAAGTCCGCGCGCCCCACCCGGCACCCGGACAGGTCGACCTCCACCAGGATCGCCCCCGCCGCCCGCACGTCCATGCCCGGCCAGTAGTCCGCGCCGGGCCGCAGGTGCGCCACCAGTTCGCGCTGCACCGCCGTGCGCCACCGGGCGTCCAGCCCGCGGGTGACCCCGCCGCGCAACGCCGCCAGCCACGTGTCGACGACGTCCTGCCGCCGCGACGGCAGCTCCCGGCCGATCTCGGCCAGCAGCAACAGCCCTTCCCGGTCACCGGCCCGGAACAGCCGGTTGGCCTCCCGCCACACCGACACCGGCGACGGCGCCTCGCGCGCGGTCCGGCGGCGGGCGTGTTCGTCGAGCAGCACCTCGGCCTGCGCCCGCCGCCGGTGCCGCACGACGATCACGACCAGCACCAGCGCCACCGCCAGCCACAGCACCCACGTCGGCATGACACCGATCATGCCCGCACCGCGTACGTCGGTGGACGTACTCCGCGTCACCGCCCCTCGACCGATGCGGAGACCCGCGCCCCGAGCACACCATCGACCCATGACACACCCCACCCCACCGCCCGCCGACGGAGTCCGGGCCTCGGACGCCGAACGGGACGCGATCGCGGCACGGCTGCGCGACGCCGTAGGCGAGGGCAGGCTGACCCTGGCCGAAGCCGAGGACCGCATCGCCGCCGCCTACGCCGCCGTCCACCGCGCCGAGCTGGCACCCCTGACCGCCGACCTGCCCCCGACCCGAACCGCCGAACGAACCAGCACCACCCGGCCGTTCGGCGCGAACCGCCCGCCGGTCGTGGCGATCGTCGCGGTGATCGCGGTCGTGGCGTGGATCGCCTCGCCGCTGCCGTTCCCGTGGCCGTTGCTGCTGGTCGCGTTCCTCGTGCTGCGGCACCGCGCGCGTCACCGGCCGACCTGAGCCGCTGCGTGCCCTAGGGTGCGGCCATGGACCTGACCGACGCGTGCTTCGCGGGCGCCGCGCGGCAAGCCGAACTGCTGCGCGCGGGCGAGCTGACCTCCCGCGACCTGGTAGCCGAGTGCCTGCGCCGCATCGAGGTGCACGACCGCCGGCTCAACGCGTTCCGCCTGGTGTTCACCGACCGGGCCCGCGCGGACGCCGCCGAGGCCGACGCCCGCCGCGCCCGCGGCGAGGACGCGCCCCTGCTGGGCGTGCCGGTAGCGGTCAAGGAGGACCTGGCCGTCGCCGGTCTGCCCACCACCAAGGGCACCGCCGCGGTCGAGGCGCGGGCGAGCGCCGACTCGGAGATCGTGCGCCGCCTGCGCGAGGCGGGCGCCGTCATCGTGGGCCGGACCCGCATGCCCGAGATGGGCCTGTGGCCCTACACCGAGAGCAGTTGGGCGGGCGCGACCCGCAACCCGTGGTCGCCCGAGCACTCGCCGGGCGGGTCCAGCGGCGGTTCGGCCGCGGCCGTCGCGGCGGGCATGGTCGGTGCCGCGGTGGGCACCGACGGCGCGGGCTCGGTGCGCATCCCCTCGGCGTGCACGGGCCTGTTCGGCCTCAAACCGCAGCGCGACCACGTCCCGCTGGACGAGCAGATGTGGACCGGCCTGGTCGTCGCCGGCCCGATCACCCGGCACGTCCGCGACGCCGCGCTCCTGTTGGACGTCCTGGCCCCCGGCCACGCCCACACCGCCACCACCGCCCACGACCCGGGGCCGCTGCGGATCGCGGTGTCCCTGCGCACGTGGGGGCCGGGCATCCCGATCAGCCAAGAGGTCCGCGACGCCGTCCTGGACACCGCGAGCCTGCTCACCGACCTCGGCCACGACGTCGTCCGCCTCGACCCGGAGATGCGCGACGTCTCCGGCTCGGCCGCCTTCGCCACCCGCTACCTGCACTGCGCCGCGATCACCGAGGACACCCTGGACCGCCCCGACCGCCTGGACCCGCGCACCCGCCGCGTCGCCGCCCTCGGCCGCGCCCTGCCGCGTCAGGCCGTGCGCACCGCCCTGGACCAGGCCCCGGCCCTGACCGACCACGCCAACCGCGTCTTCACCGACCACGACCTCCTGCTCACCCCGGTCCTGACCCGCCCGCCGCTGCGCATCGCCGAGTGGCGCCGCCGCCCCACCGTGGCCGCACTGCTGGCCGCCGCGCGCATGACGACGTTCCTGCCCCTGTGGAACGTCACCGGAAACCCGGCCGCCGCCGTCCCCGCCGGCCACACCAGCACGGGCCTGCCGCTGGCGGTCCAACTGGTCGGCCCGCCGCACGGCGAGAACACCGTCCTGGCCGCCGCCGCCCAACTGGAACGCGCCCGCCCCTGGACCGACCGCCGCCCACCCCTCGCCGGGCCGGTCACCTGATCGGCCGCTCGTCACAACCGCCCCCGGAACACCTCACGCCGACCACGGCCCGCACGCGCCCGAAAATGCCCGACCATTGCGGAGGCGGCACGCCGAGGGCGGTCAGCTGCGCCCGGGAGCGGTCAGCGGCAGCCGGAACCCGGAACCCGGCAGCGGTCACCGGCAGCCCGGAACCCGGCAGCCCGGAACCCGGCAGCGGGGAGGGGTCAGCCGCGTCGGGCGAGGTCGTCGCGCAACGCGGTGTCCGTGACCTCCGCGAGCACCTCGTCCCGCACGCGCGGCCACACACCCTGAGCGACGGCCAACCCGCGCAGCCGCGCGTAGTTCTCCGGCGTCGGCCACGCCAGGAACGCCTCCCGCCGCCACCGCACCGCCTCCTGCGCCGACCCGAGCCGCAGGCACTCGTCCACCGCGAGGTCCACCAGCCGTCCCGCCGCACCCCGCCCGCCCGTGGCGGCCAGACCCCGCGTCACCCACTCCAGCGCCTCCCCGGAGCGCCCGGCGTCGCGCAGCACGGTCGCGACCTGGAGGTAGTGCCACCCCGACGACAGGTCCCGCGCCAGCACGAGCACGTGCAGGTCCACGTCCCGGGTGTGCTCGGCCAGTTCCTCCATCACCCGCAGCAACGCCCACCGCTCGCGGTCGTAGCGGCCGGTCTGCCCGTACCCGATCACGGGCAGCCGTTCGAACCGCGCCACCGCCTCGTCCCGGTACCGCGCCAACCCGTCGGTGCCCAGCGCCGCCGCGTACGGGGCCAGCCGCACCTCGGGCGGTTCGGGGAACGCGGTCTGCAGGTGCAGCAGCCACCCCGCCAGGTGCTCGGGGTCGGGCGGGTCGGCGGCGCAGGCCACCGCGTGCAGGTCCAACACCCGGTCGACGAGCCCGGCCAGTTCCGCCCGGTGTCCCCGGTGCCCGCCGATCGCGGCCACCAGCACCTCGGCGACGTCTTCGGCGACCCGCCGGCCGCCGGGTCCCGCGAGCACCGCCGCCGACAGCTCGGCCACGGCCGCGGTCAACCCGTCCCACCGCTGCGACCACGGCACGTCCGGGCGCCCCAACCAGGCCGTTACTCGATCGGGTAATGGGTGCACCGGCACATCCAACCGCACCGGACGGTGCGTGACGATGCTCCACTTCGGTGCGGCGACTGTGATCAACGCCGCTCGCGGAGGACCGGTGCGAAGTTGTTGGACGCTCGCGCGGTTCCGGGGCCCGGAAATACGTGAGCGTCCAACACGTCGTACCGCTTACTCGTGCAGCGAGCGCGGCGGCTCGGTCTCCGCCGGAGCCGTGGAGCCGGGGCCGAGGGCCGCGGTGGTGGTGTCGGGGGCGGCTTGGGCCAGGGACGCGCGGGTCGAGTCGAGCGGGCCGGGGACTTCCTTGCGGGCCACGGCTTCCGCGGCGCGGACGGCTTCGGCCACGGCCGGGTCGGGGGCGGTGTCGAACCAGTCGGCGACCGACGCGTCGTCCTCCTCCGGGGTGCTGCGGGCGGGTTCGTCGGCGGGCGGCTCGTAGCGGAAGACGCCGTCCTCGCCGGGGGCGCCGAGCATCCGGGCGAAACCCTCCAGGGCCTTGCCGTAGTCCGAGGGCACCAGCCAGACCTTGTTCGCGTCGCCCTGCGCCATCTGCGGCAGGGTCTGCAGGTACTGGTAGGCCAGCACCTCCGGGGTGGGCTTGCCCGCCTTGATCGCGGCGAACACCTTCTCGATGGCCTTGGCCTGGCCCTGGGCCTGCAGGTAGCGGGCGGCGCGCTCACCCTGCGCCTTGAGGATGCGGGACTGGCGCTCGGCCTCGGCGGCCAGGATCGCGGCCTGCTTGGCGCCTTCCGCGGACAGGATCGCCGCCTGCTTCTGGCCCTCGGCGGACTTGATCGCGGACTCCCGCTGGCCCTCGGCGGTGAGGATCATGGCGCGCTTCTCCCGATCGGCGCGCATCTGCTTCTCCATGGAGTCCTGGATGGACGGCGGCGGGTCGATCGCCTTCAGCTCCACCCGCGCGACCCGGATGCCCCAGCGGCCGGTCGCCTCGTCCAGCACCCCGCGCAGCTGGTTGTTGATCTGGTCGCGGGAGGTCAGCGTCTCCTCCAGGCTCATGCCGCCGACCAGGTTGCGCAGCGTGGTGGTGGCCAGCTGCTCGACACCGACGATGTAGTTGGAGATCTCGTAGACCGCCGCGCGCGGGTCGGTGACCTGGAAGTACACCACCGTGTCGATGGAGACGGTGAGGTTGTCCTGGGTGATCACCGGCTGCGGCGGGAACGACACGACCTGTTCGCGCAGGTCGATCCGGGCGCGGACGCGGTCGAAGAACGGCACCAGGATGTTCAGGCCGGGCGCGGCGGTGGTGCGGTAGCGGCCCAGCCGCTCGATCACCGCGGCGGTGGCCTGCGGGATCACCAGCACCGCCTTGACCGCGACGATGAGCACGAACAACACCAGGACCGCGATGATGATCAACGTCGTGGTCACGTCTGTCCCCTCCTAGATGCCGAGCACGACTGCGGTCGCGCCCTGGATCTCGACCACTGTGACTTCCGCGCCGGGTTCGAGCACGCTGTGGTCCAGCGACCGTGCCGACCACACCTCGCCGCCGATGCGGACCCTACCGCCGTGGGCGTCCACGGTGGACACCACCACGGCGGTGCTGCCGAGCAGCGCCTCGACCCCGGACTTGTGGTCCTGCGCGGCGTTGAGCCTGCGCTTGAGCGCGGGCCGCGCGCCGGCCACCAGGCCGAGCGCGAGCGCGGCGAACACCGCCGCGCTGGCCAGCTCGCCCGCGCCCAGCGCCGACACCCCGGCCGCGCCCAGCGCCGCGGCGCCGAGCATGACCAGGACGAAGTCGCCGGAAAGGATCTCGGCCGCCACCAGGGCGATACCGAGGATCAACCAGATCAACGCGGCCACAGTGCCATCCTCGCACCATTGGGCACGGCGTGTGACCGGTTCACCCGTCCTGCCCGTCGGACTGTCCCTCGGTGACGAAGTCGATCAGGCGCTCGACCGCACCGAGCAGCGGGGTCTCCAGGTCTCGGAAGCCCCGCACACCGGCCAGCACCCGCCGCCAGCCCGCGGCCGGTTCGCCCCAGCCCAGCGCGGCGCACACCCCGTCCTTCCACGGTACGCCGCGCGGCACGACCGGCCACGCCGCGATGCCGACCGATGCCGGTTTCACCGCCTGCCACACGTCCACGTACGGGTGACCGGTGACCAGGACGTGCTGGTCGCGGATGCCCTCGACCAGCCGGGACTCCTTGCTGCCGGGCACCAGGTGGTCGACCAGGACGCCCAGGCGGCGGCCGGGTCCGGTGCCGAAGTCGGCGATGCGGTCGGCGAGCACGTCGACGCCGTCCAGCGGTTCGACGACGACGCCCTCGACGCGCAGGTCGTGGCCCCAGACGCGTTCGACCAGTTCGGCGTCGTGCAGGCCCTCGACCCAGATGCGGGAGTCGCGGGCGGTGCGGGCCTTGAGGCCGTCGACGCGGACCGAGCCGGACGCCGAGCGGCCGGGTCTGGCGGGCGCGGCGGCGGGGGTGGGGCGGACGAGGGTGACGGGTGTGCCGTCGACCAGGAACCCGGCGGGGCGCAGCGGGAACAGCCGTTCGCGGCCGTGCCGGTCCGCCAGCACCACCCGGCCGTGCTCGAAGCGCACGACGGCGCCGCAGAACCCGCTGGCCGGGTCCTCGGCGACCAGTCCGGGTTCGGCGGCCACCTCGGGCACCTTGCGCCGCTTGGGCCCCGCCAGCACGTCCCGTCCGTAGTCCTGTGATCGCACGACCCGCGACGCTAGCCGCTCACCCCATCGCGACGCCGCCTGCCACGCCGGGTCACCCGAGAGCCAGTGCTTCCTCGCGGCGGTCGGGGAAGAAGTCGACGAACGCGACGCACCACGCGGCCAGCCGGTCGCCGTCGACCACGCCGGACAGGGCTTCGACGCCGGTGCGCAGGTCGGGGGCGGCGTAGGCGAAGTCGATCGCGTCGTTGGCGGGGTCGCCGACGCACGGTCGCGGGTCGATGGCGACCAGGCCGCGCCCGCCCGCGTCCAGGACGTTCTCCAGGTGCAGGTCGCCGTGCAGCAGGGTCGGGGTGACCCGGTCGCGGGCCAGGTCGACCGCCGCCGCGTGGCCGGCGGAGTAGTCGCCGGGGCGGCGGCGCGCCAGCAGCCCGAACACGAAGTCCACCCGCTGCGCCAGGGACGGGAAGTCGTCGCGCGGCGGGATGTGGAGGGCGTCGAGCAGGGTGGCCATGGCGGGCGGGTCGTAGCCGGCGGGCGTGCCCGGCTCCAGGCCCTCCAGCAGCAGCGCGCCCGCCTCGACGTCGGCCTCCAGGACGCGGACGATGCGCGGCGAGGGCTCCCAGGCGCGCAGGGCGGCCAGTTCCTGCCGGGCGATCTCCGCCTCCGGGGTCAGTTTGAGCACCACGGGCCGCCCGGCGCGCCGGCACAGCAGGGTGTGGGAGGTGCCGCCGCTGAACGCGCGCTCCGGGCGCAGGTCCCAGCGGGCGGACAGGGCGTCGACCAGGGCGGGCAGGGCGTCGAGCCAGGCCTGCACGCCCGGCCCGAACCGGGTGATCAGCTTCGCGGTCACCCCGGGAGCCTGCCCGGGTCAGGGGTCGAGCCGCAAAATGAATTCCTCGACCTGCTCGCCGCGGCCCTCGGCGTAGCCGACGTCCTCGCCCACCGCGACGAACCCGCACTTGTCCAGCACCCGCAGCGAACCCAGGTTGTCCACCGCGGCCCGCGCGTACAGCGGCCGGGTCGGGTCGAGCTTGAGGAACTCCGACAGCGCGGCGGTGGCCAGGCCCAGGCCCCAGTACTCGCGGTCGATCCAGTAGGTCACCTCGGGTTCGCCGAACTGGGTGAACCGGGAGACGTGGCCGACGACGCGGCCGTCGAACTCGACGGTCTTGGTGAGCACGGTGTCGTCGGCCAGGATGCGCGCCCACTTGACCAGGAACGCGGCCCGGTCCGTGGGGTCCGCCGCGCCGAAGGCCGCCATGTGGTTGGCCTCGGGGTCGAGTTGGTGCTCGAAGAACACCAGCACGTCGGCCTCGGTCACATCGCGAAGCTGAACACCGCTCACCCCGCCGATTACACCCCATCGGCGGTCGTGTCGGCAGCACGGACCCGATCCCCGCCGGAAACCGGGACGGGTCAGAAGGCCGGCCAGGGGATCGCGGGCCACTCGTCGGAGGGCTCCGGGTAGACGCCGGCGGCCAGCAGCTTGTCCGCGCGTTCGGCCAGGGCGGCGATCTCGGCGCGGGTCAGGTGCTCGCGCAGCGCCTCGCCCAGCGCGCCGGACAACTCCGCCCGCACCCGCCCCAACCCGTCCACCGCCTGCTCGGGCAGCGGCTCGCCCAGGAACCCCCACAGCACCGTGCGCAGCTTGTCGTCGCTGTGCAGGCAGATCCCGTGGTCCACCCCGTACACGCCGCCGTCGTCGGCGTGCAGCACGTGCCCGCCCTTGCGGTCGGCGTTGTTGACCACCGCGTCGAACGCCGCCATCAACCGCACCCGCGGGTGGTCGGCGTGCACCAGCACCGCCGGGTCGCCGTGCCGGTCGTGGGCGCGCAGCACCGCCCGCCACCCGGGCCGGACCTGGTCGACCGGGACGATGTCCACCAGGTCGTCGTCCTCGCGGGTGTCCACCCACAACTGCGCCATGCCCGGCCCGAACGGGCCCGGCCGCAGCACCGTCGGCGGCACCAGCCCGAACCCGGCGGCCTGCGACACCAGGTAGGTGGCGACCTCACGCCCGGCCAGGGTGCCGTCCGGGAAGTCCCACAGGGGCCGTTCGCCGCGCACCGGCTTGTACACGCACTGCGCGCTCACCCCGTCCGCGCTGATCGCGCAGAACAGGGTCGCGTTCGACGCGTCGACCAGCCTGCCCTCGACCTCGATCCGGCCGTGGGAAAGCAGGTCGAGCACTCCGTCGTCACCGGGCCGCACGACCGCCGGTCAGCCTTCGTCCGAACGCCGGTAGCCGTTCTGCCGGGGCACACGTGACCGTCGGGGTCCAGCGGCTCCGAGCACAGCGGGCACGGCTTGCGGCCCGCGCGCACCACCCGGTCGGCGCGCTCGGCGAACGCCCGCGCCTCCAGGGGGCTCAGGAACACCCGCACCGCGTCCGGCCCCTCCTCGGTGTCGTCGAGGACCACCGCCTCGTCGACCTCCTCCTCGGTCATGGCCAGCAGCTCGATGACGACCGCCCGGGACTCGGCGTCCCAGCCCAGCCCCATCGTGCCGACCTTGAACTCCTCCTCGACCGGCACCGACAGCGGTTCGGTGTCCCGGAGGTCCTCGGGCACCGACTCGGGCACGTCCGCCCCGAACCGCCGGTGCACCTCCTCCAGCAGCGAACCGATGCGCTCGGCGAGGACGGCGACCTGTTGCTTCTCCAGCGCCACGCTCACCAGGCGCGCCTCCTCGGCGGCCTGCAGGTAGAACGTGCGCTCGCCAGGCTGCCCGACGGTCCCGGCGACGAACCGGTCGGGCTGGCGGAATACGTGGATGACGCGTGCCATGACACCAACGACCCTAGGCCACCGCGCCAAGATCGGCAGCCCTCCCCCGGGTTTTGCGTCATCTGTGGAGCCCGCGGCGCGCCCGATCGGCGCTCACCGGCTCGACCACCACCGCTATAGGGTCGCGGGCGTGGTGAAGATCGCACCGTACGGAACGTGGACATCGCCCATCGCCGCGGCCGACGCCGCCGCGGCCGGCGGCGGCCTGCACTGGGTGGACCTGCACGCGGGTTCGGCGTGGTGGGCGGAGGGACGACCGGCCGAGGCCGGCCGGGTGGCGCTGGTGCGCGAAGGGCGGGACCTGCTGCCGCCGCCCTGGAACGTGCGCAACCGCGTCCACGAGTACGGCGGGCGGCCGTGGGTGGCGCTCGACACCGCCGACGGGCCGCGGGTGGCCTTCACCAACTGGGACGACCAGCGCGTCTACCTGTTCGACCCCGACGCCGCCGACCCCGCTCCCGTGGCCATCACCGACGCCCCGCAGCGCCACCACGGCGTCCGCTACGCCGACCTGACCGCCGGCCCCAACCACACCGAGGTCTGGTGCGTGCGCGAGACCGTCACCGGCGACGCCCGCACCGACGTGCGCCGCGACCTGGTCGCCATCCCCCTGGACGGCTCCGCGCCGCGCGTGCTCGCCGCCAGCCACCACTTCATGACCGGCCCGCGCCTGTCGCCCGACGGCACCCGGTTCGCCTGGATCGGCTGGGACCACCCCAACATGCCGTGGGACGGGACCGAACTGTGCGTCGCCGACGTCGGCTCGACCGAACACCGGGTGGTCGCGGGCGGCCCCGAGGAAGCGGTGTGCCAGGTCGAGTGGGACGGGCCCGACCTGCTCGCCCTCACCGACCCCGACGGCTGGTGGAACCTGCACCGCATCACCCCCGACGGCACCCGCACCAACCTCGCCCCGTGCGCCGAGGAACTCGGCGGCCCCATGTGGCGGCTGGGCAACCGCTGGTTCGCCACCCTCGGCGGCGGCCGGCACCTCGTGCTGCGCTCCGGCGCCCTCGCCGTGCTCGACGAGCGGTCGGGCACCGTCACCGACGTCGACAACGACCTGCCCGTGTGGGGCGCCCACCTGGCCGTGCACGACGGGGTCGTGGTCAGCAGCGCCGCCGGCCCCCGCGAGGAAGCCGCGGTCGTCCGCCTGGACCTGTCCACCGGCGACCTGACCCGCCTCACCGACACCCCCGCCACCCTCCCACCCGCCGACTACCTGCCCGTGCCCACCGAACGCGTCTTCACCGGCCCCGACGGGCAGGACGTGCCCGCCTACGTCTACCCGCCCACCAACCCCGACTTCGCGGGCCCCGACGACGAGCGCCCGCCGTACGTGGTGCACGTCCACGGCGGCCCCACCGGCCGCAGCGCGCCCGTCCTGGACGTCGACATCGCCTACTTCACCAGCCGCGGCATCGGCGTCGTCGCGGTCAACTACGGCGGCTCCACCGGCCACGGCCGCGCCTTCCGGGAACGGCTGCGCGGACAATGGGGCGTCGTGGACGTCAACGACTGCGCCGCCGTCGCCCAAGCCCTCGCCGACGAGGGCACCGCCGACGCCGCCCGCCTGGGCATCCGCGGCGGCAGCGCCGGCGGCTGGACCTCCGCCGCGTCGATGACCTCGGTCAAGACCTACCGGTGCGGCATGGTCGCCTTCCCGATCCTCGACCTGCGCGGCTGGACCGGCGACGGCGGCGAGACCCACGACTTCGAGTCGCGTTACGTAGAAGGCCTCGTCGGCCCCTGGCCCCAGGCCGCCGACCTCTACGCCGAACGCTCCCCCTCCGAACGCGTCGACCGCCTCGCCGGCCCCGTCCTCCTACTCCAAGGCCTAGAGGACGAGATCTGCCCACCCGAGCAAGCGGACCGATTCGTCGCCGCCCTCGACGGCACCGGCATCCAACACGCCTACCTGACCTTCGAGGGCGAGCAGCACGGGTTCCGCAAGGCCGAGTCCATCATCGCCGCGCTGGAGGCCGAACTGTCCTTCTACGGCCAGGTCTTCGGCTTCACCCCGCCCGACGTCCCCGTCCTGCCCCTGCGCCGGTGACCCGACGACCCGACGACCCCGTGCCCGCCTCGGCGGGCACGGGCCGGCCCCCCACCCCACCAGCGGGCGAACGCGCCCTGCGCCTGGTCCACTCCGCCCCCGCCGCCGGCCAGACCCACCCCGAACACCGCGGCCGACCAGGCGACGGACTCCTGCGCGCCGGCGACCGGGTCGCACTCATCTCCCCCGCCGGCCCCGTAGCCCCCGGCATGCTGCGCGCCGGCACCGCCTGGCTGGAGGCCTGGGGCCTGGAAGTCGTGCACGGCAAGCACGTCACCGACACCCACCCGACCCTGCCCCACCTGGCCGGCACCGACGCCGACCGCGCCGCCGACCTCACCGACGCCTGGTGCGACCCCACCATCGCGGCCGTCTTCTGCGCCCGCGGCGGCTACGGCTGCCAACGCGTGGTCGACCTCCTCGACTGGACCGCGATCGAGCAGGCCGGCCCCAAGGTGTTCGTCGGCTCCAGCGACACCACCGTCCTGCACGACCGCCTCAACCGCCTGGGCCGCCGAACCTGGTTCGGCCCCATGCCCGCCACCCCCGCCTTCGTCCACGACGGCGCCGCCCGCGACCACCTGCGCCGAGCCCTGTTCACCGGCGACCCCGGCCCCTACCGCGGCACCACCCTCGTCCCGGGAACCGCCACCGGCCCCTCCACCGGCGGCACCCTCACCCTCCTGGACACCCCACCACCACCAGGTGCCATCGTGTGGCTCGAAGACGTGGACGAAGCCCCCTACCGCCTGGACCGAATGCTCACAGGACTGCTGCGCCGCGGCTGGTTCAACGACGTAGCCGGCCTGGTCCTGGGCTCCTTCACCGGCTGCGGCGACCACGCCGACGTCCACGCCGTCCTGCACGACCGCCTGGCCGGCCTGGGCATCCCGACCGTCGCCGACGTCCCCTTCGGCCACTGCGCCGCCCAACGCACCATCCCCCTGGGCACCACAGTCCACCTGGACCAAGCCACCGTGACCATGACCGCCACCGGCTAGCCCGCACACCGCTCTACCCGCCCAACTCCGCTTCCGCGCGCAGCGCAACCCCTAGCGGATGCGCTCCAAACTCCGCGCCGCCTCCACCAACTCCTCCGCCAACCGCCGCAACTCCCCCCGCCCCGCACCGTCCGACGCCGCCGTAGCCACGTCCTCCGCCGCACACCGCACCTGGAACAACCGGTCCTGCAGATCGGCCAGCTCCGCGGCGGACAGCACCACCGCGTCCTCCGGCAACCCGCCCCGCTGCACCGCCGCCCGCCGCTCGTACGCCCGCTGCCGGCACGGCTGCGCGCAGTACCGCCGCGGCCGGCCGATCCGGCCGCTGTCGGGCAGACGACGACCACACCAGGCACAATGCCTGGCCTCCTCCCGGCGCGGCACTCCAGCCTCCCCCGCCACCAGCTCCGTCCGGCGCGGCACCACAGCCTCCCCGGTCACCAGCTCCATGACGCGCGACCGTATCCGGCTACCCACCGGTCACCCCAACGCCACGCCGCCAAGGCAGACTCTCCCGCTGTGACCACGAACCACCCCTACCTCTCCGGACCCCACCCCAGGGCCTTCGCCCACCGCGGCTGGCACCTCGACGACCTCGCGGGCATGGAGAACTCCCTGGCCGCGTTCCGCCGCGCCGCCGACGAAGGCTTCCACTACCTGGAAACCGACGTGCACGCCACCTCCGACGGGGTGGTCGTGGTCCACCACGACGACGTCCTCGACCGCACCACCGACGCCACCGGCCCCGTCGCCGCCCAACCCTGGTCCGCGGTCCGCAAGGCCAACGTCGGCGGACGGGAACCCATCACCCGCTTGGAAGACCTCCTGGAGGAACTCCCCGACGCCAAGCTCAACATCGACGTCAAATCCGACCACGCCGTCGACCCCGTCATCACCCTCCTGCGCCGCGCCGAATCACTGCACCGCGTCTGCCTCGCCTCCTTCAGCGAGAAACGCCTGGCACGCCTGCGCCGCCTCGCCGGCCCCGACCTCATGACCAGCATGGGACCCCGCTCCGCCGGCGCCCTCTGGGCCGCCGGCCGCATCCGGGTCGTCGGCCTGCCCGTCGCCGGCCTCATCGCCCAGGTCCCCGCCACCCAGGGCCGCCTCACCGTCGTCGACCCCCGCTTCGTCCGCGCCGCCCACCGCCGCAACCTCGAAGTCCACGTCTGGACCATCGACGACGAAACCGACATGACCCGCCTGCTCGACATGGGCGTCGACGGCCTGGTCACCGACCGCCCCGACCGGCTGCGCGACGTCCTGAAAGCCCGCGACCAGTGGCCTTCGCCCTGACCGCCGCGCGCAACCCACCGAAGTTCACAACAGGTTGGGACGCGATCACCACACCCGGCCGACCGGGGAAGTACAGTCCGCCCCCATGAGCGTGGCCGACACCCCAGCACCCGCGATCGACCGCAAACGGGAACAGCGCGGATGGGTCTGGTACGACTGGGCGAACCAGGTCTTCACGACCTCCGTGATCACGGTGTTCCTCTCCGGCTACCTCACGGCCGTGGCCAAGCAGGCCGCCCGCGAGGACACCGCCCACAACGGCCCCGACGCGTGCGCCACCAGCTCGCTGACCAACTGCGACATCTCCGCCTTCGGCGCCCACTTCCCCGCCGGTTCCCTGTGGGGCTTCCTGCTGTCCATCGCCACCGTCGTCCAGGTCGTCGTCCTGCCCGTCATGGGCGCCATCGCCGACCGCACCCAGAACAAGCGCGCCATGCTCGGCGGCCTCGCCTTCACCGGCGCCACCGCCACCGCCGCGCTCGCCTTCGTCGCCGGCACCAACTGGCAGCTCGGCGTCGTCCTGTTCATCCTCGCCAACATCTGCTACGGCGCCTCGATCGTCGTCTACTACGCCTACCTGCCCGAGATCGCCACCCCCGACGAACGCGACGCCGTCTCCAGCCGCGGCTGGGCGTTCGGCTACCTCGGCGGCGGCCTCGCCCTCGCCGTCCACCTCGGACTCTTCCTCGGCCACGACGCCCTCGGCCTGTCCGAAGCCGCCGCCGTCCGCGTCGCCTTCGTCCTGTCCGGCATCTGGTGGGCCGCCTTCACCCTCATCCCGCTGGCCCGCCTCAAGCGCCACCAGCAACCCCACGGCGGCGAATCCGGCGCGTCGGTCATCACCGCCGGCTTCAAGGAACTCCGCCAGACCATGCGCATGGCGCTGGGCTTTCCGCTCACCCTCGCGTTCCTGGGCACCTACCTCATCTACACCGACGGCATCGCCACCGTCGCCAACGTCTCCGCCCAGTACGGCCGCGAAGAACTCAAGCTCGACGAGACCGTCCTGATCGCCACCATCCTCATCGTCCAGTTCGTCGCCTTCGGCGGCGCGATGCTGCACGGCTGGATGGCCAAGCGCTGGGGCGCCAAGCGCACCATCATGATCAGCCTGGTGGTGTGGATCGTCGTCCTCGCCGCCGCCTACTTCGTCCAGCAGGGCCAGCAGGGCCAGTTCTACGCGCTCGCGGTCGGCATCGGCATCGTGCTCGGCGGCACCAACGCCCTGTCCCGCTCCCTGTTCTCCCAGATGATCCCGCCCGGCCGCGAAGCGCAGTACTTCTCCCTCTACGAGGTCGGCGAGCGGTCCACCTCCTGGCTGGGCCCGCTGATGTTCGCGAGCGTCGGCCAGGCCACCGGCTCGTTCCGGCTCGCGATCATCAGCCTGGTGATCTTCTTCGTCATCGGCTTCGTCCTGATGATCTTCGTGCCGGTCCGCCGGGCCATCAAGGCGTCGGGGAACCCGTTGCCCGCCAAGGTCTGACCACGGCCACCACACCCGTGGTGATCACCGCCGCCGCCCCGAACGCCACCGGCGACAACGGCACCGACAACCCCCACACCGCACCCGGGACCAGCCCCGCCACCACCGCCGCGAACCACCGCCCCCGCGACACCGGCGGGGCCTCCCGGTGCCACCCCAACACCAACGCCACCAGCGTCACCCACGACAACGCCAACGGCGCCAACGCCCACGGCTCCTGCGCCACCAGCACCCCGTGCACGGCCAGCACCCCCACCGCGGCCTTCACCGCCGGCCACTGCCGCCACGCCACCCCCGCGACCGCCACCGCGACCAGCGCGTCGAACCACCACACCCACACCCCGCCGAACCGCGCCAGCGACCCCAACCCCTGCCCGACCAACGCCACGTGCCCCACCACACCGGCCAACGCCACACCCCGCGCCACCGCACCCGCCCGCCGCACCGACGAGAACCGCACCCGCACCGCCAGGTCCACCGTCGCCCACGCCTCGCCCCACCCCGGCCACCCGTGCTCCAGATCGAGGTCCGCGTCCGTCCCGTCAGCCCGCTCGGCCAGGAAGATCCCGACCATCTCCTCCTCCCGCTCCACCCGGTACCAGCCGGGCAGCAGCCGCAGCAGCCCCCGATAACGCCGCTCCAGGTTCGACCCGCGCCCCACCCCTGCGCCTCTCACCCCTGCGCCTCTCACCCCTGCGCCTCTCACCCCTGCGCCACCCACCTCTGGGCCCCCTACCTCTGCGCCCGCCACCTCTGCGCCCGCCACCTCTGGACGCCCCGCCTCTGGGTTCACCGCGCCTCCCTGGCCCGCAGCACGGCCGACGCCGCCCGCACGTTCGCCGACAACCGCGCGACCTCCGCGCTCAACGCCCGCACCCCCGCGTCGGTCAACCGGTAGTAGCGCCGCAACCGACCCTGGTGCACCTCCTCGCGGTCCCGCTCCGCCAACCCCTCGGCGACCAGCCGGTCCAACACCCCGTACAGCGTCCCGACCCGCAACCGGGTCCGACCCTCCGACAGCGTCTCCACCGCCTGCACGATCGCGTACCCGTGCAACGGCTCCTCCGCCAACGCGGTGAGCACCAGGAACGCCTGCTCCGACATACCTCTCACACCGCAGGTTATATCGCAAAGCGGTATATACCCGCCAGAGGCACATCCGCCTTCCCTGGCGGGGTAGTGCGACCCAGCACCTCGCCGAAGCCGCACCACCGGTCGATCACGCTTTTGGGTGACACTGAAGCTATTGACAGCACCGATCCTGCGTTTACTGGCAGCGCGCCGCCGTGACACCCCAGTACATGAACTGCGACGTCGTCTTCGTCGACCAGTACCGCCACGTGGTCGACAGGAACGACCGCGACCCCACCAACGTGTAAGTCGTGTCGCCGCTGCTGAACGACGCCGTCCCACACCGGAGGTCGAACTGCGACAACGTCTCCGCGGGCGTCCGCGTCAAGTCCACCTCCCCCACCCCGTTGCCCTCCGCGTCACACCGCACCGCGTACGCGTGGGAGTACGTCGCGATCGCCGCCCCGTCCCCCTTGTAGGTCACGTGCCACGTCCGGTACGACGTCGTCAACGTCCCCGTCGACGACCCCACGAAGCTGTGGAAGTAAGTCCCCACCGGCGCGTAGTACTCCCCGTTCCACGCCCACTTGTAGGTCTTGAACGTCTCGGTCTGCGTGCACGCCAGAACCGGCGCCGCCGACGCCGGAATCACCACCGCCAACGACGTGATCAGGCATAACACCAACAACGACACGGCTTTGCGCACCATCGCCAAACCTCCTCATGCGACAACGGACGACAGGAGGAGCACCCGGGCCGGGCGGTGATACCACTAAGGTGGCCCGCCGTGGAGCCGACGAACCCCAGCACAGACCCCACCGACGCCCTGTCCTCGGTACCCGCCGCCGGCGCCCGCCGCGGCGTCACCCCCACCGGCCGGCTCCGGTTCTTCTTCGGCCCCATGGACTGCGGCAAGTCGACCCTCGCCCTGCAGATCGACCACAACCAGGCCCGCCAGGGCCGCAGCGGCCTCCTCCTGGTCCGCCACGACCGCTCCGGCACCCCCAGCATCACCAGCCGCATGGGCCTGGCCCGCCGCGCCATCGAGGTCCACGAGGACATGGACCTGTGCACCCTCGTGCGCACCCACTGGTCCCAGGGCACCCGCGTCGACTACCTGATCGTCGACGAAGCCCAGTTCCTCCACCCCGCCCAGGTCGACCAGCTCGCCGAACTCGCCGACGACGCCCAACTCGACGTCTACTGCTTCGGCCTGGCCACCGACTTCCGCAGCACCCTGTTCCCCGGCTCCGCGCGCCTGTTCGAACTCGCCGACGAACTCAACGCCATCCAGGTCGAAGTCCTGTGCTGGTGCGGCCAACCCGGCCGCTTCAACGCCCGCGTCCACGACGGCGACGTCGTCCGCGCCGGCGACACCGTCCTGGTCGCCGACACCGCCGACACCGACGAAGTCCGCTACCAGGTCCTGTGCCGCCGCCACTACCGCACCGGCGACCTCGGCCCCACCGCCGTCGACAGCCGCCAGCTCAGCCTCACCTGAACCGCCGTCGACAGCCGCCAGCTCAGCCTCACCTGACCCACACATGGCGGATGGCGCCACCCCACCCCCTCCCCTGTTCCCTGACCACATGACGTGGGGTCGCCGTCCCCCGGTCCCCAGACCGGCCGGCACCCGGTTCCCCCGCGCCCTGCACCCCGAAGCCGCCCGGCTCGACGGCGCCGACCTCCGGGGCGCCGACCTCCGGGGCGCCGACCTCCGGGGCGCCGACCTGCGCAAGGTGTTCGGCAAGACCCCCGCCGAAGTCCGGGCCGTCGCCAAGACCGACGAGAACACCAGGTTCGGCGACGAAACCCGCCCGGCCCCCTCCCAGTGCGGCCCCCGCCGGCCCTACGAGGTCGAACTGCACGCCTGGCCGCGCTGAACGCCCGCACCGGGCACACTGATCACCGTGACCGGGAAGATCAGCGCGGGCATCCTTCTGCACCGCGCCACCGCCGACGGCCTGGAAGTGCTCATCGGACACATGGGCGGCCCGTTCTGGGCGCGCAAGGACGACGGCGCCTGGTCCATCCCCAAGGGCGAACCCGCCGGAGACGAGCCCTTGGAGGACACCGCCCGCCGCGAGTTCACCGAGGAACTCGGCCTGCCCGTCCCCGACGGCGACCTGCGCCCGCTGGGCCACGTCCGCCAGTCCGGCGGCAAGACCGTCCACGTCTGGGCCCTGGAAGGCGATCTGGACCCCGAACAGGTCGTCCCCGGCACCTTCACCCTCGAACACCCCAAGGGCACCGTCCGCGAGTACCCCGAGGTCGACCGCGTCGCCTGGTTCCCGCTCGCCGACGCCCGCCCCAAGCTGGTTTCGGCCCAACGCGAGTTCCTCGACCGGCTCGTGGCCGACACCGACGGGTGATCTTTAATTCCACACTGAAATCATTGGCGGAATAAAACCATCGTCACGCGCCGGGGACGCGGGCCAGGGCGGTCTCGGTGAGCGTCTCTGCGGCCCGGCACGGGTCGGTGGCCCTGTCGGCGAGGCTCAGGTTCAGCGTCAGCACCACCTTGTCGGCCGTGCTGTCGGGGCGACGCAGGCCGACCTTGAGGGCGCACGAGCCGTCCCCGGCTCGTTTGCGCGTCGGGTACCCGCCGACCACACCCTGTTCGTCGCCGAGCCACGTGCCCGGCAGCGAGGACGTGATCATCAGCATCTCGGTCGGGATTCGCCGGTCGTCGACAGCGTCGCTGAGCTGCCACCCGCACACCATCCCCGGCATGGGCCTGCCGCGCAGCGCGTAGGGCGCGCCGGTGGCCGACTTGATCTCCTCCTGGGTGAGCAGCTCGCACAGGTCGGCGTCCGCGGCGATCCGCTTCGGCCGGTCGGTGCCCGGCACGTCGGGTCGGTCCGTCTCCGCCGCCGGGGCGACCGACACCCAGGTAGCCGGTCCCGAAGAGGACGACTCCGGCGCGGGTGAACCGGGCGACGGTGTCGTGCACGCCGACATCAACAACAGCGGAAGGCACAGCAGAGCGGCCGACCGGCCGGCGGAACGAGGCACGACGCGAAATCCTATCCACCACTCCCCCGCCCAAGCCTGTTTGGGCCCGGCGTGCGTCCCCCGATCGGCCGGCTGCCGACACCGGAGAGTGATCTTTAATTCCACACTGAAATCATCGATGGAATAAAATCCACGGCCCAACGTTTGGGTGCGGGCCGACCGGGTGACCCTTGTTCGGCAGCCGCCACGGAGCACACCTACAACGACACGCAGCGTTGCCGACTCCACGAAAGCCGCCGAAATGACTGAGAGTGACCATCCAGGCGGTCCCCGTCACTACAAGCGAGTTAAACCCGAGTTAACATCGCCCTGCGTCATCGGTCTAAGCTGTCGCAGCCGCACACTTTCTGCCGGAACTACTCCATCAGTGTGATGAAGTAGCCCGACAGCTTGATAACGCGTCACGATCTCGCCGCGATTGCATCCCTTAGGAGGAAGCCTTCGTTGACGAGTGAAAGACGTCACTGTGGGCGACCATGACCGTGACGCCGGGAACGAACGGAGCAGTCCGATCGTTGCACTCGGTGAGCAACACCGCCTGGGCCCCGGCCCTGAGCCGAGCGAAAGGAACCGCCATGGCCGACCGCGTTCTACGGGGTAGCCGGCTCGGAGCAGTCAGCTACGAGACCGACCGCAATCACGACCTCGCCCCGCGCCGGTCGGTGCGGTACGCCTGCCCCAAGGGCCACGACTTCGAGGTGCCGTTCTCCGACGACGCCGAGATCCCGCACACCTGGGAGTGCCGCCTGCACGGCCAGGAGTCCAAGATCATCGACGGTGCCGAGCCGGAGGCCAAGAAGGTCAAGCCGCCGCGCACGCACTGGGACATGCTCCTGGAGCGCCGCTCCATCCCGGAGCTGGAGGAGCTGCTGGACGAGCGGCTGGAGGAGCTGAGGGGTCGGCGCACCCGCACCGCCTGACACCCCCACCCGACGACGAGGGGCCCGCCGGAGAAGTCCGGCGGGCCCCTTTCGTCAACACCGAGCAGCTACCGGCTGGTGCCGGCCTTGGTCTTCGGCGCGAACAGGTCGCGCAGCTGGGTGTAGCGGCGGCGCAGGCCCCACTTGGTCACCCGCAGCAACGCCTCGCGCACGATGTTGCCGCTCATCTTCGACTCGCCCAGCTCGCGCTCGGTGAACGTGATCGGCACCTCCACCACCCGGTGGCCCAGCTCGATCGTCCGCCACGCCAGGTCGATCTGGAAGCAGTAGCCCTGCGAGGCCACCGTGTCCAGCTTCAGCCAGCGCAGCACCCCCGCCCGGAACGCCCGGAAGCCGCCGGTGATGTCCCGGATCGACGTCCCCAGCGCCACCTGCGAGAACACGTTCCCGCCGCGCGAGATCAGCTGCCGGTGCCACGGCCAGTTCACCGTCGACCCGCCCGGCACGTACCGGGAGCCCAGCACCAGGTCCGCGTCGCGCAGCGCGTCCAGCAGCCGCGGCAGGTCCTCCGGCGCGTGCGAGCCGTCGGCGTCCATCTCCACCACGACCTCGTAGCCGCGGTCCAGCGCCCAGCGGAAGCCCGCCACGTAGGCGGCGCCCAGACCGGCCTTCTCCGTGCGGTGCAGCACGTGCACCCGGTCGTCCGCGGCGGCCATCTCGTCGGCGAGCTGCCCCGTGCCGTCCGGGCTGCCGTCGTCGACCACGAGCGCGTGCACCTTCGGCAGCGCCGCGTGCAGCCGCTTCACGATCTTCCCGATGTTGTCCCGCTCGTTGTAGGTCGGGATCACCACCAGCACCGGCCCGAGCTCGCGGTCAGGCTGCGCCTGCTGGTCCGCCATCCGTTTCCTCCTCGCCGACACCCGCACCAGGGGTCGGACGCGATCCTCGTCGTTGCACTGTCAAGCCGAACGCCACGGCCAGAAGGCCCAGCGCGGTCATCACCCACTCGGGCCATGCGCCGAGCCGGGTGGCAAGCGTAGCCTCCCCGCGCAGCGGCAGCTCCGCCACCAATGCGTCGGGGGTGAACATTCCAGTCCGCTGGGTGACCGAGCCGTCCGGCGCCACGATCGCGCTGACCCCGCTCGTGGCGGCCACCACCACGGCTTTCCCGTGCTCCACGGCCCGCACCCGGGACATCGCGAGCTGCTGGTAGGTCATCTCGGTGAAGCCGAACGTGGCGTTGTTGGTCGGGATCGCGATCAGGTTCGCGCCCGCGGTGATCGAGTCGCGCACCACGCCGTCGAACGCGACCTCGTAGCACGTGTCGATCGCCACCTTCGCGGGCCCCATCGCGAAGCCCTCCGGGTCCGAGCCCGGCTGGAACACCCCGGCCCGGTCCACCGTCTTGGTGAAGATCCGGAAGAAGCTCCGGAACGGCATGGTCTCGCCGAACGGCTGGAGCTGCCGCTTGGTGTAGGTGTCGATCGGGCCGCGCTCGGGGTCCCACAGCACGACGGTGTTGCGCGGCAGGTTGTCCGAGCGGTCGATGACCACCGCGCCGACCGCGATCGGGGCCTTGATGGCCCGCGCGGCCTTGTCGATCTGGGCGGCGGCGTCGACGTTGCGGAACGGGTCGATGTCGGAGGAGTTCTCCGGCCAGATCACCAGGTCCGGCTGCTTCGCCGGGTCCTGCTCCACCGCCTCGGCCAGCTCCAAGGTGCGCTTGACGTGGTTGTCCAGCACGGCCCGGCGCTGGGCGTTGAAGTCCAGGCCGGCGCGCGGCACGTTGCCCTGGATCGCGGCCACCACCGCCGTGCCCTGGTCGGGCTCGGTGCCCACCAGCGGCGTCGCGGCCAGGCCCAGCGCCAGCGGCAGCACCACCAGCGGCGCGCCGAGCTTCCGGTTGCGGCCCAGGTGGGCCAGGCCGAAGCCGGTCAGCGCCACGGCGAACCCGACCAGCGGCGCGCCGCCCAGCGCGGCCAGCGGCAGGTACCAGCCCTCCGGCTGGCCGAACGCGATCTTGCCCCACGGGAACCCGCCGAACGGGAACACGCTGCGCAGCAGCTCACCGGCCACCCACAGCAGCGCCATCCAGACCGGCGCGCCGGGCAGCGTCGACACCCGCGCCATCAGCGCCGTGGCCACGCCGATGAGCACGCCGCACACCAGCGCGAGCGGCAGCCACGCGATCAGGCCGACGAACTCGCCGGTCCAGCGCAGCAGCGGCGCCATGAACCCGACGCCCCACACCACGCCCAGCCCGAAGCCCGCGCGCATCCGCCGCCCGTGCAGCAGGACGCCCAGCACCGCGAACCCGATCGGGGCCAGCCACCACAGGGTGCGCGGCGGGAAGCTGAGGAACACCAGTCCCCCGCCCGCCGCGGCCAGCGCGATCCTCAGCAAGGTGCCCCGCACGTCCCGGCGGCGGGCAGGGGGCGTGTCGGCGGCGGGCTGTCCCGGCGCCACAGGGGTCGCGACCACGCCGACCAGCCTACGAGGCCCCGGGCCTGCGTCGACACCGACCACCGAGATCAACCCCACGAACCAGCGGACGTCCGGGCGGGCGCGGGGTTGCCCGCCCGTGAGGCGGGTCTCCCGTCCCTGGTCCGGGTTCAGGGTTCCCACCGATGCGAACCGGCCCGGACCGGCGCATGGTTGGAGTCATGACCACGTTGACCAGGCCCCAGAACCAGAAGGTGATCGCCGGTGTGTGCGCGGGACTGGCCGCCCGGTTCGGCTGGAAGCCGAACACGGTCCGGCTGCTGTTCCTGCTGTCGTGCCTGCTGCCGGGACCGCAGTTCGTCATCTACCTCGTGCTGTGGGTGATGATGCCCAAGCGCCCCTACTGACGGGCCCGCACCAGCGCCTCGACGCCGTCGAGCACGCGTTGCAGGCCGAACTCGAACGCGTGCTCCCCCGAGTACGCCCCGCCGTGCGCCTCCCCCGCCGCCGCCCCCACCCGGGCCGCCACGGGGAACCGCGCCGGGTCGAACACGCTCGCCAGGACCGGCGCGGCGGCGGCCCACCACTGCTCGTCGCTGAGCCCGGTGCGCTGCTCGACCCGCGCGGACTCGACCGCGAGCCGGGCCGCCGCGCGGACGTGCCCGAGCACGAGGGTGAGCACGGCGTCCATCTCGACGTCGGTCAGCCCGATCCCGTCGACCGCGCGCAGCTCGTGGTCGTACTTGGCGGCGACGTTGGGCCCGAGCACCGCCCGGGCGCCGGGGCAGTCGAGCAGCCACGGGTGGCGCAGGCACAGCGCCCAGTTCTCGCGGGCGAGGTGGGCGAGCCGGGCGCGCCACCCGCCGGGGACGTCGTCCCGGGCCGTTTCGGCGCTGACCGTGTCCACCATGACGTCGACCAGCTCCGCTTTGCCGGGCACGTAGGTGTAGAGCGACATCGCCCCGACGCCGAGCTTGTCGGCGACCCGGCGCATGGACACCGCGTCCAGGCCGTCGGCGTCGGCCAGTTCGACCGCGGCGGCGATGATCCGGTCCAAGCCCAGGCCCTTGCGCGGCGCGGGCGTGGAGGTGCGCCAGAGCACCGCGAGGGTGCGCGCCGGGTCGCTGCGTTCGGTCGCCACCCGGCCACCCTACTGATCAGCCCGCGTCCGGACGGGGTTCAGTCGGCGGCCGGGCCCGGACCGGACGGGGTTCAGTCGGCCAGGGCGGCGCGGACGATCTCCAGCGCCTCCTCGGCGGTCAGCCCCTGCTCGCGTGCCGTGGCGGCGTAGGCGCGGGCGGCCCGCAGCACCCGTTCCCGGCTGCGCTCCCCCGCCGCGCTGACCACGGTCCCGGCTCTGCCCCGGGTCTCGATGAGACCCGCCTCCTCCAGCTCCCGGTAGGCGCGGGCCACGGTGTTGACCGCGATGCCCAGCTCGGCGGCGAGGGCCCGCACGGTGGGCAACCGGGTGCCCACGGCCAGCTCGCGCTCGGTGATCTTGCGGGCGAACTGGGACCGCACCTGCTCGAAGGGCGGTACCGGGGAGGCCGGATCGAGGCTGATCACGCGTCGATAGTGGCAGACGCCGGCCGGCGCGCAGTACCGGCTGAGCACGTGGGGAAAGGCAGGACTGCACTTCCCCGTCCGGGTCCGGCACCGTGACCGCCCGTGACCAGCCCCGAGATCCGCCGCGAACGGGACTTCCCGGACGACCTGCACCGCTACGCCGACCTGCCCGAGCTCAGTCCTTCTTGGGCGCCACCACCGTGCCCCGCGCGCGGGTGACGACGACCGGCGGGTCCAGGACGTCGGCCGCCGACGGCCCGCGCTCCGGAGCCGACCGGCACACCACGCGGGCCTCGAACTCGATCTCGCGGGAGCGGGTGCCGACGCGGACCAGGGTCGCGGTCGCCTCGATCACGTCGCCGGCCTGGATCGGGGCCGCGAACTCGACGTTCGAGTAGCCCGCGAACAGGCCCTCGTCGGCGTCCGTGCGGATCAGCAGCTCGGTCGCCACGTCACCGAACATGCCCAGCCCGTACGCCCCGTCCACGAGGCTGCCCCCGTAGTGGGCGTGCGAGTGCGGCACGTAGCGGCGGTGCGTCACGGAGAAACCCTCGGTCAGGCTCACGCTGCCCCTTTCCTCTCCTGCATCGCGTGCACCAGGTAGCTGGCGACCTCGCCGGGCGTGGTGCCCCGGCTGAACACCCGGTCCACGCCCAACTCCCCCGCCATCAGCGGGTCGAACCGGGGTCCGCCGGCGATCAGCAGCGGGCGGCGGTCGCCCATCGCCTCGCGGAACGCCGCGGACATCTCCTGGGTGTTGAGGATGTGCGCGTCCCGCTGCGTGACGACCTGCGACACCAGCACCGCGTCCGCCTTCTCCGTGCGCGCCCGCCGCACGAGTTCGGGGACCGACACCTGCGCGCCCAGGTTCACGACCTTCAGCTCCCGGTAGTACTCCAGGCCCTTCTCGCCGGCGAAGCCCTTGATGTTGAGGATCGCGTCGATGCCCACCGTGTGCGCATCGGTGCCGATGCACCCGCCGACCACGACCAGCTTGCGCCGCAACAACTTCTTCACCGTCGTGTTCACCTCGGTGGGCGACAGCAGCGGGTACTCCCGCTCCACCACCCGGACCGCGTCGAGGTCCACGATGTGCTTGACCGACCCGTACACCACGAAGAACGTGAAGTCCTCGCCGATCGGGTGCGAGTGCACGACCATCGCCGGGTCGATGCCCATCTTGTTCGCCAACTGCTGCGCCGCCCCGTCCGCCTTGGGCCCGAACGGGACCGGCAGCGTGAACGAGGTCTGCACCATCCCGTCGCCGGTGGTGTCGCCGTACGGGCGCACGTGCCGCTTGGTCACGCCCCCACCTCCAGCAGCTCCGAAGCCGGGTTGCAGTACCCGTCCGCCTTCTCCACCACGCCGTCCGCGCCCTTGCCGCCGTCGGCCGGCCGCTTCATCAGGCCGAACGTGCCGTCCGCGATGGCGTTGAGCAGCCCGTCGTCCACGATGCGCTCCAGCAGGTCCACGGCCTCCCCCAGCACCTGGTGGGCGCGCTTGACGATGAACCCGTCCGGCGCGGGCCGGAAGTCCTCGGCCAGCCCGCCGGCGGCGCCCAGCACGTACCGGACGTTGGCCAGCGCCAGGTCCCGGTCGGACAGGAACGGCGTCACCACGGCCTCGGTCATCATCCCGACCAGCAGGATCGACTGCCCGGTCAGGACGCCGGCGAGGTTGAAGAACCCGTCCAGCAGGTAGCCGTTGAACACGTCACCGGTCATGTGCTTGGTCGGCGGCATCCACTTCAGCGGCGCGTCGGGGAACAGCTCGCGGGCCAGCAGGGCGTGCGCCAGCTCCAGCCGGAACGACTCGGGCACCTTCGGGTTGATCTCGAACGCGTGCCCCAGGCCCAGCAGGTGGTCGGGCAGCCCGGCCTCGTGCGCGAAGTGCTCGTTGAGCAGCTGCGACACGGTGACCGTGTGGGCGGCGTCGACGGCGTCGGCGGTGGTGAGGTAGTTGTCCTCGCCGGTGTTGATGATGATGCCGGCGCGGGCGTGGACCTGGCGGGAGAACCGCTGGTCGACGAACGTGCGGATGGGGTTGATGTCGCGGAACAGGATGCCGTACATGGAGTCGTTGAGCATCATGTCCAGCCGCTGCAACCCGGCCAGCACCGCGATCTCCGGCATGCACAGGCCCGAGGCGTAGTTGGTCAGCCGCACGTACCGGCCGACCTCCTTGGACACCTCGTCCAGCGCGGCCCGCATGATGCGGAAGTTCTCCTGCGTGGCGTAGGTGCCCGCGAACCCGTGGTGCGTCGCGCCTTCGGGCACGTAGTCCAGCAGCGACTGCCCGGTGGAGCGGATGACGGCGATGATGTCCGCGCCCGCGCGGGCCGCGTTCTGCGCCTGGACCACGTCCTCGTCGATGTCGCCGGTCGCCACGATCAGGTAGATCCACGGCCGCTGCGCCGGGTCACCCCACTTGGCCACCAGCTTGTCCCGCTGCGCCCGGTTGCGGTCGACGGTCTTCAGGCCCCGGGCGATCGCCGTGCGGGCGGCCTTCTCGGCGCGGGTCCGGTCGCGGCCCTCCGGGAGGGTGAACCGGACCTGCCCGGCGGCGGTCGCCTCGGCCAGCTCGGTCAACGTGCCCAGGTTGTGCTCTTTGAGCGCGTGGAAGGCCGGGAGGGCGACACCGTGTTCGAGCCCGCAATGCTCGCGCACGGTGTCGATCACCCGGTTCACCCACGGCACGTCGCCCGCGCGGTGGGTGGAGTCGGCGCCGGTGATCCCGGCCAGCCGCAGTGTGGCGCGCTCGACCGCCACCGTGGTGTGGGCCTTCGCGATGGCCACCACGGGCTCCGCCGCCTTCCCGGCGAGCCTGCGCGCCGTGGCGACCACATCGGGGTCGAGGTCGAGCAACGCCATTGTCACTCCCTTTCGAAAATCGTCCGGCCGCGCAACACGGTCCGCAAGCAGGTGGGGGTCGAGTCCAGGGACGGCAGTCCGGGCACGCGCGAGCGCGGGTCGGTGGACCAGCGCTGCACCCGGGAGTCGGGGGTGGTGACCTCCAGCTCCCCGGCCTCCCACACCGCGTAGGTGGCGGGCGCGCCGGGCTGGAGGGTGCCGGTGACGCCGTCGTCGACGCCGGCCGCGCGCCACCCGCCGCGGGTGTGGGCGTTGAACGCGGCACGCGGCGAGATGCCGAACCCGTCCGTCCGGTGGTGCACGGCGGCCCGGATCGCCGCCCACGGGTCGACGGCGGTGACCGGCGCGTCGGAGCCGAACGCCAGCACCAGCCCGGCGGAGGCGAGCTGGGCGAACGGGTTGAGCGCGGTGCCGCGTTCGACGCCCAGGCGCTGCGCGTACATGCCCTCGGGGCCGCCCCACTCGTGGTCGAACAGCGGCTGCACCGACGCCACCACGCCCCATGAGCCCAGCTTCGCGGCCTGCTCGGCGGTGATCATCTCGACGTGTTCGAGGCGGTGCCGCCGGGCGGCGAGGGCGGGCGCGCCGACGGTCGCGGCGGCCTTCTCGAAGCCCTCGACCACGGCCGCCATCGCGGCGTCGCCGATGACGTGGAACCCGCCCTGCAACCCGGCCTGCGTGGCCGCCACCAGGTGCGCGGCGATCTCGTCGGCGGACAGGTACAGCGCGCCGGAGGTGTCCGCGTCGGCGTACTTCTCGCACAGCGCGGCCGTGCGGGAGCCGAGCGCACCGTCGACGAACAGGTCGCCGGCCAGGCCGCGCACCGGCAGGTCGATCGGGTCGCGGGCGCCCCAGTAGCCCACGACCTCGGGGCCCTCGGCGCCGGCGAGCAGGTCGGCCAGGTCGTCGCGGCTGGAGATGTCCGGGCCCGCGCACTCGTGCACCGACGCGATGCCCATCGACGCCGCGTGCGCCAGGAACGCCTGCTGCGCCGCCCGGCGCTGGTCGACGGGGATGGCGTCCTTGGCCGCGCCCCGCACCAGGTGGTGCGCGGCGCGCGACAGCGGGCCGTCCGGGGACCAGCCGTCGGCGTCGCGCGCGGCCGGGGCCAGCTCGACCAGGGCGGTGGACGCCAGCGCCGAGTGCACGTCGATGCGGGACAGGTACACGGTCTTGCCGCGGGCGGCCTCGTCCAGCTCGGCGCGCGTGGGCGGGCGGTGCTCGGGCCAGCGGGTCTCGTCCCAGCCGTGCCCCCACACCAGCGGTCCCTCGGCGGCGCGGACCGCGTCCAGCAGCTCGGTCAGCGACCGGCAGCGGGTCAGGTCCAGGCCGGTGCGCAGCAGGCCCGCGGAGGTGGCGTGCACGTGGGCGTCCACGAACGCGGGCGCGACCCACGCGCCGGCCAGGTCCACGACCTCGGCGTCGGGGTGCAGGGCGCGGCCCACGGAGTCCTGGCCCAGCCACACCACGGTGCCGTCGGTGATCGCCATCGCGGTCGCGTCCGGCGAGGTCGGGGAGTGGACCCGGCCACCGACCAGCAGCCGGGTCCTGTTCACGGTAGTCACGCCTGTGCAGTCTGCCGGTGGTCGAACAGCGCCCGCACGGCAGGCTCGGCGCGCAGCAGGTCCAGGGCGAACTCGGCGTGACCGGGCACGTAGCCGTTGCCGACCAGCATCTCCACGTCCGCCGCCAGGCCCTCCGCGCCCAGCGCGGCGGCGGGGAACGAGGTGGCCATGGAGAAGAACACGACCGTGCCGCCGTCGGCGGTGGCCAGGATCGCGCCGTGCTCGCAGCCCGGGACGTCCACGCACACCACGGTCACGTCGGCGGGCGTGCCGACGGCGTCCAGCACGGCCACCGGGTTGCGGGCGTCGGCGATGACCACCTCGTCGGCCAGCCCGGACTTCAGCACCCGCTCGGCTTCCGCTTCGGTCGGGACCAGCGCCGTGAGGCGGGTCGCGCCGGCGCGGCGGGCGGCGGCCAGCGACAGCGACCCCGACTTGCCGCCACCGCCCAGCACCAGCACGGACTTCGCGGCCTTGCGCCGCACCACCCGGTCGGTCAGCGCGGGCGCGCCGCACACGTCCAGCACGGACAGCGCCAGTTCGTCGGGCAGGTCGGCGGGCAGCACGGCGGCGATGGAGCGGCCGAACAGCACCGCCGTGCCCGCGCACGGGACCTGCTCGCTCGTGCCGTCCCAGCTCGCCAGGTCGTCGGTGATCCGCAGCGGGGTGAGGGTGAGGGAGACCAGGGTGGCGATCCGGTCACCGGGCTTGAGGTCCAGCGGCGAGTCCGGGCCGACCGCGCGGACCGTGCCCAGCAGCATGCCGCCGGACCCGGTCACCGGGTTCTGCATCTTGCCGCGCTCGGCCACGATGTCCAGCACGGCCCGCTTGATCCCGTCGCCGTGCTCCTCGCGCAACTGCCGGAACGACGCGGCGTCCAGGTTGAGCCGCTCGACGTCCACCACGACCTCGTCCGCGCCGCACTCCGGTGTCGGGTCCAGCCGCCAGGCCTGCTGCGGCAGGACACCCGCGGGTTCGACGACACGGTGGAGACCGAACGGCGACGTCATGGAAATCCTTCGGCTGGGCGACGACTGAACGCCGATATCTTCACGCGAGGCGTCAAGATTGCGCAAGAGTTCAGCGGTCTAGGTTCAGCACGACGGCAGGGGTGATCGCCGTGGCGGCCCGCCGGACGGGCTCGGTGATGCGCTCGATCATCCGGTCCCGGCCGGGCATGTGCGGCAGGAGGCACAGCATGCGGGACTGGAACCAGATCGTCGCCTTGGACGACAGCACCATGCCCTTCAGGGTGGCCTCGGCCAGCGCCTGGTTCGCGGTGACGAAGTCGCGCATCAAGGCTTCGCGACCGCACCCTGATCACCTACACCGCCGAACCCGGCTCCCCCGGCGCGACGGCCCTCAACGCACTCGGCGGCCGGCCGTAGAACCAGTTGCCCGGCGCGGCCGGGTCGTTGCTGGTCCAGTACTCGACGATCGCGGTCGCCACCTCCGCGCGGACCACCGACCCGTCCCCGTCCCGGTCCAGGTGCCCGAACGCCTCCGCCGCCTCCTCCTCGGGCACGTCGGGCTGGTGGCCGCGCAGGAACGCCAGGTACTCGGCGAACCCGATCCGGCCGTCGCCGTCCGCGTCGGCGACCTCGAACACCGTCACCGCCAGGTCCGCGATCGCCCCCGCGCGCCCGGCGGCCCCGGCGACCGCCGCCGCGAACTCGTCGCGGGTCACGCTGCCGTCGCCGTCCACGTCGTGCGGCCGGTGCACCCGTTCCCAGATCCGGCAGTACGCCTCGATGATCCGGTGCTCCACCGCCGACCCCGGCTCGTGCCCCAGCGCCGCCGCCGTCCGCTCCCCCATGACCACGTGGTCGTGCCAGGTGAGCCGGCCGTCCCGGTCGCCGTCGAAGCGGTCGAAGCCGTGGCGGATCTTGCGGTCGAGGTACGACGTGGACACCGGGCCTCCTCATCGGTTCCGAGTCCACCCATCCTCGGAGCACCGCACCCGCGACCGCGATACCGCCGCGCATGATCCAACCGATCGTGCGACCGACACGACCAGTGCCCGCGCAACCACTCAACGTGAACAGCGCCGGCGCGGAGGTACATAAATGCGGTCAACGTGTCACTCGTCCGAATGACAAGCCGCGCACTGTCTTGTCCGCCCCGTAGTCGACTGCTCCACTGGTCGCGGGCCCGCTCCACCGCCAATCCCCCCACCAGCGCGAACCCGCCGGCGCGGCGGGCCGGAGCGCCGTGCACCACTTCCGGAGGCCCGGATGCCGGGTATCAGCATCAACGTCATCCGCGTCGGGTTCGAGAGGTTCACCGCCGCCGACGCCACCACCATCGACAACGCGCTCACGACGTTCCGGAACACCTTCGCGACCGTGGGCATCCAGGTGCGCCGGATCGAGCGCTACCGCATCCCGCTGGCCGACGCCAGAGGCCGCGACGTCATCGACAACAACGGCGAGGCCGAAGCCCTGACCGACGAGTGGACCGTGCGCAACAACGCGATCGACGTGTTCTTCGTCAAGCTCTACGTCGGGTCGGTCGCCGGCCTGTCGCCCCGCCCCGGCCCGTGCAACAAGGACGCGAAGGGCATGGACGGCGCGGTCGTGGAGCTGGTCGGCGGCAACACCGGCCTGGTGCTCGCCCACGAGGTCGGGCACTACCTCGGGCTGCCGCACACCACCGGCAGCTCCACCAACCTGATGTTCCCGTCCGTGCCCAACGGCGGGCTGCTGACCACCGCGCAGGGGAACACGATGAAGTCCCACTGCTTCATCGAGCCCTAGCCGACACCGGAGGCCGACATGGTGAAGATCGACATTCCGGGAGTCGAGCCCGGTTCGGACGTCGTCCGCGCGTCCCTCGCGGGCCGCGTGCCCCGCGTGCCGCCCTCGGTGGCGCTGGCCCTGCTCTCCGAGCTGGACGTGCCCGGCGCCGACCGGGTGGAACTGCTGCGCGACAGCGCCGAGAGCACCGACCTCGACCCGCACGTGCGCGCCGGGGCCGTCGCCGTCTACGCCCGCGTCGCCGGCGCGGACGCCGTGCCCACCCTGCTGTCCGCGCTCGGCGGGGACGACCGGGTCGCCGCCGCCGCGGCCACCGCCCTGGGCCACGTGGGCACCGCCGAGCACCTCGACGCGCTGCGCGACCGGCGCGGCGACGGCCTGCTGGGCGACCGCGCCCGGTTCGCCGCGGACCTGATCGTCCACCGGCTCGGGCTCACCGACCAGGACGACGACGTGGAGCTGCCCGAGACCGCGCCCCCGCCCCAGGAAGTCGGGGCGCTGGCGTTCGCCGCGGTCCGCCCGGGTCCCGAACGCCGCTCTCGCGCGCTCAAGGCGATCAAGCGGGACCTGCCCTGGTTCAACCCCGCCGACCACGACGTCTACGAGGTCCAGTGCGGCCCGCGCCTGCTGGAGATCGCGGTCGACCGGGGCGTCCTGGGCGCCGAGGGCAAGGGGAAGCTCCGCCGCGGCCCCGCCACCCCGGCCGTGGTCGCGGTGCAGGACCTGGAGTACGACGACTTCTACCCGGCGATGATCGCGCTGAGCCGCCCTCGCGGCGACCGCCTCGCGGTCCGGCTGACCCGGCTGACCGGCGAGGACGTCTACGTCGCCGAGGGGTCGCTGGCCGAAGGTGACCTGGTCCTCGAGCTGCGCGCCGCCCAACGCCCCGGCGCCGCGCCGGTGGCCGGGCGGCTGCGGGTCACCGCCCGGGAGGTCGAGATCTCCGGCGTGTCCGACCAGCGCACCACGCCCAAGCGCACCCCGCAGGCGGAGTAGCCCGGACATGCCACCCGAGGGCTGGCGCGTGCTGGCGCTGGGCGACGCGGTGGAACTCGCCGTGCCGCCCGACGCCGCGGCCGTCGACCTGCCGCCGGTCGACTCCGTGTTCGGCGTGCTGCGCGGCGAGGGCTACGAGATCGTCTACGACTACGGCCGCTACGGCGAGGACCTCGCCGAGCTGCGCGACCTGCCCGGCTACACCCAGCGGGAGCGCCAGGTGCAGGACCGGACCGCCACCGACGTGGCGGTGGCCGGAAGCGACCCGTGGCGGCGGGTCCGCGTGCTGCGCGTGGACAACGGCCTGGACCACCTGACCGTCCGCGTGTCCTGCGTCGACGACGAGACCTGCGCCTTCGCCGACGCCCTGTTCGACTCCGTCCGGTTCACCACGTGACCCCGGATGTGCCGCCGCCGGGCGGGCGCGCCCCGACGCCCGGCGGCGGCACTCCTCAGCCCGTCGGCGCCGGAACGCGCGGCCGGCGTCGGCGCAGCACCGCCGCCACGGCGAACGCCACTGCCAGCAGCACGTAGGCCACCGCCGCGAACGGGCTGGTCACCAGGGCGGCCGGGTCGCCTTCGCTGATCTGCAGCGTCCGGCGCACCTGCTCCTCCGCCATCGGGCCCAGGATCAGGCCCACCACCAGCGGCGCCACGGGGTAGCCGTGCCGTCGCATGAAGAACCCGACCACGCCGATGACCAGCAGCACGACCAGGTCGTCCACCACGAAGTTCACCGCGTAGGTGCCCAGGGCGGCGAACAGCAGGATGCCCGCGTACAGGTAGGGGCGCGGGATCTGCAGGACCTTCACCCAGATCTTCACCAGCGGCAGGTTGAGCACCAGCAGCATCACGTTGCCGATGTACAGCGACGCGATCAGCGCCCACACCATCGCCGAGTTGGTGGTGAACAGCAGCGGGCCGGGCTGGATGCCGTAGCTCTGGAACGCCGCCACGATCACCGCCGCGGTCGCCGTGGTCGGCAGGCCCAGCGTCAGCAGCGGCACCAGCACGCCGGCCGCCGCGGCGTTGTTCGCCGCTTCCGGCCCGGCCACGCCCTCGATCGCGCCGCGGCCGAACTCGTCCTTGTGCTTCGACAGCTTCTTCTCCGCCGCGTAGGACAGGAACGTCGACACGTCCGCGCCGCCCGCCGGCACGGTGCCGATCGGGAACCCGATGAACGTGCCGCGCAGCCACGGCTTCCACGACCGCCGCCAGAACTCGCCGGTCATCCACTTCCCGCCGACCGGCACCACCTCGACCGGGCCGTGCCGCAGCCGGGAGGCGACGTAGAACGCCTCACCGACCGCGAACACGCCGACCGCGACGACCACGACGTCGATCCCGTCGGCCAGCGTCGGCACCCCGAGGGTGAACCGCTGTTGACCGGACAACGTGTCCGTCCCGACCAGGCCCAGGAACAGGCCGACGCCCAGGGACGCCAGCCCGCGCACGGGCGAGGAGCCCAGCAGCGCCGCGACGGTCGCGAACGCCACCACCATCAGCGCCACGTAGTCCGCCGGGCCCAGCATCACCGCGGCGTCGGCGATGGTCGGCGCCAGCGCCGTGAGCAGCACCGTCGCGATGGTGCCCGCCACGAACGACCCGATCGCCGCCGTCGCCAGCGCCGCCGCGCCCTTGCCCGCGCGGGCCATCCGGTTGCCCTCCAGCGCGGTGACGATGGAGGACGACTCGCCGGGCGTGTTCAGCAGGATCGAGGTCGTCGACCCGCCGTACATGCCGCCGTAGTAGATGCCCGCGAAGATGATCAGCGCCGCGGTCGGCTCCAGCGAGTAGGTCAGCGGCAGCAGCAGCGCCACCGTCATCGCCGGGCCGATGCCCGGCAGCACGCCCACGGCGGTGCCGAGGGTGACGCCCAGCAGGGCGTAGAGCAGGTACTCGGGCTGCGCGGCGGTCGCGAAGCCCTCCAGCAGGGCGGTGAGGCTACCCATCGAGCAGCGGCACCCCCTCGAACACGCCGGCGGGCAGCGACAGCCCCAACCCGGACGCGAACACGACCTGCACCACCAGCGCCAGCACCACGGCGATCGGCAGCGCCTTCCACCACACCGCGCCCAGCGCCCACGCCGCCCCGAAGAACAGCACGGCCGCCGCGACCGGCCAGCCGACCAGGTCGATCAGCACCAGGTGCGCCACCAGCAGCGCGCCCAGCTTGGCCACGGTCAGCCAGTCGGTGCGCACGCCGGTGTCGACGTCCTCGCCGTCCTCGGCCTCGCCCAACCGGCCCCGGGCCGTGGCGACGATCGCCGCCACGCCCGTGACCAGCAACAACACCCCCACCACGGAGGGAACGCGCGGGCGCCCACGGCGTCCCGGGTCGCGGCGATGGAGCCCGCGTCCACCAGGGTGAACACGCCCAGCGCCGCGACCAGGCCGCCGAAGACGTACTCCTCGACGTTGGCCGAGGCCTCGCGAGGGGCGGTGCCGGTGGTCACTTGACCAGGCCGATGTCCTGGAGGACCGGCTTGATGCGGCCGATCTCCACGGTGAGGAACTTCGAGAACTCGTGGCCGGTCAGGAACGTGTCGGTCCAGCCCCTCTTCTTCAGCTCCTCCTGCCACTGCGGGCTGGCGTGCATGTCGGTGACCAGCTTGACCAGCCGGTCCCTGGCCCCGGGCGAGATCGAGCCGGGCGCCACCACGCCGCGCCAGTTGATCAGCTCCACGCCGGTGCCCAGGTTCGTGAACGTCGGCACGTTCAGGTCCGGGTGCGGCGTGGGGCCGGAGGTGCCCAGCGCGCGCAGCTTGCCCGCCTTGATCTGCTCCTTGTACTCGCCGACGCCGGAGATGCCCGCGTCGACCTTCTTGCCCAGCAGCGCCGCCAGCGACTCGCCGCCGCCGGAGTAGGGCACGTAGTTGAGCTTGGCCGGGTCGATGTTCTTGGCCTTGAGCAGCATCGCGGCGAGGATGTGGTCGGTGCCGCCGGCCGAGCCGCCGGTGATCGACACGCCCTGGCCCTTCTCCTCGACGGCCTTGAGCAGGTCCTCGATGGTCTGGTGCGGCGAGTCGGCCGGGACGACCACCACCTCCTCCTCGGCGGTCAGCCGCGCGATCGGGGTGGTGTCCTCCAGCCGCTTGTCCACGCCGTTGGTCTCCACCGCGCCGACCATGACCAGGCCGGTGACCATCAGGTAGGACTCGGACCTCTCGTTGGCCAGCTTCTGCAGCCCGACCGTGCCGCCCGCCCCGCCGACGTTGCTGACCTGCGCCGACTTGGCCAGACCCGCGCCGGTCACCGCCGCCTGGATGGCGCGGGCGGTCTGGTCCCAGCCGCCGCCCGGGTCGGCCGGGGCCATGATCTCCAGCCTGGCGAGTTCCCCGCTCGCCGACTTCGCGCCTCCCCCACACCCCGCGAGCACCAGGCCCGCGGCGACCACCGCCGCGACCAGTCGGGTGTGCTGTGCTGCCATCGAATGCCTCCACGTTCCCACCGGGGCGTCGTCGCCCCGGTTGGGCGGGAACGGTAGGAGCGGCGCGCCGGCGCGGTAAGGCATCGGTCGTAAGGGCCGTATTGGTCGTTTAGGTCGTGGCCGGTCTCACACGGCGTGGGTCAGAATGCCTGCCATGCGTCGCCGCACCGTGCCCCTCGGGTGGTCCCTGCTCGTGTTGCAGGTGGTCATCGTGCTGGTCACGACGTGCGCGGCGGGTCTGCTGGCGGCCAAGTTGCAGTCCGACCGCATCCGGGAGGCCTACAAGGACCGGATGCGGTCGGTCGCGGAGAGCGTCGCACGGTTGCCCACCGTGGTGGAAGCCTTCGACGCGCCCGAGCCCGCGGCCACCATCCAGCCCCTGGCGGAGCTGATCCGCAAGGCCTCCGGGGTGACGTACGTGGTGGTCACCGACCGCAACGGAGTCCGCTACGCCCACCCGGACCCCAGGCGCATAGGAGAACGGGTCTCCACCGATCCGAGTTCGGCGCTGTCGGGCAACGTGTTCCTCGGGACCGAGACCGGCACCCTGGGCACGTCGCTGCGGGCGAAGGTGCCGATCCGGTCGGCGGACGGGCAGATCATCGGCATGGCGTCGGTCGGCATCCTGGAGAGCGAGCTGTCCGCCGACCTGGCCGAGGACCTGCCCGAACTGATCGGCTGGCTGGCCGCCGCCGCGCTGGTCGGCGTGCTGGGCGCGGCGCTGGTGACGCAGTCGGTGCGGCGGCGGACGTTCAAGCTGGAACCGGCCGAGATCGCGCAGTTGCTGGAGACCCGGGACGCGATGCTGCACGGCATCCGCGAGGGTGTCGTGGCCGTGGACGACCGGGAGCGGTTGGCGCTGGTCAACGACGAGGCCGTGCGCCTGCTGGGGCTGACCGAGGACCCCACCGGCAGGCCTGCCGCCGAGGTCCTGGAGGACGGCGGCCTGCTCGACCTGGCCCGCGGCGTGGACGACGTGGCCGACCGGTTGGTGCTGGCCGGCGAGCGCGTGCTGGTCGCCAACCGCATGACCGCCAAGACGCAGGGTCGCCCGGTGGGTGTCGTGCTGACGTTGCGGGACCGGACCGAGCTGCACGACGCGTTGCGCCAGTTGGACGGGCAGCGCACGGTGACCGAGGTGCTGCGGGCGCAGGCGCACGAGTTCTCCAACCACCTGCACGTGATCGGTGGACTGGTGGAGCTGGACCGGCGTGCGGAGGCGGTGGCCTACATCGAGCGGGTCGGCGGGGCGGGTTCGCTGACCTCGGACATCATCTCCGGCGCGGTCGCCGACCCGGCCCTGGCGGCACTGCTGCTGGCCAAGTCGTCCACCGCGCACGAGCGGGGGGTGGCGTTGCGGCTGGACCCGTCGTCGGCGGTGGCGACCGGGGCCGGCGACGACGCGCTGACGGTGTTGGGCAACCTGGTGGACAACGCGGTCGACGCCGTTCGCCCGGGCGGGACGGTGCGGGTGCTGGTGCGGTCGTCGTCGGACGGGGTGCGGGTGGTCGTGGACGACGACGGGCCGGGGGTCGAGCAGTCGCAGCGCGGGCGGATCTTCACGCTGGGCGTGAGTTCGAAGGCGCCGGAGGGTGCGCACGGGCGAGGGATCGGGCTGGCACTGGTGTCCAGGGTGGTCACCCGGCGCAGTGGCCGGGTGGAGATCTCCGACTCGGAGTTGGGCGGCGCGTCGTTCGACGTCTGGCTGCCGGGTGGAGGTGTCCGATGACCGTGCGCACGTTGGTGGTGGACGACGACTTCGCGGTGGCCGCCGTGCACCGGGCGTTCTTGGCGGCGCTGCCGGAGTTCACGGTGGTGGGCGAGGCGCACGGGGGTGGCGAGGCGTTGCGGGCGGTGGAGTCGCTGCGGCCGGACCTGGTGCTGCTGGACATCCACCTGCCGGACATCTCGGGCTTGGAGGTGCTGGCCCGTTTGAGGGCGCGGTCCGGTCCGCCGGTGGATGTCATCGCGGTGACGGCGGCGCGGGAGCGGGAGACTGTGCGGCAGGCCATGTCCCGGGGTGTGGACCACTACTTGGTGAAGCCCTTCACGCGGGCCGCTTTCCTGGACCGGATGCGCGAGTACTTGGCGCGGCGGTTGGAGGTGCAGCGGTTGGGGCAGTGGTTGGACCAGGACGAGGTGGACCAGCTGTTGCAGCACCGGCCCCGGGCGGGGTTGCCGAAGGGGTTGTCGGCGGTGACGCTGCGGTTGGTGACGGAGGCGCTGCGCGCCGGCGAGGGCGACCTGTCGGCACAGGAGGTCGGCGAGCGCGCCGGCCTGTCCCGCGTCAGCGCCCGCCGCTACCTGGAACACCTGGTGGCGGTGGGCAAGGCGGAAGTCCAACCCCGGTACGGGATGGCCAACCGGCCGGCCCACGGCTACCGGCTGACGTGAGCTGGGTCGAGGTGAGCTGGGTCGAGGTGAGGTGCGGGCCACGGCCCCCGGTGTCCATTCTACTTGTGGGGACCGACAATCCCTTGGCTTTGCTGCCTGTCGGTGTCCACCCGGCTACCGATCAGGCCGCACCCCGTCCGCCCAAGTCCGCAACCACCGACACCCATACGGCTCCAGCACGAACGTCGACTTCACCGGCTGCTCGGTGAACACGTCCGTCAGCTCACCATCCACAGTGGACAGATCGAGGTCGGCTTCCGCATCACCCAGGTTGTGCACGGCGATCACCGTCCCACCGTCGATGTCGCACCGGTGGGCCAAGACCGCCGGCTCGGGGGTGTCGATCACCTGGAACGACCCCCAAGCCAACTCCGGACAATCCCGATACGCCCGGATCAGCCGCTTGATCCACGACAGCAGCGACCCCTCCTCGTGCCGCTGCTGTCGAGCCGCGTCCCACCACATCGGGGTCCGCACCGCCAGCCTGCCCTCCTGCGACAGGTCCTCCGTCATCCCCACTTCCTCGCCGTAGAACAACACCGGCGTCCCCGGAAGCGTGAACAACAAGCTGTAGACCATCTTGATCCGCCGCAGATCGCCCCCGAGCATGGACGGCAACCGTCGCCGCAACCCCCGCCCGTACAGCTGCATCTCCGGCTCGGGACCGAACGCGTCGAAGACCTCCTGGCGCTCCGGCTCCGTCAGCTTGTCCAACGTCAGCTCGTCGTGGTTGCGCACGAACGTCGCCCAGTGGCAGTCGCGCGGCGGCAAAGGCCGCTCCCGCAAAGCATGGCTCACCGGGCTGGCGTCCTGCCGCGCCAGCGACAGGTACATCTGCTGCATCCCGATGAAGTCGAAGCACATGTGCAGCTCGTCCCCGACGCCGTCCGCGCTGCCGAAGAACTTCATCGTCTCCGTGTACGGCAGGTTGACCTCGCCCAGCAGCACCCCCTCCCCGTTGCGCCTGGACAGGAACGCCCTCAGGTCGCCCAGGTAGTCGTGCGGGTCGGGCAGGTCCTGCACCGGGGCCTCCAGCAGGAACGGGACCGCGTCCACCCGGAAACCCGAAAGTCCCAGCTCCATCCAGAACCCCATGACCCGCGCGATCTCGTCGCGCACCTCGGGGTTGGCCACGTTCAGGTCCGGCTGGTGCTTGTAGAACCGGTGCAGGTAGTACTGGCCGGTCTTCTCGTCCTTCTCCCACAGGGACTTCTCCTGGTCGGGGAAGACCACGCCCTTCTCCGCGTCCGGCGGCGGCTGGTCGCGCCACACGTACCAGTCGCGGCGCGGGTTGTCCTTCGACGAGCGGGCCTCCTGGAACCACGGGTGCTGGTCGGAGGTGTGGTTGACGACCAGGTCGGCGATCACGCGCATCCCCCGGTCGCGGGCGGTGCGGACGAACTCGACGAAGTCGCCGTGGGTGCCCAGGCGGGGGTCCACGCCGTAGAAGTCGGTGATGTCGTAGCCGTCGTCGCGGTCGGGTGAGGGGAAGAACGGCATCAGCCACAGGCACGTGACGCCCAGGCTGTGCAGGTGGTCGATCTTCTGGGTCAGGCCGCGGAAGTCGCCGTGGCCGTCGCCGTCGGAGTCGTGGAAGGTTTCCACGTCCAGGCAGTAGACGACGGCGTTCTTCCACCACAGGTCGGCGGTCCGGGTGAGCTTCACCGGCCCACCTCCGGCAGGACGTGCTCGCCGAACGCGTCGAGGAACCGGTCCTGCTCCTGACCCACGTGGTGCAGGTAGATCTCGTCGAATCCCAGCTCCACGTACCCGGTGAGGCGCGCCGCGTGCTCGCCGAGGTCGGCGGAGACGGCGACGGTGCGCGCGACCTGCTCGGGCGTGACCTCCTCGGAGATCACGTCGAACTGCTCGGCGGTCTCGACGTCCCAGCACACCGGCGGGGCGAAGACGTTCGAGCGCCACTGCTCGTGCGCGACCGCGAGGGCTTCCTCCTCGGTCGGCGCCCAGCTCAGGTGGACCTGGAGGCACAGCTTCCCGACACCGCCCGCGCCCCGGTAGGCCTCGACGACCTTGCGCAGGTGCTCGGTCGGGCCGTTGACGGTGATCAGGCCGTCGGCCCACTCCCCGTGCCGCCGCGCGGTCTCCACGCTCACCGCCGCGCCCAGCAGCTTGGGCGGCTCGCCGGGTCTGGTCCACACCCGGGCGCGGTCGACGGTGACCAGGCCGTCGTGGCTGACCTCCTCGCCGTCGAGCAGCGCGCGGATGACGTCGACGCACTCGCGCAGGCGGGCGGTGCGGACGTCCTTGCGGGGCCAGCGCCCGCCGGTGATGTGCTCGTTGCTCGCCTCACCGGTGCCCAGCGCGGCCCAGAACCGGCCGGGGTACATCGCGGCGAGGGTGCCGATGGCCTGGGCGATGACCGCCGGGTGGTACCGCTGGCCGGGCGCGTTGACCACGCCGAACGGCAGGCCGGTGCCTTCGAGGGCCGCGCCGAGCCAGGACCAGGCGAAACCGGACTGGCCCTGGCGGGCGCTCCACGGCGAGAAGTGGTCGGAGGACATCGCCGCGTCGAACCCGACCTCTTCCGCCCGTTTCACGGCCCTGAGCAGCTCGGACGGGTGAACTTGCTCGTGCGAGGCGTGCACACCGATGACCGTCATGGGCTGTGTGGTACCCGCGACGGCCGGGCGTGACACCGATCAGGTCAGTTCAGGGCGTGGCTTCGGCGCCGGCTCGTCGGGGCGCACGTCGACCACGTCGCCGTCGATCACCACGCCGCCGGCCATCGGCGGTCGGCCGTAGCGCAGGTTCAGGGTCATCTCGCGTTCGCGCTGTTCGGCGCGGCGGGCGATGCGCTTGCTGATCAGCCGGCGGGTGGGCGGGAAGAGCAGGAACAGGCTCGCGAGGTCGCTGAGGAAGCCCGGGACGATGATCAGGAAGCCCGCCGCGGCGATGAGGACGCCGTCGGCGATCTCCTGGTGGGGGGCGCGGCGGGTGCGGACGGCCTCGGTGAACGCGGCCATCGTGCGGGCGCCCTCGCGGCGCATGAGCACCGAGCCGACGACGCCGCCCAGGACCAGCAGCCCGAGCGTGGGCAGGAAACCCCACGTCCCGGCCGCCCACACCAAGGTCAGCAACTCGACAGCGAGACCGATCAGCACTACCGCGAACACGCGCATACCCCACCAACGAACGATCGACCCAAAACACTCCCTGCCGAAATATTTACGTCCAACGGCCCTTCTGGCAGCATATCTTTACGCCACTCAACGGGTAGGGAGCATGGATGACTGCGCTACACGACGTCGTGCCCGCGGTGCCGCGACCTGACCTCCAGCCGTACACCTACGTCCGCCGCGAGCTGATCGAGCCCGACTGGCGGCGGTTCCCCGGTTGGCGGCAGGTCACCGACGCGCAGTGGCGGGACGCCCAGTGGCAGCGGGTGAACTGCGTGAAGAACGTCAAGCAGCTGCGCACCGTCATGGGCGACCTGCTCGACGAGCGGTTCTACGACGAGCTGGCCGCCGACCAGGCGGACCTCGCCACGATGTCCATGCTCGTGCCGCCGCAGATGCTCAACACCATGGCGCCGCACGCCGAGCCGCAGGACTTCACCGACGCGTTCTTCGCCGACCCGGTCCGCCGGTACATGATCCCGGTCCGCGCCGACCGCGACCCGCACTGGCCCAGCCACCCGCACTCGTCGCGGGACTCGCTGCACGAGGCCGAGATGTGGGTGGTCGAGGGCCTGACCCACCGCTACCCCACCAAGGTGCTGGCCGAGCTGGTGTCCACGTGCCCCCAGTACTGCGGGCACTGCACCCGCATGGACCTGGTCGGCAACTCCACCCCGCAGGTGCAGAAGCACAAGCTGCTGCTCAAGCCGGTGGACCGGCAGGACCAGATGATCGACTACCTCAAGCGCACGCCGGGCGTGCGGGACGTGGTGGTCTCCGGCGGCGACGTGGCGAACGTGCCGTGGCCGCAGCTGGAGTCGTTCCTGATGCGGCTGCTGGACATCGAGACCGTGCGCGACGTCCGGCTGGCCACCAAGGCGCTGGCGGGCCTGCCGCAGCACTGGCTCCAGCCGCGCGTCGTGGAGGGCATGGAGCGCGTGGCCCGCACCGCCCACCGCCGCGGCGTGAACCTCGCGATCCACACCCACGTCAACCACGCGCAGTCGGTGACCCCGCTGGTCGCCGAGGCGGCGCGGACGGCGCTGGACGTCGGCGTGCGGGACGTGCGCAACCAGGGCGTGCTGATGAAGGGCGTCAACGCGACGCCGGACGACCTGCTGGACCTGTGCTTCGCGTTGCAGGGCGAGGCGAACATCCTGCCGTACTACTTCTACATGTGCGACATGATCCCCAACGCCGAGCACTGGCGCGTGGCGGTGTGGGAGGCGCAGGAACTCCAGCACGCGATCATGGGCTACCTGCCGGGCTACGCCACGCCGCGCATCGTGTGCGACGTGCCGTACGTCGGCAAGCGCTGGGTCCACCAGGTCGCCGAGTACGACCGGGAGCTGGGCATCTCGTACTGGACCAAGAACTACCGGACCGGCATCGAACTGGAGGACGCCGACGCCCTCGACCGCCGGTACCCGTACTACGACCCGATCTCGACCCTGGGCGAGGCCGGTCGCGCCTGGTGGGCCAACCAGGCCTAGGTCTTTGGTTTCGTGGGGTCCCGGTGGTTGTCCGCCGGGACCCCTTTGCGTGGCAACAACGTTGTCGCGAGTGCGGCGGCGGTCAGGGTGATCGCGCACGCTGTTGTCACGGCGTTGCGGGTGTTCCCGGCGGCTGCCGCGCCGGCGAGGGCTCCGACGAACGTCGCGGCGGCTTCGCCGGTGAACAGGGCCGCGCCGACCCGGCCGAGCAGGGCGTTGGGGGTGACGCGTTGCAGCAGGGTCTGGGTGGTGGTGAGCACGGCCGACCCGAACGCGCCGACCACCACGGCCGCAGCCAGTGCGGTCGGGACGGTCGGTGCGGCGAACAGCAGTGCGAACCCCAGGGCCGTGCCGGTGAGCGCGCCGCCGAGCAGCGGGGCGGGTCGGTGCAGAAGGCGGCGGGTCGCGGGGGCGCCGAGCAGGAACCCGACCCCGAGCCCCGACAGCACGAGCCCGGTCTGGGCGGCACCGGTTTGACCGGCACCTGTCTGGGCGACGTCGGCCTGGGCGGCACCGGTTTCGGCGGCACCGGTTTCGGCGGCACCGGTTTGGGCGGCGTCGCCGAACGTGGTGGCGGCGTGCGGGACGAGCAGGGCGGACAGGGCGGCGTTCGCACCCAGGAACAGCGTGGACACCAGGAACAACGCCCCCGCCGTCCGATCCCGCCCCAGAAACCGCATGCCCGCGACAAGTTCCCGCCACGCCCCGGCGCGCGCCCGCCGAGACCCCGACCGTCGAGACTGCGACCGTCGAGACCGCGACCGTCGAGACCGCGACCGTCGAGACCCCGACCGTCGAGACCCCGACCGTGGAGACCGCGGCCTCCGGCCCCCGTCTCCATTGTCCCACGGGGGTACGACAGTCGATCTTGAGCGCCCCTGGGGATCATTCTCCCACTCGGGTACGACACTCCGGTTTTCGCCGCCCCGGGGTCCATTCTCGCAGCCGGGTACGACAGCGAGCCCGTCCCGGCGGGTGGTGCGGCTGATGGCGAGTGCGGAGAAGAGGTAGGTCAGGACGTCGACAACAACCAGCGCCTCCCAGCCGGCCAGGCCCAGCAGGAGGCCGCCGAGGGGTGCGCCGATCAGGCGGACGGCGCCGTCGGTCGCCGTGGTGAGGGCGTTCGCCCCGGGCAGCAAGGGGCCGACGATCGTTGGGACGTGGGCCTGCACGGCGGGCCGGAACACGACCGTGCCCACGCCCTCCAGCACCAGCGCCACGTACACCAGCCACACGTCGTCCGCCGCCCGCACCAGCAACAACACCGCCACCGCCGCCGCCCGCAGCACGTCCGCCGCCACCAGCACCACCCGCCGGTCCCACCGGTCCACGACCGCGCCCGCCACCGGCCCGAGGACCACCGGGGGCAGGAACTCGGCGGCCAGGGCGAGGCCGGCGGCGGTCGCGGAGCCGGTCAGGTGCAGGACGTGGACGGGTACCGCGACCACCAGCAGCCACGTGCCCAGGGAGCCGACCGTGCGGCCCAGCCACAGCAGGCGGAAGTCGCGGACCCGTAACGACGCGAACACCGGCAGCCCCCTCTGCGCTATTCTCACAAGATAGTCAGCAGGAGAAGTGTTCTGTCAAGATGAGGTGGCGGATGACCCTCGGGGCACGGCTGCGGGCGCTGCGCGCGGCCAGTGGGCGGACGGTCGCGGCGGTGGCGGCGGACGCCGGGCTGTCCGTGCCCTACGTGGCGAACCTGGAGAACGACCGCGGCAACCCGACCGTCGACGCGTTGAGCAGGCTCGCGACCGCACTCGGCACCACGCTCGACGTCGACCTCGGCCCCTCCCCCGCCCCGCCCGAACTGCCCCCGAGCCTGGTCCGGCTCGGACGCGGCACCCGCTTCCGCCGCGACGTCGGCACCCTCGCCGACCACACCGGCACACCGCCGGACGAACTCGCCGCCGCCGTGCTCGACGTCCTCGCCCGCATGGGCGGCCTCGCGGGCCGCGAGCCCACCGAGCGCGACTGGCACCGGCTGCTCGACGCCCTCCTCCTGGTCACCGCGCACCCGTCCGACCGGTGACCAGCAGCCACCCCGCCACCACCGCGATCGGCACGCTCAACACGACCGTCACCACCGTCGCGTCCACCCCCGGCAGCATCGAGCCGACCATCAGCGACAGCACCATGTTGTTGCCCGCGTGCGCCAGGCTCGCCGTCCACACCGTGCCGCTGGACAGCCGCAACCAGCTCAGCACCACCTCCTGGCACAGGAACGACACCGTCCACACCGCCAGCCCGACCACGACGTTGCCGAACTCGATGTACCCGGTGAACGCCAACGGGTAGTGCCACACCGCCCACACCAGCCCGGTCGCCACCGTCGCCGCCGTCGGCCGCCCCGGGAACAGCCGCAGCCGCAGGTAGCTGGTCCAGCCGAACTCCTCGCCCCAGTACACCGGGGTCAACAACGGCACCCCGACCAGCAGCACCACGACCACCTGCCACTCCACCGGAGCCAGGCGGAAACCCCACAGCACGGCCACACCGGCCGCCACCGCCACGAACGCGAACGGCGCCAGCCACGCGAGCAGGTAGTGCCACCACGCCTGACGCAGCCGCAACGCCAGGCCCGCGTCGGCGAAACCCTCGCCGCGCAGGCGCACCACCAGCGCCCCGATCGCCGGCGCGAACGCGAACGGCAGCTGCACCCACGGGTTCGCGGTGGAGTACCCGAGCAGTGCCGCGCCGATCATGCCCGCCCAGGCCAGGCCGAAGGACAGCAGGAGGAACGTCCGGACGCCTCGGGTCCGGGTCGCGGTGATCGTCATGCGGGTCAGCAGACCAGCGCACCGGCCGGTCGATCACTACCACTGGACGGCCTCATGGGGGTATGGCCAGGCCTACCCCGGGACTACGCGCGAACCCACCGACAGCGCGTCCCGGCTGGACTAGCGTCGGGCCGGTGATCTTCTGGAAAGCCTTGCGGCGGCGGGACTTCCTGCTGACCCGGTGGCCGTGGCGGGCGTTGGCGCACGTCGTGGGCACGCCGGTCGTCGCCGCCGTGGTCGCGGTGCCGGTCGGGTTGTTGAGCCTGCCGGGGTTCCTGGCGTTGTCGCCGACGCAGTCGGTGGGTGGGCGGTTGGCGTTCGCGGTGGTGGGGTTGGCGGTGCTGGGCGCGGGGCTGCCGTGGGTGGCGCGTCCGCTGGCGCGGCTGGAGCGGTGGCGGTTGCGGCTGCTCGACCCTCGGCCCGTGGCGCACCACCCGCCGACCGGGTACCGGGACGCGGCGACGTGGCGGGAGGTCGCCTACGCCGTGCTGCTGCTGACGTTGGGGCCACTGGTGTACGTGCCGGCGCTCCTGGTCGCGGCTTTGCCGTTCGTGCTGCTGGCGGGGCCGTTGCTGCTGATGGGCGCGGACGGTCCGGTGGCGCTGGGGTTCGTGGTGACGGACTCGGTGACCGAGTCGCTGGGGTACGCGGCGGCCGGGTTGGCGGTGCTGCCGGTGGTGCCCTACCTGTGGTCGCTGGTGGCGGGCGGGCACGGCGCGGTGGCGCGGGCGTTGCTGCACGACGACGAGCGGCTGGTGGAGGTGGCGCGGTCGCGGGCGCGGCTGGTGGACGGGTTCGACGCGGAGCGGCGGCGCATCGAGCGGGACCTGCACGACGGGGCGCAGGAGAAGCTGGTCGGGCTGACGCTGCGGCTGGGCCTGGCGCGGCTGGACGTGCCCGCCGACTCCCCCGCGCACGAGCACGTCACGCGGGCGCACGAGGAGGCCAAGCAGGTCATGGCCGAGCTGCGGGAACTGGTGCGCGGCATCCACCCGAAGGTCCTGGCGGACCGGGGCCTGGCGGCGGCGCTGGAGGATCTCGCCGACCGCGGGCCGGTGCCGGTGGACGTGCGGGCGGACCTGCCCCGGCTGCCCCCGCACGTCGAGTCGACCGCGTACTTCGTGGTCGCCGAGGCGCTGACCAACGTCGCCCGGCACAGCGGCGCGACGACCGCGCAGGTGACCGCGTCCGCTTCGGACCGGTTGCTGGTGGTGGAGGTGCGTGACGACGGGCGCGGCGGGGCCGATCCGGCGGGCGGGACCGGGTTGACCGGTCTGGCCGACCGGGTGGCGGTGCTCGACGGCCGGATGGCGCTGTCCAGCCCGGTCGGCGGGCCGACCCTGGTGCGGGTGGAGCTGCCGTGGTCCGCGTAGTGCTGGCCGAGGACGGCGTGCTGCTGCGGGAAGGGCTCGCCGGGCTGCTGGCCCGGTTCGGCCTGGACGTGGTCGCCGCCGTCGGGGACGCCGACGCCCTGCTCACCGCCGTCGCCGAGCACCGGCCCGACCTGGTGGTGACCGACGTGCGGATGCCACCCGGGTTCAGCGACGAGGGCGTGCGGGCCGCCATCGCCCTGCGCCGGGACCACCCCGGCCTGCCGGTCGTGGCGCTGAGCCAGTACGTGGACCGGGGCCTGGCCGCCGACCTGCTCGACGCGCGCGGCGGGGTCGGCTACCTGCTCAAGGACCGGGTGGTGGACGTGGAGGAGTTCGCCGCGACCCTGCGGCGCGTCGCGGCGGGCGGCACCGCGATCGACCCGGAGGTCGTCCGCCGCCTGCTGGCCCGCCGCAGCGACCCGCTGGAACGCCTGTCCCCACGCGAACGCGAAGTCCTCGCCCTGCTCGCCGAGGGTCGCTCGAACACCGCCATCGCCCGCGACCTGGTGGTCAGCGAGGCCGCCGTGGGCAAGCACGTGGGCAACATCCTGGCCAAACTCGGCCTGCCACCCGACGACGACACCAACCGCCGCGTGCTCGCCGTCCTGACCTACCTCCGTAGCCCGAACGGGTGAACCATCGTTACGCCCCGCGGTCGCCGGCGACAGAACAGGCATACGACGCCCGGCCGATTGGGGACAGATCATGGCCGACCACGAGATCTACGAAGCGCGCGCCGACGCCGGACGTGCGCTGGAAGTGGCCGAGACGACCTCGCCGTTCACCATCACGGTGAAGTTCGTCGGCGGGTTGAGCGAGACGCAGAAGGCCGCGTTCAAGCACGCCGCCGACCGGTGGGCGCGGATCATCGTCGGGGACCTGCCGGACGTCACGCTCGACGGCGAGCGGATCGACGACGTGCTCATCCTCGCGGAGGGCGCGAGGATCGACGGGGTGAACGGCATCCTCGGCGAGGCCGGGCCGACGCACATCCGGGTGGGCGGGCCGCCGTGTCGAGGGGTGATGCGGTTCGACACCGCCGACCTCGCGCAGATGGAGGCAGAGCGGACGCTGGTCGACGTCATCACGCACGAGATGGGGCACGTGCTGGGCATCGGCACCCTCTGGTCGGGGCTGGTGGCCGGCGTCGGGTCCGACGACCCCCGCTACACCGGTCGGGTGGCGATGGTCGAGTACGAGGCGTTGCAGGGCGACGGCGAGTTCGAGACCGTGCCGGTGGAGAACCAGGGCGGCGACGGGACGCGGGACAGCCACTGGCGCGAGTCGGTGTTCCGCAACGAGCTGATGTCCAGCGGGATCGGCGCGGCCGGCAACCCGATCAGCCGGCTCACCGCGGCCTCGCTCATCGACCTCGGCTACCAGGTGGACCTGGACGCGGCCGAACCGTACCGGCTGCCCACCGGCGGACCGGAGGCCGTGGAACCGGCGCGCCCGCGCGGCAAGTTCGTGCGGCCACCGGTCGAGGTCGTCGCGCCCGAGTGATCCGGTCAAAAGGAATCCCGCGTCCTGACCTCGGCGGCCTACGCTGCGGCGCGCGAACGACACCGTGACCCTCGGCGACGCGCGGCACGACCTCGCCGCGTTCGTCCGGCTCCTGGAGTGGTGAGCAGGCTGTTCATCAGGCCGTAGTCCACCGCGCCGGCCGGGTCGCCGTCGTCGGCGAGCACCCGGCGCGCGGACTCCAGGGCCACCCCGTGCGACGCCCTGGCCCACGCTCACCCGCGCCACGCCCCACCCGGCCAGCTCGGCGACCGACGGGGAACCCGGCCCGGCCATCACGTTGAGCGGTGCGTCGATGCCGCGGGCCAGGGCGGCGATGGTGTCGCGTCGACCCCCCTGGTGATCGTTGTGCGGGCACCAGCATCGTCGCGGCGCGGGGGCTTGTCTGGCCGGATTCCGACGTCACCCCCGTCGAGGTTCTCAGCGGCGCAGGATGCGCGGGTCGGCGTGCAGGCGGTCGGTCAGCTTGACGGTGATGAACTCGTTGTTGTCGGGCTGGTTGGGCGTGCGGCCCGAGGAGAACGGGAAGTTGTTGTCGTTCAACACCGCCAGCGTGCGGTCGTCGACGATCAGCACGCTCTCGATGGTCGGGAACGGGAACCGGAACGGACTGCCGAACCCGCCCAGCCCGTGCGGGTTGGCCAGGTCGAGCAGGTCGGCGACCAGGGTCTTGTCCAGCTTGCCGTCCCGGTCGCGGTCGCGCTTGTCGGCCAGGTAGACCTTCTTGACCTTGGCGTCCGCGCCCTGCGCGCCGTCGCGTTCGATGACCAGCAGCCGGTTGCGGTCCACCGCGATCGACTCGCCGATGGCGTGCGCGGTCGAGTCCAGCGGGTAGGTCCAGCGGGTGTCGGTGTAGCGGCGGGCGGCCGGGTCGAACTCGTACAGGCGCAGCGTGCCCGGCTCGTCGCCGGCGACCGTGCCCTCCAGCAGGGCGTTGAGGGTCTTGCCGTCCGGGGACAGCGCCAGGCCCTCGAAACCCTTGCTGCCGCCCAGGTTCGGGGTGCCGGCCGGGTTCTCCGGGGCGAACACGCCCGGGGTGGGCACCGGCGGGGCCAGCAGGCGCCCGGCGCGGTCGAAGTGCAGCAGGTACGGACCGAACTCGTCACCGGCCCAGTAGGAGCCGTCGGGCAGCCGGACCAGCGACTCGACGTCGAAGTCCGCGCCCGTCAGCACCCGGTCCGGGCGGGTCAGCGGGAACGGGACGTGCCCGTGCGGGTCGGTGAGGTTGAGCCCGCCGACGACGTCCACGCGGCCAGGGTGAGCAGCGAAACACCGGCCACCAACGTCTTTCTCATCGATCTCTCCTCGAACCGGGTCACTCGTTCTGGTCGCGCAGGTAACGGCCGTGGTCGGTCTGCCGGTTGACGTCGGAGGCGTAGAAGCGTTCGGCCAGTTGCCGTGCCTGGCCCTCCAGCAGCCCCAACTGGGCCACCAGTTCTTCGTCCGCCTTGCGCTGCGCGGACAGCCACCACGGCAGGTTCAGGTAGGTCTGCACGGACAGCGGCAGGTCGGTCCGGGCCAGCCGGACCAGGTTGTGGCGCAGGTCGGGGTCGGTCAGCCGCTCGGGCTTGCCCAGCATGTCGTCGAGCACGTCGACCACCCGCCGCACGGAGTCCATTGTGGACTCCGGCATCCGCGACCGTTGCGCGGCCACCTCGCGGACCAGCGTGGACAGGCCCGCGCGCAGTTCCCACGCCTCTGTCGCCGCGTCCTTCGGCACCAGGCGCACCTGCTCCGGCGGCGCGAGCAGCGCGCCCACCGCGTACAGGCCCGCGACGACCGCCGGCCACCACGACCCGACGACGCCGGTCACGTGCAGGACGAGGCCGAGCAGGCCGCCGACGCAGCCGACGAGGTTCTTGGTGGAGCCCAGGTAGCGGATCATTGGTAGCCGCGGATCTCCTTGAACACGGCGGTCAGCTGGGTGTTGCGCGCGTCGAACACCTTGCCGCCGGTCATGTGCGCGACCTTCGACAGCTCGTCGCTGCTGCCCTCGCCGAACAGCACGGTGAACACCGGCACCGCCCGGACCTGCGCCGGCACGCGCGGGAACCCGGTCTGGAACTGGGTGAAGTCGCGGCCGTTGGCGTTCTCGCCGTCGGTCATCAGCACGATCGAGTGGAACCGGTCGGGGTCCTTGGCCAGCACCGGTCCCAGGACCTCGTAGGCGCGGTCGAGGCTGTCGTAGATCGCGGTGCCGCCGTTGGCGTTCAGGCCCTCGGCGAACGACTTGATCTCCGCCAGCACGGCCTGCGGGTCCTGCTCGGGGACGACGAACGTGCGCGGGGGCCGCGGAGTGGTGTCGAACGGCATGATCGTCACCTCTTCGCGGTTGCGGAAGCCGCGGAACCGGCCGGTCAGCGACCCGTCCGCGCCGGTCAGGCCGACCAGCGCGGTGCGCAGCGCCTCGATGCGGTCCCCGGCCATCGAACCGGACGTGTCCACCACGTACAACGTGCGCGACGGGCGGCGGATCTTGTTGAAGTAGGCCGACAGCAGGGCGTCCACGGCGTCCCGGGTGGCCGGGAACGGCAGTTCCACCAGGTCTTTCTGGGTGAACTGCGCGCCCAACTCGACGCCGGGGACGACCGGGCGGCGCTGCGTGGTCTCGCCGATGCGGCGCTGGACGTCGGGCGTGCGCAGGTGGTCGGTGAGCCGCTGGTGCGCCGCTCGGGCGTCGTCGTTCGCGCCGGTGAGCAGGGTCAACGGGTAGTCGGCGGTGACCACGCCGTCGCTGGGGTGGACGATGGACAGCGGCTCGGGCAGCGTGCCGGAGGCGTTCATCGACAGCAGCACGGACTCGTAGTTGATCAGGCCGTCGACCTTGCCCGCCGGGTCCTGGGCGCGCTTCTGGTAGGCCTCGGACAGCCAGCCCGACGACCCGGAGGACAGCGCCTGGGCGCTGAAGAACTCGGTGAGCTTCGGGGTGACCGCGGCGACCTGGTTCGCGTCCACCGCGTTGCCCGCGCCCGCCAGCGCCGAGGCCACGGCGACCAGCGCGGAGAAGCCGGAGTTGGACGCGGACGGGTCGGTCATGCCGTAGGTGAACGCCTTCTGCCCGGCCTTCTCGGCGATCTCGGCCCACCCGACCGACCGGTCCGCGAACCCCAGCCGCCGCGCGGCCGAGGTGGACAGCCCCAGCACCACCGGGGAACTCATGATCTTGACCTGGTTGCCCAGGCGCTTCGCGGCCTCCGGGATCGCCGCCGGGTACCGGTTCGAGGAGAACCACACCGCGTCGTAAGCGCCGTCGGTGGTGCCCGAGGCGAGCGCCTCCGCGCCTTCGAGGGTGCCGGTGAAGCTGAACTTCACGGTCACGCCAGTCGCCGTGGCGGCCTCCTCCAGCACCGGTTGCATGTCGGCCAGCTCGCTGCCCGCCAGGACCCGCAGCGTGCCCGGCTCGGCCGGGCCGACCGGCTGTCCGGGGTCCGGGTCGTCGGTGCACGCCGTCAGCAGTCCTGCCACCAGCAGGAACGCCAGTGCCTTCCTCATCGGTCCCCCTCGTGCGAGCGCCGCAGGTGCTCCTCGGCGCGGCGGATCTCCCCCGACAGCGACTCCACGGTCGCCGCCATCGTCCGCACGGCCTCGGCGCGGTGGCCGTCGACCGCGTCCAGGGCCGCGTAGATCCGGTCGAACGAGGCCCGGATCGTCTCCGCGGCCACCGCCGGGTCGCTGGAGGCGCGCTGGATCTCCGCGCCCTGCAACCCGATCAGCTCGGTGTTGGCGCGGATCAGGCCGTCGGTGGTGGCGCGCAGCGCGCTGACCTCGTCCAGCACGTCCCGCTGGTTGGCCAGGGCGGAAGCGACCACCAGCGCCACCTGGAGGGCGCTCATGGTGGTGGACACCGCGCGCTCGACGCCCCGGATCAGCTCGTCGTTGTTGCGGCGCACCAGGTCCAGCGCGAGGTAGCCCTGGGCGCTGACGGCGAGCTGGGTCAGCAGGTCCTGGTGGCGGCTGCGGATCGGGTGCAGTGCGTCGGCGCGCAGGGTCTGCGCGCGCAGCGGGTCGGTCAGGTCGAACACCTCGGCCTGCCGGTCGACGGCGGCGTCCACCGCCCCGGCGAACGCGGCGGCCTCGGCCAGCCGGCCCATCGCCTGCCACAGCCGCTCCCGCTCGCCCTTGATGGCGGCGTTGTCGCGGCGCAGGGCGTCCTGGCGTTGCCGGAGTTCCAGGACCAGGGCTTGGACGGGTGCGTTGGCGGCGCGGTAGCGGTCGAGGGCCTTCTTCGCGGCGCCGGCGGCCGGGAACATGCCCAGCAGCTTGCGGCCGGTGAGCGGCAGCTTCGACGGGTCCAGTTCCTTGACCGTGTGGCGGAGGCCGGCCAGGGTCGTGGTGACCGGGTTGCGCGGCGTGGCCTGCTCGGCGACGGCGCGGTCGAGCATCGTGCGCGCGACGCCGGCGGCCGTGCGCATGTCGGACTCGCCGACCGCCAGCAGTTCGTCGAGCCGGTCGGTGAACTCCGGGGAGCGCACGTCGAGTTCGTCGAGCTTGCGGGCGAACTCCTCGGCCTTGCGGGCGATGTCCTCGCGCGTCTGCGGGTCGAGCGCGACCAGGCCGGCGGCGCGCTCGGGCGGGACCGGTCCGACCGGGGTGAAGTCGTCCATGTCAGTACTGCTTCTTGACCTCGTCGAGCAGCCGTTCGAGCGTCTCGAACGACGGCGGCTCGACCGCGTCCACCAGGTCCGCCGGCGCCTTGTCCCCGGCGACCTCGGCGAACAGCTTCGGGTTGGTGGTGCGGAAGCCGAAGGTCGCGGCCAGCCGGCCCAGGTCCGGGTCGGTGGCGAGCAGTTGGCCGACGCGGTCGCCGTTGGGGGACAACGGGATCAGCGTGTGCTTGGAGTACACGGTCGGGGCGGTGTAGAGCATGCGCATGTCCGGGCGGATCGAGCCGTCGGCGCGGATGAGGCGGTCGACGTACTGGGATTCGTAGACCAGCGCCATCGGGGTCTTGCCCATGCCGGCGGACAGGTAGTCCTCGAACGGGCCCTCGGTGCTGTTCTGGGTGTAGCCCTGGTCGAGGAACAGCTTCGAGATGCGCGGCAGGACTTTGGCTTCCTGTTCGGCGCTGCTGACCACCGCGTTGCCGTTGGCGACGAACGAGACGATGGACAGGTACATGGCGGCGGAGTTGGACTCGCGCGGGTCGGTGGTGGTGATCAGGACGTTCTTGCGGGCCGGGTAGGCGGTGTTGCCGGGGAGCTGGTCCCAGCGCTGGTCGGCCAGTTCGAGGTACTTGGCGATGTCGAGCACCTGGTAGTCCCCCGCGCCCTTGCGGACCGCGCCGTTGGCTTCGAGCAGTGTGACGATGGGCTCGAAGGTCGCGACGGCCATCGGGGACTGGAAGGGGGTGTGGACCGTGGTGACCTTGCGGTCGCGCTGGATCTTCTGCGCGGCGGGCGAGGAGGAGGGGAAGGCGAACTCGTACTTGCCGAGGTCGACGGTGGTCGCGATCTGGCGTGAGCCGGCGGTGTCGACCTCGATCTTCAGCTTGTGCTTGGCGAACGTGTCGACTACGCGGGGGTCGGTGAAGAAGGCGTGCTTCTCGGACCCGATGACCCCTCGGACGACGGTGAGGTCGTTGTTCTCGTCGTCCTCCCCGCCCCACACGACTACCGCCACCACGGCGAGCAACAACACCACGGCCAAGCCGATGGACAACCGCCGCTTCACGGCCTACCCCCTCGTCCCCAGTCGCCCGCGATCTTGCATCCCGTTCGACTCGTTTGACGCTCGAACGGGGTTTGACGGGGTGAACCTTGGGTGAACGGAAGAAGTCGAGTCGGGTTGGGGTGGTTCCGGTACCATGATCAAGCGGGTAGCGCGGGGTTGGTGTGGTGGCTGTCGCGGTGTCCCCCGATCGTGTGACATGCAGGATCTGCGACTTTTCGGCCGGTCGCGCGTCCCGTGAAGAGGAAGGTGCGGCGCGGGACGGCCGGGCGCGGCCGGGCTGGGCGCCGGGCGCGGCCGGGATGGGTGCCGGGCGGCCGGGCTGGGCGCCGGGCGCGGCCGGGCTGGGTTGCCGGGCGGCCGGGCGGGGTTGCCGAGCGGCCGGGCGGGGTTGCCGAGCGGCCGGGCGGGTGCCGGGCGGCCGGGCGGGTGCCGGGCGGCCGGGCGGGTGCCGGCGGTTCGCGGACAGGTTGGGCTCGGGTCGGGCCGGCCGGCGAAGTCCGCGATCAGGACGGCGTGTCGCGGCTTGAGGATCCCGTGCTGCGCAGGAACATCAGGGTCGCCAGCACCCGGCGGTTGTAGAGGGAGCCGCGGCTTTCCGGCAGGCCCAGCTTGTGGGCGATGTTGTGGACCTGGCCCTCCACCGTGGAGATCCTGGTGTCCAGCTCGTGCGCGATGCCCCGGTTGGACCTGCCCTGGGCCATCAGCTCCAGGACCCGGCGTTCGTGCGGCGTCAACCGCTCCAGCGGGTCGGCGACCCGGCGGCGTTCCATCAGCTTGCTGATGATGTACGGGTCGATGATCACCTCGCCGCGGGTGATCCGGGTGAAGGCCTCGATCAGCTCGTCCAGGTTCCCCAGCCGTTCCTTGCCGAGGTAGCCCACCGCGTGCGGCGTCTCCTGCATCCCCAGCAGCCGTTCGGCGAACGCGGCTTCGAGGTAGTCCGACAGCACCAGCAGGCCCACGTCGGGGTACCGGGCGCGGACCGCCTCGGCGACGGCGAGGCCGTCGGTGTCCTTTTCGCGGGTCAGTCGGATGTCCAGCAGCGCCAGGTCCGGCGCGTTGTCGTCGATCAGGGGCAGCGCCTCCTCCCGGGTCGTGGCACGGCCCACCACATCGATGCCGCGGCTGCGCAGGGAATCGGTGAGCAGGTCGAGCAGCAGCCGCTGGTTCTCCACGATCACGATGCGCACAGGGGTTCTCCCGGGATCACGGCACGCACGGTGGTGCCCTGGTCTGGTTCGCTCACCACGGTCAAGTGTCCGTTGACCGCCTCGGCGCGGGCGCGCAGTCCGCTGAGCCCCTGCGCGCCGCCTCGGCCGTTGTCGGTCACCTCGACGACCAGGTGCCGAGGCTCGGCCTGGACCCGGATGCCCGCCTCGGTCGCGCCCGAGTGCTTGTGGATGTTGGCCAGCGCCTCGCTGATCACGAAGTACGCCGTGATCTCCACGTCGTACGGCCAGCGCTGCGGGGACACGGCGAAGTCGACCGGCAGGGTAGCCCGGTCGGCCAGGTTCTCCACCGCCGCGGCGAGACCGTGGTCGAGCAGGACCGTCGGGTAGATGCCCTGGGTCAGTTCGCGCATCACGCGGACCGCGTCGACCAGCTCCGTGCGTGCTTGGCGGATGGTGGCGCTGGGGTGTTGGTGCTCGGCGTTGCCCAACAACATCAAGATCCGGTGGAACCGGCCTTGCGTCTCGTCGTGCAGGTCGGCCCGGATGCGTTTCCGCTCGTCGGCCGCGGTCTGGGCCAGCCGGCGGCGGGACACGCGCAGTTGCTCCAGTTGGGCTTGCAGGGTCGCGTGGAGGCGGGCGTTGTCGATGGCCAGCCCGACCGCCGCCACGGCCGCATCCATCACGTCCGGTTGCGCGTCCAGTGCCGGGTCGTGCTCGATCACCGCGATCAGCCGGTCGTGCCGGCGCACTTCGGTGGTCGATCCCGGTCCCCGTTGCACCGGCTTGCCGTGGATGTCGACCAGTGTGCCGTTGTCCAGCGTGTACTTGATGGTCAGGGTCGGGTCGCCGAGGCCGTTGCTCAGCCTGTGCTGCAACGCCGCCGGGTCGGCGAAGCCGGCGTAGTCGCGGTGGACGTCCACCAGCAGGTTGACCAGCACTTCCGGAGCGAGTTTTCGCAGCACCCAGCGCACCAGGTGGAGCAGCGGGATCATCACGATCACCGCGATGGTGAACAGCCAGGCCAGGGTCGTCTTGACCACGAACGGAGTGGGCACCACGGTGGCCACCGCCTCGGCGATCTTGAACGTGGCCGCGGCGACGATCCCGATCCACACCGGCCCGGTCGGCCGTCGGTGGATCTTCGCCGTGCTCATCCACCGCCACAGCACGATCCCGATCGCACTGATCGCCATGAAAGCCCCAGCGCGCTGCCGAACGTGCCCCAGAAGGTCACCGGCTTCGGGATGCCGATCCCCCACGGCGGGGTCGGGTCGTCGACGAAGTAGCGCGCGACCTGGGTGCCGATCGAGGTGACGTACGAGGCCACCACGTAAATCCGGTCGACCCGGCCCTTGAGCCGCCCGGTCGGCCACGTCATCAGGATGTGCGCGGCGACACCCGCCCACGCGTACGCCAGGCAGAACCCGATGGCGAACAGCAGACCGTCGGTGGAACGCAGGTACTGGAGGTAGTAGACGGCCGCGCCGAGGACCAGCAGCGCGCCGATGCGCGGGGTCGGCAACCGGTTCCACACGACGAGCCCGGCGGCGATCACCACGAGGCCGACCACCCGCGGCGGGAACTCCTGCCACCACGACGAGTCGTCACCGGGCCACGACACCGCCATCGCCCATGCGAACACAGCCGATGCCGCGGCCCCCGCCCACCACCGCTGACCCGCCACGTCGGCACCTCCCGCACAGATCATCTCCACACCGCTGGGCCTGGCAACCAAGGTTTCCGAGTTCCGCCGGTCGGATTACCGGTCCGCGCGCGGTCAGGTCTCCAGGGCGACCTCGCGGCCCCACCCCGGAAGGCTTGAGGCACCGGAGGAAAAGGGGCGGGAGATGCGGCGCGGAGCGATGGTGACGACGATCGGCGTGGTCGGGAGCGTGCTGGCAGTCCTGGGTTTCCTGGGTGTGGAGACCTACCGGGACCTGGACAAGTCCCCTGGGAAGACGACCACCGCCAAGGTCGTCCGGACGACGCCGACCCACGATCCCGAGCGGGACAAGTGGGACTACATCCACCTCGCCGACAAGGCCTGCCGCGCGGCCACCGCGCGGATCGGCGAGATCGACCCGTACACCAACAGCAGCGGACTGTTCCCCCAGTGGGCCGCGAAAGTCGGCGAGCTGCGCGTCGACCTGCTCCAGCGCTGGCGGCAGACCAGCGGATCCATCGTCGACGGCCCCTTCGCCGACCAGACCCGCAAGATCTGGGCCGACTACGGCCACGCCAACTGGTACTGGACCGAGATGAGCAAGCTGGCCGCCTCGGGCAACTACGACGGGGCGCGCGAACGGTTCGAGACCTACAAGAAGTACGACGACTCGGCGCTGCTGCGGGCCAACGAGCTGGGCTACAGCAGCTGCAACTACGCCTGGCCCCGCCCGACTTCCTGGTAGCCCACCGCAAGGAGGTTCTGCTGTCATGCCCTTCTTACAACGAAAACCCCTTCGACTGCTCGCGATCCTGGCGATCCTCGCGGGGTTCGTCATCCCGATCCCGGCCGCCCATGCCTGGAAACAGGAGTTCAGCCTGCCCTCGCCCGGTCCGGCCGCCCGGGGCGCCATCACGTCCGTGGCGCGCCGGGCCGACGCCCTCGACGTGTTCTGGATCATGCCCGACGGCGCCATCAGTTCGGCCACCTGGACCGCCGCCGTGGGCCGGTGGGTCAACCGGCCCGTCGCGCCGCCGGGATCAGCGCAGCCCGGCGAGTTCTCCGGCGCGTTGAGCGCGGTGTCGCGGAACCCGGACCACCTCGACCTGTTCTGGATCCGACCGGACGGGGGTGTCTCGACGTCCTGGTGGCACGTCGGCGACCTCGCCTGGGCGCCACCGCGCTCCATCGCCCCCGCACGCCACGCCCTGCACGGGACGTTGACCGCCGTGGCCCGCAACCCCGACCAGCTCGACGTCTTCTGGATCGGCCCCGACCGGGCGATCGGCACGACCGCGTGGAACCCCGGCCACGGCTGGCTGGCACCGTGGCCCATCACGCCTCCCGCCGCCGCGCACTTCCCCGCCGGCGCGCTGACGGTCGTGTCCCGGACCCGCGACCAGCTCGACCTGTTCTGGATCCGGCCCGACGGCGGTGTCTCCACCGCCTCGTGGAACGCCCGGGCGAACTGGCCCAGCCGGTCCATCGCACCGGCCGGGCACGCGCTCGTCGGGTCGAGCCGGGAGTGGCGCCGCGCGGCGCTCACCGCCGTGGCACACCGGCCCGACCAGCTCGACGTCTTCTGGATCGGCCCCGACGGCGGGATCGGCACGACCGTGTGGAACCCGGTGCTGAACTGGCCGACGCCCTGGCCCATCGCGTGGCCCGGCGCGGCGCAACCCGGCTCCCTCGACGTGGTCAGCCGATCCCCGGGACGGTTCGACCTGGTCTGGATAGGACCGAACAACCAGGTGCAGGGCTACGCCTTCGACGAACGCATCCCCGGCAGCTGGGCCGTCGCACCGGTCAGCGGCGTCGGCGCGGCGCAGCCGGGCGCGATCAGCCTCACCAGCCGGCACCCGAACCTCCTCGACGCCTTCTGGATCCGGCCGGACGGCACCATCGGGACCAACTGGTGGCACACCGAACGGGTGCGCGTCCACGTCAAGATCGTCAACCAGCCCACCGCCGCGCTCGACCCGGTCAACGCCCAGCTGACCAACGCGACCACCGGGTTCGCCCAGGCCGAGATCGGGGTCGACCTGATCACCGTCGAGCGGATCCAGGTCACCGACATGGACACGGTCGACGTCGGCGCCTGCCGGGACGACCAGCCGACGACGACACAGCAGAACACCCTCTTCGGGCACCGCAAGGACGTCCAGCCCGGCGAGATCGTCCTCTACGTCGTCAAGGCGATCAAGCAGAGCGGCGTCGAGGGTTGTGCCACCCACCCCGCGGGACGGCCCGGCGCCATCCTCACGTACTCGTCGCACCCTTGGGCGCTGGCCCACGAAACCGGCCACGTCCTCGGCCTGGAGCACCCCGATTGCGGGCTCCCGGGGCAACCGTCCTGCGCGCCCCTGGTCAACCGACTGATGTTCCCCCACTTCAACTTCCTGTCGAAGCCGGTCCCGGAGATCAGCTCGACCGAGAAGGTGATCTTGTACGGCTCACCGCTCACCCACTGAGTCGGAAGTGGCCTGGCGGCGCGGGCCGCCAGGCCACCGGAGGGCAGGGGTGGAGTGGGGAAGGGTCAGCGGCGGCTGGACTCGCGGATGACCAGTTCGGGGCGGAACTGGACGTGGCGGTGCTGGTGGTCGCGGGGTGACATCGTCTCCTCGATCACCAGGGACGCGGCGGTGCGGCCGATCAGTTCGCGCGGCTGGCGCACCGAGGTCAGCGGCACGGCCGCCGCGGCGGCGAAGTCGATGTCGTCGTACCCGACCACCGCCATGTCCGCGGGGACCCGAACGCCCTCGCGCACCAGCACCTGGAGCAGACCCAGCGCGACCAGGTCGTTGGCGCAGAACACCGCGTCCGGCCGGACGTCCCGGTCCAGCAACGCCTGCGCCACCCGCTGCCCGGCACCGACGTTCAACGCCGGCACCCGGATCTCCTCGACCTCCCGCCCGGCCGCGTGCGCGGCGTCCTGCACGCCCAGCCACCGCTCGCGGGCCTGGTGCAGGCTCTCCGGCCCGTTGACCATCACGATCCGCCGGTAGCCCTCGGTGAGCAGGTGGGTCAGCGCCAGCCGTCCGCCCGCCCGGTCGTCCACGGCGACCGAGCACACGTCCGGGTTGTCGGTCGGGTGGTCGAGCAGCACGACGGACAGGCCGCGCGAGCGCAGCCGGCGGACCGGGGCGTCGGTGTCCACGGGCGTGATCAGCACCCCGTGCACCCGCTGCTCGGCCAGCAGCTCGACGTGCCGGGCCTCGCGCTGCGCGGAGTCGTTGCTGTTGCACAGGATCACCGCGTGACCGGCGTCGCTGGCGGTGTCCTCCACGCCGCGCGCGACGTCGGTGAAGAACGGGTTGCCCACGTCGAGCACGACCAGGCCGATGGCGCGCGGCGTGCCCGAGCGGAGCTGGCGGGCGGCGTCGTTGCGCACGAAACCCAGTTCGCTGATCGCGCCCATCACCCGCTCCCGGGTCGCGGGCGCGACGAGGTCGGGCCGGTTGAGGACGTTGGACACCGTGCCGACCGACACCCGCGCCCGCGTCGCCACGTCCCGGATGCTCACCGGTGCGCCCACCGCGCCCACTCCTTCTCCCGTTCGGGCAAAGCGGGGAGTGTACCCATGGGCATCGCTCCCACATGCGCCTTTGCCGGATGGGGTGCTCAGCCGTGCGACCACTCGCGATCGCCGTGGTCCAACCGCGGGGTGCCCGTGGCGGGCCCGCACATCGCGGTGCTCGCGGTCAACGGGCCGGCGCGCGGGTCGCCTACCGCAAGATCTGGCGGGCGATCGCCCGCGCCACGCAGGCCTGACGACGTGGTCGCATCCGCGTGGTTCCATCTGGGGACATGGGCGATGTGGCGGTGGTGACCGGGGCGGCGCGCGGGTTCGGGCTGGGGATCGCGCGGCGGTTGGCCGAGCGCGGGTGCGCGGTGGTGGCGGCCGATGTCGATCCGGCGGTCGAGGAGATCGCGTCGCGGTTCGGGGCGACGGGAGTCGTGGCGGACGTGCGGGACCCCGCCGCGCACCGGGCGGTCGCCGAGGTGGCCAAGGACCGCGGCCGGGTCGCGGTGTGGGTCAACAACGCCGGGGTGCTGGCGACCGGGCCGGCGTGGGAGCTGGATGACGACGTGGTCCGCCGGCTCGTCGAGGTCAACGTGCTGGGCGTGGTCCACGGGTCGCGGGTGGCCGTCGAGGTGATGCGCGGCAGCGGCGGGCGGATCCTGAACATCGCCTCGATGTCGGCGTACGGGCCGGTGCCGGGGCTCGCGGTGTACGCGGCGACCAAGGCCGCGGTGCTGAACTTCTCCACCAGTCTCCAGGGCGACTTGGCCGTGGCCGGCGTCCCCGTCCGCGTGCACGTGCTGTGCCCGGACGCCGCCGACACCGCGATGGTCGACGGGGTCCGGCACGACGCCGACTCGGCGATCCTGTTCTCCGGCGGCGGTCTGCTGCCGCCCGACGAGGTGGCCGACCTGGCGGTGGCGATGCTGGCCGGGCGGCGGCTGGTGCGGGCGCTCCCGGCGCATCGGGCGGGCATGGCGCGGATCGGGGCGTTGGTGCCGTCTTTGGGCCTGGAAGTGTTGCGGTTGCTGCGTCGCCAGGGTGAGCGGCGCAGATGAGGAAATGCGGTGGCACGCCCTCGTGCCACCGCATTCCAGGGTTCGAACTCAGGAGGTCAGCAGGGAGACGCCGTAGTAGTTCGCGGCGTCGACCACCGGCTGGTAGTAGGAATAGGAACCGGTCGCGCCGGAACCCTGGTTCCAGCCGCAGTCGTGGCCGTCGGCCGGGCCGCCGGAGGTCATGCCCTGGGCGGTGTTGCCGGCGATGTACGCGCCGCCGCTGTCGCCGCCCTCGGTGCACACCGTGGAGCGGGCCAGGCCGCGGGTCGAGGTGCTCTCACCCGAGTAGCGGACGGTGTAGTTGTAGCCGGAGATCGTGCCGCAGGTCCACCCGGTGGTGTTGCCCGCCTTGCACAGCGAGGTGCCCACCGGGGCCTTGGACATGCCGCGCACGGCGACCGTGGTGCCCTTGCGGGTGTCGACGTAGGCGCGCTGGGTGTCCTCGGCGTCCACCGACATCAGGCCCATGTCGTAGGACGGGAACCGGGTGGCGATGCCCTTGCCGATGTGGTTGCCGTTGGCGTCGTAGATGTCGGGGTTGCCCTCGACGCAGTGACCGGCGGTGAGCACGACCTTCTGGCCGTTGCGGGTGCCGTTGAAGCCCAGCGAGCAGTTCGTGCCGGGCACCAGGTCCATGATCCGGCCGGGGACGACGTCGGCCTGCGGGGCCAGGCGCGCCGCGCCCCGCTCGACGGCCACGCCGTCGATCTTCGACAGCTTCGCGACCAGCGCGGACGTGGCGTCCGGCTCGACGGTCACGACGACCCGGTCGGCGATCAGGTCCGGCCCGAAGGCCTGCACCTGGGCGATGTCCGAGCCGATGACCTGCTCGACGCGGGCGGCGAGGGCGTCCAGCGCCTTCTCCCCGCGCACACCGGTGCGCGGCGACAGGCCCGCCGAGGAGACGGCGGCGGCGTCGGTGGTGTTGACCACCAGCCGGCCGGCGCGGTCGAAGTACGCGCCGTCGACGGGCACGCCGCGGTCGCGCAGGTCGGACAGGGCGCCGGCCTGGGCCTTCTCCCGGTAGAGGCGGTCGGCGGCCTGGGCGGGCGAGGTGCCCAGTTCGGCGGCCAGGGCGGTGAGCATCGCCGGGTCGTAGTCCGGCGCGGCGGATGCGGTGGGGGTCAGCAGGGCGGCCCCGACCGCGACGCCCACGAGGGCGCCGAGGGTGCGGATCTTCATTTTGTCAGCTTTCATCGCAGGGTTCGACAAAACTGGCACCGGGAATGCGCGGAAATCACCACGGAATGACGCGGAGGCATTCCGGCGGCGATCGGGCCGGCGCTTTCACCGGACCGGCGCAACGTTAACCCGGCCAAACGGCCGGCAAACACCTACGAAAGTAGGCGGATGACTCCCGACGGTGATCGCCTGCTCGCCCTCCGGGGTAGTCCGACCGTGCGGTGGTAGTCCGACCGTGCGGCGGCGGGCCGGCGGGGCGGCGGCGGGCCAGGCGGGGACGGCGGCGGGCCGGCGGGGCGGTGGGCCCGGTGAACGGTTCTCGCGTTTCGTTAAGCGGTTCAGTGATGTCAACCACGGGGCCGCGGAAGTGGGGCTTGCAGGTTTCGAAAGAGTTGCGTTGGCGCCCGGCCCGGGAGCACCCTCAGCTCGTTCACCTGCATGCGGCCTCCGGCCCCCGGTTCGATCATCCCACGACCCACCGACATTTCCGCCCGCCGACCCCCGCCCGCCGAACCCCGCGCGCCGAACCACTCCCCCACGCCAGGCCGCTCCCCCAACGCCGCGTCACTCCCCCACGCCAGGCCGCTCCCCAACGCCGCGTCACTGCCCCGCGCCGCGCCGAGGCTCTCTCGTGCCGCCGAGGCGGACCCTGCCGCAAGCGGTCAGGTCACTGTGAAGGGGCGGGTGGTGCCGGTGAACGGGGTGATCGCGCCGGTCCAGCCGCTCTTCCAGTCGCCGTGGTGGACCAAGCGATACGTCCCGGCCGGCGTGTCGGCGGGGATCGTCCACGTCACCGTCGCCTCGGAGTTCGCGATGCCCTGCCGCTGCCAGCGGTAGCGGGTGGACCAGTCGCCGTCGTCGGCCACGCGGGTCCAGGTGCCGTCGACCAGGCGTTGCACCTCCAGGAACGTGCCGTGGCGGCGCAGGTTGTTCTTCGGGTGGCCGGTCACGAACACGGCCGTGGCGGTCTGGCCCCGGGTGTAGGCGCCGCCGGGTTCGGTGAGGACCTGGCCGAAGGTGTGCCACGGGGCCTTGTCGTCGAAGACCACGCCGGTCTGGAGGTTGAGGTCGGTGAACGGGGGCTTGCCGGGGGTCGGGCCGGCCGCGGGCGGGGCGCCGGTGCGCAGGGACGCCGCCAGCTTGCCGAACTCCTGCTGGTAGGCGGGGGTGGTGTTGCGGCCGAACAGGGTCGAGCCGCCCTCGTACTGCTGGAGGTCGTACTCCTCGGGCGTGGTGACGTACTGGCTGTAGTCGTTGGCGTAGCCCTGGATGAGGACGTGCTCCAGCGGGACGCCGAGTTCGGCCGCGACCGTGCGGCGGATGCGCAGGCCGGCCACGATGGTCACCTCTCCGGGCACCGCCACCAGGTGCAGCGGACCCAATTTCACGATCTGCAACGGCAGGACGTCCGGGGTGGCCTGCACGAGTCCGGTCGGCACCAGGGACGCCTTGGGGTACTGGCAGTCCTTGAGCCACTGCGGGACCTCGATGTTCAGCGGCTCCAGCAACGTCTTGACGGGGCTCTGCATGCCTTCGGTGAAGCCGGGGATCGCCGGGCCGTCCTCGGTGCTGCCCGCGATGGTGGACGCGCCGACGACACCGGAGCACGTCCGGCCCGCGCGGCCGTCGGTGGTGTAGCGGCCGTCGACGGTCACGGCACCCATGTCGACGAAACGCATCCGGTAGTCGACGCTCCCGGTCACCGGGGTCTGCGGACCGCTGTAGACCCGTTGTGCGGCGCGGTTCTGGCGTTCGCCGATGATGCGGGTGTTCTCCACCTCGTCCTCGGTCGGCCCGGAGCCGGGGCGCAGGTTGAGGTTGGGCGACATGTCGCCGGCGTTGGTGTTGGGGAACGCGGCGACGAAGCCGGGCCGGTCGTCCAGGTAGCGCACGCCGGCGTCGTCGTGCTCCCACTGGTAGGCCGCGTAGCCCTTGTTGTCCGGGCTGATCAGCGTGTTGGCGTTGGTCATGGACGTGTTGTGGGTGGCGAACCACGAGATCGCGCCGACGTCGGTGGTGCCCTGGCGCATCCGCAGCACGGTCATGGCCGGGTCGATGGCGTGCGGGAAGTGGCCCTTGTCGGGGTTGCGTTCGAACGCGACCCGCGAGCGGTTGACGCTGGCGTCGGTCAACTCGCCCCTCCCCAGGGACAGCGAGCCGGGCTTGAGGTCCTCGTGCGCCTCGACCAGCGATTCGACGATGCCGTCGGTGACCGCGGCCAGGGTCTGCGGCTGCATGCCGAGGACGGACAGGTTGTAGGCGAGGTTGTGCGAGTAGCCGCCGGGGCCGGCGTGGGTGTGGGTGGCCGACAGCAGGACGTTCTCGCGGGTGTAGAGGGTGCCGTAGCGGGTCTGGAGCTTGGCCAGCACGGCTTCCTGGACGGCGCGGAAGATCATGGCGAGGTCGGCGTTGACGTAGGCGACCCGCTTGCCGGTCGACCGGTCGACCACGACGTACGCGCGCGACCGCTGCCGCTGGTGGATGCCGGTGGTCTTCTGGTCGAACTTGGAGTAGCCCATCATGCCGTTCTCGGCGGCGGGGCCGGTGACGTCGGAGATGCCGCGGCCGACCAGGTACGGCTCGGGCGCGGCCTGCGCGGCGGGCAGGCCGGAGAGCACCAGCACGCCCGCCAGGCCGGCGAGCACGGACGTGACGGTCGACCTCATGCGCCGCTCCTCGGTACGCGAATCCGATTCACCTTTACTCGACGGTAGGTGATCGGGGCCACACGCGGCAAGACCTTCTCCGTCAGCCGACCGATGTCTCGGGGACGGCGGGGGGCGGACCGTGGTGCGCACTGCGAGGGAGGTCCGCCCATGGTCACCACGGCCGTCACCAACCGGACCCACGCGCTGGCCGCCGCGACGGTGGCTGCTGGGACCAGTGCGTACGTGGTCGCGGCGGTGGTGGGCGAGATCGCGGACGGGTTCGGGGTGTCGGTTGGGGTCGCGGGGCAGGTGATCACGGCGTTCGCGCTGGCGTATGCGGTCGGGTCGCCGGTGTTGGCGGTGGTGACGGCTCGGGTGGAGCGGCGGGTGTTGTTGGTGGCGGCGCTGGTGGTGATGGCGCTGGGGAACGTCGGTGCTGCGGTGGTTGGGGACTTCGGGTTGCTGCTGGTGGCGCGGGTGGTGACGGCGTGCGGTGCGGCGTTGGCGACGCCGGCGGCTACGGCGGTGGCGGCGGAGTTGAACGGGCCTGGGGCGCGGGGGCGGGCGATCGCGGTGGTGACGGGTGGGTTGACGGCGGCGACGTTGGTGGGGGTGCCGGCGGGGCGGGTGGTGGCGGAGTGGGGCGGGTACCGGGCGGCTTTCCTGCTCACCGCACTGCTGTGCGTGGCGGCGGCCGTGGTGGTCCGACTCGCCGTGCCGGCGGTGGCTGCTGACGTCCTTGTCGTGGGCGTTCGGCGGCGGGTCGGAGTGGTGGCGGATGCGCGGGTGCGGCGGTTGTTGGTGGTGTCGTCGATGGCTTGTTTGGGCACGTTCGCGGCTTACGGGTTCCTTGGTCCGTTGCTGACGGCCGCGCCGGCGTCGTGGTTGCTGTTCGCCTATGGGTTCGGCGGGGTCGTCGGGAATGTCGTGGGTGGCGCGGCGACGGACCGGTTCGGGGCGCGGGGGCCGTTGTTGGTGGCGTTGGGCGGGACCGCGGCGGTGCTCGTGGTGTTGCCGTCGGCTTTGGTGTCCCCCATCGGGGCGGCGGTGGTGATGGTCGTATGGGGTGGGTTGTTCTGGGCGTTCAACCCGCCGTTGTTCGCGCTGCTGGTCCAGGTCCGGCCGGCGGAGGCCGGGGTGGTGCTGGCGCTCAACGCGTCGGCGATCTACCTGGGCATCGCGGGCGCGGGAGTGCTCGGCGGCGTGGTGGCCTCGGTCGCCTCCCCGGCCGCCGTGCCGGTGGTCGGCGCGGTCCTGGCGCTGGGGGCGTTCCTCGTCGCCCTCGGCGTCGCGGAGCGCTGACCACGCGGGGCCGGCGACGTGCCTCCCCACGCCGCCGGCCCCACCTCACACCAACCGCACCCGTCACCCACCCTGCCCCAGCCCCGCCCCGGCGCCCACCCTGCCCCAGCCCCGCCCCGGCGCCCACCCTGCCCGAGCCCCGCCCCGGCGCCCACCCGCGCCGCGCACCACCCGCGCCGCGCACCACCCGCGCCCCGCACCACCCGCGCCCCGCACCAACCCCGCCGACCCGCACCAACCCCGCCGACCCGCCCCGGCACCAAAGCCGCCCGCCCGCGCCGGGCCGCCCCGGCACCCGCCCCACCTCGCACCGAACCGCTGTGCACGGGGCCGTTTCGGGTTAGGTTCGGCGCATGGGCCAGTCGCCTGCCGTCGAACTGGAGGTCGGGGACCGCGTCGTGCGGATCTCCAACCCCGACCGCGTCTACTTCCCCGCCCGCGGGGAGACCAAGCTCGACCTGGCCAACTACTACCTCTCCGTCGGCGACGGGATCGTGCGCGCCCTGCGCGAACGGCCGTGCATGTTGCACCGGTTTCCCTCGGGGGTGAGCGGGGAGAAGGTGCACCAGAAGCGCCTGCCGTCCGGTGCGCCGCCGTGGGTGCGGACCGTCCGCGTGCACTTCCCCCGCTACAACCGCCACGCCGACGAACTGTGCGTCACCGACGTGGCGGACGTGGTGTGGGCGGTCCAGATGTCCACCGTGGAGTTCCACCCGTGGAACTCCCGCCGCGCCGACACCGAGAAGCCCGACGAGTGGCGCATCGACCTGGACCCCATGCCGGACTGCCCGTTCTCCCGCGTCCAACGGGTCGCCCACGTCGCCCACGAAGTGCTCGACGAACTCGGCGCGGTCGGCTGGCCGAAGACCTCCGGCGGGCGCGGCCTGCACGTCTACGTGCGGATCAAGCCGGAGTGGGGGTTCACCGACGTGCGGCGCGCGGCGCTGGCGTTCGCCCGCGAGGTCGAGCGGCGGGCGCCCGACGACGTGACCACGACGTGGTGGCGGCGAGACCGGGACCCGAAGGACCTGTTCATCGACTACAACCAGAACGCGCGCGACCACACGATCGCCGCGGCGTACTCGGTGCGCGGCAACCCGGAGGCGACGGTGTCCGCGCCGGTCCGGTGGGACGAGATCGACGACGTGGACCCCCGCGACTTCACCATCGCCACCGTCCCCGCCCGCTTCGCCGAACTGGGCGACCTGCACGCCGGCATCGACGACACCGCGTTCTCCCTGGAGCCGCTGCTGGAGTGGGCCGACCGGGACGGCGAGGAGCCACCGGACGAGACGTGAACCGCGCTCGGGTTAGCCCGGATGGCGCGCCGAATCCCTCATCTGGCCCGCACCCCCGGCCCGGCCCGTCGGAGGAGACTGCGGTCATGAGCGATTCAGCCATCGCCCCCGGCCTGTTCACCCCCGACCTCCTGGCGGACCCCCACCCCGTGCTGCACCAGCTCCGCGCCCACAGCCCCGTCATGTGGGTGGAACCCCTCCAGGGCTACCTGCTGACCCGCCACGCCGACATCGTCGCCGCCCTCAAGGACCGCAGGCTGGTCCCCGCCAACATGGGACAGGGCCTGGACCGGCTGAGCCAGGAAGAACGCGACGAACTCTCCCCCGTCATGCGGTCCGTGCGGCTGTGGATGGGCCACACCGACGAGACCGACCACCTGCGCTTCCAGCAGCTGCTCAAGCGCTACTTCACGCCCTCCACGGTCAACAAGCTGCGGCCCCGGGTCCGGGAGCTGGCCGAGGAACTGGTGGCGGCGGTGAAGGACCAGGGCGGCATGGACGTCGTCCGCGACCTGGCCTACCCGTTGCCCGCCAACGTGATCGCCGAGATGCTCGGCATGCCCACCGACGAGCGGGAGAAGCTCCAGGCGTGGTCCAAGGACATCCTGGCCCTGTTCGCGCCCGCCGACATGGCCCTGCTGCGCCGGACCCAGCAGAGCGTGCTGGAGATGCAGGACTACGTGCGCGGCCTGGTCGCGGCGCGGCGCGCCGACCCCCGCGACGACCTGATCAGCATGTTCGTCGCGGCCGAGGCCGAAGGTGTGGTCAACGAGGACGAGATCGTCGCCAACTGCGTCCTGTTGTTGTTCGCGGGCCACGAGACCACCGCGAACCTCATCGCCAACGGCCTGGTGCTGCTGTTCGAGAACCCGGACCAGTTCGCGCTGCTCAGGGAGAAGCCCGAGCTGATGGCGAACGCGGTCGAGGAGATGCTGCGCTGCGACGGACCCGCGAGCGTGATCATCCGGGTCACCGCCGAGCCGGTCGAGGTGGCGGGGCAGGAGATCCCCGCGGGCAAGAACGTCTACCTGGCGATGCTGGCCGGCAACCGCGACCCGGAGGTGTTCGAGGAGCCGGACAAGTTCGACATCACGCGCACGCCGAACCGGCACACCGCGTTCGGGTTGGGCGCGTTCTACTGCCTGGGCGCGGCGTTGGCGCGCATGGAGGCGGACGTGTGCTTCACCGTGTTGCAGGAGCAGGTGCCGGGGCTGCGCCCGGACTACGACCGCGTGGACTGGGTGCCGACCCAGGTCGCGTCCCGCCGCCTCGGCTCGCTGAAGGTCGCTTTCTAAGGCCTCTCCCCACGTCGTCAGAACGCCCTGACGACGTGGGTCCCGTAGTCGATCACTCTGGTGAGTGAACCGGCTCAAGGGTTTCCGGTGATCCGCCGATGCTCCTCGTTGTTCGCGGGGGGCCGATGTCGCATGCCCCCGACACCCACGGGCGAGGAGTGGTGAGGGATGGCTTTGCGGGAACGGGTTGCCGCGATCGTGGACGGCCGGCGGTGTCAGCAGTTCGTCATCGCGGTGATCGTGGTGAACGCCATCGCGCTGGGGTGTGAGACATCGCCCGCGCTGGTGGCGGCCTACGGCGGGTTGCTGACGTCGGTCGACCACATCGCGTTGACCCTGTTCGTCGTGGAACTGGTCGCCCGGCTCTACGCGCACCGCGCCCGCTTCTTCCGGGACCCGTGGAACTGCTTCGACTTCGTCGTGGTCGGGGTGTCGCTGCTGCCCGCGGCCGGGCCGCTGTCGGTCATCCGGTCGTTGCGCATCCTGCGGGCGCTGCGGCTGGTGTCGATGGTGCCCAGCATGCGGCGGGTGGTCAGCGCGCTGGTCCGGTCGGTGCCCGGGCTGCTGTCGTTGTCCGGGTTGCTGCTGCTGATGCTGTACGTGGGCGCGGTGGTCGCGCACAACCTGTTCTCCGCCGGCGGGGACGAGCGGTTCGCCGACCTGGGGTCGACGGTGCTGACGCTGTTCCAGATCACCACCGGGGACGGGTGGTCGGACCTGATGCGGGACCTGATGGTGGCGCAGCCGTTGGCGTGGGTGTTCTTCGTCTGCTACCTGCTGGTGGGCACGTTCACCATGCTGAACCTGTTCATCGCGGTGGTGTGCAGCGCGATGGAGTCCGACGCGGACTCGCCGGACCAGCAGGTGCTCAAGGAGGTCCAGGCGCTGCGGGACGAGGTGCGGCGGATGTCGGCGGTCCGGGTGCCCGAGCACGTCAGCCGCAATTGAGTGGACCGGGCGTGGCTAGCTGTCGCGGGTCATGACGTGGGTGACACCGGGGAGGTCCTGAGACGAGGGGACGGGTCTGCCGAGTTGCGGACGGCCGCCGCGCGGCACGTCCGGTACCAGCGGGAGCACCTGGGCCGGGGTGTGTTCGCCCTGATGGACCGCCGGCTTGCCGGTGGCTTGCCGATTCGGCAAGCTGGGCGGGGTGGACGACTTCGACGACGTGCTCAAGGCGGTCGGGCCCCGGTTGCGGGCGATCCGCAAGCAGCGCGAGGTGACGCTGGCCGACCTGTCCGCCGAGACCGGGATCTCCGAGAGCACGCTGTCCCGGCTGGAGAGCGGGCAGCGGCGGGCGAACCTGGAGCTGCTGCTGCCGCTGGCCCGCGCGCACGGCGTGCCGCTGGACGAACTGGTCGGCGCGCCCGCGACCGGCGACCCCCGGGTGCACCTCAAGCCGGTGCGGCGGGGTGGGCGGACGATCATCCCGCTGACCCGGCGGGCGGGCGGGTTGCAGGCGTTCAAGATGATCATCCCGGGGGTGCGGTCGCAGGTCGAGCCCGAGTTGCGGGTGCACGAGGGCTACGAGTGGATGTACGTGCTGGACGGCAAGCTCCGGCTCTACCTGGGTGAGCAGAACCTGGTGCTCAAGCCGGGCGAGGCGGCCGAGTTCGACACCCACGTGCCGCACTTCTTCGACTCCGCCGACGCCAACCCGGTGGAGCTGCTGACCCTGTTCGGGCAGCAGGGCGAGCGGGCCCACCTGCGGGCCCGCTCGCGCTGAGGCGTCCGCTTAGCGCAGGCGGCGGACGCGGACGACGTTGTCGGTGCGGGTGCCGGGTTCGCCGTCGGGGCTGTTGTGCTCGCGTTCGACGACCTCGTCGGTCTCGACCACCCAGTTGTCGTCGAGGTCGAGGGCGTCGAGGACGTCGGCGGTGGTCGGGAAGCGGTAGTCCTCGTGCGGGTGCTCGTGCTGCCACGACGGCCACCCGGCGTGCCCGCCGACGACCAGGACCCCGCCGGGCGCGACGGCGTCCTTGGCGCGCTTGAGCACGGCGGGGCGCTCGCCGTCGCGTTCGACGGGCGAGTGCAGGAACTGGGCGGACACCAGGTCGAACTCGCCGTCGGGGAAGGTCTCGGCGAGGTCGTGGCGCTCCCAGGTGATGTCGACCCCGGCCTGCTCGGCGCGGACGGCGGCTCTGGCCAGGGCGGTGGCGGAGATGTCGACGCCGGTGACCCGCCAGCCGCGTTCGGCGAGCCAGATGGCGTCCCCGCCTTCGGCGCACCCGAGGTCCAGCGCGGTGCCGGGTTCCAGGTCGCGCACCTCGCGCTCCAGCAGCGGGTTCACCTTGCCGCTCCACACCTGGTCGCGGTCGTTGTAGAAGGTTTCCCAGAACTCTTCGGGGGTCGTCATGGCCGCACTGTGCACCGGGGTCGCGGCGGAGTGCCACGTTTCTTGCCGTTCCGGCAACGGGGTCACGGGCGGGGCGTGCGGATGGCGACCTTCGCGACGTCCTTCAGCAGCTCCGGGGTCGGTTCGCCCTTCACCGGTTCCGACTCGGCGACGACGACGGTGGTGTCGAGTTGCTGCGAGTCGTAGTGGTGGGCGGTGAAGGTGATCGGGTCCATCTGGAGCAGGGACGGGTTCAGCGGGGTGATGTCGCCGGTGCCGTGGATGTCCTCCACGCGCTTCCACTCGGTCGCGATCTCCGGCCGCTCGAACTGCACCCACGCCACGGACACCGCGATCAACGTCCCCCGGTCGTCGCGGACGGTCATCAGCAGGCGGGTCAGCGAGACGCACGGGGTGGCCGTCAGCAGGTCCCGGACCTGGCCGAACGAGTGGGACACGCACTCGGTGTCGTCCTGGGTGACCCGGTCGACCACCTCCAGGCCCAACGCCTGCCACGGCTCGTCGTCGGGCGCGGACAGGCCGCCGGCACCGGCCGCCACCACGCCCGCCAGCGCCGCCGCGGCCACCACGCCACCCGATCCCACGTCCGCTCACCCCCTCTCCCGCGTGCGAAAACGGTAACCCACGAGTTGCCCGACCAGACCCGCTCACAAACAGACCCGCTCACAAACAGACCCGCTCACAAACAGGCCTGTTCACAGACCGGCCAGCCGCACCACGTCCTCCGCGCAGCCCCAGGACAGCGTGACACCAGACCCGCCGTGGCCGTAGCAGGAGACGACCGCCTTGCCGCCCCGCTCGACCCGGTCCACCCGCACGACGGGCCGCACCGGCCGCGACCCCACCGCGCGCGACACCACCGGCGCGTCCCGCAGGTCCGGGACCAGTGCACGGACCCGATCGAGGATTCCGCGTTCGACCTCGGGCGACGGGGTGAGGTCGGTCGCTCCTTCGTCCGCGGTGCCGCCGCACACCACGTGGTCGCCGCGCGGGATCACGTACGTCATGCCGGCGGGGTTCTCGTCGTCCACCAGCCAGCGGGTCAGGCCGGGGTTGACCAGCCGGACCACCTGACCGCGCACCGGCACCAGGGTGTCGTCGTCGAGCAGCGCGCCCGAGCGCAGACCGGCCGCCACGACGACGGTGTCCTGGCGCAACGCGTCGAGGTCGCGGATCTCCTCCCGGCGGAACGACACCCCGGCCGCCGCGCACCGCTGCACCAGCCACGGCAGGTAGGTGGGCATCGACGCCACCGGCAGCGTGCACACGACACCGGAGGACACGCCGTCGGGCAGGTGGTCGGCCGGGCGGTGGTCGGGCACGGCGGCGGTCCAGGACAGGTCGGGGTCGGAGGTGCGGTGCAGGACGACGCCCTCCCGCCAGTGCACGCCGGTCGCCGGGTAGCGCGCGAGTTCTTCGAAGTGGCGCAGGGAAACCTGGCCCCAGCGCAGCACGGCGTCGGCGGGCGCGGCCCGGTACGGGAACCACAGGCCGCCCGCCACCGCCGACACGGTGTCCTCGGGCGGGGACGCCGTCACCACTTCGACCCGGTGGCCCTCCCCCGCGAGCCGCAGCGCGCAGGTCAGGCCGATCACCCCGCCCCCGACGACCGCGATGTCACCCATACCCGCCGTCCTACCAGAGGTCCCGCCGTTCGTCGGGTTGTGGCGCGTTCGAACCTCCTGCTTCCATGGCCTTCCTGCGATAGATCACTTCTGGCGGCGCAAACCGGCGGCACACCCGCGCCGGGGGCCAGTGAGCGGAGAACCCCGGAGGTTCCGTTGCGCTGCCCAGGACTCCCCTGTGCGCGGCCGGCTCGCGCGGCCCTGTCACCGCCCGGCCGACGGACCTCGCCAGGACCACGGCGGGCCGGCCCTGCGGACCCCACCCGCCGGGATTGGAGTCGGAAATGACCCGTCGGACGACAACACTGCCCGCCCTAGCGGCGGCGGCCCTGCTGACCATGTCCCTGACCGGCGCGCCCGCGCAGGCGGCGGCGGACGTGTGCGCGGTGAAGTCCCGTCCCACCGGCAAGGTGCTCCAGGGCTACTGGGAGAACTGGGACGGCGCGAAGAACGGCGTCCACCCGCCGCTGGGCTGGATCCCCATCACCGACAGTCGCATCGCGGCCAACGGCTACAACGTGCTCAACGCGGCGTTCCCGGTGATCCGCTCCGACGGCACGGTGCTGTGGGAGGACGGCATGGACGTCGACGTGAAGGTCGCGACACCGGCGGAGATGTGCGCGGCGAAGGCGGCCGGCGCGACGATCCTGATGTCCATCGGCGGCGCGGCGGCGGGCATCGACCTGTCCTCGTCGGCGGTGGCGGACCGGTTCGTCAACACGGTCGTGCCGATCCTCCAGCGGTACAACTTCGACGGCATCGACATCGACATCGAGACCGGCCTGGTGGGCAGCGGCAACATCAACACCCTGTCGGCCTCGCAGGCCAACCTGATCCGGATCATCGACGGCGTGTTGGCGCGGATGCCCGCGAACTTCGGCCTGACCATGGCGCCGGAGACCGCGTACGTGACCGGCGGCAGCGTCGCGTACGGCTCGATCTGGGGCGCGTACTTGCCGATCGTGAAGAAGTACGCCGACAACGGCCGCCTGTGGTGGCTCAACATGCAGTACTACAACGGTTCCATGTACGGCTGCTCGGGCGACTCGTACCAGGCGGGCACCGTGCAGGGCTTCGTCGCGCAGACCAACTGCCTGGACAAGGGCCTGGTCGTGCAGGGCACCACGATCCGGGTGCCGCTGGACAAGCAGGCGCCGGGTCTGCCCGCGCAGCCGGGCGCGGGCGGCGGGTACATGTCGACCGGCCTGGTCGGGCAGGCGTGGAACACCTACGGCGGCCGGCTCAAGGGCCTGATGACCTGGTCGGTCAACTGGGACGGATCGAAGGGCTGGACGTTCGGCCGCAACGTGAAGGCGTTGCAGGGCAGGTGATGCGCTGACCGGCGCACGGCGTTGCGCCGGTCGGGGCCGTTAGGCGGGTTCCGGGGCGCGGGTACTTCACGGGGAAAGCCCTTGGAGGTGCCCGTGTCCCGGTATGCCGTCCTGGCGCTGCTGTTGGTGGCGGGGTGCGCTTTCGCGCCCGGTGCGAGCACGCCGATCGACAAGGTCCCGGAGGGCACGGTGGACACCGCGACCGCGCGCGTCCAGCTGGGTGCGCTGGCGGTCGCCGAGCCCGGCGGGATGGACGGGTACGTGCGGGACTGCGACAACGGGGCGGCGTGCGTGTTCGGCCGGCCGTGGTCCGATGTGGACGGTGACGGGTGCGATCAGCGCAGCCAGGTGCTGGCGCGGGACCTGGTGGGCGTGGTGCGCAAGGACGGGCGGTGCGCGGTGAAGGAGGGGACGCTGCACGACCCGTACACCGGGCAGACCGTGACCAGCGTGTCGAAGGTGCAGGTCGACCACGTGGTGCCGTTGGCGGAGATGTGGCGCAGCGGGGCTTCGGGGTGGCCGCCGGAGCGGCGCGTACAGGCGGCCAACGACCTGCGCAACCTTCTCGCCGTGCAGGGGAAGGTCAACCAGGACAAGGGTGATCGCACGCCCGACGAGTGGCTGCCGCCCAATGCGGGATACGCGTGCCCGTACGCGCGGATCTACGTGGGGGTGAAGGCGGCGTACGGGTTGAGCGTGCGGGCGTCCGAGCGGGCGGCGCTGGAGCGGGTGCTCGCGGGCTGCCCCTAGCGTCTCCTTTGACAGTTGGTAGGGCCGGACATCCGTGCGCGCACAGCCAAACGGCGTACACATTGGCACAACCGGACCCCGCGTGTTGTGCCTAGGCTCGACGCACCGACCAACCCCTGCCTTGGTCAGGAGGCGCAGCCATGACCATCCACCGCACCCTGCTGATCGGCGGCGAGGAGATCCCCGCCGCGTCCGGCCGCACCGTCGACGACTTCGCCCCGTTCACCGGCGAGGTGTACGCGACCGTCGCGGCGGCCGGTGTCGAGGACGTGGCCCGGGCCGTGGGCGCGGCGGACCGGGCGTTCCCGTCGTGGGCGGCGCTCGGGCCGTTCGCGCGGCGGCGGGTGCTGCTGGACGCGGCGGACGTGCTGGAGTCGCGGGCCGACGCGGCGGTGGAGCTGATGGCGTCCGAGGTGGGCGGGACGCGGCCGTGGGCGCGGTTCAACGTGTTCCTGGCGGCGAACATCCTGCGCGAGGCGGCGTCGTCGGTGACCGCGCCGCGTGGTGAGGTGCTGAGCGCCGAGGAGCCGGGTGCGCTGGGGCTGGCCGTGCGGGAGCCGGTCGGGGTGGTGGCGGCGTTCGCGCCGTGGAACGCGCCGCTGATCCTGGGGACGCGGGCGTTCGCGGCGCCGTTGGCGGCGGGCAACACGGTGGTGCTCAAGCCCAGCGAGGAGGCGCCGTTGGCGTCCGGGCTGTTCCTGGCGGACGTGCTGCGGGACGCCGGTCTGCCGCCCGGGGTGCTCAACGTGGTGACCAACGCGCCGGAGGACGCGGCCGAGGTGGGCGAGGCGCTGATCCGCGATCCCCGGGTGCGGGCGGTGAACTTCACCGGGTCGACCGGGGTGGGGCGGGTCGTGGGGGCGCTCGCGGCGTCGTGCCTGAAGCCGGCGGTGCTGGAGTTGGGCGGGAAGAACGCGATCATCGTGCTGGACGACGCGGACCTGGGGCACGCGGTGGACGCGGCGGTGTTCGGGGTGTTCATGAACGCGGGGCAGATCTGCATGTCCGGGGACCGGGTGCTGGTGCACTCGTCGCTGGCGGCGGAGTTCACGTCGCGGTTCGTCGAACGGGTGGCGGCGCTGCCCCACGGCGATCCGCGTTCGCCGGAGACGGTGATCGGGCCGTTGGTGAACGCGGCGGCGGCGTCGCGGGTGGCGGCTTTGGTGGCGGACGCGCGGGCGAAGGGCGCGTCGGTGCTGGTCGGGGGTGGGGCGCCGGAGGGGGCGGTGCACCCGGCGACGGTGTTGACCGGGGTGACGCCGGAGATGGCGGTGTACGGCGGGGAGGCGTTCGGGCCGGTGTGCGCGGTGGAGGTGTTCGGGTCGGACGACGAGGCGGTGGCGCTGGCCAACGACACCGAGCACGGGTTGACCTGCGGGATCTTGACGGAGAACGGGACGCGGGGGTTGGTGCTGGCGCGGCGGGTGCGGACGGGGATCGTGCACGTGAACGACCAGTCGGTGGGCGATGAGCCGCAGGCGCCGTTCGGCGGGGTGGGGGCTAGCGGGTACGGGCGGTTCGGGGGGCGGTGGGGGTGGAGGCGTTCACGACGACTCGGTGGATCACGCTGGCGACCCAGCACGCGCACTACCCGTTCTGAGCGCTGCGGCCGGGGAGGGCGATCGTCAGGGCGGCAGCGGCCAGGGTTGCGGTCAGGGCGAGCAGGCCGCCGCTCAGCGTCGTGGCGGTGGCGATCGCGCCTACCAGCAGCGGGCCGCCGGCGTCGCCCACTTCTCGGCCCACCTCGGCGCTGCCCATGGTCTGGCCCAGGCGTTCCGGCGGGGTCGCGGCGGCCAGTGCGGCGAAGCCGAGCGGGGTGGCGGCGCCGGCCCCCGCGCCGATGGCCAGTGCGGCGAGGAAGAGGGGTGGGGTGCCGGGGAGGGTGGCGGCGATCGTGTAGCCGGCCGCGGCCAGGAGCAGGCCGGTGGCCATGCCGGGGGCGTCCTTGACGCGCCCGGCATCCCGGAGCCTGCCCACCAAGGGTTGGACGAGGGCGGCTGCTGCGGCCATTGTGGACACTGCCAGGCCGGCGATCAGCGGACCCGCCGACGCGGCGTGCACGGGGAGGAAACCGACGCCCACCGCCAGTGCCGCTGTGGTGGCGGCGAGGGCGGCGGTGGGGCGGAGGAAGCCTGGACTGGTGAGGCGGCGGGTCAGGTCGCGGAGGGTTTGGCGGGTGCGTGGCAGCGGCGGGACGGCGGGGACCACGACGGCGGCCCAGATGGCGACGATCAGGGCAAGTGCGGCCAGCGCGGCGAAGAGGGCCGGGTAGCCGCCGAAGTGGATGAGGACGCCGCCCAACACCGGGCCCAGGGTGTAGCCGAGGCCTTTCCACGCCCCATAACCGCCGAAAGCCCGGCCGTGGTGGGACGTCGGGGTCAGCCGGGCCACCAGCGCACTCGCGGCGGGTGAGAAGGCAGCGGCGGCGGCGCCTTGGGCCAGGCGGGCCACGCCGACGGCGGCCGGGTTGCCGGCGATCACGAAACCGGCGGAGGCCAGGGTGAAGGCGATCAGGCCGCCGAGCAGCACCGGGCGGGGGCCGATGCGGTCGGCCAGCGAGCCGAACACGGGCTTGAGGACGATCTCCGCGCCGTCGTACACCGCGAGCAGCAGGCCCAGGGTGATCAGGGAGGCGTTGGTGTAGTTGCCCAGACCGGCGGCGATGCCGTGCGCGCCGAAGGCGGTGACGAAACCTGCTGCGTAGAGAGGGGCGCGGCTGAGCACGTGCCGGAACGCTATCCCACGGGCCGGGCAGGCCGTGCGGGTGGGGCGCCCCGGGCGCGCGCTCTGCATCCCGGCAGAAGGATTTCCACGGCTCGTTGCGGACCAAGTTTGAGTCAGTTAGACTCAAACCATGTTCACGAGGGAAGAGGCACTCCGCCGGGTCGAAGGAGCAAGCCCCGACCGCCTCTTCGGACCACCCACCCCCGACCGCCGCGACCAGGCCAAACGCCTCTACCGCGCCCTAGCCGGCGCCCTGCACCCCGACCGGGTCGCCCCCGACGACACCCGCGCCCACCGCGCCTCGGCCGACCTCACCCGCCTCTACCGCGACTGGCGGCACGCCGAACCCGTCACCCTGCGCACCGCCCGGCGCGCCTACCGCCTCACCGACCTGCACGCCGTGGGCAGCGTCGCCAACCTCTACCGCACCGACGGCCGCCACGTCGTCAAACTTGCCCGCAACCCCAAGCTCAACCCGCTGCTGCACGCCGAATGGCACGCCCTGCGCACCCTCGACCGGTTCACCGACGACCACCGCTGGCTCAAGCCCTACTACCCCACCCTCCACGACACCGGCGACGTCGACCGCGGCCACCTCGCCTTCACCGTCCTCGAACCCCTCGTCGACGGCTTCGTCACCCTGACCGACGTCAAAGCCGCCTACCCGCACGGCCTCGACGGCCGCGACTACGCCTGGATGCACCGCCGACTCCTGCGCGCCCTAGCCGGCGCCCACCGAGCCGGACTGGTCCACGGCGCCGTCACCACCGACAACGTCCTGGTCCACCCGCAACAACACGGCATCGTCCTGGTCGGCTGGACCTTCGCCGTAGAACCCGGCCAACCCCCGCTAGCCACTGACAACACCACCGCCTACCCGCCCGAAGTCACCGCCAAAGCACCGCTCACCCCCGCCACCGACGTCCACATGGCACACCAGCTCATGCTGAACCTCCTGGCGCACAACGAAACCCACCAACGCACGTTTGCCCGGGGCTGCACGCAGACCGACCCGGCGGCCCGCCCCGACGCCGCCGACCTGCTCGACGAGTACGACCAACTCCTGGAAGACCTCTACGGCGCAAGGGTGTTCCGACCCTTCGCCCTCCCCCGACGAGGAGCCTGACACCATGGGACACGGACGCTGGGACGACAACGCCTACGCCGCCGCCCGCACCTTCCGCGCCGCCAAGGGCCTGGACGACTTCGGCTACACCGCCAAGCTCAAGTCCGGCCCCCGAGACAAGTGGAAGGCGGACCCCGCCCTCGACCCGCTCGGCGTCACCGCCCGCGAGTGCCGCGACTCGGCCGACCACGCCGACTCCACCCCGATCGCCGTCCTGTTCGACGTCACCGGCTCCATGGGGCACGTCCCGCAGATCATGCAGCGCAAGCTCGGCAAGCTGCACGGCCTGCTGCAGCGCAAGGGGTACCTCACCGACCCGCAGGTCCTCTTCGGCGGCATCGGCGACGCGGACAGCGACCGCGTCCCCCTCCAGGTCGGCCAGTTCGAGTCCGACAACCGCATGGACGAGCAACTGCGCACCATCTTCCTGGAAGGCAACGGCGGCGGCCAGAAGAGCGAGTCCTACGAACTCGCCGCCTACTTCATCGCCCGCCACGTCGTCACCGACGCCTGGGAGAAGCGCGGTCGCAAGGGCTACCTGTTCCTCATCGGCGACGAACTCAACAAGCCCCGCCTGGAGGCCCGCCACATCCGCCGCATCATCGGCGACGACGTCAAGCAGGACATCGACCCCGCCTCGGTCTACCGCGAACTGGCCCGCAAGTGGCACGTCTACTTCGTGCTGCCCGACCAGTCCCACTACTTCGACGACCCGGAGATCGCCGACCACTGGCGCGGCCTGCTCGGCCAGCACTTCCTCAAGCTCGACGACCCCGGCGCGGTGTGCGAGCTGATCGCCGCCACCATCGGCCTGGAGGAACGCGTCGTCGACCTCGACCAGGCCATGGTCGACGTCGCCGAGGTCGGCTCGGCCGACGAGAGCCGCGCCGTCGGCAAGGCCCTGGTCCAGGTCGGACCGCGCCAGGCAGCCACCTCCGGCACACCCGCCGACCTCGACGGCCCCGACGACGTCACCCTGGCATGACACCGCACGTGATCGTCGTCGGCCTGGGCTTCGGCGACGAGGGCAAGGGGGCGGTGGTCGACGCCCTGTGCGCACAGGGCCCGGTCACCGCCGTCGTCCGCTTCAACGGCGGCGCCCAGGCCGCGCACAACGTGGTCGCCGACGGCCGGCACCACACGTTCAGCCAGTACGGGTCCGGCACGCTCGCGGGCGTGCCGACCCACCTCTCCCGGCACGTCCTGGTCGAACCCATCGCCCTGGCCACCGAAACCCGCGACCTGACCGCACTAGGCGTCCCCGACCCGCTGACCCTGCTCACCATCCACGCCGACGCCCTGCTCACCACTCCCCTGCACACAGCCGCCAACCGAGCCCGCGAAGACGCCCGAGGCCAAGCCCGGCACGGCTCCTGCGGCAAGGGCATAGGCGAAACCGCCTGGTACGCCCTCCTACCCGGCCGCCACCCCGGCGAAGTCGTGGAACACCAACAAGTCCTGGGCACCCCGGCCCCGCCCCACCATCGGCGACTGCCGCAACCCCAGACTCCTGCGCCACAAACTGGACGCCCTGGCCCGCTTCTACGAACCGCTGATCGGCGACGGCACGAACGTGGACGACCTGATCCACCTCTACACCGCCTTCGCCGACGCAGTCCGCATAGTCGACGACAACCACCTGAACGCCCTCGCCGACACCGGCCGACTCGTCTTCGAAGGCGCACAAGGCGTCCTACTCGACGAAACCCACGGCTTCCACCCCCACACCACCTGGTCCACCACCACCCCCCGCAACGCCCTGGCCCTGCTGGCAGGCCGCCCCTCCCGCACCATCGGCGTCACCCGCACCTACCACACCCGCCACGGCGCAGGCCCCTTCCCAACCGAAGACCAAGCCCTCAACCACCCCGAACTCCACAACAACACCGGCACCTACCAGGGCGCATGGCGCACCGGCCACTTCGACGCCGTCCTGTTCCGCCACGCCCTGGCCTGCGCCCGCCCCGACGCCCTGGCCATCACCCACCGAGACACCCCCACCACCCAAATCGCCACCGCCTACCGCACCGGGACCGGCCGAATCACCACCCTCCCACCCACCCCAACCACCACATTCCTCAACCAGTGCACACCCGAACTGGAACCCCTGCCCCCCGACTGGTTCGACCACCTAGGCCTCCCCATCGACATCGAAGGCCACGGCCCCAACCGCACCTCCTACACCGTCCGCACCCCACCCCCGCCTAACCGGCGCCACCCCACGAACCGCTCTTCGCCGCGCGCAGCGCGGCAGGCAGGGCTCCCGGCCACGGGAAGGGCTTCGGTTCCCCCACCGGTGGTCAGCCCGCCGGCGAGGCGCCTTTCAAGCTCTTGATCCAAGGCCGCCGACCAGCACGCCACCGACCACCAGGACACCGCCTAGGCTGGGCAACCATGAACGCGCCGCGCATCGAATCGACCCTGGTGTCGGTGGACGTCCTCACCCTCCGCTTCGACGCCGAGGCCCACGCCGTCCTGCTCGCGATCGCCCCGCGCGCGTTCGACCCGTTCGCAGGCAACCTCGCCCTGCCCGGTGTGCTGCTGGGCAAGGGCGAACGCCTCCGCGACGCCGCCCTCCGCGCCGTCACCACCAAGCTCGGCCTGCCCGAGGTCACCGCCACCGGCCAGCTCGCCACCTTCGACGAACCGTCCCGCGACCCGCGCGGCCCGACCCTGTCGATCGCGCTCTGGGCCACCCTCGACCCGGCCGCCTCCGCCGCCGGCCCCACCTGGACCCGCCTCGACGCCGTCCCCGAGCTGGCCTTCGACCACGACCGCATCGTCACCGACTGCCGCCCGATCCTCGCCGACAAGCTGTGGCGCGACACCACCTTCACCGCAGGCCTCCTCGGCCGCGAGTTCACCACCGCCCAAGCCCTCGACGTCACCGAATCCCTCACCGGCGACCGCCCCTACCCCGCCAACCTCGGCCGCACGATGGACCGCGTCCCCGGCCTGGAACGCACCACCCAACACGCCGCCGCCCTCCCCAAGGCGGCCGACCACCCCTCGTCTGGCGCTGGACCACCCGATGAACCGGCTCAACACCGCACTGGACAGCCGCGAGTTCCTGGTCCCCTCCGCATACCGCCGCCACCGCCAAGGCGACTCAACGGAACTCACCAGCGGCGTCCACATCGAGCACCGCCCCGGCAGATAACGCGGCGCCCGCCGCGCCCCAGCCGCCGCGTCAAACGCCGCCGCCTCAAACGCCGCCGCCTCAAACGCCGCCGCCTCAAACGCCGCCGCCTCAAACGCCGCCGCCTCAAACGCCGCCGCCTCAAACGCCGCCGCCTCAAACGCCGCCGCCTCAAACGCCGCCGCCTCAAACGCCGCCGCCTCAAACGCCGCCGCCTCAAACGCCGCCGCCTCAAACGCCGCCGCCTCAAACGCCGCCGCCTCAAACGCCGCCGCCGCGAGCAGCGATCGCATGTCCTCAGCCGTAGTGGTCCGGCACGCACCGGGTCAAGCCGTCGAAGGTCGGAGATGAACTTCAGTCAACACTGAAGTTATCATGCTCACTAACCCAGAATTCTCACTCCACACTCAGGCAGCGCGCGGATCATCGGTGGTGGACACCCGTCTCTGGACTCCGGAGGCCCGCCATGACCGTGCTGCCGAACACCGCCCTCCCGACCGCCGGCTGGGCGACCGCACGCGGCGCGCGCCGCGTGGCCGCCGACGCCGCCGCTGTCCGCACCTCCCCCACCGCGTTCGCCGCCGCCGTCGCGGACGGCATCGGCGACACGGAGGCCGCCGCCTCCGCCGCCCGCTTCGCCGTCACCGAAGCAGTGGACGCGGCCTGGCGCGCCGGACTGCCCGCCCCTACCCCGACGCCCGCCCCTACCCCAACGCCCGCACCGACCGCGACGCCCGCACCGACCGCGACGCCCGCACCGACCGCGACGCCCGGAAGCGCCGACACCCCGGCGGCAACCTGGGCACCGGCGGCCGGGGTGTCCGAGGCCATGGAGGACGTCCGCCGAGGCCTCCACGAGACCGAACTCCCCACCCACCCCATCAACGTCCCCCTCCCCCGCCCGACCACCGAAACCCTCTCACAGCCACCCACACCGGACGTCCGGCGGGCGCACGCAACATCAGGCGACACGACACTCCTGGTCGCCGCGGGCGCGGCGCGCCAGTGGTTCGTGGCCTGGGTCGGCGACTGCCGCGCCTACTTCCTCCCCGAGAACGGCCCCGCGACCCTGCTCACCACCGACCACACCATCGGCCGCTACCTGCGCGACCGCGGCATCGACGCCAACCCCCGCTTGGACCTCGTCGTCACCACCACCGCCCGCAAAGGCGGCCACAGCGTCGTCCGCGGCTCCGGTCCAGGCCGCCTGATCCTGCTCACCAACGGCGTCCACCGCGCCACCGACGACGCCACCCTCACCCGCCTGGCCCGCGCCACCGACCCCGCCGAGGCCGCCCGTGCCCTGGTCGCCGTCACCACCGAGGACAACGCCGCCGCGGTCGTGGTCGACCTGCGCTGACCGGGCGGCCCGGCCAACGGCTGACCGGGCGGCCCGGCCAACGGCTGACCGAGCGGCCCGGGCACCAGCAGGGCACGATGGCGGCGGAGGTGGGGATGTCCGACACGCTCGTCAGCGCCGACGGCCTGACCCGGGCCCAGGTCGCCGAACGGGTGGCCGCCGGCCGCACGAACGCCGTCGGCGCGCGCACCAGCCGCAGCGCGGCGCAGATCGTCCGGGCCAACGTCATCACCCCGTTCAACGGCCTGCTGGCCACCCTCTTCGTGCTCGTGCTGCTCACCGGGCACTGGCAGAACGGCCTGTTCGGCCTGGTCATCGTCGCGAACACGGCCATCGGCGTGGTCCAGGAGCTGCGCGCCAAACGCACCCTGGACCGGCTGGCCGTCCTCAACGCCCCGCACGCCCGGGTGGTCCGCGAGGGCCTCGTGACGGAGGTCGAGGTCGCCGAAGTCGTCGCCGACGACCTGATCGAGCTGCGCACCGGGGACCAGGTGGTCGCCGACGGTGCGCTCACCACCTCGACCGGCCTGGAGATCGACGAGTCGCTGCTGACCGGGGAGTCCGACCCGGTCGCCAAGGACGCCGGCGACGAGGTCCGGTCCGGTTCGATCGTGGTCGCGGGCAGCGGGCGGTTCGTGGCCACCGGCGTCGGCGCGGACGCCTACGCCACCCGGCTGGCCGCCGAGGCCCGCCGGTTCACCGTGGTGCCCTCGGAACTGGTGCAGGGCACGAACAAGCTGCTCAAGTGGATCTCGCTGCTGATGCTCGTGGTCGGCCCGCTGCTGCTGTGGAGCCAGTTCGAGACGCCCGACACCGACACCTGGCAGGAGGCGGTGACCGGCGCGGTCGCGGGCCTGGTCGGGATGGTGCCCGAGGGCCTGGTCCTGCTGACCAGCCTGGCGTTCATGCTCGCGGCGGTGTCGCTGGCCCGCAAGCAGACGCTGGTGCAGGAACTCCCGGCGGTCGAGGTGCTGGCCCGCGTGGACACGGTGTGCCTGGACAAGACCGGCACCCTGACCCACGGCGACATCGTGTTCGACCGCCTGATCGTCCGCGACGGCGCCGGCGACGGGACCGACACCACCGAGGTCCGGGAAGCGCTGGCCCTGTGCGCGTCCGCGCCGGACGCCAACGCCACCTCCGCCGCGCTGGCCGAGGAGTTCACCCGCGGCACGTGGCGGCGGACCGGCGGGGTGCCGTTCTCCTCCGCCCGCAAGTGGTCGGCGGTGTGCGCGGACGGCCACGGCACCTGGGTCCTGGGCGCGCCCGAGATGGTCTTCCCGGACTCCACCGCCGATCCCCTGGTGCGCCGAGCGGCGGAGATCGCGGGCGGCGGCAAGCGGGTGCTGGTGCTCGCCTCGACACCGGGCCGGCACACCGACCCCGCCCTGCCCGCCGACCTCGCGCCGCGCGCGCTGGTCGTGCTCGCCGAACGCGTCCGCGACGACGCCGCCGACACGCTGCGGTACTTCGCCGAGCAGGGCGTGGCGCTGAAGGTGATCTCCGGCGACAACCCGCGCACGGTCGGCGCGGTGGCCGTGTCCGTCGGCGTGCCGGGCATCGAGCACGCGACCGAGGCGGTCGACGCCCGCAGCCTGCCCGAAGACCCCGACGCGCTGGCGGACATCTTGGCGCACAAGGTGGTCTTCGGCCGGGTCACGCCCCAGCAGAAACGGGCCATCGTCGGTGCGCTGCAACGGAAAGGCCACGTGGTGGCGATGACCGGCGACGGCGTGAACGACGCGATGGCGTTGAAGGACGCCGACATCGGCGTCGCGATGGGCAACGGCGCGCCGGCGACCCGGGCGGTGGCCCAGTTGGTGCTGCTGGACAGCCGGTTCGCGCACCTGCCCGACGTCGTCGCCGAGGGCCGGCGGGTCATCGCCAACATCGAGCGGGCCGCGAACCTGTTCCTGGTCAAGAACGTCTACTCGCTGGTCCTCGCCCTGGTCGTGGTGGCGACCGCGCTGGCCTACCCGCTGGCGCCGATCCAGCTGACCCTGATCTCGGCCACCACCATCGGCATCCCCGGCTTCGTGCTGGCGCTGGCCCCCAACCGCCGCCGTTACGTGCCGGGATTCCTGCGCCGGGTGCTGCGACTGGCCATCCCGACCGGCGCGGTCATCGGTCTCGCCGCCTACACGGGCGACCTGGTCATCCGCAGTCTGGAGCCGGACGGCGGGCGGGGCGCGGGGCAGACCGTGGCGACGGTGGTCGTGCTGATCGCGTCGCTGTGGACGCTGTCGCTGCTCGCCCGGCCGCTGACCCGGTGGAAGCTCGCCATGCTCGCCGGCCTGGCCGGGTTCGCCGCGCTGGTGCTCGCCGTGCCCGCGCTGGGCACCGGCGTCTTCCTGCTCGCCGTGACACCGCAACGCCTCCTGGTCGGCGCGGTGATCGGGCTGGTCGCGGGGCTGCTGGTCGAGGTCGTCGGCCGGGTGGTGCTGCGACCCGTCCGCGAGGCCGCCGTAAGTGAGGTTCGCTCGGCTGAATCCTTTTAACACCAATGGAGCACCGGTCCGGGTTTCCCGCCTCGCGACGGGTGCGGCATGATCGGGTTCCGGTGGACGCCGCTGCCGCAGACCGGAGGCCCACCCCCACGCAGGCGACACCGCGGAGTTCACATAATGAGTGCGCACGGCCCCCGCCCGCTCTCTGGCCGGGCCTGGCTGGGCTACCTCGCGGTCGGGCTGGCCGCGATCACCGCGTACTACCTGATCCCGCGCCAGGGCGCGGGCGTCACCGCGCGGGTCGTCGTGTACTGCCTGACCAGCACGTCGGCGGCGGCGGTCGTGCTGTGGGCGGCGGTGCGCAACCGGGCGGGCGCGCGGGTGCCGTGGCTGCTGCTGGGGCTGAGCCAGGTGGTGTACTCGCTGGCCGACTGCACCTTCTACGTCAACCACTACCTGTTGGGGCTGACCGGTTTCCCGTCCCTGGCGGACGTGTTCTACCTCGGCCACTACCCGCTCATCGTGGTCGCACTCGTGCTGCTGATCCGCCGCCGCAGCCCCGGCCGCGACATACCCGGCCTGCTGGACGCCTCGGTGCTCGCGGTCGTGGCGGCGATGCTGTCGTGGCTGTACCTGATCGGCCCGCGCGCCCGGCTGGACCAGCCGCTGCCGGTGACGCTGGCGTCGGTGGGCTACCCGGTGATGGACCTGGCGATGTTCGTCGTGGCGCTGCGGCTGTTCCTGGGCACCGGCCGCCGGTCGGGGTCGTTCGCGCTGCTGTCGGCGAACCTGCTGGCGATCCTCACCGCCGACACGCTCTACGTGCTCCAGCAGCTCAACGGGACCTACCAGGCGGGCAACTTCCTCGACGCCATCTGGCTGGGCGGCAACCTGGCCCTGGGCGCGGCGGCACTGCACCCGACCATGGCCCGACTGGCCGAGCCGACCACCGCGCCGGACACCGTCCTGGGGTGGGGCCGGATCGCCGCACTGTGCGGGGCCGCGCTCATCGCGCCCGCGATGCTGGTGCTGCAACACGCGACCGGGAAGTTCCGCGACATCCCGGTGATCGCGGCGGCGTGCGCGATGCTGTTCGCCCTGGTCATCGCCCGGCTCGCGGCGATGGTCGCCGACCAGCGGCGGTTGGCCATCACCGACGCGCTGACCGGCCTGCACACCCGGCGGTTCTTCGTGGCGCAACTGCCCATCGAGGTCGAGCGGGCGCGGCGGGGCGACGGGTCGGTGGCGGTGTTCATCGCCGACGTCGACCGGTTCAAGTCCATCAACGACGGCCACGGCCACCCGGCGGGCGACCGGGTCCTGGTGGAGGTGGCGGACCGGCTGCGGCGCGCGGCGCGGGCCGGTGACGTGGTGGCCAGGTACGGCGGCGAGGAGTTCGCCCTGCTGGCGCCGGGTGTGCGGCCCCACGAGCTGGCGTCGATCGCCCAGCGGCTGCGGCAGAGCGTGGCGGGCAGCCCGATCGCGGCGTCGGACACGGCGCTGCTGGCCGTGACGGTGTCGGTCGGTGCGGCGTGCTACCCCGAGCACGGCGGCGACCCGGCGGCGGTGATCGCGGCGGCGGACCGGTCGCTGTACGCGGCGAAGGTGTCCGGGCGGGACCGGGTCGTGGTGGGCGCGGTGGGCGTGGACGCCGAGCAGGGCATGGTCGAGCACCTGTGCCGCATCGCCGATCAGGTGGACCTGCGGATGGGGTCGCGGCACGACAGCCGCGCCGTGGGCCGGTGGGCCAGGTTGCTGGCCGCCGAACTCGGCCAGGACGAGCACGGAATCCGGGTGGCCGGGCTGGCCGCGCGGCTGCGTGACGTGGGCAAGGTCGTCATCCCGGACACGGTGCTGCTCAAGCCGTCCGCGCTGGACGCCGACGAGTGGCGGGTCGTGCGCCGGCACGCCGACCACGGGTTCCGCCTGGTGGACACGGTGCCGGGCTTGTTCCCGGTGGCCCAGGCGGTCCGCCAGCACCACGAGCGCTTCGACGGCTCCGGCTACCCCCAGGGCCTGGCCGGCACCGCGATCCGCTGGGAGGCGCGCCTGGTGGCCGTGTGCGACGTGTGGGCGGCCCTGCTCGCGGACCGCCCACACCGTCCCGCGTGGTCGGTGGACGAGGCCCGGACCGTTCTCCGGACCGGACGCGGGACCCTGTTCGACCCGGACGTGGTGGACCTGTTCCTGGACCTGCACGCCGAGGGCCGCATCGACGCCCCGGACCTGGGCCGCGTCGGCTAGGAGGCGGACATGTCACCCGTCGCGGGGATGCCGTCGGCGAGCCCGTAGCGCAGGAACACGGTGCCCTTCGCGCCGGCCGAGGGCGGTTCGAGCAGCGTGAGGTTCGTGGGGACCGCGCCCCCGTCGAACACCTTCTTGCCCTCCCCCAGCACGATCGGGTGAAGCCACAGGTCGAGGCGGTCGAACAGCTTCTCCCGCAACAGGGTCTGCACCAGGTTCAGACTCCCCACGACCTTCACGTTCTCGTGCCGATCCCGAACCTCCCGCACGGCAGCCGGCAGGTCCCGCCCCAGCAACGTGGACCCGGCCCATGACAGGTCCGGCCGGCCACGCGAGGCCACGTACTTGGGGATGCTGTTGAACAGCCGGCCGAACTCGTCGTCCTGGTGGGGCCAGAAGGCGGCGAAGATCTCGTAGGTCCGGCGGCCGAGCAGGAGCGCGTCCGTGCCCTCGTACGCGGCGAAGACCTGCGCCCCGGACACCTCGTCCAGCAGGGGCGCCTGCCAGCCGCCGAACGAGAACCCCACCGGATCCTCTTCGGGTGCGCCGGGCGCCTGCCCGACGAGGTCGAGGGTGGCGAACATCTCGATGTGGATCAGGCCCATTGTTCATGCTCCCCGATGAGTCGGTGTCCTTGCATCGCAACGTAGACCCGGTCCCACACCACAACCACCCAACCCGCCGAGCGAAGCCGCCGTGCGGGCAGACCCGCCGGGGATGGCACGAGCAAGAAGCCCCGCAGTTGCGGTTGTGTCATCCTTGGCGACCTGCCCGCCGGCGAGGCTCTCTCAATCTTTGAAAATCGCGCTTCCGCGCTCGAATCCACACGCTTCGCGCAGCTCTCTGGACGCGCTCCGCGCTCGCAAGCTCGAAAGCAGCCTGGAGACCACCGATGGGGGAGGGAAGAGCGTCGGTTCCCCTGGGCTGGGAGCCCTGCCAAACCGCCGCTGCGCGGCGGAAAGCGGTGCGGCTAGACCGTGTCGGCCAGGGTGTTCCAGAACATCAGTTCGTAGCCCTGCAGCAAGCGGACGTGCTCGACCGCGTCGTCGAACGACACGCCCGCGTCCAGCCCCGCCTGCACCGCGTCCAAGCCCTGCTGCTCCAGCTCCGGCACCGGCGTGGCGAAGAAGTCGAAGAACGCCGTGTCCTCGGCCTCGAACCCGTAATGAGCGCGCAAGCCCGCCGAGATCTGCCCGCAGTACTGCCCCCAGGCGGCGAAGTTGGTCAGCATCGCCACCGCCGCCACCGCAGGCTCGGCGTTGAGCGCCAGCCAAGCCACATAAGAAGCGTAGGCCTGGCACCCCGGCTGGTGCCGATAGCCCTTCAGGTCCACCCCGGCCTTGCGCGCCAACGGTTCCAGCAGAGGCAGGACCAGCCCCTCCCCCTGCGCAAGGCTCGTGAAGAACCCGCGCCCCGCAGGCTCGGGCGACTTGGCGGCCAGGGTGAGGAAGCTTCGCCAATCCCCCGGCACGATCCGGCTCTCCTCGGCGGCCAGCGCGCCGATCGCGGTCAGGGGGGCCTTGCCCTCCGCGACCAGCGGCACGAACCGGTTCTCCCCGTGTTCGCCCGCGACCTCGTCCCTGATCCTGTCCAGCAGTTGCTTCGCCGACTGGGCCATCGTTCCTCCGCGTTGGGTCCGGGTTCGCAGCCTAGCCCCGTAGGGTGTCGCGCATGATCACCCTGGGGCCACTCCTGCCGGCCGACCGCGCGGCCTGGGAGGAACTCTTCGTCGGCTACAACGCTTTCCACGGCCGGGTCCTGCCGGACGTGATGGTGGACCGCGCCTGGCGCGAGTTCCAGCGCGACGTCCGCATGCACGCCCTGGGCGCACGGCACGACGGCCGCCTGGTCGGCATCGCCCACTTCCTGGTCCACGCCAGCACCACCGCCCCGGACGTCTGCTACCTCCAGGACCTGTTCACCGCGCCGGACGCCCGAGGACTGGGCGTGGGCCAAGCCCTGATCGACGGGGTGATCGAGTGGGCGCGGGAACGGGAGTGCTCGCGCGTTTACTGGCACACCCACGAATCCAACGACACCGCCCGCCGCCTCTACGACAAGCTCGCCGAAAACCGAGGCTTCATCTCCTACGTGGTCCCGCTCTGACGGCCGGTGGCCCGCCAACGAACAGCGGGCCACCTCCGCACATCACGCCGGCGACCCGCCGGTCACGGCGGTGGAATCCCGGTCCAGGCCCCGCAGCAGCGGCAGGTACACCTCGTCGACCAGTTCCGCGATCACGTGCGAGTCGACCGCTCCCCCGCAGGTGATGAACTCGTTGCGCACCAGGTCCAGCGGCGTCCGGGCCACCCGGTGCGGCACCCGCACGGGCGGCAGCTCCCCGCGTGCGACGGCCCGCGACACGATCTCCCCGACCGCCTCGGTCAGCGACGACGGCTCCATCAGCCGCTGCCGCAGCACCTGCACGATCTCCGGGTGCCGGAACGCGTCCCCCATCACCCCGGCGATCATCTCGCTCACCATGACCCCGGTCCGCCGGGCCACCCGCTCGAACAGCACGACCAGGTCGGCGCGCAGCGAACCGGTGTCGGGCACCTCGGGCTCGATCGGCACGCGGCTGTCCCACGCGGCCAGCGCCAGCTCCGCCCGGCTCGACCACCGCCGGTACAGCACGGGTTTGCTGGTGCCGGCGCGCGCGGCGACGCCCTCCATGGTGAACCGCCCGTAGCCGTGCTCGCTCAGCTCGGCCCAGGCGGCGTCGAGGATCGCCGCTTCCAGTTCCGCGCCCCGGCGCCGCGTCTTGGGATCGGCCGCGCGGGGGTGCGCCGTGTCCGTCGAGTCCGCCACCCTGCCCCTAAGATACGTTGCGTTTCTTATCCAACCGGTCTACCGTGCCCCTTATTAGACACGATCGGTTTCTTATGGGGGAAACTTGCTCACCCGCCTGCTCCGCACCTACCTGCGGCCGTATAGGCGAGAGCTGACCGCCGTGCTGGTGCTCCAGTTCGTCGGCACCGTCGCCTCGCTCTACCTGCCCAGTCTCAACGCCGACATCATCGACTTCGGCATCGCCACCGGCGACACCGACTACATCCTGTCCACCGGCGGCTGGATGCTGCTGGTCACCGCCGTGCAGATCGTGTGCTCGGTCGGCGCCGTCTTCTACAGCGCGCGCACGGCCATGGGGTTCGGCCGCGACGTGCGCTCGGCGCTGTTCCACCGGGTCGGCGAGCTGTCCGCGCGCGAGGTCGCCGCGTTCGGGCCGTCCTCGCTGATCACCCGCAACACCAACGACGTGCAGCAGGTCCAGCTCCTCGTGGTCATGGTGTGCACGATGCTGGTCACCGCGCCGATCATGTGCGCGGCGGGCATCGTGATGGCCCTGCGGGAGGACGTGGGCCTGTCCTGGCTGCTGGTCGCGTTCGTGCCCGCGATGGTGATCGCGGTCGGCCTGATCGTGATTCGGATGGTCCCGCTGTTCCGGGGCGTGCAGGAGCGCATCGACCAGGTCAACCGCGTGCTGCGCGAACAACTCTCCGGCATCCGCGTGGTGCGGGCGTTCGTGCGGGAGCGCGCCGAGACCAAGCGGTTCGCCGACGCCAACACCGCGCTCACCGAGATCGCCCTGCGGGTGGGCCGGTTGCAGGCGCTGACCTTCCCGGTGGTCATGCTGCTGTTCAACGGCTCCAGCGTGGCCGTGCTGTGGTTCGGCGCGCTGCGGCTGGACACCGGCGGGATGCAGATCGGCGCGCTCACCGCGTTCCTGAGCTACCTCATGCAGATCCTCATGTCGGTCACCATGGCGACCTTCATCTCGATGATGGTGCCGCGCGCCGCCGTGTGCGCCGAGCGGATCAACGAGGTGCTGGACGCCGAGCCGTCGGTGACGCCGCCGGTCAAGCCGGTCACCGAACTGCCGGCGCACGCCGAGGTGGAGTTCCGGGACGTCGAGTTCCGCTACCCCGGCGCGGCGGACCCCGTGTTGCGCGGGGTGAGCTTCCGGGCCGAGACGGGCAAGACCACCGCCGTCATCGGCAGCACGGGCGCCGGCAAGACCACCCTGCTCAACCTGGCGCCCCGGCTGATCGACGTCACCGCGGGGGCGGTGCTGGTCGACGGCGTGGACGTCCGGCAGGCCGACCCGGACGTGCTGCGCGGCAAGCTGGGCCTGGTGCCGCAGAAGCCGTACCTGTTCACCGGCACGGTCGCGAGCAACCTGCGCTACGGCAAGCCCGACGCCACCGACGACGAGCTGTGGCAGGCGCTGGACATCGCGCAGGCCCGCGACTTCGTCGAGGCCATGGGCGGGCTGGACGCGGCCATCGCCCAGGGCGGCGCCAACGTCTCCGGCGGCCAGCGGCAACGGCTGTCCATCGCGCGGGCCCTGGTGCGCCGGCCCGAGGTGTACCTGTTCGACGACGCGTTCTCCGCGCTGGACGTGGCCACCGACGCCCGCCTGCGCGCCGCGCTCAAGCCGCACACCGCGCACGCCGCGGTCGTCGTGGTGGCGCAGCGCGTGTCGACCATCCTCGACGCCGACCGGATCGTGGTGCTGGACAACGGCTCCGTGGTCGGCGTCGGCACGCACCGCGAACTGCTCGACACCTGCCCCACCTACGTCGAGATCGTCCAGTCCCAGCTGACCGTGGAGCAGGCCGCATGAGCGCCCCGACCACCACCCGGCCGCCCGCGCGCGTGGGCGGCGGCCCGTTCCCCGGCATGGGCATGCCCGTCGGGAAGGCGCAGAACTTCGGGCCGTCCGCGCGGCGGCTGGCCAACCGGATGCGCGGCGAGCGCAAAGTCCTGCTGGCCGTGCTCGCGCTGGCCGTGGCCAGCGTGGGCCTGAGCGTGGCCGGGCCGAAGATCCTCGGCCACGCCACCGACATCGTGTTCGACGGCGTCCTCGGGCAGGCCCGCGGCGGCCCCGGCATCGACTTCGCCGCGCTGGGCGAGGTGCTGGCCTGGGTCTCCGGGCTCTACCTCGCGTCGTCGCTGTTCGCCTGGGTGCAGGGCCGCGTCCTCAACGACGTGGTCCAGCGGTTCGTGTTCCGGTTGCGCGAGGAGGTCGAGGAGAAGCTGCACCGGCTGCCGCTGCGCTACTTCGACGCCCAGCCGCGCGGCGAGCTGCTGTCCCGGGTCACCAACGACATCGACAACGTGGCCACCACGTTGCAGCAGACGCTGAGCCAGCTGCTGGTGTCCGGGCTGACCGTCCTCGGCGTGCTGGTGATGATGGTGACGATCTCGCCGCTGCTGGCGCTGATCGCGCTGGCCGTGGTGCCCGCGTCGGTGGTGCTCACCGGGCGCATCCGCAAGCGGTCGCAGAAGCTGTTCATCGCGCAGTGGAAGCAGACCGGCGCCTTGAACGCCCACATCGAGGAGGCGTTCACCGGGCACCAGCTCGTCAAGGTGTTCGGGCGGCAGCAGGAGTCCGAGGCGGAGTTCCGGCGGCGCAACGACGAGCTGGTGGCGTCCTCCACCGGGGCGCAGTTCGTGTCCGGCCTGATCATGCCGTCGATGATGTTCCTGTCCAACCTCAGCTACGTGGCCATCGCGGTGGTCGGCGGGCTGCGCATCACCTCCGGGGCGATGACGCTGGGCGAGGTGCAGGCGTTCATCCAGTACTCCCGCCAGTTCACCCAGCCGCTGACCCAGGTGGCGTCGATGGCCAACCTCATGCAGTCCGGCGTGGCCTCGGCCGAACGGGTCTTCGAACTGCTCGACGCCGAGGAGCAGACGCCCGACCCGGCGGACGCGGTGCGGCCGGCGCAGCGGCGGGGCCGGGTGGAGTTCCACGACGTGGCCTTCTCCTACACCCCCGACCAGCCGCTGATCCGGGACCTGTCGCTGGTCGCCGAGCCGGGCCAGACCGTGGCCATCGTCGGACCGACCGGCGCGGGCAAGACCACCCTGGTCAACCTGGTCATGCGGTTCTACGAGCTGGACGGCGGGCGGATCACGCTCGACGGCGTGGACGTCACCGCGATGCGGCGGGAGGACCTGCGGTCGCGGACCGGCATGGTGCTCCAGGACACCTGGCTGTTCGGCGGGACGATCCGGGACAACATCGCCTACGGCCGGCCCGGCGCGACGGACGAGGAGGTCGTCGAGGCGGCGCGGGCGGCGTTCGTGGACCGGTTCGTGCGGACCCTGCCCGACGGGTACGACACCGTGATCGACGAGGAAGGCGGCAACGTCAGCGCGGGCGAGAAGCAGCTGATCACCATCGCGCGGGCGTTCCTGGCCGACCCGGCGCTGCTGATCCTGGACGAGGCGACCAGCTCGGTGGACACCCGCACCGAGTCCCTGGTGCAGCACGCGATGGCGGCGCTGCGGTCGTCGCGGACCAGCTTCGTCATCGCGCACCGGCTGTCCACCATCCGCGACGCCGACCTGATCCTGGTCATGGAGGCGGGGCGGATCGTGGAGCAGGGCACGCACGAGCAGCTCATCGCGGCGGAAGGCGCGTACCACCGGCTGTACGCGGCGCAGTTCGCCGAGGGCGCACCGTAGCACCCTTGGGGTTTCGCCCGCCCGGGTCCACGCTGGACGGCGTGGACCTGGGCTTCCGCGGTGACGTGGTCGAGTTCTACCAGCGCTACCGGCGCGGCTACCCCGACGCGGCGGTGGACGCGGTGGTGGCCGAGTTCGGGCTCGGCGGCGACGACGTCGTGGTCGACCTGGGCTGTGGCACGGGGCAGTTGACCGTGCCGTTCGCCCGGCGGGTGCGTGCGGCGGTCGGGGTCGACCCGGAACCGGACATGCTGGCCGCCGCGCGCCGGGCGGCTTCGCCGGGCAACGTCAGCTGGGTGGTCGGCGCGGACACCGACGTGCCGGCGCTGGGCCTGGCGCTGGGCGAGGTCGGCGCGGTCACCATCGGTCAAGCGTTGCACTGGATGGACCACGAACGGCTGTTCCGGGCCGTTCACCCGATGGTGAGACCGGGTGGCGGGGTGGCGGTGTTCACCAACGGCACCCCCTGTGGTTGCAGGACACCGACTGGTCGCGGGCGTTGCGCGCCTTCATGGAGCACTACCTGGGCACACGGCTGACGTTGACCTGTGGTGCCGACGAGCACACGCAGCAGCGGTACGCCAACGCCCTCTCCGCGCACTTCACCGTCCGTCGCCACCTGTTCGAGTACGACGATCACCTGGACGTGGAGCACATCGTGGGCGGGGTGCTGTCCGCGCTGCCGGTCGACAAGCTGCCTGCCGACCGTTCGGCGTTCGTCCACGCGCTGAGCGACGTCCTGGCGCCGCACGGGCCGTTCGCGGAGCGAGTGGACGTCCGAGTCCTGACCGGCCGCCGTTGAGGCGCTTGTCGGTCGTGGCGCTCGCGGGCGGCCAACACCTCGGGCATGTGGTCGCCGACCCACACCGCCGGCCTGACCCGGTCCGTGGAGCACCCCGTGCCGCCCACCACCACGATCGAGGACGTCACCGGCACCCCGGCCCGCACGTTCCGCGACTGGCTGACCGACCACGCCGACGAATTCCGCCGTTCGGTGTAACCGTCGACCCGTTCGGGCGATACACCACCCGAGGAGGTCCGCGATGGGACCGGTGGTGGTGACCGGAGCGACGGGCAGGCAGGGCGGCGCGGTCGCCCGGTACCTCCTGGGCGAGGGCCGGCGGGTCCGCGCCCTGACCCGCGACCCGACCAAGCCCGCCGCCCGGCGGCTCGCCGACCTCGGCGCCGAGGTCGTCCAGGGCGACATGGCCGACGCGGACTCGCTGCGCCCGGTGTTCCGCGGCGCGCACGGCGTGTTCAGCGTGCAGAACTTCATGACCGCCGGCCTGGACGGCGAGGTCCACCAGGGCCGCGCCGTCGGCGACGTGGCCGCGGAGATGGGCGTGGCGCACGTCGTCTACGGGTCGGCGGGCACCGGGCAACCCGGCACGGGCGTCGGCTCGTGGGAGTCGAAGCTGCGGGTGCAGGCGCACCTGGAGGCGCTGGGGCTGCCGCTCACCGTGCTGCGGCCGATGGCGTTCATGGAACTCATGACCGACAAGGCGTTCTACCCGCCGGTCTCGACCTGGCACGTGATGCCCAAGCTGATGGGCGACGAGCGACCGGTGCAGTGGCTGAGCGTGCTGGACCTCGGCGCCGTGGCGGCGCGGGTGTTCGCCGAACCGGAGCGGTTCGTGGGCGCCGACCTCGCGCTGGCCTCCGACGTCCGGACGCTCGCCGAGTGCCGGGCGCTGTGGGCGGAGACCTTCGGCCGGCGGCCGAGGGGGTTCCCCATGCCGGTGTGGCTGTTCGAGAAGTTCGTCGACGAGGACCTGACGACGATGTGGCGGTGGCTGCGCGAGCACCCCACCGACGTCGACCTGGCGCGGACCTACGAGATCGTGCCCGGCGCGCGCACGGTGCGTCAGTGGCTGGCGGAGCAGCGGGCGTAGACCTCGATCTCGATCTTCATGCGCGGGTCGGCGAGCCCGCACACGAGCATGGTCGCGGCGGGGCGGACGTCGCCGAACGCCGCGCGCAGCACCGGCCAGCACGGCTCGAAGTCCGCGCGCTCGGGCAGCAGGTACCGGACCCGGACGACGTCGGCGAACGTGCAGCCGGCCTCGGTCAGGGCCTGCCCGATGTTGGTCAGGCACTGTTCGGCCTGCTTGACGACGTCGTCGGAGATGGTCATGGTGGCGTAGTCGAACCCGGTCGTGCCGGACACGTGCACCCAGTCCCCGTCCACGACCGCGCGGGCGTAGCCGATCTGCTCTTCGAAGGTCGAACCGCTGAGGATGGCGCGTCGTTCCGTCATGCCGCACAAGCTAGGTGAGCAGCAGGGATACGTCCAATACACCGGAGGCCATGGCGTGATATCCCTGGAGGTATGACGCGACCGGAACTGGCCCTGGGCCCGCTGCACGCCTTCGTCGTGCTCGCCGAGGAACTGCACTTCGGCCGCGCCGCCGCCCGGCTGGGCATCGCGCAGCCACCGCTGAGCCAGCAGATCCGCCGCCTGGAGGACAAGGTCGGCCACCCCCTGTTCACCCGCGCCCCGGGCCACACCGCCCTCACCCCCGCCGGCCGCGAACTCCTGCCCGCCGCCCGCCGCGCCCTGGAGGACCTGGCCGACGGCCTGGCCGCGGCCCGCGCCGTCGGCGGCGGCTCGGCCGGCCGGCTGCGCGTCGCCTTCGCCGCGTCCCTGGCCCTGACCGTCCTGCCGCCCCTGCTGCGCGCCTACCGCGACCGCTTCCCGGAGGTCCACCTCGACCTGCACGAGCTGACCACCGCACCGCAGGTGGCGGCCCTGCTCGACCGGACCGTGGACCTGGGCCTGCTCCGCGAACCGCCGGCCGAGGCGGACCTGGACACCGCCACCGTCCACACCGAGCGGTTCGTGGCCGTCCTGCCGTCCGCCCACCCCCTGTCCGCCCGCCGAACCGTCCCGCCGGCACTGCTCGCCGACGAACCGTTCGTCCTGCTCCCCCGCGCCGCCGGGCCCCGCTTCCACGATCGCATCGTCGAAGCCTGCGAGGCCGCCGGGTTCACGCCACGGGTCGCCCAGCGCGCCGTCGAGTGGCAGACCGTGTGCGCGCTGGTGGGTGCCGGCCTGGGCGTTTCCCTTGCCCCGGAGGGCATCCGACACCTCCGCCGCAGCGGCGTCACCTTCCGCGCCACCACCCCCGACACCGTCCGAACGGAAGTCGTGGCCGCGTGGCGCAGGGACGATCCCAACCCCTTGGTCGCGCATTTCCGAGCCGTGATCGACGAACTTCGACCATCATGGACGCCATGACCGACTCGCAGGCCACCAACAGCACGATCGACGCCTTCGACCAGGGCGGCAGCTACTTCGCCGCCTGGACACCGCTGCTGTGGGACCCGATCGGCGCCGCCACCGTCGCCCTGGCCCCGCCCGAGCCCGGCGAGCACGTGCTGGACGTCTGCTGCGGCACCGGCTCGTCGGCGATCCCCGCGGCCCACGCGGTCGGCCCGACGGGTTCGGTGGACGCGATCGACCTCTCCACCGCTCTGCTCGACCACGGCCGGAGCCGGGCGCAGTCCCTGCCGAACCTGCGCTTCCACCACGCCGACGCCACCGAGTGGACCGGCGGCCCGTACGACCGCTTCCAGTGCGTCTTCGGCGTCTTCTTCCTGCCGGACATGGACGCCGACACCCGGCGCCTGATCGGCCTGGTGCGCCCCGGCGGCGCGGTGACCGTGACGACGTGGCGGGAGGGCGGCGTGCAGGACGTCGTGGGGCCGTTCTTCCAGGCGATCGCCGACGTCACCGGCGTTGCGGTGCAGGTCAGGCAGTCCCACAACGCGGCCGCCCGGGTCGACGCGGCGGAGAAGGTGGCGGTGTGGCTGGAGGGCTTGGGCGTGCGCGACGTCGTGGTCCACCCGGTGGACCACGACGCCCCGATCACCCCGGAGTCGGCGTGGCAGTTCCTGATGGGCTCCGCGGCCCGCGTGTTCCTGGCGGACAAGGACGCCGCCACGACCACCGCGATCCGCGACCGCTACGCCGAGTTGATGGCGACCACCACCACCTTCCGCGCCCGCGCCCTGGTCGGCACCGGCACCCGGCCTAGCGCCTGACCGCCACCACCGGCCAACTGCCGGTGCGGTCGGTCTTCCGCTCGGCGTAGTTGATCGTGCCCGCCACCACGCGCACGCTAGGCACCCTCCCAGCCGCCGTCCTCGTACGACAAGGCGGTCCTCCAGCGTGGCCCGGGGCGGCCCGGTTATCCGGAGTACCCGAGAAGGGCACCAGTTCGCCCGTTCTCCCCGCGCCCCCCGCCCCCGAAGCGAGTACGACGAAAGGTGACCACCAACGGAAGGCGCCCCCGATGACCGTCGCCACCGGCTCGCCGGAGCACAAGGCCCACGTGGACGACCTGGCCCGCCGGCTCACCGCAGCAGGCGCACGCGTACGCCGCGAACCCATCCCCATGCGCCGCTGGACACCCCTCCACGCCGAACTGCACCCCGTAGGCCCGGCCGTCCCCGTGGCGTACACCGCCCGCACCGGCCCCGAAGGCGTGACCGGCCCCCTCTCCACACAACCCCGAGCCGGGGTCATCGGCCTGGCCCGCATCCACACCACGGCCCCGAACGTCCTCGACTGGGCCGGCGACCCAATCCCCGCACCCGACCACGAGCCCATCCGAGAAGCCTTGGCCCGCTTCGAGAACGCAGGCGCGGTCGGCGCGGTCCTCGTGATCGACGAACCGGACACCTACCTCCTGCGCGACGGCCGCCACCGCCGAATCCCAGCGGTCTTCGCGCACCCCGACGACCCCCTGACCGAGGGCGACATCGTGACCCTGGTCGTAGAGGCCGACATCGACGTCGTGGAAACGCACAACGTCCTCGGCGTCATCCCCGGCTCCTCCCCGACCTGGTCGTGCTCCAGACCCACACCGACGGCCCGAACGCCTTGGCGGACAACCGTTCCGTCATGTCCGTAGTGGAAGAGCTCGGGCGCACCGACCTTCCCGCCGGCGTCCTGGTCCTGCTCACCACCGGCCACCTCGCCACCGAGGAGGTGTGGGGCGTGCCCGCGTTCCTGGCCGAACACCGCGACGACCTGGTCCCCCGCGTCAAGGCCGCCCTGAGCGTCGGTACGGGTTCATGCTTCGCCACCGGCCACCCGGCGGTGCTCGACTGCGCCCGCCGCGCCCTGGTCCGCGCCGGCGACGAGCCCCGGGTGGGGCGCCCGTTCCTGCCGGACGACCTGGCGCCGGACGGCGTGACCTGGCCCGGCGACGGCGGCCCGTTCTGGCAGGCCGGGGTGCCAACCCTGGAACTGGCCTGCACCCACCGAGGTGCCCTGACCCGGGCCGTGCTGGAGCTGTGCGCGACATCCCGCGAAGCCTTGTCGTGTCGAATGGTCCTCCAATCGCACGGTGATCGGTAACATCGTCACAGATCGTCGGGTGTGCACTGGGAACGGAGTTGAGCAGTGGAGTCCTCCGACCGCACGGTCGTGATCGTCGGCGCGGGCCTGGGCGGTACCGCCACCGCGATCCGCCTCCTCCAGTTCGCCCGCGAACCATTGCGCGTGGTGCTGGTCGAACGCCGCCCCGAGTACCGCAACGCCGGGGTCGCGTACCACCGGGCAGGCAACCACTGGCACCACGTGTTCAACATCCAGGCGGGCCGCATGGCGGTGTTCCGCGAGGACGTGGACGACTTCATCGGCTGGGCCAACCACGAGGCCGACCGCACCGACTGGCCGGACCCGTGGCGCGACCACGTGTTCACCGAGTCCGGCCCCGCTCCGCGCCGGATCTACCCGGACTACCTCGCCGACCGCCTGGCCGAAGCCGTCCGAGAGGCGCCCCCCGGCGCGACCCTCGTCCAGACGGACGGCGAAGTGGTCGACGTCAACCCGGCGGGCGCCCGATTAGAAGTCATCGTCGAAGGCCCCGAACCCGCCACCCTGACCGCCGACCACCTGGTGGTCGCCACCGGCCTGGAGAAGCGCCACCCAGCGTTCGCCGATGCCGTCCTCGACCACCCCGCATTCGTCCGCGATCCCTACTCCCACGACGGGATCGAGCGAATCCTCGCGCTCCCCCCGGACGCCGAAGTCGCCGTGGTCGGCACCCTGCTCAGCGCCTACGACTCCGCCGCACTCCTGTTGCGCAGTGGCCACACCGGACGCATCCACATGATCTCCCGCTCCGGCCTCACCCTGCGCACCTACCCCACCGACCACCGCCACCGCGTCCTCGCCCTCCCGCCACCCGAACTCCGCGCCGACCGCTACGAGGGCCGCGACGCGCTGGTCCAGCGCTTCCAGTCCGAATGGGCAAGGGCCTGCGCCGCCGTCGCCCGCGACCACCCCGACGTGTCGCCCGTGGTGGTGACCGAGCGGGTCTCCAAGTCATGGGAGCCCTACTTACCGGAAATCCTGCGCCGCGTCCCGTCCGCAGACCTGCGGGCGCTCCTGGACTCCTACGGCAGCCTTCTGGCCACCCTGCGCGTCAGCGCCGTCGCCTACACCACCGAGATCGTCGACGCGGCGATGCGCGAGGGCGGCCAAATCGCACTGACCACGGGCAAGGTCGAGCACATCGCAGAGGCCGCCCCCGGCCGCCTGGCGGTGGCGGTATCAGGTGCCACCCCCAAGACCATTGAGGCCGACCTGGTCATCTCGAACTTCGGCCGCGAATCGGACTACGCCCGCGTGACCTCCACCCTCTGGTCGAACCTCCTGACCAAGGGCATGGCCGTACCGCACCGACGCACCGGCCGCGGCGTCGAGGTCGACGAGTCCGGCACCCTCCTCAACACGCACGACCGCCCCGCCGGCCCACTGTCCGTCATCGGCAGCCCCCGCGAGGGCGACGAAATCGTGCGCAACGGCCGAACCGGCGCCTTCACCTTCAACCTGGCAGCGATCAAGAACCACTCGGTCGGCGTCGCCGCCGCGGTCCTACGCCGCCTGGAAACGTGCTACGACCCAGCCGACGTCGACATCCCCGACCCGGCGGCATTCACCCGTTCGGTGAACCTCGAAGTCCGCCGCATGGCCGCCCGCACCCGCACCGACCGCGAGGCCCTGACCAGCCAACTAGAGACGTGCATGGAGGCACTACGGCGAGCAGGCGTACCCGGCCGAGCCCTCCGCCGCGCGGTGAACGCCGCCGCCACCGACAAGCTCAACGACCTGTCCGTGACACCGAGGGAACTGCGCGCGCTGCTCGGATTGGCGGGTGAACCATCGGGCACGCCTGAAGATGCGGCGTCTTCCGACCGGCTGCCAGCCTGATCTTGGCGGTTCACCGATCGGATGGGGGACGACAGGTGGCTCCACGCGAGGTTCCAGGGGTGCTGCTGGTAGGCGCCACCGCGACAAGCGTCCGCGGCACGTGCAACCGCAGCGGGCGACCCGGCGACGGCTCGGTCCTGGTGGTCGAGACGCTGGGCCCCGACCTGTACGACACCATCGTCACCTCGACCGCGGTCATCTGCGCCAGGGGCGGACGCACCGGCCACATGCAGTCACTGTGCCGGTCACGAGGCATCCCGGTCCTCCGGGTCGCACCGGAGGAACTGACCGACATCAACGGCCAGGTCACCGTCCGGATCGACCGCCAGTCGGTCGTCCTGGGCGACGCGACCGCCCTACCCGCCCTACCCGAGCCCCCCGCCGTCACAACCGACGACCTCGACTCGGTGTGCGTGGTCATCGCCGACGTAACCGACATCCAGTCCACCAACGCAGTCACCCCGCGCGTAGAGCAGGTCGACACGTTCTTCATCCGCGAAGAATTCGTCTGCCTATCCGCGGGCCTGAGCCCACTGGACGCCCTACGAGCCGGCACCGACGAGGCCGAGCGCTACGGCGCGGCCATCGCCGCGGAGCTGTGCGGCATGGTCAAGGAACTGCTACCAGGCCAACGCCTGGTGATGCGCCTGCTGGACCTACGCTCCGACGACGCCGCGCGGATCACCACGGGCGTCGCGGTGGACGACGAACCCAACCCGGAACTGGGCATGCACGGCGCCCGCTGGCTGGTAGAGGAACCCCTGTACCCACACGCGTTCCGCGCACTGCGCGCCCACGTCGCCGAGCGCCTGGGCCCGGACGCCGCCCACCTGAGCTTCGCCGTCCCGTTCATCAACGACCCGGACGAATTCCTCCGCCTGCGCCGCCACCTGGCCTTGACCGAGGACACTCCACTGTCGGTCTTCGTCGAGACCCCAGCAGCCGTCCACCACACCGGCGAGTTCTGCGCGGCAGGCGCAAGCGAGATCTTCGTGGGCACCAAGGACCTGATCCAGTTCTACCTGGCCGCCGACCGGGGCAACCACCTGGTCGCATCGGCCTACCAAACCCGCCACCCGGCAGTCCTGGCCGGCCTCCGCCACGCCGTCGAGTCAGGCCTGGAAACCGACACCCCGGTACACGTGTTCGCGTTGGGCGCCGACCTGGGCCACTACATCCAACACCTCCCCACGGGCCGCTTCATGATGTGCACCGCCGAACTACAACAACTAGCCCGCGCCGCCCGCCACTGAACCAACCGACCACCTCGCGGGCAGGGACCGCGCCCGCCGGACACACCGACACCGCCTCACGAACCGCAGCGTGCAGGTGCTCAGCGGGCTCGGCGTCCAACGCTACACACGACCGGGGCGTGACGGTCCGTTCAGGTGGTCGAGCGCCTCAGCTGTAGTCGGCGGAGTACCACCGCCGGGGCCGCATGGAGAACGTGGCGATCTGCTCGCCTTCGATGCTCTTCAAGTACTCGTCCGCGTCGGCGGGGTCGAAGTACCGCCGCGCCAACGCGTCGATCTCCGCCCAGGGCGTTTCCTCCACGACCCCGACCACCGGCCCGGACACGCTGACGTACTTGTAAGGCGGCGTCTCGACCTGGGCGACCAGGCTGAACTCCCCGGCCGCCTTGGCGAGCCGGTACTTCACCGTCGTGATGAGCATCTGCACGAGCACGTCCCCGCCGGGCTCGTAGTGGTACCAAACCGGCCCCGCCAGCGGCGGCCCTTCGGCCCGGCTGATCGCAATGACCCCCACGTGCACCCCGGCCAGGAACTTCTCCCGCTGGGCCTGGTCCATCACCGTCATCGACGGGTCCCTCCTCGGTTCGGCTGATGACCTCAGCCAACCGGTTCAGCGACCAGCCCTCCATGCGCGGCCGTCGCCACTCCATGCGTGTCCGTCTATGAACGCCTCACGCGTACCGCCCGGACAGCAGCGCACCCGCGCCCGGCGCCACCGCCCTCAGACCCAACGCGCGCATCATCTGGTGGGCCGTGGCCACAGCAGCCGAAAGAACAGGCTTACCCGACTCCCGCTCCACCACCTCGATCGCCGCCAGCGAAGGCATCTGCACGCACGCCGACAACACGATCGCGTCCGCCGACGAACAATCAAGGGTCCGGGCGATCGACACCAGCGCCGCCGGGTCGTGGGCCGCCACCGCGAGGTCGTCCGGGATCTCCGAACGTGAAGCGCTCCGGCTCCACCGCCTCCCGCGCCCGGAACAGCGCCGGGATCTCCACCTCCATCGTCACGTTCGAACTCGGCACGATCTGCCCCACCCGGTAGACGCTCATCGCGCGTCCACCACCGGGTTGCGCAGCGTCCCGATGCCGGCCACCGACGCCTCCACCACGTCCCCCGGCCACAGGAACTGCTGTGGTGTGAAGCTCGCGCCCACGCCCGCCGGCGACCCGGTCGCGATCACGTCACCGGGCTCCAGCGTCATGCCGGCCGTGATGTCGGCGATCAGCTCCGGGATCGTGAACAGCATGTACCGCGTGTTGGACTTCTGCTTCACCTCGCCGTTGACCCGCAACGACAGGTCGAGGTCGTGCGGGTCGGGCACGTCGTCCGCGGTGCGCACCGCCGGGCCGAAGGGCGCGTAGGAGTCCTGCCCCTTGGAGTAGAACCACTGCCCGGACCGCCGCTGGTCGCGCGCGCTGATGTCGTTGACGATGCTGTACCCGAACACGTGGTCCAGCGCGTCCGCCGCCGACACCCGTCGCGCGACGCGGCCGATCACCACCGCCAGCTCGCACTCCCAGTCCAGCTGGGCGGTCAGCGACGCGTTGTGCAGGATCGGTTCGCCGGGGCCGACGACGGCCGTGGCGGGCTTGCTGAACAGCACCGGGCGCTGGGGCAGCTCGCGCGCGGTGTCCAGGGCGCGGGCGGACTCGGCGACGTGCTCGGTGTAGTTCAGGCCGACGCCGATGATCTTGCCGGGCCGGAACGGGGCGTGCAGGGTCACCGCGCCCAGCGGGAGGCCCGGGCCGTCGACCGGGGCGGTGACGTCGAACATCGAGGAGAACCCGGTGGCGACCACGGTGTCACCGCGCAGTTCCCCGACCCGACGCGGTCCGCCGTCGGTCGAGTACGTGACCAGGAGCATGGTTCTCCTCTAGACCGGCTGGTGGCCGTCGTTGTCCGGGTAGGCCTCCTCGCGCCAGAACGCGAGCGACCGCATCACCGGGAAGTCGTTGAACGAGAACAGGCACGCGTCGTCGGAGTCGCTGCCGTTGGCGTGCTCGTGCCAGGCCCACGACGGCACGCAGAAGATGTCGCCCTGCGTCCAGTCGAACCGCCGCCCGGCGATGACCGAGTACCCGCTGCCCTTGGCGACGTTGTAGACCACCGACCCGGTGTGCCGGTGCGCGAGCGTCGCCTCGCCGGGGCGCAGCAACTGCATGTGGGCGCTCATGGTCGGCATGACCGAACCGCCGGTCAACGGGTTGCCGTACTCCATGATCACGCCGTCGTAGGGCGACCCGTCGACCGCCTTCGCCGCGTTGCGCAGGGCGTCGTAGGTCGGCTCCCACGGGTAGGCCAGCAGCGGCGAGTAGGGCTTGGTCCAGGTGTCGCCGAACCCGTAGGGGCGCAACTGGCCCGCGCCGTAGGTCAGCAGCGACCAGTTCTCCACCTTGCCCGGCTCCTGGTACACGTTCGGGTGGACTTCGTAGAAGTTCGCGTCGAACGCGTTGACCAGCGGGATGTCCAGGCCGTCCTGCCAGATGCACGGGCCCTCGGCGGACTCGTTGCCGTGCTCGTGCCACGTCCAGTTGGGCGTGATGGCGAAGTCGCCGGGGCCGACCTTGAGCTTCTGGCCGTCCACGATCGTCCACGCGCCCTGCCCCTCGACCACGAACCGCAGGGCGGAGGCCTGGTGGCGGTGCGCGGTCATGGACTCGCCCGGCCCCATGACCTGGAGTCCGGTGTAGAGCAGGCCGACGGCGGCGGAGACGTCCTTGCGCTCGGGGTTGGTCAGCATCACCACGCGGCGGCCGGCGTCGTCGCCGGTGACCAGGTCGAGGGAGCGCAGGACCAGTGGGCGCAGGTCGGCGTAGCGCCACAGGGTCGGCACGGACTTGGGCTGCGGGTACCACGGCTCGATGTCGTTGGCCACCGTCCACAGCGCGCCGGCTTCGTGGGTCTCCAGCTCGCGGTAGAAGGCCTGAAGTTCCTCGTTGTCGGTGACCCGTGCCCGCCCGAGGACGTCATCGCTGAGCGTCATGGCAGCTCCTGTGTTGAATTGCGCCGCCTCCGGCGTCGCGGGCGAGGCCGCCTTGCTGTCGGCTCGTCGGGCCGCGTTTCCCGCCGATCGAAAAGCACGATCGTCGGGAAAGGCGACCCGACAAGCCGACGCGGCCTCGCCGTAGTGCTCTTTCTTGACGGTCGTCATAGAACCGCTATAGCGTCGAAGCTGTCAAGGGAGGGGTCCACATGGCCGACGCGCCCGAGGTGACGATCGAACGGGTCGTCGAGTGGCACGACACCGACGCCGCCGGCCACCAACACCACTCCGCCGTGCTCCGGTGGGTGGAAGCCGCCGAAGCCGAACTGCTGCGCTCAGCGGGTCTGGACTGGTTGTTCGGCCGCACGCCCCGAGTCCGCCACGAAGTCGACTACCGCGCCCGGCTGCGGTTCGGCGAGACCGTGCGGACCCGCCTGTGGGTCGCCTCGATCGGCCGCACCTCCCTGCGCTACGCCTTCGAGGTGCACGGCCCGCAAGGACTGGCAGCGAGTGGAAGCGTCGTCATCGCGCACGCGGAACCGGAGGACGAGAAGGCGAGCCCGTGGCCGCCGCACGTGCGTGCCGCCCTGGGGACGCCGTGAAGATCGCGGTGATCGGCGGCGGTCCCGGCGGCCTGTACTTCGCCGCCCTGGCCAAGGAACGCGACCCCGCCCGCCACATCACGGTCTGGGAGCGCAACGCCGCCGACGACACCTTCGGCTTCGGCGTCGTGTTCTCCGACGACACCCTGGACGGCATCGCCCGCGCCGACCCGGCCGTGTTCGCCGCCGTGGAGGCCGAATTCGCCCGGTGGAGCGACATCCACATCCACCACCGGGGCACCGTCCAGGTCTCCGGCGGCCACGGGTTCGCCGCCGTCTCCCGCAAGCGGCTGCTGGAAATCCTCCAGAAGCGCTGTGCCGACCTCGGCGTCGAGGTCCGCCACGGCACCACCGCGCCACCGGCCGCCGACCTCGCCAAGACGAACGACCTGGTCGTGGCCGCCGACGGCGTCAACTCCGCGACCCGCGCGGCGCACGCCGACGTCTTCAAGCCCAGCCTGGACGTCCGCCACTGCCGGTACATGTGGCTGGCCACCGACCACGTCTTCGACGCGTTCACCTTCCTGGTCGCCGAGACGGAGTTCGGCCCGGTGCAGGTGCACGCCTACCCCTACAGCGCCGACCGCAGCACGTTCATCGTGGAGGTCGGCGAGGACACCTGGCGCCGCGCCGGGTTCGCCGACCGCGACCTCCCGCCCGGCGCGAGCGACGACGACAGCGTGGCCCGCTGCGCCGACCTGCTCGGCTACCGGCTGCTCACCAACAACTCCCGCTGGCTGCGGTTCACCACCGTGCGCAACGAGACCTGGCGGCACGGCAACGTCGTCCTCCTCGGCGACGCCGCGCACACCGCGCACTTCTCCATCGGCTCGGGCACCAAGCTCGCGATGGAGGACGCGGTCGCGCTCGCCGACTCCCTGCCCGACCTCGACCGCTACGAACGCGAGCGCCGGCCGGTCGTGGCGTCCACCCAGCGCGCCGCGCAGGCCAGCCTGGAGTGGTTCGAGCGCATCGGCCAGTCGGTCGGCCAGGAGCCCGAGCAGTTCGCGTTCAACCTGCTCACCCGTAGCCGCCGGGTCACCTACGACAACCTGCGCCGCCGCGACCCGGCCTACACCGCCGCCGCCGACGCCTGGTTCGCCCGGCACTGCGGTGGCCAGGACACCCGGCCGCCGCTGTTCCAGCCGTTCCACGTGCACGGCCTCGAACTGGTGAACCGGGTCGTCGCCGCGCCCATCGCCACCTACAGCGCGGTCGACGGCGTCCCCGGCGAGCCGGAACTGCTCCACCTGACCGGAAAAGCGCTCGGCGGCGCGGGTTTGGTGCTGACCGGCATGACCGCCGTGAGCCCGCACGGCCGCACGGCACCGTCCTGCCCCGGCCTCTACACCGACGCGCAGGCCGAGGCGTGGCGGCGCATCACCGTCGCCGTCCACACCCACACCGACGCCCGGATCGGCGTGCAGCTCAACCACTCCGGCCGCCGCGGCTCGACCACCGTCGGCCCTCCCCCATCCCCTACGGATCACTCCCGGTCCCCCGCGAACTGACCCCGGACGACCTCGACGTGATCACCGCCGAGTTCGCCCAAGCCGCCCGCCGAGCCGCCGCAGCCGGGTTCGATGTGCTGGAAATCCAAGCGGGCCACGGATTCCTGCTGTCGACGTTCCTGTCACCGCTCACCAACCACCGCACCGACGCGTTCGGCGGGTCGCTGACCAACCGCCTGCGGTTCCCGCTGGCCGTCCTGGACGCCGTGCGCGCCCGGTGGCCGGGCCCGCTGCTGGCCCGGATCTCCGCCGTCGACTGGGCCCCCGGCGGGACCACCCTGGACGACGCGGTGGTGATCGCCCGGGAGTTCGCCGCGCACGGCGTGGACGTCGTGGACGTGTCCAGCGGCGAGGTGGTGCCCGAGCAGCGGCCGGCGTACGGGCGCACCTACCAGACCCCGTTCGCCGAACACATCCGCGCCCAGACCGGTGTCCCGACCCTCGCCGTCGGCGCCATCTCCACCTGGGACGACGCCACCTCGATCATCCTGGCCGGCCGGGCGGACCTGGTCGGCATCGGCCGCGCGCACGTCCACGACCCGGCCTGGACCCTGCACGCCGCCACCGCGCTCGGCTACTCCGGACCGGGCGCGCGCCGGCCCCGCGTCTGCGCCGCCGGCGAGACCGCTCCCCCGAACAGCCAGGCACAGCGGAGGGCGTGATGGACGAGTTCCCGAGGTTCACCGCGGCGGCCGTGCAGACCGCGCCGGAGTACCTGGACGCGGCGAAGACCGTGCGGAAGGCGGTGTCGCTGATCCGCGAGGCCGCCGGGAACGGGGCGTCGCTGGTGGCGTTCCCCGAGGTGTTCGTGCCCGGCTACCCGTACTGGAACTGGACGATGAACCCGGTCGCCGGGTCGCCCTGGTACGAGCGGCTCTACCGGGCGGCGATCGACGTGCCCGGCCCGCACGTGGACACCCTGCGCGCCGCCGCCGCGGCCACCGGCACGACCGTCGTCATCGGCGTGAACGAACGCGGCAAGCACAGCCTGGGCGTGCTCTACAACACCGTCCTGGTCATCGGCCCCGACGGCACGCTGCTGGGCGCGCACCGCAAGCTGGTCCCGACCTGGGCGGAGAAGCTGACCTGGACCGGCGGTGACGGCGGTTCGCTGCGGGTCCACCACACGCCCGTCGGCCCGCTGGGTGTGCTGGCGTGCGGCGAGAACACCAACACCCTCGCCCGGTTCGCCCTGCTGGCACAGGGAGAGCTGGTCCACGTGGCGAACTACATCGCCCTGCCGGTCGCGCCGGCGGACTACGACATGGCGGAGGCGATCGCGATCCGCACCGCCGCGCACGCGTTCGAGGGCAAGCTGTTCTCGGTCGTGTCGTGCTCGACGATCTCCCCGACCATCGTGGACACCGTCGCCGGGGACGACCCGGCCGCACGGGAGCTGCTCGCCAGGCCGCGCAGCGCGTTGTCCGGGATCTTCGGCCCGGACGGGCGGCCGGTGGTGGAGCCGTTGATCGACGACGAGGGGAAGTCCCGGCCGCCGCCCACTCGCGCAGCCGGAACCGTTGCAGCTTCCCGGTGTCGGTGCGCGGCAGCTCGGTGACGAACTCGACCGCGCGCGGGTACTTGTACGGGGCGATGGTGGCCTTGACGAAGTCCTGGAGTTCGGCCGCGGTCACGCCCTCGGCGATGACGAACGCCTGCACGATCCAGCCGCGCTCGTCGTCCGGGGCCGCGACCACACCGCAGTCCACGACGCCCGGGTGGCGGTTGAGGGCGGCCTCGACCTCGGGGCCGGCGATGTTGTAGCCCGCCGAGATGATCATGTCGTCGTTGCGGGCCTGGTACCAGAAGTAGCCGTCGGCGTCGCGGACGTAGGTGTCGCCGGTGATGTTCCAGCCGTCGTGGACGTAGGCCGCCTGGCGGTCGTCGGCCAGGTAGCGGCAGCCCGTGGGGCCGCGCACGGCCAGCCGGCCGGCCACGCCGTCGGGCACCGGCCGGCCGTCCTCGCCCAGCACGACGGCTTCGAAGCCCGGCACCACCTTGCCGGTCGCACCGGGGCGGACGTCCCCGTCGGCGGCGGAGATGAACACGTGCAGCATCTCGGTGGCGCCGATGCCGTCGATGATCCGGGTGCCGGTGGCGGCGTGGAAGTCCTCGGAGACCTGGGCGGGCAGCGCTTCGCCGGCCGACACGCAGCGGCGGACCCCGCGCAGCAGGCCGGCTTTGCCGGCGGCGAGGATCGCGCGGTAGACGGTGGGCGCGGTGAACAGGACGGTGACCCCGTTGGCGTGCGCGGTTTCCGCGAGTTCCACCGGGGTCTGGCGGGCCAGCAGCAGGGTGGCCGCGCCGGCGCGCAGCGGGAACACCAGCAGGCCGCCGAGCCCGAAGGTGAAGGCCAGCGGCGGGGTGCCGGTGAACAGGTCGTCCGGGCGGGGCCGGACGGTGTGGGCGGAGAACGTGTCGGCGATGGCCAGGACGTCGCGGTGGAAGTGCACGGTGGCCTTGGGGCTGCCGGTCGTGCCGGAGGTGAAGCCGAGCAGGACCACGTCGTCGGCGGCGGTGTCGACGGCCGCGAAGTCCGTCGGCGCGGCGGCGCACAGCTTCTCCAGCTCTTCTTCGCCGACCACGGTCATGGTGTCCCGCAACGGTTCCAGCGCTTCGGTGAACCGGTCGTCGCACAGCGCCAGGAAGGGCTTGGCGGTGTCGCGGACGGTGGCCAGCTCGCCGGTGCGCAACAAGGGCATGGTGGCCACCACGACCCCGCCGGCCTTGACCACGGCGAGCCAGCAGATCGCGAGCCACGGGGTGTTGGGGCCGCGCAGGAGCACCCGGTTGCCGGGGATGAGGCCGAAGTGGTCGGTGAGGACGTTGGCGAGCCGGTTCACCCGGTCGCGGACCTCGCCGTAGGTGAGGCGCCGGCCGCCGCCGAGCAGGCACGGGCGGTCCGGGCCGAAGCGTTCGGCGGTCTGGTCGAGCAGCACTTCCGCGCAGTTGAGCCGTTCCGGGTGGTGGGCCAGCGGGCGGAGGTCGGGCCACAGCCGGGCGGGCGGCAGGTTGTCCCGGCAGAAGGTGTCCCGGTGGGCGGAGGGTGAGAGCTGCATCGCGCTGCACCTCGCTTGGCCGCGGTGGCGGAAGGTCGGCACATCGTATGGCGGTCTCGTGACGGCAGTCAATGACACGACATGCCACGCGGGCGGGCTAAGGTGTGCGCGTGACGATGCTCGACCTGGACGACCCCGCACTGGACGCACCCCAGGCCAGGGGAACGCAGCCGCGGCAGCTGATCGTGACGCTGTACGGGCTGTACGCGCGGCCCAGCGGCGGGTGGCTCGCGGTCGGGTCGCTGGTGCGGCTGCTGGCCGAGCTGGGCGTGGACGAGCCCGCGGTCCGGTCGTCGGTGTCGCGGCTCAAGCGGCGCGGCATCCTGCGCCCGCACGCGGTGGACGGCATCGCCGGGTACGCGCTGACCGAGCAGGCGCAGGAGATCCTGCGCGAGGGCGACTACCGGATCTTCGAGCGGGTGCGGGCGTCGATGGCCGACGGGTGGCTGCTCGCGGTGTTCTCCGTGCCGGAGTCGGAGCGGCAGAAGCGGCACGTCCTGCGCACCCAGTTGACCAAGCTGGGGTTCGGCACCGCCGCGCCGGGGGTGTGGATCGCGCCCGCGCACGTCTACGAGGAGGTCGCCGAGCGGCTGACCCGCCTCGGGCTGCGCGACTACGTCAACCTGTTCCGGGCGGACTACCTGTCCGCGCTGCCCGACCTGGCGGACAAGGTGCGCCAGTGGTGGGACCTGGACGCGCTGGACCGCCTGTACGCCGACTTCCGCGCCGCGTACTCGGCCGGCGAACCCGGTGAGCCGTCGGAACGGGAGGCGTTCGTGGCCTACGTGCGCATCCTCACCGACTGGCGGCGGCTGCCCTACCTGGACCCGGGCCTGCCGCCGGAGGTGCTGCCGCGCAAGTGGAGCGGTACCCGCGCGGTGGAGCTGTTCGAGTCCGCCCGCGCCCGGCTGGAGGGTCCGGCGCGGCGGCACGCGATGCGGGTCATCTCACATCGGTGACCCACTGGTGGGCGTGGCGGCCGACGCGCAGCAGGTGGTCGCGGACCACGGGGACGTGCGGGTTGGCCGACGCGCCGGGGCGCTGGACGAGGAAGCCGGTGTTGATCGGCGGGTCGTCCGGTTCGTGCAGCACGACCAGTTCGCCGGTCGCCAGCTCGCGCTCGCACAGGTAGCGCGGCAGCACGCTGCACCCCGTCCCGCCGACCACCGCCGCGAGCACCCCGCGCAGGTCGGGCACGGTGACCGCGGGGTTGCCGGTCAGCCGGCGACCGAAGACGTGCCGCCAGTAGCGGCGCACGATCGGCAGGTCCTCGGCGTAGGCGACCAGGGGGACGCCGTTGAGCGCGGCGGGGTCGTCGACCGGACCGAGGCGGCGGGCCAGGTCCGGCCCGGCGACCAGCACGAACTCCTCGTCGGCGAGCGGGGCGGAGGCGAGGTTGCGACCGCGCGGGCGGTGGGTGGCGACGACCAGGTCGTAGCGTCCGGTGGTCACGCCTTCCAGGAGCTGCTCGGTCTGGCCGGCCGTGATGCGCAGCCGGACGCCCTGGTCCACCAGCGGGGCCAGGTGGGGCAGCACGCAGTGGGTGAGGAACTCGGCGGGCCCGGCGACGTGCACCGGATCGACCTGGCCGCCGTCGTCGCCGGCGACCGCGGCCAGCGCGTCGAGGGGCTGACCGACCCGGGCGGCGAGGTCGTCGGCGGGCGGCGCGGGGACCACACCGCGGGCCTGCCGTTCGAACAGCTCCCGGCCCAGCTGGCGTTCCAGGGCGCGGATCTGGGTGGTCACGGTGGGCTGGGACAGGCCCAGGAGGCGCGCGGCGGCGGTGAACGAGCCGGACCGGTAGACGGCCAGGAACGTCCGCAGCAGGTTCAGGTCCAGGACCGAGCCATTGGTTTCACTATCCCTCACATGCACAAGACTATTGGATGTCTATGGGTGCGCGCGGTTAACGTCGGTCACGTCCACTGCTCGAACCCTCCAGGAAGACCACGATGCCCTTCACCAGCCGCGAGTGGCGCCTTGCCGCTCGTCCCGTCGGCGAGCCCCAGGCCAGCGACTTCACCTTCGCCACCACGACCGTGCCCGACCCGGGTCCCGGCCAGGTCGTCGTCCGCAACGACTACCTGTCGGTCGACCCGTACATGCGCGGCCGGATGAACGAGGGCGAGTCCTACATCCCGCCGTTCCGGTTGGACGAGGCCATGACCGGGTCGGCCGTGGGCACGGTGGTGGCCTCCGAGGTGGCCGAACTGCCGATCGGGACCACGGTCACGCACTTCCTGGGCTGGCGCGAGCACGCGCTGCTGGGCGCCGGTGACGTGCAGGTGGTGGACACCGACCTGGCTCCCGCCACCGCGTACCTGGGCGTGCTGGGCACCACCGGCCTGACCGCGTGGGCCACGCTGAAGGAGGTCGCGCCGGTCCGCGAGGGCGACGTGGTGTTCGTCTCCGGCGCGGCGGGCGCGGTCGGCTCGGTCTCCGCCCGCCTGGCGCGCAAGCTCGGCGCGGCCAAGGTCATCGGGTCGGCGGGCGGCCCGGCCAAGGCGGCCCGGTTGACCGGTGACTTCGGCTACGACGTGGCCCTGGACTACCGGGCCGGCGACATCCACGGCCAGTTGGCGGCGGCGGCCCCCGAGGGCGTGGACGTCTACCTGGACAACGTGGGCGGCGACCACCTCGACGCGGCGCTGCGGGTGCTGAACCGGTTCGGCCGGGTCGGCCTGGTCGGCGCGATCTCGATGTACAACGCGACTTCGCTGCCCGCCGGTCCGCCGCACCTGCCGCTGGCGATCGGGAAGCGCGTCACGTTGCGCGGCATGAACGTGAGCGACCACTACCACCTGGCGCCGGAGTTCGTGCGGCAGGCGGCGGGGTGGCTGGCGGACGGGTCGCTGGTGACCGACGAGACCGTGGTGGACGGGATCGACAACGCGGTGAAGGCGTTCCTGGCGATGATGCGCGGCGCGAACACCGGCAAGATGCTCGTCCGGGTCTGACGGGCGGTCCGGCCCGGGCGGGTGGATGCCGGGCGGGCGGTCCGGCCCGGGCGGGTGGATGCCGGGCGGGTGGATGCCGGGCGGGTGACCGGCCCGCGGACCCTGGACCGCGTGGCCGTCGCGCTCGCCGCACGAGCAGCCGGGCACCACATGCGGACTGTTGGACGCTCGCGTATTTCCCGGCCGCGGAACCGTGCGAGCGTCCAACAAGCCAGCACGTCGGTCCGGACAGGTGGCCGCCGACCTGAACACCCTGTCGGTGGCGACCGGCTGAAACCCCTTTGCCGCAGCCCGGGTGGATGGTGACCATGTCCGCCGTGAGCAGCAGGCTGCGGGCGATCGCCCGGGACACCGTGACCATCGCCGAGCGAGGTTCGTACACGACCCGCGAAGGTGGCCTGGTCGACGTGTCCGACGCGGTCCGCCGGGCCGTGGCGGGAACGCGGCTGCACCTGCCCGACGACGCGCTGGATCTCCCCCAGCCGATCGACGTCCCCGCCCGGGTGGAGGTGACCGGGGAGACGACGCTCGCCGCCACCCGGCGGCTGGGCGGGAACGTCGCGTGCCTGGTGTTCGCGTCCGCGCGCAACCCCGGCGGCGGGTTCCTCAACGGGGCGCAGGCCCAGGAGGAGAGCGTCGCGCGCGGGTCCGCGCTGTACCCGTGCCTGCGGGCGGCCGGGGACTTCTACGCCTTCCACCGCGCGCACGACGACTTGACCTACAGCGACCGCGTGATCCACTCCCCCGACGTCCCGGTGTTCCGCGACGACAAGGGTGCGCTGCTGCCCGAGCCCTACCCGGTCTCGTTCCTGACCGCCGCCGCGCCCAACCGGACCGCGATCCTGCGCAACACCCCCGACCGGGCGCCGGACGTCCCCGCGATCCTCGAACGGCGGGCCGGACGGGTGCTTCGGGTGGCCGCCGCGCACGGGCACCGGCGGTTGGTGCTGGGCGCGTGGGGGTGCGGCGTGTTCGGCAACGAACCGGCCGTGGTGGCGGGAGCGTTCGCAGGGGCGTTGCGGAGCAGTGGGTTCTTCGAGCACGTGGTGTTCGCGGTGTTCGACCGGCAGGTCGGGCGGCCGGTGTTCGGGGCGTTCGCGGAGGTGTTCGGGGAGGTGAGCAAGAACGGGGGCTAGGAGCAATACCAGTGACTTAAGCGTGATTACGGTAGGTTGTGCGTCCTGGAGGTGCTGGATGCCACGGCCTGGGCAGGTCAAGCCGGAGACGGATGCGCGGTTGTCGGATCGGATCGCGATCGGGTTGTTGACCAGGTCGTTTCCGCCGGAGTTGGTGGATCGGGTGATCGCCGAGACCGGGCGTACGGGTCAGCGTGACCGGTTGCTGCCGCCGAGGGTGGTGGTGTACTTCGTGCTGGCGATGTGCCTGTTCTCCGGTCAGGGCTATGAAGAGGTGGCCCGGTTGTTGACCGAGGGTCTGTCGTGGGCGGCGCGGTGGTCCAAGCCGTGGCGGGTGCCCACTACAGCGGCGATCTCAAGGGCCCGGGTCAAGCTGGGGGCGGCGCCGTTGAAGGTGCTGTTCGAGCAGGCCGCGAGGCCGTTGGCCGACCCTGTCACTCGAGGGTCGTGGTATCGGACCTGGCGGGTGCTGGCGGTCGACGGCACGACCTTCGACGCGCCGGACACTCCGGAGAACGTGGAGCGGTTCGGCCGGCCGGGCAGTGGACGGGCGGCGGCACGGGGTGATCGGGCGGCGTTTCCGCAGGTGCGGGTGGTGGCGGTGGCCGAGTGCGGCACCCACGCGATCGTCGCGGCCACCCTGGGTCCGATCACCAAGGCCGAGGCCACCCTCTCCCGGGACCTGTTTCCCGGCCTGGGCCGGGGCGATCTGGTGATCGCCGACCGGGGGTTCGCCGGACTGCCGTTGTGGCGGGCCGCCTGCGCGAACGGAGCCGATCTGTTGTGGCGGGTGCGCGCGAACGTCGTGCTGCCGGTGCGCGAGGAGCTGCCCGACGGGTCGTACCTGTCCGAGATCGTGACCACCGATGACCACTACCGCCGCAAGGATCCGGTGACGGTGCGGGTGGTCGAGTACACAGTGGACGACCCCGCCCGCCCCGAACACGACGCGCCGTACCGGTTGATCACCACGATCCTGGACCATCGCAAAGCTCCTGCACGCGAGTTGGCGGCGTTGTACTGCCAACGCTGGGAGATCGAGACCGCGCTGGACGAACTCAAGACCCACCAACGTGGTCCCGGGCAGGTGCTGCGCTCGCGCTCGCCCGACGGTGTCGAGCAGGAGGTCTGGGCGCACCTGCTGGTGCACCACGCGATCCGGTCGCTGATGCACACCGCCGCCACCGATGCCGGCCTCGATCCCGACCGGCTCTCGTTCATCCGCACCCTGCGCCTGGCCCGCCGCCAGACCACCGCGCAGGCCGCATTTTCCCCCTGACCGATTAGCCGGCGCCCTGCTCGACGGGGTCCGCGAGATCCTGGCCCGACTCCTGCCGAAACGGCGACTCCGCAGCAACCCCCGCGTGGTCAAACGCAAGATGTCCAACTACAAGCTCAAACGTGCCCAGCACCGGACCTGGCCACAGCCCACCCGCGACCCCGCCGACGCAGTCCGGATCGCACCGCACTACCGCACAGTCTCCGCCAACAAGCAGCGCAAACCACTCTAAGTCACCGGTATTGGGGCTAGGAGGGCAGCCTCGAAGTAGTCGGCACGGCCGGTCGGCAAGGACATTGGGGCGGACCGATCAGCCGACCGCAGTGAGGTGAAGTCCGTGGCGCACGCCCAGCCCGTCGCCCCCGTCGACCGCCACGCCGGCTCCGGGCGGTTGATCTTCGGCAGTGCCGTCGCCGGTGTGCTGCTGGCGATCCTGTGGTCCTACGAGTTCGTCGACCACGTGATCGGCGCGAACGTCGCCAACACCCTGCTCGGCGAGGACGCCGCCACCACCTCGCTCGCCGGCACGGCGGCCGGGCTGGTGTTCGCCTTCGTCTCCGGGCTGGCCGGCACGTTCACCGCGTGCAACATCGCGATGGCCGCCTCGGTCGGGCCGATGAGCCAGGCCGGCTCGACGTCCTTGGTGCGACCCTTCGGGTTCTTCACCCTGGGCATGGTCGGGGTCTCGGCGGTCTACGGCGCGGTCGGGGTGCTGATCGGGACCGGGTTGCCGCAGCTGTCGTCGGCGACCGTCGGGACGATGCCGGTGCGGCTGGTGCAGTCGGCGGTGGTGTTCGGCGTCGTCGGGTTGGCGTTGACCTACATCGGGTTGGCGACGCTCGGCGTGGTGCGCGACGTGTTCCGCGGCCGGCCCGTCGCGCGGGTGGTGGTGCTCGGGGCGCTGGTGGGCGCGTTCCTGATCGGCCGGCCGTACCCGATGTTCATCAAGCTGTTCCGCTCCGCGGTGGAGTCGGGCAACCCGCTCTACGGGGCCGGGACGTTCGTACTGCAATCCGTGGGCAACATCGTGCTCGTCGCGATCCTGTTCGCCGTCCTGTCGCTGGTCACCCGGGGGCGGTTCCTCGCGGCGGTGGCCCGCAACCCGCGTCGCACGACCGCGGTCAGCGCGGCGCTGCTCATCGCCCTCGGCGTGTTCCTGCTCGTGTACTGGGACGTCCGGGTGCCGTCGATCTTCGGCATCGGCTGGTTCCCGACCATGCCTTACAACTGAGAACAGAAGGAGCTGATCGTGTCCGCGACGACTATCGCTGCCCCCACGACCGCGAGGTCGGACTCCCCCGTGCGGATCGGGGTGTTCGCCGGGCTCGCCGGCGGCCTCGTGTTCGGCCTGCTGATGGCCGGCGTGGGCATGCTGCCCCTGGTCGGCATGCTGATCGGCGTCGACAACGCCTTCGTCGGCTTCCTCGTGCACATGGTGGTCTCGGCGATCGCCGGCGCGCTGTTCGGGCTGATCAGCCGCAACGTCGCCGACAAGATGGTGCCCGTCTACGCCATGAGCGCCATGTACGGCGTGGTGTGGTGGCTGCTGGGCGCCCTGATCATCATGCCGCTGTGGCTGAGCGTCACCGCGAACTCGGCGATGAGCGAGATGGTGTTCGTCGTCGGCAACGACCAGTGGGTGAGCCTGTTCGGCCACGTGTTCTTCGGCTGGGTGACCGGCGCGACGCTGCTGATCCTGCGCGGCCACGCCCGCTGACCCGGCGATCCGCGCCCGGTCCCTGCCGAAGGGGCCGGGCGCGGTCGGTTCAGGGCTCCAGGCGCACGCAGCAGTCGCCCGGCGACGGGTCCTGGCGCCCCGGCGTGGTCCCGCGTGGGAACCTGCCGGGCATGGGCGGTGTCGTAGTCGGTGTGGTGGAACGGCGGGTGCTCGCCACCGGGCGGCGGTTCGGCACCGTGCTGCGTGCGGTCGTGCTGGTGGCGCTGGGGATCGTGGCCGCCGCGGACGCGCCCGCGTTGCTGCCGGTCGTCGTGGGGCTCTTCGGGTGGAGCGCGGTGGTGTTCGCGTGCGCCGACCGGTGGTGGGCGGTGCCGGCGGACGTCGCCGTGGTGTGCGCGTTGTGCGCGGGCCAGGCGTCGCTGGTGCGGCCGGAGGTGCTGGCCGAGAGCACGAACTGGGTCGTCGGCATCGCCTCCATCACGGCCGTGACGATCCAGTGGCGGATCGGGTTGCCGGGTGGCCTCCTGTTGGTCGGGGCGATCGCGGTGTGCGAGGTCGTGGGCGGCGGGGTGGCGTCGGTCCCGATGGCGCTGTGGACGTTCGCCGAAGCCGGGATGTCGCGCGGGCTGATGGTGCTGCTGCTGAAGGGCGCGCGGTCGGCCGACCGGGTGGCTGCCGCCGCCGAACGGGCGGACCGGGAGGCCGAGATGGCCGCCGCGCGGCGCGCCGACGAACGCGAGCACTGGGCCGTGCTGCACGACACCGCCGCCGCCACCCTGTTCGTCGCGGGCAGCGGCGCGGTGCACGGGCGGGAACCGTGGCTGGCCGACCGCGCGGCCCGCGACATCGCCACGCTCACCGCCGACCTGCCCACGGGCGAGCGCGACCTTGTCCCGATGCTGTCCGACGTGGTCGGCGCGAGCCCGCTTCACGTCGAGTTCCACGCGCCGGAATCCGTGCCGCTGGACGCCCCCGCCGCCGAGGCCCTGTCCCGAGCGGCGCGCGAGGCGCTGGCCAACACCGCCCGCCACGCCGGCGTCGACCGGGCCGAACTGCGCGTCACCGTCGACGGGCGGCGGGTCGCGGTCGAGGTGGTCGACCGGGGGAACGGGTTCGACGCGGACTCGGTGTCGTTGCTGCGGCGCGGCATCCGGCAGTCCATTGTGGACCGGATGCGGTCGGCGGGTGGCCGGGCCGCGGTGCGGTCGGGCTCGGGCGGGACCGTGGTGCGGCTGGAGTGGCCCGGTGCGTGAACAGGTCCACGAGGTCGCCGCGGCGCGGCTGCTGCGGGGTGTGCGCTGGGCGATCGTGGTGATCACGGCCGCGTCCCTGCTCGGGTTCGCGCTGCCGGTGCTGGTCGCGGGGGGCGAGGCCTACCGGTCGCTACCCCGCGAGGTCGCGGCTTTCGCTTTGCTGTTGGCGGTTTTGGCGGTAGGGACGTGGACGCGTCCGGCCGGGCCGGCGCGGTGGGCGTTGCTGGCGCTGGTCGTCGTGGCGTCGGGTCTGGCGTTGACGGGGGTGCACGACCGGTTCGTGGTGTCGGAGGAGGAGTGGTCCTTCGGCGTGGTCGGCTGGTTCGGCGTGCTCCTGCTGCTCGACCTCGGTCCCCGCGCCACCTGCGCGTTCCTCGCGCTGCACGTCATGGGCAGCTTCGCCTACACGGCGTGGGTCGGCCAGGACACCGGCCGCCTCGCCGTGGTGGCGGTGCTCGTCCTGGGCTACCAATTGGCCGTCGTCGCCGCGGCGGCCGTGGTGGACCGGGTGGCCGCCGACGCCGCACGCGCCGCCCGGCGCGAGGCCGCGACCCGGACCGCCGAGGCGGTCGCCGAACGCCTGCACGAAGACCGCAAGGCCCGGTACGACGCGTTGCTGCCCGAGGTCGTGCCGCTGCTGACCGACCTCACCGAGGGGCGTGCGGACCTCGCCGACGACCGAGTCCGTGCCCGGTACGCGGTGGAGGCGGCCAGGATGCGGCGGCTGTTCGCTGAACAAGACGACGTGCCGGACCCGTTGGTGCACGAGTTGCGGGCGTGCGTGGACGTGGCCGAGCGGCGGGGTGTGGCGGTGCACCTGGACACTCTGGGCGAGCGCCCCACCCCGCCGGTCGTGGTGCGGCGCGAGCTGGTGGAGGCGGTGACCGGCCTGCTGGCGACCGCGCGGTCGCGGGCCAGGGTGACCGTGCTGGGGACGGGGTCGGCGGTGACGGTCAGCGTCGTCGCCGACGGCACGCCGCCCGCGGACCGGCGGGGTGTGGTGGCGGTGTCGAGCGTGGTGGAGGGGAACGGGTGTGGGTGGAGGCGACGTGGCCGGCGTAGTGGTGGTGGACGACCACCCGGCGATCGTGGCGGGCGTCCAGGCGTGGTGCGCGGCGGCGTCCCCGCCGGTGCGGGTGCTGGCCGTCGGCGCGACCCCGGCGGTGGCGTGGACGGGTCCGGGCGCGGACGCCGACGTGGTCGTGCTGGACCTGCACCTGGGCGGCCAGGCGCCTGCGTACGCCGACCTGCGGCGGTTGGTCGACGCCGGGCGCCGGGTCGTCGTCTACACCATGCGCGACGACCGGGAAGCCGTGCTGACGTGCCTGGACCTGGGCGCGTTCGCCTACCTGACCAAGGCGGAAGGCCCCGACCACCTCATCGCCGCCATCCACGCCGCCGCCCGCGACCACCCGTGCACCACACCCACCATGGCCAAGGCGATCAGCGCCGACGACCGCGCCGACCGGCCCCGGCTGACCCAGCGCGAGGTGGACGTGCTGGTGTGCTGGTTCGCGTGCGAGTCCAAGGAGATGGTCGGTCGCAAGCTCGGCCTGTCGGTCCGGACCGTGACCAGCTACATCGACCGCGCCCGCATCCGCTACGCCAACGCCGGCCGGCCCGCGCCGACCAAGGCGGCGCTGGTCGCGCGGGCTGTGCAGGACGGGCTGGTGGCGCTGGACGACCTGTGAGGTTGTGGGTCGTTCGACGGTCACGCGGGTCGGCGGGCGCGCCCTAGTTTCCTTCCCCGGTAGGCAAATCCGAAGGGGGAAGCATGAAACAGGTGATCATGCGGGCGGCTTTGGCCGTGGCGGTGGCGCTGACCGTGGGGACGGGGTGGGCCTCGGCGTCTCCTTCGCCTTCCGAGGACGTCTCGGCGGCGGCCCTGCCGACGTGCACGCACAAGTGGGACTACCAGCCCGCGACCGCGAACCGGTCCAAGAAGTGCGTCCTCGGGCGCGGCAACTACGGCAACGGCGTGCTGGCGCTCCAGCAGTCGCTGAAGTACTGCTACGGCAAGAACATCGCCGTGGACCGCGACTTCGGCCCGGCCACCCGCACGGCGCTGATCCAGGTCCAGCGCGCCGTGGGCGCCACCGCCGACGGCGTCTACGGCCCGGAGACCAACCGCAAGATGAAGTGGCTCGCGGCGACGGGCTGCCGCCACAACCCGTCCGGCGACTGACCGGTCAAGGCCCCGGTCCGCCCGAGGGGTGGTGGACCGGGGCCTTGTCCTTGCCAAAAACGAACGATCGTGCTGAACTTGTCGGGTGAGCAAGGGTGAGGCGACCAGGCAGGCCGTGCTGGAGCGCGCCGCCGCCACCGCGAGCCGCATCGGACTCGCCGGCTTGACCATCGGGTCGCTGGCGGACGACACCGGCATGTCCAAGAGCGGCCTGTTCGCCCACTTCCGGTCCAAGGAACTGTTGCAGGCACAGGTCCTCGCCCACGCCCGCCAACTGTTCGTCGACCAGGTCGTCCGCCCGGCACTGGCCGCGCCACGCGGCGAAACCCGGGTGCGCACCCTGTTCGAGCACTGGCTGTCCAGCACCAAGGATCGCAGCTCGTCGTGCCTGTTCGTCTCGGCGTCCGCCGAGTACGACGACCAGCCCGGCCCGATCCGCGACCAGTTGGTGCGCGACCACCTCGACTTCGCCGACTCGGTGGCGCAGATGTTCCGCACCGGGATCAGCGAGGGCGACTTCCGCCGGGACGCCGATCCCGAGCAGTTCGCCCACGACATCCACGGCGTGATGCTGGCGTTCTTCCACGCCAGCCGGCTCCTGGACGACCAGGCCGCGGAAACGCGGACCCGGCACGCCTTCGAGAAACTCCTCGCCGACGCGCGAGCCTGATCACCACAGGGGGAACACCCATGAGCCCGTCACGCCGGCAAAAAAGCACGACCGTTCGTGCTAAGTTCATCCGCTCCGCCTTCAGCACCCTGGAACACATCGCGCCGACCCTCGGTGGACGCCTGGCCCTGCGCATCTGGTGCACACCCCGCCACGCCCGCCCCTCCTCAGTCGCACAACCCGGCACCCGCCACTCAGTTCCCGTGCGCGGAAGCACAATCGTCGCCGAAACCTGGGGCCACGGCCCGATCGTCTACCTGGCCCACGGCTGGGGCGGCCACCGCACCCAACTGGCCCGCTTCATCGAGCCGCTGGTCAACTCCGGCCACCAGGTGGTCACGTTCGACGCACCAAGCCACGGCGAATCCGGCCCCGGAAGTCTCGGCCCCAAGCGAGCAACACTCCCCGAGTTCTCCGACGCCCTGACCGCCGTGGTCACCCACTTCGGCCCCGCCCACAGCATCATCGCCCACTCCATGGGGGCCACTGCCGCAGCGCTGGCCGTCCTGGACGGTCTGACAGCCAGTCGACTCGCGTTCATCTCCCCCATGGCCGACCCACTGGCCCAAACCCACCTGTTCGCCGACTTCCTGGGCTTCGGCCCCCGCACCCACAAGGCCTTCCTGACCCGCCTGGAACACATCGCAGGCCGCCCCATGTCCTCCTTCACCATCCCCACCCGCACCACCGGCCGCGACCTACCCCCACTCCTGATCGTCCACGACGCCAAGGACTCCCAGGTCCCCCACCCCAACGGCGAAACCCTGACCGCCGCCTGGCCCAACGCCACCCTCATCACCACCACCGGCCTGGGCCACCACCGCATCCTCACCAATCCTGAGGTGGTGGATGAAGTCGTGTCGTTCGTCAATGCCGAAAAAGCCTTTGCACACTTCCCCGACGTCAGGCATGCTTCACCCACACCACGAACCAGGGAGCACTGAAATGACGGCCACCACGATCCGGGCAACGCGCCAGCGCGCCTCCCGCCGTCGTGCCGTCCAGCGCCGACAGCAGCGCAGGTCAGCGGTCTCCCCACCGCGCTAGAGGTTGTTGTGCTCAGGGAGCCGCCCCGTCGGGAAACCGACCCGGGCGGCTTTCCTTTTGACACACTTTTTGCCTTACCCCCATAGCTCAACGGAAAGAGTGCGGCGCTACGAACGCCGAGGTCCAGGTTCGATTCCTGGTGGGGGTGCGACGAACGCAATGCCCGTTGGTCCAGCCGGCACGGACACCGCGCTCTGAACGCGGAGACCGAGGTTCGAACCCTCGACGGGCAGCCAGGCCCTTGTGGTCCAACGGACACGACACCGCCCTGCGACGGCGGAGATGCAGGTTCGACTCCTGCCGGGGGCACCCAAAACATGGGCAACATCAACGAGCGAGCGGCTGGTACTCGAAGACACCTACCGGGTGTGAGTACCAGCCGTTCTCGCTGTTCAGAGCGTGCTCAAGGCTCCGCCTCCCCCGGATACGGCTTCGTTGACGCGCTGTCGTCATCTCCGGGCTCGGCCGTCGGCTGATCGTTCCACGCGTCGGCAATGGTTGCCCCACTTCCCGACCGGGCCGGCGCGCGGACGACAGGCGACGGGTGGATCGGCACCGGATACCACCCCGGTCTCGGCGCGATGACCAGTGAAGTGCCCCCTCTTCGGGCGTGCTCTGGGTTGACGGGGTACGGCCGGATGATCCGGTGGTGGTTGTTCTCGGGCTCCGCTGCGAGTGCGCCAGGATCGGCGGTGGACCAACTCGATCTTCGGCGTGGAGAAGAAGTGGTCCATACGGGAGTGGTCGTAGGAGTGTCAGCCGCTTTGGTTACTCCATGTGGAGTCTATGGCGTGTGTTCGGCGTTGGCTACCGTTCGTCCGGGCACGCCGGGTAATCCTGCGATCACCGGGGGGTGATCACTCGGCGGTGCGCTTGAGGGGGGTCGCGCTGATGTCGCGTGCCGAGGTGCCGCTTCCGAGATCGCCGATGGGGACGACAGTCTTACTTCCTGGATTTCCATCGACGCTTTCTGTGTGCTTTCACCGGTCATCGGTGACCTGCTGACTTTCTAGTTTTCCTTTTACCTGCGGGATGTGCCCGCTTCTTTCCGTGCCGGCACGCCGTTGCGCAACTCGGCTTCAAATTGACGCGTGGTAGTGCCGGCGACGGATGTTGTCGTCGGTGTCGTGCCGATGTTTTGTGTTGTTTCTTTGTTTCCGGGAGTGTGGATGAGTCTGTTTGGTGTCAGACGGGAGAGACGGCCGTGGAGACGTGGCGGTAGATCGCCGGTCGCGGCTGTGGTGGTGGCTGTGTTGGTCGCCTCGGTGGTGCAGGCGGTAGTGGTGCCGGCGGTCGCGGTGGCGGCTGCGCCGGTGTCTCGCGATCCGCGTGAGGTGCCGTCGATGCCGAACGCGCAGCAGGAGGGGCGTCAGCACGAGTCGCCGAAGGCGGCGGGTGATTTCCGGCCGTTGATGGGCGCGGAGTCGGGTGGGGTGCGTGGGGCCTCGAAGTTCGACGCGAAGACGTCGAAGGAGGTCGGGCGTGCGGAGAAGTCGGTCGAGTACGTCAACTCCGACGGCACTCAGACGACGGTGTTGTCGAAGGTGCCGGTCAGTGTCCGGGATGACAAGGGTGCCTGGCGGGCGGTGGACACGCGGCTGACCGAGGACCGTCGTTCGACGCGTGCCAAGGCCGGGTTGCACCAGTTGAAGCCGGGGTTCGCCGCGTCCGCCGAGGATCGCCGCCTGGTCACGATGGAGCCGGTGAACCTGGGCGAGTCGGGCCAGCGGATCTCGGTCGCGCTGGAGGGCGCCCGGCGTGTTGCCCGGCAGACGAAGGACTCGAAGGCGTCCTATGTGGACGTGTTGCCGGACACCGACCTGGAGTACGAGGTCGAGCCGGGCAGCGTCAAGGAATCCATCATCCTCAAGAAGCCCACGTCGGTCAGCAGCTGGGTGTTCCGGATGGACCTCGGCTCACTCACCCCGTCGTTGCGGGACGACGGGGTGCTGATCAAGGACGCCAAGGGCACGGTCGTGGCGTCGTTGCCGCCGATCGTGACCTGGGACTCCTCCGGCAGCGCGGAGGACAACAAGGCGCCCGCCCAGACCGGCGGCACCTACGGGCTCAAGCAGGACGGCAACACCTGGCTGCTGACGGTGTCGGTCGACCCGAACTGGTTGAACGACAAGGCTCGCGTGTACCCGATCGTGGTGGACCCGACCTACACATACGGGTTCAACAACGACGACGAGTCGAGGGCCTACAAGTCCGACGGCTACCAGTGCACCAACTGCGGTATCGCCGTGGGCAACTCGAAGTCCGGGCCGAACGGCGGCGACACGATCTGGCGCACCGCGTTCCGGCACAATTTCACGCCGTTGTTCGGCAAGAACGTCATCGGTGCCCGGTACGACTTCTGGCGCAACGCGCAGACCGGGTCGATGCTGTCGTGGCAGTCGAACCTCCACCACGCGACCGCGTTGAACATCAACGGGGTCGGGCAGTTCCTGGCGTCCGGGCCGATCGGTGACCGGGGCTCGATCCAGTCCAAGGCGCTGACCGACTTCATCGCCGGCAAGGTCAACGCGCGGGACAACAGCACCTGGTTCATGCTCACCGGTGCCGAGGGCAGCGACTGGTCGTACAAGAACATGCAGGTCAACCTGATCGTCGACCACGGCACCGCGCCGCCTGCGACCTCGCTGGTGGGCCCGGCCGACGGCAGCGTGCTCACCACCCTCACCCCGACGCTGTCCGTCAGCCCGGTGAGCAACCCCTCCGGTGACGGCACCCTGTACTGCTTCAAGGTCGCGACCGGTGCCGACGCGCAGTCCGGCATCGTCGTCGACTCCGGCTGCATCACCGGCACCACCTGGACCGTGCCACAGGGTGTGCTCACCGACGGCACGAGCTACACCTGGACCGTACTGACCGCGCTCGCCGGCGGAGTGACCACGACCCGACCGGGGTGGACCGGGCATTTCAAGGTCGACCAGCGCATCGGCGTCACCGGCCCCGCGCCCAAGGACACGCTCGGCCCGGTGACGGTGAACCTGGCCAACGGCAACGTCCACACCGAGAACGGCGGGCCGACGTTCAACACCGTCAGCGGCTCGTCCGGGCTGACGTTCAGCTACAACTCCCAAGCCCGCGAGCCCTACGGCCTGCGCGCCTCGTACTTCAACGACTCCACCCGCTCCGGCACGCCCGACGCGAACCCGGTGCTGGTGCGCAACGAGCCCCAGGTCAACTCCGACTGGGGCACCGAGTCCGTCTTCGCGCCCGCGTTGGCGCGGGACTGGTTCGTCGGCCGCTGGGAGGGCTTCTTCCAGGTCCCGGTAACCGGCACCTACCACTTCGCCGGTGTGCACGCCAACGGCGCGAAAATCTGGGTCAACAACACGCTGGTGTACGACAACAAGAACACCTCCGACGTCAACTTCGCGCTCAAGAGCCAGAACGGCCCGGTCACCGAGATCGCCCTGACCGCCGGGCAGCGCGTGCCGATCAAGGCCGAGCTCTACCACTCCAGCGGTCCCGGCCGGATGAAGCTGTTCGTGCAGACCAACGAGGCGTCGAACAAGGCGGTGCCACCGCAGATCATCCCCGCCTCGTGGCTCTACACCCAGGACCTGCCCGTCCTGCCGACCGGCTGGCAGCTCAACACCAACCTGACCGGTAACGGGTCCACCTACACCAAGGCGCAGGTCCAGGACCAGACCGTCGTCCTCACCGACTACAGCGGCACCAAGCACACGTGGACCAAGACCGGCTCCGGCAGCTACACCCCGCCGGCGGGTGAGGACGGTGTCCTCGGCTTGGACACCACGGGCAAGATCACGCTGCACGAGGGCGGGAACGTCTACAGCTTCAACTCCGACGGCACCCTCGCGTCCGTGTCGTCTGTCATCGACAGTCGCAAGCCCGCAGCGAGCACGATGAGCTGGACCGGCACCCCGTCCCGCCTGGCGCAGATCACGGACCCGGTCTCGCAGCGCTCGCACAGGCTGTTCTACAACCGGCCCGGTGACGACTGCTACGGCCGCACCATGCCGGCGGGCTGGGACCCGCTGCCGCCGTCGCAAATGCTGTGTCGCATCCAGTACTGGGACGGCACGCAGACGGTGCTGTGGTACCGCAGTGGCGCGATATCCCGCATTGAGAACCCCGGCAACGACTTCACCGAGTACGCCTTCAACGCCGACGGCACCCTGCGCGCGGTTCGCGACTCCTTGGGGCTGGACTGGGCCGCGCAGGACCCGGCGACTCGCAACATCTGGGAGACTTACACGCTCGTGAACTACGGCACGGTCGGCACCCGCAAGGGCGGGACCAGCGTGCAGGCCCCGGCACCCAACGGACAGGCCGGCGGCCAGCGTCCGGCGCGCTCGTACCGCTACGACCTGCCCAACCGCCAGACCTTCGTGGACATCGCCGGGCTGAACCCGGCCTCCGGCTACGCCACGAAGGTGACCTTCGACGACGCCGACCGGCACCTGAGCTCCACCGACGCCACCGGCAGGACGACGTCCACGACGTGGAACCACAAGGACCAGCAGCTCACCAGCACCGACCCGGCCGGCCGGGTGTCCTCGACGGTCTACGACCACAACGACCGGCCCACCGACCAGTGGGGACCGGCGCCGGCGACCTGCTTCACCGGCCAGCAGCCCACCGCGGCCTGCGCGGCCACGATGCCGCACACCCGCACCAACTACGACGAGGGCCTGCAGGGCCTGGCCGTCTCGTGGTGGGACAACAAGAGCATGACCGGCACGGTGAAGACCCACGTCACCGGCGGCCTCGGCACCGGTGGCTCGGTCGACGCGCACTTCGACGGCACCACGCCACCGGCCGCCGGTCTGCCCGGCACCGGCTACTCCGCGCGCCTCACCGGAGAGATCACCTTCCCGGACGCGGGCCAGTACACGCTCAAGGTCGTGGGTGACGACGGGGTGCGGCTGTGGATCGACGACCAACTCATCGCCGACGGCTGGAAAGACCAAGGCCCCACCCCCTACACCGGCACCTACACCCCACCGAACGCGGGGGCGATCAAGCGCATCCGCATCGACTACAACAACACCGGCGGCCCCGGCGACCTGCACCTGCACTGGACCCGGCCAGGCGGCTCCGAGCAGATCGTGCCCGGCACCTACCTGCGTCCGCGCTACGGCCTGACCACGTCCACGGTGAAGGACGAGTCCGGTGGTGTGCCGGACAAGGTCAGCTCGACCAGCTACACCGACAACGGCCTCGACGCCGGGTACAGCCTGCCCACCAGCACGCAGAGCGCGGGCCTCACGACAAGGACGTCGTACGAGGCGGTGGACGTGGGTTACCTGCGCAAGACGAGCAAGACCATGCCCACCGGGACGCAGGCGACGACCGTCTACTACGGCGACACCGAGACCCGGGACAACCCCTGCACCACCGAGTCCGAGTCGATCAACCAGGGCGGTCTGGCCAAGATGACCCGACTGCCCGCGCCCGCCTCGGGTACGGCACGCGAGGACGAGCAGATCTTCGACCCCTCCGGCCGGACCGTCGCCAAGGGCACCAGCGGGGTGTGGACCTGCACCACCTACGACGGACGTGACAGGGTCATCTCGGTGAAGTACCCGTCCACGCCGTCGGCGCCAGAACGCACCGTCACCACGAACTACGCCGTGAACGGTGACCCGCTGACCACGTCGGTGAGCGACCAGAACGGCACGGTGACCACGCGGGTGGACCTGCTCGGCCGGGTCGTCGAGTACACCGACGTCCACGGGGTGCGCACCGAGACCACCTACAACCTGGCCGGCCGGGTCACCTCGGAGAAGGTGACGCCGCCCAACGCGGCCGATGGGGCCCAGACCACCACCTACACCCACGACGACGCGGGCCGCGTCCTCACCATCACGATGGACACCACGGTCCTGGCCACGGTCACCTACGACACAGCGGGTGAGCTGGCCACCGTCGTCTATCCGAACGGCAGTTCGCTGGCCTCGGTGGGCAAGGACGCGGCGGGCCGGGTGGTGTCGCAACGCTGGCAGACCAGTGATGGTGTTCAGGTCGACTCGACCGTGGGCCTCACCCGAGCAGGCACGGTCATCGATGAGACGCTGGGTGGGGTCGACGCTCGTCCGGGCGCGTCGAACTACGTCTACGACGCGGCGGGCCGGTTGACCGAGGCGTGGGTGGCGGGACACCACTACACCTACGACTTCACCTCCACCGCGCCGTCGGCATGCCCTGCCGGGACGCAGGCGAACGCGGGCCTGAACACCAACCGGGTCCGGCTGCTCGACGAGACCTCCTCGGGTGTCTCCGAGACCGGCTACTGCTACGACGCGGCCGACCGGCTGTTGTCCACCGTGGGCGCGACCGCGGTGACCAACGTCCGGTACGACGGCAATGGCAACACCACCCAGTACACCGTCGGCGGTGCGACGACCCACCTGTCGTGGGACGGGGCGGACCGCAACATCGCCGCGCGCGTCACCGGCGCCGATCCCGCGGACGTCTCCTACGTCCGCGACGCCACCGATCGCATCGTGCGCCGCACGGCTGCCGCGGGTGACACCGCGACCGACGTGCGCTACGGCCACACCGGCAGCGGCGACACGGCCGACTTCGCGCTCGGCCCGGACAACAGGGTGCTCACGCGCAGCATCAGCCTGCCGGGTGGTGCGCTGTACACGTGGAAGCCCGACACCTTCACGCTCGATCACCCGACGGTGCGGGGCGACCTCGGACTGACCACGGGCGCGGACGGCAGGCACGTCGGCCCGCTGCGGACCTTCACGCCGTTCGGCGAGCCGCTGACGGCCGCTGGTGCGGTGGACCCGGACCACGTGCCGGACAACCTGCCCGGCCAGATGGACCACGGCTGGCTCGGACAGCACCAACGCCCCTACGAGCACGCCGGCGCGCTCTCGATCGTGCAGATGGGAGCACGGCCATTCAGCCCGCTGCTCGGCCGGTTCCTGTCCGTGGACCCGGTCGAAGGCGGCAGCGCGAACGACTACGACTACGTCAACGGCGATCCGATCAACTTCACCGACATCGACGGCAAGTGGTCCGTGCCACGCTGGATGAAGGACTTCGGCAACCACGTCAAGAACAACTGGCAGTCCTACGCGACCGCCGCGGTCGCCGTCGGCTGCGTCGTGGCCTCAGCGGGCGCATGCCTGGCCGCGGGCGGTGCGTTGCTCGCGGTGCAGACCTTCGCCGAGTGGAAGACCACCGGTCGCGTCGATCCGGTCAACCTCGGCGTGAACGCCGGGCTCACCCTGCTCGGCGGTGGACTGGGGCGGGCAGTGGCAAGCAGTTGGCGAGCGGGAACCGTCGTTCGCCAGACCGGTCGTCACTGGGGTAAAACAGTCGGCACCGGTGGCCGTCACTGGAAGCGTGTGCCTGCGCGTCCGCCGGTCGTGTGGCGGAAGACCTGGCAGAACTGGGGGTACAACGCCGCCGTGAACAACCTCCAGCTCGGCTGGGGTGGTGCCTGGTCCCACTGGTGGAGCAACCGGAGAAGGTAGTGGTGACACGAAGTCGCGGGACGGCCAATGTGGTGCTGCGTCGAAGGTTCGACAGCGTGTTCGGTTGGATCCTCATGGCGGGCGTGCTTGCCGTTGGCTCTTACGCGCTTCTGGATCCGTTCCCCGGTTCCACGTTCGTCGATGCATTCGGCGTAATCGCGGTGACTGCCCCCCTGATCTGGATGGGGTGGATGGTGACCGTGCACCCGGTGGTGAAGATCTACGAGGCGGGTGTGTTGGTGGTGAACTGGTTCCGCAGGTACTGGGTGCCGTGGGCGGAGTTGGCTTCGGTCGAATCGACCGACGAGGTCAACCTGGTGCTCGCGTCCGGTGAGCGGATCGGAGTCGCTTCGGGCGCGTTCTCCATGGCCAGTTCGCTGAGAGGGAATCGGCTGCAGGACCGGCTTCGCGACGGCATCGAGCACCATCGCCCGGACCCGGTGCCCGCCGCTTCCGGCGGCGTGGTCAGGAGCCTCGACCTGTGCCCGTGGCACTTCCTCGCCCTGGTCGGGTACCTGCTGGTGGTCGCCTGGTTCGGCGTTCACCCGCCGAGTTGATCTTCGCGGTTTCGCGCGGGGTGGGTTGAACTGGCTCGTGTGGCGCGGGTTCCCGTGCCACACGAGCCGGGCTCAGTGGAAGTGATCTCAACTGCGTGGACGTCAACGGCCGAGCGCCTGGTACTCGGAGACACCGACGAGGTGAATACCGGGCGCTCCGGTCGTTGATGACGTCCGCCCGAACTTGTGCACGCTTCCGACTCGCCCTCGTCACCCGGGCAGGTCATGCCCTCCGCACTCACCGGTTGCTCCGGCGGCCACAACCCGAAGCCGGTGCGTCACTCGATTCGGCCCGATCACCGCCGCTGTCATCGTGCTGCTCGCCGCCACAACCCCCATCGCGGTCTGATCGTCTGAGTCCCTCGCCAACGCCGCACTTCTCTACGCCGACCAGCGTGCGCAAACGGGACACCGGAATCGTGCACCCGACAACAGCGAGACGGCGCAGGTGCCGGTACGAATCCATCAACGCGAACCGGCGCGCCACCGCCTCCACTCGAACCGCACGTCAACACCATGATCACTGACCGCACAGGTTCGGATCCTGCCGAGGGCACGCAGAACACAAGCGACGTCAACCGCCGGGCGGCTGGTACTCGTAGACACCTACCGGGTGTGTGTACCAGCCCGCCATGGCTGGTCACGGCCCGTTGGCCAGGCCGCATTCAGGGCTGCCCGCACCCGTGGGGGTCCTGTCCCGGTTGCGATGGGTGTTCGCTTCTTCGAGGCCAGACGCCGATGCCACGGTCGGACGGAAGCCGTCGCTTCACCGTTTCGGCGGACACGCTCTGGCAGCGGTGAGTTCACCAGTGGCTCAGGGGATCTACCGCATCGGTCGCGGCAGGTTCTCCCGATCGCCGTCGATCGCGATCCCGGTCAACCGCCCGTCGGTCGTGCCGAACTCCAGCGTCACCCCGACAGGTGACGAGGTGCCGCCGTGCCGCCAGTGCAGCGACACCGTGCCCGTCGGCTCCCCGTCCGCGACGGGGCCCAGCGCGATGTAGAACCCGCGCCCGCCCTCCTCTTCGGCCACGTGCGCATCGACGAACCGTTCGAGTCCGCCGATGGGGGGTGGCACGTTCTCCCGACCGCCGTGCAGCTCCAGCGCGAGGAGCCGGCCGTCTGCCTCGCTGTAGTCGAGCACCGCCTCGACCTCGGTGCGGAACCCCGTGCCGCGGTCGCGGTAGTACCACGACACGGGGACCGAACCGACAGCTTCCAGGGCGTCCGGCTCGTCGAAGACGAGGTGGAACAGGTGACCATCCGGCGACTCCAGCAGCCGCACCGGTGCGCGGCGCGCCGCGTCGCCGGGTTGTTCCACGGACACCGTTCCTCCTCGTCCCTCGATCAACCGATGATACGACCGCGAGCCACTGCGCTCACTTGTAGTAGCGCTTCCACCCGCGCCACGGGTACGAGGTGATGGCCCGTCCCGTGAAGGGGTTGACCACGATCGCGTACCCGCGGAAGGCGTAGCGCTGCCCGAAGTCCCAGCCCCACGCCTTCAGCTTCGCGGTCGGCTGACCGGCCTTGACACCCTGGCCGGCCCGGATCTGGTTCATCCCGCTGGTGATCTGCTGGGGCGTGAGGCCCCGCTGCTGCGCCCGCTCGATCACGTGCTTCAGCGGCGGCGGTGCCGGTGCCCTGCGGGTGACCGCGCCTCTGGTGGCGAACTGGGTCGCCGCCCGGGTGGCCACGTGCCGCGCGCCCTGTCGGGCCGCGACCGACACGCCGACGCGAATCGCCACGACCAGAGCGACCACGCAGAACGGGCAGCGCCCGTCGAGGTCGGTGGTGTTGACCGGGTCGCCGTTGACGTAGTCGTAGTCGTTGGCGCTGCCGCCCTCGACCGGGTCGACGGACAGGAAGCGCCCGAGCAGCGGGCTGTACGGGCGGGCGCCCATCTGGACGATGGCCAGTGCCCCGGCGTGCTCGTAGGGGCGTTGGTGCCGGCCGAGCCAGCCGTGGTCCATCTGGCCGGGCTGGTTGTCCGGGACGTTGTCCGGGTCCACCGCGCCGGCCGCCGACAACGGCTCGCCGAACGGTGTGAAGGTCCGCAGCGTGCCGACCTGCTTGCCGTCCGCGCCCGTGGTCAGGGCGAGGTCGCCGCGGACCGTGGGGTGGTCCAGGGTGGACTGTCCGGCCGTGGGCTTCCAGGTGTAGAGGGCGCCACCGGGCAGGCTGATGGTGCGGGACAGCACCTTGTTGTCCGCCCCGAGGGCGAAATCGGCGGTGTCGCCGCTGCCGGTGTAGCCGTAGCGCACCTCCGTCACGCTGTCGCCTTGGGCGGCGTGCCTGCGGATGATCCGGTCGGTGGCGTCGCGGACGTAGGACACGTCCGCCGGGTCGGTGCCGGTGGTGCGCAGGGCGATGTTGCGGTCCGCCCCGTCCCACGACAGGTGTGTCGTGGCACCGCCGACCGTGTACTGGGTGGTGTTGCCGTTGCCGTCGTACTGCACGTTGCTCGCCGCGTTCGCGCCGATGGTGGCCAGCAGCCGGTCGGCGGCGTCGTAGCAGTACGCCGTCTGCGCGACACCGGAGGCGGTCTCGTCGAGCAGGCGCACCCGGTTGGTGTTCAGGCCCGCGTTGGCCCGCGTGCCGGTCGGGCACGCCGGGTCCGCGGTGGACGTGAAGTCGTAGGTGTAGTGGTGCCCCAGGACCCACGCCTCGGTCAACCGGCCCGACCCGTCGTAGACGTAGTTCGGGGCCGATGGCCGCGCGTCCACACCGCCCAGCGCCTCGTCGACGATCGTGCCCGCCCGCGTACGACCGACCGTCGAGTCGACTTGCGCGTTGTCACCGGTCTTCCACCGGTGCAGCACCACGCGTCCGGCGGCGTCCTTGCCGATCGAGGCCAACGAGCTGCCGTTGGCGTAGGCGACCGAGGCCGGCTCACCGGCCGCGTCGTAGGTCGCCGTGGCCAGCACGGCGTTGTCCAGCGACACGGTCAGCACCCGACCGGCGTCGTCGTGGGTGTAGGTCGTGACCTGCGCGATGTCGGCGGGCAGGTTCACCTTCTCCGACAGAACGCGGCCGGCCAGGTCGTAACCGGTCTCGGTGCGCACGCCGTTGGCGTCGGTGTGCTCCACCACGCGGCCGACCAGGTCGACCTTGGTGGTGACGGTGCCGTTGTGGTCCGACACCGAGGTGACCAGCGGGTCGCCGTTCACGGCGTAGTTCGTCGTGACGGTCCGCTCCCCGGCCGACGACGTCGACGGGTACTTCACCGAGATCACCCGGTCCCGCTCGTCGTAGGTCGTGCACGTCCAAGACCCGCTGGTGCCCTTCGCGACGATCCGACCCGAGGCGTCGTAGACCTGCTCGTCCTCACGCGCCGTGCCGGAGGCCGGTGCGGGCAGTCGGGTCAGCTTGGCCAAGCCTCCCTGGTTGATCGACTCGACCTCCGGTGTGCAGGGGTTGTCCCGCCTTTCGGTGGCGCCGTAGTAGACGACGGTCGTCTGCGCACCCGTGGGCAGCGTGCCGCCCGTTCTGCGCAGGTAACCGCTGCCGGCCGGCTCGTAGCCGGTCCGCGTCGTCATCCCGGCGGTCACGGTGCTGGTGGACAGGCCGTACACCGCGTCCAAGCCGTCGTCGGTGTGCTTCGTCGACGTCGCCTTGTCAGGTGCGCCGTCCGACTCGCGTTGCACCGTCGAGGTGGTCAGGCCGTAGTTCGGCTTGAGGTACTGGCCGGGAACGGGCTCGTAGACGCCGTCGGGTGCGCGCCGCCAGTTCAGGTGCAGCTGACCGGGGCCTCCGCTGTTGAAGTAGTCGATGCGGATGCGGTGGGTGGATCCGGCCACGGTGTTGTTGTAGTCGCCCTTGGCCGGTCGGGGGCCGCCGTCCGACCAGTTGTCGATGACCAGGACGTCGTCGATCCACAGCCGGGCGCCGTCGTCGACGTGGGTCTCCAGGTTGTAGTTGCCCGCGTTGGGGAAGGTGATCTGGCCGGTCAGCCGGATCGCGAAGCGCCCGGCGGGAATGCCGGGAGCGGGCGAGGAGGTGTCGGTCCAGTCCGACCGCACGGTGCCGTCGGCCGAGCCCAGGCCGGTCTGGTGGACCTTCGGCGCGCCCGACAGCGTCGGGTTGCCGTAGATCGCCGCCGCCAGCCCTTGCAGGCCCTCGTCGTAGCCGGTGCGCGTGTGCGGCATCGTGGCCGCGCACGCCGCGGTCGGCTGCTGGCCGGTGAAACAGCTCGCCGGAGCCGGCCCCCACCGGTCCGTGGGTCGGTCGTTGTGGTCGTAGACCGTCGTGGACACCCGTCCGGCGGCGTCGGTGGTGGTGAGCTGCTGGTCCTTGCTGTTCCACGTGGTCGACGTGGTCTTGCCGGTCGCGTCCGTGGCGGTCAGCTGCCGGTCCGCGTCGTCATAGGTGACCTTGGTGGCGTAACCGGTCGCGGGGCTCAACCCGGGGATGTCGACGAAGGTCTGCCTGTTGGGCAGGTCGTAGCGGTAGGAGTGCCCGGGACGCCGTGCCCCGGCCTGTCCGTTGGGCGCCGGGGCCTGCACGCTGGTCGCGCCCCTGCGGGTGCCGACCGTGCCGTAGCCGACAAGCGTGTAGGTCTCCGGGATGTTGCGCGTGGCCGGGTCCTGTGCCGCCCAGTCCAGCCCCAGGGAATCGCGAATCGCTCTCAACGTGCCGTCGGCGTTGAAGCCGTACTCGGTGAAGTCGTTGCCGGGGTTCTCGATGCGGGAGATCGCCCCGCTGCGGTACCACAGCACCGTCTGCGAGCCGTCCCAGTACTGGATGCGGCACAGCATCTGCGATGGCGGCAGCGGGTCCCAGCCCGTCGGCATGGTGCGGCCGTAGCAGTCGTCACCGGGCCGGTTGTAGAACAACCGGTGCGACTGCTGCGAGACCGGGTCGGTGATCTGCGCCAACCGCGACGGCGAGCCGGTCCAGCTCATCACGTTCGCCGCGGGCTTGCGGCTGTCGACGACCGAAGACTGCGAGGCGAGGGTGCCATCGGCGTTGAAGGTGTAGGTGGAACCACCTTCGTGCAGCGTGATCTTCCCGGTGGTGTCCAAAGCGAGGACGCCGTCCTCACCGGCGGGCGGCGTGTAGGCGCCGGCGCTGGTCTTGGTCCAGGTGTGCTTCGCGCCCGTGGCGTCGGTCAGCACGATCGACTGGTCCTGCACCTGGGCCTTGGTGTAGCTGCCGCCGTCACCGGTGAGGTTCGCGTTGAGCTGCCAGCCGGTCGGCAACACCGGCAGGTCCTGGGTGTACAACCACGAAGCCGGGACGACCTGCGGCGGCACCGCCTTGTTCGAGGCCTCGTTGGTCTGCACGAACAACTTCATCCGAGCAGCACCCGTGGAGTGGTACAGCTCGGCCTTGATCGGCACCCGCTGCCCCGCGGTCAGCGCGATCTCGGTGACCGGGCCGTTCTGGCCCGTCAGCGCGAAGTTGACGTCCGAGGTGTTCGGGTTGTTGTACACCAACTGGTTGTTGACCCAGATCTTGGCGCCGTTGGCGTGCACACCGGCGAAGTGGTACGTGCCGGTGACGGGGACCTGGAAGAAACCCTCCCACCGGCCGACGAACCAGTCCTGCCCCAACGCCGGGCCGAACACGGACCCGGTGCCCCAGTCGGCGTTGACCTGCGACTCGTTGCGCACCAACACCGGGTTCGCATCCGGCGCGCCCGAGCGGGTCGAGTCGTTGAAGTAGGACGCGCGCAACCCGTAGGGCTCCTTGGCCTGCGAGTTATAGCTGAAGGTCAAGCCCGAGGTTCCGCCCACGGTGGTGAACGTGGGGCCGCCGTCCTCGGTGTGGACGTTGCCGTTGGCCAGGTTCACCGTCACCGGGCCGACGCTGTCCTTGGGTGCGGGGCCGGTGTTGCCGATGCGCTGGTCGACCTTGAAGCGACCGACCCAGCCCGGGGTCGTCGTGGTCACCCCGCCGCTGAGCGCGGTGAGCACCGTCCAGGTGTAACCGGAGCCATCGGTGAGCACGCCGGGGGGAACGGTCCAACTGGTGCTGGTGATGCAGCCGGAGTCGACCACGATCCCGGACTGCGCGTCGGGCCCGGTGGCGACCCTGAAGCAGTACAGGGTGCCGTCACCGGAGGGGTTGGAGACCGGGCTGACCGACAGCGTGGGCGTCGTGGTGGTGAGCACGCTGCCGTCGGCCGGGCTCACCAGCGACGTCGCCGGCGGTGCCGTGCCGTGGTCGACGATCAGGTTGACCTGCATGTTCTTGTAGGACCACGCGCTGGTCTCCGAGCCGGTGACCATGAACCAGGCGCTGTTGTCGCGCGCGTTGACCCGAGCGGCGATGAAGTCGGTCAACGCCTTGGCCTGCATCGCCCCGCGGTCGCCGATCGGGGCCGAGGCGAGGTGCTGCCCGATCCCGTTGATGTTCAGCGCGGTCGCGTGGTACAGGTCCGACTGCCACGAGACCATCGACCCGGTCTGCGCGTTGCGCCAGTACTCCATCCGCGCGCCGACGACGTTCCTGCCGAACAGCGGGTTGAAGTCGAACCGGAACGCCGTGCGCCAGATCGTGTCACCGCCGCCGGGCCCGGAGCGCGAGTTGCCCACCGCGATGCCGCAGTTGGTGCACTGGTAGCCGTCGGACTTGTAGGCCCTCGACTCGTCGTCGTTGTTGAACCCGTAGGTGTAGGTCGGGTCCACGATCACCGGGTACACCCGTGACTTGTCCTGGAGCCACGCCTGGTCCACCGACACCGTCAGCAGCCAGGACTTCCCGTCCTGCGTCAACCCGTAGGTGCCGCCGGTCTGCGCGGGCGGCTCGTTGCGCTCCGCGCTGCCGGCCGAGTCCCACGTCACGATCGGGGGCAGGGAGGCGACGACCTTGTCGGCGTCCTTGATCACCACCCCGTCGTCCTTCAGCTCCGGAGTGAGCCGACCCAGGTCCATCCGGAAGACCCAACTGCCCGTAGCCGCCGACGCCTTCTTGACGACGATGGACTCCTTCACGCCATCCGGCTCGACCTCGTACTCCAGGTCCGTGTCAGGCAGCACGTCGACGTAGGTCGCCTTGGAGTCCTTGACCTGCCGCGACGCCTTCCGGGCGCCCTCCAACGCGATCGAGATCCGCGCGTCCGCCTGCCCCAGCGTCACCAACCTGGTGTCGTCGGCGGAGGCCGCGAACTCCGGCCGCAACCCGTGCGCGTCGACCTTGGCCCGCTTGGAGCCGTTGTCCTCCGACAGCCGGGTCTCCACCGCCCGCCAGCCGCCCTTGTCGTCCCGCACGCTGACCGGCACCTTCGACAACACCGTCGACCGCGTGCCGTCCGGGTTGACGTAGTCGACCGACCTCTCCGAACGGCCGACCTCACGCGAGGACTTCGCGTCGAACCTCGAACTCGCCCGAACCCCACCGGACTCGGCACCCATCAACGGCCGGAAATCACCCGCGGCCTTGGGCGAGTCGTGCTCGCGACCCTCCTGTGCCGGGGTCGGCCACGAGGACAGCGAACGAGGGTCGCGATACGTCGACGACGGCTCCGCAGCGGCCACCGCGGGCACCACCTCCAGCAGCGAGGCGGCCAACACCGCGGCCATCACCACGGCGACCGGCGATCTTCCGCCGGGTCTGCCCGACCGTCTCCCCCGTCTGGCACCAGACAGCTTCATCCGAAACTCCTAGACACAAAGGACACCCGAATCCGTCGGCACGACACCGACGACGACAGCCGTCACCGGCACGACCGCGCGTTGGCCCCAGGGCCAACTACGCCATACGCGCAGGCACGGAACAGGCCCGGGGAAACCCACAGGCCGATGGTGGAATCAGATGGTCAGCCGGCTACCGCAATCGGCGCAGGGGCGACGAACCGCCCGGACAGCGCCTCGGTGAGCAACCCACGACCACCGATCTGCGGAACAACCTCACAGCACGCGACACACGCATGACCCCCCCCACAGTGTGGCCACCGAGCGTCGATCACCCACGGTGATATCCAAACCACCCGGCGCACGCATGAGGGACGCTAACCAACGTCCAACACACACCACAGAGCCCGAACGGAGCAATCACGCCATCCCACCGAGCCCGCGACGGACGCGGTGCCGGCCGTGCAACGCGAGAACCAGATGGAAGCCGAACCGCGGTGGTCACCCAACGGCGCATCCGGACGTCAAGGCGTTGTCACATCGCGGAGCGGCGTGCGAACACCAGGAAGATCAGCGACACCACCCCGGCCAACACCATCATCCAGTCAGACGCGGGCCACAGCCCCAGCATTGACCCGATGAGGTAGCCCCAGGCGACGAAGATCAGCACGATCGCCACGGGAAAGACGAGCAGACGCTTCCTGGCGGCACGACGCCCCGGCTCGTCATCCGGCTCCCGCTGGTGCATCACCGATCACCTCCGTCTTGGCCTCCTGACAGTAGCGGACTGGGCATCGGGGTCGTACCAGGTCGTTCGACTACGGGCGGGCAGGGCGAAGGATCACAACGCGATCAGCCCGGCGTCGGTGGGGCGGAAACCGCAGGCGTCGAAGTAGAACGGCCGGAGGTGTGGGTCGAAGTCGACGTGCAGCCACTCGCAGCCGGCGCGGCGGGCGCGGTCCGTGGCGTGGGTGATGAGTTCGCGGCCCACCCCTTGGCGGCGAACCGCGGCGGCGACCAGGGTGTCCAGGACGAAGGCGTGGACACCGCCGTCCCACGCCACGTTGACGAAGCCGACCAGGTCATCCTGCCGCCGCGCGCACACCCAGCCGAGGCTGTGCCGGTTCACCTGACCCCACCAGTCGTCGTCCAGCACGGCGTGGTCGAACCCCTCGGCGTGCAGGACGTTCACCTCGGGGTTCTCGAACCGACCACGCCACTCGTAAACGATCACCGCCCCAGGCTAGGCCGCCTGTCACGCAGTTCGACGCCGGGTGCCGAACAACCAGGCCGGCCCCGCCGACCAGGGACACCAGGCCCGCGAGTGCGAGCCACCCGACGGTCGCGGCCAGGTGAGCGGGGCGCTGATCGTGACCGTGTTGACGAATGGGCGATGCGCGACTTCCAGGCCGCCGAACGCCCGCCCGGCCTGGCGTACGAGTCCGATCCGCTGGTGGCGGTGCTCTGCTCGTTCTACGACAGCCCGGTGGGCGAGCTGCGGGCGGGCAGGCGCTGCAACGGGTCCTGCTGACCGCGACCACGCTCGGGCTGTCGGTGTCGTTCCTGTCCCAGGCGATCGAGGTGCGGGCGGTGCGCGACGAGGTCCGGCGGTCGCTGGGCGGGGCGGTCCTGCCGCAGACCACCCAGGGCGTGGTTCCTCTCGGTCACCCCACCCCACGCCCCATCGCGGCCAACAGCGCCGTCAGCGAGGCGGTGCACACTGCGATGGAGGAATCACTTGTGCCGTAAGGGATGACGAGCGTGTCGCCGTGCAGCAGGCCGCCGCACGAGTACACGACGTTGGGCACGTACCCGTCGCGCTCCTCGGCGGAGGGGACCAGCAGCGGGTCGGGCAGGCTCGCCAGGACCCGCTCGGGGTGGTCGAGGTCGAGCAGCATCGCGCCGATCGAGTAGACCCGCATGGGGCCGACGCCGTGGGTGAGCACGAGCCAGCCCTCCGACGTCTCGATCGGCGAGCCGCAGTTGCCCACCTGCACCAGTTCCCAGTCCCGGGACGGCTGCGCCACCGGCCGCGGCGACGTCCAGCACCGGAGGTCGTCGGAGGTCGTCACGAACGTGGTCTCCCCGTCACCGCGCGACAGGGCCGCGTACCGGCCGCCGACGCGCCGGGGGAACAGCGCCATGCCCTTGTTGCGCGCGCCCGGACCGGTGGTCTGGGTGCCGCGGAAGGTGCGGAAGTCCTTGGTTTCCAACAGTTGTGGCGCGACGTCCACGCCGTCGTAGGCGGTGTAGGTGGCGTAGTGGGTGTGTTCGCCGTCGTCGTCGGTGAAGCGCACGAACCGGGCGTCTTCCATGCCGTGGCGCTCGGACGGGCCGGTGGGCCACAGCACCCGTTCGCTCAGCGAGGTGTCCTCGGCGAACTCTGCGGTGTAGTTGCACGCGGCGATCCACCGGATCAGCTCGACGGTGCGGTGCGCCTCCTGCCGGGCGACCAGGCCCGGGTGCAGGGTGGCCAGCAGCAGGTCCAGCTCGCCGCCGGTGAAGCGCTCGGGCAGGTACCGGTTGAGCACGGCGGAGACCTCGTCGTCGTGGCCGAACTCGGCGAGTTTGCCCCGGAACAACGCCTTCTCGTGCACCGGCTCGCGCCGCACGCCGACCGTGGCGAACGCCGAGGGCGGGGTGACGGTGAGCGTGCCGTCGGGCGCGATCACGGCGGTGCGGAACCCCACCGACGACAGGTGGCCCTCGCCGATGCCGCGCACGCTGAGCACGCACCGGAGGTGGCCGCGCGGCACGCCCTCCTGGTCGGGGTGGGCGACCAGCGACGGGTTGCACAGCGCCGCGCCCTCCACGGAGTACTCGTGGGTGAAGTACGCGCCGATCAGCATCCGCCGCGCATCCGTCAGCTCGACACCGGGGTCGAGGCGGTGGCGGACGCTCGCGAAGTGGTCGGCGAAGGTCTCGCGCAGGTCGCGGTGCCGCCGCGCGAACAGCTTCACCGTGCGGGTCAACGCCACCTCCACGGCGTCCTCGTCCAGCGCCATCACCCGCCGGATCACCGCCGCGGACCGGGACTCGTGCTCGGGCTTCTCCTCCCCCGGCACGAACAGCCTGGTGACGACCCGGCGCGGGTCCGGCCGCAGGCGCTCCCGGCCGCGGGTGACCAGGGCGCTCACCCGGCGCTCCCGGTGAACGCGCGGGCGTGCTGGAGGGTCGACAGCAGGGCCAGGGTGGACTCGGCGCCCTGGTTGCGGTTGCGCCCGTCGCGCGACAGGCCGTCGCACCCGCCGCCGGTCTCCTCGTCCAGCAGCGGCACCCCGGCGTCGTTGTCGCCGCCGAACCAGGCCACCGCGCGCCGGACCCCGGCCAGCCACGCCCGCTCCCCGGTCACCCGGTGGGCGCGGGCGCAGGCGTCGGCCAGCGCGGCGGCTTCGAGGGGCTGCTGGTCGAACGCCGGCCGGTGCTCGCCGGCGCGCCACCCGTGCATGGGCGTGGGCGAGAGCCGGTCGCCGTGGGACTCCACCGTCAGCAGCCACGCCAGCAGCCACAGGCCGTCGTCGAGGACGTCGCGGTCCCGCAGCAGTTCACCGGCGGCGATGAGCGCTTCGGGCAGCACGGCGTTGGCGTAGAACAGGCGCGCTTCGGGCCACGGCCACGGCACCGCCCGGTCCGGCCCGCCGACGACCGCGGGGATCTCCGCCAGCAGCTTGCGCGACAGCTCGTGGTCGGGCGCGACGCGCAGCACCTCGGCCGCGCCCAGCGCGGCGAAGCACATCGAGCGCACCGACGGCGGGCGGTGGTGGGCGCTCGCGTCGAAACAGGTCAGGGCCGCCGCGCGCAGCCACGGCAGCGGCGCGCGGGCGGCGGCGGTGCCCAGGCCCCACAGGGCGCGGCCCCACCAGTCGCCCAGGCCCGGCTCGTCGCGCCACACCCGGTCGTGCCCGAGCCGGTTGTGGAAGCGCCCGTCCGCGGTCTGCGCGTGGGCAGTGAACGCGAGGTAGCGCTCCAGCAGCGTGACCAGCTCGGCGGGCGGGTCCGGCTCGCGGCACAGCACGACCAGCCCGCGGGCCACGTCGTCCAGGCAGTAGCCGTGCTCGCGCAGCGGCAGCGGGCCCAGGGCGTGCTCGTGCAGTCCCACGTCGTCGCTGAGCCGGACGAGGTGGGCGAAGCTCGGGCCGGTCACGGGGTGGCCACGACCCGGGCGGCGACGAGCCCCTCCGCCAGGCCGAGGTAGCGACGCGCGACGGCGGGCCAGCTCACGCTCGGCGCGAGCCGCCGGGCCCGCTCCCCCATCCCGGCGGCCAGCACCGGATCGGTCAGCACGCGCCGCAGCGCGGCGGCGATCGCCACCGGGTCGCGGTGCGCCACCACCAGCCCCGCCCCGCCCGCCAGCAGTTCCACGGCGTGCGGGAACCGCGTCGCGACCACCGGCCGGCCCGCGCCCACGGCCTCGATGAGGACACCGGAGGTGACCTGTTCGGACGACTCGTAGGGCAGCAGGACCACGTCCGCGCGGGCGACCAGCTCGGCCAGCGCGTCCACCGGCCGGTAGGTCGCGTCGAACTCGACCAGGTCGGCGACGCCGAACGCGGCGGCCCGCTCCCGCAGGTGCGTGCGGTAGGCCTCGCCTTCCGACGCCAACACCTTCGGGTGCGTCTGACCGGCCACCAGGTAGCGCGGGTTCAGGTCCCGCAGCATCCCCAGGGCGGAGACACCCCACTCGACGCCCTTGCCACGGCCGAGCAGCCCCCACGTGAGGATCAGCGGCCGGCCGGTGCGCCGCGGCGGTTCGGTCGAGGGCGCGTCGACCGGCAGCGCCCCGTGCGGGATGACCACCACGTCCTCGGCGCGCGCGACGGCGTACCCGGCCAGCAGCCGGTCCCGCGCCGCTTCCGACATGGTCACCACCGCGTCCGCGTGGCCGACCACGTCCTCCAGCACCCGGCGTTGTCCCGGGGTGGGCTCGGTGAGGACGGTGTGCAGCACGACGACCACCGGGACGCGCAGCCGGGCGAGCACGCCCAGCACGTCCTCGCCGTCGCGGCCGGCGTAGATGCCGTACTCGTGCTGCACCACGACCACGTCGCACTCGTTGAGCGCGTCCGCGGTCGTCTCGACATCGCCGGCGACCATCTCGTGCACCACGGGCGGTGTCGGGCCGTGCGGCCGGTCGGTGTCGGAGAGCACGCGGACGACCCGTCCGCGTCCGCCCGGTGTCACCGCGATCAGGTGGTTCAGCAGCGCGGCGGTGAACGTGGCCAAACCGCATTGCGTCGGGGGATACGTGCTGAGGAACCCGTAGGTTCGAGCCATGCCAAAGCCTTTCGGGGGGTGGAGGGCGGCGACGGCTGTCACCCGAGCGGCGGAGGAGTCCTCTGTGGACGAACGCGGACCAGCCGAACCGCCGGCACGCCGACGGGCATGGGGGCGGTTCGGTGGACAGATCCTCCGGCCGGGTCCGTCCCGCTTCGCCGACATGCCCCCTGGGTGAGCGCCTCGTCCGACCTCGGTCAAGGCTGCTCGGCGGCCATGGTGGGCCGGTGGGGTGGCGGCGGGCGATCCCGGTCTCACCCGGGGTGTGCCGTCCCCGGCCGGGTGATCCGACCGGTCTGGCTCCTTGTCGAGCACGACGCACGGACTGCTCGACCACCGCCCACGCTACGCCGCGGCGGCGGAATTGCGCTGAGATTCTGCTGAGAACAAAAACGACCCCCGGCCGGGACCGCCCGGAAAATTCGACGAGGTGTAGACTGGAGATATTCCCGGCCACGGTGGAATCCAGGCTTCGCCGGTCACCGCCCGGACGATCGGACAAGCAGGTCCACCGATGACGACCAGCAGCGGCTACATCTCCCCGTACGGCCTCACGCCGGGCTCCGCGCCCCACGTCCTGCGGGAACCACCGACCTTCGCCCACGACCTCGCCCGATCCGACGGCGGAGGCACGGGCTACGCCCCCAGCCGGCCACCGGCCAGGTCTCGACCACGACCCCGGCCCTACCCCGCTCAGGACCGCGGGAGCCGGTGATCCGGCGGTGCCCCTCGGGCCGGCGCGTCATCGACGTGGACGTACACGTCGAACGCGAGGAGCAGTCCGGTGACCGCCAACGGCCGCAGGACCGGTCGGGTGCGGGCGACGAGGCAGAACCGCACCCCGCACGCGTCCGCCGCCGACCGGGCCGCCACCAGCGCGGTGAGCCCCGCCGCGCCGAGGAAACCGACGTCGCCGAGGTCGGCGACCAGGTCCGGACCGGCCGGGCGCAACTGCGCCACGAGGCGGTCGCGCAGCCGCGGCGCCGTCCGGAGGTCCACGTCCCCGGACACCGCGCACACCACGGTGGACGACGACAACGCCCGGGTCACGACCGTGAACTGTCGAGCGGGCGGCGGTCCGGAGCGCCGGAGGGCGACATCGGGCGACGGTGGACGAGCGGGACTTCGAACGGGGATGGACATGGCGGTCCTCTCACCTGGAGGTGACCATCCGCGGGGTCCGGGCGGAGGAACTGCTCCGCCCAGGGTAGAGCCGGGCGAGAACCCCGGACAAGGCCATTTCAAACCTTTTCCGGGTGAAATTCCGGAAAAGGTCGCCCGAGGGTGACCAAAATACGCCCGGAGCCGGTCGGGCGGCGAATTTCGGCGTAGTGTGGGGCGTACCGATGCACATCGAGCGCCGACATCCGAGCCGGCGCGGCCTCGGCTGCACCACGATGTCCGGCAGAACCTGGCGGACCGGAGACGGGGACCGCCCGGATGACCTCGAACCACACCGACCCGACCACGGGGCACGAGTGCCGGTGGGCGCTGAAACCGCAGACCGGGGCGGAGCGCTCCCTCGACGGCGGCTGGTGGCCGCGGACCACCGACCCCACGGCCGAGTTCCCGCCGCTGATCACCGCCATGCACGCGCTGGGCATTCCGGTGCTGAGGGTGTCGTTCCACCTCGGCACGTGGGATCCCGGCGGGCGCCGGCTCGCCGTGCACGACACGGTGGTGGAACTGGAGGGCTTCCGCACCGCGGAGCCCCACACGGTCACCATGATCGGGCCGCACCGCCGCCGGACCCGCCTGCTCGTGATCCCACCCGCCACCCCGGCCGGCGCCGCGCGCGCCGCGCTGCGCGCCGCCGCCGGCATCGACACGGACGCGACCGCCGAGGACATCCTGCGGTGGAACAACGTCCCCATCCCCGGCAAGCGGGCGGGCGCCACCGCCCAGCCGGGCTGGCGCACGCCCGGCGTCGAGCCGCCCGAGCGGAGGAAGGCCGACGGGGCCACCCGCGACCTGCGGGCGGCGCTGCGCGAACCACGACGGCCGGCGCGCCCCGCCGAAGGCGGCGGCGCGTCGTGACCACCGGGCCGGACCCCTCGGTCCCACCGCCACCACCCGCCCGCGCGCCCGCCGACACCACCGGTCCGCGCGCCCGCCGACACCACCGGTCCGCGCGCCCACCGACACCACCGGTCCGCACGCCCACCGACACCACCGGTCCGCACGCCCACCGACACCACCGGTCCGCACGCCCGCCGACACCACCCGCCCGCGCGCCCACCGACACCACCGCGGCCCGCGGCCGGTGGTGGCGCAGGTGAACGCACGGCTCGACCAGCTCAGCGACGCGTCCACAGTGGACCCGAGGTGAACGCCCGCGAGGCGGCCCCGGGTCGGCGATCAGCGCACCTTCTCCGGGATGTGGTCCAGCACGTCCAACACGTGCACGGCGAGCGCGCGGGCGTCCTTCCGGCTGAGCCGGGAGTGCGCCGTCAGCGCTTCCCGGACCAGCTCGACCCTGCGCTCGTAGGTGGACACGTAGGTCGAAGTCGTCATGAGGTGCTCCTGTTCGTCTGCTGCGGGACCCGACCACCGTCCGTTTCCCAGCCCGCGAGGGCGGTGTCGGACCGGTCGACCGGGTGTGGTGTCGAGGTGCCCGCGCCGAGCAGGTCGGCCGCGGGCTGGAGGTTGTCGCGGTCCGCGAGGGCCGTGGTCCGGTGCCCGGTGGCCGGGTCGGTGTTCGACGGCACGGCGAGCAGCGTGCGGCGGTGCCCGTCCGCCGCGACCTGGTCCACGGTGTGCGTGCGCCGCGAAGTGGACCCGTCCGGCCGGCTGTCGCCGTGGACGCGGCGGGGCGTGGGGTTCCACTCGGAGAGGGTGTAGCTCACCCGCAGGGCATCGCCCAGTCGCGCCGCGAGCACCGCGAGCGACGCGGGCAGTTCGGCGATGAGGTCGCGGGATCGCTGCCACCAGGCGAGGTCGCGGGATCGCTGCCACCAGGCGCCGTCGACGTGCCCCGTGGGGAGGAACGCCTCCGGCCGCAGCCGCGGTCGTCGGGGGTGCCGTCCGGTGGCCGGTGGGGTGCGGGGCAGGTGGGGTGCCGACATCATGTCGGACTCCCGTCTCCGGCCGGGAAAAGGCCGGTGCCAGGTTTCGCCGAGTACGACCTGGGCTTGACCGCCCAGGTACGGGATGTTCTCGACATGTCGATCCTACTCGCCCGGGGCATGATCGACGAAATAGCTCCGATGGTTTTTCGCGGGTCGCCGTCCAGGGCCGACGCGAAAATCCCCGAAAACCGCCGGGAATTCCTGCTCCGGTTTGCCCCGACCGCGCCCACGGGTAGCCTGACGAGTGTGGCGACCCGGCGATCCTGCCGATGGGCGATTCTGGCACAACGCCCACCACGCCGACCCGACCCGCGCCCGCCCGCAACCTCAAGCCCACCGCGTCCTGACGCCCGAAGACCGGCTCGACCCTCCCGCACGACACTCCACAAAGGACGGACAACGCATGCGCGAGACCTCGGAAGGCGAAAAGATCATCGCCGAGCGCCTTCAGCTCGCGACCGGGTTCCACGCGTCCGAACGGGACTGGGTCTCGGCGCACCTGGCCGCCCTCGGCTCGCGGTTGCGGTCGTTCCGCGCCGACCAGGTCGACCTGGCGATCAGCCTGAAGGACCGCGACGGCGTCGAGCAACGGGTCACCCTGGAGTGCTGGGTCAACCGGACCCCGCGCCTGCACCTCGTGGCCACGTCCGCCAAGCGCGACCTGACGGCGGCGTTGAGCGAGGTCCGCGACGAGTTGGTCCGACAGGTCGACGACGCCAAGACGCGCACCGAACCACGCCACAACCGCGCGCTGCGGGCGGTGCCCGAACTGCCCGAGCAGGACTAGACGCCGGACCGACGCCGGTGTCGAGCGCCGCTGGTGTGTTCAGCGTGCGGTCGTGTCCCCGTGCTCATGGTCGTGGCCCGTCGCGGTGGAATCGCCGCCGACGGGCCACGACGTCGGCCGCCAGACCGCTCAGCGGCACCTGCTCGGCGAACGCCCGTGCGCGCAGGTGCGCGAACGCGTCGGCCATGCCCAGCCCCAACTGCGCCGCGACCATCCCGGTCGCCTGGTGCACGTGCGGGTTGTGCAGGGGCAGCCCGTCCTCGGCGGCACCCGCCGTGTTCAGGTCGGCCTGCTCGTCCAGCAGCAGCCGCAGGGCCAGTTCCGCGAACGCCAGCGCGTCGACGAGCGTCGCGGCGTCGAGGTGGCCGACGTCGAGCCGGTACAGCGACAGCACCCCGACCCGGATCGCGCCGACGCACAGCGGCAGCGCGAACAGCGACGCCGCGCCGGCCTCGACGGCCAGCGGCGCGAACATCGGCCACCGGGCCTGGCTGGACGGGGCGTCGAGATCGGCGACGAGCGCCGGGCCACCGCCGCGCCGGACGTCCACCGCGGGCCCCTCCCCCACCGTCACCTGCAACTCGGTCAGGCGCTCGCCCAGCGCGTCCGTGGCGCACCGGACCTCCGGCCAGCCGGAGGTGTCCACGCTGAGCACGGCGCCGCCCACCCCCAACCGCGCCACGGCGGTCAGGCAGAGGGCGTCGACCGAGACGGGCACGTCCAGTTCGGCGGCCCGCTCGTTGATCCAGCGGCTCACCTGCGCCAACCGACTGGTGGTGTACCGGGCCATCCGGAGACCTCCCGGTCACCTGGTCGAGCAACACGCCCCGAACCGCCCTCACGGGAACACGACCGTCCCACCCTACTCGGCGAAAGGTTTCGAGGTTCTGCGGGAATTGCTCGGACGATCGGGCCGAGGTCGGGCGCCGGCTGCGGCGTCAGGCCCGATCGCTGATGTTCCCCTGGCCCGGCTTGCCGTAGCTCGCACCGCTCGACTCGCCGGAGCACAGGCAGCCCCGGTGCAGTCCGCCCGCCCGGGTCGCGGCGCAGAACCGCCGGGCGAGCGGGTCGTGGGCGTCCGCCGGATGGGCACAGGCGGGGCAGGACCGCGCGGCCGGCTCCGCGGTGGCCTGGCTCGCGGTGTCGGGCGCCAGGGGATCGATCAGTACGGGGATCGTCGACATCGGTGGCGTCCTTCGTGTTGGTCCGTGCGTGGCAACCGGCGCGGGATCGCGCCGGTTGCGGGAGAATGCTTCGGCTTGTCCGGCGGCAACGCTGTCCATGCCAGCGACTTCGCCGGGTACCGGGGCGACACCACCGAGGGTACTCCGTGCACACCTCGACCGGTTGTCGGCGGACCTCCGCGCCTGCCGGGCCGGCCTGTGCCGCGCGGCACAGGGGGTCGACACGGGAACCGATCGGCTGCCGCCCACGTTCGACTTGATGACGGGCGCATCCGGTTCACGGGCCACCCGGCCTCCCGGCCGCCGAAAATCGTCGCCACCGAAATCGTCAGGGCGTCCAACGGGCCGCCCCCTGGGTCGTGGACACCGCGATGACCGGGGAAACAGCGTGGCTGGGCCCGTTCTCCCGGAAAGCAGATGTCCATGACCTCACCACCCACCGCCACGGCACGACCGCCCGACACCCGGCAGGGCAGCGACTTCGCCCGCTTGACACGGGAACTCAAGGACGCCGGCCTGCTGAACCGGCGGCGCGGGTACTACACCACCCGGATGACGATCAACGTCCTGCTGCTCGCGACGACCGGCGCGGCGATGGCGCTGTTGGGCGACTCGTGGTGGCAGGTGCTGACCGCGGCGCTCCTCGCGGTGGTCCTCACCCAGTTCGCGTTCATCGGCCACGACGCCGGGCACCGCCAGATCTTCCGCTCGCACCGCCACAACGACCTCGTGGGCCACCTGCACGGCGGTGTCACGGGGATCAGCTACCAGTGGTGGGTCGGCAAGCACACCCGCCACCACGCCAACCCCAACCACGAGGACCACGACCCCGACATCGAAATCCACGCCATCGCGTTCAGCCGCGAGCAGGCCGGGACCAAGCACGGCCTGTACCGGTGGATCACCAAGTACCAGGCATTCCTGTTCTTCCCGCTCCTGCTGGCCGAAGCCGTCGTGCTGCGGATCTCCGGCTTGCAGGCCCTGTGGCGCCGCGAACTGGCACACCCCTGGCGGGAGGCCGCCGTGCAACTGCTACCGGCAGCCGCGTACCTGACCGCGGTGTTCCTGCTGCTCTCCCCGCTCAAGGCCATCGTGTTCATCGCGGTCCACCAGGGCGTCATGGGCCTCTACCTGGGCTGCTCCTTCGCCCCCAACCACAAGGGCATGCCCGTCATCGCCAAGGGACAGCGCCTGGACCACCTGCACAAGCAGGTCCTCACCTCCCGCAACGTCACCGGCGGGCGCTGGGTCGACGCGCTGCTCGGCGGCCTCAACCACCAGGTGGAGCACCACCTCTACCCGCACATGCCCCGGCCCAACCTCCGCCACGCGCAGCCCGTCGTCGAGGACTTCTGCGCCCGCAACGGCATCCCCTACAGCAAGGCCGGCCTGCGCTCCTCCTACGCCCAGGTCCTGCGCCACCTGCACGACGCCGGCGCGCCGCTGCGCGCCGGACGCCGCGCCCGGACGAGCTGAGCCCCCGGAGACGACCCGCCCGCCGGCGAACCCGGACCACGGGGCGAGACCGCGCCGACTCATCCGCGCGCCACCGGCGGGTCGGTGCGGCCGGTGAACTGGAGAGACGTCGGCGGGTCGGGGCGGCCGGTGAACTGGAGAGACGTCAGCGGGTCGGTGCGGCCGGTGAACTGGAGAGACGTCGGCGGGTCGGGGCGGCGCGCTTCGGCCGCGTCTTCGACCTGCCCTCCGGCCGACGTCCCGGTGCCGTGTCACACGCCGCTCGGACCGTCCCGCTGGACAGGACGGTCCAGGCGGGGCAGGCGGGTGGCCATCAGCCCCACCCAGGCCGAGGGTCGAGGGCCGGCGTGCGCAGGGCCGTCCCGTGCCGGGCACGATCACACTCGTCGACGCGGCGTGGGTCGAGCCGGGCCCTCGCTATGATTCCTCCTCGTGTGTGCCTCGTCGGTGGTGTCGAGTCGGCAGAGCGCTGACCTGCGGCTTGTTTCACCATCGGGTGAAGGCGGGTTGACACGCGCCGCGAAACGGGGTGGTGGGTCGGCTCGGCGCTCTACGATGCGAGGAGAGTTCCGGGAGCCGGGAGCCGGGAGCCGGGAGCCGGGAGCCGGGAGCCGGGAGCCGGGAGCCGGGAGCCGGGAGCCGGGAGCCGGGAGCCGGGAGCCTGAGTCCGCGGTTTGGCGGGATTGATGGGTGGTGAAGGCTCGCTCCTGACCGATTCGGCGGTGTGGGGCACGTTCGGTCCGGAGAAGAAGGTCCTGGCGGTCGCCCGGACGTTGACCTCCGCGATCCGGTTGCTCGAAGCCCTCCGCGCGTTCGCGGGCGATCCGCGCGTGGGGGTCGTGTGGACCGTGGACGAGAGGTCTCGCAACTCGACCGGTGTCAAGCAGTTCGTCGAGTCGTTGCCCGCACGGGTGATTCCCGTCGGCGAGGTGCCCGACCAGGACTTCCACCTCGTGCTCGCCGCCAGCGAGAAGCTGGACCTGGTGTTGCGCAGGCCGACCCCGATGGTGGTGTTGCCGCACGGGATCGGGTTCAACAAGTACGTGCCGGACGTGGACGCGCCGGGAACCAGGCTGTCCGGGATGGTCTCGCCCGAAGTGCTGCGCGCCGGCCAGGTGCGGATGCTGGTGACGCACCCCGCGCAAGCGGCCCAAGTGGCGGCGTCGAGCCAGGCGGCCGTCGGCCGCACCGTGTTGGGCGGCGACACGAGCCTGGACCTGCTGCTGGAAAGCGCGTCGCTGCGGTCGCGCTACCGCGAGGCGCTCGGCCTGGCCGACGGGCAGCGGTTGGTCCTGGTGGCCTCGACCTGGCGGAACCGGTCGCTGCTGGGCGCCGACCCGACGCTGCCCGCGCGGCTGGTGGGCGAGCTGCCCGCCGACGAGTACCGCGTCGCGATGGTCGCGCACCCGAACGTGTGGACGTGGGAGGGCGGCTGGGAGCTGCGCCGGGTCCTGGACACCGCTCTGCGGTCCGGCCTGCTGCTGATCGAACCGACCCGCGGGTGGCACGCCGCGATGGTGGCCGCCGACCTGGTGATCGGCGACCACGGTTCGCTGAGCCTCTACGCGGCGACCACCGGCGTGCCGCTTCTGCTGGGCGCGTTCGGCGACGACGAGGTGGTCGCGGGCACGGCGATGGACGACCTCGGGCGCCGCGCGCCCAGGATCGACACCTCACAACCGCTCCAGCCGCAGATCGCCGCGCACGCGGGACACCGCCGGGTGCTCGTCGCGATGGACGAGGTGTTCGCACGACCCGGCGCGGCGTTGTCGCTGCTGCGGGCACACTGCTACGACATCCTGAAGCTGCCCGAACCCGAGCACGCCGCCGACCAGGCGGTGGCCCCGGACCCGGATGCCGCGCTGCCGCCGTTGCACAGCCTGGAGGTGCTGGGCGCGGCGCACGGCGGTGAGGTCTCGCTGCGCCGCTTCCCCTTGCCGGTGCGGGCGCTGCGGAAACCGACTCAGCACGACGAGGTCCGACATGTCAGCGTGGACGACCGCGAGCGCAACGTGCGCCGCTACGCCGACGCGGCGGTGGTCGTCCGGGCCACGGAGGCCGACGGGACCTGGCCGGCCGACGTGCTCACCCGCTTCCCCGGCAGCCGCGTGGCCGGCCACGCGACCCCGGACGGCTGCATCGTGCTCATCCGGGGGCTCGGGCGGTTCGCCGTGCGCTCGACGTCGCGGGACGTCGCCGCGTTGGCGTCGGCGGTGTACACCCGACTGGTGCACACCGGAGAGGTCACCGGCACGTTCGGCCTCCGCGTCGGGCCGCACACGGCGCCGGTCACCGTCACCTGATCAACCGTCCAGGCGCGCCCGGAGTTCCGCGGCGTCGCCACCGGACGCCACCCGCAGGGCCACGGCGCGGCGCAGGTGCGCCCGGGCCGCCTCGACGTCACCGCCGCGTTCCACGACGTCGGCGAGGACCACCAGCGCCTGCTCCTCGTAGTGCGTGGCCCGGGTCTCCCGGAACCAGGCGACCGCCTGTTCCAGGTCCCGCCGGGCTTCCGCCAGCGCACCGGTGTCCCGCCGCAGGGCGCCGAGGGCGATCAAGACCCGTGCCGCCATCCGCTGGTCGCCGAGCCCGCTCAACTGCGCGTGAGCGGCCAGGAGCGTCTCCAGCGCCTCGTCGTGACGGCCCACCGCGTGCAGGGACCGGCCCATGAAGTACGTGGCGAGCGCGGCTCCGCGCGGCTCGTCGGCCTCCACGTTGACCGCCCGGGCCGTGCGGTAGGCGTCGATGGCCGCCACCGGGTCGGTCCGGTCGAGGTGCCGCCCGGTGAACTCCCACACCGACGCCACCAGCTTCCGGTCGCCGCCGCGGGCCGCGAGTGCGCGAGCCAGCTCAAGTTCCTCGCCCGCCCGGGCGTCCTCCGCGAGGTCGGTGTAGGCCCGCGACACGACGCTGCGCAGTCGCGCCTCCGCGGCGGGGTTCCCCGTGCGACGCGCGGACTCGACGCCGAGGTGCGCCGACTCGACCCAGTCGGCCAGGAGACGCCGGTTCAGGTACAGCGCCGTGAGGCCCTCGGCCACCTCGCACGCGACGTCGTCGTGCCGGTGCGTCACCGCCGCCCTGAGCAGGGCGAGCAGGTTGGCCCGCTCCGCGACCAGCCACTCCAACGCCGCCGCGCGGTCGCCGAACGGGGAAGCGCCGACGGGCGCGCGGACCGCGATGCGGAGCCGATCCCCCATCACGGCCCGGTCCGCGTGGCGCAGTCGCTCTGCGTAGTGCTCCAGCACCCGCCGCAGCAGCTCGTCCGCGACGGCCGCGGGTTCCTCCGCCGCCGCGCGCTCCCGGGCGTGCAGCCCGACGAGGCCGTGGAAGGCGAACCGGTCCGGTGACACCTCGTCGACCAGGTTGGCGCGCAGCAACCGGTCCAGCCCGGCCGCTCCGACGAGGTCGACCACCTCGCGGGGGATCTCGTGCAGCGGCAGCAGACCGAGTCGGCGGTACAGCCCGGCGGACTCCGGGTCGAGATCGCGGTAGGAGTTGTCGAACACCGCCGACACGACGTGCTCCCCTCGCAGCGCCAACCCGCGCAGCCTGCGCGAGTCGTCGGCCAGTTCGTCGGCCAGCGCGGACGCGGTGAGGTACGGCCGCGACAACATCCGTCCGGCCACGACCCGCAAGGCCACCGGCAGGCCGGCGCACGCGCGTGCCAACCGCTCGGTCGCCGCCGGGTCCGCCTCGATCCGGCCGTCCCGGCACAACTGGCCCAGCAGCCGGACCGAGTCGCCTGGGTTCAGCGGCTGCAACCGCAGTTCCGCGCCGCCGTCGAGGGTCAGCTCGACCAGCCGCTCGTTGCTCGTCGCCACCACGACCGAACCCCGCGCCGGCACCAGGAACGGCGTGACGTGGGCGGGCTCGGCCACGTCGTCGAGCACCACCAGCCGCCGGCTGCCCGACATCCGGGTGCGGTACAGCGAGGTCCGCCCGGCCAGCGTCGCCGGGATGTGCTCCTCCGCGACCCCCAACGACCGCAGGCACTCCGCCAGCCCGTCCGCCACCGCGGTCCCGTCCGGCGTCCGCAGCGCCGTGAAGTCCACGTACAGGCGGCCGTCCGGGAACCGCTCCGCCCGATCCGCCGCCCACGAGGTCACCAACGCGCTCTTCCCGACCCCGGCCAACCCCGACACCACGGCCACCCCGACCGGCTCGGGACCGTCGAGCACCGCGTCGAGCGCCTCGAACTCGCGCACCCGGTTGACGAAGCGCCCGGGCCTGCGGGGCAGTTGGTCCGGCGCGGCGCTGGGCGCGGTCCCGTGGGTGTTGATCACGACGTCACCGGTGACCGACCCGACCTGCACGACCGGCCCGGTGACATGCGAGGCCACGTTGCGGACCTCGGCCTCACGCCGACTCCCGTTCGACTCCGGCTGCCCCATCAGCGCCCCGCACGTCCGCCATCGGTGATCAACCGACAACGCTACGCCAACACCCGGCACGCCCACCGCCGATCCGCCGAGGACAGCCGAATTCACCCCATTGCGCATCAGCACCCCGTGCCCGCGACACCCGAAGAAGACATCCCCGGTGCGTCGCCTCCACCGTCAGCCGCGGTGGGTGGGCCTGCGCCGGGCGAGGACCAAGGCCGCGCCGCCCGCGGTGGTCAGCAGGACGGCCAGCAGCACCGCCGTGCCCACGCCGCCGACGCCGGTGGACGCCAGGCCCGCCGGTTTGGGCGCGGACCCGGCGGGCGACGTGGTCGGCGCCGGGGAGGTCGGGGCGGTGGAGGTCGCGGTGGTCGTGGTCGGGGGCGCGCACGTCCTGCCCGCGGTCGGGTCGACGTTGCCGACCGCGACGGTGAACACGTCGGTGTCGGTGGTCGCCCGGCCGTTCGCGAGGGTCACGGCGACCTCGACGGTGATCCGGTAGGTCCCCTCCGCGCCGAACGCCCAGTTGGCGTGCGCGTGGGTGCCGAGGACCACGGAGATGGTGTCGGGCAACCCGTTTCCGGAGTCGACCAGCACGGTCGGCGCCATGCCGGAGAGGAAGACGCCGACGCGGCCGGGGCCGTCCACCGCCGTCACGCGGATCGCCACGTCGCCGGAAACCTCCTGTGGACTCAGCGACTCCGTGTTCCACCCCGCCCACACGATCCCGGGGATCTGGGTCTGCGGGATGAGCCACACCGGCGAGCCCGGCGAGCCCAGGAACGAGTAGGCGGGGTCGGTCGGCACGGTGTTGCGGGCCGCCGGGACCAGGTGCACCACCACGTCCGCCGGGTCGCGCCACACGGCCTTGTCCGGACCGGCGGTGCCGTCCTTGACCTCGGTGCGCAGCGCGCCGTCGTGCAGGCGTGGGGCGATGAGGTCCACGTGGCCGTCATCGAGGACCACGCACGACTCGGGCGGGGCGGTGGTGGTCGTGGTCCCCGTGGTGGTCGTCGTTGTCGTGGTCGTCGTTGTCGTGGTGTTGGTCGTGGTGGGCTCCACGCCCGTGCCGGGCTTGACGGTCTTGGGGTCGACCGCGCCCACGGCGATGGCGTAGGTCACGGTGTCGCGCAACGGCTTCCCGTCGGGGGTGGTCGCCTCGACGGTGAAGGTCAGCCGGTAGACGCCCTCGGCGGAGAACGTCCAGTTCGCGTGGGCGTGCGTGCCCAGCGCCAGCGGGTTGCGCTGCGGCAGCGGCTGGGACGTGTCGAACACGCGCGGCAGCGGTTCGCCCACCGGGCTCGTGGCGAACACGGTCAGCCGGCCGGGCGCGGGGCTGTCCGGCGCGTCACCGGCCACGGCGTCCAGGCTCCAGCGCAGCGAGGCCGGGTCGACGTCCGCGGCGGTCAGCGCCTCGGTGTTCCACCCCGCCCAGACCAACTGGTCGTCCTGGACCTCGGGGATGAGCCACAGGGGGCTGCCCACCGGTCCGAGGAATTCGTACCCGGGGATGTCGGGCACCTCGGTCTGCGCCTCGGGTTTGACGTGCGTGACGACCTGCTCGGGGGCGAGGTCCGTCCCCTGCCACGTGTAGCGGATGTCGAGCGCCCCGCCGGCGACGGCCGGCGCGAGCAGGTCCACGTGTCCCACGTCGACGACGGTCGGGGCCTGCTCGGCGGTGGCGGCCGGGGGCAGGGACAGCGCGGTGGCGGACAGCGCGGCGAGGGCGGTCACCGCGAGAGCGGCGACCACCGCCCGCGCGCGGGTCGGGGTTGTCACGGGTTCTCCTTGGCGCGGCGGCGGGTGAGCACGAGGACGGCGGCGCCCGTCACGACCAGGGCGAGCGCGAGACCGGCGGTGGCGGGCAGGGCGGCGGGACCGGTGGCGGCCAGGCGGCTCGGCGTGCCGGTCTGCCGCTCGGTGCCGCCCGGCTGCTGGGTCTGGCCGCCGGCACCGTCACCGACGACGAAGGTGAAGGTCTCCGTGTCGGTCAGCGCGCCGCCGCCGGGGGCCTGCGCCGCGACGGCGAAGGTCAGCCGGTACCGGCCGGGTTCGGCGAACGCCCAGTTGGCGTGCGCGTGGGTGCCCAGCGGGACGGACAGGGTGTCCGGCAGGCCGTCGGCGCTGTTGAAGATGACCTCCGGCGCGCCGAACGAGCCGGTGGTGAACAGGCCGAACGCACCGGGCCCGTCGACCGCGGTCAGCGTCCACGTCACCGCGCCGGACACGTCGGCCGGACGCAGCTCCTCGGTGTTCCAGCCCGTCCACAGCAGGTCCGTGCGCTGGGTCTGCGGCAGCAGGAACACCTGCTCGCCCGCGTCGCCGAGGAACGACAGCGCCGGTTGCGCGGGCAGTTCGGCGCGCGCGGCGGCGGGGACGCGGAACTCGACGTCGGCGGGTTCGCGCCAGGTCGTGACACCGGTGACCGTGCCGTCCTTGACCTGGACGCGCAGGCCGTCGGGCAGCAGGCGGGGCGCGACGGCGTCGACGTGGCCGCGGTCCAGGACGACGTGGCCGGTGGCGGTGGGAGGCTGCTGCGCGGCGGCCTCCACGCGCAGTGGCGGGGCGACGGCCGGGGTCTGCGGGAGCACCTCCGGGATGTCGACGGTTTCGGGCCGGGCAACGACGGACACCGCGTAGTCCCGCGTGGCGGTCAACGGAGTGCCGTCGAGCGTGTACGCCGTGGCCTCGACGCGCAGCAGGTGCTTGCCGGGCGGCGGCGCGTCCAGCTCCACTGTGCCGCTGGAGGCGACGGGGACCACGACCGGTTCGGCCGCGTGGGAGTCGACGAGCGACGCGCGCAGCCGAACGACATCGCCGAACACCGTGCCGGGCTCGATTTCGGTGGTGTCCCAGCGCAGCCGCACCCGCTCGGCGCCGGTCGACACCACGAGCGGGTCGGGTGGGGTGTCCAGGGCCAGCGCGCCGTTCTCGACGTCCAGCACGGCGTCCACGGACTCGGCCGCGTCGGCGGCGGGAGGTGTGGGTTCGGCGGTCGCGGCGGGGGCGGTGATCAGCAGTGCGGCGGCCACGCCGAGCAGCGCGCCGGTCCGGGCGGGGGTCACGACTTCTCCTCGGCGAGGGCGGTGGCGGCCCGGCGGGGTCGGGTGAGCAGGCCGTGGCGGGGCGCGAAGAACCAGCACAGCAGGAACACCGCGGTCAGGGTCAGCACGATCAGGCCGCCCGCCGCCAGGTCGAACGCGTAGGACAGGTAGAGGCCCAGCACGCTGCCGCCCGCGCCGATCAGCGGGGCCAGCAGCATCATCCGGCCGAGGCGGTCGGTGAGCAGACGGGCCGCCGCGGCGGGGGTCACCAACAGGGCGAGCACCAGGATGTTGCCCACGGCTTGCAGGGAGATGACGATGGCCAGGGTCACCATCACGTGCAGCACCACGTCCAGCCAGAACACCGGGAGCCCCATCGCGCGGGCCTGCTCGCGGTCCAGCGTCGCGGCCACGAACCGGCCGTTGAACACCGCCGTGCACAGCAGCACCAGCGCGCCGATCACCGCGACCGACACCACGTCCGAGTCGCTGATGCCCAGGATCGAGCCGAACAGGAACGACTCCAGCGAACCCCCGTAGCCCGGCGCGGTGCTGAGGATGACGATGCCCAGCCCGAAGGAGGCGGCGAAGAAGATCCCGATGACCGAGTCCTCCTTCAGCCGCCGGTTCTGGGTGAACACCGCGATCAGCAGCGCGGTGACCACGCCCGCGACCGCGCCGCCGAGCACGAGGTTCGTGCCCAGCACGAAGGCGACCGCGATCCCGGGGAACACCGCGTGCGCGACCGCGTCGCCGATGAACGCCATGCCGCGCAACACCACGTGGCTGCCGATCACCCCGCACACCACGCCCGACATCAACGCCACCAGCAGCGCGCGCCGCCAGAAGTCGTACTCCCACGGCGCGGCCAGCGCCTCCAGGAACGCGGTCACCCCGTCACCCCCAGGGTCTTGAGCAACTGCTCCGCGCGGTCCAGCCCGAAGGTGCGCAGCCAGATGTCGGTGTCGGCCAGGGCGGACGGCGGGCCGTCGGCCACGACCGTGCGGTTGAGCAGGCACAGCCGGTCGCACAGCGCGGTCGCGGCGGCCAGGTCGTGGGTGGTCGTCAGCACCGCCACCCCCTCGTCGCGCAAGCCCGACAGCAACGCGCTCAACAGCTCCTGGGTGGGCGCGTCGATGCCGGTGAACGGCTCGTCCAGCAGCAGCACCCGGGGCCGCAGCGCGAGCGCGCGGGCGACCAGGACCCGTTGCCGCTGGCCGCCGGACAGCTCGCCGACCGGCCTGGTCCTCAGGTGCGCCATGCCGACGCGGTCCAGGGCGTGCGCGACGGCGTCGCGGTCGCGGGCCGTGCGGCGGCGCAGCGGGCCGGTCAGGTGGGTGCGGCCGGTGGCGACCGCGCCTTCGACGGTGATCGGGAAGTCCCAGGCGAACTCGTGGCGCTGCGGCACGTACCCCACCGAGCCCTGCGCCCGGCGCGGGGAGCGGCCGTCGACCACGACCGTGCCCCGGTAGACCGGGACCAGGCCGAGCGCGGTGCGCAGCAAGGTGGTCTTGCCCGCGCCGTTGGGGCCGATCAGCCCGACCAGTTCACCCGAAGCCAGCCGGAAGTCCACTTCGGACAGCACTTCCCGGCCGCCCAGGTGCACGGTCGCGCCGGTGATGTCGATCACCGGGTCAGCCATCGGTCCTCCTCGCCCGGCGTGACCGCAGGACCAGCACCGCCACCGCCACGAGCACGACGCTCGCCGCGATCCAGCCCCAGGGGACGCCTTGCGCGTCGGCGGTTCCCGCGCGCGTGTCGGTCGGCGGGGCGCTGGTCTCGGTCGTGGGGAACGCCGCGGCGGGGTCGCCGGGTCCGATGTGGACCTTCAGCGTGGCGCGGTCGGCGCGACCGTCGGCGATGGCCATCTCCACGTCCAGCGAGTAGGCGCCGGGCGCGGTGAACACCCAGTTGCCGTGGACGTGGGTGCCCGCCTCCACGCCGGTCTCCTGCGGGTACGGACGCCCGCTGCTGAAGATCGTCTCGGGGGTGCCGAAGTTGCCGGTGAGGAACAGCTCGAAGCGGCCGGGTCCGGTGACGCCGTGCAGCCGCCAGTCCACCTCGCGGCCGACGACCTCGGCGATACTCGGGTCCTGGGTGTTCCAGCCGGGCCAGACCAGCCGCTGGTCCTGCACCTGCGGCAGCACCCAGACCTCGCTGCCCGGCGTGCCCAGGAACGCGTACGCGGGTCGTTCGGCACGGTGGTCTTCGCCGCGTCCCCGACCTGGAGGACCACGTCGGCGGGCTCGCGCCACACCGGCCCGTCGCCCGTGTCGTCGCGGATCTGGAGGGTCCACCGGCCCTCGACCAGGCGCGGGCCGAGGTCCACGTGGCCGTCGGCGATGACGACCGGTGCTTGGGCGTGCGCGGCCGGCGTGGACAGCAGGAGCGCGGCGGCGGTGGCGAGCAAGGCCCGGATCAGGCGAGGCACCGGGCGATCTCCTCCGCGTTGTGGCGCATCATGTCCGCGTAGCTGCGGGTGCGTTCGTCGAAGGAGTCCCCGTACAGCAGGCACACCTGGACGCCCTGGTCGCGGGCGACCTGGGTGAGCACCGAGCCGCGCTGGGCGAGGTTGGGTTCCATGAACACCGCGGGCACCTTCAGGTTGCGGATGGTCTCGGTCAGCTTGCGCACGTCCTCGACGCTGGGCTCCTGCGCGGGGTTGGGCACCACGAACCCGGCCACGGTCATCTCGTAGGCACTGGCGAAGTAGCCGAACCCGTCGTGCGTGGTGACCAGGTGGCGGCGCTGCCGGGGCACCTTCGCGACGGTCTCGCGCACCCGCGCGTCGAGTTCGTCGAGCCGGGCGAGGTAGTCGCGGGCGTTGCGGTCGTAGTCCGCCGCGCCGTCGGGGTCGGCGGCGCGCAGCGTGTCGCGGATCAGCTCGGCGTAGGCACGGCCGTTGCGGACGTCCTGCCACAGGTGCGGGTCGATCTCGCCGTGCACGTGCTTGCCCAGCACCGCCTGCGGGAGTTGGTGCACCGACGCGCCGGGAGCGCCCAGGAACGCGAACCGCGGGTCTTCGGGCACCGTGGCGATCGCCTTGTTCGGCACCTCGATCACAGCCTGCGCGGCGGGCACGACCTCCTGGGTGGTGCCGCCGGCGCGGTCGTTGAACGTGTACAGCTCGCCCGTGTCCAGGTCGACGGTCAGGTCCGTGTGCCCCTCCCCCAGGACGGTGGGCGCGATGCCGCTCGGGTCGACGCCCACCGCGAAGGTGAACGTGCTCTCCCCCAACGGGATCGGGTCGCCGCCCGCGTTGGCCAGGGCCGCGCGCAGGGTGAGCCGGTAGGTGCCCGGCGCGGTGAACGCCCAGTTGAGATGGGTGTGCGCGGCCGGCGGCAGCGTCGTGGAGTCCGCATCGGACAGACCGTCGCCGGAGTCGAGGAACACCACCGGCCTGCCCAACGACTCGGTCAGGTAGGCCACCAGTTTCCCGGGACCCTCCACGGCGGTCGCGGTCAGCCGCACCTCGGAGGTGCGCGTGGCGCCGCGCTGCTTGCCGTCGCCGCGCACGCGCAGCCCCAGCCACAGCACGTCCAGCCCGACGTTCTCCACCAGCGGGATCACGTGCGCGCCATAGGTTTCCGACGCCTCGGCCAGCGAGACGTTCGGGGTCCCCTCGCGCGCGTTGGCGTCGATGGCCTTGATCAGCCGCTGCTCCTCCAGCAGGAGGTGGTTGGTGAACGTCACGTCCGCCTTGGCGACCTTCTTCGCGTCGGCCGGCGTGGGTTCGTAGGAGTGCGGGTCACCGCCGGGCGGCACCAGCGAGTCGACGCGGACACGCTCACCTCCGACGTTGCGCACCAGATCGGCGAGGATCTCGGTGGTGGCGACCACGGACAGGCCGTCGCCGTCGCGCTGTCGCCCCGTCGATCCGCACGCGGTCACGGTGAGCAGGACCGCGCACAACGACGCGACGGCCCGTAAAGACGCACGCACAGCTCTAGAACCTCCAGGTACCCGTCGCCCGACCGTCGGGGCACCGCGAACCTAATCTCAATGACAACCGTTTTCAATACGCCATCCGGCCCTATCGGCAACGGTTGTCGTTGGCGAGTAGGCCGTTCGGGTCTATTGAAAATGATTGTCGAGTGCAACGCTTCGGGCGCGGTCCCACCGGACCGCACGACCGATTGGAGCGCACCGACCTTGCACAGAACCGCACGCATCGCCCTGCTGCTGACGGCGGTGACCGGCCTGTCCGCCCTCGTCGCCGCACCGGCGACGGCCGCCCCGCTCGCCACGCTCACCACCGGGCACGTCGACGTCTTCGGCGTCGCCTTCGAGGACGGCGAGTTCGACCTGCACGTCCACGACGAGACCACCGACACCGAGTACGCGCCCTCCGAGGTGCTGCTGGTCGCCAAGCCCGAGGCGCGCACGACCGTGCCCGCCGACCCCGCCTACTCCTTCCTCGGCAAGCCCGGCGCCCCGGTGTGGGTGCTGCCGCAGGTGCAGGACACGAACCTGCTGTGGCCGGGCATCGCCGCGGAGGAGGTCGAGCCCGGCGTCTTCGTCGACGGCTCGCTGCGCCTGAAGGTCACGCGCGTCTACGGCCCCGCCGACTTCAGCATCTTCACCACCGACGCGGTCGGCGCGCCGACCGTGCTGGTCGACAGCGGCAACGGCCTGCCCGACAGCATCGGCCTGACCCCCGGCGGCCACCAGCACGCCAACTGGGCGTTCGAGGCCGCCGGCCGCTACAGCATCACCGTCCGGGCCGTCGGCACGCTGGCCGCGACCGGCCAGCGCGTGGTGTCCGCCCCCGCCACCTACCACTTCAAGGTGAAGTCATGATCGCCCGCCTCGCCGCCGCCGCGTTCGCCGCCGGTCTCGCCCTGCTCACCACGGGCACCGCCCACGCGAGCGTCACCCTCTCCGCCGGCCACGTCGACGCCCTCGACGTCGACTGGACCGGCAGCGCGCTCACGCTCGACCTGCGCGACAGCACCGTGACCCCCGCCGTCGACCGCGACCCGTCCACCGTGACGCTGGTCGCCGTCCCGGCGAGCAAGACCACCGTTCCCTCCAGCAGCGCCTACGCGTTCCTCGGCACGCCGGGGTCGACGGTGTGGGTGCTGCCGCAGAGCCAGGTCAGCGGCATCCTGTGGCCGGGCTTGAACACCGAGGGCGTCCCCACCGGCGTGCTGCTGAACAACTCGCTGACCGTGAAGCTCGTGTCGGTCACCGGCCCGGCCGACTTCAGCGTCTACACCACCGGCGCGTTCGGCACGCCGACCGTGTGGTTCGACAGCGGCAACGGCCTGCCCGACACCCGCGCCGTGGCGGTCAACACCCACTCCCACGCCAACTGGGCGTTCGAGGCGGCCGGCACCTACACCGTCGTCTTCGAGGTCACCGCGACCACCTCGGGCGGCAGCGCAATCAGCACCGGCCAGAAGAGCTACACCTTCACCGTGCAGCCCTGATCGCTCGGGGGTCCGCGGTGCCGGTCGGCACCGCGGACCTCCGGCGCGTCAGTGCTCGTCGTAGTGCTCGCCGTGGGCGGCGTGGCGGTGGCCGTCGTGCACGTAGTCCACGTGGTCGCCGTGCGGGATCGCCACATGACCACACCCCTCGCCGTGCGCATGACCGTGGTCGTCGTGGGCGCCGTGGTCGGCCGGCTCGCACTCGTCGAAGTGCCCGTCGTGCGCCCGGTGGAGGTGGCCGTCGTGCACGTAGTCCACATGGTCCTCGTGCGGGATCGCCACGTGGCCGCACCCCTCGCCGTGCGCGTGGCCGTGGTCGGTGTGCTCCAGATGTGCCGTCGTCATGGAATCCGCCCTTCGATGTCAGCTTCGCGTCCACCTCGGATGCCCTCACGCACGTGACGGCACGCGTCGAAACATTAGGCCATGCGCATGCATCCCACGAGTCCACCGATCGACCGTTCGGCGCACGGTGGCGGCCTACCGCGACTTGAAGTGAAAATGATTGTCATTTACGGTGTGCCGGTGGACACCACCGTCATCCTCGTGGCCGGGTTGGGCGAACACGTCGTGGCCGAGGAGGTGTGGCGGGCGGTGCCCGGTGCGGTGCTGGTGCGCCACGACCTGAGCCGGCTGGCCGAAGGCGTGGTGCGGCGGTGGGTCGACGGGGTGCTGACCGAACTGCGCCTGGAGCACGGCTGCCTGTCGTGCACGATGCGGCTGGACCTGCTGCCACTGTTGCGGCAGTTGCGCGGACCGGTGGTCCTGCACCTGGACCCGGCACTGGAACCCGAGGCGGTGTGCTTCGCGCTGACCGACGAGCCGGCCGGCGTGGAGGCCGTCATCACGGTGGTGGACCGGGCCACCTGGCTCACCGACGCGACCGGCGGCGACCTGCTGGCCGACCGGGGACTGGCCGCCGCCCCCGGCGACGAGCGCACCGCGGCGCAACTGGTCGTGGGCCAAGCGGAGTTCGCCGACGCCCTGGTCCTGACCGGACCGGAGGACCCCCGGGTGACCGCGGTGCTCGACCGGCTCAACCCGACCGCCGCCCGGCAGGAACTGGCGCACCTGGACGTCCCCGCCCTGCTGGCCGCCATCCCCGCCGACGCGCGGCGCGGCGAGGTCGACGACGTCCTCGGCCCGGTGCTCCACGGCCGACCGCCGCTGGAATCCGCCCACGGCGTGCACCTCGTGCACTTCACCGCCCGACGCGCCTTCCACCCCGTGCGCCTGCACCGGGTGCTGACCGCGCTCGGCCGCGGCGTCGTGCGCGTCCGGGCCGGGTGTGGCTGGCCAGTCGCCACGACACGGTCATGTGGCTGGAGGCGGCGGGCCGCTCGCTGCGGATCGGCGAAGCGGGTCCGTGGCCCGCCACACCGGACTCCTGGTCCGATGTGGACGGTGACCGCCGGGCGACGGCACGGAACGCGCGCACCGGCGACCGCGTCCAGGAACTCGTGGTGGTCTCGCACCGCTCGTCACCGGACGTGATCGCCTCCGCGCTGCGGGAAGCGCTGCTCACCGACGAGGAGGCGGCACTGGCCGCCGAACTGCGGTTCGCCGACCCGTTCCCGGGAGCGCCGGAGATGCTCGCCTGACCACTGCCACCCGATCGTGTCCCACCCGGCCCTCAACAGGCTCTTCACTCCGGGAACGTGGGATCCGATACTGAGGTTGAGGGGAGTACTTCGCAAGAGTCTGCCCGGTCAGGACGGACACCCCGGTCGGTGTCCCCGGGAGGCCGCCCCGCAGGGTGAAGGAGACCTCGAACACCGGCGTTCGAGGAGGTACCGTGCCCGGATCCACCGTTGCCCTGGCCGACGGCCCGCTCGGTTCCGCCGGGTTGTGGACGATCAGCATCGCGGTCCTGCTCGGCCTGCTGGTCGCCGACTTCGCGGTCACCCGCCGTCCGCACGAGGTGTCGGCGCGGGAGGCCGTGGGGTGGTCGGTGTTCTACCTGACCCTGCCGTTGGTCTTCGGGCTGTGGCTGTGGCTGGATTTCGGCGGGGACCATGCGCTGGAGTTCCTGACCGGGTTCGTGGTCGAGAAGTCCCTGTCGGTGGACAACCTGTTCGTGTTCATGCTGCTGCTGACCGCGTTCGCCGTCCCGGCGTCCGTCCAGCAACGGGTGCTGCTCTACGGCATCGTCGGGGCGCTGGTGCTGCGGGGTGTGTTCATCGCGGCCGGAGCGGCGATGCTGGCGGCCGGAACGTGGGCGTTCCTCGTGTTCGGCCTGGTCCTGTTCGCCTCGGCCGTGAAGATCCTGCACCAGGTGTCCACCGGAGGAGAGCTGGACAAGGACGTCTCGCGGATGCGGTCGGTCCGGCTGATGCGCGGGCTGATGCCGGTCACCGACGACTACCGCGGGGCCCGGCTGACCGTGTGCGAGAACGGGCGGCGGGCGCTGACCCCGTTGGCGGTCGTGGTGGTGGCGGTGTTCGCCACCGACGTGGTGTTCGCCGTGGACTCGGTGCCCGCGGTCTACGGGATCACCGAGAACCCGTACCTGGTGTTCGCCACCAACGCCTTCGCGCTGCTGGGGTTGCGGGCGCTGTACTTCGTGCTGCACTCGGCCCTGGCGAAGCTCGTACACCTCAACCACGGGCTCGCGGTCATCCTCGCCTTCATCGGCGTGAAACTGGTGCTGCACTGGGCCCACGGGATCTGGCCGGACGTTCCCGAGATCCCCACCCCGGTGTCCCTGGCCGTGATCATCGCGGTCCTCGCCGCCGTCACCCTGACCAGCTTCCGCGCCCGCCGGCGCACCGCGGCCCAGACCGCCCGCACCGGCCAGGACGCCACCGTGCCCCGGGACTGAACCATGCTCACCGACCTGCTCCTCAACGCATTGATCGACCTGGCCATCACCGTGCTCGTCATCGGCGCCCTGGTCCTCACCTGCGCCTCGATGATCCCGCCGCGACTCCCGCGGGGACCACGGCCGCCCGGCCGGTGATCCGCGAACTCGCGGTCCTCGTGGGGCACGCCGAGCGGATCGAGGTCGGCGGCGGCAACGGGCTCTGCGCGGTCACCGTCACGCGTGCTCTGGCCGTGGAACCCGAACCGCACCTGCGGCAGCTCGCCCGCGCCGTGGCGGAACGGGCGGCGGTGCCGGTAGGAGTCGTCGACAGCTTCGCCGAGCGCCTGCCGGTCAAGGAGGTCCGCGCCGAGGTGCCCGGCGTGGCCGACGTGGCCGAGGTGCCCGGCGCGCCCGACGTGGCCGAGGTGACCATCGTCGGCGACGCCGCGACCGCCCTGGCCGCCGCCTCCCGCCAAGCCGACATGCTGGTGGTGGCAGCCGGGGCCACGGCCGGCTCGCCGAGGTGTTCCTGGGCAGCGTCGCCGCCGACTGCGTCCGCCACGCGACCTGCCCGATCGTGGTCGTCCCGCCGGACCTGCTGGTGGACGCGCCGCCGCCGGTCGTCTGCCGGGCCGTGCGCGACCTGGACCTGTCGCGGGTCCACCACCCGGTGCCGGACGCGGCCAAGTGGGCGCGCCGACTCCCGGTCGTGCTGTTCGGCGGCACGAAGGTGCGCAACCGGTCCGAGCACCTCACCCACGCCGACGTGTCGGCGGTCTTCGGCGGGGCGACACTGGACCTGCGTGGCGCCCACATCGACCGGGAGGCCGACGTCGACGCGCTGGCGCTGTTCGGCGGCGTCCAGGTCCTCGTGCCCGAAGGCTGGCGGGTGGCGCTGGGCGGCCTCCCGGTGTTCGGCGGCTACGACGACAACACCACCCAGCGCGCCGACGCCGACGCCCCGCTGCTGCGGGTCAACGCGACCGCGATCGGCGGGGTCGACGTCCGCAACGAACCCAAGTAGGAGGAGACCGTGAACACCGCCAAGACCTGGCACGTCGAGGTCCACCTCGACGAGCACGACGGCCGCACCAGGGCCAAGGCCACGCTGGCCACCCGCGACGGCGGCCACCTGACCGGCGTCGGCCTGGCCCGGCTCAACCCCGCCGACACCGACGTGCCCGAGATCGGCGACGAACTGGCCGCGGCCCGCGCCCTCGCCGACCTCGCCCACGCCCTGCTCAACGCCACCGCCGACGACATCGAGGCACTCACCCACGAGCCCGCGCACGTCCACCTGTGACCCCTGGGCCCGGGCCCCGGCAGGTCTTCGGACCCTGCCGGGGCCCGCCGTTGGTCCGGTGGGATTCGGGTCGGAGCGCGGTGCCGGCGACGGCGCGGTGAGCGGACCGTGGAACCCGACAAGGACCGCACCCCGGAGCACGTCATGACCACCATGCGGATCGCCACCGCCGACCGGTGCTCAGACCTGTCCGACCGCTCGCCGGCGGTGGTCCGGACCGGTTCCAGCGGCGGCGAGTTCACGCCGGCCCTGCCGTGACGGCAGCGAGCGAGACGAACGGCAGCGGGCACTCCGGGCAGGTGCAGTGGGTGAGGCTGTCGCAGCGGGCGTCGACCACCCGGACCAGGTCCTCCCGGATGCGGGCCAGGTCGGCCATGCGGCGGTCGACCTCCGCCAGCTTCGCGCGAGCCCGCGCCTGGAGGTCCGGGGTGGGGTGCCGGCGGCGGCCGGTGTCGAGCAGGTCGGCCACCTCGTCCAGCGTGAACCCCAACCGCTGCGCCGCCTTGACCACGCGCAACAACGCCACCGCGTCCTCGCCGTAGTCCCGATAACCCCCGACGACCGCCGCGGCTCGGGCAACAACCCCCGCCGCTCGTAGTAGCGCAACGTCTGCACGTTCACCCCCGCAGCCGCCGCCAGCTCACCCGACCTCATCGCGCCAGCACCGCCTGCGCCTGGGCGGCCAGCCCGTCCAGGAACGGCTCCTTGTCCGCTGGCACCCGCACGTCGACCACCACCCCGTCCCCGTCCCGCCCCACCGCGAAGTCGAAGAACGAGCAGCACTCCGCCTCCCGCGCGGTCAACTCCCGCGCCCGCTGCTCGACCTCCGCTCCCCCGCCCAGGCTCAGCCGCAACCAGCCCGACCCCTCCCGGCGCACCCCGCGCAGCGCCGAGGCGAACAACGCGTCGAACTCCGCCAGCCGCACCTGCTGACCCGCCACCGGCAACGCGCACGCCTCGACCGGCACCCACGCCGTCTCGATCTCCCCAGCCACGACCTCGACCTCCCCGTGATCCCGACCAGTACCGACACCACAACGCTAAGCCCGTACCAAGGTACAACCTTCAATGAGACCTGCGTCACACCCGCCCAGGTTCATTGATTCTCGTCAATGGTTGCGTCGATCGACGACGGTCTATAGAGTCTCGCTCAGCTTGATAGAGCATAATCGATGAAAGGGGTGGTCGTGGTGAGCGAGCTTCCGGTGGTCGTGGTGGGTGCGGGTCCGGCGGGGTTGTCGGCGGCGGCGAACCTGCTGGAGCGCGGCATCCGGCCGGTGGTGCTGGAGGCCGGTCCGCAGGCGGGCGCGGCCGTGGCGGAGTGGAACCACGTGCGGCTGTTCTCGCAGTGGTCGGAGCTGGTGGACCCGGCCGCGCGCCGGCTGCTGGAGCCGACCGGGTGGACCGCGCCGCAGGGTTACCCGACCGGGGGCGAGTGGGTCGCGAACTACCTGGAGCCGCTGGGCAAGGAACTGGCCGAGCACGTCCGCTACGACTCGCGGGTCGTCGGCGTCGCCCGGCGCGGCCGGGACCGGGTGGTGGACGCGGGCCGGGACAGCGAGCCGCTGACCGTGCACGTCCAGACCCCGCACGGCGAGGAGCGGATCACCGCCCGCGCCGTCATCGACGCCTCGGGCACGTGGGGCACGCCGAACCCGCTGGGCGGCGACGGTCTTCCGGCGATCGGCGAGAAGGCGGCGGCCGACCGGATCGCCTACCGGGTGCCGGACCTGAACCAGGAGGTGGCCCGTTACGCGGGCAAGCGCATCGCGGTCGCGGGCAGCGGGCACTCCGCGCTCACCGCCCTGGTCGTGCTCGCCGAACTGGCCGAGCAGCACCCCGGCACCCACGTGACCTGGCTGCTGCGGCGCGGCGCGGTGGGCAACGCGTTCGGCGGCGGCGAGGCCGACCAGCTCCCCGCCCGCGGCGCCCTGGGGTTGCGCGCGAAGGCCGCCGCGAAGGCCGGCGCCGTCGAGGTCGTGACCGGGTTCCGCACGGCGGTGGTCGAGCGGCAGGGCTCGCGGTTGGTGCTGGAGTCGCAGGACGGGCACCGGATCGCCCCGGTGGACGAGGTCGTGGTGCTGACCGGCTTCCGGCCCGACCTGTCCTTCCTGTCGGAGGTGCGGCTGGAACTGGACCCGGTGCTCCAGGCCCCGACGAAGCTGGCACCGCTGATCGACCCGAACGTCCACTCCTGCGGGACCGTCTACCCGCACGGCGCAGGCGAGCTGCGCCACCCCGAGCCCGGCGTGTACCTGGTCGGCATGAAGAGCTACGGGCGTGCGCCGACGTTCCTCACCCTGACCGGCTACGAGCAGGTCCGCAGCGTGGTCGCGGAGATCTCCGGTGACCACGAGTCGGCCGGGCGGGTCGAGCTGACCCTGCCCGAGACCGGGGTGTGCGGCGGGGCCGGGGTGTTCGACGAGCAGCCCGAGGCGTCCTCGGCCGGCTGCTGCGGCGGCCTCCAGGTGGCGGAACTGACGCTGTCGGCGCCGAGTGCGCGCAGCTGCTGAACCCGCGCGGCCCGGCACGGTCGAGGGGCGTGCCGGGCTGCGCCACGTCCTGGTGGTGCTGTGCCTGACCCAGATCACCAGCTGGGGCGTGCTGTTCTACGCCTTCCCCGTCCTCGCGCCGGGCATCGCCGCCGACACCGGCTGGTCGGTCACCGCGGTCATCGGCGCGTTCTCGGTCGCGCAACTGGTGTCCGCGGCGGCCGGCGTGCCGGTCGGGCGGCTGCTCGACCGGATCGGACCCCGGGTGGTGATGACGGTCGGGTCGCTGGTGGCGGTCGGGTCGCTGGTCGGGATGGCGTCGGCGCGGTCGCTGCCGTGGTTCTTCGCCTGGTGGGTGCTGATCGGCGCGAGCATGTCGGCCACGCTGTACCAGCCCGCGTTCGCGGCGCTGACCCGCTGGTACGGCGACCGGCGGGTCCAGGCGCTGACCGCGTTGACGCTGATCGGCGGACTGGCCAGCACGGTGTTCGCCCCGCTGACCGCCCTGCTCGCCGAACACCTCGACTGGCGGCAGACCTACCTGGTGCTGGCGGGAGTGCTCGCGGTGCTCACCGTGCCCGCGCACCTGTTCGGACTGCGACTGCCGTGGTCGAAGCTCCCGCCGGCGGCGCACGAAGCGGAAAATCCCCGGGCGATCGCGCGCAGCCGGCCGTTCGTGGTGCTGGTCGTGGCGATGAGCCTGGGCGGGGTCGCGGTGTACGCGGTCGTGGTCGCGATGGTGCCGCTGCTGGCCGAACGCGGCCTGTCCACCACCCTCGCCGCCTGGGCGCTCGGACTCGGCGGCGTCGGGCAGGTGTTGGGCCGCTTGGGATACGCGCGACTGGTCGCACGCACCACGGTCCGGGTGCGGACGGTGTCGATCCTGCTCGCCGCCTCGACGACCGCGCTGCTGCTGGGCCTGATCCCCGGCCCGGCGGTCGCGCTGATCGCCGCCTCGGTGCTGACCGGCACCGCACGCGGGGTGTTCACCCTGCTGCACGCCACCGCCATCACCGACCGGTGGGGCACCCGCCACTACGGCCGGCTCAACGGACTCCTCCACGCACCCCTGGCCGTGACCGCGGCGGTGTCGCCGTGGATCGCGACCGCCGTGGCGGAACGGCTCGGCGGCTACCCGGCGGTGTTCGCACTTCTGGCGGCGACCGGCGCGGTGGCGGCGCTGTTGGCGACCCGATCGGTGCCGGTGGGCGGAGTGTTGCCTCACGCAAGACCGCGTGCCTGAATACGGGTCAAGGCGGTGTGGGGCGGCCTGCGGATCGGCTGGGTTCGCGGGCCGCGGGACGCCGTCGCACGCCTGGCCCGCCTCAAGGCGCTCGACGACCTCGGCAGCCCGTTGCTGGACCAGGCCCTCGCCTCCAGGCTGCTCCCCGAACTCCCGTCAGTGACGTCTCGCGGTTGAAACAGTGCGGGGGTCGCCGTCGTTGTACCGATGAGGACGGCTGCCTCGGGACGGGTGCCTGCGATGACCGTGTGCGGAAGTGTCTGATGTGGTCGCTCGCCGTGGCGTGTGCCCTCGTCGCGACGGCCGCCAGCGCGGTGGGCGGGTGGTGGCAGCACCAGGGCGTCCGTGCCGAGTCGACGGCCGGGCTGACCCTGCGCAAGCTGCCGGGTCTCGCCCGCAACTCGCGGTGGCGGCACGGCTTCGTGCTCCTCGCGGTGGCGGCGGTGCTCCAGGTGACGGCGCTGGCGTTGGCGCCGGTGTCCCTGGTGGCCCCGATCGCGGCGCTGTCGCTGCCCATCGTGGCGGTGATCAACGTCCACAACGGGCGCGGCCGGGCGACCGGGGCGTTCTGGCTCGCGGTCACCGCGTCCGTCGTCGGGGTCGGGTCGTTCGTCGCCGCGGTGTCGCTCATCGCGGTGGACGCTCGGCTGCCCGACCAGGCGGCGCTGCACGCGGGCACCGTGGTCGCGCTGGTCGTGGGCTCGCTCGGGGTGCTGGGCCTGGCACGACACGGGGTCCACCGCTCCGTTCTGCTGGCGACCGCCGCCGGGGTCGCGTACGGCCTGATGGCGGTGCTGCTGCGGCACGTGTCGGTGTCCATGCGGTTCGACGGCCTCGGTGGTGTGCCGTTGCTGTCCGTGGCGGGCCTGGTCGCGGCCTTTCTCGTCGGGGCGTGGTTCGTCCAGTTGTCTTACGCGAGCGGGCCGCCCGATCTCGTGGTGGCGTGCCAGACGCTGCTCAACGCGGTCACCGCCGCGGTCATCGGGCTGGGCGTGGCCGGGGAGACCGCGAACGCCGACGGGTGGACGGTGGCCGTGCTGACGGCCTGCGGCCTGGCCGCCACGGCAGGCGTCGCCGCCACCGTCCGCAACCACCCCGACCTCGCCAGGGGTTGATGGTCGCCAGGTCGGGTCCGCACGGGACCGCGCGAACACCAGCCCACGCCCGCACGCTGATCAGATCCTGGGCAGCCACTCGCGGCGACCTGCAACTACCCCGGATGCACGCGGCCGGTGCTGCGTGGCGGTGGACCCGGGCGGCCTCGCCTCAGGCGGGGCGGCGGGCGAAGAGGAACGCCTGCGGGACTTGTGCGTCCGGGTCGCACAGCCACTGGGCGTCGATCTCGAATCCGGCGTCACGCAACCAGGAGGCCACCTTGTCCGGCCGGCGGCGGTGGACGTGGACCGACATCGGGTGGCCGCCGTACCCCTCGGTCTTCAACCGCGAGATGTCGCCGACGTGGAACCCGAGGTGCAACGGCCCGCCTGGGCGCAGAACCCGGTCGTCCGTCACCAGGTTCGTGACCAGACCGGCGAACGACGCGAGCCACACGCCCGCGACGAGCGGGCGTGTGGCTGGTCTCATCAACGCGGCAGCGTACCGCCGCCCAGGCCGTCAGCAGGCGATGCTAGGCACGCGTTCCCGGTTTCCCGCTGATGGACTCCTGATAAAGGTCGGCGTAGGTGCGCGAGTCCTTGATCAGGTCGTCGCAGAACGCGGCGACGTCGGGGCCGATGAGGTCCAGGACGCCCTTGCCGTTCGCGGCGCCCTCCTCGAAGAAGTCGACGATCCCGGAGAGCAGGGTTCCGTCGGTCAGGTCGACCGGCCCGACCTTGAAGAAGTACTTCTGCATCTTGTGATAAACGATCCGGTAGTCCGGCGGCAGCGCCTTCACCCGCGCCACGTGCGCCCGCCAGTGCTTCTTGCCCTCGATGATGTCCTGGATGCCCATCTCAGCCTCCCAACCCGGCCAGTTTCCGCGCCACGTTCCGGTTCAACTGCTCCCGCCACCGGTCGCGGAAGGTCCGCGCCCCCTGCCCGCCGGCCAGCGCCGCGCAGAAGCCCTGGACGTCGTCCCCCAGCACCTCGTGCACGCCCTGCCCCTCAGCCGCCGCCCCTTCGAGCAGCCCCAGGACGCCGTCGAGGATCGGCATCAGGTTCCGGCCGGTGAAATCCCCGTACGGCAGGAGGTGGCCCGTGACCTCCCCCCACGCCGCCCGGTAATCAGCGGGCAAAGCCGCGGCCCGGGCCTCGAACGCCTTCCACTCCCTGGTGAGATCACTGCCGGTGATCTTCTCCCAGAAGTTCATCGCCCACCCTCCTTGAGCTTGTCGATCCGCGACGAGACGTACTCCCACTTCACCCAGAACGTCGACAGTTCCGCGCGCCCCGCGGCGTTGAGCGTGTAGAACTTGCGCGGCGGGCCCTGTTCGGACGGTCGTTTCGCCACCTGGACGAGCCCCTTCTTCTCCAGCCGCAACAGGATCGCGTACACGGTGCCCTCGACGACGTCGGCGAAGCCGAGGTCGTTCAGCCGACGCGTGATGGCGTACCCGTAGGTCTCCTCGCCGCCGATGATCTCCAGCACGCAGCCCTCCAGCGTGCCCTTCAGCATTTCCGTCAGGTCGTCCATCGCACGGCCCCTGCCACCTCCCAGTACTCAGTGACGCTGACTACCACTAGACTGTATCACTGAGTAGCCGGGATGCCCACCTGTGGAGCGGCGCGGACTGGCCGAGAAGGTGCCGGGACGAACCGCGCCCGCCGACCCGGGAGGCCGGCGGGCGCGGTGCCAACGGGGTCAGGGCAGGGAGAACTCCTGCACCTGCGGGTTGAGGCGGGGCAGGCGGATGGCTCCACCCGTGGCGTTGCCGCTCAGGCGGAACACGTTGAGCCCTTCGGTGCTGCTCGACTCGTAGAAGAAGTTGTTGTACCGGTAGGACGACCACGCGCCGCCGAGGTCCGGCGGGTTGAGCACGGGCGGGTCGGTGGCCCGGATCGAGTTCGTCAACACCACGATGACGTGGCACCCCGTGCACATCCACTGCCACAGCGCCTACCGCGCCGAAGCCGGCATGGCGACGACCCTCGGCTACCGCGCCTGACCGCCGCTGACGGCTGCGTGTCGGCTCGGCTGCAAGCGACCGATCTTCTTGGACACGAGCGTGGCGCCGATGCGCGTGTAGAACCGTTGTGCCGCCTCGTTGTTCTCGGCCACTTCCCAGCGGATCACCCTGCCCTGCGCGGCTTCGGCGGCGGCACGCATCAGCGACTCCCCCACGCCACGGCCGCGTTCGGCGCCGGACACGTACAGGTCGTCCAGCGCCAGGTAGTCCTCACCGGACCAGAAGCTGATCCGCTCCAGCCAGGACACGTACCCGACGGCCCGCCCGTCCCGCTCGGCGATCAGGTAGGTGATCTCCGGGCGCGCCAGCATCCGTTCGAGGTCGGGGACGCTGACGGTGACGGCCCATCCCTGGTCCTGGTGCTCGGCCAGCTCCCGGATGAGGCGGTGCACCGCGGAGGCGTCGTCGGGCGCGGCGCGGCGGATCAAGGTCACTGTGGTCCTTTCAAGAACGGGTTCAGGGGTGTTGCGCACGGCCTGGCTCATCCGTGTTCGGCGTGCCGCCCGTGGTCGACGACCTGGGCGTCGAACCAGGCGTGCAGCGCCTCGATGAGGTCCGGGTCGGAGGTGGTGTAGGTGATCTGGGCGCCGGCGGGGGCGTCCGCGTAACGGATGTCGATCCGGTCGTGGCCCGCTTCGAGTTCGCGCAAGCCCGGCATCTCGCCGCCGTGGATGGCGGCGGGGTCGCCGTAGTCGCCCCGGTCGAAGCCCGCGGCCTCCTCGGCCAGGTGCCCGCGGATGAGCGCGGCCTGCCGGTCGTCGGCCGGGTCGTCGGCGGTGACGGTCTGCAGGCCGCCGGTGGGGGTCTTGGTGAAGCGGTGCGTGGTGCGCTCCAGGTCGAACGGCATCACCTGCCGGCCCTTGGCCGCGACCTCCTCCTGGCGGGCGGTCGGGCCGTCCGGGCCGGTCAGCGCGTACCCGCCCCCGGCTGCGGCGATGACCGCCAGACCGGCCAGCAGCAACGGGGTGCGTCGCTTCCTAAGATCCATCCGTTGCCTCCGTGAGGATTTCCAGGGCGTGCAGGACGCCGGCGCGTTCGTTCTCCGGAACGCGTGCCAAGATCGAGGAGAAGCGCGCGGCCCTGGCTTCGGCCAGTCGCTCGGCGGCGTTGACCCCGTCCGGGGTGAGCCGCACCAGCACGCCGCGCCCGTCGTCGGGAGCGGGGGCGCGCTCGGCCCAGCCCCGGTTGATGAGTTGGCCGACCAGGCGGCTGGTGCTGCTCTTCTCCAGGCGCAGCCGGTGTGCCAGCTCGCTCTGCCGCAGGGCGCCGTCCCTGGCCAGTTCGCCCAACGCGTGCGCCTCGGACACCGGGACGGGCCGCCCGCAGGGGGTCTTGTCCTGCTGGTGCAGACCGAAGGCGCGGACGAAGCGGCCCACGGCCTCCTGCAAGTCGCGCTCATCCGACATGGTTCGACCCTACAACCATCTGGTTGTGCGGTGCAACCAGATTGCGGTCAGGCCGCGAGCGGCGCGATCATCCAGCGGGTGCCGTCCCACTCGGCCGTCTCGTCCATGGTCACGCGCTGCCCGTCGGCCGCCGTCGCCTCGATCCGCACCCGGTAGACGCGATCGAACTCGGAGGTCGAGGTGATGCCGTCCACGACCAGCCCACGCCTGCCGTGGCGACCGATCCGGTCGGCGGCCTCGGTCGTGCCGGCCCGGTTGAGGTGCGCGGTCAGCCCGGCCTCGTCGGCGCTGTTGAGCAGCTCGACGTAGCGCCGCAGCCACCGCTCCAGTTCCGCGGTGTCCGGAGCCGGTGGCTCCGCCGCGCAGGCCGTCAGCACGACGAGCCCCAGCGCGAACACCGATCGACGAGTCAGCATCGAGCCTCCGTCCGCCCGGGGAGGACCGCACACCATCGTGCGCGATCCTCCCCTCTGCGTATCAGGTGCGGAATGCGTAGTACAGGGCGCCGCGGTAGGAGTCGAGCAGGCTCTGCAGCGACCGGTTCAGGGTGTTCGTGGTGTGGTAGGTCAGGTAGGGCATCGAGGACGAGCGGTAGGTCACGATCATCGAATGGTCCTTCGACGAATTCGCCGTGAAGTCCATCTGGAGGATGTCCGCGAGACCCAGGTACCAGACGTTCGACAGGTGGGAGGTCCGGCCGCTGTGCCGGGCGAAACTGGCCCAGGAGTTCACGTTGATCCAGGACCACGTCTCGTTGAGCGAGTTGTACCACCAGTGCCGGTAGTCCCGGTACCAGCCGCTCACGTGCGCCCAGCCGCCCGCTTTCAGCGCCTGGCTGATGAAGTTGGTGCAGTCGCCGCCGACATCGGCGAACGTGCGGTACGCGGGGTTGTAGTTGTAGACGTACCGGACCGCGTAGTCGGCCATGGCCTGGTAGTTGTACGCGGCCGTGGTGATCTTGTCCGAACCGGTCGTGGCCGGCTTGTCGATGGCCGCCGCCTCGTCGGTCGGCCGGGCCGCCACCTGCCCCACGACGGTGGGTTCGGTCACGGGCAGCGGTCCGCCCTGGTCGGTCAGGTGCTGGGAAACGAGCACCCACTGCCCGCCGATCCGGCTGAACCGGAAGGTGCGCTCCGCGGCGAACCCCGTGTGGGCGGGCTCGTCGCCCCTGATCTTCGCGTAGTCGAGCGTCGTCTGCTCCTGGACCACGACGTCGACGTCCGCGCCGCGGCGGTGCACCGCGCTGGACGTGATCTCGGTGCGGGCCGCGGTGTACGACTCCCCCGCCTCCGCGAGCCGCTGCTTGCGCCCGGTCAGCGCCGTGGACGCGGCCGACTCGGCCGAGCGGATCTCACCGGCCGTGCCGATCGCGCCCCCGGCGAGCGTGCTGACGCCGTGGGCGGTCACCCGCCCGGACACCAGCGTGTCGGCCCGGTGCTGCAGGAACTCCTGTGCCGCCGAAACCAGCAGCCCTTCGTCGAGGGCTTTCGCCGGCGCGGCCAGCGCCGGCGCCGAAGCACCCGCGAGCAACGCGACAGCCACCGCCGAAGGCAGCATGGATCTTCGCAGGAAGCTCATTCTTTCCTCCACCCCTGAGTAGCTCGACCTCAATGGTCGACAGCATCGTGACCCTACGTTCCGGGGGAGATCTTCTTCGGTTGCCCTGAATTGTCACACAAATGGAGCAAGCAAAAGTGATCATGGAAATGAAGCCGACCCGGAACCGGCCTGTTTCGAGACCGGCAGCACCCGGCCGAATGCATTTGCCGTACGCGTCGGTGCCGGAAAGGCCGGATCCCGGACGGCGCCCGCCGATCAGGCGGTGGTGGTCAACGCGATGCTGAACGCGCTCAGCGCCGATCCCGCCGAGACGGCCCGGACCCCGGAGAGACCGACGACCAGCACGGGTGTGCTGCTGTTGGCGAACGTGCCGTTGCCGAGCTGGCCGTGGTGGTTGAGGCCCCACGTCAGCGCGAAGCCCTGCGCGGTGGCGGCGATGCTGTGGTTGAGGCTGCCGTCGACGTCGGTCACGGCGGCCAGTCCGCGCACGCGCACCGGTCGGCTCCGGTCGGCGGTCGTGCCGTCGCCGAGCTGCCCGTACCGGTTGAAGCCCCAGGCCATGGCGCTGCCGTCGGCCAGGACCGCCAGGCCGTGGTTGCTGCCCGCGGCGATGTCGACGACCCCGGTCAGCCCGCTGACCGGCCGCGGGTCGGAGCGGGTGAGGAGGGTGCCGTCGCCCAGCTGGCCGCTGGTGTTGCGGCCCCACGCGCTGACCGTCCCGTCGGTGTGCCGCGCCATGCTGAACTCGCTGCCGGCGGCCACCGCGGCGACGTTCGCCAGGCCCGCGACCGGCGCGGGGACCCGGCGCACCTCGGTGGTGTCCTTGCCGCCGAGCTGCCCGCCGTTGTTCGAGCCCCAGCCCATGACCCGGCCGTCCGCCGTGACCGCGAGGCTGTGCCGGACGTTGGCCGACACCGACCGCACGCCGGTCAGGCCCCGCACGGGCACCGGCAGGGTCTGCACGGTCACGCCCGAACCGTCGCCCAGTTCACCCGAGCCGTTCCACCCCCACGCGAGCACGGTCCCGTCCGACCGCACCGCCAGGCTGTGGTCGCTGCCGGCCGCGATCGCCACGACGCCCGTCACGCCGGCCACCGGCGCGGGCTCGCCCCGGTTGGTCCTGGTGCCGTCGCCGAGCTGACCGAACCCGTTGTAGCCCCAGGTGACCACCGTCCCGTCGGCCTTGAGCGCGACCACGTGGCCACGCCCGGAGTCGATCGCGACGACATCGGTCAGGCCCGGCACCGGTGCCGCGAGAAGTCGCTCAGCGGTGGACCCGTCGCCGAGTTCGCCGTACCCGCCACTGCCCCAGGCGGAGACCCCGCCCGGGGTCGTGGCAGCCGCGGCCGACCCGACGATCCCCAGCCCGCCGACCACGAGCACAGCCGACACAACACACATCGCGCGCCGTAACACACCGACTCCTTCCGCCCGGATGACCATTGCGCGACTCAACGTAGCGGTCCTGTGACTAATTCTCTTATGCAGTAAGGAGTTGGTAATCTGCTACCCGCCGGTCAGGCGCGGACGGAGCCGGGGTCTCCGCCCAACAGCAGTGGCCACACGCTCGGCATCTCGCCGAGCCGCCGCGCACCCGTTGGACGAGCGGGTGGCCGGGCAGTTGATGCTCGCGCTGTACCGGGACGGCCGCAGGCCGACGCCCTGAACCACTACGAGCGGCTGCGCGGCCGGTTGGCCGACGAGCTGGGCGCCGCTCCCGGTCCGCCGCTGCAACGGCTGCACCGGCAGATCCTCACCGGCGACCCGGTCCTGGCGGCGCCCGGGGCGGCCGGGCCGGCCGTGACGCCGCGCCAGTTGCCGGCCCCGCCGGGGCTGTTCACCGGTCGGGCGAGTTGCCGGACCACGACGGGCTGTGGGCGCACGTCGACACGACTGACCAGCGCAGCGCGTCGTTGACCGCGCGGGTGCGGTGGTGGGGCGACCGGTCACGTGTTCTCGCACAGCACGCGGGCCGGCGCCCTCACCCGCGGTGGGTGGGGGCGCCGGCCCTGTTCAGGAGGACGTGCGTTTCAGGTGATCAGCGTTGCAGGGTCAGCAGACCCGGGCGGTAGGGCAGCAAGCCGTAGTCGCCGCCGGACCGGGGATCGCGGCCCTGGTAGAGGAATTGGAGGTTGCAGGGGTCGATGGTCTTGGTCTGGTCGGGGTTGGTGCGGATCAGGTCGCCGTGGCTGATGTCGTTGGTCCACGTCGCACCGCTGTTGGCCTTGCCGGCGAACGGGTTGCTCTCCGTCGCGGCCTGCGGGGTCCAGGTGCCGTTGAGGCTGCTGGAGGTGAACGAGCGGAAGAAGCGGCCGTTGGCGCCCATCGCCTCGACGATCATCAGGTACTGGTTCTGGCCCTGGACCTTGTAGACCTCGACGGCTTCGAACAGGTTGGCCGTCGTGTCGCTCATGATCGTGGTGTAGGACGAGCCGAAGTTGCCCGGGAAGTTCCCGAGCGGCATGGTCTGGCGGTAGATCTTGCCGTTGTCGCCGGCGAAGAACAGGTACATGTTCTGGCCGTCGCCGATCAGGGTCTGGTCGATCGGGCCGGTGCCGGAGCCGGTGATGCTGGCGGTGGAGAGGACCTGCTGGGCCGACCAGCCGTTGGGGTTGGTGGGGTCGGTCGACGTGCGGTAGCTGAACGCCGTCCCGCCCCATTGGTAGGCGAGCACCCAGATGTTCTTCGGGGCGAAGTAGAGCAGCGTGGGCGCGACGGTGCCGGAATTCATCGCCTGCTGGGGCGCGGTGGCCATGTCGGACCAGTTGGTGAAGGTGCCGAAGTTCATCGAGCCCCAGGACGTCCCGGTGTCGTGGGTCGTCGCGTAGACCAGGTGCTTGCCGTTGTAGGGGACGTAGGTGAAGTCCTTGAGCGACACCCAGCCCTGCCTCGGCTGCGCCAGCGGACCCGTGGACGTCCAGCGGTACGAGGACGGGAGGGAGCACGTCCCCGGCTGGGTGGTCGTCGTGGTGGTGGGGCCGGTCCCGCCGACGCGGACGAGCTGCCACTGCTGGTTGGCACCGCCCCAGTCGCTGTACTGCACGACGTTGGCGCCGTCGTTGGTCGCCGCGCCCTGGACCTCGACGGCCTTGTTGCTGTTGCGGTTGATCAGCCGCACGTACCCGTCGGGCGAGTCGGCCAGGCGGAACTGCTGGTTGGCCCCGTTGTGGTCGGACCACTGGATGATGGCGCCGCCGTCCGCGGTGGAAGCGCCGGAGACGTCGAGGACCTTGCCCGACAGCCGCGACTTCACCCGGTAGTGGCCGCCGCCCGAGTCGACGAACTGCCACTGCTGCTGGTTGCCGTCGTTGCGGGTCCACTGGGTGATGCGGGCGCCGTCGTTCGTGGCGAGGTTGTAGACGTCCAGCGCCTTGCCGCTGTTGCGGTTGACCAGCACGTACCAGGCGGTCGTGTCGACGGTCGCCGCGGACGCCGGCGCCGCGCTGAACGCCGCCACCATCCCGCCGACCAGTGCGGTGACGGCGGCGACGATCCCGGCCACGCGACGCCCCCGGGCTCGTCTGACGGCGGTGGGCGGGTGATGGCCTGATCCGACCATGGGGGAACTCCTCTTCGTCGAGGTTGAAGCGAACCGCAGCAGGGGAACGTTCGAGCGACCGCTTGCGCCGAGTGGACCGGCTAAGCACCCAGTGGCTGAACGACGATTGTGTCGGGGGGTACCACTGCCGCAGGTGGCGGTCGCATTCTCCAAACTGTGGTGGATGACCTCCGCCCGGTCAAGATGCGTCGAAAATGTTTCGGGCAGAACGGGAACGGGCGCATTGTCGAATGCTAAAAAAATCGTCGATATCTTTAGCCCGGTCGAGATCGGGTGGCGGTCGACGGCATCACCCGGTCGGTGCGGTCACCGTGACGCGGGCGAGTCGCGCGGCCGGCGCCGACTCGTCGGGCGGCGCTGTCGAACGGACCTGCACGCTGCGGAGTGCCGTCCACTGCCACAGGGCCTCGACGGTGCGGAATTCGGCGCTCAGGACCGGCTCGATCCGTTCGACGACGGCGTCGGCGGAGTTGTCGACGCGCGGTGCGGACGGCCACGGTGCCCAGTTGGATGAGTGCGGTCTCCAGGGCGGTCACCGGGCAATTGGAACGCGGTGGCGGGTCCGGGGGTGGCGGTCATTGGTCGGGTTCGCCGAGGGTGGTGGTGAGTTGGCGGGTCAGGGCTTGCGCCAGGTGGGCGGCTTGGTTGGCGTCGAACCAGGTGCGTGGGGTGGCCAGGTGCAGGGCGAGGGTGTGGTCTACGCGGGTGATGAAGACGGCCGGGAGGGGGCCTGGGGGTGGGGCGTAGCCGAACGCGTCGGTCAGGTGGTGGTCGGGTGGGAGTGCGGGGCGGAGGGGGTGGGTGGCCATGTTGGTGAGCATCAGGGTGTACGGGATGGGGGTGGGGGCGTGGAGGAGGTAGCGGAGGGCGACTGCTTGGCGTTCGGCGTGGGCGGTGGCGCGGGCTTTGGTGAATTGGCGGTCGATGGTGGGGCGAGGGTGGTGGGGGTGTCGTCGGGGGTGATCTTGGTGGTGATGGGGACGAACGAGGTGGCGGTGACGAGGTGGTGGGCGGGGATGGGTGGGGTTGTGCAGGGGCGTAGGCCGATGGTGACGCCCATGGCCAGGCGGTGTGGGCGGGGGCGTGGGGCGAGTTGGGTGTGGGCGGCTTGGAGGGTGATCGCGCAGAGGAGGGCGGTGGAGGTGGTGTGGTGCTGTCGGGCGGTGCGGTAGAGGTGGCGGGCTTGGGTTCGCGTTAGTTCGGTGGTGTGGAGGTGGGCGCCGGGGACGGGTGAGGGCTTGTGGCCGGGGAGGCGTGTGGCGGGGTGTAGGGCCAGGTGGGCGGCTTGTTTGGCCAGCCAGGCGGCGACTTTGAGGGGTGGGTGGCGGTGGGCCAGCAGGTCGTCGGTGGCGGGGTGCAGGGGTTGTTCCGGGGGTGGGGCGGGGTGGTGGTTGCCGGTGAGCAGGGCGGTGTAGGTCTGGAACAGGTCTGAGGCCAGGGAGAGGGCGGAGACGCCGTCGCTGATGGCGTGGTGGATGGCCAGGACCAGGCGGCCTTCGCCGGTGAGGGTGGCGCGCAGGAGCGGGTCGCCGGGGGTGAAGGGAGTGTCGAAGGGCTCGTCCGGGGTGGTGTGCCGCAGGTGTGGGGGTGGTTGGTCGGGGGCTGGGGTGAGGTGGTGGCGGTTGCCATTGCGGGTGATGCGGTGGGTGAGGACGGGGTGGCGGTCGGTCAGGTGTTGTACGGCTTGGGCTAGGGCGTCGGTGTCCAGAGGGCCGTGGAGGGTGGCGCCGAGGACTACGGGCGTGCCGGTGCGGGCCACGAATTCCTCGACGGCGGACAGCGGGCGGCCCGGCATGGGTGCCTCCCTTCAGGACAGGTCGGGGTCCCACCACCAGCGGATCGACGGGATCGGCGGTGGTGAGGTGTCGGCGGGCGGGGTGTGGGTGGTGGACGCCAGGGTGTGCACGGCGTGGGGGTGGCGGCCGTCGGGGTTGCGGTAGCGGTCGGCGTGCAGGCCCCAGGCGAGGTTGCCGGGTAACAGGCGGCTCAGGTGGTCCAGGTAGGCGCGCAGCGGTGCGCTGGATCGGGGTAAGACCTCGTCGCGCAGGGCGAAGAAGCGGTGGGTGAGGCGGTTGCACAGGTCCACCGCTCGGGTGATGGCGTCCTGGGTGGTGAGGTGGTGCTCCCGGCGCAGGATCTCCACCAGGCTCAGCCCGGACGGCGGAGTGCCTTCGGCGTGGGCGATCCAGAGTTCTTTGCCGTAGGAGAACAGGTCGTCGTCGAAGGCTGCCGTGGTGAAGGCCAGTTCGGTCAGGGCGCGCACGGCCGGTCTTGACAGGTCGTGCTCGGGGATCTCCTCGCCGTCGACGATCTCGGCCCAGGACAGGGTGGCGGCGCCGGCGGCGGTGTGCTGGCGCAGGTGCGCGTAGTCGTTCAGGCGGGGTGTGCTGGAGGCGGTGCGGTGGCCGATCTCCCACAGGACGGCGAGGAACCAGGCGCGGTGGGCCTCGACGCAGCGTCGCCGTTGGGCCGGGGTTGCCCACGGGCCGGCCCGGCGTGCGAGGTCCCGGACCGGTGTCAGGAGCGGGTCTGCGTCCAGCGGGGTTTCGGGGTGGTCGAGGACTCGGGTGATCTTGGTGGCCAGGTCGGTGAACGCGCCGAGCCGTCGGGTGGGTGGGCCTTCGTCGCAGTGGGCGTCGTCGAAGTGGAACATGACGGTGCACCAGTCCACCGCCAACTGCAGGCGGTCGGTGGGGGCGTGCGGCATGATCCGGCCGTAGAAGCCGGGGCAGTCGTTGCCGCGCATCCGGTCCAGGTGTCGGGGCGACAGGTCGAGGCCGAATCCGGTGATCCAGTCGGTGGTCCGTTGCGCCAGAACGACTTCGTCGGGGTGTCGGGTCGGTGGTAGTGGGCAGTAGCGGGGCGGGAGTTCGACGGTCAGGGTCCGGTCGGGCGGCACGGGGCTCACCGGCCGGGTGGTGTGGTGGGTTCGAGCAGGAGGCGGCGCGGGCGCAGGGCGGTGGACAGGGCGACCGGGCGGGGGTCGCTGCCGGGAGCGCCGCGCAGGCGCCACCGGCTCGCCAACGTGGCCAGCAGCAACGTGCTCTCGGCGAGGCCGAAGTCCTGGCCGGCGCACTTGCGGGCGCCGCCGCCGAAGGTGACGAACGCGCCTCGTGGGAGGTGGCGGGCGCGTTCGGGCAGCCAGCGGTCGGGGTCGAAGGTGTCCGGTCGGTCGTGCACTTCGGCGCGCAGGTGTATGGCGGAGGGGCAGAACGCGACGGTGGTGCCGGCGGGTAGGCGGTGGCCGCCCAGGTCGACGTCTTCGGTGGTGATCCGGGTGAACAGCCACCCCGGCGGGTAGAAGCGCAGCGCCTCGGTGACCACGCGGCCGGTGTGGGGCAGGTTGGGCAGGTCGGTGGCGCGGGCGGGTTCGCCGCCGAGGACGGTGTCCACTTCCCGGTGGAGCGTGGCTCTGACGTTCGGGTGGCGGTCCAGCAGGTGCAGTGCCCAGGACACCGTTGCGGCGACGCTGTCGGAACCGGCTACGAGCATGGTCAGTGCCTGGTCGCTGACCTCGGTGTCGGTCAGGCGCTCGTCGTGGTCGCGGGCGGACAGCAGTGAGGAGAGGAGGTCACCGCGGTCGTCGTCGGTGTGGCGGTAGTCCGCGACGAGGGTGTCGATGTCGTGGCGGAGGTCGGTCAGGGCGCGGTCGAAGCGGCGGTTGACGGGGAGGGGCAGGCGTTGGAGGACGTTGGGGACGAACATGCGGGCGGTGATCTGGTGCAGGAGGGTTTCCACCGACCGCCGCATTCGATCCACTGACGTGTCGTCGGCGCGGGTGGTGAACAGGGATCGGAGGACTGTGCGCAGGGCGGCGCCGAACAGGGCCGGGTAGACGTCGACCACTTGTCGGTTCCGCCACCGCGATGCCAGCGCCGCTGCCTCCTGTGCCATGACCTCCGTGTAGCGGTCCAGGCGGGAGTGGTGGAACGCGGGCTGGATCAGCCGTCGCTGCCGGCGGTGGTCGGCGTAGGGGCAACTGCCGACCCCGTTGCCGATCGTGGCCCGGACCCGGTCGAACAACGGACCGCCCTTGTCGAACACCCGGTCGTCGGTCAACACCCGCCACAGCAGCTCCGGGTGGCACGGCACCAGCGCCCGCACCGGCCCCAGCCGCACCTCCACCAGGTCACCGAGCCCGGACAGCGACCCCGTGAACCGAACCGGGTCACGCATCATCGGCCACGCATGACCGACCACCGGCCACCCTCCCGGCGCCACCACCGTCGTGCGGGTCATCGCTACACCATGAGGCGCACCAACCCCACCCGCACGTCGGAACCACGCGATCAGTCGTCCGTCATCCAGGTGACCCCAGCGCTTCGGCGACCGCCGCGCCCTCGCGGACGAAGACCGGAATGTGGTCGAGGGGTGCCGGAGCCTCGACGGTGGTGCCGCCGTCGTAGGTCGCGCCGGCCGTCGGGTCGAGCCAGCGGGTTCCCGTTGGCAGGTACACCGGGCGGGAGCGGGTGCCGGCTTCGGTGATCGGGGCCACCAGGAGGTCCGGGCCGAGGAGGAATTGGTCGTCGATCGTCCAGGCTTGGTCGTCGTCGGGGAAGTCGAAGAACAGTGGGCGCATGGGTGGGGCGCCGGTGTGGTGGGCGGCCTCGGACAGCTCGGCCAGGTACGGGCGGAGGCGTTCGCGCAGGCGGATGTGGGCGGTCAGGATTTCGTAGGCCTCCTCGCCGTAGGACCACACCTCGTTGGGGCCGCCGGACATCGACGTGCTGAAGGCCTGGTTCGGGGCCCGGTCGCCGTGCAGCCGCATGATGGGGCTGAACGTGCCGTACTGGAACCAGCGGACCAGGACCTCCCGGTAGGCCGGGTCGTCCGGGTCGCCGCCCTGGAAGCCGCCGATGTCGGTGTTCCACCACGGGATGCCGCTCAGGGCGACGTTCAGGCCGGCCCGGACTTGGGTCGCGAGCGAGGCGAACGTGGTGGGGATGTCGCCGGACCACAGCGCGGCGCCGTGGCGCTGGCTGCCCGCCCAGGCACTGCGGATCAGCGTCAGCGGCCGGTCGTTGCCGGTCGAACGCAGGCCGTCGGCCACGCCTTGGGCGTGCAGCAACGGGTAGAGGTTGCCGACCTGGGCGCCCGGACCGGCGGCGTAGACGGCACGGGCGGCCAGGTGCGGGGCCACGTCCGGTTCGCAGGCGTCCAACCAGAACAGGCTGATGCCGTGTGCGTGGTAGTGCTCGCTCAGCTCCTGCCACAGCAACTGGCGGGCACGCGGATGGGTGGCGTCGTAGTGGGCCATCGGCTGGTAGGCCGGCCCCGGCTCGCGCGACGGCAGGTACGCGGTGAGCAGACCGCCGTGAGCGTCGCGGACCAGCAGGCCGTCAGCGCGCAGCGCGTCGTGGTTGTCGCTGCCGGGCTCGACGATCGGCCACACCGACACCGCGAGCTGGACGCCCAGCTCCGACAGCTCCTTCACCATCGCCGCCGGGTCGGGCCACTCGCCGGGCTCGAACCGCCAGTCCCCCATGTGGGGCCAGTGGAAGAAGTCGCACACGATGACCGACAGCGGCAGGTCGCGCCGGGCGTACTCGCGGGCGATGGAGAGCAGTTCCTCCTGGTCGCGGTAGCGCAGCTTCGACTGCCAGAACCCGCTCGCCCACTCCGGCAGCAACGGCGGGTGGCCGGTGGCGTCCGCGTAACCGGCCATGATGTCGGCCGGGGTGTCGCCGGCGGTGATCCAGTAGTCGAGCTGACCGGTCGACTCGGCGACCCAGCGGGTGGTGTCGGCGCCCAGCTCCACCCGGCCCAGCGCGGGGTTGTGCCACAGCAGGCCGTAGCCCCGGGAGGAGTGCAGGAACGGGATGGCGGCGACGGTGTTCGCCTGGACCAGGTCGACCACCATGCCCTTCTGGTCCAGCCGGCCGTTCGGGTGCTGGCCCAGGCCGAAGATCCGCTCGTCGTCGTAGGCCGCGAAGTACTGCTGCACGTGGTAGCTGCCGTCCGCCCGCGGCGAGAAGACCCGCGGTCCGGGGACGCCGACGGGCGGCTGCTCCTCCGCGAGCAGTTCACGGCCGGTCGCGGTGTGCAGGAACCGGATTCGGCCGGCGGTGTCCACCTCGACGGTGAGCCTGCCGTTGACCAGCCGCGCCGAACCGTCGTCCGAGACCACCTGCTCCGCGTCGGGCGAAGGCGACGGAACCGGATCGAGCGCACCGGGCAGGTCGGTCTGGATCGCGGTCACGGCGGCACGCACGCGCACCGCGTCCGGCCCCCACGGCTCGATCCACACGACCTCATGCGGCGAGCGCAGCTCCAGGCCACCGGCGTCACGAACGAAAGCTGGCATCGCGTCCCCTAGCGTGATTATCGAAGCGCTTCGACTGGCGGGCACACCAGGTTACCTGAGCGTCGACGTTCAAGGTGTGGAGGCTGATGATAAGCGCTTCACCACCGACCAGCACCGAGCCGCCCCGAAGGTGGTCGGGGCGGCTCGGCGGGGCTGACCAGAGCGGTCAGCCGGTGTAGGGGTCCTGGGTGAGCAGGTGGGCCTTGTAGCCCTCGCCGATGCCGGGTTCGGGCGTGCCGGCCCAGTCCTTGATGAGCACCGCGCCGGTGGTGCAGCCCCACGGGGTCCAGGTCCACGCGAGGTAGCCGATGTCGTGCGCGTCGGCCCAGTCCACCAGCCGCCCCATGTAGTCGAAGCCGCAGTCGTCCTGGCCGAACTCGCCGAGCACGACCGGGACCTGCGCCGCGAGCGGGGCGATCTGGCTGTCCCAGCACGCCTCGGTGGCGCACGCGTTGAAGCTGTAGGCGTGCCACGAGGCGGCGATGTTGTGCAACGGGTCGACCGGCTTGTGCGCCAACCACTCCCGCATGTCGTTGGCCCATTCCAGGCCGCCCAGCATCAGCACGTTGGTCGCCCCGGTCCCCCGGACCGCGTCGACCAGGTCCTGCATGCCGGCCGTTTCGTAGGGCAGACCGGTGCACGTGCCGCCGTCCCGCCAGCACTTCCAGCCCACGGTCTTGTTCCAGTCCGCCGCGATCTCCGGGTACGGCTCGTTGAACAGGTCGAACACCACGGCGTCGTTGCCCTTGAACACGGTCGCGACCCCGGACCAGAACCGGGTGGCGTAACGGGCGTCGGGCATCGGCTTCTGACACACCGCGTGCTCGTCCTTGCAGTGCCAGTCCGGCCCGTTGGTATAGGCGCCCCACGTCCAGTGCAGGTCCAGGATCACGTTGATGCCGTTGTCCACCAACAGATCCACGTACTCCTTCACGTGCTGCTGGTACGTGGCTCCGCCCGGTGAGCCGTGCACGCCCAGCCAGCACTCCTCGTTCAGCGGAATCCGCACCGCGTGGATGTTCCAGGTCTTCATGGCGTCCACCGACGCCTGGTCCACCGGACCGCCGTCCCACATGCCCTTGCCCTGCACACACGCGAACTCGCCGCTGGACCGGCTCACACCCAGCAACCGGTACGGCTCGGCCTCGGCGGTGACCAGCGTGTTGCCGGAGACGCGCAACTCCGGCGCCGGTTCGTCCACCGGCGGCGTGGTCGTGGTGGTGGTGGTCGTGGTGGTGGTGGTCGTGGTGGTGGTGGTGGTGGTCGTGGTCGTGGTCGTGGTCGTGGTCGTGGTCGTGGTCGGGATGGTGCCGGTGCACGCGGTGCCGTTCAACGCGAACGACGTCGGCACCGGGTTGGCATCGCGGAACGACCCGACGAACCCGATCGACGAGGACCCACCCGTGCCCAGCGACCTGTTCCAGTCCATGCTCGCGGCCGACACCCGCGTGCCGGTCTGGGTCCAGGTGGCGCTCCAGCCCTGGTTGACCTTCTGGTCGGTCTTGGGGAAGTCGAACGCCACCGTCCACCCCGACACCGGATCACCCAGGTTGGTGATCGCCACGCTCGCGGTGAACCCACCCGGCCACTGGCTCTGCACCGTGTAGTCGACCGAGCAGCCGGCCGCCGCCGACGCGGGAGGGGTCGTCATCGTGAAGCCGGCCAGAACCAGCACGCCGGCGGCACCCACGGCGAGCAATGCCTGACGATGTCGCATTTGCGCTCCTGCTCCGCCATTGGATTGAACCGCTTCGACACTGGCAACACTATTGCGCTGTTATCCGTGACGGCAATGACAAAGCCGCTGTCGAATTGGTTCGAATCGAATGCCGACGCGTCACACCGCGGTGATGGTCCAGTGGTTGTTCGGGCTGGAGTTGGGGGCCCACATGGCGCAGGTGGCGCCCACGGTCGAGTCGCCCATGCCGTCCAACGCGGTGCCGGTGCCCCGGTTGACGATCTGGTAGCGGCCGTTGCCGACGCTGACGAGACGCCACTGCTGGTTGTTGCCGCCGTTCCACGGCGCCTGCTGGGCCGGTGCCCCGTTGGCGGTGTTGCCCCAGCTGTCGGCGACCATCCCGTTGGTGCGGTTGACGATGCGGACGTAGCCGCCGCCCGCGTCCACCAGCTGCCACTGGAGGTTCGTGCTGCCGTCCCAACTCCACTGCTTGAGCCGCGACCCGGAGCCGGCGTCGCCGCCGCTGTCGAGCACCAAACCGGTGGTGGCGTTGGAGATCCGCGCCCAGCCCGTGGGCACCGGGCCCGCACCCAGGTCGGGGATGCGGCCGGAGAAGGTCAGCTTGACCACGTAGGCCGGCGCGGCGAACGGCGGTGTCGACGACGGCATCGTCAGGTGCAGGGCCGTGCCGTCCTGGCTGCGGGTGGGCAGGTCGACGGACGCCCCGGCGGCGGGGCCCAGCAGGCGGGCCGAGACCAGCGAGGAGAGGTTGATCCGGTTGGCGTTGAGGGTCGTGATGTCCAGCGTGCCGCCCGGCCAGCCCATGACGGTGGCGTAGAGCACCGTGTTGTCCTTGCTGCGGGTGAACCGGATGTCGCGGTTGGTGCCCGCGCGGGGCTGGGTGAACGACCCGCCGCCCATCTGCGTGGGCCCCTCGCCGAAGCTGGTCCACGCGCGGGTCGAGTAGATCGACTCGCCGAAGCGCTTGAGGTAGTCGCCGATGCCCAGCAGGATCGACCGCTGCCCGGACGGGATGGTGCCGTCGGCCATCGGTGCGATGTTGAGCAGCACGTTGCCGTTCTTGCTGATCCGATCGATCAGCGAGTGCACCATCGCGTTCAGCGAGTAGTACCCGATGCCGACCGTGTAGCACCAACTGGAGCTGGAGATGCTGTCGTCGGTCAGCCAGTACGGGTGCTGGAGGCCCGCCGGACCGCCGCGTTCGAAGTCGAACACCTCGCCGCGGTTGTTGAAGCCGTCCTTGTAGGTGGCGACAACGTCCTTGTTCCAGGCGACGGCGCGGTTGTAGTAGTGGGCCAGGAACTCCAGCCGCCGCGACTCGTCGACCTTGTCCAGGTTGAAGTCCTGCCAGAGGATGTCCGGCTGGTAGCCGTCGACGACCTCCTTGAGCTTGTCGATCCACAGCTGGTTCTGCGCCGGCCCGCCGAGCTGGCCGTACAGCTTGCGCAGGCTGGGGTCCGGCTGGGTCGGGACGCGCTCGAAGAATCCGGTGAAGTTGTACGCGTGGTGCATGGCCAGCAGGAGCTTCATGCCCTTGCGCCGGATCGCGTCGGCGTGCAGCTTCACCAGGTCCAGCTTCGGGCCGGTGCGCACGGAGTTCCACTCGTTGACCGCGCTGTTCCACATCGAGTAGCCGTCGTGGTGCTCCGCGACCGGCCCGGCGAACTTCGCGCCCGCGTCGACGAACAGCTGCGCCCACTCGTCGGGGTCGAAGTTGCCGCCCGCCGTGCGGAGCTTCGGCGCGAACTGCACCCAGTTCCCGGCCTTGTCCCGGGCACCGTTGATGAAGTTGTGGTACGGCCAGACGGACGGGTCGCCGTAGGTGTTGACGTGGTGGGTGTGCTCGTTGGAACCGCTGAAGTACATCGAGCGCGGGTACCACTCGTTCGCGAACGCGGGGACGCTGAAGACGCCCCAGTGGAAGTAGATGCCGAACTTGGCGTCCTGGAACCACTCCGGCGCCGGCGGGTGCTGGTCCACCGACTCCCAGGTGGGCGTGTAGCTGCTCGGGCCGGCGGTGGCGTGCGCGGTGCCGACCCGCAGCACGCCGCTCGCCGCGCCGATCCCGGTGGCGCCGGCCGCGGTGAGCAATCGCCTGCGGGTGAAACCGTTCGATGACGAGGACATGGGCGGTAACCCCTTCGTGAAGTGGTGACGTCAGGACCGGAGCAGGCGCCACAGCTGGTGGCCGTCGCCGCTGTGGTCCCACTGGTCGAGGACGGTGCCGTCCGCGGTGGACCCGCCGGGGACCTCCAGGACCCGCCGGCTGAGCCGGTTGGTGAGCAGGAAGTAGCCGTCGCCGACGGGCGTGACGGCCCAGTGCTGCTGGTGGACGTTCGCGTCGCCCCAGATGTTCATGGTGCCGCCGTTGTCGCGGGACCGGCCGCCGACCTCCAGCAGCTTGCCGCTGTTCTGGTCGCGGATCTTGAAGTAGCCGTCCCCGGTGGAGATGAAGGTCCACTTCTGGTTCGCGCCGTTCAGCCACGGCCACTGGTGCACCGGGGTGTTGTTCGCGGTGCCGGAGCCGCGCACGTCGAGCACCTTGCCGCTGTGGCGGGCCTCGATGCGGTAGACCGCGTTCGCCAGGGGGAAGCGCGAGACCAGTTGGGGGCGGACGCTCCGGCCGCCGATGTGCACGCCGTTGATGTTGGCGTAGCCGCCTGCGGCGGCCGTGACGGTGATGCGCACGAAACCGACGTCCCGGTTGGGCCACTCGGCGAGCTTGAGGCGCGGGTTCGCGGCCCAGTTCACGGTGGCCACGGTGGTATAGGTGACGCCGTCGGTGCTGGTGGCGATGGTGGCGGCGGTGATGTCGCCGTCGGTGGAGTTGGTGCGGTTCCACTGCTTCGGCAGGTATTCGAGCGTGGAGACGTTGCTCCACACCCCGCCGAGGTCGATCGTGATCGTCTGCGGCAGCGTGCGACCGCCGCCCCAGGTCGACCAGCAGGTCTCGAAGTTGCGGTCGCTGCGGTTGTCGATCGCGTGGTGGGCGACCTCGCCCGGGTTGCAGGACGAGGCGAAGGCCGCCACGGCGTTCACCGGCCACTCGACCCGCAGCGGCTGGGCGGGCAGCGGCGGGCGCGAGGGGTTCGGGCTCCAGGCCGCGCCGACCTCCGCGAGCCGGCTGACGATGTTGGTGTCGAGCCTGCCCTCGCGGTTGGGTGGGCAGTTCAACAGGTACGAGGTGTACTTGGGCTCCAGTTCGCGGAGGTCGGCCAGGATGGCGTCGCGGCTGCGCGGCGCTTCGGTGGCCGTGTGCGGGTGCCAGAACCAGCCTCGGCTGATCGTCTCGCCCTGCATGCCCGCGAACGTGTTGCCATCCGGCGCCCGGATGCCCAGCGGGGCCTCGAAGTAGATCGCGTCGCCGAGCCAGGGCTGCACCAGGGCGCCGTGGTCGACCAGCACGCAGTGCGGTTGCAGCGACTTCACCAGGTTGCGGACCTCCTGGTAGGAGATCTCCTGCTGGCCCATCTGCCAGGCGTAGCCGTCGGTGATGAACACGTCGATCGTGCCGTAGTTCGTCAGCAGCTCGCGGATCTGGCCGAGCACCACGGTCATGTCGCCCGGCTCGATGGCCTGGTACGGGTCGTTGACGTGATAGCCGCCGTAGGCCTGGATGGTGTGCGTGCGGTCCCAGACCGAGTAGTACAGCCCGACCCGCAGGCCCCGGGCGCGGAACGCGTCGACGTACTGGCGCACCACGTCTTGCCGGTAACCGGAGTAGGCCACGTTCTGCCGGCCGAACGCCGTGGGCCACAAGGAGAAGCCGTCGTGGTGCTTGGTGGTGAGCACGCCGTGGCTCATCTTCGCCGACGCAGCCGCCGCCGCCCACTGCGCGCAGTCCACGGCGGGCGGCGCGAACTTCAGCGGGCTCTGGCCGCCCGCCGCCCACTCCTCGTTGGTGAAGGTGCCGAGGTTGAAGTGGTTGAACATGCCGAACCGCAGGTTGACCAGGTTCGCCAGGTCGGTCTGGGTGTCCGCCGCCGCGTACCCGGTCAGGGCGGGCATCGCGGCCGAGGCCGCCGCGATGCCGGTGGCGGCCAGGAATCCTCGTCGGGACATTCCGGATGTCGTCATCGACACTCCCGTCTCGACACCGCCACGGTGCGGTGTCGCGTGTACTTCTTGCCGTCAGCCGCAGGTCAGCGGGTCGCTTCGTGGTTGAGGGCGCCGGACCGGAACACCGCCAGCTCGACCGCGTCGAACCCGGCGGCCTGGACGAGTCCGGTCAGCGCGGGCCCGATCTCGGGCCGGTCGACCAGGTCGGGGTCGAGCTCGACCCGCCCGGTGTCGCCGAGGTCGCGCACGCGCAGGTCCCGGGTCGGGGTGCCGGCGCTCGCGAGCCAGGACCGGACGGCCACTTCGGCGCGTTCGACCCGGGCCAGGCGCGCGGGGGTGATCGCCACCCCGTACCGCACCCGGCTCGCCAGGCACGGCATCGCGGGTTTGTCCCATGTGGACAGACCCCACAGGCGGCTCACCGCGCGGACGCCGGCCTTCGTCATCCCGAGGTCGCGCAACGGTGTGCGCACGCCGATCTCGTCGCCGGCGCGGATGCCCGGCCGGAACGGGTCGTGCGCGTCGTCGGCGTTCACGCCGGTGGCCACCGCATCGAGGCCGTGGTCTCGCGCGACGGCCGTGATGGTGTCCAGGACGGTGGACTTGCAGAAGTAGCAACGGTTCCGGCCGTTGGCCGCGTACGACGGGTTGTCCAGCTCGGCGGTCGGGGGTGCCACGTGCCGCACGCCGAGGCTTTCGGCGAACGCGACCGCGCCCGCCAGCTCGGCGGCGGCGAGGCTCGCCGAGTCGGCGGTGACGGCGAGCACCGCATCGGGGCCGTGGGCGCGCGCGGCGGCGGCGAGCACCAGGGCGGAGTCCGCGCCGCCGGAGAACGCCACGGCGACCGGGCCGATCGCGGTCAGGTGTGCCACGAGCCGCTCGGCGGCTGCGCTGGTGTCCATCACTGCTCCACGGGGTCGTGCGCGGCCATGGCGAGCACGGTGCGCAGTGGCAGTCCGGTCTGGCGGGCGACGGCCACGGCGTCGTCGTATTCCGGTTTTCCGTGGTGCGGCCCGTGTTTGCGGCGCACCGGCAGGCCGTGGACGTCCACGGTGTCGGTGGTCCGGGGCAGAGCGGTGCGCCGGACGGTCGTCCGCCGCACCCCGAGCGTGCCCGTCTCGGCGAACATCCGCCGCTCGACCCCGTCCGCCGCTTCGGGCGTGACGAGTGCGTGCAGCACGTGCCCCGGCCGGCCCTTCTTCATCGTGGCCGGGGTGATCCAGCTGTCCAGCGCGCCCGAGTCGAGCAGGAGCGTGACCAGATACCCGAGGACCTCCCCGGTGACGTCGTCCACGGTGGTCTCCAGGACGACCAGGTCACGCACGTCCGCCGCCTCCCGGTCGCCGAGTCGGACCACCGCCACGTTCGGCCGGTCCGGCAGCGTCCGGGTGCCCACGCCGTAGCCGGTCGCCCGCATCCGCATCGGCGGCGCGGGGTCGTAGTCGGCGCCGATCGCGTGCAGCAGGGCCGCGGCGGTCGGGGTCACGGTCTCGCCGGGCAGGGTGGTGCCCACGACCCGGGCGCCGGCCAGCAGCGCCGAGGTCGCCGGGGCCGGGCAGGGCAGCACCCCGTGCGCGGTGCGGACCGACCCGGCGCCGATCGGCAACGCCTCGCAGTGCGCGGTCCGCACGTCCAGGGCGTGCAACGCGGCGGCCACGCCGACGACGTCCACCAGGGTGTCGTGACCGCCGAGTTCGTGCAGGTGCACCCGCTCCGGGTCCTCGCCGTGCAGGCGTGCCTCGACCTCGGCGATGGCGCGCAGCGCGGCGACCGCGGTGTCCGCCACGGCCCGGTCGCGCACCCGGCCCGCCATGGCGATCAACTCGCCCGCCGCGCGGCTCGTGGCGTCGTCGGTCACCGTCACGACGGCCCGCCGGCCGGTGAGCCCGTGGGTGAGCACCGGGGTGACGGTGAGGTCCCACCCGGTCAGGCCGGTGTCGGCGACGGCCGCGCGGATCGCGTCCAGCGGCGCGCCCGCGTCCACCAGCGCGGCCAGCAGCATGTCCCCGGCCAGGCCGGTGAACGGCGAGATGACGCAGACCCGGCTCACGCCGTCCTCCGCCCCACCACGTGCGCGAGCCGGAACGCGGCCATCGCCGCCCCGAACCCGGAGTCGATGTTGACCACCGTGATCCCCGCCGCGCAGGAGGCGTGCATGGCGAGCAACGCGGTGATGCCCTCCAGGCCGGCGCCGTAGCCGGTCGAGGTGGGCACGGCGACCACCGGGCACGCGACCAGACCGCCGATCGCGCTCGCCAGCGCGCCCTCCATGCCCGCCACCACGATGACACCGTCCGCTGTGGACAGTCGTGCCCGCTCGGCCAGCAACCGGTGCAGACCCGCCACACCCACGTCGGTGACCGTCGTGACGCCCAGTCCCACGGCGGCGGTCACCGCGGCGGCCTCCCGCGCCACGGGCAGGTCGGCCGTGCCCGCCGCCGCCACGACCACGTCGAACCCGGTCGGCGCGGCCGGCCGCCACACCAGCAGCCGCGCCCCGCCGTCGTACTCGCCGCCGGGCACCGACGCCAGCACGGCTTCCGCCGCGTCCGGTTCCACCCGCGTGACCAGCACCGGCCCGTCGTTGTGCCGCAACAGGGTCCGCACGATCCCGATGACCTGGTCGGGTGTCTTCCCGCTGCCGTAGACCACTTCCGGCAGGCCCTGGCGCGCCTCGCGATCGACGTCGACCCGGGCGTACCCGAGGTCGACCACCTCCGGTCCCGCCATTGCTCAGCCTCCCTGGACGTACGGGATCGCGATGTAGGGGATCGTCTGGGGCCCTTCGGGCAACACGCACAGCCGCGCGCCGGGTCCCGCCGCCGCCAAAGCCTGCGCGACGGTCGCGGAGACGTCGTCGGTCTGCTCCAGGTGCGCGGACGCCAGGTCGGCATCGCTGAGGTAGGAGGTGTGCATGACGACCCGGCATTCGGCCTGGATGCGCGCCTGGATCTGCACCTGCCACTGGTCGGGCACGGTGACCGACCGCGCGGAGATCTCGGCGAGCAGCGCCCGGGGCGAGTCGGCCGAGGCCAGCACCTCGCGGTAGGAGCCGTGGTCGGGGAAGCCGTCCCGGCACTCGGCCGCGCACACGATCGCGCCGCCGGGCGCGACCACCTGGTAGGCCGCCGACATCCCCTTCACCGCCTGGTAGAGGTTCTGGTCCAGCGGGTAGCCGGAGTTGGTGGTCACCACCACGTCGAAGCGGTGCGGCACCGGCCGCATGGCGGTCTCGCGCGCGGTGCGCACGGCCTCGGCGTGCATGGCGAGCAGGTCTCCGCCGAACGCGGCGACGACCTGCTTGTCCTGGTTGAGGACCACGTCGAACCCGAAGGTCACGCCGGTGGCCGCCGCGATCGCGCGCACGTCGTCATGCACCGGGTTGCCCTCGATGACCCCCCACGCCGCCTGCGGGTGGCCGATCCGGCGCGCGTCGTGCAGCACCAGCACCGTCTCCAGCGCGGCCAGGCCGGGTGCGACCAGCTTGGGGCCGCCGGAGAACCCGGCGAAGAAATGCGGCTCCACGAACCCGGTCGTGATGCGCACGTCCGCCGCCAGCCACTCGCTGTTGAGCCACACCGGCACGCCCGCGCCCAACTCCCCCACCCAGGTCAGGCTCGCGGGGTCGCGGGCGTCGTGGTTGACGATCCGCACCGAATCGACCACGTCGTCGCCGAACATCCGGCGCAGCTCGGCCTCGGAGTTGCCCCGGTGCGTCCCGGTCGCGACCAGCACCACGACGTCGTCGAGGTCGACCAGGCCGTCAAGCTCTTCCAGGATCGCCGGGATCATCAGCTCGCGCGGCTGCGGGCGGGTGATGTCGCAGGCGGAGATGGCCGCGGTCTGGCCGCGTCGGACGCGCTCGCGCAGCGGCGGACCGGCCACCGGGGATCGCAGCGCCCGGCGCAGGATCTCCCGTGGGGGCTCGGTGGCCTGGTGGTGCCTCGGCGTCACGACCGTGGTCACCGCCGGGTCCACGCGCAGGTCCAGCCCGGTCTCGCCGTAGGCCAGCCGAACCGTCCGCATCACCGCTGCCCCAACCGGTAGACGCGGGCGGCCGTGCCGCCCAGGACCGCGGCGCGTTCGGCGGCGCCCAGGCTCGCGGTCAACTCCTCGGCGGTGCCCATGACCTCGGCGTAGGAGGCGGCGAGCAGGCACACCGGCCAGTCCGAGCCGACCGCCAGCCGCTGCGGGCCGAACGCCTCCAGCGCCACGTCGACGAACGGCCACAACTCCTCCACCGTCCACAGTGGACCAGCCTCGGTGACCAGCCCGGACAGCTTGGCGACCACGTTCGGTTCGGCGGCCAGCGCGGCGATCCCGCTCGCCCACGGCTCCCACGCCCCGCCCGCGATGTCCGGTTTGGACAGGTGGTCGAGCACGAACACCAGGTCCGACACCGCCCGCACCGCCGCCAGCGCCGCGGGAAGCTGGTGCGGCCGGGTGAGCAGGTCGTAGACCAGCCCGGCGTCGCGCACCGCGCGCAGCCCGGCCAGGACGTCGGGGCGGGTCAGCCACTCGGGGTCGGGCTCGGACTGCACCAGGTGCCGCACCCCCACCAGCCGGTCGCCGCCCGGCCCGGACCGCAGCCGGTCGAGCCGCTCGGCGACGTCGGGCGCGGTCAGGTCCACCCACCCCACGACCCCGGCGATCAGGTCGGACTTCCCGGCCAGCGCGAGGAATTCCACCGTCTCGTCGAAGTCGGGGAGCACTTGGACGAGCACGGTGGCGTCCACGCCGGCCGGCGCGGTCACCGCGCGCAGGTCGTCGGGGCCGAAGTCGCGCCGGATCGGGGCCAGGTCCGGCCCGTCGAGCCAGTCCTGCGGCCGGGCGGCGAGGTCCCACAGGTGGTGGTGCGCGTCGATCCGGGCCACGGCGCTCACGCCTGCCCCAGGACGTGCCGCTGGCGGCCCAGCCCGTCGATCTCGGCCTCGACCACGTCGCCGGGGCGCAGGTACGGGAAGTCGTTGGCGCCGAAGGCGACGCCGGCGGGAGTGCCGGTGTTGACCACGTCCCCGGGCTCCAGGACCATGAACTGGCTGAGGTACCAGACGACGTGCCGGACACCGAAGATCATGTTCTTGGTGTGGCCGTCCTGGCGCGGTTCGCCGTTGACCCGCAACCGCATCGCCAGCGCCTGCGGGTCGCCGACCTCGTCGGGGGTCACCAGCCACGGGCCGAGCGGGTTGAACGTCTCGCACGACTTGCCCTTGTCCCACTGCCCGCCGCGCTCGTGCTGGAACGCCCGTTCGGTGACGTCGTCGGCGATGGCGTAGCCCGCGATGACGCCGTCCGCGTCGCCGGGCGAGTCCAGGTAGCGGGCGGTCGCGCCGACGACCACCGCGAGTTCGATCTCGTAGTCGGTCTTCACGCTGCCGCGCGGGACGAGCACGGTGTCATCGGGACCGACGACCGTGTTCGCGGCCTTCATGAACACCACGGGTTCCGCGGGCGGGGGCGTGGCGGTCTCGGCGGCGTGGTCGGCGTAGTTCAGGCCGATGCACACGACCTTCCCCGGGCGGGCGACCGGGGCGCCGACGCGATGTCCCGCGATGTCCACTCGTGGCAACCTGCCGGCGGCCAGGGCGGCGCGGACCCGGTCCACGCCGCCGGCGGCCAGGAACGCGCCGTCGATGTCGGCGGTCAACGGGGTCAGGTCGTAGGCGGCGCCGTCGGGGTAAAGGACGGTGGGCCGCTCGTGGCCCGCCGGGCCCACGCGCAGAAGTCTCATCGGTCTCTCCTCGGGAACGCCAGGGGTCAGCCGGTGGGCGGGATGTCGTCGTCCCGCTCGACGTGTTCGCGCAGCCAGCGCTCGGTGGTGGTGACGTGCATGAGGGCGGCGGCCTGGGCCAGGGCGGCGTCCCGGTCGACCAGCGCGTTGAAGATCGCCTCGTGTTCGGCGAGGGTGCGGCTCGCCGCGTTGTCGTCGACCAGTCCGCGCCAGACCCGGGCCCGGACCGTGCGGCCGGAGATGCCTTCGAGCAGGGTCGTCAGCGTCGCGTTGCCGGTGGCGGCGACGACCGCGCGGTGGAAGGCGGCGTCGTGCTGGTTGAGCAGTTCGACGTCGTCCTTCGCGGCGCGCATCGCGTCGAGGTGTCCCTCGACCACGGCGAGTTCGGCGGCGCTGATCCGGGTGGCCGCGAGCCCGGTGGCGACCGGCTCGAACAGCCGGCGCACCTCGGTCAGCTCCAACAGGGTCTCGCCGCGCAGCAGTTCCACGGCCGACGCGATGCCCCCGAGCACCACCTCGGGCGCCAGGCTGGTCACGTACGTGCCGTCACCCCGCCGGATCTCCAGCACCCGGGCCACGACCAGCGCCTTGACCGCCTCCCGCATCAGGTTGCGGGACAGGCCCAGCTCGGCGGCCAACTGCTGCTCGGGGGGCAGTTTCGACCCCGGAGGCAGTTCGCCCGACTGGATCAGGTCCCTGATGCGGTCGATGGCCTTGTCGGTCAGTGACACGGCTGCTCCCCGGTGATCTGCACTGCGGTCGGACGCTAGCAATACATCCCATCTTCACGGAAGAGGTCCGACCTCTCAAAACCCTCAGTACTCCACACGTGTTAACGCTGACCAGGCATTTTGCCAACCACGTGACTCATTTGGTCACCGACCTGGACACGGCCGCCGCCAGCCACCTATAAATCCATCCCATGTCCGGTGCCGAGCTGATCACCGCCGTCGACGCGGTCGACGTGCGATTCCCGACCTCGCGCGACCTCGACGGATCCGACGCGATGAACCCCGAACCCGACTACTCCGCCGCCTACGTCACGATCCGCACCGGCGACGGGGCCGAGGGCCACGGCCTGGCCTTCACCGTGGGGCGGGGCAACGACGTCGAGGTCGCGGCCGTGCGGGCACTCGCGCCACTGGTGATCGGCCTGCCCGTGGACGAGGTCCTGGGCGACCTCGGCGCGTTCTCCCGGCGGCTGACCGGCGACAGCCAGTTGCGCTGGCTCGGTCCGGAGAAGGGGGTCATCCACATGGCCGCCGCCGCGATCGTCAACGCCGTGTGGGACCTGTACGGGCGCCGCGAGGGCAAACCCGTGTGGCGGCTGCTCGCCGACCTGTCCCCCGAGCAACTGGTGGACCTGGTCGACTTCCGCTACCTGGAGGACGCCCTCACCCGCGACGAGGCGCTGGACATCCTGCGCCGCGCCGAACCCGGCCGCGCCGAACGCGCCGAACGCCTGCTGAGAGACGGCTACCCGGCCTACACCACCACACCCGGCTGGCTGGGCTACGACGACGAAAAACTGGTGCGGCTGGCCAAGGAGGCCGTGGCCGACGGGTTCACCCAGATCAAGCTGAAGGTCGGCGGTGACCCGGCCGACGACGAGCGCCGCCTGCGGCTGGCCCGCGAGGCGGTCGGGCCGGACATCCGGATCGCCGTGGACGCCAACCAGGCGTGGGGCGTGCGGCAGGCGATCGACCGGATGGCCGCGCTGACACCCTTCGACCCGTACTGGATCGAGGAGCCCACCTCGCCCGACGACGTCCTGGGCCACGCCGAGATCCGGCGGGCGGTCGCGCCGGTCAAGGTCGCCACCGGGGAGCACACCCACAACCAGGTGATGTTCAAGCAGCTGCTCCAGGCCGGCGCGCTGGACGTCCTCCAGCTCGACGCCAGCCGCACCGCGGGCGTCACCGAGAACGTCGCGATCCTGTTGCTGGCGGCCAAGTTCGGCGTCCCGGTGTGCCCGCACGCGGGCGGCGTGGGGCTGTGCGAGATGGTGCAGCACCTGGCGATGTTCGACTACGTGGCGGTCAGCGGCACCACCGAGGACCGCGTCATCGAGTACGTCGACCACCTGCACGAGCACTTCACCGACCCGGTCCGCATCCGCGCCGGCCACTACCTCGCGCCGACCGCACCCGGCATCGGCGCCGAACTCCACCCCGCCTCCGTCGCCGCCCACCGCTTCCCGGACGGGCCCGTGTGGAACCGGCAGGCGAGCGCATGACCGGGGAACTGGCCGGGCTGGCCGCCGTGGTGACCGGCGGCGCTTCCGGCATCGGACTGGCCACCGCACGACTCCTGGCCGCACGCGGCGCACGCGTCGCCTGCCTCGACCTCACACCGGAGGGCGTTCCGGAGCCGCTGCTGGGCATCCGGGCGGACGTGGCCGACGACGACACCGTGAAGGCGGCGGTCGAGCAGGCCGCGCAGCGGCTCGGCGGCATCGACATCCTGGTCAACAACGCCGGCATCGGCGCGCAGGGCGGCATCGCGGACAACCCCGACGAGGAGTGGCGGAAAGTCTTCGACGTCAACGTCTTCGGCATCGTCCGCACCACCCGAGCCGCACTGCCGCACCTGCGCGAGTCGGGCAGCGCCGCCATCGTCAACACCTGTTCCATCGCGGCCACCGCGGGCCTGCCCGACCGCGTCCTGTACTCGGCCACGAAGGGCGCGGTGCTGGCGCTCACCCGCGCCACCGCCGCCGACCTGGTCGCCGACGGCATCCGGGTCAACTGCGTCAACCCGGGCACCGCCGACACGCCGTGGATCGGCCGCCTGCTGGCCCGCGCCGCCGACCCCGAGGCGGAGCGGGCCGCGCTCAACGCCCGCCAGCCGATGGGCCGGCTGGTGACCGCCGACGAGGTCGCGCACGCCATCGCCTACCTGGCGAGCCCGCTGTCCGGCTCGACCACCGGCACCGACCTCGCCGTCGACGGCGGGATGAGCGGCCTGCGCACCCGTCCCCGCACCTGATCCCGCTCCCGCCGACGACCGTCCGCTAGGAGAAACCGCCGTGAAGAGCACAGCCCGCACCTACGCCCGTCTCGGCCTCGTCACCGCCCTCGCCGCCACGCTCGCCGCGTGCGGTGCGACGGGCACCGGGCAGACCGGTGGCGCCCCGGTGGTCGGCGTGGACTACCCGCGCTCCGACACCGACTTCTGGAACTCCTACATCAAGTACAGCCCCGAGTTCGCCAAGGAACTGGGCCTGGAACTCAAGACCACCAACTCGCAGAACGACGTCGCGAAGCTCACCGCCAACGCCCAGACGTTCATCAGCCAGGGCGTCAAGGGCGTCGCGATGGCCCCGCAGGACACCGCCGCCATCGCCCCGACCCTGGCGCAACTGGAGGCGAAGAAGATCCCCGTCGTCACCGTGGACACCCGGCCCGACACCGGCAAGGTGTTCATGGTGGTGCGGGCGGACAACCGCGCCTACGGCGAGAAGGCCTGCCGGTTCCTCGGCGCGAAGCTGGGCGGCAAGGGCAAGGTCGTGATGCTGCAGGGCGACCTCGCCTCGATCAACGGCCGCGACCGCACCGAGGCGTTCAACGACTGCATGAAGGCCAACTACCCGGGCATCACGGTGTTCGGCGAGGCCACGAACTGGGACGGCGCGGTGGCGGCGCAGAAGCTGCAGACCGACCTGACCGCCCACCCGGACATCAAGGGCGTCTACATGCAGTCCAGCTTCGCGCTCGCCGGCACCCTCCAGGTGCTCAAGCAGAAGGACCTGCTGGTCCCGCCGAGCGACCCGAGGCACGTGTTCGTGGTGTCCAACGACGGCATCCCCGAGGAGCTCAAGAACATCGCCGAGGGCAAGATCGACGCCACCGTCTCCCAGCCGGCCGACCTGTACGCCAAGTACGCCCTGCTCTACCTGAAGGCCGCGATCGACGGCAAGACGTTCTCCCCCGGCAAGACCGACCACGACAGCACGATCATCCAGGTCCGCGACGGCGTCCTGGAGGACCAGCTGTCCGCTCCCCTGGTCACCGCCGACGGCGGCACCTACGACGGGGTCCCCAGCGTCAAGAACGACGACCAGTCCCTGTGGGGCAACTAGCCGCCGAAGGCGAGGAGCGACATGGCTGCCGCCCCACCCGTGGTCGAGGCGACCGGGATAACGAAGCGGTTCGGGTCCACCGTGGCCCTGGACGAGGCCGGCATCACGATCGAGGCCGGGCAGACCCACGCGCTGGTGGGGCGCAACGGGGCGGGCAAGTCGACCCTGGTGTCCATCCTGACCGGGCTCCAGGCGGCGGACGCGGGCACGGTGCGCCTGGGCGGCGAGCCCGCGCCGCGCCCGGCCGACCGGGACGCCTGGCGGCAGCGGGTGGCGTGCGTCTACCAGAAGTCCACCATCATTCCCGAGCTGACCGTGGCCGAGAACCTGTTCCTGAACCGGCACGACCGCGGCCCCGGCGGGTTGATCCGGTGGAAGGCGGTGCGGGCCAAGGCCCGGGACCTGCTGGCCACCTGGTCGGTGGATGTGGACGTGCGCACCCCCGCGAAGGAACTCGACGTCGAGCAGCGGCAGTTCGTGGAGATCGCGCGGGCGCTGTCGTTCGGGGCGCGGTTCATCATCCTCGACGAGCCGACCGCGCAGCTCGACGGCGCCGCCATCACCCGGCTGTTCACCCGGATCTCCGACCTCCAGCGGCAGGGCGTGACGTTCCTGTTCATCAGCCACCACCTGCAGGAGGTCTACGAGATCTGCGACACCGTGACGGTGTTCCGCGACGCCCGGCACATCCTCACCGCACCGGTCGCGGACCTGCCGCGCGCCGACCTGGTCGCCGCCATGACCGGCGAGGCCGCGACCGAGCACCGCGGTGAACGCCACACCTTGGCGGACAACGCCGCCGACGTGCTCGCGGTGGACGGGGCGTCACTTCCCGGGGCCTACGACGACGTGTCGTTCCGGGTCCGCGCCGGCGAGGTCGTCGGTCTCGCGGGCGCGGCGAGCAGCGGGCGCATCGAGATCGCGGAGACCGTGGTGGGGTTGCGGGCGGCGGTGACCGGCACGGTGGAGATCGCGGGCCAAAGGCCACGGCCGGGCAGCGTGCCCGCCGCGCTGGCGGCGGGCGTGGGTTTCGTCCCGCAGGACCGCCACCGCGAGGGTTTCGTGCCGGAGATGTCCATCGCGGACAACGGCACCCTGACCATCCCGGACCGGCTGGGCCCGGCGGGGTTCATCGACGGCCGCCGCCGGGACCGGTTCGCCCGGACCATGATCGGCAACCTCGCGATCAAGACCCCGGGACCGCAGCTGCCGGTGTCCGGCCTGTCCGGCGGCAACCAGCAGAAGGTCGTCATGGCCCGTGCGCTGGCCAACGACCCGAGGCTGCTGGTGCTGATCAACCCGACCGCCGGCGTGGACGTGCGGTCGAAGGAGTTCCTGCTCGGCAAGGTCGAGGAGGTCGCCGAGTCCGGCACCGGGGTGCTCGTCGCCTCCGACGAACTCGACGACCTGCGCATGTGCGACCGGGTCCTGGTGGTGTTCCAGGGCCGGGTGGTCGCCGAGATCCCCCGCGGCTGGCACGACCACCGGCTCGTGGCCGCGATGGAAGGAGTGGACCTCGATGGCTGACACCACGACCGCACCCCCGGTCACCGGGGACGGGCCGGCGGGCGGTCCGGGAGGCCGGGTCGCGGGTGGCCGGCGGATCGCGTTCGCCCGGATGCGCGACCTGGCGCTCATCCCCGCGATCATCGTGATCGCGATCGTCGGGCAGTTGGTCAGCCCGGTGTTCCTCCAGCCGGACAACCTGGTCAACGTCCTGCAAACCATGTCCGAGATCGCGGTCCTGGTCCTGGCGCAGACGCTGGTCCTGATCGTCAAGAAGATGGACCTGTCCCTGGAGTCCACCGTCGGACTCGCACCCGGGGTCGCCGCATGGCTGACCGTGCCCGTCGGCGCGGGCCACGGGCTCGGCCTGCTGCCCGGCGGCTGGTCGGTGCCCGTCACGCTGGCGGTCGGCGTGCTGATCGGCGTCGTGAACGCGTTGTTCATCATCCGGTTCGGGCTCAACGGCTTCATCGTCACGCTCGGCATGTTGATCGTGCTGCGCGGCATCCTCACCGGCATCTCCGGCGGCCAGACGTTCTTCCAGCTCCCGGAGTCGATGCTCTACCTGGGCACGACGCAGTGGCTGGGCGTGCCCGCGTCGGTGTGGCTGTGCCTGGCCCTGTTCGCCGCCGGCATCGTGCTGCTCGGCTTCACCAGCTTCGGGCGGTCCCTCTACGCGATCGGCGGCAACGTGGACGCGGCGAAGGCGGCCGGCATCCGCACCGACCGGGTCCTGTGGATCGTGATCGTCTCGGCGAGCCTGCTCGCGGCCCTCGGCGGACTGCTGCTGTCCGGGCGGCTGGCGTCGGTCGCGTCGGCCCAGGGCAACGGGTACATCTTCACCGTGTTCGCGGCGGCCGTCATCGGCGGCATCAGCCTCAACGGCGGCAAGGGCACCATGTTCGGGGCGTTCACCGGCATCCTGCTGCTGTTCCTGATCCAGAACGTGCTCACCCTCGGCGGTGTCCCGGCCCAGTGGATCGGCGCCCTCAACGGCACGATCATCCTCATCGCGCTGGCCCTGTCCCGCGTCACCGGGGGCAAGGCCCAGGATTAGCTGACATCCCGGAGGGCTGCGTCGTCGTACCGGCATGCAGGAAACCACCCCGCCGTTCACCGACCCGGCTCCGACCCCACGGCTGGAGCGGGTCGCCGCCGCCTTGCGCGCCAACGGCTTCGCCGCCGAGATCCTCGACGACGCCGCAGCCGCCCGCGCCCGCGTCAAGGACCTGATCCCCGACGGTTCCAGCGTGCTCACCGGAGCCAGCGAGACCCTCCGACTGTCCGGCATCGACGACGACATCAACACCGGCGGCCAGTACGACGCCATCAGGCCACGCATCCTGACCACCGACCGCGCGACGGGCGGCGACGAGATCCGCAAGCTGGTCTCCACCCCGGACTTCGTCGTCAACAGCGTCGCCGCGGTCACCGAGACCGGCTCGCTCGTCCTCGCCTCGGGCAGCGGCAGCCAACTGCCCGCCAACGCGGGCGGGGCCGGCCACGCGATCTGGGTCGTCGGGGCGCAGAAGGTGGTGCCCGACCTGCCCACGGCGCTGCGCCGCGTCGAGGAACACGCCCTCCCCTTGGAGAACGCCCGCGCCCAAGCGGTCTACGGGATGCCCAGCGCCATCAACCGCCTGCTCATCCTCAACGCCGATCCCCGCCCGGGACGCGCCACCGTGCTGCTCCTCCGCGAGGCCATCGGGTACTGACGGACTCAGACGCCGTTGGCCGCCGCTTCCGGGTCGACACGGGCGGCGGCCAGGCGGCGCAGTTCCGCCGCGACGTCCCGCATCGCCCGCCGAGCGTGCCGGTCGCAGCCCAGGAACGACGCGAACCCGTGCACCAGTCCGTCGCGGTGCAGGTGGGTCACCCGCACCCCGACGGCCCTCAGCCGCTCCACGTACTCGATCCCCTCGTCCCGGAACGGGTCGAACCCGGCCGTGACCACGCAGGTCGGCGGCAGCCCGCGGAAGTCGGGAGCGCGCAACGGCGAGGCGTGCGGCTCGTGCAGCCGCGCGGGGTCCGGCGAGTAGCAGGACCGGTACCAGTCGACCATGTCGCTGTCGAGGAAGTAGCCGCGCCCGAAGAGCTGCCGCGACCGGTGCTCGCTCAACCCGTCGACGGCCGGGTAGAGCATCAGGGTGAAGGCCGGCGTCGGCGCCGCCTCGTCGACGCACCGCTGCGCCACGACGGCCGCGAGCGCCCCGCCCGCGCTGTCGCCACCGACCCCCACCACACCCGCGACACCGCCGAAGCGTTCCGCGTTGGCGAGGACGTCCAGGAACGCCGCATGGGCGTCGTCGACCCCGGCCGGGTACGGGTGCTCCGGGGCCAGGGCGTACTCGACGGCCACGACCCGCACGCCACCGTGCCGGCTCAGGAAGCGGCAGATCCCGTCGTGGCTGGTCAGGCTGCCGATCGCGAAGCCGCCGCCGTGGCAGAACACCAGCAGGGGCAGCGGGCCGGACGCCCCGGGCGGGCTGTAGACCCGCGCCGGGAGCGGGCCGCGCGCGCCGGCCACGACGGTGTCGTACGCCCGCACATCACGCGCGACACCGGCGCTCAGGACGGACGACACGATGTCGAAGTCCCGGCGGGCCGCCCCCAGGTCGGGCACCGCCTTGGGGTCGGCCCTGGGCACGAACCGCTCCAGCGCGATCAACAGCTGGGCCGTCGGGCTCGTCCGCGCGCCGTCGACCTCGACCGGCGGGCCGACGATCGCGCGGATCACGCGGTCGGGCAGGCGCAGGGCGGCCATCACGGCGCAGGTGGCCAAGCGGAGTGCCAATCTCACCGATGACTCCCCCCACCACACGGAACACTCGACCCGGAAGTTGGACATGGATTTCAATGTCGTTCCGGGCAAGTGTGTCCTTTGTGGAGCCGCGACTCAAACCTCCCATCTCATTAGGACGCGACCCTGACTTCAGACGGACGCCTGACGCCAGCGCTGGTTCGCGCTGCCGGTGCAGGTCCACTGGATCAGCCGGGTCCCGCTGGCCGTGGCGGCCGAGGGGACGTCGAGGCACTTGCCGCTGGCCCGGTTGACCAGTGACACGGTGGTCGGGTCGATGGTCCGCACGGTCCACTGCTGGTTGAGGCCGCCGTGGCAGCGCCACTGCACGACGCTCGCGCCGTTCGCGGTCGAACTGCCGGACACGTCCAGGCACGAACCGGTGCCCCGGTTGATCACCTCGACGTACCCGCCCGGCTTGGCGCGCAACTGCCAGTGCTGGGACTCCGCGGTCGACGCGGTCGCCTGCTGGACCGCCGAACCGGAGGTGTCCAGCCGCAGGCCGCTGTGCTGCGCGGTGAACGTGGCGAACGGCCCCACGCCGCCCGGGGTCTGCACCACCGTGCGGATCGTGCCGTCGGCGTTGTGGACGAGCCGGTCCATCACCACCGACCTCTTGTAACCGCCGCCGCCCTCAAGGGCGTTCTTGTGGTAGGCGACATACCACTGACCCTGGTGCTGGAACAGCGAGTGGTGGTTGGTGCTCACGTTGACGTAGTCCAGGAGCACGCCGCGGTAGGTGAACGGGCCCAGCGGCGAGGGGCCGGTGGCGTAGTGGATCTGACCCGGCCAGCCGGTCGAGTACGAGAAGTAGTAGGTGTCGCCGATCTTGTGCAGGTGCGGCGCCTCGCCGTACTTGGTGGCGCCGGTCAGGCCCACGTCGGTGATCGGCCCGGCCGTGGACACCATGTCCGCGCCCAGCCGGACCACCTTCGGCGTGCGGGTGCCGAAGTACATGTAGGACGAGCCGTCGCCGTCGGTGAAGATCATCGGGTCGATGGGCTCGTCGCCGACGTTGGCGTCCCGGGCGCGGTCCACCAGCGCGCTGCCCCGCGCGTCGGAGAACGGCCCCGTGGGCGAGGACGAGACCGCCACGCCGATCTTGGTCCGGTCGACGGGCAGGTAGAGGTAGTAACGGCCGTTGTGCTCCGTCGCGCCGGGCGCCCACGCGTACCGACTGGCCCACGAGAAGCCCGCGATCGAGAAGACGTCACCGTGGTCGGTCCAGTCCACCAGGTTCGACGACGAATAGGACCGCCACGCCTTGGAGTCCCAGTACGTGCCGCTGTTGGTCTGGTCGTCGGTGAGGTAGAGGTGCACCCGGCCGTTGAACACGTGCGCGGACGGGTCCGCGATGAACCGGTCGGCGATGATCGGGTTCGCGGCGCTCGCCGATGGCACCCCGATCACCATGGAACCCACGAGCACGCCCGCGGCCAGGACACCGCTGAGCACGTTTCGACTGCCGGCACGACGTTCGCGTGAAGTCTCGATGGCGATCACTCCCAATCTGCGCTGTTCGGGTGTGCGTCCACTGTGGACAGCGGTGCTCGGTCGAGCACCGATCGCGTTAACGCTAACAGGACCCCGCGCGACACCCAAGGCCGCTCACAGCCATGGATCGGCCTCGACCAGCAAGTTCGCATGTGAGCGATAACATCAGCCTGGCGAGTAGTGGACACCGATCGACGGACCCTTGCGACCTGACGTCATACGTCTTATGTTTGCCCCGGAGCTGTCCCTCGCGGTCGCGGCTTCCCGATCGATGAAGATCGACGAGAGGAACCGGTGTGGCTGCACTCTTCCCTGCCAGGCGAACCCTGTCGTGGTCGCTGGCGTTGACACTCTCCGCGCTCTCGCTCACGGTTTCCGCGCAACCGGCGGTGGCCGCCGTCCAGGCGTCACCGCCGGCCAGGCCCCGTGGGCGTGGGAGTCCGGCTCGGAGTGCGACGGCTCCCGCTACAGCCTCTCCGACCTCCCCGCCATCGCGGCGAACCAGAGCGACCTCGAAATCGAGACCAGGACGACGTGGACCACGGCCATCGTGGGCGTCCGGCAGATCACCACGAACGCCGACCACCGCGTCGCCCTGTTCCACCAGCCCGGCGCGGCCATCGCCCAGGGCGCGTACAACGGCGACTTCCAGCCCTCCGGCACCCAGAAGATCATGAACGCCTACGAGTTCCTGGACACGCCCGGCGAGTTCCACTTCGACCGCGCCAACCAAACCCTCTACTACTACAAGGCCGCCACCGACGACATGGCGACCGCGTCCGTGTGGGCGCCGAACAACGTCCCCACCGTGCTCAAGATCGCCGGCACCTCGACCTCGGACCACGTCCGCAACCTGACCTTCAGCGGCATCACGGTCCAGCACTCGGACTGGAACCTGTTCGACGTCGCCGGTTCGCCCTTCAAGCAGGCCCAGCAGGGCAACGGCGGCAACCGCTGCTACGCCAGGAAGAACTTCCACGCCTACCACTACCGCAACATCGACCTGCCGCCGGGGGCCGTCCAACTGGAGAACGCGGATGGCATCGTGCTGGAGCGCAACAAGGTCGCGCACACCGGCGCCGACGGCATCACCCTGAACAACGACGTCCGCGACACGAAGCTGCTCGGCAACCACACCCACGACATCGCCGGGTCGGCGGTCAACGTCGGCCACCCGCAGCACGTCTACATCGGCGACCACACCGGCACGAACAACGAGAAGCACCCCGCGTCGGTCGAGGGCGTCAGCCGCACCATCAAGATCAGGAACAACTACCTGCACGACAGCGCGGTGCTGTTCAGCGGCAGCAGCCCGGTGTCGGCCTACTTCGTCGACGCGCTGTCCGTGCAGCACAACCTGATCGAGAAGGCGCCGTGGAACGGCATCACGCTCGGCTGGGGCTGGTGGAACTTCGACGGTTCCACGAACTCGATCGTGCCGAACGTCCCGACCACCACGGCCAAGAACAACACCATCAGCCACAACCACATCATCGACACCATGCAGCGCCTCGGCGACTCCGCGCCGATCTACACGCTGGGCAGCCAACCCGGCACCACCATCGCCCACAACTACCTCCACGGCGTGCCGGCCGGGCACACCTACGGCCTGCACCCCGACGAGGGCTCGGCGTTCATCAACCACCACGACAACGTGTTGCACATTTCGCCGAACGTGGCGTACGCGATCAACTCGGGCACGTGGGGACGCCAGCACGACCTGCGCATCACCAACACTTACGGCACCATCAACAAGATCGCCAACAAGAACGTCCCGAACAGCACCATCGAGGACGTGCGCGCCTACTCCGACAACGTCTGGCCCTCGGCGGCGTACCGGATCACCGTGGCGTCCGGTCTGGAACCGGCGTACCGGGACATCCCGCCCGGCGGCGCGTCCACTCCGGACCGGGTGCTGCCCGCCTCCACCTTCAACGACACCGGCGCGTCGTCGATCCCGATCAGGAGCGCCGGCGACGCGTCCAAGACGATCTGGCTGGCCCCGTCCGGCACGACCACCTTCACTCCCGGCCCCCGGATGACCCGTGCGAGCGGCACCGCGACCACCATCGCGCTCCCCGAGTCGCCCGGCGACTACAAGCTGCACATCGTGGACGCCCATGGCACCCGGTCGGCGGAGTCGACGTCGGTCGTCCGCCAGCAGTGGACCCACGTCGACGACAAGGACGCCCGTGTGAAGTACACGGGCACGTGGCGCAACTGGAACGACACCCGGGACTTCCACGGCTCGGAGAACTTCACCGTGGGGGCCGGCGGTTCCGCCGAGTACACGTTCACCGGTTCGGCCGTGCAGTACGTCAGCATGACCCAGCCCAACATGGGCAAGGTGGACGTCTACATCGACGGCACGCTCGCCCAATCCGACATCGACGCCTACGCACCCACCGTGACCAAACAGGTCCCGCTGTTCCGCAAGACGGACCTGCCCGCCGGGACGCACACGATCAAGGTCGTGTGCAAGGGCACGAAGAACCCGTCCGCCACCGCCGCCGTGTGCGCGTTGGACGCCTTCTCCAGCCGGTGAGACCGGAAGGCCGCGACACCCCGGGTGCCGCGGCCTTCCGACTGCTCAGAACGAACCCGGCAGCACCAGCGCCGCCCACGCCGCGACCGGTCCGAGTGCGACGATGACGCAGGTGTAGGAGATGACCTGCCGGTAGAACCGGTTCCGGTCGACCCCGCGCGCGTTGGCCAGGACCAGTGCGCCATTGGTGGAGAACGGGAGACGTCCACGATCGTGGTGGAGATGGCCATGGCGGCGACGACCCCGGCGACCGGCAGCGATCCGGTGAGCAGCAACGGGATCGCCATCGGGATGGTCGCGGTGAGGATCGCCGTCGAGGACGCGAACGCCGAGGTGACACCGACGACGATGCACAGCACCAGCGCCACGAGCAACGGTGCGCCCAGCCCCACCGCGCCGTGGGCGACCCAGTCGATGGTGCCGGAGTGCTCCAGCACGCCGACGTAGGTGACCATGCCCGCGACCAGGAGGATCGTCGGCCAGCTGATGCCGTCGACGGCCTTGCCGAGGTTCTCGCGGTCGAGCAGGGCGAGCACGGCGCCGGCGGCCAGCGCGAGGAAGCCGATCTGGAGGTGGAAGGCCAGCGCGCCGACCACGAGCACGACCAACGCGGTGAGCGTGGCGCGTTGGTGCCAGGTCACCGCGATCGCCCGCGGCTCGACCGCGGTGGCGACCCCACCACGCGCGTCTCCCCCGGTCGACACACCGCCGCCGGTCGACCCGGCGACATCGGCCGCTGTGTCGTCGGGGTGCTCGACGAAGCTCTCCTCGCCCCGGCGGCGCAGCAGCACGTAGGTGCCGGCGGCGAGCAGCAGGTTGAAGCCCATGCTGGCGAAGAACAACGCGGCGTGGGAGACCGCCAGACCGGACTTGGCGACGATCCCGTACACGAGCGCACCGGACACCGCCATCGGCGAGAACGCCCCGGCGTGGGCGCCGCAGATCACCATCATGCCGATCATCAGCGGGCTGATGCGGTAGGTGAACGCGAAGCTCATCCCGATCGGCACCAGCAGCGCGACGGCCGCCGGGGTGAAGGTGCCCAGCGCGGTCAGCGTGCCCGCGACGGCGAACAGCACCCACGGGACGAGGATCGCGCGGCCCCGCACGAGCCGGATCCCGCCCTGCACCAGCAGGTCGATCGTGCCGTTCAGCTTGGCGACGGAGAACAGGTAGGTGACCCCGACGACGGTGATGAACAGCGAGACCGGGAAACCCTCGAAGATCTCCTTGTCGTCGAGGCCGAACACGAGCGTGCCGACGACGAACGACGCGACCAGCGCGAGGATCCCGATGTTGATGGGCAGCACCGTGGCGATGGCGAACATGCCGCCCAGGACCAGGATCGCGATTATCTGTGATGACATCATTGTCCTCTTCGTCCATCCGGCCGGCCCGCGACGCTTCGGCGTCCGGGCAGGACGGTGCGGTCAGGCGGCCGAGACTTCAGCCGGGGTCGTGGGCGCCGGGAGCTCGTCGTCGGGCAGGACGAGGGTCGCGTCGCCGATGCGGCGGGTCGTCCGGGTGACGCCGATCGCGAACCGCCCGTCCCGGGTTCCCGCGCGCGTGGTCACGACTCCGGCCGGGGTGTCCAGGCGCAGCACCTCCGGTCCGCCTGCGGTGAGGTTCCGGAGGACGGTACCCGGCGTGTGGGCGGCGGCGGTGAGGGCGACGCTCCCGGTGATGGCCAGCGCGGGGTGCGTCCGGCCCATGGACAACATCCGGACGGTCACGTCCGAACGCCCGGGCCGGCCGGCGCTGACGAGGGCGAGTTTGGGGGTGGCGCGGGCGGCCCCGGCGGGATCGGTGGCGAGCCCCATGCGGACCGCCGCGACCCGGCGGATGCGGTCGAGCCGTCCCAGCAGGTCTTCGCGGGCGTCCAGCGCGGCCGGTGACGCCGCACCGTCCGCCCCGACCTCGTCGGCGGGGACGAGCACGACAGGCGCTCCGGCGTCGAGCAACGTGACGCGCACCCCGTCCACCAGGTCGACGGCGTTGCCCGTGGGCAGCAACGCACCGGTCGTGCGACCGGCCGGTTCGACGAACCACAGGTGGACGCCGAGTCCGGGTTGGGCCACGCCCGGGATGCGGTCGGAGCCCTCCTCGGTCACCCGGCCGTCTGGGGTCGGCACGTCGACCACGATCAGCTGACCGGTGTTGGTGTTGTTGATCCGCACCGTGGTCACGTCGCCGGTGGGCGCCACCCAGCCGCGCCGCAGGGCGTAGGGGCCCACGACGGCGGAGCAGTTGCCGCAGTTGCTCGTCCAGTCCACCCGGCCGTCGGCGATGCCGATCTGGGCGAACGTGTACTCGACGTCGATGCCCGGCCGGTCGCTCCGGGCGAGCACGACGGCCTTGCTGGTGGTGGAGGTCGCGCCGCCGACGCCGTCCACCTGGCGCGGGTCGGGGCTCCCGTACAGCCGCAGCAACACGTCGTCGACGCCGCGGCCGGGCACCGTGAGCACGTCGCGCTCGAACACCCAGCACTTGCTGGTGCCGCCGCGCATCCACGTCGCCGGTATCTCTCGCACTGCCACTCCTTCACGCCCTCGGAATGGCGGCTACGGTCCCCCGCGCCGAGCGTGAACACAATGACGAGATTTCACACCCCCATGAAGCAACGCTTCACGCTCATCCGGCCCAGCAGCCCGGCTGTCGAAGCACCTCTCGGCCAAAATCGCAGCTCATCTCGGACCAGAAGCCTGAAGCTAGACTGCACGGAAGTCGCGGATCGGTGAACTGACCGCATCAAACTTTGTGCCCCGGAGGAGCGTCATGCTGGACGTCCGACGCCTGGCCCTGCTCGCCGCGGTGGTGGACACGGGTTCGATGACCGCCGCCGCGGAGCAGCTCGGTTACACCGCCTCCGCGGTCTCCCAGCAGCTGCGCCGCCTCGAAGTGGAGGTCGGCCAGCCCTTGCTGCACCGGCAGGCCCGGGGTGTCCGCCCCACCGAGGCCGGGGCCGTGCTGGCCGGCCACGCCCGCCAGATCCTGCGCCGGCTCAGTGCCGCCGAGGCCGACCTGGCCGAGCTCGCGGGTCTGCGCCGGGGCACCATCGCGCTGGGCGTGTTCCCGACCGTCGCCAGCGCCCTGCTGCCCGAGGTCGTCAGCCGGTTCCGCCGCCAGTACCCCGACCTCCGCCTGGACGTGCGCAGCACCCGGTTCGACGAACTCGTCGAGCTGCTGGAGAACGGCGCCGTCGGCATCGCTCTGCTCTGGGACTACGCGTGGAACCGCGTCGACGTGGACGACATCTCCCTGACCCCGCTGCTGGACGACCCGACCGTCCTCATCGTCGCCGCCGACCACCGCCTGGCGCGCAAGCGGTTCACCACCATGGCCGAACTGTCCGACGAGGACTGGATCGTCCGCGCCCACGACCACCCGGTGGCCGAGGTCCTCGAACGCAGCTGCCGCGCGGCCGGGTTCACCCCGAAGATCGCGTTCGAGGCCAACGACTACCAGGAGGCGCAGGCCATGGTCAGCGTCGGCCTCGGCATCGCCCTGGCCCCGCGGACGGCGGTCCGCAACCCGAACCCGGACGTCCGCGTCCTGGCGCTGGGCACCGACGTCCCCGCGCGCCGCGTCCTGCTGGCCCACCGCCAGGACCGCCTCCGCGCCCCCGCCGAACTGGCCATGCACCAACTCCTGGTCGACGTGGCCCGGGAGTACCAGACCCGAACCTGACCCAAGTTAAAGATTCTTGACACCATGTCAACCCCGCTTTACCTTGGCCATGTCAAACTTTCTGTACATGGGAGCGGGACATGACGCACGACCTGACACGCACCGCCCGCACGACCGGGTGGCTCTACCTCGCCATGGCCATCACGGCCGTCTTCGGCTTCCTCCTCATCCGCCCGCAGCTGTTCACCGCCGGCGACCCCGACGCGACGCTGGCCAACCTCGTCGACCACGCGTCACTCGCCCGCCTGAGCGTCGCCCTGGAACTGGCCGTGGTGGCCGCCCAGGCCCTCACCGCCGCCTGGTTCTACCGCCTGTTCCGCAGCGTGAACTCCTTCGCCGCGAGCGGGATCGCCGTGTTCGGCATGGTCAACGCGATCGCGATCCTGGCGAGCGCGGCGCTGGTGGGCACGGCGGTCCAACTCTCGGCCGACCCGATCGGCGACGCGGCGACCACCGTCCAGGTGCTGTACCTGATCAGCGCCAACATGTGGGGCGTCGGCGCGCTGTTCTTCGGTCTGTGGCTCATCCCGATGGGCTGGTGCGTGCTGCGCTCCGGCTGGATGCCCCGCGCCCTGGGCTGGATTCTGATGGTGGGCGGCGTCGGGTACGTGCTCAGCCCGTTCGTCCTCTACCTCGTCCCCGACGCGCAAACCCTCTTCGACGCCATGGCGTTCCCCGCGTCGATCGGCGAGTTCTGGATCGTCGGCTACCTGCTCATCCGCGGCGTCCGCCGGCAGGCTCAGCCACTCCCGGCGGCCAAAACCCCAAGCGACGCCACGGGTTCCCGCTAGCCTGGCCGCCGTCGCGCAGTCGCTCTGGAGGTTGACGATGCACCCGGCCGTCCGCACGTTCCGCACTCCCGCCGGCGTCACGCTCGGCGTCGAGCACTTCGGGGACGCGTCCGCACCCCTGGTGCTGCTCGTGGGCGGCCCGACCATGCTGTCCTGGCCCGACGCGGTGTGCGCGGCGCTCGCGCACGGCGGGCGCCACGTCGTGCGCTACGACCTGCGCGACTCCGGCGCCTCGACCACCGTCGACCCCGAAGCGCCCGCCTACACCCTGCGCGACCTCGCCGCCGACGCCGCCGCCCTCGCCCGCGGCCTCGACGACCGGCCCGCGCACCTGGCGGGCGTCGGCGTCGGCGGCATGGTCGCCCAGGTCGCCGCGCTGGACCACCCGGACGCGTTCGCCGCGCTCACCCTCGCCGGCACCCGCCCCGTCGCCCCCGGCCCGGTCGACGACGACCTGCCCGACCACGACCCGGCGGTCATGAAGGGGCTCTTCGCGGGCGCCATGCCCGACTGGTCCGACCGCACCGCCGTGGCCGACTTCGCCGCCGCCCGAGCCGAAGTCCTCGGCAACGACCCCGCCGCGGCCCGCACCACCGCCGAACGCATCTTCGACCGCACGCCGAGCACCGAGCCCGCCGTCCAGATCGCCAACCAGATGGGCATGGTGTTCGCCAGGCTCGACTGCACGCCCCGGTGGCGCGAGCGCCTGCCCGAACTCACGATCCCGACGCTCGTCGTCCACGGCCGGCACGACCGGTTCTTCCCGGTCGGCAACGCCGAAGCCCTCGCCCGCGACATCCCCGGCGCCCGCCTGCTCGTCCTCGAACAGGCCGCGACCGCGATCCCCGCCGCAGCCGCCGACGAACTCGCGGCGGCGATGCTCGCCCTGGACTAAGCGGCGGCGATGCTCGCCCTGGACTAACTGGTCGTCCTCGGCGTCGGGTTATGCCGTCAGTGCGCCCAGATAGTCGGCGAGTGCGGTGGGCAGGTCGGTGCCCGGGACGGTCAGGCGGGCGTAGCGGGAGCCTTGTTCCAAGGGATTGTCGGCAATGGTCGCCCCCACCGTGGCGGCCAGCGCTGCAAGACCGTGGAACGCCGCCGGCCCCCGGCCGGACAGCCAAGCCTGGTAGTCGGGCGACTGAACGGATGCCGCCAACCCCAACGCCTCCGTGCGGGACAGCACCTCCCCCGGGACATGTCCACCACAACCACCCGAGCCAACGCATCCGGGGCCGCACCGGCCTCTTCCAGCCGCCACAACCCATCCGGCCGACACACGACAAACGCACCAGGCGCCGCTTCAAGCCCGGACCAGTCATCGACGACCACAGCCGGCACGTCCAGCCGCGCACCCAAGACGGCCGCCAAGTCGTCAAACCGCCGGGCCGCACGAATAGACACAGACACCGCGCCCGCGTCCGACACGTCGGTCACGGTGGCGTCTCCCGGCACCACCACGACCCGCTGGAGTCCGGTCACGGCTCGTCCCCCTGGTCCGAACCCGGCCCGACCGGCACCGGCACGGGGCCGCCCGGGGTGGACGGGGTCACCGGCGCGTCGGCGGGCACCACGTGGATGTCGATGTCGAAGCCGTACAGCACCTCGGCGTTCGGATCGACACCGTAGCGGCCGGGCTCGCCGTTGTGCACGTCCGACGCGCGCATCGGCCGGCCGCCGACCACCTCGGCGTGACTGATCCGCCCGCCGCTCTGGATGATCGAGTTCCGCGCGTACTGCACCGAGTGCGTGGACAGGATGGCCTGGTTGCGCGGGGTGCCGGCGGCTTCGAGGGCGGCCAGTTCCATGACGGTCCGGGCGTTGATGATCGTGCTCATGTGGACGGTGCGGGGACCGGAGAACGACACGCTCGCCTGCCGTTCCAGGATGCGCATCTGCCGCATCGTCATGTACGCCTCCAACGGTGTGCCCGTGCCGGGCAGCATCTCCGGTTGGGTCGCCACCATGCGCATCCCCTTCGGGATGCCGTTGAGGAACGCGTAGTCCATGCTGAAGACCCCGTTGGAGGTGTTCACCGACCGCCCCATCGAGCCGGTGGAGCCGTCCGGCGCGACGACCTCCGTCTCGACCGTGACGTTGTTGCCGCGCCGGGTGACGGTGTCGACGAACCGCCAGCCCGCCGGCGGCCGAGCGGGGTCGATCGCGCCGTACAGCCCGGGTTTGTAGTCGCCGGACCGCCCGCCGGGCGGTGGCGTCTCCTCCCCCGCCGGGCGGGCGCGGCCGGCGAACACCCGGTGGAACAGCCAGGCGAGGAAAAGGTTGGCCAGCAGGCCGCGGTCCCACCGCTCGCCCGTGGCCACGTTGACGACGACGCCGACCACGGCGGACAGGGCCATCGTCGCGCCGAGCGCCGCGAGCCCTTCCAGGCCGAGTCCGACGATCACGCCGATGCCGAACGCCATCGCCGCGCCGGCCACCGCGCCCACGAACGTGTGCATGATGATCGCGTGCGGGTCCCACCACGGCCGCCCGTTGCGGACGTTCTCCTCGATGCCGGACACCGCCCCGGCGACGGCGCCCGCGATGATCAGGGAACCCGGACCCATGAACGGGAACAGCACGAGCGCGAGGACGAGCCCGACCCAGAACGACGGGCTCTTCATCATGTTCCACAGGTCGCGCAGCTGTTCGGCGAACCAGTCCCCGACCGCCGACAGGACACTGCGCTGCACCGGCACGTGCGCGGCCACCCGCGACTCGACCCGACCGTGCCCCTCCGCGATGCGGTCACGACTGCCGGCCACCGCGTCACGCGCCCGGTCGCCGGTCTCGGCGGTGCGCTCGCCCAGCGACCGGTCCGCCGCAGCCGCCGCCTCGCCGAACCCCGAATCCGCCGCCGCGACCGCCCCGTCCAGGCTGCGCCCGGTGGCCGCGATCGCCTCGTCACCCGCCGCCGTCGCCGCCTGCGCCGCGCCCGCCATCGCCCCGGTCGCCGCCGCACCGACCCGCCCGGCCTCGACACCGAACCGGTCGACCGCCGCACCCAGTTGCCCCCGCACCCCGGACGCCGCGCCCGCCAGTTCCTCCGCACCCTGCTGCCCGGTCTTTCCCAACTCGGCGGCAACCCCGTCACCGACCGCCCGCGCACCACCCGCCGCCGACTCGTGCGACTCGGTGAGCCGCGCCCCCGCCTCGGCCGCGACGTCCGCACCGGTCTGCTCGTCCAACCGCGCAGCCGCAACGCGTTCCACGGCCTGCGCCTGAGCCCGCGCACTCTGCTCCGCCGCCCGCACCGCCTGTCTGCGCAACCCGGTCACCGCCGCCGCGCCCGCCGCCGCCACCTGCCCCCGCTGCTCGTCGGCCCGAACCCCCAGGGCCCGCGCGGTATCGGCCTCGGCTGCCGCGAGGTGCGTGCCAGCCTCCTTCCCGTGCCGGCGGAGCTGCTCGGTCGTGGTCGCCTCGGCCTGCGCGATCCCGCCCGCCGCGGCGGACGCCGTCTCGACGAGCCCGGCGTTCAACACGCCCGCCTCCGCCTGGAGGGACGCTGACGTCCGGTCGGCCTCCTGTCGCATCGCCGCACCCGCTTCGGCCGCGTGCGTGCGAAGCCCGGTCTGCGCTTCGGCAGCGGACTCGTCGAGCTGCCGCGCCGTGTCGCCACCAACCCTCTTGGTGACCTCGGCCTTCCCCTCCGCCGCCGCGTCCCCGCCGCCACCTTCGCCCTGCCCGCGCGACTGCTCCGCCGCACCCGTCAGGTCGCCCGCAGCCCGCCCAGCCGCTGTCTCCCCCGCCACTACGGCCTGCTGCTCACGCTCCACCCCCATGTCCCGCACCCGATCGGCGCGGGCGGCCACCTCTTCCTGCGCACGCGCGGTGCCCGCGGCCCGCCAAGCGGTCACCCGATCCCGCTCGCCGGCACTCCCCGCCGCAACCGCCGCAGCCTGCTCACCCACCGCCGCACCGACTCGCGCCCGAGCTTGCGCGGCATCCGCCGCAACCCCCGCCACCTGCTCCGCCCGCGCCTGCTCCAGCCGCGCCGACTGCTCGTCCACGGTGCCGCTGACCGCTTGGACCGCGTCACCGGTGGCCGCCACGAGGGCGGCCCGACCTGTCTCCGCCGCGCTGGTCACCGCGTCCACGACCAGCCGCGCGCCCGGGCTGTCGGGTGCGGCGACGGGTGGTGGTGCGATGGCGTCCAGTTCGGCGCGGGTCTGTGCGACGGCTTCAGACAGCTTCGCGGCACCTTCTTCCGCGCCGACCGAGCCCGGGGCGGGTTGGGGTGCCAGGCGCTGCGGTGGGGCGGGCTCGACCTGGGGCGCCGGCACGGCTTTCGCAGCCGGTGCAGGACGATCCGCGCCTCGGCTGCTCGGCGTCGCAGAACGGCCAGGCCGTTCTGGAGCCGCTGGACGCTTTGCCGCAGGCGGACGTTCAGGCGCAGGGGGTCGTTCAGGCGCAGGCGGACGTTCGGGTGCCGGCGGACGTTCAGGCGCAGGCGGACGTTCAGGTGCAGGCGGACGTTCGGGTGCCGGCGCAACCGCAGGAACCGCACTCTCCTCCGGCCCCGCCTCACCAGGAGCGGACTTGCCGGACGCGCGTTGCAGAGCAGCAGTCACCCGCCGATTGCCCACCAAGCGCTGCCACCGGTACACCACCCCCGCACCGGTCGCCGCCTCACCCGCACCGGTCTGTCGCCGCCGGACGCGCTTGGCCTCGTCGAACTGCCGGTGCGCCGGGTCCTCCTGGCTGCGCATCGCTCACCTCGGCACGTCAAGGCGGGAAAGCCGAAACCGAGCTTTCCCCGCCCACCACCGCACGTACACCGACGCGCGCACGCCCCCGAGGGCTGTTCCCACTGCCCGTTCGGGCACCCCTACCGGAAACGGCCGGAAGTCCCGGGCCGGTCGTTGCCTTGGACCCTGCCCCGCCTGATCCCGTCGAGCAGCGTGAGGGCCGGAGGTGCACCCATGCCCAATGTCGCCACGTCCCCTGACTCGACTGACCCGCAGAACGCGTCCGCTCGGACCCCGACGACACACCGATCCCGCCGTTCCTCGCCTGCAAGGAACCGAGCCTGCCCGCCCACCTCGGCATCCCGGTGGAGCCGCTCGACGGTGAACCGCGTCCGTGATGACCTGTCCGGGTGGGGCGGTGCTCTCGATCGAGGGTCCGGTTCGGGGACGGACCGCTACGTCCGGGTCGCGGGCACACCGATCCGGAGGAAGTGGATGCCACGACCGGTGGTCGTGAGCGTGGGTGTGGTTCCGGCGGGGCAGTCTCGGGGTTGCGGTTGTTGGTGCCGCGTGCGACTTCGACATCGAGGAGCCTGCGATGAACGTCAACTGGACGAGCCGTCGGATCACCGGTCCCGTCGCCGCGGTGGTCCTCGCCGCCGGGGCGGTGGCGTGCGACGACGGACAGGGAGCGCGTCAGTCGGCTGACACGTCGAACGCGGGTCTGGTGTGTCGTGGACAGGTGACGGTCGAGTTCAACCCGGCCGTGAACCTCCAGCGCAAACACATCAAGGCGACCGGCACCGGCACACTCGACCAGTGCGGCTCACCGGACGGATCGCACCCCCACCTCAAATCCGCGCGCGTCGACGTGTCCGGCTCGGGGAACGACACCTCCTGCACGGGGGTGGGCTCGGTGGAGGGCACCATCGACATCACGTGGTACGACGGCGACAACCAATCAGGGCAACAGGTCGGAACCACCAAGGTCGTCGTCGACGACCTCGACCAGGTGCTGACCGGTCACACGACCGAGGACAGCCAGGTGCTTCCGGGCCGCTCGGTCATCGCGGACGGCCATCCGACCAGTGACGTTTCGCGGTGTCCGTTCGGGCTCAAGTCGGCATCGGGCGCCGGGGAGATCACGTTCGGCTGAGGTGGACCGGTGGTCACGCTCCAGATGCGGTTGACCACCGTTCGTAGGTGTTGATCAGCCCCACCGTGCCCTCATACTCGCCTTCGGCGCGGCGGTCCCCTCCTCACCCCTGCACCGACCGCCGGCTGGTCTGGAGGTCTTCCATGAAGCTGAGGGTGGGGTTGGTGACGGCGGCGTTGTTGCTGCTGGGCACCAACGCGATGGCTGCCCAACCCGACGGCACGCCGTACTACTGGCAGGTCCCGGGAGCCGACGAGCGCACGTTGCAGGACGCCGGGTTCGACGTCGAACACGGTGTCGACGGCGGCGTGCAGGTGGTCGGCGACGCCCGCGTGGCCGCCCGGCTGACCGCGCTGGGCTACCAGCCGCAGAAGTTCGACACGGTGTACAAGCCGGTGCCGCCCGGCCGCAGCGGGGACATCGGTGTCCAGACGTACTACGGCGGCTACCACACGGTGGCCGAGCATGAGAAGCACCTCAACGACGTCGCGGCGGCCTACCCGGCGTTGACCCAGGTCTACGACATCGGCGACAGCTGGCGCAAGACCCGCGGTCTGGGCGGCCACGACATCAAAGCCATCTGCATCACCAAGAAGCAGGCCGGTGACTGCGCGCTCAACCCCAACTCCGCCAAGCCCCGCTTCGCGATGATCGCGCAGCTGCACGCGCGGGAACTGGCCACCGGCGAACTGGCGTGGCGGTGGATCGACCACGTCACCCGGGGCTACGGCACCGACGCCGAGGTGACGTCCATCCTGGACACCACCGAGCTGTGGGTCATCCCCATCGTCAACCCCGACGGCGTGGACATCGTCGCCTCCGGCGGCAGCCGCCCGCTGATGCAGCGCAAGAACGCCAACAACACCGGCGCGTCCTGCTCCGTGCCGAGCTACGGCGTGGACCTCAACCGCAACTCCACGTTCAAGTGGGGCGGCGCGGGCACGAACCGGTGCGGCGAGACCTACCAGGGCACGGCCGCCGGGTCGGAGCCGGAGACCCGGGCCATCGAGGCGTGGTTCAAGCAGCTGTTCCCCGACCAGCGCGGCCCCGGCGACAACGACCCCGCGCCGGTCACCACCAAGGGCGTGATGATCACCATCCACAGCTACGGCAACCTGATCATGCCGCCGTGGGGCTGGACGTCGAACACCAACCCGAACGCGACCCAACTCGCGGCGCTGGGCCGGAAGATGGCCGCGTTCAACGGCTACACCGTGGTCGCCGAAGGCGGCACGACCGGCACCACCGACGACTTCACCTACGGCAACCTCGGCATCGCCAGCTACACCTTCGAGATCGGGTCCAGCAGCGGGAGTTGCGGCGGGTTCTTCCCGCAGTACTCGTGCGTGGACAGCCTGTTCTGGCCCAGGAACAAGGGCGCGTTCCTGACCGCGGCGAAGGCGGCCAAGGCCCCCTACGCGAGCTGACCCCGGTGACCCCGTGGACGCGGCCCCCAGCGTCCACGGGGTCACGTTCGCGCGTCGGTCGCCCGCTGGAACAGCACGTACAGGTAGACCAGACACGGCACCAGGATCACCGAGCCCACCGACAGCGCGACCAGCAGCGCCTGCAACGTGGCCCGACCGGTCGCCGCCTCCTCCACGGTCACCGAGGCCGGCAACAGATACGGGTACTGGCCCACCGCCCACCCGGTCAGAATCGCCGCCACCGCCAGCGCGGAAGCGATCCGCGCAGCCGTGTACCGCCGGGTCCACAACAGGACCAGCGCGACGATCCCGGCCACCACCGACGCCAGCACCACCGGCAGCCCACGCCCGGTCAAACCCTCGAACAACAACGGCGCGTCCGCCCGCAGCACCGCGATCCCCGCCAGACCGACCGCCCCCGTCACCAGACCCGCACCCAGGGCACGCGTGCGAAACGCCGCCGCCAACTCCTCCTGCCCATCCCGGCGGGCATCACCGCACAAGAACACCGCCGCCAGGTACGCGCACACCAACACCGCCAGCACACCACCCAGCAACGACGTCGGGTTCGCCCAACTCGTCACCACGTCCCCCGCCGCGATCCCCGGCGGCACCCGACCCGACGCCACCCCACCCACCACCGCCCCGAAGAAAAACGGCGTCAGCAGCGACGACAACGCGAACGCGGCCCCGAAGAACCGCCGCATCCCCAACGTGCCCACGCTCTTGCGGTACGCGAACGCCGCCCCCCGCCCGATGATCCCGAACGCCGCCAGCGTCAGCGGAACGTACAGGGTCGTGACCGCGGCGGCGAACGCCCCGGAGAACCCCGTCCACAGCACCACCATCACGAAGATCAACCACACGTGGTTGGCCTCCCACACCGGCCCGATCGACCGCTCCACCCGCTCCCGCACCGCACGCCCCCGCTCGGTGCCCCCGGCCGTCAGGTCCCAGATCCCGCCACCGAAGTCCGCCCCGCCGAACAGGGCGTACGCGACCAGACCGAGGAACGCCGCCCCCAGCACCACCTCCGCCAACGTCACCGGACCCGCTCCCGCTCCTGTGGGGCCAACGTCTCCCGACCCCGGGCCAACCGGCGCAACACGATCACCGTGAACACCGTCAGCACCGAGTACACGGCCACCACCGCCACCAGCCCCCACCCCAACCCGGCCGCCGGGCTGACCGCGTCGGCGGTGCGCATGAGCCCGTAGACGATCCACGGCTGCCGCCCCACCTCGGTGGTGATCCAGCCGCACTCCATCGCCACCACCGCCCCCACCCCGGACACCGCGACCGCCCGCAGGAACCAGTCGGTGCGCGGCAGCCGCCGACGGCGCCACCACACCAGGCCGAACCACCCGGCCAACCCCAGCAACGCCGTGCCGATCACGACCATCGCGTTGTAGGCCAGGTGCACGACGTTGACCGGTGGCCGCTGGTCGGCCGGGAACTCCTCCAGACCCGGCACCACCCCGTCCGGGTCGTGGTGGACCAGCAACGACAGCCCGTACGGGATCTCCAGCGCGTAGCGCAGCTCGTCGTCCACGTAGATCCCGCCGATCGACAGACCGGCCCCGGCGGTCGTCTTGTACTGGCCCTCCATCGCGGCCAGCTTCGCCGGCTGGTTGTCGGCGACCGCGTTGGCGATCCAGTCACCCACCCCGATCTGCACCGGGGTCGCGATCGCGGCCACCGCGAGCGGGATGAGCAGGCCCAGCCGGTGGTGGCGGTCCCGCCGGCCGCGCAGCATCCCCACCGCGTACACCGAGGCGACCAGGAACCCGGTCACCATGAACGCCGCCAGCCACATGTGCGTGAACTGCGGCCACGTCGAGGGACTGAACATCGCCGCCCACGGCCGCGCGTCCACCACGTTCCCGTCGGCGTCCAGTCCGAAGCCGATCGGGTTGTTCATCCAGGCGTTCGCCGACACCACGAAGAACGCGCCCGCGACCCCCGCGACGACCATGGGCAGCGCGCTGAGCATGTGCGCGCGGGGCGACAGCCGGTCCCACCCGAACAGGTACACGCCGACGAAGATCGCCTCCACGAAGAACGCGAACCCCTCCAGCACGAACGGGAACCCGAACACCTCGCCGAACCGGTCCATCAGCCCCGGCCACAGGATGCCCATCTCGAACGACAACAACGTCCCCGACACCGCGCCCGCCGCGAACAACACCCCCATCGCCTTGGCCCACGTCCGCGCCAGCCCGCTCAACACCGCGTCGCCACGCCGATGGCCCAGCCACTCGGTGAACACCACGATCGCCGGGAACGCGATGCCGAAGCACGCGAACACGATGTGCCACCCCAGCGACAACGCCATCTGGTTGCGGGCGAACAACAAATTGCCCCCGTCGACAACCTCCCACACAGCCACGCACCTCCCGCACGCCCGACGGGGGCAACGTTGCCGGCAACCACCGACCGCCGCAGCACGAGCACAGCGGTCCGCAGCCTGTTTTAAAGACGGCTTGCAGGCTTTGATTCCACTCTTTGATCAACACTGAAGCTATTATGACAACCGACCCGGATTGATCCCCGTTTGCCACCGATGGCCCGACCTTGAAATGCTTCGCCCATGACCGAACCAGCCCCACTGTCCACTATGGACGTTCTGAGCCATTCACTGCGCGCGCAGTTCGAGGTGTTCCTCGACGAGCACCGCAGGACGCTCAACGCCTGCCTGGACGGGTTGAGCGAGGAGCAGGTGAGGCGGTCGCTGGTGCCGTCGCGGACGACGTTGCTGGGTTTGGTGAAGCACGCGACTTTCGTCGAGAAGGTGTGGTTCGACGAGGCCGTGACGAGCCGGTCGCGCGCGGAGATCGGCATTCCCGCCACTCCGGACGAGTCGTTCATCCTGGACGAGACGGACACCATCGCCGGCATCCAGCGGGCCCACCGGGAGGCGTGCGAAGCGTCCCGCCAGGCCACCGCGTCGCTGACCCTCGACGACCTGCTCCCGGGCAACCGCCGTGGCCCCATCCCGCTGCGCTGGGTGTACCTGCACGTGCTCCGCGAGCTGGCCCAACACGCCGGCCACGCCGACATCCTGCGTGAACAACTCCTGGCACACCCCTGACCGCCGCTGCGTGCCGGCGGCGGTCAGGGGCGAGGGTCTCAGCAGACGATCCTGGGGTTGAAGGCGGTGAACATCCCGTCCGGGTTGTGCTCCCACACCCACGCGTGCAGGTCGTAGTGGACCGGCATGTCCGGCCCGTGACCCTCCATGGGGCCGTCGAACCCGACGCCGAACAGGAACGGCCGGTCGAAGTCCGTGTCGGTCCGCCCGTCCGCGTCGACCTGGAACCACTCGACCGCCACCAGGCGCAGCCGCCCGCTCGGGGTCGGCGCGTAGACGAGCAGTTCGGGACGCTCGATGTCGAGGCCCGGTCCGGCCAGGGCCGGGTTGAAGTAGTGGAACCCCATGCCGGGGACGCAGTCGCCGGCCGGCACGTACCCGGCGTCCAGAGCGGTCTGGACGTTGTGGAAGTGGACGGTGGCCAGGCGGACCTTGGCGAGGTCCATCCCCACCCGGGCACTGGCCGGCACCGCCTGCGCGGGCGCGACGAGCACCCCCAGCAACGTGACGAGGGCCGCCGCGAGCACGGCTGTTCGCTTCATGATCTCTCCTCCGGTGGGTGACAGGAGATCTCCCGGACGAGCGCGCTACCCGTGAAGTCGGACCGGACGGGGGGAAGCGTTACACCGATCGGCGCAACACGATCAGCCTTTCGGTCGCACACAGGCATGGGTTGGTTGCGCTGTGCACAGGGGACGGGGGGTGGCAGGTTGGCGCGCGCTGCGGACTGTTGACGGCGGCTTCGAGTTGGGCCGTCGGTGGGTTCGCTCCGCCATTTCGGACTGGGCCGGCGTTGTTGGGCGACGTACCGGTTGGGGGTGGGGTTCGGCTGCCGGTTGGTGTCCACTCGCGGCACCACCACCCCCCAAGTCACCGGTTGCGAGACCCCCGACCCGGGCGGACGATGCGGCGATGGATCGTCGTACCGTTCTGCGTGGAGCCGTTGCCGGTGCCCTGCTGGGCGGCCCCTTCGCCGGCTTCCTCAACCGAGCCGCCGCCACACCCGCAGGCACACCCGCCGCCCGACCAAGGGCCAACCCCCTGACCCCGATCCCCGACCTCCGCGACGGCACGGTCCGCCTCTGGCTCCCTGAAGGCTTCCGCTACCGCTCCTTCCACGACACCGAATCCCAAGTGGTCCTGGACGACCAGACCGTCCTCCCCGGACGCCACGACGGCATGGGCGCCTTCCCCGCCCCCCGCGGCAACTACCTCCTCATCCGCAACCACGAACTCAACGGCCCCGGCACAGCCTTCGGCGACACCGCCAAGGCCTACGACACCGCCGCCCAAGGCGGCACCACCACCGTCGAAGTGACCCGCTACGGCGAGGTGGTCCGCTCCCACACCAGCCTCAACGGCACGATGATGAACTGCTCCGGCGGCCGGATGCCTTGGGGCTCCTGGATCTCCTGCGAAGAAACCATCAACGGCCCCGACGTCGGCCCCGACTTCACCGGCGCGCCCAACGTCGCCCTCACCCAGCGCCACGGCTTCATCTTCGAAGTGCCCGTGAACGGCGAGTCCGACCGCGAACCGATCACCGCCGCCGGCCGCTTCGCCCACGAATCGGTCGCCTTCGACCCGCTCGGCGGCCACCTCTACCTCACCGAGGACAACTTCGGCTTCGCCTCGGGCTTCTACCGCTACCGCCCCCGCCGCAGCCCGTTCGCCACCGGCAAGCTCGACAACCGGGGCCGGTTGCAGATGCTAAAAATCAAGAACATCCCCAACGCCCACCTCGAAGCCGCCCAACCCCAAGGCACCAGCTACCAAACCGAATGGGTCGACATCGACGACCCCGCCCCGACCTTCCCCCACACCCCCGGCCAACCCGCCCCCACCACCAACGACACCGCGCTCAACCACGTCGCCGCCCAAGGCCAGGCCCAAGGCGCGGCACTGTTCTCCCGGCTCGAAGGTTCGGCCTACGACCGCGGCGTCGTGTACTTCACCTCCACCCAGGGCGGCGGTCCCGCCGAGACCGGACCGGACACGGTCGACGGCTACGGCAACGGGACCGGCCAGATCTGGGGCTACGACACGGGTTCCGGCGTTCTCACCCTGCTCTACCAGTCCCCCGGCCCGGACGTGCTGGACTTCCCGGACAACGTCACCACCAGCAAGCGCGGCACGCTCGTCGTGTGCGAGGACGGCGTCAACGACAACTACCTGCGCGGCCTGACCCGCCACGGCGAACTGTTCGACATCGCCCTCAACCGCCTCACCAGCAGCACCGGCACCCCCCGGTTCAACGACGAGTTCGCGGGCTCCACCTTCAGCCCCGACGGCCACACCCTGTTCGTCAACATCCAAGCCTCAAGGGGCATGACGTTCGCCATCTGGGGACCCTGGGGCAGGATCGGCGTGTGACCGACTTCCCCCGCTGTCCGACGCCGATCTCCACCGCATCCGCGCCGGCAGCAATGCCTTGCGCCGCAAGGAGTTCTTCACCACCGTCGGCGAAACCGGCCTGGTGTGCGCGATGGGCCAGAACTCGACTGCGACGACACGTTCGCCGCCACCGCGGAGTGGGCCGAGGACCGCAACCTGCCGTGGCCGCGGATGGCCCGCGCCCTGGACGTCCTGGGCTGCCACCGCGACTGCGAGGTGGCCGCGAACCTGGACGCCTGACCCCGTTGGCGGCGTCCACTGTGCACTCGGTGGGGTAAACCGGGGGTAACACATAACCACCCGCACGGCGGCGTCCGAACGCCCTGCGTAGACCACCCACCACCATCCGGGCGACCAACGCCCTCCACCACATCCCCGCAGGTCACCGCTCCGGAGCAGCCCTCCACCACCAAAACCACCCCACGTCACCAACGGCGATCTTGCCCACTACCACCCCTGTTTGACGTGAAGACTATTCACAAGTAACGATCTCGTTGCCGCGGCTCTCTGCACTCCCCTGCCACCCCCAGCGAACCGAGGTAACCCTGATGACACCTCGTCGAACCCTGTCCGCGCTCGCCCTGGCCGCCGTCGCCACGCTGGCCTTCGCACCCACGGCGGTCGCCGTCCCGCACACGGCGAACTTCGCCTGCCAGGGCAGCACCCCGGTCGGCCCGTCGAACTTCACCTTCACCCAGAACGCCGAGGTCACCGCACCCGCGACGGTCGCCCCCGGCGGCGGCCTCACGGTCGTGATCGACCCCGCGCCCAACACCGTCCCCACGTCGGTCAACGGCTACACCGTCCGGCGCGTGCAGTCGCTCGCGCTCAAGGTGCCGATCCCGGCCAACTCCACGTACGTCTCGGCCACCCTGTCCGGCGGGTCGAACGTGGGCACCACCAGCCTCACCGTCAGCGGCGGGATCGCGACCCTCTCCGCGAGCGGTCCCATCGCCGGCGGCGCGACGTTCGAGTTGCCCACGGTCACCGTGCAGCTCATAGCGGGCGCCTCCGGCACGATCCAGACCAAGCTGTACGGCACGTCCTACAGCGACCCGGGCCTGACGTTCACCGCCGTGGTGTCGTCGTTCATCGGCACGGTCAACGTCCCGACCCGCTGCTACCCCGACCCGAACCCGGTCATCACCACCACCACGATCGGCTGACCCGCCGGTGGTCCCGTGCGAGGCGCCCGCACGGGACCACCGCGGCAGAGCGGGTGCGGCGACGACCGCGGCCGAACGCGCACAGCAGCAACCACCACGGCCGACCACCACCCCCGGCGCCCACCACCCCGGCGCCCACCACCACCGCCCACCACCACCGCCCACCACCACCGCCCACCACCACCGCCCACCACCACCGCCCACCACCACCGCCCACCGCCGCCGGCGGCGACCACCGCGGCCGATCACCGCCGGCGGCGACCCCCGCGCCCGCCGCAGGATGATCTTCATGACCGCTCTGGAAGTGCTCGAAGGCATGTACGCCGCCGAAGTCGACTACCTCGCCGCGGGCGGGCCGGGACAGGCGTCCTTCGCGCCGCTCGCACCGTTCTTCGCCCCCGATGTCGTGCTGCACCAAGCGGAAGCCCTGCCCTACGGCGGGGTGTGGCGCGGACACGACGGCGTGGAGCGGTTCTTCGTCGAGATGAGTCGGACGTGGGAGCGCTTCGACCTGGTGGAGCAGGAGTTCCTGACCCGCACCAGCCCGCTGGTGGTGCTGACCCGCGTGCACGCCCGCGTCCGCGCGACCGGTCGGGACCTGGAGTTCCCGATCCTCCAGGTGATCACCGTCGAGGACGGGCGCATCACCGACGTGCGGCCGTTCTACTGGGACACCGGCGCGATCGCCGCCGCCTGCTCACCGTGAGGTCGGGTCGACCGACCGCTCGAAGCACGTCTCCAGCACCACGATCGCGTTCGTCCCGGACACGCCGGCGATGTCGTGCACGTCCCGCAGCGCCGCCTGCAACTCGCGCGTCCCGGCCGTCCGGACCTTCAGCAGCAGCGACGCCTTCCCGGCCACGATGTGCGCCTCCTCCACCGCGGGCAGGGCGCGCAGGGCGTCGGCGGTCTCCGGCGACCCCACCCACGCCGACGAGTCGACCAGGACGAACGCCAGCACGTCCAACCCGAGCGCGGCGGGGTCGATCTCGATCGTGGTCCGCCGGATCACCCCGCGTTCCCGAAGCTTGCGCACCCGCTCGTGCGCCGCCGCCGCGGACAGCCCCACCTGCGCCCCCAGGGCCGCGTAGGACAGGGTCGCGTCCTCCCGCAGCAGTGCCAGCACCGCCCGGTCAGTGTCATCCATCTCGCAACTCCTCACCAGATGTCATCAACCAGTATAAGCTCCAAACCAGATGTCGTTCGGCACTAGGGAGCTAGGCATGGATGTCATTCCGACCAAGGTGCAGTCGTTCGACGAGCGGCTGCTGATCTTCGGCGACGACCTGCTGGAACGCCTGTGGTCGGGCGGCAAGTGGACCGAGGGACCAGCGTACGTGCCCGCCGGCCGGTACCTGCTGTGGAGCGACATCCCCAACGACCGGGTCATGCGCTGGGACGAGACCACCGGGCACGTCGGGGAGTTCCGCGCGCCCGCCAGTTACGCCAACGGCCGCACGCTCGACGCGCAGGCCCGGGTGATCACCTGCGAGCAGGGCGGCCGGCGGGTCACCCGCACCGAGCACGACGGGTCGACCACCGTCCTCGCCGACCGGATCGACGGCAAGAGGTTCAACAGCCCCAACGACGTCGTGGTCGCCCCCGACGGGAGCGTGTGGTTCACCGACCCGCCCTACGGCATCCTCAGCGACTACGAAGGCGTGCGGGCGGAGTCGGAGATCGGGGCGTGCCACGTCTACCGGCTCGACCCCGGCACCGGGGAGGTCCGGGTCGTCGCCGACGACTTCGAGCGCCCCAACGGCCTCGCGTTCTCCCCCGACTGGAGCACGCTCTACATCGTGGACACCCGGCGCAACCACATCCGCGCGTTCGCCGTCGACGGCGACAAGCTGCGCGGCGGCGAGGTCGTCACCCAGTGCACCGCGGGCCAGTTCGACGGCATCCGCCTCGACGAGCAGGGCCGGATCTGGGCGGCGGCGGGCGACGGCGTCCACTGCATCCACCCGGACGGCACGCTGCTGGGCCGGATCGGCGTGCCCGAGGTGGTGTCGAACGTGTGCTTCGGCGGCCCCAAGCGCAACCGCCTGTTCATCACCGCCACCACGTCGGTCTACTCGTTGCTGTTCAACGTCAACGGCGCGCGGCCGGTGCACTCGCCCGTTCGCTAGGTTGCGGGGCATGACCGATCTTCGGGAAGTCGCGCCCGGCGTGTTCGCGTGGGTGCAGGCGGACGGCACCTGGTGGATCAACAACGCCGGGGCGGTGCACGCCGGCGGCGAGGTCGTGCTGGTCGACACCTGTGCGACGCGGCGGCGGACGCAGGCCTTCCTGGACGCGGTGTCCGCGGCGACCGGCGGCGCGCCGGTGACGGTCGCGCTGAACAGCCACCTGCACGGCGACCACGTCTACGGCAACGCCCTGCTCCCACCGACCACGGTCATCGCCGCGCACGAGCTGACCCGGCAGGGGGTGCTGGCCGACTTCATCCTGGCCAACACCCCGCCGGTGTGGTCGCCGACCCCGGACTGGGGCATCGACGCGGTCCGCGCCCCGTCGCTGACGTTCCGCGACGAGATCACCCTGCACGCCGGCGACAAGCCGATCGTCGTGCGCCACCCCGGGTTCGCCGCCCACACCGTCGGCGACGCGGTGGCGTGGCTGCCCGAGGACCGGGTGCTGTTCACCGGCGACCTGGTCTTCCACGGCGTGACCCCGCTGATCGCGATGGGCTCGCTGTCCGGCGCGCTCAAGTCCCTGGACTGGCTGCGCACCTTCGACCCCGTCGTGGTCGTCCCCGGCCACGGCCCGCTGGTCGAAGCTCCACAGTGGACGGACGTGCTCGCCACCCACGCCCGCTACTACGAGTTCGTGGCGACCACCGCCGAGTCGGCCATGTCCCGCGGCCTGACCCCGCTGGAGGCCGCCCGGGAGGCGGACCTGGGCGAGTTCGCGGCCCTCCCGGACCACGAACGCCTCGTCCTCAACCTCCACCGCGCATACGCCGACACCAACGGCACCGACATCGACATCGCGGCGGCCCTGGGCGACGCCGTCGCCTACCACGGCGGTCCGCTGCACTGCGCGGTCTGACCCGGTCAGCGCCGCTGGGAGCACCGCGCCGCGTTCCGCGTAACCGACCAGCTCGCGGCGCTCGGCGTAGACGGGTCCACCATCTGTCCCTACCGCCCGCTGGGCACCAGGCTCCGAACGGAATGCGACTTCTACGACGACGCCGCGGCGGTGTGCGTGGAAACCGCCGTGTGCGACGGAACCGCCGTGTGCGAAGCGGGAGCCGCAGCCGCCGTCGCACTTCGACTGCGACGAGGAGCACGCGGCTTCGCACGCGGAGCCGGAACCTCGCACTTCGTCTCGCACGGCGCCAAGTGCGAACACACCACCACCGGACCCGACATCGACCGCACCTCCAACGTCCCATCCGCCCGGGTGGCCACGACGACCACCGCCGGCGTCGAACCCCGTGTCTCCGGAACCGGCGCGTGCTGCGCGTGGTCCTTGGTGCGCATGTAGAACGCCGCCACCCCCACGCACGCGAACCCGACCAACCACAGCAGCGCGATCGACGCGTACCCCAGCGACCCCTGGTCGGTGAACCCCGCCGCCGCGCCCGTCTGCATCGCCCCGTACGTGGGCAGGAACCGCACGACGTCCTGGCTCGACGTCGGGTTGATCACCGGGTTCTGGATCATCACGTCCACCAGGCTGATCATGATGATCACGAACATGCCCGCCAGCTCGGTGGACAGCACCAACCCCAGCACGATCCCCATCCCGCCGTAGGTCAGCCCGCTCATGAACAGGCTGAACCCCAGCCACCACGGCAGCCGCGGGTCCCAGTACAGGGTCATCACGACCCCCGCGTACGACGCCACCGCGACCGAGATCACGACCAGCGCCACCAGCTTCGCCGCCAGCAGGCACGCCCGCGAGTACCCGGCCAGCACCAGCCGCGAGTCGAAGTCGCTGGACCGGCGCACGGCGGCGAACATCATGAACCCGATGATCAGGGTCACCGCGTTGATCGCGCCGGAGATCGTCGCCAGTTCGTTCGCGGGCACCCGCAGCACGCCGTCCGCCACCGCCGAGTGGAAGTCGACCGGGTTGCTCGGGAGGATGCCCTTCACCAGCCCGAGCCACATCGGGATGAAGAACACGACCAGGGCCAGCGCCAGCCGGTTGCGGGCGTGCTGGGAGATCTCGAAGACCACCGCCTTGAGCAGGCACGCCTGCCACGTCGTCCGGTCGTCCAGCGAGGCCCGGAACGCCTTCAGCTCCGACCGGAGTTCCGACCAGGAGGTCATGTCTCGATCCTCTCGGGTGCGTTCTCGTCGACCACCCGGCCGGCGCGCAGCCGGTGGATGCGGTCGAACCGCTCGACGTCGTGGGCGATGTGCGAGATCACCAGCACGGACTGGCCGCGGTCGCGCAGCTCGTTGGTGATGGCCCAGAAGTTCAGGTAGTTCTCCCAGTCGAAGCCCTGGTACGGCTCGTCCATCAGCACCACGCCGGGGTCGTGCATGAGCGCGATGGTGAGGTTGAGCTTCTGCCGGGTGCCGCCGCTGAGGACGCCCGCCTTGCGGTTGCGGTACTTCGCCAGGTCCAGCCGTTCCAGCAGCTCGTACGCGTGGCCGAGGTCGTCGAGCTGGTAGGCGCACTGGAAGTACCGCAGGTGCTGCTCCACGGTCAGTTCGTCGTTGACCACGATCCGCTGCGGGCAGTAGCCGAGCCGGTCGCGGTGCAGCACCTCGCCGCGGTCGGCCTTCAGCTCGCCCGCGAGCACGCGCAGCAACGTGGTCTTGCCCGCGCCGTTCTCGCCGATGACGCCCATGATCTCCCCCGGCCGCAGGGAGAAGTCGACGCCGCGCAGCACCGGGCGGGTCCCGTAGGACTTGTGGATGTTGACCGCCCGCAGGCTGAAGTCGCCGGTCACCGCGCGCGCCGGGTGGCCAGGCCGACCAGGTCGGTCAACGCGCTCCGGGCTGCCGCGGTGACCGGCGCGGTGCGCAGCGCGGCGAGCGCCCGGTTCGCCCGCGCCTGGATCATCTGCTCGACCCGCTCCCGCGCGCCGGTCGCCCGGATCACCTCCCGCAGCCGTTCGGCGTCCTGCGGTGTCAGCGCGGGATCGCCGAGCAGGCCGCGGATCACCTCCCGCTGCTCGGGCGTCGATTCCCGCCACGCCAACGCCATCAGCACCGTGCGCTTGCCGGCGCGCAGGTCGTCGGCGTCGGGTTTGCCGGTCACGGCCGGGTCGCCGAACACCCCCAGCAGGTCGTCGCGCAGCTGGAACGCCTCGCCCAGCGGGGCGCCGTACGCGCTGCACGCGGCCAGCAGCCGCCGGTCCGCGCCGGCCAGCGCGGCGCCGATCTGCAACGGCAGTTCCACCGTGTAGCGGGCGGTCTTGAGCCGCACCACGCGCCACGCCCGGCTCATCGGCTGCTCCTCCGACGGCGGCGCGATGTCCAGGAACTGGCCCGCGATCAGCTCGGTGCGCATGGTGCCCACGAGCCGGCGCACGGTGCGCAGCCGTTCGTCGGGCAGGCGCGGCCGGGTGAGCAGTTCGTCGCACCAGGCGAAGCACAGGTCGCCGACGAGGATCGCGGTGCTCTCCCCGAACCGCTCGGCCGCGTCCCGGTCGCAGCAGCGGTCCTCGGCGCAGTCGTCGGCCACCGACCGGTGCACGGTCGCCCGGCCGCGCCGCAGGTCGGAGGCGTCCATGATGTCGTCGTGGATCAGCGCGAAGGAGTGCGACAGCTCCAGCGCCGCGGCCGTCCACAGCACGGCGGGGTCGTCGGGTTCGCCGCCCGCGGCGACCCACCCGCAGCAGCAGAACAGCGGACGCAGCCGCTTGCCGCCCGCGATGAAGTCGCGCACCAGGTCCACCAGCGCGGACAGGCAGGCGTCGGGCGGGGTGCGGCGCTTGTGGTCGAGGAAGTCGGCCAGGTGGGCGTCCACGTCCCGCCGGACGCGGTCGAAGTCGACCACGCGGGGTTCCACCAGCGGGGCGGCGTCGACGAGATGACCGGTCGTCATGATTCCTCCGGACGCGATTCGAGCGAATGGCGACGCCCGCAGCCGGGCGAAATGAAGGGGACGTCAACGGTGGTCGGCACCGCGGGGATGTGCCTGGAAAATTAACACGGGGCCGACCCCGCCGGCCGGCCCCGAAAGGGTGTCCCGCCGTCGCGCTGCGCATTCGACCGACCGTTTCGGTTACCGGGAACCCTTGCAGGTCAACGGAATCCAGCGCCCGTTCCGGTCGCCGTGGTCCCGTTGGCCCGGCCCTTCCCTTCTTCCGCGGTAGTGATGCCCACACTTTCGGGTGGTCACGGAGAACGCCTTGGCGTGGTCGGTCGCCGACGCGCTTGAAAAGATCTCCCCGGTGCGCGACGGTCGGTGTGCACGTCATTTTCCGCGACAACGCGGTCGCGCCCATTCCGGGCCGCTTCCGGCCTTCTCCCCGCACGTCCCGAACCGGTGGTCCACGCGATCCACAGGAGCCCCGATGCCTGACGACCCGACCCGAGATCCCGCACGCCACGACCGGGCGGGCCGCCGACCACCACCCGGCTGCCGCGGTTGTTCGCCCGACGCCGACGTCCCACCCGGACGTGCACTCCCCGTTCCCGTGCCGCGCGGTCGATCACGCCCTCACGGGCGTCGCGCTGCACCGGCTCCCGGTGACCCCGGTGCTCGACCGGGTCGGGGTCACCGGCGAGCAGGGCCGGCGGAGCCGCGACTCCCCAGGCGACTCCGCCGCCCTGCCGGAGGCGGGGCCATTCAACACAGGGACGGAGGACCCGCGTGATCACCGTCGGGTCCCCGCTCCGGATGCCGCCGTTCTACTGCCCGATCCCGGCCGCGATCCACCCCCGCGTGGCCGAAGCCGAAGCGCGCGCGATCGAGTGGATCGACCGCATCGGGCTGTGCGCGGACGACCGCCAGCGCAGGCGGGTCGTCGGCACCAACAGCGCGGAGCTGTTCGGCCGGTTCGCGCCGCACGCCGACGACGACGGCCTCCAGGTCGCCATCCGTTGGGCGTACTGGGGGTTCATCTACGACGACATGCGCTGCGACGCGGGCGACTACAGCACCAGCGCGCACGACTACCTCACCTCGGCCACGCGCGTCCAGCGCGCGCTGGAAGCGCCGTGGCACCCGTTGTCCGACGACCGGTTCGCGTTGGCGTTGCAGGACATCGCCCGCGACATGCAGGCGTGCGCCACGTCCGTGCAGGTCCAGCGGTTCATCGACGCGCACCGCGCGTGGCTGTTCGCCGTGGCCTGGCAGGTCGCCAACCGGGAGTGCGGCCACATGCCCTCGCTGGAGGACTACGCCGTGCAGCGCCTGAACTCGGCGGGCGGCGCGCCCACCCTGGGCCTGCTGGAGATCGCCAACCGGGCGGAGGTGCCGGCCGCCGAGATGGACTCGCCGCCGGTCCGCGCGCTGTGCGAGATGGCCTACCTGATCGACTCGTGGGACAACGACCTGCACTCGTACTTCAAGGAGTTCGCCGAGGACAACGCCGAGCAGAACATCGTCAACGTGCTGATCCACCACCAGGGCCTGTCCACCGACGAAGCGGTGCGCGCGGCGGTCGCGCTGCGGGACCGGATCATGTCCCGGTTCCTGGGTCTGCGCGAGCAGGTCACCGCCCGGCCGTGCAGCACCGCGCTACGGCTGCACCTGGACAGCCTCGGGCACTCGATCCGCGGCAACACCGAGTGGGCGCTGGCGGTGCCCCGCTACACCGCGTTCGACGACGACACCGCGCCCGTGCGGCTCGAACCGGTCTGGTCCGACCACCCCTCCGACCCGGACCCCGGTCCACCGCCCATCCCCGCCATCGCCTGGTGGTGGGACGACCTCGTCCGCTGAACCGTCCAAAGGAGACACCTCGATGAACCGGACCCTCGCGCTGGCCCTCGTCGCCGCCGGCCTGTGCGCCGTCACGGCGGCGGCACCCGCGACCGCCGCACCCCTCACCAGCCCCGCCATGGCCACCGTGCGCGACGACGACCACGACGACGACTGGGAGTACTACGGCGACTTCCACAACCAGGTGTTGTGCGAGGCGGCCGGCGCCGCCGGTGTCGTCGCCGGGCGGTGGGACAGGTGGCGCTGCGACGGAGGCGACCTGTGGGTGGATTACAACGACCACGACCACGGTGACGGACCCAATTCGTGAGCCCCGGGCTGGTGCGGCGGCCCGCCGCACCAGCCCACCCCAGTGGTGGGACCACACATCAACGGCCGCCAGAACGGTGGTCCCACCACATAGGTCTCGTGCGCGCGAGTGCCTAGCTTTTGCCCCATGCACCTGACCCGCGAGCGCTCCACGTGGCTGCACGACCGCGACGCGGCGGCCGAGTACGCGGCCCGGCGGCTCGCGGCCGACGTCGGCATCGACCCCGGGGACTTCGGGGTCGTGTGGGCGAACATGCGCAAGGGCCACCGGTTCGGCGAGTTGCGCGTGCTGCCCGGGTTGGCGGAGTCCTTCGAGGACTGGTTGGCCGAACACCGTTGAGCCGGACGTGGGCCGGCACCACAAAGCCGTCCGTGAAAATGGTGCCGGCCACCAACGACCGGCGGCTTCGGCGTTCCTAGCATCGGCGTAACGCATGTGACCGCGATCACCTCAACGTGGAGGAAGCGTCATGCCGATCCGCACCCCTGCCGCGGCGCTCGCCGCCGCGACGGCCCTGGCTGCCGCGGTGCTCATCGCCACCCCGGCCTCCGCCGCCACCCTCCGGGAGGTCACCGGTTTCGGGACCAACCCGGGCAACCTCCAGATGTTCCGGTACGTCCCCGACGGCCTGCCGTCGGGCCGCCCCGTCGTGCTGGCCCTGCACGGCTGCACCCAGAACGCCACCGCCTACGCCTCGGGCACCGGCTGGACGAAGCTGGCCGACCAGCACCGGTTCACCGTCGTGTTCCCGCAGCAGCGGTCGGCCAACAACGCGAACTCGTGCTTCAACTGGTTCGAGCCCGGCGACACCCGGCGCGGCTCGGGCGAGGCGCTGTCCATCAAGCAGATGGTCGACCGGACCCGCCAGGACGTCGGCGCGACCGCCGCCTATGTCAGCGGGCTGTCCGCGGGCGGCGGGATGACGTCGGTCATGCTCGCCACCTACCCGGACGTGTTCTCCGGCGGCGGTGTCATCGCCGGACTCCCCTACGGCTGCGCCAATTCCGTGGCCAGCGCGTTCAACTGCATGAGCCCGGGGTGAACCTGACGCCCCAGCAGTGGGGTGACCGGGTGCGGGCGGCGTTCTCCCACTCGGGGCCGCGACCCAAGGTGTCGGTCTGGCACGGCACGTCGGACACCACCGTGCGGCCGATGAACGCCGTGGAGCTGGTCGAGCAGTGGACCAACGTCAACGGCACCGACCAGACCCCGGACGTCACCGACACCGTCGGCGGCTACCCGCACCGGGTCTACGGCGGCACGGTCGAGCACTTCGAGATCACCGGCATGGCCCACGGCCACCCGGTCGACCCCGGCAGCGGGTCCACCCAGTGCGGCACGGCCGGCGCCTACATCCTGGACGTGAACATCTGCGCGGCCCACCACCTGGTCCGGTTCTGGGGCATCAACTCCACCGCCCCGACCACCACGACGACCACCACGACGACCGCCACGTCAGGCCCGCCCTACACCGAGACGGCCGCCGGCACGCCCACCGACCACTACGTCGCCGGCCGCGTGGACGTCACCGAGTACAACACCCTGGGCGCGCGCTACGGCTACAACACCTCGATCACCCTCTACCACTGCGGAACCGACTGGACCGACAAGCCGGACTGCTCCGCGATCTGACCGACGACTCGGACTAAGGTCGGGCCCGTGACCCGCCGCCTGATCAAGCCCCGTCGTTGGCGTCCCGCCCGGTTGGTGGACGACGGCCGCACGGCCCCGCTGGAGGTCGTGCGCCGTGTCCCCACGGGCGGGCACGGGCCGGAGGACGTGCTGTTCGACGCGCGGGGCCGGGTCGTGACGGGGCTGGCGGACGGCAGTGTCGTGGCCGTCGACCCGGAGTCCGGCGAGCGCTCCCTCATCGCCCGGACCGGTGGCCGGCCGTTGGGCGTCGAGGTGTGCGCGGACGGCAGCGTGCTGGTGTGCGACCACGATCGAGGGTTGCTGCGGGTCGGGTCCGAGGTCGAGGTGCTGGTCAGCGAGGTCGACGGGGAGCCGTTGCGGTTCGCCGGCAACGTGGTCCAGGGGGCGGACGGCACGATCTGGTTCACCACGTCCACCAGCCGTTGGCACCTCGACCACTACGAGGGCGACATGCTGGAGCACTCGTGCACCGGACGGCTCGTGCGCCGCGACCCGGACGGGACCGTGACCACGCTGCTCGACGGGCTCGCCTTCGCCAACGGGCTCGTGCTCACGCCGACCCACCTGCTGTACGCGGAAACCGGCCGCTACCGCGTGTCCCGCTACGCGCTGGCCACCGGGGAGACCGAAGTCGTCGTCGACAACCTCCCGGGGTTCCCGGACAACATGAGCCTGGGCAGCGACGGCTTGCTGTGGGTGGCCATCGCCGCCCCGCGCAACGCCCTGCTGGACATGTTGTTGCCGCTGCCCGGGTTCCTGCGCGTGCTGGTGTGGAACCTGCCGGACGCGATCCGACCCAAGGCCACGCCGGTCGCGTGGGTGATGGCCTTCGATGTCGGCGGTCGCCTGGTCCACGACCTGCGGTCGGACGTCGGCTACCGGTTCGTGACGTCCGTGGCCGAGCGTGACGGGACGCTGGTGATCGGCAGTCTGCACGAAGACGACCTGGCGGTGGTCGCGAAACCCGGCTAGGTCCGGCGTTCTGCCGCCTGTCGCCTGATGCGCTTGGTGCGGCCCCGTTCGGCCAGCGCGTCCAGGATCGGCGACGCGGGGGCGGTGGCGGCGGCGCGGAGTTGCAGCCAGTCGGACCAGTCGTCCACATCGTCCACTGTGGACAGTGCGCCGGTCGTGATGTCCTCCAGCAGCGCGAGTTCGGCCATGCGCCTGGCCGCGTACGGTCGGTGCACATCGTCCAGGAGGTCGACCCACCGGCCCCGCTCGGCGCGGTCGACGCGCTCCAGTGCGGCCACGACGACGGCCTCGGCGACCGCGCCGTCCGGTTCCAGGGCGGCGCACCGGCGGAGGACGGCGAGGGCTTCGGGCACGGACAGGGCGCGGTGGTAGAGGGCCCAGCGGTCGTGGTGGTCGGTGGTGGGGACGGTGTCCGCGCCGACCGACCGGGCCAGGTCGGCCAGCGCGGCCGTCAGCTCAGCAGTCGTCGGGTTTGGCTGCATTCTCACCGTGCCACTTCATGTAGTACCGGATGGCCCTGCGGATGTCCTCGCGGTGGCGGTCGACCACCTCGGCCTGCTTCTTGGACAGCTCCGGGTCGCCCGCCAGCGGTTTGCCGTTCTGACCGATCCGCACCTCCTTGCCACCGCCCTTGACGTGCGCGTGCGGCGGGCCGTGGTCGTTGGAGTAGATCTGGATGCGCACGCCGTCCTCGTTGACGATCGTGCCGACCGGGCTGTCGCCGTCGTTGTGGACCAGCACCGGGATGTCGCCGGCGAGGACATGGTAGGTGTGCAGGCGGTCGACGGTGAGGTTGTAGACCTCCGTGTCCCGTTCTTCGGCGGCCGTCGCGGTGACGGTGGCGAGGCCCGACAGGGTGTCTCCGGCGACGATGTCGGCGGCGTCGACCCAGCCCCTGGCCGTCCAGAACGGGTGCTCGGCGGTCGCGGTGACGGTGCCGGCGCGGGTGCCGTCGGAGACGGTGAGCCGGTCGAGCTGCTTGCGGCCGGTGCCGGTGATCCGGGCGAGGACGGGTGCGGCGGCGGTCTCGCCGGTCGTCGGGTCGGTGGCCAGGACCTGGGTGCCCGGGGTGACCTGCTCGATGGGGCGGGTGGTGCCGTCCGCGAGCAGGACCGGGGTGCCGGCGGTGAAGCTGTTCGGGGTCGGGCACGGTGTGATCGCGCGTTCCTGCTTCTGCTGGTCGAGCAGGACCTGCACCTCGGCCTGCGCGAGGGCCAGCGCCTCGATCCGGGCCTGGGCGCGGGAGAAGAACCGCAGGGTGACCGTGCCGCCCGTGGAGCCGGCCTGCGCCTGGGCGCGCGCCCGGTACTCGGCTTCGACGGCGGCGAACACCGGACCGGCCTGGGCGGCGTGGCACGACAGCGAACCGGACACCGAGGTGCCGGTGAGCGGGAGGGTGGCGGGGGCGCTGACGCAGCCGCCGGCCGAGCGGCCGTCAATGGTGACGGTCGCGGTCATGGTGGCGGTGACCTGGCCGCCGGTGATGCGGGTGCGGGCGTCGGTGGTGAGGGTGCCGGTGAAGTTCTCGGTGACCTGGCAGCCGGCGGCGGAGCAGTTCAGGGCGCCGTCGGCGGTGAGGGCGAAGTTGACGCCCGCGTCGACGGCTTCGGCGAGTTGGCCGGTGCGTTCGGCGAGGGTGTCGAACATCCGCTCGGCCTCGGTGTCCGCGAGCGGGGACAGGTCGACCCCTTCGGGGTCTTGCGGTGACGCCTGCGCACCGCCCGCGCCCGAGGGGATCTTCGCCGGTTCGAGGCGCAGCACGCGGTAGGGCTTTTCCCTTGCCACGTAGAGGGTTCCGGCGGAGGTCGGGGCCTTCAGCGCCGGGACGCCGCCGATGGTCAGGGGTGGTGCGTCGGCGGGAAGTTCGGGGAGTTGGTCGAGGGCTTCGGACAGGCGGGCGGCGAGGAGGTAGGGCGGCGGGAGGCGGTCGATCAGTTCGCCGTGGCGGGCTTGGTCGGCGGGGTTGCCGGTCTGCCACTTGCCGGATTCGGCCTTGGTGTAGAGCTTGCCGCCGACGCGGAGGAGGTCGTCGCTGCCGGCGGTGCCGAACTGGTCGCCGTAGGCGGTGGTGGTGACGTCCTGGGCGCCGGTGTACTTGATGCCGCGTGCGGTGGAGAGGGCGGCCAGGGCGGCGTCGAAGGGTTCGCGGTTCTGGGGGCGGGCGGGCCACAGGAGCCAGGTGGTCAGGCCGGCGACCAAGGCGAGGACGACGCCGAGGACGCCGACCAGCAAACCCTTGCGCCGCTTGGGCGGAGGCGGCGGCGCGTAGGGCAACGCACCCACGAACGGCTGCAACGGCCGCGGCGGCCCGAACGGCGGCTGCTGTGGTGGCGGCCCGAACGGCAGCGGCGGCTGCCCGGCCGGCGGGTGTGACGGTTGGGCGGCCGGTGGCTGGGCGGCAGGCGGGTGCGCGGCAGGCGGGTGCGCGGTCGGTGGCTGGGCGGCCGGCGGCTGGGCGGTCGGCGGGTGCGCGGCCGGTGGCTGGGCGGCCGGCGGGTGCGCGGTCGGCGGGTGTTCGGGTGGTGGTTCCGTTGGCCGGGTTTGCGGTTCGGGTTGCCAGAACCACGGTCGCTGCGGCCCGAGCGGCTCGGGCTGGTCGTCGATCCCCACGTCGGCGACGCTAGGCACGCCCGCATGAGATTCCGATGACAGCCCGGGGCACCGACGCCGTGAACGGTCCGTCCGCGGCGATCCCGCTGGCGGGGATCGTCGCGGACGGACCGCATCGACCGGTTTCGACCTGCTTGCTCAGCGCTGTCCGGATTGGTCAGCCGCTGTGGGCGAAGGAGAAGGTTTCCTGGTAGTAGGCACCGTCGTAACCGGCGAAGGCTTCCTGGGAGTAGTAGCCCGCGCTCGAACCGTGGTGCCAGTCACCGTGGCCGTGATGGCCGTCGCCGGCCCACGACGTGGTACTGAACGAACCGGCACCGTCCGGACCCGCTGCCGCGGCGTGCTCGTGGAAGAACGCGTTGCCGTCGTCGTCGGCGAAGGCGACCACGGTGTGCGTCCACGCGCCGTTCGGGCCGGCGACGGAAGTCTGCTGACCGTAACCGGCGTCGGCGGAAGCCAAGCCCGCGCCGGCGATGAGGAGGGGTGCGGCCAGGGCGCCCGCAGCGACCAGGCGGTGGAGAGTACGCATGGGAAAAACCTCCATCTGTAAGGGACTTGCGTTCCCATGATGGACACCGACGCGTCGACACGCCGTGCAGTTACCCCATTGTGTAAACCAGTCCCACGGTGACTGTGGGTAACAGTCAAATTCCTCACCTACCGTGACGTTTACCGGTGCGCGTTAGGCCACGTCCAGGGGAATATCGACCCCTGAGGCGTTCGAGCGTGACGTGCGCGGTCCGTCACCGGAGTCGGTTGCGGACCGCGAGCGCCACCGCCGCCCCGAGCACCAGCCCGCCGATCACGTCCGACGGCCAGTGCACCCGCGTCCGCACCCGGCTGTACGCGACCACGCCGACGAGCGGCGCGACCGCGATCCCGGCCCGAGGGCTCTCCACCGCGACCGCCGTGCCGAACGCCGCCGCGGTCATCGCGTGCTTGGACGGGAACGACGACGAGTCCGGCCGCTCGGGCAGCGCCCGCCGCGCCGGCAACCGGGCCGCCGGCGGACGCCGCCGCGACAGCACCGCGCCCAGCACGTGCCCCAACGGCAACGCCACCCCGGCCGCCACCAACCCGTGCACCGCCGCCGGCCGCTCCCCCAGCCGCGCCAGCACCCCGGCCACCGGCACCCACACCGCGCCGCCGCGCGCGACCAGGCTCGCCGCCACCACCCACCCGGGCGGCCGGGACGCCGGCATGGCGTCGCTGTCGCGCAACGACTCCCGGTCCAGTTCGGCCACCTCGTCCAGCGGATCACCTGTCGCCATCCCCCGGTCTTACCCAGGACACCGGCGTTTCAATACATCCGCAGCCGGTCCCGCAGGGTCCGCGCCACCTGCGCCATCAACGCCTCCGCCCCCGGCTGCACCACGGCCGGCACCCGCGACTCGGTCAACGCCGCCACCGCGTAGGCCTGGCCGTCGGCGTGCTCGACCACCCCCACCTCGTGCCGCAGGTTCAACAACGTGCCGGTCTTGGACGACCAGCGGGTCGCGTCGGACATGAAGTCCGGGGCCAGCCGGTGCCGCAACACGTTGTCCCGCATCAACTCCCGCACCCGTCCCGCGACCGCCGGGGTGATCGTCGTGGGCCGCCACAGGCCGTGCAGCAGGTCCACGAACGCGCGCGCCGACCCCGCGTTGGCCAGGCTGATGTCCAACTGCGGCACCGGGTGGCCGCGTCCCTCGGTCGCCGCCGTGATCGCCAGCGAGTGCGCCAGGTGGACGTCGGTGGGCGCGAACCGCTCGGCCGGCGTCTCCACCAGGTCCTGCATGAGGTGGCGGACCGCGATGCCGTCGTAGCCCAGCCGGCGCAGCTCGGCGGTGACGGCGGCGGGCGGGGTGAGGGTGAACAGGGCGTCGGCGGCCACGCTGTCGCTGACCGACGTGCTCAGGTAGAGCACGTCCTCCAGCGCGATCGTGGCGGGGTGGCGGAACTTGCTCGCGCCGGTCGGCCCGGGGATCGTGCTGCGGCCGGGCGCGAGCACCACCGGCGTGGCCGGGTCGAGTTCGCCGCGCTCGACGCGTTCCAGCGTGGCCACCGCCAGCGGCACCTTGACCAGCGACGCGACCGGGAACTCCAGCTCCGGGTCGATGCCCAGTTCGTCCCCGGTGTCCAGGTCGCGGACCAGGAACGAGCCGCGCAGGCCACCGTCGTCCAGCGCCGCCCGCAGGTCGCGCAGCACCCCGGTGGTCACCCGGCTCCCAGGCACGCGCCGACCGGCGGGAGCGCGCGGATGCGCTGGGCGTCCTCGCGGGACCGGGCCGTCACGTCGTAGCCGCGCGCGGGCTGGATCTCGCCGATCGGGCGCCAGTGCAGCCCCAGGTCCTCGGCCTGGCCGGGCGAGCACAGCAGCAGGTCGGTGGACGCGAGCACCTCCGCCGTGGCCGCGACCAGCGAGGACGTGACGACGACCTGCGCGGGCCGCAGCCCCACGGCGTCGCCGAGCCGGGTGATGCGGTCGCGGACGTGCGGCACGTCGTCCTCGCCCTCGACCCAGATCCGGCGACCGCGCACACCCCGGTCGGCCCGGCCCGCGCGCAACGTCTCCACGTAGACCGCCTTCGCGGGCCCCGGGTCGTCCCGGCCGGCGAGCCCGAGCGGCACCCGCCACACCCCGTCGTCCGGCGGCACCGCCACCAGGGCCGCGCGCACCTCCAGCGTCCGGGCGAGTTCGGCCCGGCGGGCCGGCGGCGCCGGGTGCAGGTCCAGCGTCAGGTCGTGCCGGCGGGCTTCGGCGACCAGCCGGGCCAGCGGGCGCGCGGCGCTCACCAGCGGCACGGCCAGCCGGAACGGCCGCAGCCGGGCCTGCTCGGCGTCGTGCTCCAACGCCTCCGCGAACTCCACCAGCCGGCGCGCCGAGGGCAGCACCTCGCGGCCGAACGGGGTCAGCGCGACGGTGCGCGAGGACCGCGTGAGCAGCCGCGCGCCGAAGTGCTTCTCCAGCGCCGCGATCCGCCGACTGGCCACCGACTGCGGGATGCGCGCGGCGGCGGCCCCGGCGGTGAAGCTCCCGCACCCGCTGACCGAGACGAACGCCTTGCAGGCCGCGACCACGTCCACACGCTCACTATATGCCGGAACAGCATCGATCCGCCCGTTCCTGTCTTGGACGGCATACGGGCAACCCTGTAACCCTGATCTACGTCAGCGTTTGATCGCCGCGACAAGCAGACGCGGCCTCGCAGTCCGAGGGGAGCGCACGTGGTGGACACCGGACCGACCCGCTTCGAGGTCGCCGTGGCGAGGGTGCTCGCCACGGTCTTCGGGGTGCTCGTGTTCGTCCTCGCCGGTATGCAGGTGTTCGGCATCGCCCTGTTCATCGCCCCCGTCGCCGCGCCCGCTGTCCTGTTCGCCGCCGCTCTCGGCGGCGGCTGGCTGGCCGTGCGCGGCCGTCCGTCGCTGCGCGCCTTCGGCACCGGTCTGGTGCTCGGCTGGGCGCTGCTGGCGGTGTGGTCCTCCGGCTCGACTCTCGGCCTGTTCCTCCTGGACTGATCGGGACGCACATGGCTCACCTGACCCGCCGCACCCTGCTGGGCGCGGCCCTCCTCCCCCTCGCGGCCTGCACGACCCCGACGCGCCCACCGGCCGTGTCGACGACGTCCCCGGCCCCGACCACCACGTCGGCAGTCGAGCACCACTCGCGTTTGTACGAGCTGGAAGGCAACTTCGCGGCCCGCCTGGGCGTCTACGCAGTGAACACCGGTTCCGGCGCGACCATCGCCCACCGCGCGGACGAGCGCTTCGCGTTCTGCTCGACGTTCAAGGGCCTGGCCGCGGCGGCCGTCCTGCACCGCAACCCGCTGTCCCACCTGGACACGCTGGTGCGCTACTCCGAAACGGACCTGATGAAGAGTTCCACCATCACCAGGCAGCACCTCGCCACGGGCATGACCCTGCGCGCCCTGTGCGACGCCGCCGTCCGCCACAGCGACGGCACCGCCGGCAACCTCCTGCTCGCCGAGGTCGGCGGCCCGTCCGCCCTGACCGCGTTCACCCGCGGGTTGGGCGACGACGTGACCCGCATGGACCGCGTGGAACCGGACATCACCACGGCCATCCCGGGCGACCCCCGCGACACGACCTCGCCCAGGGCCATCGGCACCGACTACCGCAAGCTCGTCCTGGAGGACACCCTGCCCCCGGACAAGCGCGCCTTCCTCAAGGACCTCCTGGAACGCAGCACCACCGGCTCCCGCCGCATCCGCGCCGGCCTCCCGCCGACGTGGACCGTGGCCGACAAGACCGGCACCGGCGACTACGGCACCGTCAACGACATCGCCATCACCTGGCCGCCGGGCTCGGCTCCGCTGGTGATCGCCATCATGTCCGACAAGCCGACCGAGGACGCCAAGTACGACGAAGCGCTGCTGGCCCAGGCAGCGGCCTACGCGGCGGAAACCCTGACCTGACCATGTCGATCCGCATCGCAGTCATGCTGACGGCGGCCCTGGTCCTGCTCACCGCGGCAATCGTCGCGCTGGGCGCCACCGGCCGGCTCCCCGTCTACGACCGCCAACCAGGCCGCCCCCTGGCGATCCGCGAGGAGGTCCCCGGCCCGCCGACCGGTCCGCCCTGCCCCGTCGACACCAGGTACGTGGACGAGCAACCCGACGGCCTGCACCCGGACGTCCTGGCCGCCTGGCAGCGGCTGACCGCCACCGCCGCCACCCAGAACGTCCGCCTGTGCCTCAACGACGGCAAGCGCAGCCGGGCCCAGCAACGCGCCGAGTTCGAGGACGCCGTCCGCAAGTTCGGCACCGAGGACCTGGCCGCGAAGTACGTGCTGCCGCCGGACAAGTCCGAGCACGTCCGGGGCCGGGCCGTCGACGTCCAGCCGCACTCCTCGGCGCAGTGGGTCGAGCGCAACGCCGCCGCCCTCGGCTGGTGCCGCCGCTACGACAACGAGTACTGGCACTTCGAGTACGACCCGACGTACGTCACCGCCGGCTGCCCGCCCCTGCTCCCCAGCGCCACCGGCTCCTGACGGTCAGAAGTCGACCAGCTCCACGGACACCTGCACCACATCACCCGCCTCCACCGACTCCGCCTTGCGCACCGCCCGTTTGACCGGCAGCACGTAACACCCCTGCGTGCCGTCCGGGAAGATCGACGTCGACCACGTCGTTCCCCCCACCGTGACCCGCACGCGCACCGAACCGAACCCGCGGCGCGCGCCACCGACCAGCTCGCGGATCTCCTCCGAGGACTCCACGGGCAGGCTCACGAACGTCCAGCTGTCCTCGCGGCGGGCGTCCCAGATCCACAGTTCGGCGTCGAATTCGATGACCACGCGCCGAGGATCGCACGGACCACCGACAATTCCCGACGGGCGGCGAGCGCCGGCACCGTCTACCGTGACTGTCCATCTAGGACCATGCGTCGGGAAGCGGGTGACCGGTGGACGCCTCACGCTGGCTTCAGGTCATGGCACTCTCGGCGCTCGCCCTGACCGGGTGCGCCAGCGGCGAGGAGAGCAAGGCCCCGTCCGTCACCGGCAACCCACCCTCCCCCACCCCGTCCGCGCCGCCCACCGCCGACCCCGCCACCACCGCCTTGGCCCAGGCCACCGTCCTCACCCAGGCCGACCTGGGCGGCCCGTGGACGGTCTTCCGACCCGAGACCGCGGCCGAAGCACTGGCCGAAGGCGACTGCGGCTACGGCACCGGCTACGCGAAGCTGCCGTTGTCCGCCCGACACATCGGCCCACAACTCCAACGCGGCGAGGCAAAGTGGTACGTCTCCTCCACCTCCGCGGTGTTCCCCGACGAAGCCGGGGCCCAGGACTGGGTCCAAACACGCAAGTCCGACGAGTACGTCAACTGCCGCCGAGCCGCACTGGAAAAGGAGCAAAAGGACGCCGGCGACCAACGCCTCTCGGTCAAAACCGCCGAGACCACCGGTCCAGGCCTGGGCCAGAACGGCTACGAGGCCTACGTCCGCTACCAGTTGCACGCCGACACCGGCAGCGGAGCGCAACCCGCCAACGGTTCCTTCAGCCGCCACACCTACCGCGTGGGGCGGACCGTCATCTCCGTCTCGGTAGACGTCGTGAGCAGCCAAAACGACCCGCCAGACCTCGCCGACACAGTGTCGAACGAGATCGCGAAAGGCCTGGCCGCCGTCTACTCCAGGGCAAGCTAGCCGAGCAGCAGCCCAGGCCACCGCGCCAGCGCCCGCCGAAACGGCCCCCCGTCCCCGAACAACCGCCCGTACACCAGGCCGCCCTCCGCCGCAGCGAACGCGTCCTCCGCCGCCGCCCGCGCCTCCCCGACTGACCGGCCACCCCGCCGCGCCACGTCGGCCATCGCGGAAACCCACACCTCAGCCACCTGCGCCGCCCGCCGCCGCACGGCCTCCGGCGCACCGCTGAGCGGCAGCGTGTCCAGCACGCACGACAGCAGCCCGCCACCGTAGAACTCGCCGAACAACTCCGCCGACCGCACCACCCCCGCACGCGGGTCCGGATCGGTCCGCATGGGCAGAAGAAGCTCGTCGAACAGCCGCTCCACCCGCCCCAGCACGGCCTCGGCCATCTGCGCCTTGCCGTCGGGGAACCGGTGGTAGAGCGACGCGCGCTTGAGGCCCGTCGACTCCGCGAGCGCGCCCAGGGACGCGCCTTCGTAGCCGGTCGTGCGGAAGACCTCCGCCAACCGGTCGTACAGCTCGTCGTCCTGGACCGACGGTGGACGTGCCATCCCGCCTGTTTACCGAACGAACGGTCAAGACGCAAGGTCTGCTTCGCCACGTTGCTTTACCGATCGTTCGGTAATAACTTCGACCACGTCACCAAGACCGCCGGGAAGGAACGGACATGCCGTACATCAAGGTCGGCCAGGAGAACACCGCCGACATCAACCTCCACTACACCGACCGCGGCACCGGTCAGCCGGTCGTGCTGATCCACGGCTACCCGCTGTCCGGCGCGTCCTGGGAGAAGCAGGAGCAGGCGCTGCTCGACGCCGGCCACCGCGTCATCACCTACGACCGGCGCGGTTTCGGGCAGTCCAGCCAGCCCAGCGTGGGCTACGACTACGACACCTTCGCCGACGACCTGGACAAGGTCCTGACCACGCTGGACCTGACCGACGTCGTCCTGGTCGGCTTCTCCATGGGCACCGGCGAGGTCGGCCGCTACCTGGCCCGCCACGGCGGGGCCCGGGTCGCCAAGGCCGCCTTCCTGGCGTCCCTGGAGCCGTTCGTGCTCAAGACCGACGACAACCCCACCGGCGTCGACGGCACCGTCTTCGAGGGCATCGAAGCCGCCGCCAAGACCGACCGCTACGCGTGGTTCGACCAGTTCTACAGCGACTTCTACAACCTCGACGAGAACCTCGGCACCCGAATCAGCGACGCGGCCGTCCGCACCAGCTACACCATCGCGGCCGGCGCGGGCGCCAAGGCGTCGTGGGCGGTGGTCCAGAGCTGGCTGACCGACTTCCGCGCGGACATCCCGAAGATCGCCGAATCCGGCGTCCCCACCCTGATCGTCCACGGCACCGCCGACCGCATCCTGCCGATCGACGCCACGGGCCGCGAGTTCGCGAAGCGCCTGCCCACTGCCCAGTACATCGAGATCGAGGGCGCCCCGCACGGCTTCCTCTGGACCCACGGCGACGAGATCGCCGAACTCCTGGTCAGGTTCCTGAACGACTGACCCCCGCGCTGCGCGCGCCCACCCCGGGCGCGCGCAGCAACCCGCCCTCCCCAACCGCGAAACCGCCGAGCCGTGCGGGCAGGGCCGCCGAGGCTCTTTCAATCTCAAGATGGCGCTGTCGCTTTCAAACCCCCGCTTCGCGGATCTGAACAGGACGCGCTCCGCGCTCGCAAGCTCGAACGCGCTCCGCGCTCTCGAACGCGCTCCGCGCTCTTGCACGCGCTGACGCGCTCTCAAGATCAAAAGCAGCCTGGAGACCGCCGATGGGGGAGGGAAGAGCATCGGTTCCCCTGGGCTGGGAGCCCTACCAAAACCGCCGCTGCGCGGCGGCGAGCAAGGGCTGCTCAGGCGGTCAAGGCCTGGGCGATGTCCTCCCACAGGTCGTCCGGGTCCTCGATCCCCACCGACAACCTGATCGTGCCACCCGAAATCCCGGCCGCGTTCAACTCCTCCTCCGACAACTGCCGGTGCGAGGTGCTGGCCGGATGCAGCACCAACGTCTCCGTCCCACCCAGCGACGGCGCCAAGTGCACCAACTCCAACGCGCTCACAAATTTCCGCCCAGCCTCAGCATCCGCCAAGTCGAACGAGAACGTGCTCCCGAACCCCTCCAGCAACTTGCTCGCCACCCCATGACTCGGGTGGCTCGACAATCCCGGCCAATGCACAGCCCGCACCAACGGATGCTCGACCAACCGATGCGCCAACACCGCCGCATTCTCCTCATGCCGCCGCATCCGCAACGCCAACGTGCGCAGCCCTCGAATCGTCAGCCAAGCAGCGAACGGGTCCGGCGTAACCCCCAACTCGATGCCGTGCTGCCAGATGTGCCGGTACCGCTCATCATCGGCGAACACCGCCACCCCACCCGTCACATCGCTATGACCGCCCAGGTACTTCGTGGTCGAGTGCACCACCACATCGGCACCATGCTCGATCGGCCGGCACAGCAAAGGCGTGGCAAACGTATTGTCCACAACCACCACCACGTCCCCCGCCGCCTCCGACAGACCAGCCAGGTCGCTGACATGACCGGTCGGGTTCGAGATGGTCTCCAGATACAGAACCTTCGTCCGGGGACGCAGAGCCGCCCGCACCTCAGCCGGGTCGTGTCCACCCACGAACGTCACCTCGATCCCCCACCGCGCCGCCATGTCACGCAAAAGAGCATGGGTGCCGCCATACAGCGACCGCTGGGCGATCACATGGTCACCCGCCGACAAGACAGCAAGCAGCACCGCGTTGATCGCCCCCATCCCGGACGAGGTCGCCAACCCGGCAACCCCACCCTCCAGGTCCGCCAGCGCGTTCTCCAACGTCCGAACGGTCGGGTTGCCCAGCCGGGTGTAGACGAACGCCCCGTCCGGCCGGTTCATCGAGTCGGCGAAGATGTCCGGATCGTCGAACGCAAAACCGGACGTCTGGTGCAACGGCACGGCCAACGGCCGGCTACCGCCCAAGTCAGGGACGGCGGTGTGGACAACTCGGGTGTCAGGACGCATGGAACCGATCTTGACCGCCGAATTGGCCCCCGTTGAGAGCCAATTCTGCTAAATTGGTCTGCTCATGAGGCCAATCCCGGTGGACGACCTGGTCGGCACGCTCGGACGGTGGTCCGCCGGGCGCGGATCGCTCTACCTCCTCCTCGCGTCCCGCCTGCGCGAGCTGATCGACGACGGCCGGCTCCCCGGTGGCACGCTCCTCCCGCCCGACCGGGTCCTGGCCGCAGGCCTCGCGGTCGGGCGCACCACCGTCGTCGCCGCCTACGACCTGCTCCGCCAGGAAGGCCGGCTGACCAGGCGACGCGGCAGCGGCACGTGGGTCCCGCACGGCGGCCCCTCCTCCGCACGGGCCGAAACGGCCAACCCGATGTTCCTCAACCTGCTGGAACCGCCCGACGGCACCCTCCAGTTCGCGTGCGCCGGACCGCTGCGCCCGCCGCCCTCGCTGTTCGAGGCCCACCGCCGCGCGCTGTCCCGCCTGCCCGACGACGACCTGGGCTACCACCCGCTCGGCCACCCGCAGCTGCGGTCCGCGCTGGCCGCGCACTTCACCGCGGCGGGCACGCCCACCTCCCCCGACGAGATCCTGGTGACCAACGGCGGCCAGCAGGCGCTCGCGCTGATCACCCGCGCCCTGGTCGCGCCCGGTGACGAAGTGCTGGTGGAGGCGCCGACCTACCCCGGTGCGCTGGACCTGTTCCGCGAGGCCGCCGCCGTCATCACCACCGCACCGCCGGGCGGGCTGGCCGACGCACTCCCCCACCGCCGCCCGGCGCTGGTCTACGCGGTGCCGACGTTCCACAACCCCACCGGCCACTGCCTGAGCCCGCTGGAACGGCACCGGCTGGTGCGGGTCGCCGGGGACGTGCCGCTGGTGTTCGACGACGCCCTCGCCGAATTGGACTTCACCGGCGCGCCCGCGCCCCCGATCGTGCCGTCGGTGCTCACGGTTGGTTCGCTGAGCAAGGTCGTGTGGGGCGGCCTGCGCGTCGGGTGGGTGCGCGCGCCCGCCGCGATGGTCGCGCGGCTGGCCCGGTTCAAGGCGGTGCACGACCTGGGCAGCGCGGTGCTCGACCAGCTCGCCGCCGTCGAGCTGATCAGGGACTTCGAGGCCGTGCGGTCAGAGCGGGTGGCCTACCTTGAGGCGAGCCACGACCACCTCTGCGCGTTGCTACGCACAGAGCTGCCGGACTGGGAGTTCACCCCGGTCGCCGGCGGGCAAACCCTGTGGGTGCGACTCCCCGGCGCCGACGCCGCCGCATTCGCCCAGGTCGCCCTACGGCACGGCGTAGCCGTCCTGCCAGGCGGCGCGCTCGACGCATCCGGCGGCAGCACCGACCGACTGCGGCTGCCGTTCGTCGCCACCCCGGAGGTCATCTCACAGGCGGTCACCGGCCTGACCGCAGCGTGGCAGCGGTTCGCAACCGAGCCGCCCGGCGCACCCGTCGTGCCCACCATCGCCGTCTGACGCCCGAGATCACAGCGGTGTCGGGATCAGACAGCGACGTGAGAGCGTTCAACTGAACAGGTATCGAATTCGAGGAGCGGAGCGACCACATGGCCACTGTCACCGAGAAGGCCGTCCTCGCGGGCGGGTGCTTCTGGGGCATGCAAGACCTGTTCCGCCGCCACCCCGGTGTCGTCTCCACCCGGGTGGGCTACACCGGCGGCGACGTCCCCAACGCCACCTACCGCAACCACGGCACGCACGCCGAGGCGATCGAGATCGTCTTCGACCCCGCGCAGCTGAGCTACCGGCAGATCCTGGAGTTCTTCTTCCAGATCCACGACCCGACGACCCGCAACCGCCAGGGCAACGACATCGGCACCAGCTACCGCTCGGCGATCTTCTACACCGGCGACGAGCAGAAGCGGGTGGCCGAGGCGACCATCGCCGACGTCGACGCCTCGGGCAAGTGGCCCGGCAAGGTCGTCACCGAGGTCGCCCAGGCCGGCGACTTCTGGGAGGCCGAGCCCGAGCACCAGGACTACCTGGAGCGCTACCCGAACGGGTACACCTGCCACTACGTCCGCCCGGAGTGGCAGCTCGGCGAGCGGTGAGCACACCGGTGGAGATCGTGGCGCTGCACGTGTCCCCGGTGCACGCCTACGAGGGCCGCCCGGCCGACGGACCGCGCCCGGACCCCGAGCCCGCCTCCCGCGACCACGTCCTGGTCCGGGCGGGCCTGGGTCTCGTCGGCGACCGGTACTTCAACCACCCGGCGCACCGGAACGCGGCCGTGACGGTGTTCGCGGTCGAGGCCCTGACCCCGGGCTCGGACCCGTTGTCGGTGCGCCGCAACATCGTGTTGCGCGGCTACGACGTCAACGGGCTGGCGAGGCACGGCGTGTTCACCCTCGACTCGGGCGACGGCCCCGTCCGCTTCGAGGTCCACCGCCCCGCCAACCCGTGCACGTGGCTCGACGCCGTGCTGGGCTGTGCCGCCGCAGGTACTCAGGCGTGAACATCAACTCCGGCAAGGCCTCCCGCGCCTGACGCTCCAGCACCGCAACGACATCCGACGCGAACCGGTGGATCGAACGAACATCGTCGGCCGGCTCGTCGCTCCCACCGGTCCCAACCGTGTCCAAGGCGAGGGCCGTCGGTCATGCAGGTCGTGCTGGGCTGACCTGAGCGGTGGGGCGCGCACCCGGCGCGCCCCACCGCGGTCAGTCGATGTCGTAGGCGAGGTTCGGGCGCAGCCAGCGCTCGACCTCCGCCACCGGGACACCGCTGCGGGTCGCGTAGTCCTGGACCTGGTCACGACCGATCCGGCCGACGGTGAAGTACCGGGCGGCGGGGTTGGCGAAGATCAGGCCGCTGACCGCCGCCGCCGGGGTCATCGCGAAGGACTCGGTCAGGTCCAGGCCGACCGACCGGGCGTCGAGCAGCGAGAACAGGGTCTCCTTCTGGCTGTGGTCGGGGCAGGCCGGGTAGCCCAGCGCCGGGCGGATGCCGCGGAACTTCTCCGCGTGCAGGTCTTCCAGCACCGGCTGCGAGCCGGGCTCGAACCACTCCTGCCGCGCGTGGAGGTGGATGTACTCGGCGAACGCCTCGGCCAGGCGGTCGGCCAGCGTCTTGACCATGATCGCCCGGTAGTCGTCGTTCTCGGCCTCGTAGCGGGCGGCCAACGTCTCGGCGCCGTGGATGCCCACCGCGAAAGCGCCCAAGTGGTCACCGGCGGGGGCCACGTAGTCGGCCAGGCTGCGGTTGGGGCGGCTGTCCGGCTTGACGGTCTGCTGGCGCAGCATGGGGAACCGGAACTCGCCGGAGTCCGTGGCCAGGACCAGGTCGTCGCCGTTGGACGACGCCGGCCAGAACCCCAGCACACCCCGCGCCTGCAACGAGCGCGCCGCCACGATCTCGTCCAGCATCTCGTTCGCGTCGTCGAACAGGTCGCGCGCCACCGGGTTGTCCAGCACCGCCGGGTACTTGCCCTTGACCTCCCACGCGAGGAAGAAGAACTGCCAGTCGACCATCTCGCGCAGCTCGGTCAAGGACGGCTCGACCACCCGCAGGCCGGTGAACGACGGCGTCGGCAGGTCGTCGAACGCGACCTGCTCCCGGTTCGCCCGCGCCTGCGCCAAGGGCAGCATCGCGACCCGCTTGCGGTCCTCGTGCTGCTGCCGCAGCCGCTCCTGGTCGGCCCGGTTGCGCTCGTCCAGGCCGTCCGCCCGGTCCGGGTCGAGCAGCTCGGACACCACGCCCACCACGCGCGAAGCGTCGGCGACGTGCACGGTCGTGCCCTCGAACGCGGGCGCGATGCGCACGGCGGTGTGCTGGCGCGAGGTCGTCGCCCCGCCGATGAGCAGCGGCAGCTTCACGCCCCGGCGCTGCATGTCCGACGCCACCGTGACCATCTCGTCCAGCGACGGCGTGATCAGCCCGGACAGCCCGATCGCGGACGCGCCCTCGGCGATCGCGGTGTCGATGATGACCGACGACGGCACCATCACCCCGAGGTCGATCACCTCGTAGTTGTTGCAGCCCAGCACCACGCCGACGATGTTCTTGCCGATGTCGTGGACGTCGCCCTTCACGGTGGCCAGCACGATCTTGCCGGGACCGCCGGAGGTGTCGATCCGGCCCTCCAGGCGGGCCTTCTCCTTCTCCGCCTCCATGAACGGCTCCAGGTAGGCCACCGAGCGCTTCATCACCCGCGCGCTCTTGACCACCTGCGGCAGGAACATCTTGCCCGAGCCGAACAGGTCGCCGACGACCTTCATGCCGTCCATCAGCGGACCCTCGATGACCTCCAGGGGCCGCGCGGCCTGCTGCCGGGCCTCCTCGGTGTCCTCCTCGATGAAGTCCACGATGCCGTGCACCAGCGCGTGCGCCAGCCGCTCGGCCACCGGGGCCTCGCGCCAGGCCAGGTCCACCACCCGCCGCGTGCCGCTGCCCTTGACCGTCTCGGCGTGCGCGACGAGCCGGTCGGTGGCGTCCGGGCGGCGGTTGAACAGCACGTCCTCGACCAGTTCCAGCAGGTCGGCCGGGATGTCCTCGTAGACGGCGAGCTGGCCCGCGTTGACGATGCCCATGTCCAGGCCCGCGCGCACCGCGTGGAACAGGAACGCCGAGTGCATCGCCTCGCGGATGATGTCGTTGCCCCGGAAGGAGAACGACAGGTTCGAGATGCCGCCGCTGGTGCGCGCGCCCGGGCAGCGCTGCTTGATCAGCGGCAGGGCGTCGATGAACGCCTTGGCGTACTCGTCGTGCTCGGCGATGCCGGTCGCGACGGCCAGCACGTTCGGGTCGAAGATGATGTCCTGCGGCGGGAACCCGACCTCGTTGACCAGCAGGTCGTAGGCCCGGCCGCAGATCTCGACCTTGCGCGCGGTGGTGTCGGCCTGCCCGAGCTCGTCGAACGCCATCACGACCACGCCCGCGCCGTAGGCCCGGACCGCCCGCGCCTGCGCCAGGAACGGGCCTTCGCCCTCCTTGAGGCTGATGGAGTTGACCACGCCCTTGCCCTGCACGCACTTCAGCCCGGCTTCCAGCACGCTCCACCGCGAGCTGTCCACCATGATCGGCACGCGGGCGATCTCCGGCTCGGTGGCGATCAGGTTCAGGAAGGTGGTCATCGCCTCCTCGCTGTCGAGGAGGTCGGCGTCCATGTTGACGTCCAGCAGGTTCGCGCCGCCGCGGACCTGGTCCAGCGCCACGTCCACCGCGCCCTGGTGGTCGTCGGACTCGATCAGCCGGCGGAACTTCTTCGACCCGGTGACGTTGGTCCGCTCGCCGATCATCACGAACCCGGTGTCCGCGCCGATCGCGAACGGCTCCAGCCCGCTGAACGCGGTCGGCTTCGACCCGGTGACCGGCTTGCGGCCGGGTTCGAGGTCCTTGACCGACTCCGCGATGCGCGCGATGTGGGCGGGGGTGGTGCCGCAACAGCCGCCGACCAGGTTCACGATCCCCGCGCCCGCGAACTCGTGCAGCAGGCTCGCGGTCTCGTCCGGGGTCTCGTCGTAGCCGCCGAACGCGTTGGGCAGGCCCGCGTTCGGGTGCGCCGCGACGTACGCGCCCGCGATGCGGGACAGCTCGGCCACGTGCGGGCGCATCTCCGCCGCGCCCAGCGAGCAGTTGACGCCCACCACCAGCGGCTCGGCGTGCTCGATCGACCGCCAGAACGCCTCGACCGTCTGCCCGGACAGCGTCCGGCCGGACAGGTCCACGATCGTCACCGAGATCCACAGCGGCAGGTGCGGCGCGACCTCGCGGGCGGCGGCGATCGCGGCCTTGGCGTTGAGCGTGTCGAAGATCGTCTCGACCAGCAGCAGGTCCACGCCACCCTCGGCCAGGGCGGCGATCTGCTCCGCGTAGGAGGCCTTGACCTGGTCGAACGCGACCGCGCGGTACGCCGGGTCCTCGACGCGCGGCGACAGCGAGAGGGTGACGTTGAGCGGCCCGACCGAGCCCGCGACGAACTTCCCGCCGACCTCGTCGGCGGCCTGGCGGGCCAGCCGGGCGCCCTGCACGTTCATCTCGCGCACGAGCGACTCCAGACCGTAGTCGGCCTGCCCGATGCTGGTGGCGGTGAACGTGTTCGTCGTGGTGATGTCCGCGCCGGCCGCGAGGTACTGGCGGTGGACGTCGAGGATCACGTCCGGCCGGGTGAGGTTGAGCAGGTCCGGGTCGCCCGTGACGTCCTTGGGGTGGTCACCCGCGATGCGCTCGCCCCGGTAGTCCGCCGGCCCCAGCCCGGCCGCCTGGAGCATGGTCCCCCACGCCCCGTCGAGCACCGCGACCTTCCGGTCCAGCAGTTCCCGCAGCGCCTCGGACATCCGGACTCCTCCCATGGCGTGTCACATGAGAGGCGCCCTTGCGGTGGTCCCACCTGGTCGAGCGTGGCGGACGTGAAGTCCGTTGCAGCGCCTCTCGACCAGTGGTCGGAAGCTTAGCAAGAGATCACTCGTGAGCGTCACTCACGGCGACCGCCTCAAGCCGGCCACAAGCGCCCCACCAGCGAAAACACCGACAGGTGACACACTATGGCACCACTCACCGCAATCTCACCATGTGGACCGGTTTTCAGTCCGCCTGCCCGCGCTGGTAATACGCGACCAGTTCCTCCGCCAACGCGGGCACCTCCACCGCCACCCCGCCCGCTCGCAACGACTCCGTCGCCGCGCACCCCGTGGCCACCGCCTCCCGCGCCGCCACCGGAGACGTCAACGTGGCCCCGCCGGCCCGCACGAACCCGAGGAACTCCGCCACGATCCGGGGATCGGCACCCCCGTGCCCACCCTCGGCCGCCGGAATCCGGACCGCCACGTCGGGCTCCGCGTACCCCCGGTGCCGCCGGTTCCACACGTGGACCGAGGAACCCGGCGTGTCCCCGATGTTCTCCAGCCGCCCCTCGGTGCCGATCACCGTGTAGTTCCGCCAGTAGTCCGGCGTGAAGTGGCACTGCTGGTAGGACGCCAGCACACCGTTGTCCAGCGCCATGTTGACCATCGACAGGTCTTCGACGTCGATCACCGGGTTCAACCCGGTCTGCGCCAACGGCGGCCAGTTGCCCCGGTACTCGTCCCAGTCGTGCCCCGTCTTGTACTCCGGCGACGCCAGCCGATCGGTCACCCGCCCGTACACCGACAACGCGCCCATCGCGTTGACCCGCCGCGTGTAGCCGCCGGCCAGCCAGTGGATCACGTCCAGGTCGTGCGCGCCCTTCTGCAACAGCAGCCCGGTGCCCTTGGCGCGTTCGGCGTGCCAGTCCTTGAAGTAGTAGTCGCCGCCGTGCCCCACGAAGTGCCGGCACCACACCGCCTGCACCTCGCCGATCGCCCCGTCCAGGATCAGGTCACGCATGGTCTGCACGACGGACATGTGGCGCATGTTGTGTCCGATGTAGACCTTCACCCCCGACGACCGGGCACGCTCCAGGATCAAATCCGCGTCGGCGACCGTGATGGCCAGGGGTTTTTCCAGGTAGACGGGGATGCCGGCGTCGAACGCGGCCAGTGCGTGCTCGACGTGCAGGTGGTCGGGGCTGAGCACGAAGACCGCGTCCAGGTCCGCCTTGAGCAGTTCGTCGGCGTCCGGGGTCGTGGAGGCGCCGAAGGTGGACGCCGCCAACTCGCGCCGGTCCGGGCGGGGGTCCGCCACCGCCACCACCGCACTCCCCCGCCCCGGCTGGTGGGCGTGGGCGATCAGGGGCGCGCGCAGCCCGTAGCCGATCACGCCGATCCGCAGGTCACTCAACGCCTCATCCCTTCGAACCGGTGAACGCGATGCCCTCCAGCACGCGCCTCTGCATCACGATGAACACCACGATGACGGGCAGCGTCGCCAGCAGCGACCCGGCCATCAGCACCGGGTAGTCGGTGAAGTGCTCGCCCTTGAGCGTGGCCAGCCCCGCCGAGAGCGTCATCTGCTCGGGGTCGTTGTTCACCACCAACGGCCACATCAGGTCGTTCCACGACCACAGCACGGTCAGGATGCCCAGCGCCACCAGACCCGGCCGGGCCAGCGGCAGCATGATGTGCCAGTAGATCCGCAGCGGGTTCGCGCCGTCCAGGCCCGCCGCCTCCTCCAGGTCCTTGGGCAGGGACAGGAAGAACTGGCGCAGCAGGAACGTCCCGAACGCGCTGAACACGCCCGGCACGATCAGCGCCTGCAACGAGTTCAGCCACCCCAGTTCCTGCATGATCTGGTACTGCGGGATCAGGAACAGCTGGCTGGGCACCATCAGCACGGACAGGAACAGCATGAAGATCACGTCCCGCCCGGGGAACGCCAGCCGCGCGAACGCGTAGGCCGCCATCGAGCAGAGAAGTAGCTGGCCGGCGGTCCGCCCGGCCGTCATCAGCACCGTGTTGAGCAACTGCTCGCCGAACGGGATGCTGTGGAACACCTTGGTGTAGTTCGACCAGTCCCACGTCTCCGGCAGGATCGTCGGCGGCACCCGCACCGACTCGCCGAACGACTTCACCGACGTCAGGAACTCCCACACCAGCGGCGCGACCATGACCAGCGCCCCGACCACCAGCACCGCGTGCACCGGCCACGTCCGCCGGGCCACCCGCTCAGGCATAGTGCACCCACCTCTTCTGCGCCCGGAACTGCACGATCGTCAGCAGCAGGATCACCAGCAGCAGCACGAACGCGATGGCCGCCGCGTACCCCTTGTCGTTGTCCACGAACGCCCGCTCGAAGAACAGGAACACGATCGTCTGGTTCTCGTCGATCGCCGGGTTGCGCAGCGCGGCGCTGTTGGAGCCCAGCATCAGGTAGATGACGTCGAAGACCTGCAACGCGCCGATCGAGGTCAGCACGGTGACGAAGAACGCCGTGGGGCTGAGCATCGGCAGCGTGATGCTGAAGAACTGCCGGACCGGCCCGGCGCCGTCGAGTTCGGCGGCCTCGTACAGGTCCTTCGGGATGCCCTTCAGGCCCGCCGCGAAGATCACCATGTTGTAGCCGACGGTCATCCAGACGCCCACGACCGCCGTGGCGTACAAGGCGAACCGGGGGTCGGCGACCCAATGGTGGCCCTCGACGCCGACCAGCGACAGCACGTGGTTGATCAGGCCGATGTCACCGTTGTACAGCCACCGCCACACCATGCCGACCGCCGCCGGCATGGTGACCACGGGCAGGAAGTACAGCACCCGGTACACCGCCGCGCCGCGCAGCCCCGGCGTGTTGATCAGGGCCGCGAGCACCAGCGAGACCGGCACGCCGAGCAGCACCAGCGCCGCGTACAGCAGCGTGTTCTTCAGCGCCCGCAACACTTCCGGGTCGGAGACGAGCTTGGCGTAGTTCTCCCCGCCGATCCACGTGTGGCCGCCGAACGCGCCCCACTCGGTGAAGCTGTAGTACAGCGTCTGGAACACCGGCCAGATGTAGAACGCCAGCAGGCCCAGGCCGTTGGGCGCGATGAACGCGAACCCCCACAGCCACTCCCGGCGGCGGAGCCGCTTGCGCCCGGGTCGCCCCGCCACCGCACGCTGCGGCGCGGCGACGGGGACCTCCTCCAGCGTGGTCACTTCTCCTTGCCCAGTTCCTCGTCCACGGCCTTGGCCAGTTCCTTCGCCGCGTCGGCGACGTCCTTTTCCCCGGTCCACGCCTTGAGCAGCAAGTCCTCGGCGTGCTTGGTCCAGGCGGAGGTGTTCTTCGAACGCGGCAGCGGGACGGAGTTGGGGACCTGGTCGATGAACGCCTGGAGCTTGAACTGCGGGTGCGCCTTGACCCAGGTGTCCTGGGTGCCCTGGTAGGCGGAGATCACCGCGCCGGCCTCGGCCTGGATCTGCTGCGCCTGCTTGCCACTGGCGAACACGGCGAAGTCGGCGGCCTCCTTGGGGTTCTTGGACTTGGCGTAGGCGACGTTGGCCAGACCGTGGATGACGACGGCCTGCTTCTTGCCCTTGGGCAGCGGGGCGACGTCGACCTTGCCGGCCAGGTCGGCGTTCTTGGCGAACCCGTTGGCCTCCCACGACCCGCCGTAGTACATGGCGACCTTGCCGGAGGAGAACAGCTGGGTGGGCTCGGTGTCCGACATCTGCTGGACGGTCGGCGAGGAGCCGGACTTGATGAGGTCCACCCAGAACTTCAGGCCCTCGATCGACTCGGGGTCGCCGAAGCCGGACTTCTTGCCGTCCGCGGCGATGACCGTGCCGCCGGCCTGGAAGATCGTGTTGTAGTAGTTGGCCTGCGAGTCGGCGGGGGCGGCGATGCCGTACTGGCCCTTGGCGGGGTCGGTGAGCTTGGCCGCGGCGGCCTTGAGGTCGTCCCAGGTCCAGGTCGCGTCGGGGTGCTTGACGCCGGCCGCGTCGAAGAGCGCCTTGTTGTACCAGAGGCCGATGGTGTCGTAGTCCTTGGGCAGGCCGTACTTCTTGCCCTCGAACGTGTAGAGGTCGACCAGGGACTTGGGGTAGGCGGCGGTGTCCACGCCGGCGGCGGTGATCTGCTCGTCCAGCGGCTGGAGGACGCCCTGCGCGGCGTACAGGCCGATGCGCGGGCCGTTCATCCAGAACACGTCGGGCGCGCTGCCGCCGGTGACCGCGGTCTGGAGCTTGGTCCAGTACTCCTTGTTGGCGGTGAGCTGGACCTTGACCGTAACGTTGGGGTGGGCCTTGGTGTACTCCTGCGCGATCTTCTCCATCGCGGGCTGCTGGTCCTTGTCCCAGATCGCGTAGGTCAGGGTGACCGGACCCCCGTCCGACCCGGACCCGCCGCCACCACAGGCCGCGGCGCTCACCGCGACGGCCGCCGCCGCGAGCGCCTTCCACCAACGCTTGCTCATGTGCACTCTCCTCGCGCCAAGGGGGGTGCGTGACCGGTTGTCGGATGTCACACACCACGTTGTGCTTGCGGGGCACACTATGTGCGCAATCTTGCGCGGTCAACGGGCGTTTATTACAACTTCGCTCATTCCGCTGTGTGCTTTGCGCAGCTTCGAGCGTGATCGTGCGCAGGGTTGCGCCACGTGGGACCGGTTCAGAAGGCCACCACGAGCCCCCCGCCTCCGCCCTAAGCCCGCGCCCCGCGCGCGCCGCTTCACCCCGCCCGACCCCGCACGCCACTTCACCCCGCCCGACCCCGCACGCCACTTCACCCCGCCCGACCCCGCACGCCACTTCACCCCGCCCGACCCCGCACGCCACTTCACCCCGCCCGACCCCGCACGCCACTTCACCCCGCCCGACCCCGCACGCCACTTCACCCCGCCCGACCCGACACCCCCGCCCGCCCCTGCCCCGCGCCCCGCGCGCTGCGGCCTGTGCCCTGCGCCCCGCGCGCTGCGGCCTGTGCCCTGCGTCCCGCGCCCGCCAGCCACGCACCCCCGCCGGCCACGCTGCCCCGCTGCCCCACCAGGCCCGGCCTCCGCTGCCCTCCGCCGGCCCCGCACCCCCCGGCCACACGCCCTTTCTGCCCCGCGCACCCGTCAGCCCGCGAGGCCGGCCGGGTAGGTCAGGCGGAGAGGTCGCCGAAGTCGAGGGTGAGTTGGCCGGGTAGGCGGGGTGGTCCCGACGAGTGGCGCCGGGCGTCGAGGCACAGGCCGCAGTCCACCGGGTCGGTGGTCGGGAAGTAGACCTGCCACCAGGGGCGACCGGCGGCGAAGTAGCCGGCGTGGCAGTCCGGCGCGGGGATCTCCACGCCGCGCTCGTCCAGCACGAAACCCGCCCGGTGCACGGTCCGGTTGCGCCCGATGCGCAGTCCCCGCCCGCGGAACTGCTCGGCCGCCCACGCCTCGCCGGGCACGCCGGGGTGCGGGTCGAGGCCCGGACCTGGCGCCGGGTCGCCGAACAGCGGGAGGGTCACGCCGTCGATCGTGCCGACTTTCTTTCGCGCCCGCCAGGCAACCGGGGTAGAACAGGGACGCAAGGACCGCACCGGACACGACGAAAGGGGCTCGACCATGGGCGTCGAGGACGAGGTCTTCCGGCAGGCCGACGCGGTGGACCTCCCCGAACGCGACACCGTCGACCAGCGCACCCCGGTCGACCCGGACGTCGAGCCCGACGACCTGGAACCGCTGGGCGAGGCGTGGCTGCACGCCGACCCGGCCGACGTCGCCGACCAGCAGCGCGTCGTCCCCCTCGACGACGAGCCCGACCACGTGTAGCGGCGACCGCCGGAGGACCAGTACCAACCTGTTGGACGCTCGCGCGGTTCCGAGGCCTGGAAATACGCGAGCGTCCAACAACGCCGGTAGCACCCTCCGCGACACGTCAACGGCGCGGGTGGAGTTCGGCCGTAGGCTGCGGGATTCGCGCACGGCTGCGGGATTCGCGCACGGCTGCGGGGTCGACCCAGGCGGAGCCCGAGTCCGCAGTGGCGGCGGCCGAGGCGACGGTGGACGCGCCGTGGGGCGGGGTCCTGGCGCGGCGCGAACCGGTGGGGCTGAAGCAGCGGTTGGTGGCGGGGTGGGGGCGGGTTCGGGAGGTTCGGCGGTTCGCCGACCTGATCCGCTGAGGCCCCGGTCGCGGGAGTGGGGGACGCGGCTCACGATGGGCGGGTGCGTGACAGGTTGTTCACCAGTGGGTTCGTGTTGCTCACGGTGGCGGATCTGGGGTACTTCACGGCCACCGGGGTGGCCGTGTACACGTTGCCGCTGTACGTGACCGGGCCGTTGGGCGGGGACGAGGCGGCGGCCGGGCTGGCGTTCGGGGCGTTCGCGGTCACCGCGTTGATCTTGCGGCCGTTCGCGGGGGTGTTGACCGACCGGGTGGGGCGGCGGCCGTTGCTGGTCGGTGGCGCCTTGTTGTGCGCGGTGGCGATGGGGTTGACGGGGTTGGCCGGGTCCACGGCCGTGGTGGTGGTGTTGCGGTTGGTGTTGGGGGTCGCGGAGGCGACGTTCTTCGTGGCTTCGTTCGCGGCGCTGGCGGACCTGGCGGGGCCGGCGCGGATGGGGGAGGCGCTCAGCTACAACTCGTTGGGGCTGTACCTGGGGTTGGCGTTCGGGCCGCCGCTGGGCGAATTGTTGGTGGGGCGGGGCGGGTTCGGGATGGCTTGGGCGGGGGCGGCCGGGCTGAGCGTGGTGGCGGCGGTGTTGGCGGCGTTGATCGGGGGGACGGGCGGGGAGCGCGGGCACGCCAAGGTGCGGTTGGTGCACCGGCCGGCGGTGGCGCCGAGCATCGGGTTCTGCGCGTCGTTGGCGGCGATCGGCGGGTTCCTGACGTTCGTGGCGCTGTACGCGCGGGACGTGGGGATGGCCAACACCAGCCTGCCGTTGTTCGTCTACGGGATCGTGGTGGTGATCAGCCGGATCGCGTTCGCCCGGGTGCCCGACCGGCTGCCGTCGCTGCCGCTGGGGGCGGGGGCGCTCGCGGCGATCGGGCTCGGGCTGGGGCTCGCGGCGGTGTGGAGCACTCCCGTCGGCCTGATCGCCGGGACCGTCGTGCTGGCGTTGGGGGTCACGTTCAGCACGCCCGCGTTCTTCTCGGCCGTGTTCGCCACCGCGCGCCCGCACGAGCGGGGTGCCGCGTCGGGCACGGCCAGCGCGTTCCTGGACCTGGGGTTGGGCGGCGGGCCGATGCTGCTGGGGCTGGTGGCGCGGTCGGCGGGCATCCCGTGGGCGTTGGCCGGCGCCGGGGTGATCGCGCTGCTGGGGTGCGTGTGGACGCTCACGCTTGTGCGCGTCGCCGCCCGTGGTGCCGGCGCGCCTTGAGGCGGTTGCCGCACGCGGTCATGGAGCACCACTGGCGGCGGCCGGTGCGCGAGGTGTCCACGAAGTGCAGGACGCAGTCCGGGTTGGCGCACTTGCGGATGCGGTCGAGGGCTTCGGCGCGCAGGCGAAGGTAGTCGCGCAGGCACACCCAGGCCGCGTGCCACGCCGGGTCGGCGACGTCCGGGTCCTCGGCGTCGACGGTGAGCCGCAGGCGGCCGTGGTCGAGCAGGGCGTTCAGGGCGGGCAGGTTCGCCTCGTCGGCGATGGCGGCGATCAAGGCCTCACGGGTCTGCCGGAGTTGTGCGCGCGGCACGGGATCGGTGGGCAGGCCGTGGTCGGCGAGCCAGGCGCGGGTCAGGTCGTCGTGGTCGAGGACGTCGTACCAGGTGGCGCCGGTGATCCACCGGGTGTTGAGGAGGTCGAGGCCCAGGGGCTGGTCGGCCAGCGGCCGTTCGGGCCAGTCGTGGGCGCGCAGCGCGTCGGTCAGCACTCCGGGTCCTCCTAACCTTTTTCGGACGCTTGACAGGTTAGCACGGGCCGTGCTTGGGTTGACCTAACCGTTCTGAGCGACTTGAACAGTTAGGTGAAGACCGTGACCACGTACCACCACACCGACATCGACGGCCTGAGCGTGTTCCACCGGGAGGCCGGGCACCCCGACGCGCCCGCGATCGTGCTGCTGCACGGGTTCCCGACCAGCTCGCACATGTTCCGGAACCTGATCCCGGCACTGGCCGACCGCTACCGCGTGATCGCGCCGGACCACATCGGGTTCGGGCAGAGCTCCGCGCCGTCGGTGAACGACTTCGACTACACCTTCGACCGGCTCACCGAGGTGACGACCGAACTCCTCGACCGGCTCGGCGTGCGCCGGCACGCGCTCTACGTCCAGGACTACGGCGCGCCGATCGGCCTGAAGATCGCCTCGCGCGAGCCCGAGCGGGTCAGCGCGATCATCACCCAGTCCGGCAACGCGTACATGGAGGGCTTCACGCCATTCTGGGAGCCGCTGTTCGCCTACGCCACCGCGCCCGGCCCGGACACCGAACCCGCCGTGCGGGCCCTGCTCACCGCCGACGCGACGCGCTGGCAGTACACGCACGGTGTGAAGGACGTGAGCCGGATCAGCCCCGACACCTGGTCCCACGACCAGCCCCTGCTCGACCGGCCGGGCAACGCCGAGGTGCAGCTCGCGCTGTTCCGGGACTACAAGAACAACCTCGACGCCTACCCGGCCTTCCAGCAGTACTTCCGCGACAGCCAGGTGCCGCTGCTGGCGGTGTGGGGCCGCAACGACGAGATCTTCGGGCCGGACGGCGCCACCGCCTACCGCCGCGACCTGCCGGACGCCGAGATCCACCTGCTCGACGCCGGCCACTTCGCGCTGGAGGACCGGTTGGACACCGTCGCCGGCTACACCCGCGGCTTCCTGGGTCGGGTATTGGGCTGACGGGTGCTGGAGGGGTGGCGGGTCCGAGGTTCCCGCCACCCCTTCAGCGCGCGGCTTCGGCGAACTCGGCCATCCGGTCGGCGAACCCGTCGACCGGGCTGAACCACACCGCGACCGCCGCCGCCCCGGCCTCCCCGAACGCGCGCGCCTCCGCCACCACCTTCGCCACGTCCCCACCCGGGTGGGCGATCCGCACGGTCGGCTTCACCGGCCGGTCCGACCACGACCGCAGGCGTGCCAGCCGCGCGGCGAACCCGTCCGGGTCGACCCCCACCGCCTGCCACTCGTCCCCGAACCGGGCGGCCCGGCGCAGGGCGGCGTCGCTCATCCCGCCCACGACGATCGGCACCCGCCGCCTGGGTCGGGGCTCGAACACCCCGGTCTCGTAGCCGTGGTAGCGCCCCTCGAACGGCCCGTCGCCCTCGAACAGGTGCCGCAGCAACCGGATCGCCTCGTCCGTGCGCGCACCCCGGTCGGCGAAGTCCGAACCGACGCTCGCGAACTCGACCCGGTCCCACCCGACCCCGATGCCCAGCGCGAACCGCTCGCCGGACAGCCGGTCCAGCGTCGCCACCTGCTTGGCCAGCACGAAGGGGTTGCGCAGCGGCACCACGAGCACGGACGTGCCCAACCCGATCGTGCGGGTGCGGGCGGCGACGTAGGACAACGCCACCAGCGGTTCGTACACGCCGCCGTAGGTGTCCGGCCCGTACGCGCGGGGCGGCAGGACGTGGTCGGGCAGGTAGACCCGTTGGTAGCCCAGGGTTTCCGCCAGCACCGCCAGCTCCGCGAGGCGTTCCGGCGGCATGTCCGGCGACTCGTCGGGCAGCACGACCTCCAAGGAGAAGTGTTCGACCATGCCCCGACGCTAAGCGTTCACACCGGTCTCAAGGTCAACACCTCAGCCCTGTGGGCCGCGTCACACGCGGGGCAGCTTGGCCCAGGCCTCGGCGGCGATCTCCTTGACCGCCGCGCACGCCTGGTCCGCCGGCGTCCCCGACGGCAGGGTCACCGTGACCACCGCCAGTTCCTCCAGCCCCCGCTCGAACGGGATGTGCGTGGTCTCCGCCGCGCAGAACGACACCGACGCGGCCGACGACTTGATGATCACGGTCGGCCGGCCCGCGATGTCCTCGCGGACGATGTTCTCGCCGCTGGGCGGGGTCGGCTTGCCGATCGCGTAGGTGAGCCGGGCCCGGGGCGTGGACAGGCGGCCGTCGTTGCTCCAGCGGCACTGGTGGGCGGCCGGGTACTCGTGGGCCTTGGGGGTGGTCAGGCCGGGCACCTTGGCCAGGCTCGCCCGCACCGTCCGGCACGCCTCCAGCCGGCCCACGGACTTCGCCCCGAACTCGTGGTGCTCGACCTTCTTCGCCACCACCCGGTCGGCGACGAGCTTGGTGGCGTGGTCGGCGATGCGGCACATGTCGGCCGGCGACGCCGAGTTCGAGCTGAAGTTGTCGACGCTCACCGACAGCGTCACCAGGTCCTCGAACACCAGCAGCCGCGAGCACCGGACCGTCTCCTCGGGCTCCTCGACGATCCGCAGTTCCTTGTACTCCTCCGGCTCGCCTCCCAGCTCGCGCTCCGAGTCGACCTGGTCCAGCGAGCCGAACAGGAGGTCGAGCTTCGTGCCGGAGACCTTCACGGTGAACCGGCAGGAGTCCAGCGACTCCGGCGGCTCGGCGGAGACCTGGCCGAACCGCTCCAGGTCCCGGGTGTCGAGGAAGCCGCACGGGTCGACCGTCGACAGGTCGCCCAACAGGCTCTTCGCGGTGGCCTTCGACTTCTCCTGCGTCGTCGGGTCGGGCACCGCCACGGGCGAACCGGTGACCTGGGTGGTGCACGCGCTCACCGCGACCGCCAACCCCACAGCGACGGCAACCCGCCGGAACGCCCTGATCATGCGCGCAGCCTAGGTGACCCCGACCCCGCGCAAACCCACAATGCGATCACCGATCCGCATCGGCCGCACTGGATCGGTAGTGTCGGGACGACGATGATCTCCTTCGACATCCCCGAAGCGCTGGTGCAGTCCCACCGCTCCCCCGAAGGCCGCGCGTGGCTGGCCGCACTGCCCGCGTCCATCGCCGAGAACCTGGAAACCTGGTCGCTGCGGCCCGACGGCCCCGTCCGCAACGGGATGGCGTCACTCGTGCTGCCCGTCGTCCGGGCGGACGGAACCCCGGCCGTGCTGCGGGTCCAGCCGCCCAGCGAGGAGACCGCGGGCGCCTTGGCGGGTCTGCGAGCCTGGGACGGGAACGGGGTCGTGCGCCTGCTGGACCACGACGCCGACGGTGGCGTGATGCTGTTGGAACGCCTGGACGCCGCCCGCCCGCTGTCGTCGGTCGCCGACGACGAAGAGGCGTTGACCGTCCTGGCCGGTCTGCTGGCCCGGCTGACCGCCGTCCCCGCGCCGCCGGGCCTGCGCCGGCTGTCCGACATCGCCACCGCCATGCTCGACCAGGCCCGTGGGCGGCGAAGCACCTGGGGTCCGACGACGCGGCGCTGGTCCGCACGTGCGCGGCGGCCGTGGCCGAGGTGCTGCCCGAGCCTGGTGACCGGTTGCTGCACTGGGACCTGCACTACGACAACGTCCTGGCCGGCGAGCGGGAACCGTGGCTGGCGATCGACCCGGAGTCCCTGGCCGGCGACCCCGGTTTCGACCTCCTGCCCGCCCTGGACAACCGGTGGGACGCGGTGACGGCGACCGGTGACGTGCCCGCCGCCGTCCGCCGCCGGTTCGACCTGCTCACCGACGCCCTGTCCCTCGACCGCGCCCGCGCCACCGCGTGGACGCTGGGCCGGGTGCTCCAGAACGCGCTGTGGGACGTCGAGGACGGCAAGGCCGGGCTGGAACCGGTGCAGGTCGCGATCGCCGCGGCGCTGCTCGACCGGTCTGCCCGGTGATCCACCCCCGGCTAGGGTGACCTGGTGCTGGGCGTGGTCGAGGGGCTGTGGCGGTACCCGGTGACGTCGACCGGGGGCGAGTCGCTGGCCCGCGTGCTCGTCGCGGGTGAGATCGCCGTGGGAGACGAGGTGGCGGCGTGCACGTGACGCGGGTGAACGACCAGGTCCACATGGTCACCGGGACGAACGTCAACTGGGCGCTGGTGTCGGACGGGACGGCGCTGACGCTCGTGGACACCGGCTACCTCAACGACTCCGCCGCCCTGCTCGCCGCCATCGCGTCGATCGGCCGCCGCCCCGAGGACGTCGCCGCGATCCTGCTGACCCACGCCCACCTCGACCACATCGGCGGCGTCCCGACCATGGCGGGCCGCTTCGGCACCCCGGTCATGACCGGCGCGGAGGAGGCCCGGCACGCGCGCCGCGAGTACCTGGAGCAGATCACGCCGCTGGAGATGCTGCGGCTGTGCGGGCACCGGGCGAGCCGGCGGTGGGTGGTCGACACGGTCCGGGCGGTGTTCCCGCGCATCAAGATGGCGCTGTCTGACGTCACCGTCGTGCCGCCGCACGTGCCGTTGGACGTGCCGGGCGGCCTGGTGGCGGTGCCGACGCCGGGGCACACCAGCGGCCACACCGCCTACCTGATGCCGTCGACGGGCGTCCTGTTCAGCGGCGACGCGCTGGTGACCGGGCACCCGACGTCCCGCCGGGGCGAGGGTCCGCAGCGCCTGCCCGAGGTGTTCAACACCTCCGAGCAGGGCGCCGCGGACGCCATCGCCTCGCTGCGCGACGTCCCCGCCGACACCCTGGTCCCGGGCCACGGCGGACTGGCCCGCGGTCCGCTCAGCGGGATGGTCGACCGCGCGCTGCGGTGATCACTTCAGCTCGGCGGACGACTTGCCCAGCAGGCGGCGGGCCACGATGAGCTGCTGGATCTGTTGCGTGCCTTCGAAGATGTCCAGGATCTTCGAGTCGCGCGCCCACTTCTCCAGCAGGGACGTCTCGCTGTACCCGGTGGTGCCGGCCAGCTCCACGCAGCCCAGCGTGACGTCCGACCCGGTCCGGCCCGCCTTCGCCTTGGCCATGGACGCCTGCAACGAGTTCGGCTTGCGGTTGTCGGCCATCCACGCCGCCTGCAACGCCAGCAGGTACGCGGCCTCCCAGTCGGCCTCCAGCTTCAGGAACTTCGCCGCCGCCGCGTGCTGCGAGTTCGCCGGGCGGTCGTAGTCGACCGCCACGCCCGCCTCCACCAGCACCCGCCGGGTCTCCTCCAGCGCGGCCCGCGCCACACCGACGGCCATCGCGGCCACCAGCGGGCGGGTGTTGTCGAAGGTCTGCATGACGCCCGCGAAGCCCTGCTCGGTGTTGATCTCCGGGCTGCCCAGCAGGTTGTCCTTGTGGACGCGGACGTTGTCCAGGCGGAAGTGCGCGGTGTCGGAGGCGCGGATGCCGAGCTTGTGCTCCAGCCGCACCAGCTCGAAGCCCGGCGTGTCGCGGTCGACCACGAAGGACTTGATCGCGGCCTTGCCCAGCGACCGGTCCAGGGTCGCCCACACCACCACGCAGTCGGCGCGCTCCCCCGCCGTGACGAAGATCTTCTCGCCGTTGAGGACGTAGTAGTCCCCGTCCTTGACCGCGGTGGTGCGGATGGCGCCGGAGTCCGAACCCGTGTCCGGCTCGGTGATCGCCATCGCGGCCCACTTGCCCTGGTACCGCTTGAGCTGCTCGTCGTTGGCCACCGACGCGATGGCCGCGTTGCCCAGGCCCTGGCGCGGCATGCTCAGCAGCAGGCCGACGTCACCCCAGCACATCTCGATGGTGCCCAGCAGCAGTTGGAGGTTGGAGCCGTTGCGGTTGCCGTCCTTGGACTTCTCCGGAGCGCGCCGCACGCCGCCCGCACTGGCCCCGCCGCCGGCCGCGGACAGGCCGTCCAGCAGCGCGGCGAGCATGTCCAGTTCCTTGGGGTAGGTGTGCTCGGCCTCGTCGTACTTGCGCGAGTTGGGCCGCAGGAACTCCGCGGCGGCCTGGTGCGCCTGGTCGACGAGCTGCTCGAACTTCTTCGGAACTTCGAGGTTGATCATGATTCCCTTTCCGCCGGCGTCAGACGAGGACGACGCCCTCGGCCAACCCGACCGCACGCAGGTCCCGGTACCACCGCTCGACCGGGTGTTCCTTGACGAACCCGTGCCCGCCCAGCAGCTGCACCCCGTCCAGGCCGATCCTCATGCCCTTGTCGGCGCACAGCGCCCGCGCCAGCGCGGTCTCCCGGGCGAACGGCCTGCCCTGCTCGGCGCGGCCGGCCGCGCGGTAGGTGACCAGGCGCATGCCCTCCAGCTCGATCGCGATGTCGGCGACGGAGAACGCGACGCCCTGCCGGTGGCTGATCGGCTCGCCGAACGCGACCCGGTCGTTGACGTAGGGGATCACGTAGTCCAGCACGGCCTGCCCGGCGCCCACGGCCAGCGCGCACCAGCCCAGCCGCGACAGCCGCACGCAGTCCGCATAGGACTTCTCGTCGCCCAGCAGCGCGGTCGCGGGCAGGGTGACGTCGTCCAGGTGCAACCGGCCCATCCCGGCCGCGCGCAACCCCATGCCGGGGTCGGCCTCGACGGTCAGGCCCGGCGTGCTCGACTCGACCAGGAACAGCGCCGGGCCACGGCCGGCGAGGTCGGCGGCGACCACGAACAGCTCGGCCTTGGCGGCGTTGGGCACCATGGCCTTGACGCCGTTGAGGACGTACCCGCCGCCGGACCGGTGCGCCTTGGTGCGCAAGGCGAACGGGTCGAACAGCGGGTGCGGCTCCTGGATGGTCAGCGCGGCGGCGGGGACGTCGTCGCCGGTGAACGCGGGCAGGTACGTCGACTGCTGCCCGGCGTCGCCCCACAGGGTCAGCGCGGTGCTCACGGCGGCGGGCGCGAGGCACGCCACCGCCAGCCCCATGTCGCCGTGGGCGAGGGCTTCGGCGATGAGCACACCGCCGACCGCGGACCGCTCGCTGCCCGCGCCGCCCAGTTCCTCGGGGACGCCGACCAGGCTGACGCCCAGTTCGTTCATCGCGGCGAGGACCTCGGGCGGCGCGGCGCACGCGGTGTCCGCGTCCGCCGCGACCGGCCGGAGCTGTTCGGCGGCGAACTCGCGCAGCATCTCGGTGATCATCTGCTGCTCGTCGGTCGGCGTGATGTCGAACAGCCCCTGCTCGGGCCGGTTCGGCAACCGCGCGGGCTTGCCGAGCTTCTGCACCGCGCCGAACCTGCGCCCGGCGGCGGCGACGGTGCGGAACCCGCTCCTGGTCGCCTCGTAGACCCCGCGCTCGACCGGCTTGCGCAGCCCGAACCGGTCCAGCACGTCCGACGCGGCGACCCGGTTGAGGACGGCCAACGCCATCCCCATCGGGTCCCGTTTGCCCTGCCCCGTGGTACTCGCCACCGCGACACCCCTGTTCCACACCCGACGGCTATCTACTTCAGAGTAACCTACTCGGGAGTAGATACGGGAGCCCTATGCCCGGTTGACGCACACCGCCCGGCCCACGGCGTACCAGTCGTGGCTGAAACCGTCGTCGTCCTCCCACGCGTTGAGCTGGAACCACGACGTCCCCTGCGCCCAGAGGTTCGGCGAGACCTGCCCCGCAGGCGTCACCCCACCGGTGCCGATGAACGACCACCCCGCCGCCAGCCACCGCTGGTGCGACTCGCAGCGGACGTCGAACATCTTGTCCGACCGGTCGGTCACCGAGGTCGCCGTGCGCACGCTCTGACCCGGCAACGGGTCCGCGCACACCGCGTAGGTCGACAGCCGCCAGCTGCCCGAGTACCCGTCGGGGTCCTCCATGCCGGTCACCGCGACGCTGGTCACGTCGGCGGCGAAGGACACCTGGTTCACCCACACCTGGCCCTCACCTTGGGTGTTCCAGCCCGCGGTCAGGAGCTTCTTGCCGGTGGGACAGGTCGCGCGGACCTGCTTGTTGGTCGAGGTGGCGTCGGAGTGCTGGGCCACGATCTCGTACCCCGGCACGGGCAACGCGCAGACCGCCTCCACGATCAGGCTCCACTCCCGCTCGGTGCCGTCCTCGTCCTCCTGGGCCACGGCGACCGCGGTGGTGGCGGTGGGGATGAGGGCGGTGACGAGGGTGTCCCGGGGCGCGCCTCTGGTGAAGGCGCGGGCGCCGATGAGCTGCTTGCCGGACGGGCACGCGACGGAGTTGATGCGGCCGGTGGCGGACGTGGGGCCGGCCGGGTTGGACCAGACGAGTTCGTCGCCGGGGATGGCGGCGTGCGCGGGCGCGGCGGCGGTCAGGGTGGCGGCGGCCGTCAACGCGGCCAGGACAAGGGGACGGATCACGCGGACCTCGCAAGGGAAGTCGGGCTTTTACCGTCCGAGACGCGCGGCGCCGCTCGTGGTTGCTACACCAGGCGGGACAACAGGTTCGCGTGGCCGTCGTCCCAGGCTTCGAAGGCCTCGCAGACGTCCCGGACCAGCCCCGACCCCGGGTAGCGCGCGTGCAGACCCGCCAGGAACGGCCGCAACACACCCGACCGGTCCACGTACTCGACCAGTTGGACGATCGCCGCGTGCTCCACCGCGTCCGACAGCGCATCAGGGTGGAAGTCCGCCGTCGGGATCGGCAGCACTTCACCCGCCACCTCGCCCACCACCCGCACACCCAGCACGTCGGCCACCACCCCGGCCGCCAGCCGGACCGCCGGCCGCAACTCGGGATTGTCGCCCCGCAGCACATGAACCAGCCCCGGCGTCAGCCGGGACGGCGTGATCACCGGCCTCGGCCAGGTGCGGGCGAAGCGGGCTGACCACTCGCCCAGGAGTTCGTCGCTGCGCACCGACCACGGGGCGGACGGCAGTTCCGCCGCCAGGTCGGGGCCGCCCACCAGCCGCCTCCAGTCGCGCAGCCAGGCCGGGTCCGGGCGGAACAGGCCGGACAGGCCGGTCAGGGTGGACGGCGTGCCCGCCGCGACCCGCACCAGCGCCCGGCGCAGTTCGTCGACCGGGTACAGGTCCTTGTCGCGCGACGCTTTCCGGTGGCCCAAGCCCCTGCCGCGCAACAGAAGCAGGAAACGGCCGCCGGAGGTCAGGAATCGGTCCAGGCGGGCACCGCGAAGGGCGGCCACGCGGCGGTCGTACTCGGCCAAGGCATCCGGGTCGTGTGAGGCCAGGGCGTTGATCAGGGCGTACCGGTCCACGTGACGCTCACCGCGCACGCGGGCCACCGTGGGCCAGTACTGGCGCCAGCGGGCCGCGTCGCAGTACGCGCGGGCCAGCCAGTCCGGTTCGGTCGCGTCACCCCGCAGGCGCAGGCGGTCCTCGAACAGGCGAAACGCCTGCTCGGACAGGCCGTCGGCGAGCAGGTGCGTGCCGTGGGTGGCCAGCCAGCGGTGCCACACCTCGGCGGGTAGGTCCAGCGCCTCGGCGTCGGTCAGGTCCTCGCCGCGCAGCGCGCGCAACTGGGCCGCCACGCGGGGGTGGAAGTCGTTGCCCGGCGGCGGCCAGTGCCCGTCCAGGACTTCGGTGACCGGGCGGCGGCCGTCCTCCAGCATCAGCAGGTGGTACAGGGCCTCGGCGCGGGCGGCGTCGTCGCGGAGGTGTTCGTCTCGGCCGGTGGCGTACCAGTCGGCGGCGGCGCGGTGGATCGCCCGCACGCGGTGGTCGTGGCGGGGGTCGCCGGACATCAGGCGCAGCATCGCCCGGCGCACCTCGTGGTGGTGGCGCAGGCCGTCGGGGGACTCCGCGACCAGCCACACCTCGTCGCCCAGCAGGTCTACCAGGGTGTGCTCGTCGCCGTGCGCCAGATCCAGGTCGCAGTGCGGCGCCAGGACGTGCCGGACCAGGTCGGGCGTGACCCGCCGGAGCACCAGGCCGGGGTGGGCCAGCCGGCGGACGCGGTCGTCGCGGATGTGGGACAGGAACCGGTCGTACAGCACGGCGGCGCGCAGTTCGTCGTCCAGCCCGGGGTGGGTCTCGTGCGCGGTGGCCACGAACCGGCGGCGCTCGGCGTCGGACAGCTTGCCGTAGAAGCGGGCCGCCACCCGCAGTGCCAGCGGGTTGCCGCCGACGGCACGGGCCACCGCGCCGGCCGCGTCCCGGTCCACGCCGAAACCGGTGATCACACGGACCGCCGCGGCGGAGTCCAGGTCGCCCAGTTCCAGCGGCGGCACCATGGTCAGATCGTCCATTGTGGACACCGGGGCACGCCCGGACACGATGACCCGCAGGTGGTCCAGCCCCATCTCGTGCCGCAACCGCCAGATCCACTCCTGGATGCGCCGCTCCGGGTCGTTCCACCCACCGCGCCGCACCCCCGCCACCGGCCGGTCGCGCTGCCACTCCTCGAACGTGTCCAGCACCAGCACGACGGTCCGCCGGCGCAGGTCGTGCAGGTCGACCAGCACCCGGGTCGCCAGCTCGAACCCGGTCGCGGTCCGCACGTCGGTCTCCAGCGACTCCACGCCCAGCACCTGGCGGCGCTCCTCTCGGGCCTGGTGGCGCAGCGCGGAGAAGTCGGCGGAGGCGACCGGGGCCGCCCAGCCCAGCTGGCGGGTGACCTCGAAGGACAGCTCCAGCTCGGCGTTGACCCGGAACACCACCCGGTCGAAGTCGATCACCACGGCGATGGGCGCGTCCGGTTCGTCGCCATCCAGTTGCCGCTCCAGGTAGCGCTCGACCAGCGCGGCCAGCAACGTCGACTTGCCCGCGCCACCCACCCCCGTGACCGCCAGCACCGGCACCGGACCGGCCGGGTCCACCGGCGCGGACACGAAGTGCCGCAACGCTTCCAGCTCCCGGTCGCGGCCGTGGACGCCCATGTCGAGCAGGTTCGCGTAGCTGTCGCGGACGGCCAGCAGACCGGCGCGCCGGCGCGCCTCGGCCAGGTGCCCCTGCCGCCCGCCCAACGGCGCCACCCACGTCAGCGCCTGGAGGACGGCCCGGTCGTCCCGCTGCTCCTCGGCGAACCGGCGGAACAGCTCCCGCTGGCCATCCCGCCCGGCAAGGGCCAGTTCGCGCAGGGTCTTCCCGGCTTCGTCGGTCGGGACCCGACCGGCCTCCGCCAGCGCCGCGGTCACCCCGCCCTCGGCGGCGAGCCGCGCCAACGACTCCTCGCGCGGCCCGCTGCGCATGGTCCACCGCCACTCGCGGCCGATGAGCGCCCGGTCGAAGTCGATCGCCACGAGGTCCAGGACCCGGTCGGCCTCCTCGGCGGGCAACCCGAGCACCAGGTCCCGCGGCGCGACCGCCCCCGACAGCGCGCCCCGGGTCCGCACGGCACGCACCGCGGACTCCGCGACCGGCGGCGGCTCGGGCGGTGCGAGCCTGGCCGCCAACGCCTCCCGCTCGGCCGCCGACCGCCCCGCCAGGAACGCCTCCAGCAGCCGATCCGGCTCCGCCGCAGCGCCGCCGGCCGCAGCGCCGCCGGCCGCAGCGCCGCCGGCCGCAGCGCCGCCGGCCGCAGCGCCGCCGGCCGCAGCGCCGCCGGCCGCAGCGCCGCCGGCCGCAGCGGTGCCGGCCGCAGCGGTGCCGGCCGCAGCGGTGCCGGCGGTGGTGGCGGATGAGTCGGGTGTCGCGGGAACCGTCATCACGCCACCTCGCGGGCCTTCAGCATGGCCAGGACCAGGTCGATCGCCTTGGCCGCCGCCCGGTACCCGGTCAGGTTCCCCGCCGCGGCCCGCCCCAGCGCGAACTCCGCCAGCGCCACGTCGTCCGGCCCCGGCCGCCCGCCCGGCCCGACCAGCGCGCACGCCACGTCCTCGGCCGTGGGCGGCTTCAGGTCCTCCACCGACAGCGCGAACCTCTCCGGCGGCGTCTGCTGCCACGACACCATCACCAGCCGCACGGTCCGGTAGTCCGGCAGCGCCCCGATCAGGCTCAGCAGCAGGTTGTCGATCCCGTGCTGGTCGCAGACCCGCGCCCGGTCGAACCCCTCGAACACCAGCCACACCGCGCGCCGACCGGCCACGCCGTCGAGCACCGCGCCCAGCCTCGGCGCGATCCCGTTGCGGACCTGGCTCTGCCCGGTCGTCACCGGCGCGCCGCACGCCGCGTCCACCTCGGCGGACAGCGTGCCCGCGATGTGCTCGGCGAACCCGGCCGCGTCGGTGCCCAGCGCGTTGGCCACGTCCAGCGCCACCACCACGCCGTCGCTATGACTGCGCACGTACTCCCCCACCAGCCGCTTGGTGAACCGCAGCCCGGTGTCCGGCTCGCCGCGCACGATCAGCAGCCGGTCCTCCGCCGGCGCGCCCTCGCGCAGCGCCCGCCACAGCCGCTCCTGCGTGCCCCGGCGACCCACGACCCGCTGCGGCCCGGCCGGCCCCCGGACCTCCTGGAGGTAGGGCACGACGTCCTCCAGCTCGTCCAGCTTCGACAGCCACCGGCACACCGGCACCGCCCGGTTGCGCGCCTCGGCCGGCACGCTCGGCGCCTCCCCGACGGCCTGCAACGTCCGCCCGCCGCCCTGGTGCAGCGCCACCACGCGCCACTCGTCGTCGAACAACGGCGCGCCCGACGAGCCGGCCACGGTGTTCGCGTCGTGCAGGTACCGCACGGCGGGCGCGCCCAATTGCTCGTCGAGCCGCCCGATGGACCACAGCAGCGGTTCGGCGGTGCCGCTGGCCCGGCCCGGGTGGTGCAGCACGTGCACCGGGAACGCCTCGCCCGGCGGCCGGCTGCCCAGACGGGTCCGGCGGTCCACCCGGCGCGGCCGGGCGAGCCGGATCAGCGCGAGGTCCCACGGGCCGTCGGACTCGGTGATGCCGGCGATGTCGCGGACGTCCAGCAGCCCCAGGCGTTCCGAGGCGGTGGGCAGGCTGCCCCACGCGAGCCACTGCTCGTGCAGCTCCGCGACCTCGCCCTCGAAGACCCGGACCTGGTCGGGCACCGCCTGGAGACCGGCCGCGCCGCGCGGGTCGGCGGCCGGCGGCGGCAGGTAGTCCTCGGCGTAGCCGAACGTCAGCTTCAGCGCCTCCCGGCTGCCCTCGACCGCCGTGAGCACGCCGTTCTCCACGCGCACCAGGTCCTGCACGACGTGCGCGGCGGTCGCGACCAGCGTGGGCCGCACCAGCACGCCCGTGCCGTGGTGCTTGCCGCCGATGTCGATGCGGCACACCCGGTCGCAGCTGTCCAGGAACCGGCGGGCCGACACCAGCGCGCTCTTGGGCGTGAAGTCGCCGTTGACGAACAGCTGGAGGTTGAACGCGGTCGCCCCGAGCAGCGCGGTCAGCCGCTCCTCGAACCCGGGCAGCACCAGCTCGTGGTTGATCAGGTCGATGGCCAGCCGGCGCAGCAGCCCGCGCCCCTCGGCCACGTGCAGCGCCTCGGCCGCGAACTGCAACGGGTCGGCCCCGGTGTCGCGGCGCAGGTGGATGCCGTGGGCCAGGCGCAGCGGCTCCCACACGCGGTCCACCAGGACGGGGTCGTCCAGCTTGACCGCGTGCGCGAGGGCGACCACCTTCGGGTCCCACCGACCCTCGTCGACCGGAGCCGCCACCGCACTACACCCCCACCGCCGCGTCCAGGTCGGAGGTGATCCGCTCGGCCGCGTGCGCCCAGTTCTCCCGCAGGTGGTTGCCCGCGAAGTGCAGGCCCAGCACGGCCCGGCCGTCGCCGTCGAGGTCGACCAGCGCCGAACCCGAGTTGCCGCCCAACGTGCTGATGTCGTGGGTGAGGACCCAGCCCTTCGGGTCGTGCGCGACCTCGCCCGCGGCGGCCATGATCGCGCCCGGCGCGAGCCGCTTGAAGCTGCGCACCCCGGCGAAGATGCTCGCGAACAGGTCCGGCGAGGTCGACCCGCCCGGGTAGCCGACCAGGTAGACGCCGCGCCCCCGGGTCGCCAGGCCGCCCATGCTCACCGGGTCGTCCCCGCGCGCCACCTTCACCGGGGCCGGGAACGGCCGGCCGGGCACCGGTTCCAGCTCCAGGATCGCCAGGTCCAGGCCGCCGAAGTTCAGCTCCGGGAAGTCCGGGTGGCGGGCGCCGTCCTCGCCCACCCGACCGACCGCGACCACCCGGCGGATCGGGAACCGGCGCTCGGGCAGCGCACCCCGCACCTCGTGTCCGAAGTGGACGGACACACCGGTCTTGAGCCGACCCTGGAACCGGCCGTCCCGGCGCACGCCGCCGGGCGCGATCGCTTGCAGCACGTGGAAGTTCGTGGCCACCAGACCGTCGCCGACCACCCACGCCGTGCCGTGGTAGCCCAGCCGGACCTCGGGCGACGGGTCGTCCACCCGGCCCACCGCTTGGCACACGTCCCGCACCGCGTCAGACACCCGCGACAGCGAGGCGGCGAACAGCCCCAGCGACGGGGCTTTCAGGTCGACGAAGTCGTCCTCCACGAACAGCACGGGCCGCGACCCGTCCGCCCGCACCACCGCTTCCAGCCCGGACAGCTCCGCCTCGCCCAGCGACGCGTCGGCGCCGTCGCCGTAGAGGTGGCTGATCGCCTCGTTCGCGTTGCCCAGCAACGCGCGCATGGCGTCTTCGTCGGGCCGGATCCCGGTCTTCCGCTCCACCCAGGCGATCTCGGCCTTGAGCTTGTCGAGCAGTTCGGGCTTGGGCGGCGGGGTGCCGGGCGTGGCCCCGGTGCTCTCCAGTTGCGCCGCGCCCTGGCCTTGGCCCAGCAGGTGCAGGTAGTTCCTGGCGTCGGTCATGGGGTCACCACCAGTTGTTCGCCGATCTTGCCGGTCAGGGTCGCGGTGCCCGCCGCCACCAGTTGGTTGTCGACGACGCGCAGCACCAGGTACGTGATGCTCACGTCGGCCACCAGTGATACGTCGTCGGCCGCGAAAGGTCGTTGACCAGTTGGGTGGTCGTGCCGGCCGCGCCTTTGACGAGCACCACGTACTGCACCGACTCGTCGTGCAGCGCGTCGCGCAGACAGGCTTCGGCCCGAGTCGCGCCACTCCCGCCGCTCCTCCCGGGCGCGATCAGCGGCGATGCGCGCGGCGTACGCTTCGGCCGCGGCTTTCGCGGCGCCCGGATCGGCCGGCACGTCGGGTACGCCGTTGGTGAGGGCGGTCATGGCGAGGACCTCCTGCCGTGACGGCGTGTGACTCGCCGTCACTCCGGTCCTCGCCACGTCCACCCGGCGTATTACCGATGGCCGAACAGGTTCACCCGTTCAGGCGAACGCCCTCACCGCCGGTAGGAGTGCAGCGGCCACAGCTGGAACTTCGCCACCCGCGCCGCACCGCCCTCCGCGAACACCCGGACCCCGTCGCTGCCGGCCGACGGGAACACCTGGTCGGTGATCACCGCCTCGCCCGCACCGCCGAACACCTCCACCGACGACCGGTCCACCAGCACCCGCAGCCGCACCCGGCCGTCCACCGGCTCCAGCCGGACCCGCTGCACGCCGGGGAAGTCGGCGCTGAACCCGACCTGCCCGGACCGCGTGCGGTCCACGTACAGCTCGCGCGTGCCGGAGTCGTAGCCGATCACGGTCTTCTCCCCGGCCCGGTCCGCACCTCCAGCCCGAACCGGTCCGCGTCGCCGAGCGCGAACGTCGTGTCGACCTCGTACGACGTGCCCCGACCGACCGACACCGCCCCGTCCCGCACGGCCATCCCGCCGCGCACCACCGCCGCACCGCGCAACGACCGCAGCGCCGCCGCGGGCTGCTGAGTCAGCCGGATCTCACCGCCGCGCGAGACCAGCCCCATCTCCCGGGGCACGCTCTGCGCCCCGCGCCACGGCGAGGTCGGCACCGCGTTGCCGTACTGCCAGTTGTTCATCCACCCGATCATGTGCCGCTTGCCGTCCGGCGCGCCCTCCCACGACACGGCCGCGTAGTAGTCCTTGCCGTGGTCCACCCACGAGGCGCGTTGCGTGGCCGACGGCGCCGGCGCGTCGGCCGCGACCACGTGGTCCACCAGGACGTGGCCCCACCCGCCGGTCTCGGCGTCCACGACCCGCAGCCGGGCGGTGCGGCCGGCGAACTCGCGCACGTCCCACGCCGCCCAGTCCAGCGCCTCGCTGTCCCGGCCGGTCGCCGACCGCACCACCTGCCCGTCCACCACCAGGTCCACGGCGGTCGTGCCGGGGTGGTTCCCGCCGCCCACCAGCAGGTTCAGCCAGGGCTTGGCCACGGTGAACTCCGGCGAGGTCAGCGTCCCGGTGGACGCGTCACCGCCGAGGAACGTGTTCACCAGACCGCCGCCGACCCACCCGGACACCGGGTGCTGGCCGGGCAGCGTGCCGGTCGCCGGCCGGGTGCCGAACGCGTCGCCGGTGACCGTCCACGAGCCGTAGTCGGCGCCCTCGAAGTCGGCCAGCACCACCCCGGTCGGCGGGGTGTGGGAGCCGTCGTCGTCGGGGGTGAACCGGGTCCCGTCGAAGTCGCCGACGAAGTACTGGGCGGCCGACCCGCCCGCGATGCCGCCGGGGCTGAGGTTGACCACCAGCACCCACTTCACCCGGTTCGGGTCGCCGTCCACGGCCAGCGGGAACAGGTCCGGGCACTCCCACACGCCGCCCACCGCGCCCTGCGGCCCGAAGTCACTCAGGTGGGTCCACGTCTTGAGGTCGGGCGAGGAGTAGAAGCGCACCTTGTGCTCCACCGACAGCGACACGGTCATCAGCCACCGACCGTCGTGCCACTGCACCTTCGGGTCGCGGAACTCGCGGGACCCGATGTCCAGCACCGGGTTGCCCGCGTACTTCGTCCACGTCCGGCCGTTGTCGGTGCTGTAGGCCAGCGACTGCGCCTGCCGCCCGTCGGCCTTGTAGTGGCTGGTGTAGATCGCGACCATCGCCGGGTCCTCGGCGGTGCCGAAGCCCGTGGTGTTGCCGTGGTCCACGACCGCGCTGCCGGAGAACACCATCTCGGTGTCGTCGTGCGGGATGGCGAGCGGGAGTTCCCGCCAGCGCACCAGGTCCGGGCTCACCGCGTGGCCCCACGACATGTCGCCCCACGTGTCGCCATTGGGGTTGTACTGGTAGAAGAGGTGGTACTCGCCCTCGTGGTAGACCAGCCCGTTCGGGTCGTTCATCCAGTTCCGCTCGGGCGTGAAGTGGAACTGCGGCCGGTGCGGTTCGTCGAACGACGGCCGGGCGTGCGCGGTCGGCGCCAGGCCGACCACGACCGCGGCCAAGAGCGCAACCACCCTCCCGGCAGGGGATAACGGCGCAACCACCCTCACGGTGCCTCCAAAGCGCCGGTCATGATCGCCACCGCATCAGACATGGACACCGTCTTCGGGTCCACCACGGCCTTGCGCCGGCCCAGCCGCTGGATGTGGATGCGGTCGGCCACCTCGAACACGTGCGGCATGTTGTGGCTGATCAGGATGACCGGCAGACCCCGCTCCCGGACCTGGAGCACCAGGTCCAGCACCGCCCGGGACTCCCGGACGCCCAGCGCGGCGGTCGGCTCGTCCATGATCACCACCCGGCTGCCGAACGCGGCGGCCCGCGCCACCGCGACCGCCTGGCGCTGCCCGCCGGACAAGGTCTCCACGGCCTGGTTGGGGTTCTGGATGGTCATGATCCCCAGCGCGTCGAGCTGCCGGCGAGCCTCCTCACGCATTCCAGCCCGGTCGAGCATCCGGAACACCGTGCCAAGCACGCCCTTGCGGCGGCGTTCGCGGCCCAGGAACAGGTTCGCCGCGATGTCCAGCGACGGCGACACCGCCAGCGACTGGTGCACCGTCTCGATCCCGGCCCGTCGCGCGTCGATCGGGCTGGAGAACGCGACCGGCTCCCCGTCCACCAGGATCTCGCCCTCGTCCGGGACCAGCGCCCCGGACAGGGCCTTGATCAGGCTGGACTTGCCCGCCCCGTTGTCCCCGATCACCGCCAGGATCTCACCGGGCAGCAACTCCAGGTCCGCCCCGGCCAGGGCGGTCACCCGGCCGTAGCGCTTGACCAGGCCACGGGCTTCGAGCACCGGAGTCGTCATGGCTTCACCTTCCGGATCCACTGGTCCAGCGACACCGCGACGATGATCAGCACGCCGACGGCCATGGTCTGCCACAGCACGTCCACCCCGGCCAGCGCCAGGCCGTTGCGGAACACGCCGACGATCAACGCGCCCAGCAGCGACCCGACGATCGCGCCGCGCCCGCCGAACAGCGACGTGCCGCCGATGACCACCGCGGTGATGGAGTCCAGGTTGTCCAACTGGCCCGCCTGCGGACTGGCCGAGGCGATGCGGCCGATGAGAACCCACGCCGCCACCGCGTACACCAGACCGGCGGTGGCGTAGACGCCCAGCAGCACCCGGCCGGTGCGGATGCCCGACAGGCGGGCGGCCTCGGCGTCGTCGCCGGTGGCGTAGACGTGCCGGCCCCACGCCGTGTTGCGCAGCGCGAACGCCATCGCCGCCACCAGCAGCACCATCATGATCGAGCCGTAGGTGATGCGGGTGCCGCCCACGGTGAACGTCTGACCGGTCCACAGCAGCAGCTTCGGCATGTCCGTGCCGCGGATCGTGGCGCTGGACGAGTACCAGAGGTTCAGCGCGAAGAACACGTTCAGCGTGCCGAGTGTGACGATGAACGGCGGCAGCTTCAGCCGGGTCACCAGCAGGCCGTTGAGCAGCCCGCACAGCGTGCCGACCAGGAAACCCAGCAGCAGCGCGGGCACCCCGGGCAGGCCGGTGTCGGCAGCGACCTTCGCCATCACGATCGACGTCAGCACCATGATCGCGCCACACGACAGGTCGATGCCCGCCGTGAGGATGACGATCGTCTGGCCGACCGCGAGCGTCCCGACCACCGCGACCTGTTGCACGATCAGGGAGATGTTGCCCGGGGTGAGGAAGCGGTCGGACAGCAGCGCGAACACGATCACCGCGGTCAGCAGCACCACGGCCGGGCCGATGGTGGCCTGGGCGTGCAGCAGGTGCTGGAGCCGGGTCAGCGGGGAGCGCCGCGCCTCGGGCACGCCCGGCGGGTCGCCGCTCGGTTTGGCGGACAGCGTGGTGGACATCGGCCTCAGCCCCAGCAGTTCTCAAGGCCCCAGGCGGAGTCCTTGGACTCCACGCCCTCGGCCGCCTGGTCGGTGATCAGGGTGACGCCGGTGTCGACGAACTCCTTGCCGGCGGTGTTCTGCGGCTTGGTGCCGTCCTTGGCGAACTTCGCGATCGCCTCGACGCCGAGCTGGGCCATCTTCAGCGGGTACTGCTGGGCGGTCGCGCCGATCACGCCGGACTTGACGTTCTGCACGCCCGGGCAGCCGCCGTCCACCGAGACGATGGTGACGTCCTTCTCCTTGCCCGCCGCCTTCAACGCCTCGTACGCGCCGGCCGCCGCGGGCTCGTTGATCGTGTAGACCAGGTTGATGCCCGGGTCCTTCTGGAGCAGGTTCTCCATCGCGGTCCGGCCGCCGGACGGGTCGCCGTCGGTGACGTCGTGGCCGACGATGCGCGGGTCGGACTCGTCGCCGATCTTGTTCTTGTCCTTGACGTCGATGCCGAAGCCCTCCAGGAAGCCCTGGTCGCGCTGGACGTCCACGGACACCTGGTTCGGGTTGAGGTCGAGCAGGGCGATCTTGGCCTGCTTGCCCTCCTTGGCGAACTTGGCCTTCGCCCACTGCCCGATCAGCCGGCCCGCCTGGTAGTTGTCCGTGGCGAAGGTGGCGTCGGCGGCGTCGCCGGGCTCCAGCTGGGTGTCCAGGGCGATGACCAGCAGACCGGCCTGGCGGGCCTTGTCCACCGAGGGCACGATCGCCTTGGAGTCGTTGGGCGTGATGAGGATGCCCTTGGCGCCCGCGCCGATCAGGTTCTCGATCGCGTCCACCTGGGACTGGTTGTCGCCGTCCTGCTTGCCGGCGAAGGACTGCACGGTCGCGCCCGTGGACGCGGCGGCCTGCTGCGCGCCCTCCTTCATCTTCACGAAGAACGGGTTCGTGTCGGTCTTGGTCACCAGGCCGACGAGCGTGCCGCCGCCACCGGACGACCCGCCGTCCCCGCACGCGGCCAGCGCCAGCAGCGCCGCCGCGGCCAGCGCCGTGCGCTTGGCGGTCGAACACGCCATGTCTCCTCCTACGTCAACGTTGACGTAACCAGCCAGACGATCTGAACCGCTCTTTTGTGTGCTGGTTACGAAGTCAGGGCTTCCCTTGCGTCATCGTTGACGCTAGCTTCGTGACCGAAGTCACGACAAGTTGCCGTTACGCAAGCGTTACCCGGGGTGGAGCAGCATGGACGAGCGGCGTGAGCCGACGATGCGGGACGTGGCCGCGTTGGCCAGGGTCAGCACCAAGACCGTGTCCCGCGTCATCAACGGCCTGCCCGGCGCGGGCCCGGAGGTGGTCGAACGGGTGCGCGCGGCGGCCCGGTCGCTGGGCTACCGGCCGAACCTGACCGCGAGCAGCCTGCGCCGGTCGGACAAGCGCAGCGCCACCATCGGCGTGCTGTTCGAGGACCTGTCCAACCCGTTCGACTCGGCGTTGCTGCGCGCGGTGGAGGACCGGGCGCGGCAGAACGGCGTGCTGGTGCTGGCGGGCAGCAGCGAGGACGAGCCGCTGTTGCAGCGGGAACTGCTGGAGTCGCTGGCCACCCGCCGCGTGGACGGCATGGTGGTGATGGCCGTGGGTGGGCACCAGGACGCGTTGCAGCAGGAACGCGAGCGCGGCACCCCGATGGTCCTGGTCGACCGGCCGCCCACGTTCGGCGGGACGGACAGCGTCACCACCACCAACCGCGACAGCTCGCGGGAGGCCGTGCTGCACCTGGCGGACCTCGGCCACCGCGACATCGCGTTCCTGGGCGACCGGCGGACGTTGTGGACCAGTCAGGAGCGCTACACCGGCTACCTGGAGGGCCTCGCGCACGCCGGCCTCAAGCTGCGCGAGGACCTGGTCCGGACCGACCTCAAGGGGCCGGACGCGGCCGAGCGGGCCACCGCGGAACTGCTGGACCGCGACCCCCGCCCGACCGCGCTGTTCACCGCGCAGAACCTGGTCACCGTGGGCGCCATGCGCGTGCTGCGGGCGCGCGACCTGCACCACCGGGTGGCCCTGATCGGGTTCGACGACTTCCCCCTGGCCGACATGCTCCAGCCCGCCGTCACCGTGGTCCGCCAGGACGTGCCCGCCCTGGGCCGCAAGGCCGCGGAACTCGTCTTCGCGCGGATCGAAGGCGACGCGTCCCCGCCTGTCCACGCCGTGGTGCCCGCGTCCCTGGTGCGGCGGGGTTCAGGCGAGATCCGGCCGCACTAGACGATGTTGTGCCCGCCGTCGACCACCAGGTTCTGGCCGTTGATGTAGCTCGACCGCGGCGAGGCCAGGAACAGGACGACCTCCGCGATCTCGCGGGGCTGGGCGACCCGCCCCAGGAGGGTCGCGCGCCCGACCTGGTGGGCGATCTCGGGGTTGATCTCCACCACGGTGTCGGTGAGCACCGGTCCGGGCGAGACGGCGTTGACCCGGATCGACCCCTTGAACTCGACCGCCCACGTTCGGGTCAGCGACTCGACCCCGGCCTTGGTCGCGCTGTAGGCGGCGGCGCCCGGGATGCCGACCGCGGTGGCCATCGTGGAGATGTTGACGATGTTGCCGGCACCCTTGGCCACCATCTTCGGCGCGAGGGCGGCGGTGAGGAAGAACAGCGCCCGGACGTTGACGTCGAACAGCCGCTCGAAGTCCTCCAGCGACTGGTCGACGGTGGGCGCGAACGGGAAGATCCCCGCGTTGTTGACCAGGATGTCGACGTCGTCCACCGCCTCGGCCAGCCGCCGCACGGCGGCCAGGTCACCCATGTCCGCCTCGACGAACCGGGCCACACCCCCGTCGGCTTCGATCTCCCGCACGGTCTCGGCGCCGCGAGCAGCGTTGCGTCCCGTGACCACCACCTCCGCTCCCGCCGCCGCGAAGAGCCGCGCGGTCTCCCGGCCGATCCCCGTCGTGCTCCCGGTGACCAGCGCGACCTGACCCTTGAGTTCCATGACCCCACCCTCGTTGTTCGATGTTCGGTGACTATCGAACATCAACCTAGCGCCCGTTGTTCGATGTTCGCAAACCATCGAACAGGCTAAGATCGAGGCGTGCGCCACAAGGACACCGACCCACCCGTCGAGGACCTCCAACTCCCCGACGTGCTGGCCGCTCTCAGCGACCCGCTGCGGCTGGGTGTCGTCCGGTTGCTCGCGGACGGCGGGGAGCGGAACTTCGGCGAGTTCTGCGCGCCGGTCGCGAAGTCGACCTTGAGCCACCACCTGCGCACGCTCCGCGCGGCCGGCATCGTCCACAGCCGCAACGAGGGCACCCGGTGCTACCTGACGCTGCGCCGGGCGGATCTGGACAGCCGGTTCCCGCAGTTGCTGGACGCCGTGCTGAGCGCGGCCGACCACGACGAGGTCGGCAACCACGTGTGCCTCCAGACCGACTAGGCCTGCTTCAGGCGGGCAGCCAAGCGTGGGTCGCGGTGACCAGAGCGGCGACCCCGATGTCCAGGGTCGGCTCGATGACCGGGGCGAAGAGCGGCGAGTGGTTGGCCGGGATCGTCGCCGCCACGTGCCGCAGCTCGTCGAACGTCCGCGCGCCCGCGAACGCCACCGGGTCGGCACCGCCCAGCAGCCAGTACACCAACGGCACCCCGGCGGCCGTCGCGAAGACCCCCACGTCCTCGCTCCCCGTCACCGGCCCGGGGTCGACCACCCGTTCCGCACCCACCACACCCGCCAGCGCCACCCGGGTCCGCTCCGCCGCCCCCGCGTCGTTCACCGCCGCCGGGAAGCTGGTCAGCACCGTCACCTCCGGATCGCGTGGAGCCCCCGACGCCGCCGCCTCCGCGCGGACGATGCGTTCGATCGCGGCGAGCGCCCGGGTCCGCACCACCGGGTCGTAGCTCCGGACGCTGATCAACAGCTCGGCGTCGTCCGGAATGATGTTGGCCACCGTCCCCGCTCGGAGAGCCCCGACAGTCACCACGCACGTGTCGCCGCCGGCGATCTCCCGCGACACGACAGTCTGCAACCTCAGCACCGTCGCCGCCGCCATGACCACCGGGTCCACCGCCGCCTCCGGCCTCGACCCGTGCCCACCCCGCCCGTGCAGCACCACCCGCACGGTGTCCGCCGCCGCGAACGCCGGACCCGGCCGCACCCCCAGGAACCCAGCCGGGATCGGGGCCACGTGCTGCCCCAAGACGACATCCGGCTTGCCGAAACGGTCGAACAGGCCGTCGTCGACCATCGCCTCCGCACCCCCGCCCACCTCCTCGGCGGGCTGGAACACCGCGAGGACCGTTCCTCTCCACCCCTCGCGCTGCGCCGCCAACGACCGGGCCGCGCCGATCAGGCACGTCACGTGCACGTCGTGGCCGCAGGCGTGAGCGACCGGCACCCGCTCGCCCTCCCGGTCGGCGACGGCCGTGCTGGCGTACGGCAGACCGGTCTTCTCCTGCATGGGCAAGGCGTCCATGTCCGCCCTCAAAAGCACCGTGGGACCCTCGCCGTTGCGCAGGACGCCGACCACGCCGGTACCGCCCACGCCCTCCGCGGTCCCGAAGCCGGCGGCGCGGAGTTCGCGCGCGGCGACGCCGGCCGTTCGGGTTTCAGCGAAGGCCAGTTCGGGGTGCTGGTGGAGGTCCCGGTACAGGTCGGCGAGGTTCACGTCGATCACTATCGACGGCCGCGCGGCGCCGGGCAAGCCGGCCGATACACTACGGGCGTAGACATACGCCCAGGTCAGCGCAAGCGAGGAGCGGTATGCCCAAGGTCATCGACCACGACGAGCGGCGGGAGCACATCGTCGACGTGACCTGGGACCTCATCGTCCGCGGCGGGTTCGAGGCGGCGACGATGCGGGAGATCGCCGCCGCGGCGGGGTTCGCCAACGGCGCCCTGAAGCGCTACTTCGCCAGCAAGGACGCGCTGGTGGAGGCCACGTTCGACCGCGCGCTCACAGCGGTGCACGAGCAGATCGCCGCCGCGACGGCCGACCGTTCGGGGCTGGAGGCGCTGCGCGTCCTCTGCTACGGCGCGATGCCGCTGGACGCCAAGCGCATCACGGCGGGCCGGGTGCTGCTCGCGTTCTGGGACATGTCCCTGGGCAACCAGCGGCTGCACGACCGCTACGCCGGACACCTCCGGTCCTGGCGCGGCGCGCTGCGCGAGCACATCCGCCGGGGCCGTGCGGACGGTGACATCCGCACGGCGACGCCGGACGAGCAGCTCGTGGACGAGATCGTGCTGCTCACCGCGGGCGCGAACGTGATGAGCCTGGTCGGCCCCCGCTTCTCCACGCGCAAGCTCCAGAAGCAGCACCTGGACTCGTTCTTCGAGCGGCTGGGCCGGGCCTAGGAGCCGTCGGAGCGGACTTCCCGGTCCGTCCACAGCGGATCGAGCGCGGCGCGCAGTTCGGGGCCGTGGTCGGTGGCCAGGCGCAGGGCACCCAGGTTCTCCCGGAGCTGCGCGAGCCGGCTCACCCCGAACAACACGTTCGCGACCGCCGGGTTGGCCAGGCAGAACGCGATGGCGGCCTGCGCCGGCGTGGCGTCGAAGCGGGCCGCGACCAGGGCGACCTCGTCCGCCGCCGCGCGGATGGCGGCGCGGATGCCGCCGGGGTCCGCGCCGATCTTGCGCTCGGGGAACTTGCGGCCGGCCAGGATGCCGCCCTCCAGCACGTCCGACGCCTGCAACGCCAGCCGCCCGGACTCGAACAGCGGGCCGTAGTGCTCGCCCTCGGCCATGGAGCGCCGCGCGACGCTGTACTTGAGCTGCGCGAACGTCGGCGGCACCAACCCCTCAGCCGCAGCGAACTCCAGAGCGGCCACCAGGTCGCGGGCCACCCAGTTGTTGACGCCCCACACCGCGAACCGGCCGGCGCGGATCTGCTCGTTGACGTCGGTGACGATGGCCCGCACGTCCGGCGGTGACAGGTAGTCCCCCACCACCACGCTGTCGAACCGCTCGACGCCGACCCGGTCGAGCGAGGTGGTCAGCTGCCCCTCGAACCCGGTCGCCGGGTACTCCCAGAGCCACAGCTTGCCGCACAGGTGGTACTCGGCGCGCCCGATCCCGGCGGCGCGCACGGCCTCGCCGAAGATGATGTCGGTGCGCGCCTGTTCGGCGTGCGGCCCCATGTTGTAGTGCGCGACGTCGAACAGGGTCGCGCCGGCGTCCACCGCGTGCCGCAGCAGCGTGACCGCGTCGTCGAACTCCATGCGGTCCCAGGTGTTCCACGAGCCGAGCCCGAAGACCGGCACCCGCTGTCCCAACATCAGGCCTCCTCAACGCAGCGCAAGCCGTTAGTCTACACACATAGACTAAAACCTTGATCCATCGCTGCACAGCACGCAAACTGAGGTCGTTTCATCTACAGCCGTTGACGGAGGTTGCCGTGCCGACACCCCCACCCGCCGATCTGGTGCTCACCGGCGGCACGGTGCTCACGTTCGACGGCCGGGACCGCGAGGCCGACGGCCTGGCCGTCGCGGACGGGCGCGTGGTCGCGGTCGGCGACGTCGCGGCGTTCGTCGGACCGGACACCCGCGTGGTGGACCTGCGCGGTCGCACGGTCATGCCCGGCGTCAACGACTCCCACCTGCACGGCGCATGGCTGGGCGCGCTGTGGCCGCGCACCCTGCTCGGCCCGGACGGCGTCGAACACGCCGAACCCCTGATCAGCGACGCGGAGGGCCGGCGCAAGGCGATCCGGCACGCCGGCGACCTGGCCGCCCGACTGGGCATCACCAGCTACACCGAACCGGGCCTCGGCCCCGGCGAGGACGACGGCGCCACCGGCTGCTTCGGCAGCGCCGTGCTCGACGAGTACGCCGCCCTGGCCGCCGAGGGCGAACTGCGCGCCCGGGTCACCGTGCTGCGCCTGTTCGGCGAACTCGACGGCGCGAGTTCCCTCGACGCCTTCGAATCAGGCCTGGCCACCGCGCCACCCGCCGCCGACCCGCGCTGGCTCAACGTGACCGGCGTGAAGATCTTCGCCGACGGCATCCCGCCCATGCGCTCGGCCTGGACCCACCACTGCTACCCCGACGGCACCTCCGGCCACCTGCTCGTCGACGGCGCGCACGACCCCGACCGCGAGGCCAACCTGCGCGCCATGATCACCCTCGCGCACCGCGCCGGCCACCAGATCGGCGTGCACGCCACCGGCGACCGGACCATCGAGGTCGTCGTCTCCGCGATGGCCGACGCGATCGCCGCGCACGGCCCGGCGGGCCGGCACTACCTGATCCACGGCGACCTGGTCCCGCCGCACGTGCTGGACCGCCTGCCCGCGCTGGGCATCGGGCTCAACACCCAGCCCGGCATCGCGGTCACCACCGCCCCCTGGCTGGCCGCCGCCCTGGGCGAGGACGTGCTCCGCGCCGCGTGGCCGCTGCGGGACGCGTTCGACCGCGGTGTGCGGGTGTGCCTGAGTTCCGACGCGCCCGTGCTCGACCCGGACTGGCGCCGCTGGATCGCCGCCGCAGCGCACTGGCTGGACCTCCCGCCGAGCCGGGTCCTGATGCGCCGCCTGCTGCGCGCCTACACCGTGCACCCGGCCCACCAGGACGGCGCGGAGTCGTGGAAGGGCACGCTGGAGGTCGGCAAGGCGGCCGACCTGTGCGTCCTGGACGCCAACCCGCTCGACGTCGCGCCCGCCGACCTGCCGCACGTCGGCGTGGCCATGACGGTGGTGGACGGGCGGGTCGTGTTCGAGGCCTAGAGCCGGGGAACGCTTGGCGCAGTTCGGCGAACAGCACCCCGTGCCGCGGGAACAGCGCCCCCGGCAGCGCCGCGCCGAGCGGGCCGTTGCGCTGCCCGCCGAAGCACCCGCCCATGTCGCCGCCGAGCTCGGCGTCGCTCTCCACCGACAACTGCCCGTAGTGGACCCACACCTTGTCCTGTAAGAGAACCTGCACGGTTGCACTATCGCGTACGTCCACATGGGCGGTGTGACGCGGTGCCCGGAACCGGTCGGCGCGGACGTTCGTATTCCCCGGTGTCGACGCAAGATCCGTTCGAAAGGGTGGTGGACCAGGTGACCGACGGCCGCGAGGAACTCGTCCCCCTGCGCACCGACTTCGACGCGGCGTGGCGCGGGTTCGACCGCCGCCAGGTCCGGCACTACGTGGCGGCGGTGGAGGCGGACCTGCGCCTGCTCGCGGTGGACCGCGACGCGGCCGTGGCCCGTGCCGACGACCTCGCACGCGAACTGGAACGCGCCCGCGCCGAGATCCGGGAGCTGAAGGAGAAGCTGGACCGGGTGTGCCGAACCCCGGTCGAGCCCGAGGCCCTGTCGGAGCGCCTGCGGCGGATGCTCGACCTCGCCCACGCCGAGGCCGACGAAGTGACCGCGCGGGCCCGCGCGGCGGCCGACCAGAGCTGGGAGACCACCCGCCGCGCCACCGAACGCCTGCGGGAACGCCACGAACGCCTGGTCGCCGACCTCGACACCCGCCGCCACGAGATGGAGAGCGAACACCGCGACCTGCTCCGCCGCACCCGCGACCAGTTGGACGCGATGACCCGCGAAGCCGAACAAACCCGCCGCGACCTGGACCGGAAGGCCGCCGACCTGCGCGCCCGCGTTCAGGCCGACTTCGAGGTCGCCATGGCCGCCCGCCGCGCCGAAGCCCTGAAGGACATCGCCACCCAACGCGCCACCGCCCGCGCCCACGCCGAACACGTGGTCCGCGAAGCCCGGGACCAGGCCCAGCGCATCCTCACCACGGCCCAGACCCGAGCCGACCACCTGGACGCCCGCCGCGCCGACATCGCCCACTCGCTCCAGGCAGCCGAACGCCTGCTGGCCGACCTCGACCCCCTGCTGGCCCCCACCCCGGAGGAAGCCGACCTACTGGCCGCCTGACCTCGCGGTTCCGGCTAGCGCTGCGGTTCCTGGAACACCATGACGGGCACGTCCCGCACGGCCCGGGCCGCGGCGGCCGGCTCCTGCACCGGCACGTCCGCCACCTCGACGACCTCGAGGAAGTCCTCCTCCACGTCCTCGACCACCGGCGCCGGCGCGGGCTCGACGTCCGCCACGAGGTGCTGCTGCGCCTGGTTGATCCACAGCAGCCACATCACCTCGTCCCGGTGCCCCGGAACTCCGCCTTGAGCGCCGACAGCGCGCCCCGCACACGAGCCACCAACACCTGGTCCGCGGCCACGGCACCCCAGACGGCACGCGCACCCGCGTCCCGCGCCTTCACCATCAGCCGCACCTGCTCCGCCAACTGGTCGGTGGAAAGCTCCGACCAGGCGGCAGCGATCTTCGAAGCTCGGTTCACACCCACATCCTCACCCAGCGCCCCCTGTCCGGGTGGCAAGACACAAAGTAATCCATCTCTCGTTTTCGCCTGTCCGCAGTGGACCGACCACCAATCGAGACACGGTCGCGCACACCACTACGGAGATCCACAGTGGACCCGCCCGCCACCCACGCTCCTCGCGGGCATCGCGTGCACGCGATGCCAAGCGCAGCGCCCACAGGGAGAGCACGAGGCCCTTCCACCCCGCGAGCCTGTCGCGCGGCGAGCGCTTGCTCTAATCTCGCCCGCTTTTGATCTTGATCAGCGCCCGAATGGTCGTCCCAGCCGGCCCGGAGTGCAGCCGCACCAGGTCGGCCAGGTCGTTGACCATCAACAACCCCCGCCCGGACAACTGCCCCGGCTCCGGCGGCCGACGCCCCGCCAACGGGTCGCTCAACCGCCCACCGTCGCGGACCTCGCACACCAGGTGCCCGTCGTCCCGCCACACCCCCACGACACAAGAACCCCCGCTGTGCCGCAAGCTGTTCGTCGCCAACTCCGTGACGATCAGCTCCACGTCGGCCACCCGCTCGCGCCCGACCCCGTCCGCCCGCTCGGCCGCGAACCGCCGCGCCTCCCCCAGGTCCCCGGTCCCGGACACCTCGAACACCGCGTCCGCAGGCGGCGCGGGCAACGGCTCGTTGTAGCGCGACAGCAGCCCGGGCACGTCGTAGTCCGAACTCGCGAACGACGACGTCCCCTCCCACACCACCGGGTGCGTCACGAGCGCGTCGGCGACCGCCACCGCGGACAGGGTCGACAGGTCGTACGGGCACAGGATCGTCACGTCCCGCCCGTCGAACGCCAGGTTGATCAGCGCCTCGTGTTGCGCGCACGCCGGGTACTCCGCGTCGCTGCGCCCCGCCCAGATCGGCTCGCCCACGATCCGGACGTGCCGGTCCCGGTGCCGGTCGGCGAAGCGGCGCAGGACGCGGGCGATGATGCGACCCGGGTTGCGGCCCTCGACGGCCATGTCCAGCAGGGTCACGTGGCGCGCCAACGTGCCCAGACCGGACCGCACCAGGTCCAGGCGGGCGCCCGGCACGGCCATCGCGACGGGCTGACCGGCGTCCAGGCCTTCCTCGGCGAACGGGACGAGCGCCGACAGGTACTCCCGGTCGGTCCGGTAGAACAGCGCGGGGTGGATGAAGGGGTTCACGGGATCTGCTCCACCCGGACGTCGGGGATGCCGAGGACCTCGACCAGGCGCGCGGCACCGATGGCGCGGGTGCGCAGGACCAGTCCCCCGCCGCGGCGCCGGGCCGAGTCGGCGAGCAGCAGCAACCCCCGGTGGTCGATGAAGGTCAGCTCCGGCGCGTGGACGACCAGCCCGCCCGGTCCCGGGTCGATCCGCTCCAGCAGTTCCCCCAGCAGGTCGTGGCCCGACGCGTCCAACTCCCCGCCCAACTCGACGACCTCGCACCCCGCGCTCCCGGCCGCGGCGTGCAGCCGGAACGGCGCGGGCCGGTTCGCGCACGGGTGCACGCCGGCCAGCCGGGCCACCGCGGGCTCGTCCAGCCTGGTCGTGTCGTACCCGCACAGCGCCGAGAACGGGTGTCGCGCCATGTACCGGTCCACCAGGTGTTCGTAGCGCAGGAAGGAGGCGAGCTGCCCGGGCGTGCGCACCATCGGCGTGGCCTCGGCGGCGACCCGCAAGCCGGTGAACCCGTCCGCGATCGCCTCCTCGGTGGCCGCGGCGTACGCGCGCACCTGGGCCTGCGGATCGACCGCTAAATCACTCGAATAGGTGTCACTCAACGAGTGAACCTGGGCCGCGCCGGTCGCCAGGGCGTCGCCGATGCCGGCCATCCCGGACAGGACGACCGCATCGGCCTCGACCGCGACGTACCGGACCCGCTGGCCCAGCGCCAGCCCTTCCGCCAGGTACTCCCGCACCCGCACCAGGAAATCCGCCGTGTCGTCGTACGACCAGCAGACGTGGTCGTGACGACCCAAGTCGCGTGCGTGCTGCACACTCCCCGACCTGCGCATGAGCCAACCCCACCGTGAGAGTCCCGGGTCACCGGGCCGCGCGGGCTGGCTGCTGAACCCGGGGCTTTCGAGAGCCGGGTAGACCCGACACCCCCGCACTTTACACAGCCCGTGCGCCCCCGTTCAGGGTCACACGGGCCGCAGGTGGCAGAACGCCGCCGAACCGGTCAGAACACCGACACGCCGTACTTGGCCGGCGCCTCGGTCACCTGCTGGTAGAACGTCGCCCCACCCCGCCGGCGGTCACCGCTGCCGCCCGAGGTCAGACCCAGCGCGGTGCGCCGGTCGTACCGCAGGCCGCACAAGGCTGCGAAGGGCTGACGCTTGCCGCACTACGGAGGTCCGCAATCCTTTCGGGTTCGCGAACGGCCGTATGGTTTACCGCCCGTTCGGCCGGTGTAACTCTCTGCTGAACGGGTGCGGGCAACGCGTCCCCTTGACCAGAAAAGCCCCCAGAGGAGAAGTCATGCGACGTCTTCCGGGCCAAGCCCTCTTCGGAGCCGTCCTCCTGGCCACCGCGGTGACCGCCGCACCCGCCGGCGCGGAACCCGCCACCGGGTACATCGTCCTGCTCGACGAGCACGCGCCGGTCACGTCCGTGGCCGCCGAACTCGGCGTCCCGCCGAAGCACGTGTACGAGTCCTCCGTGCGCGGCTACTCGGCCACGATGACCCCGTCCGACGCCGCCCGCATCGCCGCCGACCCGCGCGTGAAGCTCGTGCAGCCGGACGGCGTGGTGACCACGATGGCCCAAACCGTGCCGACCGGTATCGACCGCGTGGACGTCGACCTCAGCCCGAGCGCGAAGGTCGACGGCAAGGACGAACGGGTCGACGTGGACGTGGCCGTGATCGACACCGGTATCGACCTCGACCACCCGGACCTCAACGTGCACACCGCCGGCGCGAAGAACTGCTCCAACGGGCAGAGCGCCGACGACGGCAACGGCCACGGAACGCACGTCGCCGGCACCATCGGCGCGCTGGACAACGAGGTCGGCGTGGTCGGCGTCGCGCCCGGCGCCCGCGTGTGGCCGGTCCGCGTGCTGAGCAACAGCGGCAGCGGCACGTGGGCCGACGTCATCTGCGGCATCGACTTCGTGACCGCGAACGCCAAGGACATCGAGGTCGCCAACATGAGCCTCGGCGGCACCGGCAGCGACAGCGAGTGCGGCACCGACAAGGACGCCCTGCACGAGGCGATCTGCCGCTCGGTCCAGGCGGGCGTGACCTACGTGGTCGCCGCCGGCAACAGCGCCTCCCCCACCCCGACGTTCGTGCCGGCCGCCTACGACGAGGTCGTCACGGTCAGCGCGCTGGCGGACTTCAACGGCAAGCCCGACGGCGGCGCCTCGTCGACGTGCCGCCGGGACGTGGACGACACGTTCGCCGACTTCTCCAACTACGGCGAGGACGTCGACATCATCGCGCCGGGCGTGTGCATCCTGTCCACCTGGCACAAGGGCGAGCGCTACAACACCATCTCGGGCACGTCGATGGCCAGCCCGCACGTGGCCGGCGCGGCGGCGCTGCACAAGGCCAAGAACCCGACCGCGACCCCCGCGACGGTGAAGTCCGCGCTCCTGGAGTCCGGCACCGACAAGTGGACCACCTCCACCGACCCGGACGAGAAGCACGAACCGCTGCTGAACGTGGCGAAGTTCTGAGTTTCCTCCACAGTGGACGTCGTGCCCGGCACGTGCCACGATCCGAGGATGGCCGACCAGCGGCGCATCGCGGAGTCCTACAGCGACACCAACGTCCTGTTCCACCTGTTGAGGCACGTGGGGTGGGGTGACCTGGTCAACGTCGGCTACTACACGGTGCCCACGCTGCACCACGCGTTCTCCGGCCTCGGCTGGTTCCAACGAGAGCTGGTGCGGCGGTCCCTGGACCTCCTGGACACCCGCCCGGGCGACCAGGTCCTCGACGCCTGCTGCGGACGCGGCCTGTCCACCGCACTGCTCGGCCAGCGGGGATGCTCCGCCGTCGGCGTGGACGTCCAGCCCGAGCAGATCACCGAGGCACAGCACCGCTTCGGCGACCGCCCCAACACGCGCTTCGAGGTAGCCGACGTGACCGCCCTGCCCTACGAGCCGGGCACCTTCACCCACGTCCACTGCCTGGAAGCCGCCTTCCACTTCGGCCCCGACGGCCGCCACAAGTTCCTCACCGAAGCATTCCGCGTCCTACGCCCCGGCGGCCGGCTCGTCCTGGTCGACTTCACCTGGCGCTCCGACGACCCCTCGACCATCGCTTCAGTCGACCCGCACGCCACCGTCCGCTCAGCCTGGTGCTTCGACGAAATCGAACCCCGCACCCGCTACCTCACCCGCGCCGCCGAGGCCGGATTCACCATCACCGCCGCCCACGACTGGACCCACCCGGTCCTCGAACTACCCATGAGCCTCATCCGCCCGATCCAGGCACTCATCGGCACACCACTGGGCCGGCGGGTGCTCGGACTCCGCTGGCCCGGCCTGCGCGAATTGACCCCACTGACTGGCACGCCGTGCGGGAAAGCCTCCACGCGCACCTCGCCTGGGCCCGCGCCTTGCATTACACCGCTCTCGTCCTCGACAAGCCCTAATTGGCGGCCTTCCCGTCACCGGCCGACGTGCGCGGTCCCTTGGGCACCGCGTGCCGCGCCACGCGGTCTCGTCCTCGACGAACCGCCGATCACCCCTGGCGTAGCGACCGGCGCTTCCGGGTAACCCGCGGCCGTACGCTCGACCACGAGGAGGAGCGATGACCGTTCCCCACCCCGAGCCACCCTCGCCGCGCCCCACGCCCGGCGAGCCCGACCCGGTACCGCCCACGCCCATCCCGGACCCGCTCCCGCCCGGCCCGGAACCGCTGCCCCGCGACCCCGGCCTGCCGCGCCCGGAGCCGCTGCCCCGCCCGGACCCCCTGCCGCCCGACCCGGGGCGTGGTGAACCACCCGGTCCGGTGCCCAACCCGAACCGGTTGAGCTGACCGTCAACGGTCCTGCCCCCGATCGGGTAGGACTGCTCCCCTCACCGGGGGACGACCCGCCCCGCGACGCGGCTGCGGCCAATAGCTCGCCGCCGCGCTGGTCGCGCTGGAGCAGGCCACCAAGTAAACGCCACACGTTCCGGATGTGGGTGGTGGCGGCCACCCTCATCCGCTTTCAGGCGGCGCAGGCGGGTGCGGCGGCGGCTGCCGCCGTGGTCGTCGCGGGCGGGCCGCCGCTCGCCAGGCGGGTGCCGGAGCAGTAGTTCGACCACACCTCGCCGCCGGACGACTCGCCGAAGGCGAACACCAGGTACGACTCACCGACGGTGAGCGAGAGCCCGCACATCGACCCCGCGTAGTGGGTCGTCACGGACACGGTCGCCGGCACGTCGCCCTTGTACTCCTGGTCGACCTGCACGGTGTACGCGCGCAGGTCGTCCCAGACGTAGTCGGGCTTGCCGCGCTCCAGGACGGTGGACGCGGACACGTAGCCGCTGAACACGTGATCGGCTCTGGCGTAGCGTTGTGGTTCGGTGTCATAGGGCAGGCAACTGCACGCACTGGCGGTGCCGGTGAGCACGGAAGCGGACAAGGCCGCCGCGAGCACCACGGCACCGGTGGCGTGAGCGAGAAAACGCAAGCGCGCCAATGAAAGCTCCCCTTGTCGGGTGAACGGTGGCGGTGCCTCGTCCACCGTATCGGCCGGCGCTGCGGCAGGCATTCGCCCAGTCGCCGCCCGGGACGTGGACGGGCGGCTGAGGTGGGGCCGTCGAGCGGAGCAGCGCGCCCCGCTCACCGCCTCTCGCCGGTCAGGATCTCCCGCAGGACGGCGACGGCCGTGGGGATCTCGGTGTCGCCGATGTTGCCGTACCCGAGGACGAGCGCGCGGTCCGGCGCGCGCTGCACGCGGTAGTCGTCCAGGTCCACCAGGCGCAGGCCGGCCGACGCCGCGGCGCGGACGGTGGCCCGGGTGTCGGTGTCGTCCGGCAGGTGCAGCAGGACGTGCAGGCCGGCGGCGGTGCCGGACGTCCGGGCCTGGGGCAGCGCGGTGGCCAGGGTGGTGCGCAGCAGGTCGCGGCGGGTGCGGAAGCGGCGTCGGGCGGCGCGCAGGTGCGCGTCGTACCAGCCGCGGTCGATGAAGGTGGCCAGCGCCAACTGGTCGAGCACGGGCGGGGCGGCGGCCACCGGGTTCGCGGCCCGCAACTCCGGGACGGTGCTCGGGGGCGCGACGAGCCAGCCCAGGCCGAGCGCCGGGGAGAGCGTCTTGCTGACCGAGCCGAGCAGGAAGACCCGGCCGGGGTCCATGCCCTGCACCACCGCGACCGGGTGGTGGTCGTAGCGGAACTCGGCGTCGTAGTCGTCCTCCAGGACGAAGCCGTCGACCTCCCGGGCCCAACGCACCAACCCCGCCCGGCGCGCCGGGGACAGCACCGTGCCGGTCGGGAACTGGTGCGCCGCGCCGACGACGACCGCGCGCGCCGGGGTGCGGGCCAACTCGTCCACGCGGAGGCCGTCGTCGTCGACCGGCACGTAGTGCACGCGCAGGCCCGCGCTCGTCGCCGCGTCGCGCAGCCGTGACCACCCGGGTGTTCCACGGCGATGTCCGTGATCCCCCGGGCGTGCAGGGCGCGGCACGTGCGGACCAGGCCGTCGGTGACGCCGGCGCAGACGAACACCGAGGTGTCGTCGGTGTCCGCGCCGCGCGAGCGCCGGAGGTAGTGCGCGAGCGTCGACCGCAGCACGGCGTGCCCGGCCGGGTCGGGGATGTCGAGGTCGTAGTGGCCGGCCGAGCCGATCACCGACCGGACCGCGTCCGCCCAGCGCCGGCGCGGGAAGGCGCGCAGGTCCGGAAGGCCGGGTGCGAGGTCGTAGCGGGTCCGGGGCGGGGTTGGGGTGCGCTGTGTGCGCGGCCGGGGCGTGGTTTCGGGCGACCACGAGACCCGCGTGGCCGAGCCGACGCGCGCGGCGAGGTAGCCCTCCGCGACGAGCTGCCCGTACGCCTCGGTCACGACCCAGCGCGAGCAGCCGAGTTCCTCGGCCAGCGCCCGGCTCGGCGGCACGGCATCGCCCTCGGCCAGCCGGCCGTCGCGGATCGCGGTGCGCAGCGCGTGCGCCAGCCGGTCGTGCAGGCGTCCCCGCCCGCCGACGTCCACCAGCGTCGCCCACGCGAAATTGGTCTGGGAAACCGCCACGGGATTGGACAGTACCGCCGGGCCGAATCGCCCTAGCGTGACGGGCATGACAAACAAGTTGGCTTTGGGCGCGATGCTCTTCGGCACGGTCACCGACGAGCGGCGCTCGTTCGAGCTGCTGGACCGCTTCGTGGACGCCGGGGGCGTGTGGATCGACACCGCGAACTGCTACGCGTTCTGGGAGCACCCGAGCGGGTTCGGCGGGCAGAGCGAGGAGTTGCTCGGCCGCTGGCTGGCGCGCCGGCCGGGTGTGCGGGACCGGGTGCGGATCAGCACCAAGGTGGGCTGCGAGCCGACCGAGGCCGGGCGGTTCCCGGAGACCGCCGAGGGACTGTCGGCCGCCGTGATCAAGGACGGGATCGAGGGCAGCCTGCGGCGGCTCGGCACCGACCACGTCGAGCTGTACTGGGCGCACAAGCCCGACCCGGTGACGCCGTTGGAGGAGACGGTCGCCGCGTTCGACGAGCTGGTGTCGGCGGGCGTGGTGGGCCGGCTCGGCGGCTCGAACTACCCCGTGTGGCAGGTCGAGCGGGCCCGGCAGATCGCCCGGGCGGGCGGGCACGTCGGCTTCACGGCCGTGCAGCAGCACCACACCTACCTGAAGCCGCTCCCCGGCACCCAGCCCACCGTCGTGCACCGGTTCGGCGAGGCCTCCGACGAGGTGGTCCACTACCTGGAGCACCACCCGGACATGGCGCTGTGGGCATACACGCCGCTGCTGAGCGGCCGGTACACCCGCACGGACAAGCCCCTGCCCGCCGAGTACGACCACCCCGGGACGACCCGCCGCCTCGCCGTGCTGGACGCGGTCGCCGCCGAGACCGGGGCGGACCGCAACCAGGTCGTGCTGGCGTGGCTGACCGGTGGTGGCCTGGACATCACGCCGATCGTCGGCGTCAGCACGGTCGCGCAGTTGGACGACGCGTTCGCCGGGGTGGCCCTGGAGCTGTCCGTCGACCAGCGGCAACGCCTGGACGGGGCGGCCTGAGAGCCGGTACGGGTCGTGGAGTCCTGGTGGCCCCACGAGGAGAGGACCCCGGTTGGCGAACCGGTGACCGCCTGGCCGATCCGGCGTTCCGCTTCGAAGCCCTCCTCGCCCTGCGCACCCGAGCCCTCCGGGAGTGACCGTGGTCGGGGCGGATAGCGTTCGAGGGGTGTACGTGAAGCTGTGCGGCCTGCGGACCCCGTCCGACGTGGCCACCGCCGTGGACGCCGGTGCCGACGCGGTCGGTTTCGTGCTCACCGCGAGCCCCCGCCAGGTCGACGCCGACACCGCCCGCGCGCTGGTCCGCGAAGTCCCGCCCACCGTGCTGTCCGTCGGTGTCTTCCGAGGTGTGGAAGCCGCCGAGGTGGCCAGGCTCGCGGCAGCGGCCGGCGTCGGAGCCGTCCAGTTGCACGGCGACTACCCGCGCTCGGCGTTCGACGAGGTCTCGGCGCTGGGCGTGCCGCTCATCCGGGCCGTCAGCCTGACGCCCGCGACCGACGTCCGGGTCGGCGCGTACGGCGAGGACATGCTGCTGCTCGACTCCCCCGACGCCGGCTCCGGCCACCGCTGGGACCTCACCACCCTCGACGGCGCGCGCCCGGACGGGCGGTGGCTGCTCGCGGGCGGCCTGGACCCGGACAACGTGGCCGAGGCGATCTCGCAGGCGCGGCCGTGGGGTGTGGACGTGTCCAGCGGGGTGGAGTCGAGTCGGGGGTCAAGGACCACGGGCTGATGCGCGCCTTCGTGGCTGCCGCGAAGGGCTAGACCGCAGCCTGCAAATCGTCGCTCCGCAGCACGCTCCGCCTTGCCCTGCGGGCAGGGAGGACACAGCGCAACGCCGGGCTTCTTGCTTGCGTCATCCCCGTACTGCATGGCGCCCCGCCCGCCGATCACACCCGCGCGCCGATCACGCCCCCGGCAGCAGCGCCTCCGCCAGCGCACGCCACTGCTTCATCGCCGTCTCCCCCTTCGCGACCCCGATGACCTGAACCCCCACGTGGTCGGCCCCGGCCTCGACGTGCGCCCCCAGCCTGTCCACCACGGTCTCCAGGTCACCCCAGAACACCAGGTCGTCCACCAGCCGGTCACTCCCGCCGCCGGTGACGTCCTCCTCGGTGTACCCCAACCGCCGGAACTTGGCCAGGTTGTACGGCGTCGCCAGGTACGGCACCATGTGCTCCCGCGCGACCGCCCGCGCCCGCTCCGCGTCCGTCTCGAACAGCACCGCGTGCTCCACCCCGAGGAACGCGTCCGGCCCGAGGATCTCCCGTGCCTGCGCGGTGTGCGCCACGTTCACGTGGTACGTGTGCGCGCCGTTCGTCCGGTCCCTCGACAGTTCCAGCATCTTCGGCCCGTACGCGGCCAGGACGCGCCTGATCCCGTCCGCCGAGTCGAGCGCGTCCAGGTACTCCGCCATCGCGGCCAACGGTTTGACGTCCTTGCGGGGTTTGCCGCCGAACCCCAGGCCCAGGACGTGCCGGTCCGGGTAGGCCTCCGCGAGCAGGGCGCTCGCGCCCCGGGTCGCCACCGCGTCCCGGGACCAGATCTGCGCGATCCCGTTGACCACGGCCATCCGCCGGGTCGCCGCCAGCAGGTACCCGGCCAGCGAGAACGCCTCCCGCCCGCCGACCTCGGGCACCCACACCGCGCGCCAGCCCAGTTCCTCCAGCTCCTGGACCGAGTCGCGCACCACCCCGGCGGGTTGGTCCTCGAAGTCGAAGGTCCACACCCCGTACGTGCCGAGGTCCAGTCCGTTGACGCTGCCCATCGCGCTCCCCCTCGTGTCCGCTCAAATCGAAGTATCGCGGATTTACGATTTGATCGTCAAGCCGACACCCCGGAGAGTCCTCTGTGGACGGTCAGAGCACCTTGCCCAGCACCGCGACCAGCTCGGCGATCCGCTGCTCGTCGCGCTTGTAGTGGGTCCACTTGCCCACCCGGGTGGCCCGCACCAGGCCCGCGCGCTGGAGTTCGGCCATGTACGCCGACACCGTCGACTGCGCGAGCCCCACCTTGGCCTGGATGTGGCTCACGCACACCCCCACCTCGTGCGGGTCGACCAGCGCGCCGGTCAGGTCGAAGTTGCGGTCCGGGTCGCGCAGCCAGCTCAGCAGCTGGAGGCGCAGCGGGTTCGACAGCGCCCGCAGCGCCTGCACCACGTCCGCCGGGACCTCCACCACGTCCACCAGGCTACCGACTGGCGGCCAGCCGGGCGTCCAACGCGTCGAGGTCGGGCACGAACCACACGTGGTCCGCCTCGTTGGACTCCGCGACCAGCGCGCGCAGCGCCGAACTGGCCGCCAGGTGCTCGGAGATGTCGCCGACGACCGCCAGCACCATCCGGTAGTTCACGAACTTCTGCATGACGTCGCCTGCGAACCGGGTGCCGAGCGTGAAGAACTTCTCCCCCAGCCGGTGCGCGGGCACCGCCGCCACCCGCGCGCCGAGGAACACCGCGCCGATGATGTCCAGCGCGTCCTCGACGGTCGCGATCGGCGGCCCGTCCGGGTCGCACTCCACCACCTGCACGCCGGCCCGCTCGCGCACCACGTCAGCCACCGTCGACCTCCCCCACGATCAGGCCGTTGTCGCCGTCGAGCACGGCGGCGAGCAGGCGCAGCAGGTCGGCGGTGGCGGCGGGACCGCCGAACACCACGATCTTCATCCGGTTCCTCTCCTCGTCGAACAGGGTCTGCACGCGCAACGGGTCCCCGGGGTCGGGGGCCGAGCCGACGCCGGCCAGCACGAGCGTGCTCAACCGGTCGGCCCCGGCGCGGTCGACCCCGTCCACCTCGACCACGGTCGACACCTCCACCGCCCGCCGCGGCGGGTCGGGCCGGCCGAGCAGGGCGGCGAGGTCGGCGCGGGCGATCCGGTACTGCTTGCCGATCCGCACCGCCTTGAGCCGGCCGGTGCGGATGTAGCCGCGGACCGTCCGGACGTGCAGGCCGAGGCGTTCGGCGACCTGCTCGACGGAGTACACATCGTCACTCATCGTTCCCCAAACTAGCTCATATGGGGAAGTATGGGGAAGTGGGCGAAAATCGTTTCCGGCACGGGCGGGTCTTGATCTACGGTCGGCCGCATGTGTTGCGCCTTCACGGCTCTGACCCGGCTCCGCCGCGCCTAGCGGCGGCTTGTCCGGTCACGACGACGAGTTCCGCCGCTCCAGCGTGTCCACGCCGGGCGGCTCCCAGCGCTGCCCGGCTCACCACGAAGCCGCGGAGCAGCAGTGCGCACGCAGTACCCGGGCCGGCACGAACTCGGCCAGAACTTCCTCACCGACCGGACCGTCGTCGCCGCCGTGGTCGACGCGGTCGCCGCGACACCGCGCCTGCCGATCGTCGAGATCGGCGCGGGCGGCGGTGCCCTCACCCTGCCGTTGCAGGCGCTCGGCCGGCCCGTGACCGGGATCGAGGTGGACCGCCGGCTGGCCGCGTCGCTCGCTGCCCGGGTCGGTCCGATGACGACGGTGGTCGCGGGCGACTTCCTCACCCACCGTCTCCCGCAGGGCGCCGCACGTGCTGGTCGGCAACCTCCCGTTCCACCAGACCACCGCGATGCTGCGCCGCGTCCTGCGCGCCGGCCACTGGACGTCCGCCGTTCTGCTCGTGCAGTGGGAGGTCGCGCGGCGGCGGGCCGGGGTGGGTGGCGCGACGCTGATGACCGCGCAGTGGTGGCCCTGGTTCGACTTCGCCCTGCTGCGGCGGGTGCCCGCCGCAGCGTTCACGCCCCGGCCCGGGGTCGACGGCGGTCTGCTGACCATCACCCGCCGGACCACTCCCCTGGTGCCGGCGCGAGACCGCGGCCCGTACCAGGACTTCGTGCGCCGCGCCTTCACCGGACGGGGGCGGGGCGCACGCCAGGTTCTCGCGGCGGCAGTGCCGGCAGACCGCCGGGCGGCCGTGTCCCGCTACGCCCGCCGCCACCTCGCCGACACCGCACTGCCCCGCGACCTGACCGCGCGGCAGTGGGCCGATCTGTTCCACCTGGGCGCACATCCCGAGGAGACACCGTGATCTTCCGTCCCACCGCCGAAGCCGACCTGGACCGCATCCTGCCGCTGCTCGTCGCGGGCGAGGTCGGTGCATGGAGCGACGCCGACGCCTTCCGCAACCGCCTGACCACCCGCGAGTACCGTCCCGAGTGGACCTGGATCGCCGAGGACGGCGACGACGTCCACGCCGTCGCCGTCTGGTGGGGTTCACCCGACCAGGACCGACCCGCCGCCCTGGACACCCTGCACGCGCGGGGCGGGGACCGGGCGGGCCTGGCCGCCAAACTCCTGTCCGCCGCGCACGAGTCCTTCGGTGCGCTGGAGTACCACGTGCTGCTGCCGGCGGACTGGCGCGACCGGCCCGACGCGGTCGCCGCCCTGGAGTGGCGCCAGGAAGCCGCCGGTCGGGCCGGTCTGACCGAGCCCGTCGAGCGGCTGCGGTACGAGTGGACGCGCGCGGCGGGCGTGCCCGCGGCGTCGACGCGCCTGCGGTTCCGGGCCGAGCCGGACGACGAGGTGTTCGTGGACCTGTTCCGGCGCGCCCTGGCGGGTTCGCTGGACGCCACGTCGGCGCAGGAGGCCCAGGCCGTCGGGCCCGAGGCGCAGGCCCGCGCGGACGTCGCGTGCTACCGCGACGACATGGCGGGCGACCGGTCGTGGTGGCGGGTGGCGGAGACGCCGGCGGGCGAGCCGGTCGGCTTCGGCCTGCCCTCGCGCAACACCAGCTTCCCCGTCGTGGGTTACCTGGGCGTGCTGCCCGAGCACCGCGGCCACGGCTACGTGGACGACATCCTGGCCGAGATCACCCGCTTCCTGGCCGAGGAAGCGGGCGCCGACGTGATCCGCGCGGACACCGACCTGGCGAACCGGCCGATGGCGAAGTCCTTCGAACGCCTGGGCTACACCGACTTCGCCCGCCGGCTGGTCCTGTCCGCGCCCCGGTGACCGGTCAGTCGAGGCAGAACTCGTTGCCCTCGACGTCCTGCATGACGATGCACGACTCGTTCTCGCCGTCGGCGTACAGGGTTTGGCAGTGCGCCGCGCCGAGCGCCTCCAGCCGCGCCTGTTCGGCTTGGAGTGCGGCAAGGCGTTCGTCGCCCACGAGGCCGGTGCCGACGCGGACGTCGAGGTGCACGCGGTTCTTGACGACCTTTCCTTCCGGCACGCGCTGGAAGAACAGCCGCGGACCCACGCCCGTGGGGTCGCTGCACGCGAACCACCGGTCGCGCTTCTCCTCCGGCAGCGAGCTGTTGTACTCGTCCCACGTGGCGAACCCGTCCGGCACCGCCTGCGGGACGTAACCCAACACCTCGCACCAGAAACGGGCCACGCGCTCGGGTTGCGCGCAATCGAACGTGATTTGGACATGCCTTACCGAACTCATGCGCCCACCCTAATGGGCGCGTGTCAGGCACCCCGGTCACGGAGATCGCGCGGGCTGCGGCCGGTTTCGCGGCGCAGGACCCGGCGCAGGGTGGTGGGGTCGGTGTAGCCGACGCGGCGGGCGATGTCGTCCACCGGCAGGCGGGTCGTGGCGAGCAGGTCGAGCGCGGTCTCCACGCGCAGGCGGCGGAGGAAGCGGACCGGGGACAGGCCGGTGGCCCGCTCGACGCGGCGGGCGAAGGTCCGGGTCGACATGCCGACCGCCGCCGACACGTCCCCCACCGACACGTCCTGCGCCAGGTTTGCCCGCGCCCACCGCTCGGCCGCCGACACCTCGGGGTCGGCGGCGGTCAGGAAACCCAGGGCCATGTAGCCGGACTGGCTGGCCCGGACATCCGCCAGCAGGTAGCGGGCGCACCGGTCGGCCAGGTCCGGGCCGCCGTGGCGGGCGACCAGGGTCAGCATCAGGTCCAGGTGGGCCATCGCCGCGCCGGCGGTGGTCAGCGGGCCGTCCCGGACCACCAGCGCTTCCGGGTCCAGGTCCACGGCCGGGTGCAGGCGGCGGAACAGGGGCGCCAGCCACCACGATGTCGTCGCCCGCCGACCGTCCAGCAACCCGACCGCCGCCGGCAGGAACGCCCCGGAGCAGGAGGTGGCCACCTCTGACCCGCGCGCCACCGCGTCGACCAGCACGTCACCGGCGGCCACCGCGTCCGGCCGCGCCAGGAACGTCCGCACTTCCGACCCGCTGGTCAACCCCAGTCCGGGCAGGACCACGAGGTCGGCGGTCCCGTCGGTCACCTGGAACACCGGCCGGCCCGCGACCCGGTTGGCCGTGTCCAGCACGTCGAACGTGATCGCCACGCTGGTCGCCATCGCGCCGTCCACCGCCAACACCCGCACCGATGTCATGGCGAGAAATCCCCGATCGTTGTCGAATCCGCCACTCCCGGCACAGTGTGCACCCGGCGAGGATCACCGGCGTGGACACCCTGGACGACTCCAACCACCGCTCGGACGCCCTGGACGACTTCGACCACCGCCCGGACGCCCTGGACGACTTCGACCACCGCCCGACCACCCTCGCCGGCACGACCCGGACGGTGCACGTCACCGGCACCGGACCGGCCGTGATCGTCATGTCCGAGATGCCCGGCATCAGCCCCCACGTGGCCCGCTTCGCCCGCTGGGTGCGCGACGCCGGGTTCACCGTGTTCCTGCCGTCGCTGTTCGGCCGCGACGGCGTGGTGCCCGACGCGGACGAAGGTGCGGCGATCGTGCGGCGGACGTGCATGAGCGCCGAGTTCCGGGCGTTCGCCGGGCAGGGGTCGAGCCCGGTCACCCGGTGGCTGATGGAGTTGGCGCGGGAGGCGCACGGCGAGTGCGGCGGTCCGGGCGTCGGCGCCATCGGCATGTGCTTCACCGGCAACTTCGCCCTGACCATGATGCTCGAACCCGCCGTGCTGGCCCCCGTCCTGGCCCAACCGTCCCTGCCGTTCGACGACCCGGCCGGCCTGGAGATCGCCCCCGACGAACTGCGCGCGGTGAAGGAGCGGCTGGACCGGGAGGACCTGACCGTCCTGGCCTACCGCTTCCGGGGCGACCGGATCTGCACCGCCCAGCGCTTCACCGCGTATTCAGAGGCCCTGGGCGACCGCTTCACCGGGCGTGTGCTCCCCGACGACGTCAACACGGACGTGCCCCCGTTCTTCGCCACGCACGTGCCGTATCCACACAGCGTGGTCACGGTTCACTTGGTCGATCGGGAAGGTCACCCGACCGTGAAGGCGCGCGACGAGATCCTGGCGTTTTTCCGCGAGCGGCTGACGACCTAGATCCCGCCGTCACACCTGGGTTCGGACACGCCACCCTTGATCCACGGCAGGTTGACCTTGCGGAACGCGATGGAGCGGTGGGAGGTCGAGTTGCTGGACGTGTTCTCGTTGACCTCGATCAGCGCGCCCACGTGGTAGTCGGCGGTCTTGGCGATGCTGGAGTAGCCGCCCTCCTTGTAGGTGGCGCTCTCACCGGGCAGCGGCGCGTCGGAGAACGGGCGGCTGTAGCTCCAGGTGCGGCCTTCGTCCTCGCTCATCCGGATGCGCATCCTGGTCCGGGTCTCGGTGCTCGCCGAGTTGACGAACGCGATGCGGGCGGGCGCGTCGGAGTTGTAGCGCATGGTCGAGGCCTCGCTCTTCGGGTCCAGCAGGCATCCCGCAGGTGTGAACGCGCTGAACCCGCCTTCGATCGTGCCACGCGCGACGAACCGGCGTTTGTGGGCTTCCCACGCGGCGGTGGTCGGGCGGTCGTTGCGGTACAGGGTGCCGTCGGCCAGTTCGAGCACGGTGGATTCGCCGGTCTGCTCCATCGCGGCCCCGGCGGTCGTGCGCATGACCTGGACGCGCCAGGTCGCGCCGTGGTCGTCGCTGTAGATGTTGCGGTGCTGGGCCGGGATGACGAGGCGACCGGGGTTGCGCACGGTCGTCTGGACTCCGACACCGGGGCCCACCGCGTCCCAGTTCCAGCTGCTGCCGTTGGCGAGCGTGCGGGGCTTGAGGGTGGCGGACATGTTGGTGGGTGCGGCCCAGGTCAGCCCGTCGTCGGTGCTGGAGGTGAGCCAGACCTGGCGGTCGTCCCAGGAGTTGACCGGGTCGGAACCTTCGGGCTGGTGGTTGAGGAACAGCCAGACCTTGTTGTTGGACCGGTCGACGACGGCGGTCGGGTTGCCCCAGACGCCTTGGCCGGAGCCGACCACTTCGCGCAGACCGGACCAGGTGGCTCCGTTGTCGGTGGAGCGCTTGTAGAGGAGGTTGATGTTGCCGTAGTCGCCGTTGTGGGCGGCGCGGCCCTCGACGAAGGCGAGCAGGGTGTTGTTGGTGGTGCGGACCAGGGACGGGATGCGGAACGAGTGGTAGGTGATCCCGTTGAAGGTCTCGTTGCCGCCGTTGAAGAGGATGCGTTCGGAGTGGGACTCGGCGGGTAAGGCGGTAGCGGGGATGGCGCCGGACAGGACAACCGCCGACACGACAGCGATGATCTTGAGCGCTCGCATGAAGCCCTCCAGTGGTTGACAACCACCCGACCGTAGCGCTCAACGGTGAACTTCTGACGAACCGCCCTTCGGGCCGCGGCGAAAAGGCGTGGTGAGCGGTCACTGGAGTGGCGATGATTGCCGGTCATGACCAGTGACATGTTCGTCGATCCCGGCAGTGATCCCCGGGTCGACCCGCCCGGCCGCGGCGACGAGCGGGAGGTGCTGCTGGGCTTCCTGCGGTGGCAGCGGGGGACGTTGGAGCTGAAGTGCGCCGGGCTCAGCGCCGCGCAGCTCGCGTCCCGGGCGGCGGAGCCGTCGTCGATGTCGTTGCTGGGACTGGTCCGGCACATGGCGGACGTGGAGCGCGGGTGGTTCCGGCGGTTCCTGGCGGGCGAGGACGCGCCCTGGCACTTCCCCGGCGAGCCGGACGAGGCCTTCGACGGCGCGGTCGGGGATCCGGAGGTGGTGGCGGAGGCGTGGTCGGTGTGGCGGGCCGAGGTGGAGTTCGCGGACCGGTTCGTCGCTGCCGCGCCCGACTTGGACGTCTGCGGCGATGACCCGTGGCGGGGACCGCTGTCGCTGCGATGGGTCCTGGTGCACATGGTGGAGGAGTACGCCAGGCACAACGGGCACGCCGACCTGCTGCGCGAGCGGATCGACGGCGCTGTCGGCCAGTAGCCCCAACGCTTCGAGATGGGTCAGTCCGGGCAGGTGGTCAGGATCGCTGTGAAGTGGGCGAAGGAGTCGGCGATTTGTCTGGGCACTCGGTCCTCGTCCACGTAGACCACCGCCGGTTCACCCGTCGGGCCGCAAGCCCGGTAGTCGAGCATCACCGTGTCGTGGCCCGCCGAGGGCATCTGGCAGATGACCACGCCTACGTCCGGATAGCCCCACTCCGCCACCAGGTACCGGCTGCCCAACTCCGGCGAGTCGATCCCCCACTTCCCCCCGATCCCCCGCAAGCCCCGGATCTCGATGTGATCCGGGGCCCACGACGTCGGGAACGGGGTGAACACGCAACGGCGGCGAAGGGTGCCGCCGTTGCGCCGGCCCAACAGCTCCAGGTAGGCCCGTGGGAGGGAGACACCCAGCAGTGCCTCCGCCCCTCGGACCATCGCCTCGGTCAGAGGAGGACCCGTGTAGTACGGGTCCTCCTCCCAGAACGGGTCACTCATGCGTCTTCAACGCGTGCCCTCCCGTGTGGCCGGTGGCGCTGTGGATGTCCTGCCTGATGAGCTGCATTCGACCACTGTCCTGGTGGTGGTGCCAGGTGTAGTCCTTCGGCGTGCTCTTGAGGCCGGCCGCCTCGTTGGCCAGCTTCTCGTCCATCTTCCGGTTGCCGGTGAGCTTGATGCGCACGTCCGGCACCTTCGGGTGGCGCCACTTGGAGAAGTCCGGGAAGCCGTTCTTGTCGAACGGGACGCCGGACTCGTGGGTCTTGCCGGCCAGGTGCTTGTTGCGGATGACCGGACCACCGCAGTTGTGGACGAGAACATCCGCCGCACCCGCCGCCACGTAGTACGTGTGCAGGCCGTCGACGGTCAGGTTGTGCACCCGCTGCTGCTGGGTCCACGCCCGGACCGCCACCACCTGGACGTACGTGCCGCTGCCCGTCCGCAGGAGCGTGCCGACCTTCAGCAGCCCCGCGTCGACCCACGAGTTCAGGTCGACCGACCAGAACGGGTGACCATCGGTCGCGATGACGGTGCCCTTGCCGTCGCCGGTGTCGACGGTGATCTCGACCAGGTTCTTCTCGCCGTCGCCGATGATCAGGTCGGTGACGGGCCTGGTTTCCGTCCTACCCGTTTCCGGGTCGGTGGCCACCACCAGGTCGCCGATCTCGATCTCGCTGATTGGCTTGCGGGTGCCGTCGGCCATCAGCACCGGGGTGTCCGGTGTGAAGCTGTTCGGCACCGCACAGGGCACGGACGTGTTGCGGGCTGCCTTGGCCGCGTCACCGCCCTTGTCCGCCGCTCGCGCTCCTTGCAGCGCGCGTTCGGCGTCCCGGGCCCGGTCGGCGGCCTTGACGACCTCCACGCCCTTCTCCGCGGCCCGACCCGCCTTGATCAGCGCACCCGCACCACCCGGGACGACGGGCAGGACCAAGGCCGCACCATCGGCGACGATGCCTACCGCGTCGAGCGCGGCACCCCAGCCGTTGCCCTCCCGCACGTTCTGCACGAAGCTCGCCACGCCGATGCCCAGGCTGATGGCATCCCACGCGCTTTCCACGTACCGGCCGTCGGGGTCGGTGAACTTCACCGGGTTGTTGCGGCCGTACGTGTACGCGGCCAGGTTGAACGGCTGGTACACGCCGCCGCCCGGAGCACCGTCCAAGTAGGACTCGATGATCGGGTCCGGGCTCTGCCACACCTGCGTCCGCGGGTTGTAGTAGCGGGCGCCGTAGTAGTAGAAGCCGGTTTCCTCGTCGAGTTCCTTGCTGCCGTACAGGAACGGGACCGGCGTGGGTTGCGCCGGGTGCTCCTGCACCCACGGTTCGCCGAACGCGAAGTACTCGGTGTGCTCGGTCAGGTTGCCGTGCTCGTCCGTCACGTACCCGGACGACCCGAGGTGGTCGGCGTGGAAGTAGAAGTGGTGGTTCTCGTAGGTGGAGTCCGGCTTGACCGTCTTCGTGGCGATCCGGGTGTCACCGACGAACACGTGCTTGAACGACCGCCCGTTGCGCTCGCTGAACGCCCGGTTCGGGTAGATGTGCTGCGGACCGGCGTTCTTGACGACCCGGTTGCCCTCGTCGTCGTAGACGTACCGCACGGTCGCCGGCTGCTGCGGACTGGTGCACGCGTCCGGGTGCTGGGCGACGGTCTTGTTGCGGCTGTGGTCCTGGTTGCACGCCAGCCGGTTCTCCTCGTCCCACACCAACTGCCGGCGCTTGCCCGGCGCGGGCGGCAGGGTGTTGACCGAGTCGATCAGGTTGCCGTTGGCGTCGTAGGACTCGTTGACCGGGCCGACGCCGCTGGGGGCGTGCGGTTTCCCGCTGTTGTAGGTGTAGGTGTAGTCGTAGGTGGTCTTCTTCTGCTCCTGGGCGTTGCCGTCGGTGGAGGTCGAGTAGGAGACCGGGGTGTAGGCGGGAGCGCTGGGTTCGGTCTGCGAGACCTGCTCGTCCTCGGGCTCGATGGGGCCCAGGGGCGGCAGGGGTTCGCCGGTTGCCGGGTCGGTCACCGGGTTGTCGGCCAGGACTCGGGAGTTCCGTGCAGGCGCAGGTGGTGTGCCGGGGTTGACCAGGATTTCGTGGCGTTGGCTCTTGCTCGTCAGGTTGTGGATGGAGTCGTAGGCCAGGGTCATCGAGTACCGGTCGAGCTTGTTGTCCTTGTTCTGGTACTCGCCGCCGGCCGACGTGAGCCGGTACAGGTCGTCGTAGCGGTAGGTCTGCTTGCTGGGCCCGCCGATGGGCTTGCCGTGCGGCAGCGGGACGGTGTTGGTCAGCGACAGGACGTTGCCCACGTTGTCGTACTCGTAGGAGATGTCCTGGAACTGGTGGCCGTCGGCCAGCCTCGACTTCAGGTTGCTCAACTGCCGGTCGGCCGGGTCGTACGCGAACGTGGTGACCACGCCGGTCCCGGTCTGCTGCGCCAGGCGCTGGCCGAACTTGTCGTAGTCCAGTCGGGTCAGGTACGGGTAGTCGAAACCGGCCTTGCGCCCGGTCGCCCGGTGGACCTGGCCGCCGGAGTCGTACTCGTAGGTGAGCACTTCGCCGTCGGGGTAGGTCATGTCCAGCACGCGGTTGAACGAGTCGTACCGGTACCGGGTGGTGTACGTGCGGGCGGGTGTGACCAGTGCGGTGACGGTGCGGGTTTCGCTGGTCTTCTCGCCGAGAGCACCGTACTTGCGGGTCACCGTGCCCGCGCCGTCCTTGACGGCCACGACGCGGTCGGCGCCGTTGTCGGGGGCGTTGGGGCCACCGTAGGTGTAGGTGACGTTGTTGCCGGAGAACACCGGGTACCGGATGCCCGCCAGGCGGTTGTAGTCGTAGTCGTACTCGACCGCCTTGGCCGCCGCGCGCAGCTTGGCCGTGATCTTCGCGGTCTTGTTGCCGGCCAGGTCGTACCGGGTCTCGGTGCGACCGTGGTCGGGGCTGTCGACCACGGTGCGGCGGCCGAAGTTGTCGTACTCGGCCTTCGTGGTGTTGCCCTTGTCGTCGACGACGCTGGTCAGCTGGCCCATCGGGTCGTAGCCGTAGCTGGTCCAGATCGGCGTGCCGGCGTTGAACTCCTTCACCGACGTGGTCAGCACGCGCACGTCGGTGTAGGTCCGGCGCTGCTTGCCGTTGGCGTCGGTGGCGACGGTCTCGAACCGGGACGTGCCCGAACGGTCGACGCCGAAGCCGTAGGCCAGCTCGTTGGACGTGCCGTCCGGCAGGACCGACTTCACGCTGCGGTCCATGACGTCGAAGCTGAGGCGGGTTGGGGTGATGGTGTCGTAGGTGGCGTTGAACGTGGTGTTGGCGGCGTTCTTGGGCTCGGTGACGGGGTAGTACTGCTCTACCACGCGGCCCAGGGGGTCGAAGGTGACGCGGCCGGAGACCACCATGACGTCGGTCGGGTTGGCCCCGGCGTGCGTTGCGACTCGGCCGTCCTGCTTGCTCTGCACCGGACGGGCCAGGCCGTCCGCGAACTGGACGGTGTCGATGGTGTCCTCGCGGACGCCGGTGGCGGTGCGGTCGAGGTGTCGCGTGACCGCGTACGGGACGCTCGCCTCCGGGTGGTACTCGAAGTCGATCGTCGCCCGGCCGGAACCGATCTCGTACGGGCCGACGATCTCGTCCACCCGGCCCACGCTGTCGTACGACGTGCGCAGGGACTGGCGGTTCTCGTCGATCGTCAGGTCCGGCAGGCCGAACCGGATGTCGTGCGTGGCCCTGGACTCGTAGCCGAAGCTGTCCTTGATGTGCTCGACGTGCACGCCCACGACGGTGTCGTAGCCGTACTCCTGCTTGTACCGCTGGCCGTTCTTGTTGGTCGGGCCGGTGATGGTGCGCAGGTTGCCGTTGGGGTGGTAGGTCAGGTCGCTGACCGCCGCCGAGCCGTCGGGCAGGATCTCCTTGACCACCGTCACGTCACCGGACGTGCAGTCCACTGTGGACTCGCGGTGGCGCATCAGGGTGCGAGGGCTGGTCCCGTGTTCGCGGACCAGGTTCGCCACGCCGACGATGTTGCGGTCGCGGCAGGCTTGGATTGACGCCGTGTAGCCGAATTCGGCTTCCACGTCGTCGGCGGGCCCGGTGTCGGCTGCGTCGAAGGACTTGGTGAGGTTGCCGTAGACGTCGTACGCCATTTCGGTGTACGTGGACTTGCCGGGGTTCGGCTGGCCTTCGTGGTAGTGCTTGTCCACGCGGGCCAGGAGGGGGAACACCGTGGCTGTGGTGGACGCGGGGTTCGCGGTGCCGCCGGTTGAGATGTCGCGGAGGTGGTAGGAGTTGATGGTCTCCTGGAACAGCCGGCCCTGCGGGTCGGCGGTGACGGACCGGGTGACCAGGCCGCGTGCGTACACGGTGTCGGTGCGGTACTCCTCGGTGAGGGTGCGCAGGACGGCGTCACCCGCGCCCGCGTCGCGCTGCTCGGCCACGACCTTGCCGTAGCCCAGGAACTCGCGCTCCAGCCGGTCGTACTTGCCGCCCTCGTACCGGTAGGTGGACAGCTGCACGTCCTGGCCGTCGCCCGGGTGCCCGTCGTGCACCGCCGACCGGGACAGCACCCACTTGGAGTCGGGCTGGTCGGTGGTGTTGCCGGACCGGGTGTAGTCCAGGTCGATCTTCGCGCCGAGCGGCCGGGACACGGTGCGCAGCAGGTTCGTGCGCCCGGTCTTGTTGGCCGCCACCACGAACTCGTCGTCCCGGGTGGAGCGGACGTGGTCGGCGTAGCCGTCGCCGTTGACGTCGCGCAGCGCCACCTCGGCGCGGCCGATGCCGGTGGAGACGTCGCCGCCGGGGTTGAACACCAGGCAGCCGAAGAAGAAGCAGAACCCGAACGTGAAGTACACGCCGCCGCCGAGGGTGGCGTTCTCGTCCTTGCCGATCTCGCCGCCGCTGCCCCGGAACGGGGTCGGCGCGCCGAACCCGTTGCCGGTGTTGATGGCCACGCCCACCGGCTGGTCGCCGTTGGCGAACACGCGGTCGGCCAGGCCGTCGCCGTTGACGTCGAGCAGGGTGGCGCTGGTGACCGACGAGCCGACCGCCGCCGACACGCCGCCCGCGAACCCGTAGTAGTTGGTGTTGAAGCCCAGGTTCACGCCGGCGTTGGTGGTCTTGCCGTCGTTGACCGGGCCGCCCGGCCACGGCTCGCGCGCGGCGAACGAGTAGCCCAGGTTCAGCGCGGCGTCGCCGTTGTCGAACACCTTGTCCGGCAGGCCGTCGCCGTTGATGTCCAGCAGGTCGTAGCCGGTGTCGGACTCGCCGCCGCCGACGTTGCCGCCCACGCCCAGCGCGGGCATCTCCACGCCCGACTTGGCGCTGTTGGCGTTGCGGCTGCCCGAGGGCGAGTCCTGGCCGCGCGCGTTGCCGCTGGTGCGGGCGGGGCTGCCCGCGTTGGCGTTGACGCCGTAGGCCAGCGACTCCGACTCGCGCACCGCGCCGCCGACGCTGCCGCGCGTGTCGCCCAGCCCGCCGGTCATGTCGGAGTACTGCACGCCCGCCGAGCCCACGACGTCGGGGAACCGGTCGCCGTTGAGGTCGAGGAAGTCGAGCTGGCCGACCGTGCGGCCCTTGGCGACGCTCGCGCCCGCGCCGATCGGCACGCCCGGGATGCTCGCGCCGAACGTGGTCGAGATCTGCTGGGTGCGGCCCCTTCGGGACACGGCCGAGGCGCCGGCCACGTCGCCGTCGCTGATGACGTCGATGGTGTCCAGGCCCATGCGGGAGCTGGCCGTGGCGTCCCGGGCGACCCAGGTGTTGTCGTCCGCGCCCGCCCAGCGGTCCTGTGCCGGGAGCGGCGCGAACACCGTGATCCGGGGCTGCTTGACCTTGGGGTCGTTGGTGAAGCCGGGGACGTCGTCCTCGGTGGGGCCGTCGGGCAGGTCGTTCTTGTAGCTCTCGTCCAGGACGAGGTCGCCGCGCACGATGGGCTGGGTGGCCCGGTCGCGGTTGCCCTGGTAGCCGATCGCGCCCCAGCCGCGGTACGGCTGGGCGAACGCGCCCTGCTCGGCGGAGGCGTGCAGCGCGCTGGGGACGGCGGTGAAGTTGGTGCCGTCGTAGGAGATCGACGCGGATTGGGTGGTGAGGCGTGCGGGTAGGCCGGTGTCGAGGGTGGCGAAGTCGAAGAACAGCTCGTCGCCCTGCTGGACGTTGGCGGTGACCCGCAGGTCTGCGGGGATCTGGCCGTTGACGATGTCGATCACGCGCTTGGCCAGGAGGGCGCCGCGCTTCTTGACGGTGAAGACCACGCGGGTGTTCGGGGTCTGGCCGGCGAAGTCGAAGGCCAGGGACGGGTCGACGGTGACGGTGCCGGTCTGCGTGGCGGTGTGGGACGCCTGCGGCGCGGTCAGCGTGGACACCGGGTACATGTCCAGGTCGTAGGGCGGGTTGATGACCAGGACCGGGTTGCCGTTGTCGTCCACGACCGAGTCGAGGCCCTGCGCGGCCGTGTAGTGGGCGCGCGGGACCCAGCGCAAGGTGCCGGCGTCGATCGGCGAGTCGACCTTGAGCCGCCAGGACAGGGTGTCGTTGGCGGTGACGGGGATGTCCAGGTCGAGGTGGGCGGTGTCCTCGGTGGCGCGGTCGAGGGTCCGGCTGAAGACGTCGGCGCCGTTGCGGGACACGACGACCGTGACGTCGTCGGTGGTCGGGCCGGTCTTGGTGACGTCACCGGACAGGTGCAGCGTGCCGGTCAGCGGCGCGATGACGACCGAGGGACGGCCGCCGAGGGTGAAGTCGCGGGAGGCCAGGTAGGTGTCGTTGGCCAGGCCGTTGACGTCGGTGCTCGCGGTGAAGCTGGTGTAGGTGACCTTGGGGTCCCACGAGACCGTGTCGTACATGCCGTCGAGCACGGACTGGACGCGGAAGAACAGCGCCTCGCCCTTGCGGACGGTGATGTTGTCGGTGCCGGTGGGGGCGAACTCGATGTGGTCGTCGGGGCCGATGCGCTGGGCCCACAGTTCGGTGTCCTGGTGCTGGACGGCGACCCGGACGCCGTCGGCGCGGGTGTAGGCGGCCCGCTCGGGGCTGGTGTCCTGGACCAGCTTGACCCGGCCGTCCACGCGGACCGTGCCGTCGAACGGGGCCACCCAGCGGCGCACGCCGTCCAGCAGCGGGAACGTGTCGACCTGGCGCTGGAACTCGGCGGTCTGGTCGCCGACGATCGTGCCCGAGGCGGTGCCGGAGCCGATCGGGACGCCGGTGTCGCCGCTGTCGTTGCTGTAGGTGGGTTGGCCGTTGGCGTCGAGGCGGCCGAACAGGACACCGCCGTTGTTGACCAGGTCGGTGATGCCGTCGCCGTTGACGTCCAGGAAGTACCGGTCGGAGGTCGTGGTCGTGGAGACGTAGTCGAGCTGCGCGGCGACGCCGAAGTAGGACTCGATGCCGACCGTGCCGGAGCGGGTCTTCTCGGTGGAGATGCCCGGGAGGTTGGTCAGCCGGATCGCGGTGTCGCCGAACTTCGTCGGGCCGTCGGGGCCGGACTCGTTGGGCCGGTAGAACACGCCGCCGCCGGAGCGGAACACCTTGTCCGGCAGGTTGTCGCCGTTGACGTCGGCGAGCGCGAGCAGGCCGTCCGACGAGCCGGAGTTGTAGCCGACCTTGACGCCGGCCGAGTTGGACTTGCTGACCGAGGTCGGGTTGTAGCCGACGTACAGGTGGCCGCCCGCGCTCTTGTTCGTGGTCGCGGAGAGCGCGCTGGCTTCGCCGTCGCGGACGTTCACGCCCAGGTCGTCGTCGCCGATGCCCCAGTTGCCGGCGGTGTCGAAGGCGTTGTAGGCGCCGCTGCCGTCGCGGATGTCGTCGAAGTAGTCGAAGGTGTGGGTGTTGAAGCGGGCGTTGCGCGCGTCGAACTGGCTGACCGAGGCGAGCAGGGTCTTGGCGAACGCGCCCTGCCGGTAGTCCAGCTCGTAGGCGCGGATCAGGGTGTCGTCCACCTTGACCTCGACGCGGCGCAGCAGGTCCGCGGTGACCCGCTTGAACCCGGCGCGGGCGTCGATCTGCACGTCGGCGCGGCGCGCCTCGCCCCGGTCGCGGTCCCGGGTGAAGGTGACGGAGTAGCGGCCCTCGGTGTCGCCGTGACCGGTGTAGGTGATCTTGGCCAGGTAGAGGTTGCGGCCCGGCACCGAGCCGTTCGCGACGCCGCCGTCCTCGACCCTGGCGCTGTGGTAGCGGACGAAGTTGTCGTTGGTGTCGCGGGTTTCGCGCAGCGCCCAGGTGGCGATGTTGCCCGAGGCGTCGGCGAGGGTGGAGTTCGGGTCGTTGCCGAACACCGAGCGGGTGCCTTCGCGGTCGGTGACCTCCCACCAGTAGTTGGTCGGGTGGTCGCCGTGCCGGACGATCTTGTCGAACCGGCCCTCGACGCGGGTGTGGAAGACCTTCTCGGCGGTGCGGGCCTGGAGTTCGCCGCGGTGCGCGACGGGGGTGAGCTGTTCGCCGTTGAGCAGGTAGCTCTCGGTTTCCAGGTCGGCGTGGTAGCGCGGGACGCCCCAGCGGGTGTCGAGGGTGATCTGGGCGCCGGCGAGGTCCCAGCCCACGCCGGTCCAGCCGTTGCCGCCGGCGGAGTTGTACTGGACCGCGAGCCTGGGCTGCATCCCCGAGCGGCCCGGCGGGACCTCCAGCGGGTAGGACAGGCGGGCGTCGCCCATGTTGTTCGCGGTCGGGGCGGAGACCAGGTTGACGCCGGCGGTCGGGTCGGCGGCCTTGATGCCCTTGAGCTGGTTGGGGTTGAACGCGGCGCCCTCGGGGTGGTCGGGGACGGCGACCGACCCGTCGCCGGCCGAGGTCGGGGTGACCCGGCCGCCGAACAGCTCCGGTGGCGTGAGGCCGAACGCGATCAGCGCCAGCACGACGAGGAGCACGCCGCCGGCGCGTCCTCTGGGTATCGGTCTGCGGCGGTTCCCAGTCGACATGCGTCGTCCCCTCATCAGGCGGCTTCCCCACCCGTTTCGGGAACGACGGCGGCACTTGTTACCGAGCGGTCCTGGTGTCACCCGCACGGCCCAGCGCACCGGCTGCGGAATCCCGAACCTTGACGCCTGCTCGACCTGCGGCTTAGGGTCCGCAGACCGAAACTTAGCAATCTTGTTGCGAAAGTTTCGGCGGACAGCCGTCGCAAGGAAGCGAGAAGCTCCGGCATGAGAACCACCCGTCTGGCCACCGCCGCGCTCACCGCGCTGGCCCTCTTCACCCCGCTGACCGCCACCGCCGACGAGGCGTCGGTGGACGGCGCCGGCCGCAAGGACACCCTGCGGCAGGCCGCGCCCAAGGGTTTCTTCATCGGCACCGCCGTCGCGGGCGGCGGGCACCACCAGGAGATGCCCTACCCCGACCCGTTCACCTCCGACCAGCCCTACCGCGCCGTGCTCGCGGCGGAGTTCAACTCGGTGTCCGCCGAGAACCAGATGAAGTGGGAGTACATCCACCCCGAGCGCGACAAGTACAACTTCGGGATGGCCGACGCCATCGTGAAGTTCGCGCAGCGCAACCGGCAGGTCGTGCGTGGGCACACGCTGCTGTGGCACAACCAGAACCCGGCCTGGCTGTCCTCGGGAACCTTCACCAAGGACGAGCTCCGGACCATCCTGCGCGACCACGTCAAGACCGTGGTCGGCCGGTACAAGGGCAAGATCCAGCAGTGGGACGTCGCCAACGAGATCTTCAACGACTCCGGCGCGCTGCGCACCACCGAGAACATCTGGATCCGCGAACTGGGCCCCGGCATCATCGCCGACGCGTTCCGCTGGGCGCACGAAGCCGACCCCAAGGCGAAGCTGTTCTTCAACGACTACAACGTGGAGGGCGTCAACGCCAAGAGCAACGCCTACTACGCGCTCATCAAGGAACTGAAGGCGCAGGGCGTCCCGGTGGACGGCTTCTCCGCCCAGGCCCACCTGAGCACCCGCTACGGGTTCCCGGGCGACCTGGAGGCCAACCTGAAGCGCTTCTCCGACTTGGGCCTGGAAACCGCCATCACCGAACTGGACGTCCGCATGGACCTGCCCGCGGACGGCGTGCCGACCCCGGCGCAGCTCACCCAGCAGGCGGACTACTACAACCGCACCCTGGTGGCGTGCCTGAACGTGAAGGGCTGCGACTCCTTCACGATCTGGGGCTTCACCGACAAGTACTCGTGGGTGCCGGTGTTCTTCCAGGGCGAGGGCGCGGCCACGGTCATGTGGGACGACTTCGGCAAGAAGCCCGCGTACCACGTGCTGAAGCAGACGCTGGCCAAGGCCGGCCGCCGCTGAGGGACCGCTCCCAACCGACGATCGAGGGTTATCGCCGCCCGACCGGCGGTCCTATCGTCGAAACCTGATCGGAAAACCCTGCTCCCGGGCCGCGCTCCGCGGTCCGGGAATTTCCGGTGAGGAGTCCACGATGAAATCCCTGCGATGGGCGGGGCTGGCCGTGTTCACGGCCGCCGCGGTCGCGCTGTCGATGACAGCCGCGTCCGCGCACGACCCCGAGACCCCCGAAGGCCAGGCGGCGGCCCGCGCCTTCCTGGCCGACCACCAACCCGCCGAGCGGCACGCCGTCATCGGCACCGCGGCCGGCGTGCCGTGCGTCAACGGCAAGGCCGACATCTACCCCTGCAAGAACGTCGACCTGCTCAGCGTCCTGCCGCTGTCGAGCATGGGCGGCGGCAACGGCAACGACATCTGGGGCTGGACCGACCCGTCCTCCGGCAAGGAGTACGCGATCGTCGGCCGCACCAACGGCACCGCGTTCGTCGACGTCAGCACCCCGACCGCGCCGAAGTACCTGGGCAACCTGCCCTCCAACGGCGGCAGCAGCACGTGGCGGGACATGAAGGTCTACAAGGACCACGCGTTCATCGTGGCCGACTTCATCAACGGCCACGGCATGCAGGTGTTCGACCTGACCCGGCTGCGCACCATCACCACGCCGCAGACGTTCACCGCGGACGTGCTGTACAAGGGGTTCGGGCCGGCGCACAACATCGCCATCAACGAGGAAACCGGCTACGCGTACGCGATCGGCTCCAACACGTGCAGCGGCGGGCCGCACATGGTGGACATCCGCACGCCGAAGTCGCCCAAGAACGCCGGGTGCGTGTCCCAGGACGGCTACACCCACGACACCCAGTGCGTCGTCTACCGCGGCCCGCACACCCAGTACCAGGGCCGGGAGATCTGCTTCAACGCCAACGAGGACACGCTGACCATCGTCGACGTGACCGACAAGGCGCGCCCGGTCCAGTTGTCCCGCAAGGGCTACTCCGGTTCCCAGTACTCCCACCAGGGCTGGCTGACCGAGGGCCAGCGCTACTTCCTGCTCGACGACGAGCTGGACGAGTCCTCCGGCACGGACAAGCGCACCAAGACCTACATCTGGGACTTGGCGAACCTGACCAACCCGGTGCACACCGGCACCTACCACTCCCCCGCCACCGCGATCGACCACAACCAGTACGTCAAGGGGCAGCACACCTACCAGGCCAACTACCAGGCCGGTCTGCGCATCCTCGACGTCAGCAAGGTCGCTTCGGCCCAGTTGACCGAGGTCGGGTACTTCGACATCTACCCGTCGGGCGACCAGGCCAAGTTCAACGGCGCGTGGAGCAACTACCCGTACTTCGCCAGCGGCATCGTGCTGGTCAACGGCATCGAACAGGGCCTGGTCGTGGTCAAGCCCAACCTGGGCGGCACCGAACCCCCGCCCGGCGGCCGGTTCGAGAACACCGCCGACGTCCAGATCCCCGACGCCGGCGCGGCCGTGACGTCGTCGGTGACGGTGTCCGGCGTGACCGGCAACGCCCCGGCGGCGCTCCAGGTCGACGTCGACATCAAGCACACCTACCGCGGCGACCTGGTCATCGACCTGGTGGCCCCGGACGGCTCGACGTACCGGCTGAAGTCGTCGAACAACGACAGCGGTGACAACGTGCTCACCACCTACACCGTCAACGCCTCGGCGGAGACCGCCAACGGCACGTGGCAGCTTCGGGTGCAGGACGTCCACCAGGCCGACACCGGCTACATCGACGCCTGGAGCCTCCAGTTCTGACCAGTTTCGAGGGCGGGTGGCGGCCGGTCCGCCACCCGCTTCCGGCGATGGAGCACCACATGCGCAGCCTGCGTTTCACCGACTGGGCGTTCCTGGCCGCGGCGGTCGCGGTGGTGGCCGCGGGGGCGATCACCCTGACCCGCCCCACCCCGGCCCCGGCCCACTCGACCCACCAGCCCGACCTGGTCCCGGCGGCCCACAGCGACGGCCTGTCCGAGGCCGAGGGCGGCTACCGCTTCGACCGGGTCACCATGCCCGCCGAGCGGGGCCCGGCCGTCCCGGTGGCGTTCCGCATCCTGGGCCGGGACGGCCAGCCCGTGACGACGTTCCTGGACAACCAGACCAAGCAGATGCACTTCTTCGCCATCCGCGACGACATGCACGTCTTCCAGCACGTGCACCCGAGGTTGGACGGCGACACCTGGCACACCACCCTGTCCCTGCCGGACGGCGGCGCCTACCGCATGTTCGCCGAGTTCGTGCCGACGGACACCAAAGACCCGCGCCACCCGGTCGTGCTGGGCGTGCCGTTCACCGTTCCCGGCGACACCTCCCTGGTCCCGGTACCCGCGCCGGCCGTTTCGACCGTGACGGCGGACGGTTTCACCGTTACCCGGGTGGACGAACCCGAACGCCCGAGCGTGATGCGCCCGCAGTCCCTGAGGTTCGCCATCCGCGCGCCTGACGGCACCCTGGCGAAAGCACTGGACCCCCACCTCGGCGCGAACGGCCACATGACCGGTTTCCACACCATGCTCCTGTCGGCGACCCACCTGCACCCGGTGGAACCGGCGGGCGCGCCGCTGATCAACGGCGAGCTGACCTTCAGAGCGGTCTTCGCGGACAAGGGCGAGTACCGCCTTTTCCTGGAGTTCTCCCACAACGGCAAGCTGCACACGGCAGCCATCACGATCGCCGTGACCTGATGGAACGCATCGCGATCTGCTGCCCGGCAGGGCCGGGAGGTGACCGGCGACATCCCACGGTCGGGTGATATCGGGAACTTCCGGGGTCGCGCGTCCGACCACCAGGCCACAGGCACTCTCGAACAGGGGCGAACACCTCGATGTCAGGCACGAACAACCCGGTGACCGCGCGCCGCGGCCCGTCGCTCAACCTCATCCTCACCGCCGTCGTGGTCGTGGTCGCCGCGGCCGTGATCGGCGGCATCCTCCTGGTCAACCGGTCCTCGGGCGCGAACGGCGGCGCCGCCCCGGACGAGCGGCTCGTGCCCGCCGACGCGCACACACTGTCCCGTGTGGAGGGTGGCAAGGTCACGCTGGTGGAGTTCCTGGACTACCAGTGCCCGGCGTGCGCCGCCTACTACGCCAACGTGACCAAGAAGCTGGAGCAGGACTACCAGGGCCGCATCACCATCGTGACCCGCAACTTCCCGCTCCAGATGCACCCGTTGGCGCTGCCCGCCGCGAAGGCCGCCGAGGCCGCCGCCCAGCAGGGCAAGTACCAGGAGATGTACCACGCCCTCTACGACGGCTTCCAGACGTGGGCCGTGGACGGCCGGGCCACCAGCACCGACACCGCCGCCGCCACCGCGAAGTTCGAGGAGTACGCCGGGACCATCGGGCTGGACCTGGCGAAGTTCCGCGCGGACTCCGCCTCGCCGGAGGTCCAGGCGGTGATCGACCGGGACCTGGCCGACGGGCAGGCGCTGGGCGTGACCAGCACGCCGACGTTCTTCCTCAACGGCGAGAAGTTCACCCCCTCCGGCGACACCTACGCGGACGTGGACCGCGAGCTGCGCGCGAAGATCGACCAGGCCCTGGGCGGATGAACCCCCGACTGGCCTGGCTGTACGTCGTCGGCGGCGGACTCGGCCTGGGTGCCGCCGCCGCGCTGGCGCTGGAGAAGATCGCCAAGCTGCGCGACCCCGCGTACGTGCCGACGTGCTCGCTCAACCCCGTGGTGTCGTGCGGTTCGGTGATGGACAGCCCGCAGGCGGAGGCGTTCGGCTTCCCGAACCCGTTGCTGGGCATCGCGGCGTTCTCGGTCGTGGTCACCACGGGGGTGGCGGTGCTGGCGGGGTTCGAGCCGCCCCGGTGGTTCCGGGTGGCGATGAACGTCGGCACCGCGTTCGGCGTCGTGTTCGTGCACTGGCTGATCTTCGCGAGCCTGTACGACATCCGGGCGCTGTGCCCGTACTGCATGGTCGTGTGGGTCGTGACGCTGCCGATCTTCTGGTACACGACGCTGGACACGTGGCCCGCGCTGGCGCTGTTGCGCCGGGTGCACAGCGCGGTGCCGGCGCTGTGGTACGCGGTGATCGCGGTGCTGGTGCTGTTCGCGTTCTGGGACTACTGGTCGAGCCTGGTGTGAGGTTCGCGTTCGGGACGTTCACCGACTTTTGGTGATCCATTTCGTGGCCTGACCGGGCGATGACCGCCACGATCGGGACCGTTGGTCTCTCCGCGACCCTGCCAAGGAGGTTCCATGCAGACCCTGGACCGCACCCGGCTCTCCTGGACCAAGCGCGTGCTCGTCGCCCTGAGCGCGCTGGTGTCCGTGCTCGGCATCACGTCGGCGGTCACCCCGACCGCCGACGCGGCCGTCTACAGCTCGTGCACCATGACCCGCTGCACCGCCGCCCGGTCGGCCGACACGACGTGGGCCAACAAGGGCTACCCGAGCACGCGCGGCTGGTACAGCTGGCCCAACGGCCAGTGCAACTTCGCCGGCGGCACGTTCTACAACCGGGAGGGCCAGCTCCCCAGCGGCCGGTCCTACCTGGAGTTCGACGTCTACCCGCGGGCGTGCGGGGCGGCGCGGGACGCCTACCGGATCGTGGTCGACCGGACCACCGGCGCGGTGTACTTCTCGCCCAACCACTACGCCGACTTCTACCGGCTCTGACACACCCCTCGCGCCGCCCCCTTCGCCGTGAAGGGGGCGGCGGTCAGGCCCGTTCGAAGACCACGATCGGGATCTGGCGTTCCAGTGCCCGTTCGAACGCCGCGAACCGGGACTTGGCGTTGCGGAACAGGTCCGCCAACTCCTCTCGTTCGGCACCGCGGGCGATGCGCGCGGTGGCGTCGAGCGTGTCGGCGCCGATCTCCACCACGACCGCCGGCCGGGCGAGCACGTTGTAGTACCAGCCGGGGTTGTGCGGCAGCCCGCCGTTGCCCGCCGCGACGACCCAGCGGTCCCCGGCGGACAGGTAACGCAGCGGGGTCACCCGTTCGATTCCGGACTTCGCTCCAACGTGGTGCAACAGGAGCAGGGTGCGCCCCTCGGTCACGCCACCGTTGGCCCGGAAGTCCTCGATCACCCGCTGGTCCTGCGCACGGCGTTCTTCCATCGTCGGCTGGTCGGTCATGGCGGAGATCCTGGCACGTCAGGGCGTCCGGCAGGACACAGTCGGGTTCGCCCACCGGCCGTTGGCCATCACGGTGAAGCCGAACGTGGTGCTCGCGCCCGCCGCGAGGTTGCCGTTGGGCTTCATCGTCATCACGTGGCGTCCCAGCTGGGTGTGCCGTTCCAGGTGCTCGACACCTTCTGCGGCGCGGTCGCGGTGACCGTCGCGGTCCGGCTGGTGATCGCCGAGGAGCCGGCGGTGATGGTGACCTCGCCGTTGAAGAGGTCACCCCACTGCTGCGTCGTCCGGTAGGTCGCCGTCGCGCCGCACCAATGAAGACCGGTTGCCGATCCTTGCTGGTTCGGCAACAAAGTTTGCTCGTTCGGCCAAGGCGGACGCACTGTTGTCGGCGGAGGTGGTCACGATGACCCAGCTGGTGAACAGGTACGACGTGGTGGTGGTCGGCGGCGGCGCGGCCGGGCTGAGCGGGGCGCTGATGCTGGCCCGGTCGCGGCGGTCGGTGCTGGTGGTGGACTCTGGTTCGCCGCGCAACGCGCCCGCCGAGGGTGTCCACGGGCTGCTCGGGCACGACGGGGTGAAGCCCGCGGACCTGCTGGAACGGGGGCGGGCGGAGGTACGGCGGTACGGCGGGCAGGTGGTGCACGGCGAGGTGGCCGGTGTCGTGCGTGCGGACGCCGGCTCCACGGGGTCCGGCTCCACGGGGTCCGGCTCCACGGGGTCCGGCTTCCCGGCGTCCGGCTCCACGGGGTCCGGGTTCACGGCGTCCGGCTCCACGGGGTCCGGGTTCACGGTGACGCTGGCCGATGGCCGCTCGGTGCACGCCCGGCGACTGCTGGTGGCCAGCGGGTTGGTGGACGAGTTGCCGGCGGTGGAGGGTCTGCGCGACCGGTGGGGTCACGACGTGGTGCACTGCCCGTACTGCCACGGCTGGGAGGTGCGGGACCGGGCGATCGGCGTGCTGGCGTCCGGGCCGATGTCCGTGCACCAGGCGCTGTTGTTCCGGCAGTTGAGCGCCGACGTGACCTACTTCGCGAACAGCCGTCCGCTGTCCGAGGAGGACAGCGAGAAGCTGGCCGCGCTGGACATCCCCGTGGTGCACGGCGACGTCGCGGCTGTCGAGGTCGCCGACGACCGCCTGACCGGGCTGCGACTGGCCGACGGCACGGTCGTCGCCCGCGAGGTGGTGGCCGTGGCAACCCGGATGGTCGCCCGTGCGGAGTTCCTCGCGGGTCTGGGTCTGCGCGCGGTGGAGCACCCGTCGGGCACCGGCGTGCACGTGCCCTCGGACGGGACCGGGCGCACGGAGGTGCCCGGTGTGTGGGTGGCCGGCAACGTCACCGAGCCGTCCGCGCAGGTCGGCGCGTCGTCGGCCGCCGGGGCCGCCGCCGGTGCGCAGATCAACGCGGAGTTGGTGGCGGAGTCGGCGAGGTGGGCCGTCGAGATGCGACGGTCACCGTTCGCCCACGACTCCGAAGCGCGCAACGCCGAACGCGCAGCCGGCACCCGCCGCCACGGCCTCTGACCCGGGAACACCTTGAACGACCACGACCCGCCGGTCATCACGGCCTGCCACACGCCGGCCCGCCCCGGGGCCACCTCCTGCTCGGCGAGCCGGGTCACCTCCGCCACCAGAACTTCGCGATCTTGAGCCATGGGGCGGGTGTCGCACCGGGGTACGACAACTCAGCGCGGTCCGGCGAAGAGGTCCACCACCGGGTCCCACCGGTTGCGCCGGTCCGGCGGGAACCGCCGCAGCGACTTGGCCAGCCGACCCGACCCCGGCCGGTAGAACCGGCGCGCCCACGGCGATCCCGGCCGCGCGACCCGGCAAGTGGCGTACAAAGCAAGCAGCGGCACGAAAAGCCCGCAGATGCCCAGCAGCGTCCGTCCTTTGAGGATCGCCACCACCGCGAACACCAGGTTCACCGCCACCACCGACACCGCCGCCAGGCTGCCGTCGTCCGGGTCGTCGTCGAACGGCGAGAGCCCCGCCAGCAACAGCAGTCCGACCACGACCGCGACCAGCACCGCGTCCACGGACCGCCGCCCCTCGGGTCCCCAGTAGACGTCGTCGAGCCGCAGCCACAGCGCGAACTCGTCCAGCGTCAGCGCCGCCCCGACCCCGAACCCGACCGCCGTCACGTCGGCCCACCCCGACGCGGGCCGGAACACCAGCGCGGTGGCGCCCGTGAACAGCAGCAGGAAGATGCCGAACACCTGGTGGTGCACGTGAATCCCGCCCACGGAGACGTCCCGGAACGGCCCGCGCCCGGCGCGGATGAGCCGCGTCACCAGCCGCGTGACGAGGAAGGCGACGACGAAGGCACCCAGCATCCAGGCGACGACCGACCGATCCACCACGCCCGGCACTGTCGCACCCGGACACCGTTCCCGCCGGCCGGATCATGCACAACGCGAACGGGGGCGGGGACATGAAGCGGACCGGTGTGGCGCTGACCGCGCTGGTGCTCGTGGGCGCTTGGGTGGCGGCGCAGGTCCCGACGGGGGGAAGTGGTGCACGGCCGGGGCGGCGCGGGCCGACGTCGTCGGGCTGATCGTCCGGACGCGGTCCGGGCTCCTGGTTCAACTTCTTCCTGTGCGAGGGCACGGGTCAGATCGGGCACGAGGTCACGGCTCAGGTGAGCAACGGCGCCTTACCTGGCGGTCTTCACGGGCGTCCGCGAGGACAAGCCGCCCTTCATCGCCTCCGTTCGGGCGCTGGACGCGGGCGGCAACGTCCGCTACGAGGGCGAGGGCTGACGCTCGACGCCCAGCGCTTCCACGGCCTCGACGAGCGGGCGCAGGGCGGCGTCCTGACGGGCGTCGTCCAGGGCTTCCCGCAGGGCCGCGCCGTGGGTGGGACGGGCTTCGGCCAGTAGCGCCAGGCCGGCCGCGGTCACGTCGGTGTAGATGCCGCGCCGGTCGGTCGGGCACAGGTAGCGCGACAGCAGGCCGCGTTCCTCCAGGCGGCTCACCAGCCGGGTGGTGGCGCTCTGGCTGAGCACCACGGCGTTGGCCACCTGGTGCATCTGGAGGTGGCCGCCCTCGCCGTCGTGCTGCCGGCTGAGCACCTCCAGCAGGGAGAACTCGCGCACGCTCAGGTCGTGCCCGGCCTGGAGGGCCCGCTCCACGCGGCCCTCGATGCGGTCGTGCAGGACCGACAGCGCGCACCAGCCGGCGGCGAGTTCCGTCATGGCGGGGTCGGTCATCGCGGTGGGCCTTTCAGTCGGCGGGACATCCGTCACGCTAGCACAACCCGCGCTTGCAACTATCCAGCGTCTGCAACTACCGTCGGTCGCCTCTAAACCTCTAGGCAGGTCACTGGTCCGGTCGGCGCAACGGCCCGGAGCCGGGCCGGTAGGGCTCCACGCCCACGACGTGCCGGGCGTGCGTCGGCTCCACCACGACCTTGACCCGCTGCTCGCCGGGCACCCGCCACTCGAAGCGCGGCACGCCCAAGTACTTGTGCGCCAACGCGTCGATGGACCGGTCCGCCTCGGCGCCGAGGATGAAGTCCACCGCCCGGCCGCGGATCACGACCCGGTCGTACGGGTCGGCCGGGTCCACGCACGACAGCGACACCCGCGGGTCGCGCCGCAGGTTCTCCTCCTTCACCCGCCCCACGGCCGTGTTGAACACGATGTGGTCGCCCTCGACGTCCACCCACATGGGCGACACGTGCGGTGACCCGTCGGGGTTCACCGTGGCGAGGTGCCAGAAGTGCGCCGCCGCGACACGTGCCCGAACCCGCTCTTCCAACACCGCGCCTCCCTGAAGGTCGCTTGGCATTGTCCCGTGAGCGCGTGCCCGAGGCCCATTCCCCGGACGGCGGCATTCCGCGCCACAGTGGACTGGACTCTCCCACTGTCGGAGAGTCCATGCTGGTGCCCGTGGACGCGGAGTTGCTGCCGATCGGGCAGTTCGCCAGGTTGAGCCGGTTGAGTGTCAAGCAGTTGCGGCACTACGCCGAGTTGGGCCTCCTGGAGCCGGCACATGTGGACGTCGACTCCGGCTACCGGTACTACCGGCGTGACCAGGCCCGGCAGGCGTTGTCGATCGCGTTGCTGCGGTCGCTGGACGTCCCGCTGCCGGTCGTCGCCGCGGTGCTCGCGGGGTCGGCGGAGGCGCTGGAGGGCGTGCGGCGGGCGCAGGAGGAGGAGTTGGCGCGGCGGCGGCGCACCGTGGCGGCGTTGCGGCGGGTGCTGGACGAAGGACTGCCGGCCGCGCCCGTCCAAGTGGTCACCGAGCCTGCCAGACGGGTGGTCGTGGAGTCCGAGACGGCGGCCGGTCCGACCGACGTGGCTCGGGCGACCTCGGCCGCCGTGGCCCGGCTCCTCCCCCGCGCCCGGGTGCCGGAACTCGTCGGCCTGTTCCCGGTCGAGTTGGCCGACGCGTTCGAGGTCCGCGTGGCCCTGGTGGCCGACGACGGGACCGAGGTGCTGCCGGGCGGGACGTTCGCCCGCGCCACCCACGTCGGCCCGTACGACCAGGTCCCGCTCACCGCGCACGCCCTGCTGGCCTGGTGCGTCGAGCACGGCCACCCGTTGCGCGGCCCGATCCGCGAGGTCTACGTCTCCAACCCCGCGACCACCGAACCCGACCACCTGGTCACCCACCTGATGATCCCCCTGGAGGACTGGACATGACCCCGACGCTCACCACCCACGGCCCCGTCACGTACTTGAGCGTCACCGGCCGGGGTGAACCCGGCGGCACCGAACACGTGACCGCCATGCAGGCCCTCTACACCGTGGCCGCCGCCATGGGCACCCGCCCGGGCCCCTTGGAGGGCCAGTGGTGGGCGGAGGACGAGCGCCCGGCCCTGGAGGTCCCTCGCGACCTGTGGCGCTGGCACCTCCTGCTCCCCCTGTCCACCCTGGAGCCGGACGGCGTGGAGCGGGCCCGCGAGCAGACCCGCGCCACCTGCCCGGCGGTGGACCGCGTCCGGCTGGCCACGGTCGCGGAAGGCCAGTGCGTGGAACTGCTGCACGACGGCCCGTTCAGCGAGGAACACCTGTCGCTGAAGGTGATGGAGGAGTTCATCGCCGAGCACGGCCTGGCGTACAACGGGCTGCACCACGAGATCTACCTGACCCCGCTGGACGACCCGTCCCCGCGCACTCTCCTGCGCCAGCCGGTGCGTCCGGCGGACCAGTCCGGCTGATACGTCACGACACGGCTGTCACCAGGTCGGTTCGGTGAGCACGTAGGCCGGGCTGGTGATGCCGTGCGACACCGGCCCGTCCTCGCGCGCCGTCGGTGGCAGCAGGCGCAGCACGCCCGTCACGCGCACGTCCCGGCCGACTTCCCCGCCCCACGCGGGCAGGTGCTCGACGTAGACCGGCAGGTCACCGCCCGACGGCACCACCACCGCCCCGGCGTGCGCGTTGTGCGCGGTGCCCGGCAAGGTGATGCGCTGTCCCAAGTGGACGTTCAGGTCCATCACGGCACCCTCGCGAACGCGACCGTGTACACCTGCGCGTCGAAGTCGAGCAGCGGTCGGGAGTAGAACCGCTTCGTGCTCTGGTAGACGACCATCCCGGGCTCGGCGTGGTTGGCGTGCCACCAGTTCCGGTTCTGCTCGTCGTACCAGCCGTAGTCGAAGTTGACGTACCCCGGCCGGGCGACGTACCGGTACCGGCTCATGTCGACCTGGCCGGTGGTGGCGTTCGGCCGGAACACCGCGGCGGCCTCCTCGTCGGTCCACGACGGGTCCTGCTTCATCCAGAACCGCTTGGAGAACAGCGACGCGGTCAACTCGCGGGAGTCGATCCACGACGGGTACGCCGACACGACGTTCTTCAGACCGCTCAGCAACGGGTGTTTCCGCACCAGCGCCGCGTACTCGCGCGGCGTCGGCCGGGACGCCAGGACCTCGTTCAACGCGGCCTGCACCGCGCGCGCCCGCTCGAACGTGTCGAACGACAGCCCCAACGGCGGGTTGGCCACGTCGTCCCGCTCCAGGTTCACCACCGTCACGCCGATGCACCCCCGCGCGAGGGTAGCGCGCTCGGCGGCGGTCATCGCGCGTCCGTGCTGCTCCTCCCAGGCCGCGATGTAGTCGGCACCGACCACTCGCGGTGGGAGACGCCGGGCGGCAACGGCGGCGCGATGGGCGGTCGGACGACAGCCGTGTCACCGGGTGGCGCCGCGAGCGCGTGGGCGGTGGGCGCCATCGACACGCCCAAACCCAGAACGACCGCGACCAGTACACGCACCAACCACATGGGCACTTGTGAACCTCGAATCCTCAGATGGGCGAAGGAGAACGGGCCGGGCCGCGGCAGGACCGCGACCCGGACCGGGCGCACGTCAGCCGGCGATCGTGATGTCCCGTTCCTGCTCGGCGGAGCCCCAGTCGTTCGGCGTCCAGACGTTCAGCTGCGCCGTGGCGTACGCCGTGCCGGGCCGGTACGCCTTGGTCCGCGAGACCACCGTGACGTCGACCTTCTGGAACGTCCCGGTGCACGTGGTGATCGAGACGTACCGGTCGCCCGTGGCGATGTCGCCGCGCACGTTCTGGGTGACCTGCACGAACAGCGACCCCTGCGCGCCGGGCGCGCACACGATCGTGGTCGGCACGGTCACCGCCGCGCCGCGCGCCTCCAAGCGCGCCGACGACTCGACCGACAAAGCGGCGACCGCGCCGTCCAGCGGCAGGGTGTCCGCGGTGGCGGGCAGCGCCGAGGCGACCAGGGCGGCGGCGGTCAGAGCGAGGACGGGAATTGCCCTCATCATTTCCTCCTCGAATTGGAACATTCGGCGCGACGACCGCCTGTGCTGCGGCGCCGCGCTCCGGAAATGACGTTAGTAGTACTTGATCGCGCATTTCAAGAAATGACAAAAACGATTCTTACCATTTCCGGCGGGCGCGGGATCGCCGTGGTGGGGCGGAGTTGATCCGCCAACCGCACCACTTCCCCGCTGCCCGCCGGCCCCGGCCGGCCTGGGCGGGCCGCCTACCGGCGGTTGACGAATAACCAGGTTCACGGATTTCCGCCGGGCCCCGGGTCGAACGGCGTCGGGCGATCGTGGACGGCCTGTGGACCGGGGCGGCCGACCTGGACGGCGACGGCCAGATCACCGCGCGGGACCTGTACGCCTACGTCTACGAGCGGCTGCGCCGGGAGAGCCCGGACCAGACCCCGACGACCAGCGGCGTGGTCGCGGTCGACCTGCGCATCGCGCACGTCGGCACCCCGCTGCCCGCCGGCCTGCCCGACGAACTCCGCCGCCTGGTCCGCAGCGCCGACCCGTCGCTGCGGGCGGAGGAGGTTCGGATGCTGCGCACCCGGGCCGAGGCCGGCGACACCGTGTCCGCGCAGGCACTACGCCTCCTCGCGGCGGGGCACGACCCGGAGTTGTCGGCGGCGGCGAGCGCCGCGCTGGGATTGCCGGTGGAGCAGCCCGTGAGCACGCCCGGTCCGGCGGTCCTGCCCCACCACGCGATGCTCGCCCGGCGCACGACGGCGGTGGCGTTCAGCCCGGACTCGTCGCGAGTGGCAGCACCGACCGCTGCGGATGGCGAAGCTCGTCGACCTCCACCTGGCCGCCGCCGCGCCGCGGATGGTGCCGCTGACCGTGCACAACGAGATCCTGGTGTGGGACATGGGAACCCGGAGACCGGTCGGCACCTCCTTGCGCCTTGACGCCTCCGCGCAGGCCGTCGCCCTCAGTCCGGACGGCCGGCTGCTCGCCGTCGCCGAACAGGACCGCACGGTGCTTCGGCGCACGGTGGACCACGGTGTCGTCGCCACCCTGCCGCGCGGGACGTCGTCAGCCGCCGGGTTGGCGTTCAGCCCCGACGGGCGGCTCCTGGCGACCAGCAGCGACGACGGCCTCCACCTGTGGAGCGTGCCGGCGGGGCGGCTGCGGCAGACCATCGAGACGTACGTGCGGGACGTGCTGTTCAGCCCGGACCTGCGGCTGATGGCCGGTGTCGCGGGCAACGGCACGGTGTGGCTGTGGGCGGCCGATGAGCACGACCTCGGATCGCTGCCGGAGTCGCTGTTGCCGCCCACGGCCGAGCAGTGGCGGGAGAAGGTGGAGCGGGCGCAGCGGCCGGCGCTGATCGGGGGCGGGTCGGCGTTCGGGGCCGGGCTCGGTGCGTCCTTGCTGGTGTCCGGCTTCTCGTGGATCGGCCTGGCCATCGCGCTGGGCGTCGGTGTTTTCCTGGGCGCGATCGTCCTGTTGGCGGTCCAGTCGTGGTGGCTCACCGGCCGGTGAGCCCGGAATTGTCGTACCCCCTCGCTACCTTGATCACAGCTGATCGAGAAGGGGGAGGGTCATGTCCGGGACGACGTACCTGGAGCTGTCCGAGGCGGACGGTGGCGCGCACAAGTTCTACGAAGTGCGGGTGGAGGACACCGAGGTCACCATCACCTACGGGCGCATCGGCGAGCAGGGGCAGGTCCGCACCGCGTCCTTCGCCGACCACGCCAAGGCGCTCAAGGCGGCCGAGAAGAAGATCGGCGAGAAGGTCCGCAAGGGCTACGCCCCGGCCGTGAAGGGGATGCGCCGGCGGCGGGCGGTGAGCCGGCGGCAGATCGTCAGCACACGCTCGACCGCGCACCAGGCCCCGGTGCTGTGGCGGTTCGCGTCCGGCGCGCCCGCGTTCGGGATCTTCGTCGGCGAGGACCACGCTTGGGTCGGCAACGAGAACGGCGACGTCTTCACCCTCACCCACGACGGCCGGGTCACCGGGCGGTTCGGCCTGCCCGACGCGGTGAAGTGCATCGTGGCCGACGACTTCTGGATCTACGCCGGGTGCGACGACGGGCAGGTGTACGACCTGGGCGCCAAGGTGCCCCGGGTGGCGTACGAGATCGCGGACGACGTCGACATCTACTGGCTCGACATCCACGACGGTGTGCTGGGCGTGTCCGACCGGCAGGGCCGGGTCACGGTGGTGGACCACGAGGACGAGTTCCAGTGGTCGATGCCGGCGAGCGGGGACAGCGCATGGATGGTGCGGTGCTCGGACGAGGGCGTCTTCCACGGCCACTCGCGAGGCGTCACCCACTACACCGGGCGCGGGCACCGGGCGTGGCACGCCGACACCGTCGGCCAGGTGCTGTTCGGCTGGCAGGAGCGCACCGAGGTGTTCGCGGGGACCAGCCGGGGGTGGGTGCACCGGTTCGCCAAGGCCGACGGGCGCAGGACGGGCGACTACCGTTGCGACGCACCGGTGTTCTCGTGCGCGACATCGCCGGACGGCGAGTTCGTCTTCGCCGGCGACAACCAGTCCTCGGTGTACTGCTTCGCCGCCGACGGCACCCGGCTGTGGAAGCTCGCCACCGGCTGCGGCTCGGCGTTCTCCATGCAGTACCGGGACGAACGCCTCTACCTGGTGACCACCGACGGCTCCCTGGCCTGCCTGGACGCCAGCCCAGGCGCCGTCCACGCCGCCGAACAGGGCCACCTCCCACCCCGCCAGGACATCAAGGCCGGCGCCATCGCCCGGGTGGAAGCGACAGCCGAGGTGGAGGTGGTCTCCCACGCGACAGCCGGCGAGGGCGTCATCGTCGAATGCGTCCAGGAGGGCGGGCGGCTCCGGGTCCACGTGATCTCGGAGGGCTACCACCGGAATTGGGGCGTCCAGTTCCCCAAGAACATCCGCGTCCCCGGCGCTCGTTACCTGGTGTCGAAATCCTGACATCGGCCAGTGGCTCGTTCTACCGAACACGCGGGGAGATCAAGCGCCTGGGCTGAACCGTCGGCAGGCGGTGCCGAGCAGGTCGTACAAGCCGGTCACATCACCGGCGACCTACACCTCCACGGCACCTCCGCCCCGGGTCCGGCCGTGCCCAGGCAGCTTCCCCGAACCGTCACCCGCTTCACCGGCCGTCGGTCCGAGTTGGACACCCTGGACGCGCTGCTGACCGAGCAGCCGTCGACCGTGATCATCTCGGCGATCGCCGGCATGGGCGGCGTCGGCAAGCCGCGACCTGGAATCTCACACACTGGGGTGAAGCCGCTGGTCAGGGCGTTCCGAACCTTGCTAGGTCAACTCAAGAGACGGGTTAGGCGGCCCCCGCGCCCTAGTTCGACGGGGCCGCCCAGTCAGCGCCGACGCTTGATGGTGTCGCGGATGATCGCGCCGACCACCAGCGCCGCGCCGAGTCCGATGATCACCCAGACGGCTTCGCGGCTGTTGATCAGTGCCGTCACCGCACACGCGCCGTGATTCTGTTGTGCCGCAAAGGAATCCCCTCAGCCTGCCGCCACTGCTCGTCACACCCTTCGCACTCCCGCCACCAAGCGGGCCACTGGGACGGCGGGGTGAACTCGGGCACCGGCGAAACCGTTGTGCCGCAGAGGGTTTCACCGCTGTCGCCGGGCTTCAGCTCCATAGGGATGGCGTGCCGCTTGCCCATGAGTGGGAGCCACCGGTAGGTCATCGTCACCACCGCCCTTGAGGCGCGGGCAGCGCCTCCAACTCCGCGACCACCGACGTGAAATCCGCTTCCATCGACCACACCTGGTCGCCACGGTGGTCGATTCTCACCGCGCGGACGGACTGCGATCCGCAGACGCACACGTGGTCGAAGCTCCGATCGGGCCAGCGCCGAAGAGCACTCACGGCGGTGGCGGACCAACGGTTCGGGGACGGTCGCCGCGTTCGGAATCCCTCCCAGGGCGGGCCGGACGGAAACGCCAGCGTCGCCAGTACGCGGTAGTACCACTCGGGCAGCACTGCCACCGCTCAACTGGTAAAGACGTCTTAACCAGTTGTACTCTGGCAGTGCTGAGGGAACTGGTCAATACCAGTTTCGGGCGACATGTCGGGCGGCAGCGTGCACGCTCGGTAGGCTCGATCAATCCGAGTGGGCGGCGGCGGAGGAAGGCGGCAGCGGTGATCGACAAGACGAGTGGCGTACCCGTCTACCGCCAAGTCGCGTCCGACATCCGAGCGAAGATCGACAAGGGTGAGTACCCGCCCGGCGCGCCGATCCCTTCGGAACGGGACCTGGTCGATCACTACGGCGTCAGCCGCCCGACGATCCGCGACGCGATCAAGCTGCTCCGCCAGGAAGGCGCGTTGATCGCGGAGCACGGTCGCGGCGTGTTCGTCCGACCACGGACAACAGTCGCACGGCTCGCGTCGTCACGGCTGTCCCGCAGTGCGCGAGCGGCGAACCGTGGCGCGTTCCTCGGTGATGCCAGCGCCGCCGGATTCACACCGTCCACGACCGTCAAGGTCGGGTTCGAGCCTGCCGACGAGCGCACGGCCGAAATTCTCGGGATCGCGGTTGGCGAGGAAGTCACCGTGCGGGATCGCGTGATGCGCGCGGACGGTCTCGCGGTCATGATCGCGGTGTCGCGCCTTCCGCGCTCGATCACCCGTGGAACCGTGATCGAAGAGGTTGAGACCGGTCCGGGCGGCGCGTATGCACGGCTTGAGGAAGCGGGGCACCGGCTCGACCGCTTCGAAGAACTGGTGAAGACACGGATGCCGACGCCCGACGAAGCGGCGATCTTGCAGCTCCCGCCCGGCGTGCCGGTGTTCAAGGTGACGCGCGTGGCCTACACGGTTGACGGTCGGGCGGTGGAGATCAACGACATGACGCTGTCCGGTGATCGCTACGAACTCGTGTACGAGATCCCGGCCGACTGAACCCTTCCGCGTAGGGGGGCACCCGAACCGCAGGATTGATCTCGCGGTGAGCCGTTGATGCGGCTCGATCAATGCCTGATCAAGCTCTCACCCGGGGATTCGTGCGCGAGACCGTCCGGCCTCGGAAATTCTCAAACAGAGAGAGAAAAAGGTCGAGGGCCGGGGTCGTCCAGGTGATCCAGAACTACGTGATCACGCCCTCCCCCTACCTTGCGGCGAGATGATCTCGGTTGATCGGCTCCGATCCGCCTCGGTGACCCCATCGAGCACGCCCAAGACGACTCGCCGCAGCCACGTTCCAGCCGGGCGCGACAGCACTGGGACGCGGTCGCGAGGCAGGTAAGGACTACGCACACGGAAGCGCCGCCACGGCGGCCGGTGACGGCGTCGTGGCGGCGCGCATGACCTAGCGCACTGTACGGAACCGTTGCGGCGCAAGGCGTTCGTGGCGCAAGCGAAGCTCTTGCTCGGTGAAGCCAAGCAAACCAGCTCGCACACCAACGGACCAGTCCCACTTCCCGGACGGCACCCTGGACACCAACCTGCGCGGCTTCGACCCCGGCCCACCGCAGTCTCCCGAGCACGCGCTGACGTCGTTCCTGCGAAGAGTTGGACGTCCCCGCGGTGCTGGTGCGGCCGGACGGGCACGTGGCGTGGGTCGGTGACGACCAGGACGACCTGCTCGACCACCTCCCCCGCTGGTTCGGAGCCGCCTGCCGCGACCAGCCTGCTACGACCAGCCTGACGCGAGCGGCGGGGTCGGCGCACGAGCCGGTCCCGCCGCGTCAGCCGGCCGACCGCCGCACCTGGCCGACGATCACCCCCACCACGGCCGCGATCGCCATGCCGTTGACCGCGTGCAGGCCGAACACCAGCGGCCCGGTCGGGTCGTCCAACGTCCGCGCCACCTTCGCGATCACCACCTGCACCCCGGTCAGGCCCATGACCAGCACGGGCAGCCAGACCATGCGCTTGGGCATCCGCGCGACCGCCGCCACCACCAGCATCACCAGCGGCAGGGAGAAGATCACGTAGCCGAGGACGTGGTGCGGTCGGTACAGGGAGCCGTCGCCGGCCGCCCCGCTCGCCGCGAAGAAGAACTCCGCGGCCACCACCAGCATCAGGACGTACGTCAGGACGGCGAATACCCTGCGCATGTGAGCACTCCTCGGATCGACATCTCGGTCGACCTACTCGACGACGCAGCCCCCGGAAATGTGAGGCCGGGGTCCGAACTCGACGAGCGGCGGCACCTGGTGGGCGTCGCGTACCGCCTCCTGGGCTCGCTGTCCGAAGCCGAGGACGCCGTCCAGGAGGCCTACGCCCGCTGGTACGCCCTCACCCCGGACCGGCGCGCCGCGATCGTCTCCCCCGGCGCGTGGCTCACCACGGTCACCGGCCGCATCTGCCTGGACCTGCTCGGCTCGGCGCGGGCCCGGCGGGAGCGGTACGTGGGTGAGTGGATTCCCGAACCGCTGCCCGAGCAGGCGGCGACCACCGACCCGGCCGACCGGGTCACCCTGGACGAGTCGATCACCATGGCGTTCCTGGTCGTCCTGGACACCATGACCCCGGCCGAACGCGTCGCGCTGGTCCTGCACGACGTCTTCTGCCACCCGTTCGCCGAGATCGCCGACATCGTCGGCCGCACCCCCGCCGCCTGCCGCCAGCTGGCCAGCTCGGCCCGTCGCCGGCTGCGCGCCGCGCAGATCCCCGGCCCGCACCCCGAGCAGGCCGTGCTCGTCCGGAACTTCAAGCAGGCCTGGGAGGCGCAGGACATCACCGCCTTGGTCGGCCTGCTCGACCCCGACGCCACGATGACCGCCGACGGCGGGGGCGTGGTCAACGCGGCCCGCCGCCCGATCCGCGGCAGCCACGACATCGCCCGCTACATCCTGGCCCGGGCACCCCGCCTGACCCTCCTCGAACGCACCGTCAACGGCCGCCCCGGCCTGGTCGCGCAGTTCGACGGCGTCACCGTCACGGTCGCGGCGTTCGACTTCGACGGCGACCGGATCGCCCGCATCTGGGCCGTTCGCAACCCGGAGAAGCTGCGGGCCTGGCAGTCCGCCCAGGACACGTGAACGGCCCCAGGCTGCCACAATGGACCCGACCGAGGGGAGACCCCGCGATGACACGCCCGCCGGAGCAGCCTTTTGATGCGTGACGTGCGGCTGTGGTTCTCGCCCGCCCGGCTGCTGGCCGAGGGGAAGAATCCGGACTACCGCTTCTCCCTGGCCAACGAACGCACGTTCCTGGCCTGGCTGCGCACCGCGCTGGCCCTGGTCGGCGCGGGCCTCGCGGTCGACCAGTTCCTCTCCGACCTGCACCCGGGCCTGCGCACCGCCGTCGCCCTGACCGCCGTGGGCCTGGGCACGGTCTGCGCGCTCCGCGCGGTCCACCACTGGGTGCGCTGCGAACTGGCCATGCGCCGGGGCGAACCGCTGCCGGTGACCCGCTTCCCCGCGCTGCTGGCGGTGCTGCTGTTCGCCCTGTCGTGCGCGGTCGTCGTCACCGTCGTGGTGAGCAACCCGTGAGCGACCCGGGTTTGCAGCCCGAACGCACCCACCTGGCCTGGCGGCGCACCATCCTGACCTTCACGGTGGTGACCATCCTCGCCGCCCGGCACACCGCACACCACCCTGCCGCCCTGGCCCTGGTCACCGCCACCTGGCTGCTGTTCTGCACCATCGCCTACACCCGGTCGCGCACCACCACCCGCCCGGTCCCGCACCACGTCCCCGTGATCGCCACGCTCTCCGTCCTCGCGTTGGCCCTCGCCGCCGTGCTGACCCGGTAGCGCTCACCGGCGCGGGTAGATCAGGCGCAACCCCAGAACGCACGCCGCCTGCATGACGAGCGCCAGCGCCGCGTGCACCGCCCACGCCCCCGCCAACGTCGGCCCGCCCCACGCCCCGCCCAGCGCCGGATCGGCCGTGAACGGGTGCGCGAGGGCCACCACGTTGTCCGGCCACAACGGGTAGAACCACCCCCGGACCACCAGGTACGACGCCAGCAGCACCAGCGGCGCGGCGAGGACCGCGCGACCGAAACCCGGTCGCGGTTGGACACCGAGGCGGGCGAGGATTGTGCTCATGCTTGGAAACTAGGCGTGAACGCGGTCCCCGGCGTCGTACCCCGGTGCCGTCTTGAACGTCATACCCCAGTACCACCCCGAGAACGGATCAACCATGCACGTCCCGCGTGTACGCCAACGCCCCCGGGTCACGCCCCGCCGCCTCCGCCGTGACGCCGACGCTAGGCCTTGACGAGCACGTCAAGGCAAGTTCACGCCGCCGCCGCCTCGCGCGCCGGCGGTTCGTTCGCCGCCCGGTCCGGGATGTCGGGCACGGTCGGTTCGGGCTTCGGAGGGTTGCCTTGGCGGGCGATCGCGGCGGCGGCAGCGGGCATTCGGTAGAGGCACATGCTGTCGACGCTAGGCGCGCGGGCTCCTCCCCCGCTTCTCGAAACCTGATCAGCCCAGGGTCAGCGCCGTCTGCGTGGCGACCCGGGTCAGCTTCTCCGGGTTGCGGACGAAGTACAGGCCCGTGATGCGGCCGTCGGAGACGTGGCAGGCGAGCACGCCGTCCATCTCTCCGTTCACCCGCATCACCAGCGCCGGGCCGCCGTTGAGCGTGGTCGGCTCGGCGACCAGGTCGACCGAGTACTTCTCGACGCCGCCCAGGACGTAGCGGGCGAACTTGGCCGCGCCGACGATCGGGCGCAGCGCCGCCTGCTTGACCCCGCCGCCGTCGCTGACCAGGACCACGTCCGGCGCGAGCACGTCCATCAGCCCCTGGAGGTCCCGCGTCTCCAGCGCCTGCCGGAACGACTCCAGCACCGCGCGCACCTCGCTGGGCGCGACGGCCTTGCGCGGCCGGCGGGCGTCGACGTGCTTGCGGGCCCGGTGGGCGATCTGGCGGACGGCGCCGCGGGTCTTGCCGACCGCCTCGGCGATCTCGTCGTAGCCCACCCCGAACGCCTCGTGCAGCACGAACACCGCGCGCTCGGTCGGCGACAGCGTTTCCAGGACCAGCATCATCGCCATGGACACGCTTTCCGCCAGCGCCACGTTCTCCGCCACGTCCGGCGTGGTCAGCAACGGCTCGGGCAGCCACGGGCCGACGTAGGACTCCTTGCGGCGCTGGAGGGTGCGCAGCCGGTTGAGCGCCTGGCGGGTCGTGGTGCGGACCAGGTAGGCGCGCTGGTCGCGCACCTGGTCCAGGTCCACCTCGACCCACCGCAGCCACGTCTCCTGCAGGACGTCCTCGGCGTCGGCCGCCGACCCGAGCATCTCGTAGGCCACGGTGAAGAGCAGGTTGCGGTAGGTGACGAAAGCCTCGGTCGCCGGATCGCTCATGTCCCCGCCCTCGCGCTCATGAACCTGATCATCGCTCATGACCGTCAGCGCGCAACCCGCCGCCGACCACGACCACATCGATCCCCTTCGGTGCCTCCTCGACTCTCCAGTCGCCCGGCATGGGGACACCTGGGCCCTTCCGGACGTGACACACCGTGAGCCAGATCACGCTCGCCCCGGTTCAGCTCGGGTAGGTGTGGATCTCGGTCGCCTTCAGCACCGCCCACAGCCGGTCACCGGGTTCCAGGCGCAGGTCGGCCATGGTGGCGGTGGTGACGTCGGCGAACACCGGCGGGGCGCCGTCGAGGTGGACGCGGGTGGTGTGGGCGTGCCGTTCGACGCCGGACACGGTGACCGGCCAGGTGTTGCGCGGGCTGCCCGCCGGTTTCTCCGGGAACAGGCCCACCGCCTCGGGCGGGAACACCGCGTGCACGGGCCCGGTCGCCGGTTCGGCCACGGTCAGCGTCCCACCGTCCACAAGGGACACTTCCGTGCCGTGCGCGGTGCCCCGGTAGAGGTTCAGGCCGACCAGGTGGGCCACGTAGTCGGTGCGCGGCCGGCGGACCACCTCCGCCGGCGTCCCCTGTTGGACCACCCGGCCGTCCTCCAGGATGACGATCCGGTCGGCCAACACCATCGCGTCCAGCGGGTCGTGGGTGACCAGCAGGGTGTGGCCGGGGTAGTCGCGCAGGTGCCGGCCCAGGTCGGCGCGGACCTTCAGGCGGGTGCTCGCGTCCAGGGCGGCCAGTGGTTCGTCCAGCAGCAGCAACTGGGGCGCGGTCGCCAGGGCGCGGGCCAGGGCGACCCGCTGCGCCTGCCCGCCGGACAGGGTGCGCGGCTTGGCGCGTTCGAAGCCCGCGAGGCCGACCCGGTCCAGCCAACTCGAAGCGGTCGCGTTGGCGGCGGCCTTGGGCGTGCCGCGGGCGCGCAGGCCGAACGCCACGTTGTCCAGCGCGGTCATGTGCGCGAAGAGCAGGTAGTCCTGGAACACCACGCCGATCGGCCGCCGTTCGACCGGCAGACCGTCCCAAGTGGACTCACCGACCCGGACGCGGGCGCCGGGCGCCAAGCCGGCCAGCGCGCGCAGCGCCGTGGTCTTGCCCGCGCCGTTGGGGCCGAGCAGCGCGACGACCTCGCCGGGCGCGATGGCCAGGTCGACGTCGAGGCTGAAGTTCGCCCGGGTCAGGCGGATCGACGCGTCGAGGGTCATGTCGCACCCCTGATCCACCGGTCGCGCAGCCCGGCCAGCACCCCCACGGACACCACCAGCAGCACGATGCTCAGCACGATCGCCGCGTCGGGATCGGTCTCCAGCGCCAGGTACACCGCCAGCGGCATGGTCGTGGTCTCGCCCGGGAAGTTGCCCGCGAAGGTGATGGTGGCGCCGAACTCGCCCAGCGCGCGGGCCCAGCACAGGACCGTGCCCGCGACCAGTCCGGGCAGCACCGACGGCAGGGTCACCCGCCGGAACGTCAGCCACCGCGAGGCGCCCAGCGTCGCCGCCGCCTCCTCGAACCGGGGATCGGCCGCCCGCAACGCGCCCTCCACCGAGATGACCAGGAACGGCATCGCGACGAACGCCTCCGCCACGACCACCCCGGCGGTGGTGAACGGCAGCGAGACCCCGAACCACGCGTCCAGGTACTGCCCGACCAACCCGCGCCGCCCCAGCACCAGCAGCAGCGCCACACCGCCCACGACCGGCGGCAACACCAGCGGCACGGTCACCAGGGCCCGCAACACCCCGCGCCCCGGCAGGTCGCCGCGCGCCAGCAGCCACGCCAGCGGCACACCCAGGACCAGGCACACCACCGTGGCCAGGCTCGCGCACACCAGCGACAGCCGCAGCGCCTCCCCCACCTCGGCGCCGACCAGCCGCTCCGGCAGGGTCCGCCACGGCGCGCGGACCAGCAGTCCCACCATCGGCAGGAGCAGGAAAGCCAGGCCCAGCACGGCGGGCAGCACGAGGACGACCGGCAGCCGCCCCTTGGTCACGCGTTCGGTGGTCACGGTAGGGCGAACCCGGCCTCGGCCAGCACCGCCCGGCCCTTCTCGGACCGGACGAAGTCGATGAACGCCGTGGCCCCGGCCGCGTTGCGCGCCTTTGCCAGCGGTGCGATCGGGTAGTCGTTGACCGCCTGTCCGGCTTCCGGGAAGTCCAGGCCTTCGACCTTGTCCCCCGCCGCCCTGACGTCCGTCCGGTACACCAGCGCCGCGTCCACCTCACCCAGCGACACCTTGGTCAGCGCCGCCTTGACGTCCTGCTCCAGCGTGTCGGGCGCGGCGACGACCAGGGCCGCCGCCAACACCTTCCGGGCCGCCGCACCGCACGGCACCTGCTCCGCGCACAGCGCGATCTTCAGCCCCGCCCGGCCGAAGTCCCCCAACCCGCTCACCCCACCGGGGTTGCCCCGGGGCACGACGATCTGGAGCGTGTTGCGCGCGAACGTGGTCGGTGTGGCCGTGATCGTCCCGGTGTCGACGACCTGCCGCATGTTCGCCGGCGCGGCCGAGGCGAACACGTCCGCCGGCGCGCCCTGGTTGAGCTGCTGCGCCAGCGCCGAGCTGCCGCCGAAGTTGAATTTGACCTCGATCCCGGGGTTGGCCGCCTCGAAGTCCTCGCCCAGCGCGGTGAACGACTCGGTGAGCGAGGCGGCGGCGAACACCGTGACCTCGCTGGGGGCACGGCCGGCGTCCGGTGTCCCGCACCCCGCCACCACCAGCGCCGCGACCACCGCGACCAGCGTCCGCATCAGGCCTCCGGGATCTCGACGACGACGTGGGTGGACTTGATCGAGGCGACCGCGACGCTGCCGACCTCCAGGCCGAGTTCGTCGGCGGACTCGCGGCTCATCAGCGACACGATCCGGAACGGCCCGGCCTGCATGTCGATCTGCGCCATGACCCCGTCCTTCACCACCCGGGTGACGATGCCGCGCATCCGGTTGCGCGCGGACGCCGCCACCGTGACGCCGTGCTCGGCCGCCTCGGACAGCTGCTGGGCGAACGCCGCCAGCTCGGCGCCGTCGATCGCCTTGCGCCCGTTGTCGAGCACGGTCGCGTGCAGCCGCCCTTGATCGATCCAGCGACGCACCGTGTCATCGCTGACCCCGAGCAGGGCGGCAGCCTCGCTGATCCGCAGATTCGGCATGCGCGGCAGCTTAGTTCCGAAGACTCGGAACTTCCACTGCTGGTTCACCGCGATCGCGGCGTGCCTTGCAGTGTCCGCCGTGGAGATGTGGATCAACCCCGCCTGCTCCAAGTGCCAGTCGGCGATGGCGCTGCTGGACGAGGCCGGGCGCGGTACGACCGCACCTGACGACCGATTCGTGGGTCGAACGACCGTCAGAGCGGGCGCGGGGAGTGCCTGACAACCCCTGCCGGAGGCATGATCCCGGATGGGGCGATCACGCGCACCGCGGAATCCACCGAGCGCCGCGGCGAACGCTCCTCAGGCCTTGCCGGTGATGGCGAAACGCAGGTAGCGCCAGTAGCTCAGCAGGTGGGAGGAGTCGGCTCGCGAGGTGACCTCGGACATGGCGCGTTCAGCGTCCTCCAGGGCGCGGACTGCGGCGGCGGTTTCGCGTTCGTGGGTGGCGCGGGCTCGCTTGTGGGAGGTATCGCTGGTCTTGACTTCGTCGGCCAACAGGGCCTTTTCCACGCGGAAGGTCTCCACCAGGTCGCGGGCGGCTTTTTTGGCGTCCTCCAAGGCCTGCTCGCGCTGCACGTCCAGCGCCGCGCTCTCGGCCTCGAAGCGCTCGCGGAACGGCCTGCGGTCGGCGGCGGTCAGGTAGGTGGGCCGGCTTCGGTTGGCGGCCACCGCCGCCTGCTCGCGCCACTGGTCGATCCGGGTCGCCTCCGCCGAGGACACCCCGCCGACGTGCACCTGGCTGCCGTTGGTCAGCACGAACATGGCCTGCCGGTCGGGCTCGTGGTGCAGGCCGACGAAGTCCGCGGCGGTCCGGATGCCGACCGCGGCCAGGTTGGCGACCTGCGCCGGTTCCAGCCCCTCGACGTCGGCCACGGACGACTTCGCCAGCTCGGCCCGCACGTGCTGCTTCTGCCGCAACGCGAGCAGCCGCTGCTCCTCCGCGTGCGCCCGCGCCAGCGCCGCCCGCCGGTCGCGCTCGATCCGGTCGAGCCGTTCCTTCGCCGACTGCCGGTGCGCGGCCAGGCGGGTGTTGTGCCATTGGTGGAGGCCCTGGCGCTCGTCGTCCTGCTCCTCCAGGAGCGCCCAGGCCATCTCTCTGAGCCGCCGGCCCTCCTGCTCCAGCTCGGCCAGGCGGGCGGCTGCCGCATCCCGGGCGGCACGCAGGCGCAGGGTCTCCGCGCGCGCGGCCCGTGCCCCGCGCCGTTCGGGGCTGCGTCCGTAGGCCACCGTCGTCCACGCCACCACGGCGGCGGCGTCCGCAGCCGCGACGACCTCGCTCACCAGCCCCAGGGGCGCGCCCAGCGGCACCAGCGCCAGCAACGACCAGGAGGCCAGCGTCAGGGTCGCGGGCCGTTCGGCGAACCGCACCGGCGGCGGCGGCGGCGGTGGGGCGGGCGCGGGCGGTTCGAGCCGGTCCGCCGGCCACGACGGCACCGCGCTGGACACCTGGGCCCCGTGCGGGTCGATGTCCAGCGGGCGCAGCGGCGGCGGCGCGGCGCGCTCGGTCAGCAGGACGTCCTCGAAGCGGCGAGCCAGCGCGCGCAGCCCCGGGTCCGGGTGGCTGGTCAGGGTGGCCAGCGGGTACGACCCCGCCGGGTCGGTGAAGTCCGGCTCGGCGAGCAGGAGGTGTTCGGCGTCCTCGTCGCGCAACCGCCACCACAGGTCCGGGTCGACCGCCAGGGCGACCAGCGACAGGTAGACCACCCACGCGGAGAACCGGTCGAGCTCCGGGCCGAAGTCGGCGGCCGTCCGGTCGGGTGACTGGTAGTTGCGGTGCCCGGTCTCGGTGGCGGCCATCCCGGCCAGCGCCGGCACGTACATGCCGTCGTAGTCGACCAGCTTCACCGTGCCGTCGTCGGTGACCAGGATGTTGCCGTGCTGGAGGTCGCCGTGCCCGACCCCCGCCGCCGCCAACCGGCCCACGAGGTCGCCGAACCGCTCGGCCATGCGCGCGAGGGCCCGGCCGTCGTACCGGTTCCGCTCGATCCACCGGATGAGCCCGATCCCCTCGACCCACTCCATCCGCAGCACCGGGTACCAGGCGCCCTCGACGAGCACGCCCCGGTCGATGTAGTCGAACCCCACGATCCAGTCGTCGTCCAGGCTCGCGAGGTGCTCGCCGATCGCCTTGTACCGCGCCGCCTGCTCCCGCACCTCGCGGGTGAAGCACTTGACCGCGTACCGGGTGCCGTCGGCGACGGTCAGCGAGAAGACGCCCGCGAAGTTGCCGGAGATGACGCGGGGCCGGCCCAGCGCGTCCAGTTGCACGTCGGCGCCGGCGAGGTCGGTGCCGCGGAAGCACAGCGCGGTGTCCTGGAGCGCGTCGACGTAGGTGGCGCCGGACGGGAACCGGCGGCCGGGCTCCTCATCCGAGGTCCACGTGAACGACGGTGACGTCGTCATTGCGCATCAACCCCTCCTCCCGCACCGTGTCCAGCCACCCGGCGAACCCGCCGGGGTCCCCCGCGAACCCCCGCAGCACCCGCCACGGCCGCCCGCCGCCTGCGGTCTCGCGCAGGAACCACTCGGCGACCGCGTCCGTGCACAGGAAGAACCCGTCACCGGGTGCCGCGGTGCCGGAGGCGGTGCGCACGTTGCGGGCGAGGAGGGCGGTGTCCCGGTTGAACGCGTTGAACAACGGGGGCGTGTTGTCGAAGGCGTTCGACTGGTCGAGCGGGAAGGCGCATTCCAGCCGGTCGTCCCGCACTTGGAACAGGCAGCTGTCCCCCAACGCGGCGGCCTCCCACCGCCCCGGCCCGAGCCGACCCACGCCGGCCTGACCCACGCCAGCCTGACCCACGCCAGCCTGACCCACACCGGCCTGACCCACGCCGGCCTGACCCACGGTGAACCGGGCGGCCAGGACGGTCGCGTGCGGCCCCCGGTCCAGCTTCGGCTGTTCGTACCAGGCGATCGGCCGCCCGTCGGCCTCCCGCCCGGCCACGTAGTCGTCGAGCCAGGTCTGCCAGGCCGCGCCGGCCACGGCAAGCGCGGCGGCGAAGCTGTCCGCGTCCTGGAGCACGTCCGGCGCGCCGTCCAGCAACGACGTGGTCAGCAGGTCGGCCCACTCGCCCGCGAGCAGGCTCTCCGACGCACCGTCGGCCACCGCCGCGAGCACCGTCCCGGCCGCGGACCGCACCCGGCCCGCATCCTCGCACTCCCGCTCGGTGTTGCCCCGCTTGGGCACGCGGAGGGTCGCGGTGAACACGTCAGCGCAGTTCCGTGGCCCGCGTGCCGATGTCGAGGAACTGCACGACGGAGGTGATGTCCGCGTTGTAGACGAACCCCCGGGCCATGTCCCCGGCCGCGACGCCCTGCTGGAGCGCGTAGAAGCGCATGTGCTGCGGCAGCAGGCTCGACATGCCGAACAGGGTGCGCGCGTAGGGGTCGGGCAGGGCGACGTCGGTGTCCGGGAAGGTCACCGGGACCGCGTTCGCGGCCGACACGTGCAGGTTGAACAGCAAGGCGGAACCGTCCGCCGTGACGTGCGTCTGCACGCCCCAGGCGGCGGTCGCCGGGTCGCCGTCGGTGGACTCGCCGTCGGTCAGGTTGAGCACGATCGGCGGGAAGCAGTCCGGGTGCCGGGCGACCCAGTCCGCCACCAGCGCGTCCGCGCGGGCGAGGGCGTGGCACATCGGCGTGGCCCCGTTCGCCACCGGGTCGACCCACACCGGGAAGCTGGTGGTCGTCTCCACCAGCCCGCCCGCCCCGTCGGGCACCTTCTTGACCCGCTTCTCCACCCGCGCCGGCTGGTCGGCGACCTGGCTGAGCGGCACCAGGTCCCGTCCGGCGAGCGGCCCGGTGAAGGCCGAGCCCACGGTGTGCCCGTACCCGAGGACGGCGACGTGGAAGTAGTCCCGGACCCCTTCCTCCTTCGCGCACTTCACGCTCAGCTCGGCCAGCAACCGGTTGATCGCGTCCGCCACCACCTCGGCCTTGCGCTGCCGCCCGCCACCGCCGATCGGGTCGTTCATCGACGCCGACTGGTCGACGAGGAACACGAAACAGGACGGGTTGGCCCGACTGATCTCGGCCGAGTAGGTCACGAAGCTCCCCCTTGTACGTCACGCCGCCACAACATCATGCCAACCCCTGGGCCCGATCCTGCGACGTGGGCGAAATCCGGGTGCGGGTGCGGAGAGAGGGGGTGTGCTGCCCCCCATGGTCGAGTACCACCAGCGCCACGCCGACGAGTGGATCACGCACTTCGCCGGTCGCGGTCACAGCGCCCCGCGCCCGCTCGCCGCCGGCATGGAAGGGGCCGTCTACCGGCTCGAAGAGGGCCTGGTCGCCAAGGTGTGGAGCGGCCGACCTCGACCTCTCCCGCCGGGTCTACACGGACATCGCCCGCCACCCGCTGCCCTTCGCCACCCCCGGAGATCCTCGACACCGAGGCCCCCGGGGTGGACGAACCGAAGCCCTTCCTGTGGCTGACAGCCCTTCGAAGGGCGCCTGCGGCGCGAAAGCGGCGTGGGTTGGTGGGTCAGGGGAGGCGGACGAAGGGGGTTAGGAACTGGCGGGCGGACGGGGTGTCCAGGCGGTAGACGACGTTGGTGGCGTAGCAGGGGGCGTCGCCGGTGACGGTGGTGGCTACCAGGGTTCGGGTGCCGTCGATGGTGGCGAAGTTGGGGCCGCCGGAGTCGCCGTAGCACGCGCCGCCGTAGCCCCGGGACTCGATCATCGACAGGCGCAGCCACGTGTTGTTGAGGGCGTTGAAGCCCAGTGGGGCCTTCATCCTGGTGCCGCCGCCGGGGTGGGTGTGGCCGCCGGGGGCGTTGAGGGCTTCCTCGGTGCCGTAGCCGACTACGGAGTACTTGAGGTCGTTCAGGGTTTGGGGGCCGAGTGCGTCCAGTTTGCCGGCGGTGGGGAGGGTGGCGGGGGTGAACTGCCATCGGGCGGCCATTTGCTTGGCCGAGACCTCGACCACGGAGATGTCGTGGGAGTCGGCGGCGTTGCCCGGGTAGGACGGGTCGTTGTGGGCCACGCCGGGGACGCCGACGGCCGCCGCCTTCTGGGCGGGGGTGCCGGGAGCAGCGTCGAGGGCGGACTGGACGTCCTGGAGGAGGGAGACGTAGAACTTCACGTTGGCCGGCCAGTCGGTGGTGCAGTGCGCGGCCGTGAGGAACGTGTCGCGGTCGACCATCGTCCCGCTGCACACCCAGTCGACCCGGTCGGGGGTCGCCGGGTTGCCGTCGTTGTCCCAGGTGGCGACGAGTGCACCGACCTCGGTGCGTTCCGGCGCCGGGGTGGCGTTGTAGGTGTTGATCGCGGACGCGGGTGTCGCGGTGGCTGCGGCGAACGCGACCACGGCGGCGGCCACGGTGGCTGTGCGCATGGGCACTCCCTTGCTGCGTGCGGCGTGAGAGCGCGATTGAACCCCGCTTCCGCCGCCCGCGACACCCTCTTCCGACCGTTGACAGATGCCGGCGGACTTGCAGTGTCCTTTATGGACGTGGGAACTTGGCGCGTGCCCACTGCTCGAAGGTGCTGGGCGGACGTCCGGTCACGTCCGTCATGTCGGGGTACACCTGCGATTCGTCCAGCTTGCCGTCCACGTAGAAGCTGAAGAACGCCTCGACGTACTCCGTCGGCATGGCGGCTTCGAGTTCGGCCCGGGTCTCTGCGTTGGAGAGCGGCACGGCGGTGAGGTCCCGGTCCAGCACCTTCGCCAGCACGGCCAGTTGGTCGGCGGGCTTCATCGGCTCGGGGCCGGTCAGGTCGTAGATCCGGCCTTCGTGGGTGCTGTCGGTCAACGCGCGGGCGGCCACGGCCCCGACGTCGGACGGGTCGACGCACGCCGCCGCCACGTCGGGGAACTGCACGCGGACGGTGTTCCCTTCGGCCAGCTGGGGCAACCACCGCAGCGCGTTCGACATGAACGCCCGGGGCCGCAGGAACGTCCAGGCCAGCCCGGACTCCCGCACCCCGCGTTCGGCCAGGGTCATGTAGCGCGACACGGCGTTGTCCATGTCCTCCAACGCCGCCGAACCACCCGACAGCAACACCACCCGCCGCACACCCGCGTCCCGCGCCCGAGCCAGCAACCGGTCCGCGCCCGCGTACCCGGGCATCAGGAACAGCCCTTCCACGCCGTCCAGCGCCCAGCTGAAGCTGTCCGGGTCGTTCAAGTCGCCCACGACGGCCTCGACCCCGTCCGGCAGCGGCGCGTCCGGTTTGCGCACCAACGCGCGGACGGGCGCACCCGCCAGCGCGTCGACGACGGCGGACCCGACGTTGCCGGTGGCTCCGGTGACCAAGTACATGTGTCCCCCAATGAGTTTGGCGGCGAGAATGCTGCCACCCGGTGCGGGCGGGTGGGTGGGCGATCAGGAGAAGTGGTGGACTTCGTGTGGTCCGCGCACGGCCGGCTCGACGTCCACTGCCACGCCATGGTGGTCGGACACGGGGGTGGAGGTTCCCCACAGCTCTGCTCGCGACGCCCGCGGCCCGCAGTCCACATCGGACATGACTGTGGCGCGGTCTGCCGGCTCCGCCGCCACACGGCAGGTGCGACGTCCGCGGATACCGCACCCACATGATCGGCGTACCCTTCGACGGCGCGACGAGATCGTAGAAGCGGCTCCAGGCCGATTACCAACCAATTCCGCACCATTGGAGCACCGGCTGCCACCATGATGGTCCCTGCGACATCCGACGAGTGGAAGGCCGCCACATGACGACCACCCCTGCCGCCCGGACCACGGGCCGCAAGTTAGCCCGGTTCGTCGGGCACTACCTGGAGATGGTCGTCGCGATGCTCGTCGGCATGATGGTGCTGGGGATGCTGTGGCCCGCCTCCTGGACCGCTCGGGTCGAGGTCGGGGCCTTGCTGATGGCCACCGACATGACGGTCGCGATGGCGCTGTGGATGCGCATCCGCAAGCACTCCTGGCCGCGCGTCCTGGAGATGTCCGCCGCGATGTACGTGCCGTTCGTGGCGCTGTTCGTGCCGTACTGGATGGGCGTGATGCCCGGCGACGCGCTGATGGTCGCCGCGCACGTGATCATGTTCCCGCTGATGCTCGCCGCGATGCTGTGGCGGCGCGCCGAGTACTGGCACTGACCCGGCCACAAGGGCCCCCGGCCGACGGGCCAGGGGCCTGGCCGCGGTTCAGCCGCCGAGGCCGCCGCCGAGCAGCGGGCTGATGAAGCCCATCAACGGCTGCACCAGGCCGGTCGGGGCGCCCGCGCCGAGACCGCTGAGCGGCGAGGCGCCGGCGACCGGCGCGGTCAGGACGAGGGCGGCGGCCGTCGCGAGGACGAGCTTGCCAAGAGTGCGCATGGGGACTCCGAACGGTTGCGTTTGACGAACAACCGTGGATGCTGGCGCAGAGCCGCCGCACGCGCGATCCGAAGCCCGAAGGTCAACACGGTCGGGTGACCCCACTCAGTCCACAGAGGACTCGCGAGGCCGCCAGCGCCAGGCGAAGTCGCCGGCGTGCGGCGGCGGGCCGGGCAGGTCGGGCTCGCCGGAGTGCCCCAGGCTCTCCACCATCATCGTCAGCACGCGGCGGCGCAGCTCGCGGGTGCGCTCGGCGTCGGGGACGCGGATCGCGGCACAGCTCTCCAGGACCAGGCCCAGGTCCTCGACGACGGCGTCCGGGCGCAGCCGGCCCGACGACCGGGCGCGGTCGACCAGGGCGGCGGCCAGCCGGGCGGCCCGCCGGGAGTCCTCGAACATCTCCGGCGTCGGGGTGAACGTGCCGGCCAGGTGCACGGTCAGCGAGTGCACGTCCGCGTCCACCACCCGGTCCAGGAACCCGGCGAACGCGGCCCACGCGTCGGGCTGCTCCAGCGCGGCCTCGGCCTCGGCGATGTAGCGGCGCAGCCCGTCGTGGCACAGCTTGCGCAGCATGTCCTCCTTGCCGGGGTAGCGGCGGTAGAGGGCGCTGATCCCCACGCCCGCGCGCTTGGCCACGGCGGCGATCGGCGCCTTCGGGTCGGCCATGAAGACCTCGCGCGCCGCGTCCAGGATCACCTGGTCGTTCTGGGCCGCCTGGCGGCGGCGACCGGGCAGGCCGGTCTCGGGGGGTGACGACATGGTCACCAGAATAACACTTGGAACGGATCGTTCCGCTCTGCTACAGTGAAACGGAACAAAGCGTTCCGTTCCGAAGGAGAGAGCAGTCATGACGAACACCGAGATCCGCCCCTTCCGCGTCGAGGTCCCGCAGGCCCGGCTGGACGACCTGGCCGACCGGCTGCGCCGCGCGCTGTGGCCGGCGGAGCTGCCCGGTGTCGGCGACGCGTACGGCGTGCCCGGCGACCGGGTCCGGGGCCTCGCGCGGTACTGGGCGGAGGAGTTCGACTGGCGGGCCTTCGAGGCGCGGCTCAACGCCCACCCGCAGTTCGTCACCGAGATCGACGGCGAGGACATCCACTTCCTGCACGTCCGCTCGTCCCGCCCGGACGCCACCCCGCTGGTCCTGACCCACGGCTGGCCCGGCTCGGTCGCGGAGTACCTCGACGTCATCGCGCCGCTGACCGAGCCCGCCGCCGACCAGCCCGCCTTCCACGTGGTGATCCCGTCGCTGCCCGGCTTCGGCTTCTCCGGCCCGACCCGCAGCACCGGCTGGAACCGCCACCGCACCGCGCGGGCGTGGGTCGAGCTGATGCACCGGCTGGGCTACCAGCGCTACGGCGCGGTCGGCAACGACGGCGGCTCGATGGTCTCCCCCGAGATGGGCCGCCTCGACCCCGAGGGCGTGATCGGCGTGCACGTCACCCAGATCTTCTCGTTCCCGTCCGGCGACCCGGCCGAGTTCGCGTCGCTGAGCGAGACCGACATGGCCGCCGTCCAGCACCTCCAGTGGTTCTACGAGAACAAGTTCTCGTTCAACCAGGTGCACAGCCAGCAGCCGACCACCCTGGCCTACGCCCTGTCCGACTCCCCCGTCGGCCTGCTGGGCTGGAACGCGCAGCTGTTCGACGAGACCCTGGACGCCGAGTTCATCGTGGCGAACGTGGCGATCCACTGGCTGACCGGCACCGCCGGGTCGGCGATCCGCTTCTACTACGAGGACGCCCACGCCACCGAGCAGCCGACCGGGCCGACCACCACCCCGACCGGCCTCGCCATGTTCGCCGGCGACTTCCAGTCCATCCGCGCCTTCGCCGAGCGCGACCACAAGAACATCGTCAGCTGGAACTCCTACGGCGCGGGCGGCCACTACGCCGCGCACGAGGCGACGGACGTCCTGGTCGCCGACATCCGCCAGTTCTACGCGCAGCTCAGCTGATCGCCCTCGGAAGGGGCCGGTCCCGGCGACCGGCCCTTTCGGCGTGCGTCAACGGTTTCCGGCAGGCCGAAGTGGTCGAAGACGGTGTTGTCGTGGAACCGCGTGACGCGGCTGATGCGGTCGCCGGACAGGGTCAGCACGACCATGCCCGCGCGGTGGGCGGCGTCCGCGCCGGGTTCCGCGTGGTAGCAGGCGAAGGCCGGTTGGGTGTTGGCGCGGGTGGGCAGCAGGTGGATGGTGCGCGCTCCCCGCCACGCCATGCTGACGCGGAGGAACTCGGCGATGCCCGGACCTTGGTACTCGTGCGGCGCGGGCGGCATGGACAGCCAGGCGTCGTCGCTGAGCAGGGCCACCACGGCGTCGACGTCCCCTGAGGTGAACGCGTCGGCGAACCGGCGGGTCAGGGCGTGTTCCTCGGGTGAGCCCGGGGACGGCGGCCGGTCGCCGCGGTGGCGGTCCAGGGTGGCGCGGGCCCGTTGGAGAGCGCCCTTGACCGCGGTCTCGGTGGTGCCCAGCAGGGACGCGACCTCGGCCGCCGGGTAGCCCAGCACGTCGCGCAGCACGAGGGTCGCCGCTTGCCTGGGCGGGAGCAGTTGCAGACCGGTGATGAAGGCCAGTTCCACCGCTTCCCGGCCGTCGTAGCGGGCCTCCGGACCGGGCGCCGGGTCCACCACGCCCTCCGGGTAGGGCTGCAACCACGTGACGTCCCCGCGCCGGGTCGGCTCGGGCGGCACGAACGGCGGCACCGGCTCGGGCGGCCGGCGGCGGCCGTGGTCGCGCAGGGCGTTGAGGCAGCGGTTGGTGGCGATCCGGTACAGCCACGTCCGCACCGACGCCCGTCCCTCGAAGCCGCTCACCCCGCGCCACGCGGCCAGCAGCACCTCCTGCACCGCGTCTTCGGCGTCGGCCACCGAACCCAGCAGCCGGTAGCAGTGCAGCCGAAGTTCCTCGCGGTGCGGCGCGACGAGTTCGCGGAAGGCATCGGCGTCCCCCGCCTGAGCCCGGTCAAGCACGGTCTGACCCACGCAACCATCCTGCCACCCGAAAACCTGTCGCTCAGACCGTTCCGTTTCCGCCACACGTGGTGTCAGTACGGGCATGACCAACGCACAAGACACCGCACTCGCCTACTTCAAGGCCTGGACCAGCCAGGACTTCGACCTGGCCATGACCTACATCGCCGACGACGTGGTGGTCGACGCGCCACCCGGCCGCATCGAGGGCGCCGAGGCGTTCCGGGGGTTCATGGGACCGTTCGCCCAGACCGTCCTGGAGTCCGCGCTGCTGGCCGCGTTCGGCGACGACAAGACAGCCGTCCTGATGTACGACACGCGGACCGCCCAGATCCCCAGCGCGCCGGGCGCCGAGCACGTCACCGTCCACAACGGCCGGATCACCCACATGCGGATCATCTTCGACCGCCTGCCCTTCGAAGCGGCACGGCAGGAGGCGTTGCGCGGATGATCGGGTTGCGACTATCTTGAACCGGTCGTTCCAAGATAGCCCGGGAGGTCGCCCGACATGGCGGAGTTCACCCTGCACGACGAGACCACCGCCCCCGAGGGCGCCCGGCCGCACCTGGCCGCCGCCAAGCGCCGCATGGGTTTCGTGACGAGCCTGAACGCGGTGATGGCGGAGTCGCCGGAACTGCTCGCCGGGTACAACGCGCTGGCCGAGCAGTTCGGCAAGTCGTCGTTGCCGGAGCCGGCGAAGCACGTCGTGCTGCTCACGACGAGCGTGCTCAACGGCTGCGAGTACTGCGTGGCCGCGCACACCACCATCGCCCTCAAGGTCGGCGTCGACCAGGCGGTCGTCGAGGCCCTGCGGGCGGGCAAGGGACTGGCTGACGAGGAATTGGAGGAGGTCCGGGCGCTGACGGAGTCGATGGTCACCGACCGGGGCCGGGTGTCCGACGAGCAGGTCGAGCGTTTCCTGGCGGCGGGCTACACCCGGCGGAACGTGCTCGACGTGGTCCTCGGCGTCGGCGTCAAGACCCTGTCCAACTACACCAACCACATCGCCCACACCCCGCTCGACCCGGCGTGGGCCGACCAGGCCTGGTCCCGCGACTGACCGGCGCGGTGGCGGAGCCGGACACTGGGGGCCGGCTCCGCCACCACGGCCACGTCGTCGCACCACAGGGTGTCAGCGCCGTCGCCGTAGCCCTCCCAACCCAGTCGGACGTCCAAGCCTGGACACCACCAATGGGGAGGGAAGAGCATCGGTTCCCCTGGTGTCTTCATGACGAAGAACAAGTTCCGCGTGGCGCCCGCCGCGACCCCCGCCTACACCGGTTCGCCCGACACCACCTTCGCCGGTTCCCGCAACGGCCTGTCCCCGCTGGTGCCACCACCTGGCGGCCTCTACGTGGACCGCAGCCCGATGGCGCTGACCCTCCGCTTCCCCCCGCCCCGACGACGAGATCATCGCCAAGTGGTCGCTGTCCTGCCAGCCCAGTCAGGTCAGGCGTCCGCGCGCCGGGTCGCTCGCAGGCTGGTGAACGTGACCACCGCCAGGGTGCCGATGATCACCGCGAGCGACACCGGCGTGGGGATCTCCGGCACGCCCGGCCAGATCCCGTGCGCCCAGTGCAGCACCAGCTTCAGCCCGATGAACGCCAGGATGATCGCGAGCCCGTGGTTGAGGTGCACCAGCTTCGCCAGCGCCGTGTGCAGCACGAAGTACAGCGCCCGCAACCCCAGCAGCGCGAAGGCGTTGGTCGCGAACACCAGGTACGGGTCCTCGGTGATCCCGTAGACCGCCGGCACCGAGTCCACCGCGAACACCACGTCGGTCGCGAACACCGCCACCACCACGACCGCCAACGGTGTCAGCGCCCGCCGTCCCTTCTCCCGCACGGTCAACCGGGCGCCGTGGTAGTCGTCGGTCACCGGCATGAACCGGCGCAGCAACCGGACGGACCTCATGTTCGCGATGTCGGGTTCGGCGTCACCCTGCCGCATGACCTTCACCGCCGAGACGAACAGGACCACGCCGAACACGAGGAACGCCCACGTCCCCGCCGCCAGCATCGCCGCGCCCGCCGCGATGAACACACCGCGCAGCACCAGCGCGCCGACGATCCCGTAGAGCAACACCCGCTGCTGCACTTCCGCCGGCACCGCGAACGCGCCCAGCAGCAGCATGAACACGAACAGGTTGTCCACCGACAGGGACTTCTCGACCAGGAACCCGGTCATGAACTCCAGCGACCGGTCGCCGCCCGCGGAGAACCACAGCCAGAACCCGAACACCACCGGCAGGGCCAGGTAGAACACCGACCAGCCGACGGCTTCCCGCATCGACACCTCGTGCGGGCGCCGGGTGACCACGAAGTCGACGACCAGCAGCCCCAGCAGGACGACCACGCTGACCGCCCACAGCCCCGGGGACCCCACGGGAGCGGCGGACTCCGCCAGGACGTGCGTTGACGCGGGCACAGTACCTCCTCGAACACCGAGTGCTCGAGGTCTCCTTCACCCGTGCCGCGGGCGGCCTGCCGGGGACACTCAGGGGTGTCCGTATTGACCGGTCAGACGCTTGGGAAGTACTCCCCTCGCCACCAGTGTCGCACACTCGTTAAAGGAACGGTAAAGCCGGTCGGTCACCCCGGCAGCACGGACTCGATGTGCGCGGCCAGTTCCGCCGCCGAGGGGTGCGCCCACACCTCGGCCGGGGTAAGGGCGATGTCCAGGTCGGTCTGGAGCCGCCGGGTCAGCGCCACCGCCAGCAGCGAGTCCAGGCCCACGTCGGTGAACTTCGCGTGGGCCGGCACGGCGGACGGCTGCGCGCCCAACAAGGTGGCCAGGGCGTGCACGACCGCCTCGCACACCGCCTGCACGCGCGCCGGACCGGGCTCCTCCGCCCGGACCCGGGCCGCCGGCGCGTCACCTTCCAGGACCGCCGCCGGACCGTCTTCCAGGTCCGCCAGCAACGGGTTGTGCCGGGCGTGCGGGAAGGCGCGGAAGAGCCGGTCGGGCTGGTAGTCGAACACACCCGTGTTCACCCGTTGGTGGCGAAGAAGTTCAGCCAATGCTGTGAAGCCGTCGGTGGTGGCGATGGTGTCGAAGCCGCGTGCCGCGAAGTGGGTCGCCCGGCCGGCCTCGCCCCACGCGCCCCAGTCCACGGACAGGGTGGGCAGGCCCTGATCTTGCCGCCATCGGGCGAAGGCGTCCACCCACGCGCCGGCGGCGGCGTAGTTGACCTGGCCCGCGTTGCCCAGCAGCGCCGCCATGGACGAGAACACCACCAGCCAGTCCAGGTCGTGCTCCCGGGTCGCCTGGTGCAGGTTGACCAGGCCGGTCACCTTGGGGTGCCACACCCGTTCGAGCCGGTCCGGCGTGATGCCGGTGATCGGCGTGTCGTCCAGGACCACGGCGGTGTGCAGCACGCCGCGCAGGTCCGGTCCGGCGGCCTCGACGAGCCGGCGCGCGGTCTCCGGATCGGCGACGTCCCCGCGCACGACCTCCACCGCGCACCCCACGTCGATCGGTCCGACCTCGGAACGACCGCCCAGCACCACCCGGCCGGCCCCGAGTGAGGCCAGCCACCGCGCGGCCTCCAGCCCCAACCCGCGCGTGCCGCCGGTGATGACGTAGGCCGCGCCGGGCCGCACGACCGCGTCCCGGGCTCGGGTGAGCGCCCGCATCCGTTGTCCCGGCGGCGGGAACTCGATGGCGATCCGTCCGATGTGGTCACCGGACGCCAGCTGCTTGAAGCCCTCCGCCGCCTCCGGCAACGGCACGACCTCGCGGGGCAGCAACGGCAATCGTCCGGCCTTGATCTCCGCCGCCACCCGTCGCAGCGCGGTCTGGAACACCGCCGGCTGTTCCAGGGCGGTGAGCACGAGGTCCAGGGCGGTGTAGGTGACGCCGTGCCGGAACGCGCCGAGGTCGACGCGGGCCCCGTCGTACAGGTCGCGCTTGCCGATCTCGACGAACCGGCCGGTCGGGGCGAGCAGGCCCAGCGAGGCCCGCATCGCCGCCCCGGTCAGGGAGTTGAGGACCACGTCGACCCCGCGCCCGCCGGTGACCTCCCGGACCTGGTCGGCGAAGTCGAGGGTGCGCGAGTCGAAGACGTGCGCCACGCCGTGCTCACGCAGGTGGTGGCGCTTGGCCTCGGTGCCGGCGGTGCCGATCACCGACGCGCCGAGCAGCCGGGCCACCTCGACCGCGGCCAGGCCGGTACCGCCGGCGGCCGAGTGGACCAGGACGGTCTCGCCCTCGCGCAGGCGGGCGAGGTCGTGCAGCGAGTGCCACGCGGTGAGGTAGGTCAGCACGGACGGGACGATGTCCACCGGGTCCACCCCGGCCGGCACCGGGACGGTGAAGTCGGCCGACACCAGGCATTCCGACGCCATGGTCCCGCTGCCGTCCGGCACGACGCCGACCACGTGGTCGCCGGGGCGGAAGTCGACCCCTTCACCGACCGCCAGCACCACGCCGGCGGCGTCGGAACCCAGTGCCGGGAGCCGCCCGTCGTCGGTGGGGTAGATGCCCAGCGCGATCAGGACGTCCCGGAAGTGCACGGTGGCCGCCGCCGGGCGCAGCAGGAGCTGACCGGGTCCCGGTTCGGGCCGGGGTTCGCCGGTGGCGACCAGGCGCAGCCGCTCCAGGCCGCCGTCCGGGTCGGGTTCGAGCCGGTAGCGATCCTCGCCGGCGACGACGTCCCGTTCACCGGCCGTGCGTGGCGGTCGGATCGCCAGCGGGGCGTGCGCGAGCCGCGCCGCGTAGCGCAGCCCGGAGCGCCACGCGACCTCGGTTTCGGCGGTGCCCGCGAGCAGTTCCGCGACCAGGTCGTCGGCGTCGTCGCCGTCCACCCAGGTCACCGCGGACTGGGGCTGTTCGATGGACGCCACGCGCAGCACCCCGCGCAGGGCGCACACACCCGGCACCACCGGGTCGCCGTCGAGCACCGCGCGCGCGTTCGCGCTGACCAGCCACATCCGGGGCGGCGATGGGTGGTCCGCGTGCTCCCGCAGCAACTCCACCACCCGGGTCACCCGGTCGAGATCGGCGAGGTCGCCCGTGGCGCACCAGACGACACCGGTCGCCTCACCCGGGCCCACGACCCGGCCGCCCCGGGCTTCGAGGCCGGCGGTGATCCGGTCCGGCAGGCCGGTGCGGTCGCCGGGTTCGGCCACCACGTGCCAGGCCCCGGCCTCCCCGGAGGTCTCGGGCAGGGACGCGGACACCCAGGAGATCTCGAAGAGCCGGGAGTTCAGGCGGGCCCGGTCGGCGGGGCCGCGGTGTTGTGCACCAGCTCGACCTCGTCGAGCGCGCCGACCCACTCCCCCGCCTCGTCGTAGAGGTCGGCGCGGCCGGTCGCGTTCTCCGGGCCGTCGCGGCGCACCTCGGGTCGCACCCACGTGATGCGGCTCGGGTCGCGCGGCAGCGTGATCGCGCCGATCCGGGTGGGCAGCCACGGGGTGTCCGCGTCGGCGTCGACCAGCAGGCTCGCCACCGAGAGCACGCAGCCGTCGAACAGCACCGGGTGCACCTCGGGCGCCTTGGTGGTGATGGCGGCTTCGTCGGGCACGCGCAACCTGGTCACGCCGCCGTCGGCGACCGCCTCGATGGAGTGGAACGCCGGACCGGTGTCCAGGCCCATCCGCCGGAAGCCCTCGTACAGGGCGTCGGTGGACCCGGTCGTGGCGGGCAGGGGCAGCGGGTCGCGGACGTCCACGGCGGCCTCGCACCGGGTGGCGGTGGCCGAGGCGACGCGGTCCCACCCGCCGCCGCCGTGCTGGACGACCTCCAGGTGGACGTGCCCGGCGGTGCGGGTCGCGGCGACCTGCACCGGCACCGAGCCGCCCAGCGGCACCATCCGCTCGAAGCGGACGTCGGTCAGGCAGACCTGGTCCGGCGTGCGGCCCAGCAGGTCGGCGGCGGCGGCCAGGAGCAGTTCGACGTGGGCCGCGCCGGGCACCAGCGGGTTGCCGCGCAAGGTGTGCTGGGCCAGCCAGTCGACGCGATCGGTGCCCAGGTCGGCGCTCCAGACGTGCCGGGTGCGGTCCTCGGCGTCGGGGTCGGGCACGGCGGAGCGCTCGCCCAGCCACATGTGCGCGGTCGTGCCCCGCGACCCGCGCACGGGTTCCTGCCAGTACCGGGCGCGGTCGAACGCGGTGGGCGGCAACGCGGTGAACGACCCGCCGCCGTTGACCGCGTCGAGGTCCACCGGCACGCCCGCGACGTGCAGCGCCGCCGCGGCCCGGCGCAGGGCCGTGGCGCAGTCCTGGTCGCGCAGCAGCGACGGCACGGTGGTCACCGGGCTGCGCAACGCCGACGCGGTCTCCTCGACCGCCTGGGTCAGCAGCGGGTGCGGCGAGATCTCCAGGAACACCCGGTGCCCGTCCTCCACCAGCGCCCGGCCGGCCAGGTCGAACCGCACCGGGACGCGCAGGTTGCGCGCCCAGTACGCGCCGTCGAACACGACGGGCGTGCGAGGGTCACCGGCCGTCGAGTAGAACGGCACCCGCGCCGGCGCACCCGCCAGCCACGACGTCCGCGCCCCGACGTCGGCCAGGATCGGATCGACCTGCGGCGAGTGCGCCGCGACCTCCACCGCGATCCGCTTGCAGAAGATCCCCCTCTCCTGCCACCCCCCCCCCAGCAACTCGTCGACCACCTCCGGCCCGCCGGCCACCACGGTCGACGCGGGCGCGGTCACCACGGCAACGGACACCCCGGAGACCCCCGCGATCTCCGCCTCCACCTGCTCCACGGGCAACGCCACGACCGCCATGCACCCACCGGCCACCCGTTGCAGCAAAGAGGACCGCACCAACGTGATCCGCATCCCGACCTCAGGCGTGAGAATCCCCGCCGCCACCGCCGCCGCGGCCTCCCCCATCGAGTGCCCGACCACCGCGGCCGGCCGAACCCCCACCCCCGCCACACCTCGGCCAACGCCGTCTGCACCGCGAACACCGCGGGCTGCACCACATCCATGCGCTCCAACGGCGCACCCGACTCCAACATCCCCCGCACCGACACCGGTTTTTGTCGGTCCCCCATGAGATGATCGAACCGGGGGCCGGAGGCCACGCCGGCCGACACCACGCGGTCCAGCCGGTCGATCATGCGGGTGAACGCCTCGTCCCGGTCGAGCAGGTCACGCCCCATCCCCGCCCACTGCGACCCGTGCCCGGAGAACACCCACACCGGCGACTCCGGCTCACCGGTCGGCCCCGCGACCACCGCCGGGTGCTCCGATCCCCGCGCCACTGCCCGCAGCCCCGCCACCAACTCCGCCCGATCGGCCGCGACCACACAGGCCCGCGTCGACAGGTGACTCCGGTGCGCCGCAAGCGTGTGAGCCACATCGGCCGGCCGAGCCCCCGCCGACTCCACGTGATCCGCCAGCCGGGCCGCCGTCGCCGCGAGCCCACCCCCGACGCCGCCGACACCGCGTGCACCAACGGCCCGAAGACCCGTTTCCCGGCACCATGACAAGAACCCGAAGCCGCCGGCGCCTCCTCCACGATCGCGTGCGCGTTCGCCCCGGTCACCCCGAACGCCGACACCGCAGCCCGCCGAGGCCCCGCCCACGGCGTGGTCGAGGTCGGCACGTAGAACCGGGTCCCCTCCGCCTCGATCTCCGGGTTCCACCGCGTGAAGTGCAGGTTCGCCGGGATCACCCCGCGCCCGACCGCCAGCGCCGCCTTGATCAGCCCGAGCACGCCCGCCGCGCTCTCCGGGTGCCCGAAGTTCGTCTTCAACGACCCCAGCGCGCACGGCACGGCCGACGACCCGTACGCGTCGGACAACGCCCCGAACTCGATCGGGTCACCCACGGGCGTCCCGGTGCCGTGCGCCTCCACGTACCCGATGTCGTCGGGCGCCACGCCCGCGCCGCGCATCGCCGCCGTCACCACCGCCCGCTGTGCGGCGCGCGACGGCTGGGTGATGCCCCGGACCCGCCCGGCGTGGTTGATCGCGCTGCCGGTGATGACGGCCAGCACCCGGTCCCCGTCCCGCCGCGCGTCGGCCAACCGCTTGAGGACCACCATCCCGGCCCCCTCGCCCCGCACGAACCCGTCCGCGCTCGCGTCGAAGGCCGCGCACCGCCCGCGCGCGGACAACGCGCCCGCCCGCGCGAACCCGATCAGGCCGCCCCACTCCAGCTGCACGGTCGCACCACCGGCCACCGCCAGGTCCGCCTCCCCGGACTCCAGCGCCCGGCCCGCCAGGTGCACCGCGACCAGCGACGACGCGCACGCCCCGTCCACCGCCACGGACGGCCCGTTGACGTCGAGGATGTAGGAGATCCGCCCCGGCGCGCCGGACGGAACCGCGGAGATCCCGTGGTAGACGTTGAAGTCGGCGAGGGTGAACCGCTTGGCGTAGTCGGCGCCCGAGATGCCGACGAACAGCCCGGTCCGCGACCCGGCCAGCGAGCGCGGTGGCACGCCGGCGTCCTCCAGCGCCTCCCACGTGGTCTCCATGAGCAGCCGGTGCTGCGGGTCGACGGTGGGCGCGTCCTTGACCGGCACCCCGAAGAACCCCGGGTCGAACAGGTCGACGCCCTCCACGAACGACCCGTAGTCCAACTCCTGCGAGTGGGCGAGGTCGGCCGGCACGGGGCGCTCGTGCTCGGGCCAGCGCAGCGCCGGGCTCGACCCGGCCACCACGTCCCGGCGGTCGAGCAGCACCTGCCACAGGTCTTCCGCGCACACCACGCCGCCGGGGGCCCGGCACCCGGTGCCGATGATCGCCACAGGGGTCTGCCGTCGCACGTCGTCCACTGCTGGAGTCCCTTCTGGTCAGCGGAAGAGGTCGATCGCCCGCAGGGCCGCGCGGGCCACGGGCGTGCCGAGCACGGCGGGGATGGTGGTGCTGCCGGTCAGGTAGGCGTCGACCCGGCGCCACACCGGGGGCACCGCGGTCAGGGCGGTGTGCACCACGCCGGGGCGCCAGGTGAAGACGTCCATGATCCGGCGGGAGGCCCGCATCTCGACCCCGAGCGTCGAGCGCACGGCGGTCGCGTACTGGTCGCGCGCGCGGGCCAGGTCCGGCCCGTGCTCGGCCTTCGCCACCCGCACGGCCGCTTCCCCGGCCCACGTGCCGGACCGCAACGCGAAGGAGATCCCCTCCCTCGACCAGGGGTCGCACAACCCGGCGGCGTCGCCCGCGACCAGGGTGCGGTGCCGGGCCAGCGGCGAGTCGGGCCGCCGGCACCGGGTCAGGTGGCCGGTGTCGTGCAGCGGGGTCAGGTGGGCCAGGCCGTGGCGGTCGAGGAAGTCGCGCAGGTAGGACCGGGTCGCCTCGCCCTGCCCGCGCGCCGCGACCACACCCGCCGTGCAGACGTCCCCCTTCGGGAACACCCAGCCGAAGGAACCCGGCAGCGGCCCCCACTCCAGCAGCATCCGCCCGCGCCACCCGGCGGCGGTCCCCCGGTCCACCGGCACCTCGACCTCCAGCGCCAGGTCCACCTGCTCGCACCGGACGCCGACGTGGCGGCCGACCCGGCTCGCGCTGCCGTCGGCGCCCACCAGCGCGCGGGCGCGGACCAGGTCACCGGCCCCGGTGCGCAGGGTGACGACGTCGTCGTGGTCCTCGATCCCGACCACCGTGGCCCGGTCCCGCACGACGGCCCCGGCCTCGGCGGCGACCCTGGTCAGCGCGGCGTCGAGGTCGTCGCGGAACACCATCTTGCAGCGCAGCGGCCCGTCGCTGGCCAGCGTGCGCGCACGCCGCCCGCCCAGGCCGAAGGTGACCGCCTCGATCTCGTCGTGGACGGCCACGCCCAGCCCCTCGGGCAGGTGGGTCTGCGAGCAGCCGATCAGGCCGCCGCCGCAGGTCTTGTAGCGCGGGATGGCGGCGCGTTCCAGCAGCAGCACCCGTGCGCCGGCCTCGGCGGCCACCCGGGCCGCGCTCGCGCCGGCGGGTCCGGCGCCGACGACCACGACGTCCCAGATCTCCCCGTCGTTCCCCTCGGTTGCCACGCAGCCACCTCGTCGCGCTCGGGTCCACATGCGACGGAAATCCGCCGTTCCCCATGCCTACCTTCGGCATCCCGACATCCACAGTGCGTGGCCGCCCGTCCACCCGACCGGGGGCGCACGCCATCCGTCCCGGCCACGGTCGCCGTTCCGGGTGCGCGCCGAGTTGCCCGGAATGCACCCGAATCGGCAAGTTTGAGGAGGTTTCACCACCGAAGACGGGCCTGCCCGGCCCCGCCCCGTGTCCGTCCACTGTGGACAATATTGGTCCGTGCCACAGGAGATCGCGAATTTCAAGCCCGTGCGCGTGTGACGGTCGACGCGCCCGAACGGCGGTAGGTGGCCACCGGCCGCGCTGGGCAGACTCCAGAGGTCCAGACCAATACTGGAAGGGGAGGCCCAGTGCCGAAGTTCCGCGAGAACGCCGTCCGGACTCTTGCCGCCGTGGCCATGGCCGCCGGCGCGCTCACCGTCGCGGCAGGTCCGGCGGTCGCGACCACCGGGGCGAGCGCCGCCGGCTGCGTCACGACGGACATCCACCTGAACCCGGCGGCCAGAGAGGCCGGGTGGACGGTCGAGTGCACCGACCGCCGCTACATCTACGTCGACGTCACCGTGTTCGCGGGCGGCGTGGCGGACAGCAACCCGTGGGAGGCGAGGTGGGTCGACGCCGGTGACACCTGGCAGGACCTGAACGTCTACCCGCAGACCAACCCGGCCATCGACCACCTCTGCGTGCACATCGTGAGCTACGTGGACCCGACCAACCCGTTCGAGCAGCCGCAGGCCATCGGACACGAGTGCATCTGATGTAGTCCATTGTGGACAAACTGCCGGCGCGACCGTTCGCGGTCGCGCCGGCGGCGTGCGCTCACGCCAGGTGCTGGGACAGCTGGATCAGGTTGCCGCACGTGTCGTCCAGCACGGCGGTGACCACCGGCGGGGTCTCCAGCGGCTGCTGGGTGAACCGCACGCCGAGCGCGGTCAACCGCTCGTACTCGGCCTGGAGGTCGTCGACCTGGAAGGCGGCGGCCGGGATGCCGTCCTCGACCAGCGCCTCCTTGTACGGCTTGACCGCGGGGTGACCGGAGGGCTCCAGCAGCAGCTCGGTGCCGTCGGGCTCTTCGGGCGAGACCACGGTCAGCCACCGGTCGGTGCCCAGCGGGACGTCGAACTTCTTCACGAAGCCCAGCACCTCGGTGTAGAAGCTCAGCGCCTTGGCCTGGTCGTCGACGAACACGCTGGTCAGGTGGATCCTCATGGGGTTGCCTCCGGTCGGGTGGGCTTGAGCCACCGCGTCACGATGTGCTCGAGCGGTTCGGTGTCGAGGTCGTGGAACTTGTAGCGGCCCTCGCGGCGCGACCGGACCAGGCCGGCGGCCTCCAGCACGGCCAGGTGCTGGCTGACCGCCTGCCGGGTGAGTCCGAGGTTGTGCCTGGTGACCAGCCGGGCGCAGATCTCGAACAAGGTCTGCCCGTCCCGTTCCACCAGTTCGTCGAGGATACGCCGGCGGGTCGGGTCGGCGAGCGCCTTGAACAGCTCTTCGTCCACACCCCACCATAGGCAAGTGACGACTTGCCTGACAAGTCCAGGGGGCTCAGCGGGTCGTCGCGACGCGCCCGGACCGGGCCACCGCCAGGCCGCCGAGCGCGATGGCGACCACCCCGATCACCAGGGCGATGTACCCGCCCACGATCCCGTACCCGGTCCCCGGACCGCCCTCGGCGGCCGACACCACCCACGTCCCGATCCCCACGCCGACCACGCCGGCCCCCACCGCGATGGAGGCCCACCGGCCCCGCCTCACGAGGGCGAGCGCTCCGATCACGACACCGACCAACCCGAGCCCCGCGCCCACCAGCGACCAGGTCCGGCCCGCGGTGAAGGCATAGGGGTCGGCGGACTGGGCCAAGACCTCACCGGTCAACGCGGACGCGGCGGCGACGAACTGCGACATGATGTCCTCCAAGGTCGACGACTTCTTGCGTCGTCGATCATGTCGCCCGGAACGCTTCCGGTCGTTCCCCGCACGCAGACAATCCCGACTGCCGCGTCCGCCGCAGAAACCCGACGGCTACGACATCCGCGGTAGTCCTCAGCGCCAGGGCTTCGCCTTCACCAGTTCCTCGTGCACCAGCTTGAGGAACGCGCGCACCTGGGCCTCCCCGTAGGGCGGCTCCAGGTCGGCGGTGACCGGGTCGGGCTGGCTCAGGGCCTGCGCGAGCGCCTTCTCGTAGGCCTCCGGGCCGTCCACGAAGTACTCGCGGGCGATCATGGCCTCCACCATGCTCGCCGCGACCTCGCGGTCCAGGCTGGGCGCCCGGAACAGGCCGTAGACGACGGCGTTCAGCTCGGCGCGGTGCTCGATAGCCATTGCTGGTGGTCCTTCGACTCAGGAGAACATGGGAGTGCCGCCGGGCGTCGGGCCCTGGAAGCCCCAGATCGGTGGGCGGATGCCGTTGCGGCCGAACTCCTGGGCCAGGTTGGACATGTGCTCCGGACCCGGCTGGTAGTGGCCGCTCGCGGCGGTGGCGTAGTTGACCCGGCCGTTGGTGACCGACAGCTCGCCCGCCGCCGCGACCGGGTTGCCGCCGCCCAGCGACGAGTGGTGGAACTGGCCGACCGCGTGGTGGTTGGACGCGTAGATGTTGCCGCGCCCGTCCATCACGAAGATCGCGCGCCCGCCGCCCCACGCCGACGAGCCCTGGTTGGTGTCGTACAGCGAGCCGTCCCGGGCGCGGCGCATGTTGCCCTGCCCGTCGATGAACACGCGGTGCGCCTCGCGTTCCTGGTCGTTGAGGCGGCGCACCGACCGGCCGGGGAACGGGTTGGCCGGGTGGTTCGGGTCGGTCTCGTGCTTGTACTTGTCCAGCATGGGCTTCTGCCGCGGGTACCGGTTCGTGGTGTGCGGACCCGGCGTGCCCGGCCCGCGCCCCGGCGTCCGGCCCGGCGTCGGACCGCCGCCGCCACCGCGCCTGCCCTTGCGCAGCCAGTTCAGGATCGGCTTGAAGATCCCGGCCCCGCCGCCGCCACCGCGCCTAGCCATTGAGCACCGCGTTGATGGCGACGTCCAGCGCCATGTCCAGCAGCAGCTTGGTGATCTGCCGGAAGATCGGGATCTGGAGCAGGGACGCGCCGAAGGTCACCACCGCCGTCGCGATGGCCTGGGCGATCTGGATGGCCAGCACCACGAGTTGCGCGATGACCGCCACCTTCAACGCGATCAGCGCCGCCGCGCACACGTACAGGCCCGCGCCGACCATGGCCGCCGCGGTCGCGCCGTCCTCCAGGTTCTTCTTCGGCGCGTCACCACCGTCCCAGAAGGACTTGAACTTCTCGACGGCCTCGGCGACGTTGTCCGTCCACACCGCCTCGGCCTGGCCGTGCGCCTGGGCGACGGACCCGCTCAGCCGGTCGCCGAACGCGATCCACTCCCCCGCCATGTCGAAGATCTTGCCCTCGTCGCCCTCCGGCCACGAGAAGCCCAGCGTGTTGAGCAGCCCGGACAGCTCCGGGGGCAGCATGAGGCCGGTGGTCACCGGCCGTCCCCTCCCAGCCCGGTGAACAGGCCGTGGTTGGCCTGCTCGACGTTGACGTACTCGGCGCCCATCTCCACCAGCTTGCCGCCGGTCTCGGTGAGCACGCCCGCGTTGTCCTCGAAGCTCTCCATCGCCGCCTCGGAGATCGCGTCGTAGATCATCTGCAGGACGGAACCGAGGTCGTCCCCGCCGAACGGGTTGCCGTAGGACGCCAGGCTCGCGCGGAACGAGGCGATCTCGCCGGTCAGGCGCTCGGCCGTGCCGGTGAGCTGGTCCCCCGACCGGCCGATGGCTTCACCCGAGAGGTGCAGGCCTCCGGACACTTGTCCCCCTTTGCTGCTCCCACTTTTCCGGCGGGGCCCTACGGCTCGCCGATGCTTCCCATGATCGACCGCATCTTGGCCGTGTACCCGCGCAACTGCTCGAAGCTCTGCGTGCGCAGCGCCTCGGCCTGCGCGGACAGCCGACCGAAGTCCACAGTGGACGCGTCCGGCGGCTGGGCGCGGCGCTGCGCGGTCCAGTCGAGGAGGGCGGCGTCGAGCGCCTGGCGGGCGCGGTCGGTGAACTGGCGCGCGGTCATGCCGCGCACGGCGGCGGACAGCTCCACCTTGGACACGTTCCCGTCGGTGCCGATGGTCACCCACACCTCGTGGTCGTCGTCCGAGCCGGAGCCGGTGACCTGGGCGCCCGCCAGCCCGCCCAGCGAGTCGCGAGCGGCCCGCACGACGGCCGTGGCCTCGGCGAACAACGCGTCCACGCCGGTGGGCGACGGGTCACCGCGCATGCCGGTCCGCGGGCCGACCTTCGCGATGACCTCGTCCACCGCCGTCCCGACCTGGCGCATGAACCGGGCGCTCTGCTCGCCGACCTCGGCCAGCCTGCCCATCAGGGCGTTGAGGTCGGGCATGGGGTCTTCGGCGGCCGGCGCGACCGCGCGGGACGCGGCCAGCGCCGCGTTCGCCGCGACCGCCACGTGCCGTTCCAGCTCCGAGACCTCCGCCGGCGCGGAACGCAGTGCCACGGCGATGACCCGGCCACCCGAGACGGTCACCCTGACCAGGTCGTCCGCGGACCGGCCGACGTGCTCGCCGTTGTCGGGGGGCAACTCCCCCATGTCCGCGCCGTCCTCGCCCAGGGCCCGCCGGTACTCGTGCAGCCGCTGCTCAGGGCTGGCTCCACCGTCCACTGTGCACCTCCCACGCGCTGTGGATCAGCCGAGCGTACTAGACCACATACCCCGGGTAGCCGCTTTTCGGGAAATACCTACCAGGGCACCGGGCCGTCGGCATTGAAGAAACCGCCGGTGGGTCCGTCGGCGTCCAAGGTGGCCAGGCGCACCACCACGGCCGCGCCCTGGGCGGGGGTGAGGTAGCCGTTGTGGTCGTTGATGTCGGTGTCGACGTACCCGGGGTCGGCCGCGTTGACCAGGACGCCGTCCTTGCGCAGTTCGTTGGCGTACTGGATGGTCAGCGCGTTCAAAGCGGCCTTGGACGGCGTGTACGCGGCCGAGGGCAGGAGCCCGGCGAGCGGGCCGTCCGGGTCGGCGGCGAGGCTCAGCGAGCCCGCCGCGCTGCTGACGTTGACCACGCGGGGCGCGGCCGAGCGGCGCAGCAGCGGCAGCAGGGCGTTGGTCACCGCGATCACCCCGAACACGTTGGTCTCGAACACCGACCGGACCATGTCCAGGTGCACGGTGCCGGGTACCTGGTCGACCGCGTCCATCGGCCCGACCTGCCCGGAACCGGTGATGCCCGCGTTGTTGACCAGCACGTCGAGCCGGCCGAAGCGCCCCTGCACCCACTCGGCGGTGGCGGCGGCGGTGGCCGGGTCGGTGACGTCCAGGGTGACCACGTGCGCGTCGCCGCCGTTCGCCCGGATGCCCGCGGCGGCCTCTTCGCCGCGTCGGGCGTCGCGGGCGCCGATCAGGACGGTGGTGCCCAGGGCGGCGAGCGCTTCGGCGGTCGCGCGGCCGATTCCCTTGTTCGCGCCGGTGATCAACGCCACGGTCCGGTGTTCTGCCATGTCACAAGCTCCTTGACGGTTGGTTGTCCGTGCTCCCCCTCGGGACGAGACGGGGGGCGCGTTCTGTGACATCGGGGCGGATGTCACAGCGGGACCGGCCGGCTCGTCATGTGGAGAGGTGTCCACGTCGGGAAGGTGCGGTTGATGCGGGTGGAGAGTCGGGCCGGGGAGTTCGAGCGGCTGCGGCCGTTGCTGTTCTCGATCGCCTACCGGCTGCTGGGCAGCGTCGGCGAGGCCGAGGACGCGGTGCAGGAGGCGTGGCTGCGCTACGAGTCCGCCGCCGCGGAGCCGGAGTCGGTGAAGGCGTTCCTGTCCGCGACGGTGTCCCGGATCGCGATCGACGTGCTGCGGTCGGCGCGGGTGCGGCGGGAGGAGTACGTCGGCGAGTGGTTCCCCGAGCCGCTGCTGGCCGACCCGTACCAGGACCCGGAGCGGTCGGCGGAACTGGCCGACTCGGTGTCGATGGCGGCCCTGCTGCTGCTGGAGCGCCTCAGCCCGCTGGAGCGGGCGGTGTTCGTGCTGCGGGAGGTGTTCGGGTTCGGCTTCGCCGACGTGGCCACGTCCGTGGGCCGCTCCGAGGCGGCGTGCCGACAGCTCGCCGTCCGCGCCCGCCGGCACATGGGCGCCGGGAGGGCGCGCTTCGAGGCCGACCGGCGGGAGCGGGAGGAACTGGCGGAGCGGTTCTTCGAGGCCTTCCGCGAGGGTGACGTGGCCGGGCTGCGCGACCTGCTCGCCGCCGACGTGGCGATGGTCGGCGACAGCGGCGGCAAGGCCCCGCTGTGGAGGGACGGCGTGTTCGGGGCCGACCAGGTGGCGCGGCTGCTCGGGGCGTTCATGGCGCCGTTCGGGCGGATCGGCGGCACCGTGCGACCGCACGAGGTCAACGGTCAGCCCGGCGCGGTGTTCCACGACCGCGAGGGCCGGATCGTGAACACCCTGACCTTGGACGTCCTCGACGGCCGGGTGCAGACCATCCGGGCGGTGATCAACCCGGACAAGCTCGCCCACCTGGGCCCGGTGGCCGACGCGTGGGCGGTCGTGCGCGACACCGTCGCGGCCCGCCGCGCCTGATTTTCGGGGGTGGCGTCGACCGGGTGGTTTGGTCGAGGGTGCAGTGGTGGAGGAGCTTCTCGCGGGGTACGTGACCGGGCCGGCGGCAGCGACCGAGGCCACGGCTCTTGCGTTGGCGCGTGCGGACGGTGCCCGGGTGGTGGTTCTGGTCGAGGGCGTCAGCGACCAGATCGCCGTCGAGACCCTCGCTCTACGGCAGGGCCGGGACCTGGCCGCTGAGGGCGTCGTGGTGCTGCCGGTGGGTGGCGCGCACGGGGTGCCCCGGCAGTTGCGGCGGTTCGGCGGGGGCGGGGTGCGGCTGGTCGGGCTGTGTGATGAGGGTGAGGCGCACGTCGTCCAGCGGGGTTTGGCGGCGGCCGGGCTGGGTGCGCCGGGGTCGCGGGATGCTCTGGCGCGGATGGGGTTCTTCGTGTGCGTCGAGGACTTGGAGGACAAACTGATCCGCGCCGCCGGGGTCGCGCTGGTCACGGAGGTGCTCGGGGCGAACGGTGACCTCGGGGCTTTTCGGAGGATGAAGACACCGGCTCCCCGCCTGGCATGACACACCGTGACGCGCGTCACGGCACCCACCGGGGCAGGGTGCCGTCGAGGTGGCCGCGCAGGCAGTCGGCGCGGCGCAGCTTGCCGTTCACCGTGTACGGCAAGGCTCCCGGCGCGAGCAGTTCCACGCCGTGCGCTTGCAGACCGTGCGAGACGTGGACCGCGCGCCGGATCGCCTGCACCAGCTCGACACCGTCCACAGTGGACTGCGGGACGACCTCGGCGAGCACCACGAGCCGTTCCCGTTCGCCGTCGTCCACGCCCAACGCGCACACGCCCCGCTCGCGCACGGCCGGGTGCGCCTGTTCCACGGTCGCCTCGATGTCGTGCGGGTAGTGGTTCGCGCCCGCGACGATGATCACGTCCTTGGCCCGGCCGGTGACGAACAGCTCGCCGTCGTAGCGGAAACCGAGGTCGCCGGTGCGCAGGAACCGCCGGCCGGGGTGGTCGGGCAGGACCGCGCCGAACACGTCGGGCACGTCCGGACCGGCGTTCCAGTACCCCGCGCCGACGCTGGGCCCGGCCACGTGGATCTCCCCCACCCGGCCGTCGTCGCACGCCCGCCCGGTGGCCGCGTCGACCGGCACGACGGTCGTCGACGGCGGCACCACGCCCGAGCTGACCAGCACGTGCCCGCCCGCCGCGGGCTCGACCGGGCGCGCCACGCCGGCGGCCAACGCGGTCCGGTCGACCCGCAGCAGCACCGGTCCCTGGCCGATCTGGCCCGCCGTCACCAACACCGTCGACTCGGCCAGGCCGTAGGCGGGCACGAGGGCTTCCCGGCGCAGGCCCGCCCGCGCGAAGGTCTCGTGGAACCGGTCGAGCGTGGCCGCGCGCACGGGTTCGCCGCCGATGAGCAGCATCTCCACCCCGCTGAGGTCGAGGGTGTCCAGTTGCGGCCCGGTGATCCGGCGGGTGCACAGGTCCAGCGCGAAGTTCGGCGCGCACGTGTCGACGCGGCCGACGTCGGACAGGGTGCGCAGCCACGTGTAGGGGCTGCGGACGAACGCCGACGCGGCCGTGGTCACCACGTCGTGCCCGGAGTACAGCGGTTCCAGGACGCTGCCGATCAGGCCCATGTTGTAGTGCTGCGGCAGCCACAGCACCGACGGGGGCCGGGGCTCGCCCTCGGCGTCGCCCGGTCGGGTGGTGGCCTGGTGGATCAGTGCCAGGTTGTGCAGGACGTTGGCGTGGGTGAGGGTCACGCCCTTGGGCACGCCGGTCGACCCGGACGAGTACTGGAGGTAGGCCACGGCGTCCGGGCCCGCGTCGGGCCGTTGCCAGCGGTCGGCCTGGGTCGGGTCGAGGGTGTCCACGGCGATGGTGACCAGTTGAGCCAGTGCGGGCGTGCGGTGGAACAGCTCGGCCAGCGGGGCCAGTTCCCGCGCGGTGGACAGCACGACGCCGGGTCGGGCGCTGCCCACCACGGACTCGACGCGTGCGCCAGGCCCGCCCAGGGGCGGCACCGGCACGGCGACCACGCCCGCGTAGAGGCAGCCGGCGAGGCCCACGGCGAAGTCCGGGCCGGGCGCGAAGCTGAGCAGCGCGCGGGAGCCGGCGGGGACGACGTCCAGCAGGCGGACGGCGAGCGCGCGGGCGCGGGCGTCGAACTCGCCCAGGGTCAGGGCCGCGTCGGGCGAGCGGTGCCGGAAGACGGGGCGTGCGGGGTCGGCGGCGGCCCGCGCGCGGCACAGGTCCACCAGGGTGGCCAGCGGGGCGCCGTCGCCGGGCAGGTGGACCATGGGGTCGAGGATGTGCATCAGCCATTCCTCCCGTCGCGGCCGGACAGCCACGCTGCCCGGGTGTCGGCGCGGCGCAGCTTGCCGCTGGTGGTGTAGCGCAACGTGCCGGGGCGGACCGGGACGACGAAGTCCACGTCGGGCGCCTCGACCGCCACCGGCTCGCGGGTCTCGGCCAGCACGACGACCCGGCCGGCGGGGTCGGTGAACGCGCACGCGGCGCGGATCGCGGGGTGGCTCGCCACGACCGCGTCCTCCAGGTCGTATGGCATCAGGACGCGGCCCCCGACGGTGATCGCGTCGGCGAGCCGGCAGCGCACGTGGAGCAGCCCGTCGTGCCGGAAGCCGAGGTTGCCGGTGCGCAGGAAGCCCCCGCCGTGGCCGGGCACGGTGGTGTCGAACGCCGGGTCGTCGGGACGCCGCCAGTAGCCCGCGCCCACGCTCGGCCCGGCCACCCGGATCTCGCCGACCCGGTCCGGGGGCAGGGGTTCGCCGGTGTCGGGGTCGGTGATGACGACCGTGCTCGCGGGGTCGGGGACGCCCGAGGCGACCAGCCGGCGCCCGTGCGGGCTCGGCCGGACCCGGCCCAGGGCCAGCTCCTCGGGGTCGAACGCGGTGGTCACCGGCCCGCCCGCGCGCGGTCCGCCGCTGACCAGGACGGTGGACTCGGCCAGGCCGTAGCCGGGGAAGAACGCCTCCCGCCGGAACCCGCTGCGGGCGAACCGCGCGGCGAAGGCGTAGACGGTCTCCGCGCGCAGCGGTTCGTCGCTGATCACCGCCACCCGCAGGCGGCTCAGGTCGAGCGCGTCGCGCTGCTCGTCGGTGACCTGCCGGGCGCACCGGTCCCAGCCCAGGGCGGGCGCGGCGGCGAACTCGGCGCGGTAGCGGTCCAGCGCGGCCAGCCAGGTGACCGGCGAGCGGGCGAAGTCCTGCGATGCCATGACCACCGACGTGTGGCCCGCGTACAGCGGGTGCAGGACGCCGCCGACCAGGCCCATGTCGTGGAACAGCGGCAGCCAGGTCACCGTGGGCGGCCGGTCGGGCGTGTCCGGCGCGGACCCGGCGATCAGGCGGACGTTGGCCAGCACGTTGCCGTGGGTGATCACGACGCCCTTGGGCTTGCCGGTGGTGCCGGAGGTGTACTGCACGTGGGAGACCGCGTCCGGACCCACCGGGACCGGCTCGAACCGCTCCGCGTGGACCGGGTCGACCAGGTCGGTGGGCAGCGCGCGGTCCACCAGGCCGCGCCCGGCGAGCCGGTCCGAGCCGCACAGCAGCAGGTCGGGCCGGGCGTCGGCGACGATGTCGGCCAGCCGCTCGAACCGGGGGTCGCCGTGGGTGCGCCGGGTGGCCGGCGCGGGCACCGCCACGACCCCCGCGTACAGGCACCCGAGGAACGCGGGCACGAAGTCCACGCCCCGCGCGTGGCTGAGCACCGCGCACGCCCCCGGCCCGACCAGGTCCCGCAGCCGGGCGGCGATCGCCCGGGCGCGCAGGTCGAGTTCGCCGAAGGTGAGCGCGGCGGACTCGTTCCCGGTGTGGTCCAGGAAAACGTGCGAACGCCGATCGGGAAAGCATTCCGCTTGATGTCGACACAATTCGACCACGTCCGTCAGTTCGGCCGGCGCCGGCATGACGCCTCCTTTCCGCATGGGACCGGAAACGTAATCCGGCGGAGGCGGCTCGCGGATCGGCCGCGCGGCCGATCCGCCCGCACCGGGGAACGTGCTTGCCTGCACCCACCACGAAAGGGGAATCCGATGGCACCGCGCCGCCCGCAGATCGAGTACGCCCTGCACCCCACCCTGCCCCCGCCGCCCGACGACCCGGTGGTGGTGACCGGTCTGGGCATGACCACGCCCCAGGGCGGCGACGCGGCCTCGTCGTGGGCGGCCCTGCTGGCCGGCGAGTCCGGGGCCGTCGCCCTCCCGTGGGCGCGCGCCCTGCCGGTGCGCATCGGTGCGCCATTACGCGCCGACCCCGTCGCAGCCCTGGACCGCGTCGAGGCCCGCCGGTGGGACCGCTGCCAGCAGATCGCCGTGATCGCCGCCCGCGAGGCGTGGGCCGACGCGGGCACCCCGGACGTGCCTGCGGAGCGTTTCGGGGTCGTCATCGGGACCGGCCTGGGCGGTGGCGGAACCCTGGTCGCCCAGCACGAACGGCTCAAGGAGTTGGGCCCGGACCGGGTGTCGCCGTTCGCCGTGACCATGCTCATGCCCAACGGCCCGGCCGCCGCCGTGAGCCTCGCCCTGGGCGCACGCGCCGGCGCGCACGCCCCCACCAGCGCCTGCGCTTCCGGCGCGGAGGCCATCGCGCTCGGGTTGTCGATGCTGCGCGCCGGCCGTGCCGACATCGTCGTGGCGGGCGGCGCGGAGGCGTGCCTGGGCGAGTTGTCGCTGTCGACGTTCGCCCGGATGGGAGCGCTGTCCCGCCGCAACGAGACCCCGACCCTGGCGTCCCGCCCGTTCGACCAAGCCCGGGACGGTTTCGTGATGGCCGAAGGGGCCGCCGCCCTGGTCCTGGAAAAGGCTTCCCGCGCCCGTGCCCGGGGTGCCCGCCCGTACGCCACCCTGGCTGGCGCGGGCCTCAGCGCCGACGCTCACGACATGACCGCCCCGGCCCCGGACGGCCAGGTCCGAGCCCTCCAGGAAGCCCTGCGCACCGCCCGCCTCAACCCGCACGACGTCACCCACATCAACGCCCACGCCCCCGGCACCCGGGTGGGCGACCGGGTCGAGGCCTCGGCGATCCTGGCTGCGGTGGGCCCGCATCCCCTGCTGACCGCCACCAAGTCGGCCACCGGCCACTGCATCGGCGGGGCGGGCGCCGTGGAAGCGGCCTTCACCGCGCTGACCATCCACCACGGCGTCATCCCGCCGACGTTGAACCTGACCGACCCGGACCCCGAGGTGAAGCTGGAGATCGTCGCCGACACGGCCCGCCGGACGCATGTGGCCGCCGCCCTGTCCAACTCCTTCGGGTTCGGCGGCCACAACGTCGTCCTGGCCTTCACCAAGTCCTGAACCGCTCAGCAGGTCCTGAACCGCCCGGCAGGGCCTGAACCGCTCAGCAGCGCAGGCCTTCGCGTTGCGCCAGCAGGGCCGCGTGCATCCGGTTGGGCAGGTCGAGCTTGGTCAGGATGTGCGACACGTGCGTCTTCACCGTCGCGGCCGTCACGTGCATCTCCCGCGCGATCTCCCGGTTCGACCTACCCTGCGCCACCAGCCGCAGCACCTCCCGCTCCCGCTCGGTCAACTCCCGCAGCGGCGGCCTGGCCCGCAACTGCTCCACCAGCGCCGCCGCCAGGTAGGTCCCGCCCGCCGCGACCGCCGATGCCGCCGCCATCGCCTCCCTCCCGTCACGGCACGCGAAGCCACGCGCCCCCGTGTGCAGGTACCGCGCCACCTGGTGCGGAGCCACCAACACCACCACCGCGAACCCGCCGTCCACCAAGTCCCGCACCACGCGGTCGTCGTTGACGTCCACCAGCACGACATCGGGACGTCTGCGCAGCGCCGCGGCGAGATCGTCGGGACGAGCCAGCGGCAAGGAGGCCAACAGGGGCGGCCGGCGCGCCGCCTCGGCTACCAGGAGCACGTCCATCAGTGCCCCATCCCCATCCCGCCGTCCACCGGGATGACCGCGCCGGTGATGTACCCGGCGGCGGGCCCGGCCAGCCACTCGACCACGGCCGCGACCTCCTCCGGCTCGGCGAACCTGCGCAGCGGGATCGCGTCCCGGTAGGCCGCGCCGTACTGCTGCGGCAGGTCGGCGGTCATGTCGGTGAGGACGTACCCGGGCGCCACCACGTTCGCGGTCACCTGGCGGCTGCCCAGTTCCCGCGCCAGCGACCGGGCCAGGCCGATCAGCCCGGCCTTGCTGGCCGCGTAGTTGGTCATGCCGGCGCTGCCGTACAGGGCGGCCACGGACGAGATGAAGATCATCCGGCCGGACCGGTTGCGGACCATCTGGCCGACCGCGCGCCGGGCGCAGCGCCACGCGCCGGTGAGGTTGGTGTCCACGACGCGGGCGAAGCGGTCCTCGGTCATCCGGGTCATCAGGGTGCTGTCGGTGATGCCGGCGTTGGCCACCAGGACCTCCACCGGCCCCAGTTCCGCCTCCACCCGCGCGAAGGCCGCCTCCACCGCCTCGGGGTCGGTGACGTCGCACCGCACGCCGAGCAGGTAGTCCGGCACCACGGCGCCGCGGTGGGTGACCGCCACCCGGTCGCCGCGTTCGGCGAACGCCCGCGCGGTGGCCAGACCGATACCTCGGTTGCCGCCCGTGACGAGCACCGTTCGGGTCATTTCCACTCCATTTCCTAGGCCGGTCGAATGATGTGCCGGCGCATTCACGGATGGACCGCGAACCGCCTTGTACGGTGGCTTCCGGTGATGGGCACCGGCGCCCCCTGGAATTGACGTTAGGGAGGACGGCGGTGCGGGCCGTAGACATCACGGGACGCCCGGTGGGCATTTCCGGCCGGCGCGGCACGGCCGGGGTGCGCGGCATGGTCGCCGTGGGGCGCGAGCACGGGGTGGACGCCCGGACGCTGCTCACCGGCAGCGGGGTCACGCCCGAGCAGGTGGACGACCCGGCGGCGGTGGTGCGTGGGTCCCAGGAGCTGGTGGTGGCGCAGAACCTGGTGCGCGCCTGTCCGCGGCCCGGGCTCGGCGTGGACGTCGGGTCACGGCTGCGGCTGCGGCACTACGGCGTGTGGGGCTTCGCGCTCATGGCCAGCCCGACCCTGGGCGTCGCGGCCGAGGTCGGGCTGCCCCGGCTGGCGCTGACCTACGCCAACGCCGGCGTGTCGCTGCGGGTGGCCGGGGGCGAGGTGCGGGTGCAGGTGGACGGCGGCGGGGTGCCCGCGGCCGTGCGGGACTTCGTGGTGGAGCGGGAGCTGGCGTCGATCCGCGGCATCGTCGGCGGGTTGCTCGGCGAACCGCTGCCGCTGCTGCGGATCGACCTGCGGCGGGCCCCGACGCCGGGGTTGTTCGGCGACGTCCCGGTGTCCTTCGGCGCGCCCCGCGACGCCCTGGTGGCCTCGACCTCGGTGCTGGACCGGGCGTTGCCGCAGGCCGACCCGCACACCCTGCGCGCGTGTGCCCGCGAGTGCGACCTGCTGCTGCTCGACCGGTTCGACGGCCCGATCGCCCACCGGGTTCGGGAGCTGTTCCGCACCGAGGGCGCCGTCCTCGACATGGACACCGCTGCCGCGCGCCTGCACCTGTCCCCACGCACCCTGCGGCGTCGACTGGCCGCCGAGGGCACGTCGTTCCACCAGGTGGCGGCGCAGGCGCGCCACGCGGCGGCGGTCGAGCTGTTGACGACGACCCGTCTGGGCCTGGCTCCCATCGCCCGACGCCTGGGCTACTCCGACGCCTCGACCTTCACCCGGGCGTTCCGCCGCTGGACCGGCACCACCCCGGGCACCTACCGCACATCCATCGACGCACCGCTATCAACCTTACCCGACTCCATAGATGTTCATCTCTGAATACTCTGCCTGGCAAGCTATAGTTGTCGGCATGACGACGCTGCTGCCCGCACCCGGCCTGCCGGTCGAGGACGCGACGACCTACGCCCAGTGGTTCGCCTGCCTCGCCGACCCCACCCGAATCCGCCTGCTGCACACCGTGGCCGTGCAGCCCGGCGAGATCGCGGTGGGCGCGCTGGCCGAGGCGATCGGCGTCAGCCAGCCCACGTGTTCGCACCACCTGCGCAAACTCGCCGAGACCGGGTTCGTGCGGCTGCGCAAGGAGGGCACGCAGACGCTCGTGTCGGTCAACACGGCGTGCTGCACCGGCCTGCCGCACGCCGCCGACGCCGTCATGGGCACCGTCGTCACGCGCGGGAGCGGCCCCGGCGACCTGCCCGCCGACGTCACCGTCCGCGCGATGACCGAGGACGACTGGACCGACGTGCGGCGCATCTACGGCGAGGGCATCGCCACCCGCAACGCCACGTTCGAGACCGAGACCCCGAGCCGCCGCACCCTGGACGCCAAGTGGCTGCCCGACCACCGCTGGATCGCCGAGATCGACGGCGCCGTGGCCGGCTGGGCCGCCGCCACCCCCGTCTCCGCCCGGGACTGCTACGCGGGCGTGGCCGAGACGTCGATCTACGTCGGCGACGGCGCGCGCGGCCGGGGCGTGGGGAAGGCGTTGCTGCACAAGCAGGTCACCGCCGCCGACGAGGCCGGCCTGTGGACGTTGCAGACGGCGATCTTCCCGGAGAACCGGGCCAGCATCGCCCTGCACCACGCAGCCGGCTTCCGCACCGTCGGCGTCCGCGAACGCATCGCCCAGCACCACGGGGTGTGGCGCGACACCGTCCTCCTCGAACGCCGCACCGACGCCGCGTCGGACTGCCCGTGCTGAATCACGCCTTCACGGGGACCGCGCGCGCCCGTTCGATGTCCGGGCCCCGGTAGAGGCGTTCGGGGATGCGCGCCAGCGTCGACGGGTGCACCTGCGGGCCGAGGCCGTAGAACTGCTGGAAGCTCATGATCAGCGGGCGCCACGCGTCGGGGTCGATGCGGTCCTCGGTGCCCGCCATCCGGATGTCGTCGTGCACGAACACCCGCTGCACCCGCACCTCCACCGCGACGATCGACCCGCGCTGCCCCTCATCCGCCTCCGCCACCGGGTGCACCGCCTCGACCACGACCTCCATCGCCACCGGGCACTCCGCCACTCGCGGCGGCCCCACCGTCTCGGACGCCACCGGGGTCAACCCGGCCCTGGTGAACTTGTCGGCCACGTGGAAGTACCCGCGCCGCACCTTGCCCGGCGGCACCGGGTCCGACCCGGTGGTGAGCGCGAGCCGGTCCACGTTGGGCGCCAACGCGTCCGAGGGCAGGTTGAGCACGCCTTCCCCGGTGCGCACCAGGTTCCGCGTGGTCTGCGACTTGGCGCTGATGCCCAGGACCGCCCGCCAGCCGAGCCAGAAGGCCGAGGAGATGGGGGCGAGGTTGGGCGTGCCGTCCTCGTTCTCGCTGGAGATCAGGACTACGGGGGTGCCGAAGTACAGGATGCCGGGCTCGATCGGTTGGTGCACAAGTGGTTCCGTGGTCACGGGGCCAGTCTCGGCGGCGGGGGCGGGCAGCGGCCGGCGGGAATCAGCCGGCACGACCGCCGGTCCGCCAGGACGACGGCGGTCAGGGCGCGGACGACTTCCGGGTGGTGGGCGGCCACCAGGGGGAGGAGTGCGGCGGCTTGGGCGGGGTCGGTGGCGAGGCGGAAAGCCCCGGCTCCGTGCCGGGTCAGGGCTGCGGTGATCAGGTGGGTGATCGTGCGGGCTTGGCGGCGGGACTGCGGGACCCGCGCGTGGGAGACGTGCAGGTCGCCACCGACGTCACGGACTTGGACGACCGACCCGAACACCGTCCCCTCGGCGTGGTTCACCGTCCCCTCGGCGTGGTTCACCGACCCCTCGGCGTGGTTCCGGTGTTCGACCATGCCCCTCATCGTGCTGGCCGGCGGTGACCGACCGGTAGAGGCGGGTGGTCTTCTCGGCCACGCAACCGGGGCTGTAACAGGTTCTCGCGCGGTCCGCGCCGGCGGTGCCGTAGGCGTCGCGCAGGGCCGGGCTGTCGAGCAGGCGGCGCAGCGTGCGCACCAGGGTCGGGCGGTCCGCGGGTGGGACCACCACGCCGGTCACGCCGTCCACCACCAGGGCCGCCGCGCTGGTCGCCGCCGCCGCCACCACCGGGACACCGCACGCCATGGCTTCCAGGACGCCCGGGCCGGACCCGCCGGCGGGGGTGCTGACCAGGAGGTCCGCCGATCTCAGCAGGCCGGGCAAGGCCTGCGCGGGGACGTCGGTGGCCAGGCGGACCCGCGTCCGCACGCCGTGGCGGTGGGCGAACGCGGCGAGCCGGCCGACCTCCGCGCCCGCGCCCGGCGCACGGCCGGCCACGACGACCAGTTCGGTGTCCGGCACCGCCGACAGGGCGTCGATCACCTCGTCCAGGCCCGACGTGGGGCGCAGGCGACCCACCGAGATCAGGCGGTGGGGCAGGCGTCGGGCGTCGGAGGGGCCGTCGGGGGTGAAGCGGTCCACGTCCACGATGTCGGGCATGGTCGACACGCGGGACCTGGGCACGCCCATCCGCAGCAGGTCGGCCGGGTCGACGTGGCCGTGCGCCAGGACGTGCGCCGCCTGCCGGACGATCAGCCGCTCCAACGCCTCCCGCCGGGGGTGCACGGCGACGCCGCAGCGCCGCAGGCGTTGGCCGATGTCGTGGAAGCTCTGCACGACCGGCGGGTGGAGGCGGCGGGCCGCCAGGAGGGACGCGACGCCGGCGGTCCAGTCGTGGGCGTGGACCACGTCCGGGCGCTCGTCGGACCAGAGCTGTTCCAGCTCGCGGACGCACGTGTCGAGGTCCGCCTGAGCGGTCAGGTGGACCGCCCGGTAGCCGACCGGGGTCCGGTCGGGCGGGGTGCCGTACACGACGACCTTGTGCGCCAACCGGGTCAGACCGCCGGCGAGGGCGGTGACCTGGGTCGGCGGGCCGGTGGTGTGCAGGGCCACGACAGCGATGCGCACGGTTGCTCTCCGGTATCGCCTCGGCGACGGCGGACGGCAGGCTGTCTGCTCAACCCTTCTGGTCACCGACCGTACCCAGGACCGGCCGGTCGTGCCACTCAGCGTGTCCGGGCCCGAACGGTGGGTGGATCGACGATGGCGGAGGGGTAACCACCGGACGTACCCCGGCACGCCGCCGAACGCCACCGGAAAGGCGACCCATGGTCGAGCAGATCTCACCCGAGCCGGGAACCGGCCGCACCTTCACCGCCGGCCCCGACCTGGCCACCCACCTGACCGCCATCGCCCGCCTGCTCCAGCAGCAGGGCGGCGAGCAGGAGACGATGGACGCCATCGTGCGCGCCGCGGTGGGCACCGTGCCGGGCGCCGAGCACGCCGGGATCATGACGGTCCTGGGCCGGCGGGAGGTGAAGACCGTCGCCGCGACCGGTGACCTGCCGGTCGACGTCGACCAGGTCCAGTACGACACCGCCCAGGGCCCGTGCCTGGCCGCCCTGTACGACGCGAAGATCGTGTCCGTGCCCGACCTGGCCCGGGAGACCCGGTGGCCGGAGTTCGCCGCGCGGGCGGTGGAGATGGACGTGGGGTCGATGCTGTCGTTCCAGTTGTTCGTCGAGAACGACGACCTGGGCGCGCTCAACCTCTTCGCCACCCGAGCCCACGCGTTCGACGACGAGTCCGAGCACGTCGGCAGCCTGTTCGCCGGGCACTCCGCGATCGCGCTGGCCACCGCGCAGCAGCGCGACCACCTGGGCGAGGCGGTGCGCACCCGCGACCTGATCGGGCAGGCGAAGGGCATCCTGATGGAACGCCACAAGCTGACCGCCGACCAGGCGTTCGCGGTCCTCGCGCGGGCCAGCCAGCACGCCAACGCCAAGCTGCGCGACATCGCCGAACAACTCACCCGGACCGGTGTGCTGGCGACCCGTCCGGGTGACCAGGGCTGACGGGGTCGGCGAGGAGGCGCTGCGGCCGGACGACTGGCTGGTCCGCTACACCGACGGCCGAGGTCCGTCCACTGTAGACGCGCAAGGGAGGGCTGTTTCGGGTGGACGGTGTGGGGAACCTTCCGTCCATGTGGCTGTGGAGACCGCCCGGGGTGTACCGCCCGCAGGAGGACACGTGGCTGGCCGCGCAGGCGCTGTCCGTCGCCGGTGTGCCCGAGGGTGCGCGGGTGCTGGACGTGTGCGCCGGCACCGGGGTGCTCGGCATCCTGGCGGGGCTGGCCGGGGCCGCCGAGGTGACGGCCGTGGACCGCAGCCGGCGGGCGGTGGTGGCGGCGTGGTGCAACGGCCGGGCGCGGGGCGTGCCGGTCCGCGTGCGGCACGCGGACTTCGGGGACCTGGTGGGCGAGGGCACCTATGACGTCGTGCTGGCCAACCCGCCGTACGTGCCCGCTCCCGGGACGCCCGCGCGGGGCCGGGCAGTGGCGTGGGACGCGGGGCCGGACGGGCGGTCGGTGCTGGACCGGCTGTGCGCGGTGCTGCCGTTGTTGCTGGCGGACAACGGGATGGCGGTCATCGTGCACTCCGCGCTGGCCGACGAGGACCGGACCCTGCGGCAGCTGCGCGGCGGCGGGTTGAAGGCGGCGGTGGTCGCGCGGCGGGTCGTCCCGTTCGGGCCCGTGCTGCGCCGGCGGGCGGAGTGGTTGCGCGCCAACGGGTTCGTCGAGCCCGGCCGGGACCGGGAGGAGCTGGTCGTCGTCCGCGCGGACGCCGCCTGACCTCACACCGGCTTCCGCAGGCCTGACCCTCACACCGGCTTCCGCAGGGAGCTGCGTCCTTGGTTCCATGCGCCGAGCAGGTGGTCGGACAGGCGCTGTTCCAGCAGTTCGGTGGCCCGGATGCCGAAGACGACCGAGGCGGCCAGCGCCGGTTCCCGAGCGACCAGGTCGCCCACCACGTCGTGCCGCATGACCTGTTCGTGCACCGCGTCCGCCTCGATGTGCTCGGTGAAGAACTCGACGCAGTCGGCGTGGGCGTTCATCCTGGCCAGCGCCTTGGCCATGCGGGCGGCGCTGGGCGCGGTGGTGATCTCGGCGGCGGCGAAGTGGCCGACCAGCGCCCCGCGCAGACCCTGGTGCAGGCCGCACAGCGACATCAGGTTCACCGTGGCCAGCATGGGCGCGGGGACGTGGTCCAGGTAGTGCAGGTAACCGGTGTCCAGCCCGGCGCCGGCCAGCAGCCGCGCGTAGAGCTGGGAGTGCATCCGGTCGCCGCGCCCGCCGCCGAACTCGTCGAACTCGACGGCCACCAGGGCGGCCTTGGCGCGGCCGGACAGCCGGGGGATCACCCACGCGTGCGGGTCGGCCTCCTTGAGGTGGTAGACCGACCGGTGGACCAGGTACTCGCGCATGTGCCACCAGTCGCCGCGGTCGCGCAGGAAGTGGCTCACGCCGGCGCCGTCGACCGGTTCCACCAGCAGGTCGTCGAGGGCGTCGGCCAGGTCGACCCGGTCGGCCAGGTCGGTGTCCAGGGCGGCGCGGAACACCCGCTCCAGCTCGGCGCGCAGCCGCAGCAGCTCCGGTTCCCACTCCCAGTCGGGCGAGACGTCCCGGAAGCCGCGGTAGTGCAGCTCGTAGCAGACGTGCAGGGCGAGGTGGAGGTCCTCGCCGTACGGGTCGGCCGCGCGGGCGTCGTCCAGCGGCAGGGTTTTGGGCGGCGGGTCGTCGCGCAGCGCCGCCACGACCGCGGCGGACACGGGTCCGCGCGGGGTCGGCAGGACGGGGATCTCCAGAGCCAGGGTCACGACGGCGGGTTACCCGCCTCCCCGGAACCGATGCACGCCGCAGCCAGTGCGTCGACCACCGCCGCCAATCCGCCGGCCGCCGCTTGTCGTTGCAACCGCGCGCCACCGTCCCCGGGTGGCACGTCCGTGAGCCCCGCGTGCCGGACCAGCGCGGTGACCAGGTCGGTCGCCGGGACCCGAACCCCGCGCCACGGGTCGACACCCGGACCGTCCAACCCGTACCGCGCCGCCGACCACACCGCCGCCGCGAGCAGCTGATCGTCCAGCACCGGCCCTTCGCGCCCGACCGCCAGGTCATCCAGCGCCCGGTCCACCAGCCCCCGGGTCAGCACCGCCTGCACCACGGCCCGCTCGACCGTCGCGGCGGTGTCCGCCGCGCGCACCTCCACGGTCGGGTAGCGCGGCGACAGCCGGGCCAGCCAGAAGCTCATCCCGACGTCCACCACCACGCCGCAGTCCACCAGGCGGTCCACAGCCGCGTCGTAGGCGCCGGCCGACGCGAACCGAGGTGGCACGCCCGAACCGGGGAACCGGGACTGCTCGACCATCCGCCAACTGCCGAACCCGGTGTCCCGGCCGTGCGCGAACGGCGAGTTCACCGAGAGCGCCAACAGCGTGGGCAGCCACGGGCGCAGGTGGTTCACCACCGCCACGGCCGTGTCCCGGTCGGGCACGCCGACGTGCACGTGGCAGCCGCAGCACTGGTAGTCGGCGACCTGGCCGCCGTAGAGGTCGGTGATCCGCCGGAACCGCTCCTGCTCCAGGCGCGGCGGCGGTGTCGTCCCCAGCACCGGCGCGCCGGAGGGCACCAGCACCGCGCCCGCGTCCCGGGCCGCTCGCGCGAGCCCGCGCCGTCCGTCGATGAGCTGCGCGGCGAGTTGGTCGACGCTCGTGCTCACGCCGCTGGCGAACTCGACCTGCGTGGCGTGCAACTCCCCGTGCACCTGCCCGCCCGGCAGAGCGCCGACCAGCGCGAGCACGTCGTCCGCGCGCGGCACCGGCCGGCCGGTCCCGGGGTCGACCAGCAGGAACTCCTCCTCCACACCCATGGTCGTGCCGCTGTCGTCCTGCACGCGCCTCCTCGCGGTTCGTCCCCGTCCCGTCGATACCCGGCTCGCACCCCCGTGAACCCGGGATTGGCGGCCCGCCGGCCAGGGAACCCGCTGGTTGCGTCCCGCGGCGCGGGTCCGGGGACGCCCGAGGCGGCGATCTCGATGAGGGAACTGGTCAACGCACTGGACCACGCGATCCGCGAGGCCCTCACCGAGACCTGCCCGCCCCAAGACCCGGCCACGTGCGCGCGCTCCGCGCACATGCGCCTGGTCGAAGCACTCAAACCCACCCGATCGGGTGACGGAGACCTGCCCGGCGCGGCCCGTGCGTGCGTGGACGCCGCCTGCGAGCACCTCCGCTACGGCGAACTCCTCGAAGCCCGCCTCCTGCTCACCGCCGCGCTGGGCCAACTGGCCCCGCCCGGCCCGGCGTCGAGCGGCCGATCGGGCTTGGCCGAGCGGGGGCGGGGTAACCGTCCGACATGACCGAACCCGACGACCGGCCCCTGAACCCGGACCCACCACCGTCCCCCGGCACCCCGCGCCTGGAAGACCTGGACGTCGAGGTCCCGACGGTGGAACCGGTGACCCCGACCACCCAGGACACCGACGAGGACGCCGGGAACGCAGAGCCGCCGGACTGACCCGTCAGCCCTTGAGCCGGCAGGCCTCGCACGGCCTCCGCGGCCGACCCTGCCACAAGCCAGAAGCAGCCGCTGCGCGGCGAAAAGCGATAGCGGACGCTGTGCGGTGACGGGGTCAGTCGCCGGAACCCGCGCCCTCGCGCAGCCAAGCCGGAGTCTGTGCTTCCGCACGCGGGAAGAGTTCGAGCTCCCGCGCGTACGCCTCGGCGGGCGGCGGGGTCACGAAGTCCGGCAGGTCGTTGCGGTTGTAGTCGACCGAGTAGCGGTCCGGGTAGTCGAGGCGGAACGTGGCCTGGAACCACGTGCCGCGCTCCGGGCGGGCCATGCCGGCGCGCAGGGCGGCGAACCGGTCCTGGACGTCGTCCGGGGGCACCCACCCGTACAGGCCGCCGTTCTCCATGCGCAGCAGGCCGGAGAACGCCGTGTACTCGCCCACCGCGGCGTAGATCAGCTGGAGGTGGTTCCAGCCGGGCGGCAGCTCGAACACCAGCCGCTCGGTGATCGCGGCCAGCGCCTCGCCCTGGGCTTCGACGCTGAGGGGCTCAGTCATGGGGTCAGTATCCCTTGTCGTTCTCGGCGAGCCGCGCCCGCAGCCAGTCCGGCAGGAACTCCGGCGCACGCGGGTACGCCGCCTGGTCGGCCGCCCACGCGTCCGCCGGCAGGTCCGGCGACCAGCGCGGGTCGTGCTCGAAGTTGAACAGCACCCGGTACTCCAGGGGCGGGTCCACTGTGTACCGCAGGGAGAACCAGGTGCCGGCACCGGGTTCGTGCATCAGGTCGCGCAGCTCGCGCAGCGCCGGTTCGACGGTCTCCGGCACGTCCACCGCGACCGGCACGCCGCCGGGCCGCAGCACGGTCAGCGTGGTGTGGCCGTAGGCGACGTTGCCCCGGTACTGCAGGTCGATCCGGTGCCAGCCCTCGGGCGCCGCCGCGACCAGGTCCAGCCCCACCTGGTGCAGCAGCAGTTCCCCGCGCTCAGGGGGTCGCCGGTGGCGGGGGGACGAAGTCGGGGTGGCGGGCTGGTCCGGGGACATTGTGGAACGACCTTCCTTCGGTGCGGATCGTGGGCGGGTTGTCCGTGGACAGCGTCCACCGCGCGTGCAGGACGTCCGGCGTGCGGCGGTCCGGGGTGTGGCGCTCGGCCCAGACGTCGAACCGGTCGACGGTGGCGTCGGGCCGCTGGCCCATGCCGGTGAGATCGTTCTCCATGGCGCGCCAGGAGTCCGAGGTGGGCCGCTCGTCCAGCTCCCAGTTGCTGTTCTCGTGCGCCCACTGTGGCACGTGGTTGATCCGCTCACCCGGACCACCGGCCTCGTAGGAGACCAGGTGGCCGCCCGCGAACCGGAACAGCGGGCGCTCGTCCACCGGCCGGCTGTGCTGGTCCAGCTCGCCGGTCATGCGGTTGCTGCCGCGCCCGGCGCCGGTGGCGATCTGGCCGACGTCGGTCTGGAGCCTGCCGTCCTTGTCCGGCCCGCGCTCGCCGCGCCGCGGTCCCCAGTGGTCCTCGGCGGTCGTGCCGGCGGGCGGGTAGTCGGGCCGGCCGCTCACCGCGATGGTGTCGCCGTGCTCGTCGGTCCGGTACAGCTGGCGCGGTTCCCTCGGGTCGTAGCCGCTGCTCTCCAGGTGGCGCGGCCCCACCGCGTAGGTGGTGTTGGGGCGCGGGACGTCGACCTTGTCGCTCCACGTCCGGCCGGTGCCCAGCTCCGGGTTGAAGCCGTGGACCTGGTTGCCCGACCACGTGTGCACGTGCGAGAAGTTGCCGTCGGCGTCGGTGTAGAACGACCCGTGCCAGTTGCCGTCCTTGTCGTACACGTCGTAGCGCGTGTCCCGGTCGCGCGGCCCGGTCAGCGAGAACGGCCCGGACTGGCGGACGTCGTAGTCCCGAATCGGGTCGGCCATGCGGTAGTTGCCGTCCGCGTCACCCGGCGGGTTCCAGTCCACCGCCGGCGCGGCGTCACCGCGCTCGAACGCGTCGAAGCGCTGCGGCGGCTGCGGGTCGGCGGGCGGCAGGGACGGGTCGCGGGCCGGCGGCACGGTCGCCTCGGGCTCGGGCCCCGACGGCCCGCGGTCGTGCGGCGTCGGCGCCTCGTAGGTGTGGTGCATGTTGTGGCCGAGTTCGATCCGGTACGTCACGCCCGGCATCGGCCGCGAGGTGTCCGGGTTGACCGGCGCGGTGAACGGGTCCTGACCGAAACCCTTGTTGGGCAGCGAGGTTTCGACGTGCGTGATGTTCCGGTTCGCGTCGGTGTAGAACACGCCGCGCGGGTTGCCGTCGGTGTCCGTGACGACCATCCGCGAGTTCGGCTGGAGCGGCTCGCGGCCGTTGAAGTCGGCGACCCGGGTCCGGGTGTCGACGTCCATCGGCACCTCGGGCAGCGGATCGCCGTTGGGCTGGCGCGGCGGGTCCCAGGCGGTCTGCTGCTGGGGCGACCGGTCGTAGTCCGGCGAGTCCTTGATCGGCTTGACCGGCTTGGCCATGCGGTCGCGGGCGTCGTCGGGGTCGGTGTGTCCGGTGCGGTGGTGGTCGGGGGTGCCGGGGACGTAGCCGTCTTGGCTGGTTTTGGTTTTGGTGCCGTCGGGGCGGTGGGTTTCCCATTCGCCGTTGGGTGGGATTTTGGGTTGGCGGTTGCCGTCGGGGCCGGTTTCGGCGTCGCTGGTGTAGACGCGGCCTTTGCTGTCGGTCCAGGCGGGTTTGGTGGGGGCGAGGACGTCGGCGCCGGTGTGGTGGGAGAGGCGGCGGGCGAAGTCGTTGGTGCCGGCGTCGCAGCCGATGAGGCGGATGGGGGTTTTGCCGTCCCAGCCGTTGCGGCGGAGGAGGTCGCCGTATTGCTCGGGGGTGTAGGTGTGGTTGCCGATGCGGGCGCGTCCGTCGGGGGTGATGTGGACGTCGGCGGTGAAGTAGCGGGGGTCGTGGGGGACGCGGTGGGGCAGGTCGCCCATGTCGGGGTCGCCGCGGTGGTGGGAGATGCCGGACGGGGTGGTTTCGCCGTGGCGGGCGTGGGCCTCGTCGATGTCGGGGCCGCGGTCCGGGTCGTGCCGGTTCGGGCTGCTGTCGGGAGTGTTGTTGTCGGTTTTGTCCGGGTTGTCGCGGTCCGGGGTGTCGCGGTCCGGGTTGTCGCGGTCCGGGTTGTCGCGGTCCGGGGTGTCGCGGTCCGGGGTGGTGTTGTCCGGGGTGGTGTTGTCCGGGCCGGACTTGTGCGGGTCGCCGTGGGTGGGTGACGGGTCGGTGTCGCGGTGTGGGGGCGTCCAGGGCTTGGCGTCGTGGGGCGCGTTGGTGCGGTTCGGCGCGTCCGGGCGGCCCGGGGTGTGCGGAGCGTCTGGGCGGCTCGGCGAGTTGGGTGCGTCCGGGCGGCCGGGGGTGTGCGGCGTGTTGGGGCGGCTCGGCGAATTGGGCGCGTCCGGGCGGCCTGGGGTGTTGGGGCCTGTGTGGGGTGGTCCGTTGTGGACCGGGCCGGGGCGGTTGTGGGGTGCGCCTGGGGTGTTGGGGCCGTGGTGGGGTGCGCCGGGGCCGTTGGGGGCGTTGTGTCCCGGGCCGGGGCGTGCGGGGCCGGGGTGGGGTGGGCCTGCCGGGCCGGGGTTCGGGCGGCCGGGCCGGGGTTGTTGGGGCTGGGGTTGTTGGGGCCGTGGGGTGTTGGGCCTGCGTGTGCTGGGCCGGTGTGGGTCGGACCCGTGTGAGTGGGGCCGGCGTGGCTCGGGCCGGGGTTGGGGTGGCTCGGCCCGGCGTGGCTCGGGCTCGTGTGGCTCGGGCCGGGGCCTGCTTGGCTCGGGCTCGTGTGGTGCGGGGCGGGGCCTGCTTGGCTTGGGCTCGTGTGGTGCGGGGCGGCCGAGGGGCGTGGAGGTTCCGGGGTGCGGGCGTGGGGGACGCTCGATCCGAGGTCGCCGCGGCTGCCCGGGGTGCCGGTCCACCCGCCGCCACCAGGGCGCGGGCCGGCGCCGCCGCCGGGAGTGCCGCCACCGGGCGAGCCACCAGGGGCGCCGCCGGGCGAGCCACCGGGCATACCGCCGGCCGGCCCGCCGGTCGGCGCGCCACCGGTCGGGTTGGGCGTGTGAGGACCGGGGTTCGCCGGCGCATAAGGCTGGTCAGGACGCGTAGGCGCCTGAGGAGTAGCGGCAGCGGCCGAAGTCTGGTCATAACGGCTCGGCGCAGGACCGCTCGGCGGGTTACCACCACCACCCGGGCTGCCACCGCCGCTGTGCGAACCGCCGCTGTAACCACCAGGCGCAGGCTGCCCACCCGGACCACCGCTGTAACCACCAGGCGCAGGCTGCCCACCCGGACCACCGCTGTAACCACCCGGCGCAGGCTGCCCACCCGGACCACCCCGATGTTCACCGACCGGAGAGTTGCCGCCGGGACCACCGCGGTGCTCGCCCACCGGCCCACCCGGGCGTGGGTTGCCCTGGCCGGGCAGCGGAGACCCGTTGTCCGCACTGGAGTCGGGGTTGCGGCCCGGACGCGGTGACCCGGGAGGCAGGTCCGCCGGGTCACCGGAACGGGGACGGTCCACGGTCGGCGCGGTCGCGCTGGACGTGCCGGTGGTGTCGTTCGGCCTGGATGAGCCGGGAGTGTTCGAGCCCGGGGAGTCCGAACCGGGGGAGTTGGAGCCGGGGGTGCTGGAGCCAGGGGTGGTCGAGCCGGGGGTGTTGGAGCCAGGGGTGGTCGAGCCGGGAGTGTCGCCGTCGCCCGGACTGTCGCCGGAGCCGTTGCCGTCGCCGGAACCATTGCCGCTGCCGGTGGAGCCGTTCGGAGTGTCCACATCGGACTTGCCGGTCTGGAGGAAGCCGCCCTTCTTGATGTTCTTCGGGTCCAGCACGTCCAACCCGGTCGCCTTCCCGGCGATCTTCCCCAGGACCTTCATCACCTTCTCGAACACCTCGACCAGACGCTTCAGCATCGGCGAGACCTTCTTGATGGTGTTCAACAGGTCCTGGATGATCTTCGCGATCTTCGCGGCCCACTTCGAAATCGCCGTGACCGCCTGCGCCACGATCACCGGCGTCCCGAAACCCAGCGAGAACACCGCCTCCAACACCCAGGCGATGAGCTTCCCCACCAGATCCGCGATCAGGTCGCGCACCATCTCGCGCACGAACCCGACGACCATGCCCATCATCCCGACGACCGTGCCGACGGTCCCCGCCGCCGACGCCGCACCCGTCAACGCATCCCCATGCGCCGACGCGTTCGTCAGGTACTGGGCCGCCGCCGCACCGCCCCAACCGGCCGTGCCCTTCGCGACCGCCGCCTTGTAGTCCTCGGCGATCGACCCCAGTTCCTCGGAAACCTTCCCCCAGGTCGCCGCGTACGACTCGATCACGGGCGGATTCCCCGCCAACCAGTCCAGCATGTCCTTCAACGGCTGGACGTGCTCCATCAAGAACGACGCCGCCGACGACATCAACGTCCCGAACGGGTCGATCGCCATCGCCGCGGCATCCGCGGCCAGACCGACCATCCCCAGACCGGCTTCGATCCAGTTGCCGTCCTTGATCCCGTTGAACGTGTCCATCGCCGACTCCGCGATGGAAATACCGGTCGCCCACCCGTTGTCACCGGTGCCGGCGTTGAACACACCACCCGGCGCTGCGTCCGGCTGGACCACCAGATCGTTCGTCCCCGTCACCGTGCCACTCCCCCACAGCGGCCCCCAGCGGCCACCCTCCGACAACACCAGGCGTCTTCCACGCTCAGACGCAAAATGTCACGATCGGTTCCCTGCCGCGTAACCCGAGCGGAGTAATGATCGTCACAGGGGCAGCCTGACGCTCTGCGCCGAGCACCTCATCTTGCCTGATCCAACGAGGTCAGGTAGGCGTCCAACCGGGCCGCGCCGGCCAGGAGGTCGCGGCTGCGCCTGGTCAAGCGGTCCTGCCAGGACGCCACGAACGTGCTCAGCGCGGCCGGCCCGCCCGCCTCCCGCAAGGACTCCAGGAACTGCGCCACCTGGCGCAGCCGGTACCCGCCACGGCGCAACTGCCGGGCGATCTCGGCGTCACGCACGCGATCCGGCCCGTAAAGCCGGTATCCGGTGGATTTGTCCCGTTCGGGGTGCAGGATGCCCGCCGCCTCCCACGTGCGCAGGGTCGCCGGGTGCACGTCGAGCCGGCGCGCGAGTTCCCCCACCGTCACCGGGTGGCCCGGGGCCGGAGGCGAGTCGGACAGGCTGCCCAGGGCGGTGGCGACCTCGGCGCGGGTGGCGCGTTCGTCCATCAAGGCGACGTGCGCGGCGTCGATGAGCCGGTACGCGGACTCGGTGTCACCCCGGTTCGTCGCGCGCATGATCTCCAGCGCCTGCTGGTGCCCGTGACCGCCGCGCAACGCCAGGAAAGCCCGCAAGGCCTGCGCGTGCACGGCCGTGTAGCGGCGGTAGCCGGTCTCGCCGCGTTCGGCCGGCGGCAGCGCGCCCGCGTCCTCGTAGTTGCGGACCGCCTGTGCGGACAACCCGTGCTCCCGGGCCAGGTCGATGGGCCGCAGCTTGCACCTCCGTTTGAGGCTTTCCACCCGAACTACCAGCACGAACGAGCGGAAGTTTCACTCGATCCTTCAACGATAGCGTTGAGGGCACTGCCTTCCGAAAGGGGTTCTCCTGTGTCCGCACCACTGCGCTCGATCGGCCACCAGCTCGACGACCCGGGCCGGGTCATGGACGACCTGCTGGCCGCGCGGACCGTGCCGCCGACGGTGCTGGCCCTCGGCGAGCCGACCCACGGGATCGAGGCGTTCCCGTTGCTGCGCAACGAACTCCTCACCCACCTGGTCGGCCGCGGCTTCCGCTCCATCGCCCTGGAGACCGACTTCTTCGCCGCTTCGCTCGTCGACGACCACGTCAACGGCGGCACGACCGACATCGACACCGTCCTGGACACCGGGTTCAGCCACCGCTTCGGCCACGTGCCGGGCAACCGGGAACTCGTCGAGTGGCTCCGCGCCCACAACGCCGACCGCCCGCCGCACGACCGCGTCCGGTTCTACGGCTTCGACGCACCCCTGGAAACCGCCGCCGCGCCCAGCCCTCGACACGCCCTGTCCACGGTGCTCGACCAACTACCGCTGCACCCCGCGCAGAACCTCGACGCGCTGATCGGCGACGACACCGACTGGACGGACCCGGAGGCCATGTACGACCCCACCAAGTCCATCGGCGGCTCGGACCGCGTCCGCGACCTGCGCATCGTCGCCGACGACCTCGCCAGCGCCCTGCGCCGCGCGGCACCCAGCCTGCGCCCCGCCGACCCGGTCGGCTACGACCACGCCGTCGCCCACGCCCGCACCGCCCAGGGCCTGCTGCGCTACCACGCCGCCATGGCCAGTCCCGCGCCCGACCGCATCGCCACGCTGCTGTCCGTGCGCGCCGAGATGATGGCCGACAACCTGCTCACCATCGTCGCCCGCGAGCAGCGACGCGGGCCGACCCTGGTGTTCGCGCACAACGTCCACCTGCTGCGCACCCCGTCCCACATGGAGTTTGGTCCGCACGACGCGACCTGGTCCAGCGCCGGCGCGCTGGTCGCGCTCGCCCTCGGCGAGCGGTACGCGTTCGTGGCCACCGACGCCAACCCGTGCAGCGAACCGGGCACGCTCCAGCACGCCCTGGCCGAAGCGACCACCCGCCGGGCCCTGTTCCCCGCCACGGCCCTGCGCGCGGCGCTGCCCGCCTCGACCCGCAAGGGCGAGCCGATCGTGCCCGGCCACCTGCCGCTCGACCCGGCCGACCTGGCGGGCGCCGACGCGGTCGTCTTCGTCGCCGACACCGACGGGACCCGGCACCAGTACTGGTGACAGCCGCTGGGACGGTCCGCACAAGACGGGCACACGGGCGGGGCGGGCGCGTGGCACCGAGTCTGGACCGTCCCGCTACCCTGTCCGGACGGTGACCGCCGGGGGGCGATGGATGGGGTCGGACCGGATTCCGCTCGAAAGCGCGCTGGTGCGCGTCTGGCGGAACGACACGCCGGTCGGGGCCGGTTTCCTTGCCGGACCCCACCACGTCCTGACCGCCGCCCACGTCGTCGCCACCGCCCTGGACGTGCCCGACACCGGCCCCCACCCACCCGGTCCCGTCGAGGTCGACTTCCCGCTGCTCGCCCCCGGACGGCGCCAACCGGCCCGGATCGCCGCCTGGGTGCCCGTCGGGGACGACCTGCGCGGGGACATCGCCGGCCTCGAACTGCACCACCCGCCGCCCGAGGGCGCGGCGCCGCTCGTGCTCACCCGGTCCGGCGGGCTCACCCCGGACCAACTGGTCATGGTCGGGTTCCCGCAGCGGCTGGAGATCGGGAGCTGGGTCTACGGCCGGCGGGCCGGGCCGGTGGCGACCGGCTGGGTGGAGATCCACAGCGAACCCGGCCGCGAGGCCACGCTGGAACCCGGCTTCTCCGGCACCGCCGTGTGGGGACCCGACCTGGCCGCCGCGGTCGGCATGGTGGTCCGCCGGGTCACCGGCGCGCCGCCCAAGCTCGGCTACATGATCACCGTGGACACCCTGCTGTCCGCGTGGCCGGACCTGGCCGACGTGATCGAGCGGGAACCGCCGTTCCGCGCGCTGCGGCCGTTCGACGAGCGGGACGCGGACCTGTTCTTCGGGCGTGACGAGCAGTCCGAGCGGCTGGCCAAGCGGGTCCGGGCCGCGCCCGTGGTGTGCGTGGTGGGGCCGTCGGGGGTGGGCAAGTCGTCGTTGCTGCGCGCGGGCGTGCTGCCGCGGCTGGCCGACCTGGACGTGGCGGTCCTGCGGCCGTCCGACGCGAGCACGCCGCTGCGGTCCCTGGCCGCGGCCCTCGCCCGGCTGTTGCACGGCCGGGCGGACTCGATCGAGCGCGTGGACGACCTGGCCAAGCGCCTGGCGGACAGCGGTGTCGCGGACGTCGTCGCCGCCGTGTTGGCGAAGTCGGGCGCGGAGCGGCTGGTCGTGGCCGTGGACCAGTTCGAGGAGATCTTCGATTTGCCCGAGGCCGACCAGGCCGCGTTCACGGCGGTGCTGAGCGCGGCGGCGCGCCCGTCGTCCCGCTGGTCGGTGCTGCTCAACCTGCGCGACACGTTCCTGGGCGCCGCCCTGAAGGCCCCCGCGACCGTGAACCTGGCCGCGCACTGGCTGACGATGACGGTCGGCGAGCTGTCCTCCGACCAGTTGCGGCAGGCGATCACGGGTCCGCTGGCCCGGATCGGCACGGTGGAGTGCGAGCCGGGCCTGGTCGACCGGCTGGTCGAGGACGTGCAGACCGCGAGCAGCCCGTTGCCGCTGTTGCAGTTCACCCTGACGCAGCTGTGGGAGCGCCGCCGGCGCGGCCTGCTCCGGCACGAGACCTACGACGAGCTGGGCGGGGTGCGCGGCGCGCTCGCGGCCTACGCCGAGGACGTGTGGACCGCGCTCGACCCGGCGTCCCGCGACACCGCGACGCGCCTGTTGATGCAGCTCATCCGCCCGTTGCCGGACGCCGACCTGGCCGTCCGCCGCACCGCCCGCCGTGACGAACTGGACGCCGAGCAGTGGGCCGTGGCCCAGCGGCTGGCCGGCACCCGCCTGCTCGTGCTGCGCGTGTCGCCGGAGCCGGGTGTCGAACTCGCCCACGAGTCCCTGCTGACGCAGTGGGAACGGCTGCGCGAGGTGGCCACCCGCTACCGGGCCTTCCGCACGTGGCAGGAGACCCTGCGCCAGCGGATGCGGCAGTGGTCTGACGAAGGCTCCGCGCCCCGCCGCCTGCTGTCCGGCCCGGACCTGCGCGACGCCAACCGCTGGGCCCGCGAGCACCGCGCGGACCTCGGTCCCGCCGAGCGCGACTACGTCGACCGCAGCAACCGGCGGCGGCTGCGCCGGGCGGCGCGGGTGTCGATCGTCCTGGTGGTGGCGCTGGTCTCGGCCGTGGTGACCTACCAGTCGGTCGACCGGCGGCGCGCGACGCTGGCGGCCGACGACATGGCGGCCAAGTCCGCTCGGCTGCGCGGCCACGACAGCCACAGCTCGCTGCAAATGGCGTTACGCGCCTACCGCACCGACCCGGACGTGAAGCTCTCGCTGTCCGACTGGAGCGTCAAAGGCATCGACCGGGTCCTTCCCGACTACGCGAATCGGGCAGCCGAGCCCGCCGAACCCGATCTGCGCGACAGCCCGGAGCCCACGGGGTCCGCCGATTTCGCCAAGCAGGCGAGCGCCGACGGCAGTCGCGTGGTCACGCTCGACTCCGCGCGCCGCCCCGTGGTGTGGGACATCGACGGAGACCGGGTCACCCCCATCCGCTTGGCACACCTGCTCAGTCCGAACGAGCGGGTCTCCCGGTTCACCATCAGCCGCAGCGGCCGGTACGTGGCGTTCGCCCACTTCCTCGCCTTCCGGTTCCCGAGCGTCACCGGCCCGACCGACGCCGACGGCCTGCCCGCGGTCGACCCCGCCCGGCACCCCACCTGCACCCCGGCGAGCATGGCTTCGATCGGGACGTGCCTGGTGGTCTACGACCTCGACGCCCAGCGCGTGACGCTCGCCGTGAAGCTGGACAGCACGCCGATGATGTACGCGGAACTGGCCATCGACCCGGACGACGACGTCCTCACCGTGGTCCTGCCCGGCCGCTCGGAGCTGAACCTGCCCGCGATGGTGGACTCGGCGAACCGCATCCTCTCCTGGGACCTGTCGACCGGGCAGCGGACGGAGGGGTCGCTGCCGTGGCGGGGCTGGATCACGGACCTGTGGCTCGCGCCGGGTGGGAAGACCGCCACCATCCAGGAGATCCTGCCCAGTGACCGGCCCGGTTTGCCGTTCCGCCTCCGGCTGTCCACATTGGACTTGACTGGGACGCCGACCGCGGCGGTGCTCGCCGACTACGTCGACACGACCGCGATCAGCCTGGACTGGCGGACACTGGCCACCAGCATGAAGGTGCCGGCCGGGGACAAGCACCTCGTGGTCTGGGACACCAGGACCCGCGCGGAAACCACCCGCGTCACCGGCCTGTCCGAGCCGGAGGCCAGGGGCACGGTCGGCCTGGACGCCACCGGCTCCACCCTGCTGCTCTCGTGGTACGAGTCCTTCGACCTGTCGATCACCGACGTGCGCGACCACCCGAAAGACACCGGCCACCGGCTGTCGACGTGGCGGCTGCCCAGCGGGGAGAAGCAGACCCGGTGGTCCTACGGCATCGGCTGGTCGAACGCGTTCCTGCTCGGCGACACCTCCGGTCCGGTGCTGCTGGTGAGCACCACCGCCGTGGGCGTCGTCCTGCCCCACCCGAACCGGCCGCCGCCGCTGCGCCGCCTCACCGACGGCGTCACCGAGCGCTCCGACCTGAGCACCGGCGAACTCGTGGACCGGATCTGCGAGGTCCTCGCCGACCCCGACAACGACCAGATGATCGAGAAGTCGATCCCCCAAGACGCCTACGAGGGAGAGCTGTGCCCGAATTGATCGGTTTCCGCCTGCCCGACGACGAGATGGTCCTGGTGGAGGTGACGGCGGACGGGCCCGAGATCTCGCCGGTGTCGCGCGGCGGCAACGTGATCCGCTCCGCGACGGCGTCCCTGGAGGAAGCCATGCGCCAGGTCCGCACCGCCGCGTCCACCGCGCTGGCGAGCTTCCGCGAGATGGAGACGCGGCCGGACGAGGTGCAGGTGGAGTTCGGGGTGAAGCTCAACGCCGAGGCCGGCGCGGTCATCGCCCGGACGGGGGTCGAGGGGCACTTGAAGGTGAAGCTGACCTGGGGCCGGGCGGCGCGCCCCGACGAGGAGCAGGTCGAGGAGTCCTGACTCACCCGCCGACGGTCGTCCGCAGACACACCACCCGACCCCAACCGGCCGTGACCCACACCCCACGCACGTGACCCGGGTTGAGTTCCCGCCGAAGTCGATCTAGGTTGCGGTACCGGGAAGTTCCCGTCAGTGCCGCAGGGGGTCGTGGATGAGCAGGGGTGTGCTGGTCACCGGGGGCAGTCGGGGCATCGGGGCGGCCATCGCCTCGGCGTTCCGGGACCTCGGGGACAACGTCGTCGGGATGTCCTCGGCGGACGTCGACCTGGCCGATCCCGAGTCGGTCGAACGCGCCGTGGAGACCGCCGCGGGGACGCTCGGCTCCATCGACGTCCTGGTCAACAACGCCGGCCTCGTCGAGTGGGGCACGGTAGGGAACCTGTCGTATGCGGAGTGGCAGGCGCTGTGGCGGCGGACCTTCGACGTCAACGTCTTCGGCGCGGCCAACATGTCCTACTGCGTCGCCAAGCACATGATCGACCACGGCATCCAGGGCCGCATCGTCAACGTCGGCTCCCGAGGCGCGTTCCGCGGCGAACCCGACATGCCGGCCTACGGCGCGAGCAAGGCCGCCCTGCACTCCATGGGCCAGTCCCTAGCCGTAGCCCTCGCCCCGCACGGCATCGCGGTCACGACCGTGGCCCCCGGCTTCGTCGCCACCGACCGCGTGGCCCACATGGTCGACGACGCGGTCCGCCGGCAGAGCCCGTTCAACCGGGTCGCCAAGCCCGAAGAGATCGCCGCCGCCGTGGTCTACCTCGCCTCCGCGCAGGCCGAATGGGCCTCGGGCACCATCCTGGACCTCAACGGCGCGTCCTATCTGCGCACCTGACAATCCACGAAGGGACAGATCTGTGCGCGACGACTGGCGGGACGACCGGATCGGCAGTGCCCTCCGCGGCACGAACCCCACCGTGCTGCGCAGGCTCGACGCCGGGTTCGCGGTGATCGGCGACACCCAGTTCCTCCCCGGGTACACGGTCCTCCTGGTGGACGACCCGGCGGTGCGGCGGCTGTCGGACATGCCGAAGAGCAGGCGGTCGGCGTTCCTGGCGGACATGGACCGGCTCGGGGAGGCGGTCGAGCGGGTGTGCGCGCGCCGGGACCCCGCGTTCCGGCGGGTCAACCTGGAGATACTGGGGAACACCGACCCCTTCCTGCACGCCCACGTGTGGCCGCGGTTCGAGTGGGAGCCGGCCGACGTCGTGGGCAAGCCGGTGTGGCTGTACCCGGCGGCGAACTGGAGTGACGAGCGGTACGCGCTCGGGGCGCGGCACGACGAGTTGCGGCGGGAGATCGGCGAGGAACTCGACCGGCTCGCCGGGTAGCTCGACCGGCTCGCCGGATGGGCCCGAGCGGCCGGGGCTCCGAGCCCCGGCCGCCGGAAGAGCCTCAGGAGTGCGGGCAGGTGTCGCGGTACTCCGAGATCGCCGCCCCGCGCGGGCCGGGCAGAGGAACTGCTCGTAGCGGGTGTCGTCGTCGATGAAGCGCTTCAGCCACGAGATCGAGTACTTGGCGATCGTCGTGTTCGAGCTGTTCGGGGCGTAGTGACTGGCCCCCGCCAGTTCGAGGTAGGCCTTGTCCAGGGCGGCGGGCAGGCCGGTGTAGAACGGTTCGGCGTGACGGGTCACCGAGGCGACGCTGTCGTCCTCCGCGCCCACGATCAGGGTCGGCACCTGGACCGTCGACCACGTCTTGGTGGTGTTCCACGGGGTCAGCGGGATGGCGGCCTGGAGGGTCGGCCGGTCCTTCGCCGCCTCCAGCGAACCGCCGCCGCCCATGGAGTGGCCCATCACGCCCAGGCGGGTGGCGTCCACCCGGCTCCGGACGGAGCTGGCGGTGGTCAGGTGGTCCAGGGCGGCCAGGAGTTGGTCGCCGCGCGCGGCGGGCTGGTCGTAGCGGGACAGGGTGTCGATGGTGAAGACCACGAAACCCTGCGAGGCCAGGCGCGGGCCCAGCCACGAGATGCTCGACTGGCTCGCGGTGTAGCCGGGGGCGATCGCGACCGCGCCGAACGTGCCGTCCGCGGTGCTGGTCGGGTAGTAGATCGTGCCGCCGCCGAAGCCCCGCACGGACGCCGAGGACACCGTGGCCTGCGTGACCGCGTACGGCCCTCGGGCGGCCTCGATGCTCGCGGTGGTCGGGGCCGGGCCGCGTTCGTAGGGGTTCTCGGCCGCGTGGGCGGCCGGTGCGGCGGAGACGAGGGTGAGCGCCACGCCCGCGGTCAGGGTTCGGCGCAGGGTCAGCCAGGACATGACGAGGCTCTTTTCCTTGTGCGGAAAGGACTTGGCGGCGGAGAGAGTCCTCAGTGGACCTGCGGTCCGGGGTGAAGTCTGACCGCTTATCTACTCCTGCGTCAAGTAAACATCCGAGCCCGTCTCATTTCGTTCACCGCTTGAACGAACCCGCGTGCGCCCGACAGCCGGGCGCACGCGGGTCGGTGGTCACCGGGCGTAGTGGACGTCCGGCCAGGGCGGGGTCGCCATGCCGCTCCCGATGTGGAAGCTCGGGTGCGGCGGCTGGTTGTACGCGGTGTTCTGCCAGGCGATCGCGACCCGGTACATCGGGTCGTGCATCAACGTCGGGATGCGCCGGTCGGTCTGGATCGGCGTGGCGTAGATGCGCAGCGCCCGGTTGTCGGTGGTGGGCCAGATGACCTCTTCCCGCCAGTCACCGAGGATGTCACCCGACAGCGACGGGTTGGACTTCGTTCCATTGTTCGAGTGCACGCCCGAGCCGGTGAGCAGCCGGGTGTCCGCGCTGGTCCCGTACTTGTCGACGCGCGTCCCGTCGAGCAGCTCGCGGGTCGGGTCGCCGTCCCACCAGAGCAGGAAGTTCGCCGACGACGGCTTGCGGCCCACGGCCTGCCCGCGGGTGTTGCGCAACTGGCTGTCCGCGCTCGACCACGACTCCGCGCCGGGGCTGCCCGGATGGATGTCCGCCGACACCCCTCGGCCGTTGTCGCCCGCCGGAGCCGTCTGCCACAGGACCTGGCCGGTGCGGGCGTCGGCGAACCAGGACCCCGGCTGGTTGGAGTTCTCCGAGACCTTGTAGTACTCCAGGCCCGGCCGCGACGGGTCGAGGTCGCCCAGGTGGGCGGCGTCGCCGTGCCCGAACCGGGTGTTCCACAGCCCGCGCCCGTTGTCGTCGATGGTCGCCGCGCCGTAGACGATCTCGTCCCGGCCGTCCGCGTCCACGTCGCCGATGGTCAGCGAGTGGTTGCCCTGCCCCGCGTACGTGCCGTTGCCGGAGGCGTTGGAGTCGAACGTCCACCGCTTGACCAGCCGCCCGTCCCGGAAGTCCCAGGCCGCGATGACCGCACGCGTGTAGTAGCCGCGCGCCATGATCAGACTGGGGCGGGCCCCGTCGAGGTAGGCGGTGCCGGCCAGGAACCGGTCGACCCGGTTGCCGTAGCTGTCACCCCAGGACGCGACGTTGCCCCGGGGCGGGTCGTAGTCCACTGTGGACATCGCCGCGCCGGTCAGCCCGTTGAACATGGTCAGGAACTCCGGGCCGGACAGGATGTAGCCGTCGGCGTTGCGGTAGTCCGCGTTCGCGTTGCCGATGACGGCGCCCCGGCCGTCACGCGTGCCGTCGGCGGTCTTCATCGCGATCTCGGCCCGGCCGTCGCCGTCGTAGTCGTAGACCTGGAACTGGGTGTAGTGCGCGCCGGACCGGATGTTGCGGCCCAGGTCGATGCGCCACAGCCGGGTGCCGTCGAGGCGGTAGGCGTCGATGTAGGTGTTGCCCGTGACGCCCGCCTGCGAGTTGTCCTTGGCGTTGTCGGGGTACCACTTCAGGAAGATCTCGTACTGCCCGTCGCCGTCCGCGTCGCCGACGCTGGCGTCGTTCGCGCTGTACGCACTGGCCGGCGGCTGGATCGGCACGTCCAGGTACCCCGCGCCGAACGACAGCGAGCCCCGCGAGTCCGGCTGCTCGACCCCGTTGACCACGGCCCGCACCGTGTAGGAGGCACCCGCCGGCCCGCCCGCGTCGAGGTGGTTGGTGGACGCCGTGACCGGGGAGGAGTTGACCTTCGTCCCGCTCCGGTAGACGTTGAACCCCACCCCTGGCGAGTCGCCGGCCAACAACCGCCAGCTGACCAGGTTCCCGGAGCCGGACCGCACACTCACCACACCGCGGTCCAGCCGTTCGACCTGCTTGCGGCCCGTCGGGTCACTTGGCGCAGGCCCCGTGGTGGTGGTCGTGGTGGTCGTGGTGGTCGGGGTGGTCGTTGTCGTGGTGGTCGTTGTCGTGGTGGGCACGACCCCGCCCGTGCACACCGTCCCGTTCAGCGTGAACGACTCCGGTGTGCCGACCTCCGTCCCGGTGGTCGTGCCGTTGAACCCGAACGACGCCGTCCCCCCGGTCGGGATCGCCCGGTTCCAGTCCACATTGGACGCCGTCACCCCCGCGCCGGACGCGGCGAAGGTCGCGTTCCACCCCTGGCTGAACCGCTCGGGGCCGGGGAAGGCCCACGCCAACCGCCACCCGTCCACCGGGTCGCCCAGGTTGGTGATCGTGACGTTGGCGGTGAACCCGCCCTGCCACTTGTTCTGCACGACGTAGTCGACCGAGCAGCCGGGCGCGGCGGCAGCCACCCCGACCACCACCAGGCCACCCGTCGCCGCGCTGATCGCCGTAGCGGCGGCGATCGCCCGCATTCGGATCATCGAGAGCACCGTTGCTCCTTAGCCGTCCGATTTCTGGGAGCGCTCCCAGAACTGAACCGGGACTTGCCCGGGTGCCGACCATGACAGCACCGCCGGCCGCGCCCGGTCAAGGGTTGAATCGGTTCACCGAGGTCAGCCAGGCAAGCGCTTTCCAAGCCCAGTGGGACACGGCTCAGCGGGAGCGGCGGCGGCGGGGTCGGCGGCTGGAGTCCCGGACGACCAGCTCCGGCGTGAACAGGACGTGCCGGTGTTCGTGCGTCTCCGGCTCCATGGTCTCCGCGATCACCAGTTCCGCGGCCGTCCGCCCGATCTGCTGACGCGGCTGCCGCACCGAGGTCAGCGGAACCGCCGCAGCCGCCGCGAAATCGATGTCGTCGTACCCCACGATCGCGATGTCCTCGGGCACCCGCACACCCCCGCGCACGAACACCTGCAACACCCCCAACGCCAGCAGGTCGTTCGCGCAGAAGACCGCGTCCGGCCGCTGCGCCCGCGCCAGGAGCTGCTCGGCCGCCCGCTGCCCCGAGGCCACGTTGAGGCCGGGCACCTTCAACTCCTCCAGCACACCCGCCGGACGACCGGCCTTGCGCACCGCGTCCAACGCCCCCCGGTGCCGTTGCCGGGGCTGGTGGATGTGCGACGGCCCGTTGACCATCACGATCCGCTCGTACCCCTCGGCCAACAGGTGGGTCACCGCCAACTCCCCACCCGCCCGGTCGTCGACCGCGACCGAGCACAGGTCGGGCTCGTCGGTCGGGTGGTCCAGCAGCACCACCGAGAGGCCGCGATCACGCAGCCGCCCCACCACCCCGGGGTCCACGGGGGTGATGAGCACGCCGTGGACGCGTTGTTCGGCCAGCAGCTCCACGTGCCGGGCCTCGCGCTGGGCCGACTCGTCGGTGTTGCACAGGATCACCGCGTGCCCGGCCTCGCTGGCGGTGTCCTCCACGCCCCGGGCCACGTCGGTGAAGAACGGGTTCGCCACGTCCAGCACCACCAGGCCGATGGCGCGGGGCGTGCCCGAGCGCAGCTGGCGGGCGGCGTCGTTGCGGACGAAGCCGAGTTCCCGGATGGCGCTGAGCACGCGGTCCCGGGTGGCCGGGGTGACGACCTCGGGGCGGTTGAGCACGTTGGAGACCGTCCCCACCGAGACCTTCGCCCGCGTCGCCACGTCCTTGATGCTGACCGGCGATGCCAACCCTGCCTCCAACCGCCTGAATCGTGCCAAGGCCACCCACTCTACCTGCCGGTACCGCTCCCACAGCGCGATTGACCGCCACCCCGCCGCGTGTCACCCTGGAAACCTTAAAACGTTTCACCACTGGAGCGTGGACGTGGCCAGAATCGCCGCGGTGGACCTGGGAGCGTCGAGCGGGCGCGTCGTCGTGGGCGACGTCGGCCCCGACCACCTGCGCCTCACCGAGGTGCACCGCTTCCCCAACACCCCGGTCCGACTCGGCCCGACCCTCCACTGGGACGTGCTCGCGCTCTACCGTGGCGTCCTCGACGGCCTGGCCAAGGCCGGGAACCCGTTGCACAGCGTGGGAATCGACTCCTGGGCCGTCGACTTCGGACTCCTCGACCGCACCGGCGCCCTCCTGGGCAACCCCGTCCACTACCGCGACGCCCGCACCGACTCCGTCGCCGACCGGTTCGACCACGCCGACCTCTACGCCACCACCGGCATCCAGCCACTCCCGTTCAACACCCTCTTCCAACTCGTCGCCGCCCGCGACACCCCGCAACTGGCCGCCGCACACCGCCTGCTGCTCATCCCCGACCTGCTCACCGCGTGGCTCACCGGCCGCGTCGCCGCCGAACGCACCAACGCCACCACCACCCAGCTCGTCGACGTCCGCACCGGCCGTTGGGCGACCGACCTCATGACCGCCCAGGGCATCGACCCGTCCCTGTTCCCGCCCCTGTGCGAACCCGGCGACCCGCGCGGCCCCCTCCTCCCGTCCGTCCAGGCCGAAACCGGCCTCACCGCTGTCCAGGTCACCGCCGTGGGCTCGCACGACACCGCCTCCGCCGTCGTCGGCGTGCCCGCGGCGGACGAGAACTTCGGCTACATCTCCTGCGGCACGTGGTCCCTGGTCGGCGTCGAACTACGAGCGCCGGTCCTGACCGAGGACAGCCGGAAGGCTGGTTTCACCAACGAGGGCGGGGTGGACGGCAAGGTCCGGTACCTGCGCAACGTGATGGGCCTGTGGCTGTTGCAGGAGTCGATGCGCGCGTGGCGCGGCGCGTCCCTGCCCGACCTGCTGGCCGAAGCCGAAAAAGAACCGCCGTTCGCCTCGGTCATCGACCCGGACGCCCCGGAACTCCTGGCCCCCGACGACGGCCGGCGCGGCCCGATGCCCGACCGCATCGCCGAGCAGTGCCGCCGCCGGGGCACCCGCGTCCCCACCACGCCGGCCCAGGTGACCAGGTGCGTCCTGGACAGCCTCGCACTGGCCTACCGCGACGCCCTCCGCGACGCGCAACGCCTGTCCGGCAAGGGGGTCACCACCATCCACCTGGTCGGCGGCGGCGCACGCAACACGTTGCTGTGCCAGCTCACCGCCGACGTCTGCGGCCTGCCCCTCGTGGCCGGCCCGGTGGAAGCCGCGGCCCTGGGCAACACTCTCGTGCAGGCACGCGCGATCGGCGCGATCGAAGGCGACCTCACCGACCTGCGCACCCTGCTCCGGACCACCCAATCCTTGCGCCGCTACGAACCGTCGTAACGCCTCAGCGCAGGAACGCGCCGGGCACGCCCCCGTCCACCGGAACATGCGCGCCCGTGGTGTGCCGCAAAGACATCAACGCCACCACAGCGCCCGCCACGTGCTCCGGCAATACCTCCTGCTTCAACAACGTCCGCCGCGCGTAGAACGCCCCCAGATCCTCCTCAGCCACCCCGTACACGGCGGCCCGCTGCGCACCCCAACCGCCCGCGAAGATCCCGGACCCGCGCACCACCCCGTCCGGGTTGATCCCGTTGACCCGGATGCCGTGCTCCCCCAACTCCGCCGCCAGCAACCGCACCTGGTGCGCCTGGTCGGCCTTGGCCGCCCCGTAGGCCACGTTGTTCGGCCCCGCGAACACCGCGTTCTTGGACGCGATGTACACGATGTCCCCGCCCATCCCCTGCGCCACCATCGCCCGCGCGGCGTGCTTGGCCACCAGGAACGACCCCCGCGCCATCACGTCGTGCTGGAGGTCCCAGTCCCGCGCGGTCGTCTCCAGCAACGGCTTGGAGATCGACAGGCCGGCGTTGTTCACCACCAGGTCGACGCCCCCGAACGCCAGGCACGCCTCCCCCACCGCCCGCGCCACCGCGTCCTCGTCGGTCACGTCGACGACCACCGCCGCCGCCTTGTCCCGCCCCAGCGACGCCGCGACCGACTCGGCCGCCTCCCCGTTCACGTCCGCCACCACCACACAGGCGCCCTCGGCGGCCAGCCGCACGGCGATGGCCCGCCCGATCCCCGACCCGGCCCCCGTCACGAGAGCCACCCGCGTCGCCAGCGCCCCCGGCTTCGGCATCCGCCGCAGCTTGGCCTCTTCCAGCGCCCAGTACTCGATGCGGAACTTCTCCGCCTCGGAGATGGGCGCGTACCGGGACACCGATTCCGCCCCGCGCATCACGTTGATCGCGTTGACGTAGAACTCCCCCGCCACCCGAGCGGTCTGCTTGTCCTTGCCGTAGCTGAACATCCCCACCCCGGGCACCAGCACCACGGCCGGGTCCGCCCCGCGCATCGGCGGCGACTCCGGGGTGGCGTGCCGCTCGTAGTAGGCCCGGTACTCCTCGCGGTAAGCCGCGTGCAAGTCCTTCACCCTGGCCACGACGGCGTCAAGCGGCGCGTCCGGCGGCAGGTCCACCACCATCGGCCGAACCTTGGTGCGCAGGAAGTGGTCCGGACACGACGTCCCCAACGCCGCCAGCCGGGGGGGCTCGGCACGCGACACGAAGTCCAGCACCACGTCACCGTCGTCGAAGTGCCCGACCTGCGGCTGGTCCGTCGACACCAGCCCGCGCAGCACCGGCGCCAACGCCGCCGCCCGGTCGCGGCGCAAGGCGTCCGGCAGCGGCGGGTGCACCACCGGGCCGAACGGCTCGGGCCGCCCCCGTGCCGCCAGGAACTCCGCGGCCCGCCGGATGATCTCCCATGACCGCTCACGGCATTCGTCCGACGTCGAGCCCCACGCGGTGATGCCGTGCCCGCCCAGCACGACGCCGATGGCCTGCGGGTTCTCCCGCGCCAGAGCGGCGATGTCCAACCCCAGTTGGAAACCGGGCCGCCGCCACGGCACCCACAGCACCCGGTCGCCGAACACCTCCTTGGTCAGCGCTTCCCCGTCGGCGGCGGTGGCCAGCGCGATGCCGGCGTCCGGGTGGAGGTGGTCCACGTGCGGGGCGTCCACCAGGCCGTGCATGGCGGTGTCGATGGACGGCGCCGCCCCGCCCCGGCCGTGCAGGCAGAAGTCGAACGCGGCGACCATCTCGTCCTCGCGGTCCACGCCGGGGTAGGTCGACACCAGGTCGCGCAGCCGGTCCAGCCGCAGCACCGCCAGCCCGTCCTCGGTCAACGTCCCCAGGTCGCCGCCGGAACCCTTGACCCACAACAACTCCACCGGCCGCCCGGTCACCGGGTCGGTGTCCACGCCCTTCGCCGAGGTGTTGCCGCCCGCGTAGTTCGTGGTCGACGGATCGGCGCCGTGCGAGTGCGAGCGCGCCAGCAGGGCGCGGACCACGTCGTTCACGCGCCCCACCCCGCCTGCTGTCCGCCCGCCCGTTCGGCCGCGATCCGCTCGGCGTACCCCGACGCCGCGTAGGCCCGCACCGGATCGGGGTGCAACCCCATCTCCTCCCGCACCTCGGCCAACAACGGCCGCACGTCGGTGTTGTAGGCGTCCATCAGCACCGCGTTCGCTCCCAACACGTCACCCGCCCGCTGGGCGGCGGCCAAGGCCTCCGAGTCGACCAGCAACGCCTTGGCGGTGGCCTCCTGGACGTTCATCACCGAACGGATCTGGCCGGGGATCTTCGGTTCGACGTTGTGGCACTGGTCGAGCATCAGCGCCACGTCGTCGGCCGACTCACCCGCCGAGACGACCTCGCGCACGATCCGGAACAGCTGGAAGGGGTCCGCCGCGCCCGCCATCAGGTCGTCGTCGGCGTAGAAGCGCGAGTTGAGGTCGAACCCGCCGAGCCGGCCCGCCCGCAGCAGCACCGCCACGATGAACTCGATGTTGGTGCCCGGCGCGTGGTGCCCGGTGTCCACGACGACCTTCGCCCGCGGCCCCACCTCCAGGCAGTGCGCCAAGGCCGTGCCCCAGTCCGGGACGTCCATCGTGTAGAACGCGGGCTCGAAGAGCTTGTACTCCAACAAGATCCGCTGGTGCTCGCCGAGCCGCCGGTACACCTCGGCCAACGCTTCCGCCAGCCGGTCCTGCCGCGCGCGGATGGAGTCCTGGCCGGGGTAGTTGGTGCCGTCGGCGAACCACAGCTTCAGGTCCCGCGACCCGGTGGCGTCCATGATGTCGACGCACTCCAGCAGGTGGTCGACGGCCTTGCGGCGCACGCGCGGGTCGGGCGCGCACACGCTGCCCACCACGTAGTCGTCGTCCTGGAAGACGTTGGCGTTGATCGCGCCGATCCCGACGCCGAGGTCGGCGGCGTGCTTGGTCAGTTCCGCGTAGTCGGCCACCCGGTCCCACGGGATGTGCAACGCCACCGTCGGGGCCACGCCGGTGAACCGGTGCACGGTCGCCGCGTCCGCGATCTTCTCGTGCGGGGTGCGCGGCACCCCCCGTTGCGCGAACACCTTGAACCGGGTCCCGGAGTTGCCGAACGCCCACGACGGCAGCTCGATCCGCTGCCCCGCCAACGCGGTCTTGACATCCACTCTGGTCTCCTTCAGTCGAGGTGGAAGACTTCGGCCAACGGCCGCATCGCGTCGTCCGGCGCCCGCCCGTCGAGGTCGGTGAAGTACTCCGCCATCACGGCCTGCCACCGTCCATTGACCTCGCGCTCGGCCATCCCCGCCACCGCCGCCGCCCAGTCGGGCGTCTCCAGGTAGCCGACGAGGAGCCCGTCATCGGCGAGGAACAGGCTGTAGTTGCCCCACCCGCACTCCCGCAACGCCTCCCGCATCTCCGGCCACACCTCCCGGTGCCGCTCCCGGTACTCCTCGACCCGCTCCGGCCGCACCCGGAGCACGAAGCACACCCTCCGCACCCGCCACCTCCCCAAGCTCAAGGCGCACGAACCCCGTCGTAGAGCGCCAACCGGACCTCGACCCGCAACTCCTCACCCGCCCCCACGACCCGGGCCCGGTCCCACGCCAGCGCCGACCCGACCCCCTGGTACTGCCCCACCCGCACGAACCACGGCTCGGCCGGCCCGGACACCACCGCCGTCCACGGCGCGGCCCCGCCGACCGCCACCGCCAGCCACTCGGCCCGCGACCCGTTGACCTCCTCCTCCCCGCTGCCATACCGGGTGAACACCTCGACCTGCCCCGGGTCCAGCTCCGGCAACCGCCAGAACCACCCCCCGTACCCCGCGCCCGCCCGCCCCTTGCTCCCCGGGCTGTTGATCTCCACGTCGACCGCCGCGGTCAGCAGGCTGGACCACTCCAGCTCCACGCCCCCTTCCACCGCCCTGACCCGGATCGCCCGCCGCTCCCGCAGCAGCACCTCACCGCCGGCGGCACACCACTCCAGCGCCCCCGGCCCGACCTCCCGCACCACCCCAGCTCACCGGGCACATAGCCCCGGCCGGCCACGTAGTTGCGCCCGCCCCACAGGTTGACCCCGTTCACGTCGGGCAACGCCAGCCCGATCCCCCGGTGCCACGGGTGGTCCGCCGGGTGCTCACCCGTGACCAGCACACCGCCCAAGGTCCGCACGGGGTGCAGCGCGGGCCGCCGAACCACCATCGGCAGCTCCACGTCGTCCGCGCGGTGCCGCGCCACCCGCCCCAACCTCGACCACGGCACCTCCAGCTCCGCGAACGTCCGCAGTTCCTCCGCCGCCCGCCGCACCGCCGCGTCCACCCCGACGACATGAACGACGTCGTCCTTGCGGCACAACCACTCCGGGTCGATCGGCAGCGGATCGGCGCTGACCCGGACCTCCTCCAGCACCCGCATGAACCCGCCACTGGCCTCCAGCGGCGCGAACAGCGGCACCCCGTGCTCCACGTGGTCGAGCAGGTTCTCCAGCGGTGTCACGAACCCGTGCCGCTCCTCGACCCGCCCACCACCAGTCGGTGCTCGGTGTAGTGCACTTCCGCCCGCGCCCGGCTCCCGTGCACCACCAACACGGGCTCGGCCGGCTCCTCCGCGCACAACGTGGCCGCCACCACCACGGGCGTCCCGCGAGCCGTCACCAGCCTCAGGCAGGACGTGTCGTCGGCCTCGATCTCCCGGGCCCGCAACAGTTCCAGCTCGATGTCGGTCACGTCGTCCACGCCCTGGCTGCCGTCCAGCGCCAACGCGGTGGCGATGGCGTGCGCGAACGGGTTGGTCAACGCCCCGTCGACCACCGGGACCCCGTCGAGCGTCCGCCGCCCCGCCCAGGCCGCCCGTGTGTAGTAGGCGTCGTCGCGCGACCAGGTCCCGCGCACGCCGATCCCGCGCACGTCCCCCAGCGCCCCGGACCGGACCAGCTCGGCCGCCCGGCGGACCGCCCCGGACCCCAGGCTCTGGAACCCGACCTGGCACACCTTCCCCCGCGCGTGGGCGACCAGCCGGCGCCAGTCGTCCAATGTCGTCGTGGGCGGCTTTTCCACCAGCAGAGCAGCGCCGGCGTCCAGGGCCCGCAACGCCATCGGGAGGTGAGCGTGCATCGGCACGGACACGATGACCAGGTCCGCGTCGTCCACCAGATCCCCGAGATCGGCGCGGACCGGCCGGTCACCGATCAACGCCCGCCCCTCCGCGTCGACCGGGTTCACCTCGCACACCCCGACCAGCCGGACCCGCCCCGCCGCCTCCAGCCCGGCCAGCTCCCGCAGGTACCCGCGCCCGTACCCGGACGCGCCCGCCAGCACCACCCTCACCGGCCCTCCACCGCCACCGCCGCGAACACCAGCAGGCCGGGCAGCACGACCACGAACGCGGGCGCCTGCGTGCACACCAGCACCGCCACCACGAGCGCGGCCAGCAACGCCAGGTTGCCCACCGGGTCCACCACGGGCTCGGCGAGCCGCGCCGCCCACCGGTCACCGGGCCGCCACCGCGCCGCCGCCCGCAGCAGCACGATCACCACGGCGGCGAGCGCCAACCCGATGACCGGCCCGACCACCCGCCCACCGGGCAGACCACCCACCACCGCCAGAACGTCCAGCACCCCCACGGCGAACACGACCACCGGCACCACCAGGGCCACCGGATCGCGCAAAGCCCCACCCAGCAAGGACAGGAACCGCCGAACCGTCGGCGTCCGCCCCTCCTCGACCACTTCCCGCAACAGCACCGCCCCCGCACCCGCCGCCGCCAACGACGTCACCACCGGCAGCGCGGCCAGGCACACCAGCACGCCCACCAGCAGCACCTCGGCCGCCAGCGACAACGTCCGCGCGGTCATCCCTTCAACCCCGAAGTCGCCACGCCGTCCACCAGGAACCGCTGGAACGCCAGGAAGAACAGCCCGATCGGCAGCAGCGCGAGCACCGACATGGCGAACATCGGCCCGAACGCCGACTCCGTCGCCTGGTCCACGAACAGCTGCAACGCCAGCGGGAGCGTGAACTTCTCCGGGTCGTTGAGGTAGATGAGCTGGCTGAAGAAGTCGTTCCAGGTCCAGATGAACGTGAAGATCGCCGTGGTGATCAGCGCCGGGCGCAGCAGGGGCAGGATGACGTGCCGGTAGGTCCCCACCGGGCCGCACCCGTCCAGCGTGGCGGCCTCGTCGAGCTCACGCGGCAGCGTGCGGATGAACTGCACCATCAGGAACACGAAGAACGCGTCGGTGGCCAGGAACTTCGGCAGCACCAACGGCCAGAACGTGTTCACCATCCCGAGCTGCTGGAAGATCACGTACTGCGGGATCAGCACCACGTGGTGCGGCAGCATGATCGTGATCATCATGAACCCGAACAACGGGCCCCGGCCCCGGAAGTGCAGCCGCCCGAACGCGTACGCGGCCAGCGAGCACGACACGACGTTGCCCACCACCGCGCCCACCGCGATCAGCAGCGAGTTGCCGAAGTAGTGCAGCACGCCGTACCCGCCGACCCCGTCGACCACCTCGGCGTAGTTGCCCACCGTGGGTTTCGAGGGCAGCAGCGCCAGCGTGGAGACCACCTCCGCAGCCGGCTTGAACGACGTCGACACCAGCCACACCAACGGGTACAGCAGCACCAGCAGCACGGCCAGCACCCCGCCGTGCCACACCACGCGCCTCATCGGTCCTCCCCCGCGTAGAAGACCCACCGCCGGGCGCTGCGGAACACCAACGCCGTCAACACCGCGACGACCACCAGCAGCACCCACGCCATCGCCGACGCGTAGCCCATCCGGAAGTCGGTGAACCCGCGCTGGTACAGGTAGAGCGTGTAGAGCAGCGTCGAGTCGCTGGGCCCGCCGCGCCCGCTGCTGACCACGAACGCGCCGGTGAACGCCTGGAACGCGTGGATGGTCTCCAGCACCAGGTTGAACAGGATCACCGGCGTCAGCAGCGGCAGCGTCACGCTGACGAACCGCCGCACCGGCCCCGCCCCGTCGATCGCCGCCGCCTCGTGCAGCTCGCGCGGCACCTGCTTGAGCCCGGCCAGGAAGATCACCATCGGCGCGCCGAACTGCCACACCGCCAGCGCGACCAGCGTGAACAGGGCCAGTTCCGGCCGGTCGACCCAGCCGCCGACGTCCAGGCCGATCGCGGCGAGCACCCGGTCCACCGTGCCGTCGGTGGAGAACATCGCCCGCCACACCAGGGCCACGCTCACGCTCGCGCCCAGCAGCGACGGCGCGTAGAACGCCGACCGGTACAGCCCGACGCCCTTGCGCGGCCGGTTGAGCAGCATCGCCACGGCCAGTGCCACACCGAGCTTGAGCGGCACCGAGATCAGCACGTACCGGGCCGTGACGCCGGCGGCGTGCCAGAACCGCTCGTCCCCGGTGAACAGGGTGGCGTAGTTGTCGAACCCGACCCAGGTGGGCGCGCTGAACAGGTCGTAGTCGGTGAACGACAGGTACAGCGAAGCCACCATCGGGCCGATGGTCAGCAGCGTCGCGCCGACGATCCACGGGGACAGGAACAGGTAGGCCACCCCTTGCCCGCGCCGCCGCCGTGCGGTCGGCGGTGCGGGCTCGGCTTCGACGCGGGGTGGGCGGGTGAGCACCGACTGGGTCATGCCTCAGGACCCCAGGGACTGCTGGGCGTCCTGGACCACGCGCCGCGCCGCGTCACCCGCAGAAACCCGGTCGAAGATCACGTCGTCGTAGGTGCGCTGGAAGTCCCGCTTGATCGCCGAGGAGCCGGTGGGCCACGCGCCGAACGCCGGGCCCATCTTGTCCTTCTGCGCGGCCTGGTGGTCGCACACCAGCTTGTTGCCGCCGGTCGCGGCGCCGCAGACCTGGGCGCGGATGTCCTCGTTGGGCGGCACGCCCCGGGCCGCGCCGAGGATCTTGCCCGCCTCGGGGTCGTTGAGCAGGAAGTCCAGCAGCTTCACCGCGGCGTCCTTGTGCTTGGAGCGCTGGCCGACCGCGAAGGACACCGGCGGCAGGGCGGCCATGCCCGGTTCGGCGGCGTTGTCGCTGGGCAGCGGCGCGGTCTTCAGGCTCGGGCCGTAGGTGGCGAAGTAGCCGGTGAGCGCGGAGTCGTAGCCCACGTCGGAGGCCGCCTGCTTGGTGATCAGGCCCGAGTTCTGGAGGCCGCCGTCCTGCTTGGTGGTGACCTCGGGCGCGGTGACGCCCTTGGTGGGGCGAAGCCGGCCGACCATCGTCCAGTAGCGTTCGAGGTCGGCGGCGTCGAAGCCGAGCTTGCCGTCGGCGGTGTAGAGCTGCTTGCCGTGCTGGCGCAGCCACACCTCGAACCAGTCGATGGCCCAGCCGAAGTCGGTGGTGCCCGCGACCGCGCCGCCGGCGCCGATCTTGTTCATGGCGTCGGCGAACTGGGTCCACGTCCAGCTCTGCCCGGGCTCGGTCGGCGCGGTCACGCCCGCCGCCTGGAACAGCGCCGGGTCCAGCACCAGCGCCTGGGTGGTCTGGCCGGCCGCGACGGCGTACTGCTTGCCGTCGACCTTGCCGCCCGCGAGCAGGTTCGGGCTGATGCGGTCGAGCTTCAGGGACTTGCCCGCGTACTGGTCGAGGTCGGCCAGCACGTTGCGGCGGGCGTACTCGCCGAGCGTGGGCCGGTCGAGCTGGAGCAGGTCGGGGCTCGCGCCGCCGGCGACCTGGGTGGACAGCTTCTGGAAGTACGGGTCGTAGCCGCTGTACTCGGTCTCCACCTTGATCTCGGGGTTGCGCCGCTGGAACTCGTCCACCGCCGCCCGGGTGACCTTGGCGCGTTCCTCGTTGCCCCACCACACGAAGCGCAGGGTCACCGGCCCGTCGGCCGGGTCGCCGCCACACCCGGCCAGCGCCGCGACGCCCAAGGACACCGCGACCAGCACACCGCTCGTCGCGCGGCGAGCGACTCGCCCCATGACCTCACCTCCGTTTGAATCGGTTCAAGCACCGTATGTGCGCCAGGTCACGCCGTCAAGGTGCGCGTTCCGTTTGGCTGATGTGGTTGAGACTCGCTCTTGCCCTCGGCCTTGAAACGGTTCATTCTCTTCGGCCATGTCCCCTACCCGCGTGTTCACGCTCGTGATCGCACTGCTCCTGGCCGGCACCCCGCCGGCGACCGCCCACCCCCGCGACCTCGAACGGCTCGACCGGGGCCTGGTCGCGGTCCGCACGGCCGACGGCGTGTTCCTCAGCTGGCGGCTGCTCCGTGAGGAGGTCACCGGCCACACCTCCACCGGCCTGGACAGCCCGGCGTTCGCCGTTTTCCGCGACGGGAAGCGGATCGCGACCGTCACCGGCAGCACCAACCACCTCGATCCCGACCCTGGCGACCGGTACCGGGTCGTGCCGCTGGGCCGGGGCGCGCCGAGCCGGTGGGTGTCGCCGTGGGACAACGCTTTTTGGGACCTGCCGCTGCGCAAGCCGCCGGACGGCGTGACCCCGACCGGCGAGGCCTACACGTACTCCGCCAACGACGTGAGCGTCGGCGACATGGATGGCGACGGGCGCTACGAGTACGTGGTGAAGTGGGACCCGTCCAACTCCAAGGACGTGAGCCAGGTCGGCTACACCGGCCCGGTGTACCTGGACACCTACCAGTTCGACGGAACGTTGTTGCACCGCATCGACTTGGGCGTGAACGTCCGCGCCGGCGCGCACTACACCCAGTTCCTGGTCTACGACTTCGACCGCGACGGCCGCGCCGAACTGATGCTCAAGACCGCGCCCGGCAGCAAGGTCATGACCCCGGGGGCGGTCGGTACGTCACGATGCCGCGCGAGGACGTCGAAGCCGGCTACTCGCACCAGGACGACTACCGGTTGAGCGCGGCGGACTACCGGCGGCACGTCGTGGACATGTTCCTCGGCTGGCACAACCATCCCGAGGTGGTGTCCGGCCGGTGGCCCGCCACGCTGGAGCAGGCCTTCGGCATCGCGCCCCGGTACGCCTACCCACTGTCCACTTCGGACGCCGACGCGCTGGCGGACCACTTCCTGGACGTGTACGCGCCGAGTCGCAGCGCCCGCAACAACCTTCGCGCGTTCGCCGGGTTCGTCCTGGACGGCCCGGAGTACCTGACCGTCTTCGACGGACTCACCGGCCATGAGCTGGAAACGGTGCGGTACAAGCCAGGTCGGCACGACGATGGGCTCATGTGGGGTGACTACGCGTTGCCCCGAATCGAGCCCGGCAACCGTGTGGACCGCTTCCTGGCCGGTGTCGCCTACCTGGACGGCCGCAACCCGGCCGCCGTGTTCGCCAGGGGCTACTACACGCGCTCCACCCTGGTGGCCTACCGGTGGGACGGACGTCGGCTGCGGGAGGAGTGGTTCGTGGACAGCGGGTGGGTGCCGATGAGCAACCCGTTCAACGACAACGTCCACAACCGCGACGGCGCCGACCCGGTCTACGGATCACTGGCCACTCAGGGCGCGCACTCGCTCAGCGCATCCGATGTGGACGGTGACGGCAAGCAGGAGATCGTCTACGGCTCCGCCACCATCGACGACGACGGCAGTCTCCGGTACAGCTCGTCCGCCATCTTGCCGCCGGGCAGCGGGAATCCCGGCGTGCGCGAACGCTTGGGCCACGGCGACGCGCTCCACGTGACCGACATCGACCCGGCACGTCCGGGGCTGGAGATCTACATGGTCCACGAGGGCGCCCGGTTCGCGCCCTACGGCTACGCGTTGCGCGACGCCTCGACCGGTGACCTGCGCTACGGGGCTTACACGGGCGTGGACACCGGTCGGGGCATGGTGGGCGATGTCCGGCCGGACGTCCCGGGTCTGGAGACGTGGGCGTCGGTGCCGGGCGGTGCGGGCGCGGTGGGCCTGTGGTCGGCGGGCGGGGTGAAGCTCTCCACGGAGATCCCGGGGACCAACCAGAGCATCCGCTGGTCGGCCGACCTGACGACCCAGGTGCTCAACGGCGCGCAGGACGCGACTCCGACCATCGACGACTGGCGCCGGGGTCGGCTCCTGACCGCCGAGGGGACCCGGGCGAACAACGGCACCAAGGGCAACGCGGCGCTGATCGCGGACGTGTTCGGCGACTGGCGGGAGGAGTTGGTCGTGCGCACGGCGGACAGCTCCGCGCTGCGGTTCTACACGAGCACGGAGATCACCGAGCACAAGCTGTACACGTTGATGCACGACCGCCAGTACCGGGCGGAGGTGGCGCGCCAGCAGACCGGCTACAACCAGCCCTCCTACCCCGGCTTCTACCTCGCCTCCGACACCGATTGGTCCCGCATGCCGCGCTGAGCCGACCGCGTCGAGCTGATCGCGTTGGGCGACGCAACTCCGGTGTGGTGCCGCGCGTCTACCGCTCGCCCCGACCGCTCGCCGCTTTCCCGGTGACCGGTCGGGGCGCGCGCGGCGGCCGGCGTCGCGCGTCGGGCAGCGGTGCGGCGGGAGGTTCTAGTTGGTCGCCAAGGTCGGGATCGCGGTGGTCGGGGTGGTGGTCCTCGTGTTCGGAGGGCTGTGGGTGTACGCGGTGTCGCGGTCGCCTGGCCCCGGCGACTGCCTGGAGGCCGTGAGCACCTCCGGCGGCCGGGGCGAGTTGGAGAAGGTGGACTGCTCCGCGTCGACCGCCGTGTACGTGGTGGTGGACCGCGGGTCGGCCGCGCGGGCTGACCACCCGTGCCCGGACGGGGACTACCACGTCGACCGGGGCCGGTCGCGCAAGATCAGCCGCAAGACGTTCACCTGCGCCATGCTGCACGTCAAGGAGGGGGACTGCCTGGTGGTCCACGACTTCAACGACGGCCGCGCCTACGGGAAGGCGGACTGCGCCACCGCGCCGCACCGGGTCGCCCGGGTCGTGTCGGGCGAGGCCGACCGCGCGCAGTGCGACGCGGCCCACAAGCCCCTGGTCTACAGCACCCCGGCGACGACGGTGTGCCTGACCGCATGAGCCGGACCGCACCGGTGCCGCCCGGCTCTCCCGAGAGGGGACGGGCGGCACCAGTCGGTTGGTCGCCGAGACGCCGAGGGCCTTCGGCGGCGGAGGCGGCGGAGGCGGCGGAGGTAGCGAAGGCGGCGGAGGCAGCGGAGGTCGCGGAGGCAGCGGAGGTCGCGGAGGCAGCGGAGGCGGCGGAGGCAGCGGAGGTCGCGGAGGCAGCGGAGGTCGCGGAGGCAGCGGAGGCGGCGGAGGTAGCGGAGGCGGCGGAGGCGGCGGTGTGCGCCACGCTGATCGGCCGGGACCGGCCGCAGCCGGCAGGATCGGTCCGGTGGACGTGGTCAGCAGGAACAACGTGGTCGTGACCGGGCCGGAAGGCGGCCCGACCGTGCTGCTCGCGCACGGCTTCGGCTGCGACCAGAACATGTGGCGGCTGGTCGTCCCGGAACTGGCCCAGCGGTGCCGGGTGGTGCTGTTCGACCACACCGGCGCGGGTCGGTCGGACCCGTCGGCCTGGACCGCCGAGCGCTACGCGGACCTCGACGGGTACGCCGAGGACGTGCTGGACATCTGCCACGCCCTCGACCTGCGGGACGTCGTCCTGGTCGGCCACTCGGTCAGCGCCATGATCGCGGTGCTGGCCGCCAACCGCGAGCCGGACCGGTTCGCCAAGCTGGTGCTGCTCACCCCGTCCCCGTGCTACCTCGACGACGGCGACTACCGGGGCGGGTTCAGCCGGGCCGACATCGACGAGCTGCTCGCCGCCCTGGAGTCGAACTACCTGGGCTGGTCGGCGACGATGGCGCCGGTCATCATGGGCCACCCGGACCGGCCGGAGCTGGGCGAGGAGCTGACGAACAGCTTCTGCCGGACCGACCCTGCGATCGCCCGGGTGTTCGCCCGCGCCACCTTCCTGTCCGACAACCGCGCCGACCTGGCGAAGGTGACCGTGCCGACGCTGATCCTCCAGTGCTCCCAGGACGCGATCGCACCGCCCGAGGTGGGCCGGTTCACCCACGAGCAGATCCCGGGCAGCGTCCTGGTGACGCTCGACGCGACCGGCCACTGCCCGCAGCTGTCCGCGCCGCACGCCACGGCCGAGGCGATCGCCGCCTTCGTCGAAGGGCGGTGAGCGGGACGGTGATGTGCGCGGCCGACGACCACGCCGGCACCGGGGACGAGACCGGTTCGACGTTCTCGGCGCTGCTGGAGGACAGCGCGGAGGACCTCTACGACCACGCGCCCTGCGGGTACCTGTCGACACTCCTGGACGGCACGGTCGCAAAGATCAACGCGACGCTGCTGGGCTGGCTCGGCTACGACCGGGACGAGGTCGTCGGCAAGCTCGGCTTCCCCGACCTGCTCACGGTCGGCGGCCGGATCTACCACGAGACGCACTTCGCGCCGTTGCTGCGCATGCAGGGCGAGCTGGGCGGCGTCGCGTTCGAGATGAAGGCCAAGGACGGGACCCGCCTGCCGGTGTTGGTGACCTCCGTGGTCAAGACCGGCGGCGACGGGCAGGCGCAGCTCATCCGCACCACCGTGTTCGACGCGCGGGACCGGCGCGCCTACGAGCAGGAACTGCTGCGAGCGCGTGAGCAGGCCGAACGTGAGCGGGACCGGGCGCAGCAACTGGCCCGGACGTTGCAGCGGACCCTGCTGCCGCCGGCGCTGCCCGAGGTGCCGGGGGTGGAGGTCGCGGCGTACTACCACCCGGCGTCGGCCGACCAGGTCGGCGGCGACTTCTACGACCTGTTCCCGCTGACCGGGCAGACCTGGGGTTTCTTCCTCGGTGACGTGTCCGGCAAGGGCGCGGACGCGGCGGTGGTGACGTCGCTGGTGCGCTACACGCTGCGCGCGGCGGCGGTGCACGACCCGCACCCGACCGCCGTGCTGGAGAACCTGAACACCGTGCTGACCCACAAGTACAACGGCACCAACCCCCGGTTCTGCACCGTGGTGCACGGACGCATCCGCCCCGACGCGGACGGCGCGTCGGTGACCCTGGCCACCGGCGGGCACCCGCCCGCGCTGCTGATCCGCGCCGACGGCACGTCCACGCTGCTGGAGATCCCGCACGGCCAGCTGGTCGGCGCGCTGCCGGACGCGCAGTTCGCCGCGGTCGACGTGCGCTTGGGGCCGGGTGACACCCTGCTGCTCTACACCGACGGCCTGACCGAGGCACGCGCCCGTTCCGGCGTCCGCTACAGCGAAGAGGAGTTGCGCGACGACCTGGGCGCGCTGGCGCCGACCACCGCACCGGCCGTGGTCGCCGCCGCCACCCGACTGCTGGCCCGCTTCGGCGAGGGCGTCGAGGACGACACCGCCCTGCTGGCGCTGGGCATCCCCGGGAGGGCCGAGCAGTGACCCGTTTCTCCGCCGCCACCAGCACGGCCACGACCGGGCCGGTCCTGACCGTCCACGGCGACCTGGACGCGACCACCGCCCCGGCGGTGCTGGAGCAGATCAAGGGCCTGGCCGTGGTCGCCGGCCAACTGCTGGTCGTGGACCTGGCGCAGGTGAGCTTCTGCGACTCCAGCGGCATCTCGACGCTGCTCGCGGCCCGCAACGTCACGGCGGCGGCGGACGCCCGGATCGCGCTGGTGTGCGCGCCCCGGCAGCTCCTGCGGACCCTGGACCTCATCGGCCTGATCAGCCTGTTCCCCACCTACCCGACCACGGCCGAAGCCGTCGCCGCGCACACCTGACCCTCCGCGGTCACGCGCCGGCGAGGGCCCGCGCCGCCTCCGCCCACGTCGGGTACCGGAATTCGAAGCCCGCGTCCACCAGCCGCCCGGGGACGACCCGGCGGCTCTTCAACAGCAGCTCGGTGTCCGACCGGATCGCCCAGGCCCCCACCTCGGCCATCCACCGGGTCGCCGGAAGCCCGAACGGCACCCCGCACGCCGCGCGCAGTTCCCGCATGAACTCCCGCTGCGGCAGCGGCTCCGGCGCGGCCAGGTTCACCGGCCCCGCCAGGTCGCTGTCCAGCAGGAACTGCACCGCGCGCACGAAGTCCTCCTCGTGCATCCACGACACGTACTGCGCCCCACCGGCCACCGGACCACCCAGCCCCAGCCGCGCCATCCGCCGCAACACGGTGAACGCCCCGCCCGGCTCGGTGCTCATCACGATCGCCGTCCGCAACGCGACCTTCCGCGTGCCCGGCGTCTCCGCCCGCTCTTGCTCCGCCTCCCAGTTGCGCGCGATCTGCACGCTGTAGCCCCAATACCCGGGGACTCCCGACTCCGAGCCGCCGATCAGGCCCGTCGCTTCGTCGTTCGGCGCGTCGAACCGGTGCGCGTAGATGGTCGCGGTGCTCATCTGGAGCCACACCTTCGGCGGCCGGGCGGCGGCGGCGATCGCCTCGCCCACGACCTTCGCCGAGTCGACCCGGGACGCCATCATCTCCCGCAGGTTCTCCGGCGTGTACCGACAGCTCACGCTCCGCCCCGCGAGGTTGATCACGGCGTCCGCCCCGTCCACCTCCGCCGCCCACGCCCCGAGCGTCCGCCCGTCCCACCGCACGCCACTGCCGCGCCCGAGGACCACCACCTCGTGCCCGGCCCTGACCAGCGCCCGCCGGAGGAACCGCCCCACGTGCCCCGAACCGCCCGGAATGACGACCTTCACGTGCCCTCCAGCTTTTGAACGTGTTCAAAAGCGAGCGTACACCAGCAGCGGAACGAGTTGTTCGGCGCTCGTCAGCGACCCGTGGTGCCCCGGCAACCCGCTCAGCCACGGCTCCGCCGCCGACCGGACCACCGCCGTCCCACCCCGCATGGCCACCACCAGGTCCCCGATCCGCGACCCGACACGTGCCGCGACCCGAGGCCCGAACCACCCCGCCGCGATCGCCTCCGCACGCCGCAGCACGACCGCCCGGTCCCCCAACACCTCGCCCCACCGGACCGCCACCGCATCCGGCGACTCGGTGTACACGTGCCGCACCCGGGCCTCGCCGCCCAACAGCCGCACGCCCTCCTGCAACCCCGGCTCGGTGTCGAAGTCGACGCGGTCGTCCACTTGGACCATCCCGTGGTCCGCCGTCACCACCAGCGCCCCACCGGCGGGCAGGCCCGACGCGATCCCCTCGGCGATCCGGTCCACGAACGCCAACTGCCGCCGCCACGGGTCGCTGCCCGGCCCGTACACGTGCCCCAGGGTGTCCAGGTCGGCGTGGTAGGCGTAGCAGAACGTCCGGTCCCGCTCCCCCAGCGCCCGCACCGCCTGGCTGACCAGGTCCCCCAGCCCGAGCACCGGCTGGAACGCCCCACCGCGCAGCACCGCCCGGGACAACCCGCTCCCCGACTGCTCCCGGGGCACCACGAACCGCACGTCCACGCCGGCCGCCGCCGCCCGCTCCAGCGCGGTCGGGCGAGGCTGCACCTCCTCGGGCACCAGCACCGACCGCAGGTCCACCGGGTCGGCCGACCCGTGCCGGTGCCAGCGCAGGGCGTTCAGCAACTCCTCGCCGTCCGGCCCCGGAACCGCGAACGTGTACCCGACGACCCCGTGCTCCCCGCTGGCCATCGCCGTCGTCAGCGACGCGATGCTGGTCGCCGTCGTGGCGGGGAACCCGGCCTCGATGGGCGTCCGCCCGGCAGCCGGCGACGCCAGGAACGGCGCATCGTCGCCGTGGTCGCGCAACAACTCCCAGCCCAGCCCGTCGACCAGCAGCAGGCACACCCGCGACGGGCCGGCCAAGCCCAGCACGTCCGTCATCCCCGGAACACCGAGACCCGCCAGCAACGACGGAACGACCTCGGCCAGCGTGCCCACCCCGTACCGGGGGACGACCATGTCCATGCGGCCGACCCTAGGTCACCGGCAGCGCCTCCCGGGCCCACGCGGCCAGCAGCCGCAGGTTCGTCTCCGACGGGGACCCGTCCTCCACGGTGTGCGCGATCAGGGCCTGGTCGGGCTCGTCGGGTAGGCGCAGGCTCTCGAAACCCAGGTCCAGTTCGCCCACCACCGGGTGCAGGTACCGGTAGCGCCCGTGCGTCTTGTCCTTGAGCCCGTGCTCGGCCCACACCTCGCGGAACTCCGGACTCGCTTCCGACAACTCCTCCACGAGGGCCGCCGTGCGCGGGTCGCCGGGGTGGCGGGCCTGGTCCAGGCGCAGGTACGCGGCGACGTCGGAGGCCTTGCCGCGCCAGTCCGCGTAGAGCGCGCGCATCCCCTCGTCCAGGAAGACCAGCCGGGCCAGGTTGCGCTGCTCGGGCGGCAGCGCGCCGAAGTCGGTGATCAGGGCGGCGGCGAGGCGGTTCCAGGCCAGGACGTCGGTGCCGCGCCCCACGATGTACGCGGGCACGTCGGCGGCGAGGTCCAACAGCCGTTGCAGGCCCGGCCGCACCCGCTGCGGCACGACCGGTCCGTCGGGCGTCCAGGGTCGGGCCAGCCGGTGCAGGTGGGCGCGTTCGACCTCGTCCAGGCGCAGGGCGCGGGCCACCGCGTCCAGCACGGCCTCGGAGAAGTGCAGCGTGCGGCCCTGTTCGAGGCGGACGTAGTGGTCCACGCTCACCCCGGCCAGCCGGGCCAGTTCCTCCCGCCGCAGGCCGGGCACGCGCCGCCGGCCGCCGTGGTCGACCAGCCCCAGTTCCTCCGGCCGCAGCCGGGCCCGCCGGGACCGCAGGAACTCCCCCAACTCCGCACGCCTGTCCATGCGATCAAGTATGGCCGGCCCGTGCGGGCGCTGCCTGGTCATGCCGTGCCCAGGCACGAGAGGCACTGGTTGGACCGTGGTGGCGGGCCGAAAGTGGTTGGCGTACCACCACTTCCACCAAGGAGTCAGAAGATGGAACGGTCCGCCCTCGGCACCACGGGCATGGACATCACCCGCGTCGGCTTCGGGTCCTGGGCGGTGTCCGGGTCCGGCTGGACGTTCGGCTGGGGCGCCACCGACGACGCCGAGTCGATCGCCGCGATCCGCCACGCCGTCACGTCCGGCGTGAACTGGATCGACACGGCCGCCGTCTACGGCCTCGGGCACTCCGAGGAGCTGGTCGGCAAGGCCATCGCCGACCTGCCCGACGCCGACCGGCCGTACGTGTTCACCAAGGTCGGCCTGGTCTGGGACCCGGCCGACCCGACCGCCGCGCCGCGCCGGATCATGAAGCCCGCGAGCGTGCGGCGGGAGCTGGAGGACTCGCTGCGCCGGCTGCGCGTCGAGCACATCGACCTGTACCAGGTGCACTGGCCGGACACCGGCGAGTCGCTGGAGTACGCGGGCGACGGCAACGGCGCGGTGTCGCCGAACGCCACGCCGCTGGAGGAGTACTGGCAGGTCATGGCGGACCTGAAGGCGGCGGGGAAGGTCCGGGCGATCGGCCTGTCCAACCACTCCCCCGACCTGCTGGACCGCGCCGAGGCGGTCGCGCACGTCGACGTCGTCCAGCCGCCGTTCTCGCTGGTCAACCGCTCCGCCGCGGCGGAGGTCGCGTGGGCGCGGGAGCACGGCACCGGGGTGATCACGTACTCGCCGCTCCAGTCCGGCCTGCTCACCGGCACGTTCACCGCCGAACGCGCCGCCGCCCTGCCCGCCGACGACTGGCGCTCGGCGCACAGCGACTTCACCACCAACCTGTCCGCCAACCTCTCCCTCGCCGACGCCCTGCGCCCGGTCGCCGCCCGCCACGGGGTGACGGTCGCGGAGGCCGCGATCGCCTGGGTGCTGGCCTGGCCGGGCATCACCGGCGCGATCGTCGGCGCCCGCACACCGTCCCAGGTGGACGGTTGGCTCGGCGCCCCGTCGGTCCGGCTCACCGCCGACGACCTGGCCGCCATCGCCGCGGCGGCGGAACGCGCGGGCACCGGCCCCGCCCGGCCGTGATCGTCGTCACCGAGTACCAGGCCGGACTCGGCCACGAGGACCGCCTGCGCACCGCGTTGGAGGCCCTGATCGAGCCGGCGCTGGACAACCCGGGGTGCCTGGCGTTCCGGCCGTACCTGGACCCGAACGACCCGGCCCGGATGGTCGTGGTGGAGGAGTGGTCGGACCCGGCCACCCTCGCCGACCACCGCACCACCGCCCCCTGCCGGCACGCGGACCTGGTGCTGGCCTCGGTGCTCGCCCGACCGGCCGCGGTCCGGCAGTGGCCGCCCTGAGCGACAATGGGGTTGTGCTGACCAAGAAGGGTGCCGCGACCCGGCAGCGGATCGTCGAGGCGGCTTCGGCGGAGATCCGCGAACGCGGCATCACCGCGGTCACCCTGGAGGACGTCGGGCGGCGCAGCGGCACCGGCAAGGGGCAGCTGTTCCACTACTTCCCCGAGGGCAAGGAGGAACCGCTGCTCGCGGTGGCCCGGTGGGTGGCCGACCGGGTGATCGAGGACCAGCAGCCGCACCTCTCCCACCTCACCTCGTGGGCGGCGTGGCGGCGGTGGCGGGACGTGGTGGTCGAGCGGTACCGCCGGCAGGGCGTGCACTGCCCGCTGGGGGTGCTGATCACCGAGGTCGGCCCGCACACCCCGGCCGCCCGGGAGGTCACCCGCGAGCTGCTGGGCCAGTGGCAGCACCACGTCCGGGTCGGGATCGAGCGGATGCAGGAGCGCGGCGAGGTCAGCCGCGGCATCGACCCGGCCCGGGCGTCCGGCGCGCTGATCGCGGCGATCCAGGGCGGGGTGACCATCCTGCTGTCCACGGGGTCCGCGGACCACCTGGAGGCCGCCCTGGACCTCTGCCTCGACCACCTGCGCACCTACGACCAGTTGCGCACGACCGGGTCGTAGCCGGCGGGCTTGTCCCCCACCTTCACCCCGGGGCTCACCAGCCATTCCTGGTAGCCCGGGGTGAACATCCGGTAGACCGACTCCGCCGGCACCGCGCTCGCCGCGTCCAGTTCGGCGCGCGCGGCGGCGGGCAGCTCGAAGTCCATCGCCGCCAGCGACACCTCGAGTTGGTCGACGCTGCTCGCCCCGACGATCGCGGCGGCCACACCGGGCCGGGTCGCCACCCAGTTCAACGCGACCTGGGCCGGGGTCACGCCGATCTCCTCGGCCACCGCCCGCACCTTCTCCAACAGGTCCCACTGCCGGTCGGTCCACTCGGACCCGGCCAGGCGGCCGTCGCCGGCCGTGGACCTGCGGTACTTGCCGGTCAGGAAGCCGCCGGCGAGCGGGCTCCACGCCGTGACGCCGAGCCCGAGGGTCTGGGCGACCGGCACGTGCTCGGCCTCGACGGCCCGGTCGAGCAGCGAGTACGGCAGTTGCAGGCTGATCATCGGGGTGAGCGAGTGGGCCTCGGCCAGGGTCTGCGCCCGCGCGGCGTACCAGGCGGGGACGTCGGACAGGCCCGCGTACCGGATCTTCCCGGCCCGGACGAGGTCGTCGAACGTGCGCAGCACCTCTTCGACCGGGGTGATCCGGTCCCAGGTGTGCAGCAGGAACAGGTCCACGTGGTCGGTGCCCAGGCGCCGCAGCGACGCCTCCAGCGCGCGGATCATGTGCTTGCGCCCGTTGCCGCCGGCGTTCGGGTCGCCGGGGTCGACGCTGTTGGTGTACTTGGTGGTGAGCACCACGCGGTCGCGCGCACCGGCCTCGGCGATCAGCCTGCCGAGGATGGTCTCGCTCTCGCCGGCGGTGTAGAAGTCCGCGGTGTCGAGGAAGTTGCCGCCCGCTTCGAGGTAGCGCCGGAAGATCGGCCGGGCCTCGTCCTCGGTGCGCCCGTAGGCGGCGTGGAAGCCGCCGGTGCCGAAGTTCATGGTGCCCGGCGCGAGGCGGCTGACGCGCAGGCCGGAGCGGCCGAGCAGGAAGTACTGGTCCAGTGCCATGGCGTCCACCGTGCCGGGCGAAAAATGTACCCGCGAGCGCAGGACCGGCGGGGGCGCGACCCCCGCCGGTTCCCCCCGGTCAGCAGGCGTTCTTGCTGACGACCGTGTCACCCGGGTTGTGCGCCTTGCCGTTGAAGTACGGCTTGACGCCCTTGCCGCCCTTGGTGACGGTGTAGTGCAGGTGCGCGTTGCCCTTGGCCTGGCCGGTGTCCCCCACGTAGCCCAGCAGCTGGCCCTGCTTGACCTTCTGGCCGTTCTTGACCTTGGGCTTGCTCGTCAGGTGGAAGTAGTAGGTCTTGTAGCCGCCGCCCATGTCCATGGAGACGCCCCAGCCCTGCCGGTTGCCGTACTTGGCCTCGATCACCTTGCCCGAGGCCGCGGCCAGGACCGGCTGGCCCTTGGTCTTGCCGCCGACGCGCCAGAAGTCGCGGCTGTGCGTGTTCGGCCAGTGGCCGTTGTAGGTCGTGCCCTTCCACTTCTGCCCGCACTTGAACGGGGCCTGGAACTTGGGCGCCGCCGCGATCTCGGCCTCGGTCAGGGTGTGTTCCTCAAGCATGGTCTCCTCGATCGAGGGCTCCGCGGCGGGCGCCGCGGGCTCACCCGCCCACGCCGGCGCCGCGAGCATGGCCCCCGCCCCGACGACCGCCGTGGCGGTCAGGGCCAGTTTCCGGAAGAACGTCTTCACCACAATCCCCTTGCTGGTTGCGGAACAACGCGTTCACCCTGCTGGTCCGACCATGTGGAAACCCTGTGGGAACCTGCACGGCGGGTGGTCCGTCAGGAGTTGGCGTGGACCCATGACCGTCGCACTACGATGAGCCGCTGATCATGAAAGACCGTTGGAGGACCCGGTGGTGGACGACCGTTTACCGATGCGCTCCGAACGCTCCGCGACGCCGGACCGGCCCGGTCGGCGGCTGCCGGCCCGGTCCGCCGAGTCCGGTGGCCCGGTGCACGCGGCGGGGAGCCTGAACTTCACCGAGTCCGTCGGCACCCGCGAAGAGGTCTGGGAGCGGCTCGGCCCCAAGATCCAGGAGCGGGTGAACGCGCGCATCGGCCAGGTCGTCGAGTGGTGGGCGACGGACTACAGCGGCCACAACGGCGCCGTCGTGCTGGGCACGCAGGCGTTCGTCACGGTGGAACCGACGGTCAACGCGTCCGGCAACCCCGCGCACGAGATCCGGGCCCTCAAGCTGGACGAGTCGACGTTCCGCCGCGCGACGGTCAACGCCGCCGCGCCGCCCGCCAGGCCCGCCGCCCGGGCGCCCGAGCCGGTCGGCCCCGGCAGCCGACCCGGGAGCGCCCCCGGCCCGCCGGCCGGCCCGCTGGCCAAGCGCCTGGACACCGGCATGGCCGGTTTCCTGGGCAACCTGCCGCCACGCGCCCAGCAGTTGCTCCAGGAGCCGTTCCTGGAGGACCACGGCGACCTGTGGCACGACTTCTACTACTTCCGGACGGGCTCCAGCCGGTCCATGGGCGGGGCGACGCTGCAAGTCTGGTGCTACCTGGCCGACCGGCGCTTCGTCACCTTCGCGCACGGCACCGGCCACGGCTACCGCGAGGACACCGGCCCGCGCTCGTGGGAACTCACGTGCTGGCGGGCCGAGGTGCTGGGGAACACCCGATGACCGGTCCCTCCCTGCGCGACCTCGACGGCCACGACCCGTACGAACTGCTCGGCATCCCACCGACCGCCACCCGCGCCGAGATCGTGGCCGCGCACCGGCAGCAGGTCCAGCTCGTGCACCCGGACCGCCCCGGCGGCAGCGAGTACGAGACGAAGCTGCTGCACATCGCCAAGGCCGTGCTCCTGGACCCGCAGCGCCGCGCGGAGTACGACCGCGCGAAGGCGCGCCGGACCGACGACCCGGTCAGCGAGTGGGACCGCGAAGATCCCGACCCGCCGCCGTCCACCTCCCTGTGGGAGAGCGAGGAAGTCACCACGGGCGTCGGCCCTCCCCGGTGGCAGGACGACCCACCGCGCTGGGACGACGAGCCGTCGCGCTGGGACGACCAGCCGGCCACGCACTGGCCGCAGCCACCCCACTGGCCGCAACCACCCTGGCAACCACCGCCGCCACGCCAGAAGTCGGTCTCCGCCCTGCCGATCGTGGCGCTGGTGCTCTCCGTCCTGTGCTGGTGCGCTCCGGTCGGCCTGGTGCTCGGCCTGGCCAGCCTGGCCAACCCCAAGCGCCCCAACGACCGCGCCATCGCCATCACGGCCATCGCCGTCGGCGGCCTGATGACGCTGTTCTTCCTGACCTGGTTCTTCGATTCCTCCTCCTACCCGTGAAGGAAGGGCGATGACACCCTCCGGCGTCGCCTTCGTCGACGGGCAGTACTGCCCTGTCGAGGAAGCCCGCATCCCCGTGCTCGACATGGCCGTCACCAAGGGCGACAGCACGTACGACGTCGTCCACGTCTGGCGGGGCCGGTTCTTCCGCCTGGACGACCACCTGGACCGGTTCGAGGCGAGCATGAAAGCCCTCCGCCTCGACCCCGGCCTGGACCGGGCGCGGATCGAGGACGTCCTCCACGGGTGCGTGCGCCGCGCCGGCCTCCAGGACGCTTACGTGTCGATGACCTGCACCCGAGGCCGCACCGTGGTCCCGGGCAGCCGCGACATCCGCACGGCGCGCAACGGCTTCTACGCGTACGCGGTCCCGTTCGTGTGGATCAACACGCTTGAGCAGCAAGAGCTGGGTTCGTCCCTGTGGATCAGCGGGCGGCCCCGGATCGCGCCGGAGAGCGTCGACCCGGCCGTCAAGAACTACCACTGGCTCGACATCCAGCTGGCCCAGTTCGAGGCCTACGACCACGACGCACAACTGGTCGTCCTGCGGGACATGTCCGGCGGCATCACCGAAGGCGCCGGTTACAACGTCTTCGCGTACGTGGACGACCGTTGGATCACTCCCGCACACGGCATCCTCAACGGGATCACCCGCCAGACGGTCATCGAGATCCTGGCCGAGGACGACATCCCGCTGGAGGAAGGCCACCTCTCCGAGGACGCACTGCTCCGCGCCTCAGAGGTCATGGTGACGTCGACCGCCGGCGGCATCATGCCCGTGACCACCGTCAACGGCAGCCCGGTGGGCTCCGGCCACCCCGGCCCGCACACCCACCACCTCCGCAACCGCTACTGGGCCCGCCACGAAGACCCCCGCTGGTCCACGCCGGTGCGCTGAACACGCACCGTGGTCCGCTCGGCCGGGTGGTTTAGGCAGTGGGCCGTCCGGTTGCGGGAACCCCTCCCCCGTCAGGTCCACGGGCCGCGTCCGTGGCACACCACACCGAGGGGTTTGTGATGAACACCCGCACCCTGGTCGCCGCGCTGGCCTGCGCGGCGGCGTTCCAGGCACCCGTCGCCCTGGCGGCCGGCGGACCCAGCGGCACGATCGGCTGCGGCACCACGCCGGAGGACCGGTCCACCTCGCGCGGCGAGACGCAGACCAGGTCGCAGTCCTGGTTGGACGAACGCGTGCCGTACAGCCAGAACGCCTGCCACAGCAACGCTTTCGGCGACTACCGCACCGACTGCTCCGGTTACGTCTCGATGGCCTGGGGCCTGACCCACTCCCGCACCACGGTCACCCTCCGCGAGGTCGCCACCGAGGTCGCCCACGCCGACCTGCGCCCGGGTGACGCCCTCGCCAACAACAACCACGCGGCCCTGTTCGTGCGCTGGGCGGACGAGGCCAGGACCGAACCGGTCGTGCGCGAGCAGACCGGGCCCGACGGCCATCCCCCGGTGGAACGCAAGTGGACGGCCGGCACCGCCGCCGGCTACACGCCCCTGCGGTACTACAAGGTGGTCGAGGACGGCTCATGACCCGCGCCGCCCGATAGCCGTCGACCTGCCCGGCCACGGCACGGCCCCGAAAGAGAACCGGTGACCACTGCGCAGGAGATCTTCAGGCGAACGCCTCGACGTGCTGACCACCGGTCCCGAGCCGGGCGGCGTTCAGCCTGCGCGGCGCGTGACCTCGGTGGCCGCCCTCAGCGGAGGACTGCGGCCAGGAGGTCGGTGCCCAGGGACGTCACGTCCGGGAGGTTGAGCGTGTAGCGGACGTAGCGGCCCTCGCGGCGGGCCGTCAGCAGGCCGGCGCGGCGCAGGACGGCCAGGTGGCGGGAGACCTCCGGAGCGGAGAGTTCCCACGTGTGGGCCAGTTCGCCGGTGGTGTGGGGGCCGCGGGCCAGGGTGCGCAGCAAGCGCAGGCGCAGGGGGTGGGCGAGTGCTTCCAGCCGGCGGGCGACGGTGTCCAGCGACACCGGTTCCGCCTGCTCCGCCACCGGGTACTGGACGACCGGCGACCAACCCGGCGCGTGGACGACCACCAGGTGCGGCCGGCCGAAAGCGCTGGGGATGAACGTGATCCCGGTGCCGTGGGCGGTGGTCGCCTTGTCCTGCAACTTGTCCACGACGATGCAGTCGCCGTCCGGGGACAGCGTGATCGCACCGGACACGGACGCCAGCGCGGCCCCGATGCCTTGGCGTCGCAGCAGATCGGTCTTCAACCGCAGGTCGGCGGAGAGTTGCGCGGCCACTCCATGCCACGCCGAGTCGAAGAAGGCCTCGGCGCACTGTTCGAGGGTGTCGCGGACTCGTGCCCGGACCGCGCGCGGGTCGGCGAGCAGGGATTCCGCGAAGGCCTCGTGCCTGGGGCCGCGCGCCTGGGCCAACTCCAGGGCACGTTCCCGGGCGGTGGCGTCGGTGAGCGGTGACGGGGTCGCGGAGAGGACCCGGGAGCCGCCGCACGTTGTGACGAGCGCGGCCGTCACGTAGGTCTCGTCGTCGATCCGGTCCACGTCGTCCAACTCCTCGGCGAGGGTCGGCCGGGGCCGGGCGGGCAGCAGGAAGTCGGCCTGGGAGGACCGCCACAGGCACTCCGCCTCGCGCAACCGCTCCGCCAGCTCCGGCCGCAGCCCGGCCCACACGTCCCCGGCCCAGCCGGCGAGCTGCGGGTGGTGCCCGGGTTCGGCCAGCGCGTGCAGCATCGCGGTCAGCTCGGCCAGCGGCGAGGCGGCGAACCGCACCCGCTCGACGGGCAGGCCGCTGATGTCGATCCTCAACGTCACCCGCCCATCATCACCGCCGCGCCGCAGGTGGGCAGCGTCGGTTGACGGCATCCGTCAACCGACGTGCGCAGACTTTCCCCCGGACCGCACGGTCGACGCCGTGACCAAGATCCAGCCCCGCGCGCTCGTCCGCGCCTCCGGCGGCCCCCGCTACGCCGTCGCGCTGACCGTCGACGCCCTCGGCACCGGCCTGCTCCGCCCGTTCCTGCTGCTCTACGGGGTGATGGTGGTGGAGCTGTCCGCACCGGCCACCGGCATCGCGATGACGGTCGGCGTCGTCGTGGGCCTGGTGTGCATGCCCGCGGTGGGCCGGTGGCTGGACCGGGGTGCGCGCAGCACGGTCGTGGCGGCGTCGATGCTGGTCCGGGTGCTGGGCGTGGCGCTGCTCCTGGCCACCCCGACCGGGCACGTCTGGCTGTTCGCGACCGCGGCGCTGCTCCTCGGCGTCGGCAACCAGGCCTGGCCCGCCGCCCACGCCGCCCTGGTGGCCACCATCGCGCACGGCCGGGAACGCGACGCCGCGCTGGCCGCCGGACGGTCCCTGCGCAACGCGGGCATGGGCGTCGGCGCGCTGCTGGCCACCGCGTTCCTGGCGGGCGGCGCCACCGCGTTGCAGGCCCTGGCCGCCGCCACCGGACTGGCCTACCTCGCCGCCGCGGCCCTGGCCTGGTCGGTCCACGTGCACGCCGACCCGACCACGCACACGCAGGAGGCCGGTCCGGCGCCCCGGATGCGTGGGCTGTTGGCCGCCAACGTGGTCTACGTCTTCTGCCTCAACGTCCCCGAGATCGCGCTCCCCCTGGTCCTGGTGACCCAGTTGCACGCCTCCCCGGTGTGGTCGGCGGCGATCTTCGTGGCGAACACGGTCCTGGTGGTCGCCCTCCAGGTCCCGGTCACCGTCCTGATGTCCCGCTTCTCCCGGCGCACCGCCCTGGCCCTCGCCGGCGTCGTGCTCACCGCGTCCTACCTGGGGTTCCTCGCCGCCACCTCAGTGGCTGACGGCTGGGCCGCGCCGGCGGTCGCGGTGGTGTCCGTGGTCTGCACGCTCGGCGAGATCGTCTACGCCGGCAGCGCCACCGCCCTGGTCACGCACCTCGCCCCACCCGGGGCTCTCGGCCGCACGCTCGCCCGCTTCGAACTCTCCACCGGCTTCGGCCTCGCCGTCTCCCCGGCCGCGATCACCGCGTTGGCGCCCCACGGCCCCACCGCCCTCTGGGGCACCCTCGCCACCGCGACCCTCGCCGCCGCCGCCGCGGTCCGCACGGACGTCAAAGGCTCGCGCGAGCGGGACGTCGCCGTGCGGTCGAAGTGACCGGTGCTCAGCGGTTGGAGGAGGGGAACCGGCCGCCGCCGCTGCCCAGGGCGATGAGGTCGGTGTACTGGTCCTGCCACGAGCGTTCGGTGGTGAGGAGGTCGGACAGGCGCTGCGCCCACTCGGGGTCGATCGGCGAGGGCCGGTCGGCCAGGTGGCGTTCGGTGTCCGCGCGTGCCTTGAGCCACTCCGACAGCGTGGGGTCGAGCGCTGGACCACCGGGTTCGTCCGACATGCCCGGAACTCTACTGCGTCGATCGACACCGCGCGGCGGCCACATCGGGTAGGGTCGGCCGGGTTGGGCACGAGATGCCGGCACCCCGCCGCCAGCGGTCCCCAACCCAATCCGGTCCGCACGATCGTCGACCGGAGACGGGAGCACCGGCTTGTCGCCGGATCACGTGTTCGCCCCCGCACCACCATCACCACCCACGTCCGCATCAGGACGGCCGCACCGGTCACGGGTCGCGCGCGGGAGCTTCGCCGCGTCCCGGACCGCCGCCGACGAGGCCGAAGCCGCGCAGCGCACGCGCGCCGCGCTGACCGTCGCCGGGCACTCGCTCGACCCGGGCGACTGCGTCGAACTGCTGTCCATGCTGGGCCTGCCCGATCCCGAGACGCGCTTCCGCGCCAGCGCCCGGGACCGGCACGCGAACCGTTCGCCCCTGGACGTGCCCGGCACGTCCCACACAGCACAAGGAGCACGTCTATGACGCAAGGAACCGTGAAGTGGTTCAGCGGCACCAAGGGGTTCGGCTTCATCACCCCGGCGGGCGGCGGAGCGGACCTCTTCGTGCACCACTCCGAGATCCAGGGCTACGACTTCCACGGCCTGCCGGACAACCAGGCGGTGGAGTACGAACTCGGTGAGGGCAAGAAGGGTCCGCAGGCCACTGCGGTCCGCGTGCTCTGAAAGAACTTCGCTGCCGCGGGCGGGGACTTCCCCGCCCGCGGCGCGCTGTTCACGGTCGGCGCGACGGGCGCGGCGCGCTGTTCACGGTCGGCGCGACGGCCGCGGCGCGCTGTTCACGGTCGGCGCGACGGCCGCGGCGCGCTGTTCACGGTCGGCGCGACGGCCGCGGCGCGCTGTTCACGGTCGGCGCGACGGCCGCGGCGCGCTGTTCACGGTCGGCGCGACGGCCGCGGCGCGCTGTTCACGGTCGGCCCGACGGCCGCGGCGCGCTGTTCACGGTCGGCGCGACGGCCGCGGCGCGCTGTTCACGGTCGGCCCGACGGCCGCGGCGCGCTGTTCACGGTCGGCGCGACGGGCGCGGCGACTCGAAGTGCGGCAGGACGACCTGGCGCGTTTCCCGGCGGGCGATCCGGCTCTCGGCGCCCGGGTGGCTGAACACCACCAGGTGGCCGGGCTCGGCGTGGTCGTGCTGGGGCTTGATCGCGGTCATGCGACTCCTTGAAGAAGGTTTCTGGTTGGTGCACGCGTTGCTCGGCGCGAGTGGCCGGCACGGCGGCGGGTGGTCCACAGTGGACGGATGAGGCGGGAGCAGACCGAACTGCCCGCGGCCCGAAGGCTGGGGCAGTCCAGTAGACGGACAAGCTCACCGCTTCGCCGAGTGCCCCCGGGGTGTGAGCGCCGGGTCTGACAACCAGTCCCAGGCGGCTCCGCGGCCATGACGGCCGGTGGGGCGGCGATCGTCGGTTCATCCGACTTGACCTACTATACTCCCCGAACGGCCCGCCGGCGAATTTCCCGGCGATATTTTCCGGAGAATTCCCGGCAGCCCCGGCGAGGCCGGCGCGGGTGTAGACTCCGGTCATCCGGCCACGGTGGAATTCCGGTCTTCGCGGCACCACGCCGGCGATCCGACAGCGGGTCCCCATGCCGACCAGGAGCAGGTACACCTCGTCGTACGGCCTCGTCACACCCCCCGTGAGCAGGGTGCTCCGGGAACCACCGACCTTCGCCGACGACCTCGACCGGTCCACCGACCGGGGCACGGGACTTTCCCGACCGGGTCTGCGAATCCGGCCCGACGGTTTGCTCGACGACCGGCCGGGAAAATCCGCCTGAACACCCTTCGGGTTTTCCGAAAACGGCGGTCGGTTTTCCGTCGCCCGCTGGTTCCTGGGGGGCTGGCGAAGCCGCAGTCGGCGGGTGTGATGCTGGAGCCGAGCGTCGTCAACGGGGAGCTGGCCGTGCTGTGCCCCCTCGGGTCGACGCCCGTCGGCGCGTTGACCTTCGACCTGGTGGACGGCCTGATGCAGAACACCCGCCGCCAGATCAACCCGGACAAGCTCACCGGCCTGCGGTGAACGGCAGCCCCAGCGCGGTCATGGCCCGAACGCCCGCGTCGGTGTGGTCACCGCCGAGCAGGACGAGCGTCCGCGCCGCCTGGTAGGGGCAGCCGGCGGCGCGGAAGGCCCCGGCGGCGGCGAGCAGGCGGGGCTCGTCGCCGTCCGCTAGGGCCTCCGCGCGGTCCAGGAAGGCCTCCGCGACCGGGTTCCCGGCCACGGTCGGGCGCGCGGCGGCGACCAGTGCACGGCCGTCGACGGTCCCGCTGAGTGCCGCCGCTTCCGCGCGCAGCGCCAGGTACCAGTCGCGCCACACCCACAGGACCTGCTCGTCGAACTCGCTCGGGTCGGCCGCCGTCCGCTCCGCCGCCTCGGCGGTGCGGCCCTGGTGCAGCAGGACGACGGTGTCGAAGACCGCCCGGTAGCCGGCGCTGTCCTGGGCGGTGACCCCGAGGTCGGCGCCGACGGCCAACCACCGGGCCCGCGACTCGTCGTCGCCGCGCAGGCTGTGGACCATCGCCACCGCGATCGCCGCCGTGGCCAGGTCCGGCGCGTGGGGGCGTCCGGCGCGTTCCCACGCGTCCAGGAAGCGGGTGCTGCCGTCGAGGACGGCCTCGGCGTCGCCGACCAGGGCGTCGGCCACCAGCAGGCGGGAGGTGGCGAAGTCGCCCCGTTCGGCCAGCAGCGGCAGGTCGCGGAGCTGCCGGCCCCACCGCCGCGCCCCGGCCAGGTCACCGACGCCGACGCAGGTCTCAGCGGCCTCGGCCAGCGCGTTGACCCGCTCAAGGGCACCGGCGGGGTCGGTCGGGACGGCGGCGAGGAGTTCGACGCGCCGACGGGTCGTGGCGGCCGTGGCCAGCGTGTCGCCGGCCCAGCACAACGTGGCGGCAAGCGCGTCCAACGCAGCGCTCTCAGCCAGCGGGTCCCCGGTCCGGCGCGCAAGGTCGACCGCGCGCTCGGCGCGCGTCATCGCCTCCGGCAGCGCCGACCCCGCGCCCAGGACACCGCATTCGGCCAGGGCGATCGCGGCCAACGCGGCGGGATCTTCGCCGGCCAGCTCCCGGGCCTCGGCGAGCAACCCGGCCGCCTCATCCTGCGGCGGGCGGGTGAACGCCCGAGCGAACCGGTACGTGGCGGCAGCGGCCGTGGCCAGGTCATGCGCCGCGCCTGCGGCATCCCCAGAGCCACGGGCGGCGGCGCACAGCAGCCGGTACATGTCCTCTCCGCGCATCCGGCACCCGGCCACGGATGCCGCCTGCCGCAGCGCCGGCACCGGATCGTCGGCCAGTGCCGCCGCCTGCTCGTAGCGCTGCTGCGCCTCCCCGAGCAACGTCCGCCGGAACGCCGACGCCGCCACCGACAACGCCAGCCCATGCGCCGCGCCCCGACGCACGGGCTCGCCGGCCGCCCACCCCAACGCGGCCCGCAGGTCGTCAGCGACCCCGTCGAACCGCGCCCGCCACACCCCGGTCTCCGAGGCGGCATCGGCCGCGAGTTCGGTCGCGGTAGTCGAGCACCAGGCCAGGTGGCGGGCTCGGACCTCGTCCAGTTCACCGGCCCCGGCCAACTGCTCCGCGCCGAACTGGCGGATGGTCTCCAACGTGCGGTAACGGGTCCCGCTCGCCGCCGGGACGACGGTCAGCAAGCTGTGCTCAGTGAGCCGGGCCAACCCGTCGGTCACCGCACCGGGTTCCAGCGGCGCGAACCCCGCCACCCGCCCGGCCGCGCCCGCCGTGAACGGGGCGACGAACACCGAGATCCGGCGCAGCAGCGTCCGGTCGGCCGGGTCCAGCAGGGCGTGGCTCCACTCCAGCGTGGCGCGCACCGACTGGTGCCGGTCATCGGCCCGCGCACCGCCGCTGAGCAGCCGCAACTGGTCGGAGAGCGTGTCGGTGAGGCCGTCCAGGCCCAGCGTCGGCAGCCGGGCGGCGGCCAGTTCGATGGCCAGCGCCACGCCGTCCAGGCCCCGGCAGATCTCCGCCGCACGGCCGCGCTGCTCCGGCGGCACCGGCCAACCGACCGCCGCCGCGCGCTCCAGGAACAGGGCGACCGCGTCGGACTCGGCGTCACCGGTCAGCGACAGCGGCGGGATCGGCTGGACCCGTTCGAACGGCACCATCAGCCGGGCGCGGCTGGTCGCCAGCACGGTCACCTTCGGGCAGGACCCGAGCATCCGCTCCAGGAACGGGGCGACGCCGTCGCGCACGTGCTCGCAGTTGTCCAGCACGAGCAGCGCCCGCCGGTCGGCCAGGGTGGCGATCACCGAGTCGTCCAGGCTGCGCCCCGGCTGCTCGCCGACCCCGACCGCCGCCGCGACCGCCGCCCCGACCATCCCCGGGTCGGTCACCGGGACCAGGTCGGCGAACCACACCCCGTCGGCGAACTCGCCCGCCGTGTCCGCCGCCACCGCCAACGCGAGCCGAGTCTTGCCCACCCCGCCGGGACCGACCGCACTGACCTGCCGCTGCGTCGTGACCGCTTCGGCCAGCAAGGCCCGTTCCCGCGCGCGCCCCACGAATGAGGTCACCGGCGAGGGCAACGCCGGCGCGACCCGACCGCCCCGGGCGACCCGGCCCCATTCGACGGCCAACTGGGCCAGCCCGCGCCGGTCCGGCGCGCCGAGCTTGCGCAACAGGGACGACACGTGGGTCTCCACCGTGCGGACCGAGATGAACAGGCGCGCGCCGATCTCCGCGTTGCTCAGGTGTTCCCCGAGCAGCGCCAGCACCTCCGCCTCCCGGGTCGAAATCCCTGCTTGAGCCACCACGGAGGACATCCTGCCCCATCTCCGTGGTGGTCTCCGTGGTCACCACGGATGTCCGTGGCGGCGATCCGGGAGAAGGTTCTCGTGTGGCCATCACCGGCCAGGAACACACCGCCTACAAGGAGTGATCGTGAGCGTCCGGACCGTCCTGCACCCCGTCTCCGACCTGGCCGCCGCCAAGGCTGTCTACACCGCCCTGCTGGGCACTGCGCCGCAGGTCGACGAGGCCTACTACGTCGGGTTCGACGTGGACGGCCAGCACATCGGGCTGGTCCCGGGCGGCGGACCGCAGGGCATGACCTCGCCGGTGGCCTACTGGCACGTCGCCGACATCGAGGCGAAGCTCGCCGAGGTCACCGCCGCCGGGGCGACCGTGAAGGACCCGGTGAGCGACGTCGGCGGCGGTCGCCTGGTCGCCACGTTCACCGACCCCGACGGCAACGTCCTCGGCATCCTCCAGGACCGCTGACCCCCTTCTTCACCTCTTCGCCATCCCCACCACTCCCAGGAGAACCCACCATGGCCACCAAGACCGCCCCCACCTTCACCGCCGAAGAGCGCGCCGCGATGCAGGAACACGCCCGCGACATGAAGAAGACCGCACGCCGAGGCTCCCGCGCCACCGCCGTCGACGCCGAGGCAGACGTGTTGGCCAAGATCGCCGCGATGCCCGAGGCCGACCGGCTCCTGGCCGAACGCGTCCACGCCCTGGTCAAGGCCAACGCCCCCGGCCTGACCTCGAAGCTCTACTACGGGATGCCCGCCTACGCCCGGGACGGCAAGGTGGTGTGCTTCTTCCAGAACGCCGGCAAGTTCAAGTCCCGCTACGCCACCCTCGGCTTCACCGACGCCGCCACCCTCGACGACGGCTCCATGTGGCCCGCTTCCTTCGCCCTGACCAAGCTCACGCCCGCCGACGAGACCCGCATCGCCGACCTGCTCACCCGAGCCGTGGCATGACCGCGGTCGCTCCCCCCAGGTCTCTGCGGCAACGCCGGACGGACACCCTCCACCGACTCACGAACGACGTGGACGCATGGGTCGCCACAGCGGACATGGCAGGCACCCCGCACCTGGTCCCGCTGTCATACCTGTGGGACGGCGAGACCCTGCTGCTCTCCACGGCAGCCGGCAACCCGACGGCCCGGAACCTCCGGGCCGTCGGCCGGGTCCGCCTGACGATCGGTCCCACCCGGGACGTCGTGCTGGTCGAGGGAACCGCCGAGGTGGTCGAGGTGGACACCGAGGAAGCCGACGCCTTCGCCGCGAAGACCGGCTTCGACCCCCGCGAGCAACGCGACTTCCCCTACTTCCGCATCCGGCCGCACTTGGTCCAGGCGTGGCGCGAGGTAACCGAAATGCCCGGCCGCGACCTGATGGTCAACGGCCAGTGGCTGGCCTGACCCGCCGCGAAGCGGCAAGGCTTTCGGCAGGGCTCCCAGCCCAGGGGAAGGGTACGGGGGTGACACAAGCAAGAAGCCCGCCGAGTCGAGTTGTCGTCCCCTCGGCGGGCTGCCCGCTCGGCACGGCGGACTAGGTCGTCCACCTCTGGTTGGTGCCGCCGTGGCAGGTCCAGATGATCAACTGGGTCCCATCAGCGGTGCTGCCACCGGACGCATCCAGGCACTTGCCCGAGTTCGGGTTGATCAGCGAGCCGTTGGCGCCTGCCGTCCAGTTCTGCGCCCCTGTCCCGTTGCACGACCACAGTTGGACCTTCGTCCCGTCCGCCGTCCCCGCTCCGGCCACGTCGAGGCACTTGCCCAACGCCTGCCACGTCTGACCTGACCGGGTCCACGTCTGCGCGGCCGAGCCGTTGCACGTCCACAGCTGCACCTTGGCGCCATCCGCACTGGCACCACCCGCAACGTCGACGCACTTGCCGGCCGCACCCACGATCTGCCCTGAACCCGCCCCGGGCGCCACCGAGAAGTCGTCCACGTCGAACAACCCACTCCCCGACCCGGCGAAGGTCAGGTAGAGCCGTTGCCTACCCGAAGGCACGCCGGTCAACGCCGTGCGAACGTCCGCGAAAGTCGTCCAACTCCCCGTGTTCGGCACGGCCACCCGACCCAGCACAGGCCCGGTCGTCGAGCCAGTGCGAACCTCGATCGTCCCGCCAGGCCCACCGGACACCACGCGGGCCTGGAACGTGGTCGCACCAGTCAGGTCGACGTCGTCATAAGCGGCCCAGTCACCGGGGTCGATGAACCCCAGGGTCTGACCGTTGTGCGCACCGGCCTTGGTGAACGGCTGGACACCGCTCGCCGCCGCGAACGACTCGGCCTGCACCGTCCGGTCCAGTTCCCGCACGCGCACGTCCCGGAACGACACCTCGTCGCCCGCACCATGGTTCTGCAGACCGATGTGGCCGGCCAGCGAGCGCTTCGGGTCCGTATTCGTGAAGTCGTTGACCAGCACCCCGTTCAGGTACACGCGGAGCCGTTCGCCCTCCACCAGCAACTCGAAGGCGTTCCACTCCCCCGGCGGGTTCAGGGCCGCGTCCCGCGCGGCGACGTCGGGCGACTTGAAGCCGTAGACGGCACCCGTGGTTCGGTCCGGGGCATCGGTGGCGTCGATCTGGACCTCGTAGCCGTTGTCCACCGCCGACCACGGGTCGCTCGACGGCGGGAAGCCGATGAACACGCCCGAGTTGTCGTCGCCGGCCATCCGCCAGTCCAGCTTCAGCGAGTACGACGTGAACTGCCTGCCGCTGTACCAGAACAGGCCGAGCCCGCCGAAGCTGGTCAGCGTCGCGTCCGAGTTGGTGAACCCGCCCGGACCGGCCTGCGACCACCCGTCGACAGCACCCGCGAACAGCCGGCCGTACCCGCTCTCCGGACGGCAGTCCATCCGCGTCTGCCCTGCGGCGTAACGGATACCGCCCAGCAGCAAGCCCCGGAACCCCGTCTCCGCGTACGACGACGCCGTGTGCCCGCCACCCACGTAGAAGCTGCGCCCGCCCTGATACGTCTTGCACCACACGTGCGGGTGGTCGGCGCCCATGTTGCCGCCCGTGTAACCGCTTTCGTCGAGCGTGGCCAGCACTCGTGCGCTCGACCTGGGGTTGGTCCGGTAGTTGTACCACTCGTCGGTGCGCGTCCAGGTCGCCGGCAGGTGCGCGGTGGCGGCGGTGGCGCGGTTCTCGACCTTCACCGGGGCCTGCTGGATGGCCGGGTGGGAGTGGAAGTACGCGCCGACCAGCTCCCCGTAGAACGGCCAGTCGTACTCGGTGTCCGCCGCCGCGTGCACGCCGACGAAACCCTTCCCCGCCTTCACGTGGTTCTCGAAACCGGTCTGCTGGGACGCGTTGAGCACGTCCCCGGTCGTGTTGAGGAACACCACGGCCTCGTACTGGCCCAGCGCCCCGTCGGTGAACACCGCCGCGTCCTCGGTCGCGGTGACGGTGAACCCGTTGGCGGCGCCCAGGTCCTTGATCGCCTGGACGCCGGCGGGGATGGAGTCGTGCCGGAACCCGGCCGTCTTGCTGAACACCAGGACGTCGTAGGTCGCGGCGGACGCGGGCACGGGCACGGTCAGCGCCAGGAGCGCGGCGACTGCGAGTGTCTTCATGGGGTCGTCCACTTCTGGTTGGCGCCGCCGTGGCAGGGCCAGATGATCAGTTGGGTCCCGTCCGAGGCGCCGCCACTGGCCGCATCCAGGCACTTGCCCGAGTTCGGGTTGACCAGGGACCCGTTCGCACCCGCCACCCAGTTCTGGGCCACGGTCCCGTTGCACGTCCACAGGTGGACCTTGGTCCCGTCCGCCGTGCCCGCGCCGGACACGTCCAGGCACTTGCCCAGCGCCTGCCACGTCTGCCCGGCCCGCTGCCAGCGCTGCGCGCCGGTGCCGTTGCACGTCCACAGCTGGATCTTCGTCCCGTCCGCCGTGCCCGCGCCGGAGATGTCCACGCACTTGCCGGCAACACCGACGATCGGACCGGTGGGGCCGTTGAGCGTGAAGGAGTCCACGTCGAACAACGCCCCCACACCACCGCTGAACGTCAGGTACAGGGCGGTGGTGCCGCCCGGTGCGCCGGACAGGCTGCCGCTGACCGTCGTGAACGACTCCCAACTACCCGTCACCGGCACCGCGACGGACCCGAGGACCGTGCCCGTGGGCGAACCGGCCCGGACCTGGAGCGTGCCGCCGATCCCGCCGGAGGACACCCGTGCCGCGAACCCCTGGACGTCACTCAGCGCGTACGGGGTGAAGGACACCCAGTCTCCATTGTGGACGTTGCCGACCGTGTACCCGCCCTCGGCCTGCGACTTGGCGATCTTGCTGATGCCCGACGCGGTGGTGAAGTGCTCGGCCTGGCGGTGGCGGGGCTGGGTGACGCTCTTGGCGTGCGTGGTCAGCGCGGGCTGGCCGTTGGCGCCCAGGTCGGTGTACTCCGCGTCCCACACGCCGAACACGTTCGCGGCCTCGTCGTGCTCGCCGTCGGCGGCCACCGTGATGGAGCCGGTGCAGCCGGTCCGGGTGGTGATGACGTGGCCGTGGTTGTCGTGCCCGATGCCGTAGGTCATCTTCACGCGGTTGCAGTCGATCGCGCCGTCCTCGGGGTCGGTGACGGTGATCCGGAAGGGGATCGTGTCGCCGTAGGAGAACGGGGTCCCGTCGACGGGCAGGTTGATCGTCACCTTCGGCGCGGTGTTGCCGACCGTGATGTAGACGCTCGCCGACCCGGTCGCGCCGCCGGCGTCGGTGACGGTCAGGGTCGCCGTGTAGGAACCGTTGGCGGAGTAGGTGTGCGACGGGTTGGGCGAGGTGCTGGAGGTGCCGTCACCGAAGTCCCAGCGGTAGGTCAGCGGCGTGCCCTCCGGGTCGGTGGACCCGGCGGAGGAGAACGCCACCGCCAGCGGCGCGTGCCCCGAAGTGACGTTCGCCGCTGCCCGCGCGGTGGGACCGCGGTTGATCCCCTTGATGTACTCGATGCGGTACAGCGCGGAGTTGTGGTCGCCGTTGAAGTAGCCGGTGCCGTAGTCCAGCACGTAGAGCGCGCCGTCCGGCCCGAACGCCAGGTCGATGGGCTGCGTGCCGGACCACGGCATCGCCTCGATCGTGCCCGGCGAACCGTCCGCGTTCACCGCGATGTCCTTGATCCACCGGCGGCCGTACTCGGCGGCCATGAAGTGCCCGTCGAACGACTGCGGGAACTTGACCGCCGAGGTCGAGTTCGGGTCGTAGCGGTACACCGGGCCGCCAATCGGCGACTCTGAGCCCGAGCCGAACTCCGGCGGGCTGCCCGCGTCGCCGCCGTAGCGGATCCAGCTCGGGCGGGCGGCCGGGAGGGTGGACTGGCCGGTGTTGCGGAAGGAGTTGTTGGTGGGGCTCGCGCAGTTGTACTTGGGGCCGGTGGCGTTGGTGGCGAAGTTCCACTCGTTGTACGTCTCGGCGGTGGTGTTCGTGCCGGTGCAGTAGGGCCAGCCGTAGTTGCCGGGCGAGGTGATCCGGTTGAACTCGACCTGGCCGGACGGGCCGCGCCCGGCGTCCGTGATCGCCGCGTCCGGACCGTAGTCGCCCAGGTAGACCGCGCCGGTCGCCTTGTCGACGGTCATCCGGAACGGGTTGCGGAAGCCCATCGCGTAGATCTCGGGGCGGGTGTTCGGCGTGCCGGGCGCGAACAGGTTGCCGCTCGGGACGGTGTACGAGCCGTCGGCGTTCACCTTGATGCGCAACACCTTGCCGCGCAGGTCGTTGGTGTTGGCCGAGGTGCGCTGGGCGTCGAACGCCGGGTTGCGGTCGGTGCGCTCGTCGATCGGGCTGTACCCGCCGGACTGGAACGGGTTCGTGTCGTCGCCGGTGGACAGGTAGAGGTTGCCGGCGGCGTCGAAGTCGATGTCGCCGCCGACGTGGCAGCAGATGCCGCGGTCGGCGGGGACGTCCAGGACGACGCGTTCGCTCGCCGTGTTCAGCGTCCAGTCGGCGTTGAGGGAGAACCGGGACAGGCGGTTGACCCCGCGCCAGGTCTCCCACGTGCTCGCCGTGCCGGTCGCGGGCGCGCCCCCGCTCGGCGTGGACAGCTTGGGCGCGTAGAAGAGGTAGATCGCCCGGTTGGTGGCGAAGGCCGGGTCGACGCCGACGCCTTGCAGGCCTTCTTCGTCGTGGCTGTAGACGGACAACGTGCCGACGACCTTGGTGGCGCCGGCCGCGTCCGTGCGGCGCAGCACGCCGTCCCGCGCCGTGTGCAGGACGGACGTGTCGGGCAGGACCGCCAGGGAGATCGGCTCGCCCATCTCGGCGACGCCACGGGCCAGCTCGACCTGTTGGAAGTCGGCGGGGTCGTGGTGGGCGTGGGCCGGTGGACCGGCTAAGAGCAGTCCGGCGGTGAGCAGCAGGGTGCCACTGATCGTGGCGGTGCGTCGGGGCATGACGGTGTCGCGCCTCCTTGAGCGAGCCGGCAGGGTGTTGCCCAGGTCACAGCAAGGTAGGACGCACTTTTGAATCCGGTCAATCAAAAGTCCACTAGCAGACACCGACAATTGGCCGACTACCGCCGTAAGTGGGAGCCACGATGGTCGCCGCCAACCCGCAGACGATCACCAACCCCAACGTCATCCACCCGGGCGACGTCATCCGCGTGCCCCGGACGTCATCCGCGTGCCCCGGACGTGATCAGCGTGTCCCGGACGTGATCAGCGGACGACGTCGTAGACCAGCTTCTGGATGCCGTTGCCGTAGGCCTCCGACTCGACGAGCTTGAGGTTCTGCTTGTCCTTGTCGCCGTCGCTGAACAGCCGCTTGCCCGCGCCCAGCAGCACCGGGAAGAGCAGCAGGTGGTAGCGGTCGATCAGACCGGCGTCGGACAGGGACCGGTTGAGGGCGGCGCTGCCGTGCACGATGATCGGCCCGCCGTCGCCCTCCTTGAGCGCGGCGACGTCGTCGAGGGAGCGCAGGATCGTCGTCTCGCCCCAGTTGGAGACGAGGTCGTCCTCGGTGAGCGTGGTGGAGACGACGTACTTGGGCATGGCGTTGTAGCCCGCGAACTCCTCGGTCATGGTCGGCCACACGGGCGAGAACGCCTGGTAGCTGACCCGCCCCAGCAGCATCGCGGCGGCCTCGTCCTGCTCGCGGCCCTTGATCTCGTAGGCGGCGGGGTCGAACTCGACGTCCTTGAACGTCCAGCCCGTGTTGCGGTAACCGGGCTCACCGCCGGGCGCCTCGACGACGCCGTCGAGGGAGACGAAGGCGGTGGTGATGAGGGTGCGCACGGGGTTGCTCCTTCTGGTCGGTCCGGGTTGCTCTCGTCAGTGCGACGAACTCTGCCCCACCGGATCGACACCCACCGACTGTGACCCCGACCACACCCGGTCAGCGCCGGGCCTTGCCGACGAACGCGACCGACCCGAGCACCACCGCGCAGCCCGCCAGTTGCAGGGCGCTGGGCCGTTCCGCCAGCAGCACGATCCCGAGCAGGATCGCCGCCACCGGCTGGACCAGCATCAGCGTCGCCCCCTTCGAGCTGGACATCCGGGGCAGCGCGGTCGAGATCAGCATCCACCCCACGATCTGCCCCACCAGGGCCAGCGCCGCCAACCACCCCAGCGCCGGCCACCCCGGGCTGAGGTCCAGCCGATCGGTGGGCAGGCCGATCACCGCGGCCACCACACCGGCCGACACCGTGGCCAGCATCAGCGTGTGCTCCCGAGCGCCCGGACCGGTGCTGTGCCGGATCAACAACAGGTAGGCGGCGTAGCCGACACCGGCCCCCAACGCCAGGACCGCGCCCAACACCGGGTCGGGCCCGAACGCCGGGGTCCCGGCCAACCCGCCCGCCAGGACGATCCCGCCCAGCAGCACCGGCACCGCCACCAGGAACCGCCCCGACGGGCGCTCCCCGTACACCAGGAACGCCACCGCGGGGACGATCACCACCTGCACGGACAGGATGACCGTCGCCACCCCCGCCCCCACCAGCGCGATGGCGTCGCCCCAGAGCACGAAGTCCACGCCCAGCCCGACACCCGCGAGCAACGGCAGGACGATCCGCCGACGGGCCGTGCCGCGCCGGCGTTCGAACCACACCAGCACCACCAGCACCGGCAGCGAGATCAGGCACCGCCAGAACGCGCTCGTGCTCCCCGTCGTCCCGGACACCTTGATGAACACCGACGACAAGGCGATGCACACACTCCCCGCCGCCGCGAGCAAGGCCGGGCTGACCCTGGTCGGCGCGAGCCCTTGTACCGCGGGGCGAACGTCGGTCGTCGTCACAGGTCCCAGGCTCGTCGACCCGACCATCAAGGACAAGCGAATGTTCTTGAGCGGAACTCGGTAGCATCGCTTCCGTGTTCGGACTGGAGCGGATGCGGGCGTTGCACGCCGTGGCGACGCACGGGACGGTCGCGGCGGCGGCCGTGGCGTTGCACGTGACGCCGTCCGGGGTGTCGCAGCAGTTGGCGAAGCTGGAGCGGGAGGCCGGGCAGCGGCTGCTGGAGCCGCACGGGCGCAGCGTCCGGCTCACCACCGCCGGGCACGTGCTGGCTCGGCACGCCGAGCGCATCCTGGCGCAGGTCGAGCAGGCGCGGACCGACCTCGACCTGCTGCGCGACGACGTCACGGGCACGGTCCGGGTCGGCGCGATCCCCACCACCCTGCACGCCCTCCTGCCGCCCGCGCTGGCGTTGCTGCGCGACCGGCACCCCGGCCTGGAGGTGACCCTGGAGGAGGGGGAGGCCGAGGAGACGCTGCCGCGCGTGGTCGAGGGGACGTTGGACGTGGCCGTGCTGGAGAGCTGGGAGCACCGGCCGGTGGCGGTGCCGGCGACGGTGTCCCGCACGACCCTGCTGCACGACGTGGCGGACCTGGTGCTGCCCGCCTCGCACCGGCTGGCGCACCGCAAGACCGTGGACCTGGCCGAGGTGCACGACGTGCCGTGGATCGGGTGGAGCGCGGGGTCGGGCTGCTACGACTGGCTCGCGCACGTGCTGCGCCGGCACGGCGTGGACGCCCGGATCAGCTGCACCATCGGCAACTACCCCACCCAGCTCGCCCTGGTCGCGGGCAACGTGGGCGCGGCCGTCGTGCCCCGGCTCGGGCGGGACGCGGTGCCAGGCGGCGTCCGCGTGCTGGCCACCCGGCCGGCGCTCAACCGGACCATCTACGCGGTGACCCGGTCCGAGGACGAACAGCGCGGGGCGATCCGGGCGTGCGTGGACGCGCTGACCGTCGCGTCGGAACGGTTCCAGAACCTGGCCTGAATGCGGAAACCGTTGCCCCGTATGGGTCAGCGGGCCTGCGGCCGGCGGAAACTTCCGGTAGGTTGCGCGTTCCCCGGGCCGGCCTGATCAATACGATGAGCGCGTGAGCGACTCCCCCCGGCCGCCAGGAAGACCCGCCGTCGTCGTCCTGTTCTCCGTCGCCGCCGCCGCGCTGCTGGGCGCGTCCGCGTTGACGGCCGTGGCCATCGCCGACGGCGGACCCGCCGGGGGTGATCCGGTCACGGTCGGCGACCGGCCGTCCCCCACACCGCGCACGCCGACCTCCCGCGCCGCCGGGCTGCCGATGTGCATCGTCGGCACGTGGCGGACGGTCGAGGACAGCCTGCTGCTCAAGTTCTACACCGACGCCGACCGCATCCCGTTCGCCGGAGCGGGCCGCCGCTACGAGTTCCGGCCCGACGGCACCGCGACGGAGTTCCAGGAGAACTGGACGCTGACCGGCAGCTACCAGGGCAACCAACTGCGGCTGGTGGGCAACGGCAGCACCGACTTCACCTGGACCGCGAACGACCGGCAGATCACCTACAAGGCCCGCACCAAGACCACGGTGAAGTACGACTCCTACGACCAGCGCGGCCTCATCGGCACCACGCCGCAGGACGTCAAGGACGACCTCAACGAGGTCGACGACTACACCTGCCAGGGCAACCAGTTCACCGAGCAGAACGCCGCCAACGGCTACCGCTCGGTGTGGGTGCGCGTCGAGGGCGCGGGGGTGTACGGGTGATCCGCCGAACCGCGACCCTCCTGGGCGCAGCCGCCCTGGCCCTCGCTCCCACCATCCCCGCAGCCGCCGCACCTTCGAGTCCCGAGGAACGGGCGGCTGCTCTCGCGCGCCCGGCGATCGTGTTCGTCTCCGTCACCTGGCACGGCTGGGTCCGCGACAAGCGCACCGGCGAGGTGTTCGGCGGCACCGAGGGCTTCGAGGTCAAGACGTCGTGCAGCGGCGCGGTCGTCACGCCGGACGGGCACGTCGCCACCGCCAGCCACTGCGTCCACACCGGACCACTCGGCGGCGGCGGTGCGCTGTTCGCGGCGGCGGTCGCGGAGCTGGCCAAGGTCGGCCGGGTGCGCGACGAGGCCAAGGCGCGCCGGGACCTCGCCGAGCACGGCCAGGCCGAGGGCGCGGTCCCGGACAGCCCGGTCCACCGCGCGATCCAGGTGGAGCGCATGGAGGCCAAGGGGTCCGAGCAGGTGCGCGACGTCGCGCCGGCCACCGTCGTGGACCTGGTCGCGCCCGAGGACGGTGACGTCGCCGTGCTCAAGATCCCCCGCGAACACCTGCCCAGCATGGAGATCCGCGACGACCAGACCCCGGTCGGCACGCCGATCCTGGCCATCGGCTACCCCGGTTCGGCCAGCGCGGCCGTGGACCCGAGCCTGGAGCCCAGCAGCAAGAACGGCCAGATCTCCGCGCGGCGCACGCAGCAGGGCCGGCCGTTCTACGAGTTCAGCGCCGCCGCGACGCACGGCATGAGCGGCGGGCCGGTGGTCGACATGGACGGCGGGATCGTCGGCCTGGTCAGCCAGGGCTCGCCGGGCGAGACGCAGTCGTTCAACTTCGCCGCGTCGTCCCAGACCCTGACGGACGTGTTGAAGAGCAAGGAGATCGCCGCCGCCGTCGGCGACCACGACCGCGACTACCGGACCGGTCTGGACCGCTACTTCGAGGGTGACTACGACTCGGCGGTGGAGTACTTCGACGCCGTCCTCGCCGGGTCGCCGGGGCACCAGCAGGCGAGCGAGTACCGGAAGCTGGCGGCGGACCGGGGCGGCAAGCCCGGTGGCCCGCCGACGCTGCTCATCGTGTTCGCCATGCTGTGCGCCGGCATCGCGATCGCCACGGCCACGGCGGGCACCGCGGTCCTGCTCACCCGCCGCAAGCGCCTCGCCGCGGCAGCCGCCCCGAGCCCGGTCCCACCTGGCGGCGGTTTCCCAGGGGCGCGGCCTCCGGCCCCCGGAACCATCATCCCACTCACCACCGACAATCCCGGACCATCGACCCTGAACCCGGCCACGCCCGGCGGTGGGTCCGCGAACCCGGCCACGCCCGGCGGTGGGTCCGCGACCCCGGCCACGCCCGGCGGTGGGTTCATCACGCCACACCCGGCCACCCCGATCAGCGGATTCGCGTCCGGTCCCGGTCTGTCCACCCCTCCGCGGCCCGCGACACCGGCCGGCGGGTTCGCACCCGCCGGCGTCCCGGCCTCCGAGGCGACCACCGACAAGGTCACCAGGCACGACGTCCTACCAGTTGTTCTCGGCGGTCAGCCACAGCACCACGGCCAGCCCGATCCCGAGCAGACTGAACGGCGACACGACCCCCTCCGCCAGGACCAGCCCGACGAGCAGCCCCACGACGGCCGCACCGAGGTACAGCCGGGGACCCCACTTCCGGGTCAGCCACGCCCCGACCAGCCCCACGACGGCGACCAGGCTCATGAAGGTGGCGAACACAAAGGCACGTAACGCGCCGTCGTCCCAGTCCGCGCCGTGGTCGGCCTCGTCCACCCACCCCACGAGGCCGACCACGAGCACGAACAGGTTCGACAGCGTCAACAGCACCAGCAGCGCCACGGTGGCGCCGGACTTCCTGGCCCGCTCAACCGGTTGTTGCGACATGACAGTCCTTTCCCGACAGTGGAGAACCACGTTCTCCCAGTCAGAGCAGGACTAGACGTCGGTCGTTCCCGCCGGTGGAGGTGGAAGTTTCCGGTTCCGGGCGACCCGTTCGACCTCCGCCAGGTCGGCCGCGGTCACCAGCCGGGTCTCGGCCGCCCGGCGCGCCACCGCGAAGCGGATGTTCTGCAACCGGCCCACGTGCGGCGCCAGGTACGGGTCGTCGTTCACCCCGAACGCGACCGCCGAGATGGCCCGGATGGCGTCGTCCACCCGCTGCGGGCGGTGCAGGTTCCAGGCGTAGCCGTGCCAGTGCAGGACGCGCTCGTAGATCTCCTTGTTCGACGGCGGGCGCGGGTAGTCGTCCTTGCCCACCAGCCACGGTTCGCACAGCGCCAGCGCCACGTACCAGTCCCGGCTCCCGCGCGGCAGGCTCGGTCCCTTGCCGGTCTCCTCGCCCTCCGGCAGGACCACTGCCGACCCGCCCTCCGACGCCGACACGTCGATGTTGAGCACGAGATCGGTGAAGCCGAGCGGTCCCTGCCGGCCCAGCAGCAGCACCAACTGGTTCTCGCCCCGGTCCAGCAGCGCCGACATCGACCGCGCCAGGATCACCCGTCGGGCGCCGCCGGGCGCGTCGAACAGGCTCGACAGCTGGGCCTCGCCCGCGCCGAGCCAGTGCAGCGCCACCGTGTCGGTCCCCACGACCAACTCCCCGACCAGCCGGGACACGTGCGGCGCGCAGTCGGGCAGGGTCAGCGCGAACCGACCGGGCACCGGTTGGCCGACGCGCGGCGCCCGGCCGAACACCATCGACTCCCCGGGCCGCAGCACGACCGCGCCGACACCGGCCGCCCGCACGACCACCGTCGGCATGGCTACCCCCTCGACCCCCACCGGCACACCGGTCACTCCGGGCACGTCGGCGCACTCCCCCGTTCCGGACCCAACGCGTTCCACTCGTCGGCCAGCGAGTCGCGGTCCAGCAGCCCGCACAGCACCTTCCCGGCGTACCCGGGGTCCAGGTGCCACAACCGCGCCACGCCGTCCGCGCCGACGCTCACCATCCGCTCACCCTTGCTGTCGAACTCCAGGTCGTTCAACTGGTCCTCGTGCCGGTCCAGCCGCGCCACGAACCGCCGGTCCTCCACGTTCCACAGCCGCACCACGGTGTCCTGGCCGGCGCTGGCCAGCGACTTGCCGTCCGGGCTGAACGCGACCCGCCGGATGGTCGAGTCGCTGCCGGTCAGCTCGCCGACCTGCTGCCCGTCGCGCACCCGCCACAGCTTGACCAGGCGGTCCGAGCCGCCGGTGGCCAGCAGGGTGCCGTCCGGGCTGAAGTCGGCGTCGATGGCGATGCCGTCGTGGCCGGGCAGGATGGTCAGCTCCGCACCGGGGTCGACCAGGTTCCACAGGCCCACCTTGCCCGCGGACAGCGGCACGGCCAGCGTCTTGCCGTCCGGGCTGAACGCGATGCCGGTGGGGTAGTTCAGGTCGATGCCCTTGTCGTCGTTGCGCGGCTCGCCGCGGGTGGACCGGCGCAGCGGCGACACCGACAGGTCGTCGGCGCGCAGCAGGAGGATCTCGTCCCGGTTCTCCTCGGGGGCGTTGGGCTGCGAGCGGCCGGCGACGGCGATCTGCTTGCCGTCGGGGCTGTAGCGCATGGTGGCCATCACCGTGCCGGGCCGGCTGAACCGGCGCTGCTCGGCCAGGTCCGAGGTCCGCCATACGACGACCGCGCCGTCCGCGCCGGAGGTGGCGACCTCCTTGCCGTCCAGGGAGAAGTCGACGTCGTAGGCCGCGCTCTGGTGCGCCTTGATCCGCTTGACCAGGTCGCCGGTGGTGCTGTCCCACAGCTCCAGGAACCCGGCGCCGTCGACCAGCGCGAACAGCTCGTCGTCGGGGTGGAAGGCCACCGAGATCGCCGCGCCGTGCCGGTCGCCCATCACGGTCTGGCCGAGCTGCCACACGGTGATGTCGCCCGCCGAGTCCGCGCCGACCATGGTGTGCCCGTCGGCGGAGACGGTGATGCCGAACGTGGTCACCGACCGGGTCGCGAGCCGGGCCACCAGCACCAGGCTGCCCGGGTCCCACGAGTACACGCTGGTGCCGTTGCCGCTGGCGACGATCGCGTTGCCCTTGCCGCTGAAGCCCACCGACGTCAGGCCGCCCTCGGGCGACTCCAGGACGTCGCGGGTGGTCCAGGTGCCGGTGTCCCACAACCGGATCGTGCCGTCGGCGCCGGCGCTGGCCATGGTGGGGCCGGCCGGGTCGAAGGCGATCGCCTGGACCTTGTCGGTGTGGCCCGCGAGGTTCGCGACCTCGACGCCGTCGGAGATCCGGCGGACGCGCACGTTGTTGAGATCCGTGGTGGCCACGTAGTTCTTGTCCGGGCTCATGGCCACGAAGATCGACGCGTGGTCGATCGGGAGCACCACGCGCTCGGCGAAGGTCGAGGTGTTCCAGACGACCATGCCGCGTTCGGTGAACGACATGATCTCGGTGCCGTCGCGGGAGAGGACGGCGTCGATGCCGACACCGGGCATGTCCCGGATCTTCTCCCGCTTCTCCACGTCCCACAGCGCGACGGTCTGGTTGTTGGGGTTGGCGGTGGCCAGCAGCTTGCCGTCCTCGCTCATGGAGACCGTGCGGTACCAGCCGTCGCCGTCGTCCAGGACGGTGATCTGCTTGCGGTTGGGGACGTCCCACAGCCGCAGTGACCCGTCGGTGCCGCCGCTGGCCGCGATCTTGCCGTCCCCGGAGACCGCGATCGACGAGACGACGCCCTCGTGGCCGGTCATCCGGCCCCGGTAGCTGTCCACGGCGTTGGCCAGCAGGGCGCTGCGGCTCTCCACGGTCTGCCCGGCCTGCCACGCGCCCAGCGCGGACAGCGCGCTGCGCCGCGGGTCGACGCCCCGGGCCAGGGAGGACTCGGCGGCCAGTTGGCGGGACAGGTTGAGCTGACCGGAGGACTCCGCGCGGTCGCGCTGGTTCTTGGCGTCCTGCTGGAGGTTGGTGGCCACGACGATCGCGCCGGAGGCGACGAGCAGCAGCACGCTCAGCGCGGCCACCAGGGTCCGCAGCCGGCGGGTCCGCTTGCGCTCGGCGAGCTGCCCGGCCTGTTCGGCGGCGGTGGAGCGGGCCAGGAACTCCTGTTCGGCCGGTTGCAGGCGGACGCGGTCGCGGGCGGACTCCAGCCACGCGGTCAGCGACGCCAGCCGCACGCCCCGGTACAGGTCGTCGGCGTGCTGCCCGGACTCCAGCCACACCCGGACCGCGTCGGTGAACCGGCGGTGCTGGATCAGCCCGGCGCGGTCCTCGTCGATCCAGCCGCGCAGCCGGGGCCACGCGGACAGCAGCGCCTCGTGGCTGAGCCGGGCGCCGGTGCCGTCCACGGTGACCAGTCGGGCGCTGATCAACTGGTCCAGAATCACGGGAGCGGGAAGTTCACGCGGGTCGACCCGCCGCCGCACGGCGGTGCCGTCGTCGAACACAGTCACCATGCGCAGCAACGTGGTGCGCAACAAGTGGCGACCCAACGGGTCAAGCCGGTCGTGGATCTCATCGGCCGTGCGCGCGACCGCGCCGTCGATACCGCCCGCCCGCCGGTAGGCGGCCAGGGTGAGCATGTTGCCCTCACGGTGGTTCCACGTCTCGCGCAACGCGTGCGCAAGCCGGGGCAGCGCACCCGGGTCGTACCCGATCTCGCCCCGCACCCCCAGGTCCGCGATCAGCCGCTCAGGCAGCCCGGTCTCGACCTCAAGCCCAGCGTCCCGAGCCGGCACCACAATCGCCTGGCGCAACTCGGTGGCGTCCATCGGCCCCAACACCACCGGAGCCTGCAAGGCAGGTCTCAACGGCGCCAACTCGATACACCGATCAACAAGGTCCGCCCGCACCGCCAACACCACGATCGCCGGACTGGCAGAGGTCAACGCAGTCGCATAGGCGATCCGATCAGCCTCCGGCGCCCCATAAGTAAAAAGCTCCTCGAACTGGTCGACCAGAATCACCGGCCGCGTAGTGGTCTCCCCCACCGACCGCGCACAAGTCTCACCGAACTTGGCCGGCGTCTGCCGAATCACCCGCGCCCACTCGTCAGCGTCCAACGCCGAATGCGCGGCCATCGCCGTAGCCAGCCCTCGAATCGGGTCCGGCCCCGGCGTCAAGACGATCTGCGGCCAGTCCGCCAGATCCGGCCCGTCCCCACCCGCCAACGCCGGCAGCAACCCAGCCCGCAGCACCGACGACTTGCCCGACCCCGACGCACCGACCACCACCACCGGCTCGCCACCGTCGAGCTGCTCGGCCAACCGCACCAGCAGGTCCGTCACCACGTGGTCACGCCCGTGGAACAACGCCGCGTCAGCCTTGTCGAACCCGGACAGACCGGGATAGGGACAAACGGGCTTGCTGCTGTAGGGCATCCGCCGAGTCCCCGGCTTCCGCTCCTGCGCCCGCATGATCGCCCGAACCAACCGCCCCTGGTCACGCTCCTTGGACGGCCCCGGCAACGTCGGCTGAGCCGACCGCACCGTGCCCCCGAATAGGAGGCGGCCTCCGCAGCCTCGATCAGCGCGGTAGCCGACTCGAACCGCCGCGCCGGGTCCTTCGCCAGCCCACGCAGCACCACCCCGTCCAACGCCGGCGTGATCGTCGGGATGAACACCGAGGGTGCCGGCGGCGGCTGCAACAGATGCCCCGCCACCTTCGCCGCCATGTCCGCAGCCGGATACGGCAACCGCCCCGTCAAGCACTCGAACAACACACAAGCCAACGAGTACTGGTCCGAACGCCCGTCCACATCACTGCGCGACAGCCGTTCAGGCGCCATGTAGTCCCACGACCCGATCAGATCCCCGGACTGGGTCAACACCGTCGCGTCCGCCGAGGTCTCCCGCGCGATGCCGAAGTCCGCGAGATAGGCCCGCCCCGCCCCGTCCACCAGGATGTTCGAGGGCTTGACGTCCCGGTGCACCAGCCCGGCTTCGTGCGCGGCGTCGAGGGCCCGCGCGACCTGCCGCAACACCGCCAGTGCCCGGTCCTGGTCCACCTGGCTCTGCCCCATCATGCGGCGCAGGTCGGTCCCGTCGACCAGCAGCATGTCGAGGAAGAGCTGGCCGTCGATCTCCCCGAAGTCGTGCACCGGCACGATGTTCGGGTGGCTCAGGGAGGCCGCCAACCGCGCCTCCCGCTGGAAGCGGGCCCGGAACTCGGGGTCGACCACCGAGGCGGGCAACTTCTTCAACGCCACAACCCGGTCGTGCACCGTGTCGTGCGCCCGGTACACCACGCCCATGCCACCTTGGCCGAGCATGCCGAGAATCCGGTAGGGCCCGAAGTCGGCCTCGTCGGTCACCGCCACTCCCCCATCTCGCGATCGGTCCACCCTACTGAGATCCCCAGACCCCCTCGCGGGTTCCTACGCCATCCGGCCCCCACGACCACCGCCCGGACGAATCTCCACCACCGCCACCCCCGCTACCGCCACCCTCCAAGCATCGTCAATCGACGAATAGTTTCGAAACGTTTCGAACACCTGCACACCTTCTGAACTGGGTTCAGACCCCGAAGCACGTCTCAGTACGGGCTTGCCGGCACTATCTGTTTCGGTCAATACTGCTAAAAGTTTCAGGCCTGGAACACGACGACGTCCCCAGTGCTCCCAGAAGGTGCCAAACATGAAGCTGACATCGAGGTCAGTGTCGCGCGCCGCGCTCATGTCGGCGGTGCTCGCCACCGTCACGTTGAGCGCCGGCATGCTCGTGGCGACCTCCGCGAACGCCGCGACCACGCTCGGCGCGTCGGCGGCCCAGTCGGGTCGCTACTTCGGCACGGCCGTGGCCGCGAACAAGTTGAGCGACTCGACGTACGTGGGCATCCTGAACCGCGAGTTCGACATGGTCACGGCCGAGAACGAGATGAAGATCGACGCGACCGAGCCGAACCAGAACCAGTTCACCTACGCCAACGCCGACCGGATCGTGAACCACGCGCTGTCCCAGGGCAAACGCGTCCGCGGCCACACCCTGGCGTGGCACTCGCAGCAGCCGGGCTGGATGCAGAACATGGAAGGTTCCGCGCTGCGCCAGGCGATGCTGAACCACGTCACCCAGGTCGCCACCTACTACCGGGGCAAGATCTACGCCTGGGACGTGGTGAACGAGGCCTTCGAGGACGGCAGCTCCGGCGCCCGCCGCAACTCCAACCTCCAGCGCACCGGCAACGACTGGATCGAGGCGGCCTTCCGCGCCGCCCGCGCCGCCGACCCGGGCGCGAAGCTCTGCTACAACGACTACAACACCGACGACTGGACCCACGCCAAGACCCAGGCCGTCTACCGCATGGTCCAGGACTTCAAGCAGCGCGGCGTCCCGATCGACTGCGTCGGCCTCCAGTCCCACTTCAACCCGCAGAGCCCGGTCCCGTCGAACTACCAGACCACCCTCCAGAACTTCGCCAACCTCGGCGTGGACGTCCAGATCACCGAACTCGACATCGAGGGCTCCGGCTCCGCGCAGGCGGCCAACTACGAGCGCGTGACCAAGGCGTGCCTGGCCGTGGCGAAGTGCAACGGCATCACCGTCTGGGGCATCCGCGACACCGACTCCTGGCGCGCCTACGGCACCCCGCTGCTCTTCGACGGCTCGGGCAACAAGAAGCCCGCCTACACGTCGGTGCTCAACGCGCTCAACAGCGTCGGCACAACCACCACCACGACCACGACCACGACCTCCAACGACCCGGTCCCCGGCGGCTGCACCGCCACGACCTCCGTCAACCAGTGGAACGGCGGCTTCGTCGTCACGGTCAAGGTCACCGCCGGCTCCACGGCCATCCGAGGCTGGACCGTGACTCTGGCCCTGCCGTCCGGTTCCACGGTCACCAACTCGTGGAACGTCCAGCGCAGCGGCAACCAGTGGACCAACGTCGCCTACAACGGCAACCTGGCCGCCGGCCAGTCCACGGAGTTCGGGTTCCAGGGCACCGGCACCGCCGGCTCCCCCAGCCCGACCTGCACCGCCTCCTGACCGCACGGGCCGGGATGCCCATCCCCCCTGGGCATCCCGGCCCCACCCTCCCGCCCCCGGCCCTCAGGCATCCCAGCCCGCTCTCACCCCCGCAACCGAACCGGCAACGCAACATGGCCGTTCGAGATGAAGGACGCCAACGGCCGCAACTCGCCCACCGGCACCCCCAACTCCATCCCGGGAAACCGCTCGAACAACCCGCTCAACGCGATCTCCGCCTCCAACCGGGCCAACGGCGCACCCAAGCAGTAGTGCGCCCCGAACCCGAACGCCAGATGCGTCTTGTCCGCCCGCCCCGCATCGAACTCCCCCGCCGTGCCCCCGTGGTGCTCTGGATCGCGCCCCGCCGCCGCGTACCCCGCCAGCACAGCCTCCCCTTGGGCGATCACCGTGCCGTCAACGGACACGTCCTCCACCGCGTACCGCAACGGCAGATGAGCCACCGGCGCCTGCCACCGCAACGTCTCCTCCACGACGTCCGCCCACCGCACCTCCCCACCCCGACCTTCCGCCGCTCCTCCGGATGGGTCAGCAACGCGACAATCGCATGGTCGAGCAGGTTCACCGTGGTCTCGTGCCCAGCGGCCAACACGAGGATCAACGTGTCGACCAACTCCTCCTCACTCAACCGCGACCCGTCCTCATCCCGGGCAGCGATCAGCCCGTCGGCCAGGTCGTCCCCCGGATCGCGCCTCTTGGCCTCAACCAGGCCATGCAACATCGCATACAGCTCCTCCTGATTCGCGCGCGCGACCTCCGGCGCAACGGTCGTGTCGAAAATCGTGTCGACCGCCCGCCGCAAACCAGGCCGCACGTCGTCCGGCACCCCGAACAACCGGCAGATCACCTCGATCGGCAACGGGTAGGCGAACGACTCCCGCAGGTCCGCCACGTCCGGCCCGGCCTCCAGCGCGTCCAACAAGTCGTCGGTGATCCGCCGCACCCACGGCCGAAGGTCCTGCACCCGACGCGGGGTGAACGCCTTGGACACCAGGGCCCGCAGCCTGCGGTGCTCGTCGCCGTAGGCGGTGAACATGTTGCGCACCGACACCCACAGGTGCAGCGGCCAGTCGTCCGGGATCTCGCCGTCCTGCCAGGCCTGCCAGTGCCGCCGCGGGTCCTTGGACAGGCGCGGGTCGCCCAGCAGCCGCTTGAGGTCCGCGATCCCGCCCACCGACCACGCCGTGACCCCGCCGGGCAGTCCCACCCGGGTGAGCCGACCCCGCGCGCGCAACTCCGCCGCCTCGGCGTGGATGTCGCGCCCGGCCGGGTCGAGGGTGAACACCATCGGGTCTCCAGACTCTCGGATCAAGCCGCTGGACACCCATAGTCACCTCTTCACAACACTGCGTACAAGGGTGCTAATCGGTGACGGGCACGATCCGCGCCGACACCAGCTCCCCCGCCTCGACGTCCAGCAGGCCGATCGTGCCGTGCGGTTGCCGGCGGCGGTCGGTGGGCGAGCCGGGGTTGAAGACGCGGACGCCGTCGCCGGTCTCGTCCAGCGGGATGTGCGAGTGGCCGAACACGACCAGCCGGGCGTGCGGGAACCGGCGGGCCATCCGCGCGGTGCGCCCCTTGGCCTGGCCGCTGTCGTGGATCATCGCCACCGGCAGGCCGTCGAGGTCCAGTTCCCGACCACCTCCGAGCAGTACCGACAGCTCGTCGAGCACAACCGACGGGTGGCCGAGGACTGTCGTCGCGCCACGGGTCCGCTGATCGACCACGTCGACACGGTGAGCGCCGCCCGCGACTTCGACGCGGTGCGCGCGGCGTTGGGGGCACGGCAGGTGAGCTGGCCGGGCCTGTCCTACGGCACGCTCCTCGGCGCCACCCACGCCCGCCTGTTCCCGCACCGGGTGCGCGCGGCGGCTTTCGCGGCGCAGTCGACAGATCCAGCGTACCGGGTCATCGCGTGCCACGATTTTCCCAGTGACGTCGAGGATTTCTCCGATATTGCGGTGCGTCGGCGGGAAGTGCGCCGCATCGCGCCGGTGACGCGGGGGTACGTGGAGGGCCGGCCCGGCAGATCTCGGGAGCGCAGTTGCTGACGTGGTCCGGCGTCGGCCACACCGCGTGCTTCAACGACCGCGAGACGCTCGCGAAGGATGTGGCGCGCCTGGTGTCGCCGCCCAATCCCTGAAGCAGGGCACCGATTCCCTAGAGCACAACGCGAGAAGACATCAGGTCCGTGCTGCGGCATCGTCGGATTTCAGTCCAACCGTCCAACTCGACCGAAGGACTTTCGCATGGACGTGATCACGGCGCTCCGGGCCACGGGCGACGACTTCGACCGGATGATCGCCGACCTCGACGACGCCGCGTGGTCGCTGCCCACGCCGTCACCCGGGTGGACGGTGAAGCACCAGGTGGCGCACCTGACCGCGATTTTCGCCATGGCGGGCCTCGCGGCGGCCGACGGTGAGCGGTTCCAGGCGATGATGTCGGGGCTGTCGCCCGACTTCGACGCCAACGTGGCGGGCGCGATGGCCCCGCACCTCGCGCTGGACACCGGCGAACTGGTCAACCGGTGGCAGATGACCAAGGCCACGTCGATCGGCGCGCTGGCGGCGGTGCCCGCCGACACCGTCGTGCCGTGGCTGGTCAACCCGCTGCCGCCGTCGGTCCTGGCCAGTGCGGGCATGATGGAGCTGTTCGGGCACGGCCAGGACGTCGCCGACGCGCTGGGCGTGCACCGCGAGTGGGACGACCGGCTCGGCTTCCTCGTCGGGTTCGCCGTGCGCACCAAGGACTTCGGCTACCTGGCGCGCGGCGAGGAGCCGCCGGCGGACGAGTTCCGGTTCGAGATCACCGCGCCGTCCGGCGCGCGGTGGGACTTCGGTCCGGAGGACGCCGCGCAGCGCGTCACCGGTTCGGCGGAGGACTTCTGCCTGCTGGTGACCCGCCGGCGGCACCACACCGACCTGGACGTGCGGGCGGAGGGCGAGCTGGCCACGCGGTGGCTGGAGATCGCCCAGGCCTACCGCGGCCCGGCCGGGGACGGCAGGCGCCCCGGCCAGTTCGCGCTGTCCAACGTGGACTGACCCCGCTGCGCTCACCGGCCCCGGTGCTCCCCGTGGAGTTCCGGGGCCGTCAGCCACTGCGCGCGCGGGCTCGCCGGCACCGCGAACGGCAGGGCGACTTCGGCGACCGGACGTGCCGCCGGGTCCTCGGCGTCGAGCACGAGCAGGCGGTCACCGGCGAGGGTGAGCAGCCAGCCGTCCCCCTCCTCCTGGCCGCGCGGCACGAACACCGGCTGCGACGGCTGCGCGGGGAGGTGGCGCACGAGGCGGTGGCCGAGCGCGACATCGTGGCGCACCACGGAGTTCCCGAGCGTGCCGAAGACGAACCGGTGCCGCCGGTTGGCCACGCGCGGGTCGACGATGCCGGTGTCCAGCGCTGGCAACGTCGTCATGCGCACGGCGCCGGTGCGGAGGTCGATCGTGCACCGGCGCAGGACGCCGGGTGACCACACCGCGTCCACGACGACCCGGCCCAGCTCGGCGTGCGCGTTGACGGCGTGCCGGACCTCGCCCTCGCCCGCGTCGAACCAGCACGGTTCGCCGCCGTCCATGAGCCCGATGCGCACCGGGCTGTTCTCCCTGTGCACATAGGGATCACGCAGGCCGACCATGGCCGCCGCACGGCTGAAGTAGGGGCCGGAGTCGAAGACCACCACGTACCGGCCCGCCACCGCGAGCGCGGTGATGCCGTTGGCGGACAACGGTTCAGCGGTCAGCAGCGTGCCGTCCGCGGCGATCCGGAGGTGCTCCGCGTACCCCAGGCCGGGGTGGGACACCGCCGTGTGCCAACGCTTCCCGTCGAACACCGGCCGGGCCGCGGTGGGGTGCACGGGCGGCAGTCCGACCGGCCGGGGGCCGCGGAACCACCGCGCCGCGCCGCCGCCGAGCCGGATGCCGCACACCCCGCGCGCGGCGGTCTGGACGTAGGCGCCGTCCAGTGCGGCGGGGAGATCGCCCCGCACGTCGAGTCCCGCTTCGGCTTCCCGTGTCGGCGCGGCCATCGCCCCCACCTCCCGGATTCCATAACAGTGTTCTGATTACAATTTATAGCGGCGTTATGGAATACTGTCAAGGTGAGCCCACGCCGATCGGACCCCAACGCCCGGTCCACGCTCGTCGACATCGCCGCCCGCCTGCTGGCCGAGGAGGGTCCGGAGGCGCTGTCGACCCGTCGGATCGCCGCCGAGGCCGGGTCCTCGACGATGGCGGTGTACACGCACTTCGGTGGTATGCAAGGACTCGTGCGCGAGATGGTGCACGAGGGCTTCGCCCGCCTGCAGCGCTACCTGACCGGGGTGACCGAGACCGACGACCCCGTCGCCGACATGGCCCTGCTGGGCCGGGCCTACCGGGGCAACGCCCTGGCCAACCCCGACCTGTACGCGGTGATGTTCGGCGGCTTCTCGTTGGCGGGCTTCACCCTGTCCGACGAAGACCGCCAACACGGCCGCTACACCCTGGCCAACGTCGCCCGCTGCGCCGGCCGCTGCATCGCCTCGGGCCGCTTCGAACCGGGCGACCCGGAACTGGTGGCCCACCACATGTGGGTGGCCACGCACGGCCTGGTCACCCTGGAACTCGGCGACTACCTGTTCGAACCGTACGACGCCGAACGCATCTTCGAGTCCCAGCTGGTCAACATGATGGTCAGCGCCGGCGACAAACCCGAAACCGCCGCCCGCTCGGTGGCCGACTCCCGCACCCGCCTGGAGACCGAGGTCCCCGAGTAGCCCGGGAACACGGCCCGGCTTCGAAGCGCAAGACGGCGATGGCACCGCCGGCGCTGTCCAGGATCCCAGCGCCGGCGGTGCCATCTCGCCCAACAGCCCACAGGGCCTACAAAGGAACGTTGCCGTGCTTGCGCGCCGCCGGCTGCCGCCGCTTGTCGCGAAGCATCGCCAACCCCCGGGCCACCGCGGCACGAGTCTGCGCGGGGTCGATGACGTCGTCCACCAACCCCCGCTCCGCCGCGTAGTACGGGTGCACCAGCTGCTCCGAGTACTCCGCCAACAGCTCCGCCCGCAACTGCGCCGGGTCCGCCGCCGCCGCCAGCTCCTTGCGGAAGATGACGTTCACCGCACCCTCCGCGCCCATGACCGCGATCTCGTTCGTCGGCCAAGCCAACGACAAGTCCGTCCCGATCGAGCGCGAATCCATGACGATGTACGCACCGCCGTAAGCCTTGCGCACGATCACCTGGATGCGGGGCACCGTAGCCTCGCAGTACGCGTACAGCAACTTCGCCCCGTGCCGGATGACGCCGTGGTGCTCCTGATCGGTCCCCGGCAGGAAGCCCGGCACGTCCACCAACGAAACCAGTGGAATCCCAAAGGCATCGCAGAAACGCACGAACCTGGCCGCCTTCTGGGACGCCTCGATGTCCAACACCCCGGCGAACACCATGGGCTGGTTGCCCACCACGCCGACCACCGAACCGTCCACCCGCCCGAACGCGCACACCACGTTCGCCGCCCAGCCCTCGTGAACCTCCAGGAACTCCCCGTCGTCCACCAGCTCGGCGATCAGGTCCCGGATGTCATAAGGCTTGTTGGGCTCCACCGGAACCAACGACGCGAATGCCGGACGAACGTCGTCCACAGCGCCGCAAGGCTCATAAGCAGGCGGTGGTTCCATGTTGTTCGAAGGCAGCAGGGAAACGAGATACCGGACGTCCGCCAGGCAGCTCTCCTCGTCGTCGTGCACGAAGGAAGCCACACCCGACAGTCCACCGTGGACGGCCGCACCACCCAACTGCTCGTGCGTCACCCGCTCGCCGTTCACCGCGGCCACCACGTCCGGCCCGGTCAGGTACATCTGACCCGTACCGCGCACCATGAACGTGAAGTCCGCCAACGCGGGCGAGTACGCGGCACCGCCGGCACAAGGCCCCAGCACCACCGAGATCTGCGGGATCACGCCGGACGCCTCGACCTGGCGGCGGAAGATGCCGCCGTAGCCGTCGAGGGCCATCACGCCCTCTTGAATCCGTGCGCCGCCGCTGTCGTTCAGGCCGATGATGGGGGACCCGGTGGCCAGGGCCATGTCCATCACCTTGTGGATCTTCGCCGCGTGCGCCTGCCCCAGCGAACCACCGAAGATCGTGAAGTCCTGGGCGTAGACGAACACCCTCCTGCCCTCGATCGTGCCCGACCCGGCCACCACACCGTCGGTGTGCGGGCGGTGGTCGGAGACCTTCAGGCCGTGGGACTGGTGGCGGCGGAACAGGTCCAGCTCGACGAAGGAACCCGGGTCCAGCAGCAGGTCCAGGCGCTCCCGGGCGGTGCGCTTGCCCAGGGCGTGCTGGCGGTGGGCGTTGTCGCCCGAGAGGGCCCGGTCCCGCAGGTCGTCGTTGCGCTCGCGCAACAGGTCCATGGTGCGCGGGGGCAGCTCGGGCCGCAGGTCCGCGCCGACGTGTTCGACGTTGGAGGTGGTCACGAGCGCCCCACCTGCCGCGCGGTCAGCAGGCCCGCCGCGCCCAGCCACCGGACCGCGTCGGCCACGGTGTCGGCGAACGGCCTCGGCTTGAGGTCCAGCGTGCTCGCCGCCGCGTCCACCCGGGTGGCCGCCCCGACCGTGGCGATGGCCCCGTACTCGGCGGGGATGTGCCACGGCCACAGCGGCTGCACCAGGTCCACGAGCTTCCCCACCGGCGCCATCGCCGCCGCCGGCAGGAACACCGCGGGCAGCGCCCGGCCGGTCACCTGGCGCACCGTCCGCAGGTACTCGGACGTGGTCAGGTACCGGCCGGGGCCGAAGTGCCCGCCGGTGACGCCCGGGTCGAGCAGCGCCGCGTGCAGCGCCGCGGTGTCCCGGACGTCACCGATCTGGAGGCCGCCGGAGGGCCACATCGGCATCAGGCCGCGCAGGGTGTTGCGCAACCGCTCGGTCTGGTCGCCCACCTTCGGGTCGTGCGGGCCGAGCAGGGCGGGCGGGTAGCTGATCACGACCGGCGCGCCCGCGTCCCGCAGTTCCCGCGCGACCGCCTCGGACGCGGCCTTCGTCGCGGCGTAGGGCTCGCGGGTGGCGCCCACCGGCGAGGTCTCCCGGATCACCCGCACGCCCGGCCCGAACAGCGCGGCGATGCTGGACACGTGCACGATCCGGCCCAGGCCCAGCCGGCGCGCGGTCCCCAGCACCACCTCGGTGCCGCGGACGTTGGTGCGCAGCATCTCCGCGCGCCGCCGCCGGTCGAACGAGTACACCGACGCGGCGTGCACGACGGCGTCCGCGCCGCGCAGCGCCGACGTGACGGCCAGTTCGTCGGTCACGTCGCCGACCACCACGTCCACCGCGCCCGAGGGCACCTCCAGTGGCCGCATAGCGGTGTCCACAGTGGACTCCGACCGGACCAGCAGGCGCACCCGGTGACCCGTCCGCACCAACTCCGCGACCGTGTGGGACCCGACGAAACCACTGCCCCCGGTGACGGTCACCAGCATGAGCGCTCCCCTCCGCGAACCCTTTGCTCCTCAGACCTGGTGGAACGAGCTGCCGTAGAACAGCAGCGCCTGCGTGCCCGCACCCCGGCGGCAGCTGAGCACCCGACCCACGAAGATCGTGTGGTCACCGCCTTCGTACCACTGCGCCAGCTCGCACTCCAGCCACGCCAGCGCGCCGGACAGCAGCGGCGCGCCGGTGTGGTCGCCGGGCAGCCAGTCCACCACGTCGAACTGGGCCGGCCCCCGCGGACGGCGCTTGTCCGCGAAGTACCGCGCCGTCCGCTCCTGGTCGGCGCCCATGACGGAGACGGCGAACCGCTTGGCGTTGGTGATCGCGTCGTGCATCACCGCGGCACGGGACACGCAGCACAGCACCAGCGGCGGGTCCAGCGACACCGAGGTGAACGAGTTCGCGGTCATGCCGTGGGCGTGCTCGCCGCCGACCGTCAGGACGGTCACCCCGGTCGCGAAGCGGGACATGGCCTCCCGCAGCGACGTCTCCTCCATCGTGGGCACCGCTTCGTACATCGGGTCATCCCCCCAGTCCGGCCCGGGCCAGGACCGGGGTCTCCGCGTAGGGCGCCAGCGCCCGCCGCAGCTCCTCCGGGACCCGCGCGGGCACCGTGTCGGTGTTCGGGCCGCGCATGCAGGCGATGCGCTGCCGGCCGCGGGCGACCAGCACCTCCTCGCCGCCGGTGACCTTGACGTAGTCGAAGCTGAACTGGATCTGGGTCTGGGTCAGCTCCTCCAGCCGCATCCGCACCGACAGCTCGTCGAACGCGGTGATCTCGTTGAAGAACTCGCACTCCACCTTCAGCGTGAACAGCTTGAGGTCCTCGCGGACCTCGGCCAGCACGGCCGGCGCCTTCTCCTTGAGGAACATCTCCCGGCACCGGCCCTGCCAGCGCAGGTAGTTCACGTAGTAGACGTTGCCGACGAGGTTGGTCTCCTCGAACCCGACGGTGTGGCGGATCTCGTAGTAGTCCGACATCTTCGCTCAGCCCTCCTTCCCGACGAGGACCGCGAACACCACGGGCTCGGTGCGCCCGTTCACGGTCGTGGCCCAGGTGGCGACCTTCGCGTCACCCGCGGACAGCACGGCCCAGCCGTCGGGGTGGACCCGTTCGACGGTGAGGGCCTGCGTGGTGGACCCGGTCTTGCGCAGGCACTCCAGCGCGCCCCACACCCGCGTCCCGGCGACCGCCGCGGTCTCGGCGGCCTCCCGGGTGAGCAGGTCGCGGACGGCCAGCAGGTCGGCGCCCAGCAGGTCGGCCCAGTCCTGTTCGGCGCGCGGCAGCGCGGTCTCGACGTCGCAGCCGAGCTTCCCGCCGCCCGCGACGGCCAGCGTCAGGCCGGCGCCGTGCGACGCGGAGACCTCCACGCCGTCGACCTCGGGCTTGCCGTCGGGCCGGTAGCGGACGTCGACCTTGCGGTTGAGCGCGCGGCCCAGGGCCAGGGCGGTCTGGGTGCGCCGGTCGGACTCGGCGTCGGTGGGGTTGGGCTCCACGACGACCGCGCGGGTGCCGCCGAGCACGCGTTCCAGCGACCGCTCCAGGTAGGAGCCGAGCATGGTCGGCGTCCACGGGCCGGCGCCGTCGCGCTTGCGCACCGCCCGCAGCACCAGGCCCTCCCACCGCTCGACGACCTTCCCGGACGGGTCGCGGACGTCGAGGTCGTAGGTGTAGCTGTCGCCGTCCTGGGACCGCTCGCGGGCGTCGAGCACGACGTACTCGGCGGCCTGCTCGCTCGGGTGGGCCAGGTACAGCCGCTCCACCCGCTGCGGCAGCAGGGTCGCGTCCGGGACGCAGCACTGGATGGCGTGCATCATCACGTCCCGCGTGCCCGGGTCGGCCAGCAGCCGGTCCTGCGGCAGGAACGGGGCGAACCAGGACGCCACCGGGGTGGTCGCGACCTCGGCCACGGCGTGCCGCGCGGAGGCCCGCCGGTAGCCCTGCAACCGCTGGAACCGCTTGCCCTGGAACAGGACGCTGCCGTACAGCTCGGTCACCGGGTCGACCGGGACCAGCGGCAGGCCGGGCTCCTCGACCGGGCCGCCGGAGGGGATCTCCGGGCGTGGGAACCGCAGTCGGGCGCGGAAGTGGTCGGCGGAGAACCCGGTGTCCTCGGCCCGGATGGCCACGTCCACCACGTCGCCCTGGGCCAGCGCGGCCAGCCGCACGGTCAGCGCGCCGTCCGGCCGCACCACGACCGGCCGCAGGAACTCCACGTCCTCCAGCACCGGCGGCACGTCGAACCCGGTCAGCGCGGTCGCCACCTGGGTCATGGCCTCCATGCCCAGCACGGCCGGGAACAGCAGGTCGCCTTCCAGCAGGTGGTCGCCCAGGTACGGGTCGCTGCCCGCGGACAGCTCCGCCTCGGTGACCAGCTCGACCGACGGGTAGTGGACCAGCACGCGGTCCACGAACCGGGTCAGCGGGAGGTCGTTGCGCTCCATCTCCAGCGTGGGCAGGCCGGCGGCCCGGCCGCTGACCACCAGCACCGGACCGACCTCGGGGTCGGCCAGCACCTCGCGCAGCACGCCGATGCCGGCGTCGGTGGAGATCGGCGTGATGCCGTCGCGCATCAGCGCCTCGACCACGCCGAGCCGCTCGCCCATGCCCGCGCCCGACCACACCGACCACTCCAGCGCCAGCACGCGCGCCTTCGGGTGCTTGCGGCCGAAGTCCACGGTCAGCTCGGACATCCAGTCGTTCGCGGTGGAGTAGTGCGCCTCGCCGCGCAGGCCCGCCCGGCCGATGATGCTGCCGAAGGTGACCAGGAGCTTGATCCGCTCGGGGTCGACCGCCTCCAGCACCGCCTTGAGACCGTCGATCTTGGGCGCGAGGGTCTTGGCGAAGTCGTCGTCGGTCAGGCCGGTGATCGCGCGCGGCTCGTTGCGGCCCGCGCCGTGCAGCACGGCGGTGACCTCGCCCAGTTCCGCGCGGAACACCTCGACCACGTCGGCGACCTCGGCGCGCGAGGTCACGTCGGCCCGCTCGTAGCGGTAGCGGATGCCGGCCGCGGTCATCCGGGCCAGGTTCGAGGCCAGTTCGGTGTCCTGCGCCGGGTCGGCGCGGCCGACCAGGGCCAGCGCGGCGCCGGAGTCCTGCGCCATGGCCAGGGCGCACTCGGCGGTGATGCCCTTGCCGCCACCGGTCACCAGCAGCACGTCGTCCGCGGTCAACGGGGTGCCCGTCTTCTGCCCGGACACCGCGCGCAGCACCGGGACGGTGCGCACGCCGTTCTCGTCGTAGCGGACCTGCGCGAAGCCGGTGGTGGCGGCCACCTCGGCGGCCACCCGCGCGGCGGCGTCGGTGTCGTCGGCCAGTTCGACCACGGTCACCGGCACGTGCGGCGCTTCCAGGTGCAGGGTGCGGGCCAGGCCGGACGCGCCAAGCTTGCCCTGCACCACGGCGAACCGGGTCCCGGCGGGCGCGGCCAGCACGGTCCGCGCGGCCTCCAGGAACAGGCTCGTGTCCCCCTCCGCCGCGATCAGCAGGACGCCGTCGCCGGGCAGCGCGCCGCGCAGGGTGTCGGCCAGCGGGTGCCCCTCTGGGGCGAACACGGTCCACTGGCCCGCCGCGACCGACGCGGCGACCGGGCGCGGGCGTTCGACCTGGGTGACCAGGAACGGCCGCACCCACGGCGCGACACCGGGCACCTCGCCGCCGCCGGCCTTGTCGCCGTCGACCGCGGTGGTGGCCAGCTGGTCGATCAGCTCGGCCAGCTCGCCCAGGCGCACGGTGGCGAAGTTCGGCTGGGCCTCCAGCGCGGGCCGCCCCAGCGTGCGGGTGACCTCGTTGACGAGCTGGCCGACGGTGATGGAACTCAGGTGCAGGTCGTCCAGCGGGTGCGTGGACGCGCTGATCGCGTCCAGCGGCAGCTCGACCCGCTCGGCCGCGAGCCGGCGCAGCAGCTCCAGGGTGGACTCGCCGGAGGTGTCCTCCGTGGACGCCGCCTGGGCGGTCGGCTCCTCGAAGACCACCGCGCCCGCGTCCCACGTCGGCGCGGTCTCGCACGGGCTGGCCAGGAACGTCATGTCCCCGTCCAGCGGCAGGGTGCGCAGGACCCGGTCGGCGAACAGGGCGTCCACCCGGACCGGCGCGCCCAGCGCGTGCGCCGCCGCGACGATCGTCAGCAGCGGCACCAGGGACGCCGCGTCGGTGTCCACCGACAGGGTGGGCTTGCCCGGCGCGATCTCGGCCATCAGCCCGGCCAGCACGCGCCCGGGGCCGACCTCCAGGACCAGGTCGGTGCGCGCCGCCGCCTTGGCCGCGGCCTCGTGGAAGCGGACCGGCAGCAGGACCTGGTCGCGCAGCAGCTCGCGCAGGTCGGTGCCGGGCTCCAGCACGTCACCGGTCACCGTGGAGTGCACGGGGCGGATCAGGCGGCCGAAGTCGAAGTCGACCAGCCGCTCCCGCATGGCCACAGCCGCGGGCTCGACCAGCGGCGAGTGGAACGCGTGCGAGACGTTGATGCGGGTGGCGTGGACGCCGGCCTCGCGGGCCACCGCGCACACCCGGTCCACCGCCTCGGCCGGGCCGGACAGCACGGTCTGCGTCGGGCCGTTGTAGCCCGCGATGACCACGTCCTCGCCGGCGGCCAGTTCCAGCGCCCGCTCGGGGCCGGTGGCCAGGCCCGCCATCGCGCCGCCGCCGTGGCTGGCGGTGGCCATCACGCGACCGCGTTCGGCGGCCAGGTTCAGCACCCGGCTCGCGCTCAGCGCGCCGCCCCAGTGCACGGCGGTCAGCTCGCCCAGGCTGTGCCCGACCGCGGTGTCCGCCTCGATCCCCAGCTCCCGCAACACCTTCAGGCCCGCGAGCGCCCCGGCGACGATGCGCGGCTGGGCGACCTCGGTGGCCACCTGGTTGCCGTTGGTCGGCAGGCCCAGGCCCGCGAAGACGTCCTCGGCGACGGCGAACCGCCGGCGGATCGCGCCCACCGCGCCCTTCCCGGAACCCTGACCGGGGAACAGGAACGCGACGCGCGGCGCGGACGGCCGCGAGTCCAGGAAGATGCCGTCGGCGGCGTCGAACACCGAGCCGGTGTCGAGCAGCTCCAGCAGCCGCCCGACCTTGCGCGCGGCCTCCTCCGGGCTGGTCGCCACGACCGCCGCGCGCACCGGGGAGCCGGTCAGCCGCGCGGCCAGCGCGCCCGCCAGGTCGGCCAGCTCCGCGAAGGCGATCTTCGGGGCGAGCGCGGCGACCTCGGTCAGCTTGGCGCGCAGCGCGTCGAGGTCCACGCCGTCGAACAGCAGGACCTCGGCGTCCTGGCGCGAGGCGACCAACGCGCGGGTCTGGTCGTCCAGGTTGGACCGGCGGGCCGCGTCCGGCGCCTGCTCCAGGGCGATGTGGGTGTTGATGCCGCCGAAGCCCATGGCCGACACGCCGGCACGCACGGGCTGGTCGTCCGGCCACAGCTCGGCCGCGCGCGGCACGTACATGACCGCGTCGTCGGCGGTGAGCTTCGGGTGCGGGTCGAAGTGCCCGGTGCCCGGCGGGATGACCTGGTGGTGCACGGCGAGGGTCGCTTTGATCAGTCCGGCGACCCCCGCCGCGGCCTTGGTGTGCCCGAAGTTGCCCTTGACGCTGCTCAGCGCGGCGGGGCGGGCGTTCGGGTCGGCGGCGCGGCGGGCCGAGGACAGCGCCTCGATCTCGGTGGCGTCGCCCAACGCGGTGCCGGTGCCGTGGCCCTCGAAGTAGGACACCGACTCGACGCCGTAGCCCGCGCGCTCGTAGGCGCGGGAGATCGCCAGCCGGTGGCCGCCGGCCTCGGGACGGGTGATGCCGCCCTTGCCGTCCGACGACACGCCCCAGCCCGCGATGGTCGCGTAGATCCGCAGCCCCTGCTTCAGGGCGTCCTCTTCGCGCAGCAGCACCAGCGCGCCCGCGCCCTCGCCCGGCCAGAAGCCGTTGGAGTCCTTGTCGTAGACCTTCATCTCGCCGGTGGCCAGCGCGCCGGTCTTGGCGAACCCGATGACCTCGAACGGGTCGATCGACAGGTCCACGCCACCGGCGACCGCGACGTCCAGGTCGCCTTCCACCAACGACTTCGCCGCCGTGGCCACGGACAGCAGCGACGACGAGCACGCGCCGTCCACCGTGTACCCGCCGCCGTGCAGGTCGAAGTAGTTGCAGATGCGGCCCGCGATGGTGTTGGCCAGACCGCCCGCCAGCGAGTCCTCGTCGATGGGCGGGAACGGCGCCTTGTACTGCACCTCCAGCTCGCGCAGGAAGCCCGCGGTCTCGTCCTCCGGCCAGCCCTTGGCGGTCAGCGCCGCCGCGACCGTGCGCCGCACGTACGGCCAGCGCAGCCGCATGATGTTGGCGCGGGAGAACTCGCCGGTCAGGCTGTTGCCCAAGACCACGCCCGTGCTGCGCCGGGGCAGGCCCTCGGCGTCGGGGAAGCCCGCGTCGGCCAGGGCCTGGGACACCACGTCCAGCGCCAGCCAGTGCGTCAGGTCGGTCGACCGGTACGTGCTGCCCGCCACGCGGTACTTCACCCGGTCGAACTCGAAGTCCCGCAGCACCGCGGCCTTGGCCGAGTAGAAGCGGTCCGGCGCCTTCGGGTCCGGCGAGTAGTAGTCGGCGTGGTTCATCCGCTCGTCCGGCAGCCGGCGGAAGGCACGTCGACCGGCCAACACGTTTTCCCACAGTTCCCCGGTGGAACCGGCGTCGGGGTAACGCAACCCGATGCCGACAATTGCGATCCGCTCACTGCTCATGCTTTCACCGTCTCCGCGACTCCGGTTCGGTCCCCTCGGCAGAAACATCGCGCACGTTTGAAGGGGCATTAAGGCGATGCTTCCAAGAATGCACGCCCGACCTAGCCTGCCGGAGCCGGCGACGACGTTGCTTCTCCGATTGTGCCCTCCGACCAGCGACTATTCCATAACAGCGTCATTTTCATTGTCCGATCACCTTCACCACGACCGGACCGGCCGGAACCCGCCGCACCACCAGCAGAGTGCGCATCTTTGGAGAAGGACAGGCCGGCCGGCAGCCCGGATGCTGGTGACCGCTCACGCAGTGCCGACCAATGCCACCGCCACCGCCACCGATCGACCCGCGAGGGAGCGCCCATGACCCGCAGTGGCACCAACCACATCCACCCAAAGGGTTCCGCCGGGGCCGAGCCGGTGGCGACCTCGACGTTGGTCAACGGACATTTCCCGCGCCGGCGGGGGTTGATCATCCTGCTCAGCTCGTTGGGCGGCTTCCTGCTCACCGTGGTGTGGTCGGCCCACTTCGTGGACTCGGTGATCGGCGACAACGTCGCCAACACCATCCTGGGCCACGACGCCAAGGGCGAGCCGATCACCGGCATCGCGGCGGGCATCGCGTTCGCCTTCGCCACCGGCGTCGCGGGCACGTTCACCGCGTGCAACATCGCCGCGTTCGGCGCGGTCGCGCCGCTGCTGGGCTCGACCGGCAGCCGGTGGGCACGCTTGAAGGCCTCGCTCAAGCCGCTGGGGTGGCTGTCGGTCGGCATGATCAGCGTGTCCGCGCTCTACGGCGCGCTGGTCGGCATCGTCGGCACGCGGATGCCGCAGTTCTCCACCGCCCAGGCCACCGCCGGCACGCTCAACGCCCGCAGCATCCAGACGCTGATCGTCTTCGGCGTCATCGGCCTGGTCATGCTCTACCTCGGCCTGGCCACCCTGGGCCTCGTCAAGGACCCGTTCCGCAAGATCGCCCGGCGCCGCCCCAACGCCCCGATGGTGGTCATGGGCGTGCTCATCGGGGGTTCCTCATCGGCCGGCCGTTCGGCCTGTTCCGCAAGATGTTCCGGGACGCCGCGGAGAGCGGGAATCCCCTCTACGGAGCCGCGGCGTTCACCCTCCAGTCGGTAGGCAACATCGTGATCATGGCCCTACTGTTCCTCGCACTGGCGCACTTCACCGGCGGCCGTTTGCAGCGTTGGCTCACCGAGAAGCCCACCCGGGCCACGGTGATCACGGCCGCCGCGCTGATCGTGGCCGGTGTCTTCACCTTCCTGTACTGGGACGTCCGGCTCCTGGCCCGGCGGGAGATCATCCCGTGGTACCCCACCGCGCCGTGGAGCTGACCTGCGCGTAAGGGGAACTCCAATGGGTATTCCGACAGAGCCGATCGGCAGCATCCCGCGCCCGGCGGAGCTGATCGCCGGACAGGCGGACTTCGCCGCCGGCCGCATCGGCGCCGAACAGCTCGACGAGCTGACCGGCAAGGCCCTGGCGGACACCATCACCCGGTTCGCGGCCACCGGCTCGCCGGTGGTCACGGACGGTGAACAGGCCAAGTCCAGCTTCCTGACCTACCCGGTCGCCGGGTTGCCCGACCTCGACCCCGGCGGCCTGGTGGTGCCGTTCTCCGACGGCCACACCCGGCAGCTGCCGACGCTGACCAGCGGCCCGTTCCGGTACGCGGCGCGCGCCGTGGACCAGTTACGGGCCGCCCAGCGGCTCACCGACCTGCCGATCAAGCAGCCGGTGATCGCGGCGTCCGCGCTCAGCCTGCTCTACCCGGCCGACGGGATCGACGGCTACGGCCGGGAGCAGTTCCTGGCCGACCTCATCGACGAGGCCGAGGCCGACATCCGGCAGGCGCTGGACGCGGGCGCCCACTCGGTGCAGCTCGACTTCACCGAGGCCCGCCTGACCATCAAGCTCGACCCGTCCAAGTCCATCCTGCGCGAGCTGGTCGCGCTCAACAACCAGGTGCTGTCCCGGTTCTCCGCCGAGGAGCGGGCGAAGATCGGCGTGCACACGTGCCCCGGTGGCGACTGGGACGCCACCCACAGCGCGGACGTGGACTACGTCGACCTGCTGCCCGACCTGTTCACGCTGGAGGCCGGGCAGTTCTACGTGGCGCTGGCCGCCGAGCCGGACCGCCGCCGCGTGCTGTCCATCATCCGCGAGACCCTGCCCGCCGACCGGCGGGTCTTCGTCGGCGTCACCGACCCGATCGACCCTCGCGTGGAAACCGCGGCCGAGGTGCGCGACCGGGTCCTGGAGGCGGCCGAGTTCATCCCGGCGGACCGGCTGGGGACCTGCGACGACTGCGGGTTCGCGCCGTTCGCCGACGACACCTCGACCTCGCGGGACACCGCGTTCGCCAAGATCGCCGCCCGGGTCGAGGGCACGAGGAAAGCCGAGCAGACACTGGGGGTCTAGAAGACATGTCCACGACGCTGGGATCGCTGCGCAGGCTCGTGATGGCGCCTTCGTTGAAGGAGGTGACGTTCGGCTCGCGCGGCTTTCCCGGCGCGTCGAGCGAGTACGCGCCCAAGCTGGAGGCCATCCCGCAGTCGGTCGTCTGCGGGTTCGAATGGGGCATCGACTCGCGCGACCAGTGGGAGGTGGTGCGCCGGCTGGGGTTCGTCGAGCCGGAGCTGCGCGGGTTCGCCTACGAGGGCGCGACCATGGCGTTCACCATCCGCGACGTGATGGGCCGCGGCACCCGCGCCCGGGACCTGCTCCAGGGACCGGGCGCGGAGCACCTGTTCGTGGCCTACATCGGCATCGGGTTCGCCATGAACCACCTGCCGCGCCCCGTGTGGCGCAAGGTGATGCCCGACCTGTCCGGGTCGCCCTACCACCCGACGATGAGCTGGCTGGCCGTCGACGGCTACGGCTTCGACCTGGCCTACTTCCACACCCGCAAGTGGGTGGACGAGCAGCGGGTGCCCGCGCCCTACCCGTGGCAGGGCCGCCCCGACTACTTCCCGCGCGCCATCGACCAGGGCATCGGCCGCGCCCTGTGGTTCATCCACGGCGCGCAGAGCGCCGAGGTGGCCGCGGCGGTGGCCCGGTTCGACCCGGCCCGGCACGCCGACCTGTGGAGCGGCGTGGGCCTGGCGGCGACGTTCGCGGGCGGCGGCACCGCCGACGAGCTGGCCACCCTGCCCGCCGCCGCGGGCGAGCACCGCGCCGAACTCGCTTTGGGTTCGGTGTTCGCGGTTAAGGCCAGGATTCACGCGGGTTTCGTCCCGGAGCACAGTTCGACCGCCATCGGAACGTTCGCGGAGATCACCCCGGAGGCCGCGTCGGAGATCGCCGACGCCACCGCCGTCGCGCCCGACGCCGACGGCGAGGTACCGCCGTACGAGGTGTGGCGCAGTCGCATTCGTGCGCATTTCTCCGCAGCCCGGAAGAATCTCCCGGCTTGATCAAAAATTGATCGAGGCTGCTCCGCACGTCTGAAGTAGCCGGGCCGCCGGGCCCGCTGCAACTATTTTGCCGATACTCGACCCGGTTGTCTTCTCGCCCGACGTTGGGGGACGAATGTGAGTGCTTTGCGTGCCTTGCGGCGCCGATTGTTGACGCCGAGCATGTCCGAGACCTTGATGGAGACCCGCGGCTTCCGGGTGAAGAACGAGGCCGGCAAGGAATTGCTGGAGACGGTCGGCCGGATGTTCCTCACCGGATACGCCTTCGCCGTCGAGGCCCGGCACCCGCGGGACGCCGAAGAACACCTGGAAAAGCTGCCGACCCGGTTCAAGGGATTCGCCTACGAGGGCGCCGGAATGGGCTTCGCGGTCCTCGACGGAATGCCCTTCGGCCACTCCCGGCACGTCGAGCAGTTCCTGGAGGGTCGGGCGGCGGACCACATCTACATGGTCTACGTGGGCATCGGCTGGGCGATGGCCCGGCTGCCGCGGTTCTGCTGGCCCAAGAGCGCCTCGACCGACCCGCTGCTGCGCTGGCTGGTCCTGGACGGCTACGGCTTCCACCAGGCGTACTTCAAGACCGACAAGTACGTGCACGGCCAGTACGTCGACCGCGACTTCCCCTGGCCCGCCGAGGGACCGCGGGCGTACACGAACCGCGCGCTGGACCAGGGCATCGGCCGCGCGATGTGGTTCGTCGGCGGCACCGACGCCGAGCACGTCGCGGACCTGATCGACGGGTTCGCCGAGCACCGCCGCGAGGACCTGTACGCGGGCGCCGGCCTGGCCGCCACCTACGCCGGTGGCGTGACCGAGGACGAGCTGGAGCTGTTCCGGCAGCGTTCCGGCCGGCACGCCGGGGTCGTCGCGCAGGCCAGCGCGTTCGCCGCCGAGGCCCGCGTGAAGGCGGGTCTGCTGGTGCCGCACACCGGCCTGGCCACGCAGGTGCTCTGCGGCACCACGCCGGAGAAGGCCGCGCAGGTCACCCAGGACGTCCGGCCCGCGCCGCCGATCACCGACGGCGCCGAGCCCGCGTTCGAGCTGTGGCGGCAAGCCATCGCCCGTGAGTTCGTCCACCAGGAAGGAGTCGGTTCGTGAGCGCCACCACCGGCTGGCTGCGCAGGCAACTACCCGGGATCCTCGCGCTGGTGCTGGTCGCCGCCACGTTCGCCGTGGCGCGCCTGCCCGAGTCGTCGGCCGCCGAGAAGCGGGACCTGGCGTCGAGCTTCGGGTTCGCGCCCGAGTCGATCGCCCTGCCCGGCGGCTACACCCAGCAGTCGATCCGCAAGGTCAACCAGGACTACAAGCACATCGACGCGTGGATCTCGTCGGTCGGCTCGGCCATCGCGATGAACGACCTCGACGGCGACGGCCTGTCCAACGACATCTGCTTCGTCGACGTGCGCATCGACCAGGTGATCGTCACCCCGGCCCCGGAGTCGGGCAAGACGCCGCGCTACACCCCGTTCGCGCTCAGCGCCGGCTCCCTGCCGGTCAACGACGTGATGGCGCCGATGGGCTGCGTCCCCGGCGACTTCAACGAGGACGGCGCGATGGACCTCCTGGTCTACCTGTGGGGCCGCACGCCGATCCTGCACCTGGCCAAGTCCGGCCAGAAGGCGCTGACCGCCGACTCGTACGTGGCCACCGAGCTGGTGCCCGGCGCCACGAGCGGCACCTACGCGGGCCCGGAGTGGAACTCCAACTCCGCCACGGTCGCCGACTTCGACGGCGACGGCCACGACGACATCTACATCGGCAACTACTTCCCGCACGGTCCGGTGCTCGACCCGGGCAAGGACACCGGCGTGGAGATGAACGCCTCGATGTCGTTCGCGCTCAACGGCGGTGAGGACTACATCTTCGAGTGGACCGGCGGCACCGCCGGCGCCACGCCGACCGCGAGCTTCACCCGCCACGACAACGCGATCCCGCACGACGCGTCCAAGGGCTGGGTGCTGGCCTCCAGCTCCAACGACGTCGACGGCGACCTGCTGCCCGAGCTGTACCTGGCGCACGACTTCGGCCCGGACCGCCTGCTGCACAACCGGTCCACCCCCGGCAAGTTCGAGTTCGCGCTCGTCGAGGGCACGCGCACGCCGTTCGAGCCGAAGTCCAAGAACGTCGGCGTGGACTCGTTCAAGGGCATGGGCGTCGACTTCGGCGACCTGAACGACGACGGCATCTACGACATGTACGTCAGCAACATCACGACGTCGTTCGGCATCGAGGAGAGCCACTTCGCGTTCCTGAGCACCGGCGAGGACGTCAAGTCGGCGCTGAAGGAGGGCATCGCGCCCTGGGAGGACGAGAGCGCGCCCCTGCTGCTGGCCTGGTCGGGCTGGGGCTGGGACGTCAAGCTCGCCGACTTCGACAACAGCGGCGTCCTGGAGGTCGCGCAGGCCACCGGCTTCGTCAAGGGCGACGTCAACCGCTGGCCCCAGTTGCAGGAGCTGGCCACCGCGAACGACGCCCTGCTGGCCAACCCGGTGTGGTGGCCGTACGTGACCGCGGGCGACGACGTCGGCGGCAACCAGCGGTTCCACCTGTTCGCCAAGAACGCCGAGGGCCGCTACGACAACCTGTCCCCCCTGCTGGGCATGGACATCCCGGTCCCCACCCGCGGCATCGCCACCGGTGACGTCGACGGCGACGGCCGGCTGGACATGGCGATCTCCCGGCAGTGGGAGGACCCGGTGTTCTACCACAACACCGGCAAGTCCGGCCACGGCTTCCTCGGGCTGCGGCTGACCCACGAGCAGGACGGCGACGACACGGTCGGCTCCCCCGTCATCGGCGCGCAGGTCACCATCAAGACCGCCGACGGGCGCAGCCAGATCAACCGGGTCGACGGCGGCAGCGGCCACTCCGGCAAGCGCAGCCACGAGGTCCACTTCGGACTCGGCGACGCCAAGGGCCCGGTGTCCGCGCACATCAAGTGGCGCGACCGCGACGGCAAGATCCACGAGCAGGACCTGACTCTGTCCGCGGGCTGGCACGACATCCAGCTCGGCGACCAGGCCAAGGAGAAGTGACGCACATGGCCGAGACGAAACCGAGCCCGCCGCGGCACGACCCCAAGGTGGTCACCGCGCTCCGGCGGTTCGCGATCTCGATCACCGTCTTCAACATCATCGGCTACACGATCCTCGGGTTCGAGCAGCCGTGGCTGTGGCCGTTCATCGCGCTGGCCACCGGCTACACGGTGGAGATCTTCCTGGAGATCGTGGGCGCCCGCGTCGAGGGCCGCCCGCCGCGCTTCGCGGGCAACGGGTTCCGGGGGCTCATGGAGTTCCTCTACCCCGCGCACATCACCAGCCTCGCGATGAACATGCTGATCTACGTCAACGACAACGTCTGGGCGATGATCTTCGGCGTGACCGTGGCGGTCGGCGCGAAGTGGGTGCTGCGGGCGCCGGTGCGCGGCCGGATGCGGCACTTCATGAACCCGTCGAACTTCGGCATCACGGTGATCCTGCTGGTGTTCCCGTGGGCGTCCATCGCGCCGCCCTACCACTTCACCGAGCACGTCGGGACGTTCGTCGACTGGCTGATCCCGCTGATCATCATCACCGCGGGCACCATGCTCAACGGCATGCTGACCGGCCGGCTGTGGCTGATCCTGGCGTGGATCATCGGCTTCGCGCTCCAGGCGGTGATCCGCGGGTTCCTGCTGGACACCTCGATCCCGGCGGGCCTGGGCATGATGACCGGTGTGGCGTTCGTGCTGTTCACCAACTACATGGTGACCGACCCGGGCACCAGCCCGTCGCGCCCGGTGTCGCAGATCGCGTTCGGCGGCGGCGTGGCGGCGGTGTACGGCGTGCTGATGGGCATGTCGATCCCCTACGGCATCTTCTTCGCCACGGCGATCGTGTGCCTCATCCGCGGCGGCTTCCTGTGGTCGCTGGAGATCGTGGACCGCTCGCGGCGCGAGTGGGAGGCGCAGCAGAAGGCGCTCGCCGCGGCGGCGCCCGTCGAGGAGTCCACAGTGGACGCCGCGCTGAACGGCAACGGCGCCCCGAAGAAGGCGACGGAGGTCGTGCCGACATGACCGGGATCGCGGCCGACGTCCGGCGGACGCCCCCCGGGCCTCCGCGCAGCGCGACACTGGGTCTGCTCAAGAAGTTGGCCGGGGACCGGCTGGCGCTGATGACGTCGGCCGCGAACCAGTACGGCGACGCCGTGAAGATGGCCATCGGGCCCAAGACGCTGTACTTCTTCAACCACCCCGACCACGCCAAGCACGTGCTGGCCGACAACGCGAACAACTACCACAAGGGGATCGGCCTGGTGCACGCCCGCCGCGCGCTCGGCGACGGGCTGCTCACCAGCGAGGGCGAGCTGTGGCGCAAGCAGCGGCGGGCGACCCAGCCCGCGTTCCAGCACAAGCGGATCGCCAAGCAGGCGACCGCGGTGGCCGAGTCGGCGGGCCGGCTCGTCGACCGGCTGCGCGCCGGCGTCGGCGGCGCGCCGCTGAACCTGATGGAGGAGATGACCGGCCTGACGCTGGACGTCCTCGGGCGCACCCTGCTCGCGGAGGACCTCTCGGAGTTCGAGCAGGTCGGCCACGCGTTCGAGGCCGTGCAGGACCAGGCGATGTTCGAGATGGTGTCGATGAGCATGGTGCCCATGTGGGTGCCGCTCCCCCATCAGCTCCGGTTCCGCAAGGCGCGCAAGGAGCTGCGCCGGGTCGTCGACGAACTGGCGGCCCGGCGGGTGGCGCACGGCAACACCGACGGTGACGACGTGCTGGCCCGGGTGATGGCGTCGGCGGCCGAGGAGGCGGACCCCGCGTTCGGCACCCAGCGGCTGCACGACGAGCTGGTGACGCTGATGCTGGCCGGGCACGAGACGACGGCCAGCACGCTGGGCTGGACGTTCCACCTGCTCGACCGCCACCCGGAGGTCAAGGAGCGGGTCCAGGCGGAGGCGCGGTCCGTGCTCGGCGACCGCCTCCCGCGGTACGAGGACCTGCACGGCCTGCGCTACACGGCGATGGTCGTGGAGGAGGTCATGCGGCTGTACCCGCCGGTGTGGATCCTGCCGCGGGCGGCGCAGGCGGACGACGAGGTGGGCGGCTACCACGTGCCCGCCGGCGCGGACGTGCTGATCTGCCCGTACACCCTGCACCGGCACCCGGCGTTCTGGGACCGGCCGGACCGCTTCGACCCGGAGCGGTTCAACCCGCAGGTCACCCACGACCGCCCGCGCTACGCCTACATCCCCTTCGGGGCCGGCCCGCGGTTCTGCGTGGGCCAGCACCTGGGGATGATGGAGGCCACCTTCACCATCGCGATGATCGCCCGCGAGCTGGACCTGCGGACGTTGCCCGGTTACGACGTGGTGCCCGAGCCGATGCTGTCGCTGCGCGTGCGCGGCGGCCTGCCGATGACCGTTCACCCGGTCGACTGACCCCCGGCACCGGGTCCGGGTAAACAGGGGCCGCTCTTCCGTTCGGGAGAGCGGCCCTTTCCCTTGGCGCCAGGCAACCGATCCGGCGCCGGCCCATCCGCTGCTCGACGATTCGCCGCACCGATCCGATCGGCCGCCAATCGGCTCCGGCCCCGGACGTCCAAAGGGCCGCCCTCCCGTTGCAGGGGGCGGCCCTTTTCGCTTGGTCCCGGTCCACGTTTTCGGTTGTCTCGCGCCGACGCCCGCGCCGCACCGCCCGTTGTTCGCGGGCCGGTCAGCAGGCGGTGTCGGCCCCCAGTGCGATGGTGCGCACGTCCAACAGCGCCAGCAGGACCGGTGGGTCCAGCATGCAGATCGGACGCAGGTGGAGATCGGCGTGCGCGAACGGCACGCCGGGTCGGACGGTGATCGGCCCGTAGGACGCGACCGACAGGGCCAGGTCCTCGGCGAACGGGCCGTCCCCCAGCATGGACTCGCGGCCCGGGGCCACCGAGTGCGCGAGCAGGTGCCACGTCCCGGGCGGGACGTTGGTCAGGGTGTAGGACCCCGGCCGGTTGAGGACGGAACACCTGATCGGCGAGCCCTGCGGGATGCCGTCCGGGAACAGCCCGACGAAGATCAGCCCCGACGGCGACCCGAGCGGGGCCGAGATCTCACCTTGCACCAACGCCGGGCGGGCGTCCACGGCGCGCCGGGCCATCGGGATGTGCGGTGTGAAGCCGCCGAGTTGGCGGTAGGTCGTCGGCGAGACGCCGACGCTGCTGCGGAACCGGGAGCTGAACGTCCCGACACTGGTGTAGCCGACGCGGTGGCTGATGTCGGTGACGGTCAGCGTGGTGGAGACCAACAGGCGTTTGGCCTCTTGTAATCGGATTGCCGCGAGGAACCGCCCCGGGGACACCCCGGTGACCCGTTGGAACGCCCGCGAGAAGTGGAACTTGCTGTAATTCGCGGTCCGCGCCATGTCGTCGATGGTGAACTGTTCACCTATGTTCTGGTGCATGAAGTCGATTACCCGACCGACCGCTCGCTCTATGACTTCCCCCACTACCAAGGCCCCCATTCGCGCAGATGCTTGCAGAGGTGACTCGGAAACTGCGCGACAGGATGCCCGGACGGCGGCGTATGCGCGGTGATCCTCATTGATCACCACGCGATTGCAGTGCAGCCCCGAAAGGCCCCAGTAGCGCACTACCCCGAAAAGCTACCAGCGCCCGACAACCTGCGCAAGGTGCGAGAACGCGCCCCTTCGAGGCATTCCAAGATCAACCGCCGCGCCTCGGCAGAAACCCGCCCCAGTGCGGTCCGCGAGTTCGGACGGCCGTATATGCAAGACCGCCGGGACGCCGGCAGGGCCCATTGTCGATCACTCCGACGGACCGTCGCGACGGCATTTCGCCAGATTAGGACAATACCCGGACGACTGGCGACGGTACGCCGTTCAGCGCAGGCCGGACACCGTCCACCGGGTCAGTGCGGGCCTGCGGACATCCTATTGCGCCGAGCACGGCAAGCAAGAAGAAGCAACATCCGCCCGCCCCCCGGACGATGGTGAAGACGCCGGGGGCGACGGCCGCCGACGTATTCGAAGGGGCCGAATAGCGCTGTTCCACCTTCCCCTCGGCCTCCTTTTTCGCCACCCCCGAGGAAGGATCTGCCGTGCAATCCGACGCCGTGCCGGACCGGGCCACCCGGACCATGACCCTGGAAGCATTCGCCGACACGATCGTGCCCGGGGTGAAGCGTTCACCGGACGACCGCGCGATCGCCGGCGCCGCCGACGACGACGGCGCGGTCGTGGCGGGCGCGGTCGAGCTGCTGGAGACGCCCGCCGCGGGTGTCGTCGACGGGCTCGACAGCCTGACCGTGATGCTCAACGGGCACGCCACCGACTACGCGGCTGAGCACGGCCTGGGGCTGGACGGCGACGTCCCGCCGTTCGTGGCGCTGTCCTACGAGCACCGGATCGCGCTGGTGTCCCGGCTGGTGGCGCCGGGCCACCCGGAGAAGGACGGCTGGGTGGCGCTGGCGCTGTTCAGCAACATGGCCTTCGACACCGGCGCCCACCTGCACACGCTCGACGCGATGGCCGCGGGCCACCCCGGCCTGCGCTCGATGAAGTTCGCCCAGCCCGACGCGGACGGCCTGTGGCGCTTCCCGGCCTACTCCTACGGGCGGCCACTGGCCCGCCGGCACCCCGGCACCACGCCGTCCGGCAACCCCGCCTGACCAGCCCACCCGCGAGGGGCGCCGCGCCCCTCGCCCCGTACGCCGTGCCGGTCGGGCCCGGCGATTGGAGTTTCGATGACGAGCACCGAAAGCACCGACGTCCTCATCGTCGGCAGCGGGTTCGGCGGCGCGATCGCCGCCTACCACCTCGCCGCGGGCGGCGCCAAGGTCACCGTGCTGGAACGCGGGCCCTGGTTGGAGAGCAAGGACTTCGAGCACGACTACCTGCTGGGCTCCTCGTACACGCGGATCTTCGACTTCGTCGTCGGCGACGGCATGAGCCTGCTCGGCGGCAACTGCGTGGGCGGCGGCAGCGTCGTGTACTTCGCCGCGATGCCCCGCGCGCCGCGGTTCATCTTCGACCGCAAGGGCAGCATCGGCCGGCGGATGTGGCCCTCGGCGATCAACCGCGACACCCTCGACCCCTGGTACGACAAGGTCAGCGAGGCGCTGCCGATCACCAAGCAGGACTGGGACGAGGTCACCTACGCGGGCGGTCTGTTCGCCGCGGCGTGCAACCACGCGGGCCGCACCGCGAACCCGGTGCCGGTGGCCATCGACACCACGCTGTGCACCAACTGCAACTGGATGATGGCCGGCTGCAAGTTCGACGCCAAGCGGTCGCTGCTGCTCAACTACCTGCCGGCGGCCCTGGCGCACGGCGCGGAGATCCGGCCGCTGCACGAGGTGCAGAAGCTGACCCGCACCGAGGACGGCGGCTACCGGGTGGCCTACAACGTCATCCACGACGTCGACTACCGGGTGAGCGTGGGCAGCGGCGAGATCGACGCCAAGATCGTGATCCTGGCGGCCGGCGCGGGCGCCACCCCGGTGATCCTCCAGCGCTCGGAGGACACCCTGGGCAAGATGCCGCACGCGGTGGGCCGCTACTTCTCCGGCAACGGCGAGCGGCTCAACACCGCGATCATCGACGAGGACAAGGCGCGCGACCTGCTCGGCCTCTCGCGCGAGGACGGCCTGTCCTACGCGGCCAACCAGATCGGCAAGGGCCCCTGCGTCGCGAGCTGGGACAACCTGGACGGCTCGCTGCCGGAGTTCTCCCGGTTCTGCCTGGAGCAGCTGTACTTCCCGCCCGGGTTCGGCACCATCCTGGCGCAGACCCCGGACGCGCGGCCGGGCATGCCCACGTGGTTCGGGGCGGACAAGAAGAAGATCGTCGAGCAGTGGCAGTCGTGGCTGACCATCTTCTCGATGACCGAGGACGACAACGAGGGCGTCTTCGGCGCCCCGCCGCCCACCGGCAACGCGGTCCGCATCTCCCAGCAGATGCTGGGCCGGGGCCCGATCCGCTACAACCCCACCGAGAACACGCTGTACGGGTGGCAGCAGGCGGACGCGGCGGTCAAGGCCATCATGGAGAAGGACGGCCTGTCGAAGGTCATGCCGTGGACCAACGACGTGGTCGGCGCGTACACCGTGCACCCGCTGGCGTCGTGCCGCATCGGCGACGACCCGGAGACCTCCGCCCTGGACGACCGGCACGAGCTGCGCGGCCACCCGGGCATCTTCGTCACCGACGGCGCGGCCGTCCCCGGCGCGCTCACCGTGAACCCGGCGCTGACCATCGCGGCGCTGGCCGAGCGCGCGATCCCGGGCATCGTGAAGGCCCTGCGCGACCGGGGTGTGGACGTCACCTACGGCGCCCCGTCCCCCGACGGCGAGACCAGCGGCCGGCGCGGCGTGGCCCCGCTGGTCCGGGACCTGGTCCGGGACTGACCCGCTCGCCGCAAGACCCACCCCGGCCCGGGCGCGGCCGGTCCCCTTCGGGACCCCGCGCCCGGGCCGGTTCGCTTCACCCGGCGCGCACCCGACACGGTCGTGCGCCGATCGACGAAATCGCCGTACTACGACCGGTGTTCGTGGTAGGCATTGCGTCGGTTGCATGACCAGACCCACAATCCGCCAGCCGACCAGGGAGTGTTCCGATGGGCAGGATCGTCCGAGCGGCGCTGCGCCAGTCCCTGAACCAGATCCGGCACATCAAGCCCGTTCACCCGAACGCCGCAACCGGCCCGGTCGCCGCCGTCTACGCCGAGGTCGAGGCCGACTTCGGGATGCTCGCGCCGCCGGTCGCGCTGCACTCCCCCGCGCCGGACGCCCTGGCCGCGGCCTGGTCGCTGCTCCGCGAGACGCTCGTAGCCGCGGGCAACGCCCCGCGCGCGGCCAAGGAGGCGGTCGCGGCGGCCGTGTCGCGGTCCAACACGTGCCCCTACTGCGTCACCGTGCACACCGCGACGCTGCGGGGGCTGACCGACACCTCGTTCGACGCCGTCGAGGCGTGGGCCGACCGGTCGTCCACCGTGCGGCCGTTCGCCGCCGACCAGGTCCCCGAGCTGCTCGGCGTCGCCGTCGCCTTCCACTACCTGAACCGGGTGGTGAACGTGTTCCTCGGCGAGTCGCCGCTGCCCTCCGGCGCGCCCGCCGTGGCCGGGAGGTTCCTCGGCCGGTTCATGGGTTCGCACGCCCGCGCGGAGCACCCGCCGGGCACGTCCCTGCGCCTGTTGCCGGCGGCCCCGACCCCGCCGGACCTCGCGTGGAGCGCGGCCAACCAGGTCGTCGGGGACACGTTCGGCCGGGTCGCCGCCGCGTTCGACGCGGGCGGCGCGCGCGTGCTGTCCGATGCGGTGCGCGAACTCGTGCTCGCCCGGCTCGCCGACTGGGACGGCACCGCCCCCGGCATCAGCCGCGCCTGGGTGACCGAGGCGGTCGCCCCGCTGCCCGCCGAGGACCGCCCCGCCGCGACCCTGGCCCTCCTCGTGGCCATGGCCTCCTACCAGGTGGACGACGACACCGTGGCCGCGTTCGGCCGCGACGACCGGTCCCTGGTGGAACTGGCGTCCTGGGCCGCTTTCGCCGCCGCGCGCCGGATGTCGACACTCCTGCACCGAACGACCGAGGTGTGACATGACCGGCGTGAAGGTCAACCCGTGGCGGGCATTGGCCGTGCTGTGCCTGGCCAACTTCCTGATCCTGCTCGACACCACGATCGTCAACACCGCCGCGCCGGACATCATGGCGAGTATCGACGCGGGCATCGACGAGATCCTGTGGGTGCTCAACGGCTACCTGCTCGCGTTCGCGTCCCTGCTCATCGTGTTCGGCCGGCTGGGCGACCTGGTCGGCCCGCGCCGGGTGTTCATCGCCGGCCTGGCGGTGTTCACCGCCGCGTCCGTCCTCTGTGGACTGGCCACCGACCCTGCCCTGCTGATCGGCGCCCGGGTGCTGCAAGGCGTCGGCGCGGCGGCCCTGGTCCCGCAGGCGCTCACGCTGATCTCCAGCATCTTCCCGGCGGAGCGGCGGGGCGCGGCGTTCGGCATCTTCACCGCGGTCGCGGGCGTGGCGGCGGTGAGCGGCCCCACCGTGGGCGGTCTGCTGATCACCGAGTTCGGCTGGCAGTCGGTGTTCTACATGAACGTCCCGTTCGGCATCGCGGGCGTGGTGCTGGCGCTGCGCCTGGTGCCCGAACTGCGCACCGGCCGCCGGCCGCGGTTCGACGGGGTGGGCGTGGCACTGGCCACCGTCGCGCTGCTGTGCCTCGTGTACGGCCTGGTGGAGGGCGAGCGGCACCACTGGGGCGTCATCTCCGGCGTGATCAGCATCCCCGCGATCCTCACCGTCGCTGTCCTGCTCGGCGTGGCGTTCGTGTTGTGGGAACGCCGACAGCGCGAACCGCTGGTCCCCCTGGAACTGTTCCGGAACCGGAACTACTCGGTCGCCACGGGGATCACGCTGATCACGTCGTTCTCGATGTACGGCCTGCTGCTGGTGTTCGTCATCGAAACCCAGACCCTGCTGGGCATGAGCCCGCTGATGTCCGGTGTGACCGCGCTGCCGTGGACCGTCGCGTTGAGCGCTGTGGCGCCCATAGGCGGACGTTTGGCCGACCGGATGGGTGGTCGCCCACCCCTGACGGTGGGCCTGGTCCTGTACGCCGTGGGCGTCCTGGGAGTCGCGTTCATCCCGGACAGCACAGCCACTTTCGGCACCTACGTGGCGCCCATGCTGCTGACCGGCGTCGGCATGGGCCTGGCCTTGGCCCCGGCCACCACCGAGGCGATGCGCGGCGTGGCCCCACCGCTGGCCGGCGCGGCCTCCGGCGTGCTCAACACGGCCCGCCAGACCGGCGCGGCCCTGGGCGCGGCCGTGATCGGCGCGGTCCTGCAGAACCGCCTGGTCTCCTCGCTGCGCGAAGAGGCGCAGGTGCTGGCCGAACGCCTCCCGGAGTCGGTCCGCCCCCGGTTCCTGTCGGGCTTCGAGGAAGCCGCCGCGCACGGCCTGCGCCTGGGCTCGGGCCAGCAGGGCGGCATCGCCGTGCCCGCGGACCTGCCCCCGGACCAGCAGGCCCTCTTCGCCGACCTGACCAGGGAAGCCTTCGGCACGGCCTTCATCACCGCCGCGCGCCCGGCCCTGATCGTCGCGGCGGCGGCCCTGGTCGTGGGCGCCCTCCTGGCCACCCGCCTGACCCGCCACCCCACGCCGGCCACACCAAGCCCGGCCCCGGTCGAGCCTTGAAAGGGCGAAGTGTCGCTTTTCGGCGAATTCGGGAGGTTGTCGCGGAACGTCTTTTTCGAGGCACGAAGAAAAGGTTTCGCCGACCACCTCCCGAATAGCGGGTTCAGCCCGGCCGAGGGATCGACCGGGCTGGAACTCGAATCAGCCGATCATCACTCGCCCGGCAGCGGGGTGTCCGCCAGGCGCCCGTTCTGGTAAGCGGAGACCAGCCACTTGCCGTCCTCCTTGGCGAACACCCAGGTGGCGCGGAGGGCGCGCTCGGGCGACGGGACGGCCTGCCCCGGCGCGAGGACACCGCCCTCGGTGATGACCACCGCGGCGTCGTCGGAGATGATCTTCGTGTCGACGATGTTCTGCAGCAGCGTGGTGCCCTTGTGGGCGGTCTTGAACTGCTGCACCGCCACCTGCCGGATGACCTCCCGGCCGCGGAAGAAGCGGTCGCCGGAGAGCACCATGGTGGCGTCGGAGGTGTAGGAGTCGGCGAACCGGTCGGGGTTGTTGTCAGCCCACGCCTCGGCGACGCCGTCGATGACGGCCTTCAGTTCCACGCCGGTGGCTTCGTTGGCGATGGTGGTCATGCTGTCGTGCCTCCGGATGTGCGGTAGCGGAAATTCCCGTAGTCATATCGTTGGGCACAGCGCCTGCGCCGGGCATCTCCGAGATTGCTCTGGAAATACCAACCGCCCAGGATTTCGGGCAGCCCTCAACCAACCAACGGGTTCGCCCTTCGGACTCAGCCGGCGGCGGCCATGCGGTGGATCGGGAACAACCCGAGGAACCGCTCGACCCGCGCCCAATCCCCTTCGGCGGAAAGCTCACCCGCCGCGACCGCCTCCGCCGGGCTCACCTTGCCGCGCATGACCGCGTTCAGCGTCGCCGGAGCGGCCGTCACCACCGCGTCCGAGCCCTCCGGCTCGCCACGGGTGACGTCGATGGCGTCCGGTGTCAACGCCACCGTGAACGAGTACTCGCCCATCCGCAGCACCACCCGGCCGGCGAACCCCTCCGTCCGGGCCGGGTCGAAGCGGGCCTTGAGCGACAGCGCCAGGGCGTCGGGGTTGATCGGGGCGTCGTCGCGCAGCGTGGGCGACTGGCAGCCCCAACGGCCCAGGGCGACCACCACCGGCTCCAGGCCCTGGCCCCACTCGGTGAGTTCGTAGACCCACGCGGCGGCCGGCGGCGGGAGCTTGCGCCGGCGGACCACGCCCGCTTCGTCCAGCTCCCGCAGCCGCTGGGACAGCACGTTGGGACTGGCGCCCGGCATCCCGGCCCGAAGGTCGGTGAACCGCTTCGGGCCGAGCAGCAGCTCGCGGATGATCAGCAAAGCCCAGCGCTCGCCCACGAGGTCGAGGGCGTGCGCCGCCGCACACCCGTCGTCGTACTTGCGCTTGGTGGACATGAACCCACCGTACCAGCGGTGGTCCTGCACTGAGATACCGCAGTTGTTTTTCAGGACCAACTGGTTGTAGATTCCACCACCGGTTGTCGCTGCGAGCCCGCCGGCCTTCCCCCGCCGACGAGCCCCCGCGGCGGCCCGGCGGTCGACCGCTCCCGGGGCGGTCGACCGCCGACGTCCCCCACAGAACGTCCGCTGTCGGCCCACCACTCCACGCGCAGGGGGTGGTGGGCCGGCGGCGGCGTCCTCATCCGGCAAGTGGTCCACTTCGCGGCGCGCATTCGTCCGAACGGCCCTTCTTTCGAATTGCTCTCTCCGCCGTCGAGCGTTTTCCCAGGTCAACCCGGCCGGTAGCGTTTTTCGTGCCGGAAGTTCTCCACCGTGGACCGGTAAGGAGCCTGGAGGATCTGTGGCCAACACCCACGTCCATTCGCACGCGGCCGGTGGCGAGGCGGGGGCGCTCAACACCCGCCACCACAAGCTCGCGCTCTACGCGTTCCTGTTCGTCGTCCTCGCGCACTGGGCCGAGCACCTGGCCCAGGCGTTCCAGATCTACGTCATGGACTGGGCCGTCCCCAACGCCAAGGGCGTGCTGGGCCTGTGGTTCCCATGGCTGATCACGTCCGAGGTCCTGCACTACGGGTTCGCGCTGGTCATGATCGTCTCGCTGTTCGCGCTGCGGAAGGGTTTCGTCGGCCGCGCGCGCACGTGGTGGATGATCGCCCTGGTGCTGCAGTTCTGGCACCACATCGAGCACCTGCTGCTGATCATGCAGTCGTCCACGGGCGTCAACCTGCTGGGCCGCCCGGTGCCGACGAGCATCGTGCAGCTGCTGGTGCCGCGCGTCGAGCTGCACCTGTTCTACAACTTCATCGTGTTCGTGCCGATGGTGGTCGCGATGGTGCTCCACTCCCGCCCGAACTCCGAGGAACGCGCGCAGATGCAGTGCACGTGCGCGGTGCCGGCGACGGTCTGACCGGTGCACGGCCACGGCGGCGGGGCGGTCGGGCTGCCCCTGGGTTTCACCTTGTTGCGGCTCGTCCTCCTCATCGCCGTGACCATCGCGGCCGGGTGGGCGCTGACCCGCCCGTTCTCCTCGACCGGCCTCCGCACCAGGCAGGTGGTCACCGCCGCGGCGGCGGCCGGCGGGGTGGTCTCGCTGCTCGTCGCCGACGCGCGGTGGCTGCCCGCGCCGGCCGCGGCGGCGGTGTTGCTGTGCCTGTGCACGCCGCCGTTGCTGCGCGACCGGTTCGCCGGCGTCGCCCGGTGCGTGGTGGCACTGGTCGTCCTGGTCTCGACTGCCGCGCTGGTGTGGTTCACCGGTCCTCCGCTGGCTGGCGCGCACGTGGTCCTGATGGCGGGTTTCGCCGGGGTCGCGTGGATCGCGCTGTGCCCCCCGACTTTGATGGTCCGCCTGGTGGGCGTCGGCCTGGGCATGGCCCTGCTGGTCAGCCTCGCCCAGATCACCGTGGCCGGGCACTTGGTCACCCCGCCGTCCGGCCGCCCCGTCCTGACCCGAGTTGCCGTCGGCGACACCCCGGTGGACGTGCTGGTCGTCCCCCACCGCCCCGGCTGGAACCTCGTGCACACCGCCGGCGCCCTCAAGGTCGGCAACGCCCCCAACGCCCTCGTCGAGACCCGCGAACACCCCGGCGCGAGCGGCCGATGGGCCTTGGTGTGGTTGGGCGAAGTCCGCACCTCCCTTTGGCTGGAACGCAACGGCGCACGCGCCACCATGCCGGTCGACCCCGGCAAAACCCCTTGGGACGGCCCGGACATCCGCGGCCCCGAGGCCCCTGAACACGCCGGCGCCGTCCTCGCGTCCCTCCTCACCGGCAAACCCGCCGACCAGCCCTGGCCCACCCTGACCGACTCGGACGTCGCCGCCCTGCGCACCACCGTCGCCGCGATGCCCGGCCCGTTCACCATCACCCGCGACTCCTCAGAGCGCTCCGCGAAGGCCGAAGAACTGGTACGCGCCGAGGCAACCCTGCGCGGTATCCCCATCCTCGACTCGGCCCCGACGTCCTAGTCCTCGGCGGCCAACCAAAACCAGGCCGAACCCACCCAGCCCCGTGGCTGCGCCCACCAGACCTGACGACCCCGGAAGCCCAGCGCTACGCCCGCGCCCTCGCCGACGCCTTCCCCGGCGAAGCCCCCACCGCCGCCGGCCTGGCCGCCTGGACCTCCGGCCGATCCCAATAACTGCCTGCGATGACTCAGCAATGCGGGAGATGCGGTCGACCACCCGTTCGTCCTAGCGTGGCCCGATGCGGGTTCACGACATGCTCGTCGACGAGCGGTTGCGGATGGCGGATCTCCTGGAGTCGCTGAGCGCCGAGCAGGCGCGGACGGCGAGCCTGTGCGACGGGTGGACCGTCCACGACGTCGGCGCGCACCTGGTCACCTACCTCAGGTTCGGGCAGGCCAAGCTCTACTGGGCGATCGCGACCACCGCGGCGAACTTCGACGAGTACAACCGCAAGCTCACCGCGCGCGAGGCCCGTCTGTCCACAGTGGAGGTCGCCGCGCGGCTGCGCAAGTGGGCGGGTTCGAAGACGACGATCCCCCGGGCCGGGTTCGAGCCGATCCTGGCGGACATCGTGCTGCACGACCTGGACGTGCGGATGCCGCTGGGCATCGACCGCACGATCCCCGAGGACCGACTGTTCGTCGTATTCCAGCACCTCGCCGAGCGCCCCTCGCCCGGGTTCTCGATGGGGTCCCGGCTGCACGGGCTGCGCCTGGAGGCCGTGGACACCGGGTGGACGCACGGCAGCGGCCCGCTGGTCCGCGGCGACGCCGAACCGCTGGTGCTCGCGATGAGCGGCCGGCCGGAGGGGTTCGACCGCCTGGCGGGTGACGGGCTCGCGGTGCTGCGCGAGCGGGTCACCGCCCCGCCGCCGCGTGGCGCGGGCGAGCGGATGATGGCGGTGGTCCGGCAGGCGCTGAACCGGCACTGACCGGCACACTTGACCGGCACACTTGACCGGCGCACTTGACCGGCGCACTTGATCGGTGAACGGGGTCCGGCACGCGGGTGAACGTGATCCGCGTCGCAGTGTCGCACATTGCTTTCTTAGGTAAGCCTTGCTTCACTTGCGACGCCTCAAGCCCCAGTGCACGTCCACCGAAAGGGTGTTGCCATGTCTCGCAGGGTTCGTCTGTCCGGCAGAGCGTTCCGGGTCTTCTCCGCGGGTTCGCTCGCGACCGTGCTCGGGTTCGGCCTGATCGCGTGCGGCGACGTGCAGGACGCGTCCACGCAGACGACCTCCCCGTCGAGCGCCGGCGCCACGGCCTTCCCGGTGACCATCGAGCACAAGTTCGGCAAGGCCGAGATCACCAAGGAGCCGACCAAGGTCGTCGTCGTCGGCACCGCCACCGACGACCTCGACGCCGCGATCGCGCTGGGCGTGACCCCGGTGGCGTTCTTCAACAAGTCCGGCGGCGACGCGGTCCCGAGCTGGCTCCAGGGCAAGCTCGACCCGGCCCAGACCAAGATCGTCGACGCCGCCGCGGGCGTGGACCCCGAGCAGGTCGGCAAGTTCACGCCGGACCTGATCCTGGCCACCTCCTCCTACGGCCTGGAGCAGGAGTACCCGAACCTGGCCAAGCTCGCGCCGACCGTCGGCTACGCCACCGACTGGGGCAAGCAGACCTGGCAGGAGCACGTCCAGGTGGTGGCCAAGGCGCTGGGCAAGTCCGCCGACGGCGACAAGGTCATCTCCACCACGCAGGCCGCGATCGACAAGTTCAAGGCCGACCACCCGAAGGCCGCCGGCAAGACGTTCACCGCGTCGGTCGGCAACACCGCGGGCAAGATGTTCACCCTGGTGTCCAAGGAGGACTTCGCGGTCCGCCTGATCGAGCAGACCGGCCTGGCGCTGAGCCCGACCGTCGCCGACGCGACCAAGAACGAGTCCGGCAGCCCGACCGGCACGCTCAACCCGGAGCAGTACGACAAGCTGGCCGCCGACCTGGTGATCGTCGCGTTCACCACCCCGGACCTCAAGCAGGCCTTCGAGGCCAACCAGCTCGTCGCGTCGGTCAAGGCGGGCAACTACCTGTCGGTCGACATGGAGACCATCTCCGCCCTGCGCTACCCCACCGCCCTGGACATCCCGTGGGTGCTGGAGAAGCTCAAGCCGGGCGTCGACAAGATCGCCTGACGCCGGCTCGTCGAAGGGGCGCGCTTCCGCGGGAAGCGCGCCCCTTTCAGCGTCGCGCTGACGACGAAGGGGGCGGGTTCCGGCTTGGAACCCGCCCCCTTCGCGTTCCCTCAGAGCTGCGCTTCCAGGTCCTCCTCTGACAGTGCGTCAACCTCCAGGAAGATCTCCGCGACATGCGCCAGCCGCCCCGGCACCGACTCGTCGGCCAGCATCCGGGCCGCCATCGCGCCCACAGTCAGCGTCCCGAACAGCGTCCGCACGGTCACCTCCGAGGTGTCCAGCGCCTCCCGCAACCGACCCACGATCATGGTCGCCAGCACGGAGTCCCCGCCCAGCGCGAAGAACGGGTCGTCCAACCCCACCCGCTCGACACCCAGGACCTCGGTCCACACCTTCGCCAGCACCTGCTCCAACGCGGTCACCGGCGCCACGTAACTGTCCGTCTCGGCCTGCCAATGAGCAGCCACGGCCTTCCGGTCGACCTTCCCATTCGCCGTCAACGGCATCTCGGGAAGCACGACCACCCGCACGGGCACCATGTGCGGCGGGAGCAGGGACTGCACGAAGGAACGCACCTCGTCCCCGTCCACCGCACCAGCCACGGCCGCCACCAACTGCGTCCCAGCCACACCCGCCACACCGCGCCGCACGCCGGGGTGCTCGGCCAGCGCCGCCTCCACCTCGCCCAGTTCGATGCGCATGCCGCGCACCTTCACCTGGTGGTCGCGGCGACCCAGGAACTCGACCGTGCCATCCGGCCAGTACCGCGCCAGGTCACCCGTCCGGTACCAGCGGCGGCCCTCGAAGCCCACGAACCGGTCCGCCGTCCGCTCCGGGTCAGCCCGGTACCCATGAGCGACCCCGTCCCCACCGATCCACAGCTCACCGGTGACCCAGTCCGGGCAGTCCCGCCCCCGCACGTCCACCACCCGCAGCGCCACGTTCCGCAGCGGCGTGCCGTAAGGAACGGACCGCCAGTGCGGCGGCACCTCCGTCACCTCGCACACCGTGGAGTGGATGGCGGTCTCGGTCGTGCCGCCAAGGCCCACGAACCGGCACGCCGGCGCCTGCGCGTGCACCCGCCCCGGCAGGTCCGTCCCGACCCAGTCACCGCCCAGCAGCACCGCGCGCAGCCCGGACAGCTCACCGGGCCGGGCCGTGACCAGCAGCATGTCCAGCAGCGCCGGCACGCAGTTGACCAGCGTGACCCCGCGCGCGGCGGCCAGTTCGACCCACTGGCGGGCCTCCTTGCGGTCGCCCTCCTCCACCAGCACGACCGCGCCACCGACCGCCAACAGACCGAACACGTCGTACACGGACAGGTCGAACTCCAGCGCCGACACCGCCAGGCACCGGTCCGCCGGCCCGATCCCGAACCGCTCGTTCAAGTCGTCGATCGTGTTCACCGCGGCCCGGTGCGGCACCTCGACACCCTTGGGCTCACCGGTCGACCCGGACGTGAACAAGACATAAGCCACGTCCTCCTCGCCACCACGCACCGGCTCCGCCAACGGCTCGGCCGTGCTCGACGCATCCGTCAGCACATGCTCAAGTCCCGCAATACGCCGAATCCGCTCAGCCCGCGCCGCCGGCTGGTCGACGCCGATCGGCACGTACCCCGCACCCGCCGCCAGCACACCCAGAACGGCCGCGATCTGGTCAGGCCCCTTGGGCAGGCTCACCCCGACCAGGTCACCGACCGCAACACCCCTGTCCCGCAAGGAAGCCGCGATCCGCAACGCCCGATCGGCCAGCTCCCCGTAGGTCTGCACCCCATCCCGCCCCCACAACAACGCGGGCGCATCCGGGCTACGGCGAGCCTGCGCGAAGAACCCATCCTGCAACAAACTCCCGCTCCGCGGCCCGTCCGTAGCATTGGCCCGCGCACGAACCTCCACCTGCGCGGCAGGCAGCGCGTTGCCAACCGGCCGCTCCCACACGTCGTCACGCTGTCCCAAACCCGTGACCAGGTCCCGGAACGCGGCGAACATGGCGTCCACCATGCCCTCGGGGAACGACCCCTCCCGCACGTCCCAGTTGATCAACAGGCCTTCGTCGACCTCCGTGACCTGCGCGTCCAGCAGCACCTGCGGGCCCTGCGAGATGATCCACACCGCCTCGCCGAAGCAGCGCCGCACCCGCGCGTCGAACAGCTCGCCCAGGTTCAGCGCGCTGGTGAACACGACCGGGGCCAGCACCTGCTCGCCGTGGTGGCGGGACAGGTCGCGCAGCACCTCGACGCCGGAGTACGCGGAGTGCGCGGCGTCCTCGTGCATCCGCGCCTGCAACGCCTTGGCGTGCGAAGCGAACGGCGCCTCCTCCGACAGGTCGACCTCCAGCAGCACCGAGGAGGTGAAGTCGCCGACCAGCTTGTCCACGTCGGGGTGGTTGCTCTGCCGGTCGAACATCGGCAGGTTCATCAGGAACCGGGGCTGCGCGCTCCACGCCGACAGCGTCTCGGCGAACGCGGCGGCCACCGCCATCGCCGGGGTGACGCCGTGCTCATGGGCGCGGGCGGCCAGCCGCTTGCGGTCCTCGGGCGCGAGCCAGTGGTGCCGGCGCGTCACCCGCGACACATCACCCTCCACCAGCGGCAGGTCCGGCGCGGTGGGCAATTCAGGAACGCGATGCTGCCACCACTGGCGGGCCTGCTCCCGCTCCGCGGCCTTGGTGACCTCACGCTCAGCCAGATAACGCGGGTAGCTGTAGGCGATGGGCTCCGGCTGGTGGTCGGGCTCGTCGTAGTACCGAGCGAGGTCGGCCAGCAGGACCCGGTAGCTCAGGGCGTCCGCGGCGAGCATGTCGACGTCGACGTACAGCCGGGCCTTCCCGCCGGGCAGGCGGGAGAGCTGGATCTTGAACACCTCGCCGTTCGCCACGTCCAACCGGGCGTGCGAGGAGGCGTCCCGCAGCTCCTCCAACGTCCGCTCGACCACATCCTCCGCGACCTCGCGCAGGTCATGCACGACAAGGGGTTCCTGGCGGCGCTGCGGCAGGATGCGCTGGCGGCCGTCGTCCCCGAACTGCGCGCGCAGCATCCCGTGCCGCGCCACGAGCTTGCGCACGGCGTCCGCGAGCCGGTGCGGGTCCAGGTCCGGCCCGTCGAACTCCACGTACAGGTGGGCGGCGACCGAACCCAGGGTGGCTTCCTCGTCGCGGCCGATCCAGTACGCGTGCTGCATCAGGGCGAGCGGGAACGGCGCGTCCTCGTCGACCTCGACCGCCGGCTCCGGCTCGGGCGCGACCCCGGCCGCCTCGGCCAGGATCTCCCGCCAGCCGGCCAGCGTCGGGCGCTTCGCGAGCAGCGCGAACGGCACCTTGATGCCGCGCCGCCGCCACTTGTTCGCCACCTGCATGAGCTGGATGGAGTCCAGGCCCCACTCGATCAGGCTGTCCTGGTCGGACAGACCCGCGGCCTCGGGCCCCAACAGGTCGGTGACCTCGCGCAGAAGTTCGCCCGCTGTCGGCTGCTGACTCACCACGTGCCCAGCTCCACTTCGAACTCGTCGATCTCTTCTTCGGAAACGTCCACCAGGGCCGTGTCCCGCGTGGTCGGCGCGCTGCCCGCCAACGCCGTGCGGAACGCCCCGACCAGGCCGGGTTCGTCGGCCCCGACCACCTCCACCCGCAGCTCGTCGCCGATGACGACGGCGTTGACCTCCAACGCCCAGTGCTCGACCTTCGGCGGCACCCGCAGCACCGGCGCCTCCGGCGCGGGCGTCCACGGCGAGCCGTCGCCCACCCGCAGCCGGCCGTGGTAGTTGACCACGATCGTCGGCTCGCGCAGGCCCGCGAGCGGGCGGACCAGTCCGTAGCCGATGCCGTTGTCGGGCAACGAGTCGAGCTGGTCCTTGAGGTCCCGCAGGCGTGCGCCGGGGCGCAGCCGGACGGGGAAGATCGTGGTGAACCAGCCGACCGTGCCGGACAGGTCCACGCCACCCGCGATGTGCTCCTCGCGGCCGTGACCCTCCACGGCCACCACGACGTCGCTCTTGCGCCCGCGCCAGGACTCCAGGGCCTGCGCGAACGCCGAGAGCAGCAGTTCCCGCACACCGGCCTGCTCCGCGCCGTCGGGCAGCGGCACCGAGAACGCGGTGACGTGCCCGCCGCCCCCGGACAGCACGGGGTCCGCGCCGTCGAGGACGTCCCGCCACAGCCCGGTCTCGCCGCCCCGGTCCTGCGCGGCCAGCAGTTCGGCCCAGCGGCGGAAGGACGTGCCGGTGCGGGTCAGCGGTCGGCCGGCCCACGCGTCGGCGAGGTCGTCGGTGAGGATGCGCCAGGACACGCCGTCCACGACGAGGTGGTCCGCGACCACCAGCACGCGGTCCGGGGCGAACCACACCACCTGGACCAGCCGGTCGGGCGTGAGCCGGTCGCGGGCGGCGAGCAGCTCCGCGTCCAGTCCGCGCTCGGCCCGGCGGATGATCTCCTTGGCGTCGAAGGACTCCTCGGGCACGACCAGCGTCCGGCCGTCCCACCGGGCCCGCAACACGTCGTGCCGGTCGAGGACCGCCTGGACCGTGCGGGCCAGCCCGTCCTCGGTCAGCCCTTCGGGCGCCACCAGCAGCATGGCCTGGCTCAGGCCGCCCTTGGTCCACCGCATGATCGGGGTCGGCTCGACGCGTCCCACCGGGTCGTCGGTCGTCACGGCCACCGCCGCCGTGAGCGCCGCGAGCCCCGCCGGGGTGCGGTGCTCGAACACCTGCCGGGGCGTGATCGCCACCCCGGCCTTGCGGGCGCGGCTGACCAGCTGCACGGACATGATGCTGTCGCCGCCCAACGCGAAGAAGCTGTCCTGCGCGCCGACCTGGGGCAGACCCAGGACCTCGGCGAACAACGCGCACAGCACGGCTTCGCGTTCGGTGGTCGGCTCGGCGGAGCCGGTCATGGCCGCGAAGTCCGGGTCGGGCAGCGCCTTGCGGTCCAGCTTGCCGCTCGGCGTGAGCGGCAGGGCGTCCAGCTCGACGACCGCCGCCGGGACCATGTGGTCGGGCAGTTCGCGGGCGAGCTGCCCGGTGATGTCGGCCCGGCCGACGACGTAGGCCACGAGCCGGTCGTCCCGCACGACCACCGCCGCCTGCTTGACGCCCTCGACCCGGCTCGCGGCGGCCTCGATCTCGCCCAGCTCGACGCGGAAACCCCGGATCTTGACCTGGTCGTCGGTGCGCCCCAGGTACTCCAGCGCGTCTCCCCGGCGTTTGACCAGGTCGCCCGTGCGGTAGAGGCGTTCCCCGGCGGCGAACGGGCTCGCCACGAAACGGGATGCCGTCAGACCCGGCCGGTTCAGGTAGCCCTGCGCGAGCTGGACGCCGCCCAGGTACAGCTCCCCCGCCACGCCCGGCGGCACCGGCCGGAGGAACCGGTCGAGCACGTAGGTCTGCGTGTTCCACACCGGACGGCCGATCGGCACCGTGGTGTCTCCGGCACCCTCGGACACCGGCCAGTACGTGACGTCGACCGCCGCTTCCGTCGGCCCGTACAGGTTGTGCGTGTGCGGCAGGGCACGACCGAGGTCAGACGGCAAGGCCTCGCCACTACAGATCACCCGCCGCAGACTTTCCGGCCGGGCGCCCGACTCGACGAAAGCCCTCAACATGGACGGCACGAAGTGCACCGTCGTCACCCGCTCACGGGCGATGAGGTCCGCCAAATACGCCGGGTCCTTGTGACCCTCGGGCTTGGCGACCACCAGAGCCGCACCCGTGATCAACGGCCAGAAGAACTCCCACACCGACACGTCGAAACTCGACGGCGTCTTCTGAAGCACCCGATCCTCAGCAGTCAGCCCGTACTCGTGCTGCATCCACAGCAACCGGTTCACGATCGCCCGATGCTGCACCACCACACCCTTGGGCCGACCCGTCGAACCCGACGTGTAGATCACGTACGCCGCATCACCCGGCCGCGGCTTTTGCGGTTCCGCGATCTCCCCATCGGTGAGCAGCCCCGGCTCCAACACCACGGTCGGCCGGGCGTCCTCGACCATCATGTTCAGTCGGTCGGCCGGGTACGACGGGTCCAACGGCAAATAAGCCGCACCAGCCTTGACCACACCCGACAACGCCACGATCAAGTCCAGCGAACGATCCATCCGGACACCCACGATGTGCCCCGGACCCACACCACGACCAGCCAACCTTTGGGCCAACTCGGTCGCCCGCGCGTCGAGGTCCGCATAGGTCGTTCGAGAGCCCTCGAAGACCACAGCGGTGGCGTCGGGAGTGCGGGAAACCTGTGCTGCCAACAACTCCGCAAGAGTCGTGGCCGGCACCGGGTGGTCGGTGGTTCGGGTGAGAACGGCGTCCCGCTCCCCCGCCGTCAAGACGGACACTCGGGACAGAGGGCGGTCGGGAGCGGCGACCAGGTCGTCCACCAGGCGGACGAAGCGGTTGACGAACCCTTCCACCGTGGACCGGTCGAACAGGTCCTGCGCGTAGACGAGCCAGCCGTCCAGGCCGCCGTCGCCGCCGTGCTCGAACAGGTGGAACGACAGGTCCAGGCGGGCGGTGTAGAAGTCGACGTGCTGCTCCCGCAGGGACGCCGCGCCGAACGGCACCGGACCGGCGGGGGCCTGGTTGAACGCGAGCATCACCTGGAACAGCGGGTGCCGACCCAGCGACCGCGCCGGGTTGACCGCCTCCACCAGCCGCTCGAACGGCAGGTCCTGGTGGGCGAAGGCGGCCAGGTCGGTGCGGCGCACCCGGTCCAGGAGCTGCCGGTAGGTGGGGTCGCCGGACAGGTCGTTGCGCAGCACCAGGTTGTTGACGAAGAACCCGACCAGGCCGTCCAGCGCGGCGTCCGTGCGGCCGGCGACGGGCGCGCCGATCGGGACGTCGTCCCCGGCCCCGAGCAGGTTCAGCAGCGCCGCGACCGCCGCCTGCACGGTCATGAACACCGTGCCGCCGGACTGGCGGGCCAGGTCCGCGAGCGCCCGGTGGGTCCGGGGCGGGAGCCGGAACGGCACCGCGTCACCGGCGTAGGTCGCCTCGGCGGGGCGGGGGCGGTCGGTCGGGAGGGTGATCTCGTCGGGCAGGTCGGCGAGGGCGCCGGTCCAGTGGGCGAGCTGCTCGGCGGCCAGGCTCTTCGGGTCGGCGTCGTTGCCCAGCAGGTCGCGCTGCCACAGCGCGTAGTCGGCGTACTGGACCGGGAGCGGGGCCCAGCCGGGGGTGCGCCCGCGTTCGCGTTCGGTGTAGGCGGTGGTCAGGTCGGCGACCAGGCGTTCGGCGGACCAGCCGTCGCTCGCGATGTGGTGCGTGAGCAGGGACAGGACGTGGTGGTCGCCGACCCGGTACAGCGTGGCCTCGAACGGTGGTTCGCGGTCCAGCTCGAACCGCCGGGCGGCGGCGTCGCGCGGGTCGCCGGTGCCGTGGCGCAGGGTCGGCGGGACGTCCAGGACCTGCTGGTACGGCTTGCCCTCGAACTCGGGGTAGACGGTGCGGAGGACTTCGTGGCGGCGGACGACGTCGGTCAGGGCGAGGGTGAGGGCGTCCACGTCCAGTCGGCCGTCGATGCGGACGGCGAAGGGGACGTTGTAGGTCGCGCTCGGGCCTTCGAGCCGGTAGAGGAACCACAGGCGCTGCTGCGCCGAGGACAGCGGGGTGCGGCGCGGTCGGGGCATCGGGGTGAGGGCGGGACGCTTCCGCCCGCCGCCGTCGAGCAGTGCCGCGAGCCCGGCGACCGTGGGGGCGTCGAAGACCTCGCCGATGGCCAGTTCGACGTTGAGGTCCGCGCGGATGCGGCCGACCAGGCGGGTGGCGAGCAGGGAGTGGCCGCCGAGGGCGAAGAAGTCGTCGTGCCGGCCGATGGCGGGGACGCCGAGGAGTTCGGCGAACAGGCCGGCGAGGGTGCGTTCGGCGCGGGTTCGCGGTTCTTCGTGGGCGGTGGTCGTCAACTCCGGCTCGGGCAGCGCCTTGCGGTCGAGCTTGCCGCTCGGGGTGAGCGGGAGTTCGTCGAGCACCACGACGGTGGACGGAACCAGCTGCTCGGGCAGCGTGGTCGCCACCGCCGCGCGCAGCGCGGACGGTTCGAGCGCCGGCCTCCGGCCCCCGTCACCATTCTCCCACGCATCACCGACAATTCCCGCGCCACCGACAGGCTCGGCACCACCGACAGCCTCGGCGTGACCGGCAGGCTCGGCGTGACCGGCAGGCTCGGCGTGACCGGCAGGCTCGGCGGGCACGACGTAGGCGATGAGCTGTTGGCGGCCGGTGTGGACCGTTGCCGCCGCTGCTCGCACACCGGGCAGGGCAGTGAGCGCGGCCTCGACTTCACCCAGTTCGATGCGGAAGCCACGCAGCTTCACCTGGTCGTCGGTGCGGCCCAGGTATTCCAGCGCGTCGCCGTCCCAGCGCACCAGGTCACCGGTCCGGTACAGGCGCTCCCCAGCCGCGAACGGGCTGGCCACGAAACGGGATGCCGTCAGGCCCGGCCGGTTCAGGTAGCCCTGCGCGAGCTGAACCCCGCCCAGGTACAGCTCCCCCGCCACACCGGGTCCAACCGGCTTGAGGAACCGGTCGAGCACGTACGTCTGCGTGTTCCACACCGGACGCCCGATCGGCACCGTCCCCTGACCCGCGCCCTCCGTCACCGGCCAGTGCGTGACGTCGACCGCCGCTTCCGTGGGCCCGTACAGGTTGTGCGTGTGCGGCAGCGCACGACCGAGGTCGGACGGCAAGGCCTCGCCACTACAGATCACCCGCCGCAGACTTTCCGGCCGGGCGCCCGATTCGACGAAAGCCCTCAACATGGACGGCACGAAGTGCACCGTCGTCACCCGCTCACGGGCGATGAGGTCCGCCAAGTACGCCGGGTCCTTGTGACCCTCCGGCTTCGCCACGACCAACGTGGCACCGGTGATCAGCGGCCAGAAGAACTCCCACACCGACACGTCGAAACTCGACGGCGTCTTCTGAAGCACCCGATCCTCAGCAGTCAGCCCGTACTCGTGCTGCATCCACAGCAAACGGTTCACGATCGCCCGATGCTGCACCACCACACCCTTGGGCCGACCCGTCGAACCCGACGTGTAGATCACGTACGCCGCATCACCCGGCCGCGGCTTTTGCGGTTCCGCGATCTCCCCATCAGTGAGCAGCCCCGGCTCCAACACCACGGTCGGCCGGGCGTCCTCGACCATCCTGTTCAGTCGGTCGGCCGGGTACGACGGGTCCAACGGCAGATAAGCCGCACCAGCCTTGACCACACCCGACAACGCCACGATCAAGTCCAGCGAACGATCCATCCGGACACCCACGATGTGCCCCGGACCCACACCACGACCAGCCAACCTTTGGGCCAACTCGGTCGCCCGCGCGTCCAGGTCCGCATAGGTCGTATGAGAGCCCTCGAAGACCACCGCGGTGGCGTCGGGAGTGCGGGAAGCCTGTGCTGCCAACAACTCCGCAAGGGTGGTCTCGGGGACCTCGACCGCCGGGCCGAGCACGGAAGCCTGCTCGTCGTCGTCCAGGAAGTCCAGGTCGCTGAGCCGGCGGTCAGGACCGGTCAGGCCGGCGGCCAGCAGGCGTTCCAGGTGGGTCAGGAAGCGGTCGACGGTGTCCGGGGTGAACAGTTCGGTCGAGTAGGTCGCCTCGACGCGCATCCGGCCGTCCGTCAGGAAAGCCTCCAGCGCCAGGTCGAACTGGGTGGTGTCGTTGTGCACCGTCTCCCAGCTCGCCTCCACCCCGGGCAGTTGGAACCCCTGCAATCCCTGGGTCAGGAACAGCAGCATGACGTCGAACAGCACCGAACGGCCCGGCACGCGCGGCGGGCGCAGCCGTTCGACCAGCACGTCGAACGGCAGGTCCTGGTGGGCGTAGCCGTCCGTGCACACCTTCTGCACGCGGGCCACGAGGTCGGCGAACGTCGGGTCGCCGGAGAGGTCCGCGCGCAGCACGAGGGTGTTGCCGAAGTTGCCGATGAGCCGTTCGACCTCGCCGGCGTCGCGGTTCATCGACGCCGACCCGATCGGCACGTCCGTCGCACCCGTGCACCGGCCCAGCAGGGCCGCATAAGCCGCGAACACGACCATGAACGGCGTGACGCCCCGGGCCTGGGCGAACTCGGCGATCCCGTCCGTCACCGCGGTGTCGAAGGTGCGGAACCGGCGGTCGCCGCGGTCGGAGCGCAGGGCCGGGCGGGGCAGGTCGGTCGGGAGCGGCAGGTTCTCCGGCATCGGGTCGAGTGCGCGGCGCCAGTGGTCGAGGTCGCGGGACAGGCGTTCGTCGGTGAACGCCTGCCGCTGCCACACCGCGAAGTCCGCGTACTGCACGGGCAGCGGCTCCAGGCCGGCGGGACGGCCGGTGGTGTCCTCGCGGTAGAGCGCGGACAGGTCGCGGGACAGGGTGTTGAAGGTGAAGCCGTCCCACGCGATGTGGTGCACGGTCAGCACCAGGACGTGGTCGTCGTCGGCGCGGCGCAGCAGGCGCAGCCGCAGCGGGTGGTCCCGGCGCAGGTCGAACACGTAGCCGGACTCCGCGCGGGACACCTTGCGCACGGTCCGCTCGCGCTCCTCTGGCGTGAGGCCGCGCAGGTCGGACTCGGGCATGGTGACCACCGCGTACGGGTCGACCACCTGGCGGGGTTCGCCGTCGTCGCCGGCGGTGTAGCGGGTGCGCAGGATCTCGTGCCGCTCCACCAGCCGCTGGAACGAGCGGTGCAGGGCGGCGGTGTCCAGGGCGCCGCGCAGCTCGATCGCCAGGCACACGTTGTACGCGGGGCTGTTCGGCGCGATCTGCTGGAGGAACCACATGCGGGACTGGGCGTAGGACAGCGGCAGGTCGTCGTCGGAGGTCCGCTTCGGGATCTGCGTCGTGCTCGCCAGACCGGCCTGCGCCAGCCGGCGGCGCAGCAGTTCGCGCTTGCGGGCGGCCAGGTCACTCACCAGGGGTCTCCTTCGCGATCAGCGTCAGCGCGGCGAACCACTCGCGCGACAGCTGCTGGATCCGGTCTTCGCCGAACAGGGCGGCCGGCCACTGCCAGTCCGCTTCGAGGGTGCCGCCGCGCACCAGCACGTTGAGCACCAGGCAGTACGGCGCGGGCATGGCGTCGTCGACGCCGCCGCCCATCGCGCCCACCTCGGGCGCGCCGGACCACGGTTCGCCGTCGCGCTCGCCGATCGTGAGCCGGCCGAGGTAGTTGAACTCGATCTGCGGCTCGGGCAGGCCCGCCAGCTCGTCGGCGGTCGTGGGGTTGAGGTAGCGCAGCAGGCCGTGGCCGATGCCCTTGTCGGGCACGGAAAGCTGCTCGTTGACCCGCAGGAGTCCCTTGTGGACGCTCGCGGTCAGGTCGCCCGGGTCGACGCGGACCGGGAAGACGCTGGTGAACCAGCCGACCGTGCCGGACAGGTCCGCGCCGGGCACGACCGCCTCCTCCCGGCCGTGGCCTTCCAACGCCAGCAGCAGGGACGTGTCGTCGGCCGTGCCGCGCCACCGGGCCACCGCGTGCGCGAGACCCGCCAGCAGGACGTCGTCCACGGTGACGCCGTGCCGAGCGGGGACCGTGGTCAGCAGCGCGGCGGTGGTGTCGGTGTCGAGGAACGTGCGGGTGGCGCGCATGGTGGCGCGGGTGTCCACCGCCGGGTCGAGACGGCGGGTGCCCAGCATCGGGTCCGGGCCGGACAGGACGTCCCGCCACAGCGGCAGTTCGGCGGCCTTGGCGCGGGCGGCGTCGGCCAAGCCCAGGGCCCACTCGCGGAACGACGTGCCGACCGGCGGCAGCTCGCGCCCGGCCCACAGGTCGGCCAGTTCGGGCACCAGCACGCCCCAGGACGCGCCGTCCACGACCAGGTGGTGCAGCAGGACCAGCAGGCGGCCGGTGCGGGTGGGACCGGTGTCGAACCACACGAACCGGACCATCTCACCGGTCGCGGGCCGCAGCCCGGCCAGCTCCTCCTCCAGCACCGCCGGCAGCCGTTCGGCGATGTCGGCGTGGTCGAGGTCCGACGCCTCGATCCGGCGCACGCACGCGTTCGCGTCCACGGCTCCGCGCGGCCGGACGGTGAACGTGCCGTCGAACGTCGCCCGCAGCACGTCGTGGCGGTCGAGCAGGGTCTCGACCAGCTCCACCAACCGGTCCCGGGTCAGCTCGGCCGGCGTGCACAGCATCCGGGCCTGGCTGAGCCGGTCGTACGGGGCGTTGTCGTCGAGCCAGTGCAGCATCGGGGTCAGCGGCACCTCGCCGATCCCGGCGTCGGACTGTCCACCGTGGACCAGGTCGCGCACGACCCGGGCGAGGCCGGCGACCGTGCGGTGCTCGAAGACGTCCTTGGGGCTGAACGACAAGCCCGCGCCGCGCGCCTTGCTGACCAGCCGCATGGACACGATGCTGTCGCCGCCCAGCGCGAAGAAGCTGTCGTCCGCGCCGACCTCGGGCAGTCCCAGGACCTCCGCGAACAGGGCCGCGATCCGGCGTTCCCGGTCGGTGGCCGGCGGTCGGGAGGTGGTCGTCGTGCAGTCGGGCGCGGGCAACGCCTTCACGTCGAGCTTGTCGTTGCGGGTCAACGGGAACCGGTCGACGGCGACGATCGCCGCGGGAACCATGTGCTCGGGCAGGGCCGCCGCGACGCGCTCCCGCAGCCCGTCCGTGCCGCCGGCCACCACGTAGGCGACGAGCCGCTTCACCCCGGGCAGGTCCTCGCGCGGCACCACCACCGCCCGCTCCACGCGCGGGTCGCGCAGCAGCACGGCCTCGATCTCGCCCGGCTCGATGCGGAACCCGCGGATCTTGACCTGGTCGTCCACCCGGCCGAGCAGCTCGATCAGGCCCTCGGCGTTCCACCGGGCCACGTCCCCGGTCCGGTACATGCGGGTGCCGGGCGCACCGAACGGGTCGGCGACGAACCGCTCCGCCGTGGTGCCCGGCCGCTTGAGGTAGCCGCGCGCCAACCCCTCGCCCGCCAGGTACAGCTCGCCGTCCACCCCGACCGGGCACGGCCGCAGGTGGCGGTCCAGCACGTACGCGTGGGCGTTGCCGACCGGCGAGCCGATGCACGGGTTCTCGGTGCGGTCGAAGTCGCAGGCCGCCGAGTCGACGGTGCACTCGGTCGGCCCGTACAGGTTCCACACGGCCAGGTCGGGCTCGTCGCGCAACGACCGCCACAGCGACGGCGGCACCGCCTCGCCGCCCACGCCCAGCACCTTCAACCCGCCGCGCCAGCCGGGTTCGGACGCGACCTGCGCCAGCAGCGACGGCGACAGCTCCACGAACTCGATGCCGTGGTCGGCGAGGAACGCCCGCAGCAGGTCGGCGTCCCGGCGGACGTCGGCGGGCACCAGGTGCATCTCGTGCCCGGCGAACATCCACAGCATCGGCTGCCAGGACGCGTCGAACGCCATCGGCCACGCGTGCGCCACCCGCAGCGGTCGGCCCAGCCGCTCCTGAGCCGGGTCGAACAGGTCGGCGCGGTGGCTGACCAGCAGGTTGCGGATCGACCGGTGCGGCACGACGACCGCCTTCGGCGTCCCGGTCGAGCCGGAGGTGTAGATGACGTAGGCGGGGTGCTCGGGGTGGGGCGCGGTCGGCAGGTCGTCGCCGGGGACGCCGGTGACGTCGGGCAGCTCGGTCAGCACGATCGCCGGGTCGGCGTCGGCGAGCATGAAGTCGATGCGTTCGGCCGGCCACTCCGGGTCCACCGGCAGGTAGGCGGCGCCGGCCTTGAACACGGCCGCGAGCGCGACCAGCATGTCCGGCCCGGCGGGCATCTTCAGGGCGACGATCCGCTCCGGCCCGGCGCCCTGCCCGGCGAGGACGCGGGCCACCTGGTTGGCGCGGGTGTTCAGCTCGGCGAACGTGAGCTTCTCCGGACCCGCGACGATCGCGAGCGCGTCGGGGGTGCGGCGGGCCTGCTCGGCCAGCACCTCGGGCAGGGTCGCGGCGGGCACGTCGAGCACCTGGCCCGTGCCGTACCGGCGCAGGTCGGCGAGTTCGTCGTCGCCGAGGAGGGTCACCCGGGTCGCCGTGGTGGTCGGGTCGGCGACGAACGCCGCCGCGGCGCGCTGGAACCAGGCGGCGACGCGTTCCGCCCACCGCGCCGGGAAGACGTCCGGCCGGTGCTCGAACACGACCGACAGGCGCTCCTCGGCCGCGACGGCCAGGGTCAGCGGGTAGTGGGTGGAGTCCTCGACCTCGACCCGGCTGATCGCGATGCCGGCGGCCCGTTCGGCCTCGGCGACGGCGTCCCGGTCGACCGGGTAGCTCTCGAACACCACGAGGGTGTCGAAAAGGTCGCCGTGGCCGATCGCGCGCTGGACGTCGGTCAGGCCCAGGTGCTGGTGCTCGATCAGGCCGCCCTGCTCGTCCTGGACGGCTTTGAGCGTGTCGAGGAGCGTGCCGTGGGCGCGCACCCGCACCGGGACGGTGTTGATGAACAGGCCGACCATGCCGTCCACGCCGGGCAGGTCCGCGGGCCGGCCGGACACGGTGGCGCCGAACACGACGTCGTCGCGGTTGGTCAGGCGGGTCAGCAGCAGGCCCCACAGGCCTTGCACGACCGTGTTCACGGTGAGGCCGTGTTCGCGGGCGCGGGCGTAGAGGCGTTCGGACAGGTCCTGGGGGAGGTCCAGGCGGTGCTTGGCCGGGCGGGTCGGGGTCTTCGGGGCGTTCGGGGCGAGCAGGGTCGGGCCTTCGACGTCGCCCAGCGCTTGTGACCAGGCTTGGCGGGAGGCGTCGCGGTCGCGGCTCGCCAGCCAGGCCAGGTAGTCCCGGTACGGGCGGGGCGCGGGCGGCGGGGTGCCCCGGTAGAGCGCGAGGAGTTCACTGACCAGCAACGGGAGGGACCAGCCGTCGAGCAGGACGTGGTGGTTGCTCAGGACCAGCCGGAAGTCGGCTTCGCCCAGCCTGACCAGGGTCATGCGCAGCAGCGGCGGGTTGTCCAGCTCGAACTTCTCGTTGCGGTCGCTGCGGAGGAAGTCCGCGAACTCGTCCCGGGTCAGGTCGAGCGAGCGCCAGGGCAAGTCGACGTCGCGGAGCACCACCTGGACCGGTTCGTCCACGTCCTCGTGCACGAACGCGGTGCGCAGGTTGGCGTGCCGCTCCAGGAGGGCCTGCGCGGCTCGGCGGAGCCGGTCCGGGTCGACGTCGCCGGTCAGGCCCAGCACGAACTGGACCGTGTAGACGTCGTCGGCGGCCTCGTCGAAGACCGCGTGGAACAACATGCCCTGCTGCAGCGGGGACAGCGGCAGCACGTCCTCGATGGGGTCGCTCACTTCTTCCGCCATTTCGCCGCGATCTTGTCGAGTTGGTCCTGCTTGAGCGACACCAGCGGGACGTCGGACAGCGTCAGCCCGGACACCCCGCCTCGGGTCTCGCTGATCAGCGCGTCCAGGGCTTGCCGCCACCTGTCCGCCAGACCGTCCACTTCGGACTTCTCCTGGCTGTCGGCGTAGGACCAGGTGGCCTTGACGACCGGGCCGTCCGCGCGGTCCTCGGTCACCACGTCGATCTCCAGGGGGCGGTGCTGGGTGGTCGGCTCGGGCAGCTTCTCGGGCGCGGGCACCCAGAAGCCTTCGGGGGTGTCGACGTCGAAGCGGCCCAGGTAGTTGAAGCCGATCCCCGGGTCGGGGGCGGTGAGCCGGTCGCGCAGGAGGCCGTAGCCGATGCCGTTGCCGGGGATCGCGCGCAGGGTTTCCTTGACCCGTTTGAGGGTGTCGCCCGGGGTGGGCGCCGGGTCGAGGCGGACCGGGTAGACCGTGGTGAACCACCCGACCGTGCGCGACAGGTCCGCGCCCGGTACCAGGTGCTCCTCGCGGCCGTGCCCTTCCAACGCGACTTCGCGCGGGCCGCCGAGCGCGATCGCCAGTGCCGCCAGCAGCACCTCTTGCGTGCCCGTCCGGAACGCCGCCGGCACCTCGCGCAGCAGGGCTTTCGCCTGCTCGCCGCCGATCTCGACGGTCCGCCGGCCGGCCGTCGGGGTCGGGCGCCGCCCCCCGGTTTCCATTGTCCCACGGGGGTACGACAATTCCGCTTCAGCCGCCCCGGGGCTCATTGTCCCACTGGGGTACGACAGTCCCGGTTCAGGCGCCCCGGGGTCCATTGTCCCAGCGGGGTACGACAGTCCCGGCTCAGCCGCCCTGGGGCTCATTGTCCCAGCGGGGTACGACAGCCGGGGCTGCTCCAGGGTGCGGGCCCACCAGTCGGCCTCGGCATCGCTCGGCGTCGGCAGGTTGCGGGCCCACCAGCGGAACGAGGTCGGGACCGGGTCCAGCTTGGCCGGGTTGCCCTCGCGACAAGCGCCGAAGGCCTGTTCCAGGTCCGCCGCCAGCACGCGCCACGACACACCGTCCACCGCGAGGTGGTGCAGCACCAGCAGCAGACGTCCCGGAGCGCCCTCCCCAGGTCGAACCAGGTCGCCCGCACCAGCACCCCGGCCGCCGGGTCGAGTTCGGCCACCGACCGCTCGTACTCGGCACGCACGACCGGTTCCAGGTCGCCCGAAACGCGCACGTGGGTCAGACCCGCCGCGACAGCCCCGGCGGGCGGCACGTCCAGCGCGCCGTCCACCAGCCGCGCGCGCAGCAGGTCGTGGTGGTCGAGCAGCGCCTGAACGGCCTCCTCGAACACCCCCGGCCCGGACGCCGCCGGCACCCGCAGCAGCGCCGCCTGGGCCATGCGCGGGTCACCGGACTCGGTCCACCACCGCATGATCGGCGTCAGCGGCACCTCGCCCACGCCCTGGGCGCGGTCCTCGTCGTGCTGGACCGGCGGTTCGCCGACGACCCGGGCGAGCGCGGCGGCGTTCTGGAACTCGAACACCTGCCGCGGCGAGATCCGCAGCCCGGCCGCGCGCGCCTTGCCGACGAACTGGATGGACAGGATGCTGTCGCCGCCGAGGGAGAAGAAGTTGTCCTCCGGCGACACCTTCGGCACCCGCAGCACCTCGGCCATGAGCGCGCACAGCAGCTTCTCGGCCTCGGTCTCGGCCTCCCTGCCGCCGCCGACCGGTTCGGGCGCGGGTTCGGGCAGCGCCTTGCGGTTGACCTTGCCGGAGGGCAGCAGCGGGAACTCGTCCAGGAACACGAACCGCTGCGGCACCATGTGGTCGGGCAGGCGGGTCCGCAGCCAGGCACCGAGACCGTCCACTTCGGACCCGAGGCAGTACCCGACGAGTTTCTGGTCCCGCAACAACACCACGGCCCGCCGGACCCCGTCGTGCTGCTCCAGGACCGCTTCGATCTCCTCCAGCTCGACCCGCATGCCGCGGATCTTGATCTGGTTGTCGGCGCGCCCGAGGAACTCCAGCGTGCCGTCACCGCGCCACCGGGCCAGGTCACCGGTCCGGTAGAGCCGTTCCCCGGGCGGCCCGAACGGATCGGCGACGAAGTGGTCCGCCGTGCGCCGGGGGTCGTTGATGTAGCCCCGTCCGAGGTACACGCCACCCGCGTACAGCTCACCCGGCACGTCCACCGGGACCTGCCGCAGGTGCCGGTCCAGCACGTAGAGGCGGGTGTTCCCGTTGGGCCGCCCGATGGAGACGGCCCGCCGCATCGCGTCCGGTTCCCGGTACACGACGTGGCTGACCCCGATCGTCGCCTCCGCCGGCCCGTACCCGTGGTACATGACCGCGTCGCTCACCCGCCGGAACCGCTGGAACAGCTCCGGCGTGAGCACCTCGCCACCGCACCAGACGTGCTTGAGCGACCGTCCGCGCTCGGCGAACCCGTCGACCTGGACGAGCAGGTCGAGGATCGAGGACGGCAGGTAGGTGAACGTCACCCCGTGCCGCTCGATCAGGCCCAGCATGTACTCGATGTCCCGCTCACCGCCGGGCTCGGCGATGACCAGCTTGCCGCCGGTGACCAGGGGCAGGAACACCTCGTTGATCGAGATGTCGAACCCGAGCGGAGCCTTGAACAGCGCCGCGTCCCCGGGCCCGAACCCCAGCATCTCCCGCTGCCACAACAACCGGTGCGTGATCGCGCGATGCCGGATCATCGCCCCCTTGGGCGTCCCCGTGGACCCGGACGTGTAGATCACGTAGGCCAGCCCCTCAGGCTCCACCGGCGCATTTGTCGGTACCCCGTGGGACAATGGAGACGGGGGCCGGAGGCCGCCCAACTCCACGTGCAACACCGGAATCCCCAGCTCACGCACCGGCCCGTCGTGCGCCGCCCCGCTCAGCACCGCCGTCAGCCCGGCACTCGCCGCGACCTCCGCGATCCGCCGCGCCGGCCACGAAGGCTCCAGCGGCACGAACGCGCCACCCGCCTTCTCCACCGCCAGCAACCCGACGACCAGCTCCAGCGACCGCTCCCAGTGCATCCCGACGGTCCGCTCCGGCCCCACCCCGGCCGCCGCCAGCCGCCCGGCCAGCGCGTCCGCCAGAGCGTTCAGCTCGGCGTAGGTCAGCCGCTCGTCGTGGAACTCGACGGCGGGGGCGTCGGGCGTGCGCGCCACCTGCTCCTCGACCATCGCGGTCAACGTCGTGACCGGCCGCTCCTCCCCGGTGTCGTTGAACGACGCCAGCAGCGCGCGCTCGTCGTCGTCCAGCAGGTCCACCAGCCCGACCCGGCGGTCCGGCGCGTCGACCAGCGCGGTCAGCAGCCGGACGAGCCGGCGGGCCGTGCGGTCGACGGTCGGCGGGTCGAACAGGTCGGTCGCGAAGGTGACCTGGCAGTCGTCCGGTCCGAAGTGGAACGCCAGGTCGAACTTCGCGCCGGTCACGCCCGCGTCCAGCGGCCGGACCGCCAGCCCGGCCAGGCGCAGGTCGGTCGCGGTGACGTCCCGCTGCGACACCATGACCTGGAACAGCGGGTGCCGTCCCGGCGCACGCGGCGGCGCGACGGCCTCCACGACCCGCTCGAACGGCAGGTCCTGGTGGGAGAACGCGTCCAGGTCGCTGTCGCGCACCCGGGCCAGCAGCTCGCGGAACGTCGGGTCGCCGGACACGTCCGTGCGCAGCACGAGCGTGTTGACGAAGAACCCGACGAGGTCGTCCAGCGCGGGATCGGTGCGGCCGGCGACGGGCGTGCCGAGCGGGACGTCCTCGCCCGCGCCCAGCGCCGACAGCAGCACGGCGGTCGCGGCCTGGCCGATCATCAGTTCGGTGACGCCGAGCTTGCGCGCCAACGCCCGCGTCCGGTCGGCGAGGCCGTCCGGGAACGCGACGGTGACGCTGCCGGCCGCGCGGGTCGGGCGGTGCGGTCGGGGTCGGTCGGTCGGCAGGGGCAGTTCCTCCGGCACGTCCTCCAGCCGCCGCGTCCAGTACGCGCGCTGGTCCTCGACCGGGATCTCCTGCCGCCACAACGTGTAGTCCGCGTACTGCACGGGCAGCGGCGACCACTCCGGCGCGCGGTTCTCGCGGCGCGCGGCGTAGGCGGTGGCCAGGTCGCGCAGCAGGGGCCGGGCGGACCACTCGTCGGCGGCGGAGTGGTGGACGACCAGGACGAGGACGTGCTCGTCGGGGCTGATGCGGAGCAGTTCCGCGCGGATCGGGATCTCGCTGTCCAGCCGGAACGGCCGCCGCGCGACCTCCGCCACGAACTCGTCCGTGTCGCGGCCGGCCCGGCGGGTGCAGCGGATGTCCTGTGGCGGTTGGACGTGCTGGCCCTGCGCGCTGAGCAGGGTGCGCAGGGATTCGTGCCGGGTGACCACGTCGGTGAGCGCCGCGTCGAGCGCGTCGGGGTCGAGCGGTCCGGTCAGGTGCGCGGCCAGCGGGATGTTGTAGGCGGGGTCGGGGCCCTCCAGTTCGTAGAGGAACCACAGGCTGCGTTGCGCGGGCGAGAGCGGGACGACGTCCGGGCGTCGGCGGGCGTGCAGCGGCGGCCGGTCGGTGCCGCCTGCCAGCCGGCGGGCGAGACGGGCGACGGTCGGGGCGTCGAAGATCGCGCGGATGCGGACGTCCACGCCGAGGGCGCGGCGAATGCGGCTGACCAGCCGGGTGGCGAGCAGCGAGTGGCCGCCGAGGGCGAAGAAGTCGTCGTCGCGGCCGACCTGGTCGAGGCCGAGGACGTCGGCGAACAGCTCGGCGAGGATCTCCTCGCGCGGGTCGCGGGGCGCTTCGGCGGTGGCCTCGGTGACTTGGGGTTCGGGCAGGGCCTTGCGGTCCAGCTTGCCGGACGGGGTGAGGGGCAGCGCGTCGAGGACGACGATCGCCGACGGGACGAGCTGCTCGGGGAGCGCTTCGGTTAGTGCCCGCCGCAGGGCCGCAACGTCCAGCGCCGGCCTCCGGCCCCCGACACCATTGTCCCACGCCCCACCGACAATCCCACGCTCACCGGGTGCCGGGGTCTCGTCGGATACCAGGGTCTCACCGGGTGCCAGGCTCTCGTCGGGTGTCAGGGTCTCGTCGGGTGTCAGGGTCTCGTCGGGTGTCAGGGTCTCGTCGGGCGCCGGGGTCTCGTCGGGTACCGGGGTCTCGTCGGGTACCACGTAGGCGATCAGCTGCTGGCGGCCCGTGTGCACCGTGGCGGCTGCTGCCCGCACCCCCGGCAGCGCTGCCAGAGCGGCCTCCACCTCGCCCAACTCCACCCGGAAGCCCCGGATCTTCACCTGGTCATCCGACCGACCCAGGTACTCCAGAGCACCACCGTGCCAGCGGACGATGTCCCCGGTCCGGTACAGGCGTTCGCCCGGCGTGAAGGGGTTCGCGACGAAGCGCGATGCGGTCAACCCCGGTCGGTTCAGATACCCGCGCGCCAACTGGGTGCCGGCCAGGTACAGCTCCCCCGCGACCCCGTCCCCCACCGGGCGGAGGTACCGGTCCAGCACGTACACCTGGGTGTTCCACACCGGGCGGCCGATGGGAACGGTGGTCTCGCCGGTGCCCGACGACACCGGCCAATACGTCACGTCCACGGCGGCCTCGGTGGGGCCGTACAGGTTGTGGGTGTGGGGTAGGGCGTGGGCGAGGTCGGTCGGGAGGGCCTCGCCGCTGCACAGGACGCGGCGCAGAGAAGTCGGTCGCGCCCCGGAGTCCGCGAAGGCCCTCAACATGGACGGCACGAAGTGCACCGTCGTGACCTGCTCGCGCTCGATCACATCTGCCAGGTACGCCGGGTCCTTGTGACCCTCGGGCTTGGCCACAACGAGGGTCGCGCCTGTGATCAACGGCCAGAAGAACTCCCACACCGACACGTCGAAACTCGACGGCGTCTTCTGAAGCACCCGGTCCTCGGCAGTCAGCCCGTACTCGTGCTGCATCCACAGCAAACGGTTCACGATCGCCTGGTGCTCGACCACCACACCCTTGGGCCGACCCGTCGATCCCGACGTGTAGATCACGTACGCGGCGTCACCAGGAGTCGCCGGGCGCACGGCAGCGGACTCCCCGTCCACCACGAGCCCCGGCTCCAACACCACCGTGGGCTGGGCGTCCTCGATCATCATGGCCAGGCGATCGGCCGGGTACGACGGGTCCAACGGCAGGTAAGCGGCACCGGCCTTGAGGACACCCGACAACGCCACGATCAAGTCCAGCGAACGGTCGATCCGCACGCCCACGACATGCCCCGGACCGACACCACGACCAGCCAGCCGCGCAGCCAACTCGGCGGCCCGCGCGTCCAGATCCGCATAGGTCGTGTGAGAGCCCCCGAAGACCACGGCGGTGGCGTCGGGAGTGCGGGAAGCCTGTGCTGCCAACAACTCCGTGAGAGTCGTGGCCGGCACGGCATGGGCGGTCGCGTTCAGCGTGGTGACGACGTGGGCGTGCTCGGTAGCACTCAACGGCTGGAGGTGGGCGACCGGAAGAGACGGCGTGGCGACGAAACGGGCCAGGACATCCTGCACGCGCTCGAAAACACGGGTCACGGCCTCGGCGTCGAAGCGGGCCGGGTCGTGGTCGAAGCGCAAGGTCAGACAGTCGCCGGGGACCACCAGCAGCGCCAACGGGTAGTGGGTCGCGTCCCGCACCTCGACACCCGCCAGCGGCGAGTCGGCCAGGTCGGTGCCGGGGTAGCTCTCGACCACCAGCAGGGTGTCGAACAGCGTCGACCGGCCCGCCGCCTGCTGGATGTCGGCCAGGCCCAGGTGCTGGTGGTCCAGCAGGGCGGCCTGCTCGTCCTGGACACGGGTCGCCAGCTCCACCAGCGTTTCCGACGGGCGCAGGCGGACGCGGGTCGGCACGGTGTTGATCAGCAGGCCGACCATGGTCTCCACCCCGGGCACGTCGGGGTGCCGGCCGGAGACGGTCGCGCCGAACACCACGTCGTCGCGGCCGGTCAGGGACGCGAGCACCAGCGCCCACGCCGCCTGGACCACGGAGTTGAGGGTCAGGCCGTGCTCGCGGGCGAACGCGGTCAGGGCCGCGGTGCGGTCCGACGACAGGGGGAACTCGGTGCGCCGGGGCAGGCCCGGCGCACCGGACGAGCCGACCAGGGTGGGGCCGTCGAGGTCCGACAACGCCGAGGACCAAGCGGCCGACGCCGCCGCGGTGTCCTGTTTGGACAGCCACGCCAGGTAGTCGCGGAACGGCCGCACGGGCGGCAGTTCCTGGTTGCCGTACAAGGCGAACAGCTCGCGCACGAGGACCGGCGCGGACCAACCGTCCCACAGCAGGTGGTGGGACGAGATGACCAGGAAGGTTTCCTCGCCCCGCACCAAGGCGAACCGGACCAGCGGCGGGCGGCCCAGGTCGAACGGGGTGACGCGGTCGGCGTCCAGGAACGCCCGGAAGTCCGCCGGGTCGTCCACCACGCGCCACGGCACCTCGACGGTCCGCCGCACCACACCGACGAACTGGCCGGAGGCCTGCGTGCGGAAGGCCATCCGCAGCACCGCGTGCCGCCGCACCAGCGAGACCACGGCCCGGTGGAGCCGTTCGGCGTCCACCGGACCGGCCAACCGCAGCACGGTCTGCACCGTGTAGACGTCGGTCTGCTCGCCGAGGAGGGCGTGGAAGACCATGCCCTGCTGGAGCGGGGTGAGCGGGAGAACGTCCTCGACGCTCTTCGACACCGTCAGCGCTCGCTCTCGACCAGGCCGCGCGGCCTCATGTCGACCCAGGCGGCCTCGATGTGGGCCAGGCAGGCTTCCCGCGAGTCCTCGCCGAACACCACCCGCCAGCCCGCGGGCACCTCGGCGAAGGTGGGCCACAGCGAGTACTGACCCTCGTCGTTGACCAGCGCGTAGAAGCGCCCGCTGTCGTCGTCGAAGGGGTTCGTCACGGCAAGCCTCCAGTGCGAGAAGTTAACTGAGGCTTACCTTAGTAAGGGCGGACTAAGAGTGTCCAGCGGCGAAGAAGGTGAGAATCGCGGAGTTGACCTCGGCGGGTCTTTCCAGGTAGCCGTAGTGGCCGCACCCGTCCAGCACGACGAATTCGGCCGTCGGGATCGCGTCGGCGACCTCGCGGCCCAGGTGCGCGGGCAGCCGGACGTCGTCGGCGAACCCGATCACCAGGCACGGCGTGCGGATCTCCCGGTACGCGTCCAGTCGGTTCGACGTGATGTCCAGGTCGAGCTGGCCGCGCAGGCCCGGCGTCCACAGGATCGGCGACAGCTCGAAGAGGTCCAGCCACTCCCGCACGGCCTCGTCGTCGTTGAGGGTGCGCGGGGACAGGTTGCGCAGCGCCCGGTTCACCGCCTCGTACCTCGGCGGCAGCACCACGTCCGGCGACTCCCGCAACTCCCGCTCCGCCAAGCCCATCGCCGCGCGGAACGCGTCCGGACGGCCGCGGGTGGCCATCATGACCGCCTGCGAGACCAGGTCCGGCCGGGCCAGCGCGAGTTCGGTGACCACCTGGGCGCCCATCGACGTGCCGACCAGCCGGCACGGCCCCAGGTCCAGGTGCTCGATCAGGGCGGCGGTGTCGGCGACCAGGTCGTCGATGGTGAACCCGGGCGGGGACGGCGTGATCCCCCGGTTGTCGAAGGTGATCGCCCGGTACCCGGCCCCGACCAGCGCGGGCACCTGGTGCAGGTGCCACACCCGGCCGCCGGCCCCGGTACCCATGACCAGCACGACCGGCGCACCGGAACCGGTGTCGTCGTAGGAGATCGTCAGGCCGTTGAGGCGCGCGACGGCCACGGTTCCCCTCGCAGGTCGGCCCGGCGCAGCGCGGGCATGGTCAGGGCCACCAGGCACACCCCGAGGACGCACACGATCCCGCCGGCGGCCACGCCGAGCCCGGGGCCGAGCAGCCGCGCCGCGAGGCCCGCCTCGGCGCTGCCCACCGCCGGACCGCACGTCGCCTGCGCGAGCCACAGGCTGCTCACCCGGCCCTGCAACCGGTCCGGCGTGTGGTGCTGCAACAACGCGCGGCGCAGGATCTCCGACGTCGTGTCCCCGACACCGGCGATCACCAGGCACAACAAGGCCAGCCACAGGTTGCCGGACAGGCCGAACGCGGTGATCGACACGCCCCACAGCAGCACCGACGCGATCAGCGCCCGCCCGCTGTGCTTGAACCGCCCGGTCCACCCGCTGAACAGACCGCCCACGAACGCGCCCACGGCGGGCGCGGTGAACAGCAGGCCCACGGTGTACGCGCCGCCGCCCAACACCTCGTCGGCCAGCTGGGGGAACAGCGCGTACGGCATCGCGAAGACCATCGCCCACAGGTCGATCACCAGCAGACCGCGCACGACCGCGTTGCCCCGCACGAACTTCCAGCCCTCGGCCAGCGACCGCAACGGGTGCTGCTGCTCCTCGTCGGCGCTTTCGGCGCGCATCGACGGCAACCGCCACAGCAACGCCACCGCCGCCACGTACCCCAGCGCGTCGATGGCGAAGCACGCCGCCACACCGGGACCGGACGCGATCACCCCCGCGATCGACGGCCCGACCATCGCGCCGAACTGGCTGGTCAACGTGATCAGCGCGCCGGCGGCGGTGATGTGCGCGGGCGAGACCAGGGTGGGGATCACCGCCATCAGCGCCGACCCGCCCAGCCCCGCGACCGCGCCCGCGAGCACCGCCGCCACGTAGACGAACAGCAGCGACGGCGACGGGCTCGCCGCGTTCACCGCCAGCCCGCCCAGCACGACCGCGACGACCCCGCGCGAGCCGAGGATCAGCTTGCGCCGGTCCACCCGGTCGGCCAGCACGCCACCCGCGAGCAACCCCACCAGCAGCGCCGCGCCGAACACCAGGCCCACCAGTCCGACCTGGACCGAGGAGCCGGTGATTTGGTACACGTGCAGGTTGATCGCGACGTTGGTCAACGCGGTGGTCAGCACGCTCACCGTCTGCGCGGCGAACACCAGCCGGTAGGCGGGCTCCGTGCGCAGGGGTGAGATGTCGATCACGAGTTCGCCGAGGCGCACGGCACCTTCCCTCCAGTATGTCGGCTAGCCTAACCTAACTTTCGCGAGGCGATCTAGGGAGTCGACGATGCTGGACGGCTGTGTGCCCTGGCCCAGTGAGCTGGTGGAGCGGTACCGGGCGGAGGGGTACTGGACCGACCAGCCCTTGGACGAGCTGCTGCGGGGCGGCGCGCGCCGGCACCCCGAGCGGACCACGCTGGTGGCCGCCGACGGCACCCGCTGGACCTACGCCGAGCTGGACGCGTGGGCCGACCGGATCGCCGCCGGGCTGCACGGCCAGGGCCTTCGCCGCGACGAACGCGTTGTCGTGCAACTGCCCAACGTCCCCGAGTTCGTGGCGCTGTTCTTCGCGCTGCTTCGGGTTGGCGCACTGCCCGTGCTCGCCCTGCCCGCGCACCGCGAGAGCGAGATCGTGCCGCTGTGCGAGCTGAGCGACGCCGTCGCCTACTTCATCGCCGACTCCGACGGCGACTTCGACTACCGCGACCTCGCGCGCACCGTGCGCAAGGCCGTGCCGTCCCTGCGGCACGTCTTCGTCGTGGGCGACCCCGCCGAGTTCGAGGCACTGCCCGAGGCCGCGCCGGTCGACCTGCCCGCGCCCGACCCCGTCGCGCCCGCGTTGTTCCTGCTCTCCGGCGGCACCACCGGGACGCCGAAGCTCATCCCCCGCAGCCACAACGACTACCTCTACAACGCGCGCGCGAGCGCCGACGTGTCCGGGTTCGGCGAGAACACCGTCTACCTGGTCGCGCTGCCCGCCGCGCACAACTTCGCCCTGGCCTCCCCCGGCCTGCTGGGCGCGATGGCCGCCGGCGGCACCGTCGTGCTCGCGCCCGACCCCAGCGCGGACACCGTGTTCGACCTCGTCGAGCGGGAACGGGTCACCGTGACGGCGGTCGTGCCGCCGATCGCCCTGCTGTGGATGGACGTCGTCGAGTTCATGGACGCCGACCTGTCATCGCTGGAGCTGCTCCAGGTCGGCGGCGCCAAGTTCAACGCCGAGCCCGCCTCCCGCGTCCGCGAGACCCTCGGCTGCGACCTCCAGCAGGTGTTCGGCATGGCCGAGGGACTGCTGAACTTCACCCGCCTGGACGACTCCGACGAGCTGAAGACCACCACGCAGGGCGCACCGCTGTGCCCGGCGGACGACGTGCTGATCGTCGACGAGGAGGGTTCGCCGGTCGCGCCCGGTGAAAGCGGCGAGTTGCTGACCCGCGGGCCGTACACGCTGCGCGGCTACTACAAGGCCGAGGCGCACAACGCGCGGTCGTTCACCGAGGACGGCTTCTACCGCAGCGGGGACGTGGTGCGGCAACTGCCGTCCGGGCACCTGGTGGTCGAGGGCCGGCGCAAGGACCAGATCAACCGGGGCGGCGAGAAGATCCCCGCCGAGGAGCTGGAGAACCACCTGCTCGCGCACCCGGCCGTGCACGACGCGGCCGTGGTCGGCATGCCCGACGAGGTGATGGGCGAGCGGACGTGCGCGTTCATCGTGCCCAAGGGCGACGCGCCGACGCTGCGCGAGGTCACCGCGTTCCTGCGGGAGCGCGGGGTCGCCTCCTACAAGCTGCCCGACCGGCTGGAGACGCTGGAGTCCTTCCCGCTGACCAAGGTCGGCAAGGTGAGCAAGGTCGAGCTGGTGCGCAGGCTCACCGGGGCCGCCGGGTGAGCGTCACCGCCCCGGCGCGGGTCGCCGCGCCGAGTCGCCGGGCGTGGGGTCTCGTCCTCGGACTGGTCGCGCTGGTCGTGGTGGCGTTGCTGAGCATCGCCGTGGGCTCGCGGTCGATCCCGTTGGGCACCGTGCTGGACGTGCTGTTCCAGCGGGACGGGTCCGATTCGGCGTTCGTGGTGTGGGAGTTGCGCATCCCGCGCACGCTCATCGGCATCGCGGTCGGCGCCTCGCTCGGCGTGGCCGGCGCGTTGATGCAGGCGTTGACGCGCAACCCGTTGGCGGACCCGGGTTTGCTGGGGGTCAACGCGGGGGCGTCCACGGCGGCGGCGCTGGCGATCAGCGTGTTCGGGCTGACCGACCTGCGGGCGTTCGTGTGGTGCGCGTTCGGCGGCGCGGCGCTCGCCGGGGTCGCCCTGTACGCGATCGCCGGGCGGGGCGGGGCGTCGCCGGTGCGGTTGGCGCTGGCGGGCGCGGCGGTGTCGGCGGCGCTGACCGGGATCACCCAGGCGGTGATCCTGCTCGACCAGCGGGCGTTGGACCAGATGCGGTTCTGGACGGTCGGGTCGTTGGAGCGGGCCGGCTGGACCACGCTGGTCGAGGTGCTGCCGTTCCTGGCGGTCGGGTTGCTGCTCGCGGTCGCGATGGGGCGGCCGTTGAACGCGTTGTCGCTGGGTGACGAGGCCGGGAAGGCGCTGGGTGCGCACCTGGGGCGGACGCGGCTGGTGACGCTGGTGGCCATCACGTTGTTGGCCGGTGCGGCCACCGCGGCCGTGGGGCCGTTGGTGTTCGTGGGGTTGGCCGTGCCGCACATGGTGCGGGCGTTCACCGGGCCGGACGAGCGGTGGGTGGTGCTGTACTGCGCGGTGCTCGCGCCCGTGCTGCTGGTGCTGGCGGACGTGCTGGGCCGGGTCATGGCGCGCGAGGAGATCGACGTGGGCGTGGTGACGGCCCTGTTGGGCGCGCCGGTGTTCCTGTGGCTGGTACGACGAGGGAAGGCCCGCGCATGACCCGTCGTTCGTTCTCCGTCTCCGTGGCGCTGGTGGCGGTGATCTTCGTCATCGGCGTGCTGGCGCTGGGCACCGGGGCCATCCCGGTCGCGCCGCTGGACGTCGTGCGCACGTTGCTGGGCAACGGCAGTCGCATCACCAACTTCGCCGTGCTGGACCTGCGGCTGCCGCGCGTGTTGATCGCGCTGGCGGTGGGGGCGGCGCTGGGGATGAGCGGTGCGGTGTTCCAGAGCCTGTCGCGCAACGCGTTGGGCAGCCCGGACATCATCGGCTTCAACTACGGTGCCGCGACCGGTGGTCTGCTGGTGATCCTGGTGTTCGGGGGCAGTGCACTTTCCGTGTCCATGGGCGCTCTGGTGGGCGGCTTGGTGACCGCGGTGCTGGTGTACGTGCTGGCGTGGCAGCGGGGTGTGCGCGGGTTGCGGTTGGTGCTGACCGGGATCGGGGTCAGCGCGATCCTGCAGGCGGTCAACTTCTACCTGATCGTCAACGCCGGGGTTGCGGACGTCACGCGGGCGACCGTGTGGCTGACGGGGAGCCTCAACAACCTGGGCTGGCCGCAGCTGTGGCCGCCGGTGATCGCGCTGGTGGTGCTGGTGCCGGCGTTGCTGTTCGGGGCGCGGTGGCTGGAGATGCTGGAGATGGGCGACGACGCGGCGCGGGCGCTGGGTGTGCCTGTGGAGGGCAGCCGGGTTTACCTGTTGGTGGTGGGGACGGCGGCTTGTGCGGTGGCCACGGCGGCGGCCGGCCCGATCGCTTTCGTGGCCCTGGTCGCGCCGCAGGTGGCCAAGCGCTTGACCCGGGCTTCCGGGGCCGGTCTGTTGCCTGCCGCTTGGGCGGGGGCGTTGTTGGTGTTGGCGGCGGACTTCTCGGCTCAGCGGTTCGCGGGGAACCTGCCGGTGGGGGTGGCTACGGGTGCGTTGGGCGGGGTGTACCTGGGGTGGCTGCTCTGGCGGAAGCGCTGACTTCGGCGGACCGGGAGCCGCGCCGACGACTCCCGGTCCCGCCCGCTCCTAGGCCTTCACGACGAACGGGGCCACCGAGGACAGCTTCTCGCAGGTCTCCTCGAACTCGCGCTCCGGCGTCGAGTCCGCCACGATGCCCGCGCCCGCGCGCAGCCACGCCCGGTCGGACTCCTGGTAGACCGCGCGCAGCACCAGGGCCGCGTCCAGCGAGCCGTCGTGGCCGACGGTGACCACGGCGCCCGAGTACAGGCCGCGGGCCTCGTCCATGCGGGAGATCGCGTCCAGGGACTCGCGCTTCGGGATGCCGGACGCGGTCACCGCCGGGAACACCGCCTCCAGCGCGTCCCACGCCGTGCGGCCCGGGGCCAGGTCGCCGTTGACCAGGGACGCGAGGTGCTGCACGCTGCCCCGCTCCTTGATGCCCATGAAGTCCCCAACCCGCACGGAGTCCGGGGTGCAGATCCGCCGCAGCTCCTCCTGCGCCGTGCGCACGGACACCGCGTGCTCGAAGACCTCCTTGGGGTTGGTCTCCAGCTCGGTGCGCGCCGCCGCGTCGACCTCCGCGCCCCGGCCGAACGCGCGCGTGCCGGCCAGCGGCTGGGTCACGACCCCGCCCTCCGCGTCCACCGACACGATGATCTCCGGGCTGAACCCGGCCGCCTCCAGACCGTCCAGGCGCAGCACGAACGACCGCGCCGGGGTGTTGCCGCGCCGGCCCAGTCCGTAGGTGGCGACGATGTCCACCGGGAACGGGATGCGCACCGACCGGGACAGGATCACCTTCTGGTACTGCCCCTGCCGGATCTCCTTCACCGCCTGCGCCACCCGCTCGCGGTAGCTGGCGCCGTCCGACCGGATGTCCACCGGCTCGGCCGCCGGCGCACCCGCGCCGAACTCCCCGCGCAGCACCTCGCGCACCCGGTCCAGCTCACCCGCGTCGACCCCGCGGACCACCGCCCGGCCGTCGCCCAGGGTCACCTCGGTGCGCGGCACGATCAGCCGCACGATCTCCCCCACCGGGGCGTCCGCACCGCGCAGCGCCAGCCCCGGGACCAGCCCGGAGAACCCGAAGTCCACCCGCCCGTAGGCGCGCCACCCCTGGACCGGCAGCCCGGCGAGCGCCTCCCCCAACGCCTGCCCGGGCGACCCCGTCCAGGCGCGTTCGACCTGCTCACCGGCGTGGGAGACGCGCACGTGCCCGGCGTCGAGGGTGACGGTCGCCAACGCGCCGCCCGCGAAGGTCCACGCGCCGCCGCGCTCGTAGACCACGTAGTCGTCGAACCCGGCCCGCGCGAGCCGGGCGACCAGTTCCAGCGGATCAGCCGACCCCGTCGCGATCTCTTCCAGGGCGTACTCGGTCACACCAAACTCCTCGGTCTCGGCGCCGATCACGGCAGGGCAAACCAAGGCCACCCTAACCTAAGTTAGGCCACCCTGGGTTGCCCTGTTCGGCTCGAACACCGGCCGGATGGATCACACTTGACGCGGAGGGGTGTCACCACCAACCGCGGTCCACAGTGGACCGGTCAAGGGTGTTGAGGAGGTGTGGGCGCGTAGTCGCAGCCGGTGAGCGCGGGGGTGCGGGCAGGACTTCGACGTCGGGCGCGGGTGCGCCGCCACGGCTGCCCCGTCGACCCGGGATGAAGGGTGAAGCCTGCCCGCCCCGGCGCGGAACCCGTCAGGCGGGCGTCGTGCCGTTCGCCGAACTCCGGCGCGCGTCGTCGCCGTGCGCGGACTCGGTGGTCGAGCCCGCCGGGGACGTGGTGGGCTGCGCGGTCCAGTCCGCGGCCAGCCGGGTGCGGCGGGGGTTGGCGACGGTGCGTCGCGCGTCCAGCTCGTGCATCATGATCCTTTCAACCGAATGGCGCATCCTTTCATTACCTGCCGCCGGTACTGGTCAAACGGAGAGATACGTCACTCGACGAAACGCCGGGGCGGCTACAGCCACCGGTGGCCGGCGGCGCACACGCCGAGCTGGAAACGCGACCGCACCCCCAGCAAGGTCTGCAAGCGGGCGATCTTGCGGTGCACGGTCCGGGTGCTCACGCCCAGTTCACGGGCGATGGCACGGTCGGTGGCGCCGGTGGCCAGCAGGGCCATCAGCCGCAGGGTCTCGGCGGTGGGTTCCGGTCCCACCGCCACCACCTCGGGCATCGGGCTCAACCGTCCTCGCGGCGGGCGAACGCGGCGTCGAAGGCTGCTGCCGGTGGGTCGAACAGCAGGCCCCGGATGAACCGCACCGCCTCCTCCGCGCCGCGCAAGCGGCCCATGCCGGCGTCTTCCCACTCCACCGAGATCGGGCCCCGGTAGCCGATCGCGTTCAGCGCCCGGAAGCACTCCTCCCACGGCACGTCGCCGTGACCGGTGGACACGAAGTCCCAGCCCCGCCTCGGGTGCGCCCACGGCAGGTGCGACCCCAGCCGCCCGTTGCGGCCGTCGAAGCGCTTCTTGGTGTCCTTGCAGTCCACGTGGTAGATCCGGTCGGCGAAGTCCAGGATGAACCCGACCGGGTCCAGGTCCTGCCACACGAAGTGCGACGGGTCCCAGTTCAGGCCGAACGCCGGCCGGTTGTCCACCGCGTCCATGGCCCGCCGGGTCGTCCAGAAGTCGTAGGCGATCTCGGACGGGTGCACCTCGTGCGCGAACCGCACCCCGACCTCGTCGAACACGTCCAGGACGGGATTCCACCGCCGCGCGAAGTCCGCGTAGCCGTCCTCGATGACCTCCTCCGGCACCGGCGGGAACATGGCCACGTACTTCCAGATCTTCGACCCGGTGAACCCGACGACCGTGTCGACCCCGAGCTTGGCCGCCGCCCGCGCGGTGTCCGCCATCTCCTCGGCGGCCCGCCGCCGCACGCCCTCGGGCTCGCCGTCGCCCCAGATCCGCGCGGGCAGGATGGCCTGGTGGCGGAAGTCGATCGGGTCGTCGCACACCGCCTGCCCGACGAGGTGGTTGGAGATGGCGAACACCTTGAGGCCGTGGCGGTCGAGCTGGGCGAGCTTGGCCTCGACGTACCCGTCCTCGGCCACCGCCCGGTCGACCTCGAAGTGGTCGCCGGAACACGCGATCTCCACCCCGTCGTACCCCCACCCGGCGGCGAGCTTGCACACCTCCTCGAACGGCAGGTCCGCCCACTGCCCGGTGAACAACGTGATCGGCCGGCTCATCGCTGCGACTCCTTCACAGGCATCCCTTGCAGTTCCAGCAGAAGGTCACGCACCTCGACCGCCTCGACGCGGTCGCGGTCCAACGGCTCCGAGCACAGCAGCACCGGCCCGTCCTCGGCCCGGTCGGGCAGGCGGCCGTGCGAGCCCCGCACGCACGACGGGTCCAGCGGCACCACGTTCATCGCGTACCGCAGCCCCACCTTCTTGCGCACCAGGTTCAGCCCGGCCCGGGCCTTGGCCCACCGGTCGGCCGGGTCGAAGAACAGCTCCGCCGGGTCGTAGCCGGGCTTGCGGTGGATGTCCACGCCCCGCGCGAAGTCCGGCGCCCGCGCGTCGTCCAGCCAGTAGTAGTAGGTGAACCAGGCGTCCGGCTCGGCCACCGCGACCAGCTCACCGGACCGCTCGTGGTCCAGCCCCACCGACGCCTGCGCCTCCCGCCCGTGCACCTCGTCCACGCCGGGCAGCTCCGCCACCACCGCTCGGGCGCGCGGGACGTCGGCCGGGTCGCGGACGTAGACGTGGGCGATCTGGTGGTCGGCCACGGCGAACGCGCGGGACGTCCACGGGTCCAGGTACTCCATGCCCGCCTGGGTGTAGACCTCCAGCAGCCCGGCCCGGCGCAAGGCCCGGTTCACGTCGACCGGCCGCCGCGCCTCGGTGATCCCGTACTCCGACAGCACGACGATCGTGGCGTCCAGCCCCAGCAGCGGCTTCAGCGCCCGGTCCACGTCGGACGCCGCCCGACGGGCCTGCGGTGACGACGGCCCGAACCGCTGGAGGTCGTAGTCCAGGTGCGGCACGTAGACCAGCAGCAGGTCCGGCCGCTCCTCGGTGAACACCCGCACCGCCGCGCCCACGATCCACTCGCTGGACTTCAGCGCCGCCGTCGGCCCCCAGTACTGGAACAGCGGGAACTCGCCCAGCGCCCCGGTCAGTCGGTCGTGCAGCTCGGGCGGCCGGACGTAAGCGTCGGGCGACTTGCGGCCGTCGGCGTGGTAGATCGGGCGCGGGGTGACGGTGATGTCGGTGGACGCGCCCATCGCGTACCACCAGCACACGTTCGCCGCCTTGTACGAAGGCTCGAACCGCCGCGCGGTCTCCCACACCTTCTCACCCCGCACCAGCCGGTTGTGCTGCCGCCACAGGTGGACCTCGCCGAGGTCGCGGAAGTACCAGCCGTTGCCGACGATCCCGTGCTGCGCGGGCGTCAGCCCGGTCAGGAAGGTCGCCTGCGCGCTGCACGTCACGGCGGGCAGCACCGTGCCGAGCGAGGCACGGCCGGACAGCGCGGACAGGTTCGGCATGTGCCGCAACAACCCCGGCGTCAGGCCGACCACGTCGATCACCACCAACGGCTTCACACCGCCACCCCCGTCGCCAGGTTCGCCCGGGCCCACGCCAGCTCGGCCGCGATGCCCTCGGTCAGGTCGCCCGCGTCGGGCAACACGGTCCACGTGTAGGTCTCCACCTCGACGTGCGTCTCCTCCTCCAGCGCCGCCACGGCCGCGACCAGCACGTCCGTCGTGGACCGCAGGGCACCGCCGGGCTCGGCGTGCAGCGGCACGTGGAAGTGCACGCGCCACGGGTGCTCGCCGGGCAGCCGGTCGAACGCCTCGGGCAGGTCGTCGGCCGCCAGCACGCCGTCCGGCGCGTTCTCCCGGACCTGGTGCAGGTACCTGGGTTCGGCGAAGACCGCCAGCTCCTCCCGGGCCGCGCGCGGGTCCGGCACCTCCAGCGCGGCGGAGGCCTGGACCTTCACCACCGGCAGCCCGGACCGCCGGATCAGCTCGACCGTCTCCACCGGGTCGGCGAACGACACCGCGAGGTGGCAGGTGTCCAGGCACAGCCCGATGTGGTCGGGGTCCACGCGGCCCGCCAGCCACCCGACCGCGTCGGCCACGGTGTCCAGCACGCACCCCGGCTCGGGCTCGACCGCGAGCTTCACCGGCCGGTCCAGCCCGCGCAGGAACAAGGTCAGCTCGGACAGGGCGGCCTCGGCGTGGGCGTCGTCCGACTCGGTCCACGGCTCCCGCCACCCCAGCGGCAACGTCGAGATGCTGCCGTAGGAGGCGGACGCCGGCATGAGGTCGGCCAGGATGGTCGCGCAGTCCTCGGTGTAGGCCAGCCGGCGCGGATCGACCCAGTTCGGCCGGTACACCGCGTGCTTGACCACCGTGTCGTGGAAGTCGCCGTAGGGGAAGGCGTTGAGCGTGCTCACCGACAGCCCCCGGGCCGTCAACTCGTCGCGGAAGTCCTGCCGTGCCACCGGGTCCGCCGCCAGACCCCGGGCCACGGACGCGGGCAACCACAGCCCCAGCGGAAGCACGTCCACGCCTGACCTCGCCCGCACGCCCACAGCGTGCCGGTCGAGTTGGTCGAGGATGCCCGCCAGGTCGTGCGCCGGGTGCACGTTGGTGCAGTAGGCGATCACCGCTCACCCCGCAGCACCGAGTTCCCGGTGCCCGCGTGCACGGCACCCACTTCCGCCACGTCGAGCAGCAGCCGTCCGCTCTGCCCGTAGAACTCGACCGGGTTGCGCCACAGGACCTTGTCCACGTCGGACTCGTCGAACCCGGCGTCGAGCATCGCCAGCCCGGTCTTGTGCGTCTTCAACGGGTCCGACCGCCCCCAGTCGGCGGCCGAGTTCACCAGGACCCGGTCGGTGCCGTACTCCTTGAGCAGCGCGACCATCCGGGCCTCGTCCATCTTGGTGTCCGGGTAGATGGAGAACCCCATCCAGCACCCGGAGTCCGCGACCGCCTTGATCGTGGTCTCGTTCAGGTGGTCCACCACGACTTTTTCCGCCGGGACACCGGACTCGCGCACCACGTCCAGGGTCCGCTGCGTCCCGGCCTTCTTGTCCCGGTGCGGGGTGTGCACGAGCACGGGCAGTTCGTGCAGCAGGGCCAGTTCGAGCTGGCGGGCGAAGACGTCGTCCTCCTCGGGGGTCATCGAGTCGTAGCCGACCTCCCCCACCGCGACCACGCCGTCCTTGACCAGGTAGCGCGGCAGGACGTCCAGCACCGCCACGCACCTGGGGTCGTTGGCCTCCTTGGGGTTCAGCGCGATCGTGCAGTGGTGGGCGATGCCGTACTGGGCGGCCCGGAACCGCTCCCAGCCCACCAGCGAGTCGAAGTAGTCCACGAACGACCCCACCGACGTGCGCGGCTGCCCGAGCCAGAACGCCGGTTCCACCACCGCGCGCACACCGGCCGCGTGCATCGCCTCATAGTCGTCGGTGGTGCGGGAGGTCATGTGGATGTGCGGGTCGAAGATGCGCATCAGACGGCCTTTCGGAGCAGGGCGAGGGCGTCGTCGGGGACCGCGCGGCCGGCGGCGTCGCGTTCGTCGGCGAACGCGGCCACCATCCGCAGCAGCTCTTCGTCGGTGCGCGCGGCCAGGCCCGCCACCACGTCCAGCGGGACGCCCATGAACAGGCACTTGAGCACGCCGTGCCGCCACGCGTGCTGGTCGAGGTGGTCGCGCGCGAACGGCCCGAGCGCCGCCGCGACCAGCCCGGTCTCGTTGGTGCGCAACGCGTCCTTGACCAGCTCCACCCCGACGTCGGGCACCCGCGCGCCGACCGGCCCGAGGGCGCGCAGCACCGCCCGCCGCTCCGCCGAGCTGCCGTGCCGGTACAGGTCGGTCAGGGCCTGCCCCAGGTCGCCGTCGAACGCGACCAGGAGGCGGACCCGCAGGTCGTCCTCGCGCGCCCGGTCCACCCGGCCGGCGCCCGCGAACAGGCGTTCCAGGGACGCGGGGTCGGCGCGCACCTCCCGTTCGGCCGCCGCCACCCAGGACGCGGTCCGCAGCGCGGCAAGCGACCGCCGGGCCACGTCGGGCGCGGCGTGGCTGTGCCGGGGCAGTTCGACGGCGGCGACCCCGGTGTAGCCGATGTCGGTGAGCGCGCTGAGCGTGGCGGGCAGGTCGAGGTGACCCTCGCCGAACTCCAGGTGCTCGTGGACGCCCGGCAGCATGTCGTCCAACTGCACGTTGACCAGCAGGTCCCCGGCCCGCCGGATGCAGGCCGCCGCGTCCAGGGGTTCGACGGCCACGCAGTGCCCGACGTCCAACGTGACCCGCAGCGCCTCGGGCTCGCCCAGTTCGGCGCGCAGCCGCAGCGCGTCCTCCAGCCGCTCCACGAGCATCCCGGGCTCCGGTTCGAGCCCCAACGGCACCGGCGGCTCGCTGTCCAGCACCGCCGAGACCCCGGAGCGGAGGCGGTCCCAGTCGGTCCCGATGCCCGACCAGAACGACACGCAGTCCGACCCCAGGTCGGCGGCGATCTTCAGCGACCGCACCAGGAAGTCCACCCGGACCTCCTGCGCCTCGCTGACCAGGGTCGGGTGGTGCTTGCGGTACGGGTCGAGCAGGAAGCGCGCCCCGGTCTCCACCACCGACCGCAACCCCAGCTCCGCCAGCCGCGCCGCGACCCGCTTGGTCTGCCGCGCCACGTCCTCGGCGAACGGGTCGAGGTGGTGGTGGTCCAGGGTGAGCGCCACGGCGGTGTAACCCAGGTCGGCGATCACCGCCAGGGCGTCGTCCAGGCGGTGGTTGGCGAACCCGTTGGTGCCGTACCCCAGGTGGAACGTCATGTGGGACCCACCTTCCGGCTGAGCCGGCGCGCCAGCGGCAGCACCAGCGGCACGAAGGAAGCGTTGCGGGACAAGGCGGACTGGAGCAGCACCATGCCGTGGATGCCGGCCTTGGTGGCCGCCCGCGCGGAGCCGGCCGACGGGTCGCGGACCGCCGCCCACTGCGCGCTCCCGACCGACACGGCGTAGCCGATCGCGGACGCGACACCGGCCAGGCCGGGCTTGCGGGCGAGGGCCGCCAGCGCGGTCGCGGCCGTCCCGGACAGCACGGCCCCGGCGATCCGGGGTGAGGTGCCGTGCACTTCGCCGCGCGACAGCACGGTGACGCCGAGGGTGTGCGCGGCCATCAGCGCGGCGGGCAGCACGGCCCGACCGCCCAGCAGCACGTCCAGCCCCCGGCACGCGGCCATCGCGAACGGCCCGGCGGCGGTGTCCTTCAGGACCGTGTCGTAGCTCCACACGGCCGCGGCCAGCGGCACGGCGTTGCGCCCCGCCACGGCCGCGAGCCCGACACCCACCGCCGTCAGCCCCGCCGCGGTCGCCAGCGCCGCCTCCGGGCTGATCCGGCCGGACGGGATCGGGCGCTCGGGCCGTTCCACCGCGTCCACGTCGCGGTCGGCCCAGTCGTTGAGCGCCATCCCCGCCCAGTACAGCGCGACGGACGCCAGCGGCAGCAGCAACCGACGGCCCCGCAGCGGTCCCGGCGCGCCGACCAGCGTGTCCCCCAGCACGGTCAACGCCGCCGGCGCCCGCACCAGCTCCAGGTACGCCTTCATCGGCCCAACCCCGCCGCCCACCGGTACAACTCCTCGGTCTGCGCGGCGAACCGGTGCTCGTCGCTGCCCAGCGGGTCCTTGAAGTAGAACCCCAACGCGCTCAACACCCCGACCTCGCCCGCCCGGTGCGCGGCGGCGGTCAGCCGGGCCAGGTCCAGCACCAGCGGCGCGGCCAGCGAGGAGTCCAGGCCGGTCCAGGTGAACTGGAGGCTCATCCGCGCGCCCAGGAACCCCTCGAACGACACGTGGTCCCACGCGGTCTTGACCTCGCCGAGGTCCGGGACGTTGTCGATGTGCAGCGGCGCGGGCACCGGCTCGCCCAGCAGGGCCTCCAGGCCGCGCGCCTTGGAGCGCAGCTTGCTGTCCGCGTGCGCCGGGTCCTCCAGGGTGGCGCCGTCCCCGCCGCCGAGCAGGTTCGTGCCCGCCCACGACCGCACGCGCAGCGCCCGCCCGGTGAACATCGGCGCGAGCACGGTCCGCACCAGCGTCTCCCCCGTCTTGCCGTCCCGCCCCGCGTAGGGCAGGCCCTCCTGACGGGCCAACGCGTCCAGCGCGGGCAGCGCGATCCCGGTGGACGGGGTGAAGTCGACGAACGGGCAGCCCGCGTTCAGCGCCGCGTAGGCGGCCAGCGAACTCGGCGGCAGCACCCGCTTCGCCGGGTCGGCGAGCGCCTTCTCCAACGCGCTCAGGTCGTCGTGCGCGGGCACGTGCGGCACGGGCGGTTCGGTCGAGGACACGTTCACCACGACCACCCGGGCCAGGCCGTGCCGGTCGCGGAACGCGGTGATGTCCGAGGCCAGCCGCCGGGCGGCGTCGGCCTGCGGACCGTCGTGGGTGGCCGGGTGGTAGCCGTCGCGGATCTTCGCGTCGACCTCGCGCAGGCCCTCCCGCACCGCGCCGAGCACGTGGTGCGGCAGCACCCCGCCCTGCGCGAGCAGTTCGGCCCGCTTGTCCAGCGGGGTCTGGGCCACGTCGTGCCCGCCGACCACGAGGTCCGACCAGCCGGGCAGCGGCAGACCCGCCAGCTCCGGCCGTTCGGTCACGCAGCCGGTCGCGGGCACCAGCCCCGCGCGCAGGGCCAGCAGTCCGCTGACCGCGGTGGTCGCGACGGAGCCGCGCGCGCCGATCAGCCACAGTCCGGTGGGTTCGTCCGCCATTGGTCGTCCCTCTCGGCAGGGTGTGGGAACCGCGGGCGGGCCGGGGTCGCGCCGGCCCGCCCGCGGCAGCTCCTTACTTCCAGGGCTGCGGGTAGCCCGGCATCTGGTCGCAGCCGCACATCGCGTAGTGCAGCGGCGGCATCTCGTCCTTGATGAAGTTCTGCAGGGTCTCCTGGGTGACCTTGGGCTGCGGCAGGACCCACTCCTGCGGGACCTGCTTGCCCTGCAGGATGCGCAGGGCGGCGATGACCGGGGTGCGCCACTGGTAGGTGGGGTAGGTCGGGGCGACCGCGGTCAGCTTGTCCGTGGCCCACATGCGCAGGAAGTCCTGCTGGTCCTCGCCCACGATCGCGGGCAGCGCCGTGCCCGCGTCCTGGAAGGCCTCGACGGCGGCCACGGCGGTCGCGCCCGCGTCCATCCAGACGCCGTCGATCTTGCCCTCGCGCTGGATGTAGTCGTTGACGATGGACTTGGTCTTGGCCGCGTCACCGTCGGTGAACTCCACGCCCACGACCTTCAGGCCGCTGCCCGCGAAGATCTCGTTGGCCGCCGCCCACCGCTGCTCCAGCACGTCCACGCCGGGCAGGATGCGCAGGGCCAGCACCTTGCCGCCGGAGGGCACCTTCTCCTTCAGGAACTCCGCGCCGTCCGCGCCGAACGCGAACCCGCCGATCGGGTGGATGAACGTGACCGGGCAGCTGGTCTTCACACCGCGGTCGAACACGATCACCGGCACACCGGTCTTGCACGCCGCCTCGACCGCCGGCGTCAGCGTCGCGGTGGTGTTCGGCGACACGACCAGGGCGCTGCACCCCTGCGAGGCGAACGACTGGATGTCGCTGATCTGCTTGTCGTCCTTGGCCTCCGCGTCCAGCACGGAGAACTTCGTGATCTCCGGGTGCAGCTTCACCTCCTCCTGCATGGTCTTCCAGCCGACCTGCCGCCACGGGTTGTCCACCGAGGCGTTGGAGAAGCACAGGTGGTACCCGCCGCCGGGCTTGGCGTACTTGGCGGTGTCCACCATCTTGGGGTCCAGCGCCTGCTGCCACGGCTTGAACTGCGAGTCGTCGCCGTCCAGGTCCACCGCCTTGGCGGAGCGGAACTTCAACTGCCGCTCGTACTCGGCCTGGTCGAAGAACTCCGACTTCGCCGCGTTCTGCTGGGACGTCGTGCTCGTGCCACCGGTGCCGGCGTCCGGCAGGTCGCTCGAACACCCGGCCGCCGCGAGCGCCGCGACGGCTGTGTACACGAGTGCGGCGACGGCCAACTTCCTGTTCATCGTGCTACTCCTCGGCTTCATTGGCGGAGTTCTAGGGGAGGGCGGGCTTGCGGGTGCGGAACCTCTGCCGCAGACCGGCTCCGTGCGCGGCGTAGGCGACCGCCGCGATGATGATCACGCCCTGGACGGCCGACTCCAGCGCGCCCGAGACGCCGACCAGGTTCAACAGCGAGAACAGTGCTTCCAGCGACAGCGCCCCGGCCGCCGCGGCGACGACCGAGCCGCGCCCTCCCCCGAGGAGCACGCCGCCCAGGACCACGGCCGTGATGGCCCGGAACTCCAGGCCCTGCCCGACCTGGGCGGACACGCCGGCGAACCCGGCGAGCAGGATCGCGGCCAGCGCCGCGAGGACACCCGAGAGCACGAACGCCAGCAGCCGCAGCCGTTCCACCCGGCCACCGGCCAGCCGCACCGCGTTCTCGTTGTCGCCCACCGCGAGCAGGGTCCGGCCGGTGCCACTGCGCATGAACAGCACCGCGCCCACCAGCACCGCGAGCAGGATCAGCACCGACCACGGCACCGCGCCCAGCAGCGGCAGGTCCACCGCGCCGCGCCCGAACTGCCGGAACGACGGGGACAACGCGCCGCGCGGCGCGCCGCCGGTCCACAGGAACACCGCGCCGTCGAGCACCAGCAACATGCCGAGCGTCACGATGAACGACGGCACCAGCAGCCGCGTGGTGATCAGCCCGTTGACCAGCCCGACCAGCACGCCGAACCCGAGCAGCAGCGCGATGACCCACACCGTGTTGCCGTCGTCGCCGGAGATCAGCCGGGCCGCGATCACCACCTCGGCGGTGACCAGCGACCCCACCGACAGGTCGAACCCGCCCGACACCACCACGAAGTACTGCCCGATGGCCAGGATCACCAGCGGCGCGGCCCGCTTGAGCAGCGCCAGGTACCCGGCGGGCTCGCTGTAGGCGGGACCGGTGAACGCCAACGCCACCAGCAGCACGACCAGCACCACCAGGACCGGCGCGGTGCCGTCCGCGAGGCGGGGACGCCACTTGACCGCGTTCACGACGCCCTCCCGGAGGTCAGCTTGCGGCGGGCGTACAGCGCCACCGCGACGATGAGCACGACACCGCGCACCACGTCCTTGAAGAACGGGTCCACCGCGAGGTCGTCGAAGATGGTGTCCAGCGTGGCCAGGATCAGGACGCCGCCCAGCGTGCCGACCACCCCGCCGCGCCCGCCGGCCAGCGCCGCGCCGCCGAGCACGACGGCCGCGATGGACTCCAGGTCGTAGCCGGCGTCCGTGCCGACGTACGGGGCGCCCGACCCCAGCCGGGAAGCCAGGAACACGCCCGCGAGACCGGCCATCAAGGCGCACAGGACGTGCGCGGTGACGATGGTGCGCGAGGTGCGGACACCGGACAGCCGGGCCACCTCGATGTCACCGCCCACCGCGTACATGTGGTACCCGGGGCGGGTGCGGCGCATGTACCACCACGCACCCGCCGCGATCAGCAGCATGAGCAGCGCCCCGACCGGCACCGGCCCGATCCGGTCGTAGCCCAGGTGCTGGAAGGAGCGCGGCACGCTGCCCGCCGGGCCGGTGTAGTTGTGCTCCAGCCAGCCGCGCAGGATCAGCGCGACGCCGAGCGTGGCGATGAACGCGTTGGCCTTCAACACGGTGATGACCAGCCCGTTGACCAGGCCGACCGCCGCCGCCACCGCGAGCGCCAGCACGACGCCGGGCAAGACCATCGACCCCTGCCCCGCCATCGTCTCGGCGGCCACCAACGAGCACAGCCCGATCAGGTAGGCCACCGACAGGTCCAGCGACCCGGTGACGATCACCATGGTCTGCCCGACCGCGACCAGGCCCAGGACCGTGCTGCGGGTGAGGATGTTGCGGATGCCGCCCTGGTCGAGCAGCACACCGCCGTCCACCGCCACCAGGATGCTGCCGACGACCAGCAGGGCGGCCAGCGCCAGGTACACCGTCACCGTGGGGGTGAGGGAGAACCTGCGTCCCCCGGCCGGCAGCGCGCGGCGCGCGACCGGGGCCTTCTCCTGCACGACGCTCACGCCACTTCTCCGATTCCGTGGCCGGTGGCCAGCCCCATGACCGCTTCCTCCGAAGCCCCCGCGGGCAGTTCGCCCGCCACCGCGCCCTCGTGCATGACGACGATCCGGTCGCTCATGCCGATCAGCTCGGGCAGTTCCGACGAGATCATCAGGATCGCCATGCCGTCCGCGGCCAGGTCGCGCAGCAGCCGGTACACCGCCTGCTTGGCGCCGACGTCGATGCCCCGGGTCGGCTCGTCCACCACCAGGACGCGCGGGCGGACCGCGAGCCACTTGCCCAGCACGACCTTCTGCTGGTTGCCGCCGGACAGGTAGCGCACCTCCTGGTGCTGGCCCCGCGACACGACGTTGACCGACTTGAGCAGGTCGGCCAGGTCGGTGTGCCGGCGCCCCGCCGAACCCCGCAGCGCCGCCCGCCGGACCAGCAACGCGTTGTCCCGCACCGACTGCCGCAGGGCGAGCCCTTCGCCCTTGCGGTCCTCGGTGACGTACCCGATGCCCTTGCGGACGGCGGTGCGCGGGTTCCCGACGCGCACCGGCTTGCCGTCCAACTCCAGAGTTCCCGTGGTGAAGGGCTGCACACCCCACACCGCCCGCGCGATCGCCGACCGGCCCGACCCCTGCAACCCGGCCAGCCCCACGATCTCCCCGGCTCGGACCTCCAGGCTGACGTCCCGCACCCGCCCGTTGCCGGCGTTCTTCAGCGCGAGCCGCACCTCACCGGCGTCCGAACCCCGATCCGGGTACAGGGCGTCGAGCGAACGCCCCACCATGTGCCGGACGAGCTGGTCGGAGGTGATCTCGGCGGTCTCGGCGCAGGTCACGAACGCGCCGTCCTTCAACACCGTGATGCGCTGGCTGAGGTCGAACACCTCACGCATCCGGTGCGACACATAAAGGATGGCCATGCCACGCTCGCGCAGCCGCTTCACCAGGTCGTAGAGCAGTTCCACCTCGTGGTCGGCCAGGGCGGCGGTCGGCTCGTCCATCGCGAGCACCTTGGCGTCGGTGGACAGCGCCTTCACGATCTCCACGACCTGCCGCTGCGCCACCGAGAGGCGGACCACCTCGGCGTCGGCCGCGATGCCGTCCTCCCCCAGCCACTCCAGCAGCCGCCGCGTCTCAGCCACCATCGCCCGCCGGTCGACCTGCCCGCGCTTGACCGGTTCGCGGCCCAGGAACACGTTCTCGGCGACCGTGCGGTGCGGCAGGAGGTTCAACTCCTGGTGGATGATCGCGATCCCGGCGGACTGCGCGTCGCGCGGCGCGGCGAACGAGACCTCCGTGCCGTCCAGCAGGATGCGGCCGGTGTCCGGCTTGTGCACGCCCGCCAGCACCTTCAGCAGCGTGGACTTGCCCGCGCCGTTCTCGCCCATCAGCGCGTGCACCTCGCCCGCGCGCAGTTCGAGGTCGACGCCGCGCAGCACCTGCACGCCGAGGAAGCTCTTGGTGATGCCCTCCAGCCGGACCGGGGCGCCACTCACGCCGGCACCTCCGTCCACGCCCCGCCGGCGGCGGCGGACCGCAGGACGGCGTCGGTGATGCGCACCGCGCGCAGGCCGTCGGCGAAGGTGGGCAGGCCGTCCGCCGGGTCCTCGCCCAGCACGGCCCGGTAGGTGTCGGCGACGAAGGCGTCGAAGCAGTCCTGGTAGCCCTGCGCGTGCCCGGCGGGCAGGCGGGCGTAGCGGGCCGCGCCCGGCGAGAGGGCGCCCGGGTCGCGCATCAGCACGGTGCTGCCCGCGCGGCGGCCCACCCACAGCCGCTCCGGGTCCTCCTGGTCGAAGCCGAAGCTGGCCTCGGTGCCGGAGACCTCCAGGTGCAGCCGGTTCTTCCGGCCCGCCGCGACCTGCGAGACGACCAGGATGCCGACCACGCCGCGCGCGGTGGTGAACTGGACGGTCGCGATGTCCTCGGTAGTGATTTTCGTGGGGGTGGCCCCGCTGCGCTCGTGCACCACGACGGTCTGCGCGGACAGCCGGGCGATGCGGTCGCCGGTCGCGAACTCCACCAGGTCGCACCAGTGCGAGCCGATGTCGGCGAACGCCCGCGACGGGCCGCCCAGCGCCGGGTCCACCCGCCAGTCGTGGTCGCTCTCGCCGGCCAGCCAGTCCTGCAGGTAGCTGCCGCTGACCGAGGAGACGATGCCCGCCTCGCCGCCGGCCAGCCGGGCCCGCATCTCGCGGACCATCGGGTGGAACCGGTAGACGAACGGGACGGTGGCGATCCGGTTCGCCGAGGCGGCCACCAGCGCGGTGGCGTCGGCGAGCGAGGTGGCCAGGGGCTTCTCGCAGATCACGTGGACACCGGCGGCCAGCGCGGTCTCGGCGATGCCGGCGTGGGCGCTGTTGGGGGCGCACACGTGCAGCACGTCGACCTGCGCGTCGGACAGCAGCGCGGCCAGGTCGGGGTAGCCCCGGTCGGCGCCCACGGCCGCGGCGGCGGCGTCCGCGCCGACCGGGCTGCTCGCCGTCACGGCGACCACCCGGCCACCCGCGCGGCGCGCCGCCTCGGCGTGCACCCGGCCCATGAACCCGGCACCGACCACGGCCGTCCGCAGCGTGCGGGCACCGACGTGGCCGTCGCCGGCCGCCAGTGTTCCGTGGGTCACAGTCATGCGGCGAACCCTAAAACCACTATTGGCGAGTGTCAACCAAAAGTCTGGCGGGTTCCGCAAAAGTTACGTCGCTTAGGGCAACTTCTCTGGACACTTCCGTTGTTGTGGTTCACTTACCCGGGTGTACGACCACCTCACGACGTCGGCGGCGGGCTCCCCGGGACAACTTCTCGGCCTCCTCCTCGACGGAACTCCCCGCACCCGCGCCGAGCTGACCGCCGAGACCGGGCTGGCCCGCTCGACCGTCCGCGCCCGCCTGGACGCCCTGCTGGACCTCGGTCTGGTGAGCGACCGGCCGGGCGGGGTGTCCACCGGCGGACGGCCCGCCGGGCGGTTCGCGTTCGACGCGCGCTCCCGCGCGGTGCTGGCGGCCGAACTGGGCGCGACCCACGCGACCGTCGCCGTCACCGACCTCAAGGGCGTGGTGCTGGCGCGTCGACCGCTGCGCATCGCGATCGCCGACGGGCCGGACGCGGTGATGACCTGCCTGGTCGACACGTGGCGGGAGTTGTTGGCCGAGGCGCCCTCCGTGCCGCTGGCGGGCGTGGGGATCGGCCTGCCCGGCCCGGTCGAGCACTCCTCGGGCCGGCCCAACCACCCGCCGATCATGCCCGGGTGGGACGGATTCGACGTGCCCGCACGGGTGTTCGCCGAGTTCGGCGTGCCCGTGCTGGTGGACAACGAGGTCAACCTGATGGCGCTGGGCGAGCACGCCCGGTCCTTCCCGGACGCCGACCACATGATCGTGGTCAAGGTCGCCACCGGCATCGGGTCCGGGTTCATCAGCAACGGCGTGCTGCACCGCGGCGCGGTCGGCGCGGCGGGCGACCTGGGCCACGTGCTCGCCCCGCACGGCGGCGACACCCCTTGCCACTGCGGCAACACCGGGTGCCTGGAGGCCGTCGCGGGCGGGCCGGCGATCGCGGCCTCGTTGCGCGCCAAGGGCATCGAGGCGCACCGCAACGCCGACGTGGTGGCGCTGGTGCGGTCGGGGAACCTGGAGGCCAGCCACGCCGTGCGGCAGGCCGGGCGCGACATCGGGGACGTCCTGGCGGGCTGCGTGAGCATGTTCAACCCGTCGCTGATCGTCATCGGCGGCGCCCTCGCGGCGGCGGGCGAGATGCTGCTGGCCGGCGTCCGCGAGTCGATCTACCGCCGGTCCCTGCCGCTGGCCACCGGGAACCTGCGCATCGTGCCGTCCCAGGCGGGCGAGGACGCGGGCGTGCTCGGCGCGGCGGTGATGGTGGTGCAGCACGCCCTGTCCCCGGTCGTGGTGGACAGACAACTCGCCTGAACGCTCCGGGAGGTCACGTTGGCCACACCCGTCACCGGGTCGCGCACCGCGCCCGCCGTGCTCGCGTGGAGCCGCGACCTGGTCCGCCCTCCGCTCCTGCTGGCCGTGCAAGGACTTCCGGCGGCCGTCCGGCACATCGCCGGCTACCACCTGGGCTGGTGGGACCACCACGGCCGCCCCTGCCGCGCGTCGTCGGGCAAGTCCGTCCGCCCCGCCCTCGCGCTCCTGGCGGCCGAATCCCGTGGCGCGCCGGCGGAATCCGCCCTTCCCGCCGCCGTCGCGGTGGAGCTGGCGCACAACTTCTCGTTGCTGCACGACGACGTCCTGGACCAGGACACCACCCGGCGGCACCGCCCGACGGCGTGGGCGGTCTTCGGCACCGCGTCCGCCATCCTGACCGGCGACGCCCTGCTGGCCCTGGCCACCGACGTGCTGGCCACCTCCGCGTCCCCGGCCACCGCCCACGACCTGTCGGCCGCCGTGCTGTCGCTGGTCGAGGGCGAACAGGCGGACCTGTCCTTCGAGACCCGCGACGACGTGACCCTGGCCGAGTGCGTGGCCATGGTCGAGCACAAGACCGCTCCCCTGCTGGCCGCCGCCTGCGCGTTGGGCGCGACCTTCGCCGACGCGCCACCGGACGCGATCGCCCACCTGCACGCCTTCGGCCACGCGCTCGGCGTGGCCTACCAACACGTCGACGACCTCCTGGGCATCTGGGGCGACCCGAAGACCACCGGCAAGCCCGCTCACGCGGATCTGGCGCGCCGCAAGAAGTCCCTCCCGGTGGTGGCCGCCCTCGGCTCCGACACCGACGCCGGGGACGAACTGGCCGCCCTGTACCGCGACGACAAGTCCGACCCCGCACGCCTGGCGGCGCTCGTCGAGCGGGCCGGCGGGCGGGCGTGGAGCGAGTCGGAAGCGGACCGCCTGCTGACCGAGGCACTGGACCACCTCGCCGCCACCGACCCCGCACCCCGGGCCGCCGCCGAACTGACCGCGCTGGCCCACCTGATAGTCCGCCGCGACGCCTGAAGGCCCCGGTGCTCGACAGTGAGCACCGGGGCCGTTTTCAGGGTGCTACGACAGGGTCCACTTCTGGTTCGTCCCGCCGTGGCACGTCCAGATGATCAACTGCGTCCCGTCGGCCGTGCCGCCACTGGCGGCGTCCAGGCACTTGGCGCCGTTGCGCAGCGAGCCGTCGGACTGGACCGACCAGTTCTGCGCAGCCGTCCCGTTGCACGTCCACAGCTGCACCAACGCGCCGTCGGTCTGGCTCGCGCCGTTGACGTCGAGGCACTTGCCCAGCGCCTGGAACGTCGACCCGACCTGGGTCCACTTCTGGGCCGCGGTGCTGTTGCACGTCCACAGCTGGACCTTCGTGCCGTCCGCGGTGGCGCCGTTGTTGACGTCCACGCACTTGTTGCTCTGCGCGCCGACGATCTGCTTGGCCGTCGACCCACCGCCGCCACCGACGCCCGCCCCGATGTAGTTGATCGAGTCGAGGTCGAAGTTGTTGTTCGACGACGTCTTGAACACCACGAACAGCTCGACCGTCCCGGCCGGCCGGGTCACGTTCACCGCGGGCAGGCTGACGTAGTTGTCCCAGCCGCCCGTGGAGGTCACCGGCGCCGACGCGACCAGTGTCCCGGTGGGCGAACCCGCCCGCAGCTCGATCGAGCCGCCGCCCGACGGCGACGACACCCGGAAGGACACCTGGTCGATCCCGGTGAAGTTGACCGGCTTGAACGAGATCCAGTCGTTGTTGCTGATGTCGCCGATCCGCGCGCCCGACTCGGCGCCGGACTGCGACACCACCCGCACACCGGACGAGCCGTTGAAGAACTCCGCCTGCTTCTTCTTGGGCTGTAGCACCACGTTCGCGCCGCCCTTGAGCGACGGGAGCCCGGTCGCCCCGTTGTCGGCGTACTCCGAGGAGATGATGATGTGCGCGTTGCCGTTCTGGTGCTCGTTGTCCGCCTCCGCCGACACGCTCCCCGAACAGCCGTTGATCGGGCTGCCCAGCGGGTGCTTGTGCGAGTCGTGGCCGATGTTGCCTTGCGTGACCACGCGGGCGCAGTTGATCGTGCCGTCCTCGGGGTCGGTGACGGTCAGCGAGTAGGGGATGTTCTGTCCCCAGTCGAACATGCCGCCGTCGGCCGGGCCGTTGAACCGCACCGTGGGCGCGGTGTTGCCCGAGGTCACCGTGAGGTTCGCGGTGCCGGTCTTGCCGGTCGGGTCGGTCACCGTCAACTGCACGTTGAACGTGCCGCGCGAGGTGTAGGTGTGCGAGGGGTTGGCCGCGGTGGAGGTGCCGCCGTCGCCGAAGGTCCAGCGGTAGGACAGCGCCCCGCCCTCCGGGTCGCGGGAACCCGCGCTGGAGAACGCCACCGTCAACGGCGTCCCGCCCGAGGACGGGTTCGCCGCGGCCTGCGCGATGGGGCTGCGTTCACCGGCGTTGTAGTCGATGCGCCACAACCCCGCCCCGGGCAGGTGGACGTTGTCGTCCCAGCCGGTGCCCCAGGTCAGCAGGTACATCGAGCCGTCCGGGCCGAACTTCATGTCCATGGGCGAGCTGAAGGACATGTTGTTGAGGAAGTTGTTGATCTTCAGCAGGTTGCCGTTCGAGTCCGGGCGGAACTCCCACATCCGGTTGCGGGACCACTCGCCCAGGAACGGGACCTGGTCGTAGTAGGCCGGGAACTTGGTCTGCGACGGGTTGTTGGCGTTGTACTGGTAGATCGGGAACGCCATCGGCGCCTCGCCGCCGGTGCCCAGCTCGGGGAACTTGTTGCCCTCGGTGGCGCTATTGCCGTACCAGACGTCCGCGGCGCGGGCGGCCGGGAGCGTGGTGAGGCCGGTGTTGTTGGGCGAGGTGTTGGTGGGGGCCGCGCAGTTGGACTTCGCGCCCGAGGTGCGGGTGGCGAAGTCGTAGTCGTTGAACGGGGTGTTGTTGCCGATGCAGTAGGGCCAGCCGTAGTTGCCCGGCGACTTCACGATGTTCCACTCGACCAGGCCGCCCGGCCCCCGGTTGGCGTTGTCCGCGCCCGCGTCCGGGCCGTAGTCGGCGACGTAGATCGCGCCCGTGGTCGGGTGGACGCTGAACCGGAACGGGTTGCGGAAGCCCATCGCGTAGATCTCGGGCCGCGTCTTCGCCGTGCCCGGCGTGAACAGGTTGCCCGAGGGGATCGTGTAGGTGCCGTCCGCCTCGGGGTGGATGCGCAGGATCTTGCCGCGCAGGTCGTTGGTGTTGGCGGAGGTGCCCTGCGCGTCCCACCACTTGCGGCCGGCGCGCTCGTCGATCGGGGTGTAGCCGTCCGAGGCGAACGGGTTGGTGTCGTCGCCGACGCCGATGTAGAGGTTGCCGCCCGGGCCGAACGTCAGGTAGCCGCCGGTGTGGCCGGGCTCGTTGTCCCGCCACATCGGGTAGGTCAGCAGGATCTTCTCACTGGCGGTGTCCAGGGTGTCGCCGTTCATGGTGAACCGCGAGATCCGGCCGATCTGCTCGGTGCTGTTGGCCGGCGAGTAGGCCAGGTACACCCACTTGTTGGTGGCGAAGTTCGGGTCCAGCGCGAGGCCGGTCAGGCCGTCCTCGGAGTTCTGGCCGTTGCCGTAGACGTTCAGGCTGCCGGCGGTCACCGTGGTGCGGGTGTCCGGCTTGAAGATCTTCAGCTTGCCGCCGTACTCGGTGAAGAACGCGCGACCGTCCGGTGCCACGTCGACCGCGCCGGGCGCGATCGTGGTCTCGTCCAGCGCGACCTTCTCGAAGCTGCCCCACACGGTCCCGCCGCAGTCCGCCGCGACCTTGCCGCCGGCGGTCTCGACGCCGCCCGCGATGTGCGACTTGAACAGCGGCTCGGAGTAGCTGGAGGACTGGTGGCCCATGGCGGTGGCCCACAGCCGGCCGCCCTCGTAGTTGCGGCACCACGAGATCGGGTGGTCGAAGCCCATCGCCGAGCCGCCCGCGTTGTAGGTGGTCTCGTCGGCGGTCACCAGGACGTGCACGTCACCGCGCGCGGAGCGGTTGAAGTTGTACCACTCCTCGGTGCGCACCCACCGGTCCGGCAGACCCGCGCCGGACGGGTGCTTCTTGTCCGCGACCTTCGCCGTGCCCTGCACGATCGCCGAGTGCGCGGTCATGGTCATGCCCAGGAACTGGTCCCACCACGGGAACTGCGCCTCGATGTTCATGTCCGTGGCGTTGTGGATCGCCACCACACCACCGCCGTTGCGCACGTACGTCTGCATCGCGGCGCGCTGCGCGTCGGTGTCCCAGACCATGCCGGAGGTCTGGAGCATCACGATCACGTCGTAGGTGGCGAGCGTGGCGTCGTTGAAGACCGTGGAGTCCTCGCTCTTGGTCATCTCCCACTGGCGCTCGGACGCGAGCTGCTCGAACATCGCGATGCCGGCCGGGATCGAGTCGTGCCGGTACGCCCCGGCGGCGGTCTTGCTGAACAGCAGGACGTGCAGGCCCTCCGGGTGCGCGGACGCGGCCGGCGCGGATGTCACCCCGGTCACCATGAGCAGAGACGCGACTACTATCAGTAGTCGCCTGAGGGTGTGGTGCATTGCCACTCCTTCGGGGCGGTCGTCGTGCGGGCGGTTGCGGGTTATCGGGCGAAGGCGGCGGTGGCGCCGCGCAGGAAGGCCAGACCGTCGGCGGCGAGGGCGTCCGGCGACGAGGCCAGTGGCCGCCAGATGGAGGCCGCGGTGGCGATGGAGGCGTTGTCCGGCGTGAACGACTCGATGCACAGCGGGCCGCGGTAGCCGGTCTCGGCCAGGGCGTGGAGGATGCCGGGCCAGTCGAGGTGGTCGCGGCCGGGCGTGCCGCGGTCGTTGGCGCACACCTGGACGTGCGCGGTGCGCGCGCCGGCGGCGAGGATCGCGGTGACCGGGGAGGTCTCCTCGATGTTGAGGTGGTAGACGTCCAGCGCCAGGCCGCAGCCCTCGTCGGGCAGGCCGGTCAGCGCTTCGAGGGCTTGGTCGACGGTGTTGAGCAGGCTGGTCTCGTAGCGGTTCAGCGGCTCGACGGCGATCTTCACGTCCTTGGCGGCGGCGTGCTCGACCACCGGGGCGAGGTTCTCGCGGAGCTGGGCGTAGAGCTTGGCACGGTCGTCGATGCGCCACGTGCGACCGACCGAGCTGTACGCGGGACCAGCCGCGACGGGACTGCCGACGATCGCGGCCACGTCCACGACGTGCCGCAGGTAGTCCTGGGTCTCCGGGACGGTGTCGGCGTCGACCAGCTCGCGGCCGGGCGGCATCACCAGGCAGACGGACGCCGTGAGGCCCAGCTCGGCGAGCAGGTCGGCCGCGCGGTGCGGGTCCCAGTCACCCGGCTGCTCCACGGGCAGCTCGATGACGTCGAAGCCCTGCTCCCGGACTCTCGGGGCGAGCGTCGCCAGGCCCTCGTCGGTCAGCGGGGAGGTCCATACCCACGTGTTGACGCCGATGTCCCACATGTGGGTGAACGTAAGCCAGGTCATATGACCTGGTCAATACAAAAGGAGCGCTCCCAGTACCCACTTATGTCTACTTCTCGCCAAAAGCCAGGTGGGCTGGGCCAGGCCCCAGGCCTCCAGCCACGCGGTGCCGGCGCGCAGCATGCCGGGCGGCGCGATCAGGCGGTGCCGGCGAGCTGCACGTCCAGGACCTCCGGGGACAGGGCGTGCTTGGCGACCATGGCCGCGGCGCCCAGGACACCGGCCTCCGGACCGGCCTTCGAGGCCACGATCCGCAGGTTCTCCGTGGCGAGCGGGAGGGAACGACGGTAGACCGACTCGCGCACGCCGGCCAGCAGCATCTCCCCCGCCTGGGCGACCAGCCCGCCCACCACGACCAGCGACGGGTTGAACATGCTCACGCAGGCCGCGAGCACCTCGCCGATGTCGCGGCCCGCCTGCCGCACCACCTGCCCGGCCTCCAGGCTGCCCGCGCGCACCAGGCGCACCACGTCCGCCGTGGTCGCCGCGTCCACGCCCTGCTCCCGCAGCCGCGCCGCCATCGCCGGGCCGCTGGCCACGGCCTCCAGACAGCCGGTGTTGCCGCACCGGCACAGCACGTCCCCGCCGTGCGGCGCCTGGATGTGCCCGAGGTCGCCGGCCGCGCCGACCGCGCCCCGGTGCAGCACGCCGTTGCTGATCAGGCCCGACCCGATGCCGGTGGCGACCTTCACCACGATCATGTGCTCGGCCTCCGGGAACGCCGTGGTGTGCTCGCCCAGCGCCATCAGGTTGACCTCGTTGTCCACCAGCACCGGCACGCCGAGTTCGGCGGTGACCAGGCCCGGCACGTCGAAGCCGTCCCAGCCGGGCATTATCGGCGGGTTGTTGGGCCGGCCGGTGGAGTGCTCGACCGGGCCGGGCAGGCCGATGCCCACCCCGGCGACCGGGACGCTGTCGGCGGGCAGCAGCTCCCGCCAGGCCTTCACCAGCAGCGGCAGGATGACCGTCGGGCCGTCGGCGATGTCCAGCTCGATCTGCTCGACCGCCAGCAGGCGGCACCCCAGGTCGGCGACGGCGACCGTGGCGTGGGTGGCGCCGACGTCGGCGGCCAGCACCAGGCGCGCGCCGGCGTGGAAGGCGAACCGGCTCGCGGGCCTGCCGCCGGTGGAGACGTCGTCGCCGATGTCGCTGACCAGCCCGGCCGCCATCAGCAGGTCCAGCCGGGCGCGGACGGTCGAGCGGGCCAGGCCGGTCTCGGCCACGATGTCCGCCCGCGTGCGCGGCCGGCCGTCCATCAGCAGGCGCAGCAGTGCTGCGGGCGAGGCGGCGTCGACGGTCGGGGCACTCTCCATCGCTCCATTGTTCCAGACCACTGCTCTTTGCGGCGGGAGCACGTCATTAGTCGGGCGGGTTGACCAATGGTCATCGGTGACTTCGGCCCATCGGTGGGCAATACACGCGTGGGAACTGTGTGGACTGTTGACGGCCCGTCCGTCCCGGCCGGCGGGTCGGCGCGCCGTTAACCTCCAACCGCCGCAAGAGCACGGGACGCGAGGAGCCGAGGTGCCGTACGCAGTGTGGATCGAGCTGTCCGACCCCGATCCACCGGGGTCCGACGACGTCGCCCACGCCCGGCGGCCCGATCTCGTCCTGGAGCTGATCGAGGCGGGCGGAGCGGCGGACGGTCCCCTCCTGGAGGAGGACGACGACGCCGGCGTGGTCGCGGAGGAGCCGGTCGCGCTGCTGGACGTGCGGGTGCTGACCTACCCGGAGGGCGCGCGGGTGGGGTTGGCCGTGGACGCGGTGGACCTGCCGGCGGCGCTGGCCGTGGGCCTGGGCCTGGCCCGGTACCTGTCCGGCACGCCCACGCTGTTCGGGTGGCGGCTGGAGTCGATCAGCGGCGCGAAGCTCGACGCGCCGGTGGAGCCGGACGTGTGGCTGCCGTCGCTGGAGGACGACCGCCCCCGCTTCCCGATCGCCGAGCACCTGCCCCGCGAGCTCCAGGAGCCCGCGGCCCAGTACCTGCTGGCCGCCGCGGCGGCGGACGTGAACGACCCGGCCGGGCGCGGGTCGTGGCGGGTGGACGCGGCGGACCTGGTGGCCGGGTCGGTCGAGCACCCGTGGGGCCGGGAACTCGTCGCCGCGCTGGGCGGCCTGCTGGTGGCGGCGTGCCGGGCGGAGGCGGTGCGGCACCCGCTGGTCGGGCGCGGCGGCGGTGACCCCGCGCTGGCCCAGGCGCTGCTGGACGCCGTGCGCGCCGACCACGACGCCCCGGGCACCGGCGCCGACCAGGACGGCACGCGCGGCCACCTGCTGCTGGAGGACTTCACCGCCGCCCACGACCTCCAGTGGAACCGCGTCGACCCCGACGCCGACCCCGACCTGGCCGAGGAACGCCGCCGCGCCCAGTTGCGCGCCCTGCTGTGGGCGGGCCTGCGGTGCCTGGCGACCATGGGCCGCGACGGGCTGGCCGCCGCCGAGTCGCCGTGGGTGTGGCTGGCCGACCTGGACAGCGACGACGTGGCCACCGTGGTCGACCACTTCGCCGACCGCGACGCCGAGCAGACCGCCGAGGCCGCGGAGGAGGCCGAGGCGCTGCTGTACGGGGCGACCCAGGCCCACCTGCTGATGCGCCTGGCGCTGCTGCACCCGGACCTGCTGGCCGCCGACCGCATCACCGCCGCGCGCAACGACCTCCGGATCTCCACCGAACCGTTGCAGCACTTGGGTTTCCACGCCCTGACGTCGTTCGGCTCGGCGGCCGTCGAGCGGGCCACCCTGCCGGCGCACGCCGCCGACGCCGCGCGCAGCGTGCTGACCGCGCTGCGGGCCGTCGACGCCGAGGAGGACGACGCGCTGGACGACCTGTACGCGGCCATCGAGGACCTCCTGCCGACCCGCCACATCGCCGACCGCGAGCGCCAGGCGCACACCGCCGCGTTCCTCGACCTGGTCACCGCGACGGCGGGCGCGGGCGACGACGCCGCCCGGGTGGCGCGGGAGCTGCTGGCGTTCCCGGCGGAACTGGCCTGCATCGTGGCCGACCTGCCCGACGGCGGCCAGGCCGAGCACACCCTGCGGCTGCGGGTGTTGGCGGCGGCGGCGAGCCTGGACCCCGCGGTGGCCGGCGAGGTGGCGGCGGACCTGCCCGCGTTGCGCAGCAAGGACCCCCGCGACGAACCGGCCCTGCACGCCGAGGCGGCGGTGTGGTGGGGGCGGGCGGTCCGGGCGTTCGGCGGCAGACCGGAGGTGGTGGAGCGGGCGATCACGGCCTGCCCCGAACCGGGTGCGGCACTCCTGCGCCGGATCACGTCCTTCTCCCTCGACGACCTGCCCACCGCCACGGTCGCGGTGGCCGTCGTGCAGGCCGTCTCCGCACTCGGCATCGCCGCCCAAGAGCCGTACCTGCCGCACGAGATCATCACCGGATAGGCGGGCGCCGAATCCACCCGCCTGGCCGCCGGATTCCCCGCTAGAATCCGCCGGCGAATTTCTATTCTCTACTTATGCAATTCACGATATTCGTCCTTACGGGTAGTGGCCTGCGACATCCGGGTGCTGTCCGAAAAATTTCGAAACATTCCCCACCGATCCGCGATTTCTCCAGTGCGCAGTCCCGTCATAGCTGGTCACGGCGGTCTCCGCCTGCGCAAAAAACGAGGAACACACACACCCGGAAAGTGGGAGCAATGCGCAAACTACTCCGCACGGTGCTCACCGGCATTTCGGTAGCCGCGCTCGGATTCACCGGCGCGGCGGTCGGCACGGCCACGCCGGAACGGTCCGTCGACCTGCCCGCGGACGTGCTCACGGCGATGCAGCGCGATCTCGGGCTCACCGCCGACCAGGCGGCGAGACGCGCGGTCCAGCAGGACGAGGCCGACCGGCTGGACGACGTGCTGAAGCAGCGGCTGGGCGCGGCGTTCGGCGGTGCGTGGTTCGACGCCGCGTCCGGTCGGCTCGCGGTCGCCGTCACCGACCCGGCGCGGGCCGGCGAGGTGCGCGCGGCGGGCGCGCGGGCGCACGTGGTCCGGCACAGCGAGGCCGACCTGGAGAAGATCAAGGCCGACCTCGACGCGCTGGCCGGCAAGGACGCGGACAACGCCCACCGCGACAAGCCGAACCGCGGCCGGTCCGACGAGGTCAAGGGGCTGGTGTCCTGGTCGGTCGACCCGACCGCGAACGTCGTGTCGGTGACCGCGCTGGCCGGCGGGTCGGAGAAGGCGGTGGCGGGCCTGAGGAAGTACGGGGACGCCGTCCGCGTGGAGTACACCGACGTCGAGCCGTCCACCGCGGCGTTCCTCGACGGCGGCGACATCCTGTACTACGGCGCGTTCGGCGGCGGGTACTGCTCGGCGGGCTTCAACCTGCGCAACGTCAACAACGGCCTGCGCTACGTCCTGACCGCCGGCCACTGCGGCCCGGCCGGCACCGCCGTGTACGGGTACACCGGTGCCCAGATCGGCACCGTGCAGGCCGCGTTCTTCCCGACCTGGGACGACGCGATCGTGCGCGTGACCAACACGGCCGCGTGGACCCAGGGACCGTGGGTCGACGTGAACCCGTCGCAGGGCGGCGTGCTGACCGTCAGCGGGTACAGCGACTCGCCGGTCGGCACCGCGATCTGCAAGTCGGGCGTGACCACCAAGCTGACCTGCGGCGTGATCACGGCCAAGCGGCAGACCGTGACGTACTCGGGTGGCCAGACCGTGTACGACCTGACCCGGCACAACGCGTGCGTCGAGCCGGGCGACTCGGGCGGCTCGAACTACCGCAACTCCGGCACCCGCACCGCCGAGGGCGTCACCAGCGGCGCTCAGCTGTACCTGGTCGGCGGCCGGTACCGGTGCGCGGCGGCGGTGGGCCTGCCGAACGTCTCCTGGTACTACCCGGCGGCGATCAGCCTGCCGTACTACCAGGCCGTCTACGGCGCGACCCTCTGGTAGGCGGGTGACCGACCGGCCGGCGGCAACCACCGCCGGCCGGTCCGCGCGGGTGGGATCAGCGGCGGTCGCTGTGGCCCAGGGAGCGGTCGGGGGCGATTCGGTCGCGGACCAGTTGCTTGAGCACCGCCAGGTCCGGGAAGCCGTCCTGCTCCTTGCGCGACCACACCGTCTCGCCGTCCAGCCGCACGTCGAACACCCCACCCGTGCCCGGGATCAGCGCGACCTCGCCCAGCTCGACGGTGAACGTGGTGAGCAGCTCCTGAGCGGTCCAGCCCGCGCGCAGCAGCCAGCGGCATTGCGTGCAGTACTCGATCTCCAAACGCGGCTGCCTCGTCGTCATGACCGCAAGTATGGTCGTGGCGTGCTCAGCTACCTCCCCTTGTTCGCCGTGTGGTTCCTCGCCGTGGTCAGCCCCGGCCCGGACATGCTGGTCGTCGCGCAGCAGGCGACCAGCCGGTCGCGCCGGCACGGCGTGGTCACCGGGCTCGGTGTCGCCTCCGCCATCACGGTCTGGGCGGTGGCGAGCATGCTCGGGCTGTCCGTGCTGCTGGCGCGGGTCGGCTGGCTGTACGACGTGGTCCGGCTGGCCGGCGCGGCCTACCTGATCTACCTGGGCGCGCGGGCGCTGTGGGCCAGCCGGCGCACCGAGCGGGTCGTGGTCGAGCAGGTCGACGCGACGCCGATCAGCGGCGCGACGGCGTGGCGGATCGGGTTCCTGACCAACATCGGCAACCCCAAGGCGGCGGTGTTCTTCGGCAGCCTGTTCGGCGCGCTGCTGCCCGCCGACACCGGGGCGCTGGGCCGGGTCGCGGTGGTGGCGGGCATGGTGCTGCTCGCGGCGAGCTGGTTCTCGCTGGTGGCGACGCTGTTCGGGCTGCCGCGCGTGGTCGAGGTGTACCGGCGCGGCCGGCGTTGGGTGGACCGGGTCACCGGGATCGCGTTCGTCGCTTTGGGGAGCCGCCTCGCGCTGGACCGCTGATGCCGTGCAGGACGGTGGTCACCAGCGCGGCCACCCGGTCCGCCGGCACCTCGACCGGTGCCCGCACCCCCCGGTACATGCGGGGCAGCACGAGATCGTGGCACGCGCCGACGACCAGGGTGGCGACCGCGTCGAGGTCCGCCTCGGCACCGACCTCGCCCCGCTCCCGCTCGGTTTCGAGGTAGTCGACCAGCGCGGTGTGCAGGCCGCGCCCGTCCGCCAGCGGGTTCGGCAGCGCGTCGAACCGGGCGAGCACCTCCGGGCTGCCGACCAGACCCGCGAACGCGGGCAGGATCGCGGTGTGGACGGCCAGGGCGTGCCGCACGAACGCTTGCAGGTTCTCGGTGAGCGTGCCGTCGGTGGACGGTGTGCCGAGGTCGTGCTCCACGGCTCTCACGTGGGCGTGCAGGGCGAGGGCGAGCAGTTCTTCCTTGTCCTGGAAGTGGTTGTAGAGACCGCCGTAGGCCACGCCCGCTTCCCGCGCGATGTCGCGGACGGTGAGTCCGGCGGTGCCGCGTTCGGCGATCAGGCGGGCGGCGGCGGTGATCAGGTGGTCGCGCAGGCTCACCGCGCCGTCGGGCAGGCCGGCTGCTCGTCTGGGGCTCATCGGGGCGCATCGTAGGTGAAGCCGTGCGCGGCGGCCTCGGCGAGGAACGGTCCGGGCGCCACGACCTGCTCGACGTGCCACACCCCTTCGGGCAGTTCCGGAACCCGCTTGACCAGCAACGCCGCCACCACCCCGGTCGCCCGGCTCTGCCGCCGCCCGCTGAACGAGGCCACGACCCCGCCGGCCCGGACGGTGACCGCGAACCGGTCGGACCCGACGTGGACCTTGGTCAACGGCCGGAGCCGGTGCCGCACCCGCGCGGCGGCGGGCAGCAGCGCGGTCAGCAGCCGGGAGTCCAGCGCGAGCCCGGTACGGGCGCGGTCGATGTTCAGGGTGCCGGGAAGGGTGTGCTGATCGGAGAACGGAAAGCCGTGCACGGTCCGATCCCCACCGGGAAACGGCATCCGCCAGGCCGCCCCGAGTTCCCCCAGCCCGTCCAACGTCCACTCCAAGGCCGCCGGCCCGTGCCGCTCCCCCGCTCCCAACAGGACACCGATCTCCACCTCACGCGCCTGCGCAGCCTCAACCACCTGCCGCGCCAACAGATTCGTCACCCCAGGCGCAAGCCCCACACTCAACAACGCCGTAGCCGGCCCCGTCAGCTCACCGATCGCGGCAAGCCGATCACGCGAAGCCGTCACGTCCACGTAGTGCACGCCACGCTCCAGACAGGCCTTCGCCACCCGCGCGTTGTCGACGTCCACACACATCAACACCGCGTCCGCCCCCGCGACCGCCCGCTCAACCTCCCCTTGTTCCCGCAAATCCACCCGCACCGGCACGGCACCGGGCACCGACCGCGCCCGCTCCAGGTCCCGCCCGGCCACCACCACCGTGCACCACTCGCGCAGCACCGCGACGGCTTCACGCCCCACGGCCCCGTACCCCCGAACACCACGACCCGCTCCACACCGCACCCTTCGTTGTGAACACCTGTTCATGAACAACTGTTCACAACGAAGGCCCGCACGTCAAGCCCACGCCACCCATGAGCGGGCTGGCGCGGGTGTCACACGGTGCAGTTCTTCTGCGTGGTGCTGACCTTGCGGCCGGTGAAGGCCTCCAGGACCGCGATGTTCTCCGGCGCGTAGTTGGTGGCGGTGATCTTGTCCGCGTTCGCGCTGCCCAGCTTGCCGGTGTACGGGGCGGACTTCTCCAGCCAGTACGCCGTGCGCAGGAACTGGGTCAGCACCAGGTCACGCAGCTTGGGCTCGTTCTTGATCTTCGCCCAGTAGTCGGGGTGCCGGTCGCGGGCGACCCGCAGGTACAGCAGCAGGTAGCGCAGGTTGGTCGCCGCGATGTCACGCGCGTTGCTCGCACCCACCCCCTTGATGTACTCCTGCACCACGGTCACCGCCGGCAGCCCGGTGAGTCCGGCGTTCAACTCGGCCAGGACGCCTTGCAGCTTGTACGAGCCCTGCTGGCGGTCGCGCAGGTAGATGCCGTCCATGGAGTCGCTGAGCCGGTCCTGGATCAGCGGCAGGATCTCCTTGCGCGGGAAGCCGCCGTGCAGCGGCACGGTGGTGGCTTGGCGAGTGGCGTCGATCCACGCGGCCGTGTGGACGTCCCAGCGCGTGCGGCTGCCGTCGAGGTCCCACATGTGGGTTTCCTCGTGGATGGCGACCATCATCGACTCGGCGAACCCCTCGAAGGAGTCCTTGCGCACGAACTGGTTCCAGTACGGGTCGCGCGCCTGCGCCTTGGCCAGCGCCTCACCGCTGGGCCACCGGCGCTGGTACATGGTCTGCAGGGTGCGCATCCAGTTGGCCGAGGTGAACCCGGCTTTGAGATCGCTGATGTCGGCTCGGGGGTTGTGCGGCTCCTCGTAGCAGTAGGGGACGGCGGCGTGCGCGGTCGGCTGGGTCAGGGACAGGGCGAGTGCGGTCACCACCAGCAGGGTTTTCACAGTGGGCACCTCGTCTCGGAACGGACTTGCCCGGACCGTAGCCACGCCCGTTCCCGCCCACCTACTCCCAAGTCGGCATAACACCGACGGCGACGAACCCTAAGTCTGGGTTAGGGCACTCCTAACTTTGCGATCAGTGCGCTGACCCGGACGGGGCAGCCGCCTACGGTTCCGGCAAGTTCCGCCGGAGGAGGTCCGTAGTGCTCTCGACCGAGTCGCGCCGCCGACTGCTCGACCTGGCCCGCGCCGAGCGCCTGGTGGTCGTCTGCGACTACGACCGCGCCCTCGCGCCGGACGACCCGGCCCGGCCCGGCCGGGAAGGGGTGACGGCGGTGCGGGCGTTGGCAGAGTTGCCGGAGACCTCGGTCGTGGTCGTGTCGCACCGACCGCTGGCGGACCTGGCCGTGTTGTCGCGGTTGCCGGCCGAGGTCGAGTTGGTCGGCGAGTACATCCACCAGGCGCCGGACCCCGCGCGGGCGCAGGCTTCCGGCGTCCTGCACCTCGCCGACCGGGACGCGGCTCCGCAGTTGGCGTTGCTGCTGGAAGAGCGCCGGCACTGGCTGTTCGGCGCGCGGCCGGTCCCGATCGAACGGCACAGCCTGCTGTCCAACCGGCGGGCGCTCGCCCTGGTCACGCCGGACGCCCGGGTGACGTGGATGTGCGCGCCGGAACCGGACTCCCCCGCCCTCTTCGCCGACCTGCTCGGCGGTCCGGAGGCCGGGCACTTCAGCGTCCGCCCCGCGCACGGCCGCCTCCCGCTGGGCCAGCGTTACCTGCCCGGCACGATGGCCGTGGAAACCCGCTGGGCGGGCCTGACCGTCACCGACCACCTCTCCGAGGACACCCCCGCGCACCGCACGGACCTGGTCCGCCGCATCACCGGCACCGCCGAGGCGCACGTGGAGTTCGCGCCCCGCCCGGAGTTCGGCCAGGTCCCGGTGACGCTCAGCCAGACCCGCGACGGCCTGCGCGTCGAAGGCACGTCGGAACCGATGGTCCTGCGCTCTCCCGGCGTGGACTGGGACGTCGACGGTGACACCGCCCGCGCCACCGTCCGCCCGCCCGCCGTGCTCGAACTCCGTTGTGGCACCGACGACCTCGCGCCGACGTCGGTCGACGCCCCCGACTGGAGCGACTGGCTGGCCTCCCTCGACCTCCCGGCGACGGAACGGGACCTGGCGGCCCGGTCCGCCATGACGCTGAGAGCCCTGTGCCACCGCGGGACCGGCGCGGTGCTGGCCGCCGCGACGACGTCGCTGCCCGAGGAGATCGGCGGCGTGCGCAACTGGGACTACCGGTACTGCTGGCTGCGCGACGGGGCGTTGACCGTGCAGGCGTTGGTGGCGCTGGGTTCCACCGAAGAGGCGGAGTCCTTCGTGGACTGGTTGCACGGCGTCCTCGCCACGCTCCCCGGCCCGGAACGCCTCCACCCCCTCTACACCGTGCACGGCGCGCAACTCGGCCCGGAGGCCGTGATCGACTCCCTGCCCGGCTACGCCGGCTCCCGCCCGGTCCGGGTCGGCAACCTCGCGGGCCAGCAGGTCCAGCTCGACGTGTTCGGCCCGGTGGTGGACCTGGTCCTGGACCTGGCGACCGCGCGCGGACGCCTCGACGAACGCGACTGGGACCTGGTCACCGCCATGGTGTCGGCGGTCGCGCAGCGGTGGCAGGAGGCCGACCACGGCATCTGGGAGGAGCGCCACGCACCCCGCCACCGGGTCTACTCCCGCGTGATGTGCTGGCTCACCACCGACCGCGCCGTCCGCATCGCCGAACGCTTCGGCCGCCCGCTGGACCCGGAGTGGCTGATCCTGCGCGACGTCATCGCCGCGGACGTGCTCAAGCGCGGCTGGAACGAGGACGTCCGCGCCTTCCCCACCGCCTACGACGGCACGGACCTGGACGCCGCGTCCCTGCACGTCGGCCTGAGCGGTCTGGTGACCGACGAACGGTTCACCTCGACCGTCGAGGCGATCGAGGCCGGATTGCGGTCGGGTGCCACGGTGTACCGGTACCGGCGGGACGACGGGCTGCCCGGCGACGAAGGCGGCTTCCACCTGTGTGCCGCGTGGCTGGTGGAGGCGTACCTGCTGACGGGACAACGGGACCAGGCGGAGGAGTTGTTCGCGCGGCTGGTCGACTGCGCCGGGCCGACCGGCCTGCTGGCCGAGGAGTACGACCCGGTGACCGAGCGGTCCCTGGGCAACCACCCCCAGGCCTACAGCCACATCGGCCTCATCCGCTGCGCCCGCCTCCTCGACCACCCCCAAGCCGATCACCCATAACCCCAAGGTCCCGAACTCCACCACCGCCCACGGCCGCACAGGTTCGAACCCGCCCGGCGCCAGGCCCGACCCGGTGCCGCACGTGCACCTCATGCCGCACCTCCGTTGGCGTAGAGGGTCTGGCCGTTGATCGAGCGGGCCGGACCGGCGCGGAACGACCACGTCCACCCCGCCGAACTCCGCCTCCGCCCGGTCGAACAGGTCCGCGACCGCGCGTTCGTCGGCGATGTCGGCCCGGACCGCGAGCGCCGCCCCGCCCGCGGCCTCGATCGCCTCGACTGTGGCCTCGATCGCCTCGACTGTGGCCGCCGCCACGTCGTTGCCCGCGTAGGCGATGACGACGGCGAGACCGTCCGCGGCCAGGCGCTCGGCGGTCGCCCGCCCGATGCCGCGGGACCCTCCGGTGACGATGGCGACGCGCGTGTTCATCTCGTGCTCCCCTCTCGGTGTTGTCACCGATAATGAAAGCACGGTAGCGGCGATATCGCACCACTGATAACACTATCGTGTTACCGGCGTTAGCCGACCAGTCGGCGCACCACCTCCACCCCGCCCGCCGCCAGCGTCGGGATGCTCGGCACCACGAACGACGTGTCCGCCGTGACCGACCCCAGGGTGAACAGGTCCGACGACCGCACCTCCAGCCCGCCCCGGTCGGGCAGCACGGCCAGCCCACCCGCCAGCAACGACCCCACCAGCGGCTCGGCGACGGCAGGCACCGCGTGCGGCTGCGGGTTCACCGCGTTCACCACGACGTCGGCCCCGACCTCCTCATCCCCCACCACCCGAAAACCACGAGCAGCCCGTTCGACCTTCGTCACCCCGCTCAGCAGCCGCAGGCGCCCGGAGTCGAACTCGCGCAGCAACAACTCCCCGTTCAGCGGCACCATCGGCGAGGCCAAACTGTTGATCATGCGGAAGTGCTCGCGCCGCAACAGTTCACGTTCCACTGTGGACAGCAGTCGCCACGCCGCCGACCCGAGCATGTGCACGGCCGCCGTCACCAGCCGCCGCCCCAGATGAGAAGACTCCACTTCGGACAGTTGACGGCGGAGGCGTTCCACCGGCTCCTCAACCGTGGTCAACTCCCGCACCAGCGGTTCGAGGTCCTGACCGACCGCCGCCAGTTCGGACCGCAGCAGGTCCAGCAGCCCGTCCCGCGAACCGACCAGGTTCTCCCGCACCAGGTGGTGGAACTCCAGCGGCACCGGCCGCTGCTGGACGTGCGGCAGGACACCCGTCCGCGACGCCAGCGTCACCGGCCCGGTGTGCCCGGACGCGGTCAGCGCCGCCACCACGTCCACCGCCGTCAACCCGCTGCCGATCACCGCCACGTGCGCGTCCGACGGCACATCGGCCACCGTCCGCGCCAACGGGTAGGGCTCCAGCACGAACCCCTTGCTGCCAACCAGCCCGTAATGGTCGAACGGCGACCCGCCACCCACCGCCAGCACCGTCCGGTCCACCCGGTGCGCACCGGACACCGTGCGCAGCGGCCCAGCCCCCACCACCCGCTCGTTCACCACACCGACCCGCCACCCGGCCGCCCGCAGCCGCGCGATGGCGTCCTCCGCGGTCTGGGCCAGGTACTCCCCGTACACCGCCCGCGGCACGATCTGCACTCCCATGGCCACGTCCGGGTAGTCCGTGCGGCCCGTCAGCCAGCGGGTGTAGTGCGCGCGGTCCGAGTGCCGGATCGACATGAGCACCGGCGGCGCGTTGACCCGCACCGCCTCCAGATCCGGCTGGTAGGCCCGGCCACGCCACAGCCACGGCGACTCTTCGAACACGGTCACCCCGCCGGGCGCCACGTCTACCAGCGACAACGCGTCGAGCAAGGCAACACCGGCCGCGCCGGCCCCGATGATCCCGATCTCCATGACCAAGACCATCACCGGCCGCGCCGCCCCATCGCCATCCCTCGTTCTCGGGGTTGTCGCACCACGACGACCCGGCGGATGATCGATTCCATGGACTCCGCACTGACCTTGTTCGCCGAGGCGTCGGACAAGCTGCGCCGACTGGTCCCGTTCGACGCGTCGGTGTGGCAGGCCAGCGACCCCGCGACCGGCCTGGCCACCGCGCCGATGCGGGCGGAGAACCTGGGCGAGGACGGCTGCGACACGTACTGGGACAGCGAACTGCTGGAGGAGAAGGTCAACCTCTTCCGCGACCTGGCCCGCGCCCCGGTGCCGGTAGCGGCATTGCGCGACGGCACCTCGGACACCCCCGAGCACAGCGCGACCTACCGCCGCTTCCTGCGCCCACGCGGCTTGGACGACGAGCTGCGGGCGGTCCTGCGGGCCGACGGCCAGTGGTGGGGCCAGGTGAGCCTGTTCCGCGAACGCGGCCGACCACCGTTCACCAAACGCGAGATCGCCGCCGCTGCCGACGCACTCGCCCCGCTGGGCAAGCATTTGAGGACTTTCGCCGGCCTCCGGCCCCCGCTTCCATCGTCTCACGGGGGTACGACAATCGGACCGGGCCTGCTGCTGTTCGACCTCTCGGGCGGCCTGTTGTCCGTCAACGACGAGGCCCGGGAGTTGCTGGCGGCGATGCCCGAGAGCCCGTCGTCGACCAGCCGCTTCGGCGTGCGCGTGCCGGCCTGGGTGCACAGCACGGCGGCCCGAGCCCGGACCGACGACAACACCCGAATCCGAGCCCGGGACCGCACGGGCCGCTGGCTGGTCTTCCACGCCTCCTGCCTGCGCGACCAGTCGGGCAACCCGACCCAGACCGCCGTGGTCGTGGAGCCCGCGAAGCCGGCGGACATCGCTTCCCTGCTCACGGCGGCCTACGGCCTGACCGACCGGGAGCAGGAGATCACCGGCTTGGTGGCGCGCGGCCTGAGCAGCGCCCAAATGGCGCGCGCCCTCCACCTGTCCGAGCACACGGTCCGCGACCACGTGAAGGCGGTGTTCGCCAAGACCGGTGTCAACAGCCGGGGCGAACTGGTCGCCAAGCTCTACACCGACCACTACCGGGACCTCAACCCGGACAGCCGCGTCCGGGTCTGGCGAGACTGACACCGCTTTCGCGCGCGCAGCGCGCCCGCTTCTTGGGCTTTTCCGTCCTCCTTGGCGGCCTGCCCGCCGGCGAGGCGCTTTCAACGCCTCGCTCAAGATCAGCGACTGCGGCGCTTCGTCCAGACGTCATACGCAACGGCAGCAAGCAGCACCAAGCCCTTGACCAGCATGACCTTCTCGCTCTGCGCCCCGATCAGCGACATCCCGTTGTTGATCACCGCCATGATCAACCCACCGGTGATGGCGCCAACGACCTTCCCCACCCCGCCCTGCACCGCCGCGCCACCGATAAAAGCAGCCGCGATCGCGTCCAGTTCGAAGTTGAAGCCCGCCGTAGGCCCAGCCTGGTTCAGCCGACCCGCGAAGACCACACCCGCGAGAGCACCCAGCACACCCATGTTGACGAAGATCCAGAACGTCACCGACTTGACGTTCACGCCCGACAACGTAGCCGCCTGAATGTTGCCACCCACCGCGTAAACCCGCCGCCCGAACACCGTCCGATTCGCCACCAGCGAGTACCCGAGCACCAGCACCGCCAGCAGCACCAACACCCACGGCAGGTTCCGGAACCGGGCCAACTGCACCACCACGGCCATCACGACCAGGCCCGCACCGACCACCTTGAGCACGAACACCCACATCGGGTCCACGGTCTGCCCGTACCCGATCCGCCCAGCTCGCGCCTTCCACTGCGAGGCCACGACACCGGCCACGACACCGAGCCCGACCAACAGCGACAGCAGGTCCGCACCACCGAGGAAACCAAGACCGACATTGCCCAGGTACCCCGACACGAACCCGTTGGACAGCGTCCGGATCTCCTGCGGGAACGGCCCGATGCCCTGGTTGCCCAGCACGCTCAGCGTCAACGCCCGGAACACCAGCATCCCCGCCAGCGTCACGATGAACGCGGGAATCCCGAAGTACGCGACCCAGTACCCCTGCCACGCCCCGATCACCGCGCCGGCCACAAGCGTGATCAGCACCGCCACGAACCACGGCAACCCCGCCTGCACGGTCAACACGGCGCACAACGCGCCCGTCACCGCGACCACCGACCCCGCCGACAGGTCGATGTGCCCGGCGATGATCACCAGGATCATGCCGACGGCCAGAATCAGGATGTACGAGTTCTGGACGATGATGTTGGAGATGTTCTGCGGCTCCAACAACGCACCGTCGGTGATCACCGTGAACAGCACCACGATCAGCGCGAACGCCACGTAGATGCCACTCTGCCGCAGGTTGAAGCGGAACCGGCGCGGAGCCGCCGCGGGCGGCGCCTCCACCACGGCGGCGGTCTTGACACTCATCGGTTCATTCCCTTGGTCATGTGCTGCATGAGGCGCTCCTGCGTCGCCTCTTCCCGGCTCACCTCACCGGTGACGCGGCCCGCCGACAGCGCGTACACGCGGTCGCACAGGCCGAGCAGCTCGGGCAGTTCGGACGAGATCACCAGGACCGCCTTGCCGCGTTCGGCGAGTTCGTTGACGATCGTGTAGATCTCGTACTTGGCGCCGACGTCGACGCCGCGGGTGGGCTCGTCCAGGATCAGCACGTCCGGGTCGGTCTGCATCCACTTGGCCAGCACGACCTTCTGCTGGTTGCCGCCGCTCAACGCGGACGTCGGGGTCAGCACGTCCGGGGCCTTGATGTTCAACGACCGGCGAAAACGCTCCGCGACGGCGAACTCCTCGCCCTCCCGCACCCAGCCCCGCGAGGCCAGCCGCGGCAGGGCCGCCGCCGAGATGTTGCGCTTGATGTCCTCGATCAGGTTCAGCCCGTACCGCTTGCGGTCCTCGCTGACGTACGCGATCCCGTGCCGGATGGCGTCCCGCACGGACCGCAGCACGACCTCTTGACCGTCCTTGACGATCCGACCCGAGATCCGGACCCCGTACGACCGGCCGAACACGCTCATCGCCAACTCGGTCCGACCCGCACCCATCAACCCGGCCAGGCCCACGATCTCCCCGCGCCGCAACGTCAGCGACGCGCCCGAGACCACGACCCGTTCCGGCTGCACGGGGCTGTGCACCGTCCAGTCCTCGATCCGCAGCACCTCGTCCCCGATGTGCGGCGTGCGCGGCGGGAAGCGGTGCTCCAGGTCGCGGCCCACCATGCCGGAGATGATCCGGTCCTCGGTGGCGTCGGCGACGTCCATCGTCCCCACGGTCCGGCCGTCGCGGATGACCGTGATCCGGTCGGCGATGTCCATGACCTCGTTGAGCTTGTGGGAGATGATCACGCACGTGATGCCCTGGTCGCGCAGCTCGCGCAGCAGGTCCAGCAGGTGCGCGGAGTCGTCGTCGTTCAGCGCGGCCGTGGGCTCGTCCAGGATGAGCAGCGAGACTTCCTTGGACAGCGCCTTGGCGATCTCCACGAGCTGCTGCTTGCCCACGCCCAGGTCCGCGATCGGCGTCGTCGGGTTCTCCCTCAGCCCCACCCGCGCCAGCAGCTCGGCCGCCGCGTGGTTGGTGCGGTTCCAGTCGATGAGCCCGCGCGTGGCCTGCTCGTTGCCCAGGAACAGGTTCTCCGCGATGGACAACTGGGCGCACAGCGCCAGCTCCTGGTGGATGATCACCACACCGCGCCGCTCGCTGTCGCGCACGGACGAGAACTTGCACTCCTCGCCGTCGAAGAAGATGCCGCCGTCGTAGGACCCGTGCGGGTGCACGCCGGACAGCACCTTCATCAGCGTGGACTTGCCCGCGCCGTTCTCGCCGCACACCGCGTGGATCTCACCGCGCCGCACGGCGAACGTGACGTCGTGCAGCGCGGTGACCCCACCGAACCTCTTGGTGATGCCGCGCATCACCAGGATGTCGTCGGACAAAGCCATCACTTCAACTGGTCGGCGGTGTAGTAGCCCGAGTCGACCAGGACCTTCTGGTAGTTGGCCTTGTCCACCGAGACCGGCTGGAGCAGGTAGGACGGCACGACCTTGTTGCCGTTGTCGTAGTCCTTCTCGTTGTTCACCTGCGGCTTGTTCCCCTTGAGCACGGCGTCCGCCATGTCCACGGTGACCTTCGCCAGCTCACGGGTGTCCTTGAAGATGGTCGAGTACTGCTCGCCCGCGACGATGGACTTCACCGACGCGACCTCGGCGTCCTGGCCGGTGACCACCGGGTAGGGCTGGTCGGCGGTGCCGTAGCCGTTGGACTTCAGCGCCGACAGGATGCCGATCGACAGGCCGTCGTAGGGCGACAGCACGCCGTGCACCTTCCCACCGCGGTAGGTGGTGGTGAGGATGTCCTCCATGCGCTTCTGCGCCGTGGCCGGGTCCCACCGCAGGATCGCGACGGTCTTGAAGTCCTTCTGGCCGCTCTTGACGTTCAGCGTGCCCTTGTCGATGTAGGGCTGGAGCACCGACATCGCGCCGTTGAAGAAGAACGTGGCGTTGTTGTCGTCCGGCGAGCCGGCGAACAGCTCGATGTCGAACGGGCCGGTCGCGGTGCCCTCGCTGCCGTCGGCGTTGCGCAGCTTCAGGCCGGTCAGCAGCGAGTTGGCCTGCTCCACGCCGACCTTGAAGTTGTCGAAGGTGGCGTAGTAGTCCACGTTGGGGCTGTTGCGGATCAGCCGGTCGTAGGCGATGACCGGGATGTTCGCCGCCTTGGCCTGCTCCAGCTGGGTGGTGATGGCGGTGCCGTCGATCGAGGCGATCACCAGCAGCCGCGCGCCCTTGGTGATCTGGTTCTCCAGCTGGTTGACCTGGGTCGGGATGTCGTTCTCCGCGTACTGGAGGTCGACCTTGTAGCCCTTGGCCTCCAACGACTTCTTGATGTTCTCCCCGTCGTGGATCCAGCGTTCCGAGGACTTCGTGGGCATGGTGACGCCCACGAGCGCACCCTCGCCCGCCTGGCCCTGCTGGTCGACGGTCTTCTCCGACGACCCGCAGGCGGTGGCCAGCACGGCCGCTGCGGCCAGGACCGCGATCTTCGTCAACCTCATTGTTGCTCCTTGCGGCGGTTGTGATTGGCTAGCGCAGGCCCTGCGCGAGCCGGTGGTAGGCCGCGTTCCAGCGCAGCCGGTCGGTGAACGACTCCGCCGTGGTGGCGGCGTCGACCAGGGCCAGCTCGGTGCCGGTCATGGTCGCCAGGTCGCGCAGCGCCTCGGCGCCGACGGCCTGGGTGAGCACCGTGTGGTGCGGTCCGCCGGCGGTCAGCCAGGCCTCGGCGGAGGTCGACAGCGACGGCGCGGGCTTCCAGACCGCGCGCGCCACGGGCAGGTTGGGCAGCGGCTCGTCCGGCGCGACGACCTCCACCTCGTTGGCCACCAACCGGAACCGGTCGCCCAGGTCGGCCAGGCCGATCACCACGCCGGGCCCGGGGGCGGCGTCGAACACCAGCCGGACCGGGTCCTCCCGGCCGCCGATGCCCAGCGGGTGGATCTCGCACGACGGCCGGTCGGCCGCGATGGTCGGGCACACCTCCAACATGTGCGCGCCCAGCACCTTCGGCTCGCCCGGGCCGAAGTGGTAGGTGTAGTCCTCCATGAACGACGTGCCGCGACCGGTGCCCGCGCCCATCGCCTTCACCGTCGCCAGCAGCGCGGAGGTCTTCCAGTCGCCCTCGCCGCCGAAGCCGTAGCCGTCGCCCATCAGCCGCTGCACGGCCAGGCCCGGCAACTGCCGCAGCCCGCCCAGGTCCTCGAAGTTCGTGGTGAACGCCCCGAACCCGCCCTCGGTCAGGAACTGCCGCAGCCCGGCCTCGATGCGGGCCGCGTAGCGCAGCGACTCGTGCCGCTCGCCGCCGCGCGAAAGCTCCGGGGCCAGCCGGTAGGTGTCGGCGTACTCCGACACCAGCAGGTCGATCGACTCGTCGGACACCTCGTCGACCAGCGCCACCAGGTCGTTGACGCCGTAGGTGTTCACCGACACGCCGAACCGCAGCTCGGCCTCGACCTTGTCGCCCTCGGTCACGGCCACGTCGCGCATGTTGTCGCCGAACCGGGCCAGCCGCAGCGACCGCAGGTGCGTGTAGCCGGTGGCGGCGCGGGCCCACCCGTCGATGCGGTCGGCCACCACCGGGTCACTGGCGTGGCCGACGACGGTCTTGCGCGCGAGCCCGATCCGGGTCTGCACGTAACCGAACTCGCGGTCACCGTGCGCGGCCTGGTTGAGGTTCATGAAGTCCATGTCGATGGTCGACCACGGCAGGGACTCGTTGTGCTGGGTGTGCAGGTGCAACAACGGCTTCTGCAACGCGTCCAGGCCGGTGATCCACATCTTGGCCGGCGAGAACGTGTGCATCCACGCGATGACCCCGACGCACGCCGGGTCGGCGTTGGCCTCCAGCATCACCTTGCGGATCGCGGCGGTGTCGGTCAGCACCGGCTTCCACACCAGCTCCGCGCTGATCCGCCCCGACGAGCCGAGCATGCGCTGGATCTGCTGCGACTGCCCCGCGACCTGGTCGAGCGTCTCCGGGCCGTAGAGGTGCTGGCTGCCGGTGAGGAACCAGACCTGGGGCTTCGCGGCGGACGACATGGGCACTCCTTGTGCTGGGCTCATCATCCCGGGACTCACTGCCCGTAGACGTTCTGGTAGCGCGCGTAAAGGCGGTCGACGTGCTCGGGGTCGATCGGGTCGGGCTTGCCCAGCTGCTGTGCGATGTGGACGGTCCGGGCCACGTCCTCCAGCATCACGGCCGCCTTCACCGCCGCGCGGGCGTCCTTGCCGACCGTGAACGGGCCGTGGTTGCGCATCAGCACGGCCGGGGACCGGCTCTCCCGCAGCGTCTCCACGATCCCGCGCCCGATCGAGTCGTCGCCGATGAGCGCGAACGGCCCCACCGGGATGTCCCCGCCGAACTCGTCCGCGATCATCGTGAGCACGCACGGGATCGGCTCGCCGCGCGCGGCCCACGCCGTGGCGTAGGTCGAGTGCGTGTGCACGACTCCCCCGACCTCGGGCATGTGCCGGTACACGTAGGCGTGCGCGGCGGTGTCCGAGGACGGCGCGAGGTCGCCGTGCACCAGGTTGCCGTGCAGGTCGGTGACCACCATGTTGTCCGGCGACAGCTCGTCGTAGGACACGCCGGACGGCTTGATCACCATCAGGTCCTCGCCGGGCACCCGCGCGGACACGTTGCCCGCCGTCCAGATGACCAGCTCGTACCGGGTCAGCTCGCGGTGCAGCTCGGCGACGCCGTGGCGCAGCGCGTCCAGGACCTTCATCGGCCGGCCTTCCCCTCGACAGCCTTGCGGCGCAGGACCTTCAGCCGGTGCATGACCTCGTTCGCGCCCCGCCCGAAGTAGTCGTGCAGCTCCTGGTACTCGACGAACAGCCGTTCGTAGGCCTCGACGTTGGCCGGCGCCGGCTCGTGCACCGCGCGCCGCACCTTGCCCATGGCCGCCGCCGCGTCGACGATGTCCGGGAACGCGCCCGCCGCGACGGCCGCGTGCATCGCCGACCCGAGCGCGGGGCCCTGCTCGGAGTCGATGACCGACAGCGGCAGGTTCGTGACGTCGGCGTAGATCTGCATCAGGAGGGCGTTCTTGACCAGGCCGCCCGCGATGACCAGCTCGGTCACCGGCACGCCCGCGTCCGTGAACGCGTCGATGACCATGCGGGTGCCGTAGGCGGTGGCCTCCAGCAGCGCCCGGTAGGTGTCCTCGGCGCGGGTGGCCAGCGTCTGGCCGACGACCACGCCGGACAGCTCGTGGTCCACCAGCACCGACCGGTTGCCGCTGTGCCAGTCCAGCGCGATCAGGCCGTGCTCGCCGATCTCCTGCTCCGCCGCCAGCTCGGTGAGCAGTTCGTGCACGCTGATGCCGCGCTCGCGCGCCCGCTCGTGGTACTCCGGCGGGACGCCGTGGTCGACGAACCAGCCGAAGATGTCGCCGACGCCGCTCTGCCCGGCCTCGTAGCCGAACAGGCCCGGGACGATGCCGCCGTCCACGACGCCGCACATGCCCGGGACGTCCCGCAGCTCGGCGCCGTTCATCACGTGGCACGTCGAGGTGCCCATGATCGCGACCATCACGCCCGGCTCGACGGCCTTCGCCGCGGGCGCGGTGACGTGGGCGTCCACGTTGCCGACGGCCACCGCGATGCCCTCGCGCAGCCCGGTCCACTCGGCGGCCTGCGCGGTCAGCGAGCCGGCCCGGTCGCCGAGCGCGCCCAGCGGGTGGTCGAGCTTGTCGGCCACGAACCGCTCGAAGTCGGGGTTCAGCTCCTTGAGGAACTCCGGCGACGGGTAGGCGCCGTCCTGGCGGATGCCCTTGTAGCCGGCGGTGCACTCGTTGCGCACGTAGGTGCCGGTGAGCTGCCAGACGATCCAGTCGGCGGCCTCCACCCAGTGCGCCATGGCGGAGTAGACGTCGGGCGCCTCCTCCAGCACCTGGAGGCCCTTGGCGAACTCCCACTCCGAGGAGATCAGGCCGCCGTAGCGGGGCAGCCAGGCCTCGCCGCGCTGCTCGGCGAGGTGGTTGATCCGGTCGGCCTGCGGCTGCGCGGCGTGGTGCTTCCACAGCTTGGTGTAGGCGTGCGGGTGGTCCGCGAACTCCGGCAGCTCGTTGAGCGGCGTGCCGTCTGCGGTGGTCGGGACCATCGTGCACGCGGTGAAGTCGGTGCCGATGCCGATCACGTCCGCCGGGTCGGCCCCGGCCGCCGCGAGGGCCGCGGGGACGGCGTGGCGCAGGACGTCCACGTAGTCGGAGGGGACCTGGAGCGCCCAGTCGGGCGGCAATGCGCGGCCGGAGGGCAGGGCGCGGTCGAGCACGCCGTGCGCGTAGTCGTGGACCGCACTGCCGAGTTCGGCACCGTCCCGGACCCGCACCACGACGGCGCGGCCGGACAGGGTGCCGAAGTCGACGCCCACCACGAGTGGGTCGTTGGTCATCTGGGATGGCCCTTCATCAGAAGCGATGTGAGGAGTGTTATCGCTAACAATTGAGACGTCAAGAGGTTCTCGGTCTCGGGCTGGAAACAGCACCGACCGAAGTTGTTAACGCACTCAGGGAGACCCTGGCGGGTGAGCTGCCGAGCCGGTGGCGGCCGGCTGGAGCGGCGGCGCTGGTAGGGCGAGGCTAGCGGGCCCGGGCCGGGGAGGACAGCCCGGGCCGGGACAAGTGGGGCAAAGCGAGCGGGGAGGCCGGGACAAGTGGGGCGGCGCGGGGCGAGGACAGGCAGCGCGCGGGGCCAGCGGGGCGAGGACAGGCAGGGCGGGCTCGCGGGGCGAGGGCAGGCACTGCGGGGTCGCGCGGCGAGGCCGGCTGGGCGGGCTCGCGCGGCGAGGCCGGCTGGGCGGGCTCGCGCGGCGAGGCCGGCTGGGCGGGCTCGCGCGGCGAGGCCGGCTGGGCGGGCTCGCGCGGCGAGGGCCGGCAGGGCGGGCTCGCGCGGCGAGGGCCGGCTGGGTGGGGTCGTGAGCCGGGCCCGCGCGGGGTCGACGGGCCCGGCAGGGGTCAGCCGGGGGGTGCGACGCTGCCGCGGCTGATCAGGGCTGGAGCTATGGTCCGCCGGGTGTCACCGGACCCGCCCTCGACGGTGACCTGGGCCAGCAACAGGTCCAACGCCTCCCGAGCCACCGCCGCGAAGTCCTGCCGCACCGTCGTCAGCGGCGGGATGAAGAACTCCGCCTCCGGAACGTCGTCGAACCCGATCACGCTGACGTCCTCGGGCACCCGCCGCCCCCGCTCGTGCATCGCCCGCAGAATCCCCAGCGCCAGGTGGTCGTTGGCCGCGAACACCGCGGTCACCTCGGGCATCCGCGCCAGCATCTGCCCGGCCTGGTAGCCCGCCCGGGCACTCCAATCGGCCGGCACCAGCGGCGGAACCTCGGCGCCCGCGTCCTCCAGGGCCTTGCGCCAGCCCTCGACGCGACCGGAGCTGTCGAACCAATTCGGCGGACCGGACACGTGCCACACCGTCCGGTGGCCGACGTCCAGCAGGTGCTTGGTGGCGGCGTACGCGCCGGCCTGCTGGTCCACGGTCACCAGCGGGGTCGGGCGGGCCGGGTCGCCGTCGATGGTCACCACGGGCACGCCGGCGGGGATGTCGGCCAGCGCGTCGTTGGCCGACGCGGTCGGCGCGATCACCACTATCCCGGCCACCCGCTCGTCCCGGTGCCGCTCGACGGCCCGGTTGATCGACGCGTGGTCCAACTCCTTGACCCGGCCGACGCTGACCGCGAAGCCCGCGAGCGCCGCCGCCTCCTCGAACGCCGCCAGCAGCGACGCCGGGCCGTACAGGGTCGAGTTCTGCGCCACCACGCCGATCAGCTGCGAGCGCCCGGTCACCAGCGCCCGCGCGGCCTTGTTCGGCCGGTAGCCCAGTTCCGCGATCGCCGCGCGCACCCGCAACCGGGTCTGCTCGCGGACGTTCGGGTGGTCGTTGAGCACCCGTGAGACGGTCTGGTGCGACACGCCCGCGAGTCTGGCCACATCCGTCATCGCGGGGTCGCGCGAGGTCTTGTTCTCCACTGCCGCACCCTCATCCCGGCTCATGATCGTCCACTTCGGATGTTAGCGATAACACCCATTTTCTACCAGCGCGCGTTCCCGCCACCATTGTCCACGACGACCGCCACGCGCGGGGCAGGTCGTGCCCCCGCGCGTGGCGTGTCCTCAACCCACCCGGAAAGTGGCCCGTTCCCGGGCCTCGCGGGACGTGCCGACCCGGGCCATCACCAGCCGCCCGGTGTCGTGCGTCACGTGCAGGTCGCCCTGCCGCAACGACAGCCCCGACCGACCTTCCTCCAGCACGAAGCTCGCCGCGCGCCCGTAGGCGTCGGTGTCCTCGTACGGGCCGATGCGCAGATCCGTGCCATCCGCCCGCGCGTACCGGTCGGGGAAGTTCACCGATTGCAGCGCCACCGTGCCCGCGCCCAGGAACCCGTCGACCACCCGGAACTGCGAGTCGGCCAACTCGCGGACGTCACCGTCCACCCGCAACCCGGTACTCGTAATGCCGGATCACCGCGTGCGGCGCGTTCAGCGGGTGCAGCCGCACCGGCAACCCACCGCGACCCACGGGCACGCCGAAGCTCGGCGTGCCGTCGGCGTTCCAGTACAGCCGCTGCACGCGAGCGTGCCGGTTGGGGTCGAACAGCGGGTCGCCGGTGATGTCCCGGTAGTCCCGCGCGTGGTAGACCAGCACGTCGACATCACCGACCCGGGTGAACGAGTTGTGCCCCGGCCCGTACTGCGCGGTCGCCGTGTTGGTGGTGAAGACCGGCTGCGGCGACTTGGTCCACGACCGCGCGTCGAGCAGGTCCGCGTTCTCGTCGGCGGTCAGCAGGCCCATGCAGTACCGGGCGTCGGTCGCGCTGGCGGAGAAGGTCACGAACACCCGGCCGTTGCGGATCAGCACCGCCGGACCTTCGTTGACCTTGAACCCCTGCACCTCCCAGTCCAGCGTCGGCACGGCGATGCGCACCGGCGCGGACTTGAGCGCGAGCGGCGAGGCCATCTCGGCGATGTAGAGGTTGCTGTTGGTGGCGATGCCCGGTTCGCTCTGCGCCCACAGGAAGTACCGCTTGTCCCGGTGCACGAAGGTCGTCGCGTCGAGCGTGAACGAGTCCCACCCGGTCACCATCTGCCCGCGCAACGTCCAGGTGTCCTCGCGCGGGTCCGCCGAGGGTGACTCCAGCACGTAGGTGCGGATGCGGAAGGGCTGGTCGGAGTCGCCGGCGGCGAAGTAGATGTACCACTTGCCGTCGATGCGGTGCAGTTCCGGCGCCCAGATGTAGCCGCCCATGGTGCCGGACGCGGGCCGCCGCCACACCGTGCGTTCGCGGGCGGTGGCCAGACCGTCCAGGGTGGACGCTCCGCGCACGACGATCCGGTCGTACTCGGGCACCGACCCGGTCAGGTAGTACATGCCGTCCGTGGGCGGGGTGACGAACGGGTCGGCCCGCTTCTCCACCAGCGGGTTGCGCGACGTCAGGACCGGCGCGGCGGCTGCGGCCTCCTGGGCGAGGGCCTGTCCGGCGGGCAGCGCGCCGGCGGCGGCCACCACTCCCCCGGTCAGGAGCAGGGATCGACGGCTGAGGCTCACGACAGTCTCCTGTCCTTGATGCGGATGAACGTCACCGAGTGGGCCGGGAAGGTGTGCGTGAACGACGGCTTCACCCCGCGCAGGGTGGTCTCCTTCGCCCGGACCGGCTGGAAGAACTCGGTGTTCATGTCGTCGGGACCGCCTTGCACCGTGGTCACCTTGGCGGTGTTGGCCACCGACACCGGGCTGCCGAGGTCGAGCTTGACCCGGGCCGGCGACGCCTGGGCGTTGACGACCTTCACCACCAGTTCGCCGGTCGCCAGGTCACGCGTGACGACCTGGCGGAACGGCTCGGCCACCTTGTCGTCGGTGAACTCGCCCCACTTCTGCCCGTCCAGGAACAGCTGCACGTGCCGCCCGCGCACCGACACCCGCAGGTCGTACGTCCGACCGGTCTCCACCCGGGTCCCGTTGGCCAGCAACGTGGACTTGCCGCCGCCGACGGCCTTCTCCACGGCGGACTGGGTGTTGTTCCACCCGCCCAGGTTCCACCAGTAGAAGTTGCCGGTGTCCTTGACGCCGAACGCGACCAGGAAGCCCTCCGCGCCGGACAGCTTGGTGGCCTTGACGTTCAGGTCGTAGTCGCGCCAGTTCACGTCGCCCGCGGTGACCAGGGTGTCCTGCGCCGCCGCGTCCGACTGCACGTACCGGCCGCCGGAGACCGCCCACGTCCCGCGCCCGGCCGCCCGCGTCCACTGCGCGTCCGTGCCGGAGAAGTCGTCGGAGAACAACCGCGCGCCCGACGCCGAGGTGACCGAGACGTCGTCGTAGGCCGCGCTGGTGGCCCACGTGGACAGGCCGATCGCGCCCGTGATCGGCCCGGCGACAGACGGCGTGGAGGTCTGCGTGCTCGGCACCACGTGGTCGCCCACGTTGGTCATGAACAGCTTCTGCACCTCGTAGTTCGCCGAACCCCAGGACGCGTGGTTGTTGAGCCAGATCATGTCCGGCTGCCACTGCACGTAGTCCTGGTTGGCGAACAGCGGCGCGTAGGACGCCAGCGTCACGACGTCCGCGTTGCGCTCCAACCCGGTCATGTACGCGGCCTCGGCCAGCGCGTTGGACAGCTTGTTGCCCTGCGAGGCGTACTCGCCGAGGAACACCTTCGGGCCGTTGCGGTCGTAGCTGTCGTACCGGTTGTTGTGCTGGAGGAACCACTCCGGGGTGTTGTAGTAGTGCTCGTCGACCATGTCGACGCCGCCCTGCTTGTTGAGCTGCCACAGGCGGTCGAACACCCGCCGGTGTCGTCCGGGCCGGAGTTGCTGATCACCGTGATGTCCGGGTACCGGGCCTTGATCGCGTCGCGGAACTTGACGAAGTTCGCGAAGAACTGGTCGGGCAGGTTCTCCTCGTTGCCCACGCCCAGGTGGGTGAGCTTGAACGGTTCCGGGTGGCCCATGTCGGCGCGGAGCTTGCCCCACGTCGAGGTGGCGGGGCCGTTGGCGAACTCGATCAGGTCGAGCGTGTCCTGGATGTGCCGCTGCAACAGGACCGGGTCGTCGGTCGCCCGGTTCTGGCCGCAGCCGGTGACCAGGGCGGGCACGACCGGCAGCGGCATCGCGCCGATGTCCTCGGCGAACTGGAAGTACTCGTAGTAGCCCAGGCCGTAGGACTGGTTGTAGCCCCAGAAGTTCGCGTTGGTGGCGCGCTGCTCGACCGGGCCGACGGTGTCCTTCCACTGGTAGGACCGGCGGCGCTCCCAGTTCGGGGCCTCGTAGCCGTAGTGGCTGTTGACGTTGACCAGGCAGCCGCCCGGGAAACGCAGGAAGCCCGGCTTGAGCGCGGCGACCTTCTCGGCGAGGTCGGCGCGCAGGCCGTTGGGCCGGTTCTTGTAGGTGTCGCGCGGGAACAGCGACACCATGTCCAGCCGCAGCGTGCCGGCGCCCGCGCCGCGGACCGCGAGCCGGCCGACGGTGCTGGACGTCCGCGCCAGGAAGCTGCCGGTGTACTTGGTCCAGGTGTCGCCCTGGACCTGGACGGTGACCGCGTCGGCCAGCAAGTTGCCTGCCGGGTCGGTCAGCGACGCGGTCAGCGCCGTCGAGGGCTGGTCGGTGCGGGCCCACACGGAGAAGTCGTAGCGCTTGCCCCCGACGACGTTGACACCCGAGTTGTAGCCGGAGTTGATCACGCCGGCGGGCAGGCCCAGCTTCAGGTACCGGCGGTTGCGCTCGTGCAGGCGCTGGTCGTCGTCGACCACCTCGATGGTGCCGCCGGCCAGCGGCGCCCACGACGTGAGGCCGCTGTAGGAGGCGTTGTCGGCGCGGTCGTACTCGAACGACCGGTTCTGCACCAGCTCGGCGTACAGGCCGCCGTCGGCGGCGCGGTTGATGTCCTCGAAGAAGACGCCGTACATCGTGTCGGCGATGTCGACGCCCCGGGCGGTGGGGTCGACCGTGACCGTGTAGTCGGTCTCGGCGGCGGCCTGCGCGCCGGGGACGGCGGCGGCCAGGCTCGCGACCAGCACGGCGGCGAGCACACGTGGTTTGCGCATGGGTCGGCTGAACTCCTGTCGACTGGCGGTTCGTCAGGGGAAGGCGGCGCGGACGCGGTCGAGTTCCGCGCGCGTGACCGGCAGGACGGTGCCGTGCCGGGGTCGGCTGGGCAGCGCGAACGAGGTGGACATGGTCCACTTGCCCGAGGCGAGGTCGGTGGTCTCGAACGGCACGTAACCGCGCCCGCCGAACTCGTCGATGAACAGGTACCACTTGTTCTCGGTGTTGGACTTGAACACGGTCGGCCCCTCGCCCTGGCGGACGCCGGGGCTGGTGGCGGTGGCCTTGCCGATGCAGTCGGCGACGAAGTCGTAGTCGGTGCCGCGCAGGTCCGTCGACTTCTCGGCGAGGATGAACTTGCTGCACGGCGTGGACGACGTGTTGTTGCGCTCGTCCTTGGTGAAGCGGTAGTAGGTGTCGCCGTCCTTGATGACCGTGGAGTCGATCACGGAGTACCCGGGGTCGACCCACACCCGCGGCTCGCTGAACGTCCGGAAGTCGCGGGTGGTGCTGTAGAGCATCCGGTTGTGCGTGTTGCCGGTGTGGCCCGGGTCGTCCGCCGCGTACAGCTTGGAGGCCCAGAAGACCACGTACGCGCCGATGCTCTGGTCGTAGTAGGCCTCGGGCGCCCAGGTGTTGCCGGCGGTGTCCGGCGCGATGCGGACGTGCCGCTGCTCCGACCAGTGCACCAGGTCCGTGGACTCCCACACCTCGACGTACTTGCTGCCGGTGCGCTGGACGGCGTCCCAGTTGCCGTTGCCGTGGATCTTCAGGTCGGTGGCGATCATGAAGAACCGGTCGCCTTCCGGCGAGCGCACGATGAACGGGTCGCGCACGCCCCGGTCACCGAACTTCGAGGTCAGCACGGGCTCGCCGGCGTTGAGTTCGTCGAAGCGCAGCGGGTCGTTCCCCCGGCTGGCGGCGAAGTAGATCTGCTCGCCGGTCGCGGTGCCCTCGCCGGTGAAGTAGCCGAACAGGTAGCCCTCGTACGGCTGCTGCTCGGGCAGCGGCAGGACGGTGGTCTTGAACTTCTTGCGGGTGGTCTCGCGGCCGGCCCGGATGGTGGCGGTGAGCTGGACCTTCACCGCCTTCTCGCCGTGCGCGGGGCGGGTGACCTCGCCGGTCGGGCTGATCACGTCGGGCTTGTTGGTGTCCCAGGTGATCGTCGTGCCGTGCAGGCCGGTGGTGGGCAGGGTGATGTTGCCCCGGATGCCGTCGGTGTCGTGCAGGGTGAGGGCGGTGTCCGCTTCGGCGACCTTCTCGTCGTCGGTCGGTTCGGGGCGGACGGTCGCGGTGAAGACGCGCTGAGTCGTTTCAACGCCCTTGGTGGCGGTCGCCGTGAGCTGCACGGTGGCGGGCGCGCTGCCCGCGGCGGGCCGGGTGACGACGCCCGTGCCGGTGATGACGGCCGGGTCGCTGGAGGTCCAGGTGATGGCCGAGCCGTACGGGCCGGTGGACGGCAGCGTGAGGTCCGTGGTCAGCGCGGACGTGTCGCCCAGGTCGAGCAGGGCGGCGTCCCGGCGGGACCGTTCGGCGTCGGTGATCAGGCCGATCTCGCGGACCTCGCCGGCGGTCAGGGCGTGGTCGTAGAGGCGGAAGTCGCGGATCTGGCCCTTGAGGCGGCGGTCGGCGGTGTAGACCGAGCGGCCCAGGTAGTTGGCCGTGGTGGCGCCGCCGCCGATGGCCGAAGGTCGGATGGTCACGTCGGTCTTGCGGGCGACCTCGACGCCGTCCTCGTAGAGCACGGCGGTGGCGCCGGACAGGGTGTAGGTCAGGGTCTTCCACACGCCCCGCGCGAGGTCGCGACCGGCCGAGACGGACTGCTCGGTGGCCCAGTTCCCGGTGGCGATGGCGGTGCGGTAGCCGTTGCCGGTGGTGAACAGGTAGCCGTTGCCGACCCCGGTCGGGCCGGTGTTGCCCAGACCCCACACGAAGTACGGGGTGGACTGGTCGGCGGCCATCCGGACCTGTATCGAGACGGTCACTGAATCGAGTCCGCGCAGCAGGTTGTCCGGTAGTTTCACGTGTCCGTCCACGCCGCCGAGCGCGCGGCCCTCGGCGCCCAGCGGTGTGGTGTCGCCGCTCGCCACGGCGTGGCGGCCGTGGCCGGAGGTGTCGGTGACGGCCGTGCCCGAGGTCTCGTCGAGTGCGTAGCGCACCACGAGCCCGTCGGCGGCTGCGGCCTGCGGGGCGGTCAGGATGGTGCCGGCCAGGGTCAGCGCGGCGGCCAGGGATCGGATCATGCCGACGTCCTCGTCGTCGTCGGGAAGTGGCGGCGCGATGCGCTGCGCCACAAAAGTGAGCGCTAACATAGGTCGGCTCGGTGGACAGTGTCAACGATGCAAAATCGTCGTAACCAAGGCCTTGACTCCCCAGTTGTGAACGCTCACTCTTGTCCACCAAGTGAGCACGGTCACGGCCGGCTGGAACTCGGAGGAAAGCCAGTGCTGAAGAAGATCACGGCAGCCGCAGGCGTGGTCCTGCTGAGCGTGCTGACCGCTTGCGGCTCGGGCGACGGCAAGACGTCGTCGTCGGGCTCGAGCGACGGCATCACCATGGGCTTCGCCCAGGTGGGTGCGGAGAGCGGGTGGCGCACGGCGAACACCAAGTCGATCCAGGACGAGGCCAAGGCGGCCGGGATCGACCTGAAGTTCTCCGACGGCCAGCAGAAGCAGGAGAACCAGATCAAGGCGATCCGGTCGTTCATCCAGCAGAAGGTGGACGTCATCGCGTTCAGCCCGGTCGTGGAGACCGGCTGGGACGCGGTGCTGGAGGAGGCCAAGGCGGCGAACATCCCGGTGATCCTCACCGACCGCGCCATCGACTCCGACGACGACTCGCTGTACGCGACCTTCCTCGGGTCGGACTTCGTCGAGGAGGGCCGCAAGGCCGGCAAGTGGCTGGTGGAGAACGCCGGCGGCCCGGTGAACGTCGTGGAACTGCAGGGCACCACCGGTTCCGCGCCCGCCAACGACCGCAAGAAGGGCTTCGCGGAGACCATCGCGTCGAAGCCGGACATCAAGGTCGTCGAGTCGCAGACGGGTGACTTCACCCGCTCCGGCGGCAAGCAGGTCATGGAGGCGTTCCTGAAGTCCGTGCCGAAGATCGACGTGGTGTACGCGCACAACGACGACATGGGCCTGGGCGCCATCGAGGCCATCAAGGCGGCGGGCAAGGTCCCCGGCAAGGACATCCGGATCATCACCGTGGACGCGGTGAAGGACGGCATGACCGCGCTGGCCGGCGGCGAGATCAACTACATCGTCGAGTGCAGCCCGCTGCTGGGCAAGCAGCTCATGGAGCTGGCGAAGAAGGTCGTGGCGGGCGAGCAGGTGCCCAAGCGCGTGGTGACCGAGGAGACGACGTTCACCCAGGAGCAGGCCAAGGCCGCGCTGCCCACCCGGCAGTACTGATCCCGGAGCGGTCCCCGGCGCGTGGGCGCGGCGGGGACCGCTCCGACCACCCACGAAGGCAGATCCATGACCGAACCGGTCGTCGACATGCGGGGCATCTCCGTGGAGTTCCCCGGCGTCAAGGCGCTGCAAGGCGTCGATTTCCGGCTGTTCCCCGGCGAGGTGCACGCCCTGATGGGCGAGAACGGCGCCGGCAAGTCCACCCTCATCAAGGCCCTCACCGGCGTGCACCGGCCGACCGGGCTGATCCGGTTGCGCGGCGAGGAAGTCTCCTTCCACGGCCCCGGGCAGGCGCAGGACGCCGGGATCAGCACCGTGTACCAGGAGGTCAACCTCTGCGGGAACCTCACCGTCGCGGAGAACATCCTGCTGGGCCGCGAACCCCGCCGGTTCGGCCGCATCGACGGCCGCGCCACCCGGCGCCGGGCCGCGGTGCTGTTGGAGCGCATGGGGTTGGCCATCGACCCCGGTTCGGTGCTGGCCGACCACCCGATCGCCGTGCAGCAGCTGGTGGCGATCGCGCGGGCGGTCGCGGTGGAGTGCCAGGTGCTGATCCTGGACGAGCCGACGTCCAGCCTGGACGCGGGCGAGGTGGCTGAGCTGTTCCGGATCATGCGCGTGCTGCGCGACGAAGGCGTGGCGATCCTGTTCGTCTCGCACTTCCTGGAGCAGGTCTACGAGATCTCCGACCGGATGACGGTGCTGCGCAACGGCCGGCTGGTCGGCGAGTACCGCACGGCCGAGCTGAGCCGGCTGGACCTGGTGTCCGCGATGCTGGGCCGTGAGCTGGGCGTGCTGGAAGAGCTGGAGCAGCAGACGCACCCGGTGGACGAGCGCGCGGTGTTGTTGCGCGCCACCGGGTTGGGCCGGCGCGGCGCGGTGGAGCCGTTCGACCTGGAGGTGCGCGCGGGCGAGGTCGTCGGGCTCGCCGGGCTGCTCGGGTCCGGGCGCACCGAGCTGGCGCGGCTGCTGTTCGGCGCGGACAAAGCGGACTCGGGCACGTTGGAGTTCGCAGGAAAGCCGCTGCACCTGCGCGGGCCGCGGCAGGCGATCTCGGCCGGGATCGGGTTCTGCTCGGAGGACCGCAAGGCCGAGGGCCTGGTGGCGGACCTGAGCGTGCGGGACAACCTGGTGCTGGCGTTGCAGGCCTCGCGGGGCTGGACCCGGCCGCTGTCCCGGCGCACCAAGGACGAGCTGGTGGAGAAGTACGTGGCGATGCTGGACATCCGGCCCGCCACCCCGGACACGCCGATCCGCAACCTCTCCGGCGGCAACCAGCAGAAGGTGCTGCTCGCGCGGTGGCTGGTGACCAAGCCGAAGCTGCTGGTGCTGGACGAGCCGACGCGCGGCATCGACGTGGGCGCGAAGGCGCAGATCCAGAAGCTGGTCGCGGAACTGGCGGCCGAGGGGTGGCGGTGGTGTTCATCTCCGCCGAGTTGGAGGAGGTCGTGCGGGTGTCCGACCGCGTGGTGGTGCTGCGGGACCGGCGCAAGGTCGCCGAACTGCGCGGCACGGACGTGGACGAGGTCATGGCGCACATCGCGGGCGGGAGGTCCGCCGCGTGAACCGGCTGTGGTGGGCCCTCGGCGCGCTCGTGGCGCTGCTGGTGCTCAACGTCGTGGTGACGCCGTCGTTCTTCTCGATCCGCATGCAGGACGGTCACCTGTACGGCAGCGTGATCGACATCCTCAAGAACGGCGCCCCCACGCTGCTGATCGCGCTGGGCATGACGCTGGTGATCGCGACCCGGGGCATCGACCTGTCGGTCGGTGCGGTGGTGGCCATCGCCGCAGCGGTGACGTGCGAGTACATCGCGACTTCCGGTGACCCGGGCAGCGCCACGACGGCGTTGCTGGGCATGGCCATCTCGCTCGGGCTGTGCCTGATCCTGGGGCTGTGGAACGGTTTCCTGGTAGCGGTCCTGCGAATCCAGCCGATCGTGGCCACTTTGGTGCTGATGACGGCCGGGCGCGGCATCGCGATGCTGGTGACCGACGGCCAGATCATCACCGTGAACAACGAGACCTACCGGTCGGTGGGCGCGGGCTTCGTGCTGCTGCCGCTGGCGATCCTGATCAGCGTGGCGATGCTGGTGCTGGTCGCGGTGGCGACCCGGAAGACCGCGCTGGGCCTGCTGATCGAGGCGGTCGGGGTGAACCCGGAGGCCAGCCGGCTCGCGGGCGTGCAGTCGCGGACGATCATCTGGACGGTGTACGTGTTCGCGGCGCTGTGCGCGGGCGTGGCCGGGTTGATGATCAGCTCGAACGTGAGCGCGGCGGACGCCAACAACGCCGGGCTGTGGATCGAGATGGACGCGATCCTGGCCGTGGTCATCGGCGGCACGTCGCTGGCGGGCGGGCGGTACTCGCTCACCGGGACGCTGCTGGGCGCGCTGGTGATCCAGACGCTGACGACGACCGTCTACACGGCGGGCATCGCGCCGGAGATCACGTTGGTGTTCAAGGCCGTCGTGGTCATCGTGGTGATCCTGTTCCAGTCGCCGAAGGTGCAGGCGCTGTTCCGGCGGCGACCCACCCGGCCGGTCGCGGAAGTGCTGAAGCCGCAGGAGGTGGCGAGCTGATGGCTGCCCCGTCCGTTTCGAAGGTGATGTCCGTCCCGCGGGTGCCGAAGCGGCACCTGCCCGTGGTGGCCACGTTCGCGCTGTTCGTGCTGACGTTCGGCGCGGGGTCGGTGTCGTTCGAGAACTTCGCGTCCGGTCAGGTGTTCGCGAACCTGTTCATCGACAACGCCCACCTGATCGTGCTGGCCGTGGGCATGACGTTCGTGATCCTGACCGGCGGCATCGACCTGTCCGTGGGGTCGGTGCTGGCGCTGTCCACGATGATCGCCGCCGCCGGGGTGAAGGCGGGCTGGCCGGTGCCGCTGGTGATCGTGGTGGTCCTGCTGACCGGGTCGGTGCTGGGGCTGCTGATGGGTCTGATGATCCACAAGTTCGACGTGCAGCCGTTCATCGTGACGCTGGCCGGCATGTTCCTGGCGCGCGGGCTGTGCTTCGTGATCAGCATCGAGTCCATCAGCATCAAGGACAAGAGCTACCGGGCGCTGGGCATGGACCGCATCGCGCTGGGTGGCGGGGTGTCCATCACCAACAACGTGCTCATCGCGGTCGGGGTGCTGGTGGCGGCCATGTACGTGCTGCACCTGACCCGGTTCGGCCGGACCGTGTACGCGTTGGGCGGCAGCGAGCCCTCGGCGCGGCTGATGGGCCTGTCGGTCGGGTTCACCAAGGTCGGCGTGTACGTGATCAGCGGGTTCTGCTCGTCGCTGGCGGGCCTGGTGTTCTCGTTCTACACCGCGTCGGGGTACGGGTTGCACGCGGTGGGCATGGAGCTGGAGGCCATCGCGGCGGTCGTCATCGGCGGGACGTTGCTGGCCGGTGGCGCGGGTTACGTGCTCGGGTCGGTGGTGGGCGCGCTGGTGCTGGGGACGATCCAGACCATCATCAGCTTCGACGGCACGTTGAACTCGTGGTGGACGAAGATCGTGATCGGTGCGCTGCTGCTGGCGTTCATCGTGCTGCACAGGCTCATCGTGCGGCGCTCGACGTGAGCCGGTCGGCGAGGTGGCGGTCGTGCACGCCCGTGAGGGCGAGGTGGCGGGTCGTGCACGCCCGTGAGGGCGAGGTGGCGGTCGTGCACGCCCGTGAGGGCGAGCTGTGCCGCCACCGCGCCGACCAACGCGCACGCCATGTCCCACTGCGCGTTCCGCAGCCGAACGAACGCGCGGGTGGCTACTTGCGGATAGAAACTACTTAGGACACCTCGCCAGAGTGGTTGCCAGGCAAGGAAATGCCTGTCCACCTGAGGGGGGAACCACCAGTGATCCGCAAGCTTCTCACCGTCCTGGGCGGAGTGGCCGTCGCCGGGGCGCTGTCCACCGCGCCGGCCACCGCGCAGGGCGTTGTCTACCAAGGCGTCCAGCAATCCGACGCGTCCACCAAGGCGTGGAGCGACTGCCCCGCCAACCGGTCGTGCATCTTCGCCGGGCTCCAGGGCGGCCGGCCGTTCGCGCACTTCGCCAACGGGGACGGCGACCTCGGCGACTCGTCCGGTCCGCGCGGCATGAACAACCGGACCAAGAGCGTGTGGAACCGCACCGGGCAGGACTGGTGCTACTACGACGCCGCCGGCTTCAACCAGCTCATCTTCATCGTCGAACCCGGGTTCCAGGGCGACCTGCTGCCCGAGCACCGGGACAGGGTCACCTCGCTGCGCCCCTGCCCGTGACGCCAGGGCACCGCGGCCGGGCGCTCCTGCCCGGCCGCGGTGCCGCGCAGTATCCCGGTGTGCAGGTCGCGCAACCACGCGGACGGCTCGACCCCCAGCTCCCGCACCAACGTCGCGCGGAACGCGGCGTAGGCGTCCAACGCCTCCACGACCCGGCCGGACGACGCCAGCGCCGTCATCAGCTGACCGCGCAGCCGTTCCCGCACCGGGTGTTCGGCGACCAGGGCGGCGAGTTCACCGACCAGGTCCGCGCCCCGGCCCAGCGCCAGGTCCGCGTCGACCCGGTCCTCCAGCGCCGCCATGCGGTCCTCGTCGAGCCTGGCCGCGAGGTGCGCCGCGCCCCGGACCTCCGCCAGCGCCGGTCCCCGCCACCGCGCCAACGCGACCCGCAGCCGTGCCGCGCCCGACTCGACGTCGCCGCGCGCCAACAGACTCCGGGCGTGGGCGACGTCGTGGTGGAACACCTCCGGCTCCAGCTCGGCGGGCGACGCGTGCAGCACGTACCCGGGTCGGGCGGTGGTGATGCGCTCCCGGCCCAGGGTCCGGCGCAACCGCCAGATGATGCCGTGCAGTTGCGGGGTGGCGGAGGCCGGTCGCGGGTGCCCCCACAGCTCCTCGGCCATGCGCTCGAGCGAGACGACGTCGTCGGCGTGCGCGGCGAGTGTCGCCAGCACCACCCTGACCTGCGGCGGGCCTATCGGCACGGGTTCGCCGTCGCGTTCCAGCCGCACCGGTCCCAGCAGTCTGAACAGCCACATCCCGTCCCCCCGGCAGGTCCGTGTCCGTCGTCCACTGTGGCACGGGCGGGAGGTCGAGCGTCAGTACATCACCCGTTCGAGGAATGCGCCGAGGTGCGTCCCCGTGCGCTCGGCCTTCTCGCCAATGGACAGCGCCTCGTGGATGCGCCCGCCGGGGCCCGCGTCCTCCTTCCCGCGCAGGTAGCGCGAGCACGCGAGGTCGCCGCACAGGTTGGTGCCGACCGGGTTGCCCCGCTGGCCTTCCTTGCCTGCTTGGCGGGCGGTCATCAGCGACACACCATCACCCGGATGGGTGGTCAGGCAGATCGCGCACATCGTGCGCCGGGCAGTGCCGTGCGGCGTCGCCATGCGCAGCGCCACCGCCACGAACGCGTCACCGGCCGAGGACACGCCGCGCGTCCGAGTCGGTGCGGCCCGGGGTTTGAGCGCAGGTCACGAGGGTCTTCCACAGGGCCCAGCCACGTCCGCGCGCCCAGGTCGCGTCGTCGACGGACAGTCGCTCGCGGAACGCACGGCGGCCGTCGGGGGTGAGCAGCGTCCAGGCGATCGCCAGGTCACAGGCCGGGTCGCCGACACCGCACGTCCCGAAGTCGATGACGGCGGCCAGTTCGCCGTCGTCCAGCATGAGGTTTCCTGCGGCCATGTCACCGTGGAACCAGCGCTCCACGCCGTCCCAGGGTGCGTCCAGGGCGGTTCGCCAGATCTCGCGAGCCAGGTCTACGTCGATGTGGCCGTCCAGCTTGGCCAGTGCGCGCTGGGCTTGCTCGTCGTAGGTGCGCAGGGTGCCGCCGCGGAACCAGTTGTGCTTGCCGGGTCGAGGGCCGTCGGCGGTGTCGATGCCCTGTAGCGCGGCCAGGAACCCGGCCAGGTCGAGTGCGAAGCGGACCGGGTCGGCGATGCCTTCGACGGTCGCGGGTTCGCCGTTGCGCCAGGCGTAGATCGACCACGGGTGGGGGTAGTCCGCGCCGGGCCGTCCTTTGGCCAGCGGGACGGGGATCGGTAGCGGCAGTCGAGGCGCGAGGACCGGAAGCCACCGGTGTTCCTTGTCGACCGCCAACGCGTACTCGGCGGCGGTGGGCAAGCGGGCCGACATCCGGTCGCCGAGGTGGAAGGTGCAGTTGTCCCAGCCGCTGTTGGCCACGGGGCGGACCGGGAGGTCGGCCCACTGGGGGAACTGGTCTTCGACAAGGCGCCGCACCTGCTCGGCGTCGACGATCCTGCGTTGGGGCGGCGGGCCGAGGCTGGTCGTGGTGCTCTCCTCGATCTCGTGAGCGGGCGGCGCGGTCGGGGCAGGGGTGACCGCGCCGCCGAGGCTACAGAAGTTTGTCCTGGGTGATGGGCAGGTCGCGGATTCGGCGGCCGGTGGCGTGGTGGACGGCGTTGGCGATCGCGGCCGGGACGCCGGTGATCGGGGTTTCGCCGAAGCCCTTGGTGCCGTTCGGGGACGCCGGGTCGGGTTGGTCGATGAAGATCGCCTCGATGTCGGTCGGGCTGTCGGCGTTCACCGGCAGCAGGTACGTCGACAGGTTGGGGTTGAGGGTGCGGCCGGTTCGGCGGTCGGTGACGGTGTGCTCGGTCAGGGCGTAGCCGATGCCCCAGTTGACGCCGCCGATCACCTGGCCGCGCGCGGTGGTCCGGTTCAGGACCCGGCCCAGGTCGTGCGCGGTCACGGCGCGGGTCACGCGCACCCGGCCGATCCACGGGTCCACGCGGACCTCGACGAACACGACGCCGGTGGTGTAGCCGGGGGCGTTGATGTGCCGGCCCGTAGCGGTCACGGGGACCCCGTGCCGGCCCATGACGCCCTCGTAGCTGTCGCGGCGGTCGCGGTTGGCGTTGTCGAACAGGAAGCCGTTCTCGACGACGATCCGGTCGACGGGCACGCCGTGCAGTGCCGACCGGGGATCGGCCACCGCCAAGGCGACCACCTGCTCCCGGACCGACCGGGCCGCCTTGTCGATCGCCACGGACACGCTGGGCACGGTCACCGACGCGGCCGAGAAGCCGGCGGCGGGGAAGTCGGTGTCGCCCAGGTCGAAGCGCACGGAGCCCATGGGCATGGCCAGCGACTCGGCCAGGATCTGGGTCATCACCGTGTACGTCCCGGTGCCGATGTCGTGGGTGGCGCTGCGGGCCACCGCCTTGCCGTCCACGCCGATCTCCACCACGGCGTCGGCCTGCCGGGACCGGTAGGTGTGCGCCTCGGTGGCCATGCCGTAGCCGATGAACTCCCGCCCGTCGCGCATCGACCCCGGTCGCGGGTCGCGGGACGCCCAGCCGAAAGCCGCCGCGGCCCGGCGCGCGCACTCGGCGAGGTTGGCGTTGCCGATGGGGCCGCCGGTTTCGGGGTTGACGTCGGTGTAGTTGCGCAGGCGCAGCTCGACCGGGTCCATGCCGATCTCGTAGGCCAGTTCGTCGAGCGCGGTCTCCAGGCCGAACAGCGGGGGACCTTCCGGCGAGCGCATGAAGTGCGGGGTGGAGATGTCCAGCCGCACGCCGTGCTGGCGGACGTGCAAGTCCTTGATGTCGTACAGCAGCCAGGACGTCTCGCTGGTGTTGAAGATCCGGTGCTCGGTGCGGGACAGCTGCTGGTTGCTGAAGCTGTGCAGCGCGGTCAGCTTGCCCTGCCGCGTGCCGCCCAGGGCGACCCGGTGGAAGAACTGCGCGCGGTACCCGGACGCGGTGTACATCTGGGCCCGGGTCAGCACCAGCTTCACCGGCTTGCCGAGGATGCGCGCGACGGCGGCGGTGAGCACGGTGTGCGGCCACACGGGGGCCTTCGCGCCGAACCCGCCGCCCAGGTACGGGGCCAGCACGCGGATGTTCTCCGGCGGCACCCCCAGCGCCTTGGACACCACGCCCTGCGTGAGGTTGATGCTCTGCGTGGAGTCATGCAGGGTCAGCCGGTCGCCCTCCCAGACCGCGACCGTCGCCGACGTCTCGATGGGGTTGTGGTGGTGCACCGGGCTGGTGAACGTGTGGTCCACCTTCACCTCGGCGCGCTCCAGGGCCGCGTGCGCGTCGCCGAGCTTCACTTCGTACGGCCCCTCGGGTCCCGGTGGGGGCAGGAAGTCCTCGCCCGGGGCGTCCTCCAACGCGATCTTCGGCTGCTCGACGGCGTACCGGACGTCCACCAGGTCGGCGGCCTCGCGCGCCTGCTCCCAGGTCTCGGCCACGACGTAGGCGATCGGCTGGCCGTCGTGGTGGATGGTGGTGTCCTGCAACGGCATGAACCCCTTGGGGTACGGGGCCGTCGGCACGGTCAGGCGGGGCATGTTCAGGTGGCTGAACACCGCGATCACGCCCGGGGCCGCGGCGGCGCGCGAGACGTCGAACGAGGTGATCCGCCCGCGCGCGATGGTGCTGGTGGCCAGGTAGCCGTGCACCACCCCGGGGACGTGAACGTCGGCGGCGTACCTCGCGCCGCCGGTGACCTTGGCGTGCCCCTCCACGCGGGGGACGGCGCGCCCGACGGGACTGTTCACCGCACACCCCCGAGGTCGTGCAGGACGCGGCTCACCGCGCGCTTCAGCAGTTCGACCTTGAACGCGTTGTGCTGCCGCGGTTGCGCGCCCGAAACCGCGGCCCGGCACGCCGCCTCGATGGTCGAACCGTTCAGTTCCTTGCCGCGCAGGGCGTCCTCGGCCGCGAACGACCGCCACGCCTTGGTCGCCACGCCGCCGAACGCCAGCCGCACGTCCCGGACGTGCCGACCGCGCAAGTCCAGCGCCGCCGCCACGGACACCACGGCGAACTCGAAACTGGCCCGGTCGCGCAGCTTCAGGTACGTCGACTTGCCGGCGAAGTGCGAGAACGGCAGTTCCACGCCGACGATCAGCTCCCCGTGCTCCAGCACGTGCTCCCGGTGCGGGGTGTCCCCCGGCACCACCTGGAACTCGCCGAACGGGATGCGCCGCTCGCCCCGCGGCCCCGACGTCAGCACGACGGCGTCCACGGCCAGCAGCGACACGCCCAGGTCACCCGCGCTCACCGCGATGCAGTGGTCGCTCCCGCCGAACACCGCGTGCCACCGGTTCTCCCCGTCCAGCGCCGGGCACCCGCTGCCGGGCACCCGCTTGTTGCACGCCGACGCCGCGTCGCGGAAGTACCCGCACCGGGTGCGCTGCACCAGGTTCCCGCCGATGGAGGCCATGTTGCGGATCTGCGGCGAAGCCGACGCCAGCAGCGCCTCGGCCACCACCGGGAACCGGTGGCGCACGAAGCGGTGCGCGGCCACGTCGGCCATCCGGGACCAGCCGCCCAGGCGCACGGTGCGCGCGCCGATGGTGATCTTGTCCAGGCCCAGGCCGTTGACGTCCACGAGCCGGTCGTGGGTCTGCGCGCCGTCGCGCATCAGGTTGAGCAGGTCCGTCCCGCCGGAGACGAAGGCCGCGCCGGGCCGTTCGGCGACCAGCCGGACCGCGTCGGCGGGGTCCTGCGCCCGCACGTACTCGAAGTTCCTCACGGCCGTGGCTCCTTCGCCGCGTCGCGCACGGCCGCCACGATGTTGGGGTAGACCGCGCAGCGGCACAGGTTCCCGCTCATCCACTCGCGGATCTCGTCCGTGGACCGGGTGTGGCCCTCCTCGATCACCGACACCGCCGACATCACCTGGCCGGAGGTGCAGGCGCCGCACTGGAAGGCGTCGTGCCGGATGAAGGCCTCCTGCACCGGGTGCAGCCGGCCGCCGCGGGCCAGGCCCTCGACCGTGGTGATCTCGCGGCCCTCCTGCATGACCGCGAGGGTGAGGCACGACTTGATCCGCCGGCCGTCCACGTGCACCGTGCACGCGCCGCACTCGCCCCGGTCGCACCCCTTCTTCGCGCCGGTCAGGTCGAGCCGCTCGCGCAGCGCGTCGAGCAACGTGACGCGGGCCTCGACGGTCAGCTCGTGCGGTGTCCCGTTGACCCGCAGGGTGATGGGAACGCCGCCGGCGGCCTCCGCCTGCGCGGGGGCCGCCTCCAGCACGGGGTGGGCGACCGCTCCGGCGACCGCCGCGCCACCCGCCTTCAGCACCGTTCTGCGCTTGTGCCGGAACGCCCCGGCTTCTTCGGTCATGATCCTCTCCTGTTGCCGATGGACAGCTCGAACCGGGCGGGCGGAGTGCCGCCGGGCGGTTCGGGGAACGCCTTGCACAGCAGCCAGTAGCCGCCGCCGGCGAAGGCGAAGGGGACGACGCAGCTCAGGTCGACGCCGCCCGCGAGGTCGGCCCACGGACCGACGTAGACCGCGTTGTTGGCCAACGCGAAACCCATCGCCACGGCCGGGACGAACGCCGCGAACGCCCGTGGGTCGAACCCGCCCGCGAACCAGTAGCGGCCCCGCCCCAGCAGCTCTTCCGGGGCGTAGCGACCGCCGCGCAGCGCGAAGCCGACCAGCATGATCGCCGACCAGGGCGCGATCAGCAGCAGGAGGAAGAGGACGAACGTGGAGATCGAGTCGATGGCGTCGTAGACGACGGCGCCCGCGTAGAGCACCAGGACGCCGACGGCGGCCACCACGACGGTGCAGGTGACCCGGGAAGCGTTGCGGAACAACGAGTTCGCCGTCAGGCCGGCCGCGTAGACGCACAGCGCGCCCTGCGGCAGCGTGCCGAAGAACCCGAACACGATGACGAACGCGGTGAACCAGCCCGGCACCGCATCGGTCAGGCCGATCACCCACGGCACCGAGTGGTCGGTGATCACCGTGCTCGCCATGATGCCGATGAGCACGGCGATGGCGTTGCTGAGGAACATGCCGACGCCGGTGAACCACACCGCTTCCCGGTCGGTGGTGCCCGGCCGCAGGTGCCGGGAGTAGTCGCCCTGGAGGGTCGCGTAGGTGATCGGCACGGTGGCCCCGAAGGTGACGCCCAGCAGCCAGGTGCGCCAGAAGTCGCCGAGCACCGGCTCACCGGCCGCGCCGGGGTCGAACCCGGGCAGCAGCGCCGCCACCAGGCCCGCCAGCACCAGGCCGCCGATCACCGTCACGGCCTTGTAGGTGGTCAGCAGGGCGCGGTAGCCGAAGATCGCGACCAGCACCACGGCCAGCGCGACCGGCGGCACGACCAGCACCAGGTCACCCCACCCCACCAGTCGCCGCAACGCCGCCACCACGGCGGTCGCCCCGGTCCACACCGCGATCGCGAAGAACCCGATGGCCACGCACAGCGTGATCAGGTTGGTCACCACCCGGCCCCGCACGCCGAAGTGCGCCGCGCTGGACACCGCGTCGGTGGCGCCCGTGCGCATCCCGAAGCGCACCAGCGGGGCGAACACGAACGTGCCGACGAGCAGCCCGACCAGCGCGGACGTCGCGCTCCCCCACCAGCCCAGGCCGAAGCTCACCGGCACCGACCCGAGCACCACCACGCCGAAGGAGAACTGGGCGGAGTGCCAGATCCACAGGAACTCGTGCGGTCTCGTGGTGCGCTCGGCGGGGTCGACCAGCTCGTGACCGGTCTGCGACGCGGACATGCGGCCTCCTCGGGGCAGGGGCAGGGGTGGGTAGACCCCGCCCCGCGGCGGGGGAAGGCCGCGGGACGGGGTCTGGTCTTCTCAGCGCAGGGGGTAGGGCAGCCCGTCACCGGTCAGCGGCGTCACCTTGAGCGAGCCGCAGACCGGGCCGGACACCTGGTCCCCCGTGGTCAGTTCGAACGTGGAGTGGTGCAGCGGGCAGGTGATGCGCAGCTTGCGGTCGTTGACGTAGCCGAACAGCAGCCGCCCCTTGCGGTGCGGGCACTCGGCCTGGGTCAGGAACCGCTGCCCCCGCACCTCCACCAGCAGCAGCTCGCCGTTGAGCTGCCGCACGGACACGCCGTCCTGCCGCTGCGGCAGCGGCTGGACCGACGGCACGTCCCCGACGGCCGCCACCGCACCGGGAGCCGCCGCCACCTCGGCGTCGGTGGTCACCCGACCTCCCTCGCCCGCGCGACCGCCGCGTCGACCGCCTCGGCCACCACGGCGCTGGTCAGCTCCACACCGGCCCACACCTTGCGCAGGTCGACGCCCTGCTCCTGGTCCAGCTCGCGGATCGCGGTCTGCATCTGCTTGCTGTGGAAGGCGTCGATGTAGAGGTGCTCGGTGTAGTACCGGTCCTGCGCCAACCCGAGCCGCTTGCCCGCCGCGGCGAAGCTGCGGAAGGCGTAGAGCACGCTGGACTCGAAGTAGGAGTAGGCGCCGAGGAAGTAGTCCGGCTCCGGGGCGCGGGCCGCCAGCCAGTAGAACAGGTTGACGAAGCCCAGCACCTCCTCCGCCGCCCGCTCGACGTGGTGGTCCAGGTCGGTCGGCAGCCCCAACTCGGTGAGCAGCTTGGCGTAGAGCCCGGCGTGCTCCTGGTCGTCGTTGCCGCAGCCGAACTCGTCGATCAACACCCGGAACACCGCCATCCGCGACCGCGACGGCAGCCGGGGAATGATCGCCAGCAGCGACTGCGACTCGATGAGCCCGTCCACCGCGAACTGCGAGACGATCTCCTTGAACTGCGCCAGGTTCGCTTCCTCGGTGATGAACAGGTCGCTCTCCGAGGGGTTGGCCTCCTCCTCGGCCAGCCGCTCGCCCAGCGCCTTCACCAGCTCGCCACGCGAGGCGAACGCCGGCGCCGCCGCTTCCAGCGCGTCGGCGCGCTGGACGAAGAACTCGCGTTCGAGCCGGCGGATCTCGGCGTACTCGACGGCGGAGGGCACCGAGCGGTTGAGCCGGAACAGCCGGCGCGCGGCGCTCATGCCGCCGCCGCCCGTTCCGGCACCACCCGCGCCGTCGAGATGACGCCGCGCCGCACCAGTTCCTCCTTCAGCGGCCGGTACCACTCGTCGCCGAACAGCCCGTACGCCTCGCAGGCGGCGTTGATGCGGTCCTGGAGTTCCGGCCGCGGGTCGGTGAGCATCTCGTTGCACAGGCCCGGCTCCACGTTGAGCAGCGGGCCGATGAACCCGGCGATGCCGGTGACCTGGAGCAGCAGGTTCTCCCAGCCCTCGAACACCGGGATGCCGGTGCCCGCCCGGGTCATCGCGTTGGTGTACTCGGCCGAGCCGCTGGACTCCTTGATGCCGACGATCCCGGGCAGCTCGCAGATGCGCAGCAGGGTGTCCAGCTCGATCTTGTTGCCGGACACGGCTTCCTCGTTGTAGAGGAAGATCCCGACGCCGACCGCCTCCCGGATGGTCCGGAAGTGCGCGACGATCTCCTCCTGCGTCACGTCCGGCCCGTACGGGGTGGTGACGACCACCGCGTCCACGCCCGCGTCCACGGCCACCTTGGCCCGCGCCACGACCTCCGCGGTGGTGGGCAGCTGGATGCCCGACAGCACGGGCAGGCCGCGGGAGTGCTTCACGGTGTAGGTGACCACGTCCACCCACTGCCGGTCCGACAGCTTCCAGCCCTCGCCGGTGCTCAGCGCCGGCATCAGGCCGTCGACCTTGCCCTCCAACGAGTCGATCAGGCTGTCCACATCGGACTCGGCCACCTCGCCGCGGGCGTCCAGCGGCGTGACGAGCGGAACGATCGTGCCCCGGTAGCTCATGCCCCACCTCCCACGCGCAGGACCAGCGACTGCTGGTACAGACCTTCGAGCGGCTGCGGGAACGCCGACTCCACGTCGGGCAGCTCGCCCAGCGGCAGGTCGTCCCGGGCGGTCAGCTCCGGGTCGACGGTGTAGAGGGTGCCGCCGCGGTTGAGCACGACGGCCGCGGTCAGCCGGTTGCGCAGTGACAGCCCGGCCAGCTCGGGGGACTCCAAGCCGCGCTTGAGGTCCTCCTCGGTGTAGCCGATCCGGTCGATCTTCATCTCGGTGTGCAGGACGTCCATGAACGGGTAGTAGGCGTCCTGCTCCGCGCGGCGGTAGCCCCACACCAGGTCGTCGCACGCGCCGACCTGCTCCAGCGGCATCACCGCGCCGGTGCCCAGGCGGGCGACGAAGAACGCCTTGCCGCGCCGCCGGGTCGCCTCGTCGATGCTGTTCATCGCCATGAACAGCGACGCGTCGATGATCGCCTCACCACTCATTGCGGTTCAGCACCTCGCGCATGGCGGTCATGGCGGCGGCGAACATCTCCGGCTCGCGGGCCAGCGCCAGGCGCACGTAGCGCTCGCCGCGGGCCGGCTCGTGCCAGAAGAAGTACGTGCCGGGCAGCACGTAGACCTCGTTCTCCAGCAGCTTCTCCTGGAGGCGGGACGCGGTCAGGTGCTCGGGCTTGATGCGGAACCACGCCACGCTGACGTTGACCGCCGGCTCGACGTACTCCAGCACGTCGCCGTCGAGCGCCTCCTTGGCCAGCTTGCGGTTCTCCGTGATGACGTTGCGCACCGAGGCGAAGCCGTCCTCGATGGAGTCTTCGACGTAGTTGGCCACCATGTTGAGCACGAACGGCGAGACGTTGAGCAGGACGGAGGTGTGGAGGTTGTAGACCTCCTCCAGGATGTCGTCGCTGGGCGTGATCATGGCGCACTTGGCGTCCTGGATCGGCCAGGTCTTGCCGGTGTCCTCGATCGCCAGGTACGTCACGCCGGAGTTCTCCAGCAGCTCGTAGATGTCGACCCGGCCGATCCGCTCGTCGGCCAGGGCGAACGCGGCGAAGCACTGGTCGATCAGCAGCACCTTGTCGTGGTCCACGCAGAACCGGACGACCTCCTCGAAGCCGCTGCGGCCGTCCTTGAGGAGGCTGAACCCGGTGGGGTTGTTGGGGTCGACCAGGAACAGCGCGTCGGTGCGGACCTCGCGGACGAGGTTGTCGTAGATGCTCGACACGTCGTGGATGTTGGTCTCGTCGATCGGCCGCACGTCGACCTGCATGTTCTTGAGCAGGTCCACGAGGTTGTCGAAGCAGGGCTCGACCAGGGTGACCGACATGTTGCGGTTCTTGAGGAACATGGCCGCGACCATGGTGGAGATGCTGGCCGCGTAGGACAGCATCGCCTTGTCCTTGGGCGCGTTGGGCTGCTGGTGCAGCCGGAAGAACGAATCGATGAAGCGCTTCTCGTAGTACGACTGGAGGCCTTGCTCGGCCTCGTACCACAGCTCCGGTAAGCTCGCGACGATCTTCTCCTGGCTGCGCGACTGGCGCTGGTGCGTGTGCGCGTCGGCGAGGTTGAAGCGGGTCTTCAGGGCCAGGATCTCGTGCTGGGTGAGGTCGACGAAGCCGCTGACGTCGTGCGCGGTCGTCGTGGTGTCCGTACTGGTGCTCATCGAGGAATACCCCCAGGATAGTTTTCGACACAGACGAGCACCGGGAACCGAATCGTCCCGGTCGTTTTGATTGATCGGAATGCACGCGAGTGACAGGTGGACAAGTCCGCCGATCCCCCGTTTCGGTGTCTGACTCTCCGCTGCTGCGGCACTGCCCACCGTAACCAGGGTAACTCCGCCGTAACAATAACAAGCAGATCACGATTGAACCGCCGACCGAAAGGCGGCTATTGCACCGCCGACGGGTTCAATGAGCGGGCCAATTCACGCCATTGGGATTCGCTATGGGTGCGGATGTGCGAAATCCCAGCCGAAGGGCCGGGATTTGATCGCGCAGAACCGGCGACGTGCGTCGTCGCCGGTGATGGGGACTGCTTATGCGGCAGCGCGTTTGACCAGTTCGGAGACTGCCTCGGGTTCGTCCCGACCGATCACGGGCCATCCGACGCCGTAATCGCCGACCCAACTCACTTCGATCCCCGGGTTCGCGTGATCGGTGCCGTCGGGCAGGAACAGGTGGGGACTGCAGTTCACCGTTTCGGTCGCGGAAATCGCCGCCTGCGCGGACAACGCGCGTCTGGCTCGGCCGTCGTCGAGCGCTTCGGCGAGTGCGGTGACGTCCACCGCGCCGGTTCTCTCCGCCACGTCGAGGATGACGTGGTAGTTGGCGATGCTCCGACTTTCCGCCCAAAACGCTCTGCGCAACGCCAAATCGAGCCGTTCGGACGCGGCGAAGCCCTGTTCCTTGGCCGCCTGGACCGCTTCCAGCGCGAGCAGGGTGCTCGACGGGTAGAGCCAGTCCTTGTCCTGCCACAGCTGCCAGCCCGCGTCGGGTTCCAGGCTCGCGGTCCGGCCGACCTCGCTGTCGGTGCCGGTGCGCGGGCTGGGCGCCTTGTTCAGCAGTTCCAACGGGAACGCGCGGTGGTCGAACGAGACCCGGTCCTCCAGGCCCAGCTCGCGCCGCGCCTTGTGCAGGCGGTGCACGGTGACGTGGGCGAAGGAGCACCAGATGTCGGAGAAGATCACGACGACCCCGGGCGGGGGCGTCAGGTCGTGCGTGGACATGCCTCGCCTTTCGGGGTTGTTCAGCGGGCCAGTTCGGCGCGGGCGGCGGCGAGTTCGGCCTCGTGGCGCTCCAGCACCGCTTCCACCTCGACGTCCTCCGGCGGCAGCCACGGCGTCATGGCGGGGATCTTGCGCATCGCTTCCAACAGGGCGTCGGTGCGGCCGGTCGCGACCGGGCCGTGCGCGCTGAGCACCGTCTTCGGGTTGACCGCGCGGATCAGGTCGATCACCTTGTCGAACTTGTCCTGGTCCACCAAGGAGGTCCACGGCGCGTTGGCGCGGGTGAACAGGGCCAGGCCGTCGTAGTAGTCGGCTTCGGAGACGTCCTGGGCGTGCGAGGCGAACTCGGGCAGCACGGCGCCGAAGCTGTCCGCGCTGAACAGGGTTTCCAGCTTCTGGTCGTAGACGGCGATGGTGGACGGGGCGTCGTAGGCGGGCGGGCGCAGCACGGTGATGCGGCGGTCGCCCAGGTCCAGCGAGCGGCCGGGGTTGACCGCGCGGACGCGGTGCTGCGGCACGTTCCAGTACTCGGCGAGGCGGTCCACCGAGAGCTGGTTGGTGACCAGGGTGGCGTTGGGCGCGGCGGCCAGGATCTCGCGCAGGCTGCCCACGTGGTCGCGGTCGTCGTGGGTGACGATCACCCACTTCAGGTCCTGCGGGTCGACCAGGTTCCACACCGCCTGGTCGAACTGGCCCGCGTCGATCGGCAGGCCCGCGTCGATGAGGACCGGTTCGTGCGCGCGGATCAGGTACGAGTGCACGGGTAACACGCCCGCACCCGCGATCGGGAGCTGCGAAGGCAGCACGAAAACCTCGGGCGCGGCGTTGTAAGGCGTCAGCACGGCGTCTCACTTCCGGGTCGGGGCGGGGTTTCTCACTTGGCGATCTGCACGAGCACGGAGCCGGCGATGAGCAGCGCGACGCCGACGAGGCGGGCGGTGGTGAGCTTGCGGCGGGGCAGGCGGAACAGCCCGTGCTGGTCGATGACCGCGGACGCGAGCTGCTGGCCGGTCACGGTGAACGCCACCGTGGTCGCCGCGCCGATCTCGGGGATGAGCAGGAAGGTGACCGTCACGTAGGCCGCCGCGCACGCGCCGCCCAGCCAGCCCCACCACGGCATTCCCTTCAGCCCGTCGAGCTTGGGCTTGGGCGTCTTGCCCGCGGCGACCAGGACGGCGAGCACGACCGCGATCGCGGCCACCGCGACGATGAAGCTGACCAGCGCGACCGCGAACGGCGCGCCGAGGTCGCCGCGCAGCTTGGCGTTGACCGCGCCCTGCACCGGCAGGACGCCGCCGGCGACCACGCCGAGCACGATCCAGCCGGCCTGGGTGCCCAGCGCGGGCCGGGTGTCGGCGGGTGTGGCCGTGCCGGGGCCGGCTTTGATCGCCTGGTTCTGGCCGCGCACGACGACCGAGATGCCGACGACGACGGCCGCCGCGCCGACCACGATCAGCAGGTTCAGCGGCACCTGCCGGACCCCGACGTAGCCGCCGAGGTCGAGCACGAGCGAGGCGAGCATCTGGCCGGTCACCCACAGGCCGACCGTGGTCACCGCGCCGAGCCGGGGGATCAGCAGGATGCCGCTGGTGATGTAGAGGGGGCTGGCGAGACCGCCGAGCAGGTGCCACCAGGTCGCGTCCCCGACCCCGCCCAGCGCGCCCAGGCTGCCGGTCAGGATCGCCACCACGGCCAGCAGTCCCGCGGCGACCGAGAGCTGGAGGGTCGAGGCCCCGTAGGGGGTGCCCACCGCCCGGTTGAGCTGGAGGTTCACCGAGGCCTGCACCGCGAGGAGCGTGCCGACCAGCAGCGCCGATGCGAGGAGTGCGAGGTACATGCCGGCCATGCTAAGCACTAAGTGGACGCGGTGTCCACTTAGTGACTTCGAGGCCGTATGGTGGTCCGCATGTCGATCGAGGTCGCCTTTACGGGCGGCGCACGTCCCCGCGAGCGCGCCGACGCGGCGCGCAACCGCACCAAGGTGCTGGCCGCCGCCGAGCGGCTGTTCGCCGAGGCGGGCGGCACGAGCGAGGTCACCATGGAGGACATCGCCCGCGCGGCGGGCGTCGGCCGGGCCACCCTGTACCGCCGCTACCCCGACCCCACGTCGATCGCGCAGGCCCTGCTGGACGCGCACGAGACCGAGTTGCAGGAGTTGATCCTGCGCGGCGCCCCACCGCTGGGGCCGGGCGCACCGCCCCGCGCGCGGCTCTCGGCGTTCTACGCGGCGATGGTGGACCTGCTGGAGCGGCACCTGCACCTGGTACTGGGTGCCGAGACCGGACGTGCGCGGTTCCGCACCGGCGTGTACGCGTTCTGGCGCAGGCACGTGCAGTTGCTGCTCGCCCCCGGCACGCCCCAGGCCGCGGTGGACGCCCTCATGGCCCCGCTCGCGCCCGAGCTGTACGAGTACCAGCGGCGAGTCCGGGGTCTGACGCCCGTCGAGATCGTCGCCGGCCTGGACTGGCTGAGCGCGCGCTGCACCTGACCGCTTCGGGTTTCCCGGGGTTGCCTGGGTTCACGCACCCTTCCGGCCGCCCGTAGGTGGACAGCGCGTCCACTTATGCCACTATGGCGGTGGCCCGTGGCGAACACCTGGAGGGACGTTTCATGGACAAGAGCAAGATCGGGATCGTCTTCGGCAGCCTCACGCCGCCGGAAGGGCTGACCGCGGGCGCGGCGCAGGCGGAACGGCTCGGCTTCGGCGAGGTGTGGTTCTCCGAGGACTGCTTCTTCACCGGCGGCCTGTCCGGCCTGACGCTGCTGCTCGCCGCCACCGAGCGGGTGCCCGCCGGGCTGGGGCTGGCCAGCGTCGTGACCCGGCACCCGGCCGTGCTGGCGATGGAGCTGGCGGGCCTGGCCCGCACGTACCCGGGTCGGGTGCGCGCGACCATCGGTCTGGGCAACGGTTTCTGGCTCCAGCAGATGGGCCTGACGCCGGCGAAGCCGTTGACCGCGGTGAAGGAGACGTTAGAAGTCCTGCGCGACCTGCTGGCCGGGGAGAACGTCAACCGGACCACCAGCGCGCACCACTACGGCGACATCAAGCTGGAGTTCCCTCCGGAGCAGGTGCCCGAGCTGTGGATCGGCGCGGTGAACGGCAAGGCGCTGCGCGCCGCCGGCGAGAAGGCCGACGGCGTGCTCCTGTCGGTGCTGTCCGGTCCCACGTACGTGAACTGGGCGCGGGGTCTGGTGGACGAGGCCGGCCGCGACCTCCCGCTGACCGCGTTCGTGCTGGCCGCGGTGGACGACGACGACCAGGCCGCGCGGGACGCCGTGCGCGGGGCCGTCGGCTTCTTCCTCAAGGCCGAGTCCCACACGGCCCTGGTGGGGCAGTCGCCGTACGCGGAGGACATCCGCAAGCGGGTGGCGGCACTCGCGGCCGACGAGGACCTGGTCGTCGAGGACGAGTGGGTGGACGAGTTCGCGGTGGCCGGGAGTCCGGCCAAGGTGCGTGCGCAGCTCCAGGGGCTGCTGGACGCCGGGGCCACGTCGTTGGGGCTGTGGCTGTTCCCGCCGGACCAGGCGGAGACGCAGCTGGAGCGCATCGCGAACGAGGTCCTGGCGGGCTGAACCGGCAACCGCCGGTTCCCACGGGCTGACCGGTACCCCGAGCCGGTCAGGGGACGGCGTTCTGCCACGCGCCGGCAGGACGCCGTCCCTTCACCAGGGCGGGTGGACTCGGGGTTCCGCGCTGCGGGTGGCCAGTGGCCGTGCGCAGCATCCTCGGTGTGCTCCCACTGATTCGCGCCTTCTTCTTGCGGCTGCTCCTGGTGGCCCTCACCGCCACCGCGCTGGTCACCGCGCCACCCCTCGCGTCCGCCGCCGTCGAGCCCCTGACCGACGAGCAGTGGGCCGCCCACGTCGAAGCCCTGGACGAAGCCGTCGAGCAGGCCAGGCGGGGCGGTCGGTCCACCGAGGTCCTCTACACCGTCGACGGGGACGGGAAGAACTGGCTGCCGTGGCGCGCCGAACAACAGCGCCGGGTGGCCGAAGCCCTCTACGCCAAGGGGGCCGGCGCGCCCGACGAGGGCCGTGCGGTCCTGACCGGCGGCCTGCCCGGCGCCGGCAAGACGACCGTGCTCAACGACAACCCGTTCGTGGACCCGTCCAAGTTCCTCGTTCTCAGCTCGGACGACGCCAAGGAGGCGATGTGCGAGCACGACATGATCCCCGGGATCGAGGGTTTCGCCCCGATGGAGACGGCCGACCTGATCCAGTACGAGGCCGCGCACATCACCCGGATGGTGGCCGAACGCGCTTACCGCGAGCGGAAGAACGTCATCTGGGACACCACGATGGCTTCGGTCGGCTCGATCGACGGCCGCCTGGCTCCTCTGCGGGCGGCGGGGTACGGGGACGTCGACGCGCTGTTCCTCGACGTGCCGATCGAGGTGAGCGTGCAGCGGGTGGACCGTCGTCACCGCGTCGGGTACGAGCGTTACCGCAACGGTGCGCGGTGCGAGGGACGGCACGTGCCGGAGTCGTTCGTGCGCAAGCACGAGCACCCGTTCTGGGGCAGCACCAACCGGCAGTCGTTCGAGGCGACGAAGTCCCGGTACGACGACTGGTACCTGTACGACGCTGCGGTCCTGCCCCCGAGGCTGGTGGACCAGAGCTAGTTGCTCGGGTCTGCGAGGCCGAGTGCGGTCCACACGCGGTTGAGGACGCGGTCGCGGCGGGCGGGCTCGAGGTCGTCGAAGCCCGCCGTGACCAGGCCGTCGACCAGGACGTCCAGGGTGTCCGCGACGACCTCGGGGTCCGGGACACCCGATCGCTGGACCAGGCCGCGCAGGTGCTCGTCCCACCAGGCGTTGAACTCGTCCAGTTCGGCGCGCAGCACGGGTTCGGTCGGGGCGGCGATCAGCAGGGAGAGCCAGAACCGGTGGACCCGGTCCCCGGTGTCGGCCACGGCCCAGCGCACCAGCGCCCGCAGCGCGTCGGGCCCGTCCGCCATGGCGCGCTCCGCTTGGGCGCGGCGGAAGGCCAGTTCGCGGCGGACGGCGAGGCGCAGCAGGTCGTCCCGGTTGGGGACGTAGTGGGTGACGACCGAGGTGGACGCCTTCAGGTGGTCGGCGACGGCGCGGATCGTGACGGCGGCGAAGCCGCGTTCGGCGGCGATGGTGACGACGGCGTCGGCGATGGCGGCGAGGCGGGCGGCGTGGTCTACCTGGCGGGGCACGGCCGGGAGCCTACCTTGTCATGCAACATGTGTTGTGCAACGCTCGTTGTATGAAGGTTGTCGTGGTGGGCGCGGGGTTCGCGGGGTTGACGGCGGCGCGGGAGTTGAGCCGGGCGGCCGTGGACGTGACCGTGCTGGAGTCGGCGGGGCGGGTCGGTGGGCGGGCGTGGACCGTGCGGTCGACGCTGGGTTCGGCGGTGGACCTGGGCGGGATGTGGCTGGGTCCCGATCACACCGAGTTGGCCGGGCTGGCCGCAGAACACGGGGTAGACCTGTTCCCCACACCGAACGCCGGCAAGCGCCTGATCCTGGACGGCGGCCGACCGACCAGAGCGTGGCTGCCACTCCTGATCGGCGGCGCGGCACTCCTTCGCCTGTCCAGGCCGAGTGCTGACGACGAGACCACCTTGGCTCGTTGGCTGACCGCCCTGCCCAACGCCGCCGCACGCCGCCTGGTGGAGGTCGTGATCGCCGAGGCGATCGCGGCGGACGTCGATCAGGTGACCCGGAAGGCGTGGGCGTCGGCGGTCCGTTCGTCAGGCGGCCTGAATTCCATGCTGGGCACCGCTCAGGCTTCACTCCTGACCGGCGGCGCGGGCGCCCTGGCAGAACGGATCGCCCACCCCCTGAACATCCACCTCTCCCGCCCCGCAACGGCGATAACCCGAACAGACTCCACGGTCACCATCGCGACCCCCACCGGCGCCCTCTCTGCCGACCGGGTGATCATCGCCGTCCCACCCCCGGTGTCCGCCCACATCCGCCACACCCCGCCGCTGCCGGCGAGCCGCGCGGAGGTGGAACGCAACACCACGATGGGCACGATCTACAAGGCGATCGCGGTCTACGAGCGGCCTTTCTGGCGCGAGGCGGGCCTGAGCGGCGAGGTGATCGCCCTGTCCGGCCCGGTGCCGGCGTCGTTCGACGTCTCCCCACCCACCGGCCCCGGCCACCTGGGCTTCCTGATCCCAGGCCACCGCGCAAGAACACTCGACAAACTGTCCAAAGAGGACCGCCAAGCCACCATCCTGGCCGCAGCCGCCCAGGCATTGGGCCCAGCCGCCCTGACCCCAGCCGACTGGCACGAGAAGTCGTGGCACGAAGACCCCACGTCCAAGGCGGCTACTCAGCCCTCCCCCACCCAGGCGAACACGCCACAACCCAACACCCGCCCACCCCCACCGGCCGAATCCACTGGGCCGGCACCGAAACCTCGCCCACCTGGCCGGGCTACCTCGAAGGCGCAATCCGCTCAGGCCACCGAGCCGCCCAAGAAATCCTCACCACCACCTGACCCTCCCCCCAGCCCGCCTGTCCCCCGGCGATCTCCGCCACGCACGACACCCAGCGGCTCGACCAGCAGCACCCAGCGGCTCGACCGGCGGCACCCAGCGGCTCGACCAGCGGCATCCAGCGGCTCGACCGGCGGCACCCAGCGGCTCGACCAGCCACGTCCGGCAGCGTCGCCCGCCTACCTGCCACACCCCGCGGCTCGACCAGCCACGTCCGGCGACTTCGTCCGGGTACCTGCCACACCCAGCGGCTCGGGGCGCCCAACCTGGCCGCCCGGCACGGCGCCTCAGCCCCAGCACCCCAGCCCGGCGCGGCGCGGCGCCTCAGCCCCAGCACCCCGGCGCGGCGCGGCGCCTCAGCCCCAGCACCCCGGCGCGGCGCGGCGCCTCAGCATCCCGGCCCCAGCGCCTCGGCCTCAGCACCGCGGCCCGGCCTCAGCGCCCCCGACCCCGGCACCCCAGGCCTCGGCGATCCCGGGTCCGGCGACCCCAGCCACCGCCCGGCAGATCCGCCCACCGCCCGGCAGATCCGCCCGCCGCCCGACAGGTCCATCCCCCAGGTCACCCGTGGCCCGCGCGACCTTCCCAATCACGGGACGCGGCGCCCGCCAATCGGTTCCCAAACCCGCATGTCACTCGATCGGTGGATCCTCCCGATCCCCACAGCCCACCCGGATCCACATCCCGTTCTACCAGCTCACCCAGCCTCCGGCCGCTGCGTAGCCAACCACTGCTCGAAAGTGGTACCCGAGATCCGCGCCCCCGCCCCCGGCAGAAGCGCGTTCCCACCCATCTCCACCCCGAACACCCCGTCCCACGTAGGCACGAGCCTGACCTCCCGCCCCTGCGCCTGGAGCGTCCGCCGCGCCATGTCCACCAGGTCGTGCCGCTCGGGACCGGCCAACCCGGGGTGCGAACCCAGAGCTTCACCCACGGCCACCTCCGCCAAGAACTCCGCCACGTCCACCGGCGCCACCGGCTGCACCAGCAACGGAGCGATGGTCGCCACCCCGTCCCGCTCGGTCCAACTCGTCACCATCGCCGCGAAGTCGTGGAACTGCGTCGCCGGCACGATGGTCCACGGCATACCACCTTCCCGAACCAGCCGCTCCTGCTCACGCTTGCCGTAGTAGTGCGCGTTGCCCTCGATCCCATGAATACCGACGATCGACAGCAGCACGTGGTGACGCACGCCCGCATCCCTCTCGGCCGCCAGCAGGTTGCGGGTCGCGGTGGCGAAGAAGTCCACCACCGCCGCCCTGTCCGTCGCCGGCCCGTTGGTCGCGTCGATCACCGCCTCCACCCCCCGCAACGCCGACTCCAGACCCTGGCCGCTGATCAGGTCCACCCCCTGCGCACGACTGATCCCCACGACCTCATGCCCCGCCCGCTCCAGGACGGCGACGGTCAACGACCCGATGTTGCCGGTGGCCCCGGCGACTGCGATCCGCATGCCCGCCACGCTATCTCGGACTAAAGAGATCCGCAATGTCTGCGATATACTCCACCCGTGAAGCTGCCCGTGAGCACCGAATGGCTGTTGCACTGCGCCACCACCCTGGCGCAACTGGAGCCGGGCACCACCACCTCAGCCGCACAGCTCGCGGAGTACTACGACCTCCCCGCCCCCTACCTGGCCAAGCAACTCCAAGCCCTGGTCAAGGCCGGCGTCCTCACCGCGACCACCGGACCCCGCGGCGGCTTCCGCCTCGGCCGCCCGCTGACGAAAATCACCCTCCTGGACATCGTCGAAGCGATCGACGGCGCGGCCTCCCCCTACGAGTGCCAGGAGATCCGCCAACGCGGCATAGGCGCGCTCCCCGCCGAGGACTGCCGCAACACCTGCATCCTCGCCCGCAAGATGGCCGACGCCCACGAAGCCTGGAAGCACAGCCTCGCCGCCGTCTCCCTCGCGGACATCCTGGCCGAACTCCCCCCGACCGCCCCGGCCCGCACCCGCTCCCGCATCGCCCAAACCGCCCGCAAATGAAAGACGCCGGCACGGGAAACCCGCGCCGGCGCTCACAAACCCCCTACTCCTCCCGAGCCCAAGCCTTCTTCAACGCCAACTTCCCCCGGTGTGCAGCAACGACCCCGAGTAGATCCGGCTCGCCAGCAACACCACCAGCACCACCGTCCCGGCCAGCAACCCCAACGCCAGCAACGCCTCCCACGCCGCCGCCTGCTGCGCGAACACCCGCACCGGCATCGCGATCGCCGACGTGAACGGCACGTACGACAGCACGTGCATCACGGTCGCGTCATCGGAGAACGTCATCACTCCGAAGTAAGGCCCGATCACCAACATCATCACCAACCCCATGCTGGAACCCAGATCCTCCTGCCGGCTCACCAACGACCCGGCCACCGCCCACATCCCGGCCAGCAACAGGAACCCCAGCACCAGGAACGGCACGAACCAGGGCAGCGCGGGCGCCACCACCGCCAGCAACTCCTGGTGCCCGCCCATCCGCAACGCGATCGGCGCGGCCACCGCCAGCACCACCGCCTGGCCGAGCGTCAACACCGTGTGCCCCAGGATCTTGCCCGCGAGCAGCGCCCGCACCGGCACCGTGGACACCAGGATCTCCACGATCCGGGTCTGCTTCTCCACCACCGTGCTCTGCGCGATCGCCGCGCCGCCCATGCCGAAGATCAGGAACACCACCGCGAACACCATGATCGTGACCGTCCGCGGCCCCTGCCCCACCGCCGACGGGTCGAGCAGCTCGACCTGCGGCGCGGTGCGCAGCGCGGCCACGACGTCGGTGGGCGGGTCGTCCAGCGCCAGCACCTTCACGCCGTCGCCCGAGGGCACGACCGCCGCCTCCACCTCCTCGGACCGCACCAGCGCCGACGCGGCGTCCACATCGGACACCGTCTGCACCTGGAGATCACTGCCCGCCAACGCGTCCACGGCCTGCGCGCCCACCGCCGCGACCTTCGTCTGGTCGCCCCCGAGCACCGTCGGCAGGATCGACATCGCGAACAGCCCCACCACGATCACCGCGAAGCCGATCCAGAAACCCTTGGTGCGCACCAACGTCCGCACCTCGCGCTCGGCCACCAGCCGCGTCGCGCTCCAGAACCGCCGCCGGTCCATCAGATCGCCTCCATGAAGATCTCGTCGAGCGTCGGCACGACGGGGGTGAAGCTGCGAACGGTTCCCTTGCGCAGCGCGGCTTCCAGCACGACCTGGTCCACTCCGTCGTCGTCGGGTTCGAACACCGCGCGCGGCCCGTCCACGTCGACCAGGCGCACCCCGGGCACGTCCCCGACCCACCCGGCGTCCCCGGCGACCACGATCTCGAACCGGGTGGTCCCGTACCGGGCGCGCAGCTCGTCCCGGGCGCCCGCGGCGGCGATCCGGCCGCCGGAGATGATCACGACGTCGTCGCACAGCCGTTCCACCACCGACAGCTGGTGGCTGGAGAACAGCACCGGCACCCCGCCGGCGGCCCGCTCGCGCAGCACGCCCAGCACGGTCTCCACGGCGATCGGGTCCAGGCCGGAGAACGGCTCGTCCAGGATCAGCAACACCGGGTCGTGCACCAGCGCGGCGGCGACCTGCGCGCGCTGCTGGTTGCCCAGCGACAGCTCCTCTAGCTTGTCCTTGGCCCGCCCGGAGAGCTCCAGCTGCTCCAGCAGCCGCGCGGTGTTGCGGCGCGCGGTGGGCTGGTCGAGCCCGTGGAGCTGCCCCAGCCACGCGATCTGCTCGGCCACGCCCATCTTCGGGTAGAGCCCGCGCTCCTCGGGCATGTACCCGAACAGCTGGCGCACCTCCCCCGTCACCGGGGCACCCTCCCAGTGGACGGTGCCGCCGTGCGCGGCGAGGACCCCCAGCACGATCCGCATGGTGGTGGTCTTGCCGGACCCGTTGGCCCCCAGGAACCCGGTCATCCGCCCGGGACGGACCTCGAACGACACGTCGTCGAGGACCCGGTGATCGCCGAAACTCCGGCTGATCGACGTCACTGTCAACATGACCGCAACGCTATGCGCCACGCCGCCGCCGCACGTCCGGCGCGAGATCGACACCGGGGGTCCTCCGCGCGGAGGACCCCGTCAGGCCTGGCCGGGCGCGACGATCCCGTGCTCGTAGGCGAACACCACGGCGTGCGTCCGGTCGCGCAGCCCGAGCTTGGCCAAAATGCGCGACACGTGCGTCTTCACCGTGGTCTCGCCCAGGTACAGCGCCGACGCGATCTCGGCGTTGCTCGCCCCGCGCGCCAGGTGCACCAGCACCTCGAACTCGCGGTCGGTCAGCGAGGGCGGCCGGGGGGCCGGCGTCGACACCGCGGGCGAGGTGAACCGGGCGATCACCCGGCGGGTGACCTCGGGCGACAGCAGGGCGTCGCCCCGCGCGACCACCCGCACCGCGTCCACCAGGTCCTCGGGCGAGGAGTTCTTCAGCAGGAACCCGCTCGCCCCGGCCCGCAGCGCCTCGAACAGGTAGTCCTCGCGGTCGAACGTCGTGAGGATCACCACCTTGATCGGGCTGTCCGCACCGGCCGGCCCGAGTATCCGCCGGGTCGCCTCCAGCCCGTCGACGCCGGGCATCTGGACGTCCATCAGCACCACGTCCGGCCGCAGCCGCCCGACGACCTCGACCGCCTCCAGCCCGTCACGCGCCTCGCCGACGACCTCGACCCCGTCCTCCGTCCCGAGGATGACCCGGAACCCGGCCCGCACCAGGTCCTGGTCGTCGACGAGCACCACGCGCACCGTCATGCCGGGAACCTCGCCCGCACCCGGAACCCGCCGTCACGGCGCGGCCCGGCCTCAAGCGTTCCGCCGTGCACCGCCACCCGCTCCCGCATCCCCACCAAGCCGAATCCCCCGTCCGAGGAAGCGGAGACCCCGCGGCCGTCGTCGGCCACCTCGACCTCCAGCGCCGTGTCCAGGAACCGCACCCGCACGTCCGCGGTGCCCGCGCCCGCGTGCTTCACCACGTTGGTCAACGCCTCCTGCACGATCCGGTACGCCGACAGCGCCACGCCCTCCGGCACCGGCCGCGGGTCCCCGTACACACCGTGCACGACCTCCAGCCCGGCCGACCGGGCCATCGTCACCAGCTCGGGCACCTGGTCCAGCCCGGGCGAGGACGTCTCGCCGTCGGACGCGCCCAGGACGTCCTCGGCGGGTTCGGCCCGCAGCACCCCGAGCAGCCCGCGCAGCTCGCCGATCGCGGTCCGGGCGGTGTCCTCGACGGTCTGCAGGGTCGACCGGGCCAGTTCGAGGTCCCGGTCCAGCACCCGCCGTGCCGCGCCCGCCTGCACGCCCATCACCGACACGTGGTGGGCCACCACGTCGTGCAGGTCACGCGCGATGCGCACCCGTTCGGCGACGACCGCGCCGCGCATGTTCTGCTCCTGCGAGCGCCGCAGCTCCTCCGCCCGCCGCTCCAGTTCCTCCTTGCGCCGCGCGGACAGCCACGCCGTGCCGCCGAAGTAGTAGGCGGACAGGAAGAACAGGATGTTGAACGCGACGCCGTAGAGCACCGACGCCAGCACCGGGTCCAGCGGCCCGAGTGCTCCCTCGAACTCCCCCGACGGGCTGAGCATGAACCGCGACACGTTGAACCCGAGCCAGCCGAACATGACCACGATCACGCCGACGCGCGCCAGCCGCGCCCGTCCCCGGTCCTGGCTCCACGCGCCGACCGTGTAGATCGCGCTGAACAGGGCGATCGACGGCACGAGGTTGTCCCCGATGTGCCGGGCCTGCCCCACGATGAACGCCGCGCTGACCGCCAGCAGCACCGTCATCGGGAACCGCCGCCGCACCGCGAGGGGCACGCTGACCGCCGCGCCCCACAGCAGCTGCTCGACCAGCGGCGGGCCCGACACGCCCTGCGCGTACGCGCCCATGCTGCGCACCAGCAGGTTCACCACGACCGAGCCGACCAGCACGCCCAGCGCGAGCCACACGTCGTGGCGGCGCTCCGCGGCGGTGGGTCCGGGTCGACGCCAGTGGCTCCACGAATCGGGGGTGGTCACGGTGCGGAACGGTAACCGATGTTGCCGGCGCGCGGACCGTCCGGTACGGTGGTGGTGTCCATCGAGCGGATGTTGGCTTGCGGCCTCCCGCCGGACGATCTCCATCAAGGCTGGAACCCCTTCCACGTGGTTCGCCTTCACCTCCGCGCCTCTCCTGGCGCGCAGCTGTCCGGAAAGGACACTTCACCATGACGGCAACCCTTGTCAGAGCACCAGAAACCGAGTCGCGGACGCCCGTCGTCGGCGTCCTCGACATCCACCACGACACCGCCCACCTGCGCACGACCGGGTACACGCCCGGCCCGGCGGACGTGTTCGTCCCGCAGGCCCTGCTGCGCCGCCACGGGTTGCGCCGCGGCGACCTGGTGACCGGCGCGTCCGGCCCCGCCACCGGCAAGCAGAAGTTCCCGCCGCTGGTCGAGGTCGACTCGATCAACGGCGAAGACCCGGCGAAAGCGTTGCGGCGCCCCGGTTTCGCCGACCTGGTCCCGCTGCACCCGACCGAACGGCTGCGCCTGGAGCACGACCCGCACGACCTCACCACCCGCGTGATCGACCTGGTGATGCCGGTCGGCAAGGGCCAGCGCGCCCTCGTCGTCGCGCCGCCCAAGGCGGGCAAAACCTCCGTGCTGCAAGCGATCGCGCACGCCATCAGCCGCAACAACCCGGAGTGCCACCTGATCGTCGTGCTGGTCGGCGAACGCCCCGAGGAGGTCACCGACATCCAGCGGACCGTGCCGGGCGAGGTGGTGGCGTCCACGTTCGACCGCGCGCCCGCCGAGCACATCGCGTCCGCCGAACTGGCGATCGAGCGCGCGAAGCGGCTGGTCGAGGCGGGCGGGGACGTCGTCGTCCTGCTCGACTCGCTGACCCGCCTGGGCCGCGCCTACAACCTCGCCGCGCCGGCGCACGACCGCATCCTCACCGGCGGCATCAGCTCCAGCGCCCTGACCCCGCCCAAGCGGTTCCTCGGCGCGGCCCGCAACATCGAGGGCGGCGGCTCGCTCACCATCTTCGCGACCGCGTTGGTGGAGACCGGTTCCGCGGGCGACACGGTGATCTACGAGGAGTACAAGGGCACCGGCAACGCGGAGCTGAAGCTGGACCGCAAGACCGCCGCGCGCCGCGTGTTCCCGGCCATCGACGTCGACCAGTCCAGCACGCGCCGGGACGAACTCCTGCTGTCCCCGCAGGAACTGGCCGTCACCCGCACCCTGCGCCGCGCCCTCGAAGGCCGCGAGGCGGTGGACGTCCTGCTCGACGGCCTCCGCAAGACCCGCACCAACGCCGATTTCCTCGCCCAGCTCACCCGCCCGGCGTGATGTCGGCCTGCCGGTACAGGGCGACCATCACGCCGTGCACGGCCTCGCCCTCCCCGGCGTCCTGAGCCTCGTCCACGATGTCCTGCAACGCTTTCGTCATCCGCGCCGCCACCTCCCGGGTCAGCCGCAGGTGCCGCAGGACGACCAAGGGCTGCTCCGCCGCCCGCGACACCTCCTCCGCGACCGCGCCGAAGATCGCCTGCGTGTGCTCGACCGGCGAACTGCTGTAGGACATCCGCTTCGCCGCGCGCTGGTAGTACTGCTCGGTCCCGCCGCGCACCCGCCGGGTCTCGACCACGCGCACCAGCCCGGCCTCGCGCAGCACCTTGAGGTGGTGGCCGACGTTGCCCTTCTGCGCGCCCAGCGACACCGCGAGTTGGCTGATCGTCGCCGGTTCCCGGCCCAGCGCGAACAGCAGGCGCTGCCGCAGCGGGTGGGACAGCGCCTTGAACTGCTCGGGCCTGCCGATCTCCAGCCAGTCGTCCACGAGAGAAAGTGTCTAACTCTCTTGACGCTTTCGCAAGCGCGCTGCTCTACTCCCCCGCCATGGACACCACATCGATCGTCACCCGGACCCGCGAACTGCTGGTGGAGCACTACGTGTTCCCCGACGTCGCCGCCCGGCTCGACACCTTCCTGGCCGGCCGCACCGACCACTACGCCACCGCGACCACCCCGGAGGAGCTGGGCAGACTCGTCACCGAAGACCTCCAGTCGGTCAACGGGGACCGGCACCTGCGCCTCAAACACCACGTCGACGAGGTCCCCGAGGGCGACGACGCGGCCTCCGCACACCAGATCCGCCGCGAACTGGACCTCGCCATGGGCGGCGTGCCCGGCCTGAGGCAGCTGCCCGGCCGCGTGGCGCACCTCGAACTCGCGCCGTACCTGTTCCCGGTCGAGCTGTGCGCGGACGTGGTGACGGCGGCGTTCACGCTGGTCGCGCGGGCGGAGGCGCTGATCATCGACCTGCGCCGCAACCGGGGCGGCGACCCGCACACGGTGGCGCTGGTGTGCAGCTACCTGCTGGCCGAGCCGACCCACCTGAACACCATGTGCCAGCGCGACGACGAGTCGTACCACCAGTTCTGGAGCCTGCCGGTGGTGCCGGGTCCCCGGTTCGACGCGGCGAAGCCGGTGTACGTGCTGACCAGCGGCACGACGTTCTCGGCGGCCGAGGAGCTGTCCTACAACCTCCAGCAGCTCAAGCGGGCCACCATCGTCGGCGAGACGACCGGCGGCGGCGCCCACCCGCGGAAGGGCTTCACCGTCCACCCGCACCTGGAGGCCACGATCCCGACGGCCCGCGCGGTCAACCCGGTGTCCGGCACGAACTGGGAACTGGTCGGCGTCCGCCCCGACATCGCCGTCCCCGCCGACGAGGCCCTGGACCGCGCCCACCGCGAGGCCCTGACCCGCCTCGGTGACTCCCCGTCACCGGCCTAACTGGCCCACGCCAACAGCGGCTCGTGCCGCTCGGGGGCCCGCAGGGCGGCCATGGCCTGGCGTTCGAGCTGGCGGATGCGTTCGCGGGTCACCCCGACCCGGTCCGCCACCTGCTGCAACGTGCACGGATCGCCCCCGTGCAGGCCGTAGCGCAGCGTGATGATGAGGGCTTCGCGGGGCGGCAGGGTGTCCACCAGCGCGCGCAGTTCGGCGGCCAGCGCCTGGTGCTCGGCGACCTCCGGCGCGGACATCACGTCGGTGTCCTGGATGAGGTCGGCGACGCGGGTCTCGCCGTCGTCGCCGACCGGGGTGTCCAGGCTGATCGCCTCCCGGCCGATCCGGCGCAGGTCGGTGACCCGCTCGGGCGTCAGCCCGGCCGCTTCGGCGAGGTCCTCGGCGGTCGGCACGCGGCCCAGGCTCAGGTGCAGCTTGCGTTCCAGCTTGCCCAGCTTGGCGATGTCCTCCACGACGTGGACCGGCAGGCGGACGGTGCGGGTGTGGGTGGCGATGGCGCGTTCCATGGCCTGCCGGATCCACCAGGTCGCGTAGGTGGAGAACTTGTAGCCCTTGGCGTAGTCGAACTTCTCCACCGCGTGCATCAGCCCCAGGTTGCCCTCCTGGACCAGGTCCAGCAGCGGCAGGCCGCGGTGGTAGTGCTTCTTGGCCACCGACACCACGAGGCGGAGGTTGGCGCGGATCATGTGGTCCGTCGCGGCCTGGCCCTCGCGGACGAGGGTTTCCAGGTCGCGGCGGCGGTCGGCCGGCAGGTCGTCGCGCCGGAGCAGTTCCTCCGCGTACACCCCGGCCTCGATGCGCCTGGCCAGGTCGACCTCCTGCGCCGCGGTGAGCAGGGGTGTCGCCGAGATCTGCCTGAGGTACTGGCGCACCAGGTCCGGTTCGTCGTCGCGCTCGGCGGGTTCGGCGCGCCGGTGCCGTGTCATCGTGGGTCACCTCCCACGACTGGGGTAACCGCGACGGGCGGCCGTCACACCGTCCGGACGTAGTGGGCGGCCCAGACCTCGTGGGCGTCGTGGTGGGACTGGACGCCCGCGAAGAAGGCGTCGGCCACCTGCTCGAACTCGGCGTCGGTGCCGTCGAAGCCCTGGAACTCGGGGCTGAACACGGCGAACCCGTCGGGGTGGTCGGCAGGCCGGTAGAGCACGGCGACGGTGAGCGAGCGCGGCGCGAGGCCGTACTCCACGGCTTCCACCAGCAGCGCGTCGACCGGTCCGGTGTCCTTGTGGACGTAGGCGTCCACGACCATGACGGCCCGGGCGGAGCCGTGCTCGTTGTCCTCCAATGCCTGCTGCGCGGCCCGCGCACCTTCGGCGATGTCGTCCGCCATCATCCGTTCGAGGAAGCGTTCACCCTGCGGGTTCTCGTGGGCGAGGATCGGGATGAGCGTCTCGCCCTCGGAGACGCTCCAGATGCCATTCGCGGCAAGGAAACCTGCCATCGACGCGGTTTCGATCACGGGGGCCAGTATGCCAACCCGCCGTCAGCCCAGTGCCAGCACCGCCACCGCCAGCCCCAGGAAGGCTGACGGATAGACGACATCCCCCCACCGCCGAGCCCGCATCACCACCCCCACAGCCAAGACGAAATAGAGCACCAACCCCACCGCGGCCGCCACCCCGACCCACGGCACCACGAACCCAGCCACCAGCCCCAACGCCCCCGCCGTCTTGACCACTCCGAGCGGCACGATCCAGGAGGCGGGCAACCCGTAGGCAGCCATGTTCGCCAACACCCACCCACTACGCGCGTAGTCCACCCCGGCCGCAGCCAAGTTCGCCACCACCGCCAGCACCGTAACCACAACGTATGCAGTAGACATTCACCCTTCCTTTCGTGCTTTCAACCCTCCTGTTCCCCACCTCGCACGTCCAATAGCAGCTTCTATAACCTGTTGGAATGGATGTGGACACCCATCTGGTCCGGACTTTCCTGACCATCGCCGAAGAGGGCAGCCTGACCCGAGCCGCCGAACGCCTGTACGTGTCCCAGCCCGCGTTGACCAAGCAGCTCCGCCGCCTGGAAGCGCACCTGTCCGTGCGCCTGTTCACCCGCTCCCGCTCGGGCATGGCGTTGACCGAGGCAGGCCGAACCCTGGCCGACCGCGCTCCCGCACTCCTGTCCCTCTGCGATGACGTCCTGCGAGCCACAAAGGCCACCGCGAGTTACGCGGCACGCGTGTTGCGCGTAGGTTTCCTGGCGAGCGCCGCCAACGAGGCAACCCCCGACATCATCGCGGAGTTCACCCGCCTGTCCCCCGGCTGGCAGGTGGAGATGCGCCAGTCCTCGTGGTCGGACCCCACAGCGGGCCTAGCCACCGGCGAAGTAGACGCCGCCCTCCTGCGCCTCCCCTTCCCGACGCAGGACGCCTACAACCTCCACATCCTCCAAACCGAACCCAGGTGGGCGGCCCTACCCTCCACGCACCCCCTCGCAACCAGGGAATCCATCCCTTTCGCGGACCTCCAGGACGAACCTTTCGTGGCGGCCCCAGCAGAAACCGGCGCATGGCGCGACTACTGGCTGGCCACCGAACACCGCGACCGCCCACCCAAGATCGGCGCCGTGACGGACCAACCCGATGCGTGGCTACAAGCCATCGCCAACGGCTACGGCATAGCCCTAGCCCCAGAATCCGCCACCCGCTTCTACACCCGCCCAGGCATCACCTACCGCCCCGTCACCGGGGTGAGCCCGTCCCACCTCTGCCTGGCCTGGCCCAAATCCACCCCCGAACCCCACCCCTGAAAGCCTTCATAACCGCCTGCCAATCCACCCCGGACAGTCCACAGTAGACACAACTCCGCCACCCCCTCGTCGAACTCAAACGCGGCCGGACGCGGAAGCCCGTCCAACAGCACGCTCCGACCGCCACACCACCACAGCCGGGACCAGCGACAACACCGTGATCCCGCCGAACACCGCCGCCGCCCCCGGCAACCCCGCCACCCCCAGCCCGACCCCGCCGAGCGCGGCCCCCGCGAACGTCCCGAGGTTGACCGCCGCGCCCGTCACCCCCAGCGCCGTCCCGCGCGCCTCCCCGCTGTGCCGAACCATCAACGTGATCACGCACGCCGCCGTCGCCGAGTGGCACAACCCCAACACACCCGTCAGGACGACAGCGACCGCCAGCAGATCCGTGAAGTAGATCGCCACCATCGCCACCAACGACACCGCCAACGTCCAGAACATCACGTGGTGCGCCGCCACCCGACCCGACCCGACGACCCGCCCGGCGACGTAGTTGCCGATGAAGTACGTCCCCCCGCTCAACGTCCACACCAGCGCGAACGCACTGGGCGACAGCCCGAACCGGGCGTCGTAGATCACCGCGAGGTACGACAGGTGCCCCATGAAAGCCGCGGTCCGCAACAACGCCACGGCCAACAACGGCCGCAAACCCCGCAACGCCCGGTACGACGCCAAGTACCCCTGAGTCGACGTCGGCAGCACCCGACCGGGCCGCACGTAGAACACGACCGCCAACGCCAACGCCAGCACCGCCGTCATCACCAGGTCGCCCCGCCACCCCCACACCAACGCGGGCAACGCGACGACCGGCGCGGCCAGCATCACGGTGAGCGCGCCGGTCGCGGTGACCAGGGTCGCGGCGCGCCCGGCGGCGGGCCCGTCGCCGAACCGGTCGGCCGCCGACGCGGTGAGCGCCGGGTTGACCACCGCCATCGCCGCGCCGACCAACGCGCAGAACACCGCCGTCGCCACCAGGTGCCCGATCGCGCCGATCAGCGCCGCCACCGCCAACGCCACCAGCCCGAACGCCGCCGCACGCAACCGGGCCACCCGGTCCAGCAACGGCGCGAGAACCGCCCCGGCCGCAAGCGCCGCCAGTCCGCCAAGCCCGCGCAACCCGCCCATCACCGCGGCACTGGTGTTCGCGTCCTGCGCGATGCGCACCAGGAACGTGCCGAAAATGGTGTACGGCAACAAGGACACCGCGGACGCGAGCATCAGCGGCCACAGCCGGCGCGCCATCCCCAGGTCCCCGGGCACCTCTTCGACCGCGACGCTCACCGACGACTCCCCCCACGAGGTCCGAGGAATCTTCGCATAGCTCACGATCCCGGGGCCCGGGGTTCTACGAGGTGGGACCCTCGAAGTGCCGCAGCCACTCCCCCAAGATCCGCTCCAGCGCCTGGGCGTCGGGCGGGTCGACCAGGTCCAGCAGCCGCCGCTCGTTGGCCATGTGCTCGGTGAACGCCCGGTCGATCACGCGCAGACCCGCGTCCGTCAACGCGACCACCCGCCGCCGCCCGTCGGACCCCTCGGACCGCCGGGTGACCAGCCCGTCGTGCTCCAGTCGGTCGATGCGCTTGGTGATCGCCCCCGTGGTGACCATCGTGTGCTGGGCCAACTCACCCGGCGCGCGCTCGTACGGCGGTCCCGCCCGGCGCAGCGCCGCGAGCACGTCGAACTCCCCCTCGCCCAGGCCGTGCCGCCGGTAGACGACGGTCAACTGCTCGGTCAGCACCGCGGCGAGCCGGTGCAGACGGCCGATGACGGCCTGCGGCGAGACGTCGACGTCAGGGCGTTCCCGCGCCCATTCGGCCTGGATACGGGCCACGCGATCGGTCACCCGGCCACTATACCTTCCACGGAAGCTATATTGTCTTCCGTGGAAGCTACTTCCCGGTGGGCGGCCCTCACGGCCGTCGCGCCGATCGCCTGGGGCTCGACCTACTACGTCACGCACCACTTCCTGCCCGCCGACAGCCCGCTGTGGGGCTCGGCCCTGCGCGCCCTCCCGGCCGGACTCCTGCTGCTCGCCGTGCGCCGGGAACTACCGCGCGGGAACTGGTGGTGGCGTTCGCTCGTGCTGGGGACGTTGAATATGGGCGCGTTCTTCGCCCTGGTCTACGTGTCCGCGCAACTCCTGCCGACCAGCCTCGCGTCCACGGTCATGGCACTGTCCCCCGCCGCGATGATGGCGTTGGCGTGGCTCGCCCTGGCCGAGCGCCCCCACGTCCTCGCCGTCGCCGGCGCGGTGATCGGCATCGGCGGCGTGGTCCTGATGTTCGCCGCGGGCATCGACTCGTTCGACCCGCTCGGGCTCGCCGCCGCGACCGCCGCGATGCTGATGTCCGCGTTCGGGCACATCCTGACCAAGAAGTGGGGCGCCACGGCGAACGTCCTGTCCGTCACGTCCTGGCAGCTCATCGCGGGCGGCCTGGTCCTGGCCGCTGCCGCACTGACCACAGAAAGCGCTTTCCCGACGCTCACGCCCAGCAGCACTGCCGCGTTCACCTACGTGGCCGTGGTCGCGACGGCCGTCGCGTTCGGGGCGTGGTTCACCGGTCTGCGCCACCTGGACGCGGGCGCGGTGGGGTTGATCGGCCTGCTCAACCCGGTCACCGGCGTGCTGCTGGGCATGGTCGTGGGCGGTGAACTGCTGACGGCGGAACAGTTCCTCGGTCTCGCCTTGGTCCTGACCGGCGTGCTGCTCGGCCAGCCCGCGGTCCGCCGCGTTTTCGGGCACGTGAAAACGCGGCGGGAACGCGTTGCCGGGCAAGCGGAACAGCACCTGTAAAGGTCCGGACCAACGGCGGTGAGCGGCGCCACGGCCGGCCTGACCAACATCCCCGTCACGCCGTGACCCCAGCGGTCGGCCGGTCCCGCTCGACCGGCCGACCGCGCAGGTCGGGGACCAGTGTCAGCAGGCCCAGCACGGCCATCCCCGCACCGAGCCACAGCGGCGCGCGCAGGCCGAACGCCGTGATCAGCAGGCCGCCGACGGACGAGCCGATGATGATCCCGAGCGTGATGAACGACGTGTGCACGGTGTTCACCAGCGACCGGGCGTTGCCGGCCCGCCGGACCCGGGTCGCCATCGCCGGGTTCATGGTCACACCGACCATTCCGATGCCCAGCATGGCCGCCACAGCGGGCACCTTCGCGTCGGCGAGCACGGCGAAACCCGTCAGGAACACGGTGTTGAGCGCCAGGCCGACCACGAGGACGGGCAGGGTGTGGCGGTCCGCGAGCCGGCCCACGACCGTGTTGCCGACCAGGGTGGCCGCGCCGTAGGCGATGAGCAGCAGGGGCACGGTGCCCGTCGCGAAGCCCGTGACCTGGGTGAGGATCGGGTTGAAGTAGCTGAACGCGGCGAAGGTCGCGCCGATCACCAGCGTGCTGGTGGACAGCACCCGCCACAGCCTCGGGCTGCGGAAGACGGTCAGTTCCGCCTTGAGGTTGCCGCTGTTCTGGGCGCGTTCCACGTCCGGCACGCCGAGCGCGGTCGCGATCGCCGCGAGCACGGCGACGACGGTGATGACCCAGAACGCGGTGCGCCAGCCGTGGTGCTCTCCGATGAGGGTGGCGAACGGCAGGCCCATCAGGGTGCCCAGCATCAACCCGTTGAGCGCGACCGCGATCGCCCGGCCGCTCACCTCCGGGCGGGTGAGCTGGAAGCACAGGGTGATCGCGACGCCGAAGAAGGCCTGCGTGGTGACGCCGGTGAGCACGCGGGCGAACAGCATGACGGCGTAGGTCGGCGCGGCGGCGGCCAGGGCGTTGCCCAGGACGAACACGGTGAAGAGGATCATCAGTGCCCGCTTCGGGCGCAGGCGCATGAGGGCGATGGCGAGGACCGGGCCGCCGAACGTCATCGCGACGGCGAACGCGGTGATCAGGTAGCCGATCTGCGGGATGGTGACGTCGAGCCCGGCGGCCATCTGCGGCATCAGGCCGGCGACGACGAACTCGCTGGTGACCATGGCGAAGACGCCGATGGCGACGACGTACACGGCACGTGGCACGGTGGTTCCCCCATTTTGGATAGATCAGTACACAATTCGGGCGGCACAAGAGCTTCTTCGGGCCTGCCTCAGGCGATCAGGGCGTCCAACGCGGTCGCGGCGATCCCTTCGAGCACGTCACGGTCCGCGCCGCCCTGCCCGGCGACCCGGATGCCGGCGACGACCGAGTTGAGGAAGCGCGCGAGCTGCTCGGCGTCGCGACCGGTCCGGATCTCACCGTCCCGCTGCCCCTGCTCGATCACGGCCCGCAGCGCGGTGATCCGGCGCTCGTGGTCGCGGTCGATCAGCCGGGCGACCTCCGGGTCGGTGCCGCCCAGCTCGACGACCGTGTTGACGGTGAGGCAACCGATTCCCCGGCCGCGCAGCCGGTTCTGCTCCTCGCCGGCCAGGAGGAGGTCGAGCAGCGCGCGGATGCGGTTGAGCGGGGTGGTGGTCGAGTCTTCGAGGATGTCGAGCTGGCGGGCCGACATCGCTTCGGCGTAGCGGGCGAGGGCGCGGGTGAACAGTTCGTGCTTGCTGGTGAAGGTGTTGTAGATGCTGCTGCGGCCCAGGCCGGTGGCGTCGCAGAGGTCTTGGGTCGAGGTGGCGTGGTAGCCGTTGACCCAGAAGGCGCGCATGGCGGCGTCGAGCGCGCGCTCTTCGTCGAAGTTCTTCGGTCGGGCCACGTGGGTAGACGCTAGCAGTTCTGGAACGCTCAGTTCAATACGAGGTTCAGCACCATTTCGCCACCGCCCCGCCGCTACCGTTCTCGTATGGCACACATCGACTTGGGCGTCGACGAAACCCTCCTGCCGGGCATCACCGGCCTCCTGACCTACCGCCCGGAGACCGCCGGACCGCTCAACCAGTTGGCCGAGGTGCTGCTGCGCGGGCCGAACTCGCTGTCCCGGGGCGAACGCGAGCTGATCGCGGCACACGTGTCGGGCCTCAACGACTGCACGTTCTGCCACCACTCCCACGCCGCCTTCGCCGCCGCGCAGTTGGACGAGGGCATGGACCTGGTGACCCAGGCCTGCGCCAACCCGGCCACCGCTCCCGTCTCGCCCAAGCTGCGCGCCCTGCTCGCGATCGCCACCGCCGTCCAGTCCTCCGGCCGCGAGGTGACCGAGGGTTTGGTCGCGACGGCCCGTGCCGAGGGTGCGACCGACGTGGAGGTCCACGACACCGTCCTGATCGCCGCGGCCTTCTGCATGTACAACCGCTACGTCGACGGCTTGGGTACCCTGGCCCCGACAGACGCCGCAGCCTACGAAGCCTCAGCCGCCCGCATCGTGACCCACGGCTACGGTGCCGCGCCCAGTGTGGATCACACCATCGTGTGACATACAGGATCCGCGACTTTTTCCGCGGTCGCGCGTCCCGTAAACAAGGAGCGCGGCACAACGGCCCCCATCCCGGGTCACGGCCCCGCAGCCCGGGTCACGGCCCCGCAGCCCGGGTCACGGCCCCGCAGCCCGGGTCACGGCCCCGCAGCCCGGGTCACGGCCCCGCAGCCCCGCGGTCCCAGCTCAACCCCGCCACCAGCCGCACCACCCCACGCCCCGCCACTGGGCCGGCCGGACGCCCGGCCACTGGGCCGGACGCCCCGCCGCCTCGCCCCCAACCGGGCCGCCCGCTCGGCAGCCGCCGCACTGGACCCCAGCACCGAATCACGCCGGCGGGGCCGCGGGTCCACTCCAGCAGAGCGACCGGAACCACCGCAGCGCAAGGAGGACCGTGGCGGCAGCGCGGCTCGGCTCGGCGGCGGCTCGGCTCGGCGGCAGCGCGGCTCGGCTCGGCTCGGCTCGGCGGCATAGCGGCAGCGCGGCGGGATCGCGGCGGAGCGGCGGCATCGCGGCGGCATAGCGGCGGAGCGGCGGGAGCGCGGCGGGAGCGCGGCGGAGCGGCGGGATCGCGGCGGAGCGGCGGCATAGCGGCGGAGCGGCGGGATCGCGGCGGGAGCGCGGCGGAGCGGCGGCATAGCGGCGGGATCGCGGCGGAGCGGCGGCATAGCGGCGGGAGCGCGGCGGAGCGGCGGCATAGCGGCGGGATCGCGGCGGAGCGGCGGGATCGCGGCGGAGTGGCGGGAGCGGTGAGGTCGCTGAATTGTGGCGGAGTGGGGTGACGGCGGTGCGGCCGGTGGCAAGTGTGTTGCGGGCTGGCACCGGCCGCGTGCCGTCGTGGGTCGCCAGCCCAACGGGATCACCTCTGACGCCGACGTCCACGGCCCCGGCCACCGGCCTCAGTCAGCGCACGCAGGCGTACGTACCTGGTCGCCACCGGCCACAGGCGGACGGTCTTCCGACCGGCGTCATCGGCGAACGTACCCGCCGCGACCGGCGTGCCCCAGTTGGCGCCGTCCGCGCTGACGTAAACCTCGTAGCGGCCCACGCGGCCGTTCGCGCCGCCGTCCTGGCGCGGCACGTACGTCACAGCGGTCAACGTGCGGGTCGTGCCGAGGTCCCGGTGGATCTCGTCCGAACAACCCTGGGGTTTCTGGGTGTCCACCGCCGCGATCGTCGTCCTGTCCGGCGGCCGGTACGTGTCGTTCAAGCGTCGCGATTGGCTCTGACCCGGAGGTAGCTCCACACCACCAAGCCCCAGATGATCACGCCGGACAGGATGAGGCTCGAACCGGTGCTCCACCCGCCCAGCGGCAGGTCCTCGCGCACCCCCCACAGCACCCCCAGCCCGACCAGCACCGCACCGCCCAGCACGGTCGCGACGATCCGCCACGGGGATGACACGCTCTCCTCCGCCGTCTTCATCGCCCGGTCGCGGACCGGGTCGACGTAGCGCTCCAACGCGGGGAACTCGGCCGCCAGGATCAGCAGGCCCGCCAGCACGAGCAGCAGACCGGGACCGGGCAGGACCAGCAGCGCGATGCCGATCACCAGCACCACCGCGCCGACGATGCCCATCGTCACCCGCCTGACCGTGCCCGCCACGCCACCACTCCTCCCGCCGTCACCAGCGAGTATCCGCCGGCGGACGAGCAACCGCCCATCGTGCGCGACCCGCCCCGCCCAGACTCGTGCCATGACCGCCGCGGACCCGCCAAACGTGTCCCGAGGCCCCGGATCAGCCGCTGGGCGTACGTGTTCTGCGGCGTGGTCGCGGTCGGCTTGGTTCTCGTCGGCGTGCTGGTCTTACAAGACGGTCCTGCGCCCCTACTCCGTCGCCGAATTCGTCGGACAGTGGACCGATGCCGCCACCAGGTCCGACGTCGTCCGCCTGGACATCGCGCCGGACCACGACTGGACGCTGGTCGTCGACGCACCCGACGGGCAGACCCGGTGCTACGGCAAAGCCGAACCCGTCGCGCAAGGCATCCGTCTCAGTGTGCCCCCTCCAGCGAGAACGAGGCCTGTGGCGCCGGGCGGAGGCCGAACCTCACCGCCGTGCCGTCGAAGGACCGGAAGACGTTGGACGTCGTCATCGCGGGCCGCGGGCACACGTTGGTTCGGGAGTCGTGAGAAACCCGGAGCGACAACGACCGGGGCTGCGATGATCTGGGGTTGTGAGCGGCGTGCGGCGTAGGGCTGAGATGTTTGGCGAGGGCGGAAGCGACACCCGGTGTGCGGGGCCGACCACGGGGGACGAACGGGCGGTGTTGGCGGCGTTCCTTGCTGATCAGCGGGCGACGTTGGAGTTGAAGTGTTCGGGTTTGGACAGCGAGCTGGTGGTGCGGGCGGTTGAGCCTTCTTCGTTGTCGTTGTTGGGGCTTGTGCGGCACTTGGCGGATGTCGAGCGGCGGTGGTTTCGGCGGGTGTTGGGCGGGGAGGACGCTCCGGCGCGGTTTTCTTCGGCCGACGAGCCCGATGGGGACTTCGACGGGGCGCGGGTCGAGGTGATCGGGGAGGCGTGGGCGGCCTGGAGGGACGAGGTCGCGTTCGCTGAGAGGTTCGTGCGGGAGGCGGCCGATCTCGACGTCCAAGGGGTGGACGGGTGGCGTGGGACGGTGTCGTTGCGGTGGGTGCTGGTGCACATGATCGAGGAGTACGCGCGGCACAACGGACACGCCGATCTGCTGCGTGAGCGGATCGACGGGGCGGTTGGGCTGTAACGGTTCGGGGCCGGCGCTAAGGGGTCAGTCGCGCACCAGGCGTGGGGTTGGGCCGAACGTCAGGGCCAGGTGCAGCGGGTGCACGCCCCAGTGGTCCATCGCGTACAGGGCGAGCAGGCCGCCGGCCTCGATGGTCTCGGGCGACGCCGGGCTGTTCATCGACGGGTTCCCCGCCCACACCGGCACTTCCGGCCCCGGCACGGGCGCCGTCTGCACTACCGAGATCCGCTGCCCCTCGAACTCCTGCACCACCATCAGCACGTACGGCTCACTGAGGACGTCGGTGTTCGCCGCCCGCTCCAGCGCAACGTACTCACCACGCTCCGCCGCCGCCGCGTTCACCCGCCCGACCCAGCGGAACGCCTCGGTCAACGTCTCCGCCGTCAACGCCTCGTGCACCTCCTGCCCACCGACGGGCTCCAGCTGCACGATGTCGGCCGGGACACCACCGTCGTCCCCGCGGAACCGGGAGAACAGGGTCAGCGTCCCGGACTCCCGGTCGAGCCCCACCACGTCCCGGAACCTGTTGTCCGCCAACGGGGTCCGGGCCAGGACGCCGTGCGCGAGCTTGCCCAGCACCTCCCCCGGCTCGGCCATCCGCCAGAACGTGCACTCGCCGTCGACCCACAGCGGCAGGTAACCGGCCATCGGGATGCCCGGCACGACCGTGGTGATCGTCGACCCGACGGAGGGAACCGGCGTGGACAGCACCGTCGTCACGGACTGGTCCGCGGTCGGCACGGGGGTCGCCGGCGGCGCGTCCGGACCCGACGGGGCGAAGCCGGCCGGGGCGTCCTTCATGAGCACGGTCGGTGACTCGGCCGGTCGGCTGGTGATCACTCTGGTTGGGCCTTCGGAGGCCCGTGCCGTGGGCGCTTCCGAGGACGACATGAGCACGGTCGTCGACTCGCCGGGTACCTGGCTCGCGGGCGGTGCCGGTTGGAACGGCGGCAGGGCGGCGAAGCGCGGATCGACCTGGGCCGTGCGGATGATGTGGTGCGCCCACGCCCGGACACGGGTCAGCGGGTGGTCGGCGAACTCGGCGTCCCACCGCGGGTCGTCCCCGACGTGGAACGGCAGCCTGCCCTTCAACTGCGGCGCGTAAGGGTGCGGTTGCACCCACCGGTCGAACCCGACGCGCGCCATCAACACGGCCTCGCGCGCCCCCGTCATGCCCCGCTCGGCCGCCTGCAACTTCAGCACGGCGCTGCACGTCGCCCGCGGCACGGTCAGCGACGCGATGAAGGCCTGCCCGGTCGGCTGGTTCGGCAACGGCACCTTCACCACCTGGAACACCGCCGGCACCCCGCCCAGCGGCACGACGTGCGCTTCGATCAGGCAGCCCACCTCGCCGGTGGTCACGGCCAGGTCGTGCCGCAGCCGCGCCAGGTCCTCCAGCGGGGCGGGCAGGTCCGGCACCAGGTCGAAGTACGTGAGGCTCACCTGGTCCCCGGTCGCCGGGTGGAACCAGGTGCTCTGGTCGTGCTGCTGGAAGCCGGTCGTGTCGAATGCGATGGGCACGGGCAAACCCTATTGCCCTTCCCGCTCCGGAGCGTGGATTAACGCCACGCGGCTGTGAGTGAGTGCACGTCGAGATGCGGCCGAACGGCCGATAGGATCGTTTCAGTAGCTAACCATCGGTCGCGGTCAGCGTGGACGCGGGACACCCTGACGAGGAGCGCAACCGCATGACTGCCACGGCGACGCCGTCCACCCCGGTTCGCGGCGGTGGCGCGGCGATGGGCGCGTTGGCGCTCGGCGGGTTCGGGATCGGCACCACCGAGTTCGCCACGATGGGTCTCCTGCCGCAGATGGCGGAGACCTTCGACATCTCCATCCCGACCGCCGGTCACGCCATCTCGTTGTACGCGCTCGGCGTCGTGGTCGGCGCTCCGTTGATCGCCGGACTGGCGGCTCGCCTGCCGCGCAAGGGTCTGCTCATCGGGCTCACCATCGCGCTGGCGGTCGGCAACGGCCTGTCGGCGATCGCACCGTCTTCCACCGCGTTGATGGTGGCCCGTTTTGTTGCGGGGCTTCCGCATGGCGCGTACTTCGGGATCTCGGCCGTGGTGGCTGCCGCTTTGGTCCCGCCGGAGCGTCGTGGGACGGCCGTGGCGCGGGTGATGGTCGGGTTGACGCTGGCGAACCTGGTGGGTGTGCCGCTGGCCACGGCTGCCGGGCAGCAGATCGGGTGGCGGACGGCGTACCTGGCGGTGGCGGTGGTCGCGGGTGTCACGGCCCTTGCCCTGGCCAGGTGGCTACCGCGCATGCCCGCGTCGGGGGGCGTTCGGGCGGAGCTTCGGGCGTTCCGGCGTCCGCAGGTGTGGTTCGCGCTGGTGACGGGCATGGTCGGGTTTGGCGGGATGTTCGCGGTGTACTCGTACATTTCGCCTCTGACGACCGAGGTCACCGGGCTGCCTTCGGGGGCGGTGCCGTGGATGCTCGCTGCGTTCGGGCTGGGGATGACGCTTGGGGCGACGCTGGGTGGGCGTTTCGTGGATCGGTCGGTGACCGGGTCGGTGTTCGGGTCGTTGGTGGCGGTGACCGGGGTGCTGGCGTTGTTCGGGTTGACGGCGCGGGTGGCGGTGGCGGCGTTCGGGACGGTGTTGCTGTTGGGGTTTGTGACGCAGGTGCTGGCGTCGGCTTTGCAGGTGCGGTTGATGGACGCTTCGCCGGATGCGCCGTCGCTGGCGTCGTCGTCGAACCACTCGGCGTTGAACATCGCGAACGGGGCGGGGGCGTGGCTGGGTGGGTTGGCGATCGCTTGGGGGTGGGGGTACGTGGCGACGGCTTGGGTCGGGGTGGGTTGAGCTTGGCGGGTCTGGTGGTGGCGGGGGTGTCGACGGTGGTGCCGGGTGGGATTTTTCGGGGGCGGGTGCGGGAGGTCGGGTAAGATCGGGTTGGCGGTTTGGGCTGGTTCTTGCAGGTCGGGCGAGGTGCGGGTGGATCACCCCATCGAGTGACATGCAGGATCTGCGACCTTTTGGTGGCTCGCGCGTCCCGTAAACAAGGAGCGCGGACGACGGCCCCGAAATGTGGGGTACCGGCGGTCCTGGGGATGGCTGACGGGTGGCCTGGGGGCTGCGGTCCGGGCGACAGCGGCTCCCAAGCGACGGCTTTTGGAGATGGCCCCGGCGACGGCTGGTGGCGAGCAGCGGTGCTGGACGCCGGCGCCGGCTCGGTGGCGGTGGGCTCGGAGGCGGTGGGCTCGGAGGCGGTGGGCTCGGAGGCGGTGGGCTCGGAGGATCTGGGTGCCGGTTGGGTCTTGGAGGGTGAAGGTGGTGGTTGAGGGGTCGATTGGTTCGTTGTAGGTGGCGGTTAGTTGGGTGGTTAGGTCTACTGCTTGGGCGTCCGCCAGGGGGTGTGGCCTTGGAGGGTTGGCGGGGTTTGGTCGCCGCTGAACGTGAAGGTCACGTCTACCCAATAGTTGTTGCCCTGGTGGACGGTGGTGGGGAAGCCACCTCCTGGCGCATACACGCCGTTCGGGGTGTCCCACGCGTTGGCCGGAGCGGTCAGTGGGGGTGACGTGACCGCGTGGGATTGGAAGTAGTTGTGGTTTACCGAGTAGTGGCCGTTGGGGGCTGAATATGAGGCTACGTAGCTCGTGCCGGCGCGGACGGCCACGGGCAAAGCGAAGGTGGCGGTTTGCCAGCCTGTCTCGGTTTCGTTAGTGAAGGTAGTGGTGGCCAGGAGGTCACCGGTTGTTGTCCACAGGTTGGCGGTGTGGGTGCCGGTGTTGCCGGGGCCTTTGTAGAACTTCACTGCCGTGATGTGGCCGTGGTAGGCGGGCTTGAACCGGACGCCCAGTTCATAGGAGCCGTTGTCTGGGGCGGAAATGGTTGTGGGGTTGTTGCGGCGCTGAAGAGGGAGCAGGGGCAGGCGGGGGTTGCGTCGGTGGTGATCGGCCAGGTGGTGGGGGAAGCGTTGCCGTTGACGTCTGCGGCAATTGCGGTGGCTGTGTAGCGGGTGCCCGGCGCCAAGGGCGCGGTGGGGGTCCAGGTGATGGATTTTTGGTCGTCTGACAGGGTTGTCGTGCCGTGGAGGGTCGCTCCGGCGGGGTCGGTCAGCCATACGCGCGGAGAAGCTGGGTCGATGGGTTCGTTGTAGGTCAAGGAGATGGGGACGGTTGTGGTGCGGGATTCCAAGACGGGTGGGGTGGTGTCGCCGTTCAGGGCGTTGCGGTAGATGACGTCTACCCAGTAGTTCGAGCGGTTGTAGGTTTCGGAGGGGTAGCCGCCGCCGTAGCGGAAGACGCCATTGGGTCCGTCTGTGCCGGACGAGAGGGCGCGGATCGGGCCGTAGCCTGACTCTTGGGCGAAGAAGTCCGGGGTCACTGAGTATCGGCCGTGTGGGGCGAAGTAGGACACTATGTAGGTGGTGTTCGCCTGCACGCTCACCGGGGTGTGGAAGGTCAAAGTTTGCCAGCCGGTTGTGGTTTCGTCGGTGAACGTCCCGGTGGCCAGGAGCAAGCCCGTGGACGACCAGAAAGAACCGGTGTGCGTACCGGTGTTGCCGGGACCCTTGTAGAAACGGACGCCTACGACCTCACCTCGACCGGCGAAGCGGACCTTCGTGCCCACCTCCACGGGGGCAGCGTCCAGAGTGGCGGGCTCGCTGGGGCGGGTGAAGTCGTCCCACACGGTGCAGGGGCAGGTCGCGGCGCGGGGTGAGCCGGTGGTGAACACCCAGTTGTGGGGCGAGGCCTGGTTACCTGACGCGTCGGTGGCTTGGGCGGTGGCGGTGTAGGTCGTGGCTGGGGTGAAGGGGGTGGATGGGGTGAAGCGGAGGGTGGCGCCGGAGATTGTCGTGGTGCCTGGGATTGGACCGGTGGGGGCGGTGATGGTCAGGGTTGCGGCTGGGGTGATGACCTCGTCGTAGGTGACGGTGACGGCCTGGGTGAGCGGGACGCTGCCGGTGCCTGCCGAGGGGTCGGTCGTGGCCGGGTCGGGGGCGCGGGTGTCTGGGCCGGGTTCGGGTGACCACACGACGTCGACCCAGTAGTTGGTGTTGCGCGAACCCCTGCTGGGGAAGCCCGGACCACTGCGGAACACGCCGTTCGCACCCTCCACACCACCGCGCAGGCCGGTCAACGGGTCCAAGTGGCGCGGGGAGTCGGTGAAGTAGTCGGTGTCGGCGGAGAAGTGGCCGGTGGGCGACAGGTAGGACACGACGTGGGTGGTGTTGGCGGTGACCTGGACCGGGTGGGCGAAGAGGAGGGTCTGCCAGCCTTCGTCGGTCTCGTTGCGGAACGTGCCGGTGGCGAGCAAGGCACCCGAAGCGGTCCACAGGCTGCCGGTGTGGGTGCCGGTGTTGTTGTCCCCCTTGTAGAAGCGGACGCCGCGCACGTAACCGTCCGACGCGGCACGCCACCGCACGCCCAGTTCCACGGCCGTGCCGTCGGACAGGTCCGGGGAGCGCGGCCGGTCGGCGTCCGTCCACAGGCCGCACGGGCACACCCGCGGGGCGACGGTCGCGGTGGTCGCGGCGGTGGCGGCGACACCCGTGGCGTCGTAGGCGCGGACTCGCAACTCGGCTGGGCCGGAGGTGGTCGGGGTGAACGCGTGACGCCACTCCCCCGCCTGCAACGCCGCCGACTGCCAGCGTGCGCCGCCGTCGGTGGAGACTTCGACGGCGGTGGCGTCGGCGGTTCCGCCGAACTCGTAAGAGGTCCCCACGACCGCGCCGCCCGGGACGTCGGTGAACGCCACCGACGGCGCCGCGGCGGCTGCGGAAAGCGGTTGCCAGGTGAGGAGGGTGGCCAACAGCAGCAGCACCGGCAGCCACGTGGTCCTGCGCCGGGCCGCACCGGACAACGACATGGTTCCCGCCTTCCACCGGGCCGGGGACTCCCCCGGCGGTTCCACGCCGCCCATCGGCCGCCGTCGGGGCACCGTTACCGGCCAATCACTGGAAAACCCTTGCGCCACAGGGGGTTGCGCCATCTGCCCACAGCCGCACGTCCCAGGGCGGTGTCGGCCGGACGGCCCCGACCCGACGCCGCGCGGGTGAGGCCGGACCGGGATTCGCGCTGGTCGCCGCCCGCAGGCCGAGAACTGCGGAGAGCGCCGAATTGCGGTAACCGGTCACCACGGCCGGAACAGTGCGACGGACGCTCGGAAACCGGTTTCCCACAGCCTTGACGGAGTCCGGCGACCGGCGGTTCGCTGAATGGGAGAGCGCTCCCACCACCCGCCATCCCCGCCTGGAGTCGCCATGCCGCGCCCGAGAACTCTCCTGACCGCCGTCCTCGCCGCACTCGTGCTCGCCACCCTGCTCACCGCCACGGGTGCCCAAGGCCAGGTGGAAGTGCTTCTCTCGCAAGGAAAACCGACGACCGCGTCATCCGAGGAGAACGCCGGCGCCCCCGCCGCGGCAGCCACCGACGGCGATCCGGGCACGCGGTGGTCCAGCGCGTTCAGCGACCCGCAGTGGCTCCAGGTCGACCTCGGCGCGCCCGCCGTGCTCAGCCGGGTGAACCTCCAGTGGGAAAACGCTTTCGCGACCGCGTTCCGGATCGAGACCTCGCCGGACGCCGCCACCTGGACCACCGTCCACACCACCACGAACGGCACCGGCGGCACCCAGAACCTCACCGTCTCCGGCACCGGCCGGTACGTCCGCCTGGTCGGCACCACCCGCGCCACCGGCTGGGGCTACTCGCTCTGGGAGTTTCGCGTCTACGGCACCACCGCCCCCGACACCGGCGCCCCGATCTCCCAGTACAAGCAGGTCACCGCGTCGACCTGGGAAGGCGGCAACGCCCCCGCCGCCGCGCTCGACGGCCGCACCACCACCCGCTGGTCCAGCCAGTTCGCCGACAACCAGTGGCTGCGCGTCGACTTCGGCGGTGTCGCCACCGTGCGCGAGGTGCTGCTGGTGTGGGAAAGCGCTTACGCGTCCGCCTACCGCATCGAGCTGTCCACCGACGGCACCGCCTGGACCACCGCCCACAGCACGACCACGGGCCGGGGCGGCACGGAACGCCTGACCGTGCAAGGAACCGGTCGCTACCTGCGCCTGTTCGGCGTCACCCGGGCCACCGGCTACGGGATCTCCCTGTGGGAACTGCAAGTCTTCGGCACGGTCGACACCTCGGCCACCACTCCCCCGCTGCTGTCCCCACCGACCAAGGCGCCGGCCAACCCAGGCCGGTTCGCGCTCACCGCACCCGTCGACAACGCCATGGTCACCTCCACCCGCCGCCCGGCGTTCTCCTGGGCCGCCGTGCCGGGCGCGACCAGGTACCAGGTGTGGCTCAACCTCAGCCGCACCGACTACGACTTCACCGCCTCGGGCAACCTGATCGACCTCTACACGAAGGTCGCGGAACCGACGGGCACCTCTTATACGCCCACGTGGGACATCGCCGACCGTTGGACGTACAAGTGGTTCGTCGTCGCAGTAGACGGGTCGGGGCCACACAAGCGTCCGCGATCCGCACGTTCAGCCTGTACCTGCCGCGGTTGTCGACGGTCGAGGACGGCACCAGGATCGTCAACGGCAGCCGTGACCTCAACAAGAACGGCACCATCGAGGCGTATGAAGACTGGCGGCGGCCGGTCGAAGCGCGGGCGGAGGACCTGCTCGGGCGCATGACGGCCGAGGAAAAGGCTTTCCAGATGTTCTACAACGCGCAGGCGTTCCCGAGGGCGGGCTGGCACTTCGGACCCGCCGACGCGCAAGACCTGCACAACGCGTTGCTGGCGTCGTCGGGCACCAGGTTGGGCATCCCGTTCGTGTCGGCGGGTGACACCATCGCGGGCTACAAGACCACCTACCCGTTGCAGAGCGCGCTCGCGGCGGCCAAAAACTACCCGCTGGACTACCGGCTGGGCGACATGCAGCGCCGTGAGCAGCTGGAGGTCGGGACGCGCGGTGTGCTCGGGCCGCTGGCCGAGGTGGGCACGAAGGTGATCTACCCGCGCATCCAGGAGGGCAACGGCGAGAACGCCGACGTGGCCGCCGCGCAGGTCCGGGCGCTGGTCGCCGGGTTGCAGGGCGGGCCGGAGCTGAACCCGGCGTCCGTGCTGGCGACGGTGAAGCACTGGCCCGGCGAGGGCGCGGGCGGCGAGGCGCTGATCGTGTTCGACGAGGTGACGATCAAGTACCACCTGCTGCCGTTCCGGGCGGCGATGGAGGCCGGCGCGGTCAACATCATGCCCGGGTACGCGGGCAGTTCCCTGCTCGACCCGGGCGGTCCGGGCGCGGGCGACAGCGCGAAGATCCTGGCCTACCTGCGGCAGAACCTGGGGTACACCGGGCTGATCACGACCGACTGGCTGCCGTCGGGGTCGTGGATCGGCGCGGCCAACGCCGGTTCGGACGTCATGGGCGGCGCGGACCCCGGTGCGGCCGGGTTCTCGTTGGCGCAGTTCACGGCCGGGGTGCCGGCGGCGCGGATCGACGACGCCGTCCGGCGGGTGCTGCGGTTGAAGTTCAAGCTGGGGATCTTCGAGAACCCTTACGGGGACCCGGTGAACGGGCCGTACCGGTTCCACAAGCCGGAGTACGCGGCGCTGGCGAACCAGGCGTCGCGCGAGGCGATGACGTTGCTGAGGAACAACGGGGTGCTGCCGGTGCGGCTGGGTGTTGGGGACAACATCGTGGTCACCGGGCCGCGGGCGGCGGACACCGCCGGGTGTTGCATCTGGACCAGCTACTTCCACCAGGAGTACGGGTCGCAGACGATCCTGGACGCGGTGCGGTCGCGGGCGGCTCGGGCGGGCGTGAACGTGTACCAGGACAGCGGGCCGGCGCCGAAGTTGGCGGTGGTGGCGGTCGGGGAGGCGTCTTACACGCACGCTTCTGCTTGGGCGAAGGAGCAGCCTTACCTGCCGGCGGACCAACTCGCGCTGATCCGGGGGTTCCGGGAGCAGGGGGTGCCGGTGGTGGTGCTGTTGGTGATGCCGCGGCCGTACGTGATCACGGAGTGGCACGACCTGGCGAGTGCGATCGTGGTGACGTACCGGGGTGGGGAGGAGATGGGGCCGGCGGCGGCTTCGCTGCTGTTCGGGGATTACGCGCCGGGTGGGAAGTTGCCTTGGCAGTTGCCGCGGGCGTTAGGCGATGTGTTGCGGCCGGGTGGGACGGATGTGCCTGGGGACACGGTGGAGCACTGGGACTTGCCGTACGACTTGGGGGCTTCGGCGGGGCAGCGGGCGGAGATCCGGGGGCACATCGAGGCGGGGCGGGCGGTGCCGACGGGGTATGGGAATCCGCTGTACGCGTACGGGGCGGGGCTGACCGGCTGGTGAGGCTGGGGCTTGCGCGGGCCGAGTTGGGGGGTCGCGGTCGGTTGGGCTGGTCGGTGGGGGTCGCGGTTGGTTGGGCTGGTCGGTGGGGTGCGCTGCGGGCGGGCGGAAGCCCAACCGGCACCTTGGCTTCAGGCAGGCAGCGGCAGGCAGCGGGTGGCGGCGGCAGGCAGCGGGTGGCGGCGGCTTTGGTGGCTCTGCCTGCGGTTTTGTGGGCCGACGGCGGCGGCCTCCGGCCCCCGGTTCCATTGTCCCACGGGGGTACGACAGTTCTCCGGGTACGACGAGTGGGGGTGCGCGTGCCAAGCTGAGGGGCGTGACGATCATCGACGCTTTGCGTGCGCTGACCAAGGGGGAACGGGAGCGGGCGCGGGAGGTGGCGGGGGCCGGGGTTGGGGAGTTGGACCGGGCGTTGGCGGCCTACCTCGGCAGTGACGCCGACGGGACCGTGTACGACCAGCCGGCCGCGTTCACCGCGTTCATCGACGGCGGCGGCAACGTCGGGCTGTACAGGGCCGCCACCCGGGCGCTGGCGCGGATCTACGACGACGAGCGGCCGGCTCGACTGTTGGACGTCGGGTGTGGGGACGGGCGGGCGTTGGTGCCGTCCTTGTTGAAGGCCGGTCATCCGCTGCGGCACGTGACGGTGGTCGAGCCCTCGGAGGCGTTGTTGAGCAGTGCCATGCGGGGGCTTGAGGGGGTGAAGGACCTCGTGGTCGACGCTCGGAACACGCGGGTCGAGGAGTTCCTGGCGCGGGACGGCTCGCGGTTCGACGTCGTCCAGTCGACGTTCGCGTTGCACGCCCTGCCGCACGAGCAGCGGGACGGGGTGCTGAGCGCGCTGGCCACCCGGCTGAAGACGTTGGCGGTGGTGGAGTTCGACGTGCCGGACGTCGACGGCGACGAGCGGCTGGAGTTCCTGGCCGACACCTACGAACGGGGGCTGGCCGAGTACGACGACGACCGCGAACTGGTCGCGCAGGGGTTCCTGATGCCCGTGCTGACCGGACAGCTGCTCCCGGGCGCGAAGCGGTCCACCTGGGAGCAGCCGGCCACGTCGTGGGCGGCGCAGGTGCGGCGAGCGGGGTTCACTGACGTCCGGTTGACGCCGCTGTTCGACTACTGGTCCTCGCCGGCGTTCCTGCTCACGGCCTCGGGCGCGGCCTAGCCGCCGAAGGCGACCACGGCGGTCGACGCGGCCAGGGCCAGGCACAGCGGGGAGTAGTAGCGGACGTCCAAGCGCGCGAACTCGGTGTTCTTGCGGGTCGACGTCGCCAGGCCGCCCGCGCCACGCAGCAGGAACACCGCCGCGACCCCGGCCGTGCCGACGACCGGCACCCACCCCGGCCCCGGCACCCCGAGCAACCCCGCCCGGCCGGCGACCAGGTACGCCGCGAGCCCGAGCGCGACCGCCACGGCGCCGGTGAGCGGCTTGGACGGCAGCCGCTCCACCGGCACGTCCACCACCCGGGCGGCGAACTCCTCGCGCGTCTTCAGCGGCCAAGCGGAGAACGTCCACACCACGTGCAGAACGCCCACCGCGACCAGCACCAGCGCCGTGACCAGGGCCAACACCGTCATGCCACACCTCGTTCGACCTCTCCGTACGCCACCGTACGGAAGCTGGCCATACGCTAGCGCACGGTTCCTGAGAACAGCCTTAGCTGAACTCTCAACTATCCGGTGTTAGAATGTTCTCGTGTCAAACAGCATGCAGCTCGGGGTCTACAGCTTCGCCGACCGCAACCCGGACCCGGCCACCGGCGAACAGGTGTCCGTCGCCGACGCCCTGGCCAACCAGCTGGAGCGGATCAGGCTCGCCGACGAGCTGGGCCTGGGCTTCTACGGCCTGGGCGAGCACCACCTGCCGCAGTACGCGATCTCCAACCCCGGCACCGTCCTCGCCGCCGCCGCGAGCGTGACCTCGAACATCACGCTCAGCAGCGCGGTCACCGTGCTCAGCACCGAGGACCCGGTCCGGGTCTACCAGCAGTTCACCACCCTGGACCAGCTCAGCCGGGGCCGCGCCGAACTGCTGGCCGGGCGCGGGTCGTTCACCGAGTCCTTCCCGCTGTTCGGCGCGAACCTGGAGGACTACGACGAGCTGTACGAGGAGAAGCTCGCCCTGCTGCTGCGCCTGGACCGGGAGAACCCGATCACCTGGTCGGGCCGCTTCCGCGCGCCGCTGGAGGACGCCCACGTCTACCCGCGCCCGTACCGGGACCGGCTACGGATCTCGGTCGGCACGGGCGGCAACCCGGAGTCGTCGGTGCGGGCGGGCCTGCTCGGGCTGCCCGTGGTGTACGCGATCATCGGCGGTATGCCCGAGCGGTTCGCGCCGCTGGTGGACCTGTACCGGCGGGCGGGCGAAGCCGGCGGGCACACCGACCTGGAAGTCACCATGAGCGCGATCGGGCTGATCTCGCGCCGCTCGCAGGACGCCAAGGACTCCTTCTACCCGTACTGGCTGGAGACCATGAAGTACGGGGCGCGGGCGCGCGGCTGGTCCGTGCCGTCGCGGGCCGAGTACGACGCGTGGACCGCCGGCGCGCAGTCGATCTTCGCGGGCAGCCCGCAGGAGGTCGCCGAGCGGCTGATCTCGGTGGGCCGGCTGGTCGGGGCGGACCGGTACGCCATGCAGATGGACTGGTCGGGCGTACCGCACAAGCTCGTCATGGAGTCCATCGAACTGCTCGGCACCGAGGTGTTGCCGCTGGTGCGGGCCGAGCTGGGCTGACCGATCAGGATTCGAGAAGCGTCGTCATCTGCGCATATATAGCCTGGCGTCCGCGAGCGCGACGCGAGCCGGAGCAGATGGAGACACGATGGGCAAGCCCAAGGGGAAGACCGAACCGCACCCCGCCGACAGCCACGAGATGATCCGCGTGCACGGCGCGCGCGTGAACAACCTCAAGGACGTCAGCCTGGAGATCCCCAAGCGGCGGCTGACCGTGTTCACCGGTGTGTCCGGCTCGGGCAAGTCCTCGCTGGTCTTCGACACCATCGCGGCCGAGTCGCAGCGGCTGATCAACGAGACCTACAGCACGTTCGTGCAGGGCTTCATGCCGACGCTGGCACGCCCCGACGTGGACGTGCTGGACGGCCTCACCACGGCGATCATCGTGGACCAGCAGCGGCTGGGCGCCGACCCGCGCTCCACCGTGGGCACCGCCACCGACGCGAACGCCATGCTGCGCATCCTGTTCAGCCGGCTCGGCAAGCCGCACATCGGCTCGCCCGCCGCGTACTCGTTCAACGTCCCGTCGGTCAAGGCCAGCGGCGCGATCACGGTCGAGCGCGGCGGCAAGACCAAGGCGGAGAAGGCGACGTTCTCCCGGCTGGGCGGCATGTGCCCGCGCTGCGAGGGCATGGGCGCGGTCACCGACTTCGACCTGACCGCGCTCTACGACGACACCAAGTCGCTCAACGACGGCGCGCTGACCATCCCCGGCTACAGCATGGAGGGCTGGTACGGCCGCATCTTCCGCGGCTGCGGGTTCTTCGACCCGGACAAGCCGATCCGCAAGTACAACAAGCGCGAACTGCACGACCTCCTCTACAAGGAGGCCACGAAGATCAAGGTCGACGGGATCAACCTGACCTACCTGGGCCTGATCCCCCAGATCCAGAAGTCGATGCTGGCCAAGGACAAGGAGGCGATGCAGCCGCACATCCGCGCGTTCGTGGACCGGGCCATCACCTTCGCCACCTGCCCCGACTGCCACGGCACGCGGCTGAGCGAGCACGCCCGCAAGTCCAAGATCGCCGGGACCAGCATCGCCGACGCGTGCGCCATGCAGATCTCCGACCTGGCCAAGTGGGTCAACGGGCTGTCCGAACCGTCGGTCGCGCCGCTGCTGGCCGCGCTGCGGCACACGCTCGACTCGTTCGACGAGATCGGGCTGGGCTACCTGTCGCTGGACCGGCCGGCGGGGACGCTGTCGGGCGGCGAGGCGCAGCGGGTCAAGATGATCCGGCACCTCGGGTCGTCGCTCACCGACGTCACCTACGTGTTCGACGAGCCGACCATCGGCCTGCACCCGCACGACATCCAGCGGATGAACGACCTGCTGCTGCGCCTGCGGGACAAGGGCAACACCGTGCTGGTGGTCGAGCACAAGCCGGACGCGATCGCGATCGCCGACCACGTCGTGGACCTCGGTCCGGGCGCGGGCGGGGCGGGCGGCACGGTGTGCTTCGAGGGCACCGTGGCGGGGCTGCGCGCCAGCGGCACCATCACCGGCCGCCACCTGGACGACCGGGCCCGGCTCAAGGGCACCGTCCGCGAGCGCACCGGCGTGCTGGAGGTCCGGGGCGCGACCCGGCACAACCTGCGGGACGTGGACGTGGACATCCCGCTGGGCGTGCTGGTCGTGGTGACCGGGGTGGCCGGGTCGGGCAAGAGTTCGCTGGTGCACGGGTCGATCCCGGCCGGGCACGGCGTGGTGTCGGTGGACCAGACCGCGATCCGCGGCTCGCGGCGCAGCAACCCGGCCACCTACACCGGGCTGCTGGACCCGATCCGCAAGGCGTTCGCCAAGGCCAACGGCGTGAAGCCGGCCCTGTTCAGCGCGAACTCCGAGGGCGCGTGCCCGACGTGCAACGGCGCGGGCGTCATCTACACCGACCTGGCGATCATGGCCGGGGTGGCGATCACGTGCGAGGAGTGCGAGGGCAAGCGGTTCCAGGCCTCGGTGCTGAAGCACCACCTCGGCGGGCGGGACATCAGCGAGGTGCTCGCGATGCCGGTGACCGAGGCGGAGGAGTTCTTCGGCTCCGGGCCCGCCCAGACGCCCGCCGCGCACGCGATCCTGCGGCGGCTGGCGGACGTCGGGCTCGGGTACCTGGCGCTGGGGCAGCCGCTGACCACGCTGTCCGGCGGCGAGCGGCAGCGGCTCAAGCTGGCCACCCACATGGCCGACAAGGGCGGGGTGTACGTGCTGGACGAGCCGACCACCGGTCTGCACCTGGCCGACGTGGAGCAGTTGCTGGGGCTGCTGGACCGGCTCGTGGACGCCGGCAAGTCGGTCATCGTCATCGAGCACCACCAGGCGGTCATGGCGCACGCGGACTGGATCATCGACCTCGGGCCGGGCGCGGGCCACGACGGCGGCAAGGTCGTCTTCGAGGGGACGCCGGCGGACCTGGTCGCCGCGCGCTCGACGTTGACCGGCGAGCACCTCGCGGACTACGTGGGCGCCTGACCCGGGCTGAAGAGGGACCGGGCGACGGACCTGGCCAGCTCGACCGGCTCGACACCGGGCCGGTCGAGCGCGCCCGTGTTCCACAGGGTCGCGAAGCCGTGCACGAACGACCACGCCCCGACCAGCGCCACCTCCGGGTCGGGCTGCCCCGACGCCCCGCCCCGCAACGCGTCCCCCGCGCGGGCGTTCGCCGCCTCCACCACGGGGTCGTCCCGGTGGTAGAGGTCGGGGCGGAACATCACCTCGAAGTGCGCGCGGTGCTCGATGGCGAAGCGCACGTAGGTCATGCCGAGGTCGACGAAGTCCCCACCGCCGGCTTTGGTCTCGTCCAGCCGGTCGGCCAGCAGGGTGAAGCCCTCGGCGGCGATCGCGGTCAGCAGGCCGGCCTTGTCCTTGAAGTGGTGGACCGGTCCGGCGTGTGACACCCCGACCCGGCGGGCGAGGTCGCGCAGGCCCACGCCGCCGGGGCCGTGTTCGGCGATCACGTCGAGGGCGGCGTTGAGGACGGCTCGGCGCAGGTCGCCGTGGTGGTACGGGCGGCGGTCCGTGGTCACCGGGGCAGGGTAGCGGATCTAGTCATTGACAAGTTCGCGGCGCGCAGGCAATCTTGTCAGTGTCAAGTTCGTGTTGCCGAAGGGAGTTGCCATGGCCCCACTCGCAATCCTCGTTGTCGTGACCCTCGCACTGGTCGGCCTGCGCGCGGTCGGTGTCGTGCGGATACCGGCTTGGCCGTTCGCGGTGCAGGCCGGCGTCGCGGCGATGTTCATCGCGACCGGGATGTCGCACTTCATCGGCATGCGGGAGCAGTTGATCGCGATGGTGCCGCCGGCGGTCCCCGCTCCCGGGCTGGTGATCACGGTGACCGGCGTGCTGGAGATCGCCGGCGCGGTGGGCATCCTGTGGCGGCGCACCGCGATGTGGGCGGCGGCCGGACTGACCGCGATGCTGGTGGGGATGTTCCCGGCGAACGTCTACGCCGCCGTCGAGGGCATCTCGCCGTCGTTCGGGGACGCGCTGCTCCCCCGGACGCTCATGCAGTTGGTCTTCCTGACCGCCACCGTGACCGTCCTGGTGCACCACGCCCGCGCCCGCGGCCGGGTCCGGCTCGCCGCCGCGAACGCGACGCCGGACCACCGGCCGCTTGACCCGCCCCGAAGTATGAGTGTTTAATCACTCATACCTCCTCGGACCCAGCGCTTTGCGTGCTCAAAGAGCTGCTCAAAGAGCTGCTTAGAGAGGCAGGTCGCGAGGAGGAGGGTGATTGATCGACCACACACTTGGAGTCTGGATGCGTGCGCTCGAAGTCGTTCTGCCGGGGACCGTCGAGCCGGACGGGCTCGAACTGCGCCACCGCGACCTGCCCTCCCCCGGCCCCGGGCAGGTCGTGGTGCGCGTCGAAGCCAGTGGGGTGTCGTTCGCGGAGCAGCAGATGCGGCGGGCGAAGTACTACGACCAGCCGGCGTTCCCGTTCGTCCCGGGCTACGACCTGGTCGGGACGGTCGTCCAGACCGGGCCGGGCACCGAGGACCTCGCGGGCGGGAGGGTCGCGGCGTTGACCAAGGTCGGCGGGTGGGCGGACCACGTGCTGCTCGACGCGGCCGACCTCGTCCCCGTCCCGGACGGGGTCGACCCGGCGGAGGCGGAGGTGTTCGTGGTCAACGGGATCACGGCGTGGCGGATGCTGCACCACATCGCGCGTGTCCGGAAAGGACAGACGGTGCTGGTGCACGGCGCGAACGGTGGCGTCGGGTCGACGCTCGTCCAACTCGCGCGGCTGGCCGGGGCCACCGTCATCGGCACCGCCTCGGCGCGCCACCACGACGCCGTCCGCGAGTTGGGCGCGACTCCGGTCGACTACCGCGAGCCCGACCTGCCCGCCCGGGTCCGGGAACTCGCGCGCGGCGGGGTGGACGCGGTGTTCGACCACGTCGGCGGCCCCGGCATCGTCGACTCCTACCGACTGCTCGCCCCGCGCGGCACGCTCGTCGCCTACGGCACGGCGTCCACCCGCGACCAGCCCGGTTCGTCGCGCCTGCCGGTGCTCAAGCTGTTCGCCCGGCTGGTGCTGTGGAACGCCCTGCCCAACGGCCACCGCGCCACGTTCTTCGACATCTGGGCGGGCAGGCGGCGGCCGGCGGCCTTCCGCGCGGCCCTGCGGCGCGACCTCGGCGAGGTGTTCGCCCTGCTGGCGCAGGGGAAGCTCCGGGCGCAGGTCGCGGCCCGGGTCCCGCTGGACGAGGTGGGCCGCGCGGTGGCGCTGGCCGAGTCCGGCACGGTCACCGGGAAGGTGGTGCTGGTGCCCGCTACCGGCACCACGCGGTGACGGTCGACTCGAAGTCCGGGAACTCGCGGCGCACGTCGGCCGGCACGTCCACACCGGACTGCCGGCGGTCGGCCGCGAACTTCTCCGCGACCTCCCGCAGCTCCTCGTTCGGCTCGCCGTCGTGGTCGGCGTGCTCGACGACCTCCATCGGCCCGAGCCTGCGGAGGGCAACTCGGTGAACGGCTCGAAGTCGATGCCGTCGTCGTGGTCGAAGGCGCACTCCGCCACGGCGGCGACGGCGGGCGGGAACCGGCGGTCTTCCGTCACCGCCCAAGGTTGACCGCCCGCTCCCGCACCACCCGTGATCAGGTGCCGAAGGCGCGGACGACGGCGGCCATGTCCTCGGCGCCGCGGTGGTCGGCCGCCACCCGGTACTGCTCGTGGAGCGCGCGCATGACCCGGTCGTCGGTGCCCGCCGCGCGCATGGCGGCCAGGATCAGGTCCGCGTCCTTCACCGCGCCGTCGATGCCGAACGACGGCGTGAAGTCGCCGGCGATCATCGCCCGCCCCTTGACCTGGGCGTACGCGCTGTCGGTCGGACCACCGGCGATGACGTCCAGGAACGCGTCCGGCGCCAGCCCCAACCCGCGCGTCAGCGCCACGGCCTGCGCGGTCGCGGCGGTGATGGACAGGACCCACGAGTTGGCCGCCAGCTTCAGCCGGTGGCCGTCGCCGGGCCGCTCCCCCGCCCACACCGTCCGCGACCCGATCGCCTCGAACACCGGCGCCACCCGGTCCCGCAGCGCCAACGGCCCCGCGGCCAGCACGGTCAGCTTGCCCTCCTCGGCGGGCTTGCGGGTGCCCAGCACGGGCGCGTCCACGAACGGCGTCGCGCCCGCCAGTTCCACCAGCCGCCGCGTGCCCTCCAGGCCGACCGTGCCGGACTGGACCCACACGACGTCGCCGGACAGGTCCAGTCCGCGCACCACCTCGGCCGTCGAGTCGGCGTCGAACAGCACGGTCAGCACGACGTCCACGCCGGCCACCGCCTCCTCGGGCGTGTCCGCGACCCGCGCCCCGTCCTCCCCCAGCGGCCGGGCCTTGTCGGCGCTGCGGTTCCACACCGCCACGTCCAGCCCCGCCCGCAGGAGGCTGCGCGCCATGCCCGCGCCCATGATCCCCGTGCCCAGCACCGCCACAGACTTCGTCACCGTGGAAACCCCAATCCCTTGTCCGGCAACGACGAATCTGCCATCAGGGCACGGAACCCGCATCTTTCGCGGCGACCGGGGCGTGCGCACGGGTGAACAGCCACCCCGCCACGGCCGCGATCGGGAACATGATCACCCCGTACACCGCCGCCGGCACGGCCAGCCGCTCGCTGCCCATCACGGTCACCGCGATGGTGATCGCCAGCGTGCTGTTGTGGATGCCGACCTCGAACGCCGAGGCCACCGCCTGCCGGTAGGACACCCGCGCCAGCCGCGGCAGGAAGTACCCGGCGGTCAGGCTGCACGCGCAGAACAGCGCCGCGATGAGCCCCACGTCGGCCAGGTAGCCGCCCAGGTTCTCCCGCTCGGCCAGCAGCGCGCCCGCGATCACCGCGACCAGCACCACCGCCGACACGATCCGCACCGGCCGGTCGGCGCGGTCGGCGAACGCCGGTGACCAGCGGCGCACCAGCATGCCCAGCACCACCGGGACCAGCACGATCACGAACACCTGCGCGACCTTGCCGAACTCCAGCCCCACCGACCCGTCGCCGATCGCGGGCTCGTACACCGAGATGGCGAGGTTCACCACGATCGGCAGGGTCAGCACGGCGAGCACCGAGTTGACCGCGGTGAGGGTGATGTTGAGCGCCACGTCGCCGCGGAACAGGTGGCTGAACAGGTTGGCCGTGGTGCCGCCCGGGGAGGCCGCGAGCAGCAGCATCCCGACCGCGAGCACCGGGTCCAGCCCGAACGCCGAGACCAGCCCGAAGCACACCGCCGGCAGCAGCACCAGCTGCGTCGCCAACGCCACCGCGACCGCCTTCGGCTCGCGCAGCACGCGGGCGAAGTCGGCGACGGTGAGCGACAACCCCAGTCCGAACATCACCACCGCAAGCGCGATCGGAAGTCCGACGCTGGTCAACGCAGTACCCATGGAAACCACCCTTCCGGCGATGAGTGGGCGAATCCTCCTCCATGCCCGGTCCGCCGAACAGTGGTCGTTATCGAACAGCCGTCAATGGCCGCAGTGGCACGCCCCCGGCGGGCAGTGGGCGCACCCGGACAGGTCGGGCACGTCCAGGGTCGGGTTGCGGTCGTGGAAGCCGACCGGGCGGAACAGGAAGCCGCTGTAGTCCACCGGCATCACCGGCCAGTCCTCCGGGCGCGGCAGGTGGGTGGGGCCGAACACGTGCCACAGCACCACGTCCTCCTCCACCAGCGGCCGGTCCTGGGCGCTCCACTGGGGCAGGCCCGCGCCGCCGGGGTGCTGGTTCGGGTACTCCCCCGCCGGGTACCGCTCGTCCTCGTGGAACCTGGTCACCCACAGGTGCTTGGACGCGAACGCCGCCCGTGCGGCGACCGTGGCCTCCGGCTGGGCCAGCAGCACCGGGCCGGGCCGGGGCACGAGCTGGTAGGAGCGGCGTTGGCCCAGGCGGTTCTCGGCCGCGCCGCGCACCAGCCACGTCCGGCCGCGCAGCGGGTCGGCCAGGCGGGCCGCCGACGACTCGCGCTCCAGCACGGTGGTCGTGGTGGTGAAGGCGTTGCCGCGTGGGTTGGTCGGACCGGTCGGCACGCCGACGAAGTCGACCTCCTCCACGGTGTTGCGCGGCCCGGCGACCTCGGTGTCCAGCCGGGCGCAGAACAGGTGCTGGTGCACGGGCGCGACGAGACCCGGGGCGACCAGTTCGCCGTAAGGACCCGGGTCGCCCGCGCCGCAGAACACGACCCCGGTGGCCTTGGCCTCCAGCTCGATCGTCCCGTCGAGGTAGAAGTACCAGAAGAAGCCGTAGTCGTAGTTGCCGATCGTGCTGAACGACGACACCACCAGCCGCCGCGACCGCCGCACGTCCGACGCCCCGGTGAGGATGTTGGTGTGCTTCCACAGCACCCCGTAGTCCTCCTCGTGCATGCAGACGGCCTGCGGGATGGTCAGCGGGTGGCCGTGGTCGTCGGCCAGGACGGCGTCGAAGTAGTGGATCACGCCCAGGCAGTCGCAGCCCAGCCGCAGCGGGTTGGCGTTCTTGCCGAGCAGGTACTCGCCCGCGTCGAAGTAGCTGATCCAGTTGCGCCACGGCGCCGGGTCGCCGTACGGGACGACCATCTCGGCCACCGACGCCCGGTGCACCACCGGGTCGCCGCCGAACGCGATCCGGTGCAGCGTCAGGCCTTCGCGGGCGTTGAACCCGATCCGGAACGTCCAGCCCTCCCAGGTCACCTCGCTGCCCGAGACGGTGAAGCTCACGCCCTCGGGCTGGGTGATGGAGATCGGCTTCAACGTCGTCCGCGGTGCGACCCCGGTGTAGTTGCCGTGCTCGACCGGGACCGGCACGTCACCGGAGTCGGTCACCGCCAGCACCTCGCCCGCGATCAGGTCCACTTCGCACAGCAGCCCCTCCACGGGGTGCGCCCACGGGCTGTCGTCCACGTGGTCGCGCAGGAACGTCAACGCCCGCAGCACCCGCCGCCCGCGCAGCAGCGGCTCGTCGAAGAACCCCGGCGACAGCGGCGCGACGAACGCCAGCGACCAGTCCTCGATCCCCCGCCGCCGCATCGCCGCCTGCCAGCGCGGGTCCGCCCGGACCAGGACGGCGCTGCGGTCGTACTCCTCGAACAGCACCGCGGGCTGCCCGTGCTTCTCCGGGTCCAGCGGCCGGTAGGACTCCTCCACGCCCGCCGTCGCGTCCACCACCGCCTCGGCCACCGCGCCGGTCGCGGTGTCCAGCAGCACCGCCCGCACCCGCCGGGGCGTCGGCAGGCCCTGCCGCACCGCGTCCTTGGGCGGCTCGACGGGCAGCACGCTCGGGAACCGGGTCGTCGGGCCCACCCGGCCCGCGGCCACGAGCACCGCGCGCACCCGGGCGATCTCGGCCGCGGTCAAGGGGTCGAGGGGATGTGTGGTCATGGCCCGAGTATTCGAGCGACCCGGTCGCGCGGTCTTGCGCCGGCGTGTACGGGAGTTGCGCCGCAGCGCACGTTCGCCGACGGTCAACCGCCGGGCGCTGCGGGACAAGCGTTTTCCCGGTGCCGCGACCAGTATTCGCCGCATGTCGACGGGTTACGTGTACCACGAGCTTTACGGCTGGCACGACACCGGAACGCACGCCGGCCTGCTGCCCGCCGACCCCCGGCGCGGTCTCCAGCCGCACCGCCACTTCGAGAACGCCGAGGCCAAGCGGCGCGTGCACGAACTGGTGGTGGTGAGCGGGCTGGTCGACCGGCTCACCCGGCTGGGCCCGCGACCGGCCACCGACGAGGAGATCCTGCTGGTGCACACGCCCGGCCACCTCGCCCGGCTGGTCGCGGCCAACGACACCGGGGGCGACGCGGGCGACGGCGGCAGCCCGTTCGGACCCGGCGGCCTGGACATCGCGCGGCTCGCGGCGGGCGGCGTGGTGCGCGCGGTCGAGGCGGTGGTGGACGGCGTGGTGGACAACGCCTACGCCTTGGTCCGCCCGCCCGGCCACCACGCGCTGGCCGACACCGGCATGGGGTTCTGCCTGCTGGGCAACCTCGCCATCGCGGCGGCCTCGGTGCGGCGGTCGCGGGGCGTGTCGCGGATCGCCGTGGTGGACCTCGACGTGCACCACGGCAACGGCACCCAGGCCGCGTTCGCCGACGACCCGGACGTGCTGACCATCTCGGTGCACCAGGACCGCGTGTTCCCGCCCGATTCGGGGCACCTGACCGAACGCGGGACGGGCGCGGGCCACGGCTACGCCCTGAACCTGCCGCTGCCGCCGGGCACCGGCAACGGCGGGTACCTGGAGGCGGTGCGCCGGGTGGTGCTGCCCGCGCTGCGCCGGTTCCGTCCGGAGCTGATCCTGGTGGCGGCCGGGTTCGACGCCAACGCGGTGGACCCGCTGGCGCGGATGATGGTGACCGCCTCGGGGTACCGGGAGATCGGGCGGATGCTGGTGGACGCGGCGGCCGAGCTGTGCGGGGGTCGGATCGCGTTCGCGCACGAGGGCGGGTACGACCCGGTGTACGTGCCGTTCTGCGCGCACGCGGTGATCGAGGTGCTGGCGGGCGTCGAGGAGCCGCTGGAGGACCCGTTCGCGGTGAACTTCGACCACCAGGGGCAGCAGGAGTTGCAGCCCCACCAGGGGGCGGCCATCGCGGCGGCGGAGAACCTGGTCGCCGACATCGGCTGAGCCGGGGAGGGCGAGTGCCGCCGCTGCACCGGCCGGTGTGGGTGAACTACGAACTGTTCGAGCGGATGCGCTACGTGTGCTTCCACTACCAGTTCGAGCACCTCGACGCCGACCCGGACGGCGACTGCGGCGCGCCGCGACCGGGCACGAGTGGCGCGATGAAGACGAGTGGCGGCCCGACCCCACTGCCTGAGCGTGGTTACGAGTACCCCTCACCTGCGTCGACAGCGGATTTCGGTATTTCTACGGACCGCTGAACGACTCCGTCGGCACCAGGCTGTCCATTGAGGACTGCCCTGTCGCGTTCGTGGGTTCCGCAGCCCACCGACACCCGAGAGGAACACATGAGAAGGCACCAAGCGGTGCTCGTCGCCGCCGCCCTGACCGCCTCCGCGCTCACGGGCTGCGGCAGCGGCGACGACGACACCGTCAAGATCGGCGCGATCGCGGGGCTGACCGGCCAGTTCGTCACCGCCGAGGTGGTCAAGACCGCGCAGCAGGTGTTCGCCGACGCCAACGCGGCCGGCGGTGTCAACGGCCGCAAGATCGAGTACATCGTCAAGGACGACGCGGGCGACCCGGAGCGCACCGCTCAGGCGGCGCGCGAACTGGCCGACGCGGGCGTGGTCGCCATGGCCGGGTCGGCGAGCTTCACCGACTGCGACGTCAACGACGCCTTCTACCGGCAGGCCCGGATCAGCTCGGTCATGGCCGTCGCGGCCACCCCGAAGTGCTTCCAGAGCCCCACCATCGCCCCGGTCAACGTCGGCCCGTTCACCCTGATGACCGCCGTGCTCCTGCACGCCTCGCAGAAGCTCAAGGACAAGAAGATCTGCAACTTCACCGTCGTGCTGCCCGGCGGCGAGGAGGCGGTGTCGGCCGCGCTGGCGCGGTGGGAGCAGCTCAGCGGGCTGAAGCTGGTGGTCAACGACCTGACCGTGCCGCAGAGCGGCGACCTCACCCCCTACCTGCTCAAGGCCAAGCAGGCGGGTTGCGACGCGGTCCTGTTCAACCCGGCCGAGTCGCTGGTGGTGCCGTGGCTCCAGGCGGCCAAGGCACTGGACATGGACGACGTGGACTTCCTGCTGCTGGCCCCCGCCTACACCGACAGCGTGGCCAAGGCGGTCGGCGGGCTGGGCCTCAACGTCTACGCGGGCAGCGAGTTCGAGCCGTTCACCGCCGACAGCCTGGCCAACAAGGGCTGGCGTGCCACGGTGACCCGGGCCGGCGCGCAGGCCACCGCGTTCTCGCAGGGCGGCTACCTGGCGGCGAAGTTCACCCTGGAGGTGCTCGACTCCATCACGGGCGAGATCACCCGCGACTCGGTGAACGCGGCGCTGCGCGACATGACCCCCATCGAGGACCCGATGCTGGGCACCCCGTGGGAGTTCGGCCCCGGCGAGAGCCACGCGCCCAACCAGGGCGCCAAGATCGTCCGCCTCGCCGGGCTGCGCTGGGTGGTCGTGGACGACACGTTCATCACCGTGCCCGGCGCATAACACCGAAAGGGAAACTCTCCATGTGTCACACCGACGAGTCGCGCCCACCGGCCCCGCCCGAGGCCACCAGCGCCGTCGCCGAAGCCGGTGCGCTGCGGCTCACCTCGGCCGACGGGACCGGGTTCCTGGCCTACCAGGCCGTCCCGGACACGCCGACCGGGGCGGGCGTCGTGCTGCTGCCCGACGTGCGGGGCGCGCACGAGTTCTACCGGGACCTGGCGCGGCGGTTCGCGTCCACGGGTGTCGCCGCGCTGGTCATGGACTACTACGGCCGGATCGCGGCGGACGACCTGCGCGGCCCGGACTTCGACGGGTTCGCGCACGTGTCCAAACTGGACCGTGAGCGGGCGCAGGACGACGTCGTCGCCGCGGTCGACCACCTGGTGTCCGGGGCGATGGGGCCGGTCACCTCGGCCTTCACCGTCGGGTTCTGCGTGGGCGGGGCGATGTCGTGGGCGCAGTCGGCGTTGCAGCCCCGGCTCGCCGGGGTCGTCGGCTTCTACGGGCGGCCCGCCGAGTGCCGGGAGCTGGTCGACCGGATGACCCGGCCGCTGCTCGTGCTCGCCGCCGGCGCGGACGTGCTCACCACCGTCGAGGACAACCGGGCGTTCGACGCGGAGCTGTCGGAAGCCGGTGTGCCGCACGAGTTCCGGCTCTACCCGGACGCCCCGCACTCCTTCTTCGACGGCGCCCTGCCCGACCAGGCCGACAACGCCGCCGACGCGTGGGCGCGGGTGCTGGCGTTCCTGCGCGTGTGATGGGGCTGCACCCCGAAGCCCGCGCGGTGATCGAGGACAGCGCCGCGCGCGGTGGGCTGGGGTCGTCGGACGTGCCGGCCGAGGTGCGGGCCCGGTTCGCCGAGGTGTGGAAGTCCTCGGGGCGGGGCGAGGTCGTGGACTCCGTGGTGGACCGGACGATCCCCGGGCCGGCGGGGGCGATCCCGGTGCGGGTCTACCGGCCGCACGGCGACGGGCCGTTCCCGGTCCTGCTGTGGTTCCACGGCGGCGGGTGGGTAGCCGGTTCGCTGGACGAGAACGACGCCACCTGCCGTGCGCTGTGCAACGCGGTCGGCATGGTCGTCGTGTCCGTCGCCTACCGGCTGGCGCCCGAGCACCGCTACCCCGCCGCCGCCGAGGACGCCTACGCCGCGTTGACCTGGGTGGCCGGGCACGCCGGCGAGATCGGCGCGGACGGGCGGATCGCGGTCGGCGGGGAGTGCGCCGGCGGCAACCTGGCGGCCGTGGTCAGCCTGATGTCCCGCGACCACGACGGGCCGCGGATCTCGCTGCAACTGCTGGCCTCGCCGGTGCTGGCCCCGCCCGGCGACCGGAAGTCCCATGTGGACCATGGGGAGGGCCACTTGTTCGGCCGGGCGAGCGTGGAGTGGTTCTTCCGCCAGTACCCGCGCGACGCAGGCGACCTGGACGACCCCTACCTGGTCCCGCTGGCGGCCGGCCACCTGCGCGGACTCCCGCCGGCGCTGGTGCTGACCGCCGAGTTCGACCCGCTGCGCGACGAGGGCGAGGAGTACGCGCACCGGCTGCTGGACGCGGGCGTGCCGGTGACGTTGCTGCGCTACGAAGGCCAGATCCACGGGTTCTTCGCGCTGCTGGCCGACCGCCTGTCCGTCTCCGCCCACGCCCGTGCGGCGGCGGCCTTGCGGGCGGCGTTCGCGCAGGCGATTTGGCCACCGGGGACCGGCGGTTGACCCCCAGCGCATCCGACGATCCCTCAGTGTTGCCCGCCTCCCGGCGCCCACCGTAGGTTGTCCGCCTACCGAGGAGGCGTGATGGACACCACGATGGTCGCCTCGGCGGTCCGCATCGGCTCCGCCCTGGGCAGCGGGTCCGCCGTCGAGTGGGGCGAGGTGTTCGCCGCTCTGCGCACGGCCCTGCCGGAGCTGTGCGCCGTGCAGATCACCGGGTGGGACCCGGTGGCGCGCGGTTTCGTGGTGCTCGCCGAGGACGGTTACAACCACAGCACCAGCCAGGAACTGGCGCACGAGCTGCCGCGTACCCGGTGGGGCGGCCAACTGTTCGATTCGGCTGTGCCGCTGCTGATGGACGACATGCCGCACAACTTCCGCGACTCGCCGCATTACCAGGAACGCTTGCGGCCGGCGGGGTTCGACGACGGGCTGTCGGCCGTGCTGCGTGTCGGTGGCTCGCCGCAGGTGATGGGGGTGCTGCATGCCAACTCACCGGTCCGTGGCGCGTTCGACGAGACGGCCCGTGCGTTCACCGCGGCGGTGGGCACGGCGCTGGCTCGGCGGGTGGATCCGTTGTACTGCCCGAGTTTGGATAGTTGGTTTGGTCCGGAGTGGACGGCCAGTTGGGTCTCGCCGGTGGGCGGGGCGGTGGCCGGGCGGGCGCCCGCGCCGGTCGCAGAAGACCAAGGGGTGAGTGCGTTGGCGGAGGCGTTTGCCGGGTTGGGGGTGCGGACGGTGCCGTTCCTGTGGCCGGCTGAGGACGGCTGGTGGCGGGTGCGGTTGCTCCGCGCCGTGGACGGGGTGCGGGCCGGGGTCGTCGTGGCGTGCGCGCCGTTCGAGAACCCGGCCGGGCTGACCGCGCGCGAGCTGGACATCGCGACCGGGCTGGTGGCGGGGCTGTCCAACCAGTCGATCGCCGAGGTGTTGGTGGTGAGCCGGCGGACGGTCGAGACGTACGTGGAGCGGTTGCTGACCAAGCTGGGCTGCCAGTCGCGGGGCGAGGCGGCGGGGGTGGCGGCGCGGGCGGGGTTCGTGCGGCCTTCGGCGGACGGTGACGGGGTCGGCCCGCTTGCGCGGTTGACGCGCGGGGCCGACCCGTACTGGATCTGACCGCTTTTCGCCGCGCAGCGGCGGCTATTGGCTTTTGGCATGGCTCCCAGCCCAGGGGAAAGGGCTTCGGTTCCCCCACCGTATGGCCCGAAGGGCTACCACAGATTCGCCCGGGTTCCGCAAAAACTTTTGCTCGTTCCTCACAAAACTCTTTGACTCCACCCGACCACAAATGCGGTAGCCCTTCGGGCAGGCCATCCTGTACGGGGATGACACGAGCAAGAAGCCCAAGTCGAGTTGTGCCCTCCTCGGCGGCTCGGCCCGCCGCGCTGCGCGCGTCGAAGAGCGGGTGGTGGGGGAGGATTTGGGCTAGCCGTGGTGCATCCAGATGCCCTTGACCTCGGTGTAGGCGTCGATCGCGTACGGGCCCATCTCTCGGCCCCACCCGCTTGCCCGGAACCCGCCCCACGGGGCCGCCGCGTCCGGGACGCACGCCATGTTCACGAACACCGCGCCGGCGCGGATGCCGTCCGCGAGCCTGTGGGCGGTGCGCAGGTTGTTGCTCCAGACCGACGCGGCCAGGCCGTACGGTGAGTCGTTGACGCGGTGCAGCAGTTCGTCTTCGTCGTCGTAGGACAGGACCGCCAGGACCGGGCCGAAGACTTCCTCGCGGGCGATGGTCATGGTGTCGGCGACCGACCCGAACACCGTTGGCTGGTAGAAGTGGCCCGGACCGTCGGGAATGGCGCCGCCGGTGACGAGGTCCGCGCCCTCCGCTATCGCGCCCTGGACGAAACCGTCCACGCGGGACCGGTGTTCGGCGCTGACCAGTGGGCCCAGGTCCGTGTCCGGGTGGAGGCCGGCGCCCAGGCGGAGCTTCGAGGCGGCGGTGGCGAGCTTGGTGGTGAACTCGTCCTGGCGCCTGTGGTCCACGTAGAGGCGGGCGTAGGCGGCGCAGACCTGGCCGGTGTTGAGGAGGCCGCCGGCGATGGTGCCGGCTACGGCGGCGTCGACGTCGGCGTCGCGGGCGACCACCGTGGGGGTCTTGCCGCCCAGTTCCAGGGTTACCCGCTTGAGGTCGTGGGCGGAGGCGGCGACGATCTCCCGTCCGACGGCGGTGGAACCGGTGAACGAGACCTTGTCCACGCCGGGGTGGCGGACCAGTGCCTTGCCGGTCTCCGGACCGCCGGTCACCAGGTTGACCACGCCGGGCGGGAAGCCCGCTTCGGTGCAGAGTTCGACCAGGCGGATGGTGGTGAGCGGGGTTTGTTCGGCGGGCTTGATCACCGTGGTGTTCCCGCAAGCCAGGGCGGGAGCCAGTTTCCAGGCCATGATCATGAGCGGGAAGTTCCACGGTGCGATGAGGGCGCACACGCCCACCGGGACCCGCTTGTCGTACTGGAGGGTGTCGGGGAACGACACCTGCCGCACCGCGCCCTCGATCTTGGTGGCCCAGCCCGCGTAGTAGCGGAAGTGCTCGACGGCCCCGGTGACGCTGACGCCGCGCGCGACCGGCAGCGGCTGGCCCTGGTCGCGGGTCTCCAGCTCGGCCAGCTTCTCCGCGTCCGCCTCGATCAGGTCGGCCAGCCGCCACAGGAGGGTGGCCCGCTCGGTCGCGGGAAGCGCTCCCCAGGCCGGCAACGCCGCGCGGGCGGCGGCCACGGCGTCGTCGACGTCCCCGGCGGTGGCGTCGGCGACCTCGGCCAGCGGCTCGCCGGTCGCCGGGTCGGTGGTGGTGAAGGTGCCCGTCGCCGCCACCCACCGGCCGCCGATGAAAAGACCTGTCGCGCGCATGTCGACTCCCCTCTGACTGGCTGAACGTGGCCAGTGTGGGGCGTGCGAAGGGCGCTCGGCTTGGCTCCGGGTGCACTGCGGTTGTCGGCCGGCGTCTAGGCGGTGCGGTGTTCCACGCTGCGCCGGCGGTATTCCGACGGGGACAGGCCGTATTCGGTTTTGAACGCCCGGCTCAGGTAGGAGGCGTCCACCAAGCCCCACCGCGCGCCGATCACGCCGATCGCGAGTTGGTGCTTCCCGGGGTCGGCGAGGTCCTGGCCGCAGCGTTCCAGCCGGCGGTGCCGGACCCACGCGGAGACCGTCGTGCCCGCTTCGCTGAACAGCTTGTGCAGGTACCGGGTGGAGATGTGGTGCGCCGCCGCGATGTCGCCCGGGGAAAGGTCCGGGTCCTCCAGGTGCGATTCCACATAGGACTTGATTTTCACCAGCATCGCGGCGCGCGAGGTTTCCGCCGGCACGTCGTGGAAATCGACCTGGTCGGCCAGCGCGGTGCCGAGCAGGTCGACCACGTTGCGGGCCAGCCGGACGCTGCCGTGCACCTGCGGGTCGTCGAGGTTGCGCGCCAACTGGACCAGGGTCGTGCTCACGATGCCGCTCACGCCCTGCCCGCCGGCGAAGCGGATCGCGGTCAACTGCTCCACGTGACCGGTCGGCAGGCACAGCATCGAGCGGGGGAACATGAGCACGAGGGTCGAGGACACGTCGTCGAAGGCCAGGGAGTACGGCCGGGTGGTGTCGTAGATGGCGAAGTCACCGGGGCGCAACGCGGCCTGACGGCCGTCCTGGCTGAGTTTGGCGGTGCCGTGCAACTGGAGGCTCAACTTGTAGTACTCCGGCGCGGCACGGGAGATCGTGCGGCTCGTCCGGCGGACGGTGTGCGGGTCCGCCGAGGCTTCGTAGACCCCGACGCTGCCCAGGTTCCGGCCGCGCAGCCGGCCCCGGAACGCCGAGTGCTCGCCGGTGGTGGCCTCCAGGGGCACGAACGTCTGCGAGACCGCCGACTGCCAGAGGTCGAACTGCTGGGTCGCGGGCACCCCCGCGGTCGTCAGCACGTAGGACATCGTCGCCCTCCAGGGGACCGTGACGCTGCGTGAGATCGGTGACAGGCACGGTCGTCCGCGTTCCGCTGTTCGTCAAGGGGTCGTTGCCGAGTCGTGAAAAGTTCAACAAGCCGGTGCGCCGACGGTCAACGACCGTGCGCCGGCGGTCAATCGCAGGTCAGGACCGTCCTGTTAGACCTGGGGAGCCCGGTGCGTGGACACGTGCCGGAAGCGGATCGTATTCGATCCGCTACACGATCCCCGATGCGGAGGTGACCATGGGTGAGATCGTGCTGGCCGCCAAGATCACGCACGTGCCGTCGATCTGGCTGTCCATCCACCCCGGCAAGCACCACGGCATCCGCAGGCCCGCCGAGCTGGGCCTGGTGGAGGTGGGGCGGCGCGCCAAGGAGCGCGGCGCGGACACCTTCGTCGTGGCCGACTCGCACTGGATGAACAGCATGAGCTTCCACCTCAACGGGAAGGCTCGCCACCAGGGCAGTTACGCCTCGCACGAGCTGCCGCACTTCATCCGGGACCTGGAGTACGACTACCCCGGCTGCCCGGAGCTGGCCGCGCTGATCGGCGAGGAGATCACCGCGGGCGGCCAGAAGGCGATGGTCCACGACGTCAAGGACCTGGGCCTGGAGTACGCGACCCTGGTGCCGATGCACTTCATGAACCGGGACGGCGACCCGATCGCCGTGGTGCCGGTGGGGTGCAACATCTACTCGTCGATCGACGAGAACCGGCGGGTCGGCGAGGCCATCGCGCGGGCGGTGCTGCGCAGCGACCGCAAGGTGGCGTTCCTGGCCAGCGGGTCGCTGTCGCACCAGTTCCCGCCCAACGAGGTGTCCTCGCAGTACCTGGACCGGATCAGCAACCCGATCAACGAGCAGGCCGACCGGCTCGTGCTCCAGCAGTGGGGTTCCGGGCGGATCGCCGAGTTCCTGGCCGCGCTGCCCGCGTACAACGAGCGGTTCACCGGCGAGGCGGCCATGGCGGACACCGCGATGCTGTTCGGCATCCTGGGCTGGGACGCCTACACCGGTCACGGCGAGCAGCTGTGCGACTACTTCCCGAGCAGCGGCACCGGCCAGGTCATCGTGGACTTCCCCATCCCGGACGGGCTCAAGTCGTGACACATCCTTTGGGTCTACAGCCGTCGAAAATCATCGCGGTGCACCTGAACTTTCGCAGCCGCGCGGCGGAACGGGGCCGGTTCCCCGAAGAGCCGTCCTATTTCCTCAAACCGCCGTCGTCGCTGTCGTGGACCGGGCGGGATCTGGTGCGGCCGGCGGGCACGGAGTTGGCCGCATTCGAGGGCGAAATCGCCGTCGTGATCGGGAAGCGCGCTTGTCGGGTGGCGCGGGAGGACGCCGTCGACTACATCGGCGGTATCGCCGCCGCGAACGATTTCGGTGTGCACGACCTGCGTTACGCGGATCGCGGGTCGAACCTGCGGTCCAAGGGCGCGGACGGGTTCACGCCGGTCGGTCCGGTGTTGTTGGACCCGCGAGAAGTCGACCTGTCCAACATTCGTCTACGAACGTGGATTAATGGCGAGTTGGTGCAGGACGACAGCTCCGGCGAGTTGTTGTTCGACTTCGCCTACCTCGTCGCCGACCTGAGCCGGAACGTGACGCTGGAGGCCGGTGACGTCATCCTGACCGGCACGCCCACCGGGGCGACCGTGGTCTCCCCCGGCGACGTCGTCGAAGTGGCGCTCGACGACACCGAGCGGCTGCGGAACGTGGTCCGGGAGGGTGCGGCGCTCGACGGACCCGGCGCACGGCCGCGCGTGACGGTCGCGGACCAGGAGGCGGCGGTCGGCGGGTCCGTGCCGGCGCTCAAGCCGGAGACCGAGGCGGCGCTGCGGCAGGTGTCCACGGCGACCCTGTCCAGCCAGTTGCGCAAGCGCGGGCTGGACCACACGTTCCTGACCGGGCTGCGCCCCGCCCGACCGGACCTGCGGATGGTCGGGGTCGCGCACACCCTGCGGTTCCTGCCGCTGCGCGAGGACCAGTTCGCCGAGCGCGGCGGCGGCATGAACGCGCAGAAGCGGGCCGTCGAGGCGATCGGGCCGGGGCAGGTGCTGGTCATCGACGCCCGCGAGGACCACGGCGCGGGCACCCTCGGCGACATCCTGGCCCTGCGGGCGCTCAAGCGCGGCGCGGCCGGGGTGGTGACGGACGGGTGCCTGCGGGACAGCCCGGCGTTCGCCGAGTTGGACCTGCCCGCCTACAGCGCCGGGGCGCACGCGGCGGTGCTGGGGCGGCGGCACGTGCCGTGGGAGGTCGGCGTGGACGTGGCCTGCGCCGGGGTGCTGGTGCGGCCCGGTGACGTGCTGGTCGGGGACGCCGAAGGGGTCATCCTCATCCCACCCGCGATCGTCGACGAGGTGGCCGCCGACGCGCTGGGGATGGAGCGCGAGGAGCGGTTCATCCTCGACCGGGTCGCCGCCGGGGCGTCCGTCGACGGCCTGTACCCGCTGGGCCCGGCCGCCCGCGCCGAGTACGAGCGGTGGGACGGATGACCGCGCCCGCGAAGTCCAAGACCCAGTACGCCTACGAGACCCTGCGCGACCGGATCGTGCAGGGCCGGTACGGGCCCGGCGCGCGGCTGGTGTTCGACCGGATCGCCCGCGAGCTGGGCGTCAGCCCCGTGCCGGTGCGCGAGGCCGTGCGGCGGTTGCAGGCCGAGGGGTGGGTGGTGTTCGAGCCGAACGTCGGCGCGCAGGTCGCCGAGTTCGACCCGGACGGCTACCGGCACACCATGGAAACCCTGGCCCTGCTGGAAGGTCACGCCGTCGCGAACGCCGTCCTGACCCGCGGGCTGCTCGACCGCGCCACCCACCTCAACGACCTGATGGCCGCGTCGCTGGTGGAGTTCGACCCGCTGGGCTTCACCCGGCTCAACCGCGAGTTCCACCTGCTGCTGTGCGGTGCCTCGCCGAACCCGCGGCTGCGCGGGCTGATCACCACCGAGTGGGCGCGACTGGACCTCAGCCGGCGCACCACGTTCTCCCTCGTGCCCGGCCGGGCGCACGAGTCCGTCGCCGAGCACGCCGAGCTGCTCCGGCTGCTGCGCGCCGGCGCGCCCGCCGACCAGGTCGAGCGCTTCGCCCGCGACCACAAGCTCAACACCCTCCGGGCCGTGACCGCGGCCGGCGTTCCCAAGGAGTTCCCGACATGAGGTTCCGTTCCGACCCGGGGGCCATCCGCGGCTCGATCGCCCCGGTCGTCACCCCGTTCACCGCCGACGGCGAGCTGGACACCGACAGCCTGCGCGCGCTGGTGCGCTGGCAGAAGGAGTCCGGTTCGCACGGCGTGTCCATCGGCGGCTCGACCGGCGAGCCCAGCGCGCAGTCGCTGGAGGAGCGGATCACCGCGATGCGCGTGGTGGCCGAGGAGACCGGGGACGCCATCCCGTTCCTGCCCGGGACCGGGGCGGCGACGCTGAAGCAGACGCTGGAGCTGACCGACCAGGCCCGCCGGCTCGGCGCGGACCTGGCGCTGGTGATCACGCCGTACTACAGCAGGCCCACCCAGGAAGGGCTGTTCGCCTGGTACGACGCGGTGGCCCGGGAGTTCCCCGACCTGCCGATCGTGATCTACAACGTGCCGTCGCGCACCGCCGTCGACATCGCGCCGGACACGGTGGCCAAGCTGCGGCACGCCCACTCGAACATCGTGGGCATCAAGGAGACCACCAAGGACTTCGAGCACTTCTCGCACGTGCTGCACCAGTGCGGGCGGGACTTCCTGATGTGGTCGGGCATCGAACTGCTGTGCCTGCCGCTGCTGGCGATCGGCGGCGCCGGGTTCGTCAGCGCCCTGGCCAACCTCGCGCCGGCCGCCGTGGCCCGCATGTACGAGCTGTACGCGGCGGGCGACCACGACGCCGCGATCGACCTGCACTACCGCCTGCACCCGCTGGTGGAGCTGCTGTTCGTGGAGACCAACCCGGCGCCCGCCAAGCACGTCCTGGCCGACCTCGGGCGCATCGCCAGCGGCCACGTCCGCCCGCCCCTGGTCTCCCCCACGCCCGCCGGCCTCGCCCGCATCGACGCGCTGCGCGCCCAGGCCGCCGACCTCCTCGAACCCGCCGGAGTCACCGCATGAACATCCCGAACGAACTGCTGCACCACATCGACGGCAAGGACGTGCCCAGCGTCGACGGCGCCACCTTCGGCGTCAGCGACCCGGTGACCAACACCGAGTACGGCCGCGTCGCCGCCGGCGGTCCCGCCGACGTCGACCTGGCCGTGGCCGCCGCGCGCCGGGCCTTCGTGGACGGGCCGTGGCCCCGCTTGTCCTTGCGGGAGCGGGCGAAGGTGCTGGTGCGCATCGCCGACGCCATCGAGGCCCGTGCCGAGCGGCTGGCCGAGCTGGAGACCTTCGACACCGGCCTGCCGGTCACCCAGGCGCGCGGCCAGGCGCACCGGGCGGCGGAGAACTTCCGGTACTTCGCCGACGTCATCGTGGCCCAGCACGAAGAGGCGTACCTGGTCGGGGACCAGCAGGTCAACTACGCGATCCGGCAGCCGGCGGGCGTGGCCGGGCTGATCACGCCGTGGAACACGCCGTTCATGCTGGAGACCTGGAAGCTCGCGCCGTCGCTGGCGGCCGGGTGCACGGTGGTGCTCAAGCCCGCCGAGTGGTCGCCGCTGTCGGCGAGCCTGCTGCCCGGGATCATGGCCGAGGCCGGGGTCCCGGACGGCGTGTTCAACCTGGTGCACGGCATCGGCGAGTCGGCGGGCGCGGCGCTGGTGGCGCACCCGGACGTGCCGCGGCTGTCGTTCACCGGGGAGAGCGGCACCGGGCAGATCATCATGCGCACGGCCGCCGAGCACCTCAAGGAGGTGTCGATGGAGCTGGGCGGCAAGTCGCCGTGCGTGGTGTTCGCCGACGCCGACTTCGACCGGGCCGTGGACGCCGCCGTGTTCGGCGTCTTCTCCCTGAACGGTGAGCGCTGCACGGCCTCCTCCCGCGTGTTGGTGCAGCGGGAGATCTATGAGTCCTTTGTGGACGCCCTGGCCACACGGGCGGCGGCGGTGCGGGTCGGGCTGCCGTCGGACCCGGCGACCGAGGTGGGCGCGTTGATCCACCCCGAGCACTACGCGCGGGTCATGGAGTACGTGGAGACCGGCAAGCGGGAGGCGCGGCTGGTCGCGGGCGGCGGGCGGCCAGCGGGGCTGGACGAGGGGAACTTCCTGTCCCCCACCGTGTTCGCCGACGTTCCGGCGGACGCGCGGGTGTTCCAGGAGGAGATCTTCGGGCCGGTGGTGTGCGTGACGCCGTTCGACACCGAGGAGGAGGCGGTGGCGCTGGCCAACGCCACCAAGTACGGGCTGGCCGGGTACGTGTGGACCGCGGACCTCCAGCGCGGGCACCGGGTGGCGCGGGCCGTGCAGTCCGGGATGGTGTGGGTGAACTCGCACAACGTCCGCGACCTGCGGACGCCGTTCGGCGGCATCAAGGCCAGCGGGGTCGGCCGGGAGGGCGGTGCGCACAGCATCGACTTCTACAGCGACCTGCGGGCCGTGCACGTGGCGGTCGGCGACCTGACCCCGCCGCGGTTCGGGGCGGCCCGATGAGCCGCTTCACGGGTCGGGTGGCCCTGATCACCGGCGCGGGCACCGGGATCGGCGCGGCCACCGCCCGCCGGATCGTCGCCGAGGGCGGCCGGGTCGTGCTGACCGGACGCCGTCCAGGACCGTTGGAGGAGGTCGCGGGCCCGTTGGGCGACTCCGCCCTGGCCCTGCCCGCTGACGCGGCCGATGGTTCTGCGATGGCGGCCGTGGTGGCCCGGGCGGCCGAGCGGTTCGGGCGCGTGGACGTGGTCGTGGCCAACGCGGGCGGCCACGGCATCGGGGCCGCCGCCGACACCACCGACGAAGCGTGGCAGTTGTCCTTGGACGCCAACCTGACCAGCGCGTTCGTCACCATCCGGGAGGCGCTTCCCCAACTGGTCGACGGCGGTGGCGCGGTCGTGCTGGTCTCGTCGCTGGCCGGGCTCTTCGCTGGACCGGGGGTCGCCGGGTACACGTCGACCAAGCACGCCTTGGTCGGGCTGAGCCGGTCCATCGCCCGTGACTACGGCCGAAAGGGCGTGCGGGCGAACGTGGTGTGCCCCGGCTGGGTCCGCACCACCATGGCCGACGAGCAGATGGACCGCTTCGCCGCCGGCAAGGGCCTCGACCGGGAGGGTGCCTACGCCCTGGTCACGTCGAACACCCCGCTGGGCAGGCCCGCCGAGGCCGACGAGGTCGCCGCGCTGATCGCGTTCCTCGCCTCGCCGGAGGCCTCGATCATCACCGGCGCCGTGGTCACCGCGGACGCGGGCGCGAGCGCCGTCGACCTGCCCACCATCGCACTGGCCTGAGAGGACGAACCCATGTCGGAGTGGAAGACCGTCGACGACTTCGCGGCGGGCATCGACGGCAACCGCCTGCCCCGCAGCAGCGCGCTGACCGGCCTCACCTGGACCGTCCGGCACGACGACGGCGACAGCACGGTGATCTCGTTCGAGGACGAGAGCGACCACGAGGCGGTGGAGGGCGCACCCGGGATCTTCTTCGTCGAACGCACGTTCCGCGACACACCCCGGCGCGCCGAGGTCCTGATCGCGGACCTCAACACCCTGCGGACGCTGACCGTCGAGTCGACCATCGCCGAGGAAGCCACCCCCGGCGTTCCCCAGGTGTCCCAGACGTTCCGCCCCGGAGTCCTGGACACGGGCGACGGCGCGGAACCGTCCGGGCCGCCGCCGGAGGAGACCCGGGACCTGATCGGCTGGCGGGCCCTCTACCGGTACAGCCCGAACCACCTGTACGAGCACGTCTACCTCAGCTCGCAGCGCTACGCCTGGCAGTGCCTGGTGGGCGAGCAACGCGGGCACGGCGACGTCGACCTGGCGACGGCGTGGAAGCTGGCGGAGAACCGGTACGTCTTCACCTTCCGCGAGTTCCGCATCCCGGTCGCCACCACCTGGCTGTACGACCTGGACGCCATGCGCACCACCGGCGTCTTCTTCGGCCTCAACGGCGAAGGCCAGATCCGCAACGCGCCCGGCGGCGCGCACATCATCCCGTTGGGCCGGGTCACCTACCCCGGCGACGACCAGCCCGTGTGAGGAAGCATGTCTGCATTGGAAGTCGTCAAAGCCCATTACGCCGCCTCGGAACGCGGTGACCTGGACGGAATGCTCGCTCCCCTGGCCCCGGACGCCCGGTGGACCGAGGCCGCGGGCTCCACGTACGGCGGCACGTACGTCGGGGTGGACGCGATCCGGGAGAACGTTTTCCACCGCATCGGCGCCGACTGGGCCTCGTTCAGCGCCAACGTCTCCGACCTGCTGGACGCCGGCGACACGATCGTGGCTCTCGGGAACTACGTCGGCGTCCACCGGACCACCACCAAGGCGATGACCGCCCGGTTCACCCACGTCTGGCGGGTCGAGGACGGCCGCGTCACCGCGTTCGAACAGGTCGCCGACACCGCCCTGATCCTGGCCGCCGAGTCGTAGTCCGCGAAGCGCTGCGCGTGTCCTCGGGCGCGCGCAGCCCTACAACCGCTGCGCGTGTCCTCGGGCGCGCAGCCCTACAACCGCTCCGCGATCGCCTCCGGGGGCCCGGCCGGCGCGAACAACGGCCCGGACGCGGTCTCCGCGCCGACCTCCCGCCACCACTGCGCCTGGACCGGCGTCGACACGTCCGCCACCGACACCACGATCCCCGCCGACCGCACGACCGCCAACAACTCGGCCAACGCCCGAGCCACCAGCGGCGCGGGCTGGTCGGTCAACGGCCGGTGCACCCGGACCGCCCGAGCCGGGAAGTTCGCCACCGCCACCAGGTCCGCGGGCGCCGCGGTGAACCCGTCGACCTCGACGCCCACCCCGGCCTCGGCCAGGATGCGCAGGTTGTCCGCCGCGTCCGTGTCCGCCAGCACCACCTCGGCGGGCGCGCCCAACCACAGGGAGCCCGGCGGCAACCCGGTGTCCGCCAACGCCGCCCGCACCTCGCCCACCAGCTCGGGATCGCCGGCCTGCCGCGCGGTCAGCGACACCCGTGCCGGCGCACGCCACTCCGCCGCCTGCGCGCACGCCGCCCGCAACAACCAGGTCCCCAGCGGCACGGTCAAGCCGGTGTCCTCGGCCAGCGCCAGGCACTGCTCGTGCGGCACGACCCCCAACCTCGGGTGGTCCCACCGCAGCAGGGCCTCACCGCCCACCACCTGATCGTCCGACAGCAGCACCAAAGGCTCGTAGAGCACCGCGAGTTCACCGGACTCCCACGCGCCCGCCATCGTCGCGGCCAGGCTGAACATCCGGCGGTCGCGGGTGTCCTGGGCCGGGTCGGCCAGTTCCCACTGCCGACGGCCGTTGCCCTTGGCCCGGCGCAGGGTCAGGTCCGCCGAGTCCAGGAGGTCGTGCGGCGACGCGTCGCGCGGCGGCCGGTGCACCACGCCGATCGTGGCCGAGCACGCCACGCGGTAGCCGCGCACGTCGAACGGTTCGGACAGCTTGTCGTTGATCCGCCGGACCGTGGTCACCACGTCCGGCGTCGCCGGCGAGTTGCGCACCAGCACCGCGAACTCGTCGAACCCGAACCGCGCGACCATCGCGTCCTCGCCGGCCACGACCTGCTCCAGCCGCTCGCCCACCACCTTGAGCAGGTGGTCGCCCACCGGCCGGCCCAACCCGCCGGTCACCAGCGAGAAGCCGTCCACGTCCAGGTGGTAGACGGTGACGCCGTGCGCCGGGTCAGCCTCGCCCAGCGCCTGCTCCAGCCGGCTGGTGAAGTACTGCCGGTTGGGCAGCCGGGTCAGCACGTCGTGCAGCGACTGGTGGTTGAGCTGGCCCTGCAACAGGTTCACGTCGGTGGCGTCCTCGGCCAGCACGACCACCTGGCTGCCGCCCTCGTGGCGGCGCAGCGGGGACAGCGTCAGCGCGACCCACGCCAGTTCGCCGTCCGCGCGCAGCAGCCGGTGCGGCTGGGTGATCGACGTGGTCCCGCCCGCGGCCAGGGCGGTGAAGTCGGCCCGCAGGAACTCCCGCTCGTCCTCGTGCACCAGGTCGAACAGCGACGTCCCGGTCAGCTCCGCGGGCGGGCGGTCGACGATGCGGCCCAGCGCGCCGTTGACCCGGACCAGCGCGCCGGAGGGGTCCGCGGTGGCGATGCCGGTGGACGTCCCGTTCTCCAGCAGGTCCAAGCGGCTCTGGCTGACCTGGAGGTCGAGCTGGGCCTGCCGCATCGCCCGGTACAGCGAGCGGCCCAGCTGCTCCTGCTGCTCCAGCGTGGTCGCCTTGACCCGGTGCACGAACCCGGCCGCCAGCGCGGCCACCACGTCCACGACCCGGTCGCGCGGCCCGTCCCCGGCCATGCCCAGCAGGCCCCGGGCGACGACCTCGACCGAGCACTGCAACCCCTCGGGGCCGGTGCAGTTGAGGTCCACCAGGGCCGCGCCGACCTCGTGGCCGACCTTCTGCGCCAGGGCGTCGCTGCCGACCGCGACCCACAGCCGTTCGACCAGCCCCAGCAGGTGCCGTTCCAGTTCGGGCGTGCTCAGCGGGATGAACGTCCGCGCGCTGAGCAGGTAGGCCCACTTCTTCGCGAGCTTCGCTCGGGCCCGCGGTCCGTCCGCGTCCTGGGGAAGCGCAGCGGTCATCTCAGCGGCTCCTGCCCGCGGGTTTGCGGCCGACGCCGACGTAGACCTGGGTGTTGTCGTCGGGGTCGTCGGAGATGTCGCCCATGCCGTCCGGGCGCCACAGGGCGACGCCGACGACACCGGGCTCCACCAGGTCGAAGCCGGTGAACAGCTCGGTCACCTCGGCGTGCGTGCGGTAGACGAGGTTGTCCTGGGAGTTGCTGCGGCGCACGGTCGCCGCCGCCTCGCGCATGGTGTCCACCCGGCGGTCGGCGGTGGCGTGCGAGATGACCAGGGCGCTGCCCGGCGCGAGCCGGTCGCGGTAGCGGGCCAGGTAGCCGACCGGGTTCTCCGAGTGCGGCGAGAAGTGCAGCACCAGCAGCATGAGCACCGCGATGGGGCGGTCGAAGTCCAGCAGCCCCACCACTTCCGGGCGGGACAGGACGTCCTCCGGCTCGCGCATGTCGGCCTGCACGACGGTGGCGCGGTCGGTGCCCGCGAGGATGAGCCGGCTGTGCGCGACCGCGACCGGGTCCTTGTCGACGTAGACGACCTTCGCGTCGGGCGCGATCTCGTGGACGTTGCCGACGGTCGGGATGCCGGAGCCGATGTCCAGGAACTGGTCGACCCCCTCGGCGACCAGGTGGGTGACCGCCCGGCGGAGGAAAGCCCGGTTGATCCGGACCAGTCTTCGCGCGCCGGGCAGCACTTTCAGCATTTCGTCACCCATTCGGCGGTCCACCGCCAGGTTATGCGCGCCGCCGAGCAGGTAGTCGTATGTGCGCGCCACGCTGGGAACGTTGATGTCGATGCCGTCGGGCACCCAGTCGAGATCGGTCACGGCGCACGCTCCACGGGGATCAGGGTAACCAGAACATCCAACCGCCTCGCGCGCGTGGAAGCCAGCCGATCCAACAACTTAACTCGAATGCGCGATCCCCACGGCCGCCGAACGGCGCATAGAGTGCACGCGGTCAATCCCCGGCTGGAGGCCAAAGATGACCACCGGTAGGAGAAAACGTGAGGCTCCCACAGTTCCCGGACGATTACCCCTGATCGGTCACACCCCCGCCATGCTGCGACAACGCCTCGCCTTCACCGCGAAATTGCGGTCTCACGGCGATCTCGTCCGGGTGTGGCTCGGCCCGCTGCCGGTGCACTTCGCGACCACTCCGGAATTGGCCCACCAGGTGCTTTCCGGACCGGGCGAGAAGTTCCACAAGGGCCTGCTGGTGGACAAACTGCGCCGGGCGTTCGGAAACGGCCTGGTCAGCACGGACGGCGATTTCCACCGCCGGCAGCGTCGGATGATCCAACCCGCCTTGCAGCGGCCCGCACTCGAACGGCACGCGGCGGTGATGACCGAATCCGCCGCCGGTCTGGCCGATTCCTGGCGACCTGGACAGGTCCTGGAGTTCGACCGGGTGATGCAGGACTTCACCATCGGCGTGGTGGGCCGGACGCTGTTCTCCACCGATTTCGACGAGGCGGTGAGCGCGGAGATCCGCCGGCACACGGCGACCATGATCCGGCTGGGCGTGATGCGCGCGCTGGCGCCGGGGTGGCTGGCGTTCCCGGTCAACCGCCGGTTCGACGACGCCGTCGCGCGCGTCCACCGGGTCGTGGACGACGTGGTCGCCCACCGCCGCCCCGACCGCGACGACCTGCTGTCCACCTTGGTCGAGGCGCGCGACGAGCACGGCCTGCCGATGAACGCCCGCCAGGTGCGCGACGAGGTGGTGACCCTGCTGACCGCGGGCAGCGAGACCACCGGCCTGGCGCTGTCCTGGCTGTTCCACGAACTGGCCGCCAACCCCGACGTCGCGGACCGCCTGCACGAGGAGGTCGACGAGGTGGTGGGGCGGCGCCCCGCGACCCTGGCCGACGTGCCGGACCTGCCCTACACCCGGCGGGTGATCAGCGAGGTGCTGCGCAAGTACCCGCTGTGGATCATGATGCGCCGGACGGCGACCGAGGTGACCCTGGGCGGCGTCGACCTCCCGGCGGGCGCCGACGTCGCCTTCAGCCCGCACGCCCTGCACCACGACCCGCTGGCGCACCCCGCGCCCGAGCGGTTCGAGCCCGACCGCTGGCTGCCCGAACGCGCGGCCCTGGTGCCGCGCGGCGCGTACATGCCGTTCGCGGGCGGCCTGCACCACTGCCCCGGGCACCAGTACGCCCGGGCCGAGATCGCCATCGCCACCGCGACCGTCGCGGCCCGGTGGCGGCTGGTCCCGGTGCCCGGGCACCGCGTGCGCCCCAAGGTGGTCGGCCTGCTCTACCCCGACCGACTGCCCATGACCGCCGTTCCCCGTTCCCATCATTAGGAGGTCGTTCTTCCTTGCGGTACTCACTGGCCGCCGGCGCCGTCGCGCTGCTCGTGGCGTCGTCCCTGACCACCGCGTCCGCCGCCGGCGCGACCTGCCGGGACGTCTACGCCCCGGTCCACGTCCTCGGGCAGCAGCACACGATGCACGGCGAGCTGTGCACACCCGCCGGCGGCGCCTCGACGGTGCAGGTCCTGGTCCCCGGCGCGACCTACAACAGCGCCTACTGGAACTACTCCGACGGCAAACACTCCTTCCGCGCCGCGCAGAACGCCGCGGGCTTCGCCACGCTCACCGTGGACCGGCTGGGCACCGGCGCCAGCTCCCGGCCGCCGGCCGTGGCACTGACCGGTTTCGTCCAGGCCGACGCCCTGCACCAGGTGGTGCGGGGTCTGCGGTCGGGCGCGTACGGCCGGTCGTTCCGCAAGGTGATCACCGGCGGCCACTCGCTGGGCGCGGCGATCGCGGTGCTGGAGGCGGGCACCTACCGCGACGTCGACGGCGTCCTGGTGACGGGCATGACCCACCGGGTCAACCCGACCGGGGTGGCGGCGGCGTTCGCCAACTTCCGGCCCGCCAACCTGGACCGGAAATTCGGCCTGCTCTACCCGGTGGGCTACCTGACCACCGCGCCGGGCACCCGGTACAAGAGCTTCCACGCCCCCGGTTTCCTGGCCCCGCCGCTGGCGGACCTGGAAGAGTCCACAAAGGACGTCTTCTCCCCGACCGAGGCCGCGGACGGCCTGGGGGCGGCCGTGCTGCTGCCCTACAGCCTGCTCATCGACGTGCCGGTGATGGTCGCGGTGGGCAGCCACGACACGGCGGTCTGCGGGCCGCTGGCCACGGACTGCTCGACCGCGGAGACCCTGCTGGACGCCGAGGCCCCGTACTACGGCGGCCGGGTGCGGGCGTTCAGCCTCCCCGACTACGGCCACTCGATCAACCTCGCCCCGAACGCGGGCGAGTACTACGCCGCCGCCGCAGCCTGGGCTGCCCAGGAAGTCGGCCGGTGATGCGCTGTGCGGGGTCCGCACGCGCCGCGGACCCCGCACAGCGCGACGCCGGAGGCGGCGCCATCCAACACCGCGAGGCCGCTTGTCGCGTCGCGTTTCCCGACGATCACGCTTTTCGATCGTCGGGAAACGCGGCGCGACGAGCCGACCCCCAGGGCGGCCTCGCCGCGCGACGGAGTCGCGCCACTAGACACTGCTTTGCCACCGATCGGACGCCTGTACGCGTGCGCTGCCACCAGGGAGAATGATCTGGAGCGGCGCGCTTCCCCCACGCCGACGAACGAGGCGGGGGTGTGGCATGGGCACGTTCGAGGCGAGGCTGGCGGCGGCGATGGCCGCGGTCGAGCGGGGTTGGCCGGTCTTCCCGTTGCGGCCGTTGGGGAAGGTGCCGGCGCTCAAGGACTGGGACCGGCGGGCGACCCTGGACGTCGAGCAGGTGGAAGCCTGGTGGCGGCACCGGCCCTACAACATCGGGATCTCCTGCCGGGCCGCGAACCTGCTCGTCGTGGACCTCGACCAGGGGATTCCGCACGGCCGGGACGTCCTGGCGGAGTTGGCGCGGCGGTACGGCGCGGAGGACCCGGTCGACACCTACACGGTGTTCACGCCCAGCGGGGGCGAGCACCGGTACTTCACCGCGCCCGAGGTCGCTGTGCGCAACACGGTCGGCAAGCTGGGACGGCACGTGGACACGAGGTCCGCCGGCGGGTACGTGGCCGCCGCCGGGTCCATCCGCCACATGACGAGCGGACTGCGGCTGTACAAGGTGGTGCGGGACGTGCCGCCCGCGCCCGCCCCGGGATGGTTGGTGCGCCTGCTGAGTCCGCCGCCTCCTCCCCCGGTAGCCCCGGCCTCGACCCCCGCGCCCCGGCGGGTTCGGGCCTACCGCGCCGCCGCGTTGGACGGCGAGGCACAACGGGTCCGCAGCGCCCTACCGGGAACACGGGCCAACGCCGTGTTCACCGCGGCGTGCCGGCTCGGCGAATTAGTGGGCGCCGGGTGGCTGGACGAGCAGGACGCCCTGATCACCCTGCTCGACGCCGCCGCCCGGCACAACGGGGTCGAGGGTTGGACCGAGCGGGAGGCGCGGCACCACATCACCAACGGCCTGGCCACGGGCCGGCGCAACCCGAGGGTGATCCCCGACCGGTCCGTGCCCGCGCCACGCGAACCCGAGCCGGGACGAGTAGATTGGTGATCGTCGATCATCGACTCTCGTGTACTTGGGGGCACACGGCATGAAGAAATTGGCAACACTCCTGCTCACGGCCGTGGTGGGAGTGGCACTGACACCTGCCGCCGCGGCCGACCACGGGCGCGGGTTCACCGCGATCTGGGGTGCGTCGGCGCACGCGCCGACCGACGCGTTCGGCCCGAGCTGGGGGCCGACCGGGTTCGAGAACCACACCCTGCGCCAGGTGGTCCGGCTCAACGGCGGCGGCCCGGCGCTGCGCATCCGCCTGTCCAACACCTACGGCACGAACCCGTTGAAGGTGACCGGCGCGACCATCGCCCGCACCGACGCCGGCGCGGCGGTGAAGCCCGGTTCGGTGCGGCACCTGAGCTTCCGGGGCGACCGGTCGGTGGTCGTGCCGGCCGGGGCGGAGGCGGTGAGCGACGTGGCGGCCTTCCCCGTCGCGCCGCTGTCCAAGCTGACCGTGACGCTGTACCTGGCGACGCCGACCGGGCCCGCGACCGGTCACACCTTCGCGAGCGCCACGTCGTACCGGGCGGTCGGCGACCACCGGTCCGCGGTGGGCGGTGAGGCGTTCACCGAGACGTCGGAGTCGTGGTTCTACCTCAGCGGCGTGGAAGCGGTGGACACCTCGCCGCGCCGCGACACCGTGGTGACGTTCGGCGACTCCATCACCGATGGCGCGCTGTCGACCGTCGACGCCGACAACCGCTACCCGGACGAGCTGGCCGAACGCCTGCGTGGCCGCAAGAACGTGGTGAACGCGGGTATCGGCGGCAACCGCGTGCTCAACGACTCGCCGTGCTTCGGCGAGAAGGCCACCGCCCGGTTCGCGCGCGACGTGCTGGCCCAGCCGGACGTGCGCACGGTGATCGTGCTGGAGGGCATCAACGACATCGGTATGCCGTACTTCGACCACCCGTGCGCGGCCCCGGCGACCAAGGTCACGGCGGCGGAGCTGATCGCGGGTCACCGCGAGCTGATCCGCCAGGCCCACGCCAAGGGTGTGCGGATCATCGGCGCGACTTTGTTGCCGTACAAGGGCGCGGCGTACTTCACGCCCGAGGGCGAGGCGATCCGGGACGCGCTGAACGAGTGGATCCGGACGTCGGGCGAGTACGACGCCGTGGTGGACCTGGACCGCGCGATGGCCGACCCGGCGGACCCGGACCGGATGCTGCCGGCCTACGACAGCGGCGACTTCCTGCACCCCGGTGACGTGGGCTACCGCGCCATGGCCGAGGCGATCGACCTGTCCCTGCTCTGAGTTGCCCGGCGCGCCGCGCGTTCTGTTTCCAGTACGCGCAGCGCGCCCGGCTCAGGCCGTGCTACCGACCTGGCAGAGGGTGTCGGCGGTGCGCCACAGGTCTTCCTCGCGCTCCACGTCGTAGGACTCGGCCGACGACGGGATCACGCGGCCCTTGTCGATGTACGCCCCGCCCTCCGCGGGCCTGGGCCCCGCCATCGTCTCCGCCATGACCCGCCCCGCCCGGACCTGGCCCGTGGCGATCGGGGTCAGCCGCAGGACCTGCCCGATCGACGCGACCAGCGCCCGGCTGACCGGGTCGGCGTCGCGGATCAGGCCGGTGCCGGGGACGAAACCCGGGTTGTAGGTGTAGGCGTCCACGCCCGCCGGCAGCCGGCGTTGCAGCGCGTGCACCAGGTAGACCACGCCCAACTTGCTGGTGGCGTAAGCACGTCGACCGTCCCGTGCGCCGCCCGGGCGGGGCGCGGCGAGCCTGGTCACGTCGTCCCAGCGGGGTGGCGGGATCGCGCCGAAGCCGTGCCGCCAGCTGCCGAAGTGGACGTCGCTGCCGACCACCAGGATGCGCGAGCCGGGGACGAAGCGGGCCATGAGCAGGTTGAGCATGAGGTGGTAGGCGAGCACGTTGACGCCGAAGGTCCGCTCGAAGCCGTCGGCCGTGGTGTCCGAAGTGGACGTTTGCTGCACGCCCGCGTTCCCCAAAAACCCGGTCAACGGCGGCAGGTCCAGATTTCCAAAGTCGGCACAAGCCCGCCGAATGTCCGCGAACGACGTCAGGTCGCAGGGGATCACGGTCAGGTTGCGCCCGGTCAGGGGGACCTCGCCGCGGGCGAGGACGACCAGGTGGTCGTCGGGGCGGGTCCGGAGGAGGTGGGCGGCGGCGTGGCGGCCGAGGCCGCGGGTGGCGCCGGTCATCAGTGTGGTGCCCATGAGGCAGCTCCTGGTACGTGGTCCTAAGTGGTACCCAGTACCATAACGGACGAAGTCCCAGGAGCGCTATGCTGCGTGCCATGTCGATCCGACCCCCGCTGCGCCAGCGCAAGCGGCAGCGCGCCCGCGACCAGATCGTCGCGGCGGCCTTCGAGTTGTTCGCCGAGCGCGGGTTCGCCGAGGTCACGGTGGCCGACATCGCCGAGCGCGCCGAGGTCGGCCGGACCACGTTCTTCCGCTACTTCGGCGACAAGCAGGAGGTCGTCTTCTCCGAGGAGCAGACGATCATGGACGACTGGGTGGCCCGGCACCGCGCGCTGCCGCCCGCCGCGACCTTCGACGACGCCCTGGCCCAGACCCGCGAGTTCACCGTGGCCCTGCTCCGGGAGATGACCGCCGACGCCGAGCACTTCCTCCAGCACGAACGCCTGCTGGCCGCCAACCCGGAGCTGGGCGACCGCGCCATGCGCAAGTACCAGCGCCTGGTCGAGGCGATGAGCGACAACCTGCGCGCCAAGGGCACGCCCGAACCGGCCGCCACGCTCGCGCCCCAGCTCGCCCTGGCCTGCTACCGGACCGCCCGGCACATCGCCGGGCTCGACCCGGCCGCCCTGCCCGCCTCGCTGGAGGACGCGTTCGAACAACTGATCGGCTTGTCGCGCCGATAACCGACGTCCAGGACACCCGAGTGGACTAGGTTCGTGGCTGTCATGCGACTCATCGGACGGGACCACCCCAGTGGCGTGCTGCGCGCGGAGGTCGAGCGCGCGGCGCACAGCCACGGCGGCCTGGTCCTGGTCGCGGGCGAGGCCGGGATCGGCAAGACCACGCTGGTCACCGGCGCGGCCGAGCAGGCCCGCCGGCAGGGCGCGCTGGTGTTCGCCGGGTCGTGCTGGGACTCCGACACCGCGCCCGGCTACTGGCCATGGGTGCAGGTGGTGCGGGCGCTGCGGCGGGCCGCGCACGACGACGAGTGGCACCCGCGGCTGTCGGCGCTGCTGGGCGAAGGGTCCTCCGAGCACACCCCGGAGAGCTTCCCGCTCTACGACGCGGTGGCCTCCGCGCTGGTCGCGGTGTCCCAGCGGCGGCCGGTCGTGGTGGTGCTGGAGGACCTGCACTGGGCCGACCCGGCGTCGTTGCGGCTGCTGGAGTTCGCCGCGCAGCACACCTGGTTCGAACGGGTCCTGCTGGTCGGCACCTACCGGGACGTCGAGGTCGAGGCCGACGGGCACCCGCTGCGCCCGCTGATGACCCCGCTGGTCAGCCGGGCCACCGCGGTCACGCTCACCGGTCTGTCGGCGGGCGAGGTGGGCGAGCTGATGGCGGCCACCGCGGGCCGGGAACCCGACGCCGACCTGGCCACCGCCGTGCACCGCCGGACCGGCGGCAACCCGTTCTACGTCGAGCAGACCGCGCGGCTGTGGCAGGGCGGCAACCCCGTCACCGCGATCGCGCCGGGCGTGCGGGACGCGTTGGAGCGCAGGCTCTCGTTGCTGCCGCGACCGGTCGGCGACCTGCTGACCGCCGCCGCCGTGCTGGGCCCCGAGTTCCACCGGCAGGTGCTGGCCGCGACCGCCGGCCTGCCCGTGCCGCACGCGGACCGCCTCCTCGACCAGGCCGCGCAGGCCCGGCTGGTGCGGGCCTTGGGCGGCGGCCGGTTCGCCTTCGCGCACGACCTGGTCCGCGAAACCCTCTACGACTCGGTGGCGGACAAGGAAGTCCGGCACGCCGCCGTGCTCGACGCGGTCACCGGCGACCTGACCGCGCACGTCTCGCCCACCGACCTGGCCCGCCACGCCCACCTCGCGGGCGACCGACTGCCGGCCGAGCGTGCCGTGGAGCTGATGGTCGCCGCCGCGCGGGACGCCAGCAGCCGGCTGGCCGTCGAGGAGGCCATCGGCCACTACCGCCGCGCCCTGGACCGGGCGACCGAGCCGAGGCTGCGGATGACCCTGCAACTGGGCCTGGGCCACGAGCTGTTCCACTGCGGCGCGCCGGAGGAGTCCGCACGGGCGTTCGCCACCGCCGTCGAACTGGCCCGCGCCCTGGACGACCCGGTCGCGCTGGCCCGGGTCGCGCTGACCCGCGTCCGGTTCGCCGACCCCGACGACGAGACCCGGTCGCTGCTGCGCGACGCCTACACCGGCCTGATCGGCCCGCCGCCGGACGAGGCCGACGACGTCCTGGCACGCGCGCTGAGCGTGAAGGTCGCCGACCTGGCCCGCTCCGGCCAGGACGACGACGCGCTGGCCGACGGCCTGTGGGCCGCGCACGACATCGCGTGGGGCCTGGGCACCGCGGCCAAGCGGCTGGCGCTGACCGCCGAACTGACCGACGTCGCCCGCCGCACCGCCGACCACAGCGCCGAGAGCTACGCGGCGTCCCTGCGCTGGGTGGCGCTGCTGGAACTGGGCGACCCGCGCTACCGCGAGCAGTTGCAGACCTTCGTCGCGCAGACCGACCGGTGGGCGCTGCCCAGGTTCCTGTTCGCCTCGGCGGTGGACCAGAGCATCATCGCCACCTTCCAGGGCCGGTTCACCGAGGCCGAGGCGCTGATGGCGCGGGCCGAGAGCCAGGGCGTGTCGCACGAGCACAGCGGCTACTCGATGATGCACACCCACCTGCGCTGGGCGCCGTTGGTGCTCCAGGGCCGGTTCGCCGAGGTGGACGAGCTGGACCTGACCGGGTATCCCTACCCCGGGCTGCTGCGCGGGATCACCGCCGTGCAGCGAGGCGACTTGGCGTCCGCGCGCACCCACCTGGCCACGTACGACCCGGACGATCTGCGGTTTCAAAGGTTGTTCGAGCCGCTGTGGCAGCGGTTCCGGGCGCACTACGCCTACGCGGCGGGCGACCGGGGGCTGGCGGCGGAGCTGCGGGAGCAGTTGGCCCCGCACCGAGGGCAGTGGCTGGTGGGCCTGTACGGCTGCGACATCTCCGGCCCGGTGGACCTGTGGCTGGGCCTGGTCGACCTGGCGCTGGGCCGGTGCGACGAGGCCGTGGCGGAGCTGACCGCCGCGTTGCGCTCGGCGGAGGCCATGCAGGCAAGGCCGTGGGCGGACGAGGTTCGCAGGCACCTGGTGGCGGCCACCGGCGAGACTTCCGCGCCGGCCAACGAGTTCCGTCGGGACGGGGACGTGTGGTCGTTGTCCTACAACGGTTCCACCGTCCGAATGCCGGACTCCAAGGGCCTGCGGGACCTGCACGTGCTGCTGGGCAACGCCGGTTCGCCGGTCCCGGCGGTGCGCCTGCTCGACCCGGAGGCGGTGCCGTCCGCGAGGCTCGGCGGCGACCCGGTCCTCGACGAGGAGGCCAAGGCCGCTTACCGCAGGAGGTTGGCCCGCCTGGACGAGGAGATCGACAGCGCACCCACCGACGACCGCGCCGCCGAACTGGACCGAGAACGCGCCGCTTTGCTGGACGAACTGCGGGCTGCGGCCGGGTTGGCGGGCCGCACCCGCCGCCTCGGCGACGAGGCGGAACGCGCCCGCAAAACCGTCACCGCGCGCATCCGGGACACTTTGCGCAAACTCGCCGAACGCCACCCAGAGTTGGCTGCCCACCTGCGTGAACACGTTTCCACCGGCAGCACCTGCGCATACTCGGGCGCAGACCGCTTCCGACTGTAGGCGGGCCTTCCGCCGCGCAGCGGCTGCGCGGCGGTCGGCCGGCGACTCCAGGACATGACCCAAGCAGTTGCCGGGCAATTACCGAGCAGTCCTTATATTCCTCGCAGGGAGGAATATCATGAACGAAACAACAGTCGTCGATGATTTCGTGCCCGTCATCGACCTGTCGTCCCGCGCCACCCCCGCTGGTCGCCGGCAGATCGCGGAGGCCATCGCGAAGTCGTGCCGCCGCTCCGGGTTCTTCACCATCGTGAACCACGGCGTCCCACCGGACCTGGTGGACCGGATGTACCGCGCCACCAACGGGTTCTTCACCCTGCCCGAGGACGAGAAGGACCGGTCGGCGAGCGTCGCCGGCGTGTCCGGGCTGCGCCGGTTCGGCGGCACCGGGGACACCCCGCCGGGCCTGTACGAAGCCTTCGCCGCGCACGTGACCGGCGACCTGCCCGAAGCCGAACGCACAGCGCTCGGCGACTACCCGGCAACCTGGAAGGTGGCCAACGTCTGGCCCGACTCCCCCGCCGACTTCAAGGACACCTGGCACGAGTACATGACAGCCATGGCGGAGTTGTCCGCCGACGTCATGCGCCTGTTCGCCCTCGCGCTCGAACTGCCGGAGGACTTCTTCGACGCCAAGTTCGACCGGCACGTGTCCCTGCTGCTGGCCAACTTCTACTACCCGCAACGCGCCGTGCCGCCATCCGGCCAAATCCGGCGCGAGTCGCACACCGACTGGGGCACGCTGACCATCCTCTACCAGGAGGACGACCTCGGCGGCCTCCAAGTCCTCACCGACACCGGCGAGTGGCGCGACCTGCCCGCCGTCCCGGGCAGCTTCGTGGTCAACATCGGCGACCTGATGGCGTTCTGGACCGGCGGGCGGTGGGCGTCGACCGTGCACCGCGTGGTCAACCCCCGACTCGGCGACACGGCCTCGCGGGTGTCGATCCCGTTCTTCCACCTGCCCAACCACGACACGTCGATCGAGCCGATCCAGCCGTTCCGGACCGGAGCGCCCGAGTTCGATCGGGTCACCGTGGGCGAGTGGTTCTCGCACAAGATGAAGCAGACCTTCGCCCCGAAACTGCCCGAGGCGTCCTGAACCCCGAGGGTGCCGGGCCGCACGGCCCGGCGCCGCCTGGGTCACTTCCGGTTGTACAGGCGCATGGTCCACGCGCCGAACACGATCGTGAACACCGCCGCGTACCCGGCCGTCCACATCATCGCGTCACCGTCGAACTGCCCCGCCATCAGCGCCCGCACCGCCTCCACCAGCTTGGTGATCGGGTTGACGTTGACGAACGCCTGCAACCACCCCGGCATGGTGGTCGGGATGACGTAGACGCTGGACAGGAACGTCAGCGGGAACAGGAACAGCATGCTCACGCCCATCACGGACTTCTCGCTGCGCATCATCAGCCCGAACATCGTCCACACCCACGAGAACGCGAACGAGAACCCGATCAGCACGGCGATCCCGAGCAGCACGCCGATGAACCCGCCACCGGGCCGGAACCCCAGCACCACTCCGACGACCAGGATGACCGCCGAGGCCAGCGTGTAGCGCAGCAGGTCGCCCAGGATGTAGCCGACCATCGGCGCGGGCCGCCAGATCGGCAGCGTGCGGAACCGGTCGAACACGCCCTTGCCGATGTCGGTGTTCACCGCGACACCCGTGTACATCGTGATCATCACGACGCTCGTCACCGTGATACCGGGCAGCAGGTACTGGATGTACTCCCCCGGCGACCCGGCCAAGGCACCGCCGAACAGGTAGGTGAACATCAGGATCATCATCACCGGGAACGCGGTGACGTCGAAGAGCTGTTCCGGCACGTGCTTGATCTTCAGCACCGCCCGCCAGCCGAAGGTCAGCGACGCGGACAGCGCGCTGGGCCTGCGCGGCGTGCTCGACTCCAGCAGCAGTTCGGCCAGGTCCTCCGGCCGGGGCGCGGTCAGGGCATCGGGCTCCTTGGTGACGGTCACGCCGCCGCCTCCTTCCGGTCGGTGAGGGCCAGGAACACCTCGTCGAGGCTGGGCTGGCCGAGGGAGAAGTTGTCCACCGTGATGCCCTCGCGGGCGAGCTGGGCCAGCGCTTCGGCGGCCTGCTCGGTGGCCCGGCCGGACAGCCGCGCGGTCAGCGCGACCGGGTCGGCGTCCAGCAGCACGTCCGCGTCCAGCACGCGGGCGAGCAGGGCCTGGGCGGTGGCCCGCTGGTCGGCGTCGCGCAGCCGCAGGTGCACGGCACCCACGCCCACGGAGGCCTTCAGCTCGCCCTTGGTGCCCTCGGCGATGACCTTGCCGTGGTCGATGACGGCGATCCTTGCGGCGAGCTGGTCGGCTTCGTCGAGGTACTGGGTGGTCAACAGCACCGTGGTGCCGTGCTGGACGACCGCCCGGACGATGTCCCACACCTGGTTGCGGCTGCGCGGGTCCAGGCCCGTGGTGGGCTCGTCCAGGAACAGCAGCTTGGGGGTGTTGAGGATGCTGGCGGCGATGTCCAGGCGCCGCCGCATGCCGCCGGAGTAGTGCTTGACCTGCTTGCCGGCGGCGTCGGTGAGCCCGAACGCGGCCAGCAGCTGGGCGGCGCGGTCCTTGGCGTGCCTGCGGGAGTGGCCCAGCAGGCGGCTGAGCAGGATCAGGTTCTCGGTGCCGGTCAGGTCCTCGTCCACCGAGGCGTACTGGCCGGTCAGGCTGACCAGGCTGCGGACCTTGTCCGGGTCCGCGCGGACGTCGTGGCCGAAGATCCTGGCCTGTCCGTCGTCGGGCCGCAGCAGGGTGGCCAGCATCCGGACGGTGGTGGTCTTGCCGGCGCCGTTGGGGCCGAGCAGGCCGTACACGGTCCCGGCGGGCACGGTGAGGTCGACGCCGTCCACCGCGCGGGTGTCGCCGAAGACCTTCACCAGTCCCGCTGTCTCGATCGCGTTCACTTGGTGTCCCTTCCTCACGTGACGTAGGGCCGCAGGCCACGGGCCTCCCGCAGGGCGACCGCCCACCAGACGAGCTGGTCGAGCATCGCCACCGCGGCCAGCCTGCGGTCCTCCGTGTCCAGCGGGTCGGCGTCGCACAGGTCGACGCCGACGGTGTTGCGCACTGTCATGACGTGCAGCTCGGCGAAAACTGTTCGCAGCTGCTCCACGGCGTGCAGGCCGGCCGACCGGTAGCCGTAGGAGACGAACCCGGCGGGCTTGGCGTGCCACTCGTCGTAGGCGAAGTCGATCGCCTGCTTGAGGGAGGCGGGGAAGCTGCGGTTGTACTCGGGCGTGACGACGACGAACCCGTCCGCCCGGCCGACGCGCGCGGCGAACCGCTGGACCTCGGCGGTCGGCTGGCGCGGGTAGTGCGCGGGGAAGTCGAAGTCGACGAGGTCGACCAGGTCCACCTCGCAGTCCGGCCTGGCCGCGGCGATGCCCGCGATCCACCGGCCGAACGCGTTCCCGACGCGCCCTTCCCGCGTGCTCCCGACGATCACCACGACCCGCACCGGTTGCATCCGCCACCTCCTCTCGACCAGGAGGCGCTAGACCGGGTGCGAGACGGGATCTAGCGGTGGCGCCGGCTCTGGCGGCGCACGAAAAGCCCCGTGCCTGGCAAGGCACGGGGCTTTGTGGTCGGCGGGTCAGATCCGGCAGGTGTCCAGCGAGCTGACGAGGATGGCGCGCGCGCCCACCTGCCACAGCTGGTCCATGATGAACGGCGCGTCGTCGCGCGGCACCAGCGACCGGACGGCCACCCAGCCCTCGCGGGCCAGCGGCGACACCGTCGGCGACTCGATGCCGGGCACCAGCTTGAACGCCTCTTCCTGCGCGGTCACCGGGCAGTCGAAGTCCAGGATCACGTAGCGCCGGGCGATGAGCACGCCCTGCAGCCGCCGGTGCAGGATCTCGACCGAGTGGACCGCGCCCGGGGTCTCGGCCACGGTGTCGCCCTGGATCAGCACGGCTTCCGACTTCAGGATCGGCTTGCCGAACGTCTCCAGGCCCGAGGTCTTCAGCGTGATGCCGGTCTCGACGACGTCGGCGATGGCGTCGGCGACGCCCAGTTCGACGGCCGTCTCCACGGCGCCGTCCAGGCGCACCAGCTTGGCCTTGATCCCCTGCTCGGACAGGTACTCCTCGACCAGGTTCGGGTAGCTGGTGGCGATCCGCTTGCCCTCCAGGCCCTCCTGGTCGCTGATGCCGCCGGGCTTGGAGGCGAAGTAGAACGCCGCCTTGCCGAAGCCCAGGGGCAGGATCTCCTTGGCCGACACGGACGAGTCCAGCAGCAGGTCCCGGCCGGTGATGCCGACGTCCAGGGAACCCTCGCCGACGTAGACGGCGATGTCGCGCGGACGCAGGAAAAAGAACTGCACGTCATTTGCCGGATCGGCCACGATCAGCTCGCGCCCCGACCGATGGACCCGGTACCCCGCCTCGGCCAGCATTTGCGCCGCGGGACCACTCAGGGAGCCCTTGTTGGGCAGGGCGAAGCGAAGAGGAGCCATGGCGGGCAGTCTCCCACAACCGGCCGACGCGCTCTGACCTGGGGCCGGACCTCCCACGGAATGGGAAGTGAATGGTAATCCAACCATTCGCTAATGGTCAGAAAATACGACCCAATCGAGTGTGCGCGGTCACCAGTCGGCCGAGCGCGAACGACACCGCGATGGCCGCCGCGGCGACCATGAACGCCTTCGCCTCGGCGGGCAGCGGCACCGGCCGCGCGGCGACGGCGAGCAGGACCAGCACCGGTCCCTGCACGACGAACGCCACGAACGCCGACCGGGCCAGGGCACGGGCGAGCGCGCCGCCCCCGGTCAGCCGGCGCTGCGCCAACCCCAGCAGCCACACCGAACCGCCGACCACCAGCACCGACTCGACCACCGCGAGCAGCAGCGCCTCCCACCGCCACCCGCCCAGGAACGGCCCGGACTGCCCGGACAGGTCCGACACCCCGGCCGCCACGGCCACCACCGGCACGGACGCGAGCGCGGCGAACGCCACCACCCGGCACGTCCGCCACATCCGCTCCGGCACCCGCTCCGCCAGCCCGGACCGCGCCCCGGCGATGCCCAGCCCGAACAGCGCGACCAACTGCGGCCACCACCAGACGTGCAGGTCCCCCACCTGACCGCTGCGCGCGGGCACCCACAGCCGCACCACGAACGTGGTCGCCGCGACCCCGGCGGTCAACGCCACCAGGTGCCCGGTGGTGATCGTCAGCGGCCTCGCAGAGGGCCGCCCGACCACCGCGTAGACCAGCGAGAACAGCAGCAGGATCGCCACGAACCACAGCGACCCGGAGTCCAGCAGCGGGTCCCGGTGGGTGAAGACCCACCACGGCGACACGTCGTGCCCGGCCGCCCGGTAGGCCACCCACAGCGACAGCGGCCACACCACCAGCGCCGACAGCACCCACGGGGTGCCGAGGCGCACCAGGCGTTCCCGGACGAACCGGCCGCGGCCCTTGCGGGCCAGCGAGCCCGGGGTGAACAGCCCGGACAGCAGGTAGAAGGTGCCCATCAGGAACAGTCCCGACGGTCCGAGGACCGCCGCCAGCACGGTTTCCACGCGGGGCGCGAACGTGACCTCGTTGACCTCGTCGTAGGGCCACCCGCCCACGGCGGAGTACCCGAGCAGCGCGTGCCCGCCGATCACCCAGGCGACGAGCAGCACCTTCAGGTTGTCCACCGCGGTCAGTCGCGACCGCTGTCCCACCTGCGCGGTCATCCCCCCACGGTAGCGCCGGGAACGACGTCGACGTGAGTGCTCAGGCGTGCGCGGCGATGGCGTCGACGAGTTCCGGACCGTCGAGCAGGACCCGGTCGTTGTGGTCGGCGCCGGGCACCTCCACGGTCCGGGCGCGGGCGGCCTCGGCGACGGCGCGGCTCTGCTCCGGCGGCACGATCGTGTCGGCGCCGCCGTAGACGACGGTGACCGGCGCGGTGGTGCCGGTGACGTGCTCGCGGGTCGGGAAGCGGTCCAGCAGGAGCCACCGCACCGGCAGGTACGGGTAGTGCACGCGCCCCACGTCGGCCAGCGCGGTGAACGGGGAGCGCAGCACCAGGCCGGCGGGCGGGTCCTCGGTCGCCAGTTCCGCGACCACCGCCGAGCCCAGGCTCTCGCCGAAGTAGACGACCCGGCCGGTGAGGTGCGCGCGGGCGGCGCGGATGTCGCGGGCCAGGCCCTCCTCGGTGGGCGCGCCCGGGTTGCCGCCGTACCCCCGGTAGTCCACCAGCAGCACGGACAGCCCGCGCGCGGTCAGGGCGCGGGCCAGCGGGACGCGCAGGGCCCGGTTGCCCGCGTTGCCCGGCGCGACCAGCACGGTGGCCCGCGCGCCGGCGACCGGGAAGTGCCACGCGGTCAGCTCCAGGCCGTCGGAGGTGGTCAGGGTGACGTCCCGGCCGCCGGGCAGGACGTCGCCGGCCGACGGCAGCGGCCCGCCGGTCGGCAGGTAGACGAGCTTGCGCTGGAACGCGAACAGACCGCCGAGCACCACGGCCACGATGGTGACCGCCACCGCGGCCCGGATCAACACCCGTCTGCGCACGCCGTCCATCATGGGCCGGCCCCGCACAAAAACCATTCGGCCGCGATTGATGGTGAATTCCCCGGTGCCCGTCCCGATCGGTTCACGTCGTCCCACTAACCTGTTTCGCCGAATGGCGGTGAGTGCGGTGGACAGAACCGACGCGTTCCTGAACGGGATCGCCCGCGCGATCGACGCGGACGAGCGCGCCGCCGTGTCCGCTGCCCGCACCGAGCCGTCGTACCCGTTCCGGTCGGTGCCGGACGGCGGGTTCGTGGTGACCGGTGCGCATGTGCCCGACGTGGGCGCGGTGGTGCGGCTGGGCGGTGCGCGCGGGCGGGTGACGCGGGTGGACGTGCGGACGGTGGCGGTCGGGTTCGACCGACCCGTGGACCCGCCGCCGACGGGCGTGCTGGAGCCGGCCGTCGCCTCCTTCGCGCCGCAGCGGGCGGCGTTGAGTGCCTTGCGTTCGCACCCCTTGCTGGGGCCTCTGGCGGAGGGTCGGGTGGCGGCGTTCACCCCGGCCGCGGAGGGTGACCCGGGGCTCGATCCGGAGCAGCTCGACGCGTTCCGCCGGGCGCTGGCCGTGCCGGACCTGCTGGTCGTGCTCGGTGCGCCGGGCAGCGGCAAGACCCGGTTGGCCGGGGCACTGGCCGCCCGAGGGGTGTCCACTGTGGACGACGCGGACCGGTTGAGCCTGCCGGACTTGGTGGTGCGGCTGGTTGACGTTGAGCGAGCGGTGCTGCTCGGTGATGCCGCCGGGGTGCTCGCGGCTTTGGCCGCGCGGCTGCCGGAGCGCAACGTCGTGCGGCTGACCCGTCGGCGGGTGCTGCCCGCGGAGATCGCCGAGTTCTGTGCGCGCCTGGCCGGCCGCCACCTCGACCGGGCCGCCCGCCACGTGCACCGCGACGCCGTGTTCGCCTCCCCGCTGGCCTTCGTCGACACCTCCGGCCTGCCCGCGCCGCGGCGCCGGGAACGCCCGGCCCGGCAGCGCGACCGCGGCCGGCCGGGCTTCTACAACCCGGTCGAGGCCAACCTGCTGGCCCGGCTCGCCGCGCACTACGAGGCCGCCGGGCGGGACTGGGCCGTGGTCGTCCCGTACGCGGCGCAGGCCGCGGAGGTGACCGCGCGGATCGTCGCGATCGTCGGCGCGGAGGCCCGGGTGCGGCGCAACGTGGGGACGGAGGACTTCCGCGGCGGCGACCGGCAGGTGGTGCTCTACGGCTTCACCCGCGACCGGGCGGACCTGCGCCGGACCGGCGCGGCACTGGCGGCCACCCGGGCCGGCGAGCAGTTGGTGCTGGTCGGCGACCTGCCCGCGCTCGCCCGCGACTCCCCGGTGCTGGCCCTGCCCAAGCCGCACACGCACGACGAAGTCCTGGCCTCACTGGTCCGCCCGGGGTGACCAGCCGGCCGCCCAGGCGCCGCCGGGGGCGACCAGGCCGGTCTCGTAGGCCGCGATCACCGCCTGCACCCGGTCCCGCGGCGCGTACACGTAGTGGTCCAGGTCGAACGTGGTGAGCATGACCACGCGGGGCTCGTCGGGCCGGCCGGCGAGGATGCGGCGGGTGGCCTCCAGGCCGTCCAGCTCGGGCACCCGGAGGTCCACGAGCTGGTCGTCGGCGACCACGACCCGCAGCGTCACGTCCCCTCCAGCGGGATCAGGGCGCGCACCCGGTAGCCGCCGGTCGGGCACGGGCCGGTGTGCAGGGTGCCGCCGTAGACCGACAGCCGTTCGCGCAGCCCGATCAGGCCGCGCCCGCTGCCGGCGGTCCCGGTGGGCTTGCCGCCGGTGTCGGCGACCTCGACGGACAGGTGCTCGGGCGTGTACTCGACGGTGACCGTCGCCGACGCGCCGGAGGCGTGCTTCACGGTGTTGGTCAGCGCCTCCTGGACCACCCGGTAGGCGGCGAGGCCGACACCGGAGGGCACCGGCCGGGGCACGCCCTCGACGGTCAGGCCGACCGGCATGCCCGCGCCGCGCATCCGGCCCACCAGGACGTCCAGGCGGTCGATGCCGGGCTGCGGGGCCAGGTCGTCGGCTTGCGGGCCGTCCGGGGTGAGCAGGCCCATCACGTGCCGCAGCTCGGCCATCGCGGAGCGGCCCGCCGCCTCGACCGCCAGCAGCGCGTCCCGGGCCTGGTCGGGCGCGGAGCCCATGACCTTGCGGGCCGCGCCGGTCTGGATGACCATCACGCTCACGTTGTGCGTCACCACGTCGTGCAGCTCGCGGGCGATGCGGGCGCGTTCCTGCTCGACGGCCCGGCGCAGGGCGTCCCGCTGCTCGCGTTCCATGACCGAGAGCCGGGTTCTTCGCTCGTCGGCGCGCAGCTTCCAGGTGCGCAGGCCGTTGGCGGCGAGCACCAGCGGCACCACCACCAGCAGCGGCACGTACTGGTCGGGCACGGTCGGCAGCACCGGGTGCTCGGGCAGCCACACCGCGAGCACCGCCGGCGGGAGCGACGCCAGGGTCGGCACCCGGTACGGGCTGTAGGCGGCGGCGGTGTAAGCGGCGATCACGCACGCGTAGAACGTCAGCCGCGGCGCGTCCGCCACCAGCAGGCTTGCGCCGAGGACCACCCACAGCACCGCCAGCGGGTAGCGGCGGCGCACCACCAGCGCCAGCGAAGCGACCAACGCCACCACGACCGCGCCCGCGTACGCCGACTCCGGCTCACCCACCAGGGGCCCGGGCACCGGCGGCGGGGGCGGGTAGGGCGGGAACAGCCCGACCGGCGTGTCGAAGTCGGCGATGTTCAGCGCGAAGTCCAACGCGGCCACGCACAGCACCAGCGCCAGCAGCGCGTCGAAGACCAGGCTGCGCCGGCCGGGCCGCGGCGGCGGTCCGGTCGGGCGCGCCACCAGGGCCGCCCACGTGCGCAGTCGGTCGATCATCGGCCCATTCTGTCCGACGAGGACCGCCACGACACCCCTCCGGAGGTCTCCCCGCCGTACGACGCTCGACTACGTCGAACGGATGACACCGTGTCGAGTCCTCCCGACGCGGTACCGGAAATGCCTCCGCCGACCGACGCACCCGCTCCCGCCCCGCCCCGCCCCGCCCCGGCCCGCCCCGCCCCGCCCCGGCCCGGCCCGGCCCGGCCCTAGCGTCCCCCGGGTTGGCGGGGGAGGCGGTGGCCGTCCTCGGACCGTCGGGCAGCGGGAAGCCCTATCCCCAGCCACCTGGGCCGCCCGCACCCGCACGGCCACGGCTTGATCAGCACGCTGATCAGGTCGTCGCCGGCGTGGGCCGCCCGCACCCGCACGGCCACGGCCCTACGCACGGAGTAGCCCACACTTCGCCCATACCGAGCGCAGGTCCGGCACTAACCGGCTTCACCCGGCCGGAAATGTCGGTACCTCGTGGGAAAATGGAGACGGGGGCCGGAGGCCGGCGCTCGAAGGCGTCGCGGTCGTGGGGCCGGGTGTCGAGTGTCCGGGCGCGGGACGGCAACTGCCGCGCCCGGGACACGTCTCGACGAGAGCGGCGGCGGTCGGTTGCGGGGCGGTCGGTTGCGGGGCGGTCGGTTGCGGGGCGGTCGGTTGCGGGGCGGTCGGTTGCGGGGCGGTCGGTTGCGGGGCAGGCGGTTGCCGGCCGGGCCGTCGCGGCGTGGGCCGGTCCGGTGCGAGCGGGTGGTGTGGAGGGGCTACACGGCGGGGAGGAGTTCGTGGCCTCGGTCGTGCCACCACGCGTCGAACGCCGGGCTGCACCCGAGCCGGGAGGCGTACGCGGTGAGGACCTGGGCGTGGATCTCGTCCACGTGTGCCGCGACCGGCGTGTCCGGCCGGTAGAACAGCCGGAGCTCCTGCCACAGCGGCATGTCCGCCAGCGCCCGGACCGCGATGCTGCCCGGACGGTCCCGACTGGTCGCCAGGGCCGGGCCGACGGCGAGCTTGGCGTGCACCAACTCCAGCATCGTCGCCAGGCAGTGCGTGCTGTGCGGCTGCCGCAGCACCAGCCCGTGCTCCTGGCACGTCTGGCTCAGGTACGCCGACCACCGCGTCGTGCCCGGGGGCTCGTCGACCCACGGGTGGTCCAGGACATCGGCCAGCGCGACCGGGCCCGGCCGGACAGCGGGGTGGTCGTGGGCCATGGCCACGAAAACCGGCTCGGCCGGGTGTACCAGCACGCTGGCCACGCCCGGCGGAGTGGCGCCGGGCAGCGGCGGGCGGTACACCAGCGCCAGGTCCAGTTCGCCGATCGCGACCTTCTCCACGCTGATCCGGTCGTCGGCGTCCTCCACCAGGTGCACGTCCGCGCACCACGGCTGCTCCCGCAACCACCGGCTCACCACCACGTGCAGGAACCCGCAGTACCCGCCCACCCGCAGCGGGTCCGACGGGTTCCCGCGCCGTGACCACTCGGCGACCCGGCCGGCGATCGCGCTCATCCCGCCCAGCACCACCCGTGCCTCGGCCAGGACGTCCGTGCCGAGCGGGGTCGGCAGGCAGCCGTGCTCGGTGCGGAAGAACAGTGCGCCGCCGAGGCTGTGCTCGATGCGCTTGAGCAGCCCGGACAGCGCCGGCTGGGACATCCCCAGGCGGCGGGCGCCCTGGGTGAGGCTGCCGGTGTCGTCGATCGCGATCAGCGCACGAAGGTGCCGCACTTCCAGCTCCACGGGCCACTCCCCCACTCCACGTAGGCAACCCGGCGGCTCCGCGACCGTACTCCGGTTGCGCACGTGTGAGGAAGAGGTGCCCTACGGCTTGGTGGACTCCAGCGTGTACTGCCCCGATCCGCTGTAGGAGCGCAACTGCCAGCGGTAGCGGCCGGACGTGCCGGTGTAGGTGACCTTCTCGGTGGACGTCGGCCCGGTGCCGGACGCGACCGTGCGCCACGACGAGCCGTTCCACTTCTGGAGGTACAGGTCGAAGTCGGTGTTCGCCGGTCCGGTGAGGCAGGCCTTGTGCGCGCCGGCCGCGGCTTCGTAGTAGCCGGACTTCGGTTCCACGGCGGTGCCCTGGGACGTCAGGCTCCCGGTGGTCGCGGTGCCGCACCCGGGCGGCGGTCCGCCGTCGGAGGTGACCAGGGTGACGCCGTACTTGCGCAGGATTTCCGGCACCGGCTGGAAGTAGGTCGTGGCCGCGCCGCCCCGGCAGTCGCCGGAACCGCCGGAGGTGACGCCTTGGGCCTGGTTGCCGGAGACGGCCGATCCGCCGGAGTCACCGGGTTCGGCGCAGGCCGTGGTCTCGATCGCTTCGTACACCTTGCCGATGGACGGCCCGTAGTCGACGGTCGCGTTGCGGGAGCGGATCGTGCCGCAGCGCCACCCGGTGGTGCCGCCCGACCGGCAGATCGAGGCCCCGACCGGCGCTTCCTCCGATCCCGCGACGGCGACCCGGCCACCGTTGTAGTCGTTCACCGCGCCGACCGGCGTGTTGCCCGCGTCGGTGCGCACGAACGCCATGTCGTCAATGGGGAAGCTGGACCGTTCGAACCGGCCGCCGGGCTGGGTGGTCCTCTCACCGACGTCCCCGCAATGCCCAGCGGTGATGAACCCGCCGACCACGGAGAACCCCACCGAACAGCCGTACTGGCTGGTCCAGTACCGGTTCCCACCCACGACGTCGATCAACGGCCGAGCCCGCTCCCCGGACGCGACGAACCCCACGGCGCCACCGTCAACCCCGCTTGCGGCCACCCACTCCTGAGCTGCCTCCCGCGAACCGGGCCGGTACTTGACCGCCACGACGTTCGCCGACACGTCCACGTACCACCCGGGCACCCCTTCAGGCGCCCGGTCCGCCATGCCGTCGAGCTTGTTTTTAACCCCGCTCAACACCGCTTCGGACCGTTCGACAACCCGAGCCTCCGCACCGGCCGCGCGCACGGCGTCCGCCGATCGTTCATCGGTCACCCCGGCGACCAGGACTCCGCGGTCAGCGTCGAACCAGCTTCCCCCGAACCGGGTCCCCAGGGCGTTACGCAAGACACGATCGGCTTTGGCCGCACTCCGCTCGGCCGCCAGCAACCCAGCCGGATCGGGAGTCCCGAGATCCCGCCCCAAGGCCTCCAACACCACGTCCGATCCGCCGTGTCCTCGCTCTTCCTCGCCCACCGCTGTGCCGGGAGCCGCCAACACTCCCGCGAGCACAACCACCGAGGCCATTACAGGCGATGACCGCAATCTGAACACGCGACTCTCCTTACAGCGCAGGGAAACCGGCTGGGCGACACGACAACCGACGCCAGCCAGATCCCCGCAACGTAACCGCGCATCCGGACGCCCGGGAGATCACAACTCCCCATAGCACCCGCCTCACACCCCTCCCAACAACACCTCCCCGCGCACGCCGAGGCCGCCCGCCCAGGACGCAGGCGCCGCCCAATGCTCAAGCCAGCGCGATATGCCGACCCGCCCGCCAGCCTGAACATGCGGCAGCCCGCGCACACGCCCACGCGCAACTCGACGGCTCACGCCACTCGCCAGCCGACATCACTTCGCACCCGCAGACGCTGTGACTGGGTCCGATTCGGAGGAATTGGGGCGATTGCGCGGATGGGTGGGCGCTGGGAGCGGCGGCGGCGTGAGCAGCCGGCGGCGGGGTGCTTCGGGTGGCGGGGTGCTTCAGGCGCCGGGGTGCAGGCGCCGGGGTGCTTCGGGCGGCGGGGTGCTTCGGGCGGCGGGGTGCTTCGGGCGGCGGGGTGCTTCGGGTGGCGGGGGTGCAGCTGAGCGGACCGGCGGTTGGAGGGCTGGCACCGGGCGCGGGTGGGGCCGTACTCGCGGCGGCCGATCGGGGCGCCGCGACTTGGCAGGGCCGGGGGTGTGAGGACCAGGGATGGGGCGAGGGCGGGGGTGTGGAGGGCTCGATGGCCGGGGCTGGGGGGCCGTCGTCCGCGCTCCTTGTTTACGGGACGCGCGAGGCCGGGAAAAGTCGCGGATTCTGCATGTCGCTGGATCGGGTGATCTTCAGCCAAGCCCCGGTGTCCGCCATGTGGACCAAGGGGTTGGTGGGGCGTGCCATGATCTACGGTACCCGATCTTGGAGGTCTGGTGGCGAAGTCGTTGCGGAGCCTGGGTTTCCTCACCATCGGGCTGTTCGACGGGGACGCGCCCCGCGCCGGCCACGAATCGACCCTGGAGATCATCGAACTCGGCGAGCGCCTCGGGTTCGACACGGCCTGGGTCCGCCACCGCCACCTCCAGTACGGGATCTCCTCACCGATCGCGGTCCTCGCCGCCGCCTCGCAGCGCACCAGCCGAATCGGGCTCGGCACCGCCGTCATCCCCCTCGGCTGGGAAAACCCCCTCCGCCTCGCCGAAGACCTCGCCACCGTCGACCTCCTCTCCGGCGGACGCCTCAACCCCGGCATCAGCGTCGGCACCCCGATGCGCTTCGACCACGTCAAAGAAGCGCTCTACCCGACCACGGCCGACCACGAGGACTTCACCTACGCCCGCGCGGAAAGGTTCCTCCGCTACGTGCGCGGCGAAGAGATCACGAAGGGCGGACGAGAAGGGTTCGAAGTTTATTCCGGGCGGGTCGAACCTCATTCCACGGGGCTTGCGGGCCGGGTCTGGTATGGGGGTGGGAGTTTGCGGTCTGCGCGGTGGGCTGGGCGGGCGGGGGTTAATTTTCTCACTGACAATGTGGTGCGCGCGGAAGAGTCCGAGAACTTCGGGGAGATTCAGCGGCGATTGATCAGGGAGTTCCGCGAGGGGCATCCACGCAGCAACAGAGTTACGCTGGGGGTTGTTCTGATCCCGACCGACAGCGCCTCGGATCAGCAGAAGAAGAAGTACCACGAGTACGCGCGGCGGCGGCTACCTCGAACGGAACGGCCGCAAGACCCCGGACGGGTGATGTTTGCACCCGATGTGGTGGGGACGACCGAGCAGATCGTTGAGCAACTGCACGCCAACCCCGCGTTCCACGAGGTCGACGAGCTGGCGGCAGCGCTTCCCTTCACCTTCGAGCACGAGGACTACGTGCAGATCCTCACCGACCTCGCAACCTCCCTCGGACCGGCCCTCGGCTGGACCCCCAAGACGGGTTAAACCCGCCGAACACCGGGGTAGTCGAGGTCATGGGTGAGGAACGAATCCGGTCCGAGCAGCAGGAAGACGTGGAGCGCCGCACCACCCGCCCGCACGAGCAGGTGCGCGACGCCATCCAGGTGACCACGCCCGGCGGCGGCGGCGAACCGGTCGACGACGAACCGGACGAGGTCGCCCAGGACGCGGGCACCGCCTACTCCGGCGGCCCCGAGGAGCACGCCCTCCACATCGACGAGCACGAAGAAGGCGGCGGACGGGTCGACCGTCCCACCTCCGGCTACGTCGAGGACGAAACCGACCGATAGAGCAACGACCATTCGGCCAGGTTCAAGGCGTCGGACAACGGCAGGTCGTGGACGCGGTAAGCGTGCACGCCGGCGCCCGTCGCCAAAGTCGGAGTGGCCAATGCCGCACGGCGTTGGAAACGTGACTGGGACACCTGCCGTCAAAGGCCAGCCACACACCGGCAGCCGGCGAAACAACGCCGTCCCACCACGTCTCCACGAACCACGCCGTTGTCGGATCGGACAGCCGCCGTCATGGCCGCGATGGACCGGGGGCTCCTGCCGTAGTGCCTAGCGGGGGAAGACGACCACCTCGTACTGGTCGGCGGTCGGCGGGAAACCGGTGTCGAACTTGGCGTTGACGACCGCGAGCCGGTTCCCGTGCCGGGCGATCGTGGCGGGCACCTGGAAGTTCGGGCTGGTGTAGGTCTTGGTGATCGCGCCACTGGTCAGGTCGGGGCTCAGGTCGACCTCGACGACCGTGTTCAGGAAGTTCTGCACGGCCCACAAGCGGCCCGCCTCCACCAGGATGCCGTCCACGAACGGCACGCTCACGCCGGCGATCGTGGCGCTCGCCCCCGTCTTCGGGTCGACCGTGTTGAGCAACCCGTTGTCGGTGTGGGCGACGATGAGGGCGCGGCCGTCCGGGGTGGCCGCGATGCCGTTGTTGTTGAACTGGCCGCTGACGTCCGCGGCCGGGCCGGACAGCGTCAAGGTCTTGTGCGGTCCCGGGGTGCCGAGGGGGTTGATCGGCACGAAGTGCAGGACGGGGCTGAACGAGTCGGTGAACCACGCGCCCTTGTGGGTCAGGGTCACGTCGTTGATCAACGACGTGCCGGGGGCGGCGAACCGGTAGGTGGCCACGGTGGCGCCGGTGTCCAGGTCGTACACGTAGCCGGTGCCGAGGAAGCCGCCGGCCACGAACAGCAGGTGGTGGCCCTCGTGGACGGTCATGCCCACGGCCATCCGGGAGCCGTCCTCGACGTCGATGAACCGCTCGGCGGTGCCGGCGCGCAGGTCGCCCCGGAAGATGTCGCCGGCGAACAGGTCACCCGCGTAGAAGGTCGACCCCCTGCCGGTGGTGATGCCCTCCGCCGACGTGGCGCCGGGTAGCACGATGACCTCCTCTGCCTGCGCGGCGGAGGCGACCGCCGGGGAGAGGGCCACGAGCAGCGCGGGCACGGCCAGGAGACGTCCGGGAGATGCGCTCATCCCGGCAGTGTGCGCCGCCGACCGGAGCAGGTGGGATGGGCCGAAAGGCCCAAGAGCCGGCGGGGTGGGTCGAAAGACCCGGGGGTCGGCTCGTGTTTCAAGGGTGAGGTGGCCGCCGGCGGCCACCTCGCCGCGCCACACCGCGATCCGCGCCAGCCCGGCCAGCGCGAGCGCTTCGGACGCGCCGGTCGTGCGGTGGGTCTCGGCGGCGTCGCGGCAGCACCTCCTCGGCGGCGTCGCGGTAGCACCTCCTCGGCGGCGTCGCGGTAGCACCTCCTCGGCGGCGTGCGCGTGGACGACCGCCATCCCGGCCTGCCGGGCGGCGCGGGCCAACTGGTCCAGCCACCCCGACCGGCCGGCGCCCGCGCCGCGCACCGCGCGCGGCCCGCCGGGTGTCAGCACGTCCGTGAAACCTCTGGTCATGGCACCTCCCGGGGACAAGGAGGGGACCGGCCGGCGGCGGACACGCGTTCCGCGGAAATCACCCGGACGGGCGCGCGGTCCGCAGGTCCACCTGGAGCAGGACCGGGGACACCGCGAACCCCGCCCGCACGTAGCTCGGCACCGCGCGCTTGGTGGAGTGCACGGTCACCCGCTCCAGCCCCAGGTCGCGTGCCGCCGCCAGCACGTCCCCGACCATGCGCCCGGCCAGGCCGCGCCCCCGCTCGGCGGGCGTGACGTAGACGCACTGGAGGTCGCCGGACGCCCGGTCGAACCTGCGCGGGTGCGGCACGCGCACCACGACGCCCAGCCACGCCATCCCCAGCACCTCCCCGTCCCGCACCGCCACGGAACACCGGTGGGACGCCGTGTTGCGCGCCGCCCAGTCCGCGAACCGGGCCGCGAACTCCGCCGGCGGCACCGGCACCGACCCGTGCACCTCTTCGGTCCAAAGCCACCTCAGCCCACCGACGGCACCCAGTTCGTGCGGTCGGGCGGCGCGCACCTCGATGTCGTTCACCAGGCCAGTAAACCGGGTCGGCATTCGGCAAACCGGCCGGAGATTCGGTCCTGCATAGGGACAATGGCGGGAAACTCGACCAAGGGGGTGGCGGGTGCGGGACGGGGGGCTGTTGGCACCGTTGCGGGAACCGGTGTTCCGGCGGTTGGTGATCGGGCGGGGGTGCGCCGAGCTGGCCAACGCGACCGCGCCGGTGGCGCTGGCGTTCGCCGTGCTGGACGTGACGGGCAGTCTGGTGCAGTTGGGCGTGGTGGTCGGCGCGCGGTCGGTGGCGGTGGTGCTGCTGGTGCTGTTCGGCGGGATGCTCGCCGACCGGCTGCCCCGCTCGGTGATCCTCCAGGGCACGGCGCTGATGGCCGCCGGCACCCAGGCCGTGATCGCGGCGAGCGTGCTGGGCGGGTTCGCGACCCTGCCGCTGCTCGTGGTGCTCAGCGTCGCCAACGGCGTCGCGTCGGCGATGTCGCTGCCCGCCGCCGCCGCGCTGACCCCGCAGACGGTGCCCGCCGCGATGCTGACCCAGGCCAACGCGGTGGCGCGGATGTTCGTCAACAGCGGCCGGTTCACCGGGGCCGCGGTCGGCGGTGTCCTGGTCGGCGTGTTCGGGCCGGGGTGGGCGATGGGGGTCAACTCCGCGGTGTTCCTCGCCGCGGCGCTGGCCTACCGGGCGGTGCGGATCGCGGGTCCGCCGCGGGCGGCGGGGTCGGCCGGGTCGGCTTTCCAGGACCTGGCCGACGGGTGGCGGGAGTTCACCGAGCGCACCTGGGTGTGGGTGGTGGTGCTCCAGTTCATGGTGGTCAACGCGGTGCTGGCGGGCGGGCTGTTCGTGCTCGGGCCGGCCGTGGCCGACCGGACCATCGGGCGCACCGCGTGGGGGCTCGTGATCGCCGCGCAGACGTTGGGCGCGTTGGTCGGCGGGGTGCTGATGGCGCACTGGCGACCGCGGCGGGCGTTGCTGGCCGGGGTGGCGGTCGTGCTGCTGGAGGTCATCCCGCTGATCACGCTGGCCAAGGCGCCGCAGGTGCTGCCGTTGCTGCTGGCGATGTTCGTGGTCGGGGTGTCGGGCGAGGTGTTCGTGGTGGCGTGGGACGTGTCGCTGCAGGAGAACATCCCGCCGGACAAGCTCGCCCGGGTCTACTCCTACGACATGCTCGGGTCGTTCATCGCGCTGCCGGTGGGAGAGGTGGTGGCGGGGCCGCTGGGGACGCGGTTCGGGACGGAGACGACGTTGCTGGCCGGGGCGGTGGTGCTGGCCCTGGTCACGTGCTGGTCGCTGTGCAGCCGGCAGGTGCGGGGGCTGGTGCGGCGGGCGCCGGTGGAGGCGTCGGGCTGAAGGCCAGTTTCGGCGAAGTGGCCCGCGACAACGGTTCTCGGGGCGTGTCAGGGTCGTCACGTTCCCCCAGGACTTTGGAGTGATCCGTGGACCCCGTGCTGGCCGCCGACCTTGCCGCCCTGCCCGACGTGCTCGACACCGCCCGCCGTTACGCGGCCGACGTGATGACCGGGCTGGGTGAACGTCCGGTGAGCCCGGCGGTGACGGCGGACCCGCGTGCGTTGCCGGTGGCCGGCAAGGGTTTCGAGGGCGCGCTGGCGGAGTTCGCCGAGCGGTGGGCGGACGGGTTCGCGGCCTCGGCCGGGCCGCGCTACCTGGGTTTCGTCACCGGCGGGGCGACGCCGGCGGCGGTGGCGGGCGACTGGCTGGCCGGGGCGTTCGACCAGAACCCGTCGTCGCGCAGCGGTGCGGAGGCGGCGACCGAGTTGGAGCGCGAGACCGTGCGGTGGCTCGCCGAGCTGTTCGGGGTGGACGGTCACGGCGGCGCTTTCGTCAGCGGTGCCACGATGTCGAACTTCGTGGGCCTGGCGATCGCACGGGAGTGGCTGGGCGAGCAGCGCGGGATCTCGGTGGCGGAGCGCGGGGTCGCGGCGCTGGGCGAGGTGTCCGTGCTGTCGGGTGCGCCGCATTCCAGCGTGCACAAGGCGTTGTCGATGCTCGGGCTCGGGCGGGACTGCCTGCGGCCGGTGCCGACGCTGGCCGGGCGCGAGGCGGTGGACGTCGACGCGCTCGAAGCGGCGCTGGCGGCGGCTGGCGGGCCGGTGGTCGTGGTGGCCAACGCGGGCACGGTGAACAGCGTCGACTTCGACGACCTGCGCGCGGTGGCGGCGCTGCGCGAGCGGTACCCGTTCTGGCTGCACGTCGATGCCGCGTTCGGCGGCTTCGCCGCGTTGACCGACGAACACGCGCACCTGGTGGACGGGTTGGCGGAGGCCGACTCGGTGTGCGTCGACCTGCACAAGTGGCTCAACGTGCCCTACGACTCCGCCGTGCAGTTCACCCGCCGCCGCGACCTCCAGGTCCGGGTGTTCCAGAACGCCGCCGCCTACCTCGGCCTGCCCACCGACGACCCGGACTTCGTGCACCTGACCCCGCAGAACTCGCGCCGGCTGCGCGCCCTGGCCGCGTGGTTCGCGCTCATGGCGTACGGGCGTGAGGGGCACCGGGAGGTCGTGGAGCGCTGCGTGGCGCAGGCCCGGCGGTTGGGCGCGAAGCTCGCCGAGACACCCGGCGTGCGGCTGCTGGCTCCGGTGCGGCTCAACGTGGTGTGCTTCGCGGTGGAGGGTCGGGAGGTCGGCGAGGTGCTGGACGCGGTGACGGCGTCGGGTGAGGCCTTCCTGACGCCGACTGTCTACAACGGACAGTCCGGAATCCGGGCGGCGTTCAGCAACTGGCGGACGACGTCGGCGGACACCGACCGGGTTCACGCGGCGATCGTCAAGGCGCTCGCGAACTAGCGCAGGGCGGTTAGGACTTCGGCGGCGACGGTTTCCAGGATGGCTTCGTCGCCGGCGAACACGCCGGACTCGCGGGGCCACGGCGCGGCCACGTCGGTGAAGCCCAGTTCTTCCGCTCGGCCCAGGAAGTCGCGGTAGCACTCGACGCTGGACAGCGAGTACACCGGCGCGGCGTCGGATTGGAGGACCCGGCGGAAGGTCGGGTCGGTCGGGGTGTCGTCCAGGCGGGCGGACAGTTCGGCCAGGGACTTCCACCAGTCGTCCAGGGTGTCGTGGCGGGTGCCGGTGGTGATCCAGCCCTGGCCGAAGCGGGCGGCCAGGGCCAGCGACTTGGGGCCGTTGGCCGCGACGATGAACGGGATGCGCGGCTGCTGCACGCAACCGGGCAGGGTGCGGGCGTCGACGGCTTGGTAGTGCTCGCCGGTCCACGTGACGTGGTCCCGGGTCAGCAGGAGGTCCAGCAGTTCCACGAACTCCGCGTACCGGGCGGACGGGCTCCTGGTCAGGTTGGCGCCGCCGAAGACCTGGGTGTCGTAGCCGCCCTGGCCGCCCGCGCCGACGCCGAGCGTGAACCGGCCGCCGGAGGCGTCGTCCAGGGCGGTCAGTTCGCGGGCGAACGGCAGTGGGTGGCGGAAGTTCGGTGAGGCGACGAGCATGCCCAGTTCGATCCGGGAGGTCACCGAGGCGGCCAGGGCCAGGGTCGGCACCGAGCCGAACCACGGGCCGTCGACCAGGCTGCTCCAGCCGACGTGGTCGAACGTCCAGGCACTGGCGAAGCCGTACTCCTCGACGGCCCGCCACCGCGGCGCGGCCTCGGTCCAGCGGTACTCGGGCAGGATCGTGATCCCGGCGCGCATCCCCCAGCTCCAATCAGTCAACCTGTTCGATCGAACACATCATATGTTCGTTTGTCCATCGTGCAACCCTTCCCCGGGCCCGACTTGTAGTACGGGGGTCCAACGAGTCGAAAGGCCACAGGGTGGGGGTTCCCGAGGGGTTCGAGGAGTTCGTGGCGACGGCGTCGCCCCGGCTGCTGCGCACCGCGTTCCTGCTGACCCGCGACGTCGGGCACGCCGAAGACCTGCTCCAGACCGCGCTCGCCCGAGCGTGGCGGGCCTGGAGCCGGATCGACGGCGCGCCCGAGCCGTACGTGCGGCGGATCATGGTCAACACCTACGCCACGTGGTGGCGGAGGCGTTGGCGCACCGAGACACCGACCGGTGACGTGCCCGACCGAGCCGGGGAACCGGTCGAGGACGCCGTCGACCGGCGCGACTGGCTGTGGGCGGCGCTGGGGCGGTTGCCGCGCCGGCAGCGGGCGGCGGTGGTGCTGCGGTACTACGAGGACCTGTCCGAGGTCGAGGTGGCGGCGCTGCTCGGCTGTTCGGTGGGCACGGTCAAGAGCCAGACCAGCCGCGCGCTGGCCAAGCTGCGGCTGGACGAGACGATCACGCGGGAAGGGGCGGGGCGGTGAGCGAGACCGAGCTGGTGCGGTTGCTGCGGGAGCGCGCCGACATCCCCGACGACGGGCGCCGCACGCGGGTCGCGGGGGTGCGGGCCAAGGTGCGCCGGAGCCGGTGGCGGCAGGCCGGCGCGGTGACAGTGGCGGCGGCGGTGGTGTTCGCGGGGGTGCTGTACGGGCTGCCGGGCGGGCAGTCCGCCGACCCGGCCGACTCGCCGGCCGATCCGCCGCCGGTCTACCTCGACGGCTACAAGTACACCCACAGCGCGTTCGCGACCGTGCCGGAGCGGCAGGCGCGCCTGACCTACACGCCCAAGAACGAGAACTTCCTGTTCTACGCGTCCTGCTCCATCGGGGAACAGCGGAGCGTCGGCATCCGGATGACGGTGAACGGCAAGGTCTGGTACGACGGCGTGTGCGACCGGATCGGGACCCCGATCCCGCCGCCGCGCGACGCGTGGACGGCGTTCGGGATCCGGTTCGGGCAGGAGATCCGGGTCGAGGCGACCCTGACCGATCCGGCGCCGGAGGCCGGCCGGTGGGGCTTCCGGGTCGGGGAGGGCCTGTCGTTGGCGGACTACTCCTTCCCGCCGCGACCGCCCGAGCTGCCGGCGCTGCCGCGGGTCGCGCCGCAGGACGTGCTGGCGCGCTCGAACCCCGAGCACCCTGCCGGGCAGGCCTCGGTGACCTTCGAGTGGTCGGCGACCGAAGGGCTGGAACTCGACCTCAACTCGCCCGGACGGGTGCAGGTGTTCGTCAACGACGTGCGGGTCCTGGACGCGGTCTTCTGGACGTGGGGGCCGAACTCGGCGAGCACGGCCCCGGTCTCGGAGTGGCCCAGGCTGCACGGGCTGGACCTGAAGCCGGGCCAGGAGGTGACGCTGGTCGTCGTGCCGGAGCGGACCAGTGGTGAGTGGCGGGTCACGCGGTGGCCCGACCGGCCCAGGTGAGGGGGGCGCGCACCACCAGGACGCCGTCGAGCAGCCAGGCCTCGATGCGGTCCACGTCGACCTCGGCGGGGATGGTGGCGCAGAAGTAGAAGCCGGCCGCGACATCGTCCGACACAGGTGGGCGGCGGGCGGTGATGCCGACGCGGGAGCGCAGCACCGGCACGCCGTCCGCCCGCACGTCGTGGTCGTGCACCTCGACCACCACGTCCGGGCCGGGCAGCACGGTGGCGATCAGGTAGGCCTCCCGGGTGACGACGACGTCCACCGCGTGGGGGTTGGCGTCGTCGGTGGTGACGTCCCAGTCCCGACCCAGCGTGCGGCCGATCGCGTTCCACCAGAGGTCCATCTCGCGCAACGGCCCCGGGTCCGGTCGACCCCGGTGGACCGTCAGCCACTCCACGACCGTCACCTTCCGGTGGGTTTCGGGCACGTCGAAGGGGGTGTACCCGCTCCGCGCAGGCACACTCTCGTTCGAACGGGTGAAGTTGTTACTCCGAGTCGGGGGCTCCGGACGGTGACTGCTCCTCGACCGCGGGCAGCGGCGCGGTCTCGGCGGCGGCTTCGGCGTCCTCCACGAGTTCCGGCCCACCCCACTGCCCTTCGGCGGTGCCGAGTCTGTGCTTGCCCATCGTCGTACTCCCCTCACAGGTTCCGGGGACACGTACCCGGATGGCGGACGGTTCACACTTCGGTGTTGGGTGGATCACGCGGCAAATGCGAAGATCTTCCGCCTATGACCCAGCCCACCACCCGGGTCCGCGCCGGCTACGCGACGGGCTCCCTGGTCACCGGCGCGTTCGGCACCGTGCCCGGCCTGCTCCTGCTGCCCTACCTGACCGACCGGCTGGCCGTGCCCGCCGCCGTCGCCGGGCTGCTGGTGCTCGCGCCCAAGGCGTGGGACGTGCTGTTCAACCCGGTCGCGGGGCGGATCAGCGACCGGGCGGGCGTGCGGCGGCCGTTCCTGCTGCGCGGCGGGATCGCGGTGGCGGTGCTGTTCGCGCTGCTGTTCGCCGGGCCGTTCACGGGAGCGGCGGGCGCGGTGTACGTGGCGGTGGTGTTCCTGTTGTGCGCGACGGCGTACGCGTTCTTCCAGGTGCCTTATGTGGCGATGGCGGCGGAGATCACCGAGGACTACGACGAGCGCACCCGGCTGATGGCGTGGCGGATCACGTTCCTGGCGCTGGCGATCCTGGTCAGCGGGGCGGGCGCGCCGGCCGTGCGGGACCTGACCGGCGGGTACGGGCCGATGGGCGTGGCGGTCGGGGCGTTGATCCTGGTCGGGACGCTGGTGACGGTGCTGGGCACGCGGGACGTGCCGCGGCACGTGCCCGCCGCGGCGGGGTTGCGCGAGCTGGTCGGGGCGGTGCGGGAGTCGCGGGCGTTCCGGCTGCTGCTGGCGGTGTTCGTGGTGCAGGCGGTCGGGCTGGGCACGATGTTGGCGGGCGTGGACTACTTCGCCCGGCTGGTGCTGGGCGACCAGTCGTGGCAGACGTGGCTGTTCGTCGGGTTCGTGGGGCCGGCGCTGGTGGTGATGCCGTTGTGGCAACGGGTCGGGCGGCGGCGCGGCAAGCGGTTCGGGCTGGTGGTGGCGTCGCTGCTGTTCTGCTTGGCCGTGGTCGGGCTGACCGCGTCCCCGGTGCTGCCGGTGGCCGCCGTGCTCGCGCTGATGGCGGTGATCGGGGTCGGGTACGCGGGGATGCAGGTGTTCCCGCTGGCCATGCTGCCGGACGTGATCACCGCGCAGGAGCGGCGGTCCGGGAGCACCCGCGCCGGGCTGTTCTCGGGCGTGTGGACGGCCGGCGAGACCCTGGGACTGGCCCTGGGACCCGGCGTGTACGGGCTGGTGCTGGGGCTGGGCGGGTACGTGGCCGGCACCGGTGACGCCGTGCAGCCCGACAGCGCCGTGACCGCCGCCCTGCTCGGGTTCACCGCCCTGCCCGCCCTGCCCGCCCTGCTGGTCGTGCTCGCCCTGCCGCTGCTGCCCCGTGAGGAGACCGGATGACCTCCGCCGACGACGTCCTGGCCGAACTGGCCGCGCTGCGCGCCGGTGACCTGCCCACCCACGGCGGCCGGACGCTGGCCTACGTCTACGACAGCGCCGTGCCGGGGCTGGACGACCTCGCGGCGCGGGCGCACGCGTTGGCGTCTTCGGTCAACGGGCTGGACCCGACGGCGTTCCCGAGCTTGTTGCGGCTGGAGAACGACGTGGTGGCCACCGCGGCGCGGCTGCTCGGTGGCAGTGCCCAGACGGTTGGCACGGTGACGTCCGGCGGTACCGAGTCCTGCCTGCTGGCCGTGTTGGCCGCGCGGGACGCCCGGTCCGTGGAGTCGCCCTCGATCGTGCTGCCGGAGACCGCGCACGCCGCGTTCCACAAGGCCGCGCACTACTTCGGCGTGCGGGTGGTGGCGGTGCCGGTGGACCCGAAGACGTTCCGCGCCGACCCGGCCGCGATGACCGCCGCGATCGATGACACCACCGTGCTGGTCGTGGTGAGCGCGCCTTCGTACGCGCACGGCGTGGTGGACCCGGTGCCGCCGATCGCCGCCGCCTGCCTGGAGCGGGGCGTGCGGTGCCATGTGGACGCGTGCATCGGCGGATGGGTCCTGCCGTTCGCTCCGGACGCGCCGCCGTTCGACTTCTCGGTGCCGGGCGTCACCAGCATCTCGGTGGACCTGCACAAGTACGCGTACTGCCCCAAGGGCACGTCCGTGCTGCTGCACGCGAACGCCGACCTGCGCCGCCCGCAGTACTTCGCCAGCGCCGCCTGGCCGGGCTACACGATGCTCAACTCCACCACCCAGTCCACCCGCTCGGGCGGTCCGGTGGCCGCCGCGTGGGCGGTGCTGCGGCACATCGGCGACGACGGGTACCGGGCACTGGCGCGGACGGCGCTGGAGTCGACCCGGGTGATCCGGGAGGGGATCGAGTCGATCGACGGCCTGCGGGTGTTGGGCGAGCCGGACTCGACGCTGGTGGCGTTCACGTCCGACGACGTGGACGTGTTCGTGGTGGCCGACGAGATGCGGGCGCGGAACTGGTACGTGCAGCCGCAGTTCGCGCACCGCTCGTCGCCGGCGAACCTGCACCTGACCGTGACGGCGGCCAACGCGGGCGCGGAGGCGGGGTTCCTGGCCGACCTGCGGGCGTCGGTGGACGCGGCGCGCGCGGCGGGACCGGTGGACGTGCCGGCCGAGGCGGTGGCGTTCATCGAGGCACTCGACCCGGACGCGTTGACCCCGCAGGAGTTCGCCGGTCTGCTCGCGGCGGCGGGACTGGGTGGCCAGGCGGTGCTGCCCGAGCGGATGGCGACCGTCAACACCCTGCTGGCTGCCGCACGCCCCCCGTTGCGCGAGCGGCTGCTGGTGGAGTTCCTCGGGATGCTGTACTCATAGGGCACAGCTCCGCCCGAGCCGGGATTAATGCCGAGCAACAAGGTCAATCATAGCAATCGTCACAAGTGCGAATTCTTCGGGGTCCACCTGCGCTTCCGCGCTCCCATTCGCACCGAATCCGTGGCACCATCCGGACACAACACCGAATGCCTTGGGGGAGGCGTCATGTCCGTTGTCCGGGCGATTGCCGACGAGTTGCACGAGACCCTCGCGCACCGCTATCCCACTTCCGCCGCGCTGTGCGGGACGGCCGGCCCGCACGACCGCCTCCCGGACTTCCGCGAGGACGCCGACGCGGAGTTCGACCGGGCCCTCGCCGGGCTGGGCGCGCGGGCACGGGCGGTGGACCCGAAGGGCCTGACGACGACCGACCGCATCACCCGCGACGTGGTGCTCCAGCAGGTCGGGGCCGAGCGGGACCGGGTCGCCTGCCGGTGGGTGGAGTTCGGCGTGGGCGACGCGGTGAGCACCCCGGCGTCCGGCGTGCTGCTGGCCCTGGCCACCATGCCCGTGCGGACCCGCCGCGAGCGCGCCGAGCACCTGAGCCGGATCAGGCAATTGCCCGAATTCTTCGACACGCTCTCGGCACGGCACCGTATCGGAATAGCGGCCGGCCGCACCCCGGTCGCCCGACTCGTGCGGGCCGCGATCGCGCATTTGGACGGCCACCTCGCGAACATCGACGAGATCTGCCGCGGCCAGGGCCGCGAAATCGCGACGACGGCCATTCTGCGCCACCGGGACATGCTGCTGGCCGAAGTGCTGCCGCACGGCCGCGACGACGACCACGCGGGCGTGTGCCGGCTGCCCGGCGGCGAGGCGGCCTACGAGACGGCGGTGCGCGCCCACACCACCACCGACCTGTCCGCGCAACGGCTGCACCGGGTGGGCCTGGACGTGCTGGCCGGGCTCGCCGACGAGTTCGCCGAACTGGGGTGGCGGGTGTTCCGCACCCGCCACCTGCCCGACGTGTTCGCCCGGCTGCGCGACGACCCGGACCTGCGCTGGCGCGACGGCGCGGAGATGCTGGCCGCCGCGCGGGAGGCGGTGCGGCGGGCGGAAGTGGCCGCGCCCCAGTGGTTCCACCGGGTCCCGGCGCGGTCGTGCGCGGTCGCGGCCTACCCGAAGTCGGGGTCGGCCGGCACGCCGCACGCTTACCTGACCGGGTCGCTGGACGGCTCGCGGCCGGGCACGTACTACGTCAACACCAAGCGGCCCGGCGAGCAGATGCGCTACAAGGCCGAGGTGACCGCGTTCCACGAGGGCGTGCCCGGCCACCACCTGGAGGTGTCGCTGCGGCAGGAGCGCGCGGACCTGCCCGTGCTGCGGCGCACCGTGCCGATGAACGCGTTCGCCGACGGGTGGGCGCTGTACGCGGAGCGGCTGGCCGACGAGATGGGCCTGTACTCCGACGACCTGTCCCGGCTGGGGATGCTGGCGCTGGACTCGCTGCGCGCGGCCCGGCTGGTGGTGGACACCGGCCTGCACGCCAACGGCTGGACGCGGCGCGGCGCGGTGGCGTTCCTGCGCGACCACACGCCGATGGGGCACGCGGCGATCGAGGCCGAGGTGGACCGGTACCTGGCCGACCCCGGGCAGGCGCTGGCGCACCTGGTGGGGCGGTTGGAGATCCAGCGGTTGCGGGCGCAGGCGGAGCGGGCGCTGGGCGGGCGGTTCGACCTGCGCGACTTCCACGAGGTCGTGCTGGCGGAGGGACGGGTGCCGTTGGGGCTGCTGTCGGAGTTGGTGACCGCGTGGACGAGAACCGCCGCGTGACCGGGGACACGCCGGGGCTGAACGTTGGCTGAGGGCGGTGGTGACCGGCTTGCCGCCCGAGGCGGTTGGTTGGGACGCTTCCGCTCGTGGACTGGCGGGTGTTGTTGATCGGCGGGGCGTCGGGGAGCGGCAAGAGCGCGTTGTCGTACCCGACCGCTCGCGCGCGAGGTGCGGCGCTGGTGGAGGTGGACGACCTGGTCGTGGCGACCCAGGCGGTCACCACGGCCGCGGCGCAGCCCGCCCTGCACTACTGGCGCACGACCTCCGACGCCGGGCTGTCGGCGGACGAGGTGGTCGAGGCCCAGGTGGCGCTGGCCCGCGCGCTGGAGCCGGCGCTGGCGGCGGTGATCGAGAACCACCTGGACACCGACCTGCCGCTGGTGCTGGAGGGCGACTACCTGCTGCCCGAGTTCTGCGCGAAGTGGACCGGGCCGGACGTGCGGGCGGTGGTCGTGCACGAGCCGGAGTCGGCTCAACTGGAGCGCAACTACCTGATCCGCGAGCCGTCGTCGGGCACCCAGCGCAAGCGGGCCCACGACAGCGCGCACTTCGCCGCCTGGCTGGCCGCCGAGGCGGGGCGCCACGGCGTGCCGCTGCTCACGGCCCGGCCGTGGTCCACCGCCCTGGACCGGCTGGCCGCCGCACTGCGCTGATCCTCCACCGGCCGGCCGCCGCACTGCGTTGATCGACCGGCCGGCCGGCCGCCGCACTGCGCTGATCGACCGGCCGGCCGCCGCTCTGCGTTGATCCGGAACAGACCGCTGGTCCGGTAGCCTGGTCGGCGTGGAGTTCCGGCGGGCCAGGCGGCCCGAGCAGGTCGCGGCGCGACGGGTGTCCATCCTGGACACCGCCGAGGCGATGCTGGCCGAGGCCTCCCTGACCGACATCAGCCTGCGCGAGCTGAGCTGCCGGGTCGGGCTCGCCAAGTCGAACGTGCTGCGCTACTTCGACAGCCGCGAGGCGGTGTTCCTCGGGGTCCTCGACCGGCGGTGGGCCGCGTGGCTGGACGACGCCGAGGCCGCCGTGCGGGCCGTCGACGCCGAACCCGTCCCGTACGGGCGGGCCATCGCGATCGGCACCGCGCTGGCCGAGTCGCTGCACCGGCACCCGCTGCTGTGCGAGCTGGTGGCGGCCATGGCGGGCGTCCTGGAGCGCAACATCGGCCTGGACACCGCCCGCGAGGTCAAGGCGCGGGTCACCGACCACACCGCGCGCCTGGCCGACCTGGTCCGCACCGAACTGCCCCAGCTCGACGAGCCCGCCGCGACCCGGTTCGCCCGGTCGGTCCTGGTCGTCACGGCCGGCCTGTGGCCGCACGCCCACCCCACCGACGACGTCGCGCGGGCCGCCGCCGAGTTGGGCCTGCCGCCGGCCGCCGAGGTGTTCGCGGGCGACCTGCGGGAAGCCCTGGTGAACCAGCTCATCGGCCTGGTCGTCCGGTCGAGCTGACCGCATAGACTGGAAGAGACCACCGGTCCGTTAGAAGACGGAGAACGCCCATGGCCACCACGGAAGCCCCGCCCCGGCCGTCCACCCGCCGCCGGATCGTGTTCAGCGCGGTGCTGGGCGTGATCAGCACCCTGTTGTTCTGGGTGCCGTGGACGGGTCTGCTCGCGCCCGGCGCGCAATGGCCGCCGGCCGTGACGGTGATCGGCACGGCCGTGGTCGTCGGGGCGTGGGTGGCGTTCCCGCTCCTGCTGGTCCGCTCGTTCACCCGGCACTCGGACCGGGCCGCGCGGATCGCCATGCCGATGCTGGGCATCGCGTGGATCGCGTTCGCCTGGGCGCTGGTCACCCACGTCCTGCGGCTCGCGCTGGCGGTCGCGGGCGTGGAGAACCCGTTCCGCGCGCGGTTCGTCGCCGTGCTGCTGCTGGTGCTGATCGTCGGGCTGAGCCTGTACGGGTACCGGCAGGCGATGCGCGTGCCGCGCGTGCGCCGGAAGGACATCGTGCTGCCGCGCCTGGACCCGGCGTTCGACGGCCTCACCATCGCGGTGCTCGCCGACACCCACTACGGGCCCATCGACCGCGCCGAGTGGTCGCGGCGGACCGTGGAGCGGGTCAACGAGCTGGGCGCGGACGTCGTCGTGCACGTCGGGGACATCGCGGACGGCACGGTCGAGCAGCGCCGCGAGCAGTCCACTCCGCTCGGTGAAGTGCAAGCGCCACAACGGTTCTACGTCTCCGGCAACCACGAGTACCTGAGCAACGCGCAGGCGTGGATGGAGCACATGGCCGAGCTGGGCTGGACGTCCCTGCACAACCAGCACCGCGTGCTCGACCGCGACGGGGCCCGGCTGGTGTTCGCGGGCATCGACGACATCACCGCCGCGCACTCCGGCGAAGAGGGTCACGGGGCGGATCTCGCGTCGGCGCTCGCGGGCGTCGAGCCGACCGACCCCGTGGTGCTGCTGGCCCACCAGCCCAGCGAGATCGGCAAGGCCGTCGCGGCGGGCGTGGACCTCCAGCTGTCCGGGCACACCCACGGCGGGCAGATCTGGCCGTTCCACCTGCTCGTGCGGCTCCAGCAGCCCGTCGTGCAGGGCCTGTCCCAGCACGGCGAGCGCACGCGGCTGTGGACCAGCCGGGGCGCGGGCTTCTGGGGACCGCCCTTCCGGGTCTTCGCGCCGGCGGAAGTCTCCTTTTTGACCTTGCGCGCGGGCTGAGGAGCCGAGGACAGAGCCGTTCGGCACGCCCTCCTCCCCCGGGTGAGCGAGCAGGAATTGTTCGAACGTCGCAACAACGGCCGTTTCCGTGACCGCTCGACCACGGGCGGCGACGATCGATAGCATATTTAAATAGCCGTCCAACCGGACGTTGAATGAGCGGTTCGACCGTTCAGTGGATTTCACCGAAGTCTGCCCGCCACGTAGCGTTGCCTGACCGGCGACCGCCCGCCGGCGAAGGGCAGGAGAACACCGTCATGGGCATCGAGAACGCGGATGGCCGCGAATTCCTGGTCGTGGTGAACAACGAGGAGCAGTACTCGGTCTGGTTCGCCGACCGCGACCTCCCGCTCGGCTGGCGCGCCGAGGGCAAGACCGGTACCAGGCAAGAGTGCCTCGACCACATCGCCGAGGTGTGGACCGACATGCGTCCGCGCAGCGTCCGCGAGCACCTCGCCGCGAACGGCTGACGACCGGCCGGCACGACCGGTTCCACACCCATTTTCGCGAGCGGCCGAGGGCTGCTCGCAAATCGCCGATGATTCGGCACGCCCGAATGCGCCATTATTGTGGGAGGCTTTGGTGTACCCGGATCCGGCTGTCCGGACCACGCCCGCGCTGCCGTTGCAGCGGGGAATGATCGCCGCCGGTCTGCGCGACCCGGCCGCGGGCACGGACGTGATCCAGTGCGTGCAGCGGTTCGCCGCGCCGTTCGACGCGGAGGCGTACCTCGCGGCGTGGCGGAGGGCGGTCGAACGGCACCCGATCCTGCGCACGCGGTTCCGCTGGCGCGCCGATGGGGAGGCCGAGCAATGGGCCGGCCCCGCGTCCGACGTGCCCGTGGTGGTCGACGACTCCGTCACCGACCTCGCCGCGTTCCTGACCGCCGACCGGCGCGCGGGCGTCGACCCGGTGGCGGGTCCGCCGCTGCGGGTGCGGGCGTTGCCGGGCGGGGTCGTGGTGGCGACGTTCCACCACGCGATCCTGGACGGCCGGTCGCTCGCGATCCTCCTCTCGGAGATCGACGACGACTACACCTCCGGCGGCACCGCGGTCTTCCCCAACCGGCCCGAGTTCGCCGAGTACGCCCGCTGGTACGCCGAGCGCACCGCGCCCGAGCACCCCCTGGCCGCGCGGGACCGCGAGTTCTGGGCGCGGGAGCTGGCCGGGGTGCCCGAGCCGGGGCTGCTCCCGTTGGAGCACAACGGTTCCGCGACACCGGCGATGGGTGTGGCCACCGCCGACCTGTCCGACGCGGAGACCGCCGCCGTGCGCAACCTGGCCGCCGTCGCGGGGGTCACGGTGAACACGGTCGTGCTCGCGGCATGGGGTCTGGTCCTGGCCACGCACGCACGCAGCGCGGAGGCCGTGTTCGGGGTGACCCGGGCGGCGCGGCACGGTTCCGTGGCCGGCGCGGAGGACATGGTCGGCGTGCTGCTGGCCACCGTGCCGCTGCGGCTGCCGGTCGACCTCGACGCGCCGGTGGCGCAGTGGCTGGGGACCGTGCGGGAGCGGTCGGTCGGGGCGCGGGACCACCAGCTCACCCCGCTGCCGGACATCCACCGCGCCGCCGGGCACGACCAGCTCATGCGCAGCCTGGTGCTGTTCGAGCACCGCGAGATCAACACAGTCTTGTCGGCGCGGCCCACCGCGCCCGCCGGGCGGACGGTGCGCATCCTGCGCAGCCCCGGGTACGCGATGACGCTGTACGCGTTCGCCGAGCCGCACTTGAGCGTGCAGCTGATCCACGACGTGACCCGGTTCCCCGACTGGGCGCCGGAGGCGTTGCTCGGGCAGTTCCGGGAGCTGCTGGCCGGGATGGCCGAGGCGCCGGAGCGCCCGGTGCGCGAGCTGACCGAGCCGCGCGGCGCGGAGCTGGTGCGGCTGCTGGAGAAGTGGAACGACACCGCCGTGGACTACCCGGCGGACGCGACCGTGCCGGCGCTGTTCGCCGAGCAGGTGCGGCTGCGGCCGGACGCCGACGCCGTCCACTCCCCCGAGGGCTGGCTGTCCTACGCCGAGCTGGACCGGCGGTCGAACCGGTTGGCGCACACCCTGCTGGCGCGGGGTGCCCGGCCGGACGAGCCGGTGGGCCTGGCGTTGCCGCGCGGCGCGGACCTGGTGACCGCGATGCTGGCGGTGGTGAAGACGGGCGCGGCGTACCTGCCGCTGGACCCGGCCAACCCGGCGGCGCGGGACGCGGTGGCGTTGCGCGAGTCGGGGACGCGGCTGGTGGTGACCGACCGGGAACGTGAGCTGCCCGAGGGTGTTTCGGCGGTTCCGGTGTCCTCTGTGGACGGTTCGGACGCGCCGGTGCCGGCTCGGGCGCACCCGTTGAGCGTGGCGTACGTGAACTACACGTCCGGTTCGACCGGGCGGCCCAAGGGTGTGGCGGTGCCGCACCGGGGGGTCGTGCGGCTGGTGACTCGGCCGACGTTCGCGGAGTTCGGGCCGGGGCAGACGTTCCTGCACCTGTCGGCGACGGCGTTCGACCTGACCACGCTGGAGGTGTGGGGCGCACTGCTGACCGGCGGCCGGGTGGTGGCCGCGCCCGAGGGGCCGGCCGACCCGGCGGTGCTGGGTGCGTTGGTGCGCGAGCACGGGGTGAGCGTGCTGTGGCTGACCGCCGGGCTGTTCCACCAGTTGGTGGCGCACGCGCCGGAGGTGCTGGAGCCGGTGGCGCAGTTGCTGGCCGGCGGTGACGTCCTGGCGCCGGACGCGGTGCGGGCGGCGCTGGTCGCGCGGGGCGGGAAGCCGGTGGTCAACGGGTACGGGCCGACCGAGAACACCACGTTCACGTCGTGTTTCGTGGTCACTGATCCGAGGCAGGTCGGGGCTTCGGTGCCGATCGGGACGCCGGTCCAGCGCAGCACGGTGTACGTGTTGGACGAGCGGATGCGGCCGGTGCCGGTGGGTGTGCCGGGTGAGCTGTACACCGGGGGCGCGGGGTTGGCGCGCGGGTACTGGGCGAACCCGGCGCTGACGGCGGAGAAGTTCGTGCCGGACCCGTTCGGCGCGCCGGGCGGGCGGCTGTACCGGACCGGGGACCTGGCGCGGTGGCGGCCGGACGGGGTGCTGGAGTTCCTCGGGCGGGCGGACCAGCAGGTGAAGGTGCGCGGGTTCCTGGTGGAGCCGGCGGAGGTGGAGGGCGTTCTCCGCGAGTGCGCCGGGGTGGCCGAGGCTCTGGTGCTGCCGGCCGGCGAGGGCGAGGCCCGGCACCTGGTGGCGTACGTGACCGGCGCGGTCGACGTGCCCGGTGCCGTGGACGTTTCCGGTGCCGTGGACGTTTCCGGTGCCGTGGACGTTTCCGGTGCCGTGGACGTGCCCGGTGCCGTGGACGTGCCCGGTGCCGTGGACGTGCCCGGTGCGGTCGACGTGCCCGCCATCCGCCGCCACGTCGAGGACCGCCTGCCTGCGTACCTGTGTCCCGCGCGGTACGTCGTGCTGCCCGAACTCCCCCTGAACCGCAGCGGAAAGGTCGACCGCGCGGCCCTCCGGGCGCTCCGTGCTTCGAGCCGACGCGCCGGCAGCCCGCCTGCCGAGGGCACACAGCAACGCCTGGCCGGTTTGTGGGGTGCGCTCCTGGGTGCCGAGGAGGTGTGCGCGGAGGACGACTTCTTCGCGGTCGGCGGCAACTCCCTGCTCGCGGTGCGGCTCGCCTTCCGCATCCGCGAGGAGTTCGGCGTGGACGTCCCGGTGGCCGAACTCCACCGCGCCAGGACCCTTGCGGCCTGCGCGGCGGTGGTGGACGGCACCCGCAACGCCCGGACCCTGACCACCATCACCCGCCGCGACCGATCCACCTACCGCGTCCCCGCGCCGCGCACGCCTCTCACTGTCGGTGGTGCGCGGGACAATGAGCCCCAGGGGCGCTCGGATCAGGATTGTCGTACCCCCGTGGGACAATGGAACCGGGGGCCGGAGGCCACGCCCACCCAACACGCGGTGCCCACCCAACACGCCGGGCCGACCGCGCCCGCGCAAGCAGCCACCCACCACACCGGGCCGACCGCACCCGCGCAAGCAGCCACCCAACACACCGGGCCGACCGCACCCACGCACGCAGCCACCCAACACACCGGGCCGACCGCACCCACGCACGCAGCCACCCAACACACCGGGCCGACCGCACCCACGCACGCAGCCACCCAACACACCGGGCCGACCGCACCCACGCACGCGACCAGCCAGAACGCCGGGCCGACCGCACCCACGCACGCGACCAGCCAGAACGCGGCGCCAACCACACCCGCACAGGCGCCGGCCCGGCTCAGCGCACCCGCCGATCACCTCGTCGTCCCACGCGGCACCGGGGAATGGGCGGTCTGGCGGTGGGTCGAGTTGCGGGGCACGGGCTTCGGGATCGAGCCGTTGCTGGCGGTCGCCTCGCCGGACGCCGCACGAGCCGCTGACGCCGTGATCGCTGCCGAGGACATCGTGGCAGAAGCACGGTGGGCGGCGTTCAAGACCCTGCGGTCGGTCGAGGACGCGGCCGAAGGTGACGAGCGGGCCAGGCTTCGGCGGGTTGGGAGGTTGGTGCGCAAGGGGCGGTTCGCGGAGGCGCGGGCCGCGTTGGACGGGACCCCCGAGGTGGATGCGGCGTTGGCGGAGGCCGCGCAGGCCGCCGCTCGGCATGAAAAGGCGCTGCAAGAGTTCAGCGAGGAGTTCGAGGCGGGTCGGGCGCGGACGGCCGACGTTCTCCACCAGATCAGCGGGGACGCCAAGTTCCGGGAAGCGGTCGCCTGGCAGAACCCCCGCGCCCTCCAGACCGCCGTCGACGCGCTGCACAAGACCCGCAACAAGTCCCGCAACGTCGACTACCGCCGCTGGGAACACACGATCGTCAGCTACCTCCAACGGTACTGCGCGAAGAACGACACGATCGGCTTCTTCGGCCCCGTCGGCTGGGCCTACGTCCGGGACGACGCCCCGGAAGCGCTTTCCGCCCGACCCGGACCCGACCTGGTCGACCGCCGCACGGTCTACCTCGAGAACTGGGCCGTCCACGAACTCGCCGAAGCCCTCACCACCGATGCCGTCCGCCCGTGGGCGGTCCCGCGCCGGATGCCGTTCCTCGACTTCGACCAGGACACCCTCCACGTGCCGCTGGCCGACCCCATCACACTGCCGCCGCTCGACGCCGCCGTGCTCGCCGCGTGCGACGGCCGCCGCCGGGCCGTGGACATCGTCGAACACGTCGAGGCCGACGAAAAGACCGTCCTGGACACGCTCGAACGCCTCCGCCAAGCCAAGCGGATCGCGTGGACGCTCGAAGTGCCTCCGTCGGCGCTGGTCCCGGAACTGGCCCTGCGCAAGCAGATCGACCGCATCGACGACGAAGCAGTACGCCAAGAGACCAGCGACAAGCTCGACGGCATCGAGCAAGCCCGGGACGCGATCAAGAACGCCGTCGGCGACCCGGACCGACTGGTCGCGGCGATCGGCGACCTCCAGGAGAGGTTCACCGCCATCACGGGCACGGAGGCGGTGCGCCGACCCGGCCTGTTCTACGCGGGCCGCACGCTGGTGCACGAAGAATGCCGACGGGACTTGGAGGTCACGCTCTCCCCCGGCCTCCTCGACACGCTGTGGCCGGCCCTCGACCTGGTCCTCGAAGCCGCGCGGTGGTTCACGTACGCGGGCGCGGCCCTCTACACCCGCGCCCTGCGCGAGGTCTTCCAGCACAACGCCCGCGGCCGGGACGAAGTCCGGCTCGCCGACTTCTGGTTGTGGGCCAACGACACCATCTTCCGGATGGACGACCGGCTCCTGGACCGCCTGGTCGCCGCACTCCAGAACCGCTGGGCCACCGCCCTGGGCGGCACGCGGACCCACTACCACTCCGACGAAATCCGGGAATCGATCTACAAAGCGTTCGCCGCACCCCGACCCGGGTGGCGCGGCGCGGTGCAGCACAGCCCGGACGTGTTGCTCGCCGCGAAGGACGCGGACGCCGTCCGAAGAGGCGACTTCCACTGGGTGCTCGGCGAGGTCCACCCCGGCGTCAACACCATGCGGTCGGCGCTGTTCGTGTCCCAGCACCCGGACCCGGCGCAACTGCGCCAGGCGATGGCGCACGACATGGCCGGCCCGCGCGTGGTCCTCACCACGACCCGCGAGCAGGGCGGCACACCGCAACGCCTCGCCGACGCCCTCGTGCTGCCGCACGACCTGCGGATCGTCTTCGGGCACGACTCGTGCGGCCCGGACATCGACGGCGCGGTGCCCGTCGGGGAGTGCTCGGTGGTCGACGTCGGCGGCCGGCTGCGGGCGCGCAGCAAAGCCGGCCGGGTCGACCTCGACCTGCTGGAACTGCTGAACGAGCAGATCATGGCCCAGCTCGTGCAGCGGTTCCGGTTGCTGCCGGCGGGCGCGCGCACCCCGAGGGTCACCCTCGACCGCTTGGTGGTGGCGCGGGAGAGCTGGCGGCTGCCGGCCGCCGCGACCAGGTTCGCGTTCGCCCCGGACGAGCCGAGCCGGTTCCTCGGCGCGCAGGCGTGGCGGCGGGAGCACGGCATCCCCCGGTTCGTGTTCGTCAAGAGCCCGGTGGAGCACAAGCCGTTCTACGTGGACCTGGAGAGCGGTCCGTCGGTGGAGCTGTTCGCGCACGCGGTGCGCGCTTTGGAGCGGGAGAAGCCGGACGCGCCCATGGCGGTCGGCGAGATGTTGCCGGGACCGGACGCGTTGTGGCTGACCGACGCCGAGGGCAACCGGCACACCGCGGAGTTCCGGCTGGTCGCCGTCGACCGCCGGGGTTGGCACCAGGGAGGAACGCGGTGAGCACGGTGACCCCCGAACTGTTCCGGTTCCCCGCTTCGTCGGGGCAGCGCCGGCTGTGGCTGCTGGACCAGCTCATGCCGGCCAGCCCGGTCTACAACATCGGCTGGCGCGTGGCGCTGGACGGACCGTTGAAGATCGACGCGCTGCACAACGCGCTCAACGCGGTCGTCGCCCGGCACGAAGCGCTGCGGACCCGGTTCGCCGACGAGGACGGCGTTCCCGTCCAGGTCGTGTCCGAGTCGCAGACCGTGCCGCTGCCCACGCTCGACACCGACGACGTGGACGCCACCGTCAAGGAGCTGGTGCGCGAGCCGTTCGACCTGCACACCGGACCGTTGCTGCGGGCGACGCTGGTCAACCGCGAGGTCCTGGTCCTGGTGCTGCACCACAGCATCGCCGACGGCTGGTCGTGCGCGGTGCTGTTCGACGAGCTGGCGCGCTGCTACGCCGGGGACGCCGACCTGCCGGAGCTGCCCGTCCAGTACCCGGACTACGCGCTGTGGCAACAGGAACAGGTCGACGCGGGCGCGTTCGCCGACGACGCCCGGTACTGGTCGGAGGCCCTGCGCGGCGCGCCGACCGTCCTCCCGCTGCCCGGCGACCGCCCCCGCCCGGACACCCCCACCGGGCGGGGCGCGGAACTGCGCCGGGAGCTGACCGCGGCCGACGGCTCGTTCGCGCACCTGCTCGCGCTGTTCCAGTGCGTGCTGCACCGGGTCACCGGCCAGGGCGACCTCCTGGTCGCCACCCCGGTCGCCGCGCGCACCCGGCCGGAGACCGAGGGCCTGGTGGGGTTCGTCGCCAACACCCTGCCGCTGCGGGCCACCTTCGAGCCGGATACCACCCTCGGTGACGTCGTGCGGGCCGCCGAGGAGGCGACCGTGGCCGCGCTGGAGCACCAGGACCTGCCGTTCGAGCAGGTCGTGGACCTCGTCGCGCCCGAACGGACGCTGGCCCACGCGCCCCTGGTGCAGGTGATGTTCGCGGTCGAACCGCTGCCGCCGGCGCGGAAGGCCGGTGACCTGACCCTGCGCCCGGAGCCGGTGTCCAACGGTGGCGCGAAGTTCGACCTGTCGCTGACCGTGGAGCGCGACGGGGACACGTGGTTCGGCCGCTGGCAGTACGACGCCGAACTGTTCGACGAATCCACCATCGCCGCGCTGCACAACGCTTTCGCGGCCCTCACCGGCGGCACGGACCACGCCACCAAGGTCTCCGAACTCCCCCTCACCACCACCCCGACCCCGCAGACCCCGGCGCGGCCGACGGACACCGCGCTCGACGTCATCACGCGAGCGCTCGCCGCCCACCCGGACGCGGTGGTCGACACGCTGACCCACGGGGAACTCGACCGCGCCGCCAACCGCCTCGCCCACGCCCTGAAGGCTGCGGGCGCCCGACCGGACGAGCCGGTGGCGCTGTGCCTCGACCGCGGCGAGCCCACGATCACCGGCATCCTCGCGGCGTGGAAGGTCGGCGCGGGCTACCTGCCGCTGGACCCGTCGTGGCCCGTCGAGCGCCTGACCACCATGGCGTCGGACGCGGGGATCACCGTGCTGGTCACCGACTCGCCCGAGAAGGCCCTGGCCGGACCGTGGACCGCGGTGGACCTGACCCGGGTGGACGAACCCGATACCCCGCCGGACGCCGTGCCACCGATTCCGGAGAGCTTGGCCTACATCATCTACACCTCCGGCTCGACCGGTAAGCCCAAGGGCGTCCGCGTCACGCAAGGCGGGCTGGCCGCGCTCGTCCGGACCATGGACCGGCTGCTGGACCTCTCCCCCGACGACCACCTGGCCTCCATCAGCACACCGGCGTTCGACGTCTCCACCGTGGAGATGCTGGTGCCCCTGGTCCGAGGGGCCCGGTTCACCGCCGTGCCCGCCGCCGACGTGGCGGACGGCGCCCTGCTGCGCCGGCGGATCGCGGAATCCGGGGCCACGGTCGTGCAGGGCGGTCCGGCGAGCTGGCGGATGGTCGTGGCGGCGGGCGGCGTGCCCGACCATGTCCGGCTGCGGGTCACCGGCGGCGAAGTGCTCACCCGCGACCTCGCCGACGACCTCCAGTCCGGCGGGGCCACCCTCATCGACGGCTACGGACCCACCGAGACCACGGTCTACTCGACGGCCGGCGTGGTGCCGCACAGCCCCGCGCCGGTCCGGCTCGGGCCGGCGGTCGACGGGACGACCCTGCACGTGCTGGACCCGTTGCTGCGCCCGGTCCTGCCGGGTGTCGTCGGTGAGCTGCACATCGGCGGCGCGGGCGTGGCCCGCGGCTACCACGGGCTGCCCGCGCTGACCGCCGACCGGTTCGTGCCCGACCCGTACGGGGGAGATCGGCTCTACGCCACGGGCGACCTGGTCCGGCCGCGCGCCGACGGCTCCCTGGAGTTCCTGGGCCGCGCCGACCGGCAGGTCAAGATCCGCGGGTTCCGCATCGAGCCCGGCGAGGTCGAAGCGGTGCTGCGGGCGCACCCGGACGTGGCCGACGCGGTGGTCACCACGTGGTCGGCGGGCGCGGCGGACGTCCGGCTGGTCGCCCACGTCGTGCTGCACCGGCCGGTCGCCGACCTGCGCCCGCACCTGGCGGGCCGGCTGCCGGAGTACATGATCCCGGCCGCGGTGGTCGAACTGGCCGCGCTGCCGCGCACCGGCACCGGCAAGATCGACCGGGCCGCGCTGCCCGAACCGTCGTGGACCGGCGCGGCCACCGAGCACGTGCCGCCGCGCGACGACACCGAGGCCCGGATCGCGCGGATCTGGCAGGACGTGCTCAGCATCCAGGGCAGCGTCGGCGTGCACGACAACTTCTTCGCGCTGGGCGGCCACTCCCTGACCGCGACCCAGATGCTGGCCCGCGTCCGCACCACGCTCGGCGCGGACCTGCCGCTGGCGGCGCTGTTCGCCGCGCCCACCATCGCCGGTCTGCGGTCGGCGCTGGACACCGCGAGCGCCGGCGCGCGCGGCCCGGCGCCGCTGCTGGACCAGTTGGACGACCTGTCCGACGAGGAGATCGACCGGTTGCTGGGGACGTTGAGCGAGGACGAGCTGTGAGCGGCGCGGTGGTGGTGGGCGCGGGCCTGGCGGGCTCGCTGGTGTCGGTCTACCTGGCGCGGCGCGGGTTCGCGGTGCGGGTGCTGGAACGGCGGGAGGACCCGCGCACGCCCGGTGCGCGCGAGGCCGGCCGGTCGATCAACCTCGGCCTGTCCCAGCGCGGGATCGTGGCCCTGAAGGAGATCGGGCTCCTCGACACCCTGAAGCCGCTGACCGTGCCGATGCGCGGCCGGGTCGTGCACGCGCCGGACGGGGCGTTGCGGTTCCAGCCCTACGGGACCGAAGAGGACCAGATCCTGCACTCGGTGCTGCGCCACGACCTCAACGTGGCACTGATCGACGAGGCCGAGAAGCAGGGCGTGGAGTTCTTCTGGGGCCGCAAGGTCGTCTCGGTGGACCGCGAGAAGCCCTCCGTGACAACGGAAACCGGCGAGTTCGAGGCGGACCTGGTGGTGGGCGCGGACGGCGCGTTCTCCGCCGTGCGGACCCACCTCGGGCGGGGCCGCCGGATGACCCTGCACCAGGAGTACCTGGAGTGGGGCTACAAGGAGCTGCTGATCCCGGTCGGCGACGACGGCCGGCCGCGCACCGAACTGCGGGCGCTGCACGTGTGGCCGGGCGACGACGGGCTGATCGTGGCCCACCCCAACGCGGACGGCTCGCTCACCGCCACCGTGTTCCTGCCGTTCGAAGGGGCGCACGGCTTCGCCGGGCTGGACACGGCCGCGCGGGTGCGGGAGTTCTTCACCCGCCGCTTCCCCGACACCCCGACCCTGATCCCGGACCTGGTGGAGCAGTTCCTGGCCCACCCGCCCGCGAGCCTGGTCACCATCCGCACCGAGCCCTGGCACCTGGCCACCGGGGCCGGCCGGGGCGTGGTGCTGCTGGGCGACGCCGCGCACGCGGTGTACCCGTTCTTCGGCCAGGGCATGAACGCGGCGTTCGAGGACTGCTCGGTCCTGGACCGCTGCCTGGCCGCCCACCCGCACGACCTCCCGACGGCGTTGGCCGCCTTCGAGGACGCGCGCCGGCCGCACACCGACGTGCTGGCGGAGCTGTCCAAGCGCAACTTCGTGGAACTGCGCGACAAGCTGCGCTCGCCGCTGTTCCTGGCCCGCAAGAAGGCGGACCTGGTGCTGCACCGGCTGTTCCCGCGCTCCTGGGTGCCGCTCTACACCCTGATCGCGCACACGACCACGCCCTACGGCGAGGCCTTGGCCCGTTCCCGCCGCCAAGACCGCCTGTTGGCCACAACCACCGCGCTTACCGGCGTGGCACTGGCGGGACTCGCACTGCGTTGGATTGCGTCGCGTCCGGCGCCGCGGCGAGGCCGCCTGGAAGTCGGCTTGTCGCGCCGTCTTTCCCGGCGATCGAAAAGCGTGATCGCCGGGAAGGCGACGCGACAAGCCGACGCGGCCTCGCACGGGTCCGCCGCAAGAGGCAGGTGAGATGATGCTGATCCACCCGAACCGGCCGGCCCACCCTTTGGTCGAGCCGTCGGACTTCGCCGCTCCCGCACTCCCCGAGCAGGTCGCCGCCCACGAGGTGGCGCTGCGGACGGTGTTCGCGTGGGCGGGCGACTACCTGTGCGCGCCGCACCCCGAGCTGGGCCGGCGCGGCGACGTGTGCCCGTTCACCGACACGTCGATGAAGAAGGGCCTGTTCTACCTGTCGGTGCACCCCGGCCGGCCGACGGACCCCGCCGAGCTGGCCGAACTGCTGCTGCACTACCGCGACTGGTTCGCCGAGCTGGAACCGCGTTCCGGGCCGGGCGCGCAGTTCAAGACGATCCTGGTGCTGTTCCCGGAGTTACGCGACCCCGTCGACTGGTCCATCGTGGACCGGACACAGGAACTGCTCAAACCCGAGTACACCTCGAACGGCCTGATGGTCGGCGAGTTCCACCCCGGACCGCCGGACAAGGCGGGCCTGTGGAACCCGCTGTTCCGGCCGCTGAGCAGCCCCGTGCCGATGCTGGCCATCCGGCACATGGTGCCCACCGACTTCCCGTTCCTGCGGGACGACGACGTGACCCTCACCGCGTACCTGGAGCGCTTCGGCGACCGGGTCCCCACGCACCTGCGCGGCGACGTCCGCGCCGCCGCCGACCGACTCGCCACGTCCGGGAGCTGACCATGACCCACCCCGACGCCGGGTCCGCCGCGCGCAAGCGGGAACTGCTGGCCCGCAGGCTGCGCGAGCGGGCGGCGAAACCGGCCGCCTACCCGCTGTCGTTCGGGCAGCAACGCCTGTGGTTCCTGGAGAAGTTCTCGCCCGGCGGCGCGGTCTACAACATCCCGCTGGGCCTGCGCCTGCGCGGACCGCTGGACCGCGCCGCCCTCAAGCACGCGCTCGACGCCGTCGTGGCCCGCCACGCGGCCCTGCGCACGACCTTCCCGGACTCCGGCGGCGAACCCGTGCAGCTGGTGACGCCCACCGGGGCGGTGGCGCTGGAAGAATTCGCGCTGCCCGACGGTGACCGGGACGCCGCCGCGCGGGGGTTCGCCGACGAGCGCGGCGCGGTCGGGTTCGACCTCCAGCGCGGTCCGCTGTTCGCGGCGTCGCTGGGCCGGTTCGCCGACGACGACCACGTCCTGGTGCTGAACCTGCACCACATCACCTCGGACGCCTGGTCACTGTCGGTCCTGCTGCGCGAGTTGGGCGCGGGGTACGCGGCGGCGTTGGACGGCCGTGCGGCCGAGTTGCCCGAGCTGCGGTTGCAGTACCCGGACTTCGCGGTGTGGCAGCGGGACCGGATGGCGGGCGAGGTCGCGGCGGCCCACCTGGACTACTGGGCCCGGCACCTCGACGGCGCGCCGGAACTGCTGACCCTGCCGACCGACCGGCCGCGCCCGGCCGTGAGCACGTACCGGGGCGCGCTGCGGTACGGCCACGTGCCGGCGGGGACCGTCCAGGCGCTGGAGGCGTTGGCGCGCAAGCACGGCGTGACGCTGTTCATGGTGCTGCTGGCGGCCTTCGCGGCCCGGCTGGGGCGGTTGGCCGGGCAGGACGACGTGGTCGTCGGCACCCCGGTCGCCGGTCGCTCGCACCCCGACCTGGAGAACCTGATCGGGTTCTTCGTCAACACCCTCGCGCTGCGGACCTCGGTGGCCGGCGACCCCACGTTCGCGGAGCTGCTGGAACGGACCAAGCAGTCCACCGTGGACGGCCTCGCGCACGCGGAACTGCCGTTCGAACGGCTCGTGGAGCACCTGCGGCCCCAGCGCAGCCTGGGCCACGCGCCGCTGTTCCAGGCCCAGCTCATCCTCCAGAACACCCCGCCGCTCGCGATCGACCTGCGCGGGCTGGCGGTCGAGTCGATCACGCCCGACCCGGGCGTCTCGAAGTTCGACATGACGGTGGCCGCCGAGCACCGGGGCGACACGCTCGCGCTGGGCGTCGAGTACAGCACGGACCTGTTCGACGAGGACACCATCGCCGACTTCACCGACCGGCTGATCGCCCTGCTCGTCGCCGCCGCCGAACACCCGGAGCGGCGGATCTCCGAGCTGGACGCGCTGACCGGGGTGCGCCGGTGGGAGGTCCTGGAAGGCTTCAACGCCACCGAACTCCCCCTGCCTCGCGCGACGACCGCCCTCGACCTGATCGACGGCGAGCCCGACGCGCCCGCCGTCGGCCCGTTGGGCTACCGCGAGCTGGGCGAGCGGTCGGACCACATCGCGGCGCTGCTGCAACGGCACGGCGTTGGCCGGGGCTCGCTGGTCGCCCTGCACCTGCCGCGCACCTCGGACCTGGTCGCGGCGGTCCTGGGCGTGTGGAAGGCGGGCGCGGCCTACCTCCCGCTCGACCCCGGCTGGCCGCCGAACCGGCTGGCGCTGATGCTGGCCGACTCCGGCGCGGAGGTCGTGCTGACCGATCCCGCGCTCGACCCGCTCGCGTTCGACGGCATGTTCCTCACGCCGGCCGACGCCACGCCCGCCACCCCGGCGCCGACCCCGGTGCACCCCGACGACCTGGCCTACGTGATCTACACGTCCGGCTCGACCGGCACGCCCAAGGGCGTCGAGGTGCCGCACCGGGCCGTGGTGAACCTGCTGGTGTCGTTCCAGCAGGTGTTCGGGCTCACCGCCGAGGACCGGCTGGCCGCGGTCACCACGCTGTCGTTCGACATCTCCGTGCTGGAACTGCTGCTCCCGCTCACCACCGGCGCGTCGGTCGTCGTCGTGCCGCCAGAGGTCGCCGGGGACGGTGCCGCGTTGCGCGAGGTGCTCGCGGACGCGACCGTGCTGCAAGCCACCCCGGCCACGTGGCGGCTGCTGGTCGAGGCGGGCGGTGTCCCGGACGGCGTCACCACCCGGATCTGCGGCGGCGAGGCACTGCCCCGCGACCTGGCCGACGACCTGCTGACCGGCGAATCCCTGCTGTGGAACGTCTACGGCCCCACCGAGACCACGGTCTGGTCGGCCGCCGGCCTGGTCGACCCGTCGCCCGCGCCGGTCGTGATCGGCCCGCCCATCGGCAACACCCGCCTGTACGTCCTGGACGCGGGCCTGGAGCCGGTGCCGCCGGGCGTGGTGGGCGAGCTGCACATCGGCGGTCTGGGCGTGGCGCGCGGCTACCGGGGCCGCCCGGAGCTGACCGCGAGCCGGTTCGTGCCGGACCCGTTCGCGACGACGCCCGGGGCTCGGCTGTACGCGACCGGCGACCTGGTCCGCCACCGCGCCGACGGCACGCTGGAGTTCCTCGGCCGCGCCGACCACCAGGTGAAGGTGCGCGGGTTCCGCATCGAGCTGGGCGAGATCGAGACCGCCCTGGTGGACACCGGCGAGGTCCGGCAGGCCGTGGTGGTGCCCCAGGACGCCCGCCTGGTCGCCTACCTGGTCGCCGACCACCCGCTGGACTGGGCGCGGCTGCGATCGGCGCTGGCCGGACGGCTGCCGGACTACATGCTGCCCGCGACCGCCGTCGTGCTCGACGCCTTTCCGTTGACCCCCAACGGGAAGATCGACCGCGCGGCGCTGCCCGAGCCGGACTGGGCGGCCGGCGGGGAGCGGGTCGCGCCGCGCAACGCGGTCGAAGAGGTGCTGGCGGGCATCTGGCGTGAGGTGCTGGCGGTGCCCGAGGTCGGCGTGCACGACGACTTCTTCGCGCTGGGCGGGCACTCCCTGCTGGCGGCCAAGGCGTTGGCGCGGGTGCACGGGGCGTTCGCGGTGTCCGTGCCGATCGGCCGGCTGTTCGCCGCGCCGACCGTCGCGGGCCTGGCCGGCACCTTGCTGGCGCTGGACGAGCCGGACCGGATCACGGCCGTGGCGGAGCTGCGGGTGCAGCTCGCGGGGCTGTCCGACGACGAGGTCGCGGCCATGCTCGGGGAGGGCTCGTGAAGCGGTTCGCCCTGGTCTGGGCCGGTCAGCTGATCAGCGTGATCGGCTCGGCGCTGACCGCGTTCGTGCTCGGCGTGTGGGTGTACCTGGGCACCGGCTCGGTGACCCAGTTCGTGCTGATCCAGTTCTGCGCGGTGGTGCCGGGCATCCTGCTCGCGCCCTACGCGGGCGCGCTCGCCGACCGGTACGACCGGCGCCGGATCATGCTGGCCGCCGACACCGGCGCGGGTCTGGTGACCGCGTTGCTGCTGGTGGCGGTGAGCACGGATTCCCTTGCGGTGTGGCAGATCTACGTGGCGGCGGCGCTGACCGCGACGCTGAACTCGTTCCACCTCATCGCCTACCAGGCCCTGGTGCCCGCGCTCGTGCCGGCCGAGCACCTGGGCCGGGTCAACGGCCTGATGCAGCTCACCCAGGGCGTGCAGATCGCGGCACCGCTGGTGGCGGGTGCGCTGCTCGGCCTGGTCGGACTGCGCGGCGTGCTGGTCATCGATGTGGTGTCGATGGTCTTCGCGGTCGCCGCGCTGCTGCTGGCCCGGCTCCCCGCGGGCGCGAGCGGGAGCCGGGGCAGTGGCGCTCAAGGGCTTGGGGCGGGCCTGCGGTGGCTGCGCGGCGCGCCCGGGTTGTTCATGCTGTGCGCGGTGTTCGGGGTGTGGAACTTCCTGTTCGCCGTGGCGGGCGGGCTGGTGCAGCCGTTGATCCTGTCGTTCTCCTCGCCGGCCACGCTGGGCGTGCTGATGGCGGCGGGCGGCAGCGGGCTGTTCGTCGGCGGGCTGGTGATGGGCGCGTGGGGCGGGCCGAAGCGGCGGGTGCTGGGCATCTACGCCGGGCTCGGGTTGGGCGGGGTGTTCCTCGTCCTGCACAGCCTCGCGCCCTCGCCGTGGCTGATCGCGGTGGCCGCACCGGCGTTCCTGTTCACACTGCCGCTGATGAACACATGCTGCGTGACGTTGTTGCAGACCAAGGTGGACAAGGACGTGCTGGGCCGGGTGCTCGGCGTGGTGCGGGCCCTGTCCACCGCCGCGATGCCGATCGCCTACCTGGTGATCGGTCCGCTGTCCGACGGCGTGGCCGAGCCGCTGATGGCGTCCGACGGGGCGCTGGCGTCCACGCTGGGTGCGCTGATCGGCACCGGTGAGGGCCGCGGCATCGCCCTGATCTTCCTCGTGGTCGGCGTGCTGATGCTGGCGCTGACCGCGTTCGCGTGGTCGCGGCCCCGGCTGCGGACCGTGGACGACCTGCCCGACGGGGTCGCCCCCGCGGAGCCGAGCCCGGAGAGCCCTGAGAGGACGCACTCGTGACCGAACTGTCCGACCACCGCGAGCGGCTGCTGGAGCGCCTGCTCGCCCAGCGCGGCCTGGGGGGCCGCCAGAGCGTGCCGCGCCGGCCGGAGGGCGCGGTCGTCCCGTTGACCGGCAACCAGCGCGGCCTGTGGCTGACCGGGCGGCTCGGGCTGGACTCGGGCGCGTACGCGATGTTCGTGGCGCTGCGGGTGGCGGGTGACGTCGATCCCGAGCGGTTGCGGCGGGCCGTGGCCGTGGTCGTGGACCGGCACGAAGCCCTGCGCACCCTGATCGTGGACGACGAGGGCACGCCCGTGCAGCGGGTGCTGCCGTCGCTGTCGGCGCCGGTGGTGGTGACCGACCTCGACGGGTCGCTGGAGGGCCTGGTCGCGTCCGAAGTGGACACCCCGTTCGACCTGGAGGACGGGCCGCTGGTGCGGGTCCGGTTGATCCGGCTGGAGCCCGGGTCGTCGGCCGTGGTCGTGACCGCGCACCACATCGTGTGCGACGACGTGTCGCTGGGACTGGTGGCGCGGGAGATCGGCGACGCCTACGCGGGCGTGGCGCTGGAGCCCGTTGGGGCGCAGTTCGCGGACTACGCGCACTGGCAGTCCGGGCGGCTCGCGGACGGCGAGCGGCAGCGGCAGCTCGACCACTGGGCGGACCGCCTCGCGGGCGCGCCCGACGTGCTGGACCTGGCGGCGGACCGGCCGCGCACCCCGCACCGGACGGTCGCCGGCGGCAGCCACCGGTTCGTCGTCCCCGCCGCGCTGGCCGGGCGGCTGGCCGAGCTGACCCGCGCGCACGGCTGCACGACGTTCGCCGGGCTGCTGGCGGCGTTCTCCCTCGTGCTGTCCCGCCGGTCCGGCGCGGACGATCTGGTGGTCGGCTCACCGACCACGCACCGGCCATTCCCCGAGCTGGAGCGGTCGGTGGGCATGTTCGTCACCACGACCGCGCTGCGCGTGGACCTGTCCGGCGACCCGACCGTGGCGGAACTGCTCGCGCGGGCCAAGGCCGTCGCCATCGACGCGCTCGACCACGCCGAGGTCAGCTTCGACGAGGTGGCCGCGCGCGTCGCGCCCCGCCGGGACCTCGCCCACCACCCGCTGTTCCAGGTCATGCTGGTGCTCAACCGGGGCGGCGGCGTGCGGGACTGGGGCGGGCTGCCCGCCGAGCCGCTGACCGCGGACCGGGGCACCAGCCGGTTCGACCTGACCCTGCACGTGCGGGAGACCGACGGGGACTGGCCCGCGAACCTCGACTACAGCACGGACCTGTTCGAGCCGGACACGGTGGCCCGGTTCGCCGAGCAACTGCTGACCGTGCTGTCGTCGTGGACCGCCGACAGCCGGCTGTCGGCGGTCGAGTGGACCACCGAGTCGGACCGGGTCGCCGCGGAACTGCTCAACGCCCAGCCCGCGCCGGACAGCCCGGACGTGCTGGCGCGGATCGCCGAGCAGGTCCACGCACATCCGGACACCACGGCCGTGCTGGAGGTCGGCGGCCCGTCGCTGACCTTCGCGCAGCTCGACCGGCGGGCGAACCGGGTCGCGCACGTCCTGGCGGACCTCGGCGTCGGGCCCGAGGCGCCGGTGGGGCTCGCGCTCAAGGCCGGGGCGGACGCGTTCGTGGCGCTGCTGGCGATCCTCAAGGCCGGTGGCGCGTACGTGCCGCTCGACCCGGCGCACCCGCCCGCTCGGCTCGCGGGCCTGCTCGCGGACTGCGGCGCGCCCGTGGTGATCACCGCGCCGGGCACCCGGGACCGGTTCGGCGGGTTCCACGGCGCCCTGCTGGACACCGCGGACGAAGCGTTCACCGGGGAGGCCGCGTCGCCGCCGGTCTTCGACGCGCACCCCGGGCGGTTGGCGTACGTCATCTACACGTCCGGGTCGACCGGTGTGCCCAAGGGCGTGCAGGTCCAGCACGACACGCTGGCCAACCTGGCGCGGGCGTTCGTCGAGCTGCACGACTTCGGGCCGGGGCAGCGCATCCTGATGGTGCCGCCGTTGAGCTTCGACGCCTCGGTGGGTGACGTCTTCCCGGCGTGGTGCGCGGGGGCGGCGGTGGCCGTGCACCCCGAGCCCGCCGCGATCGGCGGCCCGGACCTGCTGCGGCTGTGCGCCGAGCACGGGCTGACCGCCGTGGACGCCCCGGCCGCGCTGTGGAAGCGGTGGGTGGCGGACCTGGCGGGCGTGACCGACACCGGGAGCCCGCTGCGGGTCATGATGATCGGCGGCGAGGCCGTGCCGCCGGCGACCGTGGCCGAGTGGGCCGCGGCCACCGGGGTCACGCTGGTCAACCACTACGGGCCGACCGAGACCACGGTGTGCGCGACCGCGTACCGGACGCTGGACGCCACCGAGGTCGACGCCCGTTCGAGCACCTTGCCGATCGGCCGGCCGTTGACCGGTGTCCGCGCGTACGTGCTGGACGCCGACCTGCGCCCGGTCGCCGTGGGTGTCCCCGGACAGCTCCACATCGGTGGCCGCGCCCCCGCGCGGGGCTACCGGGGCGACCCGGCGCGCACGGCCGCGGTGTACCTGCCGGACCCGTCCGTGCCGGGCGGCCGGATGTACGCGACCGGCGACCTGGCGCGGCTGCTGCCCGACGGGACGCTGGAGTTCCTGGGCCGGGTGGACGAGCAGGTCAAGCTGCGCGGGCACCGGATCGAGCCGGGCGAGGTGCGGGCGGCGCTGCTCAAGCACCCGAAGCTCGTCGAGGCGGCCGTGGCGGTCCGGTCGGACACCCTGGTGGCGTACGTGGTCGCGCGCCCCGGCGAGACCGCGCCGGAACTGGATGAGCTGCGGGCGTTCTGCGCCGAACACCTGCCCGAGGCGATGCTGCCCGGTGCCCGGGTGGTGCTGGACGAACTCCCGTTGACCGCGCACGGCAAGGTGGACGTGCGGAAACTGCCCGAACCGGTGGTCGACGCCAAGCCGTACGAGCCGCCGCGCACGGCTGTGGAGCGGGTGCTGGCGGAGATCTGGTCGGAGGTGCTCAACGCGCCCCTGGTCGGTCGGCACGACTCGTTCTTCGGGCTGGGCGGGCATTCGCTGATCGCGGCGGCCGTGCTGGCCAAGATCCGAACCCTCCTGAACGTCACCGTGCCCCTACGCGCACTGTTCGCCACCGCCGACCTGGCCGAGCTGGCCGAGGTGGTGGAGAGCGCGGCGGCGTCCGACCACACCTTCGCCAAGCGCTACCAGTCCGGCCTGCCCAGCGTCGAGCAGATGCGGCTCGACGCCACACCACCCGACGACATCGCCCCCACCGCCCCCGCAGCGTCCGGTCCGCCGCAACGGGTCCTCCTCACCGGCGCGACCGGCTTCCTGGGCGCGCACCTGCTGGCCGAGCTGCTGGCCCGGACCGACACCGAGGTCCACTGCCTGGTCCGGGCGGAGACCCCGGCGGTCGCGTCCGCCCGCATCCGCGCCAACCTGCGCCGAGCCCACCTCGACGTGCCCGAGGACGCGCTGGCCCGGGTCGTCCCCGTGGTGGGCGACATGTCACAACCCATGCTGGGACTCACGGACCGCGAATTCGACGGCCTGGCCGAGAGCATGGACGCCGTGTACCACAACGGCGCGGTGATGAACTTCGTGCTGACCTACCAGTGGATGATGCCGCCGCACGTCGGCAGCACGGTCGACGTCCTGCGCCTGGCGACCCGCTACCGCACCAAGCCGCTGCACCTGATGTCCACGCTGGGCGTGTTCCTGGGCGCTTCCTACGACCAGCAGGTCGTCAAGGAGACCGACCGCCCGGAGGACCCGGCCGGGCTGGACACCGGCTACCACACCACCAAGTGGGTCGCCGACATGATGGGCGTCCTGGCCCGCGACCGCGGTCTCCCGGTGTCGATCCACCGCATCGCCGCCATCGTCGGCGACGTCCGGACCGGCACCGCGAAGACCGAGTCGTACCTGAGCCGCCAGATCGCCACCTGCGCCCACACCGGGGCCGTGCCGCGCACCGGGGACATCATCGACATGCTGCCGGTGGACCGCCTGGCCGCCGCCATCGCCGGCATCTCCCTGCGCCCCGAGCACAACGGCAAGGACTTCCACTACTACCGGGCCGACGGTCTCCGCTACGCCGACCTGGGCGAAGTGCTGAATGCCAAGGGCTACCCCACGAAGGTCCTCGACTACCAGGCCTGGCGCGCCCTCATGCTGGAAAACCCGGACAGCGCCTTCGGCCCGCTGGCGTTCGGCCTGACCGCCACCCGCCGCGCCCACCCCGTCTTCGACTGCACGGCCACGTGGGCGGCGGCGGCCGAGTGCGGCGTGGAGTTCCCCCCGGCGGACGCCGAGATGATCGGCCGCCACATCGACTTCCTGGCCACCGCGGGCGTCCTGCCGGAAAGGTCCTGACATGCCACTGCACCTGGAACCCGGCGAGGGCCCACCGTCCTTCGTGGACCTGATCTCCACCGCCGCCTACCGCTCCATGGCCGCCGCCCTCCGCCTGGGCGTTTTCGCCGCCCTCTCCCCCGAACCTCTGACCGCACCGGCCTTGGCCGCGACCTTGGGCACCGACCCACGCGGCACCGCATTGTTGTGCGAGGCCCTGGTCGCCTTCGGCTACCTGGAGCAAGCCGACGGCACCTACAGCAACACCGCTCCCACCCAGAAGTGGCTGTCCGGCAACGGCTACAGCGAGGTGGACCGCTTCTGGGCCGCGGTCCTGTTCGACTCCTGGGACGGCCTGGAAGACTCCATCCGCACCGGCAAACCGGCCCTGGACTTCTACGGCTGGCTCTCCGAACGCCCGGAAACCCTCCACCGCTTCCAGAACATGCTGTCGACCCATGCGGACAGCATCGCCCCCGAGGTGTCCACCCACGTCCCGGTAGGCACAACGTTGCTGGACGTAGGCGGCGGCCACGCCAAATACGCAATCCGCCTGTGCACAGCGAACCCGACCCTCCACGCCACCGTGATCGACCTCCCCGAGGCCTTGGCAGTAGGCGAGAAGGCCGTCTCCCAAGCCAACCTGACCGACCGGATCACCCTCCGCCCAGGCAACTACGACTCCTTGGACCTGGGCACCAACTTCGACACGGTCCTCCTGTTCAACGTCGTCCACGGCCGCCCCGCCCCCGCCAACCAGACCCTCCTGACCCGGGTGGCCGCCGCCCTGCGCCCAGGCGGGTCGGTGGTCCTGCTGGAGCACGACGAACACAGCGAGGACCGCGCCGGCGACGCCTTCGCCCGTGTGTTCAGCCTCAACCTGTTCCACGGCCAGGGCGGTCAGGTGTATCCGACGGCGGAGATCGAGTCATGGCTAACGGCCGCCGGCCTGACCACCATCACCACCCACCCCCTCCGCACGTCCCCCGGCCAGTCCTTGATCATCGCCACCAAACCGCCTAGAGCGGGATCGACTGGAGGAACGTGAAGACGTTGGTCGGGTCGTACCGGCGCTTCAACGCCCGCAACCGTCCCACGTGCTCACCGTAGTAGGCGGTCAGCCAGTCATCGAGGTCCGGATCGGGGAAGTTGGGGTAGACACCGCCCGTGCCCCACGGGTGGAGGATGCCCCAACTCCGGTCGAGCCACGCCAACACCTCCTTCGACCGTCTGGCCGCACCACCCGGCCCCACCAGCACCGTGTGCTTGACCAGGTAAGTCGGCGTGCGGTGGGCAAAGGCGGTGTCGGTTGTGCGCGCGTAGGCCCCGCCCCATGGCGTGAAGGCGACCTCCCGCAACTCGCCCACCTCGCGGCCGGCCACCAAGTGGTCCAGCAGATCCGCGATGGCTTGTGACGGAAGCGGCTCGGCGAAGAACTCCGTCTTGGCCGTGGACATCCCCGGCCGCTCTGACATCAGGGGAATGCTCGTCGGGTCCTTCGCCACCGCCGAGTACGGAGTGGCGTGCAGCAGCCCGGCCTCAGCAGCCGAAACCGTCACGACCTCTTCGAAAGACGGGTCGACAGGACACTCCGGAACACCGGGAGCCGCGCCGATCAACAACACGGTCGGCTCCTCCTCGGGAAACTGCGGACACATCAACACCAGCTCCGCCGACACCGCGTCCTCGGCGAACGGTGCCCATTCCTGCCACCACCGCACCAACTCCGCCGCCCGCCCGAAGGGCCACTCCAACCGGAAGTGCACCCGCTCCCGCGCCGCACAAGTCCGGAAAGTCGCCCTCGTCACCACCCCGAAGTTCCCACCACCCGCACCCCGCAACGCCCACAACAAGTCCGGCTCGTCGTCGGTGTGCACGACCTGGCCATCCGCCAGCACGACCTCCGCCGACAGCAACGCGTCACACGTCAACCCGTGCAGCCGCCCGTGACTGCCGAACCCACCCCCGAGCGCCGCACCCACCAACCCCACCGACGGGCATGCCCCCGACGGCACCAACCGCCCATCCAACGCAGCAGCCACATCCCCTACCCGCACCCCGGCACCAACAGTCACTTCAAAACCATCCGGCACCACACCGGCATTGACGCTCAAATCGATCAACAACCCGGAAGTGCTGCTGTAACAAGCATTGCTGTGCCCACCACCCCGGATAGCGAACGGCCACCCCTCCGCCCGCGCGAACCCCAACGCCGCCACGACCGCGTCCGCATCCGCGCAGAACGCCACCGCCCGGGGCAACACCTCCACCGGACGCCCGATGAACTGGCTCCGGCACGACCCAAACCGCTCGTCCCCAGGCCAAACCAGATCAAGCATCGGCGTACATCCGGCTCTGCAACTCGTACAAGTCCGCGTACCGCCCACCCAACGCCAGCAACTCCCCGTGCGTCCCCTGCTCGACCAGCTTCCCCTCGTGCAGCAGCAAGATCCGGTCCGCGTGCCGCACACTCGCCAACCGGTGCGTGATGAGCACGACGGTCCGGTCCTCCGCCAACGCCCGCAACGACTCGTACACCGCGAACTCCGCCTTGGCGTCCAAGGGCGCGGTGGGCTCGTCCCAGATCAGCAGGGGCGCGTCCCGGAACAACCCGCGCGCCACCGCCAACCGCTGCCACTGCCCGCCGGACAGCTCGACCCCGCCCCGGAACTGCTTGGACAGCAACGTCTCCCACCCCGCCGGCAGGCCGTCCACCACCACGTCCGCACCCGCCTGGCCCGCCGCCTGCTTCACCGCCACCCCGTCCGGGTCGGGCCGCGAATGCCGGCCCACCCGGACGTTCACCCGCGCGGTGTGCGGCCACCGCACGGGGTCCTGCAACACCATCATCACCTGCGAGGCCACGGCGGCACGGTCGACCGACGCGATGTCCTGCGAACCCCACAACACCCGGCCGGACGTCGGCGTGTAGAGCCCGGCGATCAGCTTGGCCAGCGTGGTCTTGCCGGACCCGTTCTCTCCCACCAGCGCCAGGGTCTCGCCGGGCTCAACCGTCAAAGTAATGCCGTCGACCGCCGCGCGGGCACTACCGGGATAGGTGAAAGCGACCCCCTCCAGGCTCACCCGACCAGGGTCCAGATCCACCGCAGGACCCGCCGACGGGCGCTGCGCCGACGCCAGGAAATCCTGGTAGTCGGCGATGTACATGCCCTGCTCCACCAACTGGTTCGCGGCCAGCACCAACCGGTTCAACGCGGTCGTCGCCACCCGGATGGCGATCACCGCCGTGCCCGCCACGGCCAGCGCCACCCACTCGTAGCGCACCAGCAGGCCCAGCACGACATACGTCACCGCCAGCCCCAGCCCGGCCAACGCCCGACCGACCCCGCGCACCCGAGCCTGCGCGGTCGCCAAACGCACGTCCTCGTCGCGCAACGGGTCGGCGGCCACCCGGTACTCCTCCAGCACGAACGGCTCCGCCTGGTACGCCCGGATCTCCGCCGCCGGCTCCCGTTCCGTGGCCAGGTCGGACACCATCTGCACCCGCCGGTCCAGCACCACCGTCCGCCCCACGCTCGCGTACGCCAGCCGCGCCGCGCGCTGCACCGCCCACCCGTCCGGCAACACCGCCAGCAGCAGCACAGGCAGCAGCACGGGGTGCAACAGCGCCAAACTCCCGGCCGCCGCAGCGATCCCGATCAGCGACCCGGCCAGCTCGACCAGGTTGTCCGCGGCCCGTTCCAGGAAGAACAGGCCCCGGTCGCGGGCCCGGTGCATCCGGTCGTAGAAGCGGGCGTCGTCGAAGGCGGCCAGGTCCGCGCCGAGGCTCGCCGCGTACAGGCGTTCCTCGGCCAGCCGCCGCACGGACGGGGTGATCCGGGCGTGGGCGAGCGCGACGCCGACGTCCATCGCGCCGCGCAACCCGAACGCCCCGCCCACCAGCAGCAGGTCCGGCAGCGCGGCGACCACCCGGTCGGTCGTCGGCCCGCTCGCCAGCAACTCGGTCAGCACCCCGGTGGTCGCGAACAGCCCGAACGCCGCCGCGAGCCCGGACACCACCTGCATGACCGCGACCGCCACCGTCGCACCGGGCGCGGCCCGCCAGACCATGCCCAGCACCGGCCAGGTGGCCGCCGGCACGTCGCGCAGGCTGCGCCGGGTGGCCGACGAGTCGTCGATCTGCCAGTGCGGGGTGACCAGGTTGCCGTCGCGCGGGTCGGGTTCGGTCATGGCGCCTCGCCCAGCAGCAGCACGGACGGCAGGTCGCACTCCGGGTGCATCCGCAGCAACTGGTACGCCACCCCGCCCGAGCCGGACATGATGCTCGGCGAGTACACCTCCCGCGCCAGGCCCGTGGTCACGCCGTTGGCCTCCAAACTTCCCAGCACGGTCGCGTCCAGCGTCGCCCGGTCGAGCCCGTCGGGCCCGGCACCGGCCGCCAGCGCGGTGGTGAGCAGTTCCCAGACCCCGGTGTCGCCGTGGCACAGGGTGTGCGTCCACCCCATGCCGTCCCGCCACGCCGAGAACGCCGCCCGCCGCAGCACGTCCCGCTCCCCCAACGCGGGCACGTCGGCCGCCGCCAGCCCCACGCCGATCGCGCCGTGGCACCACGCCGCCGCGATGGTGTCCGGCTCACGCGGGTCCATCCACGCCCGTCGTTCCGCGCTGTACCAGGTCTCTTCGAACGCCGCCGCGCCCTCTACGAGAGGGACGAACCGCTGCTCCCCGGTGGCGGCGGCGAGTTTCGCCAGCGCCCAGCCGATCCCGGTGGCCCCGTGGGCGAACCCGCCGATGCCGCCCGGCCAGTTCGGCGCGGGCCAGCGCACCACACCGTCCCCACGAACGGCGTCTTCGGCGAGCTTGTCCCCGGCGCGCAACGCCAAGTCGGTCCACCGCGAGTCCCCGGTGCGCGCGGCCAGCATCAGCAACGGCACGATCGCGCCGGCCGTGCCGACCACGAGATCGGGTCCCTCGCCGGCGTCCAGCGACGCGGGCAGCTGACGGGCCAGGAACCTGGCGTCCTCGACGCAGTCCAGGCCCAGCCGGTCCAGCGTCAGCCAGCACCAGATCTGCGAGCCCAGGCCGATGTACCCGCCCGCCGGGTCGGGCCGCCGACGCGTGTGCTCGGCCTGCGCCGCCCACCACACCTGGGTCAACCGCGCGGTGCGCACGGTGCCCTCCAGCAGCTCCGCCACACCTTCGACGGCGTCCGCCCGACCGGCCTCGACCTCCCGCCGGTACGCCGCCAGCAGCACCGCGACGCCCAACGTCCCGCCGTACAGGTCAGGGTCAACGGCGTGGTCTGCCAACCGGACCGGTCCAGGATCGGCGCGAACCACGTGGCCGTGCCGTCACTCCCCCGCACCGCCTCCGCCGACAGCTCGCCGATCAACCGGGCCGCCAGCCTACGCCGTCGAGTGTCCACATCGGACTTGGCCGGCTCACCGGCCGACATCCGGCCCAGGTCCGGTTCCGCCCCCTGGTTCAGGTACGCGCTCACCAGCGCGGCGTGCGTGACCCGGCGTTCCAGCGCGAAGTCCGCCGTCCGCCAGTTGTGCAGCGCCAGCGCCACCTGGTCCACCCGGGGACCGCACACCAGCCCGCCCGGCGTGTGCAGCCAGCCCTCGGCGGGCGTGGTGGTGAACACCGGGATGTCCCCCACCAGCAGTTCCGCGACCTCCGCCGCGTGCACGTCCGGGTCGCCCGGCCCGCGCGTGTTGATCGAGTGCCGCGCCAGCAGCGCCCGCGCCTTGCGCTCGGCGGCCTCCTGGTCGTGCAGACCGGCCGGGTGCCACAGCATCCGCGCCAGCTCGGTGTAGGACTCGGTGTCCCGCACGATCACCCGCACCACGCAGTCGGCGAAGGTCTCCAGCAGCGGCGCGAGCCGGTCCTCGGCGTCCAGGGCGGCGATCCGGTCGGCCATCTCGTCGAACCCGGCGACCACGCGCGGCCAGTGCCGGGCCAGGCGGGGCTGCGGGCTGGGCAGGTTGCGGGTCGGCGGCGGCTGGGACGGCACGATCGCCACCCGTGCGGCGTCGGTGCCCGCGCCGACCAGGTCGGGGAGGCCGATGTCGGGCTGCTCGCCGGGCAGGCCGCCCATCGCCGACCCGTCCACGCCGCGCCAGCCCAGGCCGGCGCCGCGGCCAGGCAGCAGGCCGGTGCGCAGCACGGTCCCGTTGAGCTGCTCGGCGACCAGGTCGGTGGCCTCGCCCGCGCCGGTCGGCGGGTGCGGCGGCCGGGGGGTGAAGACGCTCTCGCAGTCCACCACGACCGGCACCGGGCCGCACGCGATGATGTTCTCCGCGTGCAGGTCCGTGCCCGCGACCAGGCGCATGACGGCCAGCCAGTGCCCCAGGTTGCGGTAGAACGCGTCCAGCTCGGCGTCGGTCTCGCAGTAGCGGTGGGCCACGTGCTCGGCCCAGCCGTACCCGTCCAGCGCCAACGCCTGCGGCACGCGGATCGGGTGTTCGTCCCCGGCGGTCAGCACGGCCAGCAGCGCGGCCAGGCGTTCGTCCACCTGCATCGGCCGGGGCTTGTAGACGACGGTGCCGCCGGTGCAGTGCACGAGGGTCACGGTGTGGCCGCGGTGGTGGCTGTCGCCCGCGCCGAACTCGACCTTGAGCAGTTCGCCCGGGTCCGTCCCGAGGAGCGCGGCCAGGCGGGGCCGGTCGGCGGCGAACCGCCGGGCCAGCGTGTGGATCGCGTCGATCCGGTTGTCGACGGTGGTGCGCAGGCGGGTGACCAGGTGCGGGTAGTGGCGGGTCAGGTCGTGCCAGAACGCCGGCCGCGCGGCGGCGGCGAGGAACTCCGACCAGCGGCCCGCCGGGTCGGGCGCGTGCAGCCGGCCGGTGACGCGGGCGGCGTTCAGCTCCAGCACGAGCACGCGGATCACCTTGCGCCGCACCACGTCCAGCAGCACGTCACGGGTCGCGGCGAGCACGGCGCCCGCTTCGGCGGCGCCGAGGTCGGCGACCTCGGCCAGGCAGCGGGCCGACCGGTCCAGCGCGGGACCGATCAGCCAATCCAGGGTCCGGTCGAGTTCGCCGACCTCGTCACCAGTCATGTCCGGTCAGCAGCAGTACACCGGACGGGACGCCGTGCAGGACGAGCAGCGGCTGCCGGGCGGGTTGCACGCGACGATGTCGCCCTCCGCGAACTCGCCGTTGGCGAACAGCGGGCCGGCCGGGTTGTCGACGTCGTCCAGCCCCGCGCGCCAGCGGGCCACCAGTTCCTCGGCGCTTTCGAGCAGTGCGGTGGTCATCCGAACTCCTTCCGTGGACAGGAGCGGCGAGTGTAGAAATGGGATGCACACGGGAGCGCACACGCGACAGCGGTCCCCCGTCGCTCAGTCGTGCCCGCCGCGCCGGACCTCTTCGTACAGCGACGTCGTGGCGGCACTGGGCTCGACGCCGAGTTCCGCGTCCAGCACCTGGACCAACCGCCGGTACACCGCCAGGGCCTCGCTGCGCCGACCGGACGCGGCCAGCGCGCCCACCAGGAGCCGCCACAGCCGCTCCCGCAACGGGTGCTCGACCACCAGCCCGGCCAGCGCGGCCACCAGGTCGCCGTGGCACCCCAGCGCCAGGCGGGCCTCGGCGAGGTCCTCGACGGCGCTGACCCGTTGTTCCTCCAGCACGGTCACGTCCGGCCGCACCACGTCCGGGATCGGCACACCCGCCATCACCGGGCCGCGCCACAACGCCACCGCGCGCTCCAGCGAGTGCGCGGCGGCGGCGTCCTCGCCGTGCGCGCGCAACTCGCGGCCCTCCCGGACCAGCCGCTGGAACCGCGTGACGTCAACGGCATCCGGCGCGGCGGCGAGCACGTAGCCGTCGCGGGAGGTGACGATGCACGGGCCGCCGGGCGCGAGGTTCGCCAGGGTGCGGCGCAGCTCCGCCAGGTGCGACCGGACGTTCGCGGCGGCCGAGGCCGGCGGTTTCCCCGGCCACAGCGCGTCGATCAGCGACTCCAGCGGCAACGCCCGGTTGGCCCGGACCGCCAGCACGCCCAGCACCACCCGCACCATCCGCCGCGCCGGGTGCCGCGTGACACCAAGGCCCCGCACCGCGGGCCGCCCCAACACCAGGACCGCCATCGCCACTCCTCAGACCGCTCGGGTCCCACCAGGATTGGCGACGATCCGGTGTTGGCGCGGCACGGCGTGCCCCACGGCCCGCCGACACTGCGGATGCGCGAAGCGCCAACGGTTTCCGCACACCCGACCGGCCCATCACGGCCTCGCCGTCCGGCTCAGCCGGCGGCGATTGCCGTTGCGGGGCAAAGAAAACGCGGTGTGTCCGACCGGTCACGCAGTGGTGTCGGACCCCACCCGGGCGGCCAGCAGCTGCCCCGGCCACTCGCCCACCAGGAAGGTCTGGACGGGCTGGAAACCGTTGCGCTTGTAGTACTCCACGAGCCGGCCGTCACCGCCCGCGTAGCAGTCCACGCGGACGAGGTCGACGCCCTGCGCGCGGGCCTGGGCGCGGGCGTGGTCGAGCAGCGCGCTGCCGACGCCCTTGCCGGCGTGCTTGCGGGAGGTCACCAGCAGCCTGATGTACAGCTCCGGCTCCTCGACCTGCGGCACGTACTCCATGGGCCGCTCGGAGTGGGTCAGCGCGCCCGCGGGCTCGCCGTCGACCTCCGCGATCCACACGGTCTCGTCCCGCAGCTTCTCGGTGATCTTGCGGACCCGCTCCGGGTTGGTCGACCACGGTTCGGCGCCCCACTGCCCCGTGCGCCCCTCCGCGCCCAGCCACTCCACCGCGCCGTCCAGCATCGCCATGACCGGCGGCAGGTCGTCCAAGCCACCCCGACGGATCTCCACGCCCATCCCCCTAGTTCACCCGGTTGGTCCAGTTGCGACTCTACGTCCCGTCGCACGGCGCACCACTGCCCGCCCCGCGAGAGCCAGCACCACCAGTGCCACGACCACCACGCACCACACGGCGAACCCGACCCACTCGTACCGCTCGGCCGTCACCAACACCGCCGGCCCACCGGTACGCACTGGCGCCCACCAACGCGATCGCCCCGACCATCCAAGGCCGCGGCGCACGTTTGTCCACAGTGGACGATCGCCGATTCCTGAGCCGGCACGAGACCACGATCAGACCCATGGTTCTCCATTGTCAATACGGTCGTATTGGTAATCTGCGCGCATGGCCCGCAAGATCGACGTCGACCAGCACGAACAGCACAAAGCAGCCATCGCCGAAGCGGTGTGGCGGCTGGTGGCGCGGTCGGGGCTGGTGTTGCGGTCGGGGCTGGTGGCGCGGTCGGGCTGGAGGCGGTGAGCCTGCGGGAGGTGGCCGGCGAGGCGGGCGTCTCCGCGGGGCGGGTCCAGCACTACTTCGGCGCCAAGGACGCTCTGCTGTTCTACGGGCTGCGGCTGGCCCAGCAGCGGATGGAGGGCCGCATCGCGCGGCGGATCGAAGGGCTGGTGGAGCCGGGGCCGGCCGACATCCTGCGTGCGACGCTCGCGGAACTGCTGGGCGACGACCCGGACGCGCGCCAGGCCGGGCGAGTGTGGACGGCGTTCCTCGGGCGGGCGCTGGACGACCGGGCGATCGCGGAGGCGCTGTTCGCCGACGACGTCGAGCTTCGAGCGTCCACGGCGGAGGCGGTCGGGTCACCCCTGGACGCGCACGGCCTGTGGGCGCTGGCCAACGGCCTGGCCGCCGAGGTCGCGTGCGGGCAGACGACGGCGGCCGATGCGTGGGCGGTCGTGGAGCACCACCTGGACCGGCTGCTCGGATCGCGTGATCGCTGACCGCTGAATCCGGTAATTCCGGCAAGGTGGTCCGGTAAAGTCCGCGTCAAGACCTTGGACGGGGGGAACGCCCATGGCCGACAACACCTTCACACCGCCGGGAACCGCGGACTTCTTCCCACCCGCGATCTTCGGATGGGTCACCAAACCGATGGTCCTGATCGCGCTCTCGGTCGTGATCATCGCCGCCTACTTCCTCGCCGCGACCCGAAAACTCACGTTGGTGCCGGGCAGGTTCCAGTTCGCGGCGGAGTCGATCTACGACCTCGGGCGCAACACGATCGCGCGGGAACGCATAGGCGGGAAGGACTTCCAGCCCTACGTGCCGTTCATCCTCACGCTGTTCTGCTTCGTGCTGGTGAACAACATCTTCGGCATCATCCCGCTGGTGCAGTTCCCCACGATGGCGCACGTGGGCTTCCCGATCGCGCTGGCCTTCCTGGTCGTGTACCCGGTGTACCACTTCGTCGGGATCAGGCGGCACGGGCTGCGAGGGTACCTGCGCAACCAGTTCATCGTGCCGGGGTGCCCAAGCCGGTGCTGTGGGGGCTGCTGATCCCGACCGAGGTGATCCTGAAGTTCTTCTTCGACCCCTTGACGTTGGCGATCCGGTTTTCGCGGCGATGTTCGCGGGGCACCTGCTGGTGATGGTGTTCGTCCTGGGCGGCGAGTTCCTGCTGCTGCACGCGGAGCCGTTGCTGAAGCCGGTGTCGGTGATCAGCTTCCTGCTCGCCATCGGGATCACGCTGCTGGAGGCGTTCATCCAGGTGTTGCAGGCCTACATCTTCGCCACGCTGAGCGCGCACTACATCAGCCGATCCCTTGCCGCCGAGCACTAGCAGGCGCGTCCGCAGTGGACTCCACCTGCGGCAGGTCGTGGCCCAGGCGGTCGCGCTTGGCCAGCAGGTAGTTGACGTTGTGGGCGTTGGGCGGGATCAGGAGGGGGACGCGGGCGGTCACCCGGATGCCGTTGTGCTCCAGGGCGGCGATCTTGTCCGGGTTGTTGGACATCAGGCGCACCGACTGGACCCGCAGGTGGCGCAGCACCCGGGCGGCCGGGGTGTAGTCGCGGACGTCCACCGGCAGGCCGAGGGTGGTGGCGGAGTCGAGGGTGTCCAGGCCCTGTTCGTCCTGGAGCACGTGGGTCCGGACCTTTTCGACCAGACCGATGCCCCGGCCCTCGTGACCCCGGAGGTACACCAGGACGCCGCCGCCCTCGCGGACGATGGCGTCCAGGGCCGCGTCGAGCTGTTCGCCGCACTCGCAGCGCATGGCCCCGAAGATGTCACCGGTCATGCACTCGGAGTGGACGCGGACGAGGACGTGTTCCCGCATCCTGGTCTTGCCGTGGACCAGGGCCATGTGCTCGTGGCCGTCGGCGCGGAACGCCACCGCGCGGAAGGCGCCCCGGCGCGTCACCAGGTCGGACTCGGCGATGTCCTCGTCGCGGAACGCTTGCTCGTACATCCGGTCCCTTCGGGCAGGTCACTACGCTCGGGCGGTGGTTGCACCGTAACTCGCTCACCCGGTGGAGGTCACCCTGTACAGCATCACCGTCCGCGACCACGTGATGGTCGCCCACAGCTTCCGCGGCGAGGTGTTCGGTCCGGCGCAACGCCTGCACGGAGCAACGTTCGTCGTCGACGCGAGGTTCAAACGAGACGGTCTCGATTCGGACAACATCGTCGTCGACATCGGACTGGCCACCCGTGAACTGGGCGCGGTGCTGGCCGAGCTGAACTACCGGAACCTGGACGACGTGCCCGAGTTCGCCGGGATCAACACCTCGACCGAGTTCCTCGCCCGGCACATCGCCGACCGGCTCGCCGACCGCGTCCACGACGGCGCGCTGGGGCCGGGAGCGCTCGGCCTCAGCGGCATCGAGGTCACGCTGCACGAGTCGCACGTGGCCTGGGCCGGCTACGAGCGCCCGCTGTGAGCAGTTGGTTCGTGCTGCCCGCCGCCGTCGCCGACCCCGCCGCCCCCAGCGGCGGGAACGGCTACGACCGGCGGGTGTCGGCCGGCCTGGGCACGAGGGACCTCCTCGTGCCCGGCGCCTGGCCGCGGCCCTCGGCGGAGTCGCGGCGGGCGCTGGACGGCGTGTTGGGGGGTGTGCCCGACGGCGGGGTGGTGCTGCTCGACGGGCTGGTGGCGTGCGGGGTGCCCGAGGTCGTCGAGCGGCACGCCGGGCGGTTGCGGCTCGTGGTGTTGGCGCACTTGCCGTTGGCCGACGAGACGGGTCTGCCGCCCGAGGTCGCGGCTCGGTTGAACGCGGCTGAACGTCGGTGTTTGCGGGCGGTGGCGGCGGTGATCGCGACCAGCGCCGGTGCGGGTGCGCGGCTGGTCGAGCGGCACGGGTTGGCACGTGTGCACGTGGTGCCGCCGGGGGTCGATCCGGCGCCGGTGGCGCGGGGAACCGACGGGGTGTCGAGGTTGCTCAGCGTGGCGTCCGTGACTCCGCGCAAGGGGCATGACGTGCTGGTCAAGGCGTTGACGGCGGTCGCTGATCGTCCTTGGACGTGTGCGGTGGTGGGGCCTGCGCCCGATCCGGGGCATTTGGGGCTTGTGCGGCGGTTGGCGGCGCCTTGTGCGGAGCGGTTCGAGTGGGCCGGGCCGCTGGTGGGGAGTGCGTTGGACGATCAGTACGACGCTGCGGACCTGTTCGTCTTGGCCTCGCGGGCCGAGACGTACGGGATGGTGGTGACCGAGGCGCTGGCGCGCGGCGTGCCGGTGATCGCGAGCGAGGTGCCGGACGCGTTGGGGACGGGCGGGCTGCTGCTGCCACCCGGTGACGTGGCGGCGTGGTCGGACGCGCTGCGGCGTTGGTTCGAGGACGCTGACCTGCGGACACGGCTGCGCGCGGCGGCGGTGGCGAGGCGGGCGGAGTTGTCCACATGGGACGAAACGGTCAAGGGTGTGGGGGTGGTGCTGGCTAGTCTGCGCGCATGAGCGGATTCGCGCCGGAATGGCTGGCACTGCGGGAAGAGGCTGACGCGCGGGCGCGGTCGAGCGAGCTGGCCGACCGGGTTCGGGGTTTGGTGAACCGGGACCCCGTAGTCATCCGTGACCTGGGGTGTGGCACGGGATCGATGGGGCGGTGGCTCTCCGCGCGGCTGGGTGGCGCGCAGCACTGGGTGTTGCACGACCGCGACCCGCGGCTGTTGGAACTGGCGGAGGCGGCCATGAGCGGGGTGACGGTCGAGACGCGGTTGGGCGACCTGACGGCGTTGCGCGCGGCGGACCTGGTGGGTGCGTCGCTGGTGACGGCGTCGGCGTTGCTGGACCTGCTCACCCGGGACCAGGTGAACTCCTTGGTCGCCGCCTGCGTAGAAGCCGGTGTGCCCGCGCTGTTCACGCTGTCGGTGGTGGGTCGGGTCGACCTGGACCCGGCCGAGCCGCTCGACGTGCGCTTCCAGGACGCCTTCAACGCCCACCAGCGGCGGAACGGGCTGCTGGGGCCGGATGCGGCGGAGGTGGCGGTGTCGGCGTTCGAAGGGTTGGGGGCGTCGGTGGAGACGCGGCCGAGTCCGTGGCGGCTGGAGCCGGGCGCGTTGTGCCGGGAGTGGGTGCACGGGTGGGTGGAGGCGGCTTGCGAGCAGGAACCCGGGTTGCGGGGCGAGGCGGTCGGGTACCTGCGGCGGCGGGAGGCGGTTCGGGCCGTGGTGCATCACGTGGACCTGTTGGCGGTGCCGGGGTGAGGCCGGGGCGATCGCGGGTGAAGGCGGTGGTGCGGGTTGGGGTGGCGGTCCTCGTGCTGGGGGCGCTCGGGCTGAAGGTCGGGGCCGGGGCGTTCGTGGACGGGATCAGGGCTGTCGAGTGGTGGGCGGTCGGGGCGGCGCTGGTCATCGGGGCCGTGACCACGGTGTTCAGCGCGCTGCGGTGGTGTGCGGTGGCGCGCGGGATGGGACTGGCGATCGGGGCGCGTGGCGCGGTCGTCGACTACTACCGGGGTTGTTCCTCAACGCCGTGCTGCCCGCCGGGGTGCTCGGGGACGTCCACCGGGCGGTCCGGCACGGGCGCGGGGTCGGGGACGTCAAGAGCGGCGTGCGGGCCGTGGTGGTGGAGCGGTTCGCGGGGCAGGTCGTACTGGTGGTCTTGGCGGTGGTCGCGCTGGCGTTGTGGCCGGTGGCGGTGCCGGGGATGCCGGGGCGGGACGTGTTGATCACCGGCTTGGGCGTGGGGGTGCTCGGGCTCGCGCTGTGGCGGCGGGCTCGGGAGGTGTTGTCGGGGCGGGTGGTCCTGTTGTCGGCGGCCACCACGGCGGGGCACGTCGGGTTGTTCCTGGTGGCGGCGCGGACGGCCGGAGTGGCCGCGCCGGTCGGGGACCTGGTGCCGTTGGCGCTGCTCGCGCTGGTGGTCATGGCCATCCCGGTGAACGTCGGCGGGTTCGGCCCGCGCGAGGCGTTCCTGGCGGTGGCGTTCGGGGCCACCGGGCTGGGCGCGGCGCTCGGCGTGACCACCGCCGTGGTCTACGGGGTCCTGGCGTTCGCGGCGAGCCTGCCCGGGGTGTTCGCGCTAGCGCAGCGTCGCGAGGTGCCGGCCGAACCCGGCGACCAGCGCCGCGAGCAGGTCCCGGCCCTTGTCGGCTGACGCGCGGGACGGCCGCCCGACCACGCCCGACGCGGTGTACGGGCCCAGGCCGGTGGTCAGCAGGTGACGGCGGTCGTCGGCCACGTGGTCGCCCGTCTCGTAGCCGGGGCGCACCACCTCGGGGTGGGCGTGCAGGAGGATCGAGGTCTCGATCTCGCCGGCGTGCATGTCGGTGGCCGAGGGGGTCTCGACACCGGCCGCCGCGCGGGCGTCCGCCCAGTCCGCCGAGGTCGGGTACAGGGCCATCCGCGCGGACTCCTGCACCACGTTGGAGAGCACGTAGTTGCCGCCGTGCGCGTTGACGACCACCAGCGGGAGACCGCGCAGGGACTCCGCGATGTCCATGACGACCGCGTACAGGGTGCGGGCCGAGATGCTGACCGTGCCGGGCCAGGCGGCGTGCTCGTGGGAGCACGAGATCGTGATCGGCGGCAGGAGTTGGACCGGGTGGGCGTCGGCGATCGCCTGCGCGATGGTGCACGCGATGATCGTGTCGGTGGCCAGCGGCAGGTGCGGGCCGTGCTGCTCGAAGCTGCCCACCGGGAGCACCGCGACCGCCGCGCCGCGCGCGCGGACGTCCTCGGTCGTCGCCAGGGTGATCATGTCCCGGCACCGTACCGAACGCGGTGGCACAGCGCGGGCAGCCGGGTGAGCACGGCCGGCAGGTCCTCGAACGGGCTCTCGCCGCTGATCAGCGCGTCGAACCGGGGGTCGGCGAGCAGGTCCAGGGCCAGGGCCATGCGTTCGCCGAACGTGCGGTCCGGCCGGGCCACGGCGCCGACCTGGCTGCCGCGCACGGTCAGCCGGCGTGAGTGGAAGTGCTCCCCCAGCGGGAGCGCGACCCGGCGCGACCCGTACCAGCTCAGCTCCACGACGGTGCCGCCGGGCGCGAGCAGGCCGAGTGAGGTCTCGAGGCCTGATTCGGAGGCGCTGGCGTGCACGACCAGGTCCAGGTTTCGGCGGGCGTTGGGGGGTGTCGTGAAGTCGACGCCGAGGGTGTGGGCGATGGGCGCGCGGGTTTCGTCGGTGTCCACCAGTTGGACCCGGATGCCGGGGAAGTCGGCCAGGAGGGCGGCGACGGCGCAGCCGACCATGCCGCCGCCGACCACCGCGATACGGTCGCCGACCAGCGGACGGGCGTCCCAGAGGGCGTTCACGGCGGTCTCGACGGTGCCCGCGAGCACCGCCCGTTCGGGTGGCACGGTCGGCGGTACCGGGGTCACGGCGGAGGCGGGGACCACGTAGTGCGTCTGGTGCGGGTAGAGGCAGAACACCGGCTGGTCGAGGAGGTGTGGCGGGCCGTGTTCCACGACGCCGACGTTGAGGTACCCGTACTTCACCGGCCACGGGAACTCGCCCTCCTGGAACGGGGCGCGCATGACCGCGTGCTGGTTCGGCGGGACCCCGCCGTGCAGGACGAGCGTCTCGGTGCCCCGGCTGACCCCGCTGAACAGCGTCCGGACCAGGACGTCGTCGGGTCCGGGGTCGGGGACGTCCACCGGGCGGATCTCACTCTTACCCGATCCGGTGAACCAAACCGCCCTCGCGGAGCGTGTCATCCAGCAACCTCCGAAAAAACGACCGAGGGGCACGATGAGCACACTTCAGCACACCGCCGCGCCGGCCGTCCCGGAACAGGCCGCGTGGGCGGGCGCCCAGGTCCTGCTCCTCGCCGGACTCGACGGCACGGTCGGACTGGGCCCGCTGGGCTGGCTCGCGGGCCTGGTGTACGGGCTGGCCACGTGGGCGCTGCTGGGTGCGGCGATGGTGCGGGCCGGCATCCGCGCGCTCGGACCCGCCGACCGGGTGACGCTGGCCCGAGGTCTGCTGGTGGGCGGGGTGACCGCGCTGGTCGTCGACCGGGCCGTGGCCGTCGGGTTCACGTCGGCTGTCGGGGGCGAGGGCGTCGGGTTCACGTCGGCCGTCGGGGGCGAGGGCGTCGGGTTCACGTCGGCCGTCGGGGGCGAGGGCGTCGGGTTCGCGTCGGCCGTCGGGGGCGAGGGCGCGACGGCCGTGGTGGTGGTGCTCGCGGCGGTCGCGTTGGCGCTGGACTTCGTGGACGGGCGGGTGGCGCGCCGGACGGGGACGTCGTCGCCGCTGGGGGCCCGGTTCGACATGGAGGTCGACGCGTTCCTGATCTTCGTGCTCAGCGTGCATGCGGCCGTGGTGTTCGGGCCGTGGGCGTTGGCGATCGGCGTCATGCGGTACGTGTTCGTGGCGGCGTCGTGGGTGGCGCCGTGGTTGCGCGGGGAGCTGCCGCCGAGCTTCGCGCGCAAGACCGTCGCGGCCGTGCAGGGCGTCCTGCTGGTGGTGGCCGCCGCCGTGCCTGCCGCCGGCGCGCTGGTGGCGCTGGCTTTGGCCGCTCTGGTGTGGTCGTTCGGCCGCGACGTGCGGTGGTTGTGGCGGAACAGGGTTCGCGCGGTCGTCGGGACCGCGCCGGTGAAGGGATGCGCCCGTGTCTGACCAGGCCGCGTCGGTTCCGGTGAAGGTGGGCAACATCGTCCTGTGGGCGCTCCAGCTCGCGCTGGCCGCCTACTTCCTCTACAGCGGGTGGATGCTGTTCGGGGACGGGTTGGTGAAGAAGTTCGACGAGATCGGGTTCGGGCAGTGGCTGCGCTACCTGACCGGCACGCTGGAGGTCGCCGGGGCGCTGGGACTGCTGATCCCCCGGTTGTGCGGGTTGGCCGCTTTGGGGTTGTTCGGGGTGATGGTCGGGGCGGTGTCGACGGAGTTGTTCCTGTTGGAGAACGGGGACGCTCGGCTGCCGGCGTTGCTCGGGGTTGCGGCGCTGGTGATCGCGGTGTTGCGGCGGGACACGATCAAGGCGGTGCTGGGTCAGGTCTTCGGTTTCGGGAAGTAGTGGAGGACGGCGACGTCACCGAGTCGGGTGACGTCCTCCAGGTGGAAGCGCCGCGTGGGGCCGCCCGGGAACTGCGCGGGGTGCAGGAACCGGGGTGCGTCGGCCCGGCCGATCAGCATGGGCGCGACCGCCATGCGGATCTCGTCGGCCAGGCCCGCTTCGAGGAAGGCGGTGTGGATGTGGCCACCGCCTTCCACCATCAGGCGCTCGACACCGCGTCCGGCCAGGTCGTCGAGGAGTCGGGCGAACTCGACGCGTCGGCCGAGGGCTACGACGGTCGCGAGGCCTTTCAGGTTGGCCTGGGCGGTGGGGTGACCGTGGTCGGTGGTGTAGACGAGTTTGTCGCCGCCGTGGTGCCAGAAGGCGAAGTTCGGGTCGAGGTCGCCGGATCGGGTGACGGTGATTTTGAGCGGGTACTCCGGCTTGCCCCGGGTTTTGCGGTCGGCGCGGCGGGTGGCGCTGTTGACGAGGAGGCGGGGGTTGTCGCGGCGGAGGGTTTCCGCGCCGACCAGGATGGCGTCGGATTCGGCGCGGAGGCGGTCGACGTGGTCGAAGTCCTCGGCGTTGGACAGGGGGAAGCGGTCCGCGCCGCCGTCGTCGATGTAGCCGTCGAGGCTGACCGCGACGCTGAGCAGGACGTGGGGGCGGGTCACGGGGTTCACCGTAGAACAGGGGCTCGGGTGAACCGGGGGTGGCCGGGGTGCGTTGTCCCGGGGTGGACGAGTTCGTGGCTCGGCGGGTTCCCTGGTCGGTGGGTGGGCGCTCGGCGGTGTTGAGTGTGCTGGCTGCGGTGTTGGTGTTGTTTGCGCTGGTGGCGCCCGGGGATCTTGACCAGTTCGGGGTGGCGGCGTTCCTGCGGGTGCCGGTCGAGGGGCTGCTCGGGGTGATGCTCGTGCTGGTCGTTCCCGGTCGGCTGCGGTGGGTGGTGGCCGGGGTCGGCGGGGTGGTGCTCGGGTGCGTCGCGGTGGTGAAGGTGTTGGACATCGGGTTCGACCTGGTGTTGTACCGGCCCTTCGACCTGGTCCTGGACTGGCCGATGTTCGAGCCGGCGGTGGACTTCGTGTCGGTGACGGCGGGGCCGGTGGCGGCGGGTGCCGTGGTGGTGGGCGCGGTCGCCGTGGCGGTCGGGTTGGTCGGGGTGACGGTGCTCGCGGTGCTGCGGTTGAGCCGGATCGCGGTGCGGCGGAGGGTGGTGGCGACCCGGGCCGTGGCGGCGTTGGCGGTGGTGTGGATCACCCTCGCGGTGCCGGGGTTGCCGGTCGCGTCGGAGAGCGCGGCGTCCTTCGTGTACGAGCACGCGCGGCAGGTGCGGGCGGGGTTGCACGACCGGGAGGCGTTCGAGGGTTCGGCCGCAGTGGACGCTTTTCGGGACGTACCCGGGGAGCGGCTGCTGACTTCGTTGCGGGGCAAGGATGTTCTTGTTGTCTTTGTGGAGAGTTACGGGCGGGTGGCGTTGGACGACCCTGGGGTGGGGAGGGTCTTGGATGAGGGGACGCGGCGGTTGGGCGCGGCGGGGTTCGGGACGCGGAGCGGCTTTCTGACCTCGTCCACGGCGGGTGGCGGGAGTTGGTTGGCGCACGCGACCCTGTTGTCCGGGCTGTGGATCGACAACCAGCAGCGTTATCGGACGTTGGTGAGCAGCGACCGGTTGACGTTGAACGGTGCTTTCCGGCGGGCGGGGTGGCGGACGGTCGGGGTGATGCCGGGGATCACGCGGGCTTGGCCGGAGGGGGCGTTCTTCGGGTACGACTGCGTGTATCCGGCGGACCGGCTTGGGTATCGGGGGCCGCGGTTCGGGTATGCGACTACGCCGGACCAGTTCACGCTGGAAGCGTTCCAGCGGCTGGAGGGCTCGGGTGGTGGGCCTGTGATGGCGACTATCCCGTTGGTCACCTCGCATGCGCCGTGGTCGCCGTTGCCGCGGATGGTGCCTTGGGAGGCGCTGGGGGACGGGTCGGTCTTCGGGTCGATGGCGGCGGGAGAAGTGGCGCCGGAGGAGATCTTCAGGCGGGACCCTCGGCAGGTGCGGGCGGATTACGGGCGGTCGGTGGAGTACTCGGTCGCGGCGTTGGTGTCGTTCGTCGAGGAGTACGGGGATGACGACCTGGTGTTGCTGTTCCTTGGCGACCATCAGCCGGCTCAGGTGGTGACCGGGGGCTCGGGGTCGCGGGACGTGCCGGTGTCGGTGGTGGCGCGGGATGCGCGGGTGGTGGAGAAGGTCGGCGGGTGGGGGTGGACAGAGGGGTTGCGGCCTGGGGTTGGGGCTTCCGTGTCGCCTATGAACACTTTTCGGGATCTGTTTCTGGGGTCCTTCTAGTCTAGGCCTGGGATCACAAGCGCCTCGCCGGCCCTGCCCGCACGGCGAGGCGGAGTGGCCGCCGAGCCCCGGTCGGCGGGTGCGGAGGTGGCTGGAGGCTTGTTGGGAACGGGTCTAGGTGCAATACCGGTGACTTAGAGTGGTTTGCGCTGCTTGTTGGCGGAGACTGTGCGGTAGTGCGGTGCGATCCGGACTGCGTCGGCGGGGTCGCGGGTGGGCTGTGGCCAGGTCCGGTGCTGGGCACGTTTGAGCTTGTAGTTGGACATCTTGCGTTTGACCACGCGGGGGTTGCTGCGGAGTCGCCGTTTCGGCAGGAGTCGGGCCAGGATCTCGCGGACCCCGTCGAGCAGGGCGCCGGCTAATCGGTCAGGGGGAAAATGCGGCCTGCGCGGTGGTCTGGCGGCGGGCCAGGCGCAGGGTGCGGATGAACGAGAGCCGGTCGGGATCGAGGCCGGCATCGGTGGCGGCGGTGTGCATCAGCGACCGGATCGCGTGGTGCACCAGCAGGTGCGCCCAGACCTCCTGCTCGACACCGTCGGGCGAGCGCGAGCGCAGCACCTGCCCGGGACCACGTTGGTGGGTCTTGAGTTCGTCCAGCGCGGTCTCGATCTCCCAGCGTTGGCAGTACAACGCCGCCAACTCGCGTGCAGGAGCTTTGCGATGGTCCAGGATCGTGGTGATCAACCGGTACGGCGCGTCGTGTTCGGGGCGGGCGGGGTCGTCCACTGTGTACTCGACCACCCGCACCGTCACCGGATCCTTGCGGCGGTAGTGGTCATCGGTGGTCACGATCTCGGACAGGTACGACCCGTCGGGCAGCTCCTCGCGCACCGGCAGCACGACGTTCGCGCGCACCCGCCACAACAGATCGGCTCCGTTCGCGCAGGCGGCCCGCCACAACGGCAGTCCGGCGAACCCCCGGTCGGCGATCACCAGATCGCCCCGGCCCAGGCCGGGAAACAGGTCCCGGGAGAGGGTGGCCTCGGCCTTGGTGATCGGACCCAGGGTGGCCGCGACGATCGCGTGGGTGCCGCACTCGGCCACCGCCACCACCCGCACCTGCGGAAACGCCGCCCGATCACCCCGTGCCGCCGCCCGTCCACTGCCCGGCCGGCCGAACCGCTCCACGTTCTCCGGAGTGTCCGGCGCGTCGAAGGTCGTGCCGTCGACCGCCAGCACCCGCCAGGTCCGATACCACGACCCTCGAGTGACAGGGTCGGCCAACGGCCTCGCGGCCTGCTCGAACAGCACCTTCAACGGCGCCGCCCCCAGCTTGACCCGGGCCCTTGAGATCGCCGCTGTAGTGGGCACCCGCCACGGCTTGGACCACCGCGCCGCCCACGACAGACCCTCGGTCAACAACCGGGCCACCTCTTCATAGCCCTGACCGGAGAACAGGCACATCGCCAGCACGAAGTACACCACCACCCTCGGCGGCAGCAACCGGTCACGCTGACCCGTACGCCCGGTCTCGGCGATCACCCGATCCACCAACTCCGGCGGAAACGACCTGGTCAACAACCCGATCGCGATCCGATCCGACAACCGCGCATCCGTCTCCGGCTTGACCTGCCCAGGCCGTGGCATCCAGCACCTCCAGGACGCACAACCTACCGTAATCACGCTTAAGTCACTGGTATTGGGTCTAGGTGGGGTTGCCGCGTGGGCGGAGGCGGCCTGTTGGGAGGGGCGGGGCGGGGAGGCGGTTGCCCTTGTAGTCGGGTACCTGGCCGAAGCGGGGGGATTCGGCTTGCCATTCGGCTCGGAAGGTTTCGATCTCCTCGTGGGTCCTCGCGACGAAGTTCCACCACATGACGATTTCCTCGCCGAACGGGGTGCCGCCCAGCAGGACCGCTCTTGCCGGGGTGTCGGCCCGGTTGGTCACGTGGAGGGTGGTCGGGCCGGTGGCGGTGTGGGCGAGTTCGCCGGGGGCGAGGAGGGTGCCGTTGAGGGTGGCCGTGCCCTGGTCCAGCAGGAGGCCGTGTTCGTGTTCCGGGCTCACGGTCAGGGCTAGGTCTGCTCGGGGGGCCAGGACTAGTTCTGCGCCTAGGAGAGGGGTGAAGGTCTCTACCGGGGAGGTCTCGTCGCAGAGGGTTCCCAGGAAGACTCGGACGGTGGCGCCGTCGATCGTGATCGGGTCGGGAGCGTGGTGTTGGAAGTTCCTCGGGGCGTTTCGGTGTGCGTCCGGGAGGGCGATCCACAGTTGGACGCCGTGGAGGGTTGTGGTGTTGCTCGTCGAGACTTCCGAGTGGCAGATGCCGGCACCGCCGGTCATCAGGTTCAGCTCGCCCGGGCGGACCATGGCGTGTACGCCGAGGCTGTCGCGGTGTTCGATTTCGCCGGTGAAAAGCCAGCTCGCTGTTTGCAAGCCGGTGTGGGGGTGGGGGGCTACGTCCATGCCGCCGGTTTCGGAGACGTCGTCGGGGCCGTAGTGGTCGGCGAAGCACCAGGCGCCGATCATGGTTCGGTCGCGTTGGGGCAGCGTTCGTCTGACGGACATCGCGCGGGGACCGCCCAGCGGGACGTCTCGGGGCTTCAGGACCTCTACCGGACGGTGGGCGGTCGTGGCGCCGCACACCACTTCGACCGGTGTCGCTTCTACGTTGCTCATGATCGGACCCCGCGCACGATGACCATCCGGCCATCGTAGAGAAGCCCCGCACGACCCTCAGTGCGTGCGGGGCGCGGTGATCGTTGTTACTTCTGGTTGATCCGCAGCATGTTGCCCGCCGGGTCGCGGAACGCGCAGTCGCGCACGCCGTAGGGCTGGTCCATCGGCTCCTGGAGCACCTCGCCACCGGCCGCGCGGACCCGCTCGAAGGTCGCGTCGACATCGGAGGTCGTCAAGATCACCCCGCGCAGCAGCCCCTTGGCCAGCAGTTCGGCGGCGGCGTCCCGGTCGGCGGTGGTGGCGTCGGGCGTGGCGACCGCCGGTTCCAGCACGATGTCCAGGTCGGGCTGGTCGGGCGAGCCGACCGACACCCACCGCATGCCCTCGTAGGCGACGTCGTTGCGCACCTCCAGGCCGAGGGCGTCCCGGTAGAAGGCCAGCGCCTTGTCGTGGTCGTCGACCGCGATGAAACAGGTGGAAACCTTGATGTCCATGCCGGTCACGCTACGACCGGGGACCCGGTTTCGCTTCTCCGTTCCTGATCGGTCGCAGGTACATCTTCGCGATGCACGCGGGGATGGCCGCACCGTCCTCGTGGTCGCGGGCCCGGTACGCGCTGGGGCTCTCGCCGACCAGTTCGGTGAACCGGGTGCTGAACGAACCGAGCGACGTACAGCCGACCGCGAAGCACACCTCGGTGACAGAGAGGTCACCGCGTCGCAGGAGGGCTTTGGCCCGTTCTATGCGCCGGGTCATCAGGTAGCTGTAGGGCGTCTCGCCGAAGGCGGCGCGGAAGCTGCGTGAGAAGTGGCCGGGGGACATGAGGGCGACCCTCGCCAGCGCGGGGACGTCCAGTGGCTCCGCGTAGTCCCGGTCCATGGTGTCGCGGGCGCGCCGCAGGCGGACGATGTCGTCCAGCGGCACCCGACCACGGTCTCTCACGAGCCCACGATCTCACAGGCGGCGGGTCGGTCGGGCGCTAACCGGCCGGCTGCCACGGTGTGAACCGGCCACCGTCCTGCTGGGACGAGGTGTGCAGACGCCCGTCCGCGCCGATCGCCAGGAGGACCACCCGGCCGTCCTGGTCCACCGCTGCGGTCGGGTAGTCGAGGGGCTGACCCCCGACTGACGTGCCGTCCACGGAGACCGCGCCGGTGGCGTCCCGGCCGATGATTCGGACACCGTCGCGGGCGTGAACCACCGCCGGCTGTCCGGGGCCGCCGGGGCCGGGGGTGCGGGTGGGAGGTGACCAACTGCCACCCGATCGGGTGGTTTGAACCACCTCGCCTGTCGCGGCCACGGTGTGCACGACGGTGATGGACCCGTCCGGGCCTACCGCCACGCTGGGCGGCGAGGCGGCCGGGATCGACGGGTAGGCCGGGTCGCCCCACGCCCCGGCCCAGTGGACCGCCGACGTCACCGTCGTCCCGAACACCTCGGGTTGGCCCGATGGGCCGGTCACCGCGGCCAAGCCGTCCACCACGCCTGAACCGCCCAGGCGGGACCACTCGCCCCACTCGCCGTCGGTGTCCTGCTCGGCGCGGCTCACGCCACCGCCCGCGTCACGCACGAACACCGCCACCCGGCCGTCCGCGTACGCCGCCGCGGCGGGCGTGCCCACGCGGCGGTCGCGCGGGTCGGGGCTGCCCAGGTTGTGCCAGCCACGGTCGTCCCGGCACGCGACGACGTCCTTGTCCAGGCGGCGCGCGCAGACCGTGGGACCGTGCCGACCTCGGACGACGGACAGGCCGAAGGCCAGCGGACCGCCCGGCGAGCCCAGGTCTTCCAGGCGCTCCCAGCGGTCGCCGGACTGGCGCCAGCCCAGGAGGTGCTTGCCCTGGGCGGCGTAGGCGCGCAGGCCGTCGTCGAACGCGCCCACCCACGCGGTGCCCCGGTTCCAGCGGTAGTACATGCGGCGTGGCCAGGCGTCGTAGGACGGGTGGCCCGCGGCGTAGCGGTCGTGGGCCTGGTAGGCGGCGAAGTCGGAGATCTTCTCGTGCTGCTGGTCCGGGGAGAGGTTGATGGGTGCCTGGTCGATGTTGTAGTCGCGGTAGCCGACCACCACCAGGCGGGGGCGCTTCGGGGAACGCTGGTAGACGCGGGCCGCCTCCTCGGCGAACCGGGCGCTCATGACGTGGTCGGGGTGGTCGTGCCAGGGCTGCCACTGCGGGTAGTCCGGGTCCGGGGCGCTGTCCTGCACGCGCAGCACCGTGGGCCGGAAGCCGTCCATGAGCTTGACCAGGACGCGGATCAGGGCGTTGCCGGTGTAGGTGGACGGCTCGGGCATCCTGCCGCCGGTCGGGGTCAGCGTGTCCACCGAGACCAGGCCGCCCGCGCGGTCCTCCCACAGCCGCCGCAACGCGCCCCGGCCGCCGTCGGCGCGCGGGTCGGCGTCCTCGGGCAGGTTCAGGAACACCAGCGTGACCTGCGGTTTCGCCTTCAGGGTGTAGCGCTCCCCGACCCGGCCGCCGGCCAGGTCCATGGCCGCGCCGTCCCACTCGTCGGGCACGCCCGCCATCCGCGCGTACGCCGCCCGCGCCCCGGCCTGGCGGGACGCCGAGTAGCCGTTCGCGTCGGGCACCTCGGCCTCGCCGGCGGTGACGAACACCGTCATCAGGCGCCGGCCGGACTGGACCGCGTCGCGCACGTCGGGGTTCATGAACAGGATGTCGTCGTCGTGGTGGGCGACCACCTGGAGGTAGGCGGCCTCGTCGGCGTCCGCCGGGTCTTGCGCGGGCTCGCCGCAGGCGACCACCAGCGCGAGGACGAGCGCGACGAACACCGCGAACGGTCGTGCACGTGCCATCGGAAGCGCCGCCCCCATCCCGCCTGCCGGCGCCCGACAGGCTACCGACAGAATGGCGGGCGGGGACGAGCAGGACGGACGAAGCAACGCAATACGGGTGTCCGGCGTCGGTAATGGGTGGGGGCCGCCGCCGATAGTCCCTGCGGTACTCGTTCAACAGGGGTTCAAGGGGAGTTGTGCGCATCTCAGTCGTGGTGCCGTGCTTCAACGAGGAAGCCGGGCTGGAAGAGCTGTACGCGGCGCTGGGCCGGGTGCTCCCGACGTTGGGCGGGGACTTCGAGGTCCTGCTCGTCGACGACGGCAGCACCGACAAGACGCTGCCGTTGCTGCGCACGATCGCCGAGCGGGACCCGCGCTTCAAGTACCTCGCCCTGAGCCGCAACTTCGGCAAGGAAGCGGCCATGCTGGCCGGCCTGAGCCACGCCACCGGCGACTACGTGGCGATCATGGACGCCGACCTCCAGCACCCGCCGGAGCTGCTCGGCCGCATGGTCGAGATGATCGGCGCGGGCTACGACCAGGTCATCGCGCGGCGCACCCGCAAGGGCGAGGCGACGCTGCGCAAGCTGGTGTCCACCCTGTACTACAAGATGATCAACAAGGTCATCGACGTGGAGCTGGAGAACGGCGTCGGCGACTTCCGCGTGCTGAGCAGGCGCGCGGTGCAGGCGCTGCTGTCGCTGGGCGAGGCCAACCGGTTCTCCAAGGGCCTGTTCGCCTGGATCGGCTTCGAGACGGCCGTGATCGACTACGAGAACGTCGCCCGCGCGGCCGGCAGCAGCAGCTGGACCTTCCGCAAGCTGCTCAACTACGGCATCGACGGTGTGGTGTCGTTCAACTCCAAGCCGCTGCGGGTGGCGATCTACCTGGGCGGACTGGTCACCGTGCTGGCGTTCGCCTACGCGGTGTGGGTGCTGGTCGACGCGGTCCGCAACGGCGTCGACGCGCCCGGCTACGTGACGCTGATGTGCGCGGTGCTGGTGCTGGGCGGCCTGCAACTGCTGTTCCTGGGTGTGATCGGCGAGTACGTCGGCCGCATCTACTTCGAGTCCAAGCGCCGGCCGCACTTCCTGGTCAAGGAGTCGGCGGGCGCGGGCCACATCCCGGTGACCCTGCCGCTGGGACGTGAGCTGCCCGAGCACGCGGCCGAGGCGCGCGGCGAGGTCGTCGCGGGTCCGTTCGCGGAGCGGTCCACGCCGTGACCGCGAAACTCGGCCGGATCGTCCGGTTCGGACTGGTCGGCGTGCTCAACACGGGCGTCTACTACGGGCTCTACCTGCTGTTGAAGCTGGCGCTGCCGTACATGGCGGCGCACATCGTGGCGTTCGTGCTGGCCATGGTCGGCTCGTACTTCATGAACTGCTTCTTCACCTTCCGCACGAAGCCGTCGTGGCGGACCTTCCTGCTGTTCCCGCTGTCCAACGTGACCAACTTCGTGGTGACCACCACGGGGCTGTGGGTGCTGGTCACGTGGTTCGCGGTCAACCAGCGAATCGCTCCCCTGCTCGCCGCCGCGGTGGCGATCCCGTTCACGTTCATCGTCGCGCAGCTGGTGCTCACCGGACGGTCGAAGCCCGCCGCGCCACCGATCAGGGAAGAGGAACGGACGTCGTGACGACGCTCGTCCACCGGCGGGGGTGGGGCCCGCTGGTCGCTTTCGGCGTGTGCGCCGCTGTCGTGCTGCTCGCCCAGGTGCCGTACCTGCGCAACCGCGTGTTCTACGTGTGGGACGACAGCGCGGTGCAGTTCATGCCGACCTGGCACCACCTGGGTCGACGCCTGCTCGACGGCGACTGGCCGCCGCTGCTGGACGTCGACGGCTGGATGGGCGGCAACCTGCCCGCCGAGGCGCTGTTCGGCATCTGGAACCCGGTCAACCTGGGCAACTTCATCCTGGTGTCCCGGTTCGACGACCTGGGCCTGGCCGCGCTGGTGGTGAAGTCGGAGATCCTGGCGCTGCTGGCGCTGGGCGTCTACCTGGTGTGCCGGGAGCACGGTGCGGGGCGCGGGCCGGCGGCGGTGGTCGCGATCGCGCTGCCGTTCAGCGGGTTCACCCTATACTTCGACACCTCGTCGTGGGTGGCCGGGCTGATGGCGTTCGCGTGGCTGCCCTACACGTGGTGGGCGGCGCGGCGGGCGGCCCGGGGCGCGTCGAGCCCGCTGTGGGCGATCCTGTTCGGGGCGCTCGCGGTGACCACCGGCAACCCGTACGGCCTGCTGGGCGTGTGCGTGGTGCTGGCGGCGCTGCTGGTGGAGAACTGGCTGCGGCGGGACCGGTCGGCGCTGGTGAAGCTGTTCGTGATCGGCGGGCTGGTGGCGATGTTCGTGCCGCTGGTGTACCTGCCGCTGCTGGGGACGTCGTCGGTGACCATGCGGGCGGGGCAGGGGTTCGCCAGCGACGGCATCCTGATGCCTCGGCTGTCGGACCTGCTGTCGATGAGCATGCCCAGCCACCGGCCGATGATCCGGACGTTCAGCCTGGACTACCGGCTGCACTCGCCGGGGGTGTACTTCGCGTGGTTCGTGGTGCCGCTGCTGCCGTGGCTGCACTGGCGGCGGCTGCGCGAGCGGTGGCGGGAGTTGGCCGGCGTGTTCGTCGTGCTCACCGCGTACGCGCTGCTCGCGGCGGGTCCGTCGAACATGTGGATGTTCCGGTTCCCGCTGCGCCACCTGGAGGTCGTGTTCCTGGCGATCGGGGTGCTGTTCGCGGTGGCGTTCACCGGCGGGCCGCGGTTCGACCACGTTCGGCGGCGGGTGGGCTTCACGGTGGCGGCGCTGCTGCTGTCGGGGTACCTGAGCTTCGCGGCGCAGCCGTGGCAGTGGCGGCAGCACGCGGTGGCGCTGGCCCTGCTGACCGTCGGGGTCGCGGTGGCCGTGGCGCTGGCCCGGTTCGTCCGGCCGCAGGCGACCTACGCGGCGCTGGTCGCGGGCGTGGGCGCGGCGCTGTTCCTGCAGACGTCGTGGTTCCCGGTGAACCTGGACGTGGCGGGGTACGGGTTCCCCAAGAAGGTGTCGGAGCTGAAGGCGCAGGCGCTGTCCCACGACGGGACGACGTTCCCGGTGGGGACCGTGCTGCCGGGCAACGTGGGCCTGGTGGCCGACCTGAAGTCCACCGGGTCGTACTCGGGCATGTCCTTCCGCGAGTTCGCCCACGCGACCTGCATGAACTACAAGGGCACGACGTGCGCGGCCAGCTTCGGGCAGATCCTCGCGCCGACCGCCCTGGACGGGCGTCCGCTGGTGGACCTGCTGCGGGTGGGCACGATCGTGGTGCAGAACGACGTGCTGCCCGACGTGCAGGCCCCGCCGGGGTGGCGGATCGCGGACCGGACGGCCACGCACACGTCGTTGCGCCGCGACCAGCCGCTGCCGTGGCCGGGCGGCCGGCTGTCCTACGCATCGTCTGGTGTGCGGGTGACGTCGGACGTGTCGCCGGACGATCGGGACGAGTCGGTGAAGTTCACCAAGGACCGCGGTCCGGGCTCGCTGGTGTTCTCGCGCCTGGCGTGGCCGGGGTACCGGGCGGAACTCGGCGGCCGAGAGCTGCCCACCCGCCAGGGCCCGGCGGGCGTGCTCGTCGTGGACCTGCCCGCGGACGTCGAGGGCGGCGAGGTGACGATCCGCTGGACCCCGCCCGGTCTCGGACTGGGCGCGGGCCTGGCGCTCGCGGGCCTGCTCGGCGCGGTGGGCTACGCCCTGTTCAGCCGGCGGAGGCCACGGCGCGAACGTCCCGCGCCCGCGGCGGAGGCTCCCCAGGACCTCGCCGTGGCGAACGCGTGACCCCGGCGGTGGGCTGACCCACCGCCGGCTCCCCACCTTGTGTTGGCGCCGTGGCGGGACCACGCTACGTCGATCGTGGTCCCCCGCCGCGCCAGTGTGTGCACGCAGCGTTGTCGATCCGCGCGGTTCGTTCGCGGCCGGGCCGGACGCGCTGCGCGCGGTGGGGGCGACCCCGATCCAGGCCGACCGGGGCGCGGTGGTGGCGACCCCGATCCCGGCCGACCGGGGCGCGGTGGTGGCGACCCCGATCCCGGCCGACCGGGGCGCGGTGGTGGCGACCCCGATCCCGGCCGACCGGGGCGTGACGATGGCGACCCGGCCCTGTCCCCGCGCACCGTGGCCAGGGCCCACCACGTGTTGATCCGCTACGCACACCGCCTGTTCGCCGAAGCGGACCGCTCCCCGGCCGCCTGGATCAGGTCCCGCCGCCTCGACCACGTCCGGCGGGACCTGGCAAACCCCCTCCTGTCCCACCGCACCATCGCCGCCCGCTGGGGCCTGTACGACGCCCCCCACGTCAGCCGCCTGTTCCGCGCCGCTTACGGCGTCAGCCCGTCCACCTACCGCCGGACCCACTCCCCCGGAATTGTCGGTCCCCCGTGAGACCATGGAATCGGGGGCCGGAGGCCGGCCGCCTCAGCGGCCGGCGCGGAAGACCATGGCGGCGCCCAGCGCTTCGCGGGCCGGTACGAAGACGTCGCCACCAGGCGTGTGCACGACCGTGACACCGTTGGCGCGCAAGAGGTTTTCCGTCTCGCGGAGGTCGCGGACGGTTACCGCGCAGGCGGCGAGCCCGGGACGTGTCCGTTCGCCGGGCAGGAGTGCGCCCAGGTCGGCGGTCAGGGTGAGGCGCGCGCCGCCCAGGTCGAACACGCGGGTCTGCGCGGAGTGCGTGGCCGGGACGCCGAGGTAGGTGGTGTAGCGGGACTCGGCGGCGTCGAGGTCGTCCACGCACAGGACCGCTTCGTCCAGACCGGTCGCGCCGTTCGGGTGGTCGAGCACGCGGGTGTGCTGGAACTCGGGGTCCAGGTCGGCCACCACGCCGACCCGTCCCTCCGGCAGGTCGTCCAGTTCCAGGTAGCGCACGGTTTCCAGCCCGGCGTCCACTGGGCGCCGCACGGTGTTCACGCCGCCGTGGGCGACACCATCGGCGGTGAGGCGGGCGGCGGTGGCGTCGATGTCGGGTGTCGAGAACATCAGGATGTGCAGGCCCTCGAACCGGTCGAGGTGCGCGGCCAGGCCGGCGGTGGTCGCGGTGATCCGCTCCAGCAGGACGGGCAGCACGTCCGGCGGCGCCTGGAGCGGCACGAGCTTCGCGTCCGCCGGGACGCTGTCGGCGACCGGGGTCACCAGTTCCAGGAAGTCGCCGGGGAAGTCCGCGTGCGTGTTGGCCGCGCCGAACGGCTCGGGCGCCGCGCCCTCGTGCGGGGACAGGGCCGGGCAGGTCGGCGGCGGCAGGGCGAAACCGAGGCGGCGGTACAGGGTCATGGCTCGGGCGATGTCGCGCACGACGTGCCCCACGTGGTGCAGGCTCGTGATGGTCACACGGCCAACCTACGCGCAAGATCAGCAGGACTTCCGCAGCACGGTGCCGGAGGTGCCCGGCAGCGAGACGGCGGTGATCGGCACGTTGCGCTCGTCGGCGTAGGGCTCGCCCAGGTCGATGAGCACCGGCTGCGACTTCGTCGGGTTGGCGTTGACGATCACCGCGCCGCAGGTGAAGTCCCGGCGGTAGATCTTGGGTGCGATCTCGCGGTACGGCTGCTCGGCCTTGCCGAGGTTCCAGTGGTACATGGGGTCGCGGGCGGTCGGGTCGCCGTAGTCGTCGGTCTTCTCCATCTCCGCGATGGCGGCCTTGTCGCCGACGACCATGAAGTAGCTGGCCATCGCGTACCGCAGCGGCTGTTCGCGATTGGGGCTGAAGTGCGGCTGCACCCACGTGATCTTGCCGCGCCGCTCGTTGGCCGCGATCTCGGCGACCTGGCGGCTCCAGCCCTGGTCGTAGTCGGGGAGCAGGTTGTCGTTGGAGAACGTGATCCACCACTCGTCGAAGCCGCCGTCGAGGTGTTCGGTGTAGGCGTCCCAGGCGCCGGTGTGCAGGCGGGCGTTGGACAGGTTGGCGACGGTCTTGAGCTTGGCCTCGGTGAACTTGGGGCGGGTGTTGGCGAGCATCTGCCGGTACGCGGTCTGGAACGCGGCGTCGGTCGGGTACTTCCGGGGGCAGACGCCCTGGTGGTAGGCGTCGCAGGGGAAGAGCGCGTTGTCCATGAACACGCCGTCGAAGCCACTGGCCTTGGCGTCGGCGATCACGTTGTCGGCCCAGGTGTTCTGGTAGGCGGTGTTGCCGATGTCCATCTGCCAGTGGCCGGGGTAGCCGTCGTACTCCAGGCGCTTGCCCTTGTCGTTCTCCAGGAACCACTCGGGGTGGTCGCGGTCGGCGGCGCAGTAGCCGACGCCGGCGGGGAGGTGCTTGTCGTCCACGCCGTTGCGGCAGGCGTAGCTGCGGGTGGAGGAGAGGTCCTTGTAGACGAAGACCTGGACGTTCGGGTTGTAGCCCTTGGCGCGGCGGGCGATGTCGCCTTCCCAGGCGTTGAGCACGATGTAGGCGTGCCGCCGCGCTTCGGCGGCCAGCACCCACTCGGAGATGGGGGTGCCGTTGAGGTGCAGCCAGTACGACTGCGCGTCCCCGACCCCGACGTAGGAGCCGCCGGCGGCGGGCGTCACGACCACAGACGCAATCATGCCCACCAGTCTCAGAACCCGCCCACCCCACCCGCTCATGTTCCACCTCGTCGCCCGTATGACACCGACACTCCACGTTCGAGTGACGGCCACAGTCACACCGCGTCCACTGTGGAGTGGTCTACCCCGGGCGGGGCGGTGAAACGTCCCGGCGATCAGCCGACCACCTCCAACCAGGCCTGGCGGGCGACGGCGCGGGTGAACTCGCGGACGTGGAGGCCAGCTCGGAGCCAGGCGGTGGGGAAGGCCTCGGTGTTGTCCTGGACGGCTCGGCCGAAGGCGTCTCTTTGTCGGTCTCGGGAGGTGGTGGCGAGGTCGGTGAGGAGGGCGGCGGTGGTGGTGAGGCCGGTGGTGGCCAGGGATTTCGCGGCTCTGGCGGTGGAGGGCGGGGTGGCGGCTGGGCGGCCTCCGAGGGTGATGCGGTGGAGGACGTTCGAAAGCGGGTGGAGAGGGGTGGGGATGTGGTGCGGGAGGGGGTCGAGGGTGGGAGCGGGGTTCACGGGGTGGTTGAGGTGGCTTGGTTGTAGGTGGTCCAGGGAGAGGTCGGCGTGGGAGTTGAGGGTTGTGGGGAGGGTCAGGGCGCCGGAGACGGCCAGGGCCTTGGCGGTGCCGGGGGTGTCGAGGGTGGGGCGGGCGATCACGCGGAGGGGTAGGCCGGGGGCCTTCGCGAGGACGCGGAGGTTTTCCCGGGTGGTGTCGTCGTCGCCGGTCAGGTCGAGGGTGCCGTGCGTGGTCTTGAGGCGCAGGGCGTGGCCGGCTGGGCCTTCTGCGGTGCCCTCGGCGAACAGGAGGGTTGGCGGGCGGTGGGTTTCCGGGAGGTCCAGGGTGGTGAAGGCGGCGGTGATCTGGTCGGCGAGGGGGCGGGACCAGAGGGCGTCCAGGGGTGGGGCGTCCCAGGTTGCGCCGGACGCGGCTACCGCGCGGACCTGTTTGCCGGCACCGAGGCGGTGGTCCGGGGACGCGGTGCCGCCGGAGAGCAGCAGGCCCCCTCGGCCCAGGGCGCGGTGGGTCAGGCCGGATTCGCCGATCGCGACCGGTCCGTTGGCGGCGGCGGGCACGCGTTCGGGGCCGCCGGGGAGGATCGACGGGACGGTCCACAGGGTGCCGGTGTCGTCCACCAGGTGGGTGACGACACCGCCGTAACCCGATGTGGTGACGACGGCTTCGGTGCACAGGCCGTACAGGCGCAGCGAACCGATGGGGCGGTACTCGCGTCTGGCCGTGCCGCGCAGGGCGGTGGTGACGGTGGGGGTGGTGCGGAGGTCGTGGCACAGCAGCATCAGGTCGACCAGTTCGGCGGCGAGGACCTCGCGGTCGAAGGAGGAGTCGCCGGATTGGCAGGCCGCCAGGGCGGCTGCGATGCGCAGACCGGCGGCGGACGCGCGGTGCAGGCCGGCTACCCGGGCGCTGTGCACGGCTCGCAGCAGTTCGGCTCGGACGACCGCGCCGCTGCCGGTCGCGCCGGCGCGCAGGATCGTGGCGCAGGCCGCCCACAGCGATGTCGCGGCGGCTCGTTCATCGGGGCTGACTTCGACCGGGTCCGGAGTGACAGCGGTGGCCGCGATGGGAGGGCCGGTGGTGGGAATGGGTTTGGTCGATGAGGTTGGAGCGGAGTGGGGTGGGGTGTTGGCCGGTGGGGTGTTGGCGGGTGAGGGGTCGGCCGGTGAGGGGTCGGCCGGTGAGGGGTCGGCGGGTGAGGGGTCGGCGGGGTCTGGTGGGGTTTCGGCGGGGTCGGTGATGGGGGCGGCGGAGACGGCTACGCCTCGGTGCAGGCATTTGGGGGCCAGCAGGCAGCTGCACGTCAGGTCGGTCGCGTCGGTGAGGACGCCGTTGTGCAGGGTCCAGGTGAGGGTGGTCTCGGGGTCTAGTTCGGCGCGGGCCTGGTCGGGGGTGGTCGTGATGTCCCAGGTCGCGGCGCGGTCCAGGGAGGTGTCGACGCGTTTGCGCAGGCGGGGTGGGAGGGTGTCCAGGACGTCGGCCACCACCGCGGGGGCCACCGGGGGCAGGGTCACGAGCGCACCTTCTCCCCACCCAGCGGGCCAGTTCCCGCGGGCTCAGCGCCGCCACCGGCATGCCGGCGGCGACCAACGCGCCCGCGACGGACGTCGAGTACCGCGCCTTGCCCGTGTCGTCGAGGCTCGCGCAGCCCAGCACGGTCACGCCCGACGCGACGAACTCCCGCACCTGCGCCACGAGCGAACCCACCGGGCCGCCCTCCTCGAAGTCGCTGACCAGCACCACCATCGTCCGTTCCGGAACGGTCACCAGGGAACGGGCGTGCCGCAACGCGCCCGCGATGTGCGTGCCGCCGCCGACCCGCACCTCCAGCAGCAGGGACAACGGGTCGGCGACCCGGTCGGTGAGGTCGACGACCTCGGTCGAGAACGCCAGGAAGTGCGTCGTCAGCGCGGGCACGCCGGCGAACACCGCGGCGGTCAGCGCGGACCAGACCGTGGACGCCTCCATCGAGCCGGACACGTCCACGACCAGCACCAGCCGCCAGTCGCTCGCCTTGCGGCCACGGGTGCGGAACACGGGGCGCTCGGGCACGACCAGGACCCGGCCGTCGTCGGTGCGGCGGGCGGTGGCGAGGTTCGCGCGGAGGGTGCGCGGGAGGTCGAGGCGTCCGCCCGGCCGCCTGGTGGGGACGGGTAGTTGGATGCCGGTCAGCGCGGGGCGGACGCGGTTGGCGAGTTGGGCGGTCAGTTCGGCCACCAGGCGCGCCACCAGGGGGCGGAGGCGGGCCAGTGCCTGCTCGGACAGGCCGCCGGCGAGGGACAGGACGGTGCGCAGGAGTTCGACGGAGGGGCGGACGGACTCCGGGTCGATCGCCATCGCCGCTTCGATGCGCCCGCCTTCGGCCGCGGCGGCGAGGACTTCCTCGCGGACCCGGTCGCCGAACAGGTCCGCCAGCTCTTCGGACCACTCGCGGACGTCGGGGAAGGGGGCGGACCGGTCCGCGCCGAGGTCGCCGCGCTGGGCGCCTTCGCCCCGGTCCTGGCCGTACAGCTCGTCCAGGGCTGCGGCGTAGCGGGCGGCGCCGGGTGGGCGTTCGCCGCGTGAGCCCAGCACCAGCCGCCACCGCACGATGGTCGCGAGAGTGCCGGGGGTGCCGGTTTCGGGTGTGGCCGGGGTTGCTCGGGCCTGGGTGTCCACAAAGGATGGTGGTTCGCCGAGGTGGTGGGTGCGCAGGGATTCCAGGGCGGCCAGTTCGGCGTTGAGCCAGATCGCGAGCAGCTCGGGGTCGGGTGCGCCCGGCACGTCGACGCGGTCGCCTGTGCGTTCCTCGACGACGGCCAGCACTCGTGACCGGGCGGCGGGGCCGACCGTCGTGAAGGCGCCGCGCAGTGCGGGGAGGCGGTCGAGGAAGTCCTGGTCGGGTAGGGCGGTTACGCGGTCCAGCAAGGGGGTCAGGGCTTCCGGGGTTTCGAGGAGGGGGCCGGCGGCGACCAGGACGCCGGTCAGACCTTGGCGCAGGACGGTCCGGCGTTCGGGGGTGGTCGCGTTGTCGATCCACGACGCCACGCGCTCGCCCAGGCCCTGGGGTGTGGCCAGGCCCAGCAGGACGCGGGCGGCACCGGCGGCGCCGGCGATCATCGGCACGCCCTCGTCGGACAGGCGGCGCAGCGCGGACGCCAGGCGCAGGCCGGTGCCGTGGGTGTCGTGGCGCCTGCCCAGTTCGACCAGGGCGTGGGCGTCGGCCGGGTCCTCAGAGCCCGCCAGGCCGTCGAGTTGGGCGACGGCGGCGGTTTCCAGTTCGCGGACCAGCAGGGGGTGCGCGGCCAGGACGTCCGGGGGTGTGCCGGGGATGTGGCCTGCGGCCAGGCGGTCCAGCAGGGCCAACGCGGTGAGCAGGTCGTTCAGGGTGCCGGCGGACGGGAGCACGGTGGCGGTGTCGGTGAGGACGTCGCCGACCACGTCCGGCAGGCCGCAGCGGGCGGCGTCGAGGAGGTCGGTCAGGACATCGGCCGGGGTGTGGCCGCCGCGCTGCTCTCGTTCGGCGCGGCGGGCGCGCAGGCGACCGCGGGCCGCCAGCGACAGGGTCGCGCCCCACATGCCCGCGACCGGCAGGGTCGCGGCGGTCGCCGGGGTCCACGTGGCGGTCCACCGGGTGGTCAGGGCGTCGCCGCCGCCCACGCCCGTGGTCGCGGTCTCCTCGGCGTAGGAGACGCCCAGGACGGCCAGTCGGCGGAGCGCGACCTCTCGGCGGGCGTCCAAAGAGGACCGGAGGGGGTCCAGGCGCAGGTCCGCGGCGTCTCGGGTGCCGGGGCCGGGGAGGCGCAGGTCCGCCAGGAGGTCTTCGACGGCCGGGGCCAGACCCGAGCGCGGGGCGCCCGGCGCGAGCACGCCCGTGCGGTGGCCGACCAGGACGTCACCGGCGGCCCGCGCGACGACCCGGCCGCGCCCCAGCGGTTCGGCGTGGGTCAGCACGGACTGGACCGCCTCCACCACCTCGCCCCGACCGGGCGCGGGCAGGCCGCGCAGGCGGGCCAAGTCGACCGCCATCCGCAGCGCTTCCCGCGCCTCGCCGGGACCGGCCGGGTGGCCGAGTTCCCGGACCCGCGCGCAGATCCGCACGATGAACGCGGCGGCGGCGGACTCGATCGCGGCCGGGTCTCCCCCAGCCTCGAACACGGCCTGCTGCCACTCCGGGTCGCGGATGCCCGCCGGATAACCGGACCGCTCGTCCAGCAACGAGAACCCGTAGGGCACCAGGGACGTCACCAGGTCGGACTTCGCGTCCGCTGTGGACTCTTCGGTGGCGGGTCCTTCCAGCAGGGCTGCCGCGTGGAACGAGCCGACCACCGCCGTGCAGCGCCGGTCGCCGACGCCGGCCACGGCCTGCCGCATCCACGCTTCCCGCCGCAGGTCGAAGGGGTCCACGCCGGGACCGTCCGCGGCGTCGCGGCGCAGTGCCCAGCCGACGAGGAGGGCGGCGCGGCGTACTGCCTCGGGGGTCTGGCCGGGGGCGGCGGCCTCGACCAGGCGGTCCCACAGGTCGTCGCCGTCGCGACCGGTCACGGCGCGGCGCAGCGCGTCGGCCAGCGGTGTGCCGCCGACCGCCGGCGCGGTGTGGCCGGCACCGCGCAGGGACAGTGGCAGATCGCAGGTGCGGACTTCCACGCCGTGGGCGAACGCCCACCGGATCGCCGCCAGCTCGGGTGAGAAGTCGGCGAACGGGTAGAACGCCAGGCCGCTGCCGTCGCGGCGTGCGCCGGACAGCGCCACCGGGGCGGTCAGGTTCGGGTCGGCCAGGTGCGGCAGCCAGGAGCCGAGTTCCTCGGGGAGTTCGACCAGGAGCACCTCGGGGTCGGCCGCTGTCAGGAGGCCGGGCATGACGGCGGCCAGGGCGGGCGAGTGGTGCCGCACGCCGATGAGGGTCGGCGTGCGGTGCTCGGCCAGGAGGGTGGCGAACTCGCGGGCGTCGGCGGAGTCCCGCGATCCGGTGGGATCGCGGGACTCGTCGCCGGCGTGCGGCGCGGTGGCGGTGGGCTGGGTCGGGGTGGGGTCAGGCGTCGAGGACATCGCGGAGTTCCCAGAGTCGTCGCCAGGTGCGGGCGCCGCCTTCGGCTCGGCGGCGGATCGCGCCGTCCCAGTAGCCCAGCAGCTTGGCGGCGTCGGACGGGTCGTCCTTGCGGACCACGCCGAGGAGGTGGCCGGGCAGCAAGGAAAGAGGGTCGCGGTCGCCGGGGAAGTAGGCGTCGGAGAGGCCGAGGGCGGTGGCCACCGAGACCGCTTCCGCCGTGCTCATCACAGTCGAGGGGCGCTCGACTGCCCAGCCCTCCTCCGACACCCCGTTGCGCAGGTCGCGGAACGCCGTGACCAGCACCTCCAACACCACGTCGTCCACCGCGAACGGCGCTCGCACCCGCTCCAGCGCCGCCGTCGCCTGCCGGCGGACCAGTTCGGTCTCCGCCGCGAGCGACCCGATCGGGCCGACCGCCTCGAAGTTGAACCGGCGCTTGAGCGCGGCCGACATCTCCGACACGCCCCGGTCACGCAGGTTCGCGGTGGCGATCACGGTGAACCCGGGCGCGGCGTGCACGGTCTCGCCGTCCGTGCCGGACAGCTCGGGCACGGCGATCCGCCGGTCGGACAGGATCGACACCAGCGCGTCCTGCACCTCCGGCAGGCAGCGGGTGACCTCCTCGACCCGGACCACGCCGCCGCCCCGCATCGCGTTCAGCACCGGCGAAGGCACCAGGGCGCGCGGTGTGGGGCCCTCGGCGAGCAGGAGGGCGTAGTTCCAGCCGTAGCGCAGTTGGTCCTCGGTGGTGCCCGCGGTGCCCTGGACGACGAGTTGGCTGCTGCCCGACACGGCCGCGGCCAGCAGTTCGGACAGCATGGACTTCGCCGTGCCCGGTTCGCCGACCAGCAGCAGGCCGCGTTCACCCGCGAGCGTCACCACCGCCCGCTCTACCAGGGCCCGCTCCCCCACGAACTTCGGGCCGACCACCAGCCGGGACGGCAGCCCGTCGACCGGCTCGGGCAGCGCCAGGGCGTCACCGCCGCTGCCCATGACGAACGTGACGACCGCGCGCGGGGTGAGCCGCCAGCCCGGCGGGCGGGGGCCGTCGTCGTAGGCGGCCAGGAACGCCAGCTCCTCGCGGTAGGCGTCCTCGGCCGGTTCGATCTGCCGTGCGGCGGTCACCGTCGTCCTCCGGTCTTCAGCTCTTCGTAGGCGGGGGTGTCGCCGTCGAGCACGCGCTGCCAGGCGCGGGCGAACAGGTCGGCGACGGGTTCGCGGGGCACGACCACCCCGATGGGCTGGGTGGTGAAGCCGAACATGGGTGCCTTCCAGGACTCCAGCGGCAGGTGCGGCTTCGACAGCGCGAGCCACCCGCCGGGCAGGAACAGCGAGCGCCCCGCCCGGGCGCGCTTCGCGGTCAGCACCAGGTCCGTCGCGGCGAGCGCCTCACGGGCCTTGCGCAGCCGGGCGGGCTTCCACCCGGTCCAGCGCACCACGTTGGCGTCGGTCGGGTCCGGCAGCGCCAGCAGTTGCAGGTACAGCACGGCGGCGTCGTCGGGCAGACCCGTCTTCGCCGCCACCTCCGCCACCAGGTCGGGCACGGACACCGCCGGGTCCTGGAAGTACGCGTCCGGGTCCGCTTCGGTCCGGGCCGCGCACGCCGCGGCGAACGACTCGGTGCCCACCGCGTCCAGCGCGGTCACCACGTCCTGCGCCCAGCCCAGCTCGGCGATCGCCGCCAGCTCCTGCCGGTCGCCCGGCCCGACCAGGCTCAGGTGCGCGATCACCTTGCTGTACTCGTCGTTGACCCGGATCACGTGCAGCCACGGCCGGGCCTGGACGACCTCCTGCTCGGCCGGCCCCGCGACACCCAGCAACGCGTGCAGCGACTTGGTCTCCATCCAGTTGCTGATCTCGAACGCGAACCCGGGGTGCGCGACCCGCTGCCGCACCAGGTCCAGCGCCACCGGCAGGGCCGACCGCAGCGGCGACGCCGCCGGCAGCCGGTACGCCAGCCACGCCAGCACGCCGGGCACCGTGCGCAGTTCGGTGACGCCGAACCCCTCGGGGTGGCGGGCCACCAGCGACCCGGCCTCCAGCCGCATGTCCCGGTCCACGGTGAGCCACGGCGTGGTCTCCGGGTTGGCCACCCCGGTCACGTACTCGACGCTGGAGCGGACCGGCAGCGCCACCGCGTCGGCCAACACGTCGTCGGGCACCGGGCGGCGCACCCCCATCTCGGCGATCCACACCGCCGCGACAGCCTCCACGTCCGGCCCGCTGGTCCACAGGTCGGCCGGGTCGGCGGGCACGGCCGCCGCGAGCAGCCGCCGCCGGAACGCGTCGTCGAGCGGGCGCAGCCGCTCCTTCGCGGTCTTCGCGCCCGCCGCGGACAGGTCGAGCATCTTGCGCTCGGCTGCGCTGAGGTAGGTGGACTGCCAGGCGTCCACGCCGGGCATCCCGGCCAGCAGCACGGTCGATTCGGCCCTGCCCAGGCCGGTGCGCGCGGCGAAGTCGGCCGCCGCGGCCGGGAACCACGGCGCGGGACCGCGTTCGGCGAGCACCGCCAGGAACGTCCGGATGCGCTCGGACCCGAACGACGAGTCGATGTCGTGGGCGAACTCCAGGGTCCAGTCGCGGGGCAGCTCGAAGCCGCCCGCGCTCGCCGCGTACTGGAGGCCGTCGTACCGGTTGTCCGCGTTGTACCGCCAGTTCTCCTGGTACACCGCCAGGAACCCGCCGGGCACGGGCGTGACGCGGTGCTTGGGGTTCGCCGCGCCCTCGGGCACGACCGCCCCGATCAGCCGCCAGTGCCCCGGCGCGTCGGTGAGCCCGTGGTCGGCGACCGCGCGCAGCAGCAGGGTCAGCGCGTCCCGGTGCTCCTCCGGGGTCAGCGGGGACGCGGCGCGGTGCGCGAGCGCGGCCAGGTCCGGCAGCCACAGCCACCACCAGGTGGGGCTGTGCTCGCCCAGTTCGCGGCCGGCGGGCGCGGTCTCCGCCGCCACGGCGGCCAGTTCGGCGACCTGCTTGGGCACGCGGGTCTCCACCGTGCCGGCGCTGTCCGAGCCCAAGTTGAACCACGACAGGGCCGCGCTCACCGCCGCCTCGGTGACCACCGGGCCGCGCGGCGCGAACACCGACGTGTCGACCGCGCGGGCGAGTTCGGCGATCTTGCCGTACCGGCGGAAGCGGACCAGCAGGTCGGCCGCCCGGCGCACCAGCTCCACCACGCCCGCCAGCAGACCCGGGTGGGTCAGGCCGGGCAGGTTCCGCAGGACCGCGCGGACCAGTTCGTGGTCGTGGTCGCCGCGGGTGAAGGCGGCCAGCCGCTCCGATCGGCTGCGCGGGTCGGCGGGCGCGTCCAGGGCCGCGGCGAGCACGGCGTCCACGGCCTCGCGGGACACCGCGCGCAGCGCCGCCGAACCGGCCTCGTCGCGCGGCCTGAGCACGTGCCACCAGTCCAGCGGCGGGACCAGCGGCGTGCCGGCGGCGAACCGCTGGAGGGTCGGCTCCGCCTTCACGCCGCCCAGTTCCACACCGTGCTCGTCGTACAGGTCGACCGACGCGAGCGTGCCGACCAGGTCGAGCCGCCCGCCGCCGGGCAGCCGCAGCGAGCCGACCGGGTTGGTCCGGCCCGGCGCGGCCAACCGGACCCGGCGCCCGTCGACGCCCTCGCCGACCGCCGCGCCGTCGGCCTCGCGGCGCACCCGCCAGCCGTGCAGGCCGTCCGCGACGCCCAGCGGGCTGTCCAGCGTGGCCGCCACGGCGGGCCGCAGGTCGCAGTCGTCGAAGGCGATGGCGGTGCCGTCGGCGGCGAAGTCCTCCAGGAACCGGGGCCGGCTCTCGCGCCCGTGCTCGCCGGTCGCCGGGTCGACCTCCCGCCAGCGCAGCACCCGCTCGCCCCACGCGTAGGTCCACAGCGACGTGCCGTCGCTGTACGCCCGATCCGGCTGGGACAGCTTGGTGTCGCCCGGACGGGCGGCCCGGCGGCCCGCGAAGCGCGCGCCGTCGGCCAGCTTGATGGACGCGCGCGGCACGCCGTGGCTGCCGTAGTAGACGCCCGCCCCGGTCTGCGGGTCGAAGACGTGGTCGGGTGCGTCGCTCCAGTACGCGCGCTCGCCGTCCTGGCCGTGCCAGCGCACCAGCAGGACGCCGTCGAACCAGGACGCGGTGGGCGAGAACGCCCAGCGGTGGCGGTCGTGGGCGGGGATGCGGGACACGTGCTCCAGCAGGACGCCCTCGGGCCCCACCACGACGAAGTTCTCGCCGCGCCGCAGCACCAGCGCGGGCCAGCCCTCGCCGCACATCGTGACGTCCTCGTCCTTGGGCCCGCCCGGACCGCGCAGCTTCGCGACGGCCTCCTCCAGCGCGGGCCAACCCAGCTCGTCGAGGACACCGGCGCGCAGGGTCGCGTGCAGCGCCGCGGCCACGTCGGTGCCGGCCAGCGCCTCGGCCGCCTCCGGGATGTCGGCGAACGCCTCCGGCAGGGCCACCACGGCGAGGTCGTCCAGGTGCCCGCCCAGCGCGGGCAGGCCCAGCGCGGTCCGCCCGGCCCGCGCGGAGATCCAGCGCCGCAACGCGATCCGCAGCCCAGGCACGGACAGCACGCCCACCAGCACCTCGGGCGCGACCGACGCCTTCTGCCGCACGTTGCGCAGGTAGGACACCAGGCCCTCGCCCAGCCCGGTCACGAACCGCTCCGACCCGGCGAGCGCCGCCAGGTCGCGCCGGCCCGGGTTCTCGTCGGACAGCCAGCCCTGCACGTACAGCTCGACGTCCTCGCGGTCGCCCTGCGCGATCGGCACGCCCCGCGCCACCAGCAGGTCGAGCACGTCCAGCTCGCCCTGCCGCCACCCGCGCAGCGCGCGGACCGGCTTGCCCTCGGCGGCCAACCGGTCGGCCATGGCCTCGACCAGCTCCAGCAGCGCCTCGGACCGGCCGTGCTCGCGCCACCCGCCGGACCGGACGCCGAGCACCGACGACAGCCACTCGGCGGCGTCGGCCGCGCCGCCGGGCTCGATCAGCTCCCGGGTGGCGCCGCAGGCGGTGAGGATCTCCAGCCAGGTGTCCACTGTGGACGCCGAGGCGGGCACGAAGGCGAGCAGTTGCGCGCGCACGGCGGCGTCGGCCGTGGCCACCCGGATCAGGGAATCCCGGTAGGACTTCCAGAACGACGCCGTGGCGCGGCTGACCGCCGTGCTCTCCAGCACCGCCCGCAGCAGGCGCTCGTCCTCGGCGCGCAGGTCGCGCTTGGCCGCCTTGGCCAGCCGGCGCAGGTCCTCCGGCATCCCCGTGTACGGCGGCAGACCGCCCTTGGTGCGCTCCACGCACAGCGTGCGGAACAGCTCGTAGGCCGCGTCGGCGTCGTGCTTGCGCGCCAGGCCCTTCGCGTGCGCGGACAGCGCCTTGGCGGTCAGCGCGCCGGCGAACGCGAACTCCAGGAACACCTCCCGGGTGCGCTCCGGGTCGACGGCGAGGTCGTGCACCTCCTCCGCCTCACGGGCCTTGCCGAACATGGTGGCCGCGTAGGTCTGGTTGCCGTGCTCCAGGAAGATCCGGCCCGCCTGCTCGTAGAACGTGGGCAGGAAGTGCGGCGCGGAACGGCCCAGCATGTCGCCCAGCGCGGTGAACCCGTCCTTCGCCGCGCCCGCCCGGGACTTCGCCACCCGGGCCAGCCGCTCGACCTCCTTGACCAGGTTGAGCGCGTGGTGGGCGTTCTTCGGGTCGTTGACCAGCGCCCACGCCGGGAAGCCCAGCGCGCTGCGCCGGCCGGTGCCGACGTCGGCGACCCGCGCGGGCTCGGCGAACCCGAGGAACTCGCACGTCAGGTCCTCCGCCCGGCCCAGGACCTCGGGCACCAGGCGGACCACGACCCGGTCGCCCAGCGCCGGGTGGCTGTAGTGCCGCGCGGTGACCGTGTCCCGGTCCTCACCGGCCGCGCCCACGCCCGGCAGCACGGCGCCGGCCGCGATGAGTGCCTTGTCGGTGCTCATGATGCGACCGCCTCCTCGACGACCCGGCCGGCGTGGATCGCCGACGCCATCCGCATTCCTTCAGACCACGCCACCGGCCCGACTTCGGCCAGCGGCACGGTGGTGCCGTTCTCCAGCGCCCAGCTCAGGTCGCCGGTCCACGTCTCGCCCTCGGGGTAGTCCGACCCGATCCAGAACCGGGCCTCCACCACCCGACCGCCCTCGAACGCCGAGTACACCGCGTCGCCGCCGCGCACCGGGTAGCCCAGCGTGCGGCACCGGCCCAGCGCGTGGTTGAGCTGCTCGAACTTCCCGCCGGAGAAGTCGTTGACCGTGTTGCGCGCGGGCAGCACCGCGGGCTTGGCGAAGGTCTGCCGGAACAGCTGCTGCACCTTCTGCTCCACGCCCAGCTCCGCGCCGAACTCGCGCAGCTCTTCCAAGTCCGCCAACAGGACCGGGTGCGGCACGGTCACCGTCTCGGGCTTGCGGCGCACCGTGTCACCGTCCAGCGTGACCACGCCCAGCCCGCGCTCGGCATCGGCGTCGCGCAGGAACCCGACCTCGCCGTCGGCCACCACCACCAGGTCGCGCAGCACCGCGGCCCACGCCGCGTCCGCCCAGACCTCCGCCAGCAGCGCCACCGGAATCGGCAGCGACCGCACCATCCAGCGGTCCACCGCGGCCAGGCACTCCGCCTCGTGCCGCGCCAACCACTCGGCCAGTTGGCGCAACTGCACCACCTGCGGATCGTCCTTGATGGACGAAGGCACCGACGACAGCACCTTGCCCTTGGCGTTGCGGCACTGGACGCGCCCGCCCTCACCCAGCCGCACCTGATACCCGGCAGCGGCGTCCAGCCAGCCCACGGCTCCTCCAACCAGTCGATCACAACTCGATGGCCGGAGGTTAACGACGAGCACCGACAGAAACGGATCAGTCCGGAGCAAAGCAATCCCGCCGTGATCGAGCGGGCAGTATCGTCGCAGGTCCGAGGTGAGGGGGAAGCGGTGGCGGAGTACGCCGAGGCGCCGGACGAGGTGCTGGATCGGCTGCGGGCGGTGTGCGGCGCGCTGCCGGCGGCGGTCGAGGAGCGGGCGTGGCGCGGCACCCGCTGGCGAGTGGGGCAGCGCGCGTTCGCGCACGTGCTGGAGATCGAGGAGGGGCGTCCGCCGTCCTACGCCGAGGCGTCCGGGCTGGACGCGGGCAGCGTGCTGACCTTCCGCGCGGCGGGCAGCGAACTGGCCGCGCTGTCCAACGCGCCGCACCCGTTCTTCAAGCCCGCGTGGGCGACCAACGTGGTCGGCTTGGTCCTCGACGCCGACACGGACTGGGAGGAGGTCGCCGAACTGCTCGTCGAGAGCTACCGCGTGTCGGCTCCCAAGCGCCTGAAAGCGTTGCTGGAACGCGCTTAAGGCGCTTCGAAGAACTCCAGCACCCGCGAGGCGACCTCACGCGGTCGTTCTTCGGGGACGAAGTGGGCCGCGCCGGCCACCGCCACCACTTGGAGGTCGTCGGCCTGGTCTTCGTAGCCGTGCACCAGGTCCGGCCGCACGATCGGGTCCTGGGTGCCCAACAGCACGCGGGTGGGTGTCTTCAAGTAGGCCTTCTTGTAGGCGCCCGTGACGATGCGGCGGGATTCCGGGGTGATCAGCTTCCGGTACAGCAGCGAGCCCGCCTTCGCCCGGGCCGGGTCGCGCAGGCGTTCGAGGAAGATCTCGACGTCTTTCGGGGTGGACGCGCCCGGGGCGGTGAAGCTGGTCAGCAGGTAGTGCGGCAGGCCGCCGTGGCGCAGCAGCCAGGGACCCGCGCCGGGCGTGACGAGGGCGAGTTGGAACCAGGCGTGCCGGATCGCGCCGAGCATCCGCCGGTCGAAGTCGAGGAACGGGGGCGGCACGCCGATGGCGATGAAGCGCCGGAACCGGTCCGGGTCCTCCAGGCACATGCGGAACGCGACGATCGCCGACCAGTCGTGCGCGACCACGTCCACCCGGTTCAGGCCCAGGGTGTCGAGCAGGGCCAGCAGGTCCTCGCGCAGCGTCTTGTAGTCGTACCCGCGCGGCGGCGCGTCGGTCCAGCCGGCGCCCCGCAGGTCCGGGCAGACCACCCGGCGCCGTCCGGCCAGGGCCGGGACGACCTTGCGCCACTCCCACCAGTGCTGGGGGAAGCCGTGCAGCAGCAGTACGGGGTCTCCGTCACCGGCCTCGGCCACGTGCGCACGCAGCCCCGGGAGGTCGAGGAAGCGGTGGGAGACACCCTCCAGAGCGGGAAACTCCACCATGCGCCAACGGTACTACGATCATAGTGCGTCGGCCGGTTGCCACTACGTTTATAGTGACCGGGTGACGTCAACGCGGACCCGCGCACTCGACGCCGCCGTCGAACTCCTCGGCACCGGAGGACTCCGCGCCCTCACCCACGCGCGCGTCGACGAGCACGCCAACCTCCCCAAGGGCTCCACGTCCAACCACTTCCGCACCCGCGCGGCGCTGCTGGCCGGCGCGGTGGACTGGATCGCCGCCCACGAGCTGCGCGACCTGGGCGGCGGGGAGTTCCTGCCGGCCACGCCGGCCGAGCTGGTGGACCTGATGTGCGCGTTCCTCGACCACCTGACCGGCGTGGACCGGACGTGGACCGCCGCACGCCTCGTGCTGTTCATGGAGGCGGGCCACGAGCCCGGCCTCCGCGACGCCCTGTCCCGGGTCCGCGCGGTCATGGAGCAGTCCGTGGTCGCGGTGCTCACCAAGCTCGGCGCGCCGGACCCGGTCACCGCCGCCCAGGCCATCGCCGCGTGCTGCGAGGGCGTCATCCTCCACCGCGTCGCCCGTGACGACCGCTCCGATCCGCGTCCCCTCCTGGAACTGGTGGTGCGCGGAGCCTTCCCCCGCGAGGAGACCAGTTGAGGACCGAAGCGCACACCGGGGCGCTGCTGGGCGGGATGGGCCTGCGCGCCCACGAGCACCACGACGTCGAGGACGCCCTGCGCGACCGCGGCCAGTGGGTGACCCGCGAGCGGCTGCCCACCGGCGTCACGGTCGCGGTGGTCACCGTCGGCCTGGAGGAGGCCCGAAGACTCGCGGCCGACCAGCGCCTGTCCAAGGACGGCACCGCGTTGGAGGCGACCTACCTGGCACAACTGTCGCGGCTCGGCCTCCCCGCCGAGGTCAACCCGCTGAACGGCGTCTCCGCGCTCAACTCCGACGACCCCCTGCACCGTCGGCTCCGCAAACCCATCGCCGCCGTGTTCACGCCCCGCCGCATAGAAGCGCTGCGACCGCGCATCGAACGCATCACCCGCGAACTGGTGGACACCCTGCCCGTCGGCGTCCCGCTCGACCTCATGGGCCGCTACGCCATCCCCGTGTCCTTCCACGTCCTGTGCCAGCTGCTGGGCCTGCCCGAATCCGACCACGACGTGCTCGTCCCGTGGACCCACGCCCTGATGGCGGAGAACCCGCAGGTCACCGGTCCCGCCGCGGCGGCCTTCGCCGAGTACCTGGGCCGGCTGGTCGCCGACCGGGCGGCCAACCCGGTGGACGACCTGATCAGCGACCTGGCCCGGATCACCGAACCGGCCGAACCGGGCAGCGCCCAGTGGCTGGTCAACAACGTGCTGCTGCTCATCGTGGCCGGGCACGAGACCACCGCGAGCACCATCGGCAACCTGCTCGGCGTCCTGCTGTCCCCGCGGACCGCGCACGGCTGGGCGGCGCTGGCCGGCGCGCCGGACACCGCGCCGCTGGTGGTCGAGGAGGGCACCCGGCACAACCCGGCGGTCCGCAACCTCACCCCGCGCGTGGCCCGCGAGCACGTCGAGGTGCACGACACCCTGATCGAGCCGGGCGAACTGGTGTTCATCAACGTCGGCGCGGCCAACCGGGACCCGGCGGTGCACGGGCCCACCGCGGCGGTGTTCGACCCGTTCCGCCCGACCGCCCGCCAGCAGCTGAGCTTCGGCCACGGCATCCACTACTGCGTGGGCGCGCAGCTCGCCCCGATCGTGGCCGCCGCCGCGATCCGCGAGCTGACCACCCGCCACCCGGGCACCCGGCGGGCGTTCACCGACTACTGGCCGTGCCGGGACTCCTCGGTCTCCAACCCGCCGGAGAAGGTCCTGGCCGTGCTCCGACCGTGACCGCGTACCGGGCGAATTCCAGGGCCGCGTCCAGGCTGCCCGGTCGCGGCGGGTCCTGCGGGTCCCAGCCGCGCGAGCGGTCCTCGATGACCTGCGTGAGCAGGGGGCGCCAACGCGGGTCCAGGGTCTCCTGCGCCCATTCCATCGCTCCGCGTTTCGACGCCACTTGGGCCGTGTGGAGCGTGTAGAGGACACGGCAGTGGGTGGCGACGATGTACCGCTGGGTCCACGCCAGGTCGAACGACGCCCAGGTGCGGATGCCGTCGAGGACGCCCGGCAGGGCTTCGCGGGCCGCGTTCCGCATGGCTTCCGGCGGCACTTCGTCCACCAGGTCGGCGATGGGCGGGCCGTCGAGGGTGATGCCGTGGTTCCGCAGGATCCAGCGCGTGTGGAGGCTGTTGCAGTGGGTGTCCCAGATGAGTTCACGGTGGCCGTGGTCGCAGAACAGCCACGGCACATCGAGTCCTTCCAGGCTCCTTAGCGAGGTCGTGTCCGCATAAGAGCCTTCGAGGTTTCTGTCCAGAACCCCGGACGGGTGGGGATCTCGTCGTGCAGGGCGCGCAACGCGGCCTCCGCCCGGCCCGACGGCCGCTCGGTGACGGCCACGACGAAGTCGCAGTCGCTGTCCATGTCGCCCGCGCCGAGCGCGAACGAGCCTTGGACGTAGGTGCCGACGTAGGTGTCGCCCAGGATGTCGCGGACCGTGGCGGTGAAGCCGGCCAGCAGGGCGTCCAGCTCTTCGAAGGGCGTGTGCACGGGGTACAGGGTCGCCGAGTCTAACCTGGGTCCACCAACCGATTTCGGGGCAAGGACGACATGGGACTGTTCACCCTGGCCGAGGCGCGCCGCGAGCTGGACCGGCTGCGGCCGGTGCTGGACGAGATCGTGGCGCTGCGGGCCGACGCCGCCGAGCTGTCCGCCGCGCTGGGCGCCGGCGAGCCCTCGCCGCTGGGCGGGCTGGCCGAGTTCAAGGCGGCGCAGGCGCGGCTGGACGACCTGATGACCACCGTGCAGGGCACCGGGGCCGAGCTGAAGGGCTTCGCGCCGCTGCTGGTCGACTTCCCCGCCGAGTTCGACGGCGTGCCGGTGCTGCTGTGCTGGCTGGAGGGCGACGCCGGCCTGGACTGGTACCACCGGGCCGACCTGGGCTTCGCGGGCCGCCGCCGGCTGCCCAAGACCGTGCTGCACTGAATCCGCTGGACCACGGCCCGCACGCCGGTCGACGATCACCGCCATGCTGCTGATGCTGGACGTCGACGGGCCGCTCAACCCTTGCGCGGCGAAGCCGAGCAAGCGGCCGGCGGGCTACCGGACGTTCCGGTACACCCGGTCCGGGGGCTGGCACACCGGTCGCGACGCGCGCCGGTACCGCGGGCTGCGGGTGTGGCTCAACCCGGCGCACGGCCCCGCCCTGCGCGCCCTGGCCGCGGACACCGGCCTGGAGCTGGTGTGGGCGACGACGTGGCTGGACCTGGCCAACGAGCTGGTGGCGCCCGCGATCGGCCTGCCCGAGCTGCCCGTGGTGCGGTTCCCGGACCTCGACCGGGAGCGCGGGTGGCCGCCCGACGGGGAGTGGAAGTGGCGGGCGGTGGCCGCCTACGCCGCCGGGCGGCCGTTGGCGTGGTTCGACGACGAGTTGGACGCCTGGTCGGCGGCGCGCGGGGCGTTCGACCTGGAGCGCGGTGGGGCGCCGACCCGGCTGTGCACCGTGGACCCGCGACGCGGTTTGACGGATGAGCACTTCGACGACGTCCGTGCGTGGGCGGCGGGGTTGTGAGCGGTCCGCGTACGGTGCACGGTGACGAAGGCATCGCCGGGCCGTGGGCGGCCAAGGCGCAGCCCGGGGACGTGCTGCACTTCGCGGGACCTGGTGGTGGCCACGCGCCCGACCCGGACGCCGACTGGCACCTGATGGCCGGGGACGAGAGCGCGTGGCCCGCGATCGCCGCCTCGATGGAGGCGCTGCCGGCCGGCGCGGTGGCGAAGGTGTTCGTGGAGGTCGACGGGCCGGCGGACGAGCGCCCGGTGCCGGGTGTCACGTGGCTGCACCGGGACGGGCGGCGGCGCGGTGAGGCGCTGGTGGAGGCGGTGCGGACGCTGGACTTCCCGGCTGGGGACGTGCAGGTGTTCGTGCACGGCGAGGCGAACGCGGTGAAGTCCTTGCGCGGGCACCTGCGGTTGGAGCGCGCGGTGCCGCGCGAGCGCATGTCGATCTCGGGTTACTGGCGGTTGGGCGCAGACGAAGACGGCTGGCAGGCCGGCAAGTCCGACTTCAACCGCACCATGGAGCAGGGGACCGAACGCGTCTAGTCCTCTGTGGACAGCGGCCCCGCCCCGCACAGCCGCAGCACGCTGTCCGCCAGCGTCCCCGGCACGTCGTCGGGCGCCATCCGCCCGGCGACGACCTCCTCGCCGGCCGCGTGCCCGAGCGCGACGATCGCCTTGGCCAGCCAGGAAACCGGCGCGTCGGCCGTGAACTCCCCCGCCCGCTGTCCGCGCGCCAGGATCCGCTGGAGGTGGTCGACCACGGGCACGTGCCGCTCACGGTCGCCTTCGGGGGCGTTCAGGTGCAACAGAACGGGGTGGCGCCGGGCCGCGCTCCAGCTCACGTCGAGCAGGCGCAGCAACGCCTCCGCCGCCGGCCCTTCGTCCAGCCGGGCCGCGTCGAGTTCGGCGGTCACCTCGGCGGTCACCGCGTCGAACACCGCGTCGATGAGCGCGTCACGGGTCTTGAAGTGCGCGTAGACGGTCTGGCGGCTCACCCCGGCCGCGGCGGCGATGTCCTCGACGCTCGCGTGGGGCCGGCCGGCGAGCAGGTCCAAGGCGGCCCGCAGGATCGCCGCCGCGCTCCGGTCGGCGTCGGATCGGCGCCGGCGAGTTACGTCTGACATGTTGTCAAACTTTAGCGCCTGCGGTTAAGTTTGACAGCGTGTCAAAGATAAGAGTCGTCACCGCCCTCGCCCTGCTGTCCACCGGTCTCCTCGCCGGCATCTACGCCTACGGCGCGGTCAACGTCGCCTCGGCGTTCGACGTGGTCCCGCTCGACGTGCGGCTGATCTTCCACACCGCCCTCATGCGCGTGAACGGCCGGGTCGTCCAGGGCACGATGGCCGTCGCCGTCCTCGGTTCGCTCGTGCTGGCCGTGCTCCTGCGTGGCCGCGCCAGGTGGGCCGCCGCCGGGGCCGCCGCGCTCGCGTTCTCCTCGTTCCTGATCACGATGTTCGGCAACGTGCCGATCAACGGCCTGATCAAGCAGTGGGCCGTGGGCACGCCGCCCGCCGACTACGCCGCGATCCTCGACCGCTGGGAAACGTTCAACATCGCCCGCACGCTCGCCGCGCTGATCGCGTTCCTGCTGGTCATCGCCGTCGCCACCCGTCCAAGCGAACGCCAGGAGGCCTGAATGTTCCGGTTTGTGACGCCCGTCGAGAACGCCATCGTGGCGGAGGTCGAGGCGGTGGTCGGCACCGGCGTCCCGGTGGTCGCGGCCCTGTCACCGGCTCCCGAACTGCTCGGTCCGGCCTGGGCGCTGCTGCGCGGACAGGAACGGGCGCTCGTCGACGGCGAACCGGACTCGCCAGGGGCGGCGGTGGCGCTGCACTTCTTCAGCCGCATGGCGGCCGTGCTGCTGGACGACCCGGACACGGTCGCGAAGGCCCCCGCGCCCGGGGATTGGCCGGAGGACGCCATTGCCTTGCGCGATGCCGCGTTGCTGGGCGGTCACCTGCTCGGCGAACCCGCCCGGCAGGCCGTGACCCGTGGAATCCCGCTCCCCGAAGGCCTTTCGCTGAGCGACCGCCGGGGCGCGGAACTGGCTGTGCTGGCGGCGCGGGCGCCGGAGAAGATCACCGAAGGCGGTGTGACGGCGTGGCGCGGTGACACCTACACCGACCACTGCCTGCTGCACCTGTTCGCGTTCGGGGTGATGACCGGGGTCGAGCGGGACGTTACCGATCGGTGATCGGCAGGCGGCCAGAATCTGAAGTGTGGACCTGCTGCCGTGTGGACATGCCGCTCTCGTCGGACGTTCGAGGCTCTGCGAGCACCTCCTGGTGGAAGAGCCGCCCGACTGCCACCGCAGGCTGACCGGGGTCGCGAGCGGGTTCGACCTGGTGTGCCCCGCCTGTGCGGAGGTGGCCGAGTTGGTCGTGGCGTGCGAGGGGTGCGTCGAGCGGGTCGAGGAGCACGTGCGGGGCAGTGAACTCGGGTGGCTGGGTGTGCCCGAGGTCCGACACCGCGACGGCGAGCCGGGCGGCACGTGGGCGGAGCGGGAGTGGCGGGCGGTGGCGCTCGGCGACCGGTGCCTGGCGCCGCTGCCCGGCGGGTGGCTGGTGCTGACCGCGGACGGGCTGGTGGCGCTGGAGGACGACGGGCCGCGACTGGTCGGGGCGGTGGACGTGCCGGTGGACGAGTCGGACCACCGGACGCGCAACCAGCGGCGGGCCGCCGTGCACACCTCCGCGGACGGGCGGTTCGCGGCCGTGGTCACCGACTACGGGCAGTTCGGCACCGTGGTCGACCTGCGGGACGGTTCCGCCGTCCTGGCCCTGGACCGGGGTCGGTACCACGTCGACACCACCCCGTTCCCCGTCGCGTTCGCGGGGTCGACCGTCATCGCCGCGACCTCCTGGAACCGGCTGGACGCGTTCGACGCCGCCACCGGTCGCCTGCTCAGCTCGCGCGACCTGTCCCAGCGCTACAGCGGGCTGTTCCAGGGCTCCCTGCACCCCAGCCCGGACGGCCGGTGGCTGCTGTGCGACGGCTGGCTGTGGAGCCCGGCGGGACAGCCGCGCGTGGTCGACCTGGCGGCGTGGTTGAGCGGCGCCGACCCGTTCGCGCCGGAGTCCGCGCGGGCGCTGACGCAGCGCTGGTACGCGTGGGACCAGCCGGTGGCCTGGGTGGACGAGCACACGGTGGCGATCCAGCGGATGGGGTTCGACGACGAGGCCATGCTGCCCGGCGTCGAGTTGTACACCCTGCCCGAGCACAAGTTGAGCAGGCTGGTCGCCGGACCGGACGGGGCGATGTGGGCGCACGGCGGGCTGCTGTACGTCTCGACCGACGCCGGGCTGGAGGTGTGGGACCCCGACCTGGGGGCGCGCACCGCGCTGGTGGAGGGCTTCCGGCCGCACGCCCACAACCCGGCCACGGGCGCGTTCGCGCGGTTGTCCGGCGGGCGGGTCACGACCTGGACGCCGTGAGGCAGGATGCCGCGGTGACCGTTTCCGCAGTGCTGCGCACGCTGGCGCGGCTCAGCGCGTCCGAGCAGCCGCAACGCGTCCACCTGGACGTCGCCAAGACCGCCGGGCTGGTGTGGTTGGCCGACGTGCCCCCGGCGTGGACGGCGTTGACCGCCGGCCCGGAAGCGGAGCCGGTGCCCTGGGGCGCCGGGCAGCACGTGAAGGACGCCGTGCAGCGGCTCGCCGCGTTCGACGCGTTGCACCGCGAGGACCGGTTGCTGCGGCTGGGGTGGGCGTTCCTGTGCGGCCCGGCGGAGGTCGAGGGGAAGCGGCGGCGGGTGTGCCTGCCGCTGGTGTCGCGGCCGGTGCGGCTGCACCACGCGGGCGGGCGGAAGTACGGCATCCACCCGGCCGGTGACGTCGCGGTGTACCCGCTGGCCGAGTGGTCCAAGGCGCCCGAGCTGGAGACCGGGCTGGACCGGACCGGCGAGTGGATCGCGGCGGCGCTGGCGGCGGGCGGGTTCGAGGGCGTGCCCGTGCTGGACGCCTCCCACCACCCGAGGGACCACGTCGGCGGTGGGCAACTGGTCGTCGTGGCGGGCGCGGGCCTGCACGCGGGCGAGCCGGTGGTGAGCACCGAACGCGGTTCCGCGCTCTACACGTGGGCGCGTGCCGACGGCATCGAGGACACCGCGCTGGCGAGGCTGTACGCGCCGGTCGAGGTCGAGGAGCACGACGAGCCGATCACCGAGGTGCTGCCGCTGACGCCGAGCCAGCGCGCCGCCGTGCGCGCGGCCCGGTCCGCGCCGGTGACCGTGGTGGGCGGGCCGCCGGGCAGCGGCAAGACGCACACCCTGGCCGCGATCGCCCTGGACGCGGTGGCCGCCGGGCGGTCGGTGCTGCTGGCCAGCCGCACCCGCAACGCCGCCGACGTGCTGGGCGCCGCGCTGCGCCGCGCGGGCGGCCCGGTGCCGGTGCTGTTCGGCGACTCCGAGCTGCGCCAGGAGATGGCCCGCGAACTGAGCGACGGCCTGGCGCCCGCCGAACGCGACGCGAACGACCTGGACCGGGCGCGGCGGTCGGCCGACGCGGCGGTGGCGCGGGTCGAGCGCGCCGTGGCGGACGCCGTGCGGGACGAAGAGCTGGCCGCGGCGGCGGTGCGGCGGGAAGCGCTCATGCCGGCGCACCGGGCCGTTGCGCCGAAAGCGTTCGAGGACACGGACCTCACCGGCCTGCGCGACCTGATCCGGCCGCGCGAAGGGCTGTTCGCCGGGCTGCGGACGCGGTGGGCGCTCCGGTCGGCGCGGCGGCTCGCGGGCGCGGCCGACAACACCGACCCGGTCGACCTGGAAGCCGCGCTGCGCGCCGCCGAGCAGTCCGCCGCGCACGTCCGGCTGGCCGCGAGCGGCGGCACGTCGTTGACCGCGCTGCGGGACCTGCTGGCCGAAGAGGACGCCAACCGCAACCGGACGACCGCCGCGTGGCTGGCCGCGCGGACCGGTGGCCGGGGTGCGGGCCCGCGGCGGGCGGTGGCGGCGCTGGCGCGGGCGTTGCGCTCGGGACCGGCGGCCCGGCGGCGGGCGCTGGCCGACATCGCGCCGCACGACCTGGTGGCCGCGCTGCCGCTGTGGGTCGGGACGCTCGCCGAGGTGGAGGACATCCTGCCCGCCGTGCCCGGCATGTTCGACCTGGTCGTGATCGACGAGGCCAGCCACGTCGACCAGCCGCTGGCCGCGCCCGCCCTGCTGCGCGGCCGGCGGGCGGTGATCGGCGGGGACCCGCGCCAGTTGCGGCACGTGTCGTTCGTCAGCGACCAGGCCGTGCGCGACGCCGTGGCCGCGGAGGAGACGTACTCGCTGTCGGACCGGCTGGACGTGCCGAAGGTGAGCCTGTTCGACGCGGGCGCGGCGGCGGCCGGCGTGCACTGGCTCACCGAGCACCACCGCTGCGCCCCGCACCTGATCGGGTTCGCCGCGAGCAAGTTCTACGATGGCCGGATCGCCCTGTTGACCACCCACCCGGCGATCGCCGACATGGACTGCATCGACACCGAGCACGTCACCGGGACCCGCGACGGCAAGGGCGTCAACCCGGTCGAGGCGGACGCCGTGCTGGCCCACGTGGGTCGCCGGATCGCCGCCGGGGTGCGGTCGATCGGCGTGGTGACGCCGTTCCGGGCGCAGGCCGACGCGTTGGAGGGGGCGTTGCTCGACCGGTTGTCGCTGGACGAGATCACCACCGGCGGCGTCCGCGTCGGCACCGTGCACGGCGTGCAGGGCTCGGAGTTCGACGAGGTCGTGGTGAGCCTGGCGCTGACCGACGACGACAAGCCCACCGCGTGGCGGTTCGCCGGCGACCGCAACCTGCTGGCCGTGCTGACCACCCGCGCGCGCCGCCGGGTCCACCTGGTGACCTCCGCGACCCGGCCGGTCGGGCTGGTCGGCGAGTACCTGCGGCACGCGAAGGTCCCGCCGACCGAAACGGAGGGCGCGGACCCCGCCGACGAGTGGACCGCCCGGCTGGCGGAGGCGTTGCGGGCGCTGGGGCGGACCGTGCGGACCGGGTACCCGCTCGGCGACTGGCGGCTGGACCTGGTGGTGGGCGAGGGCGTCGACGCGGTCGCCGTGGAGACCCGGCCGCACCCGGACGGCGTGACGGCGCACCTGGCGCGGTGGCGGGCGCTGCACGGCGCGGGCTGGCGCGTGCACGACGCGTTCCCGAGCCGGTTCGACCGCGACCCGGTCCGGGCGGCCGTGGGGCTGGCGCAGGAACTCCCAGCGTCCGCGCCCGTCTGATTCGGGCACGTCTGACCTGCGCCGCCTGCGGTAGGTGCGGCGAACGGGTTAGCATCGCGTGCTCAGCGGCCGGACGGGGAGGGCGGGAGTGGTGCGCGGATCGTCCAGCCCACCGGGCGCCGACACGTCCGTCGCGGGCGTCGTCGAGACCCGCTGGGGCGTCCGCCCCGAACCCTCGATCGCCCGCTACGCCGAACCCGGCTGGCAGCTGTCCCCCATCCCGGTGGAGAAGCGCTGCCCCCGGTGCGCGGGCGAGCTGCACGGCCTGTTCCGCTCCCACCCGCACCGGGGCAAGCAGCAGTTGCAGGCCGCCGTGGTGTGCGTGACGTGCCCGGCGTCGTTCACGCTGCGCGAGTTGCAGCTGTCCCAGAAGTCGGTGCTGGGCGACCTGAAGCCGGAAGCGGTGGCCAGGCGCGCCGCCGAAGACGCCCAACTGGCTGCTTTGGCCCAAGAAACCCGCGTCTTCGAACGCCCCTCGCTGCGCTCCGAGGAGCCGCCGCCGGAAATTGTCGGTACCCCGGAGGAGAATGGAACCGGGGGCCGGAGGCCACCCCCCGACGGGCAGCCGAGCGGAATTGTCGGTACCCCGGAGGAGAATGGAACCGGGGGCCGGAGGCCACGCCCCGACGGGCAGCCGAGCGGAATTGTCGGTGCCCCCGAGGAGAATGGAACCGGGGGCCGGAGGCCGCCGGACACGACGGCAGAACCAGCGGTCGAAGAGCCCCAGCGGCCGGTGCGGCGGATGTCGACCACGGTCATGGCCGCCCGCATCCGCTCGATCCTCGCCGGCTCCGAAGCGGTCCCCACCCAGGCCGACGAGACCCCGACCCTCCCGCCCCACCTGCTCACCGACCCCACCCCCGGCTGGTGGTGCAAGACCACCGACCCCACGATGAAACCGCCCGCCGGCGTCACCGGAGCCCGCGTCGTCCTCCCCGACCGCCCCGAGTTCGACGAACTGCGCGCCCTGCTCACCCAGGAGGGCGTCGAGCACCGGGCGATCAAGCACTGGCTGGAGCAGGAAACCGTCACAAGACAACCCGGCGAACCCCTGCGCGCCACGGCCTGGCTCTCCGAGGTCGGCGGCATCGTCCCCGAGCGCTGCGAACCCGTCGGCGACGAGCAGGCGTGGGCCGCGCGCCTGGCGTTCGACGTCCTCTGGCAGCTGCACGACACGCCCGGCCCCGCCCCCGACCCCACCCCGACCGCCGACCTGGTCCCGCCGGAGTACCTGCCGTTCCTGCCCTTCCCGGTGCTCAACCCGGCGCAGACGCAGGCCGCGCCGCACATCCTCGACGACGACGCCCACCTGCTGATCACCGCGCCGACCGGCGCCGGCAAGACCGCGATCGGCATGCTGGCCGTCCTGCGCACCATCCTCGAAGAGGGCCGCAAGGCCGCCTGGCTGGTGCCCCAGCGGTCGCTGACCGACGAACTCGACCGCGAACTGGAGTCGTGGCGCGCGCAGGGCCTGCGGGTGGAACGGCTGTCCGGCGAGTACGCCGTGGACGTCGATCGGGTCCGCGCCGCCGACCTGTGGGTGGCCACGACGGAGAAGTTCGAGGCGATCTGCCGGGCCGCCTCGCTCCAGGCCGCGCTGGGCGAGGTCGGCTGCATGGTGGTCGACGAGATCCACCTGCTCGGCACCCCCGGCCGCGGCGCGCTGCTGGAAGCGCTGCTGGCGCGGGTGCGCGGCGCGGACTCGCCGGTGCGGATCGTGGGCCTGTCCGCGACCGTGTCCAACGCCGCCGAGGTCGCCGAGTGGCTGGAGGCGGACCTGGTCGCGACGACGTGGCGGCCGTCCCGGGTGATCTGGCAGCTCCCGACCATCCCGGCCGCGTCGGGTTTCGCGGCCAACGCCCGGTTGCGCGAGCAGGTCGTGCTCGACCTGACCCAGCGGCACACCGCGGAGCAGGGCAGCGTCCTGGTGTTCTGCGGCTCCAAGCGCAACGTCCGTTCCACCGCGATGGCCATCGCCGCCGACCGGGGCGCGCCCGTGCACAGCGTGGCCGCCGACGACGTGGACGGCCTGACCCGCGTGTGCGCCGACGTCGGCGTCCGCCTGCACTACGCGGACTACGAGCACAAACACGCCGCCGAACGCGCCTTCCGCGACCGGAAGGCCGACGTGCTGGTGGCCACCTCCACCGTCGCCGCCGGCGTGAACCTGCCCGCCCGCGCGGTGATCGTGCGGGACACCACGGTCGGCGGCGAACCCATGGACACCTCGATGGTGCTCCAGATGTTCGGCCGGGCCGGGCGGATCGGCGCGGGCGAGACCGAGGGCTGGTCGTACCTGGTGGTCGACGAGCACCAGCGCGCGGCGTGGCAGACCCGGCTGGTGGCGGGCTACTCGGTGTACTCGCGCATCCACGAGAGCCTGCCCGACCACGTCCTGGCCGAGGTGTTGCAGGGCCGGATCACCAGCGTGGCCGACGCCGAGGCGTGGTGGGTCGAGACCCTGGCCTACGCCCAAGGTGACGACGCGCTCCAACCCGTTCAGGACGCGGTCGCGTTCCTGGTGTCCGAAGGCCACCTCACCGAACGCGACGGCGCGCTGGCGATCACCGAACTGGGCCGGCTGACCGCGCGGATGATGGTGTCGACCCACACCGGCCACCGCCTGCGCTACGCCCTGGGCCTGCTCCCCGTGCCGCCCGATCCGGAGGCCGCCGAGGACGCCCTGGTGCTCGTGCTGTCGGTGGCGGTGCGCGACCTGGCCGCGCTGCCCGTGCCGGACCAGGTGCGCCCGGCGGTCGCGACCGTGGTCAAGGCCGGCGGCCGGGCTTCGCAGGTTACCAACACCGCCTCGGTCAAGGGCCTGGGCTCCCAGACCACCACGGCTCCGGGCGACCTGGCCCGCGCCGGGCTCCTGCTGGCCGCCCGGTCCCCGCACCTGTTCTCGGGCCGGACCCGCCGGGTCGCGGCGGGCATCCCGCTGTCGACCCTGCACCCGGTGTTCGACCAGGCCCCGCGCTTCCTGTCGTGGCTCGCCGCGCAGGGCGTGCTGGGGACCGTGCACCCGTGGATCGCCGTGGTGGCCGCGGACCTGGACCAGCGGGTGCGGTGGCGGACGTTGACGCCGAAGCGCGGGGCCGGGCGCTTGTTGTGGCTGTGCGAACAGATGGCCACCCGGGCGCGGGCGCACGACCTGGTCCCCGAGATGTGGCGGTCGGCGGTGGCTCGCGATGTGCGCTCCCCCGACTGGCCTCCGGGCCGCCCGCCGGCCGAGTGCGAGCTGGACCAGGCCGGGTACACCGCGTTGCTGCGGGAGCGGACGACCGGGGCGATCTTGGAGGTGCGCGACGACCGGGCGTGCGTGTCCGGGACGGTCGCGGCCCAGGCGGTGGCGTGGCGGGGCAAGCAGTACGGGCCGGCGGTGAGCACGAAGGCGGCGACCGAGGTGGCCTATCCCGAGGGTGAGGAGACCGACAAGGGGTGGCGGTGTTCACCCGGCGCGGCGACTACAAGGCGTCCGGCTGGCTCGCGGCCTACTCGGCTTTGGCGGAGGACGAGGAATCCGCGCCGGTGAGCAAGCCGTCCCGCCGCGGTCTGGGTGCCGTTCGACGCTGACCGGTTGTGATGTGGGTCATACGTCCCGGGTGGGGCGGCTCGGTGTCTTCGGGGTGAAGGCAGTCGAACAGGTCGGGAGGCCCTGAATGACGACCCACGTTCCTTCCCTCGCCCGGACCGGAGCGCCGCCCGGCGCCGTGGTCGCCGCCGTGGGGATCGGGGTGCATGCGTTCAACCACGTCACCGTCGTGGTGCAGGACGTGTGGCGGTTCGTCGCCGAACCCGCTGCCGCCGGGGTGAACCCGGGCACGGTCTACCACCCGATCAGCGCGGTCCTCTACGTGTGGCTGGCCGTCGGTGTCCATTCTGGACGGTGGTGGGCCCGGCTCGCGATCACCGTCCTGCTGGCGTTCCAGGCGGTGGGGCGGTACTTCGTGTTCGTGTCCTACCCGGAGGTCGAGGTGCGGGCCGACCTGGTCAGCGGGTGGGCGTTGTCCGCCGTCGTCCTGACGCTGCTGTGGGTGCCGGCCACCAGGGCGCACTTCGCCAGGGTCCGGCATGACCGCTGACGCGGCGCACTTGACCGTGGTGGCCGTGTCCGACGACGAGGAGTTCACCGCCTACGTGACGGCGGCCCTGCCCCGGCTGCGCCGGCTCGCCCACGTGCTGTGCGGCGACGGGCACCGCGGCGACGACGTGGTGCAGATCGCGATCACCCGGCTGTACACGCACTGGCGCAAGGCCCGGGCGGCGGACGACCTCGACGCCTACGCGCGGGCGGTCCTGGTCCGGGCGTTCCTCAACGAGCACCGGCGGCGGTGGGGTCTCGTCCGGCTGGTGGGCGAGTCCGGGGAGTTGCCGCAGGCGGAGCAGGCGCAGCCGGACGTCGAGACGCGCGAGGTGGTGTGGGCGGCGCTGCGGCGGGTGCCGCCCAAGGCCCGCGCGGTGCTGGTGCTGCGGTTCGTGGCCGACCTGCCGGTGGCCGAGGTGGCGCGGGCGCTGCGTTGTTCGGAGAGCACGGTGAAGTCCCAGACCGCGCACGGGCTGGCCGCGTTGCGCCGGCTGCTGGGGAAGGAGGAGCGATGAGCGAGCCGACCGACCTGCTCGCCGCGCTGCGGGCGGTCGAACCCGAGGAGCGCACGACCGTCGACATCGGGCGCGCGATCCGGGTTGGCAAGCGGCGCAAGCGGATCAGGGCGGGGTTGACCGCGCTGGCCGCCGTCGTGCTGACCGTCGTCGCGTTGTCGCCGTTCCTGGTCCGCACGAGCCCACCGCCGGAGCCCGCCCGACCGGCCGAGTTCGACGTGCTGCGCCAGGTGGTCCGGGTCGGCTCCGCCGCCGGGTACCACGGCCTGAGCTACCGGACCGGCCGCTACCGGCACACCGTTCTGCTGGCGTGGGCTGCCGACCCGGTCGCGCAGGAACTGGGCGCGATCACGGTCCACGCTCGCGGCCGGTACCCGGGGCAGGGCGGACCGGGGTGGACGCCGCCCGGCCGGCCCGCGCCCGACGTCCATGGCCGGCGCGCGGTGTGGCTGGACGCGGGTGGTCTGTTGGCCTGGGAGTGGGGCGTCGGGGCGTGGGCTTCGGTCCGGTTGGAGCACACGTTCCCCGACATGCGCGACCGGGCGCACCGGGTGGCGCAGAGCGTCGTGCCGACGGCGGACACCCCGGTGCGCGTGCCGCTGACCGTCGACGGCTCGACGTTGCGCCAGGTGTCGCTGGTGGGCGTGCGGATTCCGTTGCGCGACACCGGTGATCTCGGCGGGCTGATCTTCGCCCCGAACGACGAGCCCACGGCGCCCAACGCCGTCGTGGTGCTCCGGGACGACTTCACGGTCAGCGTCGACTCGCTCGACCTGTCGCTCATGGGGGTCGCGGGCGGGGCGATCGACTCGGTGGAGGCGGTGCCGGACCCGGCCAACCGGGACAACTGGGTGACCAACCCGGTGCGGTGAAGGTGGGGGCGGCTCACCAGCCGCCCCCACCAACCGTCACAGCGTCAGCGTCCAGGTGTCGAGGGTGCCGATGTCCTGCGCCGCCGCGTCCTGCACCCGCAGCGTCCAGGTGCCCGACCGGTTCTCGCTCGACAGGTCGACCGGGTAGGTCTTGTCGATGTTGTCCGTACCTCCACCGGACCGGTTGTGCAGCACGTACGCGCTGCCGTCCGGCGCGACCAGGGTCACCACGAGGTCACCGATGTAGGTGTGCTTGATGTGCACCTCCACCGAAGACGTGGCCGAGGCCGTGCCCTGGCAGGTCAACGTGATCGTGGAGGTCACGGTGGTGTTGTCGCCGATCGCCACGTCGTTGGGGTTGGTGCCGGTGCACGTGCCGCCGACCTGGTTGACCGTCAGCGTGAAGGTCGCGCTGCGGGTGGCCGAGGCCGCCGTCCCGGTCAGGGTGATCGGGTACGTGCCCGGCGGCGTGGTGCTCGACGTGGTGATGGTGACCGTGGCCGAACCGCCCGCGGTGACCGACGTCGGGGTGAACCTGGCGGTCGCGCCCGCCGGGAGGCCGGTGGCGGACAGGGCGACGGACTCCGCCGTGCCCGACACCACGGACGTGGCCACGGTCGCGGTCGCCGTGCGGCCCGGGTCGACGGCGGCGGAGGACGGGGTCGCCGAGATCGCGAAGTCGTTCGCCGGGGCCGTCGAGGGCCGGATCTGGTAGATGCCCAGGCCGTAGGTGGCGGCGGTGAGCACCGTCTGTCCACTCGCGACGGACGGGGCGATGTCGGTCACCGGCACCACCGGCAGGTCGGTGCCCAGCGGGGACCAGTTGCCGCCGCCGTTGGTGGACATGAACGCGCCGACGTCGCTGCCCACGTACAGGATCGATCGGTTGAGCGGGTCCTGGACGATCTCGTTGACCGGCGCGTCGGGCAGGTTGCTCGAAATGTCGGTCCACGTGGTGCCGCCGTCGGACGTGCGGAACACGTGCGCGAGGTCGGAACCGTTGCGGTAGCCCGACACCGTGACGTACGCCAGGTTCGCGTCGGTCGGGTCGACGGTGACGCGGGTGACGAACCGCGCCGGCAGGCCCCTGGTGATCTCCCGCCACGTGACGCCGGTGTCGCGGGTGACCCACATCCGGCCGTCCTCGGTGCCCGCGTAGATGACCCGGCCGTCGCTCTTGGCCACGCCGATCGCGCTGATCGTCGCCCACGTGCCGTGGGTGAGGTCGTTGGAGATCACCGAGAACGACGCGGCGGAGTTGGTGGACCGGTTGAGCCGGTTGCCGCCGTAGTACACGATCGCCGGGTTGTTCGGGTCGAACACGACCGGCGTCAGCCAGCCGCGCCGGGTCGAGGTGGTGCTGCCGAACGCGGACGTCGTGTTGCCGCCGTCGGTCGAGCGGACGCACTGGCCGTTCTGGGCGCACGCGTAGACCTTGTTGTGGTTGGTCGGGTCGATCAGGTTGGCCAGGCCGTCACCGCCGTAGATCTGGCCCCAGCCCGCCCACGACCGCACGGAACCGTTGTCCTGCAAGCCGCCGCTGATCCGCGTCGGGTCCTGCTGGGAGACGGCCACGGTGTAGAACTGCATGTTCGACAGGTTGCGGGCCTTGGTCCACGTGCCGTTGAGCGAACCGTTCGACGTCGACCGGTAGACGCCGCCGTCGTTGCCGATGAACACCCGGCCGGACACCCGCGGGTCCACCGCCACGGCGTGCTGGTCGACGTGGAACGACGAGCTGTTGCTGGTCCAGCTCGTGCCCGCGTTGGAGGACTCCAGCATCGGCACGCCCGGCACCCAGATGTGCTGCGCGGCGGCGGGGTCGACGAAGATCCGCCCGAACCACCAGCCGAACGTCGACTGCGAGGACGACAACGCGCTGGTGTTGGTGATGCGGGTCCACGTGTCGCCGCGGTTGGTGGAGGTCCAGAAGCCCTGGAAGTTGCCGGGCGTGTCGGCCGAGATGGCGTACAGCCGGGCCGGGTCGGACTTGGCCACCGCGATGCCCAGCCGGCCGTTGTTCGCGTCCGGCGCGGGCAGGCCGCCGCCGAGGCGGGTCCACGTCTGGCCGCCGTCGGACGAGCGGTACGCGCCCGTGCCGACGCCGCCGTACGTGCGGCCCTCGGGCTTGCGGGTGTGGTCCCACATCGCCGCGTAGACGTAGTTCGGCTCGGACGGGCTGATCGACACGTCGATGCCGCCCGTGGTGGTGTTCACCCCGGCCAGGGCCTGCCGCCACGTGGTGCCGCCGTCGGTGGTGGCGTAGATGCCGCGCGTCCCGCCGGGCTGGTAGAGCTTGCCCGCGGCGGCGACGAAGATCCGGTTGGGGTTGGTCGGGTCGATCGAGATGCGGCCGATGCGGTCGGTGCCGTCCAGGCCCAGGTGCTGCCAGGTCGCGCCGGCGTCGGTGGAGCGGTAGACCCCGTTGCCGGGGAAGGAGTACGACGCCGAGCCCGGCGCGCCCTCGCCGGTGCCGACGTAGAGGGTGCCGTTGCCGGCCACGGCCAGCGCGCCCGTGGACTGCGGCAGCTCGCGGCGCCACGAGTAGCTGAAGGTCGTGCCGCCGTCGGTGCTCTTCCAGACGCCGCCGGAAGCCGCGCCCACGTACACGGTGTCCGGGCGGGTCGGGTCGACGGCGATGTCGGAGATCCGGCCGCCCAGGCCCGGCCCGAGGGACTGCCAGGCGGCTTGCGCGGTCAGGGTGCGGGAGTGCCCGTCGCGCAACGCGTTGGCCTCGCGCACGGCTCTCGCGAGGTTCGCGCCGATGTCGACGGTGTTGGGGTGCAGGCGCTGGCGGGCGAACCACTCGTCGCTGCCGGCGGGGCCGAGGGGGTTGTCGTTCTCGACGTGCGGGGAGCCGACGACGCGGTCGGCGACGCCGGGGACGGCGGCGGCGGGCAGTAAGAGCAGGGATGTGCCGAGCAGGGCTATGACCGTTCTGCGGCGCATGGCAGGCCTTCCGGTGGGCAGGGTTGCCGCACATGGTCCCCACGGGGTTCGGTGTCCGGTAGGGCCGAATTGCGGGGGTGTTTCACGGTTTACGGCCGGGCGTTGTCGCGGTTCGGGCGGCTGTGGCACTGTTGCGCAGCCTTGGAGGGAGCGGGATCGCGGGTGTGGCGGCGTTGGGGTCCGGTGGCGGTGCTCGCGGTGTTCCTGCCACCGCTGGCGCTGCTGGTCTCCGGCTCGCTGCACCGGCCGGGGCTGCCGCCGCCGACCACGCCGGACCTGGTGCCCTCGCCGGTGTCCACCGAGGGGTACCGGCTGGCGGCGGAGTTGGGCGGGCTGGTCCAGGCCACGCTGAACTCGCTGCTGGTGTGCCTGGTGGCGGTCCCGTCGAGCGTGGTGGTGGCGTCGATGGCGGGGTTCGCCATGGCCCGGCTGCCGCGCCGGGTCGCGGGCTGGGTGGCCGCGTTGTCGTTGGTGGCGTTGATGGTCCCGGCGGTGGCGCTGCTGGTGCCGCGCTTCGCGGTGTTCCGGCTGGCGGGGTTGACCGACACGCTGGCGCCGCTGGTCGCGCCCGCGTTGATCGCCACCTCGCCGCTGTTCCCGCTGGTCTACTACCTGGCGTTCCGCGCGGTCCCGGGCGAGCTGTGGGAGGCGTGCGCGATGGAGGACCTGTCGCCGCTGCGCACGTGGTGGCGGGTCGGGATGCCGCTGGTGCGGCCCGCGACGGCGGGCACGGCCGCGCTGACGTTCGTGCTGACCTGGTCGAACTTCCTCGACCCGCTGGTGTTCCTGTACGACCGCGATCTGTTCACGCTGCCGCTGGCGCTGCGGTCGCTGGCGACGCTGGACGCGGCGGACTTCCCGGTGTTCCTGGCGGGCTCGGTCGTGGCGACCGTGCCCGCGCTCGTGGTCTTCGTGGTCGCCCAACGCGACCTGAAGGGGGTTTCCCGATGAGAGCACGTGCCCTGGCGGTGGTGGCGGCGCTCGTCGTGGCGGGGTGCGCGGGCGCCGAGGAGGAGTCGGCGACCAGCCTGCTGGTGTTCGGCGACCCGCACGAACTGGCCGCCTACCGGTCGCTGGAAGCCGCCTACGAGCAGGCCAACCCGGGCGCGGACGTGGAGCTGGTCGAGGCGAGTGACCGCAAGGACCTCATCGCGCGGCTGTCGACGTCCATCGCCGGCGGGAAGCCGCCGGACCTGTTCCTGATGAACTACCGGTTCTACGGCCAGTTCGCGGCCAGGAAGGCCATCGAGCCCGCCGCGCCGATGCTGGCCGCGTCGAAGGCGTTGCAGGCCGACGACTTCTTCCCGCAGGCGCTGGAGGCGTTCCAGGTGCGCGGGGAGCAGATGTGCATGCCGCAGAACATCTCCAGCCTGGTCGTCTACTACAACAAGGACCTGTTCACGAAGTACGGGGTGGCCGAGCCGCGCGCCGGGTGGTCGTGGGACGACATGGTGGCCACGGCCATCGCGTTGACCCGGGACGCCAACGGCGACGTGGTGAAGGGGGTCGACTTCGACCAGCCCGGGGCCGCGCCGACCGGTCCGCCGCCGACGGAGTACGGCCTGGCGGTCTCGCCGGAGCTGATCCGGTTGGCCCCGTTCGCGTGGTCCAACGGCGGCAAGCTGTTCGACGACGACCGCTCCCCCACCCGCATCGCGCTGGACGAGCCCGCCGTGGGGGCGTTGCGGAACTTCATCGACCTGCGCGGGCGGCACGGGGTGGTGCCCACCGACCAGGAGGTGGAGAGCCAGGACGACGAGGCCCGGTTCGCCGCCGGGAAGCTCGCCATGCTGATGTCGTCGCGCCGGTCCACCACGACGTTCCGGGCGATCTCCTGGTTCGACTGGGACGTGGCCGCGCTCCCGGTGTACCAGACGCCCGCGACCGTGCTGCACAGCGACGCCTACTGCGTGACGCGCGGGTCGTCGGACAAGGCGGCGGCGTGGAAGTTCGTGGAGTTCGCGCTGGGCGCCGAGGGCGCCGCGATCATGGCCGGGACCGGGCGGACCGTGCCGTCGAACCGGGCGGTGGCCCAGTCGCCGGCGTTCCTCGACCCGAACGCCAAGCCGCGCAACGCGCAGGTGTTCCTCGACTCGATACCGGCCATCCGCGCCACGCCGACGATCTCGACGTGGCCGGAGATCGAGGACGTGGCCAACGGCATCCTGGAGAACGCCTTGTACTACAACCAGCCCACGACGGACGTCGTGCGCCGACTGGACGAGCAGACCAGGCCGCTGTTCGAACGCGCGAACAGGTGACCGGGGTCGAACTGGCCGGGGTGCGGGCCGCGCACGACCGGCACGACGTGCTGCGGGGGGTCGACCTCGTGGTGCCGCGCGGTGAACTGCTCGCGGTGCTGGGCCCGTCCGGCGCGGGGAAGTCGACGCTGCTGAGGGTGGTCGCGGGCCTGCACCCGGTGTCGGCGGGCACCGTGCGGATCGCCGGGCGGGACGTGACGGCGACGAGTCCGGGCGAGCGGGACGTGGCCATGGTCTTCCAGTCCCACGCCCTGTTCCCGCACCTCACGGTCGCCGACAACATCGCGTTCGGGCACCGGGTGCGAGGGCTGCGGCGCGGGCCGGCGCGGGCGATCGCGGCGCGGGCCGCCGAGGTCGCGGGCTGCGAGCACCTGCTGGACCGCCGCCCGCACCAGTTGTCCGGCGGCGAGCGGCAGCGGGTGGCGCTGGCGCGGGCGCTGGTCCGGGAGCCGGCGGTGTTCCTGCTCGACGAGCCACTGTCCAATTTGGACGCTTCGTTGCGCGAGCGGACCCGGGCGGAGCTGCGGGCGCTGCACGACCGGGTCGGGGCGACCATGCTGCACGTCACCCACGACCGGGTCGAGGCGCTGACCCTGGGCGACCGGGTGGCCGTGGTGCGGGACGGGCTGGTCGAGCAGGTCGGGACGCCGGAGGAGGTCTGGCGGCGACCGGCGACCCAGTTCGTGGGGACGTTCGTGGGGCCGATGAACGTGCTGCCCGGTGACGGCCCCTGGCGTGCGGACGCGCATCGCGTCGGCTTCCGGCAGGAGGCGGTCCGGTTGGTCGACAACGGTGTGCCGGGCCGCGTGGCGCGCGTGGAGGTGGTCGGCGAGGACGCCTACGTGCACCTGGACGTCTCCTCGCACCCCGTGGTGGCCCGGGTTCCCACGGTCGGGCGGCCGGTCGTCGGGACCGAGGTGTTCCTGGAGGTCAAGGACCTGCACCTGTTCGACGAGTCCGGGAAACGGGTATAGATGTCCAAGAACCGGCAGCTGTGGCTGATGCTGTTGCCCTACCTGGTCGGGCTCGCCGTGCTGGTGTTCGGGCCCGCGCTGGTGACGGCCGCGATGGCGTTCACCGAGTACGACCTGATCGGGCCGCCGCAGTGGATCGGCCTGGCGAACTTCGCCGAACTGGCCACGAGCGTCCCGTTCCGGGCCGCGCTGGAGAACTCCCTGGTGTTCGCCGCCATCGCGGTGCCGCTGCGGGTGGCCGCCGCCCTGGGCCTCGCCCTGCTGCTGCACCGCCGCGCACCCGGTGCCGGCGCCGCCCGCACCGTCGCGACGCTGCCCACCGCCGTGCCCGAGATCGCCTACGGGCTGCTGTGGCTGTGGCTGTTCAACCCGCTGTACGGGCCGGTGAACCAACTCCTGCGCCTGGTCGACGACAACGCCGCCCCGGCCTGGCTCACCGCCCCGAACGACGCCCGCGCGGCGATCATCGTGATGAGCCTGTTCACGATCGGCGAGATGCTGGTGGTGCTCCTGGCCGCGCGCCGCGCGCTGCCACGGGAGGTCTTCGAACTGGCGGCGCTGGAGGGTTCGTCGGGCTGGTCGCTGGCGCGCCGGGTCACGCTGCCCATGCTCGCGCCGGTCATCGCGCTGCTGGTGCTGCGGGACACCATCCTCAGCTTTCAGTTCTCGTTCGTGCCCGCGCTGGTGGTGACCGAGGGCGGTCCGCCGCCGTACTCGACCACGTACCTGTCGCTGTACGTCTACCGCAACGCCTTCGAGTACCTGCGTTACGGCCACGCGGCGGCGGCCACGCTGGTCGTTCTCGCCATCACCGGCATCGCCGTCTACGCCCAGTGGCTGGTCATCCGGCGTTACCGCGCGCTCGTTCGTCGTCCACTTTAGACAGCAGCATCCCGGCCTGGAACCTGGTCCGGCAACCGTTGCGCGCCAACAGGTCCCCCACCCGTCGCTGCACCGTGCGCAGCCCCACCCCCAGTTCCCGGGCGATCACCTTGTCGGTCAACCCGGCCGCCAGCAGGGCCACCAACCGGGCGTCCACCCCACCCCGCACCGACACCGCGTCCCGCCACCACCCCTCGTACGCCGAGACCAGCGCCACCACCAGCCCGGCCCCGCCCACCACCCACACCTCGCGGCCGGCCACGCGGCACAGCAACTCCCGAGCGCCCACCCCGCCGACCACCCGCACCGCGCCACCCGCGCCCACCCCGCCGACCGCCCCACCCACGTCCACCCGCACCGCGCCACCCGCGTCCACCGCGACCACCTCCCGCCGGCGCCCCACGCTACGAGCCGGCACCGGCTCACCCGCGCCGGCTGTCAACCTCTGTCAACTCCCGCACCCGCCGGTCGAACCCCACCACCTCGGGCGCGTCCCGCCACCGCCCGGCCAGCCGCGCCCGCAGCCCCCGCAACTCCTCGGCGATCAACGCGGTCCCGCACCCGACCGCCTCCGCCACCACCCGCTGCGCCGCCGCCACCGCCTCGTCCGGCCGCCCCACGCACGCGTAGCTGTCCGCCAGCCGCAACGTCAGCAGCACCTGGCTGGGCCGCAGCCGGCCGCGCAGGTTGTCCAGCGCCACCCGCGACGACCCGAGCGCCTCCCCCGCCGCCCGCCGGTCCCCGTCCAGCACGGCGATGTCCCGGAACCCGGCCTCCACCGGGCAGCCGGACAGCCCGTGCCGCGGGCACACCACCCCGAGCACGGGCATCCGGGCGCTCCCGGTGAGGCGGGGCAACACCGCCTCGTCCACCACGATGTGCTCGGGCAGCCCCGGCACCGGGACGCGCACCCCGGTCAGCTCACCGCCCGCGCCGAGGAGGGTGTCGGCGCGGGCGGGCAGGGTCGGCGGCGGGCGGCGGTGGCCGGACTCGATCCTGCTGATGAACGTGTGGTCGTACCCGAGGCGGTCGGCGAGCCTGCGCTGGCTCAACCCCGCCGCCCGCCGCCACGCCCGCAGGCGGCGGCCGAACTCGGGCTGCTCCGGGATCGCCATCGGCGGCCTCCCTCCACGAGGAGGATGGCACGAAAGCCGTTACCGGCAGTAACCGCCGTTCAGCGCAACGTCAGACGCCCGCGTGCTGCCTGATCCACCCCCGGTTCAGCGGCACCGACGTGTACCCGGCCCAGCCGCCGGTGGCCGGCCTGCGCCCCACCGCGCACACCCCGACCTGCACGTACTTCCCGGTCGCCGGGCTGCGCACGAACGCCGGACCGCCGGAGTCGCCGCCCGCCACCGTGCCGTCGGTCTGGGTGCAGACCAGCGGGGCGCTGGAGCTGACGCACCGGGTGCTGCTGACCGTGCCGTCGGCGTACTTGAGCCGCTGCGGCAGCGGGCCGCTCCAGTCCGACTTCTCCGAGCCCCAGCCGTAGAGGGTCGCGGGTTGGCGGACCTGCACGTCCTTGTCCTCGGCCAGCGGCGCGTAGGTGCCGGGCACCGGGGCGGTGAGCTGGAGCAGGGCGATGTCGTTGTCCGGCCAGCGGTAGCCGGGGTGGCGGACGATCCGCGCGACGGTGGCGACCGTGCCGCCGCTGGACCTGTTCAGCGAGCCGATGCGGACCGAGTAGGTGCCGCCGGACTCCACGCAGTGCGCGGCGCTGAGCACCCACTGGGCGGCGATGTGCGAGGCGGTGCAGGTGAACCCGCCGTTGCGGTGCAACGCGGCGATCCACGGCTTGGCCTCGCTCACGTACCCGCCGCCGACGATCGCGGCGTCCAGGCCGCTCGCCCCGGCCAGCGTCCAGGCCGCGTGCGCCGCCGCGTTGGTGCTGGTGGCCATCACGTTCGCGCCGACGTTGGAGATCGTGTCGCAGCGCGCGTGGTAGCACGGGTCGCTGCCGCTGGCGATCCCGCTGACCGGCACGCCGATGCGCGCGAAGGACGCGTGGTCGCTGCGCCCGGCGATGTTGATCGGGCGGGTGGGCACGCCCTGGCCGCGGAAGTAGGCCTCGAACATCCGGCGCATGGCGGCGTCGTCGTTGTAGACGCCCCAGGTGGTGGTGTTGCGCGCGCCGACCATGTCGAAGTTGACGTACTGCTTGATGCGGGCCCGTTCGGCGGCGGGCAGGCTGTTCACGTAGTACCGGGACCCGACCAGCCCGAGTTCCTCCGCGCCCCACCAGCCGAACCGCAACTTCTTGCGCAGCGCGGGTTTCGTGCGGGCCAGGGTGAGCGCGGTCTCCAGGATCGCGGCGGAGCCGGAGGCGTTGTCGTTCATGCCGGGGCCGGCGGTGACCGAGTCGAGGTGCGCGCCGAGGAAGACGACGTCGTTCGGGTCGCCCGCGGGCCAGTCGGCGATCACGTTCCAGCCGGTGGACCCGTTGTGCTGGAAGGGTTGCAGGGTGGTGCGGAAGCCGGCCGCGTCGAGCTTGGCCTTGACGTGGTCGGCGGAGGCCCGGTAGCCGGGGCGGCCGTGGGCGCGGTTGCCGCCGTGGGCGGTGGCGATGGTCTGGAACTGGCGCATGTGCGCCATCACGTCCTCCGCCGGGATGCGCGGCGGCACGGCCTCGGGCTCGGCCGCCGCGGGTACCGCGAGCCCGAGGGCCGTGGCCAACGCGACCGCCAGTGTCGTTGCGATTCGCATGAGTGCTCCAGGGTGCAGGGGTGGAGTGCTCTGCGGCGGCGCTCCCCGACGCTAGCCCGCGCACGCCCCGGATGGGCTCCCGTGGCGGCTTTGCGCCAACCTGCCGTTGCCCGGCATACGGATGCGTATGGAACCGCCGTTCGACGACACTTCGACCACGCGGGTTCGACACCGTCCTATTAGGACTGTCCCGGATATTAGTTCGCCGCGCCCACCGCCACTGCGGCAGCATGTCTTGGCAACCCCGCAAAAACACCGGCGAAGGGATACCTGTGCCCGAATCGCCCGACCCCGCAGCTCCAGCCCAGCGCGAACGCAAGACGGCGGTCGTGCTGGCACTGCGCTACTACGGCCGCGAACTGGTGCGCCAGAAGGCGATGGCCGCACCCGCGCTGCTCCTGCCCGCCCTGGGCAACATCGGCGTGGCCTACCTCGCACCCCTGGTGGTCGCCGCGCTCGTGGGCCACCTCGCCGACGGCGGTGACGCCACCGCCACCACCTTCCTGCCCTACGTCCTGAGCTTCGCGGGCATCCTGCTGTTCGCGGAACTGTTGTGGCGCATCGGCGTCCACTGCCTCAACCGCACCGACGGCCGCGGCATCGAACGGCTCGCCGTGGTCGGCATGGACGAGCTGCTGGCCAAGGACGCGGCGTTCTTCCACGACAACTTCGCGGGCTCGCTGACGAAGCGGGTGCTCAGCTTCGCCTCGCGGTTCGAGGAGTTCGTGGACACGCTCGCGTTCTCGGTGATCGCCAACCTGGTGCCGCTGATCTTCGCCTCGGTGGTGCTGTGGAGCTACGACCCGATGCTGGTCGTCGTCCTGGTCGGCCTCATCCTGGTGACCGGTTTCGGCGTCGCGCCGCTGGTGCGCCGGCGGCAGAAGCTGGTGGACGAGCGCGAGGCCGCGTACGCCCGGGTGTCCGGGCACGTCGCGGACACGCTGACCAACATGGAGACGGTGCGGGCGTTCGCCGCGGAACCCCGCGAGGCCGCCGAGCACCGGGCCCGGGTCGCCGAGAACCGCCGCCTGGCCCTGCGGTCCTGGGACTACGGCAACCTGCGCATCGACACCCTGGTCGCACCGATGTCCGTGCTCACCAACGCGCTCGGCCTGCTGGTCGCGGTGACCCTGAGCGGCGGGCTGGGCGTCGAGGCGATCCTGGTGACGTTCGCCTACTACAGCAGCGCCACCCGGATCATGTTCGAGTTCAACCAGATCTACCGGCGCCTGGAGAGCGCCCTCACCGAGGCGGCCCAGTTCACCGAACTGCTGCTGGACCCGCCGACCGTGCTCGACCCGCCCGCGCCCGAACCGCTGCGCGCCGCCGCCGCGGACGTCCGGTTCGACGGGGTGACCTTCGCGCACGCGCCGGGCAAGCCGCTGTTCGAGGGGCTGGACCTGGACATCCCGGGCGGCACGAAGATCGGCCTGGTGGGCCGGTCGGGCGGCGGCAAGACCACGCTGACCCGGCTCCTGCTGCGGCTGATGGACATCCAGGGCGGGCGCATCCTGGTCGGCGGCCAGGACATCGCCAAGCTCCGGCAGGCGGACCTGCGCGGCCTGATCGCGTACGTCCCGCAGGAGCCCGCCATGTTCCACCGGACGCTGCGCGACAACATCGCGTTCGCCCGGCCGGACGCGACGGAGGAGGACATCCAGCGCGCCGCCCGCGCCGCGCACGTGACGGAGTTCGCGGAGTCCCTGCCCGAGGGCTTCGACACGCTCGTCGGCGAGCGCGGCGTGAAGCTGTCCGGCGGTCAGCGGCAGCGGGTCGCGCTGGCCCGCGCCATCCTGCGGGACGCGCCGATCCTGCTGCTGGACGAGGCGACCAGCGCGCTGGACTCGGAGAGCGAGATCCTGGTCCAGGAAGCGTTGTGGCGGCTGATGGAGGGCCGCACCGCGATCGTGGTCGCGCACCGGCTGAGCACCATCGTCCGGATGGACCGCCTGGTGGTGCTCGACCAGGGCCGCATCGTGGAGCAGGGCACGCACGACGAGCTGCTCCGCGAAGAGGGCACCTACGCCCGCCTGTGGCACCACCAGTCGGGCGGGTTCCTCACCGAGGAAGAAGAGGCGGAGGAAGCGACCGCCGTCTCGTGATCGGCGCGGGGGCACGGCAGCCGTGCCCCCGCCCGGTCACACCTCGCGGAACCTCCGGGCCGCCGCCACCCCGGCCGCCACGTCCCACCCGGTGCCGACGACCGCCGCCACGTGCGCCTCGGTCACGTCACCGCCCGCCGCGATCAGGGCGTCGATCGCCGGCGCCGCGGGCCGGCTGGGCGCGTCCCGGGTGAACTCGGCGATCACCTCACGGCACCGCTCGTCGTCCAGCGCGGGCAGGCCCACCGAGTCGAAACCGTCGTCCAGTTCGTAGGGGGCGCGCAGCCAGCGGCCGTCCTCGAAGCCGTAGACGAACCCCACCCACGCGCCGCCGTCGACGACCGCGCGGACCGGCGGGGACCACCAGTCCGGCGCGCCGGCCAGCAGGTCGGTCTCCTCCTCGAAGTACTCGGCCGCGTTGGCGTAGTAGGTCTCGGAGTACTCGTGGTCGTGCCCGAGCAGGACCGCCCGGCCGCCGCCGAGGTGGTGCAGGTCCGCCCAGTTCCCGCCGCCGTCGTCGAAGTGCCACACGGGTCCCTCGGCGTGGCAACTACCGCCCCACCCGCGCGCCGCGCACACCGCCGCGAAGGCCGCCCAGCGACCGCGCAGGCGCAGCGGATCGGGCAGTTCCACCTCGACCAGTGCCACCGAACCCCCGTTACTATTGCCACAGGCTTGCAACAAGCTCACCACACGGAGGACCACCCATGACCGGCTTGGCGCAACACTCCCTCACCGACCTCGTCCGCCTGTGGGAGCGGGGCTGGCGCGAGTGCCGCGGCTGGCCGACCCCCGAGGAGGCCCGCGGCGGCCTGCACCTGCTCCAGGACCAGCCCAACCGCTACCGCGAGATCATCGCACTCCACGACGACGACACCACGGTGAACACCCTGGCCGAGGAAGCCGCCGCCGCGACCAGACCGACCTGGGTCACCGTCGCCACCACGAGACCGGACGAGATCACCGCCACCCTCCGGTCCGCCGGCCTGACCCCGCGCGACAACCTCGAATTCCTCATGACCCGCCCCCTGGCCGGCCACCCCACCCGCACCCCCGCGGACCTCTACCACGTCACCACGTCACGCACCGGCCCGCTGCTCAAGACCGAGGTGCACACCGACGACGATTGGGCGGCCCGCGGCCAGGCGTCCGCGGTGGACGGCTACGCGGTGCCCGACAAGATCGAAACCCACGTCGACCACCGCCGCCGCGGTCTCGGCACCGTGGTCATGGGCACCCTCATCACCGAGGCGGTGGCCGACGGCGCCCACACCGGCATCCTCCTCGCCAGCACCGACGGCCAAGCCCTCTACACCGCACTGGGCTGGACCACGAACGCCACCGTCGTCATCGCCACCAACACCTGAGCCGCCGCAACGAGCCGTGCCGGTGCGGCAACGCTGCCGCACCGGCCCGGCCCCGGCGGTCAGCCGCCGAGGAGGTGGTCCAGGACGCGGTCCAGCACCTGGGAGCGGGTCGCCGCGTCGGAGATGCCCTCGAAGCCGAACCCGAAGCACAGCGTGTCGGCCGTGGCCACCACCGCGCCCTCCGGGAACCCCGCCGCGGTGATGCGCGCGAAGTTGTCGGGGTCCACCGAGCCGCCCGGCAGCGGGCCTGTGGCCGCCATGGACCGAAAGGCCCTATAGCCGGTAAGGGTCTCGCGGTGCGTCAGTGATCGGTCACGCGGCGGAACAACCGGTTCAGGTAGAGGAAGTCGGCACCGTCGTGTTCGAGGTGGGCGAACTCCCGCCGGGCGCCGTTGAGTTCCGCCACGAACCGGCCGCGACCGGTGGGCGTGACGGGCTTGCGCGGCTCCGACACGCCGTCGCCGACCACGTCCAGGTGGAAGCCGTGCTCGTCGCGGGAGAGGGTCAGGCGGGCCGTCAGGATCTCGTAGACGCCTTCGAGCCCGGCGAGGTCGGCGTTGTCGTCCACGCGCGGCTCCGGCGGGACGAGACCGTGCTCTTTCCCGAAGATCGTGGCCACCTCCTCGGCCATGCCGCTGCCACTGGCCGCGTTGGTCAGCACGCACAACGCCAGGCCGCGCTCGGGGAACGCCCAGAGCTTCGCCGCCTGCCCGATGGTCCGGCCGCCGTGCGCGACGCACGCCACGCCCGCCCAGTCCTGCAACACCCAGCCCAGACCCCAGCCGGAGTCCACTGTGGACACTTCGCGCAGGCTGACCTGCTCCTCGCGCATGGCCTGCGCGGACCTTGAGACGCTGTTGTCCAGGTGGGCGGCGGTGAACCGCAGGAGGTCACGGGCGGTGCCGGTGATCAGCCCGGCGGGCCCCACCGAGCGCGGCAACATCCACCGCTTCACCGGTTCGCCGTTCTCGTGGCCGACGGCGGTGCGGAACAGCGGGGCGTCGTGGACGCGGGTGATGACGTGGTCGAGGCCCAGCGGGTCGACGAGGTGGTCCTTGAGGGCGTCGTCCCAGGGCTTCCCGCGCAGCACCTCCACGATTCGGCCGGCGACCACGAAACCCGCGTTGCAGTAGCTCAACGGGCCGCCGGGGCGGGTGGTGCTGCCGACGCCGGCGAGGGCGTCGACGTAGCGCTCCACGCAGTCGTCGTTGTGGCCGGTGTCGGTGAAGACGTCCCCGTCGATGCCGCTGGTGTGGGTCAGCAGGTGGCGGACGGTGATCGCGGAGGTGTGGTCGGGGTCGGCGATCCGGAAGGTCGGGAGGACGTCGACGACCGGGGTGTCGAGGGTGAGGAGGCCTTCGTCGACCAGTTGCACGACCAGGGTCGTCGTCCAGACCTTGGTGATGGAGCCGTACTGGAACAGGGTGTTCTCGTCGACCGGGACGGCGGTCGCGCGGCTGGTGACGCCGGTGGTGAGCACGCGGATGCCGTCGGGGTCGAGGATGCCCACCTGGGCGCCGGGGACGCCGTGGCGGGCGGCGAGGTCGTGGAGGTCGTCGGGGGTCACTAGTGCACCCTCTTCCGTGCAGACGCCAAGATGGCGTGTGTGGTAGGAACCAGGCGGAAGCCGGGGTGACGGCCTGCGGTGGTCGCCCTTCGAGGGCTCGCATGACGCTGCCGCCCCGGCTTCCCCGGAGCCGTGAAGCGATGACTGAGGGACGCGCCGTAGAGCGCCGGTTAGTGACCACTCCGCTGTCGGTTCCTTCGCCGTCTGGTGCCCGCCGTGCCAACGGAGTGGAGAGGCGACGGGGTTGTCGCTGCACGAGGTGTCGTTCTTCGTCGGGATCGACTGGGGCTGCGCCGAGCACGCGGTGTGCGTGCTGGACACGGTCGGCCGCAAGGTCGCCGCGTTCACCGTCGCCCACACCGCCGAGGGCTTCGGCGTGCTGGCCCGCCGGTTGGGCAGGCTCGACGCCCCCGAGCGGGTAGTGGTCGCGATCGAACGCCCGGACGGCCGACTGGTGGACGCCCTGCCGGAGGCCGGGCATCCGGTGGTGCCGGTCAAACCGAACGCGATCAAGACCTGGCGCGAGTCGGAGGTGTTGTCCGGGGCCAAGAGCGACCCCGGCGACGCCCACGTGATCGCCGACTACCTGCAGGTCCGGCTGCACCGACTGACCCCGGCGGCGCCGTTGTCCGGCCACACCAAGGGGCTGCGCGCGGTGATGCGCACCCGCGACGACCTGGTCCAGGCCCGCGTGACCGCGACCAACCAGCCCGCCGCGCTGCTGGACGCCCACTGGCCCGGGGCCAAGGCGGTCTTCGCCGAGATCTGGTCGGCGATCAGCCTGGCCTTCCTGACCCGATACCCCACCCCGGCCGACGCCGCGGCCCTGGGCGAGAAGCGCCTGGCGGCCTTCCTGCAACGCCAGGGCTACTCCGGCCGCAAACCCGCCGCCGTACTGCTCGCCCGTCTGCGCGCCGCTCCGGCCGGCACCACCGACCCGATGGCCACCCAGGGCCTGCGCGCGGCCGTCCTGGCCCAGGTGGCCATCCTGACCGCGCTCAACACCGCGATCCGCGACCTCGACCGAGCGGCCGCCGAGCGGTTGGACGCCCACCCCGACGGCGAGGTCTTCCGCTCGTTCCCCCGCGCCGGCACCGTCAACGCCGCCCAGATCCTGGCCGAATGGGGCGAGGCCCGCGAGGTGTTCGACCACCCCGACACCATCGCCGCCCTCGCCGGGATCACCCCGGTGACCAAGGCATCGGGCAAGCAACACGGAGTCGCTTTCCGCTGGGCCTGCAACAAACGACTGCGCGTCGCGGTGACCACCTTCGCCGCCAACAGCCGCTTCGCCAGCCCCTGGGCCGCCGGCATCTACGCCCGCGCCCGCGCCTCCGGCAAGGACCACCAGCACGCCACCCGCATCCTGGCCCGAGCCTGGACACGCGTCATCTGGCGCTGCTGGCAGAACCACACGCCCTACAACCCCGAACTGCACGGCGGAGCCCAACGACTCACCGAACACCCCACGGCGGCCTGACTTCGATCTTGAGGTTGACACTGAGGGCGTCATGCCTGGTCGTCGATCATCCAGACGCCGTTGACCAGTACCAGTGTGTAGACGTGGTTGTAGGTCTCGGTGCCGCCGGCCTTCCTCGTGTAGACGATGGTCGCCGCCACCCGGTTGTCGCCCCGGAGGCTGACGTTCGTCAGCTGCACCTCGGCGATCTGGCCCCAGAAGCTCTGGTACTGCGCGAAGGTCTGGCCGCCGCCGAAGGTGGTGCGGAAGTTCTCGGTGAGGCGGGACCAGCCCGTCTGGGTGTCGGCGGGGAGGAGGGCGTAGTAGTCGGTGAGGCCCTTGTCCGCGCCGCCGGCCGGTTGCGGGGGTGCGGTCGTCGTGGTGGTCGGGGGTGCGGTGGTCGCCTGGGTGGTGGACGTGGGTTGGTCGTCGGAGGTGACCGGGGGCTGCTGGGGTTCGGGGCTGGGTTCGGCGGTGGTCGTGGTGGTCTGGTCGGCGGGGCCGGCGGCCGGGTCGGTGGGGGTGTTGCCGCGGTTGAGCAGGACGACACCCAGGACCACGGCGAGCAGCACAGCCAGCCCGGCGGCCAGGAGGATGATGGCGCGCTTGCGGTCGCGCTGCTCGGTCTGGTCCTCGATGGGCCGGGTCTCGGGTGGGGTGTCGTCGGCCGGCCCGGGTGGGATGACGGTGTCCGGTGTCGGCACGGCGGCGGGCACTTCGGCGGCTACCTGCGGGGCGGGTGCAGGCTCGGCGGGAGGAGTGTCGGCGGGTGTGTTGTCGGCCGGTGGGGTGTCGGCCGGTGGGGTGTCGGCCGGTGGGGTGTCGGCCGGTGGGGTGTCGCTCGGCTCGGGTGGGGTGTCGACCGGAACAGTGGGCGGGACGATGACCCTGGTCGCGGGGGCCTGGGGCAGGGCGGCGGCCAGGACGGTCGCGGGGTCGACCGACTCCTCGCTGAGCATCCGGACCGCCTCGGCCATCGTCGGCCGGGTCTCCGGGTTCGGGTCGAGCAATCGGGTCAGCACCGGCTCCAGCGATCCGGCGTTCTGCGGCGGCGGGTACTTGCCCTCGGCCGCCTTGTGCAGCAGCAGGATCGGGTTGCCGTCCGTGCCGAACGGCGGAGCGCCCTCCAGCGCCGCGTACAGGGTCGCGCCGACGCCGAACACGTCCGCCGGGAAGCCGATCTCCTCACCCCGCGCGACCTCCGGGGCCAGGTAGGCGGGCGTGCCGACGAGCATGCCGGTCGCCGTGATCGTCCCCTCCCCGGCCACGCGGGACGTGCCGAAGTCCGTCACCTTCACCGTGCCGAACTCCGTCACCAGCACGTTGCCCGGCTTGACGTCCCGGTGCACGACGCCGGCCGCGTGCGCCGCCGCCAGCCCCGCCGCCAACTGGGCGCCGACCCGTCTGACCTCGTCCGGCGGCATGGTGCCGCGCTCGGCCAGGATCGCCCCGAGGCTGCGCGACGGCAGGTACTCCATCACCAGCCACGGCCGGTTGTCGTCCTCGACCACGTCGTAGAGCGCGATCACGTTGGCGTGCTGGAGCCGGGCGGCGATCCGGCCCTCGCGGACCGCGCGGCGCACCGAGTCCGCGTCGAAACCGTTGCGGGTCACCAACTCCTTGAGCGCGACGATGCGCCGCAACCGGGTGTCCTCGGCGCGCCAGACCACGCCCATGCCACCCGCGCCGATCCGGTCCGTCACCCGGTACCGGCCCGCGACGGTGCGCTCCTCCACCACTTCCCCCATCCCCTCAGCGATCGCGTCCGCCCGATGCGGTGACCGTCGAACGTGTGTACCCGACCACGATGCCGGCCGACGGCCGCCCCGTCTGCGAGCACCCGGTGGTGTGTCGCGCACACCCCCTCGCCCGCCCCCACCCCGGAAATGCAGGTCACGACCACGGAAAGAAATGAATGGTAAGGCTAACCTAATCATTCTCGTGTTGCGACCATGGAATAGCTGGGGCACTGTTCGAAACGGCGAAACAAACGACCGAGGAGCCGGGATGACCACCACTGAAATGCCCCATGTCAGCGAGTGCACCGTCGCGGGCTGTTCGTACAACCACGACGGCTGCCACGCCTTCGCCATCACCGTGAGCGGCCACAACGGCGCCGCCGACTGCGGCACCTTCATCCCGTTGTCGCGCAAAGGCGGTCTGGACCGGGTGATCGCCCAGGTCGGCGCGTGTTCGCGCACCGACTGCACCTACAACAAGGACCTGGAATGCTCGGCCGCCGACATCCGCGTCGGTCCGGGCGAGGGCGGGCACGCGGCGAACTGCCTCACCTACCAGCCCATGTGATTGCCCGACCGGGGCCGGTCGCCCGCGCGTCACGCCGCCGGCTTCGACCACCAGTTGGCGTTCGCCACCACGTCGAAGCCGAACGAGTCGTACAGCGGGCGACCGGCCTTGGTCGCGGTGAGGGTCACCGGCACGTCCGCCCCGTCGAGCGCGGCGCACAGCAGCGCCCGCCCGACGCCTCGTGAGCGGTGCTCGGGAAGTGTCGTCACCCAGTACAGACCGGTCGCGTTACCGTCCAGAATGGACAGACAGGCCCCGGCCACCGAACCTTCGCGCGTCACCAGGTGCAGCCGCGCGTCGGGCCGGCCGAGCAGAGCGGGCGTGAACGCCTCCCCCGGCGCGAACCCGGGCAGCGGGAACCCGTCCAGCACGACCCGCTCGAAGACCGCGACCTGCTCGGCGGTCTCGACCCGGGTCACCTCCAGCGCCGGCGCGGCCACCGGTCCCGGCCGCCGCGCCATGACCGGCAGCTCACGCGCCTCCAGCCCCCACGGGACGCAGTCGAGCACCCCGAACGAGTCCTCGACCGTCACCCGCCGCGCACCCGCCGCCGCGACCAGCTCGCCCATCTCGGCGACGTCGTCCGCGCCGGGCTCCGGGTCCAGCACGAGCACCCGCAGCAACCCGGGCCCGCGCATCGCGGAGAACCCGGGTCGACGCGTCAGCTCGTGACCCCGGGTCTCGGCGAGGACGGTCAGCAGGACGTCGGAGTTGTGCGTGGCGAGCGCCGGCGCGGCGGGGACTACGGAGGTCATGATCAGACTGTACGGTTGAGCAACTGGTCGAACGGCACGAATTCGTCCTCGGGCTTCACCGGCGCCCGCCCCTCCAGCAGCCCGGCCAGCTCACCCGCCGCCCGCTCGACCCGGTCCGCCAGACCCCGCGGCGCACCCCAGTCCGACGACGCCGCGTAGACGCCGGTCGGCACCACGATCGCCCGCAGGTAGGCGAACAGCGGGCGCAGGGCGTGGTCCAGGACCAGGGAGTGCCGCTCCGTCCCGCCGGTCGCCGCGATCAGCACCGGCTTGCCGACCAGCGAGTCCGGCTCCAGCACGTCCACGAACGACTTGAACAGCCCGCTGTAGGAGGCGTTGAACGTCGGCGTCACGACGATCAGCCCGTCGGCGGTCACGACGTCGTCCACGACCTCCGTCAACCGGGCGCTGGGGAAGCCGGTGACCAGGTTGTCCGCCACGTCCCGCGCGACGTCGCGCAGCCGAGTCGACCGGACCTCGACGGGCAGCGCACGGTCCACGGCGGCGGCGAGCCGGTCGGCCAGCAGGTGGCTGGACGACGGCTCACCGAGACCCGCCGACACCACGGCCAGGGTCGTCACTTCACGGTCTCCTTCGCCAGCGAGGCGTGCGTGGGGGCGTCGGGCACGTCGGCCGGGCGGCCCACGGCGAACTCGCGGCGCAGCACCGGCACGATCTCGCCGAGCAGGTCGAGCTGCTCCAGCACGGTCTTCAGCGGCAGGCCGGCGTGGTCCATCAGGAACAGCTGGCGCTGGTAGTCGCCGAAGTGGTCGCGGAAGGTCAGCGTCTTGTCGATGACCTCCTGCGGGCTGCCCACGGTCAGCGGCGTCTGGGCCTGGAACTCCTCCAGGGACGGGCCGTGGCCGTAGACCGGGGCGTTGTCGAAGTACGGGCGGAACTCGCGGACGGCGTCCTGCGAGTTGCGGCGCATGAACACCTGGCCGCCGAGGCCGACGATCGCCTGGTGCGCGGCGCCGTGCCCGTAGTGCTCGTAGCGCTCCCGGTAGAGGTTGATCAGCCGCTGGAAGTGCTCCTTGGGCCAGAAGATGTTGTTGGCGAAGAAGCCGTCCCCGTAGTAGGCGGCCTGCTCCGCGATCTCCGGGCTGCGGATCGACCCGTGCCAGACGAACGGCGGGACGCCGTCGAGCGGGCGGGGCGTGGCGGTGAACGACTGGAGCGGGGTGCGGAAGCGGCCCTGCCAGTCCACCACGTCCTCGCGCCACAACCGGTGCAGCAGGTGGTAGTTCTCGATGGCCAGGTCGATGCCGTCGCGGATGTCCTTGCCGAACCACGGGTACACCGGGCCGGTGTTGCCGCGACCCATGATCAGGTCGACCCGGCCGTCGGCCAGGTGCTGCAGCATCGCGAAGTCCTCGGCGATCTTGACCGGGTCGTTCGTGGTGATCAGCGTGGTGGCGGTGGACAGCACGAGGCGTTCGGTCCGGGCCGCGATGTAGCCGAGCATGGTGGTGGGCGAGGACGGCACGAACGGCGGGTTGTGGTGCTCGCCGGTCGCGAACACGTCCAGGCCGACCTCTTCGGCCTTCAACGCGATCTCGACCATCGCCTTGATGCGCTCGGCCTCGGTCGGCGTCCGGCCCGTGGTGGGGTCGGGCGTCACGTCGCCGACGGTGAAGACACCGAACTGCATAACCGCTCCTCGGTCCAAGTAGTTGTACTTTCAACTACTGGCCACAACCGTACCCCGTCGACCGCTATTCCGCCGCACCGGGGTGGCGCGGACCACGCGCCCGTGCCGGCCGGACCGGCACGGGCAGCGTCGGCCTCACGCGACCGCAGTCGCCTCCAACTCGACCATCAGCGTCGGGATCGCCAGCCGGGCCACCCCGAGCATGGTCGTGCTCGGCGCCACCCCGGCCGCGCCCAACCGGGCCGCCAGCACGCCGTAGTGCTGGAACAGCAGGTCGACGTCCGTGGTGTAGACGTTGAGCCGGACGAGGTTCGCCAGCGTCATGCCCGCCTCGCCGAGCACGGCCTCCAGGTTGTCCAGGGTCGACGCCAACTGCGCCGCCATGTCCCCGTCGTGCTGGGGCTTGCCCGCACCGTCCATCGCGGTCTGCCCCGAGCAGTACAGGGTCCGGGTCTGCCCGGAGACGACCTCGCCCTGGTTGAACCCCATCTCCACCGACCACGGCCACGGGTTGACCGCGGTTCGCTCCATCGCCACGAGTGCCCCTTCGATTCGATCAGTTCGCACGGGGCGAGCCTGCGCGCCAATCACGACATCCCCTGTCGTGTATTCCGATAAAGTTCACGTGTGCGCGCCGACCGGTTGGTGTCGCTGGTGCTGCTGCTGCGCCGGCGCGGTCGGCTCTCCGCGACCGCCCTCGCCCGTGAGCTGGAGGTGTCCACGCGCACCGTGCTGCGCGACATCGAGGCGCTGTCCGCGGCCGGTGTCCCGGTCTACGCCGAACGCGGCCGGCACGGCGGTTTCGAGCTGCTGCCCGGTTTCCGGACCGAACTCACCGGCCTGAACCACGACGAGGCCCTGGCCCTGCTGATCGCCGGCTCACGGCGCGGCGCGCAGGCGTTCGGGCTCGGCTCGGCACTCGCCTCGGCCATGCTCAAGGTGGTCGACGCGCTGCCCCAGGGCCATCAGGACATCGCGGCCGGCGTGGCGGAGCGACTGCTCATCGACCCGGAGACCGACCTCCTCTCCCGCCGCACGGTCGCCGACGAGGTCCCCGACGCCGTGGTGGCCGAGATCCGGCGCGCGGTGTTCGCCGGTCACAAGGTCCGCATCCACTACGCGGCGGCCGGCCAGGAGGCGCAATGGCGCACCGTGGACCCGATCGGCCTGGTGACCGTGCGCGACCAGGGCTACCTGCTGGCCACCCGGTCCGGTGAGGACCGCACCTACCGGCTGTCCCGGGTGCTGGCCGCCGAGGAACTCGACGAACCCGCGCAACGACCGGACCGGGTCGACCTCGACCGGGCCTGGCAGGACCGCAGCACCCGGTTCCGGACCGGCGGCGACCAGGTCGCCGTGCTGTTGCGGCTCAACCCGGCCCGGCGCGAGGACCTGCTGAACACCGCACTGGCCGTCCTCTCCGAAGAGACCGACGCGGACGGCCGGCTGCGGGTCGAGGTGACCTTCCAGGACGCCCGACACGCCGAGTGGGCGCTGTGGCAGCTCTCCACGAACGCGGAAGCCCTGTCCCCGCAATGGTTGCGCGCCAAGCTCCACGACCGCGCCACCGCCATCGCCGCCCGCTACGCGACCCCGTCCCAGGGCTGCTCTCGCGTGGTGCCCGACGACGTCCGCCTCGCCCTGGTGCGCAGTGTGCTGGCCGGACTGGCGTTCCTCGACCACACCTCGGACGACGAGGTCGACCCGGACTCCGCCGTGCGCGCGACCGAGCACATGGCCCACCCGCTGCTCGCCCTGCCCGACGCCGACCGGGCCGCGCTGGTCGCGATGATCCGGCAGGTCGCGGCGGAGGACGGCGCGGCGTGGGTGCGGAGCGTGCCGTTCTCCCTGGGATTGGTAGATGAACATGACATTCATTAGCCTGAGGTGGTGACCACCTCCGTCGAGTCCACCCGCGACTTCAGCCGCTACCTCGCCGCCCGCCTGCTGTCCGTCGCGGGCAGCCTGGTGTCGGTGGTCGCCCTGCCCGTGCTGGTCTACCAGCTCACCGGGTCCGCGGGCTGGACCTCGGCGGTCGCCGCCGCGGAAGCCCTGCCCTACCTGGTGTTCGGGCTCCTCGCGGGCGCGCTCGCGGACCGGGTCGACCGGCGGGTGCTCATGGTGGGGCTGGACCTGGTCGTCGCGGGCGCGCTGGCGACGATCCCGGTGGCGTGGTGGGCAGGCGGGTTGACGGCGGTGCACGTGGTGGCGGTGGCGTTCGTCGCGCAGACCGCGTTCGTGTTCTTCGACGCGGCGAACTTCGGCGCGCTGCCCGCCCTGGTGGGCAAGGAGAAGCTGACCGCCGCCTACGCCACGCTCTACGGCCGCACCACGATCGCCGAACTGGCCGTGCCGCCGCTGGCCGGGCTGGCGGTGGCGGTCGTCGCGCCGGCGAACCTGGTCGCGGTCAACGCGCTGACCGCCGTGGGCTCGGCGCTGCTGGTCCGCGCGGTCCAGTCGGCGCTGTCCGCGCCGCGCACGGACGGCACCACGCTGGTCCGCGACATCGGCTCCGGGCTGCGGTTCGTGTGGGGCAACCCGATCGTCCGCACGCTGACCCTGGTCGGCGCGACCCACTCGGCCGCCGCCGGCGCGTGGGTCGCGGTCCTGGTGCCGTGGGCGGACCAGGTGCTGCGCGTCCGACCGTCCGGGGACGTGCGGCTGGCCGCGCTGTTCAGCTGCTGGGGCGTGGGCGCGCTGGTCGCGGCGCGCCTGCTGCCCAAGCTCACCGCGCGGTGGGGCGGGGCGCGGCTCGCGCTGGCCGGGCTGCCCGCGTCGCTGGTGTGCGCGGCCGGGGCGTTGCTGAGCACGCACTGGATCGCGGCGATGCTGTCGGCGGTCGCCTGGGGCACCGCGCACTCCACCGTCGTGATCAACGCGATCACCTACCGCCAGCAGGCGTGCCCGCCGGACATGCAGTCCCGGGTCAACACGACCGCCCGGATGATCGCGTGGGGCCTGGGCCAGCCGGCGGGCGCGGCCCTGGCCGGCGCGGTGGCGGTGACGGCCGGGCCGCGCGCGGGACTCGGCGCCGGCGTCGCACTGCTGGCCGTCGGAGTCGCCCTGGCCTGGGGCACGCCAACGCTGCGCCGGGAAGCAGCCCGCCGGCCACCGACCCCCTGACCGCCCCGCACGCCCCGCACGCCCCGCACGCACGGGACTGTCGTACCCCGGTGGGACAATGGATCCGGGGGCGGCAGCCGAACCAGGGACAGCAGCCGAACCAGGGACAGCAGCCGAAGCCGGTCCGGGGCTACCACTGCCAGCGGAACCCGTAGCTGCCCGGCGCGAGGTCGAGCGCGACCCCCAGCAGCGACCCGCTCGCGTCGATCTCCGCCGGCAGCACGGTCTCCGGCCGCCCGTCCACCCGGCGGTACTGCTCGCAGGACACCGGCCGCACGGCCGGGTCGAACGCCACCTCCAGCACGTACTCCCGCACCGGCAACCGGAACTTGCGCCCGCAGTCGGTGACCACCTCCCCCGGGCAGCACACCAACTCGTGCTCGATGACGATGCTCTCGCCCCGCCGCAACGCCCGGTCGAACAGCAGCTCGGCGCACACCACCCCGACCTCCGCCCGGCTCACCGCGCGGCCCACCGAGCAGTGCCGCACCGGCCGCAGCACCGGCAGCGGCCGTCCGGGCTGCTCGGTGCCCACGATCACCACCCACCGGTCCGCGCCGTCGGCCTCGGCGCGCAGCACGTGCCGCGACCGGACGACGTGCTCGGCGCGGTCGGCCCCCACGGTGACGAAGTCGTGCTGGCTCAACCGGGTCAACTGCTCGTCCCACCCGGTGTCCACCCGCCGGACGGCCCACTCCACGGTCTCCGGCCGCGACCACAGCGCACTGACCGGCACCGGCTCGTCGGGCACCCGCTTCGGCCACCGCCCGCGCGGTCTGGGCGGGCCCAGCAGGCTCGCCAGGTACCCGGTCGGCAGGTCCAGGACCTCTTCCAGCAACCCGATCGCGGCCAGCGACGACCGCCGCTCCGGCCGGCTGCGCCCCGACTGCCAGTAGCTCAACGTCGCCAGGCTGACCTTCACCCCGTGCTGCGCCAGGTGCTCGCGGATGCGTTCCAGCCCCAGTCCGCGTTCCGCGATCGCCGCGCGCAGGGCACCCGCGAACGTGTCCGTTCTCGCTGTGTCCATGGCACTCCCCCTTGCTGTCGGCCACGGTATTGCCGCGACACCAGCCCGGGGAATGGCTTTATGCCCACTTCTCATGACCCCGCACCGGTTACCCGACCACGAACAACACCAGCGGGACGTCCTGTTCGCCGGCCCGGACAAGCGCTTTCACCTTGTCGTCGGAGAACCCGGCGACCGCGCAGCCGCGCAACCCCAGCGCGGTCGCCACCAGGTACAGGTTCTGCACCGCGACACCGGCGTCGACGTGCGCGGTGCGGTGATGGCGGGGTCCGTATTTCGCCAGCCCCGGCCCCATCCGTCCACTGAGGACGATGACGGTGTCCGCCCGGCGCGCGAACTCCTCCTGCGCGAACACGCCGTCCAGCCCACCCTCGCCCAACGGCGCCAACGCGTGCGGTTCGCGCAGGTACTCGAACACCGAACCGCCCTGGACGACGTGCACGGCGATGGTCGGCAGTCCACCCGCGTTGGGATTGGTGCCCAGCACGTGCGGTCCCGACCGCCGCTGCACCCCGACCGCGTACCGCAGCAGGGAACTCAGGTCCTGGCGGCTCAACGGCCGGTAGCGGTAGTGCGATCGGCGGTTCAGCAACGCCTCCGCCAGCGTCATCGCGGGCGGCGCCGGTTCGGGCAGCGGGATCACAGGAACGGCGGCGGGTCGAGGAGGACGCGCGCCGGGTCGCCCCAGCGCGGCAGCCCGAGGTAGCGGAAGGCGGCGGGCGCGTTGGGCACCAGGCCCGTCGCGCACACCCGCACCACCCGCAGGCCGGCCTCGGCGACGTCGTCGGTGGTCAGGTCCGCGGTGGCGATCCGGTTGCCGCTCAAGCTGTTCCGCAGGTCCGCCAGGTCGCCCCGGGGTTCCGGGGTCACCATCCGCTCGGGCCGGGTGAACCGGTGCAGCAGGTCGTCCTGCACGCGCGGGTCGAGCCACACCTGGACCTGCGCGCCCAGGTCGCGCACGGCGGCGAAGTGCTCGCCCGCGTCGTCGCGGTACCGGCGGTCGGCGCGGTGGGGCAAGTAGAGGCCCTCGGCGAGGATTCCGGCCGAAATGGACTCGAACACCCAGCCGTCCGGGGCCAGCAGGCCCTGGGTGAAGATCCACGTGTGCACGGCCTCCAGCACGGCCTTGGTGCACGCCTCCACCGGGTCGAACCGGGCCGCGCCGCCGCCCGCCACGATGCCGGTCGCCCGGTCCACCACGACCGCGCCGACGCACCACACCGGGTGCTCGGTGGGCAGTTCCACCAGGTGCACCTCCAGCGGGCACCCGGCCAGTTCGGCGGCCAGGCCCGGCACGTCCCCGACCGCGATGCCCGTGGTCGGCTCGTCGCGGTGCCACCAGCGTTCGAGGGCGTCGCGCTCGACCAGTTCCAGCAGGGCGCGGGTGAACGCGTCCTGCGCGTCGACGCCCGTGGCGATGCCCGCGTAGTTCAGGTGGTGCAGGCGGGGTTCGGCGCGGCGGGCGCCGGAGTGGTAGTTCAGGTGGACCCAGGACGCGGGGAGCAGGCAGGGTTCGCCGTCCTCCGCGCCCGCCACCCAGGCGATCCGCGTGTCGTTCCCGAAGCGCTGGTAGGGGAAGCCCGGCGTGTCGTACTGCCAGTCGGCGAAGAAGGGCAGGTCGTCGGGGCCGAAGTGGCGGGTGCCCTCGGCGGCGAGTTCGGCGGGCGTGGCGTGGCGCAGACCGGGCGCCACCCGGTTGCCGCAGTACCGCTCGACCGCCTCGCCGACCGCCGCCGCACGGGCCGCGTCCACGTCGCCGAACGACGTGCCGAGGCTGACCCGGTCCGCGGGCCACACCCCGAGCCGGCGCGCGTCGGCGACCTCGGCCGTGACGGCCCGGTAGCGGCGCGGGACGCCGTCCACCGGGGCGACGTCCACCAGTCGGCGCACGATGCCGGTCATCGGGTCCACCAACAACGTCACGAGGCGACCTCCTCGGGTAGGGCCGCGGCGGGCACGTGGTCCGCGCCGCCGGGGCGCCAGGGGATGCGGGCTTCGGCGCGCAGCACGGCCCGCCGGCTGGGGTGCAGCGCGGTGGCGCGGACCGGGTCTTCGCCGGTGTGGGGGTTGCGGGCGTGCCGGGGCCAGTGGTGCCCGGCGACCTCGAACGTGAGGCGTGCGCCGTCGGCTACCGCCCGGCCGACGGGCGGGAGTTCGACGGTGAAGGTGGCCGGGTCGCCCGGGGTGTGGGCGCGGCGGTGGACGGCGTGCGCGAGGTGCGTGCCGTCGAGCGAGAGCCGGACGACCCAGTCGGCGTCGGGCGCGTCGGCGACGGCGGTGAGCGTCACGGAGATGCCGCCCCGCACCTCGCCTTCGCGCAGCGGCGGACTGAGCAGCACGGCCGCGTCCTCGTTTCCGGGAATGGCCGCACCCACCGGGATCGAGCCGAACGGGCGAGCGGGGTCGGCCCTGAATTCGCCAGTCTCGATCATCAACTCGACCTGCTGCCCGTCTCGGGAGAGCCGCCGCCACCCGTCCACGGCGATGAACTCCTTGGTGCCGCGCAGGTTCTCCAGGGCCCGCGCCCAGGCCACGTACAGCTCGCCGATCCGGCGGCCGGCCAGCGCGGCCCCCGGCGCCGGCGCGTCCAGTTCGTGCCCCCACGGTCCGAGCACGAGCCGACTCGGCCCGCCCCACTCGCGGGCCAGCCGGACGGTGTCGGCGGCGAACGGGTCGTGCAGCCCGCCGACCGCCAGCAGCGGCACGCTCAGCCGTGGCAACGCCTTCCACAACTCGTCCGTGCGCTCGGGCGCGGCCCACAGGTCGCCCCACCCGTCGACCAGGTCCACCACGGGCGTGTGCCGCAGGTCGGTCGACCGGACCGTCCCCACGTGCTCGCCCCACCACCCCACCCGGCACGCCAACCGCGCCGCCCCGCCGGGTTCGCGCGACGTCTCGCCCAGGCCGAGCGCGGGCACCGCCGCCAGCACGCCGACCACGACATCCGGCCGGGCGATCGCCGCCGTCACCGCGCAGTACGCCGCGTAGGACGACCCGGCCGCGACGACCCGCCGGAAACCCAGCCGCCGCAACGCGTCCACCACCGCGGCGCCGTCCACGGCCTCCGTGCGGTACGGCCGGAACTCCCCCGCCGACCCGCCCCGCCCGCGCACGTCCCCCACCACGCACGAGAACCCGCGCGCCACCCACCCCCGCGCCTCGGCGAAGTGGTGCTGCCGCCCGTACGGGGTGCGGATCAGCACCACCGGGGCGTCCTCACCGCCGGCGAAGAGGGTGTGCGCCAGCCCGGCCGCGGTGAACTCACGGCGCACAGTCGGGCACCGGCAGCACGGGGTGGTCGGCGATCGCGCCGCTGTCCAGGTCGACCACGCGCAGCCGCCGGTGGGCCGGGATCGCGCCCGGCGTCAGGGAGTTGGTCACGCTGACGCCGCCGGTCGCCCAGCACGCCAGGTCCTTGACCGCGAGCGCGGCCACCAGCAGGAGTTCGGCGGCGTCCGGGGCTTCGTCGCCGAGCACGGCGTCCCGCCCGGCCCAGTACGCGGTGAGGTGGCGGTGACCGGAGCCGGCGGCGGCCAGCCGGCGGGCCCGCACGTCCCGGTGGGTCACGCCGATCGGTTCCAGCAGCACGTGCCGGCCCTCGCGGCTGACCCGCTGCCAGCCGATGCCGTGGTCGGCCAGCTCGTCCAGCTCCAGCCAGTGCTCGGGCGCGGGACCGTCGTGCCAGGCGAGCACCGCCGCCGGCGCGATGTCCAGCACCGCGGACAGGCCCGTGTCCGGCCGCAGCACGACCGGTCGCGCGCCCGCGCGGCGCAGCGCCTCGGCCGCCTCGATGGCGTGGTCGGCCAGGACGGCGACGGTCCGCCGGCCCATCGGCCAGCTCGCCCGCGTGCCCAGGTGACCCGCGTGCTCGAACGCCCCCAGTTCGGGCGTCGGCGGCGCGTCGGCGCGGGTGAGGGCGGCGCGGACCCAGGTGACCGCCGCGTCGGGCAGGGCGACGGCGAACAGCTCGCCCGCCGCGTCCCGCAGCACCGGGCCGGTCGGACCGGTGAACAGCGCGGTGCCGGGCTTGAGGGTCTTCACGCGCTCCTCCTCGTCGGGGGTCCGCCGGCCGCCGGGTCGCGGCGGCCGGCGGAGGGGGTCACTCGTCGTCGCCGCCGTCGAAGGGGTTCTCGACCAGCGCGTTGCTGTGGCTGGCGGAGTTGTGCGGCAGCAGGCGCTCGGCCTCGACCGGCTCGAAGATCTCCACGAGGTGTCTCCTCTCGGTTGCGGTGTGGCCGGGTTCGGCCACCCCACCAACCTAATCCGGAATGACAACCATTTTCAATAGTCCGTTGGTCGTGATCCACCGCACCTCGCCCCGCACGCCGTAGATGTCGGCCAGGAACCCGGCGTCGACCACAGTGGACGGCGGGCCGTCGGCGTGCACCACACCGCCCCGCAGCGCCACCACGCGGTCGGAGTACCGGGCGGCCTGGGCCAGGTCGTGCAGGACGGCCACGACGGTCAGCCCGCGTTCCCGTTGCAGCGCGCGGACCAGCTCCAGCACCTCGATCTGGTGCCGGATGTCGAGGTAGGTGGTCGGTTCGTCGAGCAGCAGCACGGGCGCGTCCTGGGCCAGCGCCAACGCCAACCGCACCCGCTGCCGCTGACCGCCCGACAGCCGCTCGACGAGCGCGTCCGCCCACTCGACGACCCCCGTGTCCCGCAACGCCTTGCGCACCTGGTCGTCGTCGGCCTCACCGAGCATCCCCAACGGACCCCTTGCGGCGTAACGGCCCTGGCGCACGAACTGCCGCACGGTCAACCCCCGCACGTACGGGGTCGCCTGTGGCAGCAGGGAAATCCGACGCGCGACCTCCCGCCGGGACATCGAGGCCAGCGGTCGGCCTTCCACCACAACCTCGCCTTGAGAGGGCGTGTGGAGCCCCGCCAGGACCCGCAGCAGGGTCGTCTTGCCGCTGCCGTTCTCCCCGAGCAGGGTCAGCCACTCCCCCTCGGCCACCGCGAGGTCCACGCCCCGCAGCACCTCATGGTCGCCGAACCGCACGTGCACGCCCGACGCGCGCAGTGGTGTCACCAGATCCCTCCCGTCCGCCGCGCCACCACGACCAGCACGGCCGCGCCCGCCAACGCCGTGATCGCCCCGGCGGGCACGTGCGCCACCTGGCCCACCGCGTCCGCCCCCGAAACCGCCGCCGCACCGGCCAGCGCCGACGCGGGCACCACGTGCCGGTGCACCGGCCCGACCAGCCACCGCGCGGCGTGCGGCGCGAGCAGCCCGACGAACGCCGTCGCGCCCACCGCCGCCACCGCGGCCGACGTGGCCACCGCCGCCAGCAACAACACCGTGCTCCGCCAAGGGACGACGGCCAGCCCCACCGCGTGGGCGTGGTCGTCGTCCACCGCCAGCACGTCCAACACGCCACCGAGCAGCGTCGCCGCCACCAAGACCACCACCAGCACCGGCCACAGCGGCGCCAGGTGCTCCCACGTGCGACCGACCAGCGACCCGAGCAGCCACCGCGACACCGCGCCCGCGAGCTGCGGGCGCGCGGTGAGCAGCACCAACGTCACCCCGACCAGCACCGACGACACCACCACGCCGCGCACCGCGACCTCGCCGGACACCCCGGCCAGCACCCACAGCACGCCACCGCCGACGACCCCGCCGAGCAGCGCCGCACCGGCCATCGGCAGCGGCTGCGCGGCCACCCCGCCGACCACCGACGCGACCACCGCGCCCAGCACCGCCCCCGACCCGACACCGGTGATCTCCGGCGACGCCAACCGGTTGCGCACGGCCGCCTGCAACAACGCGCCCGCGATCCCCAGGCACGCCCCCGCGCACAACCCCACCAGCACCCGGGGCGCCCGCAGCTCCAGCACGACCGTCCGCGCGTGGGCGTCATCGCCGAAGAACAACGACACGTCCGTGCTCCCGACCGCGAGCTGCGCCACCGCGCACACCACCGCCAGCACGGCCAACCCGGCGATCCTCACGCCCGCCTCCGCACCAGCAGCCCGACCGCCACGGCGGCCAACGCCGTCAGCCCACCGACCGGCAGCTCCACCGGGTACAGCACCGTCCGCGCCACCAGATCCGCGACGACCACGACCAACGCCCCCAGCAACGCCGTCACGCCGACGGAAGGCCGCCCGAGCCGAGCGGCCAACCGGGGCGCGAAGAACCCCACCCACGCCACCGGCCCCGCCGGCCCCACCACGACCGCCACCAGCAACGACGCCACCGCCAGCACGGCGACCCGGGCCCGTCCCGGCCGCAGCCCCGCCGACATCGCCTCGTCGTCCCCCAGCCGCAGCACCTTCACCCGCGGCACCGCGAGCACCACCGCCGGCACCGCCACCGCGAGCCCCACTGCGACCGGGACGAGCGTCGGCCACGTCGTCCCGGTCAGCGAGCCGAGCAGGTAGCGCACCAGCACGCCCTGCTCCCGCGTGTCGGTCATCGCGGTCGCGGCGAGCATCACCGCCTGGGCCGCCGACCCCACGGCCGCGCCGATCAGCAGCACCGCCCCCGGCCCGGACGCGCCCCGCACCGCCACCAGCGTCAGCGCCCCGCCCAGCGCGGCGCCGACCAGCGCCGGCGTGAGCGGCGCGCCCGGGACGGTCAGCCCGAACGCCACCGTCGTCCCGACCGCGGCCGACGCCCCGCCGGACACCCCGAGCAGCTCGGGCACGGCCAGCGGGTTGCGCAGGGACTCCTGCAACAGCAGCCCCGCCACCCCCAGGCACGCCCCGGCGACCGCACCGAGCACCAGCCGCGGCGCGCGCAACTGCCACACCACGACCTGCTCCAGCTCCGTCACCGGCCACACCACCACCGGCTGCCCCAACGCCAACGCCCCGACGACCGCCGCCACCGCGACGAGCGCGAGCAACCTCAAGCGGGGACCTTGGCCAGCGCCTCGTCCACCACCGCCGCCAGGCTGCGCAGCCCGCGCCCGGAACCCCACAGCTTGGCGTGCATCTCGTGCACCCGCCCCTGCTGCACGGCCGGGATCTGCTTCCACACGGGGTTGTCGGCCAGCTGACCGCTCAGCGTCTTGTCGTCCGGCGAGAACAGCAGGGAGTAGACGAACACCACGTCCGGCTGCTTGGCCAGCAGTTCCTCGACGCTGTAGTTGCTCGCCGTCTCGACGTCGGTGCCCTTGGCCGGGAAGGGGTAGCTGAACAGCTGCCCCAGCAGGTGGCCCTTGAGGGAGGACGAGGTGTCCACGCCGATCGAGTCCACGCTGCCGTACATCAGCAGCACCTTCTTCGCCGAGCGCCCGTCGGCCCCGGTCTTGGCGACCGCGTCGGCGAGCTTGCCCCGGAAGGTCTCCTCGGCCCGCACCGCCCGGTCCGCGCGGCCGGTCAACGCGCCCAGCGCGCGCAGGTAGCCGACGGAGTCCTCCCAGGTCGCGGGTTCGGCCGTCCACAGTGGAGCGAACTTCTCGATGGCGGGCCGCAGCGGGTCGTGCACGCCGGGCAGGCCGATCACCAGGTCCGGCTTGAGGCCCGCGATGAACTCGACGTCCTCGCTGCCGAACGTGCCCGGGACCTTGGGGACGTCCCCGGTGTGGCCCAGGACGGGCAGGAGCGTGGGGTTGGTCGTGCCCGCCGGGACGAGACCGAGGTCCAGGACGATGTCGTCGCACAGACCGCTGAGGCACACGATCCGCTCGGCCGGCTTGGTCAGCGTGACCTTCGTGCCGCGCGGGTCGGTGACGGTCAGGGACGCTTCGAGCGGCGCGGCCGTGCGGACGACCGGGGTCGGCCGCTGTTCGGGGCGGGGGCGGCGGTGCAGGCGGCGAGCGCCAGGCCCGCGAGGGCGAGGGCGAGGGTTCTCATCGGTCTTCCAGCCAGGAGAGCAGGGTGGCGGCGTCCCGGCGGAACGCCTCGGGCGAGTCGTCGGGCACGAACTCCAGCAGCACGTGCCGGTCGTGGCCGTCTTCGTCGAGCAGGTCGAGGACCGGGCGCCACAGGTCGGCGCGGGCGGCCAGCGGGAGGCGCTCGGTGAAGCCGTCCGGGCCCCAGGAGAAGGCGTGGACGGCGAACAGGCGCGGCAGCAACCCGGTGACCTCGGTCAGGCACTCGTCGACGGCCGGGGACTCCTTGGGCTGCCAGTGGGCGACCAGGTCGACGTCGTCCAGCAGGCGCAGCGCGGAGGCGAGGTCGTCGGTCAGCGAGGACACGTGGTGCTCGGCGGTGACCGCGATCCCCTTGGCGGAGGCCAGTTCCACGCACCGGCGGAGGTCCTCGGTGATCTCCTTGCGCTCGGCTTCCGTGGTCGCTTGAGAACCCTTGACGCCCGCCCACACCCGGACGCGCGGCGCACCCAGGGCTTCGGCGGTGTCCAGGACTGTCGCGAAGTCGGCCGGGTCGCTCGCGCCGGACTTGTAGTAGGAGCCGTAGGTGCCGATGGCCAGGTCGTGGGCACGGCACAGCCGGGCGGCCCGCGCCGCGCCCTCCCGGTCGCCCGGCGGGACGTGCACGTCACCGGCCCACTCGACGGCCCCCAGGCCGGCGTCGGCGGCGAGGCCGACGACCTCGTCGACCGGTCTGCCCCGGAAGGTGACCGAGGCCAATCCTGCGGTGATCATGGGTGCCCTTCACTCGAACAGGTGAGGGCCCCATGCTTACTGGAGATGGGAGTCGTTATCAAATAAGCGGATCGCGATGTGCCACCACGACCGCGCTCCCCCCGCGCCGCCACACCACCTCGACGCGCGCGAAACCAGCGCTTTTCAGGGCTTCGACGTGCCAGGCGGCGGGCGGGTAGAAATCGGCGGAGTCCCCGTCGACCCGGTCGGCGGCGGCTTCGGCCAACGCCGGATGCGCCAACGCCTCCTCCCACCACGAGCGCCACGCGCTCATCGCCGCAGACCCGCCCGCACCAGGCCCGGCGGCGCTTTCGGCAGCGGCGGGTGGCGCGGCGGGTTCGGGCATGCGGTCGGCATTGGCGAAGAGGCCGCCGGGAGCCAACAGGTCGCGAATCTCGGCGTAGAGGGCGCACAGGCGCTCCGGCGCGAAGTGGTGCAGCGCCGTCCCCGCCACCACCGAATCAAAGCTGGGCAGTCCGCTCGCCCAACCCGGCCCGCTCAGGTCCGCCCGCACCACCGGCACGCCCAAAGCCACCCGGGCGATCTCCAGCAACACCGGGTCGAAGTCCAGCAGCGTCACGTCAGCCAAGCGGGCGGCGATCGAGCCCGTGCCACCCGCCAGGTCCAGCACCCGGCCGTGCGCCCGCGCGGCCAAGACGTCGAACGCCTCCTCCCGCCAGGGCAGGAAGGGCTGCTGCTGCGCGTCCCAGCCGCGCCGGAGCGAGCGCGCGGTGTCCGGGTCCAGAGTCGTCACGCCTCACAGCTTAACGACTATGATTGTCATCCCCGCTCGATCAGGTGCCCCACCACGTCCGGACCCGGGTGGGCGTGGCCCGAACCGTCGCGCCGCACGTCCACCTCGGGCAGCTCGACCGGCGACCCGTTGTCCGCCGCACCCGCCGGACGCGGCCCGATCCACGCCAGGACCAGCCCGTTCTCCCCCTTGAGGAACCGCTGCGACCGCACGCCGCCGGTCGCCCGGCCCTTCGCCGGGTACTCCTCGAACGGCGTCACCTTCACGCTCTGCCCGGTCGACGTGACCACCATCGGCGAGCCGTGCTCGTCGTCGTCGGTCCGCACCGCCCCGAAGAACAGCACCCGCTGGCCGGCCGCGAGGTTGATCCCGGCCATGCCGCCGCCCTTGAGGCCCTGCGGCCGGACCAGGGAAGCGCTGTAGCGCAGCAGCGACGAGTCGGACGAGACGAACACCAGCGTCTCCTCCGCGCTGCCCAGCCACGACACGCCGACCACCTCGTCACCCTCCTTGAGGGTGATCACCTCGAACTCCTCCGACCGCACCGGCCACTCCGGCGCGCAGACCTTGACCACGCCCTGCCGCGTGCCCAGCGCCAGGCCCGGCGAGTCGGTGTCGTTCAACGGCGCGATGCCCACGACCTTCTCGCCCTTGGCCAGGTCGAGCAGCTCACTGGCCGCCATGCCGCCGGACAGCGACACCGTCCCGCTCGCCTCCGGCAGCACCGGCAGCGGCAGCACGTCGGTCTTCACCGCGCGACCCAGGTTGGTCACCAGCAGCACCTGCCCGCGCGCGGTGGTGTGCACGACCGCCGCGACCGCGTCGTGCTTGGTCCGGCCGTTGCGCCGGCGCGCCTCGGACGCCTCCTCCGACTCCGCCGCCGTCCGCGCCACCAGCCCGGTCGCCGACAGGATCACCTGGCACGGGTCGTCCGCGACCTCCAGCGGCCCGGCGGGCTTGGACGCCGCCAGCACCTCCTTCAGGTCGCCGTCCAGCAGCGTCGTGCGGCGCTCGGCGGTCAGGTCCTTGGCCACCTTCGCCAGCTCCGCCGACACGACCTTCTTCAGCTCGCGCTCGTCGTCGAGGATCTTGGTCAGCTCGGCGATCTCGTTGCGCAGCCGGTCCTGCTCGGCCTCCAGCTCGATCGAGTCGTAGCGGGTGAGGCGGCGCAGCGGCGTGTCGAGGATGTAGCCGGCCTGCACCTCGGAGAGCTTGAACGTCTTCATCAGGCCTTCCTTGGCGGCCTGCGCGTTCTCGCTGCCCCGGATCAGCCTGATCACCTTGTCGATGTCGAGCAGCGCCTTGAGCAGGCCCTCGACCAGGTGGAGCCGGTCCTCGCGCTTGCGGCGGCGGTAGCGCGTCCGCCGGGTGACGACCTCGTAGCGGTGCTTGAGGAAGACCTCCAGCAGCGCCTTGAGGCCCAGCGTCTGCGGCTGGCCGTCGACCAGGACCAGGTTGTTGATGCCGAAGGACTGCTCCATCGGCGTCAGCCGGTACAGGTCGGCCAGCAGCGCCTGCGGGTTCACGCCGACCTTGCACTCGATGACGACCCGGATGCCGTTCTCGCGGTCGGTGAGGTCCTTGACGTCGGCGATGCCGGTCAGCCGCTTGGACTTGGTCACCTCGTCGGTGATCTTCTCGATGATCTTCTCCGGCCCGACGCCGTAGGGCAGCTCGGTGACCGTGATCGCCTGCCGGCCGCGACTGCCCTCCAACGGCCCGGTCTCGACCTTGGCCCGCATCCGCACCACGCCGCGCCCGGTCTCGTAGGCCTTGCGCACCTCGTCCAGGCCCAGCAGCACGCCGCCGGTCGGCAGGTCCGGGCCGGGGACGAACTCCATGAGCTTGTCCAGGTCGGCGTCCGGGTGGTTCACCAGCCACCGCGCCGCCGCCACGACCTCGCCCAGGTTGTGCGGGATCATGTTCGTGGCCATCCCGACCGCGATCCCCGAGGTGCCGTTGACCAGCAGGTTCGGGAACGCGGCGGGCAGCACGGACGGCTCCTGGAGCGAGCCGTCGTAGTTGGGCCGGAAGTCGACGGTCTCCTCGTCCAGCTCACCCACCAGCAGCATGGCGGCGGGCGACATCCGGGCTTCGGTGTAACGCGAGGCAGCCGGTCCATCGTCTGGGGACCCGAAGTTGCCGTGCCCGTCGATGAGCGGGGTGTTGAGGGAGAAGTCCTGGGCCAGGCGGACCATCGCGTCGTAGATCGCGGTGTCGCCGTGCGGGTGGTACTTGCCCATGCAGTTGTGCACGACCTGGCCGGCCACGACGAACGCGTGCTCGTCGGCCTCGACCTGGATGTCGTAGGTGACGTCCGGGTCGGCCGGCTCGACCGCCGCGACCTCGCACGTCGCGGTCTGCTCGACCGGGTCCTCGCCGCGGGCCGCGCGGATGACGTCCACCAGGTCGTCGTGGCCGGTCTTCGTCCAGCGCAGCAGGGCGGCGGCCAGCGCCGACGCGTGCCGGCCGGACACCCACAGGCCTCGGTCCCGCTCGACGCGCACGCCCGCGTCGGCGAGCATCGCGTACACCTCGTCGCGGGTGTCGGCGAACCCGATCTCGCGGCCTTCGTGGACGTGGCCCGCGCCGTCGAACAGGCCCGCCAGGAACGGCGCCCAGTGCGCGCGCTCGGCGACCACGCCCGCCGGGACGACCCGGGTGGCGGCCTCCAGCTCCACGTCCGGGTCGAAGGTGAGGGAGTGCAGGTCGACCCCGTCCGCGCCCTCGTACTTGTCCCGCTGAACCGTCATCTCGTGCGCGATGGCCCACCCGTGCACGGTGTCCAGCGGCGCGCACTCGGCCATCGTCAGCTGCACGCGGCCGTCCTCGACCACACCCCGCGCCGCGACCAGCCCCAGCACGTAAGCCTCGACGTCACCGCCGTCCGCGACCAGGGTGGCGTGTCGGGACGCGCCAAAAGCAACGGTCTTCAAGCCTGCCAGGTCGCGCGCGGCGACCCACTCGCCGTCCTCGACGCGGAACCGCTGCCCCGGCGTGACCAGCATGGTGTCGCCGTTCGCCCACACCACCCGGACCAGCTCGGACACCGGGTTCTCGTACACCTCGCCGACCCGCACCGGCTGCCCGGCCGGGTCCAGGACGAGGTCGCCGACCTCCAGCGTCTCGATGGCCTTGAGACCCGCCGGCGTCGACACCAGCGCGCCGCGCACGAAGCAGTCGCCGACCACCCGCGAGGACTTCACGTACGGGCTGGTCGGCCGGTAGCCCTGCTCGTTCATCGAGAACAGGATGCGGCGGTGCACCGGCTTGAGGCCGTCCCGCGCGTCCGGCAGCGCCCGCGAGTGGATCACCGAGTAGGCGTACTCCAGGTAGGAGTCCTCGATCTCGGTGGTCAGCGAGTTGTCGAACACCTGCGCGCCCGCGCGGTCGAAGGCGGACGGGTCGACCCGGGTCGTGGGGGTCTTGCGGCGTGCCACTTGTAGCTCTCCTGGCCTCAGACGTCGATCGCGGACTGGTCGACCCGGGCGGCCGACTCGACGAGCCACGCCCGGCGCGGCTCCACCTTCTCGCCCATCAGCAACTCCAGCGCGGCCTCGGCGGCCTCCGCGTCGTGCAGCGTGATCCGGCGGACGGACCGGGTGGCGGGGTTCATCGTGGTCTCCCACAACTCGTCCGCGTCCATCTCGCCCAGACCCTTGAACCGGGGCACCGGCTTGGCCACCGTCTTGCCCGCCTTCTCCAGCTGCGCGACCTTCTGCTCCATCTCGCGCTGGGTGAAGGTGAAGTGGGTCTCCGCGTTGCGCCCCTTGGTCACCACCTTGTGCAACGGCGGCATCGCGGCGTAGAGCCGCCCGTCCTCGATCACCGGCCGCATGTACTTGGCGAACAACGTGATCAGCAACGTCCGGATGTGCGACCCGTCGACATCGGCGTCCGCCATCAGGATCACCCGCCCGTACCGCATGGCCCCGAGGTCGAACGTCCGGCCGGTGCCCGCGCCGAGCACCTGCACGATCGAGGCGATCTCGGCGTTGCGCAGGGTGTCGGCCAGCGACGCCTTCTGCACGTTCAGGATCTTGCCCCGCAGCGGCAACAACGCCTGGTACTCCGACACCCGAGCCATGCGGGCCGAGCCCAATGCGCTGTCGCCTTCCACGAGAAAGAGTTCTGAGCGCGCAACACCGGTGGTCCGGCAGTCGACCAGCTTCGCGGGCATCGCCGCGCCTTCCAGCGCGGTCTTGCGGCGGGCGGCGTCCTTCTGCTGCTTCTGGGTCAGGCGGACGCGCGAGGCGTCCACGACCTTCTGCAGGACGATCTTGGCTTCCGCCTTCGTGCGCCGGTCCTCGGTCCACGACCTGATCTGCTTCTCCACGATGCCCAGCACCACCTTGGTGATGCCGGCGGTGGACAGCTCGTCCTTGGTCTGGGACGTGAACTGCGGTTCGGGGATGCGCACGTGGACGACGGCGGTCATGCCCTCCAGCACGTCGTCCAGCGTGGGCGGGTCCTCCTTCGGCTTGAGCAAGCCGCGGCTGCGGCCGATGGCCTCCTGGACCGCCTTGAGCACCGCCCGCTCGAAGCCGCGGCGGTGGGTGCCGCCGTGCATGTTGCGGATGGTGTTGGTGAAGCACTCCACGGTGCGCTCGTAGCCGGTGCCCCAGCGCAGCGCGATCTCGACCTCGGCGTGGCGCTCCACCTTGGACCGCATGACGCCGTTCTCGTCGGCCGCGTTCTCGTGGTAGATCCCGTCGCCGTTGATCAGCAGCGTGCCGGACACCGGCTTGTCACCCGACGGCGCGAGGAAGTCGACCATGTCGGACAGGCCGCCCGGGTAGTGGAACGTCTCCTCGCGGATCGCGCCTTCGGTGGCGTCGCGCAGCACGTAGGTCACGCCCGGCACCAGGAACGCGGTGTTGCGCAACTTCGCCCGCACGGCCTCGACGTCGAGCTTGGCGCCGTTCTCGAAGTAGCGGGCGTCGTACCAGTACCGGGTGGACGTGCCGGTCTTCTTGGTCTTCCCGGTGACGCGCAGCCCGCTCTGGCGGGTGAACGCCGCCTTCGGCCCCGGGCCGTCGAACACGCCGGGCACGCCGTGCGCGAAGGACATCTCGTGCGTCTTGCCCTCGCGCCGCACCACCACGTCGTACCGGTGGGACAGGGCATTGACCGCGGACGCGCCCACGCCGTGCAGACCGCCGGACGTCTTGTACCCCGAGCCGCCGAACTTGCCGCCGGCGTGCAGCCGGGTCAGCACCAGCTCCACACCGGACAGGCCGGACTTGGCGTGGGTGCCGGTGGGGATGCCGCGCCCGTCGTCGTCGACCTGGACGCTGCCGTCGGCGTGCAGGGTGACCACGATCCGGGTGGCGTGCCCGGCCACGCCCTCGTCGGTGGAGTTGTCGACCACCTCGGTGAACAGGTGGTTGATGCCCCTGCTGTCGGTGGAGCCGATGTACATGCCGGGCCGCTTGCGAACCGCTTCCAGACCTTCCAGGTGGGTCAGGTCGTCGGCCCCGTACAAGATCTCAGCGGTCACCGGGCTCCCCAGGTCGTGGCGTGCGTCGAGCGGTACACGGTAGAGGAGGGTAACTTCCGCCTCTGACAATCTTGCGCGCACACGACGGAGTCGCGATGCGGGGCGTGATCCGGGCCTGGCTGGTGGCCTCGACGCTCAGCGGTGTGCCCTCAACGGTACACGCGCTGGTGACCGGCCGTGACGTGTTGGCCGCGACCCGTGCGGCGGGCGCCCTGCTGGGCCGGCCGACCGTGCCCCGGGGTGTCGCAGCACACGTCGGCGTGTCCGCGTTCTGGACGGCCGTGCTCGCCGCCGTGGACGCCCGGCGACCACTGGGAGTGATCGGCGGGGCGGTGGCCGGGCTGGCCATCGCGGCCCTGGACCTGGAGGTGGTGCGGGTGCCCGCGGTCCGGGCGCTGCCGGCGGTGCCGCAGTGGTTGGACCACGTGGCGTTCGGGGCGCTGGTGGGCTGGTCCCTGGGGGTGTCGCGGGCCCGCGAGGTCCACTGTGGACCCGGTCCGGCAACGGTGAACGGACGATCTTCCGCCGGTCGGACCTGCGCGGACGAGACCACCAGGACCACGAACCCTGGTCCTCACCGGGGGTCACCCGCGTAGAGTGCGGGCGTCCCGCGCAGTCGTGCCTGGAGGTGATCGGGCGCCTTGAAGTTCCGACGTTCCGCCCCGAACGAGCCCGTGGTGGCGACACCGGCCGAGCCCGTGGTCGAGCGCGAGCCGGCACCGGCGCCGCCCGCACCCCAACCGCAGTTCTCCGCCTCCTTCGCGGGGGCCACCCTGCTCGTCGGCCCGCCCCAGGGCGCCGGCCAGGCGGCGACCGCGCTGGCCAGGAGCCTGCCGGTGGACCGCGGCCGGACCGTGGTGGTGATCGACTTCCCGCCCGGTGACGAGTCCGCGTTCTGGCCGGCCGTGGCGGCGGCGCTCAAGGGCCGCGGCCCGGTGCGCCTGATGACCTCCCACGCCGGCACCCTGCGCCCCACCGCGCCCGCCCAGTGGCTGTGCGAGCAGTTGCAGGCCGAGGTGGTCGCGGCGGACGGCGCGGTGACCACCGTGCCGGGCGCGGCGTTCGTCGTGGGCAACGGCGGCTACGGGTGCTGGCTGCGGTTCCTGCCCGGCGGGTCCCCGATGCCGATGGGTAGGCGGTTCCCGGTGCCGCAGTGGGAGGCGGTGGACCCGAACTCCCCGTGGCCGACCGGCGAGGTGGGCGTGTCCGAGCCGATCCCGGCGGGCCTGTGGCTGCGGGCGCAGCGCGCCCCGTTCGACCCGGCCGCCCCGGACGCGCGCGCCGTGGTCAACCTGCCGTGCCGGGACAACGTGCTGACGGTCGTCGTGGGCGGCCCGGGTCAGCCCCCGATCCCGGTGGACGAGGTGTGCCGACTGCTGGGCGGACTCCCGTCGGCCGCGCGGTCGCGGGTGCGCCTGGTCTGGTACGGCGGCGAGCACCAGGGACAGGCGGTGGCCGACCAGTTGGGCGAGCCGATCGCCCTGTACTCGGGTTTGCCCATCGCCGCCCTGCGCAACGGCGCGGCGGTCGTCGCGGTGAACCCGCGCGGTCAGCAGACGTGGCGACCGTACGTGACCGAGGTGTCGTACACCCCGGGTGGCGGCCCGTCCGTGTCCGGTCACCGCGTACCCGTGCCAGGCCTGGTGGAGCGCGGCCCCGGCGTGTTCGACCTGGGCGGCGGCGTGGTGCTGGAGGTAGTGCCATCCGGCCTCTGGGTCCGCGACGCGGAGGACAACGGCCCCGAGGTCCGCGCCCTCCCGGTAGACCCGGAATGGGCCCGCCTGACCGTGGGCTCGCCAGGCAAAACGACGGCCGGTGCGGTGGCCGTGGCCGGCGCCTCCCTGGTGGAGCGCCTGGAGCCCGAGGTCCGCCGCCTGCTGAAGGTCGTCTTCTGCGACCCGACTCCCCCGCCCCAACCCCCCATGGCCGAACCCGAGGCGGAAGAACCCGAGATCGAAACCCCGGAACCACCGGCCCCGGTCGCCCCGGCCCCGGCCGCCCCGGAGCCGACCGTCCCGGAACCGGTCGTCGCCCACGTCCCACCCGCCCGCGAACGCCTGAACCCACCCCGCGTCGAGGAGCCCGACCCCGTCCCGATAAGCCTCGACGGCCCCCTCCCGCTCTCCCCCGCCCCCGTCTGGGGCGAACGCGAGGGCGAGGAGTTCGTCCCGACCGACCACCACAGCACCGAGGCCGAACGCGACGCCCTCCGCCGGATGCTGGGCGAGCGCTACGCCGCGCACGCCGCCGTGGCCTGCCGGCACATAGAGGTGCGTCCCGAGGACCCGGAGGCCTTCGAGGCCGTGGTGACCGACCTGGCGGCGGTCTCGGCGTGCCTCCAGCAGGACGAGGAGATCATGGTCGAGGCCCTGCGCACCGGCAGGCTGGGTCGCCTCTGGCCGTACGCCGCCGGTGTCGTGTCGGGCCTGCGTCGACTGCCCGTGCACCAGGGCGTCACCGTGTGCTGGGGCGACACCCGCCACTACCGCACCGGTGACCTGCTGGTCGAGCACGGCCTGCTGAGCACCGTCGCCGGCCCGTCGGTGCCGTTCGACGGGCGCACGGAGTTCGTGATCTGGTCGACGACCGGCCGACGGGTCCAGGTGGTGGACTCGTTCGGCAGCGTCATCCAGGAACGCGTCGTCTTCCCACCCGGCACAACGTTCAAGGTCCTGGCGGTAGCCGAAGCCGAGGAGTCAGCCCCCATGCAGGTGATGCTCCAGGAAGTCACCAACCGCCACCACGAACCACCCCCCGGCATCCTGGGCAACCTCGACCGAGCAGCAGTAGCCCTCCGCACCACCGCTCGCGCCCACGCCTAACCCCCAACGCCTCCGCCACGGCGGGCGCGGTCGGATCGATCCGCCGGGACAGGCGGAAGGCCTCAACAGCCTCCGCCTCCCGCCCCATCCGCCGAAGCACCCACCCGCGCCCAAAAGCCGCCCGAGCCGCCGTCACCCCACCCAACCCCACACCAACCCCATAAGCCTCGACGGCCTCCTCCCACCGCCCAGCCGCCGTCAGCGCATCGCCCCGAATCGCCCACGTCCGAGGATCATTAGGGCTCAACCCCACCAGCACCTCCGTCTCCCCCACCGCCTCGTCCGCCGCACCGGTCAACAGGTGAGTCCGGGCGATGGTCTCGTGCAACGGAAACGCATGGTCGTCCCACGCCAAGCGCTCCAGCCAACTCCCCGCCACGGCCGCGTTCTGGCACTCCAGCGCACGCCCCAACAGCGACCAGGTCCCCGCCAAGTCCCCTGCCAAGTAGGGCACGAAGGCCATCGCCCGATAATGCGCCTGACGACGAAGCGGCTCCGACGGCAAGGTCTCCTCCGCCACCACGGCAGCCTCCCGAAAGGCCGCGGTAGGCGTCCCCCGCCTCCCGTTCCGCACCAGCACGAACAACGCCAACGTGTGCCGAGCATCAGTGGGCAACGACCGGTCCCGGGCCTCCCGCAAAGCCATCGCCTCAACCTCGTCAGACGAAGACGCAGACCAATACCGCACAGCCAGCCGCTTCACCAGCAACTCCGGCCGTTCCCCCACAACCCGAGCCGCCCGCCCCTGGTACCCCAGCCGCAACAGCAGGTCCGCAGCCACCGAGCGTTCCTCGCTCGTCAGGTCCCCTTCGGTCCGAGCCAGCACCTCCCACCACAACGAAGACGCCAGATCACGCGGAAACGCCGCCATGTCAGCCCCCATGGCATCCGGCCGGGCACGACTGGCCGCGGCATAGACGCGGGTCAACGGCGACGGCATGGTGTTGAACCGAGGCAAGGCCGCCACGTCACTCTCGACAAAATGACGAGCCAGCGCATAGGTCACCTCAGCCACCCGAGACGACTGCGGACCCGGACTGTGCAAGCCCAGGACGACGTCACACCGAACAGGCACATTCGCCTTGGTCAGAGCGTCAAGCCGGCGGACCATGGCTCGTGGTCCAGGCGCAGGCGCGTATCGCGGCGGCACGGTCGACACTCTCCCCAGTGTCCACCACCCCCGATCAAGTAGTGTCCACGCTGGTCAGCACGCCCCTGCACGGAAAGCGACTACCGCCACCATGACCACGATCCGCGAGATCGCCGAGCTGTGCGGTGTCTCCGTGGCGACCGTGTCCCGCGTGTTCAACCGGCCGCTCACGGTCAGCCGGGAGAAGCGCGAGGTCGTCGAACGCGTGGCCCGCGAACTGGACTACCGCCCCAACGAGTCGGCGCGCGCACTGGCCAGCCGCAGGTCCGGGCTGATCGGCTTGGTGTGGGACACCGACCACCGCCGTCCGGGTTGGCGGCACCCGTACCTCCAGGAACTGCTGATCGGCCTGAAGACCGCGCTCAGCGCGCACGGCTACCACCTGCTGATGCTCGCCACCAGCGGTTCGGCCGCGCTGCGCGCGGTCGGCGCGTCCCTCGCGGACCCGGTGGCGTACGTGAACATGACCCGGCGGCACCACCTGGGCGGCTTGGTGCTGATCGACAGCGGCAAGGACGGCCCGGCGTTCACCGCGTTCGCCCAGTCCGGCCTCCCTTGCGTGGCCGTGGACGTGGCGGTCTCCGGCGACCGCGCCACCTACGTCACCTCGGACAACACCGGCGGCGCACGCGAGGCCGTACGTCACCTGATAGAGGCCGGACACCACCGCATCGCCACCATCACCGGCCCACCCACCAACTCCCCGGCAGCCGACCGCCTGGCGGGCTTCCGCGCCCAAATGGCCGAATCGGGCCTCGAAGTACCCGACAACCACATCGTCACCGGCGACTTCCACCGAGGCAGCGGCCAGGACGCCATGCGCCGCTTGATCGCCCTGCCCACCCCGCCGACGGCGGTCTTCTGCGCCAGCGACGAAATGGCAGTAGGAGCACTGCTGGCAGCCCGTCACGCCGGCCTCCGCGTACCCGACGACGTAGCCCTGGTCGGCTTCGACGACATCGAACTGGCCGCCCTGGTAGACCCGCCCCTGACCACCCTCGCCCAGGACAAGGCCGGCATCGGCGCAGCAGCAGCGCACGCCGTCCTCACGATGGTCCACAACGGACAGACCCCGCCACCGGCCATCCTCCCCACCCGCCTGGTAGTCAGAGCCTCAAGCCGGGCCAAACGATGACACCCGACTTCCCGCCAACCTTCCTCAGCCCTCAAACAGTGCACACCGCCACCCCAGCCGGCCCCTGACCCGCCTGGAACTCCCCGGCGTCCCGACCCCGATCCTGGTGGACGCCAAGGGCCCACTGGGCCCCAAGATCATCCTCACCGGCAGGGCCCAGACCTTCCGCGCCTACGCCAGCCCAGCGGCCTACGACCTGGCCGACGACGAACGCCCCTGGTCGTGGCAGCCGCACATCCTCCAGATCGAGCCGGTCGAAGGCCTGTCCGACCCAACACCGTCCATCTCAATGGGCGGCATAGTCATCAAGGCCCACGCAACCCCGCACACCCACTACGCCCTGATCCAGGTCAACACCTTCACTCTCCCCGTGAAGATCACCGACCCGTGCCTACAGACCCCGCTGACTCCCGGCAACGCAGTAGTAGGCGACTACTACCTCACCGCCTACCCAACCTGACCCGCGCCACACCGTCCTTCGCCGCGCAGCGGCTGCTTTGGCAGGACTTCCAGCCCAGGGGAACCGACGCTCTGCCCTCCCCATCGGTGGTCAGCCCGCCGGCGAGGCGCTTTTGAGCTTCTCTAAACGTTCCGCCGGTACTGCCCGCCGACCTCGAAGAAGGCCTCCGTCACCTGTCCCAGCGTGCACACCCGGGCAGCGTCCATCAGCACCTCGAAGACGTTCTCCCCCGTCTGGGCAGCCTCCTTGAGCCGCCGCAACGCGGGCTCCGCCTCCGCCGCGTGGTTCGCCGCGAACGCCCGCGTCCGCTCGACCTGCGACCGCTTCTCGTCCTCGGTGGCGCGCGCCAGCTCGATGGTCACGTGCTCACGCGAGCCGTCCTCCGGCAAGAACGTGTTCACGCCGATCAAGGGCAGCGACCCGTCGTGCTTGCGCTGCTCGTACAGCATCGACTCGTCCTGGATGCGGCCCCGCTGGTAGCCCGTCTCCATCGCGCCCAGCACGCCGCCGCGCTCGGACAGCCGGTCGAACTCCATCAGGACGGCCTCTTCGACCAGGTCGGTCAGCTCGTCGATGACGAACGAACCCTGCAACGGGTTCTCGTTCATCGACAGGCCCCACTCCTTGTTGATGATCAACTGGATGGCCATCGCCCGCCGCACCGACGACTCCGTGGGCGTGGTGATCGCCTCGTCGTAAGCGTTGGTGTGCAACGAGTTGCAGTTGTCGTACAACGCGCACAGCGCTTGCAACGTCGTCCTGATGTCGTTGAAGTCCATCTCCTGCGCGTGCAGCGACCGCCCGGACGTCTGCACGTGGTACTTGAACTTCTGCGACCGCTCATTGGCCCCGTACCGCTCGCGCATCGCGACCGCCCAGATCCGGCGCGCCACCCGCCCGATCACGCTGTACTCGGCGTCCATCCCGTTGGAGAAGAAGAACGAGAGGTTCGGCGCAAAGTCGTCCACGTCCATCCCGCGCGCCAGGTACGACTCCACGTACGTGAACCCGTTGGCCAGCGTGAAGGCGAGCTGGCTGATGGGGTTCGCCCCGGCCTCGGCGATGTGGTAGCCCGAGATCGACACCGAGTAGAAGTTCCGCACCCGGTTCTGGATGAACCACTCCTGGATGTCGGCCATCATCCGCAGGGAGAACTCGGTGGAGAAGATGCAGGTGTTCTGCCCCTGGTCCTCCTTGAGGATGTCCGCCTGCACCGTGCCGCGCACGTTGGCCAACGCCCACGCCCGCAGCTCCCGCTCCTCCTGCTCGTTCGGCTCGCGCCCGTGCTCGGCACGGAACTTGTCCAGCGTCTGGTCGACCACCGTGTTCAGGAAGAACGCCAGGATCGTCGGCGCCGGCCCGTTGATGGTCATCGACACCGACGTCGTAGGCGCGGTCAGGTCGAAGCCGTCGTAGAGGGCCTTCATGTCGTCCAGCGTCGCGATGGACACGCCGGACGTGCCGATCTTGCCGTAGATGTCCGGCGGGGTCTCCGGGTCGCGCCCGTACAACGTCACCGAGTCGAACGCGGTGGACAGGCGGGTCGCCGCCGACCCCTGCGACAGGTACTTGAACCGCCGGTTGGTGCGGAACGCGTCACCCTCGCCGGCGAACATCCGCGCCGGGTCCTCACCATCCCGCTTGAACGGGAAGACACCAGCCGTGTACGGGAAGTACCCGGGCAGGTTCTCCTTGCGCAGGAACCGCAGCAACGTCCCGTCATCATCGAACCGGGGCAGGGCAACCCGAGGAACCTTGTTGCCGGACAACGTCTCCCGCACGAGCTGGGTGTGGATCTCCTTGTCCCGCACCCGAACCACCAGCTCGTCACCGGTGTAGTCCTCGACCACCTTCGGCCACGCGGCCAGCAACTCCGCGGACAACCCGTCCACGTGCTGCTGAGCCGACGCCAGAACCTGCTCGATCGCGGTCGTGTCGGCGTCGACCCGAGCCAGCTCATCGCGAGCGGCCCGCAGATGCGCGACCCGGCGCACCGCATCCACGTGGGTCTCGGTCGCGCGGTGGTAGCCACGCACCGTCTCGGCGATCTCCGCGAGGTACCGCGCCCGGTTGGCCGGCACCACCGTGGACGCCGACGTGGACACCTTCCCCGACACCGGCAGCAACGCCCCCGGCGAAACCTCCAACCCCCGCTCGGCCAACTCGCCACGCAGGTGCTGGTACAGCGCCGTCACGCCGTCGTCGTTGAACGTCGCCGCGCTGGTGCCGAAGACCGGCATGTCCTCCCACGACTTGCCGAACGCCTCCCGGTTGCGCACCAGCTGCCGCGCCACGTCCCGGCGCGCGTCCTCGGCGCCCCGGCGCTCGAACTTGTTGATCGCCACCGCGTCGGCGAAGTCCAGCATGTCGATCTTCTCCAGCTGCGACGCGGCGCCGAACTCCGGCGTCATCACGTACAGCGAGAAGTCCACGAACGGCACGATCGCCGCGTCGCCCTGGCCGATGCCCGGCGTCTCGACGACGACCAGGTCGAACCCGGCGGCCTTGCACGCCAGGATCGCGTCGGACAGCCCGTCGGGCACCTCCGAGCCGGCGCGGCGGGTGGCCAGCGAGCGGAAGAAGACCCGGTCGCCGTCCAGGCAGTTCATCCGGATCCGGTCGCCCAGCAGCGCGCCGCCGCCCCGTCGCCGGGTCGGGTCGATGGCCAGCACGGCGATGCGGAGCTTGTCCTCCTGGTCCAGCCGGAAGCGGCGGACCAGTTCGTCGGTCAGCGAGGACTTGCCCGAACCACCAGTGCCCGTGATACCCAGGACCGGCACCGACGCCGCAGCGGCGTCGATGCGCGCACGCAGGTCCTCGGGCAGCTTCCCGGCCTCGATCAACGTGATGGCACGGGCCAGGACGTCGTCCGAGCCGGCGAAGAGCCCGTCCCACGACGACGGGGCGCGCTCGGCCAGGTCCTCGTCGCACGCCTCGACCATGGTGTTGATCATCCGGGCGAGCCCGAGCTGCTGGCCGTCGTCCGGCGAGAAGATCCGCGCCACGCCGCGTTCGTGCAGCAGGGCGATCTCCTCGGGGACGATCACACCGCCACCGCCGCCGTAGACCTTGATGTGCTCGGCGCCGCGCTCGCGCAGCAGCTCGACCAGGTAGGTGAAGTACTCGACGTGACCGCCCTGGTAGGCGCTGATCGCGATGCCCTGGACGTCCTCCTGCACCGCCGCCGCGACGACCTCGCGGACCGAGCGGTTGTGGCCGAGGTGGATGACCTCGGCGCCCTGCGACTGGAGGATGCGCCGCATGATGTTGATCGCCGCGTCGTGGCCGTCGAAGAGGCTGGCGGCGGTCACGAAGCGCACCGGGTGCTCGGGCTTGTGCAGCGTGCGATCGGTGGTCACGACGGCTCCTTCGGCATCGCGGAAGTACCGTCCAGATTACTAGGACATCCATCTATCGGAAGTAGGACCGTCCTGTGCCCTGCCTCACTGGTAGGACTACCCCTACCTCACCCCGCCCAACCGGGCGGGCCCGCCGGAACAGCGCCCGACGAGCCCGCCCGCACCACCACGTCAGCCGAGCACGCGGTGGTACACGCCCTGGTCCGCGATGCGCTCCGGCTCGCCGGGCGGGGTGAACTTGATCTCGACCACCACCTCGTCCGCCGACCGGAACGTGAACACCGTCCGCATCGGGATCTTCTTCCCGACGTAGGACTCACCGAGCACACCGGGGTCGGTGAACACACCGCCGATGGAGATCACGTCCTCCCCACCGGTGCCTTCCGCACCCTTGTACGTCATCATCGTGCTGACCAGGTTGTCCAGCGTGTTCCACTCGTACCGGTCGTCCATCCCGGAATACCCGAGAATGCCCAGCCGGTAGTACGGGCCACCCGCGAGTTCCCCGGTCAGCTCTTCGCTGATGAACCGCCCGCCGGTGTCGTCCAGCCACTTCCAGACCGATTTCGCGACCCAGATCTTGGGGTTGTCCAACGTGCCCAGGGCGATGTAGGTCTTCTTGTCCACGGTCCACTCGCCGACCAGCGCGTCGAGTCTCCGGTGCAGGTCACCGGGCAGACCGCGGGCGATCATGCGCTCCAGGTCGACGGCGTCGGAAACCGGCGCGGTCACCACCGCGGCGGTTTCCGACAGCAGCCCGTTGGGCGTGGCGGCGCCATTGACCAATTCCATGAAGTAACCCCCTGCTGGTGAATCAGGTGTACCGCCAAGGATGTCCCCGTCGATCACCAGCGTCAATCCGGGAGAACGCACTACGTGGACTCCCGAACTGAACGCGCCGGACTGGACGCGCCGGACTCCGCGAATTCACGACAGGATGTGTTCGACCAACTTCCGCGCCTGGCGCGCCGGCCCGTCCGCCCCCAACGCCTGCACCGACGCGTAAACACCTTCCATCACCAAGGCGAGCTGGTCCGCGACCACTTCCGCGTCACCCGCGCCCAGCTCCTCCGCCAACTCGGCGAACCGCGACCGCATCCACGCCTTGGTCGCCACCGCGTTGCGGTGCGCGGGCAGCTCCGGGTCCGGGAACTCGGCCAGCGCCATCAGGAACGGGCACCCCCGGCACTTGTCCGGCTGCACCTGGACCACCAGCTCGTCGAACGCGGCCAGGATGCGCGAGCGCGCGTCGCGGCCGTCGGGCTTGGTGGCCTCGGTGAACCACTCGCGGTACTGGTGGTCGGCGCGTTCCACGTACGCGGCGACGAGGTCGTCCTTGGAGCGGAACAGCCGGTAGAGGGTGGTCGGCGCGACGCCCGCCTCCGCCGCGACCCGGTCCACGCCGATGGCGCGGATGCCGTGCCAGTAGAACAGGTCGTGGCTGACGCTGAGCACGTGCTCGCGGGTCTGCGCGGCGGGTCGGCGCACGGCTGCCTCCGGTCGACGACTTGTTCGGGACCCTTCCCTAACGTCCCAACCTAGCACTCCGCCCGGGAAGTGGAACGACGCTGGTCCACTTCCCTCGCCGGCACGCCAACACGCAAGCCGACACGCACGCCAACGCGCAAGCCCACGCGCAAGCCGACACGCACGCCAACACGCACGCCGACACGCAAGCCCACGCGCAAACGCTCACGCGTAGGGCCGCAGCAACCGTTCCTCGGGGTAACCCGCCCGCTCCAACTCCTGCAGCAGCCGGAACCCGTGCGCCGCCGACACCAGCGTCACGTGGTGGTGCCAGCCGGGGAACGACCGACCCTCGAAGTGCCGCAGCCCGAACTCCTCGGCCAGCCGCGCCACCTCGGTGTCCGCGTGCCCGGCGGCCCGCAGCAGGCTCACCATCTCGCGGATGCCGGTGGCCCCCAGGTTGGTCAGCCACACCGCGGACGGCCGCACCTGCCCCACCGGCCACTCGGCGAGCACGTGCCGCAGCCACGGCAGCCGACCCGGTCGGCCGTCGCCCATCGCGGCGTGCCCGGGCAGGGTCGCCACCACGAAGTCCGACGTCGACACCGCGCCGGTCCGCTCGTCCCGCCAGGACAACGTGCTGCGACCACGCCGCGCCGCCGCGGCCACCAACTGCCCGACCGTCCGGGGCTGGTTCCGCGCCCCGACCGCACCGGCAACCCCAGCCCCGACCAGGTTCACCGGGAGCAACGGCGTCGCCGTGGACACCTGCGCGAGGTAGCGCATGCCGCGCTCCTCCAGCCCGCCCAGCAACGGGAACACCCCGGGATCACTGCTGAGGTCCACCACGACCGGCGCCGCGGGCAACCCCCAGTTGCCCGTCATCTCGTCGAACGCGTCGAGCAGGTACTGCCACACCGGGCGCGACCGCTCGTCCTCCGGCACCCGGGTCTTGGCGCGCCGGTCGACGTCGTGGTCCCACGACTTGGGCATGACCAGCCGCCAGTCGACGGCGCCCGCGCCCTCGTCCCCGGCCAGGAACACCCCCACCGCCCGCTGGCAGTTGAGCATCCGGCCGGCGGTGGGCGCGTACTGGCGCGCGACGCCCACCGAGTTGTCCCCGTTCTTCGGGAACACCGCTTCCCGCACCACCCAGGCCCGCGGGCGCATGGCCCGGCCGATGCGCTCGGCCAGGCGCCGGCGCACCGGCTCCCAGGCCCACGGGCTCTGGTTCACGAACTGCTGCAACGACTGGTCGGCGTCCCGGCCGACCACGAGTTCCGAGATGCGCCGGATGGACTTGCGCCCCGGCACGACGAGCAGTCCGCGGACGTAGGCCTCGGCCCAGCGGCGCTGGTCGGACCTCCCCAGCGTCGTGAACAGCTCTTCGCAGAACTCGGACAGCGTGGATAAATCAGACGGATCAGCCCCGGCTGATACCGCGTGGAACCGATGCACGGTTGTCCCTCCAGCATTTCGGATCACCGCGAGGCACGGACCTCGCGGGGCTCGTCTTGACACTTCGTCAGGGCAAGGCACAACACATTTCCGAAGGAGGTACGGCAACGCAGACGTCCCCACGTCGTGCGCGCCGGCGCGCACCGCCCGCGCGATCGGCGACGACCCCGTGGTCGCCGCCCGCGTGCGGGCGCACCGGCGATTTCCCCCAGCCCCCATCGTCCCTGTCCCCCAGTGACCAGTGACGCGCACAGATTTTCAAGAGTCGGAACGGCTGTCCAGGACGCTTTCAGTGCTGGTATTCCCGGTTCCAGCGTGGCGAGGCGGACGGGCCGTTCCGATACTGATCCGTTCGATGTTCCCCGTTGGGTCGAGCGGACTACCACGGGTCGCGTGACACGTCCGACACGACAGAACATGAAAGATGGTTACATCGGAAGCGGAAACAAAGCGCGCGGTCCGCCCGAACCGGACCGGTTGCTTCGGTGCCGAATGAACCTCGAGCGCGGCTTGTGGCGGCGGTCACAGGCATCGGCTCTCCCCCCAAATACTCGTGGCGCACGCGTGGTGGCCGCGATCACCCGAAGACGCTATCCACATCCTGTGACGCCGGCATTAATAATCCACCCGCCGGGCCCGAGCTTCGGTGATTTACGAATCACATATCCCGATAACGGGCCCGTCCGGCCCGTACTTCGTCAAGTCGGCACCCGCCCGGATGCCCGGCCGGCGCTCAGGCGGGCAGGTGCACCAGCACCGCCGCGGGGGCGAACTCGGGCGACTCCAACGGCACCAGCCGCAATTCGCGGACACCGAGTTCCGGATGGCGGAAACGGACCGTGCGGGAACGCCTTTCGCGGACGATCTGCTCATCCCACCACAGGCGGAATTCCGCGCTCAGCCGCCCCAGCTCCCGCACCCGCCGGCCGACCTCGCCGACGTCGGAGCACCCCGCCGCGCCCGCCCGCCACACCGCGACCGCGTCGCGCGCCTCGTCGGCCCAGTCCACCAGGCGCTCGCGGGCCGCGGGCGCGGTGAGCAGCCAGCGCACCAGGTTGCGCTCCTCCTCGGGCAGCCGGTCCCAGTCGTCGTACCAGCGCGTCGCGGCCGGGTTCCACGCCAGCAGGTCGCCGTGCGGGTCCACCGCCAGCACCGGGCACGGATCGTCCTCGGCCGCGGCGACCAGGCGTTTGAGCAGCTCCGCGGCGGAGATCTCGCCGTCGAGCGGCTGCGGCCGGACCACGTGGCCGAACGCCAGCGTGTGCACGTAGCGGCGCTCGTCTTCGCTCAGGCACAGCACGCGCGCGAGGCTGTCCACGACCTCGGGCGACGGCCGGATGTCGCGCCCCTGCTCCAGGTAGGTGTACCAGGTGGGGCTCACCCCGGCGAGCATCGCGACCTCCTCCCGGCGCAGTCCCTGCGACCGGCGGCGCGGCCCGCGCGGAAAACCCGACTCGATCGGGTTGCAGCGTTCCCGCCGGCTGCGCAAAAAGCGCCCCAATTCGCCCCGGTGGACGTTGTTCGACCTCACGACCATTCCTCCCCCAGTTTCCCCGCTGACCAGTCTAGCCGTCGCCCGGGGGGCGGATTCCCGGACGACGAGCCGCCGATTTGCGGCGACAAAAACGGGAGCGAATAGCACGAAGCCCCCACTCGTGCGTTTCACGGCGGAAACGCGGTGAGGGCTTCGCGGACGCGCTCGGGCGCCGGCCCGCGTGGGCTCAGGCGGTGTGCCCGTACTGGTAGGACGGGTCGGCGACGTGGTCGGGCGCGAATTCGGTGACCACCTGGGCGGTGGCGTGCACGTTGACCATCCGCGCGTTGCCCGGACCGAGGTTGGTGAACGCGTGCGGCACGCCCTGGCGGACGATCACGATCTCCTCGGGCCCGGCGTCGCGGACCTGCCCGGCGGCCTCGACGCGCACCCGGCCCTCGATGACGAAGAAGATCTCGTCGTACGGGTGGCTGTGCCGCATCGGGCCCTTGCCGGGCTTGACGTCCACGATGAACGCGGACGAGGTGGTGCCGTGGGCGCCGCCGTCGAAGATGTGCGCGGCGACCTCCCCGTCGATGCGGACGGTGGGCAGGTTGTCCTTGAGGACGACCTCCATGAGTTGTCTCCTGGTGTCTAGAGCCGGAACAGGCCGGGGGCTACAGCCGGAACAGGCCGGGGGCTACAGCCGGAACAGGCCGGGGTCGGACACGACGACGTCGAGCAGGACCGGGCCGTCGGCGGTCAGCGCCCGCCGCAGCGAGGCGCGCAACTGCTCGGGCGTCTCGATCCGCTCCCCCGCGATGCCGTAGCCGCGGGCCAGGCCCGCCATGTCGACGCCGCTGAGGTCCCAGCCCTCCTGCCACTTCTTCTGGCTGGTGTCGTCGAGGTAGTACTTCAGCGACAGGTAGCCGGCGTTGTTGGGGATCACGAACGTCACCGGCAGGTTGTACTTGCCCGCCGTCCACAGCGCTTGGATGGTGTACTGCGCCGAGCCCTCGCCGACCACGACGACGACCCGCTGGTCGGGCCGCGCCACGGCGTAGCCGACCGCGCCCGCGAACGGGAAGCCCAGCGCGCCGGACGCGGTGGCGTAGTAGCCGTTGTCCGGGCCCAGCGGGATCTGCTCGTGGAACGGGGCGCGGCCGATGGGCAGCTCCTCGAACACCTGCGCGGTGGCCGGGAGTTCCTGCGACAGCAGGTGGAACAGGTAGGGCTCGGTGATCGGCGTGGACGCCTCGGGGGTGGGGATCGGCTCGCGCAGCTCGGGCAGCGGCACGCGCGGGCGCTGCGGCAGCAGGGCCACGATCCGGCGCACGAACGCGTCGGGCGGCGTGACGTAGGCGGTGCCCGCCATGGACCAGGCGGCGGCCTCCGGGTCGTCGGTCACGTGGATGAACCGGGTGCCCTCGGGCAGCTTGGGCGAGTCGCTGCCGTCCAGCGGCGCGGGCGCCTGGGAGAACAGGTCGGCCGTGGTGAACAGGGTGAACGTCGGGCTGCCCAGCACGATCACCACGTCGTGCTCGCCGAGGCGGGCGTTGATCAGCTCGGGCAGCGGGGCCAGGACGCCGCCGAAGAGCGGGTGGTTCTCCGGGAACGCGCCGCGCGGCCACACCGGGCTGCCGTAGACGCGGGCGTTGAGCCGTTCGGCCATCTTGATCAGGTCGCGCCGGGCGCCGCCGATCTCCACGCCCGGACCGGCGACGATCGCCGGGTTGGTGGCGGAGTTGAGCGCGTCGGCGACGTCGGCCAGCACCTGCGGGTCGGGCACGACGGCCGGCTGCACGACGCGGACCTTGTGCGGCGTGGGGTTGGCGGGCCGGATCCAGTCGTCCTCGGGCACGCCCACGTACACCGGGCCCTGGGGCGCCTGCTTGGCGATGTGGTACGCCTTCTCGATCAGCGCGGGCACGTCCTGCGGCCGGGCCGCCTCCGCCGCCCACTTGATGTAGGGCTGCGGGAGCTGGGTGGCGTTGGGCGCGTTGAGGAACGGCGCGCCCTGCTGGAGCTTGCGGGCCTGGAGACCGCCGATGATGACCATCGGGGTGTGGGCGCTGGCGGCGGTGTAGATGGAGCCCATGGCGTTGCCGGTGCCGGGGCCGCCGTTGATGACGACCAGGGACGGCTCGCCGGTGGCCTGGGCGTAGCCGTCGGCCATGCCGACGACCGCCGACTCCTGGAGCCCCATGATGAAGCGGAAGTCGTCCGGCCACGTCTCGAAAAGCTTCATCTCGGTGTGGCTGGGATTGCTGAAAACGGTCGTCAGGCCGAGTTGCCGGAATACTTCCAGCGCGTCCTCCCGGACGGTCCGGGAATTGGTGCCCTCCGCGGTCACGGTCAACACACTCCTGTGGTGGGGTCAACTTCTTCTGGCGAGCTGTGACGGCAACTCTCGGCGGCGCACGCGGGTGCCCACAAGGAAAGTCGTTGCCCCGGAAGGCACTTCGTGAGCTGTGCGGATGACCTCACGCAGTCCCCGCCCGGCCTCCGCCCCGGCTTGTCGCCACCGGCCGCGGGGTGAACTACTGAATGCGCGCCCGGCCGAACCCTTTTCACCCGGCACGGCGAAACAAACCCGAGTAGTGAGGATCCGCGATGAGCAGTGAGCGAACCCGCCGGGTGGTGGAGAAGTACTTCACCGACCTGGAGCGGGGCGACCTGGACGCGGCGCTGTCGGCGCTGTCCCACACCATCGACTTCGAGCTGCCGGTGGACCGGTGGAACGAGGTCATCCCCTACCTGGGCCGCCACGTGGGGCTGCCCGCCGTGCGCCGGGCGTTCAAGGTTCGCGGCGAGACCACCGAGGTGCTCGACTACGCGCTGCGCGACCTGCGCGCCGAGGGCGACACGGCGTACGCGGTGATCTACACCCGGGCCGCGCACACCCGCACGCGGCAGGAGTTCGAGATCGAGGACGTGCACAAGCTCGTCGTCGACGACAGCGGCCGGATCGTGTCGTGGAAGGTCTACTTCGACCCCAACGGCGAGGTGGCCGCGTTCAACGCCGACCGCGAGGAGCGGCTGGTCGCGGCGTGCTGGGCGGGCGACCGCGAGGCCGTGGCGGAGCTGCTGCGCTTCGGCGCGGACGTCAACCACCGCGACGTCCGCAGCGGGCTGACCCCGCTGCTGATCGCGGCGGGCCGCGCGGACGCCGAGCTGACCCGGCTGCTGATCGCGGCCGGCGCGGACGTGTTCGACGTCGACAGCGGCGGTGGCGCGACCGCGCTGCACAAGGCGTGCCAGGGCGGTGACCTGGACGTCGTGCGGGCGCTGGTGGAGGCGGGGGCGTTCGTCGACGCCGTCACGCCCAACACCGGCCACACCCCGTTGATGGACGCGGTGTGGTTCAAGCACCCCGAGATCGCCAAGTACCTGCTGGACCGGGGCGCGTCGCTGAACCTGGGCACGCACTACGGGTTCTCGCTCCAGCAGCACTTCGAGTACGAGCTGAACGTCAACACCATGGGCAAGGACAAGATCCTGCTGGCCCACCAGTACATCCAGGAGCGCCAGGCCGCCGACGAGCGCCGCGCCGCCGACCAGCTGCTGATGGCCGCGGTGACCCAGGGCGACGTCGAGGGCGTGCGCAAGCTCATCGGCGACGGCGCGCCGGTGGACGAGAAGTTCCCGATCGTCAACGGGTTCAACGACGCCCACACCCCGCTGCTGGTCGCCTCCCGCGACGGGCACACCGAGATCGCGCGGCTGCTGCTGGAGGCGGGCGCGGACGTCAACGCGACCGAGCCGACGTTCGGCGCGGTGCCGCTGCACAAGGCGGTCTACAACGGGCACGTCGAGCTGACCCGCCTGATCGCGCAGTGGCCCGGCGTGGACCTGGACTTCCAGGGCGCCACCAACGGCTACACCCCGCTGCACGACGCCCTGTGGCACGGCTACGAGGAGTGCTCGCGGATCGTCATCGACGCCGGCGCCCGCCTGGACATCGTCGGCCACGACGGCAAGACGCCGCTGGACCTCGCCGTCGACGAGTTCGGCGCCGACCACCCCCTGACCGAGCTGATCCGCTCGAAGTCCTGACACTGAAGTCCTGACAGGAGTGCCGCACATGCTGTTCTACGTCCAGATGAAGTGGAACCACGAGGGCCGCATCACGCTCGACGAGCTGTGGGAGATCGAGCAGGAGGAGGCCGAGCACGCCCAGGAGACGCTGGACTCGGGCTTCGCCGTGGGCCTGTGGAAGGTCGCCGCGCAGAAGCGCGTGATCGGCATCATCGACGCCCCCAACGCCGAGGAGCTGGACCGCACCGCGCTGGGCCGGCTGCCGATGCGGGAGTACCTGGAGTTCGAAGAGGTGTGGCCGCTGCGCGACTACATCGGCTTCGCCGAGGACGTCATCAAGCGCTACAAGGTCTGAAGGGAGCGACATGATCCACCAGCTGATCTTCGCCGCGCCCAAGCCGGGCATGACGGTGGAGGAGTTCCAGGACTACTGGGTCAACGTGCACGCGGTCCAGTACGCCAGCAAGATCAAGCAGATCCGCAAGTACATGATCGACACCACCTTCGACTTCGAGCTCGGCAACGGCGACCCCAAGTGGCAGGGCGTCGCCGAGATCTGGCTCAACCCCGAGGACCAGGTCCCGTCGTTGCAGAGCGAGGAGTTCCTGCAGGGCGCGCGGCTGGACGAGCCGAAGTGGGCGGCGTTCTGGCAGACCCTGGTGCTCGACACCGACGCGCACGAGCTGAAGGCCGGTCCCGCCCTGTACAAGGGGCAGAACTGGGTCAAGCTGATGATCCTGGTCAAGCGCAAGGAAGGCGTGTCGCTGGAGGACTTCCGCGCCTACAGCCTGCACCAGCACGGCGAGCTGGGCCTGAAGCTGCCGGGCCTGCGCCGCTACCTCCAGGGGCACACGGTGGACGGCTGGTACGGGATCGGCGAGCCGACCCTGGACGCGGCCTACCAGCTGTGGTTCGACGACGTGGAGGCGCTGCGCGACGCGCTGGAGTCCCCGGAGCACAAGCAGATGACCGAGGACTACGAGGCCTTCGTCAACCCGCGTTACGTGCACCGCTTGGTGACGCGGGAGCACTGGATCATCGGCCCAGAAGCTCGTGCTTGATTGCCTCGGCGGAGCCGAGGCGGCGAGGTCGCCTGAAAGTCGGCACGTCGGGCCCGCCGACGCGACCTCGCGGGTGATTCCGACCCCGCTCCCACTCCCCCGGAGCGGGATCAGCTCGCGGCCCCGTGCCCACTCCACGCACGGGGCCGCGTCCGTTGTAGAGGAGAGGCGAGATGGCTGACGGCCTGAGCAGGAACGTGCGGACGGTGCACGACTTCCTGCGGCTGTTGGAGGAGAAGGACATCGACTCCTGGATAGAGCTGTGGGCCGAAGGCGCGGACCACTACTACCCGTTCGGCACCAAGATGTTCCCGCACCACATCGTCGGCAAGACCGCGGTGTGGGCGCGGTGGAAGGACACGCCCGGCATGTTCGAGAGCTGGTCCTTCCCGATCACCGAGACGTGGGAGGACGGCGACACCGTCATCGCCCGGTTCGAGGGCGACTGCCTGCTCAAGGGCGGCAAGCGGTACCGCAACACCTACGTCTCGATCTTCAAGTTCACCGAGTCCGGCCAGATCTACGAGTACCACGAGTTCTTCGACCCGATCGTCGCCGCCGAGGAGTTCGGGCTGGCGCGGATCGACTACGCGTGAGGGAGGACCGTCAGATGACAGCGACGGCACCGGCGTCCGCGGCGCTCGCGCTGCGGGCGGTGGTCACGGGGCACGTGATCGCGGCCGACGACGCCGCCTACGACGGCGCGCGGCGGGTGTGGAACGGCGCCGCCGACCGGTTCCCGGCCGTGATCGTGCGGGCGGAGACCGAGCAGGACGTGGTGCACGCGGTGCGCGCGGCGCGGGAGCACGGCCTGCCGCTGAGCGTGCGGGGCGGCGGGCACGACTGGGCGGGCCGGGCGGTGCGCGACGGCGGCCTGGTGGTCGACCTGACCAAGCTGAACGCCGTCACCGTCGACCCCGCTTCGTCCACTGTGGACGCGGCGGGCGGCGCGACGGCGGGCGTGGTGGGCGCGGCGGTGGACCGGTTCGGGCTCACCGCCGTGGTCGGCACGGTGAAGGCGGTCGGCGTGGCCGGGTTGACCATGGGCGGCGGTTACGGCCTCCTGCTGGGCAAGCACGGCATGGCGCTGGACAACCTGGTCAGCGCCCGCGTGGTGACGGCCGACGGGAGCGTGCTGACGGCGAGCGCGACCGAGGAGCCGGACCTGTTCTGGGCGTTGCGCGGCGGTGGCGGCAACTTCGGCGTCGTCACGCGGGCGACGTACCGGGTGCACCCGTTGCGCTCCATGACCTCCGGCATGGTCCTGTTCGGACTGCCGGAGGCGCGGAAGGTGCTGCGCGGCTACCGGGAGCTGATCGCCGCCGCGCCGGACCAGCTCACCGTCATGACCGGGTTCTTCGCCGGCCCCGACGGCCAGGCGCTGCTGTACCTGCTGCCCGCGTGGAGCGGCGACCCGGCGCGGGGCGCGCAGTGGGCGGCGCGGCTGTCGTCCCTGGGCACGCCGGTGTCGGCGCAGGTCGGTCCGATGACCCCGTTCGAGGTGCTGGGGTTGCTGGACGGGGTCGTGGTCGACGGGCGGCACACGCTCGCCGCCAACCACCAGCTCGCCGAGGTCTCCGACGAGGCCGCCGAGGTCCTGGTGGACGCCGCCGAGCGGATCACGTCGCCGTACTCGGGCGTGTTCGTGCACCACTTCCACGGCGCTGCCGCACGGGTGCCGGCGACGGCGACGGCGTTCGGGCTGCGGCGCGACCACAACCTGGTCGAGATCGTCGGCACGTGGGACGCGGGCGTGGACGGCCGGCGGCATCGGGAGTGGGTGGAACGGCTCGCCCGGGACCTGGAGCCGCACGCCCTGCCCGGCGGGTACCCGAACCTGCTCGCGCCCGGGGAGACCGAGCGGGTGCGGCGGGCGTACGGGCCGAACGCGTCCCGGCTGTACGCGCTCAAGCGGCGCTACGACCCGGACCACGTGTTCAGCGCCGTGCCGACGCTGTTCTGACGGCTCGTGGCGGTGCGAACCCTTCATGCTGCTGAAATATTCAGTTCAGTCAACTGAAAATTTCCCTGCCTTGCCGGCGGAAGGGACGACAGCGGCACGAGAGGCGGACGACACGACAGCGGCACGAGAGGCGGACAGGACGACAGCGGCACGAGAGGCGGACGGCACGACAGCGGCACGAGAGGCGGACGGCACGACAGCGGCACGAGAGGCGGACAGGACGACAGCGGCACGAGAGGCGGACAGGACGACAGCGGCACGAGAGGCGGACGGGACGAGGGCGGCACGAGAGGCGGACGGGAGGAGAGCGGCACGAGGGGCGGACGGCACCGCAGAACGCGCCGCTGACGCCGCGGCACCGGCATCAGGCCGGCGGGAGGATCGCCTCGGCCAGCGCGCGGGCCTGGTTCGCCGGCCCGCGCAACGCCTGCGCCGAGGCGTGCACGCCCTCCATGATCAGCACGAGCTGGTCGGCCAGCGCCTCCGGGTCCGGCACGCCCAGCCGGGCGGTCAGCTCGCCCATCCGGGCCCGCACCCAGGACTTCGCGGCCACCGCCCGGCGGTGCGCGGGCAGGTGGTCGTCGGGGAACTCGGCCAGGGCCATCAGGAACGTGCAGCCCCGGCACTGGTCGGGCCCGATGCGCTCGTTCAGGGTGTCGAACACGGCCAGGACCTGCGCGCGCGGGTCCGGGCCTGCGGCGCGCACGGCGGCGGTGAACCACGCCCGGGTCTCCTGGTCGGCGCGTTCGACGTAGGCGGCGATCAGCTCGTCCTTGTCGGCGAACAGCCGGTACAGCGTGGTCGGGGCGACGCCCGCCGCCTCGGCGACGCGGTCCACGCCGGTGGCGCGGATGCCGTGCCAGTAGAACAGGTCGTGCGCCACCCGCAGCACGTGCTCGCGGGTTTCGGCGGAGGCACGCGGCATGTCGGACACCCCCTTGCTCGGTCGAACCGACTGTATTACGGTTGGCCGCGAAATGATAGGGATCGTTCCCTAACGCCTGACGACGCCGTCGGGTGCCAGCCACCCGGCGGCCGACCCGGGTCGCGACGAGGAAGACAACTTCGAGGAAGGTGCACATGAGTACAGACCTGCGACCCGGACTGAGCCGGTCGCGAACCAACCTGGCGCTGGCGGCGCTGTTCCTGGCCGCCTTCATCATGGGCAGCGCCGAGCTGATCGTGGTCGGCATCCTGAACCTGATCGCGGACGACATGGGCGTCTCGATCAGCGCGGCGGGCAGCCTGGTCACCGCCTACGCGCTGGGCATCTCCATCGGCGGCCCGCTGCTGACCGCGGTCACCATCAAGTACGCGCGCAAGCAGTTACTCCAGCTCTCGCTGGCCGCCTACATCCTCGGCAACGTGATCGCGGTCGTGGCCACCAGCTTCGGCCTGCTGCTGTTCGCCCGCGTGCTGACCGGGTCGCTGCACGGCCTGTTCATCGGGGTGGCGTTCGCGGTCGGCGCGGGCATGATGCCGCCGGACAAGATGGGCCGCGCGATCTCGTTCGTGTTCGGCGGTGTGGCCGTGTCCACCGCGCTGGGCGTCCCGCTGGGCACGCTCATCGGGCAGAGCTGGGGCTGGGAGGCCTCGTTCATCGCGATCATCGCCACCGGCGTGCTGACCCTGGTGCTGGCGCTCGCGGTGATCCCGAGCGTGCCGAACTCCGGCGTCGGCGGCTTCGGCGCGCAGGCCAAGCACGCCCTGGCGCCCAAGGTGCTGGCCCTGCTGGGCCTGGGCTTCCTGATCATGGGCGGCCAGTTCTCCGGCCTGACCTACCTCCAGCCGTTCCTGGCCGACGTCACCGGCATCTCCGGCGGCACGATCAGCGTGTTCCTGCTGGTGTACGGCATCGCCAACGCGGTGGGCACGTTCGCCGGCGGCGCGGCGGCGGACAGGAACGCCAGCGGCACGATCATCGTCGGCGGCGTGGTGCTGGTGGGCGCGCTGCTCGCGCTGTACTTCGGCGGCTCGAACCCGGTCGTCGCGGCGATCGCGCTGGGCGTGTGGGGCATCGTCGGCTTCGGCATCGTCCCGTCGATCCAGTACCGCGTGGTCGCCCTGGCCGGACCGGGCCGCGACTTCGCCGCCACCCTGCCCGCGTCCGCGATCACCGCGGGCATCGCGGCGGGCGCGCTCATCGGCGGTGGCGCGGTGGCCGCGTCCGGCGCCCGGGGCGCGGTGCTGACGTCGCTGGTGATCTGCGCGGTGGGCGTGGTGGCCGCGTGGGCGACGAGCTTCCTCAAGCCCAGCCCCGAACCCCAGACCGGCTCCCCGGAGCCCGCGGTGGTGGAGGAGACGGCGACCTCGACCGGCTGAGCCGGGGCCGTTCCACCACGGGCGCGACAGCGGGCATCCCCCGACCGCTGTCGCGCCCCCCTCACGTTGGGAGAATGGGAAACATGCGTATCGGAGCGATCTTCCCGCAGACGGAGATCGGCAACGACCCGGCTGACATCGGCGGCTGGGCGCGGTCGGTGGAGGAACTGGGCTACACGCACGCGATGGCGTTCGACCACGTCCTGGGCGCGGGCGTGGACACCCGGCCGGGGTGGCGCGGGTACACCAGCGACACGCCGTTCCACGAGGTGTTCGTGCTGTTCGGCTACCTGGCCGCGGTGACCACGTCGTTGGAGCTGATGACCGGCGTGCTCGTGCTGCCGCAGCGGCAGACGGCGCTGGTGGCCAAGCAGGCGGCCGAGGTCGACGTGCTCAGCGGCGGGCGGTTGCGGCTCGGCGTCGGGATCGGCTGGAACCCGGTCGAGTACGAGGCGTTGAACGAGGAGTTCGCCGGGCGCGGGGCGCGCAGCACCGAGCAGGTCGAGGTGTTGCAGCGGCTGTGGGCGTCGGACACGGTGACTTTCGAGGGGAAGTGGCACCGGGTCGACAACGCCGGCATCAACCCGCGGCCCGCCGCCGGTCGCATCCCGGTGTGGTTCGGCGGGCACGCGGAGCAGGTGCTGCGGCGGGCCGGACAGCTGGGCGACGGCTGGCTGCCGCACCGCCCGCCGGACGCCACGGCGGCGGAGATGATCGAGCGGGTCCGGGGTTACGCGGTGGCGGCCGGGCGCGACCCGGGCTCGGTCGGGTTCGAGCCGCGGCTGACGCTGTCGGACGTGCCCGAGCGGGAGTGGGCGTCGTACGTGGGCCGGTGGGTCGAGCTGGGCGCGACCCACCTGAGCGTGAACACGATGGGGCTCGGCCTGCGGTCGGCGGCCGACCACGTGTCCGTGCTGCGGGACGTCATGAAGGTTCTCGGGTAGCGACGACGAAGCCCCCGCTCGCCTGGTCTTGTGGGCGAGCGGGGGCTTTTCGTCGGTGGCTCAGTACTCGACGAGCGTGTAGCTGCCCGGCTGCACCGTGGACAGGTCGATGGCGGCGAGGAACTCCTGGGTCTCCGGGGCGCCGTAGAACGACGAGATGACCGCCTGGGCGGCGAGCTGGTCGGTCCAGGTGACGACGATCAGCCACTCGCCGTCGTTGCTCACCGCCGAGCGCCGGGACAGGAAGCCGTGCTTGGGCTCCATGAACTCGCGCTGCATACGGATGTTGATCTCACGGAACTTCTCCACGTCGAAGCCGTCGACCAATTTGAACCTGATGGTCTCGACAATAGCCATGAGCGGGCGCACCTTTTCTCTCGGGACATCCCTACTCTGCCACGCTAGCCCCTCTGACCAGCCATTAAGAACCTTTCGCCGTATTACGGGGAACACTTCGTGAACAGCACGGAGTACCGTCCGGGTTGTTTTCCCGCCTTCACGTCGCACCCCTCGCGAATTAGGCTCGAATTCCAGGGAATTCCGGGTTCAGACCGAGGAGAAGGCATGGATCTGCATCTGTCGGGCCGGGTGGCGGTGGTGACCGGGGCGAGCCGCGGCATCGGCCTGGCCGTGACGAGGGCGCTGGCCGAGGAGGGGGCGTCGGTGGTCGCGGGTTCGCGCACGCTCTCGCCGGGCCTGCTGGGCGTGGCCGACAGCTTCAGCGGGCGGGTCCGGACGGTGAACGTCGACCTGGCGGACCAGACCGGGGCGGACAGACTCGTCTCGGCGGCCGTGCAGACGTTCGGCGGGGTGGACGTCGTGGTGAACAACGTGGGTGGTGTGCGCCCCCGGATGGGCGGTTTCCTGTCCATCACCGACGAGGACTGGAACTGGGGCCTGGACGTCAACCTCATGACCGCCGTCCGCACCACCCGCGCCGCCCTGCCGCACCTGGAGCGCCGGGGCGGGGGGAACATCGTCAACGTCAGCACCGTGATGTCGTTCCTGGCCGACCCGGACGTCTACGACTACACCGCCGGCAAGGCCGCGCTGAGCAACTTCACCAAGGCCCTGTCGAAGGAGGTCGGCCCGAAGGGCATCCGGGTCAACACCGTCTCCCCCGGCCCCGTGGACACCGACATGTGGACCCGCGAGGACGGCATCGCCCCGACCGTGGTGCGCGCGGTCGGCGTCGACCAGGACGCGTTCCTGAAGGAGATGGCCGGCCGCATGGTGACGGGCCGGTTCACCAAGCCGGAGGAGGTCGCCGACCTGGTCCTGTTCCTCGCCAGCGACCGCGCGGCCAACGTGCACGGCGCGGACTTCTTCATCGACGGCGGCATGATCACGACCATGTAGTTCCCTTTTCGGCGGCAGCGGGCAGCGGAGCGGGCTGCCCGCTGAGCCGCTCCCGCAGTTCGGCGGCCTCGGGGACGTGGAGGTCGGCGAGTTCCCCGTCGCGGCCGGTGAAGAACGACACGTCGGGTGGCAGCATCGCCGGTCACAGGGGGCGCGGGGCGCAAGCGGTCAGCACCACCCGACCGGGTGACTGACACAAGGAGCCGGAGTCCACTGTGGAGCGTGCGCCCTGAGCTGATCTGCTCACAGCAGAGAAAGCGGCGACCCGCACCGCGCGGACGGCATCGTCGACGGCATGACCACCACCGAGAAGCCGCCGATGTTCGACCACCGGCTCCGCGAACGCTTCCTCGCGCAGCGCGTCCTGGTCCTCGACGGCCCGCTGGACGACGACAACGGGGCCGTGCTCGCCACCCAGATGCTGTCCCTGGCCGGCGACGACCCCGGCAAGGACATCGCGCTGTGGATCCACTCGCCCGGCGGGTCCGTCCCCTCGATGCTCGCCATCCGCGACGTCATGCGGCTCATCCCGTGCGACGTCGCCACCCTCGCGCTGGGGCTGGCGTGCAGCGCGGGCCAGTTCCTGCTGTCAGCGGGCACGCCGGGCAAGCGGTTCGCGTTGCCGCACGCGCGCATCCTCATGCACCAGGGTTCGGCCGGCATCAGCGGGTCGGCGGTGGAGGTGCAGGTGCAGGCGGACGACCTGCGGCACACGCGGGACACCGTGCTCGGGCTCATCGCGCAGGACACCGGTCAGCCCATCGACCGGGTCTTCGCCGACTCCCTGCACGACCGCTGGTTCACCACCGAGCAGGCCCGCGAGTACGGCTTCATCGACCACGTCGTCGACAGCCTCGACCAGGTCCTGCCCGTCCGCACCCACGAGATCGGCCTGGGGGTCCGCGCATGAGCACCTACACCATCCCCAACGTGATCACGCGCAGCGTCAACGGCGAGCGCATCATGGACGTCTATTCGCACCTGCTGTCCGAGCGCATCATCTACCTCGGCACCGCGATCGACTCCGGCGTCGCCAACGCGCTCATCGCGCAGCTGCTCTACCTGGAAGCGGACAACCCGGACCGCGAGATCAACCTCTACATCAACAACGAGGGCGGCGACCCGTCCGCGATGCTCGCCCTCTACGACACCATGCGCTACATCAAGGCCCCGGTCGCCACCACGTGCATCGGCCAGGCCGTCGCGACCGGCGCGGTGCTGCTGGCGGCGGGCACGCCGGGCAAGCGGTTCGTGCTGCCGCACACCAGGGTCGTCCTGCACCAGCCCGCGGCGCAGGGTCGGGGCGCGATCCCGGACCTGATCCTCCAGGCCGACGAGGTGATCCGGGTGCGCACCCAGCTCGAGGACATCCTGTCCCGGCACACCGGCCGCGACGTCGAGCAGTTGCGCCACGACACCGACCGGGACCGGGTGTTCGACGCGGCCGGCGCCGTCGCCTACGGGCTCGCCGACCACGTCCTGGACCACCGGGCCTGATCAGGCCGCCATGAGCACGGGTCCGGCGGGACGGCGGCCCGTGCCGCGGCGCATGTCCCCCGCGATGCCGATGAGCAGGTCGGACAGGTCCACCCCGAGCGCACCGGTGACCGCGGCGATCATCTCGCTCGACGGCTCCTTGCGCCCGCGCTCGATCTCCGACAGGTACTGCGGCGAGATCCCGGCCCGCTCCGCGACGTCGACCAGGCGCCCGCCCTGCTCCTCCCGCGCCGCGCGCAGGCTCCGCCCCAACAGGTCGCGCCACAACGGCTCCGGCCCGCGATCGGCGGCACGCGTCCGGTCGGCTGTGCGCGTCCGGTCGGCTATGCGCGTCCGGTCGGCGGCACGCGTCCGGTCGGCTATGCGCGTCCGGTCGGAGGCGTGGGCGCGGTCGGACGTGTCCGCGGAGCGTGGGCGGTCGGACGTGCGGGGGCGGTCGCGGTTGAACGGGAGGATGTCCGCCATGCCGTCATCGTGACACCGGCACACCACCCGGCGGACGGCGATTCCGCTGCAAGCAGAACAGAATCCGGGCCGGGACGGGTGCGGCGCGTGCACCCGTACCGGCCCGGAGCCCCGGAGGCCGCGAGACCGCGCGGCCGTCAACCCGGCGAAGAAGCCGTCAGCCCGGCGAAGAGACCGTCAGCCCGGCGAAGAGACCGTCAACCCGGCGAAGAGACCGTCAGCCCGGCGAAGAGATCGTCAGGCCACGGCTTCGGTGACCAGCGACGCCAGCGCCGCCTTGGCGATGGGCTCGTCCTCGCCGCCCGTGCCGCCGGACACGCCGATCGCCCCGATCACCGCGCCGTCCCGCACGATCGGCACCCCGCCGGGCACCACCGTCACACCGGACTGCGTCGACAGGCCCGCGAGCAGCGCCGGGTTCCCGGCCAGGAACTCGCCCAGACCGCTGGTGTCGAAGCCCAGGCCGGCGGCCGTGACGGCCTTGCCGGTGGCCAGCGACAACGTCAGGAAGGTGGCGCCGTCCGCGCGCGCCGACGCCTTGGTGTGACCGCCCTCGTCGACGACCGCGATCGCCGCCTGGACGCCGAGCTGCTCCGCGTGCTCCACCGCCGCGTCCAGCAGGCGGCGGGCGTCCCGGAGGGAGAGTGTGCTCACGTTCGCTCCTCGATCTGAGTGCCGTTGATCGCGGAGCCTAGCGTTAGGGAACCATCCCTAACAACCCTCGCCGCAGTCCGAACATCGTGATGTCGTCGGACTGCTCCGCCCCCTCCACGTGCCGCCGCACCGCGTCGTCCACGGCGTCCAGCAACTCCTCCGCCGACCGGCGCGGTCCCAGCGCGCGCAGCATCGCCGCCGTCCCGAACTGCTCGCCGGCGACGTCCCGTGCCTCCACCACCCCGTCGGTGTAGGCGAACAGGGCGTCACCGGGGTTGAGGAACGCACGGGCGGGCGCGTACTCGCTGTCCGCCGACAGGCCCAGTGCGGGACCGGTCGGGCGCAGCGGGGTGCGGGTGCCGTCCGCGCGGACCACGACGGGCGGGTTGTGGCCGCAGTTGAGGTAGACCAGGCCGCCGGACAGCGGGTCCAGGACACCGAAGAACACCGTGGCGAAGTACCCCTGCTTGAGGTGGTGGCCGACCAGGTAGCGGTTGGTGTCGACGACGGACTGCACCAGCGGACCGGTGCCGAAGGCCAGCCTGGGTGACAGGTCGGAGCCGCCGGCGAGGGTGGCGGGGGTGTGCTCGGCGTTGTGCCGCAACAGGGTCCGGATCAGCGCCATGAACAGGGCCGCGCCGATGCCCTTGTCGCACACGTCCGCGACCACGAAGCCGAGGCGGCGGCCGTCGAGCAGCTCGAACACGTCGTAGAAGTCGCCGGACACCATGCGTGCCGGGCGGAAGCGGGCGGCCAGCTCCCAGCCCGGTGGTTTGGGCAGGACGTCGGGCAGGAAGCCGGCCTGGAGTTCGTGCGCCACGTACAGGTCGCGCTCGTACTCCCGCACGGTCTCCTCGACGGCCCGTTGCTCACCGCGTGCGGTGAGGCGACCGCGTTCCCAGGCGGAGACGATCCGGCCGCGCAGCAGGACCGGCGAGTACGGCGGCGCCACGAACTCGAAGCCGGCCCGGACGCAGGCTTCCAGCGCGCCCAGGTCGCCGTCGGCGAACACCATCGCGCCCGGTGCGCCCGCTTCGCGCGCCCGCCGGCTGAGCAGGGCGACCCGGGGCAGGCCGAGGGAGGCGGCGAGCAGCACGACGTCCGGCCGGCCGAGGTCGTCCGCGACGTCGGCGGCCTGGGCCACGGTCACGTGGAAGCCCGCCGCGGCAAGGCCTTCGGGCAGTTCGGGCGCCGTGTCACCGACCAGCAGGACTTCCCGGGTCGCCCGCTCCGCCACCGAGAGCCGCACGTCAGCCCCCGGTCCCGCGGTGGACGACCAGGGTGGTGCGGTTGCGGCCCGCCGTTCGTTCGTAGTGCAACTCATCCACGCCGGAGTGGGCCAGGAACAGTCCCAGGCCGCCCGGCTCGCGCTCGTGCGGGTCGGTCAGCACCACCTCCGGGTCGTACGTGCGCGGGTCGAACGCGGGTGCGCAGTCCTCCACCACGACCCAGACCCGGTCGTTCGTCACGCCGCCGCACAGGAAAACCCGGTCCACGCCGCCGTGGGTGACCGAGTTGGTCGCGATCTCGTCGGCCGCCAGGCGCAACCGGTACGCCCGGGCCCGGTCCAGCCCGGCGCGGGCCGCGAGGTCGCGGACGAGTGCCGCGACCCGCGGGCCCACCGGGTCGGCCGGCCTCACACCGGCTCCTGCATCACCACGCTGCGGTCGAAACCGGTCAGCCGGATCGTCTCGGCCACCTCCGGCCGCGCGCCGACCAGCACGATCTCCACGCCTCGACCCAGCCGCTGGTGCGCGAACACCAGGCTGCGCAACCCAGCCGACGACAGGTAGGTCAGCTCGTCCATCAACAGCACCAACCTGTTCAGCGGCTGCGCGGACACCTCCGCGATCACGCGGTTGAGCTGCCCGGCCGACTTCGCCGCCAGTTCACCGCGCAGCCGGACTGTCGCCGTCCCGTCCCACACGTGGCTCTTCGCCTCGAACGCCATCCCCGTTCACCCCTTCGCTAGTTGCGGTCAGCACGACCACCGATCGCGGCCCCAGCCGCACCGCGGACCCGACCGGCGGCTCCTGCCCCGGCTCGTGCACGACACCGGCCCCGGTGTCGGCGAACAACCGCCACTCACCCTGCGGCAGCACGACGTCCACGCCCTCCCAGTGCGCGTTGGCCGCCACGTACACCCGGTCGTCACCACAGCACAGCTCGGCCGCCAGCAGCCGACTGCCGCCGGACCAGTCCGGCCGATCGGGCGCCACCCCGTGCCACACCACGTCCCGCCCGCCCGCGAGGTGACCGCGCCGGCGCAGCGCCGGGTGCGCGGCCCGGAACGCGATCGCGCGCCTGGTGAACTCGACCAGCGAGTCGTTGCGCTCGACCAGGTCCCAGTCGAACCAGGACAGCTCCGAGTCGTGGCAGTAGGCGTTGTTGTTGCCGCGCTGGGTGCGCCCGGCCTCGTCACCGGCCAGCAGCATCGGCACGCCCTGGCTGGTCAGCAGCAACAACAACGCGTTGCGCACCTGCCGGTCCCGCAGCGCGAGCACGTCCGCCAAGTCGGTCGGGCCTTCGACACCGCAGTTCCACGAGTGGTTGCCGTCGTCGCCGTCCCGACCGCCCTCGCCGTTGGCCTCGTTGTGCTTCTCGTTGTAGGACACCAGGTCCGCCAGCGTGAACCCGTCGTGCGCGGTGACGAAGTTGACCGACGCGGCGGGTTCGCGGTCGCCGTAGAGGTCGGGCGAGCCGACGAACCGGGTCGCCAGCTCCCCCACCACCCCGGAGTCCCCCTTGATGAACCGCCGCAGCACGTCCCGGTAGCGGCCGTTCCACTCGGCGAAGCGCCGGTAGCCGGGGAACGTGCCGACCTGGTAGAGCCCGGCCGCGTCCCACGCCTCGGCGATGAGCTTGCAGTCGCGCAACACCGGGTCGTTGGCCAGCGCTTCCACCAGCGGCGGGTCGGCCAGCACCCGGCCGTCCGGGCCGCGCGAGAGGATCGCGGCCAGGTCGAACCGGAACCCGTCGACGTGGTACTCCGACGCCCAGTAGCGCAGGCAGTCCAGGACGAAGCCGCGCACCACGGGGTCGTTGCAGTCGACGGTGTTGCCGGTGCCGCTGAAGTTGTAGTAGCCGCCGTCGGCCGTGAGCATGTAGAACGTGCGGTTGTCCAGGCCCCGGAACGAGATCGTGGGCCCGTGCTCGTTGCCCTCGGCGGTGTGGTTGAACACCACGTCCAGCACGACCTCGATGCCCGCCCGGTGCAGCTGCTTGACCAGGTCCTTCAGCTCGCGCACAGGATCGCCCGCCGCGAAGGAGTGCTTGGGGGCGAAGAAGCCGACCGTGCTGTAGCCCCAGTAGTTGTACCACCAGGTGTCGGTGACGGGGTCGTGGCGGGAGTTGGTGAACTCGTCGAACTCGAACACCGGCATCAGCTCGACGCAGTTCACCCCCAGCCGCTTGAGGTACGGGATCTTCTCCGCCAGCCCCGCGTACGTGCCGGGGTGCGCGACGCCGGAGTTGGGGTGGCGGGTGAACCCGCGCACGTGCGCTTCGTAGACCACCAGGTCTTCCTGCGCGATGCCGGGCCGCCGGTCGCCCGCCCAGTCGAACTCGTCGCGCACCACCCGCGAGCGCCACGGCGTCGGCCCGTACCGGACCGGCCGCGACCCCCAGACCTCCGCGCCCGCCAACGCCTTCGCGTACGGGTCGGCGATCACCACGGACGGGTCGAACCGGTGCCCGGCGGCCGGGTCGTACGGCCCGTCGACGCGGTAGCCGTACTCGACCTCGTCGGGGTCGACGCCCAGCACGGTGATCGCCCACGCCCCGCCGACCCGGTAGTCCTGCGGGATCGACAGCTCCGCCATCGGCTCGGACACCCCGCGCGGGAACAGCACCAGGGTCACCGCGGTGGCGTGGTTGGACGGAACGGCGAAGTTGACCCCGCCGGGGACCGGGGTGGCGCCGAACGGCAGCGGCCGGCCGGCGCGCACCTCGAACCCGGAGTTCCACCGCGTCGGCACCTCCAGAGTGGACACGGCCACTACCTCTCGACCGGCGCCAGGTGCGCCCGCACGGTCAGGTCGTGCTCGGACTCGGGCAGGGTCACCGTCATGGCCACCGGGTCGAAGTCGGCGTGCGGCCGGCCGTCGACCTCCACCCACTCCAGCCGGGCGGACCCGGCGGGCAGGGCGTCCGGCGCGACCCGCAGCAGCCGGGCGGCGTCGGCGCGGGGCTTGAACCACAGGGTGAGCGGCCCGGAGCCCATCAGCAGCCGACCGTACACAGTGGACAGGAACGCCAGCTCCGCCGCGTGGTACATGGACATCGAGTGGCTGCCCTTGAGCCGTTCGGTGCCCAGCAGGTACGGGTGGCCGTCGGCGAGGACGTTGAAGTAGACGCCGCCCTCGTCGTGGTCGAGGAAGAACGCGTTGTAGAACGCGGTCGCCTCCCGGAAGTGGCGGACGAACTCCTCGTCCCCGGTGGTGCCCGCGAGGATGAGGTAGGCCAGGATCGCCTGTTCCTGCTGCCACCACGCCTTGCGGTCGTGCCAGGTCAGCCGGTGGGTGTCCTGGCCGACGCCGAGCACCCGCCCGACCACGTCGTACCAGCCGCCGCGCCGCCGGTCGCTGCCGAAGTCGGGCAGTGAGCGGGCGATGCGGTCGGCGAGGGTGGTGTAGGACTCCTTGCCGCGCAGCGCGTTCATCCGCGTGAGGTTCCACGCGATCTTGAGGTTGTGCCCGACGACGGCCCGGTCCTGCTGCCAGCCCCACGTCCGGTCCGGCGTCCAGTCGCCGTGGAACCGCTCCTGCACGAACGGGCTGGTGGCGTCCGGGAAGTGCTCGACGATCAGGTCGAAGGTCTCCTCCAGCATCCGCAGGTGCCGCTCGTCGCCGGTGGCCAGGTACAGGTTGATCAGGTAGGCCGGGGCGTGGTCGCCGATGGAGTTCCAGTTCTTGCGCGACCGGTTCGGGCCCAGCGACTCGTGGTGCGGGCTGAGCAGGATCGGGTCGATGTGCGAGTAGTAGCCGCCGCGCACCGGGTCCTTGAAGAACTTCTCGAACAGCCGCAGCGTGCCGTCGATGTCGGCGGCGATGCGCGGGTCGCCGGTGATCCGGAAGGTCTGGGTCGGTCCGGACAGGGCGTAGATCTGCTCGTAGGCGGGGATGGACCCGGCGTCGTCGGCGAACTCCGAGGCGAAGCACCGGGACTGGACGCCGTCGCGCACGTCGATCCCGTGGTACCAGTAGACGACGTCCTCGTCGCGGTCCACGAACCGCATGTTGTCGCGCAGGTACTCGGTGCCGCGCTCGGCGACGCCCAGGAAGTCCTCGTCGCCGGTCAGCATGTACGCGCTGGCCATGCCGTAGACCAGGCGGGAGACGGTGTCGGTCTCCTGGACGTGGTCGTCGGCCTTGTCCCCGCCCAGCCGCAGGGTCGTGCGGTAGTCGGCGAAGTCGACCGGGTTGGCCGCGCCGAACTGGGCGTGCCGGTAGAACCGGGCCAGCTCGCCGAGTTGGCGCGGCCACCAGTCGGTCTCCTCGAACCGGTACTCCAGGCCCGGCCCGACCAGCACGACCCGCTTGGCGTCGAAGGTGACGTGCCCGCGCTCGGGGTAGTACAGGCCGTGCGCGAACACGTGCCGGCCCGGGGTGAGCACGTCGATCATCGGGTCGGTGACGTGGTGGGCCGGTTCGCCCAGGTTGCGGATCATCTCGGCGTGCGTGTCCCGGGTGATCCGCGCCCGGACCGCGGTGCCGTCGCTGGTGCGCAGGTCCAGCGCGCCGCGGGTGGGGTCGAACGCCACCACGTACCCCGCGACGAGGTCGGAGAAGACGAAGTCGGCGGTCATTGCGGCGTCACCCCGATCCCGCGCAGCATCCGCTGGCGGCTGCGCATGCTGCCCACGGGCGTGCGGGCGGCGATGAGGTCGATGAGCGTGCGGGCGAACAGGTGCGCGGCGTCGGCGCTGCGCCCGGTGACCAGGTCGCCGTCGACCACCACGTCCTGGTCGGTGTAGACCGCGCCCATGTTGCGCACGTCGCCGATCAGGTTGTTGTGGCACGTCACGCGGCGGCCCGCGACGACCTCGGCGATCGGGCTGACCAGCCACATGCCGTGGCAGATGATGCCCTTGAGGACGCTGGGCGCGGCGAAGGCGCGTTGGAGCAGTTTTACGGCCGGTGCCAGTTCGGCGACGTTCTCGCTGTACCGCAACCGGTCCGACACCATGCCGGAGGGCACGATGACGGCGTCGTAGCGCCTGAGCCGGGCGTCGTCGACGGCTTCGAGGTCGCCGGAGACGGTGAGGGGCACCTGGTACTCGTGGCCGGTGAAGGTGATCGACTCCTGGCCCCACAGGCGGGTCAGGTACTCGATCGTCGCGCCTTCCTCGGCGAACCTGCGCTCGTAGTAGTGGATCTCCGGCTCGACGTAGTCGGTCTCCATGAGGATCGCGACCGTGCGACCGGACAGGCGGCCGTTCTCGCGGCGGGGCAACGTGGGCATCGTCGTCGACCTACTTCGTCACCAGGTCGACCAGGAACGGCCCGGTGGCGGTCAACATCCGCCGCACCGCGCCCGCGACCTGACTGGGCTTCTCCACCCGCATGGCGTCCACGCCCATGGCCCGCGCGAGTTCCACGAACCCGATCTCCGGGCGGCTCAGGTCGAACCCGGACGGGTACTCGTGGCGGTCGATGCCGCGTTCGGTCCAGTACTGCTCGATGTTGAGGTCGAGCAGCTCGTAGCGGTGGTTGTTGCAGATGACGAACTTGGCGTTGACCCCTTCGCGGGCGGCGGTCCACAGCGCCTGGATGGTGTACATGCTGCCGCCGTCGCCGGTGAACCCGATGACGTCGGCGTCCGGGCGGGCCATCTTCGCGCCGATCGCACCGGGGATGCCGATGCCCAGCGACCCGCCGCGGGTGGAGAAGTAGTTGCCCTTCACGCGCGGGGGGAGGTACTTGGTGAGCGCGGGCGAGGCGGTGAGCGCTTCGTCGAAGATCACCAGGTCGCTGCCGCCCTGCTCGGCCAGTTCGGCGGCGAACAGCTCCATCATCGGCGCGTTCTGCTCGGGCCGGGGGCGGCGCCACACGGCCGAGGAGCGCGCGGTGGGGCGGCGGCCGGCGGCGGTGAGGCGTTCGGCCAGGCCCGCGAGGGCGTGCTTGGGGTCGGCGGCGAGGGCGACGTCCGCCGGGTGGTTCTTGGCGATCTCGTAGGTGTCGAGGTCGATGTGGACGATCCGGGCGTCCGGGCGGAACGGGTTGTGCAGGGAGGGGAAGACCTCGGGGAAGACGTAGGTGCCGACGATGAGGACGGCGTCCGCGTCGGCGACGATCCCGGCCGAGCGGGTGCCGAACATGTGGCCGAGCTGGCCCTGCCAGAGCGGGTGGGTGTTGTCCATGTTCAGCTCGGAGCTGTCCACGCCCCACACGGGCGCGTCGAGCAGTTCGGCGACGCGGGTGAGTTCGTCCTGGGCGTTGGAGACGGAGACGCCGTCGCCGATCAGGATCAGCGGGTGGTAGGCGCCGGTGAGCGCTTCGGTGGCGCGGTCCAGGTCGGCGGGGAGGGGTACGACGGCCTGGGTGGGGATGGTGGTGGGGACGGCGGGTTCGGTGTTCTCCGCGTCGAGGACGTCCATGGGGAGTGCGACGAAGACGGGGCCGCGCGGGGCGGTCATGGCGGTCTTGACGGCGCGGCGGAGGGTGCGGAGGAGGGAGGAGGGGTGGGTGACGCGGGTGGCCCACTTGGTCACCGGCTTGGCCATGGCGACCAGGTCGGTGGCCATCTGGGAGTCCATGGCGTCGTAGGCAACTCCTGCTTCCCCGGCGATGACGACGAGCGGCGAGTGGCCGCGCATGGCTTGGTAGAGCATGCCGATGCCGTTGCCCAGGCCGACTCCGGTGTGGAGCTGGACGAGCGCGGGGCCGGCGGTGGCGCGGGCGTAGCCGTCGGCCATCGCGATGGCGACGGTCTCTTGGAGCGCCAGCACGTACTCGAAGCCCGGGACGCCCTCCAGGATGTCGAGGAAACCCTCCTCCACAGTGCCGGGGTTGCCGAACATCCGGGTGAAGCCATCGGCGGCGAACTGCTCGAAGATGGCGACCTTGCCCGGCCTTGCGGTCATGGCCGTGTCCTTCCGGTGAGTGGGTGTGTGCGCGAGGCGCGGGTGGGGTGGCGTGGGGGTGCAGGACGCCTGGACGTGCGGTGGTGGGTGCCCATGGGTTTGTGGTGCGGTGGATAGCGATTCGGACGGTTGCTTCGTGGGCGGCTTGGGTTCGGTGATCTCGCGTGAGTCGCCCCCACCCACGCCCGCCCTGACCGCCAGGCACAAGCCAGGCGCGCGGGGCGCGCCAAGCACGCGGGGCGCCAAGCGCGGCACGCCAAACGCGCGGCACGCCAAACGCGCGGCACGCCAAGCGCGGGGCGCGCGCCCTCCCCGAGCGCTGTGCGCTCGGGATGGCACGGCCCGGCTTCGCCGGGCCGTGCCGGCCGCCGCAGGCGGCCCCGCCGAAGGCGGGTCGCAGTTGGGGCTTTTGCTGGGGCGGCCCGGCGGGGGCGGTGGGTGGGAACGCAACCCGCGCCGTGCAACGCAACCCGCACCCTCTGAAAACCCGCCTCGAAAGCTGCCTCAGAAACCGAAGCGGCGCAGGCCCGACTCCAGGACCTCCACCAGCTTCTCCCCCGCCGGGAACGAGTCCGGTGTAGAGCGCGCCGTGATGAACGGGTAGTCCACGATCACCGACACCTCCTTGCCGACGTTCCCGTGGTACTGCCCCTCCGGCCCGGTCGCGTCGCGCAGGATGTACTCCAGCGGGTACGGCGGCGGGCCCATGTTGAAGTCGACACCGATGAAGCCGGTGCCGTCCTTGTAGTCGTACTCCTTGCAGTGCCCGGTGACGTGCTTGCCCCAGATGATCGACTTCCGGTCCTCCCAGTCGCGGGCGAAGGCCAGCGGGGCGACGCCGTAGCACTCGCCGACGATGGGCTTGTCCGCGCGCAGGAACGCCAGGATCAGCTCGTGCAGGCGCTCGTTGTTGGCCAGGTCCACGATCGGGCCCGAGCCGCCGACGATCACCAGGGCGTCGAACTGCTTGACGTCCTCGTCCAGGTTGGACAGTTCGCGGTTGTACGCCTCGATCTTGCGCAGGTAGTCCGGCTCGCTGAAGTACGGCCGGTCCGGGATCCACTCGGCGAGGCTGATCGGGTTGTCCAGGCGGGACGACTCGTCCAGCTCCTTGGCCGCCACCGCGACCTCCGGCGTGGTCACCGACCGGCCCAGGGGCGGGTCGATGTAACCGGGGTCGAGGCTGGGCGGCAGGGCGCGGGCCCGCGCGCCGGTGGGCGTCGCGAAGACCGACTGGTAGCCCTGCTCGTCGAACGTGGCCACCGGGCCGAGCAGTTCCTCGCCCCAGTAGCCGTATTCCGAGAGGACGATCAGAATCTTCTTCGTCATCGTTTCTCCGTGGCTGGTGGTCGGCGGGGGTGGTGAATCCCGCCGAGGAGAAGCTTCACCTCCGCAACGCCCCGCCAACAAGGAACCCGACGTCCCCCGACCTCACTCCGTGCAGTAGTCGCCGGAGTTAACGCGAAAGCCCTACCAGCGGCTTCGCGCACACTTCGTCACCTCCGCCGGCCGAAAGACAAAACCCGCTGGTCGCGGACTTTCCGAACCGATCGAGCTGCGCAAATAACCCGCTCACCAGTGCGGCATCCTTTTGTTCGATCCCATCGGAAAGGACGGCAGCAATGTCCGGCCGAATCTATGTCGAAGATGTCACGCCGGTCGTCGCCGCAGGGCGCTATCCCGCGAAAGCGGTCGTGGGCGAGCACGTCCCGGTGACGGCGGCGGTCTGGCGCGAGGGCCACGACGCGGCGGGGGCGACCGTCGTGTGGCGCGGCCCCGACGACCGGGTGGCCCGGCACACCCGCCTGGCCCTGGTCGACCCGGGCGCGGACCGCTGGTCCACCGCCATCGCGCCCGACTCCCCCGGCCCGTGGACGTTCCGGGTGGACGCCTGGTCCGACCCGTGGGCCACCTGGGAGCACGCGGTGCGCGCCAAGCTCGAAGCGGGCCAAGGCCCCGACGAGCTGGCGAACGACCTGGCCACCGGCGTGGCCCTGCTCCACCGCGCCGCCCAGCTCAAACGCCCCCGCGACGAACGCGACACCCTCCTGGACGCGGCAGCCGCACTCGCCGACGAGTCCCTGCCCCTGGGCCGGCGCACCAAGCCCGCCCTGGACACCGCAACGGCCAAAGCCCTCTGGGAACGCCCGATCCGCGACCTGATCACCAAGGGCGAGACCCACCACCTCTGGGTGGACCGCGAACGCGCCCTGTTCGGCTCCTGGTACGAGTTCTTCCCCCGCTCCACCGGCGGCCGGGACGCCGACGGCAACCCCGTCCACGGCACCCTCGCCACCGCCGCCGACGCCCTCGACCGCGTGAAGGACATGGGCTTCGACGTCGTCTACCTGCCGCCCATCCACCCCATCGGCGCGGTCAACCGCAAGGGCCGCAACAACTCCCTCACCGCACAACCGGGAGACGTCGGCTCACCCTGGGCCATCGGGTCCCAGCACGGCGGCCACGACGCCGTCCACCCCGACCTGGGCACCCTGGTCGACTTCAAGGCCTTCGTCGAACGCGCCCACGACCTGGGCCTGGAAGTGGCGATGGACCTGGCGTTGCAGTGCGCGCCCGACCACCCGTGGGTCGCCGAGCACCCCGAGTGGTTCACCACCCGCCCGGACGGCACGATCGCCTACGCCGAGAACCCGCCCAAGAAGTACCAGGACATCTACCCGCTCAACTTCGACAACGACCCCGAAGGCCTGCGCACCGAGATCCTGCGCGTCGTCCAGCACTGGATCGACTACGGCGTCCGCATCTTCCGGGTCGACAACCCCCACACCAAGCCGCCGGACTTCTGGCACTGGCTGATCCGGCAGGTCAAGCGCCGGCACCCGGACGTGCTGTTCCTGGCCGAGGCGTTCACCCGCCCGGCCCGGCTGTACGGGTTGGCGCGCCTGGGTTTCGACCAGTCCTACACCTACTTCACCTGGCGCGACACCAAGGCCGAGCTGACCGGCTTCGGCCGCGAGATCGCCGCCCACGCCCACGAAGCCCGGCCCAACCTGTTCGTCACCACCCCGGACATCCTGCCGACGAGCCTTCAACTCGGTCTGCCCGCGATGTCCGCCCTGCGCGCCGCCCTCGCCGCCACCCTCGCCCCGACCTGGGGCGTCTACTCGGGTTTCGAACTCCACGAACACCAAGCCCTCAAGGGCGAGGAGTTCCTGGACTCGGAGAAGTACGAACTCCGCCCGCGCGACTTCGACCGCGCCCGCGCCGAGGGCCGCTCGCTGGAACCGTGGCTGGCCAAGCTCAACGCGATCCGCCGCGCCCACCCGGCGCTCAAACAACTGCGCGAGATCACCTTCCACGACGTCGACAACGACGCCCTGATCGCCTACTCCAAGACCGACCCCGCCACCGGCGACACCGTCGTCTGCGTCGTCACCCTCGACCCGCACACCCCCCAGGAAGGCACCCTGCGCCTCGACCTGTCCGCGTTGGCGCTCCCGGACCGCTTCCCCGCCCACGACGAGGTCACCGGCCAGACCTGGCGCTGGGGCCGGGAGAACTACGTCCGCCTCGACCCCGCCACCGCCGTGGCCCACATCGTCGACGTCGGCCGCCCCGCGCGTCGCCCGTCGGAAGGAGCCTGACCATGTCGGACTGGTTCAAGCGCGCCGTGTTCTACGAGGTGCTGGTCAGCGCGTTCGCCGACGCCAACGGCGACGGCATCGGCGACCTGGCGGGCCTGGAGTCCAAACTGGACTACCTGGAGTGGCTGGGCGTGGACTGCCTGTGGCTGCCGCCCTTCTACGCCTCCCCCATGAACGACGGCGGCTACGACATCAGCGACTTCCGCGCCGTGCGCCCCGAGTTCGGCGACCTGCACGACTTCGTGAGCCTGCTGGACTCCGCGCACCGCCGCGGCATGAAGGTCATCACCGACCTGGTCATGAACCACACCTCCGCCGAACACCCCTGGTTCCAGGAATCGCGGCGCGACCCGAACGGGCCGTTCGGCGACTTCTACGTGTGGAGCGACACCGACCAGCGCTACGACGACACCCGGATCATCTTCATCGACACCGAGAAGTCCAACTGGACCTGGGACGCCGAGCGCGGCCAGTTCTACTGGCACCGGTTCTTCTCCCACCAGCCCGACCTGAACTACGACAACCCGGCCGTGCAGCAGGCGATGCTGGACGTGCTGCGGTTCTGGCTGGACCTGGGCATCGACGGGTTCCGCCTGGACGCCGTGCCCTACCTGTTCGAGCGCGACGGCACCAACTGCGAGAACCTGCCCGAGACGCACGACTTCCTCAAGCTGGTGCGCAAGGTCGTCGACGACGAGTACCCCGGCCGGGTCCTGCTCGCCGAGGCCAACCAGTGGCCCGCCGACGTGGCGCACTACTTCGGCGACCCCGAGGTCGGCGGCGACGAGTGCCACATGGCGTTCCACTTCCCGCTCATGCCCCGGCTGTTCATGGCCCTGCGCAAGGAATCCGCGCTGCCCGTGTCGGAGATCCTGGCCCGCACCCCGGACATCCCGGCCAACGCCCAGTGGGGCATCTTCCTGCGCAACCACGACGAGCTGACCCTGGAGATGGTCAGCGACGACGAACGCGACTACATGTACGCCGAGTACGCGCCCGACCCGCGCATGAAGGCCAACGTCGGCATCCGCCGCCGCCTGGCCCCGCTGCTGGACAACGACCGCGGCCGGCACGAGCTGCTCACCGCACTCCTGCTGTCCTTACCCGGCTCGCCCGTCCTGTACTACGGCGACGAGATCGGCATGGGCGACAACATCTGGCTCAAGGACCGCGACGGCGTCCGCACCCCCATGCAGTGGACCCCCGACCGCAACGCCGGGTTCTCCACCGCCCACCCCGGCAAGCTGTGCCTGCCCGTGGTCAGCGACGCCGTCTACGGCTACCAGGCGGTCAACGTCGAAGCCCAGCGCTCCCACCGCGCCTCGCTGCTGCACTGGACCCGCGACATGCTCGCCGTGCGCCGCCAGGAGGAGACCTTCGGGCTCGGCGCGTTCCGCGAGGTCGACGTCGACAACACCGCCGCCTTCGCCTACCTGCGCGAACACCGCGACACCACGCTGCTGTGCGTCTTCAACTTCTCCCCCCACCCGCAGCCGGTCGAGATCAAGCTGCGCGGCCTCGACGGCCTGGTCCCGGTCGAGCTGACCGGCGGCGCGCGCTTCCCCCGCGTCACCGCGGAGCGCTACCAGCTCACCCTCCCCGGCCACGGCTTCTACTGGTTCCGCCTGGAGGCGTCATGACCACCGCGATCTCCACCACGACGGCGCTCACGGACTGGCTGGTACGACAGCGCTGGTACGCCGGCACGCAGGCGTCGACCGTCACCGTCGAACGCGCCACCACCCTCGTCCACGGCGACCCGACCCTGCTGCACCTGCTCGTCGAGGTCGACGGCGAGCGCTACCAACTGCTCCTGGGCCGCCGCGCCACCCTGCCCGACGAGCTGGCGCACGCCTGGATCTGCGACACCCCCGACGGCACGCTCTACGCGGCCACCCACGACGGCGAGCTGATGGCCCGGCTGCTGGGCGCGCTGCGCGACCGGTCCGGCGGACCCGGCCCGGCGTTCGACCCCGAACCCGGCGCCCACGTCGTCCACGGCCTGCCCGGCCGCGTGGTCGACGCCGAGCAGAGCAACACGTCCCTGGTGTTCGGCGACCGGCACATCCTCAAGCTGTTCCGCCGCGTCCAGCCCGGCCCGCACCCCGACGTCGACCTGCACCGCGCCCTGCATGAAGTGGGCGCCCAGCACGTGGCCCGCCTCCTGGGCACGGTCACCGCGCACGTCGACGGCGTCCCCGCCGCGCTGGGCATCCTCCAGGAGTACCTGCCCGACTGCCGCGACGGCTGGACGGTGGCGACGACCGGCGACCGCGCCGCGTTCATCGCCGAGGCCGCCGAACTCGGCCGCACCGTCGCCCGCGTGCACGCCGACCTGGCCCGCGCGTTCGGCGCCCGCAACCCCGCGGTCGGCGACCTGCACGACACCGCCGACCGCCTCCACCTGCGCCTGGACACCCTCGGCGTCCCCGAACTCGCCCCCCACGAGCCCGCCATCCGCGCCGCCTACGACCGCCTGCGCGCCCTGCCCGGACCGTTCGTCCTGCAACGCGTCCACGGCGACCTGCACCTGGGCCAAGCCCTGCACACCGCCGGCCGCTGGACGATCATCGACTTCGAAGGCGAACCCGGCCGCCCCCTCGAAGAGCGCAACGCACCCCGTCACGCCCTCCAGGACGTGGCCACCATGCTGCGCTCCTTCGACTACGCCGCCCACCAAGGCGACCCCGACCCGCTGTGGGCCACCCACCTGCGCGAAGCCTTCTGCGCCGGCTACGCCGCCGTCCTGGACGACCCCCGCGACCACCCCGTCCTGCTGCACGCCCTGGAACTGGACAAAGCCGTCTACGAAGTCGCCTACGAACACGCCCACCGCCCCGACTGGGTCCACATCCCGCTCGGCGCCATCACCCGCATCCTGGGCGGTGAAACGTCGTGACCACCCTGGAAGACAGCCTCCTGGTCGGCGACCACCCCGACCCGCACTCCGTGCTCGGCGCCCACCCCGCCGGCCGCGACACCGTCGTCCACACCCTCCAACCCGGCGCCTCCACCGTCCACGTCCTGACGGACGGCCGGACCTTCCCGCTGGAACCGATGGGCCACGGCCTGTTCGCCGGCGTCGTCCCCGGCCCAGTCCACGACCACCGCTTCCTGGTCGACGGCGAAGTCCGCGACGACCCCTACCGCCACCCACCCACCCTGTCCGAAGTGGACGCCGCGCTCGTCGCCCGCGGCGAACACCCCCGCCTGTGGGACGTGCTCGGCGCGCACCCCCGCGACGGCGGCGTGGCGTTCGCCGTCTGGGCGCCGGGCGCGCGGGGCGTCCGGGTGGCCGGCGACTTCGACGACTGGTCCGGCCGCGGCACCCCCATGCGCGACCTCGGCGACGGCGTCTGGGAACTGTTCGTCCCCGGCGTCACCCCGGGCTGCCGCTACAAGTTCCGCGTCCTGGGCCCGGACGGCACCTGGCACGAGCACGCCGACCCCCTGGCCTTCGCCACCGAGGTCCCACCCGCCAACGCCTCCGTCGTGACCACCTCGCACCACCGCTGGCAGGACGCCGACTGGCTCGCCCGCCGCGCCGGCACCGACTGGACGACCGCCCCGATCAGCATCTACGAGGTGCACCTGGGCTCCTGGCGACCCGGCCTGTCCTACCAGGACCTGGCCGTCGAACTGGGCGACTACGTGGTCGACATGGGCTTCACCCACGTGGAACTCCTGCCGCTGACCGAACACCCGTTCGGCGGGTCGTGGGGCTACCAGACCACGTCGTACTTCGCCCCCACCGCGAGGTTCGGCACCCCCGACGACTTCCGCTTCCTCGTCGACCACCTGCACTCGCTCGGCATCGGCGTCATCCTGGACTGGGTGCCCGCCCACTTCCCGCGCGACGCCTGGGCCCTCGCCCGCTTCGACGGCACCCCGCTCTACGAGCACGGCGACCCCCGACGCGGCGAACACCCCGACTGGGGCACCCTGATCTTCGACCTCGGCCGCCCCCAGGTCAGCGCGTTCCTGCGCTCCTCGGCGCTGTACTGGCTGGAGGAGTTCCACCTCGACGGCCTGCGCGTCGACGCCGTCGCCTCGATGCTCTACCTCGACTACTCCCGCGCGGAGTGGCTGCCCAACGCGTTCGGCGGGCGGGAGAACCTGGAGGCCGTCGAGTTCCTGCGCACCCTCAACGCCCAGGTCCGGGCACGGGTGCCCGGGGCACTCGTGTTCGCCGAGGAGTCCACGACCTGGCCCGGCGTGACCGCCGACGACGGCCTGGGGTTCGGGCTCAAGTGGAACATGGGCTGGATGCACGACACCCTCCACTACTTCCAGCACGACCCCCTCCACCGCGCGCACGCGCACTCCACCCTCACCCACACGTTCGACTACGCCTGGGGCGAGCGGTACGTCCTCCCCCTCTCCCACGACGAAGTCGTGCACGGCAAGGGTTCGCTGTGGCAGCGGATGCCCGGCGACGACCGCCGCAAAGCCGCCGGAGTGCGCGCCCTGCTGGCCCACCAGTGGGCCCACCCCGGCAAGCAACTGCTGTTCATGGGCGGCGAGTTCGCACAGCCGTGGGAGTGGAACGCGGACGAGTCCCTCCCCTGGTGGCTCCCCGCCGGGAACCCCCTCCACCGGGGCGTCCAACGCCTGGTGACCGACCTCAACGCCCACTACCGGACGACCCCGGCCCTGCACACCCTCGACCACTCGCCCGACGGGTTCGCCCTGCTGGTCTCCGACGCGTCGGCGAACGTGCTGGCGTTCCGCCGGACCGGGTCGGACGGGTCGCAGGTGGTGTGCGCGGCGAACTTCTCCGGCGTGGCGCTGCCCGGCTACCGGCTGCCGCTGACCGGGGCCTGGCGGGAGGTGCTCAACACCGACTCCCCGGAGTACGGCGGCGACGGGCTGGTCAACGGCCTGGTGGAGGACGGCGTGCTCGACCTGCCCGCGAGCGGGGTCGTGTGGCTGACCCCGGCGTGACCGGCGGTGAGGGGGCCGCCCGGGGCGGTCCCCTCACCGGTGCTCCGGGTTCTCGAAGTCGAACCGGCAGCCCGCGTCCCACTCCGACCGCTGGTTGCCGTGCGCCGGGATGCCGCCGGCGTCCTTCAGCATCCGGGCCACGTGCAGCAGGTTCCACGTCATGAACGTCGTGTTGCGGTTGGTGAAGTCGTTCTCCGGGCCACCCGAACCGGGGTCCGCGTAGGACGGTCCCGGCCCGGCCTCGCCGATCCAGCCCGCGTCGGCCTGCGGCGGGATCGTGTAGCCCAGGTGCTGGAGGCTGTACAGGACGTTCTGCGCGCAGTGCTTGACGCCATCCTCGTTGCCGGTGATCAGGCAGCCGCCGACGCGGCCGTAGTAGGCGTACTGGCCGGCGTCGTTGAGCAGGTGCGAGCAGCCGTACAGCCGTTCGATCACGCGCTTGGTCACGGAACCGTTGTCGCCCAGCCAGATCGGGCCGGCCAGCACCAGGATCTCGGCCGCGAGCACCCGCTCGTACAGGGCGGGCCACTCGTCGCTGGCCCAGCCGTGCTCGGTCATGTCCGGCCACACGCCGGTCGCGATGTCGTGGTCCACCGCCCGGATGTGGTCGACGCGCACCCCCTGCTTCGCCATGATCCCGGCGCTGCGCTCCACGAGCGCCCCGGTGTGGCTCAACTCCGGGGACCGCTTGAGCGTGCAGTTGATGAACAGGGCGGTCAGGTCGTCGTATCGCATGGCAGCCAGGGAAACACCGCTTCCCGTTCCCCGCTCGGCGTGCGGCCGAGCGCGAATTGCTCCGGACGGGATTGATCCTTTTCCCGACCCTGGCCGTAACTCCTTGAGCAGGCGCGTGTAGCTTGCGCGTGAAAGGGGTACAGGAGCGCCCATGAGCAGCACACCGATCTACGACGAACTGGCCGCAATCCTGCTCGTCGACCAGCCGGTCACCACGACGGAGACCGGTCGGACCGCCGTGCCCGAACCCGATCGGGCCGAGGACGCGAAGCCGGTGCGGACCGGTGGTCGACGGCGCAAGCCCGAGCCGGACGCCTGATCTTTTATTCCACACTGAAGTAATAGAGCGAATAAAAGTCGAACACCCGTTCGACCCGGGTTAAGCTGCGCGCATGCAGGTCTCGTTGTTCGACACCGGCGCGGAGCCCGTCGGCCTGCGCCCGCTGACCGGCATCCGCCGCACCCCGCTGAGCGCCGGCGCGTGGGTGGACGTGCTGCCCGGCTGGTTGACCGGCGCGGACGAGGTGTTCCGGCGCCTGGTGTCCGAGGTGCCGTGGCGGGCCGAGCGCCGGCAGATGTACGAGCGCGTCGTGGACGTGCCCCGACTGCTGTGCTTCTACGACGAGAACGTTCCCCTGCCCCACCCCGTGCTGACCGAAGCCCGCGACGCCCTGTCCGCCTGGTACGAGCCGGAACTGCGTGAACCGTTCCGCACCGCCGGTCTCTGCTACTACCGCGACGGCCGGGACAGCGTGGCGTGGCACGGCGACACCATCGGCCGCGGCAGCCGCGAGGACACCATGGTCGCGATCGTCTCCGTCGGCACCCCGCGCGCCTTGATGCTCCGCCCGCGCGGCGGCGGCGAAACCCTCCGCTACGCCCTGGGCCACGGCGACCTGATCGTCATGGGCGGCTCGTGCCAGCGGACCTGGGAACACGCCATCCCGAAGACCTCGAAGGCCGTCGGCCCCCGGATCAGCATCCAGTTCCGCCCGCACGACGTCCGCTGACCGACCAGTCCTTGACACCGCCCCCGCCGGCACTACGCTCCGTCTGGGAGCGCTCCCAGAACCTCGGTCGGCTCAAAGGAGAGCGGTATGCGGCATCGGAGAACGGTCTTGGGCGCACTCGTCGCGGCGGCGGTGGCCGTCACCGGCGTGGTCGTCTCGTTAGGGGCGGAGCAGGAGGCGTCGGCCGCCACCGGGTACCTGCGGACCAGCGGCAACAAGATCGTGGACAGCTCGGGCAAGACCGTCCGCCTGACCGGGATCAACTGGTTCGGCATGGAGACCGACAACAAGACCTTCCACGGCCTGTGGTCCAACCGCACGTGGAAGCAGCAGCTCGACCAGATGGCCCAGCTCGGCTACAACACCCTCCGCGTCCCGTTCTCCAACGACGCGCTCAAGCCCGACGCCAAGGCCAGCGGCGTCAACGACTTCGTCAACCCCGACCTGGTCGGCCTGTCCCCGATGCAGATCCTGGACAAGGTCATCGGCTACGCCGGCGAGAAGGGGATGCGCGTCATCCTCGACCGCCACCGCCCGACCAGCGCCGGCCAGAGCGCGCTCTGGTACACCGCGACCGTTCCCGAGTCGACGTGGATCGAGGACTGGAAGGCGCTCGCCCGCCGGTACGCGGGCAACCCCACGGTGATCGGCGCGGACCTGCACAACGAACCGCACGCCGAGGGCACCAACCCGAACGCGACCGGCGCGTGCTGGGGCTGCGGCGACACCGCCCGCGACTGGCGGCTGGCCGCCGAACGGGCGGGCAACGCGATCCTGTCCGTGCAGCCGGACTGGCTGATCTTCGTCGAGGGCGTGTCGTGCCCGAGCGGCGGGCTGTCCAACGTGTGGGACAACGACCCGTCCAACGACGAGGACTGCGGCTGGTGGGGCGGCAACCTGTCCAAGGCGGGCCAGTTCCCGGTCCGGCTGAGCGTGCCCAACCGGCTGGTCTACTCGCCGCACGAGTACGCGACCTCGGTCTACCGCCAGAAGTGGTTCGACGCGCCGGAGTACCCGGCGAACATGCCCGCCATCTGGGACAAGTACTGGGGCTACCTGTACAAGAACAACACCGCCCCGATCATGATGGGCGAGTTCGGCAGCACCCTGGCCGACCCGAAGGACAAGGTGTGGCTGGAGAACCTGATGGCCTACACCGGTTCGGGCGTCAACGGCATGTCCTTCACGTACTGGTCGTGGAACCCGAACTCCGGTGACACCGGCGGCATCGTCGGCGACGACTGGACCACGGTCAACCAGGCCAAGCAGTCGATCCTCCAGCCGTACCTGATCCCGCCGACCGGCGGCCCCACGACCACGACCACCACGTCCAGCGACTCGCCGCCGCCGGGCGCGTGCAAGGCCGCGTGGAAGCTGGACAACTCCTGGCAGGGCGGGTTCCAGGGCTCGCTGACCGTGACCAACACGAGCACCGCCGCGGTGAACCCGTGGAAGGTCGTCTTCACCCTGCCGCCGGGCGCGACCATCGCGAGCGGCTGGAACGGGACGTTCAGCCAGACCGGTCAGACGGTCACCGTCATGGCGCCGTCGTACCACCCGTCGCTGCCCGCGGGCGGGTCGGTCGCGATCGGCTTCACCGCCAACGGCCCCTCGGGCGCGCCTTCCGGCGTGACCCTCGGCGGAGCGGCCTGCGGCGCGTGAAGAGTGCCGGGCGGTGGCATCGTCCCTCGCCACCGCCCGGCACGCTCACACTTCGCGCGGCGCCAAGGCTTCGCGCGTCACTCACACTTCGCCCGGCAGCACCTCACGCTTCGCGCGTCACCACCTCGACCGGCGCCACCGCGCCTTCGCAGTCGCGGCACGTCATGTGGACGTCCACCGCCCCGCCGCACTCCGCGTGCTCGGCCACCACCGGCGGCCCGGCCTCGTCCCCCAGGTGCCGATCACCCCACGCCATCAGCGACAGCAGCACAGGCACCAACTCCCGCCCCTTCGCGGTCAACCGGTACTCGTGCCGCGGGGGCCGGTCCTGGTACTGCACGCGGTCCAGGACGCCGTGCTTCACCAGGGTCGCCAGCCGGTCGCTGAGCACGTTGCGCGCGATGGGCAGGCGCGCCAGGAACCCGTCGAACCGGGTCACCCCGCGCGCCGCGTCGCGCACGATCAACAACGTCCAGCGCTCGCCCACCACTTCCAGCGTCCGGGCGATGGAGCAGGTCTGACCGTCGTACGTGCGTCGGAGCATTCGCGCATGATAAATCGAGAACCCGCCCAACCGGGTCGGGATGCCGCGTGGATGAGCCGGGACCAGCCCATCCACGCGGCCCCTGGGGCGGTGCCGGCCGGCCGACACCGCCGGCGCCGCCCGCCACGGGTCTGGGGGTCCCCGGCTGGGAGGCGCTGGTCCGGCAGCGTTTCGCGCGCCGCCGAACCTACGGGACAGGGTCCTAAAAAGCAACCAACAGATATGTCGTGCGTACCTTGCCTGGTCAGCCCCGCCGGATGCGTTACGCTGGTCAGCTTTTCAACGCCGGGAAGTCCTCCTCGCGGTACTCCCCGCCGGCCGCTCCCCGGTCTCCCGCCCGCGCAGCTCGACGCGCCGGATCTTGCCCGAAATCGTCTTCGGCAGGTCGGTGAACTGCACCCGCCGCACCCTCTTGTAGGGGGCGAGGTGCTCCCGCGCGTGTCGCAGGATCGCGTACGCCGTCTCTTCGTCCGCCGGGAACCCGGCCGCGAGCACCACGTACGCCTTGGGCACCGCCAGGCGCACCGGGTCCGGCGCCGGCACCACCGCCGCCTCGGCCACCGCCTCATGCTCCAGCAGCACGCTTTCCAGCTCGAACGGCGAGATCCGGTAGTCCGAAGCCTTGAAGACGTCGTCCGTGCGGCCCACGTAGGTGATGTAGCCGTCGTCGTCGACCGATCCGACGTCACCGGTGTGGTAGTAGCCGTCGCGCATGACCTCGGCGGTGCGCTCGGGGTCGCCGTGGTAGCCCACCATCAGGCCCAGCGGTCGCCGGGCGAGGTCCAGGCAGATCTCGCCCTCGGTGCCCGGCTGCCCGGTGACCGGGTCGACCAGGACCACCGGGTAGCCCGGCGCCGGGCGTCCCATCGAGCCCGGCTTCACCGGCTGGCCCGGGGTGTTGGCGATCTGCACGGTGGTCTCGGTCTGCCCGAAGCCGTCCCGGATCGTCACCCCCCACGCCGCCCGCACCTGCTCGATCACCTCGGGGTTGAGCGGCTCGCCCGCGCCGACCACCTTGCGCGGCGGGGTCTTCAACGCGGTCAGGTCGGCCTGGATCAGCATCCGCCACACCGTCGGCGGCGCGCAGAAACTGGTCACCCCGCACCGGTCCATTTCGGACATCAGCCGGGCCGCGTCGAAGCGCGAGTAGTTGACGACGAACACCGTCGCTTCGGCGTTCCAGGGCGCGAACACGTTGCTCCACGCGTGCTTCGCCCACCCCGGCGACGAGATGTTCAGGTGCACGTCACCGGGTTCGAGCCCGATCCAGTACATCGTCGACAAGTGGCCGACCGGGTAGGACACGTGGGTGTGCTCCACGAGCTTGGGTCGCGCGGTCGTGCCGGAGGTGAAGTAGAGCAACAGCGTGTCATCGGCACGCGTGACCCCGTCCGCCACAAAGTCCTCTGACGCCCCAGCACTCTCTCCGTAGTCCAGCCAGCCCGACACGCTCTCGCCCACGGCGATCCGCGTGTAGTCCCCGGGAACGTCGTCGAACTTCGCCGCGTCTTGTGCACCCACCACGACGTGCCGCGCTCCGCCGCGCTCGACCCGGTCCCGCAGGTCCGCCGGCGCGAGCAGGGTCGTGGCCGGGATGACGACCGCGCCGAGCTTCATCGCGGCCAGCAGCGCCTCCCACAGCTCGACCTGGTTGCCGAGCATGAGGACCACCCGGTCGCCGCGCCGGACGCCCTGCGCGCGCAACCAGTTCGCCACCTGGTCGGACCGGCGGGACAGGTCGGCGAAGGACCAGCGGCCCTCGCGGCCGTCCTCCTCGACGATCCACAGCGCGGTCCGGTCGTTGCCGCGGGCGATGTCGTCGAACCAGTCCAGCGCCCAGTTGAACTCGTCGAGTTCGGGCCACGCGAAGCCGGCACGGGCGGCGGCGTGGTCGGTCGCGTGGCCGAGCAGGAAGTCACGGGCGTCGCGGAAGCTCATCACCCGAGCGTGCGGCCCCGAAAAGCCCTCGACCACCCCCATTTGGAGGTGTCGGTTGGTCTACCGGACGCCGGATAGGATTCGCTGGTGGAACCGTCCGACGACCTGACCGCCTGGGCGCCCGAGCCCGCGGCCACCGCCACCCCGGCGATCAGCCTGCCCGGCTACAGCGATTTCCGGCTCGTCGCGCACGGCGGCGAGGGCACCGTGTACCGGGCGCGGCAGGACGGTCTGGGCCGGGACGTCGCGGTGAAGGTCCTGGACGTCACCGACCCGGCGACCGTGGCGCGGTTCCAGCGGGAGCTGGAGATCACCGTCCGGCTGGGGCGCCAGCACCCGCACATCGTGACCGTGCTGGACACCGGGGCCATCGCCGGGCGGCCGTGCATCGTCATGGAGTACTACGACCTGGGGTCGCTGCACGACCGGTTGGCCGAGCACGGCCCGCTGCCGGTGTCGGAGGTGGTGTCGGCCGGGATCGCGGTGGCCGACGCGCTGGCGTTCGCGCACGGCCAGGGCATCCTGCACCGGGACGTGAAGCCGCAGAACGTCCTGGTGCTGCCGACGTCCTACGTGCTGGCGGACTTCGGGATCGCGCGCGGGGCGGACGCCGGGCACTCGGCGTCGTTGCAGATGGTGAGCTACCGCCACGCCGCGCCGCAGATGGTCGAGGGCCACAAGCCGGCGGCGGCGGACGACCTGTGGTCGCTGGGCTCGACCCTGTTCACCCTGCTGGACGGGCAGCCGCCGTTCGCGTCGGCCACGCCCGAGCAGGACACCATGCTGGCCTACTTGGGCCGCGTCCAGTCGTCCCCGCCGCGCTCCCTGCTGCGCCGCGACGTGCCGGCGGAACTGATCGCGATCATCCTGCGGTGCCTGGACAAGTCCCGCGAGAACCGCTTCCCCGACGCCACCGCGCTGCGCGCCGCCCTGGCGGCCGTCCCGACCTGGGCCCCACAGTCCACTGTGGACCCCGACCACACCGCGGCGGTGCGCCGGGAGGTCCCCCGGCACTACCCCGAGGGCCCGACGATGATCCCGGACTTCGGTCCGAGCCCCACGGAACTCGAACCCGACCCCACCCGGAGCCCACACCCGCCGACCCGCCGGCGCCGCGCACGTGGACCGAGGACCTGGCCGACCTGACCGTCCGCCACTCCTCCCACCGGCCACCGATCCCACCCCCGCACCCCCGCTGGTGACCCTCCCACCGGACCGCCCGATCGCCCCGAGAAAACCCCGCCGCGCGCCGAAGGTCCTGGCCGGCGCGGCGGCACTGGTGGTCGGCGCAGGCGGCGGCGTCTACCTGAGCACCCAGGACAACACCCCTGACCAGACCGCCCAACCCCAGTCACCCAAGACCACCACCACCTCCGCCACGTCCGCCACGTCCGCCACGTCCACCGCCGTCCAGGACCCGCGCTTCGTCCCGGTCCTGAAGCGCTTGGAGGACAAGGGTTCCAGCATCACCGTGCACTGGACCGACCCGAGCGAGGGCAAGGCCCAGTTCGTGGTCTTCGACGTGACCGGCCAGACCCCGCAAGGCGTGGGCACCATCGCCGCCGGCAACACCCAGCACACCGTGGAAGGCCTGGACCCGCAGGCCGAGCAGTACTGCTTCAAGGTCGTCGCCATCGGCCTGGAGGACTCGACCACCCAACGCGGTTCCTCCGACCAGACCTGCGCCGTCCGCAACGGCTAGCGGCGACGCCACAACGGACGCGGGTTGAACGGCCACAGCAGCCGCCGCGACCACCGCGCCCGCCGCCGCACACCACCGGTCACCGCCCGAGCCAACCGCCACGGCTCCGACCCACCCACCACACGCCTGCCCGGCCCGAACGCGGAGTGATCCGCCAGTTCCGCCAGCCGCAACGCGGGCGGCGACCCCAGGTCACGGGCGATGTCCGGGGCCGTCCGGTCGGCCGGCGGACTCTGGCCGGCCAGCAGCAACCCGTCCAGCACGTGGTCCCACGCACCCGGCGCACCGGCCCGCTTCAGCCGCACCCGGCGACTCGTCCGCAACCCGACCAGCATGAACAAGATCAACACCGGAATCCCGGCCAACACCAGCAACCCCACCCACTGGCGGGACTCCTGCGTGGTCGCCTGGGCCTGCGGTGGAGCCGTGGAAGGCACGAAAGGCGGCGGCGCGGACAACGCCGTCGTGGTCGGCGTCGCGGTGATGGATGCCAACCGATCCAGAACCTCCCGCTTGGCCGCCGCGCTCGAACCACCCGACGACGACCCCGCCAACGGGTCGAACGGCACCCAGCCCCACCCTTCGAAGTACACCTCCGGCCACGCCGTCGCGTCACTCCCCCGCACCACGCGCTCCGCCGAGCCACCACCCGCCGGCTGGAACCCGACCACCACCCGCGTCGGCAACCCGACCGCCCGCCCCAGCACCGCGAACGCCGAAGCGAACTGCTCGGCGGTCCCCGCGCCCGCGCCCGGCTCACCCGCCGCCCCGAACAAGAACCGCTCCAGCCGCGCGTAGGACGACCCCACCGGCGCACCCGCGTCCGGGACCCGCCCGGTCTTCACCACCTGCTCGATCGCCACCGCCCGCTCGAACGGCGTCCGCGCGTTCTGCACGATCTGCCGCGCGTACTCGGCCAGCGAGAACGGCAGCCCCGGCAGCGCCAGGTACCGCCGCGCCCGGTCCCCCGACGGCACACCGGCCCGCACCAGGTCCCCGTCCTCGGGCACGTCCACGACCCCGCGCACCCGGTACGACAACCCCGGCGACAGCTCGTCCAGCAGCACCAGCGACCCCGAGTTCGGGTCGACCATCGCCCCGTCCAGCGACACCGACGTCGGACGCCCCACCGTGGGCACCCAACTGCCGGTCAGCTCGCCGATGGTCACCTCCGCGTCGGCCTCGGCGGTGCGCCCGCCGGGCGGCAGGTCCGGCGCCGCGACCGCGCCGATCGGCCCGTACAGCGACGCCGCCCGCCACGCCGCGCCCGAGTAGTCCGACAGCGCCGCGAGCCGGATCGCCCGCTCCGGACCACGCACCCGGAACAGCTCGACCGGCCCGAGGTTCGCCCAGGAAGCCAACTGCGGCAACGGGTTCGACACGCCCAGGCCGGTCACCGGCGGCTCGACCAGCTCGCGCGGCTCGAACGCCCCAGTGGTCGGCACGGCCGACGCCAGCAGCGCCACCACCGCGACCGGCACGAACGGCAGCGCCGTCAGCACCCGGCCCCCGGTCTCCAGCCGGTCGAGCAGCAGCCAGCCCAGCACCAACAAAGCAACCAGCAGCAACGCCACCAGTCCGTACCGGTCGGCCCGCCCGGCGGTCAACAACGCGGTGCACGTGTAAAGCACGACCACGCCGACCGCAGGCCCCAGCAGGGAACGCCCGGTCACCGACACCGCGACCGCCAGCGCGATCCCGAACACCAGCAGCACGCCCGGCACCAGCAGCTCCGGCGTCGCGGGCGCGGGCCGCGCGGCGGTCAGCAGGCGCGGGACCAGGTCGAGCAGCACGGTGGCCGGGTCGGTCGTCTCGGCGGTGTCGCGGGCCACCCAGTACCCGCCGGCCAGCGCGAACACCACCAGGCACAGCAGGGTCAACCCGGCCGGCACCCGCCGCCACCGCACCAGCGGCCCGCACGCGAACGCCACCACCACCGCGCCGGAGAACACCAGCGCCGGCAACCAGCCCTGCCACCCCGACCCGAGGTGGATCGCCGCCACCACGAGCACCAGCGCCGCCCAGGCCGACCGCGCGATCACCGGGACACCGCCGTGTTCCACGCCGACAGCAACGACTCCGCGTCGGGGGCCCGCAACACCAGCACCCCGCCGGACGCCGAGATCCCGGCCGCCGGGTCGACCGCCAGCACCACCCCGACCGACGCCCGCGACGCCTCCAGCGTCAGCGCCGACAGGTCGGCGGACGCCCCGCACACCACCGCCACCACGTCCAAGTCCCGGATCGGCACCGTGGACGCGCCCGACGACCCCGCCGTCATCTCCGCCAACACCGCCAGCACCGCCGACGCGTCGACCGAACCCGCCGCGACCTCCACGTCCACCCCGCCGGACGACGTCAGCAGCCGCACCGGATGGCCTTCCGCGACCGCGACCGTCACCAGGGAGGCGGCCACCTCGACCGCGTCCTCGAAGTGCGCGGCGTCCGGGTAGCCGGCGGCGGCGTCGTCCAGCAGCACGGCCAGGTGCGGCCGGGCCGGGTCGGCGTCCTCGCGGACCATCAGGGTGCCGGTGCGGGCGGACGTGGCCCAGTGCAGCCGGCGCAGGTCGTCGCCGGGCACGTACTCGCGCAGCCCCACCAGGTCCGTGCCGCCGCGCTCGACCCGCTCGTCCGCGCCGACGTGCCCGCGCCGCACCCCGCCGGGCAGGCCGCGCACCGGCAGCACGCGCGGCACGACCCGCACCTCCACCACGTCACCGAGCACGGTCCGCGCCAGCGCCAGACCCGCCACGCCGCGCCGGCTCAACGTCAACGGCCCCACCGGCAACAGCCCGCGGGCGTGGGTGGGGATCGGGTACTCGACCTTGACCGCCTGCCCCGGCCGCAGCAGCGGGATGTCCACCGGCACGGCGTTCCCGGCGACCTGGTCGACGGCGTCGAACATCACCGGGAAGCGCTTGCTCGTGCCGGTCAGCTCGACCACTCCGGTGCACGTGCCCAGCCGCTGCACGGTCCGGGGCCGCACGGTCCGGCGCGGCTCGACTTGAACCCTGGACAACACCGACAGCACCCCGAACCCGGCCAGCGCCAGCAGCGCCACACCCATCCCGACCACGCCCGGGTACCGCCACCACAGCCCGACCGCCACGAGCAGCGCACCCAGGACCACCGCGCCCAGCCCGCGTCGGGTCAGCCGCACGCCCCTCATCGCGAGGACGGTCTGGGCACCGCCACGCCCGCGACGACGTCCTGGAGCACCCGCTCGGTGGTGACCCCGGCCAGTTGGGCCTCCCGGGTCAACACCAGGCGGTGCGCCAAAACGGGCACCACGAGCGCCTGCACGTCACCGGGCACCGCGAAGTGCCGCCCGCGCGAAGCCGCGTAGACCTGCGCGCACCGCACCAGGGCCTTGAGCCCTCGGGTGCTCGCGCCCAGCCGCAACCGGTCGTCAGCCCGCGTGGCCGCGCCCAACTCGCCGATATAACGCAGGATCGGGTCCGCCACGTGCAGCATCTGCAACCGGCGGCCGTACTCCGCCACCACGTGCGGGTTGGACACCGTCGGCACCGCGCCGACGAACCCCGCGCCGCTGCCCGGCCGCAGCACGTCCAGTTCGTGCTCGGGCGACGGGTAGCCGATGGAGGTGCGCAGCATGAACCGGTCCAACTGCGCCTCGGGCAACCGGTAGGTGCCGTCGAGGTCGATCGGGTTCTGGGTGGCGACCACCAGGAAGGGCGCGGGCACCGCGTGCGCGACGCCGTCCACGGTGACCGTGCGCTCCTCCATGACCTCCAGCAGCGCGGACTGGGTCTTGGCGGCGGCGCGGTTGATCTCGTCGGCCAGCACGATGTTGGCGAACACCGGACCGGGCCGGAACTTCACGTTCCCGGTCTGCGGGTCGTAGACCGACGTGCCGGTCACGTCCGAGGGCAGCAGGTCCGGGGTGAACTGCACGCGCCGCGACACCCCGCCCAGCGCGCCCGCGACCGCGCGGGCCAGCGTGGTCTTGCCGGTGCCGGGCACGTCCTCCAGCAGCACGTGGCCGCCCGCGAACATCGACACCAGGACGAGGTCCACCACGTCCCGCTTGCCCCGGACCGCGGTCTCCACCGCGTCCCCGAGCCGCGCGTGCAGCACGCGGAACGCCGCGATCTCGTCCTCACCGACCGCCGGAACCGCCGTTGTCGTCACTTCTGTCGCCGTACCCCTCGTCGAGCCTTCGATCACCGTTCGTCTTCGGGGCGCCTGCGGTTGCGCAGGCCCAGCAGCCACGCCGCCGCCAGCAGCGCCAGGCCGCCGGTCGCCATCGGCGCGGCGTCGGCGCGCGGTGCGCTGCGCGGCTGGCAGATCCGGCCGCCGCCGCACGGCTCGGTTTCCAGGTCGCGGACGGTCACGCTGCGGTGGTAGGAGTCGACCGACTGCCCGCCCGCGTGCGCGCGCACGACGATCCGGTTCACGCCGTAGTCCACGTAGATCTGGACGATCCCGCCGCTGCACGCGATCGGCTCGGACGTGCCGTAGGTGGTGTTCACGACCTCGCACGTGCCGCTGTGGCTGGCCCAGTCGGCGGGCGGCGACGTGGTCACGTTGCGGCTGAACATGTCGCCGGTCGCGCCGATCGAGGAGATCACCACCGCGCCCGCGGTCGGCAGGCTCGGCGGCGGCACCGTGGTGGTCGTCGTCGTGGTCGGCTGGGGCGGGGGCGTGGTCGTCGTGGTGGTCGGCTGCGGCTGGGTAGTGGTGGTGGTCGTGGGCGCCACGGCCGGCGGGCGCACCGAGAACGACGCCGCCGCGGCCTCGCCCGAGCCCAACCTGTTGTAGGCCATGACGGACACGTCGAGCCGCCCGCTGGCGCAGAACGTGCCGCCCGCGCAGGACAGCGACAGGTCCGCCGACGTCCCGGCCACCTGCGTGGACTTGGTGCCGCCGCTGAACCCGCCGGACGCGGTCACCGAGTAGCCCGACACCGGCTCGCCGTTGTCCGGCGCGGCGCCCCAGGTCACCCGGACCACGACGGTGGCGCCGTCGTTGGACACCTGGTTCACCGTCACCCCCGGCGGCCGGCCGGGCGCGACGCCGTTCACCCCGGCGCTCGGGGTGGTCGTGACCGGCGCGTCGGTGGTCGTCGTCGGGCCGCCGCCGCGCCGGTCGTCGTTCTTGGGCGGGTCGGGCCTGGGCGGAGGCGGCGGGGGCACGCTCGGGATGGGCGAGCGGTCCGGGTCGGTCACCGGGAGTTCGGGGCTGCGGATCACCACGCCCTTGGTGCGGCCGTCGGTGTCGACGATGACGCCGTTGGACGCGCCGGGGGTGTTGATGAACAGCCTGCCGTCGTCGAACACCAGCTCGGGGTCCTTGCCGGGCGCGGGCACGTCCTGGCTGCCGCGCTTGCCCGACCGGTCCAGCACCACGACCTTGCCCGCGCCGCGGCACGGCACGTAGACGCGGTCGCGGAACACGGCGGGCCGGCCGGGCCGGGCACAGCCGTACTGGTTCATGTCCACGCGGACCACGTCGTCGTCGGAGACCAGGACGACCGCGCCGGCGTCGGGCACCGAGGCGGGCACCAGGCCGGGCGGGCTGGTCTGGGCGGCCAGCACCTCGCCGGACAGCGAGTCGGTGCCCAGGGTGAGGTCGCGGGCGGTGCCGTCGCGCACGACCACGCCGCCCTCCAGGCCGAGCAGGGTCACGCCGCGCTCGTGGGGCACCAGCGCGGTGCGCGGGCCGGCGCCGGGCACCGGCCGGTTGGACAACTGGCGGAAGGCCTCGACGTCCTCGGCCCACTCCAGCGCGTGCAGGTTGCCCCCGTGGTCGACCGCCCACACCACGCCCCGGTCGTCGGCGACGACGTCGGCCAGCGGCCCGCCCACCCGCCACGGCGCGCCGACGTCGGCGAGGGTGACCGGGTCGACGTTGTGGACGGTGCCCGCGTCGCGGTCGACCACGTAGATGCGGCCGTCGACGATCAGCACCTTCGGCGACTGGCCCGCCGGCGCCTGGCGTCGGCCGCTGGCCAGCAGGGTGGCGAGGTCGATCACGGTGATCTGGCCGGTGCGGCGGTCCAGGACGACCAGCTTGTCGTCGGACTGCGCGATCTCCAGCTGGGCGTCGCCGCCGCTGACCTGGAGCCGGGTCTGCGGTTTGCCCGAACTCGGGTTGACCTGCACGACCTCGCCGCGCTCGTCGTCACCCAGCCAGGTCAGCCCGTCGGAGACGTCGACGGCGGTGCGCGCGATCCCGTTCCCGAGCGCCGCGCCGACCAGCAGCAACACGCCCAGCGACGCGGCCGTGGCACTGGCCGACTGGCGGCGGCCCACGGCGACGACCCGGCGCGCGATCTTCCCCAGCGTTAAGCCCACGCGCGGATGCTAGCCCCCTCCTACGACAGTTAGGAGAAGGCTCTTCGGCCCTGCTCCGACCGGCCCACAAGACCTTCGGCCGGATGCGTCCACTTCGGACCGTTCTCCTCCCTCGCCGGAGGGACGCCCGATTGCGCCGCGGTGCGGGGCGGTGCGGTGCGGGGCGGGGCGGGGCGGTGCGCCGCGGTGCGGGGCGGGGCGCCGCGGGGCGGGGCGGTGCGCCGCGGGGCGGTGCGGGGCGGGACGGGCGGGGCGGGGCGGGGCGGCACGGGCTAGAACTCGCCCATCTCCGCCCGCACCTGGGCGCACTCGGTCTGCAAGCCCTTCTCGATGGCCCGGCTGATGTCCTCCAGCGACCGCAGCTGGTCCGGGGTGAGCACGTCGAACAGGTGCTCGCGCACCGCCGTGACGTGTCCCGGGGCGGCCTCCTCCAGCACCGCGAACCCGCGGTCGGTCAGCACGGCGATGGAGCCGCGCCGGTCCGACGGGCACGCCTGGCGCTGCACCCAGCCCTCCTTCTCCAGCTTGGCCACCGCGTGCGAGAGTCGGCTGCGGGAGGAGTGGCAGACCAGGGCCAGTTCGCTCATCCGCAGCGATCTGCCGGGCGCCTCGGACAGTGCGACCAGGATCTCGTAGTACGCGACCGGCATCCGGGAGTCGCGCTGCAACTGCCGGTCGAGGTGTTCGGTGAACTTGGTCACGGCGGTCATGAAGCCGCGCCAAATCCGCTGTTCATCGGCGTTCAGCCACCGCACTTCGCTCATGCTCCCATCATACGGGCCTTGTTGAACTCTCAACCAGGATGCGCTATGTTCGGTTGAGAGTTCAACCAGACCGAGCGAGAAGGACTTCACATGACCACGCAGACCGAGCAGATCCCCGGCTACATCGCGGGCACGTGGGCGATCGACCCGGTGCACTCCGACGTCTCCTTCGTGGTCCGCCACCTCGGCATCTCCAAGGTCCGCGGCCACTTCGACACGTTCGAGGGCCAGATCGTGACCGCGGACAACCCGCTGGAGTCGTCCGTCACCGCCAAGATCGAGACGGCGTCGGTCAACACCAAGAACGAGGCGCGCGACGCCCACGTCCGCAACGAGGACTTCCTGGACGTCGAGAAGTACCCCGAGCTGACCTTCACCTCCACCGGCGTGCGCGCCAACGGCGAGGGCTTCATCCTCGACGGCGAGCTGACCCTGCGCGGCGTCACCAAGACCGTCGAGCTGGGCCTGGAGCTGAACGGCTTCGGCGACGGCTTCGAGGGCGCCAAGGTCGCGGGCTTCTCCGCCAGCACCGAGATCAGCCGCAAGGACTTCGGCGTGACCGGCGGCGCCGCGGGCGCGGCGGTCGGCGACAAGATCACCATCCTGCTGGAGATCGAGGCCGTCCTGCAGGCCTGAGCAGCACGCTTCGAAGGGGCCTGACCGGCGATCCGGACGGGCCCCTTTCGCATGCACACAGTGGGTTGTATCGCTGGATCGAGTGACCCCCGATATTCCAGCCCGACCGTCATTTCGGTACGGTCTGAGACCGTCCAGGCACGAACCGTGAACCATCGGCCCGCTCCGCCCGTACTAATGGACACGTTCCGCTCACGGTGTCTAGACCACGTGGGTGACACGGGCTGTATTCATGGCACCATCTGGCGCAACATGCGGCTGGACGCCCGGCGAGGAGGATCGGTGTGAACGCCCGGACCGAACAGGTCGACGACATTCGACTCGTCGCGCTGCCCACCGCGGTCAACGTCGCGGACATGTTCGTGCGCTTCTCGCTGGGCGAGTGGCGCCTGCGCTCCATGCAGGACGAGGCCTCCCAGACGGCCCGCCGCCTGGTCGCCGCCGCGGTCGACGTGGCCGACCCGCGCGTTCCCGGCTTCCTGCTGGTGCGCCTGCGCCTAAGCGGCAGCTCCCTGGTCGTCGAGGTCGAGGGCACCCGCGTCGCCCTGCCGCCGGAACTGGCCGGCGCCCGCGCGGGCCTGGTGGACCTGACCGCCGGCGGTCGGCTGGCCTGGTGCGAACTCACCCTGCCGTCGGGCATGAACGCCTCCGCCGTCCCCCTCCCCCGCCGCGAACCCCGCCGCTCCCCGGCCGCGGAAGCCCTGGGCGACGAGCCCGAGGTGGACCCCGAGGTCATCCAGCGCATCCTCTACGGCCTGGGCGGGGCCATGGACCGCCACCAGGACTGACGAGCAGTCACGACAGCCCCGCACCCTGAGGTGCGGGGCTGTCGCTCACTTCACGTGGTGCTCATCGGGCCAGCGCGGCCAGTGCCACCGCCAGCACGGCCATGCCGCACCACGACACCACCGGCAACCGCTCGCCCAGCACGACGACACCCAACACGGCAGCCACCGCCGGCTCGGCCAACGTCAACGTGGTCGCCGCCGCCGCCGAGGTGTGCCGAAGCCCCAGGCCGAACAGCAGGTACGCCAGGAACGTGGTGAACACCGACAGGTGCGCCACCACCGCCACCCCGGAACCCTCACCCAGCCACGAAACCCCCAACACCAACAGGACCGGCAGCGTCAGCACCGAAGCCCCGCCGAACACCGTCCCCACCACCGCACGCGCCGGATGCCCGCGCCTGATGAGGCGCGCGCACACCACCGAGTACACGGCGTAGGACAGCCCGGCGACCACCGCCAACCCGACCCCGACCAGGTCGACGTGCGCCTCCCCGCCACCAAGGACGAGCGCCGCACACCCCCCGACCGCGGTCAACGTCACCAGCGGCCGTGACCTCAGCCCCAGCACGATCGGCGCGGTCGCCAACGCCACCGTCGTGGCCACCGCCACCCCGGTACGCGCGACCGCCGGGTAGAACGCCAACGCATACCCGGCCACCGTCACCGCGCCGACCGACAACAATCGCCAGTCGGCCCGCGCGATCACCTCCCGGGTCCGGCCGGCGGTCAGGAACAACAACAGCCCGCCGACCACCAGTCCCGCCGCCCCGACCGCCGAGGCGGGTGCGGAGGCGGGGGCCAGTGAGCTGACGGTGCCGGTGGTGCCCCACAGGAAGCACGCGCCCAGGATGGGCAGCGGTCCATGGGTGAAGCGTGCTCGAAGCACAGTGGATGACACGTGTTCTCCGTTCGCGGACGTCCGAAAAAGGGCGCGAACGGGCGCACGGCGACAAGCCGAGCGTCAAAGGGAGTTGCCGCGGGTGCGCCCGTCAGGCGGCCGGCGGCGGCAGAACGACGTGCCAGTGGGTGTTCACGTCCGGCATCGTAGCTGATCGGTACGCTGGGATCATGGAGACGGGCGTCGCCGACGACCTGCTGCGGCGGTCCCTGGTGGTGTACAAGTTCGCGGTGGAGGAGCTGATGACGAAGCTCCGCATCCTCAGCGAGGAGTTCGACCTCGTCCACCGGCACGACCCGATCGAGCACATCACCCAGCGCGTGAAGCGCCCCGACGCGATCCTGGACAAGCTGCGCCGCAAGGGCCTCCCCCCGGACCTGGCCCTGGCCGCCGAACACCTCGACGACGTGGCCGGCGTGCGCGTGGTGTGCCCCTTCGTCTCCGACGTCTACCGCGTCCGCGACATGCTGTCCCGCCAGAACGACGTCGAGATCCTCAAGACCAAGGACTACATCGCCGCGCCCAAGCCCAACGGCTACCGCAGCCTGCACCTGATCGTCCGCATCCCGGTCTTCCTATCCGACCGCGTGGAGCACGTGAAGGTGGAGGTCCAGCTGCGCACCATCGCCATGGACTTCTGGGCGACCCTGGAGCACAAGCTGTTCTACAAGTACGACGACCACGTCCCGACCGGCTTCGTGGAGGAACTGACCAGCACGGCCGCCATCGCCGCCGAACTGGACTCCCGCATGGAGTCCCTCCACCAACGCGTCCACCACGACTGACCAAGCCCGCACCTCCGCGCGAAGCGCGGGACGGTTCGCGCGGGCGGCAGAGCCACGGAAGGGCTTCGCTTCGTTCCCCGTACGGCAGGCCGTAGGCGGAACGAAGCGAAGCCCTTCCACCCCGGGGGCCTGCCGCGCGGCGAGCGCTCGCTCTCCAAGCTTTCGATCTTGAGCCCGGCCCTTCAGCTCAACGGGATCTCGAAGTCCGACAACGGGTCGATCCGCCGCTCCCCCACCCCGATCCGCACGTCGTTGATGCTCGCCTCACGCCGCCGCATCAGCCCGTCCGCCGCGAACTCCCAGTTCTCGTTGCCGTAGCTGCGCCACCACTGCCCCTCGTCGTCGTGCCACTCGTACTGGAACCGCACGGCGATCCGGTCGCCCGCGAACGCCCACAGCGACTTCCGCAACACGTACTCGTGCTCCCGCTCCCACTTCCGGGTCAGGAACGCGACGATCTCCTCCCGCCCGCGCACGAACTCGGACCGGTTGCGCCACACGGAATCCGGCGTGTACGCCGCCGCCACCCGCAGCGGGTCGCGGGTGTTCCAGGCATCCTGCGCGGCCCGGACCTTGCGGCGGGCACTGTCCTCGTCGAACGGCGGCACCAGACTCACCGAAAACACCCCTTCTAACGCTTACCAGACAACTCAAACGTTAGAACACCACACCTAACGCATGCAACCCCGTGTTACCGTGAGACCGTGCTGCCCACCGAACCCCGCCCCGTCCGCCTGATGAACACCGTCTGGGCCGACCGCTCCGGGCTGCACGACGACCTCACCACCACCGAGGGCCTCACCGCCTGGCTGGGTGGCACGCCCACCGACGCGGCAGACCTCGAAGCGTTCCGCACCCTCCGCCAGGCCCTGCGCGACCTCGCCGCCACGCTCACCGACGACACCCGCGCCATCGCCGCCGCCCGCGACCGCGACCGGGCCGTCGCCGCGGTGAACGCCGCCGTCCGCCGCACCACCACCTGGCCGCAACTGGACGTCCGGGACGGCGAACTCCGCCGCCGCACCACCACCGACGCCCCGCCGGCGACCGAAGTCCTGGCCGCCACCGCCGCCGAGGCCGTCGACCTGTTCACCGGCCCGGACCGCACCCTCCTGCGCGCCTGCTACGCCCCGGGCTGCGTCCTGTACTTCGTCAAGGACCACCCGCGCCGAGAGTGGTGCTCGGCGGCCTGCGGCAACCGCGTGCGCGCGGCCCGCCACTACCGCCGCACCCGAACCGACGGGTAACCGCAAACCACTCCCACGACCGACCGGCGAGTAGCGACAAACGACTGACCGCACCCCTGGTTACGCCTGGGGCCGCATTTCTTCGGTACCACGTCGCAACACTGTGAAATATACTTCGCTAGTCCATCCACCGGACACCGCCGACACCGGCACGTCACCCGTCCGGCAGCTTTACACCCGAGTGCGAATAGGCCTCGCATATCCCCTGCCGAACCCCTCGATTTACGGAACCGGCCAGTCCAAACCACGCCGTTCGAGTGAAACCCGGGGAAGCCGCCGGAAACGGCCGGTTACTTCCGCAGAAACCGGGGAATCTTAATTCGGCAGATGCTCCGTTCGGCGGTCGCGACACGACCGTAACGGCCGTCAACGTAGGTCCGCGACCATATGGTCCATTCGCACAAAGGATCTCTCCTCGATGAACACCGAACAGATCGCCCGTCGATTAAGCGGCCTCGTCGACGAGCACCTCGTGCCCGGCGCCCAGCTGGCCGTGCACCGCCCCGGTGAAGGGCTCTGGACCACCACCGTCGGTTTCCCCGCCGACGCGGCCGTGCCCATCGGGTCGATCACCAAGACGTTCACCGCCACCGTCGCGATGGCCCTGGTCTCCGACGGCGACCTCGACCTCGACGCGCCGCTGCCCGACGTCGGGCTCCCCCTCACGCTGCGCCAGTTGCTCAGCCACACCGGCGGCCTGCCGTCCGACCCCGACGACGTCCACGGCACCTCCCTGCGCCGCCACGCCCTCGAAGCGTGCCGCACGCTGGTGCCGCTGCACCGCCCCGGCGCCGGCTTCTCCTACTCCAACATCGGCTACGTCCTGGTCGGCCACCTCATCGAGCAGGCCACCGGGATGTCCTGGTGGGAGGCGGTGGACGCGGTGCTGCTGCGCCCGCTGGGCCTGCGCCCGGGGTTCACCGTGGGCCCCGACACCGACCGCGCCGCGGTCTCCGGGCACGCCGTCAACGCCAGCCTGAAACGAGTCACTCCGGTGCGCCAGTCCTTGGCCCTGGTGGACGCGCCGGCGGGCGCGCTGGCCGCCAGCGCCACCGACCTGGTGGCGTTCGGGCGAATGCTCGCGGGCGCGCCGCCCCGGCTCGTCGACGCCGCCGACCTCGACCTGATGCGCGCGCCGGTGCGGCACGCCGACCCGTTCGGCATGGCCGACGGCTGGGGGCTGGGCCTGGCCCTCTACGAGCGCGACGGCACGGTCTGGGTCGGCCACGACGGCACCGCCGACGGCACGTCGTGCCACCTCCGGATCAACCCCGACGACGGCACCGTGGTCGCCCTGACCACCAACGGCAGCAGCGGCTTCGCGCTGTGGCGGGAGCTGGTGCCGGAATTGGCGCGGGCCGGTCTGCCGGTCGGCGATTACGACGGATTCCGCACGCTGCGGCACCGCATCCCGCCCCCGCCGGACTGCGCGGGCCGGTTCCGCAACGGCGACACCGAATACAAGGTGCGGCCGACCGACCGCGAGGTGCTCAAGCTCACGGTGGACGGCGAGCCGTTCGCGGACCTGTCGTTGTTCGACGGACTGGTGTTCGCGATGCGTGATTCCGACACCGGCGACACGAGCCAGACGGGACGTTTCCTGCGGGACCCGCAGGGCGGTGCGATCGAGTGGATCCAGATCGGTGGCCGACTGGCCCGCAGGCAGGTCCCGGAAATGGTCTGAGAAAACACGTTTGAACCCGCACAAATCGGGTATGGCCGCGCCCGTTCTCCCCGAATCGCGCAGAAAGGTTCCGTTCGCGATGACGTCTGCCCAAAACCTGCCGGCACTCGTGGCCGAACAGGTCGACCGGACCCCCGACGCCCCCGCGGTGGTGTCCGCGGCGGGCGCGGTGAGCTACCGCGAACTCGACGCCCGCGCCAACCGGTTGGCGCACCTGCTTCAGGCCAAGGGCGCGCGGCCGGAACGGGTGGTGGCGATCGCGCTGCCGCGGTCGGTGGACAACGTCGTCGCCCGGCTCGCCGTGCTCAAGACCGGCGCCGCCTACCTGCCGGTCGACCCGGCCTACCCGGCCGAGCGCATCGAGTTCATGCTCGCCGACGCCTCGCCCCTCCTGGTCCTCGACGGCCCGCTGGACACCGACGGTCAACCGGACACCGACCCGGGGGTGCCGATCCACCCCGACTCGCCCGCCTACGTCATCTACACCTCCGGCTCGACCGGCCGCCCCAAGGGCGTGGTGGTGACCCACCGCGGGCTGCCCGCGTTCGCCCACGCCGAGATCGCGCACTTCGACGTGCGCCCCGGCGACCGCGTCCTCCAGTTCAGCTCCCCCAGCTTCGACGCGTCCGTGCTGGAGCTGTGCATGGCGCTGCCCGCCGGCGCGGCCCTGGTCGTGCCGCCGCCAGGCCCTCTTCTCGGCGAGCAGCTCGCCGACGTCGTCGACGAGTTCGGCGTGACCCACGCCCTCATCCCCCCGGTGGCGCTCGCGACCGTCCCGGACCGCCCGCTGCCCACCTTCCGCTGCCTGATCGTCGGCGGCGACGCCTGCGCGCCCGACCTGGTCGAGCGGTGGGCTCACGGCCGCACCATGATCAACGCCTACGGCCCCACCGAATCCACCGTGGTCACCAGTTGGAGCAGCCCGCTTCACCCGAACGGCACCCCACCCATCGGACGGCCGATCCCGGGCACCGAAGTCCGCGTGCTGGACGACGACCTGCGCCCCACCACCGAGGGCGAGCTGTACGTCACGGGCGTGGGCCTGGCGCGCGGCTACCTGCGCCGGCCGGGCCTGACCGCGTCCCGCTTCGTGGCCGACCCGCACGGCTCGCCCGGTTCGCGCATGTACCGCACCGGGGACGTCGTCCGGGTCAAGCCGGACGGCGAACTGGAGTTCGTCGGCCGCGCCGACCACCAGGTGAAGATCCGCGGCTTCCGGGTCGAGCCCGGCGAGATCGAGGCACTACTCCGCGAGCACCCGGGGTCCGCCAGGCCGCCGTGACCGCACGCGACGAACCCAAACGCCTGGTGGCCTACCTGGTCGGCGACACCGAGGGGCTGCGCGCGTACCTAGCGGCCACCCTCCCGGACTACATGGTGCCGTCCGCATTCGTCACTCTCGACGCCTTCCCCCTGTCCCCCAACGGAAAGCTCGACCGCGCCGCACTCCCCGCGCCCACCGTGGGCGCCGCCCCGAAGGACTTCGTCGCACCCCGCACGGACGCCGAGCGCAAGGTGGCCGAGGCGTGGCAGGACGTCCTCGGCGTCCCCCTGGTCGGCGCGCACGACGACTTCTTCGCCCTCGGCGGCGACTCGATCCGCGCCGTCCGGGCGCTGGCGCGACTGGGCGGGCTCCCGGTCCACGCGATGTTCGAGCACCGGACCGTCGCGGCACTCGCCACCGCACTTCCCGAAAACGCCCCGATCCCCAGGTCCCGCGCGACCGCCCGTTACCACTCTCCCCCGCCCAACGGCGGCTGTTCTCCCTCGACGGCACCGCCGAGCAGAACACCGGCGTGGGCCTGCGGCTGACCGGCCCACTGGACATCGCGCGCCTGGAGGCCGCGCTGGACGCACTCGCCCTGCGCCACGACGCCTTACGCACCACGTTCGACGTGGTCGACGGCGAGCCGGTGCAGGTGGTGGCCGAGCACGGCACGATCCCGCTGGTCATCGGCGACGAACGCGAACTGTGCGCACCGTTCGACCTGCGACGCGGCCCGCTGACCCGCGCGGTCCTCAAACCGTTGAGCCCGGACGACCACGTCCTGATCCTGGTGCAGCACCACATCGTGACCGACGGCTGGTCGGTCACGGTCCTGCTGGACGACCTGGCCGACCTGTACGCGGGCGTCGAACCGGCCCCGCCGACCGCCCAGTACCCGGACTTCGCGGTGTGGGACGCCGAGCGCCCGCACCAGGACGCCGCGTACTGGCTGGAGCGGTTAGCCGGCGTGGCGGCGCTTGACCTGCCGACCGACCGGCCGCGCCCGGCCCTGCGCACCACCTCGGGCGCCGTCCTCCGCAAACCCTTGAAGCGCGACCTCGTCGACCGCCTCACCGCCGTCGGCCGCGCGCACGACGCCACCCTGTTCACCACGCTCACCGCCGCCGTCCAGGTGCTGCTGTCGGCCAGGGCGCGGCAACGGGACATCGCGGTCGGCACCGTCACCTCCGGCCGCGACCACGCCGACCTGGAGCGGGCGGTCGGGTTCTTCGTGCGCACGCTGGTCCTGCGCTCGTGGGTCGACCCGGACCTGCCGTTCACCGCGTTCCTCGACCAGGTCCGCGGCACCGTCCTCGAAGCGTTCGAGCACGAAGACGTGCCGTTCGACCGACTGCCGGCCGAACTGGGCCTCGACCCCGACCCCAGCCGCACCCCCCTGGTCCAGGCGGTCGTCGCGTTGCAGCAACCTTTGACGCGGCGCAAGGACTTCGGCGGCCTCGCGCTCGCCGAACACGACCTGCCCGCCCGAACGCCCGGTTCGACCTGGTGGTCGAGTTCTGGCCGCGTGACGACTCCCTCACGCTGACCGTCGAGTACAACACCGACCTGTTCGACGCCGAGACCGTCGAACGCCTCGCCGACGACCTCGACACCCTCCTCCACGACGTGGTCGAACACCCCGACCGGCCGCTGAAGTCTCTGGTGGAACTGGACTTCCCTCCCGACGACGCGGTCCGCGTGCGCGGCCTTCGGGTCGACCTCGCCGAGGTGGAGGCGACCCTGAAGCGGCACCACGAGGTCGCCGACGCGGTCGTGGTCCCGGTCGACGGCCGGCTGGTCGGCTACGTGACGCCGCCGGTGAACCCGGCCGCCCTCAAGGGGTTCGCGGGCCAGACCCTGCCCGCGCACGCGGTCCCGGCGACGTTCGTCGGCCTGCACCGGCTCGACCGCGACGACCTGCCCGCCCCGCCGCAGGAGTCCGACGCCTACGTCGCGCCGCGCACGCCCACCGAGGCCGTGCTGGCGGACGTGTTCGCCGAGGTGCTGGGCGCGGCGAAGGTCGGGGTGCGGGACAACTTCTTCGCGCTGGGCGGCGACTCGATCCTGGGCATCCAGGTGGTCACCAAGGCCCGCGCGGCCGGACTCGTGCTGACCTCGCGGGACATCTTCGCCCACCAGACGGTCGCCGCGCTCGCCCCGCACGTCACCCGCGACCTGCCGCCGGACGCCGACCAGGGCCCGGTCACCGGCGAGGCGCCCCTGACCCCGATCCAGAAGTGGTTCCTGGACACCGGTTCGACACTCTTCGAGCAGTCCCTCGTGGTGGACCTCGACACCGACGTCACGGAAACCGCGCTGAACGACGCCGTCGCCGCGTTGAGCGAGCACCACGACGCCTTACGCATGCGGTTCGAGGGCGACCGGCAGGTGAACCGGCCCGTCGGGTGCCCGGACCCGTTGCTGCGCGCGGAGGTCGTCGGCCCCCGGTCGGTCCGGCTGACCGCGCACCACCTGGTGGTGGACGGGGTGTCGTGGCGGGTCCTGGCCGAAGACCTGGTCACCGTCCTGCACGGGAAACCGCTCGGCCGCAAGACGACGTCGTTCCGCGACTGGGCGCGCCGGCTGGCCGAGCACACCCGCGCCGGCGGGTTCGACGACGAACTCCCGCACTGGGCGGCGGTGTCCGGCGGCGAGATCCCCACCGACCGCCAGGGCCCCAACACGTTCGCCACCGAGCGCGAGGTGACCGTTCGACTGTCCGAAGAGGACACCACTGCCCTGCTGCGGGACGTGCCGGACGTGTACCGGACGCAGGTCAACGACGTGCTGCTGACCGCGCTGGGCCGGGTGCTCGCCGACTGGACCGGCCGCGACCGGGTCGTGGTGGACCTGGAGGGCCACGGCCGCGAGGAGCTGTTCGACGACGTGGACCTGTCCCGCACGGTCGGCTGGTTCACCACGGTCTACCCGGTCTCCTTGACCATGCCGCACGAGTGGGGCGCGGCCCTGAAGTCGGTGAAGGAGCAACTGCGGGCCGTGCCGCGCCGGGGCATCGGCTGCGGTGCGCTGCGCCGGCTCGCGGGCGGCCCGGCGTGCGACCCGGCCGTGGGCTTCAACTACCTGGGCCGGTTCGACCGGGGCGGGCGCGACCTGGCCCTGACCGCCGACCCGGGCATGCCGCGCCCGCACCTGCTCGACGTGGTCGGCCGGGTGCAGGACGGCCGGCTGGAGGTCACCTGGCACTACAGCGACGCCAACCACGACGGGGCCACCGTCGCGCGCCTCGCCGAGGCCTACGCGGCGGCGCTGCGGGCGGTCGTCGCGCACTGCGCGGCACCGGGCGCGGGCGGCCGGACGCCGTCGGACTTCCCGCTGGCGCGCCTGACCCAGGAGCAGGTGGACCGGATCACCGGCGAGGACGCCTACCCGCTGACCCCGATGCAGGCGGGCATGGTGTTCCACGGCCTCGGAGAGCGGGGCGTGTACTTCCAGCAGACCACGTTTTCAGTGGACGGGGTGACCGACTCGGCGGCGTTCGCCCAGGCCTGGCAGCGGGTCGTGGACCGGACGCCCGTGCTGCGGTCGAGCGTGCTGTGGGACGACGTGCCCGAGCCGTTGCAGGTGGTGCACGAGCACGCCGAGGTGCCGTTCACCTTCCTGGACTGGAGCGGGCTGGCCGAGGCGGAACGGGCCGAGCGGCTGCGGGTGTTCCTGGAGCAGGACCGGGCGCTGGGCATCGACCTGTCCGTGCCGCCGCTCATGCGGGTGGCGGTGGTCCGGCTGGCGCCGTCGACCGTGCGGGTGGTGTGGACGTTCCACCACGTGCTGCTGGACGGGTGGAGCGTCTTCCAGGTGCTGTCGGACGTGCTGGGCGAGCCCGTCGAGCGCCGGCCGTTCCGGGACTACGTGGCGTGGCTGGCGGCGCAGGACGAGCAGGCCGCCGAACGGCACTGGCGGGACGTGCTGGGCACGTTCGACTCGCCGACCCCGCTGCCCGCCGACCGACCGTCGACCGGCCCGGCCGCGACCTCCGCCCAGCACGCGGTGGACCTGACCCCGCAGGACTCGACACGGCTCTACGAGTTCGCCCGCGCCCACGGCCTGACGGTGAACACGCTGGTCCAGGCCGCGTGGGCGCTGCTGCTGGCGCGGTCGTCCGGGCAGCGGGACGTGTGCTTCGGCGCGACCGTGTCCGGCCGGCCCGCGGACCTGCCGGGCGCGGACGCCATCACCGGCATCTTCATCAACACGCTGCCGGTGCGGGTCCGGGTCGACGGCGCCCGGCCGGTGGTGGCGTGGCTGCGGGAGTTGCAGGAGCAGCAGGCGGAGTCGCGGCGGTTCGAGCACGTGCCGCTGACCCGGATGCGGGCGTGGAGCGCGGTGCCGGAGGGCGCGAACCTGTTCGACAGCGCGGTGGTGTTCGAGAACTACCCCGTGGAGCTGGGCGACGGGATGGGGCTGCGGGAGATCGAGGCCGTGGAGACCACCAGCTTCCCGTTGAGCGCCACGGTGTACCCCGGGAGCGGCTGTCGGTGCTGCTGGGCTACGAGCCCGCCATGTTCGACGCCGACACCGTGGCACGGCTGGGCGAGCGGCTGACGTCGCTGCTGGTGGGCCTGGTCGCGGACGCCGAGCGGCCGGTGGCGCGCGTGCCGTGGCTGTCGGAGGCGGAGCGCCACCAGGTCCTGGTGGGGTGGAACGGCAGCGCGCCCGGCACGGTCACCACGACGATCCCGGCCGTGTTCGCCGCCCAGGCGGCGCGGACGCCGGACGCGGTGGCGGTGACGTTCGACGGGACGAGCTTGACCTACCGGGAGCTGGACGAGCGGGCGAACCGGTTGGCGCACCACCTGATCGCGGCGGGCGCGGGGCCGGAACGCCTGGTGGCGTTGACGTTCGACCGTTCGGCGGACCTGGTCGTGGCGGTGCTGGGCGTGCTCAAGTCCGGCGCGGCCTACCTGCCGATCGACCCGGCCTACCCGCCGGAGCGCATCGCGGGGACGATCGCCGACGCCCGGCCGGTGGTGGCGCTCGACCGGTTGCCCGACCTGTCCGGTTATCCGTCGACCCCGCCGAAGACGTTGCTGCGGCCCGAGAATCCGGCGTACGTCATCTACACGTCCGGGTCGACCGGCAAGCCCAAGGGCGTGATCATCCCGCACAGCAACGTCATCCGGCTGTTCACGGCTACCGAGCACTGGTTCCGGTTCGACCACACCGATGTCTGGACCCTGTTCCACAGCTATGCCTTCGACTTCTCCGTCTGGGAACTCTGGGGGCCGCTGCTGCACGGCGGACGACTCGTGGTGGTGCCCTACGAGGTCTCCCGGTCACCGAAGGACTTCGCGCGGCTGCTCAAGGACGAAGGGGTGACGGTGCTCAACCAGACGCCGTCGGCGTTCTACCAGCTCATCCCCGAACAACCCGACACCGCACGGGTGATCTTCGGCGGAGAGGCCCTGGACCTGGACAAGACCAAGGACTGGCGCGGCTCGGGCACGTTGATCAACATGTACGGGATCACCGAGACCACCGTCCACGTCACGTACACGGAGGCGGACGGCTCGGTCGGCGTGCCCATCCCCGACCTGCGGGTCTACGTGCTCGACGAAGACCTCCAGCCGGTGCCGCCCGGGGTGGTCGGCGAGATGTACGTGGCCGGGCCGGGCCTCGCCCGGGGATACCTCGACCGGCCGGGGCTGACCGCGTCCCGGTTCGTCGCGAACCCGTTCGGCGCTGCGGGTTCCCGCATGTACCGCAGCGGCGACCTGGCCGTGTGGCGGGATGGCCGGCTGCACTACCTGGGCCGGGCGGACCACCAGGTCAAGATCAGGGGGTTCCGGGTCGAGCCGGGCGAGGTCGAGGTGGTGCTCAACGCGCATCCCCGGGTCGCCCAGGTCGTTGTGCTGGAACAGGACCAGCGTTTGGTCGCGTACTACGTGCCGAACGGGGACGTGCGGGTCTCGGAGCTGCGCGACCACGCCTCGGCCGTGCTGCCCGCGCACATGGTCCCGTCGGCGTTCGTGGCGCTGGACCGGCTGCCGCTCAACGCCAACGGCAAGTTGGACCGCGTCGCGCTCCCCGCGCCCGAGCGCGACGCGGTCACCTCCACCGAGTACGTGGCCCCGCGCACGGAGACCGAGCAGGCGATCGCCGCCATCTGGGCGGAGGTGCTCGACGTCGACCGGGTCGGCGTGGAGGACAGCTTCTTCGCGCTGGGCGGCGACTCGATCCGCAGCCTGCGCATCACGTCCCGGACCAAGGCGGCGTTCGACGTCGACCTGTCACCACGCGACGTGCTGACCGCCCGCACCGTCTCCAGCCTCGCCGGCCTGGTGGAGGAACTGGTGCTGGCCGACCTCGAAGCCCTCGCCGACCGGGAAGCGTGAGCCATGACGACCTCCAGGGAAGACCGCATCTCCGCGCTGCCCGCACACCTCCGGGAGCGCTTGCGCAAGCGCCTCGCGGGCCGCACCGAGCCCGCCGACGTGATCCCGCGCGCGCCGCACGACGGGCCGTTCCCGCTGTCGGCGGGCCAACGGCGGCTGTGGTTCCTGCACCAGGTGCAGCCGACCGAGTACAACACCGCGCTGGCCCTGCGGCTGCGCGGCGCGCTCGACGTGGACCGGCTGACCGCGTCGCTGGCCGAGCTGGCGCGCCGCCACGAGTCGCTGCGCACGACGTTCACCGAGGTCGACGGCGAGCCGGCGCAGGTCGTGCGGGACGTCGACCTGGACGTGCCGGTGGTCGACGTCGACGACCTGGACGGTGTGCTGCGCGCCGAGGTGGAACGGCCGTTCGACCTGGCCACCGGGCCGTTGTTCCGGGCGGTGCTCTACCGGCACGAGGGTGACCACGTGCTGCTGCTGACCTCGCACCACATCGTCGTGGACGGCTGGTCGCTCGGCGTGCTGACCGAGGAGCTGGGGGCGCTGTACCGGGGCGAGGCGCTGCCGCCGGTCGCCCTCCGGTACGCGGACTACGCGGTGTGGCAGCGCGGCCGGTCCGTGGACGTCGACTACTGGCGGGACCGGCTGGCCGGGGTGGCGCCGCTGGAGCTGCCCACCGACCGGCCCCGGCCGGCGGAGCGCACGTCGGCGGGCGCGACCCACGAGTTCACCGTGCCGCCGCTGCTGTCGTCGCGCCTGGCGGAGCTGGCCCGGGCGCACGAGACGACCCTGTTCACCGTGCTGCTCGGCGCGTGCCAGGCGCTGCTGGCGCGCTACACCGGCCAGGACGACATCGCGGTCGGCACCGTGACCACCGGGCGCAACCGGCCCGAGCTCCAGCGGCTGGTGGGGTTCTTCGTCGGCACCGTCGTGCTGCGGTCCACTGTGGACACTTCGCGGTCGTTCGGCGAGTTGCTGGCCGAGGTGGGGACGACCGCGTTGGACGCGTTCGCGCACGACGACGCCCCGTTCGACAAGGTCGTGGAGGCGCTGGGCGTGCCGCGCGACCCGAGCCGCACGCCGCTGTTCGACGTCATGGTCGTGATGCAGAACGCCGGGACGGCGCTGCCCGCCCTGCCCGGCCTGGGGGTCACCGAGCACCCGCTGACCCGGCGGCACGCGAACTTCGACCTCAGCATCGACTTCACCGAGACCGGCGACGGCGTCCACGGCCTGGTCGAGTACAGCACCGACCTGTTCGACGGCGAGACCATCGCGCGGCTGTGCCGGCACCTGCTGATCCTGCTGGCCCGCGTGGTCGCCGAGCCGGACCGGCCGCTGGCCGAGGTGCCGCTGCTGCTGGGCGACGAACCGTCACCGCACGGGCCGGCGGTGGAGGTGCCGGACACCACGTTCCCGGCGCTGTTCGAGGCCCAGGTCGCTCGCAAGCCGGGCGCGACCGCGCTGGTGTGCGGGGCGGACCGGTTGACCTACGCCGAGGTCGAGGCGCGGGCGAACCGGCTGGCGCACCGGCTGGTCGCGGACGGCGTGCGGCCCGAGCAGGTGGTGGCCCTGTCGCTGCCGCGCGGGGCGGACGCGGTGGTGGCGGTGCTGGGCGTGCTGAAGGCCGGCGCGGTGTACCTGCCGGTGGACCCGTCGCTGCCCGAGCAGCGCAAAGCGCACCTGGTCACGGACTCGGGCGCGGTGCGGGTGCTCGACGCCCTCCCGGACACCGCCGTCCTGCCGGAGACCCCGCCGGACGTGCCGATCAGAGCGGACCAGGCCGCGTACGTGATCTACACGTCCGGGTCCACCGGCACGCCCAAGGGTGTCGTGGTGGAGCACCGGAACCTGGTGCACCTGCTGCACAACCACCGCAACGACTTCGCCGCCGAACCCCTGCGCGCCGCGCTCACCGCCGTGTTCTCGTTCGACACGTCGTGGGAAGGCCTGGTGCTCATGGCCGACGGCCACGAACTGCACGTGCTGACCGACGAGGTCCGGCTGGAGCCGACCGCCCTGGTGTCCTACGTGCGCGAGCACCGCATCGACTTCCTCGACCTCACCCCGTCCTACGTGCAGCAACTGCTGCCCGCCGGGCTGCTGGACGGCCCGCACCGGCCGAAGGTGCTGATGCTGGGCGGCGAGGCGCTGGGTGCGGCGCTGTGGCGGGAACTGGCCGGTTCGGGCGTCGACGCCTACAACTTCTACGGGCCCACGGAGACCACGGTCGACGCGGTGTCCACGCTGGTGCGGGGCGACCGGCCGTTCATCGGCCGTCCCCTGCACAACCTGACCGTCCACGTGCTCGACGCCAACCTCCAGCCGCAACCGGTCGGCGTGCCCGGCGAGCTGTACATCGCCGGTCCCCAGCTCGCGCGGGGCTACCTCGACCGGCCCGGCCTGACCGCTTCGCGGTTCGTGGCGGACCCGTTCGGCGTGCCGGGTTCCCGCATGTACCGCACGGGTGACCGGGTGCGGTGGGTCGGCGATCAGTTGGAGTACCTGGGGCGCACGGACGACCAGGTCAAGATCCGGGGCCACCGCGTGGAACCCGGCGAGGTCGAGGCCGCTTTGCTGGCCCACCCGGACGTGCGGGAGGCCGCCGTGGTGGCGCGTGCCGACGACGGTCACACCCGGCTGGTGGCGTATGTCGTGGCCGAGGCGCCGACGGACCTGCGGGACCACCTCAAGCGGTTGCTGCCGGACTACCAGATCCCGTCGGCGTTCGTGGAGCTGGAGCGCATTCCGCTGACGCCCAACGGGAAGCTCGACAAGGCCGCGTTGCCGGCGCCGCAGGTGCGGGCGGCGGGCGAGGTGGTCGCGCCGCGCACGCCGGCGGAGGCCGAGCTGGCGCGGATCTGGGCGGACGTGCTGGGCGCTTCGCGGGTCGGTGTGCACGACAACTTCTTCACCCTGGGCGGCGACTCGATCCTGTCCATCCGGCTGGTGTCGCTGGCCCGGCAGGCGGGGCTGCGGCTGACCTCGCGGGACGTGTTCCGGCACCAGACCATCGCCGAACTGGCCCTCGCCGCCGCCGACGTGGAAGAGCCGGTGCCCTCGCGGGTCTTCACCGGCCCCGCGCCGCTGACGCCGATTCAGCGGTGGTTCTTCGCCGAGCACGGGCCGTTGGGGCACTTCACCATGTCCCTGCTGGTGGAGCTGGACCCGGCGGTGGACCCGGACGCGTTGCGCTCGGCGGTGCGTGCGGTGGTGGCGCACCATGACGCTCTGCGGATGCGGTTCCGGCAGGCCGAAGGGTGGGTGCAGGAGGTCGCTCCTGTTGAGGCCGAGGTGTTCGAGGTTGGCTCGGATGTCGAGGCGCCGGCGGTCGCGGCACGGCGGTCGTTGGACGTTTCGAGTGGTCCGTTGTTGCGGGCGGTGTTCTTCCCCGGTGACGTGCCGTCGCTGCTGCTGGTCGTGCACCACCTGGTGGTGGACGGGGTGTCGTGGCGGATCTTGTTGGAGGACTTGGAACGCGCCTACCGGGGTGAGGTGCTTGAGCCGGTGGGGACGTCGTTCACCGACTGGGCGCACCGGCTGGCCGAGCACGTTCGGCAGGGCGGGTTGGCCGATGCCTTGGAGCACTGGCGGTCGTTGCCGGAGCCGGTCGCGCTGCCGGCGGACCGGGTGGGGGCCAACACCGTCGAGTCGACGCGGTCGGTGTCGGTGCGGCTGGACCGTGCGATGACGGACGCTTTGCTGCACGACGTGCCGCCGGCGTTTCGGACGCAGGTCAACGACGTGTTGTTGAGCGCGCTCGGGCGGGTGCTGGCGGAGTGGACCGGGCGGTCCTCGGTGAGCGTCGCCCTGGAGGGGCACGGGCGGGAGGAGCTGTTCGACGCGGACCTGTCGCGGACGGTCGGCTGGTTCACCACGCAGTTCCCGGTGGTGCTGGAGACGTCTGATGACTGGGGGCGGACGCTCAAGACCGTCAAGGAAGCCTTGCGGGCCGTGCCGCACCGGGGGTTGAGCTACGAGGCGCTGGGGCTGACCGGGTTGCCGGGGGTGTCGTTCAACTACCACGGGCGGTTCGACGTGGGCGGCGGTGGGCTGTTCCGGGCGCGGCGGGAGTTGGCGTCCGACGACGTGGAGCCCGGTCTTCCCCGGCCGCACCTGCTGGACGTGACCGGGCTGGTGGAGAACGGCGAGTTGGAGTTGCGCTGGGACTACTCGGCGAACGTCCACGACGAGGGCACCGTGCGGCGGTTGGCGTCGCGGATGGTCGAGGCGTTGCGGGAGATCGTGACCTTCTGCGCCGGGGCTTGGGGGCGGACGCCGTCGGACTTCCCGTTGGCGCGGCTGACCCAGGCGCAGGTGGACCGGATCGTTTCGCCGGACGTCGAGGACGTCTACCGGCTGACGCCGTTGCAGGCGGGCATGGTGTTCCACAGCCTGGTCGAGCCCGGCGCGTACGTGGACCGGGTGCGGTTGGTGCTCGACGGTGTCAGCGACCCGGAGGCGTTGCGGCGGGCGTGGCAGCGGGTGGTGGACCGGACGCCGGTGCTGCGCACGTCGATCGTGTGGGACGGGGTGGCCGAGCCGGTGCAGGTGGTGCGCCGGGAGGTGGTGCTGCCGTCCGCCGGGGAGATCTCGCTGGACACCGCGCCGCTGCTGCGGGTGGCGGTGACGCCGCTGGGCGGTGACCGGGTCGAGGTCGTGTGGACGTCCCACCACGTGGTGCTGGACGGCTGGAGCACCGGGCAGGTGTTCGCGGAGGTGCTGGAGCACTACCGGGCCATCACGACCGGTTCGGCGGCGCGCGTGCCGACCCGCCGGCCGTTCCGGGACTACTTGGACTGGTTGGCCGAGCAGGGCGACTCGGAGCCGTACTGGCGGCGGGTTCTGTCCGATGTGGACGGTCCCACGCCGCTGCCGTTCGACCGGCCGCCCGCCGAGGCGCACCGGGCGGAGGCGACGGCGTCCGTGCGGGTCGCGGTGGACCTGGGCGACGCGCCGCAACGGCTCGGGCTGACCGTGAACACGGTCGTGCAGGGGGCGTGGGCGTTGCTGCTGTCCCGGGTTTCCGGCGAGCGGGACGTGGTGTTCGGCAGCACCGTGTCCGGGCGGCCGGCGGAACTGCCCGGCGTCGAGGACATGGTGGGCATGTTGATCAACACCGTCCCGACCCGGGTGGCGGTGGACACGACCGCGCGGGTCGGGGCGTGGCTGCGCGACCTCCAGGCGGCCCAGGGCGAGGCGCGCCGGCACGACCACACGTCGCTGGCGGACATCCAGTCGTGGGTGGGGACGCGGCTGTTCGACAGCGTGGTGGTGTTCGAGAACTACCCGTTCGACCGGTCCGGCGACGGCCCGCGCGTGGTCGAGGTCGACGCGGTGGACAACACCACCCTGCCCCTGACCCTCACGGCGTCCGGTTCGCAGCGGCTGGACCTCGACCTGGCCTACGACCCCGACCTGTTCGACGCCACCACGGCGCAGCGCCTAGCCGGCTGGCTGGGCGAGCTGGTCCGCGACCTGGTCGGCCGGCCGGACGCGCGGATCGCCGACCTGCCGTGGCTCACGCCACTCGACGAGCACCGCGTGCTCGTCGAGTGGAACCGGACCGAGCTGCCCACGCCCGGCACGCTCTACCACGACGCGTTCGCCGAACAGGCCCGCCGCACGCCGGACGCCACCGCGCTGGTCTTCCGGGGCGAGTCGCTGACCTTCGCCGAACTGGACGCCCGTGCCGAGGTTCTGGCAGGTCACCTGCGGGCTGCCGGGGTGGGCGCGGAGGACGTGGTGGCGGTGCGGGTGCCGCGGTCGGCCGACGTCGTGGTGGCGCTGCTGGGCATCCTCAAGGCCGGCGCGGTCTACCTGCCGATCGACCCGACCTTGCCCGCGGACCGGGTGGAGCTGCTGCTGGCGGACGCGCGCCCGAAGCTCGTGCTCGACACCCTGCCGAAGCTCGTGCCCGACGCGCGGCCGGAGCCCGGCGCCCAGCCGGAGCCCGACGCGCGGCCGGAGCCCGACGCCCAGCCGGAGCCCGACGCCCAGCCGGAGCCCGACGCCCAGCGGGAGCCCGACGCCCAGCCGGAGCTCGACGCGCGGCCGGAGCCCGCGACCGGCGCCCAGCCGGAACCCGTGTCCGGCGCCCAGCCGGAGCCCGACGCGCGGCCGGAGCCCGTGTCCGACGTGCTGCCGGAGCCCGCGCCCGACTCCCCGCCCCCCGCGTTCCTCTCTTACGGGACGCGCGAGTCGGCGAAAAGTCGCGAATCCCGCATGTCGCCCGATCAGGTGAAACCGGTCCGGCCCGACCAAGCGGCCTACATCATCTACACCTCCGGCTCCACCGGCAAGCCCAAAGGCGTGGTTGTGGAGCACCGCCAACTGTCCAACCTCTTCCACGCCAACCGGCACGAGCTGATGGGCGAGCGCACCCGGTTCGCGCTCACCGCCACCTTCTCCTTCGACACCTCCTGGGAGGGCCTGCTCTTCCTCGCCGCCGGCCACGAGCTGCACGTCATCGACGACGAGCTGCGCCTGGACCCGGACGGCCTGGTCGCCTACGTCCGCGACCACCGCATCGGCACGATGGACCTCACCCCGTCCTACGCGCACCGCCTGGTCGCCGCCGGCCTCCTCGACTCCGGCCTGGACCAGCTCATGCTCGGCGGCGAGGCCGTGGACGCCGCGCTGTGGCGGCGGATCGCCCGCTCCGGGGTCCGCGGCTTCAACTACTACGGCCCCACCGAAACCGCGGTCGACGCGGCGTCCACCCAGGTCACCGGCGACCACCCCGTCATCGGCCGCCCGCTGCACAACGCCCAGGCCTACGTGCTGGACGCCGACCTGCGCCCGGTGCCGCCCGGCGTCCCCGGCGAGCTGTACGTGGCCGGCGCGCAGGTCGGTCGCGGCTACCTGCGCCGCCCCGGCCTGACCGCCCAGCGGTTCCTGCCCGACCCCTTCGGCCCGCCCGGCTCGCGCATGTACCGCACCGGCGACCGGGTCCGCTGGCTCGACGGCGTCCTGGACTACCTTGGGCGCACCGACGACCAGGTCAAGCTGCGCGGTTTCCGCATCGAGCCCGGCGAGGTCGCGGCGGCGCTGCGGGAGGTGCCCGGTGTGCGCGACGCCGTCGTGGTCGTGCGGTCGGGCCGGCTCGTCGGGTACGTCACCGGCACACCGACAACCGACCCGCGCGAGCACCTCGCCGCCGGACTGCCCGACTACATGGTCCCCGCCGCGGTGGTGGAGGTCGACGCGTTCCCCCTGTCCCCCAGCGGGAAGCTCGACCGGAAGGCGCTGCCCGAGCCGGAGTTCGCCGGCGGCTTCCAGGAGCCCCGCACGCCCGCCGAACGCACGATCGCCGCCGTCTGGGCGGACGTGCTCAAGCTCGACCGGGTCGGCGCGGACGACAACTTCTTCGCGCTCGGCGGCGACTCCATCCTCAGCATCGGCGTGACCTCCCGGCTGCGCGAGGCGTTCGGCGTGCAACTGTCCCCCCGTGCCCTCTTCCAGCACCCCACGGTGTCCGGCCTCGCGACAGCGATCGCCGGTCTGAGTGCGGTGGACGCCATCCCGGTGATCCCGCGCGGTGGCGTCCACCCGCAGTCCCCCGCCCAGCGGCGGCTGTGGTTCCTGGACCGCTTCGAACCCGGCGGCACGGAGTACGTCACCCCCACCGCCCTGCGGCTGCGCGGCCCGCTCGACCTCCCGGCCCTGCGCCGCGCGCTCAACGACCTCATCGCACGGCACGAGTCCTTGCGCACGACGTTCGACGACGACGTCCAGATCGTGCACGAGCCGTTCGAACTGCCTCTGAACATGGAGCACGGCTCGTGGGAGGACGTGCTGCGCCACGAGGTCGGCACCCCGTTCGACCTGCGCGAAGGTCCGCTGGTGCGGGCGCGGCTGGTGCGCGTGGCCGATGAGGACCACGTGCTCGTCCTGACCCTGCACCACATCATCACCGACGGCTGGTCGACCGGCGTGCTGGCCCGCGACCTCGGCGCGCTCTACGCGGGCGAGGACCTGCCGCCGCTGCCCGTCCAGTACGTCGACTACGCGGCCTGGCGCGACGACCCGCCCGCCGACCACTGGGCGGACCGGCTCCGAAACCTCCCGCCGCTGGAACTGCCGACCGACCGGCCCCGCCCGGCGGTGCGCACGGGCGCGGGCGCGGCGCACCGGTTCACCGTGCCGGCGGAGGTGTCGGCGGGGCTGCGGGAGCTGGCCCGGCGGCGCGGCGACACCCTGTTCACCACGCTGGTCGCGGCCTGCCAGGCGTTGTTGGCCCGCTACACCGGCCAGGGCGACATCGCGGTCGGCACCGCCGTGTCCGGGCGCGGCCGGGCCGAGCTGGACGACGTGGTGGGCCTGTTCGTCAACACCCTCGTCCTGCGGTCCACAGTGGACGGTGACCGGACGTTCGGCGAATTCCTCTCCGGCGTGCGCCGGACCGTGCTGGACGCCTTCGCCCACCAGGACGTGCCGTTCGAGCGGGTGGTGGAGGCGGTGCGCCCCGAGCGCGACCCGAGCCGCAACGCCCTGTTCGACGTGATGGTCCTGGTGCAGAACACCGCGAGCGAGGTGCCCGAGCTGCCCGGCCTGCGGGTCGAGGAGCTGGCCGTGCCCACGGTGTCGGCGCTGTGCGACCTGACGTTCGAGTTCGGCGAGTCCGGCGGCGACCTGCTCGGCGCGGTCGAGTACCGCACCGACCTGTTCGACGCGGCCACCGTCGAGCGGATGTGCCGGCACCTGGTGGCACTGCTGGCCGCCGTCGCCGCCGACCCGGACCGGCCGCTGCGCGAAGTCCCGCTCCTGCTCGGCGACGAACCGTCCCCGCACGGACCCGCGCTGGACGTGCCGGACACGACGTTCCCGGCGCTGTTCGAAGCCCAGGTCTCGAAGACACCCGACGCGACCGCCCTGGTCTGCGGGGACGAGGAGCTGACCTTCGCCGAACTGGACGCCCGCGCGAACCGGCTGGCGCACCACCTCCTGTCCCGGGGCGCCGGTCCGGAGCGGACCGTGGCGGTGCGGCTGCCCCGGTCGGCCGACGCCGTCGTGGCGGTCCTCGCCGTGCACAAGGCGGGCGCGGTGTACCTGCCCATCGACCCGGCCCTGCCCGCCGAACGCCTGGACGTGCTCCTGGCCGACGCCACCCCGGCCGTGGTGCTCGACTCGTGGCCCGACCTCGCGGCGTGCCCGGACACCCGCCCGCACGTCGAGTTGCGGCCGGACCACGCGGCCTACGTCATCTACACCTCCGGCTCCACCGGCACGCCGAAGGGCGTCGTCGTCGAGCACCGCAGCCTGGTGAACCTGCTGCACAACCACCGCCACGACTTCGCCACCGAACACCTCAAGGTCGCGCTGTCGGCGGTGTTCTCCTTCGACACCTCGCTGGAAGGCCTGGTGCTGCTCGCGGACGGCCACGAAGTCCACGTGCTCACCGACGACGTCCGGCTCGAACCGGCCGAGTTCGTCCAGTACGTCCGCGTGCACGGCATCGACCTGGTCGACGCCGGACCGCCGTTCGCGCGCCAACTCCTGGACGCCGGCCTGCTCACCGGCACGCACGCCCCGAAGATCCTCACCCTCGGCGGCGAAGCGCTGGACACCGCGCTGTGGCGGGAACTCGCCCGATCGGGCGTCCAAGCCCACAACTTCTACGGCCCCACCGAAACCACGGTCGACGCCGTGTCAACGCAGGTCACCGGCGATCGCCCGCTCATCGGCCGGCCGCTGCGCAACCTCCGCGCTTACGTCCTGGACGCCAACCTCCAGCCCCAGCCCGAAGGCGTACCCGGCGAGCTGTACATCGCCGGCCCCCAGGTCGCGCGCGGCTACCTCAACCGCCCCGGCCTGACCGCTCAGCGGTTCCTGCCCGACCCGTTCGGCGGCGGGCGCATGTACCGCACCGGCGACCGCGTCCGCTGGGTCGGCGACCAGCTCGACTACCTGGGCCGCACCGACGACCAGGTCAAGGTCCGGGGCTACCGCATCGAACCCGGCGAGGTCGAGGCGGCCCTGCTGGCCCACCCGGACGTGCGGCAGGCGGCCGTGGTGGCGCGCGAGCACAACGGCCACGCCCGGCTCGTCGGGTACGTCGTGGGCGCGGCCACCGACCTCGGTGGCTGGCTCAAGGACCGGTTGCCCGACCACATGGTGCCGTCGGCCTTCGTCACCCTGGAGCAGATCCCGCTGACCCCGAGCGGCAAGGTCGACCGCCGCGCGCTGCCCGCGCCGACGTTCTCCGACACCGGGTACGTCCCGCCGCGCACGCCCGTCGAGACCGAACTGGCCCGGATCTGGGCCGAGGTGCTGGGCGTGGACCGGGTCGGCGCGCGGGACAACTTCTTCGGCCTGGGCGGCGACTCGATCCTGAGCATGCAGGTGGTGTCCCGGGCGCGGCAGGCCGGGCTGCGGCTGACGTCCAAGGACGTCTTCCTGCGGCAGACCGTCGAAGACCTGGCCCTCGCCGTCACCGCCGCCGAGGACGCCCCCGCCGCCCCGACGTTCACCGGTCCGGCCCCGCTGACCCCCATCCAGCACTGGTTCTTCGCCGAGCACGGGCCGCTGGCGCACTACACGATGTCGGTGCTCACCGAGTGGGGCGACGTCGTCGTGCCCCGCCTGCGCGACGCCCTGAACGCCGTGGTGGCCCACCACGCCGCTCTGCGAACCCGGTTCGTCGAGGTGGCCGGCGAGTGGCGGCAGGAGGTTGGCGAGGTCTCGGACGTCCTGCACCTCGCGTCCACCGTGGACTACGAAGCCGAGGCCACGCAGGCGCGCCAGAGCCTGGACCTGCGGCGCGGCCCGCTGTTCCGGGCGGTGCTGTTCCCGGACGGCAGGCTGTTCCTCACCGCGCACCACCTCGTCGTGGACGCCGTGTCCTGGCGGGTGATCCTGGAAGACCTGCGCACCGCCTACGACGGCGGCGAACTGGGCCCGAACACCCTGCCGTTCACCGACTGGGCCCACCGCCTCGACGCTCACCTCCGCTCCGGCGCGCTGGACGACGCCCTGCCCCACTGGCGGGCCGTGCCGACTGAAGAGCCCGTGCCCACCACCGCCGGCAGCGCCCGGACCGTGACCGTCCGACTCGGCCGGGAGGACACCGAAGCACTCCTGAGCAGGGTGCCCGAGGCGTACCGGACGCAGGTCAACGACGTGCTGCTGACCGCGTTGGCGGCGGCCTTCGCGGGCCGGGCGCTGGTGACGCTGGAGGGCCACGGCCGCGAGGAGCTGTTCCCGAACGCGGACGTCTCCCGCACGGTCGGCTGGTTCACCGCCCAGTTCCCGGTCGCCCTGGACCTGCCCGCCGACTGGGGCGACGCGCTCAAGGCCGTCAAGGAGCAGCTCAGGGCCGTGCCGCACAAGGGGTTGAGCTACGACGCGCTGAAGGCCGCCGGCCGACTGCACGGGCCACTGCCCCGCGTGTGCTTCAACTACCTGGGCCGGTTCGACGAGGACACGGTCGACGCCGAGCACGGCCGCGAGGTCCCCGACGACGTGGTCCGGCCGAACGCGCTGGACATCACCGCGGCCGTGACCGGCGGCGAACTGGTGCTGGACTGGGAGTACTCGACCGAGGCGGACACCGAGGCGGACGTCCGCGCGCTCGCCGACCGGATGCTGGACGCGCTGCGCGAGATCGTGGCGCACTGCGCCGGGTCCTGGGGCCGCACGCCCTCGGACTTCCCGCTCGCCCGGCTCACCCAGGAGCAGGTGGACCGGGTGGTGACGCCGGACGTCGAGGACGTCTACCCGTTGACGCCGTTGCAGACCGGGATGCTGTTCCACAGCCTGGTGGACGACGGATCGGCCTACTTCAACCAGCTCCGCGTTCGTCTGTCCAATGTGGACTCGCCGGAGCGGCTGGCGCGGGCGTGGCAGCGGGTGGTGGACCGCACCCCCGTGCTGCGGACGAGCGTGGTCTGGGAGGGCGTGGACGAGCCGGTGCAGGTGGTGCGCCGCGACGTCACCCTGCCGGTCGAGTTCGCGCCGGTGACGGACGACCTGGTCGCCCGGGACGCCGAAGCCGGCCTCGACCTCACCCAGGCGCCTTTGATGCGCCTGACGATCGGCCGGGTGTCCGACACCGAAGTGGACGTGCTGTGGACGTCGCACCACCTGCTGCTGGACGGGTGGAGCACCTCCCAGGTGTTCGGCGACGTGCTTGCCGAGTACGCCGGGGAATTGTCGGTGGTGCGTGGGATGATGGATTCGGGGGCCGGAGGCCGCGCCCACGTGCCGGCCGCGCGCCGCCCGTTCCGCGACTACCTGGCGTGGCTGGCCGAGCAGGACCACGGGGCGGCCGAGCGGCACTGGCGGGCCGTGGTGGCGGGCCGCGCCGCGCCCACTCCCCTGCCCTACGACCGCCCGCCCGCCGACGCGCACCGCGCCGAGTCCTCCGCCCAGGTGGTGCTGGACCTGCCGGTCGACCGGCTCGACGCGGTCGCCCGGGCCCACGGCCTCACAGTGAACACCCTGGTCCAGGGCGCGTGGGCGCTGCTGCTGGCCCGGACCTCGGGTGAGCGGGACGTCGTGTTCGGCACGACCGTGTCCGGGCGGCCGGCCGAGCTGCCCGGCGTGGAGGACATCGTCGGCATGTTCATCAACACCGTGCCGACGCGGGTGTCCGTGGACCCGCTGGAGGACGCCGTGGCGTGGCTGCGCCGGCTCCAGGACGCCCAGATCGAGTCGCGGCGGCACGACTTCGTGGCGCTGGCGCAGGTCCAGGCGTGGGCGGGCGGCCGGCTGTTCGACAGCCTGCTGGCGTTCGAGAACTACCCCGTGCAGGCCCCGTCCGGCGACGCGCCGACCGTCGGCGAGGTCGACGGGCTCGACACCACGACGTTCCCGCTGACCGTGCGGGCGCACGCGGACTCGGCCCTGCACGTGGAGCTGACCTACGACCCCCGCCTGTTCGACACGACCACCGTCGAGACCCTGGGCGCCCGGCTCACCCGCCTGCTCGACGCGCTGGGCACCGACCCGACGCGCCGGATCGGCGAACTGCCGTGGCTGTCCGACGAGGAGCGCGACCAGGTCCTGACGGACTGGAACGGCGCGGCCACGAGCACGGTCACCACGACCATCCCGGCCGTGTTCGCCGCCCAGGCGGCGCGGACGCCGGACGCGGTCGCGGTGACGTTCGACGGGTCGACCCTGACCTACCGGGAGCTGGACGAGCGGGCGAACCGGTTCGCGCACCACCTGGTCGCCGAGGGCGCGGGGCCGGAGCAGTTCGTGGCGCTGCTGCTGCCCCGGTCGCCGGACCTGGTGGTCGCGGTGCTGGGCGTGCTCAAGGCCGGGGCGGCTTACGTGCCGATCGACCCGGCGTACCCGGCGGAGCGCATCGGGGGCATGGTCGAGGACGCCCGGCCGGTGGTGGCGCTCGACCGGTTGCCCGACCTGTCCGGCTACCCGTCGACCCCGCCGAAGACGTTGCTGCGGCCCGAGAACCCCGCGTACGTCATCTACACGTCCGGGTCGACCGGCAAGCCCAAGGGCGTGATCATCCCGCACAGCAACGTCATCCGGCTGTTCACCGCGACAGAGCACTGGTTCCGGTTCGACCACACCGACGTCTGGACCCTGTTCCACAGCTACGCCTTCGACTTCTCCGTCTGGGAACTCTGGGGACCGCTGCTGCACGGCGGACGACTCGTCGTCGTGCCCTACGAGGTCTCCCGATCGCCGCGCGACTTCGCGCAGTTGCTGGACGACGAAGGCGTGACGGTGCTCAACCAGACGCCGTCGGCGTTCTACCAACTCATCCCCGAGCGGCCGGACGCCCGGTACGTGATCTTCGGCGGTGAGGCGCTGGACCTGCGCAAGGTGGCGGGCTGGCAGGGTACCGGCACGTTGATCAACATGTACGGCATCACGGAGACCACCGTCCACGTCACCTACACCGAGGCGGACGGCACGGTCGGCGTGCCCATCCCCGACCTGCGGGTCTACGTGCTGGACGAAGACCTCCAGCCGGTGCCACCCGGGGTCGTGGGCGAGATGTACGTGGCCGGGCCGGGCCTCGCCCGGGGTACCTCGACCGGCCGGGGCTGACCGCGTCCCGGTTCGTGGCCAACCCGTTCGGCGAGCCCGGGTCGAGGATGTACCGGTCCGGCGACCTGGCCCGCTGGGTGGATGGCAAGCTGGACTACCTGGGGCGCGCGGACCAGCAGGTCAAGGTGCGCGGCTTCCGGATCGAGCCGGGCGAGGTCGAGGCGGTGCTGGCCGGTCACCCGGCGGTGCGACAGGTCGCCGTGGTGGCGCGGGAGGACCGGCTGGTCGCCTACGTCGTGGCCGACGAGCCGGTGCCGGCCGCCGGCTTGCGCGAGCACGCGGCGCGGACGCTGCCCGACCACATGGTGCCGGCCGCGTACGTGGCGCTGGACCGGTTGCCGCTGAACAACAACGGCAAGCTGGACCGGGCCGCGCTGCCCGCGCCGGACCGGGACGCGACCGTCGCGGACGGGTACGTCGAGCCGCGCACGGACACCGAGCGGCTGGTCGCGGGGATCTGGGCGGAGGTGCTGGGCCTGGCCCGGGTCGGCGCGGAGGACGACTTCTTCGCGCTGGGCGGCGACTCGATCAGCAGCATCCGGGTGGCGTCGCGGCTGCGCGAGCGGTTCGACGTGTCGCCGCGCGCCCTGTTCGACCACCCGACCGTGGCCGGGCTGGCGGCGGCGCTGAGCGGCGAAGCCCCGACCCCGATCCCCCGCGCGGCCGGACCCGAGTTCCCGTTGTCGTTCGCGCAGCAGCGGTTGTGGTTCCTGGACCAGTTCTCGCCGGGCGGCACGGAGTACGTGACCCCGCTGGCGGTGCGGCTGCGCGGCGAGCTGGACGTCGAACGGCTGCGGCGCGCGCTGACCGGGCTGGTGGCGCGGCACGAGTCGCTCCGCACGACGTTCCCGGCCGTGGACGGCCTGCCGGTGCAGGTGGTGCACCCGCCCCACGACGTCGAACTCCCGCTGCTGGACGAACTGCCCGAGGTCGAGCCGTTCGACCTGGGCACCGGGCCGCTGTTCCGGCCCGCGCTGGTCCGGGTCGCGCCGGACGAGCACGTGCTGGCCCTGACCATGCACCACATCGTCACCGACGGCTGGTCCGGCGGGGTGCTGGTGTCCGACCTGGCCGCCCTGTACGAGGGCGAGGACCTGCCGGACCTGCCCGTCCGGTACGCGGACTTCGCCGCCTGGCAACGGGAACAGCCGCTGGACGCCCAACTGGACCACTGGCGCGAGGAGTTGCGCGGCGTCCCGGCGCTGGACCTGCCGACCGACCGACCCCGGCCGCCCGTGCAGACCTCGGCGGGCGCACAGGTCGAGTTCGCGGTGCCGCGCGACATCGCCGACCGGGTCCGGGAGATCGCCCGCCGGCACGACTGCACCCTGTTCATGGCGCTGGTCGCGGCCTGCCAGGCACTGTTCCACCGCTGGTCGGGCCAGGAGGACTTCGCGCTGGGCACGGTCGCCGCCGGGCGCGAGCGGCCGGAGCTGGAGCGGGTGGCCGGGTTCTTCGTCAACACGCTCGCGCTGCGGGCGCGGGTCGAGCCGCGGGCCACGTTCCCCGAGCTGCTGGGCCGGGTGCGGGAGACCGTGCTGGCCGCGTTCGCGCACCAGGACGTGCCGTTCGAACGGGTCGTGGACGCCGTGCAGCCCGACCGCGACACCAGCCGCACGCCGATCTTCCAGGCGGTGGTGGCGTTGCAGAACGCGCCGCGCCCCACCGGGTTCGCCGGGCTGGAGGCGCAGGACGTGGCGCGGCCGGTGGTCTCGACCGGGTTCGACGTGACGGTGGAGTTCACCGAGGAGGACGACGGCGCGCTGACCGGCTCCGTCGAGTACAACACCGACCTGTTCGACGCCTCGACCGTCGAGCGGCTGGCCGAGCACCTGGTGACGCTGCTCGACGGCGTCACCGAGGACCGTCCACTGTGGACGCTTCCGTTGCCGCGCGCGGAGCTTCGGGACCTGGCCCGGTTCGGCGACGGCGGTCCCGCGAGCCCGTTCGCGTCGTTCGCGAGCCTGGTCGAAGCCCAGGTCGCCCGCACGCCGGACGCCCTGGCGCTGGCCGGCGGGGCGGAGTTGACCTACGCCGAGCTGAACGCGGCGGCCAACCGGCTGGCGCACCACCTGATCGCGGCGGGCGCCGGGCCGGAGCGGGTGGTGGCGGTGCGGCTGCCGCGGTCGGCGGACCTGGTGGTGGCCGAACTGGCGGTGCTCAAGGCGGGCGCGGCGTTCCTGCCGGTGGACCCGGCGTACCCGGCGGAGCGGATCGCGTTCATGCTGGCCGACGCCCGGCCGTTGCTGGTGCTGGACGGGCCGGTGGACGTGTCCGGGTGCCCCGACCACGACCCCGGGGTGGCGGTGCGGCCGGAGCACCCGGCGTACCTGATCTACACGTCCGGGTCGACCGGTCGGCCCAAGGGCGTCGTGGTGACCCACGCGGGCATCTCGACGTTCTCCGCGGCCGAGGTCGCGCACCTCGACGTGCGGCCGGGCGACCGGGTCCTGGAGTTCTCGTCGCCGAGCTTCGACGCGTCCGTGCTGGAGCTGTGCATGGCGCTGCCCGCCGGGGCCGCGCTGGTCGTGCCGCCACCCGGTCCTTTGCTGGGCGAGCAGCTCGCGGACGTCATCGACTCGTTCGGGGTCACCCACGCGTTGATCCCGCCGGTCGCGCTGGCGACCGTGCCGGACCGGGCGTTGCCGTCCTTCCGGACGCTGGTGGTCGGCGGTGACGCGTGTTCGGCGGACCTGGTGCGGCGGTGGGCGCCGGGGCGGCGGATGGTCAACGCCTACGGCCCGACCGAGTCGACCGTGGTCACCAGTTGGAGCGGGGCGCTGGTGCCGGGCGGGGTGCCGCCGATCGGTCGGCCGCTGCCGGGCACGCGCGTGCACGTGCTGGACACCGAGGGGCAGCGGGTGCCGATCGGGGTGCCGGGTGAGCTGTTCGTGGCCGGCGTCGGGCTGGCCCGCGGCTACCTGGACCGGCCGGGGCTGACGGCGGCGCGGTTCGTGGCCGACCCGTTCGGGCCGCCCGGGTCGCGGATGTACCGGACCGGGGACGTGGTGCGGTGGAACCGGCGGGGCGAGCTGGAGTTCGTGGGGCGGGCCGACGAGCAGGTCAAGATCCGCGGGTTCCGGGTGGAGCTGGGCGAGGTCGAGACGGCGTTGCTGCGGCACCCGGGCGTGCGGGAGGCCGTGGTGGTCGCGCGGGCGGACGGGGCCGGGCACAAGCGCCTGGTGGCTTACGTGGTGGGCGCTATCGAGGACCTGCGGGAGTTCCTCGGCGAGTCGCTGCCCGAATACCTGGTGCCGTCGCTGTTCGTGGCGGTCGACGCGCTGCCCATGAGCCCCAACGGGAAGGTGGACCGGGCGCGGCTGCCCGAGCCGGACTTCTCGGCGGTGGCCACGGCGGAGTACGTGCCCCGGGCGACGCCGTCGAGGAGGCGTTGGCGGCGGTGTGGGCGGACGTGCTGGGCGTGCCGCAGGTCGGCACGGCGGACAACTTCTTCGGGCTGGGCGGCGACTCCATCCTGAGCATGCAGGTCGTGGCGCGGGCCCGGCAGGCGGGGCTGCGGTTCAGCACGCGGGACCTGTTCGCCCACCAGACCATCGCCGCCCTGGCGCCCGTGGTGACCGTCGAGGCGGCGGCCGGGGAGCAGGCGGCGGTGGTCGGTGACGTGCCGCTGACGCCCGTGCAGCACTGGTTCCTGCACTCGGGGCGGCGCAACCCGCACCACTTCAACCAGTCCCACCTGGTGCGAGTGGACCCGGACGTGGACGTCGAGCGGCTGCGGTCCGCGTTGAGCCGGTTGATGGCGCACCACGACGCGCTGCGAATGCGGTTCAGCCGCGTGGACGGGGTGTGGCGGCAGGAGAACGGGCCGGTCTCGGACGTGGACGTGCTCACGGTGGTGTCCTGGGTGGACGACGACCGGGAGTCGTTCGCGGACGCGGTGCACGCCAGTTTCGCGCTGGAGACCGGGCCGTTGTTGAAGGCGGTGTTGTTCGCCGGTGACGAGCCGGAGCTGCTGCTGGTGGCGCACCACCTGGTGGTCGACGGGGTGTCGTGGCGGATCTTGCTGGACGACCTGGAGACGGCCTACCGCGGCGGCGACCTCGGTGCGAAGACGACGTCGTTCCAGGAATGGTCGCGGCGGCTGTGGGCGCACGTGGCCGAGGGCGGGTTCGACGCCGAAGTCGACCACTGGAGCGCTCCCCTGCCGGTCACGGAGGAGGCGCGCGGGCCGGTGGACGTGGTGACCGTCGAGCTGTCGGCGGAGGACACGGACGCCTTGCTGCGCGGCGCGCCGGCGGCCTACCGGACACGGGTGAACGACGTGCTGCTGGCCGCGCTGGCGTGGGCGTTGGCGCGGTGGACCGGTGAGTCGAGGGTCGCCGTGGACCTTGAGGGGCACGGCCGGGAGGACCTTTTCGACGGGGTGGACCTGTCCCGCACGGTGGGGTGGTTCACGACCGTCTACCCGGTGGTGCTGGACGTGCCCGAGGGTGACTGGCGCAGCCGGGTCAAGGCGGTGCGGCGGCAATTGCGGGCGGTGCCGGGCAACGGGATCGGGTGCGGTGCGCTGCGGCAGCACGGCCGGGTGCCGACGGGTGGGACGCCCGCGGTGGCGTTCAACTACCTCGGGCAGTTCGACACCGGGTCGGCGGAGTCCGGCGGCCTGTGCCGGGCGGTGCTGCCGTCGATCGGCCGCGACCACGACCCGGCCGACCCCGCGCACCACCTGGTCGACGTGGTCGGCGAGGCCGGTGACGGGCGGCTCGGGTTCACCTGGTACTTCCACCCCGAGGTGCACCCGGTAGCCGAGGTCCGCGCCGTCGCGGCGGACTTCGCGGACGCGCTGCGGGCCATCGCCGAGGACTGCCGGCGATGACGACCTCCCTGGCGCGCAACCGGAACTACACCCTGCTGTGGAGCGGGCAGGCGTTGGCCGAGGTCGGGTTCTCGGCGTCGCTCCTCGCCTTCCCGCTGCTGGTGCTCGCGGTCACCGGGTCGCCCGCCGCGTCCGGGCTGGTGCTGGCGGTGGACGCGGCGGCGCAGCTGCTGGCCGGGCTGCCGGCGGGCGTGCTGGTGGACCGGTGGGACCGGCGGCGGATCATGCTGGCCTGCGAGGCGGCTCAGGCCGTGGCGCTCGGCACGCTGGTGGTGGCGCTGTTCCACGGCGTGGCCTTGGTGTGGCACATGGCGGTGGTGGCGGCGGTGATGGGCGTGTGCCGGGCGCTGTTCGAGCCGGCCGAGGACGCGTGCCTGCCCAGGTTGGTGCCCGACGAGCAGTTGGCGACGGCGGTGGCGATGAACTCCGCCCGGACGTCCCTGGGGCAGATGGCGGGGACGGCGCTGGGCGGGGTGCTGTTCGCGGTGACCCGGTGGCTGCCGTTCCTGGTGGACCTGCTGACCCACTGCGTGGCGTTCGTGACCCTGCTGTTCCTGCGGGTGCCGCCGCGCGAGCCGGTGCACGGCAAGCCGGACTTCGTCGGGGAGATCCGGGAGGGGCTGCGGTGGGTGTGGGCCCGGCGGGAGATCCGGGTCACGGCGGTCTGCGCGGTGGTGCTCAACCTGTTCTTCAGCGCGTTCTTCCTGGTGGTGATCGTGCTGGCGCAGCACCGGGGGGTGTCGCCGGCGGTGATCGGGGTGATGGCGGCGATGCTGGGGGTCGGCGGGATCGTCGGGTCGCTGCTGGCGCCCAGGCTGTGCCGGGTGCTGGGGCCGTACGTGTCGATCGCCGGGGTGTTCTGGGCGGTGACGGTGTTGACGCCGGTTTCCCTGCTGGTTGCCGACGGGTACGCGCTCGGTGGGTTGTTCGCGTTGATGATGGTCCTGGCGCCGACGGCGAACACGACGATCTCGACCCACCAGCTCCTGCTGACGCCCGACGAGCTGCGCGGCCGGCTCAGCGGGGTGCTGGCGGTGGCCGTCGGGCTCGCGGGCGTGCTCGGCCCGGTGCTCGGCGGTGTGTTGACGGAGTTCCTGGCGCCCACCGACGCGGTCGTCGTGTGTGCCGTCGGGATCGCTTTGGTGACCGCGTTCGTGACGGTGAGTCCCACGTTGCGGCGCTACGCAGATCAGGAGGTTGTCTCGTGAGGTCTGACATCGCCTACCAGGTGCTGGTCAACGACGAAGGCCAGTACTCGCTGTGGCCCGCGCACCAGCCGGTGCCGGCGGGGTGGGTGGCCGACGGCAAGACCGGCAGTCTCGACGAGTGCTCGGCGCACGTGGACTCGGTGTGGACCGACATGCGGCCCCGGTCGCTCCGGGAGGCCATGAACTCCTGATCCTCCCGGTTGCGGGCCCGGCGCGGACTACAGCGACACGTCCGCGCCGGTCCGGGCCGCTTCCACCAGCGCTTCACCCACGCGGGCGGTGCGCCGGGAGTCGGCCAAGGACACGAGTGGCGGCTGACCGGTGCGCACGGCCTCGGCGAACGCGGCGGCCTGGTGCTCGTAGGCGTCCGTGCCGGGCAAGATCTCTTCGCGCCTGCCTTCGTCGGTCACCACGGTGATCACGCATTCCTCGTCCGGGCCGGTCCACGCGTTGCGCACCCCGATCCAGCCGTGCGTGCCCTGGAGTTCGTAGCGGGCGCACGGGCCGTAGTCGAAGCTGTAGTCGATCTGCGCCACGCGGCCGTCCCCGAAGTCCAAGGTGGCCACACCGCTCGTGTCGACCGGGGCGCCGTCCTTCGAGTGGAACCGGGCCGACACGCGGTGGGGTGCCTGTCCGAAGGCCCACAGCGGCACGTCGAAGGCGTAGCAGCCCACGTCCCAGGTGGCGCCGCCGCCCAGTTCGGGCAGGTACCGGATGTTCCCGACCGGGTCCATCAACCCGGCGAACGACGCCCGCACCACTCTGAGGTCGCCGATCACCCCGGACGCCAGCAACTCCACCACCCGCCGCTGCTGCGGGTGGAACCGGTACATGTAGGCCTCCATCACGGTCAGCCCACCGGCCGCCTCCGCGACGCGCGAGACGTCGGCCGAAGAGAGTGCCAGCGGCTTCTCGCACAGCACGTGCTTGCGGGCCGCCAACGCGCGCAGGGTCCACGGCACGTGCTCCGAGTTGGGCAGCGCCACGTAGACCGCGTCGACACCGTCGTCGGCCAGCAACGCCTCGAACCCGTCGTGCACGCGAGCGTCGAATTCCGCCGCGAACCGCTCCGACGCCGCCACCCGCCCGGGACGGGCCGCGACCGCCACCACGCGGTTGCCCGGCGTGCGGTGGACGGCCGGTGCGACCCGGGTGCTGATGAAGGCCGTCGAGCCGAGCACGCCCCACCGCAGCATGAAGTCCTCCCAGAGCCCGTGTTCGATTGCGCCGCCTCCGCGTCGCGGCGAGGTCGCCTGGAAGTCGGCACGTCGGGCCTGGTTTTCCACCGATCGACGAGCGTGATCGACGGAAAACCAGGCCCGACCCACCGACGCGACCTCGTACCGCGCGGTATCTTAACCGATTCACCCGACGCGGCCCGCCGGCCCCGAACGGCACCCCTCGCCGAGCGGTTCACGGGCGATCAGCGAAACTTGACACCATGACCGCCGACGCGCCCGACGACGACAGGACCAGCTTCGCCGATCTCGGGCTGCGCCCCGAGCTGCTGCGGGCGCTCTCCGGACTCGGCTACGAGGAACCCACCCCCATCCAGCGGGAGGCCATCGCGCCCCTCGTGGAAGGTCGTGACCTGCTGGGGCAGGCCGCGACCGGCACCGGCAAGACCGCCGCGTTCGCACTGCCCGTGCTGGAGCGCATGAGCGGCGAGGCGCGCACCGACACCGAGCCGTTCGCGTTGGTCCTGGTGCCGACCCGTGAGCTGGCGGTGCAGGTGTCCGAGGCCGTGCACCGGTACGGGCGGGAGCTGGGCGCCCGGGTGCTGCCGATCTACGGCGGCCAGCCGATCGGGCGGCAGTTGCGGGTGCTGGAGCAGGGTGTGGACGTTGTCGTGGCCACACCGGGGCGGGCGGTGGACCACCTCAACCGGGGCACGTTGAAGCTGGACAAGCTCAAGATCGTGGTCCTGGACGAGGCCGACGAGATGCTGGACATGGGTTTCGCCGAGGACCTGGACTCGATCCTGGCCGAAGCGCCCGAGGACCGGCAGACCGTGCTGTTCTCGGCGACCATGCCGCCGCGCATCGACCGACTGGCCCGCCAGCACCTGACGGACCCGGTGCGCATCACCATCGGCCGCGAGCAGACCGAGCCGGGTGAGGCGCCGCGTGTGCGGCAGAGCGCGTACGTCGTGCCGCGTGCCCACAAGCCGGCCGCGCTGGGGCGGGTGCTGGACGTCGAGGCGCCCACGGCGGCGATCGTCTTCTGCCGGACCCGGGATGAGGTCGACCAGCTCACCGAGACCCTCAACGGGCGCGGCTACCGGGCCGAGTCGCTGCACGGCGGCATCAGCCAGGAGCAGCGGGACCGGGTGATGGCGCGGCTGCGCAACGGGACCGCGGACCTGCTGGTGGCCACCGACGTGGCGGCCCGCGGCCTGGACGTGGAGCAGCTCACCCACGTCGTGAACTACAACGTGCCGTCCGCGCCGGAGTCCTACGTGCACCGCATCGGCCGGGTCGGGCGCGCGGGCCGGGAGGGCGTGGCGATCACGCTGGCCGAGCCGCGTGAGCACGGCATGCTCAAGACCATCGAGCGGGTCACCAAGCAGCGCATCCAGATGGAGAAGGTGCCCACCGTCGCCGACCTGCGGGCGCGCCGGCTGGAGCTGACCCGGGCGGCGCTGCACGAGAGCCTGCTGGAGGACGACCTGGAGGGGTTCCGGGTCGTGGTGGAGACGCTGGCCGACGAGTTCGACGTGGTGGAGATCGCGTTGGCGGCGGTCAAGCTCGCCCACGAGGCCACCGGCGCGGCGGCCGACGAGGAGGAGATCCCCGAGTTCGTGCCGCGCGACCGCGACCGGCGGGGCGCGCCGGCGGGCGGCGAACGGCGCGAACGCCGGCCGCGGCGGCCGACGGCGGGCATGACGCGCCTGTTCGTGGGCGCGGGGCGCAGCGCGGGCATCCGGCCGCAGGACATCGTGGGCGCGATCGCGGGCGAGGCCCGGTTGAACGGGCGGGAGATCGGGGCGATCGAGATCGCCGACCGGTTCTCGCTGGTCGAGGTGCCGGAGAACTCGGCGCAGCAGGTGATCACGGCGTTGCGCGGGGCGACCATCAAGGGCCGGAAGGTGACCGTCCGCCGCGAACGCGACGACAGCCGCTGAGCATCGGGGCGGCCTGGCGGGCCTGTCTACTGGAGCGCCCACTTTTCGCCGAGCGCGAAGCGCGTTCGAGCTTGCGAGCGCGGAAGCGCCATTCCGAAGATAACGCGGAAGCGCCATTCCAAAGATGAAGAGCCCTGCCCTTGGCGCTGCGCGCCGAAGAGCGACGTGGTCAGGGTGTCGGTCGGGGCGGCCGGATGTCGGCGCCGGTGACTGGGAAGTCCACCGGACTCTCCAGGTCGACGTCCTGCCACAGCGCGCGGCGGGCCGACAGGTCCACCTCGGGACCCCAGTGGTGCAGGCCGGTCCAGCCCGGGTCGCCGGTTCGGCAGAAGTCGACCCAGGTTGCGAGCATCCGGGCGGACAGCTCGTGCTCGGCGGGTCCGGGTGGGCCGCCGATGAGGAAGTCGGCGCCGGCGAGGTTGCCGAAGGAGAACGGGACGTCGGCGGTGTGCCAGCCCGGCGCGCGGCTGAAGCGGGCCAGGTGGGCGCGGCCGTGGGACTCGGCGAGGCGGGTGGTGGGTTCGGCGAACACGCTGTCCCCCATCAGCTCCACGTACGCGTCGGCGGCGGTCGGGAACAGCGCGCGGTAGCCGTCGAGGATGTGCGCGGGCAGGCCGAACTCACGGCCGAAGCGCGCGTACTCCTCGTCGGTGCGCACCGGGGCCACCGCGCCCACCTCCTCGAACAGGCGGTACTCGGAGGTGGTGTGGCAGAACAGGGCGTCCACGTGCGGCGGTGGCACCGGCAGGCGGTCGGCGACCGGTCCGAACACGACCGGGTCGTAGCCCATCGGACCGGTCTTCTGCGCGGCGATCAGGGCGTCGGCGGAGGTCACCGCCGTCTCCGGGGTGGTCGGGTCGATCCACTCGGCGACGCGGCGGGCGAGGCCCTCGGTGTAGCACCGGCCCGGGACGCTGTGCGCGATCACCCGGCGCACGCCCGGGGCGTCGGCGAGGAACAGGGCGGATCCCGCGCCGGCGGACTGGCCGCCGACGGTGATGTTGTCCGGGTCGCCGCCGAAGGCCGCGATCTCGTCGCGGACCCAGTCGAACGCGGCCCGCTGGTCGAGCAGGCCGCGGTTGGCCGGGTGGCCCTCGACGTGGCCGAAGCCCTCGAATCCCACGCGGTAGTTGCAGGTCACGACGACGAGCCCGGCGCGGGCCAGCGCGGTGCCGTCGTAGTCGGGTTGGGCGGAGGAGCCGAACGTGTAGGCGCCGCCGTGCAGGTAGAGCAGGACCGGGTGGCCGTCGCCGTGCGCGGGTGCCCACACGTTGAGGGTCAGCACGTCCTCGTCACCGGGGCGCCAGACCGGCGCGCCGGGCAGTTCGATCGACTGCGGCGGGATCGGGCCGAACTCCAGGCAGTCGCCCGCGTGGTCGGCGCGGACCGGCGCGGCGAACCGGCGGGGGCCGAAGGGTGGTTCGGCGTACCGGATTCCCAGAAACGCGTCGACGGCGGGATCGACCGCTCTGCCCCGAAAACGTCCACGTGTGCTCATCGGCGCTTACTCTGCCATGGTGGCCGATCCGCTGATGGGACGACAGGACGCCGCCGAGGCGCTGGGGCTGGTGGCGGCGGCGGCCGGGCCCTACCTCGACGCGCTGCCGCACCTGCCGGTGCGCGACGCCGCGCAGGCGCACCTGCTCAAGGACCTGGACGGGCCGCTGCCCGAGGACGGCGACGGCGCGCCGGCGGCGGTGGCCGAGCTGCTCCGGATCGGGACACGGGCGGCCACCCACTCGTCCGGGCCGCGGTTCTTCCACTTCGTGGTGGGCGGGTCGACGCCCGCCGCGCAGGCCGGTGACTGGGTGACCTCGCTGCTGGACCAGGCGTCGGGGCTGTGGCTGACCTCGCCGCTGGCCGCGCGGGCGGAGACGGTGGTGCTGCGGTGGCTGCGCGAACTGGTGGGGCTGCCGGAGTCCTTCGGCGGGGTGCTGACGCCCAGCGCCACGTTCGCGAACCTGACCGGCCTGGCGTGCGCGCGGCACTGGTGGGCGGCCCGGCACGGGGTGGACGTGACGGCGGACGGGCTGGCCGGGCTGCCCCGGATGCCGGTGTTCTCCAGCGGGTACGTGCACGCCAGCGACCGGAAAGCGTTGCAGCTGCTGGGGTTGGGGCGCGACAGCGTCCGGACGCTGGTGCGCGACGACGCCGGGCGGATCGACCTCGACGCGCTGGACCGGGAGCTGGCCGTGTCCGGTCCGGCGGTGGTGATCGCGAACGCGGGCGAGGTCAACGCGGGCGACTTCGACCCGGTGGACGCGATGGCCGACCTCGCCGAGCGGCACGGGGCGTGGCTGCACGTGGACGGGGCGTTCGGCCTGTTCGCGGCGCTGTCGCCGGAGACCGCGCACCTGGTGCGGGGCGTGGAGCGGGCGGACTCGGTGGCGGCGGACGGGCACAAGTGGCTCAACGTGCCGTACGAGAGCGGGTTCGTGTTCGTGAAGGACCCGTCGGTGCTGGGGCGGGCGTTCGGCGGGTGGAACGCGCCGTACCTGCCGGACCCGGACGACGAGCTGGTCAACTACAACATGCTGGGCCCCGAATCGTCCCGGCGGGCGCGGGCGCTGCCGATCTGGGCGGCGCTGCGGGCCTACGGGCGGTCGGGGCACCGGGCGATGGTGGAGCGGCACCGGGACCTGGCGGTGCGGCTCGGGCGGATCGTCGCCGAGTCCGACGACCTGGAGCTGATGGCCCCGGTGAACCTGTTCGTCGTGTGCTTCCGGTTCCGGCCGCCCGGGGTCGCGGAGGACCGGTTGGACGAGCTGAACCGCCGGCTGGGCGCGGAGCTGGTCGAGGACGGCCGGGTGTACGCGGGGACCACGGTGTACCGGGGCGTGGTGGCGCTGCGCCCGGCCATCGTGAACTGGCGGACCACGCGCGAGGACGTCGACCTGCTGGTGGCGGTGGTCCGGGAGATCGGCGCCCGGCTGCTCGACCACTAGCATCGCGGTCGTGCGCAACGCGATCACCGATGTGCCCGGCGTCCTGGTCGGACACGCCACCCGCGTCGGCGGTGGCGCGCTGACCGGCACCACGGCGGTGCTGTTCCCGGCCGGCACGGTGTCCACTGTGGACGTCCGGGGTGGCGCGCCGGCGACCCGGGACACCGCCGCCCTGGACCCCCGGTACGGCGGCCGGGCCGTGCGGTGCGTGCTGTTGACCGGCGGCAGCGCCTACGGCCTGGCGGCGGCGGACGGCGCGGCCCGCGAGGTCGGCTCGTTCGTGCCCGCGGCGGCGTTGTACGACCTGGGGCGGGGTGGGGTTTTCGACACCTACCCGACGCCGGAGACCGGCGCGGAGGCCGTGCGCGCGGCCGGTGTCGAGGTGCCGCAGGGCAACGTGGGTGCCGGCACGGGCGCCATGAACGCCGCTCTGAAGGGCGGGTTGGGCACGGCGAGCGTCTCGTTGGGCGGCGGTGTCGTGGTCGGCGCGGTGGCCGCGTTGAACGCGGCCGGGTCGGGTGTGGACCTGGGTTCGGGTTTGCCCCTGGGCCATCGCCTTGGTTTGCCTGCCGAGTTCCCGCCGCCCGGCGGGGATGATCTTTCCCGTCCGATGCCGAGTGTGGTGCAGCCGTTCAACACCGTGATCGGCGTGGTGGCGACCAACGCGCGGCTGCCCGCGTTGTACCCGCTGGCCGCCGCCGGGCAGGACGGCTTGGCCCTGGCCGTGGACCCCGCGCACGGCATGGTCGACGGCGACACCGTCTTCGCCGCGTCCACCGGCACGCATGAGGCGGCCGTTGACGAGGTCCTGGAGGCCGCCCGACACGTGTTCGCCAGGGCTCTGGTGCACGGCCTGCTGGCCGCCGAATCCGTGACCACGCCGTGGGGCCACATCACGGCTTACCGCGAGCAGTACCCGCGAACCGGCGCGGGCTACCGAAGGGGGACCGTCTGATGCACGCGATGCACTACGAGATCACTGCCCGCCGACTACGACATGTCGATCATCCACCGCCGGGTCGCCACCAGGGGTTCGGCGCTGGACGCGTGGCCGGGTCTGGCGTGCAAGGCGTACCTGGTGCGGGAACGCGGTGTCGAAGGCTCTCCGGTGAACCAGTACTCGCCGTTCTACCTGTGGCGGACCGTCGAGGGCATGAACGCGTTCCTGTGGGGACCCGGTTTCGCCGGCCTGAGCCGCGACTTCGGCCGGCCCGTGGTGCAGCAGTGGACCGGGTTGGGGTTCGAGGTGGGCGACCTGGGTGTGACGCCGACGGTGGCGACGAAGGAGACCTGGTCGGTTGGGCGTGACGCGGACGTCGGCGAGGTGGTCGAGGAGGCGTTGAGCGGGGTGAAGCCGGTGGAGGGGGTGCATTCGACGGCGTTGGCCGTGGACACGCGGGGGTGGGAGCTGGTGCGGTTCACGTTGTGGGTCGACGAGCCGGCCGCGGGGGCCGCGGGGATTCGGTACCGCGTGCACCACTTGTCCAGGCCGGAACTGGCCGAGCTGCCGACCGGCCGACTCTGGTAGCACCCCGGGTTCAGGAGTGCTGGGGGAGCCAGCCGTGGTCGCCCTGGCGGGAGCGTTGCGCGAAGGGAACCGCGATGTAGTCCTCCAGGCCCAGCACCCCGCCCGTCGTCCGGTCCAGTTCGCGGGCGAAGCCGACGATCCCGCGATCGGTCCGGTCCATCAGCCACGCCAGCAGGACCACCACGACGTCGGCCAGCACGCCGACCTGGAAGGGCATGTCGTCCCGGTTGCCGGCCGTCACGGCGTGCGCGAAGTCGGTCATGCCCCGTTCGGTCAGCTCGCGGGGCCCGACCTCGATCGCGCGCTTCATCGAGTCCACGACCAGCGGGACCACCGCCGCCCACGTCGGCTGCTCGGCGGTCTCGCAGATCAGGCCGCCGCACAGGGCGGTGGTCCAGAGCGCCTCGGGGTCGTTCGCGCGGACCGCGCCCACGGCCAGGTTCGGCAGCAGGGCCGCGCCCGCCGACCACAGCCCCTTGGCGACCAGGAGTTCCACCGCGTGGCGGTAGTGGTCGAGGGCCTTGGCGTGGTCGCCGCGCCGGGTCAGCACGCGGCCCAGTTCGTCGTGGCAGGTGGCGATGTCGGCAGGCCCGGCCCGGCGTTCGGCCAGGGCGAGCGCGACGGTGGCGTAGTGCTGGGCGGTGTCGAGTTCGCCGAGGTCCTGGTGGCAGGCGCCCAGTTCGCGCAGGGCGGTCAGTTCGGCGGCGTCGTCGCGTTCGGCGCGGAACAACTCGACCGCGCGGACGCCTGCTTCGATCGCCGCGTCCAGGTCGCCGGCCCGGCGGTGGCGGACGCACTCCTCCAGCTTGAACCCGGCCTGCTTGGGCCGGTCGTCCAGCTCCACGGCCACGTCGTGGCCCTCCACGGCGTAGCGCAGCGCCGTGTCGTGGTCTTCACCGCTCAGCTCACCCAGCACGCAGATCGCCTCCACCAGCCGCGTCCGACTGCCCCGTGCCCGGAACAGGTCGTGCGCCTCCAGCGCGGCCAGCCGCGCATCCTCCGGTCTGTCCTCGCGCACCAGCAGGTGCGCCATGCGCAGCAGCACGTCCGCCCGGTCCGGGCAGGCGTCACCACGCTCCACACACTTCTCGAAGTCCGCGAGTGCCGCCGCGTATTCCCCGCGGGCCTCGTGGGCCCGGCCGGTCAGCTCGTGGCGGCGGGCGCGGCGGGGTGCGGACTCGGGTTCGGGCAGGTCCAACCCGTCCAGCGCGGCGTCGACCAGGTCGGCCAGGGCCGGGTCGCCGGTGAGCGCCAGTTCGTCCAGCAGCACGTCCACATAGGAGGGTGTGTCGGTGGCCCCGCGCTGTTCGGCGGTGCGGCGCAGCGCGGTGATCTCGCGGTGCAGCACGGAGGTGAGCGGTTCGGGGCAGGTGCGGGCGAACCGGCCGAGCAGTTCGGCCTCGGCCAGCGCCGCCTCGCCGTCCGTGGTGGACCGGTCGCGCCACTCGTCCAGGCGGCCGTTGACGGTGCCCACGTACAGGTAGCAGCGCTCGATGCCGCCGGGGGTGCCGGTGTTGACGATGGCGTTGGCGGCGGGCGCTTCCTCGGCCGTCAGGCGGTGCACGACGGTGGCCGCGAAGCTCGTCGCCAGGCCCGGCGGGACGGTCCACAGGGTGCCGATGTAGCCGCGCGCGCCGGCGCGCAGGAACGCGCGGCCGACCTCGGTCCAGGGGCGGCGCGAGTTGTTGACCACGATCGGGCGGTGGCCCAGGCGCGGGACGGCGGTGAGCGGCTCGTCGCCGAGCACGATGCCGTCGTCGTCGCCGTGGGTGTTGAAGAAGACGAGTTCGACAGGCAGGTCGCCGGCGAGCGCGGCCAGGGCCGCCGGGGACGCGTCCTCGGCGGACAGCACGAGCGGGTGGGTGAAGTGGCCGATCTCGTCGGTGTGCCCCGGAGGCGCGGCGGTGTCGAACACCAGGCTGAACGCGCCGGGCTCGCGGGCGGCGCCCTCCCCGTACAGCTCGGTCAGGACGACCAGGGTGGGGTCGGCGGCGACGTGCCCGATGGGTTTGCGGGTCCAGTTCACGTCGTCGGTGCGGACGAACGAGTACGGGAGGCCGGTGGTGAACGCGGTCAGCCGCCGGTCGGCGACGGCGTCGACCACGTGCGGCGGGACCTGGGCGGTGACGACGGCTTCGAGCGCCACGAACGGGTCGTGCTCGCCGGCGGACAGGTAGCGCCAGAGGGCTTCGACGAACCCGATGCCCTTGACCGCGTCCCCTATCGCGCGGGCGGCGGCGGTGACCCGGTCCTGCTCTTCGGCGAGGACCCGGTGGACCTCGGTCAGGTCCGGGACGGGGGTGGTGACCAGGGTCGCTCGTCGGTGGTGCGCGTACTGGGCGGCGACGAGGGTGTGGGCGGTGCCGGTGTCCTCGACCAGGACGGCTTCGTCGGTGTCCGGGTCGTCGGGGTGTGGGAGGGGTTTCGCGCCGTCGACGATCCGGAGCGGGCGGCCGGCGCGCAGGGCGGTGTAGAGGGCCTGGACCTCGGTGCCGGGTGGGGCTTCGAGCGGGTCCGGTTCGCCGTGGTTCAGCGCTCGCCACGCGTCCTCGGTGCTCCCGTTCAGCCGGATGACCTCAAGTCCGTCGAGCAGATCGGCCCCTTCGTCGCACAACGCCACCGCGCGCCGGACGCCGGTCTTGCCGAGCAGGTCCTTGAGCTGTTCCTGGTCGTCGTCCGAGATCACGATCAGCGGCGCGAAGCCCGGCAGGCAGGACAGCACGACCGCCGCTTCGGTGGTCTGGTCCGGTCGGCACACGACGGCGGTGTCGGCGACCCCGTAGACGGGTGCGCTGGTGACGGTGACGTGCAGCTCGGATTCTCCGGCAGGCAGGGCGACGCGCACGCCGTCGTCGAGCGTCGTGCACGGGGAGGAGCCGCTGACGTGCAGCGAGACGTGGTCGGACAGCGCGAACCGGACCCCGTCCGTGGTCTCGGTGCCCGGCGCGTCGACCTTCAGCCGCCACTCGGCCGGGGCGGGCAGGTCGAAGCGCTGCTTGAGCACCGTGCGGACGTGGCCGTCCCGGTGCTCGTCGACCAGGAGGTCGCGGGCGCCGGCCTCGGCGGTGAGGTGCTCGCTGACGGGCACCGGCGGTTTGCGGTGCACGTCAAGGAGGACAGCACGCAACAGCCCCGCCTCGAAGCGGAACCGGATTCCGTGCGGGGCACCGAGGTCCACTGGCTCACAACCCTTGCAGCGACGACTCCACCGGATAGTGGTGGCGCGCAGAAACTACGCCACCAGAGCGCTCCACCTGTACAACATCCCGCAGGTCAATGAGGTTGTTACACACCGTGCTACGTGGATCACAGCGCTTCCCGCCGCAGACGCCGTTTTCGCCGGTCCCCGCCGGCATGATGACCACCGCCACCCGCCCGCCCAGGGACCCCCTTCAGTCCCTGCCGGACCCGCCCGACCCAACATCATCCGATCGAGCGACATGCAGGATCTGCGACTTTTTCCGGCGTCGCGCGTCCCGTAAACAAGGAGCGCGGCACAACGGCAGACCTCAGCCCCACCCAGGCCCCCTCGCCAACCCCTCCCACCAAGCCCTCCCACCAAGCCCAGACCTCGCCAAACCCAGACCCCGCCAAGCGCAAACCCCGACAAGCTCAGGCCCCGGCAAGCTCAGGCCCCGGCAAGCTCAGGCCCCGGCAAGCGCAGACCCCGCCCGGCCACTGGTCGACGCTCCACCAACCACTGGCCGCCAGCCCGCCAAAGGACCCGCCTGCGGCCCGCCACCGCACCCGCCTGCCGCCCCACCCGCCTGCCGCCCGCCTGCCGCCGCACCCGCCTGCCGCCGGCCCGCCGCCGCACCCGCCTGCCGCCGGCCCGCCGCCGCACCCGCCTGCCGCTGGCCCGCCGCCGCCGCACGCGCCCGCCGCCGCACGCCGCCGCACGCCGCCGCACGCCGCCGCACGCGCCCGCCGCCGCACGCCGCCGCACGCGCCCGCCGCCGCAGGCCGCCTGCCCGCCACCAGCCGCCCGCCGCCCCGGGATCGGTCACACCACCGACCCGGCCGAAGATCAAGTACCGGGATGTTCGGACCGAGCAGCCGGCATCCAAGGCACCCGGCGGTGGCGCGCAGCCACCTGGACCTGGTCACGCCCCTGCCGCTTGGCCTCATAAAGCGCCGCGTCGGCCGCCGCCAGCAACCCCTCGAGCGTGTCCTCCGCAACCGACGGCCACACCGCGATCCCGATGCTCACCGTCAGCCCACCCACCCGGCCGCCCGCAGCGTCGTCAGCCACCACGTGGTGCACCTGCCGCCGAATGCGTTCCGCGATCGCCTCCGCCTCAGCAGGCTCGACACCGGGCAGCAGCACCGCGAACTCCTCACCACCGAACCGGCCCACCGCGTCCCCCGCCGCACCGCCCCGCTCAGCGCCACCGCGATGCGCCGCAGCACAGCGTCACCGATCTGGTGACCGTGCGTGTCGTTGATCTCCTTGAAGTGGTCCACGTCGATCATGAACAACCCCACCGTCGCCCCCGCCGGCTGCCGGCGGGTCCGGTCCAGCTCCAGGGACGCCTGGAGGTGCCACGCCTCGGCGTTGAGCAACCCGGTCTTGGCGTCGGTGCGCGCGGCGAGTTCCAGCTGGTGAATCAGCACCGTGCGGTGCAGGGCGACGGCGGCCACGACCATCGGCACGGCGAAGCCCGGCCACCACGCCACCGCGAGCGCCACGAACGCGCCCATCGCGAGCTGACCGGCCTCCAGCAGGTTGTCCGACGCGCTCCCCACGGCGTCGCGCACCGAGCGCGGCCGGACCGTCAGCAGGATGACGATCGCCACCAGGGCCGTGTTGACCAACCACTGCGCGGCACCCGCGCCGACCAGGCCGACCAGGTCCAGCCACCCCGACGGACGCCCATCGGCCAGGTGTTCGCGCAGGCCGGTCGCGCCCGCCACGGTGCCCGCGGCCAGCGTGGCGAGGACCATCATGGACGTGGTGAACACGTTCCGGTGCGGTGGCCGGGACGCGTCCCAGCGCCCCACCACCCACCAGCGGTGCGCGTACATGAGCACGACCAGCGCGACCGCGAGCAACGGCGGCAGCACGAGGGCGCCGGCCAGCATCCAGATGCTGCACAGGTCGACGTGCGGCAGGTGGCTGTGGTCCCGCCGAATCCGCTCGATCCAGCGCGAGCAGTGCAGGTGCAGCGCGGCGCACCCGGCCAGGACGGCGAACACCGGCCACGCGCTGGTCGGGACCGGCCACGCCGTGGTCGCCGCGATGGCGACTACCGCGAGCAGATCCACCGACAGCACGTACACCAGGGCCTGCCGTGGCAGGGACCATAGTGACCAGCGTCGATCGCTCGACGACGCTGACCGCACTCTGCCCATGGTTCCTCGCGACCGTCTAACTCGGACTGTGAACGCGTCCGAACGGACCGTCACAGTAATTGTGACCTGGGCGGATGTCAGCCGCTAGCGGGGTGACGCGACCCACAGGAGGTGATTGCGGTGCGCGACAAGATCTGGTGACGACCGCAGGCCGGCCGAACGTCGAGTTCGCGAGGAGGTGGGTCATGCGCGACAAGATCTGGTGAACCCTCTCGGTCCGGGTCGAGTTCCGAGGGGAGGTGCGCCGCCATGCGCGACAAGATCTGGTGACGTCCGGGCGACGGTGCGGGCGCCGCGCGTCGGTCGCGGCCCCGCTCACCGCCGGACCAGCCACAGGCACGCCAGTCCGGCGCCCGCGCCGCTGACCAGGAGCGCGGGTGCGAGTCCGGCGGTTTCGGCCAGGACGCCGCCGACCAGTGCCCCCACCGGCGCGGTACCCCAGACGGTGGTGCGGATCGCGGCGTTGACCCGGCCGTGCAGGGCGGGTGGGGTGAACCGGTAGCGGACCGGCACCTGGAGCACGTGGTAGATCTGCACGCCGAACCACATCACGGCGATGCTCAACGGGTGCACCACGACGCCCGCCGCACCCAGCCCGGCCACGGCGATGGCGAATGGCATGGCAGATTCACCCAATCGTGGGGCGACCAGCGCGCCCACGAGCCCGCCCGCCGCGCCGACGGCGAGCGTGACCCCGATCCGGCCCGGTGACAGGCCCTCCCGGGTCAGGTGGAGCGGGAGTTGGGCGAGGAAAGCGCTTACCCAGAACATGTGGGTCGCGGTGCAGAGCGTGACCCGGCGCAGCAGGCGCTGCCCGAACACCAGTCGCACCCCGGCGAGCACTCCCCCGCCCCGGTCGACGGTGTCGCGCACGCGGATGCCGGCGAGGGTCACCGCGGAGACCAGGAAGCTGAGCGCGTCGGCGAGCAGCGCGACCGGGGCGCTGAACACCGCGACCAGCCAGCCGGCGAGGGCGGGTCCGGCGATCTGGGCGGTGGACTGGCTGGTCTCGAACGCGCCCTGGGCCTTCGTCAGGCGGTCGGGTGGGACGACGAGCGGGACGAGGGCGAGCGTGCCGATGTCGCCGAACACCGCGAACGCGCCGGCGACCAACGCGACCGCGCACAGCAGCGGGACGGACAGCACTCCGGTGGCGTCGGCGAAGGGGACGACGGCGAGCGCGGCGGCTTGCCCGAGGGCGCAGGTGACCAGGAGCGGGCGGCGGGGCAGGCGGTCGACCCAGGCGCCGGCGGGCAGGCCGAGGACCAGGTAAGGCGCGCGGGCGCAGGCGGCGAGGACGCCCATGTCCCAGGCGGTGGCGTTCAGGGTGAGGGCGGCGACCAAGGGCAGGGCGAGCGCGGTGACCTGGGAGCCGACGAGCGAGATCGACTGGCCGGACCACAGGAGCAGGAACGCACGACTACGGCGCAGCGCGACAGCGGGCCGGCCTCCGGCCCCCGGTTCCATCGTCCCACGAGGCACCGACAAGTTCCCTCAGTCGTCGCTCGGAAGCGCGGTCGCGGAAACCCTGCTCCAGGCTGCGGCAACAACTACAGAGGCGATCACACCGGCCACACCCGCATAGGCGATCGCGCGACCCGCAGAGCCCAAAGCAGCAGCCAGCAGCCCGCCACCGGCCACCCCGATGCCCTGAGCCGCGACCAACCCACTGCGAGCGAACCCGAGGGCCTGACCACGATGGGCATCCGGGACCAACCGGACGAAAGTCGCGCCGGCAGTCACCTGATAAGCGCTGAACACCCCACTGAGCGCCAACAACGCGACAGCTCCCACCAACCCGGGCGCCACCAAATAGCCCACCAGCGGCAAAGCGGTCGCCACGGCCAGCAGGCCCAGCAGCCGCACCCGTGTACCCGTCGGCAGGAACCGCAGCAGCACCGTCCCCAGCACCATGCCCGCCGGGTCCGCCGCCAGCAACAACCCCACCCCCTCCGCACCGACCCCGACCTCCGCCGTGAACGGCGCGGCCAACCCCTCCGGCACCACCGTGAACAGCGCCAGCCACCCCAACGCCACCAACAGCCGCAGCCGCCGGTCCCGCCACACCAGCACCGCCCCCGTCCGGATGCGGAACCCCACCCGCGTCACCGCCCCCGCCGCAGGCCGCGCCTTCAACCCGAAGCGCAGCAGCAACGCCGACGCGGCGAAAGTGAGAGCGTCCGCGACGAGCGCCCCGGAGGTCCCCAGCCACGCCACCACCAGCCCACCACCCACGAACCCGAGCAGCAGCCCGGCCTGGTGGGTGATCAGGTGCACCGACTGCCCCGCCTCGTACCGGTCCCCCAGCACGGTCGGCAGCAGCGCCCCCTGAGCAGCGGCGAACGGCGGCTCGGCGAACTGCGCCACCACCAACAAGGCCGCGACCAGCGGCAACGGCACGCCCGGCACAGCCATCACAGCCAGCAGCACCGCACGCACCAGGTCTGCGGCAACCATCACCGCCCGCCGTGGGAACCGGTCGGCCAGACCGGACAGCAGCACCCCGGACACCAGCGCCGGCAGCATGGTCAACGCATACGTCAACGCGGTCCACGCGGCCGAGCCCGTCCGCTGGAACACCAGCACCGACAGCGCCACGCGAGCCAACTGGTCGCCCACCGTCGACAAGGCCGCCGCGCACCACAACACCCGGAACTCGGGCACGGCGAACGCCGCCCGGAAACCCGTCCCCATGCTCCTCCGATGAGTTTCCGCGTGCGGTCCCGTCATACGTCGTGCGGCGTGCGGCCCGGCACGTCACCGTACAACGCAGGAGGACGGCGATGAGCGAGGTCTCGACGATGACGGCTGACGTCGACTTCACCCGCGAGGTGGAGAACTACCGGCACGAGCTGAGGGTCCACTGCTACCGGCTGCTCGGCTCGTTCGACGAGGCCGAGGACCTGGTGCAGGAGACGTTCCTCAAAGCCTGGCGCGGCCGGGACACCTTCGAGGGGCGGTCGTCGTTCCGGGCGTGGCTGTACCGGATCGCGACCAACGCGTGCCTGGACGCCATCGCGCGCCGGCCCGCGCCCGTGCCCGCCGCCGACGCGGTGGAGGTGCCGTGGATCCAGCCCTACCCGGACGCCCTGCTCGACCAGGCCGCGGGCCCGGACGCGGAGGTCGTCGCGCGGGAGACGATCGAGCTGGCGTTCCTGGTGGCCCTGCAACACCTGCCCGCGAAGCAGCGGGCCGTGCTGGTGCTGCGGGACGTGCTGGGCTGGCCCGCGAGCGAGACGGCGGCGCTGCTGGAGGACACCGTGCCCGCGGTGAACAGCGCCCTGCAACGCGCCCGCGTGACGCTGCGCAAGCACCTGCCCGAGCGGCGCGCGGAGTGGAGCGCCGAGGCGTCGGCGCTGGAGAAGGCGGCGCTGCGGCGGTTCGTGGAGGCCACCGAGAACTGCGACATGGTGGCGTTGGCGGCGGTGCTGCGCGAGGACGCCCTGTGGTCGATGCCGCCGCAGCCCGAGCTGTACATCGGCCGGGACACGCTCATCGAGCAGTGGGAGCCGTTCATGGTCGGCGCGGAGGCGTTCGGCGAGTGGCGCGCCGTGCCGACGTGGGCGAACCGGCAGCCGGCGATCGCCGGGTACGCCAAGCGACCCGGCTCGGACGTCTTCGAGCCGGTGGCGCTGGACGTGCTGCGGGTCGAGGACGGCGTGGTCGCCGAGGTGACCACCTTCCCGTCGTCGGTGTTCGGATGGTTCGGCCTGCCCGCCACCCTCTGATGTTCCGCACGCGGGTGGTCACGGTCGCCGGGACCCGCCCGTACGACCCGGACGAGTGGCGCGGCGCGCTGGTGGTCGTCCGCGCGGGGGCGGTGGAGCTGGAAGGTGTCGGCGGCACGCGGCGAGTGTTCGGGGCGGGCGCGGTGCTGGTGCTCGACGGGGTCGGCCTGCGGGCCTTGCACCAGCGGGGACCGGAGCCGGCGGTGCTGGTCGCGGTCGTGCGGGCGGCTACCGTCACCCCGTGCTGAGGATCGAGATCGACGGTGGGCCGCCGACCACCGACCAGTTGGCCATGGGCCTGCTCGCCAACTACGGCCACTTCACCGCGATGCAGGTCCGGGGCCGCCGCGTCCAGGGCCTGGACCTGCACCTGCGGCGCCTGGACGCCCAGCACCGCGAGCTGTACGGGACGGGCCTGGCGGGCGACCGGGTCCGGTCGCTGATCGCGAAGGCGCTGGGCGACGTGCGCGACGCCGCCGTGCGGGTCATCGCGTTCGGCCCGGACTCCCCCAAGCTCATGGTCGTCGTCCGCCCACCCCTCCCGCGCCCGGACCGCCCGCAACGCCTGCTGTCGGTGGACTACCAGCGCCCGCTGCCGCACGTGAAGCACATCGGCGGCTTCGGCCAGCTCCTGCACGGCAACCGAGCCCAGGCCGCCGGCTACGACGACGCCCTGCTGACCACCCCGGACGGGGTCGTGATCGAGGGCGCCATCGCCAACATCGCCTTCTTCGACCAGGACGGCGGGATCGTGTGGCCGGAGGCGAACTGGCTGCACGGCGTGTCGATGCAACTGCTGGAGCAGCACCTGCCGTCCCGACGGGCCGTGGTGCGCCGGGCGGACCTGAAGTCCTACCGGGGCGCGTTCCTCAGCAACTCCATCGGCGTGACCCCGGTGTCCGGCATCGACGACGTCGACTACCCGATCGACGAACCCGCCATGGACCGCGTCCGCGCCGCCCTCGACGCGGTGCCGTGGGACGCCGTTGACGAGTAGCAGCCCGGATGAGTAGCAGCTCGGATGAGTAGAAGCCCGGATACCCGCCCGCTCGGCGACACGAGAGGGTGACCCCGTGATCGACTTACGCACCGAGCGCACCTGGCGACCGCTGACCATCCAGATCGCCGGGGTCTGGGTGGCCGCCCTGGTCGGGTTCATCGGCACCGGCTGGCTGGCCCTGCTCGGCTTCTTCCTCAAGAGCCCCGTCCTGGTCGGCGTGTCCCTGGTGGGACCCCTGCTGATGTTCTTCCTGGTGGCCAGCCTCTCCCGCACGGCGAGCCCGCTGACCGAACGCCTCCTGCCCCGCGTGGGGTGGGCGTTCCTGGTGACCCTCCTGGGCACCTTGGGCGCGGTCTTCTACCTGGCCGTCCTGGAGGCCAGTGAACCCACCCACCCCGGCGCGTGGGTGGCCGCAATCGGTGTCGGAGCGCCGTTCGCGCTGGTCACGGCCATGCTGGTGCGGCCCCTGGTAATCCGACTGGTGGCGCTCGGCCTGGCGGTGGCGCTGGTGGCGCTGGGCATCTGGCTGCCGACGACGCTCCCCCGCGACGACGCACCCTCCCGGGTCGCCCACGCCGACCTGCCCGGCGGCGTCCTCCTGATGGCCACCCCGGACGGCTACGAGTTCCCCACGCTCAGCCGGCCCGACGGCGAGGTGGTCCTGGAGTACCGGCCCAGCGGGGCGGAGAAACCGTTGTCGTACTGGCCGAAGCTGGGGACCCGGAAGGTGTCGCCGGACCAGCCCGGGGACGTCCGGGAGGACGGCCTGGTCTACCGGAAGTGGGCGAACAACCACCTCTACCTGCGCCGCGAACACGGCGTCGAAATCGTGGCCATGATCCCGGACAGCGTTCCCAAGGACGCCGTGCGCGCGTTCGTCCTCTCCGCACGTCCCGCGACCGAGGCGGAGATCATGCGGCTGCTCCCCCAGGCCCCCGACCGGCGCAACCGGGACGTGCCGGAGCGGTTCGCCCGAACCCTCGCCAGGCTCGGCGGCTAGCCGGCGTCCGGCAAGCCGCGCAGCGGCTGCTTCCGGCTTTTGGCAGGGCTCCCAGCCCGGGGGAACCGACGCTCTTCCCTCCCCCATCGGTGATTCCCCAGGCAGGCCCTGCCCCCCGGCCCTGCGCGCCGAGCCGCTACACGGCCGGTGGTCGATCCTCGTAAGGCGTGGACAGGACGACGGTGGTCCTGGTCGACACGTTGGCCACCTCGCGGATCTGCCGCAGCAGCTCCTCCAGCGCCGTCGGAGAGGCCACCCGGACGCGGAGGACGTACGAGGCGTCGCCCGCGACCGAGTAGCACGCCTCGATCTGCGCAAGGTGTTCCAGTCGCTTCGGGTAGTCGTCCGGAGCCGCCGGGTCGATGGGCGTCAGCGAGATGAACGCGGTGAGCGGCAGCCCGATCTCGTCGCCGTCGAGGCGGGCCGCGTAGCCGCGCACGACACCGCGCTGCTCCAGCCGGCGCACCCGCTGGTGCACCGCCGACACGCTCAAGCCCACGCGTTCGGCCAGGTCGGTGAAGCTGCACCGGCCGTCGGCCGCCAGTTCACGCAGGATCGCCCGGTCTATCGGCTCCAGGTTGGTCACGCCGGCAGCACCACCAGTTCATGCGGTCGGTTGTTCACGCTTTCCACGCCGTCGTCGGTGACGACCACGATGTCCTCGATCCGCGAACCCCACCGGCCCGGCAGGTAGATGCCCGGCTCGACGCTGAACGCCATGCCCGGCTCCAGCGGCAGGTCGTTGCCGCCCACGATGTAGGGCTCCTCGTGCACGTCCAGGCCGATGCCGTGGCCGGTCCGGTGCACGAAGAACTCGCCGAAGCCGGCGTCGGCGATGACCTGGCGCGCCGCCGCGTCCACCTGCTCGCAGGTGACGCCCGGCCGGACCGCCTCGACGGCGGCGCGCTGCGCGGCCTGGAGGACGGCGTAGGTCTCCCACACGTCGGCGTCGCGGGGTTCGCCCAGGACGTAGTTGCGGGTCGAGTCGGAGCAGTAGCCCTCGGCGATCGGGCCGCCGATGTCCACCACGACCACGTCGCCGGCCTCGATGACCCGGTCGGACAGGCTGTGGTGCGGCGACGCGCCGTTCGGGCCCGAGCCGACGATGACGAAGTCGGCCTGGACGTGCCCTTCGGCGACGATCGCGGCGGCGATGTCGGCGCCCACCTCGGCCTCCGTGCGGCCCACGCGCAGCCACTCGCCCATCCGGGCGTGGACGCGGTCGATGGCCGCGCCCGCCGTGCGCAGGGCGGCGACCTCGGTGGCGTCCTTGCGCATCCGCAGCTCGCGCAGCACCGGGCCGGCCAGCACCTGCTCGCCGCCGATGGAGTCGCGCAGGCCCAGGGTGTGCAGGGCGGGCATCATGTCCGACACCGCGACCCGGGTGCCCTTCAGCGCGCCGCGGACCAGCGCGTACGGGTCCTCGCCGTCGACCCACGTCACCACGTCGACCCCGAGCTTGTCGGTCGGGATGCCCGCGTAGCCCGGCTGCTCCAGCTTCGGCACCACCAGCACCGGCGTGCCGCCGACCGGCAGCACCAGGCACGTGAGGCGCTCGAACGACGACCCGCCCGCGCCGATCAGGTAGCGCAGGTCCGAGCCGGGTGAGATCAGCAGGGCGTCCACGCCGGCGACGGACGCCGCGGTGGCGGCCTTGTCCAGTCGCGCGCGGAGGGCGTCCACGTCAATGGGTCCAACATGGGTCGACATGCTTGCGAAGCCTAGTCCCGAACCGCCCGGGGCACGCCCGCCAGGTTGATCGGAACGGTTTTGTCGGTCCCTTCTGGCATGCTGGCCGCCGTGTCCAGCCGACTGGTCCTCTTGGACTCCGCCAGCCTCTACTTCCGGGCGTTCTACGCGCTGCCCGAGTCGATGACCGCGCCCGACGGCACACCGGTCAACGCGGTGCGCGGGTTCATCGACACCATCACCAGGGTGGTCACCGACCGGGCCGCGACCCGGCTGGTGGCCTGCCTGGACGCCGACTGGCGCCCGGAGTTCCGCGTCGCCGCCCTGCCCTCCTACAAGGCCCACCGGGTGCTGGCAGGCGGCGTGGAGGGCGAGGAGGACGTGCCGGACACGCTCACCCCGCAGGTGCCGATCATCCTCGACGTGCTCGACGCGGTGGGCATCGCGACCGCCGAGGCGGTGGGCTTCGAGGCCGACGACGTCATCGGCACGCTCGCCGCGCGCGAGGCGACCGACCCGGTGGAGGTCATCACCGGCGACCGGGACCTGTTCCAGGTGGTGCGCGACGAGCCGGTCCCGGTGCGCGTGCTCTACCTGGGCCGCGGCTGGGCCAAGGCCGAGCTGCTCGGGCCGGTGGAGCTGGCCGCCAAGTACGGGCTGCCGGAGACCGACGCGGGCCCCGCCTACGCGGGCATGTCCGTGCTGCGCGGCGACCCGTCCGACGGGCTGCCCGGCGTGGCGGGCATCGGCGAGAAGACGGCGGCGAAGCTGGTCAAGGAGTTCGGGTCGCTGCAGGCGGTGCTCGACGCCGTCCACGACCCGCGCGACCGCAAGCTCACCACCCGCGCCCGCACGGCCCTGCTGGCCGCGCAGGACTACCTGGCCGTCGCGCCCACCGTGGTCAACGTGGCCACCGACGCCAAGATCCTCCAGGACCGCCCGGACGTCGTGCCCGCGGCCCCGGTCGACCCCGACCGCGTCGAGGAGCTGTCCCGCCGCTGGGGTCTGGGCAGCTCCCTGCCCAGGCTCCTCAACGCCCTCGAACGCCGCCGCGCTTAGAAGAAAGTCCCGGACCAGGGCAGTTCGTCGACGGCGAACAGCTGGTCCGCCCGCCGGACCGCTTCCGGGGACCCGCCCGGGAAGCGGCCGGCCATGGCCAGCGCCGAGAACGACACGTCACCGAGGTAGGCCGCGCCCAGCACCGCCACGTCCAGCTCGAAGTCCGGCTCGTCGTCGGTCCGGGAGACACCCGAAGAGGTGACCCGGTAGGCGCCCTCGTTCTCCGGCAGGAACCGGTCCCGGACGCCGATCACCACGGGCTCCGCCGCGCCGTAGGTCCGCGCCGCCAGCGCCTTCCCCACGTCGACCAGCCGCAGCCACGTCTCGTCCGCCACGTCCTCCACGAACACCGCGCGCCGGTCGGTCATCAGCCACTCCAGCGGCTCGTCCAGCGGCCGGCCGAACGCGAACACCTCGCCCACCAGGTCCACCCGCAGCGTGAACCCCCACAGGTCCGCCCACGCCCGCGGGCCCGCCGCCCAGAAGTCCAGGACCTCCAGCACACTCGGCTTCTCCACGCCCCGGTCCCACGAGCCGCGCTCCACCTTGTAGGCGATGTAGCCGTCGTCGCCGTCCTCGCCCGAGCACACCGCGATCCGCAGGCTGTCCTTCTCCTCGGAGCGCGCCACGCTGACGTCCCACCAGCCCGGCCACCGCGCGATCGTGCCCGGCCGCCCCGGCGCCAGCCGCTCGTACAGCTCCTTGATCAGCGGCAGCGCCTCGTCCACCGGCACCAGCCGCACCCGACCCACGATCGGCACCCGCGGCGCGGCCTCGCGCTTGCGGATGCGCACCTCGCGGTACCGGGTCGCCACCCCGTAGCCGAACCGCTCGTAGATCGCGCCCTCCGAGGCTCGCAGCGTCGCCGCCACGTCCCCGCCCTCGCGCAACGCCTTCAACTGCGCCCGCTGCAACCCGGTCAACACCCCGCGCCGCGTCCAGTCCGCCCGCACCCCGACCCGCGACACCGCCGCCATCGGCACCACCGCGCCACCGGGCACCGCCATCGCCGACGGAAACGACTGCACGCCACCGACCAACTCGTCCCCCGCATACGCGCCGATCGTCCGCCCAGGCTCATAGGAGCCCTTGATGGCCTCCCACCGCTCGTCCGGCGCAGGAGGGTGGTGCAGGGAACCCCGGAACACGGTGTGGGCGGTGCGGTACTCGGCTTCGTCGGTGAGCACGCGGACGTCGATGTCGGTCACGCGCCGATCGTGCCTTCCGGACCTGGCAACCGCCATCGAGTTTCGGAGCACGCAAACGGCGAGGCCACCCCTGCCGGAGCATCGGGGTGGCCTCGCCGAATTCCTGACTCAGCCCGTGGGCTGGCCGACCTCGTATTCGCCGTCAGCGGTCTTCACCGTGATCTTGACGTCCTTGTCCTTGCCGCCGATCTTCACCTTGCAGGTGAACGAGCGGTTCGGCTCGACCGGGTTCTCCCCGGTGCAGGTCGCGCTCTCCACGTCGGAGATCTTGTAGTCGTCCTTGAGGATCTGCACGATCCCGTTCTGCACGGCCGTGTTGTCGAAGATCTTCTTCGTGAACCAGCCCGGCGTCACGAAACCGAGGATGCCGACCGCGGCCACGACCAGGACGACCACGGCGACGATCACCCACGGCAGCGCACTGGACTTCTTCGCGGGCGGCACCGCGCCGTAGCCCGGCTGGCCGTACGGGTTCTGCTGCTGCCCGTACTGCCCGAACTGGCCCGGCTGCTGGCCCCACTGCTGCTGTTGCTGCGACGGGTCCGGCTGGCCGTACGGGTTCTGCGGCTGCTGCTGGGTCGGGTCGTAACCGCCGGGGTACTGCTGCGTGTACTGCTGCTGCTGGGGCGGCGGCTGCTGCCCCCACTGCGGCTGCTGCTGCGACGGGTCCGGCTGCCCGTAACCGGGCTGCTGAGCGGGGAAACCACCCGACGGCGTGCCGGGGTACCCGCCGCCACCGTAGGGCTGCTGGCCCCACTGCTGCTGCGGGTCGTTCCCTCCGGACGGTCCGTACGGACTGGTCATGCTCGGCCTCCGACGGTCGGTAGAGGAAAAACGGTGTTCATGCCTTGCGGGCGCGATCAAACCACAGAGGTGCCGGGCACACCCAGCCACCCCGCAAAGCTTTCTCAGACCGTGGCCATCGCCACCACCCCGCGGCGCAACGCGTCGACCGCCCGCTTGGCCGTGCCGCCGACCGGGTCGTCACCGCCCACCACGTCCCTGATCTGGTCCAGGAAGTCGATCACCTGCCGGCACCAGCGCACGAAATCGCCCGCGCCCAGCTCCGTCCCCGACGCTTCGGCCGCGCTGAGCACCTTCTCCAGCGACTCGCCGCGCGCCCACCGGTACACCGGCCACGCGAACCCCGGGTCGGGCTGCCGCGTCCGGTCCAGCTTGTGCCGGCGCTCGTCGTCCTCCAGCTCCGCCCACAGCCGCGCGGTCGCGGTCAGCGCGTCGGTCACCGCGCCCGGCGGCAGCCGGGTCTCCAGCGGACCGTCCCGGCGCGCCTCGTAGACCAGCGCGGACACCACGGCCGCCAGCTCCGGCGCCTCCAGGTCCCGCCACACGCCGTGCCGCAGGCACTCCGCCGCCAGCAGGTCCGACTCGCTGTACAGGCGGGTCAGCCGCTTGCCGTGCTCGGTGACCTCCTCGCCCGGCCCGGACTCCTCCGCGTGCAGGTAGCCCCGCTCCCGCAGCAGACCCCGGATGCGGTCGAACTCCCGCGCCAACGAGTGCGTGGTGGCCGCGACCTTGCGCTCCAGCTGCTCGGTCTCGGCCAGCAGCCGGTGGTACCGCTCGCCCCAGCGGGCGTGGTCCTCGCGCTTCTCGCAGCCGTGGCACGGGTGCGCGCGCAGCGCCCGCCGCAGCGTCGCCAGCTCGGCGTCGTCGTCGGCCGTGGACCGCTTCTTGCGGAACGACGGCGGCACGATCCCGGTGTTGCGCAACGTCGACGCCAGGTCCCGGCGCGAGCGCGGCGACCGCGTGTCGACCTGCTTGGGCAGCCGGATGCGGCCCAGCACCTCCACCGGCGACGGGAAGTCCGCCGCCGACAGCCGGCCCGCCCACCGGTCCTCGGTCAGCACCAGCGGACGCGCCTCGCCCAGCGGCTCCAGCCCCGGGTCGATCACCACCGCGAGCCCGGACCGCCGGCCCGACGGCACCGCGATCACGTCGCCCTTGCGCAGCCGCTCCAGCGACGCCGCCGCCTCCGCCCGCCGCGCCGACGTGTTCTGCCGCGCCAGCGCCTTCTCCCGCTCCGCCACCCGCCGCCGCAGCGCCGCGTACTCGGTGAAGTCGCCCAGGTGGCAGCTCATCGCCTCGGCGTAACCGCCCAGCGCCTCCCGGTTGCGCTCGATCCGCCGCGCCAGCCCCACCACCGACCGGTCGGCCTGGAACTGCGCGAACGACTGCTCCAGGATGTCCCGCGCCGCCGCCGCGCCCAGCTGGTGCACCAGGTTGACCGCCATGTTGTAGCCCGGCCGGAACGACGAGCGCAGCGGGTAGGTCCGGGTGGACGCCAGCCCCGCCACCGCCTTCGGGTCCACACCCGGCTGCCACACCACCACGGCGTGGCCCTCGACGTCGATGCCGCGCCGCCCGGCTCGGCCGGTGAGCTGGGTGTACTCCCCCGGCGTCAGGTCGACGTGCGCTTCGCCGTTGTACTTGACCAGCTTCTCCAGCACGACCGTGCGCGCGGGCATGTTGATGCCCAGCGCCAGCGTCTCGGTCGCGAACACGACCTTCACCAGGCCGCGGACGAACAGCTCCTCCACGGTCTCCTTGAACGCCGGCAGCAGGCCCGCGTGGTGGCTCGCGATGCCCCGCTCCAGGGCATCCCGCCACTCCCAGTAGCCCAGCACCATCAGGTCGCCCTGCGGCAGGTCCTTGGTCTTGTCCTCGATGACCTCGCGGATCTGTTCGATCTCCGCCTCGGTGTTGAGCCGCAGCCCCGACCGCACGCACTGCGCCACGGCCGCGTCGCAGCCCGCCCGGCTGAACACGAAGTCGATCGCGGGCAGCAGCCCCGCGCCGTCCAGCCGCTGCACGATGTCCACCCGCGACGGCGGCTTGAACCCCGAGGACCGCGGCGGCCGGCCGCCCTTGTCCTTGCCGTTGCGGCCCCGGCTCCACGGCACGTGGAAGCGCGCCAGGTCGTCGGTGTGGCGCAGCAGCTGGGGGTTGATCCGGGCGTGCCCGTCCGGCCCCTCCCCGGCGAACAGGTCCATCATCCGGCCGCCCGCCAGCATGTGCTGCCACAGCGGCACCGGCCGGTGCTCGTCCACCACGACGGTCGTGTCACCGCGCACCTCGACCAGCCACTCGCCGAACTCCTCGGCGTTGCTGACCGTCGCGGACAGGCTCACCAGCCGCACCGACTCCGGCAGGTGGAGGATGACCTCCTCCCACACCGGGCCGCGGAACCGGTCGGCCAGGTAGTGCACCTCGTCCATCACGACGTAGGCGAGGCTCTCCAGCGTCGAGGACCCGGAGTAGAGCATGTTCCGCAGCACCTCGGTGGTCATCACGACCACGGGCGCGCCGCCGTTGACCGACGTGTCACCGGTCAGCAGGCCGACGTTCTTCGCGCCGTAGCGGGCCACCAGGTCGGCGTACTTCTGGTTCGACAACGCCTTGATCGGTGTCGTGTAGAAGCACTTGCTCCCCTCCGACAGGGCCATGTGCACGGCGAACTCGCCGACGACCGTCTTGCCCGCCCCGGTGGGCGCGCACACCAGCACACCGTGCCCGTCCTCGAGCGCCTCGCAGGCACGCTGCTGGAACGGGTCGAGTTCGAACGAGAGGACCGAGAGGAAGTCGGTCAGCTTGGGCCGGGAGGACCGCTGGCGGAAGTCCGCGTAGGCGTCGGCCGGAGACCGCGAAGTGCGTGACACCCCTCAAGGCTGTCACATGGCACCGACAAAAGCTCCGTTCTTTGCCGCCGCCGCGCCCCGGACCTACCGGCTGACCACCGTCAACGCGGCTGACCTGCACGAAACCTCCAACGGGAGGCCGTGCACCCGCTCGCCGTCCGCGTAGCCGACCCACCCCGGCCCGGCCAGCCGCACCGACTTGGCCCGGAACGTCCGCACCGCCGGGTGGTCCACGTGCCGGCCCGTGCGCAACGTCGGCAGCATCCGCAACAAGGTCCGTCGAGGGGCCGCGTCGACCACCGTCACGTCGAACAAGCCGTCCGCCGGGTCCGCGTCCGGGCACACCGGGATGCCGCCGCCGTAGCTGGTGGTGTTGCCGATCGCGACCAGCAGCGCGTCCAGCTCCAGCGTCGCGTCCTCGGTCTCCACCACCAGCGGCTCGGGCCGCAGGGCCGCCAGCTCGGCCAGGATCGCCAGGTCGTACCGGCGGGGGCCGGCGGGCCAGCGCATGGCGTTCGCGCGTTCGTTCACCGCCGAGTCGAAGCCCGCGCACAGCACGGTCGCGAACCACGTCCCGTTGCCCACCCGGCCCAGGTCGAGGGACCGTCGGGCGTCATCGCACAGGGCGCCGACCACGTCGTCCACCGACAGCGTCCCGAGCGCCGTGGCCAGGTCGTTCCCGGTGCCGGCCGGCACGACGGCCAGCGCGGTCGAGGTGCCGGCGCACGCCTGGACGCCGAGGTGCGCGCCCCCGTCACCGCCCAGCACCACGAGCACGTCCACGCCGTCGTCCACCGCCCGCCGGGCCAGCGCGAGGGTGCCTTCCGCCGAGGAAGCCACGTGCAGGTCCAGCGAGTCCACGGCGGTGCGCAGGCGGGCCGCGACCGTGCCGGCCATGCGCGCGGCACGGCCCTTGCCCGAGGCCGGGCAGACCAGGAGGGCGGCGCGGGTCATGTGGCGTCGTCGTAGCGGACGCGGTGCGGTTCCTTGGGGGCCACCGACTCCGAGGCGGTCTCGGCGCCGTCGACCGCCGACGGGGTGTAGTCGAACGGTGACGCCTCGTCGTCGGCGAGGTCGTCCCAGCCTTCGGCCTTGCGCTTGCGCGCGGCCCGCTTGTCGTGCACGCGTGCGATCTGGATGGCCAGTTCGAACAGCAGCGTCAACGCCACCGCCAGCGCGATCATGGAGACCGGGTCGGTGCCCGGGGTCGCGATCGCGGCGAAGATGAACAGGCCGAAGGTGATGCCCCGGCGCCAGCGCCGCAGCTTGTCGTAGGTCAGCACGCCGACCTGGTTGAGCATCACCACGATCAGCGGCAGCTCGAAGCTCACGCCGAAGATCAGCAGCAGCGCCAGGATGAAGTCGATGTAGTCCCCGCCTGACAACGCCGTGAGGAACTGGTTGTCACCGAAGCCCACCAGCACGGACAGGCCCTGCGGCACCACGTAGAACGCCAGCACCGCGCCCACCACGAACAGCACCGAGGCGCTGAACACGAACGCCAGGGCGAACTTGCGCTCCTTGGCGTACAGGCCCGGCGCGATGAACCGCCACACCTGGTACAGCCACAGCGGAGCGGTGATCGCCATGCCCGCCGCCGCGCCGACCTTCAGCTGGATCATGAAGGCCTCGAACGGCTTGGTCTGCAACAACTGGCAGTTGCCACCCTGGCTGAAGCGGTCGTCCACCGGGATGCCGCAGTACGGCGAGATGACCACGTCACCGAGGCTGGGCAGCCCGAAGATGCGCCAACCCCACCAGAAGAAGCCGAAGATCGCGCCGAACGCGATGAACAGCAGTGCCAAGCCGAGGCGGTGCCGGAGGTCGTAGAGGTGGTCCTTCAACGACATCGTGCCGTCGGGGTTGGCCCGACGGCTCCTCAGCTTGCGGCGCTCCCGGAGCTGTGACCACCGGGACGGACTTGCCCCCACCGTGCGGACCGTCCTTCTGGCTAGTTCTGCTTGTTCTGGAGGTTCTGCGGACTCTGCTCGATCGGCTGCGCGACCTGCGGCTGCTGCTGCGCCGGCTGCGCGACCTGCTGCGGCTGGGCCACCTGCGGCTGCTGCACGACCTGCTGCGGCTGCGCGGGCGGCAGCTGCTGCGGCGCGGCCTGCTGCTGCGGCGGGGTGTCCTGCGGCTGGTCCTCGTCGCGCAGGCCCTTGGTCTCGGCCTTGAGGATCTTGGCCGAACGGCCCAGCGAGCGCGCCATGTCGGGCAGCTTCTTCGCCCCGAACAGCAGAATGATCACCACGGCGATGATGATCAGCTCAGTAGCTCCGAGGTTACCCACGGTGGTCCTCCTGTCTGCCCCGGTCCGTCGATGGTACGCGGGGGTTGCCCTGACGGGCCCGGTCCGGACGTCGTTCGGCGAAGGCCACCCCGAGCGCGGCGAACCGCGCCCGCAGCAGACCGACGCCGTCGCCGACCCTGTCGCCCACCAGAGTGCTTGCGGCGCGGAATCGACGCAAGGATCCGACCACTTTGGTCGCGAGAACGATCAAAAGGACCATTCCGACCAGGATCAACACCAGGCTCGGCAAGTACGGCACGGCACCACCGTATAGGGCCTAGGTTGCCGGGAGGTGATCCGCCCGGCGCAAGGCGGCATCGGCCTGGCGGACGACCTCCTCGACCAGGTCGGCGGGCTGCTCGACGTGCACCTCACCGCCCAGGCCCAGCAGCAGGCGGACCATCCACGCGGTGTCGGCATAGCGCATGAGCACCCGCGCGCGGCCCTCCTCCAGCTCGGTCAGGCCGTCCACGGGGTAGTACTCGGCGACCCACCGGGCGTCGGGTTCGAGCACCAGCACGGCGGTGCGCTGCGACGGGTCCGGGCGGAACAAGCCCTCCGAGGTGTCGGTGGGCGTGGCGTGCGGCGGCGGTGCGGCGGGCTCGTCGAGGACCTGGACGCCGTCGATGCGGTCCAGCCGGAACAGCCGGACGTCGTCGGCGAGCCGGCACCAGGCCTCCAGGTAGCCGCGGCCCTCCACCAGCAGCATCCGCATCGGGTCCACGACCCGGTCGGTGACCTCGTCCCGTGACGGCGTGTAGTAGTGCAGGCGCAGCGCGCGACCACGGCGGACGCCGTCGGACACCGCGTCGCGCACGACGGTCGTCTCCGGGGCCTCCCGCATGGCCAGACCGACCGCCACGCCGGCGGGCTGGGCCTGGCCCACGGCGGCCTCGATCTTGGCCACCGCCCGCTGCACGGCGTCCTTGTCGACCACGCCGGGCGTCTCGGCCAGCGCGCGCAGCGCCACCAGCAGCGCGGTGGCCTCGGCGGCGGTCAGCCGCAGCGGGCGGCTCATGCCCGCGTCGAAGGTGACGGTGACGGTGTCGCCCTCGAAGGACAGGTCGATCAGGTCGCCGGGCCCGTAGCCGGGCAGGCCGCACATCCACAGCAGTTCGAGGTCCTTGCGCAGCTGGCGCGGGGTGACCTCGAAGTCGGCGGCGGCCTCCTCGATCGGGATGCCGGGCCGGGCGAGCAGGTAGGGCACGAGGGCCAGCAGCCGGGGCAGCCGGTCGGCGGAGGCGTTCACGCCCGGACCCCCGCACCGCGCAGCGCGCCCACGAGCTTCTCCCGCACCGTCTTGGCCAGCACCTCGGGCTCCAGCACCACCACGTCCGCCCCGAACCCGGCGATCCACGCCGCCGCCGAGTCGGGGAACCTCAGGTCGATCTCCAGCACGTCCCCGGCCACGCCGGCCAACTCCCGCTCCCCCACGACCCGCGCCCGCCGGCGCACGCCCCGCGCCCGGTCCCGCGCCACCCACAGCTTCGCGGTGGCCACGGCCTGCGCCGGCGGCTCGCTGCGCTTGACGAAGCTGAGCAGGTCGACGTCGTCGGGCCGGTCCACCACGCCCGGCTTGCCCACGGTTCGCACGTCACCGACGATCCGGGACAGCCGGAAGCAGCGCGGCGCGCGCCGGTCGCGGTCGTGGCCGACCAGGTACCAGCGGCCCCGCCACGCGACCACGCCCCACGGCTCGACGGTGCGGGTGCGCACCTCGACCGGGGTGAGCTTGCGGTAGTCGAACTCCACCAGGCGGCCCTCCTGCACGGCGGCCAGCAGCGGCGGGAACGCGGGTTCGGTGGTGCGGACCTTGGGCTCGACGGCGGTGTGCACGTCGTGGTCGACGTCCACCCCGGCCGCGCGCAGCTTGATCAGCGCGCCGTGCGCGGCGCCGGTGAGCTGCGGGGAGTCCCACAGCCGGGCGGCCAGCGCGACCGCCGCCGCCTCGTCCGGCTCCAGGTCGACGTCGCCCAGCTCGTAGTCGCGGCGGGCGATGCGGTACCCGTCGGTGTTGTCGAACTCGGCGCTGCGCCCGATCTCCAGGGGCACGCCCAGGTCCCGCAGCTCGGTCTTGTCGCGTTCGAACATGCGGAAGAACGCCTCGTCCGTCGCGGCGTCGGAATAGCCGGGGACGATGGCGCGGATGCGCTCGGCGGTCAGGTACTGCCGGGTGGAGAGCAGACACAGCACCAGGTTGACGAGCCGTTCGGCACGTGCGATGGCCACCGGTGAACCCTAACCCCGTCCGAACACCTGATGACGCACCTCCCCACCCGAAGTCGACTGAATGGTCCATTCAGCCGCTTGTGAACGGGTGGTAGAGCCCTTCGTGGACCCCGCGCACCTCCCGCTCCGACACCGGCGTCACCAGCCCGGCCTCGACCAGCCGTTTGACGTGGTGGTGGACCCGCTTCGGGGTCTGGTCGAGGACGACGGCCACCTCGGTGCACGACTTCGGCTCGGCCAGCAGCCGCAGCACCTCGACCCGTTGCGGTTTGAGCGGTGCCTCGGCCTGCTCGATCCCTTCCAGGTACAGGACGTCTCTCATCGCAAAACAACTTTGAACGATGGGCAGATTTCGTCAATGCCCGCCGACCGGCCTCCGACCCTCGCCGCCGCCGCTCCCCGAGCCGACTTCCCAGTGCCGCGTGAGGCGGATTGTCGGTCCCTCGTGCGACGATCGAGACGGGGGCGCCGAGGCCACGCCCAACCCGCTCAACCCCTGGTCAGCACCCCAACACGACCCTTCTCACCGGCCGCCCAGCACACCCCGGCGCACTCCACGGTGTCGAAGCTGCCGTCGTCGAACTTCCGCCACGACCGCCCACCATCCCGGCTGACGTCACTCCCCGTCGGCCCCACCGCGATCACCGACGACCCGCGCCACGCCAGCCCGGACCGGTACCCCACCGGCCCGCTCACCGCCGACCACGTGCGCCCACCGTCCCGACTCGCCGCCAGGTTCGCCACCGCCCCGGTCGGGTCCGCGTAGTCCCCGCCGATCGCCAGCCCGTGCCGCGGGTCCCGGAACGCCACCGCGAACACCCCCGCCGACGGCGAGCTGAGCAGCGGCGTGTCGGCCACCGTCCACCGCCACCCGCCGTCCGACGAGTGCAGCACCCGGGCCGTTGCCCCGCCCCCGGTCGCGATCCACGCGTGCCGCCCCCCGGAGGTGGCCACGCACTGCCCGCTCGCCGCGAACCCGGCCTCCCCGTCGAGAGCGGGCGGGAAGTTCGAGCCGGGCACCGGCGACCACGTCCGCCCCCCGTCGAACGTCCGCAACACCCGGAACTGCCCGTCCACCGGGTCGCTCATCGCCAACCCGCGCCACCGGTCGAAGAACGCCACGCAGTCGTAGAAGGCCGCCGGGTCGGTGTTGCGGAACGTCTCGGTCCACGACGCGCCGCCGTCCACCGTCCGGTAGATCCGCGACGACTCGCCCGGCCCGATCGACAACACCACCGCGTGCCGCGCGTCGAACGCCTGGATGTCCCGGAACTGCAGGTCCGAGGTCCCCGGAGGCCCCACCGACGCCCAAGTGGCGCCACCGTCGACGGTCCGCAGCACGGTCCCCGCGCTGCCGCTGACCCACGCCACCCGGGGCGACACCGCCGACAGACCGCGCAACCGCGCGTCCACCCCGGTGGGCCGCATCTCCCAACCAGAGGAAGACGCGCCGGCCGGGGTGGCCACCAGCAGCGACGCCGCCACGGCGGCGACAAGCAGAAGGCTCTTCATGAGGTGTGAGCCTCACGAAGAGCCTTCCGGGTCCGCTAGGGCTAGAGGGAGGAGATCAGCCGCTCCACGCGCTCGTCCACCGCGCGGAACGGGTCCTTGCACAGCACGGTCCGCTGCGCCTGGTCGTTGAGCTTCAGGTGCACCCAGTCCACGGTGAAGTCACGGCCCGCGGCCTGCGCGGCGGCGATGAAGTCACCGCGCAGCTTGGCCCGCGTGGTCTGCGGCGGGGTGTCCTTGGCGGCCTCGATCTCGCCGTCGTCGGTCACCCGGTCCACCTGGCCCTTGCGCTGGAGCAGGTCGAAGATGCCCCGGCCGCGCCGGATGTCGTGGTAGGCGAGGTCGAGCTGGGCGATGCGCGGGTTGGACAGGTCCATGTCGTGCTTGGCCTGGTAGCGCTCCATCAGGCGGTACTTGATGGCCCAGTCGATCTCGCGGTCGATCTTGGACAGGTCCTCGGCCTCGACCGCGTCCAGCGTGCGGCCCCACAGCTCCAGCACGCGCTCGGCCATCGGGTCCGGCGCCCGCTTGGCCACGTGCTCGACGGCCCGCTCGTAGTACTCGCGCTGGATGTCCAGCGCCGAGGCCTCCTTGCCGCCCGCCAGGCGCACCGTGCGCCGCCCGGTCAGGTCGTGGCTGATCTCGCGGATGGCGCGGATCGGGTTGTCCAGGCTGAAGTCGCGGAACTGGACGCCCTGCTCGATCATCTCCAGGACCAGGTTCGCGCTGCCCACCTTGAGCAGCGTGGTCACCTCGGACATGTTCGAGTCGCCGACGATCACGTGCAGGCGGCGGTACCGCTCGGCGTCGGCGTGCGGCTCGTCGCGGGTGTTGATGATCGGTCGGGACCGGGTCGTGGCACTGGACACCCCCTCCCAGATGTGCTCGGCGCGCTGGGACAGGCAGTACACGGCGCCGCGCGGGGTCTGGAGCACCTTGCCCGCGCCGCAGATGAGCTGCCTGGTCACCAGGAACGGCAGCAGCACGTCGGCGATCCGCGAGAACTCCCCGGCCCGGGCGACCAGGTAGTTCTCGTGGCAGCCGTAGGAGTTGCCGGCCGAGTCGGTGTTGTTCTTGAACAGGAAGATGTCGCCCCCGATGCCCTCGTCGGCGAGCCTGCGCTCGGCGTCGACGAGCAGGTCCTCGAGGATTCGTTCGCCGGCTTTGTCGTGCGTCACCAGTTGGGCGAGGTCGTCGCACTCCGCGGTCGCGTACTCGGGGTGCGACCCCACGTCCAGGTAGAGCCGAGAGCCGTTGCGCAGGAACACGTTCGAGGAACGGCCCCACGAGACGACCCGGCGGAACAGATACCGCGCGACCTCATCCGGGGACAGCCTGCGCTGCCCGTGGAAGGTGCAGGTCACCCCGAACTCAGTCTCAATGCCGAAGATCCGCCGCTGCATCCCTCAACAGTAGGCGCATTCAGCCGTTTCCTCAGTGATCCAATCGGGCGGCGCGCGGTTTCCGCCGATAACGTTCTTGTGTGCTCCGACGAGTGAACCGCCTGGACGAGGCCCTGATGAGGCACAGCGGGCGGCTGCCCGCGTCCCCCCTCGATCGGGGGATGAAAAAACTCTCGCGGGCCGCCAACCACAGCCTCCTGTGGCTTTGTGTGGCCGGCGTGCTCGCCCTGCGCAAGGGCCGGCCGCGGCGGTCCGGGCTGCGTGGCGTGGCCTCGATCGCGGGGGCGAGCTTCAGCGCCAGCCTGGTCGCCAAACGCCTGTTCCCGCGGCGCAGGCCGGCCGCCGAGCTGCTGCCGGTGCACCGGCGGCTGACCAGGCGGCCCACGTCGTCGTCGTTCCCGTCCGGGCACGCCGCGTCGGCGGCGGCGTTCACCACGGCGGTCGCGATGGAGTCGCCCGCGCTGGGGGTGGTGGTCGGGCCGCTCGCGGCGGCGGTGGCGTACTCGCGGGTGCACACGGGCGTGCACTGGCCCTCCGACGTGGCCGCCGGCGCCCTGATCGGGACCGGCGCGGCCCTGCTGACCAGGCGCTGGTGGCCGATCGGGCAGACCGACGCGGCGTCGGCGCGCGAGCACCAGGACCTGGAGCCGCTGGTGGACGGCGAGGGTCTGGTCGTGGTGGTGAACCCGGCATCGGGCTTCGGCCCCGACCCGTCCCCGGCGATCGCCGAGCGGTGGCCCAAGGCGCGGATCGTCGAGGTGGACGACCTGGACTCGGTGGTGGCCGACTTCGGTCCGCGCGCGCTGGGCGTGGCGGGCGGGGACGGGACGGTGGCCGCGGTGGCGGCCGTCGCGGCGGCCCACCGCCTGCCGCTGGCGCTGGTCCCGGCCGGGACGCTGAACCACTTCGCCCGGGACGTGGGCGTGACCGGCCTGGACGACTCGGTCCGCGCGGTGGCGGCCGGTGACGGGGTGCTGGTCGACCTGGCGGCGGTGACCGTCGACGGCGAGGGTCCGCGCTGGTTCGTCAACACGGCGTCGCTGGGCGGCTACCCGGACATGGTCCGCCTGCGCGACAAGCTCCAGGACCGCTGGGGCAAGTGGCCGGCGGCGGTGATCGCCCTGTTCAAGGTGCTGCGCACGTCCCGTCCGCTGCGCGTGGAGCTGAACGGCGAGCGGCACCTGGTGTGGATGCTGTTCGTGGGCAACGGCCCGTACCGGCCGAAGGGCTTCGCGCCGACCATGCGCCCGGCCCTGGACCGGGGCCTGATGGACGTGCGCTACATCCGCGCGGACACCCGGTTCTCCCGGGCGAGGTTCTTCGTCGGCGCGCTCCTCGGCTCGCTCAACAGCAGCCGCACGTACCGGCACCTGGAGACGCGGTGGCTGAACGTGCGGGTGCTGGACGGTTCGGTCGCGATCGCCACGGATGGCGAGGTCGGCCCCACCGGCTCGACCTTCCACTTCCGCGCCCGCCCGGCGGCCCTGGCCATCTACCGGCCATGACGAGTATCGTTTGACTCAGTCAATGGTTCTGTTGAGGGAGTCAGACGATGACGGTCGCGGACGTCCGGGCGTTCAACCGCTTCTACACCGGCGTGATCGGCATCCTGGACAACGCCTACCTGGACTCGCCGTACTCGCTGACCGAGGTCCGCGTGCTGTTCGAGCTGTCTGTCGGCACCGCGGAGACCGCCGCCCTGCGCACCGGCCTGGGCCTCGACGCGGGCTACCTGAGCCGCATCCTGACCCGCTTCGACCGCGAGGGCCTGATCACCCGCTCCCCCTCCCCCGACGACGCCCGCCGCCAGGTCGTCGGCCTGACCGACGCGGGCCGGGCCGTGCTGGCCGACCTCGACGCCCGCTCCAACGCCGAGATCGGCGCCCTCCTCGACCGCGTCCCGCCCTCGGACCTGGCGTCGCTGGTCGGGGCCATGCGCCGGATACAGCGCCTGCTCACCGACGGCGAACGCGCCTACCTCCTGCGCCCACTCAAGCCCGGCGACCTGGGCTGGGTCGTGCACCGGCACGGCGTCCGCTACGCCGAGGAGTACGGGTACGACTGGACGTTCGAGGCGCTGGTCGCCCGGGTCGTCGCGGAGTACGCGGAGCACCATGACCCGCACCGCGAGGCCGCGTGGATCGCCGAGGTGGACGGCGAGCCGGCCGGGTCCGTCTTCTGCGTGCGGGCGTCCGAGGACACCGCCCAACTGCGCCTGCTGCTGGTCGAACCGCAGGCCCGGGGGCTGGGCATCGGGAAGCGACTGGTCGAGGAGTGCGTCCGGTTCGCCCGCCGCGCCGGGTACCGGCGGATCGTGCTGGAGACCGTGTCGGACGTCGAGGTGGCGCGGGGGATCTACCGGCGGGTCGGGTTCGCGCCCGTCGCCGAGAAGCCGGTGCGCAAGTGGGGCGCGGAGGTGGTCGAGGAGACCTGGTCGCTCACCCTCTGATTCGACATGGTCGAACGGTTCCGCGCTAGAGTGATCGCGTGCCCGGTCCGATCCAGTCCATCGAGCGGGCAGCCGCGGTGCTGCGGCTGCTTGCCAGCGGCGCGCGCCAGATGGGGGTCGGCGAACTCGCCCGGGCCCTTGAGCTGCCCAAACCCACCGTGCACGGCATCCTGCGCACGCTCCAGCTGGTCGGCTTCGTCGAGCAGAGCCCGGACACCGGCAAGTACCAGCTCGGCGCGGCGCTGTTCCACATCGGCTCCAGCTACCTCGACGGCAACGAGCTGCGCACCCGCGCGCTGAACTGGTCGGACTCGCTGGCCGCCCGCAGCATGGAGAGCGTCCGCATCGGCACGCTGCACGAGGGCCAGGTCCTGGTCGTGCACCACGTCTTCCGGCCGGACAACTCACGGCAAGTCCTCGAAGTCGGCGCGCTGCTGCCCGCGCACGCCAGCGCCCTGGGCAAGGTCCTGCTCGCCAACGACCCCGTCGGCCACGTGGACGACGAACCGCTCAAGGCGTTCACCCAGCGCACCATCACCGACATCGACCGGCTCAGCGACGCGTTGGAGCAGGTCAGGGAGCGTGGTTGGGCGTTCGACGCGGAGGAGCTGGTCGAGGGCGAGGTCTCGCTCGCGGCGCCCATCCGCGACCGGCGGGCGGTGACCGTCGGCGCCATAGGGATCTCCGGCCCCATCGAACGGCTGTGCGACGGCGACCGCCAGCCGCGCACCGAACTCGTGTCCTACGTCCGTGAGGCCGCGCGGTCCATCTCGCGCGAGCTCGGCGCCATCCCCTGGTAAATCGGTCGTTTCCGGAGGGTTGACATCTTGTGAGCGTCGGCACAGGATTCTCGCGCACCGTACGACATTGTCGAACGGCATTCAGGCCAGAGAGGGCGCGCGGATGACCAACCAGTCGATCTTCATCGGGGAGTTCCTGGGCACCGCCCTGCTGTTGCTCCTGGGCAACGGCGTGGTGGCGGGTGTGGTGTTGGCGAGGTCGAAGTCCCACGGAGCCGGCTGGGTGGTGATCACGTTCGGGTGGGGCTTCGCCGTGCTGGCGGCGGCCTACGCGACCGCGCCGCTGTCCGGCGCGCACCTCAACCCCGCGGTGACGCTCGGCCTCGCGATCCACTCGGGCGACTTCAGCACCGTCCCGCTCTACCTGGTCGCCCAGTTCCTCGGCGCGTTCGTCGGCGCGGTCCTGTGCTTCCTGGTCTACCTGGGCCAGTTCCGCGCCAACGAGGGCGAGGTGCTCGGGATCTTCTCCACCGGTCCCGAGATCCGCAACAACGTGCAGAACCTGCTCACCGAGATCATCGCGACGTTCGTGCTGGTCTTCGTCATCCTGGCCACCGGCCAGACCAAGGGCCTGTCCACCTCGGGCACCGGCGCGCTGATCGTCGCGCTGCTCGTGGTCGGCATCGGCATGTCCCTCGGCGGCCCCACCGGGTACGCCATCAACCCCGCGCGCGACCTCGGTCCCCGCATCGCGCACGCCGTCCTGCCGATCCCCGGAAAGGGTGGATCGGACTGGGGATACGCCTGGATCCCCGTCGTTGGTCCGCTGATCGGTGGAGCATTTGCCGGTCTGGTCGACATCGCCGTCTTCTGAGGAGCAACCGTTGAGCACTTACATCGCCGCAATCGACCAGGGCACCACGTCCTCCCGCTGCATCGTCTTCGACCACGGCGGCGGCATCGTCTCCGTGGCGCAGAAGGAGCACCGGCAGATCTTCCCCAAGCCGGGCTGGGTCGAGCACGACGCCGAGGAGATCTGGGCCAACGTGCTGGACGTGGTCCACGGCGCGCTCCAGAAGGCCTCGCTGACCGTGCACGACCTCGCCGCGGTCGGCATCACCAACCAGCGCGAAACCACCGTCGTCTGGGACAAGGCCACCGGCGTGCCGGTGCACAACGCGATCGTCTGGCAGGACACCCGCACCGACCAGCTGGTCAAGGAACTCGGCGAGCAGAACCAGTTCCGCGACAAGTGCGGCCTGCCGCTGGCCACCTACTTCTCCGGCCCGAAGCTCCGCTGGCTGCTCGACCACGTCGACGGCCTGCGCGAGCGCGGCGAGCAGGGCGAGGTGCTGTTCGGCACCATCGACACCTGGCTGATCTGGAAGCTCACCGGCCGGCACGTCACCGACGTGACCAACGCCAGCCGCACCATGCTGATGAACCTGGAAACGCTCGACTGGGACGACGAACTGGTCGACGCGATCGGCGTGCCCAAGGCGATGCTGCCCGAGATCCGCTCCTCCGCCGAGGTCTACGGCCACGCGACCGGCACCCTGGAGGGCGTCCCGGTGGCCTCCGCGCTGGGCGACCAGCAGGCGGCCCTGTTCGGCCAGACCTGCTACGCGCCCGGCGAGGGCAAGTGCACCTACGGCACCGGCAGCTTCCTGCTGGTCAACACCGGTGACAAGCCGATCCTGTCGCAGAACGGCCTGCTCACCACGGTCGGCTACAAGATCGGCGACCAGCCCGCGTCCTACGCGCTGGAGGGCGCGATCGCGGTGACCGGCGCGCTGGTGCAGTGGTTCCGCGACAAGATGGGCCTGATCTCCAGCGCCCCGGAGATCGAGACCCTGGCCCGGTCGGTCGAGGACAACGGCGGCGCGTACTTCGTGCCCGCGTTCTCCGGCCTGTTCGCGCCGCACTGGCGGTCGGACGCGCGCGGTGTCATCGCCGGTCTGACCGGTTACATCGACAAGGGCCACATCGCGCGCGCCGTGCTGGAGGCCACCGCGTGGCAGACCCGCGAGGTCGTGGACGCGATGAACGCCGACTCCGGCGTGGACCTGACGACGCTGAAGGTCGACGGCGGCATGACCGCCAACAACCTGCTGATGGGTTTCCTGGCCGACGTCCTGGACGTGCCCGTGGTGCGCCCGATCATCGCCGAGACCACCTGCCTGGGCGCCGCCTACGCGGCGGGTCTGGCGGTCGGCTACTGGTCGGACACCGAGTCGCTGCGGGAGAACTGGCACAAGGCCGCCGAGTGGCTGCCGACCATGGACGCGAAGACCAGGGACAAGGGTTACCGGAAGTGGAAGAAGGCGGTCGAGCGGACCGTCGGCTGGATTGACGAGGACGACAACGATGAGTGAGCAGCGGGCCAGGGCACGCGAGGCGCTGGGACACGGCGCCTTCGACCTGGTCGTGATCGGTGGTGGTGCCCTGGGCATCGCCACGACGTGGGCGGCGGCCCGATCGGGCCTGCGGGTGGCGCTGGTGGAGGCGGGTGACTTCGCCGGCGCCACCTCCAGCGCGTCGTCCAAGCTCGTGCACGGCGGGCTGCGCTACCTGGCGATGGGCCCGAGCGCGGTGCCGATGGTGCGCGAGAACCACGCCGAACGGCGCGCACTGGGCGACCGGCTCGCGCCGCACCTGGTCCGGCCGCTGCCGTTCCTGGTGCCGGTGTACCGGGGCGGGCCGCACTCGCGGCCCGTCCTGGGCGCGGGGGTCATGTTGTACTCGGCCCTGTCCGGTTTCGGCGACGGCATGGGCAAGGTCCTGTCCGCGCGGCGGGCGCAGGAGTACATCCCGCAGATCCGCACTGAGGGACTCCGCGGCGCGGCCCTGTACTACGACCACCAGATGAACGACAGCCGCGTAGCCATCACCGCCGCCCGCGCGGCAGCCGAGGCCGGCGCGGTTCTGCTGAACCACGTAGAGGTCGTGGGCCTGCGCAAACGCGGTTCCCTCGTCTCAGGCGTAGAACTCCGCGACCGCCTGGACGGCTCGTCGTTCGGCGTGGACGCCACCGTCGTCGTCAACGCCACCGGCCCGTGGCTGGACAAACTGCGCCGCATGGAGGACCCGACGGCCGCGCCCAGCATCCGCCTTTCGAAGGGCGCGCACTTGGTGCTGAAGACCGACACCCCGTGGCGCGCGGCCATGACCATCCCGGTCGATGACGTCCGCGTCTCATTCGCGATCCCGTGGGAAGGCCAACTCCTCCTGGGGACCACGGACGAGGCGTACGAGGGCGACCCGGCCGAGGTGTCGTGCTCCGAGCAGGACATCACCCAAATCCTGACCGAGGCCGCCACTGGCATCACTCCACACGCCCTGGACCGCTCGCGTTTGGCATACACCTTCGCCGGCCTACGCGTCCTCCCCGGCGGGGCAGGCGACACCAGCCACGCCAAACGCGAAACCGTCATCACCGCGGGTCGGGGCGGCATGATCAGCGTGGCCGGCGGCAAGTGGACCACGTTCCGCCGCATCGGCGGTTCGGTCCTGGCGCGCGTGGGCGAGGCCCTGGGCCGCGACCTGTCCCACGCGTTCGACGGCGTCCCGTCCGCTCTCCCCGGCGCCGCTCTTCCGGACCGCGTGGGTGCGGTGCTGGAGCGCGAACTCCCCACCCTCCCCGACGACGTGGTCAAACACCTGGCCACCCACTACGGCACCGTCAGCCACGAGGTCCTGGCACTGGCCCTGGAAGACCCCACCCTCCTGGACCGCGTGCACCCGGATGGGCCGGACATCTGGGCCCAGGTGGCGCACGCGCAGCGCTATGAGTGGGCCACCGAGGTCGACGACGTCCTGCGCCGCCGGACCACGGTCGTGGTCAGGGGCCTGGACACGCCGTCGGTGCGGGAACGCACCGGCAAACTCCTGTCCCAGGCGACCGCCTGACGAACGACCCACATACGGGAGGTCCGGCTGCGGCGCCGGACCTCCCGTCCCATTCCCAAACCCCAACCCGTCCCCTGCGACCACCACCCCAGCACCGCCACCGCACCGCACCGCACCCCCACCGCACCCCACCGCCACCCCACCGCACCGCCGCGCCACCGCCCCGCCGCGCGCCAGCCGCACCGCCGCCCCGCCGCGCGCCAGCCGCACCGCCGTGCGCCCGCCGCCACCCGGCAGCACCGCCGGCGCGCGCCCTTCTCCGCCGCGCCTCCGTGCCGCCGCGCTCTTTGCCTTGCCGCGTCTGCGCCGCCGCCCTACCCCGCCGCATCGCTCCGCCACCCCGCCGCCGTGCCTCCGCGCGCCACCGGGCCTCCGCGCGCCACCACCGGCCGCGCCGCGCGCGCCGCCGCGCTTCGCCGCCGGGCCACCCTTTGCCCCGCCGCGCCGCGATCCGCCCAGGGCCACCCAGCCGTTCTCCGCACGCATCTGGTGCCGCCAGCCCACAGCAGCCACTTCCGCCACCGCCGCCGCCCGCCAGCCCCAGCCGCTCCCGCGAACCCCGCCACGCCAGCTCCCTGCACCCAGCTCGCCAGCCAGCTCTCGCCAGCCGGCCCCGCCAGCCAGCGCTCGCCCACCAGCCCTCGCCAGCCGGCCCCGCCAGCCAGCGCTCGCCCACCAGCCCTCGCCAGCCGGCCCCGCCAGCCAGCGCCCGAGCCACCAGCACCGCCGCTAGCCAGCCACACCCGCCGATCCGCTGCCCACCAGCCCTCGGCGCCGGCCAGCCGTTGCCACCGGCCCGCCGGCCGTTCACCGCCACCCCACCCGCCGGCCCGCCGGCCGTTCACCGCCACCCCACCCGCCGGCCCGCCGGCCGGTTCTCCGATACCTCCGCCGCGCCGCGCACCTTGTACCTTGCGACGCGCGAGCCCGCCAAAACACTGTTACAGAACGCTCACTCCTTCGAGTGAAACCTCCGCCGGCCAATCCGGAGGTCCGAGAACGGCGACGGCCCCGAGGTGAACGGGGGCCGTCGCCGGGTCAACCTCAACGCCGAGCGTCTACTTCTCGTCGCCGTTCGGCGGCAACTGCACCTCGGTCACCGGCTTCTTCTTGCCACCGCCCTTGGCCGGCGCGGCCGGCGCGTCGGAGGGCAGCAAAGGTGTCAGGGCAGCGCCCTTGATGCGGCGGAAGGCGCGGCGGGGGCGGTTGCGTTCGAGGACGGCCACCTCCAGTTTGGGCTGGTCCAGCAGGTCCGGCTTGCCGTTGCCGGTGCTGGTGCTGCCCGTGCTCAGCGCCTTCACCGCGACCTGCACGGCCTCCGCCAACGGCAGGTTCTCCGCGTACGCGTCCTTCAGGGCGTTGGCCGTCGCCTCGGCCTGCCCGCCCATCACGACGTACTGCGGCTCCTCCACGATCGAACCGTCGTAGGTCAGCCGGTAGAGGGTGTCCTCTTCGGGGTCCGTGCCGACCTCGGCCACGCAGATCTCCACCTCGAGCGGCTTGATCTGCTCGCTGAACACCGAGCCGAGGGTCTGCGCGTACACGTTCGCCAGGGACCGGCCCGTCACGTCGCGCGGGTCGTTCTGGTAGCCGCGGATGTCGGCGAAGCGGATGCCCGCCTGGCGCAGGTTCTCGAACTCGCTGTACCGACCCACGGCCGCGAAACCGATGCGGTCGTAGATCTCCGAGACCTTGTGGAGGGTCGACGACGGGTTCTCCGCCACGAACAGGACGCCGTCGGCGTAGCGCAGCACGACCACGCTGCGGCCACGGGCGATGCCTTTCCGGGCGTACTCCGAGCGGTCCCGGAGGATCTGCTCGGGTGAGGCGTACAACGGCAGGGTCACTGCTGCGGCTCCTACGAGATCGGCGGATGGGGAGGAGTGGGTCAGCCGGTGGGGCTGGAGCGGCGGCTCTCGACGACTGCTTCGGCGTGGGCGGCGGCCTGCGCGTCGGACAGCTGCACGGCGCCCTCGGCACCCGTGATCGTCACGACCACCGGGTAGATCTTCCGGATCACGTCCGGCCCGCCGGTGCCCGAGTCGTCGTCGGCCGCGTCGTAGAGCGACTCGACCGCGGTGCGCGCCGCCGCGTCCAGGTCGGCGTCCGGGTCGTAGAGCTTCTTCAGCGCCGACTTGGCGAACACCGAGCCCGAGCCCACCGCCGCGTAGCCCTGCGTCTCCTCGTACCGGCCGCCGGTCACGTCGTAGGACACGATCCGGCCGGCGCGGTCCGGGTCGGCCGCGTCGGTGTCGAAGCCCGCGAACAGCGGCACGACCGCCAGGCCCGCCAGCGCCGCGTCGAGGTTGCCCTTGATCATCGCCGACAGCCGGTTGGCCTTGCCGTCCAGCGACAGCGAGACGCCCTCGATCTTCTCGTAGTGCCGCAGCTCGACCGCGAACAGCCGGACGATCTCGACCGCGATGCCCGCCGTGCCCGCGATGCCCACCGCCGAGTAGTCGTCGGTGACGAAGACCTTCTTCATGTCGCGCTGGGCGATCATGTTGCCCATCGTGGCGCGCCGGTCGCCCGCGATCACCACGCCGCCCTTGAACGTCAGCGCCACGATCGTGGTGCCGTGCGGCGCCTGCACGACCGCGCCCTCGGGGTAGTGCCGCGCGGACGGCAGCAGTTCCGGGGCTTGGGCGCGCAGGAAGTCGGTGAACGACGACGACCCCGGCCGGAGGTAGGCCGGGGGCAGCGACGCGGCCGGGTAGTGCCCGGTCGAGCTGTGGTCCATAGGTGCGTTTTTCTCCTAGATCCGCAGTTGGCTGCTACTCGCCGCCCTTTTGCACGTACGCGCGGACGAAGTCCTCGGCGTTCTCCTCCAGGACGTCGTCGATCTCGTCGAGGATGGCGTCCACGTCCTCGCCGAGCTTCTCGCGGCGTTCCTGGCCGGCCGCCGCCGCGCCGTCGGCGCCGTCGTCACCGTCGCCGCCGCCCTGCTTCTGGACCTGTTCCTGGGCCATGTCGACCTCCCCGTTTCTTCGGTCCTTGGGGTCAACATTACCCACCAGGTCTGACATTTGGTGCCTGCCACTCGGGTTTGTCGATCAACCGCGAGTAAGCGCCTCCACCAACTGCTCGGCGGTGTCCGAAGCCTCCAACAACGCCCCGACGTGCGCTTTCGTGCCGCGCAGGGGTTCCAGGGTGGGAATCCGGACGAGTGATTCGCGCCCGAGGTCGAAGATCACCGAATCCCACGACGCCGCCGCCACCGACGTGGGGTAGCGCTCCAGGCACCGGCCGCGGAAGTAGGCGCGGGTGTCCTCCGGCGGCGCGAGCACGGCCGCGCGCACCTCCTCCTCGCTGACCAGGCGTTTCATCGAGCCGCGCGCGACCAGCCGGTTGTACAGGCCCTTGTCCAGCCGGACGTCGGAGTACTGGAGGTCCACCAGGTGCAGCCGGGGCGAGCCCCAGGCCAGGCCGTCACGGGCCCGGTAGCCCTCCAGCAGGCGCAGCTTGGCGGGCCAGTCGAGCCGGTCGGCGCACTCGGCGGGGTCGCGGGCCAGCGCGTCGAGCACCTCGCCCCACACCCGCAGCACGTCGCGGTCGCCGGTGCCCTCCTTGTCCACGAACTCCGAGGCGCGCTCGAAGTAGGCGTACTGGAGGTCCAGACCGGTGAACTTGCGCCCGCCGGCCAGCTCCACGCGTGTCTTGAGGGTCGGGTCGTGGCTGATCTGGTGCACCGCCCGCACCGGGTCCTGCAACCGCAGGTCGTCGAACCGGCGGCCGGCCTCGATCATGTCCAGCACCAGCGAGGTGGTGCCGACCTTGAGGTAGGTGGAGTACTCGGCCAGGTTCGCGTCGCCGATGATGACGTGCAGCCGCCGGTACTTGTCCGCGTCGGCGTGCGGCTCGTCGCGGGTGTTGATGATGCCGCGCTTGAGCGTGGTCTCCAGGCCCACCTCGACCTCGATGTAGTCCGAGCGCTGGGACAGCTGGAAGCCCGCCTCCTCGCCGGACGGGCCGATGCCGACCCGCCCGGAGCCCACCACGACCTGGCGGGACACGAAGAACGGCGTCAGCCCCGCGATCACCGCGGTGAACGGGGTGCTGCGCTGCATCAGGTAGTTCTCGTGGGTGCCGTAGCTGGCGCCCTTGCCGTCCACGTTGTTCTTGTACAGCTGGAGCCGGGGCTGGCCGGGGACGGTGGCGGCGCGCATGGCCGCCTCCTCCATCACCCGCTCCCCCGCCTTGTCCCAGATCACCGCGTCGCGCGCGTTGGTGACCTCGGGCGCGGAGTACTCCGGGTGGGCGTGGTCGACGTAGAGCCGCGCGCCGTTGGTGAGGATGACGTTGGCGGCCCCGAGGTCCTCCACGTCGCTGTCACCGGGGTGGCCGCCGGGCGCGCCGAGGTCGAAACCGCGCGCGTCGCGCAGCGGGGACTCCACCTCGTAGTCCCAGCGCGCCCGGCGGGCGCGCGGTATGTCGGCGGCTGCCGCATAGGCCAGCACCACCTGTGTCGAGGTGAGGACCGGGTTGGCGGTCGCGTCACCCGGCACCGCGATGCCGTATTCGACTTCGGTTCCCATGATCCGCCGCATACCCCGCAGCCTACGACGTGCCACCGACATTCCGTGTGTGCAGGCGTCGCGTTTCACCCTGCGGCCAACCCCGCCGCGGGCCGGATGCGGGACGCCCCGCGCGCCGGTCCGAAGGCCGCCAGCACCGCCAGCGCGACCACGCCCGCACCGCCCACCAGCAGCGGGACCAGGGACGCGGTGGGCCAGGCGAACACCCCGAACGCCAGCAGCGTCAGCTCCGCGTACACCAGCCCGAAGAGGCCGCCGCCGAGCACTCCGACCAGCGACAACAGCACCGCCTCGGCCATCACGCCGCCCTGGAGGCCGCCCTTGGTGACGCCCAGTGCGCGCCGCAGCGCCATCTCCTTGCGCCGCTCCTGCACGGAGATCGTCAGCGCGGTGCCGATGCCGGTCACGGCGACCGCCACGGACAGTCCCAGGAGCACCATCAGCATCAAGATCCCCAGGTCCAGATAACGCTGATTCTGTGCGTTCGCCTCGGCCTTGGTCCGCACGAGCACGGTCGGCGCGTCCTTCAGACCGGCCCGCACGGCGTTCTGGAACGCGGCCGGGTCGGCGCCGGGCCGCAGGTTGATCAGGACCCGGGAGGCGGGTCCGACCGTGGTGTCGGCGATGACCGCGTCGACGTGGTCGACCAGCGTGCTGGGCACGGTCCCGACGAACGTGCCCGTGCGCGCGCCGCCGGGCAGGCCGTCGAGGGTGACCGGCTGCCCGACCACGGCCCCGAGTTCCTGGGCGGTGGACTCGTCCAGCAGCACCGTGCCGGGCCGGAAGTCGCCGGCCCGGCCGGCCAGGAACGCCTTCATCCGCTCCGGGTCGACCCCCGCGACGGTGGTCGGGAACCGCTCGCCCTCCTCGTCCAACTGGCTTCCGCGCGCGGTGTGCAGGACGACGCTGCCCGCCACCTCGGGTCGCTCCACCGCCGCCGCGGCGCGCGCGTCCAGGGTCCGCCCGCCGGAGTCCATGACGACCGCGTCCGGCCGGGGCTCGTTGCTGAACTCGTCCTCCAGCCGCTGCGCGGAGCCGACCGTGACGGCGAAGTAGGTGACCATCGCGGCGGCCAGCAGCAGCGGCATGGCGACCGACGCCGACCGCTGCGGCACCCGCCGCACCTCGGCCGCCGCGAGCTTCCACTGCGCGCCGCCGAACCGGCTCGCCACCGACCCGAAGATCCGCCCCAGACCGGGCACGACGACCGGTCCGAGCACGCCGAACAGGCCCGCGACCGCGGCGATGCCGGAGAACAGGATGAGGAAGATCGCCGCCATCGACCCCTTGGCCAGCACACCCAGCACGGCCATCCCGGCCGCCGCCGCGACCAGCACCACGCCGAACACCCGGCGGCGGCGCACCACGGCCTGGTCCGGCGTCTGTCCCTCGGACGTGCGCAGGGCGGCCAGCGGCGAGATCCGCGCGGCGGCCAGCGACGGCCGGACCGCGGCGAACGCGCTGAGCACGGCCGCCACCAGCACGCCGAGCACCAACTGGCCCACGGTCGGCAGCAGCGGCGGGCTCAACTCGACCGCGCCCAGCAGCGCGGACAGGCCCGTGGCGTCGAACAGCCGCGCCAGCAGCCACGCCACCATGCCGCCCAGCACCGCGCCCACCGCGCCCGCCACGGCCCCGGTCAGCAGCGCTTCCAGCAGGTTCGCCCACACCAGCGGCCCCCGGTGGGCGCCCAGGCAGCGCAGCAGGGCGGTGTGCCGCTGCCGCTGCGCGTACACCGCGCGGAACGTCGCCGAGGCCACGAACACCGAGGTCGCCAACGCCAGGATGCTGAACGGCAGGAACACCACGGCCAGGTCGTCGTCGAGCGGTTCGGCCCGCACTGAGGCCGGCGCGTCGACCCGGTAGCCCTCGCCCAGGGCCTGCGCGATCGCCGCCCGGTCACCCCCGATGACGTGCAGCGACAGGAAGTCCGGCGGGCCACCGAGTCGCGCTGCCAGGCCCTCCCCCACCACGATCCGGGGTTCGTCACCGGTCGCACCGCGCTTGGTGATGCCCCGGACCACCACGTCGATCGCCTTGCCCGAGGCGTCGGCCATCTGCACCGACGCGCCCGGATGCAGTCCCCGCTGGTAGGCGGTCACCCGGTCGATCGCGATCTCGCCGTCCCGGGCAGGTGAGCGGCCGTCCAGGATCGGCACCCGGCGCATGCCGTCGCGGTCCACCTCGATGTCCGCGCGGGTCCGCCGCTCGCTCGCCCGGCCGTCCTGGAGCAGGTCGACCTCGACCAGGCGAGCGGGCACCACCTGCCGCACCCCGGGCACCGCCGCCACCTTGTCCGCCACCGACTGGTCGAGGGTCACGTCCTCGTACGGCACCGTGCGGACCACTAGGTCGACATCGGGCGGAACCACTGGCGAGCCGTCGTTGACCGCCCGATTCATGGCATCGCTGAGCATCAGGGATGCCAACAAGCACGCGACGCCGACGACCAAGGCGACACCAGGCAGCACGGCGCGGCCGGGCCGAGCGCGGAACTCGGCGACCGCGAGCCGCAGGGATGTGGACAAGACTCCTCCGTGTTGGATGGCGCGCCTCCGGCGCGCGGCTCGGCCGCCCGGGAGGTCGGCGGCCTCGCAGTGATGACGCTGACCGTCACGAAGGTAGGAATGCCGCCCGTCGGCGGGCGTCGGCCCGCAGTAGCACCGTCCGGTACGACCTGGGGAGGATCTTGGGGTGGAACGCGTGCTTGTGGTGGACGAGGACGGAAAACCGGTCGGGTCGGCGACCCGCGAGCGGATGCGCGCCGAAGGGCTGTGGCACGCCTGCGCGGCGATCGTCGTGCGGTCGCTGGACGGTGGACGCCTGTTCGTGCACCGCCGCACCGACACCAAGGACGTCTACCCCGGCCTGTACGACCCGACGTGCGGCGGGGTGGTCGCGGCGGACGAGACGCCCGACGAGTGCGCGGTCCGCGAACTGGCCGAGGAACTGGGCGTCCACGAGACCCCGGAATTCCGCTTCAAGACGCCCTTCGTGGACGGAACCATCCGCTACATCGCGCACGTTTACGAGGTGCGCAGCGACGGCCCGTTCACCCTCCAGCCCGAAGAAGTGGCGTGGGGCGGGTGGATGGACGTCGCCGACGTGCGGGCGAAGGCCGACGACCCCGACTGGCCGGTGGTACCGGACGGTCGGGCACTGATCCTGGGGTGGTTCTCGTGCTGGGCATGATCTTCGCGATGTCGATCCCCGGCCTCGCCGTGCTGCTGGTGGCGCTGGCGACCGGCGAACGCCTGTGGCGGTCGGTGCGCCGCAAGCAGGGTCACCCGGTGGTGTCGCGGTCCGCGTTCGACGAGTTCACCCAGATCGTGCACGGCAGCAAGCGCATCGAACTCGACGAGCGGCAGACCGAGCTGATGAAGCGCGCCGACGAGGAGGACGGGGCGCCCCCGCGCGGCCCGATCGACCTCGACTCCGGCGCGGTGCTGCTCACTCCCAGGCCAGCGACGCCCGAGTAGCCCAGTACTGCTCGGCCGGTTCCGCGAGGTCCGCCAGCTCCTCCGGGTCCAGGTCGACCTCCAGCGCCCGCAGGTTCGAGTGCAGCTGGTCGACGCTCGCCGCGCCGGACAGCACCACGTCCACCCACGGCTGCGCGCACACGGCGGCCAGGGCGATCGCGTCCGGGCCCACGTCGTGCTTGGCGGCCAGTTCGCGCACGGCGGCGGGCGGGTCCACGGCGAGCCGACCGTTGGCCATGCCCTCCTTGACGTGCACCTCGGCGCCGTTCTCGTGCGCCCACGCCAGCGCCGGTCCCGCCGAGCGCTCCAGCAGGTTCCAGGTGGACTGCACGGCCTCGAACAACCGCCGCCCCTCGACCTCCAGCTCCAGCGCGCGGCGGATGGTGCCCGGCTGGCCGACGCCGGAGGTGGAGAACCCCAGCCGGACACCGGCGTCGCGCAGCCGGCCCAGCGCGGCCAGCAGCTCCGGGTTGCCGAACAACGGGCTGTCCTCGGTCAGCGAGTGCACCTTGTAGAGGCCGACGTGCTGGCCGAGCAGGGCCTCGGTCTCGGCCCACTGGCGGGTGAACCGCTCGATGGAGTGCTCCTTGACCTCGTGCGTCTCGACGTCCCGGCGCCAGTCGGCGACGTACTCGTAGCCCCACTTGCTGGACACGCGGATGTCCCGGTGCCGCCGGTCGGCGAGCCACTGGGCCAGGAACTCCTCGGCCCGGCCGTACGAGCGCGCCGCGTCCACGCGCCGCACCCCCGCCGCGTACGCCGCGTCGAGCACGGCGTGGCACGCCGCGCGCATGGCGTCGACGTCCCGTTCAGCGGGCAGGGCGTGCTCGCGCCCCAGGTTGATGTAGGCGGGACGACCGAGGGCGGCAAGACCAAGAGCGAGTTCCGGCACGTCGACACCGTAACCCGGCGGTCCCCGGGGAACCGCCGGGTTACGGGCTGTCAGCTGGTCGGGAAGTCGTCCGCCGTACGGATCCGGTCGCGGACCCACACGCCGGCCGGCTTCAGCTTGCTCGTCCCCGTGAACGACGTCCCCGCGCACGTGCCCGGCTTGAACACCGCCCCAGACCTTTCATCGTCGGAAAAATTCCAGTTCACCCAACTAATCTTTTTAGCGGCCAGAAGGTTCAGGTACTTCTGGGCCTGGGTGAAGTCGTCGCGGCCGTCGCCGGAGGCCTCCTGCGTGCCGAACTCGGTCACGAAAACCGGCACCTGATCGGCCACCCGGGACAGGGTGTTCAGGTACGCCGAGCCGTGGGAGGCCGCGTAGAAGTGGAACGTGTACATCACGTTCGACGCGTTGACCTTGTTGTTCACCACTTCCTGCGGGTTCTTGCCGTCCGACAGGCCGAAGGTGGCCCAGCCGTGCGTGCCGACCAGCACCAGGCTGTCCGGGTCCTCGGCGCGGATGACCGGGATGACCTGCTCGGCGTAGGACTTGACCCGCGACCACGACACGCCGTTGGGCTCGTTGGCGATGTCGTAGATGATGTTGGTCTTGTTCTTGTGCCGGTTGGCGATCTCCTTGAAGAACGTCTTGGCGCGCGCGGTGTTGTGGTTCGGGTCGCCCGGCGAGAGCTGGTGCCAGTCGACCAGCGCGTACATGCCGCGCTTGGTGGCCTCCTCGATGTAGCCGTGGACCATGTCGGTGAACTTGCGCGGGTTGGTCTCGTACCCGCCTTCCTGGATGTACATCGAGATGCGCAGGACGTCGGCCTTCCAGTCGTTCGCGAGGGCGTCGAGCGACTGGGACTTGACGCACCGCGCGTACCACTGGATGCCGTGCGTGCTCATGCCCCTGAGCTGGATCGGCTTGCCGTGCCGGTTGCACAGCTTCACCCCGCACACCTTGAGCTGCCCGTTCACGGCGGCCGGCGAGCCGGCGGGCAGTGCCGAGGCCGGTGGCGCCACGAGTGCGCCGGGCAGCAAGAGCGTGGCCGCCAAGGCCAGGACGGTCCCGAGCCGTGCCATGCGGTTCCTCCTCCGGTGAGGTTCGTGGCGGCGGATTTAGTCAGGAAAGTTTCCTAACTATCGGCACCATAACGCCTCCGTCAAGGACTCAGGCGTCCCGGCGCAGCAGCACCGCCGCGCCACCGCCCAGCGCCACGACCAGGTACGCCACCATGGCCGACCCGGCCGCCCACGGGCTCAGCGGCGCGCCCGGCAACTCCCCCGCGAGCTGCGGGGCCAGGACCGGCGGCATCACCGAGTAGAGCCGCTCGTTCCACGGCGCGGGCAGCAGCAGCGTGATGCCGGGCAGCACGAACAGCAGCCCGCACAACGTCACCAGCGCGCCCGCCGTCGACCGCAGCAGGAACCCCAGACCGAGCCCGAACAGGCCCATCATGGTCAGCGAGGCGGTGTTGGCCAGCAGCGTCGGCAGCGCTTCGGCGAACGAGTCGTAGGCCGAGATCGGCTTGGGCCGGTCCCCCGTGATCCACTCGCCGGACAGGAACCCCAGCAGCGTCGCCACCCCGCCCACGACCGCCGACACCACTCCGACCACGGCGGTCTTGGCCAGCAGCAACGACCAGCGGCGCGGCACGCCGGCCAGCGCGGTCCGGATCATGCCGCTGCCGTACTCCGTGGTCACCGCGAACGCGCCCAGCACACCCAGCACGAACTGCCCGAACGGCAGCACGACCATGCCGGGGTCCGCCGCGCCGAAGTTCACCTGCGCCTCGGGCGGCTGGCTGTCGTAGTCGGCGGTCATCAGGAAGGACACGAGGATGCCCGCCGACAGCGCCAGGACCAGCGCCAACAGCAGGTAGTAGGTGGAGCGGACGGTGCGCAGCTTGAGGAACTCCGAGGCCAGGACGTCTGTCATCGGGTCACCGTCCGGTACTCCACGCTGTCGTCGGTCAGCTCCAGGTAGGCGTCCTCCAGCGACGCGCTGCGCGGGGTCAGCTCGTGCACCGCGATGCGCCGGTGGGCGGCGGCCTCGCCGATGTCGTAGGCGCTCAGGCCGTGCACCAGCAGCGCGCCGTCCTCGCGCCGGGCGGTCGCGCCGAGCCGTTCGACCACCGCCGCCAGCTCGTCGGGGTGCCCGGTGCGGACCAGGACGTCCCGCTGGAAGCGCTCGGTCAGCTCCTGCATGGAGGCTTCGAGGATGAGCCGGCCGCGCCCGATCACCACGACCCGGTCGGCGGTCAGCGCCATCTCGCTCATCAGGTGGCTGGACACCAGCACCGTGCGGCCCTCCGCCGCCAGGCCGCGCATCAGGTGGCGGATCCACCGGATGCCCTCCGGGTCCAGGCCGTTGACCGGCTCGTCGAACAGCAGCACCGCCGGGTCGCCGAGCAGGGCCGCCGCGACGCCCAGGCGCTGCTTCATGCCCAGCGACAGCGTCCCGACCCGCCGTCCCGCCACGCCCGCGAGCCCGACCTGCTCCAGCGTCGCCGCGACCCGCCGCGCGCCGATGCCGTTGCCGCGCGCCAGCACCCGCAGGTGGTTGTAGACGCTGCGGCCACCGTGGACGGCGTTCGCGTCGAGCAGCGCGCCCACGTGGTGCAGGGGTCGGGGGATGTCCGCGTAGCGCTTGCCGTCGACCAGGGCTTCGCCGCTGGTGGGCCGGTCCAGGCCGAGGATGGTGCGCATGGTCGTGGACTTGCCCGCGCCGTTGGGCCCGAGGAACCCGGCCACGTAGCCGGGTTTGACCGCGAAGCTGAGCCCGTCCACGGCCCGGTGGGCGCCGTAGCGCTTGGTGAGTTCCCGTACTTCGATCACGGTGTGAAGCGTCGCGGGCGGGCGGGTTCGGCGGATCGGACGGCGGTCTTCGATCCGGGTCGGACCGTGGTCCGATGTCCGCCGGGCCGCGCGTGACTACCTTCTGCCTGTGCGATCACGCCTGCCCGCCTGGCTGCCCACGGTCTACCTGTACCTGCTGGACGTGCTGGCCGGTGCGTTGGCGACGCTGATCTACCTCGAATTCGTCCAGTACGTGACGGGGCCGACCTGGCTGGGCTACGCGCTCGCGGGCCTGGTCGGTCTGCCGCTGGCGCTGCGCCGGAAGTGGCCGTTGAGCGTGGTGCTGGTCGTGGGGACCGCGATGAACGTGGCCACGGTCCTGCACATGACGCGGGAGCCCTACTCGGCGGTGGCCTTCGCGCTGTACATGGCCGCCGCGACCGCGCCGCGCAACCGGTCGGTGGCGGTGCTGCTCCACGTCCTGCTGCCGGGTGTCGTGGCGATCTTCTACGCCGAGCCGTCGCCCGACGACTTCGGTCTGGCGACCGTGGTGTCGGTGCTGCTGGTGGGCTCGTGGGCGTTGGGGCACTCGACGCGGGTGCGCCGGGCCTACGCCGAGCGTGCGGCGGCCGACCAGGCCGCCAGGGCGGTCACCGACGAACGGCTGCGGATCGCGCGCGAGCTGCACGACGTGGTCGCGCACAGCCTGTCGCTGATCACGGTGAAGGCGGGCATCGCCAACCACGTGGCCGAGACCCAGCCGGAGCTGGCCCGGGAGGCGCTGGCGGTCATCGAGACCACCAGCCGGGGCACGCTGGTGGAGATGCGGCGGCTGCTGGGCGTGCTGCGGTCGGAGGACTCGGCGGTCGAGCTCGCGCCCATGCCGGGGCTGTCGGACCTGCCCGGCCTGGTCGAACGGGCGGGGCTCGCGGGCGTGCCGGTCGAGCTGGACGTGTCCGGCGGTCCGCTGCCGGACGCGCTGGGGCTGACCGTGTACCGGATCGTGCAGGAGTCGGTGACCAACGTGGTCAAGCACGCGGCGCCCGCGCGGTGCCGGGTCGAGGTGGCGGTCGGCGAGTCGTCGGTGCGGATCGACGTGACCGACGACGGGCCGGGGGAACGGGTGCTCGCCGGCGGTGGCGGGCACGGGCTGATCGGGATGCGGGAGCGGGTGGCGGTGTACGGGGGCACGTTCGCGGCGGGGCCGCGCGGCGGTGGCGGGTTCCGGGTGCGGGCGGAGGTGCCGTTCGCGTGATCGACGTCGTGGTGGTGGACGACCAGGCGCTGCTGCGCGGCAGCTTCCGGGTGCTGGTGGACTCCGCGCCGGACCTGCGGGTGGTCGGCGAGGCCGGTGACGGTGCGGAGGCGGTGTCGGTGGTGACCCGCACCCGGCCGCACGTGGTGCTGATGGACGTGCGGATGCCGGGCGTGGACGGCATCGCGGCCACCCGGGAGGTCGCGGTGACCTCGCCGGAGTCGCGGGTGCTCATCCTGACCACGTTCGACCTGGACGAGTACGTGTACGCGGCGCTGCGGGCGGGGGCCAGCGGGTTCCTGCTCAAGGACACGCCGCCGGCGGAGTTGCTGTCCGCGATCAGGGTCGTCGCCGAGGGTGACGGCTTGTTGTCGCCCTCGGTGACCAGGCGGTTGATCGCCGAGTTCGCGCGGCTGCCCGAGGCGCGGCCGGTGCGGCTGGACGGCGTCACCGACCGTGAGCGCGAGGTGCTGGCCCTGATCGCGCGGGGCCTGTCGAACACCGAGATCACCCAGGCCCTGCACCTGTCGGTGGGCACGGTGAAGACCCACATCGGGCGGCTGTTGCACAAGCTCCAGGCCCGGGACCGGGCTCAACTGGTCATCGCGGCGTACGAGTCGGGTCTGGTGTCGGCAGGCGGGAGCTGACCGCCGCGTACCGGGACAGGAGCGCCCCGGCCCGCCAGTTCACGGTCAACGACTACCCGAGATCCGACGCGGACATGCGGGAAGCCCGCCCACGCGAGGTGGACGGGCTTCCCGGGGAGAGTGCCCTACAGGTACTGGCCGGTGTTGGTGGCCGTGTCGATCGCCCGGCCGGACTCCTGGTTCTTGCCGGTGACGAGGGTGCGGATGTAGACGATCCGCTCCCCCTTCTTGCCGGAGATCCGGGCCCAGTCGTCGGGGTTGGTGGTGTTGGGCAGGTCCTCGTTCTCCGCGAACTCGTCCACGATCGCGTCGAGCAGGTGCCGCACCGACAGACCCGGCTGCTTGGTGTCCAGCAGCGACTTGATGGCCGCCTTCTTGGCCCGGTCGACGATGTTCTGGATCATCGCGCCCGAGTTGAAGTCCCGGAAGTACAGGACCTCCTTGTCGCCGTTGGCGTAGGTCACCTCCAGGAACCGGTTCTCCTCCGACTCCTCGTACATCCGCTCCACGGTGTGCTGCACCATGCCGTCGATGCAGGCCACCGGGTCGCCACCGAACTCCGCCAGGTCGTCGGCGTGGATCGGCAGGTCGGGCGTGAGGTACTTGTTGAAGATGTCCTTGGCGCCCTCGGCGTCCGGACGCTCGATCTTGATCTTGACGTCGAGCCGGCCCGGCCGCAGGATCGCCGGGTCGATCATGTCCTCGCGGTTGGACGCGCCGATCACGATCACGTTCTCCAGGCCCTCGACGCCGTCGATCTCCGAGAGCAGCTGGGGGACGATCGTGGTCTCCACGTCGGAGGACACGCCGGAGCCGCGGGTGCGGAAGATCGAGTCCATCTCGTCGAAGAACACGATCACCGGGGTGCCCTCGGACGCCTTCTCGCGCGCCCGCTGGAAGATCAGCCGGATGTGCCGCTCGGTCTCGCCGACGAACTTGTTGAGCAGCTCCGGGCCCTTGATGTTGAGGAAGTAGCTCTTGGCCTCGCGCCGGTCGTCGCCGCGCGCCGCCGCGACCTGCTTGGCCAGGGAGTTGGCCACCGCCTTGGCGATGAGGGTCTTGCCGCAGCCGGGAGGGCCGTAGAGCAGCACGCCCTTGGGCGGGCGCAGCTTGTACTCGCGGAACAGGTCGGCGTGCAGGAACGGCAGCTCCACCGCGTCGCGGATCTGCTCGATCTGCCGGAACAGGCCGCCGATGTCCTCGTACTTGACGTCGGGCACCTCCTCCAGCACCAGGTCCTCGACCTCGGCCTTGGGCACCCGCTCGTAGGCGAAGCCCGCCTTGGAGTCGACCAGCAGCGAGTCGCCGGCCTTCAGCGGCGAGTCCATCAGCGGCTGCGCGAGCCACACCACGCGCTCCTCGTCGGCGTGGCCGACGACCAGCGCCCGCCCGATGGAGGCCTCCTCCTCGGACTCCAGCACCTCGCGCAACGTGCAGACCTCGCCGGTCCGCTCGAAACCGCCGCCCTCGACGACGGTCAGCGCCTCGTTGAGCCGGACCGACTGGCCCAGCACCAGCGACGCCGTCTCGACCGCGGGCGACACCGAGACCCGCATGCGCCGGCCGGAGGTGAACACGTCGACCGTGCCGTCCTCGAACCGCGCCAGGAAAACGCCGTAACCGCTCGGCGGCTGCGCCAGGCGGTCCACTTCCTCGCGCAGGGCGAGCAGTTGGCTCCGTGCTTCTCGAAGGGTGTCGATGAGCTTGGTGTTGCGCTCGGTCAGTTGGCTGACGCGCTCGGTTGCCTCGGCGAGCCGTTGCTCCAGCAAGCGGACGTGCCGGGGGGATTCGGTCAGCTTGCGGCGCAACAACGCGATCTCGTCCTCCAGGAACCTGATCTGCGCTGTCAGCTCACCAGAGTTGTTGCCCTTGTTCAGCTCGCCACCCTCATCGGGCTGGCTGCCGGGATGACCGTGCTGCATGTCGGCACCCTCCTCCCGTGTTCGTACGACAACGGTACCGGCGATCACCGACAAAAGCGGCCATCGACCGGGTTCCCGGCGGTCGTGTGATCACACATTCCGCCCGCTCGGCCGGATGAACTGCTCCATCCCGGTGTCTGACGGAACCTCCCGCCCGCTACCGTGCGTCCTAGTACGAGTCACCTTTCGTGTTCCGGGCATCCTCGCCCGCCACCAGCGCAAAGTTCTAGGAGAACGTGATGTCCGTCCCCCTCAGCAGCCGGGACCGTACGGCCACCAGCCTGGTGGATACGGCCAACAACCAGGTCAGCCCGGTCCGCAGCAGGGGTTCGGCGGCCAGCCGGGCGGCTTCGGGCAGCAGCCCCCGGGTTTCCCACAGGGTGGGCAGCAGCAGCCCTACGGGCCGCCCCCGGGAGGTCTCCCGCCGCCCGGTCAGCAGCCCGGTCAGCCGCCCTACGGGGCACCCGGCCAGTTCGGTCAGCCCGGTTACGGCCAACCGGGTGGTTTCGGTGATCCTTACGGCGCGCCGCGCAAGAAGAGCCCCCTGCCGTGGATTCTCGGCGGCGCAGGCGTCGTGGTGATCGCCGTGGTCGCGGTCCTGCTGGTCACGTTCCTCGGCGGCGGCTCGCCGAAGGACACCGCCGAGTCCTACGTGGCACTGCTGAACAAGAACTCCGAGTCGGACGCCGACGCCGACGCGGTCCGGGGTCTGCTCTGCAAGGGCGACGTGACGAAGTTCGACGACCTCCGCGAGAAGGCCAAGGAGTCCGAGGGCGACACGCCGGGCAGCAGCGAGCTGAAGAACATGAAGGCCAAGCACACCCTCGGCGAGGTGACCGAGAACGGCGACAAGGCCACGGCCAAGGCCCGGGTCACCTACACGGGCGTGCCGGACGACTACAAGGACTTCATCAAGGACAACGACTACACGATCGACCTGGTCAAGGAAGACAGCGACTGGAAGGTCTGCGGCATGTTCAAGGACCTCGAGGGCATCGGCGGCTGACCCGCCCGCACCCGGCCTCTGTCGGTACCCCGTGAGATGATCGAACCGGGGGCCGGAGGCCACGCCCATCAGCCTTGAAACGGCCCGTGCGCACGCTGGCGCAACGGGCCGTTTTCGCTGGTCAAACCACCGATCAGCCCTTCGAGGGCCGGCGCTGCGGCCGGGGCGGCGTGACGCCGTCCGCCAGCCGCCGCGTGGTCAGCAGGAACGCGGTGTGCCCGATCATCCGGTGCTCCGGCCGCACCGCCAGCCCCACCACGTGCCACGGCCGCACCAACGTCTCCCACGCGTGCGGCTCGGTCCAGTGCTGCTGCTCCCGGATCGCCTCGGTCACCTTCGACAGCTGGGTCGTGGTCGCCACGTACACCACCAGGACACCACCGGGGATCAAGGCCCGCGAGACCGCCGGCAGCACGTCCCACGGCGCGAGCATGTCCAGGACGACCCGGTCCACTTCACCCTCGTGCGACGCGACGTCACCCACCGTCAGCGACCAGTTGCCCGGCCGCTCCCCGAAGAACTGCTCCACGTTGCGCACCGCGTGGTCGGCGTGGTCCTGGCGCACCTCGTAGGAGGTCACGCTGCCCTTCTCCCCCACCGCGCGCAGCAACGAGCAGGTCAGCGCGCCCGACCCGGCCCCGGCCTCCAGCACCCGCGCGCCGGGGAACACGTCGCCGTACATGACGATCTGGGCGGCGTCCTTGGGGTAGATCACCTGCGCCCCGCGCGGCATGGACAGCACGTAGTCCGCCAGCAGGGGCCGCAGCGCCAGGAACGACGTGCCGCCCACCGAGGTCACCACGGACCCCTCGGGCTGCCCGATCAGCTTGTCGTGCGACAGCGCGCCGCGGTGGGTGTGGTACTCCTTGCCCGGTTCGAGCACGATCGTGTAGTGCCGTCCCTTCGGGTCGGTCAACTGCACCCGGTCTCCGGGCTGGAACGGACCACTGGCGGTGCTCACCGCGGCGAACCTCCTGCTTAAGTGCGGAACAACAGCGCACGATGGTCGCATTAGCCCCGCACCGCCGGCTCAGCGGCCTCGCCGTTCGGCCCGCATCCCCGACAGCGCGATCGCCCCGCCTACCACCACGAACACCACCGCGGCGGGCAACTGGGCCCACTCCGGCAGGTACCGGACCAGGAACCAGCTCCTGCTGTCCACGTCCAGCGCCATCAACACCAGCGGCACCAGCCCCTGCGGCACCGCGAGGATGACCCCCACGACCTCGCGCATCTACTCCCCCTGGTCCGTGACCGAGTGGTAGACCGGCCAGCCGACCAGCCAGATCAGCCCCACCACGGTCATCCCGCCCATCTGCCCCCACAGCGGCTGCGTGCGCCCGGGGTCCCCCACGACCAGCACCAACAGCAGGATCACCGCCCCGGTGACCGCCCACGCGAGCGCGAACTTGCCCCATTCGCGCCACTCGTAGCGCACCCTCGCGCGCCCCCTTTTGGGCGGTCGCCACGGCGGTGGCCCACCGGCGAACCGGTGCGCGAACCGCTGGTCGGCCCACCGCAGCATGCTGTGCCCGAACGCCACGCTCACGCCCAGGTAGATCGCCGCGAGCCCGTGCGCCGACTTCGCCTCGCCCCCGTTCCTCAGGTCGAGGACGGTGGCCACGAGCAGCACCACGTCCACCAACGGCGTGCACACCAGCAGCACGCCACCCAGCCTGCGCATGCGCAGCACGTACCGGGCGGCCAACCCTAGGCCGAGCACGACCCAGAACCCGACCTCGCACGCCACGATCACGACAACCAACGGATCAACCACGACGCCAAGCCTGCTGGTCGGAGGAGGTCCGCCGCGTCGGCGACCTGATCGACCGGAGGTCATCACTTCGTAGGACGCACCTCGCACCGGACGTGTGTTGTGATTCCGGGGTGCAGATCCGCCCGAAACGCCGAGAGGTGCTGGTCGCGCTCGGGTTCTTCGCCCTCGGGACGGTCATCTACCTGCTCAAGCTCGACCTGGTGTTCGGCGGCGACGACCGGCCGACCCCGCTGTGGGTCCGCCTGGCCATCCTGGCCGTCGGGTGCCTGGGCACGCTGTTCCGCCGCGCCCTGCCCGGCCTGGGGCTCGCCCTGGCGTTCGGCGCGGTGCTGCTCGACCTGACCCGGGGCCTGGGCATACCGGTGGTCATGGTGTTCATCGACGTGCTGTTCGTGGTGTCGCTGGACGGTCCGCGGCGGCTGCACCGGGCGCTGATCGGCGTGGTGGCGGTGGCGACGCTGGGCCTGACGCTGACCGTCGCGGTGCTCAGCTCCGACTGGCGCGAGTCGCTCTACGCGGGGTTGCAGATGTTCTCGCTGGCCGTGGTGCCGGTGTGGTGGGCGACCAACGTCCGGCAGCACCGGGAGAGCGCCGAGCAGCTGGCCCGGATCTCCGAGCTGGACCGGCGGGCCGCGGTGAACGCCGAGCGCACCCGGATGGCCCGTGACCTGCACGACGTGGTCGCCGGGCACCTGTCGGCGATCGCGATCCAGTCCGAGGCGGTGCTGTCCATGCCGGCGGACTCGGCGACCGTGCGCACGGTGCTCAAGTCGGTCCGGGAGAACAGCCTCCAGTCGCTGGCCGAGATGCGCACCATGATCGACGTGCTGCGGGCCGACGACCCGGTGGACGAGCCGGTCACCGTCCGGCTGGCGGATGCGTCCCGGCTGGTGGAGTCGGCGCGGGCGGGCGGGCTGGCGGTGGACTTCGCGGCGGACGGCGTGGACGGGCTGCCGGTGGCGGTGGACCTGGCCGCCTACCGGATCTTGCAGGAGGCGCTGACGAACGCGTTGAAGCACGGGGCGGACGCTTCGGTGCGGGTGGAACGGCAGGTCAGGCGGTTGGTGCTGGTGGTGCGCAACGCGGTGCGGACCGCCGGGGACGGATCGGGGACGGGATTGGTGAGCATGGCGGAACGCGCGCACGCGGTGGGCGGGACGTTCGCGGCGGGTCGGGACGGGGCGCAGTGGGTCGTGCGGGCGGAGCTGCCGCTGTGACCAGGGTGCTGGTGGCCGACGACCACGCGGCGATCCGCGCGGGCCTGGTGCTGATCCTCGACGGGGCCGAGGACGTCGAGGTGGTGGGCGAGGCGGCGGACGGCGGCGCGGCCGTGCGGATGGCGCGGGAGCTGCGGCCGGACGTGGTGCTGATGGACATCCGGATGCCCGGCACGGACGGCATCGAGGCGACCCGGCAGCTCGCCGGGGTGTGCCACGTGCTGGTGCTGACCACGTTCGACCTGGACGAGTACGTGCACGGGGCGCTGCGGGCGGGTGCGGCCGGGTTCCTGCTCAAGTCGGTCGAGGCGGCGGCGCTGGTGGACGCGGTGCGGCAGGTCGCGGCCGGTGACGGGGTGCTCGCGCCGAGCGTGACGCGGCGGCTGATCGCCGAGTTCGCGGCGGCCCCGCCCAAGTCCCGGCCGGCGGCGCTGGGCGCGTTGACCGACCGGGAGGTCGAGGTGCTGCGGTGCCTCGGCGAGGGCCTGTCGAACCACCAGATCGGGCGAAAGCTGCACATCGGCGAGACGACCGTGAAGACGCACGTGTCGCGCGTGCTGACCAAGCTGGACCTGCGCTCACGGGTGCAGGCCGCGATCCTCGCGCAGGACGCCGGGCTGCTTTAGCCGCGGTCGAGGGCGGCTTTCAGGTCCTCGCGGCGCAGCACGCCCGAGGGCCGCCCTTCGAGGTCCACCACCAGGTACTCCCAGGCGGGGGTGCCCATGACGCGTTCGGCCAGCTCGTCGCCGGTCTCGTTCTCCAGCAGCACGGTCTCCGGCCGGATCGGGACGGCGGCCTGTTCGGCGGGCGCATGCGGGGAGGTGGTGGCCAGGCGTTCGGCCATGCCCCGGTCCAGCAGACCCGCCGCGACACCGTCCGCGCGCACCAGCACCACGCCACGCCCGGCGGACGCGGTGAGCGCACCCGACACGGGGCTTTCGGCGGGCAGTTGGAGCACGGGCTGCATGAGCTGGCTCAACGTGAGGCCCTGCGGCCAGGTCCGCCGGCGCTCCGCGCTCAGCTCGCCCCGCGCGCCGGCCAGCACGAACCAAGCGGTCAGCAGGCACACGCCGAACCGCAGCCACCGGTCCTCGCTGCCGTCGAGCAGACCCACCACCGCCCAGCCGACCAGCAGCACGGCCACCACGCCGCCGCCCGCGACCGCGGCCTTGGTGCCCAGCGCCCGCCGCCCCGTGGCTGCCCAGACGCCCGCCCGCAGGATGCGACCGCCGTCCAGCGGCAGGCCCGGGAGCAGGTTGAACACCGCGACGGCGGCGTTGGCGAACGCGGTCTGCGCGATCAGCAGCCACACCGCGCCCGGGTGCGGGATCGCCGCCGCGCCGAGCGCGAAGGACCCCGCGAGCACGATCGACACGACCGGTCCCGCCACCGCGATCAGACCTTCGTGGCCGGGCCGGTCGGGCGTGCGCATCACCTCGGACACGCCGCCGAGCAGGAACAGCCGCAGCCGCCGCACGGGTATCCCCAGGCGCAGCGCGACCAGGCTGTGCCCAAGCTCGTGGGCCAGCACGGAAAGGCCCAGCAGGACCGCGAAGGTGGCCGCGAGCAGCACCCCGGCCGTTCCGCCGATCCCGGGGCCAGCCGTTCCACCATGGGGGCGTAGAGCACGACGATCGCCGCCGAGCCGAGCCACCAGGAGGGCGCGAGCAGTACCGGGATGCCGGCCACGCGGAACAACGGCAGCCCACCGTCCCGCCCGACCCGACGCCAGCTCTGCTCGGTCACCACGAAGAGAGCCTAGGGGTTCGGATGTGTTGACGCTGTGACGCGATCCAGCACAGCAAGCCGATCTTGTCGGGGGTCTCCAATAAGGTCTGGGGCATGGCAGTGCCGACGATCTCCGAACGCCCAGTGCGCAGGCCCGCGCTGTCCCCGTCGAGAGCGGGCGACTTCAAGCAGTGCCCGCTGCTGTACCGCTTCCGGGCGGTCGACCGGCTGCCGGAGAAGCCGACCAGAGCGCAGGTGCGCGGCACGGTCGTGCACGCGGTCCTGGAAGACCTGTTCGGCCTGCCCGCCGCCGAACGGCTGCCCGAACGCGCCCGCGAGCTGATCGCCCCCGCCTGGGAACGGGTCCGCGCCGAGCGCCCCGAGTTCGCCGACCTGTTCACCGCGGAGGACGCCGCCGAGCAGGCCGAGTGGCTGGCGTCGGCGGAAGGCCTGCTGGAGGGCTACTTCGGCCTGGAGGACCCGCGCCGGTTCGACCCGGACGCCCGCGAGCTGCTGGTGGAGTGGGAACTGCCGTCCGGCGTCCTGCTGCGCGGCTACATCGACCGCGTGGACGTGGCCCCGACCGGCGAGATCCGGGTGGTCGACTACAAGACCGGCGCCGCGCCGCGCGAGGTCGGCGAGGCCAAGGCGCTGTTCCAGATGAAGTTCTACGCCCTGGTCCTGTGGCGGCTGCGCGGCGTGGTGCCGCGCCAGTTGCGGCTGATGTACCTGGCGGACCGGCAGGCCTTGGCGTACACACCGGACGAGGCGGAACTCGCGCGGTTCGAGCGCACGCTGGAGGCCATCTGGGAGGCCATCCTGCGGGCGGCGAAGTCGGGCGACTTCCGGCCCAACCCGAGCCGGCTGTGCGACTACTGCGACCACAAGGCGCTGTGCCCCGCGTTCGACGGCACCCCGCCGCCCTACCCGGGGTGGCCGGAGCCGGACGCGGGCGTGGAAACGGCACCGGACAGGGCGGACTAGATGACGGCGTTCTACGAGCAGTTGGACGAGCGGCGGTTCCGGGCGACCGAGCACACCGCGGGACCGTGGACCGACAAGCACCAGCACCTGGGTCCGCCGTCGGCGCTGCTGGTGCGCGAGCTGGAGCGGTGCGCCCCGCGTGCGGGCACGGTGCTGTCCCGGGTGACGTTCGAGGTGCTGGGCCCGGTACCGGTGGCGGAGCTGACCGTCGAGGCGGCGCTGGAGCGTCCGGGGCGGTCGGTGGAACTGCTGTCCGCCTCGCTGTCCCACGACGGGCGGGCGGTGCTGCGGGCGCACGCGTGGCGGATCGTCGGCGGCGACACGGCGACGGTCGCGTCCGGCGAGGGTGAGCCGCTGGTGCCCGCGCCGGGGTGCGCGCCGATGGCGATCCCGGACGACTGGCAGTGCGGGTACCTGGCGGCGATGGAGTGGCGGTCGGTGTCCGGCGGCATCTTCACCCCCGGCGACGCGGCGGTGTGGGCGCGGCCGTTGGCGCAGGTCGTGGCCGGTGAGGAGGCGTCGGCGGTGCAGCGGCTGTTCACCGTGGCCGACTCGGCGAGCGGCGTGTCCTCCCGGCTGGACATCTCGAAGTGGTACGCGATCAACACCGACCTGTCCGTGCACCTGCACCGCGAGCCGGTCGGCGAGTGGTTCGCGCTGGACGCGGAGACGGTGGTGGGGCCGACGGGCGTGGGGCTGGCCAGCAGCGTGCTGCACGACGAGCTGGGGCCGGTCGGCCGCACCGCGCAGGCCCTGTACGTGCGGGAACGCTGAGCCGACGCGACGATGGTCGGGTGAAGTTCGCGGACCGCGCCGACGCGGGTCGGGTCCTCGCCCACGCGTTGCGGCGCTTCGAGTGGACCGATCCGCTGGTCCTGGGCCTGGCGCGGGGCGGTGTGCCGGTGGCGCACGAGGTGGCCCTCGCGCTGGGCGCGGACCTGGACGTGGCGGTGGCGCGCAAGATCGGCGCGCCGGGACGGCCCGAGTTCGGGGTCGGCGCGGTCACCGCGGACGGCGCGCCGATCTTCGACGGCCGCGCGCTGGAGTACCTGGGCGTGTCGCCGGAGGACCTGGCGTCGACCGTCGAGGAGGAGCGGCGGGAGGCGCGGCGCAGGCTCGACGTGTACCGGGCGGGGCGGCACGCGGTGGCCGACCGGGACGTCCTGGTCGTGGACGACGGCCTGGCGACGGGCGTGACCGCCCGGGCGGCGTTGCGGGCGGCGCGGCAGGGCGGTCCGCGGCGGCTGGTGCTCGCGGTGCCGGTGGGCGCGGCGCAGGCCGTGCGGGAGTTGTCGGCGGAGGCCGACCTCGTGGTGTGCCCCCGGGAACGCACCGACTTCCGCTCGGTGGGGCGGTTCTACCGGCGGTTCGACCAGACCTCGGACGCCGAGGTGCTGGCCCTACTTGAGCAGCACCGTCACCACTGACAGCGTGACCATCGACAGGGCCGTGGACAGCAGCACGGCGTCCCGGGGCAGCCGCGCGTCCGGCCGGTACTGGCGGGCCAGCACGTACACGTTCTGCGCGGTCGGCAAGGCGGCGCACACCACGGCGGCCAGCCGCAGCGGCCCGTCCACGCCCAGCGCGAGGCAGCCCACGAACGTCACCAACGGGTGAAGCAGCAGCTTGAGCAGCACCGTGACGCCGAGCTGGGCGCGGCTCTCCCGGTCTGGCAACCGCATCCCGCCCAGCGACATGCCGAGCACCACCAGCGCCGTCGGCACGCCCGCGGACCCCAGCGCCGACAGCGGTTCCAGCACCAGGTCCGGGGGCCGCCACCCGGTCGCGCCGACCAGCACGCCGAGCAGCGACGCCAGGATGATGGGGTTCCGCACCGGCAGCGTGACCAGGGTCTTCAGCGCCCCGCCACGCTGCCCGGCGCCGACCTCGACGGCCGCCAGCACGATCGGCATCACGACCACCGGCTGGAACAGCAGCACGGCGACCATGAACGACGAATCGCCCAGGATGCCGACGGCCACCGGGATGCCCAGGTTGCCGGAGTTGACGTACGCGCCCGCCATCGCGGCCAGCGCCCGGTCGGGCAGCGGCCTCCGGAACACCTTCCAGTTCACGAGCAGACCGATCGCGCCCACGACGAACGTCGCGATGACGAACGCCAGCACGCCCTTGTTGGCGAGCGCGCCGGGCTTGCCGTTGAGCAGCGTCGTGAACAGGACCGCGGGCATGGCGAGGTAGAACGCGAACCGGCCGAGCACCGTCTCGGCGCGGTCGCCGAGCACGTTGGTGCGCGCGGCCACGAACCCGACGACCGTGAGCACCCAGATGGGCACGAACCCGCTGAGCACTCCGCCCAAGGTCAGGTCACAGGTGCTTGTACACGTCTTCCAGGGTCAGCCCGCGGCCGAGCATGAGCACCTGGACGCGGTACAGCAGTTGCGAGACTTCCTCGGCCAGCCGCTCGTCGGACTCGTGCTCCGCGGCGATCCAGACCTCGCCCGCCTCCTCGAGCACCTTCTTGCCCTGCGCATGGACGCCCGCCGCCAGGGCCGCTGCGGTGGCGGAGCCCTCGGGGCGGGTGCGGGCGCGTTCGCTCAGCTCGGCGAACAGCTCGTCGAAGGTCTTCACGGGGGCTCATCCTCCCATCCCCCGAACGGTGGCACACAATCACCCCAAAGTTGCGTGCCCCGAAAACATGCGTGGCCCGCAACTTCTGTTACCTTGATCGCATGGACGACGGAATGGGTCTGCGTGAGCGCAAGAAGGTGGCCACCCGCCAGGCCTTGAGCCTGGCGGCGTTGCGGCTGGCGGTGGAGCGCGGCCTGGAGAACGTCCTGGTGGAGGACATCGCCGCGGCGGCGGGGGTGTCACCGCGCACGTTCAACAACTACTTCTCCAGCAAGGCCGAGGCGATCACGTCGCCGCAGGTCGACCGGGCGCGGCGGCTCGCGGTCGAGGTGCGGCGGCGCCCGCGGGGCGAGCCCCTGTGGGCGGCGATCCTCGAGGCCGCGCTGGCGCAGTACGGGGTCGACGCGGAACCGGAGCCGGACTGGACCGCCGGGGTCCGGCTCGTGCTGAGCGAGCCGAGCCTGATCGGCGAGTTCTCCCGCGCCGGTTCGGCGGTCGAGCGGGAGCTGGCCGAGGCGATCGCCGAACGCACCGGCACCAGCGTCGACCAGCTCTACCCCCGGCTGGTGGCGGCCTCGGTGGGCGCGGCCATCCAGGTCGCGACCGACCGGTGGGTCCACGCCGACCCGCCGGTGCCGTTGAGCCCCCTGGTCCGCGAGGCGATCAGCCAGGTCGCCGCGGGCCTGCCCGAACCCGCCAGACCCTGATCCGACCCCGGCCCGGGAACGTCCCCGGGCCGGCATTCACCACAACCCGAAACAGCCACCGCCCAGCGGGGCTTGGTCAAACACACCCTCGAAACGGAGCACAACCATGAGCACCGCAACCACCGCCGAGGCCGTCATCGCCGGCGCGACCGCCGTTCGTCCACTTCAGCGCACAGCCGCTCGGAGTGTCCACAATGGACGACGAGCAATCCGTGGCTCAGAGCCCGAACTGCGGGCTGGTGAACGGCCAGTCACGCGTGATCCACTCCGGCACGAAGGCGTCCAGCGCGCGTTCGAGGTCGGTGCCCGCGTACTCGTCGACCACCCACCAGGAGATCAGGGCGTCCTCGGCCGGGTCGATGTAGACGCAGCCGAGCAGCGCCGTCTCGTCCTCGTCGAACAGCGCGTAGTTGAAGGACTCGTGGGCCTCGGCCTCGCGCTCGTGCCGGGCGAGGTCGAGGCGGTTCGCCTCGGCGGTCATGGTCGCCGGTGGCCAGCCCCACTTCTCGCCGAAGATCGACCACAGGCGTTCCCGCGAGCCCATGACCGCCGGGTAGTCCCGGTCCGCGTCGGACTGCCGGATCGGGCGCAGGTGGTGGCCCGTACCCAGGTCGACGCGGGTGGGGTGGACGAAGTCGGACGGCAGCCAGGACATCCGCGGATTGTCGATCAACGGGAGTTCGTGCGCCAAATCGGCTCGGCGGGCGGAAGAACGACGGCCGGAAAAACCGGTGGCCGGAAAGGAGGGCTGACCCCGACACTGCCCGAATGACGCTGCCCGACGGCCTGGTGCTGCGCACCGCCGAACCGCGTGACCTCGACCAGATCGGCGCGTTGCTCACCGAGCGCGGCGAACCCGAGGACGCCGTCGACCACCGCCTGGTGGTCGAGGACCCGGACGCCGGGTGGGAGGCGTGCGCGGTCGTCGTGGACGGTGACCGGGTGGTCTCCACCGCGACCCTGTTGGACGAGACGCTGTTCCTCGACGGTGTCGAGATCCCGGCGGGGCAGGTGGAACTGGTCGCCACCGACCGCGACTACGAGGGGCGCGGCCTGGTGCGGGCCCTCATGGGCTGGGCGCACGAGCGGTCCGCCGCACGCGGGCAGCTCGTGCAGGTGATGCTGGGCATCCCGTACTTCTACCGGCTGTTCGGGTACACGTACGCGATCCCCATCCCGCCGGCCCGGCCCGTGGTGGGCACGCCGTCCGCCGACGGCTACACCGTGCGGGAGGCGACGTTCGACGACATCCCGGCGCTGCACCGACTCCAGGACGGCGAACAGGCTCGGGCCGACCTGTCGATGCCGCACTCCCAGGGCCTGTGGCGGTGGCTGATTGCGCGCGACGGCAGCACGCAGTGGCTGGTGGAACGGGACGGCGTGCCGGTCGGCACCGGTCGCTCGACGCCGCCGGACGAGGACGTGCAGTTGTGCGAGGTCGCGGTGACCGAGGCCGGCGCGGTGCACGCGCTGCTGGCGCACACCGGTGCGACGGCGGCGAACGAGCGTCCGGGCACGGTGGCGGGCGAGGCGTTGGAGCCGTTCCTGGGGCCGGCGCCGGAGGAGGCGAACTCGTACTACGTGCGGGTGCCCGATCCGGTGGCGTTGCTGGACCATGTGCGGCCGGTGTTCGGGCGGCGCTTGGCCAAGTCGCCGTTCGCTGACACGGAGGGCGAGGCGATCGTGTCGTTCTACCGCTCCCACGTGCGCATGCCGTACAAGGCAGGCGAGGTGGGTGCGGTGGTCGAGGGCGGCACCATGCAGTCCCCGGGCGCGGCGGGCGGTTGTGGCGTGGCGCCGGACATGCTGCCGTCGCTGCTGTTCGGCCCGCACGGGTTGCGCGGCCTGACGGCCCGCCATCCGGACGTCTACCCCGGCCCCAACGCCGACCTGATGCAGACCCTGTTCCCGCCCGTCCGCGCCGACATCATGACCTTCTACATCCCCTGAGTCGGCTACAGCGCAACCGACACGTCCTCCCGCACGGGGACGGTCAGGTGCCGTAGCCGGCGAACTCGATGCCCAACGCGACCCCGGCCAGCGCGAGCAACACGCCCGCGCAGGTCAGGGCGCGCCGGTAACCGGTGTCGCCCAACCGACGCCGGCCACGCGCGACCAGGAGTGCGATGACGACCTTGCCACCGACGAGCATCACGTAGAACCCGACCAGCAGGGCCACCGCCGCCCCGGCCGACGCGCGCCACGTCGTGATCGTCAGCGGGCCGAGGGCGGTGGCCCAGGCGACCCACGGGTGCGGGCTGAGGAGGTTCACCAGCACGGCTCGGCGCAGGGCGTCGCCGCCCGCCTCGGCCGAGCCGTCGAGGGTGGCGGTCCGCGCCTCGCGCACGGTCCGCACACCGCTCCAGACGACGAACACCGCGCCGACCACCCCGAGGACACCCAGTGCCCGCGCCGGGAGGCGGTCGAGCACGAGGATGGTCGCGCCGACCACCACCGCGTCGGACAGTAGCGGCGCGCACGCCGCCAACGCGCCGGCCCGCCACCCCGAGCGCAGCGCCGACGTCACGACCAGCACCAACAGCGGTCCGGGGCTGATGCTCGCCGCCAAGCCGATGGTGAGCCCGAGCCCCAGTGCGATCCACGGCGGGCAGACTAGGGCACGTGTCCGACTTCGCCGCCGTGCTGTCCACCCTGCGCCGGGTCCGCGGTCTCAGCCCGTTCTTCGCCCTCGACCTCGGCCGTCCCGGCGACGACTGGCACCCCGGTGCCGCCCTGCTCGACGGACCCGCCCTGCCCCGCGCCCTCGACGCCATCGCCGAGCGGTACCGGACCCGGGAACCGCGAGTCGCCGCGTCGCTGTTCTTCCTCAGCTACACCGCTCGCCTGCTGTGCCCGACCGCCGCCGCCCACGCCGTCGACGGCGTCGCCCCCGACATCCGCCCCGGCAACCTGTGGTGGCACTACGGACCGGACGGCCTGCGCGTGCGGATCGATCAAGCCACGCCGGGCGTCGGCATCGCCGAGTCGCTGGAACCGGTCGTCGAGGCGGTGCGGGCCGTGGTCCCGGTGGCCCGCGGACTCCTGTGGGGCAACGCCGCGTCCTCGATCGCCGGCGCGCTGAAAACCGTCGCCCGCAGCGGAACCGCGTCGGCGGAACACTGCGTGGCCGTCGCCGAACGCCTGCTCTCCGAACCACCCTTCAAGGGCTCGGGCGACTTCATCCCGTTCCCCGGCGAGGTCGCGTTCCGCCGCCGGAGCTGCTGCCTCTACTACCGCCTCGACGGCGGCGGAACCTGCGGCGACTGCCCTCTTCCCGCCCGCTGAACACCCGAGCGGCACACCCGGCGCTACGGACGTGAGGTGAATGACAACTCGTCTGGTCGGTTGTGCCCGGAGGTAGTCGACCTTTACGGTTCCACCGCCGCAGTGGACGGGAAGCCGGTGGGAATCCGGCGCGGTCCTCGCCACTGTGACCGGGGAGCCAACCCGCCGAGAACGTCACTGGTCGCACGGTGCGGCTGGGAAGACGCGGGGACGGTGTCGATCCGGGAGTCAGGAGACCGGCTGCGGCGCGAGTTGTTGTTGACCTTCCACGAGGTATGGAGGAGGCCGTCATGACGAGCCCCGCGCACCACCTTTCCCCTCCCATCCCCCGGTGGGCCTATGCCGTCGCGCTGGTCGCGCTGATGGTGACCTGGCTCGTCCTCCAGGAGAACGGCATCGCGCTCGGCCACGCCGCCGAGTCGCTGCACGAGTTCTTCCACGACGGGCGCCACGCGCTCGGCGTCCCGTGCCACTAGGCACCCCGACCATGACCACGTACAAGGGCGTGCTGCTGCGCGGAATCGGCGCGGGCGGCATCGCCGGAGGATTGGCGGGCCTCGTCGGGCTCGTCGTCGTGGAGGTGCCCATCCGGGCGGCGCTGGCCGTCGAGGAGGCACGGGCCGCCGCGGAACCCGCGGCGGAAGCAGGACACGACCACGGTGAACTGTTCGGTCGCGGCACCCAGATGGTCGGCGGCGTGCTGGCGGCGGTGATCGTCGGCCTGGCGATCGGCGCCCTGTTCGCCACCGCCTACGCGGGCGCCCGCCGCTGGTTCGTCGACCGCCCGCCGTTCACCCGGAGCGTCACCCTGGCCGCGGCGGCCTTCGGCGCGGCGGCCCTGCTGCCCGCGGTGAAGTACCCGGCCAACCCGCCCGCCGTGGGCGACCCGGACACGGTGGACTACCGGACCGTCCTGTACCTGGGCGTCATCGCGGCCGGTCTGGTGGTCGTCTTCGGGGCGAGCTACCTGGCGTCCCGCCTGACCCGCCTGCCCGCCCCGGTCCGCTCGACGGTGGTCGCCCTGGCGGCGATCGCCGGCGTGGTGGTGATCCTGCTGGCCTTCCCCGCGCCTCCGGACGCGATCCCGGCGGACATGCCCAGCGACGTCCTCTGGGACTTCCGCCTGGCGTCCCTGGCCGAGACCGCCACCCTGTGGCTCGGCCTGGGCGTGGTGTTCGGCCTGCTGATCGACCCGTCGGTGCGCAAGGCCACGGCGAAGTCCCAGGCCCTGGCGGCATGAGCGAAGCGGTTCCGGGCAGCCCTCCAAGACACCTGCCCGGAACCGCCCCCGCCAAAAATGTCGTATCCCGCCGGCAGAATAAAAACAGGGGTCCCCTGGGCGGGGACGCTTGCGGCAGCGGGCACCCTTGCGGCAGCGGGCACGTTCGCGGCAGCGATCACCCTTGCGGCGGCGGGCACGTTCGCGGCGGCGATCAGCGCGAGTCGCGGCGGCGGGCACGTTCGCGGCAGCGATCACCCTTGCGGCGGCGGGCACGTTCGCGGCGGCGATCAGCGCGAGTCGCGGCAGCGGGCACATTCGCGGCGGCGATCAGCGCGAGTCGCGGCAGCGGGCACATTCGCGGCGGCGTTCAGCGCGAGTCGCGGCAGCGGGAGCTGGCAGCCGCCGAGTGGCGACCTGTTCCGTGGTGGTTCGCTCGACGCCGCCACAACCGAGAGTGCCGTCGCGAGGCCGGTCGGGGTCGCGGTGGCGGACGATGTCCGGGAAGTCGTGGAGGAAGCGCTCCATCGGACCACCCGCACCCGGACGTCCGCCGCAGCGTGACCGAAGCGCTCTACGAACTGCCCGGCCGTCAGGCCGACGCCGGCAGCGAAGCGAGCACGTCGTAGTCCACGCCCACCAACGACTCGCGGAAGATCCGCCGCTCACCCGCCGGCACGGCCACGTCACACGGCACCACCAACACCGTGCAGCCCGCAGCCACCGCCGAAGCGACACCGGTCGGCGAGTCCTCGATGGCGACGCATCGGGAAGCGTCCACGCCCAGCAGCCGCGCGGCTTTCAGGTACGGGTCGGGCAAAGGCTTGTTGCGCCCCTCGACCTCGTCGCCGCACACGGTCACGTCGAACAACTCACGGCCGATGGTGTCCAGGGCGACCTCGGTCAAACCGCGCTCGGTGGACGTCACCAGAGCCATCGGCACACCCGACGCACGCACCGCACGCAACGCGTCCTGGGCGCCAGGACGCCAAGGCAGCCCCGCGCGGAACAGTTCCTCGGTGCGCCTCATGATCCACGCCGCGCCGTCCGCCGCCTCCTCGGCCGTCGGCACCACGCCGACCTCGGCGAACAGCAGCGCCATCGTCGTCGGCACGTTGGACCCGATCATCGCCTGACGGGTCTCCAACGACAACGACCCGCCCAGCTTCTCGGCGAACTCGTAGAGCGGGACGTCCCACAGCTTCTCCGAGTCCAGCAGTGTGCCGTCCATGTCCCACAGCACGGCCTCGACGGTCATGCCGCCCCTCTCCACAGGTGCCGCTCTCACGCGTTGAAGTACTTCGCCTCGGGGTGGTGCGCCACGAACGCGTCCGTCGACTGCTCCGGGTGCAGTTGCAGCTCCTCGGACAGCTCGACCCCGATCCGGCCCGGCTCCAGCAGGTCCACGACCTTGACCCGGTCCTCCATGTTCGGGCACGCCCCGTAGCCCAGCGAGTAGCGGGCACCCCGGTAGCCGAGCTTGAAGAACTCCTCGACGTCCGCCGGGTCCTCCGCCGCCACCGACCCGCCGTCCGGCCAGCGCAGTTCCTCGCGGATTCGCCGGTGCCAGTACTCGGCCAGCGCCTCGGTCAGCTGGACGCCCAGGCCGTGCACCTCCAGGTACTCCCGGTAGGAGTCCTTGGCGAACAGCTCGCCTGCGTAGTCCGCGATCGGCTGCCCCATCGTGACCAGGTGGAACGCGATCACGTCCACCTCGCCCGCCGACCGTGGCCGCCAGAAGTCCGCCAGGCACAACCGCCGGTCCCGCTTCTGGCGCGGGAACGTGAACCGGGTGCGTTCCGGGGCGTCGAGGGACGGCTCGGTGAGCACCACCAGGTCGTCCCCCTCCGACACGCAAGGGAAGTAGCCGTAGACGACGGCCGCGTGCGCCAGCACGCCTTCGGTGGCCAGCCGGTCCAGCCAGTACCGCAGGCGCGGCCGGCCCTCCGTCTCCACCAGTTCCTCGTAGGTCGGCCCGCCGCCGCGCGCGCCGCGCAGGCCCCACTGCCCCATGAACGTGGCCCGCTCGTCGAGCATCGCCGAGTACTCCGCGACCGGCACGCCCTTCACCACCCGCGTCCCCCAGAACGGCGGGGTCGGGATCGGCACGTCCACCGCCACGTCCGAACGGCCGGACACCAAGGGCTCCTCGGGAGCAGCCGCCTTCCGGGACGCCGCGATGCGCAGCGACCGCTCACGGCGGGCCTTGCGCTCCGCCGCCTTCTGCTCCGCCTCCGGGTCGACCAACGGCGTCTCGCCGCGCTTGGCCGCCATGATCGCGTCCATCAGCCGCAGGCCCTCGAACGCGTCACGTGCGTAGCGGACGTCGCCCAGGTACATCTCGGTCAGGTCGTTCTCGACATAAGCCCTGGTCAGCGCCGCGCCACCGAGCAGCACCGGCCACCGCGCGGCGACACCGCGCGAGTTCATCTCCTCCAGGTTCTCCTTCATGATCACCGTGGACTTGACCAGCAGGCCGGACATGCCGATGGCGTCGGCGCGGTGCTCGTCGGCGGCGTCCAGGATCGCGTTGATCGGCTGCTTGATGCCGATGTTCACGACCTCGTAGCCGTTGTTGGACAGGATGATGTCCACCAGGTTCTTGCCGATGTCGTGCACGTCGCCCTTGACCGTGGCCAGCACGATCCGGCCCTTGCCGCCGTCGTCGGAGCGCTCCATGTGGGGCTCCAGGTAGGCCACGGCGGCCTTCATGACCTCGGCGGACTGGAGCACGAACGGCAACTGCATCTGGCCGGAACCGAACAGCTCGCCGACGGTCTTCATGCCCGACAGCAGGGTGTCGTTGATGATCTGCAACGCCGGGCGCTCCGCCAGCGCCGCTTCGAGGTCGGCTTCCAGCCCGTTGCGCTCGCCGTCGACGATCCGCCGCTCCAACCTCGCGAACAGCGGCAACGCGGCCAGTTCTTCGGCCCGCGACGCCTTGGAGGAGGACATGCTGACGCCCTCGAACAGCTCCATCAGCCGCTGCAACGGGTCGTAGCCGTCGCGCCGGCGGTCGTAGACCAGGTCGAGCGCCACCGCGCGCTGCTCGTCGGGGATGCGCGCCATCGGCACGATCTTGGAGGCGTGCACGATCGCGGTGTCCAGCCCGGCCTGCACGCACTCGTGCAGGAACACCGAGTTCAGCACCTGCCGCGCGGCCGGGTTCAGCCCGAAGGACACGTTCGAGATGCCCAGCGTGGTCTGCACGTCCGGGTAGCGGCGCTTCAGCTCGCGGATCGCGTCGATGGTCTCCAGGCCGTCCCGGCGCACCTCCTCCTGGCCGGTGGAGATGGGGAAGGTCAGGCAGTCGATGATGATGTCGCTGGTCCGCACCCCCCAGTCGCGGGTCAGGTCCTCGATGAGCCGGACCGCGACGCGCACCTTCCACTCCGCGGTCCGGGCCTGGCCCTCCTCGTCGATGCACAGCCCGACGACGGCCGCGCCGTGCTCGGACACCAGCCGCATGATGCGCTGGAACCGGGAGTCCGGACCGTCGCCGTCCTCGTAGTTGACCGAGTTGACCGCGCACCGCCCGCCCAGGCACTCCAGACCTGCCTGGAGCACCTCCGGCTCGGTCGAGTCCAGCATGATCGGCAACGTCGAGGCGGTGGCCAGCCGCGACGCCACCGCGCGCATGTCCGCCGCGCCGTCGCGGCCCACGTAGTCGACGTTGAGGTCGAGCAGGTGGGCGCCGTCGCGGGTCTGGTCGCGGGCGATCTCGACGCAGTCCTCGAACCGGTCGGCCAGCATGGCGTCGCGGAACGCCTTGGAGCCGTTGGCGTTGGTGCGCTCGCCGATCATCAGCACGGAGGCGTCCTGGCGGAACGGCACCGCCTGGTACAGCGACGACACGCCCGGCTCGGGGCGCGGGCGGCGCCCGACCGGATCCACGTCGCGCACGGCGTCCACGACCTGGCGGACGTGCTCGGTGGTGGTGCCGCAACAGCCGCCGACCAGGCGCACGCCGAACTCCGTCACGAACCCGGACAGCGCGGCGGCCAGTTCGCCGGGTGTCAGCGGGTACACCGCGCCGCGCGGGCCCAACTCGGGCAGGCCGGCGTTCGGCATCACCGACAGCGGGACGCGGGCGTGCTTGGCCAGTTGCCGCAGGTGCTCGCTCATCTCGGCCGGGCCGGTGGCGCAGTTCAGGCCGATCAGGTCGATGCCCAGCGGTTCCAGGGCGTTGAGGGCGGCGCCGATCTCGGAGCCGAGCAGCATCGTGCCGGTGGTCTCCACGGTGACCTGCGCGATGATCGGCACGGTGACGCCCTCGGCGGCCATCGCCCGCTTCGCGCCGATGATGGCGGCCTTGGTCTGGAGCAGGTCCTGGGAGGTCTCGACGATCACCACGTCGGTGCCGCCGACCAGCAGTCCGCGCACCTGCTCGACGTAGGCGTCGCGGAGCGTGGCGAACGGGGCGTGCCCCAGGGTGGGCAGCTTGGTGCCGGGGCCGACCGAACCCAGCACGAAGCGCGGGCGGTTCGGTTCGGCGAACTCGTCGGCCACCTCGCGGGCCAGTCCGGCGCCCGCGCGGGACAGTTCGAAGATCCGGTCCTGGATGCCGTACTCGGCCAGGTTGGCCAGGTTCGCCCCGAAGGTGTTGGTCTCCACCGCGTCCGCGCCGGCCTCCAGGTAGCCCCGGTGGACCTGCCGCACGACGTCCGGCCGGGTCACGTTCAAGATCTCGTTGCAACCCTCGTGACCTGCGAAGTCGTCCAGTGTCAGGTCGACGGCCTGGAGCATCGTGCCCATCGCGCCGTCCGCCACGACCACGCGGTCGGCCAAGGCGTCCAGGAATGGCGACGAGACACGATCGGGCATGGACCAAGCCTACGGCGTGGGTGCGTGCCGGTGGTCGTAGGCTGACCCGGTGACCGATCCGGACCAGGCCGCCAAGACCCCCTTCGACCCCACGAAACCGCTCACCAACCCGATCATGGTGGCGGCGTTCGAGGGGTGGAACGACGCTGGAGACGCTGCCAGCACGGCGATCGAGCACCTCCAACTGACCTGGGACGCGCAACCGCTCGCGGAGATCGATCCGGACGACTACTACGACTTCCAGGTGACGCGGCCCACAGTCCGCATGGTCGACGGCGTCACCCGACGGGTTGAATTCCCGACCACCAGGCTGACCGTGTGTCGCCCGCCGGGGTCGTCCACCGACGTGGTCCTCGTGCACGGCATCGAACCGAACATGCGGTGGCGGAAGTTCGCCGGCGAACTGCTGGGCCACATCGAGAACCTGGGCATCACCACCGTGGTGACCCTCGGCGCCCTGCTCATGGACACCCCGCACACCCGCCCGGTGCCCGTGACGGGCACCGCTTACGACGCCGCCGCGGCGGCCAAGTTCGGGCTGGAGCGGTCCCGGTACGAGGGGCCGACCGGGATCGTGGGCGTGTTCCAGGACCTGTGCGTGCAGGCGGGCGTGCCGGCGATCTCGTTCTGGGCGGCGGTGCCGCACTACGTGTCCCAGCCGCCGTCGCCCAAGGCCACCCTGGCGCTGCTGCACCGGGTGGAGGAGGTGCTGGACGTCGAGGTGCCGCTGGGCGCGCTGCCCGAGCAGGCGGAGGAGTGGGAGCGCACGGTCAGCGAGATGGCCGACGAGGACGAGGACGTGCGCAACTACGTCCGGGCGCTGGAGGAACGCGGCGACGCGGAGATCCAGATCACCGAGGCCAGCGGGGACGCGATCGCGGCGGAGTTCGAGCGGTACCTGCGGCGACGGGGTCGCGGCCCGGGCCGGGGACCGACGGGGCTGTGAGCGCGCACGCCGTGCTCTGAGCAGGCTCCCTCGCGTCGGGCTCAACGCCCAACGCGAGGGAGGATCGCGACCACACGGCGGCCGGCGGAACGCCCGACGCAGGGGAGGGTCGTGAACGCGAGGCGGCCGGCGGTGGCCGGGCTGTACGCCGGCGGGTTCCTGGGCCCGTTCGGCGGCGCGATGACCTCGTCCGTCCTCCCCGAGATCGGCGCCGACTTCGCGATCTCCGCCGGAACCGCCGCCACCACCCTCACCACCTACCTCCTCCCCTTCGCCGCCTTCATGCTCGTCTCCGGCACCCTCGGCGAACGCTGGGGCGCCCGCCGCACCGTCCGCATCGCCTACCTCGTCTACGCCACCGCCTCCGTCCTCTGCGCGATCTCGTGGACGTTTCCCCTGCTCCTGGCTGCACGAGCAGTCCAAGGCGCGGCCAACTCCTTCACCACCCCCCTCCTCCTCGCCACCATCGCCGCGATCACCCCGAAACACCGGCTCGGCCGCGCACTGGGCGTGTTCGCCTCCATGCAAGCCGCCGGCCAGACCTCGGCGCCGCTGGTCGGCGGGCTCGCGGCCGAAGCCTCGTGGCGGTGGGCGTTCGTCGGGGCGGCCGTGGTCGCCGCGGGCCTGGCGCTCGCAGGGTTGCCGGCTGACCCTCCTCGCCAAGAGAAACCACGGCTCAGGAACGCCTGGCGGCCCGAAGTCCTCCGCCTCGCCGCGGTCGGGTTCGTCGGCTGGGGGTGCCTCGGCGGGCTGTCGTTCCTGGTCGCGCTGCGGCTCGGGGACGACTTCGGGCTGACCTCGGGTCAGCGCGGTCTGGTGTTGACCGGGTTCGGCGTGGTCGCGATCCTCACCGCTCGGCTCACCGGGTGGCTGATCGACCACGTCGGCGCCCGCCGCTGCGTCCTGCTCGGCGCGCTGACCGGCGGAGCACTGCTGGCACTGGTCGGGGTGCTGCCGAGCCTTGCCGCCGTCGGACTCCTCTGGGCGCTGGCGGGTGCGTTCAGCCAGCAGGTGATCGTCGGCCTCAACGCCCTGGTCCTGCTGGGCGAGCACCGGGGTGGTGCGGTGTCGGTGCTCCAGTCGTTCAGGTTCCTGGGCGGGGCGGTGTCGCCGCCGGCGTTCGTGCCGCTGTACCACCTCGATCCGACGACGGCGTTCCTGGTGCCGGCCGCCCTGGTCGCCGCCGCCACCCCGCCCCTGCTGGTGCGCTCGCGACACCGACCCTGACCAGCACGAACAACCCAGCGGTCAGGTAGAGCGCCGCCTGCGCGCTCACCAGGGCGCCCAGCCCCCTTTCGAAAGAGCTCTGTCAGCCGATGTCCCGTCGCCGGAACGAGCCGATGCCGACGACCACGAACGCCAGCGCCACCACGGACAGCCACACCAGCGGCGTCGCGGTGAGGTCCGCGCCGGGCACCTTCGGGATGTGGGTGAACGGCGAGAGGTCCATCGCCCACTGGTCGAGTTCCAGCAGCGGACCGAGCTGGCCCAGCACCAGGAACACCACCAGGAACGCCCAGCTCACCGACGCCAGCTTCGGGACCAGCCCGAACAGCAGCAGCGAGATGCCCGCGACCACCCACACGGCGGGCACGTGCGCCAGCGCCGACCCGACCAGCCGCGCGACCTGGCCGCCGACGTCACCCACCCGCACGCCGTGCACGAGCCCCGCGCCCAGACCGGCGGCGGCCAGCACCACCACGACCCCGAGCGTCGCGAACACGAGGTGGCTGCCCACCCACGACACCCGCCGCACGGCCGTGGCCAGCACCGGTTCGGCCCGGAACTCCGTCTCCTCGGCCCGCAGCCGCAGCGTCGCCTGCACCACGTAGATCGCGCTGAACAGCCCGATGATGCCCAGGATCGACGCCAGGTAGACGTCCACGATCGCGCCCGCCCCGCCCAGTTGGGCCATCACCTTCTCCAGCGCCGGGTTGGCCTTGAGCATGTCCTCGACCGCCCGCGCGACCGCGCCGTAGACCGCGCCGAGCACGAACAGGCTCAGCGTCCAGCCCAGCAGCATCCCCCGCTGCAACCGCCAGGCCAGGCCGAACGCGCTGCCCAGCGACGCGTTCGCACGGGCCGGCCCGAGCCGGGTGGGCAGCAGGCCCGCGTTCAGGTCGCGCCGCGCCACCAGCACCGCGGCCACGCCGACCAGCACCACCGCCACCAGCAGCGACAGCCCCAACACCCACCAGCGGTCACCCGCGAAGGCCTTCACCAGCTCCAGCCACCCCAGCGGCGACAGCCAGGTCAGCCACTGCGGACCCTGGTCGCCGGCCGCGTCGCCGACCGCGCGCAGCAGGTAGGCCGCGCCCAGCGCACCGCCGGCGATCGCGTTCGAGGTCCGCGCGCTCTCGGTGAGCTGCGCGGCGACCGCGCCGACCCCGGCGAACACCCAGCCCACGCCGGTGAACGCCAAGCCCAGCGCGAACGAGCCCGCCGCGGCCTCCCCGAGCCCGACCAGCCCGAGCGCCACGAACACCCCGAGGAGCAGGCTCGCCAGCGCCGCGACCAGCACGGCGGCGGCCAGCGGCGCGTGCCGCCCGGTGACCGTGGACCCGATCAGCTCCAGCCGGCCGGTCTCCTCCTCGGCCCGGGTGTGCCGGGTGACCAGGAACATCGCCATCAGGGCGGTGAGCAGGCCGCCGAACACGCCCCACCGCCAGGCCAGGATGCCGCCGATGGTGGTGTGGTCGTAGATCGGGCCGAGCATGGCCAGGAACGCCGGGTTCGAACTCGCCGTCACGCCGATCTGCTGCCGCAGCGCCTGCGTCCCGTACAGCTCCGCCAGCGCGGAGGCGGAGGACAGCGTGACCCCGACCAGGCCCAACACCCAGACGGGGAGCAGCAGCCGGTCGCGCCGCAGCGCGAGCCGGAGCAGCGCCAGGGTGCCGGTCATGTCGTCACCTTGGGCAGTTCGTCCTCGTAGTGGCGCAGGAACAGCTCTTCCAGCGTCGGCGGCTGGCTGGTCAGGGCGCGCACGCCGGAGGAGACCAAGGCGCGCAGCGCCCCGTCGAGGTGGTCGGTGTCCACTTCGAACTTGACCCGCTGCCCGTCGACCACCAGGTCGTGCACGCCGGCCAGGGACGCCAGCCCGTTGGGGGCGCCGGCCAGTTCGGCGGAGACGCTGGTGCGGGTCAGGTGCCGCAGGTCGGCGAGCGTGCCGGACTCGACGGTGCGGCCGTTGCGGATGATGCTGACCCGGTCGCACAGCGCCTCGACCTCGGCGAGGATGTGGCTGGACAGCAGCACGGTCCTTCGGCCGCGCTCCTCGTTGACCGCCTCCTGGAAGACCGCCTCCATCAACGGGTCCAGGCCGGAGGTGGGCTCGTCGAGGATGAGCAGCTCCACGTCCGAGGCCAGCGCCGCGACCAGCGCCACCTTCTGCCGGTTGCCCTTGGAGTAGGTGCGGCCCTTCTTGCGCGGGTCCAGCTCGAAGCGGTCGAGCAGGTCCTTGCGGCGCTTCTCGTTCAGGCCGCCGCGCAGCCGGCCGAGCAGGTCGATGACCTCGCCGCCGGTCAGGCTCGGCCACAGGCTCACGTCGCCGGGCACGTAGGCGAGTCTGCGGTGCAGGGCCGCCGCGTCGCGCCACGGGTCGCCGCCGAGCAGGGTCGCGGTGCCCGCGTCGGCGCGCAGCAGGCCCAGCAGGACCCGGATGGTGGTCGACTTGCCCGACCCGTTGGGGCCGAGGAAGCCGTGCACCTCCCCCTCGCGGACGGTCAGGTCCAGACCGTCCAGTGCACGCGTCGGGCCGAACGTCTTGACCAGGCCCGCCGCGGATATCGCAGCTGTCATGGCGGGTAAGCTACAGTCGATTCACAAAGTGGTGAAGTTAAGGAAGCGTATAAACTGCCGCCTGTTCGTGGACGGTGTAGCAAGATGCGGCGGTGACCCAGGTGAGTGAACGGGACGAGCAGGCGGTGCTCCGGTTCATCGAGCGCTTCGCGGCGGCGTTCGCGGAGTCGGGAATGCCGAGGATGCCGTCCCGCGTGTTCGTCGCCCTGCTCGCCGCCGACGCCGGCACCCTGACCGCCGCCGAACTCGCCGAGCTGCTCAAGGTCTCCCCCGCCGCGGTCTCCGGCGCGGTCCGCTACCTGACCCAGGTCGGCCTGGTCAGCCGCGAGCGCGAGACCGGCACCCGCCGGGACGTCTACCGGGTCTACGACGACGTCTGGTACGAGGCGATCTTCCGGCGCGACCAGCAACTGGCCCGCTGGGAGGGTCCGCTCAAGGAGGGTATCGAGGTGCTCGGCGGCGACACCGCGGCCGGTCGGCGCATCGAGGAGACGCTGGCGTTCTTCCAGTTCTTCCACCGCGAGCTGCCCGGCATGCTCGAACGGTGGCGCGCCTACCGCGACGAGCGCTTTAACACCTGACGGTCAACCTGTGTACCTGGGGTTTTCCACGGGACACCGATTGCGAGCAGGGGCAATTAGGCCAGGCGGCGCTGTTCGCCACGGGGTTTTGTCCCGACCATGCATGTGACCAGGTCGGTTCCACCCGTTCGCGCGAACGTCCCCAACCCTGCACCGCTCCTGCCGTCCGGCACACCCGCCGCGGCGGTGGGGCGACCCTGCCCTTAGGGAGAACCCTGTCATGGGAGACGCCCGCACAACCAGAAGGACGGCCATCCTCGGCCTGGCCGGCATATCGGCCGTGACGCTCGCCTTCAGCACCGCCGGCACCGCCGCGGCGGAGGCCGACGTGCTGGCCGCCGACCGCGCCGACGCCATCGCCGGCTCGTACGTGGTGGCCCTGCGCGACAGCGCCTCGCCCCGCGCCGCGTCCGCGGACACCGCGCAGAACCTGGTCGCCAGGTACGGCGGCAAGGTCCAGGTGGCCTGGCAGCACGCCCTCAACGGCTTCCACGCCACGGACCTGTCCGCCACGCAGGCCCGCCGCCTCGCCGCCGACCCGCGCGTGCAGTACGTGCAGGCCGACCTGCCGGTGCAGGCGACCGGCACCCAGCCCAACCCGCCGTCGTGGGGCCTGGACCGCGTCGACCAGCGCAACCTGCCGCTGGACAACAGCTACACGTACCCGAACACGGCGAGCAACGTCCGCGCCTACATCATCGACACGGGCATCCGGACCTCGCACTCCGACTTCGGCGGGCGCGCCACGTGGGGCACCAACACCGTCGACAGCAACAACACCGACTGCAACGGCCACGGCACCCACGTGGCGGGCACGGTCGGCGGCACCGCGCACGGCGTGGCCAAGGAGGTCAAGCTCATCGCGGTGAAGGTGCTGAACTGCCAGGGTTCGGGCACCACCGCGGGCGTCGTCAACGGCGTCAACTGGGTGACCCAGAACGCCGTCAAGCCGGCCGTGGCGAACATGTCGCTGGGCGGCGGCGCGGACACCGCGCTGGACAACGCGGTGCGCAACTCGGTCGCGGCGGGCATCACCTACGCGGTCGCGTCGGGCAACTCCAACGCCAACGCGTGCAACTACTCGCCGGCGCGGGTGGCCGAGGCGATCAGCACCAACGCGTCGACGAACACCGACGCGCGGGCGTCGTTCTCCAACTTCGGCACCTGCACGGACATCTTCGCGCCGGGCCAGAACATCACGTCGGCGTGGCACACCAGCGACTCGGCGACCAACACCATCTCCGGCACGTCCATGGCCTCGCCGCACGTGGCGGGCGCGGCGGCGCTGTACCTGTCGGCCAACCCGTCGGCGGCCCCGGCGGCCGTCCAGACGGCGCTGGTGAACGCGGCCACCTCGGACAAGATCACCAACCCGGGCACCGGCTCGGCGAACAAGCTGCTGTTCGTCGGCACCAGCACCCCGAGCGGCCCGACGGTCAACAACCCGGGCGCCCAGACCGGCACCGTGGGCACCGCGGTCAACCTGACCGTGACCGCGAGCGGCGGCACCCCGCCGTACACGTTCTCCTTCACCGGCCTGCCCGCGGGCCTGACCGGCGCCTCGAACGGGACGGTCTCCGGCACCCCGACCACCGCGGGCACCTACAACGTGACCGTCACGGTGACCGACTCGGCGTCGCGGACCGGTAGCGCCACCTTCACGTGGACGATCCGCGAGCCCGGCACCGGTTGCGACCCGGTGACGAACGGGACGGACGTGCCGATCGGCGACTTCTCCGACGTCAACAGCCCGATCACGCTGAACTGCGCGGGCAACGCCTCAGCGACCACGCAGGTGACGGTGAACATCGTGCACACCTACATCGGCGACCTGATCGTCGACCTGGTGGCGCCGGACGGGAGCGTGTACAACCTGCACAACCGGTCGGGTGGCAGCACGGACAACATCAACCGGACCTACACGGTGAACGCTTCCTCGGAGGCGGCTGCCGGCACCTGGAAGCTGCGCGTGCGCGACCAGGCGGCCTTCGACACGGGCCGGATCGACAGCTGGACGCTCGACGTGTGACCTGAGCACCGGTGCGAGAAGGAAGGGCCGTCCGCTCCTCGCGCGGGCGGCCTTTCCGCAGGTCCCCAACGGTGAGGGACGGGCTACAGCTCGACACCCAGCAAAGCGTCCACGGCGTCCCGGAACACACCGGGGGCCGAAGCGTCCGACCCACCCGACGACAAAGCCGCGTCCGCCCAAGCGTCCAAAGCCGCCAAAGCCGCCGGCGTGTCCAGGTCATCGCCCAAGTGGTCGCGCAGGCGAGCCACGGTGTCGACCGCCGAAGGGCCGGACGCCAACGCCGCCGCGCGCCGCCACGTGGCCAGCCGCTCGGTCGCACCAGCCAGCAGCTCGTCGCTCCACGGCCGGTCCGTGCGGTAGTGGCCGGCGAAAAGCGCCAGCCGAATAGCGCTCGGGTCCACCTTCTGCGCGCGCAGTTTCGACACGAACACCAGGTTGCCGCGCGACTTGGACATCTTCTCGCCGTCCAACCCGATCATCCCGGCGTGCACGTAGTGCCGCGCGAACGGGTGCTCCCCGGTCAGCGCCTCGGCGTGCGCGGAGCTGAACTCGTGGTGGGGGAAGATCAGGTCGGAGCCGCCGCCCTGCACGTCGAAGCCGGTGCCCAGGCGGTTGAGGGCGATCGCGCTGCACTCGATGTGCCAGCCGGGGCGCCCGTCGCCCAGCTCCGACGGCCACGACGGCTCGCCCGGCCGGGCCATCCGCCACAGCAGGGCGTCCAGCGGGTGCCGCTTGCCGGCCCGGTCCGGGTCGCCGCCGCGTTCGGCGAAGTACTTCGACATGGTCTCCGCGTCGTAGTTCGACTCGTAGCCGAACCGGCCGGTCGCGGTGTGGTCGAAGTACACGTCCGGGTACTCCGGGTCGTCCACCCGGTAGGCGGCGCCGTCGGCGAGCAGCTTCGCCACCGCCTCCACCACCTCGGGGATCGACTCCACCGCGCCGATGTACTGCCGGGGCGGCAGGACGCGCAGCGCCACCATGTCCTCGCGGAACAGCGCGGTCTCGCGCATGGCCAGGACCACCCAGTCGTCCTGGTCGCGCTCGGCCCGCTCCAGCAGCGGGTCGTCGATGTCGGTGACGTTCTGCACGTAGTGCACGTCGTGGCCGTTGTCCAGCCACACCCGGTGGACCAGGTCGAACGTCAGGTAGGTCGCGGCGTGGCCCAGGTGGGTCGCGTCGTAGGGCGTGATGCCGCAGACGTACAGCCTGGCGGTGTCACCGGGGGCGGTGGGACGGACCTCTCCGGTGGCCGTGTCGTACAGCCGCAGCGGGCGCGGCTCGCCCGCGATGCGCGGGACTGGGGTGGGTGACCAGGTCTGCATGGAATCGACCCTAACCCGCCCACCCGATCGCACGTCCGCCTGGCGGGACTCGCGGGCGTACCCTGATCGTGGGGCACTGGTCGTGGGAGATGATCGCGATGATCCTCGACATCGTCATCGGAGTCCTCGGACTGGCCGCACTGGGCCTGGCGTCCTCGGCCCGGGTGGTCAAGCAGTTCGAGCAAGGCCTGGTGTTCCGGTTCGGGCGCGTGCGGGAGGCGCTGCGCGGGCCGGGGCTGACCCTCATCGTGCCCGGGGTGGACCGGCTCAAGAAGGTGAACCTCCAGATCGTCACCATGCCGATCCCCGCCCAGGACGGCATCACCCGCGACAACGTCACCGTCCGGGTCGACGCGGTCGTGTACTTCAAGGTCGTGGACCCGATGCGCGCGGTGATCAACGTCGAGGACTACCGGTTCGCCATGCTCCAGGTCGCGCAGACGTCCCTGCGCTCGATCATCGGCAAGAGCGAGCTGGACGACCTGCTGTCCAACCGGGAACGCCTCAACCAGGGCCTGGAGCTGATGATCGACAACCCGGCCATCTCGTGGGGCATCGACATCGACCGGGTGGAGATCAAGGACGTCGCCCTGCCGGAGAGCATGAAGCGGTCGATGTCCCGGCAGGCGGAGGCCGAGCGCGAGCGGCGGGCCCGCATCATCACCGCCGACGGCGAGTTGCAGGCGTCGCTGAAGCTGTCCGAGGCGGCTGCCCGGATGGCCGACACGCCCGCCGCGCTCCAGCTGCGGCTGCTGCAGACCATCGTCGAGGTGGCGGCGGAGAAGAACTCGACCTTGGTCCTGCCCTTCCCGGTGGAGCTGCTGAGGTTCCTCGAACGGGCGTCGACCCACCTGACGCAGCAGGTCACGCCCGCTGAACCGGGTGATCAGCCGGAGCAGCTGCCCGGCTGAGCGATTGCCGCCGCGCGCGGTCGGGTGGACCATGAACCTGGCTCCCGGGACACCATCGGACGAGGGAGGCGGTCATGACCGCGCTCAAGCCGGAACCCGTCATCACCCATCCGGGTGCCGCCCGACGACGGCCCAAGGGCGCCGCGCTGCTCGCGCTGTTCAAGACCACCGACCCGAAGCAGATCGGGCTGCTCTACCTGACCACGTCGTTCATGTTCTTCATGATCGGCGGACTGATGGCGCTGCTCATCCGGGGCGAGCTGGCGCGGCCGGGGCTGCAGTTCCTGTCCACCGAGCAGTACAACCAACTGTTCACCATGCACGGCACGATCATGCTGCTGCTGTACGCGACGCCGATCCTGTTCGGCTTCGCCAACTACATCCTGCCGCTGCAGATCGGCGCGCCGGACGTGGCGTTCCCCCGGCTCAACGCCTTCTCGTACTGGCTGTTCCTGTTCGGCGGCTCGATGGTCGTCATCAGCTTCGTCACGCCCGCCGGCGCGGCGGACTTCGGCTGGACCGCCTACACCCCGCTGACCTCGGCCGTCCACTCCCCCGGCGTCGGCGCGGACCTGTGGATCATGGGCCTGACCGTGTCCGGCCTGGGCACCATCCTGGGCGGCGTGAACATGGTGACCACGGTGTGCTGCCTGCGCGCGCCCGGCATGACGATGTTCCGGATGCCCATCTTCACCTGGAACATCTTCGTCACCAGCATCCTGATCCTGCTGGCCTTCCCGATCCTGACCGCCGCCCTGATGGGCCTGGCCGCCGACCGCCACCTCGGCGCGCACGTGTTCGACCCGGCCAACGGCGGGGTGATCCTGTGGCAGCACCTGTTCTGGTTCTTCGGCCACCCCGAGGTCTACATCGTCGCGCTGCCGTTCTTCGGGATCGTGTCGGAGATCTTCCCGGTGTTCAGCCGCAAGCCGTTGTTCGGCTACAAGGGCCTGGTGTTCGCGACGTTCGCCATCGCGGCGCTCTCGGTGGCGGTGTGGGCGCACCACATGTTCGCCACCGGCGCGGTGCTGCTGCCGTTCTTCTCGCTGATGACGTTCCTGATCGCGGTGCCCACGGGCATCAAGTTCTTCAACTGGATCGGCACCATGTGGAAGGGCCAGTTGTCCTTCGAGACACCCATGCTGTTCAGCGTGGGTTTCCTGGTGACGTTCCTGCTCGGCGGCCTGACCGGCATCCTGCTGGCGTCGCCCCCGGTGGACTTCCACGTGACGGACACCTATTTCGTGGTCGCCCACTTCCACTACGTGCTGTTCGGCACGATCGTGTTCGCCACCTACGCCGGCATCTACTTCTGGTTCCCGAAGATGACCGGCCGGATGCTCAACGAGCCGCTGGGCAAGCTGCACTTCTGGACCACGTTCATCGGCTTCCACCTGACGTTCCTGATCCAGCACTGGCTGGGCAACATCGGCTTCCCGCGCCGCTACGCGGACTACCTGCCCGACGACGGCTTCACCATGATGAACACCATCTCGACCATCGGCGCCTTCCTGCTGGGCGCCTCGGTCCTGCCGTTCGTGTGGAACGTCTTCCGCAGCTACCGCTTCGGCGACCCGGCCGAGCGCGACGACCCGTGGGGCTTCGGCAACTCCCTGGAGTGGGCCACCTCCTCCCCGCCGCCCCGGCACAACTTCACCGAGCTGCCCCGCATCCGGTCGGAGCGGCCCGCGTTCGAGCTGCACTACCCGCACATGGTGGAGCGGATGCGGGACGAGGCCCACTTCTCCATCACCAAGCCGGGCAAGCACCGGGTGAAGCCGGACGTGGCCACCGAGGTGGCGCTGGCGTCGACCGACAGAGACATCAAGACCACCGACAAGGAGGACAAGACCAACGACGACCAGTCCTAGCGCTGGACGCCCAGCAGGACCCGGACGGTGTCGGTCAGCACCCGCACCGGCAGGACGTCCTGCACCACGAAGCGCTGCACCCCCAACCCGATGCCCAGGCTGAGCAGGGTCCGGGCCAACTCCCTGACCGGCAGCAACGGCACCAGCCCGAATTCGTCCACCTGGGACTGGACCAGTTGCTCAAGCGCGCTCACCACCAGCGCGTCCCGCCGCCCCAGGTCCGCCTGCAGCTCCCGGTTCTGCCGCGCCTGCAAGGCGAACTCCACCTCGAACTGCGTCCTGGGCGCGTCGCCCAGCATCCCCTCCGCGTACTCCTCGAACGCCCGGAACCGGTCCTCCAGCGTCCCGCCGGCGAACGCCCGGGCGATCTCGGCGATGCGCTCGGCGTACAGCCGGTCGAGCACGACCAGGCACAGCTCGTCCTTGTTGCGGAAGTTCGAGTACACCGCACCCTTCGAGAACCCCGCCGCCTCGGCGACCTTGTCCAGGGACGTGGCGTGGTAGCCGTCCCGGAGGAACAGGCGCTGGGCGGTGTCGGTGAGCAGGTCCCGGGTTCGGGCCTGGCTCTGCGCTCGGGTCAGTCTGGGCACCCGTTCAGCCTACGTTGACAGACCACTGGTATCGAAATACCGTCGGTATCCATGACGACGGTGGACGTTCTGGTGGTGGGTGCGGGAGCCTCGGGCATCGGGGCGGCCGTCAAGCTCAAGGAGGCCGGGTTCGACCTGCTCGTCCTGGAGAAGGGCGACTCGGTCGGCGGGACCTGGCGGGACAACACCTACCCGGGCTGCGCGTGCGACATCCCGTCGTCGCTGTACTCCTACACCTTCGCGCCCAACCCCGACTGGGGCCGGGTGTTCGCCGAGCAGCCCGAGATCCGGGCCTACCTGGAACGGACCTCCGAACGCTTCGGGGTCACGCCGCTGATCCGGTTCGGCACGACGGTCACCGAGGCGCGCTGGGACGGCGAGCACTGGCAGGTCACCACCTCGAAGGGCCACTACACGGCCCGGGTCTTGGTCTCCGGCACCGGACCGTGGCACGAACCGCTCCTCCCGGACCTGCCGGGCCTCGCGGACTTCCCCGGCGAGACCTTCCACTCCTCCCGCTGGAACCACGACTACGACCTGACCGGCAAACGGGTCGCGGTCGTCGGCACGGGCGCCAGCGCGATCCAGTTCGTGCCGAAGATCCAACCGAAGGTGGCGGCACTTCACCTGTTCCAGCGCACCGCGCCCTGGGTGCTGCCCAAGGTCGACCACCGGATGCCGTGGATCGAACGTGCACTCTTCCGGTACCTGCCGATCACCCAACGGTGGTACCGCAACGCGTTCTACGGCGGACTGGAGGCGTTCAGCTTCGCCTTCCGCCACCCGAAAATCATGAAAGTCATCCAAAAGGCGGGCCGGTGGAACCTGCACCGGTCCGTCCAGGACCCGGCGCTGCGCAAGGCCCTCACCCCGGACTTCGTCCTGGGCTGCAAGCGCCTGCTCATGTCCAACACCTACTACCCCGCGCTGACCAGGCCGAACGTCGAAGTCCTCGCGCAGGCCATCGCACGGGTCGAAGGCCGCGAGGTGGTCGCGAAGGACGGCACCCGGCGCGAAGTGGACGCGATCATCTTCGGCACCGGCTTCCACTTCAGCGACCCGCCGGTGGCCAAGCACGTCTACGGCGCGGACGGCCGCAGCCTGGACGAGGTGTGGCAGGGCAGCCCGCAGGCCTACCTGGGCACCGCCGTCCACGGCTTCCCGAACCTGTTCCTGCTGCTCGGCCCCAACCTCGGCACCGGCCACTCCTCGGCGTTCACCATCATCGAGACCCAGTTGCGCTACCTGCTCGACGCGCTGAAGACCATGCGCCGCAACGGGTGGCACAGCGTCGAGGTGCGCCGGCCGGTGCAGGAGGTGTTCAACACCGAGGTCCAGGAAGCCCTGCGGTCCACTGTGTACAACGCGGGCGGCTGCATGAGCTACTACATCGACAAGAACGGCCGGAACAGCACGCTGTGGCCGTGGTCGACGGTGCGGATGACCAAGCGCATCAAGGACTTCTCCCCGGCGGACTACCTCACCGAGTCGGCGTCGACGGGACGCGTCACGCGGGTGCGGCCCGGCGCCGGGGTCGACGCCGGGCCGGACCGCTAGCCGAAGTTCACGTCACTGCACCACATGTAGGTCTGGTCCAGGTGCGAGGCCTGCCAGATCGTGAACACCACGTGGCGTCCCCGGTAGGTGCCGTTGGTCTGGACGTTGAACGTGATGTCCTTGGCCGGGGCGTACCTGCCGGTCTGCATGATGAAGTCCAGGTTGCCCCAACCGAGGCGCTGGGTGGTCGGGTCGAACCCGTTCTTGCTGATGTACACCCGGAAGTAGTCCGCGCCGTGGCTGGCCTGGTCGTACAGGTGCATCTGGAAGCTGCTGCCGACGTTGGTCGTCTTCCACGCCCCGGGGGTGTTCAGGGAGTTGTTGCGGGACAGCGCGTTGCTACAGAGCTGTCCATCGGGCGTGGAACCCTGGAAGTTGCCGCGCAAGCCGTCCCGCAGCGCGCTCATCCAGTTCCACATGGTGTCGGCGTTGGCCTGGAACGCCTGCCAGCACATGGGGTCCTGCTGCTGCATGGCCGGGTTGGTGTGTTGACTGCCCCACGTCTGCCAGCACTGGTAGGCACGGGTCGGTGGACCGACGATCGTGCCGTGCGCCGAGGCCGTCGGGGTCCACACGAAGAGGCCGGCGAGCACGCCCAGGACCAGCGCGATGACGCCCTGCCTTCTGACGGACCAGGAGGAACTACGCATGTGCATGGAAGGGCCTCCATTCTCCGAAACGATGTCGGCGGCGGACTCTGGGAGCGCTCCCAGCGGCGTTCCAGCCTATCCGTTACAGAACGAAACTTCAACGAAACTTTCCGTGATCAGCCCGACTGGGTCAGCGCGTCGGCGTAGACGGGATCGACTTCGGCACCGGAACGGGGAAGTCGGCCTGCGTCACGCGGACGATGTCGCCGTAGCGCTCGACCAGCTTGGCCCGGTCGGACTCGCCGGCGACGGTCGTGACGTTCACGCCGGACCCGTCGGACGCGGGACCCCAGGTCGTGAGCTGCACGCCCTGGGTCTTCCAATATTCCGCGTCGGCGTTGAGCCGCTCGACGACGTCCTCCATCTTCGACAGCGGGTACACCGCGTCCTTGAACGTCAGCCGCACGTCGGGTGCCGCCGCACGAGCGGCGTCGTCCAGCGCCTCGTCGGGCACCCGGTAGACCACGATCGCGCCGTCCGCGCCGTTGACCTCAAGCCCGGAGTAGGTGCCCCGGAACTTCTGCTTCAGCATCGGCTCCAGCGCCTGTGCCGCGCTCTGGAGCGCCGGGTCGTTGTCCCGCAGGTCCGGCGCGTCCGACGTCGTGGTCGGTGGTGCGGGTGGCGGGGTGCCGGTCTCCGCGCGGGCGCAGCCGCCGAGCGCCACCGCCAGCAGGACCACAGGTACGACCCGGTTCACTGGTTCCGACCTCCCGTTGTGCCGTCGCCCCCAGGACGGAAGCGACGGCGCACGGGGTTGCATCAGCGCCGGCGGCGCGATCTCAGGTAGTCGCTGACCACGGCCGCGCCCAGGCCGTCCTCGCCGGGCGCGACCACGCGGCCACCGCTGCGCCGGGCGACCATGTCCACGAACCGGGCCAGCCTCGGGTCGTCGCCCAGCTTGAACACGGTGATCGCCGCGCCCAGCCGGGCCAGGCCGTCCACCTCGGCGATGGTCTTGGCCAGCGTGCGGGGCTGCGGCGGGTAGCAGAACTCCGCCTCGCCGTCGGCTTCCAGGTGCGCGGTCGGCTCGCCGTCGGTCACCACCAGCACCACGGGCTGCGCGTCGGGGTGGCGGCGGAGGTGCCGGGAGGCCAGCAGCAGCGCGTGGTGCAGGTTGGTGCCCTGCTCCCACACCCCTTCCAACGCGGTGAGCTGCCCGATGTCGACGGTCTCGGCGTGCCGGCCGAACGTGATGAGCTGCAACGCGTCCGTGCGGAACCGGGTGCGGACCAGGTGGTGCAGGGCCAGGGCGGTGCGCTTCATGGGCACCCACCGGCCGTCCTGCACCATCGACCACGACGTGTCCACGCACAGCGCGACCGCCGCGCGCGACCGCTGCTCGGTCTCGCTGATCTCGACGTCCACCACGTCCAGGCTGATCTCGCCGGTCCCGCCGCGCAGCACCGCGTTGGTGACCGTGCGGGGGACGTTCCACGGCTCGGTGTCGCCGAACTGCCACGGCCGGGTGCTGCCGATCAGCTCGCCCGCCGCGCCGGCCCGCGTGTTGTCCCGCTGACCCTGCGCCCGGACGCTGTCGATCACGCCGCGCAGCGCGGTCTCCCCCAAGCGCCGCAACGCTTTCGGGGTCAGCCGCAGGGAGCCGTCGGGAGCGCGTTCCAGGAGGTTCTGCTGCCGCAGCTCGCGTTCCAGCTCGGCCAGCCGCCGCGCGTCCACCCCGGCCTCGTCGCCCAGTTGGCGGACCAGGGCCTCCAGGTCGATGTCCTCCAGCCGTGCGCCGGGGTAGGACTGGGCGAGCTGCTCGGCCAGCGCGTCCAGTTCGGCGAGGTCGGCCATGGCCTGCGCGCCCTCGCCCAGGCCCAGCGGCTGGTTGCCGCGGAACCGGGCGGAGCCGGACCAGTCCTCGCCGGGCCGCAGCCCCTGTACCAGCGAGTCCAAAGTGGACAGTTGCTGGCCGATGCCCGAGTTGCCGAAAGCCTGCTGGGACAAGGCGTTCAGCTCTTGGCGCTGTTGCTCGGTCATCGAGTTCATCATGCGCCGGGCCGCCGCCGCCCGCGCCGCGAGCGCGTCGATCAGCTCCTCGACGTCGCGCGGGTTCTCCGGGAAGAACTCGCCGTGCTTGCGCATGAAGTCCTGGAACTGCTCCGGCGTGTCCCGGCTCTGGGCGTGCGCGGCGAGGAGCTGGTTGAGGTCGTCGAGCATCTGCCGGATGCGCTCGACGTCCTGCGGCGAGACGTTCTCCATCGCCTGCTTCATGCCCTGGAACCGCTGGTCGAGCAGCTCCCGGCCGAGCAGGTTCTGGATCTGCTCGTAGGACTCGCGGGCCTGCGGGGACCGCCAGTCGTACTCGGCCAGTTCGCGCACGGCCGCCGCGGTGCCCTGCGGCAACGCGTCGAGCTGCGCCTCGCGGAACCGGGCGTCGTCGTCGGGGTCGGGGAACAGCGCGGCCCGTTCCGCCTCCAGCGCCTGGTCCAGCAGCCGCCGGATCTCCTGGAGCGTGCCGTCGAGCCGGTGCCGGCGCTGGATGGACGCCCGGCGCTGCCACAGCCGCGACGTCAGGTCGTCCAGCCCGCGCTGCCCCGGCAGGCCCCGGCGCAGCAGCTCGCGCAGCGCCGACTCGGGGGACGCGCCCTCCATGACCTCGCGGCCCAGTTCGTCCATCGCCGCGCGCAGGTCGGTGGGCGGGGCCAGCGGGTCCGGGCCGTCGACGTACCGGCCGTAGCGGTAACCGGTCATCCGTACACCGTTCGGTCGTCGTCGCTGTCCTTGGCCAGCTGACGGGTGAGGTAGAGCGACTCCAGGGCCAGTTCGACGGCCGAGGCGATGCGCCCGACCGGGTCCTTGGGCCCGGCGCCGACGCGCTTGGCCACCTCGTGCAGCAGCGGCAGCTCGGGCAGCGCCGCCAGCAGGTCGCCCGCGTGGACGCGCTCGCCGGTGGCCACCGGGTGCCCGTCGGACACCAGCTCGGCCAGCGGCTTCAGGCTCAGCCCGGCGAACGTCGAGCGCGCGGTGTCGGCGATCGACCGGCGCAGCAGGTGGGTCAGCACCTCCCGCTCGCGACCCTCCTCGCCCGCCTCGAACTCCAGCTTGCCGCGCAGCACCTCCGGCACGGACTCCAGGTCCACCGGTCGCGCGATGGCCGGGCTCTCCCCGATGAGGGCGCTGCGCCGCAGGGCGCTCGCCGCCACCGTCTCCGCCGCCGCCACCGCGAACCGCGCCGAGACGCCGGAGCGCTGGTCGATCGCGGACGACTCGCGCAGGTGCCGGACGAACCGGGCGATGACCTCCAGCAGGTGGTCGCCGACCTCCGCCACCAGGTCCGCTTCCTGGCGGACCAGGTCGACCTCGGCGGCGATCTCCAGCGGGTAGTGCGTGCGGATCTCCGCGCCGAAGCGGTCCTTGAGCGGGGTGATGATCCGGCCGCGGTTGGTGTAGTCCTCGGGGTTCGCGGTCGCGACGAGGAGGACGTCCAGCGGGAGGCGCAGCGTGTAGCCGCGGATCTGGATGTCGCGCTCCTCCATCACGTTGAGCAGCGACACCTGGATGCGCTCGGCGAGGTCGGGCAGCTCGTTGACCGCGATGATGCCGCGGTGGCTGCGCGGGAGCAGGCCGTAGTGGATGGTCTCCGGGTCGCCGAGGCTGCGGCCCTGGGCGACCTTGACCGGGTCGACGTCGCCGACCAGGTCGCCGACGCTGGTGTCGGGCGTGGCGAGCTTCTCGGCGAACCGCTCGTCGCGGTGCTTCCAGGCCACCGGGAGGTCGTCGCCCAGCTCCGCCGCCCGGCGCTTGGACTCGGGGGTGATGGGGTCCAGCGGGTGCTCGTTCAGCTCCGCGCCCTCGATCACCGGCGTCCACTCGTCCAGCAGCCCGACGAGCGTGCGCAACAACCGGGTCTTGCCCTGCCCCCGTTCACCGAGCAGCACCACGTCGTGGCCAGCCAGGATCGCCCGCTCCAACTGCGGCAACACGGTCCGCTCGAACCCGACGATGCCGGGCCAGGGGTTCCGCTTCTCCCGCAGCGCCGCCACCAGGTTGTCCCGCAGCTCGACCTTGACACCGCGCGGGGCGTACCCGGCGGCCTTCAGCTCGCCCGCGGTCTTGGGGAGTCCGCTCGTCACCCGTTCGACGCTACGCAAGTCGGCGCGACCGTGTCGACGTGGAGTTCCTCCAGGGAGACCGTTGTTCGCCGACAGCCGAACAGCGGGTGCGAACGACGGCGCCGAAACGGTGCGGAGCAACAATCTTCCGCAGAATTGCGGGATTTGCGTGAATCATTGCGCTGTCCGAGTGAGATGTCGGCACACCGCTTCACAATCGGCCATCTCACGGAGGAGTTAACCGAGATCTGGGGTATGAGTACCTCCCGTGACCGCCGATCTGGTCGTGGAACTGCGGAAATGGCTCGCGTCGCTGAACGACGCCGACTTCAGCGTGCTGCTCGCGGTGTGCGACCCGCTCCGCGTCGCCGCGCAGATGCCATCGTCCGCCAAAGACGCCCGCGCGCCGATCCGGCGGGAGATCCGGGCGGCCCGGGCGCACCTCGCGAAAGCGCCGTCGTACCACTTGGAGGACCTGGCCATCGGCGCCCTGTCGCTCGCCACCCGAGTGCTTCTGGCGCAGCAGCGGTTCGACCGGTCCGCGATCGCCGATCCCGACTTCGACCAACTCCGCGCGATGCTCACGTCGCTGGGAAAGCAGTTCGGTCGGCTGGTGCTGTTCGGCCTGCTGCTCGGCAACGCGCAGGCGACCCCGCTGGCCACCCGGCGCAGGTCGGAACTGGAAGCCGCGCTCATCACCGCGCCGCGCACATCTCCGCTCATCCGCGATGCCAGCCACAACCGGGACCGCGACGAAGATTCGACAAGGGAATCCATGGAACCTGGAGTTCTCACCGAGCCCGCGAAGCCCTCCGCGGGTGACGAGGTCGACCCGCTGGTGGCCCGGCTCGACGAAGTCCGCGCCCTCGCCGCCGACACGGCCGCGCTGCTGCGCCGGGCCGGGGACGCCGTCGAGACCGGGTCGGCCGCACCCGAGGGTGTCGACGCGGCGCTGCGGCGGTTCGAGGGCCGGCGGCGGGACCTGGTCGACGCGGTCGCCGCGGAGGTCGACGTCCCGCCCGACGCCGACTTCACCACCCTGTCGGATGCCATCGCCGAGGTGCTGGCCGCACGCCGGCGCGCGGCGGAGGAGCAGGCGGCGCTGCGGGAGGCCGAGTCGGTGGACGCGGCTCGACGGGCCGACCTGGAGCAGCAGCTCGCCGCGGTCGAGTCGATGCTCAGCGCCAACCACGGGGTGGCTTTCGCGTCGCTCAAGTCCGCACGGGACGAGTTGCTGGTGGCGCTGGGGAGGATCGAACCGCCGGTCGCCGCTCGCGAGGTCGACCCGGTGCCGGAGACCCTCGAAGCCGAGCCGGAGACCACCGAAGCCCGGCCCGAGACCGAGACCACCGAAGCCCGGCCCGAGACCGAGACCACCGAAGCCCGGCCCGAGGCCGAGACCGTCGAAGCCGAGCCGGAGCCGGAGATCCAGCCGGTAGCGCCGACCCCGGACGAGGAAGCGGTGGCGGAGGTCGCGGAGGTGGTCGAGGTCAGTGACATGGCGCTCGGGTTCCCGTGGGAGGAGGGCAGTCCGCCGCTGGCGGTCGAGCTGGCCTCGGCCGGTCGGCTCGTCGAGGCCTACTGGGTGACGGCGGTGTCGGCCGAACCGGACCGCCGCACCGCCACGATGCGGTTCGCCGCGATGGCGTTCGCCGTCACCAACAACGCCGACGCGACGGCCGTCCTCGCCGGCCTGGACCTCGACGTCCAGGACCTCGTCGGCGACCCCGACGCCACCGCCCTCGCCACGACCGCCGCCCTGCGCGCGGGTCTGCTGGCCGGGTGGGGGCACTCCGTGCTGACCGGCCTGCGCAACGGCCTCGTCCTGCCCGCGCGGTGGGGCGCGCTGGTCGACACCGCCATCGACGCCGTCCGCCGCGGCCTGCCCATCGACGACACCGCCGGCGCGCTGCTGACCGACGCCCACTCCGACGAGACCCGGGCGGAACTCGGCCGGCGCGCGCACAACCTCGCCGAGGAGCTGCCCCGCCGCAAGAACCCCTACCAGCGGGCGACCCGCGTGCTCCAGCGGCTCCTGCTGCCCGGCCAGCCGCTGTCCACCGCACTGGACGCGGTGGTGAAGTGGTCGGAAGGCGGGGACGGCCGGGCGATCGCCGCCGTCCTCGACCGGCTGACCGCGCACGACGCGGTCCAGACGATGATCGAAGCGGCCGACGCCGCCATGCGCACCCCCAAGCAGGCCAGGGAACCCATCGTGGCCAGCGCCCTGCGCACGCTCGTCCGGGCGATCGACGAGGTCCGCGAGGTGGTGCGCGAGGCGGACGTGGTGAGCAAGCGGCTGACGGCGGCGGAGTCGGACGACCTCAGCCTGGCCGCGCGGCTGTCCCGCGCCCTGGCCGACGTCGAGGGCGAGGAGCCGCCGCCCGGCATGGTCGGCGTGGCGATGTCGTTGTTCCGCCAGTGGCTTTCGCGGCCGAAGGACGCCGTCCTCGGCGGGTACGCCCTCGACGGCGACGCGACCGCGGCCGAACCCGGTCCCGACGTCCTGCTCATCCTGCCCGACCTGCCGCGCGACGCCGCCGGCCGACCCGACCGGGAGGACCCGCGCACCAGCGTCGCGCTGGCCGAGCTGGTCCGGCCGCCCGACGTGCGCGGCGCGGTGTCGGCCTACTGCGACCGCGGCGACCTCCTGCGCGCCCGACGGGTCGTCGACCTCGCCGCGGCCGGCGCCTGGGGCGGGGACGTCGACGTCGAGCCGCTGCGCCACCTGCTCGACCGCGCGACCGCGTCGTGGGTCAAGCGGCACCGGTCCGACTTCGACCGCGCGAGCGACCTGTTCGCGCGCATCCGCACGCAGAACCTCCTCGACCCGGTCGACGAGACCACTGTCGCGGGCCGCCTCCAGGCGCTGGCGACCGTCGACGACGGCGCGTTCGACGGCGCGGCGAAGAGCCTCGAAGACCTCGCCGGGGAACTGGCCGCCAAGCACGGGTCCCGCATCGACGAACTGCGTGCCGAGATCACGTCCCTCGACGTCGAGGTCGCCGGGCGGGAACGGATGCTCGCGCTGCTCGACGACGGCGACACGGTCACGGCGGCCGAGTTCCTCGCGTTCGTGCGGGCGGGCAAACCGCTGCCCGACCAGGTCACCGACGCGCCCGACGACCTCGGCGCGTTCGCCGACCTGGTGGCGGCCGGCGTCGCCCGGGGTGGCCCCGCGCCCGGCGACAGCGCGCAGGCCTGGGCCGAACTGGCCGCCCGCGGCGCGACGCTGACGCCGCTGGCGACCGCGGGCGTCCACGCGTGGGACTCGCTGAAGAACCCGCAGGGCCTGGCCGGCGACCGGCTGGCGAACTCGGTCCACAGCATCCTCCGGGTGCTCGGCCTGCAGGCCCCGACCCGGCCGCACGAGATCGGGCGGGGCACGCGCCAGGGGTTCCGCCGGTTCCGCGTGCAGGGCACGCCGACCGACAGCTCGTACGTCTCGACCCTGGGTTCCGCGGCGAACCAGTACAACGTCGTGGTGATCACCGAGGAGCGCCGGGGCCGGCGGTCGGTGCTCGACGTGCTGGGCATGGAGGACACCGGGCGGGCGAACGTCCTGCTCTACCTGTACGCCATGGACCTCCCGACGCGGCGCGCGCTCGCGGCGGAGGCCGATCGCGGCTCGGTCCAGGCGCTCGTGGTCGACCCCGCGGTCGTGGGCTGGGTCGCGGCCAACGCCCCGGGTTCCTGGCGCGCCACCCAGCGCGTCACCCTCCCGTGGACGTCGCTCAACCCGTACACGCCGTTCGTCGCCGGTCTGGTGCCGCCGGAGGTGTTCGTCGGCCGTGACCGCGAGATGGCCGAGGTGGTCGACCCGAACGGCGGGTTGTTCATCTACGGCGGTCGCCAACTCGGCAAGTCGGCGCTGCTGCGGCGGGTGGAGGCGACGTTCAACGAAGGCGGGCTGCGCCACGCGGTGTACCTCGACCTGAAGGGCAAGGGCATCGGGGAGGCCGAACCGGCGTCCCGGATCTGGCGCGAACTGGCGGTCGAGCTGAAGAAGCGCGGTGTGCTGCCCGAGAGCATGTCCCAGGACCCGCCGCCCGACGTGGTGGTCAACCACGTGAAAGCGTGGCTCAACCACAACTCCAACCGCCGCCTGCTGCTGCTCGCGGACGAGGCCGACGCGTTCCTGACCGCCGACTCGCGCGGCGTCAAGTCCGAGGGCGGCGGGGTCGCGCACTTCCCGAACGTGTTGCGGCTCAAGGAACTCATGGAGTCCACCGAGCGGCGGTTCAAGATCGTGTTCGCCGGCCTGCACCAGGTGCAGCGGTTCGGCCACCTGTCCAACGTGCCGCTGGTCCACGGCGGACCGGACATCCTCGTCGGCCCGCTGGACCCGGCCGACGCGCGCCGGCTCGTCGTCGCGCCGCTGGCCGCGCTCGGGTACCGGTTCGAGCGGCCGGAACTGGTGTGGCGGCTGCTGTCGGCGACCAACTACCAGGCGAGCCTGATCCAGATCTTCTGCCAGGACCTCGTGCGCACGCTGCACGACCGGGTGGCGCAGTCGCCGGCCCTGCCGGTGCCGATCCGGGAGGCCGACGTCGAGGCGGTGGCGGCCAGCGACCACGTCCGCGCGCGCATCGCCGAACGGCTGCGGATCACGATCAACCTGGAGGACCGGTACCGCGTCCTGACCCTCGTCATCGCGGTGCTCAGCCTGAACGACAGCTTCGGGGCCGATTACGGGCCCGAGGAACTGCTGGAGGAGGCCCGCCGGCACTGGGCGGCCGGGTTCGACGACCTCACCGTGTCGCAGGTGCGCATCTACCTGGACGAGATGGTGGGCCTGGGCCTGCTCATCCGCCTGTCCGGTCAGGCCCGCTACGCCGTGCGCAGCCCGAACGTGGTGAACATGCTGGGCACCAAGGCGGACCTGCTGCGGGAACTCGCGGAGACCGACTTCGACCTGCCCTACGAGTACAACCCGCGCGACGCACGCCGGCTGCTGGGCACCGACCCGTTCAAGCGGCGCAGCCCGCTGACCGACGGCCAGCTGTTCGAGCTGACCGCGGGCGGCGTGACGTCCGTGGTCACCGGCACGGTCGCGTCGGGCGTCGAACGGGTCGCGGACGCGATCAAGGATTACGCCGAACTGCGGGGCAGCAAGGTCGAGGTGTACTCGTCGGCGGCCGACATCCTCAAGGCGGTCACCAACGCCGCGCGCCGCAAGAAGGCGACCGTGCTGGTGGCCGACCTGCGCGAACTGCCGTTCACCGAGGTCAACCAGGTCGTCGCGCGCCTGTTGAAGGAGAAGCCCGCCTCCGCTGTCCTGGTCAAGCCGGAGGTGGCCGACCAGGTGGCGGCTCTCGCGGGGGTCGAGGTGGTGGAGCCGGCGCGGTGGACGTCCAGCAGCCTGCGCAGCTGGCCGGAGTGCCCGTTCGACGTCGTCCAGGCCCGGGTGCGGCTCATCGAGGCCACCGGCGGGTGGATCGAGCTGGTCGAGGAGGTCATCGCCAACGTGGAGGTGCGGGGCGCGACCCAGGCGCAGGCGCTGGACCGGGTGGTGAAGCTGCAGGCGGACCCGCAGTGGGCCGCCGCGTTCCTCACCCGGACGGAGCTGACGAGCACCGCGCTGGCCCGCGTCGACAAGTGGGCCTCGTACGTGGACCCCGGCGAGCCCCTGTCCCCCGCCGACGTCGCCGCGGCCCTGGACCTGGACCTGGCCACGACCAACGAGTTCCTGGAGGAGCTGGCCCGGTTCGGCGTGCTCGACGAGGGCGTCGACGGCGTCGCGCTGGACCGGGTGCTGCACCGCTGCGTCACCACGGTCCGCGACAGCGCATGAACGCGGGTGCGGTGCCGCTGGACTCCCTCCCCGGTCCGGCGCGCCACCTGCGAGCGGTGGCGACGGACCTCGACGACGGGTGGAGCTGCGTCTGGCTCGTCCCGGACGCGCTCGTCGACGCGGGCGACGCCGACGACCTCCTCGGGGTGCTGGAGTCGCGGCCGGACGCCGTCCGGGTGCCCACGCCGGAGTCCCGCCGCAAGCGCCGCGCGACGCCCAGGTCCTCGCCGGTGGAGGCGCCGGTGGACGTGCCGGCGTGGGCGCGCACGACGCTGGGCGTGTTCGACTGGGAGTGGCCGCTGGAGTCGCCGCCGGAGATCGGGGTGGAGAGCACCTCCACGGTCGCGCAACGGTTGTGGACCGGGTGCACGGGCGACGAGGAGGTGCCCGACGACCCGCTCGGCGAACTGGCCCTGCGGGGCGCGTTGCGCGGCCGGGTCGTCGTCTTGTGCGCGTGGGAGGAGAACGACCCCGAGGACGTGGGGTCGCTGCTCACGAGACTCCCCGCGGACGCGAAGCAACGCGGTCTGCCGCCGGGCGAACGGCCCCGCGTCCTGGTCGCCGCCCGCACCGCCGACCTGCCGGTGCGGCTGCTGGACAGCCTGGACCCGGTGACCACCCGCGTGCACTGGTGGTGGGCCGCCTGCGGCCGGCTCGACACCGCCGTCGTCGCGGCCACCGCACGACCGCCCCGCCGGGCCGACTTCGTGCGCGACCTGGTGGCCGCCGAGGTGGTCGTGGAGGTCGCCGGACCGAACCTCGCGCTGGCCGCTTTCCTGGCCGCGGGCTGGGACGGTTTGGTGGCGACCCTGCCCGAGCACCTGAAGGCGTTCACGCATGAGGGAGAGGTGGACCTGCCGCGCGACCTGCGGCACGTGCGCGGGAGCCCGGAGCGCCCGCCGGCGGAGCTGCGGCCGGCCTGGAAAGCGGGACTCGCGGACTACTGGGACGGTCAACTCCGGCTGACCCCGATCGGGGCGGCGCCCACGCCGGTCGACCTGGCGACCCTGGTGTGGCGCGGGCAGAACCGGGCGCTGACCCCGCTGATCGACGCGCACCGGGCACGTTTGGAGGCGCGGGTGCGTTCGCGGGCCAGCCTCGCGGTGCTGGACGAGATGTCCCGCGGCACCGCCCCGCCGGGCCTTGCGCAGGATCGGCGCACGGTCCTTGAGCTGGGCGCGATGGCGTGGGCCGTCCAGACGTCACGGGTGCGTCTGTCCCCAGTGGACAGGCAGCTGCTGTTCCGCTTGCGCGACGCCCGAAACGCACTGGCGCACCTTAGGCCTCTTGACGACGACGAACTGGCCGGGCTGGCGGACGTGCTGCCCCCGTGAAGGCTCACGGCAGTTGGTCCCGGACGGCCGCCCAGGCCCGGACTCGCGCTGGAGGTCGGGGTCGCGGATGGTGGGCGACGCGGTCGAGGGAGCCGATGACGTTTGGTGTTCCGCAGGTTCGGATTTCCCCGATCGGTCGAGCACGCTAGCGCTGATGTCCGCCCACACGACTCGCTCTACCGGGGTCGCGCGTGGTGTCGTGTACGCGGGTGTTGAACGATTGGGCGGGGCTGGCCGCCCCGTTAGCGCGGTCGTCGGTCACCACGCTGTATGCGGCCCGTGGGCGGTGCCTGGAGGACACCGCCCACGGGGGTTTGCGTCAACCCGTCAGGACAGCGGCGGGTAGGCGTTGCGCATCAGCTCTTGGAATTGGGACGAGAACCAGTGGCCCGAGAGCGGGGCGTCGGGGAGGGCGCCCGACAGGTTGTTGCCGTTGCGCGGGTTGCCGGTGTACGTGGGGTCGCACATCCGGTCGAAGCCCTTGCCCTCGGTGTTCGGGATCTCCTTGCTCGAGCCGTCGGACTCGCCCGGCGGCTTGATCCAGACGTAGGCGTCGATGCCGGGCTTCGGCGCCGCCTTCGGGCGCTCGCCGAGGCCGGCACCGCTCTGGTTGCACCAGTTGCCCTTCTGGATGCGGCGGTCGATGCGGGACTGGTCGACGTACTCGGCCGCGTTGGTCGAGGTCGACTTGCCGGTCGGGCGGTTGGCACCGCCCCAGCCGTTGCGGGACGTGTCGATCAGCATGCCGACGCCGCTGTCGAAGCCCTGCTTGACCAGTTCGGCCCGCATCGCCGTGGCGAAGCCCAGCTCACCGTTGAAGTCGTTCCAGTCGACCCACTTCGAGGCCTGCTTCACCGGCTGGCCGCCGACCACGTCGTCCACCGTCCAGTACGGCTCCTCCAGCGCGGAGTAGTTCGCCGTGTTGGTGATGAAGCCGTGCACGTCGGCCTTGGTCGCACCCTCGCGACCCAGGATCGACGCCATCATCTTCGCCGAGGCGAAGAAGTTGTCGTACTCGGGAACCGTGTCGCCCCAACCGATCCAGCCGTGGTGGCCGGAGTCCAGGTAGTTGTAGACGTTCGGGATGTCGCCGAGCTTGGACACCGCGTACGCCACACCGTTCTGGTAGTTCTGGTTCGCCTTCATCACGTCGCAGTTCGGCGTGGCCGTCGCGCGCGGCGTGACGTTGGTGACCAGGTTGGGCAGCGAGTCGATCTCGATCACGGAGACGATGCGCAGCCGCGCGTACTCCGGCCGGGCCAGGATGCCCGCGATCTTGTCGATGTACTCGGCCTTGTAGCGCGGCAACTCGTCGGCCTTGAGTTCGCCGTTGGACGCCAGCGCCGCGCAGTCGCGGCCGGGCAGGTTGTAGATGACGACCTGGAACACCAGTTGCCCGGTCGGCGACGCGGCGCGCTGGCGCTCCGCCTCGTTCAGGTGGTCGGCCAGGCTCATGGTGCCGGTGGTCGGCGAGCCGTTGCCGTCGATCGCGCTGATCCGGTCCAGCCAGACACCGGTCGGCTGGTTGGCGATGCGCGAACCACCCGGCTCGGCGGCGGCCTGCCGCTGCCACTGCGGGTTGACGTACACGCCGGCGCCCACGTACGGGTTGTCCACCCGCGTACCCGGGTCGGGGTTGCCGGACGTGGTGGTGGTCGTGGTGGTCGTCGTAGTGGTGGTGGTCGTGGTCGTGGTCGTCACCGTGCCGGTGCAGACCGTCCCGTTCAGGCGGAACTGGGTCGGCTTCGGGTTCGAGCCGGTCCAGGAGCCGTTGAAGCCGGGCGTGGCCGAAGCGCCGCTGCCCAGCGTCGCCGACCACTCGGGGTTGCGGACCGTCACCTTCGTGCCGGACTGGCTGAACCGACCGTTCCACCCCTGCTGGACCGTCTGGCCCGCGGCGAAGTCCCAGTCCAACGTCCAGCCACCGGAGATCGCGTCCCCGAGGTTGGTGACCGTGACATTGGCCCCGAAACCGCCCTGCCACTGGCTCGTGATGGTGTAGTCGACCCGACAACCGGGAGCGGCGCTGGCCGTGGTGCCTCCAGCCACGACCGCCGCCGCCGACAGCGCGGTCACCGACACCACCGCCATCGCTCCGGCCGCCTTGCGGGACCGGAGGAATGTGCGCGGACTCATGCATCGCCTCCTTGCGAGCAAATCGTCGTCTGGGAACGCTCCCAGATGGGTAGCCGCGCTCAACGGTGAGCCGGAACCGGGGATGAGGACTGGGAGCGCTCCCAGACGTACCGTAACCCACGACACATCACGTTGACGAGGGGTTCATTCACAGTCCGTGCGCGACTGTTTCGGTTCCGAAGCGGCGACCAGCGGTTATTCGCGCGCAGTTGTACCAATGTCGAAATGCTGCACCGAAATGGGGCGCAACCGAAAAGCCCAGGGAAACGCGCGAAAGGCCTAGTGCCGCCCGGCCGCTTGGTCGGACAGCACTCGCACCGCCTCGTCGACCGCCGCGAGCCGCGCCCGGCGGACCGCCTCGGACAACGGGCGCAACGCCTCGTCGCGCGCGGCCTGCGCGGAGGCCGACATGGCGCCGCCCGGGGCGTCGGAGGCGGCGACCTGGAGGATCGCGGCGACTTCGGCTGCCCGCTGGAGGACCCGCAGCGCCCGCGGTGGCATGCCGGCGGGCCAGCGGAGCTTGGTGTGCAGGTTGGACAGTTCCGCGATCTCCTCGCGGACGTTCGGGCGGTGGCGGGCCACGTCGAGGGTGATCAGGGCGGTGGCCGCCTCGCGCATCGCGGACGCCAGGCCGTGCTCCGCCTCGCCGATCGGCACGTGCTCGGCCGGGGTCACGGTGGGCAGGTCGAACACCGTCCACCGCAGCACGCCCTCGGCGACCAGGCGCGGCACCAGGCCGACGCCCACCTCCGGCAGCACGACCGCCTGTCCCGCGCGCACCGCGCTCGCGCTCAACGGCCCGCGCCCGCCCAGCCCCCGGACGTCACCGGCGACCGGCAGCACCAGCCGCGCGGTACCGGCCGACGCCCGGCGCAGGGCGGCCAGCAGCAGGGCGGCGCCCACCGGGGTCTCGTCCGGACCCGGCAGGTCGAGGGCGGTGGCGGTGCCGTCGTCGTCGGCGACCACCTCGTGCAGCTCCGCCCAGAACCCCAGGGCGTCCAGGACGTCGTCGGCCGCCGCCGAGCCGTTCAGCCAGGCGGACGTCCACACGACCATCGTCGCACTCGCACAGGACACGGCATCCAACTTTACGCGCGCACACCGACACCTCAGGCGGCCGGGCCGACGTGTTCCACCAGCAGGGAGCGGAAGCGGTCGACGTCGTCCGGACCGGTGAACGCCCGGTGCGGCACCGCGTACATGGCGGTCGTCGCGGTCTTCAGCACGAACACGCCGCCGGTCTCCGACCAGCCCGGCAGGTCCGCCCAGTCCAGCTCGCTGCGGGCCGCCTCACCGACCGACATGCGCAACGAGTGCGCGTCCGCCGAACCGGTGACGGTCTTGGCCGCGAGCGGGTGGTTGTGGAAGTTGACGGCGGTGCCGATGGGCACCAGTGCGATGATGATCACACCCAGCGCGAGCCCGAACACGCCGGCCCACGTCATGCCCATGGCCAGCACCACGACGCCGAACACGCCCAGCACCAACCCGAACCACGGCGCCCACCGGTACATCGGCACGGCCGTGCGCAGCGCGTGCCGCCAGTCCGACGACCGGGGCGACCAGGTGAAATCGACGCTCACCGGGCCGGCCTCTTCGCCGGCTCGCAGCACAGCGGCGCGCACGGCTCACCGTTCACGGTGCACCCGGCGGCCGTGAAGGACGACAACTTCCGCGCCGGCGCACCGGAGGTCATCTCCCCCACCAGTTCCGCCACCAACTGCGCGAACCGGGGATCACCGTTGGGCGTGGCCGCGCGGGCGAACCCCATCCCCAGCTCCTCCGCCCGGTCCCGCGCCTCGGTGTCCAGGTCCCACACCACTTCCAGGTGGTCGCTGACGAACCCGATAGGACACACGACGACGTTGCGCACACCACGACCGTGCAACGCCTCGATGTGGTCGACGATGTCCGGCTCCAGCCACGGGATCTGCGGCGGCCCGGACCGCGACTGCCACACCACGTCGTACTCGGTGATCGACAGCGCCGAAGCCACCAGCCTCGACGCCTCTTCCACCTGTCGGGAGTACCGGTGCCCGCCCTCCGCCGGCGGCCCGGCGGCCTTGTCCGCCGACACCGGCACCGAGTGCGCGGTGAACACCAACCGGTAGTCCTCGAACGCCTCACCCGCGACCCGCACCGACTCCGCGAAGGACTCGATGAACAGCGGGTGGTCGAAGAACTGCCGCAGCTTCACCAGTTCGGGCGCGTCCGGCACGGCGGCGCGGGCCCGCAGGATGTCCTCGTCGTACTGCCGGCAAGCCGAGTAACCGCCATAAGCGCTGGTCGGGAACACCAGCGCGCGCCGCACCCCGGCGGCCTTCATCTCGGCCAGCGTGTCCTCGACCATCGGGTGCCAGTTGCGGTTGCCGAAGAAGATCGGCAGGTCCACCAGCGGCTCGACGGCGGCGATGGCCTGGCGGTTGAGCGCGTTGATCGGCGACACCCCGCCGAAGTGCAGGTAGTGCTGCTCGACCTCGTCCAGCCGTTCGGGCGGGACACCACGGCCCCGCGTGACGTTCTCCAGGAAGGGCCGAACATCCTCAGGCCCTTCCGGTCCCCCGAAGGACAGCCAGAGCAGCGCGTCGTAACTCACGGGCCCATCCTCGCGCTGCCCGCTCAACAGCGCACAACCGGGTCGGCGTGATCAACCGCACGCCGACCCGGTCGGGTGGGACTACAGGCCCAGGAAGTGCACGCCGCCGTCCACGAAGACCATCGACCCGGTCGTGGCCGGGAAGAAGTCGGACAGCAGGCCGCACACGGACTTCGCGACCGGCGTCGGGTCGTTGACGTCCCAGCCCAGCGGGGCCTTCTCGCCCCACATCGCCTCCAGGTCCGCGAAGCCCGGGATGGACTTCGCCGCCATCGTGCGCACCGGGCCGGCCGAGACCAGGTTCACCCGGATGCCCTGCGGGCCCAGGTCGCGGGCCAGGTAGCGGTTGATCGACTCGAACGCCGCCTTCGCCGCGCCCATCCAGTTGTAGGCGGGCCAGGCCTGGCGGGCGTCGAAGTCCAGGCCGACGACCGACGCGCCCCGGCCCAGCAGCGGCAGGGTGGCCTGGACCAGGGACTTGTACGAGTACGCCGAGACGTGCATCGCGGTGGCGACGTCCTCCCACGGCGCGTCCATGAACGGCGCGCCCAGGCAGGACGGCGGGGCGTAGCCGATGGCGTGCACGACGCCGTCGAGGCCGTCGACGTGCTCGCGGACCCGGTCGGCCAGCGTGTCCAGGTGCTCCTGGTTCTGCACGTCCAGCTCGACCACGGGCGCGGGCTGCGGCAGCCGCTTCGCGATCCGCTCCACCAGGCTCAGCCGGCCGAAACCGGTGAGCACCACCTGGGCGCCCTGCTCCTGGGCGACCTTGGCCACGTGGAAGGCGATCGACGCGTCGGTGATCACCCCGGTGACCAGCAGCCGCTTGCCTTCGAGCAGACCCGTCACGTGTGTTTCCTCCGGAAGTTGTGCGTAAGGGTGGTCAGTGGCCCATGCCGAGGCCGCCGTCGACCGGCAGCACCGCGCCGGTGATGTAGGCGGCGGCGTCGGAGGCCAGGAAGGTGACGGCGGACGCGATCTCCTCGGTGGTGCCGTACCGGCCGGCGGGCACCTGGGCGAGGATCTGCTTGCGGCGCTCCTCGGGCAGCGCGTCGGTCATGTCCGTGGTGATGAAGCCGGGCGCGACGACGTTCGCGGTGATGTTGCGCGACCCCAGTTCCCGGGCGATCGAGCGGGCCACGCCCACCAGGCCCGCCTTGCTGGCCGCGTAGTTGACCTGGCCCGCGCCGCCCATCAGGCCAACCACGGACGAGATGAACACGATCCGGCCGTAGCGCTTGCGCAACATGCCCTTGGACGCGCGCTGCGCCACCCGGAACGCGCCGGTCAGGTTGGCGTCCAGGACGCGGGTGAACTGCTCGTCGGTCATCCGCAGCAGCAGGGTGTCGTCGGTGATGCCGGCGTTGGCGATCAGCACCTCCACCGGGCCGTGCGCGGCCTCGACCTCGGCGAACGCGGCGTCGACCTCGGCGGCGCTGGTGACGTCGCACTTGACGCCCAGCAGGCCCTCGGGCGAGCCCGAGCCCCGGTGGGTCACCGCGACCTTGTCGCCCTGCGCGGCGAACGCCTGCGCGATCGCCAGACCGATGCCCCGGTTGCCGCCGGTGACCAGTACGGACCTCGACACGCCCTGCTCCCATCGCTGCTGGTTGATGCGGGGCGAGGCTATCTCCTACCGCCAGGTACACCACCACTGGCCGGGTTGGATCACAATCGGCCGGGTGACCGATCTTCTGGACCGCCTGCGCGCCGCCGTCGACGGCGACGTCCTCGCCGACCCCGCCAGCCGCGCGCTGTACTCGGTGGACGCCTCCAACTACCGGCACGTGCCGCGGGTGGTCGTGCGGCCCCGGTCGGTGGACGCGGCGGTCGCGGCGGTCGCGGTGGCGGCGGAGTTCGACGTGCCGATCACGAACCGGGGCGCGGGGACGTCCGTCGCGGGCAACTCGGCGGCACCCGGCCTGGTCATCGACTTCTCCCGGTACCTCGACCGGGTGATCTCGATCGACCCGGAGGCCCGGACCGCGGTCGTCCAGCCGGGGGTGGTGCTGGACCGGCTCAACGACGCCGCCCGCGCCTACGGCCTGGTGTTCGGGCCGGACCCGTCGACCCACTCGCGGTGCACGGTCGGCGGCATGATCGGCAACGACGCGTGCGGCGCGCACTCGGTGGCGTGGGGCAAGACCAGCGACAACGTGCACGCGCTGGACGTGCTGCTGCCCGACGGCCGCCGCTTCGACACCCGCACGCCACCCGCGCTCGACCTGCCCGCCGCGGACCCGTCCTGGTTCCCGGCGCTGGACCGGCGCGTGTCGGGCTACCGGCTGGACGCGCTGCCCGACCTGACCCGCGCGCTGGTCGGCACCGAGGGCACCTGCGTGACCGTGCTGGGAGCCACCCTGAAGCTCGTCGAGGCCCCGAAGCGCCGGGTGCTGGCCGTCCTGGGCTTCGACGGCCCCTACGACGCCGCCGACCACGCCCCGCTCGTGCGCGGCCTGCCCGTGCTGGCCGTCGAGGGCATCGACGTCAAGCTCGCCGAGTCGGCGGGCGACTCCCGGCTGCTGCTGCCGCGCGGCGTGAGCTGGCTGTTCGTCGAGACCGCCGACGAGGACACCGCGCACGCGGCGGCGGCCCTGGCCCCGCACTCGGTGGTGGTGACCGACCCGGCACGGCAGCGGGCGCTGTGGCGGGTCCGGGAGGACGGCGCGGGCCTGGCGACCCGGATGGCCGACGGCAGCGAGGCGTGGTCGGGGTGGGAGGACGCGGCGGTGCCGCCCGCGAAGCTCGGCGCGTACCTGCGCGAGTTCGACGCCCTGCTGGCGGGCCACGGCCGGCGCGGCGTCACCTACGGGCACTTCGGCGAGGGCTGCCTGCACGTGCGGGTCGACTTCGACCTGCGCAGCGGCTACCGGGAGTTCCTGGAGGACGCGGCGGACCTGGTCGTGGCGCACGGCGGGTCGCTGTCCGGCGAGCACGGCGACGGCCAGGCCCGCTCCGAGCTGCTGACCCGGATGTACCCGGCGGCGGCGATCGCGGCGTTCGGCCGGTTCAAGCGCGCGTTCGACCCGGACAACCGGATGAACCCGGGCCGCATCGTGGACCCGCTGCCGCTGGACGCCGACCTGCGCGTGGTGGTCGCTCCCCCGGTGATCCCGACCCGGGCGGCGCTCGCCCTGCACGCCGACGCCGGCGACCTGGCGGCGGCGACCCGGCGGTGCGTGGGCGTCGGCAAGTGCCTGAACACCTCCGGCGGCGTGATGTGCCCGAGCTACCGGGTCACGCGCGAGGAGAAGCACTCGACGCGCGGCCGGGCGCGGCTGCTGTTCGAGATGCTGGGCGGCCAGGTGGTGCGCGACGGCTGGCGGTCGGCGGAGGTGCGGGACGCGCTGGACCTGTGCCTGGGCTGCAAGGGCTGCAAGCGGGACTGCCCGGTGGACGTGGACATGGCCACCTACAAGGCGGAGTTCCTGCACCACCACTACCGGGGGCGGGCGCGGCCGTTGGCGCACTACTCGATGGGCTGGCTGCCGCTGTGGCTGCGGATGGGCCTGGTCAACCGGGTGACGTCCCGGTTCGCCCGGTTCGCCGGGGTCGCCGCCGAACGCCCGCTGCCCACGCCCGCGCGGCGCACGTTCCAACGGTCCTTCCGCCCGGAAGGCGGTGCTCAACGGGTGTTGTTGTTCCCGGACACCTTCACCAACTACTTCGAGCCGGGGATCGGGCACGACGCGACGGCCGTGCTGCGGCACGTCGGCCAGGCCGTGGAGGTGCCCCGGCAGGCGGTGTGCTGCGGCCTCACGTGGTTCTCCACCGGGCAGCTCGACATGGCCCGCCGGACCGTCAAGCGGACCGCGCGCGTGCTACGCCCGTGGACCAGCGCGAACGTGCCGGTGGTCGGGCTGGAGCCGAGCTGCACCGCGTTCCTGCGCTCCGACGCGCTGGAGGTGGCCGGCGACGACCCGGACGTCAAACTCCTGGCGGAGTCCGTGCGGACGTTCGCCGAACACGTCTCACCCCTGCTGGAACCCTTGCCCGCCAACGGTTCCGCCGTCGTCCAGCCGCACTGCCACCAGTACGCCGAGTCCGGCACGGCGGCCGACCGGGAGTTGCTGGAACGGGCCGGGGTGACCGCGTCGATGGTGTCCGGCTGCTGCGGCCTGGCGGGCAACTTCGGTTTCGAGAAGGGCCACTACGAGGTGTCGATGGCCGTGGCCGAGCTGGAGCTCCTGCCCGCCGTCCGCGCCGCCGCCGAGGGCACCGCCGTGGTCGCCGACGGCTTCAGCTGCCGAACCCAGGTGCGGCAGGCGTCCAGCGCGAAACCGGTCCACACCGCGAGCCTGGTGGCGCGGGCGTTGGGGGTGAATTCGGAATAGTCAGATGCGCAACCGGGTGCTGTCGCGATCGGTCAGGCGCGGCGGCAGCAGGGTCAACGCCGGCGTCGGCGCCCGGTTCAGCTTCGCCATCAGCAACGCCACCGCGTGGTGCCCCAGTTGCTCCGCCGGCACGTGCACCGAGGTCAGCGCCGGGTTCAGGCGTTCGGCCTGGTCGTCCGGGCAGATCGCGACCAGGGCCATGTCCTCGGGCACCCGCCGCCCCAGCACGCGCAGCACCTCCACCACCGACGCCAGCGCGGCCTCGTTGTGCACCACCAGACCGGTGAGCTGCGGGTGGCGCTCCAGCAGGCCGGACACGGTCCGGTGGACCGACTCGTGGTCGGCGTCCGTCGGCACGGTCGTCGAGGACACGCCCCGCCGCATCGCCGCCGCGCTGAAGCCGGCCATGGTGCGGTGGGCGTAGCCGGTGTCGCGTTGGTAGACCGCGCGCGGCGCGCCGATCAGGGCCACCGAGATGTGGCCCAGGTCGGCCAGGTGGTCCACGCACCGGGCGCCCGCCTCGGCGAAGTCCAGGTCCACGCAGGTCAGCCGGGCGGCGTCGGCGGGGAAGCCGATGAGCACGGACGGCCGGTCCAACTCCCGCAGCACCGGCACGCGTTCGTCGTGCATCTCGACGTCCATCACCAGCAGGCCGTCCACCTGCGCGCTGCCCGCCACCCGACGCAGGCCCGCCGCGCCCTGGTCGGCGGTCACCAGCAGCACGTCGTGCTCGTGGCGGCGCGCGGCCGAGGCCACGGCGACCACGAACTGCATCATCACGGGCATGTGCATGCCCTCGCGCATCGGCAGCACCAGCGCCAGCACGTTCGCGCGGTTGCTGGCCAGGGACCGCGCGCCGGCGTGCGGGTGGTAGCCCAGCGCCCGCACGCTGGCCTCGACGCGCGCCTTGGTGGCCTGCGAGATCGACCGGCGTCCGGTCAACGCGTAGGACACCGTGCTGGGCGCGACACCCGCGTGCCGCGCCACGTCGGCGATCGTGACCATCAGCCCACCTCCGCCACGCGCACGCCCGCGCGCTCCGCCGTCACCGTCAACACGCCGCCTGCCAAGTCCACCCGTGTGCCCCCCGGTGCTGTCCGGTGCTCGGAAGTGACGTCGTGGAAGGAGATCCACGCGCCCGCGTCGGTGAACACCACCGTGTCGTCGACCAGCCGGACGCCCTCGCAGTCGTCGAAGTCCACGGCCCGCAGCACGCCCGAGCGCGGCCCGATCAGCTCGCCGGGCACGTCCACCACCAGCCGCGACCGGACGTCCCGCGACGACGCGCCGACGAGCAGTTCGTACTGCCCGGCCTCCACCACCCGCCGCCGGGACACCACGTCCCAGTGCCACAGGTGGGCCACCGGCAGCTCCACCACCCGCCGCTCCCCCGGCTCCAGGTGCACCCGCCGGAACGACTGGAGCCGGCGCAGCGGCTGCCGCACCCGCGACTCCAACGCGGTCGAGTAGAGCTGCACGACCTCCGCGCCCGGCACCCGACCGGTGTTGGTCACCCCGATGGTCGCCACCCCGTGTCCGGCCCCCTCGGAAGTCCACTTGAGACTGTCGTACTCGAAGGTCGTGTAGCTCAGCCCGTGCCCGAACGGGAACAGCGGCTCGCCCTCGAAGTACAGGTACGTGCCGCGCGCCCGGATGATGTCGTAGTCGAACAGGTCCGGGAGGTCCGCCTCGGCGGCGTACCAGGTCTGGGGCAGGCGGCCGGCGGGCGAGTACGCGCCCGTCAGCGCCTCGGCCACGGCCCGGCCCTGCTCCTGCCCGCCGTGCGCCGTCCACACCACCGCGGGCACGTCCACGTCGAGCGCGTACGGGTAGCTGCTCACCAGCACCAGCACGGTGCGCGGGTTGGCGGCGAGCACGGCCCGCACCAGTTCGGCCTGCGGGAGACCCAGCCCTGCCCGGTCCTGGGTCTCCCGGCCGTTGATGTGCGGGTCGTTGCCCACCACCACGATCGCCGCGTCGGCTTCGGCCGCCACCTCCGCCGCCGCGGCGATCCCGTCCACCACCGGCTCGACGGTGAACACCTCGGTTTCGGTGCCGTGCACGGTGTTGCGCAGCACGACACCACCGTCTTGCGTGCGCGGCTCGAACAGCTCGCGCACGTCCCACCCGCCCGGCATGTCCGCGCGGGCCACCAGGTCGCCGTCCTCGGACACCCCGAGGTACTTGGCCGTCACGGCGTCCCGCAGCGTCCACACGCCGTCGCCCCAGTCGAAGAGGTCGAACTCGGCCCGCTCGCCCAGGCCCACGACCCCGTCCCGCACGCCCAGGTACCGGCCGTCCGCCGCGCGCAGCGCCACCCGGTCGACGCCTTCGGCGTAGGACACCGGGCCGTGCTCCGACAGTCCACTCAGGACGGTCTGCGCGTACGGCAGGGTGCCGCTGTACCAGTCCTGGAACACCACGTCCGTGTGCGACCCGACCACCGCGAGCTTCGCGCCCGGCCGCAGCGGCAGCAGGAAGTTGTCCCGCAGCATCGAGTCGTGGTCGGACAGGCAGTCGTTGCGCAGCAGCACCACCGCCTGCCGCGCCGCCTCCAGCGCCAGCCCGCCGTGCGTGCCGATGACGTCGGAGGTGATGGCGGCGTAGGGGTTGTCGTCGGGCGGGTCGAACTCGCCGAGCCGGAACCGCAGCGCCAGCACCCGGCCCACGGCCCGGTCGACGACCTCCCAGCGAAGCAGCCCGTCCTTCAAGGCGGTCCGGACGCTCTCGATCGTCAGCGTCGGGTCGGCGTCCTGGTCGGTGAAGCTGTCCAGGCCGGCGTTGAGCGCGGCGGCGTGCCCCTCGGCCTGCGTCGGCACGAACCCTTGCAGACCCGCGATGTTCGACGGCGCGTAGGCGTCGCTGACCACCGCCACGTCCGGCGGCAGCAGGCCCAGCAACGGGCTCACGTGCGCGGGACGGCCGTTGACCAGGTTGTAGGACGGCATCACGGCCACCGCGGCCGCCAGCGGCCCCAGGAAGCACGGCAGCTCGTACTCGTGCAGCACCCTGGGCCGCAGGTCCGACGACGTGACGCAGCGGTCGGTCTCGTTGTTGTAGCCCAGGAAGTGCTTCAGCGTCGGCGCGGTGCGCAGGTAGCGCGGGTGGCCGCCGCGCAGGCCGGACGCGTACGCGGTGGCCAGCGCGGAGGTGAGCACCGGGTCTTCCGAGTAGCCCTCCTCGTTGCGGCCCCAGCGCGGGTCGCGCAGCGGGTTCACCACGGGCGCCCAGACGTTCAGGCCGTGCGCCACCGGGTCGAGGTGGTGGAAGCCGCGGGCCTCCGTGCCGACCGCCTCGCCCACGGCGTGCAGCAGGTCGGGGTTCCAGGAGGCGGCCAGCCCGACCGCCTGCGGGAACACTGTGGCCTCGCCCAGCCACGCCACGCCGTGCAGGACTTCGGTGCCGGTGCGGAACTCCGCGACGCCCAACCGGGGCACCGCGGGCTGCCGCTGGTGCAGCATCGCCACCTTTTCCTCCTCGGTGAGCCGGCCCAGCAGGTCGGCCACACGGGAGGACACCGGCAACGCCGGGTCGCGGAACGGGGGTTTCACCGGATGCACCTCGCGCGCAACGTCGAACACTTCGAACGGACTGCTGGGCGAATCGAACCGTTTCGATTCGTCGATCGGGGAATTACCGCCCGATCACCTGCGGAGGAAGTAACGGAAATGTGGCACAGGCCGCACTGCGGCGTCAACACCCCGTGCGGTTTCGAACAATTCGATTCGAACGCGTTCGACACCATTCACAAATCCGTGCGAAGGCACGCCGAACGCCCCTCGCACCACGGTGTGCGAGGGGCGACGGCGACCTTCGCGGGCCTAGCCGAACAGTTCCGCGTGCAGCGAGAACGCCGTGGCGATCTCGGCCTGCGCCCAGAACCGGTGGTAGGTGAAGGTCGGCGCGGACCCGCCGTTCAGGTAAGCCTGAACCTTGGGCCAATCGGGGTCGCGCTGGTAGAACGAGCGGATCGACAGGAACGTCGAGCTGCTGTTGATGGTGTCGCCGTTGGGCATCTTCCCGGTCCAGCCCGGCGGCACGTACGTGCCCTCGCCCGTGCTCGCCACGTACGGGTCGTCGAACCGGTTGTAGTCGCTGCGCGTCTCCGGCACGGCGATGCCCTTGGCGGTCTGGTGCGACAGCATCGCCGAAAGCAGGCCCTCACCCGCGGTGCGGGCGGCGGCGTTGCCGGACTTGGCCGCGTAGTTCAGCAGCGTCTTGGCGTACGAGGCCGCGATGCCGACGTCCTGGCTGTGGTTGAGCACCCGCACCCGCAGGCCCGCGTTCGCGCCCGGCGAGGTCGGGTTCCAGTTGTCCGGCGCGCCGGTCCACTCCAGGTCGTTCGGGATCTGGAACGCGCCGTTCGTCCCGACGGTGGTGTTGGCCAGCGCCCACGGGACCCACTTGTCGAGGATCTTCTTGGCGCGCGGGTCACCGGTCATCTGGTACAGCGAGGCGGTGCGCTCCATCTGCCACGCCTGGAAGCCGAACCAGCGGTTCGACGGCGGGTCCCGCCACACCGGGTGGGCGTCGTAGAACATGCCGTAGAACGTCGGCGTGCCGGCCGGCGGCGTGCCGTAGTGGCCCTCCCACGTGTTGGTGACACCGCCTGCGATGCCGCCGTCGGCGGACTGCAGCCACTGGAGCACCTCAAGCTGGCGGTCCAGCGACTTCGCCCAGTCTTGCTGGCCGGTGGCCGACTTCGGCTTCAGCGCGGGCACCTGCGCCAGCGCGTAGGCCGCGAGCGGGTTCTGGTAGCCCTGGTGCGACGCGCCGTCACCGATGCGCCACGCCCAGCCGGCGGACGTGTCCGTCGCGCCGCCCCAGGCGTAGTACCAGGACATCAGGTAGTGCGCGCTGTCCTTGCCGGACGCGCCGGGGCAGGTCGACGGGCTGGTGCAGTTGCCGATGCGCTTGAAGTACTTGTCGAACATGGCGTAGCGCAGGTAGTCGCCCATCTTGGCGGCCTTGTCGATCTCCGGCGCGATCTCCGCGCCCTTGCCCTGCGCGGTCGCCCACTGCTGGGCCAGCAGCGCCACCTGCACCGCACGCGCGTCGGCGTCCGGGGCGTTGGTGTACTTCCACTGCTTGGCGTAGGAGGCGTCCTTGGTGAACAGGTCGAGGAAGCCGTTGGGGCCGCCGTGCTTGAAGGTGTCGCACGAGGGCTGCGGGATGGTCTCCCACACCGACTCCGACGAACCGCGCTGGTAGGTGTTGATGTACGCGGGCGCGGTGTTGGTGCCGTCGCCGCAGCGGCCGAAGCCGTAGGTGTTGTCGACGTCGAGCAGCCAGTGCATGCCGTAGATGTCCGGCGTGCCGTAGGCGGTCCTCAGCTCGTTGGCGATCGGGTCGGAGCCGACCGGCGCGTTGGTGTCCAGCACCGACGGGTACTGGTCCATGCGCGGGTGCTCGGGCGCGTAGGTCGCCGGTTTGGCCGGGTTGTACTTGTCGTTGGTCGGCTGGTCCGCCTTGGCCGGGATGATGTACTTCTCCATCGAGGCCCACGCGGACTTGAACGACGCCCAGTTGCCGGTGATCCGGCCGTAGCTGGCCTCCAGCCACAGGTAGTAGCTGAACGCCTCGGACGTCGTCTGGTGGCCGTGGTCGGGCGCCTCGACCATCAGCGTCTCGACCGAGTGGTAGGGCACCTTCAGACCGTCGGAGAAGGTCCGGAAGTAGCCGCTGGCCGGGTCGTGGATCTTGTTGTACTGGTCCAGGAACGCCTGCGCGAAGTCCGACGAGCCCTTGGCGATCTCGGTCACCGTGGCGGTGGCCGAGGTGATGCCGGCGGCGCTCGCGGTGAACGTCGCGGTGCCCAGGTCGCCGCCGTTGTCCGCGGAGGTGACGGTGACGTTCTGCTTGGTGGACCAGTTGGTCGGGGTGAACGTCAACGTCACCGGGGACGCGGTGAGGTCCGTGCTGCCGGTGCGGGAGATCGTCACGGTGACGTTCGACGTGGGCGCGGTGGCCAGGGAGACGCCGAAGGTGCCCGTGCCGCCCTGCCGGACGTTCAACGTGGGCGGGCTGATCTGGATCGCCTGCCCGGCCAGGACGCGCACGCCGACCGCGGACGACGCCGTGACCCCGCCCTTGTCGTCGGTGGCGCGGGCGACGATCGAGTGCTCGCCGACCGTCGCGCCGGCCCAGGACCCGGTGTAGGGGGCGCTGGTGTCGGTCGCGACGACCGCGCCGTCGGCCAGGAAGTCGACCTTGGCGATGGTGCCGTCGCTGTCACTGGCGTTGGCCGCGAGCGGGATCGCCTGGCCGGACTGGAAGGTCTGGCCGGACGTGGGCGAGGTCAGCGACACGGTCGGCGGGGTGTTCGGGCCCGTGCAGGGGTTTCCGTTGATCGCGAAGTCCGTCGGCGGGCGGTTCTGGCCCGTCCAGCTGCCGTTGAACCCCACCGAGTACTGGGCGCCCGCCGCCAGGTTCGGCGCCCAGGACGGCGCGGCGACGGTCACCGCGTTCCCGCTTTGGGTGAACGTGCCGTTCCAGCCCTGCTGCACGCGCTGGCCGTCCGGGAAGGTCCACGTGAGGCGCCAGTTGTTCACCGGGTCGCCCTGGTTGTTGATGGCGACACTGGCGCCGAAGCCGCCCTGCCACTGGCTGGTCACCTTGTACTCGACCGTGCACGTGACCGCGGCGTGCGCGGCCGGTGCCACGAGCGGCATCATGCCTGCGGCGGTCGCCGCCGCCGCGATCAGCGCGAGCGGTCGACTGCGCGACCGTCCGGCTCTGGTGCGGTACCTCATGCGTCCTCCTCCTGCACGGATCAGCCGTTGACCCGCGAGTCCTGAAAGGGCGGTGAAGTGGAGTCGGCACGGGACGCCTGGGCGCGCAGAACGCCCCGTGCCGAGTTCTGGGCTAGGGCTCGGTGCCCCAGACGAGCGCGCCGCCGCTGTGCGCGGTGACGCGGTCGAAGTCGGTCAGGGTCGCGCTGACCCGGTAGCTGTGGTCGTTGGTCTGGTCGAACTGCGACCAGTCGGACTTGGCCACCCGCAGCTGGACGTCACCGGTCTGCGCGCCGGGGTTGAGCGTCCCGGCGGTGAAGGTGACCTGGAGGTAGGCGTCCGCGCCGGGCCGCGCGGTGGGCAGCTTGACCACCGTGGCGCGGACGTTGGCGCAGCCGACCACGGCCCAGTCGCAGAACACCTGGTAGTTCGCGTTCGTGGCGTCGCCGGTGAACCAGTACCGGAGGGTGACGGTGTCCAGGCTCGCGGCGGTGGTGCCGCGGTTGACCAGGTTCAGCGTGGCGCCGATCTGGTTCGCGGTCGCGCCGCCGTTGCCGCGGTGCTGCGCGACCAGGCCACCGGTGGTGCTGCCGGCCTTGGTGCGGAAGGAGACGGGGGTGCTCGCCGCGGAGACGTTGCCCGAGGTGTCCTTGGCGCGTACGGAGAACGTGTAGGCCGTGTCCGGGGTGAGTCCGGTGATCAGGTGGGTGGTGCCACTCGCGGTGGCGGCCGTGGTGCCGTCCGCCCGCAGGATGTCGTAGCCCGCCACGCCGACGTTGTCGGTGGCCGCGGTCCACGTCAGCGTGGCGCTGGAGCCGGTGACGTTGGTCGCGATCAGTCCACTCGGCACGGTCGGGGCCTCGCGGTCGACCGGGACCTCACCGGGCTCCTTGCCCCACTGGACGGCGCCGTTCTCGCGCAGCACCAGGCGGTCGGTCTGCACGACGGTGTTGCCCGAGCCCAGGCCGGTGTAGGACCAGTCGTTGGTCGGGTCCCAGGTGCCGGCGCTGGCGATGCGGAACTGCACCTCGTGCCGGTGCGCGGACTGGCCGCCCGGGTAGACGTCCGGGCAGGGGATGTCGACGTAGAAGACGTTGCCGCTGAACCGGGTCGGGCCGCTGGCCGTGCCGCACTGGTTGTAGTTCGTGGTGACCGTGATCTGCTCGGGCGTGGTGTTGCCGTCGAGGGTGAAGTAGTAGCGCAGCGAGCCGTTGAACGTGCGGGCGGGCCACGCGGACTTGTTGAGGATGAACGCCTTCACCTCGGTGAACTGCGCCGCCGACTGGTTCACCGACGCCTGCACGGTCAGTTCGGGGCCGTCGGGGGTCTCCGGCACCGGGAAGTTGGCCAGGGGCGTGCCGCCGTACTCCTTGTAGAGCCGGGCGAGCGCGCCGGTGAAGCCCGCGTTGTAGTCCAGCGCGACCTCGTTGGCCACGTAGTCCTGGCGGCTGTCGGTGTACTTGTCGTCGTTGGTGCTCGGGCCGCCGACCAGCGCGCCGTACAGGACGTGCCGGCTGGTGGCCGGTTCCTGGATGCTGTCGGCCCACGCGCCGTGCGCGGTGCGGTGGTGCGGGTTGCGCGGCGGGTTGGCGCCGAACCCGACGACGTAGCTGGAGTTGCGCGGGTTGGCGCCCAGCGCGTAGTTGATCTGCTTGACGCCGAAGTCGTGGTAGGTCGTGGCCCGGGTGGCGTCGGTGGCGCGCAGCCAGTCGCTGTAGACCAGGGCGACGAACGCCGTGTTGGCCGCGTACCGCAGCGAACCCCACGTGTCGAGGACGGCCTGGCCGCCGGGCGAGTAGCGGATGCGGTTGCCGTTGTAGCCGGTGGTCCAGTAGTCCAGCCAGCGGTTGGCGTCGGCGACGTACTCCGCCTCACCGGTCAGCTTGGCCATCAGGGCGTAGGCGCCGTAGGACTTGTCGTCCCAGGCGATGGTCCACTTGTAGGACCGCGTGGTGCTCTGCGGTTCGGTGGACAGCTTCGGGTACTCGGCCTTGGCCTTGGTCAGGTAGGCGGGGTCGCCGGTCGCGCGGTACAGCCAGATCGCGCCCCACACCAGCTCGTCCTGGTAGCCGCTCCAGGAGTTGTAGAAGCTCGCCGCGTCGGTGATGCAGGAGCTGTACTTGCCGCGGTAGGTGTCGGCGAAGGTGTAGAGCTGCTTGGCGTGGGTCAGCAGCGTCGCGGCGTAGGTCGGGTCGGTCGGCTTGAACACCATGGAGGACGCGGCCAGGGCGGCGGCGTACTCTCCGGCGAGGTCCGAGCCGGGGCAGGAGGCGTCCACTTTGTACGACGGGCGCGCCATCCGCATCACCTCGGCGGGTCCCCACCAGGCGTGGTCGGGGTTGCCCGCGCCGACCTGGCCGTAGACCACGTTGGGCGACGGGTGCGCCTTGACGATCCAGTCCGTGCCCCACTTGAGGTTGGACAGCAGGTGCGGCAGTTGACCGGAACCCGTGTAGGCGTCGCGGTTCTCCACCGCGCCCCACGCCAGCATCGTCATGGACGCGCCGAAGGGCAGGCCGAACTTCACGTGGTCGCCGGCGTCGTAGAACCCGCCGGTGAGGTCGAGCCCGACGTCCGAGCCGTCGCGCATGGCCGAATCGCCGCGCCAGTTCACGCGGTTGTCCGCGGGCAGGTCGCCGGAGCGTTGGGCGTCGTAGAACCAGATCGACTTCTGGAGAGCTTCGCCGTAGTTGAACGCGGGCGCGGCCGTCGCCGGGGACTGGGGTGCGGTGAGCGTCAGCGCGCCGACCAGCACCGCGAGCGTGCCGGCCGCCGCACCGGACATGCGTCGTCGCATGCGGTGCCTCCATGCAGCAGGGGATTCTGGGAGCGCTCCCAGTGCGGGACTGTAACGGCAACGCAACACCGTGAAAAGAGGCTGATCCGCAGCCGCTCCGACCAATGCCCCGAATGCACCCGGCAGGGTGGACCGAATGCCGCAATTCTCGAATTGAGCCCGTTCGCCGTTCGATCGGCGCACGCCTTACCGGAATGGAGCAATCGGGCGCGAAACCGCCTACCCAGCGTGCTCCCGGACGGCCGGAAGGGCCGCGTGACGGCGTTTCACAGTCGATTCGATGCGATTCGATCCACCGAACGTGAAATCGATCAACGAAGTGCCGCCGAGGCTCGCAGCGGGTTGCCCCTTTTGCCGATCGGTTCGGAATGGTTACAGTGCCGCCGACTGGGAGCGCTCCCAACCCGGGCGGTCCCACCGACATCGGCGTCGGCGAGAGGGAAGGCGATGAGGAAAGGCAAGGCGGCAGCCGCGGGCGCGCTGGCCGGCACCCTGGTGGCAGGGGCGGCGGTCCTGGCCCTCGGCGGCGGCGCACCCGCCGCGCACGCGGCCGACTCGGCGTTCTACGTGGACCCGAACACCGGCGCGGCCCGGTGGGTGGCGGCCAACCCCGGCGACTCCCGCACCCCGGTGATCCGCGACCGGATCGCGTCGGTCCCCCAGGCGCGGTGGTACACCACGTCCAACACCTCGACCGTCCGCGCCGAGGTGGACGCCTTCGTCGGCGCCGCCGCGGCGGCGGGCAAGATCCCGATCCTCGTCGTCTACAACATCCCCAACCGCGACTGCGGCGGCGCCAGCGGCGGCGGCGCCCGCTCCCACGCCGAGTACCGGGCGTGGGTGGACCAGGTGGCCGCGGGCCTGGGCGGGCGGCGCGCGTCGATCGTGCTGGAACCGGACGTGCTGCCGATCATGAGCAACTGCCAGTCCGCCGACCAGCAGAACGAGACGCGGGCGTCCATGGCGTACGCGGGCAAGAAGCTCAAGTCGGGCTCGTCGCAGGCCAAGGTGTACTTCGACATCGGCCACTCGGGCTGGCTCTCGCCCGCCGAGGCCGCGTCGCGCCTGCGTGCCGCGGACATCGCCAACAGCGCCGACGGCATCTCGCTGAACGTCTCGAACTACCGCTACACCAGCACGGAGACCAGTTACGCCCACAACATCCTCAACAACCTGGGCGACTCGCGCCTCAAGGCCGTGATCGACACCAGCCGCAACGGCAACGGCCCGGCGGGCAGCGAGTGGTGCGACCCTCCCGGTCGCGCCATCGGCACCCCAGCACCACCAACACCGGCGACGCCCGCATCGACGCGTACCTGTGGGTCAAGCTGCCGGGCGAGGCGGACGGCTGCATCGCGGGCGCCGGCCAGTTCGTCCCGCAACGCGCCTACGACCTCGCCATCGCCGCAGGCCCGACCTCAACCACCACCACTACTACGACAACCAGCACTTCCACGACCACGCCCCCTCCCGGCAACGGGTGCGCGGTGCGGCACCGCGTGGTGAACGCGTGGTCGAGCGGTTACACCGGGGAGATCGTGATCGAGAACCGGGGGGCGCCGATCGACGGCTGGACCCTGGCCTTCTCCGCGCCCGGCGTGACCGTCACCCAGGGCTGGAACGGGACGTGGAACGACACCGGCGACGTGGTCCGGGTCGTCAACGCGTCCTGGAACGGCAAGCTCGGCACCGGTGGAACCGCGACCATCGGCTACAGCGCGAGCTTCTCCGGAGCCAACCCGCCGTTCTCGTCTCCCACCCTGAACGGCGCGGCCTGCTCCTGACGGCCGTTCCCAGCCCTGCGGCTCCCCGTGCCCCGGTGATGGCAGTCCCGGCACGGGGAGCCGCCTCCTCTTATCCTGGGCACATGACCCCAGACGAGGCGGCCACCGTCCTGACCGCCCCCGACTCCTCCCCCGAGGACCGCTACCAGGCCCACGCGGACCTGACCTCGGCCGCGGCGAGCGGTGACCCGGAAGCCCAGGCCACCCTCCGGTGGCTGCGCTGGAACCGCTCCGGCCGCTCGGCCTGCGACGTCGACTAGGCAGCCGCCCGCCCAGCGTGACCATCCGCCTTGCAGTGCGGGCAGGGCCGCCGGGGATGGCACGAGCAAGAAGCCCCCGCAGTTGTCGTTGTGTCCGGCCTGCCCGCCGCTGCGCGGCGGCAAGCGACCCGAGCGGCGGTGTGCGGGGTCGACGCGGCCACCCGGCCATGATGGCCGACAATGACCCACGTGCCGACGACCTGCCCCTGTGGCCTGGGTGAGCCCTACGAGTCCTGCTGCGGCCCGTTCCACGCGGGGACCCGAACCGCTCCCACCGCCGAAGCCCTGATGCGCTCCCGCTTCACGGCCTTCGCCCGCCGGAACGAGGCCTACCTCCTCCAGACCTGGCACCCGACCACCAGGCCGAAGCACATCGACTTCGACCCGGACCAGCAGTGGACCCGCCTCCGCATCCACGACCGGACCGAAGGCACCCCGTTCCACACCACCGGCACCGTGGAATTCACCGCTCACTACCGCTACCGCGACCAACCCCGGGAACTCCACGAGAACAGCCGCTTCGTCCGCGAGAACAACCGCTGGCTCTACGTGGCCCCGGTCTAGCGCGAAACGCCCGGTCCAACGCGGAACGTTCTGCGACCCCCGCACACCGGTCTAACGCGGAACGTTCTGCGACCCCCGCACACCGGTCTAACGCGGAACGTTCTGCGACCCCCGCACACCGGTCTCACTCCCGCGCGGCAACGTGCAACTGGCCTGGGTGTTCAACCCACCCGCCGAAGTGTCCAACCCGCTCTTCTTCGCCGTCCCCTCATATCCCGCATGACAGGGCGCGGGCTCGAAGAACGTCAAAGCCAGCCCGAACGAAGCCTGCCCGCCCCGCACCGTGGAAGCCCCCACGCTCACCACGTCGGGCACGGTCACCAACACCTGTTCCAACTGCCCCTGCCGGGTCACCATCACATCGGCGGTGGTCAACAGGTTCGCCAGCACGATCCCCAGGTTCGGCCCCGACTCCCGCAGCAAAGCGCTCACCTCCGCCGCCGCCCCCGGCGCGGACGCGATCAACCGCCGCAGGTCACCGTCCGCCGCCCGCAACCGCTCCGCCACCAGCAACGCCGAATCGGCGAAGGAATCGATTGCCGCCGAGTGGTCCAACTGGGTCTGCAACACAACCAGCGAATCGTTCAACAACCGTGTGGTCTGCGGCAGGTGCTGCCCGGCCGTCTCGGTGAACTCCCTGGTCGCGTCCAGCAGCACCTGCAGGTCCGGGCCAGTTCCCCGCAAAGCGTTGTCCAACTCGTCCACCACGGTCTGCAACGACTCGATCGGCACCGACCGCGCCAGGTCGTCCAAGCTGGTCAACACCTGCTCCACCGGCAGCGGCAACCGGGTCTGCCACTGCGAGATCACCGACCCCTCGCCCAGGAACGGCCCACCGCCGCCGCGAGGCCGCAGGTCGACGTACTGCTCCCCCACCGCCGACCGGTTGGCCACCACCGCCTCCAGGTCCGCCGGGATGGCCGGCGCGCCCGCCGCGATCCGCAACTCGACCTCGACCCGCTTGTCCACCAACCGGATCGGTCCGACCCGCCCCACCGGCACACCGCGATAGGTGACCTCACCACCGGTGAACAACCCACCCGTCCGGGCGAGCTCCAGCTTCACCCGGTACCCGTCGTCGACCACCACCAGCCCCGCGTACTTGGCCCCGACGTAGGTCACGCCCAACAAGGCGATCACCGCGAACAGCACGATCTGCAACCGCATCCGACCCGTGATCATCGACGGCCCCCGGTGTTCAGCGTCAGGTACGTGTTCAGGTAGTCGCCCCTGATCCCCTCAAGCACCGCATCGGTGAACGGGAACGTCAGCAGCAGCTCCAACGACTGCGGCAACGCCTGCCCCGCCTCGGCCAGCTTCCGCAGCGTCGGCTCCAACGCCTTCAGGTCGGCCACCAGGTCCTCACGGCTCCGGTTCACCGTGTCCACCGCGACGCCGGACAGGTCGTGCAGCGTGTTCAGCATGGTCACCAGTTGCCCGCGCTGCTCGTTGAGCACCCGCAGCCCCGGCTCCAGGCCGTCCAGCACCTCGCCGATCTCGGACTTCTTGGCCTCCAACGACTTGGCGAACCGGTCCATCCCCTCGATGGCCCGCGTGATCTCGCCCTTGTGCTCGTCCAACGCACCCACGAACGTGTCCATGGTGGACAAAAGGGACTTCACCGCGGTCTCGTTGCCGTCCAGGGCCGCGCTCAGCTCCCGCGAGATGTCCTGGATCTGCCCGATCCCACCGCCGTTGAGCAGCATGGACAACGCCCCGAACACCTCCTCCACCTCGGGGTTGCGGTTGGTGCGGGACAGGGGGATCACCGCACCATCCACCAACAGCGAGGCCGACGGCGTGGCAGGCCCGTCCAGCTCCACGAACTTCTCCCCCAGCAGGCTCGACTGCCGCAGCCGCGCCAGGGCGTTGGCCGGCAGCCGCACGTCCCCGCGCACGGCCAGGTGCACCAGCGCCATCGACCCGTCCTCGGACAGCTCGACCCGCTCCACCTTGCCCACCGGCACGTCGTCCACCTTCACGCCGGCGTGCGGCACCAGGTCCAGGACGTCGTCGAACTCCACCACCACCCGGTACGGCCGGTCGCCCAGGTCGGCGCCGCCGGGCAACGGCAGGTCGTAGGCGCTGGGGATCGCCGAGCACCCGGTCAGCACGAGCACCAGCAGCACAGCCACGAACCTCATCTGGTCCCCCGGGCACGCTGAGCAGGTCGGCGACGAACTCGTTCAGGTTGGCCCGCGCGTTGAGCGTCCCGGTCGCCGGGTCGTAGGCGTTGACCACGTTGTGCAGCGCCACCGGGGCCACGTCCAGCACCTCGGCCAGCGACCTCTGCTGGTTCACCAGGGTCCCGGTGATGCCGGCCAGGTCGTCCAAGGTGGACTTGACCCGGTCCCGGTTGTCCCGCACGAACCCGCGCACGTGCTCCAGCGCCGTGGCCAGCTCCGCCAGCGCGGCGCCCAGGTCGTCGCGTTCGGCGGCGAAGAAGCCCGAGACGTCGGCCAGTTGCTCGGCCAGCCTGCCCACCTGCTCGTCGTTGGCGGCCAGCATGGTGGTGAACTCCTGGAGGTGGTCCACGGTCCCGAACAGGTCCTCCCGCGACCCGGACAGGGTGCGCGCGGCGTCGGCCAACTGCCGGATCGACTCGCCCAGCGACGTCCCGGTGCCGTCGAGGTTCGCCGCGCCCGTCTTCAGCAGGTCCGACAGGGCGCCTTCCTTGTTGGCTCCTTCGGGACCCAGCGCGGTCAGCAGGGTGTCCAGGCTCTGGTACAGGTCGTCCAGCTCCACCGTGCCCGCCGTGCGGATGGTGGTGATCACCGCGCCGGCCGCCAGCTTGTCCCCGCCCGTGTAGACGGGCGCGAGCTGCACGTACCGGTCGGCCACGATGTTGGGCGACACGACGACGGCCCGCGCGTCGGCCGGCACGTCGACGTCGTGGTCGATCGCCAGCTCCACCCGCACCGAGCCGCCCTCGGGCGCCACGCCGACGACCTGGCCGACCTTCACCCCCAGCACCCGCACGTCGGACCCCTCGTACACGCCCACCGCGGCGGTGAAGTACGCGGTCACGTGCTTGGCCGTGGGCCTCAGGAAGACCCACCACACGGCGGCGGTGGCCAGCAGCACGAGCACCATGCCCTGCGCCAGCGCCACGAACAGCCTGCGCCGCCCCTGCGTCCGGATGAACATCAGCGACCCCCGGGGGCGCAGTCGCGGCGACCGCCGGGTTGGGCGACCAGACCGCAGATGTAGGTGTCGACCCACTGCCCGTTGCCCAGCGAGTTGTTGAGCAGCCGGTAGTACGGGCCGGCCAGCGCGAGGCCCCGGTCGAGGTTCTCCTGGTTGCGCCGCAGCACGTCGGTCACCTTCTCCAGTTGCTCCAGCGCCGGGCCGAGCTGCTGCTGGTTGTCCTGCACCAGGCCGGACAGCTGGCGGGACAGTTCACGCGTGCCGTCCAGCAGCGCGGCGATGGCCTCGCGGCGGTGGCCGATCTCCTCCAGCAGCTTCACCCCGTCGGTGATGAGCGCGGCGAAGTCGTTGGTGCGGTCGGCCAGCGCTCCGCTGATCTTGTTGGCGCCCTTGACGAGGTCGGCCAGTTGCCCGTCGCGCGAGGAGATCGTCTTGGACAGCGCGGACAGCCCGTCCAGGGCCTGCTTCACGTGCTGCGGCGAGTCGCGGAAGGTGTCGGACAGCACGCGGAAGCTCTGCGCGAGCTGGTCGGTGTCGATCTTGCTGATGGTGTCGGAGAGCCCGCTGAACGCCTCGATCACGTCGTACGGGGACGTGGTGCGCTCCACCGGGATCGGGGTGCCGGGGTCGAGCTTGTCGCGGCCCTCGGAGTCCAGGGCGAGGAACTTCTGGCCCAGCAGCGTCTTGATGCGGATGTCGGCGCGGCTGCGGTCGCCCAGTTCCAGGCCCTTCACGCGGAACGTCACGCGCACCTTGCCGTCGTGCAGCCGGACGTCGGTCACGTGCCCGACCTTCATGCCGGAGACCCGGACCTCGTCGTCCGCGCGCAGCCCGGCGGACTCCTTGAAGTAGGCCTCGTACCGGGTGCCGCCGCCGAAGAACGGCACGTCCTCGATGAAGAACGCGAGCAGCGAGGTGATCGCGATGAACGCGAGCCCCACCGCGCCGAGCAGGACCGGACGCCGGGTCATCGGTGGCACCTCTGTTCGGTGATGGGCAGCCCGACCGGGGGTCCGCCCGGCGCGGGCCTGGCGTCCGAGGACGCCAGGCACAGGTAGAAGTTCAGCCACGAGCCGTAGGACGAGACGCGGCCGATGGCCTCGAACTTCACCGGCAGGTTGCGCACGAACGGCTCCAACTCGGGCGCGTTGCCCAGGTTGCCCGCCAGCGCGCCCAACGCGGCGATGTCGTCCTTCAACGGCTGCCGGCCCTGCTCCAGCAGGGAGGCCGTGCTCTCGCTCAACGCGGCCAGGCCGGTGATGGCGTTGCCGATGGGTTGGCGGTCGGCGGCGAAGCCGGACACCAGTTGGCGCATGGACGTCAGCAGGGTGCCGAACCGGTCGTCGCGCGAGTTCACCGTCTCCAGCACGGCGTTGAGGTTCTCGACCACCTTGCCGATCACGTCGTCCTTGGCGGCCAGCGTGCTGGTCAGCGAGGCGGTGTGGGCGAGCAGGCTCTCCACGGTGCCGCCCTCGCCCTGGAGCACCTGGACGATCTCGTGGGACAGCTTGTTGACGTCGTCCGGGTTCAGCGCCTGGAACAGCGGTTTGAACCCGTTGAACAGCATCGTCAGGTCGAGCGCGGGTTTGGTGCGCTCCACCGGGATCAGGCCGCCCTCGGGCAGGCGGTCGGCGATGCGGCCGGCGGGCTGCTCCAGCGCGATGTACCGCTGGCCGACCATGTTGCGGTACTTGATGGTCGCGGTCACGGCGGCGGACAGCGAGCGGCCGTTGACCACCGAGAACTCGACGTCCACCAGTTCGTCGTCGACCAGCTTCATGCCCTCGACCCGGCCGACCTTCACCCCGGACATGCGCACGTCATCACCCTCGGCGACGGCGGTGACGTCGGTGAACCGGGCGGTGTAGGTGGCCGTGCCGCCCACGTCGCCGCCGCCCGCGATGGTCGAGGCGAGGAACGCCGTGGCCGCCACGGTGACCACCACGAAGACCAGGAACTTGGTCAACGGCGCCGCTATCGACCTCATCGGACCCCCATCAGCAGGCCGGCCCACCCCGGCACCTGGTCCGGCGCGACCGCGTTCACCGGCCCCGCCGGGCAGTGCGGCGTGCCGCCCCGGCGGATGACCGGGTCGTCGCGCCCCGGCACGTACTTCTCCCCCGGCGGCACCACGGTCACGTTCGCGTGCATGCCGGGCTGGTCGGTGCCCTTGCCGAGCACCTGGTCCATCCGCGGGCGCAGGTCGTTGACCGCCACCAGCACGCACGGGAACGACGGCGAGTAGGTGGCGAACAGCTCCAGCGTCGGGCGGCTGCGGTCGGACAGGCCCACGAAGTTCTCGCCGTGGTCCTTGAAGAACGCGGTCAGGTCGGCGGCGGCCGTGGTGAGGCTCGCGTAGACGGCGTCCAGGTCCGCGCGCTGCTGCGCGATGGTGCGGCTGGTCGTGGTCAGCTCTTTCAACGCCTGCACGATGTCCGGGCCCGCGTCGGCGTAGACGCCGGACATGTCGGCGAACTTGGTGATGTCCTGCTTGAGCACCGGCAGCTGCGGGTTCAGCTCGCGCAGGTAGGCGTCCAGCTTGGTGATGGTCTCGCCCAGCGTGGCGCCGCGCCCGTCCAGCGCCTGGGCCATGGCGGTGAGCGTCGAGGACAGCTTGTCCGGGCGCACGGCCTGGAGGGTGGGGAGCAGGTTGTCGAAGACCCGTTCGATCTCGATCGCGCTGGAGGTGCGGTCCTGCTCGATGACCGCGCCCCGGCCCAGCGCGCCGGCCGGGTCGTCGGGCAGTTCCAGGCTGACGAACCGCTCGCCGAAGAGGGTCTTGGGCAGCAGGCGGGCGGACACGTTGGCCGGGATGCGCCCCACCTCCTCGGGCCACATCGCCAGCTCGACCTCCGCGCCCGAGCCGTGCGACCGGACCGCGCCCACCTGCCCGACCTGGACGCCGAGCAGCTTCACGTCCGAGTCGACCTGGAGCTGGTTGCCGACGTGGTCGGTGCGCAGCAGCACGGTCACCCGGGTGGTGAACACCTTCAGGTAAGCCGCGACGGACAGCCCGCACAGCGCGACGATCAGCGCCACGAAGAGCAGCCCCAGCAGCCGTCGGCGGAATGCCATGGGTTATTCTCCGGGAAGGGATTCGTGAATGCGGCCGAAATAACATTACCGGCGAGTACGTTACTGTCCGGTGTCCGGCCGCACAAGCAGCCGAAAAGGCTTGTCACCAGCATGACAAATACGGTGGCACAGACCACTCACGCAACTACAAAAACGAGTTCCACCCTGGCGCCGCGCGGTTCGCGGGGCTACGAATGCCTCACCGAGGGCAGGAGTTGGGGGTGCTCGCATGGTCAAGTTGGTGCACTGCGTCCGGGTGCTGCGCCGCGCCGGTCTGGTCGAACCGCTGCGGCCCGTCCGGGCGGTGCGGTCGCTGGTCGAGGTGCGCGCCCACGGCCCGTTGCTCGGCTCGGTCCTGCGGGGCGCCCGGTACCAGCCCGACCACGTCGCCCTGATCGACGAGGACGGTCCGCAGACCTACCGCGACCTGCACGAACGTTCCGCATCGCTCGCCCGCGCGCTGTACGGGTCGGGCATCCGCGCGCACCACGTGGTGGCCCTGCTGTGCCGCAACCACCGGGGCGCGGTGGAGGCGATGCTGGCGTGCGCCCGGATCGGGTCGCGGGCGCTGCTGCTCAACACCGGGTTCGCCGGGCCGCAACTGGCCGACGTGGCCCGCCGTGAGCAGGTCGCCGCGCTCGTGCACGACGAGGACTTCGACCCGGTGGTCGCCGAAGTGCCGCCCGAGGCGGCCCGGTTCCCCACCGCGGAGTTCGACTCCCTGATCGCGTCGGCACCTGCCGGTGAACCTCCGCGGCCGGCCCGACCGGGCCAGGTCGTGCTGCTGACCAGCGGCACCACCGGCACGCCGAAGGGCGCGCACCGCGAGGTCCGGTCGGCGTTCGCCGCGGTCGACTTCCTGGACCGGATCCCGCTGCGCGCCCGGGAGACCTCGCTGATCGCCGCGCCGGTGTTCCACGGGATCGGGTTCGCGCACCTGGTGCTCGCGTTGGGGTTGGGTTCGACGGTCGTGCTGCGGCGACGGTTCGACGCCCGGGAGGCGGCGGAGTTGCTGGCGCGACACCGTTGTACGGCGATCATGCTGGTTCCGACGATGCTGCGGCGGATCTTGGACTTGGGTCCGGTCGAACTGGAATCGCACGACCTGTCGGCGTTGCGGGTGGTGTTGAGTTCGGGGTCTGACCTGCCCGCGCCGCTGGCGGAGGAGGCGACCAAGCGGTTCGGCGATGTCGTGTACGACCTGTACGGGTCGACCGAGGTGGCGGTGGCGACCGTCGCCACGCCGTCCGACCTGCGCGCCGCGCCCGGGACGGTGGGCCTGCCGCCTGCGACGTGCGAGGTCCGGTTGTACGACTCCGCGGGGCGGCGGGTGACGCGCGCGGGGGCGGTCGGGCGGGTGTTCGTGGGCAGCGGGCTTCGGTTCAGCGGCTACTCCGGCGGTGGGGGGAAGGACACGCTCGACGGGCTGGTTTCCACGGGCGACCTGGGGCACTTCGACGACGGCGGCCGACTGTTCGTGGACGGGCGTGAGGACGACATGATCGTTTCCGGCGGGGAGAACGTGTACCCGTCGGAGGTGGAGAACCTGCTGGCCACGCACTACCAGGTGCGGGAGTCGGTGGTGCTGGGCGTGCCGGACGAGGAGTTCGGGCAGCGGTTGCGGGCGTACGTGGTGCCGGTGCCGGGGGCGCGGGTGGACCCGGAGGCCCTGAAGGTCTTTGTGCGTGATCGGTTGGCTCGACACAAGGTGCCGCGTGAGGTGGTGCTGCTGTCGGCGCTTCCCCGCAACGCGACCGGCAAGGTGCTCCGCCGCGAGCTGCGCTAGCGCGTTTTGTCATGGATCGCACAAACCGCACACCGGATTTGTCACCGGAGTGCACTTCGGTTGACCGCGGGCAAGATCAAAAATACAGTGTTCGGAATCACACCTGAGGCGTTGGTTAGGTGGTGGGCGAAGCGCATGAACAGAACCGGAGAACTGCACGACCCGGAATTACCGCTCATCGGGAACGTGGACCTGTGGGCACGACTGCCGGCCGACCTGGCGCCGAAGTTCCGGGCCAACGCGGGCACGGTGGCCACGGACATGGTGCGGGAAATCCAGTGCTCGATCGCCGAATACTCCCAGAAGTTGGAGGGCATGTTCGGCCAGGTGGTCGTCGAGGGCGTCGAGCAGGCGATCCACCAGTTCATCGACCGGATGGTCGACCCGACCACGCAGCGCGAGGACCGCGCGAAGCTGTTCCGCCTGCTGGGCAAGCTGGAGGTCAGCGCCGGCCGCAGCCTGGACCTGTTGCAGACCGCCTACCGGATCGGCGCGCGGGTGGCGTGGCGGCGGATCTCGGAGTTCGGGCTGCGCGAACGGGTTCCGCTGGCCACCATGTGCCTCATCGCCGAGGCGATCTTCGCCTACATCGACGAGCTGTCGCTGCGCTCGATGGAGGGCTACGCCGAGGCGCAGGCCCGGCACGCCGGCGCCGTCCAGCGACGGCGCAAGCGGTTGCTCGACCTGATCCTGGGCGAACCCGGCTACCACCCCAACGCGCTGGCCGACCTGGCCGACGCGGCGCACTGGCCGGTGCCGGAGAAGGTCGTCGTGGTGGCGCTGGAGAGACGCACCGACCAGCACCAGCTGCCGATCCCCGCCCTCCACGAGGACATCCTCATGGACCTCGAAGGCAGCGAACCGTGCCTGCTGCTGACCGACCCCGAACGCCAACTGGTCGCCCTGGAGCACAAGCTCGGCGGGTGGCGGGCGGCCGTGGGACCGGTGGTGCCGTTGGCCAAGGCGCGGCAGTCGCTGCGGTGGGCGCGGCGGACCGTCACGCTGATCCAGTCCGGGCTGATCGTCGACAAGCCGATGGTGGACACCACCGAGCACCTGTCCACGCTCCTCCTGCTCGGTGACGAGGAGTTGCTGCGTGAGCTGGCCCGACGGACGCTCGCGCCGCTCGACGGGCTGACGCCCAAGCAACAGCAGCGGATGCGGGAAACCATGATGGCCTGGGTCCAGACCCGGGGCAGCGCACCCGAGGTGGCGTCGTCGCTGGCCGTGCACCCGCAGACGGTGCGCTACCGGTTGCGCCAGCTCGAAGAGCTGTTCGGGGACCGCCTGCACGACCCGGACGCGTTGTTCGACATGGGCATCGCACTGCGGGCCCTCCGCCTGCTCGACTCGCGACGGCCAACCCGGCCAAGGTCGGCGTAGCGGCCTAGAGCCGCGCGGTCAGGGTCATGTCCAGCTTGTTGTCCGGGCCGGAGATCAGGCCGGTGAACAGCGGGTCGAGCCGCTCCGCGCCCCGGCAGCCGGCGAACCTCGGGATGGTGAAGGTCGCCTTCATCGGGATCTTCGCCAGGTCGAACGGCCCCTCCAGGTCGATCGACGCGGGCGTCTCGGTCTTGCAGTCCGGACCCACGTCGAGGAACTGGCCGTTGACGTGGACCTCGCTCAATTTGATGTACAGCTGCGAGTTGGCTTTGATCTGACCGGCCGAGATCTTGCCGACGACCGGCGCCGACGGGATCAGGTCCACCCGCGCGGTGTTGGGCACGAACCCGAACACGATGAAGTAGCCGCTGCTCGGGGGCAGCGTCAGGTCGCCTTTCAGGTCGCCGGTGAGCAGGTCGATCTCGGTGTCCAGGCCGCCCGGTCCGATCACCAGGTCGGACTGGAGCTTGGCGACCCGGTTGACGCCGTCGACCTGGTACTTCAGCTTCAGGCCGGCGACCGGCACGGGCGGCTTGACCTGCGCGTACCGCACGACGTGGCCGCGCGGGAGGAGGGCGAGCACGAGCACCGCCACGACCGCGACGACCAGTGCGACCCTCACCTGCGTGATCCGTTCCGGCGCATTCTTGGAAACTACTTCCCGGCACCTCCCGGAACAACTGTTACCCGGTGTTCTAGCACCCCCGTGACAAAGTCGGACGCGGGTCTTGTAGCGGGCCTGACAACACGTGCGAACACCCCGGAAATACTTGCCGAATACTGTTCGCCAGCGCTAGTTTACTGACCAGTAGCCGCGATTCGGCTGCCGCGATCGCGTCCTTCAACCAGTTGTCTCGACGAGGAGACGCACATGACCGGTTCCAGGAGGAGGTTCGTCGGCGGGCTCGCGGTCGGCGCCGTGGTGCTCGGCTCGGTCGCCTTCGCGGGCGCCGGGGTGGGCGCGGCGGCGACGGCCTCGCTCACCCTGGTGTACAGCTGCCCGTTCCCGCTGATCGGCACGCAGGACATGAGCGTGCAGATCGTCGTGGAGGACCTGCCCGACTCGGCCGTGGTCGGCCGGCCCATCCCGGCGTCGAAGGTGACGGCGACCGCGACCGTGCCGCCCAACGCGACGCAGGGCCTGGCCCTGGTCGGGGCGGCCACCGTGGAGGGCACCGCCAAGGCCAAGACCACGGTGGACAACGCCGGGACGGTGCTGGAGATCGTGCCCGACCTGACCGTGGCCAAGACGGCGGTGCCCGCGTCCGGCGCGTTCGACACGGTCGCGACCGGCGGCACCCCCTCGGTGTCGTTCACCAACGCCGGCCGCACGACCATCTCGATCGGCGACTTCAGCACCACCCTGACCCCGCGCAAGGCCGACGGGACGGAGACCGGCCTGGGCACGTTCACCTCGGACTGCACGCTCAAGCCCGGCCAGCAGACCCTCCTGCACGAGTTCACCGTCGCCCCCGGCACCACCACGACGACGGCGCCAACCACCACCACGACCACCACAACCACGACCACCACGACGACGACCACCACGACGACCAGCGCTCCGCCCAACGACCCGTTGCGGATCGACTACGGCGTCACCGGCGTGAGCGGCATCAAGAAGCTCGGCTCGGACCTCAAGCTCGGACCGGGCACGCTCAAGACCGAGGTGGACCTGCTCGGCGGCAAGTTCGCCGGGGACCTGGCCCTGCCGGACGCGCCGGGCGAGTTCAAGCTCTTCGGGTTCATGCCGACCAAGGCCACCGTCCGCCTCATCCCGCAGGGCCGGACCGTCGGCGCCATCGCGGCCGGCGCGGTGACCGCCAACGCGAAGGTCACCGTCAAGCTCACCGACGTGCGGGTACTGGGCATCCAGGTGGTCCGGCCGACCGACGCGTGCCACACGGTCACGCCCAGCTCGATCGACCTCGTCTCGCAGCCCGGCTTCGACCCGCTGGCGGGCGGGAAGCTCGCCGGCACGTACGCCATCGACAAGTTCGAGCGGTGCGGGCTGGTGACCGCGATCGTGAACGGCGCCATTCCCGGGCCGGGCAACACGCTCGACCTGGCCATCGCGAGGAAGTAAATTCCCAATCACTGACGAAAAGCCCTTCCGGACGCACCGGAAGGGCTTTTCGTCACCACATCAAGGCGTCGGGAGCGTGGTCAACTGGTCCGGCGACGGCGGCGTGATGGTGACCGGCTTGCCCCAGTCCCGGAACACCGCCGTGATGGTCACCGGCTCGCCGTCCTGGACCGGCGTGCGCAGCTCGGTCCGCACCGGCAGGTCCGCGTCGTCCACCCACAGCTTGAGCACCGACGCCTGCCCGTTCACCGTCACGTGGGCGGTGTACCGGACGGTCGGCCGCCCGTCCACCGCCTCCTCCGCCTTCTCCACCAGCTGCGCGCCCTCGGGCAGCGCCTTGCGGATGTCCGCCGAGTCCCGCACGTGCACTGCGACGTCCGCCATCGCCTGCCCCAGCGGGTTGCGCGTGTCCGCCGGGTCCAGCTTCAGCCACGGCTTGTCCGGCTGCGGCGCCTGGCCGTCGGGGATGCGCACGAAGATCCCGTCCGACACCATCACGTAGGCGACCTTCTCCGCGTCCGCGATCGAGATCTCGCAGGAGGCCGCGTAGTCGTTCGTCCGCAGCCCGCAGCTCCCCTTGCCGCTGGTCGCCAGGTCCAGGTCGACGGTCACCGACTGCTTGCCCTCCGCCGCCACCCGATTGGCCTCGGCCAGCGCCTGCGGGCTGTCGAAGGTCCGCAGCCCGGACGAGGACGACCCGCCCGAGCAGGCGGACAGGGACGCGGCGGCCAGTGCGGCCAGGACGACGCGGTGGGCGCGCATGCTTCTCCCCGGAAAATCTCGATCGGAAATCGCCGACCGGATCACTGTAACCACCGGGAGAACAATTCGGATCAGCCCGCGCACGCTTTCGAACGAATGCGCAAACCACCGCGCCGCGATTGTCAACCTGATGACAAAACTACGGCTTGCGCACCGAGTCCAGCAGGTTGCGCGCGACCACCCGCAGCTTGGTGTTGCTGGTCTGCGACTCGGCGACCAGCGTCGCGAACGCCTCGGCCGCGCTCACCCCGTGCGCCGCCATCAGCACGCCCTTGGCCTGGTCGATCTCCGCCCGCGACTCCAGCGCCCGCTCCAGGCTCTTGACCAGCTCCCGCGACCGCTCGTAGCGGCGGAACCCGGTGATGGCCGTGGCCGCGGCGGTGGTGAACAGCCGCAGCAGGGCCTCGTCGAACGGGTCGAACGCGCGCGGCTCCGAGCTGTAGAGGTTGAGCGCGCCCAGCACCGAGCCGTCCACCAGCAGCGGCGCGGACAGGTAGGCCTTCACCCCCGCGCGCTCAGCCGCCGCCGTGAACTCGGGCCACTTGTCGCGCGCCTCGCCCACGCCCACCCGCACCGGCCGCTGGGTGCGCGACGCCTCCAGGCACGGGCCGTTGCCGGCGGCGTACTGGTCGACGTCGATCGCCAGCACCCCCTCGTCGGTGGCCGCGGCCGTCTGCGCGCCCTCCGCGCCGACGACGGTGACCGACACGTTCTCCGCGTCGGGGATGACCCGCGACGCCGACTCCACCAGCTGCTGGAGCACCTCACCGAGGGGCTGCTCGTCGGCCAGCACGGCCGCAAGGTGCTCGAACGCCTCGCTCGCCTCGTCCAGCTGCGAGGCCGGCGCTCTGTCTTCGATGCTCACCAGCATTGTTTACACCCCACAGGCCATAATCGCCGCTACCGGAAGGGGTGGTGGTGTGCGCGTGCTGCTGGTCGAGGACGACGACGGCGTCGCCGACGCGTTGGTGGAGGCCCTGGAAGCCAACGGCCACCACCCGCGGCGGGTCCGGCGCGGGTCGGACGCGCTGACCGCGCACCGGGACTTCGACCTGCTCCTGCTGGACCTGGGCCTGCCCGACACCGACGGGCTGGAGGTGCTGCGCAAGATCCGCAAGGTGGCGCAGACGCCGGTGCTGGTGCTGACCGCGCGCGGCGACGAGCGGTCCATCGTGCGCGGGCTGCGCCTGGGCGCCGACGACTACCTGGTCAAACCGGTGCGGCTGGGTGAGCTGCTGGCCCGGATGGACGCGGTGGCGCGGCGCAGCGTCCGGGTGGGTCCGGCGGACCGGGTGGTGCGGGTCGGGGACGTGACGATCGACCTGGAGGGCCGGCGGGTCGTGGTCGGGTCGGCGGAGGCGCCGCTGACCACCAAGGAGTTCGACGTGCTGGCGGCGCTGGCGCGGCGGGCGGGCACGGCGGTGAGCCGCCAGCAGCTCATGGACGAGGTGTGGGGCGACGCGTACCTGGCGGTGTCCCGGTCGCTGGACGTCCACCTGGCCGGGCTGCGCGCCAAGCTCGACCGGCCGGGCCTGCTCACCACCATCCGCGGGTTCGGCTACCGGCTGGCCTCCGGGGACGGGGACTAGATGCGCCGCCGCCTGCTGCTGGTGCTGCTGCTGTTCTCCGCCGCCGCCGTGACGGCGTTCGCGGTGCCGCTGCTGTCGGCGACCGCGACCGAGCGGACCCAGCGGTTCCTGATCAGCCGGACCGCGGACCTGGACCGGTTCGCGGCGCTCGCGCAGCAGGCGGAGACCTCCGGCGACAACGCGGCGCTGGTGGACGAGGTCACCGCGTACGTGACCCTGTACGGGGAGCCGGTCGTGGTGGTCGACGCACGCCGGCAGCCGGTGGCGCAGGCCGGGCTGGCCGCCGACGACCCGGCGCTGGCCGGCGTGCTGGACGCGGCGCTGCGCAACCAGCCGGCGCCGGCCGTGCCGACGATCATGCCGTGGTCGTCGGGGACGGTGGTGTTCGCGCGGCCGGTCGGGACGGGCACCCGGGTGGCGGGCGCGGTGGTGCTGCGGGCGTCGCTGGACCGGGCGGCCGGGGACGTGATGTCGCGGTGGCTGCTGGTGCTCGCGGGCGCGTTGGCGGCGGCGGTCGGGTCGCTGCTGCTGGTGCTGGCGCTGGCCCGGTGGCTGCTCAAACCGTTGGCGGACCTCGCGGTCGGCGTGCGGGCGGTGGCGGCGGGCGAGCGGCGGGCGCACGTGCCCGAGCGCAGCGGTCCGCCCGAGGTGCGGGAGCTGTCGGAGTCGTTCAACCGGATGTCCGACGCGGTGACCGAGGCGGCGGACCAGCAGCGGCGGCTCATCGCCGACGCCTCGCACCAGTTGCGCAACCCGATGGCGGCGCTGCGGCTGCGCATGGACACGTTGAGCGGTCAGGTGAAGCCGGAGGGCCGGCGGGTCTACCAGGCCGGGGTGGCGGAGTTCGAGCGGCTGGAGTCGCTGCTGGACGGGTTGCTGGCGCTGGCGTCGGCGGAGAGCACGGCCACCGAGGTCGCGGCCGGCGGCCGGGAGCCGGAGCTGGCCGACCTCGGCGTGGTGGCGGCCGACCGGGCAGACTTCTGGCAGGTCCCGGTACCCCGAACACCCCAAGTCCCGATATTGGTGCGGTGCCCCGAGTCCGACCTGGCGCAGGTGCTGGACGTGTTGCTGGACAACGGCATCAAGTACGGCGGCAAGGTCCGGGTGACACTGGGCGCGGACCGCGCCGCAGGCACCGGCTGGGTCCAGGTCACCGACGACGGCCCCGGCATGACCGCCGAGGAGCTTTCCCTTGCCACGGAACGCTTCTGGCGCGGCCGGACCGACCAGCCGGGCACCGGCCTGGGCCTGGCCATCGCCGACCGCTTGGTCCAAGCCCGCGGCGGCGCCCTAGAACTGTCCACTGTGGACGGCCTGGTCGCAAGAGTCCTCCTCCCCTTGGAGCCGACGCTGTGAACCGCCGCCTGTTCCTGCTCGCACTCCTGACCGCCGGCTGCACCTCCGGCTCCACCACGGCAGGAATGCGCATCGCCGCCGGCGAAAAGGGCGGCCTCTACTACGACTTCGCCACCCTGCTGGCGGCCCAACTGCCCGCCCAAGTGGTGGAAACCCAAGGCAGCCTGTCGAACCTCGAACTGCTGCGCACCGGCGACGCCCAGATCGCCCTGGCCCTGGCCGACTCCGCCCGCACCGCCGACCCCGCGCTGGAACTGCGCGCCCTGGGCCGGGTCTACGAGAACTACCTGCAACTGGTCGTGCGCGAGGACGACCCGGCGCAGCAGGTCGCCGACCTGGCCGGGCGGCGGGTGTCCCTGGGCGCGGCCGGCTCAGGCGCTTCACTCTCCGGTGAACGAATGCTGGCCACCACCGGCCTGAACAACACGGTGCAGGTGGAGCACCTGAGGCTCGGCGAGGCGGCACAAGCTCTGGCAGAACGCAGGATCGACGCCCTCCTGTGGTCCGGCGGCGTGCCGACCCCCACCCTGGCCAGGCTCCCGAACATCCGCCTGATCCCCTTGGCGAGCCTGGTCGGCGGCCTGCGGGCGGCGCACGGGTCGGTGTACGAGCAGGTTCCGGTGCCGGTCGGGGTGTACGGGGCGGAGCGCGAGGTGCCCACCATCGGCGTGGCGAACCTGTTGGTGTGCCGGGCTTCCCTGCCCGACGACGTGGCCGCCGAGGTGACCCGGACCCTGGTCTCCCGAGCCGCGGCGTTGGTGCCCGAGCAGGCGCTGGGCACCCAGTTCCTCGACGTCCGCAGCCTCATCGGCACCGCGGGCCTACCGCTGCACCCCGGCGCCGCCGAGACGTACCGGGATCTGCACGGTTAGCAGTTGCTGCTGTAGGCGTGCCGCAGCCAGGCCACCGTCTCGTCGTCGACGTCGTCGGCGCTGAAGATGGCGATCCGGACGGTGATGGCGTCGTTCCCGAGGGAGGCCGCCCCCTCCAGCCGCCCTTCGGGTTCATGGCCGGCGAGCCGGAGGCCGAGGTCGACGCGGGTGCGGGTGGTGGCTTTGACGATGGCGAAGGTGCGACGCGGCGAGACGAGGGCGACGTAGGTCTTGCGGGCCTGGACGTGCATCGGCCCGAGGAGCGCGGCTTCGGCGAGCAACCGGTCGAGGATGGGCCGCAACTCGGACCGATCGGCGTACTGGCGGTCGACCAACTCGTCGGAGGAGGCGGCCATGAAGTCCGGATACCCGAACCGCTCCATGACCAGCAGCAGCTGGGCGTACCCGGTGACCTGGCGGTCGCGCAGCCAGTCCCGCAGCTCCAGTTCGGTGGCGGCCCCCGACTCCAACACCCGCCGGTTCCACTCGGGAACCCCTTCGCCGGTGGTGCGCACCAACAGGTCCGCGGACCAGTCGACCATCTCGCGCCAGTTCGTCACCTGCACCATGCCGCCCATCCTGCCGCCTACCCCGCCGGGCCGCTCGCGATACGACGGATACGCGGACGGGCTCGCTATCGACGCAGGACGCGGCCTCCGGCCCCCGGTTCGATCATCGCACGACCCACCGACAGTCCCCCTCACGACCAGCGCCGGCCCTCCCGCTCGCGTGCGCGACCAGCCCGCTCCTCTCCCGCCGCCGGACCCGCTCTTCGCCCCGCACACGCTGCCTTCACACCGCAGCCACGCCAAGAGAAGCGAAGCGCCGAAATCAAGGCAAACGCTGGCCGAGAAGAAGAGCACCAGCGACAGCGACCAAAGCAGCCAGAGTGCCGAAAACGACCCAAGGCCGCGACGCGTCCGCCCGCTTCTTCTCGTACCCGATCTGCTCACCCAACGTGTCGTACACCCGGCGCAACTCCTCGGCGCTCGCCGCCTTGAAGAACTCGCCGCCCGACAGCTTCGCGATCTCCTTCATCGAGTCGTCGTCCACCGGCACCTCCTGCCGCCGGCCTTCGATCTCGACCACACCGTCTTCAGTCCCGAACGAGATCGTGGAGATCGGGACGCCCGCCTTCTTCGCGTCCTCGGCCGCGTCGAAAGCCCGACGCGTGCCCACCGTCTCCTTGCCGTCCGTCATCAGCACGACCCGGGCCGGCGGCGGACCATCGGCCCCGCCCACCACCTTCCCGAAGGAGTCGATCGCCGCCAACGCCGCCACAATCGCATCACCGGTCGCCGTAGCCTGGGCCAACTTCAGACCGTCGATGCTCTGCGTCACCGCACCCCGGTCCGTCGTCGGCGCCACCAGCACCGTCGCACTACCCGCAAACGAAATGAGGCCCAGGTTGATCCCCGGCGTCAACCCGTCCGCGAACGACTTCGCCGCGACCTGCGCCGCCTCCAACCGCGACGGCTGCACGTCGGTCGCCTTCATGGACAGCGACGTGTCGATCACCAACATCACCGTCGCCCGGTTGCGGGGCACCTTCTGCTCCGCCGTCGGCCCGGCCAACGCCACCGTCAGCAACACAAACGCCACCAACAACAAAGCAGCGGGCGCATGACGCCACCAGCTCTGCCGCTTCGGCGCGACCTTCTCCAGCATGGACAGGTTCGCGAAGCGCAGCATCCGCTTGCGCATCAAGCGCTGGATCACCGCGTACAGCGCCGCCACGCCCACCACCGCGATCAGCAGCAGGAACCACCACGGCGCGGTGAACCCCGAGAAGCTCACTAGGCCACCCCTCCCGACCAGCGGCGCTTGCGGGCCACCACGAACCGAACCGTGTCGGCGATCCAGTCCGAGTCCGTCCGCAGGACCAGGTGTCCGGCACCGGCCTGACGCAGCCCGGCCGCCACCGCCGCGCGGTGCTCGGCCGCCGCCGCCGCGAACTCCCGGCGCAGCAACGGCGACGCCACGACCTCGCGCTGCCGCCCGGTCTCTGGATCGGACAACACCACCGTCCCGACCTCCGGCAGGTCGATGTCACGCGGGTCCACAACCTCAACAGCCACGAGGTCGTGCCGCGCGGACAAAGCACGCAACGGCCGCTGCCACTCCATGCCGCCCAGGAAGTCGGAGATCACCACGACGAGTCCACGCCGACGCGGGGGCCGACGCAGTTGCTCGACCAGATCGGCCAACGACCCCCGCGTGCCCTCCGGCGCACGTGGCGTCTCGGCGACCTTCCGGATCAGGCCACGCGCATGCGCCAGCCCACCTCGCGCAGGCACGCGGACCATCTTCTCGCCGGTCGACACCAACGCGCCGATCCGGTTGCCGCCACCCCTGGTCAAATGAGCCACGGCCGCCGTGGCAGCCACGACCAGGTCGCGCTTCTCGCACACGGCGGTGCCGAAGTCCAGCGACGGCGACAGGTCGATCGCGACCCACGTCTCCAGCTCGCGATCAGCCACCGTCTCCCGGATGTGCGGCACGGTGGTGCGCGCGGTCACCGCCCAGTCCATCCGGCGCACGTCGTCACCGGGCTGGTAGGGCCGGGCCTCGCCGGGTTCGGAACCGGGTCCGGGCACCAGGCCCAGGTGGTTGCCCTGGAGCAGGCCGTCCAGCCGGCGGCGGACCTCCAGCTCCAGGGTGCGCAGCGCGGCCTCCATGCGACCGCCGTGCAGGATCGGCGGCGCCCAGGTGGGCCGCGCCGAGGGCTCTTCGGAGGTCACGGCCTACCCGCGGGCTGCGGCGCCTGCGGACGGGCGGAGACCTGCGGCAGCGGCACGGTCTGGAGCACCCGCGTGATGATGTGGTCCAGCGGGACGCCGTCGGCCAGCGCGTCGTAGGACAGCACGAGCCGGTGCCGCAGCACGTCCGGCACGACGTCCACGATGTCCTGGGGCAGCACGTAGTCCCGACCCCGGACCAGCGCCAGCGCGCGGGCGGCGGCGATGATGCCCAGCGAGGCGCGCGGCGAGGCGCCGTAGGCGACCCAGCCGGCGACGTCGGTGAGCTGGTGCTCCTTGGGCGCGCGGGTCGCGATGACCAGCCGGACCACGTAGTCGACCAGCGCGTGGTGCACGAACACCTTGGACGCCACGTTCTGGAGGCGGACCAGTTCCTCGGGGCTGAGCACCTGGTGCGGGACGGGCGGCTCGACGCCCATCCGGTAGACGATCTCCCGCTCCTCCTCCGCGGTCGGGTACTCGACCTGGATCTTGAACAGGAAGCGGTCGCGCTGCGCCTCGGGCAGCGGGTAGACGCCCTCGTTCTCGATGGGGTTCTGGGTGGCCAGCACCAGGAACGGGTTGGGCATGGGGAAGGTCTTGCCGCCGATCGACACGTGCCGCTCGGCCATGACCTCCAGCATCGCGCTCTGCACCTTGGCGGGCGCGCGGTTGATCTCGTCGGCGAGGACGAAGTTGGCCACCACGGGGCCCAGTTCGACGTCGAAGGTCTCGCTGCCCTGCCGGTAGATGCGGGTGCCCAGGATGTCGGCGGGCACCAGGTCCGGGGTGAACTGGACGCGCGAGAACGAACCGCCGACGACGTTGGCGAACGTCTCCACGGCCAGCGTCTTCGCCACGCCGGGCACGCCTTCGAGCAGCAGGTGCCCCTTGGCCAGCAGGCCGACGAGCATGCGCTCGACCAGTCGGTCCTGGCCCACGATCACCCGCTTGACCTCGAACACGGTGCGTTCGAGCAACTGGGCGTCACGAGCCGGCGTGTTGGGCGCCTCGGCGGCGGGCTCGGACAACGGTCCTCCTAGACGGGGTTGTGCGACGGTGCCCAAGTCTTCCCTGTCGCCGGTGTGGCGCTTGTGAAGGGGTCCTAACGCCCGAGATCACCCGGCGTGTCCACGTCACTGGTCTCTTCGGGTGAACCCGCGACCCGGACGGGTAGAAGCGCCGCGACCACGGACCGCATCGACCGGTGCCGCGGGTCCCCGGGCACCGCGGCACGCAACTCCGCGGTCCGCCACACCCCGGTCAGCCACTGCTCACGACCCTCGCCGTCGACCAGGACGGCGCAACTCCCGGCGGCCAACAGCCGGGCCACGGTGGCGGCGGTGACCCTCGGTTGGTCCACGGCCAGCACCACCACCCGCGGCGCGGTCACCAACGCCAGCCCGGCCGCCAGTCCCGCGACCGGTCCCCACCGGGCGGTTCCTCACGGGTCCACACCACGCCGGGCACGGGTTTCTCGGGCCCCACGACGACCGTCCGCCGCGCGCCGCGCACCGCGTCCAGCGCGTGGTCGAGCAGGGTGCGCCCGCCGACCTCGACCGCCGCCTTGTCCACCCCGCCGAGCCGGCTGCCCCGCCCACCGGCGAGCACCACGGCGTCCCACGTGTCGTCCACAGCGGGGATCATCACACCCCGGGCCGGGTGCCGTCGGGAACGCGGGTTCCCGACGGCACCTCCACCCCCCGGTCCTGCCGTGCGACCGACCGAACCACATGCCCCCCGGTCCTGCCGTGCGACCGACCGAACCACGTGCCCCCGGGTTCTGCCGCACGACCGACCGAACCACGTGCCCCCCGGGTTCTGCCGCACGACCGACCGAACCACGTGCCCCCCGGGTTCTGCCGCACGACCGACCGAACCACGTGCCCCCCGGGTTCTGCCGCACGACCGACCGAACCACGTGCCCCCCGGGTTCTGCCGCACGACCGTCCGAACCACGTGCCCCCCGGGTTCTGCCGCACGACCGGCCGGCCCACGGGCCCCCAGTCGGCGGTCACCCGCCGTCCCCGTGGTTCCGACCGCATCGAGAGGATGTCGGCAGGCTATGGCGCGGTTGTGGAACGATCCTTGAATCCGCAGGTCGCGGCCGTCGTCGGGGGGTTGGGTGTGCACGCTCTTGGGCTCGGTGGGCGCACGGCCGGGCGGCCGGGCGGCCGATGTCGGGCACGCCCGTCAGCAGTGCGTGCTGGTGGCGCTGTTGGTCGAGGCCAACGGGGTGGTGCCGCCCGACGCGCTGGTCGAGCGGGTGTGGGGAGCGGAGGCGTCCCCGCGCGCCCGCAACACCCTGCACACCTACCTGGCGCGGCTGCGGCGCGCCCTGGGACCCGAGGTGGCGCTGGAACGCACCTCCGGCGGCTACCGGCTGGTGGTCGACGCGGACGCGGTGGACCTGCACCGGTTCCGCCGGCTCACCGCGGCGGCGCGGGCGGCCCGGTCCGACGACGAGGCGTTCGCGCTGCTGGCGGAGGCACTGGGGCTGTGGCGGGGCGAGGCGTTCCCGGGTCTGGACACGCCGTGGCTGACCTCCGTCCGGGCGGCGCTGGACGCCGAGCGGACCGCCGCCGAACTGGACCACGCGGACGTGGCGCTGCGGCTGGGCCGGCACGACGAGGTCCTGCCCTCACGGAGGCCCTCGACCTCTACACCGCCCAGGACAACCGGCCCGGCGTGGCCAACACCCGCGACAGCCTGGGCCTGCTGGCGCGCCGGACGGGCCGCCACGCCGACTCGCGGGAGCACTACGAGAGCGCCCTGGCCCTGTTCCGCGAACTCGGCCACTCCTACGAGGAGGCCAACACGCTGGAACGCCTGGGCCACGTCCTGACGGACCTGGGCGACCACAACCAGGCCCGAACCACCTGGCAAGAAGCCCTACGCCGCCACACCGCCCAACACCGAACCGCCGAGGCGGACCGCGTCCGCGCCGCCCTGCAAGCGTTGGACCCGCACCCGGCGCAGTGAGCCGGGTCACAGCGCTGGACGGGCGGGTGCGCTCGCGGAGTTTCCCGGGCGCAAACGACAACTCGGCAGAAGGGGGCGACGTGCGGGACGGGTTCGACGAGTTCGTCGCCGATCGGCTCGATCGGCTCTTGCGCTACGCCACCGCGATGACGTGCGACAAGCACCTCGCCAACGACATCGTGCAGGACGTGCTGCTGCGCGCCCGGGACCGGTGGGCGCGAATCGCCGCGATGGACGCGCCCTACCTCTACGTCAAGCGGATGGTGACCAACGAGTACCTCTCGTGGCGCCGGCGCCGGGCCGCGCGGGACGTGTCCGCCTCGCACGCCGCCCTGGAGGAGGTCGCGCCGCCGGTCGCCGACCCCGCCGTGCGGCACGCGGAACGCGACGCCATGCGGCGGCGCATCGCGGTGCTGCCGCGCAGGCAGCGGGCGGCGCTGGTGCTGCGCTACTACGAGGACAGCACGGACGCGGAGATCGCCGCCGTGCTCGGCTGCACGGAGAGCACCGTGCGCAGCCACATTTCACGCGCGCTGAAGACGTTGCGCGTCAACGAGAACACGCCGGTGGAGGTGCTGCGGTGACCGATCTGGAGACGTTGGTCCGCGAGGCCATCGCGGCGGAGGCCGACGAGGCGCTGGACGCCCGCGAGGTGCTGGCCCAACTGCACCGCCGCCGGGCACGCCGCCGGACCGGACCGCTGCTCGCGGTGGCCGCGCTGACCGTGACGGCGGCGGCCGTGGCGGTCATCGTGCCGATGACGGTGTCCCGCGACGCCGCTCCGGCCACGTCGTCCACCGTCGTCCCGACGACGGCGACGCAGAACGTGCTGCTGGTGGGCCTGGACGAGTACCAGCACGCGGACAGCGTCGCCCTGGCGCGGGTGACGCCGACCGGGACGGCCGTCGTGTCCCTGCCCCGGGACACGTGGGTCGAGGTGCCGGGCCAGGGCCCGGACCGGCTCACGCTCGTCTACACGAAGGCGCACGAGTCCGGGGGCGTGGCGGCCGGCGCGCAGGCGCTGTCCCGGACGGTGGAGGCGCTGACCGGGGTGGCGGTCGACCACTACGCCGTGGTGGAGATGAGCGCGTTCGCCCGGCTCTCCGACGCGGTCGGCGGGGTCGAGGTGTGCCTGAACCGGCCGACCAAGGACGAGCAGACGGAGGCGGTCTTCCCGGCCGGACGCCAGGTCGTGTCCGGTGATCGCGCGCTGGACTTCGTGCGGCAGCGCTTCGGCCTGCTCCAGGGCGACCTGGACCGCGTCCGACGGCAGCAGGCGTTCCTGTCCGGGCTGGGCGCGAAGCTGCTCGACCGGGCGTTCCTCGACGACACGGCCAAGGTCGCCGCCCTGGTCGGCGTGATCAAGTCGAGCGTGCGGACCGACGAGGGCTGGGACCTGCTCGCCTTCGCCCGCGGCCTGACCGCAGGCATGCCGATCCGGACCACCACCATCCCGGTGACGCACGACCAGGAACCGACGGGACACATCCTGCGCCCTGATCCCTCGACGCGGCAGTTCGTCGGCACGTTCTTCGCCGACCAACCCGCGGGTTCCCCGGGCACCACCCCGGCCCCGGGCGGCGGCGGCCCGGTCTGCGTCGACTGACGGCTGACGGCTGTGGCTCACCACCGGCCGGTGGCGGGCCACAGACGTTCTCAGAGCAGGCGCACGGCGTACGGCATGATGCCGCCGTAGCGGACCGGGGCGATGCGGACGTACGAGCCGGAGTACGGGGCCTCGACCATCATGCCGCCGCCCAGGTACAGGGCCACGTGGGTGCCGCCGCCGGGACCCCAGAACAGCATGTCGCCGCGCCGCGCCTGGGCCAACGGCACCTTGCGGCCCGAGTTGTACTGGTAGCCGCTGTAGTGCTGGAGGTACACGCCGACGCCCGCGAACGCGTACATCATCAGGCCCGAGCAGTCGAAGCCGACGGTGTAGTAGTCGCCGTACGAGTCGCCGACGCCCCAGTCCCGCACGCCCACGGTCGGTCCGTTGTAGTTGCCGCCGCCCCACGAGTAGCGCACGCCCAGTTGCGACATCGCCCGTGCCACCACGGTTTCCACGCCGCCGCCGCTGGGCGCGGCCACCGGCTGGTTGACCGGCGCGGTGGGCTTGGCGGCGAGGGCGGCCTGGCGGGCGGCTTCCTCGTCCTCGCGGCGCTTCTGCTCGACCCACTCGTTGTACTGGGCCCGCTGGCCTTCCAGGCTCTGCACCGCGCCCAGCGCCTCGGCCAGCTCGCTCTCGACGCGGCTCTTGTCGCCCTCGATCGCCGCCGCCCGCGCGGCCTGGCCCTGGCGGGCCTGCGCGGCGACCTGGTGGGCGGTGTCGGCGTCGCGCTTGGCCTGGTCGGCCGCCGCCTCCTTCCGGCCGGCGACCTCCAGTGCGGCGCGGGCGGCGGCGTCCTTGTTGGCCTTCTCCGAGCGGGCCCACTCGACGTCGTCGAGGGCGTTGAGGTTGGCGTCGCCGACCGCCGCGAGCAGTTGGTTGCGGGCCAGCAGGTCCTCCGGGCTGGACGCGCCCAGGTACGCCGAGAGCGACCCGACCGTGCTGCCCTGCTGGTAGCTGGCGGCGGCGAACTCGTCCAGCTCGCGGCGCGCGGTCTCGACGGCCTGGCCCGCGGCGTCGGCCTCGGCGCGGGCGGCGTCGGCGGCCTGGCGGGCCTTGGCGGCCTCGTCCCGGGCGGTGTCGAGGTCGACGCGGGCCTTGTTGGCCAGTTCCATCTTCTGGGCGACGTCGTCGGTGAGCCGTTGCAGCTCCGCCTCGGCGGCGGTGAGCCGGCTGGTCAGCTCGCCGACCCGGGCGGCCTTGGCGTCGGCCTCGCGCCGACCGGCGGAGATCTGGTCGTCACCGGGGTTGGGCGGCGGCGGTGGCACCGCTGCCGCCACTCCGGGGAACAGGACGAACAACGCGGCCAGCATGATCACCCACCGGGTCACGACAACCGCCTCCCCACCCCGCTCGGCCGAACCGCGTTACACCGAATGGCGTGACACGGACACGTTCCGAGACTGTGCCACTTCAGCACCAAGGTTTCCAATTGACCCGGCAAGAACTTCAGCCACATGGGTCACAGGTGTTTAACCCGGGGTGCGTGCTAGTTGACCTTGCGGTCGAGGTCGGCCCAGTACGGCTCGCGGAGCTTGAACTTCTGCACCTTGCCGGTGGCCGTGCGCGGGATCGCCTCCCGGAACTCCACCGAGGTCGGCGCCTTGTACCCGGCGAGCCGCTGCTTGCAGTGCGCGATCAGCTCGGCCTCGGTGGCCTGCGCGCCGTCCGCGAGCACGACCAGCGCCTTGATCGTTTCACCCCACTTGTCGTGCGGCACGCCGATGACCGCCGCCTCGGCGACCGCGGGGTGGCTGAACAGGGCGTCCTCGACCTCGATGGACGACACGTTCTCGCCGCCGGTGATGATCACGTCCTTCTTGCGGTCGGAGATGGTGAGGTGGCCTTCGTCGTCGAGCGTGCCGCCGTCGCCGGTGTGGAACCAGCCGTCCTCGATCGCGTCGGCCGTGGCCTGCGGGTTCTCCCAGTAGCCCGCCATGACGTTGTTGGTGCGGGCCATGACCTCGCCGCTGTCGGCGATGCGCAGCCGGACCCCGAGGCCCGGCGCGCCGGCCCGCGACAGCTTCCGCGCGCGTTCTTCGGCGGGCAGGTCGTCGTCGCCGGGGCGGGTGCGGTTGAAGGTGAGCAGCGGGGAGGTCTCGGTCAGGCCGTAGAGCTGGAGGAATTCCCAACCAAGTTCCTCACCCACGCGGGCGATGGTCCGGCTGGGCGGCGGCGCGCCGGCGCACACGATGCGCACCTTGTCCCGACCGGGGATCTCGCCGTCCCACGTCTGGGCGGCGTCCAGCACGGCGTTCCACACGGCCGGCGCGCCGCACATCAGGGTGACGCCGTGGTCGCGGACGCGGCGCAGGATCTCGGCGCCGTCGACCTTGCGCAGCACCACCTGCGGCACGCCCAGGCCGGCCAGGCCGAACGGCATGCCCCAGCCGTTGCAGTGGAACATCGGCAGGACGTGCATGTAGACGTCCCGTTCCCAGGCGCGGGTGTGCATGGCGAAGGTGACGGCGTTGAGCCAGATGTTGCGGTGCGTCATCTGGACGCCCTTGGGGCGCGCCGTCGTGCCGGACGTGTAGTTGATCGTCGCGGTCGCGTCCTCGTCCGGCGCGGACCACGGGCGCGGCTCGGTGTCCGGGCGGAGGAGTTGCTCGGTCTCGTCGCCGAGGGTGAAGCGGTGGCGGGCGGTGACCTGGTCGAGTTCCAGTTCGGGGTCGACGAGCAGCACGGACGCGCCGCTGTGCTCGACGATGTAGGACACCTCGTCGGGCCGCAGCCGGAAGTTGACCGGCACGCAGATCCGGCCGCTCGCCGGGACGGCGTGCAGGAGTTCGAGGAGGCGGGCGGAGTTGTGGCTGACGACGGCGACGCGCTCGCCTTCCCCGACGCCCAGCGCGTCCAGCCCGGCCTGCCAGGCCCGGACCCGGTGCGCGAACTCGCGGTAGGTGGTGGCGGGGACGGGCGCGGCGGGCTGGTTCGGCTCGTCCACGGTGGCGGTGGTGTCCGCGTGGACGTGCTCGGCGCGGTAGAGGAAGTCGGCGACTGTGAGGGGTACGCGCATACGGGAGGACCTTATTGAGCTGCGTCACACACGGCTACTCACCGGTTCGACCCACGCCTCCGCCGCTCAGCGCCCACTGGCACCCATCCCCCTGCCCGGCACGGCAGACCGCCCAGCCCCGGCTCTGCGGACTGCCTGCTCGGCCGACTCACCAACTGCCGGGGCGCGACTGGCGCCCGGGGCGGATGGTGGCTTGGCGGAAGGCGGCTTGACGGAAGGCGGCTTGACGGAAGGCGGCTTGGCGCAAGGCGGCTCGGCGGAAGGCGGCTCGGCGGAAGGCGGCTCGGCGGAATGGGGTCGGTCAGTCCCCGGCCAGCACGAAGCGGCGGTGCAGTGGCTGCGGGTCGCGGGCCGTGTCGCCGTGGGCCAGCACGAACGCGCGCAGGGGATCGCGCAGCGCCAGCGGCCGTTCCTTGACCACCCAGCTCACGTTCTCGCCGAAGCCCGGTGTGGTCAGCGAGCCCTCGTAGCGGAAGAAACCGCCGTCGGGCAGCAACTCCGGTAGGTCCAGCGTGATCGGCGACTCGACCGTGCCGTCTCCTCGGTCCGCCCCGGAGGGCTGCGTTGTTCGCTCCGGCCCGCCGAGGTGGAGCAGCACCGCGACGGCCGCGATGCGCAGTCCGTCGTCGGCGCGCACGTGGACCGCGTGCAGCTCCGCGTCGAACCGCCGCCCGCTCACCCAGTGCTCGCTGGGCCGGTGGAAGTGCACGTTCGCCAGCTCGAAGCGCTCCCCGTCGAGCTTGACCCAGTGGCTGTCCAGCGGCCGGAAGCGGACGCCGTCCGACTCGCGCTCCACCGCGAACCGGCCCTCGTGCCAACCCACCGCGAAATCCACCGAGGCCCGCACGGCCCGGCGCACGTTGATCGGTGACTGCTGCTCCCCCATGAGATCATCTTCCCAGGTCCGGGCGTTCCCAGGAGGGTGAAAGACGATCACTGACGGGTGATCACCAGGTGCTCGGGTCGCCCCACGTGCGCACCGGACCGGACTCCACCACCGGCACCGCCACCAGGTCCGGCACCGTCTCCTGCACCGGCCCTCGCACGAGTGCCGAAGCGACCCCGTCGTACGGTGTCGGCTCGTCGTTGCAGATCACCACGAGAGCACCGGCCTGCGCCGCCAACCCGACCAGCCCGGCAGCCGGCTCCACCGACAGCGACGTCCCGACCACGAACATGAGGTCGCAGTCCAGGGCCGCCATCCGCGCCGACCGCAGCACGTCGGGGTCCAACGGCTCGCCGAACGCCACCGCGGTCGACTTCAGGGTCCCGCCGCACGTCGTGCAATCCGGGTCCTCCTCCCCCGCCAGCACCCGCGCCACCGCGTCCGCCATCGACCCCAGCGCGCCGCAGTCCGCGCACACGGTCCCCAGCATCGACCCGTGCAGCTCGACCACCGCCGACGACCCGGCGCGCTGGTGCAGTCCGTCGACGTTCTGGGTGAGCAGGGTGCGCAACCGCCCCGCCCGCTCCAGGTCCGCGATCGCCCGGTGCGCCGCGTTGGGCGACGCCGTCCACAGCGGTTGCTCGGCCCGGAACCGCCACGCCGCCCGCCGCACGGACGGGTCGTTCAGGTAGCTCTCCAGGGTGTACTCGCGACCCAGCCGGGTCCACAGCCCGGACGTCCCGCGGAAGTCGGGGATGCCCGACCCGGTCGACACCCCGGCCCCGGTGAGCACGGTGATCCGCCGCGCCGCGGCCATCGCGTCCCGTGCGTCCATGTCCTCCACCCTCGCACGCCGCCGATTTGCGAGCATGACCCGGTGCGCAGGACGTGGGGAGCGGTCGTCGGGGTTGTCGGCTTGATCACAGGGGTGGCCGGGACGTTCCTGCCGTGGCTGCGGTCCGGCTCGGTGGTGCGGAACAGTTACGAGGTGCTCGCGTTCCGTGGTTTCGCCGGGTTGGACGGGGCGGCGGGCGAGGTGGTGCGGGGTGTCTGGGTGGCGATCACCCCCTTGGCGGTGTCCTGCGTGGTGCTTTGGGTGTTGCGACTTCACCGGTTCGCCGCATGTGTCGGGTTGGTTTTTGGCACGATTGCGGGAACGGTGGCGGCCCTTGCCGCCGTCCAAGGGGGCAACGAGGGAGCACTGGTCGGGATCACCCTGACCGGACCGGTCGTGACCCTCGGTGGTGCGTTGCTGGGGGTCGCGGGTGCGATCACCGTGCTCACCGCGAAATCCCGCACCGTGATCGGAAGTCCAGGAGGAGCACCGTGAGCTACCCAGGTGGCGGCGGAGGCGAATGGCCACCGCAGAACAACCCCTACGGCCAGCAGCCCCAGCCGGGTTTCGGCCAGCAGGGCGGCTACCCGCAGCAGCAGCCGCAGCCCGGTTACGGGCAGCCGGGCGGGTACCCGCAGACCGGTCCGCAGCCCCAGCAGGGCTTCCCGCAGACCGGCCCGCAGGGCTTCCCCCAGCAGGGTTACGGGCAGCAGCCCGGGTTCGGCGGACCGCAGCAGCCGTTCGGCCAGCAGCCCTACGGTTTCGCGGGCGGTGAGCCGCCGAAGAAGAAGCGCACGGGGCTGATCATCACGGCGGTCGTCGCCGTGATCGCGCTGGCCGCGGGCACGTTCTTCACGGTGCAGGCGCTGCGCAGCTCCGACGTGGCGGCGGGCTCGGAGACCCCGACCACCGCGGCGAACAACCTGCTCAGCGCGCTGGGCAGCGGTGACGTCCTGGGCATCATGAACGGCCTGGCGCCCGCCGAGGCCAAGCTGAGCAAGGACTACACCGAGGCCACCGTCGACGAGGCCAAGCGGCTGGAGATCCTGAAGAAGGACGCGGACCCGCAGAAGATCAGCGGCGTCCAGATCAAGAGCGAGGGCATCAAGTTCGACGACGCCGCCGCCGAGAAGGTCAACGACCGCCTGACCATCAACAAGGTGGTCGAGGGCAAGATCACGGTGACCTCGGACGTCAAGCAGATCCCGCTGACCGACAAGCTGGTCAAGGCGCTGGGCGCGAAGCTGGACCAGGAGCCCGAGACCGAGACGCTCGACTTCGCCAAGGAGAAGGAGAAGCGCAAGGGCAAGCCGATCGGCATCGCGACGATCAAGGTCGGCGACGACTGGTACCCGTCGCTGTTCTACACGATCGCCAACGCCTACCTCGAGGACGAGGACCTGAAGTGGCCCGCGCAGGGCATCAAGCCCGCCGGCGCGGACAGCGCGGAGGGCGCGGCGAAGCAGATCGTGGAGAAGGCGCTGGCCGGTGACCTGGAGGGCGTCATCGCCCTGCTGCCGCCGGACGAGATGGGCGTGCTCCAGGACCTGGGCCCGGTCCTGCTGGACCAGGCCGGCCGCATGGGCGCCAGCGGCGCCAAGCTGGTGGATCTGGAGACGGACGCGAAGGACGTCACCGGCGGCAAGCAGCTGACGATCAAGAAGCTGGTCCTCGACGTCAAGGGCAAGCGCGGCGAGATCACCCGGGACGGCGACTGCTACACCGCCAAGGCCCAGGGCGAGAAGACCCAGAAGATCTGCGCGGACCAGATCGCCCAGCTCGTCGAGCAGCAGGGCGGCCGGGACGTGCCGCCGGCGGCGGTCGACGTGATCTCCCGCGTCGGCGCGCAGGTGCTCAAGGACGGTCTCGGCGTGGTCGCCACCGAGGTGGACGGCAAGTGGTACGTCAGCCCGATCCGGACGTACAGCGAGGTCGTGCTGACCCTGATGCGCGGTCTGCAGCCGAAGGACATCGACGAGCTGCTGAAGCTGGTCAAGTAGCCGAAGAGCGCTTCGCGAGGGACGCTCGGCCGGGGACTCCCCGGTCGGGCGTTTCGCGTTTCGGAGGTGCGGCGACGTGGCGACGATGACCCGCGTGACGTCGGCCGACGGCACGCCGATCGCTTTCTGGACCAGTGGCCGGGGAACGCCGCTGGTGCTGGTCCACGGCGCGCCGGCGGACCACACCCGGTGGCGTCCGCTGCTTCCCCACCTGGAACCGCACGTCACCGTCCACTGCGTGGACCGGCGCGGCCGGGGAGCCAGTGGGGACGGACCGGAGTACGCCCTGGAGCGGGAGTACGAAGACGTCGTCGCCGTGGTGGAGGCGGTGGCGAGCGCCACCGGCGGCCCGGTGCACCTCTACGGCCACTCGCACGGCGGGATCGTGGCGTTCGGCGCGGCGGCGTCGACCTCCGCGATCGGCAAGCTGGTGCTCTACGAGGGGTGGCCCGTGCCGGACCCCGGCGTGTTCGCGCTGCCGCCGGCCGTCGAAAAGCGGATGGACGCGCTGCTGGCCGAGGGCGACCGCGATGGTGTCGTCGAGGCGCTGTTCCGGTCGGTCGAGGAGATCTCCGACGAGGACATGGCCGCGCTGCGGGCGGCGCCGTCCTGGGCCGGCCGGGTGGCCGCCGCGCACACGGTGACCCGCGAGATCCGCGCCGAGACCACGGCCCGCCTCGACCCGGCCGTGGCGGCGCGGATCGGGGTGCCGGTGCTGCTGCTCACCGGGGACGCGAGCAGCGATCCGGCGGGGCCGTACGCCGAGATCGTTGCGGCGGCGTTGCCCTACGCGCGGGTGGAGGTCATCGAAGGCCAGGAGCACATCGCCGACATCCTGGAGCCGCAGAGGTTCGCGGCCCGGCTGCTGCGGTTCCTCGGTTGACCGTTCGTCAGGCCCGGCGCGGGCCGAGGGTGCGGGCGAGCCAGGTGCCGCCGATGGTGAGGGCCAGGGCGCAGAGGGCGGAGGTGGCCAGGGCGGTGGGGATGCCGCGGTCGTGGCCCAGCGCGCCGAGGACGTTGCCGATGGGTGGGACCTGGCCGAACGGGAACGCCGCGACCACCAGGGCCACCGCGAGCAGCACCGACCACCCGTGCTGCGTGACGACCGGGCGCGTGCACAGCGCGCCGACGCCGACGCCGGTCAGGCCGCACACCAGCGTCGCCGCGAAACCGATCGCGATCACCGGCAGCGGGTAGGGGCGGGGCTGGGTCAGCACTGGCGCGAGAGTCGCTAGGAGTGCGACGAACAGGGCTGCCAACGCCGACAGCACTGTGACGGCGGCGTGGACGCGCCACCAGCCTGCCGTCGCCACGGTCACCGCGCGCCGCACGGGGTCTTCGGCCGTCGCGATCACGATGGTCAGCCACACCGCGACCGGGTAGACGAACACGCAGGCCCCGGCGTAGGCGGACAGGGGCGGGCCGGCGTCGGACGAGTTGAGCATCGCCAGCACGGCTCCGAACAGCAGCAACGGCGGCAGCCAGCGCTGGGTGCGGAGCGCGTCGGCCAGCAGGTACCGGACCAGGGCCGTCATGACCGCACGCTCCGCACCGAACATCCCAGTCGCAGGACCGACGCCAACACCTGGTCGCTGTGGGCGGCGGCGACCTCCACGCGTGCCCCCGAGCCGACCGCGGCGGCCGAGAGCACGCCCTCCAACGCGCTGACCTCGGACAACAGCTCTCCCACCCGGGTCAGTTCGATCACCACCCCGGTCGAGATGGCCCCCAGGGGCAGCTCGCGGGCGCCGGGGAGGTCGTGGCCGTGGTGGTCGGTGACCAGGACGGCGGCCGTGGTGGAGGCCAGGAAGGTCCGCAGGGTGGCGGCGGTGTCGACGTCGAGGCCGGACCAGGGTTCGTCCAGGACCAGCAGGTCGCGCGCGGTCAGGGCCTGGACCAGGGCGATCTTCTGGGTGTTGCCCTTCGACAGGGTGGCCATCGGGGCGTCCGGGTCGCCGACGAAGCCGAGCGCCTCGACCAGGTCCCAGCGGACCGGGACGCCGCGCACGGCGGACTGGTGCCGCAGGTAGTCGCGGGCGGACAGCTTGACGCCGGACGGGAAGCGCTCGGGCAGCCAGCCGACCGAGCGCGGCCGGGACACCGTGCCGGCGGAGGGCTTGCTCAGGCCGGCGGCGATGCGCAGCAGGGTGGACTTGCCGGAGCCGTTGCCCCCGGTGACGACCACGGCCTCGCCGGGCGCCACGGACAGCGACACGTCCCGTAGCACCCACGGACCGCGTCCGTACCGCTTCCCGATTCGATCAAGACGGACCACGGGTGTGATGATGCTCCGATCTACGTGGGGCCGGCTTGAAGCCGAATACAGGACACGCGTACTGTTTAGGTCGAGAGCGCGCCGCACTCCCGGGTGCGGAAGACTCACCAGAAGTTCCCAAACCGACTTTGCGCGTCACCAGATGGAGTTTCACGTGACTGCACCAGCGAGCAAGGACAGCTTCGGCGCCCGCGGCACGCTCACCGTGGGGGACGCCTCGTACGAGGTGTTCCGGCTGAGCGCGGTCGAGGGCGCCGAGCGTCTGCCGTACAGCTTGAAGATCCTGCTGGAGAACCTGCTGCGCACCGAGGACGGCGCGAACATCACCGCCGACCACGTGCGCGCGCTGGGTTCCTGGGACCCGTCCGCCGAGCCGGACACGGAGATCCAGTTCACCCCGGCCCGCGTGGTGATGCAGGACTTCACCGGCGTGCCCTGCGTGGTCGACCTGGCCACCATGCGCGAGGCCGTCACCCAGCTCGGCGGCGACCCGACGAAGGTCAACCCGCTGGCGCCCGCCGAGCTGGTCATCGACCACTCGGTCATCGCCGACATCTTCGGCCGCCCGGACGCGTTCGAGCTGAACGTCGACCTGGAGTACGAGCGCAACAAGGAGCGCTACCAGTTCCTGCGCTGGGGCCAGACCGCCTTCGACGAGTTCAAGGTCGTCCCGCCGGGCACCGGCATCGTGCACCAGGTCAACATCGAGCACCTGGCCCGCGTGGTCATGGTCCGCGGTGGCCAGGCGTACCCGGACACCCTGGTCGGCACCGACTCGCACACCACGATGGTCAATGGCATCGGCGTGCTGGGCTGGGGCGTCGGCGGCATCGAGGCCGAGGCCGCCATGCTGGGCCAGCCGGTGTCGATGCTGATCCCGCGCGTGGTCGGCTTCAAGCTGCACGGCGAGCTGCCCGCCGGCGCGACCGCGACGGACCTGGTGCTCACCATCACCGAGATGCTGCGCAAGCACGGCGTGGTCGGCAAGTTCGTCGAGTTCTACGGCTCGGGCGTGGGCGCGGTGCCGCTGGCCAACCGCGCCACCATCGGCAACATGAGCCCGGAGTTCGGCTCGACCTGCGCGATCTTCCCGATCGACGGCGAGACCATCGACTACCTGAAGCTGACCGGCCGCTCCGCCGAGCAGCTCGCCCTGGTCGAGGCCTACGCCAAGGAGCAGGGCCTGTGGCACGACCCGTCGCACGAGCCGGTGTACTCCGAGACGCTGGAGCTGGACCTGTCGACGATCGTCCCGTCGATCGCCGGCCCCAAGCGCCCGCAGGACCGCATCGAGCTGACCGACGCCAAGGAGGCGTTCCGCCAGGCGCTCGGCGCGTACGTGTCGCACACCGAGGACAACTCCAAGTCCACTGTGGACGAGGCCGTGGACGAGACGTTCCCGGCCAGCGACCCGATCTCGGTGTCCAACGGCGACAGCGGCGGCGAGCCGCGGGTGTTCCACTCCGCCGCCGAGGGCGCCGAGGGCCGCGCGTCCAACCCGGTCAAGGTGAGCCTGGACGGCGCCGAGTTCGAGCTGGACCACGGCGCGGTCGCGATCGCCGCGATCACCTCGTGCACCAACACGTCCAACCCGTCGGTGATGATCGGCGCGGCGCTGCTGGCGAAGAAGGCCGTGGAGAAGGGCCTGGAGCGCAAGCCGTGGGTCAAGACGACCCTGGCGCCGGGCTCGAAGGTCGTCATGGACTACTACGAGCGCGCGGGCCTGCTGCCGTACCTGGAGAAGCTGGGCTTCCACCTGGTCGGCTACGGCTGCACCACGTGCATCGGCAACTCCGGTCCGCTCCAGGACGAGATCTCGGCGGGCATCAACCAGGGCGACCTGGCGGCGGTCTCGGTGCTGTCGGGCAACCGGAACTTCGAGGGCCGGATCAACCCGGACATCAAGATGAACTACCTCGCGTCCCCGCCGCTGGTGGTGGCGTACGCGCTGGCCGGTTCGATGGACAAGGACATCACCACCGAGCCGCTGGGCACCGACCCGCAGGGTCAGCCGGTGTACCTGTCCGACATCTGGCCGTCGCCGCAGGAGATCTCCGAGGTCGTCGCGTCGGCGATCTCGCCGGAGGGCTTCACCAAGGGCTACGCGGACGTGTTCGCGGGCGACCAGCGCTGGCAGTCGCTGCCCACGCCGACCGGCAAGACGTTCGAGTGGGACGCCGAGTCCACCTACGTGCGCAAGCCCCCGTACTTCGAGGGCATGGAGATGGAGCCGAAGCCGGTCACCGAGATCGGCGGCGCGCGGGTGCTGGCGCTGCTGGGCGACTCGGTCACCACCGACCACATCTCCCCCGCCGGCGCCATCAAGGCCGACTCGCCCGCGGGCAAGTACCTCACCGAGCACGGTGTGGAGCGCAAGGACTTCAACTCCTACGGTTCCCGGCGCGGCAACCACGAGGTGATGATCCGCGGCACGTTCGCCAACATCCGCCTGCGCAACCTGCTGCTCGCCGACGAGAACAACGGGCAGGGCGTGCAGGGCGGCTTCACCCGCAACTTCCTGGAGGAGGGCGCGCCGCAGACCACCATCTACGACGCGTCGGTCGCCTACGCTTCGGCGGGCGTGCCGCTGGTGGTGCTGGCGGGCAAGGAGTACGGCTCGGGTTCATCCCGCGACTGGGCGGCGAAGGGCACCTCGCTGCTGGGCGTGCGGGCCGTCATCGCCGAGTCCTTCGAGCGCATCCACCGGTCGAACCTGATCGGCATGGGCGTCCTGCCGCTGCAGTTCCCGGCCGGCGAGTCCGCGTCGTCGCTGGGCCTGGACGGCACGGAGACCTTCGACTTCACCGGCATCACCGCGCTGAACGACGGTGACACGCCGCGCACGGTCAAGGTCGTGGCCACGAAGGCGGACGGCGCGAAGGTGGAGTTCGACGCGGTGGTCCGCATCGACACGCCCGGTGAGGCCGACTACTACCGCAACGGCGGCATCATGCAGTACGTGCTGCGCAAGATGGTCCGCAGCTAGTCGCTCGACGCTCGACCGAAGGGGCCGTCCACCTGCCGGGTGGGCGGCCCTTTTCGTTCGGCCACCATTTCCGCGAAAGGTGTAACGCAGCGCCGATCAAAAACGACGGACGCTCATCTTCATCCCTTCGAGTGATAACCCTTCAGGCTGGCCACATCCGCACCTAACCTTCGACTACCGACCCGTTCCCACTCCGCCAGAGCGTCTTTCCGGCCGGATCTTCGCTGGTCCGCGCCCGTTCGGGGATCGACCACCGGCCCTTGCGGGAATCGCGCGTCGTGCGGGTGGCCGCACGCGTGGAATCAGCGTGCCCAGGGAGGCGCGAATGCGCAGGAAAGCATTGGCGGTCGCCGTCACGGGTGTCGTGTTCGCCGCCCTGGCGCCGGTCACCGGCCGGACCGCGGAACCGGTCGCCGGCACGGTCGCCGGGAGCAAGGCCCTCGGGGCCACCGACATCGACTGCGGCGGGTCCGTGCCGGTCGCCGTCGCGCTCGACGCGAAGACCGGGATCTCCGGCGACCCGGTCGACGTCGAACTGGTCCTCGACCGCTCGGGCAGCATGCTCGACCACCCGATCGCCCACCTCAAGGCCGCCGCCAAGTCGTTCGTCGACCTCGTCGACCAGACCACGGACGGCACGCTCGACGGCGTCATCGCGCACGGCAGCAGGCTGGGCGTGGTCAGCTTCGCCGACGGCGCGACGGTCGACGTCGGGCTCACCCCGGACGCCGTTGCCGTCAAGACCGCCATCGACGCGCTCCGCCCCGACGGCCTGACCAACCACTCCGCCGCGATCGCCACCGCGCAAGAGCAACTCGCCGGCTCCCAGCCCGCCAACGGCAAGGTCATGGTGGTCATGACCGACGGCCTGACCACCGCCGGCGGCGACGCGAGCGACGCCGCCGAGGCCGCGCGGCTCGCGGGGACCGAGATCTTCGGCATCGGGCTGGGACTCGTCGACCCGGCCGAGATCCAGGACTGGACCACCGACCCGGACGACGAGCACTACTTCGTCGCCCCCGACCCCGGGCGGCTCCAGCAGGTGTTCGCGGCGATCGGCGCGGCGATCGTGGTGCCGGCCGCGACGAAGGTGACCGTGGTGGACACGGTCGCGTCGCAGTTCTCGGCCGGCGGGCCGGTGGTGGGCAAGGGCGATGTCGCACCGGCGGGCAACCAGCTCACCTGGACCATCCCCGAACTGCGCACCGAGGCGGTCACGCTCACGTACACCGCCACGCACGACCCGGCGGCGGGCGGCGGCGCATGGCCGGTCAGCGTGACGGTGACCTACAGCGACGCGGAGAAGCACGTCGTCACGTTCGACAACCCCGCGGTGAACGTGCGTGGGTGCGCCGCGCGCATCGACCTCCAGCCGGGCGAGCCGGTCACCGCGCTGGTGACCGACGACTTCGGCGACCCGGTCGAGAACGTCACGGTGACCTACACCGCCCTGTCCGACACCGAGATCCGCGGCTGCTTCACGCACGCGGCGGGCCACCTGGTGTGCGACGTCCTCGCCCGCTGAACGGCGACGCCGACCACGGACTACCGGACCAGCCCGGTGAGGTCGACGTCCACGGGGAACGGCACGGTGGCCTCGATCCGGTCGTGGAAGATCCCGGTCAGCGCGTAGGTCGCGGTCGCCGGGTCCAACTCGTACACGTACGCGACCGGCTTCCCGTCGACGTTCTCGACGCGCCAGAAGTGCTTGATGCCGGCCTGCGCGTACCGCCTGGGCTTCGTCTCCCGGTCCCGGATCTCGGACGACTTCGACACCACCTCGACGACCATCACCACGTCGCCCGGCTCGTAGTACGTCCGATCGAGGTCGGCGACAGCGGCCTCCGTCACGACCGACACGTCGGGGCACGGCCGCTGCCGCTCACCCAGCACCACGTCCATCTCCCTGACCGCGGTGAACCCCTCGGGCGCTTGTCGCCCAAGCGCAGCACGCAGCCCGTCGACCACCAGCATGTGGAACTTGGTCTGCGGGCTCATGATGATGAGTTCTCCGTCGATCAACTCGATGTGCTTGAGCACGTCCAGGGTGCCGCCAGGGCCGTCAGGGCTGAGGTGGTCGAGGTCAGCCGCTGTCCAGCCGTCGGCCGGGACATAGGGCCACTGGAGGTCAGCCGTCATACCGCGAGCATAGGACGACCAACACACACTCGACATTCGACTTCCGCCTACCGAGATCCGAGCACCGGTTCGAGGTAGCCGCGCAGGACCTTCTTCAGCTCGACCACCAACGCCGGCCGCTCCTCCGCCGTGGCGGCGACGATCATGGGGATCAAGCCGCCGAAGAGTTGCATGGTGACCATCGCCGTTCGGCCGCGTCGGACCGGGTCCAGCTCCGGGCACCGGGCGGCGAAGATCGCGTTCAGGCGGTCGTGGACCGCCGTGTGGATGGTCCGGGTCGGAATGGTCACCGGCATGTCGGGGCGGCCGAACAAGGCCTTGAAGCCGGGGTTGGCGACGTTGACGGCCACCATCGGATCGGCCATGCGGTCGATCAGCTCGTCCAGCGGCAGGCCGGCGTGGTCCGGGGTGAGGGCGCCGTGCGCCTCGCGCAGCTGGGTCAGGTACCGGTCGGCCAACGCCTGCGCGATGGCCTCCTTGTTGCCGTAGAACTGGTACAGCGTGCCGGGCGAGACACCCGCCCGCGCCGCGATCGCGTTGGTGGTCGCCGCCTCGTAGCCGACCTCCGCGAACACCGCCGCCGCCGCGTCCTGCAACTCGGCCATCCGGCGCTCGCCCCGCGCCTGCCTGCGCACCGTCACGGCACCACCCTCTCACCTCGTTGACAAACACGAGCAATCACTCGTATTTTCGAAACACGAGCACTCGCTCGCATTCACTCTACCGAGGAGCAGACCGTGCACAAGCTGGGGCGATTCGCCGTGCGCCGACGACGGTGGGTGCTCGCCGTCGCCATCGCCGTGACCGCGGTGGCCGCAGTGATCGGGAGCGGCGCGCTGTCGGCCCTGTCGCTGTCCCGGTTCGAGGCGCCGGGGACCGAGTCGCTGCGCGCGGCCGACGTGCTGGAGCGCGAGTTCGGGACCGGCAACCCGAACATCACGCTCCTGGTCACCGCGCGCGGATCGGTGGACGACCCGGCCGTCGTGGCGGAAGGTCAGCGGCTCACCGGACAACTGCGGGACGCGACCGCCGAAACCACCTCCTACTGGGACGCGCGGAGCCCCGCCCTCCGCTCGACGGACGGCACGCAGGCACTGGTCCTGGGTCGGGTGCCCGGGTCGGCGACCGAGGCGCGGGCGGCGATCGCCGAGTTGTCGGAGCGGTTCACGGTGACGGGTGACCTGGTGTCGGTCGGGGTCGGCGGGCAGGACGAGGTGTTCCGCCAGGTCGGCGCGCAGGCCGCGCGCGACTTCCTGCGGGCGGAGCTGATCGTCGTGCCGGTGGTGTTGTCGCTGCTGGTCCTGCTCTACCGCCGGGTGTCGCCGGCGCTGGTGACGATCGGGATCGGGCTGTTCGCGATGGTCGCCACCCTCGCCGGGCTGCGCGGCCTGACCTACCTGACCGACGTGTCGACCTTCGCCGCCAACATCACGCTGGTCATGGGGCTCGCCCTGGGCGTGGACTACTGCCTGTTCGTCATCGCCCGCTACCGCGAGGAACTGGCCGGCGGGGCGGACGTGCCGACGGCAGTGGAGCGGGCGGTCGGCACGGCGGGGCGGACGGTGTTGTTCAGCGGCTTGACCGTGGCGGCTTCACTGTCGATGTTGCTGCTGTTCCCCTTCCCGTTCCTGCGGTCGTTCGCCTACGCGGGCGTGCTGGTCGTCGGGCTGTCCGTGGCGGGAGCGCTGACGATCCTGCCTGCCGCATTGGCGGGGTTGAAGCCACATCCGGCGCGGGAACGGTCCACCGGGTTGTGGGCGCGCACGGCCAACATCGTCATGAACCGTCCACTGTGGACGGGCGGGCTCGCGCTGATCGGGCTTCTGCTGGTGGCCGCGCCGGTGCTGGGGCTGCGGTTCGGGTTGCCCGACGACCGCATCCTGCCGCCGGACGCGTCCAGCCGCGTGGTGCAGGAGGAGATCCGCACGGGCTTCGGGCAGGAGCAGACCGACGCGGTCCGGGTGGTCGGCGCTGGAGTGCGGGACCCGGGCGCGGTGGCGGAGTTCGCGCGGCGGCTGGACGAGGTGCCGGGCATCGTGCAGGTCGACCACCGGACGACCGGCTACGGCACGTACTGGACGGCGATCCCGTCGCAGGAAGCGCTGGCGGGTGACGTGCCGGGATTGGTGCGCCAGGTCCGGGCACTGGACAGCGGGTACCTGGTCGGCGGGTACCCGGCCGAGCTGGCGGACTTCCGCGACGCGTTGACCGATCGGCTGCCGCTGGTCGTCGCGCTCATCCTGGCGGTGACGTTCGTCCTGCTGTTCCTGATGACCGGCAGCCTCCTGTTGCCGCTCAAGGCGACCGCGTTGAACCTGCTCAGCCTGTCGGTGATGTTCGGCGTGGTGGTGTGGGGGTTCCAGGACGGGAATCTGGCCGGGCTGCTGGGGTTCACCGCGACCGGGACCGTCGAGCCGAGCATCCCGATCCTCATGTTCTGCATCGCCTACGGGCTGTCCATGGACTACGAGGTGTTCATGGTGTCGAGGATCTCCGAGGAGTACCACCGCACCGGCGACGAACGGATCGCCGTGACCACCGGCCTCCAGCGCTCCGCACCGCTGATCACCGCCGCCGGCGCAATCCTCGCCCTGTCGTTCGCCGCGTACACCACGGGCAGCGTCATGTACTTGCAGATGCTCGGCGCGGGCATGGCGGTCGCGGTGCTGGTGGACGCGACCGTGGTGCGGGCCGTGCTCGTGCCGTCGCTGATGCGGTTGGCGGGCCGGGCGAACTGGTGGGCGCCGCCGTTCCTGCGCCGCGTGCACACCCGGTTCGGGCTGTCGGAGGGCTCGCTAGGGTGATCCCCTTCGAGGGGTCGTGGATGTTCACGTTGGTGTTGGTGGGACTGCTCAGCACCCTGTGGGCGTACGGGCCGCTGGTCGGTGCCGGTGTGCTGGCGGTGGTGACCGGGTGGACGCGGTCGGTGCGGCTGGGCATGGCGACGGCCGCGTTCACCGTGGCGGCGCTGTGCACCCACCAGCCGTTCCCGGCGGTGGTCGCGCTGGCCGGCGCGCTGCTGATCGCCGCGCACGACGTGCACGCGCGGCGGCCGGGTGAGTGGTTCCCCTTGCTGGCCATCGGTTCCGGCGTGCTGCTCGCGTTCGTCGGCGAGGAGTGGGAGGCGTTCGCGCCGGTGTGGGACCACACCGGCACTTATGGTTCCTACTTCGCCGACGTGAGCGTGTCGACTGCGGTCGCGATCGGCGGCCCCACGGGCTCGGACTGGGCGCTGTCCGTGGTGGTCGCCGTGGTGGTGGCGGCGGGCCTGGCGGTGTGGGCGTGGCGGACGCGGAGCCTGGTGGTGCTCGCGACCGCCGCCGGCTACCTCGCCGCCGCCTGGTACGCCAAGCCGGCGGTGTCCGGGCCGGGGATGCGGTTCCTGAGCCAGGAGCAGTTCGAGACCGCGCTCGCCACGGCCACCGCGCCGACGCGACCGGAGGTGGTCCTGCTAGCCGGAGCGGCCATTGCCTACGGGCTGGCGCACGGCCGGCGGGACTGGGTGCCGCTCGCGGTGGTGGGGCCGTTGAGCACGCTGTGGGAGTACGGGGTCGCGGTGGGCACTCCACTGCTCCTGCTGGCGGCGTGGCGGTGGCGCAGTGGGCGGCTGGCCGGTGCGGCGGCGGCCATCGCGGTGGCGGGACTCGCCGGGACACAACCCGTTCCAGCCCTGGTGGCGGTCGCCGGCGTGGTGGTGATCATGGCGCACGACCTGCACGCCCGCCGACCCGGCGCGTGGTTCCCGTTGCTGGTGACGGGAACCGGGCTGTTCCTGGTGGCCGCCCGGTTCCCCCTGACGACGCAGGGCGAGACCTTCGGCTGGTTCGCCTACGTGCCGTTGAACAGCGAACCCGACTGGCACATGGGCTGGGTGGACGGATCGGTGCGCGCGCACCCGGCGTGGTGGATCTCCATGGACCCGCTGCTGGTGTTCTACCCGTCGATCCTGGTGCTGGCCAGTGCGGCGGTCGCGCTCGTCCTGCGCGACCGCCGCACGCGGACCCGTTAGAACGGCTGGACGTCGGGCTGGAAGACCTGCCCGGCGGCCGGCGTCTTGAGGTTCACCAGGTAGTCGGTCACCACGGTGTCCGCACCCGCGCTGTCACCCAGGATGCAGTGCCCGAAGGAGTCCACGCTCAGCAGCACCGCGTTGCCGAGCTGGCGGGTCATGCGCTGGGAGAACTTGTACTGCGTCGCCGGGTCGTAGTAGTTGCCCACCACGACGACCGGGTTCTTGGTGCGCTTGTTCCAGGGCCCCGCGTACCGGTCCGGCTTCGGCACCGGCCACGACGCGCACGTCAGCAGGTCGAACGCGGCCTGCTGGCGGCCGAACGTGGGCGACTCGCGCTCCCACTTCGCCGCCACGTACGGGAACAGCTCGGGAATCCGCACGAACGGCTTGTCGGTGCAGTTCACGCCGTAGTACGAGTCGTCGGACAGGTACTCGGCGTCCGCCAGGCCCGCCCGCACGTCGGCCATGCCGTGCTTGTTGGCCAACGGCTTCTCCAGCTCCGGCTCCGCCTGCACGGTCAACGCCGCCGACGGGTGCAGCACGGCGTAGATCGACTGCAACCACGCCGCCAGCGCCTTGAACCGGGTCGGCGCGTACAGGTCGCCGGTGACCCGGCCGATGTAACCGGAATAGGTCACGACCTGGCCCGAGGGCAGGGTGATCGGCGCCTTGCGCAACGAGTCGCGGACCTCGTCGAACTTGGCGCGCGGGTCGCCGTCGCTGTACGCGCACTTGGTGCCCTCGGCGTCGCAGCGCTTGAGGAACGCGTCCAGGGCCAGCTCGAAGCCCTGCGCGCGCTGCCGGTCGTACTCGGCGCCGTTGGACGTGCGCAGCGCCGGGTCCACGTTGCCGTCCAGCACCAGCGCGCGGGACCGCTGCGGGAACAGGTTCGCGTAGGTCGCGCCGAGCAGCGTGCCGTAGGAGAAGCCGACGTAGGTCAGCTCGCGGTCGCCCACGCCCTGGCGGAACAGGTCGAGGTCACGCGCCACGTCCTCGGTCGACATGTGGTTCAGCAGCGGCCCGGCGACCTTCGCGCACGAGTCGGTGTAGTCCTCGGTCGCGTCCATGGTGTCGCGGATCTCGGTGCGGGTGACCGGGATCGACGACATGCGCCCGAAGACCTCGTTGGCCTCCTCTTCGGTCTTGAAGCACCGCAACGGGGTGCTCCGCCCGACCCCGCGCGGGTCGAACCCGATGAGGTCGAACCGCTTCATGATTTCCGGCTGGAAGAACGAACTGCCGTACGCGGAGTAGATGAGCCCGGCCCCACCGGGCCCACCGGGGTTGATGAACAGCGAGCCGACCTTGTTGGCCGGGTCGGTCGCCGGCGCCTTCATCAGGGCGATGGTGATCTTCGCACCGTGCGGCTTGCGGTGGTCCAACGGCACGGGGTGGTTGGCGCAGGTGACCCGTTCCCGCTGCGCGGCGGGGATCTGCGCCAGCACGTCGTCCGCGCACTTGCTCCACTGGATGGGCGCGCCACCCTGTGCTTCCTGCGCGGCGGCGGTACCAGTCGCCACGAGGCCGGACACCATGGTGCCCAACGCCAGCGCGGCGACCAACGTTCTAGAACCAAGCTTCACGAGCGGCACTCCTCGCGTCCGGATCGGCGCCGCCCCTCGTCGACATCCACGGCACCGTCGCGCGAGGCTCCCACCCGGGGTGATCGAGGAACACCCGCAGAACGGAGGGTTTCCCCCCTCCGATCGGCCCACTCCCCACCGCACAGCACGGTTCTTGGCGCGCAGCGCCGGCAGGCAGGGCCGGCAGGCAGGGCCGGCAGGCAGGGCCGGCAGGCAGGGCCGGCAGGCAGGGCCGGCAGGCAGGGCCGGCAGGCAGGGCCGGCAGGCAGGGCCGGCAGGCAGGGCCGGCGAGGATAGCACTCGCGCACCAGAATCCCGGCGTCGGAGGTGTCGAGAAAACGGCGAGCCGCAATCCCGCGCTTCGCGCGGAAGAGCGCCTGCGGCGCAAGAGCAGCGCCGCAGGCGCATCGTGTGGCGTCTAGCCGATGGCGCGGGCCAGTGAGAGGGCGAACCGGCCCTCCTCGTCGGTCCACCACCGGTGCAGCTCGAACCCGGCCTCGGCCAACTCCCGCGTCACGCCCTCCCGCCGGAACTTCGCCGACACCTCCGTCCGCAACTCCTCCCCCGCCGCGAACTCCACGTCCAGCCCCAACGCCTCCACGTGGACCTTCGCCGCCCGGTCCGCGCGCAGGCGCATCTCGATCCACTCCTCCTCGGCGTTCCACAACGCGATGTGGCGGAACTCCTCGGGCACGAAGTTCGCCCCCAACTCCCGGTTGAGCACCCGGAGCACGTTGCGGTTGAACTCGGCCGTCACCCCGCGCGCGTCGTCGTAGGCCCGCACCAGCACTTCCGGGTCCTTCACCAGGTCCGTGCCGAGCAGCAGCCACTCCCCCGGCTCCAGCACGTCCCGCACCGAGGCGAAGAACTTGTCGCGCTCCTCCGGGATCAGGTTGCCGATCGTGCCGCCCAGGAAGGCGACCAGCCTCGGTGAAGACCCGGGCAGCAGGCCCAAGTGCTCAGTGAAGTCGCCGACCACGCCGTGCACCTTCAGGCCCTGGTAGTGGGCCATGATCTGGTGCGCCGCGTCGGTCAGGGCGGACGCCGAGACGTCCAGCGGCACGAACTCGTTGAGGGTTCCGTGGTCCCGCAACGCGTCCAGCAGCAGCCGGGTCTTCTCCGAGGAGCCCGAACCCAGCTCCACCAAGGCGTGTGCGCCCGTCGTCGAGGCGATCTCACCCGCCCTGGCCAGCAGGATCTCGCGTTCGGCCCGGGTCGGGTAGTACTCGGGCAGCCGGGTGATCTCCTCGAACAGGTCGCTGCCCACGGCGTCGTAGAACCACTTCGGCGAGACCCACTTCGGGCTCGCGGTCAGGCCCGCCTTCGCCTCCGCCCGGAGGGCGATCGCGGCCTCCTCCGGGGTCAGGTGCACGTCCAGCACTGGCTCGGTCATCGTCGTCCCATCGGTTGAACGTCCACTGTGGAGGGATCCGCGACGACGACGTGCCCCTCGGGCACCTCCCGCCAGCGCGGGTCGTCGTCGAGCGGTTCCGAGGACACGGTCACCGCGTCGTCGGCGTGGCGGACCCACAGCGCGTGGGTCCAGGTGGTGCCGACGAGGACGGTTCCGTTGGTGAGCAAGAGGTTCAGCCGCGAGCCGGGTGCGGCGGCGGCCACTTCGGCCACCACGCCCGCCAGTGCGCGCGCGGGGGGAGCGGTGGCCAGGCGCGACCGCACCAGCGCCCACAGCAAGGCGGAGTCGGTGGGCGCGTCCAGGGTGAGCAGGTCGGTGGTGGGCAGGGTCTTGGCCAGGTCGGCGACCGAGCCGGGCCAGTCGGTGACCCGGCCGTTGTGGCTGAACAGCCACTCGCCGTCGGTGAACGGGGCGCACGCCGTCTCCACGATCGGCATCCCGACCGTGGCCGAGCGGACGGCGGCCAGGATCGCGGTGGACTCGACGACCTGGCTCAGTCGGGCCAGGTTCTCGTCCGACCACAGCGTCCCGACCCGGCGGTAGCGCACGGCCCGGCCCGGCGCCGGGTACCACCCGACGCCGTAGCCGTCCACGTTCACCGTGCCCCCGCCGCGCATGTCCCGCGGCGCGTACGACTGGTGCAGCAGCGAGTGCGGCGGGTCGTGCACGAGACTCGCGATGGGCACGGCGGGGCCGAGGTAACCCAGGTGGCGGCACACGTCAGGCCAGCTCCTCCGGCCGGGCGTCCCGGGCGCAGCGGAAGCCCGCGAAGATCTGCCGCCGGATCGGGTAGTCCCAGTTGCGGAACGTGGCCCGCACCGCCGCCTGGTCGCTGCCGAACGAGCCGCCGCGCAGCACCTTGTAGTCCGGTCCGAAGAAGACCTGCGAGTACTCCGCGTACGGGAACACCTCGAACCCGGTGTAGCCGTGGAAGTCCGAGCTGGTCCACTCCCACACGTCACCGATGAGCTGGTGCACGCCCAGCGGCGACGCACCCGCCGGGTACGCGCCGACCGGGGCCGGCGACAAGTGCCGCTGGTCGAGGTTGGCGTGGACCTCCGTCGGGTCCTCGTCACCCCACGGGTAGCGCCGGGACCGCCCGGTCGCCGGGTCGAAGCGGGCCGCCTTCTCCCACTCGACCTCGGTGGGCAGCCGCTTGCCCGCCCACTTCGTGTACGCCTCGGCCTCGAAGTAGCAGACGTGCACCACCGGCTGGTCCGGGTCGAGCGGCGCGGTGACGCCGAACGCCGTGCGGAACCACTGGTCACCCTCGCGCGCCCAGAACCTCGGGGCCGCGAGCGAGGCCTTCCGCACGTGCGCCCAGCCCGCCTCGGACCACCAGCGCGGGTCGGTGTAGCCGCCGGCCGCGATGAACTCGACGTAGGCGCGGTTGGTGACCGGGGTCGTGTCGATGAAGAACGGGTCGGTGAACGCCTGGTGCGCGGGGCGTTCGTTGTCCAGCGCCCACGCCTCGGTGGACGTGCCCATGGTGAACGGGCCACCCGGCACCAGCACCTCCGCCGGGCCGACCGGCCCGCCGCGCGGCGGTGGCGGCGCGTCCAGCACCGGCGGGCCGACGCGCAGCTGGTGGGTGGCCAGCATGGTCTCGTCGTGCTGCTGCTCGTGCTGCACGATCATGCCGAAGGCGAACCCGTTGTCGACGAGCGGGCGGCCTTCCAGCGGGCTGGTCTCCAGCACGTCGAAGACCTTGTCCCGCACCTCGGTCACGTACTTGCGGGCCTCGGCCGGCCCCAGCAGCGGCAGCTCGGGCCGCACCGCTCGGGCGTGCTTGAACGCGTCGTACAGCTCGTCGATGTCCTGGCGCACCGGCTCGCGCCCGCCGACGTCCCGGACGAGCCACAGCTCCTCCTGGTTGCCGATGTGGGCGAGGTCCCACACCAGCGGCGACATCAGCTTCGAGTGCTGGCGGACCAGGTCGTGGTCGTCGACGGCGTCGGTGAGCAGCCTGCTGCGCCGCCGCGCACGTTCCAGCTGCGCGGCGACGTGGTCGCGGACCTGTTCGGTCCCCCGGGTGAACTGGCTGGTCATGATCGGCCCCTCCGGTCTTCTCAGCGAGTTGTCGGTGCAGTTCTTCGGCGATGGCGTCGGCCTGGCCGACCGGCAGGTCGGTGCGGTCCAGCGCCGCGCAGCCCAGGTCGACCACGTCGCGCGCGGCGCGGGCGAGGACCGGGTCGTCCAGGCCGTGCCGGGCGGCGGTGAGCCACCGGTTGGCGGCGGTCTCGGTGGCGGCGAGCACGCCGTCCACCACGGACCGGTCGCTGAACAGCGCGGCCATCAGCACCACCGGCGGCAGCCACTGCCCGTCCGGCGGTGTGTCGAGGTAGCGGACCTCCAGGTAGCCGCGCGGGCGCACCGGCGGGAACTGGAGCGTCAGGTGGTAGTCGAGGTCGTCGGTGGTGGGTCGGGACGGCAGGGCGCCGTCGATCCAGTCGGCGAAGGAGAACGGGTGGGGCGGGAACCAGTTCGGCCCCGGTCTGCGCACCACGATGACCGGCGAGTCGAGCACCCGCCGCGCCCACGCCGCCGCCGGGTCCGCGCACACCGCAGCCGGTCGGGTGCGGATCGGGTCGGTGGCGTAGAGGCTGCGCATCCGGGCGCTGGCCCACTCGGTCCGCCTGCCGCCGACACCGGGCGAGTTGGCGAACAACGCCATGAGCACCGGGCCCAGGGCGTGCACGGCGGCCCAGCGGGCGGGCAGGTCTTCTTCGAGGCCGAAGTCCAGGCACACCTGGAGCCCGGCCGTGCTGCACATCATCGTGAGGCCGTCGGGGCCGCGTGGCGCGAAGGCCTGTTCCATGGCCGCGTACCGGGGGACCCGGAGCAGCCGGCGCGGTGGTCGGTGGGGATCGGCGCCGCGGTGCCCGAGGACGAGGCCGTGGGGCGAAAGCAGGCGGGTGAGGTGGCCGATGTCGTCCGCGACGGTCTTGAGCAGTTCGGTGAGCGAACTGCTCGGCGGGGTGGAGATCTCGACCTGGCCGCCCGGTTCGACGGTGAGCGGCGTGCCGCCGGGAAGCGGCTGTTGGGGACTGTCGGGGACGAGCGTGGGTGGCGCGTGTTTGCCCAGAGCGGCTGCCAGTGCGGTCGCGTCGACGGGCTTGGTGTGGTCTTCTCGGTGGTGGACGGTCCATTCGATCTCGACTCCGAGCAGCCTCGGAGGTCCGTGCTTGAAGCAGACCGAGGCCACGTAGGCTTCGGCCTCCGCTCGGTCCCGGAAGACCGCCGGGCTCGGCCCCGCAGGCGGGGTGTTACGGACAGCAGTCACTTTCAGTACTCCCCGTGATCATCCTCGTCGTTTCGACGCTACACGGGGGGACCGACAATCGCATGCCCGGAAAAGCGTTGTGGAACAAGGACAACCGCCGTTCGCGTGATGTATTCGGGGCGTTTCGGACAGTGCCCGGCAGGTTGCTGCGGAAGCACTCACCGTGAGACCTGTGGTTGCGCTCGTGCCAGGCCACCGCCCGCTCCAGCAGCGCACGGGCGGCGCTCTCCAGGCGGCGGGTCCCGGCCGGGACCCGCCGCCACCCACACGTTCTTCCACTGGCTCAGGTCGCCCTCGGCCACGACCGCGCACAAGGCCGGGACCGCCGCCCACAAGGGAACCTCCCCGGACCCGTCGTCCACGCACTCGCCGGCCTGGAACCGCCCGGACCACTGGCTCGGCGGCGGGTCACCCGGGTCGGCAGGACCCCACGGCAACCACGCGAACCCGTCGTCGGCGGGCGGGGCCCCGGAATCCCGGATACACCCGAAAGGGTGTCCGCGACTCACCCCGAATACACGATGTCCACGTGCAGTACCCGGTCGTTGTTCGGGGTGCCGTCCTTGTCGGTGGTCGTGGTCAGCCAGATGTCGCCGTCGCGGTCCACCTCGACCGTGCGCAGCCGCCCGTAGGTGCCCTGGAAGTACGTCCGCTGCTCGACCAGGTTCGCCGACGAGTCGATGCGCAGCCGGTAGACCCGCTGCCCGACCGTCGTGGCCACGAAGACGTGGTCGTTGACGATGGTCAGGCCGCTGGGCGAGGCCGAGGACGTGGACCAGGTCTTCTTCGGCGGCACCGTGCCCGAGCACGAACCGGACGTGCCCTCGCAGGCCGGCCAGCCGAAGTTGCCGCCCTTCTGGATCAGGTTCACCTCGTCCTGGCTGGAGTTGCCGAACTCGGTCGCCCACAACCGGCCCTTGGAGTCGAAGTCGAGGCCCTGGACGTTGCGGTGGCCGTAGCTCCAGATCGCCTTGCCCGCGAACGGGTTGTCCGCCGGGATCGAGCCGTCCGGGTGGATGCGCAGGACCTTGCCCGCGTTGTTGTTCAGGTTCTGCGCGTTGGCGCCGTTCTGGGCGTCGCCGGTGGAGATGAACAGGTACCGGCCGTCGGGGCTGAACCGCAGCCGCCCGCCGTTGTGGAACCGGCTCTTGGGCACGCCGGACAGCAACGTGGTCCAGCCGGTCAGGCTGGTGCCCTCCAGCCTCGCCCGCACGAGCTGGTTGCCCGACGACGCCGTGTGGTAGACGAACACGTACCGGTCGGTGGCGAACGTCGGCGACACCTCGATGCCCAGCACCCCGCCCTCACCGCCGGTGGTCTGCGCGCCCGGCACCTTGCCGAGGTTGGTGCGCTGCCCCGACTCGGTGAGCTTGTGGACGGTGAACGCTTCCCGCTCGGTCACCAGGGCCGAGCCGTCGGGCAGGAAGGCCAGGCCCCACGGGACGTCCGTGCCGCTGAGGATCGTCCGGACCGGGCCCGGGTCGGGTGTGCCGGGCGGGGTGGTGCCGCCGGGGGTCGCGGTGATCTCGTTGCTGAACGGCGACAGGTTGCCCGCCGCGTCGCGCGCCCGCACGGTGAACCGGTAGGTCGTGCCCGCGGTCAGGCCGCCGACGGTGGTGGACGTGCCGTCCGCGGTGCCGGTCCGCGTGCCGTCGCGGAACACCTGGTAGCCGGTGACGGCCACGTTGTCGGTGGACGCGGTCCAGGCCAGGTCGACCGACGTGGCGGTGCGGCCGGTGGAGCGCAGGCCCGTCGGCGCGGTGGGGGCCTGGGTGTCCGGGGGCGCGGGGTCGGTGCGGACCAGGACGTTGTTGCTGGCCGGCGAGACGTTCGGCGCGGCGTCGCGGGCGAACACGGTCCAGTCGTACTCGGTGTCCGGCGTCAGGCCGGTGACCGTGGTGCTCAGCGTGGTGACGCTCTTCATCAACTGGCCGTGCTGGTAGACGTCGTACGCCACGACGCCGACGTTGTCCGTGGCCGCGTCCCAGGCGAGGGAGACGCTGGTCGAGGTCTTGCCGGTGGCGCGGAGGTTGCGCGGCGCGGTCGGGGCCTCGGTGTCGGCGGGGCTGACGGTGAGGCGGTCGGCGTTGGGGCCGCCGTTGGCGGTGGTGGCGGTGGCGCGGACCTTGTTGGCGCCCGCCTTGAGGGTGACGGTGGTGGTGACGTCGCGCCAGGTCGTCCACGCGCCCGTGCCGGGGAACGAGACCGTGGTGGCACCCGCGCCGTCCACGGTGACCGACAGCGGGCGGTCGGTGGTGGTGCCGTTGGCGTAGCGGAAGACCAGCTGGTGCGGACCGGCCTGCGCGGCGCTCACGGTGTACTCGACGTGGCTGCCGGTCACGTTGTCGTAGTTGACGAAACCGGTGCCGGAGTAGCCGGCGTGGTTGGACTCCACCACGGCGCGGGACAGGGCGGCGGACTCGGCTTCGTAGGCGGTCGGCGCGGCGATGGCCACGGCCGGTGCGGTGGTCAGGGCGAACGCGAGCAAGGCGGCTAGCGGATACCTCGGTGCCACTTCGGTGCCTCCACGTCGGCAGGGTGCGACGAGCGGCGGCGGTATTAGAAAGGAAACTTTCCAAACAGATGACACCACCGGGCCCGCCGGGGTGTCAAGGCGGCTACCGGGCGGCCTCGCACGGGCTCGCGAACACCCGGCGGGACTCGTCGACGTCCAGGGCGCACCGCCGCAGCACGTCCACCGCCGCCTGGAACCGGGCCACCGAGTCCACCCGCTCGGACAGCCCGTCCGCGTGCACCGCCGGACCGCCCACCGCGAAGGTCAGCAACGTGAACGAGTGCCGCAGCTCGGGACGGCAACCCGCGGTGAACGGCACCAGCCGGACGTCGTCGCGCCGGGCCAGCGCGGCGAGTTGGCCGTCGAGCACGTCCTGGTCCCCCGCCCACGCGTGCAGGGCGGTCTCGTGCAGGTAGAACTCGCACGCCGGCGGCAGGTGGCGGGCCAGCACCTCGCCGCGCCCCGGGTCGGCGCCCAGGAAGGCCGCGTACTCCGGCGTCTGGAGCAGCGCGGGCACGGCCAGGGCGTCATAGGCGACGATGCGGGTGGCCCGGCGTTCGGCGGCGCGCAGCGCGTCCGGGCCGTCGGGGTCGGCGAGATCGTAGTGGGCGAGCCGGACGAGGTCGATCAGGTCGATCCCGCGCCGCACGTCGCCGTCGGTGGAGCGCCGGCCCAAGCGCGCGAACCGGCTGATGTCCTTCATCACGGTGCGCCACCGTAGTGGCGCGTGACCAGCGGTTTCGAGTGATCCTCGGGAAGACCACCCCAAAGTGGAACCGACCAATCCGTACGTACTGATTGGAATTTCTCAGCCGGTACTGGCAACATCGACCGGTGCCCAGGGTGAGCCAGGACCACCTCGATGCCCGCCGCCGCCAGATCCTGGACGGCGCGCGTGCGTGTTTCGCGCGCTACGGCTACGAGGGTGCCACCGTACGCCGTCTGGAAGAGGCTACCGGTCTGTCCAGGGGAGCGATCTTCCACCACTTCCGCGACAAGGAGTCGTTGTTCCTCGCGCTGGCCGAGGACGACGCGCTGCGCATGGCGGACGTGGTGGCGAAGCAGGGTCTCGTGCAGGTGATGCGCGACCTGCTGTCCGCGCCCGAACCGGACGCCGACCACCCGGCCGACTGGCTGGGCACCCGGCTGGAGGTGTCGCGCCGGCTGCGCACGGACCCCGAGTTCCGGGGCCGTTGGGCGGAGCGGTCGCGGCAGCTCACCGACGCCACCCGGCAGCGCCTCGTGCGGCAGCGGGAGGCGGGCAACCTGCGCGACGACGTGGACATCGACGTGCTGACGTCGTTCCTGGAGTTGGTGCTGGAAGGTCTCGTGTCGCACCTGGCGATGGGGCTGCCCGCCGACGACCTGGAACCCGTGCTCGACCTGGTGGAGGAATCGGTCCGCCGACATCGCCGCTCGGGCTGATCGGGTGTTACTCGGGGCGGGGCATGGCGCGGTACCTGATGTCTGCGGGGCTCGCGCGGTTGGCCGACGAGATGGTCGGCGTGTCCGTGGTGCTGCTCGTGTTGGCGCGCACGGGTTCCTCGGTGCTGGCGGGTGCGGTGGTCGCGGCCTACACGATCCCGTCGATGCTGTCCGGACCGTTGCTCGGCGCGTGGCTGGACCGGACGCGGCGGCCGGTGATCGCCTTGGCGGGCAACCAGTTCGTGCTCGCGGTGGTGGCGTGCGGGCTGGTCCTGGCCGGGTCGACGCCGTGGGCGTTGCTGGGATTGGCGTGCCTGGCGGGGATCACGCTGCCGATGACCAGCGGCGGGTTCACCAGCCTGGTGCCGCGGCTGGCGGACGACGTGCGACGGATGACCTCCTACGACGCGTTGCTGTTCAACGCGGCCTCGATCGGCGGGCCGGCGTTGTCCGGTGCGATCGTGGCGCTGTGGGGGCCGGTGCCGGCGGTGCTGACGTTGGCGGTTTTGGCTCTGTTGGGCGGTTTGTGCACGTTGACGCTGCGGGTGCCGCCGGTCGACGGCGGGACCCACTCGTCGTTGTTGGGCGCGATGCGCAGCGGGTTGCGGCACCTGGTCACCACTCCCCCGCTGCGCGGCGCGACGCTGGCCTCGGTGCTGGCGTTCGGGTCGATCGGGATGCTCGCGCCGACGTTGCCGGTGTACGTGGTCTCGCTCGGGCAGGACGAAGGCGTGACCGGCGTGGTGTGGGCGGTGCTGGAGGTCGGGGCGGTGGTCGGGTTGCTCGCGGCGCGGCCGTTCCTGGCCCGGTGGCGCCCCGAACGGGTGGTGTTCGCGGTGGTGGCGGCGTTCGCGCCGGCGGTGGCGCTGTGGCCGGCGGCCTCCGGGCTGCCCGCGTTGCTGGCGCTGGCGCTGGTGGCCGGGGCGGTGCAGGGGCCGACGCTGGCGTCGGTGATCACCGCGCGGCAGGTCTACACGCCGGCGTCGTTGCTGGGGCAGGTGTCGACGACGGGGGCGAGCCTCAAGCTGGGCGGGTTCGCGATCGGCGCGGCGGTCGGCGGTGTGCTCGTGGTCCGGACGGGGCCGGCGACGGTGATCTTGCTGGTCGCGGCCGTGCACCTGCTCGCGGCGGCACTGGGCGTGCTGGCCGCCCGGCCGTCGCAGGTCGTTCGGGTGACCCCATAGGATCACCTGCATGGCTGACCCGCGTCCTGCCGCTTACGTGCACCGGGTGCGGGTGCGCCCGGTCGACTGCGACCGCCAGGGGATCGTGCACGCCTCCCGGTACCCGGTGTTCTTCGAGGCGGCGATGGTCGAGACGCTGCGCTCGCTGCTCGGCTCGTACAAGGAGCTGGAGAAGCACGGCATCGACTTCGTGATGGCCGAGACGTCCATCCGCTACCTCAGCCCCGCGCGGTTCGACGACCTGCTGCGGATCGGGGTGCGCGTGCGCACGCTCGGGACCACCACGCTGACCATGGGCTTCGACGCCGACGTGGACGGGACGCCGGTCGCGACCGGGTGGAACCGCTACGTCTCCTTCGGGACCCCGGAGCTGCGCTCGACCCCGATCCCCGAGGACTTCCGCAAGCTCTTCCAGCCCCGCCGGCCGGCCACGCGGCCGGGCTCGCGGTCGGTCGAGCGTTCCGGCAACCGCTGAGGCTCAAGCGCTCGCGACCGCGTGGCAGGCGGCGAAGCCCTCGGCGCGCGCCACGATCCGGCCGCCGGCCACCCGGACGGCCACCTCGGTCTCGTCGCTGACCGCCGGGACGCCCGCGGCTCGCGCGATCTCGCCCGTCTCGTCGCACAGCACGTGGACGTCCGGCCACGCGAGAGTCGGGAAGGCCTGGCGCAGCGGGCCGGTGAGCTGGGCCAGGGTGAGGCGGGCCAGCGGCGCCAACTCCTGGGGTGCGCCGGTGACCAGGACGACGGTCGTCCGGCCGTGCCGCGCGGCCTGTTCGACGGCGTCGAGGCGGTTGAGCCCGAGGACCGCCACCACCCCGTCGCCGGCGGTGTGCGGGGTGCCCCGGACCAGGTCCGCGGCCGGCGGCGGAAGCCAGGGCTCGTCGGTGCGGCGGACCGGCGGGCTCGCGGCCGGCGCGGCCCAGTAGTCGTTGATCTCCAGGCCGGCCAGGCCCTCCACGGCGGTCACCACGTCGTAGGGCTCCAGGAAGCCCGGGGCCGAGGCGGCGACCTGGTGGGCGCCCAGCAGGGTCGTCAGCAGGGTCCGGGCGTGGCGGACACAGCGCACGGGAGGGTCGGCGAGGTCCGGGGGCGGAGGCGTTCGAGGGCGAGGGCGAGCAGGAGCGCGTCCAGGCCGAGCAGTTGCGCGTAGGGGCGGCGGAGGTCGTCGGCGAGCAGTTCGGGCAGCAGGTCGCGGCCCAGCCAGTCGTCGGCGACCAGCGGCCGGACCCAGGCCAGGGCGAGCGCGCCCAGCGCCCGCCGGTGCTCGACCAGCGGATCGGCCGCGACCCGGGTCGACCCGGCTGACCCCCGAGCGCGAAGGCGCCGCCGTCGGGGCCGGCGTCGGCGTAGGCGCCGCCCTCGCTCGCGGGCGGGTAGGCCTGCTCGGCGAGGTCGGCGAGCACGGCCAGGTACAGCGCCCGCTTGCCCGGGAAGTTCGAGTACACCGCGCCCCGGGTCAGCCCGACCCGCTGGGCGATCACGTCGACCTTCGCGTCCCGGAACCCCCGCTCGGCGAACTCGTCCCGAGCGGCGGCGAGCACCTTCGCCCGGTTCCGCTCCTGCGTCTGCGCCCGACTGGTCCGCGCCATCCGCTCCCGGCCTCTGTCGCACCGATGACCTGCGGCGAGCCGGCCGCACCTTGCCGCCGCGCCAAGATCCACGATACCGTCCGCACTCAGATGATGAGAACATCTGATTTGACCATCTGGAGTGTGCACGTGACCGTCCACGAGATCGACCCCACCGACCCGGCCGTCCTGTTCGACCCGTTCACCACCTACGACAGCGCCCGGGAAGCCGGCCGGCTCGCCCGGATGCAGGTGCCCGGCATGGGCCCGCTGTGGATCGCGACCCGGCACGCGGACGCGCGGGAGGTCCTCGGCGGCGGCCGGTTCGCCCTGAACAGCAGCAGCTTCATGCGACCACCCGGCATCCCCGAGCACTGCCTGCGCTACCTGCGGACCATGGCCGAGATGGAGGGCCCGGAGCACCTGCGCCTGCGGACGCTCGCCGCGCCGGCGTTCACCGCGAGCCGGGCCCGGGCGTTCCGGCCCCGTATCGAGCGGATCGTGGACGACCTCCTCGACGCCATGCCCGACGGCGAGGTCGACCTGCTGGAGCACTTCGCCCGGCCGTTGCCCATGGACGTCATCTGCGAACTGGTCGGCGTCCCGGCCGCAGACCGTCCACAGTGGAGGGAGTACGGCGCGGCCGTGGCCGGCGGGTTCGGCCAGGCGTTCCTGGACGCCATCCCGCGCCTCATCGAGGGCGCTCAGGCAGCCGTTGCGCACCGCCGGTCCGAGCCCGGCGACGACCTGATCTCGACCCTGCTGGCAGTCCGCGCCGACGACGGCGACCGGCTGACCGACGACGAACTGGTCACCCTGGTCTGGCACCTGGTCCTGGCCGGGCAGACGCCGACCAACCTGATCGCCAACGCGGTCGAGGTCCTGCTCACCCACCCCGACCACCTCGCCGCCCTGCGCGCCGACCCGTCGCTCGTGCCCCGGGCGGTGGAGGAGCTGACCCGCTGGGCCGGTCCGCAGTTGCTGACCACGCCCAGGTTCGCCCAGGAGGACGTGGTCTTCGACGACGTGACCGTGCGCAAGGGGGAACCGGTCAGCGCGGCGATCGTGGCGGCCAACCGCGACCCGAGGGCGTTCGCCGACCCGGAGACCCTGGACCTGACCCGGTCCGGTCCCGGCCACCTCGGCTACGCCCACGGCCCGCACTTCTGCCTGGGGGCCGCGTTCGCCCGCGCCGAAACGGAGATCGCCCTGACCGCGCTGGTCACCCGCTACCCGGACCTGGCGCTCGCGGGCACCCCGCAACGCACCCCGGACCCCGGCACGTGGCGGCTGACCACCCTGCCGATCACCCGGTAGCGCGGTGGCCGGAAACGTCGTCGGCGGGCCGGGACCTGATCGTTTCCGTCCTTGAAGGTTCGACCGGAGGGGGTCACCGTGGAGGGATGTCGTCCGTGGTGAAGAACGCAACGCTGCTGTTCCTGGGGCGCACCATCGTCCGGGCGCAGGCCCTGCTCGGGGACCCCGCCGCCAAGCTGTTCGGGATGAGCCCGTCCCGCGACCCCTACCCCGCCTACGAAGCGGTCCGCGCGCGCGGGACGCTGGTGAAGAGCCGGATGGGCCTCTACCTCACCGCCTCGCACGAGCTGTGCCTGGACCTGTTGCGCGACCCGGACTTCGGCACCCTGCCCGCCGGCGCGCTGTCGCCCGTGGACTCCAACGCCTACGTGGCCGGCAGCAGGCTGGTCAACCCGGTCGAGGAGTCCTTCCTGGTCCGCAACCCGCCCGACCACACCCGCCTGCGCCGCCTGGTCGCGCCCTGGTTCACGCCGAAAGGGCTGCGCGCGCAGACCGCCACGGTGGAGCGGGTCGTCGAGGAGTACCTGGACGAAGCGGCGCGCGGGGGCACGTTCGACCTAGTCGGGGACTTCGCCGCGCGGGTGCCGATCCAGGTGATCGCGGACCTGCTGGGCGTGCCGGGCGCGGACCACCAGGCGTTCGCCCGCTGGGGCAGCGCGCTGGTCAACGCGCTCGACGGGGTCCGGGACATGGGCGAGATGCGCGCGCTGCACCAGGGGTTGCGGGAGTTCGAGGCGTTCCTGGACGACTTGGTCGAGCACCGCAGGCAGTCGCCGGGCGACGACATCGTCAGCACGTTGGCGGCGCACGACGACCTGTCCCGCGAGGACCTGATCGCCACCACGGAGTTGCTGCTGGTCGCCGGGTTCGAGACGACCGTGAACCTGATCGGCAACGCCGTGCTGGCCGTGCTGGCGCACCCGCAGGTCCGGGACCGGCTCGTCGAGGACCCGTCCTACGCGGACGCGGTGATCGAGGAGACGCTGCGGCTGGACCCGCCCGTCCAGTACACGGTGCGCATCCCGTTCAAGTCGACGCGGGTCGCGGGGACGTGGATTCCGAAGGGCACACCGATCATGCTCATGCTGGCCGCCGCGAACCGCGACCCGGCCGTGTTCACCGATCCCCACCGCTTCGACCCGGGGCGGGCGGACGGCCGGGAGCACCTGGCGTTCTCCTCGGGCATCCACTTCTGCCTGGGCGCGGGCCTGGCCCGGATGGAGGGCGCGGCAGCGCTGCGCGGCCTGTTCCGCCGGTTCCCGGACCTGCGCGCGGCCGGCCGGGTGCGCCGGCGACCGTCCCGGGTGATCCGGGGCGCGGCGCGGTTCCCCGTGCACACCGGGACCGCGAAACAGCACACGATGGTGGAAACCATCAGCTGATCCACAGGATTCTCGGGCATGCTGGTACGCGCGTGAGGCGACCCGCCGCACCGCCGCCGCGGCGGGTCGCCTCACGTCCTGCCCGCGTCAGTCCACGCCGTGCATCAGCTTGCGGATGTTCTTCGTGCCGGCCGCCAGCAGCAGGCCCAGCGCGATCGACACACCGCCCAGCACGCCGAAGTACGCCACCGCGTTCTCGTCGCTGTAGAACCGGACCACGATCGCCCCCACGCCCTGCCCGGCCGCTGAAGCCAGGAACCACAGCCCCATCGTCTGCGACGCGAACGCCCGCGGCGCGAGCTTGGTGGTCACCGAAAGGCCCACGGGAGACAGCAGCAGCTCACCGGAGGTCATCACCGCGTACATCGCGATGATCCACAGGAACGACGCCCGCGCCGCCGGGTCACCCTGGCTGGCCACCATCATCAGCACGTACGACAGCCCCACCAGCAGCAACGCGTACGCGAACTTGCGCGGCGTCGACGGCTGGCGCTTGCCCAGCCTCACCCACAGCAGCGCGAACAGCGGCGCGAACAGGATGATCATCACCGGGTTGATCGACTGGATGAACGACGCGGGCACGTCGAAGCCCAGGAAGTGCCGGTCCAGCCGGGTGTCGGCGAACGCCGCGATCACCGTCGCGCTCTGCTCGAACAGCAGCCAGAACATGGCCGCCGCGATGAACAGCGGGATGTAGGCGGTCAGCCGCGACCGCTCCACCGGGGTGGTCTTGGGGCTGCGCATCATCACCACGAAGTAGCCGACGGGCAGCACCACGGACGCCAGGCTGATCAGGTTGATCACGCCCTCCGCGCCCACCAGCCCGGTCATCACCAGCACCGCCACCACGGCCACCGCGCCCAGCGAGAACCCGACGATCCGGCCGATCAGCGCACCGCGCTCCGCGGCGGGCAGCGGGTTCGGCGGGACCAGGGCCGCGTCGCCCAGGTTGCGCCGGCCGAACCGGTAGGCGATCAGGCCCAGCGCCATGCCGACGGCCGCCGCGCCGAAGCCGAAGTGCCAGTCGACCTCTTCACCCAGCCACCCGCACACCACCGGCGCGAGGAAGCCGCCGAGGTTGATGCCCATGTAGAAGATCGTGAAACCGGAGTCGCGGCGCGGGTCGTCCGCCGCGTACAGGCCGCCGACGACGGTGGAGATGTTCGGCTTGAGCAGGCCGGTGCCCAGCACGATCAGGATCAGGCCGGTGTACACGCCGGCCATGCCGATCGGCAGCGCCAGCGCGATGTGGCCGAACATGATCAGCACGCCGCCGTAGAACACCGACCGCTGCCCGCCCAAAACCCGGTCGGCGAGCCACCCGCCCGCCACACCGGACATGTAGACCGACGCGCCGTAGATGGCGACCAGCGACAGGGCGAAGCTCTTGTCCAGGCCGAGCGCGCCCTCGTCCACGCTGCGGTACAGGTAGTAGGCGAGGATGGCCTTCATGCCGTAGTAGGAGAAGCGCTCCCACAGTTCGGCGAAGAACAGCGTCGACAGTCCTCGGGGATGTCCGAAGAAGCCGCGCTGGGGAGTGGAGACCGCGCTCGTGGCGCTCACAGGTTCCTCCTGCTGGTGTCAACGATGTCACCCCGGCGTTCCGGGTCACGTTACGCCGTACGGACGTACTGGTTAAAACCGGAAGACGGCCAAGTGGCCGAACGCACACGTTCGGAGTGCGATCCCGGGCAACCTTTGGTGCACTCGGGGGGTGGATCTGATCGAGGCTCACGGACGCGCGATGACGGAGTTCGACTCGCGGGTGCGCCAGGTGCGCCCCGACCACTGGGACCTGGGTACCCCGTGCAAGGAGTGGTCGGTCCACGACCTGGTGAACCACCTGGTGTACGAACAGCTGTGGGCGCCCGAGCTGCTGGCCGGCTGCACGGTCCGACAGGTCGGCGACCGCTTCGACGGCGACCAGCTCGGCGACGACCCGCTGCACGCGTGGGTGGTGGCCGCGGCGGCGGCGCGGGAGGCGTGGATCGAGCCCAAGGCGCTGGCGAAGACCGTGGAGGTCAGCTGGGGGCGGATACCCGCGACCGAGTACTGCTGGCAGATGACGCTCGACCTGGGCGTCCACGCGTGGGACCTGGCAAGGGCGATCGGCGTGGACGACCGGCTCGACCCCGACCTGGCGCACACGCTGCTGGCGTACGCGCAGGCCAACGCCGGTTCGTACGCCGACAGCGGGCTGTTCGACGCGCCCGTGCCGGTGCCCGACGACGCCGACGACCAGACCAGGCTGGTCGCGATGCTGGGCCGGACGCCCTGAGTGTTCGTGGTGCAGAACCGACCCCGTGTGATCTGTCGTGGGGGGAAACCTGTCGGAGGCTTCCCCCCACGACCTGTTCCTTGACCCCGAGCGGGGCGTCCCGGAGGCCAAGTTCCGCCCGAACCCGGTGGTGCGCGTCCCGCTCCGCGGATGTCCCCCAGCTTCGCGGAGCGGGACGTGCCTCCCCCTGTGGTGTGCTCAAGTCCCCGACGCCTCGGGCACACCACAGTGATAGCCCTTCGCGGTTGTCCGATGTCGACGGCCGGACACCTGACATCGATCGCCTGACAACGACGTCGGGCCCCGCCCGCGGGTGTGCGGCGGGGCCCGACGGGTGGCGGACGGACCAGCGTAGATCAACGCCCGCACCTGCGTGATGGCTTGACCCCAGGGTGCCGGCGCCGGTTGAACAGGGCGAAAAGCCCAGGTGAAGGCCTGGTCAGGGACCGCTGACGCCCGGGGTCCAGCTCTCCGGCACGCCGCTCTCGGTGAGCACCAGCTGCCAGTCGGCGAACCCCTCGGGCGCGCCCGGCTGCCACGGGAAGACGCCGTCGACGGTCGGGATCAGGATCTGCACGGCGGCGAAGTCGCCCTTGCCGTAGAGGAGGAACGCGCTGCCGAAGAACTCCGGGTAGAAGCCCTTGAAGACCCGCTCGAACGTGATGGGCACGTTGTCGAAGAAGTCGAAGTACAGCTTGCCGGGCACGAACCGCTCACCCCGGCTGGCCCGGTCGACGTAGCTGCGGATCAGCACCTCGGCGATGTCCGTGGGCAGCCCGAGCACAACGGCCTCCGCCACCCCGAACCGCCGCCAGGCCCCGACGGAGAACGAGTAGCCCGCGCCCTCCCGGTCGGCCGCGACGTTGACCACCGCGTGACCGTGTCGTTCGGCCTGGTCGAACAGCCAATCGCGAAGCTGGGACTCGTGGGGGCTGGACACGTCCGCCATTCTGCCCAACCGCGTGTGACCCCTGCGTACGGCCGCCCGGGGTCACACGCGGTTTCCAGGTCAGGCGTCGACCTCGGCCATGACGTCGTCGGAGACGTCGAAGTTGGCGAAGACGTTCTGGACGTCGTCGCAGTCCTCCAGCGCGTCGATCAGCTTGAAGATCTTGCGCGCGCCCTCGGCCTCGAGCTGGACGGTGACCGACGGCAGGAAGTTCGCCTCGGCGCTCTCGTAGTCGTAGCCCGCGTCCTGGAGCGCGGTGCGCACCGCGACCATGTCGCTCGCCTCGCTGACCACCTCGTAGCTCTCGCCGAGGTCGTTGACCTCCTCGGCGCCCGCGTCGAGGACCGCCATCAGGACGTCGTCCTCGGACAGGCCGTTCTTCGGCACGATCACGACGCCCTTGCGGGTGAACATGTAGGCCACCGAGCCCGGGTCGGCCATGCTGCCGCCGTTGCGGGTCATGGCGGTGCGCACCTCGGACGCCGCGCGGTTGCGGTTGTCGGTGAGGCACTCGACCAGGACGGCGACGCCGTTGGGGCCGTAGCCCTCGTACATGATCGTCTGCCAGTCCGCGCCGCCGGCTTCCTCGCCCCCGCCGCGCTTGCGGGCCCGTTCGATGTTGTCCGCCGGCACCGAGTTCTTGCGTGCCTTCTGGATGGCGTCGTACAGCGTCGGGTTGCCGTCCGGGTCACCCCCGCCGGTGCGCGCGGCGACCTCGATGTTCTTGATGAGCTTGGCGAACAGCTTGCCGCGCTTTGCGTCGAGGGCGGCCTTCTTGTGCTTAGTGGTGGCCCACTTGGAGTGGCCGCTCATCAAAATCCTCCGTCGATTAACTCAGCCCGCGGAGCGGACCATGTCCACGAACAGGCGGTGCACGCGTCCGTCACCGGTCAGTTCCGGGTGGAACGAGGTGGCGAGCACGTGCCCCTGCCGAACCGCGACGATCCTACCGGCGGCCTCTCCGGCTTCGGCGGATTCGGGGACCCTGGCGAGCACTTCCACGCCTTCCCCGACGCTTTCCACCCAGGGCGCGCGGATGAAGACGGCGTGGACCGACCCGACATCGGTGAAGTCCAGTTCCGCTTCGAACGAATCCACCTGCCGCCCGAACGCGTTGCGCCGGACCACGATGTCCAGCCCACCGAGCTGGTGCTGGTCGGCGCGGCCGTCGAGGACCCGGTCGGCGAGCAGGATCATCCCGGCGCACGACCCGTAGGCGGGCATGCCCTCCTTGATCCGCTGGCGGAGCGGTTCGAGCAGGTCGAACGTCTCCAGGAGGCGGCTGATGGTCGTCGACTCGCCGCCGGGCAGCACGACCCCGTCGACCTCGGCCAGCTCTTCGGGGCGGCGGATGGGGCGGGCGAGCACGTCGGCCTCGGCGAGGGCGACGAGGTGCTCACGGACGTCGCCCTGGAGGGCGAGGACACCGACGACGGACACGACTGGTCTTCCTCCTTGTGCAGTACCTCCAGCCTAGCCGGAGCGCTGAGGCCCGCCCCCACCAGCCGCTTTCGGCGACCGCCGGAGCGAGCCGAGCCGGGCGGGGCGAGCCGGGCGGGGCGAGCCGGGCGGGCCGAGCCGGGCGGGCCGAGCCGGGCGGGCCGAGTGGGCCGGCGCCGGGGCCGGCCAGGGCGAGGCGGGGCGGGCGGCGGCTGGCGCGTGAGGCGGCGGTTGGCGCGTGAGGCGGCGGTTGGCGCGTGAGGCGGCGGTTGGCGCTTTTGGCGACGAAGTCGCTCGCGGCGAAGCCGCGTGGCGGCGGCAGCGCCGCCGGGCTTGTGCGCCACTCAACCTGCCGACCCCCAACGAACCGCAGCCGCCCGCCGACCCCCAACGAACCACAGCCGCCCGCCGACCCCCAACGAACCACAGCCGCCCGCCGACCCGCAACGAACCGCAGCCGCCGGCCGAAGCCGTTTCAGCAGCTCAAAGCGCCGAGAGCAGCTCCCGAACAACACGAGCGCCGGCCTCCGGCCCCCGCGTCCATGGTCGCACGCCCCACCGACAATTCCGGCCGTCCCGCGGTCCGCCAGCAGTCCGACAACGGCCCAGCGGCGATCCGGGGAAAGCAGGCGGCCGGTTCGGGGCGGGTGCTCGTGGCACTCGTCCGGACCGGCCGCCCGATGTTCCCGCGGCGGGTGAGGTGCTAATCGCCCACCGCGACCCGCTCGCCAGCCTGGTGGGCCGACGAACGACGGGACTTGACGGCTCGCCAGCCGACCACCAGGACGACCGCGAGCACGGGGATGGACCAGAACGCGATGCGTTCCGCAGTCCCTGCGAAGGCCATCAGGACGATGACCAGCGCGAGGAACGCGAGGGTGGCGTAACCGGTGTAAGGCGCACCGGGCATCCGGTACGACGGCCGTTCGACCTCACCGCGCAACGCCGCCTTCCGCAACCGCAACTGACACAAGATCAACGTAGCCCATGTCGCCACCACACCCAAAGACGCCACCGCGATCGCGATGTCGAACGCCTCCTTGGGCACGAGGTAGTTCAGGACCACACCCGCCAGGTACGCCGCCGACGTGAACAGGATTCCGCCGTACGGCACGTGCCGAGCGCTCATCCGACCGGTGAACGCCGGCGCCTCGCCCTTCTGCGCCAGCGACCGCAGGATGCGCCCGGTCGAGTACAACCCCGAGTTGCACGACGACAGGGCCGCCGTCAGCACCACGGCGTTCATGACGTCGCCGACCCCGGCGATGCCCAGCGCCGAGAACACCGTGACGAACGGGCTCTCCGCCCCGCTGTACAGGTGCCACGGCAGCAGCATCGCCAGCAGCAGCACCGACCCGACGTAGAACACCCCGATCCGGTACACCACGCCGTTGATCGCCTTCGGCATGACCGCCCGCGGGTTGGCCGTCTCGCCGGCCGCGATGCCGACCAGTTCGATCGCCGAGTACGCGAAGATCACGGCCTGCAACGTCATCAGGGCGATGCCCACGCCGGCCGGGAACATGCCCCCGTTCCCGAACAGGTTGTGCACACCCGCCTGCTGCCCGCCGACGTCCGCGCCGCCGATCACCAGCGCCGCGCCGGTGAACAGGAACACCACGATCGCCGTCACCTTGATGACGCTGAACCAGAACTCCAGTTCGCCGAACAGCTGCACCGACAGCAGGTTGATCGCCACCAGGGCGCCCAGCGCGATCAGCGCGGTCACCCATTGCGGCAAGTCGGGCAGCCAGCGGTGGACGTAGATCGCCACCGCGGTGATCTCGGCGATGCCGGTCATCGCCCAGTTCACCCAGTACAGCCACCCCGAGGTGAATCCCGCCCACGGGCCGATGAACTCGCGGGCGTATTCCACGAAACTGCCGGCGGTCGGCCGGTGCAGCACCAATTCGCCGAGCGCGCGCATCACGAAGAACGCCGCGATTCCGCACGCCGCGTATGAGAAGACCAGCGACGGCCCGGCCTGGGCGAGTCTCCCGCCCGCGCCCAGGAACAGGCCGACGCCGATGGCGCCACCGATGGCGATCATCTGAACTTGACGCTTCGACAGCGCTTTGGTGTAGCCGTCGGCGTCCGGCTCCGCGGCCATCTGCTCATTCATGGTGGCCGGACGTTAGCGGGTTCTACACGACCGCGTAAGAATCGCTTGAGGAAGGCTTGATGTAATCACCCTCACAATCGTGTGAAAGGGCCTGTTCGAAATCGTCCCAAATGTCCTCGACGTCCTCCAGGCCGACGCTCACCCGCAGCAGGTTCTCCGGGACGCCGGACGCGACGCGGTCCTTCGAGTCCACCAGCCGGTGGGTCAGCGCGGCGGGGTGCTCGACGAGCGTGTCCACCGAACCCAGCGACACCGCCGGCGTCACCAGGGCCAGTCGGCGCACGACGGCGGCCGGGTTCTCGCGGGTGGTGAACGCGAGCACCGCGCCGGTCCCCCGCATCTGGGTCCCGATCAACGGCGAGTCGACCAGGCTCGGGTGGCGGACGAGCCCCACGCCGGGGTGCCCGGACAGCCGCCGCGCCAACTCCACCGCCGACGCCTGCGCGGCCTCGACCCGCAGCGGCAGGGTCGCCAGGCCCCGGTGCAGCAGGTAGCCGCCCAGCGGGTGCAGGACCGCGCCGGTCACGATCCGGACCTGGCGCAGCGCGCGGGCCACGTCCTCCTCGCACGCGACGACGCCGCCGAGCACGTCCCCGTGCCCGCCCAGGTACTTGGTGGCCGAGTGCAGCACGTAGGTCGCGCCCAGCAGGGCCGGGTTCTGCAGCACGGGCGTGGCGAAGGTGTTGTCCACCATGACCGGCACGCCACCGGCCGCCGCCACCACCGCCGCGATGTCGACCAGGTCCAGGTTCGGGTTGGCCGGGGTCTCCAGCACCACCAGCCCGGTCTCGGGCGTGATCGCCTCGGCGACGCGATCCGCCGTGGCGTACGTGGTGCGCACCCCCAGCAGACCGGACGACAGCAGGTGGTCCGTGCCGCCGTAGATCGGGCGCACCGCGACGACATGCGGCAGCCCTCGCATCACGCAGGCCGCCTGCACCACCGCGGTCACGGCCGCCATGCCGCTGCCGAACGCCACCGACGTCTCGGTGTGCTCCAGCGAGGCCAGCGCCTCCTCGAACCGGGCGACGGTCGGGTTGTGCAGCCGCGAGTACACCGGGGACGCGGCGTGCGCGGCCCCCTCCGCGAGGTCCTGGAGGGCGTGGCCGCCCGCGACCTGGTCGGGCACCGGGTAGGTGGTGGACAGGTCGATCGGCGGGGCGTGCACGCCCAGGTCCGCGAGGTCACCGCGCCCACCGTGCACCGCCGTCGTTCGCAAGCGTGTCATGGCCGAATCGTGGACTTATCCTCGGCGGGACGGCCGTGATTCCGCAGGCCGTTCGGCGGACAAGGGAGTTCACCGCAATGGATTCGATCGACGCGGCCATCGTGCGGGAGCTGCAGAACGACGCGCGGCTGCCCAACAAGGACCTGGCCGACCGGGTCAACGTGGCGGCGTCGACGTGCGTGGTCCGGCACCGGGCGCTGCGCGAGCGCGGCGTGATCACCGGCTACCACGCGGAGGTCGACCTCGCCGCCATCGGCCGCCCCGTGCAGGCCGTGATCGCGGTCCGCGTCCGCCCGCACACCAGGGCCATCGTCGAGCCGTTCATGGAGTACGTGCTGTCCCTGCCGGAGGTCCTGGCCCTGTCCCACGTGGCCGGCCCCGAGGACTTCCTGGTCCACGTGGCCGTCGCCGACACCGCCCACCTCCAGCGCCTGGTCCTGGACCGCTTCACCACCCGCCGCGAGGTCAGCGAACTGCACACGAACCTGCTCTTCCAACACGTCCGCAAGCACACCGTGCCCCCGGTCGAGGGTCGCGGCCCGTGGTCGTGAGATCGGCGGCGCGTCGTCGCACGGGTAAGGATTGGGCATGGCTGACGCACTGCGGGACCTGCTGGACGGGCGTTGGGCGACGTTGCGCCGCACCTCGGTGGAGCTGCTGGGCAAGCTGGAACCGGTCGGCGAGCTGCCGCGCGAGGAGTACCGGGCGTGGGTGCTGGAGCAGCTGCGTGCGCTGGCCGACGGCGGGCACCCGCTGATCGGGTTCCCGAGCGAGTACGGCGGGCGGGACGACATCGGCGGGTCGGTCGTGGCGTTCGAGGTGCTCGGGTTCGGCGACCTGTCGTTGATGGTCAAGGCCGGCGTGCAGTGGGGCCTGTTCGGCGGGGCCGTGCAGGCGTTGGGGACGAAGCGGCACCACGACGAGTACCTGCCCGGGATCATGAACCTGGACGTGCCGGGCTGCTTCGCCATGACCGAGACCGGGCACGGGTCGGACGTGCAGAACCTGCGCACCACCGCCACGCACGACCCGGCGACCGACGAGTTCGTCATCCACACCCCGGACCCGTCGGCGCGCAAGGACTACATCGGCAACGCCGCCCGGGACGGCCGGCTGGCGGTGGTGTTCGCGCAACTGGTCAGCGGCGGCACAGAACACGGCGTGCACGCCCTGCTGGTGCCGATCCGCGACGCCGACGGCAACCCGCTGCCGGGCGTGCGGATCGAGGACTGCGGGCCGAAGGCCGGGCTCAACGGCGTCGACAACGGGCGGTTGGCGTTCGACCGGGTCCGGGTGCCGCGGGCCAACCTCCTGGACCGGTACGGCGAAGTGGCCGCGGACGGCACGTACACCAGCCCGATCGAGGGCGAGGGCCGCCGGTTCTTCACCATGCTGGGGACGCTGGTGCGCGGGCGGATCAGCGTCGCCGGCGGCGCGGGCAGCGCGACCAAGAAGGCGCTCACCATCGCCGTCCGGTACGCGGAGCGGCGGCGGCAGTTCACCCGGCCCGACACCGGCGAGGAGGTCGTGGTCCTGGACTACCTGGCCCACCAGCGCCGCCTGCTGCCCGCGCTGGCCACCTCCTACGCGCTGCACTTCGCGCAGGAGGAACTGGTGTCCGCGCTGCACGACGTGTCCGACGACCGGGCGCAGCGCGAACTGGAGTCCCGGGCCGCCGGGCTCAAGGCGGTGGCGACCTGGCACGCGACCGCGACCATCCAGGCCTGCCGGGAGGCGTGCGGCGGGGCCGGGTACCTGGCGGAGAACCTGCTGGCCGGGCTCAAGGCCGACACCGACGTGTTCACCACGTTCGAGGGCGACAACACCGTGCTGCTGCAACTGGTCGCCAAGGGCCTGCTGACCAGCTACCGCGACCACGTCGGCGACCTGGACCCGTGGGGCATGGCGCGGTTCGTCGCCGACCAGGCGGTGGGCGTGGTCATCGAGCGGACCGCGGCGCGGGCCATCATCGACCGGTTGGTCAGCGGCAGTTCCGACGCGTTGCTGGACCGGGGTTGGCAGGTCCGGCAGTTCGAGGACCGTGAACGGCACGTGCTGGAGGGCCTGGCGCGGCGGTTGCGGCGGGCCACGGCGGACAACGCGTTCGAGGTGTTCAACGCGGCGCAGGACCACGTGCTGCACGCGGCGCGGGCGCACGTCGACCGGGTCGTGCTGGAGGCGTTCGTGGCGGCGGTGGACCGGTGCGCCGACCCGTCGACCCGGGACCTGCTGGACCGGGTGTGCGACCTGTACGCGCTGTCGGTCGTCGAGGCGGACCGGGCGTGGTTCCTGGAGCACGGCCGGCTGACCCCAGCGCGGGCCAAGGCATTGACCCAGGCGGTGAACGACCTGTGCCGACTGCTGCGGCCCGACGCGCGGCGGCTGGTGGACGCGTTCGGCGCGCCGGAGTCGTGGCTGAGGGCTCCGATCATCGCGTGAAAAGTCCACAATGGGCCTTATGGACGAGCTGACCGAAGGCCTGGCCGGGTACGTGCGTGCGGTCGCCCAGCAGGTCGGCGTCCCCCGGAGGGCACGGAGTACGAGGTCAGCGACACCGTCACCGCGTACCTGGCGCTCACCGAGGGCACCGAACGGGACCTGATGCTGGTGTGGAGCGACGTCCACGGCTGGTCGATCGCGGTGGAGACGGCGCCGTACGAGGCGCCCGTCGTGCTGGCCCACCTGGGCCATCCCGTGGTCCCGCCGCCCCGGGAGGTGGCGCGGTTCGTGGCCGACGTGCTGGCCGGCCGCTCCGGCGGGGTGGAGCCGACGACGAAGGGCGACCGGCAGGCGCTGGCGGTCCGGCTGCGGCCCTACGCCTAGCCGCGATCGACCCGTTCGGCCGTTACGGCGCGGGACCGCCGGCTGCGACGATCGCCGTGGGTGGAGGATCTACACCCTCAGTGATCGGGGGATCACGTGAGCGACTCCGACGACCCGGTACGACCCTCGCGGTGGGCGCCGGTCGCGGTGCTGGCGGGTGCGATCGCGGTGGTGGCGGGCGCGGTGTACGTGGTGGCGTGGAGCCCATCGGCGCCGCCGGCGGCGTCGGCGCCGACCGACGCGGCGGCGTTCGCCAGCGCGAGCCCCGCTCCCGACGTCGACCGGCTGGTGGTCGAAGAAGGCGATGTGGTCCGGGCGACGGGCCACGTCGAAGCCCGTCCGGGACGGCCACCCCGGTTCTGCGCGCCCGCGCCGGCCAGTCCGATCGACCGGCGCGAGTGCGCGTTCGGCGTGGAGGTCACCGGGCTGGAACCGGTGCCGGTCGGGCCCGTCGAGCTGACCGGCGTGTGGCGGTCCGGCGTGCTCGCCGTGACCGGTAGCGGCACCCCGCACGGCCGGCCCACCGCCGAGTCCGCCCCGCTGCCCTGCGCGCCGCCGGCCGCCGGGTGGCGGACGCCCGGCACCGCCGACCGGGGCGAGCTGCACCGGTACGTCACCGAGGAGCACCCCGAGCAGTTCCGCCTGCCGTCGGTGGCCTACCCGAAAGGGCTCCCCGCGACCACCGCGTCCCCGGCCATCGCCGAGGTCTTGGTGGTGGAGGTGGTGAAGGGGGACGTCGCCGCCGCCGGGAACGCGCTGCGCAGCCGGTACGCGGGCAACCTGTGCGTGGTGGACGCGCCGGGGCGGATGAGCCTGGCCGACCAGAAGTCGTTGCGGGAGCGGGTGGACCAGGTCGTGCAGCCGATGATCGCCGACCCGGCGAACGGCATCTACGCGCTGGGTGGCGCGGACGTGGTGCGGGTCGAGCTGGTCGTGGTGACGCCCGCGTTGCGGGAGCGGCTGGCGCAGGTGGACGACGCGGTCGAGCTGCGCCCCTGGCTGGTGCCCGCCTAATCGACACCCAGGTAGCGCAGCCCGGCGGTGGTCGCGGCGGCCAGGACGACGACCGCGATGAAGGGCGCCTTGCGCCAGGCGGCGAGTCCGCCGACGAGCACGCCGGCGGGCAGTGCCCACCCGGCGAAGCCCTGCCCCTTGGTGAGCGACGAGATGGCCACCAGTGCGACGAGGAGGACGGTCGCGCTGATCGACATCAGTTCCTTGACCCGGTCGGGCAGTCGCAGCCGGTCGCGCAGCAGGGGGCCGGCCAGGCGGAACGCGTAGGTGCCTGCCGCGAGGACGAGCACGGCGGTCAGGGTCACGCGCGGGCCTCCTGTCGGGTGGTGATCGCCGCCGCCAGGCCGATCAGGGCGAGCAGGACCGGCACGCCGGCCGGGAGGAACGGCGTGGTGGCCAGGGCGACGGCCGAGCCCAGCAGGGCGGCGTTGCGGGTGCGGCGGTCCTTGAGGGCGGGCAGGGTCAGGGCGAGCAGGGCCGCCGGGAAGGCGGCGTCGAGCCCGAACGCGCCCGGGTCGCCGATGGCCTGGCCGACCAGCGCACCCGCCACGACGGCGAGGTTCCAGGCGGCGAACAGCGCGGCGCCGCACGCCCAGTAGGCGGCTCGCGCCTTGGCCGGGTCGCGCTGGGCCAGGGCGAAGGCGACCGTTTCGTCGATCAGGAGGTGGCTGCCGATCAGCCGGGCGAGCAGCCCACGCCCCAGGACCTGGCCGACCGCGAGCCCGAACGGCAGGTGCCGCGCGTTGAGCACGAGCCCGGCCAGCACCGCCGCCGCCGGACTACCGCCACCCGCGACGATCCCCACCGCCATGAACTGCGAGCCGCCCGCGAAGACCAGCAGAGACATTACGACGGGCAGCCACCAGGGCAGGCCCGCCGCGACCGAGATCGCGCCGAAGGAGGCGCCGTTGACCGCGGCACCGGCAGCCACCGCGGCGACGTCACGCAGCAGCTGGGGGTCTAGAGTTCGCCATATCGAACGCATCGTCTTCCACGATGAACGGTTAGCCGGCCGTTCGTCAAGGCGAACGATTGGACTGTCATGCCGAACACAGGTGCGCCGCTCGACGTCATCGCCGCCTCCCTGCGCCGCGAACGCGACCGCGTGGGCCTCTCGTTGAGCGAGCTGGCGAAGCGGGCGGGGATCGCGAAGTCCACGCTGTCGCAGCTGGAGGCCGGCACCGGCAACCCGAGCGTCGAGACGTTGTGGGCGCTCGGTGTGGCGTTGGGGGTCCCGTTCAGCCGCTTGGTCGACCCACCCACGACCCGCGTCCAGGTGATCCGCGCCGGCCAGGGCCCGGCCATCTACTCGGAGCGGGCCCACTACACCGCGACGTTGCTGGCGTCCTGCCCGCCGGGCGCCCGCCGCGACATCTACGTGTTGGACCTGGAACCCGGCAACCCTCGCGAGTCCGAACCGCACATGCCGGGCACGGTCGAACACGCGATCGTCAGCCGGGGGCGGGTGTTGACGGGTCCGCAGAGCGATCCGGTGGAGCTGGGGCCGGGCGACTACGCGATGTACCCCGGGGATGTGCCGCACACGGCGCAGGCGCTGGAGCCGGGCACGTCGATCGTGCTGGTCATGGAGCACATCTAGGACGCCCGTTCGAGGGATCTTGATCAATCGGGAACACCCCGATGAGTCGTGCATGCAGACTGCACTCGCTCCCCCTACGCTCGACGACATGAGCGATGCCGCGACCAAGCCCGTCCAGATCCGCGACGTCCCGGTCGAGGTCATCGAGACGCTCCAGGCCCGCGCGTCCGCCGAGGGCCTGTCGCTGACCACCTACCTGCGCCGCATCCTCGTGGAAATGGCCAGCACCCCGACGATGGCGGAGATCTTCCAGCGCTCCCGCCTGCAGCCGCGCACGATCGACGTGGCCGAGTACGTCCGCGTGCTCCGGGAGATCAGGGAGGAGGAGTGAGCTTCTTCGCCGTCATCGACAACTCGGCCCTCATCGAGTTCCTGCTCGGCAAGCGCCCGCACAAGAAGCTCGTCCAGACGATGCTGACCGGCACGCTCGCGGCCCCGGAGATCCTCGACGCCGAGGCGTTCAGCGTCCTGCGCCGGATGGTCCTGCACAACGGCCTGCCGGCGAGCGAGGCGCACACCCACCTCCGGACCATCCGGGACGCCCCGATCACCCGCGTCGGCCACCGGGCGTTGATGGACGCGGCGTGGACCATGCGGAACGCGCTGTCCGCGCACGACGCGTTCTACGTCGCCCTGGCGGAGCGGCTGGGTGTCCCGATGGTCACGTGCGACGCCAAGCTCGCCGGCTCGAACGGCCACCAAGTGGACATCGAGGTCTACCCGGTCTCCTGAAAACGCGACTGCGGCCCCGGCGCAGTGCCGGGGCCGCAGGTAAGACAGCGCTGGGTTACCAGCCGCGCTCCGCCAGCCGGTGCGGCTGGGGGATTTCGTCGACGTTGATGCCGACCATGGCCTCGCCCAGGCCGCGGGAGACCTTGGCGATCACGTCCGGGTCGTCGTAGAACGTGGTGGCCTTCACGATGGCCTCCGCGCGCTGCGCCGGGTTGCCGGACTTGAAGATGCCCGAGCCCACGAACACGCCCTCGGCGCCGAGCTGCATCATCATCGCGGCGTCGGCGGGGGTGGCGATGCCGCCGGCGGTGAACAGCACGACCGGCAGCTTGCCGGCCTCGGCCACCTCGCGGACCAGCTCGTACGGCGCCTGCAGCTCCTTGGCCGCCACGTACAGCTCGTCGGCCGGCAGGTTCTGCAGCCGGCGGAGCTCGGCGCGGATCTTGCGCATGTGGGTGGTGGCGTTGGAGACGTCGCCGGTGCCGGCCTCCCCCTTCGACCGGATCATGGCCGCGCCCTCGGTGATGCGGCGCAGGGCCTCGCCGAGGTTGGTCGCGCCGCACACGAAGGGCACGGTGAACTGCCACTTGTCGATGTGGTTGGCGTAGTCGGCCGGGGTCAGCACCTCGGACTCGTCGATGTAGTCCACGCCCAGCGACTGGAGCACCTGGGCCTCGACGAAGTGGCCGATGCGGGCCTTGGCCATGACCGGGATCGACACCGCGTTGATGATGCCGTCGATCATGTCCGGGTCGCTCATCCGGGACACGCCGCCCTGCGCGCGGATGTCGGCGGGCACCCGCTCCAGCGCCATGACGGCCACCGCGCCGGCGTCCTCGGCGATCTTGGCCTGCTCGGGGGTGACCACGTCCATGATCACGCCGCCCTTGAGCATCTCCGCCATGCCGCGCTTGACGCGGCCGGTGCCGGTGACGTGGGTACCGGAGTCGGTTTCAGTGGTCACGGCGAACCTTTCGAAGTCGAGTGGACGAACAGGCCAATCGTACGTCCGACGTGGACCCTCCAAGCAGTCCACTCCGACACGTTCTCGGCAGGCCACTCGACGCTCAGCCGCAGGTAGTGGCCTACGCCACCCCGGACCCGCCAGAGGAGCCGGCGTCGGCTGCCACCCCGGCGTAGGTGCGGAACAGCGCGGGCAGCTCGACGGACCGCCGCGCCAGCGCCTCCCAGCACCGGGCGACCAGCGCCCGCGCCTGCGCACCCACCCACGGCCGGGGCAGCAGCTCGGGCGGCAGCAGCGGGTCGGGCTCCACGGCACACGTGAACTCGGCGGCCACCTCGACCGCGACGCGCAGCAACTCCGTCCGGTCCGGCGCCTCGCCCAGCAGCCGCAACCGCACCCGCGCCACGTCGGCGAGCCGCTCGTGCCGGGCGGCGACCTCGGCCAACGGCCACAGCCGCGCGGCCAGCGCCACCGGGTCCCGCTCCGCCCCGACCCGCAGGTCCGAGCTGGTCAGGAAGGTCACCGAGTCGACAACGCCAAGCCGCTCGGCCTCCCCCTCCACCAACTCCTCCCAGTCGTGCGGCGATACGTAGAGCCCGCCGTGCAACGCAGCGCCACCGAACCGGACGATCGCGTCGCGCAACGCGTCCCGCGCGGGCCGCTGCGACTCCGGCACCCCGAACGCCACCAGGTGCCACACCCCGTCCCACGTCACCTCCCCCGCGTCCTGCCGGTACATGAACCGCACGAACTCCACGTCCGGCTCGGCGGCCCGCAACGCGTCCGGCGTCATCCGCAGCACGGCCCGCCGCCCGCGCCCCTCCTGCGTGAACTTCCCCTCCGCCACCAGCCGCTTCAGGCACAGCCGCACCTGCTGGTCGGACATCCCGAGCACACCGGCCACGTCGTACAGCTCGCCCGCGTCCACCGTCCCGTCCGGCCCCACGAGCGCTTCGACGACTGTCCGGGTGGGCACATCCACGTCCATAGGTTCAAATCTACTACGCTCGTAGCGAGAACGATAGTTTGAGAGAAGCAGGAAGCCCTGGAACCACTGGCCGCACTCCTGGCACCATCACCCCGACGCAACGACAACGATCACCCACGGACCGTGACTCTGCGTGCACCCACGGCCGGGTTCCTCCTGCCGGGGCACTTGGGGTTGTCCCATCGCCGCCACGGGTGTGAGATCGAACACTAAACACTTGTGGAGGGTGGTCACCATGGCAACGAAAACCTCCGACAACGGCCACTCGGCAGGCGCGGTCGCTGTGGACGACCCGGCCAAGGTCCGCAACGTCGTGCTGGTCGGCCCGTCCGGCTCCGGCAAGACGACGCTCACCGAGGCCTTGCTCGCCACCACCGGCGTCCTGACCCGAGCGGGTTCGGTCACCGAGGGCAACACGGTCTGCGACCACGACCCGGCCGCCGTGCGGCAGCAGCGGTCGGTCGGCCTGGCCGTCGCCCCCGTCAAGCACGGGGACGTGAAGATCAACCTGATCGACACACCCGGGTACGTCGACTTCGTCGGCGAACTGCGCGCCGGGCTGCGTGCGGCCGACGCGGCGCTGTTCGTGGTCAGCGCGGCCGAGGGCGTGGACGCGGCCACCGTGACGCTGTGGGAGGAGTGCGCCGCCGTCGGGATGCCGCGCGCGGTGGTCGTCGCCCGCACCGACCACCACCGGGCCGACGTCATGGCCGAGATCGCGGCCTGCCAGGAAGCGTTCGGCCCCGGCGTGGTCCCGCTGTACCTGCCCGGCGACGACAACAGCCTCATCAGCCTCCTCACCACCGACGACCCGCGGTACGAGGAGCAACGCAACGCCCTGATCGAGGGGATCATCGCCGAGAGCGAGGACGAGACCCTCATGGACCGCTACCTGGGCGGCGAGGAGATGGACCAGGCGACCCTGATCGCCGACCTGGAGACCGCGGTCGCGCGCGGCTCCTTCCACCCGGTCATGCCGGTGTGCGCGCTGACCGGCCAGGGCCTGCCGGAACTACTGGACGGCATCGCCCGCGCCTTCCCGTCCCCGCTCGAACACCCCCTCCCGGCAGTGACCGGCGTAGACGGCATCCCGCACCCCCGCCTGGCCGCGGACCCGAACGGCCCACTCGTGGCCGAGGTGGTCCGCACCGCGGTGGACAGCTACGTGGGCCGCGTGTCCCTGGTCCGCGTCTTCTCCGGCACCCTGCGCCCGGAACGCCCCGTCCACGTCTCCGGCCACGGCATGGCCGACCGGGGCCACGAAGACCACGACGCCGACGAACGCGTAGCGCACGTCTACTCACCTCTGGGCGCAAACCTCCGCGAGGTCCCGTACTGCGTGGCAGGCGACCTGTGCGCCCTGACCAAACTGGGTTCGGCGGAAACCGGCGACACCGTGTCCGCCCCCGAAAAACCTCTCCTCATGACCCCGTGGGAGATGCCCGAACCACTGCTCCCCGTAGCAGTCGTCCCACGATCACGAAGCGACGAAGACAACCTGGCCCGCAACCTCAGCAAGCTGGTGGCCGGCGACCCGACCCTCCGCCTGGAGCGCAACGCCGAAACCCACCAACTAGTCCTGTGGTGCATGGGCGAGGCACACGCAGACGTGGTCCTGGCCCGCCTGCGCGCGGGCGGCGCTGAGGTAGACACAGAACCCGTCCGAGTCGCCCTCCGCGAAACCTTCGCCCAGCAGTCGAAGGGCCACGGCCGCCACGTCAAACAATCCGGCGGCCACGGCCAGTACGCCGTCTGCGACATCATCGTCGAACCGCTACCCCGCGGCTCAGGCTTCCAGTTCGTGGACAAGATCGTCGGCGGCGCCATCCCCAACCAGTTCATCCCAAGCGTGGAAAAGGGCGTCCGAGCCCAACTGGAACGAGGCCTGCAAGGCGGCTACCCAGTAGTAGACGTCAAGGTGACCCTCGTAGACGGCAAAGCCCACTCCGTCGACTCCTCAGACGCCGCCTTCCAAACAGCAGGCTCCCTGGCCCTCAAGGACGCCGCGGCCAACGGCAAGATCCAACTCCTGGAACCCATGGACGAAGTCTCCATCCGCCTACCCGACGACCACCTGGGCACCGTCCTGGGCGACCTCTCCGGCCGCCGAGGCCGAGTCCTGGGCACCGAAGCAGACACCGCCGGCTACACGATCATCCGCGCCGAAGTCCCCCAGACAGAACTCCTGAGGTACGCCATCGAACTACGCTCCCTGACCTCCGGCACCGGCACCTACACCCGCCACTTCTCCCGCTACGACCCCTCCCCCAGTCCCTAGCCGCTCAAGCCAAGTAGCAACCCCGGCCCGCTGCGCGCGTGCGCTCCACGCGCTCCGCGCTGCTGGAGGAGGAACGCGCTTCGCGCTCTTCAGAGACGCGCTGACGCGCTCTCAAGCCAAAAGCGGGCCTGGAGGCCACCGGGGGTGGAAGAGCGTCGGTTCGTCCCCGCACGACCTGCCGGAGGCATCCACCCTTTGGTCTTCTCCGCGACCGGAAAGCTGGTCGCGGAGAAGACCAAAGCGCGGTTGGGCTGCGCCCAGGCCGTACGGGGGACGAACCGAAGCCCTTCCTTGGCTTGGCAGCCCTGTCAAAGACCTGTGGTCACCTCAGGTGTTTTGTGGGAAGCCCAGGTTGACGCCGCCGTGGGACGGGTCCAGCCAGCGGCCGGTGATGACCTTCGTACGCGTGAAGAAGTGAACCCCCTCAGGCCCATACGCGTGCGAGTCCCCGAACAATGAGTCCTTCCACCCACCGAACGAGTAGTACGCCACCGGCACCGGGATCGGCACGTTCACACCGACCATGCCCACCTCGACCTCGTTCTGGAACCGCCGCGCCGCCCCGCCGTCATTGGTGAAGATCGCCGTCCCGTTCCCGTACGGGTTCGCATTCACCACCTCCACCGCCTCGTCATACGTAGAAGTCCGCATGACCGACAGCACCGGCCCGAAAATCTCATCCCGGTAGATCGACATGTCCGCACCCACGTCATCGAACAGAGTCGGCCCGAGCCAGAACCCCTCCGCCGCCCCATCGATCGGGTGTCCACGCCCATCCACCACCAGCGAAGCACCCTCCGCCACCCCAGTGTCCACATAGGACACCACCCGGTCCCGGTGCGCACCGGTCACCAACGGCCCCATCTCGCACCCCGGCCGCCGCCCATCCCCCACGTGCAACGCGGCGATCCGCTCCTTGATCTTGGCCACCAACTCGTCGCCCACCGGGTCCACCGCCACCACCACCGAGATGGCCATGCACCGCTCACCCGCCGACCCGAACCCGGCCGACACTGCCGCGTCCGCCGCCAAGTCCAAGTCCGCATCCGGCAGCACGACCATGTGGTTCTTGGCCCCGCCCAGCGCCTGCACGCGCTTGCCGTGCCGCGTCCCGGTCTCGTAGACGTATCGGGCGATCGGTGTCGACCCCACGAACGACACCGCCTTGACGTCCGGGTGCTCCAGCAGCCGGTCCACGGCCACCTTGTCCCCGTGCACCACGTTCAGCACCCCGTCCGGCAGCCCGGCCTCGGCGAAAAGCTCCGCGATGAACACCGACGCCGACGGGTCCTTCTCCGAGGGCTTCAGCACCACCGTGTTGCCGCACGCGATCGCGTTGGGCACGAACCACAACGGCACCATCGCGGGGAAGTTGAACGGCGAGATCACCCCGACGACACCCAGCGGCTGCTGGATGGAGTACACGTCCACCCGCGTGGAAGCGTTCTCGCTGAACCCGCCCTTCAACAGGTGCGGGATGCCACAGGCGAACTCCACGGCCTCCAACGCCCGCTGGATCTCCCCCGCCGCGTCCGACAGCACCTTCCCGTGCTCGGCGGTCACGATCTCGGCCAGTTCACCTTTCCGAGCGTTCAACAGCTCCCGGAACGCGAACATGACGTTGGCCCGCTGCGCCAGAGAAGCGCCGCGCCAGGACGCGAAAGCCTCGCGGGCCGCCGCGACCGCCTCGTCCACAGTGGACGCATCAGCGAAGTCCACCCGCGCCGCCACCTGCCCGGTGGCCGGGTCGTAGACGTCACCGGCCCTCGTCCCCTCGCCCTGCCACGACTTCCCGCCGATCCAGTGGGTGATCTTCACAGCACGTCTCCAAGCACACCGAGCGCTTCCTCGACCTCGTCCTCGGTCACCGTCATCGGCGGCGCGAGCCGGATGACGTTGCCGTACAACCCGCCCTTGCCGACCAGCAGGCCGCGTTCCCTTGCGCCTTCCAGCACACCGGCCGCCTTCCTCGGATCAGGCTCACCACCCGGTCCGACCAGTTCGATGCCCACCATCAGGCCCTTGCCGCGCACGTCCCCGACCGCCGGGCGGTCCTCCGCGATAGACCTCAAACCGTCGATGAGCCGTTCGCCCATCTTCTCCGCGTTCTGCTGCAAATCGTTGTCCAGCAGGAAGTTCAACGTCGCCAACGCACCCGTCGTCGACACCGGGTTGCCGCCGAACGTGGAAATCGAATTGGCGGTGATGCAGTCCATCAGGTCGCCACGCGCGACCACTCCGCCGATGGCCAGGCCGTTGCCCAGCCCCTTGGCGAAGGTCATGGCGTCGGGCGTGACGCCGTGCGCCTGGATGCCCCAGAAGTGCGACCCGGTCCGGCCCCAACCGGTCTGCACCTCGTCCGAGACGAACAGGATGCCGTACTCGTCCAGCACTTCCTTGAACGCGCCGAACAGCCCGTCCGGCGGGGTGGCGAACCCGCCGACGCCCTGGATCGGCTCGGCGATCATGCAGGCCACGTCCCCGGCGGTGGTCGTCTCGATGACCTCGCGCAGGTCCGCGACGCAGGCCTTGACGTAGTCGGCGTCCGAGTAGTCCTTGAAAGGGCTGCGGAACCGGTAGCCGCCGTGCACCCAGCTGACCTTCACCGGGCTGAGCGAGGACGCCGACCAGCCCCGGTTGCCGGTGACGGCCTGGCTGGCGAACGACCGCCCGTGGTAGGAGTTGCGCAGGGCCAGGACCTGGTCGCTGCGCCGGAACTGGGTGGCCAGCATGAGCGCGGTCTCGTTGGCCTCGGTGCCGGAGTTGGTGAAGAAGACCTTGGCGTCCGGGATGCCCGACAGCGCCGCGATCTTCTCCGCCAGCTCGACCTGGGACCGGATCAGGTACAGGGTCGAGCTGTGCAGGACGCCGGTGGCCAGCTGCCCGCGGACCGCGTCGCTGATCTCGGCCACGTCGTAGCCGATCGCGTTGGTCAGGATGCCCGCGAAGAAGTCCAGGTAGGTGCGGCCGTCACGGTCGGTGACCCGCCGCCCGGAGGCGGTGGCCAGTTCGATCGGGTCCTCGTAGTACAGGGCGAGCCACCGGGGCATCACCGCGCGGTGCCGGGCCAACAGATCGCCTTCGGTCGCTGACATCGCGTCCTCCTCGTCACCATGCCTGCCCCGGAAGTCTGGTCGGGACGGCGCGACGCCGCCATGCACAACCTGTACCGCTTTTCGGGGCATCGCATTACGTTGTGTCCATGTACCCCACGGTGGCGGAAGCCCTGGCCCTGCCCGTGGTCCGGCGCGGGGAGCCGAGGATCCTCGCGGGCGCGGCCGGGATGCAGCGGCGAGTGCGGTGGGTGCACGCGGCGGAGGTCGCCGACATCGCGCACTTGCTGCGCGGCGGCGAGCTGGTGCTGACCACCGGGATCGCGTTGCCCGACGACGCCGCCGGGCTGCGCAAGTACGTGGACGACCTGGCCGCGGTCGGGGCGGCGGGGCTGGTCGTGGAGCTGGTCCGGCGGTGGAGTGACGAAGTGCCGGGTGCGCTGGTGGCCGCCGCCGAACGGCACGGGTTGCCGCTGGTGGCGCTGGCCCGGGAGACGCGGTTCGTGGCGGTGACCGAAGCGGTGGTGTCGCTCATCGTGGACGCCCAGCTCAACGAGTTGCGGGCGGCCGAGCAGGTGCACGAGACGTTCACCGCGCTGACCGTGGCGGGCGCGGAGCCGGCGGAGGTGCTGCGCGAGGTGGCGCGGACGTCCGGGCTGCCGGTGGTGCTGGAGACCCTCGGGCACGAGGTGCTCGCCTACGACGCCGCCGGCCAGGACCCGACCGCGCTGCTCGCCGACTGGGGGGCGCGGTCGCACGCGGTGACCGTGTCGGAGCGGACGGCGTACCACGAAGGGGCGGGCTGGCTGGTCACCGTCGTCGGGGCGCGCGGCGCGGACTGGGGCCGGCTGGTCGTGATCACCCCCGAACCGCCGCCGCACCGGCTGGTCGTGGTCGCCGAACGGGCCGCGTCGGCGCTGGCCGTGCACCGGCTGGTGGCGCGGGACCGGGAGTCGCTGGAACGCCAGACCCACCGGACCCTGTTGACGCAGCTCTTGGGGCACCCGCCGCACGACCTGCCCGCGCGGGCCGCCGCGCTGGGCGTGCCGCTGGACCGCAGGCAGTTGGTGGGGGTCGCGATCCGGCCGGGGACGGCGTCGGTGCCTGCGCAGGCGTTGGCCACGCAGGAGGTGTTGCGGGACCTGGCCGAGGCGACGGCGCTGGCCACGCGCCGGGTGACCGTGCCCGCGCTGGTCGGCGTCGTGGACGACACGAGCGTGCGGGCGCTGCTGTCCCTGCCGCCGGCCGCCGGTCTGGACGGTGTGCTGCGCCGGCTGGCCCGGGAGGTCCACCAGACCGCCGCCGCGACGCAGCACGCGCTGCCGGTGGTGATGGCGGTCGGGACGACCGTGTCGACCGTGCCCGACGTGCGGCGCAGCCTCGGGGAGGCCGCGCACATCGCCGGTGCCGCGCTGCGCTCGCCCGGGACCCGGCTGTACCACCGGCTGGACGACGTGCGGCTGCGCGGTCTGCTGCACCTGTTGCGCGAGGACGAGCGGGTGCGGGCGTTCGCCGAGCGGGAGCTGGGCACGCTGGCGTCGCGGGACGCGGGCCAGGGCAGCCGGTTGCTGGAGCTGCTGCGGTGCTATTGCGAGGCCGGGGGCAACAAGTCGGCGGCGGCAGCGGCGGCGCACCTGTCGCGGACGGCGTACTACCAGCAGTTGGCGCGGATCGAGCAGGTGCTCGGGGTGTCGCTGGAGGACCCGGAGTCGGTGCTCTCGCTGTACGTGGCCCTGCTCGTGCGCGAGATGACGGACTGAGCAGAGCGTGGGGGCGCCCTGGGACTGGCAGAACGCGGGGCCGCCCTTGTCACCGGACGGCCCCGCGCTCGACCGCTCAGCCCACCTCGGGCGCGTCCACCGGCGGCTTGCCGACGTTCGGCAGCTCCGGCACGTCCGGCAGCGCGGGCTGCTGGATGGTGGGCAGCTTGATCTCCGGCGGGGTGATCGCGCTCGGGGTGGAGGGCAGCTGCACGCCGTCCAGGCTGCGTTCCTGTGCCGCGTCCACCGGCGTTCCGGTGGGCAGCTGCGGCGCCGTCCCGAGGGTGGCCGAGGCCTCCGGCAGCGCGATCGGCAGGGCGGTCGGCAGCTTGACGGACTGGGCTTCCAACAGGTCGGTCACCTGCTGCGTGACGTCCAGGTTGGCCGTCGGGGCCTCGCCCACCTTGCCCTCGGCGAGGTCGAGCGGCTGTGCGGTCGCCGAGCCGGCACCGGCCATCAGCGGCGAGGCACCGACGGCGAGGAGGGCGGCGGCACGCAGGATTCCGCGGGTGCGGTGTGCAGACACGATTTTCCTAACCTTTTGGGGACCGATCACTTGACCTTCCCGACATCGGCACTCCTCCCCACCTTCCACACCCGCTCGATAGGGTGACTGACGCTGCGTATCGCCACGTCACCCGAACGGGGATCATGTTGGACGGCGGCTTATCCAACACGGTGACCGGCCACGTGACCGGCCAGGTCGTCCAAGCCCACACGATCACCGGCGGCCTCCACTTCTACACCCCCTTCCCTCCCCCCGCCGATCAACCAACTCCCGCCGGCCGTGCCCCACTTCGTCCCTCCCCCGCCGATCAACCAACTCCCGCCGGCCGTGCCCCACTTCGTCCACCCCGACGCCGCCCTGGTCTGGACGAAGCTGAAGCACCCGTAGCGGTCCCGCGCCCGGGGGACGGTGGCGCGGGACCGCTGTGGTCACCTGGCCGGCGGAGGTCAGGGGTTGGTGATGCCGAGGGTGCAGTTGCCGGTCCGCACGCGGTAGTACCGCTTCGTCATAAGACCCGTTGATGGTCAGACCACGGCGTGGTGCGGCACCGCCCCGAACTCCGGGTGCTCGCCCAGCCAGCCGGTGTAGCGCGGGTTGCGCTCGGCGGTCTCCCGGTACGCCTCGGCCGCGTACCGCAGGACCTGCGGGCCCAACGCCGCCGCCGGGCTCTCCGGGTCCCACCCCATCAGGTGCCGCCAGCGCAGCGGCACGCCCTCGATGGGCAGCACGGCCAGGCCGGGCGTGCGGCGGAACGTGGGCTGGCACAGCGCGATCACGTCACCGGACTGCGCGAGGTCGATGCAGCCCATGATGTCCACCTCGTACAGGGTGCGCGGGGTGAACCCGGCCCGCGTGCACGCGGCCGAGAAGCAGTCGCCGAAGCACCCGTCGCCGGGCGTCGCCGCCCACTGCATGTCCTTCAACGCCGACAGCGGCACCTCGTCCAGCAGGGTCAGCGGGTGGTCCTCGGAGATCAGCACGCACACCGGGTCCACGGCGACCACGCTCCAGGTCAGGCCGTACTCCGACGGCGGCGGCGCGTCACCGCACACCCCGACCAGCACGTAGTCCAGCCGGCCCTGCGCCACCGACGCCGCCAGTTCCTCGCCCGACCACGACACCTGGGTGCCGACCTGCGCGCCGGGGTGCGCCTCGGTGAGCCGGTGCACCAGGCCGCCCAGCATGGGCCCGTTCACCGCGCCCACCCGGAACCGGTCGCTGGGCTGGTCCTCGTCCACCAGGCGCAGCGCGTCCTCCTGCAAACGGTAGAAGGCGGGCAGCAGCACCCGGGCGCGTTCCAGGACCAGTTCGCCCAGCGCGGTCGGCCGGGCGCCCTTGTGGTCGCGGTCGAACAGCTTGCCGCCGAGGAGTCCCTCGATGCGGTGCAGCTGCGCGGTGAGGGCGGGTTGGGCCAGTCCCAGCACGGAGGCCGCCTTGGACAGGCTGCCGGCGTCGGCGATCGCGCAGACCACGCGCAGGTGCCGCAGTTCGAGCTTCACCCGACCGAAGGTAGGGACTGTGAACGGGGGTGTCGAGGGCCGCAGGTCGCCCGCCGGACCCGCACGGCGGGTCGGTCGGGGTGGCAATGGACAGAGTGTGCCCTGATCATGGCAAACGTGGACACTCTGACACTGCCCTTCGCACGCGGGCCGACCCGAGGATTCCGGGATGGAAAACGCGCCGATTCGCCCCGCAGGACGGTGTTCCACGAGCGTAACAGGGGAGTGACGATGGCCCTCGACTCCGCAACCCAGGTCACGTCCGATCCCGACGGCCGCGTCGAGCTGCGCGACCACTCCGCCATCTCCGACAGCCCGCACTACAACCCCGAACTGGCCCCCGTGCCGCTCGAACAGCGCACCTGGACGACCTACAACTTCTTCGCGCTGTGGATGGGCATGGCGCACAACATCCCCAGCTACACCCTGGCCGCGTCGCTGGTGGCGCTGGGCATGGACTGGCTCCAGGCGTTCCTCACCATCACCCTGGGCAACCTGATCGTGCTGATCCCCATGCTGCTCAACAGCCACGCGGGCACGAAGTACGGCATCCCGTTCCCGGTGTTCGCCCGGGCGTTCTACGGGGTGCGGGGCGCGAACCTGGTGGCGCTGCTGCGGGCGTTCATCGCGTGCGCGTGGTTCGGCATCCAGACGTGGGTGGGCGGCAAGGCGCTGCACGTGATCGTCGGCCGGCTGGCCGGTGAGGGCTGGACCAACGCGCCGGTGGTGCTGGGCCAGGTGTGGACGCTGTGGCTGTGCTTCCTGGGCTTCTGGGTGGTGCAGATGCTGGTGATCTGGCGCGGCATGGAGGCCGTCCGCCGGTTCGAGAACTGGACCGCTCCCCTGGTCAGCGTCGGGTTCCTGGTGCTGCTGGCGTACGTGGCGATCAAGGCGGGCGGGTTCGGGCCGATCCTGTCCGAGCCGTCGAAGCTGGGCTGGGGCCCGGACTTCTGGAAGGTGTTCTTCCCGGCCCTGATGGCCATGATCGCGTTCTGGTCGACGCTGTCGCTGAACATGCCCGACTTCACCCGGTTCGGCGGCAGCCAGCGCAAGCAGGCGGTCGGGCAGGTGCTCGGGCTGCCCACGACGATGTCGTTCATCGCGATCGTGGCGATCCTGACGACGTCCGGCGCGGTGGCGCTGTACGGCGAGGCGATCTGGGACCCGGCGGAGCTGGCCAGCCGGTTCGACTCCACCTCCGTCGTGCTGGTCGCGCTGGTGGCGCTGGTGCTGGCGACGATCTCGGCGAACCTCGCGGCCAACGTGGTGAGCCCGTCCTACGACTTCTCCAACGCGTTCCCGAAGAAGATCACGTTCGCGGTGGGCGGCCTGATCACCGGCGTGATCGGCATCGTGATCCAGCCCTGGCGGCTGATCTCGGACCCGAGCATCTACATCTTCACCTGGCTGGGCTTCTACGGCGGGCTGCTGGCGTCGGTGGCCGGCGTGTTCATCGCGGGCTACTGGCTGATCGCGCGGACCCGCCTGGAACTGCCCGACCTGTACCTGTCCGGGCGCGGCGCCTACTGGTTCCGCGCCGGCTGGAACTGGCGCGCGGTGGTGGCCACCGCCGCGGGCTCGGTGCTCGCGGTGGGCGGCGCGAACGGGGGTCCGTTCCCGGTGGACGGGCTGATCCCGGTGCTGAAACCGCTCTACGACTACAACTGGGTCGTCGGCCTGCTCGGCGGCCTCCTCGTCTACCTGGCGCTTGCGCCGCGGAGGGAGCACGCGTGAGTCTCATCGTCCGTGCCGGGCTGGTCCAGCAGAAGTGGACCGGCGACAAGGAGTCGATGATCGCGAACGCGGTGGAGGCGGTCCGCACCGCCGCGTCGCAGGGCGCGCAGGTCGTGTGCCTGCAGGAGCTGTTCTACGGGCCGTACTTCTGCCAGGTGCAGGACGCGGACTACTACTCCTACACCGAGGGCATTCCCGACGGGCCGACCACCGAGCTGATGTGCCAGGTGGCCGAGCAGAACGGGGTCGTGCTCATCGTGCCGATGTACGAGCAGGAGCAGCCCGGCGTCTACTTCAACACCGCCGCGGTGATCGACGCCGACGGCACCTACCTGGGCAAGCACCGCAAGAACCACATCCCGCAGGTGAAGGGGTTCTGGGAGAAGTTCTACTTCCGGCCCGGCAACCTGGGCTACCCGGTGTTCGACACCGCGGTGGGCAAGGTCGGCGTGTACATCTGCTACGAGCGGCACTTCCCCGAGGGCTGGCGCGCGCTGGGGCTGGGCGGGGCGCAGATCGTGTTCAACCCGTCGGCGACCTCGCGCGGGCTGTCGGAGTACCTGTGGCGGCTGGAGCAGCCGGCGGCGGCCGTGGCGAACGAGTACTACGTGGGCACGATCAACCGGGTTGGCGTGGAACCGTTGGGAGACAACGAGTTCTACGGCCAGTCGTACTTCGTCGACCCGCGCGGCCAGTTGGTCGGCGACGCGGCGTCGGACACGGAGGAGGAGGTCGTCGTGCGCGACCTCGACATGGACAAGCTGGCCGAGGTGCGCGACCTGTGGGCCTTCTACCGCGACCGCCGCCCCGACTCGTACGAATCGCTGGTGACGCCATGACCATCCTGATCAAGGGCGGCCTGGTCGTGAACGCGACCGGGGCCGTGGCCGCCGACGTGCTGGTGGACGGCGAGGCGATCGCCGCGCTGCTCGCGCCCGGCTTCCCCGTGCAGGCCGACGAGACGATCGACGCGACCGGGAAGTACGTGATCCCGGGCGGGATCGACGCGCACACCCACATGGAGATGCCGTTCGGCGGCACGTTCTCCGCCGACACCTTCGCCACCGGCACCACGGCGGCGGCGTGGGGCGGCACGACGACCATCATCGACTTCGCCGTGCAGGCCAAGGGCACCTCCCTGCTGTCCACTTTGGACAAGTGGCACGCGAAGGCGGACGGGAACTGCGCGATCGACTACGGGTTCCACATGATCGTCTCCGACGTGACGGACACGTCGCTCAAGGAGATGGAGTCCTGCGTCGAGGCGGGCGTGAACACGTTCAAGATGTTCATGGCCTACCCCGGCGTCTTCTACGCCACCGACGGCGAGATCCTGCGCGCGATGCAGAAGGCGCGCGAGACCGGGTCCACGATCATGATGCACGCCGAGAACGGCATCGCGATCGACCAGTTGGTGGCGCAGGCGCTGGCCGAGGGCCGCACCGAGCCCGTCGAGCACGGCCTGACCCGGCCGGCGGAGCTGGAGGGCGAGGCGACGTCGCGGGCGATCACGCTGGCCAAGGTGACCGGGTCGCCGCTCTACATCGTGCACCTGTCGGCGGCGCAGGCGCTGGACGCGGTGACCAAGGCGCGGGACACCGGGCAGAACGTGTTCGCCGAGACCTGCCCGCAGTACCTGTACCTGTCGCTGGAGGACCTGGCCAAGCCGGACTTCGAGGGCTCGAAGTACGTGGCCTCTCCCCCGTTGCGGCCCAAGGAGCACCAGTCGGAGCTGTGGCGGGGCCTGCGCACCAACGACCTGTCGGTGGTGTCGACCGACCACTGCCCGTTCTGCTTCAAGGACCAGAAGGAACTCGGCCGCGGTGACTTCTCCAAGATCCCGAACGGGATGCCCGGCGTCGAGCACCGGATGGACCTGCTGCACCAGGGCGTGGTGAAGGGCGAGATCAGCCTGGCCCGGTGGGTGGAGATCAGCTCCACGACCCCGGCCCGGATGTTCGGCCTGTACCCGCGCAAGGGCGTGGTCGCGCCGGGCGCGGACGCGGACCTCGTGGTGTACGACCCGAAACCCCGCCAGACCATCTCGGCGGCCACGCACCACATGAACGTGGACTACTCGGCGTACGAGGGCATGGAGATCACCGGCCGGGTGGACACCGTGCTCTCGCGCGGCCGGGTGGTGGTCGACGGGTCGGGCTTCCACGGCGCGCCCGGCCACGGCCGGTTCCTGTCCCGCGACCTGAACCAGTACCTGGCGTGAGGGGGCCGGCCGTGGACTTCGGTGTCGTGCTGCAAACCGACCCGCCCGCGCGGGACGTCATCGCGGGGCTGAAAGCCGCCGAGGACAACGGTTTCCGCTACGGCTGGACGTTCGACTCGACGGTGCTGTGGCAGGAGCCGTTCGTCATCTACTCGCAGGTGCTCGCGCAGACGTCGTCGCTGGTGGTCGGCCCGATGGTGACCAACCCGAGCACGCGGGACTGGTCCGTGCTGGCGTCCCTGTTCGCCACGCTGAACGACATGTTCGGCAACCGCACGGTGTGCGGCATCGGCCGGGGCGACTCCGCGCGCCGCGTGATCGGCCAGAAACCGGCGTCGCTGGCGTACCTGTCGCAGGCCATGACCGTGATCAAGGGCTTGGCCGAGGGCCGGGAGGTCGAGCACCACGGCACACCCGTGCGCATCCCGTGGGTGCGTGACGGGAAGCTGGAGATGTGGATGGCCGCGTACGGTCCGCGCGCGCTGAAGATGGTCGGCGAGCAGGCCGACGGTTTCATCCTGCAGACGGCCGACCCGGACATCGCCCGCTGGACCATCGGCTCGGTGCGCGAGGCGGCCGTGGCGTGCGGCCGGGACCCGTCCTCGATCACCATGTGCGTCGCGGCGCCCGCGTACGTGGGCGACGACCTGCCGCACCAGCGCGACCAGTTGCGGTGGTTCGGCGGCATGGTCGGCAACCACGTCGCCGACCTGGTCGAACGCTACGGCGCGGACGGCGTGGTGCCCAAGGCGCTGACCGACTACATCAAGGACCGGGAGGGCTACGACTACTCCCACCACGGCAAGGCGGGCAACCGTTCGACGGACTTCGTGCCGGACTACATCGTCGACCGCTTCTGCCTGCTCGGTCCGGCCTCCGCGCACGTGGAGCGGTTGCAGCAGCTCAAGGAACTGGGCGTGGACAACTTCGCCCTGTACCTGATGCACGACGAGAAGGAGAAAACCCTGACCACGTACGGGAACGAGGTCATCCCGCACGTCTAGCTCATCGATCTCGAAGCCGGTGGCGTAGCTGCACTGACAGCTGTGCGGCTACGTCATGCAAAGCGTCCGCGAACGCGTGTCCGCCGTCGTCCGCCCGGGTCGCGATCACCACCGTCCGCCGGGCCTGCGGGTCGCGGACCCGGACCAGTGCCACGTCCGGCCGCACCGCCGGGGCGGCCAACCCCGGCACGAGCGTCACGCCCAGCCCGGCGGCCACCAGGCCCAGCTTCGCCGTCCACTCCCGGACCGCGTACTCGACCCGGGGCGGGTCCGGCCACGCGGCCAGGAACGTGTCGCTGGGGTCGTGGCTGCCCGCGATCCACCGCTGGCCGGCCAACTCGGCCAGGCCCACCGCGCCCCGACCCGCCAGCGCGTGGTCCCGGGCGACGGCCAGCAGCAACACGTCGTCGAGGAGCGGTTCGAACGTCAGGCCCTCCTCGGCCGGGACGCCCGGCAGGGTGGCCACCACGGCCAGGTCGACCGTCCGCGCGCGCAACCGCCGCAGTTGGGTCGGGGTCAGGCCCTCCCTGAGCACCAGCTCGGTTCCGGGGTGAGCGGACCGGTAAGCCACGATCGCCTGCGGGACCAGCGACGCCACGGCCGTCGGGAAAGCGCCGACGCGCAGTCGGCCCCGGCTGCCGCGCACCCCGTCCAGTTCGCGGCGCGCGGAGTCCACCTGGTCCAGGACCGCGTCGGCGTGGCGGCGCAGCACGTGACCGGCGGCGGTGAGGCGGACGCCCCGGGCGGTCCGGTCGAACAACGGCGTGCCGGCCGCCGACTCCAGGGCGGCCACCTGCCGGGAGACCGCCGACTGGGTGTAGCCCAGCGCCTCGGCGGCGGCGGTGAAGGTGCCGCGGGTGGCGACCTCCCGCAGGACGCGCAGGCCGATCAGGGTGAACTCCGCCATGAGCCATGCCTACCACGCATGACGTGCGTGCCAGATGCTCATTTGTCGCATGGCTGGGGCGAACCTACGTTCGAACGCATGAAGATCGGCCTGTTCGGCATCAACATGGGGCCCTGCGCGGAGCCGGGGGCGTTGGCGAAGATCGGCGGGCTCGCCGAAGAACTCGGGTACCACCGGCTGTGGCTGGGCGAACACGTCGTCGCCCCCGCGCCGCGGGTGCCGCCCTCGCCGATGGACCCGGACCTGCCGATCCTCGACCCGCTGGTCGCGCTGACCTACCTGGCCGCGCTCACCCGGACGATCCGGCTGGCCACCGGGATCGTGATCCTGCCCCAGCGCAACCCGGTCGTGCTGGCCAAGGAGCTGGCCAGCCTGGACGTGCTCAGCGGCGGGCGGCTCGACCTGGGGGTCGGGGTCGGGTACGTGGAACCGGAGATGAGCGCGGTCGGCGTGCCGATGGCGGGACGGGGCGCGCGGGCCGACGAGTACCTGGCGGCGATGCGGGCGCTGTGGGAGATGCCGGCGCCCGCGTTCCGCGGCGAGCACGTGGCGTTCAGCGGGGTCGACGCCCATCCGAGGCCGCGGCAGCGACCCGTTCCGGTGTACGTGGGCGGACACAGCGTGACGGCCCACCGGCGTGCGGCGCGTCACCAGGGGTGGTACGGGTTCATGCTCGACCGGCGGCAGACGGCCGAGCAGGTCGCGTCCCTGGGTGCTGGGGTCGAGGTGGTGGTGACGCCCGCCGAACGGCTCGACCCGACCGTGGTGGCCGATTACGCGGAGTTGGGGGTGCACGAGCTGGCGGTGTGCCCGCCCCGGCGGCACTGGCTGCCGGGCGCCCCGCTGGACGCGTGGGAGGAGTTCGTGCGGGCGAACGCGCCGTCCGGGCGATAAGCGCTGGGTGACCACCGATAACATCTCGGGGAAAGGCACCACCAGCGACCCGAGGAGTCACCGTGTCCCAGTCGAGCCCCGCAGCCGCTCTCGCCCCACCGCGCGTGGTGGTGCCGGCCGGGACCACTGCGGGCACGGCCGTCCGGGAGGCCGGGCTGCCGGGCAAGGGGCCGGACGCGGTCGTCGTGGTCCGCGACGCCGAGGGCCACCTGCGCGACCTGTCGTGGACGCCGAAGGTGGACGTCGAGGTCGAGGCGGTGGCCGCGGACACCCCGACGGCCGCAGCGTGATCCGGCACTCCGCCGCGCACGTGCTGGCCCAGGCCGTGCAGCAGCAGTTCCCCGAGGCCAAGCTGGGCATCGGCCCGCCGGTCAAGGACGGCTTCTACTACGACTTCCAGGTCGAGAAGCCGTTCACGCCCGAAGACCTCCAGGCGCTGGAAAAGCGCATGAAGCAGATCGTCAAGGGCGCGCAGCGGTTCGACCGGCGCGTGGTCGAGTCCGTCGACGCGGCCAAGGCCGAGCTGGCGAGCGAGCCGTTCAAGCTGGAACTGGTCGACATCAAGAGCGATGTCGACACGGCCGAGGTCATGGAGGTCGGCGGCGGCGAGCTGACGATCTACGACAACCTCGACCCGCGCTCCGGCGAGCGGGTGTGGGGCGACCTGTGCCGCGGCCCGCACGTGCCGACGACCAAGCACATCCCGGCGTTCAAGCTCACCCGCGTGGCGGCGGCGTACTGGCGCGGCAACGAGAACAACCCGCAGTTGCAGCGCATCTACGGCACGGCGTGGGAGTCGCAGGAGGCGCTGGACGCCCACCTGGAGCTGCTGGCCGAGGCCGAGCGCCGCGACCACCGCAAGCTCGGCGTCGAGCTGGACCTGTTCAGCTTCCCCGACGAGCTGGGCTCGGGCCTGGCGGTGTTCCACCCCAAGGGCGGCATCATCCGCCGGGAGCTGGAGAACTACTCGCGCCGCCGGCACGAGGAAGCCGAGTACGAGTTCGTGAACACGCCGCACATCAGCAAGAGCGGCCTGTTCCACACCTCGGGGCACCTGCCGTACTACGCGGACACGATGTTCCCGCCCATCGAGTTCGAGGGCGAGGACTACTACCTCAAGGCCATGAACTGCCCGATGCACAACCTGATCTTCAGGTCGCGCGGGCGGTCCTACCGCGAGCTGCCGCTGCGGCTGTTCGAGTTCGGCACGGTCTACCGGTACGAGAAGTCCGGTGTGGTGCACGGCCTGACCCGCGTGCGCGGCCTGACCATGGACGACTCGCACATCTACTGCACCAGGGAGCAGATGGGCGCGGAGCTGCGGTCGCTGCTCAAGTTCGTCCTCGACCTGCTCGCCGACTACGGCCTGACCGACTTCTACCTGGAACTGTCCACCCGGGACGACTCGCCGAAGTTCATCGGCGACCCGCAGGAGTGGGAGGACGCCACCGAGACGCTGCGGCAGGCGGCCGAGGACTCCGGCCTGGAACTGGTCCCGGACCCGGGCGGCGCGGCCTACTACGGGCCGAAGATCTCGGTGCAGGCCAAGGACGCCATCGGCCGGTCGTGGCAGATGTCGACCATCCAGCTGGACTTCAACCAGCCCAAGCGGTTCGAGCTGGAGTACACCGCGCCGGACGGCTCGCGGCAGCGGCCGATCATGATCCACCGGGCGCTGTTCGGGTCGATCGAGCGGTTCTTCGGCGTGCTGACCGAGCACTACGCGGGCGCGTTCCCGGCGTGGCTGGCCCCGGTGCAGGTGGTCGGCATCCCGATCGCCGACGAGCACGTGGAACACCTGGAGCAGGTCGCGGCGGCTCTTCGATCGCACGGCATCCGGGTCGAAGTGGACGCTTCCGACGACCGCATGCAGAAGAAGATCCGCAACCACACCACGCAGAAGGTCCCGTTCATGCTGCTGGCCGGCGGCAAGGACGTGGAGAGCGGCGCGGTGTCGTTCCGGTTCCGGGACGGGACGCAGATCAACGGCGTGCCGGTGGCGCGGGCCGTGGAGACCATCGTGGACTGGGTGGCGCGGCGCGAGAACGCCTCGCCCACGGCGGAACTGGTCCAGTGACACCGCGGTACGAGGAGCAGGACGGGGTCGGGGTCCACGACGCTTTGCAGCGGCTGTGGACCCCGCACCGCCTCTCGTACGTGCGCGGGGAGGGCAAGGCGGTCGGCGACGAGCCGGAGGGCTGCCCGTTCTGCCGGGTGGTCGAGCTGGACGACGCCGACGGTCTCATCCTGGCGCGCGGCGAGCGGGTGTTCGCGGTGCTCAACCTGTACCCGTACAACCCCGGGCACCTGATGGTGCTGCCGTACCGGCACGTGCCGGACTACACGGACCTGACGGTGGAGGAGACGGCCGAGTTCGCCGCGTTCACGCAGCGGGCGATGCGCGTGATCCGGGCCGTGGCGTCGCCGCACGGGTTCAACATCGGCATGAACCAGGGTGTCGTGGCGGGGGCCGGGATCGCGGCGCACCTGCACCAGCACGTGGTGCCGAGGTGGGGCGGGGACGCGAACTTCATGCCGGTGATCGGGCACACGAAGGTCTTGCCGCAGCTGCTCGGCGAAACCCGGCAGTTGTTGTCGGAGGCCTGGCATTTGTGATTCCCGGTCGCCGGTAATCGCACGTGCAGCTGCATTGGCGTGTGCGAGGTGGCGCGAATCACGTGGCCAGTGCCGGATGATCACCGGGTAACGGCCAGTATTCCCTGTGTGGCCGATCGTCACGGATCGCGTTCATCGATAACGTGCGTTTCATGACCGCACCTGAGCGTTCGCGGCTGGCCCGAGAACGGCTCTCGCGCGAGTTACGCAGGCTGCGCACGGAGGCCAAGATGACCGGCACGGCCACCGCGCGCGCGACCGGGATGAGCCAGTCGAAGCTGTCCAAGATCGAGAACGGCATGCTCCTCCCGTCCGTGACCGACGTGGAGCGCCTGGTCGCCGAGCTGTCGGCGACCCGGGAAACCCGGCTCGAACTGGTCGAACTGGCCCGCCAACTGCACGCCGAAGCCGAAACCCGCCGGGTGGTCCTCCACCGCGGCGCCCACCGCCACCAGCAGACCGTCGCCCGCATCGAAGCCAGGGCGACGACGAGCCGCTTCTTCCAGAACGCGGGAGTGCCGGCTCTGCTGCAGAGCGAGAACTACCTGCGGGTGGTGCTGTCCGCGACCCCGGCGCACGAGCAGGAGACCGCGGTGGCGACCCTGCGGAGCCGCCGGGCGCGGATGGACGACCTGGGCAAGCGGTTCGTGTTCCTGCTCGCCGAGGCGGCCCTGCGGTGGCGGATGGGGTCGGCGGACCTGATGTGCGAGCAGTTGGACCACCTGCGTGGCTTGATGCGACGGCCGAACGTGCAGTTGGGGGTGGTGCCGTGGACGGCGGACGTCAACACGGTGGCGCTGCACGGGTTCCAGGTGTACGACGAGCGGGTCGTGACGTTGAGCGTGTTGACCGGGAACGCGACCATCACCGACCCGCACGACGTGCGCGAGTACTTGACGTTGTTCAACCGGTTGGAGAGGTTGGCGATGCGGGGGGAGCAGTTGGAGGACCTGCTGGACACGATCGCGACGGACCACCGGAAGTTGGGCTGACCCGACGGCCCCGACGGCCCTGACGCCCTGACGCCCTGACGCCCTGACGCCCTGACGCCCTGACGCCCTGACCAGGCTCGACCGGCTGACGTGTCGGCCCTGGCAGGCTTGCGCACTCGGCCTGCATGTCAGATTCGGCCCGATTGTCCGGTTTGGTTCGTACGGGCGGCTGGGACTTGGTGGCGCGGGTGCTCGGCGGGGTGGGGTGTCTCGGCGGGGGTGTCTCGGCGGGGGTGTCTCGGCGGGGGTGTCTCGGCGGGGGTGTCTCGGCGGGGTGTCTCGGCGGGGTGAGGTGTCTCGGCGGCTTCCGGACGGTGGGTGGTCGGCACGGCACAGGGCGCACAAGCCAGGGCGGCGCTGCCGCCGCCTCGCGGCTCCGCCGCGCGCGACTTCGTCGCCGGAGCCTCGCCGCACACCACCCGCCCCGTCCCCGACCGCCGGACCGCTGCCTCGACCTGGCCCAGCGACCCGCCGCCCGGCCACTGCCCTCACCCCTGGGCCCCGCCGCCGACCTGTCCCCGACGCTCCAACCGCCCGCCGCCGGACCCATCCCGCCGCTCCAACCGCCTGCGCCGGACCCATCCCCGCCGTCAACCGTGCTCTCTCGTCGCCCGACTGCCGGGTCGCCCCCTCCTCCCGCCCGCCGCCCGCCTCGCCCCTCGGCTCGCCCCGCCCCGCCCCGTCTCGCCTCGCCTCGCCTCGCCCCGCCTCGCCCCGCCCCGCTCCGCCCCGCCTCGCCCCGCTCCGCCCCGCTCCGCCCCGCTCCGCTCCGCCTCGCCTCGCCTCGCCCCGCCTCGCCTCGCCTCGCCGGAGCGTCTCCGGCGGCCGGATCGTCGAGCGTTCGATCGCTCCTCGCCGGCCCTCGTCGCACGGTTTTGTCGGTGCCCCGTGGGACAATGGAGACGGGGGCCGGAGGCCGCGCCCGAGGACGTTCAGGCTGGTGGTGGGCGACACGACAGGGATCTTCCGCCTACCGCGTCGGCTCGGTCTGAGCTGGGCCGTTAGGCTGCCTGGGACCCAGTCGTCCCCACCGGTAGGTGCAGTCGCCGCCCCATGCTGAACATCTTCGCCCGCGCGTCCGTTTCGCGCGTCACCGATCCGATCGGGACGTGGCTGCTGCGCCGCGGCCTCACACCCAACGTCGTCACCGTGGCGGGGACGGTCGGTTCCGTCGCCGCCTCGCTCTGGTTCATCCCGCGCGGACAGTTGTTCGTCGGCGCGGCGGTGGTCACGGCGTTCGTCTTGTTCGACCTGATCGACGGTGCGATGGCGCGGGCTCAGGGAGGCGGGACGAAGTTCGGGGCCGTGTTGGACGCCAGTTGTGATCGGATCGCGGACGGTGCCCTGTTCGCGGCGGTCGCCTGGTGGTGCTTCGGGGCCGGGGAGCACGGGTTGGCGGCGGCCTCGATGGTTTCGTTGGTGGGTTCGCAGGTCATCTCGTACGTGAAGGCGCGCGCGGAGGCCTCCGGGTTGTCCGCCGACGGCGGGGTCGCGGAGCGGGCCGAGCGGTTCATCGTCGTGCTGGTCGGGGTTGGGCTGCACGGGCTCGGGGTTCCCTACGTCCTGCCCGTGGCGCTGTACCTGCTGGCCGCGCTGGTCGTGGTCACGGTGGTGCAGCGGGTGGTGGCCGTGTGGCGTGCCGCGAAGGAGCTGGGGACATGAAGGAGCGGCTGGCCGACCTCGGGTACGCGGCGGGGTGGCGGCTGGTGCGGCTGTTGCCGGAGAAGTGGGCGGTCGCGGCGTTCGACCGGGCCGCCGACTTCGCCGCCAAGCGCGACGGTGACGGGGTCCGGCAGTTGCGTGCCAACCTGCGACGAGTCGTGCCGCAGGCCGGGGAGGCGGAGCTGGACGACCTGGTCCGGCTGAGCCTGCGGTCCTACGCCCGCTACTGGCGGGAGGCGTTCCGGCTGCCGTCGATGGACCTCAAGGCCGCCTTCGCGGAGTGCGCCCGGACCGTCAGCGGCGTGGAGAACCTGGACGCGGCGCTCAAGGCGGGCAACGGCGCGGTCTGCGCACTCCCGCACTCCGGCAACTGGGACATGGCGGGTGTGTGGCTGGTCGGGCACGTCGGCGCGTTCAGCACGGTCGCCGAACGGCTCCAGCCGGAATCGCTCTACCAGCGGTTCATCCGGTTCCGCGAGTCGCTGGGCTTCGAGGTGCTGCCGCTGACCGGCGGCGAGCGCAACCCCGCGGTGGCGCTGTCCGAACGGCTCCGGGCCAACGGTGTCGTGTGCCTGCTCGCCGACCGGGACCTGACCGCGGGTGGCGTGCCGGTGACGTTCTTCGGTGAACGGACCCTGATGCCCGCCGGCCCGGCGCACCTGGCCGCCACGACCGGCGCGGCGCTGCTGCCGTGCGGGGTGTGGTTCACCGACGGTGGCTGGTCCATCCGCATCCACCCGCCGATCCGGGTCGCCGGCACCAGCGGCGTCGGCCCGGCCACCCAGCAGATGGCCGACGTGTTCGCCGCCGACATCGCCGCGCACCCCACCGACTGGCACATGCTCCAGAAGCTGTGGCTGGCCGACCTGCCCGACAGCAGGCAGCGGGCGCTGCAACGGGTGCTGGCCCGCAGGGAGGGCACCCGGTGAAGGTCGGCATCGTCTGCCCGTACTCCTTCGAGGTCCCCGGCGGGGTGCAGGCGCACGTGGTCGACCTGGCGCGCGCGCTGCGCTCCCTGGGCCACGAGGTCGAGGTGCTGGGGCCGGCGGACGACGACACGCCCGTGCCCGAGTTCGTCACCTCGGCCGGGCGGGCGGTGAGCATCCCCTACAACGGGTCGGTGGCGCGGCTGTCGTTCGGGCCGGTGTCGTTCACGCGGGTCCGGCGGTGGATCGCCGAGCACGACTTCGACGTGCTGCACCTGCACGAACCGACCGCGCCTTCGCTGTCGATGCTGGCGCTGATGGTGGCGGACGGGCCGATCGTGGCGACCTTCCACACCTCCACGCCGCGGTCGAAGATGCTGGCCGCGTTCCAGGGGGTGCTCCAGCCGTTCCTGGAGAAGATCACCGCGCGGATCGCGGTGTCCGCGCTGGCCCGGCGGGTGCAGGTGGAGCACCTGGGCGGGGACGCGGTGGAGATCCCGAACGGGGTGGACGTCGGGTTCTTCGCCGACGCGTCCCCGTTGGACGGTTACCCGCGTCCGGGCGGGACGGTCGGGTTCGTCGGCCGGTTCAGCGAGCCGCGCAAGGGGATGCCCGTGCTGCTGGAGGCGTTCCGGGCGCTGCCGGCGGAGGTCCGGCTGCTGGTCGTGGGGCGCGGTGACGAGGACGAGTTCCGCAAGGCGGCGGGGCCGGAGTTGGCGGCCCGGACGGTGTTCCTGGGGATGGTCGACGACGAGACCAAGGCGCGGGCGCTGCGCAGCGTCGACGTGTACTGCGCGCCGAACACGGGTGGCGAGAGCTTCGGGATCATCCTCACCGAGGCGATGTCGGCGGGTGCGGCGGTAGTGGCCAGCGACCTGGACGCGTTCCGCCGGGTGCTCGACGACGGCAAGGCCGGCGTGCTGACCCCGGTGGGCGACTCGGCGGCGCTGGCGGGGGCGTTGGGGGAACTGCTGACGGACCCGGGTCGGCGGGCGGACTACGTGGACGCGGCTCGGCAGCGGGTCATGACCTATGACTGGTCCGTGGTGGCGGCGCAGGTGTTGCGGGTGTACGAGAGCGCGATGGCGGCCAACCCGCGGCGGGTGGGAGAGGCGTGACCAGCGGCGGGTGGGTGGCCGGTGTTACCTGTTCCGGTGACCTGCGGTGAGTGGGTGGCGATGACCAGTCGCGGTGATCTCCGGCGGGCGGGTGGCGGTGTGACCGGTTCCGGTGACTTGCGGCGGGCGGGTGGCGGTGTGACCGGTTCCGGTGACTTGCGGCGGGCGGGAGAGGCGTGACCAGTTCCGGTGTGGCGCTGACGTTCCTGGTGCTGTTGGGGGTCGTGGTGCTGGTCGGGCCGTGGGTGCTGGGCACCGCCAACCGGCTGGACCGGCTGCACGTGCGGACCGACGCGGCGTGGGCGGCGCTGGACGCGGCGCTGGCCCGGCGGTCCGTGGTGACGCGGGCGGTGGCGGCGGTGTGCGGGACGCCCGAGTTGCGTGTGGCGGCGGATCGGGCTGAGCGCGCCGAGCGGGCCGAACGCGAGACCGCCGAGAACGAGCTGAGCGCCCTGCTCGACGGCCTGGACCGGTCCGTGCTGGCGCCCGCGCTCGCGGCGGAGCTGTCCGACGCCGAGCAGCGGGTCGTGCTGGCGCGACGCGTGCACAACGACGCCGTTCGGGACACGCTGGCGTTGCGGCAGTGGCGGATGGTCCGGTGGCTGCGGCTGGCCGGCACCGCGCCGACGCCGTCGTACTTCGAGATCGCCGAACCGGACACCGACGCCCCGACGCCGCGCGTGTCGGCCCGGATCGTGCTGGCCGACCAGGCTGGGCGGGTGCTGCTGTTCGAGGGCTTCGACCCGGCGCGGCCCGACGAGTTCTTCTGGTTCACCGTGGGGGCGGGGTCGAGCCGGGCGAGGAGTTGCGGGACACGGCCGTGCGCGAGGCCCGCGAGGAGACCGGGCTCGTGGTGACGCCGGACGAGCTGGTCGGGCCGGTGTGGAAGCGGCACGTCGCGTTCACCTTCGACGGGCTGAGCTTCGCGTCGGAGGAGTGGTTCTTCGTGCACCGGGTGGACGGCGTGGAGGTCGACACGTCGCGGTTCCAGGAGCTGGAGCAGCAGACCATCCAGCGGCACCGGTGGTGGTCGGTGGGCGAGCTGCGCGAGACCGGGGACACGGTGTACCCGGTGCAGCTCGCCGAGGTGCTGCCCGACGCCCTGAACGGCTGGGACGGCACCACCCGGTCCATCCGCTGAGCGACCCGGTCCATCCCCTGAGCGACCCGGCCCATCCGCTGAGCGCCCCGCCGCCGGCACTGCCGAGATCCCTCGACTCGCCGGCTCGCCGGGACCGCCAACTCGCCGGGACCCGCGTCGTCCGCTGAGCTGGGATCGGGCCGGCCGCGTCGTCCGCTGAGCTGGGATCGGGCCGGCCGCGTCGTCCGTTGGGCCGGGAGCCGTTGGGGCGGCGGCTGGAGCCGGGAGCCGTCGGGGCGGCGGCTGGAGCCGGGGGCCGTTGAGCGGGGTTGGACCGCTTGTGTCGGTGGGTGGAGCTTGAGGCCGGGGGGACATGCTTGGGCGGCTGGCCCGGGTCCTAGTGCTCCCCCGTCCCGCGCTCCTCAATTCACGGGACGCGCGAGGAGCGGTTTGGTGCCGAAAACGACATGTCGCACGATCGGGTGACGTGTCGGCTCGGTGGTCAGAGCACGAAGGTCGCGATCATCTGGCCCAGCAGGCGCACGTCGGCGTGCCCGCGGAACTCCAGTCGGACCTTGCCCAGCCCGGAGAACCACAGGTCGAGTTCGGCGTCCATGTCGAACGTGCCCGCCGTCTCGATGGAGAACGCTTGCACGCGGCTGTAGGGCAGTGACGTGAAGTCCTTCTTCCGACCCGTCATGCCCTGCACGTTCACCGCGATCACCCGCTTGTTGGTGAACACCACGAAATCGCGCACCGTCTTGAAGCACGACACGATCTGCTCGCCCTGGATGAGGATCGGGGACACCTGCCCCGCGATGTCCTCCGGCTTGCACGGGGCGAGCTTGAACACCGACGCCTTCTCGAAGTCGATCACACCTCCGACGGTACCTCCGCTCCGGCCCACCCGGCCTGGTTCGCGCCCGATTCCCGGGAGATCCCCGACCCCGTCTCCGGGTAATCCCCGAACCGCTCCTTGTGCAGGTGGGCGAAGAAGTAGCAGAAGTCCTCGGCCTCCGCGTCGCCCACCGCCAACCTGGGGTCCCGCGCGACCGCCTCGTAGTACTCCCGCCCGAGCACCACGATGAACCCGCGCGCGTAGAGGAACCCGTCGTCGGACCCGTCTGTCTGCTCGTGGACGTCCTCGCGGTCGATCTCGTGCAGCTTCCGCTCGCCGACGCGGTCCAGCGCGGTCAACTCCTCGCTGGTCAGGTCCGCGCACAGCGCTGTCAGCCGGTCGAGCACGCCCTCGAACTGCTCCTCCAGCACGGCGGCGTGGTCGAAGCCGTCGTCCTCCTCCGGGTCGCGCCGGACCAGCGCCCGACGTGCCTGGGCGGCCTCGGCACCGGCCCCTGCCCAAGCCTCTTCCAACAACGCCCAGAACCGGGTCTCTTCCTCAACAGTGATCATGCCGGGGACGGTACCCACGGGGTACGACAATTTCGTGCTCAGCGGTCGACGAAGCTCAGGCTGGTCGAGTCGTGGCGCGCCCCGGCGACCTGTCCGGTGACCGCGTCAAGGGCATTGAGGTCGTCAGAGGAGAGCTCGACGGTCAGCGCGGCGAGGTTTCCTCCAGGTTGTGCTGCCTGCGGGTCCCGGGGATCGGCACCACGTCCTCACCGCGGTGCTGCACCCACGCTGGGGCGAGTTGCCCGGGGGTAGCGCGCTCCACGTCAAACCGAGTCGGCGATGAAAGGGGCCACTGAGGACACCGGTGTGCGGCCCGTGGTGCGTTGGTAGCGGGTTGTCAGGTCCCGGTGCCGGATCGTGCGACCCAGGCGTCTTTCCAGGCGCAGCAACGGGTTCCGGCGTGGCGGCGGGAAGGTCCGGGCCAGGTGGTGGGCCAGGGCGAGGCGGTTGGCGTTCGCGGTGTCGAGGGTCCACGCGACGCCCGGGTCCAGGGTGACGAGGACCAGGGCCAGGTGTTCCGGGCGGTGGGTGCGTTCGCGGCGGGCGAGGGCGAAGCGCAGGGAGGCTTCGTAGGCGGCCTGGGCGTCCAAGCCCAGCGGTGGGCTCAGTCGGGCGCAGCGTTCGCGGGCTTTGGCGCCGCCCAAGGGGAAGAGGGGTTCCTTCGCCGGTGGCTGGTCCAGGCTGATGCCGGGGAGGAGTTGGTCGAAGTCGATGCCGAGGGTGGCCAGCGCTTCGCGGTCGGCCGCGGCGCCCGCACCGTGCGGGGCGGCCCGCCGGACGGCTTCTCGGATGGCTGCCTCGTGGCCGACCAGGGAGGTCAGGGCGAGGAGGAGGTGTTCGCTGCCGGCGCGGGGGTGGCCCAGGTCGCGGGCGAGGCCGAGGGCGCGGTCCACGACGCGGAGCACTTCGGGGTCAGCGCGGAACATCGGGTTCGCTCCGTCCGTGCTTGCGGTGCACGGTCTGCTTGGTGACGCCCAGGCGGGTGGCGATGTCGCGGCGGGCTGGTGGCGTTGTTCGACCACGACCGGGGGCACGGCCGGCGGGGCGACGCGTTCGACCGGCCCGGGCACTCCCGGTTGGACGACCGCGGACCCGGCCGGGAGTTCCGGGAACGCTGACCGCCTCAGCTCAGGAAGCCGCGCAACAGCGAAGCCGTGCCGTCCAGGTGCTCGGCCATCGCCTGCCGCGCGGCCTCCGGGTCACCCTCCAGAATCCGCGTGACGATCAATTCGTGCTGGTCGTTGGAGTGCGCCAGGTTCGGCGGCAGCAGCGGGATGCGGTCCAGCAGTTCGTTCACCCGCATCCGGACGTCGGCGATGGCCGCGGTGAGCGACGCCGAGCCCGTCGACTCGGCGATCGCCAGGTGCAGGCGCGAGTCCTTGCGGCGGTACTCGTCCAGGGACGCGCACGAGCACTCGGTCAGCCGCGCGCCCAGGTTGCGGCGTTCGGCGGGGCCCAGCGAACGGGACGCGGCGCACTCGGCGGCCCCCGTCTCCAGGACGGTGCGCAGGGTCAGCGCGTCCAACAGCTCGGGTGTCGCGATGGGACGGCCCGGTGAGGCCGCGGGCAGGGTGGTGTTCACGAAAGTCCCGCCGTACCGGCCGCGCCGGGACTCCACGTACCCGGCGTCCTGCAACGACCGGATGGCCTCGCGCAGGGTCACCCGGCTCACCCCGAGCCGGGTCGCCAGCTCCCGTTCGGCGGGCAGCCGATCACCGGGCGGGACGACGCCCAGCCGGATCGCCTGCATGAGCCGCTCGACGGTCTCCTCGAACGCGTTGCCCGCCCGGACCGGGCGGAACAACGCGTCCTGCAAGGGCATCATCTCTAGAGCGGCGTGACGTAGGCGCCCGCGATGCCGCCGTCCACCAGGAAGTTCGACGCCGTGATGAACGACGAGTCGTCACTGGCCAGGAACGCGACCGCCGCCGCGATCTCCTCCGGCTCGGCGAACCGCCCCAGCGGCACGTGCACCAGCCGGCGCGCCGCGCGCTCGGGGTCCTTGGCGAACAGCTCCCGCAGCAGCGGCGTGTTCACCGGTCCGGGTGACAGGGCGTTGACCCGCACCCCCTGCCGCGCGAACTGCACGCCCAGCTCCCGGCTCATCGCCAGCACACCGCCCTTCGAAGCGGTGTAGGAGATCTGGGACGTGGCCGCGCCCATGGTCGCCACGAAGGACGCCGTGTTGATCACGGAACCCTTGCCCTGCTCCAGCATGTGCGGGATGGCGTACTTGCAGCACAGGTAGACCGAGGTGAGGTTGACCTTCTGCACCCGGTCCCACGCCTCGATGCCCGTGGTCAGGATCGAGTCGTCGTCCGGCGGCGAGATGCCCGCGTTGTTGAACGCGACGTCCACCGACCCGTAGGTGTCCACAGTGGTCTGGTAGAGCGCCGACACCTGCTCCTCGTCGGTCACGTCCACCTGCACGAACAGGCCGTCCACCTCGTCGGCGGCGGCCTTGCCGGTGCCCGCGTCGAGGTCCGCGACGACCACCCGCGCGCCCTCGCTCGCGAGCCTGCGCACCGAGGCCAGGCCGATCCCGCTGCCGCCGCCGGTGACGACGGCCACCCGGCCTTCCAGTCGCTGTGCCATGTCTCTCCCAATCATCAATGTGCGATGAAGACGTTCTTGGTCTCGGTGAACGGTTCCAGCGCGTCGGGTCCCAGCTCCCGACCCAGGCCGGACTGCTTGAACCCGCCGAACGGCGTCCAGTAGCGCACCGACGAGTGCGAGTTCACCGACAGGTTCCCGGCCTCGACCGCCCGCGACACGCGCAGCGCCCGGCCCACGTCCCGCGTCCAGATCGACCCGGACAGCCCGTACTCGCTGTCGTTGGCCAGCCGGACGGCGTCCTCCTCCTCGGCGAACGGGATCACCGCCACCACCGGTCCGAAGATCTCGTCCACCGCCGCCGGGTCGCGCGGCGACACGGGCGCGAGGACCGTGGGCGGGAACCAGAACCCGGGGCCGTCCGGCGCCGAACCGCGGAAGGCGACCGGGGCGTCGTCAGGGACGTAGGAAGCGACCCGCTCCAGCTGAGTGGCCGAGATCAGCGGTCCCATCTCGGTCTTCTCGTCGCCCGGCGCGCCCACCACGACACCCTTCACGGCGGGCTCCAGCAGCTCCATGAACCGGTCGTACACCGAGGCCTGCACCAGGATGCGCGACCGGGCGCAGCAGTCCTGCCCGGCGTTGTCGAACACGCCGTAGGGCGCGGTCGCGGCGGCCTGCTCCAGGTCGGCGTCGGCGAACACGATGTTGGCCGACTTGCCGCCCAGCTCCAGCGTCACGCGCTTCACCTGCTCGGCGCAGCCCGCCATGATCTGCTTGCCGACCCGCGTGGACCCTGTGAAGACCACCTTGCGCACCGCCGGGTGCGTCACGAACCGTTGCCCCACAACAGGTCCCGCCCCGGGCAGCACCTGGAAAACACCCTCCGGGATGCCCGCCTCCAGCGCCAGCTCGGCCAACCGCAGGGCCGTCAACGGCGTCAGCTCCGCGGGCTTGAGCACGACGGTGTTCCCGGCGGCCAGCGCGGGCGCGAAACCCCAGCCGGCGATCGGCATCGGGAAGTTCCACGGCACGATCACGCCCACCACGCCGATCGGCTCCTGGAACGTCACGTCCCAGCCGCCCGCCACCGGGATCTGCCGCCCGAACAGCCGCTCCGGCGCGGCGGCGTAGTAGTGCAGGACGTCCCGGACGTTCCCGGCCTCCCAGCGGGCGTTGCCGATGGTGTGCCCGGCGTTGAGCACCTCCAGCGCGGCCAGCTCCTCGATCGCGCCGTCGACCTTGTCGGCGAACCGGCGCAGCAGCCGGGCCCGGTCACCGGGCGCGACGGCCTTCCACGCCGGGAACGCGGCCTGCGCCCGCGCGATCGCCGCGTCGGTCTCCTCGACCGAGGCCAGCTCGACCGACCGCACGACCTCCGCCGTCGCCGGGTTGATGACATCGAAGGCAGTCACTCGCCCCCACCCTTCCTCGCCGCCTCGACGAACGCACCGAAGACCCGGTCCTCCCGGTCGGCCTCCGGGTGCGACTGGACACCCACCACGAACCGCCGGTCCGGCAGCTCCACCGCTTCCACGACCCCGTCCGGCGCGCGACCGACCACGGAAAGCCCTTCCCCCAGCACGTCCAACGCCTGGTGGTGGTGGCACATGACGGACACCGTCGGCCCGACGATCCCCGCCAGCCGACCGGCCGACACCGCCACGTCGACCTTCTCGAACACCGCCGGCGTCACGTTGTGCCCGTCGACGTGCTGGACCAGCGTCCCGCCCAGCGCCACGTTCAGGATCTGCATCCCCCGGCACACCGCCAGCAACGGCAGGTCCGCCGCCAGAGCCCTCGCCACCAAAGCGAACTCCGCCGCGTCCCGCTCGACAGCCGCCGGACCGGTGCGGGGGTCGCGCACCGCCCCGTACCGGGCGGGATCGACGTCCGCCCCACCCGCGAGCACCAGACCGTCCACAAAGGATAGGTCAGTCCACTCCCCCACCGGCGGCAGCAACACGGGTTGCCCGCCCGCCCGGACGACGGCGTCGAGGTAGTCGCGGTGCAGCACGGCGGCGTCGGCGTCCCACACGCCGAACCGCATCCGCTCCAGGTACGTGCTGATCCCGATGAGCGGCCTAGAGCCGTTCAAAGCCACGGATGCGCTCCCAGTCGGTGACGAACGAGTCGTAGGCGGCCAGCTCCACCCGGGCCGCGTTCAGGTAGTGGTCCACGACGTCCTTGCCGAACGCCTCCCGCGCGATCTCGCTCTGCGCCAACAACGCCGCCGCGTCGCGCAGGGTGGTCGGCACGGTCGCCCGGTCCGAGCCGTAGGCGTTGCCCTCGAACGCGTCCTCCAGCTGGAGGTCGTTCTCCACCCCGTGCAGCCCGGCCGCGATCAGCGCCGCCACCGCCAGGTACGGGTTGACGTCGCCGCCGGGCACGCGGTTCTCGAACCGCAGCGACTGCCCGTGCCCGACCACGCGCAGCGCGCACGTCCGGTTGTCCCGGCCCCACGCCACCGCCGTCGGCGCGAAGCTGCCCGGCACGAACCGCTTGTAGGAGTTGACGTTGGGCGCGAGGAAGTAGGTCAGCTCGCGCAGCCCGGCCAACTGCCCGGCCAGGAACGACTTCATCAGCGCGGACATCCCGTGCCCGTCGGCGAACACCGGGGCGCCGTCGGTGGCGCGCAGGCTCAGGTGGATGTGGCAGGAGTTGCCCTCGCGCTCGTTGTACTTCGCCATGAAGGTCAACGACTTCCCGTGCTGGGACGCGATCTCCTTGGCGCCGGTCTTGTACACGCTGTGGTTGTCGCACGTGGCCAGCGCTTCCTTGTAGCGGAAGGCGATCTCGTGCTGACCGGGGTTGCACTCACCCTTGGCCGACTCGACCTCCAGGCCCGCGCCCGCCATGTGGTTGCGGATGGCGCGCAGCAGCGGCTCGATGCGGGCGGTGCCCAGCAGGGAGTAGTCGACGTTGTACTGGTTCGACGGTGTCAGGTCGCGGTAGCCGCGCTTCCAGGCGTCCTCGTAGGTGTCGTCGAAGACGATGAACTCCAGCTCGGTGCCCACGAACGCCTGGAGGCCGCGCTCGGCCAGCCGGTCGAGCTGGCGGCGCAGCACCTGCCGGGGCGAGGCGACGACCGGTTCGCCGTTCTCCCACTCGATGTCGCACAGCACCATGGCGGTGCCGTCGTGCCACGGCACGCGGCGCAGCGTGGACAGGTCGGGCTTCATCACGAAGTCGCCGTAGCCGCGGTCCCACGACGACATCGCGTAGCCGGCCACGGTGTTCATGTCGACGTCCACCGCGAGCAGGTAGTTGCATCCCTCGGCGGCGTGCGCCAGGACCTCGTCGAGGAAGTAGCGCGCGGCGCAGCGCTTGCCCTGGAGCCGGCCCTGCATGTCCACGATCGCCACCAGGACGGTGTCGATCTCACCGGCGTCCACCAACTCGCGCAACTCGTCGACCGTGAGCATCCCGGCGAACCTCCAAAGGTATGAATGCGAGCCATTGGACGCCCCATCCTGACATCAACCGAGCCAGGACACTAGTCCCCCATTGACATGACCGCAGCGCACGCGTCACCCTCAACCACCTTCAAAGGAGCGCAAGTAACCCATTAGGGAGCGCAGATGGCGAAGCACGTCGAGTACGAGAAGGTGGGCGACGAGTACCTGGAGCACCGACAGCTCAAACGCGGCGCCGCCGGCTGGGTCCTGCTGGCCGGACTCGGTGTCTCGTACGTGATCTCCGGCGACTTCGCCGGCTGGAACTTCGGCCTGGCCGAAGGCGGGTGGGGCGGTCTGCTCATCGCCACGGTCCTGATGGGCGCCATGTACACGTGCATGGTGTTCGGCCTGGCCGAGCTGGCCGCGGCGCTGCCCGTGGCGGGCGCCGGGTACGGCTTCGCCCGCCGTGCGCTCGGCCCGCTGGGCGGCTTCGCCACCGGTATCGCCATCCTCATCGAGTACGCCATCGCGCCCGCCGCCATCGCCGTGTTCATCGGCGGGTACGTCGAGACGCTGGGCCTGTTCGGGCTGACCAACGCCTGGCCGGTGTACCTGGTGTGCTTCCTGATCTTCATCGGCGTGCACCTGTACGGCGTGGGCGAGGCGCTGCGGCTGATGTTCGTGATCACCGGCATCGCCGTGGTGGCGCTGCTGGCGTTCGTGATCGGCATGATCCCGAAGTTCGACGCGGACAAGCTGTTCGACATCGGGGGCGGCTCGTTCCTGCCGTTCGGGGTGACGGGCGCGCTGGGTGCGCTCGTGTTCGCCATCTGGTTCTTCCTGGCCGTGGAGGGCGTCCCGCTGGCCGCCGAGGAGGCGCGCGACCCGAAGCGGGACATGCCGCGCGGCATCATCGGCGCGATGCTGGTGCTGCTGCTGTTCGCCGGCGCCATCCTGGTGCTCGCGCCCGGCGGGGCCGGTTCGGAGGCGCTGAAGGGGTCGAACAACCCGCTGCCCGACGCCGTCCGGGCCGCGTACGGCGGGGACAATCTGCTCGCGCAGGTGGTCAACTACGTGGGCCTGGCCGGCCTGGTCGCCAGCTTCTTCTCGATCATCTTCGCCTACTCGCGGCAGCTGTTCGCGCTGTCCCGGGCCGGGTACCTGCCGCGCTGGCTGTCCCGGACCGGCAAGCGCAAGACGCCGTACCTGGCGCTGATCGTGCCCGGCGCGATCGGGTTCATCCTGGCGGCGGCGACCCAGAACGGCGCGTTGCTGATCAACATCGCGGTGTTCGGCGCGGCGCTGTCGTACGTGCTGATGATGTTGTCGCACATCGTGCTGCGGGTCCGCGAGCCGAACCTGGAGCGCCCCTACCGCACGCCCGGCGGCGTGGTGACGACCAGTGTGGCGCTGGTCCTCGCGGTCGCGGCCGTGGTGGCCACGTTCTTCGTCGACGAACTGGCGGCCGGCATCACCGCGGGCATCGTCGTGGTCGCGCTGGCGTACTTCTGGTTCTACAGCCGCCACCACCTGGTCGCCGCCGCGCCCGAGGAGGAGTTCGCGGCCATCGAGCAGGCGGAGCGCGACCTGGCCTGAATTCGCCTACCTGAACCCCGTCCACATACTTGACGGTCTAGACCACTCCCGAATGACCTCCGCCCAACCGCCGCCTACGGACGGGTCCCGTAGGAGCCGTCATGAAGCACCGCGCGTTGGCCGCGAGCGCCGCCACGCTCGCGGCCAACGCCGTTTCGATGGCCGCGGTCGCCGCCCCGCAGGCCCAACCCCTGGCGTCCCTCTCCCTCGACTTGAGCGCCGCCAACCGCCGCGCGCCCCTGCCGGGGCTGCCGGACTGGAGCAAGGCCGGCTACCGGGGCCTCCCCACCGGCGCCGACCACACGTCCAACGCGGCATGCCGCATCACGCCGGAGGAACTGGCCGCGCTGGGCGTCACCCTCACCGGCAAGCCCTACAACGGCACCCTCACCCCCGGCGCGTCGACCGACTCCGGCTTCGGCCTGCCGCTCAACCGCACGGTCAACGGCTCACCCCGCTGAGCGACGGAAGATCTTTCGGCCCACGCGGCGACCGGCCGGTGAACCTACTGGCCGGTCGCCCTCCGACTGGAGATGTGCGCGCGCGACCCCTCCTGGCAGTATCCAGGGCGTGAGTGACATTCAACGTGTTGGAGTGGTGGGCGGCGGGCTCATGGGATCCGGCATCGCCGAGGTCTGCGCACGCGCCGGCCTCGACGTGCTGGTCTCCGAGGTCAGCCACGACGCCACCGAGGCCGCGCGGGGGCGGATCGCCTCCTCGCTCGGCAAGGGTGTGCGCAGCGGCAAGCTGAGCGCGGAGGACCGGGACGCCGCGCTGGAGCGGCTCCGGTTCACCACCGACCTCGCCGACTTCGCCGACCGGAACCTGGTCGTCGAGGCCGTCGCGGAGAACGAGCAGGTCAAGACCGAGGTCTTCGCCGCGCTGGACAAGGTCGTCGAGGACCGCCGGGCGATCTTCGCCTCGAACACCTCGTCGATCCCGATCATGAAGCTGGGCATGGCGACCAGCCGCCCGGAGCACGTCATCGGCGTGCACTTCTTCAACCCGGTGCCGGTGCTCAAGCTGGTCGAGCTGGTCCCCTCGCTGCTGACCGGCGAGCAGACCCGCGAGCGGGCCGAGGCGTTCGTGACCGGGGTCCTGCACAAGGAGGTCATCCTGTCGCAGGACCGGGCCGGGTTCGTGGTGAACGCCCTGCTCATCCCGTACCTGCTGTCCTCGATCCGGATGCTGGAGTCCGGGTTCGCCTCCGCCGAGGACATCGACAACGGCATGGTGCTGGGCTGCGCGCACCCGATGGGGCCGCTGCGCCTGGCCGACCTGATCGGCCTGGACACCACCAAGGCGATCGCCGAGTCGATGTACGAGGAGTTCAAGGAGCCCCTGTACTCCCCGCCGCCGCTGCTGCTGCGCATGGTCGACGCGGGGTTGCTGGGCAAGAAGAGCGGGCGCGGGTTCCACAACTACGCCAAGTAGTGCTTGCGCGTGCATGGGACAGCCCGGGACCAGGCAGTCCCATGCACGCGACCCCCCTTGCCGGTCACGCGCGCTACTGGGGAGGACGTGCGTGCCGACGGGATCATGTGTAGTGGGTTCGGGCGCTCAAGCCCAAACCTCAGTTACAGTTTCACTCGTTCAGCCCAGTACGAAGGTGATGAAGTGGACGAACCGGACGACGCGCGTCGGGCGATCCTCGCCATGCCGACCTTCGCCGAGCGCTTCAACCACCTGATGTCGACCGTGCCCCGGCCGCCCGCGACGACCGGGCAGCGGCGGCGCAGCCCGTTCTACTCCAACTCCGAGCTGGGGCGGCTGATCGGCAAGAGCGAGCCGTACATCTCCAACCTGCGCAGGAACAAGGCCGACAACCCGACCATGGACGTGATCGTCGCCATCGCCGAGGTCTTCGGCGTGCACCCCGGCGACCTCATCCCGGTGCCGAGCACACCCGGCGCGGCCGGCCGGGCCATGCACCTCGCCGCGCGCGCCCAACACCTCGGGCCGCGCGCGCTGGAGACCCTGGAGACGATGGTGGACCAGCTCGCCGCCCTGGACGCGGCCGAAGACGACCGGTGATCGACCGGGCGGGCCACGACCGGGTCCGGCGGCGGGTGGAGGAGGCGCTGGCCGCGTCGGGCCTGGTGTTCCCGCGGACCTGGAACGCGCGACTGCTGTGCGACCGGCTGGCCGAGCGGCGGGGCCGACCGCTGCACCTGGTGCCGGGGTCGAGGTTCGGGTGGTGGCACGACCACGTGTGGATCGCGGGGCGCAACGCGGACTTCATCGTGTGGGCGGACCGGTCGAGCCCGGTGCACCAGCGGCACGGCGTGCTGCACGAGATCGGGCACCTGGTGCTGGGACACTCGGGGGTGCGGCTGGACAACGGCACCACGCGGCTGGCCGACATCGAACGGGCGGTTCGATCGCGCGCGGGCTACCGGCACGTCGACGAGATCGAGGCGGAGTGCTTCGCCACGGTGACCGGCCTGCGCATGGGTCCGGCGACCGAGGCCGCGCCGCTGGACCCGCGTGACGCGGAGGCGGTCGAGGGCTTGGCACAGGCGCTGGGACTGGCGCGGTGAGCGGCACCCGGCTCGCGGCCGGGTGTGGCCTCCGGCCCCGGTTCGATCATCCCACGAACCACCGACAGTTCCGGCGACCCACGAGCGGCCGGCCACCCCGGCGATGAGGCCGCCCCGGCGATGAGGTGGTCGCGGCGATGAGGTGGTCGCGGCGATGAGGTGGTCGGGGTGATGGGGCGGTTCGGGTGAGGGGGCGGTCGGGGTGACGGGGTGGTCGGGGTGACGGGGTGATGGGGTGGTCGGGGTGAGTGGGGCGTTGTCGGTCGCGGCGACGGCTGCCGGAGTCACCGCGTTGATCGCGCTGTCCCGAGGACGATCAGCCGCCGGGGTTCGAATCAGTGCGGGGGTCGCCCTGCTCACGGCCGCCTTGCCGATCACGACCGTCGACCGGCTCGCCCCCGTCTCCTGGCCGCTCCAGCACGTCCTCGCCCTCGGTGCGGCCTACCTGATCCAGTCCGGCTTCGCCCGCGCCACCAACACCAACCTCCGCGGCCGGCTGGTTGCCATGTGGGTTGCCGCCGCGATCATCGTCGGGGACTTCGTGGCCGACCCCCGAGCACCCGAGTGGCATGGGGGAACCGGGGTGCCGTCGGCGGCGCACATCGCGTTCGGGGCATACCTCGCGCACGCCGTGGCGACGCTGTTCGTCCTGTCCCGGCGCTCGGCCAGGCTCGCCGACGCCGCCGGGCACCGGCTGCTCGCCACCGGCATGCGGGTCCACGCCCTGGGCGAGGCCCCCTTGTTCCTGTTCAGCATCCACATGGTCGCCTACCACCTCACCCTGGCCATGGGCACGCCGATCGGCTGGCCGCAGGCCGACGTCGAACGGGTCCTGATGCCACTGGGCACGGGAACCGTCCTCGTAGGACTGTCCATGTCGGCGTTCTCCCTGCTCGCCCACTCATCCCTCGCCGACTGGTGGCGCTACGAACGCCACCGCCGCCGGGTGCACCCGCTGTGGACGGCGGTCGTGGAGACCATCCCGGACATCGGCTACCTCGACCTGCCGACACCAGCAGGACTCAACCCGGACGCCGCGCTGCACGCCTACCGGACCGTCGTGGACCTGCGGGACGCGCTCGTCGTGCTGTGCCAACTGCCCGGCGCACCAAGAACGACCAACACCGACAGCGCGGTGGTGGCGGCGGCGATCATGGCTCACGGGCTCCTGGCATGGCAGCGCGGAGAACGGCCCGACAACTGCGAGCCGGCGCAGCCGCCCGTCCCATCCGCCGCGACTCCCGCCGACGAACTGCGGTGGTGGGCTCGGGTCCACTACCACATGAGGAACCCTCACACGACCGCCAAGTGGCACGAACAACAATTCCCCATACCGTCTTGAATGGGGAGCCGCATTGATGCGGAAACCTCGGAGTTTACCTCACCGACGCCCCGGGACAAAGAACACGATGCGTCATCGAGAGCCATCGCACAGTGCGGCGAAAGGCTGACGGCATTCGCCGTCAATATGCCGTTCGGAGCAGTTTCGACTACCGGTCCCAAATGTGACAACAGCCGCCCCGGCGCTTTAGAGTGCGCTGCGTCACGCCCTGGTCCCCCAGTGGACAAGCCGCTTTGCATAACGTACTTTCGGTGCGCACCCACGAGGAGGACTCGCCTTGGCCGCCGGAGAGGTATCCATCCGCGATTTCACCACCAGCCAGTTGACCGGTCTACTGCATTCCGTGGGTATTGGCGACAATATCGCCGATTGTGTTTCGCTGCTCGCCGACGCACTCGGGCCGGGGGCGCTGCGGTCGATTTCCGATCCGATTCGGTGGGCGTCCGGCGTGGCGGACGACCACTCGCCCGTCGAGTTCTCCACCGCCTTCGGCATCGGCGAGCGGCCGGTGGTGCGGATGATCGTCGAGCCGACCGCCAACACCCCGTCGCGCCAGGACAACACCGCCGCCGCCCTGCGCGCGTTGCGCCGGATGGCCCGGCGCGCGGACGTGGACACCTCCCGGTTCGACGCGGTCGCGGACCTCTTCCTGCCCGAGCACCCCGAGCAGGACTTCGTCTTCTGGTACTCGCTCGTCCTGCAGCACGCCACCCCGCCGGCCGTGAAGGTCTACCTGAACCCCGAGGTCAGGGGTGGTGCGGCCGCCGACGGGCTGGTCCAGGAAGCGCTGTCGCGCACCGGGTTCGGCGCCGGGCACGCCGCCCTGCGCGCACACGCCCTGACCCGACCGGACCTGGACCGGTACTCCTTCTTCGCCCTCGACCTGGTCGAGCGGCGGCGCGCCCGGGTCAAGGTCTACGTCTCGCACGACCTCGCGGGCGTGGCCGACGTGTCCCGCGCGGCGCAGGCCGCGACCAGGGTCGACAGCGACCGGCTGCCCGACTTCTGCGTGCTCACCGGCGGTCGCGAGCATCCCACGTTCGGCGGTCGCCCACTCGTGTCCAGCTTCACATTCGTGGACGGCGACGTCACCGCGCCCAGCGGCTATTCCCTCTACGTCCCGATCCGCGACTACGTCAACGACGACGCCGAGGCCCGCGCCCGCGTGCTCGCCGTGATGGCCAAGTACGGCTTGGACCCGACCCAGTTCGACCGCGCGCTCGACAGCATCGCCCAGCGCCCGCTCGACGAGGGCGTCGGCCTGATCGCGCACGTCTCGCTGCGCATGGGCCGCCCGCGCCCCGGCATCTCCGTCTACCTGTCCTCCGAGGCGTACAGCACGACGGCACCCCGGTCCGCCACGAGCGTGGCGGTGTGAGGAACCGGCCAAAACCGCACGTCGAATGGCCCGTGGTCGACCACACCTGCGTGGTCGGCGCGGGCCTGTCCGGCATCGCCGTCGCCGCCGCCCTGCGCGCCCGCGGCCTGCCGGTCACCGTGCTGGACCGCGGCGACGCCGTCGGCGGCCTGTGGCACCACCCCGACGACGGCCGGCCCGGCCCCGGGTACCGGTCGCTGCACCTCAACACCGCGCGCGGCCTCACCGGCTACCCGGATTTCCCCATGCCGAGCAGCCTGCCGCGCTTTCCCCGCCACGACCAGGTGGCCGCCTACCTGCGCTCCTACGCCGACCTCAAGGGCGTGACGGAGGTGACCGCGCTGGGCGTGGAGGTCGAGTCGGCGGAGCGTGACGAGGACGGGACGTGGCTGGTGACCTCGGTCGACCGGTCCGGCGCGCGGCGCACGCGCCGGTTCGGGCACCTGGTGGTCGCCGCCGGCCACCACTGGTCGCCCAAGGTGCCCGCGCTGCCGGGTGACGAGACTTTTCCCGGTCGCAAATCGCACTCCTTCGACTACTCCACTCCGGTGGCGCACGCCGGCAAACGGGTGGTGGTGGTCGGGTTCGGGAACTCGGCCGCGGACATCGCGGTCGACCTGTCCCGCATCGCCGCGCGCACCGTCCTGGTGCAGCGGCGCGGGGTGCACGTGCTGCCCAAGACCCTGCTCGGCCTCCCACTGGACGAGATCGCCGGGATGCGGTGGTGGACCCGCCTGGCGTTCCCGGAACAACGCCGACTGGTCGAGGTGATGCTGCGGATCATTCGCGGACCGCTGCGCGACTACGGTCTCGCGGAACCGGACCACCCGTTGTTCGGCGGGGCCATCACGGTGTCCGACGAACTGCTCAGCCGGATCGCGCACGGGGACATCGCGGTGAAACCCGCGGTGGACCACGTCGATCAGTCGGCTATACATTTCGCGGACGGCTCGGTCGAGGTCGCCGACGAGCTGCTCTACTGCACCGGGTACCACATCGAATTCCCATTCCTGCCGTTCGAATGGGTGTTCGAATCCGGCGGGCGGGTCGCGCTCTACCAGCGAGTTGTCTCGCCGGCGCAGCCGGACCTCTATTTCGCCGGGCTGATCCGGCCCTTCGGGGCCATCACCCACCTGGTGCACGCGCAGGCGGAATGGATCGCGGACCTGGTCGAGGGAATCGCCGAACCACCGTCGCCGCGGGCCATGCGCAAGGAGGTCGCCGCGCACCTGAAGATGGCGGCGGCGCGCTACGGCACTTCGGCCGCCGACTCCATCCACGTCGACTACGCGCCGTACCTGGCGGCGCTGCGCGCGCAACGCCGCTCGAAGGTCGTCACCACCCGCCGCGGCTGAGACGGCGATCGCGGCGCAACCCGGGGCGCGAGGCAGCGGCCGGAAGCGGGAGCGGCCGGAAGCGGGAGTGCCGGCCTCCGGCCCCCGTCTCCATGATCGCACGGGGTACCGACAATTCCGCCCGCCTGCTCGATCCGGTCGGGGGCCGGGCCGGTCAGGGCCGGGCCGAGCCGGTCAGGGCCGGGCCGGTCAGGGCCGAGCCGGGCCGGGCCGGTCAGGGCCGGGCCGAGCCGGTCAGGGCCGGTCGGGGCCGGGCAGATCGGGCCGGCGGGGGTGTGGTCAGACGGTCGCGTCGAGGCGGTCCATGGTGTGCTGGATCAGGCTCACCAGCACCGTCTTGCTCGACTCGCGGTCGCGGGCGTCGCACAGCACCACCGGGATGCCGTCGTCCAGGTCCAGCGCCCGCCGCACCTCGTCCACTTCGTACAGGTGCGAGCCCTCGAAGCAGTTGACCCCGATGATGAACGGGATGCCGCGCCGCTCGAAGAAGTCGATGGACGGGAAGCTGGAGTCCAGCCGCCGGGTGTCCACCAGGATCACCGCGCCGATCGCACCGTAGGCCAGCTCGTCCCACATGAACCAGAACCGGTTCTGGCCGGGGGTGCCGAACAGGTACAGCACCACCTCGGGGTTGATCGTGATCCGGCCGAAGTCGAGGGCGACCGTCGTGGTCTCCTTCTGCTCCAGCCCCACCACGTCGTCGACCCCGACACCGGCCTCGGTGAGCAGCTCCTCGGTGTGCAGCGCGGGTATCTCGCTGACCGAGTTGACCATCGTCGTCTTGCCGGTGCCGAAACCGCCGGCGATGACGATCTTGACTGGGGTGGGGACCAGCAGTTCCCCGCCCGGCCGCTCAGATTCCACGGACACCATCCAGCACCGCCTGCAACAGGTTCCGGTCCGGCACCACCGGAACTCGGGAGGGGTCTCTGATCACCACGTCGCCGCGCTGGATCAGGTCGGACAGCAGCACCTTGACCACCACCAGCGGCACGTCCAGGTACGCCGCGACCTCGGCCACCGACAGCGGCCTGCGGCACAGCTCCATGATCTCCAGGTGCTCCACCGACAGCGCGTCCGGGTCCGACGGCGACGGCATCGCCCGCACCTGGGTCACCAGGTGCAGCTCCGGGCGCAGCGGACGGGTCCGGCCGCGCACCATGGCGTACGGGCGGACCAGCGGGCCCGCCGCCTCGTCGTACCACCAGTCCCCGCGGCTGGACTTCACGACGACCGCCGGGCGGTGGGCAAGGCGGACCCGGTGCCGCGCGGCGCCGAGGACAGGTAGGTGCCCACCCGCTTGACGAGCATGTTCATCTCGTAGGCGATCATGCCCATGTCGGAGTCCTCTTCGCCCAGCACCGCCAGGCACGCGCCGTGCCCGGCCGCGGTGACGAAGAGGTAGGCGTGCTCCATCTCGACGATGGTCTGGCGCACCGCGCCGCCGCCGAAGTGCCGACCCGTGCCGCGCGCCAGGCTCTGGAACGCCGAGGCCATCGCCGACAGGTGGTCGGAGTCGTCCTTGGACAGTCCCGGAGAGCGACCGAGCAGCAGGCCGTCCGCGGACAGCACCACCGCGTGCCGGGCGCCCACCACGCGGCTGACCAGGTCGTCCAACAACCAGTTCAGTTCGTTGTGCTGGCTGGTCATGTCGTTCATCGCACTTGCCTTTCCGGTTTCCAGTCGTCCGGTCGCGGTCGTGGTCAGGTTTCGAGCGCGTCGTCGGAGCGGCGTGCGTCGCGCGTGCCCCGCTGGAACGCCGACAGGCCCTTGCGGGTCCGTTCGGCGGACTGCTCGACGTCGACCTCGGCGAGCGGTTCGGGCGAAGGGTGGAAATCGTTGCGCACCAACTGCGGGGCGAGGTTCTGCTGCCGGCGGCGGCGGGGCAGCTCCGGCCGGGAGCCGGTGTCCTCGTCGGTGGCGGTGGTGCGCCTGCGCTGCGGCAGTTCCGGCTCGCCGCTGCGCTGCGGCAGGTCGAGGGACCCGCTGCGCTGGGAGAAGTCGTGCTGGGAGAAGTCGAGTGATCCGCTGTGCGAAGACAGGTCGAGTCCTCCGCTGGGCGAGGGCAGGTTCAGTCCTCCGCTGAGTCCGTCGTCCGCTGGAAGGGAATCGCTGTTGGCCGCGGCCTCGGCGGCGGCCCAGAAGCCTTCCAGTTCTCGGGAAGTACCGGGAAACCTGGCCTCGGGCACCGCCTCCTCGGCGGGTTCGGGCACCAGGTGGTCCTCGTAGGCGCGGCGCGGCAGCTGGCCGGTCTCGGCGAACTCGCCCGCCGTGGCGGGGCCCGCGACGATCGCGGACGGGATGAGCACGAGCGCGAGCGTGCCGCCGTAGGGCGACTCGCGCAGCTCGACGTGGATGCCGCGGCGGGCGGCCAGGCGCGCCACCACGAACAGGCCCAGCCGGGACTCGCCGCGCAGCCGCATCGCGTCGAACTCGGGCGGGTCGGCGAGCATCGCGTTGTGCTGCTCGCGGTCCTCGGGGTTGATGCCCAGGCCGTGGTCCTCGATCTCCACCACGACGCCCTGCGGCACCTCGCTGGCGTGGACCTGCACCTGGGAGCGCGGCGAGGAGAACGCGGTGGCATTGTCCACCAGTTCGGCGATCAGGTGGATGGTGTCCGCGACGGCCGCGCCCACCAGGGCGGTCTCGGGCACCGGGTTCACCTTGACCCGCACGTACTGCTCGGTCTCGGCGACCCCGGCGCGCAGGACGTCCAGCAGCCGCACGGGTTTGCGCCACTGCCGGCCGGGCTGCTCGCCGGCCAGGATGATCAGGTTCTCGGCGTTGCGGCGGGCGCGCGTGGCGAGGTGGTCGAGCTGGAACAGCGCGTCGAGCTGGTCGGGGTTCTCCTCCTCGCGCTCCAGCTTGTCCAGGATCTTGAGCTGGCGGTGCACCAGGCCCTGGTTGCGGTGCGCGATGTCGAGGAAGACCCGGTTCACGCCCTCGCGCGCCTGGCTCTCCTTCACCGCGGCGGCGACGGCGGTGTACTGGGCGGCGTTGAACGCGTCGGCCACCTGGCCGATCTCGTCGGTGCCGTAGTCCAGCGGCGGCACCTCGGCTTCGACGTCCACGTGCTTGCCCTCGCGCAGCCGGTCGACGATGTCGGGCAGCCGTTCGTGGGCCAGGGCGAGGGAGTCCTTCTTCAGCGAGGTCAGGCGGGTGATCAGGGCGCGGTTGACCAGGCGGTTGGAGGTGCGGACGGCGGTGATGATGCCGCCCAGGACGACGATCAGGGCGATCAGCGAGCCGACGAGGACGGTGATGAACCGGTTGTTGCCGCGGGCCAGGCCGATGTCGGCGGCGAGCGTGCCCTGGTCGACCGCCAGCGCGACGAGCTTCTCCGAGATCGGGTCGGCCACGGTCTGCCACTGCTGGGCGGAGAGGTCGGCGTCGGGCGAGGTGATCAGCCGGTTCTCCAGCTCCAGCAGTTCCCTCCAGCCCTGGGACTCGGTCAGCGCCCGGTACTCGCGCTGCACCGCCTCCTCCGCCGACGGAATGAGGACGTCGAGCTGCGCGTGGTAGGAGCCGACGAGGCGGATGAACTCCAGCCGGTCCGCGGCGGCCGGCTTGTCGACGGTCAACCCGGAGGCGGCCACGGAGGAGGCGCGGGACATCCAGTCGGCGGCGCGGAACATGTCGGTGGCGTTGAGACCGCCCTGGGCGGCCACCGAGTCGGGCACCGAGCGGGCCTGCGCGGTGAACAGGCGGGCACCGGCGTCGATGATGTCGTTGTAGAACTTGTAGACCTGGTTGCGGTCGGCCTTGCCGCCCTCGAACTGGCGGCGCTGCTCGGGCAGCTGGTCGAGCTGGGCGTTGAGGCCGTTGATCTTGACGACGATGTCGTCCGGCGCCTTGCCGGCCACGTCGGCGAACGCGGTCCGCATCGACTTGGTGGTCTCGTCGACCACGCGCTGCTGGGCGTGCAGCTCGTCCAGGTCAGGGTCGCGCTGACCGAGGGCGGTCATCGCGAGTTCGCGTTCCTTCTGGATGGCGACGAACGCGCTGACGGCGGGGATGGAGGCGTCCTTGACGCTGACCGCGACGGCGCGGGTGTAGAAGCCGTCGAACACCGTGTAGGAGGAGAACGCCAGCCACATCACCAGCAGGACCACGCTCGGCACGACCACCACACCGGTGAGCCGCGAGCGGATCGTCTTCTGGCTCGTCTCCGCCTTGCTCTTCTGCTTCACAGTGCTCCGCAGCCTCGTGAACTCGTCCACCTGGTCAGGCGCAGCACAATGGGCACTGCCTCTTCGTCACCTGATCGTTGGCCACGGAACGGTAACACCTGAAGATCATCATTACGAAGAGACAGCGATCACGTGCGCGACGCGACTGCGAGGTTACCCAGTCGAGTGACATGCCGAACAGGGGGCTGATGTGAACTTTGCGCTCATCAGCCCCCTGACTCTTAACCCGTGGGACGGACTAAGGCTTCGGAACCGCTACCGCGTTGTACGGGGTGGATGGTGTCGGAGGCGTGGTGAAACGGGCGTTGGGCAGATAGAGCCGGTTGGCGAACGAGGCCACCGTGGTGGGCACGTCGAACCGGGCGTCAGTGATCTTCGTCACCAGCTTTCCGCTGGTCCCTGCTTTGTCAAGTTCGAATACGGCGAGCGTGTCGAGACGGTTCTGGACGACGTGGAGGGTGCGGCCCTCGACCAGCAGGCCGTCACCGTTGGTCAGGACGTATCCGCCCAGGTCAACGATCTTGGTCACGCCGTCGTCGGTGAGCCGGTGCAGCAGGCCCTCGTTGCTCTGCACGACCAGCAGCGCGCGCCGGTCGGGCGTCTGGGCGATGCCGTTGGCATTGATGACACCGGCGGTCAACTTGAAGTCGCCGGTCAGCGGGATCGCGGTGTGGGCGGCGGGCAACTCGCCGTGCCGGCCGAATGGGATCTTGTAGAGCAGCGCCTTGCGCGAGTCGGTGAAGTAGGCGGCGTCATCGGTGATCACGACGTCGTTGACGAACGTGTCCGAGGTGGCGAATTTGTAAGACCTGAGGACCTCTCCTGTTTTCCCGTCCACCACCCGCCCGTCACCACCGGCGCCGCCGGCGACGAACAGCCGTTTCCACCGATCGACCTTCAACCCGACCGAAGCCGTCCCCGGCCCCTGGCTGAACACCTCCCCGCGCCCGGTCCGCAGGTCGACCCGGAAAAGATCACCGTCCGCGCGCGAGCCGAAGTAGGCGACGGGCGCGTGGCCGATGGCGATGCCCTCCGGCAGGAAGCCGTTCGGCAGGGCGAACTCGTCGGGGAAGGGATGCGCTCTCTCGGCGGCGGCCGGCGCCGCGGCGACCAGGGAGACCCCGAGCACCACCGCGGCCAGCGCCGCCAGTGTGCGAGACATGACCACTCCTTCGGTTGTCCGTGGGCGCGAGTCTGGCGCAGCGGGCGGCGCGGGTGAACGGTCTACAGCAAACCGACAGGAACCCTTGCCCGGACGCGGAACCGGCCCGCCTCGAAGATCGAGGCGGGCCGGACCGGCGAGGGTGTCCAAGAGTTAGGGGTGGGCGGTTGATAACGAAAAGGTAACAGCCAGGTCGCGGACTGGGATCGGTACGTATGCCCCGATGTCCACCGCCCACCGGCGGTCGGGGTTCGAAGCGAATGCGCGTACCTACGACGAGGTGACACATCCATGACGCGAAACCAGGGGCGGCACCGCTTCTCGCGGCGCACCAAGCTCACAGCCGGCGCGGCCGGGCTGGCGCTGACGATCGGCCTGGCGGTCGCGATCTCCACCACCGGAGACCAGGGCACCGCCCAGGCGGACGGGGCCGACAAGTCCCTGTTCGTCGACATCACCAAGCAGGCGCGCAACGTCAAGGCGCCCAGGCCGGAAGGCGACGCCACCAACGGCACGTTCACCGTCGACTGCGGGCGCAACGAGAACGGGCACTTCAACCCGGACAACTTCATCGCGCAGCCCGGCGTCCGCAACGGCGCCCAGCACCTGCACGACTACGTCGGGAACGTGTCCACCGACGCCGACTCGACCAACGAGAGCCTCCAGGAAGCCGACACCACCTGCAAGAACGGTGACAAGTCCACCTACTTCTGGCCCGTGGTCCGCATCGACAAGGAGAACGAGAAGGAGCAGCCCGGCCAACCCGGCAACGCCGAGGTCGAGTGCCCGGACGTCAAGCGCAAGCTGCGCAACGTCCCCCAGCAGGCCCGCGCCGAGGTCGACCGCAACCTCCAGCAGCTCAAGGCCCAGATCGCCGAGGCCAACGACAGGCTGAAGAAGGCCGCGAACGTCAACGACCCCAACTTCGTCAACAACGCGATCCTGGGACCGTTGCGGGACAAGCGCACCGCGGCCATCGGCCGGATCGTCGAGGCCATCGACCGGGTCGCCCAACGCCCCCGCGGCCTGAAACGACTCGCCCCCTGCACGGTCAAGGACGGCGACGCCAAGGACGCCAAGGTCTCCGAAGCGCAGAAGGAAGCCGAGGCGGACGCGCCGGAGAAGGGTGACGGCAAGAGCCAGAGCGACGAGAACGAACTGCCGGGCAACGAGGGCGAGATCCAGCGCCCCGAGGTGGTCGACCTGACCTTCCGCGGCAGCCCCACCGGCAAGGTCGTCGCCATGCCGCAGTTCCTGCGCATCCTCTACGGCGACGCCAAGGTGTCCACCAACGGCCCGAAGAACGCCCGGAAGTCCTGGACCTGCACCGGTTTCGAGGACAAGGTGCTGATGGACAAGTACCCGGTCTGCCCGCAGGGCAGCAAGGTCAAGCGCGTCCACGACTTCCCGAGCTGCTGGGACGGCAAGAACACCGACAGCGCCAACCACCGCGACCACATCGTCTACCCCAACGAGAACGGCAAGTGCCCCAGGGGTTTCCGCGCGGTGCCGCAGTTGCGCATCAGCCTGACCTACAACATCCCGCGCGACGTGCAGCAGAACGGCCAGTACGCGGTCGACGCGTTCCCCGAGGAGGACCACAACCCGTTGTCCGACCACGACGACTTCGCCAACGTGATGGGCGAGGAGATCATGAACCGGGTCGTGGACTGCATCAACTCGGGCAAGAAGTGCAGGGAGTGACCATGATCCAGGCACACCACCGGACCGGCGTGGACGAGCTGCGCGGCACCGAGGACGTCCGCCGCCTGCTCGACCTGCTCTCCGTCGCCGAGGACGCGACCCTGGTGCACCGCGACACCCCGGACAACCGGGTGTGGGTGGGGGTGCGCGGCGACCGCGGGGCGATGCTGTTCACCGACGTGTTCACCGGGTCGTGGGCCAGCCTCGGCGAAGGTCCCCGGCAGCGCCCCCGCTACGCCGGGGTCCGGTTCCCGACCCACTGCGAGATCCCGGTGGCCGACCTGGCCAACGCGATCGAGGAGTTCCTGGCGACGGGGCAGCGCCCGACCCGGGTCCCCTGGCAGCAGGTCCGCTGAAGAACGGCCCAGAAGAACGGCCCAGAAGAACGGCCGCGGCCGGCGAGCCGCGGTGTCTGATTGCGCCGCCTCCGGCGCCGCGGCGAGGCCGCCCGGTAGTCGGCCCGTCGCGGCCTCGCGGGCCATCCCCTGGAGCGCGGCGGCGGTGCCCCGGGGGATGGCCAATCAGGGGATGGCCAGCCCCTGTTGGCGCAGAGCTTCTTCGACGCGAAGCCGCTCGATGTCCCGGTCGACCCCCTCCGGGAGGTCGTCGAGCCGGTGCGGCACCCCGACGGCCGCACAAGCTTGTGCCAACAGGACGTCGTACGCCTGCCGCACCCCTGCGCGGCGGGCGTACGGCGTGCCCGGCCGGATGAGCGCCAGCACCCGGTGCACGCGTCGCAGGTCGGCGGCCAACTGTTCGATCGGAAGTCCCTGTGGCGTCAGCGGTTCTCGTCGCAGCCGCCGGAGCAGCCGGGGGATGTGGAGCACGGCCCAGCACAACGCGGACGGCGCGAGCGCGACACCCACGAACAACAGGACATTGCCCCATGGCGCGGAGGCCATGCGACAAGTATCAACCCGCGAGGCCGCGTCGGCGCCACTTATCCGTGCAGGGCCAGGTACAGGTCCACCCTCGACGTGAAATCCGAGAGATCGACGCCCAAAAGCTCCTCCACCCGCCCGACCCGGTAGCGCAGGGTGTTCACGTGGACGTGCAGCCGCGCCGCCGCCGTGGTCCACGAGCCGGAGCAGTCCAGGAACACCCGCAGCGTCCCGACCAGGTCCGACCCGTGCTCGGCGTCGTAGTCCAGCACCGGCCCCAGCACCCGCCGCCGCAACGACCCGCGCAACTCCTCCGGCACCCCGGCCAGCAGCAACTGGTGCAGCGCGATCTCCTCGCCGGCCACCACGCAGGTCCGCCCCGACCGCCGCTCCCCCAGCCGTCGCGCGTGCGAAGCCTCCTCGGCCGCACCGCGCAACCCGGCCGCGCCCACCGCCGACGAGATCCCGACCAGCACCCGCACGGACCCCAACCCGGGCTCCACGGTCCGCAGAGCGTCCCGGACGCCCTCCGCCCAGCCGGGCCCTGACGGCGCGATCGCGTACACCTCGTCACCGTGCACGGACACCAGGGCGTGCGGCGCGATGGGCGCGAGCACCTCCTCCAGCAACGCCGCCGCCTGCTCGACCCGCCCGTCCGTGCACGACGCGACCACCACCCGGAACTCCGGCGCGTCCCACCCGACGGCGGCCAGCCGGGGACCCAGGTCGCCGGACCCGGACAGCACCTCGCGCAGCAGCGGCCCCGCGGCCCGGTTCTCGATGCGCCGCTCCTGCACCACCCGGGTCCGCTCGACGCCCACCAGGCTGGCCAGCTCGGCCGCGACCTCGTCGTGCGCCCGGTCGCCCTCGACGACCACGATCCAGGTGGCCACCCGCGACCCGCCGCGCTCGGACACCGGCAGCAGCGTCGTCCGCCGCACCACCCGGGGCAGCCGGTCGGCCAGCAGGAACTCGCGCACGAACACGCCCGCGTCGGCCAGCTCCGGACCGGCCACCACGTGCCCGGTGGTGGACAGCACCCGCACGGGCGCGTCCAGCTCCGCCGCGCCCGCCGCCACCAGCTCGCCCAGCCCGCCGCCGTCCGCGACCACGGTCAGCAGCCGCCGGTGCCGACCCAGCTGGGCGCCCGCGTCGCCGACCCGTTCGGCGGCCAGTTCGAGCACGACCCGCTCGGTGATGGTCGCGAACGACAGGTCGATCGGAACCTCCAACAACGGCACCCCGTGCCGCCGGCAGGCCTCGACCAGCGCCGCCGGCAATTCACGGGCCTCCGGATCGCTCGCGGCCAACGCGGCGACCCCGGCGTGCGCCAAAGAGCCCACGAAGGTCTCGCAATCGGCCGCCGAACGGTGCCAGAGCAGCCCCGACAGGACCAGCTCGCCACCGGAGAGGTAGCGCGCCGGATCGGGCAGCTCCGTGCCGTAAAGCCTGGTCACGGGCCGGTCCAGGAACTCCTCGCCGCAGATGAGGCGTAGTCGCAGCTCCGGCATCCGCAGCAGGCTGCGTACCAGCAACACGATCGCCTCCCTCACGTCATGCGAGCGGTTTACCTTCGTCCGATCGTGTTTGTAGGAAAGCACAAAACCACTCGCCGTAGGAGCCTGGGATTCATGCGCCGTCGCCGTAGCTGAACAGCCGGCCCGGTCTGTGTACTGGCTCACACACCGATGGGAGGGCGAGTGACGATCAGCACCCACGTGCTCGACGCACAGCGCGGCAGGCCGGCGGTCGGCTTGGCGGTGCGCCTGGAGCACGACGGCGAGACGGTGGCGGAAGCCCGCACCGGCGAGGACGGCCGCATCACCGGCTGGCCCAGCGAGCGGGCCGGGGTCTACCGGCTGGTGTTCGACACCGGCGACTTCGCCCCGTTCTTCCCCGAGGTGGTGCTGACCTTCCGGGTCACCGAGCCCGGCGAGCACCACCACGTGCCCCTGCTGTTGTCCCCGTTCGCGTACTCCACCTACCGAGGCAGCTGATGGACTTCCTTCGACCCGAGACCCTCGCCGAGGCGCTGGCACTCAAGTCCGAGCGAGCTGACGCCGTGCCGATCGCGGGCGGCACGGACGTGATGGTGGAGCTGAACTTCGACCACCGCCGCCCGGCCGCCCTGCTGGACCTGACCCGCGTCCCCGAACTCCAGGAGCACTCCAGCGAGAACGGGGTGGTGCGGATCGGGTCCGGCGTGCCGTACGTGCGGATCATCGACGAGTTGGGCGGCGCGCTGCCCGCGCTCGCGATGGCGTCCCGCACGGTCGGCTCGCCGCAGATCCGCAACCGGGGCACGGTCGGCGGCAACCTGGGCGCCGCGTCGCCGGCCGGCGACACGCACCCGGTGCTGCTGGTGGCGGGCGCGACCGTCGAGGTGGCGTCGGCGCGCGGGGTGCGGTTCATCCCGGCCACCGAGTTCTACCTGGGCGTGAAGCGCAACGCGCTGGAGCCCGACGAGCTGATCACGGCCGTCCACGTGCCGGCCACGCGGGCGCCGCAGCAGTTCTCCAAGGTCGGCACGCGCAACGCGATGGTGATCGCGGTGTGCTCGTTCGCGGTGGCGCTGCACCCCGGCGAGCACCGGGTGGGCGCGGCCGTGGGCAGTGCCGCGCCCACCCCGCGCCGGGCGACGGAGGCGGAGGAGTTCCTGTCCGGGGAGCTGACCGCCACCAACCAGTGGGAGTCGCCGAAACCGCTGCTGGACTCGGTGAAGCGCCGGTTCGGCGAGCTGGTCGCGCAGGCGGCGAGCCCCATCGACGACGTGCGCGGTTCGGCCGCGTACCGCAAGCACGCACTGTCCGTGCTGGCCCGCCGGACACTGGGCTGGGCGTGGCAGGACTACACCGGGAAGGCGGCCTAGGGCGATGCGCGTGAACGTGACGGTCAACGGCGAGCAGCGGCAGGCCGACGACGTCTGGGAGGGCGAGAGCCTGCTGTACGTGCTGCGCGAGCGGCTCGGCCTGCCCGGTTCGAAGAACGCCTGTGAGCAGGGCGAATGCGGCTCGTGCACGGTGTACCTGGACGACGTGCCGGTGTGTTCGTGCCTGGTCGCCGCCGGTCAGGCGCAGGACCGCGAGGTGCGCACGGTCGAGGGCCTGGCCGAGGGCGACGCGCTGGACCCGGTGCAGGAGGCGTTCGTCGAGGCGGGCGCGGTGCAGTGCGGGTTCTGCACGCCCGGTCTCGTGGTCGCCGCGCACGACCTGGTCAACCGGGTGCCCGAGCCGTCCGACCCGGAGATCCGCGAGGCGCTGGCCGGGAACCTGTGCCGCTGCACCGGTTACGAGAAGATCCTGGACGCCGTGCGCCTCGCCGCCCAAAAGAAGAGCGCGCGATGAGCCCCACCATCCTCGACGGCGTAGCCGTGTCCACAATGGACGGTAAAGGCGCCGAGCACGCCTTCGGGCACGTGGTGTTCGAGGACGGCCGCATCACCGCCGTCGGCCCCGGCCAGGCCCCGAAGCCGACCGGCCCGCACACGTGGGTCGACGGCAGCGGCTGCCTGGTCACGCCGGGCCTGGTCAACACCCACCACCACCTCTACCAGTGGGCCACCCGGGGCTACGCCCAGGACGCCACCCTCTTCGAGTGGCTGACCACGCTGTACCCGGTGTGGCGCGGCCTGGACGCGGAGATCACGCACGCGGCGGCGTCGGCCGGGCTGGCCAAGCTGGCCCTGACCGGCTGCACCACCGCCGCCGACCACCACTACGTGTTCCCCCGCGAGGGCGGCGACCAGTTCGACGCGCTCATCAGCGCAGGCCGGCGCGTGGGCATCCGCCTGCACGCCATCCGGGGCTCGATGGACCGGGGCCAGGCGCAGGGCGGGCTCCCGCCGGACAACCTGGTCGAGGACACCGAATCCGCGTTGATCGCAACGGAGAAGGCGATCGACGACTACCACGACCCGTCCCCGGACGCGCTGGTCAAGGTCGCGGTCGGCCCGTGCTCGCCGTTCTCGGTGAGCCAGGAGCTGATGACCGGCGCGGCGGAGATCGCCCGCCGCAAGGGCGTCCGCCTGCACACCCACCTCGCCGAGACGCTGGACGAGGAAGACCAGTGCCAGGCCGAGTTCGGCTGCTCCCCCACGGAGTACGCCGAGCGGGTCGGCTGGCTGGGCGACGACGTGTGGCTGGCGCACACCGTGCACCTGTCGCCGGACGCGGTGAAGAAGCTGGGCGCGACCGGCACCGGTTCCGCGCACTGCCCCACCTCCAACGGCCGCCTGGGCACCGGCATCGCCCCCGTCCGCGACCTGCTCGACGCGGGCGCGCCGGTCGGCCTGGGCGTCGACGGGGCGGCGTCCAACGAGTCCTGCGGGATGGTCGAGGAGCTGCACCAGTCGGTGCTACAGGCCCGGCAGCGCGGCGGGCCGAAGGCGCTGGACGTCCGGGAAGCCCTGTGGCTGGGCACCATGGGCGGCGCGCAGTGCCTGGGCCGGGCCGACGAGATCGGCTCGATCGAGCCGGGCAAGCTCGCCGACCTGGCCGTGTGGCGGCTCGACGGGCTCGACCACGCGGGCATCGACGACCCGGTGGCGGCACTCGTCCTGGGACCGCTGCCGAGGCTCAAGCTGCTGCTGGTGGGCGGCCGGGTGGTCGTGGACGACGGCGAGCTGCGCACCGCATCCGAATCCGACCTCGCACGCGACCTGCGTGCCGCGAGCGCACGACTGAAGGTGACCCGATGAGCCTCACGCCCGCTGAACTGACGTCCTCGGTGTCCGGTGGCATCGGCTCCAGCCCGCAGCGCCCGGACGGCAACCTCAAGGTGCGCGGCGAGTACGCCTACGCCTCGGACCTGTGGCACGAGGACATGATCTGGGGCGCGACCCTGCGCAGCCCCCACCCGTACGCCAAGATCCTCTCGGTCGACCTGACCGAGGCGCTGAAGGTGCCCGGCGTGTACGCGGTGCTCACGCACCAGGACGTACCCGGGCAGAACCTGTACGGGTTGGAGCACAAGGACCAGCCGGTGCTGGCCGAGGACGTCGTGCGCTACCAGGGCGAACCGGTCGCGCTGGTCGGCGCGGACCACCCGGAGACCGCGTTGCGCGCCATGAAGCGCATCAAGGTCGAGTACGAGGTGCTGACGCCGGTCGTGGACATGGAGACCGCGATCGACGACACCCCGTTGCACCCCGGCGGGAACCTGGTGCGGCACGTGCCGATCCGGCGCGGCGACGTCTCGGCGAAGGCCGACGTCGTGGTGACCGGCCGGTACGAGGTCGGGATGCAGGACCAGGCGTTCCTCGGGCCCGAGTCGGGTCTGGCGGTGCCCGCCGAGGACGGCGGGGTGGACCTATACGTCGCGACCCAGTGGCTGCACGTCGACCAGAAGCAGATCGCCTCCGCGTTGGGGATGCCGCTGGAGAAGGTGCGGTTGACGCTGTCCGGTGTCGGTGGGGCGTTCGGCGGGCGTGAGGACCTGTCGATGCAGGTGCACGCGTGCCTGCTGGCGCTGCACACCGGCAAGCCGACCAAGATGGTCTACAACCGCGAGGAGTCGTTCTACGGGCACGTGCACCGGCACCCGGCGGTGCTGTACTACGAGCACGGCGCGGACCACACAGGCAAGCTGGTGTACGTCAAGGCCAAGATCTACCTCGATGGTGGGGCTTACGCGTCCAGCACGCCGGCGGTGGTCGCCAACGCCGCGACGCTGGGCATCGGGCCGTACGAGGTGCACAACCTGTCCATCGACGCCTGGGGCGTGTACACCAACAACCCGCCGTGCGGCGCGATGCGCGGGTTCGGCGCGGTGCAGGCGGGGTTCGCCTACGAGTCCCAGATGGACAAGCTGGCCGAAGCGCTGGGCATGGACCCGGTGGACGTGCGGATCATGAACGCGATGACCGAGGGCACGCTCATGCCGACCGGCCAGGTGGTCGACTCGGCCGCGCCCGTCGCCCAGTTGCTCAAGCTGGTCAAGGACAAGCCCCTGCCGCCGCCGTCCGGCAGTGTCGGATCTGCCGGCTCGGCCGGCGTCGACCTGCGCAACCTCCCGGGTGGCGTCTCGAACACCACCCATGGTGAGGGCGTGGTGCGGGGCGTTGGTTACGCGGTGGGCATCAAGAACATCTGCTTCTCCGAGGGGTACGACGACTACTCCACGGCCCGCGTGCGGTTGCAAATCATCAACGGCGAACCGGCCGCGCTGGCGCACACCGCCGCGTGCGAGGTCGGGCAGGGCCTGGTGACGATCATGCAGCAGATCGTGCGCACGGAACTCGGGATCGAGCGGGTGACGATCCTGCCGATGGACACCAGCATCGGCAACGGCGGCTCCACGTCCGCGTCCCGCCAGACCTACGTGACCGGTGGCGCGGTTCGCGCCGCCTGCCTCGCGGTGAAGGACAAGCTGGCCAAGCTCGCCGCCGGCCGCGCCACGACCGACCTGGTGGAGCTGCTGGGCGACGAGGTCATCGACGAGACCGTGGAGTGGCGGCACCGGGCGACCGAGCCGCTGGACCCGGTGACCGGCCAGGGCAACGCGCACGTCCAGTACGGCTTCGCCGCGCACCGCGCGGTGGTGGACGTGGACGTGGAGCTGGGCCTGGTGAAGGTGGTCGAGCTGGACTGCGCGCAGGACGTCGGCAAGGCGCTCAACCCGCAGGCCGTGCTGGGCCAGATCCAGGGCGGTTCGGCGCAGGGCCTGGGGCTGGCGGTGATGGAGGAGATCCAGACCGCCGGCGGCAAGGTGCGCAACCCGTCGTTCACCGACTACCTGATCCCGACCGTGCTGGACATGCCGCCGATGAGCATCGACGTGCTGGAACTGGCCGACCCGAACGCGCCCTACGGCGTGCGCGGCGTCGGCGAGCCACCCACGATCTCTTCGACTCCGGCCATCGTGGCGGCCATCCGCAACGCCACGGGCTTGGCCCTCACGCGCGTACCCGTGCGCCCCGAGCACATCACTCTGCCTGATGGCGCCGCCTCCGGCGTCGCGCGGCGAGGCCGCCCCTGAGTCGGGCCATCGCGCCGCGTTTCGCTCCGATCGAAGGACGTGATCGGCGCGAAAGGCGACGCGACACCCCGACGCGGCCCCGCCGGGCCGGTCCCGCGTTCCCCACCCCGATTTGGAGCTTCGCACAATGACCACGTCCGTTTCGCCCGACCACGCCTGGCTGCGCGAGTCGATCGAGCTGGCCACCCGCAACGTCGCCGCCGGCGGCGGCCCGTTCGGCGCGGTGATCATCCGGGGCGGCGAGGTGATCGCCACCGGCACCAACCAGGTCACCCCGACGCTCGACCCGACCGCGCACGCCGAGGTGGTCGCGATCCGCGCCGCGTGCCAGGCCATCGGCGACTTCAAGCTCACCGGCTGCGTGCTGGTGTCGTCCTGCGAGCCGTGCCCGCTGTGCCTGTCCGCCGCGCTGTGGGCGCGGGTGGACCGGGTCGTCTACGCCGCCGACCGGCACGACGCCGCCGCGGCCGGCTTCGACGACCGCGAGTTCTACGAGCTGTTCGGCAAGCCCCGCGAGCTGTGGAGCCTGCCGGTGCACCAGATCTCCACGGGCGAGGACAACGCGCCGTTCACGGCCTGGCTGTCCCGAACCGACCGCGTCGACTACTGACGCTCACCCCGGAGCGGCCACGAGCCGCTGAGTGCTGACCGGAGCACAACCACCTCAAACGCGTTCGGAGGGGCGAGCCTGCCGGCATCGCACGGCGATGCCGCGTCGCAGGCGGCATCGCCGCGCCGCGACGGAGTCGCGGCCATCCAACACCAAACGCGCCCACCGGCATGGGAAGGATCGTCATGACCCAGCTCAGGGATGACGTACCCACGCAGTCCACACAGCTCGACCGGTTCTTCCGCATATCCCAGCGCGGCAGCACCATAAGTCGGGAAGTGCGCGGCGGTATCACCACGTTCGTGGCGATGTCGTACATCGTATTGCTCAACCCGCTCATCCTGGGCGCCTCGGCCGACATCACCGGCGCGCGCCTGACCACCGAGCAGCTCACCACCGCGACCGCGCTGGCCGCGGGCGTGATGACCATCCTCATGGGCGTGGTCGGGAACGCCCCGCTCGCCATCGCCGCGGGCCTCGGCGTGAACGGGGTCGTGGCGTTCCAGATGGCCCCGACCATGACCTGGGCGCAGGCGTTCGGCCTGGTCGTGCTCGAAGGCCTGTGCATCGTGGTGATGGCGGCCTCGGGCGTCCGGGAGAAGATCATCAACTCCATCCCGGGGCCGTTGAAGACCGCCATCACGGTCGGCATCGGCCTCTACATCGCCCTGGTCGGCCTGGTCAGCGCCGGGTTCGTGACCCGGACGCCGGACGCGGTCGGCTCGTCGGTCCCCGTCCGGATGGGTCTCGACGGTCACCTGTCCGGGTGGCCCATCGCGATCTTCTGCCTCGGGCTGCTGCTGATGATCGTGCTGATGGCCCGCGGCGTGCCGGGGGCGGTGCTGATCAGCATCGCGGCGGCGACCGTGCTGGCGGTCGCGGTCAACGCGTGGTTCGACGTCGAGGGTTGGGGGTTGGTGACGCCGAACGTGCCGGACAGCGTGGTCGCCGCGCCGGACTTCGGGCTGTTCGGGCAGGTGGACCTGTTCGGCGGGTTCGTCTCGGCGGGCGTGATCACCGCGACGGTGTTCCTGTTCACGCTGGTCCTGTCCGGGTTCTTCGACGCGATGGGCACCATCACGTCGGTGGCCGACGAGGCCGGGCTGACCAAGGACGGCAAGGTCCAGGGCATGGGCCGGATTCTGCTGGTCGACGGCGTGGGCGCGGTGGCCGGCGGGGTGACCGGGTCGTCGCCGAACACGGTGTTCCTGGAGTCGGCGGCGGGTGTCGGCGAGGGCGCTCGGACGGGTCTGGCCAGCGTGGTGACCGGCGTGATGCTGGCCGCGACGCTGCTGTTCACGCCGCTGGCCGCGGTGGTGCCGGCGCAGGCCGCCGCGCCCGCGCTGGTGGTGATCGGCGGGCTGATGATGGCCCAGTGCCGGCGCATCCCCTGGCACGACACGGACTACACGATCCCGGTGTTCCTCACGGTGGCGGTGATCCCGTTCACCTACTCGATCACCAACGGCATCGGCGCGGGGCTCGTGTCCTACGTGGTGATCAAGATCTGCAAGGGCCAGTGGCGGTCCGTCGGCTGGCTGATGACCCTGATCGCGGCGCTGTTCGTCCTGTACTTCGGGGTCGAGGGCGTGACCGCGGTGCTGCACTAGAGGAGGACCCGAAGTGCGCGAGCTGGCTTCTCTCGTGGCGGACTGGACCGCTCCGTTCGCGGTGGCGTCCGTGGTGGCCGTGCGGGGCAGCGCGCCCCGCGAGGTCGGCGCGGCGCTGGCGGTCCACCCGGACGGGCGGGTCGTGGGCAGCGTGTCCGGCGGGTGCGTGGAGGGCGCGGTGTACGAGCTGGCGCTGTCCGTGCTGGAGACCGGCACGCCGCGGCTCGCGCACTTCGGGTACTCGGCGGAGGACGCGTTCGCCGTCGGGCTGACCTGCGGCGGCGAGCTGGAGGTGTTCGTCCAGGTCGTGACGCCGGAGATCCGGGAGGCGCTGCGCGCGGCGCGCGAGGGCCGTCCGGTGGTGCTGACGCGGTCGTTGGAGACCGGTGACGGCGAGGTGTCCTACCCGTCCTACGCGGTGAGCCGGTCGTCCGTTGTGGACGGTCGCCTGGTCGAGTCGTGGGGCACCGCGCCGAGGTTGCTGGTGTTCGGCGCGATCGACTACGCGGCGGCCGTGGCGCAGCAAGGCAAGTTCCTCGGCTACCACGTGACCGTGTGCGACGCGCGGCCGGTTTTCGCCACGCCCGAACGGTTCCCGGCGGCGGACGAGGTGGTGGTGGACTGGCCGCACCGCTACCTGGCCGCCACCCCGGTCGACTCGGCCACGGCGGTGTGCGTGCTGACCCACGACCCGAAGTTCGACGTGCCGCTGCTGAAGGAGGCGCTGCGCCTGCCGGTGGGCTTCGTCGGCGCGCTGGGGTCGCGGCGCACCCACCTGGACCGGCTGGCCCGGCTGCGCGCCGAGGGCGTGACCGAGGCCGAACTGTCCCGGCTGCGCTCCCCCATCGGCCTGGACCTGGGCGCGCGGACGCCCGAGGAGACGGCCGTGTCCATCGCCGCCGAGATCATCGCCGTCCGGCGCGGCGGCGGCGGGCTGCCCCTGACCACCACCGACACCCCGATCCACAAGGAGGACCCGAATGGCCCTGATCTTCCTCAACGGCGGCGGGATGCGTGGCGGCCCGTTGCACCACCAGCTCCAGGGCACGCCCCTGTTGTGTGTCGCGCGTAGCGCGCCCAAGTACCGGTACTTCTCGGTGGGAGACCGGTTCCCGGCGATGCACGCGTCGGGCACCGGGAGCGTCGTCGGCGAGCTGTACGACCTGCCGCTGACCGTGCTCCGCGACCACCTGCTCCCCGCCGAACCGCCCGAGCTGGAGATCGGCGTGATCGAACTGGCCGACGGCAGCGCCGCCCTGGCCACCGTGCTGCGCGACGAGTGCCTGGACAGCGCCGAGCTGACCGACATCACCGCGGTCGGCGACTGGCGGGCGTACCTCGACCTGACCCGCTGACCGCCGGTCTCCCCACCCGATCGCACCCGCTGCCGTCCGCTCGGCGGCGGGCCGGCAGGGGGTCGTCCAGCGCCGCCGGGAACCCCGTCATCGGTCCGCCGTCAGCACGCCCCGCTCATACGCCACCGCCACCGCGGCTGCCCGGTCGTTGACGCCCAGCTTCGCGTAAACGTGCACCAAGTGCGTCTTCACGGTCGCCTCACTGATGAACAGCCGCGCAGCCGCCTCCCGGTTCGTGCACCCCCGCGCGATCAACCCCAACACCTCGACCTCGCGATCGCTCAACGGTTCCGCCGCCGGCGTCCGGACCTGCCCGACCAGCCGGGTCGCCACCGACGGCGACAGCACCGCCTCCCCGCGCGCCGCCGACCGGACCGCGCGGAACAGCTCGTCGCGCGGCGTGTCCTTGAGCAGGTACCCGGTCGCCCCGGCCTTGATCGCGGGCAGGACGTCGCTGTCCGTGTCGTACGTCGTCAGCACCAGGACCCGCGCCGGCACGTCCCGCAGCCGACCGATGGCGGTCACCCCGTCCACGCCGGGCATCCGCAGGTCCATCAGCACCACGTCCGGCACGACCGCCCGCACCACGGCCTCCGCCTCCGCCCCGTCCGCCGCCTCGCCGACCACCTCGACGTCCCCGGCCGCGGCGAGCATCCCGCGCAACCCGTCCCGCACCACCGGGTGGTCGTCCACGATCACCACCCGGATCACCGCACGACCTCCGCCGGGATCGCGGGCACCGACGCCGACACCGCCGTGCCGGCGCCGGGCTCGGACTCGACCACCAGCGACCCGGCCAGCCGCGACACCCGCTGCCGCATCCCCACCAGCCCGAAACCACCGCTGCCGCGAGCGGGATCGAACCCCGCCCCGTCGTCGCGGACGTCCAGCGTCACCACGTCCTCCATGTAGGACAACGTAAGCCCGACACGCGACGCCCGAGCGTGTTTGGCCACATTGGACAGTGCCTCCTGCGCGGTCCGCAGCAGCGCGACCTCCACCTCCGGGTGCAACGGCCGCGCCGCGCCCGTCGTGGCCACCGAGGCGGGGACGCCGGTCTGGTCCGTCCAGCCGCCGGCGACCTCGACCAGGGCGTCGGGCAGGTTGGCGTCCTCCAGCGCGGGTGGGCGCAGGGCGTGCACGGACCGGCGGGCCTCGGCCAGGTTCTCCCGCGCCAGTCGCACCGCGGTGTCCACGTGCCGCGAAGGCGCGTCCACCGCCTGGAGCTGGGTGATGATCCCGGTGAACCCCTGCGCCAGGGTGTCGTGGATCTCCCCCGCCAGCCGCTGCCGCTCGTCCAGCACGCCCGCCTCCCGCGCCTGGATCAGCAACTGGGCGTGCAGCCCCGCGTTCTCCTCGACCATCGCGGCCAGTTCGGCGACCATCTCCTTGCGCCGCCGGGACTGCTCGGTGGTGATGTACCCCAGCATGGTGAACGTCAGGGCGATCGTCCCGAAGAACAGCGCCACCACGACGAACACCACGATCGCCGTCGGTTCGGCCGGCGGCGGCCCGCCGAACAGGGCCATGGTCGCGAGCACGGCGTTCACCAGGACCCCGACGACCATCCGCCGCCCCGGCAGCACCTCGGCCGCGTAGAGGTACCCGGCGAACGAGTAGAACCCCATGATCGGGTCCCGCAGCCCGAGCAGGGCGTAGAAGACCAGCACACCGACGAAGAACACGGTCATCAGGCCCGGACGACCCCGCCACTGCGGGTGCAGCGTGTGCCACCACGCCATCCACAGCGCCGCGCCGACCACGATGCCGACCGTGATCGCCTTGTCCGCCACCGTGTCCGGCACGGTGAGCACGTACAGCAGCGCGGGCAGCCCCAGCGCGAGGTACGGCACGACCTGGATGACCCGGCTCAGCCGGCGCTCCCACACGTCGAGGCTGTCCGACACTCCCCCACCTACTCCCAGCGGAACGACCGTGCCGCGACGGTACCCGCCACGACCGTCGTCAGGGCCAGGATGCCCAGGTGCACCAGGCTCGGCGCGGTGCCCAGCCACGCCTCCTGGAGCGCGCCGACCCCCGGCGGCAGGTGCTCGCCGATGCGCACCAGCGGCTCCGGCAGCAGGAACCGGGGCAGGTACGCGCCGCCGAAGAACATCACCACCATGAACACCCCGGCGGCCCAGCCGTTCGCGGCACGGGCGGTGGGCGACCAGGCGGCGATGAGCAGGCCCAGCGCGGACAGCGCGGTGGTGCCCAGCAGGCACGCGGCGGCGAAGCCCAGCGGGTGGTGCGGCAGGTCGACGCCGAAGACGAGCCAACACACAACCATCACCAGCAGGACCGAGATCGCCGCCGCGATCGAGTTCACCACCAGTTGCGCGGCCAGCAGCTTGCCCGGGTGGACCGGCGTGGTCGAGTACCGGCGCAGGATGCCCTTCTCCCGGTAGGTCGCGACCGTGCTCGGCAGCTTGTTCAGGCACAGGAACGCCAGCGCGATCACGACCAGCGTGGACACGTAGCCGTCCACGAACCGCAGGCCGCCGAAGGTCGGGTCGGGCGTGCGCAGCGCGGGGATGGCGCCCAGCACGAGGATCAGCACGGTCGGGAACAGCACGCCGAACGCGACCGTCCCCGGTTCGCGCAGGAACAGCTTCCACTCGATGGCGATGATCTTGTTCACGTCAGCTCCCGGCCGGTGAGTCGGATGAAGGCGTCGTCCAGGCCGGCCTGCTCGATGCGCAGCTCGGCGGCCACGACCTGGTTGCGGGCCAGGACGGAGGTCACGGCGTGCAGCAGGTTGCCGGTGCCGGTGACCACGACCTGCGGCCCGTGCTGCGCCACCGCGGTCACCTCGGGCAGGTCCGCCAGCAGCGCGGTGTCCAGGGCGGACGTCGGGCGGAACCGCACGGTCTGCTCACCGCCCAGCCGCGCCACCAGCCCGGCCGGGCTGTCCACCGCGACGACCTTGCCGGCGTCGATCAGCGCGAGCCGGTCGCACAGCCGCTCGGCCTCCTCCATGAAGTGGGTGACCAGCACGACCGTCACCCCGGAGTCCCGCACGCCCTCGACCAGGCTCCACGTGTCGCGGCGGGCCTGCGGGTCCAGCCCCGTGGTCAGCTCGTCCAGCACCGCCACCCGGGGCTTGCCGACCAGCGCCAACGCGATGGACACCCGCTGCTTCTGCCCGCCGGACAACGCCCGGTACTCGGCCTTGGTCCGGTCCGCGAGCCCCAGCAGCTCCAGCAGCTCGCGCCAGTCGGCCGGCCGCTCGTAGAAGGAGGCGAACAGCTCCATCACCTCCCCCACCCGGATGCGCTCGGGCAGTTCGCTCTCCTGGAGCTGCACGCCCAGCACCCGCCGGACCTCGTCCCGGTCCGCGCGCGGGTCGAACCCGAAGACCCGGACGGTGCCGGCGTCCGGCGCGCGCAACCCCTCGACGCACTCGACGGTGGTGGTCTTGCCCGCCCCGTTGGGCCCGAGGATCCCGAAGATCTCCCCCTCGTCGACGGAAAACGAGACCCCGTCGACGGCAACCTTCGACCCGTACCTCTTGACCAGGTCGACAACCTCGATCACTGCCATGCGTCCAGCCTCGCGGGCCACCCGTTCGGGCGAATCGCTCAGCGGGCCAGACCTGGCATCAACCGATCGGTTGATGCGCCGGTCCACCCTCTTACCGGATCGGGTGAACGACTGGACCCGATCTTGCGATGCCCGGCCGGACGCGCCGCTCCTACGCTCGCCACAGCGACGACCACAGGAAAGGACACCCGATGTCGGAACAGGTGCGACTGGACAACATCTTCCGCGTCTTCACGGCCTTCGACACCGACGACGACAGCCGGATCTCCTGGCGCGACTTCGACGTGAAGGCCCGCGGCATCGGCCTGGAGTTCCGGCTGGCCGGGGCGTCACCCGAGGTCACCGCGCTGACCGACGCGTACCGCGAGATCTGGGACTACATCCGCGGCGCGGACGTCGACGCCGACGGCGAGGTGACCCAGGAGGAGTTCCGCGAGGCCCACGAGGCCGGCCTGCTCACCACCGGCGAACTGCTCACCAAGTGGGAGAGCGCCGCCGCCCGCGCGTTCGCCATCGCCGACCGCGACGGCGACGGCCGCCTGGACGAGCAGGAGTTCACCAGGCTCTACCGGGGGGCCGGCATCACCGACCCGCAGGTGGCGGCGATCGCGTTCGCGTCGGTGGACGTCGACAACGACGGCCTGCTGGAACTGTCCGAGTTCATCACCCAGACCCGCGGCCTGTTCACCGCGACCGACGAGTCCGCGAAGGGCACCCACATGCTCGGCGAGTGACGCCACCCCGCGCCCAGGGCGCTCGACCGTCCCGGGCGCTAGGAGGGCCGCGATCCCAGGCCGTGCAGGGTCTGGTCGAGCAGGGCCACGACGACGGCCTCGCTCTGCGGCACGTCCCCGGGCCGCAACGTCCGCGCCGCCGCCTCGACCGACCCGTGGATCAGCAGCGCCCGCAACCCCGGCTGCGGCACGCGCGCCTCCAGCAGCACCCCGACCAGGGGCGCCAGGAGCTTCTCGTGCTCGGCCCTGATCCGCCGCCGCGACTCCTCCGGCAACGCGTGCGCCGACAACGCGACGACCGCGCCGTGGCTGCCGTCCACGATGATCTCCAGCACGGTCCGCAGGTAGGCCTCGACCTTGGCGGGCACACCGGACACCGCGTTCACCGCCGCCGCCAGCCGCCGCGCCTGGTCGGGCAGCTCGTCGGTCACGATCGCCGCGACCAGTTCCTCACGCGACTTGAAGTACTCGTAGAGCGACGGCCGGGACAGGCCGACCCGCCGGGCCAGCGCGGCCAGCGTCAACGCGTCCGGCCCCTCCTCGGCGACGATCTCCCGACCGGCCGCCAACAGCGACCGCAACCGGTTCGCGCGGTGCTCCGCGAGGGTCTCGGCGCTGATCCTGGGCACGCGCCCGAGCCTACCGTCACCTGAAGTGCGCGCCTCGCCACCCGCCCGGAGCGGGCGGTGGTGGCGGCGATGCCGACCAACAGCTCCGCGCCCTCGCCACCCGCCCCGAGCGGGCGGTCGCCGTCGGCGATGCCGACCAACAGCTCCGCGCCCTCGCCACCCGCCCGGAGCGGGCGGCGGTGGCGGCGATGCCGACCAACAGCTCCGCGCCCCTTGTTTTCCCGACGCAGCGTTGGAATAGTTGCCTACGTAGCGTCGGAAACCGGAGGTGCCGCATGTTCGTCGCGACCAACCGCCTGTTCGTGCCCGCCGAGCGGGCGGAGGAGTTCGAGGCCCACTTCCGGGACAACATGCGGACCTACCTGCCGGGCGTGCCCGGCCTGCGCCGGAGCACCCTGCTGCGGCCCACCCGACCCGACCAGCCCTACGTCTCGGTGAACGAGTTCGACACCGAGGACGACTTCAAGGCGTGGGTCGCCTCCGCGTCGTTCAAGGAGGCGCACCGGCGCAACGCCGGCATCGCCCGTCATGTGACGGGCAACGCCGTCGAGACCTTCCAGCCCAGCGAGGACCTCGTGCTCACCCGACCATGAGCGACCTCATCGTGTTGATCTCGTCCTGCTGGGTCACCAGCACGTCGTTGGCCATCTCCTGCACACGCGGGTCCACGCCCGCCTTCAGCAGGTCCACGGCCATCTCCAGCGCACCCTCATGATGGGCGATCATCAACTGGAGGAACATCCGGTCGAAGTCCGCGCCGCGCGCGTTCTTCAGGGCGTCCATCTGCTGACTGGTGGCCATGCCCGGCATGGACCCGTGGTCCACGTCGGGCATCTTGCCGGAGTGGCCGTGGGCCGGGGCCTTCTCGCCGAACTGGCGCTGCCACTGCTCCATCCCGCCGATCTCCGGTCCCTGGGTGTCGTAGATCCGCGACGCCAGCGCCTTCACCGTCTCGTTCTGCGCGCGCTCGGGCGCCAGCGCCGACATCTCCAGCGCCTGCCTGTGGTGCTCGATCATCCTCACCACGTAGGTCAGGTCCGCCTCGTTGGGCGCCGTCCACCGGTCGGTGCCGACGTCCTCCGGCGCGAGCGTCTGCGCCTGCTCGCCCGGTCCCTTCGGGACGATCACCGGCGGCACGTCGTCCGTCTTCGCCGTGCACGCCGCCAGGAAAGCGACCAGCGCCGCCACGAACAAGATCCGCATCTGCCACGACCCCCTCGACTCGGCCGACAAGTTACCCGCACGTTCCACCTGCCGGAAGTCTGCTCCTTACCGACGAATGGGTCTGGTGGTTAGCCATGCAAAGGGTAATACTGCGGTCCCTGCTACAGGTTCGGAAGGGGAGACCTGAAGTGAACGCACGCGATTCGGCCCGCCGCCGCAGAGCCGGCGCGGCCCTGGGGGCGCTGGCACTCGCCGCCTCGTCGCTGGTGCTCGGCCCGCAAGCCCTTGCGGAGCCCGAGGTGGACGCGGACGTGGCCGGGCTGTCGGAGGCCCAGCTGTCCGAGCCCGCCCAGGCCGACACCGGCATCCCCGGTGTCGACGAGATCCGCCACACCCGCAACATCAAGCACCTCGCGAACCTGCCGAAGCCGGCTCCGTTCACGGAGGCGTCCACGTGGTCGGACCTGGCCTTCCAGGACGGCTACGCGTTCGACGGCAACTACGACGGGTTCGTGATCTACGACATCCGCAACCCGCACAAGCCGAAGATCACCGCGTCGGTGCTGTGCCCGGGCTCGCAGAACGACATCTCGGTGAAGGGGAACCTGCTGTTCCTGTCCACCGACTCGTCGCGCTCCGACGACTCGTGCTCCAGCACCCCGCTGTCGGCCACGAACAAGGACGCGTGGGAGGGCATCAAGATCTTCGACATCTCCGACAAGCGCAACCCGCGCTACATCAAGTCGGTGGAGACGAAGTGCGGTTCCCACACCCACACGCTCGTGCCCGACAAGAAGGGCAAGGACGTCTACGTGTACGTCTCGTCCTACGGGCCGAACGAGGCGTTCCCGGACTGCAAGCCGCCGCACGACCTGATCTCCATCGTCAAGGTGCCGCTGGCCAACCCGACGTCGGCCTTCGTGCTGTCCGAGACGGTGCTGTTCCCGGACGGCGGCAACCCCGGCCGTGACGGCACCGTGGACACCGGCTACGTGCGCGCCACGTCCGGTTGCCACGACATCACCGTGTACCCGTCCAAGGACCTCGCCGCGGGCGCGTGCATGGGTGACGGCGTGCTGTGGGACATCTCCGACCGGGAGAACCCCCGCGAGATCCACCGCGTGCAGGACGACGTGAACTTCGCGTTCTGGCACTCGGCCACGTTCAACAACGCCGGCACCAAGGTCGTCTTCACCGACGAGCTGGGCGGCGGCGGCGCGGCCACCTGCAACCCGAAGATCGGCCCGCTGCGCGGTGCGGACGGCATCTACGACATCACCGGCGAGGGCGACGCCCGCAAGCTGGAGTTCCGGTCGTACTACAAGATCCCCCGGACCCAGGCCGACTCCGAGAACTGCGTGGCGCACAACGGTTCGCTGATCCCCGTCCAGGGCCGCGACATCATGGTGCAGGCGTGGTACCAGGGCGGCTTCTCCGTGTGGGACTTCACCGACTCCCGCAACCCCAAGGAGATCGGCTGGTTCGAGCGCGGCCCGCTGCCCGACCGCAAGGGCGGTGGCGCGTGGTCGACGTACTACTACAACGGCTACATCTACTCGTCCGACATGGCCAAGGGCTTCGACGTCTTCGACATCCGCGACCCGCGGACCGCGACGGCGAAGCTGGTCCGCGTGGGTGAGCTGAACGTCCAGACGCAGGGCCACTACCGGGAGCTGTTCCCGCGGTAGTCCGGTTTCATGAGGGCCACTACCGGGAGCTGTTCCCGCGGTAGTCCGGTTTCATGGATGTGAGGGGCCTGTCCGGTTTCCGGACAGGCCCCTTCTCCGTCACTCGGTGGGCTCGCCCAACTCGGTGAACAGCGTGAGCTGAAGTCCGGCGGGCGCTTCCAGGCGGGCGTTCAGCGAGTTCCACGGCGTCCTGTCGGCTCGGCCACGACCGTCGCCCCCGCCTGCTCGAGTTCGCGGGCGGTGGCCGTCCGAGTCGTCGACCCCGAACGCGACCCGGACGTGCCCGGCGACCCGCCGACCGACCTCCACCTGGTCGATGTACTCGGCGTGCGGCGGGTCGGTGGTCTCCAGCGTGGCCCGCCCCGCCTCCACTGGAGTCAGGCCTCGACGACCATCACCCGCGACAGGTCCAGCGCCACCGCGGTCCCCGCCGGGAAGTCCCCCGCCCGACTGGACGGCTGGTCCACCCGGACCTCCTGCCCGTCCCCGGCCAACCGCACCGACACCCGGGTCACCGCCCCCAGGAAGCTCTGCGTCACCACGCTGCCCACCAGCGCCCCGTTGTCCTGCCCGCTGTGCTGCGCGATCCCGATGTCCTCCGGCCGCACGATGACCTTGACGTCGGACCCCGCGTCCAGCGAGTGCTCGGCGTCCACCCGGACCGCCCCCACCCGGACCCCGCCGACCTCGGCCGTCCCCTGCACCACGTTGGTGACACCCACGAACTGCGCCACGAACGCCGAAGCCGGCTTCCGGTACACCACCGCGGGCGTGTCGAGCTGCTCCAACCGCCCGTGCGACATCACGCCCACCCGGTCCGAGACGGCCAGCGCCTCCTCTTGGTCGTGCGTGACGAACAACGTCGTCATCCCCAACGACGTCTGGATGCGCCGGATCTCGTCCCGCAGCGCCACCCGCACCTTGGCGTCCAAAGCGGACAGCGGCTCGTCCAGCAGCAGCACCCGGGGTTCGATCGCCAACGCCCGGGCCAGCGCCACCCGCTGCTGCTGGCCACCGGACATCTGGTGCGGGTACCGCCCGGCCAGGTGCCCCAGCCCGACCAGTTCCAGCAGCTCCGACGTCCGGCGCCCCCGGTCGGACGCCCGCCGCAGCCGCAGCCCGAAGGCGATGTTCTGCGCCGCCGTCATGTTCGGGAACAGGCTGTAGGCCTGGAAGACCATGCCCATGTCCCGCTTGTTCGCGGGCACAGCGGTGACGTCCCGCCCACCGACCGACACCGAACCCGCGTCGGCGGTCTCGAAGCCCGCGACGATGCGCAGCGCCGTCGTCTTGCCGCACCCGCTCGGTCCCAGCAGGCTGACCAGCTCGCCCTCGGCGAGCGACAGGTCCAGCCCTGCCAGCGCCGGCTGCCCGCCGAACGACTTGCGCAGCCCGCGCAACTCCAGGTAACCCATCCTCAGCCTTCCTCGACGGCGGAGGAACCCCGCCGCCCACCCACGAACGACAGCAGGAACAGCAGCACGAACGCGAACAGCAGGCTCAGCAGCGACACCGCGATGGACACGCCCGCGTTGCGCTTGCCGAGGAGGTTCACCTGCACCTGCAACGTGTCGAAGTTCAACAGCGACGCGATGGTGAACTCCCCCAGCACCAACGCGACCGACAGCAGCGAAGCCCCGATCAGCGCCGTGCGGATGTTGGGCACCACGACCCGCACCAGCACCGTCCCCCAGGACGCGCCCAACGACCGCGCCGCCTCCGCCAGCGTCTTCAGGTCGATCGCGGACAGCCCCGCGTCGATCGCCCGGTACGCGAACGGCAGCACCAGCACCGCGTACGCGAACGTCAGCGTCCACGGCGAGTCGCCCAGGAAGTAGTCCACCCACGCGTACAGCGGCGCCATGCCGACCACCAGCACGATCGCCGGGATCGTGATCGGCAGCAGGCACAGGAACTCCACGAGCCGCCGCAGCACCGGCAGCCGCAGCCGGATCCAGGTCATCGTGGGCACCAGCAGCACCAGCACCAGCACCGAACTGGTCACGGCGAGCTGCACCGACGCCAGGATCGCCTCGACCAGGTCCGGATCGGCCCCGATCCCCGTCCACGACTCCAGGCTGCGCGTCCCGCCGGCGCCCCGCGTGGAGAACTCGGCCATCGCCAGCAGCGGCACCAGGAAGAACGCACCCAGCACCAGCAGCACCAGCCGCCGCACGACTACTGCCACCGCGCGAACCTCCGTTGCAGCACCGCGTACAGGCCCATCGCCACCGCCACCACCACGACCATGCCCAGCCCGAGCGCCTTGCCCAGGTTCTCCTGCCCCAGCAGGACCTCACCGGTCAGCGCGCCCCGGATCTGCAGCGGCACGATCGGCGATCCCTGCGACACCAACGCCGCGGCCGTCGCGTAAGCGGAGAAAGCGTTGGCGAACAACAACAGCAACGCGCCCAGGAAGGCGGGCAGCAGGATCGGCCCACCGACGTGCCGCCAGTACTTCCACGCGGAACCACCCAGGCTGTCCACCGCTTCCTTCCACTGTGGACGCAACCCGTCCATCGCGGGCAGGAAGACGATGACCATCAACGGGATCTGGAAGAACGTGTAGACCAGCGTCAACCCGGGCAGCTCGAACAGCCACGCCCCGCCCGCGAACAGGTCGATCCCGAACCAGTCCCGCAGGAACCGCGTGACGAACCCCTGGAACCCGACCGTGGCGAGGAAGGCGAACGCCAGCGGCACACCACCGAACTGCGCGAGCACGCCCGACCCGGCCACGACCACCCGCCGCAGCAACCCCTCCGGCTTCCCGGAGGCGACCGCCCACGACAGCAGCGCGCCGAACACCGCGCCCAGCACGGCGGTCAGCGCGGACAGCTCGACGCTGCGCAGGAACGCCTGGAGGTACACGCCCTTGGTCAGCGCCGCGAGGTTGTCCAGGGTGAAGCCGCCGGACGAGTCCTGGAACGCCCCGGCCAGCACGAGCACCGTCGGGTAGAGCAGGAACGTGCCGACGTAGGCCAGGAACGGCACGACGACCAGCCAGGCGAGCCAGGACCGGCCGGACCCGCCGGGAGCGGCTTGCGCGCCACTCCCGGCGGACGTGGAGACGGGTGCGACCATGCGGTCAGCCCACCGCCTGGGCCCACGTCTCGGACAGCGTCTTCTTGGCCTTGTCGGACTGCTCCTGGGTCAGGAACACCTGCTTGCCGTCGGTCTTGGGCAGCTTGGCGTGCGCGTCGGCGTCCACCTTGCCGGACTTGACCATGGCGTCCAGCCGCACCGGCCGGGACAGGCCCTTGAGGTAGAGGTTCTGGCCCTGGTCGGAGTACAGGAACTCCTGCCACAGGCGCGCGGCGGCCGGGTGCGGCGCGTCCTTGTTGATGGCCTGGTTGTAGTAGGCGCCGACCTGCGCGCCCTGCGGCACCACGACCTTCCAGTCCGCCTTGCCGGCGAGCTTCGCGGTCTGCGCGGCGTTGGTGTAGTCCCAGTCGATGACGACCGGGGTCTGGCCGGACTCGATGGTCGCGGGCGTCGGGTCGACCGGCAGGAAGTTGCCGGCGGCCTTGAGCTGCTTGAAGAACTCGACGCCGGGCGCGATGTCGTCGGCCGAGCCGCCGTTGCCCAGCGCGGCCATCACGACGCCGGAGAACGCCGCGCCGGCCTGCGTCGGGTCGCCGTTGAGCGCGACCTTGCCCTGGTACTCGGGCTTGAGCAGGTCCTTGACCGTGGTCGGCGCGGGCACCTTGGCGGCGTCGTAGCCGATGGACATGAAGCCGCCGTAGTCGCCGTAGTAGAGCCCGCTCGGCTCCTTCAGCTCGGCGGGGATGTCGTCCCAGGTCTGCACGCGGTAGGGCGCGAACAGGCTCTTGTTGGCCAGGGCGACGTTGAGGCCCAGGTCGAACACGTCGGGCGCGCGGTCGCTGCCCTTGAGCTGGTTGGCGGCGTTGATCTCCTCCTGGCTGGAGGCGTCGGGCTGGGCGGAGTCGACCTTGATGCCGTACTCGGCCTCGAACGCCTTGATGATCTCGCCGTAGTTGGCCCAGTCCGGGGGCAGCGCGATGACGTTGAGCTTGCCCTCCTTCTTGGCCGCCTCGACCAGCTTGTCGAACCCGCCGAGGTCGGCGGCGGACGTGGCGGTGGCGGCGGAGGAGGTGCTGCCCGCGCCGTCCTTGGGCGGCGGCGTGCCGCAGGCGGCGAGCAGGGCCAGGGCGGTGGCGACGACGCCGGCCAGCCGCAGGGATTTCGTCACGGGGGCGAACCTTCCTCGGGGGCTTGGGGAACCCGGGCGCGTTCCGGGCCAGCGGAGCTTCCGTTCCGCCGCGCGCGCTTGTCAAGCCGGCCGGGCCGCTCGTGGTCCATTCGGTGAACTGGGCGAATTCCCGGTGTCCGCTCAATGGCGCAAAGGTGGCCGGACCGCGCCCTTCACCCGGCGTCGGCGTGATCCTGTCCGAGCCAACGTCTATGAGTAGGCGTACTATATGTAGCGCGGCTACCCTTGGAGGCCTGCCTTGGCGCGGAAGTTGCTGGTCTGGCTGCACGTCGTCACCTCCACGGGCTGGATGTGCATGGCGCTGGCGTTGTTCGTGGTGGTGAACCACGCGCTGGAGAACCCGGCGGCGTTCGACGTGGCGCTGCTGATCGACGTGCAGGTGTTGCAGTTCATGGCGACGACGTCGGCGTTCACCGGGTTGATGCTGGCCGGCCTGACGCCGTGGGGGTTCTTCCGGCACTGGTGGGTGGCCGTGAAGACGGTGGTGACGTTCTCCCAGCTGTACGTGGGGATCTTCGTGCTCAGCCCCAACCTGCACCCGGGCGGTTCGCCGACGCTGATGCGGGTGGGGTCGCTGCTGATGGCGTCGGCGCTGGCGTGCCAGGTGTGGCTGTCGGTGGCCAAGCCGTTCGGCCGGACGCCGTGGGCGCGCCCGGGCAAGCCGCCCGCAGGGTCGGGCCGGGCCTTTGCGGCGTGCCTGGCGGTGCCGGCGGCGGACTACGCGTTGGGCCAGTTCGTCCTCGGCACCCCGGTGCCCGCGCTGTCACTGCTGGTCGTGGTGGTGTTCCCGATCGTCCGAGCGCTCCGCCGCCACCGCGGCCAACACACCCAACGGGTCGCTGACCGGGAACCCGTCCGCGCGGCGCGTCCGGATCACCTCATGCGCCGTGGCGGCCACCGAGAGCGGCCCTAGCACCACCAACGTCGACACGGCGGCCACGACGCCGAAAAACGCGTGGACGAACGGGTACGCGGCGACCGCGAGTGCGCCGACCCCCGCGGGTGGCAAGGCCCTCAGGAGTGGGTGCCACCCGACCATGGTCTCGTCGTCGAACGTGCCCATGAACTCCCCGGCGGCCCACTCCCACCAGCGCCGCGGGTGCACCGGCGGTTCGCCCTCGCGGTCCACCCACCTCAGCAGCCGGGCCTCCGAGCCGTACCCGAGGCGCTCCAGCAGGGCCGCGAGCCGGTCGACGCCCCGCCCCTCGGAGTCGTCCACCGCCGCCCGCAACTCCTTGCGGGACACGCCGAACGCGTCGGCCACGAGCGCGGCGGTCCGGCCGGGAAGCTCGCCGTCGCCGGAGGGGAACCGCTGCGCGCGGTCCGCGCCGAACCGCACTCCGCGGAGCCGGCCGCCGGAGAACACCAGCAGCCACGCGGTGGCACCGGTCCAGGCGAACCCGAGCGCGGTCCGGCCCCGCTTCACCGCCACCCGCAGGGTGAGGCGCAGATCGGTCAACGTCTCGGGCGCGGGACCCAGCAGCATCGTGCCGTGGGGCGTGGGCACCACCCGGCGGGACCGCGCGCCCCGCCGCGCGAGCCGCTCCCGGACCTCGTCCGGCCCGTCGACCAGCCACACCGCTGTCCGCACGCCACACCTCCCCTGCCGATCCGCAGAACCGGCGATCCACCGAACCGCCCGATCCGCCGAACCGCCCGATCCACCGATTCGCGCCGCAGCGTACGTGCCGGTTGCGCCGAACGCCGCGGTCCGACGTCAATCGTTACGCCGACCGCGACGCACCCGCGTGCCCCGGATCACCCACCCGGCGGCACGCACTGAAATTGATAACGGTTACCATTCCCGACGATCACCGATCCGAGGACGTCGGAGGAACCCGCGTGGCGCACTTGCTGATGATCGAGAGTTGGGTGGGCGCGATGAGCACCCTGCTGCCGCGCGCGATCCGGGAGTCGGGGCACCGGTTCACCTTCCTCACCCGGGACCTGAACCACTACCTGCGCTCGGCGCCCAGCCACCCGCACCCGCTGCTCACCGCGGACAACGTCCTCACCACCGAGACCAACGACATCGACCACCTGCTGTCCTTTGTGGACAAAGCACACGCCCTGCTCGGCTTCGACGGCGTGATCTCCTCCTGCGACTACTACCTGGCCACCGTCGCCAAGGTCGCCAACCACCTCGGCCTGCCCGGCCCGTCCGCCGACGCCGTCGAGCGCGCCTACCGCAAGGACCTCACCCGAAAGGCCACCGCCGAGGTCCCCGGCCCGCGCTGGGCCCTCGCCCAGGACTGGCCCGCCACCGCCAAGGCCGCCGCCGACCTGGGCTACCCGCTGGTCGTCAAGCCGGTGGACCTGTGCGCGGGCATGCACGTCCGGGCCGTGCGGGACGAGAACGGGCTGCGGGAGGCGTTCCTGGCGCTGGAGGCGTTCCCGGTCAACGCCCGCAACCAGCCCCGCGTGCCCACGGTCCTGCTGGAGGAGCTGCTGGTCGGCCCCGAGGTGAGTGTGGAGACGGTCACCACCGGCGGCACCACGCACGTCATCGGCGTGACGGACAAGAGCATCGCGGGCGACCCGTGGTTCGTGGAGAGCGGCCACATGTTCCCGGCGGACCTCCCCCACGACGACCGCGAACAGGCGATCGACACGGCCATCGCCGCGATCGAGGCACTCGGCCTGGACGAGTCCGTGGCGCACACCGAGGTCAAGCTGACCGCCGACGGCCCCAAGCTCATCGAGGTCAACCCGCGACCGGCCGGCAACCAGATCACCGAGCTGGTCCGCCGCGTCACCGGCATCGACCTGCCCGCCGTGTTCGCCCAGCTCGCCGTCGGCGACAAGCCCGACCTGCGTCCGCGTGAGACGGGTGTGCGCAGCGCCGCCATCTCCTTCCTGCTGCCGCCCAAAGCGGGCGTCATCACGGGCATCGACGCGCCGGACCACCCCGACGTCGTGGACCGGGCGGTGAAGCCCGCCGGGCACCGCGCGGGTGAGCCCACCAGCAACAACACCTACCTCGGGCACGTCATGGTGACCTCGGCCGACCACGACGCCCGCGCCCGCGCCGAGGAGGTCGTGGCCGGGATGAACGTTCGGTACGCCGAGGACGACCAGTGACCCTCGCCGAACTCGTGCGCCGGACCCGCGCGGGTGAACTGGGGCCCGACCCGGCGGCCTGCGCGGTGAGCGTCGCGTTCACCACCCGCCAGGGCGCGCGGCACGCCACCCGCGGCCAGTCGTACCGCAACACCGTGGTCAGCCTGCGGGTCGGCGACGCCGTCGGGTCGTGCGCGGTCGAACCCGATGACGAGCCGGACGTGGCGGACTGCGCCGGGACCACCGTCGCCGACCTGCTCGACCACCCGCACGCGGCGGTCCGCACGGCCGCCCTCGACGCCTACCTGATGCACGCCCACCCGCACGAGACCGCGAACGCCAAGCCCGTCACCGTCGACGCGGGCGACTCGCTGGCCAAGTCCATGTCCCGGGCGCAGGCGGTGGTCGACCTGCTCGATCCCCAGCCGGGCCAACGGGTTCTCGTCGTCGGCGTGGTGAACTCCCTGCTGCACCACCTGCGCGCCCGGGACGCCCGGTACGTGCCGTGCGACCTCAAGGGCGGCCGGACGGAGTGGGACGAGCCGATCGTCACCGACTTCCGCGGCACGGACTTCGACCTGGTCCTGGCCTCGGGCATGACGCTGGGCAACGGCACGTTCGAAGCCCTGCTCGCGACCGGGCGTCCGGTGACCCTGTTCGCCCAGACCGCCAGCGCCGTCGCGCCCTGGTTCCTGGGCCACGGCGTGCGGGCCGTCTCGGCGGAGCCGTACCCGTTCTTCTGGCTGCACGGCGGCCCGTCCACCCTGTTCCACTACCGGGAACCGTGACCATGCGCGCCAGCCTGCTGGACCTGCTCGGCAACACGCCGGTGGCCCGCATCGACACCCCGCTGCCCCACCGGCACGGCGGCTTCTGGGCCAAGCTGGAGAACCTCAGCGCGGGCGGGATGAAGGCGCGCTCGGCGGTCGCGATGCTCCAGGCCGCCAGGAAGCGCGGCGACCTGAAGCCGGGCGCGGTGGTCGTGGAGTCCACCAGCGGCACGCTCGGGCTCGGCCTGGCGTTCGCGGGCCAGGCGCTGGGTCACCCCGTGGTGCTGGTGGTGGACCACGAACTGGAACCGTCGATGCGGGCGCTCCTGCGCGCCCACGGCGCCCGGCTGGAGATCGTGGACCGGCCGCACCCGACCGGCGGCTGGCAGCAGGCGCGGCTGGACCGGCTCCAGGCCGTGCTGCGCGGCCTGCCCGGCGCCTACTGGCCCGACCAGTACAACAACCCCGACAACCCGGCCGGCTACACCGGCCTGGCCCGCGAGCTGGTCCGGCAACTGGACCGCGCGGACGTGCTGGTGTGCAGCGTCGGCACCGGCGGGCACAGCGCCGGCGTCGTCGCGGCGCTGCGCCGGTACTGGCCGCTGCTGCGGCTGGTGGGCGTGGACACCGTGGGCTCCACGATCTTCGGCCAGCCCGCGCGGCAGCGCGTGATGCGCGGCCTGGGCAGCAGCATCCACCCGCGCAACGTGGCCTACCACGAGTTCGACGAGGTCCACTGGCTCGGCCCGGTCGAGGTGGTGGACGCGTGCCGGCGGCTGGCCCGCGACGGGTTCGTCACCGGCGGCTGGAGCACCGGCGCGGTCGCGCTGGTGTCGGCGTGGGTGGCGCGGCTGGAGCCGACCGCGCGGGTGGTGACGATCTTCCCGGACGGGCCGCACCGGTACCTGGGGACGATCTTCGACGACGACTTCTGCCAGTCCCGCGGCCTGCTGGGCGTGCCCGCCGACCGGCCGGTGGAGATCGGGCACTCCGGCGAGATCGAGGTGACCAGCTGGGCGCGGTGCTCGAACGTCGCCGCACCGCTCGCGGTGGGGGTGCCGGTGTGAAGCTGTCCTGGCACGTCTACGGCCTCGACCTGGCCTCCCCGCTGCGGATCTCCCGGTCGGTGATGACCCGGCGCGACGCGGTCCGCGTGGTGCTGGAGCACGACGGGGTCCGCGGCCACGGCGAGGTCGTGACCAGCGTCTTCTACCACCTCGACGTGCCCCGGATCGTCGAACTGCTCACCGAGGTCTCCCCCATCGCCTCCGGCTCGTCCCCCGAGAACCTCCTGGACCGGCTCCCCCCACTGCCACCCGGCGTGCTCGCCGCCCTCGACGCAGCGGTGCACGACCTACTGGCCAAACACGCCGGCACGCCCCTGCACACCCTCATCGCCGATCCACAGTGGACGGACACGCCGACCGCCTTCACCATCGGCATCGGCAATCCCAGCGCCTGCGCCGAACAGGCGTCCGCACTGGCGCAACGCGGTTTCTCCGTGCTCAAGGTCAAGGTCGGCGCCGAACACGACGTGGCCACCGTCCAGGCGGTCCACCGAGCCGCGCCCGAAGCCCGGCTGGTCCTCGACCCCAACGGCGGCTGGACGGCGGAGCAGGCCGTGCGCGTGCTCGACCAACTGCCGCCCGTCGACGCCCTCGAACAACCCCTCCCGCCGGGCCGCCTCGACGAGTTGGCCTGGCTGAAGGCACGCTGCCCGACGCCGCTGGTCGCCGACGAGGACGCGGCCACCGCCGACGACGTGAAGGCGTTGGCGGGCCTGGTGGACGGCGTGAACGTGAAGCTCGCCAAGTGCGGCGGCATCGCCAAGGCCCGCGAGATCATCGACACCGCTCGCCAGGCCGGCCTCGACGTCATGCTGGGCTGCCTGGTCGCCAGCTCACTGGGCATCGCACCCGCCGTCCACCTCACCGGGCACGCCCGCTGGGTCGACCTGGACGGCCACCTCCTGCTCGCCCACGACCCGTGGCGGGGCATCGGCGGCGAGGACGGGACCCTGCGGCTGACCGGCGCGCCCGGTCTCGGCGTGGTCCCACACGCCGGGGTGCCGCGATGAGGCGGTTCCCGCTGCCCGTCCGGCTGCTGCTGGTCAACCAGTTCGGCGTCAACACCGGGTTCTACCTGCTCATCCCCTACCTGGCCACGCACCTGGGCGACGTGGGCCTGTCCGCGGCGGCGACCGGTCTCGTGCTGGGCGTGCGGACGCTGAGCCAGCAGGGCCTGTTCCTGCTGGGCGGTTCGGCGTCCGACCGGCTCGGGCCGCGCCGGGTCATCATCGCGGGCTGCGCGCTGCGCACGGTGGGCTTCGGCCTGTTCGCGGTCGGCGAGACGATGACCGTGCTGCTCGCCGCGTCCGTCCTCAGCGGACTCGCCGGGGCGCTGTTCAACCCGGCTGTTCGGGCCTACATCGCCGAGGAGTCGGACGATCGGGTCGGCGCGTTCGCGTTGTTCAACGTCTACGCGCAGGCGGGCGCGTTGACCGGTCCGCTGCTGGGGAGCCTGTTGCTGCTGTGGGACTTCCGGGTGTCGGCGCTGGTCGCGGCCGGCATCTTCGCCGTGCTGACGGTGGCGCAGGCGCTCGTCCTGCCCGCGCGGCAAGCCGCCCCGCATGAAACCACCGTGCTGGACGACTGGCGGGAGAGCCTGGCGGACAAGCGTTTCCTGGCCTTCACGGTAGCCCTGACGGGCATGTTCGTGCTCCAGAACCAGCTCTACCTGGTGCTGCCGCTGGAGGTCGAGCGGCTGACCGGGTCGGCGCGGGCGGTGGCGGCGGTGTTCCTGGTCTCGACGGTGGCGACCCTGCTGTTGCAGGTCCGGGTCACCCGGTGGTTCGGGCGGATGCCGCGCGGGCGGGCCATCGCGGTGGGGATGGCCGTGATGGGCGCGGGGTTCACCGCGACGGCGTTGAGCCACGTCTGGGCGGGTGGTCTCGCCGGGCCGCTGGTCGCCGCGTTCTTCCTGGCCCTGGGCGTGATGATCGCGCACCCGTTCGTCTACGAGCTGATCCCCGCGTTCGGCCGGGCCGGGCTGTCCGGCACCTACTTCGGCGTGTTCTACCTGGTGTCGGGCCTCGCGGCGACGGCGGGCAACGCCGTCGTCGGCTGGGTGTTCGGCGTGTCCGGCGCGGCGGCGTCGCTGGTGTGCGTGGCGGTGGGGCTGGGGTGCGCGGCGGCCGTGGTGTGGCTGCACCGCCGAGGTGTCCTGACCCCGACCCGAGAGGCGGCCCGATGAGCCCGACTGGGAACCTCCTGACCGACAACCCGGCGCTGTACGAGCACCAGTTCCCCGACCCGGACCACGTCGCCGCCCGCTGGGTGCACGACATCGTCACCCGCTTCGGCGGCGGAGCCACCCTGCTGGACATCGGCAGTGGCACCGGCCGGGACGCGGGCTGGTTGGCGCGCAACGGTTATCACGTCGTCGGGCTGGACAGCTCCGAGCGGATGGTGGCGTACGCACGGGAGCACCACCGGGCTCGGTTCGTGATCGGCGACATGCGGACCTTCGCGCTGGACCGGGTCTTCGACGTCATCACCTGCCTGGACAGCGCGTTCCTGTACTGCCACACCAACGCCGACCTGACCGCGTTCCTCCAGCGCTGCCACGACCACCTGGCGCCCGGCGGACTGCTCGTCGCCGAGATGCGCAACGGCGCGTTCTTCCTGGGCAACACCGAACTCCTCGACGGCGTCCGCACCCGGACCGTCGAGTGGCAGGGCGTGCCCTACACCTCGCGCACCGAACTGTGGATCGACCACGCCGCCCAGTTGCTGCGCCGCCGCCGCGAGTGGACGTGGCCGGGCGCGCCGCCGCTGGTGCAGCGCTCGGCGTGGCGGCTGCTGTTCCCGCTGGAACTGCGGCACCTGCTCGACCTCGCCGGGTTCGAGGTGCTCGCCCTGTTCGACAGCCCCGGCCCGCGCACCGACGAGCCGTGGTCGGCGGACGCGCCCCGCAGCGTTGCCCTGTCCGGCGACCGCCTCCACGTGGTCGCCCGCCGCCTGTGAAAGGAACCGCCATGCCCACCCGCCGCCACTTCCTCGGCCTGCTCTCGCTGGCCGCCCTGTCCGGTTGCGCCACCCCGGCCGCCCAGCAGTCCGCCGCCGCCCCGAAAGCCGGCGGACGGCTGCGCGCGGCGTTCGCGGGCGGTGGCGCCAAGGAGGTGCTCGACCCGCACCTGGCCAACCTGTTCGTCGAGGCCGCGCGCGCCAAGGCGGTGTTCGACAAGCTCGCCGACCTCGGCGCGGACGTCTCGGCGCAGCCCAGACTGGCCGAGAAGTGGGAGCCGGACGCCACCCTGACCAAGTGGCGGATCACCCTGCGGGACACCAAGTTCCACAACGGGCAGCCGGTGCGCGCGGAGGACGTGCTGGCCAGCTACGCCCGCATCCTCGACCCGAACCGGGCGTTCCGCGCCAAGTCCAGCCTGAGCCTGGTGGACCTGGCGAACAGCCGCGCGGTGGACGCCCGGACCGTGGAGTTCGCGCTGAAGCGGCCGTTCATCGAGTTCCCCAACGCCCTGGCCGCGTTCGGCGCGTACATCGTGCCCGCGGGCGCGGAGGACTTCACCAAGCCGGTCGGCTCCGGGCCGTTCAGCTTCGTGTCGTTCGAGCCCGGCAAGTCCGTGGTGCTGAAGAAGAACCCGGACTACTGGGAGGGCGCGCCGCACCTGGACGAGCTGGAGTTCGTCATCGCCAACGAGGAGTCGGCGCGGGCCAACGCCCTGCTCGGCGGCCAGGTCGAGTACGCGCACGACCTCACCCCCACCACCGCGCGCAGCCACGCCGACGGCCGGATCGCGATCCACCGCTCCCCCAACAGCGCGGTGCAGGCGTTCGCGATGAAGCTGGACCGGCCGCCGTTCGACAACCGCGACCTGCGCGAGGCGATGTTCCTGCTGGCCGACCGGCCGCAGCTGGTGGAGTCGGTGCTGGCGGGCAGCGGGCAGGTGGCCAACGACCTGTTCGGCAAGGGCTACCAGTACTACGCCGACGACATCCCGCAGCGCACCCGGGACCTGGACAAGGCGAAGTTCCTGATCCGCAAGGCGGGCGCGGAGGGCCTGACGGTCAAGCTGGACACGTCCACCGCCGCCGCCGGCATGGTCGAGGCGGCCACCGTGTTCGCCGACCAGGCCAAGGGGTCCGGCCTGACCATCGAGGTGGTGACCGGCAACAAGGACAGCTACTGGTCGGACACGCTGAAGAACGGCTCGCTGTCGAGCTTCCGGTCCGGCGCGATGCCCATCGAGACCCACATCGCGCAGCGGCTGCTCAGCGACTCCGGCACCAACGTCACCAAGTGGGCGCGGCCGGAGTTCGACGAGCTGTACCGCACGGCGGTGTCCACCGTGGACGACGGCGAGCGGGCCGGGCTGTACCGGGAGATGCAGCGGTCCCTGCACACCGAGGGCGGCTACCTGATGTGGGGCTTCGCGGACTGGATCGTGGGCGCCGCACCGAACGTCGGCGGCATCTCCACCGCGCCCGCGAACACCCTGGACTGGGCCCGGTTCGACAAGGTGTGGCTGGGGTGACCCGGTACGCCCTGCGGCGGCTGGCGATCGGCCTGGTGCAGGTGCTCGCCGTCGTCACCGCCGTGTTCCTGCTGGTGCAGGCGTTGCCCGGGGACGCGGCGGTGGCGCTGGCCGGCGACAACCCCGACCCGCGCCGGATCGAGGAGATCCGGGCGGCGATGGGGCTCGACCGGCCCGCGCTGGACCGGTTCGGCGCGTGGCTGTCCGGGCTGGTGCGCGGTGACCTCGGGGTGTCGCTGGTGTCCGGGCGGCCGGTCGTGGAGTTCCTGACCGACGGGCTCGGGCCGACGCTCGTGCTGGCCGTGGTGTCGCTGGTCCTGCTGGTGCCGCTGTCGGTGCTGGTCGGCGTGGTGGCCGCCCTGCGCGAAGGCGGTCCGCTGGACCGGGCGCTGACCACGGTGACGGTCGGTCTGCACTCCATCCCGGAGTTCGCGCTGGCCGTGGTGCTGATCGCGGTGTTCGGGGTGCAGCTCGGGTGGCTGCCGCCGACCGCCGTGGGGGCGGACCTGCTGGCCCAGCCCCAAGTCCTGGTGCTGCCGCTGGTGGTGCTGCTGGCGCGGCCGGTGTGCTCGGTGAGCCGGCTGGTGCGGGCCGGGATGATCGACGCCCTGGCCTCCGACCACGTCCGGCACGCGCGGCGGCTGGGCATCGGCGAGCAGCGCGTCCGGTTCGCGCACGCCCTGCCCAACGCGGTCGCGCCGGCCGTGCAGCAGCTCGCGCGCACCACGGACTGGCTGCTGGGCGGGGTGATCGTGGTGGAGGCGGTGTTCGTCATCCCGGGGTTGGGGACGATCCTGGTGGACGCGGTCGCCGGGCGGGACCTGCCGGTGGTGCAGGGGCTGGCGGTCGTGTTCGCGGTGACGACCGTGCTGGTCAACCTGGTCGCGGACCTGGTCGGGTTCCGGCTCGCGCCCCGGTCGGCGGTGGTCGCGTGATCCGGGTGCTGTTGGTCGTGGTGCCGGTGGTCCTGGCGTTGGTGGGGCCGTTCTTCGTGACCGACGACGTTGCCCGGGGCGCGCCGTTCGTGCCGAACTCCGCGCTGGGCACGGACTTCGTGGGCCGGGACGTGTGGCAGCAGGTGTTGCTGGGCGGGCAGACCGTCGTGCTGGTCGCGTTGCTGGCCACGGTGTTCTCGTACGCGGTGGGTGTGCCGTGGGGTGTGGTGGCGGCGATGTCCCGGGTCGTCGACGACGTCCTGATGCGCCCGCTGGACCTGCTGCTGGCCGTGCCGTCGCTGCTGGTGCTGATCCTGGCGGCGGCGATCGCCGGTCCCGGACTGCCGGTGCTGATCGGGGTCGTGACCTTGGTCAACTTCCCCGACGTGGCACGGATTTCGCGGGGCGCGGCGCTGGAGATCGCGGCCCGGCCCGCGTTGGAGGCGATGCGGTTGCAGGGCGAGTCGTGGTGGCGGACCTCCGTGGTCTACACCGGGCGGTCCATGCTGCGGACGCTGGCCGCCGACGCGGGCGTCCGGCTCACCGGCGCGCTGTACCTGGTGGCGTCGGCGAGTTTCCTCGGTGTCGGGGTGCCGCCGGACGCCGCCGACTGGGCGGTCATGGTCGACCGCAACCGGGTCGGGCTGTTCTTGCAGCCGTGGGCGGTGGTGGTGCCCGCGCTGCTCATCGTGGCGTTGTCGGTGGGGTTGAACCTGACGTTCGACCGGGCCTTGCGCAAGGAGGCCGTGTGACGGTCGTGCACGTGGAGGACCTGCGGGCGGTCGCGGGCGAGCGGGTGCTGGTCGACGGGGTGAGCTTCGCGCTGGCCGCCGGACGGGTGCTGGCGCTGGTCGGCGCGTCGGGCAGCGGCAAGACCACGACGGGGCTGGCGTTGCTGGGCGAGCACGCTCCCGGGGTGACCGTCACCGGGCGGGTGTCGGTCTCCGGGCGGGTCGGGTTCGTGCCGCAGCAGCCGGCCGGGGCGTTGAACCCGGTGCGGCGGATCGGCGGGGTGTTCCGGGAGATCGCGGCCGTGCTGGACGGTGACCCGGAGGCGTTGATCGCGACGGCGTTGCGCCGGGCGCGGGTGCCGGCCGAGTTGCTGCGGCGCTTCCCGCACGAGCTGTCCGGCGGGCAGCAGCAGCGGGTGGTGCTGGCGCAGGCGCTGGTGGGCGACCCGGCGGTGGTCGTGGCCGACGAGCCGACCACCGGGCAGGACCCGATCACGCGGGCGGAGATCGTGGACGAGCTCGCGTCCGTGGCGGCCCAGGGGGTCGCGGTGGTGCTGTTGACCCACGACCTGGACGTGGTGCGGGCGCTGGCCGACGAGGTCGTGGTGCTGCGGGACGGCCGGGTCGCCGAGGCCGGGCCGGTGACCCTGCTGGAGTCGCCGCGCTCGCCCTACACACGCGCTCTCGTGGCCGCCCAGCCCCAGGTGACCGTGCCGTTCGCGACGGCTGAGAAGTCGCCGTTGGTACAGGTCAGCGGGCTGACCGCGCGGCACCGCAAGACCGTGGTGCTGCGGGACGTCGACCTGTCGCTGGGCGCCGGAGAGTGCCTGGCCGTCGTCGGCCGGTCGGGCAGCGGGAAGACCACGCTCGCCCGGTGCCTGTCCGGCCTGCACGCCCGCTACGACGGGTCGATCCGGCTGGCCGGCGAGGTGCTGCCGAGGTCGCTGCGGCGGCGGTCGCGGACCCAGTTGGCCGCTGTTCAGTACGTCTTCCAAGACCCGAGGTCGTCGTTCGACCCGAACCGCACCGTGCTGGCCCAGGTCGCGCGGACCGCCGTGCGGCTGAGCGGCGGCGGTGACGACGAAGCGCTGGCCGGGCTCGCCGCCGTCGGCCTCGACGAAGCAACCGTGCGACGGCGACCGCCCGGCCTGTCCGGCGGCGAACTCCAGCGCGCCGCGCTGGTGCGCGCCCTGCTGGCCCGGCCGGACGTGCTGGTGTGCGACGAGATCACCTCCGGGCTCGACACCCTGACCCAGGCGAGCCTGCTCGACCTGCTGGCGGACCTGCCCTGCGCGGTCGTCCTGGTCAGCCACGACCTGGCCGTGGTGGCCCGGCTGGCCGACCGGGTCGCCGTGCTGCACCGCGGCGACCTCGTCGAACACGGTCCGGCGAGCGCCGTCCTCGGCTCCCCCACCCACCCGGTGACCATCGGCCTGCTGGGCCGCGCCATGGAACAGGAGAAGAAGACATGAACCACCGAGAAGTGGGGCCCTACGAGGTGCGCCCGGCCCGGGAGGCGGACCTGCCCGGGGCGCGCAGCGTCATGCTGGACACCTTCTACCACGAGTTCGGCTACGGCTACCGGCCCGAGTGGCACGCCGACGTGGTCGACCTGGAGGGCTCCTACCTGCGGCCGGCGCGCCACGCGCTGTTCGTCGCGCTCAAAGGCGACGAGGTCGTCGGCACGACCGGGGTGCGGGCCCAGGGCCCGAAGAGCCCGCCGCACCCGGCGTGGCTGGCCGACCGCTACCCCTCGGGAACGACGGCCCAGTTGTTCCGGGTGTACGTGCGCCCCGACCACCGCCGGGCCGGTCTCGCCCGCGCCCTGGTGGGCATGGCGGTGTCGTTCGTGGCGAGCACGCCCGGCTACGAGAAGCTCTACCTGCACACCGACACGCGGGTGCCCGGCGCGGAGCCGTTCTGGCGGTCGGTGGCGGCGGAGGTGCACGACGGGCGGGACGGCGACCCCATCTCGTTCCAGACCGTGCACTTCGAGATCCCGCTCTGAGGGGTGAGGGGGCGGGACGTGCCCGCCCCCTTCCCCGTCACGGGGTGTACTGGAACACGTAGAGCCCGTAGTCCCGGTCACTGCCCAGGACGTACTTCGTGCCCGTTTCGTCGCGCCAGACCTCGACGCCCCAGAAGTTGCTGCCGCCTTCGTCGATGAACGCGCCGACCTCCTGGATGCCGGTCTTGCCGTACTTCACGACCCGGAAGCCGGCCGCGTAGTACGAGAGGTATGCGATCGAGCTGTTGTCCGGGTCCATCGCCACCTCGTGCACCGACAGGTCACCGAACCCGCGCGCGTACGCCACGTCCTGCGACTCGGGCACCGCGTAGGTGTCGATCTGGGTCAGCGAACCCGTGCCGGTCAGGGGGACGTTGGCGGCGAACAGCCGCACGTAGCCCCAGCCGTCGAAGACCGCCCGGATCGTGGTGGTCACACCGCCGCTTGTGGGGGTCGCCGTGTCGCAGGCGTTCGCCTCGGTCACGCCCGGCAGGCCGAGCAGCCGCAGACCGGCGTACCGGTCGACGAACACGAACGGGATGGTGCCACTGGCGAGCATGCGGACCAGGCTGAGGCAGTCCGCCCGGTGGTTCTGGAAGACGATGCCCGCCGAGTAGCCGGCGGCGGTGATGTTGTCCAGCTTGGTCTGGAAGGCGCACACACCGCGTTCGACCAGCGCCGTTCCGGAGCCGGCGGGCAGCGGGCCGCACGCCTGGCCGACGAACGTCACCGTGCCGCTGATGGTGGTGTTCTCGTCCACCGGCGGGGTGTCGCTCGCGGACACGGCGGTGTACTCCTGCCCCGCGTACGGGCCGCTGTCGATCGTGGCGACCACGCGGTAGGGGTTGAAGTCCTCGTCGGTGCCGATCAGGAACTTCCTGTTCGGCGACAGCTCGGACTGGTGCGCGTTGCCCTCGGGCGAGATCTGGTGGCCGCGGGCGGCCCGTTCCTCGTCCAGTGCGGCGTAGTCGGTCTCGGCGATCAGCGTGACGTTGCGCGGGTCGGTGACGTCCAGCAGCACGTACCCGCCGTCCCAGTAGTTCACGTTCATGACGTACCGGGTGCCGATCTTGTTGACCATCATGTCGTGGCTGAACACCGACGTCAGGTTGCGCGGCGTGGGCTGGTCGACGCCGAACAGCTCGACCAGGTCCAGCGAGTCGTTGACCATCACCGGGTGGTAGGGGTCGGTGATGTCCATGATGTCGATGTCGGTGAACTCCTCGTCGTCGACCAGGACCACGTAGGTCCGGTGGTCCACGACGCTGGTCCACATCCGCATGCTGTGCGTCTGGTTCGGGTTGGCGTCCAGGCCGCCGGCGGGGTTGGTGAAGTCGCCGGTGTGCAGGACGACCGGCTCGGGGTCGGTCGGGTCGGTGACGTCCCAGAGCGAGATGCCGCCGGCGACGGCCGGGGTGGCGCCCGGGCAGGTCTCGTTCTGGTGGGCGAGCAGGTCGCCCTGGAAGTGCGGGTTGTTCATCCGCAGGACCTGGATGCCCTCGCCGGCGTAGGAGCCGTCCGTGGTCGGGATGAACGCCTCGGTCACCTCGAACGGGTTGGCCGGGTCGTGCAGGTCGATCACGTGGACGCCGGTGTTCAGGCAGTCGGGTTCGCGGAAGGCGTTGAGGTAGGCGTAGTCGCCGAACGCCGTGACGTCCGCGACGCGGCCGGTGGCGCCGCCGGGGTGGGAGACCTCGGCCTTGCCGACCACGGTCACGTTCCGGTTGACCGGGGGCAGGTGGCCCTCGTCGCCGTCGTGCTGCTTGTAGAGGCCGTCCGCGACGCCCTCGCCCGGGAAGTCCTCCCGGCCGCCGTGCTCCGGGTGGGCCCCGGCCAGACCGGTCAGGGTGGCGCCGACGACGGCGGTCACCGCGCCCAATACGCCGATTCTTCGAGATAGTCCACGCATGCCATGCCTCCGAGCAGGGATTTCCCCCTCGCAGGTGGCACGGTACGTCCCGAGCGGGGGATGCACCGGATGAACTGTGTCGTTACCCGAGCTATCCGCCCTGCGCGCGACCCGTTCCGGGGCGACACTCGCCGACGAGGGTGCCGTCTACAGGGGACGGTTCACGTGGCACAACAACACTTCCCGGACCTCATCCGCCCGATGTTGGCGGTCCTGGGCGACCTGCCCGAGGGCCCGGAGTGGGCGTTCGAGTTCAAGTGGGACGGCGTCCGCACCACCACGTACATCCGCGACGACCGCCTGCGCGTCCTGACCCGAAACGACCTGGACGCCTCCCGCACCTACCCGGAACTACACGCCCTGACTGATCTCCTGGACCACCGCCCCGCCGTCCTGGACGGCGAAATCGTCGCCCTGGACCCTTCCGGCCGCCCCAACTTCAGCCGCCTCCAGTCCAGAATCCACACCCGCCGCCCCACCGACGACCTGCTCCGCCGAATCCCGGTCTCGTACTACATCTTCGACGTCCTACACCTAGACGGCCGCACCCTCCTCACCGAGCCCTACACCACCCGCCGCCAACTCCTGGACGGTTTGCACCTGGCCCACCCGTCCATCCGGGTCCCCCCGTGCTTCACCGACCTACCAGGTGCCACTGTCCAGTCCATAGCCGCCACCCACGGCCTGGAGGGCGTGGTCGCCAAACGCAAAACCTCCCGCTACGACCCAGGCAGACGTTCCCCGTCCTGGATCAAAGTCCCCCTGATCCGCACCCAGGAAGTCGTCATCGGCGGCTGGCGCCCAGGCGAAGGCCGCCGCTCCGGCACCATCGGCGCGTTGCTACTAGGCGTCCCCACCGCGACCGGTCTCCACTACGCAGGCAAGGTGGGCACCGGCTTCACCGCCCCGATGCTCGCGGACCTCCTTTCCCACCTGACCCCCCTCTCCCGCCCCACCGCCCCGTTCACCGACGAGGTCCCCACCGACCACGCCCGAAACGCCCACTGGGTCCAGCCGAGGCTGGTGGGCGAAGTCCAATTCCGAACCTGGACCCCCGAAGGCCGCCTACGCCACCCCAGCTGGCGCGGCCTACGCCCCGACAAGTCCCCCTCGGACATCACCGCCTGACCTCACTCGGCCGACAACCGGTGCTCCAACCCGAGGCTGATGTCTTCGGGCTCCGACTCACGCGCCTCGTCCAACCGCGGCCACGCCTAGCGGTGCTCGCCTCGGGTCCAGGAGTCCAGGGCGATCAGGGTCTTGGTGCCGGTGACCTGGTGGTGGCGGCGGATCTCGTCGATGGTGCGTTGCAGGTGGGCCATGTCGCGCACGCGCAGCCAGACCAGGGCGTCCGGGTCGCCCGCTATGGTGAACACCGCCTGGGCCTCACGCATCCGGGTGGTCGTGTTGAGGATCTCCGCGACCTTCGTCGTGCCGGCGAAGCGCAGTTCGGTGAACGCCTCGATCCCCCACCCCAGCTTGGCGTGGTCGATCTGCACGGTGAAGCCGGTGATCACGCCGACCTGCTGGAGCCGGTCGATGCGCCGCTTCACCGCCGCCGTGGACAGCGTGACGCGGCCGGCGATGTCGGACAGCGTGCGGCGGGCGTCCTCGCGGAGCAGGGCGAGGATCTCGTGGTCGATGTCGTCCACCAGGTCTTCCGGCATCCGCCGAGGGTACCCCGCGCGCAAAGGATGTGCCTCGTTCCGCCAGAATGCGCTTTTTCTTTGCGTCGCGGCGGCCAATTCCGGTCTCGATGTTGCGTCGCGGAGGAGTTGCGTGTGGTGTGACCTGCACCGCAGGGGTCGAGTGGAGGAGTTGGCGGCGTGGAGGCGTTCACGTTGGAGGACCGGTACCTCCGGGAGGACGGCATCGTCCACCTGACCGGGGTGCAGGCGCTGGTGCGGGTGCTGTTCGACCGCGTCCGGCACGACCGGAACTCGGGGCTGGACACCGCCGTGTTCGTCTCCGGGTACGAGGGGTCGCCGCTGGCGGGCTACGACCTGGAGCTGGCGCGGCGGTCGACGCTGCTCGACAAGCACAACGTGGTCCACCGGCCCGGGTTGAACGAGGAACTCGGCGCGACCGCGGTGATGGGCAGCCAGCTGACCGCCACCCTGCCCGGCCGGCGCTACGACGGCGTCACCGGCTTCTGGTACGGCAAGGCACCCGGCCTGGACCGGGCGACGGACGCACTGCGGCACGCGGTCATGGCGGGCACCGACCCGCGCGGCGGCGCGGTGGCGTTCGTGGGTGACGACCCGAACGCGAAGTCGTCCACCGTGCCGTGCGCGTCGGAGTTGGCGTTGGCCGACCTCGCGATGCCGATCTTCTTCCCGTCCGACTCGCAGGACCTGCTGGACTTCGGGTTGCACGCGGTGGAGCTGTCCCGCGCGGCCGGGGTGTGGTCGTCGATGAAGGTGGTCGCGAACGTGGCCGACGCGTCGAGCACGGCGGTCGTGCGGCGGGAGTGGACCGCGCCCGCGTTGCCGGACCACGCTTATCGCCACAAGCCCACGTCGCGCTTGCTCGGCCGGGAACTCGCCGCCCTGGAGCGCAGCCTCTACGAAGTGCGCTTGCCGCTGGCGCTGGAGTACGTGCGCGCGTCGGGCGTGAACCGGGTCGTGCGCAGCGGCCCGGCCGACCGGATCGGGATCATCACCGCCGGCAAGTCGCACCTGGACGTGATGCAGGCGTTGGACCGGCTGGGGCTGGACGAGGAGTCGTTGGCGCACCACGGTATCCGGTTGCTCAAGCTCGGGGTGATCCACCCCGTGGAACCGGAGGTCGTGCGCGAGTTCGCCGACGGGCTCCGGCAGGTCGTCGTGGTGGAGGAGAAGCGGTCCTTCGTCGAGACCGCGGTGAAGGAACTGCTCTACGGGCGGGCGGACGCGCCGGCCGTGCACGGCAAGACCGGGCCGGACGGGCGCACGCTGTTCCCCGAGATCGGCGAGCTGGACCCGGACTCGATCGCGGCAGGCCTCGCGAAGGTGTTGGCGCCGCTGGAGATCGCGTCCGTGCGGGCGTGGCGGGACCGGGGGCGGCGCGAGCGGATCGCGGTGCCGCTGCTGGCGCGCACGCCGTACTTCTGCTCGGGGTGCCCGCACAACTCCTCCACCAAGGTCCCCGAGGGCACGATCGTGGGCGGCGGCATCGGCTGCCACACCATGAGCCTGTTCATGGAGCCCGAACAGGTCGGGTCCGTCGTCGGCGTGACCCAGATGGGCGGCGAGGGCACGCAGTGGATCGGCATCGCGCCGTTCGTGGAGTCGCGGCACTTCACCCAGAACATCGGTGACGGCACGTTCACGCACTCGGGCAGCCTCGCGGTGCGCGCGGCGGTCGCGGCGGGCGTCAACGTGACCTACAAGCTGCTGCACAACTCGGCGGTCGCGATGACCGGCGGGCAGGACGCGGTCGGCGGGCTGCCGGTGGAGAAGATCGCCGCGCTGCTGCTGCTCGAAGGCGTCAAGAAGGTCGTGGTCACCAGTGACGCGCCGAAGGTGCTGCGGCGGCGCTCGTTCCCGGCCGGCGTGCAGGTGCTGGACCGGTCGGAACTGCTGCGGGCGCAGGAAGAGCTGGCCAAGATTCCCGGCGTCACGGTCCTCATCCACGACCAGGAGTGCGCGGCGGAGAAGCGGCGCAAGCGGCGGCGCGGCAAGCAGGAGGCGCCCGCGACCCGGGTCGTGATCAACGAGCGGGTGTGCGAGGGCTGCGGCGACTGCGGCGTGAAGTCCAACTGCCTGTCGGTGCAGCCGGTCGCCACCGAGTTCGGGCGCAAGACCGCGATCCACCAGTCGTCGTGCAACGTCGACTACTCGTGCCTGGACGGCGACTGCCCGTCGTTCCTGACGGTCGTGCCGGGTGGCGCGAAGCCGCGCCGGGAGGCGGTCGAGCTGGCGTTCGACGACTCGCCCGAGCCGGAGTTCGCCGGCCCGGACTTCACCGCGCGGATCACCGGCATCGGCGGCACGGGGGTGGTCACGGTCGGGCAGATCCTGGCCACGGCGGCGGTGCTGGACGGGCGGCACGTGCGCACGCTCGACCAGACCGGGCTCGCGCAAAAGGGCGGCGCGGTCGTGTCGGACCTGAAGGTCAGCGCCCGACCCAGCGACCGCGCGCCGAAGCTGGCCGCCGGCGAGTGCGACCTGTACCTGGCGTGCGACCCGCTGGTGGGCGCCGATCCGACGAACCTCGCGGTCGCCGACGCGACGCGCACGACGGCCGTGGTGTCCTCCACCGAGGTCCCGACCGGGCGGATGGTGGTGGACACGTCGGTGGCGTTCCCGTCGCCGGGGCACGTCCGGTCGGCGCTGGAGGTCGCGACGGCGCGGACGGTCGTGCTGGACGCGCGGGAGGTGGCCGAAGAGCTGTTCGGGGACGGGCAGTTCGCGAACATCCTCCAGCTCGGCGTCGCCTACCAGACCGGTGCGCTGCCGTTGCCCGCGTCGGCGGTGGAACGGGCGATCGAGCTGAACGGGGTGGCGGTGCGGCGCAACGTGCAGGCGTTCCGGCACGGTCGGCGGCTGGTCGCGCATCCCGACGCGGCCTCGCCGGAAGCGGCGGTCGAACCGGCGGCGGTCGCGGTGCCCGACGGCATCCGGGCGCTGGTGAACGCCGAGCCCGGGTCCGAACTGGCTCGCCTGGTGGACATCCGGATCGCGGAACTGGTGGCGTACCAGGACGAGCGGTACGCGCGTGAGTACGCCGAGTTCGTCGAACGGGTCCGGGTGCTGGAAGGCGGGCCGACCGCCGTGACCGAGGAGGTCGCGCGGAACCTGCACAAGCTGATGGCCTACAAGGACGAGTACGAGGTGGCGCGGCTGTCGCTGGACGCCGACGTCGCGGCGCGGGTGAAGGCGGAGTTCGGCGACGCGGCGAAGGTCGCGTTCCGGCTGCACCCGCCGGTGCTCAAGGCGTTGGGGCTCAAGCGGAAGATCGCGCTCGGGCCGTGGTTCCGGCCGGTGCTGCGGGTGCTGTACGGGATGCGGCGGCTGCGCGGCACCGCGCTCGACGTGTTCGGGTACGCGCACGTGCGGCGGGTGGAGCGGCAGTTGGTCACGGAGTACCGGACCGCGGTCGTGCAGGCGTTGCGGGCGCCGGAGGTGGACCTGTCGGCGGTCGCGGAACTGGCGGCGCTGCCCGACGTGGTGCGCGGCTACGAGGACGTGAAGCTGGCCAACGTGCGCCGGTACCGGGAGCAGCAAGCGGCGATCCTGGCCCGGCTGTCGGAAACCCCCGCCACCTCCTCGCACTGACACCGCCGGCCGCAGCGTTGACCAAGCTCTCCGGGGCCCGACCGAACCACGACCGGGTCCCGGAGCATCACCCCCTACCGGAAACGGATGAAGGGGTGGTGCGGCCCAAGATGTTCGCGGCTCCTGAGCAATCGACTCAACGGCCACCTTCGCATATCGTCCTGATCTCCAGGACCTCCAGCGACCCTCGCGCAGCGACTTCAACTGCTGGTCGGAGAGCGACCAATTCTCCGGCGGCTCACGTCCAGGCCGTAGCCGTAACACATCGGTCCAGCATCGGTGACCGTCGGTAGAACCGAGATGACGCGAGCCGCCCTGCTCAAGGGCCTGGGCCTGGCCGCAGTCGGCATCACCCTGACCACGCCGACCGCGCACGCCGACGCTGAACACCCCAACGTCCGCCTGATCAAGGGATGACGTCCACCCGGGTCATCGCGGCGGGCGCGGTCAAAGACGGAGGAGCGAAGAGCGCGCGAAGCGGGCGGGTGGTAGCGCTGGACAGGTTCACCGTGCAGGCGCTGCGGGTGCACCTGAAGCAGGTCGACGTCGAGAAGGCGGACTTCGGGGACGGATACGTCGACCACGGGCTGGTCTTCTGCTGGGAGGACGGCCGGCCGATCTCTCCGGACACGATCACCGAGCAGTTCAACCGCCTGGTCGACCGGGCCGGACTGCCACCCATCCGGCTGCATGACGTACGCCACAGCGACACGACGATCGCGCTCCGCTCAGAAGTGCACCCGAAGATCGTGAGTAGCCGGCTGGGTCACGCGACCGTGGCGTTCACCCTCGACACGTACTCGGCGGACATCCCGGACCTCGATCAGGAAGCCGCGGCGGATATCGGCGTGTTGTTCCTGCCGAAGATCGAGGAGGACGACTCCTGACCGTCTGAAGCACCACTTCGGGCACCGTTTCGGACACCGCGCGCCGGTATCCGCTGATTCGCACTGCCCGTGAATAGCAAGATCCCCGCTGACCGTGCTGGTCAGAGGGGATCTTTGCGGCGTGGGCGATACAGGGATCGAACCTGTGACCTCTTCGGTGTGAACGAAGCGCTCTCCCGCTGAGCTAATCGCCCCTATTCGGTTTCCTGCCCCGCTCTCGCGGTGTGTCCATACCCTACAACATCAACCCGGCTACTTGAAAATCGGGCTGGCCAACCACGGCCAGTCCAGGCCGAACCAGCCGCCGACCAGGGCGAACGCACCGAGCACCCAGCAGGTCACGGCGACCACGAGGCCGGTGGCGGCCAGGACCAAGGCCTTCACGAGCAGGTTCTGGCGCTTGAGCCACTCAACCCACGCGTCGTAGTAGCGCTTCGCGAAGCGGAGCACGCGCCCGGCCCACTCGAACTCGGTGGCGAGGATGGCCAGGCCCGCGAAGACCACCAGCCAGCCCGGACCCGGGTACGGGATCATCAGGACGCCGGCGACCAGCACCAGGCCGCCGACCACGCCTACACCGATGCGGTAGGTCAGGTTCAGGGCCGGGTTGCGGCGGAACCAGTGGCGGTGGGCGGTCTTCGGTTGTTCTTGTTGCTCGGTCGTCACCTGCACATCATCGCTCACGACGCCCACACTTGGCCCGAAGCCAGCTTGTTCGTCGGCTTCGCCGGTGCGGCGCGGCCGGGTTCCAGAGAGATGGCGAACACCTGGTGCTTGTGCGCCTCGGTCGACCAGTTGAGCCGCTCGAGGCCGCTGCCCGCCTTCACGTCGAAGGTGGCCAGGGCGACCGGCTCCGGCGTGCTCGCACCCCACATGACGTACACCTGCTCCGCGGCGTTGTTGGGCGCCAGTGTGGTTTCTATCACCATCGCCTCGCCGGCGGCGGACAGGAGGACGGCTCGCTTGTCGCCGGACTCCGAGCGCAGGACGGCCCGGTTGGTGCTCGGGTCCGCAGCCATGCGCAGGGCCTGGTCCAGGAGGGCGACCTGTTGTTGCTGGTCGGCTAGCTGGTCATCCAGTTGCGCGATCCGCACACCGCCCAGCACCACGCCCGCCAGCAGGACCACGGCCGCCGCAGCGGCCAGCAAGCGGGGCGCGGCGGAGCGTTTGCGGTCCAGGGGGATCACACGCGCCACCGTCACCTGCGGGGTCTGTTCCACGGCGGCCATCAGGCGGGTCTTGAGGCTTGCGGGAGGGTCGTACTGCTGCACCGAGCCGCCGAGGGTGGCGGTCACTTCCTCGGTGGACCGGACCGTCTCCTCGCACCGCGCGCAGCCGGGCAGGTGGGCGCGGAACTGCGCCTCCTCGTCCGGTTCGAGCGAGTGCATCGCCCAACCGACCGCGAGCTGCTCGTGAGGGCACCAGTCGCCCCTCCGCTCCCCGGTCACCGATGTGCTCCCGTCGTCTCGCCGCCGGTCTCGCCGGTCCATGCCGACCGCAGTGACGTGCGCAACCTGCGGATGGCCGCGAACGTCCGCGACTTGACCGTCCCCAGCGGGATGCCGGTCAGCGCCGCGACTTCTATCTGCGTGTAACCGCCCAGGTACGCCAGCGCGATCACCTGCCGCTGGTCCTCGGGCAGCCGTTGCAGCGCCGCCCGCACCTCCGCGCCGACCACGCCGATCAACGCCGCGTGGTCCGCGCCTTCGCTCGGCGGCACCGTGTGCTCGGACACCTCGTCGGTCAGCGGCACGGTGCGCCGGCGCCGGGTGTCCTCGCGCCGGACCGCGTCCACCGCCCGGTGGTGCACGACCGTCATCAACCACGTCCCGAAGCTGCCGCGCGCGCTGTCGTAGCCCGCGGGTTTGCGCCACAGGACCAGGAACGCCTCCTGGACCACGTCCTCCGCCAGTTCCGGGTCCACGCACACCCGCCGCGCCAGCGAGTACGCCGGCCGCGCGTAGCGGTCGTACAGCTCCCCGAACGCACCCCGGTCACCCGCGGTCACCCGCTCGACCAGCACGCTGTCGGAAGGTCGCCCGCCGGGGCCGGGGCTCGGCGCGGGAGCGGGTGAGTCAGCCACCAGAGATGTCCTCACGTCCAACATTCGCGCAACAGCCGGTACCGGGTTCAGGTTAAACCCAGCAAGATGTGGTGCGGCGCAGATGGCACGGACACGCAACGCAGCGACTTGGTCGCCCACCGGAGTTCCATTGGCCCGGATGGGTGATAAACCACCCGATGTCGAGCGTTCCTCGCCACATACACGTCACAACTAGAGAATCCGGTCGTTTCCTTGACGGGGAAGGGAGAAGTGGGTAGCGACGATGCGCAACGACCATGTGACGCTCCGCTCAACAGCGGTGTTCGACCTGTTGGCACCGAGGACGCCGGCCGTCCCGGTGCAGGTGGAGCTTCGATATGACACGAAAGATCCGTACGCGGTCGTGGCCGCGTTCCGGACCGGCCGCGCCGGTTGGGTCGAATGGGTGTTCGCCCGCGACCTCCTGGCGGACGGCCTGATCGCGGACGCGGGTGACGGCGACGTACGGATCCGCCCCGCCGCCGACGACCCCGAAGTCGTCGTGATCGAACTCAGCTCCCCGTCCGGCCACGCCATGTTCGAGGCGTCCGCCCAGGAGCTGGCCGACTTCCTCGACCGCACCTACGACGTGGTCGTGCCCGGCAACGAGCACCTGTGGGTCGACGTGGACGAGGCCCTGACCCACCTGATCTCGAACGACTTGACCTAAAAGTGCAGGTAGCGGGCTCGCGGGGGCGTTGGGCACCCCCCGATTTGATCCCGCGTGGGGGGATGTAATAAAGTTCCTCCTGCACCGAGAGAGACCGGAACGGCAAGACCCCAAAAGGGTAAAGGTCCGGGAAATCACGGGGCATGCGGATGTAGCGCAGTTGGTAGCGCATCACCTTGCCAAGGTGAGGGTCGCGAGTTCGAGTCTCGTCATCCGCTCGGCAGAGGGCCCCTTGGGCTCAGGCCAGTCTTCCTGGTGCTAGCCTTCAGGAATCTTGGCGGAGTGGCCGAGTGGCTTAGGCAAGGGCCTGCAAAGCCCTGTACACGGGTTCGATTCCCGTCTCCGCCTCGGACGATTAGCTCAGCGGGAGAGCACTACCTTGACACGGTAGGGGTCACTGGTTCAATCCCAGTATCGTCCACAACAGAAGTACGCAGGTCAGCAGCCCGGTCCTCGATCATGAGGCCGGGCTTCTTGCGTGTTGTGCAAGATCAATGGCGATGAAATGGCGATGTGGCGATCGGACGGTAGCGCTCGCACACCATCGACGGTCGCCCGCAGGTGCGGGAACCATCCGATGATTCGCTCCTGCTCCTCCGGCCGCAGGGCCAGCAGCGAGCCGAGCCAGCGGGCTTCCAGCCCTTCGCGGATCTGGGCGAGCATGACGCTCGTCACATGGTCGTAGACGCGGGCGATGCCCTTCATCTTCTGCCCCAGCCGGGCCCGACGAGCGACCTCGGGTACGCCGTCCTCGATCATCCAGGTGGCGTGGGTGTGCCGAGCTTCGCGGAAGGTGAACCAGGGCAAGATCGCCGGGATGTGGTCGGGCGCACCCGGCTGGTCCGGCTTACGCCCGTCCCACGCCGGCCGCCAGAACCGCTCGCGGAAATTCGTCCGACGCAACAGCGCGCCCTCCGGCGAGGTGAACACGAACGGATCGCGATGGCTGTCCAGCAGCGTCTCGTAGATCACAGCGACGCTCGGAGGCAGCGCCACGTACCGGGTCCCGGCCGGCGTCTTGGTCCTTCCGCGCTTGACGGAGCGACGACCGCGCGTGGCGCTCGTCACATCGCGGGCGAACGTCGGCGCATCCTGTGACGCTTCGACCCCTGCCTTGAGCAGCTTGCCGTTGACCTCTTTGAGCGGGAACCGGATTTCGAGAGCATGATCCGCCTCACGGTATTCGTGCCGCTCCTGGCCGACGATCTCGCTCCACCGGGCTCCGGTGTAGGCGCCGACCAGGCACAAAGTGAACCCGGACAGCCCCATGTCGGATTCGTAGAGTCGCATCGCGGCGCGCAGCACCTGTACCGGCGTGGCCACCAGGCGGTGATGGTCGTACTGGCCCGAGGTCACCCGAACGCCGTAGCAGGGATTCGCGGGAATGACCTTCGCCCGTACGGCCGCGTTCATGATGGTCGAGAAGGTCGCGAAGAACGACGCCACTGACAGCTCGGCGTAGTCCTCGTGCAGGTCGGACACCCACTTCTCGATCTCGATGTAGCCGTTGAAGATGCCGATCATCGGCCAGTCGCCCCACTCGGGCACCAATTGCCTGTCGATGTGGGACCGGTACTTCGTGCGGGTGTTGGGTTCCAACCGCGACGAGACCGCGTCGAACCACTCCTCCACGAAGTCCGAGAACGGCATCTCGGCGTTCCGCGGGTCGATCCACATCCGACGCCGGATCAGCGCTTCCTGCTCGGCACCCCAGTTTTCGGCGGCCGTCTCGGACGAGAAGCCGGACTTGCTGCCCCACGTCCCGTCCGGCCGCTTGTACCTGGCGCGCCAGCTGCCTGATCCGTCCAGTTGTCCGTAAGCCACGTGGGCTCCCTTCGTTCGACATCGTGAGGGAGCGTCCGCACGTCAGGCGATGTTCAGACGCCCCCGTTTCGGCTCCCCGTGGTGTTCGGTAAGCCGCAGGATCGTGCTGATGTCGCTGCGGGAGAACCGGTAGTGCTTGCCGAACCGGTGGTGCGGCAACACTCCGGCGGCAGCCTGGTCCTTCAGCGTCCGCGGCGAGAGCTGGAGCAACTCCCCCAACTGCTCGGCCGTGAGCAACGCATCCGGATCAACAGGAACCCGCTCGACAAAGGTGCGCGCCAACGCCGTGATCGCGACCAGACACTCAACGACTTCATCAGGCAGAACGGCGCGCACCACAGCCTCGGGGGTCTCCACCGCTACCCCCGGGCGGCCAGCACGGCGTCCTCCGGCGCGAGCCGAGGACGCCAGCGAAGAGTAGCGCTCGTTACACCGATCAGCCGGTAGGCACTGCGCCAAATCGCCCTTGCAGTTGTCGGCCGGCTCGACGCGGGGCTGCGGGTCGCCAGCGGCCTGAACGACAACACGCCGGACACAGCACTCCACGCAGTGGCCAGCCAACCGAGGTGGGCAGCCAGAACGGCGGTCAAAGGACCCGCCGCCTCGTCGCCACGATCAAGTGATTGGTACGTCGCCCACCGAAAACCGCGCCTGATCACACAGCTTCCCCAGACAACCGACGAGATCATCCCTCGCCGAGCCCGACTCCAAGCTATGCGCGCCACACCGACCATGACCTGGCCATCCCGTCGTCCTCGGCCTCCGTCCAATGCAGTCTCACCTCCAGCACCGCACAGGCACCCCACAGCTGGCCGAAAACATGGGAACCACCCGAACCCGTCCCCTCCGACGCACCGTCCACCAAAGTGAATGAAAAACGACCACCATGCCCGTAAACTTGCAGGTCAGGAAGTGTCTTCCCCGCGCGAGCGGGGGTGGTCCGTCGGTCAGTCCTGGTCGTCGTCGTCGTCGTCGGCGTCGGTCTTCCCCGCGCGAGCGGGGGTGGTCCGCGGGTGAGGTGAGACGTGAGGTGAGGGTTTGGGTCTTCCCCGCGCGAGCGGGGGTGGTCCGTTCCGTGCGCGCTCCTGTCCAGAAGGACGAAGGTCTTCCCCGCGCGAGCGGGGGTGGTCCGAACGCGTCGGCGGATGTGACCCTCGTGCCCGGGTCTTCCCCGCGCGAGCGGGGGTGGTCCGCACTCGGTAGGGGGTGGGTTTATCGACGCCGGAAGTCTTCCCCGCGCGAGCGGGGGTGGTCCGCGCTGAAGCCCCGGTGTCGTACCCCTCTGGGAGGTCTTCCCCGCGCGAGCGAGGGTGGTCCCTCGGCGGCTGGGTGCACGAGCGCCACCCTCACGTCTTCCCCGCGCGAGCGGGGTGGTCCCGACCTGTTGACCCACGAGTGCGACCCGGAGCAGTCTTCCCCGCGCGAGCGGGGGTGGTCCGGTCACCCGATGGGCACCCGTGGATGCCGGTATGTCTTCCCCGCGCGAGCGGGGGTGGTCCGTCCGGAAGTCGCAAACTCTGTGACTTCCGGAGGTCTTCCCCGCGCGAGCGGGGGTGGTCCCAACGGCCATGTGTACGTGGAATCTTCCCTGCGCGAGCGGGAGTGGTCCGCCGGTGGCCCTGCCACGAACCGCTCCAGTTCTTTCCGCGGGAAGCGGGTTGCGGCCCGCCCCGAGGCGCGCGATCCGGATCAAGGTATCGACGCAGTCTTCCCGTGCGAGTGGGATGGTCCGCGAGGAGGATCAGGGGAAACCAGGACGTCCAGGTCTTCGCCGCGCAAGTGGGGTCCCAGCGGCGGTCTTCGTCGATTACAAGGCCACGTCTTTCGAGCGCGAGTTCGCTGTGTTCGGGTGCTGCTCCAGTGCGTCTTCCCAAGAGCGGGACCGGTCCGGTTCCACGCCGCCTTGGGTGAGGGCGACTTGCCCTTCCGTAAGGAGCAGGGCTGCCCACACCGGATTGCGTGCAACGCGCGCGCCTAACTTCAGAGATTGATTTGGTAGCCACTGAAGTAATGATGAGATCAGAACTGGCTGTGTCTTGAGTTGGTGCAGACGACCGCGAAGTCGTCACCCAACCGGGCGTCGACGTGCAGCAATCCGCAGAAGCGCGAAGCAGGCGACAGCCATAGCATGCCGTCAGCCCGTTGGCCAGCAGTCCACCTAAGACGGGGCCAGGCCGTGCAGGGACGAGGCGGTGCGACTCCAATCATGTGCGAACCGTTTGCGGTGGCTACCTGAGCAGCTCGGCCGGTGGGCCGCAGTCGAGCGCCCAAATGCAGCGACAGCTGAGTGCGCTGTCTCAGAGAGTCCTCTTCGGCTGATCCTTCGACACCTTGATGCTTGGATCGCCGACATACTCGCCAACTGAGGATTGCGGCTGTCTCGCCGGTTCGGCGGCTCGCCCGCGGACTCGCATCGCTCGGGCTCTCATCGCGGTCAGGTTAAGTGCGTCACGATCCCCAGGGGTCCGGGGCTCGTGAGTCGCTGGGGCAGTGTTCGCGCTTTGCCGTGCTGCCACCGCGTTAAGCATGTTCGTGAGCCAGCGGTGAGCGCGTTTTTGGGTTCCCCTTCCTTCGAAGCCAAGGGGTGTGGGCTCAGCCTCGGGTATGTCCCAGCGTTCGCGATAGGCGGCGATGTGGCCGATGGTGGTTCGCCATTGTTGGTGGTCTGCCGGGTTGTCGGAAGGTGGACCGAGGTGGATGAGCCAGGTGGGGTGGGTGGCGAGGGTTTGTTGTGTGAGTTGGTCGATTCGGTTGGTGATGTGGTCGGCTTTGTTGTGGAGCCACTCGCGTAGTTCGGTGTGGGCGGTGTCGGCTGGGGGTTGGTCGGTTCGTGGTGGGGCGGGATCCAGGGTGGAAGCGTTGTGGTTGGTCCGGTGGCGGGAGTGGCCGCCTGGTTGAAGTCTGGTGGTGGGGTGTGGTCGAGGTATGTGGTGATGCGGTGGTGTAGGACGCGGGTGATGTTGTTGGCGGTGTGGAGTTCGCGTTCGTGGGTGCGTTGGTGGAGAAGGGTAACCGGGTTGTGGCCGGTGTCGTGGGCTTCGTGGAGGGCTGTGCGTAGGGCGGGCCAGGCTTCGTCGGAGAGGATGTGGTCGGCGAGGTCGGGGATGGCTTGGGTGACCCAGTTTTCGGCTTGGGATTCGTGGTCGATGCCGTGGTAGACGGCGAGGGCGTGTTCGTATTCGGGGACTTGGGTGTCGAGGCGGTGTGGGGCTTGTTGGGCGTCGCGGAGGGTTTCGGTGGCGGAGGGTTCGGTGCCTTCGCGGTTGAGGATGGTGGCGAGGGCTGTTTGGGTGGCTTGGGTTTGGCGGTGGCGGTAGTAGAGGTCGCCGGGGAGGGTGGCGGGTTCGTCGGGGGTGAGGAGTTGGGTGGTGTCGAGGTAGAGGTGGTTTTGTTGGGTGCCGCGGGAGAGGGCGACGGTGGCGAGTTCTCTGGTGGCGTGGGGTGAGAGGGTGGCGTGGGCGATGTCGACGGTGAGGCCTTGGGTGCGGTGGATGCTGGCGGCGTAGCCGAGTTCCACGTGGTGTTTGACGTAGTGGGCGGGCAGGGTGATGGTGCCGTGGTGTTTCTGGTGCCGGACTTTGAGGCTGCCGTCGGGGTTGCGTTGCAGGACGGTCCAGAGGTCTCCGTTCTTGACGTGGTCGTGCAGGCGCGGACGCAAGGTGCGTTTGTTGAAGCGGGTGACGATGGTGTCGCCGCGGCCGGCGAGGTTGCCGTCGCGCAGGAGGATGCCGGTGGGTTCGACGTCACCGATGGCGCGGAGTTCGGTTTGGGCGCGGGCGGAGAGTTCGGCGACGACGTCGGTGGTGTCGGCGGACATGATGCTGGTGTGGCCGTTGCCGCGGTCGGTGCGCCAGGCGGTGAACAGTTGGTCGAGGATGGCTGCCTGGGGGCCGCCGTGGAGTCGGTGGTGGTCGGTGTACCAGGTGATGGCGCGGTGGTCGCCGATTCGTATTCGGAGAATGGCTTGGGCTTCGTCGGGGTTGGTGAAGCGGTGGAGTTGGGTGAGTTGGGTGCCGCCGGTGTCGGTGTGGAGTAGGCGTAGTGCGCCGCCTGCTTCGACGGCGGTGAGTTGGCGGTAGTCGCCCAGCAGGCGCACTACGGCGCCGCGTTGGGTGGCGAGGGTGGTGATGCGGTCGAGCATGCGGGTGCCGGCCATGCCGGCTTCGTCCACGAGGAGCATGTCGCCTTCGCGGATGTCGACGGGTAGGCCGTTGTCGTGGGTGTGGACGAGGCGGTGCAGGGTGTCGGCGGGGATGTCGAGGACGTCTCCGAGGACGCTGGCCGCGGCGGCGGAGGGGGCGAGTCCGATGACGCGTCCGCCGGTGGTTTTCCAGGCGTGTGCGACGGCTTTCATGGCGGTGCTTTTGCCGGAGCCGGGTGGGCCGATGGCGATCGCGAGCGCCTTGCCGGAGGAGACGAAGGAGCGGACGAGGTCGCGTTGTTCGGCGTTGAGGACGGGCGTGGGGTGCTTGTGGGGTCGGCGGCGGTGCAGGCGGCGTAGGACGGCGTCGAGGGTCTTGGTGGGCACGGTGGGGCCGCGTGGGGTGCGGGCGGCGTGGAGGAGGCGTTGTTCGGCGTCGAGGATGGCGTGGCTGGTGTAGCGGGTCTGGCCGTGGCGGTGGAACACAGACTCGCCGGTGGACAGCGACAGCAGCTGCGGGGCCGGTTCCGGTTCGGGGTCCAGGCGCAGGCAGTCGTGGGTGAGGGCTTGGTGGGTCAGGGTTTCGACGGTGGTGGTGTGGTGGTGTTCGTCGGTGAAGCGGACGCCGCGTAGTTGGCGTTCGGCTTCGGCGCGGACGTGGTAGACGGTCCAGGTGGCGCGGTATTCCGACACGGCGTCGATGACGCTGGTGGCCAGGGTGGCGAGGTCGAGCAGGTCCGGGGTGAGTGGGTCGGGGTTGGCGTGGACGGCGGCGTTGATGACGGTCTGGATGTCGAGGTCGGAGCGCAGGTGGTGGGCGCGGTCGCGCCAGTCGGCGAGTAGTTGACGTAGGGGTTTGAGGGCGCCTTTGTCGGGGCGGTCGGTGACGGCGGCTTGTTGGGCGAGCTTAAGTTGGACGGTGCGCGGCGGGCTGGTGCCGTGGGCGCGGACGTACTGGGCGACGAGCTGGTTGTAGACGTGCTCGACCTGGCTGCGACGTTGGGAGAACCCCGTGATCCACTCCTCGGGGATGCCGGCGATGTCGCGGACGGGGCGTTTGCCGGGCCCGCGCGGGCGAGTCTCGAAGCGGACGTCGAGGCGGCGGGTGACGCCGCGTTCCCAGGCGGCGTTGTAGACCTCGGAGGCCGAGACGGCGACGTGGTGGAGTTGCCGGGAGTCCAGGGTGCGCCAGCGGCCGTCGGCGCAGTGCACGGTGTTGGCGACCGCGACGTGGGTGTGCAGGTTCGGGTCGCCGGCGCGGGATTCGCGGTGGGTGAACGCGGTGGCGACCAGGCCGGTGGTGTCGATCTGGGCAATGCCGGCCTTGCCGGTGCGGGAGAACGCGGCCTCGGATTCCAGGTAGGCGATGGCGGTGCGGACGGCGTCGTGGTGGGCGTGTTCCAGGGCGGTGCGGACACGGTGGTCGCCCAGCGCCCACAGGATGTCGGCGGTCTTGGTGGGTTGGGAGAACACCAGGTCGAACCCGGAAACGGGTTGGCGGGCGCGGCCGAGTTCGTTGGTGATGTAGGTGCGGATCTCGGTGTCCGACCACGTCCGGTCGGGGTCGGTGAGGGCGAGCAGGGCGGCGGCGATGTTCTCCTTGATGTCGCGGCGTTCCTGGATGCTCGGCCGCCGCTGGTGGTCCTGTTCGAAGCGCTCGTAGGCGGCGCGGAGTTCGGTCAGCAGCGGGACGGTGGTGTCGTACTGGGCGAGCTTGCGCCCCAACCGGACCTCCGTCACGGCCTCGGTGAAACTCTTGCCCTGGGCGACGGCCGCGGCGATGAGGGTGTTGGCTTCGGGGTGCAGGCGCTCGCCGAACAGGGCCTGCATCTGGTCTTCTCGGACTTCGCCGTGGATGCCGAGGTCGGTGGTGCCGGCGCCGATCCACTCCCCCGGCGGGTTGCCTTCCTGGTGGTAGTAGGCGGTCAGCGGGTCGCGGCCTTGGCGGAGGATGTCGCCGGTGGCGACCTGGCGCATCAGGTACTGGTAGCCGTCACCGGCGTGCAGCACCTTCAACGCCATCATGGGTTGACGTTAGGTGCCGGGTCCGGGTGGTTGTGGCTGCGGTGGCGCGCGGTTTACGGGTTCGGGGCGCGGGCCGCGCACTGCGGAGTGCCAGAGGTGTCTCGTGGGTGTCCATGCCTCCTGGTCATGATCGGGAGAGTGATGATCCTCGGTGGGTGGTTGGACGGGATGCCGTGAAGTCGGGGCGATTGGCTGGGTGCCTGGTAGGCCACGGTCTTAGTCTCGGGGCATGGGTTCGACTTCGGCGAAGGTGGCAGCACGGGAACGTGCGCGGTTGGCGCGTGGTCGGCGGCAGGAAGCCGTGCGAGAGCGGGAGAACCGGATCGGCCGGCTCGCGGAGCTGTTCTACCAGCACGAGGAGCTTCGTCGGCGGCACGAACTGGCCTCGGCGGCACCGGTGGTCGAACTGCTCGCGTTGGGCGAGTCGGTCGGCGCGGTCGCCTCGCTGCTCGGTGTCGGTGTCGGCCGGGTTCGGGCGCTGAAGGCCTTGGCGGGTGATACCGCCGTCAACGGCACGGACAGTGTCCACACTGGACACAGGGCGGCTGAGCGACCGGTGCCCGCCGGCGGTGCCGGTCCACGTGGGTGGCCGCGCGGCGGGGAAGGGACTGTGCCGGGCCCGCGAGGAACGAGCGGGCACGGCTCCGCGTCCGGCCGCAGGCCGGCCCAGGGGTGGGTGGGCGGGGCGGGAGCGCGAGGGCGGCAGTCCTCGCCGGGGACGGGGGCGCTCGATGCGCCGCCGGTCCCGGCTCCGCGCGCGCCAACCCCGGCGGTCCACTGTCGCGGGCCACCGGGGCGAAGCAGGGGTCAGGCACAGGTGATCATCTGGTCGACCTCGCGGCACTGGTCGCACAGGGTGTCGGGCGCGTCGTCGGCGCGCGGGTAGCCGCACCGGGTGCACCGCTCCCCCGCGTCGGTGTCGGTCTCGGTGCGCGGCGCGGGGATGCCGGTGGTGGGCGGTGTGTCGGCGAAGGGGTGGCGGTCGACCCACTCGCTGATGGCGTGCCGGTCGGCGGGGGTGGCGTAGGTCTTCCACCACTGCGCCAGCAACGCGCGGCTGTTGCCGTAGGTGGCGACCAGGAACGCGCACCGCGCGTGGACGGCGTCGGCTCGGGTGTGCCCGGCAGGCAGCTCGGGGATACCCGGTCGGCCCTTGTCGCGGCACTCGCCGCACAGCCCGTCGTCGCTGTCGGCGCGGTAGTCGGCGGGGGTGCGTTCGAGCCAACACCGGACACACGGAGTGCCGCGCAGCGCGGACACGGCGGCACGGTCGTAGTCCAACCCGCTGGCGTAGACGGCGGCGGGCTGGGGTTCGTCGTCCACGCCGGCGCGGTCGGCGTAGGCGACGGCCTGGGCCTCGACACGGTCCCGGGCGCGGAGGCCTGCGCGGTCCTGCTCGGTGAGGGTGCGGCGGGCCTCGGGCCTGGTCTCGATGTGCAGGTCGCGGGGCGCGGTCCGCCACGTGCGGGCGTGGTGGGTCGGTGCGGGCACTGGTCGGGGGTCGCGGTGCATGAACGCGGTTCCGAACGTGGCGATGACGGTGCGGTCGGTGTCGGTGGTGGCTGCCTTCCACCGGGCGCGGAGATGGACGTCGGCGCGTTCGGGGTAGCGCTCGATGGTCTCCACGCACCCGGCGACGACGTGGCGTGTGTGCGGGTCGAGCACGTCGAGCAGCTGCGCGGTGTAGCGCTTGGCGCGGCCGACGTTGCCCGACTGGATGGCGGCGGCGATGTCGGTCAGGCACTGGGAAAAGCTGGCGTTCTCAGTCATGGCGATGGCCTTTTCTTGAGCGTTTGTCGCGCCGGACTTGGCATTTCCGGCGTTTCGTGCTATTCGAGCGTAGCAATTCCGACCATTGTTGACAATGAGTCGCCCGTCCCCTTTGGAGTGATTTGCCGTGGGCTCCGGGTTCTTTTCGGTGACCGATTGGGAGGGAATTGACGGAGGGGCGGCGCGTCATCGAGGGCAGGCCTCTGGCCTGCCCGCTCTTGCCTGTCCGAGGGTCGGCGGGGGCGTGTCAAATCGCGCGCTTCGGTCGGGGCAATTTCAGCAAAATCCGTGGGGTGCGGGGCCCCGCGGATTTTGTGCGGGTTGAAATTGTTCCGGCCGGCGATTTGACTCGACCACGCCGGCCCGTACACTGCGCCGCCCCTTCGGCGATTCCCGGAGGTGAGGTGGCCAGCCCAGGGGTGTGCCGGCGCGGAAGCCCTCGAAAGGCTCCCGCACACCTGAGGTGGGCGTTCCGCCAAGACCGCGCCGGCACCGGCTCCGGGGTCGACGTAGGCCGCTCGTGCCCGCAGAAAGCCCCGGTACCGCCGATCCACGTTACCGGTACACGGTCTCCGGTTGGCGGCATGAAGGACGGTGTCACCTGGTCGTGAGTGAAAGGCGGTCTGGGTGGGCGGCGTGAACGGGCGGAGGGGGTGTGCTCGTTCACGCCGGCCGTTGGTTCACGGGTTCAGAAGTTGGGTTCGCCGCCACCGACCGTGACGGGCTCGCCGTGGTGTTCGGATGCCGCGGTGGTGCCGTCGCGGTCGGCCGGGGTGATGGTGGCGGTGACGTAGCGCAGGGACGGCCCGATCTCGTCGACCTCCAATTCGATGACGGTGTGCCGCTGGCCGTCCTTCTCGTAGGACCGTTGCCGCAGGCGGCCGTGGGCGATCACGCGATTGCCCTTGGTCAGGGAATCGGCGGCGTGTCGGGCCAGGTGGTTCCAGAGGGTGCAGCGCAGGAACAGGGTTTCCCCGTCCCGCCATTCTCCGGACTGGCGGTCGAACGTGCGTTGGGTGGACGCGATGCTGAAGTTCGCGACCGGGTTCCCGGCTTGGGTGAACCGCAGCTCGGGTGCGGTGGTGAGGTTGCCGATGACGGTGAGGGTGGTTTCGCCGGCCATGTCGGTGCTCCTGTTCTCAATGGATGGTGTGCGGTACGGGATGGGCCTGTTGTCAGCCCTGAGACTGGACGGCTGCGGGGACTGCGGCCTTTTCGACCCCTTGTCGCACCTTCTGTGGCGGCATGCCCGCAGTGATCATCGTGCGAATGATGTTGGTCAGCCGGTGGCCGGGTTGAGCGGTTTCGGCTTGGCGGAGGGCGAGCTTCGCGAGGGTGGCGTTGCCGCGGATGTAGGCGGAGATGGCCAGGAGTGCGGCCGGTTCGGCGCGTTCGGGTGCCGGTGCCTTCCTGGTGAGTTCGGTCCACAGTCGTTCCGCGTCGGCTGCGTGCTCGCCGAGAACGAAGGTCAGTGCGGTGTCCCGGACTTCCAGGTCGGACAGAGCGATGGCGAGTTCGGCGATTTCCCCGTCGGTCAGCGGGTCGACCCGGTCGGCGGCTTGGTCGACGTGTCGGCGCACGACGGCGAGCATGCGCCTGGTCTCGCCTTTGTCGCCGGGCCACTGGGCGGTGGCGTCGTTGAGAATGCCGTCGATCAGGTTCGCGCGTCGGGTGAGGTCGTCGACGTCGTCGGGTTCGAGGGTCGCCGCGAGCGCCTCGTAGGAGGGGTAGACGACATGTCCGCGCGCGGCTGCCAGGGCCACCGGGGATGCGTCGGGGTCGGGCAGGGTTCCGTTGTGGTAGTCGGGCAGGGAGTATTCGAACCAACGGGCTCCGGCGGTGAGGTCGCTGACGCCGAACAGGTCGATGTCCTGGTTCTGCGTGGCGAACGTGATGATGAGTTGCCTGTGCAGCAGGCGCCGACCGCGGGTGTTCGCCCGGTCGGGGTCGTCGACGATGCACGCGAAGAAGGCGGCGCCGCCGAGATGGCGGGCGGTGGCACTGATCGCGGTGGCCAGTCCTCGTTCGCTGGTCGGTGCCGTGCTGAGGTCGTACCAGGTGGTCAGCACGATGTTGCCGCGGTAGAGGGCGATGAGGATCAGCGCGCAGGTGGGCCGGAATCCGATCAGGTGCGGGATGGCTGCGATCAGCCGGCCGGGATCGGAGAGTTCCGCGGGCGCGTGGCGCATTGCGTTGACACGTGCGGTGCCGGTGTTGTCGTCGGTGGTCATGTCGATACCCCTTTGTCATGGCGGGGTGCAGCGAAGCCAACTGTCCGGAATGGACGTGGGATGGAATGCACCTGGTGCCGTTGAAGGCGTTTGGATGCGGGACCGGTGTGGTGGCCCCGCCGCCCGGGGTGTCCGAACAGGATGTGGTGGTGGGGGGCAAACGTAGTGTGTTTGCGGCCCACCACCACATCCTGTAGGTCCCCCGGAAGGGCGGCGGGGCGACCGCGACGGGTCGCATGCGTTCCTCGGGTTACGGCGGGGTTTTGTGCTTGTGGCGTCAGTTGATCTGGTCGGTGAAGGACGTGATCAGCTTGCGGATCTGCCGGGGGTGGATGCCCGAATTCAGGGCTCGGTTCAGCAGGTGGGCGAGGAGGTGTTTCGGGTGGGCGGTCAGTGCGCGGTCGATGGCGATGGCCGCCAGTGCGCCGTCGCCGCGGTTGTAGGCACTCATCGCCAGCAGGACTGCGGGCTCCGCACAGGCCGGCGGCGGGCACTGCCGGGTCAGGATCGTCCACAGCCTTTCGGCCGATACGGCATGGGGCCCGGAGAGCAGGGACAGGCACCGGTCCCGCACGGCGCGTTCGGTGAGCATTCGACAGGCCAGGACGATGTCGTTGTCGGAGAACTCCTCGTCGCCGCCGGCGACCCGGTCGACGTAGTGGCGGCGAAGCCACTCGACCCGGTCGTCGGTCGTCAATCCGGTCCCCTGGGGCTCGTCGTCGGAGGGCTTGCAGCAGGGCCGCGCGCCGGGTCAAAACGTCATCGGGAGCGGGTGCGAGTTGGGCTACCAGGGCTTCACGGCTGGGTAGGGTGACCAGGCCTCTCGCGACGGCGTTGGCCGCGACGATGGACGTGGTCGGGTCGGGCAGGTGGCCGTTGTGCTCGGCGTCGTCGTAGTCGATCCAGCGGGCGCCGTGGACGATCGAAGGGACGCCGAAGACGTTGATGGGGATACTGGCCTTGGTGAACTTCTTGCGCAGGTGACGAGCCAGGATGTGGTCCTCGGCCGGTGTGCCGACGATGACCACGGCGACGCTGATCCCGTCCGGTTGGTGGATCTCGCCGACGAGGGTGCGGGCGATACTTGGGTAGAGGGCGGGGTCGGTGGGGCAGTCGGTTCGCAGCGTGTACTCCAGGCCGCCGTCCTTGACCGCGCACACCACGATCGAGTCGGCTGGGTGGAACCCCAACAGGTACGGTGTCGCGACGATCAACTGCCCTGGATCGGTCAGCCACACCATTTTGTCGAGAGGGGTCGGCCGGTCGCCGGGGTGACTTCCGCTGTCATCGGTCATTGCAGATCACCCTTTCGAGGTGTCAGGTGGCCGCGCCTGTCCTGTGTGGACGGGTGGTGGCCGGTGATGGCGTGGGCTGGTGTCCTGCCCGCCGCCCGGGGTTGGTCAACAGCGCGGGTGGGCGGGGGCCAACGGGGTGTGTTGGCGCCCGCCCGGCCGCGCTGTTACATCCCGGGCGAGGCGGCGGGCAGGACACCGTTCAACGCCGTGCGGAACCGGCGGATGGGGTGATCCGACGCGGGTGTCGGCGGCCCCACGTGATGCCGTCGCTGATCGCCCGGTGGCGTTCGCGCTCGGTGTAGGCGTTGTCGGCCACGTGCCGGTCGGACGCGGCGCGCAGCACCTCGGTGATGAGCGCGTCGTCCAGTTCGGGGAGTCGTCCCATGCGGGCGGCGGCCCGGAGCAGCGCTGACCGGCGCGTCCCCGGTTCCGCGTCCCGTACCCGTTGGGCTTCGCTGGCCAACGCCGCCCGCGCGTAGGGTTTGAGGTCGGCCTCGTCGACCGTTGTCGGCGTGTCGACGACCGCCGGTGGTGTCAAGGCGTCGGCCAGCCAGTGCGGCAGCCTCGCGACGGGGGCGTCGGCCACCACCTCGTAGCGGCCGGAGTCGACGCGCGCGCCGGCGGCGAGGACGTAGCCGCCTCGGGCGCGGCTGTCGACCAACGGGCCCACCCGGGCGTGGCTGTTGTGCAGCAGCACCTCGGCGGGCTCGGCGAAGTACAGGTGCAGGCCGTTGTTCGGGGTGCGGACCGTGAACGTCTCCCACGGCACCCGCTCCCCCACCGCCTCGGCGGCCAGTTCCAGGGTGTGTTTGCCGTGTCCGGCGGCCGGGTGGCCGTGGCCGGCACCGTCGTCCAGGTCCAGCACGACGAGGCCGGCCGGGCCGGTCGCCACGGCGGGGTTGGCCTCGGGGCACCCGGCCCACCACGCGGTGATCCGGTCGGGGTCGATGCAGGCCCAGTGCTCCCAGTCCGGCACGGCGGGCCGCTTGGCCCCGGGATGGACCGGGAACACCGGCCACCCTCGACGGGCCGCCGCCAGGGCCGCTTCGACCAGCGGCGACCCGGTCACCGCTGCCCCGCCTCGCCGGGCGGCGCGTCCAGTTCGACGTCCGCCGCCGCGGTGGCCAGCTGCGCTCGTCCGTCGCGCAGCAGGCCGTGCACGCCGCCGGATGTGGCGGAGGTAGGCTCGAAGACCAGTCCGAGGTCGGTCACGGCGGCACGATCGACCTGGACAACCTGTCGCGCCACCGCGCCCCGCTACAACTTCACGAGGCGTGTCTGCTGCTGTCCACGCAGGACGTCATCGGGGACTCGGGGGCAGTTCCTCGAGTTCACCGCCGACACTATGGACACCTGGATCCTCGTCACACGGCTAAGCAGTTGACCTCGTCAAGCCTGGCGGGTCGCCACCCGCAGCAGCGCTTGGGTCATCAGCTGCTGGCCGTCCAGCACGCGATCGCGTGTCCCGTCGTTGAAACCGCCCACCAACGCCCCGATGGTCTTCGACCGCGTGGCCGCGTCCGCCCCGTCGAGGCTCCCCAGGAGTACTCGGCGGTACCGGTGGTGGTGGTGAGGTGGTCGGCCAGGTCGGTCCAGTCTGCCTGGGTGGTGGTCATGGGGCGGCTCCGGTGAGCAGGTCGGCCAGCTGTGTGGTCAGCGGGGCCCGGGTGGCGCCCTCGATGAACCCATACTGGCCCGTGGGGTTGATCTCCAACAGGACCCAGTCACCGGATGGGGTGATGACGAAGTCCAGCGCCCCGTAGACCAGCCCGAACTCCTTCATCAACGCGCGGATGCCCGTCCGGACGTCGGGCGGGGGTTCGACGAGGTCGTAGGACAGGGCGCGGTAGTCGGTGCGGTAGTCGACGTGCGCGGCCGGGGTGTGGGCGGTGATCGCGGCGGCGGTGAGGTGCTCGCCGATGACGATGACCCGTGCTTCGCGGTCCTTGTCGACCCAGCGTTGGAACAGGTGCGTGGTGTGTTCCACACCGCGCAGGTCGGCCAGGTCGTCCTCGGTGAGCAGCAGGGTGTAGACGTTCTTGTGGGACGCCGTCCTCGTCCAGGGCCATGCCGCCGACCGGCTTGGTCACCGTCGGCCCGGCCGCGGCGAACTCCGCCACCACGGTCGGGTCGTTGGTGATCAGTGTGGCCGGCACGCGCAGGCCGCAGCGGTGCGCGAAGGCGAGTTGGCGGGTTTCTAGGCGGCGTCGGCGACCCGGCTGGGGTGGTGCCGGCGTACAGGTCGACGTGCGCAGTCCGGTACGGATGAACGTACACACGGGGCACCAGGTGATCCCACTCCGAACACGGGTGAGTCCGCCCCACCGCTCGGGCACGTCAAGCACCTGCCCTGATGTTCAACCGAGTGGCATTGCCGTCACCGAACCATCACGAACGTTCTCTTCCGAATGAAGAGCGGGCGTCCTCCGGCGTGTCCGCACACGTCTCAGTGCAACGTCGCGGGGTCGACCAAGCCATCACTGGCCCGCAGGGGTCGGGGCCGCTACCGGTCAAGCTCGGCGCGCACCACTGACGCGGTGGTAGCCGGTGATCGTTCCCGCGTGGACATTTGTCCAAGACCGGAAGTCGGCGGCCCGCGCAGCATCTCTCGCATGGGCGAGAACGGTGTTGAGCATTCGCACGGGATGCACGTGGTGCACGATGGTCCGCGGCAGGCGCCGCCGCTGTTGCTCATCCACGGATCGGGGGCCTCGGGTGTCTCTTGGAGCCCGGTGGTCCCGGCGCTTGCCGACCACCACCACGTCGTCCGGGTCGACCTCCCGGGCTGCGGCCAGTCCCCGCCCCCGTCGTCCTATGACGTGCCCGTGCAAGCAAGCTCGGTGGCGGCGGTGCTCGACGACCTCGGCCTGCGTCACGTCGCCGTCGTCGGGCATTCCAGCGGCGGCTACGCCGCCACCGCGCTCGCCGAACAGCGCCCCGACCTGGTGCGGTCGGTCGCGCTGATCAGCAGCGGCCCGCGTCCGGACGCGCTGCTTCCCCAGCCGTTGATCTTTCGGGTCCTGATGGGGCCGCCTTTCGGCCCACTGATCTGGTCGAGGCGTTCGGATGCGATGATCCGCACGGGAATCGGAGCAACGACCGCTCGCCCGGTGGACATCACCGACGAGGCGGTCGCCGATCTCAAGCGGACCTCCTACCGGGCCTTCAGGATGTCGTTGCGCCGCAACACCACGTACATCGCGGAGCGCAGCGTGCCCGATCGTCTCGCCGCCCTCGCCGTCCCGGTGCTGGTGATCTTCGGTGCCGCAGACCCTCGCTGGGACCCGTCGTCGGCCCACCAGTACGAGGTGGTGCCGAACGCCCGGATCGAGTTGCTGCCCGGGATCGGGCACCTCCCCATGCTCGAAGCACCCGAGACGACCAGCGAACTGCTGCTGGGCTGGACTTCGCGGCACCGGGTCGTCGGCACCCCGCCCGTGGCCCCCGATGCCTAGACTGGTCACGTGACGTTGACCGGCGCACCACTGGACTGGACAACGGTGGACATCGCAGTCCCGCGCCGGCCGGATCGGCTGCCGGGGATCAGCATGGCCGGGTTCCGCCCGCGTGTCCCCGCTCCCGTGGACATCACCATGGTCGCGCACCCGGCCGTCACCCTGCTCATCGACCTGGGCGAGGGAGACGGCATCGTCTGCGACACCCGCAGCCGGCACGAGCGCGGCAGCGTCGTCATCGGGCTGATGCCCGGCGAACTGCGGGCAGGTGGCTGCGTGGGCGAGTGTCTCCAGATCCGGCTGGAGCCGGACGTGGCGGCCGCGGCGCTCGGCGCATCACCCGAGCTCAGCGGGACGATGGCTCCCTTCGCAGACGTCTGGGGTCGCGACGCGAGGCGGGTCGAGGACAGGTTGCGCGCCGCCGTGTCGTGGGACGAACGGTTCACGATCGCAGTCGACGTCCTCGGCCGACGGCTGGACGCTCGCTCGCCGGTCGATCCGGAGGTCGCCCACGCATGGCGGCGGACGCTCACCAGCCGAGGACTGGTACGGGTGGACAGCTTGGCAGGCGAGGTCGGCTGGAGCCGCAAGCGCCTGTGGTCCCGCTTCGGGTCCCAGCTCGGAACCAGCCCCAAACGCGTCGCCCGACTGGTGCGGTTCGACCACGCGGCCCACCTCCTCGCGGCGGGTCACGCCGCCGCCGGCGTCGCCGCCGAGAGCGGATACGTCGACCAGTCCCACCTCCACCGCGAGGTCAAGGCGTTCACCGGGCTCACACCCTCGGCAGTAGCCGTCGCGCCGTGGCTCGCCATCGACGACATCGCGTGGCCGGCCTCATCGCCAACGCGGAACCCCGCAACAGCCGGCCATCGCATCCCCAACCTTCGTTGAACAGCTTGTCCCCGATAAGCCGACTGATCGTCAAATGGGTCAACCCTGGTCAGCACCTGCACCCAGCCGCCGCTATGCACGTCTTCCCGTACTTACCTGCGCACGCCAGGGCGTACATCGACAGGTGGTTGCACCACAACGCGGGCACGAGGCCAGTACACCGCCAAGTCCGTACTTGGCCTCGACCCGCGCGTTGGGCTGCGCTCGGGCTCATCTCCGGAGGCATCCGGTAGGCCTCGGGCGAGCGGGTACCACACCGACCGGACCGCATCGAGATCCAGACGCCCACACCGAGTGATCGGCTCGCCGGACCAAAGGTCACCGCGCATGCAAGCCGCGACCTGGAGCTGCACAGGGAACTGCGCGGCGTCGCGGTGAACCTTCCAGGCAAGCCGCCGGTTGAGATCGCACCGATGCACGGCAGGTTACCGTCGGCGAAACGCCACGTCGACAAGCCGTTGCCCCAACGCCACACCGATGCCGACCAACACTGCCGACACAAACAACGACAAGCGGGCCGCCGGGTCACTCGAAACAAGGGTCGGCGTGTAGTCGGAGCCTTTGCGGGCTACAGCCTGGCCCGATGGAGCGGAACCTGCCTTCACACCTTTGGCCGGGAGGGGATACGTTGGACAGTGCCGGCGATCTTGGACAGTCGGGTGGCGATCGGTTGTCCCTTCCAGACCAGAATGTCGAGGCGGGCGTTCGTGGCGTCGGCCAGTCTCGTGAACGCGCCGTCGCCGGAGGCGACGGTGAACCGGCTGCAGCCTTGGCGGTGCATCCGGACGGCGTGTGCGATCAAGGCGTTCTCCGCGGCATCGGGACCAGGTTCGACCGGCAACGGCGCCACGCCGAGCGCGGTGAGGATCGAGGCGACGGATTTGCTGTCGGGAGCGTGTGCGGCGTAGGCCGCCACGATGTGGTGATGCGGCCCTGCGGCATCCAACAACGCGGCCACCAAGGACCGCAGCGCGGCGGGCTTGCGGTTGGTGCCGACCACGTTATCCAGGTCGATCAGCATTATCCGGCCGGTGATCGGCATCGACAGTCAGCTTCCGTTCTTCCGGCGGCCGCCGGCGGCATCGTCGATCGGCCGGTGGCGCGTTAACCCGTGGTGCACTTGGACGACCGACCGCGCTGCCGAGGTGCCGACCGCGTCTCCGAAGGAGGTCACGTGCCGCGCCCGGCCTGCCCGACACGATCGGCCGATCACGACCTCCTCGACCGACCCGGCGATCAACAGGCCGAGACGATTCCCTGCTTCCGCGGAGGTGCCGGGGGTCATGTCCGTCGTGGTGCGTGCTTCTACCTTCGGCACGCCCGGGTGCCGTGGAGTAAGGGGCAAATGCGCCCGCAACATTGTTGCCCCCTTACGCACGCCCCGTAGCCGCCGCCATGGTGGCCACGTCCGGGCCGTGCGGGCCCTGGAGTGTGGGCGCTGTGCCGGGAGAGGCCGCGGGTGGAGGAGGTTGCTCGTGACGGAGGAGGAACTGGCGTTCGTCGCGTGGGTGAGCCGGGTCAACCAGGACCTCGGCCGTTACGTCGTGCGGCTGGTGGACGAGGCAAACCCCTTGTGCACCACCGAATACACCACCCAGCTGGTCGAGATCGAGAACCAACTCGCGGCGGACCTCGCCGAGGCCGCACACGCCGTCGCGGCCCGGCGCTACGCACTACCACGCCAGATTCGCGGCCCTGCCGAACGAACGCTGCCCGCCGCGCGCCCCGGCATCGTCATCGACCAGCCGTCCGAGCTTGCCCGAGGGAGGGTGACCAGGTGACCGGAAAGCAACACAGACACACCAGCGCGACAGCGCGGCACGCTTCCGAGGACCCGTATCCGCCGTCGGCGACCCTTCACCGCCTTGTCGCCGCGCACACGCCGGGGCTGTTCGCGGTCGGGGCGCAGTACGACGGCGAGGACTGCGCAATCCTCGTGTGGGGCCTGGCTTTTCCCGAGCACACCGACGTCGTCTCCGTCGACGGCTGCCACCACGTGCACACGACCTCCCCCAACCGCGCCCTGCGCCACTTCCAGGACACCGAAGCACAGCTCCACCTCGTGTGGGCGGCCCACCGCCCACACGACGCCGACCGGCAGGACCGCGACCGACCCTGAACCAGGTGGAAGACCCGTGAACACCAAGCCCAACACCACCCCGTCGTCGCCGCTCTGGGCGTACATCGAGGAAAATTTGGCCGATCGCGACCTGGACACCAGAGACCTGCTCCGTGCGCTCGGCATCCACCGCAGTCGGCTCACCGACTACAGGCGCGGCAAGTCGATGACGATCGACACCGCCCGCGCCATGGCCAAGTTCTTCGACAAACCCCTCCTCGAACTCCTCGTCATCGGCGGCGTCATCACCCCCGACGAAGCAGTGATGGAGGGTGCCCCTCGCCGACTCGCCGACTACAGCGCCAAGGCACTGGTCGCCGAGGTGCAACGTCGACTGCAGGAAAGCCGACGAACCGACGACGGCGACCCGGTGTGACGGCTATCCGGTGAGCCGTTCCAGCTCGCCGGCGATCGCAGGCCAGTCGAAGGCGGCCAGCCCGTCGGGCCCGCGGCTGGTGATGCTGTCGGGGTCGAGCACCCTCACCCCGGCGGCGGACAACCTGGCGATGCTCTCGCCGTAGGCCGGATGCGCACGCAGCAGCGCCTTGACGCAGGGAGCGGCGAGGATCGGCAAGTCCGCGGACAACAGCTCGTTGAGCACACCCAGCGCCACGGAATCGCTGAACCCCGCCGCCCACTTGTTGATCGTGTTGAACGTCAAGGGCGCGGCGAGCACCGCGTCCGCGCGCGGCAACGACTTGTCCTGACCGGGAGGCCGTGCGTCCACCCGGACCAGGCACCCCGTTCGGGTGCCGATCGCGTCCACGTCGATCCAGGACGCGGCAGTCGGTGTCGCGATCAGGCCCACGTTCCAGCCCGCCCCGGTCAACAGTTCGACCACGCTCTCGATGCGCAGTACGGGCGGCGCGGCCGACGCGACCAGGTACAACCACCGCCCGGCGGTCACGTGAGGACACCGACCCGGCCCGCCAGCCCTCGCAGCCCCGGAACGGCATGGCGGCGCTCACGGCCCATCAGGTCCTCCACCACCTGGCGAGCGGTGCGGCTGGTGCTCAGCAACTCGGGTGCGATCCGTTCGGCTTCGAGCAGGTGGATGACCGCCTCGGCGTCCCGCTTCCGTTTACCGTGCGCCCAGGCGCTGTCCAGGTGGTTCTGGCCCTGCCGCCCGTGCAGCCCTTCGGGCATCGCCGTGACGTCGAGCCGCTCCCCCAAGTCCAGCACGGTATCGGGGTCGTCCAGCGCGACCGCCGCCGACATGCGGTGGATCGTCACATTGGTCGGCCCGAACGCGCTGAACCCGATGTTGCCGTCACGACCCAACTGCCACGCCAACGACTCCGCGTGCTCCAGACGTGCCCTCGCCTCCGCGGCATCGGCCCGCCGGGCGGCGATGATCGCCGCGATCAACGACAGCGATCCACGCCAGGTCAACTCCGCCGGGCCCTCACCACGCACCAGGTCCACGGACTCGACCGCGTTGCGTTCGGCATCCTCGACCCCGTCGAGCTTCAACAGCGCACAGGACAACTGGTAGGACGCGACGGCCCGGCCGATCAAGTCCTCGGCTTCGTCAGCCGAGTCCAGAGCCCTGCCCGCCGCGGCGCACGCGGTCACACCGTCATCCAGCTTGGTCGCCAACTTCGCCTTCAGCGCCATGACACCACTGTGCAGCCTCAACGCCCGGACACGACGCTCACCCCGCCGGCATGGCACAACGCGGCCACCGCGCCGATCACATCCGGCAGACGGACTTCCACCGTGTGGTACCGCGCCGCCTGGTAGTCCCGATGCAGGGCCTCCAACGCCGCCGCCACGAACCGCACGACCCCGGGACGGGCAACCGAACCAGCACCCACATCCCCCGACGGCCCGGCCACACGACCCCGACGACGAAGCCGCCGCTGCTCCCGCCGCGCCTCCTCGTACAACACCAGCAACCTGCCACCCCCGCCACAGGCACCGTCGATCGCGCCCACCAACTCCCGCGAAGGCAGATTGTGACCCTCCCGCTCCGCCATCGACACGTACTGGCGCGTGTAGCCGATCCGAGCCGCCAACTTCGCCTGACTGACCTCACCGCGCAGGGACTTGATCTCCCGACGCAGCCGCGCCGCAGCCGAGACCGTCTCACCGACGGGCCGGTGCTCCCGGGTCATGACGGCCCCCGTCCAGTAGCGCGCTGAGGTACCAGGGCCGACCACGCGCAGTAGCGGATGCAGTTCCGCCTGTCATCGTAACGCCCGCCCAGGAACCTCCATGCAGGTAGCGTGGTCTTCCCCGCGCGAGCGGGGGGTCCGTCCAGGCCACCGCTCGCGAAGTCGAGACCGCCGTCTTCCCCGCGCGAGCGGGGGTGGTCCGTCGTGACCGCACCCGGCCAGCCGTGCTCGGTGGTCTTCCCGCGCGAGCGGGGGTGGTCCCGAAGGCATGAGCCCCTGGGCGCGGCTGCTCTAGTCTTCCCCGCGCGAGCGGGGGTGGTCCCTCCTCCGAGTCCGGCTCGACGGGCAGCTTGGCGTCTTCCCCGCGCGAGCGGGGGTGGTCCCAGGCTCGCGGACAGGCCCTCGCCGTGCTCGCGGTCTTCCCCGCGCGAGCGGGGGTGGTCCCGCCACCGCCTCGCACCGGCTGCGCACCGACGTGTCTTCCCCGCGCGAGCGGGGGTGGTCCAACTCCGATGAGGCGGAGGCCTTCTCGCTCGAAGTCTTCCCCGCGCGAGCGGGAGTGGTCCGCACTTGCCGCCGGAGCTGTGGCCGGTCCGGCCGTCTTCCCCGCGCGAGCGGGAGTGGTCCGGTCTCCGCGATCGCCTTGCCGTAGTAGCGCGAGGGGTCTTCCACGCGCGAGCGGGGGTGATCCCGTTCGCGCTGCGGGGGTGATCGAGTTCGCGGCATCCTCCCCGAAGGAGAGGATTGTCCGCTCGTGCCGGTGCGCCTTGCTGCACCCGGCAGCGTCTTCCCCGCGCGAGCGAAAATAGTCCGGAGCGGCTGCGCAAGCTGCTGGGGATCGCCGGGGGGCTTTCACGCGCAGGCCGGGGATCACTCGACCGGGGAGAGCTCCAAGTCCTCCAACTCGTCTGCCCAGGCGAGCGGGGTGATCCGGTCGCTCTTCCCGCCGGTCATTCGGTCTTCCCCGCGGCAGCGGGGGTAGTCCGTCCAGGTCGAGATCCGGGTTCTCGATCCGTACGTCGTCCCCACCGGGCGGGCGTGTGGTCCGCCGGACAAGGCAGTCGTGGCCGAGGTGGGCCGGGCGCGCAAGCTGGTTCGCTGACCCACTGCGCCACCGTGGACGCCACGTGCCTCCTAATACGTGGTGTCGACCGCAGCGGCCTACAGGTCTGGTTGTGCGTTCAGTTGCCGCTTCGCGAGTCTCACAGCCGACCGTGCTTCGATGCGGACGTGTCCGGCATGGTTGACGACGTCGGTGATGGCAAAACCCGTGGGCAGCATTGGTGACTGCCGAGTTGGATGTCGATGCTGTGAGGGGCCGCCTGATGCAGAGTAGATGACCACATTGTCGATCAGGCCAGCGTCGATGAAGGGCATGGCAAAGTCGGTTCCTGCTGTCACAAGGACCGTTCGAGCACCACCGTTGTAGAGGTCCTGGAGGAACTCCATGGGTTCTTCGCCTAGGACACCGTTAGGCACGGTGAATGCGTCGGGTCCGTGGCTGCCGGGCAGCGCCTCCCTGACGTACCCGTTCGCATCGACGACAACGTCCACGCTGCACGACTGAAAGTCTGCGAGTTCGGCAGGCAGCGGTTCGACCTGGCCGTCCGTGTAGAGGTAAGCCCAAGTCACGACTGGACGTTTGCGCTCCTGGGCGTCGAGCCACGTGCCCAGCACAAGGCGGGCTTCGTCGGCGAGGACGCCGACCTCGACCGCGACTCCAGCCGCACGAAGACGGGCTGCCCCACCTTCTTCTCGGGAGGTCGGATCCATCACGGCAATCACCACACGCGCGACCCCAGCCTCGATCAGGGCTTCGCGACAAGGCGGGGTGCGGCCGTAGTGGTTGCACGGTTCCAGCGTGACCACCGCGGTGCCGCCTCGCGCGAGTTCACCCGCCGCGGCCAACGCGTGGACTTCGGCGTGCGGCTCACCCTTGCGCTCGTGGTACCCCTCCCCGACCACGTTGCCCGAGCTATCGAGGATCACGCACCCCACCGGCGGGTTCGGGCTGGTCCGGCCGAGGCCGTGTGCCGACAGGGCAATCGCTCGGCGCATGGCGCTGACCTCGATCTCCGACACGGTCACGAGGGATCATTCAACGCCAGTCGGCTGCGGAACGCAGCCACCGACGGCACGTGGTCCAGCGGGCCGAGCAGCTCACCCAGCGTCCTCAGCTCGTTTTCCGTGCGCACCGAGCCGGAACTGCGCGCGATGTCGAGCGCTTCATCGGCGAGATGCGCGGCGTACTCCGGTTCGCCGATCCTGGCCGCCGCCACCGCGAAACGGCTCAACGCCGTGCCGCGGTCCTGGCGGTAGACCGACGGCATGTTCGGGACGATGACTTCGAAGAGCTTGACGGCACGGCCGGCCTGCCCGACCTCCAGCCAGCACACGGCACGCTGGAGTTCCAGGTAGTCGGGCGTGCAGAACGATCCATGGCCATTCCGGGCGTCACCCTCGGTGTCCGTTCCCGCCCACTTGTGCGCCTGGTCGATCTTGCGTTCCGCCGTAGACACGTCGCCGTCCAAGGCGTGGCCGCGGGCCTCCTGCTGGAGAATCGCCGCCTTCATCGGGTTCGGAAGGACGTCCTGATAGCGCTGCGCGGCCTCGGCCAAGCCGACCGTCCGAGCGGCCTCACCCGCCGCCGCGGCTTGCTGGCTGCGACGGAACAGCGTCCACGCCAGCATCGGCCGGTCGTCGGCTTCATGCGCCCACTCCATCGCGCGATCGGTCCAGTATTCGGCGAGCCGTTCGTCACCGATGGCTTCGTGGAGCCATGCCGCGGACTCCGCGTACTGCGACGCGACCCGGGCCAATTCGGTCCTCGGTCGCCCCCAGGTGCTTCGCATCAACTCACGGAGGAGTTCCAGGTGAGCAAGTACGGGACCTAGTGCGAACCTCGGCCCGAGCATGTTGTCGGTCTTGACCAACAGGTGCCACTGCTCGGTGAGGTGATCAACCACCTCCGGCACCTGCCCGGCGGACAGGGCGCTCGGCACGCGACGAGAGGTTTGGGCGGGCACGACGACCGACGGGTCCGCTGGAAGGTCCGCTCCCCGTGCGTTCTGCCGTAGCGCCTGTTGCTCTCGTTTGGCCGCCTGACGCAGTGCGATCAACGCTCCGTCGGCGCCCAAGGCCGCGTCGAGCGCTGTCACCAACTCGAACGACGGAAGGTTATGGCCTGGGCGCTCAGCCTGGGAAATATACTGACGCGTGTATCCGACGCGTATGGCCAACTGCGGCTGACTGAGCCCTGCCGCGTCACGCCGAGCCTTGATCTCCCGACGGAGTCGCACGGCGGCCGACACCGGGCCGTCGTCCTCCGTGTGGTGTTCGCTCACGGCTACTCCGTCGGCTCGAGGTCCACTTGCTCGCCCAACGCACAATCAGTGATCGACCACTGTCCTTGTGTGATCGTAGCGCGCACTCGACGCACTCCCGGGTTCAAAAGCGTGTGAAGTCGCAAATCCGTCCAAGCTGATCGCCTCGTTGCCGGTCCGACGAAACCAAGGGCTCCAACGACCACTCGACATCATCTTCTGCTCGCTTGGATCCGTGGGTGGAGAGCGCGACTCGCGCACGTCCGAGTCGAACGAACGGGTGAGCGAGCCACATTTGGCAGCAGCGCCGATAGTACGGATGCGACCTTGGCCCATTCGTAACCGGCATCGACCCCGCTCGCCCGCCAGTCGGCAGTCGAGTGGTGGCGGCTGCCCACTGCAGCGGACTCGATGCAGGCCATGACCACACGAGTACGGTCGCCGAGTCCAACCCGACCTGGATCCTCGCCGACCCCAACCGGACTTGTTGTGATCTTGGGGATGGGCCGTCACCCCGAGACAGCACCGATCCAAACCGATGCAAAACGGACCGCTACCCAGGTAAAGTCCCTGGTCAAGAAGTGTCTTCCCCGCGCGAGCGGGGGTGGTCCCGGCCGCGACGCCACCGAGCCCTACCCCTGGGCGTCTTCCCCGCGCGAGCGGGGGTGGTCCGTCGACGGCCTTACCGAACGCGTCACCGACGGCGTCTTCCCCGCGCGAGCGGGGGTGGTCCGCACTCCACCGCCGTGCGGGCTGCGAGAAGCTTGTCTTCCCCGCGCGAGCGGGGGTGGTCCGAGGACGGAGCAGTCCTGGCACGCAGTGATGTCGTCTTCCCCGCGCGAGCGGGGGTGGTCCGGCGATGGAGCTTCAGCGAATCGACCTCGGCAAGTCTTCCCCGCGCGAGCGGGGGTGGTCCGCACTGGTGGCCACAGGTGACTCGACACACCGTGTCTTCCCCGCGCGAGCGGGGGTGGTCCCTCGACCCAGCAGTCCTCGTGCGCGACGACGATGTCTTCCCCGCGCGAGCGGGGGTGGTCCCAGGGCGGTGATGGGGTCGTCCGACACGACGCGGTCTTCCCCGCGCGAGCGGGGGTGGTCCCACCGGGGTGCCGGCGGTGCGGACCGCGACGATGTCTTCCCCGCGCGAGCGGGGGTGGTCCGTCGGGGGCGACCGGGCGGCGCAGCGGCTCGGCGTCTTCCCCGCGCGAGCGGGGGTGGTCCGTCGTTGACCGTGGGGTCTGCCCACCACTCGCTCCGTCTTCCCCGCGCGAGCGGGGGTGGTCCGTTCTGGGACGGACTGAACAGGGTGGAGGCCGAGTCTTCCCCGCGCGAGCGGGGGTGGTCCATGGCCCGCTTCCAAGCAACACGTGTCATGCGTGTCTTCCCCGCGCGAGCGGGGGTGGTCCTTGTCGAGTGCGACCTCGACACCCCCGGAAAGGTCTTCCCCGCGCGAGCGGGGGTGGTCCGGGCGGCAGGAGGTAACCGTGGCGGACGTCAAGGTCTTCCCCGCGCGAGCGGGGGTGGTCCGTGCGGGAAACCCGTCACCGGCCGGCGCGGCAAGTCTTCCCCGCGCGAGCGGGGGTGGTCCCACGCAAGCGATCATCGACCCTCGCTGGCCGTGGTCTTCCCCGCGCGAGCGGGGGTGGTCCCCGGTGGGACGGGTGGTGCCGGGACTGCAGCGCGTCTTCCCCGCGCGAGCGGGGGTGGTCCCAACCCCAACGCCTCCGCGCACGCGATCTCAGAGTCTTCCCCGCGCGAGCGGGGGTGGTCCGTCTCACCAGGGTTCGTCGAACTCCCCGTCCTTGTCTTCCCCGCGCGAGCGGGGGTGGTCCCAGGCGTGGGTCGTGGTGTTCGTCTCCATGCTCGTCTTCCCCGCGCGAGCGGGGGTGGTCCCACCGTCCGGCAGCGCAAAATCCGGGCCGCGGCGTCTTCCCCGCGCGAGCGGGGGTGGTCCGGGGCTCGGCTGGCCGGGTTGTGGCACCCGAACGTCTTCCCCGCGCGAGCGGGGGTGGTCCCCGTCGCGCAACTCCCAGTGCGCCTTCCGCGCCGTCTTCCCCGCGCGAGCGGGGGTGGTCCTCGGGCCTGGCCGGCCGCCGAGCCGCCGATGAGGTCTTCCCCGCGCGAGCGGGGGTGGTCCCTCCCGCACCTCCACCCACATCGGCCGCACCGCGTCTTCCCCGCGCGAGCGGGGGTGGTCCGTTCCAGCCCTTGCGACGGGTCACGGTCTTGCGGTCTTCCCCGCGCGAGCGGGGGTGGTCCCAGGGTCACGGCGTGGAGTCGGGTCTCCACCGTGTCTTCCCCGCGCGAGCGGGGGTGGTCCCCGGCCGGACTCGAACGGCCCGATCCAGCGGGTGTCTTCCCCGCGCGAGCGGGGGTGGTCCCTGGTCCACACGCTGGTCAACGCGCACGCCTCCGTCTTCCCCGCGCGAGCGGGGGTGGTCCCGATCTTCAGCGTCGCGCTGAAGGCGGCCTGCAGTCTTCCCGCGCGAGCGGGGGTGGTCCGTCGTGACCGGGCGGCCAGACGATGTCGAAGACGTCTTCCCCGCGCGAGCGGGGGTGGTCCGGAGAGCGCGCGCGCCCGGGGGGAGGTCGTGTCGTCTTCCCCGCGCGAGCGGGGGTGGTCCGCTGTGCCGGCCGTGGGAAGGCAAGCTGCTGTCGTCTTCCCCGCGCGAGCGGGGGTGGTCCCACCCTGTCGTCGTCAACCCCGCCGAGCTTCCAGTCTTCCCCGCGCGAGCGGGGGTGGTCCCGCGACCGGAAGCGCGTTGTTGTAGGAGGTCTGGTCTTCCCCGTGCGAGCGGGGGTGATCCGGGCACGCTCCAACTCGCTGCCGCCGCCCAGGTGTCTTCCCCGCGCGAGCGGGGTGATCCGCTGCTGCCCAAGACTCCGGGCCGCGGGCTGGCGTCGTCCCCGCCGCGGGGGGTGGTTCCCCGTGCTTCGCCGCCCTCGGTGCGCTTGGCCGGTCTTCCCTCCCCGCGCGAGGGGGTGGTCCTCAGTTCTCCGACGCATACGCGGTCCAGGTGGAGTCTTCCCCACGCGAGCGGAGATGGTCCGCCCGACGGGACGGCACGGGTGCGCCGGTAGCGGTCTTCCCCGCGCGAGCGGGATGGTCCGTGCCCATCATCGATCTTCCGCTGACTGGTGTGTCTTCCCCGCTCGAGCGGGGGTTGTCCTCCCGCGAAGACGCAGAGAGTGGTCGGCGGGGCGCGGCCGGGCGATCGCTAGTTGGTCCATGACAGCGTCACGCGCTCGCGGTACGGTGCCAACGCAACCTGCGCCCGTTCCTGGTAAACCCACAATCTCGAATCGAAAGAGGCGCTTGCTGAACTCTTCGCCGCTGCGGAGATGGTCCTCTGCGACCGTTGCTGGTTGCGTCCTCCCTGCCTTGGCGGGGTGTTAGGCCGGGTGGTCCACCACCCAAAGGATCGACGGAGCAGAACGGCACGTTCGTCTCCACAAAGACGAACGACCTCCGGGGGTCAGCCGGAGGCCGTTCTGCTTCACCCGCCGCGTTGTGAACAGAGAGGAAGCAGCCGCATGTTACGCGGATCAAGCAGGAAGTCGGACGACGCCCGTGATCAACCGATACTGACGGTCCGAGCGCTGGTGATCTTGACCGTAGCGCTGGGACTGGGGCTTGTCGTTGGTGCCGCGGCTGCGTTCTGCGCCTGGGTTGCTGTGTCGTCCGCGGCAGGCCCAGGTGTGGCGAGCTTGGTTACCTCGGGCTTGTCCGGCCTCGGAGCGTCGGTGATGACGACGCTGAAGGCGCTGGGTGTTTTCCACCGCGTCGTGGGCTGATCCGCCCCTTGCCGAGGTTGCCTGGACCCGCATTGCTGCGGATCCAGGCCCTGCACTCGTACGCCGTTCGAGGGAATTGCGCCGCGGCTCGCTAACGTCCGCCCCGGTTCTGCTTATGTCGTCGCTGTGGCCTAGGTCGCAGGGCCGTTTGCAGGAAGGGTTCAGGTCCGTCGTGGTGTCGTGGTGGCTGGTCTGGGCGAAGTCCGTGCGGAACCAGCACGGGTGCTTGACGCATTGGTTGCCGTTGCACCAGCACTTGGACGACTCGGCTGCGGTCGCGGGCAGGTTGGTGGATGAATGGGTGTCACCGCAGGTCCTGGCGCGGATCGCTCGTGATCTTCCTGACGGGCTAGACGGTGTCCGACGGTTGGCGTGTTGGTTGGCCGCTGTGCACGACGCCGGGAAGGCGTCTCCGGCGTTCGCTGTGCAGACTCCGGAGTTCATTGGCCCCATGCGCGAGGTAGGGCTGCATGTAAAGCCCGGGTTGGACAAGCATCCGCGGCGGAGTGCGGTGACGCACGCGCTGGTGGGACACCTGGCGGTGCGCGAGTTCCTTGTGCGGCAATATGAGTTCGATCGGGTCGTGGCTGAGCAGTGGGCCAGCGTCGTGGGTAGTCATCATGGTGTGCCGCCGGAACACACGCAGTTGAAACTCGTTCGGGCAGAGCACGACCTTCGCGGTGAGGGTGAGTGGGACCAGGCTAGGTCCTGGTTCCTGGAACGCGCCTCCACCGGACTGGATCTCGGGCGCTACCGCGACGTGCGCTTGAGCAAGCCGAGTCAGGTGTTGTTGACGGGGATAGTGATTCTCGCGGACTGGATCGCGTCCAACGCCGAGTTGTTCCCGTTGCTGGAGGCGCACGAGACCCCGGTTGAGTTCGACTTGATGTCGCGCGTGGACACGGGTTGGCGGCTACTCGGACTGCCGTCGCGGTGGCGGGCCGAGTCGGTCGTTTCGGATGTGGACAGTGCGTTCGCGTCGCGATTCGCGGTCGGGCCGAAAGCACGCCCGGTGCAGGTGGCGGCGGTGGAAGTCGCGGCGAAGCAGCCGATCCCGGGGCTGATCATCGTTGAAGCACCGATGGGTGTGGGCAAGACCGAGGCCGCGTTGTTGGCGTCCGAGGAGCTGGCGTCGCGGTCCGGCGCGGACGGGTGTTTTGTGGCGTTGCCGACGCAGGCGACGACCGATGCGATGTTCGGCCGGGTTCAGCAGTGGGTGGAGGCGCTGCCGGGGCGGGGTGGCGCAGTGAGTGTGACGTTGGCGCACGGTAAGGCGTCGTTGAACGAGGAGTTCGCCGGTCTGGTGCGGCGTGGCTGGTTCGCCTCGATCGGGGATGGTGACGAGGAGGCCGCGGCGATCGCGCACCACTGGTTGAGCGGTCGGAAGAAGGGGCCGCTGGCCTCGTTCGTGGTCGGCACGATCGACCAGGTCCTGTTCGCCGGTCTGAAGAGTCGCCACCTGATGTTGCGGCATTTGGCGTTGGCGGGCAAGGTCGTCGTGATCGACGAGGTGCACGCCTACGACGTCTACATGTCGCAGTACCTGCACCGGGTTCTAGAGTGGCTTGGCGCGTATGGGGTTCCGGTGGTGCTGCTGTCAGCGACATTGCCTTGGGATCGGCGGGCCGACCTGCTCGCCGCTTACGAAGGTACCGGCGTCGCGGCGCGACTCGACCCGGGTTATCCCGCGGTCGTCGCATCCGGTGGGATGGCGCCAACATCTGTTCCACCACCGACTCGCACAACGCCAGTGCATCTGGATCGGCTGCCTGATGATCTCGACACGCTGGTCTTGTATCTGCGTAGACACCTGGCCAATGGCGGATGTGCCGCGGTCGTGCGCAACACGGTGACGCGGGTGCAGGAGGCGGCGGAGCGGCTGGAACGCGAGTTCAGTCCGGATCGTGTGACGGTGAACCACTCCCGTTTCCTGGCTTGCGACCGGGCCCGGATCGACCGCGGGCTGTTGCACCGTTTTGGCAAGGATGGTGCCAGCCGCCCGGATCTCCACATAGTTGTGGCGTCGCAGGTTGTGGAGCAGTCACTGGACGTGGACTTCGACTTGATGGTCACCGACCTCGCGCCGGTCGACTTGATCCTGCAACGCCTCGGTCGGCTGCACCGGCACGATCGCGAACGGCCTGCCGGCGTGAGCGCGGCGCGGTGCGGGGTGGTCGGTGTCGAGTCGTGGTCGTCCGATCCGGTGCGGGCTGTCGCGGGGTCACGGCGTGTCTACGGCGAGCATCTCTTGCTGCGGTCGGCGGCGTTGGTGGCCGAGCGTGATGTGCTGGTGTTGCCTGTCGACATCGCTCCGTTGGTGCAGCGTGCCTACGGCGGTGAGCCCCTAGGGCCGGAGTCGTGGCAGACCGCCATGAGCGGTGCCGAAAGAGACGCTCGGGAGTTGGTCACGCGTCGGGTGGACGCGGCGCGGACGTTCCTGCTCGACGGGGTCGGATCCAGCCGGGACTCGTTGATCGGGTGGGTGCGTGCCGGCGTCGGGGACACTGACGATGAGCATCAGGGGGCAGCGCAGGTCCGTGATGGCGCGGAGTCGTTGGAAGTGCTCGTGGTCCAGTGTGACGAGCGCGGCGGGTTGTTGACACCGGAGTGGATCGAACGGGGTGGCGGCTGGCAGATCCCGCTGGACATGCCGGTGGACACGCGGCAGGCCAAGGTGATCGCCGCGTGTGGCCTGCGACTGCCAGTGGCGATGACACATCCCGGTGTGGTCGATGATTTGATCGCCGCGTTGGAACGCAACCACTTCACCAGCTTCCACCTCACCCCGCTGCTGCGCGGCCAGCTCGTGCTGGTACTCGACCAGGCTCGCCGAGCCGTCATCGAGCACGGGCAAGCGAAGTTCACCATCACCTACGACCCGCACAGGGGGCTGGTGCATGAGCGGGCCTGAACCGCTGTCCTACAACTTGATCGACGAACCGTGGCTGCCGGTCCGAACCATGCGCGGCACAGTCGAGGACTTGTCGCTGCTTGACGTGTTCCGCCGGGCTCACGAGGTGTCCGCGCTGGTGGGCGACATACCGACGCAGGTGTTCGCGACGACGCGGCTGCTCCTCGCCATTCTTCACCGCGCCGTGGACGGCCCGAGCAGCGTCGACCACTGGGAAGAACTGTGGGAGACGCCCGAACTGCCGGCGGGAGAGGTCGAGCGTTACCTTCGCGGTCATCGTGCTCGATTCGACCTGTTCGACCCTGCCAAGCCGTTCCTCCAGGTCGCGGGCCTGCGCACGGAAAAGGGTGAGGTTTCGGACCTGAGCAAGCTGATCGCCGACGTGCCCAACGGGCGGCCGTTTTTCACCACGCGACTGGGCGGACCGCTGTCGCTGTCGTTCGCCGAGGCGGCCCGATGGCTGGTGCATTGCCACGCTTTCGACCCGTCCGGGATCAAGTCGGGCGCGGTCGATGACCCCAGGGCGAAGAACGGGAAGGGCTATCCGATCGGCGTGGCCTGGTCTGGTCTGCTCGGTGGCGTGCTGCCCGAGGGACGCACCCTGCGGGACACGCTGCTGCTCAACCTAGCTCCCCGCTCCACGACCGCGATGGCGCGGACCCACGAGCGGGACCTTCCGGCCTGGGAGCGCGATGCCGTGGGTCCTAACGAGGAAGAGCCAGGAGGCCGTGCACCCACCGGCCCCGTGGACCTCTACACGTGGCAGAGCCGCCGCGTGCGCCTGTTCCCCAGGGCCGGTCGGGTGACCGGAGTGTTGATCTGCAACGGCGAGCCACTGACCCCACAGGACAAGTTCCGGATCGAACCGCACACGGCTTGGCGGCGGAGCACGGCGCAGGAGAAGAAGTTGCGGCGTGCGCTGGTGTACATGCCGCGTGAGCACGATCCGGAGCGGGTTGTCTGGCGTGGGTTGCAGTCGCTGCTGCCTGGTGCGGAGAAGCCGCAAAGCCAGGACGCTGCCGCGTTCATCACACCTGCGGTGCTGGAGTGGCTTGCCGAGATCGAGGATGTGATTGGGGCGGACTACCCGGTCCGCCTCCACACCAGCGGCATGGCCTATGGTGGGCAGAGCGCCACTACGACCGAGGTCGTCGACGACGCCTTGTCCCTGCACGCGGTATTGCTGAGCCGTGATGCCGAACGGCTGGCGCACACCGCTGTGGCGTGTGTCGCCTCCGCTGAGCGCGCCGCTCAGGCATTGGGCAAGCTCGCCCGCAACCTCGCCGCGGCCGCAGGGTGCGGCAGGGACGAACGCGAGGGGCCGCGCGCGAGGGCCACCGAGTCCGCCTACGCGGGACTCGATACGCGATTTCGAGTTTGGCTCACCTCCCTGAGACGCGACACCGATCCGTACGCCGCCGAAAGAGTGTGGCACCGAACGGCCGACCGGACAGTACGGGTGCTGGCCGGTGAGATGGTCGCCGCCGCGCCGATGACCGCGTGGACCGGCCGCATGGTGGACAAACGCATGGTCAACATTCCAGTGGCCCAGGCCTGGTTCAGCGCCGATCTGCGGGCGGCGCTGCCCTTGGCGTTCGCCGAAGAGAACGAGGCAGCATCATGACCGCCACGACAGATCAGGACACCGGGAGCACGGACAAGGCGAAATGGGCCGAACTCACCGTGGTCGGTACCGAGGTGCACAACCGGATATCGAAACTCCAAAGGGGCGCGCTCGCCGACCGGTCAGCGGAGGTCGCGGCACTGGCACGGCTGCGCCGCGGGGTCGGCAAACCGCCCGGCAGCGTGAACGAGATCCTCCAGCACACACTGTCGGACGTCTTCGCGGGTCCTCACGCCAAGGACGAACCAACAGAGGCCGAGAGCGCCGCGCACATCGCGCTGACGCTCTTTGCTCTGCACCAGCAGTCCCAGCGCAGCCCCGTGCACAGGCGAGGTCGCAGCCTTGGTTGGGCGGTGCGGCAATTGCACCCCGGTGAGCCGGGAAATCCGCCATCGCCCATCCTGCGTCGCTTCCAGACCCTTGGAACGTCGCAGACGCTGGACGAACTCGTCCACCACATGAGGGGCATGGTGCAGCTTCTGCGAGCCCGCCCGGTGCCGTTGGACTACGGCCTCCTGGCCGACGAACTGGTGCTGTGGCAGCGCCCCGGCGGCGCTGCACGTGTACGGCTGCGGTGGGGGCGCGACTTCTATCGCACACCTCGCACCACCGCGCCCACCACCGACCCTGAGTGACCCCTCCCCCGAACCAGCGTCGAAGGACTCCAATCATGGCTCGCACCATCGTCGACATCCACGTCATCCAGACCGTGCCGCCCAGCAACATCAACCGTGACGACACGGGCAGCCCCAAGACCGCCGTCTACGGCGGCCGACGACGGGCGCGGGTGTCGAGCCAGGCGTGGAAACGCGCCACCCGCGACGCGTTCGAGCACCTGCTGGACCCCAGTGAACTCGGTGTCCGCACCAAGCGCGTAGTCGAACTGCTCGCCGAGGAGATCACCCGGCAGGACCCGTCGATGACCGACCGGGCACCGGTGCTGGCCGAAGCGGTGCTCACCGCCGCGGGGATCAAGACCACGGCACCGCGCAAAAAGGAAGCGCTCAACGAGTCCAACTACCTGCTGTTCCTCAGCCACCACCAGGTCGTCGGGCTCGCGGAGTTGGCTGTCGACGCGGCGCGCGCTGCGGACGGCGACAAGGTTGAGATCAACAAGCAGGAGGCGCGCGCCCGCGCCGACCAGCGACACTCGGTGGACGTGGCCCTGTTCGGGCGCATGGTCGCCGATGCCACCGACCTCAACGTCGACGCCGCCTGCCAGGTCGCCCACGCCCTGAGCGTGCACGCGGTGGACAACGAGTACGACTACTTCACCGCCGTCGACGATCACAAGAACGCAGACGACGAGGAGGACGCCGGCGCGGGCATGATCGGTACCGTGGAGTTCAACTCCTCCACCCTCTACCGCTACGCCACCCTCGACGTGGATCGCCTGCACGACAACCTCGGCGACCCCGAAGCCACCCGACGCGCGGTCGAAGCGTTCACTCGCTCTTTCGTGGCCAGTATGCCCACCGGCAAGCAGAACACCTTCGCCAACCGCACCCTGCCGGACGCCGTCCTGGTGATCATCCGCGAGACCCAGTCGATCAACCTGGTCGGAGCCTTCGAGGACGCAGTCCGCGACGACGCCGAAGGCGGCCGAGTCATCGCCGCGATCGACAGGCTCGCCGAGCACGCCCGAGAACTGCACACGGCCTTCGACGAACGCCCCGTGGCAGCGTGGGTGTTCGGCGTAGGAGAGAAGAAGGTCGCCCCGCTGACCGAGCTGGCCAGCCACTCGACGTTCGACCCCACCGTCACCGAGGTCGGCGGCCTGGTAGCGGAGCGGCTGGCGGTGCCGTCGTGACCACGCTGCTGCTGAGGCTGGGTGCCCCGCTGCAGTCCTGGGGAACCAGTAGCCGCTTCGTACGCCGCAACACCGACCGCGCTCCCAGCCGCAGCGGTGTCCTCGGGCTGCTCGCCGCCGCCAAGGGTCTGCGCCGCACCGACCCGTTGGAGGATCTGCTCGAGCTGCGCATCGGGGTGCGGATCGACCAGCCCGGCCGACTGGAGCGTGACTTCCAGACCGCACGCACCCGCGACGGCTCCACGTCGATGCCATTGTCGTATCGGTTCTACCTGGCCGATGCCGTGTTCGCCGTGGCCATCGAGGGCCCGACCCCCCTGTTGGAGACCTTGCAGAACGCACTGCGCAACCCGGTGTTCCCGCTGTTCCTCGGACGCAGGTCGTGCCCGCCGGCCGGGCGGTTGCTCCACGGGCTGCGCGAAGGCAGCCTGGACGACCGACTGATACGCGAACCGTGGATGGCGTCGCCCTGGGTGCAGCGCAGACACGCCCATGCGACCAAGGAAGTCGACGTCGTCGTCGACTGCTCCCCGGAAACGCCGGACGCCGAGCTGGTGCACGACGAGCCGATCAGCTTCGACCCGCGACACCGCCAGTACGGATGGCGCACCGTGCACCGCTTCCCCGTCGAGGTGACCAACCCGGCCCACCGCGCCACCAGCTCCGTGCCCGACCCGCTCGACCCGTGGTCGGCGTTCGAGGGAACACCGTGATGCACCTGACCCGCTTCGAGATCAACCCAGCGCGCCGCGCCGCGCGCGATCTGCTTGCCTCACCGCAGAAGGTCCACGCGGCCGTCATGTTCGCCTTCCCGGCTGACAGCACCCACACTGGCGAAGGGCGCATCTTGTGGCGCATCGACCACCAAGGTCCCCGTGCCATGCTGTACGTGGTCAGCCCTCACCGCCCAGACCTCACCCACCTGGTCGAGCAAGTAGGACGACCCGCCACACAGACCTGGGACACTCGCGACTACCGCCCACTGCTCGACCGACTCGCAAACGGCCAGGAATGGGCATTCCGCCTCAAGGCCAACCCGGTCAGCAGCCGTCGCAAGACCCCCGACGCCCCACGATCACAGCGCTTCGGGCACGTCACCGTCACGCAACAGACCGACTGGCTGATCACCAGAACCGAGCGATTCGGCTTCACCATCCCGCACGGGGAACACAAGGAACCCGACGTCGCTGTCCGGCGGAGGGAGAACCTCCGCTTCACCCGCCAAGGCCGCGACGTCACCCTCAGCACCGCCACCTACGAAGGCAGGATGGAGATCACCAACGCGGATGCGTTGCGCACCGCACTAGTCAATGGCATAGGACACGCCAAGGGCTACGGCTGTGGACTGCTCACCCTCGCACCGGTCCGCCATGCCTGACATCCCCGGCGCCCGACCGGTCCCCCTGTCACAACTCCTGCGTGCCCAGGACCGCATCTCCTTCCTGTACCTGGAACACTGCATCGTCCACCGCGAGGACAACGCGATCACGGCCACCGACAAACGCGGGACCGTGCACATCCCCGCCGCCACACTCGGCGCACTGCTGCTTGGCCCTGGAACGACTGTGAGCCAACAGGCGATGGTCCTGCTGGCTGAGAGCGGATCGACCGCGGTCTGGGTCGGCGAACACGGCGTCCGCTATTACGCACACGGCCGAACACTCGCACGATCCTCCAGACTGTTGGAGGTTCAAGCGAACCTCGTGTCCAACACTCGCAGCCGGTTGCGCGTCGCTCGCCAGATGTACGCCATGCGATTTCCCGGTGAGGACACCTCCGGCCTGACCATGCAACAGCTCCGTGGCCGTGAAGGTGCCCGCGTGCGCCGTCTGTACCGCGACCACGCCCGTAGGGTCGGCATCGATTGGGACCGACGGGACTACGACCCTGACGACTTTGCCGGCGGAACACCGATCAACCAGGCGTTGTCCGCCGCCAACACCAGTCTCTACGGTGTCGTCCACGCCGTGATCGTCGCACTCGGCTGTGCACCGGGGCTCGGCTTCGTCCACACCGGACACGTCAAATCCTTCGTGTACGACATCGCCGACCTCTACAAGGCCGACATCAGCATTCCTGTCGCCTTCGACATCGCTGCCCGCGAGGTCATGGACATCGGCACCGAGACTCGTCGCGCCGTACGCGACCGCATGCGCGACGGCACCTCCTGGAAACGTGCGTGCGCGACATCAAGGCACTGCTCACCGAGGACGACGGAGTCGTCGAGTACGGCCCTGAAGCGTTCGACGAGATCGACTTCACCAACCACAACGTCGTCATGCTGTGGGACGACAACGGAAGAGCGGTCGCGGGCGGAACCAGCTACCACGACGAGGACGACCTGTGACGGTCATCGTCGTCGCCGCCTGCCCCGTAGGCCTCCGCGGCCACCTCACCCGTTGGCTGCTAGAAATCTCGCCCGGTGTCTTCGTCGGCACGATCAACACCCGAGTCCGCGAACTGGTGTGGCTTCGTGTGATCGACATGGTCAAAACCGGCCGAGCGATCATGGTCCACCGGGCCGACAACGAGCAGGGCCTCGACTTTAAGGTGCACGACCACAACTGGCAACCCGTCGACTTCGAAGGCATCAACCTCATGCTCCGCCCCAACCTCGACACGCACGATGCGACAGACGCAAGCGGATCCAGCAAGGGCTGGAGCAACGCCGGACGCCGACGCCGCTACGGCAAACGCTGACACGAACACCTGCAGCACCGAAGTGCGGTAGCGCGGCACGACGAGCGCTGAACGAAAACCGATGCTAATCCCGAGGGCTTGCGACCAAACCCGCTGGTCAAGAAGTGTCGTCCCCGCGCACGCGGGGCTGGTCCGGCCCGGTACTCGATCGCGCTGCGCAACCTGCAGTCGTCCCCGCGCACGCGGGGCTGGTCCTCTCCGCCATAGAGCCCGCCCGGCCGGGGTTCCGTCGTCCCCGCGCACGTGGGGCTGGTCCCTCGCCGTGGACACGCTGGTCCTACGTCACCGCGTCGTCCCAGCGCATGCGGGGCTGGTCCCGTCGACCTGATCACGGTCACCGGGCAGTTCCTGTCGTCCCCGCGCACGCGGGCCTGGTCCCCCCTCGACCGGCGGGACACTGTGGTGCAGGTAGTCGTCCCCGCGCACGCGGGGCTGGTCCCGGCGGGTTGACGAGGGCGTGGCCGGAGCCTTCGTCGTCCCCGCGCACGAGGGGCTGGTTCCCGCACGTCCACCCCTATGAACTCGAGGTTTCCGCTCGGGATGTCATCCCCGTGCACGCGGGGCTGGTCCACAGCGGCTGAGCCGAACGTGTGACACCACCCCGTCCTCCCCGCGCACGCGGGCTGGTCCGCTCGTGCAGGCCAAGGCCGACCGGGCCGACGCGTCGTCCCCGCGGACGCGGGGCTGGTCCGTCGTCCACGTCGATGGATGAGACCTCCCCGCGCCATCGTCCCCGCGCACGCGGGGCCGGTCCGGCCGCGTTCGTCACCCGCGCGCCGCTGCCCGCGTCGTCCCTGCGCGCAGGGCTGGTCCCAGGCCCTGCGAGGTGGACGGGCGAGGCTGACAGGTCGTCCCCACGTACGCGGGGCTGGTCCCTTCACGCCAACATGATCTGGCCCGCGTACAAGTCGTCTCCGCGCACGCGGGGCTGGTCCCGACCGGCCCGACAGGATGTCCACCGACGGCCAGTCGTCCCCGCACACGCGGGCTGGTCCATGGCCGATCGTGTCGCTCTCAGTCTGGTAGGCGTCGTCCCCGGGCACGCGGGGCTGGTCCAGCGCGCAAGGCAGCCCGCGAGGCAGCTGCCCGGTCGTCCCCGCGCACACGCGGAGTTGGTCCGCAACCGTCTCGGCGCGTCGCCTTCAACGGCGCCTCGTCGCCGTCCTGCGACACGCCATGATGTCGGCGTCGTGAGTGCGGGCGACGGTGGCGTGATGGTGGCCAGAGCCAGAGCGTCGTGTCGTTGGCGAGTTGTTCGGGTGGCGATCCTCGGCGTGCGGGTGTCGAGCTGAACTTGATGGACGACCAGGGGGTTGGGTTGATCCTGTTGCGTGTGGTTGTTCGGTGGACTTTGGCCGTAACGGGCGTCCTTACCGTCGGTGGCTTTGCGCTGGTGGGATTCGCGGCCAACATGCAGCCGTCGACCGAGCGTTTCGACGGGTGGATCGCCTTGCTCCAACGGTTCGAAGGATCTTCAGCGTCGCAGGTCGCGCTCGGCGGCTATGCGGCCGTCTCGTCGAGCCCCGACCGATCCCCGTCAGCATCTATCGTGGTTCGTGCGTGCGGAGGTGCGTTCGACGGTGTCCTGCTGTTGGGGGTGACGCCCGTCTGGACGCACCACGCGTCTTCGATGAACAGGGTAAGGAGACAGCGACGGGCAAGATCGACCTGGAACTTCATCAAGCTGGCCAGGTCTGGGACTTCGGGCAGGTACAACGCGTACCTGTTTCGATAAGCGCGCTGGACTGCGCGCCTGGCACCAGCGGAGTGGCGGTCGGTCGGGGGGTGGAGGTCACGGGCACGATGTCGGCTCCGCTGAAGTTGACGCCATCGTTTCTCGGCGTGACTGGACCGCGCACGAGCATTACATGGCCGTTGATCGGTGGACTGCGCGGGGTGCCCGCTCCCAACAGGGGCGTCTTCACAGCGGTTGGTGACCTGAAAGGTGAGTGGGTGATCCCTCCTGTGTTGACCAATGAGGTCAACTTGGGTGCCCTTGTGGGAGCCGCACTCGTTGAAGCTGCGAATCCACCACTGCAGGACTCCGGAAAACTACAGTGGAACAGCAAGTCGTCCCTGCAGCCGGTGGTTAGGCTCGCAGACACCGCCGCTGTGGCCAAGTTCCAGCAATGGCTCGTCCCGCTCGGCATTCTCCTCGGCATAACAGGCTCCGTGCTCGCCAGCATGCTTTTCGAGTGGTCCAAGCCCAGAACCCCTCCCCGTCATAGCAGAGCGATCCAGGCACAATCCGGTGCCAGCTTGCCGCACCCTACTCCAGGGTCGCCCGGACCTGTGCCGAACCACAATGCCGACCGCCAACGACGAGGCACAGCAGTCGCGGTGGCATTGGCAGCTCTGATCGGATACTTCGTAGGACGCCGACGCTGAACCTGCCGCCGAGGAGTTGTGCGGCGTTGCCGACGTTGTCCACATCGCGGCATGTCACCCAGCGACACGCCCTGTCGCGCTCGTCGGGTGGAACGTCGTCCCACCGTCGCTAACGATGTCGCGGAGGGTCAGTCGGTGAAGATCGAGGGCGAGGGACTGCCCCAGGGGAGACATCGCCGTGGCGAAGCGTTCGACAGGCTCACGACGCGGCCGACAGCGGGCTCGCGTGGAAGGCGCGAACAAAAATGTCGGGGCTGCTGATACGTTCGGCGCGCAAGTCGAAGATGATCAAGGTGAGGGGAACACCGGTGACGGATGTGGCACTGCGGCTGATCGATGATTCCGACCTCGACGCGCTGTTCGAGCAGATGCGCGATCCCGAGGCGGTGCGGATGGCGGCCTTCACCGCCAAGGATCCCCACGACCGCGACGCGTTCGACCGCCACATGGCGACGTTGAGGACATCCCCGAACATCACCGCGCGCGCGGTGACCCATCGTGAACGCCTGGTCGGCAGCATCGGCTGCTTCGTGATCGAAGGCGACACCGAGATCACCTTCTGGATCGACCGCTCGGTCTGGGGGCAAGGCATCGCCAGCGAGGCTCTTGCCCTCTTCCTCGACACGGTTGCGGTCCGGCCTTTGTACGCCCGCGCCGCCAGCGACAACGTCGGATCGCTCAAGGTCCTGCAGAAGGCCGGCTTCACAATCATCGGCACGGAGGTCTCGTACGCGAACGCACGCAACGCCGAGATCGAGGAAACGGTTCTGCGCCTCGACTAGCGGCAGTCGCGGTGCGTCTTCCCCGCAGGAGCGCGGATGGTCCGGTGATGCACGCGCGGCGGTGGTAGCGGCCGGGGTCTTCCCTGCGTCAGCGGGGTAGTCCTCCCAACGTCGTTCACACGCAGGCAGGGCTGTTCCGAGGCCGATGTACTGCTCGGCGCGCTCACGGTCGTCGTCCCCGCGAAGACAGGGCTGTCCCGCGCCGATCACGTGTTGATGCTGAAGTTCCGCCGCTTATCGCACGTGGTGGTACACAGTGGCCGCCACCTTGAAGCGTTGGTGGCGTACCAGTCGTCGCTGAGGGGGCCGTTGTAGGCGTGGGTCTGGTAGACCGTGGGGACCTGTGCCGGATGTAGTGCGCCTGCCACAGAGCCGAGATCTTCCGAGGCTCGCAAGTCCTGGTGCCAAACCTCGGACCTACGCGTGAGGTCTGCACGAGGCCCGGTGGAGATCGAATGGCGATCTTGCGGCGACGGGAACTCGGCGGAACGCGTCGCCTTACGCTGCAACGAACTTGGACGATCGGCCCTGACCTGGTCGAACTGCTTCAAGCGCAGGTCAGAGCCGGACCCCCGCCTCTTTGACACGGTAGGGGTCACTGGTTCAATCCCAGTATCGTCCACAACCGAAGTACGCAGGTCAGCAGCCCGGTCCTCGATCATGAGGCCGGGCTTCTTGCGTGTTGCGCGCAAGATCAATGGCGATGTGGCGATCGGACGGTAGCGCTCGCACACCATCGACGGTCGCCCGCCAGGTGCGGGAACCATCCGATGATTCGCTCCTGCTCCTCCGCCGCAGGGCGCCACGCGCGGCCGTCGCTCCGTCAAGCGGGGAAGGACCAAGACTCCAGCCGGAACCCGGTAGGTGGCGCTGCCTCCGAGCGTCGCGGTGATCTACGAGACGCTGCTGGACAGCCATCGCCATCCGTTCGTGTTCATCTCGCCGGAAGGCGCGCAGTTGCGGCGGACGAACTTCCGCGAGCGTTTCTGGCGGCCGGCGTGGGACGAGTGCTGGTGCGGTCGGCGCAGGTTGGCGGCGCAGGGTCGCGAGGCGGGCAGCGGGTGGCTGGAGCCCAGGTGCAGGCGGTGTGCTGGATGCGCGGAACCAGGTCGTGGGTCCCAGGGAAGCTCACGACTGCGCATGAAGTCGACGACGGCAATCCGGAACTACTGCCGGTCATTCACCGCGCGGTCGTGGCGAGCACTCCCGCTGTGATGAAGGCGATCAGTCGTTCGCCGTCGCCGTCCCCGCTGCTCGGCGTGCTCGATGACCAGCGCACGGAGACGAACGCGCCGGACTGGTGGATACCCAGCAGCCCGAGCATGCTGACGTAGGCGAACCGGACGTCCTCCGGTGCGCGGTCGGGTAGGGCGCGGCCCATCGCGGCCAGGTAGCGGCCCTCCACGGGGTCGACCTGCTCGGCGAACAGTTGCCTGATCCGCGGATCGGGTTCGGAGAGCACCCGGCCGACGAACCGCGCGCGATCCTCGCCCAGGGCGAGGCCGGGTTCGACGAAGGCGCGCACGATGTCGCCCACCGACGGTGGAACCTGCCTGGCCTCCAGTTCGTCCAGCCGGGCACGGCGATGCTCGTTGACCACGCGCATGGTCTCGTCCACCACCGCGCGCAACAGCCCTTCCTTCGAGCCGAAGTGGTAGTTCACCGACGCGATGTTGGTGCCGGCCGCCTCCGTCAGCGCCCGCAGGGAGGTCGCCTCGATCCCGCACTCGCCGAACAGCCTGATCGCCGTGGTGATCAGGCGCTCCCGCGTCGACATCGGCCCGTCCGGCTGTCCGGCCATCACGCCTCCTTGCTCGCGACGATCGTATAAGTTAGCGTTTCAATCGATCGTTTGAAACGCTTGTTTGAATCGAGGGCGGGGTTCATGGCCTTGACGGCGGTGGTGGTCGGCGCCGGGATCGGCGGGTTGACCGCGGCCCACGCGCTGAGGCGTGCGGGCTGGCGGGTGGAGGTTCATGAGCAGGCACCGGAGATCGGTCCGGTGGGCGCCGGGATCGGGATCGCACCCAACGCGGTGAAGGCGCTCGACCACCTCGGGCTGGGCGCGGAACTCCGTGAGCACGGGCGGCGGCAGGAAGGCCTGGAGATCCGTGCCCGATCCGGCCGACGGCTCGCGCTCCTGCCGGCCGACCGGATCGAACGACGCTACGGCGCGCCGTTCTACGCACTGCACCGGGCCTCACTGCACCGCTTCCTCTTGCGGAGCCTCGGGGAGACCACCGTGCACACGAACCACCGCGCCACGACCGTCACCACCGACGCGAAGTCGGCCGCGGTCACCTTCCACACCCCGGCGGGACCGCTCACCTCCACCGCCGACCTCGTCGTGGTGGCCGACGGCGTGAACAGCCGACTCCGTGGCGAACTGTTCCCGGACCACCCCGGCCCGGACTACGCCGGCTACACGGTCTGGCGGGGCCTCGTTCCCGGCACGGCGCTGGACGTGCCCGCGGTGCTGTCGGAGACGTGGGGACGCGGCGCGCGCTTCGGCATCGCCGCGCTCGACGACCGGACCTACTGGTTCGCCTGCGAGAACATGGCCGAGCACAGCGAACCGGAGCCTCGGCTGGACCTGCTCGGTGCCCGCTTCCGAGGTTGGCACGACCCGATTCCCCGGTTGATCGCCGCGACGCCCGAGGACGCGCTGCTCCGGCACGACGTGTACTACCTGCGCGCTCCCCTGCTGAGCTTCGTCCGCGGTCGCGTCGCGCTGCTGGGCGACGCGGCACACGCCGTCACACCGGACATCGGGCAAGGAGCTTGCCTGGCCATCGAAGACGCCGTCGTGCTGGCGTCCGCGATGGAACAGAAGGGTGTTGACGAGGGCCTGCGCGCCTACGACACGATCCGCCGCCCGCGCACGCAAGGAATGGCCCGCTCCTCCGGCCGGCTCGCCGGCGTGCTGCAGACGTCCAACCGGGCGGCCATCCGAGTGCGCGATGCAGTCGCTCTCGCCACGCCCACGGCGTTGCTCACCCGCGCCGCCGGCGCGGCGTTCGCCTGGACGCCACCGCACACCGCGGCTCGCGGCTAACCGACCGCACCCCGGTTGGACCTGAATGTGCCGACCAGTTCGGCGAACACGGCGATGCCGGACTCCGCGCGCGGAAGCCTGCGGAGTCCGGCATCACTCCGAGCCGAGTTCGCCTTACGTCACGCCTGGTCCGGTGCCAGGAGTCCGTGCAGGCGTGACAGGTCGACGTTGCCGCCCGAGAGGACCACGCCGACACGGCCTGCCGGCGCTTGGACGCGGCCCGCGAGCACGGCCGCCGCCGCGAGGGCGCCGGACGGCTCGACCACGAGTTTCATCTCGCCGAACAGCAACGCCATCGCCGCCCGGATCTCGTCGTCGCTGACCACGAGCACCTCGTGCACGTGCCGCTGGACGAGGGGGAAGGTCAGCTCGCCGGGGATCTCTCCGGTGACGCCGTCGGCGATGGTGCGCGGCACCGGGATGCGGACCCGTTCGCCGGCTCGCAGGGAGCGGCGGTTCTTGTCGCCGGCCTCGGTCTCCACCCCGATCAGGCGAATGCCGTGGTCGGCCGCCGCGGTGACGACGCCGGCCCCGGCCAGCTGGCCTCCCCCGCCCAGCGGGATCACCAGCGCGTCGAGTGGTCCGGTCTGCTCCAGGAACTCGGCTGTGGTGGTGCCCGCGCCGGCGATCACGTCGTGGTGGTCGTAGGGCGGGATGGTGGTGAGGCCGTGTTCGGCGGCGAGTCGGGCGGTCAGGGCGAAGCGGTCCTCGGTGTAGCGGTCGAAGGTCACCACTTCCGCGCCCAGCGCCCGCACGGCGGCGAACTTGGCGGGCGGGGCGTCGGCGGGCATCACCAGCATCGCGGTGCTGCCGGCCGCGGCGGCGGCCGAGGCGACGGCGAGGGCGTGGTTGCCCGAGGAGAACGCGATGACGCCTCGTGCGAGTTGTCCGGCGCTGAGCCGGGCGACCGCGTTGCAGGCGCCGCGGAACTTGAACGAACCGGTGCGCTGCATGTTCTCGCACTTGAGCAGCACCTGTCCGCTGGTGTGCTGGTCCAACGGGGCCGCGTGCAGGACGGGTGTCCGCACCGCGATCCCGGCCAGACGCGCGGCGGCGTCGTGCACGTCGCGCGCCGTCACCGCCGGGGCGGTGGGCGCCTGCGGGGACTGGGTGGTCATGACTTCGTCCTTCCAGAGGTGACGGTGGCGGCGGGTGGTGCGGTTTCGGAGGGCAGGTGTCCGGCGCGCAGCAGCATGGCCAGTGCCGCGGTGCCCACCGCGCCGGTCGCGGTCAGCGCGATCCACACCAAGGCCGGCCATCCGCTTCCCATACCGACGCCCCACACCCATCCGGTGGCCAGGTTGCCCAGGGTGATCCCGATGCCGGACAGGGTGTTGTAGAAGCCGTAGTGGGTGGCGACCAGGCGCTCGCCGGCGAGGGTGACGATGGTGTCCATCTCGAACGGGTAGGCGACCGCGGTGCCCAGGGTGAGCAGCACCGTCGACACCAACGCGGGCGTGAGAGCCAGGACCGCCGCGCCCACACCCGCCGGCGGTGTCGGCGACGTGGTGGCGGTGAACACCAGCGGCAGGAACGCCGCCGCCATCAACGCCAATCCCGTCGTGACCGACCGGCCGGCGCTCCAACGTGCGCGGGCCCACGCGGTGAGCCGCACCTGGCCCAGGATCGCCACGACCGCCGACACCGCGAACAGGGCGCTGCTGCCGGTGTCGCCGGCCGCCGCGCCCAGCACGTGCGCCGCTTGCAGCGGCAGGGCGAGGTAGATCTGCGACGACAGCACGTAGGAGCTGATCATCGCCAGGGAGAACAGCAGGAACGCCCGGTTGCCCACCACGGTTCGCCAGTCCGCGAGCAGACCCGCCGCACCGGCGGGCCGCTCCCCGTCGTGCTGCTGCCCGCGCGGGGCAGCGAACGCAGTTGCAACACGGTCAGCACGGCGAAGATCGCCGCGGCGGTGAGGCAGACGACCCGGAAGTCCAGCGTCATCAGGGCCAGTCCGACGAGCGGGCCGACCAGGATTCCGGCCTGGTAGAAGACGTTGAACACGGCGAACGCCTCGACGCGCTTCGGTCCGGCGTCCGCCGCGACGTACGCGCGGACCGACGGGTTGAACAGCGCACCCGCCAGGCCGGTCGCCACGGACGCCACCAACAACGCCGGGAGGCTGTCCACCACGCCCAGCAAGGCGAAACCGACCGTGCGCAGGGCACACCCGGCGATGATCATCGGCTGGTATCCCAGCCGGTCGGCCAGCGCCCCGCCCAGCATGAACAGGCCCTGCTGGCTCAACGTCCGCACGCCCAGGACCAGACCCACTGTCCACGCGGCCATCCCCAGCCCGTTGGAGAGGTGGTTGGCCAGGTACGGCATGAGCATGTAGAAGCCGAGGTTGATGCCGAACTGGTTGACCACCAGCAGTTGCACGGTGCCGGGCAGGGACCGCAACTGCCGCCAGGTGCCGGTCATCGGCGTGCCCCCAGGTGCGCCAGGCGCGGGTCGCCGACCGGGTCGGTGACCGTGGTGCAGCGGGTCCAGCGGTCCACGACCCGTTCGCTCGGGTGGTTGATCTCGTCGGGGTGCTCGGCGGGCGGGTGGTCCAGCAGGTCGTGGGTCCGGCAGAAGGTGTCGTTGTAGACGGTGTCGAAGTAGCGCTGCGGCCCGTCGGGGAAGATCGCCGCGACGCGGGTCTCCGGCGGCAGCGTGCGGGCCAGCCACCCGGCGACCAGGCCGACCGCGCCCACGCTCCACCCGCCGCTGGCGTAGTGGCCGGTCGCCAGCTCGCGACAGGTCCAGACAGCCTCGGACGCGGTCACCCAGTGCACCTCGTCGAACGCCTGGTAGTCGACGTTGCGGGGGTAGATGCTGCTGCCCAGCCCGCGCATCAGGCGGGGGCCTGCCGGCTGGCCGAAGATCGTCGAACCGGCCGTGTCGACGCCGACGAGCCGCATCCGCGGGTTGTAGCGGCGCAGCACCCGGCTGACCCCGGCGGAGTGGCCGCCGGTGCCCACGCTGGTCACCAGCACGTCGATCCGGCCCAACTGGGCCACGAGTTCCATCGCCAGCGGTTCGTAGGCGGTGACGTTGTCCGGGTTGTGGTACTGGTCGGGGCACCAGGAGCCGGGCTCGGCGTCGAGCAGTTCGCGCACTCGCCGCCGCCGGGCCTCCTGCCACCCGCCGACCGGGTCGGGCTCGGCGACGACGTCCACGGTGGCGCCGTAGGCGCGCAGCAGGTGGACCATCATCGGTTCCATGCCGGGGTCGGTGACCAGGGTGACCGGGTGCCCGTGCACGATGCCGGCCAACGCCAGCCCGAGGCCCAGCGTGCCGCTGGTGGACTCGACGATCGGCGCGCCGGCGGCCAACTCGCCGCGGTCGCGGGCGCGTTCGAGCATGTGCAGGGCCGGCCGGTCCTTGATGCCGCCCGGGTTGTGTCCTTCGAGTTTGGCCCAGAACCCGCGGCCGTCGGTGGTGAACGGCCGGTCGATCCACAGGACCGGGGTGTTGCCCACCACGCCCGCCGGGGTGTGGCAGGGCACGGCGGCCGAGGTGAGCACCAGCCGGGCCGACGACGGCACCTGCTCTGGAATGCCCGCATCAGGGCGTGCGACAGCGACTGGAGGATGAACAGACATCGGAAGAAGACCTCTTCACTGGGGTCACGCGAGGGACAGTGGTCAGCGGTCCGAGCCGAGAGCGCCGTGAACCAGCGCGTTGCCGAAGTCCGCCCGCGGTGTGGTCACGCGGGTGCGGTGCCTCCGGCACGGCGGCGGCGACGGTGGTGGTGGTGGACGCCTCGGCGGACTGTCAGCGCCGTGACACGCACACCATCAGCAACAGACGGCTGCCGGTCGGCGAGCCCATTGCGGCCTTCTCCGCCGCGGGACGCCGGACAACGCCTTCATCGCCCTGTGGCAGGAGTTCGGTCGCCAGAGCGGCACCGGGCTCCGCAGAGCGGACCGTTCCGGCCTGAACGGCCGCCAGTTCGCCTTCCACCGGACCGCAGAACGGTTCCTGATGGGCCGGTGCGTCGCGGGGACCGCCGGTACCACTGTCCACATGAGACACGTCGTCTCCGCTGCGACCGTGGCCGGCGGCCGTGTCGTGCCCCGTGGCTACCGCTTCGAACGACGTGTGAGGGGAGCCCTCCGCGTGACCGTGGCACAGCAGCACCGCGGACAGGATCACGACGGCCATGAGAACGGTCACCAGGCGGTCGCGCGGTCGCGCGCCCCCAGTGGCAGCGATAGGCACTTCGTCACCATACCGACGTTCTCACGGAGCGTGCCACCTCGGGCACCTATCGTGAATTGTCAACAACACGACACAGCCGGGCATCGATTTGCATCGCTGTGGACAAAGTCCGGTTCGCCGGTCAGCCCACGACTCGGCGCGCGCCGATGTAGTGGCCGTCCCCGCGCAACGGGCGGACGTCGACCAACTGGCCTTCGGTGGGGGCGTCGACCATCTTGCCCTCGCCCACGTAGGTCGCCACGTGGTGAATGGCGGCGGGGTTGCCCGTGCCGTCGTCGTAGAAGACCAGGTCACTGGGGGAGCAAGCCGGCCATGCCGACGACTGCCGCGCGGCAGTAATGTCCACAGTAGACATACCGTCGCCCGTGACACCGGGCCGAGAAGTCGGACTTGTGACGGTCCGCGAAGCGGGGTTTGACGCCTGGCAGCCCTTTCGTGGTCACCAGCCGAAGGCGCCGCCCTCGATCAGGATGAGTGCGCCGATGCCGATCAGGACCACCGGCAGCAGGACGTGCCCCCAGCGCGACAGGGCTTCGGCGACCACCGGGCGGGTGGCGAGGAACCTTCCAGCCACGCACCACACCGCGACGCCGATGAGGAACACCGCCACGTACACCGTCATGCCCCCGGTGCCCGAGACGGCGAAGACCGGCACGTAGACGCCGATGTTGTCGCCTCCGTTGGCCAGCGTCACCGCGGCGACCCCGACGACTCCGGGGCCGCCGGTCCGGCCGGGCTGTTCACCGTCGTCGGCGTCGGCATGGCGTTCCCTCCACGCCGTCCACCCGGCGCGCACGCCGAGCAGCAGGGGCAGCAACCCCAGGTAGGGGATGGCCGATTCCGGCAGCAATCCCGCACCCAGCGCCCCGACCACGGCCGCTACCAGGATGGCCGCGAACCCCAAGTACTGGCCCGCGACCACCCGCGCCGCGCCTGCCCGGCCCGCGGCGGCGGCTTGACCGAAGAACAACGCCAGAATCAGGATGTCGTCGATGTTGGTCACCGCGAACATGCCAACGGCCCGGCCCAACAACCCCAGGTCCACCGACCATCCCTCTCGTCACCGGACGCCCTGCCCGCGCACACACCTTAGGTGCGGCCTGCCCGTAGGAGAGGCCCACGGGCCTCTGCGCTCGTGATTCGCCGACCTGGCCACGGGCTCGGCTGGCGCCTGCGCGGCCTGCTCGTTCGAGCGCTACTGGACGTAGGAGACGACCGCCATCATGCCCGCCTCGCCGTGGTAGACGTTGTGGCAGTGGGTCAGCCACTGGCCGGCGCCGTCCGGCATCGTGACGACCGCGTCGACCCGCTCCCCCATGCCGATCATCACCACGTCGGCCTCGGTCGGCTCCACCGGGAAGCCGTCGGTGTGGGTGACCCGCATCCGCACGCCCGGCAGGCCGACGCGGAACGCCGTGTCCGCCGCCGCGTTGATCAGCCGCAGGCGCACCCGTTGCCCGGCCTTCACCTCGGTGGCGACGGGATCGCGGAACGTGCGCCCGTTGGCCGGCACGTGCGGGTAAACCAGGTCGCCCGCGTCGCCGCCCAGCAGCGGCGACCGGGGCATCGACCCCATCGCGCCGTGGTCCATGCCGTCGCGCTTGAGCTTCTCCAGCGCCTGGTCGGGCGTGCCGTCGATGCCGTCGAGCCAGTCGTCCAGCACGATCACCAGCTCGCTGTCGTAGTCGGCCCCGTCCTCGGGGTCCTCCACGATCAACGGCGCGTAGAGCCCGCGGTCGAGTTGCACGCCCGAGTGCGGGTGGAAGAAGTACGTGCCGGCGTCCGGAACGGTGAACTCGTAGGTGAACGTCGTCGCTTGCGCGATCTCGCCCTGGGTCAGGCCCGGCACGCCGTCCATGTCGTTGCGCAGGGCGATGCCGTGCCAGTGGATGCTGGTCGGATCGGGCAACTGGTTGGTCAGCTCGACGCTGAGCACATCGCCCCGCTTGACGCAGATCTCCCGTCCGGGCAGCTGCCCGCCGTAACTCCACGTGTCGACCTGCACGCCACCGAGGTCCACCACGCCGGTGACGGCGTTCAACCGGACGGATGTCCTGGCCGCGCCGGCCGCCCGCCGCGCGCGCTCGGCCTCGGCCACCTTGGGCGAGTTCGGCCCGATCGGACCAGCCCCCGGCCGGCCCGGGGACGAACACGCGGCCAGCCCGACGCCGGCCGCGACACCCACCCCGAGCTGGAGGAACCTGCGCCGGTCGAAAGCCTGTCCTGTCGTCACCGCACTCCCGTCGAGATGTCTACTAAGCACCATAGTAGACCGACGTGGGCGCCACGTCCCGCGGACCGCGGGCCGGGAGGGTTGACGGGGACGCACATTGGTCTCACGTCACCTGCGGTTACCATCACCGCCATGACGGGTCCGGCCCGCCCAGTGTTCGTCGCGCGAGGACGCCTCGCGCGACTCGTCGCTGTGCTGGCCGTTCTCGCAGGTCTGGCCCTCGCCGTCGGGCTTCAGTGCACCGACGGAATGGCCATGCGCATGGCACACGGTGCGACGCCGGCTGCCGCTTCAGCCCTGGACGGGGCGCGGGCAGACACGGCCGCGAGCGGGATGCCCGCCGACATGGCCCGGCCCACGACGGTATCCGCTGGTCACAGTGCTGCTGGAGCCCTCGCCGGCACAGCTGGGGGTTCGCCGCACCCGAATGGCTCGGGTAGCGCGCTCGCCGCCTGCCTGGCGTTGATCTTCGCCGTCGCGGTCGCCGTGGCGGGCCTGCGCGCGGGTCACCTGCGAGGTGTCGTCCTGGTGCTCCAACTCTCCCGCGCGGTGGTGCTCCCCGCGTCGTGGGCGCGGGCCCCGAGCCTCGCGACACTCTGCTTGCTGCGGACGTAGGAGGAGTCTGCCCGCACCACGGCCGGTGACCGGCGGGGTGCGGGCGTTGCCGCGCCCTGCCAACGCCGGAGGGCGCAAATCGACCCTTTCTCCCATTTCCTCCGCAGGAGCTTTCCGTGAACCTTGCCGCTGTCCTGGTCACCGGCCTCTTCGCCGGCGGCGTGTCGTGTGCCGCCGTGCAGGGCGGCCTGCTGACCGGGCTGATCACCCGCCAAAAGGCCGCAGTCGCCGAACCGCCGAACCGCGCTCAAGGCGCGAGCCGTCCACGCGGGACCACCAAAAGCCACAGGAGCAAGCAGGCCGTGGTGGCCCCGCCACGGAGTTGGCGCGCTCAGCTCGGTGACGACCTGGCCCCGGTCGGCGGGTTCCTGGCGGGCAAGCTGGTCTCGCACACCCTGCTCGGCGCGCTGCTGGGCGCGCTCGGCAGCGTGGCCGAGCTGTCGGTCGGCGCGCGCACCTGGTTGCAGATCGTCGCCGGCGTGCTGATCATCGTGTTCGGGCTGGCCCAGCTCGGGGTGCCGGGCTTCCGCGGCATCGTGATCGAGCCGCCGATCTCGTGGATGAAGCTCGTGCGCAACCGGGCCCGCTCGCAGGCGGCACTGGCTCCCGCACTGCTCGGCGTGGCCACGGTCCTCATCCCGTGCGGGGTGACGCTGTCGGTGGAGGCGCTGGCGCTGACCTCGGGGTCCGCCGTGACGGGCGCGGCGACGATGGCGGTGTTCGTGCTCGGCACCGGCCCGCTGTTCGCGATCCTCGGCTACGCCGCCCGCAAGGCCGCCACCGCCTGGCGCGGCCGACTCGCGGCGGTCACCGGCCTCACGGTCCTGGTCATGGGCCTCTACACCCTCAACGGCGGGCTGGAACTCGCCGGGTCGCCCCTGGCGGCCAGTCGCATCGCCCAGGCCTTCGAGTTCTCCGCGCCTCCGGCCGTCACCACCGGGACAACGGTCGTGGATGGACACCAGACCGTGGTCATCAGCGCACACACCGGCTCCTACAGTCCGGAGAACGTCGAAGTGAAGTCCGGGCTGCCGACCACCCTGGTGGTCAAGTCCGTCGGCGCGCAGGGCTGCGTCCGGTCCTTCGTCATCGGCGACGAGGAGAAGATCCTGCCGGTCAACGGCGAAACCCGCATCGACCTCGGTGTGCTCCAGCCCGGCCGGCTCGATTACGCGTGCGGCATGGGCATGTACACCGGAGTCATCACCGTCGTCTGAACAGGAGTCCGTCATGACCACCACGACACACGTCTTCGCCGTCGAGGGCATGCACTGCGGGAGCTGCGCCCTGCTGATCGACGACGCGCTCGAAGATCTGCCCGGCGTGCGCAGCACCCGGACCACGGTGAAGCAGGGCCGCAGCACCGTCGAACTCGATCCGAGCCGGAGCAGCCCCGAGGACGTGATCGCCGTGATCGAACAGCTCGGCTACCGCGCCTCACCGCTGCCATGAGCATGCCGTTCGCCGCCACCTGACTGATCTCGATCACGCCTCTACCGGTTCGCCTCGACGGCTGCCGGCCACCGGGACGTTCACCGACGAGACGGCCACCGGGTGGCAGACGCTGACGTTCGGCGCCGCCGTGCCGGTGACGGCCGGGACGAGCTACATCGCCTCGTACACCGCTCCGGTCGGCCGGTTCGCGATCAACCAGGGCTACTTCGCCGGGTACACGGTGACCAGCCCGCCGCTGACCGCGCCCGCCCACGCCGAGAACGCGGCCAACGGCGTCTACCGCGTCGGACCGGGCTTCCCGAACAGCTCCTTCGGCGGCAACCACTACTGGGTCGACGTGGTGTTCTCCCCGTAGCGCGTCACGTCGGCGGGAGCGGGCAGGAGATGAGCGCCGTGGCGGCCAGCAGCCCGAGTCCCGCGAGACCGGGCGTGCTGGTCGCCACGACGGCGGTCGTCACCCAGGAACACACGCGGCGGACCGGCGCGGTCCGCGTGGGCCGCGTCAGGCGGGCCAACCGCAGGGCCACGTCGTGGTCGGCGACCGCCAACGCCCCGGCGGGCGCGCCGCACGCCCCGACCCGCAGCAGGGCCGCGCGGACGACATCGGCTCCGTGCCTGGTCGCGGAGGCACGGTCCGCCGCCATCTCGACCAGGACCCGGACCGCGGCCGGGGCCTGCCGCATCAGCGGCACGAACGGCAGCGCCCACGCGAGGGCTTCCGCGAAGCCGACCAGCACGTGGTGGCGTCCTCGGACATGGGCGCGCTCGTGCTCCAGCACCGCCGCCAGCTCGGTGTCGGACAGCAGGTCGGACAGGCCGCGGGTGGCCACGATGAACGGCGGCGACCCGGCGGCGCTGTAGGCGAGCGGGTGCTCGTGGTCCAGCCACAGGACCGGGATCGGACCGGGCTGCTCGCGCGCGGCGATGCGCAGCAGGTCGAGCTGCCTGCGGTGCACGCGACGCGCCGCCGCCCGCCGCCGGATCGCGGCGATCCCGACACGTCCCGCGACGGCGAGGGCCACGGTCGTGCCGAGCAGCCCCACCAGGTCGTCCAGCCGTGGCATGCCGCCGTGCTGCACGGCCGTCCAGCAGCCGTGCAGCCACTGGAGCACCCACCTCGCGGGTCCGTGCTCGGGCAGCAGCACCATGACGACGCCCGCCGCGGCGGTCACCGCGACGCCCAGGCACATCAGGAACCACCACGCCAGGGCCAGCGCCGGGTCCACCCGGCTCGTGGTCAGCCCGCGCAGGGGCCGAGGCGCCGCCCAGCCCACCACGGCCGCACCCAGGACCAGCGCGAACGCGAGGATCATCCGTCGGCGCCGAGGGCTTTGCGCAGCACCTCGGACTCCCGCGGGGACACCGACTTGGCGAAGTGCATCAGGACCGCCTCCGGGTCGCCTGCCGAATCCAGCAGTTCCCGCAACGCGTGGGCAGCGGCCTCCTCCTTGGAGGTCACCGCCTCGTACCGGTAGGCCCGGCCCGCCATGTGGCGGACCACCCAGCCCTTGCGGTGCAGGTTGTCCAGCACGGTCATGACCGTCGTGTACGCGAGCGCGCGTTCCCAGGTGAGCGCTTCGAGCACGTCACGCACACGCAGGGCGTCCGACGCGTGCCACAGCACGTCCATGACCGCCGATTCAAGCTCTCCGAGCCCCCGCATCACGCCTCCTAAGGAGCATAGTAAGCGTGACGCCTTCGTCCGCCCGCTTACTGCTATGCGGCATAGTTGACAGAGTTCGAACGGTCGCAAAGCCGACCCGCCGGCGCGGCTGGAAGCGCGCGGCGCGGGTATCAGCCGAGGGACTGGGTCCGGGTGAACGTCCGGCCGCCGTCCGAGGAGCGGTGGATCGCGCTCTCGGTCGCCAGGAACACCTCCGTCCGACCGTGGGTGGCCAGTGCGCCGGGCCTGCCGCGCACCGTCCCCTGGCGGGTCCACGTGGCTCCGCCGTCCGCGCTGGTCTGCACGGTTCCGTCGGGCGCCACGCCGACCACCACGGCGTCCTCGGGCCAGTCGACCAGTTGCAGGACCGGGGCGCCCGCGATCGGGGTGAAGGTCCGGCCACCGTCGGTGCTGCGCGTCACGCCCTGCCGGGTGGTGGCGAGCAGGACGTCGGGGTTCGACGGGCTCACGGCGAAGTCCGCGAGGTCGACCTGCGCCCGCCGGTCCCACGTCCGCCGGTCGGCGGTCACCGCCAACCGCCCGGTCTGGCTGTCGTACCCGTACACCGAGCCGTGCTTGGCCTCCAAGGCGTGGAAGTCGGCCTGGCCGGCGAGCGACAGCGACGTCCAACTCCGGCCGGCGTCCGTGCTCTCGATGAGACCGAGGTGCTTGGGCGCGCTCTTGTCGGCGGGGTCCGGGTGGCCGCTGCCCAGGAAGTGGTTCGGGCCGACGACGGTGAAGCCCATCGTGTCCTGCTGGAGGGTTCCGACGCGCTCGGGTTTGCCGTTCCCGGGCACGCGGAACAGGCCGTAGTGGCTCGCGGCGTAGAGGGTGCCGTCGGCCGGGTCGACGCCGAGGCCGTGGACGTGCGCCAGGCCCGGGTCGTAGGTCGGCGCGGCGGGCGTCGGGGAGTCGGTCTGGCCGCAGGCCGCCAGCAGGGCCGCCGAGAGGAGGCCGAGGACCACCGTGGTCGTGCGTCGCATTCCGACTCCCGGAGCGTCAGGTACTACCCAACATCGTATTAGCCGACGGTGATGGTGGTCTCCATGCCCAACTGCCGGTGGTTGCCCACGGTGCACCAGAGGACGTATTCGCCTGGCTGGAGGGTCGCGGCGACGCTGCCCTGGCCACCGGGGTCGATGATCGGGCTGCGTGCGCCGTCGATCCCGGGCCCCTGGATCAGGAGGTCGTGCGGGGCGGCCCCCGGTTGTGGACGGTGAAGGTGTACGTGCCGGGGGACAGGTTCCGCTGGGGCAGCGCGATCTCGTAGTCGGTCTCGGTGACCACGACCTCCTGCCCCGACTGCGGCGCGGAAGTCGCCGCCGCGGGCGGCGGTGGCGGCGCCTGGCCGGGGTCCGGACTCGAACAGGCGGCGAGCAGTGCGGCGGCGGCGACCAGACCGGCGTGTCGCTTCATGGCCAGACCTCCCGATCGACCGAGGTCGCACGATTGATCCAGTTGTACTAGGTTCAATAGTAGACTGGCCGCATGTGGAGGGACACCGCGGCGGACACGGCCCGGTCACGACCGCTGCGGCGCCACCTCAGGCCGCACGGCCTGCTCGCCGTGGCCGCCATCAGTTGCTGGGCGGTGAGCCTCGGGTTCGACATCGCCTCCCTGTCGGCCACCGAACCGGCGTCGATGGCGCGCGCGGCCACCTCCATGATCGGTTACGGGGTGCACGTGGCGGCGGTCGCCGCGATCGCGGGGTTCGTCGACGCCCTGTCCGTTCCGCCGGGCACCAAGGCCTTCCGGCTCGCGCTGATCCACTTCGGACTGATGACCACCGCGTCGATCGGCTACCTGGTCGGGTACGTGGTCCGCCGGTCCGAACCGCTCGGCCAGCCCGTCGGCGCGCAGTCCCTGACCGTCTCGCTGATCGGCGCGGCGTTGGTGGCGGTCGGCGCGGTCGCCGGCGCGCTGCTCGCCCACCGGCGCGTGTGATGTCGCCTCACCGGCCTCCGGTCGGGTAGGGCCACGCGTTCGGCTTGCACACCTTCCCGTCCGCGACGGCGCGGTCCGTGCCCAGCGCGGCGAGGTAGTCGTTCGACACGCCCCACGACTGCTGCATCATCACCGGGGCCAGAGCGCCGTTCTCGTGGCACGGCTTGTGGTCGTAGCCCAGGCCGTGCCCGACCTCGTGGTTGACGACGTACTGCTTGTACTCGACCAGCGCGCCCTGGAAGGACACGGCGCCGCGCACCCAGCGGGCGATGTTGATGGTGACGAGGTCGCCGTTCACGCACGAACCCTCGAACGGGATGGCGAACCCGCAGACCTCGCGCGTCGTCATCTGCGACGTGAGCCGGATGCGCAGGTCCGGCTTGCCGGAGTCGATCCGCTGGAACCCGTGCTCGCCGTCGCCGATCCAGCCGCGCGGATCGGCCAGGATGGTCGCCACGTCCCCGGCGAAGCCCTCCGGCCCGCCGACGACCCGCACGCCGTCCTCGACCTCGACGGCGTAGGTGACGCGGGTCGGCCCGCCGACGGCGGGGGTCGTGCCCGGGACGACCGTCCACCTCTTGCCGCCCTGCGTGGTGAACTCCCCGCCGGGCGGCAGTTCGGCCGACGCGGTCGCCGCGTTGAACACCTGCGGGTCGGGGTTGGGGGCCTGGGGAGCCCGACCCTGCGATGCGTGCCCGGACTGCTCGTGCGCCACCTCCGCCACCGGTTCCGCCTGGGCGGGTGCGGCCGGCTGGGTCAGCGCCTCGCGAACCGCGACCATCGTGAGCGCGGCGAGCAGGACTACGGCGACGGCCGACGCCGTCCGGTTCCGCGCCGACCGTCGAGGACGTTCGGGCTTGCGGGTGTGAACGGGGTGGCGGCGGGCGACCAGCGGCTCACCGGCGGGTCGTCGAGTGGACGAGCGTTGGCGGAGCGTTTGCTTCATCGTGCCCCAGGATGACACATTGTTTACGATGGAACATAGTAGTGGTGGGCGACGCGGGCGGCTGATCGGCTTGATCGCCGTCTTGTCGGTGCTCGCGGTGACCGTGGCGGTGGTCGACCTGCCGGGCGCGGAGCAGGTGCGCGAGTGGGTGCGGGGTCACGGCGTGGTCGCACCGCTGGTGTTCTTCGTCTCGTGCGCCGTCGGCACGGCGCTGTTCTTCCCCAAGCCGGTCCTGGCCACCGCCTCGGGGCTGTTGTTCGGTGTGCTGCCCGGTGTCGCGCTGGCCGTCGCCGGCTTCACCGTGGGCGCCCTGATCGCCTTCGTCGTCGCGCGTGGGCTGGGACGGCAGGCTGTCGCCCGACGGCTGGGCGAGGGACGGCTGAGGGCTGTGGAGGCGGTCTTCGCGCATCGCGGGCTCGCGGCGACGCTCGTGCTCAGGCTGCTCCCCGTCGTGCCGTTCGCGGTGTCGAACTACGCGGCGGGCGTGACCGCCGTCCGCGCACGGTCGTTCGCCCTGGGCACGGCGCTGGGACTGGTGCCCACCACCGTGGTGGCGGCCGTGCTGGGCGACGCCTGGCAGGACCTCGGCTCGCCACGCTCGATCGCGGCCGGCGCCGCGTGGCTCCTGCTGGCCGGCATCGGCGTGGTGTGGGGCGCACGCCTGCTCAAACGCGCGAGCGCGGTCAGGCCAGACCGAGCGCAGAGCGGATCGAGTTCATCGTCCGCGTGAAGCGGGCGCGTTCCGGACGCAGGACCCAGGCGCCGCCCTCGACGTGCCGGAAGCCAAGCCGGGCAACCGAGGCGGACGCGACGTCGCCGGCGGTCTCCGCTCGCAGCACCGCCAGGTTCGGGCCGAGGTGTTCGATCGCCATGCCCACGACGAGGGGCTCCAGCCCGTGGCCCTGCCACTCCGGTTTGAGCCGGAGCGTGTCCACGAGCAGCAGGCCGTCCTCGACCCCGCCCGCGTCCAGCGCGACCCGGGCGACGTGCCCGAGGCCGGGCGACTGGGCGTCGAGGGCCGAAGCAGGGAACTCCGACCGGTCGCAGTGGTCGACGGTGTAGGCGATCAGGTGCCCGACGGTGTCGACGGCGTCGCCGTACTCGTCGACGGTTTCGATGTGCAGGAACCATTGCCGTGGATGGTGTCCGTCCGCTCCGGCGGCGGGTTGGCTGCTCTCGTAGCGGATCACCAGCGCACCGACGACCCCAGGAACCGATTGATCGCTGTCCTTCATGCCCTCTCCCCCATCAGGCCCCGCAAACGACAACCGGGTTCCCCGCCGTGCTCGGCGAGGAACCCGGCAACTCTTCACATCCGACGCGCCGCAGCGGTCAGTGGTGGTAGGCGTGCACGACCGCGTGGCCGCTGCCGCGACCGATGAGCCACTTGTTCACCGGCACGGTGAGCACGAACGCCACCGCCAGCGCGAACGCCAGCGCACCCCAGAACAACCAGCTGGCCGGCCCGGCCTCCATCGCGCGACCGCGGCGTTCTCGCCGTCCTCGGTAACGGCCGGTGACTCCTCATCAAGCAGGCCTACACCGCGGACCTGTCCTCCGAGGCCCGCACCGGCACCTGGAAGCTCCGGTGTCCGGGACGCGGCGAGCCTGGACACCGGGTACATCAACCGCTGGACCCTGACGACCTGACCGGTGACGGCGCCGGCCTGCCGCGAGGCGGGCCGGCGCCCGTTCAGCTCGCGATCGTGTCGTCGGCGGGCCGGTCGATCAGGTGGGCGGCCCGGCCCGCGGGCATCTGGGCGCGACCGGGGCCGCCTGCCGCCACCCAGTCGGCGATGTCCCGCGTGGCCTGCTCGGTGAGCACGCCGCCGAACCACACCGGCCGTGCGCCGGCGCCGCGGGCGGGCCGCACGACGACGACGTTGGAGAAGTCGCACGAACTCAGGCAGTTCGCGACCGTGACGCCACCGGGACCCGCCGCCTCCCGGAACCGGCCGAGCTGGGCGGCGTGGTCGAAGTCCGGGTGCTTCCCGGTGGTCCCGCAGCAGCAGCCACGGCACACGGTCAACCTGCTCGAATCGGACACCTGATCTCCCTGGGCTGGTGGTTCGGCGACGCAGAAGGGCGCCGCTCGCGGATCGTGTGATCCACAAGCGGCGCCCGTTGGAAGTTCAGGCCCGCGAGACCGCGTAGCCGACGCCCTCGACGGCGGCGGTCACGGCCGCCTCGTCGGCCGGGCCGGAGACGCTGAGCCTGCCGCCCGAGATGTCGACCTTCACGTCCTGCACACCGGCCACGCCCTGGACGGCGTTGGTGACCTTGGTCGCGCACCCGCCGCAGGTCATGCCCTGCACGACGAAGTCGAGGCCGGCGGTCTGCTCATTGGTGTTCGACATGCGACTCGAATCCCTTCGATTGATACCCGGTGGGGGTATACCGAACTTAGCATACCCCCACGCCGTACTCGCGTTGGATGGGTCAGACCCGCACTGCGGTCTTCTCGGCGACCTTCTTGCGCCCGCGCAGCGTGATCGCCGCCAGGCCCGCGCCGCCGAGAGCGACCGCGCCGGCCGCGATGAACGCCGCCGAGTAGCCGTCGGTCAGCGCGACGACGTCACCGAGCCGGTCGCCGCCCTGCGAGGTGGCCACGGCGGTCATCGCCGCCAGGCCCAGGGCCGAGCCGACCTGGTAGGTGGTGTTGACGATGCCCGACGCGAGCCCGCCCTGCGAGGTGGCCACGGCGGTCATCGCCGCCAGGCCCAGGGCCGAGCCGACCTGGTAGGTGGTGTTGACGATGCCCGACGCGAGCCCGCCCTGCTCGGGGGCGACGCCGCCGATGGCCGCCATCGTGGCCGGGATGAACACCAGCGCCATGCCGACCGCCGACACCAGCGAGCCGGGCAGGACGTCGGCGACGAAGCTGCCGTCGGCGTTCGCGGTGGCCAGCATCCCCAACCCGGCCGCGAGCACGACCAGGCCCGCGACGATGAGCGGCTTGGCGCCGAAGCGACCGATCAGGCGACCGGTGACCGTGGTCATCAGCAGCATCATCAGGGCGGTCATCGGCAGCAGGGCCGCGCCGCTGGCGAACGCGCCGAACCCGAGCACCTGCTGGACGTAGAGGTTGAGGAAGTACCACATCGGAATCCACGCCGCGCCGAGCAGGAGCATCGCCAGGTTCGCGGCGGCCAGGTCGGGCGTGCGCCAGACCTTCAGCGGCATCAACGGGTTGCGCACCGCGCGCTGGATCAACGCGAAGGCCACCAGCAGCACCGCCGCGCCCGCGAGCTGGAGCAGGGTGGCGGTCGAGGTCCAGCCACGTTCCGGGGCTTGGACGATCGCGTACACGGCCAACGCCAGACCACCGGTCACCGCGATCGCGCCGCCGACGTCCAGGCCGCCGGGGCGACCCGGGACGACGGGCAGCAGCTTCGGCGTGAGCGCGAGGGTGAGCAGTCCAATCGGGACGTAGATGATGAACACCCACGGCCAGGTCAGCCACTCGGTGATCACGCCGCCCAGGAACACGCCCGCGGTGCCGCCCGCAGGCGCCGCCGCGCCGTAGAACGCCAGCGCCTTGGGCAGTTCCTGGGGCTGTCCCGCGAACAGGACCATGAGCAGGGTCATCGCGGCCGGTGCCAGCAGTGCCGCGCCGACGCCTTGGACGGCGCGGCCGGCGATCTCGGTGCCGGCGTCACCGGCCGCGGCGGCGATCACCGATCCGAGCGTGAGGACGCCCCAGCCCGCCGCGAAAACCCTGCGAGCGCCCCACAGATCCGACAGGCGACCACCGAGCAGGAGCAGACCTCCCAGCGCCACGGCATAGGCGTTGAACACCCACTGGAGTCCACTGGGGCTGAACCCGAGCTGGCTCTGCATGTCCGGCAGGGCCACGGCGATGATCGAGGTGTCCATGATGACCATGAACTGAGCCGCGGCGAGCACACCGAGTGCCCACCAGCGGCGGGGATCGGGAGTCATGACCGGTCCTTCCGTGTCGACTGTATACCCCTAGGGGGTATCTGGTGATCGGGACCGTAACATACCCCCCGGGGTAATCCAGTCGCAAGTTCCGCCGAATCGACGTCAGGTTCGGATTGCGGCACTGAGCAGCGGGAAGACGTCGGGCGAGTGCGCGGGAGTGACACGCCGCACCCGCCCGACGCGGGCCGTCGGGCAAGGGGAACCCGACGGACGGGTCGCGCGCGGGCAACGCCGACCCGAGGGTCCTACTATATATGCTAGTAGGAGCGGCTGTCCCCGGCCCGCCGTCCCGAGAGCTAGGATGTCCTGGTCGGAAGGGGTGGGATGCACGGGCTCGGCGAGTTGGAAGCGGCCGTCATGGACGTGCTCTGGCGCGCTCCGGAGCCGATGAAGGTGCGCGAGGTGCTCGACGAGCTGAACAAGCACCGCAATCTCGCCTACACCACCGTCATGACCGTGCTGGACAACCTCCACCGCAAGGGCTGGGTCGACCGCGAGCGCGACGGCAAGGCGTTCCGCTACGAATCGGCCGTGAGCCGGAACGAGGCGGCGGCCAACGCGCTGCGCGAGGTGCTGACCGCGTCAGGTGACCCGGAAGGCGCGCTGCTGCACTTCGCCCGGTCGGCGTCCGAGCGGGAGACCGAACTGCTGCGCAAGGCCCTCCCCCGCAAGTCCCGCAAGACGTGACCGTCGCGGCGGCGCTGCTGCTCGCGGCGGCCCTGGTCGGCGTGCTGGCACCCCGGCCGCTGCTGCGGCCGGCCGGCCGCGACTGGACCCGACCGTCCCCCTCGCGGCGTGGCTGGCCTCCGCCGTCGGCGTCGTGGCGACCATCGCGTTGGCGGTGGCGCTGCACGGCACCCCCGGCACGGCACTCGCCATGGGCCAGGACGCGGTCGAGGTCCGGCTGGAGCACCTGGCCCGCGCCGACCGGCAGCGGAGCGCGTTGTCGAGCCGCGTGACGTGTGTGGCCGCCTGCACGACGGCGGTGGCGTTGCCCACCGTCGCCGGGCTGGGTGGACTGCTGGCCCTGATCTCGATCGGCTGCCTCTAGCGGTCGCGGACCACCGGGACCGCCCCTACGATCCACTAATGTGGGTAGTGGGGGCCGATGACCGGCGTCGTGACACTCCTCGTGGTCGCGGTCGCCGTGGTGGCCGCGCTGTACGGCGTGGCGATGCTGGTCCGCCTCGGTGATGCCCTGGCCGACGTCCCTCCGTTCCTGTCCGGCCACGCGGCCCGGGAACACGCCGTCTCCCGCTTCCACGTGCGCTGGTACACGATCACGATGGTCTTCCTGGCCTTCGACATGGAGATGGTCTTCATGTACCCGTGGGCGCTGGTCGTCGCGGAGATCGGCACGGCCGCTGTCGTGGAGATGTTCCTGTTCTTGGCGATCCTGATGGCGGGCGTGTGGTACGCGTGGCGGGAGGGCGTCTTCCGGTGGGTCTGACCGAGTGGCTGCTGCGGCGCACGCCTCCGCGTCCCTTCGTCGTCGCCGCGCCCGGCGGCACCCTGGCCCGCATCGCCGCGGAGCGGTTCTGCCGCGAGCGCGGCTGGTGGTCGGCGTGCAGTGCGGCCGAGGCGAACCTCCTCGTGGTGGCCGGCCCCGCGAACCACGAGCTGGAGCCGTACCTCGACCGGGTCTGGGACGCCATCCCGGCTCCGCGTGCCCGCGCCGACATCGCTATCGCTTCCGATGTCCCCGAGGCCCTCACCGAGGCGGTCGAGCGCTTGCGCGATCTCGCCCGCCAGCGGGCACAAACCGCACGCGAGTTCCCGGAGACGGGGGAAGGCGCGCACGAGATGTCCTGCGGGTCCGGTATGCCCGACCACCACGAGCACGGCGGCCACCACGGACACGGCGACCACCACGGACACGGCGACCACCACGGACACGACATGTCCGGCATGGAGATGCCCGGCGGGATACCGATGGCCGACCGCGACGCCGACCGGGACGGGCTCAAGCTCGACGTGCTGCACGTGCCGCTCGGCCCCGCGCTCCCCGACTGGCCGGAGGGCCTGGTGGTGCACACCGCGCTCCAGGGTGACGTGATCCAGTCGGCGGAAGTCGAGCAGATCGGCCACAGTGGACAGGTCCCCGAGGTGCCGGGACTCGTGCACCACCTCGACAGCGCGGCGCGGCTCCTCTCGCTCGCCGGGTGGCGGGATGCCGCGAGCACCGCGCGGCGGTTGCGGGACGAAGCGCTGGCGGGCGCACCGGTTGTCGGGTTTGAGCGGTGGACCGAGCGGGTGCGGCGGTCGCGCACCCTGCGGTGGACGCTCGCGGGAGTCGGAGAGCACGACGGCGCGGACGCGGCGACCCGCTTGTCCGGATGGCTCGCCGGTGAGGATTCCGTGGTGCCGCTGGAGGTTCTGCCCCGGCTGTTGGTGGGCCGGGAATTGGCCGAGGCACGGCTGGTCGTCGCGAGTGCGGGTCGGTTGGTCGGCGGGGCGCACGCTCATGGTTGAGAGCACACCGTGGTGGGGCGGACTGTTGTTGCCGCTGGTACTGGGTGTGTTCGTGCTGGCTGCGGCGGCGTTCGACTCCGCTCTGGCCGCGCGGGCGGCCGGTGCGCCGGTCGACGTCGTCCGCCCGCTCCGCGACGCCGCCGGCCTGCTGGTGCAGCAGCGCCGGAACACGCTCGCCGCTGATCGGCTGCTGTGGCGGGTCGGCGGCGCGGCGCTGGTGGTGGCCGCGATCCTGGCGTCGGCGGCCACGCCGTTCGGCCGGTGGGTGGTCGCCGACATGCCGGTGGGCGTGGTGTGGTTCAACGGGATGGAGGTCGTGGCCTGGGCGGCCGTGTGGCTGGTCGGGTGGGGCGCGAACTCGGCGTTCCCGCTGGTGTCCGGGTACCGGTTCGTCGCCCAGGGGCTGGCGTACGAGTTGCCGCACATGTTCGCGCTCATCACGGCGGCGCTTGGCGCGGGCTCGCTGCGCGTCGGCGACATCGTGGCGGCACAACAGGATCTGTGGTTCGTGGTGTGGATGCCGGTCGCGTTCCTCGTGTACCTGTTGTCGGTGTTGGGCATGTCGTTCTTCCGCCCCTTCGACCAGGCCACGGGGGCGGACGCGGGCGGCGGGGTGCTGGCGGAACTGTCCGGTGTGGACCGTCTGGTGTTCGTCGCGGGGCGGTGGCTGCTGCTCGTGTCGGGTGCGGCGATGGCCGTGCCGCTGTTCCTCGGCGGGGGCGGTGGCCCGGTGCTGCCGGAGTGGTTGTGGTCGGTGGTGAAGACGGCCGCCGTGCTGGGTTTGCTGGTGTGGGCCGGGCGGCGCTTCCCCACGATCCGCGTGGACCGGTTCCAGGAGATCGCGTGGCTGGTGTTGATCCCCGCGACCCTGGTGCAGGCGCTGGTGGTGTCGGTGGTCGTGCTCACGAGGGGGTGATGGCAGTTGTGGCGTGACGTGCTGTTCTGGGTCTGCGCCGTGCTCGCCGTGGTGTCCGGTGTGGCCGTGTTCCGGGTGGACTCGATGGCTCGGGCGACGTTCGCGCTGCTGGCCTCGTTCCTCTTCGCCGCCGTCACGGTGCTGTTGCTGGACCTGCCGTACCTGGGTGTGCTGGTCGTGCTCATGATGATCATGGAGATGGTCGTCATGGCCGTGTTCATGATCATGTACATGATGAACCCGGCCGGGTTGATGCCGATGACGATGGTGCACAACCCCAAGGGGTCGCTGGTGATCGCCGTAGGCACGTTCCTGCTGCTGGCCACCGGCGTGCTGGTGACCCCGTGGCCCGGATCGGACGCGCCGCGCCCCGACGACCCGACGATGCAGCTCGGCGAGGCGTTGATGGGGTCGAAGATGCTGGTGATGATCGTGCTGGGGTTGGCGTTGTTCGCCACGATGGTGTGCACGGTCGTCCTGGCCACCCACCGGGGCCGCTACGACCGCTACGGCGACCGACTGGAGCGGAAGCGACCGCACGACCCGATCCGGGGAGGGTTGGGGCGATGACCCTCCAGGCGTTCCTGCTGCTGGCTTCGGCGCTGTTCAGCGTCGGGCTCTACGGCGCGCTGTCCCAGCAGTCCATCGTGATGATCATGATGGGGCTGGAGCTGATGGTGAACGCGGTCATCGTCGGTGCTGCCGCGTTCTGGTACTTCACCTCGCCGGACCGGCCGGACGGCCAGGTGGTCGTGCTGCTGGCGGTGACGGCGATGGCCGTGGAGATGGCGGTCGGGTTCGCCGTCACGACGGCGATCTTCCGCGGCCGGGACGTGGACATGACCGACATGGCCGCGGACCTGAAGGGCTGACGACGTGGAGCTGTGGGCCTTGGTCACCGTGCCGCTCGTCGTCGGCGGCGTGCTCGCCATCTCGGGCCGGCGGGTGGACCGGGTCGCGGGTCCGGTCGCCGTGGGCACCGGTGTGCTGGTCCTGGGCTTGGCGGTGTGGGCGGCGGTGGGGCGGCCGGTCGTCTCGGCGCCGTTCCTGGCGGGGCTGCGGTTCGGGTTGGCGGTCGACGGGCTGTCGGCGGCGATGGTGCCGACGGTCGCCGCGGTGCTGCTGGCGGTGCTGGTGTTCGCGACCGGGGACGTCCGGGCGGGCCGGGGCCGGTTCTTCGGGCTGATGCTGGTGTTCGCGGGCGCGATGCTGGTGACGGTGACCGCCACGACCCTGCCCGCGCTGCTGATGGCCTGGGAGGTGATGGGGGCGACGTCCTACGCGCTCATCGGCTTCTGGTGGCGGGATGAGGAGCGGGTGGTCTCCGGCACCATCGCGTTCCTGACCACGCGGACGGCCGACCTGGGGCTCTACCTCGCCGCGGGCGCGGTGCTCGCCGGCGGCTCGGGCGGGTTGGGTCTGGACTTCCCGGGGTTGGAGGGCGGCTGGCGCGATGTCGCGGCGGCGGGGCTGGTCGTGGCCGCGCTCGGCAAGTCGGCCCAACTGCCGTTCAGCTTCTGGCTGTCGCGGGCGATGGCCGGTCCGAGCCCGGTGTCCGCGCTGCTGCACTCGGCGACGATGGTCGCGGCCGGGGCATACCTGCTGTTGCGGGTGGAGCCGTTGCTGGGCGCGACGGGGTGGGCTGCGGCGGCCGTCGCGTGGGTGGGCGCGGTGACGGCGTTGGCGCTGGGCGCGGTGGCTGTCGTGCAGACCGACCTGAAGCAGCTGTTGGCCGCGTCGACGTGTTCCCAGGTGGGGTTCATGGTGCTTGCGGCGGGGGTGGGTGGTGTCGCGGCGGGGGCCGGGCAGCTCGTGGCGCACGCGGCCACGAAGAGCCTGCTGTTCCTGTGCGCGGGCGCTTGGCTGACCGCGTTGGGCACCAAGGAGCTGTCCGGGTTGCGTGGTGTCGCACGGCGGTATCCGGTGGTCGGTGTCAGCTTCTCGGTGGGTGCGCTGGCGTTGGCCGGGGTGCCGCCGTTGTCGATCTGGGTCGCCAAGGACGCTGTGCTGGCCTCGGCGCTGCACGAGTCGGTGGCGCTGTACGTGGTGGGGTTGGCCGCCGTCGCGACCAGCGGCCTGTACGCGGGCCGGGCGCTGTTCCTGGTGTGGGCGAATGGCCCTGAATCGACCGTAGAGACCGTCACGCCGGCGCACTGGCTGCCGCTTCCGGTGCTGGCGGTCGCCGCCGCGGGGCTGGGGTTCGTGGTGGGGTTCGGCGGCGCGGCGTGGTGGGAAGCCGCCTTGTCGGCCGTGGTGGCGGTGGGCGCGGTGGGGGTGGCCCGAACGACGACCCGCTCGGACTCGTTGGCGCGGCGCAGCGGTGTGCTGTCGGGGTGGCTGGGGCTGGAAGCGTTGGCCCGTGTCGCGATCACCGCTCCGACGCTGGCCGTGGCCGGGTGGCTTGCCAGGTTCGACGACCGGGTCGTGGACGGCGGTGTGCGGGCGGCGGCGCGTCTGGGCCTCGGCGCGTCCCGGCTGGCGGACGCCCGGGTGGACCGGTGGGTGGACGGGGCCGTGGGGACCACGGCGAAGCTGGGTGTCGTGGTCGCCCGGGTCGCGGACACGAGGGTGGACTGGTCGGTGGACGGGATCGTGCGCGGTGTCGCGAACGCCGCGCGGGCACTGGGCCGGCTCGCCCGCCGACCGCAGACCGGCCAGCTCCACCACTACTACGCGCAGGCGGCGGTCGGGCTGCTCGTGCTCGCCGTGGTGGTGGCCGTCATCGGACGAGGATGAGGTGGACGTGCTCAGCATCGTGGTCTTCCTGCCGGTCGCCGTGGCGGCCGTCCTGCTCGCCCTGCCGCGCGCGGGCGACCGGGCCGTCCGCTGGACCTGGATCGCCGCCACCGCTCTCGACCTGCTGCTCGTCGTCGGGCTGTGGATCGGCTACCGGCCGGGCGAATCCGGGTTCGCCCACGAGGTGCACCTGCGGTGGATTCCCAGTGTCGGGTCCGGGTACCACGTCGGTGTGGACGGGATCAGCCTGCCGCTGGTCGCGCTCACCGCTCTGCTGTTCCTCGCGTGCGCGATCTACTCCGCCCGCGAGACCCGCCGCGTCCGGTCGTACGCGGCGCTGTTCCTGTTCCTGGAGACGGTGTGCCTGGGGTTGTTCGTCTCGCTCGACCTCATCCTGTTCTTCGTCTTCTTCGACCTGTCGATCGTGGGCATGTACTTCGTCATCGCGGGCTGGGGACACCGCGACGCGGCACGGGCGGCGCTGAAGTTCTTCCTCTACACGTTCCTCGGCTCGCTGGTCCTGCTGCTGGGGTTCATCGGCCTCTACCTGGCCGCCTCGCCGCACACGTTCGACATCGTGGCGTTGACCGCGCAGAACCCGTTGGCGGGCAAGGGTGTTGCCGCCGCGCTGGTGTTGGTGGCACTCGGCGTGGGGCTGGCGGTGAAGACACCGACAGTGCCGTTCCACACCTGGCTGCCGCCCGCGCACACGGAGGCCCCGGCGGCCGGATCGGCCGTGCTGGCGGGAATCCTGCTGAAGATGGGCACCTACGGGTTCGTCCGCATCGTCATGCCTGCCCTGCCGGACACCTGGCGCCGGTACGCGGTCGTCATCGTGGTCGTCGGTGTCGTCAGCGTCGTGTACGGCGCGCTGGTGGCGTTGGCGCAGAAGGACTTCAAGCGGATGATCGCCTATACGTCGGTCAACCACATGGGGTACGTGATCCTCGGTGTCGGCGCGGCCGGGCTGGTCGCGTCGTCGAGCGCGCAGGCACGCGACCTCGCCGTCACCGGCGCGGTCACGCAGATGGTCAGCCACGGCCTGATCACCGGCGCGCTGTTCCTGCTGGCGGGCGCGCTGCACGACCGGGGCGGGACGTACGTGATGAGCGAGTACGGCGGGCTTGCCGCGCAGGCTCCCCGGTTCGCCGCCCTCACCGGGCTCGCCGCGTTCGCCTCGCTCGGCCTGCCCGGGTTCTCGGGGTTCATCGCGGAGTTCCAGATCTTCACCGGTTCGCTGGGCGGCGCGCCGGTCTCCACGGCCGTGGCGTTCCTGGGGATCTTGATCACCGCCGCGTTGTTCCTCCGTGCGCTGCAACAGGTCTTGCTCGGGGCGTTCCGGGCTCCCGGCGGGCGGTTCGGTGACGTGACGGCCCCCGAAGCGCTCTCGATCGCGCCGTTGGTGGCGCTCGCGGCGATCATCGGGGTGTTCCCGCGCTGGCTGCTGGACGTCATCGAACCCGCCGCGCGGGCGGTCAACGCGGTCCTCGGCGGGTGATCGGCGTGGGGATGATGGACGAGAATCCCGCGGCGCTGCTGCCGGAGATCCTGCTCGCGGTCGCGGCCGTGGTCGGCCTGCTGCTCGGGTCGTACCTGCCACGGCACCGGCAGTGGCTGGTGCGGCTGCTCGCGGCGGTGGCGTGTGGCGCTGGGGTGGTGGCCACGGTCGTGGTGTGGTCCGGCGAGGACATGGCGGTGTTCGGCGGCACTTACGTGGTGGACGTCGCGACCAACGCCACCCGGATCGTGGTCATGGTCTCGGTGCTGCTGGTGCTGTGCCTGGCCGCGGAGCCGCTCCGGGGCACGCCGCGGGAGAGCGAGTTCGTGGTGCTCCTGCTGCTGGCCGCGCTGGGCAGCGTGCTGCTGGCCGGGTCGAACGACCTGATGCTGCTGGCGGCGGCCTACCTCTTGGCGAGCATCCCGCTCTACGCGCTGGCGGGGTTCGCCAAGGACGCGCCGGGCACGGAGGCGTCGCTGAAGTTCTACCTGATGGGCGCGCTGCTCGGGGTGACCACCCTGGCCGGTGTCGTCGTCGTGTTCGGTCTGGGCGGGGCGACCGAGTACACCGCGTTGAGCACCGGACTGGCCGCCGCGCCCCGCCTCGCCGTCGCGGTCGGCGTAGTGGCCGTCCTGGCCGGTCTGCTGTTCAAGGCCGGGGCCGTTCCCGCGCACTTCTGGGTGCCGGACGTGACGGAGGGCTCCGGGGCGGTCGCGGCGGCGTTCATCACCACGGTGCCCAAGATCGGTGCGGTCGTGGCGATCCACCGGCTGATCACGGTCGCCTCCGCACGCCTGGACTGGGCGCTGGTGGTGGCGGTCATCGCGGCGGCCACGATGACGTTGGGCAACCTGGCGGCGTTCTTCCAGGACAACGTCCGACGCCTGCTCGCGTATTCGACGATCAGCCAGGTCGGCTACCTGCTCGTCGGTGTGGCCGCGGCCGGCCGCAGCGATCTCGCGCTGCCCGCTGTCCTGCTCTACCTCGGCGGTTACGCCGTGACGAACCTGGGCGCGTTCGCCGTCGTGTGCGCGCTGCCCGGGGCGAGAGTCCTGGCGGACTTCCGTGGCCTGCTGCGGCGTCGGCCGTGGCTCGCGGTCAGCCTGGTGGTGGTGCTGCTCGGGCTCGTGGGGACGCCGCCGACAGTGGTGTTCGCGGGCAAGCTGACGGTGTTCACCGCCGCACTCGACGCGGGCCTGCTGTGGCTCGTCGTCGTCGCCGTGGTGAACACGGTCGCCAGCGTCTTCTACTACCTGCGGTGGATCGGCCCCGCCGTGCGCGGCGAGCCTGCGGACATGCCCGAACCGGGCCGCTGGGCGGTCGGCACCGCCTACGGGGCAGCGGCCGGGTCAGTCCTCCTCGGCGTCCTCACCGGTCCCCTGCTGGCCGCCCTCGGGGCGTGATTCCCGCCCGGTCGGGGCCCGTGCGATCTCGGTGGCCGGCCTGAGGCGGCCCGGAGCGGTCAGGGGAACCGCTCCGGGCCGTGAGGGGTGGGTCAGGCGGTCTTGGCCAGCTCCCGTTCCTCGCGGGGCGAGGTGAGCGCCTGCGGTTCCGCCGTGGTGGCGGTGCTGCGGAAGCCCCGCAGCCGCAGGCTGTTGCTGACCACGAACACCGACGAGAACGCCATCGCCGCTCCGGCGATCATGGGGTTGAGCAGCCCCAACGCCGCCAGCGGCAGGGCGGCGACGTTGTAGGCGAACGCCCAGAACAGATTCCCCTTGATCGTGGCCAGCGTCCGCCGCGACAACCGGATCGCGTCCACCGCCGCCCGCAGATCCCCGCGCACCAACGTCAGATCGGACGCCTCGATCGCCGCATCCGTCCCCGTCCCCATCGCCAGCCCCAGGTCGGCCTTGGCCAGCGCCGCCGCATCGTTCACGCCGTCGCCGACCATCGCCACGACCCGGCCTTCGCCCTGGAGGCGGGCGACCACGTCCACCTTGTCCTTGGGCAGGACCTCGGCGATGACCTCATCGATCCCCACCTCGGCCGCGACCGCCTTGGCCGCCGCCTCGTTGTCCCCGGTCAGCAGCACCGGGGTCAACCCGAGTTCCCGCAGCTGCCGGACCGCCTCGGCGGAGGTCGGCTTGACGGTGTCGGCGACCACGAGCACCGCGCGGGCCTCGCCGTCCCAGGCCACCAGGACCGCGGTCCTGCCCTTGCTCTCGGCGTCGGCCTTGGCCTGCGCGAGCGGGCCGTCCAGGTGGACGCTCCACTCTGCCAGCAGCCGCTCGCGGCCGACGATGAGCGCGTGCCCGTCGACCACGCCCTGCACACCCAGGCCCTCCAGGTTCTGGAAGCCCTCGACGTCCGGCAGCTCGCCGACCCGCTCGACCGCGCCGGCGGCGATGGCCTTGGCGATCGGGTGCTCGGAAGCGTGCTCCAGAGCGCCCGCCAGCCGCAGCACCTCGTCCTCGGTGGCGTGGCTGGTGTGCACCGCGTGCAGGCTCATCCGACCTGTGGTGACGGTGCCGGTCTTGTCCAACACCACCGTGTCCACCCGGCGGGTCGACTCCAACACCTCCGGCCCCTTGATCAAAATCCCCAACTGGGCGCCCCGACCCGTGCCCACCAGCAGCGCGGTCGGCGTCGCCAGGCCCAACGCGCACGGGCAGGCGATGATCAGGACCGCGACCCCGGCGGTGAACGCCGCCGCCGTGCCCTCCCCCGCGCCCAGCCAGAAGGCGAGCGTTCCGACGGCAAGAGCGATGACGATCGGGACGAAGATCCCGGACACCCGGTCGGCCAGGCGCTGGACCTCCGCCTTGCCGTTCTGCGCGTCCTCGACCAACTTGGCCATCTGCGCCAGCTGCGTGTCGGAACCCACGCGGGTCGCCCGAACGACGAGCCGGCCGCCCGCGTTGACCGTCGCACCGACCACCGCGTCGCCGGGGCCGACCTCGACCGGCACCGACTCGCCGGTGAGCATCGACGCGTCCACGGCGGAGTTGCCGTCCTCGACCACACCGTCCGTGGCGATCTTCTCGCCCGGCCGCACCACGAACCGGTCCCCGACCGTCAAGTCGCCGATCGGAATCCGGACTTCGCGGCCGTCGCGCAGCACCGCCACGTCCTTGGCGCCCAGTTCGAGCAGCGCCCGCAGGGCCGCACCGGCCCGGCGCTTGGACCGGGCCTCGAAGTACCGGCCCGCCAGGATGAACGTGGTGACGCCCGCCGCGACCTCAAGGTAGATCGAGCCCGTGCCGTCCCCGCGCTGGATCGTCAACTCGAACGGGTGGGTCATGCCGGGCGTGCCGGCCGTGCCCCACAGCAGCGCGTAGACCGACCAGGCGAACGCGGCCAGGGTGCCCACGGAGACCAGGGTGTCCATGGTGGCCGCGCCGTGGCGGAGGTTGACCGCCGCCGCCCGGTGGAACGGCCACGCACCCCACACCACCACCGGCGCCGCCAGGGTCAGCGAGATCCACTGCCAGAAGTCGAACTGCCACGCCGGGACCATCGCCAGCGCGATGACCGGCACCGTAAGGACCGCCGACACCAGCAACCGCTGCCGCAGTGACGCGGTCGGGTCCACCTCCACCGGAGCCTCGGCCTGCTCGGTCTCCGGGGTCGGCAGGGTCGCGCCGTAGCCGGCGGACTCGACCGTGGCGATGAGGGTCTGCGGGTCGACGCCCTCGAAGGTGACCTTGGCCTTCTCGGTGGCGTAGTTGACCGTCGCCGTCACGCCGTCGAGCTTGTTCAGCTTGCGCTCGATCCGGTTGGCGCACGAGGCGCACGTCATGCCGGTGATCGAGAGTTCGACCTGTTCAGCCGCCATGACCGTGTCCGTCCTCGCTCGTGCCGTGGCCGTCCGCGGCGGTGGTCGTCGTGGGCGCGGGCTGGGGAGCCTGCGTGCCGTCGGTGCTCACGGTGAACTCGGCCGTGCGCACGACGCCGTTGTGCTGGAAGTCCAGGAACAGCCGGTAGCCGCCCGCGCTGGGCACCTCGGCCACGAAGGCGATCTCCGGGCCGGGCGCGGTCTTGCCGTCGCCGGGCGCGCCCTCGGGGTGGACGTGCAGGTAGGCGAGGTCGCTCTGGCGCAGCGCCACCAGGTGCCCGTAGGCGGCGAGGTAGGGCTGAAGGTCGGTGACCGGCTTGCCGTCCTTGCTCACGGTCACCTTCACCGGTGACGCCTTGCCGGCCTGGAGTTCGCCGTCCAGGCGCACCTGGTAGCCGTCGACTTCGGCGACCCGGGAAGGCGCGAAGGTCCGGGGCTCGAACGAACCCGCCACGGACACGTCGGCGCCCAGGGTGGTCGCCTCGCCGCCGGTCGCCTTGAAGTCGGCGAAGACGCGGTAGGTGCCGGCTTGCGGGAGGTCCAGCGGCACCGTCCAGGTGCCGTCGGCGGCCATCTCGGGGTGCACGTGCAGGAACCCGGAGGTGTCCCGGCGCACCACGATCAGGTGCAACTTCTTGTCGTGCTCGACGTCGAAGGAGGTCACGGCGTGGCCGTCGGACCCGAGGATGCGGAAGGAGAAGTCGCTGATCCCGGCGGGCAGCGTCGTGACGGTGGGCGCGAGGGTGTAACCGCCCCTGGTCGACGCCAGGCCCTTGGGCAGGTCCTGCGCGGCCCCCGCGACGGTGCCGCTGTGGCTGTCCCCGTGCCCGGCGGCCTCACTGCCGTGCGCCTCACCCTCGGCCTTCGGGGCCGACTCGGAGGAAAGGGGACCGACAGCGCTGCCGACCGCCCAGGCGCCGGAGGCGACCAGGACGAGCGCTACACCGTAGGCGGAGAGCTTCACTGCTGTGTTCATCGAAAGTCCCAAGACTCGTGGAGCCCTTGCGGGCCCCGGATCGGTCGGCTCAGCCGGCGAGCGAGTAGCCCGCCTCCTCGACCGCGGCGCGCACGTCGGCCTCGGACACCGGCTCCGCGCTGGTCACGGTGACCAGACCGGTCGGCAGGTCCACGGCCACGTCGGACACCCCGGCGATGGCGCTCACTTCCTCGGTCACGGACGCCACGCAGTGCCCGCAGGTCATGCCGACCACGGTGTAGGTGGACTCGGCCATCGGTGGTTCCTCCTCGTCGTTCACTTCCGGTCGTTCACTTCTGGTCGTTCAGGACCGTTGTCCCGGTCGTTCAGGACCGCACCAGGCGCGCGATCGCGTCACTGGCCTCGCGGACCTTCGCTTCGGCGTTCTCGCCGCCTTCGGTCAGCGCCTCGGCCACGCAGTGCTTGAGGTGCTCGTCGATCAGGCCCAGGGACACCGCCTGGAGCGCCTTGGTCGCGGCGGCGATCTGGGTGAGCACGTCGATGCAGTACTCGTCGTTCTCGACCATCCGCTGCAGACCCCGGACCTGGCCCTCGACGCGGCGCAGCCGCTTGAGGTAGTCGTCCTTGCCGGTCGTGTATCCCCGCATGTCCCATCTCCTTCGCCCTGCTGCACATAGGTATACCCCTAGGGGTACCTCGGTCAAGCTGGACGTGTCGCCGGTTACAAGCCGTGCCGCCACGGGTACTCACGGGAGTGACTACTACAACAGTTAGGAGTGTGTGGTGACCACCACGGAAGAGATGCTGAGAACCTACCCGCGCACCCTGGGCGACCTGGACCGCGAGGCGCTGACCAGGTGCATCGAGGCGTGTTTCGAGTGCGCACAGGCCTGCACCGCCTGCGCCGACGCCTGCCTGAGCGAGGACGGCGTGGCCGCCCTGGTCAAGTGCGTGCGGACCAACCTCGACTGCGCGGACGTGTGCGACAGCACCGGGCGCGTGCTGTCCCGGCACACCGGGTACGACGCCAACCTCACCCGGGCCGTCGTCGAGGCGTGCGCGGCGGCCTGCAAGTCCTGCGGCGACGGGTGCGCGCGGCACGCGGACACGCACGAGCACTGCCGCGTCTGCGCGGACGCGTGCCGCCGCTGCGAACAAGCCTGCCGCACCCTGCTCGCCGCCCTGGGGTGACCGCGTTCAATCCTTACACAAGTGTTTGACTTCAGCGTCGGCCGGGAGCTAGCTTTCCTTAACACTTCCGTTCGACTTCTGGAGTTTCCGGTGAGCCACTCCCCTGGAGCGCACCACGGACACCGCCACGGGCACGGCCACGGGGGCGCCGAGACCGCCCCGGCCGCCGGGCGGTGGCGCGTCCTGGTCCTGCTGTGCCTGGCGCAGTTCATGGTCATCCTCGACGTGACGATCGCCAACGTCGCGCTGCCCAGCATCGGCGCCGACCTGGAGCTGAGCCGCGCGGCCCTGCCGTGGGTCGTGTCGGCCTACACGCTGGTGTTCGGCGGGTTCCTGCTGCTGGGCGGGCGACTGTCGGACATCGTCGGCAGGCGCACCACGTTCCTGATCGGCCTGGTCGTGTTCACCGCGGCCTCACTGGTCTGCGGCCTCGCGGTGGACGGCACCATGCTCATCGCTGCCCGCTTGGCCCAGGGCGCGGGCGCGGCACTGCTGTCCCCCGCCGCGCTGTCGATCATCACCACCACGTTCCACGGCACCGACCGCAACAAGGCCCTCGGTGCGTGGGCTGCGATCGGCGGCACCGGCTCGGCCATCGGCGTCCTGCTGGGCGGTGCGCTGACGAGCGGACCCGGCTGGGAGTGGGCGTTCTTCATCAACGTGCCCGTCGGCGTCGGCGTGCTCGTGGCGACGTTCGCGCTGGTCCCGCCCATCGCGGGGCAGCCGGTCGAGGGCCGGTCGGACTGGCTGGGCGCGGTGCTCATGACGGCGATGACCGCGGCGCTGATCTTCGGTCTGATCAGCGCCGGCGGCGCGGGGTGGGGTTCGGCGACCACGCTGGTCCCGCTGGTCGTCGGTGTCGTGCTGGTGGCGGTCTTCGTGGTCGTCGAGCGCAAGGCGGCGAACCCGCTGGTCCCCATCCCCGTGCTGACCAGGCGCAACGTGGTCGCGGGCAACCTGGCGATGCTGTCCGGCGCGGGCCTGCTCATCGCGAGCTTCTTCCTGGCCTCGCTCTACCTCCAGAACATCGCCGGCTACAGCGCGCTGGAGACCGGCCTGACGTTCCTGCCGGTAGCGCTGGGCATGATCGTCGCGGTGCACCTGTGCTCGCAGCTGCTCGCGAAGCTGGGGTGGCGGCCGATCGCGGCGGCGGGGATGGCGCTGGCCGCCGGCGGCTTCTTCTGGCTCTCGCGGCTGTCCGGGGACGACACCGCGTTGGGCGAGGTGCTGCCCGGGTTCGTGATCGCGGCGGCCGGACTGGCCTGCATGTTCATCGTGGCCACCACCAGCGCGATGCACGACGTGGACCACAGCGAGGCCGGCCTGCTGTCCGGCCTGGTGAACACCAACCACGAGCTGGGCGCGTCCCTGGGCATCGCGTTCGTCGCCGCGATCGCCGGCGCCAGCGTGGAGACCGGCGGACACGGCGCCTCGGTGGGCGGTTTCCAGACCGCCTTCCTGGCGTGCGCCGTCGTGTCGCTGGTCGTGGCCGTCGTCGCGCCGCTGCTGCTCCCGGCGGGCAAGCCCAGCGGTGACGGCCCGGTGTTCGCCCACTGACCCATGACCGACGAGCCCGAACGCTCGGCGTCGGCACGGTCGGTGTCGGCACGGTCGGTGTCGGCACGGTCGGTGTCGGCACGGTCGGTGTCGGCACGGTCGGTGTCGGCACGGTCGGTGTCGGCACGGTCGGTGTCGGCACGGTCCCGGCCGCGCCGCGCCGACGCCGAGCGCAACATCGACGCCATCGTGACCGCAGCCCTGGAGTGCTTCACCGAACGGCCCGACACGAGCATGACCGCGGTCGCGCACGCCGCCGGCGTCGGCCGGGTCACCCTCTACACCCACTTCCCGACCCGGGAGGACGTGCTGGCCGCCGCGCTCGACCTGGCGGTGGCCGACGCCGAACGGGCGTTGACCGACGCGGACGACGGTCCCGCCGACGAGGCGCTGGCCTCGGTGATCCGCTCGTCCTGGTCGGTGCTGGGCCGGGACCGTGCTGGAACGGACCCTGCGGACCGCCGTCGCGCCGCCCACGGGCGAAGTCCGTCGGCGTGACGGCCACGAGCCCGACCCGTCGCCCGCCCACGGGCGAAGTCCGGTCGGCGTGACGGCCACGAGCCCGACCCGTCGCCCGCCTACGGGCGCAGGCCCGCGAGCGTGACGGCGACCAGCCTGCGCACCGCCGCCTGCGAGGGCAGTCCGCGCGCGGCGGTCAGGGCGTGCAGGCAGTAGCCGGCCAGCTCGTCCGACGACACGTCCGCGCGGATCTCCCCCGCGCGGACGCCCTCGACCAGCAGGTCGCGGACCATCTCGTGCAGGTGGTGTTGCGCCTGCACCACCTTCTCGTCGCGGTGCAGGAACGCCGCGAGTTCCCGGTCGTGCTCGCCGTAGGACTCGTGCGAGATCAGCGCGAACGCCTCCAGCACCGCCTCCAGCCGCTCCCCGGTCCCCGCGCGGTGTCCCGCACGGCGGCGAGGAGGTTGAGGTGGACGCCGACCTGGCGCTCGTGCCAGGCCAGCAGGATCGCCTCGACGTCGCCGAAGTACTTGTACAGCGTGGCGCGCCCGATCCCGGTCTTCTCGGCGATCTGCGACATCGTCACCGCCAGCAGGCCCTTCTCGGCCACCAGCGCCGCCGTGGCGTCGAGGATCGCGTCGCGCACCTCGCGCCGGTGGTCCTCGATCGTGTCGTTCCACAGCCTCGGCATGGCCGGAACTATACGCGATGACAGTGGTATCAACAGGACGTATTGACAGAGACACAGTGTCTCGTAAACTGGCCGCAGTCGAGATGAGGTGGCCCATGTCCGAGTCGGACGAACCCACGCGAGCACCGTTGTGGGTCAAGATCTCCGGGATCGTCGTGATCGCCCTGGTGCTGGTGCTGGTGGTCATGCACCTGAGCGGCAACAGCCTCGGTGGGCACACGCCGTGAACCCGTGGCTGCGCAAGTTCGTGCTCACCTCCCACGTGACCGCGTCCGTGGGGTGGCTGGGCTCGGTCGCCACGTTCCTCGTGCTCGCGGTCATCGGGTTGACCAGCGGGGACGACGGGTTGACGAGGGCGACCTACCAGGTGATGGAGCCGATCGGCTGGTACGTCATCGTGCCGCTGAGCATCGCGTCACTGGTCACCGGCGTGGCGCAGGCGCTGGGCTCGCCTTGGGGGCTGCTGCGGCACTACTGGGTCATCTTCAAGCTGGTGATCAACCTGCTGGCCACCGTCGTGCTGTTCGTCCACATGCGACCGATCGAGTACCTGGCCGACATGGCGTCCACGCACGGCGTGGGCGGCGGAGCCGACCGGTTGCAGGTGCAGATTCTGGTCGACGCCGCCGCCGCGGTGCTGGTCCTGGTCATCGCCACCGTGCTGTCGGTCTACAAACCGCGTGGCCGCACCGGTTTCCGGGCCGGGTGGACCTCACAACGCCGGGGACAGCCGGCCTAGGGCATCGTCGGGCACGCGCAGGTGCCGGCCCGAGAACGACCGCAGCGCCGAGAGGTACTCGCGTTCCAGGTCGACCTCGTCCCACTCGGTGCGCACAACCGCGAGGACGGCGTCCACGGCGGCGCGCAGCAGGTAGGGGCCGAAGACGAAGGCGGGGCGGCGCGGGTCGGAGACGAACCTCGTCAGCAGCAGAGGGCCTGCTGCGGCGCCGATGCCGATGCAGGCCAGGGCGATGCCGTAGCCGGCCGGTCGTCGCCCCAGGCGGAGGCGGTGCGCGCGGCCCACAGGCGGCGATAGCCGGGCAGGGCGAACACCTCGTGCAGGCCGGTGCCCGCCCGCCCCGACTCCCTCCGGCTCAACCGGCCTTCTCCATCACGTGCCCGCAGCAGCAGGTGGGGTTGCGGTCGCCGCCATGACCCGGGGCCGCGCCCTTGGTCACGGTGATCTCACAGCCGCAGGCCGGGTCCGGACAGCGGTACACCTCGCCCTCCACGAGTGGCATGACCTGCGCCTCCCTTCCCTGTCTCGGTCGTAGGCTGGACACGCTAGAACCTTCACACCGGGTGAAGGTCAAGCCGCGAGGGACGGCACCGGGCGGAAGGGAGGCACGGCGTGGACGCGACGATGACCGTGGGGCAGGTCGCGAAGGCAGCCGGGCTCACCCGCCGGGCCGTGCGGCTGTACGAGGAGCGGGGGCTGCTGCCCGCCGCCGAACGCACCGCGGCCGGCTACCGCCGCTACACCCGGAACGACATCGACACCTTGACCTTCATCCGCCGCGCCCGCGCCCTCGACCTGCCCCTGGACGACATCGCGGCCATCCTCGCCCTGCGCCGCGGCGGGAACACCCCCTGCGAGGCGGTGCGGGGCCTGGTGGACACCCGGATCGCCGAGATCGACCAGGCCATCGCCGACCTTCAGGCCCTGCGCGCGAGCCTGGACGCCACCCGGCAGGACGCGGCAACGTCCGCCGCCGCGCCGCAGGGCGCGGGTGTCTGCCCGATCATCGAACGGCCTGCCCGCCACTAGCACCACGGCCACGACGACCGCCGCAGCGACCCGGACCGGCGAATCGGGGTCGGTCAGCCGCCGGGGAAGTAGGGGTGGTCGCGGTAGGAGTGTCGGGGACCGGTCTGGTTGGTCCAGGGCAGGGGTTCGGTGGCGGTGTCGAGCCGGGTCGTGAGGCTCGGACAGCGCCAGGTCGATGCGCGCCTGGAGCAGCAGCGACCACCGGTGGTGCAGGGCCAGGTCGTCGACCCCTGCGAAGACCTGGTCCGCCCCGTCGACGCGGTCGAACACCAGCGTGCCGTCCCGCGCGACCTGGGCGAGCGCGGAAAAGACCACGTCACGCCGCCGGTAGAACTCCGCCCAGCCACCCGAGCCCTTTGAAGTCGTACACAACTGTAAGGAAAAGATGGCGCGCACCGCGCCATAACTCAAACAGTGCTGTTCGCATTAACAGGCTCGTACTAACCCCGGTAGTGGACGAACGCGGTCGGGTTCCGTAGCCTGTCCGAGACCTATCGGGGTAACCCGTTCGGACCATTCATGACGGAAGCAGTCAAGGAGGAACACGCCATCGTGGCGTCACCACCCGCACAGCGCACCGTCCGGGCCGCACTCGCGGCCACCGCAGCCGCGGCGCTCGCGGCCGGGCTCGCGCTCCCCCACGCGGCGGCCGACCCGGTCGTCCCGGCCAACGCCTCCGAGGCGTTGAAGAAGTACACCGAGCTGGCCGGCGAGGCCGAAAAGCTCAACGAGGAGCACCTGCGCGCCCAGGACGACCTGAAGGCCAAGCAGGGCGAACTCGACAAGGCCAAGGGCGACCTCACCGCCGCACGCCAGGCCGAGGAGGGCCTGCGCGGCCAGGTGGACCTCCTCACCGAGGCCAGCTTCGAGGGCGCGCGGTTCACCCAGTTGTCCGCACTGCTGGTCAGCGACTCGCAACAGGACTACCTCAACCGCATGGCCGCGCTCGACGTCCTCGCCACCGAGAACGCCGAGGCACTCGGTGCCCTGACCGCCGCGGTCACCCAGGCCGACGACGCCCAGCGCCGCGCCACCGAAGCCGCTGACGCCGCCGCCAAGATCGCCGGCGACATCGCCCGCCGCAAGTCCGAACTGGACGGCCAGGTCCAGGAGGCGCGCGCGCAGTACGACCGGTTGAGCGCGGCCGACCGCCGGGTTCTCGCCGACCCGGGCGACACCTCCCGCATCGCCGTGCCGGCGGGCACCGCGGGCAAGGCGCTGGAGTACGCGCTCGCCCAGCGCGGCGACCCGTACGTCTACGGCGCGAACGGCCCCGACGCCTGGGACTGCTCCAGCCTGATGCAGCAGTCCTACCGCGCGGCAGGCGTGTCCATCCCCCGCACGAGCTACGGCCAGGCGGGCGTGGGCCGGGCGGTGTCGCGCGGCGAGGTCAAGGCGGGCGACATCATCGTCTACTACGCCGACCAGCACCACGTGGCCATGGCCGTGGACAACGTGCGCGCCGTCCACGCCTCCACCGAAGGCGTCCCCGTCCGCATCGCCGACATCGACTCCATCGGCCCCATCAACGTCATCCGCCGCATCGAAGGCTGACCGCACCAAGCCTTCCCCGGCGTGGTGCGGGCAGGAACGTCCGTCCTGCCCGCACCACGCGCCTTCAGCTTCAGCCGTTGAAGTGGAAGACGTACAGGCCGAAGTCGCGGTCGCTGGCCAGCACGTACTGCTCGCCGGTCTCGTCCTTCCAGACCTCGACGCCCCAGAAGTTGTTGCCGCCCTCGTCGATGAAGGCGCCGACCTCCTGGATGCCGTTCGGGCCGTACTGCACGACCCGGAGACCGGCCGCGTAGTAGGACAGGTAGGCGAGGCTGTTGTTGTCCGGGTCCATCGCCACCTCGTGCACCGACAGGTCACCGAACCCGCGCGCGTACTTCGGGTCCTGCGACTCCGGCACGGCGTAGGTGTCGATCTGCGTGATCGAACCCGGGCCCGACTTCGGGATGTTCGTGCCGAACAGCCGGACGTAGCCCCAGCCGTCGAAGGTGGCCTTGATCGTGGTCACCTCGCCACCGCTCGACGGGGTCGGCGTGGTGCACGCGTTCGCCTCGGTCACGCCCGGCACGCCCAGCAGCCGCAGACCCGCGTACCGGTTGGTGAACACGTACGGGATCGGCCCGGCCGCCGCCATCGAGACACTGCCCAGGCAGTCCGAGCGCACGTTCTGGAACACGATGCCGGCGGTGTAGCCCTTGGCCACGATGTTGTCCAGCTTGGTCTGGAACGGGCAGACACCGCGCTCCACCAACGCCGTGCCGGTGCCCGCCGGGACCGTCGCCGCGTCGCACGCCAGGCCGACGAACGTGGTCGGACCGCTGATGCTGGTGTTCTCGTCCACCGGCTTGGTGTCGCCCGCGGAGGTGGCCAGGTACTCCGCGCCCGCGTACGGACCGGAGTCGATCGTCGCCGTCACCCGGTACGGGCTGAAGTCCTCGTCCGTGCCGATCATGAACTTCCGGTTCGGCGACAGCTCGGACTGGTGCGCGTTGCCCTCCGGCGAGACCCGCTCGCCACGCGCGAGCCGCTCCTCGTCCAGGGCCGCGTAATCGGACTCGGCGATCAGCGTCACCTTGCCGGGCCGCGGGTCGGTGACGTCGAGCAGCACGTACCCGCCGTCCCAGTAGTTGACGTTCATCACGTACCGACGACCGATCTTGGTGATCATCATGTCGTGGCTGAACACCGAGGTCAGGTTCGCGGGCGCGGGCTGGTCGACCCCGAACACCGCGCCGAGGTCGAGTTCGTCGTTGACCAGCACCGGGTTGTACGGGTCGGTGATGTCGAGGATGTCGACGTCCGCCCCCTCCTCGTCGTCGACGAGCGCGACGTAGACCTTCTTGTCGAAGACGTTCGTCCACATCCGCATGCTGTGCGTCTGGTTCGGCGCCGGGTCCAGGCCACCGGACGCGTTGGTGAAGTCACCCGTGTGGAGCTTGACCGCCTTGGGGTTGCGAGGATCGGTCACGTCCCACAGCGAGATGCCGCCCGAGGTCGCGCCCGGTGTCGCGCCCGGGCACGTCTCGTTCTGGTGGATCAACAGGTCGCCGTGGAAGAACGGCGTCTCCACGTGCTCGACCTGGATGCCCTCACCGGCGTAGGAACCGGCGCTGGTCGGGATGAACGCACTGGTCACCTCGACCGGCTTGGCCGGGTCGGAGATGTCCATGACGTGCACACCGGTCCGCTCGCACGTCGGCTCGCGGAACGCGGTCAGGTAGGCGTAGTCGCCGAACGCGGTCACGTCCGCCACGCGCCCGGTGTTGCCCGCGCCGGACGGGTTGGTCACCTTCCCCTTGCCCACCAGGGTGACGTTGCGCGACACCGCCGGCAGGTGCCCCTCGTCCCCGTCGTGCTGCTTGTACAGCCCGTCGGCCACCCCCTCGCCGGGGAAGTCCTCCCGCCCACCGCCACCGTGGTCCGGGTGCGCGTTGGACAACCCGGTCACCGCGGCACTCAAGGCCACCGTCACCGCGCCCAACGCCAGCACTCCCTTGATCCGTCGTCTCCGCACTTCGCACCCCTCACCAGTCCGAGCGTTCCCGGTAGCCAGCGGACTTTACGTCCGAACTACTAAGACCGGTAGGGGCTGGAAGAAGGGTTACCCGGCCGTCGGCGTCCTGGTGCTGGTCGCCCTGGGCCGGGCGGCCGGGCGCGGCGAGATCGGGTTGACCGAGCTGGCGCTGGCCGCGCAGGCCGTCGCCAGTGGCGGAAACTCGCGCTCGGCCGGGCGATGATGCGCGAGTCACCGCTGCTGCTCGTGCTCGACGAACCGACGTCGGCCCTGGACGCCCAGGCCGAGCACGACTTGTTCGAGCGGTACGCGGCGAGGGCCGCGCGGGTCGGGGCGATCACGGTGCCGGTGTCCCACCGGTTCTCCACGGTGCGGATGGCGGACCTGATCCTGGTGGTGGCCGACGGGCGGATCGCGGAGGCGGGCGACCACGACCGGCTCGTGGCGGCCGGCGGCCTGTACGCCGAACTGTACGAACTGCAGGCCGCCGCCTACCGCTGACGCCGTCCACAGTGGACGGTGTCAGCGGGTCGAGGTGACCAGGGTTGCGCTGTGCCGGCCCAGGCCCAGGGTGGTCGCGTGCGCCAAGTCCTCGCCGGTGTCCACGTCGCTCCGCAGGGACGGCCAGGCACCCGTCAGCGGGACGGCTCCGGTGGCCTCGTGGGCCTGCGCCGAACCGACGCCCAGCCTGGGGTTCAACGCACCGCCGGGTGCGGTGAGGAGGAGCGTGGTGCCGGTGCCGGGTCGGTCGGCGCAGAAGGCGCGGCGGCCCCGTGCGGCGGCGATGGCGGACGACAACTCGTTGGGGCGCAAGGCCGGGAGGTCTGCGTGCAGGACGCCGATCGTGGCCGTGGTGTCGCGGCGGCGCAGCACGTCGGCGCCGGCCTGGACCGCCGCGTTCAGGCCGGCACCGGGGTCGGGTGTGGACTCGACGCCCAGCGCGGCCACCTCCTCGACCACGGCCGGATCGGACGTGACCACCAGCACCTGGCGCACCCCGGCCGCCAGCGTGGCCGCCGACAGGGTGTCGAGGGCGAACGCCAGCGCCAGGGCCGCCCGCTCGACCGGGTCGACGGCCACGGCCGCCAGCCTGGTCTTCGCGCGCGCCAACCCCTTCACCGGGACCACGAGGTCGACCGCACCGTGGATTCCGCGATCAGGCACCGGGCGGCGTCTCCCCCGCGATGCGGCTGTTCTGGTACGCGGCGATCCGCCACCCGTCCAGGCCGTTGGCCAGCACCCACGTGGCCCGCACCGACCGGCGCTCCTCGGACACCAGGTCGCCGCCCTCGGTGACGACCACGGCCACGCCCGGTTGCAGGAACCGCAGGTCCACCACGTCCTGGACCAGGGTCCGCCCCCGGTCCGCCGTCGCGAACTCGCGCGTCATCACCGTCCGGATCATCTCCCGCCCGCGCAGGAACCGGTCGTCCGACAGGACCATCCGCGCGTTCTTGGCGCAGGCGTCGGCCACCGCGTCCGCGTCACCGCCCGCCCACGCGCGCGCCACGCCGTCGAGGACTTCCCGCACACCGGCCTCCGCGCTCCGCGTCCGATCGGTGCGCGGTGTGGTCGCACTGCTCATGATCGTTCCCCCGATTCCCCCAAGACGCCCACGGTGACCGGTCGCCCGGGCACGTTCCCGACCGACGCCCGATCCTCTTCGCCCGCGTTCACCGGGGCTACTTCCCCGTTGCGCTGTTCGCCGGGTGCCGGGATGCCGTAGGTCGTGGTGCGCTGCCTGGCCTGGCGTCCGGCCAATGCCGCAGTGGCGTGGAGCTGTTGGACGGTACGGGCGGAGCCGTGTTCGGAGCCGGCCATGCGGCTGATGGTCTCCTCCATCAACGTCCCGCCCAGGTCGTTGGCCCCGCCCCGCAGCACCTCCGCGGTCCCCTCGTCCCCGAGCTTGACCCACGAGCACTGGATGTTGTCCACCCGCCCGTGCAGCGCCAACCGCGCGAACGCGTGCACCGCCCGGTTGTCCCGCCGCGTCGGACCCGGCCGCGCCACCCCCGCCAGGTAGATCGGCGCGTTGCGGTGCACGAACGGCAACCCCACGAACTCGGTCAACCCACCCGTCCGGTCCTGCAACCCCGCCAACGCCCGGAAATGCCCCAACCAATGCCCCGGATGATCCACATGCCCGTACATCATCGTCGACGACGACCGAATCCCCACCTCGTGCGCCGTGGCCACCACCTCCAACCAGGTGGCCGCCGGCAACTTCCCCTTCGTCAACACCCACCGCACATCGTCGTCCAGAATCTCCGCGGCCGTCCCCGGGATCGTGTCCAACCCGGCCTGCGCCAGCTCGGTCAGCCACTCCTTCACACTCACCCCGGCCTTGGCGGCGGCGGCGACGATCTCCATCGGGCTGAACGCGTGCACATGCATCCCCGGCAACGCCGCCTTGATCGCCCGCACCACATCCGCGTAATACGTCACCGGCAGCTTCGGATCGATCCCGCCCTGCATGCACACCTCGGTCGCCCCCGCGTCCCACGCCTCCCGCGCCCGCGCCACCACCTCGTCCACACCCAGCCGGAACGCATCCGCATCCCGCTCCCGCTGCGCAAACGCACAAAACCGACACCCGACATAACACACGTTGGAGAAGTTGATGTTCCGGTTCACCACATAGGTCACGTCATCACCCACCACGTCGCGCCGCAGATCGTCCGCGAGCCGCGCCATGGTCTCCAACGCCTCACCCTCGGCCGTCAGCAACGCCAACGCCGCCGCCGTGTCCTCCAACAACCGGGCCGGATCGTCCCCGGCGAGCTTCAACGCCCGCGCGGTGTCCTCCGGCAGCCGCTCCACCGCCTTCGGCACGCTCAACGACGCCCAATCCCCATAGACGGAGTCGAAATCACCCCGCCGGTCACCGGTGCGGCCCTCGGTGTCGATCGCCGTGTTCAGATCCGCGCGCCCGTAGGTGTCGATCCCGCCGTCGGGCTCCTGCCACTCCCGGCCCACCACCGGCGCGTCCGGGTCCGCCAGCCCGTCCGGCAGCGCCAACGCCTGGACATGCCCGGTCAGGCGGGTGTCGATCCACTGACCGGCGGTCGCCTGGACATACCTGGGGTAGACCGCCAGACGCTCACGCAACGCGTACCCAGCGGCTTTTGTCTCAGCGTCCAACACCTCCACATGAGGCCACGGCCGCTCCGGGTTCACGTGATCCGGTGTCACCGGGGACACACCGCCCCAGTCGTCGATGCCGGCGCGCAACATGAGCCCGAACTCCCCGCCCACCAGGTTCGGCGGCGCCTGCACACTCGTCGACGACGGCATCACCAACCGTGCCACCGCGATCGTCGCGGCCAACTCGTGCAGATCCGCGTCCGGCATCCCGCGCATCGCCGTGTCCGGCTTGGCCCGGAAGTTCTGGATGATCACTTCCTGGATGTGCCCGTACTGCCTCGCCACCCCCCGCATCGCCAACAACGACTCCGCGCGCTCGGTGACCGTCTCCCCGATCCCGATCAGGATGCCCGTGGTGAACGGCACGTTCACCCGACCCGCGTCCGTCAGCACCCGAAGCCGGACGGCGGGGTCCTTGTCCGGGCTGCCGTAGTGCGGACCACCCTTCCGCGACCACAACCGCTCCGCCGTGGTCTCCAACATCATCCCCATGGAGGCCGCCACCGGCCGCAACCGCTGCAACTCCTCCCAACCCAACACCCCGGGATTCAAATGCGGCAGCAGCCCGGTCTCCTCCAACACCGCGATCGCCGACGCCCGCACGTAATCCAGCGTCGACGAATACCCCCGCGCCTCCAACCACTCCCGCGCCTGCGGCCACCGCTCCTCCGGCCGATCCCCCAGAGTGAACAGCGCCTCCTTGCAACCCTGCGCCGCCGCCGCACGAGCGATGCCCAGCACCTCGTCCCGCTCCAGGAACGCCGCCGGCAACCTGTGCGGCACCGTCGCGAACGTGCAGTAGTGACACCGATCCCGACACAACCGCGTCAACGGGATGAACGCGTTACGGCTGTAGGTCACCACCCCCGGACGACCCTCCGCCAACAGATGCGCATCCCGCACCCGCCCCGCCGCCTCCAACAACGCGTCCAGATCCCCACCACGGGCGTGCAACAACACCGACGCCTCGGTCACATCCAAAACAGCACCATCAGCAGCCCGACGCAGGGCACGCCGCATGGCCGCCGCACTCGGCTTGGGCTCGGGCGGGGTGATCGAGACGTCCACGGTCACGTTCGGCACCTCTCGTCGATGTCGGACGGTCACTCCGTCTCCACGTAATGACCCCGGCGGAGGCGGACAGGAATCGGCGCGCCCACCTCGTGGTCGCAAGCGATTCCTTTGCGACCGGCCCGGGGTCTCTAGATCCGAACGGCCGAAGGCGGGCACCTGGCCGAGGTCCCACCCGGCTGAGCAGCACCGAGAACCGAGGAGAACGCACATGACCACCGAGTCGCTGGCCGCCAGGACCGCAGCGCTGACCGCGTCGATGACGAGCCAGGCGCCGGCGGGTTTCCTGACCCCGTTCGAGGCCGAGCAGGCCGCCCTCAAGGCCGCAGGTGTGCCGGCCGGCGTCGCGAAGCCGGGCGCGACCGTGCCCGACGTGCCGCTGCTGGACGCGGCCGGCGAGCCCACGTCGCTGTACCGGGTGACCGACGGCCGCCCGGCCGTGATCGTCACCTTCCGCGGCGCCTGGGGCCCGTACTGCAACGTCGCGCTGAGCGCCTACGAGGCTGAGCTGCTGCCGGTGCTCACCGAGCGCGGCATCACCCTGGTGGGCGTCAGCCCGCAGAAGCCGGAGGGCACCGCCTCGACGCTGGAGAAGAACTCGCTGACGTTCCCGGTCCTGTCCGACCCGGGCAACAAGCTGGCCACCGAGCTGGGCTTCGACACCGCGCCGACGCCGGACGCGCTGGCGACCCTGGCCAAGCTCGGGATCGACGTGGCGGGGCTCAACACCGACGGCACCACCGGCCTGCCGATGCCGGCCGTGCTGCTCGTGGGCGCCGACCACACCCTGCGGTGGATCGACGTCCACCCGGACTACACCACCCGCACCGAGGCGGCGGACGTCGTGGCGGCGCTCGACACCCTGGGCTGACGAAAACGACATTCGGCATACCACGCCCCCGATTTCGGAGGGCGTGGCTTGTCGCGCCGGAAATACGGCAAACGGTTCGACGAATATGGAATAGCGCAACCCCCGAAGTGCTGTGATCTCGGTCACGTACTCGTGAGTAACATTTATTACAACCGAGCGGTGACGTTGGCTGTCCGTGCTCCTTTTCTCGACCCGATAGACCGATCGGGTTAGTAAGGAATGAGAAAGGACTACTGGATGCCCCGCAAAGTCAACGCAGAGTTACCGGCACGTCAACTGTCCCGCCGCCGCCTCTTCGCCGGTTCCGCGGCCGTTGCCCTCACCGCAGCAGGTCCGGGGCTCGGCACGGCATCGGCGGCGCCGGAGTCGGGCGAGCTGACCGCACGCTCGACCTTCGGACCCATCACCGTCACACCCAGCGACCCGCAATACGGGGACCTGGTGCGGCGTCAGCTCAACCAGCGGTTCATCGGACAGCCCGAAATGGTGAAGGTCGTCGGTGCGACCAACCAGGTGCAAGGGGTCGTGCAAGCGGCCGTCGACGCGGGCAAGCGCATCACCGTGATCAGCGGCGGCCACTGCCTCGAAGGATTCCCGTTCGAGCCGTCGGTGAAAGTCGTGCTCGACGTGTCCGAACTCGACAACGTGTACTACGACAGCAAGTACAACGCCGTCGCCGTCGAGGCCGGCACGACCCTCCTGGACGTCTACGAGCAGCTCTACCAGACCTGGGGGGTCACGGTGCCCGGCGGCATCTGCCACTCCGTGGGCATGGGCGGGCACGTCGTGGGCGGCGGCTGGGGGATGCTGTGCCGGCGCTTCGGGCTGATCGTGGACCACCTGTACGGGGTGGAGGTGGTCGTCGTCGGCGCGGACGGCAGGGCCGCCACCGTCGTGGCCACCCGCGAGTCGACCGACCCCAACCGCGAGCTGTGGTGGGCGCACACCGGCGGCGGGGGCGGCAACTTCGGCGTCGTCACCCGGTACCTGTTCCGCTCCCCCGGCGCGACGACGCACGACCCCGTCAAGATCCTGCCCAGGCCGCCCCAGAAGGTGCTGCTCAGCGAGATCGGCATCCCGTGGGCAAGCCTCACCAGGACCGGCCTGGCGAACCTGCTGAAGAACTACGGCGCCTGGCACGTCGCCAACAGCTCACCGTCGAGCCCCGGCGCGGCGCTGCACGCCGAGATCACCCTCAACCACCAGTCCAAGGGCTTCCTCGGCCTGATGACCCAGGTCGACGCCGCCGCGCCCAACGCCCAGGCCGTCCTGGACGACTACCTCAAGACGGTGCTCAACGGCGTCGGTCCGTGGGGTGGGGGCACGCGCACCCTGCCGTGGTTGCAGGCGACGAAGTACATCGGCAAGGCGATCATCTCGTTCAACGACCCGACGCTGCGCGCCGACTACAAGTCCGCGTACATGAAGGCCACGTTCACCGACGCGCAGGCCGGCACGTTCTACGACTTCCTCACCGCGCCCGGCATGGACACCGCGGCCATCAGCGTCGGCCTGTCGTCCTACGGCGGCGCGGTCAACGCGGTAGCGTCCGACGCCACGGCCCACTGCCACCGGGACTCCGCGTTCCAGCTGCTGTGGATCACCCACTGGTCGAACCCGGCCGACGACGCCAAGTTCCGGGGCTGGGTGCGGGACTTCTACGCCAAGGTCTTCGCCGACACCGGCGGCGTGCCGGTGCCCAACGCGCAGACCGACGGCTGCTACGTCAACTACCCCGACACCGACCTCGGGGACGCGACCTGGAACAGGTCGGCCACACCCTGGCACGACCTGTACTACAAGGGCAACTACCCCCGCCTGCAGAGGGCCAAGAAGGCCTGGGACCCGAAGAACGTCTTCAACCACCAGCAGTCGATCCGACTGCCCCACTGAACACCCTCCGCACAACGACGGTGTGCCTGACGAGCAGGCACACCGTCGCCGAGCGGAGCACCTGGGGTCAGCGGAAGATCCCCAGGTGGTCGGTCACCCAGTTCTCGAACGTGCGCGGCGGCCGGCCCACCAGCTCCTCGAAGGTCGGCAGCACCTGGGAGGCCTTCTCCTGGAACTCCGGCCGGGTCAGGTTGCCCAGGGTCGTCTCGACCACCAGCCGCTGCCGCCCGGCCCGCTCGGCCGCCTCCGCCACGGCGGGGATCGGCAGCTCGACCAGCTTGAGCGGCTTGCCCAGGGCCGCGGACAGGATGTCCACGCGCTCGCGGACGTCCAGCGCCTGCGGGCCGCCGATCCGGTAGGTCTTGCCCTCGTGGCCCTCGGTCGTCAGCGTGGTGACCGCCGCGGCGGCCACGTCGCGCGGGTCGATGACGGCGACCTTCGGGTCCACCTGGGACCAGAACACCGCGCCCTTCTCCTTGACCGGCCCGGCCCACAGCCGCGCGTTGGAGCTGAACTCGCCCGGCCGCAGGAACGTCCACTGCGGACCGTCGGGCCGCTGCCCGATCTGGCGCAGGGCCCGCTCACCGGCCAGGTGCCAGGTGCTGACCAGGTCGGTGAACCCGTACTCCGCCCCGATGATCGACAGCTTGACCAGGTGGCGGACACCCGCCCGCGCCGCCGCCGTGGCGAAGTTCGCGTCGTGCAACGGGGTCTCCGGCCCGCCACCGGCGAGCACGAACGCGCTGTCCACACCGGTCAGGGCCTCGGTCAGCGAATCCAGCCGGCCCAGGTCGCCCTGGACGACCTTCACCTCGCCACCGAGCCCGTGGTCGCGGCCCGGGTCGCGGACCAGCGCCCGCACCTCCTGCCCGGCCGCCACCAACTGGGCGACCACCTCGCGCCCGACGACGCCCGTCGCGCCCACCACCAGAATCATGGTCTCTCCCGTCGTAGGTCAGGCGGTCGCGCCGCCGTCGAGGACGATGTCGGCGCCCACGGTGAACGAGGACTCCGGCGAGGCCAGCCACAGCACCGTGCGCGCGACCTCGTCGACCGTGCCGATCCGGCCGATCGGCAGGGTGGTCTTCATCCGCTCGGCCTGCTGGGCCTCGGTCTCGCCGCGGATCAGCGAGAGCGGGGTGGCGATCGGCCCCGGGCTGACCGCGTTGATCCGGATGCCGTCGCGGATGTGCTCCACCGCGGCGGTCTTGGTCAGCGCGGTGATCGCGGCCTTGGCCGCCGCGTACCCGCCGGTGTTGGGGATCGTCTTGTGCGGGCCGATGATCGAGGAGATGTTCACGATCGCGCCGCCGCCGTGCTCGCGCATGTGGCGGATCTCGTGCTTCATCGACAACCACGTCCCGGTCGCGACCGACAGCGCCCGCGCCCAGTCCTGCGCGGCCAGCTCCGCGAGCGGGCCGCCCACCATGACGCCCGCGTTGTTGAACGCGATGTCCAGGCCGCCGTGCCGCTGCACGGTCGTGGCCACCATCTCCGCGACGGCCTGTTCGTCGGTGACGTCGAGGACGATCGAACTCGCCTCGCCGCCCGCCGCCTCGATGGCCTTCACCGTCTGCCGCAACGGCTCCTCGTCCAGGCCCGCGACGACGACCGTCGCGCCCTCCGCCGCGAAGGCCTCCGCCGTCGCCCTGCCGATGCCGGTGCCGCCACCGGTCACCAGCGCCACCTTGCCCGCGAACCGCATCCCTGCCCCGATCTCAGTCGACGTTCATGGCGTGCAGAGCCGGCATGACGCCTTCCGCGATCGCCTGGACGTTGCGCTCGTAGTGGTCGAAAGTGCCCATGCGCAACACGATGTGCCGCGCGCCCGCCTCGACGTACTCCGCCAGGTAGGAGGTGAAGTCCTTCGCCGACCCGCCGTAGTAGAGCTGGTAGGCCCGCAGCGGCTCGATGGGCATGTTGTTGTAGCGGTCGGTGTAGTCCTCAAGGCCCGCGAGCGCCTCGGCCGGGTCGTCGTTGATGTTCACCGTGATGTACAACGACGGCTCGACGGACTGCGGGTCGCGGCCGGCGGCCTCGGCGACCTCCCGGATCTGGCGCAGCGACACCGCGTACTCGTCCGGGTCGATCCGGACCGGCAGCCACCCGTCGTACTGGGCGCCGGTGCGGGCGACCGCGCGCGGCTTGCCGTTGCTGGCCAACCAGATCTTCGGCCCGCCGGGGGTGGTGGGCGGCGACTGGTTCTCCAGGCCGGTCAGGTCGACGTGCTTGCCGACGAAGTCGCCGTCCTCCCCGCGCCAGTGGCGCTTCCAGAACTCGACCGCTTCGTCCACGCGGCCCGCGCGCTGGGAGTAGGTGGTGGTGACGGCGTCCAGCTCGGCCTTGGCGGGCAGCGGGAACCCGGTGCCCAGCGCGATCCGCAGCCGGTCGCCGGCGAGCTGGTCCAGGGTGACGAGGATGTGGGCGAGGTAGAGCGGGTCGCGCAGCACGGCGGTCAGCGCCGCGGTGCCGATGGTGACCCGGTTGGTGATCATCGCGATGGCGGCCAGCAGGGTGAGCGGTTCGAGCCGGTGCCGGGCGACGAACGAGTCGCCCACCCACACCGAGTCGAAGCCGAGTTCCTCCACCTGCTGGGCCATCTTCATCAGCGGACCGGCGTCGGGGTAACCCAGAATCGCCGTCTCCCGGACCGGCAACGCGATGCCGACTTGCACAGCGGCCATGACCGCGAACCTCCTAATACGCCCCAGACCGCCACGGCTCACGAGGCTTTCCGTTGTGTTGCATAGGGACTGGCGACCGCACGCGCCGGGTGGGGATCGGTTCGATCACGCGCCCGGCGGCGCGGCGGGTGCGGTGGAGGTGCCGGCACGGACCGGATCGTCGCCCTCGCGGGCCTTGGCGATCCCGTCCGCGAGGTTCCGCGCACCCGCTCCGTCCTGCGCTTTCATGTCGCGTCAGTCCCCCAGCGTCGGGCCGAGCCGTCCGGCCCCCTGCGGGCCGGAATGGTGACCTCCCCATCATGGTTACTGCCGTTCCGGGGGCCATCTCCGAGATTGCTGAGTGCTCGTTCCGGAGTAGGACGCCGGGACTCACTGCCGCCAGTCGGTGATCCGCCCGTCGGCCCGGAAGCGCAACGCCGGGTCGGCGTAACGGGCCTCCGGCACCGCGTACAGGGCGTCCACGCCGGCCCGCACGTCGGCGTAGCCCAGCGCGAAGGCCTGGACCTCGCCCTCGGCCGGGGCCAGCGTGGCCCCGGCGAACAGCGCGCGCACCGCGGCCAGGTCGGCGGGGTCGGCGGCGGGCAGGTCGCCCGGCGCGGGCGGCTGCGCTTCGGTGCCCGGGTCCATCCCCGGCACCCGCAGGTGCCAGTCGGTGCGCGCCTGGAACGCCTCGCCCGCGCGCACCGCCGCGGCCTCGCCGAACGCCGGCGCGGCGATCTGGAGCGACAGCGGCAGCCCCGAGGCGGTGAAGCCCATGGGGACGGCCAGCACCGGGTTGCCGATGCAGTCCCAGTAGCCGGTGTGGATCAGCGCGCCGAGCGCGGTGATGTCGCCGGACAGGTCGGCGTAGGACGGCGAGCCCATCGACGCGGTGGGGCACACCACCAGGTCCACGGTGTCGAACAGCCGGGCCACCGCGTCCTGCGCGACCCGGCGGACCCGTTGCGCCTGCACGTAGTCCGCGCCGGACACCAGCGCGCCCTGGGCGAGCATCCACCGGGTCGCGGCGAAGTAGTCGAACCACCGCGCGGACATGTCCGGCCGGTGGTAGGCCAGCCCTTCGCTGGTCATGGTGACCTGGTGGACCGTCATCACCTCGGCCCGGTACGGCAGCGCCACCTCGACCAACTCCGCGCCGGCCGCCGCGAGCTCCTGAAGCGCCGCCTCGAACGCGGTGGCCGTGGCGGGGTCGCCGTGCGCGGGGAAGTGCCCGTCGCGGGCCACGCCGATCCGCACGCCGGTCAGGTCGAGGTCGAGCCGTGCGGGCAGCGCGAACGGCGCGTCGACCGAGTCCGGGTCGCTCTCGTGCCGGCCCGCCACCGCCGCGAGCACGTCCGCGCAGTCCCGCGCGGAGCGGCCGATCATGCCGATGTGGTCGAGGCTGTAGCCCAGCGGCAGGCAGCCGGACTTCGGCACCCGACCGAACGTCGGCATCAGCCCGCTCACCCCGTTGAACGCCGCCGCCATCCGGATGCCGCCCGCGGTGTCGGTGCCCAGCCCGGCGAAGAACATCCCCGCCGCGACACCGCTGGCACTGCCCGAACTGGACCCGCCCGCCCACGTCGACAGGTTCCACGGGTTGCGCGGTAACGGGAACGGCTTGTCCGGGTCGGGCAGGCCCAGCGCGAACTCCATCGTGGTCGTCTTCCCGGTGATCACCGCACCCGCCGCGCGCAGCCGCGCCATCACCGGCCCTTCCCGGCCGTCGCCCCACTCCCGGTCGAACACCAGGCTCTGCGAGGTGGTCGGCCCTTCGACGGTGGGCATGATGTCCTTGATGCCCAGCGGAATCCCGTGCAGCGGCCCGCGGTCGACACCGGACGCCAGCTCGCCGTCGGCCCGCTCCGCGGCGCGCAGCGCCTGCTCGTCGAAGCGGGACAGGTACACGCCGAGCGCGTCGTCCGCCTTCTGCGCGGCGGCGATGGCCGCTTCGGTCAACTCGACGCTGGTGACCTCGCCGGAGCGCAGCGCGGCAGCGGCGGCGGTCAGGGTCAGGGGTGATTCGGGCATCACGGGCCTGCTTCCTGGGCTTGGTGGTGGAGGGGGTTGAGCGCGCGACGCCGAACCCTTCGCCGGGCCGGGATTCCCCGCGGGCGCGCATCACGTTTCCCCCATCGGGGGGACGGGTGTCAAGCCGCTACCGCCGGCCACACCCGAACGGCCGACCGCGATATTCCCCGTCGGATCGAATATCGACCGACCCGGCGCGACCGCGATTCCTTTGCCCCGGGAGCCGGGTCTCTACTGCGGAACACCGCCCGCCGTCGTTGACGCCGCACCGGCCGACGCGGCCAGATCCGCATGACGAGGAAAGAGCGAGCATGGCCATCAAACACAGCACGTTCCTGCCCACCGGGTACACCAACGACCTGGCTGGCTTCACCGACCCGGTGGAGGCGTTCGAGACGCTGGTGCGCATCGCCAAGACCGTGGACGAGGCGGGCTACGAGTCGATCTGGGTCGCCGACCACTTCGTGCCCGTCCCGCCCTCGCAGGCGTTCCTGTTCGAGTCGTGGTCCGTGCTGACCGCGCTGTCCCGGGAGACCGAGCGGGTCCGCCTGGGCCACATGGTGACCGGCAACAGCTACCGCAACCCGGCTCTCCAGGCCAAGATGGCGTCCACCGTGGACGTCATCTCCGGCGGCCGGTTCACCCTGGGCATCGGCTCCGGCTGGTACGAGCCGGACTACACCGCCTACGGCTACGAGTTCCACGACGCCGCCGAGCGCCTGCGGATGCTGCGCGAGGCCGTCCAGGTCATCCGGGCGATGTGGACCGAGGAAGAGGCCACCTTCGACGGCAAGTACTACCAGATCAACGGCGCGATCAACCAGCCGAAGGGCTTGCAGTCGCCGCACATCCCGATGCTCGTGGCGGGCGCCGGCGAGAAGATGACCCTGAAGATCGTCGCGGAGTTCGGCGACGCCTGCAACGTCATCGAGAGCCCCGAGGGCCTCAAGCGCAAGTTCGACGTCCTCAAGAACCACTGCGACAACGTGGGCCGGGACTACAGCGAGATCCGCAAGACCACGTCCACCCTGTGCATCATCGCCGACACCGACGAGGAGGCCGTCGCGGCCACCCCGCCGTTCGTCGGCGCGATCTACCCGGGCAACGTCGCCGAGTACGGCCTGATCGGCACCGTGGAGACCATCCACGAGCGGATCGCGGCGTACGAGGCGGCGGGCGTGGAGGAGCTGGCCGTGTCCTTCCTCAACCCGTTCGACCTGGACGTGCTGCGCACCTACGCGTCCGAGTTCATCAAGTAAGTCCGCTCGCTGCACCAAGCGGTCACGACACCGTTTGGCAAGAGGCACAACGCTCTTCGCGCACCGCACCGCTGCTCCCGCGCCGCAGCGTTGCGACATCCCGATGTGATCGGGATGTGCTTCAGCGCGAAGCGCGTTGCCCCTCGGCCCGCTCCACCACGCGCTGCGCACCGCTCCACCTCGCGCAGCGCACCGCTCCACCACGCGCTGCGCACCGCTCCACCTCGCGCAGCGCGTTGTTTTTTGCGCCGAAGTATGGCCTGGCGGAGCCGACCACAGATTTCCCCGGGTTCCGCATAACCTTTGCTCGTGCCTCACAAAACTTTTTGACTCCACCCGGGGAAATCTGTGGCAGCCCTTCGGGCAGGCCATACGGGGAGGACGGAAAAGCCCAAAAGCAGGCGCGCTGACGCGCGCCCAAAAGCAACGCGCTGACGCGCACCCAAAAGCAACGCGCTGCGCGCGCAGGAATCCGCCTTCGGCGGGACTGGCACAACCCCTCCGCGGTGGCCGTCGATGGGCCGTTTGGCGGATCCGTGGAGCACCCTCCCATGTGGCTTGACCGCGGAACGGCTGGTGTGGGGACTGTTGACGGGTCGTGTTCGCGCAGTGGCTCAGCGCGGGTACCGTGTGCTTTACCAGGAGTCGTCCAGCTTGACCGCCGACCGCAGCGTCGCCGCCGGGGTCCAGGGCGTCGGTGGTCACGCACGGGAGACGGAATGCCGGACAACACCGAATTCGCCAGCTCCACCGAGAGCTACCGCGGCGAGCTGCTGGCTCACTGCTACCGGATGCTGGGTTCGGTGGACGACGCCGAGGACGTGGTCCAGGAGACGTACCTCCGCGCCTGGCGTTCCTACAGCCGGTTCGAAGGGCGTTCGTCCGTTCGGGCGTGGTTGTACCGCATTGCGACCAATGCCTGCTTGACCGCGTTGCAGCAGCGGAGCCGGCGGGTGTTGCCGTCGGGGCTCGGGGCGCCGGCCGACGATCCCGACACGCCGCAGGTGCCTGCCGGGCCCGGCGTGTTGTGGCTCCAGCCGATCTCCACCTCGATCACTCGTGGGCACGACGGCGTCCGGGAATCGGGTGACCCCGCGGTGATCGTCGCGGAACGGGAAAGTCTGCGGTTGGCGTTGGTCGCCAGTCTCCAGTACCTGCCCGGTCGGCAGCGGGCCGTGTTGCTCCTTCGGGATGTCCTCGCGTTCCCGGCCAGCGAGGTCGCGGAAATGCTGGACACCACCACGCCGGCGGTCAAGAGCATGTTGCAACGGGCCCGGGCTCGGTTGGAAGAGGTTTCCGCCGACATGGATCGGGTCACCGAACCCGACGAGCCGGAATTGCGCGCGTTGCTGGACCAGTACATCAAGGCGTTCGAGAACTCCGACGCCGCGGCGCTGGAACGGCTGCTGCGCGCGGACGCCACCCTGGAAACGGTGCCCAGCGCGACCTGGTTCGCGGGCAAGCGGACGTGTGCGCCGTTCGTGGCCCGGCACGCGATCGGCACGCCCGGCGAGTGGAAGCTGGTGCCGATCGAGGCGAACGGGCAGCCGGGCACGGCGGTGTACCGACGGGGCGAGGACGGGGTGCACCGGGCGTTCGGCGTCTCGGTGCTCACGCTGGCGGCGGACGGGATCGCCAAGATCGTGCTGTTCGTCGACCCCGGCCTGGTGGCGCGGTTCGGACTGCCCGACGTGGAGCCGGTCCGCACCGCCGACTGAGCAAGAAAATCGCGGTTCCTCCGCGGCCACCCGGGAGTCTCATCTCCCGGGGGGCCGCCCGGCCCTTTCCCGGTCGGATGTCCGCACGCTGTGCGCTCACCACAGGAGGCTGCGAGATGAAGTACAGCCTGTTCCTCCCCACCGGCTTCGGACAGGACCTGGTGGGCATCCCCGATCCTTCGGAGGCGTTCGAGACGATCGTCGCCATCGCGAAGGCCGCCGACGACAGCGGGTACCACTCGTTGTGGGCGCCCGACCACTTCCACACCGTCCCGCCCTCGCAGGCCAGCTTCTTCGAGGTCTGGTCGACGCTGACCGCGCTCGCCCGGGAGACCACGAACGTCCGGCTCGGCCCCATGGTCACCGGCAACGACTACCGCAACCCCGCGCTCCAGGCCAAGATGGCGTCCACTGTGGACGTTCTCGCCCACGGGCGGCTGACCTTCGGCATCGGCGGCGGGTGGTACGAGGCGGACTACGTCGGCTACGGCTACGAGTACCCCACCACCGGTGAGCGGCTGCGCCGGCTGCGCGAGGCGGTGCAGGTCATCCGGGCGATGTGGACCGAGCAGGAAGCCACCTTCGAGGGCAAGCACTACCAGGTCAACTCGGCGATCAACCAGCCGAAGGGCGTGCAGACGCCGCACATCCCGCTGCTGGTGGCGGGTTCCGGCGAGAAGGTGACGCTGCGGATCGTCGCCGAGTTCGCCGACCAGTGCAACGTGATCGAGGCGCCCGACGGCATCGCGCGCAAGCTCGACATCCTCCGCAGCCACTGCGAGGACGTGGGCCGCGACTACGACAGCATCTGGAAGACCACGACGACCCACTGCATCATCCGCGACACCGACGCCGAGGCGCGGGCCGCGATCCCGGTGTGGGCGCCCGACAACTACCCCGGCGACCTCGCCGAGTACGGGCTCATCGGCACGCTGGACACGATCCGCGAGCGCATCGCGGCGTACGAGGCGGTGGGGGTGCAGGAGTTGGCGATCAGCTTCGAGGACCCGACCCGCCTCGACGTGATCCGCGAGTTGGCCACGGCCTTCACGTCCTGACCCGACCACCTCCGTCCTCATCACCGTCGGGGGCGGTGATGAGGACGGAGGCGTATTCAGGCCCCGTCGGGGCGGCAACGGCGAACTGGCCGGCGTGGTGGCGCCGGCCAGTTCGATGCGGAAGCGGTCAGGATCGGCGTTCGCGGTCGGTGGTGTCCACCAGGGAGAAGCGGATCGACGCCGCCGCGGCCCGGGTCGCGGAGAGCGCGCCGCGGAGCTCGTCCACCAGGGCCTGGTCGTCCGGCCGGGCGTTCTGCGCGGAGAACGCCCGGCCCACCGTCGTCGCCGCCTCCAGGCAGCTCAGCCACGCGTCGAACAGCGGGTCATCCCACTCCCCCGCGGCGTCCAGCCAGGGCAGTTCCGCCTGCTGGCGCACGGTGTCCAGCAGCCGCTGCACGCCCAGGTGGACCGGCGGCGGGACGTCGGGTTCGCGGTCGGACACGGACATCGTCAGACGTCCCCGCGCGGCAGCAGTTCCACCAGCCTGCCCGACCACAGGTCGTGGAACACCTTCCGCACCTCTTCGGACACCTCGCCGCCGGCCAGTTCGGACAGCGTCCGGCGACCGTCCACAGCGGACAGCAGCGCGAAGACCTCGGCGGAGACCACCGTGCGCGGGCCCTTGGTGTAGTCGAGGTAGATCTCGTGCTCGGCGTCGGGGCCCGCCACGTGGTTCCAGCTCGTCCGCAGCCGGGTGACCGGCCGGAACCGCACCACCAGGTCGTCCAGCACGGCGCCGGGGCGGCGGCGCACCAGGAAGTCCTCGACCACCAGGTAGTCCAGGTCGGTGGTCAGGTAGCTGGTCACGACGTCGTCCACCGACTGCACGATGGGCTCGGCGTTGTTGTTGAACGAGGTGTTGAGCAGCACGGGCGTGCCGGTGATCTCGCCGAAGCGCTGGATCAGCCGGTGGAACCGCGGGTTGCTCTCCGCCTCGACGACCTGCACGCGCGCGGAGCCGTCGACGTGGGTGGTCGCGCCCAGCTCCTCGCGCCGGTCCTCGTGCACGTACACCACGAACGACATGAAGTCGTGGTCGGCCTTGGTGTCGGTGAGGTCGAAGTAGGTGTCCGCCGCCTCCGCGGTGACCGCGGGCGCGAACGGGCGGAAGCTCTCCCGCTTCTTCACCATCGCGTTGATGCGGGTGCGGTTGTCCGACGGGCGGGCGTCGGCCAGGATGCTGCGGTTGCCCAGGGCGCGCGGGCCGAACTCGGAGCGGCCGTGCGCCCAGCCGAGCACCTTGCCCTCGGCCATCAGGTTCGCCGCGACCTCCACGATGTCCTCGTGCGGCTCGACCTCCACCTGGTCGCCCCACGCCTTGAGGCGGTCGGCGATCTCGTCGCGGGCGCCCAGGGTCGGGCCGAGGCTCGCGGTGGTCATCCGGGGCAGGGTCGGGCGGTCCCAGCCCGCCTGGAGGGCCGCCGCCAGCGCCGCGCCCTCCGACGCGCCGCCGTCGTGCGAGGCCGGGTGCACGAAGACCTCGTCGAACAGGCCGGAGCGCAGGATCAGGCCGTTGAGGCTGCTGTTGTGCGCGACACCGCCGCCGAAGCAGAACTTGCGCAGGCCGGTCACCTGCGACCAGTGCCGCAGGACGTGCATGACCACGTTTTCCAGCATCTCCTGCACGCCGGCCGCGAAGTCCTGGTGCTGCTGGGTGACCGGCTCGCCGGAGCGGCGCGGCGCGAAGCCCTCGGCGAGGAACCGGGACGCCACCGTGTTCAGCCACGGCGTGCCCGGCGTCAGCTCGTAGCGCCCCTCGTCGTGCAGGGTGTAGAGGCTGTCGAAGACCTCCCGGTACTTCTTGGCGTCGCCGTAGGGCGCGAGGCCCATCACCTTGTACTCGTCGCCGAAGCCGTACCGCACCAGGCTGATGGCCTCCTGGTAGAACAGGCCCAGCGAGTGGTGCACGGGCTGGGTGTCGAGCAGTTCGAGGTCGCCCGCGCCGGCGCGGTAGAGCGTGCCCGACTCCTCCTCGCCGCGGCCGTCGAGCACGGCCACCAGCGCCTGGTCCATCCCGGACCGCAGGAACGACGACCACGCGTGCGCGTCGTGGTGCCGGGTGAAGCGGACGCGCTCGTCGGGCACCTCGACCCCGAGGCCCTCGGCGAGCTTGTCCTGGATCAGCCGGCGCGCCGAGCGCACCGGGATCTGCGGGATGGCCGCGTACCACGTGTTGAGCGCGTTGTCGCTGAAGACCTCGTCGAAGTAGTAGCCGACGACGTCGACCTCGTCGAGCCCCACGCCCGCGATCTCCAGGCAGGCGCGCACCGCGTTCACCGGGAACTTGGTGGTCTTCTTGATGCGGTTGAAGCGCTCTTCCTCCACCGCGGCCACGAGTTTGCCGTCCGCGACGAGGCACGCCGCGGCGTCGTGCGAGTACGACTCGGGCAGTCCGGGCACGAGGTCGGTGTCCTCGCCGCCGAAATGACCGCTCAATCCCAGTGCCAGCATCGCGTCACCGATCCAATCCACGAACTCGCGCCGTCGGAAGTTGAGACTTTCCCCGGCGGCGAAAGGGAGCGCCGCCGCATCGCCCTCAGTCCCCGCGCACCACGCGCAGGTCGTCGCCGTCGAACAGGTCCGGCCGGGTCCAGCCGTCGAGGTCGTACTCGGCCATGCACTGCTCGGCGAACGCCTTCAACGGCTCGTCGCGGCCGGTGGCCTGGTACATCAGCATCGTCTGCACCCGGATCGACTCGTTGTCGCCGGAGTAGTTGCGCTCGTACAGCTCGTGGCGGCCACCGAACTCGGTGCCCACGGCGTCCCACAGCAGCTTCATCAGCTTCACCCGGTCCACCGCGAGCCCGCCGTTCGAGCCGCGCAGGTAGCGGTCCAGGTACGGCCGCACGTCGGGGTTGCGCCAGTCGTTGGCGTGCGAGTTGAGGTAGATCAGGCCGCTGCCCAGGGTCTGCTGGATGATCTCCTTGACCCGCGGGTAGCCCATGCCCATGAAGATCCGGTACGCGAACCCGTAGTTGACGTTGGGCTGCACCATGCCGCCCAGCCACTGCTCGGGGGACTTGGCCATCGCGTCGGACATGCCCCAGAACAGGTCGCGCCAGCTCAGGATCTCGCCGACCTGCGCCTGCACGCCGCGGAAGCCGGAGGTGCCGGTGAGTTCGACGGCCTTCATCACGCAGCCCGCGATGAAGTCGAGCTTGACCGCGAGTCTGGTGCAGCCGTGGAAGGTGAACCGCTCGGCGAAGCCGGAGGCGTTCATGAAGATGTTCGCGATGTCGGAGTCGTAGACGAACACGTTCTCCCACGGCACCAGGACGCTGTCGAAGACCATGATCGCGTCGTTCTCGTCCAGCCGGCTCGACAGCGGGTAGTCGAACGGGCTGCCCATCACCGCGGCGGTCATCTCATAGGACGTCCGGCTGATCAGCTTCAGCCCCGGCGCGTCCATCGGGACGGTGAACACCAGGCCGAACTTCTTGTCCTTGACCGGGAGTCCGTAGTGGGCGATGAAGTTGGCGTTGGTCAGCGCGGAACCGGTCGCCACGACCTTCGCGCCGGAGACGATCAGCCCGGCGTCGGTCTCCCGCTCCACGTGGACGCACACGTCGGCGATCTCGTCGGCCGGCTTGCTGCGGTCGATCGGCGGGTGCACGAGGGCGTGGTTGAAGTACAGCACCCGTTCCTGCGACTCGCGGTACCAGCGCAGCGCGTTGTCCTTGAACGGGCCGTAGAAGTCGGAGTTGGCGATCAGGGTGCCGAAGTACGCGGCCTGGTAGTCGGGGGTGCGGCCCATCCAGCCGTAGACCATGCGCTGCCAGGCGGCGATGGCGTCGCGGGAGCGGACCAGGTCGTCCACCGAGCGCGGGGCCTTGAAGAAGGGGTGGGTGAAGCCGCCGTTGCCGGTGTCGGTCGGCACGCTCAGCACGCCCTGGGCCTCCGGGGCGTGCAGCGCGTCGTAGAGCTGGGCGACGGAACGGGCGCTGTTGCGGAACGCGGGGTGCTTGGTGACGTCGTCCACCCGTTCCCCGTACACGTAGACCTCTCGGCCGTCGCGCAACGAGTCCAGGTACTCCTGGCCGGTCATCGGCCGGATGTCATTGGTCGCCGCAAGTGTCTCGGCGGCCCCTTCCGTCATCGTCATCGCTCAGCCTCCAGTGGGGGGGACACCGGGTCGGATGGGGCAACACGGTGCCCCCGGCCCGCTGATCGTGCCCGCCTGGAATGCCGGCGTGCTTCTTCGAGACTGCCGTTCCCGCCGGACGCCGCGCGCCCGGCGGGAACCGCCCGATCAGCCCAGCTCGCGCAAGCGCGGGACGACGTCCTCGGCGAACTGGGTGAGGAACCGCTCCTGGTCGTGCCCGGGGCCGTGGAAGACCAGGTGGTTGAGCCCGGCGTCCACATAGGGCTTGATGCCCGCGAGGGCCTGCTCGGGGGTGGAGGCGACGATCCACCGCTGTGCCACCTGTTCGATGGGCAGCTCGTCGGCGAGCCGCTCCATCTCCTCGGCACTGTCCACGGTGTGCTTCTGCTCGGCGGTGAGCGACAGCGGGGCCCAGAAGCGGACGTTCTCCAGCGCCGCCACCGGGTCCCGGTCGTAGGACAGCTTGATCTCGATCATCCGGTCGACCTGGTCGGACTCCCGGCCGGATTCCTTGACGCCCTCGGCGAGCGAGGGCAGCAGCTTCTCCTCGTAGAGGTCCATGCCCTTGCCGGAGGTGCAGATGAACCCGTCCGCGATGCGCCCGGTGAACTTGGCCATCTGCGGGCCGCCCGCCGCGACGTAGATCGGGACGGGCTGTTCGGGACGGTCGTAGATGCTCGCGTTGACGAGGGTGTAGTACTCGCCCTCGTGGTCGACCTTGTCCTCCGTCCACAGCCGGCGGATCAGCGTGATCGACTCGCGCAGCCGACCCAGCCGCTCCTTGAACTCCGGCCACTCCCGGCCGGACACGGCGATCTCGTTGAGGGCCTCGCCGGTGCCCACGCCGAGGATGACCCGCTCCGGGTAGAGCAGCCCCATCGTCGCGAACGCCTGGGCGATCACCGCCGGGTTGTAGCGGAAGGTCGGGGTGAGCACGCTGGTGCCGATGCGCACCCGCGAGGTCCGCTCACCCACCGCCGCCATCCACGAGAGGGCGAACGGCGCGTGCCCTCCCTTGTGCCGCCAGGGCAGGAAGTGGTCGGACACCATCACGCTGTCCAGTCCCACCTCCTCCGCTCGCACCGTGTGCTCGACGAGATCACGCGGCGCGAACTGCTCGGCGGACGCCTTGTAGCCGATCTGCAATGCCATGACGCTCCTTGCGGTTCGACACTTTCTTCAACGCGGGTGCTGCTGGCAGTGGGGGCGGCGGAAGTCTGGGGGTGGCTGCGGAAGTCCGGGGGTGGCGGCGGAAGTCTGGGGGGTGGCGGCGGAAGTCCGGCTGGCTGCGGAGGTCCGGCCGGTTGTGGGCAGCCGGGCACCCGCCGCCGGGTTCGAGCGGTGCGGCTCGTGCGGTCGAGCCGGTGGACCGGCGGCGGGTGTCGGGTGTGCTGTTGGTCTGAACGCGGCGGAGCCCGGTTTCATGCCCCCGGCAGCCGCACCGACTGGCCGTGGCGGAACACGTCCAGCGGGTCGTAGGCCAGCTTGGCCTGTTGCAGCCGCGGGTAGTTCTCCTTGTGGTACAGGTCGTGCCACGGCACGTCCGACTTGTTCAGCGACGGGTCGTTGAGGTCGATGTCGGCGTAGTTGACGTAGCAGCCGTCGGTGACGTCGTTGGGCACCGGCACGCCGCCGGTCTCGACGTACGCCTCGCCGTAGACGTCCCGCGCCCAGCCGATGTGCTTGTCGTCCTCGGCCGGGTCGGTCCAGTACGCGGAGTACAGCATCTTGAACGCCGCCCCGCGGTGCACGGAGGCGGTGTCGTCGGGCGCGAGCGCGGCGATCTCGCCGCCGTACGGGGTGAGCTGCACCGTGACGTTGGGGTTGTTGATGTCGTCCCGGGTCAGGTGCCGGTGGAGGGCGTCGAGCTGGCCCTCCGGGAAGTTGCCGACCATGAAGGTCGACTTGTACTCGGCGCGGAAGGTCGGGTCGGTCACCTGCGGGTTGGACATGCCGAAGAACCTGGTGGCCTGCAACCACGGCAACTTGCGCTGGAAGAAGAACTGCGGCAGTGCGCCGAGGTCGCCGATGGACGCCGTGAGGGCCTCCGGCTCCACGTTGACGCCGTCGTTCATGAACCGGAAGAACTCGGTCAGCCGCTCCTCCGCGTCCGGCGTGTCGGCGTCGACCTGCGCGATCAGGCCGATCTGGCCGGCGGAGCGGTGGTTGAGGCCCATGAACGCGGCGAGGTCGCGGTTCGGGTTGTCCGGCGCGAAGTTGTCCAGGTGCCACTGGGCGTAGTTGCGCGCCAGCCGACCGAACTCGGCCCGGTCGATGCTCGCCCACGACCAGCCGACGGCGGCCAGGATCACCTCGCGCGGCGGGCGGGGCAGCAGGTCGCGCGGGTCGTCGCCCTCCGCGCCGGGCGAGCGGAAGAGGTAGCGGGTGACGATGCCGAAGCTGCCGCCGCCGCCACCGGTGTGCGCCCACCACAGTTCGCGGTGGGGGTCGTCCTCGTCGCGGGTGGCGACGACGATGCGGGTCTTGCCGGAGGCGTCCACGGTGACGACCTCCACGCCGTACAGGTGGTCCACGACGAGGCCGAACTTGCGCCCCAGCGTGCCCCACCCGCCACCGCTGACGTACCCGCCCATGCCGACGGTCGGGCAGAACCCGGCCGGCACGGTGACGCCCCACTTCTTGTAGAGCGTCTCGTACATGCGCAGGATCGTGGCCCCGGCCTCGACCGCGACCGCCTGGTGCTTGCGGTCGAAGTAGACCTCGTCCAGCTCGGTCATGTCGATCACGACCTGCGTCTCGGCGTTGTAGATGAAGTCCTCGAAGCAGTGCCCGCCGGAGCGCACGGTGATCCGCTTGCCCTCCCGGACCGCCTCGCGCACCACGCGCCGCACGTCCTCGGCCGTGCGCACGACGGCCACCTTCTCGGGCGCGCCGACCCACCGCTGGTTGACCCCGCGCACGAGGTCTTCGTACTGGCTGTCGGCAGCACCGATGGAGATCTCGTCACCGGCGGACCCGGCGGCGAGCGCCGCGCCGGCCGCTCCCTGTTCCATTTCATCGATCATGGCAATCCCCCGTCCCTGGTCATACCCGGCAATGGCGGACCCATAGCCCGGCTCCCCCGACCGATTTGCGAAATTACAAGACGCACGGCATCGAATAGATCGCTTATGGATCACCCGCGGCCGGTGCGTTCGCCATATGTGACCACAGTCGGATGGGAAAGGAAGCGGCTCTGCTGGAACTCGTCACCCCCGGTTCACGCGCCCCGCGCCCGCAACACCCGTTCGGCGAACCCGCCGCCTCTCGGTCGGCCGTCCCGAATGGACGGTGGTGCACCAGACCTCCCCGGCTCGGCGGACGGTCCGTCCGGCTGGCGCCCGCCGGAGCGCGTGAACCCGGTGCCGCGCGGGTAGTCCACCGTCGCCAGAACCTCCGGACGACGCACCGAAACCGTGGAGCAGCCATGCCCTGGGTTCGCCGACACCACCGCCGCACGCCGTACAGCTGGTTCCGCGGCACCACCGTCCGCAGCCACTTCCGCCGGTCGCCCGGCCGGGTCCCGGTGGTGCCGATCGCCATCGCCGTCGCGGTGATCCTGCTGCTCATCGCGCTCTTCTGACCCGCTCGGGCGGTAACGACCGCCGGTCCGCGACGACATCCCAGGTGCAGGCCTGCTCAAGGGAGGGCCGATGGGCACGGAGGACGAACGCGTCGTGCTGCTGGTGGTCGAGCCGGACCCGGACGTCGACCCGGACAGCGCCGACCGCCTCGCGCGCCGGCTGCGCACCGAGGTCGCCGCGCTCGACGTCGACGCCCGGCTGGCCGCCGACGGGCCGCTGCCGGACGGCGCGAAGGGTGCCGACCCGGTCACGCTGGGCGCGGTGGTGGTCGCGATGAGCGCCGCCGGCGGGGTGTTCCCGCTGGTCATCGAGACGGTCCGGGACTGGCTCGCCCGCCAGGCCGCAAGGCACCGGGTGTCGGTCACCATCGACGGGGACACCATCGCGCTGGAGAAGGCGTCCCCGGACGAGCGGCAGGCGCTGGTGGACGCCTACGTCCGGCGCCACTCGGGGTGACCGGCGTGAGCCGGCGACTGGCGCTGTTGATCGCCACCTACGACTACGAGGACGCCGGCCTGCGCCGGCTGACCACGCCCGCCCACGACGCCGAGACCCTCGCCGAGGTGCTGGCCGACCCGTCGATCGCCGGCTTCGAGGTCACCACGCTGGTCAACGAGCCCCTGCACCGGGTGGGCCGGGCCATCGGCGAGTTCTACCGCGACCGCCGCCGCGACGACCTCACGCTGCTCTACTTCACCGGCCACGGCCTCAAGGACGACGAAGGCCGGCTGTACCTGGCGATGACCAACACGATGCGCGACAACCTGCTGTTCACCGGCCTGCCCGCCGAACAGGTCGGCCTGGCCGTGGAGGGCTGCGCGTCCCGCCGGAAGATCCTCGTGCTGGACTGCTGCTACAGCGGCGCGTTCCCGGCCGGCCGGCGCACCAAGGCCGACCCGACCGTGCACACCCTCGAACGCTTCCAGGGCCGGGGCCGGACCGTGCTCACCGCGTCCGACGCCACCCAGTACTCCTTCGAGGGCGCCGGCGACCAGCCGCGCGGGCAGGCCGCGCAGTCGGTGTTCACCCGGTACCTGGTCGCGGGCCTGCGGGACGGCAGCGCGGACCTCGACGGCGACGGCGACATCACCGTGGACGAGCTGTACAGCTACGCGTACGACCGCGTCGTCGAGGAGATGCCGCAACAACGCCCGAAGAAGCAGGACGACGTGCAGGGCCGCACGATCATCGCCCGCAACGTCAACTGGACCCTGCCGACCTACCTGGCCAACGCCCTAGCCAGCCCTATCGCCACCGACCGCCTCAACGCCCTGGACGGCCTCGCCCACCTCCGCCGCGTCGGCAACGAGCAGGTCAAAGCCCGTGCGGAGCAGGAAATCCGCCGCCTGGCCGACGACGACAGCCGCCAAGTCTCCACCGCCGCCACCGCCCTCCTGACCCCGACCGACCCACCCGTCACGACCACCGCGAAACCCGCGCCCGCGCTGCCCGCGCCGAAGCACAAGCCCGCGCCGGCCGAGCCCACGCCGGCCGAGCCCACGCCGAAGCACAAGCCCGCGCCGGCCGAGCCCACGCCGGCCGAGCCCGCGCCAGCCGTGGCCGCGCCGCCCGAGTCCAAGCCCGAGCGACCCCGGCCCAAGCCCGAGCCGTCCCCCACCACCGACGCCGCCCGACCCGCCGAAGCCGCCCAGCCCACCGCAGCGCCACCCGCCCCGGAACCCGCTCCGGCCACCCCTCCCCCGCCCACCGCCGCGACACCGCAACCCCGCCGGGCCCGCATCGACCTCCGCCGCCTGATCGCCTCCCGCCGCGCCCGCACGATCACCGCCCTCCTCACCGCACTGGCCCTGATCGCAACCGGCGTCGCACTGTGGCTGAACCGGGACAAGACCGAATACGGCAGCGGACCGAACAACAGGCCCGCGGCCCACGTCATCACCGGCACCGCCGAAAGGGTCGTGCTCAGCCCCGACGCCAAGACCGTCGCCGGCTTCACCACGGGCGCGGCCGGCGAACGCGTCCGCCTCTGGGACGTCCAGACCGGCCGGGAGGTCGACGACCTCGCCGGCAACGCGAACTCCTTCGCCTTCAGCACCGACCCGAACACCCTCGCACTACCGGGCGAGGACGGCGCGGCCGTGCTGTGGGACCGCACCACCCACCTCGCCCGAGCCACCCTCACCGGCACCACCACCGGCCCGACGCTGGCGTTCACCCCGGATGCGAAGACCATCGCCACCGCGTCCACCTGCGCCTGCACCGACCCGTTCGACAACCCGGTCCGCCTGTGGAACACCGCCGACGGCCAGAGCAAAGCCACCCTCCCCGGGCACACCAACGGCGTCCAGGACATGTCCTTCAGCCGCGACGGCCGCCTCCTGCTCACCGCCGCGGTCGACCGGACCGTCCGCGTCTGGGACGTCGCGACCGGCAAGAACACCGCCACGATCGACGCCGGCTACGTCGCCACCTTCAGCCCCGACGGCACGATGATCGCCGCCAGCAGCCACTTCACCGAGAAGATCAGCCTGTGGGACACCGCCACCGGCCGCCGGATCAGGCTCCTCGACGGCATCGGCCAACCGTTCTCGTTCAGCACCGACGGCAAGACCCTCGCCACCACCGACTTCAACCGGAAGGTGGGGCAACTGTGGGATGTCGCCACCGGCAAGCTGATCAACACCGGCACCGCGGACGGCCCGTTCACGATCAGCCCCGACCACCGGACCCTCGCCATCGGCGCCGGCAACGACGTGCAACTGCTCGACGCCGCCACCGGCAACCTCAAGGAGTCGCTCACCGGCCACACCGCCCGCGTCGCGGACCTCACCTACAGCGCCGACGGCCGGACCCTGGTGTCCGCCGGCACCGACGGCAAGATCCGCGTCTGGCAGGTCGGGTGAGGACATACCCCGTGTGCAAGACGCTCGCGCTGTTTCACGACCGAAAACAACGCGAGCGTCCAACAACCGACTAGGGGTACTCCGCCACGTACACCGGCACGCCGACGCGAGTGGTGTCCGCCGCCTCGCCGAGCCCGTTGACGACGTGGTCGATCGTGCCCGCGCTGAGGTTGACGGTCATGATGTGGCGCAGCCGCACACCTGGGGTCGACGGCACCTCGAAGCCGTTCTCGGTGTGGATCGACGGGTTGTTCCGGTTGAACACGTACACGCCGCCGCCGTGCAGGGTGTGGTGCTGCACGCGGTCGCCGACCTTGTAGCCGGCGAAGCCCTCGACGGGGCCGTTCATCCAGTCCGCCTGCGTGGGCGGGTCGTAGGGCAGTTCGTTCTGGTACAGCACGGTCGTGCCGTGTTCGCCGTTCCAGACCGTGTTGTGCCGCTGGAAGTGCTCGACGAACAGGCCGGTCGCGGTGACGTGGTCGCCGTTGACGACGACGCCGGTCCGGCCGGTGTTGGTGTGCCAGCGCTGGGTGTCGGTGAAGCCCTCGACGCCGTGGTCGCCGCGCCACACCCACGTGTGGTCGATCAGGACGTGGTCGCTGTTGACCTCCAGCGCGGTGTCGGTCTTGCCGACGTGCGGGCCGCCGACGCGGAAGTACACGTCGGACAGCGTGGTCGGGTTGCCCGGGACGCTCCAGCCGCCGGTGTTCTTGCGGCCCACGCGCAGCAGCACCGGCGATTCCTCCGTGCCCGCGTCGATCGTGACGCCGGCGATGACCACGCCGGGCACGTCGGCGACGTCCAGCGGGGTGGCGCCGCCGACGGCGGTCAGGGTGGCGTGGCCGAGGCCGAGCACGACCGTGCCGGGGCGCTTGACCTCGATGCTGCGCGCGATGTCGTACCGGCCGGGGGTGAGCATGAGGTGCTTGCCGCGGGCCAACTGCCGGTTGATCTCGCGGACGGGGTCGGTCGGCTTGGCGACGAAGAAGTCGGTCAGCGGGACGGTGCGGCCGGGCGTGGGGCCGTCGGCCCAGGAGACGCCGCGGGTGTCGCGGCGGGCCTGCGGGACGCGGACCTGGTAGCGGCCGTCGTCGACGAACAGGTAGGGCTTCTCGCGGCTGATCGGGGTGCGGTCGAGGGTGGTGTAGGGCGGGGTCGGGAACGTGCCGGCGTCCGGTGCGCCGACCACGCCGGAGAAGACCTGGTTCCAGACGCCGTTGGACCAGCCGGCGACCTCGCTGTCCCGGGTCAGCCACTGCTGCTGGGAGCCGTTGACGACCTGCGGCAGCCGCGAGTCCGCGATGAACCCGCCGCTGGCGTGCTGGGGGCCGGCGGTGCAGTAGTCCATCAGCGAGAACGTGCCGCCGGTGACGTTGAGGCGGCGCACCGAGACCGCTTGCGAGACGGCCCAGAAGTTCGCCGACGAGCGGCAGCCGTCCTGGCCCTTGGCGTCGACGTTGACGGTGAGGTTGGACAGGGTGCGCCAGAAGTTGACCAGGGCGAGGCAGTTGCCGGTGCCGCCGTCGGCGAGGCAGCGGTTGTAGACCTCGACCTTGCCGTTGACGACGACGTCGGTGGGTGACGCGCCGAGGCCCGCGATCTCGGTGTAGTAGCCGACCTTGATGTGCAGGGGCTGCTCGGCGGTGCCGTAGGTGCCCGGCTTGAACAGGAACGCGTGCCGGCGGGTGCCCATCTCGTCGTCCACGCGGGCGGCGTGGGTGGCGTCGAGGGCGGCCTGGATCTCGGCGACCGGCGTGCTCGGGTCGAACACCCGGACGTCCGCGCCGAGGTCCTGCGGTCGCGACGGGTCGGCGGACACCGTGGGAGCGGGGAGAGCTGCCACGGCCAGGGCTAGAGCCAGGGCGAACGCCGGTCTCCGAGCGCGTCGCGGGAAGGGGGCCATGATCGTCATCGACCTGCCTGTACGGGGAGTCGGGGCCCGCGAGAGAGCGCTCTCACGAAGGCTGGTGCGCCATTTTCACCCCGCCCGGCGCGGAATTCCAGCGGTGTGGCGACTTCCGGTACTTCCCGGCACGGAAGAAGGGCTCGTGCGCCCCCGACAGCCGCACGAGCCCCTCGAAAATCCGCGCTACCGCTGGGGCTTGACCCCGATCCGGTCGACCACCCCGGTCTCGACCGCGGTGAACTCCAGGACCGTGCCCGCCTTGAACTGGTCCATGTCGGACGTGGTCACCTGGCGCTCGCCGATGAACTGGCCGGTCTCCGGGTCGATGATGATGTCCTGGCGCATGTCGCCGTCGTCGATGCCCAGCGCGGTGCCCAGCCGGCCGCCCAGGTTGGCCTGCTTCTCGGTCACCTGGAGGCCGGGCACCTTGGCCAGCGCCTTGTAGATGTTGGCGCGCACGTCGCTGCGGATCAGGCCGCTGCGCAACGCGTCGGCCGCGTAGACCAGCAGTTCGGCGTCACCGCGGCCGTTGTCCGGGGCGTCGTCGCGCAGCCGCTTGAACAGGGCGTCCGGGTCGGTGGGCAGGCTCGCCTGCCACTCGGCGGTCGGGCGCTGCCAGCTGCCGCGGTCGGCGCACTCCTTGCCCGCGTCGGCGAAGAACCCGCCGCACTTGGCACGCCACTCGCCCTCCGGCCAGCCGCCATCGGTCGGGACGCCCGCGGCCTTGGCCTCCTCCTCGGTGCCGACGACCCACTGCTGGTTGCCGGTCACGTCCCGGCGCAGCAGCCACTCGCCCTGCTCGTCGGCCGGGGCCCAGGTCTCCAGCAGGTTCTCCGCCAGTCGGGCGAAGCCCTCGCCGCTGGCCATCCACCAGGCGTGCGTCGCCACGTACCGGTACTGGCCCGGCCCGACCGGCGGGTCCACCGCGCCGATCGACTGGGCGGCGGCCCGGTCCAGCGTCGCCGCGGCCTCGGCGCTGGCGGGCGCGGGGCCCCGGCCGAACGACACGGTCTGCACGACCAGCCCGGCCGCCACCAGCACGGCCACAGCCGCCGCGCCGAACACCCAGCGCCGCTTCGAGCGCACCGCCTTGGTCTCCCCCGGTTCGGTCACGTCCGTCTCCCCTTCCTCGGTGGTCTGCATGAGCGCGGCCCGTGCGTGGGCCAGCACCTTCTCGTCGCTGTCGACGTCGGCGTTGAGTGCGTCCAGCGCGGCGTCCAGCTCGTCCTCGGTCCAGATGCGGTGGATGTTGTCGTCACTCATCGCCGGTCCTCGCGTGGTCGGTCTCGGGGGCGTGGGCGCGCAACCGGCGCCGCACGCGGTGCAGCCGGGAGCGGACGGTCCCGACCGGGATGCCGAGTGCCTCGGCCACCTCGTTCGAGTCCAGCCCGGCCCAACTGGTGAGGAGCAGGACGTCCCGGTCGCCGGCGTCCAGCTCGGCGAGCGCGCCCGCCAGCAGCCGGGTGCGCGCGGCGGCGTCGACCCGGTCGGCGACCCGGTTGCCGTGGTCCTCGCCGCCCGCGGTGGACCCGGCCGCGCGGGCGGCGGCGGCCAGGCCCCGCACCTCCTGCCGCACGTGGCGGCGCAGCAGGTTGGTGGCGATGCCGTACAGCCACGAACGGGCGGTGCCGCGTGCCGGGTCGTAGCCGTCCCGGGTCTGGTAGGCGACCAGGAACGTCTCGCCGACCAGGTCGTCGGCCAGGTCGCCCACGCGGCGGGCCAGGTAGCGGTGCAGCGGCCGGGCGTGCCGGTCGAACAGCTGCCCGAAGACCCGGCTGCGGCCCGGCCCGGACAGGTCCGGCCGGTCGTCCGCGTCGGACGCCTGAGCACCCGCCGTCGTGTGTTGGGTCATCGTCCTCACACCTGGTGTTGCCCGCAGCCGCTCGCCACGTTCACGGCGACTTTAGGTGACCATGCGCTCACCGTCCGTCGGGCTTACGCTGCCGTCATGGTCACCGTGCAGCGCCGCGTCACCGCGGAGACGGCGTCGCGGTGGTCGCACGCCGCGATCGCCCTGGTCGTCCTCGCCTCGCTGGGCATCCAGCTCGTGTTGATCTTCACCGGTGGCGCGGACGCCAACTCCGGGCAGACCACCGGTGGCCTCGGCCTGCGGCTGTGGCGGCTGTTCAGCTACTTCACCATCCAGAGCAACCTGTTCGTGCTGGTCACGGCCCTGCTCCTGGTGCGGCGGCCGGCACGCGACGGCACGGTGTGGCGGGTGGTCCGGCTGGACGCGCTGCTGGGCATCCTCATCACCGGACTGGTGTTCGAGACCATCCTGGCACCGCTGGTCCACCTCACCGGGGCGGCGGTGCTGGCGACGATCGGCTTGCACTACATCTCGCCGTGGGCGTTCATCGCCGCGTGGCTGCTGTTCGGCCCGCGTCCGCGCATCACGTGGGGGACGGTCGCGGCGGCGTTCGTGTGGCCGGTGGCGTGGCTGGTCTACATCTTCACGCAGGGCGCGTTCACCCGCTGGTACCCGTACCCGTTCCTGGACGTGACCCGGCTCGGGTTCGGGGAGGCGCTGCGCAACGCCCTGCTGGTGGTCGCCGTGGCGGTGGTGTTCGCCGTGCTGTTCAAGCTGGTCGACCGGCGGCTGCCCGCACCGCTGCGCTGAGTTCACTCGATCGAGTGGTACCACTCCCCGGCCCGGGAGCGACTGCACTGGTGCAGGCACTTCGGGAGGCCGCCGTGAACGAGAGGCTGACACTGAGCCGCGCAGCGCTCGCCAACCTGGTCAACGCGCTGTACCCGCCGCCGGAGGACGCTGGTCCGTGGGGGCCGTTCGGTCCCGTGGTCCGCGCGGGGCTCAACCCGCAGCCGTTGCCGCCCAAGGCGGGGCGCGGCGCGTTGGCCGCCACCGGCACCATCCGCTACGCCCCTCGACCGCCACGACGCGGCCCGCGACACCGGCTACGAGCAGGGCCGGGAAGCGATCGCCCGGTTCGTCGACGACTTCTGCGGCACCCCGCCGCGACCGCGCTGGCCGTGGCCGTGGCCCCCGCCGCCGTGGTGGCTGCGCGAGATGCGGGAGATCGACGCGGTGGACGTGGTGGTGGCCGCCGCCCAGTTCGACGAGGTGGTGCGCGCCATGCCGGACAGCGCGTTCGCCGCCGACTTCGACTCGTCCGCGAACGCGCTGTTCGACGCGGGGCTCCAGCAGTTGGGCTGATCAGCCGACGGCGGGCTTGAGCACCTCCTCGCACCACTGGCGGAAGGTGGTGGGCGTGGTGGACTCCGGCGTGCGCGGTTCGGCGTTGTCCAGGCCGTTGTCCTTGGCGCGCATCATCTCCACCATCCCGTCGGCGAACGGCGCGGACATGCCGATCTCCACCAGTCGCGCCCGGAACGCCTCCTCGGGCACCTGGAGATAGCGCACGGGCCGACCCAGGACTTCGGTCATGATCTCGGCCATGTCGTTGTGGGACAGGTCTTCCGGCCCGAGCACGGGGACGTCGGCGCTGCCCTGCCACGAGTCGTCGAGCAGGAGGTCCAGGGCGATGGCGGCGATGTCGTGGGTGGCGCACGTCGGCAGCTTGCGGTCACCGGACACCATGTCGACGAAGACGCCGTGGTCCCGGATCGGCTCGACCTGCCGCAGCACGTTGTCCATGAACGACGGCATGGTCAGCGACCGGTAGTGCACGCCGGTGCCGGCGATGAGGTCGTCCATGGCCAGTGACGCGGTCACCAGCCCGGCCTGTCCGGCCACCGCCGACCCGCGCCCGAGCGCCGAGACGCCGACGACCCGCCGGGCCCCCTGCTCGGTGACCGCCCGACTCGCCGCCTCGGTGAACCCGGCGTAGGCGGCGTGGACGTCGGTGGCCTGCCGGTTCGGCGCGACGACCCAGAAGACGCTGTCCGCACCGGCGAACGCCTTGCTGACGACGTCGAAATCCGCGTGCGACCCGGGCACGACCTCCACCCGGTCGCGGACGTCGTCGGGCAGGCGGGACGGGTCGCGGGCGATCACGCGGACGGGTGCGCCCCGGTCGAGCAGGCCGCGCACGACCCTGCGGCCGATGTTGCCCGTGGGTGTGGTCACGACGATCATGCGATGTTCTCCAGCAAGTAGTTGGGGCACAACGGCGTCGAGTCAACCTGCGGGTCCGGTGGAGCTGAAGGAAGGATCCGGTCCGCGTTGATACCGTGCGGGTATGGACGACCTGGAGGTGCGGCAGCTCCGGTACTTCGTGGCGGTCGCCGAGGAACTGCACTTCGGGCGGGCGGCGCAGCGGTTGGGGATGGCGCAGCCGCCGCTCTCGCGGGCGATCCGGGAGCTGGAGCGCGGCCTGGGCGTGCAACTGCTCGAACGCACCACCCGGCACGTGTCGCTGACCCCGGCGGGCGAGGTCCTGCTCCGCGAGGGCCGCGCCGCGCTGGACGCGGTCACCGCCGCCGCCCGCCGCGCCCGGCACGCGGGTCGCCCCGCGCCGGCGCTGCGCCTCGCGCTCAAGGCCGACTTCGACGCCGGCCTGCTGCCGTTGGTGCTCGCGGAATACCAACGGGGGCAGGGACTTCCGCCGGTCGAGCTGGTCCTGGGCGGGCGCGGCGACCAGGCCGTGGCCCTGCGCGACGGCCGCGCCGACGTGGCCCTGGTGCCCGGCCCGTGCGACGGCGACGACCTGGACGCCGAACCGCTGGTCACCGAGACGCGCGTGGTCGCCCTGGCGGTCGGCGACCCGCTGGCCGCGCGCACCGCACTGCGCATGACGGACTTCACCGGCCGCTCGCTGCCCGACGGGTCGCCCGCCGAGACCGACGGCACCGGCCCGGTCACCGGGAGCGGTTTCCGCCCCCGGGACCTCGCCGAGATCTTCAACCTGGTCGAGATGGGCCGGATGGTGTGGTTCCTGCCCACGTCGTTGGCCCGGCGCCACCCGCGTCCCGGCGTGGCCTACCGGCCCGTGATGGACCTGCCGCCGTTGACGCTTTTCGTGGCGTGGCCCCGGAACTCGCGTTCTCGGGCGGTCGCGGCGTTCGTGCGCGCGGCCACCGAGGTCGCGGGTTCGCCGATCACCGCGGGTGCCCCGGGTGCATAATCCGGTGGGTGAGCGCCGGTCCCCCGCAGAACCCGCGGCCCAACGACATCTGGCTGGACGACGACGGCGAGTTGCAGGTCTTCGACGGCCGGAAGTGGGTGACCTACCAGGACGTGCCCGTCGACACGATGCCCCCCAACCTGGTCGTGAAGGGCGACCCGCCACCCGAGCGGTGACCCCGGTGAGCGACCTGCCCTCGCCGCTGGACTCGATCGCCGACATGCGGGCCACCGCCAAGTGGCTGCTCGGCGCGCTGGGCGCGGTCGGCGCCGCGCTGGTCGGCGGCAGTCCGCTGGTCGGCATCGGCCGGGTGCACGGGATCGCCGACGCGCTGCTGGCCGGTGGCGGGCTGCTGGCCGTGCTGGTGGGTGTCGGGTGTGCGACCTGGCAGACCAGCCGGGTCCTCGAACCCATCGTCGTGACCACGGCGGACCTGTCCGGCAAGCGGATGCGCGCGCTGGTGGCGCGGATCGACGCCGTCCCCGAGGAGTACTTCGGGACGGCCGCGACCAGCGTCGCGAACCTGCTGATGCACCGGGGCGTCGCGGCTCGCCTGCACCGGGCGCACGGGGCGGAGGAGGACGTCCGACGGAAACGGGCGTTGGCGCACAACCTGTCCCGCGCGCAGGCGAACGTGACGCGGACCGACCCGTACGTGAAGTGGCTGTTGGCCCTCGCGCACGCCGAGCAGGTGCGGTTCGCGCTGCGCCGGGCGCGGCGGTGGACGGTGTTCGGCGGGGTGCTCCTGGTCGCCGGCGTGGTCGCGTTCCTGGTGGCCACCGGGACGGCCGCGAAGCCCTGAGTCACCTCCGGCGGAGCCGTTCGGCCAGCTCCAGCAGGGCGGCCAGCGCCTGCGCGCCGTCGCCGAACCGCCCGACCAGCTCGGCGAACCGCACGCCGGGGGTGCGCTCGACCAGGCGAACCAGGTCGGCGTAGGTGGCGGGCTCGTCGCCGACCCGGTACTCCTCGGCCAGCAACGCGAGCACGCCGCCCACGTCGTGGCCCTTGCCCATCAGGAAGCCCAGCAGCGCGGACGCGAGCCGGTGCGCGCGGCGTTCGGCGAGGTCGCCGCCGGTCCTGGCCAGGAACGTCGCCAGGTTGGTGTGCGCGGTGGCGGTGTTGTCGACGTCGCCGCCGGCGTAACCCAGCCGCAGGGCGGTGCGTTGCAGGCCGAGCCCGGCGTCCAGGCGTCCGCGCACGTACTCCACCAGGGCCCGCGCGCCGAACACGGGGACGAGCATGGACAGGTCGCCGTGCTCCTCGAAGGTGCGCTGGCAGGCGCGCAGCAGGTGGTCGGCCTCGTCGATCCGGTCGAGTTCGACGAGCGGCCCGAACGCCTTGAACCGGGTCCGCGCGTACTCCCGGCTCGACGCGCCGCGCCGCCGTTTGCTCGCCACCGCCTCCTCGTTGAGCGCCAACGCGGTCTCCCACTCCCGCAGGGCCAGCGCCGACTCGCACCCGCCGTCCAGCACCATCTCCCGCACCGCCCACGGCTCGACCACCTCATCGACCCCGGGCCGGTCCGGCAACCGGGCCATCTCCGCGCGCAGGACGTCCGTCTCGGCCAGCACGTCGGCGTGGCGGCCCATCAGCCCGAGCGCCTGGAGGCGCGCGGCGCGGCCCAGCAACCGCGACCACGGCCCGTGGCCGGCTTTCCGGCTGTGCTCCTCGGCCTGCTCGGCCACGGCCAGCGCTTCGGACAGCTTGCCGCGGTCGCGCAGCAGGTTGAACAACCCGGCCGCGGCCCGCGCCGCCCTCCCGTGGTCGTCCCCGGCGGTGGCGAGTTGGTGGCGCAGCAGGGCTTCCGCTTCGGCGGGGTCGACGTGCCGCAGGACCTGCGCCAGCACCTCGTGCACGTCGGGGTGGTCGGTCAGGCGCGCCATGCGGCGCAGGGCGGCGAGTGCGGTGTGGACGGTCCCCGGCGCGGCGTCCCGGATCACGGCGTGCAGCAGCATCTGCGCCGCGAGCGGGTACTCGCCCAGCCGGACCAGGTAGGGCGTGGACGACAGCGCCGCCCGCAGCACCGAACCGGAGTGCTCGGCGCCTTCCTGGCCCGCGCCCTGGCGGAACACGAAGTCCCACCACAGCGCCAGTACGACGTCGAAGGTCTTGCGGGTGTCCGGGTCGGTGTCGTGGCGGATCGCCTCGGCCACGCCGGGGTGCAGGTCCACCGTCCCGTCCTCGACGCGGGCCAGGGCCGTCCGGTGCAGGGCGTCCAGCGGCGGTTCGGGGGCGGGTCCGGGCCGGTCCAGCCGGTGCCACAACGCTTCCCAGGTCCGTTGGACCACCAGCCCGCCGCGGTCGCCGTCCTCCGTGCTCGCCAGCAGCCGGGCGAGCAGCCGGGCCGGCTCCGGCAGGGCGGCCAGCGTCGACAACGTCCAGTGCGCCAGCGTGTCGACGAACTGCGCCTCGGTCCGGCCGCCGCCGTCCTCGAAGAACCCGGACAGCGCTGTCCCGCGCTCGGCGGCGTGCGCTTCGGCCTGGTTGAGCCGGGTCACCAGGACGCGCCGGTCCGCCGCCGCCGCGTCGGCGAGTTCCAGCAGCTTGGGGTGACCCTGCACCACCGCGAGCACGCGCCGGACCAGGTACCGGTCGGCAGCGACCGCCCCGGTCGCGCGCACCGCCTCGGGGTGCAGCATCCGCCCCAGGTTGGGCAATTCCCGGGTGAGCAACAGGGCTTCGTCGCGGGAGAGCGCGGACACCGACAGCTCTTCGACGTCCGCTCCGGGCAGTGCCACCCGACTGGTGAAGATCACCCGGGAATCGCCCCGGTGTGCGGAAAGCGCTCTCCACACCGCCGGCCACCGGTCGTCCGGTCCGTCGGCGTCGAGTACGGTCTCCAGGTTGTCCAGCACCAGCAACACCCGGCGCCGGTCGAGCAAGTCCGTCAGCCAGTCCGCCGACAGCTTGTCCACGACGGCGACCCCGAGCTGCGCCTCCAACCGCAGTGCGAAGTCGACCAGGTCGGGCCGGGCGCGCCAGAACACCACCGCGTCGAACCGGTGCTGGTGCCGATAGGCCAGTTCCACCGCGCACGAGGTCTTCCCCGCCCCGGCCATGCCGCGCAACAACACGGCCGCGCGCCCGCTCCCGGGCGCCAACACCGCCGCCGCCCGGGCCATCAGCTCGGCCCGCCCGACGAACCGTTCGGGCTCCGGCGGGAAGTGCGCCATCCGGTCCGGCCGGGCCTGCCGAACGACCCCGACCGGCGCGGCGAGCCCCGGACTGTGCCCCGCGCTGAACAACGCCGGCGCGACAACGGACAGCGGAACCCCCGGCACCAGCGCGGCGGCCTCGGCGGTGGCGCCCCGGACGGCGGCGTCCACCGCGCCGCCCGCGAACAGCCGCCGGTAGAAGTCCTCGGCGAACGCGGTGGCGAACGCGTCGTCCACGGGATAGCGCATGGCGACCACCGAGCAGCCCAACCCCTGCGCGAGCGCCGGCGCCACCCCGGTGACCGGTGCGCGTTCGGCGGGCGGCTGGTCCACCTCCAGGTCGAGCAGGTGGGCGGTGCGCGCGGTGGTGGTGGCCGCCGACTCGCAGGCCGAGACGACCACCAGCTTCAGCCGCCGGCGGGTGGGGCGGAGCAGGTGCGCCAGGGTGGCGGAGTCGACCACGTCCCGGGTGCCGTCCGGGTTCTCCAGCGCGAACAGGCCCGCGCCGCCGTGCCCGGACAGGTGCACCACGTCCCAACCGCCGGCGCCGGCAATCGCCGCCAACCGCTCCCGGGTCACCCCGTACTGCACCACCGCCAGGTCGACCGCCCGCCCCGCCTCCGCCATCCCGCGCACCAACCGGGTCAGCCGGTGGCGCTCGCGGTGCTGGCCGAGCGCGGTCGTGCGGTGCGGCAGGCTGAACACCGCGAGCACCCGCAGCGACTCCCCACCGGCTCCTTCGGCCCCACCACCGCGGCGGGCACGGAGAAGGCGAAACCGACGCCCGGCGTCTCGGACAGCGCTCGCCCGGCGAAGTGCGCCAGGTCCAGGGGCTGGTAGAGCAAGGTCTCGGCGTGCGCGGGCACCACGACCCGCACGGTGCCGGCGGCCTCGGCGATCCGGCCGGCGATTTCCTCGCCCAGCACCTCCGCGCCGGCCCACCGCCCGACCTCGGCCAGCACCTCGACCGTGCTCGCCAACCGGCGGTCCGGGGCGGCGTTCCAGCCCACGTACCGGTGGAGGTCGGTGAACGCCTGGAACTGCCACGCCCCGGTGTCCAGCCGCACCCGGCGCGTGGCCACCGGCCGGTCCTCGCCGGCCCGGAACAGCTCCCACCGCCACCGCGCGGGACCGTCCACGTCCCGGGCCACCAGCCGCAAATCCGCCACCCACCCCATTGTGGCCAAGCTCGCCATCGACTGTCCGATGGCCGGTCTACCTGCAATTTTCCGGTCTTCTTGATCGGAACAGGAAATCCTGTGGTTTGGGCGCTCACCCGTTCGGGGTATGCCCCGAGGCGTCAAGCAGTCGGCGCCCGGATGTGGTCGGGATGAGGGCGGTGGCTATGGGTTTGGACTTCGAGGACGCGGCGACGAGGGCGTTGCGCGAGTACGTACGGCGTGTCACGGCGGCGTTGGGGTTGAGCGGCGAGTGCTCGTTCGTGCAGGCCGAGTGGCCGGCGAGCGCTTACATCGCGGTGGACGGTCACCTGCCCGGGTTCCCGGAGGGCGACGTCGCGCTCCTGTGGGACGAGCGGGACGGGTGGGCGGCGGCGGTCGAGACGCAGGGTGCGGAGGACCTGGTCGTGCGGGCGCGGCGCGGCGGTGACGTCCTGCCCCCGCCGGCCGTGGTGGCGAACTGGCTGGACGGCGTGCTGCACGGCGAGCCGGTGGTGCGGCTGCGCACGTCCGCGTCGGGTCCGCTTGTCGGATCGCGGCTGCGGTCGTACGTTCGAAGTGGACGTGAGAACGTCGTCAGCGCATGACCGGACTCGGCACGACGGGACACGGCATGGCGGAACCTGAACTCGGCCGGGCGCTGCGGGTCACGACCACCGAGTCCGACGGCGTCGTCGTCCTCGAAGTGGTCGGCGAAGTGGACATGGCCACCTCACCGCGACTGCGCGCGGAGGTGTCGCGGTTGCTCGACGCCCGGCCCTCGGTGCTCGTGATCGACCTGCGCGGGGTGGTGTTCTTCGGGTCGACCGGCATCTCCATGCTGGTGGAGGCCGAGCACCACGCGCGGCGGCTGGGTGTGCCGCTGGGGATCGCCGCCGCGCAGCCCCCGGTGCTGCGCCCGCTGGCCGCGACCGAGGTGGACGCCCTGGTGACGGTCCGGCCGGACCCGGCGACGGCCGCCGCGGCGGTGCTCGGCCACACCCGACCCGAAGCCTCCTGAGGATTTCAGAGCCGTCGGCGCAGGGTTTTGGCCGCTTTCGTGGCCGAGCGGGACGTGCCGCGGTCGCCGTGCTTCTTCAGGTACCAGCCCAGCCATTCCAGCGACTCGGCGGCGCCGCCGAGGTGGTTGGCCGGGTGCGTGTCGTCCACGCCGTGCAGCAGGTCGACGGCTTCGGCGGTCGGGTCGGCGACCTCGTCCGGCCGGTCCAGGCGGGCCAGGCGCAGGCCCAGGTTGCACAACGCCGACACCAGGCCCACCACGTGCCGCTGTGGCGCGGTCCGGTGCAGGTCCCGGTAGAGGCCCACGGCCTCGCGGGTCACGTCCAGGGACTCCCGGTGCCGGCCCACGTCGCACAGCCGGATGCCGGTGTTGTTGACCGCGCTCGCCAACCCCGCCCCGTGCCGTTCCGGGTCGACGACCACCAGCTCCCGCCAGATCCCCACCGACTCCTCCGCCGCCGCGAGGGCGTCCGCGTACCGACCCACCCCGCCCAGCCGGAAGCTGAGGCTGTGCAACGACTCCGCCAGCAGCGGGCGGATCGGGTCGGGCTCGGTCCGGACGAGGTCGCGGTAGATGCCCACCGCCTCCGTCGTGGCCTCGACCGCCTCGGCGTGCCGCCCCACCCACGACCGCGCGAGACCCAGGTTGTGCAACGCCTTGGCCAACGCCCACGTCCGGCCCGTCGACCGGCACAGCGCCACCGCTTCGTCGTGCAGCGCGAGGGATTCCGCGACCCGACCGGCCGCCGCCAGGCGCAGGCCGCGTTCGTTGAGGACGTCCGCGCGGGCGAGCGCGTCGGATGCGGCGCCGACGCGGGCGAACCGGCCGTCCGCGGTGACGGTGAAGCCGTGCTTGCGGAGCAGCGAGTCGCACAGGTCCAGCAGGTCCGGGTTCGAGCGGGAGAACTCCCGGTACAGGGTGGTGGCGTCGTCCAGGTAGGGCCGCGCGTCCCCGTCGTCCAAGTGGGGCCGCGCGTCCCCGTCGTCCAGCTCGCCGGCCAGGGCGACCAGCGCCACCCACCGCTCCACCGAGGGCGGTAGCGGGCGGTACAGCTCGACCGCCTCGCGCAGCGCTTCGACGGCCTCGGCTCGCCGGCCCAGCTCGCCCAGCAGGATGCCCAGGTCCGTCAGCGCCGAGGCCAGCTTGGGCTGGGATCCAGCGGATCGGCGCAGGTCCACGGCCTCGTGGAGGTGGGTCAGCGCCTCTTCGCGCCGGCCGTGTCCAGACAGTTGGTTGGCCAGGTTGACCAGCGACCCGGCCAGGCGGCCGAGGTGCAGGTCAGGGGCGTGCCGGGCCGCCACCCGGAACAGGGCGACCGCCTCGGCCACGTGCGCGTGGGCTTCCTCGCGCCGCCCGTGGACGCCCAGCACGAGCCCGAAGTGGTTCAGCGAATCGGCCAGGCGCGGCAGGTGGGCCACGTCGGCGCGGGTCAGCGCGCGGTGCACGTCGACCTCCTCGCGCATGACCTCGACCAGTTCGTCGAACCGGTCGGGCAGCCTGGTCAGCAGGCCGCTGAGGTCGCGCAGCGCGTCGGCGAGGCCGGGCAGGTGGTCGGGGTCGGTGCGGGCGAGCTGCCGGTGGCGCGTGACGGCGTTCCGTGCGTCGGCCAGCGCCGTGTCCTGTGTGGGCACGACCCCATCCTGGTGTGCGCGAAACCCGAGGACGGTTCGCTTGGCACCATGCGGCCACGGCTAGCCGAGGTCCGAGCGCCACTCCTCCTGCCAGCCGTGGTGGGATTCGTAGGCCACGGCGAGCAGCCGCAGGGTGGCGTCGTCCGCGCCGGCCTCCAGTTCGTCGCGCAGGAGGGCCGCCTTCTCCGCGAACGGCACGGGCGCGTGGTCGTCTTCGAAGGGGCCGGGGAGCAGGAGCAGGCCCTTTCCCTCGTCGGCGCGCACGATGCGCAGCCGGCCGCGGCCCTCGGCCTCGTCCAACACGGTCGACCCGCCCTCGGCCAGCCGCCGCTCGTCCTCGGCCAGCCGGTCGAGCACGAACCGCCGCAGGTTGTCCCTCACGTCGACATCCATGCCACCTGGGTGCCCCGTCGCGGCCCGTTTACGCCGGCCCCTCCCGGGTAGTCGGGCGGCATGAGCGACACGACCACCGTCGACCGGCTGCGCACCGCCCTGCGGGACGTCCGGTACCCGGCGGACAAGGCGCAACTGGCCGACCACGCTTCCCGCAACAACGCCGACGAGGACACGGTGCACGCGCTGCGCTCGGTCCCCGACGGCGTCTACGGGTCGTTCGAAGAAGTCGTCGACTCGGTCGCGATCGACCAGAGCCGGGACCGCTAGGCGGTCGGCGGCTCCCGCCGGGCCCGGTCCAGACCCAGGTCCGCGGCCTCCTCCGCGTCGGGCATCTCCGGGTCGCGGAACTCCTCGGCGTGGGTGGGGCCGCCGGCCCGCAGCTGGTCCTCCACCTCGTGCTTCAGCTCGTCGTCCACCGCCGGACCGTGCTGGGTGCTCTCCCGTTCCACGGCACGTCCTCCTCGTCGCCGTCGGCATCCACTTCGGACACTCCGGGTACCCCGGAGTCAGCGGGTTCCCACCAGCTCGGCCAGCGCCCGGCGGAGGTCGGCGGGGTCGGTGCCGGCCCACCCGACGTAGCCGTCGGGGCGGACGAGCACCAGCGGGCCACCGGTGCCCGGGACCACCTCGACGCGGTCCTCCCACCCGGTCACGTCCGCGTCCCCCACCAGCACGAACCGCTGCCCGCGCAGCACCTCGTACAGGCGGCGGCCGTCGACCTCGACGTCCGCGGCACGGGTGCCGACCAGTTCGTGCGCGCCGGCGGGCCGGGGGTAGGTGTAGCCGACCCCGCTGAGCTGTCCGGTCGCCTTGCGGGTGATGGCCGGCACCGACAGCGCCAGGCGGGCGACGGCGCCCCGGACCAGCCGACCCACCCACGACTTGATCATGGCGGCCCGGATGATGCCCCCGCTGCTGCGCAGCACCGCGCGGCCGACGGGGTGGCGTTCGGCCTGGTAGGTGTCCAGGAGCCCCTCGGGCGCGCCGCGCAGCACGGCGGCGAGCTTCCAGCTCAGGTTGGCCGCGTCCTGGAGGCCGGTGTTCATGCCCTGACCACCCGCCGGCGAGTGGACGTGCGCCGCGTCGCCGGCCAGGAACACCCGGCCCACCCGGTAGTCGGGGACCTGCCGCTCGTCGCTGTGGAAGCGCGACAGCCAGCGGGCGTCGTGCATGCCGAAGTCGGTGCCCAGCGCGCGCTTGGCGACGTCCCGGACCTCGTCGAGGGTCAGCGGCTCGCCGTCGGCCACGGCGCGGCGGCGGTCCCAGGCGAACACCCGGTAGTAGCCGTCGCCGAAGGGCGCGATGAACGCGAACGCGTCACCCACGCCGTTGACGGTCAGCAGCTCGGCGGGCTCTTCGGCCACCTTCACGTCCGCCAGCATGATCGACTTGAGCACCGAGCGACCGGGGAACGGCTGCCCGATCGCGGCCCGGACCGAGCTGTGGAACCCGTCGGCCCCGACCACGTAGGCGGCGCGGTAGGTGTGGTCGGCGGTGGTGACGGTGACCCCGTCGGCGTCCTGTTCGAGGCCCTTGACCTCGGCGTTGTGCACGATCTCGACACCGGCCTTCAGCGCCCGTTCGCGCAGCAGGTCCTCGACGTTGTACTGGGGCGTGATCAGCAGGTAGGGGAACCGGCTGGGCAGGGTCCCCAGGTCCAGCTCCACCCCGCCGAACAGCCGGACCTTGTCCAGCGCCGCGCCCGTGGGCACGAGCCGGTCGGCCAGGCCGCGCGCGTCCAACTGCTCCAGCGAGCGGGCGTGCACACCGAACGCCCGGGACAGGTTCGAGATCCGCCCGTCCCGCCGTTCCAGCACGAGCACCTCGACACCGGCCTCCGCCAGGTCACCGGCGAGCAGCAGTCCGGTCGGGCCGGCTCCGACCACGATCACCTCGGCCATGACTCCCCCTTCGGGTCAACGCTTGTTTGCCAACGTGTGTTGGCATGAAGGTAGCCGGGTCGCGATGGCTATGTCAACACTTGTTGGCCTACACTCGTTGGCATGACCACTGCCAAGCCCCGCCGCTCGGACGCGACCAAGGAGGCGATCCTCGCGGCGGCCCGCGAGCGCTTCGCCGAGGACGGCTACGAACGAGCCACCATCCGGGCCATCGCGGCGGACGCCGGGATCGACCCGTCGATGGTCATGCGCTACTTCGGGAACAAGGAGAAGCTGTTCGCGGCGGCGGCCGAGTTCGACCTGCGGCTGCCGGACGTGGCCGGGATGGCCGAGGAGGACATCGGGAAGCGGCTCGCCGGGCACGTGGTGGACCGGTGGGACGGCGACGAGACGTTGATGGCGTTGCTGCGGGCGGCGGTGACCAATGCGGCAGCGGTGGAGCGGATGCGGGAAATCTTCGCCACGCAGTTGGGGCCGGTGGTGGCGGGGATCGCCCCGGACCGGGTGGGGACGCGGGCGGGGTTGATCGCTACGCAGGTGTTGGGAATCGCGTTCACCCGGTACGTGCTGCGCTTGCCTCCGGTGGTGGCTATGACGCGGGACGAGTTGGTGGAGTGGATCGGGCCCACGTTGCAGCGGTATCTCACGGGGACGCCGGATTAGCGCCAGTCGACCGGCACACCGGCCCGGTTCCGCCGCTTTTCGCGCGAAGCGCCAGTTCAAAGATCAAAGAGCCTCGCCGGCGGGCGAACCACCACTGCCCGACGGCGCTGCGCGCCCAAAAGCAAGGCGCTGCGCGCCGAAAGCGGGCTTGGCCGGCGCGAGGCCGCCGGGTTGCGGCACGAAGGGCGGACGGTGTGATCCATCCCCCCTATGATCGTTCGGGAAACGCCGAACTACGAGAGGACGTGACGCATGGCTGAGGCCGTGGGCGAGTTCAACCAGCGGCTGGTCGCCGAGTTCCGGGCCAACGGTGGACGCGTCGGGGGAACTTCGCCGGGGGCAACCTGCTGCTGCTCACCACCGTCGGAGCCAAGAGCGGCATCGAGCGCGTGACGCCGTTGGCTTTCGCGCGCGACGGCGAGCGGTTCGTGGTGGCCGCTTCCTACGCGGGCGCGCCGAAGAACCCCGCGTGGTACCACAACCTCGTGGCGACGCCGAAGGTCACCGTCGAGGTGGGCGAGGAGACGTTCGAGGCGGTCGCGACCTCGGTCGAGGACCGGGCCGAGCGGGACCGGCTGTACGCGGCGCTGAACGAGATTTCGCCCATGTTCGGGGAGTACCAGGAGAAGACCGAACGGCTGATCCCGGTCGTGGTGGTCGAGCGGGTCTAATCCGCGCTTGCCAGCAAGCGGCGGGCCAAGGCGGTGACGGCGGTGCGGAGTTCGGGGCAGCGCACCACGCGGAACGGCGCCGGCACAGTTGCCAGTTGTTCGGCGTACCAGGTCGGGTTGCTGGTGCTGCCCAGGAGGAGCGTGGTCGACGCGTCTTGTTCGGAGAGCCGGCCCAGGATGCGGGGCACGCACGGGGCGACTCGGGACAGGGGCGCGTCGATCAGCACCTCGACCTCGTACTCCCAGCCGACGGCCAGGTGGTCTTCGAGTTCGGCCACCGGGTCGAGGCCGGCGGGCGGGGTGAAGGTTTCGTCCAGAACGGTCACCGCGCGGACACGGTCCACGCGGTACGCGCGGCGGTCGTCGGACCGGTGCGAACGGCACAGCAGGTACCAGCGGCCGTGGCGGACGACGACGGCCCACGGGTCGACGTCGGCCGTCCACGCGGAACCGGACTCCGAGCGGTAGTCCAGGCGCACGCTCCGGTTCTCCGCGCACGCCCGCACGAGCGCGGCAGTGGTCTCCGGAGCGGGTCGGGCGGCGGACCGGTCGGGGGCCGGGGACGTCGTCCGCCGAACCTCTTGAGCCTGCGCGGCCACCGGTTCGGGCAGTGCGCGGATGAGCTTGCCCAGCGCGCTGCCCACCGGGTCGGTCGGGTCGCCGGCCTCGTGGTGACCGTCTAGCACGGCCATGACCAGCGCCAACGCCTCGGCTGCGGTGAACATCAGCAGCGGCGGGCGCAGGCCCCGGCCCACCCGGTAGCCGCCGTACGGGCCGCGCTCCGACTCGATCGGGACCCCGGCCTCGCGCAGGATGCCGACGTACCGGCGGGCGGCGCGCTCGGACACGCCGAGCTTGTCCCCCAGTCGGTCGGCGGTGATGCCGGGACTGCCCTGGAGGACCTCCAGCGCCAGCAGCGCGCGGGCCGTGGGACTCACATCGGGGGACACAGGCACCCATTTCCGGAAGCGGAACGTCCGGAACGCAGCCTAACGTCCGGTGCCATGACCGGCCACGCCGACCTGTTGCGCGAAGCCGTGGACGGTTTGGTCAGAGAGGATCCGCCCCAATGACGACGAAGATCGTGCCGGCCAATGAGGCGTCACCGGAGGACCTGGACGCGATCTTCGGCACCGCCGACGCCGGGCGTTGCCGGTGCCAGCGGTTCAAGGTCGTCGGGTGGATCTGGCGCGACTCCACGTGGGATGAGCGGGTCGACCGGCTCTACGAGCAGACCGCGTGCGGTGAGCCGGACGCGCCCTCGACCAGTGGCCTCGTGGGTTACGTGGACGGCGAGCCGGCGGGGTGGGTCGCGGTCGAGCCGCGCACGGCCTACCCGAAGCTGCGTGGCCAGCGCGTGCCGTGGGCGGGTCGGGACGAGGACAAGGACGACGGCGATGTGTGGGCCGTGACGTGTTTCGTGGTGCGCAAGGGTTTCCGGGGGCGCGGGCTGACCTACCCGCTGGCCCGCGCGGCGGTCGAGCACGCGCGGGACAACGGCGCCAAGGCGCTGGAGGCCTACCCGATGGTCGTGCCGCCGGGCAAGCACATCACGTGGGGCGAGACGCACGTGGGCGTGCGGCAGGTCTTCGAGGAGGCCGGGTTCGTCCAGGTCGCGCACCCCACGCCGCGCCGGGTCGTCATGCGGGTCGAGTTCGGCTGACCCTCACATCCGGGACCAGGCCACGAAGAACAGCACCACCAGCGCGATCACCACCAGCACGCCCAGGGTGCCGCCGAGCACCAGACCGGTGCCGAACGCGCCGCCCGGCTTGTCCAGCCGGAACAGCTTGACCAGGCACCCGAGCAGGATCGCGCCGACCGCCACGCCGATGAACGCGTACGCGTATTCGCCGCCCTTCCAACCCCAGGAGGCGAAGGCGTTCGACGAGTACGCGAAGTACACCGCCACCAGCAGCGCGCACGGCAGCAGGAACCCGCTGAAGCCCAGCAGCCTGCGTCGGTCGATCTCCGTCATGCCGTCGAGTCTGCTCATGCGCCGGGTCCGGGCGCATGAGCAGTTCTACGCGATCACGGGGCCGTGACGACCTGCCCGGCCCACGACAGCCCGCCGCCGAACGCGAACAGCAGCACCGGCGCGCCCGACGGCAGGTCGCCCCGGTCCACCAGCTTGGACAGCGCCAGCGGCACCGACGCGGCGGAGGTGTTGCCCGACTCCACGACGTCCTGCGCCACCACCACGTTTTCGGGCAGGTCCAACTGCCGCACCAGGGCCTCGATGATCCGCAGGTTCGCCTGGTGCGTCACGATCCCGCCCAGGTCCGCCGGGGTCAGCCCGGCCAGTGCGCACGCCTGCCGCGCGATGGCGGGCAGTTCGCCGGTGGCCCACCGGAACACCGCCTGCCCCTCCTGCGCGAACCTCGGCTGCCACTCGCCGACCAGCCGGACGGCGTCGCCCCGGGTCGGGTCCGAACCCCAGGCGACCGGCCCGATCCCGGCCTCGCCCGACGCGCTGAGCACCGCCGCGCCCGCGCCGTCGCCGAGCAGGACGCACGTGCCGCGGTCGGTCCAGTCGGTGACGTCGGACATCTTCTCCGCGCCGATGACCAGCGCGTGCCGGGCCGCGCCGGCGCGCACCGAGTGGTCGGCGACGGCCAGCGCGGTGCAGAAGCCCGCGCAGCCGTTGTTCAGGTCGAACGCCACCGCGGCCGGGATGCCCAGCCGGGCCGCGACCTGGGCGGCGATGGACGGGCACCGGTCGACGGCCGAGCAGGTCGCGACGGTCACCAGGCCGATGTCGGCCGGGTCCAGGCCCGCCCCGGCCAGCGCCTTGGCCGCCGCCGCGGCGGCGAGGTCGGTGACCGACTCGTCCGGCGCGGCGATGCGGCGGGTGGCGATGCCGGTGCGGCGGCGGATCCACTCGTCGCTGGTGTCGACCATCGTCGCCAGGTCGTCGTTGGTCAGGACGCGGGCGGGCTGGTGGTGGCCCAGGGCGGCGATGCGGCTTCCCGGCACGATGATCTCCTCGGGTTGACTGCGGGGAATATAGCAACCGATCGGTCGGTAGCTAAGATGCTCGCCATGAGCCCGCGCAAGTCCGCCGTCGAAGCCCGCCACACCCGCGAGCGCATCGTGGCGCGGGGCATGGCGATCGCGTCCGTCGACGGCCTGGAGGGGCTGACCATCGGGCGGCTGGCCGCGGACCTCGGCATGAGCAAGGCCGGGGTGCTCGGGCACTTCGGCACCAAGCAGGCGTTGCAGCTCGCGGCGCTGCGGGCGGCTGCGGAGGTGTTCACCCGGACCGTGTGGCGGCCGGTCGAGCACGTCGAACCGGGTCTGCCCCGGCTGCGGGCGTTGTGCGGGACCTGGTCGGAGTACCTGGAAGTCGAGCGGGACACCTTCCCCGGCGGGTGCCTGTTCACCACGGCCGCGATCGAGTTCGACGCGCGCGGCGGCCCCGTGCGCGACACCGTCGCCCGCCTGTTCACCGCGTGGCGACGGCGGTTGGCGACCGACGTCCGCACCGCCGTCGAGCACGGCGAGCTGCCCGCCGGCACCGACCCGGAGCAGGTCGCGTTCGAGATCTTCGGCGTGTTCCTGGCGCTGAACCAGGAGATGCACCTGTTCGGCGCGCCCGACGCCGTCGCGCGCACCCGGCGGGCGCTGGACCGGGTCCTCGCGGGTTGACGTGGGGCCGCGGGCACCGGATCACCGACGGCTCGCGGAGGCCGCGCACAAGGGCGTGGCGCGGCCGTCGCCTTCCTCGCCTCCGACGAGGGGGCTCACGTCACCGGGCAGGACCTGGTGGTCGACGGCGGCGTGGTCGCCACCGTCGCCGGGCCGATGGTCTGAGGTCAGGCGAGGACGACGGGGCAGGCCGAGTGGTAGAAGGCGGTCTTCGCCACTCGGCCCACGGTGCCGCCGTAGCCCCGGCCGATCACCAGCAGGTCCGTGGCGGGTGCGCCGAAGGCCTCGTGCGGGGCGCGGCGGTCGAGGAGGGTCGTCGGTTCCAGGTCCGGGGCCATCGCCCGCAGGTACGCGGTCGCGCGGCGCAGCGGGGTGTCGTCGGGTTCGCCCGCCTCGGCCACGCCGCCGAAGTGCAGGTGCAGGTGCAGCAGCCGCAGGCGGGCCGAGCGGGCCCGGCAGATCTGGGCCGCCGCGCGCAGGACGGCCCGGTCGGAGACGCCGCCGACCGCCGCCGTGACCACGCCGGTCCGCAGCGGCAGGCCCCGGACCACCACCAGTTGGCGCTCGGGGTTCTCGGCCGCCGCCGCCAGGCCGTGGAACGGTTCGCCGCGCGAACCGACGACCAGCGTGTCGCACTCCAGGGCCCGCAACTCGTCCGGGCCGCCCGGGACGAAGCGGCCCACGGTGGGTGTCCGGCCGACCACGACCAGTTCCGATCGGGTGAGGGCGGCGTGCTCCACCGCCCAGTCCAACGCGCGCTTCGCCGCTTCCGACCCGTCCAAGCCGACCGCGATCGTCCGGCGGGCGCCGAACCGGGGAAGGGCCTCGACGGATTCAGCGACGACTCTCGACATGGCTCGCCTCGCGCGTGGAGGGGGTTGGGTAACGAAACTGTGCTCCTCTTCGTCCCCGAATGCCAGGGCCAGCCACCCTTTCGGGTGGCAAACCGCGTGGCGCTCCACGGCCAGCACCGATGACCGGCGGGCGGTGGTTCGCGGTTCGCCGGCTCGTGCGCGCGGTGCCGGCGCTAGCCGGCGGACGGGGTCCGGTCGACGACGGTGGAGGGGTCGGGTTGGCGGCCGGCGCGGACCGCGTCGACGAGCAGCAGGACGGGGAACACGGCGGTCACGGCCGCGCCGAGCACGACCAGGGCGGTGGACCCGGTGGTCACGCCGAAGACCACCACGGTCAGGCCCACCAGGTAGACGACGGTGAGGCCGGCGGCGACGCCCACGCGGCCGGACGGCCGCCGGGCGGGGCGCATCCGGGCCAGCCGGCCGGCCAGGCGCGGGTCCTCGGCGGCGAAGTTGCGCTCGATCTCGTCCAGTGCGCGTTTTTCACGGTCCCTCAAGCCCATGACCAGCCACCTCCGCGCGCGGGGTCCCGACCCGTCCAGTATCACCCGAAGCGCCACCCCCTGCGCCAGGGCGTAATTGCTGTGTTCGGGTCCCGGTTACCCACGAAGACCATGATCGAACCCCCGCGAGGCTGGTGTCAGCCTCGCGGGGGTTCCGCCTCACGGCTTCAAGGTGACGCAGGCCAGGCGGGCGCCGGCGGTGCCGGCGTGTTGGGCGTGGGTGGCCGTCGTCTTCTCGTGGATCACGACGGAGGCGGGCTTGCGGTCGCCCAGCTTCCAGTCCACAGTGGACTTCGCGGTGCCGGCGCCCTTGTCGTCGGTGGTGAAGTCCAGCCAGATCTCGTTGCGCGGGTTGGCGTACTCGGGATCGACCGACGGGGTCACCGGGTCGGCCTTGTCCTGGAAGTGCGGACCGGCCGCCTCGCCCTTCTCGCCGCACGCCTCGACGTGCGCGTGCGCGCCGTAGGCCCGGCCGGGTTGCAGGCCGGTGACCTTCAGCTCGGTGACGACGCCGGCGTCCGACGTGGTCACCACGACCTCGGCGGACGAGCCCGCCGGGACCAACTCCGGGTGGTACGTGGTCGCCGGGCCGTCCGGGGACCAGGTGGCGAACGAGCCACCGCCGCGCAGCGCCACCGAGGGCGGCGGCGTGGACGAGGTGGTCGACGTGGTGTTCTGCGCGCCGTTCTGCCCGCAGCCCGTGAGGGCGGCGGCCAGGGTCAGAACGGCAACCGTGCGTGTGCGGATCGCGGCCTCCTACACCGTGCGCGGGGCTGGCGGGCCCCGCGTTTCCTTACCTTGTCCAGCCCCGAAGCCGGGGCTCTAGAGCCTGCGAATCCCCTCCAGCACCCGCTGGAGCATCTCCAGGTCCGGCATCGCGGAGATCGTCCGCGAGCGGAACATCAGGAAGTCCCGTTCGAGCAGGTCGCTGATCACCACCCGGGCCACGCCCAGCGCGAGCCCGACCTTGGCGGAGATCTCCGCGACCGACTGGGGCACGGCGCACACCTCGAGCACCCGCAGGTACTCCGGGTTCAGGCCGTGCGGCTGCAAGCCCGTCGCGACGACGAGCGTGATCAGGTCCAACTGCGGACCGACCGGCTTGGTCCGGCCGCGGGTGACCTGGTACGGGCGCACCAGCGGGCCGGCGTCCTGGTCGTACCACGCGTGCTCGTCGTCGGTCACGACGCGGGCACCCCTCCCCCGGCGGCCACCGTCACGCGTCCTCACCCCGCGCCTGCTGCACGCCCTGCTGGAACGCGGCGAACCCGGCCCGGGACCGCTCCGGCTCGGGCTCGACGGCCGGTTCGAACAACGGCAGCGACCCGGACACGCCGCCCAGCGACCCGGACACGCCGCCCAGCGACCCGGACAGGCTGCCCAGCGACTCGCCGGGCGTGCGGGTGGCCAGCGACTCGCCGGGGGTGCGGCGGTCCAGCGGGGCCCGACGCGGCTGCGGCGCGGCGCCCACCGGCGTCATCGTCGCGGTCTCCTCCGTCGACGAGACGGGCTTCTCCTCGGCGATGAGGTCGTTGGGCAGCAGCACGACCGCCTGCACGCCGCCGTAGATCGACTCGCGCAGCGCGACCTTGATGCCGTTGCGGTTGGCCAGCTGGCCCACCACGAACAGGCCGATGCGGGTCTCCCCGGTCAGCGCCATCACGCCGAAGTCGGGCGGGCTCTGCAGCCGGCGGTTCAGCTCGGCCAGCCGCTCCTCCTGGATGCCCTGGCCCTGGTCCTCGATCTCGATGACCACCCCGCGCCCGACCTGCGTGGCGACGATGTCCACGTGCGTCTCCGGCGGGGAGAACGCGGTGGCGTTGTCGACCAGCTCGGCCAGCAGGTGGATGACGTCGGCGACGACCGCGCCGGCCAGCTTCACCTGGGGCAGCGCGCCGGTGTCGACCCGGCTGTAGTGCTCGGTCTCCGACACCGCGCCGCGCACGACGTCCAGCAGCGGCACCGGGTTGCGCCACTGCCGGCCGGGCCGCTTGCCGCCCAGGATGATCAGGCTCTCGGCGTTGCGGCGGCTGCGGGTGGCCAGGTGGTCGAGCTGGAACAGCAGCGCGAGCTGGTCGGGGTCCTCCTCGGACCGCTCGGCCTTGTCCAGCACCTGCAACTGCTTGTGCACCATGACCTGGTTGCGGTGGGCCATGTTGAGGAACACCGACCGCACGCCCTGCCGCGTCTCGGCCTCCTCGGCGGCGGCGGACACCGCGAACCGCTGCGCCTTCTCGAACGCCCGCGCCACCTGGCCGATCTCGTCGTCGCCGTGGTCGAAGTCGGGCAGTTCGGCGTCCACGTCCACGCGCTCGCCGCGGCCGATGCGCGCCACCACGTCGGGCAGCTTGTGCTCGGCCACCTCCAGGGTGTCCTTGCGCAGGGTGGTCAGCCGGCGGATCAGCGAGCGGGACTGGCGCAGGGCGATCAGCATGGCGGCGAAGGCGAGCAGCAGGATGATCCCGCCCGCGGTCAGCGACGCGGTCAGCACCGCGCCGCCGCGGCTCGCGCCCAGGTCGGCGGCGTAGGTGGAGTGCGCGGCGTAGAGCTTGAGCAGGTTCTCCGACACCGTCTTGTGGGCGTTCTCCCACGCCTGCACGTCGAAGTCCGGGGCGTGCTTGCCCGGCCCCTTGGCCATGATCTTGTCGTCGCCCGCGACCAGGGTCTTCCAGGCGTCGGTGCCCTTGAGGTTGGTGTAGTCGGTGCGCTCCTGGTCGGTCAGCCGGGGGACGATCGTCTCGATCAGCTCGTGGTAGGTGCCCATCTGGTGGGCCAGCTCGTGGTACTCCTTCTCGTCCAGGCCGCGGGTCATCGCCCGTTCCACCAGGACGTGCGAGCGGGCCTGGGCCTCGACCGAGCGCAGCAGCTCGGAGCTGATCATCTGCTCGAAGGCGACCTCGCCGTCGGTGGCCGACCGGGCGATGCCCTGCACGCCCAGGCCGACGAAGTCGATCAGGTCGCCGTAGAAGTCGTAGACCTGGCCGGGGGTCACCGCGCCGAAGTCCGCGCGCTGGCGCATCTGGGGCAGGTCGCGGGAGGCGTCGCCGAGCAGTTGCAGCGGCTTGCGCAGTTCGTCCGGCGCGTCCTCGGCCAGCCGTTCGACGGTGGCGTTCAGCTCGACCAGGGCGGTGTCGACGGCGCCGCGCTGCTCGGCCAGGCGCTTGCGGTCGGCGGCGGGGTCGTTGAGCTGGATGGTGGTCAGCCGGCGTTCTTCCTGCACCGCCTGGATGACCCGCGAGCTGGGGCCTAGCGAGCTGCGGACGTTGTCGGCGAACGATCTCGTGCTGATCCCCTGGTAGGCCAGGTAGCCGGACAGGACGACACCCACGACCATGATCGCGATCGACGGGATGAGGGCGATGGCCAGGACGCGGGACTGGATCGTGCCCGATCCCCGCAGACGCTTGAGTGTGCGCATGGACGTCGTCTCTTCAACCTTCCCCGGATCGTCGGCACGCCAGCGGGGTCGACTCGCCATCACCGGATCGCGGAATCGGACGACAACGAACTGGCGGGCGCCGGCACTAAACGCGCCGCCACGAGCGGAAATGACCCCGACAACAGCCGACAAGGCATCCGCAGGCGTCCCGAAGTCACCTGCGGTTCATTTGTTGTGACGCGCTGGACTGGTGTGCGGGGGCTTTTATAGCAGATCTTGCAGCGGGTATCTACCCCGGGGTAGGTAGCACACGGTGTTGACTGACCGTGAACCCCTAGTTACTCCGAACGGCGGATGGATCTACCCGCTTAGGATTACCTAGAGTGTCGCGCAACCACGGCCAAAGGGACGCTGACCCCTGTCCCGGGTCGTCGATTGCACCTGTCCGTGTAGTCCCGGCGAACGTGAGAAGGTTTCTCTTTCGACTCCGCGACCCCGCTGACCTCGCCGATCCGCACAAAACCCGGCGCGCACTCGTGCGAATGTCGACGACTTTTCCTGTGGTTTCCCCTGCACACCCCCTGCAATAAGTCTGACAAGGAGTTCGGATGGCCGGCGCCGGCGAACAGATCAACCGGGCGGATCCCCCGACCGACCGCAAGCCGGGGATCGGGCGGCGCAGATTCCTGACCTTCGCCATCGCCGCCCCGACGCTGGCCGTCGGCGGGTACGTCGGCTACGACGCCACCGACGCGCAGGCGCTGCCGAGCCTGCCGCAGCCCGCCGACCTGCTCGACCTGGGTGACGTGATCACGCTCGCCAGCCGGCCCACCGCGTGGACGATGGCGCTGCGCGTGGAGCAGGACGGCACGGTCGTCTTCGAGCTGCCGCGCGCCGAGTCCGGGCAGGGCATCACCACCGCGGTGGCGATGCTGATCGCCGAGGAGCTGGACGCGAAGCTGTCCGACGTGCGGGTGGAGCTGGCCGACGCCACGCCCGGCCTGCTGTGGAACCAGTTCACCGGCGGCTCGACCAGCATGCGCACGCTGTGGGAGCCGGTCCGCCAGATCGCCGCCGCCGCGCGCGGCCGGCTGGTCACCGCCGCGGCCAAGCGGTGGGGCGTGGAGGCGTCGGTTCTGGTCACCCGCGACTCGGCGGTGGTGGCTGCCGACGGCCGGACGCTGACGTTCGCAGACCTGGCCGTCGAGGCCGCCACGACGACGTCCGCCCCGGTGACCGCGCTGCCCAAGGACGCCAAGAACTACAAGCTGGTCGGGCAGCCGACCGGCCGGGTGGACGCGCGCGACATCGTCACCGGCAAGGCCAAGTACACGATGGACGTCGAGGTCGCGGGCGCGCTGGCCACGGTCGTCGCCCGGCCGCCCACGATCCGCGGCACGGTGGTCTCGGTGGACGACACCGCCGCGCGGGCGATGCGCGGCGTGGTCGCGGTGACCCGGCTCGACACCGGTGTCGCGGTCAGCGCCACGTCGTTCGACATCGCGATGAAGGCGCGGGACGCGCTGAAGATCACCTGGAAGGACGGGCCGGCGGTCGGGTTGTCCGACAGCACGATCAAGTCCAAGCTGCGGTCGGCGGTGGCGCCGCTGGTGGTGCCGGGGCTGCTGTCGAGTTCGCTGGACGCCGAGTTCGACTTCGCGTTCGTGCCGCACGCGCCGATGGAGGTGCTCGGCGCGGTCGCGGACGTGCGGTCCGACCGGGCCGAGGTGTGGTTCCCGTGCCAGTCGCCGATCGTGGCGCAGAACGAGATCGCGAAGGCCGTCGGGCTGCCGGTGGACAAGGTGACCGTGCACGTGTCGCGGGCCGGCGGGTCGTTCGGCCGGCGGCTGTTCTGGGAGCCGGCGCTGGAGGCGGCCGTGGTGTCCAAGAAGGTCGGCAAGCCGGTCCGTCTCATGTGGACGCGCGCGGACGACACCAAGCACGGCCGGCTGCGGCCCGCCTCGCACCACAAGATCCGGGCCACCCACCTGCTCGGCGACGTGCAGGCGTTCGAGCACCGGATCGCCGCGGTGGAGACCGACCTCAAGCACGGGTTCGGCGAGATCATCTCGGCCAGCGGCGCGGCGGTGTCCGGCCCGGCCGACGGGTTGCTGTTCTTCCAGCTGTCCGCGACCTGTCCCTACAACTTCGGCGTCGTGACGCAGTTGCTCAGCGAGGTGCCGATGCCGCTGCCGACCGGCAGCTGGCGGTCGGTGTACGCGGCGAACCTGCGCACCGCCGAGGAGATCGTGGTCGACGAACTGGCCGCGAAGCTCGGCCGGGACCCGGTGAAGTTCCGCACCCAGATGCTGAAGTCCGCGCGGGTCAAGGCGGTCCTGGCCAAGGTGGCGGCGGAAGGGCAGTGGGGCAAGGCGATGCCCGCCGGGCACGCGCAGGGCGTCGGCGTGCACGAGGAGTACCGGTCGGCCACGGCGTGCCTGGTGGAGATCGACGCCCGCGACCCGAAGGCGCCGCGCGTGACCCGGGCGACCATCGCGGTGGACGTGGGCCTGCCGGTCAACCCGACCGGGCTCAAGGCGCAGATGATGGGCGGCCTGATGGACGCCATCTCGACGATCCTGCAGGCGGGCGTGCACATCGACGACGGGCGGGTGCGGGAGAGCAGCTACGGCGACTTCCAGTACGCGCGCCAGAAGCACGCGCCGATCAAGCTCGACGTGCACGTGATGCCGCCCAGCGGCCGACCCGGCGGCGCGGGTGAGCTGGGCGTGCCCGCCGCGGCGGCGGCCGTGGCCAACGCCTACGCCCGCGCGACCCGCACCCGTCCCCGCAGCTTCCCGATCAACTTCTGAGGAGTCCCCGTGCCCACCTACCGGTTCTTCGTCAACGGCGAACACGTCGCCGTCGACGTGGCGGCCGACACCCCGCTGCTGTGGGTGCTGCGCGACCACCTCGGCATCACCGGCCCGAAGTACGGGTGCGGCGTCGGCGTGTGCAAGGCGTGCACCAGCCACCTCGACGGCGCCGCGGTGACGCCGTGCACCGTGCCGGTGTCGCGGTGCCAGGGCCGCAAGATCACCACGATCGAGGGCCTGGCCGACGGTGACGACCTGCACCCGGTGCAGGAGGCGTGGATCACCGACGACGTCGCCCAGTGCGGCTTCTGCCAGCCGGGCCAGATCATGGCCGCTGCGGCGCTGCTGAAGAAGACCAAGACGCCGACGGACGCGGACATCGACGCCATCGAGAACGTGTGCCGCTGCGGCACCTACTGCCGCATCCGCGACGCGATCAAGCGAGCCGCCGCGGCCATGTAGCAGCCGAGGCCATGTAGCACGCCGGGGTGCGGCGCGAGCGGAACCGAACCGCCGCGCCGCACCCCGCCGCACTTCCCCGCCGCACTTCCCCGCCGCACTTCCCCGCCGCACTTCCCCGCACTTCCCCGCCACACTTCCCCGCCGCAGCCGCAGCCGGAATTGTCGGTGCCGCGTGGGACAATGGAAGCGGGGGCCGGAGGCCACGCCCCAGCCAACCCGCGCCCCAGCCAACCCGCGCCCCAGCCAACCCGCGCCCCAGCCAACCCGCGCCCCAGCCAACCCGCGCCCCAGCCAACCCGCGCCCCAGCCAACCCGCGCCCCAGCCAACCCGCGCCCAGCCCCCCGCCTCTCCGCTTTCCGCTCCTCCCCCGCCGCGCTCCCCGCCCGTCCGCCCCGAGTGCGCGAAAATACCGCCGTGACCGCCCCGAACGACCCGCCCCAGCCGCCCGCGCCCAGCACGTCCATCGTCGTCCTGACGCTGGCCCGCCGGGTCGAGGCCGAACTGAACGCCGCGCTCGCCCCGTTGGAGCTGACGGTGAGCAGGCTCGGCCTCCTCGGGCACATCTCGGGCGTGCCCGGCGCGTCCTTCAGCGACCTGGCGCGGATGTCGGGCATCTCCGTGCAGTCCGTGCACGGCGCGGTGAAGGCGCTGGTCGCCGCCGGACTGGTCCAAGACCTCAACGCCCGCGCCGGCTCCGCCTCCACCATCGAACTGACCCCCGACGGCACCCGCCTGCTCGACGCCGCCCGGCAGAAGGTGTCCGAAGTGGACGAACGCCTCTTCGGCCCGGACGCCGACCCGGCCCAGCGCAAGGTCGGCGAGGTGGTGCGCGCGACCTTCTCGTTCTGAACCGCCACCGAGCCAACCTTCAAGTTGCCTGAAGCATGCGCTAGGCTTCAGGCAACTTGAAGGTTGGAGGTCGCAGTGCACCACGTCCTGCTGTCGATCCACGTGGTCGCCGGCATCGTCTTCGTCGGCGGCTCGGCGGTCGCGGCGAGCCTGTTCCCCCGCTACGTCCCGGTCTCCCCCGCGCCCGAGAAGGACGAGCGCAACCCCGCCGTCGCCGCCCTGCTGCACCGGGTGACCGGCGGCTACGCCGTCGCGGGCGTCGTCGTGCCGGTGGCGGGCATCGTCCTGGCGTCCGTGCAGGGGCGCATGGGCGAGATCTGGGTGATCCTCGCGATGGCCCTGACCGCCGCGGCCGGCTTCCTGCTGGCCCTGCAGATCCACCCGCGCCAACGAAAGGCACTCGCCGAACCCGGCGACGTGCGCAAGCTCAAGGCGTTGTCCGGGCTGGTCGGTGTGTACAACATCCTGTGGACGGTCGTCGTCGTGCTGATGATCGTCCGCCCCGGATCGGAGGCGTGATGACCACCTACGGACTGCTGGTCTTCGACGAGGTCGAGGAACTGGACTTCGTCGGCCCGTGGGAGGTGTTCACCGCTTCGGCCCTGGTCCGCGCCGCCGGCGACACGGCCGTGCTGATCGCCGAACGCCCGGACCCGGTGCGCTGCGCCAAGGGCCTGCGCGTGCTGCCCGACCGGACCCTGGACGACCACCCGCCGCTGGACGTGCTCGTCGTGCCCGGCGGGCGCGGGGCGCGGCTGGTGCAGACCCGGAACCCCGTGGTGACCGACTGGATCGCGCGGACCGGGGCCGGTTGGGTGGTCGGGGTGTGCACGGGCGCGTTCCTGCTGCACGCGTCGGGCGTGCTCGAAGGTCGGCGGGTCGCCACGCACTGGCAGCACGAGCAGGAACTGGAAGACGTGGGCGGGGTCACGGTGGTCCGGGACGCCCGGTACGTGGTCGACGGCACGGTCCTGACCAGCCAGGGCGTCTCCGCCGGCATCGACAGCGCCCTGTGGCTGGTGGGCCGGCTGCACGGCCGCGACCACGCGCGCGAAGTCCGCCGCACCATCCAGTACGACCCGTCCCCGCCCTACACCGCCGACGAACCGTTGCCCGATCAGGTGAGCGGGTAGGTCATCTCCACGCCCTCCAGCTCCACGCCGTCGGGCAGCGGCACGAGCGTCCGCCGCACCTCCCGGAACCCGAACGACGCGTACAGCGGCTCCCCCGGCAGGGTCGCCATCAGCACCAGCGACCCGAAGCCCGCCGCCCGCGCCGCCTCGGCGCACCGGGTCAGGATCGCCCGGCCCAGCCCGCGCCGGGTCCAGTCGCCGCGCACGAACATCGCGCGGACCCGGGCGGGCTCGGTGGCGGGGTCCAAGGGGCGGTCGTCGGACGCGCCGGGGCCGGAGCCGGTGTAGAGCTTGTCGCGCTTGCTCCAGCCGCCGCACGCCACCACCTCGCCGTCGGCCTCGTACAGGTAGTAGGTGCCGTCGTCGATCAACGCCGTGTCGGGCACGGTCAGGTGGCGCGCGGCGGACGCCGTGGCGCGTTCGTCGTGGAACCGCGGGAAGACCTCCAGCACGGACCGCCGCATGAGCGCGCCGATCGCCGGCACGTCCGCGCTGGTCGCCGTGCGCAAGTCCACGGCGGAGATCATGTCACCTGCGGGGCGCCTCGTGCAGGCACAGGTAGTTGCCCTCGGAATCGCAGAACCAGGCGGCCTTCTCGCCGCCCATCTCCGCGATGTGGTCGACGGTCTTGAGGTCGGGCGTGTCGTAGTCCTCGAACCGCACGCCACGCGCCTCCAACTGCCGGATCTCGCTGGAGATGTCGGAGATCTCGAAGCTGAGCACGGTGTGCTTGGTCTGCGAGCCCTCCTCGGCGGGCAGCAGGCTCAGCGCGTTGCCGAACCCGAGGTCGAAGGTCCGGCTGCCGTCCGGGCCGGTCCCGGACTGGGTGAGACCGAGTTGGTCGGTGTAGAAGCGGCTGGCCCGCTCCACGTCGGAGACGGGGAGCACGGTGGTGGTTCGCGTATCGGTGAGCATTGAGCACCTCCTCCAGACGCCAGCAATGGTGCGCCCGAACGGGCTACTCGGCAACGTGTGTTCGCGTTCCGTGAGACTTGAGGTGCTTGCCGAACCAGTCCGCCGCCAGCCGGGCCACCCGGTCCAGCGCGCCGGGTTCCTCGAACAGGTGGGTCGCGCCGTCCACGACCTCCAGCGCCCACTCGCAGGTCAGCTGCCCGGCCGCCGCCCGGTTGAGGTCGAGCACCTGGTGGTCGCGCCCGCCCACGACGAGCAGCGTCGGGGCCTTCACCCGCCGCAGCGCGCCGTGCGCGAGGTCCGGCCGCCCGCCCCGGGACACCACCGCCCCGACCGGCACGCCCGCGGCGGCCACCAGCGCGGCGGCGGCCCCGGTGCTCGCGCCGAACAGGCCGACCGGCAGGCCTTCGGTCTCGGCGCGGTCCCCGCACCACCGGATCGCGTCGGCCACCCGCCCGGAGAGCAGGCCGATGTTGAACCGCAGGTGCCCGGTGCGCACGTCCACCCGCTCCTCTTCGGGGGTGAGCAGGTCCATCAGCAGCGTGGCCAGGCCTTGGCCGCGCAGGTACGCGGCGACCGCCCGGTTGCGACCGCTGTGCCGGGAGCTGCCCGAGCCGTGCGCGAAGACCACGACGCCCACCGGGTCCGGCGGCACGCCGAGGTCGCCCGCCAGCTTCCCCACCCGCACCGCGACCGGGTCCTCCATGCCGAGGGAGTTCACGGCCCGGCCGTCCGGGAAACGTGTAGTCGCCCGGACGCGCGGGTAACCCATCGGTTCCGCCGAGTCGGGGAGTGGGTGCCGTGCGGAAGCAACGCGAACGGCTCTTCCGGGACCGCCGCGACGCGGGCCGCGTGCTCGCCGGGCTGCTCGCGCACTACCGCGACCGGGACGACGTGGTCGTGCTGGCGCTGCCGCGTGGCGGCGTGCCGGTCGCCTACGAGGTGGCCCAGGCGCTGCACGCGCCGCTGGATGTGTTCGTGGTGCGCAAGCTGGGTCTGCCGCGCCAGCCCGAGCTGGCGATGGGCGCGCTGGCCTCGGGGGGCGTGGTCGTGCTCAACGACGACGTGGTCCGCCAGGCCCGCGTGGACCAGGACACCGTCCGCCGGGTCGCCGAGCAGGAGCAGAAGGAACTGCTGCGGCGTGAGCGGGCGTACCGGGGCGCCGCGCACATGACCGACGTGGCCGACAAGACCGTGGTGCTGGTGGACGACGGCCTAGCCACGGGCGCCAGCACGCGTGCCGCGGTCCGGGCGCTGCGGCAACTGCGGCCCGCGCGGCTGGTGGTGGCCGTGCCGACCGCGCCGCCGTCGACGTGCCGGGAGTTGGCGCGCGAGGTCGACGAGATGGTGTGCGCGACCACGCCCCACGACTTCATGGCCGTCGGCGGGTCGTACGTGAACTTCGGCCAGACCACGGACGACGAGGTCCGGTCCCTGCTGCGCGGCGCCGAGGGGACACCGGTCGCCGACACCACGACCGCCGTCCTGCGCGGTGACGCGGTGCCCGCGCCGGGCGGGGTGCTGTCCGACGAGGTCCTGTTCGACCTGGTCGGGGACGCGAGCCTGGTGCTGATCGGCGAGGCGTCGCACGGGACGCACGAGTTCTACGCCGCCCGAGCCGCCATGACCCGGCGGCTGGTGGAGGAGAAGGGTTTCCGCGCGGTGGCCGTCGAGGCCGACTGGCCGGACGCCTACCGCGTGAACCGCTACGTCCGGGGGCACGGCGACGACCGGGACGCCGAGCAGGCGTTGCGCGGGTTCGAGCGGTTCCCGGCGTGGATGTGGCGCAACACCGACGTCGTGGAGTTCGTGACGTGGCTGCGCGGCCACAACGACCGGGCCGCCGAGCAGGTCGGGTTCTACGGCCTGGACCTGTACAGCCTGCACCGGTCGGCGGCGGAGGTCGTGGCCTACCTGGAAGGTGTCGACCCGCAGGCCGCCGCGCGGGCGCGGGAGCGGTGCTCGTGCCTGGAACACGGCGAGGACGGCCGGTCCTACGCGCGGGCAGCCGCGTTCGGCGCGGGCGACGACTGCGAGCAGCGAGTGGTGGCGCAGTTGGTGGAGCTGTGCACGTCTGCGGCTCCCGACGCGCTACCCGACGACGAGCGCTTCCACGCCGAGCGCAACGCCCAGTTGGTGCGGTCGGCCGAGGAGTACTACCGGACCATGTTCGGCGGGCGAGTGTCGTCGTGGAACCTGCGGGACCGGCACATGGCCGAGACCCTGGAGGCGTTGCGGGACCACGTGGACGGCAAGGTCGTGGTGTGGGCGCACAACTCCCACCTGGGTGACGCTCGGGCGACGGAGTTTGCGGCGCGCGGTGAGCTGAACGTGGGTCAGCTGGTGCGAGAGCGCTTCCCCGACGACTGCCGCCTGATCGGCTTCACCACGTACACCGGCACCGTGACGGCCGCCGACGACTGGGGCGGCCCAGCAGACCGCAAACGCGTCCGCCCGGCCCTGCCCGGCAGCGTGGAGGAGCAGCTGCACGAGGTGGGCGGCGACTTCGCCCTGGTGTTTCCCACTGCACCGCGCGGCGCACGGGTGCTGCGAACGTCCCGTTTGGAACGCGCCATCGGCGTCATCTACCGCCCACACACCGAACGCCACAGCCACTACTTCCGCGCCCGGCCCGCCGACCAGTTCGACGCCGTCATCCACGTAGACCGCACGACGGCCCTGGAACCCTTGGAACGCACCCCGCGCTGGAACCGCGGCGACCTGTCGGAGAGCTACCCCCACGCAGTCTGACCACCACCGCCGAAACCGCTCCCGACCGCGGAAGCCGCCCAACCTCCTCCCGACCGCCACAGCCTCCTCCCGACCGCCGCAGCCTGGATTTGTCGGTAGCGCATGGGACAATGGAAGCGAGGGCCGGAGGCCGCGCCAAACCCCGAAAACAGCCGCTGCAAAGCCGCCGAAACAGCCCCCGCACCAACCCCGCCCCCGGCACTCCCGCGGCAACCAGCCCCCGCACCAACCCGCCCCCGGCACTCCCGCGGCAACCAGCCCCCGCACCAACCCGCCCCCGGCACTCCCGCGGCAACCAGCCCCCGCACCAACCCGCCCCCGGCGCCCCCGCGGCAACCAGCCCGCGCGGCAACCCGCCCACACCAGGCCCACGGCGGGCGTCACCAAGACCAGGCGCGCGCCGGTCAGTCCGCCCGATCCGGTTCCCGGGCCGCGCTGCCCGCCGACCCGCCCGCCTCGTCTGCCGACTGCCCGCGCCCCACCGCCTCGGCCGCCTCCCCGGCGTCCACCGGATCCGAGGCCGTCTCCGGCTCCTCCTCCGCCAACCGGGCGTCCAACGGTCGCGCGTGCGCCTCCTCATAGGGCGTGGTCCCGTACTTGTCCGCCCCCGACCACCGCTCCGGCGGGTCCATTCCGGCCTCCAGCGGGTCGGCGCGCAGCCGGTCCTCGTCCAGGTCCTCCGCGCTGTTCAGCGCCGCCGGATCGGTCTCCACCGAGTCCGGCGCCCCGGTGTCCTGCGGCGCCGCGTAGGACGCCAGTTCGTCGCCCCTGTCAGTGCTCATGCAGTGCGTGTACCCGCCCGCACGCGCCTCAACCCGATCAAGACCGCCGCGTACCCGCCCAGCACCGCCAACCCCGCCCACCACGGCAACGGGAAGTACCCGCCCGCCACCACGTAGTGCGCGACCACCTGCGGATGCGCCACCCGCGTCTGCACCACGGAGAACCCGGCCGCCGGAGTCACCAACAACAACCACGACGCCGCCGGCCACACCAGCGCCACCACGTAAGGCACCACCACCGTCCCCAACGCCACCACAGCCGCCACCCACCGCCGCATCAACCCCCGCAGCCCGTACGCGTACGCCGCCACCAGCGCCAGAAACACCCCGATCCCGAGCACCACCCGCCCCGCCGTCACCCACGGCACACCCTCCACGAGGGCCAAAGCCCCCAACACTCCCACCACAAAAGGCCACCGCGCCGACCACACCACCAGCACCACGACCGCCAACAACAACCCGAGCACCTGCAACGAACGCCCACCCACCGGCCCGATATCACCCGATCCAGTGACGGTGAACGTCCCACCGGACTCGACCCCACCGGCCGCGCGGTCCCGCTTCTCCCAGTCCGTTTCCCCCATGACGCCCACCGCCGAACTGGTCCACGCCGCGTCCGGCCCGTCCACGACCACGTTGTCGAACACCCCGGTCGCCTGCGTGAACCGCGACTGCGTCGACGCACCCAGCACCGTCACGTCCCCCGGCGAGGTGACGAACAACCCGACCAGAGCGTTGTCCGGCAACGACACCTTCACCTCGCCCACCCGCATCCACGACACCCCGTCGACCGAGTTCTCCCCCGTCACCACGTCCCCGTCACGCCGCAACCGCAGCCACCGCGCCGACGCCGAACCGGCCGTGTCGTGGACGTAGTCGTGCTGCATCCGCACCCCGTGCGCACCGGTCAGCATGAGCGCCGCGTACGACGAGCCCTGCGTGAGGCCGTCCTTGACGATCACCCCCGCCTTCGCCCACGGCACCAACCCGGGCACGATCTTGTCGTGGTCCGGCGGCGGGTACGTGATCGTGCCCTCCATCGACGCCACCCGCGCGGTGATGGAGCCGTTGACGCCCAACGGCCGGTGCATGAAGAAGAACTCGTCGTTCACCGGCGTTCCGTCCGGCCCGACCGGATCGGTGGGGCACTCGACCTCGACGGTCCCCTGGCTGCACGACGACCGGTCGAGCAGCGGGGCGAGCAGTCCGGGCAGGGCGATGAGCAGCACGGCGACGACGGCCGCGACGATTTGGGTTCGCACGGGTCCGGTTCTACGGGGACGGCGGTGACACGGGCCGAACCGCCGCTGTCACACCGTTGTTAGGTCCGGCGGGGCATGCTGGCGGGCATGTTGCGCGGCCGGACGACAGTGGGACAGCGGTTCACCGTGCTCTACGCGGTGGTGTTCCTGATCTCCGGCGCTGCGCTGGCGGTCCTGATCAACCTGCTCGGCAACGACGTCACGAGCACGGCCCCACTCGGCACGCCCCCGGTGGACCCGGGCTGGGAGCAGGCCCGCTCACGCCAACTGCTGGTCGGCACACTGATCGCGCTCGCCATGATGGCCGCGATCTCCCTCCTGGTCGGCAAGGCAGTCGCAACCACGGTGCTGCGGCCGCTACGGACCGTCACCGCCGCTACCCGCCGGATCACCGCCGAGAACCTCCACGAACGCCTTGCGGTGGCGGGCCCGTCCGACGAGGTCAAGCACCTGGCCGACACCATCGACGGCCTCCTCGAACGCCTGGAAACCTCCTTCACCGCCCAAAGCGGATTCGTCGCCAACGCCTCCCACGAACTCCGCACACCCCTCGCGACCATGCGCGCGTCCCTCGACGTGGCAGCGGCCAAACCCGACGCCCACGCCCAGACCCTGGCCTTGGCCGACCGGCTCCGCACCGAACTCGACCGCGTGGACCACCTGCTGACCGGCCTCCTGACCCTGGCCCGCGCCGGCGTCCCCACCGACACCACGCCGGTCTCCCTCCCCGACCTGGCCACCGCCGCCCTGGACGCCCGCGCCGAGATCATCACCCGCCGCGACCTTTCAGTGCACAAAGATTTTCAGCCGCAGGAAATACCCGGGAGCCTGACCCTGCTCGCCCAGCTGGTCGACAACCTCGTGGACAACGCGGTGCGCCACAACGTCGACGGCGGCTGGCTGCGGGTCGCCACCGGGCCGGCGCTGGTCGTGGAAACCGGCGGCGCGGTGCTGGCGCAGGCGGACGTGGACCGGCTCGGCCGGCCGTTCCAGCGGCTCGCGGACCGGACCGGGTCGGACACCGGGTCGGGCCTGGGCCTGTCGATCGTGGCCGCCATCGCGGGAGCCCACGGTGGTGCCGTCGAACTGCTCGCGCGGCCGGACGGCGGCCTGCGGGTCACCGTGCGCTTCGGGGGTGCCGAGTGAGGGTGCTGGTGGTCGAGGACGCGCGGGCGCTCGCGGAGGTCGTGGCGGAGGGGTTGCGGGACCAAGGGATGGCGGTGGACGTGGCGCACGACGGCCTGACCGCCGCCGAGAAGCTGGACGTCACCGAGTACGAGGTGGTGGTGCTGGACCGGGACCTGCCGGGCCTGCACGGCGACGCGCTGTGCCAGGTGATCACCGCGTCGGACGACCGGCCGATGGTCCTCATGCTGACCGCGTCGGGCGCGCCGGAGGACCGGGTGCGCGGCCTGACCCTGGGCGCGGACGACTACCTGGCCAAGCCGTTCCACTTCCCGGAACTGGTCCTGCGCGTCCGGTCCCTGTCCCGCCGCCGCCCGACCGCCCGCGCGCGGACCCTGCGCGTCGGCGGGGTCGAACTGGACCCCGTGCGCCGGACCGCGACCCGGGACGGGGTGGCGCTGGCGTTGTCGGTGAAGGAGTTCGCGGTGCTGGAGGCGCTGCTGCGGGCGTGGCCGGGGCACCTGAGCGCGGAGCGGCTGCTGGAGCAGGTGTGGGACGAGCACGCCGACCCGTTCACCAACACGGTCACGGTCACCGTGGGCCGGTTGCGGCGCAAGCTGGGCGGGCCGCCGGTGATCATTACGACGCCGGGTGTGGGGTACCGGATCGGGGATTGACGTGTTGATCAAGTGGGTGCGGTGCGAGGTGACCGACCGGGACGCGTTCGACCGAGGTCAACGGGGGTGGTCGGCGCTCGCGGGCCTGCCGGGGTTCCTGGGCCAATGCGGCGGCTTGGCCTCCGGCCCCCGATTCCATTCTCCCACGAAGCACCGACAATCCGGCGCTCCCACGGAGAACGGGGAACTCGCCGCCCCCACGGAGCACCGGGCTCCCACGGAGCACCGGGAATCCGTCACCCCCATGGGCAACGCCGTGGCCCATGTGTTCGGGTTGTGGCGGAGCAAGGCGGACCATCGCGCGTTCCTGGCGGGCCCTCACGACCGGATGGCGGCGGACCAGGCCGGGTCGTACGCGGCAATCGACGTCCGGCTGTTCGAGCGCGTGCTCGACATCGGCGCGGGCTTCCCCACCCACGGCTCGGTGGCGCGGCTCGCGCACTGCCGGGTGCGGGACGGTCGGCGGGCGCACTTCGAGCAGGCCCAGGCAGCGGTGTGGAACCCCGGCATGGCCGCCGCGCCCGGCATGCTCGGCGGCGTGTTCGCCCACGGCGACAGCGGGTTCCTGGTCCTGACCCGGTGGGAGTCCGCCGACCACCACCGCCGCTACACCACCGACGTCTTCCCCGACCTGTTCCACCGGTCAGGAGCGCGCGACGACCTCGACAGCGTCACCGCCGCCGTGGTCGACCTGGACCCGGCGTGGTCGGTCGGCTAACAGCCGTCAACCCGGCAGGCGTCCACGTCGTCCGCCACCACGACCGGCCGGTCCGCCCACGCCGTCTCCAGCGCGTTCGCGAACAGCTCCACCGGCTGCGCACCGGACACGCCATAACGACCGTCCAGCACGAAGAACGGCACCCCGTTCGCCCCCAACCGGGACGCCTCACGCTCGTCGGCGCGCACCGCGTCCAGATACGCGTCCTGGTCGTCCAACACCCGCCGGACATCCTCGCCGTCCAACCCGGCCTCGACCGCGACCTCGACCAGGTCGTCCCGGGTGAACAACGACCGGGCCGCCCCGAAGTGCGCCTCGAACATCCGCTGCAACACCTCGTGCTGCACACCATGCTCACGCGCCAAGTGCAGCAGCCGGTGGGCGTCCAGCGTGCTCCCGACCTCGCGGTCCGTCCGGTACGCCAGGCCCTCCCCGCGCGCCAGCTCGGCGACCTGGTCGTCCATGCCGGCCGCGCGCGGCCCGTACTTCGCCGTCAGCATCGACGGCACCGACTCGGTGTCGACCCGCCCCGGGTCCAGCTCGAAGGACCGGTGGACCACCTCCACCTCGTCCCGGTGCGGGAAGCCCGCCAGGGCCCGCTCGAACCGGGCGGTGCCGATGTAGCACCAGGGACAGACGAGGTCGCTCCAGATCTCGACGCGCACGGGGTTCCTCACGAGTACACTTACCGACGGAAAGCACTAACCATTCCACAGTACACGGGGAGCCGGCGGTGAACTTCGACGTCTTCGCCAAGGACTGCCCGTCCCGCGAGGTCCTGGACCACCTCACCGGGCGCTGGGGCGTCCTGGTCCTGGCCGGCCTGCGCAAGGGCCCCGCCCGGTTCAACGCGCTGCGCCGCCGCGTCGACGGGGTGAGCGAGAAGATGCTCGCCCAGACCCTCCAGGCGCTGGAGCGCGACGGTTTCGTGCACCGGGAAGTGCTCGCCGCGATGCCCCCGAGCGTGAACTACTCCCTGACCCCGCTGGGCGAGTCCACCGCCGACCACCTGCTGGCCCTGATCGACCACCTGGAGGCCAACATGCCGGCGGTCCTGGCCGCCCGCACCACCCGCTAGGGCACCAGCACCGCCGCGCCGTTCACCCGGTCCGCCGCCAGGTCCGCCAACGCCTGGTCGGCGCGGTCCAAGGGGTACTCGGACGTCGTCACCGACAGGTGGTGCTCGCGCGCGAACGCCAGGAACTCCCGTGCGTCGTCGCGCGTGTTCGCCGTGACACTCCGCACCTGCTTCTCGTAGAACAAGTGCCGCTGGTAGTCCAGCACCGGCACATCACTCAGGTGAATCCCGGCGATCGCCAACGTCCCACCCCGGTCCAGCGCTTCCAGCGCGGGCAGCACCAACTCCCCCACCGGCGCGAACAGCACCGCCGCGTCCAACGGCTCCGGCGGCGCGTCGAAGGCACCACCCGCCGAAGCCGCCCCCAACGCCAGCGCCAGCCCACGCGCCGCCGCACTGCGGGTCACCACGTGCACCACCGCGCCCTCGGCCAGCGCCACCTGCGCCGCGAGGTGCGCGCTCGCCCCGAACCCGTAGATCCCCAACCGGCCACCCGGCGGCAGCGAAGCCCGTTTCAAGGCGCGATATCCGATGATCCCGGCACACAACAACGGCGCCAGCTCGACGTCCCGGTACCCGTCCGGCAACACGTGGGCGAAGGCCGCCGGCACGGTCGCGTACTCGGCGTACCCGCCGTCCGCGTCCCACCCCGTATACACCGACGAGGGACACAGGTTCTCCGACCCGCGCACGCAGTACTTGCACGTCCCGCAGGTCCCGCGCAGCCACGCCACACCCACCCGGGTCCCCGCCGGCAACGCCCCCTCGACCACCTCGCCGACCACCTCGTGCCCCGGCACCACGCCCGGCCGGTGCACCGGCAGGTCACCCTCCGCCACGTGCAGGTCCGTCCGGCACACCCCACACGCCGTCACCCGGACCAGCACCTCGTCCGGTCCAGGCACCGGCACCGGCTCCTCCGACCGCATCAACAACGGCCCGGGCCGCAACACCCGCCACGCCCGCATGACCACCTCTCAGCCCGCCTGGACCGACCGCAGCAGGTCGAAGTGGGCCGTGCGAGCCCGCACGTGCGCCCAATACACCTCCCGCGCCAGCTCCACGATCGCAGTGAGCCGGGCCGCCAGCACCCCGTCCCGCCGGCACACCACCACGTGCCGCATCCACACCGGGCTGCCCGCGATCGGACGCACCACGACGTCCTCCCCCGACGGGTACACCGGCTGGCACGGCGCCACCGCCCGCCCGGCCGCCACCAGCGTCCGGATCGAGTCGGTGCTGGAGATCGAGTACCGCACCCGAGGCCGGAACCCGTGTTGCTCGCACACCGCGTGGAAGCAGTCCGGCCAGCCCGCGCCGTCCGAGGGCGTCATCACCCAGGTCCGGTCGGCCAGGTCCTCCAGCGACACTTCTTCCTTGCAGGCCAACGGATCCGCGGCGGCGACCGCCACGAACACCGGTTCCCGCGCGATCGGCTCGCACGCCATCGCCGCCGTCGAGTGCAGCTCGTAGCCCGGGTAGTCCACGGTCGTCGCGACGTCCAGCCGACCGGCCGCGACCAGGTCCCAGAGCAGGGCGGGCGAGTAGTCCATGGTCAGCCGGACCTCGTAGTCGGGCAGCTGCTCGCCCAACCGCTCGGCCAGCCCGATCGACACCGAGCCCACGACCCCGCCCAGCGCCACCACCGTCGTGGCCTGCTGGGTCAGCCGCGCCGCATCCCGCCGCAGCTCCGCGACGCCGTGCAGGATCGCGCGGGCCCGCAGCAGCACGAAGTCCCCTACCAGCGTCGGCGACATCCCCTGCGGCAACCGCGCGAACAGCGGCGCGCCGATCTCCTCCTCCAGCCGCTTGAGGCGCGCGGACAGGGCGGGCTGGGACATCCGCAGCAGCGCGGCGGCTTTGGTGAGGCTGCCGGTCTCCGCGATGGCGCACACCGTCCGCAGGTGGCGCAGCTCCAGCTCCATCCGTCGAGCGTAGGCAGGGGTGCCGGGCGCATCAATCGGCATAACGCGTGTCGATCGGGAACGCTATTTCCGCCGATGGGCGCAGCGGTCCCATAGTGGGCTGCGTTCCGGCCACACGTGTGTTCGTGGCTCCCTGCACGGAATGGAGCGCCCTCATGCGCATTCTGTCCGTACTAGTAGCTGTTGCCGCCCTACTGGCGCAACCACTCACCGCCGCCGCCGCACCCACCGTGGTCAAGGAGGTCTTCGCCCCCGACGGCACCATCACGCGAGCCCGCGTCCCCCAACCCCCGACGAGTCCCGCCGTGCTGGCCACCGCCGCCGAGGTGGTCCCGATCCAACAGACCGGACCGTCCTCGTCCCGCTTCGACCTGGTCTTCGTGGGCGACGGCTACACCGCCGGCCAGTTGGCGACGTTCCACCAGCACGTCGTGGCCCGGTGGGCGGAGTTGAGCGCCATCGAGCCGTACAAGTCGCTCAAGCAGTCCTTCAACGTGTGGCAGGTCAACGTCGTCTCCCAAGAGTCCGGAGTGGACAACGACCCGACCAGGGGCGTCCGCCGCAACACCGCGCTGGACATGTACTTCTGGTGCGGCAACATCGAACGCCTGCTCTGCGTGAACGAAACCAAGGCCCGCCAGTACGCTGCGTCCGCGCCCGAGGCGGACCAGATCCTGGCCCTGGCCAACACGACCAAGTACGGCGGCGCCGGCGGCGGCGTGGCGACTTCGTCCGGCGGCAACGCCCAGGCCACGTGGATCGTCGCGCACGAACTGGGTCACTCGGTGGGTGGCTTGGCGGATGAGTACGACTACCCGAACGACCTGTACACCGGAAGTGAGCCGAGGGAGCGCAACGTCTCCAAGTACACGAGCGCCCAGATGACCCAGTACCGGGTGAAGTGGTACGCGCATCTGGGGAAGGTTTCACCCGATGGTGGCGTCGTGGGAACCTACGAAGGCGCTTATTACCATCGGCGCGGCGTCTACCGGCCCACGGAGAACTCCCTGATGCGCAGCCTGGGCAGGCCGTTTAATGTCATCGGCCTGGAGACCATGCGCGCCGCCATCCTCAGCCACACCCACTGATCGCCGGTCAGCCCGGGTCTCCTCGACGCTTGCGGTGCACGACCCAGGCGAAGTCCACCACCAACCCGACCGCGATGACGATCAGGAACACGGCCAACCCCGGGTAGTCGGCTCTCCAGAGCAGCACCGCGACACCCGCGTTGAGCAGGACACCGAAGCCCGCCAGCCACAGGCGCAACGTCAACGCGCTGCGCGGTGGGGCGGGCGGGGGCAGTTCGTCCATGTTCGACGGGTTCCCCTGTGCTTCCCCGCCAACCCCCCGGAAATTGTCGTACCCCGCCGGCATCCTCAAGTCCTGACCGGAAGGGGTGCGTGATGACGATCGAAGTGGCGAGCAAGCGGCGGCGGACGCAGGGGTTCGGGGATGCCGTGGTGTTGGACGTGACGTCTCGTGGGGTGGAGCCGTGGGTGAGGTTCAGTCCCTTCTTCCCGCACGGCGGCGTTCCGGTGCCGTTCACACCGGACGTCGTCGGGGCGTCGGTCGAAGGGGTGTGGCAGGCGTTGAAGGTGTTCGAGGGGGCGGACGTGGACGTGGGCAAGTTGTCGGTGACGGCCATGAAAGGGCTCAAACGCACGGTCCGGCGGTACGGTCCCGTGCGGGGTCATCGTGCGGGCCTGCACGGGACCGAACTGCTGGACTACCGGACCGCGCGCAGGGACATCTACCTGCCCACCTACCGCTGGGTCCTCGAACACCGCTTGGCCGACCTGGTCGACGAATTGCGCACACTCTCCGCCGACCGAAGAGTCGTGCTGCTCGACTACACGACGAACGGCGATGTGGACGACGTCTCCACACCGCTGTCCCACGCCGCCCTGGTCGTCCACCACACAACGGACAACTGGCCGACCTGACCGACCCCGACCGCCGCCAGCCGGTTCCGCGATCGGCACGGAGATCCCGAGCCCAGTAGCGTCGCCGCCAGTGGCGATCGGTTCGGGGAGTTCGGGTGGACGGTTACGGGTTCACGGTCGCGTTGGTCGCGGTGCTGGTGTTGCTCAACGCGTTGTTCGCGGGCAGCGAGATGGCGCTCATCTCCCTGCGCGAAGGGCAGTTGCGCACGCTCGAACGGGAAGGAGGTACCACCGCGCGGACACTGGTCCGGCTCGCCCGCGACCCCAACCGGTTCCTCGCCACGATCCAGATCGGCATCACGCTCGCCGGGTTCCTGGCCTCGGCGACGGCCGCCGTGTCGCTGGCGACGCCGCTCGTCCCGCTGCTCGGCTTCCTCGGCGGCGCGGCGGACGCGGTGGCGATCGCGCTCGTCACGGTGGTGCTGACCTTCCTCACCCTCGTGTTCGGCGAGCTGGCGCCCAAACGGCTGGCGATGCAGTACGCCCTGCGCTGGGCGCTGCTCGTCGCCCGGCCCCTGCACTTCCTGTCGGCGTGGTCCCGGCCGGCGGTGTGGGCGTTGAGCGCCTCGACGAACGTGGTGGTGCGGTTGTTCGGCGGCCGGGCGGAGGCGGATTCGGCGCAGATGTCCCCGGAGGAGCTGCGGGAACTCGTGGAGGCCCAGCGCGGGCTCAACGTCGAGCAGCGCATGATCATCACCGGTGCGCTGGAGATCCACGAGCGCCGCCTGCGGGAGGTGCTGGTGCCGCGTCGGGCCGTGGTGACGTTGGCCGCCGAAACCGACGTGCCGAGCGCCCGGGCCGAGCTGGCCGCGTCCGGGCACTCCCGCGCGCCGGTGGCGACGACCGGGCACCTCGACGACGTCATCGGCGTCGTGCACCTGCGCGACCTGCTGGACGACGACGCCGAGCTGGTGAAGGTGGCGCGCCCGCCGGCGGTGTTCCCGGACTCGCTGCGGGTGTCCGACGCGCTGCGCCGGTTCAAGGCCGAACGCGAGCAGCTCGGCCTGGTCGTGGACGAGCACGGCGCGATCGCGGGCATCGTCACGCTGGAGGACCTGCTGGAGGAGATCGTCGGCGAGATCTACGACGAGACGGACCGCAACGTGCTGGCCGTGCGCACGGACGACGACGGCTCACTCGTGGTGCCCGGGACGTTCCCGGTCCACGACCTGACCGACATCGGCGTCGAGCTGCCCGACGCGCCCGAAGGCGACTACGCGACCATCGCCGGCCTGGTGCTGGTGCTGCTCGGGCGCATCCCGGAGGGTCCGGGCGACCGGGTCGAGGTGTCCGGCTGGACGGTCGAGGTGCTCGGCGTAGAACACCACGCCATCTCCGCCGTGCGCCTCCTGCGCCGAACCCCCGGCTGAACACCCACGCGCCGCTGCGCCGGACCTACAGCTGAACGCCCGCGCCTCCTGCGCCAAGCCCACAGCTGCGCCAGGCCTACAGCTGGACGTCCGGGTCCTCGGTCACCGACCGCAACGGGGTCCACGTGGCCCGGCCCGCGGCGAGCAGTGCCGCGTCGCTGCCCGGTGGCAGCTCGCCCTCCACGACCACGGTGACCAGCCGGATCGACCCGTCGTCGCTCTCCTTGACCCGGCTGCGCACCATGCCGAACTCGGCCAGCCCGGCCCGGCGGGGCGGGTCCGAGTGCGGCCGGTTGGGCACGTTCAGGTTGAGGGCCGCCCCCGGCGGGAGCGCCGCCAGCCGGTCGAACAGGCCCGAAGCCACCCGCACCGCCGTGTCCCAGTGCAGGTCGGCCTCCGGCTCCAGCCCCACGTCCAGCGACACCGCCATGGCCCGCGCCCCGTTGATGGACGCCGTCAGCGCCGCGCCCACCGTGCCCGAGTGCAGCACCGCCCGCCCGACGTTCGCGCCCCGGTTCACCCCGGACAGCACGACCTCCGGCGGCTCGCCGAACGCGCCCTGCGACGCCACCAGCGCGATCAGACCGGGGTGGGCGGCGACGGCGTAAGCGGGCACGCCGTCCAGGCCGGGCAGGAGGCGCCGCTCCACCTCCACCCGCCGCTCGTCCTCGGCGGCGGTCAGGCCCGCGCTGGTGCCGCTGGACTCGCGGGCCGGCGCGGCCACCACCACCTGCCAGCCGTGCGCCACCGCGCCCCGCGCCAGCGCCGCCAGGCCCAGCGAGTCGATCCCGTCGTCGTTGGTGATCAGCACCTTCACCTGTCGTCTCCCCACCGCTCGATCCGCACCCGGCCGACCACTTCGCGCACCACGTCCCCGCTGCCCGAACCCAGCCCGTGCCGGGTCACGTTCACCGCGCCCGCCGCCGCGCCCAGCCGCACGGCGTCCACCAGCGACTCGCCGCAGGCCAACCCGGCGGCCAGGCCGGCCGTCATGGAGTCGCCGCCGCCACGCGTGTCGACCGGGGTCAGCTCCGGCGTGGAGACCAGCAGGAACTCGCCGTCCACCAGGGCCAACGTGTCCTCCGCGGCCCGCGACACCACGACCGCCTTCGCGCCCGACGAAGCCACCTCCCGGCACGCCTTCGCCAGGTCGGGCAGCTCGTCGGACGCGGCCAGGCCGTCGGCCACCAACTCCTCGTGGCTGACCTTCACCACCGCGGGCCCACCGGCCAGCGCGGCGGCGAGCCGGTCGCCGGACAGGTCCACCACCACGGTGCAGCCGTTGGCGCCCAGGTCGCGGGCGAGCCGCTCGTACACCGAGTCGGGCACCGGCGAGTCCTCCTCGGCGGGGCCGCTGAGCACCGCGACGCCCGCCGCCAGGGCCTCGACCAGGGTCATCTCGTACAGGTCGTCCAGCTCGTGCCGGGACAGCGCGTCGGCGGGCATCCGGACCACCTCGTCCCGCGCGCCCTCACGGCGGTCGTGGACGTAACCGCCGTTGCGGGCGGCCACGTGGCGTGCCTTCAGGTCCACGTCGATCAGGTGGCGCAGCACCTGCCCGGTCTCACCGCCCAGCGCGGCGCACACCACCACGTCCACCCCGAGGGACCGGATCATGCGGGACTGCCACACGCCCTGCCCGCCCGCGTGGATGTGGATGTCGGGCTGACCGTCGAGCTGCTCCACGGTCACGGTCAACTCCGGCGACGGCGCGAACACCGCGACACGACCTCTCGTCATGCCGCTCGTTTACCCCGTCCGACGCACCCTTTACCCCGCCCGCCGCGCCCTTTACCCCGCCCGCCGCGCCCTTTACCCCGCCCGCCGCGCCCTTTACCCCGCCCGCCGCGCCCCGACGCCCGATCACACCCGACTCCCGGCCGCGCCCGAAGCCCAATCAAGCGCCAGCCGCCCGATCACGCCCCTTCACTGCACGCGGGAGGGCAGATGGTCAGGACCCGGTCCGCCCCGGTCGCCCGCAGCGGCTTGAGGACCCGGGCGGTCGGGGCCACCACGGTCACCGGCACGTGCGCGCGCCGGGCCCGCCGCTCGACGTCGAGCAGCATCGCGATCCCCCGCGCCCCCAGGAAGTCCACGTCCGCGAGGTCGATCACCAGCGTCGACGGCCGGTTGCCCAACTGCGCGACCAGTTCGGCCCGCACGACGTCCACGGTGGCCGCGTCGACCTCCCCGGACACCATGGTGACGATCGCGTCGCGCCGCCGCGTGCTGTGCACGGACACCGGCGCGAAGCACACGACCCGGTTCGCTTCCCGCAGACGCGCCAGCAGGCTCGGTCCCTCGCAGTCGGGCGCGGGGTCGGGCGGCGGTTCGTCGTGCAGCAGGCGCGAAGCGAACCGGGCCACCGCCTCCGGGCGGGGCACCACACCCGGCAGATCCGCCACGACCAGCAAGTCCTCGCCACAACCGGTCTCCACTGCCACCGACCACCCCTGCCTCTCGTCCCACACCAAAGCGACGTCGCGGTCCGGGTGCGACGGAAGACGCCCCTCCAAGGCGAGGTACGCGGTGGCGGGCGGGCCGGCGTCGGCGCACCAGCACTCGCCGGACAGGTCCAGCGCGTCACCGATCCGCTCCACGTAGCGCCGAAGTTCCCGGGCCGTCGTGTCGTCGAAGTCCACGTCCACCGCAACCACCCGCCCAGCCCCGGGAGCACCGCGTCAGCAAGGCGTACCCCGACGCGGTGTCCGGTGAATCGGCCGAAAGCGGCTGTTCCGATCCAGTGATCGGTCATGCTGGACGGCATGCGTGGGGTGAGGGTGCTCGGCGGGTGCGGCGCGTACCCCGAACCGGGGCGGGCGTGCAGCGGGTTCCTCGTCGAGTGGGACGGTTTCCGCGTCGTGCTGGACATGGGTTACGCGACCCTGCCCAGGCTGCTGCGGCACTGCCCGGACGGGGCGGTCGACGCGGTCGTGATCACGCACGAGCACCCCGACCACTGCGTGGACCTGCACGGCCTGTTCCGCCTGCGCCACTACGGTCCCGCCACCGCCAAAGTCCCCCTGTACTGCCCGCCCGGCGTGCCCGTCCGCCTGAACGCCCTGGAACCCGAGGTCGACCTGACCGAGGTCTTCGACATCCACGAGTTGCCCGGCCGCCACCGCCTAGGCCCCTTCGACCTGACCGGCATGTCGCTCCCCCACTACGTGCCCAACGCAGGCATCCGGCTGGAAGCCGACGGGACCGTCCTCGCCTACACCGGCGACACCGGCCCCGACCCGGCGCTGGCCGACCTCGGCCGGGACGCGGACCTGTACATCGTCGAGGCCACCGACCGGGTCGGCGAGACCGAACGGCCGTGCCGGAACCTGCTCGCCTCCACCGAGGCCGGCCACTGGGCGGCCCGCGCCGGCGCCCGCCGGCTCATGCTCACCCACTTCTGGCCCGGCAACGACCGCTCCGCCGCGGTCGCCGCCGCACGGGCGGAGTTCCCCGGCGAGGTGCTGACCGCCGAGGAGGAGTTGCTCGTGCCGCTACCGGACGTCCAGGACCGGTGACGCTGCGGCGTCCGCCTACATTGGACGGCGTGACCAGCACCGCCCTGATCAGCATCCAGGAACGCCTCTACCCGTCGCTGCCGTGCTTCGGCTGCGGGCAGGCGAACGAGAAAGGGCTGCGGCTGCGCAGCTACCCCGGCGAGGACGGCGTGGTGACCGCGACCTTCACGCCGTGGCCCGAGCACGACAACGGCCTGGGGTACCTCAACGGCGGGATCATCGGCACCGTGCTGGACTGCCACAGCGCCGCCGCCGTGATGCTGGAGGCCGAACGCCAGGACTGGCCCCCTCTCGGCGACGCAGCCCTGGCTTACGTGACCGCCGGCCTGGACGTCCGCTACCTCCGCCCGTCACCCCTGCACGACGCGGTCGAACTGCGTGCGGTCGTCAAGGAGGCAACCGAACCGCAGATCACCGTGCACGTCTCCCTGGTCTGGGACGGCAAAACCCGCGCCGAAGCCACCGCCATCTGGAAGCGCTGGCGCCCCCGCGCCTGAACGAGCCGCGCCTGAACGAGCCGCGCCTGAACGAGCCGCGCCTGAACGAGCCGCGCCTGAACGAGCCGCGCCTGAACGAGCCGCGCTTGAACGAGCCGCGCCTGAACGAGGGCAGGGGCCCACAGTCCGTGGACCCCTGCCCTCGTATCTCATATCTAATGCACGATCATCCCGGATGTACGGTCATATCTGATGTATGACGGCCCATGACGCGGTGCGGTCATATCTGATGTATCACGGGCCGCAGGTCAGCTTCGCCTCCGCCCAGTCGCCGTGGTCGCTGCCGATGCCGTTGCCGCCGTCGCCCAGGACCAGGTCGAGCACCTTGCCACCACTCACATCCACGTCCACCGACACGGTGGCGGAGTTGCCGGTCAGGACGGGCGAGGCGTACTTCTCCACGCCGTCCACCACGACCTTGAACACCACCGAGCCGCGGTCGGCCATCTCGTCGTCCACGCCCACCTTGGCGGTGAACTTCGAGCACGTGCCGCCGAGGTTGACCTTCACGTCCGACACGGCGTGCGCGCCGAGGCCCTTCGCGTAGACGACCCCGTTGAGCGTCAACGGATTGCCGTCACCGCCGGCGCTCTCGTTGTTGCTGCGGTCGCGTTCCACCGGGCCCCAGCCGTTGACCGCGCTGATCCACTCCAGGTCGCTGACCCACGCCTCGCCCTTGGGCGCGGGCGGGAGCGGCCGGTCGTGGACGGTCGCCGCGAAGAACCCGATCGACGTGCCGGCGGGCAGCTTCACCGCTCGCGCGGTCTTGCCGGGCGTCAACTCCACCGTGTTGTAGAACAGCCGGTAGTCGACATCCGTGTTGGCCAGACCCGTTGGCGTGTAACGGCCCTTGACCGACGCGGCGAGCTTCGCGCCGCCCGTGCCGGCGTCCTGGAACGACCAGTTGGGCACCTGGAGGCTGTGCCGCGACTCGGTCCCGTCCGTGTAGAGCACGGTCACCGAGCCGGTGGCGTTGGTGCTCGCCCCGGACGCGAGGAACGCGAGGTGGCTGCCCTTCCCCGAGACCAGGATGGGCAGGTTGGTGTTCTTGACCATGTTCGGCGTGCCGGGCGCGCCGGCCGGGAGGGTGAACTCCGCGCCGTTCGCGGTGACCTTGGCGCCGGGCGTGAAACCCTTCTCCGCCAGCAGTTCGGCGGCGAAGCTGTTGCCGTCCGGGTCGAACTTGCCGAGCGCGAACGTCTTCGCGTCGGTGATGCCGACGGTGTCCGCCGCCTCGCCCACCGACCCGAACGGCACCAACGCGCTCGCCACGGCCGTGCATTCGTACTGCGTGCCCCGCGCGGTGTAGCCGGCCTTCACGCCGATGGTGAACCGGCCGGCCTTGCCGATCGGGGTGACGGCGATCTTGCGCTGCACGGTCTGGCCGGGCACCACCCAGCGGAAGTCCGCCGAGCCCTGCGCGGTCCAGCCCTCGGGGAGGGTCAGGCCGAGCTTGACGTCCCGCATGACGGCGTTGGAGTCGTTGCGGAAGCTCGCGGTGACCTCGGTGACCTGGCCGGGCGCGTTCCACAGGTCCGGCGCGGCCAACTCTGCCACGCCGAACGAGTCGGACGCGTAACTGCCGCCCACGGCGCTCGCGCCGGACAGCACGACGGTCGCCTGACGGTCCGTCGACACCGCCGCGGTCTTGACGTTCACCACGCCGCCACGGTCGGACTCGTCGTAGTACCAACCGGTTTCGGCGTTGCCGTAGTCCGCTTTGGACAGTGGCCGCAGGGCCTTGCCGTCGACGATGACCGCGCCGGGCTTGGTGCCGGTGTGCGCGGTCAGCTCGTACGGGCGCTGTGCGGGCTTGCCCGCGTAGTCGCCCTCGCTGCGACCGATGCGCACGACGACGTCACCGCGGCCGGTGGTCGGTGCGGTCACCTCGAACTTCTGGGTGGCCGAAGCGCCGTCCCGATGGGCGCGGGTGACCCGGTCGTCCTCGTACAACTCGAAGGACGAGCGGCCCTTCGGGTAGATGTCGAGGGTGACGCGCTCGCCCGGCCGCTGCTCGGCGTGCCCGTTGATGCCGTCACGCCACATCGGCACGACCGCGCCGGCCTTGACGAACAGCGGCAGCCGGTCCAGCGGGGCGTGGTAGCCGTTGAGCGTGGTCGGGCCCTTGTGCAGGCGGCCGGACCAGTAGTCGATCCACGTGCCTTCGGGCAGGTAGATGCCGCTTTTGACCTCGCTGTCGGTGAAGACGGGCGCGACCAGGAACTCCTTGCCCGCCAGGAACTGGTACTTGGTGGTGTCGTCCCAGGTGTTGGGGTCGTTCGGGTATTCCAGGATGAGGGAGCGGTTGATCGGCGCGCCGGTGCGGTGCGCTTCGGCGGCGTAGCTGTAGAAGTAGGGCAGGAGGCGTTCGCGGAGCTTGAGGTACTGGCGGTTGATCGCGGTGTACGGCTCGCCGTAGGCCCACGGCTGCTTGAACTTCGGCGTCGACCAGCCGCTCATCGTCATCAGGGCGGGGTTGAAGGCCTTCCACTGGAGGTCGCGCACGTAACTGGTGGCGCTGCCGCCGAAGATGCCGTCGATGTCGCCGGCGGCGTAGGCGATGCCGGAGTTGCCGGAGCCGTGGATCGCCGGGATCTGCCACTTGATGTTGTCCAACGTGCCGCTGTGGTCACCGGTCCACTGCACGGCGCACCGCTGCGCGCCCGCCCAGCCCTCGACCATCCAGCTGTAGCCGCGGGCGTCGCTGTGCTCCTCGATGCCGCGGTGGGCGGTGTCGCAGGCCGAGAGCGCGTGCCGGTAGCCGGGCCCGACCCAGGCGACGTCGAGCTTGCGGACCCGCACACCAGCCTGGCCGACCTCTTCGGGCTGCCGGTCGAGCGCGGCTTCGGTCCACAGGCCCATCTGCACGCCGCGCTGACGCAGGGCTTCGCCGGTGGCCTTGAGCGCTTCGAGGTCGCGGGTGCCGACGTACTTCTCCACGCCGCCCTGGTTGGGGTTGGGGATGTAGGCGTCGCGGTCGTTGCTGTAGCCGCAGCCGTAGTCGTCGTTGACCAGCATCCAGCCGCGGGGCATGTCGTGGTCGACGAACTTCTGGGCGATCTTGGCCGCGTCCGGGGTGACTTCCTTGTCCGGGTGGTACTTCCAGTCGTTGTTCGGGTCGGGGTCGAGGCCAGGGCGGTAGTGGCCGCGGTTGTAGCAGTCGGAGTCGCCGTACTCCATGCCGTAGAGCGGTGGGAGGAAGGGGCGGCCGGTGAGTTCGGTGTAGCGGTCGAGCGAGGTCTTCATGTCGCCGACGAAGTAGTACGCGTCGAACCGCTTCTCGTCGTGCTTGGTGCTGAGCGGTTCGTTGAACGCGTAGGTGCCCGGGGCGAAGGTGTTGCGCAGGACGCCGTAGCCGGCGGTGCTCATGTAGTAGGGCGAGGCGTTGGGGTTGCCGCCGTCGGTCCAGTTGAAGTCGCGCGAGATCCGGATGGTCTGCCCGCGGTGCGAGAACCGACCGTTCTGCATGCCGCCGCCGACGAACTGCTCGCGGGGTTGGCGGGCGAGGGTTTGGGTGGTGGAGGTGTCGGTCCAGGTCAGGGGCTTGACCTCGGACCAGACGGGGTGGCCGTCGGGGCGGTGGAGGGAGAAGCGGAGGGGGTTCTTCTGCGCGCGGAGTTCGGCTTTGGCGGTGCGCAGGGAGTAGTGGTCGCCCCGGTCGTCCCAGCGGGTGGTCGGGGTGGGGTAGTCGGTCTTGATGACGATGTTCGAGGAGGGCCGGCTCGGGTCCTCGGGCGCGGTGTTGGCCGGGTCGCTGAACGTCCCATCCGGTGCGAGCCAGATCCGGACCACGTCATCAGCCAGGAACTTGACCCGGACCTTCGCGGTCCCGGATTCGAGCGTGAAGGCAGCGTCACCAGCCTCGAACCCGGTGACCGCTCCCAGATCCCCACCCGGCGCGGCGGACGCGGCCTCACCGGGGGCCAACGCCACCACCAAGGCCGCGGCTATCCCCGCCCTCCGCAGCTTTCTGCGCGGGCGACGCTCAGAGTTGCTCACTACAACCCCTTTCTGCACAACTTTGGGCACCACGGCATTCCTACTCCATGCCCGCCCCAAAGTCACCAGCCGCCCGACCCCCAATTCCTCCCTCCACCGCTCCCCACGGCGGCCTCTCGGTCTCCGCCAGGCTGGCTCCCAGCCGTCCCATGACCGTCCTGACCAGCACAAACGCCCATCACTCGATCGTGTGAATGACCAAATTTGCGACCAACCGGCGTCTCGCGCGTCCCGTAAACAAGGAGCGCGGTCAACGGCCCCCTCGCACCACCGGGCAGCCGGCGCCGGGCAGCCGGCGGGCCGGCGGTGGCGGCGGGCAGCCGGCGGGCCGGCGGTGGCGGCGGGTAGCCGGAGGGGTGGATGGCCGGCGCGACACGGGGTGCCCAGGCAGACGGCTCCCGGCATGACGGGCTTGGGTGGGCGGCAGAGAAGCGCGCGGTCGGCGTGGCGGCAGCGGCGGAGGCTCGCGGCGGGGCGCAGCTTGGCGCGCGGCGGCTCGCGGCGGGGCGCAGCTTGGCGCGCGGCGGCTCGGGGTGGGGCCGGGTTGGCGCTTGCGTTGGAGAGCGCGTCGCGGCGGGAGGCCTGCGGAGGGGCGCAATCGGCGGAGAGGCGCGGCGTGAGGCAGGCCGGGCGCGATCGTGGTGGGGCGGGGAAAGGGATCGTGGTGGGGCGGGGAAAGGTCAGGGGCGGAAAGGTCGGGGGCGGAAAGGTCAGGGGCGGAAAGGTCAGGGGCGGGGGCGGGCGGGGTCTTGGGATTGGGGTAGGAGGTCTTCGGGGGCGGTCAGGCGCCAGGCTTCGAAGACCAGCTCCTCGAGTTCGTCCAACTCGATCTTCTCCAAGTACACGACCACCCAGCCGAAGCCGCCCGCCGTGAACTGCTCCTCGAACACGTCCGGCCGCTCGGCCACCAGCGCCAGCTGCTCCGACAGCGTCTGCTTCAACCCGACCGTGCGCGTCCGCGGCCAGTAGTACCCGAACTTCTTCCCCCGCACGCTGAACGAGCTGTAATCCCGGCTCTCCGCGCGCTTCACCTCCGCCAGCCCGTCCACGAACCGGAAGAAGTCCTCGCTCCGCACACCCACGTGATCCCCCGAAAAGTCCACCAAAAAAATACCGGACTCGCCAGGACCGGGGTGGTGTGGGGTCCTCGGCGTCGAGGACCCCACACCGGACCCACACCGGACCCACACCGGACCCACACCGGACCCTCAGCGGACCCTAAGCGGACCCTCAGCGGAGCAGGTGCAGCGGTACGGCGTTGGCCATGGCGGCCATGCCGGCGTCGTTCGGGTGCAGGTGGTCGCCGCTGTCGTAGGACGGTTTGAGGCGTTGAGGGTCCGCCGGGTCGCGTAGGGCCGCGTCGAAGTCGACGACCCCGTCATGCTCGCCGGAGGTGCGGATCCAGTGGTTCACCGACTGGCGGGCCGCCTCGTTCTCGGGGTTGTAGAAGCCGAAGGTGTCGCCCTTGAAAGGAGTGATCGTGCCGCCGATGATCCGCAGACCGGCCGCCCGAGCACGAGCGATCACCATGCGGTGCGCGGCGATGATGTCCTCGGCCGACACCACCTCCGACTCGGGCGCGACAGTTCCCGGATGCCCCAGGTCGTTCACCCCAACAACACCACCACGTGCGAGACGCCGGGCTGGGCCAGCACGTCCCGGTCGAACCGGCGCAGCGCGGACTGGCCGAAGTACGCCGCGAACCCCTCCGCCGGATGACCGGCCGGCGGGTTCGGGTCGTGCAGCAACCGGTTGCCGCTGATCCCCGCGTTCACCACACCCGCCCGACCGTTCAACCGCCGCGCCAGCACGTCCGGCCACCGCCGGTTCGCGCCGCGCGTGGTCTCCGCACCATCCGTGATGGAGTCGCCGAACGCGACCACCGTCGACCCGCCGCCGGACACGCTCACGCCGGTCAGGAAGTGCCACTTGCCCAACACCGCGGACGGCGTGATGCGCGACTGCGAAACCACGTTCCCCGCCGCCACATACCCGTCCTGGTAAGGGAAAGCGTGCACGGTCGTCGCCGCGACCCGCGACGGCAGGTAGATGCTCACCACCAGGTCCGTGTCCGCCGCCACGGTCAACGACACCGGGTCGCTCACCACCGGCACCCCCGCCGGCACGGTCACCGACCCCCGCCCGCCGAAGGTCAGCCGCCGATCGGTCCCCGGAACGACCGAAGAACCACCGGCACCCCGCCCCACCCGAGCCTCACCGATCACCAACGGCTGCGCGCCGAACTCGTTCGACAGCCGCACCCGCACCGACCGCCCACCCGTCGACAGGTGCACGACCTGGCGCAGCGTCTGGTCCTCGAACGCCGTCGTGTCCGACGCGGGCACCCCGGTCGGCGACGTCCCCCACGCCCCGACCCATCCGCCCGCCGAGCCACCCGCCGAACCCGCCGCCGGAACCACCGGCACCAGCAGCAACAACACCACCAACAGCCACGACCGCCGCACGACGGACCTCACCGCGCGGGCCGGTCGAACCGGTAGCCTGCGCGCCGCAGTTCGGGCACGATCCGGTCCACCGCGTCCACCGTGTTGGCCCGGTTCGCCGGACCGTCGTGCAGCAACACCACCGCCCCCTCCGTGATGCCATCACGCAGCCGCTGCACCAGCTCGTCCGTACTGGGCGGCGGGTCCCAGTCGCCGACCGCCAACCGCCAGCCCAACGACGTCATGCCCATCGAGGCCGCGACCTCCGGCGACGCGCCCCAACTTCCGTAAGGCGCGCGGAAGTACTTCACCGGCGCACCCGGCACCGCCCGGTGGATCGCGGCGGACGTGCGCTCCAGGTCGGCCTTGATCTGCTCGGGCGTCGCGGACCCGAGGTCGTCGTGGGACCAGCTGTGGTTGCACAGCTTGTGCCCGTCGGCGACGATCTCCCGCACGACCTCCGGGTGCTGCTCGACCCGCTCACCCCACAGGCAGAACGTCGCCTTGACGTGGTGCTTGCGCAGCACCCGCAGCAGCCTGGGCGTGTCCACCGGGTTGGGCCCGTCGTCGAAGGTCAACGCGACCGTGCGCCCGCCGTGACGGGTCGAGTCCACGATCGCCACGCCCTCGGCGCCCGCCGTGCCGGTCGTCAGACCCAGCACCAAACCCGTGGTCAGCAGGACGGTTCTCCACCGCATCCGTGCACCTCTTCTCCTCGACGGCCGCCGAACGCGGACCACTATCCGTCCGCCGTTCGACCGCCAGCCAGGGGTTTCGCGGAACTTTCGCGTCTTGCTTGGCGTGTACGCGCCGGCCGGGCCGGGTAACCCGTCTCGCATGGCGCACGCACCCGACGCTCCGACCGACCTGCCCAAGCGGTCCTGGTGGGCCGTGCTCAAGCGGACCGTCAAGGAGTTCAACGACGACAACCTGACCGACTGGGCCGCCGCGCTCACCTACTACGCGGTGCTGTCGCTGTTCCCCGGCATCCTGCTGCTGACCTCCCTGCTGGGCCTGCTCGGACCGGACGCCACCCAGTCCATCAAGGACAGTCTCAACGTCCTGGGACCGGGCGAGGCCAAAGACCTCATCATCGGCGCCATCGACGACCTCCAGCAGTCCAGTGCCATCGCCGGACCGCTCGCGATCATCGGCCTGGTCACCGCCCTGTGGTCGGCTTCCGGCTACGTGGGCGCGTTCATGCGCGCGGCGAACTCGATCTACGACGTCGAGGAGGGCCGCCCGTTCTGGAAGGTCATCCCGCTGCGCCTGGCCCTGACCATCGGCGTCGTGGTGCTGCTGGCCCTGACCGGCCTGGGTGTCACGCTCACCGGCGGGGTCGCCGAGTGGCTGGGCGACGTGCTCGGCGTGGGTTCGACGTTCGTCACGGTGTGGGACATCGCCAAGTGGCCGGTGCTGTTCCTGTTGGCCAGCCTGGCGATCGGACTGCTGTTCTGGGCCTCGCCGAACGTGCGGCAGCCGTCGTGGCTGTGGATCACGCCGGGCGGGGTGCTGGCGGTGCTCGCGTGGGCGCTGGCCTCGACCGGGTTCGCGCTGTACGTGGCCAACGCCGGGTCGTACAACAAGACCTACGGCTCGCTCGCGGGCGTGATCATCTTCCTGGTGTGGCTGTGGATCTCGAACCTGGCCCTGCTGCTGGGCGCGGAGCTGGACGCCGAGCTGGAGCGGGGCCGCCGGATGCACGCCGGGCAGTCCGACGGGAGTGACCCGGTGGCTCCGCCCCGTGACACCCGCGCCCTCGACGCATGATCCGGGCCGCTTCCGGGTACAGCTCGACAGCAACGTTCGGGGAAGGAGACGGACCATGACCGTGACCGGGATCATCAGCGCGCTGGTCGTCGGCCTCATCATCGGTGCGCTCGGAAGACTGGTGCTGCCAGGCCGGCAGAGCATCCCGATCTGGCTGACCATCCTGGTCGGCATCGTCGCCGCGATCATCGGCACGTTCATCGCCAACGCCATGGGGGTCGGCGACACCCGCGGCATCGACTGGATCGAGGTCATCATCCAGGTGGCGCTGGCGGCGGTCGGCGTCAGCCTCGTGGCCGGCATGTACGGGCGACGACGACTGGGCTAGACACCGGAATCTGGGCCGCCCGGGAGCCGGGGCGGCCCAGTCCTTTGTGGACTACTCGACCAGGACGCGCGCCTCCCACGGCCCCAGCGTGACCTTCCCGTTCTCGCGCCGGAGTTCGCCCGTGTTGGACAGCACGACCTCCGCGTCCGGCCAGTCCAGCTCCGCGGACTGCTCGCTGCCGCACAGGTTCGCGACCACCAGCAGCCGGGTGCCGTCCAGTTCCCGTTGGTAGGCGTAGATGTGCGGGTGGTCGGCGAGCAGCATGTGGAAGTCGCCCAGCGCCACCACGGGCAGGGTGTGCCGCAGCTCGATCAGGCGGCGGTAGTGGTTGAACACCGAGGTCGGGTCGTCGTACTGGGCTTGGGCGTTGAGCCAGCTGTGGTTCGGGTTCACCGCGATCCACGGGGTGCCGGTGGTGAACCCGGCCTGCGGCGACGCGTCCCACTGGACCGGCGTGCGGGCGTTGTCGCGGCCCATGCGGTGGATGCCGTCGAGCACGATCTCCGGCGGGGTGCCGGCGGCCACCGCGTGCCGGTAGTGGTTGAGCGATTCGACGTCGCGCAGGTCGGCCAGGCCGGTGAACGACGCGTTGGTCATGCCGATTTCCTCGCCCTGGTACACGTACGGCGTGCCGCGTTGCAGGTGCAGCACGGTGGCCAGCGCGGTCGCCGACTCCCGCCAGAACCTCGTGTCGTCGCCGAACCGGGACACCACCCGCGCCTGGTCGTGGTTGTTCCAGTACAGCGAGTTCCAGCCGACGTCCCGCAACGCGGTCTGCCACCGGCCCAGGGACGCCTTGAGGTCGCGCAGTTCCAGCGGCTTCGGGTCGAACTTGCCGCCCGGCCCGTGGTCCAGCGCGACGTGCTCGAACTGGAACACCATGTCCACCTCGCGCCGCGCCGGGTCGGTGAACAGCCGCGCCTGCTCCCACGTCACGCCCGGCATCTCCCCCACCGTGAGGTACTGCCCGTCGCGACCCTCGAACACCTCGCGGTGCATCTCCCGCAGGAACTCGTGGACCTTCGGCCGGGTCCCGTAGTGCGGGTAGCCGTTGCCCAGGCCGCTCGTGCCGGTGATCGCGCCGTCGGGCAGCTCGGGGTCCTTGGCGATCACGTTGATGACGTCCATCCGGAACCCGTCGACGCCGCGGTCCAGCCACCACCGCATCATCTCGTGCACCGCCTGCCGGACCTGCGGGTTCTCCCAGTTCAGGTCGGGCTGCTTGCGGTCGAACAGGTGCAGGTAGTACTCGCCGGTCGCCTCGTCCAGCGTCCACGTCGGGCCGGAGAAGAACGACTCCCAGTTGGTCGGCTCCGCCCCCGGCTCACCGGCCCGGAAACCCTCGCGCGGCGGGCGCCACCAGTACCAGTCCCGCTTCGGGTTGTCCTTGGACGACCGCGACTCCACGAACCACGGGTGCTCGTCGGAGGTGTGGTTCACCACCAGGTCCATGATCAGCTTCATGCCCCGGGCGTGCACCTCCGCCAGCAGCCGGTCGAAGTCGGCGAGGGTGCCGAACACCGGGTCGATGTCCTGGTAGTCGGAGATGTCGTAGCCGTTGTCGGCCTGCGGCGAGGCGTACACCGGCGACAGCCACACCACGTCCACGCCCAACCGGGCCAGGTGGTCGAGCTTCGCGGTGATCCCGTTCAGATCGCCGATGCCGTCGCCGTCGGAATCGGCGAAGCTGCGCGGATATATCTGATATACGACGGCGGAGGTCCACCAGGGCGGTGTCTGCTCAACGGTCACGCGTCCCAGCATGGCCGGCTGCGCGGGCCCGCGCAGCCGGACCGCTAGGGTGGTCGCGCCGTGATCGACGCGAGTTCGGCGGGGGACGACGTGACCGAGACCAGCGCCTGGCTGCCCGAGCACACCACCTGGGTGCCCGACGAGACCGACACCACCCGGCCGTCGGCCGCGCGCGTCTACGACGCCCTGCTGGGCGGCGGCCACAACTTCGCCGCCGACCGCGCCGCCGCCGCGCGCATCGAGCAGGTGCTGCCCAACGCGCGCCGCGTGGCCCGGTCCAACCGGGCGTTCCTGCGCCGGGCCGTGCGGTACATGGCGGCACAGGGGGTCACCCGGTTCCTGGACCTGGGTTCGGGCATCCCGACGGTCGGCAACGTGCACGAGATCGCGCGCGACGCCAACCCGGAGAGCCGGGTCGTCTACGTGGACTTCGAGGCGGTCGCGGTCGCGCACAGCAGGATGCTGCTCGACGGCGACGAGCGGACGACCGTGGTGGAGGCGGACCTGACCCACCCGGACAGCGTGCTGGCCGACCCGGCCGTGCGCGCGCTGCTGGACACCGACGAGCCGGTCGGCCTGCTGCTGGTGGCGGTGTTCCACTTCGTGCCCGACCACAAGGACCCGGCCGGGCTGGTCGCGCGCTACCTGTCGGAGCTGCCCGCGGGCAGCTTCGCGGCGATCTCGCACCTGACGGCCGACCACGACGCGGAGAGCATGGCGCAGGTCGCCGAGACCATGGCCAACAGCCCGAACCCGATGTTCTTCCGGCCGTTCGACCGGGTCACGCCCCTGTTCGCGGGCCTGGACCTGGTCGAGCCGGGCCTGGTGGACGCCGACCTGTGGCGTCCGGAGCCGGGTGCCGTCGACCCGGACGGCCCGGCGCGGGGCGTGTACGCGGGCGTGGGCCGGGTCCGCTGACGGCCGGGCGCACCGCCAACGCGACCATCGCGCCCGCCCAGCACAGCACGGCGTCCACACCAGGGTCACGGCGCGGACGCCGTGGGCGACCACGCGCGCACCTCGGCCCTGGCCCTGCTGTCGGGGGCGTGACACGTTCGGGCGGCATGGTCACCCCTCCTGCCGGATACTCCGGTGGTCATGAGCGACCGAGTCGAGCACCGACGCCCGGCGGGGGTGGACGACGCCACGGTGGAAGCCGTCGGCGCGCTCACCGAGGCCCTGGAGACCACCGAACGCGCCCGCGGCCACCTGTTCGAGTTCCACCAGTTGACCGGCAGCGGTGACGCCAAGCTGATCAAGGCGGTGCGGCTGCTGCGCGACGCCGGGCACGAGACCCTGGCCGACGGCCTCGAACGGCACCTGGTGGGGCGCAACGTGGTGCCCGGCCGGTGGACGTTCCAACTCGTCGAGGAGTACGAGGACACCTACTACTCCGCGTTTCGCGAGTGGGAGCGCAAGGTGCGCGACGACCTCATGGGCGGGGCGGCGCACGTGTACGAGGCGGAGATGAAGGAGCGGAACGTGACCCCGGCGAGCCGGGTCACGAGCTGAACCCGTGAAATGCCGGCCGTGTGCGGCCTGGGCGCTGTTACCGTGTGCGGGCCGACCGCGGGACTCCAGTGCGACTTCCGGAACCCGCCTTTGAAGCGATGCTTCGTCGATCGCGCTCCCACTCCCCGGTCGGCCCCACCCTGCGCCCCGGAGACGTGATGGACCGCCTGACCGCCGAAGACATGCTGATGTTCGTCAACGCGGCCACCACGTCCACCGGGCAACGCGAGTTCCACAGCCGGGCCGCCGAGCAGCGGGCGTCGCTGGAGTTCCTGCACGAGTACGTGGCCGGCAACTACCGCGACCTGTACGCGGCCGTCCTGGCGCTGGACATCAACGACCTCAACGCGGCGCTGATCACCCGCCGCCTCCTGGCCACCTCCGCCGACGCCACTCCCGAGCAGCGCGCCGTGGAGGGTCGGCTGATCGCCCGCCGGCTGGCCGTCATGCCGCCGCAGCGGGTCTACGACCTGTTCCACGACCTGCGCCGGGCCGGGGTCAACAACCGACGGACCCGCGCGATCATCCGCGACTGGCTGGCCGCGCGCCCCGACCAGGCCTTCGACGCGGTCAAGTACCGCTTGGGCCTCAAGCGCGCCCTGCGACACGCCCACCTCACGCCTTCGCGGGTGGTGGACCAGCCCTTGGGCGACGAGCTGGGCACCTTCCTGTTCCGCACCGCGACGCCGTCGCGGTTCCGGACCCCGCTGCTGGACTCTTGGCGCCGGGCGCACTACGAACAGGCCGCTGTCTACGAGCTGCCGTACACGGTCGCCGAGGGCTTCGCGGCCAAGCACCGGATCGACCGGTCGGTGTTCCTGGCCAAGATCAAGCCCAACCTGACCCGGCTGGAGTCGCTGCGCCTGCACAAGTCGGCGAACACCGACGTGGACCTGGCGGCGATGCCGTTGACCCGGCTGGCGACCTACGTCCTGTCCCTGCCGTTCGCTTCCCGCGTCGACCGCCGTGCCGAGCTGACCGCTGCGCTCCGGGCTGCGGCGCTGCGGACGGCGGGTCGGAACGCGGGCCAGTGGGGGCGCGTGGCCGCCGTCCTGGACGACAGCTTCTCGTCCTACGGTTCGGGGGTGAAGCGGCGGCGTCCGCTCGCGGTGGCGGTGGCCGGCCACTACCTGCTGGAGGCGCTGGCCGGCGAGTACGTTCCACTGTGGACTTCGGGGTCGAGTGACCCGCTGATGTCCCACCCCCGTGGAGCGACCCCGTTGGGGCACCGAATCGTGGACGCCCTGTCCCACGACCCGGAGCGGCTGCTGATCATCTCCGACGGTTGGGACAACGCCCCGCCCGGGCTGGCCGGCGAGGTGCTGCGGGTGTGGCGTGCGCGCCTGGACCCCGGGCACCGGGTCAGCGCCGTCCACCTGAACCCGGTCTACGACGCCGGGGACTACGACGTGAAGCGGCTGGCGCGGGAGGTTCCGGCGGTCGGCATCCGCAACGCCGAGGACCTGCCCGCGCTGGTCGAGTTCGCCCGCTTCACCGAGGGGCGGACCGGTTTCGCCCAGCTCAGCGCCCACTTCACCGACCGGGTGACCCGTTTCCTGGAGCCCGCCTGATGGCCACCCTGGACCTCACCGGCCTGACCGCCCTGCCCGCCCAGGTGTGGGGCGGCGTCCGCTTGGTGCCGCTGGTGCGCGACCAACCGATCACCGACTTGCGCCTGCACGCCCGCTTGTACGGCGAGGGTGAGTCGCTGGTGACCCTGCCCGCGAACGCGGCTTATACGGCTTACGTTCCGCACGGTTTCGTGGCGACGTGGTCCGACGCGCCCGCCGCCACCTACGGCACCCACCTGACCCCACCCACTCCCGCGTCGACGGTGCGCCTCCGCTTCCACCGCCGCATGGCTCGCCGCGAGGACCGCAACCGGTTGCGTTTTCTGCCGCTTCACCTGGCCGTGGAGGGCTACCTCGCGCTGCACTTCGGCGGTCCGACCGTGGTGTGGGACGAGTGGTCGCAGCGGGCGATCCGGCGGGGGTTGTCGCCGCGGTCGGAGCAGGCGTATTCCGGGGCGGAGGTCGAGGGTTTGGCCGATGCTTTGAAGTTGTTCGAGATCCATCCGGGGCAGTGCGGGGTGTTCTTGTACGTGGCCGATGCGTTGGCTGCCGCGTTCGTGGTGCCCCATCCGGACGATTACCGGGCGTTGCACGCCACTTTGTTGCTGGACATGTATGGGGAGCTGATCCACCACTACGCGCTACTGTCGGCTCCTGTTCCGGCTTTTCATGCGCGCTTGAGCGAGACCTATGTGGACTCGCTGGCTGATTTGCGTGCTGCGGCGGTGCGTCAGTCTGCGGAGTGGGAGAGCTTTCACACTTCGACGATGGCCACTGCTTTGCTGCACACGAATTATGATGTCCGTCGTGTTTATCGGGCTGGTCGGTACACTCTTTCGCGGTTTTTGCCGGGGTTCCGACCGAAGGAGGAGAACCACATCGGCGAGGTGATCACGGATCAGCGGGGGCAGACGGCTTACCTGAAGACATTTCGGTTGTCTGAGTCGCAGATCCGGCGGGGGCACTTGCTCAATACCCTGGATGCGCATGACTGGCACCTTGGGGCAGCGGCGGAGTTCTTGGGGATTGCTCCGGCTGCGTTCAGTCAGCGGTTGGAAGCGGCTGGGTTTGCCTACTTGCTCCGCGAGGACGTTCTGGCAGCTCACCGCGCCCAATCCCGCCGCTCCACCGCTCGATAGCCGCTGCTGCGGGGTGTGGCGTCTGCGGTGACTCGGGCGGCGTTGGCCGCCGGGCGAGTGATGCCGGCGGCACGGCGGCGGCGGCACGGCGCGGCGGTGGCGGCACGGCGGCGGCGGCGCGGCGGTGGCGGCACGGCGGCGGCGGCACGGCGGCGGCGGCACGGCGGCGGCGGCACGGCGGCGGCGGCACGGCGGCGGTGGCGTTGCTGTGGCGGCGGCGGCGCGGCGGCGGTGGCACGGGCGGAGCGGTGGCAAAGGTGTGCGGCAGCGGGCGTCCGCGCTGGGCAGGCTCGCCAGCCGTCCACCTGACCAGGCTGGCCCACCCCGGCTCCCCAGGTCCACCCGGGCCGGCCCGATCACGCGGTCCGTGCCGGGTTCCCGCGTTCCTCATCTCTACGGGACGCGCGAGACGCCAAAAGGTCGCGAATCCTGCATGTCACTCGATCGGGTACAACCCGGGAACCGGCCGAGGAGCCGGGCCTGCACCTGCCCGACCGGCGAACCGCCCTGGAGTCCGCCGACGGCCCCGCAACCCGCCCGCCGGAGCGGGGCCGTTCCTCGGCCGTTGCCGCGACCGCAACGCCTGAGCCCTCAGGCCACGGTGCAGCTCGCCCCGTTCAAGGTGAACGCCGCGGGCTTCCCGGCATCACCGCTGTGCGTCGCCTGCAGTCCGATCTGGACGGACGAACCCGCCGCGATCGTCCCGTTGTACGACACGTTCTTCGCCGTCACCGCCCCGCTCGTCGGCGCGTACGTCGCGCTCCACCCCCGGTGATGGTCTGCCCCGCCGGCAGCGTGAACCCCAGCGACCACCCGTTCACCGCGCTCGTCCCGGTGTTGGCGATGGTGATCGTCGCGGTCAGCCCGGTGTTCCACGCGTTCACCGCATAAGTCACCCGGCAAGGGCCACCAGGCTGAGGACTAGTGGTGGTAGGACCGGGACCACCCGAGTCCAAGCCGAAGAACTGGATGGCGCGCAAAGCCATCCCCGGCGCCACCAGGTTGTGCCCCACCCCCTGCAACGAGATCGCCTCGACCCCGCTCCCGTACCGCGTCCGCGTCCACCCCGACTGCGGGTAGTCCGTGGACGTCGGCACCGTGGACACCCCGTGGACGTTGGTCCACTGGTCGATCTCCTCGCCGAAGTTCGGGTACCTCAACGTCTCGTCGTTCGTCCCGTGCCACAGCTGCATCCGGGGCCGACTCCCCGCGTACCCGGGGTACGCGGACCGCGCGATGTCGCCCCACTGCTGCGGCGTCCGCAGCACGGTCCCGTTGGCGCACGCGCTGTTCCAGCCCGACCCATCCGTGGTCGCGAAGCACCCGGCCGGCACACCGGCGAACGCCGCGCCCGCCTGGAAGACGTCCGGGTAGTTGGCGAGCATGACATTGGTGGTCATCGCCCCCGACGAAATGCCGGTGACGAACACCCGCCCCGCATCACCGTTGTGGCGCTGCAACACGTACCGGACCATCGACATCAGGCCGACCGGGTCGCTGCCGCCGTCACGCCGCAGCGCCTGGGGCGAGGACACGTCGAAGCAGTTGCCGCTGCGGGTGGCCGACGGGTAGATCACGATGAACCCGTACTGGTCGGCCAGGCGCGCGAACTCCGTGCCCGAGTACATCGCCGGACCCGAGCCCGTGCAGTAGTGCACGGCCAGCAGCACCGGCGGCTTGGCCTGCACCCTGTCCGGTACGTACAGGTGCATCCGGAGGTTCGACGGGTTCGTGCCGAAGCCGGTGACCTCGGTCAGCGTCGCCGCGGACGCGCTCGGGGCCAGCAGCACGGCGGTCGCGGCGACCAGTGCCGCGAGCAGTGCTCCTAAGGTCTTCATGGACCAACTATTCGCAGTTGATCACATTCCGCACAAGAAGTTTCGATCCTGTTTCGGGTCTCAACTGGACCGAAGAAGCTTGCCTGCCAACGAAACTTTCTGGTCATATGGGGAAACTGTCGAACCGGGAGGCCCCGCACCGTGAAGCGAAAGACCCTCGCCCTCGTCCTGGCCATGGCGGCGGTCACGACCTCGCCGGTCGTCGCCACGGCCGACAAGCCCCGCGAGTGGATCCACACCTGGACGTCCATGCCGCAGCTCACCGAGCCGCACAACATGCCACCGGCGCCGTTCACCCAGGACGGCCTGGTGCTCAAGGACGCCACCCTGCGCCAGACCGTCCACGTCTCGGTCGGCGGCGACAAGATCAGGCTCCGGTTCTCCAACGCGTTCGGCGGCACCGCACTGCCCATCACCGCCGTCACCGTCGCGCTGCCCGCGGACGGCAAGGCCGGCGTCAGCGCGATCCGCCCGGGCAGCACCCGCCCGGTCACCTTCAACGGCCGCCCGTCGACCGTCGTCCCGGTCGGCGCGCTGGTCGTGTCCGACCCGCTCGACTTCCCGCTCGCCGCCCAGTCGAACCTGACCGTCACCGCCTACCTCGCCGACGGCCAGGCGTCGAACGACATCACCTCCCACCCCGGCTCCCGCACCTCCTCCCACCTGCTCGCGGGCAACCACGTCACCGCCGACGACCTGCCCGGCGCCACCCGCACCGACCACTGGTACTTCCTCAGCGGCGTCGAGGTGCACGCCAAGGCGACCGCGTTCGCGATCGTCGGCGACTCCCTGACCGACGGCCGGGGCTCCACCACCAACGGCAACGACCGCTGGCCGGACCGCCTGCTCGCCCGCCTCCAGACCGACCCGGCCACCGCCCGCACCGCGCTGCTCAACCAGGCCGCCGGCGGCAACCGGATGCTCAACGACGGCCTCGGCCCCAACGTCCTGGCCCGCCTCGACCGGGACGTGCTCGCCACCAGCGGCGTGACCTCGCTGCTGGTGTTCGAAGGGGTGAACGACCTGGGCACCGCGCCCGCCACCGAGTCCGCCCAGAAGCAGGTAGCCGACGACCTCATCGCCGCCTACCAGCAGATCGTCACCCGATCGGTGGGCCTGCGGGTGTACGGGGCGACGATCACCCCGTTCGGCGGCAACACCGACTACGACGACCCGGACGGCCACCGGGAGCGCGCCCGCCAGCGGGTCAACGAGTGGATTCGGACCAGCGGCACCTTCGCGGGCGTCGCGGACTTCGACCGGGCCGCCCGCGACCCGCAGGACCCGCGCCGGCTCAACCCGGCCTACGACACCGGCGACCACCTGCACTTCAACCCCGCCGGCTACCAGGCCCTGGCCGACGCGGTTCCCGCACGCTGGTTCCGGTGACGGGCCCGCGGCTCGGAGTGACAACGGGCACGACGGCTCGTACGCTCGGGTGTGCGGGTTCAAACAGGCAGCCTGCTCAGCAGCGGCATCACGGTCGCGATGGAGGACGCCTGATGCTCGACTCGGCTCCGGAAATCTTGGAAGTGCACCGCGACGTCCGCGGCGCGGCGGTGGTGCTGCACGTCTCCGGTGAACTGGACCAGCAGACCTCCGCCGTGCTGGAGGGGCACCTGCGGCAGGCGGAGGACCTGGTCAGACCACCCGCTCCGGTGGTGGTCGACCTCGATGGGGTCACCTTCTTCGGCTCGTCCGGCCTGTCGCTCATGCTCGCCCACCACATGCGGTGCGCGGGTCGGGGCACGGCGCTGCGCCTGGTCGCCGGGCACCGGGCGGTGCTGCGGCCGATCGAGCTGACCGACCTGGGCACGGTGCTGACCGTGCTGCCGTCGGTGGAACGCGCCCTGGAGATCCCCCGGCAGCGGACCGACTAGACCCCCGATGCGGCAGGATGACCGGCCATGGGTGCCGCTCGTGCCGGTGAAGTGCTCGGGGTCAACATCAAAGCGCTGCGCGAGGCGCGTGGCTGGTCGCTGTCCGAACTGGCCCGCCAGTCGTCGATCGCCAAGGGGACGCTGTCCCAGCTCGAAGCGGGCACCGGCAACCCCACCATCGACACAGTGTTCAGTTTGTCGAACGCTTTGCAGGTGCCGGTGTCCGAGCTGCTGACCGAACGGCCCGTGCCCGAGGTGGTCCTGGTCCGCTCGGCGGAGCTGGAGGTGCTCAGCAGCAACGCCGTCGACCTGCGCCTGCTGCGCCGCCTCGACCTGGCCGACAAGGTCCTGGAGATCTACGACCAGCGCGTCCGCCCCGGCGAGGTCCAGCGCACCGACGGCCACCCCGGGCTGGAACACGTCGTGGTCACGTCCGGTGTGCTGCGCGTCGGGCCGGCCGGCGGCCCGTTCGAGCTGGGGCCCGGCGACTACGTCTGCTACCCCGGCGACGTCCCGCATGTCTACGAGACCGTCGGCGGGCCGGTGACCTCCGTGCTGATGCTGGAGTACCCCAAGGCTTGACGCTCCGCCGTCGCCGAACCTACGCTCGGCAGCGTTCAGTTTAGTGAACGGTGGTGAGCAGCTTGGCACACCCGGACGTCGTGGTCGTCGGCGCGGGGATCGTCGGAGCGGCGTGCGCGGAGGCCCTGACGGCCGCCGGGCTGCGCGTGCTCGTGCTCGACCGCGGCCCGCTCGCCGCGGGCACCACCGCCGCCGGCGAGGGCAACGTCCTGGTGTCGGACAAGGAACCCGGCCCCGAACTGGCCCTGGCGCGGGCCTCCCGCGAGCGCTGGCCCCGGCTGCTGGCCGAACTCGACGCGGACGTGGAGTGGGAGGAGAAGGGCGGCCTGGTCGTCGCCACCACCCCGGCCGCCGTCGAGCCGCTGCACCGGTTCGCCCGGGCCCAGCGCGACGTCGGCGTCGACGCCTGCACGCTCACGCCCGCCGAAGCCCGCGCCCTCGAACCGCACCTCACCCCCGAGGTCGCGACGGCCGTCCACTACGCCGAGGACGCCCAGCTCAACCCGGTCCTGGCGGCGACAGCACTCCTTGCGGCCGTGCGCCGGCGCGGCGGCGAGACCAGGCCGTTCGTGGAAGTGTCCGATGTGGACGGTGAGCGGAGGGTGACGGGCGTGCGCACGCCGCAGGGCACGATCCCCTGTCACGCCGTGGTGAACGCGTGCGGACCGTGGTCCGGCTCGCTGACCGCGAAGGCGCCGCTGCGCATCATGCCCCGGCGCGGGATCGTGCTGGTGACCGCGCCGCTGCCGACCGTGGTGCGGCACAAGGTGTACGACGCGGACTACGTCGGCGCGGTGGCCTCCGGTGACGCCGCCCTCCAGACTTCGGGCGTGGTCGAGTCGACGCGGGCCGGCACGGTGTTGATCGGGTCGAGCCGCCAGCGCGTCGGGTTCGCCGAGCGGTTCGAGGTGCCCGTGTTGAAAGCGTTGGCGCGCAAGGCGATCACCCTGTTCCCGGCGCTGGCCGGGGTGCCGGTCATGCGCGCCTACGGCGGGTTCCGGCCCTACCCGCCGGACCACCTGCCGGTGATCGGCGAGGACCCGAGGCTGCCCGGGCTGTGGCACGCGACCGGGCACGAAGGCGCCGGGATCGGGCTGGCCGCCGCGACCGGGCTGCTGGTCGCCGAGCTGCTCACCGGGCGCCCGCCGCACGTGGACCCGGAGCCGTTCCGGGTGGACCGACCGGAGGTGATGGTCGCGTGAAGGTCACCGTCGACGGGACCGCCGTGCCCGCGCGGCCGGGGCAGACGATCGCCGCCGCGCTGCTCGCGGCCGGTCGCACGGCCTGGCGCGACACGCGCGGGAGTGGTCGGCCGCGCGGGCTGTTCTGCGGGATCGGGGTGTGCTTCGACTGCCTGGTGGTGGTCAACGGGGTGCCGGACGTGCGGGCGTGCCAGCGCGTCCTGGCCGACGGCGACGACATCAGCACCCAGCACGGGGCGGAGCTGCCGCGATGAGGGTCGTGGTGGTGGGCGCGGGGCCGGCGGGGCTGGCGGCGGCCCGCGCGGCGGTGTGCCAGGGCGCGTCGACGGTGCTGGTGGACGCCGAGCCGAGCGCGGGCGGCCAGTACCACCGGGGTGAGAACGTCGTTGTGCCGCAAGGGGTCGAGCACCTCGCGAACACCACCGTTTGGGCGGTGGAAGGCACCCGGCTGCACCTGCGCACGGGTCCCGCCGATGCGCCGGACCGGGCGGCGCGGGTCTTGGACTGCGACGCCCTGGTGCTGGCGACCGGCGCGCACGACCGGGCGCTGCCGTTCCCCGGCTGGGACCTGCCGGGCGTGGTCACGGCGGGGGCGGCGCAGGCGATGGCCAAGGCGCACGGCGTGGCCGTCGGCCGGCGGGTGGTGGTCGCGGGCACCGGGCCGTTCCTGCTGCCGGTGGCGGACGCGTTGCGCAAGCTCGGCGTGGCCGTGGTCGAGGTGCTGGAGGCGGGCAGTCCCCTGGCGTGGGCGCGGGAACCGGCGGGGGTGGTCGCCGGGCGTGGCAAGCTCGCCGAGGTCGCCCGCTACCGGGCCGTCCTGCCGCGCTACCGCACGCGGTCCACGGTGGTCGCGGCGCACGGCGAGGACCGGGTGACCGCCGTGACCGTGGCCAAGCTCGACCGGGACTGGCGCGTCCGGCCCGGCACCGAGCGCCGGATCGAGGTGGACGCGGTGTGCACCGGCTTCGGCTTCACCCCGCGCCTGGAGCTGGCGGTCGCGGCGGGATGCTTGGTGCACAACGGTGTCATCCGGGTGGACGACCGCCAGGCGACGAGCGTGCCGAACGTCTTCGCGGCCGGCGAGATCACCGGCATCGGCGGCGCGGACCTGGCGCGGGTCGAGGGCGAGATCGCGGGCACGTGCGCGGCCGGCGGCACACCGTCCTCAAAATCACTGAAGACCGCACGTGAAGGACGAACCTTCGCCGCCGCACTGGACCGGGTGACGAGCGTGAAACCCGGCTGGCGGACCTGGCCGGACGAGCACACCCTGGTGTGCCGGTGCGAAGAGGTGGACCTGGCCGCGCTGCGCACCGCCGTCGAGGAGCACGCGGCGCTCGGGCTGCGGTCGCTCAAGCTGACCTGCCGCGTCGGGCTGGGCCTGTGCCAGGGCCGGGTGTGCCTGCGCAACGCCGCCGAGCTGGCGGGCGTCCCGCACGACGCCGAACGCGTGTCCCGCCGGCCGATCGCCGCGCCGCTGCGCCTGGGCGAACTCGCCGACACCCCGCTGACGCCCGCACTGGAGGAGTGACATGACCGAACGGCTGGACGGCGTGGTCGTCGCCACCGCCCTGCCCTACGCCGAGGACCCGCGCGCGCCCGCCGGGCTGCGACCCGACCTCGACCGGTACGCCGAGCACTGCCGGTGGCTGGTGGACAACGGCTGCCGGGGCGTGGGCCCCAACGGGTCGCTGGGCGAGTACTCCGCGCTCACCGACGCCGAGCGCCGGGCCGTCGCCAAGACCGCGATCGACGCGGTGGCGGGCCGGGGGCTGGTCGTGGTCGGCGTGCACGGTCCGGGCGCGCACCAGGCGCGGCACTGGGCCGAACTGGCCGCCGAGGACGGCGCGGACGGGGTGCTGTGCCTGCCGCCCACCATGTACCGGGCGAGCCCGGCGGAAGTCGTGCACCACTTCACCGAGGTGGCGGCCGTCGGCCTGCCGGTCATGGTCTACAACAACCCGATCGACACCAAGGTCGACCTGACGCCCTCGCTGCTGGCGGAGCTGGCGCAGATCGACAACGTCGTGGCGGTGAAGGAGTTCTCCGGCGACGCGCGGCGCGTGCTGGAGATCCGGGAGACCGCGCCGGGCCTGGCCGTCATCGCCGGCGCGGACGACGTGCTGCTGGAGAGCGTGCTGATGGGCGCGGAGGGCTGGTTCGCGGGGTTCCCGAACGTCTTCCCGGCCGCGTCCGTGCGGCTGTTCTCGTTGGCCCGCCAAGGAAAGCTCGACGAGGCGCGGGAGCTGTACGAGGCGCTGGTGGCGGTGTTCCGGTGGGACTCGCGGACCGAGTTCGTGCAGGCGATCAAGTACGCCATGGACCACGTGGGCCGCTACGGCGGTCCGTGCCGCCCGCCGCGCGGTCCGCTGACGCCCGAGCACCGGGCCCGGCTGGACGACGACCTGCGCCGCGCCCTGGAGGTGTTGTGACGATGCGGGCTTCCCGCTACTTCAGCGCCGTCGACTCGCACACCGAGGGGATGCCGACCCGGGTGATCACCGGCGGCGCGGGCGTGATCCCCGGCGCCACCATGGCCGAGCGGCGGCTGCACTTCATGGCGCACATGGACCACGTCCGCGAGTTCCTGATGAACGAGCCGCGCGGGCACTCGGCGATGTCCGGGGCGATCCTCCAGCCGCCGACCCGGCCGGACGCCGACTGGGGCGTGCTGTACATCGAGGTGTCCGGGTGCCTGCCGATGTGCGGGCACGGGACGATCGGCGTGGCGACCGTGCTGGTGGAGACCGGGATGGTCGAGGTGGCCGAGCCGGTGACCACCGTGCGCCTGGACACACCGGCGGGCCTGGTGCTGGCCGAGGTGGCGGTGCAGGACGGGCGGGCGCTGCACGTGACGATCCGGAACGTGCCGGCGTACGCGCACGAACTCGACGCCGTGGTGACCGTGCCGTCACTGGGTGAAGTGACCTACGACATGGCCTACGGCGGCAACTTCTACGCGATCCTGCCGTTGGAGCGGTTGGGCATCCCGTTCGACCGGGCTCGCAAGGACGAGATCCTGACCGCCGGACTGTCCATCATGGACGCCATCAACGAGCAGCGGAAGCCCGTGCACGTCACGGAACCGGACATCGCGGGCTGCAAGCACGTGCAGTTCACCGCGCCCGGCGAGGACGGCGCGCACTCCCGCAACGCGATGGCGATCCACCCGGGCTGGTTCGACCGTTCCCCTTGCGGCACCGGCACTTGCGCGCGGATGGCCCAGTTGCACGCGCGGGGCGAGCTGGGGCTGGCGGAGGACTTCGTGAACGAGTCGTTCATCGGCACCCGGTTCACCGGCCGCTTGACCGGCGAGACCGCGCTCGGGTCGACCACGGCGGTGCTGCCGACGGTGTCCGGGCGGGCGTGGATCACCGGCATGGCACAGTACCTCCTCGATCCGACCGATCCGTTCCCGAAGGGGTTCACGCTGTGACCAGACCCGCCCGCCGCGACCCGAGCAGGCTGACCGAGGCCACCGGTTTCCGCGACTTCGTCCGCGACGGCTGGGGACCGGGCGACCGCGCGGTCCGCCTGGCCCCCGGCGCCGCCGAGGCCGCCGCCCGCCACCGCGAGCAGTTGCGGTCCGTGCTGCCCGGTGTGCGGATCGCGGTCGCGTCCGGCTGGGCGCCGGTCCGGTCGAACGACACCGACTACGGCTTCCGACCCGACAGCGACTTCTCGTGGCTGACCGGGTGCGACGCGGAGGGCGCGGTGCTCGTGCTGCACCCCGACGGCGACGCGGAGCTGTTCCTGCGCGAGCCCGCCGGTCCGGACGACGCGGACTTCTTCGCCAACGCGCGAGACGGCGAGCTGTGGATCGGCCCCGTGCCGGGCCTGGCCGAGTGGTCGGCCGCGCTGGGTGTGCGGTGCCGTCCCATCCACGACCTGCCGTCCGCGCTGCGCGGCCGGCTGCCCCTGGTGCACGCGACCGGCGGCGTGGACCCGCTGCTGGACGCGTTGGCCGGGCACGGCGCCGAGCTGCGCCGAGTGCTGGCGGAGTTGCGGCGGATCAAGGACGACTGGGAGATCGGCCAGTTGCAGGCGGCGGTCGACGCGACCGTCCAGGGCTTCGCCGACGTCGCCGCCGAACTGAAGACCGCCGTGGCGGGTGGCGGCGAACGCTGGCTCCAGGGCACGTTCGACCGCCGCGCCCGCACCGCCGGCAACGGTCCGGGCTACGCGTCCATCGTCGCCGCCGGCCCGCACGCCCCGGTCCTGCACTGGGTCCGCAACGACGGCCCGGTGCCGGAGGACGGCGTGCTGCTGCTGGACGCCGGCGTCGAGCTGGACACCCTGTACACCGCCGACGTCACCCGGACCCTGCCCGTGTCCGGCGTGTTCTCCGACGCCCAGCGCCAGGTGCACGACCTGGTGGAGGCGGCCGTCGAGGCCGCTCTGGCGGAGGTGCGACCCGGGGTGGCGTACCGGGAGTTCCACCGGGCCGCGATGCGCGTGCTCGCGGTCGGTCTGCACGACTGGGGCTTGCTGCCGGTGTCAGTCGACGAGTCGCTGGACGACGACGGCCAGCACCACCGCCGGTACATCGTGTGCGGGATCGGCCACCTGCTGGGGCTGGACGTGCACGACTGCGCCAACTCCTCGCCCGAGGCCTACCACGAGGGCGTGCTGGAGGAGGGCATGGCGCTGACCGTGGAGCCGGGCCTGTACTTCCACCCGCACGACGAGACCGTGCCGCTGGAACTGCGCGGGATCGGCGTGCGGATCGAGGAGAACCTGGTGGTGACGGCGAGCGGCAACCACATGCTGTCGTCCGCTCTGCCGCGTGACGCGGCGGGCCTGGAGGCGTGGGTCTCCGCCCGCCGGTAGCGCCTCACGCGGTCCAGGGATGGGCTTCCGGGTGGGACCGCCACCAGTGGGCGTAGGTGGCGGTCTCCTCGGCGTGGGTGGTGTAGGCCTTGCCGATCGCGTGGCACAGGGTCCTGATCGTCTCTTCCGGGAAGGTCTGGCGGCGCCACGCGAGCAGCAGGCGGCCCGTGCTCGGGTCGCCTCTGAGCGGCCGGATCGCGCACGCCTCCGACCGGCTGCCCGGTTCGACCAGGCGGACCGCGTGGCCGTTCGCGATCAGGTCCGACGCTCCGCCGCTGGGCGCGTGGAAGCGGATCTTCGGCGTGAAGCCCGCTTTCCGGCACATCGCCCGCAGGGAGGCCAGCGAACCGTCGTCCGCGCCCGGCGGGCAGATCCACCGTTCGCCCGCCAGGTCTTCCAGGGCTATTTCCGGCTGGGCGGCTAAAGGGTGGGCGTGCGACAAGGCGATGAAGAACGGGAATTTCGGGACAATGGTCCGGCGCGGCACGTCAGCCGGTAGCGGGAGTTCCCGGCTGTCCAACTGGCAGATTATCGCCAGGTCCACGTGAGAACGTTCCAGCAGGTTGCACAGGACCAGGGTCGACGGTTCCACCCGCACCGTCAGGTCGCCGGCCGGGAAGTGCTTTTCCAACGCGTCCACGATCTTCGACAGGCACGCCAGGTGCGCGGTCGCGATCCGGGGCGAGCGGGGGCTCGCCGACCGCGCGGCGAGGTCGGCGGCGAAGGTGTCCAGGTCCGCGAGCAGGAGCCGGGCTTGGCGCAGGGCGGTTTCGCCCAGGTCGGTGGGCCGGGCGCCGGACCGGTCGCGGACGAACAGCCGGCCGCCCACCTGGTCCTCCACCCGGGCCAACAACATGGTCAAGGCCGGTTGGGACACGCCCAGGCGCACCGCCGCCCGGGACAGGCTGCCGGCGTCCGCAATGGCGCAGATCGCCCTCAGGTGCCGCAGCTCCAGCTCCATCAGCAAATGTTATCGTCGCCGCTTATTGCCGCGCCAGACCCGCGTTGGGACGCTTTTTCGCACGCCGCTCACCCTGCCTGCGGAGGAACGCACGATGCGACCCAAACCCACGTTATTGCTCGCGCTGCTGGCGGTGGCAGCCGGAATACTGCCGGCCCCGGCACACGCCGAACCGCACCGCGAGTCCACGATCCAGCGTCTTTCCGTCCCGCCCGAGCGAGCAGCCGGACAAACGACAGTCGCCCACGGCGAGGTCACCACCGAACGGCCGCCGGTCCGGCCGTTCCAGACGCCGTCCACCACCCTGGCCGCGAGTGAAGCCTGCGGGGACTTCGCCTCGGTGACCGGCACCGCGCTGGTCAAAGCGGTGAAGGCGGCCACCACCGGGTGCGTCAACACCCTGTTTGGTCTCACCGGCAGCGACGCCGACAAGGTCTTCCGCGAAGCCCAAATGGTGTCCGTGGCGCAGGCCCTGCGCACCGACGCGGCCACCTACGCGGGCGACAACCGCGCCTCCACCGCCCAACTCGTCCTGTTCCTGCGCGCGGGCTACTACGTCCAGTGGTACCACCCGGAGGACGTCGGCGAGTACGGCCCCGCGCTGGTCAACGCGATCCGCCCGGCCCTCGACACCTTCTTCGCCAACCCCCGCGCCGCCGACGTCACCCAGGCCAACGGCGAGATCCTCGCCGAAACCGTCACCCTGGTCGACAGCGCGCAGGAGAACGCGCGCCACCTCCCCCTGGTCCGCCGCCTCCTCGACCGCTACGACAGCACCTACAACCCCTTCCCCGCCATGCTCGCCGCGGTCAACAACGCCTACACGATCCTGTTCCGCGGCCACCAGCTCCCCGAGTTCGTCAACGCGGTCCACGCCGACCGCCGGATCTTCGAGTCGCTGCACGGGTTCGCGGTCCGCAACGCCAACCTGCTCGGCACCGACCGTTCCCACCTGGTGTCCAACGCGGGCGGCGAGCTCGGCCGGTTCCTGCGCCACGAAGCCCTGCGCCCCGACGTCCGCCCCCGCGCCCGCGACCTCCTCACCCGCTCCACGATCACCGGACCGACCGGCGCGCTCTGGGTCGCCGTCGCGTCCATGGCCGACGCCTACGACAAGGCCCAGTGCGCGTACTACAACGTGTGCGACCTGCACACCAAGCTGGCCAACGCGATCCTGCCGGTCAGCCACACCTGCGGCCCGGCCCTGCGCATCCGCGCGCAGGCGATGAGCGCCACCGAACTCGGCACCACCTGCACCAGCCTGCGCAACCAGGACGCCTACTTCCACGGCGTCGCCAAGGACAACGGCCCGGTCGCCGACGACCACAACACGACCCTCGAAGTCGTCGTCTTCGACTCGGCCCGCGACTACCGCACCTACGCGGGACCGATGTTCGGCATCGACACCAACAACGGCGGCATGTACCTGGAGGGCAACCCGGCCTCGCCCGGCAACCTGCCCCGGTTCATCGCCCACGAAGCCGACTGGCTGCGCCCCGCCTTCGAGATCTGGAACCTCAACCACGAGTACACCCACTACCTCGACGGCCGCTTCGACATGCACGGCGACTTCGCCGCCGGCATGCAGACCCCGACGGTCTGGTGGGTCGAAGGTTTCGCCGAGTACGTCTCCTACCACTACCGGGGCGTGGTCTACCAGAACGCGCTCAACGAAGCCGGGCGCCGCACGTACGCCCTGAGCACCCTGTTCGACACGACCTACGACCACGACGTGACCCGCGTGTACCCGTGGGGCTACCTCGCCGTCCGCTACCTCCTGCAACACCACCGGTCCGATGTGGACACCGTCCTGCGCTTCTACCGCACCGGCCAGTGGCAGGCCGCGCGCACGTTCCTCAAGTCCACCATCGGCACCAAGTACGACACCCACTGGTACAGCTGGCTTGCCGCGTGCGCCTCGGGCCGCTGCGACGCCGAGTGCACCGCCGACGACACCCGCGCGCTGGGCGAGGACTGCATCCGAAGCAACCGGTCCGCCACACTGGACAGCTACGACTACCTCTACCTGTGGCTGCCTACGGGCGTGCCAAGCCTCAAGCTGACCGCGAGCGGCGGCACGGGGGACTGCGACCTGTACTTCAACACCACCACCTGGGCCACGACCTCGGCCCACACCCACCGGTCCACCACGAGCACGAACACCGAGGCCATCACCGTCACCGCTCCCCCGTCCGGCTACGGTTTCGTGAGCCTGCACGGCAAGCAGGGCTGCGCGGGGGTGACCGTGGCCGCCGAGCACTGAGCGGGTTAGGGTGGCGCGGGTCGGCGAATTGGTCCAGACCCTTCTGGAGGTGTCCGGTGATCCCGGTCGGTGTGATCGGCCTGGGCGACATGTGCCGGCTCTTCCTCGACGCCGTCCGCTCCGCCACACGGCTCGACGCGGGCGACACCCCTCCGGCACACGGCTCGACGCGGGCGACACCCCTCCGGCACACGGCTCGACGCGGGCGACACCCCTCCGGCACACGGCTCGACGCGGGCGACACCCCTCCGGCACACGGCTCGACGCGGGCGACACCCCTCCGCCACACGGCTCGACGCGGGCGACACCCCTCCGCCACACGGCTCGACGCGGGCGACACCCCTCCGGCACACGGCTCGACGCGGGCGACACCCCTCCGGCACACGGCTCGACGCGGGCGACACCCCTCCGCCACACGGCTCGACGCGGGCGACACCCCTCCGGCACACGGCTCGACGCGGGCGACACCCCTCCGGCACACGGCTCGACGCGGGCGACGCCCTGGTCACCCACGAACTGTGCGAACGGATCGTGACGAGCCCGCTAACCCTTGCCCTTCCCCTTGCCCGCCTTGCCCTTCTCCTTGCCCTCCGGTTCCTCGTCCGGGTCCACAGGTTCCTCGTCCACAGGTTCCTCGTCCGGGGCCGGTTCGGGTCTCGTCTCGGCGACCGGCTGCACCTCGGTCACCAAGGTCGGCGGGACGATCGGCGCCGGCACGACCACGGTCGTGGTCTCGGTCGGGGACGCGGCCGGCGGCGTGGTGTCGACCAACGACCAGGCCAGACCACCCATCCCCAGCACCGCCGCCAGCGACCCGGAGATCAGCCACCGGCGCGCCGACTGCGGGGCGTCCGGCACCGCCTCGATGCTCGCCAACGTGTCCGGGTCCGCCTTCACCCGCATCTCCGGCGCGGCCTGCGCCGGCTCGGCGTCGACCTGCGGTTCCGGCGCGGCCTGCGCCGGCTCGGCCGCGGGGTCGAGCTTCCGGGTGACCGGCTCGGGACGCGGCAGCGGGACCGGCGGCGGCGCGCCGTCGCGCAGCACGCGGGCGCACTCCTCCGCGGTCGGCCGCCGCCTTGGCGTCATGGCCGTCATCAGCGAGAACAGCCGGCACAGCTCGGTGGGCAGGTGGGTGGGCACGTGCGGGGGCCGGTGCAGCCGGGCGACCGCCGCCTCCACCCCGCCGCCGTCGTACTCGGTCCGCCCGGACAGGCACTCCAGCAGCACCAGGCCCAGCGCGTAGACGTCGACCGCGGGCCCGATCGTGCCGCCGCGCACCTGCTCCGGCGCCAGGTACGGCGCGGTCCCGACGACCTGCTGGGACAGCGTCACCCGGTCCGCGCCGCTGGTCAGCGCCAACCCGAAGTCCGCCAGCAGGGGCTCGCGATCACCGTCCAGCAGGATGTTCGACGGCTTGAGGTCGCGGTGGATCACGCCGTGCGCGTGCACGTGGGCCAGCGCGTCGGCGACCGCCGCGCCCAGCCGCCGCACCTCGCTCAGCGCCAGCGGTCCCCGGTTGATCTCCGCCCGCAGCGTCCGCCCCTCGACCAGCCGCATCACCACGAACCGCGTACCGCCGCTGGTCCCGGCGTCGTACACGGCCACCAGGCCGGGATGGGAGAGGGCGGCGAGGGTCCGGATCTCGTTCTCGATGCGCCGCTCGGTGACGGCGTCCTCGACCCCGGGGAACAGCTTGATCGCGACCGGCCGGCGCAGCAGGACGTCCCAGCCCCGGTGGACCTGGGCCATGCCCCCGGCGCCGACGAGCCCGTCGAGCCGGTATCGGTCGGCCAGCAGACGGCCACGGGAGGCTTGCGCGGTCACGACCACCGGGTGCCCTGGCCCCCCGGCCCTCAAACTCAAGCCCGAGCAGCCCGATCGAGAACGGCCGTGAAGTCGGTGCCGGCCGGCAGAGTGCCGAACGCGTAGCCGCCGCCACCCAGACGTGAAGCGCAAAACGCGTCCGCCACCGCATTCGGCGCATAACGGACGAGCAACGACGCTTGGAGGGCCAGCGCCATGCGCTCGACCAAGTGACGCGCCCGCACCTCGACGTCCGCCGGGGCCGCCAGAGCCGCCGCGATGTCGTTCACGGTCGCGTCCAGCCGGGCGTCCGCTCCCCGCGCCAGGGACAGCTCCGCCATCAGCGCCCGCGCCGCCGCGGGCTCCTTGCCCAGCACGCGCAGGACGTCCAGCGCGTTGACGTTGCCCGACCCCTCCCAGATCGAGTTCAACGGGGCCTCCCGGTAGAGCCGGGGCATCCCCGAGTCCTCGACGTAACCGTTGCCGCCCAGGCATTCGAGGGCCTCGGCCGCGAACATCGGGGCCCGCTTGGTCACCCAGTACTTGCCGATGGCGGTCGCGATCCGGCGGAACGCGCGTTCCGACTCGTCCCCGCGCACCGCGCGGTCCGCCGCGCCGGCCAGCCGGAGGGTCAGGGTGGTCGCCGCCTCGGACTCCACGGCCAGGTCGGCCAGCACGTTGCGCATCAACGGCTGGTCGACGAGCTTCGCGCCGAACGCCGAGCGGTGCCGGGTGTGGTGCAGCGCCTCCACGAAGGCCTTGCGCATCAGGACGGCCGAGCCGGAGACGCAGTCCAGGCGGGTGCAGTTGACCATCTCGATGATCGTCTTCACGCCCCGCCCCTCGGGGCCGACCAGCCACGCGACCGTGCCGTCGAACTCCGGTTCCGAGGACGCGTTGGACCGGTTGCCCAGCTTGTCCTTCAACCGCTGGATGCGGAACGCGTTGCGGGTGCCGTCGGGCAGCACGCGGGGTACCAGGAAGCAGGACAGGCCGCCGGGGGCCTGGGCCAGCACCAGGAAGACGTCGCACATGGGCGCGGAGGTGAACCACTTGTGGCCGCGCAGGGTGTAGACGCCGTCCTCGCCGGTCGGGGTGGCGACGGTGGTGTTGGTCCGGACGTCGGAGCCGCCCTGCTTCTCCGTCATGCCCATGCCCGCCAGCAGGCCGCGCTTGGACGACGGCACGCGCAGGCCCGGGTCGTAGACGCGGCTGGTCAGCAGGGGTTCGTACGGGGCGGCGAGCGCCGGTTCGTGGCGCAGGGCGGGGACGGCGGCGTAGGTCATGGCCATCGGGCAGCCGTGGCCGGCCTCGGTGTGGCCCCACGCCAGCAGGCCGGCGTAGCGGGCGACGTGCGCGCCCGGCCGGGGGTCGGCCCACGCCGACGCGGCGTTGCCCTCCGCCACCGCGACCCGCATCAGGTCGTGCCAGCTGGAGTGGAACTCGACCTCGTCGACCCGGTTGCCGTACCGGTCGTGGGTGCGCAGCACCGGCTCGAACGTGTTGGCCTGCGCGGCCCACCGCTGGGCCTCTTCGCTGCCCGCGTGCCGGCCGAGCCGGCGCAGGTCGTCCTCGAACCAGCCCGCGCCCTCGCGGCGCAGGCCCTCCAGCAGGGCGGCGTCGGCGGACGCGTCGTAGGGCGCGAGCGGCGGCGGCTGGTTGGTGACCTCGTGCGTGGCGGACGGGGTCGTCAGCGGCAGGACCATGCCTTCAGTATTACGCTTCTGAGACGACCGTAGCAAGGCTGTAATACCGGTAGGCTGGCGTGGTGCGCGGGAGGCGGGTGTGACGCAGGAGGTCAGGCTGCGACCGCTGACCGCGCGCTCGGTGGTGCTCAGCACCCTGCTCGGCGCGCACCCGCCGGAGCTGCCGGTGCGGGAACTGGTGCGGATCGCGGGCCTGTTCGGCATCAACGACACCGCGCTCCGGGTCGCGCTGACCCGCATGGTCGCCACCGGCGACCTGCACCGCGCGAACGGCAGCTACCGCCTCAACGAACGCCTGGTCGACCGCCAGCGCCGCCAGGACGAGGCCGTCGACCCCAGCACCACCGCGTGGGACGGCACCTGGGAGGTCGTGGCGGTCACCGCCACCGGCCGCAGCCCTGCGGACCGGGCCGCACTTCGCGCCGGGATGACCGCCCTGCGCCTCGGCGAGCTGCGCGAAGGCCTGTGGCTGCGCCCCACCAACCTGCGCCGGACGTGGACGCCGGAGGGCGGTGTGCAGCGGTTCACCGCTGTCCCGGACACTCCTTCGGCGGACCTGGCCCGGACCTTGTGGGATCTCGACGACTGGGCCGGCTATGGCCGGACCCTGTTGCGCCACTTTCGGGCGGTTGATCAGCCTGTGGACCGGTTTACGACGGCGGCGGCCATCGTGCGGCACTTGCTGGCCGACCCGATCCTTCCCGATTCCCTGCTGCCTCGGCCTTGGCCGGCTGACGAGCTGCGGGTGGCTTATCGGGGGTACCAGCGGGAACTGGCCAATCTGGCGGCGTTGACGTAATTTGCCACTTTCGCGCACACGAATGGCCCGGGGCCTGGTTCAGGTCCCGGGCCATTCGAGGTTCGGCAGGGTCAGACCTGTGCCGGCACCTGGGCCGGGCGGGGCGCGGCCGGTGCGGGCGTCGCGCCCACCGTGCCCCGGAACCCGCGCAGCCGGAGGCTGTTGCTGACCACGAACACCGACGAGAACGCCATCGCGGCGCCGGCGATCATGGGGTTGAGCAGCCCCAACGCCGCCAGCGGCAGGGCGGCGACGTTGTAGGCGAAGGCCCAGAACAGGTTGCCCTTGATCGTGGCCAGGGTCCGCCGTGACAACCGGATCGCGTCCACCGCCGCCCGCAGATCCCCGCGCACCAACGTCAGATCGGACGCCTCGATCGCCGCATCCGTCCCCGTCCCCATCGCCAGCCCCAGGTCGGCCTTGGCCAGCGCCGCCGCATCGTTCACGCCGTCACCCACCATCGCCACCACCCGACCCTCACCCTGCAACCGGGCGACCACGTCCACCTTGTCCTTGGGCAGGACCTCGGCGATGACCTCATCGATCCCCACCTCGGCCGCGACCGCCTTGGCCGCCGCCTCGTTGTCGCCGGTCAACAACACCGGCTTCAACCCCAGACCACGCAATTGGGGGATCGCCTCGGCCGAGGTCGGCTTGACCGTGTCCGCCACCACCAACACGCCCCGCGCCCGGCCGTCCCAGGCCACCAACACCGCCGTACGACCCTGGCTCTCCGCCTCGGCCTTGGCCCGGGTCAGCGCGTCGTCCAAGTGGACGCTCCACTCGGCCAGCAGCCGCTCGCGGCCGATGATGAGCGCGTGCCCGTCGACCACGCCCTGCACACCCAGGCCCTCCAGGTTCTGGAAGCCCTCGACGTCCGGCAGCTCGCCGACCCGCTCGGCCGCGCCGGCCGCGATGGCCTTGGCGATCGGGTGCTCGGAAGCGTGCTCCAGAGCGCCCGCCAGCCGCAGCACCTCGTCCTCGGTGGCGTCGCTGGTGTGCACCGCGTGCAGGCTCATCCGACCCGTGGTGACGGTGCCGGTCTTGTCCAACACCACCGTGTCCACCCGGCGGGTCGACTCCAACACCTCCGGACCCTTGATCAAAATCCCCAACTGGGCGCCCCGACCCGTACCGACCAGCAGCGCCGTGGGTGTGGCCAACCCCAGCGCACACGGGCAGGCGATGATCAGGACCGCGACCCCGGCGGTGAACGCCGCCGCCGTCCCCTCCCCCGCACCCAGCCAGAAGGCGAGGGTGCCCACCGCGAGCGCGATGACGATCGGCACGAACACCCCGGACACCCGGTCCGCCAGGCGCTGCACCTCGGCCTTGCCGTTCTGCGCGTCCTCGACCAGCTTCGCCATCTGCGCCAACTGCGTGTCCGACCCGACCCGGGTCGCCCGAACGACGAGCCGGCCGCCCGCGTTCACCGTGGCACCGACCACCGCATCACCCGGGCCGACCTCGACCGGCACGGACTCACCGGTCAACATGCCGGCATCGACCGCCGAGTTGCCGTCCTCGACCACACCATCGGTGGCGATCTTCTCGCCCGGCCGCACCACGAACCGATCTCCGACCCGCAGGTCCACGACCGGGATGCGGGTCTCGCGGCCGTCCCGGAGCACGGCTACGTCCTTCCCACCCAACTCCAGCAGGGCACGCAACGCCGCGCCCGCCCGACGCTTGGACCGGGCCTCGAAGTACCGGCCCGCCAGGATGAACGTCGTCACCCCGGCGGCGACTTCGAGGTAGATCGAGCCCGTGCCGTCCCCGCGCTGGATCGTCAACTCGAACGGGTGGGTCATGCCGGGCGTGCCGGCCGTGCCCCACAGCAGGGCGTACACCGACCAGGCGAACGCGGCCAGCGTGCCCAGCGAGACCAGGGTGTCCATGGTGGCCGCACCGTGCCGCAGGTTCACCGCCGCCGCCCGGTGGAACGGCCACGCACCCCACACCACCACCGGCGCCGCCAGGGTCAGCGAAACCCACTGCCAGAAGTCGAACTGCCACGCCGGCACCATCGCCAGCGCGATCACCGGCACGGTCAAGACCGCCGACACCACCAACCGCTGCCGCAACGAGGCGGTGGGATCGACCTCGGCCGGGGCTTCGGCCCGCTCGGACTTCGGGGCCGGCAGAGTGGCCCCGTACCCGGCGGACTCCACCGTGGCGATCAGGGTCTGGGGGTCGAGGTCGGCCGGGAAGGTGACCTTGGCCTTCTCGGTGGCGTAGTTGACCGTCGCCGTCACGCCGTCGAGCTTGTTCAGCCACCAGGTGACCATACGCCGCCAGGTAGGGCTGGAGGTCCGTGACCGGCTTGCCGTCCTTACTCACGGTCAGCTTGACCGGCGAGGCCTTCCCCGCGACCAGGTCACCGTCCAAACGCACCTGGTAACCGTCCACTTCGGCCACCCGCGAGGGCGCGAAGCCCCGAGGCTCGAAGGCGCCCGCCACGGACACGTCCGCGCCCAGCGTGGTCGCCTCCCCTCCAGTGGCCGTGAAGTCGGCGAACACCCGGTACGTGCCGCCGTCCGGCAGGGTCACCGGCACCGACCAGGTCCCGTCGGCGGCCATCTCGGGGTGCACGTGCTGGAACCCGGAGGTGTCCCGGCGCACCACGATCAGGTGCATCTTCTTGTCGTGCTCGACCTCGAAGGATGTCACCGCCTGCCCGTCGGGCCCGAGGATGCGGAAGGAGAGCGGAGAGGTGCCCGCGGGCAACGTCGTCGCGGTGGGCGCGAGGGTGTAGCCGCCCCTGGTCGACGCGAGCCCCTTGGGCAGGTCCTGCGTCCCCTCCGCGACGGTGCCGCTGTGGGTGTCCCCGTGCCCGGCGGCCTCAGTGCCGTGCCCAGCGGCCTCAGTGCCGTGCCCGCCGTCGGCCTCGGGGCCTGCGGTCAACCGCGGGGTGGCCGCGCGCACACCCGCCGGGGGTATGCCGGCAGACCAACGCGGTAGCCGGAGTGGTGGACAGACACGGGGGCACGGGAGCGGAAGCATGGGGTGGGCCGAGGGATGACGGCGTGGTCTCCGTGCGGCTGCCGCCGTCAACCCTTAGTCGAGGAGGAGCGATGGCCATCGCCCCGGTTCGACCGGCGTCGGCCGTGCTGGCCTGGAGTCGGGAACTCGTCCAACCGGCGCTGCGGGACGCGGTCGACCGGTTGCCCGCCCCGGTGCGCCGGATCGCCGGGTACCACCTCGGGTGGTGGGACCAGCGGGGACGGCCGGTTCGAGCGGCTTCGGGCAAGGCCGTGCGGCCGGCGTTGGTGCTGCTCGCGGCGGAGGCGTCCGGGGCGCGGGCGGACGTGGCGGTGCCGGCGGCGGTCGCGGTCGAACTGGCGCACAACTTCACGTTGTTGCACGACGACGTCCTGGACAAGGACCGCACCCGGCGGCACCGGCCGACGGCGTGGACGGTGTTCGGGGTGGGTGCGGCCATCCTCGCCGGGGACGCGCTGCTGGCGCTGGCCGCCGAGGTGCTGGCCGCGTCCGAGCACCCGGCGGCCGGGCGGGTGCTGACCACCGCCCTGCTCGACCTGGTCGACGGCGAGTACGCGGACCTGGCGTTCGAACGGCGGCCGGAGGTGGGGCTGCGCGAGTGCCTGGACATGGCCGAGCACAAGACGGCCGCCCTGCTCGCCGCCGCCTGCGCGCTGGGGGCGACGTTCGCCGGCGCGGCACCCGCGACAGTCGCCCGGCTGCACGAGTTCGGCCGGTTGCTGGGCATCGCCTACCAGCACGTGGACGACCTGCTGGGGATCTGGGGCGACCCGGACAAGACCGGCAAGCCCGCGCACGCCGACCTGCGCAGCCGCAAGAAGTCGTTGCCGGTGGTGGCCGCGCTCGCCTCCGGCACGCCCTCCGCCCGCGAGCTGTCCACTTTGTACAGACGGGCCGCCCCGCCGAGTCACGACGAAGTGGTCCGGATGGCCGAACTGGTGGAGCGCGCCGGCGGGCGGTCGTGGAGCCACGACGAGTCCCGCCGGCTGCTGGACGAGGCGCTGGACCGGTTGGCCGACACCGCTCCCGCGCCCCGCCCGGCCGCCGAACTGGCCGCGCTGGCCGACCTGGTGGTCAACCGCGACCGGTGACTACACCCGGGTGAAGCGCTGGTCGGCCCCGCCGTGGCAGGTCCACACCAGGACCGCGAGCGCGGCGGCGAGCAGGGACAGGGCACCGCGCAACGACCGAGGGGACGACATTGTCTCTCCTGGACCAGGGCAGATGTTGTCTCTCCTGGACCAGGGCAGATGTCCGGTTGCGTTCGTAATCGACCCCAGGCTTACAGGATGTTGCACCGTGTTGACCAGTGTTGTTCGGTTTGGGTCAGCGAGTGGCCACGCGGGCGGGTTCGATCGCCACCGGACCCTCCTGGCGGCGGCGGACCCAGTCGAGGTGGAACGCACTGCCCGGGGCGACCTCCGCCCGGCGGCGCGGTTCGGCGAGGAGGTCGATCGGGCACGCCACGGCCTGCTCCGGCGCACGCGGCGCCCGAGGTGCGGCGGCGAACTCGGCGAGCGCGTCGGCGGCGGGCTTGCGGCGGTGGTCGGTGGTGAACAGGCCCAGGTCGTACTCGCGGTCGGGGAAGTCCAGCAGCGACCGGTCGATGTCGTGCGAGGACCACCAGGTCACGCCCCACAGCGCGGGGTTGTCCGCGACCGCGTCCAGGGTCGCGCGCACGAACGCCGCCGCGTCGTCCGCCGGCACGTCCGGCCGGGGCACCCCCACCTCCTGCAACCACACCGGGCGGCCCGGCGCGGCGGCGGCGGCCAGGGACACCAGGTAGTCGGCGTGGGTCACGGTCGCCGGACCCAGCGGGCCGTCGATGCGGGAGGTCCCGTTGAACACCCACGAGTGCACGGTGGTCAGGTCGCCCAACTCGACCGCGTCGGCCGGGTGGAACGGGTGGTCCGGCGCGTACCAGGCGTCGTCGTAGACCGAGTGCAGCGCGGCGACGCCCGGCGCGGCCTCCCGGACCACGTCCACCAGTTCGGCGGCCCAGGCGCGGGAGGCCTCCGGCGTGGTCGGGTTGGCGGGCCACAGGTTGTTCACCTCGTTGCCCAGGGTGATCGCGAAAACGTTCGCGCGGCTCGCGGCGGCCTCGGACACGTACGCGGCGTAGGCGGCGACGCCGTCGCGCACGTCCCGGTCGGTGAACACGCTGCGGCGGTGCCAGGTCAGCACCCACGAGGGCAGGAAGTCGAAGCTCGACAGGTGCCCCTGGAGCAGGTCGACCGCGACGTCCAGGCCGAACTCGCCGGCGATGTCGAGGGTGGTCAGCAGGTCGTCCACCGGGCGCAGGAGACCCCGGTTGGGCTGGAGCCACGGCCAGATCGGGAACACCCGCACGTGGTCCAGGCCCAGGCCCGCCAGGTCCGCGAAGTCGCGGCGGACCGCGTCGGCGGAGAAGTCGAGCCAGCTGTAGAACCAGCCGGCGGACGGCACGTAGTTCGCCCCGAGGCGCAGGGAGGTGGTCACGCCCTCAAGCTAAACCGCTTTAGCGCTCCAGCCAAGGGGCGGTGCTCTCCCGGACGGTCAGCCGGGGCGTCTCGGTCTTCACGTCGCGCGGCGCGTCGGGGTCGGCCAGCAGGTCCAGCAGGGCCAGCGCCGCCCGCTCGCCGAACGCGTAGGTATCGCGGGACAACGCGGTGATCGCGGGGTGGGTCAGCTCGGTCAACACCGAGTCGTCGAACGAGGCGATGGACACCTCGCCGGGCACCGACACGCCCATCTCCATGGCCACCCCGAGCCCCGCCACGGCCATCAGGTCGCTGTCGTAGACGATCGCCGACGGCCGGTCCCGCCTGCTCAGCAGGGTGCGCGTGGTGGCCGCGCCCTCGGTGTCGCTGAAGTCGGTGTGCAGCGACTCGACCCCGGCCAGGCCCAGCCGGTTCGCCGCGTCGCGCAGCGCGCGGGTGCGCCGCTGGGTGTGCCGGAACTCGGGGGTGCCGGCGACGTGCGCGATCCTGGTGTGGCCCAGCGCCGCCAGGTACTCCACGATCGACGTCATGGCTTCCCGGTCGTCGGCCCACACGCTGCACAGGTTGCCGTGCCGGCCCGGTCCGCCGACCACGACGGCGGGCAGCAGCAGTTCGTCCACCACGTCGATGCGCGGGTCGCGGGTGCGCAGGTCGACCAGGACCAACCCGTCCACGCGCTGCTCGGAGGCCCACCGCCGGTAGACCCGGATCTCCTCCTGCACGTCCTCGACGATCATGAGCTGCAACGTGATCGAGTGCGCGGACAGCCCCGCTTGCAGGCCGGACAACAGCTTGGCGAAGAACGGTTCGACGCCCAGGGTCCGCGCCGGCCGCGCGATCACCAGGCCGACCGAGTCGGCGCGCGCGCCGCCCAGGGCGCGGGCCACGCTGTGCGGGCGCCAGTTCATCTCCTCGGCCACGGCCAGGATGCGCGCCCGGGTGTCCTCGCTGACGCCGGGCCGCCCGTTGAGCGCGAAGGACACCGCGCCCTTCGAGACGCCCGCGCGGCGCGCGATGTCGGCGATCGTCGGTCTGCTCATCGCCCGTCTCCGATGTCTCGTTTTCTGTCCGGCACCCCGGCCGGGCGGCCCTTGACAGTGCCCGTCGCCGCGAAGGATAGTCCGGAACTATACCGGTTTATCTTCGTTCCTGCGTCAGAGTGGACGGGAGGGCGTATGCGCACGCTTCTGGCCCGGTCGGCCGTGCTCGCGGCGACCGCGGCGGTGCTCGCCGGGTGCGGTCTCGGCGGTGGCGGCACGAGCGGTGGCGAGGTGAAGGCCACGGGCGAGGTCAAGGGTGAGGTGAGCCTGCAGACCTGGGCGCTGAAACCGAAGTTCACCGAATACGTCCAGGGCGTGATCGACGCGTTCCAGCAGAAGTACCCCGGCACCACGGTGAAGTGGCTGGACCAGCCCGGTGACGGCTACGCGGACAAGGTGCTCAGCCAGGCCGCGTCGGGCGAGCTGCCGGACGTGGTGAACCTGCCGCCGGACATGGCGCTGCCGCTGGCCAGGCAGCAGCTGCTGCTCGACGTCGCGGCCAACGACGACACGCTGCGCACCGACTACGTCAAGGGCGGCGTGAGCGCGTACGAGTTCGCCGGGCAGTCCGGCGCGTACGCCTACCCGTGGTACCTCAACACCGACGTCAACTACTGGAACGCCGACCTGCTGACGCAGAACGGGCTCGACCCCAAGAAGCTGCCCGCGTCCGTGGACGACCTCATCGCGCAGGCCCGCGTGATGAAGGAGCGTTCGGGCGGCCGGATGTTCCTCATGAGCCGCAAGCCCGAGCTGGGCGACCTGGCCAACGCGGGCGTCAAGCTGCTGTCCGACGACGGCAAGAAGTTCACGTTCAACACGCCCGAGGCCGCGGCCGTGCTGGACAAGTACCGCGCCGCGTTCGCCGAGGGCCTGCTGCCGCGCGACGTGCTGACCGACAAGTACCTGGGCAACAGCGAGCTGTTCAAGAAGCAGCAAGTCGCTTGGACGACCGGCGGCGGCAACACCATCAACAGCATCAAGGTCGACAACCCGACCCTGGCCACGAAGATCGTGCCCTCAGCCGCGTTCGGCACGCCCCCGCTGTACGTGCAGGGCCTGTCGGTGTCGCAGAAGAGCAAGAACCTGCCCGCGGCGCTGGCCCTGGCCCGGTTCGTGACCAGCCCGGAGAACCAGGCCGCGTTCGCCAAGCTGGTGCCCGGCATCTTCCCGTCCACCACGGCGTCGGCGGGCGACCCGGCGTTCAGCCAGAGCGACGGCACCAACGCCGGCGACGCGAAGGTGCTGGCGTTCCAGGCGCTGGCCAAGGCCGAGCTGCTCCAGCCGCCGGTGGTCAGCGAGGCCATGGGCGACTACATCAAGCAGCAGATCTCGCTGGCGATCAACGGGGAGATCTCGTCGAAGGAAGCGCTCGACCGGGCCGTCGCCAAGTGTGACGAGCTGCTGAAGAGCTGAGCCGATGCCCACGCACCGCCGGCTCACCCCCTGGCTGCTCGTGCTGCCCGCCCTGGTGTGGCTGGCGGTGTTCAACCTCTGGCCGTCGCTGAACACGGTCGTGCTGTCGTTCACCAACGCCAAACCGCTGGGCGGCGGCACGTTCGTGGGCACCGCGAACTTCGAGCGGCTGCTGTCCGACGACCAGCTGGCCGACGCGCTGCTCAACAGCATCGTCTACATGCTGGTGTGCCTGCCGCTGCTCACGGTGGTGCCGCTGCTGCTGGCGGTGCTGGTGGAGAAGCGGCTGCCGGGCATCACGTTCTTCCGCACGTCGTTCTACTCGCCGGTGATCGCCTCCGCGGTGGTGGTGGCGCTGATCTGGAACTGGCTGCTGGAGGACCGGGGCGCGGTCAACGGGCTGGCGCGGCAGCTGGGCGTGGTGTCCGAGCCGGTGCCGTTCCTGACCGACCGGTGGCTGCTGATCTTCAGCGCGATCGGGCTGACGGTGTGGAAGGGCCTCGGCTACTACATGGTGATCTACCTGTCCGCGCTGGGGAACGTGAGCCGGGAGCTGCACGAGGCGGCGGCGGTGGACGGCGCGGGACCCGTCCGCCGCTTCCTCTCGGTGACGGTGCCGGGTGTGCGCAACACGATGCTGCTGGTCAGCGTGCTGATCACGGTGTCGGCGCTGCGGGTGTTCTCGGAGCTGTACGTGCTGACCAACGGCACGGGCGGACCGGGCGGGCGGGACATGTCGGTGGTCATGCTGATCCAGATGTACAGCCGGGGCTTCACCGGCCACCTGGGGTACGCGTCGGCGCTGAGCATCCTGCTGTTCGTGGTGACGCTGGGCCCGATGCTGCTGTTGCTGCGGCTGAGCCGGAAGGGGGCGGACGCGTGAGCCGGGGGTTCAACGGCGTCAGCCCGCGCGAGAAGGTCCTCCGGTACGCGCTGCTGGTGTTCGTCCTGCTGATCACCGTAGGCCCGTTCCTGTGGCAGCTCTCCACGTCGTTGAAGGGCCCCGGCGAGGACATCTACACCGCCACGCCGAGGTTCCTGCCCGAACAGCCCACGCTGGGCAACTACGCCGAGGTCGCCCGCGCGATCCCGGTGTGGGACTACATCGGCAACTCGCTGGTCGTGGCGTTCCTGACGATCACCGGCAACGCGGTGGGCGCGACCCTGGCCGGGTTCGCGCTGGCCCGGCTGCGGTTCCGGGGCGGGAAGCTGGTGCTGGGCCTGATCCTGGGCACGCTGGTGCTGCCCGGCGAGGTCACCATCGTCTCGCAGTACGTCACGGTCCGCGAGCTGGGCCTGGCCGACACCCTGGTCGGCGTGGCCCTGCCGGGCGCGATCGGCATGCTGAACATCCTGCTCATGCGCGCGGCGTTCCAGGCGATCCCGCGCGAGCTGGACGAGGCCGCGTACATCGACGGGGCGAACGCGTGGCAGCGGTTCCTGCACATCGGGCTGCCGAGCGTGCGCGGGATGCTCAGCGTGGTGGTGATCTTCGCGTTCATCGGCGCGTGGGACGACTTCCTGTGGCCGCTGATCGTGCTGACCGACCCGGAGAACTACACGCTCACCGTGGGACTGCAGTACCTGAACTCGTCGTTCACGTCCAACCCGCGGGTGGTGGCGGCCGGGACGATGATCGCGTTCATCCCGATCGTGGTCGTCTTCGCCACCCTCCAGCGCTTCTTCTTCCGCGGCGTCGAAGAGGGCGCCATCAAGGGGTAACACGACACGGAGGTTGTTCCCTGTGAAAACAACGATTCTCCGCACCGCCACAGCGTTGGCGCTGTTGGGTTCCGCCCTGCTCACCGGTTCCGCCCAAGCCCAGGCTCAGGAGGCGACATCCAAGCGGACCGTTGTCTACTACCAGACGCAGTACTACAACGGCACGTACGTCTCACCGAAGCCGTTGCTGGACAACAACACCGGCATCACCGACGTGCTCGTCGCCGCGCTGCACCTGAACGGCGACGGCACCGTGCACCTCAACGACCACCCGCCCGGCGACCCCCGCTACACCCAGATGTGGGCCGACCTGGCCGTCATGCGGGCCCGGGGCGTCAACATCTCGATGATGGTCGGCGGCGCGGCCCCCGGCACGTTCACCCGGTTGGACACCGAGTTCGACACCTACTACCCCAGGCTGCGCAACGTCATCAGCACCTACAAGCTGGACGGTGTGGACCTGGACGTCGAAGAGAAGATGTCGCTGGCCGGCATCAAGCGGGTCATCGACGCGCTGCGCCGCGACTTCGGCTCCGAGTTCATCATCACGCTGGCCCCGGTCGCCCCGGCGCTGGCGGGCGGCGGCAACCTGTCCGGCTTCGACTACGACCAGTTGGAGCGCGACCGGGGCACCCAGATCAACTGGTACAACGCCCAGTTCTACTGCGGCTGGGCCTCGCTGTCGAACACGACCGCCTACGACAACATCATCCGCAGGGGTCTGTTCCCGCCGAACAAGGTGGTCGCGAGTTCCCTGACGCACCCGTCGTTGTGCGGCGGGTACGTGGACGTGACGACGACGTTGAAGTCGACCATCCAGTCGTTGGCGCAGAAGTACCCGAACTTCGGTGGTGTGGCCGGGTGGGAGTACTTCACCTCCAACCCGGGCGGGACGGCGCGGCCGTGGGAGTGGGCGGGCCTGATCACCTCCTACCAGAAGGGCACCACTCCCCCGCCGGCGAACCTGGCCCTGAACAAGGCCGCCACCGGTTCGGCGGCCTGCAACTCCGCCGAGGGTCCGGCGAAGGCCGTCAACGGCAGCGTGGCCGGCGGGAACAGCGACAAGTTCTGCTCGCTGGCGTCGTCGAAGTGGCTGCGGGTGGACCTGGGGTCGGCGCAGGCGGTGGGCAGCTTCACCGTCCGGCACGCGGGCGCGGGCGGTGAGTCGACGTCGTACAACGCGAAGGCGTTCACCATCCAGACGTCGACCGACGGCACGAACTGGACGACCCGGGTCACCGTCACAGGCAACACCGCGAGCGTGACGACGCACCCGATCACGCCGGCGAGTGCCCGCTACCTGCGCCTGAACGTCACCACGCCGACGCAGACCAGTGACCCGGCGGCGCGGATCTACGAGTTGGAAGCCTACGCCTGACGAAGGAGTGCAGTGGCAGCGCGGATTCTGTCGGTCGTCTCGACCGACCTGTTCATCGGGACCGAGGACCAGCCCCGGCAGGTGGTGCGTGTCACCGTCGACCGGGGCGCGGGGTCCGCGGCACTGCCCGTCGAGGTCGCCGGGCCCGGGTTGACCGGCTCGGCGACCGTCGACGCGGGCGAGGGTGAGGTGGTGGTCGAGATTCCGGTCGAGGTCTCCGCGCCTCTTGGTGCGGAAATCCCGGTCACCGCTTCGCTCGGATCGTCCGCTGTGGATGGTGTGGTCACGGTGGAGGAGACCGGGTGGCGGATGTTCCTCGTCTCGCACTTCCACTACGACCCCGTCTGGTGGAACACGCAGGCCGCCTACACGCAGACCTGGGAGTTGCAGGGCAACGACGGCACGACCCGGCCGGTGTGGGAGCACAACGGGTTCAACCTGGTGCGGGCGCACCTGGACATGGCGCTGTCCGACCCCGACTACGCGTTCGTGCTGGCCGAGGTCGACTACCTCAAGCCGTTCTGGGACGTGCACCCGGAGTACCGGCAGGTGTTGCGCGACCTCATCGCCGAGGGGCGCGTGGAGGTCATGGGCGGGACGTACAACGAGCCCAACACGAACCTCACCGGGTCCGAGACGACGATCCGGAACCTGGTCTACGGGGTCGGCTACCAGCGGTCGATCATGGGCGCGGACCCGCGCACGGCATGGCAGCTCGACGTGTTCGGGCACGACCCGCAGTTCCCCGGGCTGGTCGCGGAAGCGGGGCTGACCAGCACGTCGTGGGCGCGGGGCCCGTTCCACCAGTGGGGCCGCTGCTGACCAAGTTCAACGAGGCCGGCGGGGACGCGGCGAACATGCAGTTCCCCGCCGAGTTCGAGTGGATCTCGCCGTCGGGGCGCGGGGTGCTCACGCACTACATGCCCAACCACTACTCGGCCGGGTGGTGGATGGACTCGTCCGCCACGCTGGAGGAGGCGTGCGGGAAGGTCTACGACCTGTTCCGGGCGGTGAAGCCGGCCGCGGCCACGCGGAACACGTTGTTGCCGGTCGGGACGGACTACACGCCGCCGAACAAGTGGGTCACGTTGATCCACCGCGAGTGGGCGTCGCGTTACGTGTGGCCGAAGTTCGTGTGCGGCACACCCCGTGACTTCTTCGCCGCCGTGCACGAGGAGCTGACGGCGCGCGGGGTGGCGCCGAGTCCGCAGACGCGGGACATGAACCCGGTGTACACGGGCAAGGACGTGTCCTACATCGACACCAAGCAGGCGCAGCGGGCCGCTGAGGTGGCGGCGACCGATGCGGAGAAGCTCGCCGTGTTCGCGTCGGCGCTGGGGTTGGGCGAGTACCCGGAGGCGGCGCTGGACAAGGTGTGGCGGCAGCTCGCGTACGGGGCGCACCACGACGCCATCACCGGGTCCGAGTCCGATCAGGTGTACATCGACCTGGTGTCCGGGTGGCGGGAGGCGCACGACCTGGCCGTGGACGTGCGGGAGCGCTCGTTGGCGGCGATCCTCGGGCAGGTCGACACGTCCGGGGTGGGGCGGGCGGTGACGGTGGTGAACACGTTGGCGTTCGCGCGGACCGATGTCGTGCGGGTGACCGTGCCGGGGTCGTCGGGCTTGCGGTTGCTGGACGCGTCGGGAGCGGCCGTGCCGTTCGTGGCGGAGGCGGTCGGCGAGTCGACGGTGATCGCGTTCGTGGCGTCGGACGTGCCCGGGATGGGGTGGCGGACCTGGCGGCTGAAGGTCGCCGACGAGGCCTTGCCGTCGTGGGAGGCCGGGTCGGGGGCGGCGATCGCCAACGCGCACTTCGCCGTCGAGGCCGATCCGGCGCGCGGTGGTGGGCTGCGGAGCATCCGCGAGGTGGTGTCCGGGCGGGAGCTGGTGCGGGCCGGCGAGGTCGGCAACGAGTTGCGGCTCTACGACGAGTACCCGCAGCACCCGGAGTTCGGCGAGGGGCCGTGGCACCTGCTGCCGAACGGGTCGGTGGTGTCGTCGGCCGCGTCGCCGGCGGAGGTGCGGGTGTCGCACAGCCCGGTGGGCAGCAGGCTTGAGGTGTTCGGGACGGTGGGTGACGTCCGGTACGAGCAGCGGATCACGTTGTGGCACGGGGTGGACCGGCTCGACCTGCGGACCAGGGTGCCCGAGTTCAGCGGGTCCGACCAGTTGCTGCGGGTGAAGTTCCCGGTGGACGTGCCGGGGGCGCGGCCGGTCAGCGAGGTGGGTGGGGCGGTGATCGCGCGGGGGTTCGCGCTGCCGGACTCGGACACGGCGGTCGCGCCGTGGACGCTGGACAACCCGGCCAACACGTTCTTCGGGCTGAGTTCGACGGCGGCGCTGCGGTTGGTGTCGCCGGCGGGTTCTTCTTTGGGGCGTGCGGCGATCGCGGTGGCCGAGGTGGTCGTGCCGGCTCTTGCCGATGCGGCGCCGTTGGCGCGTGAGCTGGTGATGGCGTTGGCGCGGGTGGGTGTCACGGCGACGACGTCGACCGCCGAGGGTGCGCGGTACGGGTGGCTGCGGGTGGACTCGAACCTGCCGGACGTGCGGATCGTGCTGGGCGGGCCGGAGCGGAACCCGGTCGCGGCGGAGGTGCTGGAGTCGGCCGGGGATGCTGGGCGGGACGAGGTGAAGCGGCAACTGGCGGAGCGTGGGGCGGCTCGGGTGTTCGTGCCTGCGGTGTCGGCGGTGGAGGAGGCTTGGCAGCCCAACGCCGACTTGCGCTCGCTGCGGTCGTTGCCGGCGGTGGTGGTCGACGGGGTGGACGCGGGTGCGTTGGCTGCGGAGATCGCTGCTTTGGTGGACGAGTTCGCGGTGGGCGACGCCGAGGTGACGGCGGTGGAGGTCGGGCCGACGCGGTTGTTGGACGATCACACGGTCGCGTTGTTGTCGTACGGCATTCCGGGGTTCGCGGTGGATCCGCAGGGGGCGCTGCACTTGTCGCTCATGCGGTCGTGCACGGGGTGGCCGTCGGGGATCTGGCTGGACCCGCCGGTGCGGCGGGCGCCGGACGGGTCGGTGTTCCAGTTGCAGCACTGGACGCACGACTTTGATTATGCGTTGGTCAGCGGGGCGGGCGACTGGCGGGCGGCGGACCTGGTGGCGCGAGGACAGGGGTTCTCGGCTCCGCTGCACGGACGAGTGATCGAGCCGCACTCCGGGGTGATGCCGGCGGAGTTTGCGTTGCTGAGCGTGTCGCCGGAGCGGCGGGTGCAGGTGCAGACGGTGAAGCGGGCGGGCAATCCGAGTGCGGTTGGAGCGGTGGCGCGGTCGGGCGGCATGACCGTCCGGTTGGTGGAGACGACGGGGCGGCCGGTGACGGCGGTTGTGTCGTCGGTGGTGCCTTGGGTGGAGGCGCGTGCGGCGGACTTGTTGGAGGAGGAGCGGCGGGAGGGGGTGTTGGTCGACGGGCGGGTGGTGGTGGCGCTGGACGGGTCACAGATCGCAACCGTTGTGGCCGACACCGCGGTTGGCGGGTTCGAGGGCTCGGCGGCCGGAGGCGTGCTCGGGGTGTCGGCCGAGGTCGCGCAGCCGGTGTACGCGCGGTACTGGTTGCACAACCGGGGGCCTGCGCCGATGGGGTTCTTCCCGGTCAGCGTGACCGCCGGGCCGACCGTGCTGACCGCCGGCGAGGGGCCGTTGTCCACCTCGGTCACGGTTGCGAGCCAGGTGGCGGCGGAGTTCAGCGGGACGTTGCGGGTGGTGGTGCCGGAGGGGTGGGGTGCGACGCCCGCCGAGCGGCCGATCACGTTGGGGGCCGGTGGGCACACGTCGTTCCCGGTGGAGGTGGTGCCGGCGGGTGGGCCGGGGCTGTACTTCGTCCGGGTGCAGGTTCCGGTCGGTGAGGACCTGGTCGAGGACGTGGTGAGCGTGCTCGTGCCCGGTAGTCCGTTGGACGAGGTCGTGCCGCCGCCACCCGGTCCGGAGATCGACCACGGCAAGCAGATCGAGGGCACGACCGCCACGTCCGGCCGGGCGACCGGGTTGCGGGTGACCGAGGTGAGCGAGTCGGTCGCGGTGGCGCCCGGTGGGCGGTCGGTGGTGGCGGTGACGCTGGCCAACGATTCCTCGTCCACTGTGGATGGTGAGGCGATGCCGGTGAGCCCTTGGGGCACTTGGGGGTTCGTCGGGCCGTACGCGAAGGGGTTCAGCGTGCCGGCCGGGGGTGTCGGTCGGGTGGAGTTCGAGGTCGACGTGCCGGTGGACACCGAACCTGGTGCGTGGTGGGTTCTGGTGAAGCTCATGTGGTTCGGGCGCGTGCAGTACACGCCGGCGATCCCGGTGGAGGTGCGGTGAACCACCACCATCACCACCCTTCGGACAAGGCGTCCGCCGCGCGGGCTCAGCGTGAGGCGACGGTGATCGGGTGGGTCGAGGGCGTACCCGTGCCACGCGCGGCCCTCGATGCGCGGTTGGCGGCGTTGCGCGCGCGACCGGGGGCACTGCCCAAGCCCGGGACCAGCGAGGATCGCCAACTGGTCCGGTGGACCGCGCACGTGCTGCTGACCGAGGAACTGTGCAGGCGGGAGGCGGCGGCCCGTGCTCTGCGGGTGACGTCGCACGCGCCGCTGGACCCGGTGGCGGCCGTCCACTTGGGCTCGATCAGCTCGGCGGCCTGGCAGTCGTGCGCCGAGGTCGGTGCGGTGTTCGCGGCGGTGGTGCCGTCCACTTCGGACGATTCGGCGCCGCCGGCAGTCCGCCGCTGGTGGCGAGTCCGCTACGGCGACCCGCTGACCCCGATCGGGTGGACCACGCTGGACGACCTGCCACCCCCTGTCGCCGCCGCCCTCCGCACCGCCCCGCTGGGTACCGTCATCGGCCCCGTGGAGTACGGCGGCCAGTCCCACCAGGCAGTCGCCGACGAGCACCAGGACCGCCCGGTCGACGAAGACTCCCCGGTCAGGCGGCAACGAGGCACTCGCCTGCGCGAATTCAGCCGCTGGCTGGACCACCGAAGGGCAACGGCAGTGCGCACGGCTCCGGGCTTCGAACACCCCGGCGACCCAACCCAACCCGACTGCACCCACCGCCACTGACCACCGGCTTTGACCGCCGGCCGGGCGCGCGGGGTGGCGTCAGGACCTGTGCCGGCGGGGCAGGTGGGCGCGGCGGCGGTACGTACCTGCGCAGGTCGGGTGGCGGGTCCGGTGGTGTTGGGCCAGGCCTGTGCCGGCGGGGCAGGTGGGCGCGGCGGCGGTATGTACCTGCGCAGGTCGGGTGGCGGGTCCGGTGGTGTTGGGCCAGGCCTGTGCCGGCGGGGCAGGCGCGCGCCGCCGTAGTAGGTACCTGCGCCGGTCGGGCGGGCGCGGTGGTGGGTCAGGCCTGTGTGGACGGGTGGGGTGGGGCGGTGGGTGTTGGTGGCTCTGTGCTGGTCAGGTGAGGTGCGTGCGGGAGGTGTTCGAGGGTGGTGGCCGGGGTTTTGGGTGGGTGGCGCTGGGTAGTCGGGGGGGCAGGGTTTGACACATCCCTCGTGACAGGGAGCTGGACATGGGCACAAGCGGAGCGCTCACCCGGACGCCGGTTCAGTCGGCCGCGCTCGCGGTGAGTGTGGTGTTCGCGTTGGTCGGGATCGCCGGGTTCATCCCGGGGCTGACCACGGACTACGACACGATGCAGTTCGCGGGGCACGAGTCGCGGGCGCAGTTGCTCGGTATTTTCAACGTCTCCATCCTCCACAACCTCGTGCACCTCGCGTTCGGCGTCATCGGCTTCCTGATGGCCCGCACCGCCGGTGGCGCGGTCACCTACCTGGTGGGTGGTGGCGTGATCTACCTGGTGCTGTGGCTCTACGGGTTGCTCATCGACCACAACAGCAGCGCCAACTTCGTGCCGGTGAACACCGCGGACAACTGGCTGCACCTCGGGCTGGGCCTGGGCATGGTCGCGTTGGGCATCACCCTCGGGCGGTCCAGCCGTGTGGGCCGGCGCGGCGCCGTCTGACCTGGGCGCGACACGCCGACACCGGACGCACCTGACGTCGGTTGCGCGCTCACAACTACAATCGACGGGGTGAGCGAAGATTCCGTCACCCCGTCGCCCTTGTGGACCTACATCGAGACCAACCTGGAGAACCGCGGGCTGAGCACCGGCGACCTCTCCCGAGCGACCGGCGTCCACCGCAGTCGGTTCACCGACTGGCGGCGGGGCAAGTCGATCAACATCGACACCGCCCGCGCGATCGCCAAGCTGTTCGAGGTCAGCCCGTTGGAGGTGATGGTCGCGGCCGAGTTGATCACCGCCGAGGAGGCCCAGCTCAAGCACACCAGGCCGGACGCGGCCGACCTCACCGACGACGAACTGGTCGCCGAACTCCGCCGTCGTCTCAAGCGCCTCGCGAGTTGATCACCGCCGAGTGAGCCACGCCGGCCGGTTGCGAGCACCGGCCGGCGGCTCATTCCCGAAGGGTTCTTCAGGCGCGTTCCGCTGCTTGTTCCGCCAGTTGTTTGAGACGGGCCAAAGTGGACTCGATGTTCGCCTGATTCCTCGCGGCCCGGTCGCGGACGCCGGTTGCCAGCACGGTGAGGGGCTTGAACCACGCCGGCCGTAGGTCCCAGGTGCTTTCGGTGACCCGGCAGCCGGTGTCGGCCGGGTCGATGTCGTATTGCCAGCGCGAGACTCGCAAGCCCATCGAGTGCACCTCGAAAGCGAAGCACTCTGGGCGTGCGTCGGTCACGGTCGCCACCGTTGTCCAGAGTCGGATGCCGCGGCGGTTGGTGCCGCGGAAGCGTGCCCCGACTGCCGGGCCGGTCGCGCGGCCCAACCAGCGGCCACCCGAGTACTCCTGGGCCAGGCGCGCCATTCCCGCTAGGTCGCTGACCAGGGCATAGACGTGCTCGGCAGGTGCGGACACGGTGATGCTCGCCTGTGCATCCGGATCGCTCACGTTCCGGAATGTAGAGGACCGGAGGCCATCCACCAAGGGTTGACCGGTGCGGTGGTGGCTCGTAGTGTTCGTATGAAGAACTTGTGTTCGGGATGCGAACATTTGAGGTGACGTGGCCGAGATAGCAACGTTGGCGGACGCGGTCGGCGAGCTGGTGGGCGACGGCGACGTGGTGGCACTGGAGGGCTTCACCCACCTGATCCCCACGGCGGCGGGGCACGAGATCATCCGCCAGGGCCGTCGGGACCTGACGCTGGTGCGGATGACGCCGGACATCGTCTACGACCAGCTCATCGGCGCGGGGTGCGCGCGGAAGCTGGTCTTCTCGTGGGGCGGCAACCCGGGGGTCGGGTCGCTGCACCGGTTCCGGGACGCGGTGGAGAACGGGTGGCCGCGGGCGTTGGAGATCGAGGAGCACAGCCACGCGGGCATGGCGAACCGGTACGTGGCGGGTGCATCCGGGTTGCCGTTCGCGGTGCTGCGCGGGTACGTCGGCACCGACTTGGCGTCGGTCACCGAGTCGATCAAGCCGATCACCTGCCCGTTCACCGGCGAGGTGCTGACCGCCGTGCCCGCGCTGAACCCGGACGTCACCGTCGTGCACGCCCAGCGCGCCGACCGGCAGGGCAACGTGCAGCTGTGGGGGCTGCTCGGGGTGCAGAAGGAGGCCGTGCTGGCGGCGCGGCGGAGCCTGGTCACGGTCGAGGAGGTCGTGGACGAGCTGACACCCGTGCCGGGAGCGGTGGTGCTGCCGTCGTGGGCGGTGACCGTGGTGGCCGAGGTGCCGGGTGGGGCGCACCCGTCTTACGCGCAGGGTTATTCGGAGCGGGACAACGGCTACTACGCGGCTTGGGACGCGATCAGCCGTGATCGGGACGAGTTCGGTGCCTGGGTCGACGGGATCACGCGTGACGCGGGGCGGGGTGGTGCGGGGTGAGTTACTCGTCGGACGAGATGATGGCGGTTGCGGCGGCTCGGGCGTTGTCGGGGCGGCAGCGGGTGTTTGTCGGGATCGGGTTGCCGTCTACGGCGGCCAATCTCGCGCGTCGGACGCACGCGCCGGATCTGGTGCTGGTGTACGAGTCGGGGACGCTCGGGTCCAAACCGGACCGGCTGCCCGCGTCCATCGGGGACGGCGTCCTCGCCGAGACCGCGGACGCCGTGATCAGCGTGCCCGAGGTGTTCAACTACTGGCTCCAGCCCGGGCGCATCGACATCGGGTTCCTCGGCGCGGCCCAGTTGGACCGGTTCGGCAACATCAACACGACCGTGGTCGGCGACTACGCCGCCCCGAAGGTGCGGCTGCCCGGTGCTGGTGGCGCGCCGGAGATCGCCGCGTCGTGCCGCGAGGTGTACGTCGTGGTGCGGCAGAGCAGGCGCAGTTTCGTGGAGCGGGTCGACTTCGTGACCTCCTTCGGGCACGGCACGGGCCGTGGTGATCGGGAACGGCTGGGCCTTCGAGGGGCGGGTCCGACACTGGTGATCACCGACCTCGGCGTGTTCCGACCGGAGGCCGGGACCGCCGAACTGGTGCTCACCGACTTGCACGAAGGTGTATCCCTGGACGACGTGCGCGCCGCGACGGGGTGGGACCTCAAGGTCGCACCCGACCTCGGCCGCACTCCCCCACCCACCGCTGACGAGCTGGCCGCTCTGCGGGCGCTCAAGGAGGCTTCGAAGTGACCGACGTGTTCGTGCTCGACGGCGTGCGCACCCCGTTCGGCCGCTACGGCGGCGCCCTGTCCGGCGTGCGCCCCGACGACCTGGCCGCCCACGTCGTCGGCACGCTCGCGCAGCGCTCCGACCTCGACCCCGCCCAGGTCGACGAGGTCGTGTTCGGCGACGCCAACCAGGCCGGCGAGGACAACCGGAACGTGGCCCGGATGGCGGCGCTGCTGGCCGGCTGGCCGACGTCCGTGCCCGGGACGACGGTGAACCGGCTGTGCGGCTCCGGGATGGACGCCGTGATGCAGGCGTCGCGCACTATCGCGGTCGGTGATGCCTCCTTGGTGGTCGCGGGTGGTGTGGAGTCGATGAGTCGGGCGCCGTGGGTGATGCTGAAGCCCGCCAAGGGTTTCCCCGCCGGGCCCGAGACCCTGCACTCGACGACCCTCGGGTGGCGCATGACCAACCCGCGGATGCCCGCCGAGTGGACGGTGTCGCTGGGCGAGTCCACCGAAGCCCTCGCCGAGCGGTTCGGGATCGGCCGGGACGACCAGGACGCGTTCGCGCTGCGCAGCCACCAGCTCGCCGCCAAGGCCTGGGACAACGGCTTCTATGACGACCACGTGGTGCCCGTGCCGGGCGCCGACCTCGCGCGCGACGAGGGCATCCGCGCCGACACCAGCCTGGAGAAGCTGGGCAAGCTCAAGCCCGCGTTCCGTCCACAGGGGACGGTGACCGCCGGCAACGCCTCACCGCTCAACGACGGCGCTTCGGCCCTCCTGCTCGGCTCGCGGGCCGCCGCCGACCGCCTGGGTGTGACGCCGCTGGCCCGCATCGCCGGACGCGGTGCGGCGGGCGTGGACCCGGACTTGTTCGGCATCGGCCCCGTCGAAGCCGCCGAGATCGCCCTGCGCCGGGCCGGGATCGGTTGGGACGACCTCACGGCGGTGGAGCTGAACGAGGCGTTCGCCGCCCAGTCGCTGGCGTGCCTGCGGTCGTGGCCCGCGCTGGACCCCGAGATCGTCAACGTCAACGGCGGCGCGATCGCCATCGGGCACCCGCTCGGCGCGTCCGGCGGCCGGGTCGTGCTACAGCTCGCCCACGAGCTTCGCCGCCGCGGCGGCGGCTGGGGCCTGGCGGCGCTGTGCATCGGTGTCGGGCAGGGGCTGGCCGTGGTCGTGGAGGCGTAGTCGGCGGTTAGGGTGTGCGGATCATGGACGAGTCGGAGCGCGGCGCGCACTACGTGCAGTCGCTGGAGCGCGGCCTGGCGGTGATCCGCGCGTTCAACGCCGACGCGCCCGCGCTCACGCTCACCGACGTCGCCAAGGCCACCGGCCTCACCCGCGCGGCGGCCCGGCGGTTCCTGCTGACCCTGGCGGACCTGGGGTACGTGCGGACGGACGGCAAGCTGTTCTCGCTGACCGCCCGCGTGCTGGAACTCGGGTACGCGTTCCTGTCCAGCATGTCGCTGCCCGAGATCGCCCAGCCCCACCTGGAGCGGCTGTCCGGCGAGGTGCGCGAGTCCACGTCCGCCTCGGTGCTGGACGGGAAGGACGTCGTGTACGTGGCGCGGTTCGCGGTGTCCCGGATCATGGCCGTGTCGATCACCGTCGGCACCCGGTTCCCCGCGTACGCCACCTCCATGGGCCACGTGCTGCTGGCCGGACTGCCCGCCGCGGAGTTGGCGCGGTACCTGGCCGCCGTGCGGCTGGAGCCCTTGACCTCGCACACGATCACCTCCCCGGAGCGGCTCCGGGAGGAGTTGGCCGCGGTGCGGGAACGGGGGTGGGCCCTGGTGGACCAGGAGTTGGAGGAGGGACTGCGGTCCGTGGCGGCTCCGGTCCGCGACCGGAGCGGGCGGGTGGTGGCGGCGGTGAACGTGTCCACGCACGCGAGCCGGACCACCCTGGACCGGATTCGCGAGGACATCGTGCCGCCGCTGCTGGCCACCTGCGCGGCGATCGAGAAGGACCTCGCAGCCGATCCCGGCCCCACGTGTAGGAACCGGGACGGGCGGAGACGGACCGTTCGGACGAGAGCGCTGGACGGGGTGGTCATCGGGGGCTCCTGGAGTCGGGTTATCAGCGATACCTTGATCAAGGTAGCATCGATTCGAGTATCAGTGATACCCACGATGGGGTTAACATCGATGCATGGGCGAAGAGCGGACCGTCACCACGCGCGAGCGGATCATCGAAGCCGCGGCCGACCTGCTGGCCGACGGCGGGATCGACGCGGTGTCCACGCGCGCGGTCGCCGCCGCCGCCGGGGTCCAGGCACCCGCCCTGTACCGGCTGTTCGGGGACAAGCAGGGCCTGCTGGACGCGGTCACCGCGCACGGCTTCGAGCGCTACCTGCTGGCCAAGAAGGCCGTCGCGCCCAGCGACGACCCTGTGGCGGACCTGCGCCGGGGCTGGGACCTGCACGTCGAGTTCGGCCTCACCCACCCGGCGTTCTACGTGCTCATGTACGGCGTCCCCCAGCCCGGCCGCCGGCCGACCGCCGCCGACGACGCCTACCGCCTGCTGGTCGGCATCCTGGAGCGGGTCGCGGAGGGCGGCCGGCTGAAGGTGCCCGTGGAGACCGCCGCCAGCATCGTGCACGCCACCAACACCGGCGTCACGCTCAGCCTGATCGCCGCCGAGGAGAAGGACCCGGACGTGTCGACCCGCACCCGGGACATGGTGCTCGCCTCCATCACCACCGACGAACTGTCCCATGAGGACACCACGCTGTCCGCCCGCGCCCTCGCCCTGGACTCCACGCTCAACCGCCAGACCCACCCGCTCAGCCCCGCCGAGGCCGCCCTCCTACGCGACTGGCTGCGCCGGCTCGCGTCGAACTGACCGCAGCACCCGCCCGGCCGGTCGCACCCCCGGCCGCACGCCCGCGCATGAAGTCCAGCGTCCGCCCGACCACCCGCCCGTCCACGTGCACCGGCAGCCGACTGGTCACCGCGTGCACGGTCCGGTCCGCGTCCACCGCGACCAGGCACCGCACCCCGTCCCCGGACAGCTCCGCCGGCCCGCCCAGCGTGAACCCCATCTCCGGCAACCCCTTGTCCGCCACCCACTCCGCCGAGATCGACCGCACCTGATCGGTCAGCGCGGGCGGCGCATCGGCGTAGCGGACCCACTCGGCGGTGGTGCCCGCTTGACCGCCTTGTTCAACGCCGTCCGCACGTCCTGCCGGCACACCACGTTGACGACCAGCCCCACCAGAGCGGCCACGCCGGCGCCGGCGAGCAGGGCGAACAGGACGATCCGGAAAGGACGGACACCGATCGCGAGCAGCACCAGACCGGCGACGGCCACCACCGTGACCGCCGCCGGAACGGGTCCGTTGATCAGCGAAAGGTCGAGCGCTCCGGGCTTCCCGTCACATCGTCGGCGCGATGCGTCCAGTCCACCCGCGACCCCGCCTCCCGCGCATCGGACGAAGGGCCGGCTGCCGGCCGCCCCGCGGTTGACCGGGGATCAGCCCCAGGTCTGACAACCCCCGGGGTCACTCCCAGTGCCACCGGGGCACGTCGCCCGCGCTCTCCGGGTAGGCCTCGCCCGGCTGCGACACGTCCCGGGCGATGGCCGTGCCCCAGTCGATGTAGCGGCCGAAGCTGTCCTGGAGCCGTTCGTCGGCGGGCAGCACCTCGCGCGCCGAGTCCTTCATCAGCTCCGCCCACCGGGCCCGCTGCTCCTCGCTGATGCCGAGACCGTGGTGCGCCTGGAGGATGTGCAGGTGTCCGCCCAGTTCCTCGGTGAACGTGGCCGGACCGCCGAACACCTCCGCCAGCCACACCGACACGTGCTCCAGGTGCTCGCGCGTGAAGTTCTCGAACAGCGGCTTGAGCAACGGGTCGTCGAGCACCTTGGCGTAGAACACTTCCACGAGTTCGTCCAGCACCTCGGTGCCGCCGATAGCCTCGTACATCGTCTGTTCGGTCATGCGCCGATCCCCTCTGCCCGTCGTCGCCCGCGATGATCGTCGTGAGGACCCGTGCGCGCACGGGGTTTTCGCGGCGGGCGGACGGCGGTCAGCGGCGCAGGGCGCGGTGGAAGAACGTGCCCACGAGGTCGCGGACCAGCGGGACCGACCGCCGGGCGGGGATCGCGCCGACCAGTTTCACCCGGTCCTCTTCGGTCATCAGGCGGGCGTCGACGAACTGGGCGGACATCGGCGCGAAGTCGGTGAACACCCAGTGCGTGGCGTCGGCGATCTCGTGGTGCTTGGTGCGCGCGCCGTGCGAGAGCATGGCCGCCCACGACGTGCGGTAGCGGTCGTCGAGGTAGCCGTCGGTGCCGATGAGGAACAGCGGCCGGTCGACGCCGTCGCGGGCGACGGGCAGGAGTTCGCCGGGTTTGCCCGGCTCGACGGCGTAGTCCAGGTAGCCCTCCAGGTTCACCGCGGCGTCGATGCGCGGGTCCTCGTACATCGCCTGGGTCGCGGTCGTGCCGCCCGCCGAGTGCCCGTACGCGCCAATCCGCCGCAGGTCCAAGGCCTTGTGGAGGTCCTTGGGCAGGTCGCGGTGCGCCGCGTCCGGGTTGCCGCCGGCGGCGAGCACCTGGAGTTGGTCGAGGACGAACTTCGTGTCCTTGAGCCGGACGGCGATCATGTCCCGGAAGATGGCGGGCTTGACGCGCGGGTCCTCGGGCAGGGCGATGGTGCGCAGCCGGCCGTCCGGGAACTCGACTTCGCTGGTCTCGCCGGGGTGGTCCATCGACACCACGACGAAGCCTCGGCTGGCCAAGTCCTCGGCCAGGCCGGTGTTGACGGTGCGCGGGTCGCCGCCGCCGGTGCTGTACAGCAGGACGGGTCGGCGGACCGGCGACGCGGGCGCGCCGACGTGCGAATGGGTCTTGGTCGCGGCCCAGTCCACGCCGGAGTCGGGCAGTTCCGGGTGGCCGTACACGGCGTCGAGTTGACCGAACACCTCGGCGGCGCGGGGCGTCATCTGCGGGGCGACCGGGTAGCCGCGGACGGTGCGGGCAGGGTAGTGGACGGTCACCACGACCTCACGCGGCTTGCCGACGGCGTCGGGCCACGGGTCGGTCCGTTGGTGGTCGATCAGGTGCAGCGTCGTGACGCCCACCTTGTGCGGCCCGTCCGGCGCGGGCAGCCGCACCTGGTCCGCTGCTGCGGCCGGCGCGGTGCTCACCGCGAGCAGCGCAGCCGTCAGGGCGATGGTTTTTCGCAACACGAAATTCCCCCTTGATCTGTTCATCGTGTGGTGGCCGGCGGGCACCCCCTGTCCGCCGGCCACCGGCTCATCGGGCCGCCGCGTACATCCGGCCCACGTAGTCCCACAGGCCGTCGCCCAGGTCGGTCAGCGACTGGCCGGGGAGCACGTCGCGCAGCACGCCGTGGCCGTGCTGCCGGAAGAACGTGCTCATCGACCGCAGGATGTCCGGGTCGTCGCCCGCGAACATGCGGCCGATCTTGGCCAGCCGCCGCCCCTCGGCCTGCACCTCCGGGTCCTCCACCGGGGAACCGGCGCGGTAGTGGGCGATGATCGCCGACAGCACCTTGGGCCACTCGGCGTCCAGGTGCCGGCGTTCGTCGTCGGTCAGGCGGTCGGCCAGGTCGAACAGGTACTGCCGCTGGTCGCGGCTGAGCGAGTCGTCGAACACGCTCGTGCTGCCGAGCAGGGCCAGCAGGTCGCCCGGGTCGGGACGGGGGCCGTCGAGCTGGTCGAGCAGGCCGCGGGTCTGCCGGCGCAGGGTCTCCAGCCGCCACACCTGGTCGTCGAGCTGCTCCAGGTGCGCGGTCAGGACCTCGCGCAGGCCGGCGGGGTCGGCCAGGGCCTCGCCGATCTCGTCCAGGGACATGCCCAGCTGCCGCAGCAGCCGGATGCGGTACAGCCGCTGGAGGTCGGGCTCGGTGTAGCGGCGGTGGCCGGAGGGCGTGCGCTCGCTGGGGCGCAGGAGGCCCAGTTCGTCGTAGTGGTGCAGCGTGCGGACGGTGAGACCGGTGACCTTGGCCAGGGTGCCCACGCTCCAGCGCGGCTGCTTCACGTGCTCCGTTCCGGTCACGCCAATGACCATAAAACCTCACGTCGGGTGAGGTTCAACACCGCATCGGGTGTTGTGTCGAGAACACCGGAACAGTGCTCCCGACGAGTACGTCGAGGCCGGGGTGCGGGGGCCGAACGGGGATGAGGGTGGCGGTCACGTCGTCGTGGCCGCCGCTGGTCAGGGCGCGGGTGACCAGGGCACGGGCGGCGTGCAGGCAGTCGCCTTGGCCTGCCATGGCGCGCAGGTCCGCCGGGTCGGCGAGGTGGCGCGACAGGCCGTCGGTGCACAGCAGCACCCGGCCCGGGCCGGACGGGCGGTGGCTGCGCAGGCGTGGCCGGGGGTCGGGGGCGTCCGCGCCGAGCCAGGCGGTGAGGGCGTCGTGGGCCCGGAAGTCCGACTGGGCGAGGCCGCAGTCCCGGCAGCGGCCGTCGGGGGCGACGGTTCCGGCGCAGCGGGCACAAGGTGTCATGCCCATTCCCACCCTATCCCGAGCACCCCCCGCGGCACGTCCTTCGCCGTCAGGTGCACCAGTCGGCCGGGGGCGAGCACGAGATCGGCACCGCGCTCCTCGGGGCCGTCGTCGTGCTGGGACAGCGCGAAGCAGCGCACCGGCAGGCGAGGCTCGGTGAAGCGGACGCTCATCACGTAACTGCCCACCGGGTAGCGGAACGCGCGGCGGTAGTCGACGGCCTCAGTGCCGTCTTCCACGGTGAACGCGTACTCCAGCAGGTGCGTCTGGCCGGCGCGCAAAGCGTGGTCGAACAGCAGCTCCACGGCGATCACCGGGGAGCGGGGGTGTCGTCTGACCCGGCCGAGGCGGCAGTTCTCCACCGCCTCGGGCACGATCGCGTCCGGGTCCGTGCCGGGGTCCGCGCAGTACACCGCCAGGTGCCGGTCCGGGTGGCCGTCGACGGCCAGCAGCACCTGCCTGGTGTGGATGCGCCGGATCGCGCCACAACCGTCCACGGACACCGCGTCGTCCTGGCACCACAGCCGCAGATTGCCGTCGGACGGCCCGACCAGCGCGTCCACCGTCTCCGCCAGCGACTGCGCGGGTTGCAGCATGCTGCCGTACCGACCGGTCGCCCGCCGCCGCGCCGCCCACCGGCCGCGCGGGCGCGGCGGGCCCAGCAGGGATTCCAGCGAGTGCCGGGGCAGGCCCAGGATCGCCTCGATCGCTTGCACGGCGCGCAACGAGTCGGCCCGCTCGGGACGGCTGCGCCCCAGCCGCCAGTAGCTCAGCGTGGCCAGGCTGACGTGGATGCCGCGCCGCGCGAGGCGTTCCCGCAGGCGTTCCAGGGTCAACCCGCTGCGGTCGATCGCCGCGCGCAGCGCCTCGTGGAACGGGCCGGTGCGCAGCAGCACGTCGACGTCGGGTCGGACGGACACGGTGTGCCCCCTCGACTGTGGAAGAAAACAGTCTAGGAGCCATTCGCAGTCCGGCATTACCGACTGACGACGGTAGCCGTTCACAGTTTCGCGCCCGGTTCCACAGTAAGCCGCCGGCCGGCGCGAGTGGTCTTGACCAGTGCCCGGACCCGGTATGTCATCGGGCGCGCGGCAGCCCTCCCTGCACCGGGCTGCCGGTTCCCTGCAAGTGTCCTGGAGGGCACATGTCCCTTTCCCTGCGGCGAATCCTCGCCACCGGGGCGTCGCTGGCCGCCGGTGTCGCGGTGCTGGTCGTGCCGTCGACCGCCACCGCGCAGCCGGACCTGGCGACGACCGTCCGCTCCGCCGTGCTCGCCCAGCACGGTGCCGCGCTGCAAGAGCAGTGGGGCGCCCGGTCGCTGCGCGAGCCGCTGTTCGAACCAACCCGGACGTCCGGCGACTGGGTGTTCGGCAGCACCACCGTCCCCATGGCCTACGGGCAGGAGCACGGGTCTCCGCTGATGGCCCTGTTCCTGGCCAAGCGCACCGGCAAGACCTGGAAGGTCGAGTTCGACGGCACTCCGGGGTTCGCCGCGCTGGCCCAGCAAGCACCGGTCCTCAGCGACGGTGAGAAGGAGACCTTCCGCAACAACGCCTCCGGCGTCCAGACCCTCGCCGACACCGGCCTGGGCCTGCCGTGGCCGCAGGGCGTGGCGTGGTGGATGGGCGGCGGTCCGCACGGCAACAGCGGCAGCACCCGGCCGTTCAGCTCGATCGACTTCAACGGCGGCGACGGCCGTGTCCTGTCCGCGGGTCCCGGGCGCGTCTACAAGAGCTGCATCCGGGGCCGTAGTGCGCTGGTGAAGGTCGTGCACGACAACGGTTACAGCACCACGTACTACCACATGTACGACCTGACCACGCTGGCTGACGGCAGCGCCGTGCGCACCGGGACGTACCTCGGGCACATCGGCAACGAACTGCCGTGCGGCGGGTCCAGCAGCGGTGCGCACGTGCACTTCTCGCTGTTGAAGGGCAACACGCACATCAGCGTGAACGGCATGACCATCGGCGGCTGGACGTTCTACGAAGGCGCCCAGGCCTACGGCGGTTACGCGCAGCGCGGCAGCACCCGCGTCAACGTCGGCGGCCGGGTGACCAACTACGGCGCCGGCACGTCCCTGCCGACCGGCACCGTCAACGGCGGCTCGAACAGCTCGGTCAACCTGCGCTCCGGCCCCGGCCTGAGCCACGACATCGTGGGCACGGTCGCGAACGGCACCGTCGTGTCCATCGCCTGCACCGCGCGCGGCGGGACGGTGCAGGGCGTGTGGGGTCCGACCGACCTGTGGAACCGCCTCCAGGACGGCAAGTGGATCAGCGACGGGTTCGTGGACACGGGTTCCAACGAGCCGGTGGCGGCTGCTTGCTGAAATGAGCCGTGGGCGGGCTCCGGCCTGCACCGAACCCGCCCACGGCCCGGTACGTTCCGGAGGTCCCGACTGGAGCCGTTCGTCGACGCGGGCGCGGCTGGTCAGCGCGGGAAGACCGTCCGGGGTCGCTTCGCGGTGCCGTCCCGGGGGCCGGCGGGTGCGCCGAACGGATTTGGACTACAGTCCGGTTGTGCCCGAACCAGACCACGAACTGCTCGTCCTGCGCGCCTCGCGGCCGAAGGAGCGGGCGGATGCCGCGCGCAACCGGGCTGCCGTGTTGGACGCCGCCGCCGCGCTGTTCCGCGAGCACGGGGTGGACGCCGTGTCGATGGACGCCATCGCCACCGCGGCCGGGGTCGGCAAGGGGACGTTGTTCCGCCGGTTCGGGGACAAGGCAGGGCTGGCCGCCGCCCTCCTCGACGAGCAGGAACGCGCCCTCCAGGAGGCCGTCCTGACCGGTACGCCGCCGCTGGGGCCCGGGGCCGAGCGGGAGGAACGGGTGCGGGCGTTCGTCGAGGCCTACCTGGACTACCTGCTCCCCCACCTCGCGCTGATCCGCATGTCGGAGACGGCCGCGCCGGGCGCGCGCTACCGGATCGGCGCCTACCGGTTCTGGCACCGCCACCTCGCCCTCCTGCTCCCCGGCCCGGACCCGGACGCCGACGCGCACACCCTGCTGGCCGCCCTGTCCGCCGAACACGTGCACGCGGTCCTGCCCGACCTGGGCCCGGACCGCGTGCGCCGTGCCGCCCTCCGCCTCGCCGACGCCCTGGTCAGCTGAGCCGGCGGGCCGCGCAGAGCACCGGGACCCAGCAGGACCAGGAAGCTCCACGGCAACGACGTCGGGCCGACCGCGGCGAGCAGGACACCGCCGACCACGCCGCCGCCGGCCACGGCCACGGCCACGGCCACGGCCACGGCCACGGCCACCAGGATCGTCGCCACCACGGTCAGCGCCCGCAGCCGCCGGTCGATCCACACGCCCACCAACCAGATGCTCACGATTGACCCCGTTGCCCGACAACGGTGATCTGCGTGCCGACGCGCTGGAGTTGTTGCGCCGCGCCAACTCCTACTGGGCTTCACCGCAGGGCGCGGTCGTGCAGGACCTCATGTCGGGGATCGGGCTGTCCGACCTGCGCCCGCGGGTCCGGGAAGAGGTGGCCGACGCCGGCAGCGCGTGGTGGTTGGCCGTGCTGGAACGGGCCGTGGCTCGGGGCGAGGCGCGGCGCGAGGCACTGCGCCCGCGGGTCGCCACGCTGCCGATCGTCCTGCTGCGCAACGAGTTCCTCACCAGCGGGACGCCCGACGTCGACGACCGCGTCCTGGTCGAGATCGTCGACCACGTCTACCTCCCGCTGGTGCGGAACCGCTGAGGATCACCGGGCGGGGCGCAGCACGCGGCCGGCGGCGACGAGGTGCTCCCACGTCCGCCCGCGCTGGCTGGGCGGGGCGGAGCCGTCCGCGTTGCGCATCGGGTACACCAGCCCGAAGGGCACGGGCTGGTCGAACTCGTCGCCGCTGCGGGTGTCGATCAGATCCCGGACATGCGCCATCACGACCTCCTAGCGGGAAGGGTCGACCCCGCTCGCGGCGGGGCCGACTCGGTGGATGTCTGTCAACTACCCGTTTCCGTGCGGTGACAAGCGGATTTCCGTTGCTGCATCAGGGTGAAGTGCGCACGAGCGCGCACAGCTCGGTCAGCGCGGGGCCCAGCGGCAGGTCGACCCGGACCGACGCGTGCACGTCGCCGCGCGTGCGGCCCCGGTTGACGATCACCACCGGCTTGCCGCTCTTCGCCGCGTGCCGCACGAACCGCAGGCCGGACATGACCGTCAGGGACGAGCCGAGCACCAGCACCGACCGCGCCGCGTCGACCAGCCGGAAGCACTCGTCCACGCGCGGCTTGGGCACGTTCTCGCCGAAGAACACCACGTCCGGCTTGAGCACGCCGCCGCAGTCCGCGCACGGGACGACCTCGAAGCCGCGCACGTCCTGGGCGGCCAGCTCGACGTCGCCGTCCGGGTTGATCCGGGTGGCGGTGGCTTGGAAGCCCGGGTTGGCCGCGCGCAGCCGGCGGTCCAGGTCCTCGCGGGGCGAGGTGCGGCGGCAGTCCAGGCACAGGACGCGGTCGAGGTTGCCGTGCAGTTCGACGGCGTCGCGCGTGCCCGCCGCGTGGTGCAGGCCGTCGACGTTCTGGGTGATCACGCCGGACAGGAAGCCGGCGGCGCGCAGCTCGGTGACGGCGTGGTGGCCGTCGTTGGGCCGGGCGCGGGCGATGGTCCGCCAGCCGAGGTGGCTGCGCGCCCAGTACCGGCGGCGGCCGTCGGGGCTGCCGACGAACTCCTCGTAGGTCATCGGCGCGTGCCGGCGCAGGCTGCCGGTCTCGCCCCGGTAGTCGGGGATGCCGGACTCGGTGGACAGCCCGGCGCCGCTGAGCACCACCACGCCGCCCCCGGCGACGACGGGGACGACCTCGTCCAGGCTCGTCGTGCGCGGCAGCGGCGCACCGGTGTCCGTCCAGCTCAACGTGGGCCGCGTACGCACGCGTCACAGCTTACGTGCGTAACGGCAAGCACCCCTGAAACGATCATAGGGAACATGACCGGCGCAGTGCCCAGGCCCGACGGCGACCCAGGTCCGCCGCCGCACATCGCCAACCACACCGGCCACGTCCACGGCCCGTCCGTGCAGGCGGGCTACGTGGCCGGGGGCATCCACTTCCACGCACCTCCTCCCCCGGCGCCCGTGCCGGTGCGGCGCGTCCGCGGCGGGCGGGTGTTCCGAGCGTGGCTGCTCTTCGTGGTCCTGGTCTTCGTCGTGGCCGGGTTCGCGTCCTACCTGCTCAACGTCTCGGTCGGCCACGGCTCGCTCACCGCGAACCTGGTCGCCGACGGCGTGCTGTTGGGGGTCGCCCTGGGGGTCCTGGCGCTGCGGTGGCGGCAGGTGGCGCGCGACCTGTCGTTCCGCGCGTACCTCGGCCGGGTCCTGGCGCGCTGCGTGCCGCGGAGCGTGGCCGGGACGTCCACCCCCGTGCTCGCCCTGGTCGCGGCCGTGCTCGGCGTGCTGCTGGTGACCTTGTTCTTCACGCCGATGACCGCCGAGTACACCGCCGCGCAGGGCCGCAACGGCGTGCTGATGTTCTTCCTGGGCCTGGGCGTCCCGGTGGTCCGCGCACTGGTCGACCGCAAGCGGAGGTGATGGACGGCGGTCCGCCGTCCATCACCGCGATCAGAACTTGACGGTCGCGCAGCCCAGGCGCGGACCGGCGGTGCCCGCCTTGCCCGGTTCGGTCGCGGTCTTCTGGGCGTGGATCACGACGGAGCCCGCGCGGCGGTCGGCGAACTGCCACGGGACGGTCGTCTTGACCACCGCGTGACCACGGTGGTCGGTGGTGAAGTCCAGCCAGATCTCGTTGGTGGGATTGGCGTAGTCCGGGTCCACCGACGGCTGGTTGGGGTCCTCCACGTGCTGGTGGTGCGCGCCGGAGTCGGCGGGCGCCGGGCCGCACGGCTTCTGGTGGGCGTGCGAGCCGTAAGTGCGGTTCGGCACGAGCCCGTAGACGCTCAGCAGCACCTTCGTGGAGTCCCGCTTCGGCGTGGCGACCACCATCACCTTCGCGCCCGGCGCGATGAGCGCGGTGTCGTAGGTGAACGCCTTCGTGGCCACGTCCGGGGTCGCGAACGTCCCGACGGTGATCGCGACGCCGCCACCGCCGCCGGAATCCTCAGCGGTCGCGGTGCCGGCGGTGACCAGGAGAGCCGCGCCGATGAGGGGGAACAGACGCTTCACAGCCCATGCCTTTCCGAATGGTCGGCGACCTGCCTGCCCGGCGACGCTAGCACGGTGTTCTCCCGACGAAAGTCACATGAATGCGGACCGCCGGGAGAAACACCTCACCCTCCCGCCAAATCACCCGTTGTGGTACCACCAACGACCGCGGTCGGCACGAAGTCCGCGGGTTGAGAATCGGTGTTGATAAATTCACCGGTCGACTCGCGACTTCCGGACGTGCCGTCCGCCCCGCCGACTGCGGCAACGTCAGCGCACGCAATCCCCCGAGTCGAGGAGGACTTCGTGCCGCTACACCGTCGAGGGCACCGTCACCGACTGGGTGAAGGTCCGCTACAACGAGGCCCGCTACGGCCGGTCCAACGGCTACCCGTGCGGCGACAACGTCTGCAACAACTCCTACGACCTGGTCCGCCCAGCTGGACGGCAGGCCGTTCGTCCGCGACTCCGGCGACGCGCCCGCCATCAGCGGCACCTCCGGTGACCGCTGGGTGGACGTCCGCGTCCCGCTGACCGCCTACGCGGGCCAGAACACCAAGCTGCGCTTCGCCTACCGCACGGACGGAGGCCTTGCGCTGCAAGGGTTCTTCGCCGACGCGATCACGGTGACAGCGGACGGCGCCCCGGTCCTGCTCGTGTCGCTGTGGGACACCAGCTTCCTGGACAACAACACCAGCGAGCACCCCGGTGAGGGCCTGATCCTGCCGATCGACGCCAACCCCGCGCCGATCTACCACCTCGAAGGCCGGCCGTGGTCGCCGACCGTCGGCGGGTACGACGCGCCGTCCGGGTTGCAGAAGTCGGACTCGTCCACCCTGCACATCAACGGCAAGGCGTCCTGTGTGCGCGGTCAGCCGGCACGGCCGGTGTTCGACGACACCAGCAGTTCTGGTACCCGGAAACGCCCACGACCGGCGTGAAGCTGCCCGCCGTCGGCGTGGGTCTACGCGTGTTGACCCAATCGGGCACGTCGATGCGGGTGAAGCTGTTCGGCACCGAGTAGACGCTCGGCGGCGCCGGACGTGATCCATTCAGTGGAACGTCCGGCGCCCGTCCGGCGATGTAGACGGACATGGTGAGATCACGCGGCACCGCCGCCGCCCTCGTCGCCGTGCTGTCCCTGACCGGCTGCGCGCAGCCGACCGCCCCGGCCGGTCCCGCCCCTACGACCACGCGCACGGCCGAGCCGCTGCGCGTCAGCCTGTGCGACGCCCCCGGGGACGTGGTGGCGTGGATGCGGGCCGACGGCCTGGCCGTGGCCGAGGCGCGCTGCACCGCCGAACCGACCGACACCCGCCCGCTGCGCGCGTACGGCAAGTGGGCGTTCCCGCCGTCCGGTCGCGGCACACCGCACGTGGAATCCGTGGAGATCGCGGTGTTCGCCGACCGCGGCAAGGACGGCGGCAGCGCGTTCGACGACCTGAAGGCCGCGTACCCGCCGCACGAGCAGCGCACGGTGGCCGGGCACTACGCCAAGGTCGCCCACGGCCGCGGCCGGACCCTGATCGCCCTGCCCGAGCTGCCCGAGCCGCTGGACATCACCATCACCACGGCGATGACCGGCGCGACGGACGCCGAGTACGCGCGCATCCGAGCCGGCCACCTCGGCGCGCTGGAACAACTCGTCGCCGCACTGGTCCGCACCTGAAATGCGGTTTTCCGCGCACCGCGGAAAACCCGGCCGGGCCGCCGCCGGTGTGGGCGAATAGGCGCTTCCGGTCGGGCGAATTCACCCGGAATCGGCGGTGATCCGAAGCGCGGCCCGGCTCGCCGGCCGGTGGTGTGCCGACCCGGGGGCTTCGGGTCACCGGACCCACCCCGGCGACGGAACTGCGGACTCCGGGGTCACCCCTACGGCGTCCCGACACGTCCAGCCGGGCGTACTCGGCCGGCGTCCGGGTGAACCGCGTCCGTCCGCCCGGTCGGCACCCGACCGGAGTCCTGGAGCGGGACCAGCCCCGGTACCCGGGGGCATCTGAGGCGACTTGGAATATTCTTGCCCCGCGCATCACTTTCCACAATTGCGGCAACGGGCGCGGGGATACGTACCCAATACAGAACGACGACCTGACCCAGTGCGCACAGCAACGCACAATTCACCCGTTCAGCCGCTTCCGGGTTTGGTGCCGCGCCGAATACGGTCCTCTCCGGACCGCCGACCGGGACAGCGCGCGGTCACTCCGGGGGACGGGGGCAAGAGCACATTAGTGGGGTTTTCGAACTTCCCACGCGAACACTTCGCGTCTTCTCCCGAACAACAGCACGCAGGTCTTCGCGTCAGGCGAGGTCCCCCAGTCCCGCTTGACGCGTGCGGAGGCCGGGGAGTCCGTCCACGGGGCTCCCCGGCCCTATTTATTCCCCGATCGGGTGAGGGCGGGCAGCTCGCGGGCGAGTCCGGTGTGGACGGCGGCGCGCCGCTAACGGGCGACGCGGGCCAACGGCCCGCGCACCCGCTTGCGCCGCACGGCGGAGTAGTCGGCCGCGCAGCCGACGAGCAGCGCGCCCGACACCAGTACCAGCGTTTCAGCCCCGTGGACTGCGCATGCGCAGACCAGGACGGTCCAAAGCAGCAGCCTCATGCAGCAAGGCTAGGGACCTGCGTCACACCCGTCGAAGGATTTGAGGGAAGCTTAGGGTTCGGACTTCACCGCAGGGCCGCGGTCACCTCTTCCGCGGTCGCGGTCACCGAGAACATCGGGTAGTCGAACTTGATCGCGTTCTCGTGCTCTTCCGGCGAGGTGGCGGCCACGCAATCGGTGACCGTGACGACCTTGTAGCCGTTCTCGTAACCGGTGCGCATCGTCGATTCGACGCAGCAGTTGGTGAGGAATCCACCGAGGACGATGGTGTCGATGCCCTTGCTGCGCAGGATGAAATCGAGGTTCGTGCTGGCGAACGTGTCCAGCCCGCGTTTGCCCTCGACCACGATGTCGCCCTGCTGTGGCGCGAGGTCGTCGACGATCGCCGCGCCCCAGGTGCCCTTCACGAACGCCTTGCCATCCACGACGCCCTTGAGGATGCCGTAGGGGTGCTTGGAGATCTCGTGGTAGCCCTCGGCGAAAGTGATGGGCGCGTGCATCACGGTGGCGCCCGCCGCCCGGGCCGCCTCGACCAGGGCGACCGTCTTGGGCAGCATGCCGGTGTCCGCCATGACCGGGCTGACGGCGTCGTGCAGGACACCGCCCTGGCTGGTGAAGTCGTTCTGGTACTCGATCAGCACCACGGCGGTCTTGGCGGGGTCGAGCGTCAGATCGGTCATCGATGGCTCCCCTGGAGTCGGCGGCACGGCCGTAGCCGATTCAACGACCGCCGCGGCCCTGCGGCAATGCAGCCAACGGGTGGCGTCAGACGGTCTCCTCCGAGACCTTCCACAGCCGGGAGGCCGCCTCGGGGTCCGGCGCGTAGGCCGCGACGCCGCCGGTCAGCCCGCCCGCGGTGGGCGCGGCCTCGGCGCGGTCCTCGAAGTACCGGCCGGTCACGCCCTCGACCACCGGCGAGCCCGCGAGCAGACGGCCCGGATGCTGGACCTGGTGATGGACGGCCTGCGCTACCGGTCCGGCCGGGCCACCAGCGACCAGAGGTAGCTCAGCGGCTCGCCGTCGGGCTCGTCGCGCGCCACGAACTCGGTGATCAGCTCGACCAGCCGGGCGGTCAGCTCCGCCTGGGACTCCGGGCCCAGCCGCAGGACGCCGCGCCGCACGTCCCGGTTCGCGTCCGGTCCGGCTTCGAGGATCTCGGCGCGGTGCGCGCCCAGCATGGCCAGGTCGACCTGCTGCACCAGTCCTTCGCCGTCGTCCACCAGGCCGAGCCGCCAGGTGCGGCCGGTCGCGCGATAGGGGCGTTCCAGCGCGCCTTTCGCGCCCGTGCGCACCGGTTCGGCGACCAGGAAGCCGGTGCCGACCAGGGCGCGCACGTGCCGCAGCACGGTCGCGGGCGCGACTTCGAGGCGTTCGGCCAGTTCCTGGTTGGTCCAGGCGCGGTCGAAGCAGAGCCGGAGGATGCGCCACCGCAGCGGGTGCGCCAGCGCTTTCAGCTCCTCGACGGACGCGGTTCGCGCGGGTTGGTCGGCGGGCACGCGTCGAAGGTTAGCCGAGCGGACCTTGCCGCGCGCGCCAGTGATTTGGTTCACTGCCATCGATTGCACTTCATGAAATCGGAGGGGTGGCATGGAGTTGGCGCGGCGGGTCGGGGGTTGGGTTGCGCGGCGGGAGCCGGACCTGGTGGCGGAGTTGGCCGCGTGGGTCGGGCAGCCCAGCGTGAGCCGGACCGGCGAGGGCATGGCCGGCGCGGTGGCGCACGGCGTGGACCTGTTGCGCCGCAGCGGGTTGGCGCCCGAGGTGGTGGAGACGGGCGGGTGGCCGGCGCTGGTCGGCACCGCGCCGGGACCGCCGGGCGCGCCGCACGTCCTGGTCTACGGCCACTACGACGTCCAGCCCGCCGGACCGCTGCACGAGTGGGTCACCCCGCCGTTCCAGCCGGACGTCCGGGACGGCCGCATGTACGGGCGCGGCACGGGCGACAACAAGGGCCAGCACCTGGCCCAACTACTGGGGTTGCGTGCTCTGCGCGACCTCGGCGGCCTGCCGTGCCGGGTCACCGTGCTGCTCGACGGCGAGGAGGAGATCGGCAGCCCCAACCTGGCGAAAGCGTTGCGGCAACTGGAAAAACCGGACCTGGTGGTGTGGAGCGACGGGCCCGTGCACGAGTCGGGTCGCGCGGCGGTCGTGCTCGGGGTCCGCGGGGTGCTGGCGTTCGAGCTGCGGGCGCGGGGCGCGTCGGGCGTGCTGCACTCGGGCAACTGGGGCGGGGTCGCGCCGAACCCGGCGTGGCGGCTGGTGCACGTGCTGGGCACCATGCGCGCGCCGGACGGGCGGGTGCTGGTCGAGGGCTTCGCGGACGCCGTGCGCGGGCTGAGCCCGGGTGAGCGGGCCGCGTTGGCGGCGCTGCCGGTGGACGTGCCGCAGGTGCTGGCGGAGATCGGCGTGACCGGCATGGAACCGCCCGCCGACCTCGGGTTCTACGAGCGCCTGACCGGACCGACCTTCACCGTCAACTCGCTGACCTGCGAGGACGGCGGCGAGCACCGGACGGTCATCCCGAACGTGGCGGTCGCCAAGTGCGACATGCGGCTGGTCGGCGGGCAGCGGGTGGCGGACGTGACCGCCGCGATCCGCGCCCACCTGGACCGGCACGCGCCGGACGTCGAGTTCGTGCCCGGACCGGCGATGGAGCCGTCCCGGACGCTGCCCGAGACACCCTGGACGGACGCGGTCCTGCGCGGCGCGCGGGCGGGTCTGGGCGAGGACCCGCTGCTGGTGCCCGCGCTGGGCGGGAGCCTGCCGATCGCCGCGTTCACCGACGAACTGGACGTGCCGTGCTACGGCGTGCCGCTGGCCAACGTGGACGAGCGCAACCACGCGCCCAACGAGAACCTGGTGCTGGACTGGTTCCGGCGCGGGATCGTGGCGGCGGCGACCGTGCAGCAGGCGATCGCGGAGGTGGCCCGGTGAGCCTGACCGACTTCACGTGGGTGTCCGGCGCGGAACCCGGGCCGGACGGGCGGATCGCGTGGCTGAGCGACGCGAGCGGCAAGGTGCAGCCGTACGTGGACGGGCGGCGCGTGCCGGTGCCGGGGTCGGCGCGGCGGTGCGCGTGGCACCCCTCCGGCAGAAAGTTGTTGGTGCTGGTCGATCCCGACGGCGGTGAGGCGCACCGGCTGGCCGAGGTCGACGTGGACAGCGGGGAGATCGACTGGCTGGTGGCCGACGAGGGTGTGCGCTGCGAGGTCGGCGTGCCCTACGCGTCCGGCGGGAGTCCTTACAGCGTCGACGGGAAGCTGTTGGCGTACGCGAACAACGCCCGTGACCCCGAGGTGTTCGACGTGTTCGTGCGGGACGAGCGTGGGTCGCGGACCGTGCTGAGCGGCGACGACCGGTACCTGCCGATGGGCTTCTCCCCCGACTCTCGGCTGCTGCTGGTGCTGAAGTTCCACCAGAACGCGGACCACGAGCTGTTCGTGGTGGACCTGGCCGACGACTCGGTCCGCCGGATCACCGACTTCCCCGGTCCGGCCAAGTACGTGCCGGTGGGGTGGCTGCCCGACTCGTCCGGGATCGTCCTGTGCACCACCCAGGGCCGCGACCACCTCGGCCTGGCGACGCTGTCCCTCACCGGGGAGCTGACCTGGATCGACACGCCCGAGTCCAGTGTGGAGGGTGGCGCGATCCGGGGTTCCCGACTGGCCTGGGGCGTCAACGAGCACGGCTGGACCCGGCTGTTCTGGTCCGACGGCGGCGAACCCCGTGCGGTGGAAGGGCTTCCGGACGGGCTCGCGGTGTGCGAGTTCGGCTACGACGGCCACGTGCTGCGGTTCGCCCCGGACGGCCGGCTGCTGGTGCAACTGGCCCGCGCGGACGCGGCCACCGAGCTGTACCTGGCCGACCTCGACGCGGGCGCCGCCGAGCGCATCACGGACTTCGGCCGCCGCCTGCCGTCGACCCTGGTGTCCCCGACCGTCGTGCACGCGGTCAGCCGGGACGGCCTGCGCATCCCCTGCCTGCTCTACAGGCCCGCCGACGCGGTCGACGCGCCCGTGGTCGTCACGGTGCACGGCGGTCCCGAGTCGCAGGCGTACCCGACCTACGACCCGCTGGTGCAGGCGTTGCTGGCCGACGGGATCGGCGTGCTCGCGCCCAACTTCCGCGGCTCCTCCGGGTACGGCCTGGCCTTCCAGCGCCTGGTGTACGGCGACTGGGGCGGCGGTGACCTGGAGGACTTGGCGGCTGCCGCGGCGCTGCTCGCGGACGTGGAGTGGGCCGACGAGACCCGGCTGGGCGTGCACGGCGCGTCCTACGGCGGTTTCGCCGCGCTGTCGTGCGCGGCGCGCCTGCCGGAGCGGTGGAGGGCGGCGGTCAGCGAGTGCGGGACCTCCGACCTGCTGACCGACATCCGGGACTGCCCGCCGACGTGGCGGCGGCGCACCAGGGAGTGGATCGGCGACCCGGACGACCCGACGCAGCGGGCGGGCCTGGTGGAGCGCAGCCCGATCACGCACGCGGCGCGCGTCCAGGCCCCGGTGCTGATGCTGCACGGCGAGAACGACACCCGCGTGAACCCCGAGGAGTCGGAGCGGATGTACGCGCGGCTTCGGGAACTGGGCGAGCCGGTGCGGCTGGAGCTGCACCCCGGTGTCGGGCACGAGGTGTACCGGGAAGGCCTGGACGACACGATCGACCTGATCGTGGGCTGGTTCCGCACGCACCTGTGATCACTCGAACGGCCGACCCGCCGTCACCGAATGCGACCGTTGTTCACATCCAGAAAATCTGTGTATCCACCGAACGGCGGTCGACACTTGTCTGGTGAAGGCATCGCGCAGGGGGTGCGGTGCCTGAGCCCGGCGATCCCGGGCGAACGGGGGAGACAAACAAATGAAACATCACGGGAGTGACAGCTTCTTCGTGGTCGGCGAGGGCGTGCTGGAGTTCAGTGGAGCTGGGGAGCCCACTGCCCGGCGGCCCCTCACGGTCGAGGAGCTGCGCCGGTTCCGGTTCTCGCGACTGGGACCGGAGGGGGTCCAACTGGACGAGGCCACGCGCACCGCCTTGGCGACCGCGATGACCGCCGACGTCCCGCAGCCCGATTCGGAGAACCCCGCCATCCCGGCCGGGTTCACCTACCTGGGCCAGTTCGTCGACCACGACCTGACCATGGACCGCACCGAGTCCCAGCTGGGCGGGGACGTCAACCTGGACGACCTGGTCCAGGGCCGCTCGCCCGCGCTGGACCTCGACTCGGTCTACGGCCGGGGTCCCCTCGACCCCGCCGACCGGGTGTTCTACGCCGACGACAAGGTCAAACTCAAGATCGGCAAGACCTCCGCCACCACGTTCCCGGACGAGCGGGTCAACGTGGAGCTGGAGGGCTTCGACCTGCCGCGGGCCGGGTCCGGGGCGACCGGCGCGGAGCGGCGCCGTCCGCTGATCCCGGACGAGCGCAACGACGAGAACCTGGTGATCGCCCAGACCCACCTGGCGTTCATCCGGTTCCACAACCGGGTCGTGGACGAGCTGGCGCTGACCGGCCTGAGCGGGCAGCGGCTGTTCCGCCAGGCCCGCGCCCAGGTCGTGCGGCACTACCAGTGGATGCTGCGCCACGACCACCTGCCGCGGATCGTCGACCCGGCGATCGTGGACGACGTGTTCACCAACGGCCGCCGCTTCTTCGAGGCGCCCGGCCGCGGCTACACCGGCGCCATGCAGCCGCCGACCATGCCGCTGGAGTTCTCGGTGGCGGCGTACCGGCTCGGGCACAGCCAGATCCGGGACGAGTACGAGTGGAACCGCGTGTTCAACACCGGCGGGCCGGGTCCGGTCGCGTCGCTGGAGCTGCTGTTCACCTTCACCGGGACCAGCGGCAACTTCCAGCCGGGCACCGACCTCGACGACCCGACGGTCGCCGGGGTGGACACGCTGCCCACCAACTGGATCGCGGACTTCCGCAGGCTGTACGACTTCACCGAGGCAGGCCGGCCCGACCTGGCGCCGACCGGCACCGGCGGCAACGTGACCAAGAACATCGACACGTTGCTGGTCGACCCGCTGACCCGGTTGCCCGCCGGCACGTTCGACGGCCGGGGACCCAGTTCCCGCCGATCCACCGCAACCTGGCGTTCCGCAACCTGACGCGGGCCATGATGGTCAAGCTCGCGACCGGTCAGCAGATCGCCGAGCTGTTCGGGGTGGCGCCGCTGACCGCGGAGCAGATCCTGAACGGCAACGGTGGCATCACGCTGGACTCGCTCACCGAGGAGCAGAAGGCCGCGGTGGTGGCGAACACGCCGCTGTGGTTCTACATCCTGCGAGAGGCCGAGTTCGGCAACGGCCTGCTGGGCCCGGTCGGCGGCCGGATCGTCGCGGAGGTCTTCCACCGCGCGATCGAGGGTTCGCGGACCTCGATCGTGCGCGAGCCGTCGTGGCGCCCGGTGTTCGGCCCGGACGCGAACACCTTCCGGATGACCGACCTGCTGCTGTTCGCCTTCGAGGGCAAGGCGGACCTGCTCAACCCGCTGGGCGACTGAGATGTCCACGACCAAGGACTTCGAGGTCGAGGAGGTCGGATCGGTCCCACCGCAGCGGTGGGACCGCTTCGAGTCGTTCCTCCGGCAGACGGCCCCGACGGGCTTGCGGTTGTCGATCGGCCTGCTGTTCGTGTGGTTCGGTCTGCTGAAGGTGGTCGGCCAGTCGCCGGTGGCCGATCTCGTGCACGCCACCCTGCCCTGGGTGTCCCGCGGCTTCCTGCTGCCGGCGCTCGGTGCGGTGGAGGTCGTGCTCGGGCTCGCGCTGCTGATCGGGAAACCGCGCCGGACCACGCTCGCGGTGACGGCGGCACACCTGGTGGGCACCTTCCTGGTGTTCGTCCAGGCGCCGGCCCTGGCGTGGTCGGACGGCAACCCGTTGCTGCTGACCGCCACGGGTGAGTTCGTGCTGAAGAACCTGGTGCTGGTCTTCGCGGTGCTCCTGCTGCTGGGACTCCGCCACCGGCGCTGAACCCGGACGGCCCGCCGGCTGCCCCATGCCGACGGGCCGTCCGCACGCACCACACACACCGCACACACCCGCACCGCACCAGCGCACGCACCACACGGGCCGCATGCACGCACCGCACCGGCCGTCCGCACGCACCACACGGGCCGCACGCACGCACCACACGGCCGCACGCACCGCACGAGCCGCACGAGCCGCACGAGCCGCACGAGCCGCACGAGCCGCCGAATTGTCGGTACCCCGTGGGACAATGGATACCGGGGGCCGGAGGCCACACCCACGCAGCCGGAGGCCACACCCACGCCCGCTCACCCCGGGAACGGCCAAGGGTTCGGCGTGCACGTCTTCCCATCACTGGGCGCCCCACCACCGGTCAACCGCGCGATCTCGTCGTTGGACGTGCTGAACGTCTGCTGCAACATCACCGGCGCCGGCGCACCGTGCGCCGGACAAGGGCTGTGCCCCAACCCGAGCGCGTGCCCGACCTCGTGGTTGACCACGTACCGCCGATAGTTCACCAGGTCCCCGTCGTACACGACCGCCCCGCGCACCCACCGCGCCGCACTCAGGTTCACCACCCCGCCGTTCCGGCACGACACGTCCACCGGGATCTGGAACCCGCACAGCACCCGCGCGGTCGTCGGCCCGGTCAGCCGGATGCGGATCGCGGGCACACCCGAGTCCACGCGCCGGAACGCCACGTCACCGCGCCCGATCCAGCCGCGCGGGTCCCCCAGGATCTCCTGCACCACCACCCCGAACGCCTCGCCGTCCACCCCCAGCCCCTCCTCGACCTCCACGGTGTACGTCCGGGTCGAACCGGCGCCCACGGTCTCCGTGGTACCCGGCACCACCCGCCACACCCCCGCACCCGAGTCGGGCACCGGAGGCCCATCGGGCAGATCCGCGCTCGACGCATAAGTGCGCCGCGACGTCGTCGTGGGCACCAACGAAGTGGTGGTGACCACAGGAGCGGTGGTGACCACAGGAGCGGTGGTGACCACAGGAGCGGAAACCACGGCGGCCGGTGTGGGCATCCGCGTGCTCGACAAGGCGAGCAGCGCACCCAGGACCGCGGCGAGCCCCATCCGCCACGCGCTTCGGGTCGACATGATCCCGACCCTGGCCGGCGGGTGTGAAGAACCTGTTGTCGTCCCGCTTGCTTCCCGTGACGCTGATACATACTGCGGTCGTGTGCGCCCACATCCTCGTCGCGGAGGACAACCGGAACCAGGCGGAACTCGTCCGCCGTTACCTGGAGCACGACGGCCACTCCGTGGTGGTCGTGCACGACGGCCGCGCGGCGATCGACGTGGCCCGGCGCAGCCGGCCGGACCTGCTGCTGCTGGACGTGATGATGCCCGTGGTGGACGGCATGGAAGTGATGCGCGTGCTGCGCGCCGAGTCCGACGTGCCGATCGTGCTGGTGACCGCCCGCTCGCTGGAAGACGACGTCCTGCTCGGGTTCGACCTGGGCGCCGACGACTACATCGTGAAACCGTTGCGCCCCAGGCAGATGCTCGCCCGGGTCCGGACCATCCTGCGCCGCGCCAAAAGAACGAAAGCCCTCTCGGTGGGTGACCTGACCGTCGACGCCGAGCGGCACGAGGTGCGGCTGGCCGGGGAGCCGGTGGTGTGCACACCCGCCGAGTTCCGCCTGCTCGCCACGCTCGCCGCGCACCCGTACCGCGTGTTCACCCGGGCCCAGCTCCTGGAGGCCTCCTACGGCATCGACGGGTTCATCACCGAGCGGACCGTGGACGTGCACGTCATGAAGTTGCGCCGCAAAGTCGAAGACGACCCGCGCCGCCCGCGCCGGCTGCTGACCGTCTACGGCATCGGCTACAAGCTGGTCGACCCGGCCGCCGCGTGATGGCGCACAGCCTGTTCGTCCGGTTCTTCGCCCTGTGCACGGCCATCGCCGCGGTGTCGATCGCGGTCACGGCGTGGCTGGCCAGCCAGGCGACGACCGGCAGCATCAGCCAGGAGCAGGGCGAGGCGCTGGCCACCGACGCGACCCTCTACGACGAGCTGCTGGGCTACGCCGCCGACCACCGCGACTGGTCGGAGGTGGCGGACACGGTCCGCGCGCTGGCCGCCGGGTCCGGCCGCCGGATCGCCCTCACCACCCGTGACGGCCTGCCCCTGGTCGACACCGGAGGCCCGGACGCGCCGCCGCTCCCCCTCCGGCCCAAGGCGATCGTGGACCCGCTCAACGTCGACCAGGTGCTCAAGCCGGACGCGCCCGCCGACGCCGTCGACCCGCGCGCGGTCGGTCCGTACCGGATCGCGCCCGACGAAGCCGACCGGCTGCGCTACCTGGCCCAGGCGATCGCCGAGTGCACCGGGGTCAGCGTCGTGCTGGAACCGGGCGGGCGGCCGGTGCTGAACCCACCGCTCGACCCCGGTCCGAAGTACGCCGCGGACTGCCCCGCGCACAGCGCGAAGATCCTGACCGCGCCCACCGACAGCGAGCGGGCGGCGGCCGGGGAACTGCGGTCCCTGCTGATGGACTGCCTGAACCGGGTCCACCCGGACGCCCGCGTCGACGAGCGCTGGGCCGAGCCGGCCGTGCTGCGCTGGTGGCTGCGCCCACCACCACCGGGAACCGCGCCCGAGGTGGCCGGTTGCCTGTCCGGGGCCCGGCGCGCCCAGCTCGCACCGCACGTGGCGCCGCCCGCGCTGCTCTTCCTCACCGCCCCGACGGGCGTCGAACGGCCGGGCGTGGACCTGTCGTCCGCCGGCGCGACCCGCGTGGCGCTGACCGGCTTCGCGGTGCTGGCCCTGGCCGGTTTCGCGAGCTGGCTGGTCGCTTCCCGCCTGGTCCGCCCGATCCGCGCGGTGACGGCTGCGGCCCGGCGGATGGGCGCGGGCGACCGCTCCGCCCGCGTCACCGGTCCGGCCCGGGGCGAGGTGGGCGACCTCGCGGGCGCGTTCAACGCCATGTCCGACCGGCTCGCCGAGGCGGAACGGCAACGCCAGGCCCTGGTCAGCGACGTCGCCCACGAGCTGCGCACCCCGCTGGCCACGGTCACCGGCTGGCTGGAGGCCGTGCAGGACGGCGTGGCCACGATCGACCCGCAGTTGCTCGCCATCCTGCTGTCGGAGTCGCACGTGCTGCGGACCCTGGTCGACGACCTGCACGACCTGGCCCAGGCCGACGCGGGTGCGCTGCGCCTGCACCCCGAGCCGCTGGACGCCGCCGAAGTGGTGGAACAGGTGGTCGCCGCCCACCACGCCGACGGCGTCCCATTGGTGGCCCGCACGTCCGGCCGCCTGGAACTGACCGCCGACCCGGTACGCCTGCGCCAGGCCGTGCGCAACCTCGTCACCAACGCCCTGCGCTACACCCCGCCCGGCGGCACCGTCACCGTGTCCGGCACACGCGAGGGTTCCGCCGTGGTGATCGAGGTGGCCGACACGGGCACCGGCATCGCCCCGGACGACCTGCCCCACGTGTTCGACCGGTTCTGGCGCGCGGACAAGTCCCGCAGCCGCGCCACCGGCGGCAGCGGACTGGGGCTGGCGATCACGAAGTACCTGGTCGAAGCGCACGGCGGGACCGTGGAGGTGACCAGCACGCTCGGCAAGGGCAGCACCTTCCGCCTGCGCCTACCCCTCACACACCCGCGGTCTGCCGTTCACTCAACGCCCGACCCGTGGTGATCAGGTCCGTCGCCACCCGGTCCACCGCCTCGGTGAACTCCGGCTCGTCGCACCGCCAGTCGACGAGCTTGTCGTGCAGCCAAGCCCGCCAGGCCGCCACCAGCCCGGTGAACGTCTCGCTGCCCTCCGGCGTGAGGCGGTACCGGTCGTCCGCCTCCGTCAGCAGCCCCTTGGTCATGAGCTGCCGGGCGGTCGGCTCGAAGATGCCCGCCGGAACCTTGGTGTACCGCGCCAGTCGCTCCAAATCCGCCGCACCGTGCTGAACGCTCTGCCGGAACACCTTGACCAGCAGCCACGCCTGCGCGTGGCTCAGCGGCAGACCGGCCCGGGCCAGCACCTGGGGCGTCGGATCGCGGTCCTCCTTGCTGACGATCAGCGCGACCAGCTTCTCCAACTCCTGGCTCGACCCCGTCGACTGCGGCACCGCGAAGCTCTCCCCCACCCCGTTGTTGCCCGACGCCGCAACACGAGCCGTGTCCCGCAGCGGAACTTCCCGCAGGAACAACGCCACCAGGAACGCCACCGCCGCGACCGGCGCGGCAGCCAGGAACACCCCCTGGAGCGTGTCCGCGTAAGCCGCCGTGATCGGGGCTTTCACCGCATCGGGAAGGGCGTGCAGCGCCTGCACGTTCGTCGCCGCACGCGGATCGACACCCGGTGGCACGGCGGCGGCAAGGTGCTCGGGCAGCCGACTGGCGTAGATCGTGCCGAACACCGCCACGCCGAACGAACTGCCCATGGTGCGCAAGAACGTCACGCCCGAGGTCGCCACCCCGAGGTCTTCGTAGCTGCTGGTGCTCTGCACGACTACTACGGGCACCGGCATGCACATGCCCACACCCAGTCCCAACACCATCATGTACGTCGACGCCTGCCAGAACGCGGTGTCGGTGTCCAAAAGGGACAGCAACAGCATCCCGCACACCATGAAAACGCTGCCCACTATGGGAAAGATCCGGTACCTGCCCGTTTTGCCGATCACGTTGCCCGTGGTGATCGACGCGATCAGGATGCCGATGACCAGCGGCAGCATCTCCAGCCCGGACTGCGTGGCCGACGCGCCGTGCACGTACTGGAGGTAGGTCGGCAGGAACGTCACCCCGCCGAGCATCGCGAACCCGACCACGAAACTCAGCACACTGCACACCGTGAACACGGGATTGCGGAACAGACGCATGGGCAGCATCGGTTCCGCGGCACGCCGTTCGACCAGCACGAACAACCCCAACGCCAGCACGGACCCGACCGTCATCCACAGGATCGTCGGCGAGGCCCACTCGTACTCCACCCCGCCCCAACTGGTGACCAGCGTCAACCCGGTGGCGGCCAACGCGATCAGCAAGATCCCGGCGTAGTCGATGCGCGGTCTCGCCGCCGAGCGCGCCCCCGGCAGCGCCAACGCCCCACCACCAGCACCAGCACGCCCAACGGCAGGTTGACGTAGAACGCCCACCGCCAGCTCAGGTGGTCCACGAACAACCCGCCCAGCAGCGGACCCACCACAGTGGACACCCCGAACAACGCCCCGATGAGACCCTGGTACTTCCCCCGCTCGGACAGCGGCACGACATCGGCGATGACGGCGGAGGAGGTCACCAGCAACCCGCCCGCACCCAGCCCCTGGATCGCCCGCGACACGATCAGCCACGTCATCGAGTCCGACCAGCCGCACAGGAACGACCCGAGCATGAACAGCACGACGCTGGCCAGGAACGCGGGCTTGCGCCCGAACAGGTCGCCGAACTTGCCGATCAGCGCGGTCATGATGGTCTCGGCCAGCAGGTACGCGGTGACCACCCAGGACAGGTGCCCCGCTCCCCCGAGGTCGCTGACGATGGTGGGCAGGGCGGTCGCCACGATCGTCTGGTCCAGCGCCGCCAGCAGCATCCCCAGCATGATCACGGCGATGATCGCGTTGCGCGCCCGCCGCCCGACCTCCACCCGTTCGACCACGGCGACCTCCCAAGCGGACGATAGGACCGCACGCCCCGACCCGCTCGCCGGCGGCGCGTGCCCGAAATCGGGCACGCCGTTTGGCCGGGTGGTTGGCTGGTGACCATGCTGGACGCCGTGGACGACGAAGTGCCGGAGGACCTGCTGCGGCACGTGGTGCGCACGACCGGGATACCGCCGTCGCTCGCCCACCGGCTCGTGTCCGACGTCATGGGCTACTTCGTCGAAACCGCCACCGAATACGTGCAACGACGCCACGCGGAGCTGCAAGCGCAAGGACTGAAGAACGCCACCATCTGGGACCAGCTCCGCCGGGAGCTGGACACCCGGCCCGTGGCCGCTCCGAAGTTCACCGAGCGCCAGCTGCGCCGGATCGTCTACGGCTAAGAGGAGAACCACATGTGCGGAATCGTCGGGTACGTCGGCTCCCGGGACGCGGTGCCCCTCCTGCTGGAGGGCCTGCACCGCCTGGAGTACCGGGGCTACGACTCGGCGGGCGTGGCCGTCGCGGGCGAGGCGCTCCAGGTCGCCAAGACCGCCGGCCGGGTCGCCGACCTGCGCAGGGTCGTCCCGGCGGAGATGGCGGGCACGGTCGGCATCGCGCACACCCGGTGGGCCACCCACGGCGAGCCGAACGACCGCAACGCCCACCCGCACACGTCGGGCAGCATCGCCATCGTCCACAACGGCGTGTTCGAGAACTCCGACCGGCTGCGCGCCCAGCTCACCGCGCAGGGCGTCACCCTCGCCTCGGACACCGACAGCGAGGTGCTGGCCCACCTGGTCGCGCGCAGCGCCAAGACCACCCTCGAAGACGCCGTCCGCGAAGCGTTGAGCCAGGTCGAAGGCACCTACGGGGTGATCGTCATGGACGCCGACCGGCCCGGCGAGCTGGTCGCCGCCCGCCGCGGCAGCCCGGTCGTGCTGGGCGTGGGCGAGCACGAGATGCTGGTCGCCTCGGACGTGTCCGCCCTGGTCAGGTTCACCCAGCAGGTCATCTACCTCGACGACGACGAGCTGGCCACGGTCACCCCCGAGGGCTACCGCACCAGCACGATGGACGCCCGGTCGACCACCAAGTCCCCCACGTCGATCGACGTCGCGACCGCCGAGTACGAGCTGGGCGAGCACCCCGACTTCATGTACAAGGAGATGTCCGAGCAGCCCGAGGCGGTGGACCGCTGCCTGCGCGGGCGGCTGGACCACCGGTTCCAGTCGGCGCGCCTGGGCGGGGTGAACCTGAGCCCGCAGGACTACCAGCGCATCCGCCGGGTCAAGCTGCTGGGCTGCGGGTCGGCGTACTACGCCGGGCAGGTCGGCGCCGGTCTGATCGAGGAGCTGGCGCGCATCCCCGCCGACGCGGAGCCCGCCTCGGAGTTCCGCTACCGCAACCCCGTGGTCGACCCGGACACCCTCTACGTCGCCATCAGCCAGTCGGGCGAAACCCTCGACACGCTCGCCGCCGTGCAGGAGCTCAAGCGCAAGGGCGGCCACGTGATCGGCGTGGTCAACGCGGTCGGCAGCACCATCGCCCGGGAGTGCGGCAGCGGGATCTTCCTGCACGCCGGCCCGGAGGTGTCGGTGGCCGCGACCAAGTCGTTCACCACGATGGCCGTGGCGCTGGCGATGCTCGCGCTGGACCTGGGCCGCGTCCGCGACCTGTCCCTCACCGAGGGCCGCCGCGTGGTCGCGGGCCTGGCCGAACTGCCCGCCACGATCGCGAAGACCCTCGGGGCGGAACCGGAGATCGCCGAGATCGCCCGGAAGTACGCGCGGGCGCGGCACATGTTCTTCCTCGGCCGGGTGCGCGGGTGGCCGGTGGCGCGGGAAGGCGCGCAGAAGCTCAAGGAGATCTCCTACCTGCACGCCGAGGCCTACCAGTCCGCCGAGCTGAAGCACGGTCCGCTGGCGCTGATCAACCCGGAGATGCCGTCGGTGGTGGTGATCCCGGACGACGAGCTGCTGAGCAAGAACATCTCCACCATCGAGGAGATCAAGGCGCGCGGCGGGCCGGTGATCGCGGTCACCGACGCCGACCTCCCGCCCGGCCTCGCCACGGATGTGATCCGCATCCCCAAGGCGCACGACGCCCTGACCCCGATCACGCTGTCCGTGCCGCTCCAGCTGTTCGCCTACCACTTGGCGCGGACGCTGGACCGGGACGTCGACCGGCCGCGCAACCTCGCGAAGAGCGTGACGGTGGAGTAGCCTCGCGGACGGTTTTCAGCGGACCTTTCGGGAGGTGAGTGGCCCATGCCGAGTGACGGACCTCGCGTCGGCGCGCTCACCCCATCGGTGGATTTCGCGCGCTGACCCGTGCTCGTCACGTCGCCTTGCCGCCCTGGTGCGGCAAGGCTTGGTCGCGCTGAACGGATTCCATTGAGGACACACCGGGAGGTGAACGCGGAATGACCACCGTGGACATCCTGCTGCGGATCGGCTCGGGGCTCGGGCTGGGCGCGCTGATCGGCTTCGAGCGCCAGTACCGGGCGCGGATGGCCGGGTTGCGGACCAACGCGCTGGTCGCGGTCGGGGCGACGCTGTTCGTGCTGCTGTCGGCGCACGGGTTCGGCGACGTGCCGGGGTCCGCGGACCCGACCCGCGTCGCGGCCCAGGTCGTGTCCGGGATCGGGTTCCTCGGCGCGGGCGTGATCCTGCGCGACGGGCTGAACGTGCGCGGGCTCAACACCGCGGCGACCCTGTGGTGCTCGGCGGCGGTCGGCTCGCTGGCCGGCGCGGGGCTGCACCTGGTGGCCGCGGTCGGCACGGTCGCCGTGGTGGCGGTGAACGTCCTGCTGCGCTCGCTGGGGCGGGCGGTGGACCGGCGTCCGGACAGCGGGGACGAGGCGCCAACGCACTACACGTTCCGGGCCACGACCCGGGACGACGCCGAGGCGCACGTGCGGGCGCTGCTGGTGCAGTCGTTGACCCGCACGGACTTCCGGCTGCTGTCGATCGCGTCGCACAACCAGCGCGACGGGCTCGTCGAGGTGCGGGCGGAGTTGTCCGGCGACCAGCGGGACGACCGGCAGATGGAGTCGACCGTGTCGCGGCTGAGCCTGGAGCCCTCGGTGACCAGCGTGCGCTGGCAGGCCAGCGAACAGGCCGCCGACGAGGACTGAAGCAAGATCACCTGATCTAGCGACGGCAGGTTTTGGTGGGTTCGGGTTACCGTTGACGCGTGCCCAGAACAGACGTCGGGCGCGAACCACGAACCCCGGAGTGATCGCCATGATGCTTCTTGCCCACCCCTCTCTCAGCTCATTCCCGCTCGTGCGCTCAGGCTCGGCCGCGCCACAGCCGCCAGGCCCGGGGGCTCGCGGGCGCGTGGTGGCTGTGGGCTTCGCCGAACCGCATCCGGATGCGCGCCCCGCCGAGCCTTCCCCGCTCGACGTGGATCGTGCCGCCGGTCGCCTCCGCCGCCGCCCGGGCGATGTCCAGGCCCAGCCCCGTCGACCCGCCGCCCGAGGCGCCCCGGTGCAGCGCGCGTTCCGGGTCGGCGATGCCCGGGCCCCCGTCCTCGACCACGAGGGTCACCCACCCGGCGTGCCTGACCACCGCCACGGTCACCGGCGTGCGCGGCGGGGTGTGGTGGAAGACGTTCTCCAGCAAGGCGTCCACCACCGCGCCCAGCGCGTCCGCCGACAGCAGCACGGGCGTGGGCTCGAAGGGCAGGTCCACCTCGCAGGGCCGGCCCTGGTCCTCGGCGTGCGCGGACCAGAAGCCCATGCGGGCCTTCACCACCTCGGCCACGTCACAGCTGCCGGGTTCGGCCGCCGTCGCCACCGGGTGCAGCGATTCGATGATCCGGTCCACGTCGTGCTCCAGCGCGGTCACCGCGCTGCGGATGCGGTCGGCCACCGGGCCCGCGCCGATGGCGTCGGCGTCCAGCCGCAGCGCGGTGAGCGGGGTGCGCAGCCGGTGGGAGACGTCGGCGATCATCTCCCGCTCCTTGGCCAGCAGGCGTTCGGTGCGGTCGGCGGCGGCGTTGATGGCGGTGGCCAGCGCGGTCAGCTCGGGCGGGCCGTCGGCCTTGATCCGGATCTTGCCGTCGCCGTGCGCGATCTCCTCGGCGGTGTCGGCCAGCGCCCGCACGGCCCGCATCACCGGGGCGAGCACCCGCCGCCCCAGCGCGACCGCGCCCACCACCGCCGCGGCGGCCACGGCCACCAGCGCGGCCAGTCGCGCCACCAATCCCGCGGTGACCACGGGAGCGGCGGTCGAGACCTCCACCACCGCCCGCTGTCCGTCCACAGTAGACACCGGTGTCCAGCCCTCGCCGGACGAAGACACCGACCCGCGGCCGGAACCGATGGTGCTGCCGTCGGGCAGGTGCACCGCCAACCGGCCCTGGGCCCCGGCGGCCGTCCGGGCCAGCGCGCTGCGCACCGCGTCCGGGTCGGTGGTCACCGACAGCACGGCGGCGACCGTGGTCACCTCGTGCCGGTCGGCCGCGGCAGCCCGTGACCGGGCCGATTCGACCAGCAGCACACCCGCACCCAGCACCAGGAGGACACCCACCAGCGTCGCCGACCACCCCAGCGCACGGGTGAGCAGGCTCCTCATTCCGGCGCCACCAGCTTGAACCCGACACCGCGCACGGTGTGCAGGTAGCGCGGCTTCGCGGCGGTCTCCCCCAGCTTGCTGCGCAGCCACGACACGTGGACGTCGATGGTCTTGTCGTCGCCCAGGTACGGCTGCCCCCACACCGCCTGGAACAGCTCACGACGCGGCACGACCCGACCAGGTCGTTCCGCCAGGTAGGAGAGGAGGTCGAACTCCCGGCGGCTCAGCGACAGGGGCTGCTCGGCGCGGAACGCCTGGCGCTGCGCCAGGTCCACGCGCAGGTCGCCCACCGCCAGCACCTCCCGCTTCTCCGGGCGGGCCCCGGCCGTGGTGCGCCGGAGCAGGGCGTTGATGCGGGCGTTGAGGTGCTCGGCGGAGAACGGCTTGACGATGTAGTCGTCCGCGCCCGCGTTCAGCGAGCCCACGACGGAACTCTCCGCGCCGCGCGCGGTGGCGATGATGACCGGCACGTCGCTCACCCCGCGCAGCATGCGCAGCGCGGCGACCCCGTCGAGGTCGGGCAGGCCCAGGTCCAGGATGACCAGGTCCGGCTCGCGGGTGCCCGCCTCGCGCAGGGCGGCCACGGCCGTGCCGACGGCGCGCACGTCGTGCCCGAGGTCGGTCAGCGCGTGGACCAGCGCCGCCTGGACCACCGGGTCGTCCTCGACCAGCAGCACCTTGGACATGTCAGGCAGGGTAAGGCCTGCCGATGCCGGGTTGCCGGGGCGTTAGCGGGTTGTTGCGACTTATCGCAACCGTGGCTGGCCCTTAACGATCCCTTAGGGAAGGTCCGGCTACTGTCTGCTCCACCGAAATCCAGGGTGCCGCGGATCACACCGCGGTGGGAATTGCAATTGTGCGGTCCGCTGGACCGCGCACGAGGAGCGGGCGTGGCGGAAGTCGTTCTGAGCGGTCTCGGGAAAGTGTACGTCGACGGCACCCGCGCGGTCGACGACCTCAACCTGGAAATCCGCGACGGGGAATTCCTGGTGCTGGTCGGCCCCTCGGGGTGCGGCAAGACCACGGCGTTGCGGATGATCGCGGGCCTGGAAAGCGTGAGCGAGGGAGCCATCCGGATCGGCGAGAAGGTCGTGAACGAGATGCCCTCGCGGGACCGGGACGTGGCGATGGTGTTCCAGTCCTACGCGCTCTACCCGCACCTGAACGTGTACGACAACATCGCGTTCGGCCTAACCCTGCGGAAGCTGCCGAAGAAGGAGATCGACAAGCGGGTCCGCGAGGTGGCCGAAGTGCTGGAATTGCACGAGCACCTCGACCGGAAACCGCGCAACCTGTCCGGCGGACAACGCCAGCGGGTCGCGATGGGACGGGCGATCGTGCGCGCGCCGCAAGCGTTCCTGATGGACGAACCGCTGTCCAACCTGGACGCGAAACTGCGCGTGCAGATGCGGGCGCAGATCGCGCGCATCCAGCGCGACCTCGGCGTCACCACGGTCTACGTCACCCACGACCAGACCGAGGCGATGACGCTGGGCGACCGGGTCGCGGTGATGAAGCGGGGCGTCCTGCAGCAGGTCGGCCCGCCGCAGGAGCTGTACGACCGGCCGGTGAACCTGTTCGTCGCCGGGTTCATCGGGTCGCCGGGCATGAACCTGGTGACCGCGCGGCTGGACCGCGACGACGACGGCCACTACTGGGTGACCGTCGGGTCGGACGCGTTGCTGCTGCCCGAGTCCGTGCTGCTGGCCCGCCCCGTGCTGGCCGAGTACGCGGGCCGGGAGGTGGTCCTCGGCATCCGGCCCGAGGACATGGAGGACGCGGCGCTGGCCGACGCGCAGGAGGGGTCGATCCTGCACTCGGTGGCCGACCTGGTCGAGGCGATGGGCTCGGACGTGCTGGTGCACTTCCCGGTCGACGCCGCGCCCGTGGTCACCGACGACACCCGCGCGCTCGCGGAGGACGACGGCACCGCCGACCTGCCCAAGGCCGGCGGGGTGGTCCTCGTGGGCCGCTTCTCGCCCCGCACGCACAGCTACGAGGGCCAGCCGGTGGCCACGTGGGTGGACACGTCCCGACTGCACTTCTTCGACCCGGCCACCGGGTTGTCGCTGTGGACCGACACGTCAGGAGATTGAGGAATGAGCCGCTTGAAGGTGACCGCCGCACTGGTCGCGGCGATCGCGACGCTGACCGCGTGCGGAGGAGGCGGTACGACCGCCGGCGGAGGGGACGGCAAGTCCCTGAGCGGGCAGACCGTCGAGGTGGTCGGCACCTGGTCCGGCGACGAGCAGCTGCGGTTCGAGCAGGTGCTGAGCGCGTTCAAGGAGAAGACCGGCGCGGAGGTGCGCTACACACCGGCCGGCGACGAGCTGCCCACTGTCCTCCAGACCCGGGTGCAGGGCGGGACACCGCCGAACGTGGCGCTGGTCGCCCAGCCGGGCCTGGTGGAGCAGCTCGCGAAGGCCGGCTCGGTCAAGCCGGTGTCTGCCGACGTCGAGAAGCTGGTCACCGAGCACAACGCGGCGGTGTGGAAGAAGCTCGGCACGTTCGAGGGCAAGCTGTACGGCGTCTACTTCAAGGCCGCCAACAAGTCCACCGTCTGGTACAGCGAGAAGGCATTCGGCCAGGTGGGCGCGGAGCCGCCGAAGACCTGGGAGGACTTCCTGAAGGTCGGCCGCGCGGTGGTGGACACCGGCACGGCCGCGGTATCGGTGGGCGGCGCGGACGGGTGGACGCTGACCGACTGGTTCGAGAACGTCTACCTGCGCACCGCGGGCCCGGAGAACTACGACAAGCTCGCCAAGCACGAGATCCCGTGGACCGACCCGTCGGTGCGCAAGGCGCTGGAGACCCTGGCGCAGCTGTGGGGCGACCCGCGGCTGGTCGACGGCGGCGGCGCGGGCGCGCTGCAGACCGAGTTCCCCAAGTCCGTGATCAACGTGTTCGGCGAGCCGCCGAAGGCCGCGATGGTGTTCGAGGCGGACTTCGTGGCGTCGGTGATCACCACCAACACCAAGGCCAAGGTCGGCGAGGACGCGAAGTTCTTCAAGTTCCCGTCCATCGGCGGCAGCAAGGACGCCGTGGTCGCCGGCGGTGACGTGGCCGTGCAGCTCAAGGACGACGAGGCCACCAACGAGCTGATGAAGTTCCTCGCCTCGCCCGACGCGGGCAAGGTGTGGGCGCAGCTGGGCGGTTTCCTGTCGCCGAACAAGGACATCCCCGAGGACAACTACCCCGACGACGTGACCCGGGAGCTGGCCAAGCAGCTCGTCGAGGCGGGCGACAACGTCCGGTTCGACATGTCCGACCTGGCGCCGGCGGCGTTCGGCGGCACGAAGGGCGCGGGCGAGTGGAAGGCCCTGCAGGACTTCCTGGCCAACCCGGCCGACATCGACGGGGCGGTCCAGCGGCTGGAGTCCGAGGCCGCGAAGGCGTACCAGAAGTGACCGTCCCAGAAGTGATCGGCACCGCACCGCGGTCCCCCGCCGGCTCCCGGGCCGGCGGGGGTCGCCGCAAGCTCGCCGTCGACCCCACCCCCGGGCGTTCGCCGCGCCAGGCGGTGCCGTTCCTGCTGCCCGCGCTGCTCGTGCTGTCCGCGCTGGTGCTGTACCCGTTGGTGTACTCGCTGGTGCGCAGCTTCTTCGACCGGTCCGGCTCCGGATTCGTGGGCGTGTCGAACTACGTGAACCTGTTCACCGACCCGCGCACGCTCACCGCGTTCAAGAACAACGTGATCTGGGTGGTGGTCGCGCCGGCCGTGGTCACCGGGCTGGGCCTGATCTTCGCCGTGCTGACCGAGCGCATCAAGTGGGCCACCGCGTTCCGGCTGGTGCTGTTCATGCCGATGGCGATCTCGCTGTTCGCCTCCGGCATCATCTTCCGGCTGGTCTACGAGGAGGACCCGAAGCAGGGCGTGGTGAACGCGGTGACGGTCGGCGTGCACGACCTGTTCTCCGACCCGTCGCCCTACCCCGGCGCACGGCCCCGCGACGGGCAGCCGTTCACACCGGTGGAGGAGGGGTTCACCTCCACCAAGACGTTCACACCGGGCACAGCGGTGTCCGTGCCGCTGGTGGGCTTCCAGCCTGGGCAGATCCCCAAGGAGGCGTCCCCGGCGTCGCAGCCGTCGTCCGACGCGCGCGAACTGCGCGGCGTGGTCTGGCTGGACGTGTCGGTGGGCGGCCAGGCCGGGCAGCTCGACCGGGGTGAGCGCGGGATGCCGGGGCTGGTGGTGGAGGCGGTGCGGGACGGGCAGGTCGTCGGGCGCACCACGACCGGCAACGACGGCCGGTTCACCTTCCCCGACCTCACCCCCGGCGACTACACGCTGCGGCTGCCGCCGGCGAACTTCGCGCTGCCGTTCCGCGGTCTGACCTGGCTGGGGCCGTCGCTGATCACCCCGGTGATCATCTCGTCGTGGATCTGGATCATGACCGGGTTCGCGATCACGTTCATCGCCGCCGGCCTGTCCGCGATCCCCCGCGACGCGCTGGAGGCGGCCCGGGTGGACGGCGCGACGGAGTGGCAGGTGTTCAAGCGGGTCACCGTGCCGCTGCTGTCGCCGGTGCTGCTGGTGGTGTTCGTGACGCTGGTGATCAACGTGTTGAAGATCTTCGAGCTGGTGTTCGTCATCGCGCCCGGCTCCGTGCAGGAGGAGGCGAACGTGCTGGCGCTGCAGATGTGGCAGGTGTCGTTCGGCGCGGGCGGCGACCAGGGCGTGGGCAGCGCGCTGGCGGTGGTGCTGTTCCTGCTGGTGGCCCCGGCGATGCTGTTCAACATCAGGCGATTCAGGCGGGAGCAGTCGTGACCGTGGTCGAGGTGTCGGTGAGCGGGGCGCCCCGGCGGGGTCTGGCGTCCCGGGTGGTGTCGCGGCTGGGCAGCGGTGTGGTGCAGGTGCTGCTGGCGCTGGTGGCGATCTTCTGGCTGGTGCCGGTGTTCGGCCTGCTCGTCGCGTCGCTGCGGCCGGAGTCGGCGAACACCGCGTCGGGCTGGTGGACGATCTTCACCAAGCCGTCCGAGCTGACCCTGACCAACTACGCCGACCTGGTGGGCAACTCCACCGTGCTGCGATCGTTCCTGAACACCGTCTACATCGCGGTGCCGTCGACCGTGCTGGTCGTGGTGATCTCGGCGCTGGCCGCCTACGGCCTGGCGTGGATCGAGTTCCCGGGGCGGATCTGGCTGACCACGCTGGTCGTGGGCCTGCTGGTGATGCCGATCCAGGTGGCGCTGATCCCGGTGGCGAAGCTGTTCGGGTCGCTGGGCCTGTTCGGCACGATCGCGGGCGTGGTGCTGTTCCACGTGGCGTTCGGGCTGCCGTTCGCGATCTTCCTGCTGCGCAACTTCTTCGTGGGCATCCCGAAGGACCTGGTGGAGGCGGCGCGGATGGACGGCGCGCGGGAGTGGGTGATCTTCAAGCGGGTGGTGCTGCCGATCGCGAAGCCCGCGATCGCGTCGCTGACGATCTTCCAGTTCCTGTGGGTGTGGAACGACCTGCTGGTGGCGCTGGTGTTCGCCGACCAGGACTCCGCGCCGATCACCGTCGCGCTGCGGGCGCAGCTGCGCCAGTTCGGCACCAACATCGACCTGCTGTCGACCGGCGCGTTCCTGTCGATGATCGTGCCGCTCGCGGTGTTCCTGGGCTTCCAGCGCTACTTCGTCCAGGGCGTGCTGGCGGGCTCGACGAAGTGATGGAGCAGCCCGTCCACCAGTAGCCGTATCCCGTGCCCGCTCGTCGTGCGCCCCGACACCCCGGCGCGCGAGGGCGGGCCGGGGCCGCGATCCGCGCCGCCACGCTGTCCACTGTGGACTTCGCGTGGGCGCGCGGGGAGTCCGCGCCGGCCACCGGGGTCCGCCGGCACCTGGTGAAGGAACGCGGGCTCGACCGCCGGTCGGTGATGTTCAGCGGCTACTGGAAGGTCGGCCAGGCCCGGATGTGAGGCCCATCGCGGACAAGCCGGCGTCCACCGCCGCGTCCCGCAACTCCTCGAAGGAGGCGTCGGGGAACACCATCACGGTGTCCGCGACGCCACCCAGCGCCACCGTCGCCCGGACCGCGTCGCCGAACGACGGCTCCGGGCCGACCAACAGGCGCCCCAGCCGGTTCCGCCAGTCGAAGATCTTCTCGACCAGGCCCAGGCCGTGCAGCGCGGTCAACTCCTGGACGATCAGCGCCACCACGTCGCGGTGCTCGTAGTTCAGCGTGAAGTACTGCTCCAACAGGTCGCGCGGCGCGGGTCGGGCCTGTTCGGCGGCGGCCACGAACGCGTCACCGTCGGCGAACAGCGGCTCGACGATGCTGCGGATCAGCTCCTCGCGCGAGGAGAAGTGGTAGTAGAGCGCGGGTTTGGTGATCCCGAGCCGGTCCGCGATCTCCTGGAGGCTGGTGCGCTGCAACCCCTGCTTGAGGAACAGCTCGCGCGCCACCGCCTGCGCGCGCTCCCTCGTGTCGGACCGACCCTTGACCATTGCCGCAGCTTACCGACTTAACGGTCGGTAAACCTTGGCACGACTGCGGCCCTTCACTTACCATCCGGTAAGTAAGGAGGTAGTGACATGGGGGTTCTGATCTCCGGCGCGAGCATCGCCGGACCGGTGCTGGCGTACTGGCTGGCCCGTCACGGGTTCGAGGTGACGGTCGTCGAACGCGCGCCCGCGCTGCGCAAGACCGGGGGCCACGCGGTGGACCTGTTCCGCCCGGCGATGGACATCGTCGAACGGATGGGCGTGCTACCGGAGGTCCTCGACCGCAAGACCGGCACCGACGCGTTGACCGTGCACACGCCCGGCAGCCGCCCGGTCGACATCGACCTGCGCCGATTCTTCAGCGCGCTGTCGGACCGGCACGTCGAGATCATGCGCGACGACCTGAGCGAGGTCTTCTACAACGCCACCCGCGACGACGTGGAGTACGTCTTCGGCGACTCGATCACCGGGATCTCGCCGGACGGCGAGGTGACCTTCGAACACGGCGCACCTCGACGCTTCGACCTGGTCGTGGGCGCGGACGGCCTGCACTCCAACGTCCGCCGCCTGGCCTTCGGCGAGGTCCCGCACCACTTCATCGGCGGCTACCTGGCGGTCCTTTCCCTGCCTAAAAATTTTAGTAAGCCGAACCATACATTCATGCACCTGCGGGCGGGGCAGATGGCGGGGGTGTACACGGCGGAGCACCTGCCTGACGCGCGAGCGGTGTTCCTGTTCCGCAGCGGGGAACTCGAGTACCACTACCGGGATGTCGACCGGCAGAAGGAGTTGCTGCGGGAAGCGTATGCGGACATGCCGGAGGTGACGCCCTGGCTGGAGCACGATGGGACGTTCTACTTCGACTCGATCACGCAGTTGCGGCAGGACACCTGGTCCCGGGGTCGGATGACGCTCGTGGGCGACGCGGGGTACTGCCCGGGGCCGGCGGTGGGTGGCAGCACCAGTCTGGCGGTCGTGGGGGCGTACGTCCTGGCCAACGAGATGGCCGCGCACCGGAACCACACCGATGCCTTTCAAGCCTACGAAAACGAGATCGGCGACTACGTCCGCCGCAGCCGCGCCTTCGCCCTCACCGCCGCCAAACGCCTGCTCCCCAGCACCGGCCGGGACGTCTGGCTGCTGCGCAACGGCGCCCGCCTGATCACCCGCCTCCCCCTGCCGCTGGGCCGGGCGCTGATGACGCTCAACCGCGGCGGCGTCCGCCTGCACGACGAGGTCCGGCTCAAGCCCTACCCGACCCGCGTGTGAAAAACGGGCTCCCCCGGCCCCGAAACCGGGGGAGCCCGCCGACTACCACTGGATGGATTCCAGCGAGTCCAACGGCGGCCGGTCGTCCAGGGACTCGGGCATCGCCAGCGTGTCGGCCGCCTGGAGCGACTCCGGGAAGGTGAAGCCGCAGCGGGCCTCGACGTCGCCGAGCCGGACCTGGAAGACGCGGAACTCGTCGAGTTCCAGGGCCTCCAACTGGTTCAGGTTCTGGGTCAGGATGAACGCCCGCGCCTTGAGCACGCCCTGCTCGACGAACGCGATGACCTTCCAGTACTCGCGCGGCAGCCGCACGCCGCGGAACACCCGGTCGTCGGGCTGGAACACCGGGCCGCCGTAGACGCTGACGCGCAGGTCGTCCACGTCCACGTCGGCCAGCACCGCGTCCTCCAGCCGACCCCACAGGCCGCGCTTGGCGCTTTGGTTGAAGTCGTCCATCTGCGGCGTGATGTTGGTGAAGAAGAACGAGTCGACGTTGGCCTGCTCCGCCTCGGCCACCGGACCCCACAGCAGGTCCGCGCGGCGCGCGATGTGGCCGCGGTCCAGGCGGTTGCCCTTGTACAGGTCGTCGCCGACCTGGAACTCCGGCGGGATGCGGGAGTCGAGGATGAACGGGATGCCGCTGCGGTTCAACGTCTTCAGCGTCTTGCCGTCGATGTTCCACGCCACCCAGAACGCGAACCGGCGCGACTTGCTCTGCGCCAGCGAGAAGTGCGTGTAGTCCACGACCTCGCTGCCGCCCACCACGACCGCGTCCGCCTTGGCCGCCGCGCCCAGCGTCGGCACGCCGACGGGCACGCTCAGGAAGTCCGGCGCGAAGCCCTTGACCGCGCGCGCCGGCTTCTTCGGCGGCTTGATCGTGACGCCGAGCTTCTCGAACACCGACTGCGGCAGGCACGCCAGCGCGTGCTCGTCGGTGCTGCCGTGGGTCTCGCCGCCGAAGTGCAGGCCCGCCATGGTGCGGGTGACCTTGCCGTTGGCGGCCTTGAACAACCACACCGCGCCGGAGTCGCCCTGCATGCTGATCTCGCCGCCGGGGGCGGGTTTGGCCGGGTCGGGGCCGATCTCGAAGCAGCCGATCTCCTTCTCGCCGACGTCGCCGCCGTAGTTGATCTTCACGAGGGCGTCCACCCGGCGCACGATGCCGTGCGTGACGCCGGTGGTCCGGCCGCTCTTGACGACCTTGTCGCCCAGTTCCGGCTCGCCGATCTTCTCGACGGTGATGCCGAGGTCGACGATGTCGGTGCCGAAGCCGCGGTCCTCGATGGTCGCGATGGCGCAGTCACCGGCCGCGCCGAGGTGCGACCGGACGAGCGTGCCCAGGCGGTTGAGGTCGGTGCGGTTGTCGTCGTGCGGGCCGGGTTGGACGATCGCGTCGCCCAAGGCGCCGCTTGTGCCGTGCAGCACGTGCCAGTTCGACAGCACGTAGGGCGTGCCGTCGACGCGGTCGTAGACGATGCAGCCGACGGTCCCGGCAGGCACCGACGGGTGCGCGACGCTGACACCGGGCACCACCGGGTCGATGCGGGACTTGCGCTCCCCCGACGCCCGTTCCGCGACGACCTGGAAGTTGGCCTTGTAGTCGCGCTGCACGACGTCCGTGGGCACCTCGACGCCGTCCACGACGATGCACTTGGGCAGCAGCTCGGTGCCCATCGACTCCAGCGCCGACTCCTCGGCCTTCTCCTTGACGGTGAACTGGATGGCGACCTCGTCGGTCGGCTTGCCGTCCTCGACCTTGTAGCCGATGCCGATGGAGGACACGTTGCCGTCGCGCAGGTAGTCGGCGCCCTTGGTGCGCACGAACTGCCGCAGCGCCGCCATCAGCGCGTCGTTCTTCTTCTTGACCATGAGCGCGACCCCCTGTGTGCGCACGTCGGTGGCCTTGCTGTCGACGTGCTCCTACCGCTTGTTAGCCACTCGGCGGCGCGTTCACCCGTTCAGCCCAGCGCGCGCCGCCGAACGCCTTCACCCACCACACTGCCGCCCGAACATGACCGTTGGACGAACAAGCGGTGGCGCAAGATCCCAAGCAGGCTAAAGGAGTCCGTGATCGCGCGCGTACAACGCCGCCTGGGTGCGGTCGCGCAGGCCCAAACGGCCCAGCACGCGGGAGATGTGGTTCTTCACCGTGCCCTCGGCCAGGTGCAGGCGGCGGCCGATCTCGCGGTTCGTGCGGCCGGCGGCGACCAGTCGCAGCACCTCGATTTCGCGCTCTGTAAGCGAATGCTCACGTGGAGTTCGGAGCGGCGGCAACGCGTTCGCGAGCCGGCCGGCCGCCGCCGGGTCGAACTGGGCGATGCCGTCGTGCGCGAGCCGCACCGCAGCGGCCAGTTCGCGCGCGGGCCGGTCCTTGAGCAGGTAACCGCTCGCGCCACCGCGCAACGCACGCACCACGTAGTCCTCGTCGTCGAACGTCGTCAGCATCACCACCCGGCACGGGACACGTTCCCGCAGCACGGCCAAGGCCTCGATGCCGTCCATCACGGGCATCCGCACATCCATCAGCACCACATCCGGCGTCAGGGACACCGCAAGGGAAACCGCCTCTTGCCCATCACCGGCCGTGCCGACGACCGTGATGCCCTCCTGGATGTCCAGCAACGAAGCGATGCTCTCCCGGATCAGCCGCTGGTCGTCCACCACCAGCACGCGCACGTCGGTCATCGCGGAATCCGCACGGTCAGCCGGGTCCCCGCGCCGGGCGCGCTGTCCACGTCGACCGCGCCGCCCACGGCCGCGACCCGCTCCCGCATGCCGGACAGCCCGAAACCTTCCTCCGCCACGGAGAACCCCCGCCCGTCGTCGGCCACCACCAACTCGGCCACCGACTGTCCACAGTGGACCTTCACGGCCACCGAGCGGGCGTCGGCGTGGCGCAGGGCGTTGGTGATCCCCTCCTGCGCCGCCCGGTACACCGCGAGCAGCACGGCCGGGTCGTAGCCGTTCTCGTCGCCAACGCACTCCACGTCGACCTTCAGCCCCTTGGCCAACTCCGCCAGCGCCGACGACAGCCGGAACGGTTCGCGCAGCGCCCGCACCGACCGCCGCACGTCGTCCAACGCCCGCCGCGCCGACTCACGGGCGTCGTCCAACGCCTTGTCGGCGACCTCGGGGTCCCGGTCCCGGAACGCCGACGCCTTCTCCAGCAGCACGGACACCGCGGTCAAGTGGTGGCCCAACCCGTCGTGCACGTCGCGCGCCAACCGGTTGCGCTCGGCGGTGGCGGACAGCTCGGCCAGCCGCGCCCGCCCGCGCTGCTCCTCCACCGCCACCGCCGCCATGGCCAGCGTCAGCACCAGCCCCACGGCGAACATCAGCAGGTCCGACACCCGCTCGACGTCGTGGGTCCAGCCCGGCGCGGTCACGCTGAACGACACCACGACCAGGCCGACGCACCCCAGCCCGAGCACGACCGCCACCACCCGGCCGAACGCGAAGTACGCCCCGAACGGCAGCAGCAACAACAACACCCGCGCCATGCCCGACCCGTCCGCCGCCGCCACGAGCACCACCAGCGCCGCCCGCACCACCAGGAACGGCACCGGCTTCGCGAACCGCGGCTCGGCCAGGTCCAGCGCGACCAGCGCGACCAGACCGCCGACGAACCAGCCGAACCGGGTCTCCCCCAGCCCGGTCAACCCCGCGTACCCGCCCGCGAGCAGCACCGCGCCGTAGAGCAGGGGCGACAACCACACGACCGGGCGCACTCGCGCAGGCTACTTCCGTTCCGCCGCCACGCCGAGAGTGCCGATCGGCACCTGTCACCGCGCCCGGTCGGCACTCACCACCGTGCCGGGCGCGCTCCTAGCGTCGCCGGGCATGGACTTCCTGCTGCGTTTCGGCGCCGTCTGCGGCGCCCTGTCCGGTCTGCTGATCGCCGTCCCCGGCGCGCTGGAGGCGTTCACCGGCGAAACCCTGGCGACCAGCCTGGTGCTCGGCGTCTCCCCTGCCCTGGCCGCGCCCCTGCTCACCGCCCTGCACCTCAAGCAGCGGCACGCCGCCGGCCGCCTGGCCGTCTCCGGGTACGCGGCGAACATCGTCGGGCTCGGCCTGTTCGGCGCGGCGGCGTTCGCGTTGAACGTCGTGCTGTTCCCGCTCGGCGTCACGCCCGCCGCGCCGACCCGGGTCGTGCTGCTGGCCAGCGCGGCCGTGTTCGCCGTGGCGTGCGCGTGGTTCGGGATCGGCATGCTGCGGGCAGGCGTCCACCCACGGGTGCCGGTGTGGATCTACCTGGTCGCCCTGCCCGTGTTCACGCTCGCCGCGCGCCTGCCGGACACGCCGCTGACCAGCGGGTTGCACGTGCTGGTCGGCGGCGCGCTGGTGTGGCTGGCGGTGTCGGTCCACCCCGACGCGGCCACCTCGTCCCGATAATGCAACGTTGTAAATTCTCCGCCGGCCATCTACGCTTCCCCCGCGTTCCGACCGGAGACCAGGGAGAGCACCGTTGGCTGATGTGTGGGTCGCGCCGGGCCGGATCAACCTGATCGGCGAGCACACCGACTACAACGACGGCTTCGTGCTGCCGATCGCCTTGCCGCACGCGGTGCGCGTCACGGCGGTCCGGCGGGACGACAGCGTGTTGCGGGTGCGGTCGCGCCAGCAGGACGGGGTCACCGAGGTGGCGGTGGCCGACCTCGCGCCGGGCGTGGTGACGGGGTGGGCGGCGTACGTGGCGGGCGTGGTGTGGGTGCTGCGCGAGGCCGGGTACGACGTCGGCGGGTTCGACCTGGTGGTGGACGGTGACGTGCCGCTGGGCGCGGGACTGTCCTCCTCGGCGGCCCTGGAGAGCGCCACCGCGCTGGCCGTGGCCGATCTGTCCGCCTTGGACCTCGATCGACGCGACCTGGCCCGCCTGGCCCAGCGCGCGGAGAACGACTTCGTGGGCATGCCCTGCGGGATCATGGACCAGTCGGCCTCGCTGCTGGCCCGCGCGGGCCACGCCCTGCTCCTGGACACCCGCACCCTGGACACCGCGCACATCCCGTTCGACCTGGCCGACGCCGGCCTGACCCTGCTGGTCGTGGACACCCGCGCCCCGCACCGCCTGGTGGACGGCGAGTACGCGGCCCGCCGCAACGCCTGCCACAAAGCCGCCGAGGTCCTGGGCGTGCCCGCGCTGCGCGACCTGACCGACGTCCCCACCGACCTGCCGGACGAACTGCTGCGCCGGGTGCGGCACGTCGTCACGGAGAACCGAAGGGTCCTCGAGGTCGCCGACCTGCTGCGCGCCGGGGACCTCCGGGCCATCGGGCCGCTGCTGACCGCGTCCCACGAGTCGCTGCGCGACGACTACGAGGTGACCGTGCCCGAGTTGGACGTGGCCGTGGAGGCGTCGTTGGCCTCGGGCGCGCACGGCGCGCGCATGACCGGCGGCGGTTTCGGCGGCTGCGTGATCGCCCTGGTCGACACGGCGCAAGTCGACGGGTGCCTGGCCGCCGTGCGGGATGCGTTCGCGCACAACGGTTTCCGCGCGCCCGAGTGCTTCACCGCGACGGCGGCTGCGGGAGCCCGAAGGGAACGCTGAACTCGTTTCCTCGTGGACATCTCACAGACATCTGTACGTAGTTGTCAAGGAGTGTCATCGCGGGCGTTCCGGGTGTACGCACTTGGGTATGTCCCCACTGACACGGCGAACCCTGATCGCCGGCGGCATCGCCAGTGCCGGCGTCACGGTCCTCGCCCCCTCCTCCGCCAACGCCATCGCCTACCCGTTCACCCTCGGTGTCGCGTCCGGTGAGCCCGCGCCGGACGGCTTCGTGATCTGGACCCGGCTCGCCCCCAGCCCGCTCAACGTCGACGGCCTCGGCGGCATGTCGGGCGCGAACGTGGCGGTGGACTGGCAGGTCGCCACGGACCAGCGGTTCACCCAGGTGGTCCGCTCCGGCACGTTCACCGCCACCCAGGCATGGGCGCACAGCGTGCACGTCGAGGTGACCGGGCTGGCAGCCGGCCGCGAGTACTTCTACCGGTTCCGCGCGCTGGGCTACATCTCGTCGGTGGGCCGCGCCGTCACCGCGCCCGCCGTCGGCACCTCGCCCGCGCTGACCATGCTGTTCACGTCGTGCTCGCACTACGAGGCCGGCTACTTCACCGCGTACCGGCGGATGGCCGAGGAGAACCCGCACCTCATCCTGCACCTGGGCGACTACATCTACGAGGGCGCGGCGTCCACCACGAACGTCCGCAAGCACGCGCCCACCGTGGAGATCGACGACCTCGCCGACTACCGCGTGCGGCACGCGCAGTACAAGGGCGACGTCGACCTCCAGGCCGCGCACGCCGCCGCGCCCTGGCTGGTCGTGTGGGACGACCATGAGGTCGAGAACAACTACGCCAACCTGATCCGCAACGACTCCTCGCCCGCCGGTGACTTCCGGGCGCGGCGGGCGGCGGCGTACAAGGCGTACTACGAGCACATGCCGCTGCGGGCCGCGCAGGCCCCGGTGGCGGAGAACATGCAGCTGTACCGGCGGGTCCGGTGGGGCAGCCTGGCCACGTTCCACATGCTCGACACCCGCCAGTACCGCGACGACCAGGCGTGCGGCGACGGCACCAAGGTGTGCCCGGAGGCCGACGACCCGACCCGCACGCTGACCGGCACGGCGCAGGAGACGTGGCTGCTCGACGGGATGCGGCAGAAGCTGGGCACCTGGGACTTCCTGGGCCAGCAGGTGTTCTTCGCGCAGAAGCTCGCCTCCGCCGACGGCGCGAAGTCCATGGACTCGTGGGACGGCTACAGCGCCAACCGCGACCGGTTGCAGCGCGGGTGGGACTCCGCCGGGCTGCGCAACACGGTGGTGCTGACCGGTGACGTGCACCGGTCGTGGGCGAGCAACCTGATGTTGAACTACAAGACCCAGGACAAGGTCATCGGCACCGAACTGGTGACCACGTCCGTCACGTCCGGCGGTGACGGCAACGCGGCGGACAACGCCCTGTCCAGCCTCAACCCGCACGTGAAGTTCTACAAGAACTTGCGCGGGTACGTCCGCACCGTCACCACGTCCACCCAGATGGCGGTGGACTTCCGATGCGTGGACCGGGTGACCGCGCGCGACTACCCGGTCAAGACCGTCAAGAGCTACGTCGTCCAAGCGGGCAACCCCGGATTGCAGGCGCCATGAAGAAGATCCTCGCTCTGACCGCGACCCTGATGCTGGCGGTGACCGGCACCGCATCCGCCGCCGTCACGTGGTCGACCGCGAACAGCATCGCCACCGGCGACCAGGACAACGCGGCCGTCTCGGCCGTGCGCAACGGCTGGACCGCCGTGGTGTGGGAGGACGACCGCGACTCCACCACGCCCACCGACCCGGTCCACAGCGACGTGTGGATCAGGCTGTTCAAGGACGGCGTGTCCCGCTACGAGAAGAAGCTGTCCGCCGGCGGCACCGGGAACTGGCGGCACGTGCAGCCCGACGTGGCGGTGCACGACGACGGCAGCGCGGTCGTGGTGTGGGCGGAGGACCCGGACGGCAACGGGTTCTACAACATCGCCGTACGGGTGGTGCGCACCGACGGCACCATCGCCGGTTCCGCCACCGCGAACGCGTCCTCGGCCGGCCAGCAGCTCAACCCGGCCGTGGCCGCCGACCCGGACACCGCCGGGTTCGCCGTGGTGTGGGAGGACAAGCAGTCCACCACCAACCCGACCGTGCGCGTGTCCGGTTTCGCCTCGGTGACGTCCAAGACCTTCGAGACGCAGGTCCACAACGCCGGCGGCACCCACCGGCGGCCGGACGTGGCGATGGGTGCGGCGGGCAATGCGGTCGTCGTGTGGGAGGAGGACGGCGACGGCAACGGGTTCTTCAACGTGGGCCGCAAGATCCTGACCCCGACCGGTGGCGTGAAGCTGGCCCAGGGCGTGGCGAACGCGTCCGGCGGCGGCCAGCAGCGCAAACCGGTGGTGGCGGCCAACTTCAACGGCGACTACGCCGTGGCCTGGGAAACCGACCACACCGGCACCGCCCAGATCGCGACCCGCTCGTTCCTGGCCTCCGGCACCGCGTCGTCCACTGTGGACACTTTGATGGCGGGTGCCGACCCGCAGGTGGGCATCGACGACCAGCGCGGCGTCGTGGTCACGTCCGTGGTGGCCTCGGATGTGTGGACCCAGGGCCTGAACCCCGACGGCAGCACCAACGGCCGCCTCCCCCGCCAGTCCACCAACCGGACCGTGACCGGCCGCCAGGACGAACCCGCCCTGGGCGTCGACGCGTGGGGCCTGATCACCATCGCCTACACCGACGACAACGACGGCAACGGCTTCGACCAGGTCTACCTGGGCACCGGCTGGCAGAACAGCACCTGGTGACCTCCGTCCGCGGCGCGTTCCACCACGGGAGCGCGCCGCGGACTCCGCAAAACCGCCATCACCGTGGTGGGGGCCGGCTAGGGTTGCGGAGTGGAACCCGTGGAGCGGCAGGTCAAGTTCGGCACGGCGCGGCTGGCACCGGCCCCCTACCGCCCGACCGCCTGGATGCTCACGGTCGACGGCGCCCTCCAGTCCTACGTCGACCTGGCCGAAGCGGGCCTGCTGCTGGGAGAACGCGGCGGCAACGTCGTCCTGGCAGCCTCCGATCGCGACCTGCCGCACCAGGCCCTCACCGCGTGGGGCGAAACCCCCGGCAACCGTGTCTTCTGCCTCTCCCCCACCCAACTCGCGGCCATCCGCGGTGAAGCTCCGCCGCTGACCGCCGAGAACCCGGCGGACGCCATCGCCCCCGTGCCCCGCTGGTTGCGCTGACCGCTACTACGCGCGGAACTCCTTGGCCAGCCGCTTCGGGGCCTTGCACAGCCACGCCTCGGTGACCAACTCGGTCAGCTCGTCCACCGGGATCCGCTCCAACCGCACCAGCACCGCCGGATAGCCGTCCAGGTGCGGAATCGTGAAGTAGACATCCGGGTCCTCCGCGATCAAGGCCTCCTTCACGCCCACATCAGGCACGCTCACGCCCAGAATCGGCCCGTCCGGAGCCGACGCGCCCAGGTCCTCGTGGTCGCGTTTGCGGAGTGGACGGTCCCAGACGAACAGCTTGTCCTTCACCCGCCACGCGGGCAGACCGTCGTACGAGGGGCGTTCGGTCGTCTCCGGCAGCGCCAGGGCGATCCGGCGCACGTCCTCCCAAGTGGCCATGCGCGCACCCTAACCCCGACGCGAAAAATGATCGTTGGCAAGACCAACGATCGTCCACTATCGTTGGCGACACCAACATTGGACAGACCAACGGAGCACCCGGTGATCGAGCCCTTCAAGCTGGACGTCCCGCAAGCCGACCTCGACGACCTCATGGACCGCCTCGCCCGCACCCGCTGGCCCGACGAACTGCCCGACGCCGGCACCGACTTCGGCATCCCCCTCGCCCGCGTCCAAGCCCTCGTCGAACGCTGGAAGACCTTCGACTGGCGGGCCGTCGAGGCCAAGCTCAACGCGCATCCCCAGTTCACCACCACCATCGACGGCCAGCACGTCCACTTCCTGCACATCCGCTCCGACCGCGACGACGCCCTGCCCCTTCTGATCACCCACGGCTGGCCCAGCTCGGTCCTGGACTTCCTCGACGTCATCGAGCCGCTGCGCCGCGACTTCCACCTGGTCATCCCGTCCATCCCGGGCTTCGGCCCGTCCGGCCCGACCCGCGAACGCGGCTGGGGCGTGCAACGCATCGGCCGCGCGTGGGCGGAGCTGATGGACCGGCTCGGCTACGACCGCTACGGCACGCAGGGCGGCGACTTCGGTTCCGGCATCTCCCAGGCGGTCGCGGTGGCCGCGCCGGACAAGGTCGTCGGCGTGCACGTCAACTACCTGCCCACACCCCCGCCCGCGAGCACCGAGGGCCTGTCCGCGACCGACCTGGAACGCATCGAGGCGATCAAGCGGTTCCTCGCCCAGCGCCCCGGCTACCAGGTCATGCACATGACCAAGCCGCAGGTCGTGGCCTACGGGATCACCGACTCCCCGGTGGGCCTGCTCGGATGGGTCGCGGACAAGTTCTTCGAGTGGCTCGACCCGCGCTCGAACGTGTCCGACGACCGCCTGCTGGAGGTGGTGACCCTCTACTGGCTCACCGGCACCGCCGGCTCCGCGCTGCGCATCGCGAAGGAGACACCTCCCGGCGTGCCACCCTGCCCCGCGCCGCTCGGCGTGGCGGTGTTCCCCGAGGACATCATCCTGGCCGTGCGCGGCGTCGTCGAGCGACAGCAGGACGTGCGCCGCTGGACCGAGTTCGGCCGGGGCGGCCACTTCCCCGCGATCGAGGTGCCGGACCTGCTGGCCGAGGACATCCGAGCCTTCTTCACCAACCTCCACTAGCCGCGCCCGCCCCACACCTTGCCGCGCCCGCCCACACCTTGTCGCGCCCGCCCCACACCTTGTCGCGCCCCGCCCGGCCCACCGCTCCACCAGCCCGCCGTGTCGTGCGGGCAGGGCCGCCGAGGAGGACCCCGCAGTGGTAGTTGTGTCCATCCTTGGCGGCCTGCCCGCCGGCGAGGCTCTTGTGATCTTCAAACTCACGCTTCGCTCTCTCAAGCCCACGCTTCGCGCAGGTCTCCGGACGCGCTCCGCGCCCGCAAGCTCGAACGCGCTCTCAAGATCACAAGCAGCCGCTGCTAGACCACCAGCGACACACCGGTGGCCGTCACCACGACGGCGACCGCCCCGTCCAGCACCCGCCACGCCGACGGCCGCGCGAACACCCCCGACAACCACCGCGCACCGAACCCCAGGCAGCTGAACCACAGCACGCTCGCCGCCATCGCCCCCGCCGCGAACCACCACCGCTGCTCACCGAACCCGGTGGACGCCGTCCCCAACAACAACACCGTGTCCAGGTACACGTGCGGGTTCAGCCAGGTCAACGCCAGGCACGTCAGGATCGTCCCGCCCGCGCCGCCGACCAGCACCCCCGGCCGCAGCATCCGCCGCACCGCCAGCACCCCGTACCCGATCAGGAACGCCGCCCCGAACCAGCGCACCACCTCCAACACCGCGGGCCACGCCGTCAGCACCGTCCCCACCCCGCCCACGCCGACCGCGATGAGCAGGGCGTCGGACACCGCGCAGATCGCCACGATCGCCGGAACCCCTTGCCGCACCACCCCCTGCCGCAACACCAGCGCGTTCTGCGCCCCGATGACGACGATCAACGACAACCCCATGCCGAGCCCGGCCAGCAACGCGTGCATCACGTCCACCGACGCTAAGAACGCATCAACGATAAGGCCAGCTAAACTTCCTTAACTATCATTAGCTGCTGTTATCCTCGGCAGCTGTGATGCTCGACCCGGAAGCCGTCCGCACCCTCCTCGCCGTCGTCGACGAAGGCACCCTCGACGCCGCCGCCAAAGCCCTGCACGTCACACCCAGCGCCGTCAGCCAACGCATCAAAGCGCTGGAACAACGCACCGGCCGCGTCCTGCTGGTCCGCACCAAGCCCGCCCGCCTGACCGAGTCCGGCCACGTCATCGCCCGCTACGGCCGCCAACTGGCCCTCCTCGAACAGGACACGGCGACCGGCCTGGGCCTGACCGAGTCACCCACCGCGATCCAGGTGGCCGTCAACGCCGACTCGCTCAACACGTGGTTCCGCACCGTGGTCCGCGAACTGGCCGCCAACGACGACATCGTCCTCGGCGTGCTGCGCGACGACCAGGACTACACCGCCGAGGCCCTCCGCCAAGGTCTGGTCGTCGCGGCCGTCACGTCGTCACCGCAGCCCGTGCAGGGGTGCAGCGTCCGTCCACTCGGGAACATGCGCTACCACGCCATGGCCGCCAAACCGTTCGCGAAACGCTGGCAGGGCAAGGACTTGTCCACCGTCCCGGTCGTGGTCTTCGACGAGAAGGACGACCTCCAGGACGCCTTCTGCCGCCGGATCACCGGCAAACCCGCCTCGGCCCACCGCCACCACCTCCCCGACGGCCCGGTGTTCGAGGACGCCGTGGTCGCCGGCGCGGGCTGGGCGCTGTTGAGCGAACACCAGATCAAGCGCCACCGGGGCCTGGTCCACCTGTTCCCGGACACCCCGGTCGACGTCCCCTTGCACTGGCAGCAGTGGAAACTGGACTCGCCGCCCCTGCAGGTGGTGGCCGACGCCGTCGCCCGCGCCGCACGATCCGAACTCCACTAGGCTGCGCGCATGGGTGACCCCATTACACCGAGTGAGTTCACCGCACCCGACTGGCACGTCCTCGGCGAAGGCGCCTGCGCCTTCTTCCGCACCGCCTCCTTCGCCGACAGCGCCCGCCTGGTGCAGTCCCTCAGCGCGCTGCCGGTTCACCCGGACGTGGACATCCGGCCCGACGGCGTCCTGGTCCGCCTGCTCACCACGACCGCCGAGTACTGCGGCCTCACCACCGACGACCTCGACTCCGCCCACCGCATCTCCGCGCTGGCCGCCGGTCTCGGCCTGCCCGCCGACCACTCCCGGGTCCAAACCGTCCAGGTCACCGTGGACGCCCTGGACATCCCTGCCGTGATGCGGTTCTGGGCGGCCGTCCTGGACTACGTGCCCCGCCCCGACAACCCCGACGAAGACCTGATCGACCCTCGCGGACGCGGCACTTCCCTGTGGTTCCAACAAATGGACGCCCCGCGCCCGCAACGCAACCGCGTGCACTTCGACGTCTGGGTGCCCTTCGCGCAAGCACCGCAACGCATCCAGGCCGCCCTCGACGCCGGCGGCCACCTGGTCACCGACGCGCACGCCCCGTCCTGGTGGGTGCTGGCCGACCCCGAGGGCAACGAGGTCTGCATCGCCACCGCCCAGGGCCGCTGAGTCACCGCACCCGGAACCCGATCCCCGCCTTCACCAGCCGCCCGGTCAACGCGTCACCCATCGCCACCGCCGTCGTCACCTGACCGGCGGTCGCCGGCAACTCGTCGAAAGCCAGGCACAGCGCCGATTCACCGAGCATCTTCGCCGTCTCGCCGTAGCCGGGGTCCCCGCCGGACACCTCGGTCACCACCCGCTGCCCGCCACCCTCGCCGAAGAACAGCACCCTGAACCACGACCGCGACCGCTGCTCCGCGCTCGGCCCCGACCCGGGCTTGCGCCGGTCCAACAGCCACCGCCGCACCGGCGGCACCTGCGCCAGGCCCATCAACGCGCCCACCCCGCCCACCAAGCCCACGGCCGTGGGCAAGCGGCGAACCGCGATGTGGTGGCTGTAGGTGAACGACGGCCCGTACCGGTCCAGCGCCGCCGCCGAGCGCAGCACGATCTGCGGGTCGATGGTCGGCGCGGGCAGCACCCACGCGCCCACCCGCCGGTCGAACCGGGGCGCGCCGACCCTCCCCCGCACCACCCGGCCGGCCGGCCGCCCCTCCGCCGTCCGCCGCCGCTTGGCCACCTCCGCCATGGACCGCCACCGGGAGAACGCGGTCACCGCCGAGTGGAAGGTCCCGCCGGAGAACGTGCCCGAGGCTGTGACGAACCCCTCCACCGTCAACGGCACACCCTCCGGCAACTGCCGCACCGTGAAGTGCACGCCCAGGTCGTAGGGCACGGAATCGAATCCGCACGCGTGCACCAGGCGCGCCCCGGACTCCACCGCCGCCTCGTGGTGGCGCAGGTAGGTCCGGTCGACGAACTCGGGCTCGCCGGTCAGGTCCACGTAGTCCGTCCCGGCCCGTGCACACGCCGCGACCAACCCGTCCCCGTACTGGATGTACGGCCCCACCGTCGTGATCACGACCCGGGTGGACTCGGCGACCGCCCGCAACGACCCCGGGTCGTTGACATCGGCCACCAGGACGTCCGGCTCCCCGGCCAGCCCCGCCCGCACCGCCTCGACCCGACCCCGGTCCCGCCCGGCGAGCGCCCACCGCGCACCGGCGGGCAGGTGCTGCGCCAGGTACTCGGCGGTGAGCCGGCCGGTGAAGCCCGTAGCACCGAACAGCACGAGGTCGTACATGCGCAAGTCCTCCCGAGGGTCTTCACAACGACAACGACGTCATCTTCGCCGAGTGACGGCGTTAGCGCGCAGTTCACCATCCCGCCGCCACGTGATCACTCCACCGTGCCCACGCATCCCTACCGTTCGCCGGGCCCTTGTCCAGCACATCAGGAAGCGAAGGGTTCAGGTATGCAGGGTCGCAAGGCCAGGCTCCCCCTCGCGGTCGTCGCCGTCGGCGTCGTCACCGCGGCCACCCTCACCGTCGTCGCCACCTCCGACCACCTCCCGACCGCCTCGGCGGCCACGTCCACGTTCACCCCGATCGCGGACACCTACGTCGACAGCACCGCCACCGGCACGAACTTCGGCACCTCCGGCCAGCTCGGCGTGGACAACTCGCCGATCAAGAAGATGTACCTGAAGTTCAGCGTGTCCAACGTGTCCGGCACGGTGACCAGCGCCAAGCTGCGCATCCACACCGACAACGTGACCGGGGCGGCCAGCCCGAACGGCGGCACGTTCCGGTCGATGACCAACACCACGTGGTCGGAGACCGGGGTCACCTACAACAACCAGCCCGCCATCGACGGCCCCACCCTGGGCTCGTTGGGCTCCGTGACCCAGAACGCCTGGTACGAGGTCGACGTGTCCTCCTACGTCAAGGGCAACGGGACGTTCAGCATCGGCGTCACCTCGTCCAGCAGCGACGGCGCCGACTACGACTCCCGCGAGTCCGGCTCGACCACCGCTCCGCAGCTCGTGGTCACCACCGGCACCACCACGACGACCACCACGCCGCCGCCCAGCGGTGACCCGGTGCTCGTCGGCGCGGGCGACATCTCGAACTCCGGTTCGGGCGACAGCGCCACCGCCGCGCTCCTGGACAACATCCCGGGCACGGTGTTCACCACCGGCGACAACGTCTACAACGACGGCACCGCCGCCGAGTTCAACTCCTACTACGACCCGACGTGGGGTCGGCACAAGGCGCGCACCCGTCCGTCGCCGGGCAACCACGACTACCACACCTCGGGCGCGACCGGCTACTACAACTACTTCGGCGCGCAGGCCGGGCCGTCGGGTCGGGGGTACTACTCCTACGACCTGGGCAACTGGCACGTCGTGTCGCTGAACTCCAACATCAGCATGTCCGCCGGTTCGGCGCAGGAGACGTGGCTGCGCAACGACCTGGCGAACAACACCAAGCCGTGCACGGCGGCCTACTGGCACCACCCGCTGTTCACCTCGGGCGCCAACCACGCCCCGTCCACGGCCACCCGCCCGCTGTTCCAGGCGCTGTACGACTACAACGCGGACGTGGTGATCTTCGGCCACAACCACCAGTACGAGCGGTTCGCGCCGCAGAACCCCAGCGGCGGCCTGGACACCTCGCGCGGCATCCGCACGTTCGTCGCGGGCATGGGCGGCGCCAGCCACTACGGCTTCGGCACCATCAAGCCCAACAGCGAGGCGCGCAACAGCGACACCTACGGCGTGTTGAAGCTGACGCTGCACAGCAACAGCTTCGACTGGCAGTTCGTGCCGCAGTCGGGCAAGACCTACTCCGACAGCGGCACCCAGTCCTGCCACTAGTCCCACCTCGCCGCACCCGGTCCCCCTCGGGCCGGGTGCGGCACCCCCGGGTTGGAGGCCACGCCGTGTACCTGTCCACGATCGACCGCACGAAGACCGCCGGCTGGAAGGGCCTGAGCGCCAACGTGTTCGCGCTCGGCACGGTCAGCCTGGTCACCGACGTCTCGTCGGAGATGGTCACCGCCGTCCTGCCGCTCTACCTCGTCATCGGTCTCCAGCTCAGCCCCGCCGCGTACGGCGTGGTCGACGGCCTGTACACCGGCGCGACCACCGTCCTGCGCCTGGTCGGCGGCTACCTCGCCGACCGCACCACCAAGCGCAAGGCCGTGGCGGGCTTCGGGTACGGCCTGTCCGCCGTGGCCAAGCTCGGCCTGCTGTTCGCCGGCACGTCCACCGCCCTGCTGGGTGCCGTCATCACCGTCGACCGCGCCGGCAAAGGACTGCGGACCGCTCCGCGCGACGCGCTGATCACCCTGTCCACCCCTTCGGCGGACCTCGGGCGGGCCTTCGGCGTGCACCGCGCGATGGACGGCGTGGGCGCTTTCCTGGGTCCTCTGGTCGCTTTGGCTGTGCTCGCCGTCGCCGGCAACTCGTTCGACTCGGTGTTCGTGACGAGTTTCTGCATCGCCGCGATGGGCGTGGTCGTGCTGGTGATGTTCGTGCGCGACCACCGCTCCCCCGTGCCGGCCACGCCCGTGCGTCCTTCGGCGTTCCTGGACTTGTTGCGCGACAACAAGATCCGGCGTGTGGTGCTCGCTGCGGCGGTGCTGGGCCTGGCGACCATCGGCGACGGGTTCGTGTACCTGTTGCTGCAGAAGCGCGAGAACCTGGCCATCGGCTGGTTCCCGCTGATGGCCGTCGGCACGAGCCTGGTCTACCTGCTCCTCGCCGCGCCGCTGGGCGCCCTCGCCGACCGCGTCGGACGCCTGCCAGTCATGCTCGGCGGCTATGTTTCCCTGGCCGCCGCATACCTGCTGATCTTCGGCCCACTGGGCGGTTGGCCACTGGTCGTGGTCGTCGTGCTTTTGTACGGCATCTTCTACGCCGCCACGGACGGCGTCCTGATGGCTCTGGCCGGCCCGCTGCTGCCGGAGAACCTGCGCACCACCGGCATCGCCCTGATCCAAACCGGACAGGCCCTCGCCTACCTGGGCTCGTCGGTGCTCTTCGGCCTGGCCTGGCACTTCTGGGGCCCCGAAACCGCCACCCGCGCCGCCGCCGTCGCCGTGGCGATCACCCTGCTGTCAACCTTCGCACTCATCGGACGCCGCTCATGACCACCACCCGCAACCGCATCCTCGTGACCGCCGTCGCCGCCGTCGTCCTGGGCGGCGTCGCCGTCGGCTACACCGCCCTGTCCGCTGCCCCGTCGAGCACCGTCGCGTCGGGCTCCGTGACCGGCCCGAAACTCCAGGTGCTCAGCAACGGCACCCTTTCGATGGTGTCCCGCACGGACCCGTCCGGCCCGCGCGAGCTGACCGACCAACGCTGCGACCGGGCTTACGCGGCCGGTGGCACCATCTCGTGCCTGCGGCCGGCGGGGGCGCTGAAGGCCGGGGAGCTGGCCGTTCTCGATTCTTCGTTGAAGGTGCTCCGCACGGTGCCGTTGACGGGTTTTCCCAACCGGACGCGGGTGTCCGCCAGTGGCCGGATGGTCGGGTGGACGTTGTTCGTCGACGGCCACTCCTACGCTGCCAACGGTTTCTCGACCAGCACGGGGATTCTGGACGTGCGGACCGGGACTCTGGTGCAGAACCTGGAGGAGTTCGCGGTCGAGGGCGGGGCGGGCGAGGACCGGAACTTCTGGGGCGTCACCTTCGGGGCGGACGACAACCGGTTCTACGCGACCATGTCGACCGGGGGTCACCGGTACCTGGTGGCGGGCGACTTCGCGCGGCGGACCGTGACACCGTTGGTGGACAACGTGGAGTGCCCGTCGCTGTCGCCGGACGGTTCGCGGATCGCCTACAAGGCGGCGGTGAACGGGGACCCGCAGCAGGGGTGGCGGATCTCGGTGATGGATCTCGCGACCAGGGCGATCACGCCGTTGGCGGAGACGCGGAGTGTGGATGACCAGCCGGTGTGGATCGACGGATCGACTGTGGGGTACGGGATGCAGCGGGCGGACGGGGTGAACGACGTGTGGTCGGTGCCGGCGGACGGGACCGGCTCCCCGGCGGTCCTGGTCCCGGAGGCGAACTCGCCGGCCGCACTCTGAGCGCGGCCTCCGGCCCCCGGTATCCATTGTCCCACGGACCACCGACAATCCCGCCACCCCGCACCGCCGCCGCTGCTACGCCCGCCACCGCTACGCCCGCCACCGCTACGCCCGCCCCCGCTACGCCCGCCCCGCTACGCCCGCCCCCGCTACGCCCGCCCCGCTACGCCCGCCCCGCTGCGACCGCCCCCGCTGCGATCGCCCCCGCTGCGACCGCCGCCGCTGCGACCGCCGCCGCTGCGACCGCCGCCGGGCCGTCGGCTGTGGGACTGCAACGGCACCGGCGCCCGCCAGTGGCGCCTGCCCTGATCCACTTACGCGGTGAACCAGGGAGTGACCACGGCTCGCCCGTCCTCCCTGGTCAGCCGCAACCGGACGGTCGGGTGCGGCAGCTCGGGCACCACCACCCAGCCGTCCGCCCCGATCCCGACCCGCACCTGTCCCACCGGCGTCTCCACCACGACCTCGCCCGACACGCCCCCGACCAGGGCCCGCAACCCGCCGGCCTCGGCCTGGACGTCCACCGAGACGTCGCCGGCCTCGAACGCGAGCACGTGCGCGTCCTCCTCGGAGCGGACGAGCTGGGGGGACTCCCACGAGTCGCGCACCAGCTCGGCCAGTTCCTCGTCCATGCGCCGGGTGGACAGCGCGGCCTGCGCGGCCAGCTGCACCCAGGCGGGCACCGGGTCCACCCGGTTCGCGATCGACCGCAGCCGCTCGACCAGCTCGTCGTCGTCCATCACATCTCCTCGGCGAGCTTGCGCAGTCGCTCCAGGCACCGGCCGCGCGAAGGCCCGATGCTGCCGACCGCGATGTCCAGCGCCCGGGCGATCTCGACGTAGGGCGGCGGCGGGTCGGCCATCAGCATCCGGATCAACCGCCGACACCCGTCCGGCAACCGGTCGACCGCCCGCCACAACGCGATGTCCCGCTCGGCCGACAGCAACCCGTCGTCCAACGGCGGCGCGTCGTCCGCCACGTCCGGCGGTTCTTCGTCAGCCGCCCTCCGCCGCTCGACCCGACGCAGCAGTTGCAGGCACTCGCGCCGCGCGGTGGTGGCCAACCAGGCCGCGAGCCGGTCGGGCTCGGCGACCGTCCCGAGCTTCTCGACCAGTTTCAACCAGGTGTTCTGCACGACGTCAGCGCAATCGGCGGTCCCCAACCGGAACCCCCGGGCGACGGACCACAGCAGAGGTGTGTACCGCGCCACCAACTCGTTCCACGCCGCCTGGTCGCCCCGGGCGGCGGCCGAGAGCAGCGATGCGTTGTCCTCGCCCACGGCGGTGGATTGTTCCGCACACACACCCATACCAACCAGATGCCCCACCCGGTCGTGGTGATGCGCGCACACCCCTGGCTGCCGGCAAGGCCCGTGCGCAGTTTTGCGCAAAACCGCTCACCCGCCGAACAGCCCTCGGCCGAACGAACGAGCCGACGACCGTCAGACCTGGACGACCTCGACCCCGCGCTCCCGGAACCGCCGCACGTCCTCTTCCCGCGCATCCGTGTCCGTCACCAGCACGTGCACCTGCGCGATCGGGCAGATCGACGCGAACGCCCGCGCCCCGATCTTCGACGAGTCCGCCACCACCACGACCTTGCGCGCCCGCTCCGCCAGCATCCGGTTGATGTCCGCCTCACCCTCGTGGTGCGCCGACGCCCCCGCGTCCGGGTCGATCGCGTCCACCCCGAGGAAGGTCACGTCCAGGCTCAGCCCGCTCAAGATCCGGCTCGCCAGCGGCGACATCAGCTCGTACGACTGGGGCCGCGCCACGCCGCCGGTCACCACCAGCTTCACCTGCGGTCGCACGGCCAGTTCGTTGGCGATGTTCAACGCGTTGGTCACGACGGTGATCACCCCGTCGCCCTCGGCCCCGCCCACGTCCGCGCTGGTCATCAGGGCCCGCGCCACCTCGGTGGTGGTGGTGCCGCCGTTCATGCCGACGACCGCCCCGCGGTGCACCTGCTCCGCCGCCGCGCGGCCGATGCGCTGCTTCTCCCCCGCCCGCCGCACGGTCTTGTACCGCAACGGCAGGTCGTAGGCGACCGAGTGGGCGACCGCGCCGCCGCGGGTGCGGGTGAGGAGTTGCTGCTCGGCCAGGTGGTCGAGGTCGCGGCGGATCGTCGCGCCGGAGACCGCCAGTTCCTCGGCGATGTCGTCGACCTCGATCTTGCCGCGCTCGGCCAGCAGCTCCAGCAGCGCGTTCAACCGCTCGTACCGATTCACGGGCTACCTCCTGTGCATGAACATTAATGCACATTACAGATGCGCAAAAGTGCAGCGGGTGAACACGCCGAGGTTTTCACAGCGGCTCGACGCGCGCCTCATCGTGCACCCTGCGCAGCAACGGCACGTCCACGCTCCCCGCGACCGGAGCCGCCACCGCCGCCGCGGACCAGGCGACCGCCGCGCGCAACCGCATCGGCCACGACGACTGCTCCACCAGCCCGTTCGCCAGCGCCGCCACGGCCGCGTCGCCCGCACCGGTCGGGTTGCCGCGCACCGGGAACGGCGGCACCGCGCGCCACCGGCCCTCGCCGGTCACCGCGACCACCCCGTCCGGACCCAACGACAGCACGACCGCCCCCGCCCCCATCGACCGCAGCCGCTCGGCGCCCGCCACCGCGTCGGACGCGTCCACGACCTCGGCCAACTCCGCCGCGTTCGGCTTGAGCACGTCGGCCCCGGCCTCCGCCGCCGCCAACAAAGCCGCGCCACTGGTGTCCACGACCACCGGCACCCGGGCGTCCCGCGCCGCCTCGACCACCCGGGCGCACGTGTCGCGCGGCGTGGCCTGCGGCAGGCTGCCCGAGCACACCAGCGCGGACGCCTCGGGCAGCCGCCCGCGGACCAGGTCGAGCAGCCGGTCCCACTCGGTGTCCAGCAGCGCCGCGCCGGCCTCGTTGAACAGGGTCGCGTCATCGTCGTCCACCACGGCCACGGTCATCCGCGTCGGCGCGTCCACGACCAGCAGGGCGTGCGGCACCTCGGAGGCGACCAGGTCCGCGCGCAGCGACTCGCCCAGCACGCCGCCGACCGGTCCGACGGCCAGCGTGGCGATGCCCATCTCGTGCAGCACGCGGCTGACGTTGAAACCCTTGCCGCCGGCGCGTTCCCGCACCGACCGGACCCGGTGCGTGGTGCCCGGCACCAGCCGCGCCACCCGGTAGCTGACGTCCAGCGCCGGGTTCGGGGTCACGGTGAGGATCACCGGACGCTCCCGGCGGGCACCGCGTCCAGCACGCCCAGCAGCCGCGCCACCTCGCCCGCCATCCGGTCCCGCGCCGGACCGAGGTACTTGCGGGTGTCCACCAGCTTGGCGTCACCGAGCCGGTCGCGGACCTCCTCGGTGAAGACCTTGTTGAGGTGCGTGGAGATGTTCACCTTGGTGATGCCCGCCGCGACCGCGCGCCGCAGCCCTTCGTCGGACACGCCCGACGAGCCGTGCAGCACCAGCGGAACGTCCACAGTGGACCGAAGGGTGGCGATGAGGTCGTAGTCCAGTGCGGCGTCCCGGGTCGTCATCGCGTGCGAAGAACCGACCGCCACGGCCAACGCGTCCACACCGGTCGCGGCCACGTACTCCTTGGCCGCACCGGGATCGGTCCGCACGCCGGGCGCGTGCACGCCGTCCTTGCCACCGACCTCGCCCAGCTCGGCCTCCACCCAGATCCCCCGCGCGTGGCAGAACCCGGCGACCTCCTTGGTGACCCGCACGTTCTCGTCGTAAGGAGCCGTGGACGCGTCGAACATCACCGACCCGATGCGGTGCAAGGCCCCTTCCCGCAGCAGCGGCACCGACTCGATGTGGTCCAGGTGCACCGCGACCGGCACCGACGACTCCGCCGCCACCGCCAGCGCCGCCTCCAGCAGCGGCGCGAGGGAACGGTGGTAGCGCACGCAGTTCTCGCTGATCTGGAGCAGGACCGCGGTGCCCGCCCGCTCCGCGCCGGCGACGATCGCGGACGCGTGTTCGAGCTGGATGACGTTGAACGCGCCGACCCCGTGACCGCCCGCGACGGCGGCGGAGACGATGGCGGCGGTGGGCCTCAGCACAATGCACTCCTCTTGGCCGCGAGCAGGGCCGCGCCACGGCAGCCGGCCAGCCCGCCGAGTTCGGCCGCCACCAGGCGCGGCCGGCGTTGGAAGGTCAGGCGCTCGCGCAGCGCCTCGTCCAGGGGCCGCAGCAGGAGGTCGCCCGCCGCGGACAGCCCGCCGCCGACGACCACCACCTCCGGCGCGAGCACGCTCGCCGTCCAGGCCAGGGCGACGGCCAGCGCGTCGACCGCGTCGTCCCACACCCGCCGGGCTTCGGCGTCCTGCTCGGACACCAGCCGCGCCACGTCCACGGCTTCGGCGTGCGTGCCGGTGCGGGCGGCGTAGCGGCGGGCGATCGCGGACGCCGAGGCGATCGCCTCCAGGCACCCGTGCCGACCGCACGCGCACGGCTCGCCGTGGCCGACGTCGACGTGCCCGATCTCCCCGGCGTACCCGCCGGCGTCGTGCGCCCGCCCGCCCAGCACGAGCGCCGCCGCGATGCCGGTCCCGATGGGCAGGAACAGCGAGTCCCGCGCCCCGCGCCCGCCGCCGATCGTCGACTCCGCCAGCCCGCCCGCGCGCACGTCGTGCCCGAACGCGGTGGCGCGCCCGAGCCGGTCGGTCAGCAGGGCGGCGAACGGCACGTCCAGCCAGCCCAGGTTCTCCGAGCACACGGCGACGCCGCGCGCCTCGTCCACGATGCCCGGGACGACCACGCCCACGTCCGCCGTCCCGGCCGGGTCCAGCTCCGCGACCACGTCGGCCACCACGTCGACCACTTCCGGCACGACGTCCGGACCGGGCTGCGGCGTCGGCTTCGAGGCGTGCGCGTGGACGCGGTCACCGTCGACGAGCACGGCCTTGGTGGCCGTCCCGCCCACGTCGACCCCGACCACGAACCCCACCGCGCACCACCTGTTCACGACTGCGCTCAACTGCGCGCAATCATGCACTTTTGGTCAGATAATGCGCAAGAGGTGTGCGCGCCGCGTCTCACGCGGCAGCAGGCCGCCCGATGCCCAACCGACGCCGGGGCAGCCGACGCAACAGCGGATGCCCGACCTCCCACAGGTGCTCACCCGCGACCTCGACCAACGCCTCCGCACACCGGAACAGATCGGCCGCCACATCAGGAGAAGCACCAACCCACACGTGTTCAAGCGAGTCCGCCACCTCGACCGCCGGCGACACCACGATCAGATCGCGCGCCGCCCGCCGGACCAGCGGGTGCACCTCCACGCGGCCGTCCGCGTGCGTCACCAGGTTGACCCGGTGCAGGGCGCGCAACGCCAAGAGGTCGCGCCCGTGTAACAACACGTCCTCCGGGATGCCATCCGGTGCAAGCAACGACACCACTTCGAGCATCGCCGGCGCATCGGCCGACAGCGACCGCGCCCGTTCGACCGACCGCGCCACGGTCTCCGCCACGGTCCCGTCGTGCTCGTCGCCGGGGGAGGACGCGGGGAACAGATCGGCCACCCGCTCCCGCCGGTCGGCCAGCCGGCCCAGGTAGGCGGGCACCCCCAGTCCCGCGTCGATCAGGAACGCCGCCGCCTGCGCCAACGCCAACGGATGCCGCCCGAGCGCCGCCCCCAACGCGGCCAGCTCCGGAACCCGGTGCCGAGGATCGACCGACAGCCGCTCCACGAGGTATGCGGTGGCCTCCTCAGGCGTGAACACACCGACTGGGACCACCCGAACATCCGGTCGCAACAGCGCCGCATCCCGGCGACGGGTGGTCACCAGGGTCCGCCCTGCGCCTTCAGGCCACAGCCCGGACAGCGCAGCCGGGTCGTCCAAGTCGTCCAGGACCACCAACCACGGCGAAGCTGACGACCGCAGCCACTCCAGGAACCGGTCCGCCGCCTCCTCATCCGAGGCGCAGGCCTCCCCCACAGCACGCCAGGCACGGGCGTAAGCGCTGATCACGTCCTGACGACCAGCCGCCGACACCCACACCAGCACCTCGGCGGCGGCTCGGCGCAAGACCGCGGCCGCCACCTGCGATTTGCCGACTCCGCCCGCGCCGGTCAACACGACGCGCGGTGACTCACCCAGCGCCGAATCGACCACCGCCGCAAGTGCCGACCGGTCCCGCAACGCCGCCGCCATCCCAGGGGGACGCCCGACAACGACCCGTGCCGCCGGCACAGCCCGTTCCACCTCGGTCCGCTTGTCCTGCGCCGCCGCACGCCACAGCTCCCGCAACCGCGCGACCTGCCCCGTCCCACCGGTCGCCAACGCCACCGCCAAGACGGCGTCGAAGGTGCGCGGCACCGACCGCCCGCCCACCCACTCGCCCAGCCGCCGCGCGTTGACCACCACCCGCCGCCCCGACGGCAGCGTCACCGCACTGGCCCGCCGCGCCAGCGCCTCGTCGGTCAGGTCGGGCAGCCGCCCGCGCAACCCCGCGACCGCCGCCGCGAACTCGGACCGAGGATCCCCCGACCGCCTCCCACCTCCCATGACGCCGAGCGTAGGTCCGCCTCCCACCCGCGATCACGAGGAAGTTTCCGCCGCGTCCGACCACCCGCCACCACTGGTCTGAACCGTTGACTTTCGCCCGAGCCGTCTGCAACTCTGCGGACCCACCAGCGCAAAAACTCGACAACTGAGCGGAACTTCCTGACAACGACGGGAACACCACATGTCACCGACGACACGTGCCCCTGCCCTGCTCGCCGCCCTCTCCCTCGCCGCCCTCTCGCTCATCACGAGCCCCGCGCACGCCGCCCCGGTCACCCACATAGACCTGGGCACACCGACGCGCATCGACCAGATCAGCCTCACCGCCCCGGACGCGGGTGACCGCACCCTGGCCGTCCAGGGCAGCGTCGACGGCCACTCCTACGCCACGCTCATCCCGAGCCGGTCGCACCGGTTGAGCCGCAACCCCACGAAGCTCGACCTCGACCCGACCCTGGTCCGGCACGTCCGGGTGGTCGGCGAGACGGCGAACCTGGACGTGCGCAGAGCCGGCCCCGGCGTCCCTCTCACCGCCACCTACACCGCGAGCAGCCACACCGACGTCTACCAGCCCGCCAACGTCGGCGACGGCAACGCCGCCACGTACTGGGAGAGCCGCAACAACGCGTTCCCCCAATGGATCCAGGCCGACCTCGGCACCACCACCAAGGTCGACCGGCTCGTGCTCAAGCTGCCCACGGTCAACTGGGGCGCCCGCACCCAGACCCTGGCCGTCCAGCACAGCACCGACGGCACGGCGTTCAGCGACCTGGTCCCGTCCGCCGGCCACACCTTCAACCCCGCCACCGCGAACACCGTCACCATCGAGTTCACCGCCGCCACCACCCGGTACGTCCGGCTCGCCATCACCGGCAACACCGGCTGGCCGGCGGGTCAGCTCGGCGAGTTCGAGCTGCACGGCCCCACCGGCGGCGACACCCAGGCACCCTCCGCGCCGACCGACCTCACCCTCACCCAGCCGCAGGCCGGCCAGATCCGCCTGACCTGGTCGGCTTCGACCGACAACGTCGGCGTCACCGGCTACGACGTCCACGCCAACGGTTCCCTGCGCACGACGGTCACCGGCACCACCTTCACCGACACCCAGCCCGACGGGCTCGCGGTGACCTACCACGTCGTGGCCAAGGACGCCGCCGGCAACCTCTCGCCGCCCAGCAACTCCGTCACCCGCACCGGCACGGCGGGCGAGAACCTGGCCAAGGGCAAGCCGATCACGTCCTCCGGCCACACCCACAACTACCTGGCCACCAACGCCAACGACGACAACGTCAAGACCTACTGGGAGGGCTCGGCCTACCCGAACACGCTGACCGTGCAGCTCGGCGCGAACGCCGACCTCAGCTCGGTCACCGTCCGCCTGGACCCCGACCCCATCTGGGGCGCCCGCACGCAGAACGTCCAGGTGCTGAGCCGCGAGCAGGGCGTGTCGACGTTCACGAACCTGGTGTCCGCCAAGGACTACACGTGGAACCCGGCGACCGGCAACACCGTCACCATCCCGGTCTCCGACCGCGCCGCCGACGTCCAGCTCAGGTTCACCGCCAACTCCGGCGCGCCCGGCGGCCAGGTCGCCGAGTTCCAGGTCTTCGGCACGCCCGCGCCCAACCCGGACCTGACCGTCACCGGCACGTCCTTCACCCCGGCCGCGCCGGTCGAGACCGACGCCGTCACGCTCTCGGCCACGATCCGCAACGCCGGCACCGCGCCCTCGACGGCCACGGACGTGACCTTCTTCCTGGGCGACGACTCCGTGGGCACCGCCCAGGTCGGCGCGCTGCAACCGGGCGCGTCCGCCACCGTCACCCACAACGCCGGACCGCGCGCCGAGGGGTCGTACGAGTACACGGCGAAGGTGGACGAGACCAGGAAGGTCGCCGAGCAGAACGAGACCAACAACGCCCGCCTCCACCCGGACCGCCTGGTCGTCACGCCCGTGCCCAGCTCGGACCTGCTGGCCTCCCCGGTGAGCTGGTCCCCCGGCAACCCGTCCGCCGGCCAGACCACCACCTTCACCGTGGCGCTGCGCAACCAGGGCACGATCGCGACAGCCGGCGGCCACAACATCACACTCACGTTGCTGGACGCCACCACCGGCAGCACGATCCGCACGTTCTCCGCGCCCCACAACGGTTCCGTCGCCGCCGGCGCGACCACCGCCCCGATCACCCTGGGCACCTGGCCGGCTGCCAACGGCAAGTACACCGTCCGCACCGCGATCACGCCGGACGCCCACGAGATCCCCGCCAAGCAGGGCAACAACACCACCGAACAGCCGCTGTTCATCGGCCGGGGCGCGAACGTCCCGTGGACGCACGTCGAAGCCGAGGACGGCGTCACCGCCGGCGGCGCGGCCAAGATCGGCCCGAACCGCACCGTCGGCGACCTGGCCGGCGAGGCCTCCGGCCGGCGCGCGGTGACCCTGAACAGCACCGGCGCGTCGGTCGAGTTCACCACCACGGTCCCGACCAACACGCTGGTCACCCGGTTCTCCATCCCGGACGCGCCGGGCGGCGGCGGCATCAACGCCACCCTCAACGTCTACGTCGACGGCGCGTTCCACAAGGCCCTCGACCTCACCTCGCGGCACATCTGGCTCTACGGCAACGAAGCCGCTCCCGGCAACTCGCCCGGCGAAGGCGGACCCCGGCACATCTACGACGAAGCCAACATCCTGCTGGGCGGCACGTTCCCGCCCGGCACGAAGATCAAGCTGCAGAAGGACGCGGCCAACACCACCACCTACGCCATCGACTTCGTCAACTTCGAAGTCGCCACCGCGCAGGCCAACCCCGACCCCGCCCGGTACCTCACCCCGACCGGGTTCTCCCACCAGGACGTGCAGAACGCGCTCGACCGGTTCCGCATGGACACCAGCGGCAACCTCCTCGGCGTGTACCTGCCGGCGGGCCGGTACGAGACCGCGCAGAAGTTCCAGGTCTACGGCAAGCCAGTGCGCATTGTCGGCGCGGGACCGTGGTTCACCCGGTTCTTCGCCCCGTCCGGCCAGGAGAACACCGACGTGGGCTTCCGCGCCGAAGCCTCCGCCAACGGGTCGCTGTTCAGCGGGTTCGCCTACTTCGGCAACTACACGACCCGCATCGACGGCCCCGGCAAGGTGTTCGACTTCCAGAACGTCTCGAACATCACGATCGAGAACCTGTGGGCCGAGCACATGGTGTGCCTCTACTGGGGCGCGAACACCGACTTCATGACGTTGAAGGACTCCCGCATCCGCAACACGTTCGCCGACGGCCTGAACATGACCAACGGCAGCACGGACAACCGGGTGTCCAACATCGAGGCCCGCTCGACCGGTGACGACAGCTTCGCGCTGTTCTCCGCGATCGACGCGGGCGGCGCGGACGAGAAGAACAACGTCTACGAGAACCTGACGTCCCTGCTCACCTGGCGCGCGGCGGGCCTGGCGGTGTACGGCGGCTACCTCAACACCTTCCGCAACATCTACATCGCGGACACGTTGGTGTACTCAGGGGTCACGATCAGCTCGCTGGACTTCGGCTACCCGATGAACGGCTTCGGCCCCGACCCGACGACGTTCAGCGGGATCACCCTGGTCCGCGCCGGCGGCCACTTCTGGGGACAGCAGACGTTCCCGGCGATCTGGCTGTTCTCGGCGTCGAAACCGTTCCGGGGCATCCGGGTGCAGGACGTGGACATCATCGACCCCACCTACAGCGGCATCATGTTCCAGACCAAGTACACCGGCACCACGCCGGAGAACCCCATCCAGGACACCGAGTTCCGCGACGTCTCCATCAGCGGGGCGCGCAAGAGCGGTGACGCGTTCGACGCCAAGTCCGGGTTCGGGTTGTGGGCCAACGAGTTGCCGGAGCCGGGGCAGGGGCCGGCGGTGGGCGCGGTGACGTTCCACAACCTGCGGTTCTCGAACAACTTCCAGGACATCAAGAACACGACCAGCACGTTCAAGATCACCATCAACTGACCGGCGGCTTTGGCCTCCGGCCCCGGTTCCATTGTCCCACGGGGCACCGACAGAACCGGCCGGCGCCGCCCCTCACCGTCGAGGGGCGGCGCCTTGTCGGGAACCGGACAGGCCGGCGGCGGTCGCAGCGGACTGCGAACGTGGCTCACGAGAGCGCTCTCACACCGGTCACCTCGGGCGGTTCGGGCAACTGGTCGACCGGGGGCACCACCCTTTCCAGCCGCTCAACGAGATCCCGAACGTCTACGGGCTGACGTTGACCACGACAGGCGCGAACCAGAAGTGGCGTCGCGGCTCAGGTTTTCCGTGCTGCGGGGCTCAGGCGAGTCCCCGCAGCATCAGCCCCCAGTACAGCCACGGCAGCACCCGGCGTTTGAACACGGTGTGGTCGGTGCGCTCGCGCATGGTGTCCAGGAACGGGATCGACGGTCGCGGCCGGCCGGAGTAGTCGAACTCCGCGAGCAGCAGGGTCCGCCGCCCGGTGGTGATCGGGCACGACGCGTAGCCGTCGTAGGAGGCGGGCAGTTCGCGGCCGGCCAGGGACGCCAGCAGGTTCGCCACCACCACGGGCACCTGCTTGCGCACCGCCGCGCCGGTCTTGGAGTTCGGCGTCGAGCCCGCGTCGCCCAGCGCGAACACGTCGGTGAAGTCTTTGTGCCGCAACGTGTTCCGGTCGACCTCGACGTACCCGGACGGCCCGGCCAGCGGCGAGGATTTGATCCAGTCGGGCGCGCTCTGCGGCGGCACGAGGTGCGCGAAGGTGTAGGGCAACGTCGTCGTCCCGTTCGGCCCGCGCACCTCGACCTCGCGACCGGGCCGCACCGCCACGACCTCGCTTTCCAGGTGCACGTGGATGCCGTACCGCCGCGCGACCCGTTCGAGCACCGCCGCGTACTCCGGCACCGCGAACATGGCGGGCGTGGGCAGGACGAGGTGCGCCTCGATCTTGTCGAGGACGTTGCGTTCGCGCCAGTGGTCGGCCGCCAGGTAGGCGATCTTCTGCGGCGCGCCACCGCACTTGATGGGGCCGGACGGCATCGAGAACACGGCCGTCCCGGACCTGGTCTGCTTGATGAACTCCCAGGTCAGCGGCGCGTGGGTGGCCGAGTAGTTGCTGGACGCGCCGTCGTGGCCGAGCGCGTCGACCAGGCCGTCGAGCCGGTCCCAGTCGAGCTGGATGCCCGGGCACACGACGAGCCGGTGGTAGCGCACCGACCGCCCGTCGCCCAGGTCCACCCGCCGGTCGAACGGGTCGACCCCGACCGCGGCCGTCCTGAGCCACCGCACCCCGCGCGGGACGAGCTTCGCCGTCGGCCGCGCCGAGGCGCCGGACGGGGCGCGCCCGCCGCCGATCAGCGTCCACAGGGGCTGGTAGTGGTGCACGTCGGACGGTTCGACCAGGGCGACGTCCCGCCCGTTGCGGCGTAATCGGGCCGCGGTGGAGATCCCGGCCGCGCCGCCGCCGATGATCACGATCTCGTGGTGCATCGCACCCCCAAAATGTCCGTACAATAACGCTAGCGGTTCGGCCCGGACCGCTTCAAGGGAGACTTCGGGCATGACGTCCCGCACGCTGGACCGGTCCGCCACCACGCCGCTGTGGCGGCAGCTCCAGGACGACCTCGTGACCCGGCTGCGGTCGGGCGAGTTCCACGCTGGGTTCCCCGGCGAACTCGCCCTCATGGACGACTACGGCGTCAGCCGGCACACGGTGCGGCAGGCGTTGCAGCGGTTGCGCGCCGAGGGCCTGGTGGTCGCCGAACGAGGACGCCAGCCGCGGGTGAGCCCGGCCGCCGCCGTCGAGCAGCCGTTGGACACCCTCTACAGCCTGTTCGCGTCCGTCGAGGCGGCGGGCATGGAGCAGCGCAGCGTCGTGCGGGTGCTCGACGTGCGCGCCGACGGCGTCGTGGCCGACCGCTTGGACCTCGAAGGATCGACTCCACTGGTGCACCTGGAGCGGCTCCGGCTGGCGGACGGGGAGCCGTTCGCGATCGACCGGGTGTGGCTGCCCGCCGCCCTCGCGTCGCCGCTGCTCACCGCCGACTTCACGCACACGAGCCTGTACGCGGTGCTGGTGGAGCGGACCGGGGTCCGGCTGGACGCGAGCCGGGAGACGATCAAGGCCGTGGTGCCGACCGCCGGGGAGCGCGCGCTGCTGGGGTGCGGTCCGGACGTGGCGTGCCTGTCGATCCACCGGCAGGGGCGCGCCGGCGGGCGGCCGGTCGAGTGGCGGCACACGATGGTGCGTGGCGACCGGTTCGCGGTGACCTCCGAGTTCCCGGCGGCGGGACCGCTCCCGACGAGGTCTGTGACACACCGCTGACATCACCCGCCCCGGTCCGTCATAATGTACGTACATATGACGGAGGTGCGTGCGATGCACGTCGAGACGATCGGCACCGCCTCGCTGGGCGACCGGAGCTACCTGGTGCACGACGGCGAGGTGGCGCTCGTCGTGGACCCGCAGCGCGACCTGGACCGGGTGGAGGAGGTCGCGGGCCGGCTGGGGGTGCGGATCACGCACGTCGCCGAGACGCACGTGCACAACGACTACGTGACCGGCGGCCTGGCCCTGTCCCGGCGGCACGACGCGCACTACCTGGTGGCCGCCGCCGAGGAGGTCGCCTTCGAACGCCACCCAGTGCGCCCAGGGGACTCGCTCGCGGTGGGCGGCCTGACGGTGACGGCCGTCGCCACGCCCGGCCACACCCCGCACCACCTGGCGTACGTGGTGTCGGTGGACGGGCGGCAGGCGGTGTTCTCGGGCGGGAGCCTGCTGTACGGGTCGGTCGGCCGCACGGATCTGGTGTCACCTGACCGGACCGTCGAGCTGACCCACGCCCAGTACCACTCGGCCCGAACGCTGGCCACCCAGGTGGAGGCGGCGGCGACCCTGCACCCGACGCACGGTTTCGGGAGCTTCTGCTCGTCGGGTCCGGCGAGCGGGGCGGACGCGTCGACGATCGGCGAGCAGCTGCGCACCAACCACGCGTTGACCGACCCGGACGAGCAGCACTTCGTGACTTCGTTGATCGCGAACCTCACCGCGCACCCGTCGTACTACTCCCACATGGCCCCGCTGAACCGCTTGGGTCCGAGTGCTGCTGACGTCGGGGTGCCTTCGCCGTTGTCGCCGGCGGAGGTGTTGGCGCGGTTGGACGCCGGTGAGTGGGTCGTGGACTTGCGGTCGCGGGTGGCTTTCGCGGGTGGGCACGTGCGGGGGACGGTCGGGTTCGAGTACGGGACGAGCTTCGCGACCTACCTCGGGTGGACGTTGCCGTGGGGCGAGCCCGTGACGTTGCTGGGCTCGGAGTCCGATGTCCGCGCGGCGATCCGGGACCTGTCGCGCATCGGCATCGACCAGCCTTCCACGTCTTTCGCCACCCCCTCCTCTTTCACGGATGTCGTCTCCTACCCCATCCGCGGCTGGGACGCCTTGGCCGAAGCCAGTGCTCCCGTGGTCCTGGACGTTCGGCGCCCCGAGGAATACGCCGCCCGCCACATCACCGGCGCCCTCAACATCCCCTTGTACGAGCTGCTGGACCGCATCGCCGAGATCCCGGCCGGCACTGTGTGGGTCCACTGCGCGTCAGGCTACCGCGCAGGTGTGGCCGCGAGTCTGCTGCACCGCGCCGGCCGTGACGTCGTGCACCTGAACGCGGATTGGTCCAAGATCCACAGCGTGCCCACCACATGACCGCTTTCTGCCTGGCCCTGATCGCCGGTGCCGTAGTAGGCCTCTCCTTGGGTGCTCTAGGCGCAGGCGGCAGCGTCCTCACGGTCCCCGCCCTGATCTACTTCCTGAACTTCACCCCGCAACAGGCCACCACGGCCGCGTTGGTGATCGTCCTGGCCACATCCCTGATGGCCCTCTTCACCCACGCCCGAGCAGGCGCCGTCCGCTGGCGCCTGGGCCTCCTGTTCGCCGCCGCCGGCACACTCCCAGCAGCCGTAGCCGCGACCTACCACGCCCACCTCCCGCCGCAGGCCCTGACCGGGGCGTTCGCCGCCGTAACCGCCACCGCCGCCGTGCTCATGCTCCGCAAACCCGCTCCCGTGGAGCAGGTGCGCCCCGTCCGCGCGGCCGGTGTCGGCGCAGGTCTAGGCGCTCTGACCGGTTTCCTGGGCATCGGCGGCGGCTTCCTCACTGTGCCGGCGTTGGTAAGCGCCCTAGCCGTCCCCATGACCACGGCCGTAGGCACCAGCCTCTTGGTGATCAGCATCAACGCCACCACCGCCTTCGCCGTACGCCTGGGCACAGTGGCCACTCTGAACTGGGCGTTGATCGCGCCCTTCGCCGCAACGGCGCTGCTGGGCGCGTGGGACGGCAAACGCCTCGCCACCAAGCTGAACCCGAGGACCCTGCAAAAGCTCTTCGCCGCCGCCCTCCTGCTCGTGGCCACCCTGATGCTCGCCGACACCCTCTTCCTCTAACCCGCGCTCCCACACACACCCCTCCTTGCCGCCGCGCCCGCCCAGCCCGGCGGCGCGCGGCCCGACGACACCCAGCCCGACGGCACGCGGCACGACGGCACGCGGCACGACGGCACCCAGCCCGGCGGCGCGCGGCACGGCAGAACGCGGCACGGCGGCGCGCGGCACGGCGGAACGAAGCACCGTCGCCTCGCCACGCGCAGTCTGGCCTGCCGGCACCTGACCCCGGCGTCCAGCCCGACGGCGGGCGGCCCAGCAACGGGCGGCCCAGCGTGGAAGCGAACTGGCGACGCATCGCCCGGCGGTGAGGCGGCGCGCTGTTCGGCGGGCAGGTGCTCAAAGCGGCGGATGGCGAGGGCAGCGAGGGTGGCGAGGGCAGCGAGGGCAGCGAGGGTGGCGAGGGCAGCGAGGGTGGCGACTGGCTGGTCCCGGCGGCTCGACCGCTCGCGCCGGCGGCTGCCTGTTGGATCCGAGTCGCGAGCAAGCGGCCCGGCTCGTCGGCGACTCATGTCCTCGCGGGCCGAACTCGAACCCGAATCCAGGCCCCCGGCCCCGTCCCGCGCCGACCCTCCCTATTCACGGGACGCGCGAGCCCGCAAAAAGTCGCCGATCCTGCATGTCACACGATCGAGTGACACCATGATCACCAGCCCCGCCACCCTACCACCACACGCCATAACCGCAGGTGGGACGGCCCTCGGCAGCAAGCCGAAGGCCGCCCGACAAACCCGACCGATCAGATCTTGCCCGTACCCGCTCCACCCGTCACGATCGACTTCACACTGCCGGCCGCATCCAGCGAATACCCGTACGGGATCGCCTTCACGCTGCCACCCTGGTCACCCGACCCCGAGTTGACGAAGTGGTTGTTGCGCGCCACCAGGTTGGCCGCCGGCGAAGAACCCTCGCCCCGGTGGAACGGGTCCCTGGTGTTCTCGAAGAAGTTGCCCTCGACCAGAACACCGGCCTCCATGGTGGACGCCACCCCGTAGTCGGTCACGCCACCGTAGTAGTTGTTGTACACGTGCACCGGGTTGCCGAAGCGCACGCGCGGGTGGCGTTGCTGCGTCCCCGCGAACCAGTTGTGATGGTAGCTCACCCGCAGCTTGCCGCGGTCCTCACCACCGTTCCCGTCGTCGTGACCCAGCAGCATGGTCTTGTTGTGGCTGGAGAACTTGTTCCACGACACGGTCACGTAGTCCGACGCGCGCTTCACGTCCACCGCGCCGTCGTACCCGCTGGAGAAGCTGTTGTGGTCCACCCAGACCCGCTGCGAGTACTGGACGTTGATCGCGTCGTCCGCCCAGTTCCGGAAGTTCAGGTTGCGGACGATCACGTTGGACGCGTTGGAGATGTTCAGGCCGTGCCCGGTGATGGTGGCCGTCGAGCCGACGCCGATGATCGTCTTGTTCGACGTCACGCGCGCCATGCTGGACAGGGTGATCGTGCCGGACACGCGGATCACGGCCGCGCTCGACGACTGGACCGCCGAGACGAACGCCGAAGTGGTCGAGACGGTCACCGGCGTGGCGCTGCCGCCACCCGTGGTGCCACCGCCTTGCGTCGCCCACCCCTCGAGGTTGAACGAAGCGGCCTGCGCCGGTGCGACGACGGCCACCGAAGCCGCGGCCACCGCCACGGCCGCGGCCAGGGCACGGGAAATCGTGCGGGACATCAGGTTTCCTCCATACGACTGTGGATGACAGGAGAACCGGCGGCGGATTTCCCAACCAGGACTAAGCCATCACCACCTCTCCACCGTGTGACTGCGGATGTGCTCGACGTTCCAGGCGTCACCCAGTCCGGGCGACGTCGGCAGGGTGACGTTCCCGGCCCCGTCGAGCAGGTCCACGGCCGCGAGCCGATGTGGCGGCACGCGGTCGAAGTCGTGGTGCGGGTGCAGGAGGCCGCGCTCGTACCAGCGGCCGGCGTCGGTGCCGCCGAGCACCGCCAGGGACGCGCTGCCGTCGCCGTGGATCTCGCAGTCGACGTTGAACGCCTCCGCCAGGTGCACCGCCTTGATCGTGGGCGTGATGCCGCCGACGTCGGTGGGCCCGGCGCGCAGGATGTCGCACGCCCCGGACCCGATCCACTCCGCCCGGCTCATGTGCTTGCCCCACGCGACTTCCGGCCCGATCACCGGGATCAGCAACTGGTCGGCCAACCACCGGTACGACGACATCGAAGCCTCTTCCATCGGCTCCTCGAACCAGTAGAAGTCCAGCTCCTCCAACGCTTTCCCGAGTTCGAGCGCCTCCGTCCGCGAGTACCAGTGGTTCGCGTCCAGCATCAGGGCCACGCCCGCCCCCACCGCGTCCCGCACCGCCGCGCACGCCTCGATGTCCGCCCGCACGCTCGGCGCACCCGCCACTGGAGGCATCCACGTGTGCAGCTTGATCGCCCGATACCCCAGGTCCACCAACTGCTTGGCGAACGAGGCGTAGTCCGCCGGCGTGCTCAAGCCGCCCGGAATGGAATCACCGCACATCGTGCTGGCATAAGCCGGCACGGAAGACCGCGCCCCACCCAACAGCTTCCACACCGGCAACTCGGCGCGCTTGCCCACCAGGTCCCACAGCGCCGTGTCCACGAACCCCAACGCCCGATCCGTGAACCGCCCGTGCGAACCCCGCTGCCGACGCGCCATCAAGCGCCACAACCGCTCCCGGTCCCACGGGTCGGCACCCACCAGCACCGGCCGGACATAAGCCTCCAGCACGGCGGGCCGCAACTGGTCCGGATGCACCTGCACGCGCCCCACGACCCCGTCCGAATCGGTGATCTCCAGCACCGCCTCGCGGACCTCGTGCTCGGCGCTGGGGTGCCGGTGCCCGCCGGAGTCCACCGCCGTCCACGCGGTCGTGGTGAACACCGACACCTCGACGCGCTCGATCACCTCCGCTCCTCCCACTCCTTCTGCGCGGCGGTCAGCTTCGACGCCATCTCGTCCAGGAACCCCTGCGGCGACAGCTCACCCAGCAGCACCTTCTGGTACTGCGGCTCGCTGTCGGTCTTGGTGATCGAGGAGTACTGCGGCAGGTAGACGGGAGCCGGCACGGTCACCGTCGCCGGGTCCTCCAGCACCCCGAGCGCCATCTTCACCGGCTGGTTCGACGCGATCCACGCCGCGTCGCGCACGTCGGTGTTCGCCGGGATCTGCCCGACCTTCTCGTTCCAGTACGAGTTCGACTCCTTCGAGGTCAGGAACTCGACGAACTTCCACGCGGCGTCCTGGTTCTCGCTGTTCTTGAACACCGCGAACCCGTCGGTCGGGTTGGGCACCACGGTCCGCTTGCCGCTCGGCCCCACCGGCAGCGGCAACGCGGCCACCCGGTCGCCCAGGGCCTTGGTCACATCGCCGTACGACCCGAGGTTGTGGTGCATCATGCCCACCGACCCGCCGGTGAACTGCGCGACCATCTGGGTGTAGCTGTTGTTCACGTCCGCCTCGGGCGTGGCCTTGCGGTACAGCGCCGCGACCTTCCCGACCAGCTCGGCGTTGAGCGCGTCGCCGACCGTGGACTTCCCGCCGCTGAAGAACTCCGTGACCCCGGAGTACGAGTACGCCTCGGTCAGCAGCTGGAACACCGACCCCGCGCCACCGCGGATCGTGTAGCCGTACCGGTTCGCGGCCGGGTCGGTCAGCTTCCGCGCCGCCGCCACCAGTTCGTCCCACGTCTTCGGCGGCGTGATCCCGGCCTGGGTGAACCAGTCCGTCCGGTACCAGACGACGTCCATGTTGCCCGACGACGGCACCGAGTACAGCTTGCCGTCCGGCGCGGTCTGCCGCACCGTCTCCACCAGCGACGGCAGCAGCTTGCCCTTCAGCCCGCTGCCCTCGACGCGGTCGTCCAACGCCACCAACGCTTCCTGCCCCACCAGGTGCGCCAGGTACGACGTGGTCACGCCGCCGACGTCCGGCGTCGCCCCGCCCGCGATGGCCGTGTCGTACTTCTGCTGCACCGACGAACTGGGGATGCCGACGTACTCGACGTCGATGTCCGGGTTCGCCGCCTCGAACCGTTTGATCAGCTCCTCGTAGATCGGCGTGCGCCCGGGGCCGCCGTTGTTGTCCCAGAACACGATCGTCGTCTTGCCGCTGCCGCCGCCCGACGAGCAGGCCGACAGCACCAGGGCCAGCACGACCAGCAGTGCCCGCATGGTTCCTCCCGCAATCCTCATCCCTTGACCGCCCCTGCGCTCAGGCCCTGCACCAGGTAGCGCTGCACGACGGCGAACACCAGCACCACCGGCACCGCCGCGACCACGCCGCCCGCGGCCACCGCGCCGAAGTCGGTGTTGAACTCCCCCAGTGCGTAGCTCAACCCGACCGGGAGCGTGAACTTGTCCTGCCGCGACGCGAACATCAGCGCGAACAGGAAGTTGTTCCACGCCCCGATGAACGCGAACGACCCCACCGCCACCAGCGCCGGCTTGAGCTGCGGCAGCATCACCGCGAAGAACGCGCGCAGCCGCGTGCAGCCGTCCACCATCGCGGCTTCCTCCAGCTCCACCGGGATGTTGCGCACGAACCCGCTCATCAGGATCAGCGCCAACGGCAACTGGAACGCCACGTCCGCGATGATCAACCCGGTGAGGCTGTTCAACAGCCCCGCCTCGCGGAAGATCACGAACAGCGGGATCAGCATCATCGCGCCCGGGATGAACTGCGTGCACAACAACGCCACCAGGAACAGCCGCTGGCCGCGGAACGTGAACCGCGCCAGCGCGTAACCGCCCATCAAGGAGAGAACGGACACGAACACCAGCACACCGAGCGCGATGACCATGCTGTTGTAGAAGAACCTGCCGAACCCGATGCCGTTCCACACCGTGTCGAAGTGCTCGAACGTGATCGGCCACGGCACCAGCGCGGTGGAACCGGTGGGGCGCAACGCGAACACCAGCATCCAGTAGAACGGCACGAGCGTGAACAGCAGGTACAGCGCCAGCGGCACGTGCAGCCGCAACACCCGGCTCATGCGCGACTCCCGAACTTCGACAACCGCAGGTACAGGATCGAGAAGAACAGCAGGATCACGAACCCGGCCACGGTCAGCGCCGAGCCGTAACCGAAGTCGTGCGAGTCGACCGCTTTCCTCGCCACGTAAAGCGGAAGTGTCGTGGTCTGGTTCGCCGGACCGCCGCCGGTGAGCGTGTAGATCAGGTCGACGTTGTTGAACTCCCACACGGCCCGCAGCAGCGTCGACAGGATGATCGCGTCCTTGAGGTGCGGCAGCGTCACGCTGATGAACCGCCGCCACCGACCCGCGCCGTCCACCGCCGCCGCCTCGTACAGGTCGTTGGGGATGCTTTGCAGGTCCGCCAGCAGCAGGATCGCGAAGAACGGCACGCCCCGCCACAGCTCGGTGACCACCGTGGCCGGGAAGACCGTGTCCGGGTCGCCGAGGACCGACGTCCCCGGCGACCCGATCCCCCACTCGGCGAGCTGCTGGAAGATCCCGGTGGACGGGTTGTAGAGCAGGATCCAGATCCCCGTGGTGAGCACACCCGACACCGCCCACGGCGAGAACACCATGGCCCGCGCCAGGCCGCGCCCGACGAACGTCTCGTTGACGATCAGCGCGAGGACCAGGCCGAGGAGGAGTTGCAGACCCACCTCCACCACGACCCACTTCGCGCTGAACGCCAGGCTCTGCCAGAACAGCGGGTCCTCGGTGAGCATGAAGCGGAAGTTCTCCAGCCCGATGAACCCGTTCTTCCAGGGCTGGGTGACGTTGTAGCGCTGGAGGCTGTAGTGCACGACGCTGGCGATGGGGTAGACCAGGAACACCGCCATCAGCAGCAACGTCGGCGCGATCAGCGCGTACGGCGCCCACCTCTTCGTCCTCACCGAGCGCCCGCCCGCAGGTGCTTGACCTTGTGCGCGGGTTCCAGGCCGCGGGTGAGCGTGGGCGTCCAGCCCGCGTCGCCGGCCAGCGGCGTGTCCGGGTGGGCGGCGTTGAAGGCGGCGGTGATGTCGGTCTGCCGGCCGTCGACCAGGTTGCCGCGGGTGGTGATCGCGGTGCCGCCCCAGTGCCGGATGACGTCCTCGGCGGGGATGCCCTTGATGTAGTTGTGCTCCGCGACGATCTTGGACTGGACGCCCACGCCCCACGCGTAGTTGTAGGTGGGACCGGCTTCGAAGAGGTTGTCGTAGACGTGCACCTGCCCGAACCGGACGCGCGGGGCGCGCTCCTCGACGTTGCGGAAGACGTTGTGGTGCACCGAGACGCGCAGCTTGCCTGGATCGGTGGTGGAGCTGTTGGACGAGCCGATCAGCATGGTCTTGCCGTGGTCTTCGAACCGGTTGTAGGAGACGGTGACCAGGTCCGAGCCGTTGGTGATGTCCAGCAGGCCGTCGTGCTGCTCGTAGGGGCGTCCGAAGTGGACGGTCTCGGTGGTGTTGGGCTGGTCGGTGAACGTCGAGCGGTCCACCCAGACGTTGGTGGCGCCGTTGAGGGAGACGGAGTCGTAGGACGAGTTCCAGTTGCCGGCGGCGCCGTCGGTCGGGTCCCACTGCGGGAAGCAGTCACGGGTGTCGCGGAAGGTGAGGTTGCGGATGATCACGTTGCGCGCGCCGTGCACCCGCAGGTTGCCACCGGTGATGCCCGCGCCCTTGCCGTCGCCGACGATCGTGGTGTCGTCCCCGACGTTCAACGCGATGGCCGCGGCCTGGTTGCGCGCCGAGGCGGCTCGGGCGTCCTCCAACGGCCCGAAGGGTTCGCGGTCACGACCCCAAACAGCCGGGTCGTAGGCCGCCAAATATGCATCCAGGGTGTATTCCCCCGTGGCGTAAGTGGCGCAGTCGGCACGCAGGTCGATGACTCCGCGCACTTTCACCAATCGCGGGGCGGGCGCCGCCAAGGCGGCCCGCAATTCCGCCGCCGTCCGCACCACGTGCACGCTCGACGCATTCGAGCCACCGGTGGTGCCGGTACCGGCACTCGCCCAGCCGTCACCGACCGGCAAGACTTGTCTGCCCAGGTCATGCCCTGCCTGGGCGGGCACGGCGAGCGCGCAGCACAGCACGCCCGCCAGCACGGGTATCCGCATGGCGACTTCCTCGACCGAAGGGTTTGTTCAGATTTGTGAACGCTTTCCAGAAGTGCGAACCGAGTATTACGACGGCGCGCACCCGGCGTCAACGAAATGCTTTCGTTCGATCGCCATTCGACAACCCCCGTCGAACATCGCTCGAATTCGATTCGAATTCGATGCCCGCCGGCACAACCCTCCCCGCGCGCCGCCGGCTACACCCGCCGCCGGCTCCCGCTGACCGCACTGGTTCTCGTGGCATGGCTGGGCTGGGCTGATCCTGAGGCCAAGGCGCCGGTTGGGCTTCAGCCATCCCGCTCAGGCACTACCCGGCCCGGCAACTCACAGAGCCGGCGTGAAGGCCGCGATCCGCGCCGCCAACCTCCGCGCATGCGGGTCCCCCCGATACCGATCAGCCAGGTGCCGCAACGGCTGCAACCGATCCGCCACCCGGATCGAAGCAAGCTCGCACGCCAGCGCCACCGCCCGCTCCCCCACCGCGTCCGCCTCGTCAAAATCCCCGTCCACCAGGTGGTTCGCCGTCAACGCGATCAAGCTCAACGCCCGGCTCCGCACCATCCCCTCCGAGTACCCCGCGATCGCCGCCACCAGAGCCGGGATCGCGGTCGCCGTGTGCGACGGGTCGACCGTCCGGGCCAGTTCGGTGTGCACCACCCCGGTCATCCCCGACAGGTCCGTCTCGTCGAAGAACCGCGCCCAACCGGGCGCTGCCCCGGCCCCCGCCCGGTCGAACTCCTCGTGCGCCTGCCGCAGCCGGATCGCCGCCATCCCCTGATCGCCCAGACCCGCGTGCGCCCACGCCTCGTTCGCCCGCAGCATCGCCACCGCGTGCCGCGACCCGGCCCGCTTGGCCGCGACGACGCCCAGTTCGAAGATCTCCAGCGCCTCCCGGCGGCGCGCGTTGTGCAGGCGCATCCGCCCCGACCGGTAGTGGATGTTCGCGACCAACTCGTCGTGGCCGGCTTCGGCGGCCAACTCCAGGGCCCGGTCCCACTGGCGTGTCGCCGCCTGCTCCAGGCCGGTGTCGAAGCACGTCCAGCCCGCCAGGTTGTGGATGTCGGCGAGCGCGACCAGCAACCGGGTCCGGACCACCGCCGTCGACGTCGCGCGCAGCAACTGGTCGCTCCACGCCGCGGTGACGATCACCGAGTCCCGGCACGCGCCGCCGCCCTGGCGGTAGTCCATACCGCGCAGTCGCTCGGTCTCCTCTTCCAACCGCACCACGTCGCGCACGCCGATGCGCGCGGGGACACGTTGCTGTTCCACCATCGCCGCACCTCACAGTCGTCGCCGGTCGCCTGTCGCGATCAAACTCGTGGCGCGCGGCAGGCGGAAGGAGGTGCACCGCCGGTACCACCCCGCCGGACGCACCCGTTGGGAAACCGGACATTGGCCCCTGTCCCGACCCGCGTGGTCCGTACCAGGCTTGCTCACGTGATCACCCGCGGCTCCGAAGGTGTGGCTGCCCCAGTCGACACCCCGAGGAGTACTCATGTACGGACAGGCAATCGCGTCCGCGCTGCGCCTGCACGACGGACGGGAGGTCTGGATGACACCGCTGCGCCCCGACGACCGGGACGAACTGGCCGAAGCGATCAGAACCGCCGACCTGGACACGCTGTTCCAGCGGTTCTGCGGCGCGCCGCCGCCGGTCACGCCCGCGCTGCTCGCGCACCTGACCGAACTGGACCACGTGCGGCGGCACGCCCTGGTCGCGCGGGACCGGGACGGTCGTGGTGTCGCCATCGGTCGCTACGAAGCCACCCGGACACCGCAGGTGGCGGAGGTCGCGGTGGCGGTGGCGACCGGGTGGCGGCGCGTCGGCCTGGGCACCCTGCTGGTCCGGCAGCTCTCGGACACCGCCCTGCGCAACGGTTTCCACTGGTTCAGCGTCACCCACCTGCCCGGCAACCGGGCGGTGGCGCGGATGTTGTGCTCGGCGGGCGCGGTTCCGGTCGGTCCGAGTGGGGAGGCGTTCGTGCGGTGTCGGCCGTGGGCGGGACATGCGACGCGGGCGCGCTGAGGTCACGATGCTGGTGGAGCGGCTCGTCGCCCGGTGGGCCGCGAAGGACACCGCCGGGCTGAGCAGGCTGTTCGCCGACGAGGTCCGCTGGTGGACCGCGCCGGTGCCGGGCGCCCCGTGGCCGGCCGAGGTGCGCAACCCGCGCGAGGTGGAATCGTTCTTCCTCGGTTTCCGGGCGGTGCTGGAGCTGACCGGTATCACCACCCGGGACCTGCTGGTGGACGATGCCGACGCGGTCCTCACCGGCCGGCTGCACGCCCGCGTCCGCGCGACCGGGTCACCGCTGTCCTACGACTTCGCGCTGATCGTGGGCGTGCACCGCGGCCGGATCACCGACTTCCGGATGCACGCCGACACGCTGGCAATTGCACGTGCACTCGCACAGGATGTTCCGCCGGTATCACCGTGATGCTTTCCCGATTCACCCGGACGCGCTGGAAGAATGGACGCACAATCCCGACGACCACGGAAAGGGGAGGGCACTGTGCCGGTGTCGGGTCCCATCAGCGAAATCCTCGCCCACCTGCGTCGCGGCCGGGGGCTGACCCAGGACGACCTGGCCGCACGACTGCACGCCGCGTCCGGGAACACCAGCGTCACGAGGGAAGAGGTGTCCCGGTGGGAACGCGGCAAACGCATCCCGGGTCCGTACTGGCGGAGCTGGCTCGGACAGGTGCTCGACACGCCGCAGCAGGAATTGGAACGCGCTGCCGCAATCGAACGCGCCGCCCGCCGCAGACATTGATGCTGTTCACAGAAGACGGTTGTCGCGCGGCACCGGGTGTGGTGACAATCCACGACGTGTCGACCACCAGGGACGGGCTGTTGGCCGCCGCGGCCGAGGCGTTCGACCGCGACGGCTACGTGCGGGCCACCATCGACGACGTCTGCGACCGCGCGGGCGTGACGAAAGGGGCTCTGTACGGGCACTTCAGCTCCAAGAAGGCGCTGGCGCTGGCCGTGCTGGACCGCCAGGCGCGGGAGTGGGCGCGGGTCCGCGAGCGCCTCCAGCGCGTGCACCGCAGCCCGTTGCAGGTCCTGGTCGACCTCGGGTACGCGGTCAACCGGGACCGCGCCGTCGTGCAGCGGCTGCTCTTCCAGGCGCCGCTGAGCGACGACGTGGCCGAGCGGCAGGTGGCCCGGTGGACCGCGACGGTGCTGGACCTGTTGCGGCACGCGGAAAACCGGGGCGAGCTGCGCCCCGGTGTCGACTTGGCGGAGTGCGCCGACGGGGTGGTCGCCGCCCTGGTCGGCGTGCACCTGCTGGCGATGGCGGTGGACGGCCCGTCCGGTGGCGCGGGACAGGTCGCCGACGTGTGGCGGACGTGGCTGCCCGCCGTCGCCAAACCCGCGGTGTACGCGGCCCTGCGGATCTCGCCGAGGTGACCATGGCGGTCGCCCAAGGCGCTCGGACCCGCGCCGCGCTGGTCGCGGCGGGCATCGACCTGTTCGACCGGGACGGGTACGACGGCACGTCGCTGGACGCGTTGTGCCGCCGCGTGTCCGTGACGAAAGGCGCGCTGTACCGGCACTTCCCGTCCAAACAGGCCTTGGCGGTGGCGGTGGTCGAGGAGTACTTCCGCCGCTGGCACGTGGTGCGCGCGGAGTGCGAGGCGCGGGTCGGACCGTTGCAGGCCTTGGTGGACCTGACCCACCGGATGGCCGAGCTGACCGCGACCGACCCGACCGTGCGCGTGGGCGTGCGCCTGCTGTTCACCAGCGAACTGTTCGACCTGTTGGCGGGCCTGCACTTCAGCAGCCTCACGACGACCGCGCGCGACCTGCTCCGGCAGGCCGCGGCGGCGGGCGAGCTGAACCCGAACCTCGACCCGCGGCGGGAGGCGGAGGCGATCGCGGCGGCGGTGGTGGGCGCGCAGGCGTTGACGGTGATCACCAAGACCACCACCAGCCGCTTGTCCGTGATGTGGCACCACCGCCTGGCCCGCTTGGTCCCCAGTTCCCGCCGCGACCGCTACCGCATCGGCTGACGCCACCATCGCCCGCAGCCAACCCGCAGACACCGCCGCCGCTCACCGCCGACCACCCGTGCGCCACACCGCCCGCTGCACCGCCCGCCCGCTGCACCGCCCGCCCGCTGCACCGCCCGCCCGCTGCACCGCCCGGCCGCTGCACCGCACCGCCCGCGGCCCCTCCTCGCCGGCCCACTGCACCGCACCGCCCAGCCGCTGCCCCTCCTCGCCAGCCCGCTGCACCGCACCGCCCAGCCGCTGCCCCTCCTCGCCAGCCCGCTGCACCGCACCGCCCAGCCGCAGCCCCTCCTCGCCGGGCCGCTGCACCGCCTGGCTGTTGACGAATCGGTTGTGGGGTCAGGCGATGTCTCGTAAGTCCTCGCCCGGCCAGGATGTCGGCGGGACGGGCGTCGTCTCGGTGCGGTGGCGTTCGGCGAACAGGTGGTCGAGGTGGGTGCGCAGCCGGGGGCCGGTCAGGGCGGTCCGGCGGAGCTTGTCGAACGCCTGCACGTGGCCGCGCACGTCGTCCGGGTCGGTGATCACCACGTTGCCCGCCAGCAGCCCGAAGACGACCATCGACTCGTCGTAGACCTGGAACCCGGCGTCCGGCAGGTCCACCCGCGTCAACCACGGGATCACGCCCAGCTCCACGGTCGGCGCCAGGCTGATCTCGCGCAGCCACGGCCAGTTCTCCGGCTCGGAGCGCAGCGCGCTCTCCGCCAGCACGACGACCAGCCGCCGGTCGCGGGCGGGTGTGCGCAGCAGCTGCCGCGGGAGGTTGGTCAACGCCAGGATGCGCACGGTCTCCGCCGCCGCCTCGGCGCGCGCGACCGCGACCTGCCGCCCGGCGACGCCCCGGTGCACGACGGCCCTCCGGTGCGCCGCGTCGCGCACCACCTCCTCGGCCAGGTCGAGCAGCCGTTGCCGGGTCGCGGGCGCGACCCGGTACACGTCGGCCAACCGCGCCACGTCGGCCACCTTGGGCACCAGGTTCCCGGTCTCCACTTTGGACACCTTGGACTGGCTGATCCCGGCCCGCCGGCCCGCCGCGGCGCCCGTCAGCCCCGAAGCCAGGCGGGCGCGCAGCAGTTCGGCGGACAACTCCTCGCGCCGCGCGCGGGCGTCGCGGATCGGCAGCATCGGCTTGCCGCTGCGCCTATGCCCCCGTCCGCGCAGCCGAACCCCTTGCGCGACAAGGGTGCTGCGGACGGTGCCGTAGGACCTGCCGGTGGCGGCGGCCAGCGCGCGGATGGTCTGGCCCTTGGCGTAGCCCTTGACGACCGTCGATGTGAAGCTCATGCGGGTCCCTCCTCGGCGGGGTGCGCGTGCGACGGGCAGCACGAACGTGCCCGCCCGCCTGCCCGGTGGGTGGTGGATCGACGCCCCGACGTGCGCGCGAAACGAACCGGATCAGCCCCCAGCCCGCGAACGACCGCTGATGCGGCACGCCGGTTGATGCGGGACAGCCAGCCCGGCCCGCAGATCCTCCCCCCGGAGTTCTCACCCTCCACGTTAACCTGCACGTGCAGACTGCACGAGTACACCTTCGTGTGAACCGAGGCGAGAAAGTCCTGTTCAGCGCAACTTTCCGGCACACTCGCAACCTCCACGGAGGCGGACGAAAGGTGCGAGGCGCATGGCCGGCAACGGTGCGAGTCCCACGGCGGCGAAGCGGAAGCTCGGGCAGGTGCTGGCCCGACTGCGCGAGGCCGCGAACATCACCCAGGACCGCGCCGCCGAGGTGCTGGAGTGCTCACCCGCGAAGGTCCGCCGCATCGAGGTCGGCGACGTCGCCATCCGACAGCCCGAGCTGACCCTCCTGCTCGACCACTACGGCGCGACGGGTCCGGCCCGCACCCCGATCGAGACCCTGGCCCGCGAAGCCCGAAAACGCCGCCCCCGCACCAACTTCGGCACCGTGCTGCCCGGCTTCTTCCGCAGGTTCCACGCGTTGGAGGAGTTGGCGACGGAGGTCCTGCGCTACCAAGCCGAACTGGTCCCCGGCCCCCTGCAAACCCCCGACTACGCCCGCGCCCTCCTGACGACACACCACCGCCCCGAGGACGTCGACCGCCTGGTCGAGGCCCGCCTGGCCCGCCTGGACCGCATCACGAACGGCGACCAACACGTCCACGCGATCCTGCACGAAGCCGCCCTGCACGCCACCATCGGCAGCACGGCAACCATGCGCACCCAACTCCACCACCTGCGCAAACTGGCCACCCTGCCGACCCTGACCCTCCAGGTCCTCCCCCTGACCGCCCCCGCCCACCCCCTGGCCGGCTACCCGTTCGTCCTGCTCCGCATCCCCGACAGCACCCCGGTCGTCTACCTGGAAGCCCTCACCACCGCCACGACCGTCGAGGACCCGGCTCACGTCGCCCGGTACGAGGCGGCTTTCGACGCCCTGCGCCACACGGCGTTGTCACCAACCAAAACCGCCGCGCTCCTGACCACCTTGGAGAGGTCCCGATGACGAGGTGGCGCAAGTCCAGCCACAGCGGCGGCACCGGCGGCGACTGCGTGGAACTGGCCCACGCCCACTCCCGAACCCTGGTCCGCGACTCGAAGAACCCCCACGGCCCAGCGCTTCACTTCCCCACCGCGGCTTTCGGCGCTTTCCTACGCACCCACAAGCATTCCCCCACCACACCCGCCTCAGGACTGGTCGGTTGAGGTCCGGCTGAGCCGCCACTCCCGCACCACGTGCTCGACGTCGAACGGCATCAGGTTCAACGGCGGCCCCGACAACGGCTTGCGGATCGCCTCGGTGATCCGCGCGTTGATCTCCCCCAGAATCCGCCGCACCTCCTCCTCGGACCCCGCCGCACCCGCCGCCGCCCGTGCGTCGGCCGCTTCCTTGCGGAGCTGGAGGGTCGGGGCCAGCATCGTGCCCTCTTCGCGGCGGACCTTGTCCTTGACCCACCACAACTCGTCGTGCGGCCCTGACAGCCCGGGCAACGGCTTGCCGGCGCTGGGCAGGTCGTCGAACTCGCCCTTGTCCTGAGCCTCGCGAATCTGCCGCTCCACCCACGTCTCGAAGCCGACTCCGGCGGGTTTGCGCTGCGTCATGCCATCGACGGTACCCGCGTCCCGACCGGTTCCGCCCGTGTCCGGACACCCGCCGGGGCCGGGTCGGTGTGCGGGGGTCCTGCCGCTGCCCGCCCGCTCCATATCACGGGACGTGCGAGGGCTGGACTGGTTCCGGATCGCGCATGTCACTCGATCGGGTCGTCCCACCTCGCATAGCAGATTGGATCTTACGGGCACACCACCTGGGGGGCATTCACAGACCGCACCACAACATGTAGTGTCCGCCGCGCTGGTGGTTCACCGTCCGACCCGGTGAGGCAAGAGGGAACCCGGTGTGAGTCCGGGACTGCCCCGCAGCGGTATGTGGGAACGACAGCCGTCAGAGAAGCACTGGGCGCACGAAGCCAGAAGCACTGGACGCACGAAGCCTGGGAAGCGACGGCCAGTAGGTCTGTGCACGGCGCCCGCGAGTCCGAAGACCTGCCACCGGTGCGCGTGTCGGAACCCCGACGCGCGGCTTGGTCCTGCTCACGAGGAGAGAGCCTTGACCGTTGTCGACGCGCGGCCCCTGGACGGCCTGCGTCTCGAGTTGGCCGCACTCACCGCCGACCTGCCCGACGTCCGCCCCGAGCACGTCCTGCGCCAAGTCGACCCGAAAGCCGGCACCGACGCGCGTGACCTGGCGATTCGGGCCTCCGCCGCGCTGACCGCCACCGATCCGCAGTACTCCAAGCTCGCCGCCCGCCTGCTCGCCCGCACCATCGCAGCCGAGGTGGGCACGAAAAAGTTCTCCGAATCCGTCGCGCTGGGCGCCGCAGCCGGACTGCTGTCCGAACGACTGAAAAGCTTCGTCGCCCGCCACGCGACCGAACTGGACGACACCGTCGACGACGCCGCCACGGACCGGTTCGAGTACTTCGGCCTCAAGACCGTCTACGACCGCTACCTGTTGCGCCACCCCGAAAAGCGCACGGTCATCGAAACACCCCAGCACTTCTTCCTGCGCGTCGCCTGCGGCCTGTCCGAAACCGTCGAGGAAGCCCGCGAGCTGTACGCCCTGCTCTCCCGCCTCGACTACCTCCCCAGCTCCCCCACCCTCTTCAACGCGGGCACCCGCCACCCGCAGCTGTCCTCCTGCTTCCTCCTCGACTCCCCCCAGGACGAACTGGAGTCGATCTACCACCGCTACGGCGAGGTCGCCCGACTGTCCAAGTTCTCCGGCGGCATAGGCATCTCGTGGACCCGGGTCCGCTCGCGCGGCTCGCTGATCCGCGGCACGAACGGCCGGTCCAACGGCATCGTGCCGTGGTTGCGCACGCTGGACGCCTCGGTCGCCGCGGTCAACCAGGGTGGTCGGCGCAAGGGCGCGGCGTGCGTCTACCTCGAACCCTGGCACGCCGACGTCGAGGAGTTCCTGGAACTGCGCGACAACACCGGCGACGAGGCCCAGCGCACGCACAACCTCAACCTGGCGCTCTGGGTGCCCGACGAGTTCATGCGCCGCGTCGAGGCCGACGACCCCTGGTCGCTGTTCGACCCCAAGGACGTCCCGCACCTGACCGACCTGTGGGGCCCGGACTTCGACGCCGCCTACCAGAAGGCCGAACGGCAGGGCCTCGCCAAGCGCACCGTCCCCGCCCGCGCCCTCTACGGCCGCATGATGCGCACCCTCGCCCAGACCGGCAACGGCTGGATGACCTTCAAGGACGCCGCGAACCGCACCTCCAACCAGACCGCGGTGCCGGGCAACGTCATCCACCTGTCCAACCTGTGCACCGAGATCCTAGAGGTCACCAGCGACACCGAGACCGCCGTGTGCAACCTCGGCTCGGTGAACCTGGCCCGCCACGTCACCCCCGACGGCATGGACTGGGACCGCCTCCGCACGACCGTCCGCACGGCCGTGAAGTTCCTCGACCGCACCATCGACCTCACCTACTACCCCACCCCCGCGGCCGGCGGCGGCAACCGGCGCTGGCGACCGGTGGGCCTGGGCGTGATGGGCCTGGCCGACGTGTTCTTCCAGCGCAAGCTCCCCTTCGACTCACCGGACGCGTTGGAGCTGTCGACCAGGATCGCCGAGGAGATCGCGCTCACCGCCTTCGAGACCTCCGCGGACCTGGCCGAGCGCCACGGCCCGCACCCCGAGTTCGGCGCGACCCGGGCCGCTCGCGGACAACTCCACCTCGACCACTTCGAGCACGCCCGACCGTTCCAGCCGGACCGCTGGCAGCGCCTCCGCGCGCAGATCACCCGCCACGGCCTGCGCAACTCGCTGATCGTGGCCATCGCGCCCACCGCCACCATCGCCTCCATCGCGGGCTGCTCGGAGTGCATCGAGCCGGTCGTGTCGACGCTGTTCAAGCGCGAGACCCTGTCCGGCGAGTTCCTCCAGGTCAACCCGTACCTGGTCGACGACCTCAAGGCCCTGGGCCGCTGGGACCAGGCCACCCGCGACGCCATCAAGCAGGCCGACGGCTCGATCCAGGCCCTTGACCTGCCGGCCGACCTCAAGGCCCGCTACCGCACCGCGTGGGAACTGCCGCAGAAGGCGTTGATCGACCTCGCCGCCGCGCGCACCCCGTACGTGGACCAGGGCCAGTCGCTGAACCTGTTCTCCGCCGCGCCGACGATCGGCAAGCTGTCCTCGATGTACGCCTACGCCTGGCGCGCCGGCCTCAAGACCACCTACTACCTGCGCTCCCGCCCCGCGACCCGCATCGCCCAGACCACGGTGACAGCCCAGGCCACCGCGCCGGTCACGCAGAACGCCTGCTCCCTGGAAAACCCCGAGATCTGCGAGGCCTGCCAGTGATGCTGCTCGACCCCGGCATGGACCTGACCCTGCGCCCCATGCGCTACCCGGACTTCTACGAGCAGTACCGCGCGGCCATCCGCAACACGTGGACGGTGGAGGAGGTCGACCTCGCCGCCGACGTCGCCGACCTGGCCCGCCTCACCCCCGGCGAGCACCACCTGGTGAAGCGGCTGGTCGCCTTCTTCGCCACCGGCGACTCGATCGTGGCCAACAACCTCGTGCTCAACCTCTACCAGCACGTCAACGCGCCCGAGGCCCGCCTCTACCTCTCTCGCCAACTGTTCGAGGAGGCCGTCCACGTCCAGTTCTACCTGACCCTGCTGGACACCTACCTGCCCGACCACGACGAGCGCGCGCAAGCGTTCGCGGCGATCGAGCACATCCCGTCGATCCGCGCCAAGGGCGAGTTCTGCTTCAAGTGGATCGACTCGATCAACGGCCTGACCGAGCTGCGCACCCGCGACGACCGCCGCGCGTTCCTGCTCAACCTCATCTGCTTCGCCGCGTGCATCGAGGGCCTGTTCTTCTACGGGGCCTTCGCCTACGTGTACTGGCTGCGCTCGCGCGGCCTGCTGCAAGGCCTCGCCACGGGCACGAACTGGGTGTTCCGCGACGAGTCGATGCACATGAACTTCGCGTTCAGCGTCGTGGACACGGTCCGCGCCGAGGAACCCGACCTGTTCGACGACGCGCTGCGCGCCGAGGTGACCGCCATGCTGCGCGAGGCGGTCGAGGCGGAGTTCCGGTTCGCGCAGGACGTCTGCGGCGACGGCCTGGCCGGCATCAACGCCGGTGACATGCGCGAGTACCTGTCCTACGTGGCCGACCAGCGGCTGGTCCGGCTGGGCATGGACCCGGTGTTCGGCGCGTCGAACCCGTTCCCGTTCATGGAGTTGCAGGACGTGCAGGAGCTGACCAACTTCTTCGAGCGGCGCGTGTCGGCCTACCAGGTCGCGGTGTCGGGCACGGTCTCGCTGGACGAGGAGTTCTGACGGCGGCGCCGCCGGTCGTGCCGCGGGGCACGACCGGCGGCGTCCACTCAGGACCCGCAGATCGGCGTGGGGTTCCAGCCGGTCGGGTCGCCGTTGACGATCATCCCGGTGGTCGCCGAGCCACCGGGCATGACCAGCGCGTTCCAGGACACGTTGCGGACGGTGACGTTGAGCCCGGACTGGCTGACCGCGCCGTTCCACACCTGCGCCACGGTCATGCCCTGGGCCAGCGCGAACCCGACCGACCAGGACGACGTCGCCGTGGTGCCCCGGTTGGTGAAGGTGATCTCGACCTGGAACCCGCCCGACCACTGGTTGACCACCTTGATCACGGCATCGCACGTCGAACCCGGCGACGTCGTGGTGGTCGTGGTGGTCGTGGTGGTCGTCGGTGTCGTGCCACGGAGGGCGTCCACCACGGCTGGGAACCACCGGCCGGCGATCTTCCGGTCACCGGACGCGTTGGGGTGCACCCCGTCCCCGGTGTCGGCGGAGGTGGCGAAGCCGGTCCACTGGTCCACCACGGTGACCGGTGACCGGGCGGTGGACTTCGCCGCCGCCCACCCCGGGATCGCCGCGTTCAGGTTGGCCACCCGCTGCCCGCAGTCCGCGCAGTTGGCCGGGTTCATCGGGATGATCTGCGCGACGAGCACCTTCATGTCCGGGTTGTCCGCGCGCATCTGGTCGACGAGCTTGCCGAACGCGGCCAGGATCGTCGCGGGCGACCGGTTGTTCCAGACGTCGTTGGTGCCGAAGTGCATCAGCACGACGTCCGGGTGGGTCTGCGCGAGCCACCCGACGAGCTGGTTCTGGTCGGCCACGTTGGTCGCCAGGAACCCGCCGTGCCCCTCGTTCTCGCCGTCGTAGGCGAACCCGCAGCCCTGTGCCGGCAACGTGCCCACGAAGTCGATGTTCGTGTGGCCCGCCGCCCGCAGGTCCCGGTCCAGCAGGGCGCGCCAGCAGCCGGGCGACCCGGTGATCGAGTCCCCCAGCGCCATGATCCGCACCGGCTCCGCCGACGCCGCCGGAGCACCGCTGCCGGCGGGCGCGGCCACCACCAGGGCGACGACCGCGGCCAGCGCCCCCACCAACGCGGCTAACGCACCGTTCTTCCGCATGGCCGTCACCCCACCGTGCAGGAGGAGCCGTTGAGGGTGAACGCGGTCGGCACCGGGTTCGTGCCGTTCCACGTGCCGATGAACCCGAAGCTCACCGAGCCCGCGGGCGGGATGTTCGCCGTGTAGGAGGCGTTGGTCATGGTCACGTTGCTGGACGCTTGCGTATAAATCGCACCCCAGCTTTGCGTGATCGTCTGACCGTTGGCATAGGTCCACTTGAGGTTCCACCCGTTGATCGCGGCGGAGCCGGTGTTGGTGATCTTGACGTCACCCTGGAAGCCGCCCTGCCACTGCCCGGCGACCTTGTACGCCACCGCGCACGACCCGCCGCCGCCACCGGGCTGGGTGGTCACCGCGACCGTGCCCGACCGGGCGGACCGGTTGCCGGCGGCGTCGCGCGCGTAGACCGCGAACGTGTAGGACGTGGCCGCCGACAGCCCGGTCACGGTGGCCGAGGTGCCGCTGGCCGAGGCCGCCGGGGACTCGGTGGTGCCGCTGACCCGGACCACGTCGTAGCCGGTCACGCCGACGTTGTCGGTCGACGCGGCCCAGCTCAGCGTCACCGAGTTCGACGTCACGCCGGACGCGGTGGGGGTGCCGGGGGTCGTGGGCGCCTGACTGTCGCCTCCCCCACCGCCGAAGACCGTCGCCTCGCGCGAAGTCGCCTTGATGCCGTTGGCGCCGTTGAACGCCCGCTGACCCCACGGCGACAGGTTCGCCGGGTCCCAGTTGACCGCCAGGTCGAGGTACTCGACGCCGCCGCCGTTGCCCGACCACGACCAGGCCAGGTAGCCGATCCCGCGCTGCCGGGTGGTGGCGAAGATGGTGTCCTCGTCGGGGTTGCCGTCGGAGTGGTCGTGGCCGAACTCGCCGACGACGATCGGCAGGCCGGCGGCGACGAAGCGGCCCAGGTAGTCGTTGATCTCGGCGGCGGTGTCGAACACGCCGTACATGTGGATGGAGAACACGATGTTCTTGGCCGGGTCCGCGGCGAACACGGAGGCGGCGTTGTCGCGCATGGTGAACGACCAGTCCTGGCCCCAGTTCGGGGCGTCCAGCATGATCGTGTGCTGGAAGCCGGCCGCGCGCAGGCGGGCGACGGCGTCCCTGTTGTCGGCCGCCCAGGTCGCGTAGCCCTGGTTGCCGTACGGCTCGTTGCCGATGTTGAGGATGACGTACTGCTCCTGGCCCGCGAGCGCGCTCTTGATGCCGATCCAGTAGTCGACGGCCTTGGCCAGGCTCACCGCGCCGCTCTGCTCGCCGTAGCCGGTGGTGTCGTGCACCTCCAGCACGCAGATCAGCCGGTTGGCCTTGCACTGGCTGACGACGTTGGTGACGTCGGCGGTGTCGTTGCGCGTCCACCGGTCGCCGCTGGAGAGCACGACCCGGACGGTGTTCGCGCCCAGCGCCTTGACGTCCTTGAGGGCCTGGGCGGTGCGGCCGGTGTACCAGGTGTGGGCGTGGTTGACGCCGCGCATGACGAACTCGGTGCCGTTGGACTCGTACAGCTTGCCGCCGCTGACGTAGAACCCGGTGGCCGCCGACGCGGGCGGCGCCGCGGTCAGCAGGGAGAGGACCAGGGCGGCGATGGCGGCGCCGACCATGGTGAATCTTGTGCGCATGGGAGTACCTCGCGTAGTCGTCGACACTGACACGGGCGAGCGCAGGGCAGCGCCCCCACACCAAAGCAATTAACCGCTTAAGTGTCAACGGCTGTCAGGCGACCGGACCCGTGCTCGACCTCGGCACCAGCTCGGGATCGGAGGTCTTGACGTGCGCCACGTCCTCCCCCGCGATCACGTCGAGCAACAACCGGACCGCCGCCGCGCCACGCTCCGCGATCGGCCGCCGCACCGCCGACAGCGCCGGCCGCACCAGCCGGCACAGCGCCGAGTCGTCCCAGGCCACCAGCGAGAGCTGTCCGGGGACCGACAGCCCCAGCTCGTGCGCGACCCCCAGCGCCGACACCGCCATCACGTCGTTGTCGAACACCAGCGCGGTCGGCGGGTTCTCCCCGGTCAGCACCCGCCGGGTGACCCGCGCCGCCGCCTCGTCGGAGTAGTCCGTGTGCACGATCCGCGCCTCGCTCAGCCCCAAGCGCGCCGCCGCCGTGGTGAACGCCCGGGACCTGGTCTGGGTGTGCACGAACCGGGTCGGCCCGGCGACGCGGACGATCCCCCGGTGCCCGAGCGCGACCAGGTACTCCAGCACCTCCGCGACCGCGGCCTCGTCGTCGGTCCACACGCACGGCACGTCGTCCACGACCGGCTCGCCCAGCACCACCGCCGGCAGCCGCAACTCCCGCACCAGCTCCACGCGGGGGTCGTCCTCGACCAGGTCGACCAGCAGCACCCCGTCCACCCGCCGCTCGGCCCACCAGCGCCGGTAGGCGGTCAACTCGGCCTGCGCGTTGTCCGTGACCTGCAACAACAACGCCGTCGGACCGCCCGCGAGCGCCCCCTGGATGCCCGCGATCAACTGCATGAAGTACGGCTCGACGCCGATCACCCGGGCCGGCCGGTCCACCACCAGCCCGATGGCGTTCGCCCGACCGTCGCTCAACGACCGCGCCGCACTGCTGGGCACCCACCCGAGCCGGTCGGCGATGTCCATGATCCGCCGCCGCGTGGGCTCGGACACCCCGGGCCGGTTGTTGAGCGCGTACGACACCGCACCGGTCGACACACCCGCGGCCTTGGCGATGTCCGAGATGGTCGGACGCTTAGCTCCCACCGCGCCTCCTTGCCAGGGTGATCGCCGAGTCTAGACCGGAGACACGTCCGCCTGCTCCACTACTGTAGTTAAGCGCTTAACTGCGTTCGAAGGGATGTCGAGGTGCCCTGGTTCGACCTGCCGGAAGCCGAGCTGAAGACCTACCGCACACCCACCGAGGAGCCCGAGAACCTGGACAAGTGGTGGCAGACCCGGCTAGCCGAGTCCCGCGCCAAGGCCCAGCCCCCGACCTTGACCCGATACGGCACCGACACCTACGGCCCGCTGCCGGTCTGGGACGCGGAGTTCTCCGGCGCGAACGGCGACCGCATCAAGGCCTGGTACCTGCGCCCACCAACGTCAGCCGCCACCGACCGCCTCCCGACCGTCGTGACCTACATCGGCTACGGCGGCGGCCGAGGCCTACCCGCCGAGCACGTACTGCCGGCGACGGCGGGGTACGCGGTCTTCGCGATGGACACCCGAGGCCAGGGCGGTCGCTGGTCCACCGGCCAAACCCCCGACCGAGCCGACGCGGGCCCCGAACACCCCGGCGTGATGACCCGAGGCATCGCCGCTCCCGAGACCTACTACTACACCCGCCTCATGACCGACGCCGCTTTGGCCGTGGAGGCAGCCGCAAGCCTCGACGGCGTGGACCCCACCCGCATCGCCGTGTCAGGCGGCAGCCAAGGCGGCGGCCTAGCCCTGGCAGCAGCCGCCCTCAAAGCGGACACCGTCCGGGTCTGCCACGCCGACGTACCTTTCCTCTGCGACTTCCAACGCGCCATCACCATCACCGCCGCCGACCCCTACGCCGAGATCTCAGCCTTCCTGGCCCACCAAACCACCTTGATCCCAGCCGCCCTGAACACCCTCCGCTACGTGGACGCGGCCCTGCTCTCCCGCCGCATCACCGCAACGACGCTGATGAGCGTCGGCCTGATGGACGAGGTCTGCCCACCGTCCACTGTGTACGCCGCGTACAACGAGATAAGCGCCCCGAAAACCATGGCCGTCTTCCCCTTCAGCGGCCACCAAACCCCCAGGACCCACGACGAGACCAAGCTACGCCACCTGCACACCCACCTCTGAGCGTCGGTTCGTCCCCCGCACGACCTGCCGGAGGCAACCACCCTTTGGTCTTCTCCGCAGCCGGAAAAGCTGGTTGCGGAGAAGACCAAAGCTCGGTTGGGCTGCGCCCAGGCCGTACGGGGGACGAACCGAAGCCCTTCCGTGGCTTGGCAGCCCAATCAAAGCAGCGCCTGCGGCGCGCAGAGCGCTGTGCGTTGGCGCGAAAAGGAAACGGGCCGTGAGGGGACCACCGCCATAGCCCCCTCACGGCCCCACCCGGTCAGTGGACGCGTTTGCTCTCCGGCGGCCCCAGGTAGCTGGGCCTGAGGCCACCCGTGTCCACGACCAGCTTCTGCACCACCACAGTCGGGTCCACCATCCAGAACTTCAGGGTGTGGACGCCGGCACCCAACTCGTGGCGGGTGGCGGTCCGGTTGACGTTGTCGGACGTGTTGCGCTCCCACTGCTTGTTCATCGTCGTGTCGTTGGCCCCGGTCGTCGCCGTGATGTCCACGACCTGCGGGGCCTGGTCGTCGAACGACAAGGCGTACCGCAGACCGGAACCGGCCAGCACCGGGTTGCGCGGTGACAAGTAGGCCCACACGGTCACCGGGCCGCTCGTCTTCAACGTCACCTCGTACTCCAGGCGCGGGCCGTCGGGGTTGCGGCTCGGTGCGGTGACCGGGAACGGCTCGACGCCGTCGCCCGTGCGCCCGAGGTCGTGGATGACCTGCCAGCGAACACCGTCACCGCCGACCATCCGGGTGGCGTGCGCGGCCTCCATCGACACGTAACCGTTGGCCTCCACGAAACCCTTGGGCCGCAACGGGGTGTTGTCGACGACCGCGTCCACCTGCACGGTCCGGCCGGCGCCGGTGATCGTGATCGGCGTGGTGGTTCGGCCAGCGGGGGCGCGTGACCAGTCGACGCGCACCTGCAGGCGGGTCTGGGTGTCGACCGTGCCGGATGGACGGTCCACGGTCAGCCATGGCGGTGAGGTCACCTTGTACGAGAACGGCACCGAACCGCGGTTGAACACGTCCACGAACTGCCCCGGCTGCGACTGCCATCGGCTGAACTCCGGCAGCACCGCCACCGACGACGACGCGGGCCACCACTGGTCCGACCCGTCCACCGCCACGCCCAGCTCGGCCACCGCCGGCAGCGAGATCCGCTTCACCGCCGGGAAGACCTCGTCCGGCAGCGCCTCGTGGTTCCGCTCCGGCTGCTGCCACGGCGCGTCCGGCCCGTACCGCGCGACGTCGCCGTACCCGATCTTCGGCTGGGTCTGGAAGCCCTGCCACTTCCCGCCCGCGAGCACGTTGTTGTAGTAGTCGGACATGGCCTGGTCCTCGGCGAACCGCGCCTCGGTCTCCGCCGCCAACGCGTTGGCCGAAGCCCGTCCCTGCGCCACGTACAGCAGGTTCTTGAACTCCGCCAACCGCAGCGCGTACAGGTTCGCCGACGCCTTCACCTGGTAGTACACCAGTTGGTAGTAGGCGTCCTGCAAGTGCGCCGGCAGGGACCGCTTGATGCGTTCGGCCCGCTCGGCCAGCTCCTGCCACTGCGCGGTGACCCGCTCGATCTCCTGGTAGTCGGTCAGGCTGAACGGCGTGGCCTGGTCGTCGTAGACCACCGTCGTGCCCTCGCCGCTGATCTTGCGGTTGAGCAGCTCCGGCTTGCGGTCCGACTGCAACTTCGAGTAGTCCCGCAGCACCGACGCGATGCCGGCCGCCCGCGTCGCGCCGAAGTTCTGCGCCGCGTACCGCCGCTCCCACTCCCCCAGCTTCTCCAACGGCCACCGGTTCGGGTTCCAGGCGTAGTCGAGGAAGAACTGCAACGGCATCTCGTTGTTCTTCAGGTCCCCGACGTTGACCGCCCACAGCCGGTCGACGCCGTACTGGTAGGACTGGTTGAGCTGGTCCCACACGTTGGGCAGCAGGCTGGTGTCCACCCACTTGTAGTTCCGGCCGCCACCCACGTAGTCGAAGTGGTAGTACAGCCCGTACCCGCCGGCCCGCGGCGGCAGGTCCTTCCCGGGCAACTTGCGCATGTTGCCCCAGTTGTCGTCGCAGAACACGACGGTCACGTCGTCCGGCGGGCGCAGCCCCTGGTCCCAGTACCGCTGGACCTCCTTGTACAGGGTCTGCACCTGCGGCACGTCCGACATGCCCTCCCGGGCCAGGATCTCCCGCTGCGAGGCCAGGATCTCCTGCATCAGCTCGATGCCGTCGCCGTCGGGCAGGCTGACGTCGCCGTTGCCGCGCATCCCGAGGGTCACCACGCCCTCGAAGTCCTGCTCCTTCATGCGCTTGACGCCATCGGCCCAGTACTGCTTGATGGCCGCCTGGTTGCGCCGGAAGCTCCAGTCGCCGTTGCCGCCGTACGGGTCCGAGACGCCCGGCTGGGCGTGCCGGTTCCACTCCTCGATGCCGCGCATCATCGGCGCCTCGTGCGAGGTGCCCATGACGACGCCGTACTCCTTGGCGGTCCGGTGGTTCAGCGGGTCGTCCTCGGCGAACGCCCGGCCCCACACCGCCGGCCACAGGTAGTTGGCCTTGAGCCGCAGCATGGTCTCGAAGACCTTGGCGTAGAAGTGCCGGTTGAACCCGTTCGGAAAGCCCGGCGCGGAGCCGTTGCCGAAGAACTTCGGCGCCCACCGCCCCAGTTGCGGGTTCTCGTCGTTGATGAAGAACCCGCGGTACTTCACCGCCGGCGTGCCCTGGCTGTGCCGCCCCGGCAGCACGTGCAGCTCGGTCCGCTTGCGCGGCTGGACGTCGTCCCAGAAGTACCAGGGCGACACCCCGATCTCCCGCGACACGTCGTAAGCGCCGTAGATCGTCCCGCGCTGGTCACTGCCCGCGATCACCAACGCCCGCCGCACCCCCGGCAGGGGGTTCGGCACGACCTGCTGGACCGAGGTCTCCCACTTCCCCCGCAAGCCCGACACGTCCAACTTGCCGCGCCGGACGAGGTCGTCCACCAGCGGACTGCGCCCCACCGTGCCGACGATGACCGCACCGTCCACGACGTCGTTGCGCACGACCGGTTTCACACCGGTCACCCGCTCGACGTCGTCCCGCAGGTCCCCGACGACCCGCACCACGCCGGGGAAGTCCTCCGGGCTCACCACCAGGGGAGCCGCCTTGCCCTTCGACGCCAACGGGAACCGCCCCGGCCCGCCGACGTCGACCACGTACCCCTCGACGCGCGACTGCGCGACCGGCTCGGCCGCCGCCGTGGGCACCGCCGGCACGAGTAGCGCCAAGGGCAGTAACAGGGACAACACCCTCATCGGCCACTCCCGTGTGGCGTGGTGTCGACCGGGGTCACCAGAACGCGGTCGTGTCCCACGACCCTTGGCTCTCCGGTGAGCTGCACCGACTTCTCCCAGCGGATGTCCTCGCTCGACGTCCCGACCAGCAGCCGCAGCTCGCCCGGCTCGACGACCCGCCGCCCGTCCCGGCCGGTGAACGACGTCCGGTCGGCGTGCAGCCGGAAGGACACCCGCGCCGCCTCACCCGCCTCCAGCGCGACCCGGGCGAACCCGACCAGCTGCCGCACCGGCCGGGTCACGCTCGCCACCGGGTCGTTCAGGTACAGCTGCACCACCTCGGCCCCGACCCGCGACCCGGTGTTGCGCACCAGCGCCGACACGACGACCTCACCGTCGGACGGCAGGGAGTCCCCGGCCTCGAACTCCGACAGCTCGAACGACGTGTAGGACAGCCCGTGCCCGAAGGCGAACAACGGCGACGGGTCCACCGAACTGATCCCGCCCGGCCCACCGAGGATCGGCCGCAGGTACGTGGTGGGCTGCCCGCCGGACCCGCGCGGCACGCTCACCGGCAGCTTGCCCGACGGGTTGACCCGCCCGCTCAACACGCCGGCGACCGCGCCCGCACCCTCCTCGCCGGGGAAGAACGCCTGCACCACGGCCGCCGGCGAGTACCGGCCCAGCGCGTAGGGCCGCCCGGCCAGCAGCACCAGCACCACCGGCTTCCCGCACGCCAGCAGCGCGTCCAGCAGCTCGCCCTGCACGCCCGGCAGGGACAGGTCCTCGGCGTCGCACCCCTCGCCCGACGTCCCCCGTCCGAACAACCCCGCCAGGTCGCCCAGCACCGCCACCACCACGTCCGCGTCGGCAGCGACCGCCACCGCCGCCGGAATCCCGGACCGGTCCTCGCCGGAGACCTCGCAGCCCTGCGCGGTCACCACGTCCACCGCCGGGAACTCCGCCCGGAACGCCTCGACGAACGTGGCCATCTCGATCCCCAGCTCCACCTCGGGGTGCTGCACGCCCACGTGGTTCGGGAACGCGTAGCAACCCATCAGCGACAGCACATCGTCCGCGCACGGCCCGACCACCGCGACCTTCGCGGCGTTCAGCGGCAGCACCCCGCTGGAGTTGTCCAGCAGCACCACGGACCGCTCCGCCATGTCCCGCGCCAGCTCGCGCAGCGCCGGCGGGTCCAGGTCCACCGGCTCGCCGCGCACGACGGCGGGCGACTCCGGGCTCCAGTCCGGGTCCAGCAGCCCCAGCTCGCACTTCTGCGTCAGCACCCGCGTGACCGCGCGGTCCACCAGCGACTCGGCGACCAGCCCGGACCGCACCATGTCCGCCAACGGGTGCCCGTAGCACCGCACCGAAGGCAGTTCGACGTCCACCCCGGCCGCCAGCGCCAGCCCGGCGGCCTCACCCGGCGACCCCGCCACGCCGTGCGCGGTCTCCAGGAACGACACCCCGAAGTAGTCCGCGACGACGACCCCGGTGAAGCCCCACTCCTCCCGCAGCAACCCGGTCAGCAACGACGAGTCCGACGCCGGCGGCACCCCGTCCACCTCGGCGTAGGAGTGCATGACCGACCGCGCCCCGCCCTCCCGCAGCGCCATCTCGAACGGCGGCAGCACCACGTCGGCGAACTCGCGCGGCCCCATGTGCACGGGCGCGTGGTTGCGCCCGCCGCGCGAGGCCGAGTACCCGGCGAAGTGCTTGAGGGTCGCCACGACCCCGGTCGACTCCAGCCCGCGCGTGTAGGCCGCGCCGAGCAGCCCCACCAGGTACGGGTCCTCGCCGATGGTCTCCTCGGTGCGCCCCCAGCGCGGGTCGCGCGTCACGTCCAGCACCGGCGCCAACCCCTGGTGCACGCCGACGTCGCGCATCGCCAGCCCGACCTCGCGGGCCATCCGCTCCACCAGGGACGGGTCGAACGACGCCCCCCACGCCAGCGGCGTCGGGAACACCGTCGCGCGCCACGCGGTGAACCCCGACAGGCACTCCTCGTGCGCCATCGCCGGGATGCCGAACCTGTTGTTGGCCACCAGCTTGCGCTGCGTCTCGGCCAGCACCCGCGCGCCCACCAGCGGGTCCACCGGCCGCGTCCCGAACACCCGGGTCAGCTGGCCGAGGCCGGGCTTGGTCAGCTCGTCCCACGGCGGCAGCGGCTCGGCGAACTCGTGCTGCGCCGGCGCGACCTCCTCGTCGTCCTCGGTGACACCCACCCACACGCCCACCAACTGGGCCAGCTTCTCCTCCAGGGTCATCTCGGCCAGCAGCGCGGCGACGCGCTCGCCGGTCGGTCGGCCCGGGTCGGCCCAGGTGTTCACGTGCACGGAGGCTCCTTCGTTGACGATCGGACGACGAGTTCGGTGGCCAGTTCCACCCGTTCGGTCTCCACCGGGCGACCCGCGATCAGGTCCGCCAGCATCCGCCCCGCGTGCCGCCCCATCTCGGTGAGCGGCTGGCGGACGGTGGTCAGGGCGGGCGACGACCAGACCGCGACGGGTAAGTCGTCGAACCCGACGACGCTGAGGTCGTTCGGCACGGACAGGCCCGCGACGCGGGCGGCCTCGATCACGCCCAGCGCCTGCTCGTCGTTGCCCGCGAACACGGCCGTGGGCCGGTCCGGCAGGCGCAGCAGCTCCGTGGCGCACCGGAAGCCGCCCTCGTGCTTGAAGTCGCCGTGGCGCACCAGGGCCGGGTCGAACGGCAGGCCGGCGCGGTCCAGCGCGGCGCGGTAGCCGTCCACCCGGGCCCGGCTGCACAGCATCCCGGCCGGTCCGCCGATGACCGCGACCCGCTGGTGGCCCAGCCGGATCAGGTGCTCGGTCGCGGCCAGGCCGCCCGCCCAGTTGGTCGCGCCGACGCTGGGCACGTCGGGGTTGGGCAGGTCGACCGGGTCGATGACGACGACCGGGATGCGCGACCCGGCCAGCACCCGCCGGTCGGCGGCGGTGAGCTGGGAGGTCACCAGCAGAGCGCCCGCGCGCTTGGCGTCGACCAGGGACGCGGCCCAGGAGGAGTGGCCGCGCTGGCCGGCGGCGGAGGACACCACCACGTGCAGGCCGCTGTCCACCACCCCGCGGATGATCTCGACCGCCCACGGGCTGTCCAGGGCGGTGAACACCAGGTCGACCAGGAGCTGCCCGGACGCCCTCCGGGCGCCCACCGGGACGTAGTCGTATTCGGCAAGCAGGCGCCGCACGCGGGCCCTGGTCTCGGGTCCGACGTCGTCCTTGCCGTTGAGGACTTTGGACACCGTCGGGAGTGACACCCCGGCTGCCGCGGCGATCGTGGCCAGTGTGGCTCGACGCATGGAGCGATAGTATCGAAACCAGATCGAAACTCAATAGCGTTGACCCGACCAGCGGAAACCCCTTGAAGCGGTCTCATTTCGACACGCCGAAGTGACCCTTGACACGCACTGTTCACCTGCCTAGGGTTCCCGCAAGTCGGGGATGTTTCGAAATGTTTCGACACCGCGAACAAATCAGCTAGCGTGGCAGAAGGGTGGCGGTCGCATGTCCCGCCGATCATGGATGCGTTCCCTCATCGCAATGGGGCTCGTCGCCATGGCAGCAGTGGTCTCCGCGTGTGGCACGGCCGGTCCGGCCGAGCCCGGCGCGGGTGGGGTGAAGGTGTGGGCGCTCCAGGACCCCGTCCTCAACCCGATCGAGCAGAAGTCGATCGACTTCTTCAAGTCCGGCGGCGGCAACGCGTCGCTGGAGACCTTCGGCAACGACCCGTACAAGCAGAAGCTGCGGGTCGCGATCGGCTCGCCGAACGCGCCGGATGTCTTCTTCAACTGGGGCGGCGGCAACCTCAAGGAGTACGTCGACGCCGGCAAGATCGCCGACCTGACCCCGGTGCTGGACCAGAACAGCGCGCTCAAGAGCGCGTTCCTGCCCAGCGTGCTGGACGGCGCCAAGATCGACGGCAAGTACTACGGCATCCCGATGCGCGGTATGCAGCCCGTCCTGCTGTTCTTCAACAAGGAGGTGTTCGCCGCCGCGGGCGTGCAGCCGCCGAAGACGTGGGACGACCTGCTGGCGCTGGTGGACACCTTCAAGGCCAAGGGCGTGCAGCCGATCGCGCTGGCCGGCTCGCAGGCGTGGACCGAGCTGATGTGGATCGAGTACATCCTGGACCGCGTCGGCGGCCCGGAGGTGTTCCGCAACATCCGCGACGGCAAGGGCCAGGGCTGGAAGGACCCGGCCGTGGCCGAGTCGCTGACCAAGCTCAAGGAGCTGATCGACCGGGGCGGCTTCGGCACCAACTTCGCCTCCGTCGGCTACGACGTCGGCGGCGCGTCGACGATCCTGGCGCAGGGCAAGGCCGCCATGCACCTCATGGGTTCGTGGGAGTACGTCAACCAGCTCGGCCAGAGCCCCGACTTCGTCAAGAAGGGGTCCCTCGGCTGGGTGGCGTTCCCGTCGATCCCCGGCGGCAAGGGCGATCCTGGCAACGTGGTCGGCAACGCGAGCAACTACTACTCGGTGACCTCGGGCTCGTCCCAGGTCGAGGCGGCGAAGAAGTTCGTCTCCACCGCGCTGCACGAGGACTCCTACGTGCAGGCGCTGATCGACGCCGGTGACGTGCCGGCCGTCGTCGGGGTCGAGGAGAAGCTGGCCAAGGCCGCCAACTCCGAGTACACGACGTGGATCTACGGCCAGGTCAAGGAGGCCCAGAACTTCCAGCTGTCCTGGGACCAGGACCTGCCCGCCGAGAAGGCCACGGCCATGCTGACCCAGCTCCAGGAGTTCTTCCTGGGCAAGGTCTCGCCCCAGCAGTTCGTCGACGCGGTGGCCGCGCGCTGATGCGAACGCAGCGACCGTCCGGCTGGTACGCCGTCCCCGCCTATGGGTTCTTCGCGCTGTTCGCGGTGCTGCCCATGGTGCTGGTGGTGTACCTGAGCTTCACCTCGTGGCAGGGCCTGGGCACCCCGGTGCCCAACGGGACCGCGAACTGGTCCCGCCTGATCGACGACGGGGAAGCCCATGCCGCCGTGGGGCGGACCGTGCTGCTGATGGTCGTGTCCTGGCTGTTCCAGACCCCGATCGCGTTGCTGATCGGGGTCTGGGCGGCCGGACAGCAGCGGTCCCGAGCGGTGCTCAGCTCGATCTTCTTCCTGCCCCTGCTGCTGTCCACGGCGGCGATCGCGCTGCTGTGGCAGGCGCTGCTGGACCCGAACTTCGGCATCGCGGCGGGCGGCATGCAGTTCCTGGGTGATCCCGACATCGCGATCTACACGGTGGTGTTCGTGATCTCCTGGCAGTACATCCCGTTCCACACGCTGATGTACCAGGGCGCGGCGCGCGCCATCCCGGCGTCGCTGTACGAGGCGGCGACCATCGACGGCGCGTCGCGGGTGGGCAAGTTCCTGCACATCACGCTGCCCCAGCTGCGTTACACGCTGGTGACGTCGTCGGTGCTGATGCTCGTCGGTTCGCTGACGACCTTCGACACCGTCCTGATCCTCACCGGCGGCGGTCCGGGCACGGCCACCCGCATCCTGCCGCTGCACATGTACATCACCGGCTTCAGCGGCTTCGAGATGGGCTACGCGAGCACGATCGCCGTGGTCCTGGTGGTGCTGGGCACCGCGCTGTCGGTGGCGGTCATGCGCTGGAGCGGCTTCCGCGCGATGAGCAGCCAGCAGGAGGGCTCGTGAAGTCACGTCCGAACTGGCCCGCCGGGCTCTTCGCCCTGCTGTGGCTGGTGATCGTCGTCGGACCGCTGTACTACGTGGTGACGGCGAGCCTGCGCACCCGCCAGGAGTACCTGGGTTCGCACCCGCTGGAGTTCCCCTCCTCGCCCACTGTGGACAACTACGTCACCGTGCTGGAGGGCGGGTTCGGCCAGTACCTGATGAACAACATCATCGTCACGGTCGCGACCGTGGCCATCGTGCTGCTGGTGGGCGTGCCCTGCGCCTACGCGGTGGTACGGGGCACCGGCCGCTTCGTGCAGCGCGGCTTCACCCTGCTGCTGATGGGCCTGGCGATCCCGGCCCAGGCCACCATCATCCCGGTGTACCTGCTCATCACCCGCATGCACCTGTACGACAGCCTGACCGCGATCATCCTGCCCACGGCCGCGTTCGCCCTGCCGGTGGCGACCCTGGTGCTGACCAACAGCCTGCGGGACGTGCCGTCCGAGCTGTACGAGGCCCAGGCGATCGACGGGGCGGGCCCGTTCCGGGTCTTGGTGAGCCTGGTGCTGCCGCTGGCCAAACCCGCGATCATGACCGTGGTGGTGTACACGGCCCTGAACGCGTGGAACGGCTTCCTGTTCCCGTTGGTGCTGACGCAGTCGGAGTCGAGCCGGGTGCTGACGCTGGGGTTGTGGAACTTCCAGGGTCAGTTCGGGACGAACGTGCCGGCGCTGATGGCGGCGGTGCTGCTGTCGGTGCTGCCGATCTTCGCGGTGTACCTGTTCGCCCGGCGGTTCCTGCTCAGCGGCCTGACCGCGGGCTTCGGCAAGTAGCCCGGTCGCGGGGGCCTGCCCTTCCGGCAGGCCCCCGTTGCTGAGAGCGGCGTCACCTGCGAGTTCGCCGAAGTGAAACTCCTTCCGATAGTTTCGGTGACGTATGCTGCGTCCATGCCGACCAAAGCCGACCAGTCTTCGCCGGATGGCACCACCTCCGGCAAGATCACCATTGCCGACATCGCGGCCGAGGCCGGCGTATCGGTACCGACAGTTTCGAAGGTGATGAACGGCCGTGCCGACGTCGCCCCGCACACCCGCGAGCGGGTCGAGGCGATCATCCGGCGGCACGGGTACCAGCGGCGCTCCGACGAGCGGTCGCGGCGGTCCAACCTGGTGGAGCTGATGTTCCACGAGCTGGAGAGCGCCTGGGCGTTGGAGATCATCCGCGGTGCCGAGCAGGTCGCGGCGGAACAGGGGCTGGCGCTGGTGCTCTCCGAGTCCCAGGGCCGCCTCACACCCGGACACGGGTGGTTGGAGGGCGTGATCGCCAGGCGACCCCTGGGCGTGATCTCGGTGTTCTCCGACCTGACCGCGCAGCAACTGGCCAAGCTGCGGGCCCGCGACATCCCCGTGGTGGTGGTCGACCCGATCGGCGAACCGCAGGACTCGACGCCGTCCATCGGCGCCACGAACTGGAACGGCGGCCTGACGGCGACCCGCCACCTGATCGAACTGGGCCACCGCCGCATCGCCATGATCGGCGGCCCGGAGCGCGTGCTGTGCAGCCGTGCCCGGGTCGACGGCTACCGCGCGGCGCTGGAGACGGCCGGCCTGGCATTCGACCCCGCCTTGGTCCGCTACGGCGACTTCCACGTCGAGTCCGGCCGCCGCCAGTTCGCTCCTCTGCTGGACCTGCCCGACCCGCCCACGGCTGTGTTCGCGGGCAGCGACCTCCAGGCGTTGGGCGTCTACGAGGCCGCGCGGGCGGCGGGACTGCGGGTACCCGAGGACCTGTCGGTGGTCGGCTTCGACGACCTCCCGGTGGCCCAGTGGGTCGGCCCACCGTTGACCACCGTGCGCCAACCGTTGCAGGACATGGCGGCGGCCGGTACTCGCTTGGCGATCACGCTGTCGCGGGGCGACGAGCCGGAGCACAGGCGGATCGAGTTGGCGACGACGTTGATCGTCCGCCAGAGCACCGCTCCTCCTCGCTAGGTCGACAACACGTTCAGGCGGTTTGAGGATTGACGAGGTGGACCCGCCCCCGGGCCGCAAGGCTCCGGCAACCGCTTGCGGAGTGCGGTCGGGGGCGGGTTCCCGTCTCGTCTGCCACCGTCGCTGGGGCGAAGCCGGACACCGCCGAGTCGGTTCGCCGTGGAGGTCGGTGGGACGAGCCGTCAGTGGTGGTGATGGCCCTCGAACTGGACGTACTGGCAGCCCGGCGCCTCCGCGGGCAGCGTGTGGCCCCCGGTCGGCGGGGTCGGTTCAACACAGGTCAGCCGGTGCAGGCCCAGCAGCTCCAGGCCGATGGTGCCGCTGAGCGCGAAGCCGTTGCCGAAGCCGAAGTCCGGGTTGTCGCTGACGTGCCCGGCCTTCATGGCCTCCTGCCACGACTTCTGGAACTCGGCGAGCTTGTCGCGCTGGAACACCACCAACCCCAGCCGCTCGTACGGACCCGCCTTGCACGTCGCCCACCGGTCCACGTACGGCGCGTACAGCGTCGCCCGCAGCGGGCCGACGAACTCGGCGAACTCCTCGATGGTCCGGTCGGTCGGCTCCGCGCACTCGCCGGTCTTCTCCTGCACCCACGCGGCGACCTCCGCCGGACTGCCCAGCGGTGGGCCCAGCGCGCCCGAGCCCAGGCCGGTGGAGTCGGACGCGCCGCACGCGACCGACCCCACCAGCAGCGCGACCAGGACCGCGCAGCGGGCGAACATCACCCGCACCGCGCGCCGTTGAGGGTGAACGACGTGGGCGCCGTGGCCGGACCGGTGCCGTTGAACCCGAACGACGTCGACGCGCCCGCCGCGAGGTTCTGGTTCCAGTTCGCACCCTTGGCCGTGGCCTTGCCGTCCGCCACGGTCACCGTCGCCGACCACGCCTGGCCGACGCCCTGCCCGGCGGGCACGTCCCACGCCAGCTGCCACGCGTTGACCGCCGCGGTGCCGGTGTTCTTCACCGTCACGTTCGCGGTGAACCCACCGGACCACACGCTGGGCGTCGCCCACGTGACCGTGCACGCCCCGGGCTCACCGTTGCCCGGACCCGTGGTCACGCTGACCACGGGTGACGGCGGTGACGTGTTGCCCGCCGCGTCCCGTGCCACCACGTAGAACTGGTACGCGGTAGCGGGCGTCAGGCCGGTGATGGTGGCCGTGGTGCCGCTGCTCGACGCGACCTGCACGTCGGTCGCGCCCGCCTCGCGGAACACCTGGTAGCTCGACACGCCGACGTTGTCCGACGACGGCGCCCACGACAGCGTCACCGAGTTCGACCCGGCCGTCGCGGTGGGCGTGCCGGGCGCGGTGGGCGCCTGGGTGTCGCCGCCGCTGCCGCCCTCGAAGATCACGTCCGAGCAGCTGTAGAACGCCTCGGGGCTGTCGTTGCGCTGCCAGATCGAGTAGATGACGTGCCGGCCGGACTTGTTCGGCAGGGTCGCCTGCCACGTGTACTCGCCGCCGACCGCGACCGGGTTGGTGATCGTGTCGAACGGCACCGGCTCCAGGTCCGACCACTTCAGCGGCTGGGTCACGTCGAACCCGTCGCGGGTCACGTACTGGTCCCAGCGGCCGGGGTGCGGCGCCCACGCGTTGTAGTGGACGGTGATCCGCGAACCCGCCCGCAGCGTGGTCGTCGGCCAGTCGTCGCGGGCCAGGTTGTAGGCGTCGTACTTGGTGGTCGGGCCGCACAGGTCGCCGTCGGCGATGATCTCGCGGTGCTTGCCGGCGGCGTTGGAGATCAGGTTGCCGTACCAGTCCCACAGCGGCTGCTTGCCGCCGATCGCCACGGCCGCCTGGCACGCCGGGTTGGTCGGGCTGAGGTCGCCGCCGCCGCTGCCCCGCCGGCCGTCCTCGTAGCAGGCGTAGGTGCGGCTGGCCGGGTAGGTCATCGAGCCGTGCGCCACCGCGACGCCGCTCTGCGCGAGCACGGTGGTCACGCCGGCGATCCCGAGGGCGGCGAGAGCCAACGCCCCGAAGCGCTTGAGTCGCAAAGGATGTCTCCTTCAGATCGACGGTGATCTGGCAGGGGGTCGAACAGCGCGCTGCATCTGGGAGCGCTCCCAGAAACACCATGGCAGCCCGGTGACCGCGCGTCAACGACCCGTTTCAAATGGTGGTCCCCGGGTATCGCTCGACCATGCGCATCGCCGTGGTCGGGCAGATCGCCCGCGACCTCGTCCTCGTCGTGCCCGAGGTGCCCGGCGCGGGCACCACCTCCCCCGTCCTGGAACGCCGCGAAGTGCTCGGCGGCAAGGGCGCGAACATCGCAGTCGACGTCGTCCAGTTGGGCGCATCGGCTTCATTGATAGGTGTCGCCGGGGACGACGAGATCGGCGACCGACTGGTGGAACAGCTCCAGACCGACGGCGTCGACACGTCGTCGGTCGCGCGGCGCGGCCGGTCCGCGCTGATCGTGGACGTCGTGTGCGACGGGAAGTGGCGCTACCTCCAGGACATCCCGGACACCTCGCTGGTCGCGCCGACCGACCTCGGGCCGTCGGTGACCGAAGCCGATGCCGTAGTCGTGCAACTCCAGCAGCCGCACGAAACCTCGTTGGCTGCCGCGCGCCGGGCCGGCGGGCTCGTCGTGCTCGACGGCGTCGCCACCCCGGACCTGCTCGCCGCCGCCGACGTGCTGCGGGCCGACCAGCACGAGGGCGAGGAACTGGCCGGGCGGTCGATCACCTCGCCCGGCGACGCGCTCGCGGCCGGCCGGACCCTGCTGGACCGCGGGCCGACGCTGGTCGCACTGGAGGTCAAGGGCGAGGCGAACGTGCTGGTCTGGTCGTCGGGCGAGGCCGTCGTGCCGCTGACCGAGGTCGACGTGGTGGACACGACCGGCGGCGGCGACGCGTTCGTGGCCGCGCTGGCGGTGGCCCTGGCCCGGGGCGAGCGACCCGACGAGGCGGGCCGGCTGGCGGTGGCCGCCGCGGGTCGCGCCGTCGACCACGCCGGCGGGCGGACGGATCTGGGCGGGTTGCGCGGGCACCGGTGATCGGGGACCCCGTGATGGACGGGCGGCACCGGGTTCCGTAACCTGTCCGAGACCTCGACGTGCCTCACTCGTTCGGGGGATCCGGTGTTCAAGGAGGACCGCGCGATCGTGGCGTCGTACCCCGTTCAGCGCACCGCCCGCGCGGCTCTGGCGGCCACCGCCGTCCTCGCGCTGGCCGGTGGAGTGTCCGTGCCGCACGCCGTCGCCGACCCGGTCCCCACCGACGGTTCCGAGGCGTTGAAGCGGTACTTCGAACTCGCCCACGAGGCCGAGCAGCTCAACGAGCAGCACCTGCGCGCCCAGGAGGAGCTGGAGAAGGCCAACGGCACCATCGAGCAGGCCAACCGCGACCTCGCCGCGGCCCAGCAGGCCCAGGGCCAGTTGCAGGGCCAGGTCGACCTGCTCACCGAGGCCTCCTTCGAGGGCGCCCGGTTCACCCAGCTCTCCGCGCTGCTGGTCAGCGACTCCCAGCAGGACTTCCTCAACCGGATGACCGCGCTGGGCGTGCTGGCCGGCGAGAACGCCGAGGCGGTGGCGGGCCTGAGCGCCGCGGTCGACCAGGCCAACGAGGCCACCCGCCGCGCCAACGAGGCGGCCGAGGTCGCCAACAAGGCCATCGCCGACATCGACCAGCGCAAGGCCGCGCTGGACGAGCAGATCGACGAGGCGCGCGCGGTCTACCGGGCGCTGCCCAAGCACGAGCGCGACCGCCTGGCGGCCAAGGGCTACACCGGTCCGGTCGAGACGCCGCCGGGCAAGGCCGGTGACGCGGTGCAGTACGCCCTGGCCCAGCGCGGCGAGCGGTACGTGTTCGGCGCCAACGGCCCCGACACGTGGGACTGCTCCAGCCTCATGCAGGCCGCCTACCGGTCCGTGGGCATCGCGATCCCGCGCACCACCTACGGCCAGGCCCTGATCGGGCGGCCGGTGTCGCTCAAGGAGGTGAAGGCCGGCGACCTGATCATCTACTACTCGGGTCAGACCCACGTGTCGATGGCCATCGACGGCATCCGCGCCGTGCACGCCTCGACCGAGGGCGTGCCGGTCCTGATCCAGGACATCGAGTCGATCGGCCCGATCAGCACGATCCGGCGCGTGATCGGCTGAGACGCGGGTACTCCCGGTTCGACCCGTGACCGTCGAGCCGAGGAGGCACCCGTGCCTGACGTCGTCGACCTCATCATGCAGGACCACCGCGAGGTGGAGCGCCTGTTCGACGAGCTGAAGAACAACCCGGAGAAGCGACCACTGCTCACGCCCGTGCTGTCCGCGGTGCTGACCGCCCACAGCCGGGCCGAGGAGGACTCGGTGTACCCGGTCGCCCGGGACGAGGCGGGCGAGCAGGAGGAGGTCCGGCACAGCCAGGAGGAGCACGTCGAGGCCGAGACGCTGCTGGCGAAGCTCATCGCGACCGACCCCACCTCGCCCGAGTACGACAAGGTGTTGGCGAAGCTGATCGAGGGCGTGACCCACCACGTCGAGGAAGAGGAGTCCACCGTCCTGCCCGGCATGCGCCGGGAGTTGGCGGACTCGCGGCGCGAGCAGCTCGGCGAGGCCTTCGCCGCCAGCCGCGCCCGGCACCTGGGCGAGTTGCCCGGCCAGGCCACCAAGGAGGAACTGGTGGCGCAGGCGCTGAACAAGGGCGTCAACGGCGCGTCCTCGATGAGCAAGGACCAGCTCGAAAAGGCTCTGCACTCCTCCTGATGACGTGCGTCACCGGGGTGCGCGGGCCTAGGCTGGTGGCTGCGGGCGGACCGAACCGTTCGGCACGGCCCGCGCACCCGAGGTGAACATGGAGGACAGCCCCGTCGAGCTGTCAGTGGTGGAGTCGTCGTCGGACGCCGTGGTCCTCCGGATCGCGGGCGAGCTGGACATGGCGACCGTGCCGGCCGCGACCGCGTTCGCGCACGCCCACCTGGGCCGGACGCGGCACGAACTCGTGCTCGACCTGAGCGGGGTCACGTTCTTCGCCTCGGACGGGATCACCTTGCTGCTGACGATGCGGTCGGCGTGCCAGGCGGTCGGGAAGTCGCTGCGGGTGATCGCCACCACGACCGCCGTGCTGCACCCGCTGGAGGTCGCGGGGCTGCGGGAGCACTTCGCGATCACCACCGACATCGAGGAAGTCGGCTAGCGTTCACTCCACAGTGGACCCCGATGTCCTTTGGCGGACGAGCCTCCCGGTCACCCGTCGAGGTCGAGCACCGCCCACACCACCTTGCCGCCCCCGGGCCACGGCGTGTGCCCCCAGACCTGGCTGAGTTCTTCCACCAGCGCTACGCCTCGCCCTCCGGGGCGGGGACCCGGCTCGCGCCGCCTCGGCGGCGTCGTCGCGTCGTCCCGGACCGCGATGGACAGGGCCCGGTCGCGCAGCTCCAGTCGCAGGTGGGGGGCGCTCCGCGCGTGGTCGACGGCGTTCTCCACCAGTTCGGTGACCACGAGCAGGGCGTCGTCGAGCACGTCCTGGAGGTGCCACCGGGCGCACGTGTCGCGCACGAACCGGCGGGACATGAGGGCGCTCACCGGCGAGGCGGGCAGCCAGGTCTCGTCCCACCGCCGGTCGGGTCGTCTCCGCGCGTCCGCGACCGCCTCCCGCACGGTCGGGAAGTGCCGCACCGAACTCCCGGCCCCGCCCTCGTCGAGCAGGCGCCGGTGGTCCCGGCCCGCGCCGACCAGCAGGACCGGGACGCCGGGCCATTCGGAGACCCGCATCCGCACGGTGGTGAACACCGACATCACGGCCTGGGTGGCGACCTCGAAGCCGTCGTCGAGCACCACGACCACCGCGAGCGGTTCGGCCAGCGCGCACCGGAGCAGACCGTCGCGGAACTGGGCGTAGGTGCTGAGGTCGAGCCGCCCGACCGGGTGGACGACCGCCGCGCCCGCCTCGCTGTCGACGTCCAAGGTCAAGGTCATGCGTCAGGCTCCGGGTGGGTGTCGGACGAACCCGATCGCAGCGGTCCGGTGGTCGGACAGCCCTCCGACGGCTGCCCGCGACGCCCCTGTGGCCGACGCGCCACCGACGATCAGGTCCCTCGAAAGCGTGGGGTCGCTCAGGACGTGGATACCCCGCTGGTGGAGAGGGCACTCGTTACGATTCGGAACTTCGGGGTCCGACACGGGACGGCGGTGGGTGGTGCTCTGGAGTGCCGGCGCGGTGGCGCGGATGCTCGGCGTGTCGCCGACGACCCTGCGCACCTGGGACCGGCGGTACGGGTTGGGGCCCAGCACGCGTGAGGAGGGCAGGCACCGGCGGTACAGCGAGGACGACGTGTCCCGGCTGCGGCGGATGCTGGCCCTGACGGGGCGTGGGGTGGCGCCCGCGGCGGCGGCGGCGATCGCGCTGGGCCGCGCTCTGGACGTGGACACGGTCCCGCCGGCTGTGGAGGTCGCCGGCGGAGGTCCGGCTGTCGACGGTGGTGCTTGGGATTCGGAGGTACGGGGTTTCGCCAGGGCGGCGCACCGGCTCGACCTGGGGTTGATGACCGACCTCGCGGGTGGGCTGGTGGCGCGGCACGGTGTCGTGGCGGCGTGGGAGCGGGTGCTGGTGCCGTTCCTGGTGGCGTTGGGCGAGAAGGTGGCCGCGCAGGGGACCGGCGTGGAGGTCGAGCACCTGGCGACCGCCGCCGTCCTGGATGTCGTGCGGGGCGCGGTGCTGCCGGTGTCGGGACGCCTGCCGGCGCTGCTGGCGTGCGCTCCCGACGAGCAGCACAGCCTCCCGCTGAACGTGCTGGGCGCGGCGCTCGCGGAGCGCGGGTGCGCGACCCGGCACCTGGGTGCCCGCGTGCCGGCCGTCGCACTACTCGACGCGGTGAAGTCGCTGGAGCCCCGCGTGGTGGTGCTGTGGGCGCACGCGCCGGCTTACGCGGGCCTCGCGCCCGTCGCTGACCTGCTGGAACGTGGCCGGGACGTGCTGCTGGGCGGTGCCGGGTGGACCGTCGTGCCTTCGGGAGCCCGACGTGTCGAGTCCCTCACCGGGGCGGTTGACGCCGTTTTGGAGTTGAACCGATTTTGAATCGAATTTAGGCTGTGGGAGGTCCCTACGACCTCAGGACGTGAGCCCATGCCCGAGCTGTCCCGACTCCCCCAGCCGGTCGCCGATTCGTGGGACTGGCAGCTGCAAGGCCTCTGCCGAGGCATGGACAGCGCCCTGTTCTTCCACACCCACAACGAACGCGGCTCCGCGCGTGAGCAGCGGGAGGCGCAGGCGAAAGCGGTGTGCGCACGGTGCCCGGTGGTCGCGGAGTGCCGAGCGCACGCCCTCGCCGTCGAGGAGACGTACGGGGTCTGGGGCGGCCTCGGCGAAAGCGAACTCCGCCGCCTGATCGCCCACAACCACCGAACCCACCGAACGCCCACGAGCACCCCGCCCTCCGACCGCAGGTGACCCCGCGCGCACCCCAACCCCCGACCGCAGGTGACCCCGCGAGCACCCCAACCTCCGACCGCGGGTGACCTCGCGAGCACCCCAACCTCCGACCGCGGGTGACCTCGCGAGCAGCCCAACCTCCGACCGCAGGTGACCCCGCGCGCGCCGCACCGGCGGCGCGGGGATCGTCAGCGGGCTTGGACTGCGGCGGTCTTCGGCCGCCAGCGGGTGTATCCGGCCTCTTCGGCTTCCGCGATCGAGCGGAAGGTGACGTCACCCTTCATCCGCTTGAAGTACGGCGACTCCGGCGTGTGGAAGATCATCGACTTCGAACTGCCCTTGACCTCGACCGCCACCTCCGCCGCCACGCTCTCGGCAGCCTCCGCCTCGAACGCCGCCGCCCCGAACGTCGCTGTCCCGGGCTGCTGCGTCCCGCGCTGTTGCGCCCCGGGCTGCTGCGTCCCGCGCTGCTGCACCCCGCGCTGCTGCACCCCGCGCTGCTGCACCCCGCGCTGCAGCGTCCCGGGCTGCAGCGTCCCGGGCTGCAGCGTCCCGGGCTGCAGCGTCCCGGGCTGCTGCGTCCCGGGCTGCTGCGCCCCGGACACCTCCGCCTCGGGGGCGGCCCCCGTCGCCGCCTCCGAGGCTGCCACTGGCGCCGGCTCCGGCGTGGCTTCGGGCGTGGCCTCTTGTTCGGCGGCCACTTCCTCTCGCCGCTCCACCGGCTCGGCGTCCAGTGCGGGCGTCGGCTGGGTCGGGATGACCACCGTTCCGGCGGGCAGCGCCGGACGCGTGGCGGCGGGGTGGGAGAGTTCGGCGCGCAGCTTGCGGATCGTGGCGCGCAGCGGCAGCCACGTCAGGACCGCGCCCGCCAGGAACGCGAACCCGCACAGGACGAACATCTGGGCGAACAACCAGAACACCGCTGCTCCTAGCTAATCAGGACGTCGACCTGGCGCGTGGCCGGGTCCGTGTTCTCCGACGCGACGTCGAGCACGACCGCCGTCCGGATCCGGTCCGGCCGCACCCCCTGCGCGACGAACAGCGCCCGCACCGCGTCCGCCCGCTGCTGGGCCAGCGCGTGCGCATCCGGGTGCTGGGTGGAGGCGTGGCCGTTCAGCGTGACGGTCGCGGTCGGCGCCACCAGCAGCAGGCGGCCGACGCGGTCGGCCAGGACCGGGCCGTGGCCCTGCCACGCCGTGGACGACGGCTCGAAGCGGAACCCGCCGCCGCCGTTGATCATCGCCGTGACCGACCGCTGGAGCGCGGCGAGGTCGACCGGCGCACCGACGTCCACCCGCGGGTCCCGCGCACCCAAGGCGGTGAGTGCCGTGCGCAACGTCGTGGCACGGGGCTCGTCGGGCACGGTGGCGCTGACGGTCAGCACGCCGGCGGTCGCGACGGCGGTGAGGTCGTGCGCGGACGCGGCGACGGCGGCGGCTACCACGTCGGCCGCGGTGGACGCGCTCAGCGGCGACCGGATGCCGTCCTCCGCAAGGAGGTCCGTCACCCGGTGGTAGGTGATCTTGCCCCGGACGGCGTCGACCAGCGCCTGGCGCTCACCCTCGTCGGCGACACCACCCGCGAGCAGCACCTCGTCCGCCCGCACGGCGACCGCGAGACGCCCCGCGGCCTCCCGCTGTGCGACCTCCTGCTGGACGACCTCCTGCTGGACGACCCGCGCCCGGGCGAAAACCCCTGATGCCGCAAGGAGAGCGGGCACCAGCAGGGCACCGACGAGCCACGCTCGCCACGCTGGGGATCTCAGCACCGGGCGTTCGTACCGGAAGTACCCGTCCGGATGCCACCAGCCCGCGCCGTACCCGCAGGACACAGCCCGGCAATTCACCTGTCCAGGCGACGATCATTCGCACGCAAGGGGAATCCGGCACCAAGACACCGACGTGTCGCCCGAAGACACGAGCGACCGGCGATCGAGTCCGACACGAGGCACCCCCGGCGCGACCGTCCGAAACGGAAGGGGTAGGGTTCCCCAGTCACCCCGATCAGGGTGGCGGGTACCGGCGGACGTGAAAGCCTTGTGGGGCACGGCGAACGACCGGATTCCGGGCACGGCGGATCAACGGCCCGGCCGGTTCGAACCGCCGAGTCGCCTGAAGTCCGCACGCGCCAAGGCATGCGTCATCCCGCTCACGCCCCGAAGCCAAGGCGCGAACCGTTCCCACCACGTCAAGCCGAAGCGTGAACCCCTGCTCCAGCGGCGATCGTCACCTTCAAGCGGCGTAAGGCAACACCCCCGTCCGACACCCGCACCGGCTGCACACCGGGTGCGCGGGCGCTTGCACCACCACCTCCGCGAGCAACCGGCGCGAGTCCTCGAACGTCGGTGGCCGCTTGCCGGGCACGAGTAACGAGTCCAGCACCTCCTGCCACCGCCGCGCCCGGGCCCGAGCCCGCTCCACCGGGTCGCGCAGCCGGGCCCGCGACCGCACCTCCTCCCGGGCCTGCTCCCCCGACTCGCCCAACGGCCGCCGGGGTCGCGGCGCGGTGAGCCGGGCGTTGCGGCGGTTGACCCGCCACCACTGCCCCAGCGTCATGCCGGCGACCGGGGGGCGCGCACGCCGCGCGCCCCCCTGCCACCACGACCAGAGCCGCACGCGGAGGAAGTCGTGCGCGGCCTGGTCGCGGCTCCTGGGTCTGCCCTGCCTGGTCCCGTCGGGCCTGGAGTCCACGGCCGCCAGCAGGGCGTCGACGCTCCACCCCTCGCCGAACCACGGCTCCACGACCTCGCGCAGCAGCGCGCGGTCCGCGTCACCCCAGCTCGCACGCAGGCACAGCGCCTCGACGGCCGTGTCGATCTCGTCGTCGGTCTCGGGGATGACACGGCCGGGCCACTGCCGGGGATCGAGCTGTACGCGCATCCCTAGCTCCCTTCCGAACGCGTACCGAACACCTGTTCGAGATAGTGCCAGACGGGTACGACAATTTCGGCGGGCCAGGGCTTGACGAACTTCGGTTGACGGGAAAAGTGCTGGTAGAGGGCTTGCGGGGGGGCGACCACATGAGCGGTCGCCACCCGGCGGGTCAGGGCTCGTCGACCTCGGCCTCGATGCTGCTCAAGGTCGACTCGACCTGGTCCAGACCGGGGTCCTGGACGGCGTCGTCCCGGCACGCCACCAGGGACGCGAGGAGGGCCGCGACGACCAGCGCGGCTCTCACTTCACACCGCAGTGGTCGGCCTGGAACTTGTCGACCCGCTCCTGCACCTTGCCCAGCCGGGCGACCTGGTCCCCGCGCCGCTCGGCGCGCTTGTCCAGGCGCTCGGCGCGGGCCGTGTCACCCTCGTCGCGGGCCTTCTGGGCCTGCGCCTTGAGCCAGGCGGTGGAGCCGATGACGTCGGCGCCGCCGTTGATGCGGGTGGTCAGGCGGTTCACCCGGTCCTCGACGCGGGGCAACCGCTGCTCGCAGATCTTCTTGACCTGCTCGGGGCTGAGCGTGACGGGCGCGTAGGTCCTGTCCTGCGCGGACGCGACACCGGCGGTGGACAGGCCGACCCCCGCGACGGCGGCGGCGACGGCGATGCGACGGATCCATGTGTTCATGCGTCCACGATCGCGGGACGCGGTGAGCACCCGGTCCGGCGAATGTTCGGGTTGTGCAAAGAACGGTGTTTGAGCCGGGCCCGGGATGGCAACCCTCCGCGCCATGACCGACACCCTGTGGGACGAGTTCCATCGCGTGGTGAACATGACCTCGCTCGAACTGGAGGACTGGCTGCGCACCCGCTCGGCGGACGAGAACTCCGAGGCACTGCCCGACCAGGCGGGCACCCCGACCGGCCAGGAGGTGCTGAGGGTGCTGCGCAAGCGGCGCACCGACCTGACCACCGAAGACGTGCGCGTGATGCGCAAGGTCGTGGAGCGCGTGCACGAGCAGCGCCGCGAGGACCTGGAGCCGACCGCCGGCGAGGCCCACTGGCGGCACCGCCTGATGTCCATCGGCCACGACCCGCTCAAGCCCGCCTGAGACGTCGCCGGCGGTCCGGCCCGGGTCCGGTCCGGGCAGGGCACCTCGCCACACCTCCTCGATGAGGAGAGCGACCACCGGCCGGTGAACCGGGCCACGTCTTCACGGTTTCCAGGCGCTCGGCACTGGCTGGTCTCCAGTTCGTCGAGAGCGCGCAGCGGAGCGGCTTCGTCGTGTTCGAAAGGTCCGGCTCGGGCGCAGGAAGCTCACGGTGGCTTCGAAGTCGAGCGGGCAGAGGTGTCCGACGCGGTCGCGGAGTGCGCCGACGCGGTCGCGGAGTGCGCCGACGCGGTCGCGGAGTGCGCCGACGCGGTCGCGGAGTGCGCCGACACGGTCGCGGAGTGCGCCGACACGGTCGCGGAGTGCGCCGACGCGGTGGGAGTGCGGCAGCGACGAGTCCCGGACCCTGCGAGCGGGGTCGCCGAAACGATCCCGGATGTGGCCTCCGGCCCCGGTTCCATGATCGCACGAGGTACCGACAACTTCGCGCCCGCGGACTATGGGGAGACGGGACCGGGCTGGTGGAGGACGGGGCCGGCGTCCACGCGGTCGGCGTCGCCCAACCGCACGCCCGACGCCGGGACCAGGCCGAACTGCACGACCTGACGCCGGGCCAGGAGTTCGGTCAGCCAGTCGGTGGCCACGCGCAGGCGGTTGCCGGGCATCGCCAGCAGGTGGTAGCCGCGGGCCACGATCTTCGCGGGCCAGCCGGTCAGAGGGACGTACAAGGGGTTCGCGACCGCCTGTCCGCCGGACAGGTCGACGACGAAACCCAGGTCCCGGTGGTGGTAGCGGGCCGGTGCGCCGTGGCCCAGGGACGCGGCGACGTTGCGGCCGGCCAGTTTGCCCTGGCGTTGCGCGTGTTGCGCGGTCATGGGGGTGGGTTTGCCGTTGTTGTGGACGTCCGGCACGGCGGCCACGTCACCGGCGGCGAACACGTGCGGGTGGTCGGGCACCGTCAGGTCCTCCCGCACCACCAGGCGCCCCTTTTCGGTGGGCAGCGCCACCGATTCCACCAAGGGGTCGGGGCGGACGCCCACGCACCAAACCACGGTCTTCGACGGGATCTCGCTGCCGTCGGTCAGCTTCGCGCACGACGGGGTCACCTCGGCGACGCTGGTCTTCAACCGCACGTCCACCCCGCGCGACCGCAGAACCTCCAGCGCGGGCCCGGACAGACGCTCGTCCAAGCCCGGCAGCACGCGGTCCGCCATGTCGACCAGCACCCATCGCACCGGGGGCGCGGCGGGACGGCCCTTCAACGCGGCGGCGGTGAGTTGTTGGCCCTGCGCCACCAACTCCGTCCCGGTGTACCCGGCGCCGACCACCACGATCGTGGCGCGGGCGGCGCGTTCGGCCGGGTCGGCGGCCTGTTCGGCCAGTTCGACCTGGCGCAGGACGTGGTCGCGCAGGAACACCGCCTCGGCCACGGACTTGAACCCGTACGCGTGCTCGGCCACGCCCGGGATGGACATCAGCCGGGTCACGCTGCCCGACGTCAGCACGATCCGGTCCCATTCAAGGACCTGCTCACGCCCCTCGACGTCCACCGCCGTGCACGTCCGCGCACCCAGGTCCACCTTGGTCGCGTGCGCCTGCACCAGCCGGGTCCGCGGCAGCTTGGGCCGCAGCGGCACGGCGACCCGGCGCGGGTCCAGCGTCCCGCCCGCGACCTCCGGCAGCAGCGGCACGTACAGCATGTAGTCGGTCGGGTTGACCGCCACCAAGTCGGCGGCGTCCGGCGGCAGCGACCGCTCCAGCGCCCGCAGGCAGTGGTAGCCCGCGAACCCCGTCCCGACGACCAGCACCCGTGGCTTGGCCATGATCCGACCACCTCCCTCATCCGCCGGATACCCCGCGCCGGGAAGGGGTAGACACGAGAGCATGAGCATCGGGCTGCCCGACGGGATCACCGCCTGCCTCTTCGACCTGGACGGCGTGCTGACCAGCACCGCCGTGCTGCACCGCCGCGCGTGGCGGCGCACTTTCGACGACTTCCTGCGTCCTCGCGGCGAGCCGCCGTTCGCCGAATCCGACTACATCAAGTACGTCGACGGCCGGCCCCGCTACGACGGCGTCCGCACCTTCCTGGCCTCGCGCGGCATCACGCTGCCGGAGGGATCGCCGGACGACCCGCCGGACCGCGACACCGTCCACGGCGTCGGCAACCGCAAGAACGAGCTGATCGACGCGATCATCCGGCAGGAGGGCGTGGCCCCCTACCCGGGCACGGTCCGCTACCTGGACGCCGTCCTCGGCAAGCTCAAGATCGGCGTCGTGACCTCCTCGGCGAACGCGAGCCGGGTGCTGGACGCCGCCGACCTGTCGAAGTACGTGCAGGCGCTGGTGGACGGCGTGGTGATCAGCCGGGACGGGCTGCGCGGCAAGCCCGCGCCGGACTCGTTCCTGGCCGGCGCGAGACTGTTGGACGTCGAGCCGGCGCGGGCGGCGGTGTTCGAGGACGCGCTGGCCGGTGTCGAGGCGGGGCGTGCGGGCGGCTTCGGGTACGTGGTGGGCGTGGACCGCGCGGGACAGCGCGCGGCGCTGCTGGAGAACGGGGCGGACGTGGTGGTCGAGGACTTGGCGGAGCTGCTGTGACCGGGTACGAGATCCAGCCCTGGGTGTTGCGCTGGCACGGTCTTTCCGTGCCCGACCTGCGGCGGACCGAGTCGACGTTCGCCCTGTCCAACGGGCACATCGGCATGCGCGGCACACTGGACGAAGGCGAACCGCGCGGCCTGCCCGGGACCTATCTGAACGGGTTCTACGAGGAGCACGCGCTGCCCTACGGCGAGGGCGGCTACGGCTACCCCGAGGCCGGGCAGACCGTCGTGAACGTCACCGACGGCAAGGTCATCCGGCTGCTGGTCGAGGACGAGCCGCTGGACATGCGCTACGGCCGGGCCCTGGACCACGAGCGCATCCTGGACTTCCGCACCGGCACGCTGCGCCGCCGCACCGAGTGGGAGTCGCCGACCGGCCGCCGCATCACCGTGCGCAGCGAGCGGCTGGTGTCGTTCACCCAGCGCGCGGTCGCGGCGATCCACTACGTCGTCGAACCGCACGACGACCTGCAACTGGTGGTGCAGTCCGACCTGCTGGCCAACGAGCCCGTCGAGCACCGGGGCGGCGACCCGCGCGTGGCCGCCGCGCTGGACGCGCCGCTGGTCGCCGACTTCGCGTGGGCCGAGGGCACCCAGGCCGTGCTGGCGCACCACACGCGTCACTCCGGCCTGCGCATGGCCGCCGCGATGGACCACGAACTGGACGTCACCGACGGCGTCCGCGCCGGCATCCACGCCGAGGGCGACCTGGCCCGCTTCACCGCCGCGCTGGACGTCCCGGCGGGCGGCGCGCTGCGGCTGACCAAGTACCTGGGCTACGGGTGGTCCGCGCAACGCTCGGTGCCCGCGCTGCGGGCGCAGGTCGACGCGGCGCTGGCGGGCGCGCGGCAGACCGGCTGGGACGGGCTGCTGCGCGAGCAGCGGGCGTTCCTGGACGACTTCTGGGAGGTCGCGGACATCGAGGTGGACGGCGACGACGAGATCCAGCAGGCGCTGCGGTTCGCGCTGTTCCACATCCTCCAGGCCGGCGCCCGCGGTGAGACCAGGGCGATCGCCGGCAAGGGCCTGACCGGTCCGGGGTACGACGGGCACGCGTTCTGGGACACGGAGATGTTCGTGCTGCCGGTCCTGACGTACACGGTCCCCGACGCCGCCCGGGACGCGTTGCGCTGGCGGCACTCCACATTGCACAAGGCGCGCGAGCGCGCGGTGGTCCTGGGCCAGCACGGTGCGGCGTTCCCGTGGCGGTCGATCAACGGGGCCGAGTGCTCGGCGTACTGGCCGGCGGGCACGGCCGCGTTCCACGTCTCCGGCGACGTCGCCCACGCGGTCGCCCAGTACACGGCGGCCACGGGGGACAAGGACTTCGACCGCGAGTGCGGCACCGAACTGCTGGTGGAGACCGCACGCCTGTGGACGTCGCTGGGCCACCACGACCAGCACGACGGTTTCCGCATCGACGGCGTGACCGGGCCCGACGAGTACTCGGCCATCGTGGACAACAACGTCTACACCAACCTCATCGCGCAGAAGAACCTGCGCGCGGCGGCGGACGCGGCCGAACGCAACCCGGAACAGGCCGCCGGCCTGGGCGTGAAGCCGGAGGAGGTCGCGGCGTGGCGGCTGGCGGCGGACAAGATGCTGGTGCCGTTCGACGAGTTGCTGGGCGTGCACGAACAGGCCCAGGGCTTCACCGCCCACGCCGAGTGGGACTTCGCCCGCACGGCCGAGGACGAGTACCCGTTGCTGCTGTCCAAGCCGTACTTCGACCTGTACCGAAAGCAGGTGGTGAAGCAGGCGGACCTGGTGCTGGCCATGCACGTGCGCGGGGACGAGTTCACCCCGGAGCAGAAGGCCGCGAACTTCGCCTACTACGAGGCGCGGACCGTGCGGGACTCGTCGCTGTCGGCGGGCACGCAGTCCGTGCTGGCGGCCGAGGTGGGGGCGCTGGACCTGGCGTGGGACTACCTGGCGGAGGCGGCGTTCACCGACCTGCACGACCTGCACCACAACGTCCACAACGGATTGCACATGGCGTCGCTGGCGGGGGCCTGGATCGCGTTGGTGGCCGGGTTCGGGGGGATGCGCGACCACTCGGGGCTGACGTTCGCGCCGCGGCTGCCGCCGAGCCTGGGGCGGATGGCGTTCCGGATGTCCTACCGGGGGACGCGGTTGTGCGTGACGGTGACGCGCGAGGAGGCCACTTACCGGATCGTGTCCGGTGGGGCGTTGCGGACCGCGCACCACGGCAAGCCGATCGTGGTGGAGCCGGACGCGCCGTTGACCCTGCCGATCCCGGACCCGCCGGCGGCGCCGGAAGTGCGGCAGCCGTTCGGGCGGGAGCCGGTGCGACGGGAGCCCCGGGATCGGATCGACTAGTCGTCGCAGAACGTTTCGGCCATGACTGCTCCGCTGCTGAAGCGGCGCCCGGCCAGGGCTCCTCGGGGGGAGGGGAGCCCTGGCCGGGTCTTGCAGGCGGCCTAGGGGGCGGTGGCCGCCTACGCCATCATCGTGCGCGCGGGCACCCCCGTTACGCGGTGATCAACCGCCCACGTGGACATCGGGACGGTGATCGGGGTCTCCTCGCTCTGCGCAGGGTCTCCCGCACCACTGGCGCGGTGCCACCCTGCCCGAGGAACGCGTGGCGGAACAGATGTGCCGGCGAATTGCCTTCGTACGCATTCGAAATGGGAATGGGCGCGCGCGACCGCCGTATCGCGCGGAGCCGGAAGGGCAGCCGCGACCGTCCACTTCGACCCCGCGCACCGTGAAGGTGGAACATCCTGCGCAGGGGTGAGTGTTACCGCACTTCTGCGGGTTTCACCTGAAAATGGGTAACCCACACAGGTGAGATGCGCAGCGCGGAAGCGGTACGCCGGTCAGTATCCCCGGGTGTGAGTTCAACACCGATCTACGACGAGCTGGCGGCGACCTACCTCGCCGACCTCGACCTCAGCGCCCTGGACCGGCCCGGGCCGGAGCCCGTCGTCGCTCCCGAACCCGCCCAGCCGACCGAGCCGCAGCCCCGGGGCCGCACGAAGGCGTGATCTTGACAGCCCGCCGCGCCCGGGGTAGTACGACTGTGGGCCGCCGCCTGTGGGGAAGGTGGAGCGGCATGCGCGTGCGGGCGGTGCTCACGGCAGTCTTTCTACTGGCGGCGTGCGCCACCGCGCCACCCGAGCACGTCACCCTCACCTGGTGGGACCACCTCGACCACTCCCCCGCCGCCGACCAGGCCGTCACCGCCCTCCTCGCCCGCCACCGCGCGGAGCACCCGAACGTCGAGATCAAGCGGACGACCGTGCCGCGCGCGGAACTGGAAGCGCGCCTCGCGCGCGGCCCCCGGCCCGACATCGCCACCGTGGACGTCGCCGCGCTCCCCCGCCTCGCCGCCGCCTCCGCCCTGACCGACCTGACCGGGCGGTTCGAGGCCTGGGACCTGCCGTTCGTCGAACCCGCCCGGGACAGCGTCCGCCACGACGGCCGCCACTACGGCGTGCCGCTGCGCACCGACACCCCGTCCTGCTCTACAACCGCGACCTGTTCGCCGCCGGCGGGGTCGCCGGACCGCCCGCGACCTGGCCGGACCTGCGGGTCACCGCCCAGTCCCTGACCGGGCCGGGGCGGTGGGGCCTGTGCCTGGCCGCCGGCGCGGGCGACGACCTGACGGGCGCGTTCCTGCCGTTCCTGTGGCAGGCCGGCGGCGACGTCCGGGACATCACCGGAGCGGTCGACACACTGTCCTTTGTGGACTCCCTGATGGCGAGCGCGCACCCGGATTCCTTGCGGTGGGACAACTCCGACGTCACATCGGCGTTCACAGAGGGCCGGTGCGCGATGATGGTGAACGGCCCGCGCGCCGTGCCCGCGCTCAACGCGGCCGGTCTCGACTGGGGCGCGGCCACCCTGCCCGCCGGCCCGGCCGGCACCGCGTCACTGGTCGGCGGCGAGGCGTGGGTGGTGGGGGCGGGCAGCCCGCGCGCGGACCGGGCGTGGGACGTGCTGCGGTGGCTGGCCGAGCAGCCCGACAACGCCACCGAGTTCGGCGCGGCGCTCCAGGCGGTGCCCAACCGGTCGGACACCGCCACCGACCCCGGCTGGCAGTGGGACCCCAACCTCGGCGCGTTCACCGCCCAACTCGCCACGGCCCGCTCCCCCTACACACCGCGCCACCCGGAGGTCTCGGCCGAGCTGTCCGCGATGCTCCGCGCGGTCCTGCACGACGACCGCCCGCCGGCGGACGCGGTGACCGACGCCAAGCCCCGCCTCGATCCGCTGCTGCGCTGATCTGCAAGTTGCAGATCATTGGCAGCAAACCGGGCTGTGGAGCCGAAAACCGGCGGCCCTGAGCCGTTCGCACCAGCACGCCTGCCGCTCACCGACGACACCGCCCGAAAGTGGGGACATCCGTGCCTCGCGCGGGCAAGGTATCCGTTCTCGGGCGTCGCCCCGCGACGACCGGGTACCCGGAGCGCATGCGGAAAGAGGCACCGGTGAAGGACAAGGTCGAGAAGGGCGACACCGAGACGCGCCCGTGGCTGACCCGAGCACAGCTGCTCGCACTGGTCGTCGGGTCCCTCCAACTGGTGTTCGCGCTGGTGCCGCTGCTGCCGATGAGCCCGGCCAACCAGGCCCTGCACGTGTGCACGGGGTTGGTCGGGCTCGCGCTGGCGTGGAAGCACCAGTACGCGCGCCTGTACGGCATCGCGTTGCTCCTGGTCTACGGCAAGCTCTACCTCGACGGCGTAGACACCTCCACCTCCTGGCTTCAACTGCCCACGCTGGAAACGGCCGCCAACGGGCGGTCCGCGCTGGCGGGTCTGGTGATCGCGCTGGTGCCGGCGGTGACCCGGCGGTAGTCGCCCGCGGTCATCGTGCCGTCGGGGTGGAAGCGGAGCTTCGGGCTGCTGCTGCGGGCGATCGACTCGAACATCACCCGGTCCGCGGTGGTGGTCGGTCGCCAGTACATGTGGGCGCCGTGGGTGACGCCCATGTTGAGGTCGATCATGGTGGCGACGGCCCGGTCGTAGCGCCGGCCGGTCAGCGGCAGGCCGCCGGAGGCGTGGATGTCGAACACGTCGTGGTCGCCGGTCAGCGGGCGCAGCACCCCGCGGCGGTCGAAGCCGTGCACGACGCCGTCGCGCACGAGGTATTCACCGAGCCGTTCCAGCAGCGCCATCTTCGGACCGAGGTGGTCGAACTCCTCCCGGCGCTGGGTGAAGCGCTTCAGCAACCGGTCGGTGACGCCGTGGCGGGGTAACCGGGGCCGGAAGAACCCGACCAGGCCGCGGTAGCGGTGCCGGGCGCCCAGTCGGATGTCGAGGTCGTCGATGGTCTTGGCCTTCACGGCTTCGGGTTTGGGCAACGCGCCGTCGCGCAGCCACGCCACGGCGTGCGGGTTCGTCGCCCGCACGTCGATCACGAGGTCCTGCTCAGCGGCCACTTGCTGGAACTTGCGGGCGTTCTCGATGGGCATGCCGAAAACCGGCTCCACCGACGCCATGGGGAAGAGGTGATCAGTGCGCACGGGTATTAAGGTCCGCCCGAAAAGCGCGTGCACCAGAGCACCGGCTTCGGTTAGCTCTAAGCGTGACCCCTGATGCGCTGATCGGACTCCTCGCCGGTCCAGACCGGTTGCGCGTGGTGGCCGCACTGGTCCTGGGTGCCCGCAACGTTACGGAGATCACCGAAGCGACCCGTTTGGACAACCGCGTCGTGGACCGGGCGCTGCGCAAACTCCGCACCGCGGGATTGGTGGCAGCCTACGGTGAGGAGCTGGTCCTGCGGGAGGAGGTCTTCACGCACACCGCCCGCGTGGAGCGCCCTCGGGAGGATCCGTTCCTGCGGGACGGACGGCTGCTCAAGCTGCCGGCACAGCGCGGACGCCGGCGCGAGGTGCTGGAACGGGTGGTCGTGGTGTTCGAGCCGGGTCACCGGTACGGCGAGCGCGAGGTGACCGAGGCGTTGCGCGAGCGGTGTCAGGGCGGCGAGGTCGACCACGTGACCGTGCGGCGCTACCTGGTCGACGAGGGCCTGCTGGACCGGGCCGACGGCGTGTACTGGCGAACCGGCGGCCCGGTCGAGGTCTAGGTCTAGTTGACGCGGTCCGGGTGGGGGCCGACGCGCTCGCCGGTGTCCAGGGTCGCGATGCGGTCCAGGTCGGACTGGTCCAGCGCGAAGTCGAAGACGGCGAAGTTCTCCCTGATGCGGCTGGGCGTGACCGACTTGGGGATGACGACGTTGCCCAGCTGGAGGTGCCAGCGCAGCACGACCTGAGCCGGGGTCCGGCCGTGCTCGGCCGCGATCGCGGTGATCACGTCGTCGCGCAGCAGGTCACCGCCTTGGGCGAGCGGGCTCCAGGCCTCGGTGGCGATGCCGTGCCGGGCGTGGAAGGCACGCAGGTCGGCCTGCTGGAGGCGGGGGTGCAGCTCGACCTGGTTGACCGCGGGCACGGCGCCGGTGGCGTCGACCACGCGTTCGATGTGGGCGGGTTCGAAGTTGGAGACGCCGATGGCCCGGACGCGGCCGTCGGCGAGGAGCTTGCCCAGCGCGCGCCAGCTGTCGACGTAGCGGTCGCGGCGCGGGGCGGGCCAGTGGATGAGGTAGAGGTCGAGCTGGTCGAGGCCGAGTTTGGCGAGGCTGGTGTCGAACGCGCGGAGGGCCTCGTCGTAGCCCTGGTCGGTGTTCCACAGTTTCGTGGTGATGAACAGTTCGTCGCGGTTGTGGTGCTGCGCGATGGCCCGACCGACGGGTTCCTCGTTGCCGTAGGCGGCGGCGGTGTCGATGCTGCGGTAGCCGGTCTTGAGCGCTTCGGTGACGGCGGCTTCGGTGTCCTGAGTGGACACCTGGAAGACGCCGAAACCCAGCTGTGGCATGGTGACGCCGTTGTTGAGCGTGATGGTCGTCGTCATGGGGCCATGATGCCCGCTGTCAACGACTCCCACTTTCTGGACGACGTTGACCCTGTGCTCGGTGGTCTGGTCCGATCGTTGCCGTGACCGAGGTGACGACCGTGGAGGTGACGGTTTCCATCCGCCTGAGCGCGTCATCGGGCCAGGTGCTGGACGCCGCCACGCACTTGGCGGCGACGCTGCGCGAGGCCCTGGACGTTCCGGCGAGCGAGGTGGTGGTGGACCTGCCCCGCGCAGACCTGCGCATTCTCGCCGATTCCAGGCGTGTGCTGCACCGGGGGCGTGACGTGGAGCTGACCCGGCTCGAATTCGACCTGCTCCACCACTTGTGCACCCATCCGCGGCAGGTGCATCGGCGGACGGCGTTGATGAGCAGCGTGTGGGGGGCGACTTCGTTCGTGGACACTCGGACGGTGGATGTGCACGTGCGCCGGATTCGGCGCAAGTTGGGGGAGGCGGCTTCGCTGATCACCACGGTTCGGGGTGTGGGGTACCGGGTGGACGACGTTTTCGCGGTGTCGGTAGAACACGACGCCCTAGCCGGCTAACCCCTCCCACCCCCGCCGGCCCCGCTCGCCGGCTCTTGTCCAACTCCGCTTTGGCTACGCGCTTCCCGGACCCCACTCCAGCCACGCGCCCATACGCAGCCCTCCGCCGCCGGTCCCGCGCAGCCCTCCGCCGCCGGTCCCCCGCAGCCCTCCGCCGCCGGTCCCCCGCAGCCCTCCGCCGCCGGTCCCCCGCAGCCCTCCACCGCCGGTCCCCCGCGGTCCTGACGATGCAGCTCCTGGCCTGTCTCCGGCGCGGCGCGGGGCGGGGCGATCGATCTTCGCGTCGCGCCCGATGTCCGGCGGCGGCGATCCGGCTGCGAGGGGTTTCGGTGGCGGTCGCGCGGTGCCCGGCGGTGAAGGGGAATCGGCGGCGGTTAGGCGGTGTCCGGCGGCGGAGGGTTTCGGCGGCGGTCGCGCGCGGTGTCCGGCGGGTGTGGCGAGCGACCTGGCGGTGCGGTGGTTGCGCTCCGCGTGGCGACGCGGCTGAGACGGCGGGTGTCGGATGGCGGCTGGCGGCGGACGGGCGGCACAGGCGGCGGTTGGCGGCGGTTGGCGGCGGCGGCCGTTGGCGGCGGCGGCTGGCGGCGGCGGCTGGCGGCGGCGGCTGGCGGCGGGTTGGTGGCTAGGGGTGGGCTGGCAGCGGGGCTGGCTGGCGGCGGGGCTGGGCTGGTGGTGGGGGGCGGTGGCTGGGTGGTGGGGGTGGGTTTGGGCTGGTGAGGGGTGGGGGTCGTTGGGGTGGGGCCGGTGCCCGCGTTCCTCTTCTCTTCACGGGACGCGCGAGACGGCATTTGGTCGCAGATCCTGTATGTCGCTCAATCGGGTGATCTATCCCAGCAGGCCAAACAGAGCATCAACAACACCCACCCAGCCTAGTGCGACCTCACGACATCAGGCCGATCTGCCGCTCAACCTGTGGAGGAAGCCGACGGCGAAACCTCATAGCTCGCGGAAGGCGCAAGAGCGCCCCCCCAAGAGCACCACGCGCCGCAGGGTCGTGCAGGGCACGCCGACCCAAGGCCAAGGCAGCAGCCAAGGCGACCGAAGGAGGCCGCCGCAGCCACGTGCTCAGGAGGTCGTTGCGCAGCTCCCGCCGCCTCCCCGCCCGCGCCGACCCCCGCGCACGAGAAGGCTGGTGGTGAGCAGTCACCGAATCGACATAAGCGCAAGCCCACCCCGCCGCAGCCATGTCCCAAGCGAACAACCGCTCCTCCCCACGGAAGAACAACAACGGATGAAAGCCCCCAACCTCCAGAAACGCCCGCCGCCGCACCACCGCACCGCAACACAAGAACCCGAACACCGCCGGACCCGGCAAGTCCGCCGACCACCCCAACGGCGACGAAGCCATCTCCGAACAAACCGGATCCACCCGACCCTCAGGCTCCACCACCGTCCGAGCCGCGATCAGCCCCAGCCGCGGATGGCTCGCGAACAGCCGCTCCGCCCGGGGCAAAGCGTCCCCGGCCCACCACGAATCATCATCACAAAACGCCACGTACGGCGTACGGGCCCGCCGAACCCCGTGATTGCGCGCGACCGCCCCCAGGTTCCGCCCCAACGCCACCACCGACACCCGGGGAAAGCTCGAAGCCCGCGCCACCGTCTCGTCCGACGACCCGTTGTCCACGACCACCACCGGCACGTCCAGCGCCGCCAACCTGGTCAACGTCCGCGTCAAGTCCGCCACGCGGTCGCGCGTGGCGATCACCACCGTCGTCCCCTCCACCGCCGGGTACTACCCGCGCAACAAGTGGTTACACCCCGATTCCACGGGTAGCTCCACGACATGGGCTTCGAACGAGCGGTCGTGACCGGTGGTGCCGGGTTCCTGGGTTCGCACGTGTGCGAAGCACTGAAGCAGCGCGGCACCGCTGTCACCTGCGTGGACGACTTCCGCACCGGATCACCGGACAACGTGCCCGAAGGCGTCGGGGTGGTGGTCGCGGACGTCGCCAAGCCGCTGGACCTGCTCGGCCCGGTCGACCTCGTCATGCACCTGGCCTGCCCCGCCTCCCCCGTCGACTACCTGCGCGACCCGGTCGGCACCATGAAAGCCGGCGGCCTCGGCACGCTGCACGCCCTCGAACTGGCCAAGCGCAAGAACGCGCGCATCGTGGTCGCCTCCACCAGCGAGGTCTACGGCGACCCGCTCGAACACCCGCAGAAAGAGACCTACTGGGGCAACGTCAACCCCGTCGGCCCGCGCAGCGTCTACGACGAGGCCAAGCGCTTCGGTGAAGCCCTGACCTGCGCGTTCCGTCGCGAGTACCAAACAGACACCGGCATTGTGCGGATCTTCAACACCTACGGCCCGCGCATGCGCACCGACGACGGCCGGATGATCCCCACCTTCTTCAGCCAAGCGCTGGCCAACGAGCCGCTGACCGTCCACGGCGGCGGCAGCCAGACCCGGTCCCTCTGCCACGTCGACGACCTGGTCCGCGGCCTCATCGCCATGGCGCACAGCGACCACCCCGGCCCCATCAACCTGGGCAACCCCGAGGAGGTCACCGTCCTCGAAGTCGCCCGCCGGGTGATCGAGGTCTGCGGCAGCGACTCCGAGATCCGGCACGTCGCGCCCATGGAGGACGACCCGCGCCGCCGCCGCCCGGACATCACGCTGGCTCGCGAGGTCCTGGGCTGGGCACCTCGCATCGACCTCGCCGAAGGACTCCGCCGTTCGTTTGACCGACATCTCGTCGGGTAGTCGCCAGCCAACCGGAGGAAAGGGGACGACCGTGCGCGTGCTCGGGATCAACGCGATCTTCCACGACCCCGCCGCGGCGCTCGTCGTGGACGGGCGGATCGTGGCCGCCGCCGAGGAGGAGAGGTTCTCCCGGCGCAAACACGGCAAGCGGCCGGTGCCGTTCTCGGCGTGGGAGCTGCCGGAGCAGGCGGCCCGCTGGTGCCTGGCGCACGCGGGCCTGTCACCGGGCGACCTGGACGCGGTCGCGTACTCGTACGACCCGGCGCTGGTCGAGCCGAACGACGTGCCGTGGGAGGACCTGCGCACGGAGTACGCCCGCCGCGCGCCCCAGTTCCTGGCCACCGCGCTGCCCGGCCTGGACCCGGGCATCGTGCGGTTCGTGCCGCACCACGCGGCGCACGCCGGTTCGACCGGGCTGGCGGCGCCGTTCGACGGCGACTGCGCGGTCCTGGTGTCGGACGGGCGCGGTGAGTGCGGGTCGCACCTGGCGGGCAGCTACCGGGGGCACCGGCTGGAGACGCTGGCCGCGCAGAAGCTGCCGCACTCGCTGGGCCTGCTCTACGAGGACCTGACCGAGCACCTGGGCTTCCTGCGCTCCAGCGACGAGTACAAGGTGATGGCGCTGGCCTCCTACGCCGAACCCGTGCACCTGGACCTGATGCGCGAGCACATCAAGGCCACCGACGACGGCGGTTTCCACGTCACCCCGGTGGACTGGGCCACCCTGGCCAAGCGGCGCGGCGCGGACGACGAGATGACCCGCGAACACGCCGAACTCGCCGCCAGCGTGCAGGTGCGGCTGGAGGAGGTGCTGCTGGACCTGGTGCGGTGGTTGCACGAGCGCACCGGGCAGCGGCGGCTGACGATGGCCGGCGGCGTGGCGCTGAACTGCGTGGCCAACACGCGGATCTTCGCCGAAGGGCCGTTCGACGAGGTGTGGGTGCAGCCGGCGGCCGGTGACGCGGGTACCGCGCTGGGCGCGGCGCTGCACGTGGTGGCGGAGGCCGGTGAGCCCGCCGCCGCCATGCCGGGCGCGGACCTCGGGCGTGGCTGGGCCGACGACGAGATCGAGCGGTTCCTGGTCCGGGCCAAGATCTCCTTCGAGGAGCCCGCGGACGTGGCCGAGGAGGTCGCGCAGGCGTTGGCGGAGAACCGGGTCGTGGCGTGGTTCCAGGGTCGCAGCGAGTACGGTCCGCGCGCGCTGGGCCGCCGCTCGCTGCTCGCGAACCCCTGCTACGCCGAGAACCTGGAGCGGATGAACGACGTGAAGGGCCGCGAGCAGTTCCGGCCGATCGCCCCGATGGTGCTCGCGGACCGCGCGGCCGAGCTGTTCGCGCGTGGCCCGTTGCCCAGTCCCTACATGCTTTTCGTGCACGATGTCCGTCCTGAGTGGAGGGATCGCATCCCGGCTGTCGTGCACGTGGACGGCACCGCGCGGGTGCAGACCGTGGACCCGGCCACCGAGCCGTTGATGGCCAGGGTCCTGGAGGGTTTCGCCGCGCGCACGGACGTGCCGGTGGTCGTGAACACCAGCCTGAACACCGCCGGGCGGCCGATGGTGGACGACCCGCGCGACGCGCTGGAGTGCTTCGGCTCCGCGCCGGTGGACCTGCTGGCGATCGGGAAGTTCGTGGTGCGGCGATGAGTCCCGATTACGCCGTGGTGATCCCGACCGTGGGCCGGGCGAGCCTGAGCGTGGTGCTGGACGCGTTGGAGCACGGCTCGGGGCCACCGCCGCGCGAGGTGATCGTGGTCGACGACCGGCGCGATCCCGGTCCCCTGCCGCCCACGCACGGCGCGCGCGTGCTGCACACCGGCGGGCGCGGCCCGGCGGCGGCCCGCAACGCGGGGTGGCGGGCGGCCTGCTGCGAGTGGATCGCGTTCCTGGACGACGACGTCGTCCCGCCGCACGACTGGAAGAAGCAACTGGCCGACGACCTGGAGGCGGCGGACTTGGACGTGGGCGCTTCGCAAGCCCGCATCACCGTGCCACTGCCGGAAGACCGGCTGCCGACGGACTGGGAACGCGGCACCGCCGGCCTGGCCGACGCGAAGTGGATCACGGCGGACATGGCCTACCGACGGGCGGCGCTCGTGCACGCGGGCGGGTTCGACGAGCGGTTCCCCCGTGCCTACCGGGAGGACGCGGAGTTGGCGCTGCGGGTCCAGCAGCACGGGTACCGGATCGAGCGCGGGTCGCGGCGGACCACGCACCCGGTGCGGGAGTCGGACTTCTTCGCCAGCCTCCGGCAGCAGCGGGGCAACGCCGACGACGCGTTGATGCGCCGGTTGCTGGGCGAGGGCTGGCGGTCCCGGATCGGCGGGCATCCCGGCCGGTTGCGGCGACACGTGGTGACCACGGCGGCGTTCACTTCGACTGTCCTACTTGGACTCTTGCGGTCGCGCCTCGCGTTGCTGACGGGTGCGGTGTGGGCGGCGCTGACGGCGAAGTTCGCCTTGGAACGCATCGCTCCCGGGCCGAAGACGCGGGACGAGGTCGTGCGCATGCTGGTGACCAGCGTCGCCATCCCCCCTGCCGCGTGCGTCCACCGGTTGCGCGGCGAGTTGCGGCACCGGGCGGTGCGCCCATGAGGGTGTTGGTGTTGCGCGCGTTGGGGTTGGGCGATCTGCTGACCGCCGTTCCCGCGTTGCGCGGGCTGCGGCGGGCGTTCCCGGAGGCGGAGATCACGCTCGCCGCGCCGGGCTGGCTGGCCGACGCGGTGGACCGGATCGACGCGGTGGACCGGCTGCTGCCCACCGAGGGTCTGGAGCCGATCGACTTCTCGGAGCCCGACCTGGCGGTCAACCTGCACGGCCGTGGGCCGCGTAGCGTCGACCTGCTGCGGGTGACCGGGCCCAAGCGGCTCATCACGCACGGGACGCACGTGCCGTGGCGCGACGACCAGCACGAGATCGACCGCTGGTGCCGATTGCTGGCCCGCTACGGCGTCCCGGCCGACCCGGAGAACCTGCACCTGGACCCGCCCCGGCAGCGTCCCGGCATCCCGCCTGCCCGTCGGGGCGCGGACGACAAGGCACCGCCGGCCTCGCGTGGGCCGGTGGTGGTACACCCGGGTGCGTCGCACGGCGCGCGACGGTGGCCGGTGGAGCGGTTCGCGGCCGTGGTGCGGGCGATCGGTGCGGATGCCGTGGTCACCGGGAGTCCCGCCGAGGCCGGGCTGGCGCGGGCCGTGGCGTCGGCCGGTGCGGGGCGGGTGCAGATCGGCTCGCTGGGCGAGTTGCTGGACCTCGTGGCGGGCGCGCGGGCGGTGGTGTGCGGTGACACGGGTGTCGCGCACGTCGCCACCGCCTACGGCACGCCGTCGGTCCTGCTCTTCGGCCCGGTGTCGCCCGAGCACTGGGGTCCGCGGTCCGGGCCCCACAAGGTCCTGTGGCGCGGCCGGACCGGCGACACCTTCGCCGACGAACCCGACCCCGGCCTGCTGGAGATCACCGTCGAGGAAGTCCTGACGGCGTTGGGAGGTGTGTCGTGGCCCGGATCGGTGTCATCGGCGCGGGCTATGTCGGTCTGACCACCGCCGCCTGCTTCGCCCACCTCGGTCACGAGGTGGTGTGCGCGGACGTGGACGCCGGCAAGGTCGCCGCACTGCGGCGGGCCGAGGTGACCGCGCACGAGCCGCGCCTGGCGGAGCTGGTCGCCGACGGCGTGGCCGACGGATCGCTGGACTTCGTGCTGGGCAACGGTCCCGCGCTGTCCGGAGTGGACTTCGTGTTCCTGTGCGTGCCCACCCCCACCGGCGAGGACGGCGCGGCCGACCTGAGCGCGGTGGACGCCGTGCTCGCCGAGACCGAGCTGACCGGGTGCGTGCTGGTGGTGAAGTCGACCGTGCCGCCCGGGACGGCGGACCGGATCGCCGCCGGCCAGCCCGTCCCGGTGGTGTCCAACCCGGAGTTCCTGCGCGAGGGCCACGCGGTGGACGACTTCCTGCGCCCGCAACGGATCGTCGTGGGCGGCGAGGAGGAACCGGCGCGGCGGGTCGTCGCCCTCTACCCCAACGCGCCCGCCCTGGTGACCGACCGGGCCAGCGCCGAGCTGGTCAAGTACGCCAGCAACTGCTTCCTGGCCATGAAGCTGTCCTACGTCAACAGCCTGGCCGAGCTGTGCGAGCAGGCCGGCGCGGACATCGAGGACGTCACCGAGGGCATGCGGCTGGACGAGCGGATCGGGTCGGCGTTCCTGCGCCCGGGTCCGGGCTGGGGCGGGTCGTGCTTCCCCAAGGACACCAAGGCCCTGCTGTCCACTTCGGACGAGAAGCACGTCGACTTCTCGTTGCTGCGCGCGACGATAGACACCAACGAGCGCCAGGCGCACCGCGTGGTGGACAAGGTCCGCGCGGCGGCCGGTCCGTTGCGCGGCGCACGGATCGGCTTGCTGGGCCTGACGTTCAAGGCCGGCACCGACGACCTGCGCGACTCCCCCGCGCTGGCCGTCGCCGACCTGCTCGCCGAGGAGGGCGCGGTGCTGACCGGCTACGACCCGTGCGTGGACCACGACGCGGGCCCGGTGCGCGTCACCGACTCCCCGCTGTCCGCCGCCCGGGACGCCGCCGCCCTGGTGGTGCTGACCGAGTGGCCGGAGTTCGCCGAGCTGGACTGGCCCGCCCTGGCCGCCGGCATGTCCCGACCGGTCATCGTGGACACCCGGAACCTGCTGCCCGTGGACAAGGTCACGGAGAGCGGTTTCCAGCTCGTGGCGATCGGTCGTTAGGCGTCCCGGGTCAGGTCCCGGACCTCCGGGCGTGGTGCGAACCCCGCTGACCGGTAGGTGGCGACGGCGCCGACGTTGGAACCCGGGGTGCAGACCAGCGCGCTCGACGAACCCATCCGCTGAAGTGCCGCCGCGGCAGCGACGGAAACCGCCTTCCCGTAGCCGCGACCGCGATGGTCCCGGTGCACGCCCATGGGTTCGAGCAGCCCGGGTCGGCCCGGTCCGGCCGACCACACCGTCACCGCCGCCACCGCGACGCCCCCGTCGTAGGCGACCAGGGAGCGTGCGTCGGGATAGCGCTTCCCGGCAGCCATGGCGTGCCAGCGCTCCTCGGTGAACGTCGACCCGTCGAACGACGCCCGGATCACCGAGGCGAACACGTGCGCCTGCCCCGGCCCGACCACCTCGACCCGCACGCCCGGGTCGTCCACCGGCTCGGAGAGGTCGCGGCGCAGCGGTGTCCACGGCTCGTCGGTGATCCAGCCGACGTCCGGCAGCAGGTCTTGGAGCAGCGCGTCCACGGGCGCTTCGACGCTCACCCGGCCGTCGGGCAGCACGCCGCGCTCCGGCTTGGTCACGTCCTCGACCACCTGCCGGGCCAGGTCTTCGGCCCGCCGGACGTCGGGCGCGGTCGTCATCCGCAGCAACGTCGGACCGTCGAGCAGGCCGACGGCCAGGATGCGCCCGTCCCGGCGCCAGGTCCGGACCGCGGCGGCCGTCGCTTCCGGGCCGAACCGCCAGAACCAGCCCACGTCACCGGGGTGCAACTGCATCGGCGCGCCTTCGCGCTGCCACTCCCCCAGCGCCTCCAGGGCCTCGGCCAGTTCGTCCACGGCCGGCGTGCCCACCACGATCCCCATGCCGCCGATCACACACCATCGCGCCTCGCCTGCGCACCCCGGTTTCCGAGACGGCGTTGCGGGCTAAATGCCGGCGGAGGCCGTGCGCCGCCGGGGCTGGAACTGGCCGAGGTGGACGACCTTCATGGAGGTCATCTCGTCGAGCAGTTCCGGCCCGTAGCCGAAACCGGTGCCGGACATCCGGCGTGGCTGCGCCGCGCCGCCGGGCGCGCCGCCGAACACCGCGTTGACCTTGACCGTGCCGACCGGCAACGTCCGCCACGCCCGCTGCGCGTGCGCCATCGACCCGGTCAGCACGGTCGCGGCCAGCCCGTGCTCGTCGACGACCGCTTCGGCCAGCCCTTCCTCGAAGGACGGGACCACGCGCACCGGGGCGACCGGCCCGAACGTCTCCTGCCGCATCACGCGCATGTCCGGGGTGCAGCGGGTGAGGACGGTCGCCGGGTAGAACGCGCCCGGCCCGTCCGGCACCTCGCCGCCGATGAGGACCTCGGCCCCGTCCGCGACCGCCTCGACGACGTGGGCGTGCACCAGCTTGCGGTGCTCGACGTCCACCAGCGGCTGCGGCACCCACTTGCGCGCTTCGGCTTCGAGGGCGTGCAGGAACTCCTCGGCGATCGCCTGGTGCACGAAGACCCGCTCGACCGACGTGCACAACTGACCCGCGTTGGTGAACGCCCCGAGCGCCGCCTGCGCCGCCGCCCACGCCGGGTCGACGTCCGCGTCCACCACGAGCGCGTCGTTGCCGCCGTTCTCCAGCAGGGCTTTGGCGCCGGTCGAGGCGGTGGCGGCGAGGATCGACCGGCCGGTGGCCGTGCCGCCGACGTGCGCGACCAGGTCCACGTGCCGGTCGGCGGCCAGACGCGCGCCGACCTGGCCGTTGCCGATGAGGGTGTGCAGGACGCCGTCCGGGAAGGCTTCGGCCACCAGCCGTCCCATCAGCAGTCCGGTGTGGGGGCAGCGCTCGCTGGGCTTGTGCACCACCGCGTTGCCGGTGACCAGGGCCGCGCCGAGCAGTCCGCAGGCGACCGCGACCGGGTCGTTCCAGGGGGTCAGCGCGACCACCACGCCGCGCGGTTCGGGGACCATGAAGTCGGTGGCGTCCCACGAGCCGAGCAGCGACCGTCCACGGTGGACCGGCCCGAGTTCGGCGTACTGCTCGAACGTGGACACCCCGGCCAACACCCCTTCCCGCGCCGACGCCACGGGCCTGCCGGTCTCCTGTTCGAGGACTTTCGCCAACTCGTCCGCATGCGTCCGCAACACCCCCGCAGCCTGCCGCAACGCCGCCCCCCGCTCGGCCGCGGGCGTGGCCGCCCACTTCGGCTGCACTTCCCGCGCGGTGAGGACGGCGCCCGCGATCTCCTCGTCGGTGGCGGTGGGGAGGTGGCCGACCGACCGGCCGTCGCGAGGGCTGCGGATGTCGAGGTCACGCATGTCCGTCATGGCGACCGGGTACCCGACCCACCACCGGGAAACACCAGGGAGGACCCCATGCCCGGACGCAAGGAACTGCCCAGCACGGTCGCCCGTTCGCCGAAGAAGGCGCAGCGGACGTGGATCAAGGCCCACGACTCGGCCGTGGAGACGTACGGGGAAGGTGAACGCGCCCACCGGACCGCGTTCTCGGCTTTGAAGCACTCCTTCGAGAAGGTCGGCGACCACTGGGAGGCCAAGGCGGAGAAGGGCCCGTCCGACAAGCAGGCCGCGCGCAGCACGCCGCGCCAGGGGAAGACGGCGGGCGGGGTGGACGCCAACGCGAGCAAGCAGCACTTGTACGACGTGGCCAAGCGGCTGGAGGTGCCGGGGCGGTCGAGCATGACGAAGCAGCAGTTGGTGGAGGCCATCAAGAAGGCGAACAACCGGAAGACGGCGAAAGCTCGCTCCTGATCCGGGGGTTCGGGGGTGGTGACGGGGTAAGATCGACTGGCTCGGGGCGGGTTGCTGAAGATCCCACTATCGGGTGACATGCAGGATTCGGCACCGAATCGGGTCTCGCGCGTCCCGTGTAGAGGAGGAGCGCGGGGGCGGGGAGGTCGAGCGCCCGGCGGGCTCGGGCCTGTGACTCTCGGCCGCCCTTGGGAGCGGGTCGCGCGGCTCGAGCTGGGATGCGGCTCGGACGGGCTCAGGCTGAGCTCGGACGGGCTCAGGCTGGGCTTGGCCGGGCTCAGGCTGGGCTTGGCCGGGCTCAGGCTGGGCTCGGCCGCGACTCAGGCTGGGCTCGGCCGCGACTCAGGCTGGGCTTGGCCGGGGCTCAGGCTGGGCTTGGCCGGAGCGGGGGCCGGGCGAGGCGGCCGGGGCGGCGGCTGGGCGGCCTGGTAGCCGAGCCGGTGGGGTGGTCTGCCCCGGTGGGGTGGTCTGCCGGGGTGGGGTGGTCTGCCGGGGTGGGGTGGTCTGCCCCGGTGGGGTGGTCTGCCGGGGTGGGGCCGGGGAGAGAGGGCCTGCGGGGTGGCGGGTGGTCAGGGTTGGCGCCACTTGGTGTCGGTCAGCATGCCGGAAGCCTGGGGCCCCATGAGGAGCATGCCGCCGTCCACCACGAACGACGCGCCGGTCACGTACGCCGCCGCCGGGGTCGCCAGGAAGGCCACCACCGCCGCCACCTCCTTCGCGTGACCCGGACGCCCCAGCGGAACCCCCGGCCGTGGCTGGGTCCGCGGGTCGACGTCCTCCTGGCCGGTCATCGGGGTCGAGATCTCGCCGGGCGCGACCGAGTTCACCGTGATGTCGTGTTCGGCCAGCTCCAGGGCCAGGACCTTCGTCAAAGCACCCAGACCGGCCTTCGCGGCGCAGTACGGGGCCGAGCCGACCCGGGGAGCGTGTTCGTGGACGGACGTGATGTTGATGATCCGCCCGCCCAGACCGGCCTCGATCATGTGCTTGGCCGCGCGCTACGAGCACAGGAAGGCGCCGTCGAGGTCCACCGACAGGACGTGCCGCCAGGTGTCGAAGTCCATGTCCATCGCCCTGGTCGCGGAACCGGTGCCGGCGTTGTTCACCAGCACGTCCACGCCGCCCAGCTCCTCGGCCAGTTCGTCCACCACGGCCGCGGAGGTCGGGAGGTCGGACAGGTCCAAGCGCCGTACCGCAGCACGAACGCCCAGGTCACGGGCCTTCGCCGCGGTGCTGGTGGCACCTTCCTCATCCGTGTGCCACGTGATGCCCACGTCGGCACCGCCGCCGGCCAGGGCCACGGCGATCGCCTCGCCGATGCCCGAGTCCGACCCGGTCACGATGGCGCGCAGTGGCGCGCCCCTGCGGTCCTGCGGGAGTGGTGTGCCCGTGTTCGGTGTGCCCATGTCCGGCGGGTACCCGTGCCCGGGTTTGCGACACACCGTGACGGGAACGCAGCAGAGGACAAGGCAGGGGCGAAGGGAGAGACCCACCATGAAGGCCGTCACCTGGCACGGCAAGCGGGACGTGCGCGTCGACGACGTCCCCGATCCCATCCTCAAAGAGCCGACCGACATCGTCGTGCGCGTGACCTCCAGCGGCATCTGCGGCTCTGACCTGCACCTTTACGAGGTGATGGGGCCGTTCATCGACGAAGGCGACATCCTCGGGCACGAGCCGATGGGCGTGGTCGAGGAGGTGGGGGCGCAGGTCACCGAGGTCAAACCGGGTGACCGGGTGGTCGTCCCGTTCAACATCTCCTGCGGCTCGTGCTTCATGTGCGGGCAAGGGCTCCAGTCGCAGTGCGAGACCACCCAGGTGCGGGAGCACGGCACGGGCGCGGCGCTGTTCGGCTACACCAAGCTCTACGGCCAGGTGCCCGGCGGGCAGGCCGAGTACCTGCGGGTCCCGTTCGGCAACACGCTGCCCATCAAGGTGCCGGAGGGCCCGCCGGACGACCGGTTCGTGTACCTGTCCGACGTGCTGCCGACCGCGTGGCAGGCGGTCGAGTACGCGGGAGTCAAGGAGGCCGGCAGCCTGGTCGTGCTCGGGCTCGGGCCGATCGGTGACATGGCGTGCCGGGTGGCCAAGCAGAAGGGCGTGGCCAACGTCATCGGCATCGACCTGGTCCCCGAGCGCATGGCCCGGGCGCGGCAGCGGGGCGTGACGGTGATGAACGTGCGGGACAGCCACCTCGTCGAGCACGTCAAGGACCTGACCGACGGGCGCGGCCCGGACGCGGTCATCGACGCGGTGGGCATGGAGGCGCACGGCGCGCCCGTCGCGAAGCTCGCCCACCAGGCGGTGGGTCTGCTGCCGGACGCCATCGCGGCCCGGTTCATGAAGACCGCGGGTGTCGACCGGCTGCACGCGCTGCGCCTGGCGATCGACCTGGTCCGGCGCGGCGGCACGATCTCCGTCGTCGGCGTGTACGGCGGCATGGCGGACCCGATGCCGATGCTGACCCTGTTCGACAAGCAGATCCAGTTGCGCATGGGGCAGGCCAACGTGTGGCGCTGGGTGCCGGAGATCCTGCCGCTGCTGACCGACGGCGACCCGCTGGGCACCGAGGACTTCGCGACCCACCACCTGCCGCTGGAGCAGGCGCCGCACGGGTACGAGATCTTCCAGCAGAAACGGGACAACGCCGTCAAAGTGCTGTTGACGCCATGAGGGGCTATCGTCCGGGCATGTTGCGGTGGTTGGGCGTGCTGGCCACGGCCGTCGTGGTGAGCGGGTGCGGTTCGGGCAGTGCGGACCGGGTCCGCGGTGCGGCCGAGGAGTTCCTGGCCGCGGCTTCCTCCGGCAACAGCGAACGCGCTTGCGCCCTGCTCACCGAACGGGCCGCGGCAGACTGCTCCATTGTGGACATACTCGGCGGAACGGTCGAGGACGTCGCGGTGTGGGGTGACGCGGCCCGGGTGCGCACGTCGTTGGGGGACACCTTGTTCCTGCGCGAGCTGTCCTCCGGCTGGCGCGTCTCCGGCGCGGGCTGCGAGCAGGTGCCGGAACGGCCCTACTCGTGCGAGGTGGGTGGGCCGTGACGCAGCGCGGGATGTTCTACGCCTACCTGCTCGGGGTGCTGGCCGGGCTGGCCTGCTTCATCGTCATCGGGGTGATGGGGCTGTGAAGAGGTTCCTGCGCGACAACGGGTTGGCCCTGACGTTCGGGCTGCTGTTCCTGGGGTCCCTGGTGGGACAGGCGTTCGCGGGCAACGCGGACCTCAACCAGCGCAGGCTGACCGACGGCGGCGACCCCGTCGGCCTGTGGCAGTACGTGTTCTCGTCGGACTTCGCGGTGGACGTGGCGGAGAACTGGCAGTCCGAGTACTTGCAGTTCTTCCTGTTCATCTTCGCCACGGTGTGGCTGATGCAGCGGGGGTCCAACGAGTCCAAGCCCGCCGAGCGGCTGGGTCCGGAGTCCGACGAGCAGCAGTACCTGGGCGAGCACGCGAAGCCGAACTCGCCGCCGTGGGCGAAGGCCGGCGGGTGGCGCACGCGGCTGTACTCGAACTCGCTCGGGATGATCATGCTGCTGCTGTTCCTGGGTTCGTGGCTGGCCCAGTCGATCGCGGGGCGCAGCGCGTACAACAACCAGCAGCTGATCGACTTCGAGGACCCGCTAGGCTGGTGGGAGTACGTGCTGTCGCCCGACTTCTGGAACCGGTCGCTGCAGAACTGGCAGTCGGAGTTCCTGGCCATCGGGTCCATGGCGATCTTCAGCGTCTACCTGCGGCAACGCGGCTCGTCCGAGTCCAAGCCGGTCGGCGCGCCGCACCACACCACCGACGAGTCCGGCTGACCGCGGCGGCCGGGCGGCTCCACCCGGCGGCCGTTCAGTCGAGGTCGCCCTCGTCCTCCGCCTCGGCCTCGGCCTCGGCCTCGGCGTTGCCCTGGCCCCGCTCCCGCCAAGGCAGCAGGAACCACAGGGTGCCGAAGAAGACCGCCGCCACCACGCCCATCACGATCGACACCCACCCGCCCACGATCACCTCGGCGAGCAGCAGGATGGTCCCCGTCATCGCCACCGCCAGGCACACCAGCCCGATGACGGCGAACCGGTTCGCCACCTCGATGATGTCCTCGCGCCGCCCCCGCCGGAACAAGATCCGGTGCCACGCCGCCGGAGCGGTCAGCAGGGCCACCGCCCCGGCCGCGAACAGGACGGTGATCATGTGCGTCGACCGCACGTACAGGTCAGCCGTCGCATAACGCTCGGTGAACGCGATGGACAGCAAGAAACCGAACAGGATCTGCACGCCGGCCTGGGCGACGCGCAGTTCCTGGAGCAACTCGTTGAGGTTGCGGGCCAATCGGCGCTGATCGGAGAGTTCGGCTTCGCTCACCCGCACCGAATACCCGACATCAGCGCTGGTCAACCACCCTGATGGTGGGCAACGACCCGTCCGTCGGATCAGGCAGGCACATGCCGGCCTCGTGGCCGCTGAGCAGGTAGTCCACGACGGCCTCGGTGATCACCTCGTCGGGCAGCGCCGCGCGGGTCGGCCCCGCGCCCCTGTTCGTGCCCCGGCGGGGTGAACGGGACGTGCCCGCGCCGGTGGTACTCGGCGATGGCGTCCAGCACGGGTGCTTTCGAGTGGTCCATACGCCCGTCTGCCACGGTCACACGACCTCCAAACCGTCGTCCTCCTTCCGGGTGGCACGCAGCCGCAGGGCGAAGTGGTTGAGGGTCGCCGGGAACGGCGGCTCCAGGGTCGAGAACTCCAGGTGCGCACGCAGCGCGTCCAGCATGGTCCCGGCGCTGACCAGCACCAGGTCCCGCCCCGGGCACACCGCCGGACCGGCGCTGAACGGCACCAGCGCGGGCTCCTCGGTGGGCCACAGCTCGGGCCGGTAGGTGTCGCCGTAGAACCGGTGGAAGTACGGCGCGAACACGACGAACGTGGTGTGCTCCGGCAGCCACGTCCCGTGCCACCGGGTCGCGATCGTGCTCTCCCGCAGGATCACCGGCGTGGTCGGCCACAGCCGGGCCGACTCCAGGATGCCGGCCGGGCCGGCCCCGCCGATCGCCAGCGCCCGCATCGTCACGATCCCAGCCGAGTCGAAGGCGAACAACCAGTGCGGCGCCTGCGCGGCCACCTCGTCGGCAGGGGCCAGCGAAGCCAGGCTGTTCGGCTCGGCCCGCTCCAGGTGCTCGTGCAACCGCCGCTCGAACCGCCGCCGCACTCCCTGCCGCTTCGGGTGCAGGAACGCCCAGTTCGCGTTGGCCCGCAACGTCTTCAGATCGTCGGTCAGCGCCGAGTCGTCCCGCGCGCCCGCGCCCAGCACGATCCGGCGCGCCACCCGCCACCACACCCGGGTGAAGTCGTCCCAGGTCAGCTCGCCGGTGTTCATCACGTGCCGCACCAGCAGGTCCGCCTCGTCCCGGACCAGGGCCTCCACGTCGAGCTTCTCCGGCCGCAGCACGACCTCGTTGAACCGCCTGCGCTTCTCCCGCTCCGGCCCGCGCGAGGCCAGCGACCCGTGCGGCTGGAAGTGGTTGAGCGCCGAGCGCTTCTCCGCGGTGGCCGGGTGGAACGGCTCGGGCGTCTCGGCGAGCAGCCGGGCCACGTCCTCCGGGTCGAGCACCAGCGCGACGCTGCGCCCGGTCACCCGCAGCCGCAGCGGCTCGGGCCCGTACTTGTCCCGCAACGCCTGCATGGTGCGCACGGCCATCGCGTCGGCCTGCACCTTCTCCGCCAGCGCCATGCTCGACGGCCGCCGCACGATCACGCCCTTGGCCAGCGTGGGCAGCAGGACGCGCGCGAACGCTTTGCCGGTGTCCAACCGGGAGGCTACGGCCATGACCCTTCCTCCTCATGCGCCACAACGAGTTCCCGGATCTCGCAGCCCGCCGGCTGGCGCAGCGCGAACATGACCGCGTCGGCCACGTGCTCCGGCGGGTTGAGCTTCGAGTCGTCCGGCGGCCGGTACTGCTCGGCGCGCCCGTCGAAGAACCGGGTCTTCATGCCGCCGGGGATCACCAGCGTCACCCCGGTCCGGCCGGCGGTCTCGGCCGCGAGCGCCCGGGTGAACCCGACGACGCCGAACTTCGAGGCGCAGTAAGCGGTGGCGTCGCTCACGGCCTTGATGCCCAGCGTGGACGCCACCGTCACCACCCGGCCGCCCTCCAGGTACGGCAACGCCGCCCGCACCACCGCGGCGGTGCCCAGCAGGTTCACCAGCACCACCCGCTCCCAGTCCGCCGCGGGCACGTCGACCAGCTTGCCGCACGCGTCCGTGCCCGCCGCCGTGACCACGGCCCGCAGCCCGCCGTTGCGCTCGGCGATGTCGCGCACCGCCCGTTCGGCGGCCCGCGTGTCGGACAGGTCGACCGACTCGAAGTCCGCCGCCTCGTCCGACGCGGGCGCCGCCTTGTCCAGCACCAACGGCTGCCCGCCCAGTTCCCGCACCGCGTGCACGACGGCCGCGCCCAACCCGGACGCGCCACCGGTCACCAACACCTGCCCCACCATGTCCTAGCCCCTCCTCGCCAGTAGCCGGGTCGTGGACCGCCCCTGGTGGTACGGCACGACCACGGTCCGCCCGCCCCACGACCGCACCAGCGCGGCCTCGGGCAGGGACTCAGCGCGGTAGTCGCCGCCCTTGACCCAGATGTCGGGCCGCAGCCGGTCCAGCACCCGTTCCGGGGTGTCCTCGTCGAAGATCACCACGTCGTCCACGCACTCCAGGGCGCGCAGGATCTCCGCGCGATCGTGCTGCTTGGTCACCGGCCGGTCCGGTCCCTTCAGCCGCCGCACGGAATCGTCCGAATTCAGGCACACAACAAGGCAGTCGCCCAACGCCCGCGCCGCCTCCAAGGTCCGCACATGGCCGGCGTGCAACAGGTCGAAACACCCGCCGGTGGCCACCACGACCCCGCCCCGAGCACGCGTAGAGTCCACAGTGGACCTACGCACGGTGCGGAAGCCCGATGCCCCACCGGCCGCCAAAAAATCCGCCGCGGACGCCACAGCCGCCGCCACGGCGTCGTCGGTCGCGTCGCCCCGCATCAACCGGATCGCCGCCGTGACCGCAAACCGGTCCCCCGCCCCACACGGGTCCAGCACCGCCACGGCCGGCGCGGGCACGGCCACCGGCGTGCCACCGGAGTGCAGCAACGCCCCGCCCGCACCCAGCGTCACCACAACGGCCTTCGCGCCCCACCGCCTGAGCAACGCCTCCGCCGCCTCCTCGGGGTCGTCGGACCCGCTGAACCGCGCGGCCTCGCTGTGGTTGGGCGTCACCAGCCGCGCGCCCGGCGTCGGCTCAGGGCCACGAGGATGCGGGTCCCACACCACCGCCTTGCCCGCCAACGCCTCCCGCAACCGCCCGTCGAAGGCCAGCCCGCGCCCGTAGTCCGACACCAGCACCAGGTCCGCGCCGCGCACCGCGTCCAGCATCTCGTCGGTGGCGGTCGGCCGCCCGCGCCCGCCGCCCCGGTCCATGCGCGCGATCGAGTGCCCGGCGCAGCGCAGCCGGGTCTTCACCGAGGTGGCGGCGGGCGAGGGCCCGAACACCGTCGGCACGTCGGCCAGCGCGTCCCGCAGCCGCCACCCGTCGGCGTCGTCGGCCACCGCCGTCACCAGCGTGACGTCCACGCCGTCGCGTCTGGCCAGCGACGCGGCCAGACCCGCGCCACCGGGCCGCACGCGCTCCTCGCGCACGTCCAGCACGGGCGCGGGCGCGTCCGGGCACAACCGGTCGGCCGTGCCCTCCACGTCCACGTCCAGCAGCGAGTCACCGACCACGACCAGCTTCACGACACCCTCCGGGACGACAGCGGCAACGCGGCCTCGAACGCCTCGCACAACGCGTGCACCGCGACCAACTGGGCTTCCTGCACGTTCGCGGGTGTGCCGGGCAGCGCCAGGACCTCGTCGGCCACCGCCGCCAACGGGTTGGGCACGGGCCCGGTCAGCGCCCACACCACCGCACCCGCGCGCCGACCGGCCTGCGCGGCCTCCAGCAGGTTCGGGCTCTTGCCGCTGGTGGACAGCAGCACCAGCACGTCACCGGGGCGCGCGTGCGCGGTCACCTGGCGGGCGAAGACCTGCTCGTAGCCGTAGTCGTTGCCGATCGCGGTCACGCTGGCGGACTCCGCGCACAGCGCGATCGCCGAGAACGGCTGCCGGTCGTCCCGGAACCGCCCCACCAGCTCCGCGGTCAGGTGCTGCGCCTCGGCCGCCGACCCGCCGTTGCCCGCCGCGAGCAGCCGCCCGCCCGCGGTCAGCCGCCGGGCCAGCAGCGAGCCCCACCGGGTCACCCGCGAGGCCTGCGCCTCCAGCCCGGCCAACGTCTCCGCCAGCCCGCGCAAGTGCCGCTCGACGCTCACTTCGCGCCACCTCCCACGGCGACGTCGGCCGGCACCGCGGCACCCGCCCGCTCGTAGACCCGCGCGGTGTCCGCGGCGACCCGGTCCCACGTGTAGCGGGCGTGCACCCGGTCCGTCCCGGCCAGCCCGAACGCCTCCCGGCGGCCCTGGTCGGCCAGCAGCGACCGCACGGCCCGCGCCAGCGCCACCGGGTCGCGCGGCGGCACCAGGCACCCGGTCACGTCGTCGACCACGGTGTCGGTCAGCCCGCCCACCGCGGACGCCACGACCGGCACGCCGCACGCCATCGCCTCCAGCGGCACGATCCCGAACGGCTCGTACCACGGCACGCACACCACGAGGTCCGCCGACCGCAGCAGCGACGGCATCTGCGCGCGCGACACCTGGCCGATGAACCGCACCCGGTCCCGCACGCCCATCTCCCGCGCGTGCTCCAGCAGCCGCAGCGCCTCCGGGTCCGCCGCCACGTCCGCCGACCCGCCCGCCACGACCAGTTCGGTGTCCGGCACCGACCGCAACGCGGTGATCACGTCCGCGACGCCCTTGCGCGGCACCAGCCGGCCGACCGTGACGATCCGGTGCCGCAGCAGCCTGCGGTCGCGCGGCCCTTCCGGCCGGAACAGCGTCGGGTCGACCCCGCAGGGCACCACCGAGATCCGGGCCCGCGGCACGCCCATGCGCAGCAGCTCGAACACCTCGTCCCCGCAGGTGGCCGCGACCCGCGTCACCTCCCGCCCGACCAGCCGCTCGGTCGCGATCCGCTCCACCGGGCTGGTGTCGGCGCTGCCCTGGTGGCGGCGCTTGACCGTGCCCAGGGCGTGGAAGGTCTGCACGACCGGGACGCCCAGGCCGCGGGTGGCCAGCACGGACGCCAGCCCGGACATCCAGAAGTGCGCGTGCACCACGTCCGGCGCGTCGAACTCCCACCGCGCCCGCAGGAACTTGGCGAACTCGCCCATGTGCGGCAGGAGTACGTCCTTGGGCACCGGCTCGGGCGGCCCGGCGGGCACGTGGACCACGTCGTAGCCCTGCTCGGCGCGCACGACCTCGGCCGGGTCGGGGCTGTCGCGGCGGGTGTACACGGCCACCTCGTGCCCCTGGGCGACCAGCGCGGCGGACAGGGACGCCACGTGCACGTTCTGGCCGCCCGCGTCCACCCCGCCCAACGCCGCCAGCGGGCCGGCGTGCTCGGACACCATCGCGATCTTCATCGACTCACCTCCGCCAACAACCGGTCCCAACGACGCAAGAACACGTCGAGCCCGTACCTGGCCAGGGCGAACTCCCTGGCCTGCTTGCCCTTCTCCCGGGCCAGCGCCGGATCGGCCACCAGCTCGGCCACGGCACGTTCGAGTTCGGCGACGTCGGTGGACACCGCGCCCGCCTCGGGCGGCACCGCGCGGACCACCTCGGTGCACGCGAGGGCGACGACGGGCATGCCCAGGTGCATCGCCTCGACCAGCGACAGGCCCAGCGACGTCCACCGCACCGGGTGCAGGTAGAGCCGCCTGCGGGCCACCTCGCGGTGCAGCACGTCCAGCGGGTGGTCACCGCGTCCCCAGACGCCGAGTTCCGCTGTGCCCAATCCCTCGGCGCCCAATCCCTCGGCGCCCAATCCCTCGGTGCCCATGCCGAACACGTCCAGCGGCGCCACTGCCGCGAACCGCGTCAACAGGTCCGTACCCACCACGCGGCCCCGCCGAACCGGGTCGTTCACCACAACGGCGGAGCGCGGCAGCTCACCGGTGTAGAGGTGGCCGGGGTCGACCACGCCGTGCTCGACGACCGTGGTGCGGGTGGTGCCGCAGTCCCACATCAGGTCGTTGAAATGGGTCACGTGCACCAAAAGCCCCGGCCAGTCGGCCATGGGGTGCTTGAGATTGGGCCTCGCGGGCGTGTTGTGCTCCAGGTAGATCACCGGAACACCCTCGGGCACCAACGCGAGCTGCTCGACCTCCTGCACGACCGCGACATCCGCGTCCACTTCGGACAGATCGACCTCGCGCGCGGACGGCCAGTCCCGCCCCAGCAGACCCTTGCCGTGCGGCGGACCGGGGACCAGGTACTCGTGACCGCCCCGGACGAACGCGTTCGCCCACGACCCGTGCACGTGCCACACCAGGACCTTCACGCCCGCACCCCCACCAGTTGCTGCACGGCGGCGACCACGTGACCGGGCGTGACCCGGTCCAGGCACGGGTGGCCGGGCACCGGGCACTCGCGCGCCCGCGTCCCGGCGCACAGCGCGCCCTGGTCGCCCAACAGGACATGCGGCCCGTGCGGCGCCCACCGGGCGGCGGGCACGACGGGCGAGAACAACGACACCACCGGCGTACCGACGGCGACCGCCAGGTGCGCCGGGCCGGTGTTGCCCACCACCACCGCGTCCGCCGCCGCGAGCACCCCGGACAGCTCGGCGAACGTCGTGCGCCCGCCCAGGTCCAGGCCGTTCGCGCCGGCCACGTACGCGGTCAGCTCGGTCTCGGCGGGACCGCCGGTCACCACCACCCGGTGACCCGCCTCGCACAGCGCCTCGACCGCCGCCCGGCACCGGTCCGGCGACCAGGCCCGCGACGGCACCGACGCGCCGGGGTGGACCACCACGTACGGCGGCGGGAACGGCGACTCCGGCGGCGGCAGCACCGCGAGCCGGCCGTCGTCACCGGGCGGCAGCTCGAACCCCGCCGCGCGCGCCACCCCCAGCGCGCGGCTGGCCTCCGGGATGTCCGGGTCGTCGCGCAGCCGCACGTCCAGCAGCGACCCCGGGTAGTCCACCGACCGCGCCACGATCCGCGGCACACCCGCCAGCCGCAGCACCAACGCCAGCGGCAACGGGCTCTGGTGGAAGGAAGTGAGGATCAGCGCGACGTCCACACGCACGCCCTTCAACAACGCCACCAGACTTTCTATGTCTGCCGCGCGGACCTCGGGCGCGGGTGTGGCGATCCACGGACAGTCCCAGCGGATGATCCGACGAACCCCCGGCAGCAGCTCGGCCGCCTGCGCGCCCTGGTGCCCGCACAACAACACGACCTCGCTCGTCGCCGCCGCCGCGCGGATCGCCGGGCCGGCCAGCAGCACGTCCCCGTCGTTGTCCAACCGGGCAACCAATGTCCTTTGTGGACCGTTCATCGGATCACCCCCAGTGCCGACACCAGATCCGTTGCCGTGCAAGGAGCACGATCGACTTCCTCGCGCAGCGTGCGGCCCGTCGGGACCAGCACCGACCGCGCGCCCGCCGCCCGCGCCGCGTCCACGTCCGCCCCGATGTCGCCGATGACCACCGTCCGTGACGGATCGACGTCCAGCGCGGCGCACGCGGCGATCACCAGACCGGGTTTGGGTTTGCGGCACTCACACCCCTCCTCGGGGACGTGCGGGCAGATCTGCCACGTCCCGAAGCGGCCCAGCAACTCCTCGACCCGCGCGTTGACCGCGGCGACCTGCTCGTGCGTGAGCAGCCCGCGCCCGATGCCGGACTGGTTGCTCACCACGCCCGTGCGCACACCGCGTGCGCGCAGCTCACGCACCGTTTCCACGGCTCCCGGCATGAGCGAAACGCGTGCCGGGTCACCGTTGTACGGCACATCTCGAACAAGCGTGCCGTCGCGGTCGAACAGCACGGCCTGGGGGTACTGGTCCACAGAGGAGAGTTAGCCGGTGAGCCGGCTCGCAAACACTTCTCGGGGAAGCGCTACTCGGTGTCACCCATGTGTGGGGCGCGGCCGGTCCGGGTAGCCCAGGAGGGCAGTCGACCAGAGGAGAGGTTGTTTCCTGTGACGACGATCGAGAAGTCCGTGGACGTCGAGGTACCGGTGCAGACCGCGTACAACCAGTGGACCCAGTTCGAGTCGTTCCCGGAGTTCATGGAAGGTGTCGAGCGGATCGACCAGGTGACCGCCACCCGCACCCACTGGGTGACCAAGATCGGTGGTGTGCAACGGGAGTTCGACGCCGAGATCACCGAGCAGCACCCCGACGAGCGAGTGGCCTGGCACACCGTGGACGGCCCTCCGCAGGGCGGTGTGGTGACCTTCCACCGGCTCGACGACCGGCACACGCGGGTGCACTTGCAGATGGAGTACGACCCGCAGACGCTCACCGAGAAGGCCGGCGCGGCCGTGGGTGTCGTGCAGACGCGCATCTCGGGCGACCTGAAGCGGTTCAAGGAGTTCATCGAGCGCCGCGGCACCGAGACCGGTGCGTGGCGGGGTGACGTGAGCCGGCCGCCGCAGGCCGGGGAGACGCGCCACGACCTGCCCGACGGCGGGTTGCCGGGCGACCCGATCCGATGAGCACGCGGGCGGCGCGGGGGCCGCGGAGACGGAGCTGGGCACACCCGCCCATCCCCCACCCCCGTCCGCCCATCGAACAGCACAGCAGCGGGGCTTGAACCCACAGGCCCCAAGGGGCGACCTCCCGCCGGGAGGTCGCCCCTTTCGCGTCCGCTCACCCCCGCTTGAGGCTTCGCGTCCGCTCAACCCCGCTTGAGGCTTCGCGTCCGCTCAACCCCGCTTGAGGCTTTGCGTCCGCTCACCCCCGCTTGAGGCGCTCGAACACCTGGTTCACCGACTGCCACAGCGCCGTCGCCGCGTCACCGAGCAGCGACGGCCCGCTGCCGTGCGCGATGTCCAGGCCGGCGTCGTCCTCCTCCTTCGGGTGGACGTCCTGCGCCAGCAGCCGGCCCACCACCGCGAGCACCACGTCCGGGTGGCCCAGCGGCAGCGGCGCGGCGAACGTCTGCACGGACTTCACCACGCCCTGGTGCCGGTTGGCCAGGTCGCCCACCCGCGCGCCGGCCGCCGCGCCCGCCACGAGGTGCACGGGCACGTCCCGGTCGCGGAACTCCGCCAGGACCTCGTCCACCTCCTGCCACGGCTGGTCGGCCGCGGGCAGTCGGCACCACATCACCTGCAGGTGGTCGGTCAGCGGACGCCACGTCGCGGGCAGGTCGCCGTGCGGCGCGGCGCCCGACGGGTCGAGCACGACCACCGCCGGCGCGTCGACGGGGCCCGCCCACACCACGGACGGCCCCGTGGTCCTGGTCTCACCCATGCGACACCTCTTCCAGCACAGCCGGTTCCACGCAGTAGACGGCGAAGGCGGAGCGGATGATCGACTGCGCCACGTTGCGCACCCGCACCCCGCCCGGGGTCATGCCCTGCTCGACGCCGAAGTGGGCGTGCCCGTGCACCGCGAGGTGGGTGCCGGTGCTGTCGATCGCCTCGCCCAGCAGGTAGGAGCCGAGGAACGGGTAGATCTCCGGCGGTTCGCCGCGCAACGTGTCCGGCACGGGCGCGTAGTGCGTCAACGCCACCTTCACGTCGGTCTCCAACGAGTGCAGCGCGCTCTCCAGCGACTCGGCGATGTCGCTCGTGTGCTGGATGAACGCCTTCATCTCCCGCTCGCCGAACGCGCTGCCGCACTTGCCCGCGAACCCGCCGCCGAAGCCCTTCACCCCGGCCACGCCGAGGGTGTGCCCGTCCACGGTGATGGTCACCGAGTCGCCTTCCAGCACGGTGAGCCCGGCGTCCCGCAGCACCCGCGTGACCTCGTCGGGCCGGTCGTCGTGGTGGTCGTGGTTGCCCAGCACCGCCACGACCGGCACCGGCAGGCCGCCGAACTCGTCGGCCACGACCCGGGCCTCCGACACGGTCCCGTGCCGGGTCAGGTCGCCCGCGAGCAACAACACGTCGGCGTGCTCGCCGACCTTCTCCAACGCGGGCCGCAACCGCCCGCGCGCGTCCTCGCCGAGGTGCACGTCCCCGACGGCGGCGACGCGGATCATCGCAACTCCTCCCTGCCCTCCGGTTCGCCGACCGGCGTGACCTTCACGTCGTCCAGCACGGTCAGCTCGGGCGCGACGTCGTGGATCACCGCTTCCAGCTCGGCACGCCGCTCCGCGGACGCCACGTCACCGGACAGCAGCACGTGGTCACCGCGCACGGTCACCCGCACCCCGAGTTCGGTGGTCCGCGGGTCTTCGGCCAGCGCCCGGCGCAGCCGGGCGGCGAGGTACTGCTCAGCGGTCATCGGGTGCTCCTGTGATCCCGAGGCGCTCGATCAGCACGAGGAACGCCTCCGCGTACGGGGAATGGGCGGTCGCCTCACGCACGCGCCGCCAGTCGATCTGCTCGCGCAGCGCCCGCGCGAACGGCAGCAGTTCGCTGAAGTCGCAGCGGTGGCCGTCGAGCACGAGCAGCTTGCTGATCATCACTTCGGTCGCGGGCATCACCGGCAGCGTCACCGACCCGACGGCCAGCTCCTCGGCCCGCGCCAGCGTCTCGTCGGTCACCGGCCACTCGTTCGGGCGGAACAGCAGGTCCACCAGCGAGTCGCCGTCGTAGACCTTCAGCAGCCAGTCCTCCGGCGCGTCCGCCGCTCTCATCCCGGCCGCGACCAACGCGCTCACGGCAGGCTTGGCGTCCTCTTCACGGACGAGGATGTCGACGTCATGCTCGGTAGCCGGGCCGCCCCGCGCGTACACCGCGCAACCACCCGACAACGCGAACGGGATCTGCTGCTCACGCAACACCTTGGCCACCTTGGTCAAGGTGCGCAACAACTGGTCTTGAACGCCGCTCATGGTCCTGACTACCCCGAGCGACCAGGCTTCACACGACTCCGCCCGGGTACCCGAACCGCATGACAGCGACCCCTCCAGACCCAGATCCGGCCCGCACCCCCGGCCTCGAACCGGGCGGCGGCGTGGCACCGGGTGACACCCCTCCGGAGTCCGGCCAGACCTCGGGCCTCTCCCACCACGAACCCCAGCCCTCGCGGGCCCGCAACATCGCCGCCCTGGTGGTGGTGCTGGCCATCACGATCATCGCGGTCGGCTTCATCGTCGCCCAAATCATGGGTTGGGCCAACCTTTTCTAAGCCGGGCTTTCCCAGGACGGCCTCTTCCAGGACGGCCTAAGCGTCTAAGACGGCTTGAGCGGCGGGCTGGCCGGCACGCCCTCTCCCCTGCCCAACCCGCCCAACACCTCCGCGAGCACATCCCTCGCGTTGTACCTGGGCGTCCACCCCAGCTCCTCCCGCGCCCGCCGCACATCCAACAACGGCGCGGTCAGGGCCAGGTCCACCCACCCGTGAGACGTCGGCTGCAACCGCGCCAACCAGCTCAAACGGGCCGCCGTGCGCAACACCCTCGGCGGGATCGGCACGTGCCTGCTGTGCATGACCTCGGCCAGCACCTGCGGCGTCACCACCGGCTCGGACGCCAGGTTCACCGCCCCCGCCAGCCTCTTCCGCAACACCAGCACCAACGCGTCCGCCACGTCGTCGCTGTGCACGAACTGGAGCACCATCGACTTCGGCAACGGCAGGACCGGCACTTTCGCTTTGAAGAGCACGTTCGGCACCAGCGGCCCGAGGAAGTACCGCTTCACCTCCGCCGCCGATTCGGACTGGAGGATCAACGCGGGCCGCACCCGCGTCACCGTCAACCCCGGGTGCTCGCGTTCGATCCGGTCCAGTTGGTGCTCCACCGCCGACTTGTGCCGGCTGTAGTAGGACGTCGACACGCCATCCGTCGGCCAGCTCTCGTCCTTCAACCCGCCTTTCACCGCCGGCGAGTACGCCCCGACCGACGACATGTGCACCAGGTGCGGCACACCGGCCCGGAGGACCGCCCGGAACACCCGGTCGCTGCCGGCCACGTTGGTCCGGAACAGCTCGGGCTCGTCGTGGCTGGGCTGGATGCGCCACGCCAGGTGCACCACCGCGTCCGCACCGCGCAGCACATCCGTCAGGGGCTCCTCGGCCCCCGGCTTGGACAAGTCCACCGGGGTCCAGTCGATGTCGTACGGCGGCTCCGGCTCAGGCGGGCGGCGGGAGATGCCGTGCACGGTCGTGTGCGGCTCTTCGGCGAGCCGGCGCAGGAGGGCGGTGCCCACGTTGCCGGTGGCGCCTGTGACGACGATCCTCATGCCGGACCGGTTACCCACGCGGCAGCCGGGTGCAACCCATGGGGAGGCCACGGGTGTTCGAAGCGGCGGGGCAACGTGCCAGAGGGCCTCGCCAGCGCGGCAGGGACGCGCCGCGCCCACCGCAGCAGGGCCTACGTGTTCGGCCTGTGGACCGGGATCGCGCTGGTCAGCGGCCTGTCCGACGGCCCACACCTAGCCCGGCGGCGCCGGGATCGGGTTCTTGGCCAGCGCCTCGGCCGCCGCGTAGAGGTTCTGCGCCATCGCCTTGCCCGTGGACACGGACCACTCGTGGCCGTGGTCGGTCTGGCTGAAGTCCGGACCCGGCCCAGGGCCCATGTTCCAGTACGTCCACGCCTGGCCCGGCACCGTGTAGCCGATGTCCAGCAACGCCCCGGACACCTCGCTGATCACGTGGTGCGCCCCGTCCTCGTTCCCGGTCACCACGACACCCGCCACCCGGTTGTACGCCACCGGCCGGCCCTCGTCGTCCTTCTCCGAGATCATGGCGTCCATCCGCTCCAGCACCCGCTGCGCCACCGACGACGGCCGCCCCAGCCACGTCGGGGTGGCCACGACGAGGATTTCCGACCGCAGCAGCTCCTCGTGGATCGCGGGCCAGTCATCTCCATCACCCAGGTCGGTGACGACCCCGGGTGGCACGTTCCGGTCGACCACCCGGATCGGGTGAACGTCCACGCCGCGCTCGCGGAGGTCGTTCTCCACCACCGCGGACAGCAGTTCGGTGTTCGACCGCTCGGGCGACTTCTTCAAGGTGCAGTGCAGCACGACGGCCCGCATCACTTCCTCCCGAGGGCCGCGCGGATGAGGTCCCGGGCCCGGTCCATCAGCGCCACGGGCGGGCCGAGCAGCATGTTCGCGGCGGGCGATTCGATGTCGGGGTGCGGCCGGGTCGGCGCGATGGTCTCCGCGGCCTGCACGGCCTTGGCCAGCGCCCGCAGCCGGTCCCCGTCGTACTCGGCGCGCAGCCGGGGGAACTCCTCCTGCTCCTCGTGCCGGGCGTGCGCCAGGACGTCGTCGCGCAGCTCGAACAGCAGGGTGTCGAAGCCCTCGGCGTCCGGGCCGATCTCGTCGAGGGTGGACAGCAGTTCCTTGGCCCGCCGCTCCTCCGCGACCCGCGCGTCCACGATGGCGTCCCCGCCCTCGCCGTGCCGGGCGGCCGGGTGCACGATCTCCTCCTCGGCCGTCTCGTGCACCGCGAGCAGCCGGACCAGGCGGCGGAACGCTTCCTTGCGCGCGTCCCCGTGCGCGGTCTCGACCTCGGCGAACAGGTCGCGGATCTCGCCGTGCTGGCGGACCAGCAGTGCGATCACGTCTTCTTCGTCGGTCATGCACGGTGGGTTACCCACCCGCGCACCCCCGAACCGGGCGTGGCCGGCGCCCCCCGAGAAGCGCCGGCCACCCACCGTCACCGCGACACGGTCAGCTCCCGCGCCGCCGCGTACTGCTCGCGCACCCACGGCGTCGGGTCCGCCTCGAACAACTCCGAGGTCAGCTCCGACCACACCGGCGGCTCGTTCGCACCGCTCACCGCCCACGCCGCCTGCCGCGCCGCCCCGTCCGCCACGTACTCGCTGGTGGCGGGCAGGAGGACCGGGCAGCCGAACACCGCGGGCGCGATCGACCGGACGGCCGCCGACTGCGCCCCGCCGCCGATCAGCAGCACCCGTTCGACCGGCGTCCCCAACGCGCGCAACGCGTCGATGGCGTCGGCGAGGCTGCACAGCAACCCCTCCACCGCGGCCCGCGCCAGGTGCGCCGGGGTGGCGGTGTCCAGGCGCAGCCCGTGCACCGCGCCGGTCGAGTCGGGCTTGTTCGGCGTCCGCTCGCCCTCCAGGTAGGGCACCAGCACGAGCCCGTCCGCCCCGGCGGGCGCGCTCGACGCCAGCCGGGACAGCTCGTCCAGGTCCACCCCGAGCAGGGCAGCGGTGGCGTCGAGCACGCGGGACGCGTTCAACGTGCACACCAACGGCAGGAACCCGCCTTCGGCGTCGGCGAACCCGTTCACCGTGCCCGTTCCATCGGTCACCGGTGCCACCGCTCGTGCGAACGCCGTCCCGGACGTGCCGACCGACACCACCACGTCACCGGGCCGGGCCTGCACGCCCAGCGCGGCGGACGCGTTGTCCCCCGCGCCCACGCCGAACCGGCCCGCGACCAGTTCCGCCGGACCCAGCACCGAAGGCAGCACCGGCACCTTGCCGAACGCCAGCTCCAGCAACTCCGGCCGGTAGTCCTCTGTGGACGGTGACCAGTACCCGGTGCCGCTGACGTCACTGCGGTCCGTGGTCAACGCCTCCAGCGCAGAACCACCGGCCAACCGCCAGGTCAGCCAGTCGTGCGGCAGGCACACCGCGGCCGTCCGGGCCGCGTTGGCAGGCTCGTTGCGCGCCAACCACCGCAGCTTCGTGACGGTGAGCGAGGCGACGGGCACGTTGCCCACCGCCGCCGCCCACTTCTCCCGGCCGCCCAACTCCCCGACCAGGTCCGCCGCCGCGCCCGCCGACCGGGTGTCGTTCCACAGCAGCGCGGGCCGCACGACCTCGCCGGCGGCGTCCAGGCACACCATGCCGTGCTGCTGCGCCGCGACCGACACCGCCGCCACGTCGTCGATCCCGCCGGCCGCCCGGAACGCCTCCTGCACCGCGTCCCACCACGCCGCCGGGTCGACCTCCGTGCCGGCCGGGTGGGCCGCACGGCCCTCCCGCACCAGCGCACCGGTCTCGGCGTCGCGCACGACCACCTTGCAGGACTGGGTGGACGAGTCGACGCCCGCGACGAGCGTCATCCGCGCGCGCCCAAGACGTGCTCCAGCGCGAGCTGGCCGAGGTGCACGAAGCCGTAACCCCTCTCCGTCGCCGCGGTGATGTCCTCCTCCGCCTTGATGAAGTCCTCGATGGACTCACCGGCGTCGAGAGTGGACTCGGACTGCTCGAAGACGCCGCTGGCCTGGAGCGCCTCCTGGACCTCCGGGTCCGCGCGGAACGCGGCCACCCGCTCCTTGAGCAGCTTGTAGGTGCGCATGTTGGCCGCCGCGCTGGCCCACACGCCGTCGAAGTCCTCGGTGCGCAACGGCTTGTAGTCGAAGTGGCGCGGACCCTCGTAGCCGCCGTTCTCCAGCAGGTCCACCAGGAAGAACGCGGACAGCAGGTCGCCGTGCCCGAACACGAAGTCCTGGTCGTAGCGCGGCCCCTTCTGGCCGTTGAGGTCGATGTGGAACAGCTTGCCCTGCCACAGCGCCTGCCCGATGCCGTGCACGAAGTTCAGGCCCGCCATCTGCTCGTGCCCGACCTCGGGGTTCACGCCGAACAGCGGCTCGTGCTCCAGCGTCGAGATGAACGCCAGCGCGTGCCCGATGGTGGGCAGCAGGATGTCGCCGCGCGGCTCGTTGGGCTTGGGCTCCAGGGCGAAGCGGAAGCCGTAGCCCTGGCTCTCCGAGTACGCGGCGATGGTGTCCAGGGCCTCCCGGTAGCGGTCCAGGGCGGCCTTGACGTCCTTGCCGGCGTCGACCTCGGAGCCTTCCCGGCCGCCCCACAGTACGATGGTCTGCGCGCCCAGTTCGGCCGCCAGCTCCAGGTTGCGCAGCACCTTGCGCAGCGCGAACCGCCGCACGGTCCGGTCGTTGCTGGTGAACCCGCCGTCCTTGAAGACCGGCTGGGTGAACAGGTCGGTGGTCACCATCGGCACGACGAGGCCGGTCTCGTCCAGGGCCGCGCGGAAGTCGGCGATGCGCTTGTCGCGCACCACGGCGTCCGCGCCGAACGGGACCAGGTCGTCGTCGTGGAACGTGACGCCCCACGCCCCCAACTCCGCCAGCTTTCGCACGGTCACGGCCGGGTCCAGCGGGGGGCGGCTCGCGAGACCGAACGGGTCCCGGCCCTGCCACCCGACGGTCCACAGGCCGAAGCTGAACTTGTCCACGAGGACACCTCCAATAAGTTTGATGCCTAAACTTATCGCACGCAGCCGCTATCCTCCAGTGGTGTCCCGACCGCAACCCGCGAGCCAGCACACCGTGCGACGGCACAACTCCGCCCTGGTGCTCGACGCCATCACCAGCCACCCGGGCTCGTCCCGCGCGGCCGTGGCCACCCGGACGGGGCTGACCAAGGCGACCGTGTCGAGCCTGGTGGACCGCATGATCGCGGCCGGTCTGGTGGTCGAGGGCGAGGCGCAGGCCCGGCCGGGTCCGGGCCGCCGGGGCACCGCCCTGCACCCCTCCCCGGACGGCCCGCACGGCCTGGGCGTGGAGATCGGCGTCGACTACGTGGCGACCTGCCTGGTCGACCTGACCGGCCGGGTCCGGCACCGGGCGCTGCGCGCGAGCGACAACCGCACGTCCTCCCCGGCCCGGGTGCTGACCAAGGCCGCCACCGCGATCAAGAACGTGCTCCGGCGCAACGTGCCCATCGGCGGGGTGGTCGTGGCCGTGCCCGGCCTGGTGGAGACCGCGACCGGCATCCTGCGGGTGGCCCCGAACCTGGGCTGGGAGGAGGTCGACGTGCGCGGCGAACTGCGCTCCCGGGTCGCCCTCGACGTGCCCGTCCAGGTCGGCAACGAGGCGAACCTGGCCGCCCTCGCCGAGCTGTGGCACGGCCAGGGCGACCAGGACTTCGTGCACGTCTCCGGCGAGATCGGCATCGGCGCGGGCATCGTCGTGGCGGGCGCCCTGTTCGACGGGGTGCGGGGCTTCGGCGGCGAGATCGGCCACCTCCAGGTCGACCCCAACGGCCCGCCGTGCCCGTGCGGCTCCCGGGGCTGCCTGGAACGCCTGGCCGGCCAGGACGAGATCCTTAAGGCCGCCGGCTGCCCCACGTTCGAAGACCTCGTCCAGGCCCTGCGCTCGGGCGACCCCTCCGCCGGCACCGCCGTGTCCGACGCGGCGAAGTGGCTGGCCGTCGCCCTGTCCGGCGCGGTGAACCTGCTGGACCTGCCCACGGTGGTGCTCGGCGGCACCTACGCCCGCCTGGCCCCCTGGCTCACCGAACCGCTGCAAGCCACCCTCCGCTCCCGCGTCCTGGGCGCGCGCTGGTCGCCCACCACCGTGCTGACCTCCACCCTGGGGCCTGAAGCGGCCGTGCGCGGCGCGGCGAGCACCGCCGTCCGGGCGATCCTGGCCGACCCGGACCCGTACATCACGGCGGCGCAGAGCTGAGCGGGTCTCGCGAACCGGCACACTCCGAACGTGGCCTGGACCGGTTCACCCGGATGCGCGCGCCGGAAGCGGACCCGTCCAGAGCGTGGATCTGAAAGCCTGGACTCCACCCCGGAACTCGGGGACCTTGGTCAGGGGGTGAACCGGTGCCGCGTGGAGAACGCCCGTTGGACGTGGGTGACAGCCCGCTGCTCAAGTTCGCGGCGGACCTGAGGTCGCTGCGGGACAAGGCGGGCGGGTACAGCTACCGCCAGCTGGGCGCCCGCGCCCACTACTCGGCCACCACGCTGTCCGACGCGGCCGGCGGCCGGAAGCTGCCCACCCTCGCGGTGACCCTCGCCTACGTCCGGGCCTGCGAGGGCGACGTGGCCGAGTGGGAGGACCGCTGGCACCGGGTGGCCGCCGAGGTCCTGCCCACGCCCCAGCCGGCCGCCGACGAGGGCCACCCGCCCTACGCGGGCCTGGCCGCCTACGGCACCGAGGACGCCGAGTGGTTCTTCGGCCGCGACCACGTCCTGGAAGACCTGGAGAGCCGGATCGCCGCCCGGCGCTTCGTGGCCGTCTTCGGCGCTTCGGGCGCGGGCAAGTCGTCGCTGCTGCGCGCCGGGCTGGTGCCCCGCCGCACCGACCGGACCACCGTCACCACCCCGTCGCAGCGCAACTTCACCGCCGACGACCTGGGCCGCGACCAGGACCTGCTGATCGTCGACCAGTTCGAGGAGATCTTCACCCTCTGCCCGGACCCCGACCAGCGCGAGCGCTTCATCGACGCGCTGCTGACCGCCGACTGCCGGGTGGTCGTCGGCGTCCGCGCCGACTTCTACGGCCACTGCGCCGCCTACCCGGACCTGGTCAAGGCCATCACCGACGGCCAACTCCTGCTGGGCCCGATGGGTCCGGAGGAGCTGCGCCAGGTCATCATGCAGCCGGCGGTCAAGGCGAACTGCACGGTGGAGACCGCCCTGGTCTCCCGCCTGATCGCGGACGCCACCGGCCAGGCCGGCGTGCTCCCGCTGCTCTCCCACGCCCTGCTGGAGACCTGGCGCCGCCGCCGGGGCACCACCCTCACCCTGGCCGGCTACGAGGCGGCGGGCGGCATCCAGCACGCCATCGCCCAGACCGCCGAACGCACCTTCACCTCCCTGGAGCGGCAGCAACGCGTCCTGGCCCGCCAGGTCTTCCTGCGGCTGACCGCCCTCGGCGACGGCACGGAGGACACCAAGCGCCGCCTGCCGAGGGCCGAACTCGACCGCGACGTGGACGTGGACGTCGTCCTCGACCGGCTGGCCCACGCCCGCCTGCTGACCCTCGACCGCGACACCGTGGAGATCTCCCACGAGGCCCTCATCCGCTCGTGGCCGCGCCTGCGCAACTGGCTCAGCACCGACCGGGACGGCCTGCGCACCATGCGCCGGCTCACCGAGGCGGCGGCCACCTGGGACGCCCTGGACCGCGACCCGGACGCCCTCTACCGCGGCTCCCGCCTGGACACCGCGCTGGAGTGGACCTCCCGCGACGGCGTCCGCACCAGCACCACCGAGCGCGACTTCCTCAAGGCCAGCCAGGACGCCCGCGACGAGGAGCGCAAGCGCGACCACCGGCAGACCCGGAGGCTGCGCCAACTGGTCGCGCTGCTGCTGGTCCTGCTGCTGTTCGCGGGCAGCGCCGTGGTCCTGGCCATCCGCGCCCAGAAGCAGGCGGCCCAGGAGCGCAACCTGTCGGTGGCCCGCCTGGTCGCCAACGAGGCGCAGAGCAAGCGCGCCACCGACCGCCGCCTGGCCAACCACCTGATCATCGCGGCCTACCAGCTCAGCCGCACCGACGACCTGCGCGACCAGGTCCTGAGCTTCCACGCCGCGACCAGCCGCGACATGGTCAGCCGCTCGGTCTACTCGACCGGCACCACCGGCCCCGACGGCACCCCGCTGCCCAACGCCCGCGTGCCCTCCCCCGCCGACGACCACGTCTACAAGCGCCTGGGCGGCTACCTGACCCCGCGCAACACCGTCACCAGCGTGGCCGTCGCGCGCGGCGAACGGGCCTTCGCCACCACCGCCGAGTCCCCGGGCGCCCGGATCTGGGACATCACCGACGCCCGCAACCCGGTCCTCGCGCACACGTTCCCCAAGCCCCAGGTCCTGGCCGCCTTCTCCCCCGACGGCCAGACCCTGGTGACCGTGGAGAGCCCCGCCCTGATCCGCGTCTGGGACGCGGCCAACCCCTACGAGCCGGTGCTGCGCAGCAGCATCACCAGGCACGCGAGCGCCGTCAACACCATCGTCTTCTCCCCGGGCAAGGGCAACACGCTGATCACGATCGACAACCAGAGCACGGTCCGCCTGTGGGACATCTCCGACCCGTCGGCGCCGCGCCAGATCGGCGAACTGGACGACGGCCAGGACGTCACCACCGCGGCCGCCACCCAGGACGGGGGCACCCTCGCGGTGGCCGGCCGCGCGGGCGTCGTCCGCCTGTGGGACCTGCGCGCGAACCCGTGGGACCCGGCCCAGCTCGCCACGATCGACGCCCACCAGGACCGCGTCACCAGCCTCGGCTTCCGCCGCGACGGCGCCGCCCTGGCCAGCGTCGGCAAGGACAGCACGGTCCGGATGTGGGACCTGACCTCGAAGCGGTCCCCCACCCAGCGCGGCCGGATCAGCGGCAACACCGACAACATCTACGCCGTGACCTTCGGCGACGCCCCGGACTGGGTGACCACCGCGAACTCCGACGGCACCACGCGGTCGTGGGAGTTCAACCTGGACCTGGCCGTCGCCAACATGTGCGAGACGTCCGGCCAGCCGCTCACCCAGGAGGAATGGCGCCGCAACTTCAACGGGATCGCCTACCACCCGCCCTGCTCCTAGCCGGGCCTCACCCACACGCCTGACTGGCGGGCGTCACAGGCCGGTCCGATAATCACCGGTGTGACCACTCCCCGTGACGAGGACCGCACCGACGCGATCCCCACCTCCCCGATCCCGGGCGCGCCGCCCCCGGTCGGTCCGACGTCCGTGGACCGCCACCCGGAGAGCCGCCTGGACCCCGACATCCGGCGCACCCCCGAACCCGAGCCGGCCGGGACGACGAAGATCAGGCCGACCAGGATCAGCGGCACGTGGGTCGCCGTCCTGGCCTCGATCGTCGTGCTGGTCTTCCTGCTGGTGTTCATCCTGCAGAACCTGACCGACGCCACCGTCCAGTTCCTGGGCATCGCGGCCACCCTGCCGCTGGGCGTGGCGCTGCTGTTCGCCGCCATCGGCGGCGCGGTGATGGTGGCCCTGGTCGGCGCAGCCAGAATCCTCCAGCTGCGCCGCCAGGCCAAACGAGGGCTACGCGCGTCGAGTCGCTAGACCGAACAGGATGCGCCGTTCAGCGTGAAGCCGGTGGGGTTGACGTTGCTGCCCTGCCAGCTCGCCTGGAATCCGAACTCCACCGAGCCACCCGCCGCGACGGTCCCGTTCCAACCCTCGTTGGTCACCGTGGCAACCGCGCCGCTCTGCGACGCCTTGCCGTTCCAGGCGTTGGTGATCACCTGCCCGTCGGGGAAGGTGAACCGCAACGCCCAGCCCTGAACCGCGCCCACCCCTCGGTTCGTGATCTTCACCGAGGCCGTGAACCCGCCAGCCCACTGGCTGGACACCTTGTAGTCGACGTGACACCCGACCGGCACACCACTAGTCGTCGTCGTAGTAGTGGTCGTCGTAGTGGTCGTCGTCGTAGACGTCGTGGTCGAGGTCGTCGGCCCCGCACCCACCGGGTCCGCGTACAGGATTCCCCGCCCGTTCGTCCCCAGATAAACCCGCCCGTACACCCGGGGATCACCGGTGATCGCCTCACCCATGTTCCCGTACTGGTGCCGGTCGTCGTTGATCCGAACCCAGTTCGCCCCAACGTCGTCCGACCGGTAAACCCCGGTCGCACCACCCAAGCTCAACACCGCGTACAACGCCGGATAGTCACGCCCAGCCGCCGCCTTGCCGAACCCGACGTTGACCGCCGAAGCAACACCGCTCACCTTCGACACGGTGGCCCCACCGTCGACCGACCGGAACAACCCACCTTCCCCGGCCAGCCACAACTCGCCTTCCTTCCCCGGCACCGCGTGCAACTTGGCCGCCGCCACCGAAGCCCCGGCCGTGAACGAAACCCCACCGTCCACACTGGAGTACACCCGCCCGCCGGCCAACGCGTAGAACCGCCGAGGGTTCACCCGGTCAGACTCCACCACGGCCCCAGCCGGCACCCCCGACGACGGCACCCACGAGTTCCCGAACCCGACCGCGTGGTGCACCGCCGCCCCACCCGGACTCCACACGAACCGCGACCCGTCCGAAGCCGCCGCGACGGTCCCGCCCCCGGTCACCCCACCCGGCTCGGCCCCGGCGAACCAGTTGGCGCCACCGTCGGTGGAGAACGCCACATGCGCCGCACCGTCCACGTTCCCCGACCGCACCATCACCGCCGGCGTGGACTCGGCGTAGTCCAACGACGTGGTCGAGGTGAAGTTGGGCTGCGAGAACATCATCGGCGGCACCTTGGTCAGGTCCGCGTGCCGGAACCCACCGATGTCACCCAACCCGCTCACCAGCGGTGCTCCGGTCGGCGGGCTGATCAGGTCCAGGACGGCGGTCTCCTCCAGACCGCCCACCACCGGCTTGATCGTGATCTGCCCACCGGCGTCCCACTTGGTCAGGTCCGACGTGCCGTAGATGGTCGCCCCGGTGCCGTAGAGCATCCGGTTGGAGTCGAACGGGTCGATCTCCATGGACTCGACCATCCACCCCAGCTTGGGCGTGACCTCCGGCGGCTGCGGGTTGGCGCCCCAGGTCAGCCACGGCGCGGCGGAAACGTCCATCTTGTACCGGAAGCTCCGGTTCGGGTACGAGGTGAAGTCCCAGGCCCGGGTCCACGTGGCGCCGCCGTCGACCGAGCGGAACAGGATCACGTCCGGCCACCACGAGATCTGCGTGGAGACCATCAAGACATTCGGGTTCTGCCGATCCACCGTGAGCCCGGAGTACCCGAAGTACGCGTCCGAACTGTCCGACGGCACAGGGCTGATCCGCGTCCAACCACCACCCACGGTGTCGAACTTCCACACATCACCCTTGCCACCGTCATACGGCCCGCCGGTGTCACTAGTGGCAATGAAGAGGTTCGACCCCGCAAGCACTCCCTTGTGCGCGATGAACCCGGTCGGCTGCCCCGGAACCCGACTCCACGAAACTCCACCGTCCACACTCCGGTAGACGGTGTTCTCCTTGTCCGCCACGCCCACGTAGACAGTCCGACTAGCTCCACCCGTCGACGACCGCGGATCGAACGTCACCCACACGACACCCTGGACGTCGTTGAGATACCCGTTCGAATCGTTCGGATCGGCAACATAATTGCCCGGATTCGGGAACGACGACACTTGCCCCCAACTCACACCGCCGTCCGCACTACGCCACAACCCCTTCCCACTGGGCGCGCCGAAGTACAGCACCTTCCCGTCATTGGGATCGACCGCAAGCCGCTCCCCCATCCCACGCCCCGGCATGTTCCCGCCCACCTTGAACGGCAACTCCGCGACCTGCCAGCTAGCCCCTCGATCACCGGACCGCAGGATGGCCCCGTTCCCCGGGTCCCAACTGTTGGTGTACATGCCCACCGCCGCGTACACCTTGGACGCGTCACGCGGATCGGGCGCGATGGACGCGACCCCGTTCCAGCCCCACCGGTCCCAGCCGACCCAGTCCAACAGGGGAACCCACCGCGAGGAGGTCTTGTCCCACCGGTACGCCCCACCGATGTCCGTGCGGGCGTAGATCAGGTCCTTCTCGGCCGGCGAGAACACGATCCCGGGCACGAACCCACCGCCCGCGATATCGACGTTCTTCCAGTCGTACTGCTGCTCGGCAGCGGCAGCAGCACCGGCAGCGGGCTTGGTCTGGGTCGACACCAGCACCAGCCCCACCGCCGCGCACACCGCGGTCGCCACGGCCACCAGCCGCTTCACCACGAGTCGGGGTGCCATCGGTCAGCGCTCCTTTGCGCAGGGAAGGCGGACCACTGATGGCGGTCAGGTCCACACGGGTCGGTGCGCGAGCCGGCGTTCTGGGAGCGCTCCCAGAACCACACGACTCGAACGTTAACGCCAGACGCCCACCCCGTCAACACTCCGAAGCGCAGCCGCGCCACCCAGTTCTTCTTCGGCGCGCAGCGCCAAGGGCAGGGCCGCCGAGGAGGGCACAACTCAACTTGGGCTTCTTGCTTTTGTCATCCCCGTATGGCCTGCCCGAAGGGCTACCACGTTTTTGGTCGGGTGGAGTCAAAAAGTTTTGTGAGGCACGAGCAAAAGTTTTTGCGGAACCCGGCCAAAAACGTGGTTGGCTCCGCCAGGCCATGCGGGGATGGCACAAGCAAGAAGCCCCCGCAGTTGCAGTTGTGTCATCCTTGGCGGCCTGCCCGCCGGCGAGGCTCTTTTAATCTTTAGAATTGCGCTTACGCGCTCGAATCCGCGCTTCGCGCGGCTCTCGGGACGCGCTCCGCGCTCGCAAGCTCGGACGCGCTTCGCGCTCTTGAACGCGCTGACGCGCTCGCAAGCTCGGACGCGCTTCGCGCTCTTGAACGCGCTGACGCGCTCTCAAGATCAAAAGCGGCCTGGAGACCACCGATGGGGAGGGAAGAGCGTCGGTTCCCCTGGGTCGGGAGCCCTACAAAAGCCAAAAGCAGCCGCTGCGCGGCGAAAGCGAGCGGGGGTCAGGCGCTGGTTCGCTTCACCATCGACGTCGGCAGCAGCAAGAACGGCGGCAGGTTCTCCTCCCCCGCCAACTCCGCCATCAACCGCCACGTCATGGTCCGCCCCAACTGCTCGACATCCTGCCGAATCGTGGTCAACGGCGGCACCACCGTCGAGGCGATCATCAGGTCGTCGAACCCGACCACCGCCACGTCCTCCGGCACCCGCTTCCCATGGGCGTGCAGCGTCTGAAGGGCACCCAACGCCATGATGTCCGCCGCCACGAACACAGCATCCAGCTCCGGCTCGCGCCCGAGCAGCTCCTCCATCGCCGCCGCGCCGCTCTCCGGGGTGAAGTCCCCGTACGCCACCAGATCAACCGGCAACCGGGCCTGCGACATCCCGCGCTTCCACCCGGACAGCCGGTCCATACCCACGGCCATGTCCCGAGGACCAGCGATGGTCGCCACCCGACGGCGCCCCAGCGACGACAGGTACCGCGCCGCCTCCATGGCCCCGTTGAAGTTGTCCGAGTCGACATACGGCACACCGCCGGCGCCCAGCGGCCTGCCGCCCACGACGGTCGGCAGGCCCGCGTCGGCCAGCGTCCTGGGCAGCGGGTCCTGGCCGTGGAGGCTGATCACCAGCACCCCGTCCACGTGCCCGCCGCACAGGTAGTTCACCAGGTCCTGCTCGTCGCCCTCCTTGCTCATCATGAGGACGAGCTGGACCCTCTTCCCCGCCAGTTCGGCGTGCACACCGCGCAGGACGCCCGCGAAGAACGGGTCCGCGAGCACCCGGCTGCCCTGCTCCGACACGACCAGCGCGATGCAGTTCGCGCGGCTGCCGGCGAGTGTGCGCGCCGCCTGGTTGGGGCTGTAGCCGAGGCGCGTGATGGCCTGGTGGACCGCTTCACGCGCCTTCGAGCTGACGTACGGTTCGCCGTTGATCACCCGTGACACGGTGGACTTGGACACCCCGGCGGCCCGGGCCACCTCTTCGAGCCGGGTGTTGGGTCGGCGCGCCTTGGGCGGGTCAACGGCATCCGTCACGAGGCGGCCGTCGCTGCGAGCGCGTTGCCCCGGGCAACCTTCGAGTACCACATGGCGCTCATCTTAGGTGTCCGAACCTGCGTCTCGTAGTCGACATGCACGATCCCGAACCGCTTGGCGTAACCCTCGGCCCATTCGAAGTTGTCCATCAGCGACCACGCGAAGTACCCGCGCAGGTCGACGCCCTCCTGGATGGCCTCCCACGCCGCCCGCAGGTGCGAGTCGATGTAGTTCAACCGGTCGACGTCCTCGATGGAGCCGTCGGAGGACACCGCGTCCGGGTAGGCCGCGCCGTTCTCGGTCACGTACAGCGGGATGTCCGTGTACTCCCGGGCGACCCGGACCAGCACCTTCTTCAGGCCGTCCGGCTCGACCTCCCAGTCCATGTCCGTGCGCGGCAGCCCGCGGCTGGGGAAGGACACGTGCTCGGCGCCCACCCACGGCGAGCCGGTGGCACGCCTGCCCTCGGCGACCGGCGCGGGCGGCTCCGGCGTGGCGCTGACGAAGTGCTCGGCGTAGTAGTTCACGCCCAGCTGGTCCAGCGGCGTGGAGATGATCTCCAGGTCGTTCTCCCGGATGTGCTTGGTGAACCCGTACGGCGTCAGGTCCTGCACGATGTCCTCCGGGTACTCGCCCTTGAACAGCGGGTCCAGGAAGATCCGGTTCTGCTGCCCGTCCAGCCGCCGCGCCGCGTCCAGGTCGGCCGGGTCGTCGGGGTCGGCCGGGATGATCGGGTACATGTTCAGCGTGATGCCGATCTTGGCCTCCGTCGACTGGGAGCGAATCGCTTCGACGGCAAGACCGTGCCCGAGCAGCAGGTGGTGGACCGCGGCGACCGCCGCCTCCGGCTCCTGGCGGCCCGGCGCGTGGATGCCGGCCGCGTAGCTCAGGAACGACGAGCACCACGGCTCGTTCAACGTGGTCCAGTTGACCACCCGGTCGCCCAGCGCGCCCACGACCGACTCGGCGTACTCGGCGAACCGGTACGCGGTGTCCCGGTTGGTCCAGCCGCCCTTGTCCTCCAGGGCCTGCGGCAGGTCCCAGTGGTAGAGCGTGAGCCAGGGGGTGATCCCCTTCTCCAGCAGCGCGTCGACCAGCCGGGAGTAGAAGTCGAGCCCGGCCTGGTTGACCGGGCCGCCGTCGGGCCGCACCCGCGGCCAGGCGGTGGAGAACCGGTACGCGTGCAGACCCAGGTCGGCCATCATCGCAACGTCGGCTTCGACGCGGTAGTAGTGGTCGGCCGCGGGCTCACCGGTGTCGCCGCCGACGACGGCGCCCGGCACCTCGCAGAACGTGTCCCAGATGGACTTGGTGCGACCGTCCGCAGTGGTCGCGCCCTCGACCTGGAACGCCGCGGTCGCGGCGCCCCAGACGAAGCCCTCGGGAAAGGAAATCGACTCCACAGCTACCCCTTCACAGCACCCTGCATGATCCCGGCGACGATCTGCCGCCCGAGGACGAGGAACACGAGCAGAATCGGGACCGTGGCCAGCGTGGTCCCGGCGAGCACTAGCGAGTTGTCGACGTAGTAGCCGCTCTGGAGCTTCTCCAGGGCCACCTGCATGGTCGGGTTCTCCGCGTCGAGCACGACCAGCGGCCAGAGGAAGTCGTTCCAGGACATCATGAACGTGAAGACGCCGAGCATCGCGGCGGCCGGGCGCACGGCCGGCAGGCACACGTGCCAGAACGTGCGCAGCATGCTGCACCCGTCCACGCGGGCGGCTTCGATCAGCTCGTCGGGGACGGCGTCCACGATGTACTGGCGCATCCAGAACACGCCGAAGGCGGTGATCAGGTTGGGGATGATGACCGCGCCGAGCGTGCCCGACCAGCCGAACTCCGCCATCGCCATGTAGAGCGGGATGATGCCCAACTGGGTCGGCACGGCCAGCGTGGCGATCACGAACACCAGCAGCGGGCCGCGGCCCTTGAAGCGCAGCTTGGCGAACGCGAAGCCGGCCAGCGTCGACAGCAGCACGACCGACAGGGTCACCGTGCCGGAGACGATGATGCTGTTGCCCAGCGCCTTCCAGAACGGGATGGTGTCGAACACGCGTGCCGCGTTGGTGAAGAACTTGCCGCCGGGCAGCAGGGGTGCGTCGGCGGCGTCGTCGTTGCTGGCCACGACGAACGACCAGTAGAACGGGAAGGCGGACCCGAGGATGAACGCGATCAGCGGTCCGTAGACGGCGAAGCCGGGCCGCTTGACCAGCGACGACGACGCGCCCCGGCGGGCGCGCGCCGCGGTGTCTGACTTCTGGAGCATGTCAGCCCTCCCCGGTGCCGGCCAGCCGGCGGGTGAGCAGGAAGTTGATCCCCGCGATGGCGATGATGATCAGGAACAGCACCCAGGCCATGGCCGAGGCGTAGCCGAGGTCCTGGCTCTGGAAACCGGACTGGTACATGTAGAGCACGACCGTCTGGTACTGGTTGGTCGCACCGCCGTTGCTGCTCCCGGCGGGCGCGAACAGCTTCGGCTCGGTGAAGATCTGCAAGCCGCCGATGGTCGAGGTGACGATGACGAAGATCAGCGTCGGGCGCAGCAGCGGCAGGGTGATGCTGAAGAACTGGCGCACCCGGCTCGCGCCGTCCACGATGGCGGCTTCGTAGACGTCCCGGGGGATGGCCTGCATGGCGGCCAGCACGATCAGCGCGTTGTAGCCGGTCCAGCGCCAGTTGACCATGGTGGCGATGGCGACGTGGCTCCACCACCGGTCGGCCTGCCAGTCGATCCGGTCGATGCCGAAGAACTCCAGCAGGTTGTTGATCATGCCGTACTGCGGGCCGAACAGGTCGCCGAAGATGATCGTCAGGGCGACCAGGCTGGCCACGTACGGCAGCAGCACGCCCATCCGCCACGCGGTCCGCGCGCGCAGCGCGGTGTTGAGCAGCACCGCCAGCAGGACCGCGACCACCACCTGCGGGCCGCTGGAGAGCACGAAGATGCTCAGCGTGTTGACCAGCGCGTTCCAGAACTGGGCGTCGGTGGCCAGGGTGACGTAGTTCTCGACACCGATGAACGGCGTCTCGTCGGCGCCCAGCTCCCAGTCGAACAGCGACACGTAGGCCGTGTAGAGCAGCGGGAACAGGCCCGTGATGGCGAACAGGACGAAGAACGGGGCGATGAACAGGTAGGGCGAGAACTTGACGTCCAGGCGGGTGAGGCGGTGGCGCCACGGGACCTTGACGTCCTCGTCCGCGCGCCGCGGCGGGCGGGGCTCGACGCCCCGCCCGCGCGCGACCGTGAGTTCGGTGGTCACTTGGCAGCCTTCTTGGCTCCCTCGACGACCTGCTGCCAGCCCTCGTCGGCGGACTTGCCCTGCTCGACGGCCTGGAGCGCGGGCGCGATCACGTTGTCCTGGATCTCGCCGTCCTTCGGGCCCTTGTACTGGGCGCCGGCGACCTTGTTCGCCTGCTCGGCGAACAGCAGGCCGACCTTCTCGCCGCCGAAGTAGTCGTTGGTCTTGTTCAGCAGCTCCGGCGAGATCAGGGCCTGGGTCTGGCTGGGGAAGGTGCCCTTGGCGACGAACGCCTTGATCTGCTGCTCGGGCGCGGTCAGCCACGCGGCGAGCTTCGCGGCCTCCTTGCCGTTCTTGGACTGCTTGGGCACGGTCAGGTACGAGCCGCCCCAGTTGCCGCCGCCGCCGGGGAAGGCGGCCGTGACGGCCCAGTGGCCCTTGTGCTCGGGACCGGCGTTGCCCTCGATCACGCCCAGCATCCAGGACGGGCAGGTCTTGGTGGCGAAGGCGGACTGCTTGAAGCCGTTCTGCCACTCCGGGCTCCACGCGACGAGCTTGGCCGACTGGCCGCGCGCGACCGCGCCGGTCACCTGCTCCCAGATCTTCTTGTCGTCGTTGGACTCGATGACCAGCTTGTCCTCGCGGTCGAAGTAGCCGGTCTTGGCCTGGTTGTGCATGGGGTTGAAGATCTGCGCGGCCGAGTCGAACCACGGCTTGCCGGTGGCCTTGACGTACTTGTCGCCCGCCTCGAAGTAGGCGTCCCAGGTGGTGAAGAGGGCCTTCACGCCCTCGGGGTCGCTGGGCAGGCCGGCGGCCTCGAAGAGGTCCTTGCGGTAGCACATGGCCAGCGGGCCGATGTCGGTGCCGTAGCCGATGAGCTTGCCGTCCTTGGTGGTGACGGCGTCGGTCTTCCACTGCAGCCAGCGGTCGGCGCGCACGTCCGCCGGGCCGATCTCGTTGAGGTCGTTGAACTGGCCGGACTTGGCCATGACCTGGCTGAGGTAGCCCTCTTCGACCGCTTCGACGTCGGCGAGCCCGGAACCGGCACCCAGCTTGGTGAACAGGTTCTGGTGGTGCGGGGCGCCCTGGCCGGTCTTGCGGTGGACGATCTTGACGTTCGAGTTCGCGGCCTCGTACTCCTTGAACAGCTCCTCGTACCCGAACTCGTTGAACGTGGCCACGGTCAGCTCGACCTTGCCGTCCGACGACGCGCCGGATCCCCCGAACCACATGCCGCGGTGATTGCGGCGAGCACTGCGGTGCAGGCCACGACCTTGGCCAAGCCCGCTCGACGGTTGCGCACGAGAACTCCTCATTGATCGGCGGTGATGTTCTGGGAGCGCTCCCAGGTTTTGGCGAGTGTGGTTCGCACCACGTACACGTGTCAAGCACTCGTGTCCGCGCTGTTACCTCGTGCCCACGAGGGCGTCCGATTTTTAAACCGCAGAAGGGCGGTAACGACCCCTGGCCGGGCAGCCGACCGCGTCGGCCGCCCGGCCAGGGAGTTCCCCGTCGTACGGGCTAGGGCGTGTTGAGCCGGTCAGCGTGCGCCGGCGCGCCTACCGCCGTAACGGAAAGCGTCCGGTTGCGCACTGGAAGTGCCGCCGCTGCCGCCAATCAGCGGCCGTCTTCCAAATCGCCCTCGGTTTCCAGGTAAACGGCCTTGAGCGCGTCGAGCGTCCCCTGCTCCGGGTGCTCCCACATGCCCCGGTCGGCCGCCTCCAGCAGCCGCTCGGAGATGCCGTGCAGGGCCCACGGGTTGGACTCGGACAGGAACCGCCGGTTCTCCGGGTCCAGCACGTAGCTCGCGGCCAGCTGCTCGTACATCCAGTCCGCCACCACGCCGGTGGTCGCGTCGTAGCCGAACAGGTAGTCCACGGTCGCGGCCAGCTCGAACGCGCCCTTGTAGCCGTGCTTGCGCATGGCGGCCAGCCAGCGCGGGTTGACCACGCGGGCGCGGAAGATCCGGTTGGTCTCCTCGTGCAGGGTGCGGGTGCGCACGGCGTCCGGGCGGGTGCTGTCGCCGACGTAGGCGGCGGGCGCCTTGCCGGTCAGGGCGCGGACGGTGGCGACCATGCCGCCGTGGTACTGGAAGTAGTCGTCGGAGTCGGCGATGTCGTGCTCGCGGGTGTCGATGTTCTTGGCCGCCACCGCGATCCGCTTGTACGCGCTCTCCATGTCCGTGCGCGCCTCGACGCCGTCCAGCTCGCGGCCGTAGGCGTAGCCGCCCCACACCGCGTAGACCTCGGCGAGGTCGGCGTCGTCGCGCCAGTTGCGGCTGTCGATCAGCGGCAGCAGGCCGGCGCCGTACGCGCCCGGCTTGGAGCCGAAGATGCGCAGCGTGGCGCGGCGGCGGTCGCCGTGCTCGGACTCCGCCGCGACGGCGTGCGCCCGGACGTAGTTGTCCGCGGCGGGCTCCTCCAGGGCGGCGACGAGCTGGACGGCGTCGTCCAGCAGGGCCACGACGTGCGGGAACGCGTCGCGGAAGAAGCCGGAGATGCGGACGGTCACGTCGATGCGCGGCCGGCCCAGTTCCGCCAGGGGGATCGGCTCCAGGCCGGTGACGCGCCGGGACTGGTCGTCCCACACCGGCCGGACGCCCAGCAGCGCCAGCACTTCCGCGATGTCGTCGCCGGCCGTGCGCATCGCGCTGGTGCCCCACACCGACAGGCCGACGGACGGCGGCCACTGCCCGTCGTGGTCGGCGCGGTAGCGGTCCAGCAGGGAGTCCGCCATCGCCTGCCCGGTCTCCCAGGCCAGCTTCGACGGCACCGCCTTGGGGTCGACGGAGTAGAAGTTGCGGCCGGTCGGCAGCACGTTCACCAGGCCGCGCAACGGCGACCCGCTCGGCCCGGCCGGCACGTACCCGCCGTTCAGCGCGTGCAGCGTGTTGGTCATCTCGTCGGTCGTGCGCGCCAGCCGGGGCACGACCTCCAGCGCGCCGAACTCCAGGATGCGCGCCACGTCCTCGTTGTCGGTCAACGTCCGCGCGACCGAGGCGTCCCAGTCCGCGTCCTCCATGGCCTGCACCAGGGTGCGGGCCTGCGCCTCGACGTCGTCCACCGACGTCCGCGAGGAGTCCTTGAGCCCCAACGCTTCCCGCAGACCGGGCAGCGCGGCGACCTGACCGGCCCACATCTGCTTGGCCTGGAGGATCGCCAGCACCAGGTTGACCCGGGTCTCGCCGGTGGGCGGCTGGCCCAGGACGTGCAGGCCGTCGCGGATCTGGACGTCCTTGACCTCGCACAGCCAGCCGTCGACGTGCAGGATCAGCTCGTCGAACTCGGCGTCGTGCGGCCGGTCCTCGAGGCCCAGGTCGTGGTCGAGCTTCGCGGCCTGGATCAGGGTCCAGATCTGGGCGCGGATCGCGGGCAGCTTCGCCGGGTCCATCGCGGCGATGTTGCCGTGCTCGTCCAGCAGCTGCTCCAGGCGGGCGATGTCGCCGTAGCTGTCGGCGCGGGCCATCGGCGGCACCAGGTGGTCGACCAGGGTGGCGTGGACGCGGCGCTTGGCCTGGGTGCCCTCGCCCGGGTCGTTGACCAGGAACGGGTAGACCAGCGGCAGGTCGCCCAGCGCGGCGTCCGGGCCGCAGCCGGCGGACAGGCCGACCGCCTTGCCGGGCAGCCACTCCAGGTTGCCGTGCTTGCCGACGTGCACGACGGCGTCCGCGCCGAACTCGGCCTCCAGCCACCGGTACGCGCCGAGGTAGTGGTGGCTGGGCGGGAGGTCCGGGTCGTGGTAGATCGCGATCGGGTTCTCGCCGAAGCCGCGCGGCGGCTGCACCATGACCACGACGTTGCCCGAGCGGAGGGCGGCCAGCACGATCTCGCCGTCCTTGTCCTTGGACCGGTCCACGAACAGCTCACCGGGAGCCTCGCCCCAGTGCTGCTCGATTTCCGCGCGGGTCTCGTCGGGCAGGGTGGCGAACCACTCGCGGTAGGCGGAGGCGGCGATGCGGACCGCGTTGCCCCGGACCTGCTCCTCGGTGAGCCAGTCGACGTCCTGGCCGCCGGCGGCGATGAGCGCGTGGATGAGGGCGTCGCCGTCGAGGTCGTCGACGCCGGGCAGGTCGTCACCGATGTCGTAGCCGTGGTCCCGCAACGCTTGGAGCAGCCGGACGACGCTGGCCGGGGTGTCCAGGCCGACCGCGTTGCCGATGCGGGAGTGCTTGGTCGGGTACGCGGACAGCATGACGACGATCTTCTTGTCGGCGTTGGGGATGTGCCGCAGCTTCGCGTGCCGGACGGCGATGCCCGCCACGCGCAGCGCGCGCTCGGGGTCGGCCACGTAGACGGTCAGGCCGTCCTCGTCGATCTCCTTGAAGGAGAAGGGGACGGTGATGATCCGGCCGTCGAACTCGGGGATGGCCACCTGGGTCGCGGTGTCCAAAGGGGACAGACCGTCGTCGTTCTCGTCCCACGCGGCGCGGCTGGAGGTCAGGCAGAGGCCTTGGAGGATCGGGATGTCCAGCGCGGCGAGCGCGCCCACGTCCCAGGCGTCGTCGTCACCGCCGGCGGACGCGGCGGCGGGCTTGGTGCCGCCGGCCGCGAGCACGGTGACCACGAGGGCGTCGGCCTTGGCCAGTTCGGCGAGCAGCTCGGGTTCGGCGGTGCGCAGGGACGCGCAGTAGACGGGCAGCGGCCGGCCGCCCTTGGCCTCGATCGCGTCACACAGGGCGTGCACGAACGCGGTGTTCCCGGCCACGTGATGCGCCCGGTAGTACAACACCGCCACCACCGGCCGCCGGTCGGCACCGTCGGACCCCGCCGGCACACCGGCCCTGTCGGCCCCCGCCGGCACACCGGACCTGTCGGCCCCCGACAGGACGCCGGAATTGTCAGACCCCGACAGGACGCCGGAATTGTCAGACCCCGACAGGACGCCGGAATTGTCGGCCCCCGACAGGACGCCGGAATTGTCGGCCCCCGAAAGGACGCCGGAATTGTCGGACCCCGGTGGGACAATGGAAGCGGGGGCCGGAGGCCGCTCCAGCACGCCCCAAGCGGGCGCGGCGGCGGGCGGGTTGAAGCCGAAACCGGTCAGCAGGACCGTGTCGGACAGGAAGTTGAACAGCTCGGCGAGGTTGGCGGGGCCGCCGTGCGCGAGGTACGCGTGCGCCTCCGCGCACACACCACCGGGCACGGTGGACAGCTCCATCAGCGGCGCGTCCGGGTTCTGCTCACCACCCAGCACCACCACCGGGCGCGGGCCGGCGAGCAGCCAGTCCAAGCCCTCCTCCCACATCCGGCGACCGCCGAGGATGCGCACGACCACCAGGTCCACGCCCTCGACCAGGGCGGGCAGGTCGTCCACGGTGAGCCGGGCGGGGTTGCCCAGCCGGTAGTCCGCGCCGCTCGAACGAGCGGACAGCAGGTCGGTGTCGGAGGTCGACAGCAGCAGGATCACGTGCGGGCTCCATCCCTCGGGGGTCCTCGCCCCAGGTCGTAGGGGACGGCGGGCGGAGTTCCTGACTCCCGGGCTCGCACCCGGTCACAGTGGCGGGACCGCGCCGGACTCGCACCGGCTTCCTCCTGTTGCTTCGCCGTTCGGGGTCAACCCTAACGGGCGTTAGCATCCAGCCCATGCCCCAGGAGCGTGAACGACCCGACGCGTGCCCCGGTGCCGTCGACGTGCACCAGGCGGCGGACGGCGGTCTGGCGCGCGTTCGGGTGCCCGGCGGGACCCTCTCGGCGGTCCAGTTCGACGCCCTGCGCGGTGCCGCGCTGGAGTTGGGCGACGGCTCGCTGGAGCTGACCTCGCGGGCGAACGTGCAGATCAGGGGCTTGCGGCCGGGTGACGAGCACGTTCTGGGAGCGCTCCTGGCCGACGTCGGCCTGCTGCCCTCGCGGACGCACGAGCGGATGCGCAACATCATCGCCGCGCCGCTGGAGGACAACCAGGCGCTGGTCGACGAGATCGACCGGGCGTTGTGCGCGGTCGACGCGCTGGCCGACCTGCCGGGGCGGTTCCTGGTCACGGTCGGCGCCGGCGTGAGCGGGCTGGGCGGCGACATCGGCCTGGTGGGTGATGCGTTGTTCCTGGCCGGAACCGATTCCGGGCTGCGCGTGACCGATCCAGTGGCGGCCGTGGTGACGGCTTCCCGGCTGCTCCAGGAGATCCGGGGCAGCGCCTGGCGGCTGTCCGAAGTGGACTCCGGTGTGCGGAAGATCACGGACGCGCTGGGCGTGCCCGGGTCCGAAAGGCTTGCCCCGGCTGTGACTCCGGTCGCACCCGGGGTTCATGGCGAGCACGTCGTGGCAGGCGTGCCGCTGGGTCGGTTGGACGCGCGGCTGCTGGCCGGGGTGCCGGTGCGGCTCACCCCGTGGCGCAGCGTCGTGGTGCCGCTCGGCACGGCCACGTCGGGCCTGTTCACCTCGCCGGACTCGCCGTGGCACGGGGTCAGCGCGTGCACCGGTCGGCCGGGTTGCGCGAAGTCGCTCTCCGACGTGCGCGCCGACGCCACGGCCTGGATCGGCACGCCGCACGCGGGCCGGGTGCACTGGTCGGGCTGCGCGCGGCGGTGCGGGCGACCGGCGGGGGACGTGGTGGAGTACGTCGCGACCGGCGACGGGTACGAGGAGATCAGGTGACCAGCTACATCAAGGACGGCGCGGAGATCTACCGCCAGTCGTTCGCGACCATTCGCGCCGAGGCGGACCTGGCCGGGCTGCCGGCGGACGTCGCGCGGGTCGCGGTGCGGATGATCCACGCCTGCGGCATGGTCGACCTGGTCGGGGACATCGCGTACTCGCCCGGCGTGGTCGCGTCCGCGCGGGCGGCGCTGCTCGCGGGCGCGCCGATCCTGTGCGACGCGCAGATGGTGGCGGCGGGCGTGACGCGCAAGCGGTTGCCCGCGGACAACGAGGTCCTGTGCACGTTGTCCGACCCGCGGGTGCCGGGGTTGGCGGCCGACATGGGCAACACGCGCAGTGCGGCTGCCCTGGAGCTGTGGGGTGACCGGCTGGGCGGCGCGGTGGTGGCCATCGGCAACGCGCCGACGGCGTTGTTCCACCTGCTGGACATGGTGGCCGCGGGCGCGCCGAAGCCCGCCGCCGTGCTGGGCGTGCCGGTGGGGTTCATCGGCGCGGCCGAGTCGAAGGACGCGTTGGCGGACAACGACCTCGGCCTGGAGTACCTGGTCGTGCGCGGACGTCGGGGCGGCAGCGCCATGACCGCGGCGGCCGTCAACGCGATCGCGAGCGAGGAAGAATGACGGGCAGGCTGTACGGGGTCGGAGTGGGGCCGGGCGACCCGGAGCTGGTGACCGTCAAGGCGGCGCGGCTGATCGGCGAGGCCGACGTGGTGGTGTTCCACAGCGCTCGGCACGGGCGCAGCGTGGCGCGCAACATCGCTGCTTGTTACCTGCGCGAGGGCCAGATCGAGGAGCAGTTGGTGTACCCGGTGACGACCGAGGACACCGACGACTACCAGGGCGAGATCGACGCGTTCTACGAGGAGTGCGCGGCGCGGCTGGCGGCGCACTTGGACGCGGGGCGGACCGTGGTGGTGCTGGCGGCCGGCGACCCGTTCTTCTACGGCTCGTACATGCACCTGCACAAGCGGTTGGCGCACCGGTACCCGGCGGAGGTCGTGCCCGGGGTGACGTCGGTGTCGGCCGGCGCGGCGGTGATCGGGAAGCCGTTGGTGGAGCGGGACGAGGTGCTGACCGTGCTGCCCGGGACGCTGCCCGCGGAGACGTTGGCGGCGCACCTGGCGACCGGGGACCCGGTCGCGATCATGAAGCTGGGGCGGACGTTCCCGCACGTGCGGGAGGCGCTGGAGCGGTCCGGGCGGCTGGACGAGGCCTGGTACGTCGAGCGCGCCACCACCGGCAAGCAGCGCACCGCGCCACTGTCCGAAGTGGATGCTGGGGGTGTGCCTTACTTCTCGCTGGCCCTGCTGCCCAGCAAGGCCGGCGTTCCGTCTCGCGAAGGTGGTGGCGAGGTCGTGGTGGTCGGGCTGGGTCCGGCGGGTCCGGAGTGGCTGACGCCCGAGGCGCGGCAGGCCCTGGCGTCGGCCGATGACCTGGTCGGGTACATCACCTACCTCAACCGGGTGACGGCGTCGCCGCGCCAGCGCAAGCACGCGTCGGACAACAAGGTGGAGTCCGAGCGGGCGGCGTTCGCGCTGGACCTGGCCAAGCGCGGGCGGCGGGTGGCCGTGGTGTCCTCGGGTGACCCCGGGGTGTTCGCGATGGCCAGTGCGGTGCTGGAGGTGGCGGCCGAGGAGCAGTTCGCCGACGTGCCCGTCCGGGTCCTGCCCGGCATGACCGCCGCGCACGCCGTGGCCAGCCGCGCCGGTGCGCCGTTGGGCCACGACTACGCGGTGATCTCGTTGTCCGACAGGCTGAAGCCGTGGGACGTCATCGCGTCCCGCCTGTCCGCCGCTGCCGCCGCCGATCTGGTGCTCGCGATCTACAACCCGGCTTCGCGGAGCCGCACGTGGCAGGTGGAACGGGCTCGCGACCTGTTGCTGGAGCACCGTTCTCCGGACACCCCGGTCGTGGTCGGCCGGGATGTGGGCGGCCCGGAGGAGGAGGTTCGGGTGGTGCGCCTGGCCGACCTCGACCCGTCGACCGTCGACATGCGGTGTCTGCTGCTGATCGGTTCGTCCCAGACGCAGGTGTCGTCGCGCGGGACCGTGTTCACGCCGCGCCGGTACCCCGGCTGATCCAGGCGACGGCTTCGGCGACCGTCCCGACCACCTCGACGCCGTCGGGGAGGGGCGGTCGCCGAACGATGATCACCGGGATGTCCAGGTGGCGGGCGGCGGTGAGCTTGGCGGCCGTCATCGGGCCGCCGCTGTCCTTGGTCACCAGCACTTGGATGCGGTGTTCACGGAGCAGGGCCAGTTCACCGTCCACTGTGTATGGTCCACGATCGAGGAGGACTGTCACGCCTGGCACCGGCGGGTCAGGCGGATCGACCGTGCGCGCCACGCCGCTACGGAACGCTCCCAACCCTTGCCGACCGGTGGTGATGAACGCCCGCCGCTCCCCCACGGCCGCAGCCGCTTCGGCCAGCGAGTCGACCCACGTCCAGTCGTCGCCGGGCACGGCTTCCCACCCAGGCCGCCTCAGCACCACCAACGGCACGCCGGCCACCCGACAGGCCTCGGCGGCATTGGCCGTGATCCCTTCGGCGAACGGGTGCGTGGCATCCACCACCGCCGACACCCGCTCAGCCCGCAGGTACGCGACCAGCCCGCCCACCCCGCCGAAGCCACCGATCCGCACCTCGCCGACGGGCAGCCGGGGCTCACTCACCCGCCCGGCGAGCGAAGACACCACCCGCAGGTCGGCGGTGCCCACCAACGCGGCGGCCAGGGCTCGGCCCTCACTGGCGCCACCCAGGACCAACACCGTTTTCATGCCTGTTGCATCCTGACCGCGTGAACCTGCGCTACGGGTGGACGACCGGGGCCTGCGCCACGGCGGCCACCACCGCCGCCTACACGGCGCTGCTCACCGGGGAGTTCCCCGACCCGGTGGAAATCCTGCTGCCCAAGGGCCAGACCCCGTCCTTCGCCCTCGCCCACGAAGAGTTGGCCGCCGACCACGCGAGCGCCGCCATCGTGAAGGACGCGGGCGACGACCCCGACGTCACGCACGGCGCGCTCATCCGCGCCACCGTCCGCCACGGCGCACCCGGCTCGGGCGTCACCTTCAAAGCCGGGCCGGGTGTCGGCACGGTCACCAAACCCGGCCTCCCCCTGGCCGTCGGCGAACCCGCCATCAACCCCATCCCCCGCCAGATGATGCGCGAGCACGTCGAACGCGTCGCCCGCGCGCACGGCGGCACCGGGGACGTCGAGGTCGAAATCTCCGTCGACCACGGCGAAGAACTGGCCAGGAAGACCTGGAACCCGCGCCTGGGCATCCTCGGCGGACTGTCCATCCTGGGCACCACCGGCATCGTCGTGCCGTACTCGTGCTCGGCCTGGATCGACAGCATCCGCCGCGGCATCGACGTGGCCCGCGCAGCCGGCTACGCGCACGTCGCCGGGTGCACCGGCAGCACCTCCGAGAAGGTCGCCGCCGCCGTGCACGGCCTGCCCGAGGACGCCCTGCTCGACATGGGCGACTTCGCGGGCGCGGTGTTGAAGTACCTCAAGCGCCACCCGGTGCCGCGGCTGACCATCGCGGGCGGGATCGGGAAGCTGTCCAAGCTCGCGGACGGCCACCTCGACCTGCACTCGGGCCGGTCGCAGGTCGACCACGACTTCCTGGCCTCCCTGGTGGACGACCCGGCCCTGGCCGAACAGGTCCGCACCGCCAACACCGCCCTCGGCGCGCTGCACCTGTGCCAGGAGGCCGGCGTCCCCTTCGGCGACCTGATCGCGGCCAAGGCCAAGCACACCGCCGACGCGGTCCTCAAGGGCGCGCCGGTCGCGGTCGACGTCATCGTCATCGACCGGGCGGGCACGATCGTCGGCCGCGCCTAGGACCGGCATCGGTCGACTGAATACAGGTGGCTGTCCACGAAATCCCGCGCGCCCAGGACGTCACCCACGATGATCACGGCCGTCCGCTTGATCCCCGCTTCGTGGACGAGACCGCGGATGGTGGACAGAGTGCCGCGCAGCACGACTTCGTCCGAGCGGCTGGCGCAGGCGACGACGGCGGTCGGGCAGTCGGGGCCGTAGGACGGCAGGAGTTCGGCGACCACTTCGTCGACCCGCTGCACGGCCAGGTGCAGGACCAAAGTCGAACGGGAACTGCCGAGGGTGGTCAGGTCCTCACCCGGCGGCATGGGCGTGGCGCGGGCGGCGGTCCGGGTGAGGATCACGGTCTGGCCGACGCCGGGGACGGTGAGCTCCCGCTTCAGGGTGGCCGCCGCCGCCGCGAAGGCGGGCACGCCGGGCGTGACGTCGTAGGGGATGTCGAGGGCGTCGAGGCGGCGCATCTGCTCGGCCATCGCCGAGTACACCGAGGGGTCGCCCGAGTGCAGGCGCGCCACGTCGTGCCCGGCGGCGTGCGCGGCGGACAGTTCGGCGGTGATCTGGTCCAGGTCCAGGTTCGCCGTGTCCACCAGGCGTGCGCCGGGCGGGCAGTGGGCCAGCACCTCGACCGGCACCAGAGCGCCCGCGTACAGGCACACCGGGGACGACTCCAGCAGCCGCACCGCCCGCAGCGTCAACAGGTCCGCCGCGCCCGGTCCGGCGCCGATGAAGTGGACGGTCACGCGTTCTCCTTCGTCACGGCCCACGTGGTCACGGGCATGTGCGGGCGCCAGCCGGTGAAGCCGCCGACGCGGGTGTCCCGGCTGACCGACAGCCGGGTGAGCGAACCGCCCAACTCGCCGTGCCACCGGGCGAGCACGGCCTCGGACTCCAGCGTGACGGTGTTCGCGACGAGCCGCCCGCCGGGCCGCAGGGCGTCCCAGCACCGTTCCACGACACCGGGCGCGGTCAGCCCGCCGCCGATGAACACGGCGTCCGGCGCGGGCAGGTCCAGGGCGGCGGGGCTCGTCCCCTCCGCCACCTGAACAGCGGGAACGCCCAAGGTCAGCGCGTTGCGGGTGATCCGGGCGGCCCGTTCGGGCGAGCGCTCGACCGCGATCGCGCGGCACGACGGGTGGGTGCGGCACCACTCGATGGCGATGCTGCCCGACCCCGCGCCCACGTCCCACAGCAGTTCACCGGGACGTGGTCCGAGCAGTGCCAGCGTGACCGCCCGCACCTCGCGCTTGGTGAGCTGGCCGTCGTGCTCGTAAGCGTCGTCCGGCAGGCCCGGGACCAGCGAATACCCGCCCGGACCGCACTCGACGGCCAGGACGTGCAACGGGTCGGCGGCGGACAGGTCGTGGTGGACGCGCTCCCCCGGGCCGCCCAACTGCTCCAGCACGGTCAGCCGCGCGTCGCCGGCCAGCGCGGCGACCTCCGGCGGCGACCCGCCCAGCACCAGCACCCGCCGCCCGGGGTGCAGGAACGGCACCAGCAGCGACACCGGCTTGCCGACCAGGCTCACCACGTCCACCGCGTCCAGCGCCCACCCCAGCCGCGCGCACGCCAGCGACACCGACGACGGGTGCGGCACCACCCGGACCGCGTCGGCGCCCAGCAGCCGGACCAGGGTGGCGCCGATGCCGTGGAACATCGGGTCGCCGCTGGCCAGCACGCAGATCCGGCGGCCGGCGTGGGCGTCGAGCAACCCGGGCAGCGCGGGCACCAGCGGCGACGGCCAGGCAACGCGTTCGAACGCGCCCGGGACCAGGTCGAGTTGGCGGGTGCTGCCCATGACGACCTCGGCGGAGGCGATCTCGTCCCGCGCGGCCGGGGACAGCCCGTCCCAGCCGTCGGCGCCGATGCCCACGACGGTGACCATCACACGTTGCCCAGGACGCGGGTGACGGCGATCTCGATCACGACCCGTTCCGGGTTGGGCCGGGGCTGCCGGTAGCGGCGCGCGTAGCGCTGCTCGGCGTCGGCGACCTCCGCGGGCGACTGCCGGACCACCGCACGTCCCTCCAGCGTCGACCACCGCGCACCGTCCACTTGGCACACCGCGACGGACGCGCCTTCCGGCCCCGCCGCGAGCACCTGGCGCACCTTATGCGAGCCGCGCGAGGCGATCACCCGTGCTGTCGCCGATTCCACATCGAGCGTGACGCCGACCGGCACCACGTGCGGCGTCCCGTCGGGTCGCACGGTGGTCAGCGTGCACAGGTGGCGCTCGGTCCAGAACGCGCGGAAGTCCTCGCCCTTGCTCGACAACATGCGTGCATCATGCGGCACGACCGCGCTATGGTCGAAAACGTGACGCGTCGATTTAGCCGCCCCCGGCCGGGAGACCCGGCCATCCGGGGCGTGCGCTGACGCGGGTCCCGAGGTGGCGGACCGGCCCAGGGGGTGTCCCTGATCCCGCCGGCCCACCTTCGCAAAGGACCTCCGCGATGCCTCGCGACCTCACCGACCCCGCCCAGGGGCCGCACGCCATGCAACTGCTGCTCGACCGCATCCTCGCTGCCCTGGACGGGCCCGAGGTGCGCCTGATCCGGGAGAACCCGGAGGTGGCGGTCGAGGACAACTACGAGAACCTCGGCTACCCGCCGGACGCCATCACGCGTGACGCCCGTTACACCCGCTACACCACACCCGGCCGGATGCTGCGCAGCCACACGTCCGCGATGATCCCGCCCGCGCTGCGCGTGCTGGGCACCGAGGAGTGGGACGACGTGCTGCTGGCGTGCGTCGGGATGGTGTACCGCCGCGACACCGTCGACCGCGTCCACTCCGGGACGCCGCACCAGCTCGACCTGTGGCGGATCTCCCGGCACAGGACCGATTTGGACGAGCTGATCGAGGCTGTTCTCGCGGCGGCGCTACCGGGGATGCGCTACCGGACCGTGCCCGCCGAGCACCCGTACACCACGTCCGGTCGGCAGATCGACGTGCTGGTCGACGGTTCGTGGCTGGAGGTCGGCGAGTGCGGCCTGGCGGCGGGGCACGTGCTGCGCCGGGCGTGGCTGCCGTCGTCCGCCCGTGGCCTGGCGATGGGTCTCGGTCTGGACCGGTTGTTGATGCTGCACAAGGGTGTCCCGGACATCCGCCTGCTGTCCGCCACCGAGCCGCGCGTGGCGTCCCAGATGCTCTCGCTTGCCCCGTACAGGCCAGTGTCCAAGCACCCGCCGATCACGCGGGACGTGTCGGTCGCGGTGTCGGCGGAGCAGGACATCGAGACCATCGGGGACGTCGTCCGGTCGGTGCTGGGCGAGCTGGTGGAGGAGGTCGTCGTGCTCAGCGAGACACCGGTGTCCGCGCTCCCGCCGGTTGCTCTTTCTCGGCTGGGTGCGTTGCCAGGGCAGAAGAACGTGTTGCTGCGCTTGGTGTTGCGGCACTTGACGAGAACCCTCACCGACGCCGAGGCCAACGCGGCCCGCGACGCCGTGCACGCCGCGGTCCACGAGGGTGAGGTCAGTGCAGTCGCGCCTTCTCCGGCGTGAAGAGGAAGGGGACCGAGTAGAGGTCCGAGAACCGCTTCGTCGCGCCGAAGCTCTGCGTGGCCAGCTGGTCGTACTTCTTCAGGAACTCCGGGTGCTCCAGCGCCGGGGGGACGTCGTCGGCTTGGGCGAGCGATCCGGTGAAGAGGGTGAGCTGGTGGGCGAGGCCTTCGTCGTTGAGGTGGAAGGACGCGCGGGGGTTCGCCTTGATCCGTTCGAGCCGCTTGGCGCTGGGCTGGGAGTAGAAGAGGACGCGGTCCTCGTGCCACAGGAACCACACCGGCGCAGGCTGCGGCGTGCCGGTGCGGTCGACCGACGTGATCCAGCCGATCATGCGTTCGGACAGGTCACGGGCCACCCGCGCGCCCAGTTGGGTCGACGGGTCGGGCAACAGGCTCATTGATCGCTCCAGTGGTCGTGTGATCGCTGGCAACGCGGTGTCGGGGGCCACTATTCCGGCTTGCGGGGAGCGGTTGCGGTGGTTGTGGATCGGGTGGCGGGTGACGCCGAGCACATCGGCGAGGTGGCGGCCGGGCGGCGTTTGGGGCGGCTACGGCTGAGGCGGCTTCGGCCCGTGCGGCAACGGCTGAGGCGGCTCGACCCGTGCGGCAACGGCTGAAGCGGCTTCGGCCCGTGCGGCAACGGCTGAGGCGGCTCGACCCGGCGCAGCAGCGGCCCAGAACCGCGCCGAGTACGTGGCCGGGATACGCATGATCAGATCACCTCCGCGAAGATTTGCCGGCGTCCGCCCGCGCGGGTTCCCGTGGTAACTTAGCGTAGCGAACCCAGCTACGAACAGTCGTTGAGCGAGGCTCCGAGATGATGAAGGGAATCGAGGGGTTCGCGCGCGCGTTGACCCGGGTAACCGGGGGCGAAACCCCAGTCGAGGCGAGGAGTACCCATGGCGACGGTTGAGCTGACCACGGACAACTTCGACGAGGTGGTCGGCGGCTCCGACCTGGTCCTCGTGGACTTCTGGGCGGACTGGTGCGGCCCGTGCAAGCAGTTCGCGCCGGTGTACGAGCGGTCGGCCGAGAAGCACCAGGACATCGTGTTCGGCAAGGTGGACACCGAGGACCAGCAGCAGTTGGCGGCGGCCTTCCAGATCCGCTCGATCCCGACCCTGATGATCGTGCGCGACGGCGTCGTGCTCTACGCGCAGCCGGGCGCCCTGCCCGAGTCGGCGCTGGAGGACCTGATCGACCAGGCGCGCAAGGTCGACATGGAAGAGGTGCGCAAGCAGGTCGCCGAGCAGCAGGCCTGATCACGTCGCGGCGCGGCCTCCGGCCCCCGGTTCCATGGTCCCACGAGGGACCGACAAAACCGGGCGCCGGAGGCCGTTCGTCCTGTCAGGAGGCGCGTTCGGGCTGGTCAGCGGGTTGGGGGTAGGTCGAACAGGGCGAAGTGGTCCGGGCCGATGAACGACGTCAGGCCCGCGATCAAACCCCCGCGCAGGGTGAACACCGTGATCGACCACGCCGAGTGGACCTCCTCGCCCGGACGCCGCAGGTAGCAGGCGACGGCGGGCTGGGTGTTGGCGCTGGTGGCGACGTGCCGCCACGCCCCGCAGCTGGTCAACGGCTTCGCCCGGGCGAACGCCATCACCGCCTCCCGACCCCGGAACCACCGCGACATCGGGGGCATGGCCCACGTGACGTCCTCGGTCAGCAGGGCCACCAGGGCGTCGGCGTCGCCACGTTCGAGGGCCGACGCGTAACCCGCGACCACCTCGCGGACCCGGGCGTCGGAAACCTTGCTCAACGCGGGCTGCGCGCCCGGTGCGCCGACCTTCGCCGCCAGCACCCGCCGGGCCCGGGCCAGGGCCGAGTTCACGCTGGTGGTGGACGTCTTCATGACCTCCGCGATCTCCGCGACGCTGAACCCCAGCACCTCGAACAGCAGCAACGCCGCACGCTGGTTGCCGGGCAGGTGCTGCAACGCCGCGACGAACGCCAGCTCCACCGCCTCGCGCTGCTCGTACCGGGCATCGGGGTACGGCCCCAGCCACGCCACGTCGGTGCGCGGCGCGCCCTCCTCGACCTCGGTGCTCGCCGGACCGAGGTCGATCGGCAGCGCCCGCCGGCCGCGCCGCGCTACGGCGTCCAGGCACGCGTTCGTGGATATCGCATACAGCCAACTGCGCACGGACGACCGGCCCTCGAACCGGCCGAACCCGCGCCACGCCCGCAGCAACGCCTCCTGGAGCGCGTCGTCGGCGTCGTGGACGGACCCGAGCATGCGGTAGCAGTGGGCGTGGACCTCCCGCTTCAGCGGCTCCACCAGGCGGGTGAACGCCTGCTGGTCGCCCGAACGGGCGCGGTCCACGTCCGGTTCGGCGGACGCGCGCGGAGAAACTTCGGTCACGAGCGACGATTCTGCCTCGCGCCGGGAGTCACCCACCTTCGAACACCACATTCCCGGATGGAGGACCCCCTGATGAGCCACACCGTCACGGCCGACACCCTTCGCGTCGACGACGCGACCCTCCACTACGAACTGCGCGGCACCGGACCGCTGGTCGTGCTGGTCGGCGCGCCGATGGACGCGCGGGCGTTCGAAGCCATGGCCGACCTGCTCGCCGTCGACCACACCGTGCTGACCACCGACCCGCGCGGCATCCTGCGCAGCCCGGTCGACGACCGCGACCGCGACTCCACGCCCGAACTGCGCGCCGACGACCTCCGCCGACTCATCGAGCACGTCGGCGACGGGCCGGCGGTCGTGTTCGGGTCCAGCGGGGGCGCGGTCAGCGCGCTGGCGCTCGCGCAGCACCACCCGGAGGTCGTGCACACGGTCATCGCGCACGAGCCGCCGCTGGACCAGCTCCTCGACGACCGCGAGGAACTGCGGGTCAAGACCGAGGACATCGTCGCCACGCACCTCGCGGGCGACGTCCTGGGCGCGTGGAAGAAGTTCCTCGCGGTGGCCGGCATCCACCTGCCGGACGAGGTCGTCGAGCACATGGCCGCGCACCAGGACCCGCAGGCCGCCGCCGACGCCTGGTACCAGCACGCCCGGATGCTGATGCCGACCGCGTTCTGGGAGCCCGACCTCGACGTGCTGCGGACCTCGCCGACCCGCATCCTGGTCGGGCTCGGGGAGGAGTCGGCGGGACAGCTGTGCGACCGGACCTCGCGGGCGCTGGCCGCCGCGCTGGGCACGGAGCCGACCATGTTCCCCGGCGGCCACATCGCGTTCGCCGAGGACCCCGCGCCGTTCGTGGAGCGCCTGCGCCCGCTGCTGTAGGCCACCCGTGGCGTGCGTACGCGGGCGGTGATGTGGGTAGTCCTGGGCCGATGAGAGGAGACGGCCCATGAACCACGTCGCCAGCGACCGCGACCCGTCCACCGCCGAACTGGTCAGCCGGCTGTCCGAACAGGTCAGCAGGTTGGCCCGGGATGAGATCAGGCTCGCCGTCGCGGAAGTGAAGGACAAGGGGAAGCACGTCGGTGTCGGCGCGGGGCTCCTCGGCGGGGCCGGCGTGCTGGCCTGGTTCGGGGTGATGGCGCTGATCGCGGGGCTGATCCTGGTGCTGGCCCTGGTCATGCCCGCGTGGGGCGCGGCGTTCGTCGTCGCGGCCCTGGTGTTCGCGGTGGCCGGGGTGCTCGCGCTGGTCGGTCGCCGGCAGATCGACCGGGGCACGCCGCCGATCCCCGAGCAGGCCGCCGAGAGCGTCAAGCGGGACATCTCCCAGGTGAAGGCGAGGGCGCACCGATGAGCAAGGACAACCCGCAGGACCCCACCGAGCTGCGCGCCGACATCGAACGGACGCGAGGCGACCTGGGTGACACCGTGGAGGCGTTGGTGCACAAGGCCGACGTGCCCGCCCGGGTCAAGGAATCCGCGCACGAGAAGGTGGAACAGGTGAAGGACACCGCACGACACAGCGCCGAGCAGGTCAAGGACACCGCGCAGCACGGCGCAGATCGCGTCAAGGACACCGCTCGGCACGGCGCCGAGCAGGTCAAGGACAGTGCGGTGCAGGTGAAGGAACAGGCCGCCACGGTCGCCGAACGCGTCAACACCGCTGCCGCCGTGGCCGCGGAGAAGGCGCAGGAGGCGGCGTCGAAGGTGACCGTGCAGGCGTCCCACGCGACCGACCGGGCCGTGCAGGCCCTGCCGCAGCCGGTCGCCGAACAGGTCCGCCGGCACCCGGCCGCGATCGCCCTCGGGGCGGCGGCGGCGTTGCTGGTGCTGTGGCGGCTGGTGAGGGGCAGGTCATGAACAAACTGCTGTACCGACCGCTGGGCATGCTGTTCAGCGTCCTGGGTGGACTCGCCGCCTCACGGCTGTTCGCCCACGTGTGGAAGCTGATCAGCGGCGACAAGGTCGCGCCGACCGCCACCCAGCGGGACCGCGGGTGGGGCGAGGTGCTGCTCGCGGCCACCGTCCAGGGCGCGATCTTCGGCCTGGTCAAGGCCGCGATCGACCGGGGCGGCGCGACCGGCTACGACAAGCTGACCGGCGAGTGGCCCGGCGACACGGAGGACGTGGACAAGTAGCTCACAGCGGCGCGCTGATCGTCAGCGACCGGTCGAGGGCCCGCACCAGCTCGGCGCCCCGACCGGGCGCGTGGCGATCGGCCCAGACCGCGGTGAGGTCCAGGAACGCCACCAGGTCGCGCTGCGCGGACGACAACATGTCCGGCAGCGCGGCCTGTGCCACGGTGCCCGGCGGCGCGAAGTCGGCGCAGCGCATCAACACCGAGTGCAGGGCCGTCCCGACCTGCTCGGACGTCATCGCGCCACCGACCGGCACCCAGTAGTCACCATCGGACAGCGGCCAGAGCGTGAACGACTCGGCCAAGGAGCGCGCGATCACCGGTACGAACACCGGCCGAGGGTAGCCCCGGGCTCAGAAGCGGGGCGCGCGCTTTTCCAGGAACGCCGCCACGCCCTCCGCGTACTCGGCGCTGCGCACGGCCTCGTCGTACAACGCCTGCACCGCCTCGTCCTCCGCCACCTGCCCGTCGGTGACCCGGTTGACGATCTGCTTCGCGCCCCGCACGCTCACCTGCGCCCGCGACGCGATCACCTCCGACAGCTCCTTCACCCGCGCGTCCAGGTCGTCGTGGACTTCGTTCACCAGCCCGATCCGCAACGCCGTGGCCGCGTCGATCAGCTCGCCGCTGAACAGGATCTGCTTCGCCCACGCCGGCCCCACCACGTCGACCAACTGCTTGGTGGACGTGAAGTTGTAGACGATCCCCAGCTTCGCGGGCGTGATGCCGAACCGGGCCCCCGACGACGCGATTCGCAGGTCGCACGCCAGGGCGATCTCGCACCCGCCGCCCACGCAGAACCCGTGCACCGCCGCGATCGTCGGCTTGCCCAGCGAAGCAATCGCCCGCTCCCCGTTGTGCACGGCGTCGCCGTACCGGGCCGCGCCCTCGGCACCGGCCCGCAGGGTGGAGAACTCGCTGATGTCGGCCCCGGCCGAGAAGTGCTCGCCGCCTCGCACGACCAGGACCCGCACCTCGGGTGCCGCCGCCACCTCCGCCATCAGGCCGGGCAGGGCCGACCACATCTCGTAGCTCATGGCGTTGCGCTTGGCGGGGCGGTCGATGGTGAGCGTGGCGACCGGCCCGGACGTGTCCAACCTCAGCGTCATTACCGGAGAGTAAGACGAGAAGGCCCCGCCGGCGCCGTGACCGCTCTCACGCCAGCCACCAGAACGTCAGCCCGCCCACCACCAGGCCCATCGCCACCCCGCCGACGACCTGCGCCACCGTGTGGTCCCGCAGCGCCACCCGCGACCACGCCACCAGCGCCACCGCGGGCGAGAACACCAGCGTCCACCACCCGAACGTCACCACCAGCACGGCCAGCGCCCCGGACGCCACGGCCGCGTGCACCGAGATCTTCCAGCCCCGCCCGCCGGGCACCGGCCACAGGAACGTCACCACGATGCTCACCAGCAGGCTCAGGAACATCGACACCGCCAGCGCCAGCATCCGGTGCGGCGCGCCGCCCAGCACCAGCAGCATGATCCCCACGCCCAGCGACAGCACGCACGTGCACAGCGGCACCAGCCGGCCCTCGCGGTCGGTCACGTGGTGGCCCTGCCACTGCCCCCGCCGCGCGCCCCGCACCACCACGGCCATCGGGACCACCGACCCGCAGACCCCCACGACCGTCCCCCACACCACCGTCGCCACCGGGTCGCCGGTCGCGTGCCACGCCACCAGCAGCGGCAGGCTCAGCACCAGCACCCACGGCGCGAGCACCTCCGTGACCACTCTGGCGAGTAAGGGTGGCGTGGAAATGGCCATGCAGGGCAGCGTAGGGCGCGGTGGCCGCGGACGTGGCCATGATCGCCCACGACCACCGAGCCGTGTGACTACGAGCGGTACGCGTTGCGGGTGTAGGCGAGGCTGAAGTTGCCCCGGTTGGCGAAGTACACCGAAACCAGGTAGGCGGGGTCGTTGGCGAGCATCCCGCGCTGGAGGTCGCTGCCGTCGTTGCCGTCGTCCCAGCCCCATGCCGTGTTCGTTGCGTTGGAACTTACTGTGCATTGCCGTGAGTACCGGAAAACCTAATGACACAGTATCTCGCAGCGTGGTAGCGGGCGCGCTCACAGGTGATCGACACAGCGTGTCGCGCCACGCTTTTTCCCGAAGGTCTTTGCGCACGTGGAGGTACGCTCGACGTCAGGGAAGGGGGGCCTTCTGATGGGGGCAACACGGCGCGCCCGGCGACGCATGAAGCGTTGGCAGGAAGTCAAGTTGATTGGCGGGATCTACGTCCGAGCTTCGCGTGACAGCAGCGGCCGGGCTATCTCGATCGGCACACAGATGGATGAGGGTGTCGAGTTCTTCGAGGAGTTCGATGTTGAGCACGCCGCGACGTACTCCGACAACAACCTGAGTGGGTCGCCTTACGCGACTGAGGCCCGAGGCGACTACGAGCGGGCCTTGGAAGACCTTCGCGCCGGGCGGATCAACCTCCTGTGGACATTCGACCACAGCAGGGCGCAGCGTGATATTGAGGTGTACGCGAAGCTACGCCGCATCTGCGAGGAGACCGGCGCGTTCTGGGCCTACGCAGGCCGGATCTACGACATGACGGACCCAAAGGACCGTAAGGACTCCGCGCGGGATGCGGTGGATGCCGAGAACGCTGCGGACAACATCTCGATCCACTCACGGCGAGGGAAGAGGGGTCGCCGTAAGCGTGGTGAGCACAACGGGCCGACCGCTTACGGATACAAGCCGGTCTACAGCCCTGACACGGGCCGCTCACTCGGCTGGGTCATCGTGGAGGAAGAAGCGGCGATCATCCGCCGTATCGTCGCCGATGGTCTCGACGGCAAGGGGCCAACCACGATCGCGCGTGAACTCAACGCGGAGGGCATTCCTACTTCGCGTGGACATCTGTGGGACAAACGGCGGGTCCAGCACGTCAGCGACGAGCACCGCACGCGTGAGTGGCCGAAGTTCGTGGCTTCGCTCTCCCCGGATCAACTCGACGTCGCACACGAGATCATCAAGCGCGTGAACGACGGCGAGACACCGAAGGAGATCGCCCGCGACCTTAACCGCCGTGGCGTCGCGTACTTCTTCCCGAGCCAGTGGAACGAGACCAAGGTGAAGAACATTGGTCTTGCTCTACCGACTGCCGGACTGCTCGCGCACGACGGTGGCGTGTACATGGAGAAGAAGCCGGACCCTGACGCCCCAGAGGGCTACCGCATGGTGCCGGTGGAGACGAAGTGGGAGCCGATCAAGTCCGTGGCGGACCACGATGCGCTCGTGGCGTTGTGGGAACCGCGCAAGACCAACACCAATCGCGACGGCGAGCGAGTGCGGCATCTGTGGACCGGCATCACGAAGTGCGCCGTCTGCGGGAAGGGCCTCAGCAGTCGAGTGAACCACGGGAAGCGACGGTTGGAGTGCTTGAACGGCAAGGGCTGTGTCTCACGCGACCAGACCTTGACCGAAGCCTGGTTGACCGAACATGCCTTGCAACTCCTCGAACGCGAGGACGCGGCGCAACTCTTCCGCCTCGATGTTGCCGCTAACGATGCCAGCAGGGCACAGCAGGAGGCGGAGAGGCTTCGCACTCAACTGGAAGGCTTTCGCGCCCAGGCGCTTGCTGAGAAGATCACGCCCGAGTCGTTCGCCGTATTCGAGGCGGCGTTGCTGCCGAAGATCCAGAAGGCCGAGCAGTTGGCACGGCGCGCGAAGCTGCCGCCCGTTCTGGCCGAGGTGATCGGACCGGACGCACGCTCCGCGTTCCTGTCGCTCGATCTGGTCCAGAAGCGGAAGATCCTTCGCGCGATCATGCGGCCGAAGGTGCACAAGACCAACCGCAAGGTGAAGGGACGATTGGACACCAGCACGATTGATCCGGGTCTCCTGTTCGGCGAACCGAACATGTTGCCGCCCGTCGCTGCCCCGTTCTTCCCGGCCGCCTGAACGACCGCAAGGCCCCCGGTCCCGTTGTGGGGACCGGGGGCCTCGTCGTATTCGTCCTATGCGGCGGGGCGTCGAGCGGCCAGCACGGCGCGCACGTGCGGCCGGAACACCGCTGCTACTAGGTCGAGTTGCCTTGGTGTAAGCGGTGGAGCGTGTTCGACGTTCACGCGTACAGCGGTCAACTCGTCGGCGGAGAGCACCGTTCGCGGATCGACCGCATGAGCGGGTACGGCCTCGTTCACCACTGGCCGTCCTCCAGGTAGGCGCGGGTGAGCGGGTAGCCGTCGTTATCTCGGGGGTCGGAAAGGGGCGTCACCTTGCGTTCGGCGGTGACGACGATGCCGAGGGTGCCCAGCAGCACGACCACGGCGTTGATCACGCCTTCGATCGCGGTTCCGGTGCCGGGGCTGAGGAGTCCGGCCCCGACGAGTCCGGCGACCAGCGCGGTGAGGCCACCGACGATGGAGGCGATAGTGCGCAGCGGGCGGGGGCGGGACAGGTTGGCGTTCATGCGGATGTTCTCCTGTGGGTTGTCGGATGTGTGGCGGTCGAACCACACGACGAAGGTGCGGCAGCCCTTGTAGAGCCACCAGAGGGCGAGGGCGAGGGAGATGACGAGGGACCCGCCGGGTTGCATGTCAGGGGCGGGTGATCCAGTCGCCCGCGTAGATGCGGTCCGGGTTGGAGATGCCGTTGCGGGCGGCGATGGCCGCGACGGTGGTTCCCCACCGCACGGCGAGTGCGGAGAGGGTGTCGCCGGGCTGGATCTGGTAGCGCTCGCCACCCCCGCCGCCTCCGGCGGCGGGGACGCGGATGACCTGCCCGGCCTGGATGCGGTCCGGGTTCGAGATGCCGTTGACCGACGCCAGCTCGGCGACGGTGGTGCCGAACCGGACGGCCAGCGCGGAGAGGGTGTCGCCCCAGACGATCGTGTAGTCCACCCAGCCGGAGGGCGCCGGGGCGGGTGCCGGTGGCTGCGGGCCGGGTGCCGGGGTGGGGACGCTGCCGATGGCGAAGGCGGAGCGGTCCCAGCCGTCCATCGTGGCGTTGCGGTCCACGAGTCCGGGGAAGCCGTTGACGTTGCCCTTCTCGCTGTGCTGGTGCAGCACGAGGCGCGGGTGGGCGTAGTCGGGGCGGGCGGGGTTGCCGTTGTACTGGGCGACCCACAGCAACACCGCCTCGTCGGCCCACTCGTCGGGGCGCAGGCGGGTGGTGAACCAGTTCTGGTTCGCGTAGACGAGCAGCGGTGCGCCGGTCGCGGCGCGGAACCGGGAGATGAACTCGGCGATGAACGGGTTGGGGTCGCCGAACCCGCCGGCCTCCATGTCGAGCATCGGCCACATGGAGCCGTGGTCGAGCAGGCCGCGCGCCTGGAGGCTTGCGGTGAAGTAGTCGACCTGTCCGGCGACGTTGCCGGGGTGGGCGTAGTGGTAGCCGCCGGTCATGATGCCGACCGAGCGGGCTCCGTTGACCTGGTTGGTGGCCAGCGGGTTGGTGTAGGTGGTGCCCTCGGTGGTCTTCACGCTGGCGAAGGTGATGTTGTGGCCCGCGACGGCGGGCCAGTCGATCCGGTCGCCCTGGTGGCTGGAGATGTCAATGCCGTAGTCGGTCAACGGTTCGCTTCCTGTTGATGGGCAACAAAAAGCGCCGACACCGGGAGTGGTGTCGGCGCAGGTTGGTGGCGCGGGTCAGGCGGGTGGCGGGGTGCCGCGAAGCGCGGCGGCGGCCTGGTCCTCGGCGACGCGGCGGCGGTCGCGCTCGGCGTCCAGCTCGGTCTCCAACTCGGACAGGCGGCGTTCCAGCTTCGACAGCCGGGTGCGCAGCGCCGAGAGTTCGGCGGCGTGAGCGGTACGCAGCGAGGCAACTTCGGCGGCGTGCGCGGTCTCACGAGCGGCCAGCGCCGACAGGTACTCGGCGCGGTCGCTGCGGTTGGCGCTCATGAGCCGGTGGTTGGCGGAGAGCAGGTAGAACACGACCGCGACGAGTGCGCCGGCCACGCCGAAGCCGGGTAGGGCGGACAGGTCCACGCGGCGCCCTCCCTTCCCCGGTCAGGGCACGCGGACGCCCTCGCGGGCGAGGGCGGCGCGGGCGTCGGGGTCGATAGGTGGGTCGGGGAACAGGCCGGTGTCGGTGGGGGCTTCGGTGCCGGTGGTGGCGCGGAGGGTGAGGATCTGGCGGACGCGGCCGGTGTTGTCGCCGTTGGTGCGGATGCCGACGACCCACGCGGGGGTGGACAGGGCTGCGCCGACGTTGTCGATCACCCGGACGAGGTCGCCGAGGGTGATGCGCGGGTCGGGAAGGATCTCGACGTCGCCGAGCAGGGGCAGGGGTTGTGCGGCCATGCCGAGGAGGTAGTCGGCGATCTGGGCGGCGTTGTTCCACTGCTGTATCCACGGTGTGGCGGGGACTTGGTAGACCTGTGGGCCGTAGAGGGTGCGGCTGGATTCGGCGTAGCGGCGCAGGGACAGTCGGGTGGGGCTGCCGCTGGCGAGGCGTTGGGACCACACGGACAGCGAGTTGGCGCCGGTGTCGGTGAGCATCCACATGGTGGCTCCGCTGGTGTTGCGGAAGGTGATGCGCAGGGTTGCGCCGTCGCGTTCGGTGGTGGACTCGATGCCGCCGACGATGGCGGAGGTTCCGGCGGAGTTCGGGGAGAACCGGACGCGGCTGGTGTTGGCGGGAATGGTGGTCGTGTAGAGGACCGGGGGCGGGCTGTCGTACTCGGTGACGTCGTAGTCGAAGGTCAGCGTGAGGGTTCCGCCGGGCGGGATGGAGCGGGTGCCGGTGTCGGTGAAGCGTTCGGCGTTGGCTCCGGCCCGGTACTGCTGGTAGGGCACGTCCACGACGTTGCGGACGCTGTCGATCGCCTCGGACACCCGTAGGGAGGCGATTTCGCGGGCGCTGGTGACGGTGAGCGCGGGTGTGCCGGGGCTGCGGAACCGGGTGTTGGGGCGGTAGCGGAACACGCCGTAGGGGTCGAACTCCGCCGTGGCCTGCTCAGCCTTCGCCACGGCGCTGATCACTTCCCACGAGCTGGCCTGCACGGGCGGGATGGCCGTGTACTGGGTGGTGTAGCCCTGCACAACAGCGCCACGAGTCCAAGCCGGTTCGAACTCGGAGCGGACCAGCCCTTGCGGCCGGGCGCAGACCTGGACGGCTTCGGCGGCCAGGCCGCTGGTCAGTTCCACGTGGGACATTTGGGCTTCACCGAGGGCGGTGAATGCGGCGAAGCCGATCTCCTTGTAGCCGCCGGTGATGCCGGGGCCGGTGATGTGGCAGCGGGCGACGGGTTGGCGGCCGGACCAGGCCCAGCGCACCCCGATGTGGTAGGTCCCTTTGGCCAGGAGGCCGACGTTGCTGGTGGTGCTGCTCTGGTTGCTGGTTCCGCTGACCCCGCAGGTGATGGTGTCGGCGGCGAAGTCGGCGACCCAGTACAGCGTCGTGGTGGTGGTGTCGGTCTGGTAGACCAGCCCGAGCCGCACCTGGTAGCCCGCCGACGAGGAGCTGGTGGGGTTCTGGGTCCACAGCTCGGCGAGCAAGGCTCGGCCGCCGACGGTGGTCCGGGTGCGTGGGTCCCAGCGGACGGTGTAGGGCGTCGTATACGCCTCGAACGCCATTTGCCAGGGGACGTCGTTGCTGCGGTAGGTGGCCGGGGTGTTGGTGTGGCTGCGGTAGTAGCCGATGTCCGGGACGACGCCGCCGTGCATGGAGGCGTAGAGGAAGCAGTCCGGGCGCGGGGGCGGGGTGCTGTGGATGCCCGCTTCGCGCAACAGGTGGTCGACCACCCAGGTGCCGGAGGCGATGTTGGTGGCGTTCGGGGAGATCACGGCCGGGAGGCGGGCGGCGTCGCGCAGCCGTTCCGCGCCGTCGAGCGCGGACAGCTCGACCAGGCCGGTGCGGGAGTCGGCGACGCGGTCGCGCACCGTGCCCCGGAACGCGGGCAGGGCGTCATCACCGATGCCCCAGCCGTGGACGGCGGACTGGCCGGGCCGGGCGATGTCGGCGGTGGCGGACGGGGCGTAGGGGCTGTAGAGCTGCACGGCCGTGGTGGTGGGGTCGGGGCCGGAGAGGGTAAGCCGAAGCTCGGCCGATGCCGAGCCGTTGGTGGCGCGCATCGGCGCGGGGAGGTCGGAGTCGTAGGCCCGGTCCACCGCCCACGCGGTGACCTGGGTGGTGAGGTCCCGCCCGCCCAGGCGGGTCAGGGCCGTGTTGACCCGTTCGGCTTCGCCGAGCGCGGTCACCAGGTCGGGGTCAGCTTCGAGCACGGCGCACCTCCACCAGGGTCAGGGAGAGCCCGCGGTTGGGGTAGCGGGGTTGGTCGGTGTAGGCGGTGACGGTCATGGCCGGGCAGCCGTCGCCGATCGGCGCGGGTTCGCCGGGGGTGATCGGCTCCCCTACGCGCAGGATCGCGGTGCCGACCGGGGTGGGTGTGGTCAGCGTGGGCAGGGTGACCTTGGGCAGGGCGACCACGGCTTCGGCCGGGGGCAGGGTGGTGGTCACGGGTGCGGGGTCGCTGCCGCCGACGAAGGTTCCGGCGGCGTCGAAGAAGTCCAGCAGGCAGACCGCGCCCGCGTCGGTCAGCGCGCTGGTGAACGACACGGTCAGTCCGGTGACGACGGGCCAGCCGCCCCAGTGGGAGTGCAGGTAGAACAGTTGGCTTCCGGCCTGGGTGTCGGTCACGGTCAGCGTGCGGTCCGGCTGTTCGGTCAGGGTGCCGAAACCCACCAGGCCGATCATGCTGCGCGGGGCGACGCCTTGGGACTGGCCGCCTTCCAGCAGGTTGCGGCTGGTCGGGTCGAGCACGGCCAGCGGGCCAGGGCCGAACACTCGTCGTGCCAGTGCTTCCAGCCATCGGGCGTCGTCGTCGGGCAGGCCGGGCCAGGACAGGGTCATGCGGCGCGGCGGGGTGGCCAACCGGGTGGTGGTCACCCCGCCGCCCAGGGCGGCGAACTCGCTCACGCCCAGACTGATCGACCGGTCGAACTCCGCAGCCCTGTCCGGGATCTCCCGCAATCGGCCAAGCGGTCCGATCCACAACGACCCCACAGATCCTCACCTTCGGGACAGGATGCGTTCACCTTCGGCGGTCGCACGGGCGATCTCGGTAGCACCCACCTGGACGATCACCGGCCGGGACGCCAGTTCCCGGACGGCGGCGACGAACTCGGCGAGATCGGCCGGAACCGCTGCCCCGCTTGAGGTTGCGGTCACCCGACCGGTGACGATCCTCCCCGCGCGCTCGTCCGGGGCGGCCTGCTGTGGGATGCTCGCAGTCAGATCGGCCAGGTACCGGCGCACGGCCGGTTCCCCTTGTTCCAGACCGGAGACGAGCCCGCGCATGATGAGAACACCGTTGGCACGCAACAGTGTCCGGTCGCGCTCGGGAGGGCCTTTCCAACTGGGCAACAGGTTCGTGAGTTGTCGTAGCTTGTCGCGGACGCTGTTGATCATGGATTCGATGCCGCGCAGCAGGCCCCGGATGATGTTGCGTCCGGCCTCCACGAGCAGCGAGCCGAGGTCGCCGAGCGCGTCGAGGATGCGGCGCGGTAGCGACGCGATCAGGTCGAGCAGCCCGCCGGTGGCGAGGTTCGCCGCGCCCCAGGCCGCTTGCAGTGCACCCGAGAGGATGTCCTTCAGGCCGTTCCAGGCCCGCGACCAATCGCCGGTGATCACGCCCATGACCGTGTCCAGCAAGCCTTGCAGGAACGTCAGCGTCCCGGACACGGTCGAGGCGATGTTGGCGAACACGGGCCGCACGACGTTGTCGATCAGCCATACGAGCACCGGCCCCAGCTTCTCGCTGACGTCGGCGGCGACGCGGGCGATCATGCCCGCCCAGGTGGCGAGTACCCCGGTGGCCAGCACGACCACGGGCATCAGGGTCTCTACCAGCGAGATCAGCGAGGGCAGCAGCGTCACGACCAGGTCCAGCAGCGGCGGTGCCAGGGGCAACAGCCCTTCGACGCCGATGCGCAACAGCCCGTCGACCAGTTGCGGCAGCAGGGGCAGCAGGCCCGTCAGCCCCACGGCCAGGGTCTCGCCGAGCAACTGTCCGATTTGGACCAGGGTGGGTGTGGCCTGGGCCAGCCGGGTGGACAGCACGTCGGCGAGTTGCTGGATCACCGTCACCGCGACCGGGAGGACCGGCAGGGCGGCTTGCAGGCCCGCGACGAGGACTTGGGTCCAGAGGTCGGCGAGCTGGCCGAGCACGGGCAGGACGTCCGAGGCGGCGGTGAGCAGCGCGCCGCCGAGCTGGACGGCGATCGGGGTCAGCAGGGTCAGCAGGTTCGCCAGCGCGGGCGCAGCGGTCCGCACCGCCTGAACGAGCAACTGTCCGAACTGGACGATCAAGGGCGCGGCTGCCCGTGCCAGGGAGATCAGCGCCGGGGACAGCTCACGGACGGCGTCAGGCAGCGCGCCACCGACCAGCTCGCCCACCACGGTCTGGACGGCCGGGGCCAGCTCGGCGGTTACGCCCGCCACCGCGCCCAGCGCGGGCACGAGCAGCGAGGCGAACGCCTGGGCCGCCGCGCCGGCCAGCGGCGTGAGCGAGGCGAGGATCTGTCCGGCCGGGCCGACCCCGTCGGCGAGCACACCGAGCGCTTGGGCGAGCTGCGGCCCGAGCTGCGCCACGGCCGGCACCACGACCGTGGCGACGGTGCGGGCGACGGCCACGAGCAGCGGCAGTAGACCCGAGGCGATCTCGCCCAGCGCGGCGAAGAGTTGTTGCAGCGCAACGGAACCCTCACCGGTGGACAGGAACGCGGCGAGGCTTCCGGTCAGCGCGTTGAGGGTGCCCAGCAGGCTCGCGCCGCCCGCGTCGGCGGCGGCGAAGACCGCGCCGACGATGCGGACGATGTTGCCCAGCAACGTGAACAGCTCGCCCAGCGCCGACAGGCCGCCGGAGATCCACTGTTCGAGTTGCCCGGTCTGGCGGGCTTGGGCGATGAACTCGCCGAAGCTCGACGCGCCTTCGGCCAGGCCGGAGGCCAGCGCGGGCAGGAACGACGAGCCCACGGCGGCGATGTCGCGCAGCCCGGATAGCACCGGGGCCACGCCGCCTGCCAGCTTGCCCATCGCGGTGGCGGAGTTGTTCAGGATGGTGCGGACGTCGGCGACCGTTTGGGCTTCGCGGGCGAACAGGCCGAACCCGCGCGCCGTGGCGTTGAGCGAGTCGGCCATGTCGCCCAGGCCCTCGCGCGCGGCGGGCAGGTGCAGCGCGCCCAGGTCGGCGACCTCGCGCCCGAGGTCGGCGAACAGGCGTTGCTGGACGTCCAGCCGGACCCCGGCGAACTCGCCTTGCAGCTCGCGCACGGCGCGGGCGGTGGCCTGCATCGCGGGCGGCATCTCGGCGACGGCCTCGGCGAACGCGGCCGGGTCGGTCGCGGCGAGCGCGTCGGCCAGGCCGGTGGTCCCCAGGCGCAGCACGTTGAGCGCGACGGCAGCGGCGATGCCTGCGGCCGGGAGCAGCAGCAGCGACCCCGAGGCGGTCGCGGCGGTCGCGCCGAGCCCGCCCAGCACGGTGACCACCTGTCCGGCCGCCGCCGCGAGCGCGGCGTAGCGCAGCGTGGACAGCCCGACCGCGCTGGTGTGGCGGGTGATGGTGGCGGTGGAGCGGGTGACGCCCTCGTCCAGCGCGGCCAACCCGCGCACGGCCGCACCGACCGACCTATCCAGCGTGACCGCCAGCCGGATGGACCGGTCGGACTCGGCGCGGCGCAGCGACTCCACGTCCCGCTCGGCGGGCCGGGTGTCGGCGGCCACCGGGACGGTGACCCGGCGGTCGGCGGCGGCCCGCAACGCCGCCTCGATCTGGGCGTGCAGCTCGGCGACGCGCAGGTCCACGCCCAGCGACACACTCGGCGCGGTGCGCTCGGCGCGGTCGACCGCGCGGTCCAGCGCGGTGCCGATGCCCTCGACGCTGGCCAGGATCTTGAGGAAGGCGTGCCCGACAACGGCCAAGGACTCACGCCTCCCTCATCATGAGCGCGATCTCACGCAGAGGGGTGGTGGGAGTCCCGGAATCACCTCCCCGCGCAGCAGGGGGCGTCTCAGCGCCGGGAATCGCTGTGCTGGTGAGCACGTCGAGCGGAGAGATCAACTCGTCGTCGCCCACCTTGTGGCCCAGCAGCGTCACGACGGCTGCCCACAGGGCGGTGATCCTGCGTTCGGTAGCGGCGGCCAGGACCTCGGCGCGGGTCCACCGGCCGTCCGGGTGCAGCACCCGCCACAGCGCGGCGTCGGGCGGCAGGTGCGCGACGATCACGCACACCCGCCGCAACGGCAACGCGCCCCGGTACAGGTCGAGCAGATCGACCCCCAGACGCAGGAAGTCCACTTCCAGCGCCTCGGCGGTGGTGTCGTCCGCGAGCAGGCGGGCGACGGTCAGCGGTTTCCCACGCCCAGCTCCCGCATCACCACCGTGGAGAACTCCTCCGCGTCGGCGGCGGTCGAGGCCATCGAGCGCCACGTGGCGTACTGCTCCGGCCCCAGCACCAGCCGCAGCGCGGTCAAATGCCGACCGGCCTCCTCGGCTTCCAGCGCGTCGAGCGGGAACGCCTCGGCGGTGGGCAGACGGAAGCGGGTGCCCCGCCACATCACCGCCACCTCGGACGCGGGGGCGGGCTTGGACTTGGCGGCGGCGCGCTGACGAGCGGTCACGAGCGCTTCTCCTGGGTGGTCGAGTCGGAGTTGGTGTCGAGCGCGGTGGGGGTGATCGCGGCGGCGGCCAGCCCGGCGACCACGGCGGGGTCGTCGGTCAGCCACACGGCCAGCACGGTCGAGCCCCCGGCCGGGGCCAGCGCGGAGAACGTCATCCCCCAGCGGGCTTCCCGGGTGCGGCTCCACTGCGCCTCGGCGGTCTCGGAGACCTCGGCGCGCGGCACGTAGAGCCGGTGGTGGTAGACCTCGGTCGCGCTGATCTGGTCGGTCCAGTCCACGCACAGCGCGCGGACGTCGCCCTTGGGGACGGAGCTGATCTCCGCGCGGTACTTCTTCGACCCGGCGGCCGTCTCGGCGAACGTGAGGCCGCCGAAGTACGCGCCGAGCACGATCCCCTTGGACTCCTGGAACGTGGACGCCACGGTCAGCTCGTGCGACCGGATGATGTAGCGGGCCGGGGTGATGGACTGCCAGTGCGCCGTGCCTTCCTTCTCGACACGGCGGTTCAACGTCACCCCGTCCTCGGTGGACAGCCCCAGACCAGCCCACGGGGCGGCCAGGGCGGCGACGGCGTCGGCGGGCTCGGGGGTGCCGGGCGGAGCCAACGACAGCTCCCCGGTACCGGGCACGCGGACAAGACTGGTGTTGATCGCCATACGCGGCGCGAACCTCCTTGAGGGCAGCGGAAAGCCGCCCTCGGCCGCTCCTCATCGGTCGGAGAGCGGCGAGAGGTGAAGTCGGACTAGCGACCGACCGGAGTGCGCACGATGACGGTCAACGCGGTGAACGCCAACGGCGCGGACGTGTAGGGATCGGTGCCTGGCAACGGCGCGGTCACCGGACTCCCGGACAGAACCGCGCCCGGCGCGGCCGGTGCGCACAGCAGGCCCAGCGCCAGCCCGCACAGGGCCTTCGCGCGGTGCTCGGTGTGGTGCCAGCAGGTGATGCGGATCGTGGCGCGCTGCACCGCCGGCCACGACCACGTGTGGCCGTCCTCGGCGACCAGCAGCCACGGCAACGACGGCGGCCCGCCGTCACCGCCGCGCCCGGTCTCGGTCGCCACGAGGGCGCCCGCAGCGACCTCCTCGGGCCGCCCGGCCAGCAGTCGGCGCAGCTCACGCACCACCAGCTCGGCCACGTCGAGCGGCACCGGGACGGGCGCGCTCACCGTCCGTCCTCGCTGTCGAGGCCGTGCGGGTCCAGCCCTACCTGTTCGGCGGCGCGACGCAGCACGCCGTGACGTGCCTCCATGCCGACCCCGGCGGCGTGCGGGATCGCCACCGACACACCAGCCCGGTCGGTGTCGCGTTCGGCCCGCACCTCGACCGGCAGCGGTGCGCCGTCCTCGGTGCGCAGGCCACGGGCACGCGCGACCGCCGCGACCTCGGCGGCGGCCTGCAACGCAGCAGCGCGGAAACCATCGCTGACCAGCAGCTTGGCAATTCCCTCGTGGTCAAGTCGAACCTGTTGCATGTCTCCTGTAGCACTCCTGGGCAGATGTGGCGATAGCAGCGGCGATTTGTGCACTGGCTACAACGTCCGTAGTCGTACTTTGTCTACGCCGCTATGGCTGGACGTAGCATGTTCAGTGGACCTTAAGGACATGCCGATTGAATTTGTGGTGCTGTTATTCGCCGCGGTGACCAAAGGCACCCGAGTGCTGCTCTTGTTGGTGGCGCTGCACCGAACTGGACCTCACGAGCGTCCCGCGATCATTCGCGCCCTGACCGAGTTCGTCAGGGCCACCCGACGAACCGCAGGGAACCGGCTTCGTGCACCCGGCGCGCGACGTCGTGTGCGTCAGGTGCCGGTCGGCGACGCGGATGATCGGGACTAGTACGTTCGCACGCGTCTTCGAATGGGCGTCAAGTCGCGATTACCCCTCGACGCGAATCAGGCGGGCCTCGTAGTGCACGCGGCCCGGCCGGGGTTCCCAGCGTTCGGGTTCGCCGTCGACCAGGAACACCCGGCCGTCGTGTTCGACGCGTTCGCGGGCGTGGATCGGGTCGAGGGTGAAGGCGAACCACCTGCCCGTGACCGCCTGCCGTCCGGGTTCGGCCTGGGTGGTGCTGTCGCCGGGCTGGAGGAACCCGCGAATGCGACGGCGTGGTGCGGTCGGGCCGTAGTCGAGGCGGGTGGTGGGGTTGTCGTACTCGTCGCGGAGTTCAACCGGTGTGATCACCGTCAGCTCGTGCGGGAGCCGCAGGGGTCACCTCCTGTCCTGGGTCGGTGAGGCTGGCGGGCCACCACGGCATCGGTTCGGCGGTGCGTCCGGCCGTGTCGACCACGGGGACGGTGTCGAGCGGGGCGGGGCGTTCTCCGGCCGTGTAGGGGGTGCGGGTGGAGCGCAGGCCGGAGCGGCGGGCGAGGCGGCGCAGCACGCCGCGTTCCTCGGTGGACAGGTAGACGCCGGTCACGGCGGCCTCGCCGTAGCGGTAGCCGTACTGGCCGATCTGCTCGGACACGTAGCCCTCGGGGTTGCGCAGTACCCGCCCGGCTGCCTGGCACACGATCGCCACCACCACGGGCGGGACGGTCGGTGCCAGCAGCGCGGGCGGCAACTCGGCGCGCACGAGCGCCGAGGCGTCGTGCAGGGCGGCGGTGGCGCGGTCCTGGTCGGGCGTGCCGAGCAGGGCGCGTTGCGCGCGGGTCTCCAGTTCGGCCAGCGTCGCCAGTGGCGGCGGGGCCGGGGCGGTCACGCGGCCGGGGCGATGGTCAGCCGCAGTGCGCGCTTGACCTGGCCGTCGTCCTTGGTGACGTCGGCACCGGCCAGCGTGGAGACCACGCTGCGGTCCTGCTGGAAGGCGGGGTCGTAGTCGCGCACCAGGCGCAGCGCGAACCCGTTGTAGGTGATCGACTGGCCGAACGTCGCGCCCGCTGGCACCTCCAGCGAGCGGGTCACCAGCGGGAACCCGGACCGGTGGTAGGCCACGGCGGAGCGGTCGGCCAGGTAGTTCGACGGCAGCACGGTGAACCCGTACAACCGACCGATGATCGCCTCCCGCAGCGCGGCCGGGGAGCCGGAGGCGTCCACCGGGATCAGCCGCTTGAGCGGGTCGTTGAGCAACAACGACTCGACCTCGGTCGAGACGGCGAAGAAGCGGTCCTCCAGCGGGACGCCCGCCTTGTTCAGCCGTGCCCGCGCCTCGATCATCACCGCGTGCACGTCCGAGCCGTCCGGCTTCATCGTGAGCGTGGACGGCAGCGCGTTCATCTGCGCGGCCACCAGCGTCTCGATCCGCCGCGCGACGCTCTTGGCCTGCGGGGTGGCGATCTGCCGCGTGAAGTCGCGGACGTTGAGGGTCAACTGCTCGTCGGGCAGGTTGACGCCCTTGTAGAGGAACTTGTCCAGCTTGACGTCCACGCCGATCTCCTGGACGTCGTCCACGACGATCGGCTGACCGGCGGCGCGGTCGAACTCGCGGGCCTCCCGACGATGGTGTCGGTGTGGACGGTGACCACGGAGCCCTGCTTGCCCCGGAAGTCGGCCTCGGCGTCGCGCCACGTGGTCGCGGCCAGGACGGTCTGCGCCTCCAGCGCGGCCAGCGAGGCGGACGCTATCTGCTTGGGGGTGAGGAACTGGTTGACGATGACGGAACTCCTTTACTTGCCGCCGAAGACGGCGCGGGCGATGGCGTCGGGGGTGTCCGGCTCGTCGTGGGCGTCGGTGCCGGTGGTGGCGGCCGGGGTCAGGGACTCGACCGGGCGGCGACCGGGCGGCAACGGCGCGGCGGCCGGTGCGGGTGGCGTCGGCGCGGCCAGGGCCGTGGGCGCGGCAGGCGCGGCGGCGGTCTTGATCAGCTCGACCAGGGCGGTGGCGTCGGCGGTCAACGCCGCCTCGTCAGCACCCTGGAGGCGCGCGGCGAAGGCGTCGGGCAGCCCGGCCGCGCGGGCGACGGTCAGCCGGGTCAACTGCTGCTCGGCCAGTCGTGCGCGGTCCTCGGCGGCCTGCGCGCGCGACTCCAGCTCGCTCACGCGGGTGTCGGCGGCCGGGACGGTCGCGGTCGCGTCGGGCGTGGGTGCAGGCGGGGCGGTGGGCGCCGGGGCGGGTGCCGCCGCGCCCGTGTCCGGGGCGGCCGGCTGCTCTGCGGTGGTCGGGGACGGGTCGGTCACGTGCGCGGCTCCTTGCAGCTGTAGGCGACGGGGCGGGAAGGGGTCCGCGCCCGCCCGGCTCCACCAACGGACAGGGGTGGTTCGGTGTGGTGGCCTGTCGTGTGGCAGCGCGGGCGGGCGCGGAATGGGGTGGGAAGGGTGGTCAGGCGGCGGCGCGGAGCTGCGCTTCGTAGGCCCGGCGGAAGGCGTTGCGGGCGTCCTTGCCGGAGTAGCCCTCGGTGGAGGTCACCCACAGCTGCGCGAACCCGGCGGCGGCGGCCGGGGGTGCGCTGTCGTCGCGGTACACCGGTTCGACGGTGCACAGGCAGTCGTCGTGGAAGGGGTCCGGTTCGCCGTCGCGTACCCGGTCGCCCGCCGACCAGGCGGAGGCGTAGAAGGTGCGGCGCTCGGCGGGCATCGCCGAGCGGGCGGCCAGCATCGCGCAGAACGCGCACGGCTTCGCCGAGGTGACCCGGCGGAAGCCGCTGATCACCGGGTCGCGGTCGCGGGCGGCGTGGATCAGGTCCCGGCCGCCGGCCGCGCCGTGGCGCAGCGCGGCGGCGGCGACCAGCGGCCCGGCCTTGTCGGCGGCGGCCTGCGGGTCCAGGCCAGCGCCGGTCAGCTTCTTCACGGTGCTGGGTCCGGTCACCAGCAGCGACACCGCCGCCGCGTCGCGCCACCCCGAGTCGTCGGGCAGCGACAGCGGGTTCGGTGGGGTGCGGCCAATCTCGGCGAGGCGGAACCGGGTCAGGTAGTCGGCGGCCAGCCGGGCGGACCGGTCGCGGTAGCCGTCGACCAGGTCGAGCACCAGGCGCAGCCAGGCCGGGGCGGTGGCGTCCAACCGGCGCGGGTCCAGCAGCGACCACAGCGACAGCACTTCACGCACCAACAGCGCCGAGGTGCGGGCCTGCTCCCGGCGATGCTGCTCGGTCGCTCTGGTGCCCTGGACGGTGGCGGCCACCTACACGCCACCCCCCAGGGAATCCGGGACAGCCGGGCCGGTGGCGCGGGCCAACACATCGGCCAGCAGACCCGCACCGTCCGGCGTCACGGGCATCTCGGCCCAGCGCTGCACGTCGGTGTCGGTGACACCGGGCAGGCGCTCCCAGGTGGCGCGCTGCGGGACGCCGAGCATCGTCACGGCCTTTCCCCACGCGTCAACCACTGCCGGTAGCGACCGGGTCTCGGTGTCGCGCCACCGCACCTGGGCAGTGGTGTCCAGCCACCCGGCCAGATCACCGGCGAGCAGGCTGCACAGCCGCAACACCTGCTCCCACGACTCGCCGTAGCTCGTGCGGCGCTCACCGACCCGGCGCTGTAGGCCGGACTCGGCCGCCGCCAGGGCGTCCGCCGAGAGGTTGGTGAGGCTGCCCAGCAGGGCGTGAGGCGGGGTCTGGGTGATCGCCGCGAGGTGCCGCAACACCTGTTCGAGGACTTCGACGTAGCCCGAGAGCGGGGTGGCGTCGAAGCTGCCGAACCGAGTGTCGGGGCTGTCGGAGTGCAGCAGGCGGTCCGGCCCGATGGGCGGTTCCTCGCCCTCGTCCAGCTCCAACCCGGCGGCCCACCGCTGCCGGTGCGCGCCGTGCTCCCCCGCCATCAACAGCAGGAAGGTGGAGTAGTTCAGCCGGTCCTGGATGTCCAACACGGGCTCGACCACGCCGGGGGTGTCGGAGTCCAGGTCGTCCTCGTCCACGAACCGGACGATCGGTGTGACCCCGGCGTTGTGGTCGCGGTGCTCGACGTAGGACAGCGACCCGTCGCCCTCCGCGCCCAGGAAGTACACGGAGGTGTCGTCGTAGAGCCGGTACAGGGTGCGCGGCCCGGACGGTGTCCACGACTTCGCACGCTCGACCGCGTACACCGGCCACTCGTCGGACTCGTCGGCGTAGAAGGCGCTCATGGTGCGCGGGGAGTGCCCGCGGATCGCCGGGCCGGTGTCGCCGGGCAGCACGCTGGCGAACGCCTGGCCGTACTTCAGCGCCGCCCGGTGGACCGCCGACTGCCGCCGCGCCATCCGGTTGAGCGTCCAGAACCGCCACGGCGACGCGTCGCCCTCGGTCTGCCCGGCGGCGCGGATGCCGTCCACGAACAGGTTCTGCGCCAACAACTGCACCATCAGGCGGCACCAGTTGGTACGCGACTTGCGCAGCGTCCACAGGTAGTGCGCCTTCGACGCGCGCGGCGCGAAGGGAAGATCGTGGTCACCTTTGACGTAGCGGTGGATGCGGTCGTTGCGGGCCTGGTCGGGCCAGCGCTCGACCAGGCGGCGGCCGACGTCGGCGGCGTCACGGGCGGACAGGGGCACGCACGATCACCCCCTTGTCCTAGTGGAAGACGCGCAGTTTCCCTCCGCCGCGCTTGCGCTTGCGCTTGGCCCAGTCCGGCGAGGCGAGCACCAGGCGGCGGACGTGGCGGGCGACGATGAGGCACACCAACAGGTCGATCTTGTTCGGCGACTCGCGGGACTCCTTGGCCACCGAGGTGCCGTAGCGGTTGGGGGCGCGGCGGGCGTTGAGCGCGTGACGGCGCAACCTCAGGTCGCCGTCGTGGGTCAGCGTCCGGTCGCGGATGTCGACCAGGGCGCGTCCGGTGGCGCGGGTGAACTCCTGCACGCGGGCGCGCATGTCGAACGCCACGGCGTGCCGGTTGCGCCCGCTGGTGGCCTCCACCACCAGCTCGTCGCCGAACTCCAACGCCCAGGCGTCCACGTAGCTTTCGAACTCCTTGACGTCGGCAAAGAACCCGACGACGTCGAACCGCTCGAACGCGGTGCGCACCGCTAGGTCGGCCTCGTCGCGGTCGACCTGCCACGCCTGGTCGGACGGCAGGTGCTCCGGGCGCTCCTGGAGGTGCAGCACCCCGGCGTGCCCGTCGGACATCCGCACGGCCACCAGGCCGGTGCTGTCGTCGGACTTGCTGCCGTCGAACATCATCACGATGGTGTCGCCCTCGGACAGCGGCGGCGCGTCCGCATCGTGGCAGCCGTCCCACTCCGGCGCGGTGGTCCACGCGGTGGCGGCGGCGCCCTCCAGGTTGAAGAAGTACCGCTTGGACTCCTCCACGTCCTTGGCCAGGTCCCAGAACTCGTTTTCCACGATGCCGGGAAGGTCCATCCACGCGGCGGCCGGGCCGTAGACCTCGGCCAGCGCGGCGACCATCGCGTCCATGTCGGTCAGGTCGACGTCGGCCGGGGCGTGCCGGTGGTCCCACAGCAGCCGGGCCGCGCGGGTGCGGCCTTCGCGAATGGCGTTGGCCTGGGCGTGGATGGTCTCCAATGTCGAGTCCTGCCCGGCCTGGTACATCGTGGAGGTCAGCAGCCCCCACGGCTCGGCCGCCTTGCGCTTGCGCAGGTTGCGGTCCACCGTCTTGAACATCCGCCGCAGCTCGGGCGTGACGTACAGGTGCGGCTCGTCGTAGATCGCCAAGGACTCCTTGCCGCCGTCCTTCGCCGACGAGCTGGCGGTGGACGGCACGATCTCGCCGCCCTCGGGCAGCAGGATGCGCGTCAACCCCGCCGCGTCGCCGGGAAGGTCTTCGCCGAGCGGGCCTTGGGCGAGGTTGAAGTGGATGACGTCGTAGGTGTTGCCGGTCTGGCTCTCCTCGGTGGCCAGGCAGCGGATGAACGGGTAGATCAGCGGCCGGCCCATCGGCTCGCCACGCGAATACCGGTAGGTGAACCCGCGCCAGGAGAACAACTCCCCGCCTTGCGCCCATCCGGCGAAGCGGACCGGGCCGCGCGCCTCGAACGAGCCGATGAACCCGGCAAGCTCGGACTTCGCGCGTCCCTTGGCGCGCACGAGTGCGGCACGGGAGTACAGCCGACGTCCGGCCCGGTCGAGTGCGTAGGCGTCGACCAGGAACCCGGCGAACTCGTCGTCCAGCTCCACCGGCTCGCCCTGCACGTCACCGGGGCCGTGCACGCACCAATGCTCGATCCATGCGATAGCCAGCCAGCCCAGCGAGCGGGACCGGTCGTGGTCGGGGGCGTAGACCAGTTCACGGGGCACCGGACAACCTCTTGCGCCGCTCGTCCAGCCGGGTCACCGACGCGGGATCAACCGCGGCCTCTCCCTCGGCCTGGTCCTCGGGCTCGACGTAGCGCACGCGGATCTTCAACCGGTCCTCGTGGGTCAGTCCCAGCTTCGCCGAACGCAGGCGCAGCTCGGCCGCGCGGTTCAGCTCACCGCGCCAGAACTCCTCGACCAGCCGCGCGGTCTCCAACGCGAACCGCCAGTCCGTCTCGGCCCACAACCGGCAGTGCGGCATCCGCCGCACCGCCTCCCACCACGCCCGCGTCTCGGCGTGCCAACGCTGCCGACCGCGCGAGGGCAGGTCGGGCGACGGCCCGTCGAACGGCACGTTGGGGACCGACGTCCAGTCGTAAGCCTTGGCGTTGCGGTTGCGCGGGTTGGCGCTCGGCGGGCGGCCGGTGATCGCCACAAGATCACCCCCTTGGGTGTCCAGACCGCCGAGAGCGATACCGATACGCCAGTGAGGCCCACGTTCATCGGGACCAACGCCACAGTCCAGGGGGATCAACCGGTGGTCACCACCGTCAGTCCGGACGCGGAAGATCCGGACGACCGCTTTCGCCAGCACCGCTCGCTCGACGACCACTCCCGGCTCGCGGACGTCACCCCACTGTTCTTCACCGGGAGCCACAGCCACGCTGTCGTGATTGACGAACGTTCGTCGGCAGACGTCGACGTGCTCCAACTTGTCGGACGTGCACGCCGAAGCGGTTTGCACAGGAGCGCTGATACATCACGATTGGCTAGGGCGTTGAAGTATTACGCGTCTCAGCGGAAGGCCGAACAGGAAGTGACCAATCAGGATCGGCCGTCGAGTGTACTCCACCTGGTCACAGACGTTCTTCGCAACACCGGAATGGCCGTGCGGGCCGGGGCGCTCGCGCTGACCTTGGCCCTGGGGCTGGGCCTCGTCTGTGCGATGGCCGCAGTGGCGAGCCTCGGCGCTGCCGCGCTCCTACCCGGAGGCGCAAGCACGAGCACAGCGGCCCTCGTCGGCGGCGGCGCTCTTGCTGGCGGTCTGGTGTCAGCGCTCGTTGGTCGCTTGCGGTCGGCGCGTCACTCAGCCCATGACGCGAGCGGCACCGAGAACACAAGGACGTCGGTGGACAACGCAAGCCAGGCGGCCTAGGCAGTTCGCTGCGGGTACGGCTTGGCCATGCGCCGGATACGGCGGCGCGTGGTCTTGTTCATCGGGTAGGCGTAGCGGTGTTTGACCGGGATGTCCTTCAGCCGGTAGGCGTGCGGGTCGACGGTGCGCCGAACCCACTCGATGCCGGTTTCGCCGGGTGCGCGGTGCGGCTTGGACCACGATGAGACTGAACGGCCGTGGGTCTTGACGCCGTTGACCATGTAGTAGCAGTCCGACGAACCGGTGTGACCGGTGTAGATCCAGTTCCCGGCCTGGTAGATGCCGCCGTGGTGGCCCTGCGCCGAGTCGGCGTAGGACACCACCAGGTGAACGCCGGGGCTGCTGGCGCGGAGCTGCCGCAGGGTCGCGGCGATGATCTGGGTCACCGGGGTGGCGTGGTCGGTGAGCGCGACGCGCACCAGCTCCACGCACTCGGTCTGGGTCAGGCCGTAGGGGCTGCCCAGCTTGCTGTTCGCGCCGCGCCCGTAGATCACGGTCCCGACGAACACGCCGTCTTCCCACACTCCGAAGGTGGCGATCTTGCCCACGGGCATGGTGCGGGAGTAGTGCCAGCGCAGCACCGCGAAGCGGGCGGCGGCCCGCGTGCACGGGGCTACGAGAAGGTCAGTCGTGCCGCTCACCGCCTCCGGTCGGCGTGCGGCGTGCACGGGTGCGGGTGCGCTGACGGGGCGGCTCGAAGCGGTCCAGCCGGGGCAGCGTCGGCGGCGGCTGCGGGGTGAAGTCGGTCAGGGCGACCTCGTCCGCGTCGGCGAGGTCGTGACGGGGCTGCACGTGCGGGTCTCCAGTCGGGAACGTGGGGCGGGGCAAGGGAAAGGCCCCGCGACCGACGCACCCGGAAACCCCCGAGTTTCGTACAGATCGCGGGGCGCTATGACGTACCGGTGCCGGTGTGCACGTGACGGGGGTCACCCCCCCACCCGTGCCGAGTGGTTCAGCCGCGCCGGGGCGCGCGGGCGCGCTTGGGGGTCACTGCGGCTTCCTGCGGCGCGGGTTCGGGCGCGGCTGGCTCGGCGGCCTGGCGCTCGTCCTCGTGCACCAGCTCGGCGACGCGCGCGGCGATCAGTGCGGTGGCTCCGGCCTCGTCGTGGTCGAACACGTCACCCACTGGGCGCCCGCCGACACGGGAGAGCAGACGGATACGCACAGGTCGTTCACCTCTCGATCAGACCGGGATGTGGTGACGGTGGACGGCGTGCCGACGCTCGGCGGGCGGCAGCAGCCAGCCCGCCCTCACGCGCGCTCTTGACGCGGTGGCACGGCGAACACACGCCCTGGAGGTTCGAGTCCCGGTGATCGTCACCGGGCACGATGTGATCCACCTCGGTGGACAGACGCTCGGCGCACACCCGGCACAGCACGTCACGGCGCAGGATGCGCGCGCGGATTCGGGGCCAGTCCGGCGGAAGACGTTCGGCACGTGAACTTCCCGACCAAGGCACCACGAACCCCCTCACCGTGTCGTGAGGGGCCGAAAGCGACAGCGTCGGTCGGCAGGCCGGACGCGAACACGGGAAAGCCCCCGGCACTAGGGGAGTTGCCGGGGGCTCTCAACCGTTGGGGGGAGGTCGGTGACAGGTACACGTCACCAACATGATCGAACCTACGTTCGGTGCTGGTCGCGGCGCAACCGCATTACTGCGGGTCGGTGCCCGCCTTGAGTCGGGCGACGTGGGTCCGCGCCGCCGAGTAGGAGCAACCGACCTGGCGGGCGATCTCGGCCGCGTTGGATACCCCGCCCTCGAACATCTCGCGGACGCGGCGTGCGACCTCGGCGCGGGGCATCGTCTCGCCGCTGCCGCGCGGCCGGCCCCCGGTCGGGTTCTCCCGCACCGCGTCGCGCCGGGCCTTGAGCTGCTCGACCGTGCGGCGGAACCAGTGTTCACGGCCGCACACCACCCGGTCGGGCTGGCTGATCTTGCCCTGACTGCGGTAGTCGGTCCACGTCTGCGGCTTGACGTCGAGTTCGGCGGCGCACTCGGCGCGGTCCAACAGGTCCTCGGGGGCGTCGTCGGTCGGCAGGGGCGGGATGGGTTCGCCTCGCGCGTAGGCGCGGGCCTGGGCCTCGTCCCACAGGTCTGGCTGTCCTGTTGCGGGTGTGCCGGTGGTGATGCGCGGTGGGTGCGTCGGATCGGCCCAGGGGCGCGCGCGCCGGGCCTGCGAGGGTGTCAGCCCGTGCAGCCGGGCTATCCCGGTCGTGTCGACGGCCGAACGGCCTGCACGAATCACGCTGCACCCTCCTTGCTGTCGGTCGGTCTGGTCTCAGTGTGCCGGTGCCCCGGCTCCAACGTGGGAGCCGGGGCACCGTGTCGTGGGTCAGTTGGTGCGCTTGCGGGTGGCGGGCTTCGCCGTGACGGCCGTCTTGGTCCCGCCGACTCGGGTCTGTCCCGTGTCGGCGGTGCGGCCGTCGCGGCGGCCGGCCCGAGCACCGGCGACGCTGTGGTTGTCGCGCTTGACGTTCTTCAGCTCCGCCGAGGGGAACAGCTTTTCGAAGTGCGCGGCAACACGTTCCTGGTCGGACACCAGCACCAGCGCGCCGGGCTTGTTCTCGACCTCCTTGGCCATCTGCTCGCGGACACCCATGATCTTCTCGGCGACACCGATTCCGTAGCCGGGCAGGTAGGACCGGAAGAACACGCGGCGGGCGCGGTTGGCCTCCTGCTGGGTCTGGAACTGGTCGCGCACCTCAGCCATGTGGGCCTTGGTCGCCTTGGTGCCGTAGTACTCGGCCTGAAGGATGATGGAGGGCAACAAGACCTCCAGCGCGGCGATTGCGGACGCGGTGCCGACGATGTGGACCCAGCGCGGCTTACCGTTCATGAGGTTGTTCTCGTGAACCGTCATGCACCCGTAGCCCTCGGCGACGCGGGCGACCATTGACGCGCGCCCCTTGCCGTGCCAGCCCTGGCCGGAGACCTCGAATCGCAGCACGGCGACCGCTTCGGGCTTCTGCCCCTTCTCGGCGCGAACCGTGGCCTCGTCCAAGGAGTGACGCGCCATCAGTTCGGCGGCCTTGGCGGCGAACGTCTGTGCCTCCTGCTCGGTAGCGGCCGGGTCGGCGGCCTGGGTCAGCAGCGCCTGGACCTTCTTGATGAGGGCGCCCTTCGTGGTCCGGGCGTTGGGGGCCTTGGCGTTCGTCATGTCCTGTCCTTTCGGGACGCTTGCGGTGGTTTCCGTTGTCAGGTCCGGGGTTCCAGTTCCGTTCCCGACAAGAAAAACTATATCGTGAGCCGTGCGCACGCGCAACCACGTGGTGAGGGCGCTCACCACGCAAAACGGGGCCGGGCGTCGCCGCCCGACCCCGCCGTCGTTCGTCGTTGTCGCTACTCCCAGTTGCACGCGGAGAGCAGGACGGCGAACAGATCTTCGAGCGCGGCGAGCGTCCGCGCGTTGGAGATGACCCCGTCATCGTTTCGGTCCGGGATGATCAGAACGGTTGTCTGATCCATCACCAACGTCCACAGGTAGGTGTCGAACCCTCCGGGAACCAGCATCATCGCCAGCTCGATGCCGTGGCGGTAGCAGTCGGGAAGGGTGTCCGACGTGCCTCCCGCGATCGGGTGGCCGTCCGCCGCGAGCAGGCAGCGGAACCCACCCTGCCGGGTGTCCGTCGTGTCGGTGCCGGTCTCGCTCATCGCCGCTTCCCCTGCATCAGGGCCTGCTTCAGCAGGGCGTCAGCCGTGCGCCACAGGCGGGCGATGCTGGCGTGCGCGGCCTGGTCCAGCACCTGCCACACGACCGGTCCGGAGTGGACTCGCAGGTACTCCGGATCATTGAGGGCGTCGATCGCGGGTACGAGGGCGAGCAGGCCCAGCGGTTCGCCGGTCAGGTGCACCGTGTGCGCCGCCTTGTGCAGCGCGGCGTGCGCGGCCGGGTCGTCGGAAGCCTCGGGGAGTCGTTCGGCGAGCATCGCGCCGGAACGCCACAAGACCTCGATCGGAACGAGGGTGTCGACCCGGCGGACGATGTGGGTCACGCTGCCGACGGTCACGCGGACGTGCTGGTTGAGTTTGCCCGCGTGGACGAGGTCCACGGTTCCGTGGACGGTGCCCGCGACGCGGACGGTGAGGCCGACCGTGTCGGCCCTCAGAAGGTGTTGCACGTGCATCTCCTTGGTTCGCTTTGCGGTGGCGTCGGGTTCGAGGTTCCAGTTCCGTTCCCGACAAGAAAAACTATATCGTGAGCACTGCACACGGAGAAGCATTCAGCGCTGTGAGGGGCCTCACCGCAGGTGGGGCCGGACATGAGCCCGGCCCCGATCGGTCACTCCCGTTCTGCGACGGCGTACCGGAAGCCGGTCCTGATCTGACGTTCGATCTCGATGACGAGGTCTCCGCGCGTGAGGTCGAAGGGCACGGGGAATGCGCCGAATTCCAAGTAGCACCACCGCAAGTCGGGGTGCGCGGAGGCGCGGCCGAACGCGTGGCGCGCGTGCTCGTGAACGCCGGGGCACACCTTGACGTCGGCGGCGGGCGGGTTCCACTGGTAGCAGTAGGCGCACCGGTCCTGGGCGCACAGTTCCTCGGAGTACGCCCAGTAGAGCGCGAGACCGTCGCCGGATGAGGACGAGTCGGCCCCGTGGTCGTCTCCGCTGCCTTCCCAGTACCAGATTGCGTAGGCGAGGCACGCGTTGTCGATCTCGACAACCGCCGGGAGTTCGGTGAAGTCCATTGTCTGTCCTTTGTGGATTTGCGGGCGTCACGGGGCCGGGTTCCAGTTCGACCCCGTGACGGCGGTGGCAGGCTCTACAGGTAGGCGGCGAGCAGTTCGGCGCGAATGCCTTCGAGCATTGCCCGGCTCTCCGCGACGTTCCCCTCCGCGTAGGAGAAGGAGTCACCGGGGATGAGGCACACTTCCTCTTCGTCCACCCAGATGTGGAACGGTCCGGCGGGGGTGGCGGCCAACACCAGGTCGGTGAGGACGTTGAACCCGGCACGGAATCCGGCGGCGATCGAGTCGGCCGTTCCCTCGCCAACTGTCCTGTCGTAGGCGATGACTTCCCAACGGAGACGGACGGATTTGGACACGTTGCGCTCCCTTTCGATATGGGCCGGAAACGGCCCAGTGTTCTGTCCTATGTGGACTGAGTGGGAGTGCGCCCCGCCGTGGCGGGGCGCACTCGGTGCGTCAGAGTCCGCGCAGCGGCCGGGCGATCTGGTGCGCCCGCTCGACGGCGGCGGAGATCGCCCGCATCGCCAGCAGGTCCGTGACCCGCCAGACGACTGGGCCGAACTGCACCCGGATGTGCTTGGGGGTCCGGCGGGTCGCCGGTAGGTACGTGTGCATTGCGGCCGTGCGCCCCTGGATCACGACCAGCGATGCGACCCGGTACAGACCGGGCACGCCGCCGGGGAGGCCGGACGTGTCACGCCAGGGCAAGCGGTGCTCGAAACCGAGGGCCGCCCGCCACACCAGTTCCAGCGTGTCCAACGCTCCGTTGAGGTCGCGGAGGTGGATCACCGTGTCGCCGGTCTTGAGCGCGATCGTCGCTTCGGGGGTCCCGGCGTCGAGGACGCCGATCCGACACTTCACGTCGCCTGTCGCGTTGACCGTCACGACCTGGGCCGTGCTCGTCTCAGGGATGAACACCCTGTTTCTCCTGTTCGTCGTGCGTTTGCGGTGGTGTCGGAACCGGGGTTCCAGGTCCGTTCCCGACAAGAAGAACTATATCGTGAGCACTGCGCAGTGGTCAACCACCCGCGTCCCGCCCTACACTGGTTTCGCTCCTGTCCGATTTGCGGTGGAGCACAAGCGGGTGGCGGCGGTTCCAGGCGCTTCGGCGTTCGCCGCCCCCGCATCCTTCTTCGACTACGCAGCCCGCACGGGGCCCCGCCTTCGCTGCCACGAGGCCAACACCTCGGTTCGGGCGTAGAGCGGCCGGGACTTGGTCCCGTGGTTGGTCCACTGGTCCTCGCTGCGCCAGCGGCGCAGCGTGCCGGTCGGGACGGACAGCCAGACCGACAGCGACGCGGTGTCCGACAGCGGGGTACCGAGTGCGTCGCGGAGTTCGTCCCAGCGTTCGCGGGGCCAGCTGGTGCCGCACGAGCGGCAGGTGATGCGCTCGCCGCCCAGCCTCGCGCGCAAGCCTGCGCCGCAAGGGTGTTCGCCGTCCTCGTCGCGCACGGGCGCGGGGCAGGTGCCGACCAGCACCGAGCGTTCCTGGACGCCGAGCGCGGTGCGGAGCTGGTCGCGCACCTGGCGGACCTCGTAGCCGAGGTCGGCGACCCAGTATTGCCGGGTGATCCAGTCCAGCCAGCGGATGAGGAAGTTGGCCTCGCCGGAGACGGTGCGCGCTGCCATGCCGAGGGTGGTGGCGACGGCGTGGTGCAGCTCGGTGAGCTTGTCGAGCACGCCGGTTGCCCAGCGCTGTTGTGCGGTCCAGTCCAGCCACCCGGTCAGCAAGCGGCCGTCGTTGCGTTCGGCGTTGGTGAGGTCGGCCGGGACCAGCCCGGTGTCGTGGCGGACGTTGTCGGCCCAGCTCGTCAGGACTTCGAGCACCGAGTGGAGGTCGCCGTCCTCGGTCCACCGGGTGCGCGGGTCGGTCAACGCGAGCACGCCGTCACGGGCCGGGGAGCGCGGCCCGAAGCCGGGCGCGGCTCTCCCGCCACCCTCGATCGAGCCGGGCACCATCGCGTCGTCCACCAGCGCGTACAGCTCCACGATTTCCGACAGGGCGGAGCGCAGCTCGGCGGCGCACGGGTAGCAGGTGAGGTAGCCGGGCTGGGCCGGGTGCGGCCGGCCGTCGGGGGCGCGGCAGCCCATCACGCACGGGGTCCGGGCGTCAGCGGTCAGCGGTGCAACGGTGGTGCTGGTCATGCCTGGGTCTCCTGGATGTTCGCCACCGAGCGCGCCCGCCCGGCGGCGGTGTCTGCGGTGGCGGTGGTGTCGGTGGCGTGGGCGGCCAGCTCGGCGCGCGAGGGGTGCGAGCCGGTGAGCAGGTCGCGGGACTCGGCGCGGTCGCGGCCGGTGCGTCCGATGCGGCGGCAGCGGGCTCCGACCGGGGCGCGGCAGCTTTCGACCGGGCATGGCACGGTCAGCCCGGCGTCGCGGTCGGCGCGCTGCCAGCGCATCGTGGCGTAGACGGCGGCCATGCCCCGGCGGGCGGCGTCCTGGGTGCGCGTGCTGCGCGGCCGGGTGGCCAGGTCGCGCACCACGGCCTGGTCGAGCTTCGCGCGCCGGGCGGCGCGGATGCGCCCGACGAGGTCGGCCGGGCTGATCCGGTGCGGGCTGGTCTGGGCGTGTGCGATGACGGCGGCGGTGCACTCGCCCAGCGAGTACCCGGCCAGCGCTTCGCGCCAGGCACTCACCGCGGCCTCGCCGACCTCGGCCGGCCCGTAGGACGCCACCAGGGCGAGGAGCCCGGCGACCTCGGCGCGGCTCATCCGCTCGGGCTGGTGTTCGGGCGTCATGCCGCACCCGCCGCGACAAGGACGCCGAGGGCACCGGCCGGGCCGTCCGCATCGTGGCCGTGGCGGTCGAGGCCGGCGGCGGCGCGCAGCGCGCGGCCCACGTCGGTGTCGTCGCCGTCCTCGACGGCGTAGCGGGCGGCCAGCGCGAACGCCGCGCCGACCCGGTCGTCACTGCGCGAACGCTGCGCCGTCAGGCGGGCAGCCTCGATGGTCGGGGCGCGCATCGCCTCGCCCACCAGTTCGGGCAGCAACCCGACGCCGAGGCGCTTCCCGGCCCACAACCGCAGGCCCGCGCCGACGTCGTCCGGCGCGATGCCTTCGCCCAGCAGTCCGGCGACCTCGGCGACCAGGCGCACGGTCACCCGTCCCGGCTGCCGTCCGGGAAGGTGCTCGGCCACCAGCCGCTCGGCGGCCTCGCGCGTGGGCGCGTTCACCCGCACGGGCGCAGACGCACGCACGGGCACGCGGGCGGGCGCGGGCGCGTTCCCGCCAGGTGACCCAGGAGTCATCTGGACAGGGACAACAACCCCCTTCCCCTCTCCCCCTACCCCCTGGGCCTGCGCGTCAGGCTCCTTGGAAGGGTCCGCCGGAGGGTTCCGCGAAGGGGGCGGGGAAGGGTCCCCGACAGGGTCCGGCGCGGGGTTGTCCGGTGCCGGGTGGGTTGCCTGGCGCTTGGCCTTGCCGCGCCGCAACCGCGCCTCCGAGGCAGCCTTGACCGCCGGAGGCTGCACGCGGACCCCGGACAGCAGCGCCACCACGGCCAGGCCCGGAGCCTCGCCCACGACCTCGACCGGCAGGCGGCGCAGCTCGTCCGCGAGAACCGCCCGCAACGTCGGGGAGGTGATCTCGAACGCCTCGCGCAGCGCGGGTGCCATGATCTGCGGCTGCTTCCAGATGCCGTCACGACGAATCAGCGACCGCACCAACGCTTCCTCCGCGTCGTGGTCGGCGATGACGAACCGCGCGGCGTGCAGCTCGGCCAACGCCGCCTCCACCGCCTCGACCTCGTCCCGCAGGCGGGACGCCCACCGACGCAGGCGCAGCGGCAGCAGGCCCGCGTAGTTCAGGTCCCGCTGCGACAGCAGGAAGAAGTACAACCGCTGCGCCGCGCCGGACAGGGCCACAAAGTCCGGGTCGTCCCAGATGGCGCAGTCGATGAAGGCACGCTCACGCGCCACGGGTAACAACCTCCGGTACCGGGTGGGCGGGCAGGTGAAGCCGCGCCCGGATACGGGCGGCGGTGTAGGTGGACAGCCCGACCCGCCGCCCGATCTGGGCATCGGTCAGGCGCTGGCGGTGCAGCCACGCCACGACCAGCTCGCGGGCCGACGTGGTCAGCTCCTCGGCCAGCAGTTCGCCGCGCACGCAGCGGCGTGCGTTCTCCGCGTCGGAGTGCAGAGCGGCGACGTTCACGACCCCACCCGCCCGGCCGCGTCGGCGGAGTCCTCGTTGGGGGCCTGGTCGAGCGGGGGTTGCTCGGCGGCCGGCCGCTGGGAGGGCACAGCGGCTTCCAGCACCGACAGGTCGACCTCGTACACGGGCTGGGGCTTGCCGCCGTTGCCCGAGGCGACGTCGGTGCACCGGACGTAGCGGCCGGTGGGGCGCAGCAACCGCGCCGCCACCAGGCTGCGCACGGTCGAGCCGACCACGGAGGGGTTCTTGGTGGTCAGGTCCGGCCGCCACCCGTTGGCGGTGGTGCGCCACAGCGGGTCGGCGGCGGCGTCGCGCAGAATCGCCGATACCACCGCCTCGACGTCGTCGCGGTTGTCCGGCTCCCCGTCGATCAGCCCGCACACGGCCGTGACCACCCAGTTGGGCGGCGGGCTGGCGGCACCCGCGCGGCGGGCGATCATCCGCCCGGCCTCGGCCAGGTCCTCAGCGGACCACCACAACTCTGACTCGTCGGCGCACAGCGGGTGCACGCCACGGCCCGAGACGTCGTTGAGCCGGTACCCGCACACTCGGCACACCCGCGCTCGGCGAGCGAAACGCGCGCGGCTGCTCATGATGCCGCCTTGAGCAGCTTGAACCGACGAGCCTCGGTGATGGTCAGGCAGTCCTCGGCCACCTCGGGATAGCGGGCCTTGAGGTCGGACTGGTCGAGCACAATCGACAGCACGGACCGGTGCGACACCACCGGGACACCGCCGACCGTGCCGACCTCGGCGGCGCCCATCGCGGTCTTGATGCGGTCCTGCAACCGCGTGCGCAGCTCGCTCAACTTCGAACGCTGGTCCTCGATCTGGCGCAGCAACACCAGCTCGGCGGCCAGCCCGTCCAACGCCGCCTCGGAACCCGTCTGCGGGGTCGACGCGTTAGGGGTCGAGCCGGTGGTGGGAGTGGGTGACTTGGGCATGACGACGGCCGCCTCCTCGACGGCCTGGACGTGCTCGGGAACGGGGTCAACGGCGCGACGCGATGCCGGACACCCGCTCACGAGGAGGTGTCCGGCCGTGGATAACCCGGCCAGCCAGGCGGCGAGAAGGGCTAAAGCCCTCGAAGACGTGCCACGAGCAGCACAAACACGACGCATGTCACCCCCCAGTGAAACGCGACCGGAACCCGCAACCACCCAAGCGGGTGATCACATAACGTTGTTTCACAGTGGACCGCCACCCACGGTCATGTCAAGTACTTGGCATGTGCGGCGTGTCTGTGCGAGTTTCACTACATGGAACAACCGCTGGTCACGAGCCGTCGAACCGGCGGCAACGTCCGATCCGCCACCCGCGTGAACATCCACCGCACGCGACGACAAGACTTGTCGTTAATACGACAACCCGGAGACTGGGGACGCCGAGGACTCCGGTCCCGGCGACCGGGAAGGCAGCATCATGGCCCGAGCCAAAACGGACTCGACGCAACCGGCCACCAAAGGCGCGTCAGCCGTGGACACGCTGATCCAACGCCGCCTCGCCGAACTCGGCCACGAGAACATGAGCGTCGCCGCCCTCGAACGACTACGCGGCATCCGCCCCGGCGCCCTCGCGTATCCACTGCGACCGGACCGGCGCGGCAAGCTGCCCAGCTCCACAGCGCTCAACCTCTGGGCCCAGGCCCTCGAACTGGACGTGACAACGGTGAGCCGGGCCTTCGCCGCCGACCTCGACGGCGTGGCCGGGGCCTACACCCCCGAACAACGACAGATGCTCGTCATCCTTGACGGCCTCGACCGGGACAGCCAACGCGCCGCCGTGCAGATGATCCAGACGTTCGCGGACTTCACGCACCGCCGATCGGCCCATTGAGCAACCGCCGTCCGGGTGACGATCTGTGATCAAAGCGACGGTATCCGAACGCAACCTCCGATACCCCCTGCCTGTAACGCCAACCACGTCGTGAAAGTCCACGAAACCGGTGGCGAGACCGCACGATTGCGGGTTGAGTGGTTGAAGTCGAAACAACCGCCGCCGCTCGCCGCTCTGGGGGACGGACATCGAGCAGCGGCCACACCAGGCATGACCGCTGCTCAGGCGCGGAGCAACGGGGGGTGCGGAAGGAAACCGTGGACAGCGAACGCGAAAGACCGAAGTGGTTCAGACTCATCCACGTCAGGCCCGACCTGACTGTGCCGTTGGAGCTGGAGAAGAACCCGGACGGGACCCAGACCGTCCACCTTCGCGAGGGAATCCTGCTCGGTGAACCGCTCGCCGAACTGATCAACGAACTGGCCTGGCAACGCCAGACCGGGAGCTGCACCGTCTGCACGCTGCGCGCCATTTCAGCGGCAGGAATCCCCGTGCAGGCCGATGAGGTCATGTCGCTCAAGCAGGCCCGCCCCACGGCCGGGTACGGCCAGTACAGCGGGGCCGCCGCGGAAAATTCGGTCGACCCTTCCGTGCAACTCGCCACGTGCGACAGCCGGGGAAACGACTCGTGACGCAGGCGGGGGCGGCCCGAACCGGACCGCCCCCGCTCCCCGTACCCAAACGTCAGTCGAAGGCTCCGCCCTTAACGGCTTCCACGAACCGCGCGAACGACGTGCCGGTCACGGCGAAACTGTTGACCCGCTTCTTGGAGTCACGAATGCCGACGAAGGGGTGCTTGAACGCGACTTCGACGCAGTTTTCGCCGCCGCCGCCGTTGCTAGCGCCGCTCCGGGTGCTCTTGCGCCACTCGGCGTCGGAGAAGTCAGGGCCGTTCACTTCGAGCCCCCTTCCGTCCTTGATCACTGAAGCTCCTGAGAGAGCTGTTCGATCACGTGGTTGATCAGCGCAATCGAGTCCGTCGGGTTGAGGGCGATCCCGAGCAGGTGCCCGAACACGAGGGTACAGCGGCGGACGTCCTCGGCGTCCTCCAGATACAGGCTCCCGTAGATCCCATCGGTGTAGGCGATGTCCGGCGAGTCGTCCGCGAACTCAAGGAGCGTGAACCACCCGGCCAAGCCGGGATGAGGGCCGACTTCGATGGGCACGACCTGGAGCGTGACGTTGTCCAGCGCGGCCAGCTCGATGAGGTAGCGAAGCTGCTCGATCTGGACGTCGAGCGAACGGACCCGGCCACGTAGGACTCGCTCGTCCAGCAGAATCCACCACTCTTGAGGCTCCTCGCGGCCTGGGACGATCGCGCGTTCGGCGCGGGCTTCGACGCGACGCGCCAACTCCTCGTTGGTGACGCTCGGCTCAAGGCCCAGAACGACCTGCTCGGTCCAGCGCGGGTGCTGGCACGCCGCTGGGATCAACAGCGGTTCCCAGATCCGAAGCACCGTTGCGCGGTCCTCGTAATCCATCAGGTCGCGGACGTTGTCAGGGAGGTGGCGACCTCGTTGGTGCCAGCGTCCCTTGCGTCGCGCCACCTTCGCCCACAGCTTGAGCCGCGCCCGCATCTCCCCGTCCTCGATGTTGAGGACCGTCAGCAGGTCCTCCACCTCGTCCGGCTGGATGCGCGCCTGGTTGTTCTCGATCTTGCTCAGCTTCGACACAGACCAGCGACCGCTGCCGGGGATGGCGAGAAGCGCGCGAACTACGTCCTCTTGCTTACGGTCCCCACGGAGCGTCTTGAGTTCGACGGCCAACCGCTTGCGCACGTTGGGCGGAACGTTCTCGTCCGGCACTCCTTGATCCTCCTTGCCGGCCGCGCCGCCGCGCGGACCGGACGTCAGGCTAGCCCGACCGAGTGAAGAAGTCGAAACTTTCCAGTTCTGCACTTGCGGAACTAGAAAGTTGCGACCCACGCTAGTCCGGCAGCACGTAGCGACCAGTGGACGCAGCGTAACGAGGAGACGAGATGCCTGGTGCACTGCCTTCGACTCCGATTCCGGCCGAACGGTGGGTGTTCCCGTGCCGCAACGCCGCAGGCGACCTCGTTGAGCTGACCTTGATCAACAGCCGAATGAGCGTGATCCTCTCCGGCCCCTTCGGGTCCGTGGCGCTAGACCGCGAATCGGCTCGGAGCTTCCTGGTCAGGTTGGCGCGGGAGATCGGCACGTTGCCCAACCACGGCAAGCGCGGGTGACCCGATGTACGCGACGCTCGCAGAAGACCTGTACCGCCAGCTCGACGCGACCGAACGGGTGCTGCACGAGGGCGACGAGAAAGCCCTCCTCGCCTTGGCCCAGTCCGAGGGCCTTCCGCTCGTTGCTGCGCTTCGCGCACTTCTGGGCCAACACCAGCCTGACGCGAACGGCCGGTGCGCCACCTGCCGTGGGCGCCGTTTCTGGCTGCCGTCCTACTGGCGCGGCCCGGAGTCTCCTTGCCGCGCTCTTATCGCCGCCCGGTTGGCGCTCGACGGAGCGACCGGGGCCGAACACCCCGGCCGCCACCGCAGCCGCCTGACGACAGCCTGACAAGTCGAACACCTCGATCACCGGTGTCAGTCAGCCCCGACCTTTCACCGGTTCGTGGTCGGGAAGCGCGCGAGGTCGCCGCCGCTTCCCGACCCGAAGACTCTGGAGGATGCAACGTGGACGCCCGCGCGTTGATCGCTTGGCTGAGGGACGAGGCCGCCTTTAGCGCGCTCCCACTTCTCGACTCAACCGGGTACTCCGCCGGCCTCCACCTCCACCGGTTCACTTCGACGGGACAGATCGAAGTCGTGCAGGCGTGGCACGAGAACCACACGGCTTTCGCGCGCCTACGGAACGAGTTGAACCCTCACACCGCATTGGTGCGGGCGAGACCGGACAGCGGCCTGGTAGCACCACTGGATGAGGTTGTCGCCCTGCTGCGTCGCACCGAGGCCGGTTTGGAACGAGGTGTCAGCGATGGCTTCTGACCACTTGGTGGTCGTTCTGAACGCCGTCTGGTGCCTCGACGTGAGGACTCAGTCATACGGGCATCCCGGTGATGTTGTCCGATTGCCGATTACCGAAGCGCGGCAACTCATCCAGCGAGGAATCGCGACGATCACCGACCAGAAGGCATCCGTCACCAAACGATGACGGAACGGGCACACAAGATAGGAAAGGAGGCGGCGGTGGACGAGTTTGGCGACATCTTCGACGGCATGTTGGAACTGGACGTGCTCAGTGACGACTACACGAAGGTCAGCGGCAGTAGCGACACGAAAAACCAGTACGACGAGATCTGATGCCCGCTGACGCTCGGGGTGGGTCCGCGTCGACCCGCCCCGAGCGCACCTTCACGAGGGAACCGACGATGCTCAAGTTTTCCCTTCAGCACGAATCACCCGACAGCACTTGGCGAAGGCTCGACGGCCGATGGCTATCGGGTCGAAGTTGGATCGAGCCCTTCGCTCACCCGGTCCTCGAAACCCTCGCTGCCACCGACCGGAGGTCAAGTTTCGTGGCGGTTCGGGAACGGATGGGCAACACCGCACTGGCGGGTGGCGATGCGCTCATCACGTTGAGCCCAGCGAAGTACGAGGCGCTCAGGCGTCACATCCTGGACGAGCCGACAGAGCACGTCCTCATCGAACGCGACCCGGCCGGAGAGTACCGCCTCACGGCCGGCCAGTGGGGAAGTGCGCCGATCTACGTAGTCGAAGGGCTTGACCGCCTCAGGGGGTCATGGAATTTCGGCGATCTTCGGGAGTACATGCACTTCGACCAGGTACATGAGCTGACCCTTACGCGCATCTTGGCCGGGCAGCTCCGGTACACGAAGCACACGATATTCGAACCCGTCAAACAGGTCACCGAGCGAATGACGGTTGCCTACACTCGGCGCGACGGAATGAGCATGACCTATCCCGAACCGGCGTTGCACGCCCGACCGCGCACCATACGCGAGGGTGTGGACATCATCCGCGCTTATGAGGACGAGATGTCACGGGCGGTCAACCTCTGGGCTGTCGAGCCGAGCCGAACAGCCGTCGAGCTGTCAGGCGGTATGGATTCGGCCAACGTGGCAATGACGCTCGCAGCGCTCCATCCGAACGTCATACGGTCCTACGCTCTTATCCTCGGCGGCGCAATCGGCACTCAGCAAGTCCGACGCCGCCAAGAGATGATCACCTTTGCGGGGCTCAAGGACTTTTCGATGCCCGCACTCGACCGGCCGCCTCTCCACCCCGATGGTGCTCGCGCGAAGGGGAAGCCGCTCAACCCGGTTGACGAGCCCTACCACGAAGCCGTCGAAGCGATCTTGCACAAGGCCGCCGCAGAGGGGATCACCACGGTCTTCACCGGCGACGGCGGCGACGAACTCGTGTCGTTGCGCGGCCAGGAGTGGGAAGAGACCGGAAAGATTCCGGGTCGCTTCAACCCCAACCGCACCCCTCCCAAGTGGCTAGGGCCGCATGCTAACGATCTCCTCGCCGATCTGGACACGGACTTGCCGCCGCCGAGTTTGATCAATGCCGCGACGCACATCGGCTTCGCGTCGCGCACCCCACAGTTCATGAGGGCTGGACTGTGGCCCCTGTCGCCGCTCTGTTCACCTCGTCTCATCCGGTTCGCGGAGCAGTTGCCGCTGGAGTGGCGGTTGAACAAGCGCATCACGAGGGAGCGCCTTCGCCGCCTCGGCCTCTCCGAGGACGTTCAACAGCCGCAGCTCCGTGAGAACTTCGTGCACGTGATGGAGCGGGGCCTGGCCGACTACGGTGTCAGTCTGATTGACAAGTACCTTGACGAATCGCCGCTGGTTGAGTTCGGCTACGTGGACGCCGACGCGTTACGCCGGTCGCGGGATGCGGTCACCAACGGCATGATCGACACCCAGTTGTTCGGCTATTTGCGAGTGGAACTGGGCCTGCGAGGACTGCTGGGATGACGACCACCGTGTTGACCGCCTCCTACATCATGCGGCCGGGCCGGGAGACCGACCGTGCCGAGGTTGCGACGCTCATCCGTGCGCGGGCCGCGTGGATGCGCGAACACGGCCACGGCAGATGGACAAGTTGGGACGGCAACGCCGATCAACTCGCAAACCAAGTAGGTGACCCTGACTGGCCGACTTGGGTGCTGTGCAACGCTGACCATGCCGTCGTGGGTGTCACGACGGCGACGCACAGCACGCCGCTACTGGGATGGACCGAAGAAGAGCAAGCGCAGCCCGCTCTCTTCCTCCAGACCACCGTCACCGACCCCAACCACGAACGACGGCACCTCGGAGTGCTCATCGCCTTCTGGGCGCTCGACTACGGCGCTAAGTCGGGTAAGGACTGGGTCCGCCGGGGCGTGCTGACGATCGGCAACGACAACCGCGGGCTTGTCCGCTACTACCAACAGCAGGGATGGCGCGTCGTCAGAACGATTCGCCATCCGCGTCGACCCGAGGTGACCGTCTGGTCACTTCAGCGGCCAGCAGAGTTGCAGCCCGATCTGAGCCAGATCGTGCGTTCCGAGAGGGCTCTCTAGGCCTGACCTACGGGCGGCAGCGCGCTGAGCTGCGCAAACGTGCGCTGCCCCTATGGTCAGGAAGTCAAAACTTGACGTTCGCGGCGTTGTCCTTACCGTTGTCGCCGCGGAACGTGCCCCAGCCCGCGTAGGTGGTGGAGTCGTTGCGCCGGGCCCACAGGCCGCCCGCCGCGAACGTGTCGACCAGGCGGTAGCCGACGGACCGGTCGTTGCCGCCCGAGGGCACCTCGCCGGCAGCCGACGGCACGTACACGACACCGTCCCCGCCGGGGAACTCCGCGCCGTTCCACGCGTACAGCCCGTGCCCCTTGGCTTCCTGGCGCGTGGTGGGCCGGCCGTTCTGGAGCAGCAGCGTGCCGTCGACGTTCTCCCGGCCGCTGGTGAACGTGCTGCCGGCGGGCACGTACGAGTAGAAGTCGCTGTGCGCCACGGTCACCACGGCTTCGAGCTTGCCGAACACCGTGCCGTCCTTGCGCACGGTCGCGAGCATGCCTTCCATGTCGTTCTCGTGGGTGTACTGGCCGAACGGGTCCGGGAAGTCCTCCCAGTCCCGCGGGTGGTAGAAGCTGTAGACGATGAACCAGTGCGTCGAGGTCTCCACCACCGAGTAGTACACGGCGCCGGTCAGCCGAGACACGGTGTCGTCCTGGGACTCCCAGTTGTTCAGGGTGTTCCACTCGCCGTCGAAGTCCACAGTGGACAGGTAGTCGGCGTCGTAGTCGGACGAGTCGGTGTCCTGGTAGTGGACCGGCGCCCAGTGGAACGCCAGTTCGGCGTCGGTCGCCGCCGACGCGGGGGACGTGAGCAGCAGTGAGAGCGAGACGGCCGCGAGCAGTGCCGCAGCCGCTTTGCGCGCAGGGGACAAGGTGCTTCACCTTCCGTAGACAGGGACGTGGCCCGTCGGCTGAGCCAACGGGCCACGCGGGACCCTGCGGTGAAGCGGCGACCAACGCAAGGCGTTGATCAGATGAGCGTTACGGGGACACGGAGAAACCCTGGTACGCCGTGCCCGAAACGGTCCCGTCCGGGGTTCGGCTGAACAGCACGATCACCAGGTTTCCTGGGAACTGCGGCGTGTGGGTGAACCTCGCCGTGCCGTCCGCACCGACCGGCACGACCTGCTCCGCGGAGCTGTTGATGTCCCGCCAGACCACCTCGTGCGACCCGGCCACGTTCGGCGTCGCGACGAACTCGATGGGCTGCCCCACCTTGCCGGTCGACGGGCCGCCCTCGGGGTACTGCGGGCTGGTCAGCGTCGGCGGCAGCGCCTTGACCGCGAACGAGTGGTACTTGGTGTCGGTGGTCCAGCCGCTCGCCGACACGCCGACCACCTGCACCCCGTGGCCGCCCGGCGACTTCGGCGTCCACCGGACGGTCGCGGTGCCGTCCGGCCCGGCCGCCACGGTCTGCTCCTCGCCGCCGCTGAACCGGTAGCGGAAGGCGGCCACCGGGACCCTCGGCGAGGAGAACGTGAAGGAGCCCTCGACACCCGGGCCGCCGGTCTCCGCTCCGCCGGGGTACTCCGCGCTGGTCACGGTGGGCGTGGGGGCGGTGGCCTCGAAGTAGTCCTCGCCCCAGCCCGACCGGATGCCGGCCGCGTTCACGCTCGCCGCGCGGACGCGGTGGTAGCCGGGAGCGGTCACCGTGTGCTCGTAACGGGCTTCGCCGTTCGCGTCGACCGGCACGGTCACCTCCTCCCCGTCGCCCACCTGGAAGACGTAGGCGACCACGCCGGGCCGGTCGTACCAAGGCGAGGCCGTGACCACGACGCGGTCGCCGACGGCGGGGTTCCACCGGTCGACGTACACCAGCGGTTCGTACTGCCGGACGTCGATGTTCCAGTCGGTGATGCCGGACTTGAAGCCCGACGCGTCCACGGTCCACACCTTGAACGGGTGCCGGTCTTGCCCGGCGTAGAAGGTGAAGGTCGCCTTGCCGGTGCCGTCCGGACCCACCGGCACGGTCTGCTCCGGACCGTCGTGCAGGGTGTAGACGAACGTCGTCGCGCCCGCCTGGGTGGCGGTGAACACGACGTCCGCCGGCACGCCCAGCTCGAAGATCGGCATCCGCAGGTACGGGGCGGTGGTGCGGATCCAGTACCGGTAGGAGCGGGCCGGGGAGCGGTTGCCCGCCCGGTCGACGCCGGAGACCTCGATGGACACCGGTCCGTCGGTGGTCGGGGTGGTGGTGATGGTGGCCGAACCACCGGGCCGGTCGGCGTTCACCCGGCCGTACCCGACCGCGTGGCCGGAGTACTCGAAGGCGACCACGTCCTCGTCGCCGCCGGCGTCGAAGGTGAAGTCGCCGGGGACGCCCTCGCCGCCGTCACCGGGCGGGCCGTTGTTCTCCCGGTACACCGTGGAGGTGACGTTCGGGGCGTTCGCGGGCGCGGTGAAGTCCGCGGTGAACACGCACGGCGCGGACCACTCGGAGTTCGCGTGACCGTCCTCGGCGCGCGCGGCGAACGCGAACTGCCGGCCGTCCTGCACCATGCCCGCCGGGAAGTAGCCGAAGACCGAGCCGCCACCGCCGTAGGCGGCGTGCTCGACGCGCTGGTCCGGGGCGTCGACCGGCCAGAACGCCAGCCGCCCGTCGATCCCGCCGGGGTCGGCGTCGGACACCCGCGCGCTCGCGAACGGCTGCCGGGACCTGGTGGTGATCGGCTCCCCGCACGGGCTGCCGTCCAGCGTGAGGTCGGTGGGCGTGCCGGGCGGGGTGTTGAAGGTGACCTCAAGGCCGGGGTTGGTCGCCAGGGACCGGCCGCGGGCGAGGTCGCCCTGGTGGTCGCGGTTGATGCGGGCGACCAGGGTCAGCGACGTGCTGCCCTCGGCCACGGCGTTCTTGACGATCTCCCCGAGGTCCCAGACCAGCCACGGGTTCGCGCAGGGCGTGCCGCTCGCCGGGTCCGGGGCCTTGACCAGCTCGCGCGGCTGGAACGCCCAGGTGATCGTGCTCTGCGGCTTGGTGGTCCACAGTTCGAGGGCGCGCGGGGTGGCGCAGTCGTTCACCGACGTCTCGTAGGCGCTGAGGCGGGCGGTGAACACCGTGGTGCCCTTGAACCGGGACAGGTCGAAGGTGAAGTAGGTCTTGCTGAGGTGGTGCTTCCCGCTGTCGTCGCGCCAGGTGCCGACCCGGGCGTCACCCGTGGTGATGGCGCGGAACGGGGTGCGGGCGTCCGTGCTGAGCCACTGGGTCGGGCGCAGCGTGGTCCAGTTCGGGTTCTGGGCCGCGGCGGCGGTGCCCGGCACCGCCACGAGTCCGCCGATCAGGGCGGCGGTCACCAACCCGGCGCGCGCGACGCGCCCAAGTCTTCCCGACGATCTCATGTCCCGTCTTCCGGACGATCTCATGTCCCCCCTCAGGGATGGGCGTTGGTTGGCTCATTTTCCCTGGTGAGGGGTCGTTTTGTCCGGGTTTTCAGGGGGTCGGGAACATCTTCGCCAGGCCCGGCGGCGGCGTGAACGGCCGCCAGTCGGCCGCCGGCTGCGCCAACCGGTCGGCCACGACCCACCAGACGGCCGAGTTGTAGCCGTAGCCGAGGTGGCTGCCGGTCACCGCGACGTTCTCGCGGCGCGGACCGGGCTCCTCGATGCACGTCCGCCACGCCACGATGCCGTCGGCCTTGGAGTAGACCGACGTGGCGGGCACCGGGATCGGCGGCCGGGTGTGCTCGGGCGGCGGCCGGTCCGCGCCCGCCACGTAGAAGCGGGTCAGCAGTTGGTACACCGGGTTGACGCGGGTCTGCCGCAGGTCGGTCATGGCGTACGGGCTGCCCAGGGTGACGACCTGGCGCACCCGTTCGGGTGTCTCCCGGGCCAGTTCGCGGGCGAAGATGCCCCCGAGACTCCAGCCGACCAGGCTGACCGGACCGCCGTCGGCGAGCCTGTCCAGCAACGCGCGCATACCCGTGACGACCGGGACGGACGGCCCGAAGTTGCGGCCCAGGCCCCAGCCGTGGACGTCGTAACCCAGACCGGTGAGGAACTTGCGCAGCATCCCGGTGGAGCCGTCCGAGGCGCCCAGGCCGGGCAGTACCAGGACGGTGTGCCCGTCACCGCTGGGCGCGGCGCGCAGCAGGGACCGCGTGGCCGCGAACTGCCCGATGTCCACGACCGCGCGGGTCGGTTCGGTGAGGTACCAGAGCAGCCCGGGTGCGGTGCTCGGGACCTCGGGTGGGATGTCCGGTAGTGCCGACATGGCCCCTCCCCCCAGCGCTCGGCGTTGAGCGTTCCCCGAGTTTCCATGATGTTTCCAAAGAAGCGGTTGCACCAGTCTCGGATACGTCTCGACGGGGTGTCGACGGGGTTCTACCGTCGGTCCATGGACCGCATGAGCGCGGTGGACGCAGGGTTCTACTTCGCCGAGGACCCCGACGTCCCGATGCACGTCGGGTCGGTCCTGGTGTTCGAGGGGCCGGCGCCGTCGTACGGGGACGTGGTGCGGCTGTTCGCGGGCAAGCTCGGTGAGGTGCCCCGGTACCGGCAGCGGGTGCGGGCGTCGCCTTTTCACGTGGGGCGACCCGTGTGGGTGGACGACGAGCACTTCCGACTCCTGCACCACGTGCGGCGGGCGGTGGTGCCTGCGCCGGGGGCGGACGACCAGTTGCGCGACGTGGCCGGGCGGTTGTTCGAGCGGGGGCTGGACCTGGGGCGGCCGTTGTGGGAGGCGTGGTTCGTCGAGGGGTTGGAGGGCGGGCGGTGGGCGGTGGTGTGCAAGGTCCACCACTGCCTGGTCGACGGGGTCGCCGGGATGGGCCTGATGCAGGTGCTGCTGGACTGGCGGGCCGATGCGCCGGTGCCGGTCGCGGCTCCGTGGACGCCTCGGCCGGCGCCGTCGGTGGCGGAGCTGGTGATGGACGGCGTGCTGACGCCTTTGGCTTCGTTGAGCCGGATACCGCGTGTCGGCGCGGAGGTCGCGGGGCACGGGAGGTCGGTGTTGCGCAGTCTGCCCGGTACCGCGCGGAGGTTGGTGGTTCCGACGCCGGGGTCGTTGAACGGTCCTGTGGGTCGTCGACGGCGGTGGGTGTGGGCGAAGGCGGGGTTGCCGGAGATCAAGGGGATTCGGGAGGTTGCCGGCGGGACGGTCAACGACGTGATCCTGGCGGCGGTGACCGCGGGGTTCCGGGCGTTGTTGGCCAAGCGCGACGAGTTGCGCGCGGATCAGGTGGTGCGGACCTTGGTGCCGGTGTCGACGCGGTCGTCGGCGGAGCGCGGGGTGCTGACCAACCGGGTCGGCGCGGTGCTGGTGAACCTGCCGGTGGGCGAGCCGGACCCGTTGCGGCGCTTGGCGGATGTGCGGGAGCAGATGGACGGGCTCAAGCGGAGCGGGCAAGCCGTAGTGGCGGATGTGGTGACGGGGTTGGGTGAGCTGGCGTCCGGCGCGGTGCTGGCTTGGGCTTCGCGGGCGGTGATGCGGGTTCCGCAGCGGGTGTTGCAGACGGTGGTGACGAACGTGCCGGGGCCTCGGGTGCCGTTGCACATGTTGGGGCGGCGGTTGGCGGAGGTGCGTCCGTACGTGCCGGTGGCGGGGAACGTCCGGGTGAGTGTGGGGGTGTTTTCGTACCTGGACCAGGTGGTGTTCGGCATTACGGGGGACTTTGACGGGGTGCCGGAGGTCCGGGTGTTGGCGGAGGGGGTTCGGGAGGGGTTTGACGAGTTGGTCGCGGCCACGGCCTAGCGGGGCCCGACGGGTGGCCGTACAGCCCTGGACCGTCCACCCGCACCCCGTCCAGGAACCTCGACGAAGCCACGTACGACGCCTCGACCAGCTCAGCCGTGTGCCCGAAGTCCAGCGGAGTGACCGGCTGCACCGGAGGCCCCGGGAGGTAGAGCACGGGGACGTCGGTCGAGGCCAGCTCCACCTCCAGCACGGCCTGGTTGCGCATTCCCAAAGTCGCCCAGAACAACAACGTCTCCGCGAGCGTCCCGGGCACCGTGGGCAAGTGCCCGGGGAACGCGCAGTCCAGCACCACCAACGACTTCGCCCCCATCGCCAGCGCCTGCCGGATCGGGACGTTGGCCAGCACCCCGCCGTCGTAGAGCACGTGACCGTCCCGGTGCACCGCCGGGTAGATGCCCGGGATGGCCGCGCTGGCGAGCACGGCCGACACCAGGTCGCCCTCGGTCAGGGTGAGCGCCGTGCCGGTCACGCAGTCCACGGCGACCGCGCCGAACGGCAGCGCCAGCTCCGCGAAGTCCGCCACCCCGCCCAGCCCGAACTCCAGCACCTCCGCCAACCCCGTGTTCGGGAACAGGTGGGTCTTGTGCTGCCGCAACGTCCGGGCCTGCGCCAGCAGCCCGCCCGGGAAGACGCGGGCGCGGGTCATGTGGTGCCAGATCTCCGCCAGTCGGGTGGCGGCGTGCTGCGGGTCGAGGGCGAGCAGGGCGCCGTTCACCGAGCCGACGGACGTGCCGACGACGAGGTCCGGGGTGACGTCGTGCTCGGCGAGCGCGCGCAGCATGCCGACCTGGCCCGCGCCCAGACTGCCGCCGCCGCCCAGCACGAACCCGACCGGACCGGGGAGTTCGATCACGTCCCGCATCGTCGCACGAACGCCAGGACCCGCTCGGCGGCGTCCACCCGATGCCCCGCCTCCGGCCACACCTCGACCTCGGCGTGCGGGACCGCCTACGCGCCTTGAGGCGGCCCCTGTGCGATCCGGTCGCGGATGGTGTCCGGGGGCGACTCCCAGTCCGACTCAATCCACCACGTCGCCCCGGCCTCCGCCCACGCGCCGAGGTCGACCGGACTCACGCCCTCCGCCACCACGTCGTACCCCTCCCACGGCAGCCCTTCGGCCTCGCGCAACGCCCGGACCTCCGCCACCACCGCCGCCAACTCCTCAGGCCTTTCCGGACCACGGGCCTCCACACCCGGCGAGACGATGTTGGGCAACAACCCGTCCCACCGCGCCGCCCGCCGCAACGACACCGGCCGCGGGTACGCGCCGACGACCCACACCGGCACCCGAGGCTGCTGCACGGTAGGCGGCGGCGGGAAGAAGTCGGTGGGGCTCACCTGATAACGCTGCCCGGAAAAGGAGAACGGCTGCCCCCGCATCAACCCGTCGTACACCGCAAGCCCTTCATCCAGCAGCAACGCCCGCTCCACCCGCCCCTGGTCAGGTTCGAACGCCGTCCACCCCGGATGCACCGCCCCCAACCCGACCGCCAGCCGCACCCGCCCGCCGGACAACCGGTCCAGCGTCCCGACCTTGGACACCACGTCCCACGGCTTGAAGCGGGGCAGCGGGGTCAACATGGTGCCCAGCACCAGGTTCGACGTCCGCATCGCGGCGGCGGTGAGCGCGATCCACGCGTCCACGCCCCACACCGACTCGGCGAGGAAGATCCCGTCCCAACCGGCGGCTTCGGCCTCTACGGCGCACTCCGCCACGTCGGGGGCGTCGAAGAACGGCAGAACGATCCCACAGCGCATGCCCCCACCTTGCCACGCCGCACGAAGACCCCGGTGCCGAGCACGAGCATGGCGGCGCGATGGTCATATCGTCACCCTCACCGCAAGGGTGCCGATTAGGCCGCTCGGAGCAACCGAGCGTTACCGCGCGACCGCCCCGTTCACCCGAATGGTGCTGAACTCGCCCGACCCGCCCAGTACGGCCCCTGCCCGCCTGCGCGGCCGGCGGCCGGGCAGAATGCCTGTCGTGACCACAGCCATCCACCAGAGGATCGCCGACGAGCTGGGCGTGCGTGCCGGACAGGTCAGTGCCGCCGTCGAACTGCTCGACGGGGGCTCGACCGTGCCGTTCATCGCCCGCTACCGCAAGGAGGCGACCGGCGCGCTGGACGACGCCCAGCTGCGCACGCTGGAAGAGCGGCTGGGCTACCTGCGGGAGCTGGAGGAGCGGCGGGCGGCCGTCATCGAGTCCATCCGGGCGCAGGGCAAGCTCGACGACGCGCTCGAAGCGGCGATCCTGGCCGCGGACTCCAAGGCGCGCCTGGAAGACCTCTACCTGCCCTACAAGCCCAAGCGGCGGACCAAGGCGCAGATCGCCCGGGAGCAGGGGCTGGAGCCGCTGGCCGACGGGCTGCTGTCCGACCCCACCCAGGACCCCCAGGTCGTGGCCGAGGACTACCTCACCGAAGAGGTGCCGGACGTGGCCGCCGCGCTGCAAGGTGCCCGCGCGATCCTGGTCGAGCGGTTCGGCGAGGACGGTGACCTCATCGGTGAGCTGCGGGAACGCATGTGGTCTCGCGGGCGGGTGGCGTCCAAGGTTCGGGAGGGGAAGGAGGAGGACGGGGCCAAGTTCTCCGACTACTTCGAGTTCTCCGAGCCGTTCGGCAAGCTGCCCTCGCACCGCATCCTCGCCCTCTTCCGCGGCGAGAAGGAGGAGGTCCTCGACCTCCACCTGGACCCGGGCGACGACGACGAGGAGCCGTCGGGCTACGAGGTGGCCATCGCCGCCCGCTTCGGCGTGGACAACCGGGGGCGCGCGGCCGACAAGTGGCTGGCCGACACCGTCCGCTGGGCCTGGCGCACCCGCATCCTGGTCCACCTGGGCATCGACCTGCGCTCCCGGCTGCGCCAGTTCGCCGAGGACGAGGCCGTGCGCGTGTTCGCGTCCAACCTGCGCGACCTGCTGCTGGCCGCGCCCGCCGGCACCCGCGCGACGATGGGCCTGGACCCCGGTTTCCGCACCGGCGTGAAGGTCGCCGTGGTCGATGCCACCGGCAAGGTCGTGGCCACCGACACCATCTACCCGCACGTGCCCGCGAACAAGTGGGACGAGTCGATCGCCAAGCTCGCCGCGTTGGCGCACAAGCACTCCGTGGACCTGATCGCGATCGGCAACGGCACCGCCTCCCGCGAGACCGACAAGCTCGCGGGCGACCTGCTCAAGCGGCACCCGGACCTGAAGCTGACCAAGGTCGTGGTGTCCGAGGCGGGCGCTTCGGTGTACTCGGCGTCGGCGTTCGCGTCCGCCGAGCTGCCCGGTCTGGACGTGTCGCTGCGCGGCGCGGTGTCCATCGCGCGCCGGTTGCAGGACCCGCTGGCCGAGCTGGTCAAGATCGACCCGAAGTCCATCGGCGTCGGGCAGTACCAGCACGACATCACCGAGACCAAGCTGTCCCGCTCGCTGGACGCGGTGGTCGAGGACTGCGTGAACGCGGTCGGCGTGGACCTGAACACCGCGTCCGTGCCGCTGCTGACCCGGGTCTCGGGCATCACCGCGGGCCTGGCGGAGAACATCGTGCAGCACCGCGACGCCAACGGCCCGTTCCGGTCGCGGCGGGCGCTGAAGGACGTGCCGCGCCTGGGCCCGAAGGCGTTCGAGCAGTGCGCGGGCTTCCTGCGCATCCCCAACGGTGACGACCCGCTCGACGCGTCCTCCGTGCACCCCGAGGCCTACCCGGTGGTCCGGCGCATCCAGGAGCACGCGGGCGCCGAGCTGATCGGCAACACCAAGGTGCTCAAGTCGCTGCGGCCCGAGCAGTTCGTGGACGAGAAGTTCGGTCTCCCGACCGTGACCGACATCCTGCGCGAGCTGGAGAAGCCGGGCCGCGACCCGCGTCCGGCGTTCAAGACCGCCACGTTCGCCGACGGGGTGGAGAAGATCGCCGACCTCAAGCCCGGCATGGTGCTGGAGGGCGTGGTCACGAACGTGGCGGCGTTCGGGGCGTTCGTGGACATCGGCGTCCACCAGGACGGGCTGGTGCACATCTCGGCGCTGTCCAACACCTACGTCAAGGACCCGCGGGACGTGGTGAAGTCCGGTGACGTGGTGCGCGTGAAGGTGCTCGAAGTGGACATCGCGCGCAAGCGGATCGGGTTGACCCTGCGGCTGGAGGACGAGCCGGGGCGCAAGGGTCCGCAGCAGCAGCGCGACCAGCGCGGCGGCGGCCCGCGCAACGGCGGCGGCGGCGGTGGTCGGCAGAACAAGCCGCAGCGGCAGGAGCGTCCGCCGGCGAACGGGGCGATGGCCGAGGCCCTGCGCCGCGCGGGGCTTGGCGGGTCGAAGTAGGGGTACCCGGCTGGGTATGAGGGTCGTCGTCACGGGTGCGAGCGGCAACGTGGGGACGGCCCTGCGCCGGGCGCTGGCGGCGCTGGGCGCGGACGTGGTGTGCGTCGCCCGGCGCGTGCCCGACTCGGCGCCGGAGACCTGGGTGAGCTGCGACGTCGGCGCCCCGGCGGCGGACGTCGTGCTGCGCGCCGTCTTCGCCGGGGCGGACGCCGTCGTGCACCTCGCGTGGGCGGTCCAGCCCGGGTCCGACGAGCCGCCCATGCGGCGCACCAACCTCGACGGCACCGCTCACGTGCTTGCCGCGGCGGCCGGGGTGCCGCACGTCGTGGTGGCCTCGTCCGTCGCCGCCTACACGCCCGCCGGTCACATCGTCGACGAGACGTGGCCGTGCGACGGGGTTCCGGGTAGTGCATACAGTCTGCAAAAGGCCCGGCTGGAGCACATGCTGGACGGGTACGACCGCGCGCCGGTCGCCCGCATCCGGCCGTGCGCGATCGTCCAGCCCGAGGCCGGCGGCCAGCTCGACCGCTGGGCGTTGAGCCCGCTCGTCCCGCCCGGCCTGCTGGGCAAGCGCTGGCTCCCGGTCCCGCTGTGGTCGGGGCTGCGCGCGCAGGTGGTGCACGCCGACGACGTCGCCCGGGCCATCGTCGTCCTCCTGCGCCACCGGGCCGAGGGCCCGTTCAACGTCGCCGCCGAACCGGTGCTCCGAGCGGACGACCTCGCCCGCGTCTTCGGCGGCTTCCGCCTACCGGTCCCGCTCAGGGCCCTGACCGCCCTGGCCCTGCCCACGTGGCGACTCGGTCTCCAACCCATGCACCCCGGCTGGCTGCGCCTGGCCGACCAAGCGTCCATTGTGGACACCACCCGGCTGCGCGCACTCGGCTGGGAACCCCGCCACGACGCCCGCGCGGCGCTGGCGGAGTTCGTCGCCGCCGTCGCCGAGGGACGCGGCTCGTGGGGGCCCCTCGCGCCACACGACGGTCCGAGGTTGGGCAGACTGGGCTGGGGACGCCCCGTGCACCAGAGCCAAGGAGGCTGAGTGGCCGACGACGTGGATGCCGTGGTGATCGGGTCCGGACCGAACGGGCTGGTCGCGGCGAACCTGCTGGCCGACGCCGGCTGGGACGTCGCGGTGCTGGAGGCCGCCGACGAGCCGGGCGGCGCGGTGCGCACCGCCGAACTGACCGCGCCGGGCTTTCGCAACGACCTGTTCAGCGCGTTCTACCCGCTCGGCGCGGCGTCGCCGGTCATCGCGGGACTGGGCCTGGACCGGCACGGCCTGCGCTGGCGCCACGCCCCCGAGGTCCTCGCCCACGTGCTGCCCGACGACCGGGCCGTCCTGCTGTCCCGCGACGTGGACCGGACGGCCGCCTCGGTGGAGAAGTTCGGCGCGGGCGACGGCGACCGCTGGCACGCCGAGTTCCAGCAGTGGCAACGGGTCAAGGACGCCCTGGTCGAGGCCCTGATGCGGCCGTTCCCGCCGGTCCGGGCGTCGGCCGGGCTGCTGGGCGCGCTGGGTCCGGCGGAGGCGCTCCGGCTGGCCCGGACGTTCGTCCAGTCGGTCCGCGCCTTCGGCAACGAGCGCTTCACCGGCGAGGGCGGCCCGTTGCTGCTGGCCGGCAACGCCATGCACACCGACCTGGGGCCGGACCAGGCGGGCAGCACGGCGTTCGGCTGGCTGCTGTCCATGCTCGGCCAGGACGTCGGCTACCCCGTCCCCGAGGGCGGTGCGGGCCGGCTCACCGAGGCGATGGTCAAGCGGCTCGGCGGCGTCGTGGAATGCGGCCGACGGGTGGACAAGGTCGTTGTCGCGCGAGGGAGGGCGCTGGGCGTCCGGGACGCCGAGGGCGGCTACGTGCGCGCCCGGAAAGCGGTCCTGGCCGACGTCCCCGCGCCCGTGCTGTACCTGGACCTGGTGGGCGCCGACCACCTCCCGGCCCGTCTCCTGGACGACCTGGACCACTTCGAGTGGGACGACGCCACGGTGAAGGTCGACTGGGCCCTGTCCGGACCGATCCCGTGGACGGCCACCGAACCGCGCGGCGCCGGCACCGTGCACCTGGGCGGCGACTTCAACGGCCTGGCCATCGGCAGCACGGAAATCGCCGTCGGGAGGCTCCCCCGCACCCCGTTCGTGATCCTCGGCCAGATGACAACCGCCGACCCGACCCGCTCCCCCGCCGGCACCGAGTCCGCGTGGGCCTACACCCACGTGCCGAGGGGCGAGAACTGGTCACCAGACCGCCTCCGCCGCCGGGCCGACCGGGTGGAGCAGCTGATCGAGCAGCACGCGCCGGGCTTCCGGGACTTGGTCGTCAAGCGGTGCGTGCAGGGCCCCGGCGACCTGGAGGCGCGCAACGCGAGCCTGGTCGGCGGTTCGATCAACGCGGGCACGGCGGCGATCCACCAGCAGCTGATCTTCCGCCCCATCCCCGGGATGGGCAGGTCGGACACCCCAGTGGACCGGCTCTACCTGGCCGGCGCGTCGGCCCACCCGGGCGGCGGGGTGCACGGCGCGGCAGGCGCGAACGCGGCACGCGCAGCCTTGGCCCGCAACGGCCTGGCCGGCGACGGCTACCGACTGGCCATGCGCGGCCTGAACAGGCTCCTGTACTGACCCCCGGCTCTTCGGCGCGCAGCGCCGGCAGGCAGGAACGCCGAGTGAGGACACAACTCGCCCCGGGCTTCTTGCTTGTGTCAGTACTTTGGTCTTCTCCGCAACCGGAAAAGCTGGTTGCGGAGAAGACCAAAGCGCGGTTGGGCTGCGCCCAGGCCGTACGGGTGACGAGCCGAAGCCCTTCCTTGGGCTAATCAGCCCTGACAAAAGCAGCGCCTTCGGCGCGAAAAACGCTGTGGTCAGCGTGAGCTTTCCCGGCGCACCGCCAGGTCCGCGAGCCGGTGCAACGTCTCCTTGTTACGCGGCCTCAGGACCACGCCCTGAGCCGCCGACGGGAGCAAGGACAGCGGCCCCCGCTCCACGATCTCCCGCATCCGCACCAACGTTCCGCCGTCCTCCTCGGACAGCTCGAACTGGATGCGCGCCGCGCCGAACGGCCACAGCCCGGCCTCCAGCTCCAGCATCCCCGGCGGCTCACACGCCGCCACCCGGGTCACGTCCGACACCAGCGCGGGCCACGAGCCGATGCTGTGGTGGATGCGGGTCCCGGGCGCGGGCCAGCCGGCGTCGACTTCCCGGATGTGGGCCGCGCCGACCACCCAGCTCGCGTAGGACCAGCCGTCCGACAGCACCGCGAACACGCGGTCCGCCGGTGCGGGCACCCGCAGACTCACCTCGACCATGCCGTGCGGGTTCCCCGCCCGACCGGCCGGAAACTACTTGGCGCGCGTGCCCTTGAGCTTCACCAGCTCGGATTCGAACAGGTTGGCGAGCACGGCCAGCCCACCGGGGGCCTTCGGGTCCGGCTTGGCGATGTAGGACTGGGTGCTCGACGGGCGTCCCACGAGGGAGAACCGCAGCGGGCCGGTCAGGCTGTTCGTGTCGACCGAGTTGGTGTCCTGGAAAGCCCGCAACACGCCGTCCCGGCTGAGGTCCCGGGCCTCGCAGGCCTTCTCCAACACAGCCGCGAACGCGATGCCGATGGCGTAGCCGTGGTCGACCGAACCGGTCGGCTTCTGGCCGGGGAACTTGCGCTCGAACTTCTCCGCCACCGCGCGCGGGCCGGGCAGGTCGGTGGCGTACGGGGCGATCGGCGAGACGACCTGCACCCGTTCCACGACCGCCGCGGCCACCGGGGAGTCCAGGATCAGCGGGTCGTAGCCGACGGCGTTGACCAGGAACGGGACGTCCCAGCCGAGCTTGTCGGCGGTGCCCACGGCGGACGCGGTCTGCGGCGGGGACGTGCTGAGGAAGACCGCCTTCGCGCCCGCCGCCTTCAGCTCCTGCACGGGGGCGATCACGTCGGTCACCGCCTCGGCCACCGAGCGGGTCACCAGGTTCAGCCCCCACTGCTGGGCGGCGAACTGGCTGCCCTCCAGGCCGTTGCGGCCGTAGTCGCTGTCGACGTGGATGTGCCCGACGGTGTCGCCGGGCTTGATCACGCCCTCGCGCTTGAGGTGCTCCAGGCCGTTGATGACGTCGAGGTCGTAGGTGGTGCCGACGATCATCATGTGCGGGTTGCCGAGCAGGGACGCCGACCACGACGCCGGCGCGACGATGGCTCGCGTCTGCATCAGGTCCGGGGCGATCGCGGCGGTCATCTGGGCGCCCGCCACGTCGATGAAGCCGAGCACCTGCGGCTCCAGCTCGAAATAGCCCTCCAGGGCCCGGTCGACGTTGTAGCCGTGGTCCTTCTGCTTCAATTCCACCTTGCGCCCGCACACGCCGCCGCGTTCGTTCAGCTCGCCGAGGAACAGCTCGTAGCCCTTGATCCGGATCAGCGCCGACTGCGAGAACGGGCCGGTCATGTCGGTCAGCACGCCCAGCGCGATGGTGTCCGCCGTGACCCCCGGACCAGCCTTGACCTGGATGTTCTCATCGTCGGCCGCACAGCCGCCGAGGACCAGCGCGGCGGCCAGACCGATCACGAGATTGCGCACGAATGACTCCCACATATCTGCTACCGACCAGTAGGAGTATTCGGTGCGGCCAGCCGGATCACCTAATCTTGTGACCAGCCCCACGTTCGTGAACTTCTCGTCACGAGATCCGTAGCGCGCGCGGGGCCGCAGCGTTCGGAATTGATTCCGACAGGATTTCCAGCGGGTTTTGGGCCGAACGGAGCAACGCGCCGGCCGTGCACGCGGGGGGTAACGCGCCGGCCGTGCACGCGGGGGTGCTGACCGTGAACGTTCCGGGTTCTAATAGGGGGTCGGCCGATCTCCCTGGAGTCGCACATGACACCTCCGCGCACCAGCTCACCCGTCCTGGTCGGGCGGGGTGACGAGCTGGCCGCGCTGCTGCGGGCCGTCGCGGCGCAGCCGTCCGTCGCACTGGTCGAGGGCGAGGCGGGGGTCGGCAAGAGCCGTCTGGCGCGCGAGCTGCTGCGCCGGCCGGAGGTGGCGGCGTTGCGCGTGCTGACCGGGTTCTGCCAGCCGCTGCGGGAACCGTTCCCGTACGGGGCGGTGCTGGACGCCCTGCGCACGCTGGCCGTGCGGGGTCCGCTGAGCCCGGTGACCGGGGTGCTGCGGCCACTGCTGCCCGAGATCGCCGACCGGCTGCCCGAACCGCCGCAGCGGCCCGAGGACCCGCGCCACGAGCGGCACCACCTCTTCCGCGCGGTGCGCGAGCTGCTGTCCGCCGCCGGACCGGCGCTGCTGGTGGTGGAGGACCTGCACTGGGCCGACGACGGCTGCCGGCACCTGCTGCGCTTCCTGATGTCCGACCCGCCGCCGAACCTGACCGTCCTGGTCACCTACCGCCGCGAGGACGCGCCGGGCGGGATGGCGCTGGGCACCGCGTACCGGCCGCCGGCGGGCGTGACCGGGGTGCTGGTGGAGCTGGCGCCGCTGGACCGCGACCAGGTCCGGGACCTGACGGCGGCGATCCTGGGCGTGGACGGGGTGCCCGCCGAGTTCGCCGCCCGGCTGCACGAGCGCACGGCCGGCATCCCGTTCGTGGTCGAGGAGATGCTGCGCGCCCTGCCCGAGGCGGACTGGCGGCTGCTGGACGACGTCGAGGTGCCCGCGCTGCTGCGCGACGCCATGGCCGAGCGGCTGGACCGGCTGCCCACCACCGGGCGGCGCATCGCGCAGGCCGCCGCCGTGCTGGGCGTGCCGGCGTCGGAGGACCTGCTGGCCCGGGTCGGCGCGGTGGCGCCCGAACGCGCGCGGACCGCGTTGACCCACGCCCTGCACAGCGGTGTCCTGCACGAGAACGGCGAGATGCGCTACGGGTTCCGGCACGCCCTCGCCCAGCAGGCCGTCTACGACACCCTCACCGGCCCCGATCGGCAGCGCCTGCACGAGCGGGCACTGACCGCATTGGAGGACGTGGTCCCCCGCCCGGTCATGCAGCTCGCCGAGCACAGCCGGCGCGCGGGCCGCCCGGCGGACTGGCTGCGCAACGGCGAGGCCGCCGCCGACCGGGCGCTGGAGGTCGGCGACCCGTCCACCGCGACCCACCTCTACCGGCGGCTGCTGGACGAAGCCACCCTCCAGCCGTCCGATGTGGACAGACTCGCGGTGAAGCTGGGCCAGGTCGCCCGGGGCGGCATCGACCAGCACGACCCGCGCACCACCCTGGAACGGCTGCTCGACGACCGGCGGCTCTCGCGCGGGGCGCGCGGCGAGGTCCGGCTCAACCTCGGGTTCCTGCTGATCCGGCAGTTCGAGAGCGTGGTGCAGGCCCGGATGCAGATCGAGCTGGCGGTGGAGGAACTCCGGGACCGGCCGGACCTCGCGATGCGCGGCCGGGCCGTGCTGGGCCAGCCGTTCATCGGCGCGACGCCGCTGGCCGAGCACCTGCGCTGGATGCGGGTGGTCGACTCGTTCATCGAGGGGTGCGACGACCCGGGGGTGCGGTACTCGTTGCTGGCCAACGAACTGGGCTCCCGGATGTCCATCGGCGACCAGAGCGTGCTGGGCGAGCTGGACCGGCTGCCGGCGAGCGCCGACGACGTGGAGACCCGCCGCCACCTGGCCCGCGCCAACTGCAACGTGGCCGACGCGTGCATGCTGGTCGGGCACTTCGACCTGGCGCGGGACTTCCTGGACAAGGGCCTGCGGCTCACCGTGGGCGCGGGCGTGCCGTTCACCGCGAGCACCGGGCAGTCCACCCAGATCCACCTCGACTGGTACTCCGGCAACTGGGGTTCGCTGGTGGTGCGCGCCGGGCGGCTGCTGGAGGAGTACCGCGAGCTGCTGCCGGTGGCGAGCGAGATCTCCCTGGTGCTGGGCTGCCTCGCGGTCGCGCGCGGCGACTGGGACGAGGCCGCGCGGTACCTGGCGGAGAGCGGGGTCCGGTCGGTGGAGAACTCGATCACGCCGGTGGCGCTGGGCGGGTTCGCCGCGCTGACCCGGTTGTGGCTGGAGCGCGGCGACCCGGCGCGGGCCTGCGCCGAGGCGGACCGGGGGATGGAGCTGTTGCGCCGCAAGGGAGTTTGGGCGTGGGCGGGCGAGCTGGCCCCGTCGGCGGTGGACGCCTACCGCACCGCCGGGCGGGTCGAGGACGCGGCGAAGCTCGTGGAGGAGCTGTCGGCGGGCATCGCCGACCGGGACGCGCCGCTGGCGGGCGTCGGGCTGAAGGTGTGCCGGGCGCTGCTGGCGATCGCGCGCGACGAAGAGGCCGTGTTCCTGTTGCGGGAGGCGCGGCGGGCGGCCGACGAGCTGGGGCTGGCGTACTACTCGGCGGTGCTGTCCGAGCGGATCGCGCTCTGCGGACTGGAAGGCGGCTTGGCGAACGGCCCGGCGAACGGTGCGGAGTCGGCGGTGGCCGCGCTGGGCGAGGTGGCCGACCGGTTCGACGCGCTGGGCGCGAGCCGGGACGCGGCCCGGTGCCGGCACCTGGTGCGCGGCGCGGGCGTGGCGACGCCGTCCCGCCGCGGTCGGCGGGGTTATGGCAACGCGCTGTCCCCGCGCGAGCGGGACGTGGCCCGGCTGCTGGCCCAGGGGCACACCAACCGCGAGATCGCCGAGGTGCTGTTCCTGTCCCCGCGCACGGTCGAGCAGCACGTGGCGCGGGTGCTGCGCAAGCTCGGCGTCGCCTCGCGCGCCGAGCTGGTGACCTGAGAGAAGCCGAAGAGGGCCCGCGGGTCCACGCCGCAGGCCCTCCGCTGTGTCCAGTCGGCCGATCAGGTCACAGGTATGAGCGTTGCCCCCACGGCATCGCCGCGGCGAGTTGCGCGCGGCGGCCGATGTCGAGCTTGCGGTATATCCGCGTGATGTGCAGTTCGACCGCGCGGGTGGACACCGAGAAGTGCTCGGCGATCTGCCGGTTGGTCATGCCCTCCAGCATCATCAGCGCGATCCGGTGCTCGTGCGGCGTCAACTGCTCGCGCGTCCGGGCCTCGGCGCTCTGCCCGTCTCGCGGGCGCACCATGCCCGGGACCCGCTCACCCTCGGGCACGCCCATCAGGACGTGCCACTGGCGGATGCGCACCTCCGCGATCGACTGCGAGCGCACGTACGGGTCACCGCGCACCAGGTCTCGCGCGGCGGGCTCGTCGGGCACCTGGCAGATCAACAGGACACCGGAGCCGTCGGCCCACGGTCCCGTGCCCACCAGGACGCCCTGCTCGGCGAGCGGTCGCCAGTATTCGCGATGTGCGAGATGAATGGATCTCCGCACCTGGCGCGCATCACGAAATGTCAACTCAACGGCGAAAGCCACTGGACTGATCCCCATTTCATTCCGCGGCCGACTTTCGTGACACACTCAACTGTCCCCCTAATTCAGTGTCAAGTGAGACACCTCACACGGGGGATTCCGGAACCCTATGGGACCTATAGCCGCTTTTCGAACCAGTGCTCCGCATAGCGGTCGTCATTGAACGCCGGCACCTCAGCGTAACCGTGCCGGGCGTACAGCTTCCGGGCTTCGACCAGGTCAGCGCGGGTGTCGAGGCGAATGGAGGATGCGCCAAACGAGACGGCGGCGGCTTCCGCGGTTACCAGGAGTGCTGCCCCGCCGCCGAGTCCGCGTGCGTCCGAATGGATGAAGAGCCGCTTCAGTTCCGCAGTTTTCGGGCCGACCATGCGGAAGCCGGCGCAACCCAGGTCCCGCCCGTCCCGGGACGCCACGAAGAACATCGAAAGATCGTCGGTCGGGTCGTCCGCGATCGCCTGGTCCACCTCGGTGTCGGTGGCCGGGCGGCCGTAGTAGCGGCCGATGATGTCGGCCAGGTAGGCACGGATCAGGCCTACCGCAGCGGGGCTGTCGGGCGCAACGGGCTGAACGGTCCAAGTCGTCACGCGGCTATTCTGCGCACCGGCTGGGCCATTCGGACACCCGGTTTTCGCCATTCCGGACGCGTGTAAAGTCCTCGCCCGTGGCAGCGCAACAGGTCCGCGTCGAGCGGGACGCGGCGGGTGTCGCCGTGCTCACCGTCGACGCTCCCCCGTTGAACCTCTACACCGCCGAACTGCAGGACCTGCTGGACGCCGCCGTCGGCGACCTGGAGGACCGGCCCGCGCGGGCGCTCCTGGTGCGCTTCGAGGGCAAGGTGGTCAGCGGCGGCGTGGACGTGCGGCTGTTCGCCGCGCAGGAGACCAGGGCGCGCGCCAAGGCCCTGTTCGACCAGATGCTCGACCTGCCCGACCGGGTCGCCGCCCTGCCCTTCCCGACCGTCTTCGCCGCGCACGGCCTGTGCCTGACGTGGGCGTTCGAGGTCGCGGTGGCCTGCGACATCCTGCTGGCCTCGGAACGGGCCTCGTTCGGGCTGGTGGAGAAGGTCATCGGGCTGACCCCGACGATGGGCGGCACGCAGCGGCTGGCCGCGCGGGCCGGCGTCGGGCGGGCCAAGGAGTTCGTGATGACCGGCGACCGGTACGACGCGGCCACCCTGGAGCGGTGGAACGTGGTCAACCGGGTCCTGCCGCACGACGGCTTCGACGACGCGGCGCTGGCGTTCGCCACGTCCCTGGCCGCCGGGCCGACCATGGCGCACGCGGCCACCAAGCAGGTGCTGGCCTACTACGAACGCGGCGGCGTGGCCGAGGCGAACGAGCACATCACGGCCATCGCGGCCGACCTGTTCGACACCGAGGACCTGCGCAACGGGGTGGCGTCGTTCCTGGCCGACGGGCCGGGCAAGGCCGTCTTCACCGGTCGCTGATCCGCGCCCGGACGGCCTGGTGCACGCCCGCGCCCTAGCGGGGGTCGTAGACCGACGAGCCGTACCAGGCCAACGCCGACCGGATCTCCGCCACGTCCCGCTCCCGCCGCTTGCGGTACCGCTCGTGCGAGACCGGGTAGACCCGCAGACCGCCCTTGTGGGTGCGGAAGCTGCCGCGCCCCAACGACTCCGGCGCCTTGGCCGCCCCGACCAGCCACACCACCACCCACGGCCGCGAGTGGTGCGCGTCGACCCGCACGCGGGAGATCGCGTACCAGGGCAGGCGGCGGCTGTGGGCGCCGTTGGACAGCACGATCCCGTCCGGCCCGATGTCGATGGTCAGCGGCGAGCGCAGCACGCCCACCAGCAGCCGCACCGCGGCCAGCGCGAACACCAGGAACGCCACCATCGCCGCCGCCCGCACCCCGGCGGACGCGCCGGACTGCTCACTGGCGATGCCCACCGACACCAGCGCGGCGAACGCGTGCGCGGACATCCAGCCCAGGCCGACCGCGCGCGAGGTCTTGAACCTCGACCCGCTCTTCTTCGCCGGCGGCGTGTAGGGCTTGACCGGACCGACCACCTTCGCCGGACCCACCGGCGGCACGGGCTGCGGCGGGTCTTCCACCAGCAGCCGGGTCGGCGGCTTGGCCTCCTGGCCCATGACCCGGGTCGGCGGCTTGGCGGGCAGTTCGCGCAGCTGGGTGTGGCGCTGCTCGACCAGCGTCCGGACCTGCGCGGGCAGCCAGGACGGGTCGTTGGACGGCGGCCCGATCAACTCCAGCAGCCGGGCCGGCGTCGGCCGGTGCGCGGGGTCGCGGACCAGGCACGGCACGATCAGCGGCACCAGGCCGGGCGGCACCCGGGACAGGTCCGGCTCCTGGTGCACCACCCGGTAGACCAGCGCGGACGTGGCGCCCTCGCCGAACGGCCCCGCGCCGGTCGCGGCGTAGACCAGCACCGAGCCCAGCGCGAACACGTCGCTCTGCGGGGTGATCCGCGAGCCCACGACCTGCTCGGGCGACAGGTAGCCGGGCGTGCCGAACACGATCCCGGCCTCGGTCAGGCCGGAGCTTTCCAGCGCGCGGGCGATGCCGAAGTCGATGACCCGCGGCCCGTCGGTGGCCAGCAGCACGTTGGACGGCTTGAGGTCGCGGTGCACCAGGCCGCGCCGTGGATGGCAACCAGCGCCTCGGACAGGCCGCCGGCGAGCCTGCGGACCGCGCGCTCGGGCAGCGGCCCGAAGTCGTGGACGGCCTGCTGGAGGGTCGGTCCGGGCACGTACTCGGTCGCCATCCAGGGCCGGTCGGCGTCCGGGTCCGCGCCCACGACGGTGGCCGTCCAGAACCCGCCCACCGCGCGCGCCATCTCCACCTCGCGCCGGAACCGCTCCCGGAACTGGGGGCTGTCGGCGAGTTCGGCCTTGGCGACCTTGACCGCGACCGGCCGCCCGCCGCGGGACCGGGCGAGGAACACGGAACCCATCGCCCCGCGACCCAGGGCGGCGAGCAGCGTGTAGTCGCCGATCCGCTGCGGGGCGTCGGGGGGCAGTGGCTGCACACCACCCACATTAGAGAAATCCGGGACCGGGGTCCTGGGAGTCGGCCCGGTTCACCGCGCCATCGTTATCCCCGTCACCGTTCGGCGAGGTCGAGCAACTCCAGCGCCCGCGAGTGCCACGAGTACGTCAGGACCGACTGGCGCAGCGCGCCGGCCGGCTTCAGCCCGCCCTCGGTGAGGGTGCGGCGGACGGCCTCGACGAACCCGGTGTGCGAGGCCGCCCCGCGCACGCGGTCCCGGTAGGCCGCCAGCTCGGCGAAGTCCGTGCTCACCACCGGCAGGCCCAGGGCCAGGTACTCCTTGAGCTTGATCGGGTTGGAGTGCCGGATCCAGTCGTTGTCCAGCCACGGCATGATGGCCACGTCGAACGCCGACCCGTAGGCCGGGATGGTGTCGTAGGGGCGGAAGCCGAGCCAGTGGACGTTGGGGTACTTGTCGTAGCGCCGCATCGGGTGGGTCGCGTCGCCGATGAGCACCAGCGAGGCGTCCGGCAGCTCGGCCGCGAGCCGTTCCAGCAGGTCGAAGTCGACCAGGAAGTCGTCCAGCGCGCCGAAGAACCCGATGCGCGGGCCGTCGACCGACCGGATGTCGTCGGGCCACTCGAACTCCGGGCGGGCGGTGAAGTGGTCGACGTCCACGCCGTGGTCGAGGAAGTGGGCGCGGTCGCCGGTCAGCGCGCGCTCGTCGTCCATCAGGACGTGGCTGACGTAGACGACGTGGTCGGCGTTGGTCAGCAGTTGCCGCTCCAGGGCCTGGATGGCCGCGCGGTCGGCTTCGGGGAAGTCGGAGTGCCGGTCGGACCGGTTGAACACCAGGCTGCGCCGGCGCATCGGGGCGACCACGTCCCAGGCGGTCGGGATGGTGACCATGATCACGGGCGTCTTGAGCCGCAGGAACGTGGCCACCAGCCGCACCTGGGCGCGCACCAGGACCGCGTTGACCCGGCGCAGGAACGGCGAGCCGTAGAACGGCAGGGGCAGCGGGGACATCACGTAGAAGTCCGGCAGCGGTCTGCGGACGAACTTGGCGACGCTCTTGAGCTTGCGCAGGATGCGGCGGGCCACGTGGGTGCTGTTGCCCCGGGTCGGCATCCGCATGCCGATGCTGTTGACCACCAGCACCCGCCGCCGTTCGGCCACCGACCGCATGAGCTGGAAGTCCGAGTGCGCCCGGTTGTGGTACCACCAGTCCTGGGCGGAGAAGCAGATCCACCCCGTGCCGTCGTCCCTGCTGGTGGCGGGCCACCGCCGCCACCGCACCAGGTCCCGGACCGCCCGCCGGTGCTTCGCGCTCCTGGGTGCCCGCAGCACTTCGTTCAGCAGAACCGCCCACCACATCGCGAACGCGGCCAGGCGACCCCGCCGCTCGCGCACCATCCGGACCCGGTTCGTCGTGGCCATCGACCACAGCCACGGCGAGGTCGACTGCTCACCCCCGAGGTGCACCGCCGTCGCCCGGGGCTCGTACCGCACCGCGAACCCCCGGTCCCCGGCCCGCAGCATGTACTCGGTCTCCTCGGAGTACAGGAAGTACCGCTCCTCCAACCACCCGGTCGCCTCCCGGCACTCCCGCGAGATCAGCCAAGCGGCGCCGGTGACCCAGTCGGCCTGCCCGGCGGTCTCGTACCGACGCGGATCGACCACCACCTCACCCAGCGCCTCGACCCGCCCGGCCCGGTTGCCCCCGAGCACCGCCTCGCCCAACGCCCGCAACACGGTGGGCGCGCGCCGCAACGACGACTGCCGGTGCCCGTCCGCCCCGGCCAGCCGAGGTGCGACGATCCCGGTGCCCGGCAGGGCGAGGGTCGCGAGCAACAACTCCACCGCGTCGGCGTCCAGCCGGATGTCGGGGTTCAGCACCAGCACATCGCAGTCCGGTGCAGCCGCGAACCCGGCGTTCACCCCGGCCGCGAAGCCGTCGTTGGTCGTCCGAGCCACCACCTGCGCGTCAGGCGCGACCCGCGCGACCAGGCCCAACGTGTCGTCACCGGAAGCGTTGTCCACCACGACAATGCGACTGTCCGGAATGGACTCAAGAGCGACCGTGACGGACCGGAGGCACTCCTCCACCACGTCGGCGCTGTGATAGGTCACGATGACCACGGCGAGCGGCACGCTGTTCACTTCTCCTTGCCGAGCCGGGTCTTCACCGCACCCGCCAGCAGGCGGACGGCGAAGGGCAGGTCGTCACGCAGGTACCGCTTGGCCAGCCGACGCGGTTCCAGGGCGAGCCGGTGCACCCACTCGGCCCCCAGCTTCTGCACCGCCCGGGGAGCCCGCTTGAACTCCCCCGCCGCCATCGGAATCCCCGCTCCGCAGCCGAGGTACCAGGCCTGCGGCAGTTCGGCCCGCAGCATCCGGATCACCCGTTCCTGCTTGGGGAACCCGAGCCCGACCAGAACGAGGTCGGGCTTCGCCGCCGCCACCTTGGCCACCGCCTCGGCGGCCGGCGAAGGGTCGACGTCGAACCCGAACGGCGGCGAATCGGTCCCCGCCACCCGCAACCCCGCATACCGCTCGCACAACACGCCCGCGGCCTTCTCCGGAATCCCCGGGTTCCCGCCGAGCAGGTAGACCGACCGCCCTTCCCGAGCCGCCGCCTCACACAGCGTGAACACCAGTGAGGCCCCCGTGACCCGCTCGGGCACCGGAACGCCGGCCAACCGCCCGGCCCAGACCACCGGCATCCCGTCGGCGACCACCATCTCCGACTCCGCCACCAGCGCCCCCAGGGCGGGATCGCGCGTGGCCGCCCGGACGATGTCCACGTTCGCCGTCACGATCGCCCCGCCCTCACCCCGCCGCCACCCCTCGACGACGTGGGCCACGACGTCAGGCTCCCGAACCGCCCAGACATCGACGGCGCCCACCCGGACCCGCTCGTGCGGCAACTGCGACATACCCGCGTCATCGAGCGGACAACGCCCCTCGTTACCCAGGGGAGAGCGATCAAGCCCACACCAGGTAACGACTACCAAAAGTGACCGATAAGGGGGCATGTACGTGGCATCCGTTCGGCCGTCCCAGCGCGCCCGGGGCAAGGTCCCCGGCACCGTGGTGGCCCTGGGCACGGTCAGCCTGCTGACCGACGTCTCGGCCGAGATGGTGACCGCGTTCATGCCGGTCTACCTGCTGTTCACGCTCCAGATGGGCTACGCGCAGTTCGGCATCCTCGACGGTGTGTACACGGGCGCCACCGCCGTCCTCCGGCTCGTCGGCGGCCACGTCTCCGACAAGACCCACCGGCACAAGGCAGTCGCCGCGGTTGGTTACGGACTGTCCGCGGCCACCAAGCTCGTCTTCCCGCTCGTCGGCGCCAACGCCTTCGGCATCGGAGCGACGATGGCCGCCGACCGCGCCGGCAAGGGCCTCCGCACCGCCCCGCGCGACGCGCTGATCTCCCTCGCCACCCCGCCCGCGCGCCTCGGCGCCGCGTTCGGCGTGCACCGCACCATGGACACCGTCGGCGCGCTGCTCGGCCCCCTGGTCACGTTCCTGCTGCTCCACCAGATCGGCATGATCGCCGGCCCGGTGTTCGTGGTCAGCGCGTGCTTCGCCGCGATCGGCCTGATCGTCCTCATCGCGTTCGTCCGCGAGAACCGCCGCGAAACCCGCCCCGGCCCCAGGCCGTCGATCAAAGCCGGGCTCGCACTCCTCAAGGACGCGGGCTACCGCAAGGTCGCGATCGTCGCGGGAGTCCTGGGCCTGGCGACCCTGTCCGACGCGTTCGTGTTCATCCTGGTCCAGAAGTCCGCCGACATCTCCCCCGGCCTGCTCCCCTTGCTGCCGTTGGGCACCGCGCTGGTCTTCCTGCTCGCCGCCACCCCGATCGGGCTGCTGGCCGACCGGATCGGCCGGTGGCGGGTGTTCCTCGGCGGGCACGTCCTGCTGCTGGCCGTGTACGTGCTGCTGCTCGCGACCGGGTCGGGGTTCCTCGGCATGGGGATCGCGCTGGTACTGCACGGGCTTTTCTACGCGGCGAGCGACGGGGTTCTGTCGGCTCGCATCAGCACGCTCGTGCCGGAGTCCTTGCGGGCTTCCGGTCTGGCGGTGATCCAGACGGGGCAGGCGCTGGCTCGGCTGGTGTCGTCCGTGGCGTTCGGCTTCCTGCTCCAGTACGCGGCCTTCGGGACGGCCGTCTACAGCGCGATCGGCGCGCTCGTCATCGCATTGATCGTTGCTTGGCGAATGGCCTGACTCGGCCCGTGCGCCTTGACGCACGGGCCGAGCCGGACAGCAGAACCTACAGCAGGGTGATCGACCCGTGGGCGACCGACGGGCCATGGGTGATGTCACCCGGGTAGGCCGCCGTGTAGCCCTGCAACAGGGTCGCCAACCCCACCAGCAACGGCACGTTGGCGTCGCACGACGCCTTGCCGGACGCGTTGGTCACGGCCTTGCAGAGCGCCTGACCCTTCACCGTGCGGAACTCTATCGTCTTGCCCGCCACCGGACGGCCGGTGTGCGACTCGGTCAACGTGGCGTGCATGCCGCGCACGGTGAACCCGAGCAGCCGGAGCTGGAGCGTGGCACTCCCGCCGGCGAGCTTCGTGGGCGCGGGCGGCACGGCGTGGATGGCGATGCCGACCGGGTTGACGCCCACCGCGAACGTGCTGACCACCGACAGCGCGGCAGTGTCCACAACGGACACCGAGTTGCCGTTGAAGTTCGTCACGTACGCCCGCGCGCCGTCCGGCGTGAGCGCCACGCTGATGGGCCGGTCGCCGACCGGGACCGCGACCAGCGGCGCCATCGCGGGGATGTCCAGCACCGACAGCGAGTCCGCCTCGCTGTTGGTCACGAACGCCCGCTTCCCGTCCGGCGAGATGGCCACGCCGTGCGGGATGAAGCTGACCGGGATGGTCCCGACCACCGCGTGCGAGGCCACGTTCACCACGGCCACGTTGTTGGAGAACTTGTTGACCACCAACAGCCGGCTGCCATCGGGCGTCACCGCCACGGCGGTCGGCGTGTTGCCGGTCGAGATCTCCGCGACCTCGGTCATGGTGAACGTGTCCACGACGGACACCGTGCCCGCGCCGACCACGTCGTGCGCCACGAACAGCTTCTTGCCGTCCGGGGTGATCGCCACGCCGTCGGCGTTGGGGCCGACGTCGATGGTCGCGGTCGCGGTGAGGGTCGCGGCGTCCACCACGGACACCGTGCCGGCGCGGTAGTTCGACACGTACACGTGGCCGCCGCTGGGCGACACCACCACGCCCGCCGGGCCGTCGCCGACCGGCACCGCCGCGTCGATCGTGTTGGTGGGCGTGTCGATGACCGTGAGCGTGTTGTTGCGAACGTTCGTCACATAGCCGCGCGCACCGTCGAAGGCGACGCCGACACCGTAGGGCGAGTCACCGCCCGCGTCGGTCAGGGTGCTGGTCAGGGCGTCGGTCGCGGTGTCCAGGACCGACACACCTCCGCCGTTGTTGGCGATGTAGCCGAGAACCCGGGTCGGTGCGGCCACCGCCGACGCGGACGGCACGAGCAGGGCAGCGCCCAGGGCTGCGACACCGCACAGCGCGGGCATCTTGCGGATCGGTCTTGGCCGTTCTGTTGTGGGCACTTTCGGCCTCCAAGTCGACTGGGGTCCCGCATTGCCCCAATCGCCGTAGCGACCCGCTCCGTTAGCCAGGCCGCGCCGCTGCGCGGCGGAAGACCGCAGGACAGCCTAGAACCGGTACACGTGCACCTGGTACGGCCCGAAGTCGTCCACGATCTTCCCGTTCTCGATGGATACAGTCCGGTCCTCGCCCACAACGGTCGCCGTCCCGGACTGCACCGGCACGGTGATCTCCACCCGGGCCGAACCGCTGCGCGGAACCTTGGTGTTGCCGTCGGTCTGCGCGAGCACCCAGTTGGCCCCCTGGGCTTCCTTGTGCAGCACGGACACCGGGATGTCGTTGTCGCTCCTCGCCGTCACGCCCGGCAGGCTCACCGCGTTGAGCACCGGCGCCAGCGCCTTGAGCTTCGCGTTGACCTCCTTGACCTTCGCGGTGATCTCCGGCCGGGTCAGGACGCTGGAGTACTCGCCCTGGCCGTCGGTGTAGAAGCTGTGCGCGAAGTAGTTGATGCCGGTGGCGCCGTGCAGGATCGTGTTCCACACGGCGGACTCCACCTGGTCCGGTGTGATGGTCTCGCCGTGCGTGTGCGGGTGGCCGGTCTCGACGAACCCGTACAGCGGCTTGTCCGGCCCGCACCACTTGCGCATGGTGTCGATGACCTCGCCGTAGCTGAACGCCCCCACCCGGTCACCGCGGTCGGGGTGGGTCCACCCGTAGTAGTCCGCCGAGGCGATGTCCGCCGCCGAGCAGTAGGTCTTCATGTCCTCTTCGTAGGACTTCTCGTGGTACCCGTAGCCGACGCTGCCGCCGGGGGTCCCCATCCACACGCCGAAGTTGATGTAGGTCGGCCGCGACGGGTCCTTGGCTCGGACGTCGTTCGACTTGGCCAGGATCGCGGACGGCTGCATCTCCGGGCGGAACACGTCGCCGTAGACCTTGTTCATGTCCGGCTCGTCGGCGACCAGGTAGCCCACGTAGTTGCGCTCGTGCCCCTTGTCGCCGAGCACGGTGTCCAGGCGCTTGGGGTCGACGTAGACCCGCCAGCCGGTCTCGATGAGGCCCTCGCGGCGCAGGTACCACCATTCGTCCTCCCACAGCCCCAGCCCGACGTCGATCCCGATCTCCGGGTAGGCCTTGCCGAGCTTCACGCCGTTCTCGACGCCCGACGGGTCCTGCATCCAGACGGTGATCGGGAAGACGTTCGGGTCGCCGGTCGGGTTGGGACCGTTGGCCCACTGCTTGTAGTAGTCGACCACCGGGGAGGCCTGGGCGTCCTGCGCCGGGGCGGGCGGGGCGTCCTGGGGCGGTGGTACGGCTTCGGCCTTGCACGCGGCGGCGGCGGTGAGCAGGGCGGCCAACGCGAGGTATCGGGCACGAGCCATGGCGGTTGTCCTTGTTCAGCGAGCCTGTTCAGCTCGACGAGGTGGCGCGGCCACGGGCGGCCAGCACCTGCTTGGCCCTTTCGAAACCACCCGGCCCGAGCACCCGCATGGCCGTCGTCTTGGCCAAGTATCTGGCCCCGTCCCGGGCCACCCGCAAGGGATGTCCCACGAACCGGTCACGGGCCAGGACCCGGCGGTCGGGCTCCGGCACGTCGTCCAGCGCGGTGCCGAACAGCGGCCGGTGGGGGGTCGGGGACACGAGCCGGCCGCGGGTGCGGTTGCTCACGTTCCCGCCGTGCACGACCTGGACCCAGCCCGGCGCGCCGCCCACCGACACCACCTCGGCGTGCCGGTGCAGCCGGTTGTGCCAGTCGGCCCAGCAGGTGACCGGCGCGTCCCAGGACTCCAGCATCGAGGCGAACGCGTTGTCCGGGTCGCGGTGGGCGTACAGCCCGGTCGGGCTCTTGACCAGGCCGTTCGCCAGGTACAGCGCGGTGCGCGGCGCGGTCGTGCGGACGGCCTGGAGGCGGGCGACGAAGTCCGCGGCCAGGCCGTCGTCGTTGTCGAGGTTGGTGGTCAGCAGGGCGTCGCCCCTGGTCGGGAACAGCTTCGAGATGTCTTCCAGGAGTTCTTCGCGGCTGACCTGCTCCCGGAACACCGGCGTGTATACCTCGCCGTGCTCGCGGACGCGGTCCTTGAGCCATTCGGGGCTCTGCGGGTCGAAGTAGATGATCCACTTGAAGTTCGCGGACGTCTGCGCGCGCACCGACGGCAGGCAGTACCGCTCGAACAGCCCGACGCGCTCGGTCAACCACCCCTCCCGCGCCCGGACGACGCTCTCCGCGCCGACCGAGGGCAGGTTGAAGCGCGTCAGCACAACGTGGTCCATCGAAGAACCCCTTCCCGTCGACCGGTACATCGGGATCGGGGGCCCGCCGTTATCGCCCCCGAGTTAACGATCCGTGGTTAACGATCCGTGCCCGGGGGCGATGTGTAGGACGTGACAGAAGCCCCGACACGACCCACGGTCGACGTCGTCATCCCCTGCTACAACTACGCGAGGTTCCTGCGGGCCTGCGTGCGCAGCGTGCTCGACCAGCCCGGCGTGGACGTGCGGGTGCTGGTCATCGACGACACGTCGACCGACGACACGCCCGAGGTCATGGCGGAGCTGGTGCAGGACCCGCGCGTCGAGGGCCGCCGGCACGAGGTCAACCAGGGCCACATCGCCACCTACAACGAGGGCCTGCTGGAGTGGGCCAAGGCCGACTACACCGTGCTGCTGTCCGCTGACGACCTGTTGGCGCCGGGCGCGCTCGCCCGTGCCGCCGCGGTCTTCGAGGCGAACCCGGGCGTCGGGATGGTGTACGGCCGGGTGGTCTACTACTCCGACCACGACGACCTGCCGTCCATCGTGACGCCGCCGCCGGGCACGACGGTGTGGTCCGGTGTGGACTGGATCGAGAACCGTTGCCGCACCGGGCAGAACGTGCTGTCCTCGCCGGAGGCCGTGGTGCGCACGTCGGTGCAGCAGCAGGTCGGCGGCTACCGGCCGGACCTGCCGCACGCCGGTGACCTGGAGATGTGGATGCGCATCGCCGCGGTCTCGGACATCGGCTACGTGCGGGGCAAGCCCGCCGCCTACTACCGGGTGCACCAGCAGAGCATGTTCCGCACCCAGTTCTCCTCGGTGTTCGCCGACCTGGAGCAGCGACAGGCCGTGTTCGACCGGTTCTTCTCCGAACACCCCGACCTGCCGCCGCGCCTCAAGCACTTGGCCGGCCGGTCCATCGCCAAGGACGCCCTGTGGCGGGCCGTGCGCGCCTACGACCGGGACAAGCTCGACGAGATCCCGGTCGAGGAGCTGGTGGACTTCGCCCGGTCGGCCTACCCGCACACCGAGCGACTGCCCGAGTACCGGGCGTTGCGCAGGCGCCGGGCGCTGGGCGCGAGGCTGTGCAGCCGCACCCAGGTCTTCGTCGGCGCGCACCTGGTCAAGCGGGGTCGGGGCCTGGTCGGCAAGCAGGTCTGGAAGTGGCGCGGGCAGTGACCACCCTGGAGGGCAGGGTCACCTCGGCGATCCGCTGGAGCGCGATCAACAGCCTGCTCCAGCGCGTCTCGCAGGTCGGTGTCGGCGTCCTGCTGGCGCGGCTGATCGCGCCCGAGCAGTTCGGTGTGTTCGCGGTCGCGCTGGTGGTGCTCAACATCGTGATGAGCGTCAGCGAGATGGGCGTGAGCGTGGCGCTGGTCCGCACGGACGGGCCGGTGAAGGACATCGCGCCGACCGTGACCACGCTGTCGATCCTGTCCGGCGGCCTGTTGTGCGGGCTCTGCGTGATCGGCGCGCCGTTCTTCGCCGCCGCGATGGGGACGCCGCAGGCGACGGGTGTGATCCAGCTCATGTCGGTGGCGCTGCTGATCGCGGGCGCCTCGGCCGTGCCGGGGGCGTTGCTGCAACGGGAGTTGCGGCAGGACCACAAGTTCGCGGCCGACACGGCGGCGTTCGTGGTCGGCACGGCGGTCGTGGTGGTGCTGGCGGTGCTCGGGTTCGGGGCCTGGAGCCTGGCGTGGTCGCGCATCGCGACCAACCTGACCGCGGCCGTGGTGATGTTCGCGTTCACCAAGGAGCGCTACCGACCGGGGTTCGACCGGCGGCGGGCGCGCGAGGTGCTGGGGTTCGGGCTGCCGCTGGCCGGGGCTTCCCTGCTCGTCTTCGGCGTGCTGAACGTCGACAGCATCATCGTCGGCAGCGTGCTGGGCACCGTGCCGCTGGGCTTCTACCTGCTGGCGACGAACCTGGCGAACTGGCCGGTCGGCGCGTTCTCCCAGCCGGTGCGGAGTGTGTCGCTGGCCGCGTTCTCCAAGCTGCGGGACGACCCTGAGGCGTTCCAGCGGGCTTTCGGGCGCGCTTTGGGGCTGTTGGCGTTGTTCACCGTGCCGGCGTGCGTGCTGTTGGCTTCGTTGGCCGATCCTCTGGTGCGCACGGTCTACGGCGAGCGGTGGGCTCCTGCGGCAGCCGCTTTGGCGGCTCTCGTCCTGCTGGGTGCGATGCGGGTGGCGTTGGAGCTGGGGTACGACTACCTGGCCAGTGCCGGGCGGTCGCGGGCGATCCTCGTCATCCACGTCGTGTGGCTGGCCGCTTTGGTGCCGTTGCTGGCGTTGGGTGCGCACTTGGACGGCATCCGCGGTGTGGCTTTGGCGCAAAGCGTTGTGGTGCTGGTGTTCATCGTTCCCGCTTACCTGATCGCGTTCCGGCCCTACGGGGTGCGGGCGCGGGCGTTGGGCACGGCGGTGGCACGGCCCGTGCTGGGCGGTGTCGTGATGGTGGCCGTGGCCCTGTCCGTGCAGTGGTTCGTGACGGACGCGTTGTGGCGCTTGATCGTCGGTGGCGTGCTGGCCCTGTCGGCCTACGCGGCCGTCGTCTTCCCGTTGCGCCACGAGGCGCTCGGCCTGCTGCGAAGGGGTAAGTCGTGAAGCCCGTCCAGGTGTTCCGACGTCGGGCGCACCAGGTGTCGCGGATCGTGCGGGAACAGGGCGTCCGCTCGCTGAGCGCCCGAGCGCTGCGCACGGCCGCCAAGCGCCTGGGCGCGGAGGCCGAGGTCTTCCCCGTGCGGTGGGAGGACGTGCGCGCGGCCGACGTCTCCGCGCACAAACCCGTTGTGGTGCCGCCGATCCCGGCCGACGGGTCGCTGACGGTCAACTGGGTCAGCACGCCGCCGGCACCCGGGTCCGGTGGCCACACCACGATGTTCCGGTTGGTCCAGCACCTGGAGTCGTTGGGCCACACGTGCCGGCTGTACCTGTACGACGTGTACGGCAGCCGGGCCGTCGACCACGAGCCGGTGATCCGGTCGGCGTACCCCGGCTTCCGGGGCGGCGTCTTCGACGTCACCGACGGGATGGCCGACGCCCACGCCGTCTTCGCCACGGCCTGGATGACCGCGTACCCCGCGTTCAACGACCCGTGCGCCGGCAAGCGCTTCTACCTGGTGCAGGACTACGAGCCGTGGTTCTTCCCGGTCGGCGGCCTGTCCGCGCTGGCGGAGAACACGTACCGGATGGGCTTCCACGGCTTCACCGCCGGCCGTTTCCTGGCGGAGAAGCTGCGGACCGACGTCGGCATGGCGGCGGACTGGTTCGACTTCGGCTGCGACACCGACCGGTACCACTTGCGGGACGACGTGACACGCGACGGCGTGGTCTTCTACGCCCGGAGACTGGCGCCCCGGCGGGCCATCGAGGTCGGCCTGCTGGCGCTGGAGGTGTTCGCCGAGCGGCACCCGGACGTGGTGATCCACACCTACGGCGAGAAGATCGGCTCCCTGGGGCCGCGGCACGTCGACCACGGCCTGATCACGCCGGACGAGCTGAACGCGATCTACAACCGGTGCTACGCCGGGTTGACGTTGTCGATGACCAACGTGTCCCTGGTGCCGCACGAGATGCTGGCGGCGGGGTGCATCCCGGTGGTGAACGAGGCCGCGCACAACCGGGCGGTCCTGGCGAACGACCACGTCCGCTACACCCGGGCCACGCCGCACGACCTGGCCAGGGCACTGTCCGATGTGGTCACCACGTCCGACTTCGCGGCCTTGGCCCAGGCCGCTTCGGCGAGCGTGTCGGGGCGGTCGTGGGACGCGGCCGGGCACGAGTTGGAGAAGGTCCTCCGCCGGGAGCTACAGGTCTAGGCGCCGGCGTCCTGGAAGTCGGCGATGGCCCCACCGTGGTCCCGCGCCCACGCCGTCAGGACTTCGATGGGCTCGACCAGGGTCCGGCCGATGTCGGTGAGGCTGTACTCGACGTGCCGCGGCGCTGCGGCGTGCCGCTCGACCAGGCCGTACTGCTGGAGCCGGCGCAGCGTCTGGGTGAGGACCTTGCGCGAGATCCCGCCGATGAGGTCGACGAGTTCACCGTGCCGGCGGGGCTGGTGGCTGAGCCCGAAGACCACGAGCACGGCCCACTTGTCGGAGAGGATCTCGACCGCCAGCCGCGTGGGGCAGTCGGAGAGGAAGGCCGGTCCGGCCGCGTTCCGCATGGGACTCGAAGGTACCAGGAGGTAACTCAGGGCTCCGTAGCGTCTTTCGCGTAACCACACCTGAAGGAGCAACACCATGCCACGAGTCGTCGTGTTCGACGAGTTCGGCGGACCGGACGTCCTGCGGGTCGTCGAGGAGCCGCCGGTCGAGCCCGGCCCCGGCGAGGTCCGGGTCCGGATCGAGGCGTTCGCCGTCAACCCGCTCGACCGGATGACGCGTTCCGGCACCTCGCCCGCACCCGTCCCCCTGCCCCACGCCCGCCTCGGCGTCGAGGGAACCGGCATCATCGACGCGCTGGGCGACGGCGTTGGCGGACTGGCGATCGGCGATCCGGTCATCCTCGCGGCCGTCCCGGACGCGACCACCAGGGGCAGCTACGCCGAGCACACCACCGTTCCCGCGAGCCGGGTCGTGGCCAGGCCGGCCGAACTCGGCGTAGCCGAGGCGGCAGCGTTCTGGGTCGCGTACTCCACCGCGTACGGCGCCTTGGTCGAGAAGGCCGGGATGCGACCCGGCGACCACGTCCTGGTGACCGCCGCGTCGGGCGGCGTCGGCCGGGCGGCGGTCCAGATCGCCAACCAGCTCGGCGCCGTACCCGTCGCCCTGACCCGGCACAGCGCGAACAAGGACGCCCTGACCGGCGCCGCCGCCGTCATCGCCACCGACGAGGAGGACGTGGTCGAGGCCGTCCACCACCACACCGGCGGGTCCGGGGCCGACATCGTCCTGGACGTCGTCATGGGCCCCGGCCAGCAGGACCTCGTGCGGGCCACCCGCCCCGGCGGAACCCTGGTCGCCGCAGGCTTCCTGGACCCCCGCCCCACGCATTTCCCTTCCGCCACACCGATCACGATCTTCAGCTACCGCAGCTTCGAACACACCCTCGACCCGGTCGTGGTGAAGCGCATGGCGGCCTTCCTGAACGCGGGTGTCCGCCTGGGAGCACTGCGGCCCGCCATCGACTCGGTGTTCACGCTCGACGAGGTGGTCGACGCGCACCGCCACCTGGAGAAGGGCCACCACAACGGGAAGATCGTCGTCACGGTCCAGCCCGGCCCTAGATCGGGGACGGGGAAGTGGCGTCCTTGACCACCAGGGTCGCCGGGCTGGAGCCGTCGGCGGGCACGGTGTGGATGGCGGACAGCTTGGTGTCCTTGGGGACCGCGGCGAACGCCAGGCGACCGTTGTCCAGCCAGGTCGCCTGGTCGTCGACGCCCGCCGTGCCCGGCAGCCGGCGCTCCTCGCCCGTCGGCAGGTCCAACACCGCCAGGTCCCACGGCCCCAGCCGGCCGATGCGCTTCTTGTAGGCCACCTTCGTGCCGTCTGGGGACAGGGACGGGCACTCGGCGTCACGGCGCAGCGACGTGACGCGGCGGTCCGCGAGGTCGCCCTTCACCAGCCAGGTGAAGCCGCCGGACGCCAGGGTCGCGTAGAAGGTCCGGTCGTCCGCGCCGACGGTCAGGCCCCAGTAGTTCACGTCCTGGGCGGTGTGGAGCTTGCCCTCGACCTCGGCGGTGAAGGTCTCCAGGGACTCGACCACTTCGCCGGTCCTCAAGTCGAAGTAGCCGGTACGGGTGGAGAAGCCGCCCGGCACCAGATAGGAGTCGCCAGTCACGAAGGACGTCCAGGACACGACCTGGCCCGACGCGGAGACCTTCGCCCGGCTGGGCACGCCCGGCAGCGGCACGGTGCGGATTACGGCACCGTCGCGGGAGATCTCGGCCGCGTAGGTCGGTCCGGGGCCGGCCAGGCGCAGGCAGACGGTGGTTCCGCCCGCCCGGTACACGCGTTGGCAGGTCATCTCCGTGCCGTTGCGGGTGTCCGGAGCGGACAGGGCGACCTGTTCCACGCGGCTGCGGCCGTCGGCCAGTTCCACGAACATCAAGTCCGCGTCCACGGACGCCGTCGGCACCGCCGGCTGGTCCTGGACGACCCTGGTCACATACACGACCCCGGCCCCGATGACCAGTACGATGGCCAGGACGGCGAGGACCACGCGACGCGAGCCCAAAGTCCATCACCACCTGTAACGACCGGGCCGGAGTCGGCCGATTTCCACAGTAACAAGTCCCCGCGGGAACGTGACTCGGGGTGAACGCGGATCGGGGAGCGGATGGACTTCTGGGGCGCCGTGCGGACGCTGCGGAGGCGGTGGTACATCGCCGTGCCGTCGGCGTTCGTCGCGATCGCGGTCGCCGCGGGCATCTTCATCTCCATCCCGACCCGTTACCAGTCGTCCGGCGTGATGGTGCTGACCACGCCGGCCTCCGGCGGCACGTTCTCGCAGAAGGTCACACCCGAGGAAGCGATCAAGGTCAACCCGCTGCTGTCGTTCGACGGCAGCCTGGCGACGACCTCGCAGATCCTGTCGCAGATCCTGGCCGACCCCAAGACCCGCGAGAAGCTCGGCATCGTCAAGGGGTCGCCGCTGAACTACACCGCGACCGGCGGCGGCCAGAACGGCCCGTTCCTGTTCGTCACGGCGGACAGCGACACGCCCGAGGCGGCCGAGAAGATGGTCGACACGGTGCTGGAGTTCGCCACCAAGGAGCTGGACGACCAGCAGCGCAAGCTCAAGGCGCCGGAGTCGACGTTCATCACCTCGCAGGTGATCGTCAACCCGACCGAGGCGGAGGCGCAGATCGGCGGCAAGGTCCGTTACGGCGGCGCCGCGTTCGTCCTGCTGATGCTGCTCACCACGGCCGCGACCTTCGGCTCCGACAGCGTCCTGAACCACCTCCGCCGCCGGCGCGAGGCCGCCGCCGGGACCGCTGAGGCCGGTGAGGACGACACCCCGCCCGCCGACTCCCCCGCCGGCAAGGGCACCCCGGGCGGCATGCCCGCACCCGCTCCGGCAGCCCCAGCGGGCCCGGCATCCCCGCCGGCCCACCCAGGCCCGGCGGCTTCGACTCCCGCGCCGACCGGCGGGCCGCAACGCCCGGTGAACGGCCAGCCACAGACCGCACACCCCGGCCAACCCGCCGCGCACCCCGGCCAGGCCGCGCCCACTCCCGGCCAGCCCGTGCCGAACGGCGCCCAGCGCCGCGCTCCGGGCCCGCCCGTGCGCCGCCCCACGGCCAGTGAGCAGACGGTAAAGGTGCCGGCGCCGCCCAAGGCGCAGCCCACCGCCAGCGAGAAGACGGTGAAGATCGCCGTGCCGCCGCCCAAACCGGCATGGCCGAGCAGCGACGACGGCTCTTGACCACGCGGCGCGCGCACGTCCGGCAACGTGCGGACGGGGCCACGCTCGTCTGCGTCTACCTCCTCGCCCTGCTGGTCATCCCGGCCCGGCTGGTGCTGTCGTTCGTCCCGATGACCCTGCCACCGGCACTGGTCGTGGCGCTGATGCTGGGCGTGCTGTGGCTGTCCGCGCAGATGGTGGACACCCTCGGCATGGGCAAGGGCCGCAACGTCGTCCGGTTCGCGATCGGGCTCTACCTGGCCGCCCACCTGGCGACCTACGCCGTGGCCACCCGCCGCTGGCTGCCCACCGACGAGCTGACCGTGGCGGACTCCGGCATCGTGCGCATCACCGCCACCATCGCGCTAGCCGTGTTCATCTGCGACGCCGTCCGCACCAAGGAACGCCTGGACAAGGTCCTCAAGCTCATCCTGGGGTGCGCGGCGCTGATCGCGTTCGTCGGCTTGGTCCAGTTCGGACTGGGCGTGGACCTGGCGAGCTACGTGAGCGTCCCCGGCCTGCGGGCGCAGGAGAACGGCTACGCGGTCATGGAGTCGCGGTCGATCTTCCGCCGACCCACCGGCACCACCAACCACCCCATCGAGTACGGCCTCATCTGCGCGATGGCGGTGCCATTGGGTGCGCACTACGTCTTCCGGGCACGCGAGGAAGGCACACCGTACGTCCGCTGGTTGCTGTGCCTGGCCCTGGTGGGCCTGGGCGCGATGACCGCCCTGTCCCGCACCGCGATCCTGGGCATGACGGTCGCCGGGATCATCATGGTGATCACCCTCCCCCGCCGGCAGCGCGTCACGGCGGCGGTCGTGGGCGGCGGTTTCTTCCTCGGCGCGGCGGTCGCGGTACCGGGCCTGTTCGGCACGCTGCGCGGCATGTTCTCCAACATCGAGGACGACCCGAGCGTCAAGGCGCGCACGGCGGACTACGCGGCGGCGGCCGAGCAGATCGACCTGAACCCGTGGCTGGGCCGGGGTTTCGGCACGTTCCTGCCGACGAAGTACACGATCCTGGACAACCAGTTCCTGCTGACCCTGATCGAGAACGGGTACCTGGGGTTGTTCGCGCTGATCTGGATGTTCCTGGCGGCGGCGTACGCGGTGGTGCGGGTGCGGATGATCAGCGCGGACGAGCACCTGCGGGGGTTGGCGGCGTGCGTGCTGTCGGCGGTGCTCGCGGGCGGGATCGCGTCGATCACGTTCGACCTGCTGGGGTTCGGCGTGGCGACCGGGCTGGTGTTCGCCTACATCGGTTTGGCCGGGGCGATGCTGCGGATAGCCCGCGAGGAGAAGGCATCGTCCACAACACCGAGCCCGGCCGCCTAGATGATTGATTCCAAGGGGTAGGCACCTGGAGACGTGGGGCGAGGGTGTCGATGTACGGGTTGTGACGACCGACATTGACACCCTCGCGACCGCACTCTATGTCAGAACCGACGACCTGCTGAAGGCCGCGCCGCACCTGGCGCCGAGGCGGCCGAAGGTCGGCCTGCGACCCGTACTGACCGACGCGGAGCTGGTCACCCTGGCGGTGATGCAGGCCCTGCTCGGGTTCACCTCCGAGGCCCGCTGGTTACGCCACGCCCACGCCCACCTGGGACACCTGTTCCGCTACCTGCCCCGCCAACCCGGCTACAACAAGCGGTTGCGCAACGCCGCCTGCCTGATCAAAGCCGTGATCCGTCTCCTGGCGGTCGACACCACGCTGTGGACCGACGACGTGTGGGTGGTCGACTCCACCCCGGTGGAATGCGGCCGCTCCCGGGAAACCGCCCGACGCTCGGACCTGGCAGGATGGGCGCAATACGGGTATTGCGCCTCGCACTCGCGCTTCTTCCGGGGCCTGCGGTTGCACCTGGTCTGCACCCTGGGCGGCCTGCCGGTCGCCTTCGCGTTGACCGGCGCCAAGGCCGACGAACGCACCACCCTGCTCGACATCCTCGACGCCGACCCCGCCCTGACCGCCGAGCGGCCCGGCCAGGTCCTGATCGCCGACCGGCAGTACTACGGCCGCGACTTCGAACAGCACCTGGCCGGCACCGACGTCGAACTGCTGCGTCCGGCGCGCAAGGGCGAGGCCGAGCGGCCCGGCGCGGCACTGTTCAAGCCGCTGCGCCAGACCATCGAGTCGATCAACCAGACCTTCAAGGCCCAACTCGACCTCGAGCGCCACGGCGGGCGCACACCCGCGGGGGTGATCGTCCGCGTCCTGCAACGCATCCTGGCCCTGACCGCCGCCATCTGGCACAACGACCACACCGACCAGCCGATCATGCGCTCCCTGACCGCCTACGACCACTAACCCCTGGAATCAATCATCTAGAGCGCGCTCCGCCCGCCCGGCCCGATGCTTTCGCCGCGCAGCGGCGCGGTACAAAGGTGTGGACGATCAACACCGAGGAGCGCCGGCTTTGAGCCTCAAGGACGTCCACACCCTGGACTACACGGTCCTGCTCTGCGAGAACTTCGAGCAGACCAGGACCTTCTACCGCGACGTGCTGGGCTTCACCGTGGCGCAGGACCTGCCGAACTGGACCAGCTTCCGGGTCGGCGCCACCCTGCTCACCCTGCGCCCGCGCGGGAAGGGCCCGGCCGGGGAGGACGGCCCGGCGGTCGCCGGCTCCGCCTCCGTGCAACTGGCCTTCCGCGTGCCGCCGCCCGCCGTGGACGCGTGCCACGCCGAGTTGGTCGAGAAAGGCGTCAAGATCCTCAGGGGACCGACCGACCTGCCCGGCTGGCGGCACCGGACGCTGTTCTTCAGCGACCCGGAGGACAACGTGATCGAGATCTACGCCGAGTACTGAGCCAGGCCCTTGTCGCCCTCGGTGTAGCGATTGCCGCAGTCCGGGCAAGTCAGAGAACCGTCCAGGCGGTGGCCGCACGCGCAGACCCAGCCCTTGTGGACGGCGGGGTTGCCGGCTACGAAAGAGTGCGCGGCCACGTCTCGGGTGACGACAGCGCCAGCCGCTGCGAAGGCGTACTCGCCGATTTCCACCCCGCACACGACGACCGTCCCCGCACCCAGCGACGCCCCGCGACGGACCACGGTGGACAGCAGTTCGTCACCTGTCCTGCGGATCGCCGCGCGGGGTCGCAGGTCGTTGGTGAAGAGTACGTTCGGACCGAGGAAGACCTCGTCCTCGCACACCACGCCGTCGAAGACCAGCGTCCCGTTCTTGACCGTCACCCGGTCGCCCAAGACTGCCCGGCCCTCGACGAAAGCACCGTCGCAGATGTTGCAGTCGCGGCCGATCCGGGCACCCGGTAGGACGTGCGCGAAAGCCCACACCCGAGTGCCTTCGCCTACCTGGTCGCTCTCGCACAGACCCTTGGGGTGGACGTAGACGCTCATCGGACCGCCTCCGCCAACGCCTCGACGACCCGCTCCTGCTGCGCCGCCGTGATCTCGGGGAACAGCGGCAGGGACAAGATCTCCCCTGCGATCGCCTCGCTGACCGGGAAGTCGCCGACCGTGTGGCCCAGGCAGTCGAACGCGCCGGTCAGGTGCACGGGCGTCGGGTAGTGGATGCCCGCGCCGATCCCGGCCTCGTGCAACAACTTCAGCACCCGGTCCCGCTCGGCCACCCGCACCACGTACAGGTGCCACACCGGCAGGTTGCCCTCCAGCACCTCCGGGAGCACGACGCCGGGCACGTCGGCCAGCAGCGACCTGTACCGGTCGGCCGCCGCGCGGCGCTGGGCGTTCCAGCCCTCCAACCGGCGGAGCTTGGCGGACAGGACGACGGCCTGGAGCGTGTCGAGGCGGCTGTTGAAGCCCAAGACCGTGTGTTCGTACTTGCGCGGCGAGCCGTGTTCGCGCAGCAGTCGGACGGAAGCGGCGAGAGCGTCCGAGGACGTCAGGACCGCGCCACCGTCGCCGTAAGCGCCCAGGTTCTTGCCCGGGTAAAAACTAGTGGCGGCGATGTCGCCGAGGCCGCCTACGGGCACGTCGAAACGGCGTGCGCCCTGGGCCTGGGCCGCGTCCTCGACGATGGGCAGGCCGAAGGACCCCAGCTGCTCTACGGGGGCGGCCTGGCCGTACAGGTGCACGGGGATGATGGCCTTGGTGCGCGGGGTGAGGGCGTCGCCGACCAGGCTCGGGTCGATCAGGCCGGTGGCGGCTACGCAGTCCACCAGGACTGGGGTCGCGCCGGCGCGCACCACGGCCTCGGCGGTGGCGATGAAGGTGTTCGCCGGCAGGACGACCTCGTCGCCCTGGCCGATTTCCAGAGCGCGCAGCGCCAGCTCGATGGCGTCGGTGCCGTTGCCGACGCCCACGCAGTGCGCGACGTCCTGGTAGGCGGCGAACTCCGCCTCGAACTCGGCGACCTGCGGGCCGCCGATGAACGCGGTGTTCTTCAGCACCCGCGCCCAGCCCTCGGCGACCTCGTCGGCGACCTGCTCGTGCTGGGCACGCAGGTCCACCAGCGGGATGTCGATCACGAACCAGTCCCCTCTCGCAGTCTCCGGGCGGGGTTCCCCACCCAGACCTCACCCGCGGGCACGTCCGTGAGCACCACCGAGCCCATGCCCACGACCGCGCCCGCGCCGATCGTCACGCCCTCCCGCACGCAGGAGCCCTGCCCCAGGTAGGCGCTCTCGCCCACCCGCACCGCACCGCCCAGCGCCGCCCGACCGGCGAACGTGGCGCCGTCGGCCACCTCGTCGTCGTGGGTGACCAGCACGTGCGGCATCGCGACGACGTGCGCCCCCAAGCGCAGCGGTGTCGTCACGACCGTCCCGGCCAGCAGGACCGTCCCGGGGCCCAGAGAAGCGCCCTCGGGCACGGACGCGGCCGGGTGCACGACGGTGGCGTACCGGTCTTCCGACAACGCCAGTCGCCGTACGACGTTCATCCGGCCCAACGGGCGGCGCGCGCTGGCGATGCACACCAGCACGGCCGCGTCGGGCATGTCGTGCACGATCTCGGACCCGCCGACGACTGGCAGGCCGTCCAGGTCGGCGCCGTGGCGGGCCGGGTCGTCGTCCAGCGCCCCCACGGGTTTCCACTCCTCCGGCAGGAGGCGGACCGCGGCCAGCACCTCGCGGGCGAGGCCTCCCCCGCCGACCAGGAGCAACGGCCGTGGCGTCATGTTCCCCCTTCGAGAAGCCAGCCGGATCCCAGTGTGGACCCGGCCGGCGGTCTCAGCTCGTCGTACTGTGTCAACTTGTGGAGAAGGCGACGTCGACCCAGTAGTGGTTGCCCTGATAGCTGTTCGTCGGGAACCCGCTGCCCACCGCGTACAGGCCGTTGGGCGCACCCTCGGCGGTGGCCGGAGCGGACAGCGGCGGCGACGTCGCGGTGTAGCCCGCGAAGTAGCCGTGGTTCACCGAGTAGCGGCCGTTGGGCACCGTGTAGGACGCCACGTACGTGGTGCCCGCCGTGACGGTCAGCGGTGTGCTGAACGTCAGCGTCTGCCACCCGGTCGCGGTCTCGTTGGTGAACGTGCCGGTCTTGAGCGCCACGCCGTCCGCCGACCAGATCGTGCCGGTGTGGGTGCCGGTGTTCCCGGCGCCCTTGTAGAACTTCACGCCGGTGATCTGGCCGTTGACCGAAGGCGTGAACCGCACGCCCAGCTCGTACGCGCCGCCGTCGTCCGCCGAAGGCACGGTGGGCACCGTCGCCGAGCTGAACAGCGAGCACGGGCAGGTCTGCGTCGTGGTCACGGTGAACGACCAGGTGACCGGCGCGGCCATGATGTTGCCGCCGGTGTCGGCCGCCCGCACGCTCGCGGTGTACCGGGTGCCTGCCGCCATCGGCGCGGCGGGCGTCCACAGCAGCGTCCGCTGGTCGCCGGAGCGGGTCAGGGTGCCGTTGAGCTTCGCGCCGCCGGGGTCGCTGACCGTGAACTGCGAGTTGGTCGTGTCGACCGGCTCGTCGAAGGACGCCGTCACCTGGCTGGTGCGCGAGACGTCCACCGCGTCGGTCAGCGGCGTGTGGCCGGAGTGCGCGGGCGGGGTGGTGTCGCTGTTGGGCGTGTAGACGACGTCGACCCAGTAGTTGTTGCCCTGGTAGGACATCGTCGGGAACCCGCCGCCCGGCATGAACACGCCGTTGGGGTTGCCGTCACCGGTCTGCGGCGCGGTCAGCGGCGGCGCGTTGACCCCGGTCGCCTGGAAGTAGCCCTGGTCGATCGAGTAGCGGCCGTTCGGCGCGTAGTAGGACGCCGTGTAGACCAGGCCCGGCGCGACGGTGACCGGTGTGCTGAAGGTCAACGTCTGCCAGCCCGAAGCGCTCTCCCCGGTGAACGTCCCGGTCGCCAGCCGGACACCGGCGGAGGACCACAGCGAACCGGTGTGGGTGCCGGTGTTGCCCTCGCCCTTGTAGAAGCGGACCCCGGTGATCTGGCCGCTCTGCGTCGGGCTGAACCGGACGCCCAGCTCGTAGGACCCGTTGTCCTCGGCCGACGTGGTGGTCGGCACCGTCGCCGTGCTGAACAGCGAGCACGGGCAGGTCGCGGTGGTGGAGGTGGTGAACGACCACTCCGCCGTGGACGTCATCGCGTTGCCGTTGACATCGGCGAGCAGGACGCTTGCCGTGTAACGGGTGTTGGGCTTGAGAGCCCCGTTCGGCGTCCACGTCACGGTCTTCTGGTCACCCGAGAGCGACACCGAGCCGTGGAGCTTCGCGCCACCGGGGTCGGACAGCCAGATCTGCGTGGACGCCGGGTCCATCGGCTCGGAGAAGCCGAGCGTCAGCGACGAGTTCAGGCCCACGCCGGTCGCGTCCGGTCCCGGCGTGCGGGTGTTGAGCGTCGGCGGGGTGGTGTCGCCGTTGAGGCCGTTCTTGTAGATGACGTCGACCCAGTAGTTGGCCGCGTTGTACGACGACGTCGGGAACCCGCCGCCGGCGCCGTACCGGTAGACGCCGTTGGGGCCGTCGGTGCCGCTGGACAGCGCCCGCATCGCGCCGTAGCTCGCGCTCTGCCCGTTGAAGTAGCCGGGCGTCACGGAGTAGCGGCCGTTGGGCGCGTAGTACGACACGACGTAGGTGGTGTTGGCCTGCACGACCACCGGGGAGGCGAAGTTGAGCGTCTGCCAGCCCGAGGACGTCTCGTTGCTGAACGTGCCGGTGGCCAGCAGCAGACCGGTGGACGACCACAGGGAGCCCTTGTGGGTGCCGGTGTTGCCCGCGCCCTTGTAGAACCGGACGCCCAGCACCTCGCCCTTGCCGTTGAAGCGGACCTTCACGCCCAGCTCGACCGGGTTGCTGTCGTCGGCGCTGTTGATCGCGGGCGCGGCGAAGTCGTCCCACACCGTGCACGGGCACGTGGCGGGCCGGTTGAAGCCGGTGGTGAAGGACCAGTTGTGCGGCACGGTCTCGTTGCCGGCGGCGTCCTTGACCTTCACCGACGCGGTGTAGGTGGTGCCGGTGGCCAGGGCCGCGTTCGGGGTGAACTGGGCGGTCTTGCCGTTGCCGGTGACCGAGGACGTGCCCGCGATCGCGCCGCCGGGGCCGGTCAGCGTGAACTGGAGCGTGCTCGGGTTGACCGCCTCGTCGTAGGTCGCGGTCAGCGTCGGGTTGAGGGTGACGCTGTTCGCGCCGGCCAACGGGTTGGTGCTGACCAGTTCGGGCGCGCGGGTGTCGGGGCCGGGGTCCGGCGCCCACACCACGTCGACCCAGTAGTTGCTGTCCTGCGCGCTGCGGTCGGGGAAGCCCGGCCCGGAGCGGAACACGCCGTTCGCGCCGGACACGCCGCCGGTCTGCGGCGCGGTCAGCGGCTCCAGGTAGCGGCTGGAGCGGCTGAAGTACTCGGTGTCGACCGAGAAGTGCCCGGTCGGCGACAGGTACGACACGATGTAGGTGGTGTTGCCGCTGACCGCCACCGGCACCGGGAACAGCAGGGTCTGCCAGCCCGACGCGGTCTCGTTGGTGAACGTGCCGGTCGCGAGCTGCTGGCCGCCGGCGGTCCACAGGGTGCCGGTGTGCGTGCCGGTGTTGTTCGGCCCCTTGTAGAACTTGACGCCGCGGACGTAGCCGTCGGTGTTGGCACGCCACTTCACGCCCAGTTCGAGCGCGGAGCCGTCGAGGATGTCCGGCGTCTTCGGGGTGTTGTTGTTGGTCCACAGGCCGCACGGGCAGGTCCGGGCGTTGACGCCGGGCGAGGCCGTGGCGGGCGACGACAGGTTCAGCGAGTCGTCCACCGCGCGGACCCGCAGCTGGGCGGGGCCGGACGCGGACGGCGTGTAGGTGTAGGTCCAGGCGGTCTGCCCGGCCTGCCAGGTCGCCGGGTGCCAGCGCACGCCGCCGTCGGTGGACACCTCGACGCCGGTGACGCGGCCGGCCGCGTCGGTGACGGTGCCGGCGAACGTGTACGGCTGGCCGACCGTGGAGGTCGGCGGGACGGTGGTGTAGGTGACGACCGGCGGCGCGAAGTCCGTGGACGCGGTCGCCTGCACCAGGCCCGGCATCAGGGTCGTGGCCTGCACGCCCATGTCGGCCAGGAAGTTCACCGTCGCCTGCTGCATCCGGATGTCGGAGGTCGGCGTGTTGGTGAGGAACGCGTGCTCGTCGTCCACGCCCCACGCCCACTGCACCGTGCCCGCGCCGAACACCAGGGCGCCCGAGGAGTGCTTGTAGTAGGTGATGGCGTGGGTCTTGGTGTCCGGCGTGTAGTGGTCGCCGTGGTTCTGCAGCACGTACGGGCCGTCGAGCATGGCCACCGTGGTGCGGGAGAACTGGCCGACGCCCGGCGGCTGGTAGCCGTTGTCCTCCACGGTGTTCCACTCGTAGCCCAGCGTGCCGGGCTGGAACGTGTAGGTGGAGCCGCTGCTCATCGTTTGCAGCGAGGTGTGCCGCCACAGCCGCATCCGGCCGTACTCGGCGGGGACCTTCAGCGAGTCGTCGCGCCGGCCGTTGACCGTGAAGATGTTGCCCAGCAGGGCGTTCTCCGGCCGGCCGCCGTCCTGCGGCGGGCTGTAGCGCGGGTCGCGCCAGGTGCCGGTCCAGTCGTTGAGGCCGTCGTTCTGGGTGCCCTTGGTCTCCTTGTAGCACGCGATGGTGCGCCAGTCGGTCTGGGAGGAGTCGATGCTCTTCTCCCAGCGGGTCTTCCAGAAGATCTCGTTGCCGGTGAGGAACGCCAGGTGCACGCCCGCGTCCCGAGCGGCCTCGACGTTGGCGCGCTGCTCGTTGGACCAGTACTCGTCGTGGCCGACGGCCATGAACACCTTGTGGTTCTTGATGAGGTGGCCGCGGCGCGCGCTGTCGACGTCGGTGGTGTAGCTCAGGTCGTAGCCGTTGCGCTCCAGGAACCGCAGCATCGGGTACTCGGCGTTGAAGATGAAGTTCTCGTCGCCGTCGCCGCCGGTGTAGGGGCGGTTGTAGCTGACCTTGTAGGCCTGGCCGCCCTGGCCGGGGCCGTCGCCGAAGTACAGCGAGTTGCCGCCGTAGCGGTTGTAGGCCACCCAGGTGGAGTCCGAGGTCTGGAACAGGATCTTGGAGGTGCTGGTGTCGTCGCGGACGACGAAGACGATCTCGTTCTTGAGCTGGTTGTCGTTGCGCGTGACGCGGGCGTAGTAGATGCCCGACACCGCGTCGACGGGGACGTTCCAGGTGACCGACACGGCCCAGTTGCCGCAGTCGATGAGCGCGCTCGGGGTGTCGCGCAGGCACGGCGGCTGGTTCTGCGGGGTGTTGCGCGAGACGGCGCCGATCTTGCGCGCGCCGACGCCGCCGTACCAGCCCAGCCGGAAGATGTCGATGGTGTAGGAGGATGCGTTCGTCAGCATCTTGAACGCGACCTGGCCACCGGGTGTGGCGCTGATGTCGGTGGTGTAGCCCAGGATCGAGTCGTCCCGGGAGGTCACCTCCCAGCCGGGGCTGCCGGGTTTGGTGTTCTCGCAAGCGACTTTGTTGACCACCGGGGCGTCACAGGGCGCGGCGTTGGCGACCGTGGCGTTGAGGAGGACAAGGGGCGTGACACATCCGGTCACCATGAGCACAGCGCACAGGGCCCTAGCAAGACGTCTCACCGGCGACGCCATCGACCACTCAACTCCTCGAACGCACTCCGTAGTGCGGCAGTCACTACTCCCCGTAGTGCAACCGTGTTGCTCCAAAAGTCGCCTAATAGAGTGAACCCGTTACTACGGTGGAGATCTCATTTGGATGACAACGCGCAGCCAATTGCCGAAGTGACTCTGCGTAGTCGACTCGGGCACGCCGGTACCCGGTGGCCGGGCCCTGCCCCCGGCCACCGGGTTCCGGGAACGTCCGCCCCGCCTAAGCGGTGGCGGCGTTCAGCGCGGCCACGACCTCGTCCTGCTCCTCGTCGGTCAGCCCGACGAAGTGCGGTAGCAGGATGTGGTCCGCCGCAACCCTTTCCGTCACCGGAAGCGACGGCGTGGCGTCGCCCTCGTGGTAGACGGGTTCGAGGTGGCACGCGGTGATGCGCCTGGTCGCGACACCGCGCTGGGCCATCGCGTTCATGACGTCGATGCGGGTGTGGTTGCGCAGCCGCACCAGGTACGACTGGTAGACGTGCCCGAAGCCCGCCGGTTCGTGCGGCAGGACCAGGGACTCGTTGCCCGCCAACAACTCGTCGTAGCGGGCCGCCAGGGCGCGGCGCGCCTTCACCACGTGGTCCAGCTTGCCCAGCTGCACCACGCCCACCGCGGCCTGGATGTCGGTCATCTTGTAGTTGAAGCCGACCTCGTCGTAGCTCTCCGCGATCACCGCGGTCGACGTGTGCCGGGCCAGCGTGGAGACCGAAGCCGCGTGCGCGCGCAGCGCCTTGAGCTTTGCCGCCACCCCGGCGTCGTCCGTGGTGACCACGCCGCCCTCACCGGTGGTGAGGATCTTGCGGGCGTCGAAGGAGAACACGGTGATGTCGCTGATGGTGCCCAGGCGGACACCGTCGATGGTCGCGCCGTAGGCCGGCGCGGCGTCCTCGACCAAATGGAGACCGTGCTCGCGCGCGATCTCCTTGAGCGCGTGCAGGTCCGCGGGCAGGCCGATCTGGCTCGCGGGCATGATCGCCTTGGTGCGCGGCGTGATCAGCGCCTCGACGTGCGCGGGGTCGATGTTGTACGTGCGCTCGTCGATGTCCGCGAACACCGGGGTGGCGCCGGTGTAGCGGATGGAGTTCGGCGTCGCGATGAACGTGAACGACGGGCAGATCACCTCGTCGCCCGGCCCGACGCCCAGCGCCGCCAGCGCCAGGTGCAGACCGGTGGTCGCGCTGTTGACGGCCACCGCGTATTTCGCGCCGACCTGCTCGGCCACCAGCTCCTCGAACTTCGCCGCGCGCGGGCCGACCGACAGCCACCCGGACAGCACCGCCTCGGCGGCGGCGTCGGCCTCTTCCTGGCCGACGTACAGGCGGGTGATGGGGATCATGCCTGCGCTCCCTGGAGTTCGCTCTGCCACCACGACACGAGCTCCGTCAGTCCTTCGTGGAGGGACACGCTCGCCTCGAAGCCCAGCTTCTCGCGCGCGGCCTCGGTGCTCGCCAGCCGGCGCGGCACCGCGTTGACCTTGCGCTCGGGGCCGTGCTCGGGGCGCAGGTCGGTGCGGCCCATGACCTCCAGCAGCGCGTCGGCGAGCTGGGCGAGGCTGGTCTCCACGCCGGAGGCCACGTTGAAGACCTCGTCGGAGACGTCGCTCTTCGCGGCCAGCACGTTGGCGCGCGCGATGTCGGTGCTGTAGACGAAGTCCATGGTCTGGCTGCCGTCGCCGAGGATCAGCGGCGGGGTGCCCGCGGCGATGCGCTCCATCCAGCGGACCAGGACCTCGGTGTAGACGCCGAAGACGTCCATGCGCGGGCCGTAGACGTTGAAGTAGCGCAGGGCCACGTAGTCCATGCCGTACATCTCGTTGAAGCTGCGCAGCAGGCCCTCGTTGTAGACCTTCGCCGCGCCGTAGAGGGTGCGGTTGGCGTAGGCGTGGTGGTTCTCCTCGGTGGGGAACAGCTCCGCCAGGCCGTAGACCGACGCCGAGGACGCGGCGACGACCTTGGTGACGTTCGCCTGCACCGCCGCCTCCAGCACGTTGAACGTGCCGGTGGCCAGCACGTCGTGCGCCAGCCGGGGCTCCTCCGCGCACTGCGTGATGCGGATGGCCGCCTGGTGGAAGACCAGGTCGATACCGTCCATTGTGGATCGGACGGCGTCGATGTCGCGCAGGTCGCCCTCGACGAACTTCACCGCGCCGGCCTTCAGCGGGCCGGCGAGGTTCGACAGCCGGCCGCGCACCAGGTTGTCCAGCACGACGATCTCGGCGACGCCCTCGTCGAGCAGGTGGTCGGCGATGGTCGAGCCGATCAGGCCCGCCCCGCCGGTGATCAGGACACGTGCGTCACGCAGGTTCACGCGTGGGCTCCCATGGTGAAGGCCGGGTGTTCCAGGTACTCGGCGAGCGACGGGTTGCTGCTGTCCTTGGCCGACAGGATCGGGTCGTCCACCGGCCACGCCACGCCCACGTCCGGGTCGTCCCAGGCCAGCAGGCCCTCGGCCGGCGGGTTGTGGAAGCCGGTGGTCTTGTACTGCACCTCGGCCACGTCCGACAGCACCGCGAAGGCGTGCGCGAACTCCGGGCCGATGAGCAGCTGGGTGCGGTTCCGCGCGGTCAGCTCGATGCCGTACCACTGGCCGAACGTCGGCGAGCCGACCCGCAGGTCCACCACGACGTCGAAGATCGCGCCGACCGTGCAGCGGACCAGGCGGTGCTGCGGGGCGAGCATGTTCTGGAAGTGGAAGCCGCGCAGCACGCCCTTGGTGGAGCGGGAGTGGTTGTCCTGCACGAAGTCCAGCGACAGGCCGTGCTGCTCCCAGCGGCGCTTGCTGTAGGACTCGAAGAAGAACCCCCGTTCGTCCTCGAACCACTCGGGCTGGATGACGAAGACGCCCTCTAGCTCGGTGGGGGTCACCGTCATGTCCATGCCCTGCTTCGGGGCCGCTACCCCAGTCATGCCACCGCCTCTTCCAGTTCGGCGGGACGGACGTCCCGCACGGTCACGAACTCGCCGCCGGCCGCCAGGCTCGCCGACGCCGCCTCCAGGATCGCCAGCACCCGCAGGCCCGACCAGCCGTCGGTGAGCGGCGCGCGCTTCTCGGTGATCGCCGCGAGGAACTCGGCCATCACGCCGCGCAGCGCCTCCCGCTCGGGCAGGGCGGGCGCGACGGTGTCCCCGCGCCGGTAGGAGATGATGGCCTGGGTGCGCTCCTCGTCACCGTCGATGACGTCCGCGCCCCGGTCGTGCACCGAGATCCGCTGCACCACGTTCAGGTCGTCCCAGACGACCGTGCGCCGGGAGCCGCCGACGATCATGGTGCGGATCTTGGTCGGGGACAGCCAGTTCACGTGGACGTGGGCCAGCACGCCGTCCGACAGCTCCAGGGTCAGGTGGCCGACGCACGCGCGGCCGGCGCCGATCGGGTCCGAGCCGTGCGCCGAGACGCGGCGGACGGTGATGCCGTCGGGCAGGATCGCGTCGAAGATCGAGAGGTCGTGCGGGGCGAGGTCCCAGAACACGTCCACGTCCGGCTGCACGAGGCCCAGGTTGACCCGCACCGAGTCCAGGTACTGCACGGTGCCGATCTCGCCGCCGCGCACCAGTTGCCGCAGGTGCTGCACGGTCGGGGTGTAGACGAAGGTGTGGTCGAGCATGAGGGTCAGGCCGCGGGCCTCCGCCTCCTCGACTAGTTCCAGCCCGGCCGCGTACCCGGCCGCGAGGGGCTTCTCCACCAGCACGTGCTTGCCCGCCCGCAGCGCGGCCAGCGCGACCGGCAGGTGCGTGGCGGCCGGGGTCGCGATGGCCACCGCGTCCACCGCCGGGTCGGACAGCACGTCGTCCAGGGAGCCGGACACCCGCACCGTCGAGTAGTCGCCGAGCACGCGGCGGGCCCGCTCGGTGTCCAGGTCGCACAGGTACCGCAGCTTCAGCCCCGGGGTCGCCTGGGCGTTGCGCACCAGGTTCGGCCCCCAGTACCCGGCGCCGATGACGGCGATGCCGATCGGCTGGTCCATCTCGCTCCTCATCAGTAGGCCCCGTGGCCGCCGAAGACGGCCCGGAAGGTCTTCCACAAGATCAGCGCGTCGAGCGCCAGCGACCAGTCCTCGACGTAGCGCAGGTCGAGCCGGACGGACTCCTCCCAGCTCAGGTCGCTGCGGCCGGACACCTGCCACAGGCCGGTCAGGCCCGGCTTGACCAGCAGGCGCCGCCGCATCGCGGGCCCGTACTTCGCGCTCTCCTCCGGCAGCGGCGGGCGCGGCCCGACCAGCGACATCGAGCCGGCCAGCACGTTGAACAGCTGGGGCAGCTCGTCCAGGGAGTAGCGGCGCAGGAACCGGCCCACGGTGGTCACCCGGGGATCGTGGCGCATCTTGAACAGCACGCCCGCGCCCTCGTTGACCTGCTGGAGCTGGTCGCGCAGCGCGTCGGCGTTGGTGACCATGGTGCGGAACTTGATGATCGTGAAGAGCGCGCCGTCCTTGCCCACGCGGCGCTGCTTGTAGAGCACCGGGCCACGGGTGTCGATCATGACGGCGACCGCGCAACCCAGCAGGACCGGCGCGAACAACCCGATCAGGACGAGCGACCCGACCCGGTCCACGGTCGCCTTGACCACGCGGCGGATGCCGGTGAACGACGGTTCGCTGACCCGCAGCAGCGGCATCCCGAGCACGCCGGTGACGTGCAGGCGCGGCCCGGCGAAGTCCATCAGGGCGGGCGCGACGACCATCTCGGTGCCGGTGCCCTCCAGGTCCCAGGCCAGTTGCTGGAGCCTGCGCGGGGTCCAGTAGGCGTCCGGGGTGACCGCGACGATCCGGTAGCCACCGCGCCGCACCTGCTCGGCGACCTCGGCGAACCGACCCACGACGGCGATGCCGTCCAACTCGCCGCCCAGGTCCGCGCGACCGTCCACAGTGCACACCGCGTCCACCCGCCAGCCCAGGTGCGGCGCGCGGCGGGTGCGGCTGATCAGGTCCTTGACGGTGTCCACGTTGCCGGCGGCGAGCACCGGCAGCAGGCACCTGCCCTCGCCGCGGGCCCGGTGCAGCGGGCGGCGCAGCAGGTAGCGGGTGGGGAAGGCGACCAACGCGATGGCCGGGCCCACCACGAACACCCACAGCCGCGCCCCCGGCATCCCGGCGGCCAGCGCCCCAAGGCCCAGGGCGACGACCGAGGCGAACAGGCCGCGGCCCAGCCGGCGGAACTCCTCGGCGCCCTGGCCGAGCACCGAGGCGTTCCAGACGCGGTTGACGTAGAGGGAGCCCAGGACGACGGCGACGGTCACCGCTTCCAGGGCGACCAGCGGGAGGGGGCCGATCGTGTTCGCGTTCGCCGAGAGCAGCAGGCCCGCCAGCACCACGACCAGGACGGTGCAGACGGTGTCGGCGGCGATCACGCCGTAGCGGTAGGCGGGCTCCCAGCCGGCGACCGTGGGGTGGGTGGTGCGGTGGGTCGTGCTGCCGTTGGTCGTGCTGCGGTTGGTCGTGCTGCGGTTGGTCGCCTGATCGGTCGCGGCCAACCCCGCCGCCGGTCTGCGGCGCGTGGATCGGACCTGCTCGCTCATCGCTCTCGCTCCCCGGTTGGTCCGGTTCGACACGTGCAACATCGCAGGGCATCCCCGACGAACCCGCGTGTGGTGTGTTCGCAAATGGCTCCGGCGTTTTACACGCCTCGGCAAACCGTCATTCGTCCGGCCGGGGCGGGGCGTTACACGCACGGTGAAAGACTTTCGGCCCGTTTCCCGGCGAACTCCCACCGCCGCGCACGCGCTGGGTCCACCGGGTGACATCCGGTCACCGCCGGTCCGATGTGGAAACCCTCGGAGCGCTCCCGGAAATGTGTCCACCGTGGCCGGTCCACCGGGCTCACTCCCGTGGTCTGGCCTGGTCGCGCGCGCACGCGGGCACATCCATCGATTTTGGAACGCCCGGCGTTACAGCACGTTTTCGACTTCGGTCGAAGCAGCCCGCGAAGAGTCCGAAAAGGGTCGAAAGACCCTAACCGCCCCCGCCGTCCGGTGGCGCCGTGCGGTCACCCATTCACAGAACGGAAGCAGCTATTCGGCGCAACGGTCCGGCCACTTCCCGTCACCGTGCGGGGAATTCAACGCCTGGCCGGCGGAACGGGCGTGACGCAGTTCACCGGCCGCGTCACAATGTGGGACGTGGAGGTCGCGTTGGTGGCCGCCGCGGCGCTGGGTGCGCTGCACGGCGGCTGGGCGTGGCGCGTCCGGCTGTACCCGCGGTCGGCGCGCGGTGTGGCCGTGGCCGTGATCGACTTCACGTGGAGCCTGCCCAACACCGCGGCCGGTGTCCTCTTCCTGGCCTACGCCCTGGGCCGGGGGAACGCCGTCGACCGCGAGTTCAGCCGCCACCGCGGCGTCCTGGGCCTGCGCGACGGCGTCATCAGGGGCTTCGCCACGACGGTCGGGCCGGTCCAGGCGGGCGTGGCGATGGGCGTGGACGACCACGAGGCCGTGCACGTCCTCCAGGCCCGGCTCTTGGGGCCGCTGTACCTGCCGCTGGTGGTCGCGAACTGGGTGGTGGCGACGGTGCTGCCGTACTGGCTGCTGTACCACGACCGACGCCGGGCTCCGATCGACAGCGTGGCGGCGTACTTCCAGCGTGGCGTCTACCCGCACTGCTGGCACGAGGAGTGGGCCTACCGCGTCCAGGGCACTCCGCCGGCCTGAGCCATCCGCGCCGGCCTGAACCAACCCCACCGGCCTGAACCAACCCCGCCGGCCTGAACCAACCCCACCGGCCTGAACCAACCCCACCGGCCTGAACCAACCCCACCGGCCTGAACCAACCCCGCCGGCCTGAACCAACCCCGCCGGCCTGAGCCGCCCGCTCCGGCTCACCCGTTTTGTCGTACCCCCGTGGGACGATGGAGACGGGGGCCGGAGGCCGGCACCGCCGGCGTCAGGCGTTCGCGACGAGCCGGACCTTGTCGGCACCCACCGCCACCACGTCGCCGCCGCGCAGCTGCTTCCCCCGCTGCACCTCGACCCGCCCGTTGACGGTCACCTCGCCGTCCTCCACCAGCTCCCGCGCGTGGGCGCCGTTCTCCGCGAGGCCCGCGAGCTTGAGGAACTGGCCCAGCCTGATCATGTCGTCGGAGATCTCCACCTCGCGGATGCGCATCGTGCCATCATCGCCCAACCCGCACAGAGCGGCTGCACGTGCATCCGGTAACCAGGATTGCACGAGGTTGAAACACGTTCGACACGAGCCAGCCGCCGTGAGGTCTACGGTTCCCGAGGTGTGAGCACCGCCGGCTCTGAGCACCCGGACGCGGCCCCCAAGCGCCGCCGGTCCCTGCGTGGTGAAGTCGGCACGACCGGAGCGCGGTTCGGCTCGCCCGCCCTCCGCAAGAGCCTGGAGGAGCAGCCGGCCGAACCTCCCAAACCGCCCAGGAAGCGCCGGTCGTTACGCGGCGAGGTCGGGGCCACCGGGGCCCGGTTCGGGTCGGCCGCCCTGCGCAAGAGCCTCGACGCCGCCGAACCCGACACCGCGCACCCCGACACCGCACGCCCCGACACGGCCGAACCCGACGCGACCGACGTCGAGGAGACCGCGCCCTTCAGCGGCCACTTCGAGGAGACCGAACTCGAGCCGGAAGACCCGGCCCTGGAGTGGAGCGGCCCCCTGGTCCGCCCCTACGCCTGGACCCGCGGCCGGACGTCCTCCCAGCACGACCTGCGCATCGAGACCCTGGTGTCCCTGGAAGAGCACGGCTTCGCCATCGCCATGCGCGACACCACCCCCGAACAGCGCGCCATCGTCGAGCTCTGCGCGAGCACCCGCTCGGTGGCCGAGGTGTCCGCCCTGCTCAGCCTGCCGCTGGGCGTCGTCCGCGTCCTCCTCGGCGACCTGATCGACATGGGCGTCGTCGCCATCAGCACCGCCGCCCCGGGCGGCCCGGACCTGCTGCTGATGGAACGCGTCCTACAGGGCCTCCGCAACCTCTGACCGCAACCGCCGGAACACCTCGACCAGGTCGTCCAACTGGTAGTGCGCGTTCAACCCCGACGGGTTCGGCAACACCCACAGCCGCGACGACGCGATCGTCTCCGGCTGCGGACCCACGACCGCCCGGGGTCGGCCGAACGCCGTCCGGTACGCCGTGATCCCGACGACCGCCACCACCCGCGGCGCGAACTGCGCCGCCGACGACGTCAGCCGCACCGCACCCGCCCGCAGCTCCTCGGCGGTCAGCTCCTCCGCCTTCGCCGTCGGCCGGTCGGACAGGTTCGTGATCCCCAGGCCGAACTCCGGCAGCTCCCCCTGCTCCGCGGGCGACAGCCGGCGCGGCGTGAAACCGGACAGGTGCAGCGCGGGCCAGAAGCGGTTGCCGGGACGGGCGAAGTGGTGGCCGGTGGCCGCCGACAGCAGCCCCGGGTTGATCCCGCAGAACAGCACGTCCAGCCCGGGCCGCACGAGGTCCGGCAGGTTCACCCCAGGCTCCGCGCCAGGCGGGGTCACTCCGACCGGCCGCGCAACCGCAGCGCCAGCGCCACACCGGCCGCGACCACCACCAGCGCGCCCACGACCCACCCCCAGACCGGGAACCCGTCCCCCTCGGCGGGCGCGGACTGGATCGTCGGCGGCGCCGTGGCCACCAGCGTGATCGTCTCGGTCGGGGTGACCGAGGAGGTGATGGCCGGCTGCTCGGGAGTCGTCGTCACCGGAGCAGCGGTGGTCGTGGCCGGCGGGGCCGTGGCCGCCAGCGAGAAGGTGGTCTTGCCGCTGACGAAGTCGCCGTCCAGGCTCTCCACCTGCCAGCTCACCACGTACTGCCCGGCCGGCGACGCGCCCGGCGTCACCGGCACGGTCAGCGTCGAGCCCGAAACGGACACCTCCCCCATGGTCCACGCGGTGCCGTCGGGCGCGGTGACAGTGACGGTGGCGCTCTCGGCGGGCACCGGTTGGCTGAACGTCAACGTCAGCCGGGTCGGCGGCTGGGGCAGGGTCGCCCCTTCGGCCGGGTCGCTGCCGATCAGTTCGGTGTGGGCCCACGCCGCGGGAGCCGCCACGAGCAGACCCAGTGCCACGAGTGCCGAGAGCGCCAGTCGCTTCATGCCTGCTAGTTCTACCGGGTCGGCGGCACCTGCTGCCCGTCGCCCGGACGCTGACCCGGTTGCCCCTGCCCGGCACTGGGCCGGCCCCCGCGCTGGAAGTCGCCCGACATGACGGTCTTGGCCACGTCGTCCTGGGCGACCACCATGACCTTGTCCCCGGCGGCGAGGCTGCCGGTGTCGCCCTTCTCCCCGCTGACCTGGGTGTTGTCGTCGAGCTTGTAGGTCTTGCTGAACCCGTCTTCGCTCTTGACCGTCATCGAGTCGTCGGTGACCGCGGTGATCTCGCCGGTCTGGAACTCGCCGTGGGTGGTCTCGCCGAACGGGGAGCCCATGATCCGCAGCCCGCCGCCGGAGCCGCGCGGTCCGGCCATCATCTGGGCCGCCTCGGAGTTGCTCGCCGCGTAGATGACCCCGCCGCCCACGGCGGCGATGCCGACCGCGATCGCGACCGCGACCAGGGTCTTGCGGCCGGACCAGCGCGGTCCGGGAGCATCGGCCCGGGGCGGCGGGTCCTCGCCCCAGGTGGGGTTGTCGGTTTCGGTAGTCATGGCGCCCACCGTGTCGGCGGAGTCTGTGCGTGGGCTGTGCGCGCGTTGGGTGGCGGCTGTGGCTTGTGCGGCGCGGGTTCACAGGTGGTACACAGGATCGGCACAGGGTGGGCTCAACCGCCTGGCGGACGATCGGACCATGCGTGCGGTGACTTCCCCCGAGATCCGTCGACCCGACGGCAGTCCGGTGCGGGTGCTGGTGGTCGACGACGAGTCGACGCTGGCCGAGCTGATGTCGATGGCCCTGCGCATGGAGAAGTGGGAGGTGCGCACCGCGCTGGACGGGACCACCGCGGTGCGGACGGCGCGCGAGTTCCGGCCCGACGTGGTCGTGCTGGACGTCATGCTGCCCGACTTCGACGGCCTGGAGGTGCTGCGCCGGATGCGCGCCGACGCGCCCGCGCTGCCCGTGCTGTTCCTGACCGCGAAGGACGCCGTCGAGGACCGGATCGCGGGCCTGACCGCGGGCGGCGACGACTACGTGACCAAGCCGTTCAGCCTGGAGGAGGTCGTGCTGCGGCTGCGCGGGCTGCTGCGGCGGACCGGGGTCGCGGAGGCGTCGGCCGGGTCGGAGCTGGTCGTGGGTGACCTGGTGCTGGACGAGGAGACCCGCGAGGTGCGGCGCGGCGGGCAGGCCGTGGAGCTGACCGCGACCGAGTTCGAGCTGCTGCGGTTCCTGATGCGCAACCCCAAGCGGGTGCTGAGCAAGGCGCAGATCCTGGACCGGGTGTGGAGCTACGACTTCGGCGGGCAGGCGAACATCGTCGAGCTGTACATCTCGTACCTGCGCAAGAAGATCGACGCGGGGCGCACACCGATGATCCACACGATGCGGGGTGCCGGGTATGTCCTCAAGCCTGCACCCTAGGCGGTGGCCGCTGCGCACCCGGCTCATCGTCGAGCAGGTGGTGCTGATCGCGATCGTGTGCGCCGGCATCGGCCTGGTGACCGGTTTCGCGTTGCGCGACTTCCTGATCGGCAAGCTGGACGCCGACCTGCGCGACGCCGCCGGCCGCGTCGAACGCGTGCACGCCTTCCCCGCCCCCGGCCCGCTGCCCGGCCTGCCCAAGAACCCGTTGGAGGGGCCGGGTTTCGCCCAGGGCACCGTCGTGCTGATCACCTACGGCGACCGGGTCCAGGACGCGGACCGGTTGCAGGGCCGGGAAACCAGGGCCGTCCCGACCAACGAACAGGCCACCCTGCTCAACGTCCCCGCCGACGCCCAGCCGCACACCACCACGCTCGGCGAGTCCGGCGACTACCGCGTCCTGTCGTTCCGCACCCGCGACGGCGGCCGGATCGTGACGGCGTTGCCCATGGCGCAAGTGGACGACACCGTGTTCCGCATGGGCCTGATCCTCGGTGGCGTGGCGTTGGCCGGCCTGGTCGCGGTCAGCATCGCCGGTGCGTTGATCATCCGGAAGACGTTGCGCCCCTTGGAACGCGTCGCCGCCACCGCGTCCAGAGTCGCCGAACTGCCCTTGCACGAGGGGAAGGTGGCGCTGGCCGAACGGGTGCCCGCCGAGGACGCCAACCCCGACACCGAAGTCGGGCAGGTCGGCTTGGCCCTCAACAAGATGCTCGGCCACGTCGGCAACGCCCTGGAAGCACGCCACGAGAGCGAAACCCGGGTCCGCCAGTTCGTCGCCGACGCCAGCCACGAACTCCGCACCCCGCTGGCCGCCATCCGGGGTTACGCCGAACTCACCCGCCGGACCCGCGACGACGTCCCCGACCAGGTCGCCCACGCCATGCGCCGCGTCGAGTCCGAAGCCGTCCGCATGACGTCCCTGGTGGAAGACCTGCTGCTGCTGGCCCGCCTGGACGCCGGCCGCCCCCTGGCCCGCGAACAGGTGGACCTGTCCCGCCTCGTCGTCGACGCCGTGAGCGACGCCCGGATCGCCGGCCCCGACCACGACTGGCGCCTGGACCTGCCCGCGTCCCCGGTGGTCGTCAGCGGCGACCCGCACAAGCTCCAGCAGGTCCTGGTCAACCTCCTGTCCAACGCCCGAACCCACACCCCACCCGGCACCACCGTCACCACGGCTTTGAAGGCGACCGCGACCGGCGCCACCCTCACCGTCACCGACGACGGCCCCGGTATTCCGCGCGAGCTGCAACCCGAGGTCTTCGAACGCTTCTCGCGCGGCGACACGTCCCGCTCCCGCGCCGCCGGCAGCACCGGCCTGGGCCTCTCCATCGTGGCGGCGGTTGTCGCCGCCCACTCAGGCGCGGTGACCGTGGACTCGCGGCCAGGCCGGACCCACTTCACCGTCACCCTCCCCCACTGACCCGGTCCTGCACAGCGGGTTCACAGGGTGGGCACAAGGGGCGCCCAGGGTCGGCCGACAGGGTTTGGACCATGCGAGCGCGACTTCCCCTGTTGTTGTTGCTGGCCGGGACGGCCGTCTTGTACCTGTGGAGACTGGGTGACTCCGGGTGGGCCAACGCCTACTACTCGGCCGCCGCCCAAGCCGGCGCGGAGAGTTGGCGGGCGTGGTTCTTCGCGGCCACTGATTCGGCGGGGTCGATCACGGTCGACAAGACGCCCGCCTCGGTCTGGGTCATGGGGCTGTCCGCGCGGCTCTTCGGGGTGAACGCCTGGAGCATCCTGGTGCCGCAAGCCCTGATGGGGGTCGCGAGCGTCGGGCTGCTGTACGCGACGGTCAAGAGAACGGCCGGCCAGGCGGCCGGGTTGATCGCGGGAGCGGTGCTGGCGCTCACGCCGGTCGCGGTGTTGATGTTCCGGTTCAACAACCCGGACGCCTTGCTGGTCCTGCTGCTCATCGCGGGCGCGTACTGCACCGTCCGCGCCCTGGAAAACGCGTCCTGGCGGTGGTTGGCCCTGGCCGGGGTCGCGGTCGGGTTCGGGTTCCTGACGAAGATGTTGCAGGCGTTCCTGGTCCTGCCGGCGTTCGGCGCGGTGTACCTGCTGGCCGCGCCCGCGTCCTGGGGGCGCAAGGCGGTCCACCTCGTGAGCGCGCTGGGGGCCATGGTGGTCGCCGGCGGCTGGTGGGTGCTGGTCGTGGAACTCGTCCCGGACCGGCCCTACATCGGCGGGTCGCAGAACAACAGCGTCCTCGAACTCACCCTCGGCTACAACGGCCTGGGCCGGCTGACCGGTGAGGAGATCGGCAGCGTCGGCGGCGGCCGGGGCTGGGGGTCCACCGGCTGGAGCCGCCTGCTGGGCACGGAGATGGGCTCGCAGATCGCCTGGCTCCTGCCGACCGCGCTGGTGCTGCTGATCGCCGGGGTCTGGGCCGGGCAGCGCCGGGAACGCGTGGTGCTGGGGCTGTGGGGCGGCTGGCTCGTGGTCACCGCCGCCGTCTTCAGCTTCATGAACGGGATCATCCACGCGTACTACACCGTGGCCCTCGCACCGGCGATCGGCGCGATCATCGGCACCGGCGCGGTGGTGCTCTGGCGCGGACGGCACGCGCCCGGTGCGGCGGCGGCGCTTTCCGGCGCCCTCGCGGTGACCGCGCTCCAGTGCTACCTGCTGCTGCTCGGCTGGTCACCGCTCCTCGCCACCGCCGTGCTCGTCCTCGGCCTCCTGGCGGCGGTGGGCCTGTTCCTCTCCGCCGCCGCCCCACCCGCCCTGGTCGTGCCCGTCGCCGTGGTGGCCGCCCTGCTCGGCCCCGGCGCGTACTCGGTCGCCACCGCCGCCACCCCGCACTCGGGCGCGATCCCCAGCGCCGGACCGGCGGACTTCGCCACTGGCGGGGTGCTCGTCATCAACGGCGGCACCCGCGCCGGCGGGTTCGGCGGCCTGCTCCACGCACCCACGCCCGGCCCCCGACTGGTCGAACTCCTGCGCGGCAACAGCGGCAAGTACACGTGGGCCGCCGCCGCGGTCGGGTCGAACAACGCGGCGGGCTACCAACTGGGCAGCGGGGTGCCGGTCATGGCGGTCGGCGGCTTCAACGGCACCGACCCCGCGCCCACCCTCGAACAGTTCCAAGACATGGTCCACAAAGGACAGATCCACTACTTCCTCGGCGGCGCGGGGATGCCCGCCGAAACCGGCAGCGACGCATCCGAACGCATCGCCGAGTGGGTCGCCGACACCTTCCCCGCCACCACCGTCGACGACGTCACCGTCTACGACCTCACAGCCGGGGCACAGGGATGACACACCGGCCACCCAGCCCCGCGCCCGAAGGTGATCCCATGACACTCGCGACGCTCACGACGACCCCCGTGCTCGACGTGGTGGTCCCCGTGTACAACGAGGAACGCGACCTCGCGCCGTGCGTGCGCAAGCTGCACGCGGACCTGACCCAGACCTTCCCCTACCGGTTCCGCATCACCATCGCCAACAACGCCAGCACCGACGGCACCCGGGCGGTCGCCGACGCGCTGGCCGCGGAGATCGAGCAGGTCGAGGCCGTCCACCTGGCGCAGAAGGGCCGGGGCCGCGCGCTCAACGCCGTGTGGTCGGCGTCGGACGCGAAAGTGCTGGCGTACATGGACGTCGACCTGTCGACGGACCTCGCCGCCCTCGCCCCGCTGGTCGCGCCGCTGATCTCCGGGCACTCCGACATCGCGATCGGCAGCCGGCTCGCCCGCGGCGCACGGGTCGTGCGCGGCCCCAAGCGCGAGTTCATCTCCCGCTGCTACAACCTCATCCTCCGCGGCGCGCTGGCGACCCGGTTCTCCGACGCCCAGTGCGGGTTCAAGGCGATCCGGGCGGACGTGGCCCGGCGGCTGCTGCCGCACGTCGAGGACACCGGCTGGTTCTTCGACACCGAACTGCTCGTGCTCGCCGAACGCGCCGGCGCACGCATCCACGAGGTGCCGGTGGACTGGGTGGACGACCCGGACAGCCGGGTCGACATCGTCTCCACCGCCATCGCCGACCTCAAAGGCGTCGCCCGGGTCGGGCGCGGCCTGCTCACCGGCCGCATCCCGATCGGCGAACTCCGCGCCCAACTCGGCCGCGAACCGCTCGAACCCAGCACCCCCGGCGTCCCCAAAGGCCTGTTCCGCCAACTGGTCCGCTTCGCCGCCGTCGGCGTCGCGAGCACCCTGGCCTACCTCCTGCTGTTCGTGCTGCTGCGCGGCGGCCTCGGCGCACAGGGCGCGAACCTGGTGGCGCTGCTGGCCACCGCCATCGCCAACACCGCCGCCAACCGCCGGTTCACCTTCGGCGTGCGCGGCCGGCACGGCGCGGGCCGCCACCAGTTCGAGGGGCTGCTCGTCTTCGGCCTGTGCCTGGCCCTGACCAGCGGCGCGCTGGCCCTGCTGCACCTGTTCACCGACCCCGGCGGCGGGGCCGAGCTGGCCGCCGTCGTCGGCGCGAACCTGCTCGCCACCGTCCTGCGCTTCCTCCTGCTGCGCAACTGGGTCTTCCGCAACCGTCCCCAGGAGTCCACCTCATGACCGCCACCCTCACCGCCCCCTCCCCCGCTCCCGCGCCGGCCCGTCCCGGCGCGAAGTGGACCACGCCGGCGGTGGTCGTCCTGCTCGCCGGCACGGCGGTGCTCTACCTGTGGAACCTGACCGACTCCGGCTGGGGCAACGAGTACTACGCCGCCGCCACCCAGGCCGGCAGCCAGAGCTGGACGGCGTGGCTGTTCGGCGGCCTCGACGCGGGCGGCGTCATCACCGTCGACAAACCACCCGCCTCGCTGTGGGTGAGCGGGCTGTTCGCCCGGATCTTCGGGTTCTCCAGCTGGACGGTCCTCGCGCCCCAGGCGATCGAGGGCGTCCTGACCGTCTGGCTGCTCTACGCCACGGTCAAGCGCACGTCCGGCCCCGTCGCCGGCCTGCTCGCCGGCACCGCGCTGGCCATCACCCCGGTCGCCGTCCTGATGTTCCGGTTCAACCTGCCGGACGCCCTGCTCGTCCTGCTCATGGTCGCCGGCGCCTACTGCACGGTCCGTGCCCTGGAAAAGGCTTCCCCGCTGTGGCTGGCGTTGGCCGGTGTGGCGGTCGGCTTCGCGTTTCTGGCCAAAATGGGCCAAGCCTTCCTGGTCCTCCCGGCTTTTGCCGCCGCTTACCTCCTCGCGGCCCCCACCAGTCTCGGAAAGCGCTTCCTCCACTTGGTCGGCGCGGCCGTCGCGGTGGCCGTGTCGGCTGGCTGGTTCATCGCGCTCGTCGAGTGGTGGCCCACGGCGTCCCGGCCCTACATCGGCGGGTCCACCAACGACTCGTTGTGGCAGTTGGCCATGGGTTACAACGGCTTGGGCCGCATCTTCGGCGGCGGGCGAGGTGTGATCGCCGGGGCGGCCAACGCCAACCTGGGGTTCGGCGGCGAGACCGGCATCGGCCGACTGTTCGGCGCGAGCATGGGCGCGGAGATCTCGTGGCTGCTGCCGGCGGCGATCGTCGGCGTCCTGGCGGGCTTGTGGTTCACCCGCAAGGCGCCCCGCACCGACCGCACCCGGGCCGCGCTGGTCCTGTGGGGCCTGTGGGTCGTCGGCAACGGGGTCGTGTTCAGCTTCATGAGCGGCATCACGCACCCGTACTACACGGTCGCCGTCGCTCCGGGTGTCGCCGCGATCGTGGCCATCGCGGGCCGCGAGATGTGGCGGGGCCGCAGCCACCAGCCGGTGCGGATCGCCCTCGCGGTCATGCTCGCCGCGTCCGGTTTCTGGGGTTTCATCCTGCTCGCCCGGTTCGCCGACTGGCAGCCCGCGATCCGCTGGACCCTGCTCGCCCTGACCGTCCTGGTCACCACCGCGATCGTCATGGGCGTCAAGCGGATCGCCGCCCTGACCGCCGCCACGGCGCTGCTGTCGTCGGCCGCGTTCAGCGTGGCGACGGCCGCCACCCCGCACGCCGGCTCCATCCCGATGTCCGGCCCCGAGGAGTACGCCGCGAGCATGGGCGGCGGCATGCGCGGCGGCCCTGGCGCGTCCGAGCAGGTCGCCGACCTGTTGCGCGACACCACCGGCACGTGGGCGGCGGCCACCGTGAGCGCGCAGTCCGCCTCGGGCCTGTCCCTGGCCAGCGGCAAGGCCGTCATCGGCATCGGCGGCTGGAGCGGCGGCGACCCCGCGCCGACCCTGGAGGAGTTCAAGCAGTACGTCGCGGACGGCCGGATCGGCTACTTCGTCGTCGACGGCGGGATGGGCGGTCGCGGCAACAGCGACATCGCCGACTGGGTCGCGGCGAACTTCACGGCGACCACGGTGGACGGGACCACCGTCTACAAGCTCAGCTAGGCCGCCGGCAGAAGCTCAGCCAGGCCACCGGCAGAAGCTCAGCCAGGCCGCCGGTAGGCCTCGACCGGGCGGTGCGCCTCGGCCACCGCCCGGTCCTCGCCGATCCAGGACCGGTAGACGATCTGGGCCGCGTAGGGCAGGAAGTCCCGGCCCCGCCGCCACAGCCACGGAATCCCCTTGAACACCAACCAGGCGGCGTGGTGCAACGGCGTGATCCTCAACCCGCCCGTGCACACCAGGCTCACCGGCCGGGGCACCTCGCACCCCTGCTCGGCCAGCCGCTCCGCGAACGCCCTGGCCAACTTCCGGTGCCCCAACTCCGACGGGTGCAACCGGTCGACCGCCCAGGTCTCCACCGAGTACGCGCCGTCCATGAGGTTCAGGTCCACGCACCCGGCCCCGTGCCGGCGCACCACGGCGTCGATCACCTCGTTCAACTCCGCGACCCGCGCCGACAACGCCCGCCGCAACGGCCCCGGCAACCGGAAAACCCGGCTGTGGTCGTGGAACCGGGCCGTCACCACCCGCGCCCCGGCCCGCGTCAGCTCCCCCACGATCGCGTCGAGGTCCTCGTGCAGCTGCACGGGGTTGAAGTCCGACCGGAGCGTGTCGTTCATCCCGACCAGCACGACCGCCGCGTCCGGCCGAGCCCGCAGCGCCCGGGGCAACTGCTCGAACCGGACCGACGCCACCCGAGCCCCCTGGAACGAGGGGTTGAGGTACCGCGCCTCCGGGAAGGACGCCGCGAGCAGCGGACCCACACCCCGCCACCCACCCCGAACGGGGTCGCCGACCCCGACGGTAGTCGAGTCACCCAGGACCACCAGGCTTCGCACCACATCGGCCACCGGACGACCATCCCGCAGCGACGTGTCCACCCGGGAACAGCAGGCAGAACGCTGCCAAAATCCCTGGTAGCCCGCTCCGCGCGGGCCATACCGTGCTCAACGGAAGGCCGGGTAGAGGGGAAGCTCGACCGAGTCGGGGCCGAAGCGGGAAACGAGCGCGTCCACGACGGCCTCGGCGTGAGCCGCCACCGGCTTCACCCCCGCCGCCAGCGCGTCGGCCCGCAACCGCACCCACCGCGACGCCAGCACCGTGCTGCGCGGCGGCGAGTCCAACGGCCGGTGCCCCGACGGCAGCGCCAGGTCCAACCGCGGCAACCCGCGCCACGTCGCCAGCCACACCCACAGCAACTGCGCTTCCAGCAGCTTCGGCACGAACACCGCGTCGTCGTCCAGGTCCGGCCACACGCCGCTGACCTCGGCCCGCCACGCCGCGACCATCGCCTCCGACATCCCCGCGGGCAGCCCGTACGGGCACCAGCACGACGGGAACGGCACCCGCAGGCACGCCGCGTCGAACACGATGTCCCGGACGCACCCGCCCTCGAAGTCGAGGAACCGCACGCCCTTGCTGGTCACCAGGTGGTTGTCCGGACAGGACGTCGACGGCGAGAACGCCCGCCGCCGGGACGTCACGAACCCGCGCACCGCCTGCTCGGCGAACTCGACCACGGGGCCGGGCGTGTCGACCTGCCAGGCCTCCGCCAGCAACGTCGGTAACCCGGCCAGCGCCGCGTGCACGTCCACCGCGATGGGGTCGGCGCAGCACTGGCTCCCCTGCCGCCGCATCAGGGCGTCGAAGTCCGCGTCCCGACCCGCCGTCGTGGCGTGCAGGCGGCCCATCGCGTGGGCCCACGACAACAGGCCCCGCTCCGCCGCCCGCGCGTCGGAACCCAGCAGCTTCTCGGCCAGCCGGGGCGCCTTGCCCAGGTCCTCCAGGACCACCAGCCGCTCGGCGGAGTCCTGGGCGACCAGCTCCGGGGTCAACCGGTCCTCGCCGGGCAGCGCGGTGAGGAGCTTGTGGCTGACCGCCTCGTGCGCGAACGGGTCCCGGTCGGCCACCGCCGACGGGTACCGCTTCACCACGAGCGTGCGCGGCAGGGAGAACGGGGTCGACGCGACCCGGACCCGCACGACGACGGACCGGCCCGCTCCCCCGAGTCGTTCGGGGTCGGCCAGTCTGACCTGCGCTCCGAACCGCCCGCTGAGCACGGACTCGGCGGCGGCCACCGCTGCGAGCAGGTCGGAGTGGTCGGCGTCGTCGATGTCCGCTGGGCCGGCGGTGATCTCCACGCTCATCCCCTCCGACCCTACCCCGGTGGCCACCGACCTGACAGAACCCGTCCGGGCACCGTGACGGTAGTGCTCATATGCATGGTTGGACCACCACTTGTCGATAACGGAACCGACCAACTGGTGGAACGACCGCCTACCCGTTGGGCAACGGCCGGCCGGTGGCGGGCGCCCGGCCGCGCCGCCGACCGACCGTCAGGACCGTCGACCGCGCCGCCAGAACGCCCACCGGGTCGACCGCCAGTCGGAGCAGTCGCGGCGGTCGCGGCGGTCGCGGCATCGAGGACCCGCGGATCGCGAGTCGGCGCGGCGGTCACCGGGATGAACACCCCGACCAGTGCGGTTACCGCCTTGAGGACGTCACCGGCCGGGTGTCCACTGCCGCCGGGGCTCCTACTGCTTCTGCTGGGGCTTCGCGTCGACGCCGGCTTCCTTGCGCTGCTGCGCGGTGATCGGCGCGGGCGCGGCGGTCAGCGGGTCGTAGCCGCCACCGCTCTTCGGGAACGCGATGACCTCGCGGATCGAGTCCGCGCCCGCGAGCAGCATGGCGATGCGGTCCCAGCCGAACGCGATGCCGCCGTGCGGCGGGGCGCCGTACTTGAAGGCGTCGAGCAGGAAGCCGAACTTCTCCTGCGCCTCCTCCGCGCCGATGCCCATCACGTTGAACGCCCGCTGCTGCACGTCCGCGCGGTGGATACGGATCGAGCCGCCGCCGATCTCGTTGCCGTTGCAGACGATGTCGTAGGCGTAGGCCTTGGCGTTGCCCGGGTCCTCCTCGAAGCGGTCGACCCACTCCGGGGTGGGCGAGGTGAACGCGTGGTGCAGCGCGGTCCACTTGCCGCCGCCCACCGCCACGTCGCCCTCGGCGAGCTTGTCGGTCGCCTCGAACATCGGGAAGTCCACGACCCACACGAAGGACCAGGAGCCCTCCTCGATCGCGCCGATCCGGTGGGCGATCTCCACCCGGGCCGCGCCGAGCAGCGCGCGCGCGCCGTCCGGGTCGCCCGCGCCGAAGAACACGCAGTCACCGGGGTTCGCGCCGACCGCCTTGGCCAGCCCGTCGCGCTCGGCGTCGGACAGGTTCTTGGCGACCGGGCCGCCCAGCGTGCCGTCCTCCTGGACCAGCACGTAGGCCAGGCCCTTCGCGCCGCGCTGCTTGGCCCACTCCTGCCACGCGTCCAGCGTGCGGCGCGGCTGCGAGGCGCCGCCGGGCATGACCACCGCGCCCACGTACGGCGCCTGGAAGACGCGGAACGGGGTGTCCTTGAAGTACTCGGTCAGCTCGGTGAGTTCGAGGTCGAAGCGCAGGTCCGGCTTGTCCGAGCCGTACTTGGCCATCGCCTCGGCGTAGGAGATGCGGCGGAACGGGGTCGCGATCTCGTGGTCGGCGATGCCCTTCCAGAGGGCGGTGATGATCTTCTCGCCGAGAGCGATGACGTCGTCCTGCTCGACGAAGCTCATCTCGATGTCGAGCTGGGTGAACTCCGGCTGCCGGTCGGCGCGGAAGTCCTCGTCCCGGTAGCAGCGGGCGATCTGGTAGTACCGCTCCAGGCCGCCGACCATCAGCAACTGCTTGAACAGCTGCGGGGACTGGGGCAGCGCGTACCAGGAGCCGGGCCGCAGCCGGGCGGGCACCAGGAAGTCGCGCGCGCCCTCGGGGGTCGAGCGGGTCAGGGTCGGGGTCTCGACCTCGACGAACTTCTCCGCGTGCAGCACCTCGCGGGCGATCCGGTTGGCCTCGCTGCGCAACCGCATCGCCTTGGCCGGGCCGGAGCGGCGCAGGTCGAGGTAGCGGTGCTTGAGCCGGGCCTCCTCGCCGACCTCCAGGTGCTCGTCCAGCTGGAACGGCAGCGGGGCGGCCTCGTTGAGGACCACCAGCTCGGTGGCGTAGACCTCGATGTCACCGGTGGGCAGGTCGGGGTTCTCGCTGCCCTCGGGGCGGCGGGTGACGTCGCCGACGACCTTGACGACGAACTCGGAGCGCAGCTTGTGGGCGCGCTCGGCCATCTCGCCCTCGCGGAACACCACCTGGGCGACCCCGGAGGCGTCGCGGAAGTCGATGAAGATCACGCCCCCGTGATCGCGCCGGCGGGCGACCCACCCGGTCAGGGTGACGGACTGCCCGGCGTGCTCGGCCCGGAGCGTCCCGGCCTCGTGCGTGCGCATCACGGGTACTGCTCTCCTCGTGCTAGCTGAACGGCGACTGGTCGTCAAGGCTAGCCAACGGCCCCCCGCCGCACGCCACCAGGTTTGTCCAGCGCACCTGTGCCGCGGGCCGGCCTCGACCGACAGACCGCTAATGCATTCGCGCACACATCGGCAGGAATACCGTACCGGCCTATTCTCCGGGTCATGCCCGAAACACCGACATTTCATGCCACCCGATTACGAAGACACCCGTGGAACGACTGGACCAAAGCGCTGGTTGCGGTGGTGGCGTGGCACGTCGTGCTGAGCGTGGTCGCCTACCTGTTCCAGGGTTCGCAACACCTGAACTACGCGTACCCGCCGAACATCAGCACCGATCCGACGCCGTTGTCGCACATGTGCCGCTTCGACGGCCTGTACTGACGTCGACATCGTCGCCAACGGCTACGACCTGCGGAACAAGCCGTGGCCGGCCGCGTTCTACCCGGTGTTCCCGCTGGCCACGTGACTGGTCCACAAGATCACGTTCGCCCAGCTCGGCATCCTCGGCGCGGGTCTGGTGGTCAACGTCCTCGCCTCGTGGCTCGCGGTGGTGGCGTTGTCTCGGATCGCCTGGCACTTCGTCACCGGCAAAGCACTTCGCCGGCTTGCGCCTGGACTGCTGTTGAGCGCGCCTTCCGCGTGTTTTCTTCACGTTATGCACAGCGAGGCGCTGTTCTGCGCGATCGCGTTTTGGGCTTACCTGTTCGCAATGCGCAGGCGGTGGGTGCCGATGGGGCTGCTCCTGGTGCCGCCGACCGCCAGCCGGATCACGGCTGTCTTGTTCGTCGGGCGCGCTCGTCTTCGGGTTCCTGTACGCGATGTTCATCTCGGGCGACTGGTCGGCCTAGGATCCGTGGTGTGGCCAGACGCCTGCTGCTCCCGTTGATCCCCTTGGTGCTGATCGCCGGTTGCACGACGGCGGTGGCCGGCAGACCGGTGGCCGGGCCGTTGCCCGTGGTGCCGACCGTTGCCTGCGAGTACGACCGATCGACGGACGGTCCGGCGCGGGACGTCGATCCGCCCACGGGGCGAGCCGAGACCGAAGGAACGGTCGTGGTCGAGGTCGAGACCAGCCAGGGCGACCTGGAGTTCGAGTTCGACGCGGCGAGCGCGCCCTGCTCGGTCCACAACTTCCGGCACCTGGTGGAGGAGAAGTTCTTCGAGGGCACGTCCTGCCACCGCCTGACGGTGGACGGCCTGTGGGTGTTGCAGTGCGGCGACGCCACCGACACCGGGCGCGGCGGTCCCGGCTACCAGTTCGACGACCCGGACGCCAAGACCGGCGGGTACGACCGGGGGGTCATCGCGATGGCCAACCGGCAGGAGGCCGGGACCAACGGGAGCCAGTTCTTCATCGTGCACAAGGACAGCTCGTTCGACCCGGACTTTCCCGTTCTGGGGCGAGTGTCCAAGGGGATGGACGTGATCGACAAGGTGGCGGCTGGTGGGGTCGTGCCGGGGACCGGGTTCTCGGAGACGGATGGGCGGCCGGTGCTGGCGTTGAAGTTCGTGTCGCTGAAAGAGCAGTGACGCGCTCCGCGCGTTGAAAAGCTTGAAAGGCAGCGCTCGCCGCGCGGCAGGCCCCCGGAGGGGCGGAAGGGGCCGCCTCCGGTGTGGAGGCGGCCCCCTGTCGGCTGCTGTTCTCAGGCGGTCGGGGCCAGGTACAGGAGGCGGTTCGGGGAGCCGGTGCCGGGGTTGGTCACCTTGCTCGGCGTGGACTGGCCGGTCAGGTAGGACGCGACCTGGGCCGGGGTCGCCGCGCGGTTGCCCTGGAGGTACCGGGCCGCCGCGCCGGCCACGTGCGGGGTGGCCATGGAGGTGCCGGAGATGGTGTTGGTGGCGGTGTCGCCGGTGTGCCAGGCCGAGGTGATGGACGAGCCCGGGGCGAAGATGTCCAGGATCGAGCCGTAGTTCGAGTAGCTGGCGCGGGCGTCGGTGTTGGTGGTCGCGCCTACCGTGATGGCTTCGCCGACGCGGGCCGGGGAGTAGTTCGACGCGTTGGCGTTGCTGTTGCCCGCCGCGATGGCGTAGGTGACGCCGGCGGAGATGGAGCGGCGGACGGCGTTGTCCAGGGTGGTGGAGGCGCCGCCGCCCAGGCTCATGTTGGCCACGGCGGGCTTGACGTGGTTTGCCGTCACCCAGTCGATGCCGGCGACCACGCCGGCGGTGGTGCCGCTGCCCGAGTTGTTCAGGACCCGGACGCCGTAGACGGTGGCGCCCTTCGCCACGCCGTACTGGCTGCCGGCGATGGTCCCGGCCACGTGGGTGCCGTGGCCGTTGCCGTCCTGGGCGACGTTGTCGTTGTCGACGGCGTCGTAGCCGTTGCGGGCCCGGCCGCCGAAGGTGGAGTGGCTGATCCGCACGCCGGTGTCGATGACGTAGACGTTCACGCCCGACCCGGTCGAGGTGTAGCTGTACGACGAGTTGAGCGGCAGGTCGCGCTGGTCGATTCGGTCCAGGCCCCACGACGGCGGGTTGGTCTGGGTGGCCTGGAGGCGGAGCACCTGGTCCTGCTCGACGTAGTCGACCGCCGGGTTGGCGGCCAGGCGCTTCGCGGCGGACTCGGGCAGGCTGACGGTGAAGCCGTTGAGCGCGTTGCGGAACACGCGGTCGACCTTGCCGCCGTACTGGCCCGCGAGCTTCTCGGCGGTCGCGGCGGAGCCGTCCTTGAGCTTGACGATGAAGCTGCCGTGCACCTTCTCGGCCGCGTCGGCCGCGAGGATCTCGCCCTCCGCCGCCTGGGCGGGGGACGCCAACAGGGAACTCGCGGCGGCGACGATCGCCGTCGCGCCGACGCCGGCCAGGAACCGGACCTGTCGTGACTGTCGCATCAGTGCTTCCTTCTCGCTGACGGCGGCCGACCGGTCACCCCCGAGTGGGACACGACGCAGGGGCTCGGGCGTGACGCTGGGCCACCTTGCCCTCGCTGACAGTCACCAACGCTAACCAAGACGTCCGTACTGTCGGAAGTGTGAAAGATTGCCAGTTATCACACTGCGTGAAGAAGTCCCCTGATCTGGGCTTTCCCGAACTACGGGAGACCTGCTAGGGGCGTCGGCGCTACCTTCCAGGCATGCGTCTGGAACCCGTCACCGAGGACAACTACCGCGCGGTCGTCGACCTGGAGGTCCACGAGGAGCAGCGCGGCTTCGTGGCCACCAACCTGAAGTCGATCGCCGACGCCTGGGTCTACCGGCCCAAGATGCAGCCGCTGGCGATGTACGCGGGCGAGGAGTTGGTGGGTTTTGCGTTGCTCTATCGGGAGCAGCCCGATGACCTCCACATCGTCCGGTTCATGATCGACCGGAGGGCGCAAGGGCGCGGGCTCGGGCGCAAGGGGCTGGCGGCGATCGCAGAGATCGCCCGGGGCGAGGGGCGGACGTCGCTCTCACTCAGTTTGGTGCCGGGCAACGCGGTGGCGCACGGGTTGTATGCGGCGTTCGGGTTCCGGGAGACCGGGGAGAAGGACGGGGATGAGATCGTCATGAAGCACGATCTGACGTCGGCCCGCCACCCCTGACGGGCGACGGGTCCGCTCACGTCGCCGACGGTCGCGGCTGCTCCGGCGGGACGGAAGTCTCGGCGAGCTCCATCCACTGGTCGAGGTCGGACTGGGTGAACTCCGTCCACGGCGGGATGCCGGGGAGCTGCCGCAGGAGGTCGTAGGCCTCGGGGATGTGCGGGCCGCGCAGGACCGGGCAGTGGCAGCCGGCGATGACCTCGGCGTCCAGCCGCTGGAAGTAGTTGACGACCGCCCCGAACTTCCGGGTGTCCAGCAGGGCGACCCAGGGGGCGACCAGGCGTCCGCCGAAGAACTGGCCGTCACGGAATTCTTCCGGCGACAGCTCCGCCGTTTCGGGCACGGGCGTCGGCACGTTCGTGGCGAAGGTGTCGACGGCCCACAGGACGTTGGTCTTCGAGTCGAAAAGGGCGCGGGTCGTGGGGTTGTCGTACAAGGGCGGTCGTTTGGCGACCAGAACGCGGTCGCCCGCGTCGATCGTGTCGCCGTCGGTCATGAAGCGGCACCGGTTGATGGGGATCTCCCATTCCTCGGCCATGCGGCCGATGGAGAACCACGTCGTCAGCAGGGTCGCGTTCGGGCATGCCGCGAGGACCGCCAGCAGGTTGCCGGCGTGGTCGCGGTCGTCGTGGGTGAGGAAGATCCACCGCACGTCCAGCGGGTCCACGACGGACCAGGCCGCCTCCAGCCACTGGGCGCGCACCGCGGGCGCCCCGGTATCCACGAGGATCGGTTCGGGCCCCCGGATCACCATCGAATTCATCGGGAAGTGACCGACCGGCGGCGCTTCGAGCGCCCACGGAATGACGAACGTCTCGTCGGCGATCTCGTACGGTTGCAGCAGGCTGAAACTCTGCGTGGTCGTCATGGTGCTCTCCTCGAAACGCAAGACGCCGCAGCGTCAAGGAATCCAGTGCAACCCTCTGCCGGGCTTTCGTCAAACGCAGAACTGGCGACTATCGGTTTCGGGGAGCGACGAATGGTGAGCTGCGGGTAATTCTTTTTGCCGAGAAAAGCGAGCCGCCGGGGGCGGTCCCCCGGCGGCTGCCGGTCAGCGTGCGGGGGACCAGTACAGGAGCTTGCCCCACGGCAGCGGGGTCGCCTCGCGGACCAGTTCCGCCTGGACCTGGGCCGGGGTGGCGGTTCGGTTGAAGTGCAGGTACCGCAGGGCCACGCCGGTCACGTAGCCGGTGGACATCGACGTGCCGGAGATGATGTTGGTCGCCGTGTCGGTGGTGTGCCATGCGCCCAAGATGGACACGCCCGGCGCGTAGAGGTCGACCACGGTGCCGTAGTTGGAGAAGGTTGCCTTGGTGTCGGTCGTGGTCGATGCGCCCGATGTGATGGCCTCCACCACGCGCGCCGGCGAGTAGTTCGAGGCGTTGGCGTTGCTGCCGCCCGCCGTTACCGACGCGCTGACGCCCGAGGCGATCAGGCGGCGTACGGCGTCGTCGAGGGCCGTGGACGGACCGCCGCCCAGCGACAGGTTCGCCACGGCCGGCTTGGCGGCGTTGCGGGCCACCCAGTCGATGCCCGCGACGACGCCGGCCGTGGTGCCGCTGCCGGAGGCGTTGAGGACTCGGACGCCGCACACCCGAGCCTGCTTGGCCACACCGTAGGTGCGGCCGGCGATCAGCGAGGCGATGTGGGTGCCGTGGCCGTTGCCGTCCTGGGCGATGTCGTCGTTGTCCACCGCGTCCCAGCCGTTGCACGCGCGTCCGCCGAACTCGGTGTGCGTGACGCGGATGCCGGTGTCGATCACGTACGCCGTCGTGCCCAGGCCGGTCGAGGTGTAGCTGTACTGGCCGTCCACCGGCAGGGCGCGCTGGTCGATGCGGTCCAGCCCCCACGGCGGGTTGTACTGGGTGGTGTTGGCGTGGACGACCTGGTCCTGCTCGACGTACTCCACCGCCGGGTCGGCGGCCAGGCGGCGGGCCTGGGAGGGGTTCAACCGGACGGCGAAGCCGCGTAAGGGTCCGCTGTAGACGCGATCCGGAGTGAACCTGTCCATTGTGGACAGGGTGGCGGTGTCCTTGAGCTTCACGATGTAGCTGCCGGGTACGGCCGAAGGGGAACCGGCGTGCAGGACCACGCCCTCGGCGTGCGCCGGGGAGGTGAAGGCGGCGGTAGCCAGGACGGCGGCCAAGGCGCCGGGGATGAGCTTGCGCATGGGTGAATCCTTTGCAGGGTCAGCGGGAAGGGTTCCAGTACAGCAACCGGCCGCCCCACGGCAGCGGGGTCGCCTCGCGGACCAGTTCGGCGTGGACCTGGGCGGGCGTGGCGGTCGGGTTGAACTGGAGGTACCGGGCGGCCACGCCGCTGGCGAAACCGGTCGCCATCGACGTGCCGGAGAGGGTGTTGGTCGCCGTGTCGCTGGTGTGCCAGGCGGACTTGATGCCGACGCCGGGTGCGAACAGGTCCACGCCGGGCCCGTAGTTGGAGGAGGAGGCCCGCGCGTCGGTCTGCGTGGTCGCGCCGACCGTGATCGCCTCCGCCACCCGGGCGGGCGAGGTGTTCACCGTGCCGCTGCCGCTGCTGCCCGCGGACACCGCGACCGTGACACCGGAGGCGATCAGGCGGCGGACGGCGTCGTCCAGGGCGGTGGACGCGCCGCCGCCGAGGCTGAAGTTGGCGACGGCGGGCTTGCGGGCGTGCGCGGCCACCCAGTCGACGCCGGTGATCACGCCGGAGATCGTGCCGCTGCCCGACCCGTTGAGCACCCGGACGCCGTAGACGTCCACGGCCTTGCCCGCACCGTAGGTCTTGCCGGCGATGATGGCCGCCACGTGCGTGCCGTGCCCGTTGTCGTCCTGGGCGATGTTGTCCCGGTCCACCGCGTCGTAGCCGTGGAAGGCGCGACCGCCGAACTCCTCGTGGGTGGTCCGGATGCCGGTGTCGACCACGTACACCGAGGTGGTCGCGCCGGTGGAGGTGTAGCTGTAGGTGGTGTCCAGCGGCAGGGCGCGCTGGTCGATGCGGTCCAGGCCCCAGGGCGCGTTGAGCTGGGTCGCGTTGGCGTGCACGTACTGGTCCTGCTCCACGTGCGCGACGGCCGGGTGGGCGGCCAGTCGACGGGCCTCGCGCGCGGTGAGTCGGGCGGTGAAGCCGCCGGCGAACGTGCGGTCGGCGGCCACGGGCGGGGTGGCGCCGGGCTTCAGGGTGACTATGTAACTGCCGGGCACGGCCGAGGGGGAGCCGGCGTGCAGGACCGTGCCCTCGGCCTGGGCGGGGGTGGCCACGAGGGCGGCGGTCAGGGCCGCGGCGGCCAGGCCGGGTAACAGCTTGCGCATGGATGTCGTCCTTCGCAGGGGTGGGACCCCGGCGCGGGTTGCGCGCCGGGGTCCGGTGGACACGGTTCGTCAGGCGGTGGGAGCCCAGTAGAGGAGCCGGTTCGGGGAGCCCGAGCCGGGGTTGGTGACCTTGCCGGTGGTCGCCGCGTTCACGATCGCCGCGTGCGCCTGCGCGGGCGTGGCCGCCCGGTTGGCCTGGAGGTAGCGGGCCACGACGCCGACCACGTGCGGGGTCGCCATCGAGGTGCCGGAGATGGTGTTGGTCGCGGTGTCGCTGGTGTGCCAGGCCGAGGTGATGGACGAGCCGGGCGCGAACACGTCCACCAGCGAGCCGTAGTTGGAGAAGCTGGAACGGGCGTCGGTGCTGGTGGTGGAGCCGACGGTGAGCGCCTCGCCGACGCGGGCCGGCGAGTAGTTCGACGCGTTGGCGTTGCTGTTGCCCGCCGCCACGCCGTAGGTGACGCCGGCCGCGATGGACCGGCGGACCGCGCTGTCGAGCGTGGTGGACGCGCCACCGCCCAGGCTCATGTTGGCCGTGGCGGGCTTGACGTGGTTTGCCGTCACCCAGTCGATGCCGGCGACCACGCCGGCGGTGGTGCCGCTGCCGGAGTTGTTCAGCACGCGGACCGCGTAGACCGTCGCGCCCTTGGCGATGCCGTACTGGCTGCCGGCGATGGTCCCGGCCACGTGGGTGCCGTGGCCGTTGCCGTCCTGGGCGATGTTGTCGTTGTCGACGGCGTCGTAGCCGTTGCGGGCCCGGCCGCCGAAGGTGGAGTGGCTGATCCGCACGCCGGTGTCGATGACGTAGACGTTCACGCCCGAGCCGGTGGTGTTGTAGGTGTAGCTGCGGCTCAGCGGCAGGTTCCGCTGGTCGACGCGGTCCAGGCCCCACGACGGGGGGTTGCTCTGCGTAGCCGCGAGCCGGACCACCTGGTCCTGCTCGACCCGCTCGACGGCCGGGTCGGCGGCCAGCCGGCGGGCCGCGCGCTCGGACATCGTGGCCGAGAAGCCATTCAACGCTGTGGAGAAAATACGGTCGACCCGGCCGCCGAAGCGAGCGGCGAGCGAGTTGGCATCCGCCGTGGAGAAATCCTTCAGCGTGACGATGTAGCTGTTCGGGATGGCATCCGGGCTACCCGCCGCCAGGATGGCCCCTTCGGCCGCTTGGACGGGTGTCGCGGTGACGGCCGCCACAGCGGCGCTCACGCCGACCGTGGCGATCCAACTGAGCTTGCGCATACCTTGTCCGTTCTTCGCAGGGAACGGTGCGCGGCGCCCGTGGTGCGGCAGGAGTGGGCCGCGAACCGCGTGGTGTGGGCTGCATCACCCCACGTACCCGAGGCTATGGGGCGGTTCGCGTACCGGGAAGCGACCAGTTGTCCCAGTGCCGGTGCGACGATCGCCGCCGACCGGGACCTTCACACCCCTGCTGTTAATGAGAATTCAAACATTCACGGCCGCAGGGGATTTGCCCGCCGATTCGGTTAAATTCACGTCGGGAAACCCGATCGGCTGTACCGCCGGGGTGATTTCGCACGATAACGTCGCTCGCCTTGTCCTCGGGAGAACGGAGTGGAGATGCCAACGCCAGTCGTCGGGCCGGATTCGCGGGTACGCGATCCCCGACGGATCGACGGAGGAGCAGACCCCTTCGCGGACGCACTACGATCGGCGATCCGGGCGAAAGGACTGAGCCTGGAGCGCATCCAGCACAAGCTGCGGTCACGCGGCGTGGCGGTCAGCATCGCCGCGCTGAGCTACTGGCAGTCCGGGCGACGCCGCCCGGAACGACCCGACTCGCTCGCGGCGGTCGGGCACCTGGAGGAGATCCTCGACGTCGGCGAAGGTGGCCTGAGCACGCTGCTGGGGCCGCCGCGTCCACGCGGGAAGGCACGGCCGCGGTCCCGGCTGAGCGGTCCGGAGGGATGGTCCCACCGGAGCGACTACGAGACCATGGCCGAGCTGCTCGCCGACGTCGACACGAGCACCGACCAGGACCTCACCCGGCTCAGCCTGCGGGACCAGGTGGAGCTGGCGATGGACGGCAGCACCCGGCGGGTGCGCTCCCGGCAGGTGCTGCGGGCCGAACGGGCGGGCGTGGACCGCGTCCTGCTCGGCTACGACACCCGGCTGCCGGGCGACCCGCTGCCGGTGATCGGCACGCTGCGCTCGTGCAGACTGGGGCGGGTCTCCGCCGACCCGCGCAACGGCCTGATGATCGCCGAGCTGTTGTTCGAACGACCGTTGCGCCGCGGCGAGCGGACTGCGGTGGAGTACGAGCTGATCCACATGGCTCCGCACCACCCCACGCACGACAACACCTACTCACGCCGGTTCCGCCACGCGGTCCGGGAGTACGTCCTGGAGGTCAGGTACGACTCCCGGTGCCGACCGGCGCGGTGCGAGCAGTTCACGACCGACCTGTCCGGCGGCGAGCCCTCGGACGTCCGCGAAACCCCGGTGGACACCTGGGGTTACGCGTACGCCGTGGCCCTGGACTTCGGTCCGGGCGTCGTGGGACTGCGCTGGGACTGGACGTGATCTAGTACGAGCGCGGCAGCCGCAGGGTGTGCTGCGCGACGAAGTTCAGGATCATCTCACGGCTGACCGGCGCGATGCGGGACAGCCGGGACGCGGCGAGCAGGGCCCCGAGTCCGTACTCGGACGACAACCCGTTCCCGCCGTGCACCTGGATGGCCTGGTCCACCGCCGCCGCCACCGCCTCCCCCGCCGCGTACTTGGCCATGTTGGCCGCCTCACCCGCAGCCCGGTCTTCTCCAACGTCGTAGAGAGCCGCGGCCTTCTGGGTCATCAGCCGAGCCAGCTCGACCTGGATCGCGCACTGCGCCAACGGGTGCGCGACGCCCTGGTGCGCACCGATCGGCTTGTCCCAGACCGTGCGGGTGCGGGCGTACTCCGACGCCTGGTCGAGCGCGCGGCGGGCCATGCCGGTGGCCAGGGAGGCCGCCATGACGCGTTCCGGGTTGAGCCCGGCGAACAGCTGGGCCAACCCGGCGTCCTCGGCGCCCACCAGGGCGTCGGCGGGCAGGCGGACGTCGTCGAAGAAGCAGGTGAACTGCTTCTCCGGGGACACGATCTCCATCGGGATGTGCTGGAAGGTGAACCCTTCCGCGTCCGTGGGGACGATCATCAGGGAGGGGAGCAGGCGGTTGCCCGTAGCGTCCACATGCCGGGCGACCACCAGCACCGCATCGACCTCGTCGACACCCGAGATGTAGTACTTGCCGCCGGAGAGCACCCACTCGTCGCCGTCCCGGCGCACGGCCGTGGCCAGCTTGTGGGAGTTGGAACCGGCGTCGGGCTCGGTGATGGCGAAGGCCATCTTGGTGGTGCCGTCGGCGAACCCGGGCAGCCACCGCCGCTTCTGCTCCTCGGTGCCGAAGCGGGCGATGACGGTGGCGCAGATGGCCGGTGACACCACCATCAGCAGCAGCGGGCAGCCCGCGGCGGCCAGCTCCTCGCACACCGCCGCGAGGTCGCCGATGCCGCCGCCACCGCCGCCGTACTCGGCCGGGACGGCGACCCCGAGGTAGCCGAGCTTGCCCGCCTCGGCCCACAGCTCGTCGGTCTTCTCCCCGGCCCGCGCCTTGGCCACGAAGTACTCGTGCCCGTACTTGGCGGCCAGGTCCGCGACGGCCTTGCGCAGCGCACGCCGCTCCTCGCTCTCCACGAAGTTCGTCATGACAACGCTGCTCCTTCACTCGACCCCGCAAGCGGGTCTTCGGCTACAACGGCGAGCACGTCGCCCGCATCGACCTGGTTCCCGGCCTGCACAAGGACTTCGGCGACCGTGCCACCGGTCGCGGCGAGCACGCGGTGCTCCATCTTCATGGCCTCCAGCACCAGCAGCTCCGCGCCCGCCTCGACCACCTGGCCGGGTTCGACGGACACCCGCACCACCGTGCCGGGCATGGGCGCAACGGTCGCGCCCTCGGCGACCCTGGTGGTGGGTTCCGGGAAGCGGGGCAGCACGCGCAGTGACCACCCGCCGACCTCCACCCGGTCCCCGTATACGGCAACGGGGTATGTGACCTGCACGCCGTCGCTTTCCAGCGTCACAAAATCTTTAGCGGCGCGCACGACTTCGAGTTCAGGACTGCATATGACTCCATCACGGGTGTGCCGATAGGTCACCGACACCGTTTCACCGTTGAATTCGAAGTCCGCTTTTTGCGGGTGTGCCGGCACATTGCGCCAGCCCGGCGGCAGGTGCGTCCGGCGAATCTCGGCCAGGGCCAGCGCGGCGGCCAGGGCGGCGGGGCGAACGTCCACGTCAGGCCGCTTTGTCAGGCCGTGCTGGTCGAGGAACCCGGTATGGGTATCGCCCGCCGTGAAGGCCGGATGGCGCAACGTCCGCACCAGCAGGTCGCGGTTGGTGACCAAGCCGTGCACCTCCGCGCGGTCCAACGCGTTGGCCAGCTTGCGCACCGCCGCTGCCCGCGTCGGGCCCCACGCCACGACCTTCGCCAGCATCGGGTCGTAATGCACCCCGACGACACTGCCGTCCTCGACGCCGCTGTCCACCCGGACGCCGTCCGGGACGCGGAACCGGTGCAGCGTGCCGGAAGCAGGCCGCCAGTCGTGCGCCGGGTCCTCCGCATAAAGGCGGGCTTCGATCGCGTGGCCGTTCGGGGTGGGCGGTTCGGCCGGCAGCTTCGCGCCCTCGGCGATGGCGAGCTGCCAGGCCACCAGGTCGAGGCCGAAGACCTCCTCGGTGACCGGGTGCTCCACCTGGAGGCGGGTGTTGACCTCCAGGAAGTGGAACCGCTGGTCGTCGGTGAAGAGGAACTCCACCGTCCCCGCGCCCACGTACCCGATGGCCCGCGCGGCGGCCGTGGCGGCGTCGAAGAGCCGTTGGCGCGCCTCGGGTCCCACCGCCGGGCTCGGGGTCTCCTCGATGATCTTCTGGTGCCGCCGCTGGATGGAGCACTCCCGCTCCCCCAACGCCCACACCGTGCCGTGCGTGTCGGCGAGGATCTGCACCTCGACGTGCCGGGCGTTCTCCAGCAGCGGTTCGCAGAACACCGTGCCGTCGCCGAACGCGGACTCGGCCTCGCGGCGGGCGGCGGCCACCGCGTCGGCCAGCTCGTCCCGGGTCCGCACGACCCGCATCCCCCGGCCGCCACCGCCGGCGGACGCCTTGACCAGCAACGGGAACTCCGTCGCGGCCTCGGGGTCCAGCTCGGGCAGCACCGGCACGCCGGCCTCGGCCATCCGCTTCTTCGCGGCGACCTTCGAGCCCATCGCCTCGATGACGTCCGGGTCCGGACCGACCCAGGTCAGCCCGGCCCGCTGCACGGCCCGCGCGAACTCGGCGTTCTCGGACAGGAACCCGTAGCCGGGGTGCACGGCGTCCGCGCCGGCCGCCTTCGCCGCCGCCACCAGCGCGTCGATCCGCAGGTAGGTCTCGGCGGGCGCGGCGCCGGGCAGGCGCACCGCCGCGTCGGCCTCCCGGACGTGCGGCGCGTCGGCGTCCGGGTCGGAGAACACCGCCACCGGGCTCACGCCCACCTCGCGGCACGTGCGCGCCACGCGGCGGGCGATCTCGCCCCGGTTGGCGATCAGGAGCTTGCTGATCACGGGTGACCTCACATCCGGAAGACGCCGTAGCCGTCGGCGCCCTTGATCTGTCCACTGTGGATCGCCGACAGGCACAGGCCGAGCACCGTGCGGGTGTCGCGCGGGTCGATCACGCCGTCGTCGTAGAGCCGGCCGGACAGGAACGCGGCCAGGGACTGCTGCTCGATCTGGCCCTCGACCATCTGCCGCATGGCCGCGTCGTGCTCCTCGTTGTACTCCTGCCCCTTCGCGGCGGCGGCCTGCCGCGCCACGATCGACAGCACGCCCGCGAGCTGCACCGGTCCCATCACGGCGGACTTGGCGTTGGGCCAGGTGAACAGGAAGCGCGGGTCGTAGGCCCGGCCGCACATGCCGTAGTTGCCCGCGCCGTAGGACGCGCCCATGACGACCGTCAGGTGCGGCACCCGGCTGTTGGACACCGCGTTGATCATCATCGCGCCGTGCTTGATGATGCCGCCCTGCTCGTACTGGGCGCCGACCATGTAGCCGGTGGTGTTCTGGAGGAACAGCAACGGGGTGTCGGTCTTGTTGGCCAACTGGATGAACTGGGTGGCCTTCTGGGCTTCCGCGCTGAACAGCACGCCCCGGGCGTTGGCGAGGACGCCGATCGGGTAGCCGTGCAGGTCCGCCCAGCCGGTGACCAGGCTGGTGCCGTAGTCGGGCTTGAACTCGTCGAACCGCGAGCCGTCCACGATCCGCGCGATGACTTCCCTCGGGTCGAACGGGACGCGCAGGTCGGTGGGGACCAGGCCGAGCAGGTCTTCCTCGTCGTAGAGCGGCGGTTCGGACGGCTTGGGCTGCGGGCCGAGCTTGCGCCAGTTCAGGCGGGCGACGACGCGGCGGGTCAGCCGGATCGCGTCCACCTCGTCGGTCGCCACGAAGTCCGCCAGGCCCGAGGTGGTGCCGTGCATCCGGGCGCCGCCCAGGGACTCGTCGTCGGACTCCTCGCCGGTGGCCATCTTCACCAGCGGCGGACCGCCGAGGAACACCTTGGAGCGCTGGTCGATCATCACCACGTAGTCGGACATGCCCGGCACGTACGCGCCGCCGGCGGTGGCGTTGCCGAACACCGTGCTGATGGTCGGGATGCCGGCCGCGCTGAGCCTGGTCAAGTCGCGGAACGCCCGGCCGCCGGGGATGAAGATCTCGCTCTGGCTGGGCAGGTCCGCCCCGCCCGATTCGACCAGGCCGATCAGCGGCAGCCGGTTCTGGAGCGCGATGTCGTTGGCCCGGAACGTCTTGCGCAGGGTGTACGGGTTGCTCGCCCCACCCCGCACGGTCGGGTCGTTGGCGACGATCACGCACTCGACGCCCTCGACGACGCCGATGCCCGTGACGACGCTCGCGCCCACCGGGTAGTCGGTGCCCCACGCGGCCAGCGGGGACAGCTCCAGGAACGGGCTGTCCTGATCCACCAGCAGTTCGATCCGTTCGCGCGCCAGCAGCTTGCCGCGCTTGTGGTGGCGTTCGGTGTACTTCGGTCCGCCGCCCGCGAGCGCCTTGGCGTGCTCGGTGTCCAGGTCGGCGAGCTTGGCCAGCAGCGCCTCGCGGTTCTCGTGGTACTCCGCCGCCCGCGTGTCGAGCCTCGTGCTCAACGTCGTCATGCCGTGAACCCCAATCGCTTCGCGGCCAGCTCCACCATGACCTCGGTGGCGCCGCCGCCGATGCCGAGGATGCGCGCGTCCCGGTAGTGCCGCTCCACCTCGCTGTCGCGCAGGTAACCCGCGCCGCCGTGCAGTTGGACGGCCGCGTCCACGACGAACGAGCACGCCTCGACGGCCGCGTTCTTGGCGAAGCACACCTGTGCCACCGCCTCTTCGCCGCGCGCCACCTTCACCGCCACCTCACGGGTGTAGACGCGGGCGAGGTCGACGCGTTGCGCCATCTCCACCAGCTTGTGCCGCACCACCTGACGGCCCATCAGCGGCCGGCCGAACGTTTCTCTCTGGCGGGCGTAGGCGATCGCCAGGTCCAGGCAGCGCTGGGCCGTCGCGTACGCCTGCACGGCCAGCGAGATCCGCTCGACCTGGAACTGGCGCATGATCAGCCCGAACCCGCCGTTCTCCGGGCCCACCAGGTTGTTCACCGACACTCGTGCGTCCACAAAGGACAGTTCGGCGGTGTCCGAGCAGTGCCAACCCATCTTGTCCAGCCGGCGGTCGACCGCGAACCCGGGCGTGCCCTTCTCGATCACCAGTAGGCTGATGCCCTGGTAGCCCTCTCCCCCGGTGCGCACCGCCGTGGTCACGAAGTCCGCGCGGTCGCCGGAGGTGATGAACGTCTTGGCCCCGTTGACGACGTAGTGGTCACCGTCCCGGACCGCCTTGGTGCGCAACGCCGCCACGTCCGACCCGCCACCGGGCTCGGTGACCGCCAGCGCGCCGATCAGCTCGCCCTCCAGCGTCGGCCGGACGAACCGGTCGACCAGGTCGGGGCTGCCCGCGTCCACGATGTGCGGGATCGCGATGCCGTGCGTGAGCAGCGCCGCGATGAGCCCGGACGACCCGCCCGCCTGGATCAGCTCCTCGGTGACCACGACGGTGTCGAGCAGGTCGCCCGCGCCGCCCACGTGCTCGGGGAACCCGATGCCCAGCAGGCCGATCTTCGCCGCCGTCCGGTGCAGCGCCCGGGGCACCTCGCCCGCGCGCTCCCAGTCTTTCAAGTACGGCACGACCTCCTGCTCGGTGAACCGCCGCACCGTGGCCCGCAGGTCCTTGCGCTCCGGTGTCTCGAACAGGTCCGAGGTGGTGTTCACAGCAGGTCCTCCGGGATGTCGACGTGCCGGGACCGCAGCCACTCGCCCAGCGCCTTGGCCTGCGGGTCGAACCGGGTCGAGGACGCCACGCCCTCGCCCAGCAGGCCGTGCAGCACGAAGTTCAGCGCCCTGAGGTTCGGCAGCTCGTACCGGTCCACCTCGCCCGCCTCGGGCAGCAGCTCCTTGAGCCGCGCGACGGTCAGGGTGTCGGCCAGCCACGCGTACTGGGCGTCGGTGCGCACCCACACCCCGAGGTTCGCGTCACCGCCCTTGTCACCGGACCGCGCGCCCGCGATCGTGCCCAACGGGACCCTCATACCTCGACCACCTCCCCGTCGGGCAGCACGGCTTCGTGACGCACTTCGTGGCGGCCGACGTACGCGGCCTTGTAGACGCCGTACGGTGTCCCGTCCCCCGGCGGTGCGGTGACGTGGAAGCCCGGGTAGGACGCCAGCGCCAGCTCGATGCCCGCCCGCGAGAACGCCTTGGCCCGCTTGGGATCGGCGGTCTTGATCGTGGCGTGCAGGAGGGCGGAGGCAGTCTCCTCGGTATCGGCGTCGTCATGGTCCGTGCGCGCCAACGTCCAGGTGAGCCCGTCGTCCCCGATCGCCTCTTCCAGTTGCCGCCGCACCAACTCCGCCTTGCGGTCGATGTCGAGTCCACAGAGGACGAAGGTGGTGGAGTTGCGGAAGCCGCCGAGGTGGTTCAGGCACACCTTGAGCGTGTCCGGCGGCGGTGAGCCCTTCGTGCCGGAGATCCGGACGCCCCTCGGGTGCTGTTCGAGCTGGATGGTGTCGAAGTGGCTGGTGACGTCCGGGCCGAGGTAGGCCGGTGCGCCGATCTCGTAGAGGAGCTGGGCGGTGACCGTGTCGACGGTGACCGCGCCGCCCGTGCCGTCGTGCTTGGTGATCACGGCCGAGCCGTCCGCCTCGACCTCCGCGATCGGGAAGCCGGGGCGGGTCGCGTCGATCTCGGTGAACAACGCGTAGTTGCCGCCCGTGGCCTGGGTGCCGCACTCCAGGACGTGCCCGGCGACCGTGGCGCCGGCGAGCTTGTCCCACTCGTCCCGACCCCACCCGAAGTGCGCGGCGGCCGGGCCGACGACCAGGGACGCGTCCGTGACCCGGCCGGTGACCACGACGTCCGCGCCGGCCTTCAGGCACTCGGCGATGCCCCACGCGCCGAGGTAGGCGTTGGCGGTCAGCGCTTCCGGGAAGCGGGACCGCAGGTCGTCCCCGGTCACGTAGGCCACTTTCGCGTTCAGGCCGAGCTTGTCGATCGCCTGCGCGAGTCCGGCGGGGTTGAGGCCACCCGCGTTGGAGACGATCTTCACACCGCGTTCGAGGGCGAGGCCGAGGGCGTCTTCCAGTTGGCGCAGGAAGGTGCGGGCGTAGCCCAGGTTCGCGTCCTTCATGCGGTCGCGGCCGAGGATGAGCATGGTCAGTTCGGCCAGGTAGTCGCCGGTGAGGACGTCGAGGTCACCGCCCTCGATCATCTCGCGCACGGCGGCGAACCGGTCCCCGTAGAACCCCGACGCGTTGCCGATCCGGATCACGACCGCCCCTTCTCGCGCCCCGGTCCGGGCGGTCCGGCGAAGGCCTGCGCGATCGGCAACCAGGCCGACGCCACCTCCCCCTCCGCCTTCACGTCCAGGTCGTCCCGGTGCCGTCGCCGTGTGGCCAACAGGCAGAAGTCCAGCGCCGGCCCCGCGATGCGGTCGGGCGCGTCCTCGGGACCCCACGCCCACTGCTCGCCGCCCGGCCCGACCAGCTCGACCCGAACCGGCTCCGCCGGCACCGGCAGTCCGTTGACCAGGAACGCGTACCCCATGGCCCGCACCGCGATGTGCGCCACGTGCCGCAGCCGCGCGGTCGGCTCGCGGGTCACGCCCAGCGCGTCGGCCACGTCCTGGCCGTGCGCCCACGTCTCCATCAGCCGCGCGGTCGCCATCGACGCCGGGCTCATCGGCGGACCGAACCACGGCACCTTCACCCCGGCCGGCACGGCGAGCAACGCCCGGTGCAGCTCATCGCGGCCGGCCCGCCACTCCGCCAGCGTCACCGGCTCCTCGGCGCCCTTGTCCACCAGGTCCGGGGTGGCCTTCTTCAACGCCTCCGCGAACGCCTCGGGGTCGGTCGCCGCCAGCGCCGCGATGCGGTCGGTCCAGCGCAGGTGGCTGATCTGGTGCGCGATCGTCCAGCCCGGCGCGGGCGTGGGGATCGTCCAGTCGTCCAACGGCCCGACAAGGTCGTCCAGAACCTGGCTCTCGGCCCGCAGGTCGTCCAACACCTCGGAAATCACAGCGCGTCCTCCAGCATCGTCGCCCAGTGCCGGACGATCCGCGCGCGCCGCTTCCCGTCGTCGGTGAGCTGGTTGGCCAACGCCAAGCCGCGCACCAGGTCCAGGGTGATCTGCACGGCTTCGCGGACGCCCGGCTTCGTCTCGTCGGCGCCCAACAGCTCCACTGCCAGGCGGTGGGTCTCCCGCCCCAGCCGGACTTCCAGCGGGACCACGACCGTCTTCAGCTCGGGATCGGTCCGGGACGCGACCCACAGCTCCAGCGCCGCGGTGAACAGGTCGCTGGCGTAGAAATCGGCGATCAGCTCCACGACCGCCGGAATGCGCTCCCCCGGCGCGACCCCGTCCAGGCCGGCCGCGCGCTCTTTCAGCACCTGCACGCTCTCCGCGCCCAGGTGCTCCACCGCGGCGGCCACCAGCTCGCCGCGGGTCCTGAAGTGGTGCAACTGCGCGCCCCGGGACACGCCCGCGCGCTCGGCGACCACGGTCGTCGTCGTGCCCGACCAGCCCAGCTCAACCAGGCACTCGACGGTCGCTTCCATCAGCTTGCGCCGGGTCTCCCGGCTGCGGTCGGCCTGCCGCTGCCTGGTCTCGGTACCCATGCAGTGGAGTGTTCCGCGCCACTAACAAACAGTCAAGACTGATTGTTAGTGGCGCGGAAGCGACGTCGGAGGCGGCGCAATCCAACACAGCCGCGTCGGCTTGTCGCGTCGCCTTCCGCTCCGATCACGCTCTTCGATCGGCGCGGAAGGCGACGCGATGAGCCGACTTTCAGGCGGCCTCGCCCGCGACGCCGACGGCGGCGCAATCCAACACAGTCACCAGCCGCCCTGGGCCATCGTTTGGAACAGCCACTTCCCGTCGGTCTTCACCAGCAGGTCGCCGTACCGCACGGCCTGCGAGTACTCACCCACGGTGATCGTCGCGTCGGTGATCACGAACACCAGGTTGGCGTTGATGAACACCGGGGTCCGCACGGACTCCATCCGCACGTCCCCCTCCCCCAGTTGGGCGGTCATCTCGCGCAGGAACCGCGCCCGGTCCCACTGCTCCGCCGACCCGTCGGTGACCGCGTTGACCGGGAACAACGACATCTCGGCCATCGCCTCGACGTCCTTGGCCACGGCCAACGCGTCCCACCGCGCGAACCAGTCGAGGACGCCCTTCACGTCCTCGTCCGACGCCACGAACCCAGCACCACTACCCGGCACACCACTCATGCCGTACACAGTACGGTACGGTGTACGGCCACCGCAGGACTACTTTCAGTAGCGGTAGTGCTCCGGCTTGTAAGGGCCCTCGACGTCCACGCCGACGTACCCCGCCTGCTTCTTCGTCAGCTCGGTCAGGTGCACGTCCAGCGCGTCCAGGTGCAGCCGCGCGACCTTCTCGTCCAGCAGCTTCGGCAGCCGGTACACCGCCCGCCCGTAGTGCCCCGGCTTGGTGAACAGCTCCACCTGCGCCAGCACCTGGTTGGTGAACGAGTTGGACATGACGAAGCTCGGGTGCCCGGTCGCGTTGCCCAGGTTCATCAGCCGGCCCTCGGACAGCACCAGGATCGAGTGCCCGTCCGGGAACACCCACTCGTGCACCTGCGGCTTGATCTCGATCCGCCGGATGCCCGGCACCTTCGCCAGGCCCGCCATGTCGATCTCGTGGTCGAAGTGGCCCACGTTGCCGACGATCGCGTTGTGCTTCATCCGGGCCATGTGCTCGACGCCGATCACGTCGACGTTGCCGGTCGTGGTGATGAAGATGTCGCCGCGCTCCACCACCTCGTCCAGCCGCCGCACCTCCAGCCCGTCCATCGACGCCTGCAACGCGCAGATCGGGTCGATCTCGGTCACCACGACCCGCGCGCCCTGCCCGCGCAGCGAGTCGGCCGCGCCCTTGCCGACGTCGCCGTACCCGCACACCACGGCGAGCTTGCCGCCCAGCATCACGTCGGTGGCCCGGTTGAGCCCGTCGGCCAGCGAGTGCCGGATGCCGTAGCGGTTGTCGAACTTCGACTTGGTCACCGAGTCGTTCACGTTGAACCCGGGGAACAGCAGCTCACCGGCCTCGGCCAGCTTGTAGAGCCGGTTCACGCCGTTGGTCGTCTCCTCCGAGACGCCCAGGATGCCCGCGGCGATCCGGGTGAACCGCTTCGGGTCGTCGGCCAGGCTGTCGGCCAGCGTGGCCAGGATGATCCGGTACTCCTCGCCGTCCTCTTCGGTCGCGCGCGGCACCGCGCCCGCGGCCTCGAACTCGACTCCCTTGTGCACCAGCAGGGTCGCGTCGCCGCCGTCGTCCACCATGAGGTTCGGACCCTCCGGGAACCCGAAGATCCGCTCCGAGCACCACCAGTACTCCTCCAGCGTCTCGCCCTTCCAGGCGAACACCGGCGTGCCCTGGGGCTCGTCGACCGTGCCGTCCGGGCCGACGACGACCGCCGCCGCGGCCTCGTCCTGGGTGGAGAAGATGTTGCAGGACGCCCAGCGCACCTCCGCGCCCAGCGCCACCAGGGTCTCGATCAGCACGGCGGTCTGCACGGTCATGTGCAGGGAGCCCGCGATGCGCGCCCCGCGCAGCGGCTGGGCCGCCGCGTACTCCCGGCGCAACGCCATCAGGCCCGGCATCTCGTGCTCGGCGAGCCGGATCTGGTGCCGGCCCGCCTCGGCCAGGGTGAGGTCCGCCACCGCGAACTCGATGCCGTTGACCGTCCTCAACTTGTCACTCATGTGTCCCTCAGTCCAATGTGGAGGGTCCACTCGGGCGCGCCGAACTCCACCCGCGAACGGGCGCGGGTGGTGGGCGTGACGGGACGAGCCGTCAGTTCGGGGAGTTGCCCAAGTGAGATCCTCCTGTGGTCAGGAGGCGCCCTTGGGTCGAGTGATCGCGGGCCGAGCGTGGCGGACCTGGCCGGTCCGTCGCAGCGCCTCTCGGCCGCGCTTCCAGGATGGCGAGAACTTCCCGGATCGTCAACCCGGCTGATCGTCAACCCAGCCGGCTCAAGCCGATGTCGCGGAACAGTTGCACGGCCTCGCGGGTCACCGAACGCAAACCGGGCACGCGGGACATGGCGAGCAGCTTGCCGATCAGGGGCGCGCTGCGCCGGATCAACGTCCGCGTGTTGCGCTGCCCCTCGGACTTGTCGTGCACCCAGTACAGCACCACGCCCATCTGGAACAGCCACAGCAATTCCGGCAGGTCCTCGCGCAACTGCCGGTCCACCTTCACCCCGTCCAGCAGCCGCCGGTGGACCGCGATCGCGGCCTCGCGGGCGTTGCCGGACTCGGTGGAGAACGGGCTGAGCGGGCTGTTCGGGTCGATCGCGTTCTTGAAGAACTGCACCGCGAACTCGTGGTACGGCGCGGAGACCTCCAGCCACGCCATCAGCACCGCGGTCAACCGGGCGGTGAAGTCGGCGTCGGCGTCGAACACCTCGGCGGAGGCCCGCTGGTGGGCCTCCGCCATCTGGTCGTAGAACCCCTGGACCAGGTGTTCCTTCGAGGGGAAGTAGTAGTAGGCGTTGCCGACGGACACCCCGCTTCCTTCGCGATGGCCCGCATGGTGGTGCGGTCGTAGCCGTGCTCGCGGAACAGCCGCAGCGCCGTGTCCACGATGAGGGCCCGCGTCTGCTCACTCTTGGCAGGTTTCTCCACAGTCCTCGTCCTTGGTCATCGCCCGCAGCCGGTCGGCCAGTTCCGTGGCCGCGCGCAGGAACACCCGGTGCCCCGACCGGGTCATCCGGTTGGCCGTCGGCCGCCACGCGCGCAACGCCCACAGACATACCAGCCACGCCCGTTCGCCGCGGTACACCTCCCCCGGTCGCCGATGACGGTGATCATCCTCCGCGTGTGGGCGTGGTCGAGGTCGGGGAACCGCCGCCGGGCGGGCTCGGAGCCCGCCGGGACGAACTCCAGCCGCACCAGCTGCTCCTGCCGGGCCAGCCACCCCTTGGCCCGGCGGCAGAACGGGCAGTCGGCGTCGTAGAGGACGGTCAGGGCGGTCATGCGAGCCTCGTGTAGGCGTCCGGACCGACCGGCGGCAGGTCCTGGGCCTGGTGCAGGCCGCGGCGGCGCATCCGGCTGAGCACGAAGACGTTGCCCAGGTGCAGGACGCCCAGCACGATCAGGACCGTGCCGACCTTGACCGAGAGCGTCTCGAACACCTGGCGGGTCTCGGCGACGGTGTCGGCGGTGCGCAGGTACCAGGTGACGAAGCCGAAGTTGACCAGGTAGAAGCCCACCACCAGCAGGTGGTTGACGGTGCGGGCCAGCTCCTGGTTGCCGCCGAAGACGTCGACCAGGAAGACCTTGCCGTTGCGGCTGAGGGTGTGCCCGACCCAGACGGTCAGGCCGATGCTGATCAGCAGGTACAGGACGTAGGTGACCACCAGGGCGTCCACTCTTCCCCCTTTTTGAACGTGTTCAACTCCTGTCGTCGCCGAGCCTACGCCTACTTTTTGAACATGTTCAAGTGCTATGCAACTAGTTGCTCTGCAACTAGTTGCATAGCAAGCGTTCGGCGCATGACGTGCACCGGGAGCAGTTGGCCCCGGCCGTGGCCCTGCGCCCGGACCTGGCGAGCGTCGTGGCGGGGAGGCCCGCTGGCTGGCCGGTTCCCTGGCCCCGTGGCTCCTCCGCCGCCCTGCGGAGGCGGTCGTCGGGGGACGGCCGAACGGCGAAGCGCCCAGACCTGCTGCCACTGGTCTAGGCACTCCGCCGCCGATCAGCGCTGATCGACCGCCGGCTCACGCTGCCTCACCGCCGGAACCGGCCTACCGCTGCAACCAGCCGCACCGCCGGTCGGCGCACCGCTGCAACCAGCCGCACCGCCGGTCGGCGCACCCGCTGCAACCAGCCGCACCGCCGGAGCCGGCGCACCGCTGCGACCGGCCTCACCGCTGGAAGCGCCGGCGCCTCGCCAGTGCGACACCCATGCCGCCGAGCAGGACCATCAGGGTGCCGATCGGCACCAGCCAGGCCGTCCGCGAACCCGTGGAGGCCAACGGCTTCTGCCGGTCGACGGCCAGAGGCGCGGTCGTGGTCGTGGTCTTAGCCGGTGACGTCGTGGTCGTGGTCTGAGCCGGCGTGGTCGTGGTCGTGGTGGTCGACGTCGTGTCGGACGTGGTGGTCGTCGTCGTGTCGGACGTGGTGGTCGTCGTCGGCGTCGTGGTGGTGGTGCTGTCGGTCGTGGTCGTCGTGCTGTCGGTCGTGGTGGTGGTGGTGTCGGAGGTCGTCGTCGTGGTGGTCGTGGTCGGGTAGGTCGTCGTGGTCGTGGTGGTGCTCGTGGTCGAGTCGTAGGTCGTCGTCGTGGTGGGTGTGGTGGTCGTGGTGGTGGTCGTCGTCGTGGTGGGCGAGGTGGTGCCCACGGACTTGATGCCGCACGCGTACCAGTGGCTGATCTCCGCGGGCTGGCCCGAACTGGCCAGCGGCGCGTGCATGTCCAGCCACGGCAGGTCGCCCAGCCCCTTGTAGACGTTGTAGGCGTTGCTGCCCTTCACGACCACACCGATCAGCGTGTAGCCCTCCGGGACCGCCGTCACGTCCAGGTACGTACCGTCGTCGTTCGAGGTGACCTGGATGATCTCGCCCGGCAGCCCGGCGTCCGCGCACGTGGTGGCGTTGCCGGGGTACGCCGTGGCGCGGGGGTCGCCGGACACCGGTGGATCCTGACCCGGCGGTTGGGCGGTGGCGGTGCCGTACCACACCACGCCGGCGGCGAGCAGGCAGGCCGCCAACTGGAAGATCCGGGTGATGGTCGTGCGCACGTCGTCCTCCAAAGTCGGCTCCGACCCGCGCGCACGAGAGCGCGACGGGCTGCCAGTGGGGACGCGACAAACCGAAGTACGCGGACCAGAAAGCTTGGTCACAGCCCGCGCGGATCGGCGACGCGCAACGAGGCACAACCACCCGAACCGGTGAGGACTTTCCCGCGATCGAGTCAGAGCAGGGTCAGTTGCTCCTGATCCACCCCGCGCGGCGTCGGGACGGTGCCGGGCAGGCTGCCCTCCGGCCACACGCCGTCGTCGTCACCGGGCACCCCGACCGCGTCGCGACCGCCTTTCACGTCCAGCCCGTGCCGGCGCAGCAGCGGCTGGATGCGGTCGGCCAGCCACTTCCGGTAGCGGGCGTCCACATAGGACCCGCGCGCGTAGAGCCGCCGGTAGGTGTCGGCCAGGTCCGGGCGGGTCGCCACCAGCCACCGGGCGAACCACTCGCGCGCGCCGGGGCGCAGGTGCAGCGGCAGCACGGTCACCCCGCTCGCCCCCGCCGCGGCGATCTCCGCCAGCAACCCGTCCAACTGCTCCGCGGAGTCGGTCAGCCCGGGCAGCACGGGCGCGACGAACACCCCGCACGGCAACCCGGCCTCCCGCACCTTGCGCACCAGCTCCAGCCGGGCCTGCGGGCTGGGCGTGCCGGGCTCCAGCCCGGACTGCAACTCCCGGTCCAGCAACGCGATCGACACGCCCAACCCCACCGGAACCGACGACGACACGCCGGCCAGCAACGGGATGTCGCGCGCCAGCACGGTTCCCTTGGTCAGCACGGAGAACGGCGTCCCGGAGTCCGCCAGCGCCTTGATGATCCCGGGCATCAACGCGTACCGGCCCTCGGCCCGTTGGTACGGATCGGTGTTGGTGCCCATCGCCACGTGCTCGCGCGACCACCGCTTCGACCGCAGCTGCGCGGTCAGCACCTCGACCGCGTTGACCTTCACCACGACCTGGGAGTCGAAGTCGTGCCCCGCGTCCAGGTCCAGGTAGGTGTGCGTGTTGCGGGCGAAGCAGTTGTGGCTGACCAGGCCGTTGGCCACGAAGTCGCCGGTGCCGGTGCTGATGTCGTACAGCGTCCGGGTCACGCCCAGCGCCTCCACCGACACCACGCCCAGCCGCGCGGACCTCGGCACCCGCACACCCTCCACGGCCTTGCCGCGCGCCACCGCCGGACCCACCAGGTGCAGGAACCGCAACCGCTCCGCCAACCCGCCGGTGATGCGCACCCCGCGCACCTCCACCACGTGCGCGATCCGCAAGCGGGTCAACGCCAACACGGCCGCCTCGAACACCGAACTGTCCGAAGAGGACAGCACCAGCTCACCGCCGGCCGCCGTGCCGCGCGCGTCGAACAGCCCGGCCAGGAACCCCTTGGACCACTCGTCGTCCGGCGTCGTCGGCCACTCGACCAGCTCGCCGTCACGCGGGACCCGGCCGCCGGAGTACTCCTGCGCCCGCGCCAGCACGTCCGGGTCGGCGGGCAGCCCGCCGCGCACCACGCCCCACAGGTAGCCGCGCTGGTACTCGTCGGTGCGCGCGGGCGGCGCGGCGAACCGGCCGGTGCCGACCAGCCGGGTGCCCTTGGTCAGGAACGGCCGCTCCTCGAAGTCCGCGCAGCGGCCCGGGGTGACGTGCTGCCAGCCGTCGTCGGCCAGGAACCGGTGGTCGCCGCTGGTGACGACCTGGGTGCCGTCCTCCAGGGTCACGCGGTAGGCCGGTTTCACCGTCGTCCAGTGCGCCGTGACACGGGTCGTGACGAAACGACCCTCCCGCGTGCCGAAGACCTCCTCCCCCGGCGACAGCTCCGCGATCGGCTTGGTGCGGCCGTCGGCCAGCAGGACGGGGGTGTCGCCGGCCAGGCAGTAGGTGCAGCCGTGCGTGCAGCCGCGGTAGGGGTTGACCGTCCAGGAGAACGGGAGCCGCCCGCCGGGCACCTTGTTGAGCACCGACTTGGCGCGGACCTCGTGGAACACGACGTCGGCGAAGTCCGGGGTCCGCACGCTGCGCACCAGTCCCGGCAACCCCGGCAGGGCCTGCTGCCGGTCCGCCCCGTCCTTCTGCCCGCCCCATCGCATACCCACATTCGAACACGTGTTCGAACAGGCGTCAAACGGAGTACCGGTGTTGCTACTGGTTCTCGGGACGCTGATCGGCTGGGCGCTCATGGCGTTCACCACCTCGGACTCGGGTTCACGACGGTCGCCGCCGACGTGATCCACGTTCCGTTGTACGCCTACCGGTCGCGGGCGTGGTCGAGCCGTGAGCTCGACCACGCGCCGCTCGACAGTCTCAAGTGGACAGTGATGGACCGGGCCGGCGCCTAAATGGTGACCATGACCTGGTCCAGCGACTTGCGGACCAGGTTCGGCACCACGCAGTCGTCCGCCGGGTAGCCGACCGGGATGACCGCGAACGCCTTCTCGTTGCGGGGCCGGTTCAGGACTTCGCCGAGGAACTTCATCGGGGACGGCGTGTGCGTGAGCGCGGCCAGGCCGGCCAGGTGCAGCGCGGTCAGCAGCATGCCGACCGCGATGCCGACCGACTCGTCGACGTAGTAGTGCTTGCAGCTCTCGCCGTTCTCGCCGAGGTAGTAGCGCTGTTCGAAGACCACGATCAGCTCGGGCGCGTCGGTGAGGTGCGGCTTGACGTCGTCGGTGCCCAGGGGGCGCAGGGCGTCCAGCCACTCGTCGCCCAGCCGTCCGGCGTAGGAGATGCGCTCCTCGTTCTCGGCGGCCTCCCGGATCGCCTTGCGCACCTCGGGGTCCACCACCCGCACGAACGTCCAGGGTTGCTGGTGCGCGCCGCTGGGGGCGGTGGACGCGACCGCGATCGCGTCGAGCACCACCTGGGTTGGAACGGGGTCGGTGGAGAACATGCGCACGGTGCGGCGCTCGTCCATCCGGCGGCGCAGGTCGGCCGCGGTCGCGAGGGACTGCTCGACCGGCATCCGGGTGGGCCGGTAGGGGACGGGCTCGAACGGCTGGCCGTGGGTGGGAGTCCAGTTCGTCACGTGCACGACTGTGGCACCCGGGGTGGGGCGGGTTGAAGGGGTTGGCCCGAAAATCGGGGCAAAGTGTCCGCTCTGCGAACGTTGGCCCGTGATCGATCTGTGAGGCACGGTGCCGCGACCCGTGGCCGGGGTCGCGCATCCCTTCTTCTGCGAGCGGCCAGTCCGGCCAGCACAGGGGGAGCACCGGGTTCTTCGAGCGTCGACCTCGGCAACGGGCCGCTCTACCGCTTCCGGGGCGACCCGACCCAGTCCATCACCCTCGCCGAGCCCGGCAACCCCTGCGCCGGCTGACCCCACCGGCCGGAGGTGCCATTCCGCACCTCCGGCCCTCGGCCCGCGGGCCTCAGCGGCAACGTGATTCAGATGCGGCAGTCGGCAGCAGTGCATGACGTGCGCGATCACGGCGGCGTGGCGGCAGCGGCACAACGGCGGCGGCGTGGCGGCAGCGGCACAACGGCGGCGGCGTGGTGGCAGCGGCACAACGGCGGCGGCGTGGTGGCAGCGGCACAACGGCGGCGGATGGGTGGCCTCCGGCCCCCGGTTCGATCATCTCACGCGGTACCGACAGTTCCGGTCGGGCAGTATGTGCGCGTGCACGCCAAGGACCTCCTCGCAGCTCACGGCCACGGGCACGGCCGCCACGTCGAGCCCGCCTCCGCGCCCGTCCGCAGACTGCTGCTGATCCTCCTGGTCCCGTTGGTCCTGGCCACCGTCGTCGGCGCGCTGCTGCTCTACCCGTTCGGCCGCGAACAACCCACCGGGGCCGAGGTCGGCATCACGCAGACGCCGGTTCGCGGCGAAGTCACGATGGTCACCAAGGGCGGCTGCGGGCCGGAGGGGGACCAGCCCGGCGCGAGCGGGTGCGTGCTGGTCGCCGTGAAGATGTCCGATGGGGCCGCTGCCGGGCGGGAGGTGCGGATTCCCGTGCCCGAGCAGCCGTCCACGCCCACCTTCGAGGTCGGGGACGAGGTGGTGTTGGCGTTCGGCGGGGGTGACCCGACCGCCAACACGTCCTACCAGCTCGTGGACTTCCAGCGGGGCATGCCCATGGCGCTGCTGGCGGTGCTGTTCGCGGCGGCCGTCCTGCTGCTCGGGCGGTGGCAGGGGTTGGCCGCGTTGGGTGCGTTGGCGTTGAGCTTCGTGGTGCTCGTGCTGTTCGTGCTGCCCGCGCTGCTGGCCGGCGAGAACCCGGTGACGGTGGCGGTCGTGGGGGCCGGGCTGATCATGTTCATCGTCCTCTACCTCACCCACGGCGTCTCGGCGCGCACGTCCACCGCCGTCCTCGGCACGCTGGTCAGCCTCGCCCTGATCTGCCTGCTCGGCATCGCGTTCACCGCGTTCGGCAGGCTCACCGGCCTCGACCAGGACACCGCCAACCTGGTGTCCATCCTCGGCCACGGCATCGACACGCGCGGCCTGCTGCTCGCGGGCACCATCATCGGCGCGCTGGGCGTGCTGGACGACGTCACCGTCACCCAGACCAGCGCCGTGTGGGAACTGCGCCGCGCCAACCCCTCGCTCGGCTTCCGCGACCTGTACGCGGCGGGCTCGCGGATCGGCCGCGACCACCTCTCCTCCGTGGTGAACACGCTGGTCATGGCCTACGCCGGCGCGGCACTCCCGCTCCTGCTGGCCTTCTCGCTGTCCGGCCGGAGCCTCGGCGAGATCCTCACCGCCCAGCAGGTCGCCCAGGAGGTCGTGCGGACCCTGGTGGGCAGCATCGGCCTGGTGGCAGCCGTCCCGATCACCACCGCCCTGGCCGCGTTCGTCGCCGGACGCGAAGACGTGCCCCAAGCGGAACCGGAGGACGAAGAAGAGTTCGAAGAAGAAGAGGAAGAGGACGTGCCGTCCTCCCGCTTCGAACGGATCACCGGCGACCTGCGGACCGGCTACGACCCCGCCAAGGGGCCCTGGCGCCGCGTCTGACCCTCACCCGACGTCCAGCCGCCCGATCTTGTTCGGGTCGAAGCGGGCGCGCCTTCGCCCCACTTGTTTGTCACACGATCGAGTGGTCAGCTCGCGAGGAACGCGAACAGCAGGGCGATCGCCGCCGGCACCGACTGCACGAGCAGGATGCGCCGGCTCGCCGTCGCCGCCCCGTACAGCCCGGCCACGAACACGCACAGCAGGAAGAACACGACGAACGCGTACCCGACGTCACCGCCCCGGACCAGGCCGAAGATCAAACCGGCGGCGAGGAACCCGTTGTAGAGGCCCTGGTTGGCCGCCATCACCTTCGTCTCGGCGGCGAACTCGGCCGTGGTCCCGAACGCGGCCCGCGCCCGGGGCGTGGTCCACAGGAACATCTCGAGCACCAGGATGTAGACGTGGATGGCCGCGACCAGCGCGGTGAGCACGTTCGCGACGATCTGCACGGCGGGTACCGTACCGACATGCTGCGGACCGTGCTGAACATGACCACCCGTGTCGCGGGCGGACTGGTGGCCGGTGTGCTGGCGCTGCCGCGCATCGCCGACGCGCTGGAACGGCTGACCCCGCTCGCCGAGGCGTTGCCGCAGGTCACCGAGCTGCGCGGGACCCTGGAACGACTGGAGCAGCTGGCCACGTTCCTGGCCGGCGAGCTGCCCGAGGCGCTGCACCAGATGGAGGCCGTGCACGCCCAACTGGTCGAGCTGGCCCCGAAGATCACCGCGCTGGCGGGCAACACCGGCCAGCTCGACGAGTCGATCCGCGTCCTGGCCGCCGCGCTCGGCCCGTTGCAGGGCACCACCGAACGCCTCGGCCGGCTGGTCGACCGACTGCCCGACCGGCGGCGGCGCAACCAGGCGCTGCCGGGATAATCACCCGCGTGGGACGAACCCGGAAGGCCGACGAGACGATCACCAGGGAGGTCGACTCGGGCATCGCGGAACTCGTCCCCGACCACGACGTCCCCGGCGCGTGGACGCTGCGCCTCAACGGCACCCCGCAGTCCCACGTCGACCTGGACGACCCGTGCCACCTGGAGTTCGAGTACATCCGGCGGCTGGGCCACGTCGCCGACCTGCTCGCGCCCACCGCCGAACCCGTCCGCGCCCTGCACCTGGGCGGCGGCGCCCTGACCCTCCCCCGCTACATCGCCGCGACCCGGCCGCGCTCGACCCAGCAGGTCGTGGAGGTCGACGCGGCGCTGATCGACCTGGTCCGCGGCCTGCTGCCGCTGGACCGGACGTGGCGCATCAAGATCCGCAACGGCGACGCGCGCGAGGTGCTCACCAAGGCCCCCGCCGACACGTTCGACCTGGTCGTCACCGACGTGTTCGCCGGCGCCCGCACGCCCGCGCACCTGACGTCGGTGGAGTTCGTGGAGCTGGCCGAGCGGACGCTGCGCGGCGGGGGCGTGTACGCGGCCAACATCGGCGACGGCGGCAAGCTCGCCTTCGCCCGCGCCCAGGCGTCGACCGTGCGCGCGGTGTTCCGGCACGTGTGCGTGCTGGCCGAACCCGCCGTCTTCCGGGGCCGGCGGTTCGGCAACTTCGTCATCCTGGGCTCGCACGTGGAGCTGCCGGTGTCCGACCTGGTCCGCCGCACGGCCGGCGACCCGTTCCCGGGACGCGTGGAGCACGACGACGCCCTGGTCAGGTTCATCGGCGGCGCACCGGTGACCACCGACGAGACCGCCACCCAGTCCCCTCCCCCGCCGAAGGGCACGTGGGGCCTGCCCACCGACTGAGGGTCACCACCACGCGTCGCGACGGCACGCCGGCCGGTCAGTCCAGGGTGGAGACGAAGCGGGAGATCGCGTCCGGGTTGAGCTTCTGGGCCAGGCGGCCCGAAGGAGCCAGCGAACCCAACTGGTACAGCGGACGGTCCGCGGCGGCCAGGCCGCGCGCCTCCGCCCGCAGCTGCGCCACCAACAGCTCCGAGAACACCAAGCCCGGCGCGTCGCCGCGACCCGCCAGCACGTCGGCCAGCTTGCGCAGCGCCAGCACGCCCTGCTCACGACCACCCGTGCCGGCGTAGATGGCCAGCGCCAGGTTGATCGCCTTGCCGCCGCCCCGCACGAACAACCCGACCGTGCGGCTGCCGCGCATGTCCGTCACCAGCAGGTCGAGCTGGTCGGCGGTGTGCAGGTCCACCGCACGCGTGCCGAAGGCGCGCACGGACAGGACGTGACCCGAAAGCCACACCCGCCGACGCGCCTCCGACCACGCCAACAGCAGCAGCGGCAGCGCGAACACCGCCGCCGTCACCAGACCGGCGGTGCGACCGGCGAGCAGACCCAGCAGACCACCGAACGCGGCGGCGACCATCACGGCGCCGATCGCCACCGTCCGGGCGCGCTTGCGCACCGCGGCCGGGTCCAACAGGTCCAGCGGAATCCGCTCGTCGTCGCTCACCGGCCCAACGCCTCCCGCACCGCGATCACCACGTCCACCAGCGGCACCTCGCGCTGGTCGCCGGACGCCAGCTCCTTGAGCTGCACGACACCCGCCTCGATGTCCCGCTCGCCCAGCACCAGCGCGAACTTCGCACCGGACCGGTCGGCGCCCTTCATGGCGCCCTTCAGGCCCTTGCCGCCGTACGCCAGGTCGAAGCGCACCCCGGCACCGCGCAGCGCCGCCGACAGCGCCACCAGCCGCGACTTCGCCGCCTCGCCCAGCGGCACGCCGTACACGTCGCACCGCGCCACGTCACCCGGCTGCGCGCCTTCAACCTGGCACGCCAGCAGCGACCGGTCCACGCCCAGGCCGAACCCGACCCCGGACAGCGGCTGCCCGCCCAACTGCTCCATCAGCCCGTCGTAGCGGCCACCGCCGCCGATCGCGGACTGCGCGCCCAGCCCGTCGTGCACGAACTCGAAGCACGTCTTGGTGTAGTAGTCCAGGCCGCGCACCATCCGCGGGTTCTCCACGAACTTCACGCCCAGGTCGTTGAGGTAGTCCTTGACCTGCTCGTAGTGCGCGCGCGAGGCGTCGGAGAGGTGGTCGCGCATCAGCGGCGCGTCCTCCACCAGGGCCCGCACCTCGGGGCGCTTGTCGTCCAGCACCCGCAGCGGGTTGATGGTCGCCCGCCGGCGGGTCTCCTCGTCCAGCGGCAGCTTCGCCAGGAACGCCTGGAGCAGCTCGCGGTAGGCGGGCCGGTCCGACGAGTCGCCCAGCGACGTCAGCTCCAGCCGGTAGCCGCTCAGGCCCATCCGCCGGAACGCCTCGTCGGCGATGGCGATGACCTCGGCGTCCAGCGCCGGGTCGTCCACGCCGATCGCCTCGACGCCGACCTGGTGGAACTGCCGGTACCGGCCGGCCTGCGGCTGCTCGGCGCGGAAGAACTGGCCCGCGTAGGCGAGCTTGACCGGCAACTGCCCCTTGTCCAGGCCGTGCTCGATGACCGCCCGCATCACGCCCGCGGTGCCCTCGGGGCGCAGCGTGATGGACCGGCCGCCGCGGTCGGTGAAGGTGTACATCTCCTTGGTCACCACGTCGGTCGACTCGCCGACGCCGCGCGCGAACAGCGCCGTGTCCTCGAAGACGGGCAGCTCGATGTAGCCGTAGCCGGCCAGGCGGGCGGAGTCCAGCAGGATGTCGCGGACCGCGGCGAAGGTCGCGGAGACCGGCGGGAAGTAGTCGGGCACGCCCTTGGGGGCGGAGAACGTCGTCACGGGATTCACAGTCCTCGGTGCGGTGCGGCCGGCGCGTCGTCGCCCAGTTCCAGCAGGAACGGGTTGCTGCCGCGCTCACGGCCGATGGTGGTCGTCGGGCCGTGGCCGGGCAGGACCACCGTGTCGTCGTGCAGCGTCAGCACCTTGGTGCGCAGTGACGCCAGCATGGCGCGGTGGTCGCCGCCCGGCAGGTCGGTGCGTCCGATGGAGCCGGCGAAGAGGGTGTCGCCGGACAGCACGAGCCGTCCGCCCTCCTCGGTGCCGGCGCGGAACATCACCGACCCGCCGGTATGGCCCGGTGTGTGGTCGACGGCCAGCCGCAGGCCCGCCAGGTCCAGCTCGGCCCCGTCGGACAGCTCGCGCACCTCGCGCGGTTCGCGCATCTCCAGGTTGCCGCCGAAGAACGCGCGCGACTCGGCGCTGATGCCCTTGAGCGGGTCGGACAGCAGGGCCCGGTCGTCGGGGTGCACCCACGCCGGGATGTCGTTGCCGTCGCACACGGGCGCGACGGAGAAGCAGTGGTCGAAGTGGCCGTGCGTGAGCAGGGCGGCGACCGGTGTGAGGCGGTGTTCGCGCAGCGCCTGCGCCAGCGGCTCGGCGGCGTCCTGGCCGGGGTCGACCACGACGCACGGTCCGCCGGCCTCCGCGGCCAGCACGAAGCAGTTGGCCTGGAGGGCGCCGGTGGGGAACCCGATCACCAGCACGCGGACACTCCTCGACGGCTATCGACGGCAACAGAACGGCAACGGATCGCTGTGGACCGCACCACCAGCCTATCCGGCACACACCAGCCATATACGTGCCCCCTAGACTGCACACCGATCGTCGCCGGTCGACGCGAGAACAGGGAGGTTGCAGGTGCCGACCAACGTGCAGCGCCGCGAGCAGGCCAAGCGGAAGCTGGAACGACAGCTGGCCCGCCGGGCGGAGCGCGCGAAGCGGCGCCGGATCGTCTCGGTGGTGGTGACCGTCATCGCGGTCGTCGTCGTCGCGGGCGGCGTCTACTTCATCTCCACTGCCGACTTCAGCAGCTCGGACGACACGGCGGCCAGCTCGACCACCCCCAAGCCGATCCAGATCCCGACCGAGGTCAAGGCGCTGCCCAACCGGCCGACCCCGATCGCGGACCCGGCGACCTGCGAGTACCGGCCGTCGAAGGAGCCGTCCGCCAAGGAGGGCACGAAGACCCCCGAGGCCGCGGACGTCTCCGCCACCGGCACCGCGACGGCCACCATCAAGGCCAACATCGGCGACCTGAAGCTCACGCTGGACCGCTCGCTCGCGCCGTGCACCGTGAACAGCTTCGTGAGCCTGGTCAAGCAGGGCTACTTCGACGGCACCACCTGCCACCGGATCGGCACCGAGGGCCTGCAGATGCTCCAGTGCGGCGACCCGACCGGCACCGGCCGCGGCGGCCCCGGCTACGCGTTCGACAACGAGACCTGGCCGGAGCTGACCTACGGCCGCGGCTACCTGGCGATGGCGAACGCGGGCATCGACCAGGAGACCCAGAAGGGCACGAACGGCAGCCAGTTCTTCATCGTCTACGGCGACGCGCAGCTGTCCCCGGACTACACGGTCTTCGGCAGCGTCGACGAGGCCGGCCTGAAGCTGATCGACGAGGTGGCGCGCGGCGGCCACGACGGCTCCTTCGACCCGTCCCCCGGTGGCGGCAAGCCGAACACGGAAGTGAAGTTCGAGTCGGTGACGGTCGAGTAGTCCCGAACCCCCGAAGGGGCCGGCTCACGCACTCGGGAGAGGAGTGCTGAGCCGGCCCCTTCGTCTTCCCCGCCGGCCGTGAGGAGACCGGCAGTCGCATGATCGCAGCGCCACCTGACGTTTCGCTGACGTGCGGCGTCGCGGCGGTCGTCAAACGGGTCTGGCGGGGTCTGACCGAGGTCAGGACGCCGAGGTCACCCGGTAAACGTCGTAGACGCCCTCGACGCTCCGCACCGCCTTCAATACGTGCCCCAGGTGCTTCGGGTCGCCCATCTCGAAGGAGAAGCGGCTCACCGCCACCCGGTCCCGCGACGTCGTCACCGACGCGGACAGGATGTTCACCTTCTCGTCGGCCAGCACCTTCGTCACGTCCGACAGCAGCCGGTGCCGGTCCAGCGCCTCCACCTGGATGGCGACCAGGAACACCGACGAGGACGACGGGGCCCACTCGACGTCCAACAGGCGCTCGGGGGTCTTGAGCAGTTCGTCGGCGTTGGTGCAGTCCGTCCGGTGCACCGAGACGCCGCCGCCGCGGGTCACGAAGCCCAGGATGTCGTCACCCGGCACGGGCGTGCAGCAGCGGGCCAGCTTGACCCACACGTCGGCCGCGTCCTTGACGATCACGCCCGCGTCGCCGGTCACCCGGCGGCGGGCCACCGTGGACGGGGTCGAGCGCTCCGCCAGTTCGTCCTCGGCGTGCTCGACGCCGCCGAGCTGCGCCACCAGCCGCTGGACGACGTGCCGGGCGGAGGTGTGGCCCTCGCCGACCGCCGCGTACAGCGCGGACACGTCCGGGTAGTGCAGTTCCTTGGACAGCGCGCCCATCGAGTCCGCCGACACCAGGCGCTGGAGCGGCAGGCCGACCCGCCGGACCTCCTTCGCGATGGCGTCCTTGCCGACCTCGATGGCCTCTTCCTTGCGCTCCTTCGCGAACCACTGCTTGATCTTGGCCTTGGCCCGCGGCGAGGCGGCGAAGGACAGCCAGTCCCGCGAAGGACCCGCGCCCTCGGCCTTCGACGTGAAGATCTCGACGACCTCGCCGTTTTCGAGCTTGCGCTCCAGGGCGACGAGCCGGCCGTTCACGCGGGCGCCGATGCAGCGGTGGCCGACCTCGGTGTGCACGGCGTAGGCGAAGTCCACGGGGGTCGAGCCGGTCGGCAGGGTGACCACGTCGCCCTTGGGCGTGAAGACGAAGATCTCCCGCGCGGCCAGGTCGAAGCGCAGCGACTCCAGGAACTCGCCCGGGTCCGCCGCCTCCCGCTGCCAGTCGAGCAGTTGGCGCATCCACGCCATCTCGTCGACCTCGACGCCCTTGCCGCTGTGCGTGCCCCGGGTCTCCTTGTACCGCCAGTGCGCCGCGATGCCGTACTCGGCGGTGCGGTGCATGTCGTAGGTCCGGATCTGCACTTCCAGCGGCTTGCCGTCCGGGCCGATGACCGTGGTGTGCAGCGACTGGTACACGCCGAACCGGGGCTGGGCGATGTAGTCCTTGAACCGGCCGGGCATGGGCTGCCACAGCGCGTGCACCACGCCCATCGCGGCGTAGCAGTCGCGGACCTCGTCGACCTGGATGCGCACGCCCACCAGGTCGTGGATGTCGTCGAAGTCCCGGCCCCGGACGATCATCTTCTGGTGGATCGAGTAGTAGTGCTTGGGCCGGCCCTCGACCTTGGCCGTGATCCGCGCCGACTCCAGCTGCGTGGACAGCTCGTTGATCACGCCGCTGAGGTAGGTGTCCCGCGAGGGCGCCCGGTTGGCGACCAGGCGCACGATCTCGTCGTACTTCTTGGGCTGGAGGATGGCGAACGCCAGGTCCTCCAGCTCCCACTTCACCGTGGCCATGCCCAGCCGGTGCGCCAGCGGGGCGAGCACCTCCAGGGTCTCGCGGGCCTTGCGGGCCTGCTTCTCCGGCGGCAGGAACCGCATGGTGCGCATGTTGTGCAGCCGGTCGGCCAGCTTGATGACCAGGACGCGCGGGTCCTTCGCCATCGCGATGACCATCTTGCGGATCGTCTCCGCCTCGGCCGCCGCGCCCAGCTTGACCTTGTCCAGCTTGGTCACGCCGTCGACCAGCAGCGCGACCTCGTTGCCGAAGTCGTCGCGCAGGGCGTCGAGCGAGTAGTCGGTGTCCTCGACCGTGTCGTGCAGGAGCGCGGCGACCAGGGTCGTCGTGTCCATGCCCAGCTCGGCCAGGATCGTCGCCACCGCGAGCGGGTGGGTGATGTAGGGGTCGCCGGACTTGCGCCGCTGCGGCCGGTGCTTCTCCTCGGCCACGTCGTAGGCGTGCTGGAGCAGGGCGAGGTCCGCCTTGGGGTGCAGGTCGCGGTGCACGGCCGCGAGCGGCTCCAGCACCTGCTTGACCGGCGCGGCCCGCTGCGCGGTGATGCGGCGGGCGAGGCGCGCGCGCACGCGCCTGGTGGCCGACGGCGGCCGTGCGGGCACGGACTGCGGCGTCTGGGCGGGCTCGATGTCCTGGCTCAACCACGCTCCTCGGGTCTAGGAACCGAGGATAACTCCGCTCGCCACCGTGCTACGGCGGCGAGCCGATGAGCGGCGAACTTCACACGACGAACAGCACCCGACGCTTAGCCCCGACCGGTCGCCCGACACCCCACCGCTCCCAGCCGACACCCCAGGTCGTCCCCATCCGACACCGCAGGCGCCTCCACTCGGCGCACGAGCCAAGCCGCACCTATTTTCGGCGCGCAGCGCCGGCAGGCAGGGCCGCCGAGGAGGGCACGACTCAACTTGGGCTTCTTGCTCGTGTCATCCCCGTATCGCCTGCCCGAAGGGCTACCGCACTTCCGGTCGGGTGGAGTCAAAGAGTTTTGTGAGGCACGAGCAAAAGTCTTTTGCTCGTGCCTCACTTTTTGACTCCACCCGGGAAAATCCGTGGTAGCCCTTCGGGCGGGCCATACGGTGGGGGAACCGAAGCCCTCCGCTTGTAGCTAAACGCGCTCCGCGCGTGCCGCGCTCCGCGCGTGAAGAATCGCGCGTGCCGCGCTCCGCGCGTGAAGAACCGCGCTCCGCGCGTGAAGAGCAGGCAGTGGCTAGACGGCCAGCAGGGCGTTCACCGAGCGGCCCGCGAGGAGTTCCCGGCCACCCAAGCCGGGGATCTCCAGCACCACCGAAATCCCGGTCACCACTCCCCCGGCCCGCTCCACCAGCGCGCACGCAGCCGCCGCCGTACCACCCGTAGCCAGCACGTCATCCACCACCACAACCTGCTGGCCAGGCAAAATTGATCCCTCAGGCAGCTCCAGCGTGGCCGTCCCGTACTCCAGGTCGTAGGAGATCCGGTGCGCCACGGCCGGCAGCTTGCCGGGCTTGCGCAGCGGCACCACCCCGTACCGCCAGCCGTAGCCCAGGGCCGCGCCCAGCAGGAACCCGCGCGACTCGATGGCCGCGACCACCTGGGTGTCGGGGTGGATCTTGTCCTGCAGCGCGTCGACCACCGCCCGCAGCGCGTCGGGGTCGGCCAGGACGGGCGTGAGGTCCCGGAAGACGACCCCCGGTTGGGGGAAGTCCGGGACCTCACGCAGCAGCCCTAGGGCCTTGTCCAGCTTCAACGGTGCTTCTTGCCGGTCGGACGGCGGCGGGTGTCGCCCGCCTTCGCCGTGCGGGACGGGGTCCCGGCCGCGGCGGCCAGGGCCTTCTCGTGGCGCAGTTCCGCCTTCAGGGCCTCGTCGTCGGTCGACTCGACCACGGCGCCGCCGGTCAGCACCTCGCCCGACGCCTTGCGGGCCAGGTTGTCCCGGCGCGCCCGCACCCGGGCCGCCTGGGCCTGGTACTTCGGGTCGCGCATCTTCAGGTCGACCGCGGCCGGGGTGGCGATGAAGATCGACGACAGGGCGCCGATCGCGATACCGGTCAACTGCACCAGCGCCAGGTCCTTGAGCGTGCCGACGCCGAGCAGGCCCACGCCGATCGCCAGCAGGCCCAGCACGGGCAGCAGCGCGATGAGCGAGGTGTTGATCGACCGCATCAGGGTCTGGTTGACCGCCAGGTTGGCCGCCTCGCCGTACGTGCGGCGGGTCAGGCCCAGCAGGCCGCGGGTGTTCTCCTTGACCTTGTCGAACACGACCACCGTGTCGTACAGCGAGAAGCCCAGGATGGTGAGCAGGCCGATCACCGTCGCGGGCGAGACCTCGAAGCCGACCAGCGAGTACACGCCGGCCGTGATCAGCACGTCGTGCACCACCGCGATCAGCGCGGCCACGGCCATCTGCCACTCGAAGTACAGCGCCAGGAAGATCGCCACGGCCAGGAAGAACACGCCGAGCGCGATCAGCGCCTTGGTGGTGATCTCACCGCCCCACGACGCCGACACCGCGCTGTCGCTGATGGCCTGGACCCCGCCGTTGGGCTTGAGGTCGTTGTCCAGGCTCTCCTTCAGCGAAGCGACCTTGGCCGCGTCCAGCGTCTCGGACCGGATCTGGATGGTCGTCGCGGCGCCCGTGCCGACGGTCTGCACCGCGGCCGGTTCCTTGCCGACGGCCTTGGTGAAGCTCTCCTTGGCCGCCTCGACGCTGATCGTGCCGGACGCGCTCTGCGCCGGCAGCTGCACGCGGGTGCCGCCGGTGAAGTCGATCCCGAGGTTGAAGCCCCGGAAGATGATCGACGCCAGGCACACCAGCAGGATCACGCCGAACAGCACGTACCAGCGCCGGCGCTTGCCGACGATGTCGAAGGCGCCGTTGCCGACGTACAGGCGCTGGAAGATGTTCCCCTTGAACATGGGGGCTCAGACCTCCTTCGCGGCGGTCTTGCCCGCCGGCACGGCGGTCCGCGAACCGGCGCCCGCCGCAGCCGCACCGCCCAGGCCGGACAGCTTCGGGTTGGACAGGGACTTCGACTTGGAGACCATCGCGACCAACGGGTGCGTGACCAGGAAGACCACGACGAGGTCGAGCACGGTCGACATGCCGAGGGTGAACGCGAAGCCCTTCACCTGGCCCACGGCGATCACGTACAGGATGGCCGAGGCGAGGAAGCTGACCGCGTCCGCCGACAGGATCGTACGACGGGACCGGACCCAGGCGCGCGGGGTCGCCGACCGGAACGACCGGCCCTCGCGCATCTCGTCCTTGAGGCGTTCGAAGAACACCACGAACGAGTCCGCGGTGATACCGATCGCCACGATGAAACCGGCGATGCCGGCCAGGTCGAGGGTGAACCCGATCCAGCGGCCCAGCAGCACCAGCACCGCGTAGACCACCACGCCGGACAGCGCCAGCGACAGGATCGTCAGCAGGCCCAGCAGGCGGTAGTAGAACAGGCAGTACACGAACACCAGCGCCAGGCCGATGCCGCCGGCGATCAGACCGGCCTGCAACGAGGCCAGGCCCAGCGTCGCGGACACCGTCTCGGCCTCGGAGGCCTCGAAGGACAGCGGCAGCGAGCCGTACTTCAGCACGTTGGCCAGGCCCTCGGCGTCCTTCTGCGTGAACCGGCCGGAGATCTGGGTGTTGCCGCCCAGGATGGGCTCGTTGATGTTCGGCGCGGACACGACCTGGGTGTCCAGGACCACCGCGACCTGCTGGGACACGTTCGCCGAGGTGAACTTGCCCCACTTCTCGCCGCCCGCGCCCTTGAAGGTGAGGTCCACGACGAAGCCCGCGCCCTGCGGGTCGGTGCCGGAGATGGCGTTGGAGACGTCCTCACCGGTCAGCCGCGAGTACAGGGTGAAGTCGTCGTCCTTGACCTGCGCGTCCTTGGCCGGGAACACCGGCGCGAGGATGTACTTGAACTCGTTCTTCTGGTCGCAGGTCAGCAGCGGCAGCGACGGGTCGTCGTTGCCCAGCAGCGGGTCCTTCTTCGGGCAGGTGAACGCGGCCAGCGCCTGGGACACGGTCTGCGCGTCCAGCGTGGTCAGCGCCGAGTCCTGGCGGCAGGTCCGGGACTCGTTGATGGCGTCCTCGGTCTTGGCCGAGTACTCGCCGTTGAACACCTTGCGGCAGTCCACCTGCGGCTCGGTCGGAGCCGACGGGGTGGTCGTCGCGGGCGGCGTGGCGGTGTCGGTCGGCTGCTGCTCCAGCGCCGGGGCCGGGCGGCCCTGGGCGGTGGTCGGCGCGGTCGCCGTCTCCGTGCCCTCCGGGGGCGCCGTCGTGGTGGGCGCTTCCGAACCGGACGTGGTCGGGGCGGTCGTCGGCGCCGGCTCGGGCGCGTTGGGCTGCGGCGAGCCGATGACCTTGCGGAAGTTCAGCTTCGCGGTCTGGCCCAGGCGCTTGGCGCCCTCGCTGTCCGTGCCGGGCACCGTGATCACCAGGTTGGTGCCGTCGCGGATGACCTCCGCGCCGGAGACACCGAGACCGTTCACCCGGGTCTCGATCAACTCCCTGGCCTGGTTGAGGGCCTGGTCGGTCGGCGTTTGGCCGTCGGGGGCGCGCGCGGTCAGCGTGACCCGCGTGCCGCCCTGGAGATCGATGCCGAGCTTGGGGGTCGCTTTGCCGTCCCCGGTGAAGAACACCAAGGAGTACAGCGCGACCACGATGAGGACAAACGCGCCCAGGTACTTCGCGGGGCGGATTTGCCCGGCCGGGGGTGCCACGGTCCGTCCGTCTCCTGCAACTGTCGTTGAGATGTCGAACGCCGCCGCGACCGTGGGAACGGACCAGGGCAGCGCTTGCCCACCCGGCACTGCCCTGCCGGGTGATTGCGCAGCGTACCCCGCACCGTGTGAGTTGTCTGTCACCGGTTCCGAACCGGTTCCGCAACGGCCGTGCGACTATCCCGACCGGCCATAATGCGTTGACCGGACCAATCGCATCGGCCGGACGGCGTTCACACTTGACCCGGAATTCACCGGGCAATGGTTGCGCGGCGGCGAAAGGATTGTGCCGCGGGTGCGGCACAACCCCGATCGCCGTGCGCCTTACTTCTTGCTGTCCTGCTGCGCGGGCGCGGCCTCCACGGCCGGCGCGTCCTCGACGTCGTCCACGACCGCGTCGGTCTCGTCCACGTCGGTGACGGGGTTGACCTTCTCGCGGATCGCGGGCCGCAGCCACGTGGTGACCACGCCGTCCGCGATCTCGAGGTCGATCGTGTCGTCGTCACTCGCGTCGACGACCGTGGCGTAGAGACCCGAGGTCGTCATCACCCGGTCACCGGGCTCGAGGGACTTGAGGAGCGCCTGCTGCTCGGCCGCGGCCCGCTTCTGCTTGCGCGCGCTGAGGAACAGCGGCACGGCCAGCAGTACGAGCAGCAGCGGGAACATCAAGGAAGACAGGTTGCCCATCATTCTCCGTTCAACCGGGCGCGGCGGGACTGGTCTGCCCGGAACGTCCGGATTTCCTGGGGTGCCGCCGCCGATTGTGCCAGGTGAGCGAACCCGCTCACTCCCCGGCGTCGTCGAACAGGGTCCGGCCGGTGTCGCCGGGGGCCTTCGCGGGCGGCTGGAGGCCCAGGTGCAGCCACGCGGCGGCGGTCGCGACCCGGCCGCGCGGCGTGCGGGCCAGCATGCCCGCGCGCACCAGGTAGGGCTCGCACACCTCCTCGACCGTCGTCGGCTCCTCCCCCACCGCGACGGCCAGCGTGGACACGCCCACCGGCCCGCCGCCGAAGGAGCGCACCAGCGCGCCCAGGACGGCCCGGTCCAGCCGGTCCAGGCCCAGTTCGTCCACGTCGTAGACGGCCAGGGCGTCCCGGGCGACCTCGCGGGTCACCGCGCCGTCCGCGCGCACCTCGGCGAAGTCGCGGACCCGGCGCAGCAGCCGGTTGGCGATGCGGGGCGTGCCCCGGGAGCGGCCGGCGATCTCGCGGGCGCCGTCCTCGCGCAGGTCGACGCCGAGGATCTTGGCCGACCGCCGGATGATCAGCTCCAGCTCGTCGGGGTGGTAGAACTCCATGTGCCCGGTGAAGCCGAACCGGTCGCGCAGCGGCCCGGTCAGCGCGCCGGACCGGGTGGTGGCCCCGACCAGCGTGAACGGGGCGATGTCGAGCGGGATGCTGGTCGCGCCCGGCCCCTTGCCGACCACCACGTCGACCCGGAAGTCCTCCATCGCCAGGTACAGCATCTCCTCGGCGGGGCGGGCCATCCGGTGGATCTCGTCGATGAACAGCACGTCGCCCTCGACCAGGTTGGACAGCATCGCGGCGAGGTCGCCGGCGCGTTCCAGGGCCGGGCCGGAGGTGATCCGCAGCGACGCGCCCAGCTCGGCCGCGATGATCATGGCCAGCGACGTCTTGCCCAGGCCGGGCGGCCCGGACAGCAGCACGTGGTCCGGTGGCGCGCCGCGCCGCATGGCCCCTTGCAGGACCAGTTCGAGCTGCTCGCGCACCTTGGGCTGGCCGACGAATTCCTGCAGGTCGCGCGGGCGCAGCGTGGACTCGACGTCCCGCTCGGCCGGGTCCGGCAGCGGGTCGAGCATGTCGTCGTCGTCTTCGAAGGACGTCATCGCTTGCGGCCCAGCATCGCCAGCGCCTTGCGGAGGACCTCCGAAGTGCCCTGGGCGGAGTCGTCGGCCAGCACGGCGTCCACGGCCTGCTCGGCCTGCTTGGCCGGGAAGCCCAGCCCGAGGAGGGCTTCGGCGACCTGGGTGCGCACCTGGCCGGCGTTCGGGGCGGCCGGCGTGGCCGACGGGAGCCGGCCGACCTTGTCCCGCAGCTCGATGCACAGCCGCTCGGCGCCCTTGCGGCCGATGCCGGGGACCTGGGTGAGCACGGTGATGTTGCCCTCGGCGAGCGCGGCCCGCAGCTTGTCCGGCTCCAGCACGGCCAGCGTGGCCAGGGCGAGCCGCGGCCCGATCCCGGACACCGTCTGGAGCAGGCCGAACAGCTCGCGCGCCTCGGCGTCGGCGAACCCGAACAGGGTCAGCGAGTCCTCGCGCACGACCAGGGCGGTGGCCAGGGCGGTCTCCTCGCCGCGGCGCAGCGTCGCCAGCGTGGCGGGCGTGGCCTGCACGGCGAACCCGACGCCCCCCACCTCGACGACCGCGTGATCGAGTCCGATGGACAGCACCTGTCCACGAAGCGACGAAATCACTGGGTCTTCCCTCCGGTCGTGCGGGCGGCGGCCTGGGCAAGTCTCGCGCGGTGCGTCCGCGCGAGTTCAGCCGCCCTGGCTTGGGCTTCCTCCAGGCGCGACCGCATGGGTGCGCGCCACAGGTGGCAGATGGCGAGGGCGAGCGCGTCGGCGGCGTCGGCGGGCTTGGGCGCGGTCTTGAGCCCGAGCAGCTTCGTCACCATGGCGGTGACCTGCTTCTTGTCCGCGCGGCCAGACCCGGTGACGGCGGCCTTCACCTCGCTGGGCGTGTGGAACGTGACCGGCAGGTTCCGCCGCGCAGCGGCCAACGCCACGACCCCGCCGGCCTGAGCCGTGCCCATCGCGGTGCGGACGTTGTACTGGCTGAACACGCGCTCCACGGCGACGACATCAGGCTTGTACCGGTCCAGCCAGGCCTCGACAGCGTCCGACAGCTGCAACAACCGAACGGCCAAATCAGCGTCATCGGGCGTGCGCACGACATCCACCGCGACCGGCCGCACGGTACGCCCGGGACCACCGTCGACCACCCCGAAACCACACCGGGTCAGGCCGGGGTCGACACCGAACACACGCACGTTGGTCCCCTCAAAACGCCGCCACGAACACCAGTTCGAACCGTACCGGGTAGGTCGCGCCCGCCCCCTGTTCGACACGCGTTCGGTCACAAGCGGACACCCCCGCGTCCACGGAGCGTTACGGTGTCACTACAGTGGCTCGGTCACCTGATCGACTCCAGTCGCGGCATAGGCGGGGTGCCATGACCCTGAGACGGTTCAGCCTCATCACGGCTGCCGTCTGCCTTCTTGTGGTCGCGGTCGTGGTCCTCAGCGTCTCAGGGGCGCTGGACAGATCGACCTCCGTGGCGATCGACAAGTTCGTGCAGCTCGTGGGCGCCGTCGCCGCCATGGTCTGCTACTGGCGGGCGGGTTTGCGCAGGCAGGGCACGGCTCGGCGGTGGCGGCTGTGGATGGCCGCCGCGATGGCGAGCCTCTCGGTCGGCCTGTGCGCGTGGATCTGGGGTCAAGTCTTCCTGGGCGTCTCACTCCCCTCGACCACCGTCGCCCCACTCGGTTTCATCCTGGTCCCCGTCCTTGTCCTGTTCGCCGTACTGGTCCTCGGGCACGGCGGTTCGGGGTCGCTGCCCAACCACCGCAGCAAGGTCGTCATCGTGCTGGACGGCCTGATCGTCGTCGGCTCGCTGTTCGTCCTGACCTGGGTGTCGCTGCTGGAGTCGATGGTCCGGGCGTGGGCCACCTCCGGTCCGGGCTTCGCGACCGTCGTGGCGCACCCGGCCGCGTACCTGGTGATGCTGGTCGTGCTGCTGGTGTCGTCCTGGTCGCACCGGTCCGTGCGGCAACTGCCGATGCTGTTCGTCGCCATCGCCGGGCTGGCGCAGTCGTCGTCGGGGTGGGTGTTCGCGTTCCTGGTGAGCAAGGGCGCCACCGCGATCCCCACGGCCGCGGACATCGGGTTCATGATCTGCCCGGCGATGTTCTTCCTGTCCTCCATCGCGCCGAGCAGCCCGCGCCGGGAGCGGTCCGGGACCGGGCGGCTGCGCGCGGGCGAGATGCTGCACATCCTGGTGCCGTACCTGCCGATGCTGGTCACCGGCCTGTTCATCGTCGTGGGGACGGCGACCGGCGTCCGGCTCAACCCGTTCGAGATCTACGTGGGCCTCGGCGTGGTGCTGCTGGTGATCGCGCGGCAGCTGTTCACCCTGATCGACAACGTCAGGCTGCTCGAACAGCTCCGGGACAGCCGCGAACGCCTGCGCCACCAGGCCTACCACGACCCGTTGACCGGGGTGGCCAACCGCGTGCTGTTCCGCGAGCGCCTGAACGCGGCGCTGGACCGGCCAGACCCGCTGGTGGTGCTGTTCATCGACGTGGACGGGTTCAAGGACGTCAACGACAACTACGGCCACGCCGAGGGTGACGCCGTCCTGCGGATAGTCGCCGAACGCCTCCAGCACTGCGTGCGCCCGCAGGACACGGTGGCGCGGCTGGGCGGCGACGAGTTCGGCATCCTGGTCGACGGCTACCCGGCCCGGCCGGAGGAGATCGGCGACCGGGTGCTGGCCGCGATGGCCTCGCCGCACCGCACCTCGGGCGGCGAGCACGTGATCAGGGCCAGCATCGGCATCTCGCACCGGGACACCCACGACCCGGCGCTCACCGCGGACGACCTGCTGGGCAGCGCGGACGCGGCCATGTACACGGCGAAACGACTGGGCAAGGGCATGGTCGTGGTGCACGGATCGGTGGAGGCGGAGCTGACATGACCCCCGACGAGGCGATCTCCCTGCTGGGACTGGAAGAACTGCCGGTGGAGGGCGGTCACTTCGGCCAGTCCTGGCGCTCGCCGGAGGCATCGGCGATCTACTACCTGCTGCGCGCACCCGAGTTCTCCGGCCTGCACCTCCTCGCCCACATCGAGGTCTACGCCTACCACGCCGGCGCACCACTGCGAATGCTCCTGCTGCACCCCGACGGCCGAGTCGAGGAGCCGGTGCTGGGCCCGGACCTCGCGTCAGGCCAGCGCCCCCAGGTCATCGTCCCCGCCGGCGTCTGGCAGGCCAGCGAGTCGACGGGCGAGTGGTCGCTGGTGGGCACGGTCGTGGTGCCGCCCTACACCGACGACGTGGTCAGCTTCGCCAAGGCGGACGAGATCGCGGAGCAGTACCCGTCGCACGCCAACCAGATCCGCCGCTTCTGCCGCTTCTGAACCGACTCCTTTCCGGTGCGGCCGAGGTCTGCACTTGTATGGAGCACTCCGTCTTCCTGCCCCTGGGCTTCGGCCGCGACTTCGCCGGCGCCACCGACCCGGCCGCGGTCTTCGACAACCTGGTCCGATTGGCGAAAACCGCCGACGACCAGGGCTACCACGCGATGTGGGCGCCCGACCACCTGCACACCGTCCCGTCGTCGCAGGACTTCCTCTTCGAGTCGTGGACCACGCTCACCGCGCTGGCCCGCGAGACGTCCCGCATCCGCCTGGGCCACCTGGTGACCGGCAACAACTACCGCAACCCCGCGCTCCAGGCGAAGATGGCCTCCACCGTGGACGTCATCTCGCACGGCCGGTTCACGTTCGGCATCGGCGCGGGCTGGTACGAGCCCGACTACTCCGGCTACGGCTACGAGTTCCCGCCGGCGGGCGAACGCCTGCGGCGCCTGGAAGAAGCCGTCCGCGTCGTGCGCGCGATGTGGACCGAGGACGAAGCCACCTTCGACGGCCGCTTCCACAAGATCAAGGGCGCGATCAACCAGCCCAAGGGCGTCCAGCCGCGCATCCCGCTGATGATCGCCGGCGGCGGCGAGCGGGTGACCCTGCGGATCGTGGCGCAGCACGGCGACGCCTGCAACGTCATCGAGTCGCCCGAGCAGTTGACCCACAAGTACGACGTGCTGCGCAAGCACTGCGCGGACGTCGGCACCGACTACGAGCAGATCAAGCGCACCACGACCACGCTCTGCGTCATCGCCGACTCCGATGAGGAGGCCCGCGCCATGCTCCCGCCCGGCACGGACTTCGCGTTCCCGGGCGACCTGGCGTCCTACGGCCTGATCGGAACCCTCGACACCATCCGCGAGCGCATCGCCCGCTACGAAGAGGCCGGCGTGCAGGAACTGGTGATCGGTTTCGTCGCCCAAGACGACCAACCACTACGCCGTTTCGCCGCCGAATTCCTGGCCTGACTCCCCCGGAGCGCCACCGGCCCACGCCGGTGGCGCTCCCCAAGCTCAGCCCAACTTGCGCAGCAACGGCAACACGTCCTCGGAGAACTGCGTCAAGAACCGCTCCTGATCATGCCCGGGACCGTGGAACACCAGGTGGTTGAGCCCCGCATCGACGTACGGCTTGATCTGCGCGACGGCGTCCTCCGGGTCGGAGGCCACGATCCAGCGCTTGGCGACCTGCTCGATGGGCAGCTCGTCGGCCAGCCGCTCCATCTCCTCGGCGCTGCCCACGCTGTGCTTCTGCTCCGGCGTCAACGACAGCGGCGCCCAGAACCGGGTGTTCTCCAACGCCTGCGCGGGGTCCCGGTCGTAGGACAACTTGACCTCGATCATCCGGTCGATCGAGCCGGCATCACGCCCGGCCGCCTCCGCCCCCGCCGCCACCGCCGGCAGCAACTGCTCGGTGTACAGCTCCATGCCCTTGCCGGAGGTGCAGATGAACCCGTCCCCCGCGCGCCCCGCGTACTTGGCCACCGTAGGGCCGCCCGCCGCGACATAAACCGGCACCGGCTGCTCCGGCCGGTCGTAGATGTTCGCGTTGACGAGCTTGTAGAACTCGCCGTCGAAGTTCACGTTGTCCTGCGTCCACAACTCCCGGATCAGCCGCACCGCTTCCCGCAGCCGCGCGAACCGCTCCTTGAACTCCGGCCACTCCCGCCCGGACACCGCGATCTCGTTGAGCGCTTCCCCGGACCCGACCCCCAGGAAGATCCGCCCCGGGTAGAGCAGTGCGAGCGTGGCGAACGCCTGCGCCACCACGGCCGGGTTGTAGCGGAAGGTCGGCGTCAACACACTGGTCCCGAGCACCACCCGCGAGGTCCGCTCCCCGACCGCCGAAAGCCAGGACAACGCGAACGGCGCGTGCCCACCTTCGTGCCGCCAGGGCAGGAAGTGGTCGGACACGCTGACGCTGTCCAGCCCCACCTCCTCGGCCCGCACCGCGTACTCGACCAACTCCCGAGGCCCGAACTGCTCGGCAGACGCCTTGTACCCGACCTTCAACCCCATTGCCCACTCCCTCGCCCGACCGACTCACCCGCACTCTAACGAGACCAGCCGGTACCGGCTCGGGGCCACCGCGCACAACCAGCTCTTCGCCGGGCGGCGGCGGCTTTGGAAGGGCTCTCAGCCCAGGGGAACCGAAGGCCTTCCCACCCCATCGGTGGTCAGCCCGCCGGCGAGGCGCTTTTGATCTTTTCTTCAGCCCATCGTCTTCTGACCGTCCAACGTCTCCCGGATGATGTCGGCGTGGCCTGCGTGCTGCGACGTCTCGGCGATCACGTGCAGCAGCACCCGCCGAACCGTCCAGGACTCCTTCGCGAACCAGGGGGCCTCCGGCAGCGGGTGGGCGGCGTCCAGGTCCAACTCGGCAACCAGGGCATCCGTCTTCCGAGCCGTCTCCTCGTAAGCCGCCAACACCCCTGCCAGCGACTCCTCGGGCAGCAGCCGGAACCCGTTCTCCCAATCCCCCTGAACGCTCTCCATCAGCTCCGCGCCACCGACCGCGAACCGGATCCAGCTCTCCTCGACGTCCCGAACGTGCTTGATCAACCCGCCCAAGGACAAGGCACTCGCCGTAGGCGTCTCGCGGGCCTGCTCGTCGGTGATGCCCTGGACCGTGTACTTCAGGAAGCCGCGGTGCTTGGCCAGGGCGCTGAGCAGGTCGGCCTTCTCGGCGGAGAGCGTCATAGCGGTCATGGTGCCCCGTCCTTCGTCCTTGTCGTTGACACCAACACTAAACCGCATTGCGGTCAACTTCAGTCCTCAATGACCACCGCCCGGCAAAGTCGAGTGGAAATCTCGTTCTCGGCTTAGGCTCGCCGACGTGGACCTGCCCGTGATGCCGCCCGTCCGCCCGATGCTGGCCAAGGCCGTGCGCGAGGTGCCGCGCGAGCCGGGCCTGGTGTTCGAACCCAAGTGGGACGGGTTCCGGTGCATCGTGTTCCGCGACGGCGACGAGATCGAACTCGGTTCGCGCAACGACCGCCCGCTCACCCGCTACTTCCCCGAGGTCGTCGAGCTGCTGCGGGAAGGCCTGCCCGACCGCTGCGTGGTGGACGGCGAGATCGTCATCGTCACCCCCGACGGCCTGAGCTTCGGCCTGCTCCAGCTCCGGCTGCACCCGGCGGCCTCCCGCGTCCGCAAGCTCGCCGCCGAAACCCCCGCCGAGTTCGTGGCGTTCGACCTGCTCGCCCTCGGCGACCGCGACCTCACCGCCACCCCGTTCGGCGAACGGCGCAACCTCCTCCAACAAGCCCTCCACCCGACCAAGGGACTCCACCTCACCCCAGCCACCGACGACCCGGACGTCGCCCACGACTGGTTCACCCGCTTCGAGGGCGCCGGGTTCGACGGGGTCGTCGCCAAGCGCACCGACCTGCCGTACGAGCAGGACAAGCGGGTGATGTGGAAGGTCAAGCACGAGCGCACGGCGGACTGCGTGGTCGCCGGGTTCCGGTGGCACAAGGACGGCCAGGGCGTCGGGTCGCTCATGCTGGGCCTCTACGACGGGGACCGGTTGCAGAGCGTGGGCGTGGCCAGCAGCTTCACCGCCGCGCGCCGCCGCGAACTGGTCGACGAGCTGGCCCCCTACCGCGAGAACGCCCTCACCGATCACCCATGGGGCGAATGGGCGCACATCGACGCGCGGACGCCGGGCGCGGCCAGCCGGTGGGCGCCGACCAAGGACATGGCGTGGGAGCCGCTCCGGCCGGAGCTGGTGGCGGAGGTGCGGTACGAGCACGTGGAGGGTCGCCGGTTCCGGCACACCGCCCGGCTGGTCCGCTTCCGCCCCGACCGGACGCCCGACTCGTGCACCTACGAGCAGCTCGACGAGGCTCCCCCGGCCGAGCTGGCGGAGGTGTTCGGGTTGTGAACACGACCGAGGTCGAGGGCGTCGTCATCACCAGCCCGGACAAGGTGTTCTTCCCCCAGCGCGGGGAGACCAAGCTCGACCTGGCCCGCTACTACGTGTCCGTCGCCGAACCGCTCATGCGCACCATGCGCGGCCGTCCGCTGCTGATGGAGCGGTACCCGGAGGGTGCGGGCGGGAAGTCGTTCTTCCAGAAGCGGGTGCCGAAGTCGCCGCCCGACTGGCTCCGGACGACCACCGTGTCCACGCCCAACGGCACCACCAGCGAGGCCCTGGTCGCCGCCGACATCCGGCACATCCTCTGGGCGGTGAACCTGGGCTGCCTCGGCTTCCACGTGTGGCCCATCCGCGCCGAGCACCCCGAGGTGACCGACGAACTGCGCGTCGACCTCGACCCCTCCCCCGGCGTCGACTTCCCGCAGCTCCGGGCAGCCGCGCGGCTGACCCGGTCGCTGCTGGCCGAACTGGGCATCGAGGCGTACGTCAAGACCACCGGGTCACGCGGGCTGCACCTGTACGTGGCGCTGCAACCCAGGTGGGACGGCTACCAGGTGCGGGCGGCGGCGGTGGCGCTGGCGCGCGAGCTGGAGCGCCGGCACCCCGAGCAGATCACCGCGCAGTGGTGGAAGGAAGAGCGCGGCTCCCGCGTGTTCGTCGACTTCAATCAAAACGCCCCGCACAAGACCGTCTTCGGCGCGTGGTGCGTCCGCCCCCGCGTCGGGGCGCAGGTGTCGACTCCGATCGCGTGGGAGGAACTGGCCTCCGTCGAGCCGGACCAGCTCACCATCGCGACCGTTCCGGGGCGGCCGGACCCGTGGCAGACCATGCCCCAGAAGCCGCAGTCGATCGAGCCGTTGCTGGAGATGTCCCGGCTGGACATGGCGAACGGGCTGATGGACGCACCTTGGCCACCCGTCTACCCAAAGATGCCCGACGAGCCTCCCCGCGTCGCGCCCAGTCGCGCGAAGAAGTAGTGCCGATTTCTCCAATCCCGAACAAACGTAGTCCGACGATCCTGGTGGCATGTTCTTGATCACCGGCGTCACCGGCACCACTGGCAGTATCGTCCGACGGCTCCTCGCCGACCGGGGCGTCCCCGTCCGCGGCATGACCCGCAACCCGTCCCACCCCGACGACGTGCTCGGCGACTTCACTTCACCTGAGTCCCTGGTCCAAGCCCTGACCGGGGTGACAGCGGCTTACCTGGTCACCGCGCCGGAGTCACCCATCCCGGACCACGACCTCGCGTTCGTCACCGCGGCTCGCGAAGCCGGCGTGCGGCGGATCGTGCGGCTTTCCGCGATCGGGACCGGGGAAGTCTTCGACAACGCGGTGTTGGCGCCCCACCACCTGGCAGCCGACGAGGCAGTCATGGACGGCGAGGACTGGACCATCCTGCGCCCGGCGATGTTCGCCACGAACATGCTGCGCACACCGGTGTTCAACATGACCGGGGACGCCAAGCACGGGTGATCGATCCCAGCGACATCGCCGCAGTGGCGGTCGAGGCACTGCTGGGCGGGCACCGCGGCAGGGTCTACGAGCTGACCGGCCCCGAGCCGATGAGCGTCCCCGAGCAGGCGGCGGTGCTGGGCGAAATCCGAGGCAGTGCGGTGGAGATCGTGGACGTCGATCCAACGGCCGTCGATCCAGCGTGGCGGAGCGGGGTGATGTGGGCACGTGCGGGCAACAGCGCCCGGGTCACCGACGACGTGTCGCGGGTGCTGGGCCGCCCCGCGGTCTCCTTCGAGCATTGGGCGAAAGGCGCATAGCCGCGCCTCAGGCGGCAGCCGGGAGCGGGGCCAGGGCGGCGAGGCCCGCTCGGGTCAGGTGGGCCGAGCCTCCGGGTTCGGGCTCGATGAGGCCGGCCCGGACCAGGCGGGGACCCAGGAACTGGTCGCAGCAGGCCAGGCCGTCCACCAGGAGGGTCCCGGCGGTGTAGACGCAGCGGCCGGCCGCGACGGCGCGGAGGACGGATCGGTCGCGGTAGGTGATGGAGGTGGCCATGACGGTGGCTCCTTCCGGGGCGCGGGGCCGGGTTCGGTGTCGGTTTCGGTGTCCCTACTGGTTCGACGAAGCAGCCTGCCGGGTTTCGACCTGCTCCAGAGAATTTTCCGGTGTACCGATTCCGACTCCGTGAACTCCCGCTCGCACCTCGGTGGAGCCACTTGTGAAAACAGCTACGCGACGGCCGCCGCCGCCTGGCGGAACGCCTCCACCAGCTGTGGCCACCGCGTCGCCCGGTCCCGGTTGATGGACTGGGGCGACGGGTGCGGCGCGTTGAAGACCTTCAGGCCGTAGCCCTTGCCGGACAGGTTCCAGCCGGTGCCCGCCGGCGTGCCGAGCACCACCACCGCCTTGAGGCTCTTGAGCATGCGCAGCAGCTCGACCAGGTACGGGATGGCCGCGCGCAGGTCGGCGGGGGTCGGGGCGTGGCCGCTGAGGTACCAGGGGACGACGTTCCAGTTCAGGCACACCTGCCGGGACAGGCCCGCCTCGGCCATCGCGGTGAAGCCGTTGACGGCGGTCTGGTCGTCGTTGTCCAGGGAGATGAGCCCGGAGCCGTTCCCCGCGACGGACTTCGGTCCGGGTGACTCCAGCAGCAGGAGCACCTTCGCGTTGATCCCGCCGCTGGCCGGGTCGAACAGCGGCACCTCGGCCTTGCGCTCCTCGGCGATCTTGCGGGCGAACTCGGTCAGCGGCTTCATGTGCGGCGCGTTGAGCAGCGCCATCTTGCGCACGACGATCCGTGGGTCGCGGTGGCCCTTGGGCGCCGCGGGGAAGACGTTGGTGGGCACCCGCCGACTGTCCAACGGACCGCCGCCCGCCGACCATCCGCCGACCGGGGGCTGACCGCGCCCCCGGCCGACTACCGAAAAATGCGGTCAGCTGAACCGCGAGCGCGCGCGTTCCTCGCGGACGCCGTCGATGAAGATGTCGACCTTCTCGTTGTAGAACGCGACCAGCCCGGCCACGTTCCGGCTCTCCGGCAGCGGCGTGCGGTAACCCCACACGACGTTCTCGTGCACCTCGTCCCCGATGACCACGGACCAGTACTCGGCCGTGCCCTTGTACGGGCAGCTGGTGCGCAAGTCGGTCGACCGCAGCAGGTCCAGTCGGACGTCGGTCATCGGCAGGTAGTACCGTGCCGGCAACCCGGTCTCGAACAGGATCACCGAACGGGACGACTCCGCCACCGTCACACCGTCCACCTCGACGCGGATGTGCCGCGAGCTGGGCAGTGCGTCGACCCGGGTGTACGGGTCACGGGGGTGCACGTAGACGGGTTCGTCCTCCTCGAACCATTCGTCCATCGCGTCCCATTCGAGACGCACGAGAGAACGCAGCTCTTCGAAAGGCGACTCCGCGTACCGCAAAGCGGCCCCCGCGGCGACCGCGTTGCCCACCTTCACGTCGTGGACCTTGCCCTCGCCCCGACTGGGTGACCGCTTCACCTCGCCGGTCTCCACCAGGTCGGCCCGCACGTCCTCGGCCGGCAGGTAGTACGTCGGGTAGTACGGCTTCTCCCACACCAGGTACGGCCGCACGGTGTCCACCACCAGCGAACCCGCCAGGTAAGCCCTGACCCGCTTCTGCCCCTGCTCGACCCGCACCCGCCCTCGTTCGCTCATGAAACCGACGCTACGCCGGAACCGGACGCCCCCGCGACCACGACAGGGGCGTCCGTGCGATCACCGGCCGCGCACCCGGCGGATGGTGTCGCGGTACCACAAAGCGCTGCTCTTGGGAGTCCGCACCTGCGTGTCGTAGTCGACGTGCACGAGCCCGAAGCGCTTCGCATACCCGTAGGACCACTCGAAGTTGTCCATCAGCGACCACGCGAAGTACCCCCGCACGTCCGCCCCCCGCGACCGGGCCTCCGCCACGGCCGCGATGTGGGCGGCCAGGTACTCGATGCGGTCGTCGTCCTGGACCACTCCACCCGCCGGCGCGTCGTCGAACGCCGCGCCGTTCTCGGTGATCACCATGGGCACGCCGGGGTACTCGTCGCTGATCTGCACCAACAGGTCCGTGAACCCCTCGGGCACGATCTCCCAGCCCATCGCGGTGACCGGACGCCCGAAGGGCACCGCGCGGTCGACCGGGTGGCCGTCGGAATCGGTAGTCCTTCCCTCCTCGTCCACGCCCGAAAAACGGTGGCTGGAGTAGTAGTTCACACCCAGCACGTCGATCGGCCGGCTGATGATCTCCAAGTCTCCCTCGTTCACCGGGAGCTTCACGCTGCGCGCCGCCAAGTCCTCGACCACGTCCGCCGGGTAGTGCCCACGCAGCAACGGGTCCAGGTACAGCCGCCGGGACAGGCCGTCGGCACGCCGCGCTGCCTCGCGGTCGGCTTCGCTGTCGGTGACGGGTGAGGCGTGGGCCATGTTCAGGGTGATGCCGAACTCCGTGGGCGCGGTCGCGGCGGCGCGCATCCGCTGGGTGGCCAGGCCGTGGCCGAGCAGCAGGTGGTGCACGGCGTGGATGGCGGCCTCGAAGTCCTGGCGGCCCGGGGCCTGCCGGCCCTCGTAGTAGCCGAGCATCGCGGAGCACCAGGGTTCGTTCAGAGTGGTCCACGTGCGGACGCGGTCGGACAGGGCGTCGAACACGAGCATCGAGTAGTCGGCGAACCGGTGGGCGGTGTCGCGCTCGGGCCAGCCGCCCGCGTCCTCCAGTTCCTGCGGCAGGTCCCAGTGGTAGAGCGTGACCCACGGGTCGACGCCCTTGCCCAGCAGCTCGTCCACCAAGCGGTCGTAGAACGCCATTCCCGCCGCGTTGACCGGACCCTTGCCGCCGGGCTGGACCCGCGGCCACGCCACGGAGAACCGGTAGGTGTCCACGCCCAGCGAGCCGATGAGGGCGACGTCCTCGGGCATCCGGTGGTAGTGGTCGCACGCGACGTCCCCGTTGTCGCCCTCGTGGACCATGCCGGGCGTCCGGCAGTAGGTGTCCCAGATGGACGGTCCGCGACCGTCCTCGTGCACCGCCCCCTCGATCTGGTAGGCGGAGGTCGCCACACCCCAGCGGAAGGTGGCGGGCAAGGTGTCGATCGCGGGGTTGCTCCCGACGGTCGGCGCCGTGGTGTCCATGGATCTCCTCTGGAGGTCAGAACCCGTTGTCCGGAACGGGATGCAGCAAGCAGGCCACGGTGCGGTCCCGGTCGCTGCCGGGGACGCCGAGCACCGGGACCTCCACACCGCAGCGCTCCGTCGCGCGCGGGCAGCGTGGGTGGAACGCGCAGCCCGTGGGCATGGCGCGCAGGTCGGGCGGTGAGCCGGGGATGCCGGTCAGCTCGCGCTTCGGCCCGCGCAGCGCGGGGAACGAGTTGAGCAGGCCCTGGCTGTAGGGGTGCAGCGGGTCGCGGTACAGCCGCGTCGACGCGGCCTCCTCGACGATCCGCCCGCCGTACATGATCGCGATCCGGTCGGAGAACTCGACCAGCAGCGACAGGTCGTGGGTGATGAACACGACCGAGAACCCGAGGCGTTCGCGCAGGTCGACGAGCTGGCGCAGGATCTGGCGCTGCACCACCACGTCCAGCGCGGTGGTCGGCTCGTCCATGATGACGACCTTGGGCTCCAGGGCGAGCGCCATGCCGATCATCACCCGCTGCCGCATCCCGCCGGAGAGCTGGTGCGGGTAGCTGTCCAGCCGGTCGGCGGAGATGCCCACCAGGCCCAGCAGCTCCCGCGCGCGGTCCAGCCGGGAGGCTCGCGTGCTGCGCGGGTCGTGCGCCTTGATCACGTCGGTGAGCTGGGTGGCGATCCGGTGCACCGGGTTGAGCGAGTTCATCGCGCCCTGGAACACGATCGCGGTCTCCGCCCACCGGAACCGGCGCAGCTCGGCGTGGCTCATCCGCAGCACGTCGACCGGGTCGCCGCCGTCGCGGTGGTAGAGCACCTCGCCGGAGCGCACCACGCCGGGCGGCGGCAGCAGCCGGGTCAGGCCGTAGGCCAGGGTGGACTTGCCGCTGCCGCTCTCCCCCGCCAATCCCAGCACCTCGCCCCGGTGCAGGGTGAGGTTGACGTCCCGCAGGGCGCGCACGGCGTCGTCGCCGAGCCCGTAGTCCACGTTGAGGTCGCGGACCTCCAACACGGCGTCGCTCACTTGGCCTCCTCGCCCAGCACCGGGGTGAACCCGACGCGCATCCGGACCGTGCGCCCGGCCGCGGTCTTCACGCGGCTCGTCCCGCCGCCGCGCAGGCGCGGGCTGACGAACTCGTCGATGCCGAAGTTGACCAGCGACAGCGCGGTGCCCAGCAACGCGATCGCGAGGCCGGCGGGCACGAACCACCACCACGCGCCCTGCGCGAGCGCCTGCTGGCTCTGCGCCCAGAACAGCACGGTGCCCCAGTTCCAGCCGCCCGCGTCGGACACGCCGATGAACGCCAGCGTGATCTCCGAGATCACCGCGAAGATCACCGTGCCGACGAACCCGGACGCGATGACGGCGGTCAGGTTGGGCATGATCTCGAACAGGATGATCCGCCACGTCGATTCACCGGTCGCCCGCGCCGCCTCCACGTAGTCCCTGCGCCGCAACGACAACGTCTGCGCGCGCAGCACCCGGGCGCCCCAGGCCCACGACGTGAGGCCGATGACCAGGGCGATGGTGATGTTGCCGGTGTCGGGCAGGGTCGAGGTGATGATGATGATCAACGGCAGCGCCGGGATCACCAGGAACACGTTGGACAGCGCGGAAAGCCCCTCCCCGCCGGCCCCGCCGAGGTAGCCGGAGGTGACGCCGACGAGCACCGCCAGCACGGTCGCCACCACGCCCGCGATCAGCCCGACCAGCATGACGCTGCGCGTGCCGACCAGGACCTGGCTGAAGATGTCCTGCCCGAGGTGGGTGGTGCCGAACCAGTGCTTGCCCGAGGGCGGTTGCAGGAGGTCGGAGCTGCGCTCGGACGGGTCGAACGGCGCGATCCACGGCCCGATGACCGCCATCAGCACGAAGAAACCCATGAGCGCCAGGCCCGTCGTGGCCTTGGGGTTGGCCACGAACCGCAGCTTGCGCCGTTTCACCGGCACCGCGACGGTGGTTGTGGGTACGACGGCCATCAGCCCTCCCTCCGGGTGCGCGGGTCCAGCAAGAGGTAGGCGACGTCGGCCAGGAAGTTGGCCAGCAGCACGGACAGCGTGATGATCAGGAAGATGCCCTGCATCAACGGGTAGTCCTTCGCCCCGACCGCCTGGAAGAGCTGCAACCCCAGCCCCGGGTAGGAGAACACGATCTCCACCAGCAGCGTGCCGCCGACGATGAAGCCCAGCGACAGCGCGAACCCGGACACGTTGGGCAGCAACGCGTTCCGCGCCGCGTAGCCCACCATGACCCGGCGCTCGCTCAACCCCTTGGCGTGCGCGACCGTCACGTAGTCCTCCGACGCGACCGTCACCATCATGTTGCGCATGGACAAGATCCAGCCGCTCATGGACGAGATCAGGATGGTGGCGGCGGGCAGCAGGCCGTAGCGCAGGGTGCTGCCGATGAACTCCCAGTCCCAGCCGGGCACCAGGCCGGTGTCGTAGGCGCCGGACGCGGGGAAGAAGCTGCCCGGCCCGGTGAGCAGGGTGATCGCGATCAGGCCCAGCCAGAAGTACGGGATGGACGAGACGAACGTGGTCACCGGGATCAGCAGGTCCGCCCACGACCCGCGCCGCCAGCCGACGACCGTGCCCGCGGCGGTGCCGAGCAGGAAGCCGACGACGGTGGTGATGCCGACCAGGCCGACCGTCCACGGCAGGCCGTCGCCGATCACGTCCGCCACCGGGGAGGGAAGAACGTGAAGGACAGGCCGAGGTCGCCGCGGAAGAGCTGGCCCCAGTACCGGAAATACTGCTCGACCACGCTCTCGTCCTTGTCCAGGCCGAAGAGCACGTAGAGGGACTGGACGGCCTCGGTGGTCATCTGGCCGCGCGACTTGGTGATCAGGGCCTGGACCGGGTCGCCGGGGATCAGGCGCGGCACGAAGAAGTTGATCGTGATCGCCGCCCACGCGGTGAACAGGTAGAACGCGATCCGCTTGAGGAGGTAGCTCATCGCTGCTCCTCATACAGCCAACAGGCCGCGAAGTGGCCCTCGCCGACGTCGAAGCGCGGCGGGACCTGTTGCGTGCAGATCGGCATCGCGTGCGGGCAGCGCGGGTGGAACCGGCACCCGGCGGGCGGGTCGATCAGCGACGGAGGCTCGCCGGTGCCGCCGTCCTTCTCCTCGGCGGCCGGGCGGTCGGGGTCCGGCGCGGAGTCGACCAGGAGCTGCGTGTAGGGGTGGGCGGGCCGTTGGGTGACGGACTCGCTGTCCCCGCCCTCGACCACCCGGCCCGCGTACATCACGTAGGTCTCGTCGGCGAAGTAGCGCGCGGAGGCGATGTCGTGGGTGATGTAGAGGATCGCCAGCCGCAGGCGGTCTTTCAGGTCGCGGAGGAGGTTGAGGACGCCCAGGCGGATGGAGACGTCGAGCATCGAGACCGGTTCGTCGGCGAGCAGTGCCTCGGGGTCCGCGCCGAGGGCTCGGGCGATGGCCACCCGCTGGCGTTGGCCGCCGGACAGTTCGTGCGGGAACTTGTCGACGTACCGTTCGGGAGGGGTGAGCTGGACCCGGGTGAGCAGATCGTGCAGGGCCTCTGCCAGGTCTTGCGGGGTCTTGCCGGCGCGGCCGTGGATCTTCAGCGCACGGGTGAGGTGGTAGCGCACGGTGTGCACGGGGTTCAGCGACGCGAACGGGTCCTGGAAGATCATCTGGACGCGTTTGCTGTACGCGCGGAACTTCCGGCCGCCTTTGGCGTTCACCTCCTCGCCGTGCAGCTTGATCGTGCCGGCGGTCTGGAGGTGCAGTTGGGCGAGCAGCCGGGCGACGCTGGACTTGCCCGAGCCGGACTCGCCGACCAGCGCGGTGACCCGGCCGCGGTGCAGCCGCAGCGACACGTCCTCGACCGCGCGCACGCTGCGGACGGTGCGGGACAGCAGTTCGCGTCCCCGTTTGCGGACGGGGAAGTGCTTGGTCAGGCCTTCGGCCTCCAGGACCACGTCGGTGGTCCCGGAGGCCGTCGGCGGTGTGCTCGTCGTCATGCGGCCGGCTTCAGGTGCATCACGACGTCGAGCGCGTTCTCCAGCGTGGGCTGGGCGGGGCCGTAGGGGTTGGCCTCCTCCGGCCAGCCGATCCAGTTCTTCGTGCTGTACTGGCCGCCGCCGTTGGCCGCGGACGTGATCACCACGGGCATGTCCTTGACGTGCAGCCGCTGGAGCACGTACAGCGCCTCGGTGCGGGTCTTCTCGTCGGGCGCGTTGGCGTAGTCCTGCAACGCCTTGGTCGCCTCGGCGCTCTCGTAGCGGCCGTAGTTGCCGTTGATGCCGCCGGTGCCGATCGGCTTGTACAGCGCACCGTCCATGATGGACTGGTAGATGTCGTACAGGGTCGGGCCGTTGTTGGTCCAGTGCATCGCGGCCTGGAAGTCGCCGACGTCCAGCGCCTTGGTCCACGAGTCGGCGTTCTGGAGGTCGACGGTCGCCTCGATGCCGATCTCGGCCACGTTGTCCTTGATGATCTCCAGGTCGGTGACGTAGTCCGACCAGCCGGACGGCACGGTCATCTTGAGCGTGACCTGCTCGCCCTCGGGCGTCTTGAGCTTGTCGCCCTCGAACTTGAACCCGTTCTCGGTCAACAGCTTCTTGGCCGCGTCCACGTCGACCTTGACGGTCTTGTCCTTGAACTCGGGCGCGATGAACGAGTCGCCGGCGGGGGTGGGGATGCCGGTGATGTTGTCGACCTTCGGGTAGAAGTAGCCGGCCTCGCCCTGGAGGAAGATGTCGTCGCGGTTGACGACCTGGTTGACCGCCCGGCGCAGGACCGGGTTGTCCCACGGCTTGCTCTTGGTGTTGAACCACAGGCCGTGCACGCCCAGGACGGGCGGGAACCACAGCTTGTAGTGCTGCGGGTCCTTGCTGGTGTAGACGGCCTGGTAGTTCGGGATGAACACGAAGCTCCACTCGCTGGCGCCGGTGGCCAGGGCGGTGGTCTGCGCGTTGTTGTCGCTGTAGGAGGTGTAGCGGACCTCCTTGACCTGCGGCAGGTCCTGCCAGTACTTGTCGCGGACGGTCAGCGTGACGGTCTGCGGCGTGAACGACTTGAGCACGTACGGGCCGGAGCCGACCGGGTTCTTCAACGTCTCGGTGGACGGGTTGGCGATGGTCGACCAGATGTGCTTGGGGACCACGAACTGCTCGAAGATCTTCTTCTGGTTGACGAACTGCGAGCGGGCGAAGCCCAGGGTGACCTCGTTGCCGGCGGAGGAGACGTCGCCGTACTGCACGCCCTCGATGTTGAGGCCGGGGTTGTCCTTGAGCAGTTCGAAGGTGAAGGCGACGTCCTCGGCGGTCAGCGGCTTGCCGTCGGACCAGGTCGCGCCGTCGCGGATGGTCAGCTTCAGCTTGGTGTAGTTGTCCGACCACTCCCACTTGGCGGCGAGCCACGGCTTGAACGGCTCGGTCACCTTGACCTCGTTGACCATCGCCAGCGGCTCGAAGATGAGCCTGCGGTAGCCCAGCGAACTGGCCGCCGACGAGTTGAGGAACGGGTTGTTGTTCTCGGTCTGGGGACCGTTCGGCATGCCCACGTTGAGCACGCCGTTGCCGCCGCTCTTGGCGCCTTCGTTGCTCGCCGAGCAGGCGGCCGAGAACAGCAGTGCTGCCGCGACGGCGAGGGCGGACATTCGCCTGAGTCGCATGGAATCTCCTTGTCGGGGACCGGGGGGCGGAGCGAGCGCAGGGTGAGGACGGACCGCGCGTGCCATCGCGGGTGGACTCCTGTCCGCTGTCGGAAGCAGACTCAACCCCGGTGAGCCACGTCACGTCAATAACGAACAAGTAACGAACTTAGTCTAATTTTAAGTCGCGAACTAACTTGTGGACCATGCCGCCCAAGCGCACCACCGTCCGCGACCTGCGCCGACAGAACCGCTCCACCCTGCTGTCGACGTTGTTCTTCGACGGGCCGTTGAGCCGGCACGAGTTGGGGACCCGGACCGGGTTGTCCGCCGCGACGGTGTCCAACGTGACCGGGGAGCTGGTCGAGGACGGGTTGGTCGTCGAGGCGGGTTCGGTGGATTCCGACGGTGGGCGGCCACGGGTGCTGCTGCGGGTGAACCCGGGGTTCGGGCACGTCATCGGGGTGGACGTGGGCGAGACCGGGATCAAGGTCGAACTCTTCGACCTGGGGATGACCCAGTTGGCGGCGGTGGAGCGCGCGTTGTCGCCGGCCGATCCGGGTGCGGTGGCGAAGTTGATCGCGTCCGGGGTGGCCGAGGTGGCGGCCGGGGTGCCGGTGTCGTCGGTGCTGGGGGTCGGGATCGGCGTGCCGGGGACGGTGGAGCAGGGGGCTTCGGCGATCGTCCACGCGCAGACCCTGGGGTGGGACGGGGTTGGGCTGGAGGAGATGGTCCGGGCGGCGGGCGTCGACCTGCCGTTGCACGTGGAGAACGGGGCCAAGACGCAGGGGCAGGCGGAGATGTGGTTCGGAGCGGGGCGGGGGGCGCGGCACGTCGTGGTCGCGTTGGTCGGGTCGGGGGTGGGCGCGGCGGTGGTGACCGAGGGTTCGGTGTACCGGGGCGCGACGTCGTCGGCGGGTGAGTGGGGGCACACGACGATCGTGTACGGGGGCAGGGATTGTCGGTGCGGGTCTTCGGGGTGCCTGGAGGCTTATGTGGGGGCGGAGGGGATCTTGGCGCGGTACCGGGAGGTCGAGGGCGGGGGTTCGGCGGATGAACGGTCCGGTGTGGACGCTCTGATTCGCGCGGCCGAGTCGTCGGAGGCGGCGGCTCGGGTGTTGGAGGAGACGGCGGGGTACCTGGGGGCGGGGATCGCGAACCTGGTGAACCTGTTCAACCCGGAGCGGATAGTGCTGGGCGGGTGGGCCGGGTTGGCGTTGGGAGAGCGGTACTTCGAGGAGGTCGTGGCGGCCACGCGGGTGCACTCGTTGCGGCATCCGTACGAGCAGACGTCCATCGCGTTGGGGCAGTTGGGGCCGGACGCGGTGGCTGTGGGGGCGGCGACGCTCCCGGTCGCGGCCCTGCTCGGGTGCGGGGTGGGGTGACGGTTTTCCCGGTCCGACCGGGTTTTCCGGGTGCGGCCAGGTTTCGTTGACGGGGTGAGCGAGGCGGCGTTAACCTCCGAGAGAGCGCTCTCTTGAGCCCCGGTGCCACGGGGCCCTGCCCCTCTTCGGGCTGCTCCCTGCCCCTTACCCAGTCAGGTAGGACCATGCGCTTAACACGTTCCCGGCTGCTCGCCTCCGCAACGGCACTGGGCGTGGTCGCCGTCCTGGGACCCGTCCTCCCGCACTCCGCCCAGGCCGCCGAGTGCGGCACGACCAACGCCGCGCTCAACCGGCCCGTTTCCGCTTCCTCCACCGAGAACGCCGGCACCCCGGCCACCGCCGCCGTGGACGGCAGCACCGGCACCCGGTGGTCCAGCGCGTTCAGCGACCCGCAGTGGATTCAGGTGGACCTCGGTTCCTCGCAACAGGTCTGCCGCGTCCACTTGAACTGGGAGACCGCGCACAGCCGCGCCTTCCAGGTCCAGGTCTCGGACGACGCGTCCGCCTGGACCACCGTCTACTCGACCACCACGGGCAGCGGCGGGGTGCAGAACCTCGACGTGACCGGGACCGGGCGGTACGTCCGGGTGCTCGGGACGGCCCGCGCCACGCAGTGGGGTCACTCGCTCTGGGAGTTCGGCATCAACACCACCACCGACACGCCGGCCATCCCGCCGACCGACCCGCGCAACCCCGACTTCGGGCCGAACGTCCTGGTCTACGGTCCGGAATCCGCCCAGGTGGAGATGCAGAACCGGCTCAACGCCATCGCCACCCGGATGAAGACCAACCAGTTCGGGCCCGAGCGCTACGCCGTGCTGTTCAAGCCCGGCTCGTACAGCGCGGACGTGAACCTGCGTTTCTACACCCAGGTCATGGGCCTCGGGTTGCGGCCCGACGACGTGAACCTCAACGGGCACGTGCGGGTCGAGGCGGACTGGCTCCAGCAGGGGGACAACCCGAACAACCTCGGCAACGCGACCCAGAACTTCTGGCGCGGCGCGGAAAACCTGTCCGTCACCGTGCCCGCCGGGCAGATCGAGCGGTGGGCGGTCGCGCAGGCCGCCGCTTATCGGCGGATGCACCTGCGTGGGCAGGTGCAGTTGTGGAACGGCGGGGACGGCTGGGCGTCCGGTGGGCTCATCGTGGACAGCCGGATCGACGGGTACACCGAGTCCGGGTCGCAGCAGCAGTTCCTGACGCGCAACAGCAACCTGGCCGGCGGCTGGGGCGGTTCGGTGTGGAACATGGTGTTCGTCGGCACGCCGGGCGCGCCGACGCAGCACTTCCCCAACCCGTCGCACACCACGATCGACACCACGCCGGTCGTGCGGGAGAAGCCGTTCCTGTACCTGGCGAACGGTGAGTACCGGGTGTTCGTGCCCGCGCTGCGGCAGAACGCGCGGGGCACCAGTTGGGAGGCCGGCGCACCGGCGGGGACGTCGATCTCGTTGGCGGACTTCTTCATCGTCAAGCCGGGCACGCCGGTGTCGCTGACGAACGCGGCCCTGGCGGCGGGCAAGCACCTGCTGTTGACGCCGGGTGTGCACCGGATCTCGGACACGATCAACGTGACGCGGCCGAACACGGTGGTGCTGGGTCTGGGGCTGGCCACGTTGTCGCCGGAGACCGGCAAGGCGGCGATGGCGGTGTCCGACGTGGACGGTGTGAAGCTGGCCGGGTTCCTGGTGGACGCGGGTGTGGTGAACTCCCCCGTCCTGCTCCAGGTGGGCGCCCCGGGCTCGTCGGCGAACCACGCGGCCAACCCGATCTCGTTGCACGACGTGTACCTGCGCGTGGGCGGGTCGCAGGCGGGCAAGGCGACGGTGTCGTTGCAGATCAACAGCAACCACACGATCGTCGACCACACGTGGGTGTGGCGGGCCGACCACGGCGCGGGTGTGGGCTGGACGGTCAACACGGCGCAGAACGGCGTGGTGGTCAACGGCGACGACGTCACCGCGTACGGGTTGTTCGTCGAGCACTACCAGCAGCACAACGTGGTGTGGAACGGCAACGGCGGCCGGACGTACTTCTTCCAGAACGAGCTGCCCTACGACCCGCCGAACCAGGCCGCGTGGATGAACGGCTCTTCGCCGGGTTGGGCGGCGTACAAGGTCGCGCCCTCGGTGACGACGCACGAAGCCTGGGCTGTGGGCGTTTATTGCTTCAACAACGCCAACCCCAGCGTGGTCACGGCGAACGGGTTCGAGGTGCCGCGGACGCCCGGTGTGCGGTTCCACGACCTGGTGACCGTGTCGCTGGGCGGGGTCGGGACGATCGACAACGTGATCAACGGGGTGGGCGGGGTCGCCAACACCGCCAACCAGGTCCGGTACCTGGTCAACTACCCGTGAGCGTGCGGAGGGTGCCGTCCGCGCGGGCGGCACCCCCCCGCGTTGTCAGCTCGCGGCCGAGATGCAGAAGAGGTGGCCCTCGGGGTCGGCCAGGACGGTCCAGTTGCCGTCGCCGGGCTGGAAGTCCGGCTTGGTGGCGCCGATGCCGAGGAGGTTCTCGACGGCGTCGGCGACGTCCTGGACGGTGAAGTCCAGGTGCACGTGCTTGCGGTCGTCCGGCCAGCCCGGGCCCTCGTAGCCCTCGACGCGCTGGAAGCCGATCTGGATCGGCCCGCCGTCGCCGATGGTGACGAAGTCGTCGTCGCGGTAGGTCACCTCCCAGCGGGTCGCGACGCGGTAGAACTCGGCGAGCTTGCCGGGGTCCGCGCTGTCGAGCATGACGGTGGCGAGTTTCATCGCTTGGTGCCCTCTCTTCGTGGTCGGGCACAGCTTCACCTGTCCGGGCGAACGGCGTATTGAACATTCTTGTCGTACTCCCCGCGTAGGGTCTCCGAACATGCGCACCGCTGTGGACCTCGCCGTCACGGCCGACTTCGCGGTCAGTTCGGTGACGTGTTCGGACCACCACGCGGCCTGGTCGGCGCCGGAGGCGTGCCGGGGTCACCGGATCGTGCTGGTGCGGCGGGGGTCGTTCCGGCGGCGGGCGCGGGACGGGGTGGCGGAGTTGGACGGGACGGCGGGGTACGTGGGCGTGCCCGGTGAGGAGGAGCAGTTCGCGCACCCGGCGGGTGGTGACGTGTGCACGGCGGTGTGGGTGGAGCCGGCGTTGTGGCGGTCCGTGGTCGGTGACGAGCGGCCGGCGCGGTCGGTGCTGCACGTGGACGCGGCGGTCGAGTTGGCGCACCGGCGGTTGCTGGCCGGTGGCGGGGCGGACATCGCGTTCGGGATGGCGGAGGCGTTGGTGCGGCTCGTGGCGAGCGCGCGGGACCGGCCGTTGCCGGGCGTCGAGGACCGGGCCACGGTGTCGGCCGCGAGGGCGGCGATCCTGGCCGACCACCCCGAGTCGCGCGGGCTGGTGCCCTTGGCCCGCTTGCTGGGTGTCTCCCCCTACCGCCTGAGCCGAGCGTTCAGCCAGGACGTCGGCGTCTCGCTCACCCGCTTCCGCAACCGCGTCCGCGTCGGCCGCGCCATGGCGCGCATCCAGGACGGCGAGACCGACCTGGCCGGGCTGGCCGCCGAACTCGGCTTCGCCGACCAGGCCCACCTCACCCGCACGGTCCGCGGGCAGGTCGGCCACACCCCCACCGCGCTGCGCCGCCTGCTGCGCCCGGACTTGACGTAGTGCCGGCGATGCCCACGAGGCATGGCAGCAGGCATTGGACCGCGCCGACCGCCACTGGTTGGCTGGCCGGCGTGACCACCGCGCACCCCAACGTCGAGCTGATCCGCCGCTTCTACCAGGCCTACGGCGGCGACGACCCGCAAGCGCTCGCGGAGTTCCTCGCCGACGACATCCGCTGGACCATCCCCGGCCACCACCCGCTGTCCGGCACGAAGGTCGGCGCCACCGAGGTGCTCGCCTTCTTCACCGAACTGGCCAAGGCGGGCTTCAAGGCCGACCCGGTCTTCCTCGCCGCCGACGGCGACTGGGTGGTCGACCTGCACCGCGGGTGGAGCACCGACCCCGAGGGCCTGGACATCATGTGGGCGCTGGCGTTCCGGATCGCGGACGGCAAGATCGCCGAGGCGGTCAACTTCGCGGCGGACCAGCACGCGGCCGACGCGTACTTCTGGCAGAAGTACCCCCTGGCCCCCGTGCCGGACCGCCTCGCCTGACTACGCGGCGACCGGGCGTCGCTGCGGCGCCCGGTAGGCCCAGTTCCACGCCGCCTCGACCGGCCCGCGCGCGAACCGCTTCATCCACCAACTCGCACCCAGCATCAACAGCCCCGACACCACGACCCAAGCGCCGACCGCGTACCAGACCCCCAGGTGCCCCAAGCGCCCGGTGAGGTTGAGGCCCCACTGGTAGCACAGCACCGACGCGATGACGTTCTGCGCGATGTAGCAGCTCAACGCCGACCGCCCCACCGCCGTGACGCCCCGCCGCAGGAACCCCTCCGCCGAGCGCATCCGGTGCACCACCACGGTGATCGCGCCGAGCAAGCCGAACGACACGATCGGCGCGGCCACGTACCGGTCCACCGCGAACCACTCGCCGCCGGCCAAAGTCGTGACCACGTTCAGCGGCAGCCCCAGGCCGAGCCCCCAGCCGGCGAGCCGGCGCTGGATGCGCAGGCCGCGGTCGGAGTCCTCCAGCGCGCCGGCCCGCAGCAGTCGCGCCCCGGCCAGGAACAGCACCGTGCTCAACGGCAGCACGAACACGATCTCCGCCCGGAACACGTCGGCGAACTCGATCCGCGACTTCACCTGCCCGAGCCAGGTCGAGGTGTCGACCGGCAGCGAACCGCCCAGCGACCCGTCCCCCAGGTGCATCGCCCACGTCACCAGGCCGACGAACGCCAGGTGCAGCACGAGCGCGCCGCCCAGCCACGCCCGCACGACCCGGTCGCTGCGCCCCACCAGGAACGCCACCAGCACCGACACGATGGCGTAGAACATCAGCACGTCGAACTCGAAGATGAGCAGGTAGTGCAGGAGCCCCTCGAACAGCAGCAGCGCCGACCGCCACAGGTACCACCCGGGCCACCTCTGCCCGCGTTTGACGGCCGAGGCGTGCTGCAACGCCAGCCCGATGCCGAACAGGATCGACAGCAGCCCCAGGAACTTGCCGTTGCTGACCATCCGCAGCAGCGCCTCGCCCCAGTCGTCGGCGCCGGTGAGGAAGCCGCCCGGGCCGGCCGGGTGGGTGAAGATCCAGATGTTGGTGCCGAGCGTCCCCAGGATGGCCACGCCCCGCAACACGTCCAGGGCCGTGATCCGACCGCCCATGTTCCCCCTCCAGTGAAGATCCCCTCGAAGGTAGGCCGCTCGACGGCGTCGGCGAGTCGGCCGGAGGACCCACGGGACGTCGCACTTTCGGAGGACCCGACTCACACCGGTTCGGGCCGGCGCTCCACTGGCCGTGCCATGCGCGGCCACGCCCACCTGTCGCTGCGGCGGGAGGACTTGGCACAGCGCTTCCCGGGCCTGCGCGACCCGGTCCTGGCGGGCGTGGAATCCGACCCGGCGTCAGTGGACCGCCACGCCCCCTGAGGCGTCATCGGCAGCGGGCCGGCGGCAGCGGGCTGGCGGTGACGGGCCGGCGGTGACGGGCCGGCGGTGACGGGTCAGCGGTGACGGGTCAGCGGTGACGGGCCGGCGGTGACGGGTCAGCGGTGACGGGCCGGCGGTGACGGGTCAGCGGTGGCGGGCGTGGGCTCGGGCGGCCACGCCGGCGCCGATGATGAGGAGGATGGCCACCAGGCCCCAACGGCGTTGTTCCTGCACGTTGCGGTTGCCGTCGGAGACCTTCTCGGCCCTGGGCTCCGGCCGCCGCATCGGGTCGCGGGTCGGGCTCGGCGCGGGTGGCTCGGCCGTCGTGGTGGGCGATGTCGGAGCGGTGGTGGTGGTCGTGGGCGTCGTCGGAGCGGCTGCGGGCGGTGGGGCCGGCGGGACCGTGGTGGTCGTGGTGGGGGGCACCAGCGGCGGGTCCAGCGGCGGCGTGGTCGGTGGGGTCGTGGTCGGTGGCGTGGTCGGCGGGGTCGTGGGTGGGACGGTCGGGTCCGGCGGGTCGATCGGGGGCGCGCTCAGGCAGCCCGTCGCGTCGATGCTCCACCGGGCCTGCCGCGAGGTGATCTCGGTGACCGCCTCCGACCCGTCCAGCGCCACCCGGTACAGCACACTCCGCCCGTGGTGGTGGTTGCTGGTCACGTACAGCGCGCCGTCCCGCCCCATCACCACCGCGCCATAACCGTGCGTGCCCGGCAACTTCCCCGTCCCGGGCACGCGATCCACCCGTCCGGTGCCGGGGTCGATCGCCACCACGTACGCGTGCCCGTACGGGAAGGTCGCCACCCCGTACAGCAGCCCGTCCGCCGGGTTCAGGTCGAAGTCGTCGATGTTCAGCGCGTGCGGCGGCGGCCACAGCCACGCCTGGCGCACCACCTTGAGGTACCGGTCGCTGGCCGGGTCGACGTCCACCCAGAACAGCAGGTGCCCGACCCGCACGACCAGCTTCTCCGCCACCACCGCCCCGCCCGCCGCGTGCTTGAGCACGTACGGGTGCCACGTCGAGCGCGCCACGGGCTTGCCGGTGCGGTCCAGCGCGACCACGTGGCCGTCGTCGTCCACGCCGTACACCCGGTCCTGCGCGGCCGAGTACCCGATCGCGTTGACCCGGACGTCCAGGATGTTGAGGACCTGCGCCTGACCGGACGGCAACTCCACCCGGTAGACCGTCGACGGACCGCGGTGGTCCGCTTCGACCTGGATGGCCACGCAGGCCAGGACCTCCAGCACGGCGTCAGCCGAACCGCTCGACGGCCGCCCGGAACGCGTCCGGCCCCAGCTCGGCGCCACCGCCGTACGGGTTCTGGAGCTGGTAGGTCGCGTACAGCAGCAGGGTGATGGTGGCGGCGAGCGTGGCGACGATGACGACGTGCGTGCGCATCAGCGGCCCACCGAACAGCAGCGGCAGGCCGATCGCCAGGAAGCTGCCCACGACCAGCACGAACCACACCACCGCGCTCACGCCGCCGCCGGCGGTGTCCAGCCGAGACTGCCGGGCCTCGTAGACCTGCCACAGCTGGTTGGCCGCCTCGGCCTTGCGGTCCACCTGCCACTCGTTGTCCGCGGGCGCCTCGGCGACGACCCGGCGGATGCGGTCGAGCTGGGACCAGCCAGTGGACTCGAAGTCCACGCCTTCGCGCAGCTTCGGCCACTCCTCGTTGATGACCGTGATGGCGTAGGCGCGGGACAGCGCGCGGACCTCGTCACCGGTCTCCTGGGACAGCGCGTCGGACGCCCAGGTGGCCGCGACCAGGCCGTCGGCCTCCTTGTACGACGACTCGTCCGCCGCGTTCACCGCGTCGAACAGGGCGATCAGCACGAACGCCACCAGGACCGCGTGCAGGCCGCCCACGATCGTGAACACCTGGCCCGCGGCCTCGTTGTTGTCCGGACGCCCCTGGTCCTCGCCGTACTTGCGGATCAGGTAGGCCAGCACCGCGGCGATCACCGCCGCGCCGCCGACCCACAACAGACCCGTGGCATAAACGCCCATGCGGTCCTCTCACTGCCTGGAATGAATTCCACAGATCTGCGAATTCGTCGCTTCCGAAAGGTAGTGAGCGTGCGCGTGCGACAACAAGGTCGTTCATCCGTGTGCAGAGGAACGCCAAACATTCGTGTGAACCTGGCCCGCGACACGCAGGTGCGGCACGGCGTTGCTCCGCGCGTGTGCGGGTTCGGCCCCCTTGTCGGGCTACTCGGTTGCTCCGACTGTGTCCGCGCTCCGGCGACGCTGTGTCGTCGGGATGATGTTGTGCCACCGGTCGAACACGTTGTCCGGGTCGTATTCCGCCTTCACCGCCGCCAACCGCGCGTAGTTCGCCGCACCGAATCCCGCGACGACGCGGTCCGCGCCTTCGTCGCCGATGAAGTTGAGGTAGGTGGCCCCGGTGCTCCAGGGTGCCAGTTCCGCCCGCAGACCGCGCGCCCACGTCCGGCCCCGGTCGTCGTCGGCCGGGTCCTCCCACAACCCGAACGGGTGCACGACCCAGGGCGCGTCGCGGTTGGCCATCGGCCACTCCGTCCCGCGCGCCACCGCCCCGCCCCACGGCAGCAGGGCCTGCTGCGAGGGCGACGGGCACGGCATCCGCTCGGCGCTGTCGGCGAACCGCCGCACCGCCTCGTCGGGCAGCTCCGACAGGTACTCGGCGGACCAGTAGTTCCGGTAGCCGGGCGGGTCGTCGAGGCTGCACTGGAAGTCCGCGTACGGGATGTCGGTGACCAGCGCGGTGTCCGGCGCGAGGTCCAGCAGCGGCGCGGCGACGGACCGCAGTTCCTCGACGCCACCCGTCCAGGTGACGAGGAGGCCGCAGCACAGCCGGCCGACCAGGTCCGGCGGCACGAACTCCTCCGGCGGCCCGGTCAGGTACAACAGGCCGCCGCCCAGCTCCTCGGGCGCGTCGGCGCAGAAGTCCCGGTAGCGGGCGGTCATCTCCGCGCCGTCGGGGGCGGGCCGCAGCACGAGCGCGAAGGAGAACTCGGGCAGCGGGTGGACGCGGAAGGTGAGGGAGGTGGCGACGCCGAAGTTGCCGCCGCCGCCGTGCAGCGCCCAGAACAGCTCGGGCCGCTCGGTCTCGCTCGCGGTGACGGTGCGGCCGTCGGCCAGCACCAGGTCCACCGAGAGCAGGTTGTCGCAGGCCAGGCCGAACCGGCGTTCCAGCCACCCGGAGCCGCCGCCGAGGGTGAGCCCGCCGACGCCGGTGGTGGACACCCGTCCGCCCGTGGTGGCCACGCCGTGCGCCTGGCACGCCCGGTCCACCGCGGACCACGTGGCGCCGCCGCCGACCACGGCGGTGCGCGCGTCGGGCGAGACGGTCACGGCGTTCATCCGGCGCAGGTCGAGGACCAGTCCGTCCTCGACCAGGGACGCGCCGGCGACGCTGTGCCCGCCGCTTCTGACCGCGACCGGCAGTCCTTGGGCACGGGCGAAAGCGAGTGCTTCTTTCACGTCCGTGGGGTTGAGGCACTGGGCGATGACCGCGGGCGTGGTCTCGATGGCGCTGTTGAACAGCGCGCGGGCGGCTTCGAAGCCCTCGTCCCGCCGGGTGAGCACGCTGCCGCCGAACCGGCCGCGCAGCGCAGAGACGTCCGTCATGGCCGACCTCCTCGTCCGAGTCCCCCAACGTGGACCCCCAGGGTGAACCCTGTCGGGGGATTGCGCGCGCTCAGCCCGCGAACAGCAGCGCCAGCCCGCCGGCGGTGTACCCGACCATGAGCAGCAGCAGGGGCACCTGTCCGGTCAGCTGGCGCTGGGCGGGCAGCAACGCCAGCGACCGGTCGTGCGCGGACACCACGGCCAGCAGGTGCCCGGCCAGCACCGCCCCGATCTGCACGGACGCCACCACGACGGGGGCCACCAGCGCCTCGCCGGGCGTGAAGCCCTCCGCGCCGACCAGCAGGGCCACCGCGCGCTGCCCTTCCACCACCAGCAGCGAGAAGTAGTGCGCCACCACGTACCCGGCCACGATCGGGATCAACGAGTGCGCCAACTCGGCGCCGAACGCCCGGCAGGCGACCAGGTAGCTCGCGGCCACCAGCGCGACCGCGCCCACCAGCCCCACCCAGTCCGGCACCACCGCCAACCGCGCCCAGGACGGCGTGGACCCGATGCTGTCGAAGGCCGTCGACCCCAGGCACACCGCCACCAGCGCCACGAGCCCCGGCTTGACCGGCGTGGCGACCAACGCCCGGAACGGGTTGCCCCACACCGGGGACAGCCGCCCGAGCAGCGACGAGTACACCTCGAACCCGTCGGCGTTGGCGAACCAGGCCTCCCCGAACACCACCCCGCCGACCACGCCGACCAGCGCGTAGGCCGCCAGGAACCATCCCAACGCGCCGGGCTCGACCAGTTCGACCCACGTGAACGCCAACAGGGAGACGGCCGCCGGCCAGTACCCCAGCCAGGCCGGGTACGGTCGCCCCAGCGAGACCCGGACCACCAGCCGCAACGGGTTGACCACCCGCCACACCGGCCCCAGCGCCATCGACAGGACCGCGACGCCGACCCAGCCCAGCACGAACACCAGGTGCGGCCACGCCCCGGCCGGCACGAAGGCCAACCCGACCGCCACGACCACCCGCAGCGGCCACCACCGGTCGGGTCGGGGCGCTCGGTCGGGTCGGGACGCTCGGTCCGGTCGGGACGCTCGGTCCGGTCGGGACGCTTGGTCCGGTCGGGGCGCTCGGTCGGGTCGGGGCGCTCGGTCGGGTCGGGGCGTGAAGCGGGGCTTGGTCCACAACACCCCCAACCCGAGGAACGAGACCAACAACGCCACCGCCGCGCCCTGCAACACCAGGTCCAGCGGCAACGGCAGGTCGTGCCGCTCGCCGACGCCGTGGGCGAGGACCGTCACCGCACCACCAACTGCGCCAGCAAGGTGTCCGGGTGGGCCTCGACCTCGAACGTCCCCGTCCGGTCGGCCACGAACTTCAGCGTGGCCGGCTTCCCGTCCTCCGCGACCGCCAGCACGTCGAACCCGTGCACGTGCACCTCGGCCGACGAACGGCTGGTCACGGTGATCTCGACGTTCTGCCCCTTGACCACCTCGACCCGTTGCGGCGAAGGCTCGTCAACGGACAGTTGAAGCACCACCGGCCCCTTCGGCGACTCCGCCGGCGCCGAGGAACACCCGACCACCAACGCCAGCACGACCAGCAACACCCGGATCACCGAGCCAACTCCTCACGCATCCGCAAGAACCCACCGACCGCCAACGCCACTCCCCCGCCCAACGTCAACGCCACCAACAACCGGTCGACCACGGCCGGCCCGGCGAACGGCAGCTGCGCGAACCGGAAGCTGTCGAAGTCCGGAATCCCCGCCACCACCAACATCGCCCCCACCACCGCCGCCACGAACGCCGCCGCGGCCTTCCGCCGAACCGCGGCCACCACCGCCACGACGGCCAACGGCCAGCACACGACCCCGACCCCACTGGCCCCAGGAACAACGGCACGAAAGCGCCACCCGTGACCGCCGACGTGGACCCGACAGCGTGAACGACATGCGCCACCGCGACCACGACAACCCCCACCGCCAACAACCCCCGCGACCGCGCCAGCCCGATCCCGCCCAGCCCCAAGGCGGCGAGGAGTCCCAGCCACAGCCACACGTTCGGCGGCGGGTAGACCTCCACCACGCCCTTCACGACGGACGTGCCCACCGGCACTTCCCAGTCGGGTTGTGCAGTCCGCTCGTCCCGGAACCGGAGGGTTTCCCCCGGCGGCACCTCGACCCCGTTCACCGGGAGTGCGGCGGAACCGCCGTTGTGGACCTCCAGTTGGGACCCGTGGTTGACCATGCGCGCCGAGACACCGGCCAGCGGGGGCTCGATCGCGACCACGCGGCTGAGCTGGTTCTGCGGCGTCAACCCGCCGGCGTGCGCGAAGGCGGGCGGCGCCAGCAGGAGGAGGAGCCCCAACGCAGCCACCACCACGGCCGGCACTCTCATGGGCGGCGCGTCGGCACGAACACGACAGCCAGCAACAACCCGTGCAGGGCAGCCACCACGGGTGCGCCGGTCCACATCTCGGTGACACTGGGCATCCGCCCCACCGACACCCCGGCCACCCCGAAGTACAGCGACCACATCACGAGCGGTACGACGAACGCGAAGATCCGGTACTCCCGCAACCGCTCCTCGGACGGCCGCAGCTTCCACAACAAGAAGTCAGCGACAACACCGGACACCACGAAGACCGCCGCGATCTCCAGGTTCTCGTAGTTCGCCACGGCGGTGCTCAGCAACATGACGACGATCTGCAACAGCGTCGCCGTCCCGACCGGCACCCGGAACCGCCGGACTGCCAACAGCAACGGGGTGAGCAGCACCATGTTCGTCACCATCACCGAGGCAGCGAGCCGAGCAGCCGCACCGGACCCGCCTTCGCCCTTGTCGAAGCTGAACGCCCGGATCACGCCTTCGGCTCCGTAGACCGTCGCGTCGGCGTACTGGGCGAAGAGGAGTACCAGTGCGGTGGCGAACGACAACGCCAACCCGGCGGGAAGGAATCGCAGGAACGAGGGACTGCCGCCGTCGGCCCAGGCGGTGCGAAGGGGTGTGGTCAGGATGACGATCATGGAGGTGATCAGGCCGAGGTGGGTGGGGCTGAACAGGATGTCGATGCCCTGCTCGATCCCGATGAACGTGTGCCAGAGGTAGTCCCCGAACCCGCACACCGCGAACACCGGCAACGCCAGGACCGCCGGCCCGTAGCCCTCGGGGATCGCGGCCAGGCCACGGCGGCCGGTCTGGAGGTTGCGCCAGACCTGCCAGGAGATCCAGGCGGCGGTGGCCGCGAACCCGGAGTAGAAGACCGCGTGCCACGGGGTGAAGAAGGTTTCGAGTTCGGGCACGTTGGAGTGCGCCCAGGCGTCGAGGAACAGCCCCAACGAGAACCACGTGCCGAGTAGCACGGTGATCAGATCCGTGCGATAAGAAGCCCTGACCCGCCCCTGCTGCAACATGATCAGAGCGTCCCAACGGTCGGGGGCGGCAACCACCCGGCCAACCCCACCTCCAGGTGCGGGTAGCCACACCTTGGGGGGTGGACGGGCGTCTCTCATGTCGGGCGGAACGCCCGACGCGAGGCGAACCGGGGGTGAAGGTGTCAGCCGTTGAGGTAGCGCAGGACCGCGAGCACCCGGCGGTGGTCGTGGGGACTGGCCGACAGGTCCAGCTTGGCGAAGATGCTCGTGCAGTGCTTCTCCACCGTCCGCTCCGCGATGAACAGCCGCTGGGCGATCGCCTGGTTCGTCCGCCCCTCCGCCATCAGCGCCAACACCGCCCGCTCCCGATCGGTCAACCGGTCGTCGCTGTCCCCCCGACGCCGGGTCAGCATCTGCGCCACCACCAACGGGTCGAACGCCGACCCGCCACCACCCACCCGCCGGATCGCCGCCGCGAACTCCGCCAAGTCCGACACCCGGTCCTTCAGCAGATAACCCACACCCTCAGGCCCCGAAGCGCCCGAATCCGCCCGCGCGTCCAGCAACTCCGCCGCATAACTGACCCGCACGTACTGCGACAGCACGACCACCCCCACCCCCGGGTACCGCTGCCGCAGCGACACCGCCGCCCGCAACCCCTCATCCGTGTGCGTCGGCGGCATTCGGATGTCCACAATGGCCACGTCCGGCAGGTGCGTCCCCACCGCCGCCACCAACGCCTCCGCGTCCTCCACCGCCGCCACCACCGAGAACCCGGCCTCGGCCAACAGCCGCGCCAACCCCTCCCGCAGCAACGTCGAGTCCTCGGCGATCACGACCCGCACGGCAGCACCACCCGCACACTCGTCCCCTCCCCCACCGGGCTGACGACCTTCATCGTCCCCCGACCGCCTCCACCCGTTCCGCCAACCCCCGCAACCCGCTCCCCGGCCCAGCCCCGCCGCACCCGTCGTCGTCCACCCGCACCACCAACTCCGCACCCCGGGACGCGATCTCCACCCGCACCACCGAAGCCTCCGCGTGCTTGCTCACGTTCGCCAACGCCTCGGCCACCACGAAATAAGCCGTCGTCTCCACCACCGCCGGCAACGGGAACCCCACCTCATAAGCACAATCCACCCGGAACGACACCAACGCGGTCAGCTCCCGCACCGCCCCGTGCAACCCCCGCTCCGCCAACAACGGCGGATAAACCCCGTGGCACACCGCCCGCACGTCCTCGATGGTCGCCAACACGGCAGCCTTGGCCTCCCCCACCAACTCCCGCGCCCCGTTGACCTCCGCCAACCCCAACGTCATAGCCACCGACAGCAACCGCTGCTGAACCCCGTCGTGCAGGTCCCGCTCCAGCCGCCGCCGCTCGGTGTCCGCCGCCAGCACCAACTTCCCCCGCGACTCGGCCAACTGCCGCACCCGCGCCCGCAGCTCCGCCGTCAGCCGCTCGTTCTCCAGCGCCAGCCCCACCGCCGCGCACGCCGCGTCCACCAGCTCCAGGTCGAGCCCGGGATCGTGCAGCAGCAACGCGACCGGCTCGCCCCCGACGTCCACCCGCGTCTGCACCACGTCCTCCCCACCCACCACGACCGCCCCGGACGCGTCCACGTACCGCTCCTGGGACGCCACCCAGTACCCCACCCGCACCCCGGGGTCCTTCAGCGACGCCGCCAACGCCTCCTGAACCCCGCGACCGCCGCCCCCGCTCAACCGCACGACCAGATCGGCCACCCCGCCCCGATCCATCCGCCGCCGCAGCAACCCCGCCACGTACGCCGCAGGCACCCCCGCCAACGCCAGCATCAACGTCACCACGGGCGGTTCCAGCCCGGACCGCGCCATCGGATCCCAGGCCGCATAGACAACGACCGCCACGCTCGACGCACCCAGCATCGAGGTCAGCGTCCGCCGCTGCGCCAGGCTGCTCACCCGCCAGCGGTGCGCTTGCAGCCCGAGGATCGCCACCCCCAGCACCACGGTCAACGGCGTCTCAGCCTCCACCAGAAACAACGCCCACTCGCCGGACGACCGGATCGCCGCGCACAGCACGACCGTGAACCCGTACGCCGCCCCCACCACCAGCCGGCGCGGCACCGTCCGAAGCCGACCGGTCGGGAACGCCGTCACCAGGTGCGCCAGCAGCGCCGGCCACATCTTGGACAGCACGAACAGCCCGATGAACGCCGACCGCGGCACGAGGTAGTCGAGCACCCAGGCGGCACCGACCAGCGCCATCAGCACGCCGACCCGGTTGCGCGGCTGAGCCCGTCGCCCCACCACCCCGGCCACCACGTACGCCAGACCCACCGCGGTGATCGCCGACGACAGCAGCATCCTCTTACGCTACAAGCGCCTGGAACCGGCTCACTTCGGCGACAGCCCCAGCACCTCGGCCAACCGGTCCACCTGGTACTCGAAGTGCGCCCCGAAGTCGGAGAAACTCCCCCGGTACTGGCCGAACACCTCGAAGCTCACCAGCCCGAACAACCCGGTCCACGCCAGGTACCCGCGCGCCAGCAGCTCCTCCCCCACCTCGATCCCGACCGCGTCCCGCACCACCGCCAGGTCCTGCCCCAACACCCCCGGCACGGCGCCGACCGGCGTCCCGCGCTGGATGTCCACCAGCAGCGCCACCACGAGTCGCATCACCCGGGTCCTGGGATCACCGGTCTGCTCGACGGGCGCGTGGTACCCGGGCACCGGACTCCCGTACAGCAACGCGTACTCCGCGGGCCGCGCCACCGCCCACTCCCGCACCGCGCGCCCGAGCGCCCGCCACCGCCCGACGAGGTCTTCGCGCGAACACCGGGACTCCGCCTCCTCCGCCGCGTCGCCGAGCGAGGTGTAGGCGTCGACGATCAGCATGGTCAGCAGGTCGTCCCGGCTGGGCACGTACCGGTACACCGCCGACGACACGATCCCCAGCTCCCGCGCGATCGCGCGCAGCGACAGGGCCGCGCTGCCCTCACGGGCGAGCTGCTCCCGGGCGATCCGCTTGATGTCGTCGATCGCCTGCGCCCGCGCGCGCTGCCTCGGTGTCGGGGTCATGGCGAACATCATCACCCACGGCAGAGAGCGCCGGCAACAAAAGAGAGCACTGCTCTTGACAACGCCCACCCCGCCTCCGCACACTTCACACCGAGAGCACTGCTCTCTAAAACGACCACCGCTCACTGGAGGCCCGATGTCCCAGGTCAAAGCAGCCGCGTTCGCCGCCGCCGGCGTGTCCTTCCTGCTCTACCCGGTGCTGCGGCCCTACGCCGACGAGTCGACGGTCACCGGCCTGGAGGTCATGGGCACCACCGCCTGGGTCGCCTCGCACCTGTTCGCGGTGGCCGGTTTCCTCCTGGTCTCCCTCGCCCTGGACGGCCGGGCCAGAACCGTCACCACCGCCGGCGCCCTGCTCACCACGCTCTACTACGGCGCCGAGACCTTCGGCCTGCACGCCCTCGGCCGGCACACCTCGGCCCCCGACGTCCTCGCCATGGTCGACGCCGTCCGCTACCACCCGGCCGCCATCACGCTGTTCGCCCTGGGCCTGCTCCTGCTCGCCGTCGGCGCGGTCCTGACCGCACTCGACCTCAAGACCGCCGCACTGCCCTACGCCGCCGGGTTCGTCCTGTTCCTGCCCCAGTTCTTCACCGCTCCCCCGGTCCGCATGGCCCACGGCGCGCTCATGCTCGTCGGCTGCCTGCTCATCGCCCGCAAGCTCTGGAAGTCCTGAACGCCACCACGGCCGAGCCGGGTGAACACCACGGTGGCCCCGCCGCGAGAACCGCGACGGGGCCACCGTGGTCGACAGCCCGCGCCTACCGCACGGCCTTCGGGGTCAGCTTGACCTCGATGGTGTTGCCCGGCCCGGCGGTCAGCGCGCTGATCAGCGCGTTGAGCTGACCGCAGCCCTGGAGTTCGGGCAGGGTGTAGGTGCCGGCCAGCGTGCCGCCCGCGAGCGGGTCGAAGCCGGGCTTCGACTGGAGCGGGATGGACGCGGGCGTCTTCGTCTGGCAGTTCGGGCTGGTGCTGATCGGGATGCCCATGACGGACACCCGCGGCAGCTTCACGATCACCGACGACGTGGAGCTCAGCACCCCGCCGGAGAGCGTGCCGGTGGTCTTGGCCGCCTGCACGAACTGGATCTTCGCGGTCACCGGCAGGAAGCCGAAGATCTTGAAGTTGCCCGTGGTCGGGTTCAGCACCAGGTCCGCGTCGAACTTGCCGGTCGCCAGGTCCAGCCCGGCGTCGATGCCGCCGGTCAGCTGCACCGTCCCGTTCGCGGCCTTGATCTTCGTGCTGCCGGCCAGGTCGTAGCCGTAGCGGATGACCGTGCCGCCGCCCGGCTTGGTCCGCGCGGTGACCGCCGCGCTGGCCGCCGACCGGTTGCCCGCCGCGTCGAACGCCACGACGGTGAACGAGTACTCGGTGTCCGCCGTCAGCCCGGTCACGTTGGTCGAGGTGCCCGTCACGGTCGCGACCTTGGTGGCGCCCTGGAACACGTCGTACCCGGTGACCCCGACGTTGTCGGTGGCCGCGTCCCAGGCCAGGCCGATGCTGGTGTCGGTCTGGCCGGTGGACTTCAGGCCGGTCGGCGTGGTCGGCGCGACACCGTCCACCTCGGCCTTGGTGCGCACCTTCAGCGCCGCGCTGGCGTCGGACACGTTGCCCGCCGCGTCCTTGGCGACCACGGTGAACGCGTACTCGGTGTCGGCGGTCAGACCGTCGACGGTCACCGACGTTCCGGTCACCGACTTGACCACCGAACCGCTCGACAGCACGTCGTAGCCGACGACACCCACGTTGTCCGAGGCCGCCGTCCACTCCAGCGCGACGCTGGAGGTCGTCTCACCGGTGGACTTCAGGCCGGACGGCGCGGACGGCTTCTGCGTGTCCGGCGCGTCCCCGGTGCGACCGGACACCGCGGCGCTCGCGTCCGACCGGTTGCCGGCGGCGTCCTTGGCCACCACCGTGAACGAGTAGTCCGTGCTCGGCGACAGGCCGTCCACCACGGCGGAGGTGCCCTCGACCGACTTCACCACGGTCCCGCCGGACAGCACGTCGTAGCCGACGACACCGACGTTGTCCGACGCGGCGGTCCACGACAGCGACACCGTGGACTGCGTGGTGCCGGTGACCGTCAGACCCGTTGGCGCGGACGGCTTCTCGGTGTCGGGCAACTGGGCCGTCCGACCGGTGATGGCGGCGCTCGCGTCCGACACGTTGCCCGCAGCGTCCTTGGCCACCACGGTGAACGTGTACTCGGTGTCCGCGGTCAGCCCGTCGACGGTCGCGGTCGTGCCGGTCACCGACTTGACCACGGAACCGCCGGACAGCACGTCGTAGCCGACCACGCCGACGTTGTCCGACGCGGCGGTCCAGGACAGGCCGATGCTGGTCGCGGAGGCGCCGGTCACGGCCAGACCCGTTGGCGCGGAAGGCTTCTCGGTGTCCGGCGCGGCCGGCGTGCGGACCGTGAGCGCCTCGCTGGCGTCCGACACGTTGCCGGCGGCGTCCTTGGCCACGACGGTGAACGTGTACTCGGTGTCGGCGGTCAGACCGTCAACGACGGTAGACGTGCCGGTCACCGACTTGACCACCGAACCGCCCGACAGCACGTCGTAGCCGACGACGGCCACGTTGTCCGACGACGCGCCCCACTCCAGCGAGACCGAGGTCTGCGTGGCGGCGGGCGAGGTCAGCGGGCCGGGCGCGGTCGGCTTCTGGGTGTCCGCCGCGGCCTTGGTGCGCGCGGTGACCGCGTCGCTGGCGTCCGAGCGGTTCCCGGCCGCGTCCTTGGCGATCACGGTGAACGAGTAGGACGTGTCGGGGGTCAGGCCGTCGACGGTGGTGGAGGTGCCTTCGACCGACTTCACCACCGTGCCCCCGGAGAGCACGTCGTAGCCGACGACGCCCACGTTGTCCGTGGCGGCGGTCCACGACAGCGGGACCGACGTCTGCGTGGTCTCGCCGGCGGTCAGGCCGGTGACCTTCGCCGGCGCCTCGGTGTCGGCCGCGCCGGTGATGGTGAAGGTCTGGAGGACGTTGCGCGCGGCGGCGTCGACCAGGGTGCAGTCGGAGGTGAAGGTGCCCAGGCCGGTGGGCGTGCCGTCGGCCTTGAGCGGGGTCATGGTCAGGACCAGGTCGTGCACGGACAGCGTCGCCGTGCCCGGCTGGTCGAAGCGCAGCGCCGGCGCGGAGCCCGACGCGTTGACGATCAGGTCGCCCGACGGCGGGATCGGCTGGTTCGGGATCGCGGTCGGCACCTGGACGGCCAGGTGGCCCTGCGGCGAGGAGACCAGCGAGGTGGCCAGGGCGGAACCCTGGATCGTCTCGCCGCCGACCAGGCGCAGGCCCTGCGTGGCCGTCGAACCCGCGTTGGACACCGCCGTGATGTCGATCTTCGGCGTGAAGGTGCCCTGCGCGATCTCGTCCGGCAGCGGGTTGGTGCTGATGTCGACGGTGACGTTCTGGTTGCCGATCAACGGGAACGGGCAGTTGTAGACCTGCTTGAGCGGCGGGTGCGCGCCGCTGCCGATCACCGGCTCCGGGGTGACCGGCGCGCCGGTGACCTCGTAGGTCTGCAGGATCGTCGGCTGGTTGGGCGCCGGCGTGCAGGGCGCGATGAAGGTGCCGAGGCCCGTGGGCGTGCCGTCGGCCTTGAGCGGGGTCATCTCCAGTTCGAGGTCGGTCACCGACAGCGTGGCCGTGCCGGGCTGGTCGAAGCGCAGGCCGGGCGCGACGCCGGCCGCGTTGACGATCAGGTCGCCGGACGCGGGGATGGGCTGGTTCGGGACGTTCGTGGTGACCTGGACGGTCAGGTCGCCCTGCGTGCCGGGCCCGTCGACGGTCGAGGTGGCGCGCGCGACGCCCTGGATGGTCTCCGCGCCGACCAGGCGCAGGCCCTGGGTGGCGTCGGGGCCGGCGTTGGAGATCGCGGTGATCTCGATGACCGGCGTGAAGGCACCGGTCGCGATCGACGCGGGCTGGTTGTCCTTGGTCTTGATGTTGACCGAGACGGTCTGGTCGCCGATCAGCGGGAAGGTGCAGCTGTAGGTCTGGTTCAGCTCACCCGCGGCGGCGGTTCCGGTGCCCGTGCCGATGGCGAGTCCGCCCACGACCATGGCGGCGGTGGCGACCGCGCCCAGGCGGGTCAGCCTCCGGACCTGTTTTCTGTGTCTCACGGATCGTCCTCCCTGACGCCGAGGGCACGCCAGAAATAGGGGGCAGGGTTGGCATGAGTGTGTTACGGCCACGCTACGTGTGGCCAAATTAACGACGCCCGGCCCCAGCCCGCAAGACTTCCCTGGAACACTGCGAGAAGTTGTCACGCACGACTAATTACCGTGTCCGAGCATTGGCACGTTTGCGCTGGTCACAGACGCGAGAGCGGTGACTACCCACCGTCATACCGGCGAGTAGACCACCGCTCTCGACAATGGTCCGGATGGGCCAGCGAGCTAATACTCCTTTGTCACTTCGGCACTATTTTCAGAATTGTTCCTGTCACCTGCCTGACAACTTTTGGGCGGGTCAGCAGGAGGGCCGGGTGGGCTGTCCGGCGAACCGGTCGCCCAGCCAGTTCAGCGCGTTGGCGCCGCCGACGCTGACCGCCACGATGTGGCCGGCGAGCGGCAGGGCGGTCCACTGGAGGTCGGCGCCCAGCGCGCAGTACCGGTCGCGCAGGCCGGTGGCCGTGCGGTAGGGGATCAGCTCGTCGACCGTGCCGTGGTAGAGGTAGACCGGGACGTCCGGGCGGACCGTGCCCAGGCGGTTCTCCGCCAGCCGGGCCTGCCAGCGCGGGTCGCGGATCACGCCCGGCACGGTGGTCAGGCTGTCGATCCGGGTGAACGGCGCGAGCAGCGCCATCTCCGCCACGCACGCGTCCGCGACCTGCCGGGTCACCTCCTGGCCGCGGGCGTTGAGCGGCAACGGGAGCTCCGGGTAGGCGGTCGCGTAGCCCACGGCCGCGCCGACGACCAGCCCGGAGCCCAGGCCGCCGTCGTTGAACTCGGCGACCTCGTTCATGTCCGCCGGCACCCCGCCCTCGGCGACGCCGACCAGCCGCACGTCCGGCGCGTAGGCGGGCTGGAGTTCGGCCGCGAACGCCGCCGCCTGGCCGCCCTGCGAGTAGCCGAACGCGCCGACCGGGGTGTTCGTCTGGCCCAGGAGGGTCTGCGCGGCGCGGGCCGCGTCGAGCAGGGCGCGACCCTCGGACTGGCCGACGGCGTAGGTGTGCGTGCCGGGGGTGCCGAGGCCCTCGTAGTCGGTCACCACGACGGCCCAGCCCTTGAGCATGGCCTGGACCAGGAACGCGATCTCGACCTCCGTGCCGACGCGCATCCGGTAGGAGGGGGCGCACCGGTCGGCCAGGCCCTGGGTGCCCATGGCGTAGGCGATCAGCGGGCGGGGGCCGCTCGACCACGGGATCGGCGGGACGAGGAGCGTGCCGGAGACGGCGTTGGGGGCGCCGGTCGCGGAGGTGGAGCGGTAGAGGACCTGGCGGGTCTCGACCGGGGCCGGGAACACCCGGAACGGCTCGGGGTGCCAGTCGACCTGCCGGCTGCGCAGCACGTCACCGGCCTTGCCGGGCAGCGGGCTGGGCGGGGTGTAGAAGGCGTCCCGGGACGGCTCGGGCGGCCGTTCGCCGGCGTGCGCCGCGGGCGCCACCAGGAGTAGGGCGGCCAACAGGGTGACCAGTGGTCGGATCGGCATCGTCGCCTCCGCAGGGGATTGTGGTAACCACCGTTTCCGCAATGTAGGGCCGAACGCGCTAATCTGACAATCCCTGTTACCACTTTCGAGGAGTCGCCCGTGGCCCGGCCGTACGCGGGGATCAGCTCGGCCGAGCGGCGGCGGCAGCGGCGCGAACGCCTGCTGCTGGCCGCCCTGGACCTGTTCACCAAGCGGGGGTTCGCGCAGACCAAGGTCGCGGCGCTGTGCGCGGCGGCGGGCGTGTCGACGCGCAACTTCTACGAGGAGTTCGAGAACAAGGAGCGGCTGCTGCTGCTCCTGCACGACCGGATCAACGCGCTGGCGCTGGAACGGGTGACCGCCGCGCTGGCCGCTCTGGACTCCGCCGATGCGGCGACGCGGATCTCCACGTTGCTGGACGCGTTCGTGTCTTCCGTGACGGTGGACCCGCGCGTGCCCCGACTGGCCTATGTGGAGGCCGTGGGCGTCAACGCGGAACTGGAGCGCCAGCACCAGGAGTGGGTGGCGCGGTGGGCGGACTTCATCGAGTCGGAGGCGGAACACGCTGCGGCACAAGGTTTCGCGCCGCAGCGGGACTTCCACCTGACCGCGATCGCGTTGGTGGGCGCGGTGACCGGCCTGCTGCGCGAGTGGCAGGCGCACGACCCGCCGCTGGACGTGGCGGACATCGCGGCCGAGATCAAGGGCTTGATGCTGGCCGCGATCACCCGCTGAGTCGTCAGCGCGGCCCGAGGGACAGGCCGCCGCCGGCGTCGAGGACCTGACCGGTGATCCACCGCCCGGCGTCGGAGGCCAGGACGGCGGCGTTCGGCGGTGAGGAGTGGTGAAGGAAACGCCGACGGGACCCACCCTCGCAGCGGGTCCCGTCGCCTGTGTTGCCGAGCTGGTGGGGCTTTCGGTCAGAAGGTGAGCTTCCAGACGTCGATGTAGCCGGTGTCCTGGCTGTAGACGTCCTGGACCTTCAGCCGCCACGTGCCGTTGGCGACCTCGCTGGACGCGTTCACCGTGTAGGTGGTGTTCACGTTGGGGGTGCTGGAGCTGCTGGAGTTCTTCAGCCGGTAGGTGGAGCCGCCCGGCGCGACCAGGTCGATCACCAGGTCGCCGCTCCAGGAGTGCTTGATGTCGACGGTGACCTTCAGCGTGGACGGGGCGTTGCCGGTCAGGCCGGAGGTCGCGATGTTGCTGTAGACCGCCGCGCCCGCGTCCGGGATCGCCACGTCGGTGGCGTTCTCGAAGGTCTTGCCGGGCGGGGGCGTGCCGCCGCCGAGGTTGTCCGCCGCCGCTTTGATCGCCGCCGCGAACGTGCTCACCTCGGTGTAGACACCGGGGTTGCTCGGCCGGGCGCAGCCGTTGCCGTGGCTGACGATGCCGACCTGGATCCACTGGCCGGCGCCGTCGCGGCGGAACATCGGGCCGCCGGAGTCGCCCTGGCAGGTGTCGACGCCGCCGTTGGCCAGGTCGCCCGCGCAGATCTCGGCGGCGAAGATCAGGTTGCGGTAGTACGGGTCGGAGTTCTTGCAGGTGGTGTCGTCGATGAAGTCGACCTTGGCCTTCATCAGGTACCGCGACTGGCTGCCGCCCTCGCGGGTGGCGCCCCAGCCGGCGACGTCGAACACGCCGTTGTTGTAGGCGGCGGTGGTGGCGATCGGCAGCAGGGCGGCGCCGGAGATCGGGCTGGACAGCTTGATCAGCGCCCAGTCGCCGCCGGTCGAGGTGCCGTAGGTGGGCGCGCGGTGGACGTAGCTGGAGGTCCGCTTGATCGCGGAGGTGTCCTGGAGGTCCGCGACGCCGTAGGTGGCGGTGATGCTGGTGTTCTCGCCGGTGCGGCTGACGCAGTGGGCGGCGGTGAGCACGAGCTGCTCGGTGTACATGGCGCCGCCGCAACCCATCGACAAGCGGACCATCCAAGGGAATTCGCCCTTGGCGGCCTGCGTGCCACCGACGACCTGCGGGGTGACGCCGCCCGGGTCCGGGGGCATCGGGGCGGAGTGGGCTTGGCCGCCGAACGCGGCCAGGGTGGCGGCGATGCCCGCGGCCAGGGCAAGCGCCTTCTTCGCTGTGTAGCGCACAGTCGATCCTTCCCGCGCCCGGCCGGGGTGGTGCGTGCAGGGGTCGGCCGAGCGACGAGTGGTGTGTCAGCAGGGTGTTGTGCACCGGTTGACGCCGGCCGGCTCATCATGCGCAGCCGGAAGCCTCGCTCACAATCCGACGATCGACGGGAGTTCTTCCGGCGTTCCGGGTGTTTCGGCGGTGTTACTCGATGGTGGACCCGGTGATGTTCACTTCGGTGGCGCCGAGGAAGAAGATCCCTTTCAGACCGGGTGTCTCGAACCCGGCGCTGGCGTTGCGGCGCAACGTGGAACCGTCCACGACCATCGTGCCGCTGCGGTCGTTGCTCACGAAGAAGATCGCGCCGCCACCTTCGTTCGCATGGTTGTCCTCGATCAGCGTGCCCGCGATCTTGACGGTGAACTCGTTGCCGTCGGCGTAGAGCGCCCCGCCGCTGCCGCCGCCGGGTTCGCCGTCCCGGGCGGGGTTCGCGCCGCGGCCGATGGCCTTGTTGTTCTTGAGGACGCTGTTGAGGACGACCAAGGAGGCGCCGAGGCTGCTGAGCGCGCCGCCGTTGGCGCACTCGCCGTTCTGGAAGGTGCTGCCGACGACGTAGACCGGTTCCTTCTGACCGAACGCCCGGATCGCCGCGCCGCCGAGGTCGGGACCGTTCTCGTCGCACCGGTTGCGCAGGAACCGCGAGTTGACGACCTTCAGGCTGCCCCCGCGCGCGTACACCGCTCCGCCGCCTTCTTCGGTCTCGCCGGTCGAGTCGCCGTCGGCCAGGGTGAGGTTCTGGAGGGTGAGGCGGGGGTGGGTCTGGTCCTGGCAGCGGGCGCCGGCGCCGAGTGTGCGGTCACACGCGTTGAGGTAGATGATCCGCCGCTCTCCCCCGCCGCTGAGGGTGACCAGTCCGCCTCCGTCGAGGACGACGTCTTTGTCGTTGCGGATGTTGATCGTGTCGTCGAGGACGATCGTGGCGTGGTCGGGTCCGCAGTCGAAGGTGATCACGCCGCCTCGGGTGATGGCGGAGGTGAGGGCTTCGGGGGTGCAGCTCTTGGCGGTGCCGGTGCCGACGACGGTGGTGGGGGTGGAGGTGTCCTCCGGTTGGGCTTCGGGCGGGATGGTGGCGGTGCCGGCCGGGTTGGCCATGGAATCGGGGCGGGGCTTGGGTTTTGACGTGGTGGTGGTGGTGGTCGTGGTGGTGGTGGTTGTCGTGGGTGTCGGGGGTTCCGACTTGGGGGTGGTCGCGAACGGTGCTTCGGATGAGCCGCAGGAGGTGAGCCCGACGGCCAGCAGTGCACACGGCACCCAACGACGCCACATGGTCCGCAACCCTAGGGACCGGCGGTGATCGCCGCGACCCCTGGCGCCACCAAACTGCGGTCGCTGGAGAGGTGGCGGGTACGGTACGACGGTCCGGGGTGTCCGGCGGCACGGCCCGGCAGTTTGACAGTGTTCGGTGTGAGTGATTGATTAGTCTCATGGGTGTCGTGGAGCGTCGTCTTTCCACTGCTGACGAGCGTCGTGAGACCGTCTTGCGGACAGCGCTCGCCACCTTCGGCGCCAAGGGGTACTACGGCACCACCACCGGTGAGGTCGCCAAGGCCGCCGGTATCTCGCAGGCCTACGTGTACCGGCTGTTCCCCGACAAGCAAACCCTCTTCCTGGCCGTCGTCGAACGTTGCTTCGCCCGCATCCGGGAGAGCCTCGCCGACGGGGTCGCATCGGCTTCGGGGACTTCGCCGGACGCCATCCTGTTCGCGATGGCCGACGCCTACGCCAAGCTCATCGCGCACGAGAACGCCCTTCTCCTCGTGCAGATGCACGCGCAATGCGCCGCGATCTCCGAGCCCTCGGTCCGCGAAGTCGTGCAGCGGGGGTATGCGCGGACGGTGGAGTACGTCCGGGGCGTCTCGGGGGCCGACGAGGAGTCGGTGCAGGTGTTCTTCGCGCGGGGGATGTTGTGTCACCTGGTGGTGGCGGTTGATGCGTCGCATGTGGACGCTCCGTGGGCGCAGACGTTGTCGATGGGGATTCGGCACTACACGTGACCGAGCCCTGGTGAGTGGTCGACCAGTCTCCTACACCGTTTGACAGATCGGCCCGACCTCCGTAGGAGCGGTTTTACTAGTGAGACAGTGAAAGTGTTCGGGTGATCGAGTTCCGGAGGCCGTGCCGTGCTCGACGGCGCCGGCCGCTACACCGCGCGGTTCAACAGGCAGCCGTTCAGCGACACCCCGTTCACCGACACCCCGTTCACCGACACCCCGTTCAGCGACACCCCGTTCAGCGACACCCCGTTCAGCGACACCCCGTTCAGCGACACCCCGTTCAGCGACACCCCGTTCAGCGCCCTGCTGTTCGCCGGGTTCGCGCTGGTGCCGATGGAGTTCGCGCGACTGGTGATGGCCGGGCTGACGATCGCCGCGCCGGCCGGTGCGGGTCGTCGGGCTGCGGGCGGCGGTCCTGTTCCACCGGAGGGGCGAGGAACTGGCCGGGGTGCTGACCGTCGCCCTGACCGCGCTGTTGATCTCGCCGGTGTCGTGGCACCGCCACTGGGTCTGGTGTGTGCCGCTGGTCGCCCTGCCGGGCCGCCGGGCGGTGGTCGTCGTGGTGCTCCTGGCCGCGTGGCCGATCCCCGGTTCGGACGCCTTCCCGCTGCCCCAAGGGCTCCTGTCGACGGTCGGGCCGTTCGAGAACCCGTATGCCCTGCTCGGCCTGGCCGGCCCGGGGCGGGCCTGGCACGCGGCAAATTCGGTTCGCCGGACGGCGGAGATCGGTTAGCGTCGGCCAGGTGGACGGCGAGATCCTGACCGGCGGCACGACCACGGTCGTGCGGATCGGCCGCACCGTGCGCCGGCCGGTGCGCGCGTGGAGCGAGGCGGTGCAGTGGCTGCTGGCCGCGCTCGCCGCGGCGCAGGTGCGCGGCGTGCCGCGGTGGCGCGGCGTGGACGAGGAAGGCCGGGAGGTGCTCGACTTCCTGCCCGACGCGGCGGGGACGTGGGACTACCGGGGGCCGGACCGGGCGCTGGCGAGCGCGGCGAAGCTGTTGCGGCGGATGCACGACGCCACCGCTCCCCTGCCGGACAAGACCTCGCGGCGGTGGCAGTTGCCGGTGGTCGAACCGGTGGAAGTGGTGTGCCACGGCGACTTCGCGCCCTACAACTGCGTGTTCCGGGACGACGAGACCACGGGCGTGTTCGACTTCGACGCCGCCCATCCCGGCCCACGGTCGTGGGACCTCGCCCATGCGGTGTACCGGTTCGTTCCACTGTCCACTTTGGACCCTCTTGGGGTCGCGGAACAGGCTCGGCGCACAAGGGTTTTCCTCGACGCCTACGGTTGCACCCGCGGTCAACGCGTGGACGTCGTAGATGCCCTGGCCCCGCGACTGCACGCCCTGGTCCACTTCATGCGCACCGCCGCCGCCAACGGCGACCCGAACTTCGCCCGCCACATCGAAGAAGGCCACGCCGACCGCTACCTGCGTGACGCCGACCACGTGATCGCCAACCGCCCGACCTGGGACCGGATCGTGGTGGGACAACCGGATTCCGACCTCGGACCAAGGTCGACATAGGTTCCGGCGCATGCCGTCCGAACCGCTGTTGGCGGGTAACCCCGCACCGTCGCGGTATCCGACGGTCAGGTGGACCCCGACGCCCGGGAGTCCGTGGCGGTGCACCTCCCCGACGGCACGGTGCCGGCCGACCCGAGCCTGATCGCCCTGGCCACCACCCTCGGCCTCACCGAAGAGGCCGAGCCCGGCGACCACGACCTGGTGGTGGTGGGCGGCGGCCCGGCGGGCCTCGCCGCGGCCGTCTACGCGGCGTGCGAGGGCCCGCGGGTGGTGATCGTCGAGGACGACACCCCGGCGGCCAGGCCGGCTCCACCTCCCGCGCGGCGGCGGCGTTCCGGGTGCTGGACCGGGACGGGACCGGGTACCTGGACACCGGGCGGCTCGCGGCCGGCGGCACCCTCCTGGGCGCTTAGAAGAACTCGTCCAGCAGGCGGTAGAAGGTCGTCTTCGCGGGGTCCTCCTCGACCCCGTACCGGTTCAGGAACCGTTTCGCCGACGCCTCGCCGTACTGGGGGTTCAGGTTGTCGTCGCTCAGCGACCTGGTGGCGATGGCCAGGTCCAGCCAGCGGTCCGCCACGCCCAGGCGGCTCGTGTCGATCACGCCCGTCACGTCGCCGGTCTCCGGGTCGAACAGGACGTTCGGCACGCACAGGTCTCCGTGGCACACCACCAGGTCCTCCTCCGCCGGGCGGGTGGCCAGCAGTTCGGCGGCCAGCCGGTCGCGGGACCAGCCGGCGCGTTCGGCGTCGAGGTCGTCCAGGTCCGGCGTGGCGGCCAGGGCCTCCGGGACCGTCACGGCCAGCGTCCGGTCGAACGGGCAGTCCGCGACCGGCAGGGCGTGCAGGGCCCTGGTCAGGTCCGCCAGGGCGTCCACGACGCGGTCGTTGTCGGGCCACAGCTCGGCGCCCGAACGGCCCGGGACCTCCGCGGTCACCAGCAGGCCGGGCTCGCACTCCAGGACCTCGGCGGCCGGGATGCCCTGGGCGCGCAGCCAGCGGAGCCGTTCCCCCTCGGCGACCAGGTCGTGCTCGTCGGAGACCTTGCGGTAGACGCCGTCCCGGCGGCTGACCGCCGCGCCGGACTTGCCCATCGTCACGCGTTCCCACACGCGACCAAGCCTGGCACGGCGGATCAACCGGATTTCGGCTACGCCCGCATCACCGTGGAGATCGGGATGCGCGCCGCCCGCAGGGCGGGCACCAGGCCACCGAGCACGCCGGCGACCAGACCCGCGATGACGCCCGCCACGCCGGCCTGCCACGGGAAGTCCACGCCCTCCAAGGACGGGAACCTGGACCCGAACATGGACGCGGCCACCCGCAGACCGACCACCGCGGCCCCGATCGCCGCCGCCGCGGTGAGCAAGCCGGTCAGGAGGGTTTCGGCCAGCACGATGCCCGCCAGCAGGAGCCGGGGTGTGCCGACGGCGCGGCGCAGCGCGAACTCCTCCACGCGTTCGCCGACGGTCGCCAGGCCGACGTTGAGGATGCCCGCGACGCCGATCAGCAGGACGAGTGCCGCCATGCCGAGGAAGATCAGGCGCATCAGCTTCAGCTCGGTGGACATGCGTTCCAGCGTGTTGACCGTGTTGACGTGGATCTGCTCGGCCGGCGTGCCGCTCGCGACCAGTCGGGCGCGCAGCGTGTGCTCCACGTCGTAGGCGGTCGGGGACATCATGATCTGGAGGCCGGGGCCGTTGCGGCCGTCGCTCATGCCGCTCGCGGGCAGCCAGTTGGCCAGTTCGTCGGAGCGCACGTAGGCGGCGGGGCCGTAGCTGCCGTCCTCGACCACGCCGATGAAGCGCGGGGTGGCGTTGACCCTGGCGCCGTTGATGCGCATCTCGGCGGGCACCTGGTAGCGCTGGAACGCTTGGGCGGCCTTGGTGTTGAGGACCAGGCGCGGCGCGAGGGACGGGTCCCCGCCGAAGTCGAGCCACTGGCCGGTGGTGGTGTGGAAGGGTCGGAACGTGCGGACGTCGCCGGTGAGGCCGACGAGTTGCAGCTCGATCGCCTGGCCGCTGGGCGCGTCCCTGTTGGGGTCGTCGAGTTCGCGGCACCCGTTCTGGTCGCACGTCATGTTCGACCGACCGAAGCTGCCGGGCTCGTCGATCGGGCCGCCGCCCTCGTTGACCGGTTTGACGCCGGGTTCGCCGATGATCGCCTGGGTGCTGGTCATGGCGACCGCGTCGGACCGGCCGCGCACGACGTCCAGGATGGTGTTCACGTCGGCCGTGGGCGGAATGTACATCTGGCGGGTGCCGTCCTTGCCGACGTTCAGTTCGACGTCGGCGAGCATGGCCCGGTTGGCGATCTCCGCGCCCGCCTGCACGGCGACCACCGCGAGGACGCCCATGAACAGGCTGATCATGGACAGGAACGTGCGCAGCTTGCGGGCCCGGATGCCCTGCCCACCGATGATCAGCGACGACCGCAGCCGTCCGGACAGCCGGATCACGCGACCACCCGCTCGTCTGCCGGGTTGAGGATGCCGTCGGCCAGGCGGAGGACGCGGCTCATCTTGGCGGCGTGGTCGCGGTCGTGGGTGACCAGCACGAGTCCGCAGCCCTGGTCCGTGGTGGCGCGCAGGACTTCCACGACGAGGTTGCCGGTCTCGGTGTCCAGGGCGCCGGTCGGTTCGTCGGCCAGGAGGATGCGCGGTTCCCGCACCAGGGCGCGGGCGATCGCGACGCGCTGCTGTTCACCGCCGGAGAGCCGGGGCGGCTTGTGCTTGGCCAGGTGGGCGATGCCGACCCGGTCGAGGGCGGCCATCACCTTGGCCTTGCGCTTGCGGCGGGGGAGCCAGCCTTGGCCGTTGACCAGCGCCATGGCGACGTTCTGGGCGGCGGTGAGGTGCTTGAGCAGGAAGAACCGCTGGAAGACGAACCCGAACTCGGCGCTGCGCAGGGCCGCGGCTTTGCGTTCGGGGAGTTTGGTGATGTCGCGGTCGTTGAGGAGGTACTGGCCGGCGTCGGGGCGGTCGAACAGGCCGATGACGCTGAGGAGGGTGGACTTGCCGGAGCCGGAGCGGCCCAGGATGGCGATCGACTCTCCACTGTGGACGGTGAGGTCCACGCCGGCCAGGATGGTGCGCGGCACTTGTTGGCCTTTGAGGGTTTTGGTGACGGCGGTGAGCTGGATGAGGGGTGTGCCGAGGGTTGGGGCGTAGGGCGAGCCGGCCGGGGTGGTGGCGAATGACGGGAAGGCCGGGGTGGTGGCAATGGGCGGCGCAGCCGGGTTCGCGGTCACGGGCGGCGCAGCCGGGTTCGCGGTCACGGGCGGCGCAGCCGGGTTCGCGGTCACGGGCGGCGCAGCCGGGTTCGCGGCAATGGGCGGCGCAGCCGGGTTCGCGGTCACGGACGGCGCAGCCAGCGGTGCGGCATGAGGTGGCGGCGTGGCCGGGGTTGTGGCGTGTGGAGGTGTGATCGGAGCCGTGGCGTTGTGTGGCCTCCGGCCCCCGTCTCGATTGTCCCACGGGGGTACGACATTCGGGTCGGCGTGCCCCCGGGGGTCATTCTGCCGGCCGGGTACGACGGAATCGGTCACTTCGAGCCGCCCTCGGGCTGGCCGGGCCGGCCCTGCTCGCCCTGCGCCGGCGGGAGGTCGGGGCCCGGGACGGCGAGGGTTTCGTCGCCGGTCAGGCCCTCCTTGATCTCGACCACCTTGCCGTCGGTCAGGCCCAGGACCACGTCCTTCGTGGTCCGCGCGCCGTCCGCACCGATCACGTCGACCTTGCCCTTGCCCTGGCCGCCGGCGACCGCTTCCACCGGTACCACCAGGGCGTTCTGGGCGTTGGCGGTGACCACCTCCAGCGTCGCGGAGGCGCCGTTGATCAGCTTCACGTCGTCGGGCGCGGTGCACACCAGGCGCAGGCCGGTCGGCTCCGACGAGTTGCCGCCGGGTTGCTGGGGCGGCGGGGCCGGTCGGCCGGTGGTTTCCGGGGATTCCGTCTCCGGTGCGGCCGGGGGTGGTGGGGCCGGGACGGTGCCTGCCGGGAGGGCGGCGATGGTGCCCAGGAGGGTGCACGGGAACGGGCCCGGGCCGTTCTTGATCTGGGCCTGGATGGTGCCGGTCACCGCGTCGGCGATCTGGTAGGCCTGCTCGCCGTTGATGTCCGCGACGATGCCGTACCCCGCGTACTTCGCCGACGCCACGGGCATGCCGGCGGTGACCGTCGCCCGGTCGTCCACCAGTCGGCCGCCGAACGTCGAACCCGCGGGCACCTCGACGTGGTTGGGCTTGCCGTCGGTCCACACCGTGGCCACGCGGGTGGGCTTGGTGGGGGTGGCCGTCGACTGGGCCACCTCCAGGTACCTGATCTGGCCCGCGGTCGGCGCGGTGAGGCCGTACAGCGGGTTCATGGCGACCTTGCCGGTGAGGCTGACCTTGTTCGCCAGGTCCTGCCTGGTCGGCTTGGCCGTGGTCATGGTCGTGCCGCGCGGCGCGAGGTCGGGTGTGGTGGCCTCGGGGCCGCTCGACGTGCACGCGGTCGCGACCAGCGCGCACGCCAGGACGGCGGCGCTGAGCTGCGCTTGTTTCGACACCGGTATCCCCCAAGCGAATCACTTGCCGGTTTGGCCCAACCTACCGACAGGACGCCCGGGACCCGCACCGGGTTGCATCCGGTGCGGGAACAGCAGGTCAGCGACCCAGGCGGAGGTCCAGGACGAAGTCGTCCAACTCCGGCTCGGCGGTGGGGGCGGCGGGGAGGGCGGTGCGTTCGTGGGCCTCTTCGAGGACCGCGTGCCAGTGCTCGACGTCCGCCGCGATCCGCGCCGGGTCCGGACGCCCGGGTACGCCCTCCAGCAGCCGGTGCTCACCCAGCGCCTTGGCCTCGACCAGGTCGGGCAGGTAGCCCGGACCGCCGTGCGCCTCGGTCAGCCGGGGCAGGTTCGCCACGACCTCGCCGGCGCGCATCAGGTGGACGCCGGTGAGCAGCGCGCGGAACGTGTAGAGCAGCGGCTTGAGCTCACCGCTCTTCTCGAACAGCCGCCACTGGTTGCGCGCGAAGCCCCGGTAGTGGCGGGCGTGCCACCGGGTGAGGCAGCGCGGCGCGATCTCGCACAGCCGCCCGTGCGCGGGCGTGGTGTGCTCGACCAGCGGCGACAACAGTTGTTCGAGCACGTAACCGTTGGGGCGCAACAGGAGTCGGCAGAACTTGAGCACGTCGTGGGTGACCAGGTCCAGCTCGACACCGTCGCGCACCCACATGCGCTCCAGCGTCTCGGGCCCGTGCCGCAACCCGACGACCTCCCCCACCGGCAGCACGTGCACGCCACGCAGGTCGACGTCGGAGTCACGGGACGGGAACCCGTACAAGTGGGCTCCCGACACGGTCACGAACAGCAGCGGCTTGGGCTGCTCGGCGACCACGTCCGCCAGGTCCGGCACCTCGTAGCTCACGCCAACCCCCTCCCCCGCACCGACACCAGCCACGCTTCGACGGCGTCCCGGTCGGGTTCGGCCGGCAGCGGGCTCGGGGCGCTCGCGATGTCGTCGCGCAACCGCGCAACCTGGGCCTCGACGTCGCCCAACAGGACCTCGCCGCGCCGGATCGCCAGCAGCCGGTCGCGGTGCGGGCCGGCGTCGAGCGACAGCACGCCCGTGCGCACCAGGTCCCGGCACACCAACAACTGCCGGACGACGTGCATCATCTGCTTCCACTTCAAGCGGTCCACCGCGCGCGCGAACTGCGCGGTGGTGGCACGTTCGAAGCTGTCGACCGCCCGGCGGGACAACACGTGCGGGAGCAGGTCCCGCAGTTCACGGCCGACGGTGGTGGCGTGCTCGACGTGCGGCGAGGCGAAGACCTCCAGCACCGTGGGGTTGGCCTGCAACGCCAGCGCGCAGAACCGCTCGACCTCCCAGTTCAGCTCTTCGGCGCGCGGACCCGCGCAGCTCGTGGGCGGCTTGTCGAAGCGCCAGAAGTCCCGGGTGGGCGCGACGAACACCCCTCGTCTGTCCACATCGGACGACGAGGTGGCGAGCCCGTAGGCGCGCGAACCGACCACCACCGACAGCACCAGCACCGGGTCAGTGTGGCGGACGGCGGCGGTCGGGACGCAGCGATTTTTCCCCGCCGGGAGCGCCTCAGGCGCCGGCGATGTTGACCATCCAGGTGATGCCGAAGCGGTCCACGCACATGCCGAACTCGTCGCCCCACATCTGCTTCTCCAGCGGCACGGCCACGTTCGACTCCGCCGACAGCTTCTCCCAGTAGCCGCGCAGCTCGTCCGCGTCGTCGCCGCTGAGGCTGACCGAGATGTTGTCGCCCCGGTTGTAGGGCTGGCCGGGCGGGGTGTCCGCGCCCATCAAGGTGAAGCCGCTCGGCGTCTCCAGCATGGCGTGCATGACCTTGTCGCCGCCGGGCGCGTCCGGCGGCTGGAAGTCACCGAACGTGCTCACGTTCAGCTCGCCGCCGAGGACGTCCTTGTAGAACTCCATCGCCTCTCGGGCGTTGCCGTCGAAGCTGATGTAGGGGTTCAGACGTGAGGCCACCGGGATCTCCTCCTAGGGTCGAGGGCCACATCCTGACAAGGCGCCCGGCATGGCGCCACCGGACTCACCGACCCGCAACCTGCCGTCCACCACCTCGACCACCCGGTCCGCCCGGTCGAGGTGCGCGGTGTCGTGGGTGACCACCACGGTGGCCGTGCCGCGCTCCGCCGACAGCCGGGTGAGCAGCGCGAACACCTCCGCGCCGCGGGTGTGGTCCAGGGCGCTGGTGGGTTCGTCGACCAGCAGCACGGCCGGGTCGTGCGCCAGGGCGCGGGCGATGTTGACGCGCTGGCGCTGGCCGCCGGACAACTGGTGCGGGCGGCGGTGGGCGTGGTCGGTCAGGCCCACGGCGGCCAGCAGTTCGGCGGTGCGCGGTCGGACGCGGGCCAGCCGGGCCATCAGCTCGACCTGTTCGGCGGCGGTGAGGGACGGGATCAGGTTCGGCTGCTGGAAGACGATCCCGATCCGGGTCCGGCGCAGGTCGGTGCGCCCGGCGGGACTCAGGCCGGTGGTGTCGACGCCCGCCACGACGACCCGCCCCGCGTCCGGGGTGACCAGCGTGGCGGCGACCGCGAGCAGGCTGGACTTGCCCGAGCCGGACGGGCCGACGACCGCCGTGGTGGTGCCCGCGTCCACCGCCAGGCTCACCGCGTCCAACGCGGTCAGCCGGCCGTCGCCGTCGGGGTAGGTGAGGGTGACGTCGGTCAGGCACAGGCTCATCGGGTGCTCCCCAGGGCGGTGAGGGGGTCGACGGAGGTGATGCGGCGGACGGCGAGCGCGGCGCCCACCAGTCCCAGCGCGGTCATCACCACGGCGGGCAGGGCCAGCGACGCGTCCAGCACGAACGGCACGGCGGTGGCGGCCCACGCTCCGACCAGGGCGGCCAGGCCCGCGCCCACGGCGGTGCCCGCGACCAGCAGCACCAGCGCCTGGCCGAGCGCGTCGCGCAGCAGGTACCCGGTGGTCGCGCCCAGCGCCTTCAGCACCGCGATGTCGGCGCTGCGCTGGATCGTCCACACGGTGAAGAACGCCCCGATGACCAGCGCCGAGATGGCGAACAACATGCCCCGCATGAGCTGCAACGACCCGTTCTCCGAGGCGTAGGAGCCGATCGAGGACAGGGCGTCCGCGCGGGGCACGGTGCGGGTGCCCAGGCGCTGGTCGGCGGCGGCCAGGTCGGCGGTGCCGTCGGTGGTCAGCGCGAGGACGGTGGCGTCGGACGTGGGACCCGTCCACACGACCGGCAGGTGGCTGTAGGAGGCGTCCCCGGACACGGTGTCCACCTCCAGGCTCCGCCCGTTCAGCACCACCGACTGCCCGGCGGCCACACCCAGTTCCTCGGCCGCACTGACCGACAGCACGGCCCGGCCCTCCGGTGCGGACGGCACCGGACCGCCGGGTTCGACGCCGAACACCGACACCACCGCCGTCCGGGTCCCCGCGACCGCCTTGGCCGTCGAGATCCCCAACGCCTGCACCGACCGCACGCCGGGCACCCGCGCCCATTCCTCGCGGGCGGCCGGCGTGATCGCGGACTCGGCGAAGGTGTCCCCGCCGAACACGACGTGGTCGGCGGGCAGGTCGGCGACGGCGGACGTGCTCTCCCGCGCCAGCCCGGCCGTCAACCCGGACAGCAACGTCACCAGCATGGTCATCAGCACCACGACGGCGCCCATCAACGCGAACCGCCCCCGGGCGAACCGCAGGTCTCTCCACCCCACGAACACAGCGGACCTTTCTCTGGACCCACGCCGAGATCCACAGTCTCCAGTGTTGGACGTTCAGTGCGTTTCCGGGCGGGAAACGCAGCGAGCGTCCAACACCTCAGTACCGGCACGACACCACCCAGCGTCGCGTCGGCGTCCGCTGTGGACATCGCGCCCGGGAACGCTTGGCACGCACCGAAGTGCGGAGCCGGAAGTCAACCTTTCGGTTGATGCCCGGTCGGTTGATGGCGGGTGGGCGGGGACGTAGTGTCGAACGCTCGTGACGACCCACCGCTTCGCCCGCCCCTGGCCGGTGCACGTGCTGGTGGCCGTGCTGCTGGCCGTGGTGGTGTTCCGCGGCGGCGCCCTGGCCGCCGGCGGGTTCGCGGTGGTGTACGCGCTCGGTGTGGTCGTGCCGCCGCGCTGGTGGCTGCTGGCCGTGACGGCCGCGTGGGTGGGCGTGCTGGTGGTCAGCCCGGACGGCGTGTGGCTGGCGTTCCCGTTGTTCCTGCTCCAGGCGCACTTGCTGCCGCGGGTCCCGGGGCTGGTGGCGGTCGCGGCCACGACCGGCGTCGCCATCGCCGGGTTCGCCTGGCACCGGCAGGAGTTCACCGTCGCGGCGGTGGTCGGGCCGACGCTGGGCGCGGTCGTCACGGTCGCGGGCGTGCTCGGCTACCAGGCGCTGTACCGGGAGAGCGAGCAGCGCCGGCGGCTGATCGACCAGTTGGAGGCGACCCGGGCGTCGCTGGCGGCGGCGGAACGGGAGCGCGGCGTGCTCGGCGAGCGGGAGCGGCTGGCCCGCGAGATCCACGACACGCTCGCCCAAGGCCTGTCCAGCATCCAGTTGCTGCTGCGCGCGGCGGCCCGCAGCCTGCCCGACGACCCGGAGACGGCGGCGGGCCACGTCGAGCAGGCCCGCGCGACCGCCCAGGACAACCTCGCCGAGGCGCGCCGGTTCGTGCACGCCCTCACCCCGCCGGACCTGGCCGGGAAGTCGCTGCCGGCGGCGCTGCGGCGGCTGTGCGAGGGCACCCGGGAGCTGCCCACGACCCTGCACGTCGACGGCTCCCCCGTGCCGCTGCCGACCGCGCACGAAGTGGCGTTGCTGCGGGTCGCCCAGTCGGCGGTGGCGAACGCGGTCCGGCACGCGCGCGCCGGGCACGCCGACCTCACGCTGAGCTACATGGAGGACCGGGTGACGTTGGACGTGGTGGACGACGGCGTGGGCTTCGACCCCGCGACGGTGCCCGCGAGCGGCGGGTTCGGGCTGGTCGCGATGCGGGCGCGGGTCGCGGAGCTGGGCGGGTCGCTGGTGGTGGAGTCCGCGCCCGGTCAGGGCACCGCGCTGGCGGTCAGCTTCCCCCGGGCCGACCCGTGATCCGGCTGCTGATCGCCGACGACCACCCGATCGTCCGGTCCGGGCTGCGGGCGGTGCTGACGGCCGAACCGGACTTCGAGGTCGTCGGGGAGGCCGCGAGCGGCGAGCGGGCGGTGGAGCTGGCGGAGGCGCTCGCGCCCGACGTGGTCCTGATGGACCTGCGCTTCGGGCCGGGCATGGCGGGCGCGGAGGCCACCCGCGCGATCACGTCCCGCGCGGACGCGCCCAGGGTGCTCGTGCTGACCACCTACGACAGCGACGCGGACATCCTCGCCGCGATCGAGGCCGGCGCGACCGGGTACCTGCTCAAGGACGCCGACCCGGCGGACCTGGCGACGGCCGTCCGGGACGCGGCGGCCGGCCGGTCCGCCCTCGCGCCCGCCGTGGCGCAACGGCTGCTGGGCCGGCTGCGGTCGCCGGGGTCGGCGCTGAGCCGGCGGGAGACCGAGGTGCTGGACCTGGTCGCGGCCGGGCTGTCCAACCAGCAGATCAGCAAGCGGCTGTTCCTCAGCCAGGCCACCGTGAAGTCCCACCTGGTGCACATCTACGCCAAGCTGGGCGTGGACAACCGCACGGCCGCGGTGGCCACCGCGCGCGAGCGAGGCCTCATCCGGCCGTGACGTCTCCGGGGACCTCCAGGCACGCCCGGATCGCGGCCCGGTAGACGTCCGCCGCGAGCCCCCGGTGGTGCGGCCCGGCCTGGCTGAAGTGCTCCAGCGACACCCCGCTGTTGATCTCCAGCACCAGCGGCCGGCCGTCCACCCAGGCGATGTCCACGCTGGCGAACCGCAGTTCCAGCACCCGCATCGCTGCCAGCGCCAGTGCGGTCAGCACCTCGACCCGGTCCGGGGAGACGTCCAGCTCGGGACGCGCGCCGAACTTCAGGTTGTGCCGCCACTCCCCCGGCGCGATCGCCTTGCGGTAGACCAGCAGCACCTCGCCGTCCAGCACGACCAGCCGGAACTCGTCCTCGATCGGCAGGAACGGTGACACCGCGATCGCCCGGTACCGCGCGGCCAGCAGCCCCAGGCCCGCACGCGCCTCCGCCGCGTCCCGCGCCCGCAGCACGTCCACCCCGCTGCTCTCCCGGTGCGGCTTGAGCACGGCGGGCAGCCCCACCAGGCGCTCGGTCAGGGTGACCGGGTCGCGGTCGGTGGCGAAGCGCAGCAGGTGGTGCGGCACGGCGGGCACCCCGTGGTCGGCCAGCAGCCCGGCGGTGGCCACCTTGTCCGTGGCGACCTGCGCCGAGGAGGCCGTGTTCAGCGGGAACACCTGGCCGATCACCAGGAACCGCCGGTCGTCGGCCACCACCTCGGCCATCCAGTGGTCCGAGTGCCACCGCACCTTCGCCCCGTGCTCCGCACACGCCTGCTCGACCTGCGTCACGAAGTGCCGCAAGCCGGTCTGAGGAAAACGACCGTCCACAGGTGATAGCCAAGCACAGCGCTGGATTGCGCCGCCTCCGGCGTCGCGGGCGAGGCCGCCTGGGGGTCGCGGGCGAGGCCGCCTGGGGGTCGCGGCCTTTCCCGGGCATGATCTCCGCATGAGGATCGTCGTGGTGGGCGCGAGCGGGTTGGTCGGGCGGCACGTCGTCACCCGTCTGAGGGAGAACGGCCACCACGTGACCACCGTCGCGCGCACACCCGGCCCGGACGTCGACCACGCCTTGGACGCCACGAAGGACACACCTCCGCTCGAAGGCCACGACGGCGTGGTGTTCGCGGCCGGTGTGGACGACCGGAACACCCCTCGCAAACCCGCCTACCCGGTGTTCCACGCGGGCAACGTCGAGCCGGTCGCCCGGCTGCTGTCCGCCGCCCGGGAACACGGCCTCACCCGGGCCGTCGTGCTGGGGTCGTACTACACGCACTTCCACCGCACGCACCCCGAGTGGCAGCTCGCCGCGAAGCACCCCTACGTCCGCAGCCGCGTCGAGCAGGCCCGTGCCGCCCGTGCGGCCGCCGGGCCGCACCTGCCGGTCGCCGTGCTGGAACTGCCGTTCGTGTTCGGACGGGCGGGCGACCGGCTGCCGAACTGGGCCCCGCCGCTGGCGAAGTGGACGCGGTCGCGGTCGCCGTTGGTCGCGCCGCCCGGCGGGAGTGCCGCCACGACCGCCCGGAGCGTCGCCGAGGTGGCCGTGCGGGCGTTGGAAGAGCGGTCCGGCGCGGACATCCCGGTCGCCGACGAGAACCTGACCTGGCGCGACATGATCGGGCGCATCGCCGACGCCACTGGACACCCGCGCCGCGCGCGGTCCCTGCCCCCGACCGTCCTCACCGCCGCCCTGCACCTCGCCAAGGCCGCCCAACGGTTGCAGGGCAAGGAGTCCGGGGTGGACCCGGCGCACCTGTCAGACCTGCTGCTGCGCGAACTGTTCGTCGGCGACGGCACGCCCGGCGCGATCGACCAGGCCCTCCGCGAGACCTTCACACGGTGACCGACTGCGGCCGGATCACCTTGCGCACCAACCACACCGAAGCCGGCAGCCCCACGACCGCGCTCGCGTAACCCATCACCGCCATCGTCACCACCAGACCCCGCGCATCGCCGCTCTGCGCCACCGCGATCCACCCGATCACGATCACCAGCACGAAGTACGCGAGGTTCAACCCCACCGCCGCCCCGCCGCGCCCGACCTGCTGCACCACGGTCAACGCCACCAGCACCAGGCCGTTGCACCCGAACGTCGGCCCCATGACGGCCAGGAAGTCCCGGACCTCCGCCACCACCGCCGGGTCGGCTGCCATCAGGTCCGCCAGCGGCACCCCGGCCAGCACGAACACCACGGTCACCACCGCGTACCCGGCCGTCGCGAGGACCAGCCCGCGCCGGAACGCCACCGCCGCCGCCTCCCGGTCACCGGCCCCGACCCCTGGTTGACCAGCACCGCGATCGCCGAGCCGAACCCGATCGCGGGCACCAGCACGGCGGTCTGCACCGTGTACCCGGCGTTGAACCCGGCGACCGCCGCCGGACCGTCGATCGCCACGATCCGCACCAGCAGCAGGTTCACCACGAACAGCAGCACGTACGTGGCCGCCACCGGCAGCCCCACGCCCGCCACCAGCCGCCCCACGTCCGAGGGCCACGCGCGCACCCCGGGCCACGTCACGAGCCCGGCCCGGGTGACCAGCAGCAGCCCGACCCCCAGCTCCACCGCGCCCGCGACACCCGCCACCACCGGCACCGCCGCCAGGTCCGACGCGAACACCGCCACCCCGACGGTCATCAGCACCACGTAGGTCAGCGTCAGCATCGCCGCCGCCGTCCCGCGCCCGACCCCGCGCAGCACCGCCGAGCACAGCTCACCGCCCAGCCGCAGCGACCCCACCAGCACCATCGCCACCAGGAACGACCGGAACCGCTCAGCCTCGGAAGGCGCGACGTCCACCAGCCCGCCCAACGCCCCCGCCGACGTGATCAACACCGCCGCCAGCACCGCGTAAGCGGCCACGCCCAGCGCCAGCAGCCCGCCGTAGTACCCGGCGACCGCGCCGCGCTGCCCCGCCCCGACCCGCCGCGCGGTGGCCACCTGCAACGCCACCGCGAACCCGTTCACCACGGCCACCAGCAGGAACTCCGCCGGGGCGTACAGCGCCTGCACGTACAGCGCGCCGCCGCCCATCCGCCCGATCAGCGCGACCACGACCACCTGGCCGACGAGCATCATCGCGGTCTGCAAGGCCATCGGCACGGCCAGCGCCGCGATCCGCCGGTATCCCACGACAACCCCCAGGTTTCGTACCAATCGGATCATCGCCGAAGCGGGTCGCGTCCCGGTGGAGTTCGGGTCGACCGTGCGGCCACCCGTTCGGCCCAATCTGGCCGGTCCGGTTGATTTGATCGTGCTCGGCGGGAAACATTGATCGGGCCTTGGGGGATTTGAGTCCACACAGGACGGTCGCGGGCGGTGGGGCGCCCGCTCGACCACGCTAAGACCAGGTTGGGGGCCTGACGCAGTGAAAAACGCATTCCTGGCTAGGACCACGCGATTAGTCATCGCGGAGCACCGGGCACTTTTCCGGATCGGCATGCGGAAAATACTCGACGACGCCGCCGGCATCGAGGTGGTGCACCAGGTCGACACCTACGACGCACTCGTCCGGCACGCCGCCGAGGCGCTGGACGTCGTGGTGATCGGCGCACTGGCGGACGTGCCACGCCCGCCCGTCGCGGCACGGCGGTTCCTGGACAGCCGACCGTCGGACCGGATCGCGGTCCTCGTGGTCGACGACCGGGCCGTGCTGCCCACCGCGCCGCGGGTGGGCGTGCTGCCACCCGCCGCCGGACCCGACGAGTTCCTCAGCGCCGTGCGGATGCTCGCCGCCGGCTACGCGTTCTTCGCCCGCCCGCAGCCGGCCGACCCGGTCGAGGCGCGCGGGCCCGAGCACATCACCCGCCGGGAGACCGACGTGCTGCGGCTGCTGGTCAGCGGCCAGACCAACTCCGAGATGGCGCGCAAGCTGTCGCTGACCGAGAGCACGGTCAAGTTCCACGTGCAGAACCTGCTGCGCAAGCTGCGGCTGCCCAACCGGGCCAGCGCGGTCGCCTACGCCTACGAGACGGGCCTGATCAGCGTCGGCGAGCTGCCGACGCAGGCACGGAGGCCCTAGCGGTGCGACCCGCTGACGGCCTGCCCCGTGGTGGTCTACGGGGCGCACTGGGGGCCGCGACCGCGATGTTCTGCGTCGGCACGCTGACCGGGGTGTCGCCGGCGCTGCACGACTACCCCGTCTACGGCGGCCAGGCCGTGCGCTACCTGGTCGGCGCGGTGCTGCTGCTGGTCGTGGCGCAGGCGTTCGGCAAGGGGCCGGTGCGGCTGGCCCGGCGGGAGGCGGTGTTCCTGTTCCTGTTGGCGCTCACCGGGTTGACCGCGTTCAACGTGCTCATCGTGGAGAGCACCCGGTTCGCCGACCCGGCCACCGTGGGCACGGTCGTGGCCGCGGTGCCGATCGTGCTGGCGCTGGTGGGTCCGGCCATGGAGCGGCGCAAACCCGCGCCGCGCGTCCTGGTGGCGGCGGTGGTCGTGGTGGCCGGGGTGGCGGTGACGTCCGGGTTCGGCGGCGGGTCGCCGCTGGGGTTGCTGCTGGCGTTCGGCGCGCTGGCGTGCGAGGCCGGGTTCTCCCTGCTGGCGCTGCCGGTCCTGGGGCGGCTGGGCGCGATCCGGGTGTCGGCGTACTCGGCGGCGTTGGCGGTGCCGCAGTTGGTGGTGGTCGGGCTCGTGGTGGACGGGGCGGACATGGTCCGGGTGCCGACCGTGGCGGAAGGACTGGCGTTGGCGTACCTGGCGGTCGTGGTGACGGTGTTCGCGTTCCTGTGCTGGTACGCGTCCCTGCCCAAGCTCGGGGCGGATAAGGCAGGGCTGTTCTCCGGTTTCCTGCCGATCGGCGCGATCGTGTCCGGGGTGGTGCTGGGCACCGGGCAGCCGGGGCTCGCGGACCTGCTCGGGGTGTGCCTGGTGCTGGTGGGGCTGGTGGTCGGGCTGCGCCCGGCGCGGGTGGGGGTCGACGCCCGATGACCTCGCACCAGGTGGTACAGCTCCTGATCGCCCTGGCCCTGATCGTGACGCTGGCGCGGCTCATGGGGGCGCTCGCGCGGAAGCTCGCGCAACCCGCCGTGGTGGGCGAGATCGTCGCGGGTGTCCTGGTCGGGCCGACGCTGTTCGGCGGCGCGATCGCGGACGCGGTGTTCCCGGTGGACATCCGGCCCATGCTCGGCTCGCTGGCCAACGTCGGCCTGGTGTTCTTCATGTTCCTGGTGGGCCTGGAGTTCGACCGGGAGCTGCTGCGCGGCCGGGGCCGGGCGGTGGCGTCGGTGGCCGCCGGGTCCATGCTGGTGCCGTTCGCGCTGGGCGTCCTGCTGGCGCTGACCATGGCGGACGACCGCACCGGGTTCGTGCTCTACCTGGGCACGGCCATGGCGGTCACCGCGTTCCCCGTGCTGGCGCGGATCATCGCGGACTTCCGGCTCGGCGGCACCCGCCTGGGCGCGCTCGCGCTGGGCAGCGCCGCCCTGGGCGACCTGGTGGCGTGGGCGATGCTCGCGATCGCCATCGCGACGCTCGGCGCGGGCTCGCCGGACCAGTGGCGGCTGCTGCTGGCCGTCCCGCTGGTGGCGGTGAGCTTCCTGGTCGTGCGGCCGGTGCTGGCGAAGCTGAGCAGCCGGCGGGACCTGTTCGCCGCCGTGCTGGTCGGGCTGCTGGTGTGGAGCGCGCTGGCCGAGTGGATGGGGCTGCACTTCATCTTCGGCGCGTTCCTGTTCGGGCTGGTCATGCCGCGCGACCCGGAGTTGCGGGCGGGCGTGACGGCGCCGGTCGAGCAGGTCGGCAAGGTGTTGCTGCTGCCGGTGTACTTCGTGGTCGCCGGGTTGCAGGTGGACCTGTCCGGGCTCGCCGTGGGCTGGCTCGGGTTCGCGCTGATCATGCTCGTGGCGGTGGGCGGCAAGTTCACCGGCGCGGTGCTGGGCGCGCGGCTGGCGAAGGTCGGGTGGCGGCAGTCGGTCGCGCTGGGCACGCTGATGAACACGCGCGGCCTGACCGAGCTGGTGATGCTGGGCATCGGCCTGGAACTGGGCCTGCTCGGCCAGGACCTCTACTCGCAGCTCGTGCTGATGGCCGTGGTGACCACGATGATGACCGGACCGCTGCTCAAGCTGTTCTACCTGCGCAAGCCGCAGCCCGTGCGGGAGCCGGTCAACTGACGGTGCTCAACCGACCTCGGCGAGCAGCGGTTGCACCAGGGCGACGAGATCGGCCGCTTCCACCTGGACGGTCTCGTCGTCCCGGCCGCTGCCGCAGTACACCGTGCCCATGTCCGGCACGGTCGTGTGGAAGACGACCGTGCGGGGCTCCACGCGGGTCACCGGGCTGATCCCGCCGGGCGCCATGCCCAGCTCGCGCAGGTCGTCGTCACCGGCGCGGCGCAGCTTCGACCGGGACACGCCCGCGGCCTTGGCCACCTTGCCGTAGCCCACGGGCAGCAGCATCGGCAGCGACACCAGCACGAACCGGCCGTCCTCGGCGCGGAACGCCAGGGTCTTGAGCAGCCGTTCGGCGGGCAGGTCCAGTTCGCGCTCGATGTCCTCGTAGGTGCGGATCGGCGCGTGCGTGAACGTGGAAAAGGAAACGCCGGCGTCCTTCAGGATTTCCACGGGACTACTCATGGCCGCGCAGCGTATCGGAATCGGGCACGGTGACCGCGGCCGGGGCGGAATTCCGCTTGCGCATCAACCCGTAGAACACGAAAGTCATGACAGGTCGCCCGGATTCGTCCAGGAGTTCGCCGCGCTGGCGCACCACGCCGCAGTCCGGCCGGGTCAGCGACGGGGCCGTGCCCAGCACGGTGGCCCGCCCGACCAGCACGTCTCCCGGCCGGACCGGGCGCAGCCAGTGCAGTTCGGCTATTCCAGGCGACACGTCGGCCGCCGCACTGCGGACTACCGAATCCACGTACAGGCGCATGAACGCCGCCGCGACCTGCCACCCGCTGGCGATCGGCGGTTCACCCGATCCGCCGATGTGCCGCGGTTGCGGGTCGTACACCCGGGCGAATGCGCGGATCTCCGCCTCGGTCAGCGCGCGCCGGCCCAATTCGTGCACTTCACCGACCCGGAAATCCTCGAAATAACGCACGCTACCTCCTCGCGGCGACCCGCAGCCGGGGGAACAGGTCCAGGGCCGCGCCGCCGACGTCCGCGCGGTGGGCGGCCACGTCCCGGCGGGTCGCGGCGACGACCGGTTCGGCCATGAACGGGAAGTCCGTGCCGAACAGGACGTGCCCGGGTGGCGCGACACCGTCCACACAGGACAGCGCCTCGGGCGAAAACGCTTGTGCGGTCTCGTAGTACAGCCCGGCCAGCTCGTCACGTACCGAGCCGTCGCGGTCCGGCAGGACCCACGTCTCGGCCAGTTCGAGGCGGCCGGCGAGGAACGGGATCGTGCCGCCGCCGTGCGCCAGCACGAACCGGACCCCTGGGTAGCGCCGGAACACGCCCCGGAACAGCAGGTTCGCCACCGCCCGGGTGGTGTCCATGACGAAGTCCACCAGCGGCGGCGGGACGACGGCCGGGAAGTCCGGCGCGCCCGTGCACGAGCACCGGTAGCCGGGGTTCGGGTGGACCAGCACCACGGCCGCCCGCCGGTCCAGCTCGGCGAACAGCGGCTCCTGCGGCGGATCACCCAGCAGCGCGCCGTCCGCGAGGCTCGCGGGCAGCACGACGCCGTCCGCGCCCAGGGCGTCGAAGGCGTGCCCGACCTCGACGAGGGACGCATCGAGGCCGGGCAGCGGCAAGGTGGCGAGCAGGCCGAACCGGTCGGGGTGCGCCCGGACCAGCTCGGCGGTCCACTCGTTGGTCGTGCGCACCAGCTCGGGACCGTCGGGCAGCCGCAGCGCCTGGTCCGGCATGAGCACGGACAGGATCGCCGCGTCGAGGCCGCAGTTGTCCATGACCGCCAACGAGTCCTCGACCCGCCAGCGCGGCACCGGCACGCCCGGCGCCATGTGGGTCACGCCCCGGCGCGCCAGCGCATCGGCCAACGCGCCGTGGTAGGCGTGGTGGTGCACGTCGACCCAGGTCATGTCGCCCGCACGACCGGCAGGTCGGCCAGCGCCGCGTCGATCTCCTCCTGCGGCAGCTCGTAGTCCTCCAGCTTCCCGGCCAGGAACGCGTCGTAGGCGCCCATGTCGAAGTGGCCGTGCCCGGAGAAGCCGAACAGGATCGTGCGCGCCTCCCCGGCCTCCTTGGCGGCCAACGCCTCCGCGACCGCGCCGCGCAGGGCGTGCGAGGACTCGGGCGCCATCACGAACCCCTCGCTGCGGGCGAACCGCACCGCCTCGGTGAACACCTCGTTCTGGTTGTACGCGCGGGCCTCCACATAGCCGTCGTCGTGCAGCAGGCACAACGTGGGCGCGTCGCCGTGGAAGCGCAGACCGCCCGCGTGGATCGGCGCGGGGATGAACCCGTGCCCCACGGTCCGCATGTGCAGCAACGGTCCCAGGCCCGCCACGTCCGGGTAGTCGTAGGTCAGCCTGCCCCGGGTCAGCGTCGGGCACGCGGCCGGTTCCGCCGCGATGAACCGCGTGTCGCGGTGACCGGCCAGCTTGTCGGCCATGAACGGGAACGCGAGCCCGGAGTAGTTGGAGCCGCCGCCGACGCAGCCGATGACCACGTCCGGGTAGTCCCCGGCCAGCTCGAACTGCTTCTTCGCCTCCAGGCCGATGATCGTCTGGTGCAGGACCACGTGGTTCATCGCCGACCCGAGCGCGAACTTGGTGTCATCGTGGGCCAGCGCGTCCTCCACCGCCTCGCTGATGGCGATGCCGAGGCTGCCCGGCGAGTCCGGCTCGTCGGCCAGGATCTTGCGGCCGGCCTGGGTGCGGGTGCTCGGCGACGGGAACACCTCCGCGCCCCACGTCTCCATCAGCGAGTGGCGGTGCGGTTTCTGCTGGAAGGACGCCTTGACCATGTACACGGTCACGTCGATGCCGAACAGGCTGCCCGCGAACGACAGCGCGGAACCCCACTGCCCGGCCCCGGTCTCCGTCGTCACCCGCTTCACGCCCTCGACGGAGTTGTAGTACACCTGCGGCACGGCGGTGTTCGGCTTGTGGGACCCGGCCGGCGACACGGCCTCGTACTTGAAGTAGATCCGGGCGGGCGTGTCCAGCGCCTTCTCCAGCCGGTCCGCCCGGTACAGCGGGGACGGCCGCCAGATCCGGTACAGCTCCTGCACCTGCTCGGGGATGTCGATCCACCGCTCGGCGCTCATCTCCTGCTCGATGACCGCCCGGGGCAGCAGGGGTTCCAGGTCGGCGGGCGTGACCGGCTCGTGCGTGACCGGGTGCAGCGGCGGCATCAGCGGCCGGGGCAGGTCGGGCACGATGTTGTACCACCGGGTCGGGGTGTCGTTCTCGGACAGGACGAACTTCTTCACGGCGTCCCCTTCGTCAGAACATCGGTGCCTGGCTGGGCGCGCGCAGGGTGCCCAGGTGCGGGTGCCACAGGTGGTCGGGGTTCTCCTCGACCTCGCGGGTGATCTCCCGCATCCGGGTCAGCGCGACCGGCTCGCCGCCCTCGTAGACGTCGCCCTGGAGCATGCGCAGCACGTCGATGCGGTAGCGCGGGTCGGCGACGAACGCGGTGAACAGGATGTTGAGCCGGTAGTAGATGGAGATGAACTCGTACCAGTTGCCCACCGCGCGGCGCAGCTTGCCCTCGAAGGTCTGGAAGGAGGCCTTGGCGAAGTCGCCCTTCTCGGCGGCGGCGACGATGTCGTAGGAGGCCAGGCGCGCGCTGTTCATGGCCACGCTGACCCCGCTGGAGAAGATCGGGTCCACGAACCGGGCCGCGTCCCCGACCATCAGCCAGCCGTCGCCGCAGATCTGGCGCATGGCGTAGCTGTAGTCGCCCTCGGGCTTGAACGGCCGCACCCGCTCGCTGTCGCGCAACGCCTCGGCGAGTTCGGGCCGGGTGCGCATGGACTGGTCGAAGAACTCGCCCCACTGCTGCTTCGCGGCGGTGAAGTGCTTCTTCTGGGTGACCACGCCGACGCTGGTGATCGTGTCGGTGATCGGGATCTGCCAGACCCATGTGTCGGTTATCGGCAGGAAGTGGATGAAGATGAAGTCCGCCTGCTTGCCGTCCACCGCCAGGGCCGTCCGGTCCAGGCCGTCGTACCAGGTGTGGATGGCGTACTGGTTGAACACCGGGTCGGGCACCTTGAGCTTGAGCTGGCGGCCGAGGAGGGTGCCGCGCCCGCTGGCGTCGACCACCATCCGCACCCGCACGCCGACCTCGCGGCGGCCCATCGTGAACACGATCCGCTTGACGTCGTCGTCCAGCTCAACCCGCTGCACGCGCACGCCCTCGTACACCTTGGCGCCCTGCGACTCGGCGTGCTGCAACAGCAGCAGGTCGTACTGGCCGCGGTCGACGTGGTAGGTGTAGTCCTGCTGGACGCCCTTCTGGTCGCGCTCGCGGAACTCCACCTCGGCGGCCTTGAAGCCGTGCGAGAGCTGGAAGCCCAGCGGCGAGATGTCGCTGCGGGTGGCGGAGGTCCAGGCGGCGCCGTACTTGCGCGGGAACCCGCCTTTGTCCACTTTGTCCAGTGCGCCGATGTCGGCGAGGACCGGCGTGGTGGCCGGGATCAGCGACTCGCCCACGTGCGGCCGGGGGAACAGCTCCCCCTCCAGCACCACGCACTTGAGGCCCGCGCGGGCCAGGTAGGAGGCGATCGTCGAGCCGGCGGGTCCGCCGCCGACGATGCCGATGTCGAAGTCAACGTCTGCCACGGGTCTCCCCCAGCTCGGCGCGGTCGAGGTCCAGCACGAGCGCGGTGATGCCGTTCAGGTCGCGGAAGTTTCGCCCCACCATGCGCTCGGCGGGCACCTCCACGCCGAAACGCTCCTGGATGAACACCACCAAGGCGGTCGTGGACAGGCTGTTGAGGATGCCCCACTCCAGCAGCGGCGTGTCCGGGCCGATCTCCACCCCGGCCGAGGGGTCGAGCACCTTGTCCCGGATGAACCCCGTCAGCTCTTCGAGGACTTCTTCGCGCTCCATCCACATCTCCGTTCGTGGCGCATCACCGGCCGCTCGATGCTACGGAGCGTGGAAAACCGCTGTCTTCCCTCGGAATGCGGGGCGCGTGCCCTCCTATCGGCCAGGGTGTCGGCCGTCATTCCTGTTGAGGACAAAGGGAGTGCGGCTGATTATGCTCCCGTCGCGTGGACTTCGGATGGCAGCCCGACGATTGCTTCGAGCGGGTCCTGGCACACACCTGGACCCCGGGCGACGGCTGGGAGTCGTGCGGGCGCTTGGGATTGCTCGGGTTGAGCGTTCCGGTGGCGCACGGCGGATCGGGGCGGGGGTTCCTGGACACGGCCCGGGTCGCCGAGGCGTTCGGGACGGGGTGCGCCGACATGGGGTTGGTGTTCTCGGCGTTGGCGCACCTGTTCGCGTGCGCGATGCCGATCGCCGAGCACGGCTCCGCGCGGGTGCGCGAACGGGTGCTGCCGTTGCTCGCGTCGGGCGAGTGGGTCGGGGCGAACGCCATCACCGAGGACGTCGCGGGGTCGGATGTGACGGCGCTGCGGACGACGGCGCGGCTCGACGGGGACCACTACGTGCTCGACGGGGTGAAGTCGTTCGTCAGCAACGGTCCGGTGGCCGACGTCTTCGTGGTGTACGCGTCGACGGAGCCGGAGTTCGGGCACCTGGGCGTGACCGCGTTCGTGGTCGAGCGCGGCACGCCGGGGCTGGTCGTCGAGCCGTTCCGCAAAGGCGTGCTGGCCTCGTGCCAGGCCGGGGAGGTGCGGTTCGCGGGGTGCCGGGTGCCGTTGGGCCACGTGCTCGGCGTGCCGGGGCAGGGTGCGGCGATCTTCCAGTCGTCGATGCGGTGGGAGCGCACGTGCCTGTTCGCCGCGTACCTCGGGCAGGCGGGGCGGTTGCTGGACCGGTGCGTCGAGCACGCCCGGACGCGGCGGCAGTTCGGGCGGCCGATCGGCGCGAACCAGGCGGTGTCGCACGCGGTGGCGCGGCTGCGGTCGCGGTGGGAGGCGGCCCGGTTGCTGCTGTGGCGGGCGTGTTGGCGGTTGGACCGGGGTGAGCGGGCGGCGTGGGACGTGGCTTCGGCGAAGCTCGCGGTCAGCGAGGTGGCGGTGGACACGGCGCTGTTCACGATGCGGGTGCTGGGCGGGGTGGGGGCGCGTGACGCGCGGGTGTCGGCGGACTTGCTGGACGCGGTGGCCGCCACCACGTTCTCCGGGACTTCGGAGATGCAGCTCGAACAGATGGCCAAGGAGCTGGGGTTGTGATCCTGCCCGATCTGGTGCGGTCGAGCGCTCGTCGTGACGGGTCCGCGGTGGCGGTGCGGTCTGCCGAGGGGGCTTTGACGTATGCGGAGTTGGACCGGGAGGCGGACCGGGTTGGGCGGCTCTTGTCCTCTTTGGATGTCGGGGTGGGTGATCGGGTCGCGTTGTGGTTGCCGAAGTCGTTGACGGCAGTCGTGGCGATGCAGGCCGTGTTGCGGTTGGGGGCTGCCTACGTGCCGATCGACCCGTTGAGTCCTGTGCACCGGGCGCGGCAGGTGATCGCTGATTGCGCGCCGGCGGTGGTGGTGACGACTCCGGAGAACGTGGATGCCGTGCCGGGGGCGGTGTGCGTGGAGTTGGGCGGGGGTTTGGTGGAGCCGCTGCCTGCGGTGTCGGTGGCGCTGGACGACTTGGCCTACATCCTTTACACGTCCGGGTCGACCGGCGTGCCCAAGGGTGTTCGGATCTCTCATCGCAACGCTTTGGCGTTCGTGGAGTGGGCGGCGGGTGCTCTGGAGGCTCGGCCGGCGGACCGGTTCGCCAACCACGCGCCGTTCCACTTCGATCTTTCCGTGCTGGACCTGTACGTGCCTTTCCTGGTGGGCGCTTCGGTGGTGCTGGTGCCGCAGGAGGCGGCTTATGCGCCTGGGCGGTTGGTCGACATGCTGGTGTCACAGCGGATCACGGTGTGGTACTCGGTGCCGTCCGTGTTGATCCTGATGGCGCGCAACGGGTTGCTGGAGGTTGAGTTGCCTTGGTTGCGTGCGGTCTTGTTCGCCGGGGAGCCGTATCCGGTCGACCACTTGCGGGCGTTGCGGGCTCACCTGCCGGATGCGCGGTTGCTCAACCTGTACGGGCCGACGGAGACCAACGTGTGCACGTACTACGAGGTGGGGGAGGTTCCGGACTCGTGGACGCGGCCCGCGCCGATCGGTCGGGCGTGCTCCGGGGACACCGTGTGGGCCGTGCGGGACGACGGTTTGGTGGCGGGGGTGGGTGAGGAGGGTGAGCTGGTGGTGTCCGGGCCCACCGTCATGCTCGGGTACCACGGGGGTGCGCCGCACACCGGTCCGTACGCCACCGGGGACCGGGTGGTGCTGTCACCGGAGGGTGATTACGTCTACCTGGGTCGGCGCGACGGGATGGTGAAGGTGCGCGGGAACCGGGTGGAGGTGGGGGACGTCGAGGCGGCGTTGCAGAGCCACCCGGCGGTGAGCGAGGTGGCGGTGACCGTGTGGAGGACGGGGTTGGACGCCCGGCTGGTCGCGCATGTGGTCGCCATCGGTGATTTCGGGCTGCTGGAGGCCAAGCGGCACTGCGCGAGTCGCCTGCCGCGGCACATGATCGTGGACGCCGTGCGGCTGGTGCCCGCTCTGCCCCGCACGCCGAACGGGAAGGTGGACCGCCGGGCGTTGGCGGTCGGGTGAGGCCTCCGGTTGAGTGAGGCCTCCGGTTGAGTGAGGCCTCCGGTTGAGTGAGGCCTCCGGTCGGGTAAAGCCTCCGGTTGAGTGGGGCCGGCGGCCTCCGGCCCCCGTCTCCATTGTCCCACGGGGGTACGACAAGCGGCCGGGGGTCGCGCGCGGATCTTCCTGCCGGCGGACCCCCAGCCTGGGTCGTGCACAGCCGGTCGGGCGCTCGACGGGCTCACGCAGCGGCGGCGCTGATCGCCCGAGCGAACCTCACGACGCGCTCGGCCTGCACGCGGGCCGCCTCGCGGGTGGTCTCGTCGACCGCCAGCGTGCCGCCGCCGTCGTGGTGGGCGGTGCCGTAGGGGTTGCCGTCCACGAACTTGTGCGGGTGGGTGTAGCCGGGCGCCACGACGATGCCGCCGAAGTGGTGGAACGTGTGGGTCAGCGCGAGCAGCGTCGACTCCTGGCCGCCGTGCAGCGTGCCGGTGGAGGTGAACCCACTGTACACCTTGTCCGCCAGCAGCCCCTGCTGCCACACGCCGCCCAGCGTGTCGAGGAACTGCTTGAGCTGCGCGGCGACGTTGCCGAACCGGGTGGGCGAACCCATGATCACCGCGTCCGCCCACACGAGGTCGTCCGCGGTGGCCTCCGGGGTGTCCGCGGTCGCCTCCACGTTGGCTTTCCACTCCGGTTTCGCCTCGACTACCGCGCGCGGGGCCAGTTCGGCCACCTTGCGCAGCCGCACCTCCGCGCCCAGCTTCTCGGCGGCCTCGGCCATCTCCTGCGCGATCGTCGCGACGCTGCCGGTGGCGGAGTAGTACACGATCGCGAGCTTGACCTGGCTGTTCACTGCGTCCCCCATAGGGTTTCCGGTGATCACTGACGAGCACACGGTATAGTCACCTGTAGGGATAGTCAAATATGGTGACTATCACCTGGACTGACCACTGGAGGCCCCTTGCGCCGCAGCGAGCGGAAGCAGACCGACCCCGACCTGGGCGTGCTCACCAGCCGGCTGATGTTCGCCGTGCAGGAGGAGCTGTTCACCACGCTGGCCGAACGCGGCCACCCCGACCTGCGCCCCCAGCTCGGCGCGGTGATGGCCTACCTGGACCCCGAGGGCACCCGCGCCACCGACCTCGCCCGCCACTCCGGGCAGCACAAGCAGGTCATCGGCAAGCTGCTGGACGAGCTGGAAGCCCTCGGCTACGTCGAGCGCCGGCCCGACCCGACCGACCGGCGCGCGAAACTGGTGGTGCCGACCGACAGGGGGATCGACCACATGACCAAGGCCGACGAGATCATGGCGGCCATCGACGCCCGGCACGCCGAGGCGTTCGGCGCGCGGGAGTACGCGGACTTCAAGCGCATGTACACCGAACTCACCGCACGCCAGCGCGCGTGGCGCTCGTGACGCCCGACTTCGAGGAGCACCGGCCGCGCCTGTTCGGACTGGCCTACCGGCTGCTCGGGTCGGCACACGAGGCGGAGGACGTCCTCCAGGACGCCTACCTGCGCTGGAACCGCACCGACGGGGTACGCGACCCGTCGGCCTGGTTGACCCGCGTGGTGACCAACCTGTGCCTCAACCACCTCACCTCGGCTCGGGTCCGCCGCGAGCGGTACGTGGGCCCGTGGCTGCCCGAACCCGTCCCCACCGCCGACCTGGGTCCGCTGGACACCGTCGAACAGCGCGAATCCGTGTCCTTCGCCGTGCTCGTGCTGATGGAACGCCTGACGCCGGCCGAGCGCGCGGTGGTCGTGCTGCACGACGCCTTCGGCTACGGCCACCGCGAGATCGCCGACGTCATCGGCCTGTCCGAGGCCAACTGCCGCCAGCTGCTCCGGCGCGCCCGGCAACACCTGGCGGCTGCACCCCGGTTCCCCCACGACCCGGCGGCGGGCACACGCCTGGTTGAGCGGTTCCTGGCCGCGGCCTGCGACGGCGACCTGGCGAGCCTGGAACGGCTGCTCGCCGAAGACGTCACCGCGTGGTCGGACGGTGGCGGCCGGGTGTCGGCGGCGCTGCGGCCCGTGGTGGGGCGCGACCGCGTCCTGCGGTACCTGGTGGGCGGCCTGAGTCGGTTCGGCGCGGACCTGGCCCTGCGGATCGCCGAGGTCAACGGCGCGCCCGCGGTGCTCGCGTCGGCGGGCGACCTGCTGGTGGCCGTCCTGGCGCCCGAGTTCGCCGGCGGGCGGGTCACGGCGGTGCGGATCGTCGCGAACCCCGGGAAACTGGCCTTCCTCGCGGGCCGGGTGTCACATTCCGGCGGCCTGTCCGGTTCCTGAGGGGAGTCGACGGAGAGGAGCCGGTGGTGCGGATCGCGGTGACGGGTGGTCGAGGGGTGCTCGGGAGGCTGGTCGTCGAGCGGCTGACCGGGCACGACGTGCGGGTGGTGAGCCGCCGGTCGGGTCCCGGGCTGGTCTCGGCGGACCTCAAGACGGGGCGCGGGCTCGCCGAGGCGGTCGCGGGTGTGGACGCGGTGGTGCACTGCGCGACCGAGATGCGCCGGGCCGCCGAGGTGACCATGACCCGGAACCTGGTGGACGCCGTGCGGGGCGCGCACGTGGTGTACGTGTCGATCGTCGGCGTGGACCGCGTCCCGCTGTCCTACTACCGGGGGAAGCTCGCGGCCGAGGAGGTCGTCACCGGGTCCGGGCTGCCGTGGACGGTGCTGCGCGCGACCCAGTTCCACGACCTGCTGCGGGTCGGGTTCGCGCGGCTGTCGAGCCTGCCCTTGCTCTTCGCCCCCAACACGCCGATCCAGCCGGTCGAGGTCGCGGAAGTCGCCGGGCGGCTGGCCGAGCTGGCCACTGGCGAGCCCGTGGGCCGGGCGCCGGACTTCGGCGGGCCGGAGGTGCGGGACGTCCCCGACCTGGCGCGGTCGTTCCTGGCGGCGACCGGACGGCGGCGGCGGGTGGTGCCGATCTCCCTGCCCGGCGGGGCGTTCCGGGCCTACCGGGCGGGCGCCCACCTCGGTGGCGACGGGGGCCGCATGACATTCGAGCAGCACCTGGCCGCGCTCCCCGACCCGTTCGGCGGCTACCGGCACAGCTAGGTTGGTTTTCATGGCCTACAGCGGCTTCGACCACCGCCTCCTCGCCGCGTTCCGCCGCGCCGGCGTCACGTGGACCCGCACGTACGTGGTGCAGCGGGTGCTGCGGGCGGTGAGCGGGACGTCGCTGTTCAGCAGGCACGTGTCCGCGCTGGCCGGGATGGCCTCCGAGCTGCCCCGGACGCGGGCCGTGCTGGAGAACTTCGCCGACACCGCGCAGCCCCGGGTGTCGCTGCTGCGGTCGCTGTGCGAGGGGACGCGGGCGGCGGTGGAGCGCGGGATCGTCCAGTGGGGTCCCGAGCCCGTGCTGCTGGAGGTGCGGGGCGTGCTCGACGCGGTGATCGCCGCGCTGGACGACCAGGTCAAGATCCCGATGGGCCGGCGGCGGGAACTGGCCCGCGAGGCCGCTGCCGCCGTCGGCGGCCTCCTGCCGGGCGTGCGGCGGTTCCTGGAGTCGACCTTCACGGCGGTGTGGGACGGCCCGGAGTCCTTCAACACCGTCGCGGGCCTGGACCTGCTGTCCGACGAACTGGCGTGCCTGGTCGCCGCGACCGACCGCGACCACGACACGCTGTGCCGCGAGTTGGCCGACCGGGCCGACCGGCTGGACGCCCGAGCAGTCCTGGACCTCCTGCTGCCACCGCCGAGGCCCTACCGGGTGGCCGTCGTGGTGCACGGCGCCACGGCCCTGTCCCACCTGTCGGAGCTGGACCCGACCGCCACGTCGGCCGCGCTGACCGAGCCCGGACGGCTGGGGTTCGGTTCCCCCAACCGGTTGCGCGCCTTCGCCGCCGGCGTCCCCACGCACGGCGCCGCGTGCCTGGCGTCGTGCCAGGTCGAGGCCGTGGACGCGCCCAGCGCCGGCCGGGCCGCGCGGCGGACGATGTCGGAGTTGCTGGACCAGTACATGGCCGGGCACCGCCTGGTCACCCTGTCCCTGGCCGACGACGTCCTGGTGTCCGGTGTGGACAGACAGGTCCGCCACCTGCCGCCCCGCCGCACCACCGTGAAACGCGCCGACCCGCTCGTGCCGGGCTGGCCCAAGACGTTGCGCAACGGCCTCCGCATGGCGCACGTCGCCCGGGTGACGGAAGCCCCGCTCCCCGCCGCCGCCCTGGCGTGGGCCGCGCTGGAGGCGTGCGGTCTGGAGAACCGAGGCGACCTGGCCGCAGCGCTGGCCTTACAAGCGTTGCGCCAACAGGTGGTGGAGGCGCACCAGCAACTCCACCAGTCGGCCACCGCCACGGTCCGCGCCGCCCGGTCTCGCGTGGAAGTCCTGGAGCAACGCAGCAACGCCCTCGACCGCGCACTGGAAGCGTGTCCCACCGACCACCCCGACTACGCCCCGCTGCACGCCCGCGCCTGCCAGGAGCGCACCGAACTCGTTGCGGCACAAGCACACCAACGCTTCGCCGAGACCCTGATCGACAACCTGGCCGTGGTCAACGACTACGCCAAGTGCGACGGCTTCACCCGCCTGCACGACCTCAACACCTGGGTGGACCTCCTGCTGCCCCCGAGGGACACCGACCCGCCCTCCCTGTCGACCGCCCGCGAGGCCCTGGCCAAGGTCCTGGCCCACACCTCCCCGTTGGCCGCGCAGCAGGTGAGCGACTGGTCCCACCGCCTGTCCACCCCGGCGGCCTGCACCGCCTGGCTCCAGGACGCCCAGAAACGCATGGCGACCTTCCTGGACGCCCTCTACACGGCCAGGAACCTGACGTTCCACTCGGGCCAGTTCCGCACGGAGGGCGACCTGGTCCTGGGCACCGGCGGCTCCCACGTCGTCGACTTCTCCCTGGAGGTCCTCGGCAACTGGTACCGCAACACCCCCAACCCCGACACCGCGCCCAGCACCATCATCACGGGACTGGCCCAACGCCAACGCTCGATCCTGGCCAGGCTCCGCAAACGCACCAAACCCCTGCACACCCTCGACGTCGCCCGCCTGACCGGCCCGCCGCCCACCGACATCTGGGGCCGCCCCTGAACCCACCTAGGGGCGCTTCCCGATACCGATCGCCCTCCCGCGCCCCTAGCGTGACCTGCGACGGAAGCGGAGGGACCCGATGAAGGCGATCGTGCAGGACAGGTACGGCGCACCGGACGTGCTCAGCCTCGCGGAGGTGCCCCGGCCGGCGGCGGGCGACGGCGAGATCCTGGTGAAGGTGCACGCGGCGGCGGTCAACGCCTACGACTGGCACGTCATGCGCGGCGACCCGTACGTGGCGCGCGTGCTCAGCCCCGGCGTGTTCGGCAGATCCGGGCCGCGCAAGGCGGTGCGCGGACGCGATTTCGCGGGCACGGTGACCGCCGTGGGCGCGGGCGTGACCAGGTGGAAGGTCGGGGACGAGGTGTTCGGCGACCTCGGCGACGAGCAGGGCGCGTTCGCCGAGTACGCGCGGGTGCCGCAGGACGGGGTCGAGGCCAAGCCCGCCGGGCTGACCTTCGTGCAGGCGGCGGCGCTGCCCCTGGCCGGCCGCACGGCGCTGGCCGCGCTCGACGGCGTCACCCCGGGCACCCGGGTGCTGGTCAACGGTGCGTCCGGCGGGGTCGGCACGTTCGCCGTGCAGATCGCGAAGGCGCTGGGCGCGGCCACGACCGCCGTGTGCAGCCCGCGCAACGCCGACCTGGCCCGGTCGCTGGGCGCGGACCGGGTCGTGGACTACACCCGCGAGGACTTCACCCGCGAGCAGCACGACCTGGTCCTGGACCTGGTGGGCAACCGGTCGCTGGCCGAGCTGCGGCGGGCGGTCACCCCGACCGGGTCGCTGGTGCTGTCCGGCGGCGGCGTGTCCACCGGGGCAGCGTGTTCGGGCCGATGGCCCTGCTGATCAAGGCGCAGGCGGTCGCCGCGTTCACCAGGCCGCGCATCCGGGTGCTCGACGACCTGGCCGACCTCACCGCGCTCAAGGCCCTGGTCGACGCGGGCACGGTCGCGCCGGTGGTGGACCGCGCCTACCCGCTGGCCGAGGTCCCGGACGCGATCCGGTACGTCGAGGACGAGCACGCGCGAGCGAAGGTCGTCATCACCGTAGGGTGAACATGTGGAGTCGACCCGCATCGACCGCTGGCTGTGGGCGGTCAGGCTGACCAAGACGCGCCCGGACGCGGCGGCGGCGTGCCGGGGCGGGCACGTGCGGATCAACGACCGGCCCGCCAAGCCCGCCACCATCGTCGTCCCGGGTGACGTGGTGCGCGCCCGCGTCGGCGACACCACCAAGGTGGTCGAGGTGGTGCGGGTCATCCAGAAACGGGTCGGCGCGGCCGACGCCGCCGCCTGCTACATCGACCGCACTCCCCCGCCGCCGCCGGAGCTGCCCGTCGCCCGCCGGGACCGCGGCGCGGGCCGGCCGACCAAGCGCGAGCGCCGGGTCCTGGACAAGTTCCGGGGCTGACTCGTCCGAACGGCGCAGCCCTTCCGGTCAAAGGTCCACACAACCCTACGTACGGGTCTGGTGGCGGCGCGTCACGGCTGGTTGATTCGGGTATCGGGAGCCTCCCTGTCACCGGCTCCCGATTTTCCCTGCACACAAGGAGATCACCATGCTCGTGCGAAAGGTCGCACGCGCCGCCGCGGTCGCGCTGGGGATGCTGCTGCCGCTCGTCGCGGTCGCCGCTCCCAGCGCGTCGGCGGAGGCCGCGCAGCCCCAGGCGCTGGTGCGCACCCTGTACTACGACACCAGCCAGGCCCAGGAGTTCGCGGCGGACTGGGACAAGGCGGCGGCGAACTGGAACGCCTCCGTGGTCAACGTCCGGCTCGTCAAGAGGTCGGCGGGCACGCCGACCAACATCCGGATCTACGCCGACAACGGCTGGCCGCGCGCCTACGTGACGTCGCTGGGCAACGGCACCGTCTACATGGGCCGCCAGGCCGTCCAGCAGGGCTACTACCGGCCGCGCATCTCGACCCACGAGATCGGCCACATCCTGGGTCTGCCGGACCGGCGCACGGGCCTGTGCGCCGACCTGATGTCGGGCTCCAGCGCCCCGGTGTCGTGCAAGAACGACCTGCCCAACGCGGCGGAGCGGGCCGAGGTCGACCGCCGGTTCGCGGGCTCGCTCGCGGCGTCGGACGTGCGGGCGGCGGGCTTCGCGGCCCACTCGGCCACCGAGTGCTACGTGTTCTGACGCGACGACCCGTGGGGCGGACCACCACCCGCCCCACGGGTGCCTCAATCGTGTTGGACCCGAGCTTCGCGACCCGGTAGAAGGGGACGGGTGGAGTTCCGGGTCTTCGGCGCGGTGGAGGCGGTGGTCGACGGCGTCCGGCTGGACCCGGGGCACACCCGCCAGCGGTGCGTGCTCGCGGCGCTGCTGGTCGACCTCAACCGGCCCGTGCCCACCGAACGGCTCATCGACCGCGTCTGGGGCGACCGGCCGCCGCTGCGCGCGGACGGCGTGCTCCGGACCTACGTCTCCCGCCTGCGCCGCGTCCTGGGGCCCGACACGATCGGCCGGCGCGCCGGCGGCTACCTCCTCGACGCCGAGCCGGACGACGTCGACCTGCACCGCTTCCGCGACCTGACCGCCCGCGCCCGCCGCCTCGACGACACCGCGCACGCGTTGCAGCTGGTCGAGGAGGCGCTGGCGCTGTCCGCGGCGGACCCCTTCGCGGGCCTGGACACGCCGTGGGTCGAGGCCGAGCGGCAGGCGCTGGCCGCCGAACGCGAAGCCGCCCAGGCCCACCGCGTCGACCTGGCCCTCCGCGTCGGCCGGCACGCCGAACTGCTCGCCGAACTGCCCGTCCGAGCAGCCGAACGCCCCTGGGACGAACGGCTCGCCGGACAGCTCATGCTCGCCCTCCACCGGGCCGGCCGGACGGCCGACGCGTTGGCCCACTACCAGCTCACCCGGCGGGCCCTGGTCGCCCACCTGGGCACCGAACCCGGCCCTGAGCTGCGCGAACTGCACCGCCGGGTGCTCGACGCGGACCCCGCGCCGGCCGAACCGACCAGGCGCGTGCCGCAGTTGCTGCCCGCCGCGCCCGCCGCGTTCACCGGCCGGGAACAGGAACTCAAGGCACTGGACGCGCTACTCGACCGCGCCCCGGTCGCCGTGCTGACCGGTGGCGGCGGCGTCGGCAAGACGTGGCTCGCGCTGCGCTGGGCGCACGGCCACCGCGACGACTTCCCGGACGGCCGCCTGCACGTCGACCTGCGCGGGTTCGACCCGGTCGCCGAGCCGCTCGCGCCGGACGCGGTGGTGCGCGGGTTCCTGGGCGCGCTGGGCGTGCCGCCGCGCGAGGTGCCCGCCGAACCGGACGCGCAGGCGAGCCTGTACCGGGACCTGACCGCGGACCGGCGGCTGCTGGTCGTGCTGGACAACGCCCGCGACACCGGCCAGGTCGCGCCGCTGCTGCCCGGCGGCACGTCCTGCGCGGTCCTGGTGACCAGCAGGCACCGGCTGACCGGACTGGTCGCGACCAGCGGGGCGGTGCCGGTGCCGGTGGACGTGCTGGACGAGCCGGCGGCGGCCGACGTGCTCGCCCGCCACCTCGGGGAGGACCGGGTGGCCGCCGAACCCGAGGCCGCCGAGGTGCTGGCCCGGCACGGCGGCGGGCTGCCGCTGGCGCTGGGCGTCCTGGCCGCCCGCGCGAAGTCCGCCCCGCACGTGCCGCTGGCCGCGCTGGCCGACGAGGTCCGCGACGCCCGGTTGGACGCCCTGGACACCGGTGAGCTGCCGACCAGCCTGCGCGCGGTGTTCTCGGCGTCGCTGCGGGTCCTGGGCCCGGACGCGGTGCGGCTGTTCGGCCTGCTCGGGCTGGTGCCGGGGCCGGACGTGGCGCTGGCCGGGGCCGCCGCGCTGGCCGACCTGCCCGTGCCCCGCCTCCGGCGCGCGCTGCGCGAGTTGGAGGACGCGCACCTGGTGCAGCAGCACGTGCCCGGCCGGTACCGGATGCACGACCTGGTCCGCCTGCACGCCCGCGAGTCGGCCCACGACCCGGACACCCACGACCCGGACGCCCTCGACCGGCTGTGCGACCACTACTGCCACGCGGCCTCGCTGGCGGCGGCGCTGTTCACCCCCGGCGAGCCGCACCGCCGCCCGCCCGTGCCGCCGCCGGTCGGCCCCGTCCCCGCGTTCCCGACCCACCGCGAGGCGATGCGCTGGGTCGACGACGAGCGCGCGTGCCTGCTCGCGATCGCCGTGCACGGCCGTCCCCGGCACGCGGCGCACCTCGCGCGGGCGCTGGCCCGCTACCTCGACACCACCGCGCAGGTGCACGACGCGTTGGCCCTGCACACCGTGGCCGCCGAACGGACCGGTGACGGGTTCGCGCTGACCAACCGCGGGTTCTGCCTGACCCGCCTGGGCCGGCCCGAGGAGGCGCTGCCGTTCCTGCACCGGGCGCTGGCCGTCGTCGGCGACGACCTCGCGCTGGAGAACCTGGTCACCACCCAGTTGGGCATCACCGTCGGCGAACTCGGCCGCAACGCGGAGGCGGCCGAGTTCCACGCGCGGGCCCTCGCGGCGGCGCGGCGCGGCGGGTTCCGGCACAGCGTGGCCGTGGCCCAGATCAACTCCGGCGACCAGGACATCCACTTCGGCCGCTACGACGAGGCCCGCGCGCGGTTGGAGGAGGCGGTGGAGATCGCGCGGGACCTGAAGGACTCCGGGTTGGGCGCGGTCGCGTTGGGCGCGTTGGGCGTCCTGTACGGGCACCTGGGCGACAGGCCCGCGGCCTACCGGCACTTCGAGCAGGCGCTGGAGTTCTCCGCCGGCGTGGTGCGCACTTTGCGCATGGGCATCCTCTTCGACGCCGCCCGCACCACGCACCGCCTGGACGGCCCGGAAGCCGCGCTGCCCCGGTTCGGAGAAGCGCTCCAGCTCAGCCGGCAGACCGGCTACCAGGCCGAACAGGCCCGCGTGCACGAGGCCATGGCCGAGGCGCTGACCGAACTGGGCCGGGACGCCGAGGCGCGGGAGCACCATCTGAGCGCGTTGGACCTTCGCGCGAACCTGCGCTGATTTTTTGTTCGTAAAACTGCTCAGTTGGTGAGCACTTTGACTCGGAGGATGGTGTTCAACAGCCCGATCGAGAGGAACCACCCCGATGTTGCGAGGACTCACCACCGTCAGCTTCTTCGCCGACGACCTCACCGCCGCGCGCGACTGGTACGCCGAGGTGCTGGGCATCCAGCCGTACTTCGTGCGCGACGTCGACGGCGCGCTTGCCTACATCGAGTTCCGGATCGGCGACTACCAGCACGAGCTGGGGATCATCGACCGGCGGTTCGCCGGGCCGGCGGCGGAGCAACCCGGCGGCGCCATCGCGTACTGGGCCGTGGACGACGTGCACGGGGCGTTCGACCGGCTGGTCGCGCTGGGCGGCAAGGTGCACCGGGAGCCCGTCGAGCACGGTCCGGGGTTCGTCACGGCGTCCGTGGTCGACCCGTTCGGCAACGTCCTCGGCGTCATGTTCAACCAGCACTACCTCGACGTGCTGGGGGCGTGACGTGTTCAGCGCACCCACCGCCGCCGAGTGGCGGGCCTGGCTGGCCGAGAACTCCGCGTCCGCGAAGGAGGTGTGGCTGGTGCTGCACCACAAGGACAGCCCCACGCCGAGCGTCCGCTACGCCGAGGCGGTCGAGCAGGCGCTGTGCTTCGGGTGGATCGACGGCCACCACCGCAAGCACGACGAGCACTCCTCAGCCCTGCGCTTCACCCCTCGCACGCCGCGCAGCACGTGGAGCCGGGTGAACCGGGAGCGGGCCGAGCGGATGATCGCGGAGGGCTTGATGACACCCGCCGGTCAGGCCGTGGTGGACCTCGCGAAGGCGGCGGGGACGTGGGACCCGGTGCCCGATCCGGACACCGTGCCGGACGACCTGGGGGCGGCGCTGGACCGCTCCCCCGCGGCCCGGGAGCACTTCGCGGCCTTCCCGCCGTCGTCGAAGCGGCTGATCGTGGCGTGGGTGGTGGGGGCGAAGCGACCGGAGACGCGGGAACGCCGCATCGCCCGGACCGTCGAGCTGGCCGCGGACAACGTGCGCGCCCGGTGAGTTTTGGCCGCCTGCGCACCGCGTTTGTCGGGCGCCGCACGGGCTTGGCCGACGACGTTCCGCCCGGGGTGGCGCCGGCACCAGACTTGCCCACACCCCCGGGAAAGGACCGCGATGACCACGCTGTCGGACACCTCCACCTGGCTGCCCCTGGACGGCCTGGCCCCCGGCTTCGACCAGAACAAGGCGCCCACGGTCGCCGACCTGGACGGGCGTTGTTTCGACCTGGACGGACCGGTGCGCTTCACCGGCACGTCCGTCGAGTGGGCCGGCGGGACGCACCCGTGCGAGACGTTCCTGGTGGACGACGACCTGTACTACAGCCAGTTCCACCCGGGATCGCGCGAGGCGTTCTCGCTGTTCCTGGACCTGCGGGCGAACCGCGCGCTGCTGGTGACCACCACGATCGGCGAGACCGGGACGCCCCGGGTCACCCAGCGCTTCACGCCCTTCGCCCTGCCTGGAGCCCGCGGTCGGGTCCCGGCGCCGAGCCCGGCCCTGATCGGGCGGCGGGCGATGTGGGTCTACAGCACTGAACACGCCTACGAGCACGTGTACCTCAGCCCGCACTGGTACACGTGGCAGTGCCTGGCCGGTCCGGAGAAGGGCCTGGCGGACACCGACGAGAACACGACCTACGAGCTGCGGCCGGGCATCTACGTGTTCACCTGGCGGGAGAAGGTGATCCCGTGCGCGGCGGTGACCGTGGCCGACCACCGGGACGTCACCCGGCTGCGGTCGCACGGGGCGTTGTTCGGGCTGGACGAGTCCGGCGAGTCCCCGACCCACTTCACCTTCGGCGCCCACGGCCGCCTGCTGAGCGTGACCGTCCAGGGTTAGCCGAGGGTGGTGTCGCCGTGCTCGACCAGGAGCATGCGCAGGAGCTTGATCAGCAACTCCCGTTCCATGGGTGACAGCGGTGCCAGGAGCGTTTCCTCGTTGGCGATGTGGCCGACCAGGACGTCGTCCACCACCTTGAGGCCCTCGTCGGTCAGCCGGACCCGCACGGAGCGGCGGTCGTCCGGCGACTGGCCGCGACGGACCAGGCCCTTCGCCTCCAGCCGGTCGATGCGGTTGGTGATCGCGCCCGAGGTGACCATCGCCGCCTTCAGCAGCGCGCCCGCGGTCAGCTCGTAGGGCGCGCCGGAGCGGCGCAGGCTGGCCAGGACGTCGAACTCCCACGGCTCCAGGCCGTGCGTGGCGAAGTAGTCCTTCAGCCTGCGCTCGAAGACCCGCGACAGCCGCGACACCCGTCCGACCACGCCCATGGGCGAGACGTCCACGTCGGGCCGTTCGCGCTCCCACTGAGCTGTCAGCTCGTCGACCGCGTCCCGTTCGGCTCCCAAAGCTCCTCCAAAATCTCAACGTTGAGACTCTTGACATCAAGGCAAGTCCCTTGATATGAATTATCTCGACGTTGAGAAGCTTACCGAACGGGGGGACGGCAGTGAAGACCTTGGTGATCGGAGCGACCGGGTACATCGGATCCGCGGTGGCGGAGGCGCTGGTCGACCGCGGCCACGCGGTGGTGGCCCTCAGCAGGTCCGGCGACGCCGCCGGCCGGTACGAGGTGCGGGCAGGCGACCTGACCGACCCCACATCGCCGGCCAAGGCGGCGGCCGGTGTCGACGCGGTGGTCCACGTCGCACCGCCGCTGGGCGAGGAGCAGGCAGACGCGGCGGCCCTCGCGGCCCTCCTGGGCAGCGGGGCAAAGGTCGTCTACACCAGCGGCGTGTGGGTCCTGGGCGCCACAGGCGACACAGGACCCACCCACCTCACCCCAGCCCGCCGCGCCCACCAACGCGGCGGGCAGGCGCCACACCCACCCCACCCGCACGCCCGCCCACCAACGCGGCGGGCAGGCGCCACACCCACCCCACCCGCACGCCCGCCCACCAACGCGGCGGGCAGGCGCCACACCCACCCCACCCGCACGCCCGCCCACCAACGCGGCGGGCAGGCGCCACACCCACCCCACCCGCACGCCCGCCCACCAACGCGGCGGGCAGGCGCCACACCCATCCCACCCGCACGGCCGGCCACACCTCCGCCAGCCACCACCCCACCGGGAGCCGCCAGCCAACACCAACCACCGTCCGCCAGCCGGCACCACGCAGCCGCAGCCGCAGCCGCAGCGGCGTTCGCCGCACGCTCCTCTCACCCTCTCGCCCCACCCCAGCCACACACCACTGGGTCGAGAAGGTCAAGGCTCAAGGCCAGACTCAGGGCTCAGGGCTCGTCTTCGTCCGACTCCGACCAGGGCGGCACTTCCTCCGCCAGTTCCCGGTAGTGGTCGACCTCCTGCGGTGTCGGGTCCACGCCCGCTTCCTCCGCGAACTCCTCCGGGTCCTCGTGCTCCGCGTGCTCCGTCGGTTCGGTCATCACACCCACCTCCCGGCCGAGGGGTGCCCGAGGCCACAGGGCGAAAACTCCGCGCGGCGTGCGTGTTCCCGCGTTACGTGAAGGAATTCACTGATCAACAGGGTTTGGAGGTGAGAAGCGACGCCTACTGTGTAGGCCGTTCGCAGGGCACGTCGAGGCCCCAAGGATCGTGTGCAGGGAGCCCCGATGTTCCGCGCGTTGCGCGGCCGAAACTACCGTCTGTGGGCGGTGGCCGACTTGGTTTCGGTCACCGGCACGTGGATGCAGTTGATCGGCCTCAACTGGGTTGTCATGGAGCGCACGGGCTCCGCCGCCACGGTGGGGCTGTCGGTGCTCGCGGGCACGCTGCCGTCGGTGTTGCTCGGGCCGTGGGCGGGATCGTTGGCGGACCGGTTGCCGGTCCGGAACATCATCCTCACCTGCCAGTCGCTGCACGCCCTCATCGCCGGCGTCCTCGCGTTCGCCGTGTGGCGGGAGGCGCCGATCCCGGTGCTCTTCGCGTTGACCGCCACGGCCGGCCTGGTGGCGGTGTTCGACGGTCCGGCGCTGGGCAGGTTCGGCGGCCAGGTGGTGTCGCGTGAGGACCTGGGCAACGCCCTCGCGCTCGGCTCGGTGCTCACTTCCACCGGCCGAATCCTCGGCATGAGCAGCGCCGCAGTGCTGGCCGCCGCACTGGGCACCCCAGCTCTGTTCGTGATCAACGCGGTCAGCTTCATGGCCGTCGTGGTGGCCGTGCTAGCCATGCGCACGCGCGACCTGCACCCGCTGGCCGTCAGCCCCCGCGAACAGGCCGGTGTGCGGGCAGGGTTCCGGTACGTCAGCGCGTCCGGGCGGCTCTTGCTGCTGTTCGCGCTCGGTTTCGTGCTGTCCAGCCTGGGCCGCAACTACCAGGTGACGATGGCCGCGATGAGCGACAGTGCCACCCACTACGGCGTGCTGTCGACGATCTTCGCCATCGGCACCGTGGTCGGCGGACTGGCGGCGTCGGCGTGCCGGAAGCTCACCCTCAAACTGCTCCTCATCGCCGCAGGCGTGACCAGCATCTTCCAGGCCGTCGGCGGCGTGGTGCCAGGCACCTGGGGCTTCGCTCTGGTCCTGCTGCCCATCGCAGCCGGCGCCGTGGTGATCGACACGACCATGAGCACCCGCCTGCAACTAGACACCTCAGACGGCATGCGCGGACGCCTCCTGGCGGTCAACCACGCGGTAGGTGCCGCAGCCGGTGCCGTGGGCGCACCGCTCCTGGGCTGGCTGTGCGAGCACCTGGGCGCTCCCGAAACCCTGGTGCTGGCCGGCACCCTGACCCTGATCGCCACCGCCTTCGCCACCACCGTCTTCGCCGCACCCCCACACCGCCGAGCGGCACTGGCCCACCGAGTCCTCCGCCGCCCCCACCCAGTCCCCCACCCGCCGGCCACCCGCACACCACAACCCGCCCATCCCCCGCCCCCGCCGCCACCCCCGCCACACTCCCCACAAACCCCACGCCCACTCCCCCCACCGCTAACCAGCACCCGCAACCCCCCGCCGCCGCACCCACCTGCCACCCGCCGCGCGCCCCTGACCGACACACGACACACGCGGCCAACGCGACCCGGCAACCCCACCCGGCCCGGCACGCCCGCCCAGCCCGGCACCCCCGCCCAGCCCCGCCCGGCAGCCCCGCCCCGCCCGGCAGCCCCGCCCAGCCCGGCACGCCCGCCCAGCCCCGCCCGGCAGCCTGTGCTGCCGCGCCGGCCCGCGCCGCCGCGCCGCACAGGAACAGGTCGGCGAAGAGCCGGCCTGCCAGCAGCACCACGTGAAGCCTGTGTCGGCGGGTCATTGGTAGTCGCCGTTGGACAAGGGACGGGCGTTGTCCAAAGGGGTGTCGTCCCAACCGTCATAACGGTGGTCCATGCGGTCCAGCTCTCTGGACGCGCTCCGCGCTCGCAAGCTCGAACGCGCTGACGCGCTCTCGAACGCGCTCCGCGCTCTTGAACGCGCTGACGCGCTCGCAAGATCAAAAGCGGCGTGGAGACCACCGTTCGGGGAGGGAAGAGCGTCGGTTCCCCTGGGCTGGGAGCCCTGCCAAAAGCCAAAAGCCGCCGCTGCGCGGCGAAAAGCTCAAGCCAGATGAGCGCTGACCGGGATCACCAGCGGCGTGCCCGACACCGGATCAGGGATGACCTTCGCCGCCAACCCGAACACCTCCTCCAACATCGCCTCCGTCAACACCTCCTCCGGCGCCCCCTGCGCCAACACCCGCCCACCCCGCATAGCCACCAACGTGTCCGCGTACCGCGCCGCCAGGTTCAGGTCGTGCAGCACCATCACCACAGTCGTCCCCCGCTCCCGATGCAACCGATGCACGAGATCCAGCACGTCGATCTGGTGCGCCAGATCCAAATAAGTGATCGGCTCGTCGAGCAGCAGCAAATCGGTCTCCTGCGCCAACGTCATCGAGATCCACGCCCGCTGCCGCTGACCGCCCGACAGGTGGTCGACCTGGCGGTCCGCCAACTCCGCCATCCCGGTCAGCACCAACGCCCGCTCGATGGCCTCCTCGTCCGCCGACGACCACTGCCGGTACCAGCGCTGATGCGGGTGCCGGCCGCGCGCCACCAGGTCCGCGACCGTCAACCCCTCCGGAGCCACCGGCGACTGGGGCAGCAACCCGACGACCCGCGCCACCTCTCTCGTCGGCAGCCGGTCGATCTCCTTGCCGTCCAACAACACCGCGCCCGACGACGGCCGCAGCAGCCGGGCCAGGGCGCGCAGCAAAGTCGACTTGCCACACCCATTGGGCCCGATGATCGCCGTGACCGTGCCGTCCAGCACGTCGACGCTCAGGTCGTCGACCACGACGCTCTCGCCGTACCCCAACCGCAGCGACTGGGCACTCAGACGGACGTTCACGCTCGCGCCTCCCGGCGGCTCCGGACGAACAGGAAGATCAGGTAGGGCGCACCCAGGATCGCGGTCAGCACGCCGACCGGCAGGTCCGGGATCACCAAGCGGGTCACCAAGTCCGCCGACACCGTCAACAACGCCCCGATCACCATCGACCCCACCAACGGCGGCTGGGGCGACCGGGTCAGCCGCAGCGCGATCTGGGGCGTGGCCAGCGCGACGAACGTGATCGGCCCGGCCGCCGAGGTGGCGACCGCCGCCAACGCCGCGCCCAGCAACAACAACGTCCCCCGCGCCGCGTCCACGCGAATCCCCAACCCGCGCGCGGTCTCGTCGCCGAACTGCAACCCGCCGATGGTGTGCCCGCACACCAAGGCCACCGGCACCAGCACCGCCAACGCCAGCAGCACCGGCCCCACGGCGTCCCACGACGCTTCCGACAGGCTCCCGACGATCCACGTCACCGCCCGCGCGGCGTCGTTCACGTCACCGATGGTCAACAGCCAGTACACGGTGTTGTACCCGATGGCGGACAACCCGATGCCGATCAGCACCATCCGGTACCCGTCGATCCCGCGCCGCCACGACAACGCGTACAGCAGCACCCCGGCCACCAGCCCGCCGAGCAACCCGGCGAGCGGCACCCCCAGCGCGCTGACCGCACCGCTGACCTGCCCCCGGTACCCGCCCAGCACGATCACCGCGACGGTCGCCGCCCCGGCGCCCCACGTGATCCCGAGCACGTCCGGGCTGGCCAACGGGTTGCGCGCCAACGACTGGAACAACGCCCCCGACAACCCCAACGCCGCACCGACCAGGACGCCGGTCAACGTCCGAGGCAGCCGCAGGTCGAAGATGATCCCCTGCTCCCGAGCGGTCCCACCGCCCAACAACGTCTTCAACACATCCAGCACACCGATGCGCGAACTGCCCATCCCGATGTTGACCGCCGCCACGACGACCAACAACGCGAACGCGCCCACCGCGACCGCGACCACCCGGGGCCGGACCTTCCACGCGACCGGCCCAGCTGCGACAACCCTCATATCCGGGCCAGTCCCTTCCGCCGCACGAGCACGATGAAGACCGGCGCGCCGATGATCGCCAGCAGGATGCCGACCTCGAAGCTGTCCCCGGTCAGCACCCGCCCCAGCACGTCGGCGACCAGCAACAACACCGCCCCCAGCAACGCGGAGAACGGCACCAGCCACCGGTAGTCCGGCCCGGTCACCGCCCGCGCCAGGTGCGGCACGACCAACCCGAGGAACGCGATCGGCCCGCACGCCGCCACCGCCGCCCCCACCAGCAGGGTGATCGCCACCACACCCACCACCCGCGTCCGGACGACCCGCTGCCCCAACGCCGTCGCCACGTCCTCACCCAACGCGAGCGTGTTCATCCCCGGCGTGTTGACCACCGCCAGCACCAGGCCCGCCACCAGGAACGGCACGATCTGCCCCACCAGCCCGAAGTCCCGTCCGGCGATGGACCCGACCCGCCAGAACCGGTAGATCTCCATCCCCTGCTCGTGACCCAGCACGACCGCCGCGATCAGCCCGTACAGCAACGCGCTCACCGCCGCGCCGGCCAACGCCAACGTCACCGGCGTGGCCCCACGCCCACCGACCGCCCCCAACAGGAACACGGCCACACTGGCGACCATCGCACCCAGGAAACCGAACCAGATGAACCCGTAGAGCCGGTCGACCCCCAGCACCACCACCGCGAACACGACGCCGAACGCCGCACCCTGCGTGACCCCGAGCAACCCCGGGTCGGCCAACGGGTTTCGGGTGTGCCCCTGCATCAACGCCCCGGCCGCGCCCAGCGCCAGCCCGGCCAACACCCCCATCACGGTGCGCGGCACCCGCAGCGACCAGATGATGATGTCCGCCTCGGTCCCGTTCGGACGGATCAGCGCATCCCACACCGCACCAAGCGGAATCGTCCGCGCACCGAACGTGGTACTCGCAGCGCACACCGCCAGCAGCAGCGCCACGAGCACCGCGAGCCCCACGACCCGGCGCCGCCGGCGACCGGCAAGACCGGCCCTGGCCACCACCGTCACACCGGTTCTCCCTGTCGTCTGGGTAACTGTCGACTTCCACTTCGGACGGACGTCATCTTAAGGTCCGTTAGGTAAGCCTAAGCGCAGAGAGAGTGCCCACATGACGACACCTTGGCGAGCAGCCGTAGCCGCGACGACCGCGCTGCTGGCGTTGACCGCGTGCACGGCCAGCGACAAAGCCTCCACGCAGACCACCAGCAGCGCCGCGCCGGGCTACCCGCGCTCGGTCGAGCACGTGATGGGCACCGCGACCCTGAACGCGCAGCCGCAGACCGTGGCCGCCCTCGACTCCAGCTACGTGGACGCGGCCCTCGCCCTGGAGGCCAAGGTCGTCGCGTACACGAAGTACCGCAACTACGACCAGCTCCCCGACTACCTCGGCGACGACCGCAAGTTCGGCGAGGGCGCGCAGCAGGTCGGCCCGCTGGAGAACCCGGACGTCGAGAAGCTCTACGACATCAAGCCGGACCTGATCGTCTCGGCGAAGGTCCGCCACGAGAAGTTCTACGACCAGTTCACCAAGGTCGCGCCCACGGTGTTCAGCCAGACCACCGGCGCGAGCTGGAAGGACAACATCCGCCTGCTGGCCAAGGCCCTGGGCAAGGAGAGCCTGGCCGAGCAGAAGATCGCCGACTACGAGAAGCGCGCCAAGCGCATCGGCGACGACATCAAGAAGAAGCTGGGCAAGGACCCGAAGGTCTCCGTGGTCCGCTTCGTCGAGGGCGAGCCGACGGTCCGCCTGTACAGCAGCGCGTCCTACCCCGGCATCGTGATGGCCGACGCAGGCATCGGCCGCCCCGACGGCCAGCCGGACGTCACGGACAAGATCTCGGTGAACCTCAGCCAGGAGGAGATCACCGAGCTGGACGGCGACATGCTGTTCGTGGCCGCGTACCAGGACGAGACGAAGAACGCCGAGGACCCGAAGGCCAAGTTCCAGGCCAATCCGTTGTGGGGCACCCTCAAGGGCAAGATCGTGGACGTCAACGACACCACGTGGTTCACCGCCGTGAGCCTCCAGGGCGCCAACGCCATGCTCACCGACCTGGCCAACCAGTTCGGCGTCAACCCGTAGTCGCCGGCGCCCGCCCCGCTCACCCGGGGCGGGCGCTCTCCGCTGTTCGGGGTGAAGCCGCACAACGCCGGACGAGCGGCTGCTGGAGGCCCTCGGCCCCGACGCCATCCAACAGATGCTCTGCGGCTAGACGGCGACCACGCAGTTGTCGGAACTGTTGGTGCCCATCACGCTGACCACCCCGCCCCGCCCGTCACCGAAGAACCGGGCGAACAACCCCGCCGGCCGTCCCCCGAACAACAACGGTCCCAACACCGGCGCAACCACAGCCTCATAAGGCTCCTCGACGCCGTCGGCGAGCATCGCCAGCCGACACCCGAACGGCTCCACATACCTCTGCACCACACTGGTCCCGGAACCAGCAGCCCTACCCACGGCAGCCTCCCACTCCGCCACCGTCGCCTCCCTCCCGATGATCACCTGCTTCCCGCTCATCCCCAACCCCTCCTTCAACACCAACCCGTCCTTGTGCTCCACCGCAAACGGAACCAGGTCGACCTTCCGCCCCTCCCAGGTGGTCTTGCGCTCCGTCAGCACCCGCGTCCACGGCAGGTACCGCGCGACCAGGTCCCGTTCCGCCGCGGTCATCCAGGGCCGGCCCTCCGACAACAACCCCATGGTCAGCTTGCTGGACAAGAAGGTGGACGTCTGCGTCCCCACCAACAGGCAGCCGTTGTCCAGAGCCGCCTGCACCGGGTCGAGACCGATGCCCAGCTCGACCCAGTCCGGGATGGTGAAGTTCCGCAGCCCCAACGGGTAGCGCAAGTGGGGCGGGCAGTCCCAAGCCTCGTGCAGGTCGTCCGGCTCGAAGAACCGGGACGCAAGGCCGTGGTTGGCGAAGTACTCGGTCTCCAGGTCGAAGTACCGGGTCGACTCGACACCCTGGTCCCTGGTGCTGCCCACGATCGCGATCCTCGGCGCCACACCCAGTTCCGCGCTCAGGTGACGGAACATCTCCGCCCGCGCCGCAAAGGGACTCCGGTGGTCGAAGGGCACACGCCCGTGCTCGTCGGCGTACAGCGTCCGCCACACCTCCAGGCGGCAGTGGGTCTCCACCGGCCCGCCCAGCGCGCCACTGACGTTGAACTCCAGGAACTGCGGCCCGTGCTCGCCGATCACGATGTCCGGCCGCGTCACGCAGTCCGCGTAGCGCTCCTCCACGAACTGGTCCGCCACGAAGAGCCGGTGCTCGCTGTCCGGCATCCGGTACGCGGCAAGGCGATCCGCCGTCGTCGGCCCGGCCTCCAGCGCGGTCCGGCGCACCAGGTCCAGCAGGGCGGCGGTGACGCGGAACAGCTCGGCGTAGGACTTGCGCGGAATGGCGATGGGGGCGGCGGGCAGGAGTGGCTGGTAGGGCCATCCCGTGTCCCGGATGCCGGTGCGGAGCATCTCCCGGATGGTGTCGGCGGGAGCCATGACCGGGAGCCGGTGGGTGCCGAACCACGGGTGCGTGCTGGTCACGAGGTTCCCCCGAATCCACTCCGTCCACTGTGGCAGGCAACGACTGTACGGTTTGCGGTGACCGCTCGGGAAGGAGTGCCGCGATGACCCTGCGCCGCGTCGGGGACAACGAGTACGTCGAGGAGCACGGCGGCGACTACGAGGACTTCGAGCCGGGCATGGTGATCCGGCACTGGCCCGGCCGCACGATCTCCGAGACCGACAACACCTGGCTCACCCTGCTCACCATGAACCAGCACCCGCTGCACTTCGACACCCACTACGGGGCGCAGGCGGAGTACGGGCGGGTGCTGGTCAACAGCGGCATCACGTTGTGCCTGGTGGGTGGCATGACCGTGCAGGCGCTGTCCGCGCGGGCGGTGGCCAACCTCGGCTGGGACCGGGTCCGGTTGAAGGACCCGGTCTTCGTCGGCGACACCCTCTACGCGACCAGTCGCATCCTCGGCAAGCGGCTCTCGAAGTCCAGGCCCGGCAACGGGATCGTCACCGTCGAGACCACGGGGACCAAGGCGACCGGGGAGACCGTGATCGTGTTCGAGCGCTCGTTCATGGTCCGCTGTCGAGGCTGAACAGAGCGGCGGCCGCGGCGGTGTCCTCGATGGGCATCCCGACGCTGCGGAACACCGAAGTCGCACCGGGCGGACGGCCGGTGATCGCGCCGATCTCGTGCAGGTCGGCCTCCCCGATCAGCCGGCCGGCCAGGGCGGCACGCACCTCCCCCGCGTCGGCGATGGCGGCCTCCCTCTGCTCCACCACGACAAAAGCCCTGGCCAGCAGCGTCGGATCGACCTCGATGGCGTCCTCGTGCGTGCCACCGATGATGTTGACGTGCGCCCCGGCCGCGATCCAGGACGCGTCGACGAGCGGCGTCGGGTCGTCAGTGGATGTGGCCGTACAGACGATCGCTGCGTTTTCGACCGCGGTTTTTACTTCATCGTCCAACGAAACCGCATGTCCGAAAGTCTCGCGCACCCACTGGGCGAACGCGTCCGGGCGGGTGCGGGAGTGGACGCGGACGTGCTCGACGGGCCGGACGGCGGAGATCGCCCGCACCAACGCGCGAGCCTGGACCCCGGCACCGATGACGGCGAGCTCGCTCGCGTCCTCCGGAGCGCACAGGCGGGTGGCGAGGGCGGCCGTGGCCCCGGTGCGCACAGCGGTGAGGTCGGCGCCGTCGAACTGGGCGGTGACCCGGCCCGTCTCCAGGTCGACCAGGACGACCACGCCGTGGATCAGCGGCAGCCCGCGGTCGGGGTTGTCCGGCGTGATGGTGGTGATCTTGACCGTGGCCACACCGCGCCGCTCCCACACCGCCGTCCCGGTCAGGAGCTGGCGGTGCGGACCGTGCTCGATCACGGTGCGGGACGGGGAGAGCGTGCGGCCGGCGGACAGGTCGGCGAACGCCTCGGCCAGCGCGTCCACCACGCGGGACAGGGCTTCCGCCATCGGGCGGGACAGGGCTTCCGTCATCGGGCGGCCTCCCGCAGGTGTGCGACGACGTCCACGATGAGGTCCTCCTGACCGGCGATCGCCTGCCGTCGACCCAGCTCGAAGAACACGTCACGCGGGTCCACGCCGGCCCGCGCGGACGCCTCCAGCACCGGGTGCTTGAACCCGGAGAACACCCCGGCCAGGCCGCTCACGATGCTCGACGACCCGGTGGTCGGCGGCGCGGGCATCAGCTCGCGCTCGGCGAACTCGGCCGCGTCCAGCAGCGCGTACAGGTCGATGCCGGTGCCGAAACCGGTCCGCTCCAGCACCGGGACGAGGACCTCCAGCTGGGTGTTGCCCGCGCCGGCGCCGAAGCCCCGGGCGCAGCCGTCGATGATCGTGGCCCCGGCCTCGGCGGCGGCCACCGAGTTCGCCACGGCCATGCCCAGGTTGTTGTGGCCGTGGAAGATCACCGGCACGTCCACGGCGGCGGCGATCGCGCCGATCCGCTCGCCGACGTCGGGCGGCAGGAAGTGGCCCGCCGAGTCCATGATCCCCACGCCCCGGGCGCCGTAGCCGACCGCGGTGGCCGCGTGCTCGGCGAGTTCGGCGGGCGAGGCCATGTGGCTCATCATCAGCACGCAATGCGCTTCCGCGCCCTCGCCGGCCAGGAAGTCGAGGTGGCGTTCGGCCAGGGACGTCTCCGTGCAGTGCACGCCGATGCGGACCACGTCCGCGCCGTGCGCGAGGGCCTTGCGCAGGTCGTCGGAGGTGCCCCAGCCGGGCAGCATGAACACGCCCATCCGGCTGTGCCGCAACGCTTCCCGCACGGTCGACAGCATCACGTCGTCGCTCACGGCGGCCCGGCCGACCTGGAGCGAGGACGCCCCGAGCCCGTTGCCGTGCCCGACCTCGACCACCGGGACGCCCGCCGCGTCGGCCGCCGCCGCGTACCCGCGCAACGCTTCGACACCGAGTTGGTGCTTCACCGCGTGCTGGCCGTCGCGCAGGGTCGGGTCGTGGATGGTCACCGGGGTCATCCGCCCACCACCGCCGGCCGTGCCGCGTGCTGCTCGGCGACCAGGATGGCGGCCGAGTTGATGATGTCGAGGTTGCCGGCGTAGCGGGGCAGCACGTCGCTGTCCGCCGCGACCTCCAGCGACACCACGACCCGGTCGCCGTTCACCTCGCACGCCAGGACCTGGTAGCCGGGTGCGAAGGCCCGGACCCGTTCGGCGGCCTCGTCGACCACCGCGCGGACCTCGGCGGCGGACGCGCCCGGGGCGACGGCGTGGACGGCGGTGCGGAAGGTGGCGGGCGGGACGGCCGGGCTGATGTTGAGGATCGCCTTGGTGTCGCGGACGCCGGAGAACTCGGTGAGCGCGGCCTGGGTGGTGGCCACGTACTCGTCGAGGTTGAGCCGGGTCGCCCGGCCCGCGATGCGGCTCGCGACCGTCGACACGACTTCCAGGTAGGACACGGAGAACCGGCCCGCGAGCGCGTGCGCGACCGGGATCGCCGCCTGGCCGCCGCAGCTGACGAGGCTGACGTCGCGGGCGGCCGGGGCCCGGGTGCCGGTGACGGTGGGGACGACCATGTCGCCGACGCGGCTGGGCGTGAGGTCGATGAGGAGGGTGTCGACGTCCTTGAGGAGCTGCCAGTGTTCCTTGTGCGACAACGCGTTCGTCGCGTCGAAGACGATCGGGAACGGCCCGGCGGCCAGGACGGCGTCGATGCCCTCGGCGGAGGTGGGGCAGCCGAGCCGGGCGGCGTGCTGGAGGCCTTCGGACTCCGGGTTGCGGCCGGCGACCAGCGCGCACTCCAGGACGGGTGAGCGGTGGATCTTGCCGACCAGGTCCCGGCCGATGGCACCGGTCCCGATCACGGCCACTTCCGTCATCGCACACCTCCCGACCCGAACCGCGCGGCCCAGGCGTCGCCGGCGGCCACGGTGTCCCGGGCGAGGCGGGCGAAGGGCGGGCCGACCATGCTGCCGTCCAGCACCGCGATCCCGCCGTGCGCCGCCCGGACGGCCTCGGTGACGCGCCGGGCGTGCGCCAGCCGTTCCGGGTCGGGGCGCAGGGCGGCGTTGATCGCGGCCAACTCGCCGGGGTGCACGGTGGCCTTGCCGTGGAACCCGAGTGCGCGCGCCCGTTCGATCTCGTCGGCCAGCACGTCCGGTTCGGCGAGCCGGAAGTTGGCCGTGTCGATGCACGCCGTCCCGTAGCGGGCGCACGCCAACGCCATGGCCTGCCGCGCGGCCACCATGCCCGCCCACGTGATCTCGACGCCCAGGGTCGCGGCCAGGTCGGCGGACCCGAGGACCAGGCCGTCCGCCGCCTCGGCGATCGCATCGACGTGCAGGACCGCGGCGGGCGTCTCCACGGTCACGTAGATCTCGGGCCGCACACCCGCCGAAGCCAGCATGTCCCTGAACAGGACCACTTCCACCGCCGAGTCCACCATCGTCATCATCACGATCCCGGGCGGCACGGGCGATTCGGTGAGCGCGACGACGTCCCGGACGGCCTCGATCGTCCCCAACTGGTTGACCCGCACGGCGATGTTCCACGGCTCGGGCGCTTTCTCCAGCGCCTTGCCACAAACAGACCGGGCCGCCGCCTTCTCCGGCCCCGGGACGCCGTCCTCCAGGTCGATCAGGTGCACGTCGGCGTCGTAGGACCACGCCTTCACCACCCGGTCCAACGACAGCGCCGGCGTGTACAGGATGCTGCGCGGAATGGCCCTCATGCGGCGGTCGCCTCCCCCAGCACCGCGCACAGCGAGCGGATCTGCTCCTCGGTCTGCCCGGCGCGCAACATCACCCGCAGCCCGGCCGTGCCCCGTGCGACGATCGGGAAGAACACCGGCGAGACGTAGAACCCGGCCTCGAACACCCGCCGGCCGGCCGCCACCACCGCCTCGTCGCTGACCGGCACCACCCGGATCGGGTACGCGGACCCGGACTGCTCCGAGGCCAGCAACGAGTCGAACAGCTCGATGTTGGCGTACAGGCGTTTCTGCAACATGCCCAGCTCCGGGGTGCGGTGGATCTCCGCCGAGGCCAGCGAAGCGCCGACCGCCGCGGTGTTCATCGGCTGCGAGTAACTCAGCGCCCCCGCGAACCGCTCCACGATCCGCAGCACCTGCTTCGGGTACCCGTCCAGCATGATCGCCGCGCCGCTGGTGCCGAACGCCTTGTTCAACGTGGCCACGGTGATCGTCCGCTCGTCCAGGACCGGGCAGTGCGAGCGGACGTAGCCGATGCCGCGCTCCCCGTAGGCCGAGATCGAGTGCGAGTCGTCGTAGTACACCAGCAGGCCGTACTTCTCCTGCAACTCCGCCAGTTCCCGCACGGGCGCGTACCCGCCAAGGCTGTCCGAGCCGTCCACGACGTAGCAGACCCGCCGGTACCGCTTGCACATGTCTTCCAGGAACCCGACGTCGTGGTGGTCGCAGCTCACCACCTCGGTCTCGTCGGCGCACGACGGCTTCGCGCCGGCCATCGACACGTGGCAGTTCTTGTCGAACACCATCAGCGGCCGGACCCCGTTGCCCAGGTGGCCGGACGCGATCAGCGGCAGCAGTCCCGCGCTGGCCACGCCGGCGGAGATCGCGCTGACCACGTCCGCGCCGAACAGCTCGCCCAGCGAGGCCTCCAGCTCCAGCAGGGCGGGGATCTGCACGCGGCTGCGCGGGATGCAGTGGTCCAGCACGCCGAACCGGCGCAGCGCGGCCACCGCGCCCTCGATCACCGCCGGGTGCGAGTCCAGGTCGAGGTAGGAGCAGCAGGTGAAGTTGACGAACTCGTGCCCGTCGGCGGTGCGCAGGACGCCGTCGTCGAGGTCGGCGACGATGCCCGCCAGGCCGTTGCGCTCGGACATGTCCCAGAACGCGTTGCCGACGCCGATGGCCTTGTCGTTGTTGCGGTAGCGGTGGGTCGGGTCGATGTCCCTCATTTGGCGCCCTCGGCGGGCTGGTAGTTGTAGACGCCCTTGAGCTTGCGGTAGAGCGCGGTGTAGAGCGCCACGCCCAGCACGTACGGGCGGCGGAAGATCTTGGGGTCGCGCAGCCAGAAGTTCATGTTGATGTTCATGTCCTCCAGCGACTCCGCCTGGTGCCACCACCCCAGCGGCAGGTACAGCATCTGGCCGGGTTCCAGGACCAGTTCGCGGCGCTGCGCGAGCTTGGCCACCAGCTTGGGGAAGCGGCGAGCGTCGACGTCGTCGAAGTCGAAGGCCTGCGACTTGTCGCCGAAGCCGCGCCGGATCGACCGCGGGTAGTACTCGAACGACCCGGGCGGCGCGAGCACGAACCGCTTGCGGCCCTCCAGGGCGATGTTGAAGTTCTCCAGCTCGTCGAAGTGGCTCTGGGTGAACACGCCCTTGTGGCTGATCCACAGGTTGGCGGCGTTGAGGGAGCGCTGGTAGTCGAACAGCGCCGCGGCGTCGAAGCCGAGGATGGCGTTGACGTCGTCGGGGTTGTTGCGGATGTTGGAGACGATCCGGTTCCATGTGCCCGGGTCGGTCAGGTAGCGCTCGTCCGCGAAGAACTCGCGCAGCTCGATCTCGCGGGTGGTCCAGCGCTGCGAGTTCTGCTTGTTGCTCGGTTCGGTGAACAGGGTGACCCGCAGGTCCGCCAGCCGCTCGGCCACGCCGTCGCGGCCCAGGCCCTGCACGCTGTCCGGCAGGGTGATCACCACCGGGACGTCGGCCCGGATCAGCGCTTCCCGCCCGAAGGCGGTGAACTCGTCGAACGACAGGCGCGGCACCGGTAAGCCCGCTGTGCTCATTGCTGCACTCCTCACTGTGCTGTCGTTTGTTCCCTCGGGCGCAGGGCCGCCCGACCGCCGACGCCGATCACCAGGGCGAGCACCCCGCCGCCGACCGCCACCCACGCGGCCTGCTCGAACCCCGCGTCGGCCAGCCGACCGCCCACCGCCGTGCCCGAGGCGATGCCCACCGCGCCCGCGCTGGTCAGCCAGGAGAACCCCTCCGACAGGGAACCCCTGGGCGCCAACGACTCCAGTAGCGTGCTGCCGGTGATGAGGGCGGGCGCGATGGCGATCCCCGCGACCACGGCGAGGAAACCCATCACCAGCGGGGAACCGGCGAACGCCAGGGGTATCGCGCCGAGCGCCAACACCCCCGTCGTGACGACCAACAACTGCCTTGGCGGCAGTTTCGCGTCCACCGCCCCGAAGACCACTCCGGCGGCGAGGCTGCCGACCGCCGTCAGGGACAGGAACACGCCGCCCAGCGCGGGCATCGACCACTCGCGGGCGAACGCGACCATCGTGACGTCGACCGCGCCGAGCTGGAAGCCCATGCCCGCGTAGGCGACCATCAGCACCCGCACGCCCGGCACGCCGATCGCGCGCGGCGGCCGTTCGGCGGTCGGCGCGGGCACCGGCTCGGACCTGCGGTGCAGCGCGACCACCACGGACCCCGCCGTGGTCAGCACCGCGCACGCGACCAGCCCGGCCGCCGGGTGGGCGCCGGCCAGCACCGTGACCAGGAGCGGGCCGAGCAGGAAGATCGTCTCGTCGAGCACGGACTCCAGCGCGAAGGCGGTGCGCAGCAGCCCGTGGTCCACCATCTTCGTCCACCGCGCCCGCATGAACGACGTGAACGACACCGAAGCGCACCCGGTGGCCGCCGCCGCCACGACCAGCAGCCACAGCGGTGCGCCGAGCAGGATCGCGGTGACCAGGGACGTGATCGCCACCGCGTGCGCGGCGCAGGCGGTGAGCAGCACCCGCCGCTGGCTCACCCGGTCCGCGAGCCGACCGAGCGCCGGACTGGCCAGCCCCTGCGCGACGAGCATCGCCGCCGCCACCGCACCCGCGTCCCCCAACGACCCGGTGACCGCCGAGATCAACAGCAGGCAACTGATCGGCCGCATCGCGATGGGGAACCGACCGACCATCCCCCAGAATCCCAACGCGACCGCCCCGGGCTCCCGCAGCAAACGTGAATACGCCCCGAACCCGGAATCGGCCCGCGCCACCACTCCCCCTTTTTCCGGGCACCCGGGACCGCTTTTCCCGGCTCGCGCCGCAGCCTCTTCGCCCAGGTAGCGGCTCGCCATGTTATGCAGGTCACACTGCGGTGTCAACGCCTGCAAAGGCGGCCCTACGGGCGTCCGAACAGCGCACTCCGAAGCGTTTCACCCGAATGCCGGAATGACCGATTCCCGAACGCCGGACAAGATCGTCGATCATTCCGGCAATCGAATTCCGCCCCATTCACCGGCGGGTTCTACCCGCCCGCGCCGGACACGGGCCGTTCCCGGTGACTCACGCTCGGTAGCATGTGTCGTGAGCGAAGGGGGACGCTGTGCACGGACTCGGTGAACTCGAAAGAGCGGTCATGGACGTGTTGTGGGGCGCGTCCGGGACGTTGAAGGTCCGCGACGTCCTCGACCGGCTGGGCAAACCGCTCGCCTACACCACGGTCATGACGGTGCTGGACAACCTGCACCGCAAGGGTTGGGTCCGGCGCGAACTCGACGGCAAGGCCTACCGGTACGAACCGGCCGTGGGCCGGGCCGAGGCGGCGGCGAACGCGTTGCGGCAGGTGTTATCGACGTCCGGTGACCCCGAGGGCGTGCTGCTGCACTTCGCGCGCAGCGCGTCCGAACGGGAGACGGAACTGCTGCGCAAAGCCTTGCCCCGCAAGCGCCGGCGCTAACTGAGCACGGTGAACCAGGTCGCCGCGATGCCGCTGAGGAACACCAGCCCCACCGCCGGGACCGCGCCGCCCATCACGCCCAGCGTGGCCGCGAACGCGAACAGCGCCACCGCGGCGGCCACCCAGGACGCGGTCAGCAGGATGCGGCGGGGCTTCGCGCCGATGGTGTGCGCCGACCCGACCGCCATCGCCCACAACCCCAGCCCGAACGCGAGCCCGAGCAGTCGCGACGGACCTCCGGCCGTCCCGATGACCGCCACGACGACGGCCGCGCCGCCGAACCCGACGAAGGCGTAGGTGGCCAGCCGGGCGGCCCGGTTGAGCAGGTGCCGGTCGCGGCTGCACAGCAGGACGAGGTTCATCAACGGTTCCAGCGTCCAGCTCAGCAGCACCAGGGCGACCACGAGCACGAGGAGCACGCTCGCCCACGTCTGCCCCTCGAACGGCCGGAGCAGGCGGGTCAGGATGAACGGCAGCAGCAGGAAGCCCCAGCGCAGGGCTTTGGGCTGGGCGTTGAGCCACAGGCTCATCCGCAGCAGCAGGCCGTAGAGCGGGTTGCGGGACTTGAGGGCGACCGAGAGACCTTCCCGGATGCCGGCGTCGGTGGGGTCGAGGCGCATCGCGGTGCGGTGCGCGTCCACGGCTCGACGGCCCCCGCCGCGGCGCAGCGCCAGCAGCCCGCCGACCCGGTGCGCGTCGAGGTTCTGCGGGTCGATCCGCAGGGCTTCCCGCACGGCCTCGTCGGCGTCGTCGAGCCGCTGCAACTCGTAGAGGGCGGCGGCCTGGGCCGCGGCGGCGTCGGCGTCGCCCGGGTCGAGGGCGCGGGCGCGTTCGGCGCTGACCAGTGCCTCGGCGTTGCGCTTCTGCGCCAGCAGGACGTACGCCTCCTGCATGTGCAGTCCGGCGACCTCCGGGGCCAGCGCCAGCCCGCCCCGGACCGCGTCCAGCGCGGCGGCGTGCTCGCCCACGCCGGCCAACGCCGCGGCGAGCGTCGAGTGGGCGAGGACGTACTCGGGCGCGGCGGCCAGTGCGGTGCGGCTGGCGTCCCGGGCCTCGGGGTACTTCTCCTGCCTCAGCAGGGCCTGCGCGAGCAGCGTGTGCGCTCGGGGGTCGCCCGGGTCCGCCGCGAGCGCCGTCCGGAACTGCGACTCGGCTTCCCGTGCCCTCCCGAGATCGAGCAACACCCGACCCCGCTGGACCGCGACCTCGGCACCGTCGTCCATCGCACCCCCACAACCGGCCCACCCCGGATACGCCGTGCCAGTACCCTACGCCGCGTGACGGACGACCCGGTGATCCAGGCTCTGCTAGGCGCGCTGACCGCGGACCCCGCCAACCACGCGGTGCGCGAGCACGTCGCCCGACTGCTGCTGGAGGCCGGTCGGCCGGCGGAGGCACTGGACCAGGCGACCACCGTGCTGGCCGCCGTACCGGACCACGTGGGCGCCCTGCGCACCGCCGCCGCAGCCGCCCGCGCGGTAGGCGACGACACCTTGGCCACCTCCTACACCCGCCTGGCCGACGCCCTGGACCCGACTTCGCCGGCACCCCCTCCAGCCCCCGCCCCCTCCCCCGCCCCAGTACGGGCGTCCACCGTCCCCGACACCGCCGACGAGATCTTCCAGCAGTGGTCGACCAGCGAACCCATGACCGAGCCCCAGGGCGACATCGGCCCGACCGGCGTGACCCTGGCCGACATCGGCGGCTTGGCCGAGGTCAAGAAGCGCCTTGAGCTGTCCTTCCTCGCACCGCTGCGCAACCCGGAGCTGAGCCTCCGGTTCGGCAAGTCCCTGCGCGGCGGCCTGCTGCTCTGGGGTCCCCCGGGTTGTGGGAAGACGATGATCGCGCGGGCGCTGGCCGGCGAGCTGGGTGCGAACTTCTACGAGATCGGCCTGAACGACGTCCTGGACATGTGGATCGGCAGCAGCGAACGCAACCTCCACGCCATCTTCGACACCGCCCGCCGCAACCGTCCGTGCGTGCTGTTCTTCGACGAGATGGACGCCCTGGGCCAGAAGCGTTCGAACCTGCGCGGGGGCGGGTCGTCCATGCGCGGTGTGGTGAACCAGATGCTGGCCGAGTTGGACGGCGCGAGCACGGACAACGAGGGCGTGTTCGTGCTGGCGGCCAGCAACCACCCGTGGGACATCGACACGGCTCTGCTCCGCCCAGGCCGCTTCGACCGCAGCGTGCTCGTCCTGCCGCCCGATGTGGAGGCCCGCGAGGCGATCCTGGGGTTCCACCTGCGTGGCCGGCCGACCGAGCGGCTGGACCTGGGGAAGATCGCGAAGGCCACGGACGGGATGTCCGGTGCGGATCTTGCGCTGATTTGCGAGCAGGCAACGGAAAGCGCGCTGGACGAGACGATGTCGAGCGGGCGGCACTCGCCGATCACGCAGCGGCACTTGCAGGAGGCGGCGAAGTCCGTGCGGCCGAGCATCGGCGAGTGGATGGAGACCGCGCGCAACTACGCGTTGTACGGCAACGACGCCGGCGCTTACGACGAACTGGCCGCGTACCTGAAGAAGCGCCGCCGCTGAGGGCTTGGGGCGTTGGCGCAGGGTCGACAGGGGTGGGCTTCACGGGGCGGCTCCTGGCGCCGGCGCGGCGGTGGCGAGTGAACCTCAGGAGGTCGGCGCAGTGGCCGCCCGATGCGGCGGCGCGGTGGTGGCGAGTGAACCTCAGGAGGTCGGCGCAGGGCCGCCCGATGCGGCGGCCCTGCGCTTCGCGGTCAGTTTCCGATGAAGAAGAAGCCCCACTCCCACCAACACAAGACCGGCGAAGACCCAAACCGACCCCGGGAACGGCCACGCCGACCGGACGTACTCGGTGACGACCACCACCGCCCGGTGGTGGTCGTCGGTGGCCGATCGGGTGATCTTGATGTCGTTCTCGATGAACTCCGGCCGGAACCGGGCGTCGTACCGGGTGAGGAACCGAGGCCCGGTCAGCAGCGCGGACACCTTGGGGTGGTCCGGGTGCTTGTCCACCGGTCCCGCGAACGTCAGCTCGGGCGCCCGACCCCGGGGGCCGGGTTGCCGATGTCGACCCGGTGGTCCGCCAGGACGTACAGCCGCAGCGGCTGCACGCGCTCGGCCGTGGCGGACAGCCTCATCGGGTAGACCGGGGCGTCGGTCTCGAACGTCACCCTCATGGGCGGCAGTCCGTCCGCGAGGCTGCCCGACGACGGCGCCAGGCGCACCGCCACCACCAGCCAGTTCTCCGCCAGGTAGGGAGTGAGCGCGCCACCCAGCCCAGCAGACAGCGTGAACCCGTGGTCACCCAACCACTGCCGGACGGCCGTCGAGTCGGTGCCCGCGAGCTGGGCGACCTCGTAGGGCCCGACCTCGACGTGGTCCACAACCCCCACCCCACCCCGCTCCGGCGGCGCCGCCCCACTCCCGTCCCCGTCCACGACGACCTGCCGCTTGCGGACCTCGGGCCGGCTGATCCGGTCCAACTCGGCGAACACCCCGCCGTCCACGACCTCGAACCGGGCCCGGGCGGGCACCGGCATGAGGAAGGCGGCCTGCTCGGCGTCCGAGCGGGCGTCGACGGACAACGTGATCGCCTCGGTGCGCCCGTCCAACTCGACCAGCGCCGTCTCCTGCTGGGCTTGGAGCTTCTCGTTCGCCACGAACGCGCCACACGCACAAGCGTCCGACACCGCAGGTCCGGCCAGGCCGAACACGGCGACCAGGGCGAGGACGATCACGATCCGCATGGCGCCTGTGACGCGTCGAGCCTCACTCGGGTTCCGGGGTCTCCATCCCGAGCCGCCGACGCAACTCCGCGACCAGCACCTTGTCACTGATCGACGTGGCATCCCGCATCGGCCGGGCGTTCGCCTCGTCCTCGCTCAACAACCCGGCCGCCACCAACACCTCCAGCAACGGCACGTCGAACAGGTGGGCCAACGCCCGAGCGGTCTCCAGGCTCACCGACCTCCCGCGCCGCCAGTCGGTGAGCCGACTGCGGTGCACACCGACGGCACGCACGAGATCACTGGTACTCATCCCGCTCCTTTCCATGCGGGCTTCGAGGTACTTCCAGAACAGCGACGCCGACCGACGGCGGGACTTGACCATGCCGTCATGCTAGTTGCGAACACCAAACGGGTGATGCGCACAACGCCCTGGCGCAAGCGAGAAGCCTTCGCAGTTGTGTCCATCCTTGGCGGCCTGCCCGCCGGCGAGGCGCTTGTAATCTTGATCTTCAGACCGGACGGTCAGGCCCCAACAGCCACCCGAGGAGGCTCGACCTCCGTCGACGCCGCCCCGGTCAACGCCGTCCCCTCGACGTCCAACTCCGGCAACCACCGCAACCACCGAGGCAGCCACCAAGCGCTCTCCCCCAACAACGCCAACGCCGCCGGCACCACGATCATCCGGATCACGAACGCGTCCACCAGAATCCCGATCGCCAACGCGAACGCGATCGACTTCATGGTCGCCTCACCCGACGGCACGAACCCCGCGAACACCGAGAACATGATCAGCGCCGCCGCGACCACCACCGGTGCCGCCTGCCGGAACCCGGTCCCGATGGCCTCACGCGGCGCCATTCCCCGGTGGTGCGCTTCATGCATCCGGGACACCAGGAACACCTGGTAGTCCATCGCCAACCCGAACAGAATCCCGATCACGATGATCGGCGTAAGACTGATCAACGGCCCGGTCGTGCCCAGGTTGACCGCATCCGCCAACCACCCCCACTGGAACACCGCCACCGTCGCCCCCAGCGAGGTCCCCACGGTGAGCAGGAATCCCAGCACACCCACCAAAGGCACCAACAACGACCGGAACACCAGCACCAACAAAGCCAGCGCCAGCCCCACCACCACCGCCAGATAAACAGGCAGCGCACGGTCCAACGTCGAAGCGACGTCCACGCTCACCGCAGTCTGGCCGGTGACATACGCCGTGGTGCCGTCCAAATCGGCCAGCTTCGCCCGCAACGCCGCGACCAGCTCCTCCGTGGCCTCACCAGTCGGCCCGGAGTCCGGGATGACCACGAGTTGCGCAGCCGAACCGTTACCGTTGGGACGGGGGTCGACCACCACCGCGACATCGTTCATCTGTTCGATCTCGGGCTTGGACTTGGACGCCGTGCCCACCGCGTCCCCACCCTCGAACAACACCACCAACGGCCCGTTGAAACCTTCGCCGAAGCCGTCCGCCAGCATCCGCTCGGCCCGCGCCTGGGTGCTGTCCGCCGCCGGAATCGGCACCAGCGTGGTCTGCATCGACCCCACCGGGATCGCGATGACCCCAAGCCCCAAGACAGTCAGCACGAGAGCGGGCAGGCGGTACCGAGTCACAGCCCCGACCCAGCCCCGATGGAAGCCCCGCTCCCGCACCTCACCACTCGGCGACAAGCGCTGCCTACGCGGCAAGGCCCGGCGCCCGATGAAGCTCAGGACCGCCGGCACCAGCGTGACGGCGATCAGCACAGCCACAACGATCGTCGCCGCCGCCGCAATGCCCATCTGGGTCAGGAACGGGATACCCGCCACCGCCAGCCCCGCCAACGCAATGACCACGGTCAGACCCGCCGTGACCACCGCCGACCCCGCAGTACCGACCGCGATCCCGATGGCCTCACCAACCTCGACCCCCCGACGCAACTCCTGCCGGTACCGGTTGATGATGAACAGCGCGTAGTCGATACCGACCGCCAACCCCAACATGGTGGCCAGCACAGGGGTCGTGGACTGCAGATCCAGGAAACCAGTGGAGATGGTGACACCGAGCGCGCCGATGCCCACCCCGACCGCAGCCGTGAGCAGGTTCATCCCAGCCATCACCAGCGAGCCGTAGGTGATCGCGAGGATCAGCAGCGCGACAAGAACGCCAACAGCCTCGACCACACCACCCACGTGCGGCGGAGCCTGCACTGCCTCCCCGGTGACCTCGACGGTCAAACCCGGCGCCTGCGCAGCGGAGAGCAGAGCCGTGCGCTGCTCCGCACTGACCTCGCCAGGCTTCGCCTCGAACGTCACCGTGCTGTAGGCGACGTCCAGGTCCCGGTTCACCGCCGGCGCGGCGGGGTCCAACGGGTTGGCAGCGCTGGTGACGCCCGGCAGGGCGTCCAGGCGCGCGACCAGCTCGCCGAGCGCCTTGGCCTGGTCGGGTTCGACGAACGTGCGGCCCTCGGGGCCTGCACCACCACGCGCGCGGTAGCCCCACCGGCCGTGCCGAACTGCTCCTTGATCTTGTCCAGCGCGGTGGTGGACTCCTGGCCGGGAATCGAGAAGGCGTTGGACGTCTCGCCGGCGAGAGTGGCCGCGCCCGCCGCGGTGCCGGCCAGGACGAGCAGCCACAGCAGGACCACCACCACGCGACGCCGATGGGCGCCGACGCCGAGTCGGTACAGCAGTCTTGCCATCGGTCAGGCCTCCACGGGTGCGCGGTGTCCGAGCGCGTCGAAACAGGTCGAGAGGATGTGCGGGCGCCACGCGGTCTTCTGGTCGGCGCCGTTGGCCAACAGGGTCAGCACGGCCAGCGCGGTAAGCGCACCCACCACACGGATCGCGCGCTCCGGATTGACCGGCTCGCGCTCCGGATTCACGGGCTCGCGCTCCACGCCGAACGCCTCGTGCACGATGACCTCGCCGACGCCGCCCTCCGGCAGCGGGTCGCGGCCGTTGATCGCGGTCAGGGCGAGCGCCACCAACCCCGGCCGGTCCAGCGCGACGTCGACCAGCAGTTCGAGCGCGTGCCGGTCGCGGTCCGGTCCGGCGGGCAGCGGGGCGACCGCGTCGGCCACCTTCCGCTCCAGGTCGCGACAGGACGCCTCCACGGCCTCATGCAGCGCTTCCTTGCTCGGGAAATGGTGCAGCAGACCGGCTTTCGACAGCCCGACCGCGTCGGCGAGCGCGCGCAGCGAGGTGTGCTCGAACCCGTGCCGGGCGAACAGGCCCGCCGCGAGGTCGATGATCCGGTCGTCGGCCTCCTGCCGAAAACGACTCATGTTCTCGACGGTACGTGCGGACCGACCGATCCGGTAGGTAAACCGACCGAACCGGTCTGTGACGCTCACCGCACGGCGACGACGAGCTTCCCGCGCCCTAGCCCTCCGCCACCCCCGCCACCAGGAACCGCAACGCGGCCAACGCCCCCGCCATGTCCACCTTGTCCGGCGCCACCAGCCACTGCTGGTGGATGCCGATCCCCGCCCCGATCATCGCCACCGCCACCGCATCCACGGACAGCCCCTCGGGCAACGGCAGCCGGGCCAGCCACCGCCGGCACTGCTCGCGCAAGGTCTCGTGGATCGCCGCATACCGGTCATGAATGGGTGACCCCGGCTCCAGCGCCTCGACCAGCAACGTCACGAACAGCTTGGTGGTGGGCTGGGAGAACAGACCCTCCAGCCCCACCGTCAGCACATCCAGGTCGATGTCCTCCGACAGCCCCGTGCGCAGCACCTCCACCGACCGCTCCAGCACGGCCAGCAGCAACCCCTCCTTGCTGCCGAAGTGCCACGGGATCGACCCCCGGCTGATCCCCGACCGCTCCGCCACGTCGGCGAACGTCGTCTGCCGGTAGCCCTTCTCCGCGAACAGCGCCGCCGCCGCCCCCAGGATCAGCTCCCGGCTCTCGCCGCTGGTCTGCTCACGCCGTGTTGTCACGACACCTCCTCCTATGCTAGCCATAATAGCCTATGCTGGATAACACAGGAGATCATCTTGCGCTTCGTCACCTGCGCCGCTGCTGACGGCGACCGCGTCGGCGTCCTCGCCCACGACCTGATCCACACCCCCAAGGGAACCGCCTTCCTCGACGTCCTCGGCCGGTTACCGGAGGTGCGGAACTGCCGACGGAAAACTGTCTACTTTGGATGGCACCCTGATCGACGTCGGCGGCACGGGGTGCGCCTGCTCGACCTCGGTCCCGCGCACACCGCGTCCGACACGGTGGTGCACGTGCCCGCCGCGTTCGGGATCGACCTGGGCGCGTACCGGGACTGGCTCGACGCCGAACGGGTCGCGGTGAACGTCCACCAGCGCTACCGCGAACTCGACCCCGACCAGCCCGCGCTGGACCGGTTCGCGTTGTTCGCGCTCATGGCCGAATGGGACAGGAAGGCGCACTCATGATGCTCCCCGACACCGCGCACACGGACCTGCCGTGGCGCATCCACGAGATAGCACCGGACTTCCGGGTCGAGGACGTGTGGGCGCTGCCCACGCCCGGCGGCCCCGAAGACTTCAAGGACCTGGTGCACAACATGACCACCGGCGAGGGCCGGTTCTCCGGCGCGACCCGCGCGCTGTTCGCCCTGCGGTGGAAGCTCGGCGCGCTCCTGGGCTGGGACAAGGAGAAGCAGGGCATCGGCACCCGGGTCCGGACCCTGCGCGACCGGCTGCCCGCCGACCTCCGCGCGACGCCACGCCCGGGGTTCCGGGCCGTGCCGTTCACGACGGTGTACCTGACCGGTGACGAGTGGGCCGCCGAGATGGCCAACCGGACCGTGCACACCGTCATGCACATCGGCTGGGTCCCGGACGGGTCCGGCGGCCACCGCGGCCAGCTGGCCGTGCTGGTCAAGCCCAACGGCCGGTTCGGGCGGGCCTACATGGCCGCGATCCGGCCGTTGCGGCACCACGTCGTCGACCCCGCGCTGATCCGCATGATCGGGCGCGGCTGGCAGCAGAGGAGCAAGCGATGAAGTACGGGATGGTCGGTTTCCACTACCCGCACCCCGCCCACCGCGAGGACTTCCTGGTCCGCGTCCGGCAGGTCGCCGACGTGTTCCGGGCGGTGCCGGGGTGCCTGTCGGCGGAGGCGTGGTTGGCGCCGGGCAGCGGCGCGGTGGTGTCGGTCGTGCAGTGGGGGTCGGAGGAGGCGTTCCAGGCGGGCTTCGCGGCCGTGCAGGCGGCGGACGTGGACATCGCCTTCGACGACCGCGAGGCCAAGCCGCGCGAGATCCACCGGCTGGTGTCGGTGTGATCAGGTGACCCGGGCCGCGGCGAGTTCGGTCATGAACCGCTTGGTGATCCGGCCGCCGCGGCGGTCGACCAGCGCCGTGATGCAGGCGAAGAGGCCGGCGCGGCGGTCCGGTGACAGCGCGCGGTGCCCGGAGTAGGTCAGCAGGAGGTCCGCCGGGTAGCCGGGCCGGTGGCGGTCGTAGTGCTCCGCGTCCTCGCCGAAGATCGCCCGCAGGTCGGTCACCCGGTCGAGCCTGAACGCGTGCACCGCCTCCGGTGAGGCGGTGCACGCGCGGTGGGTCAGTCGTTGCCGGATTCGAGGGCCGCGTGGTCGAGGAGTTCGTCGTCCGCGGTGTGGCCGCGCGACGCGATCGCCTCGGCGCCACCCTCCGGCATCGCGCCGATGAGCTTGGTCGGCTCCACGCGGGCGGCGCTGATGAGCGAGGAGTGCCGGCTGCCGACCATGCCGAGGCCTGCGTACTGCTCCAGCTTGGCGCGCGAGTCGGCGATGTCCAGGTTGCGCATGGTCAGCTGGCCGATGCGGTCCACCGGGCCGAACGCCGAGTCCTCGGTGCGCTCCATGGACAGCTTGTCCGGGTGGTAGCTGAACGCGGGGCCGGTGGTGTCCAGGATCGAGTAGTCCTCGCCCCGGCGCAGCCGCAGCGTGACCTCGCCGGTGACCGCCATGCCCACCCAGCGCTGGATCGACTCGCGGATCATCAGCGCCTGCGGGTCCAGCCAGCGGCCCTCGTAGAGCAGGCGGCCCAGCTTGCGGCCCTCGTTGTGGTAGGCGGCGAGGGTGTCCTCGTTGTGGATGGCGTTGACCAGCCGCTCGTAGGCGGCGTGCAGCAGCGCCATGCCCGGCGCCTCGTAGATGCCGCGGGACTTGGCCTCGATGACCCGGTTCTCGATCTGGTCGGACATGCCCATGCCGTGCCGGCCGCCGATCGCGTTGGCCTCCAGCACCAGGTCCACGGCCGAGCCGAACTCCTTGCCGTCGATGGTGACCGGCCGGCCCTGCTCGAACCCGATCGTGACGTCCTCGGCCTCGATCTCCACGGACGGGTCCCAGAACTTCACGCCCATGATCGGCTCGACGATCTCGATGCCGGTGTTGAGGTGCTCCAGGGACTTCGCCTCGTGCGTGGCGCCCCAGATGTTCGCGTCGGTGGAGTAGGCCTTCTCGGTGCTGGCCCGGTAGGGCAGGTCACGCGCGAGGAGCCACTCGGACATCTCCTTGCGGCCACCCAGCTCGTTGACGAAGTCCGCGTCCAGCCACGGCTTGTAGATGCGCAGGGAGGGGTTGGCGAGCAGGCCGTAGCGGTAGAACCGCTCGATGTCGTTGCCCTTGTAGGTGGAGCCGTCGCCCCAGATCTGGACGTCGTCGTCGAGCATCGCGCGCACCAGCATGGTGCCGGTGACGGCGCGGCCGAGCGGGGTGGTGTTGAAGTACGCCCGACCACCGGACCGGATGTGGAACGCCCCGCAGGCCAGTGCCGCGAGCCCTTCCTCCACCAGGGCGGCCCGGCAGTCGACCAGGCGCGCCAGCTCGGCGCCGTAGCTGGCGGCGCGGCCGGGCACGGAGGCGATGTCCGGTTCGTCGTACTGACCGATGTCGGCGGTGTACGTGCACGGCACCGCGCCCTTCTCACGCATCCACGCGACCGCCACCGAAGTGTCGAGACCGCCGGAGAAGGCGATGCCGACGCGTTCGCCGGCGGGGAGGGAAGTGAGCACCTTGGACACGACCCGAATTATGCACGACGACGTATGGTCATGCATAGCGAGGCCGCCGATGAGGCCGGCATCACTCCGGTGACCCGAAGGCCGGAGCGCGGGACGGGCCACCCGAGCCGAGCGGGACGGGCCACCCGAGCCGGACGGGACGGGCCACCCGAGCCGGACGGGACGGGCCGAGCGCACCGGGCGACACCCGGAGACAGTTCGTTGTGCGAACCAGCTGTTACCCTGGGCCAATGGGAAATCAGGGCGATGACCGGATCGGAGTCGTGGCGGCGCTTGTGCGGTCGGCGTTCCTGGTGAACGCCGTCTACGCGGAATCCAGCCGGGAATTCGGCATCACCTCCCAGCAGGGCCAACTCCTCTGCGTCCTCATGGCCCAGCCGCACAGCATGGGCGAGCTGGGCGCGGTCCTCCGGCTCGCCAAGTCCAGCGTCACCGGCCTCGTCGACCGCACCGAGCGCAACGGCCTGGTCCGCCGCGAGCAAGACCCGCAGGACACGAGGGGTGTGCACGTCAGCCTCACCCCCGAGGGCCGCAAGCTCGCCGAGGACTTCTACGCCGAGACCTGCCGCCGGGTCGACCTCCTGCCCGCCACCCTCGACCCCGCCGAACGGGACGCCCTGGCCGACCTGCTCGGCCGGGTCGTCACGGACAACGAAGTGCCGGTCGTGTTCATGACGTGAGCCACAGGGATTTGTAGTTCGTGCCACGAACCATTATGGTTCGTGGCACGAACTACGAGATCTGGGGAGCACAGCATGAGCACTGTCGTCGTCATCGGTGGCGGTTACGGGGGTTCCGCCGTCGCCAAGGCGCTGGACGCCGAAGCGGACGTCGTCCTGGTCGAGCCGCGCGACGCGTTCGTCAACGCGGCCGGCTCGCTGCGGGCCCTGACCCGGCCGGACTGGGCCGCCAACCTCTTCTTCCCCTACGACGCCCTGCTCGCCAACGGCCGCGTCGTCCGGGACCGGGCCGTGTCGGTCGACCCGGAGGGCGTCACGCTGGCTTCCGGCGAACGCCTCGACGCCGACCACATCGTCCTGGCCACCGGGTCCAGCTACGCCTACCCGGCCAAGCCCGCCACCGAGTCCACCGCCGACGCCCTCGACGACCTGCGCCGGACCCACAAGGAACTCGCCGACGCCGGCCACGTCCTGATCACCGGCGCCGGACCGGTCGGCCTGGAGCTGGCCGGCGAGATCAAGGAGGTCTGGCCGGACAAGCGGGTGACCGTGGTCGACCCGGGCGCCGAACTGCTGCCCGGCTTCCTGCCCGAACTCCGCGCCGACCTCCACCGGGCACTGGACGCGCTCGACGTCGACCTGCGCCTGGGCACGACCGTGACCCCGCCGGTCGAACCGGGCCGCCTGGGCACGTTCACCGCCGACGACGTCACCGCCGACATCTGGTTCCGCGCCCACGGGGTCCGGGTCAACAGCGGCTACCTCGCCGACGGCCGGCTCACCACCCCCGGCCCGCGCGGCACCGTCGCCGTCACCGGCACGCTCAACGTCGTCGGCTACGACCACGTCTACGCGCTGGGCGACCTCACCGACCTGCCCGAGGCCAAGATGGCCGGCTACGCGATGCAGCACGCTGAGGTCGTCGCGGCCAACATCACCGCCCGCCTGCGCGGCGAGGAACCGACCCGGACCTACGCCGCCGCGCCGCACCCGATGATCCTGCTGCCGCTGGGCCCGCGCGGCGGTGTCGGCCAGTTCCCGTCGCCCGAGGGGCCCGTCGTCGTCCCGGTCGAGACCGTGGTCGGGTACAAGGGCGCCGACCTGTTCACCAGCCGTTTCGCCGCGCAGTTCGGCATCGAGCGTTGAGGGGCACGACCATGTCCACGAGCACGTCACTGCCGGAAGTCGTCTTCGGGTTCGGCGCGCACAGCGTGGTCGACGACGGGCCGGAGCTGCTGCGGATGACGCAGCGGGCCGACCGCGAAGGCCTCGACATCTTCTCCCTGTCCGACCACCCGTACCTGGGCAACCGCCTCGACGCGTACGCCACCATCGGCTACGTCCTGGGGCAGACGCAGCACCTCGCCGGTTTCGCCAACGTTACCAACCTGCCCACCCGTCCCGCACCGATGCTGGCCCGAGCCGTGACGACGCTGTCCGCGCTGTCCGGCGGCCGGGTCGTGCTCGGCATGGGCGCGGGCGGGCTGTGGGACCGCATCGCCGACATGGGCGTGCCCCGCCTGTCGGCCGGCGACGCCGTGGACGCGTTCGAGGAAGCCATCGCCCTGATCCGCAAGCTCTCCGGCGGCGGCCCCGCCGTCACTCACGAGGGTGATCACTACCGAGTGAACAAGATCGAGCCCGCGCCCGCCCCGGCCCCACCGGTGTGGACGGGTTCGGTGGGCCCGAAGTCCCTGGCCGCCACCGGCCGGGTCGCCGACGGCTGGATTCCCGGCCACGCAGCGGACTGGCTCAGCGAGCGTTACCGGACCTCCCGCCCAGTGGTCGACGAAGCGGCGGCGTCGGTCGGCCGGGACCCGAGCGAAGTCCGCACCATCTACAACTTCCCGGGCCGCATCACCGCCGAGCCACTGGCGAAGACACGCGGCGAGGACGGCCGGTGGGTCGGCGGCTCGGTCGAGCAGTGGGTGGACGAACTGACCGGCGCGGTGCTCGACCACGGCGCGTCCGGCTTCATCCTGTTCTCACCGCGCGGCGGCACCCCCGACCCCGACACCCTGACCCGCTGGGCCGCCGAGGTGGCGCCCGCCGTCCGGGAGGCGATCGCCGGGGCGCGGCGGTGATCGGCCTATCATTCGCCGGGTGACCCCCTACGACGAGTTCGACGACCTCGACGCCGCCGCCCTGCCCGAGCGCCAGCAACGCATCCTGGTCGCCATCCGGGACTGGGTCGGCGCCCACGGCTACTCGCCGAGCACCCGCCAGATCGGCGAGGCGGTGGGGCTCAGGTCGTCCTCGTCGGTCTCCAAGCACCTGGCGGCGTTGGAGGACAAGGGCTTCCTCCGTCGAAGCGACACCATGACCCGGCCGATCGACGTGCGGATGTTCCTGTCGCGCGGCGGGTCGGTGGAGTCCGGTTCGGACAACGTTCCGGTGCCGGTGGTGGGCGACATCGCCGCCGGCGTCCCGATCGCGGCCGAGGAACACGTGGACGACGTCCTCAAGCTGCCGCGCGAGTTGACCGGCCGGGGGACCGTGTTCGCGCTCCGGGTGCGCGGTGACTCCATGGTGGACGCGGCCATCTGCGACGGCGACATCGTCGTGGTGAAGCAGCAGCCGGAGGCGCACTCGGGGCAGATCGTCGCGGCGATGATCGACGGCGAGGCGACGGTGAAGGTGTTCCGGCGGCGGGGCGGGCACGTGATCCTGGAGGCCCGCAACCCGGCGTACCAGGACATCGACGGCGACGAGGCGACCATCCTCGGGATCGTCGTCTCCGTGCTGCGCAGCGTCTAACCCGCACCAACCCATGCTTTTCGCCGCGCAGCGGCGGTTTGGTAGAGGTGCCGCAGCCGCACTTCGAGGTACACCTCGCCGGGCACGAAGGCGGCGCGTCCCCGACGGGCACGAAGGCGGTGCGTCCCCGACGGGCACGAAGGCGGTGCGTCCCCGACGGGCTCCTCCGACCGCACGGGGACGGCGACGATCCCCTCCGCCTGCCGCGCCCGGACGCGTTCCAGCAACCGCCGAACCCCCATGCCCGGCCCCTCCGTCGTGCTCAAGGCATCCAGGGCAGCCGGACGGACAGGGTGCCGGTCCTCCGACGAGGACCGGCACCCGTTCAGGTGATCAGGAAGCGAAGCACAGCGGGACGTCGATGTGCTTGTGGCAACGAACAGTCCGGGTCGTGGAACCCGGCTGGTTCCTGCTGTCCGTCACGGTCAGCGTCACCGTGTAGGTCTTGCCCACGTTCGGGTACGAGTGGGTCACCGTCCGGCCGGTGCCGGTGGTGCCGTCGCCGAACTGCCACGAGTAGCCCGTCACCGAGCCCTCTTCGTCGGTCGACGCGCTGCCGTCGAAGGAACAGGTCCCCCGCTGGCACCGGGTGGTGAACGCGGCCGTCGGCGGCAGGTCGCCGGCCTTCACCAGGCGGCGGGTCGTGTTGGTCTTGCCCTGGTTGTCGGTCACGGTCAGGCGGACGCTGTAGTAGGCCGCCCGGCCGTAGGTGTGCGAGGAGGTCTTGCCGGTTGCTGTTCCGCCGTCGCCGAACTCCCACGCGTACGACGTGATCGTGCCGTCCGGGTCGGTGGCGCCGGCGGCGTCGAAGGAGCACGTCAGGTTGCTCACCGAGCAGGACGCGGTGAAGGCGGCGGTCGGGCGGCCCGGGTCGGGCGAGCCGGCCGGGTAGTCGGCGGGCGAACCGACGTCCAGCAGAGGTTCCTTCACGTTGTCACCCGAGTCGTCGGTCCAGCCGGTGTTCGCGGTGTCCACCAGGCGCTGCCGCACGGCCAGCACGCCGTTCCGGTTGGTCGCGCGGTTGCCGTTGGCGGTCAGCAGCGCCGCCGCGCCGGCGACGTGGGGTGAGGCCATGGAGGTTCCGCTGAGGACCTTGTAGGTGCCACCGGGCCAGGTGGACAGGATGCACGTTCCCGGGGCCGCGATTTCGACTGTGGGGCCGAAGTTGCTGAAGTCGGCCAGCGTGTCGTCCTGGTCGGCGCGGCAGGTGGAGGCCGCACCGCCGCCGGGCGCGCCGTTGAAGTCGGCCAGCGCGGACACGGTGACGACGTCGGGGTGGTTGGCCGGGAAGAACGTCCGGGCGTCCTTGTGGTTGTTGCCCGCCGCGACCGCGAACACCACGCCCTTGGCCACCGCGTTGGAGATCGCCTGGGTGAGCGCGTCGTTGGTGCAGTTCTCGCAGCCCAGGCTCATGTTGGCGACCTCGATCTCGTCGGCGTGCGCGCCCACCCAGTCGACGCCCGCGACCACACCGGACAACTGGCCGCTGCCGCCCGCGTCGAGCACCTTGGCCGACCAGATCCGCGCGCCCGGCGCGATGCCGACCACGCCCACGCCGTCGTCCTTGGCCCCGATCGTGCCCGCCACGTGGGTGCCGTGGCCGTGGTCGTCGGTGCCCGCGTTGTCGGTGCACCTGGAGCTGTTGACGCAGTTGGCGCGGGCCACCACGGTGAGGTCGGGGTGGCCCGCGTCCACGCCGGTGTCGATCACAGCCACGTCCACGTCGGCGCTGTAGTCGCCGATCCCGTTGATCTTCAGGTTCGGGTTGTCGGTGGCGAACGCGCGGTCGACGCCGGTCGGCACGGTCTGGTCGGTGGTGCGCATGAGGACGTCGGGCTCGACGGACGCCACGCGCGGGTCGTGGCGCAGCGCGGACGCGGCGGTCGGCGGCAGGGTCGCCGAGAAGCCGGTGAGCGCGTGCCGGTAGACGTGGCCGACGTGCCCGCCGTGCCGGTCCACCACGCCCGCGGCCAGGGCGGCCGGGTCGGTGCCGGACCGGAGCACGACGACGTAATCGGAGACGGGGTCGGCGGCGGCTGTGGCGGGGAGAGCGGACGCGGTCAGCGCCAACGCCCCCAGCAGCACGCCGGAGAGCTGGTTTCGCACGGTGTTTCCTCCTGGTGCAGGGAATTCGCGACCCGCCGCAGGGTTGACGGGCGCCGACCCATCGTGCGAACCGATGAGCGCGGGCAACAACGCCGGGAATCGTGCGTAGGGGTACGCGTTCACTCCGGTCGCAGCTGGTCGCGGGCGGTGACGCCGAGCTTGTGCAGCACCCGGGCGGCGTGCCGCTCGACCGTGCGCGGCGACAGGAACAGCACCTCGGCGATCTGCCGGTTGGTGCGGCCCAGCGCCATCAGCCGCGCGACTTCCCGTTCCCGGGGCGAGAGTTCCGCGCCGTAGCCGCGCCGGCCGGGACGGGGACCGGTGGCGCCGCCGTGCTCGCGGGCCAGGTGGTCGCAGCGGGCGGCGTCGCGGGTCGCGCCCAGCGCGGTGAACATCCGGCCCGCCTCGGTGACCTGGTGCACGGCGTCCTCCCCGGCGGCGAGCAGGCACCGCGCGCCGGACTCCAGCGCCCGCGCCCGCTCGTAGGGCCGGGGCAGGGCCGCGAGGAGGGCGGCGGACTCGGCGAACAGCGCCGCGGCCTCGCGGAAACGACCCCGCGCGGCGGCGATCGCGCCCTCGCCGCCGGGGATGGTGGCGCGCCCGAGCGGGCAGTCCCGCGCCCGCACGTCGGCGGCGAACTCGGCGAGCAGCCGCGCGGCCCGGTCGACGTCGGGCAGCAGCGCGCACACGCCCGCGTCCGCCAGTTCGGTCGCCCACGCCCAGGTCCCCTTGTGCCGCACCAGGTCCAGCGCCCCGGCCAGCTCCCGCGCGGCGTCGTCCGGCCGGTCCCGGGCCAGTGCGAGCCGGATGCGGGTGGCCGCGCCGGTCAGCACCGGGGGCGCGCACCAGCCGCTGGCCCAGTGCAGGCCGGGCGCGCGCAGGAACTCCTCCGCCTCGGCCCACTCGCCCCGGGCCAGCGCGAGATGGGCGAGGACCAGGGCCGCGTTGGCCGCGGCGAACGGCGTGCCGGCGGTCCGGGCCAGGTGCGCGCGGGCGGCGTGGTCGAGGCCGGCCCACCGCCCGGTGGCCAGCGCGAGCCGCAACCCCAGCGACGTGGCCATGTGCCGCATGTAGGTCGGCCGGGCGGCCTCCAGTTCCTCGGCTCGGGCGTGGAAGGTCGTCGCTGCTTCGTAGTGGCCCAGGGAGGTCGCCGCGTCGGTGAAGTTGACGTACCCGCGGACCAGTTCCCGCCGCTCGCCGGGCGTCGCCGGCTCGGGCAGCGCGGCGATGGCGTCCCACGCGCGGCCGTCGCCGATCTCCAGCAACGCGCTCGCCCGGTTCACCCGGACCGCCATGAGCAGCGCCGGGTCACCCCGCGCGGGCACGGTCCGTTCGGCCTCGGCGAGCCACCACAGGTGCTCGTCGACGTGGCCGCTGCCCCAGTACGGCACGGCGAGCGCGGACATGGCGCGGGCCGCGAGCAGGGGTCGGCGGCGCAGCTCGCGGATGGCGGTCGTGAGCTGCGCGCGCTGGGCGTCGCCGTCCCCGGCCTGGTTGCCCAGGAGGAGTCCCAGGTGCAGCCGCAGTTCGCCGCGTACCCCGTCGGGCAGGAGGTCGTCGGACACGATGGCGTGCAACAGGTCCATCGTCTCCCCGTACGCGAGGCTGCCCAGCGCGAGCCGCCCGAGCCGACCCGCCAGCGAGGCCCGGACCCGGCGCGGCAACGCGGCCTCCCCCAGCACCGCCCGCAGCAGGTCCACGGCGGTCTCCGGGTCGCCCGAGCGCACCGCCCGGTCCGCGGCGCGCTCGGCGTGCCGGGCCGCGCCGACGACGTCCCCGGCCGCGCGGCAGTGGTGCACCAGCTCGCTCACCGGCGCCCCGCGCCACTCCAGGACCCGGGCCGCCGCGGCGTGCCCCCGACGCCGGTCCCGCGCGGACATCGTCGCCGCCACCGCCAGGCCGAGGACGGGCGGCCGGAACTCGAACGTCCCGTCCGCGAGGGCGACGACCACGCCCCGGTCCGCCGCCCGCAGCAACGCCGCTTCCGCCCGGTCCGCCGCCACGTCGCACATCTCGGCGGGCACGTCGGCGGGGAACGGCCCGCGCAGCAACGCCGCCGCCGTCACCAGCCGCCGCGCCCCCAGCCCGCGCAACCGGTCTTCGGCGAACGCCCGCAACCGGTCGGGCACCCCCCGCTCCACCAACGCCTGCCCCGGCTCGCCGTCCGGCCCGACGTGGTCGAGCACCGCCGCGACGAACAGCGGCACGCCCCCGGTCAGCCGGTGCACCTCGGCCGCACCCACCTCCGCCGGCGACAACGGCCCCAGCTCGACCCGGTGGGTCGCGCCGGGCGGCCCCCAGCGCAGGTGGCCGGCGGAGTGCGTGAACAGCAGGGCGGTCCCGTCCGGTGGCCGCGCGGCACAGCACCTCAGCACCTCGCGCGACGGCCGATCGGCCAGGTCCACGTCGTCCACGACCACGAGCACGGACCCCGCGGCGGCCAGCACGTCCCGCAGCGCGGCGCAGGTCCGGTAGTCCGCCCGCCCCCGCGCGGCCTCGATCGCGGCCACCACCTCGGCGCCGCCGGCCAGCCCGCGCACCACCTCCCGCACCACCACGAGCGGTTCGTCCGGCAGACCCCGGCAGTCCACCACCACCCGAACGGCGTGCGGCGCGGACGCCACCACACCAGCGGCCAGCGCGGACTTGCCCATCCCCGCCGCGCCGCCGACGAGCACGACAGCGGGGGTGCGCGCGACGGCCGCACGCACCTCCGCCTCCACCGAACGTTCCATCGCCTTACGTGACGACCAACGCCGCCACCTTCGCCGTGTCGGTCGCGAAGTCGCGGCGCAGGTCGTCGGGGTGGCCCGGCACGTCGGCGAACTTCGAGCCGTACCAGCCGTTTGCGAGCACGACGTCCTGGTGACCGTAGGACTTGTCCGCCGTGCGCCAGGCGCTGACCTCGGTGTAGAGCCGGGTCGGGTCGAGGGTCTTGCCGTAGCTGATCAGGACGGCAGTGGCGTCGGCGGGGGCGCTGACCTCCAGGTCGACCGTGCCGGTGAGGGTCGAGGAGGTCGGGCCGAGGAAGGTGACGGTGCCCGCAGCGTGCAGCGGAGGGGCTATGAGGGTGCTCGACAACAGCGCGGCCAGCAGGGTGGCCGCGCGCAGGCGTGCGCGCATGGTGGTCCGATCATTCGCAGGGAGCTGACCGTGGCGGCGGTTGGGTCCTCGCGAGAGTGATGCACGAACATGCTCGAAACTGGCGCTCAGGGTACAGCTTCAAACATCCGTTGCCCAGAACCCAGTTGCCGCGGCGCCGGCGGCCGTGCGATGTTCGCCCCGTGCCCAACCCTCGCATCAGGCCCGCGACCACCGCCGACGCCGCCGAGATCGCCCGGATACACGTCGAGGCCTGGCGGGCCGCCTACGCCGGGCACATGCCCGAGGAGTTCCTGGCGGGCCTGTCCGTGGCGGACCGCCGACCGAGGTGGGAACGGCAGCTCGCGACCGACGCGTCCGGGGTGTTCGTGGTCGAGCACGAGGGCGCCGTCGCCGGGTTCGCCGTCGTCGGCCCGAGCGGCGACGATGACGCCGACCCGGGCACCGGCGAACTGCACGCGATCAACCTCGACCCAGCCCACTGGCACCACGGCCTGGGCCGTCCCCTACTGGACCACGTGGTCGCCACGCTCCAGGAGCGCGGCTACCACGACGCCACGCTGTGGGTCCTGGCCTCCAACGACCGGGCGCGCCGGTTCTACGCGCGCGCGGGCTGGTCACCGGACGGCACGACGCGAGTCGAGACGATCCCCGGCGGAACCGCCGAACTCCACGAGGTCCGCTACCGCCGACCGCTGGCGACCGCGACCGTCAAGTAGGCCACGCGGTTCCCCCGGGCTGGGAGCCCTATCAAATGCCAGAACCGCCGCTGCGCGGCGCTTGAACACCGGTGCCCGGGAACCCACAGGGCTCCCGGGCACCGGTCGATCGTCAACGAACCTCAGTGCGCGGCCGGCGTCTCCGCCTTGCCGCCCTTGATCGTGAACGCACCAACCACCGCCACCAGCGACAGCCCCGCCGCCAGCAGCATGGCCGTGTGGATGCCGCCCATCTCGGCGCCCGCCGCGTCCCCGGACGCGACCAGGCTCGCCGCCCGCGCGCTCATCACGCTCACCAGCAGCGCCACACCGGCCGCCGCCGCGAGCTGCTGCGTGGTCGCGAAGACCGCGCTGCCGTGCGAGTACAGGCGCATGGGCAGGGAACCCAAGCCGGACGAGAACAACGGCGTGAACGAGAACGCCAGGCCCAGGCTCAGCAGCAGGTGGAACGCGAGCACGAACCCGGCCGGGGTGCCGGCCGTGAACGTGGTGGCGAACCACAGGGACGCGCTGGTCGCCACGGTGCCGACGATCAGCAGGATGCGCGGCCCCACCTTGTCGTACAGCCGGCCCACGAACGGCGACAGCAGACCCATCAGCAGGCCGCCGGGCAGCAGCAGGAGGCCCGTCTTGAGCGGCTCCAGCTTCAGGACGTTCTGCATGTAGATCGGCAGGATCGTCGCCACGCCCAGCAGCAGGCCCATCATCACCATCATCAGCACGCTGGTGATGGTGAACGTCCGCACGCCGAACGTGCGCAGGTCCAGCAGGGCCCGGTCCTTGCGCTGCAAGGAGATCTGGCGCAGCACGAACGCGGCGATGCCCAGCACGCCGACCGCGAGCGACACCCACAGGGTGGCCGACCCCGAGCCGCCGGAGTGGCCGATGCTGGACAGGGCGTAGACCAGGCCGCCGAAGCCGAACACCGACAGCGCCACCGAAAGCGGGTCGATCGGCGCGTTGCTGCGCTCGCCCACCGGCGAGACGAACTTCAGGCCCAGCGCCATCGCGCCCACCGCGATCGGCAGCACGACCCAGAACATGGCGCGCCAGCCCCACAGGTCCAGCACCACGCCGGACACCGTCGGACCGACCGCGGGCGCGACGGAGATGACGATGGAGATGTTGCCCATCACCGCGCCGCGGCGTTCGGCGGGCACCAGGGTCATGACCGTGGTCATCAGCAGCGGCAACATGATCGCCGTGCCGGAGGCCTGGACCACGCGCGCCGCGAGCAGCACCTCGAAGCCCGGCGCCAGGGCGGCGATCAGCGTTCCCACGCTGAACAGCCCCATCGCCGCGCCGAACAGCGCCCTGGTGGAGAAGCGCTGGATCAGGAAGCCGGTGATCGGGATCACCACGGACATGGTGAGCAGGAAGCCGGCCGTCAGCCACTGCCCCACGGCCGCCGTCACGTCCAGCTCGGTGAGCAGCACCGGCAGGGCGACGCCCATGATGGTCTCGTTGAGGATGACCACGAACGTGGCCACCAGCAGCACACCGATGACCGTGCGGTCGCCGCGGCTGAGCACGGGTGGTGACGCCACGGTGTCGGACACACCTGCGGAAGTCATGCGAGGTCCCCCAGAAGAAAAACGGGCGCGCGAAAAGGCATCGGCGCCCCGGACAGGTCGACCCTACCGGGGCACACCGACGGTCCGGACCTCATTTTCGCCGCCGGCAGACGCCGTAGCAGCCGGTATGCGACCGATCACAGGCTAACGGCGACCGCCGAAGAGCACGCGGGCCAGCACGCGCGGTGCAAAAATCGACGACGGCGGCGCCAGCAGGCCGATCGTGCGGATGAACGCCGTCGCCACCACCGGGTCGTGCCCGGCCATCTTCTGCAGCCGCGCCACGTACCGGTTGACCACCCGCGTCGCCAACGGCCGCGGCCCGGGAATCTCCGGCAACGCCAGGTCGCCGCCCGCGTTCAACTGCCACACCGGGTCGATGATCTTGGCCGCGGCCCGGAAGAACCGGCGGGCGAGGTCGTGCTGCCCCTCCTCCAGGCACTTGCGCAACTCCTCCGCCTCCATCGCCGCGACCGTCATGCCCTGCCCGTAGATGGGGTTGAAGCTGCACACGGCGTCACCGAACGCCAGCAGCCCCTCCGGGAACCGGCTGAGCTGTTCGTAGCGCCGGCGGAGGCTGGCCGGGAACCGGTGCGTCCGCAGCTCGGTCAACGGTTCGGCCGACGCGATGGACTCGAACACGTCCGGCGGCGCGGACTGGCACAGGAACTCCAGGAAGGCGTCCTCGTCGGTCGGCGGGTGGTCGCCCGCCATGCCGACCACGGTCAGCATCCACCGGTCGCCTTCCTGCGCGGCGTAAGCGAACCCGTTCGGCCGCCCGGGGATGGGTCCGACGAGCGTGAGTTTGTCCGTGTGCGGCACCTTCGGCCGCACCAGCCGGCTCACGTACATGGTGTCGATCTCGATCGTGTCCTCGGCCGGCTCCGGGAAACCCCACTCCGCCAACCACTTCCGGCTCCGACCACCCCGACCGAGCGCGTCCACGACCAGGTCCGCCTCCAGCAGGCCCGCCGAGGTGCGCACCCCGGTCACCCGCCGGCCGTCGAACACCGGTTCCAGGACCTCCTGGCCGTCCACGATCTTCACGCCCGGGTAGGAGGCCACCCGCGACCGGATCGTGCCCTCCAGCATGGGCCGGGTCAGCTGGATCGCCGTCGCCCCGGTGTCGGTGCGCACCATCCGCTGCCCGTTGAGCACGAAGGTCGCCTCGCGCGTGAAGTTCGACCGGGGCACCCCCTCGGCGACGAACTCGTCCACCAGCCCCGGGAACATCTTCTCGAGCGCCTGCGCACCTCGCAGCAGCACGGTGTGGAAGTGCTTGCCCTGCGGCACACCCTTCCGGTGATCCGGCCCGGCCGGGAGCGTGTCCCGGTCGACCACGGTCACCCGTTCGTAGTGCCCCACCAAAGCCCGTGCGGCTAACAGACCACCCATGCTGCCGCCGAGCACAACCGCATGCGTCCCCATTGTCCGACCGTGGCACACCGGGAAGACCTGCGGCATCTCCACGAATGCCGTTCCGGCCGCACCCGGCGCGTCCAGCACGAACGGCCGCTCCCGGCAGTACCCTCACCGTCGTGGCGAGTCCAGGCGCCCGGAGGGCGCCCCACCAGCAACCGCCGTACCAACCCTGACCCTCCCCCAGGAGCAAGGCAACGCCCGACCCGGGTGACCGCGTATTGCTCGCCGGAAGCGACAACCGGCGAGGTGTTGTCGCGGTTCTCTGGAGGGTCGATGTCCCACTGGGGGGCTCGGTCGAGCCTGCTGGCCGTGGCACTTGCCACCGCCACCGTCCTCCCGGCTCAAGCCGAAGCAGCACCAACCAGCACCGTTGCGGCCGAACCGGGCGTGACGGTGACCCTGGTGACCGGCGACAAGGTCACCCTGAGCGGATCACAGCGAGTAGACGTCAAGGCCGGCCTTGGCCGGCACCACATCGGCTTCACCTCCCGCACCGACATCAACGGTGACGTGCACGTCGTGCCCCACGACACCGTCGCCGGACTGGCGGCGAAGCGGCTCGATCCGCGACTCTTCAACGTCAGCGAGTTGCTGCGGGCAGGCTACGACGACGCCTCCCGCGACCGGCTCCCGGTCATCGTCGACCACGCAAGGATTTCGGGACGAGAGGTCCGCGCGCTCAAGGCCTCCGCGCTCTCGGTCGAGCGCAACTCCTCCTTCTGGTCCACGGCCAAGGACGCCGACCACATCTGGCTCGACGGCCGCGTCAAGGCCCACCTGGACACCTCCGTCCGCCAGATCGGCGCACCCACCGCATGGGTCGCCGGCCACACCGGCGCCGGGGCCACCGTCGCGGTCCTGGACACCGGCATCGACGCCGAGCACCCGGACCTGGCCGATGCCGTGGTCGGCGCGCGGAACTTCACCAGCTCCGACACCGCCGACGACCGCGCGGGCCACGGCACCCACGTCGCCTCGACCATCACCGGCAACTCGACCACCTACCAGGGCGTCGCCCCGGACGCCAAGCTGCTCAACGGCAAAGTCCTCGACGACAACGGCTACGGCCAGGAATCCTGGATCATCGCCGGCATGGAGTGGGCCGCCGCCAACGGGGCGGACGTGGTCAACATGAGCCTCGGGTCGCCGATGCCCAGCGACGGGACCGACCCGCTCTCCCAGGCCGTCAACCGGATCACCGCCGACTCCGGCGCCCTGTTCGTCATCGCCGCCGGCAACTCCGGCGGCCTGATCGGCAGCCCCGGCGCGGCCGACTCCGCCCTCACCGTCGGCTCGGTGGACAAGTCCGACCGCCTGGCCCGTTCCTCCAGCCGGGGCCGCGTGGACGGCGTGATCAAGCCGGATCTCACCGCTCCCGGCGTGGACATCACGGCCGCGAAAGCCGGCGGCGGCCACATCACCTACTCCGGCACCTCGATGGCCACCCCGCACGTCGCCGGCGCCGCCGCCGTGCTCGCCGCGCAACACCCGGACTGGCGGGCGGACCAGCTCAAAGCCGCATTGACGAGCACCGCCAAGCCGAACGGCGCCGTCCTCGAACAGGGCGCCGGCCGCGTCGACCTCGGAACCGCCGCCACCGCAAACGTTTTCGCCACCACGACCAGTCTCAGCCTCGGCTCGGCGCAGTGGCCCCACCACGACGACCAGCCCATCACCAAGACCCTCACCTACACCAACACCGGCACCGAACCCGTCACCCTCGACCTCGCCGCCAACGTCACGTCCCCCGACGGAACCCCGGCGCCGCAAGGCATGTTCACCTTCTCCCCCGCGCGCCTGACCATCCCGGCCAACGGCCAGGCAAGCACCACCGCCACCACCGACACCCGCGTCAACGCCCCCGACGGCACCTACACCGGCACCATCACGGCCACCACCCAAACCCGCACCCTCCACACCCCGATCACGGTCACCCGCGAGGTCGAGAGCTACAACGTGACCGTCAAGGTGTTGGATCACAACGGAAACCCCACCGACAAGTACTTCCTGAACTTCACCAACCTCGACAAGCCCCAAGGACACAGCGACCACGACCCCTCGGGCACCGTCGTGACCCGCGTGGCCAAGGGCCAGTTCTACTTCACCGCGTTCGTCCAGACCGAGATCGCGCCGCACGACTACACCAACACCGAGTTCGTCGAACCCGCCTTCACCGTCACCGGCGACACCGAGATCGTCCTGGACGCCCGCCAGGGCCAACCGGTCGAGTTCCGCACCGACAAGCCCAACGCCAAGGCGGGCAACGCCAAGTACCGGTTCCAGATGAAGACCGCGTGGGGCGACCTGAGCAGCACCACCTACATCCGCGACTACGACCGGTTCAGCTTCACGCCCTCCACCACCTCCGCGAAGGACCGGTTCACCTTCACCGCCGAAGCCCGCCTGGCGGAGTGGAACGGCACGTCGTTCACCGGCAGCCCGTACCTCTACCACCTGCGGCACACGGAGAACGGCTCGATCCCGAACATCCTCCGGTGGCAGTACCACGACGCCGACCTGGCGAAGGTCCGCTCCGAGCACGCCGCGGCCACCCCCGGTGTCGTCGGCTTCCGGGAGAACTTCCTGGTGCTGCCGCTGCCGGGCGCGCTGGCCGAGTACTACACGCCGGACGAGCCGTGGGACGGCCAGTTCATCGAGATGGTGGACCCGGACCGGTTCGACTTCGTGTCCGTGGTCGACCAGGTCCGCCCGCGCAGCTTCCCGCTCGGCCGCACCACGACCGAGCGCTGGAACACCGGGGTGTTCTCGCCCGCGTTCCCGACCGGCCTGGACGAGACGCTGTACTTCGCGGCGCGCATCGGCGACCACACCAGGTTCGTGCTGCCGATGTTCACCGACGGCGGCCGGGGCCGCGCGGGTTCGGCCAACGCCGAGGGCACCACGACCCTCCTCCGCGACGGCACGACGATCGGCGAGCACCCGGGCGCCGGCCTCGGCATCTTCAAGGTGGGCCCCGAAAAGGCGAACTACACCCTGCGCACCACCGCCGACCGCTCGAACTACGCCCGACTGTCCACGAAGATCACCTCGGAGTGGACCTTCACCTCGGCCAGCAACGGCACGGACACCCCGACCCTGCTCCCCCTCCTGGCCGTCCGCTTCGCCCCGAACCTCGACAACACCAACGCGGCACCGGCCGGCCGGCCGTTCACCATCCCGTTCTCCGTACAACGCAACGGCACCACCGACACCGGCCGCCTGAACACCCCAACCGTCGAGCTCTCCTACGACGACGGCACCACCTGGCACCGCGCGCCCATCACCCGTGACGGCACCGGGTGGAAGGCGATCGCCTTCCACCCTGCGGACGCCAAGTTCGTGTCCCTGCGCACGAACATCAGCGACCCGCAGGGCAACTCCCAGCGCCAAACCATCATCCGCGCCTACACGCTCAAGTAGTAAAGCGCCGCCCCCGGGACGACTCCCGGGGGCGGCGCCGTCACAACCGCGGGTCGACCGGTTCCGACTCCAACGCCAGCACCGCGAACACGCACTCGTGGACCCGCCACAGCGGTTCACCGCGCGCCGCCCGCTCCAAGGCCTCCAGCCCCAGGGCGTACTCGCGCAACGCCAGGGACCGCTTCGCGCCCAATCCGCGCTGCCGCAAGCGGTCCAGGTTCGCCGGCTCCGTGTAGTCCGGGCCGTAGATGATGCGCAGGTACTCCCGGCCGCGGACCTTCACGCCCGGCTGCACCAGGCCGCGCTCACCGTGGGTCAGGTTGGCCAGGGGCTTGACGACCATGCCCTCGCCGCCCGCCGCGGTCAGCTCCTCCCACCAACCGACACCGGCCGCCACGGACTCGTCGTCGCCCGTGTCGACCAGCAGGTGCCGAGTGCGGGTGAACAACGGCGAGTCCAAGCGCGCCAACGTCTCCAGGTGCCACAGGTGCGAGCGGTCGTGGTACGTGCGGCCCGCGGTCGCCAGGAGCTGGAACGGCGCCAGGCGCACGCCGTCCAGGCCCGTGGTCGGCCAGCAGTACCGCTGGTAGGCGTCGCGGTACCCGACCGCGTTCGCCAGGCGGGACGTGGTGCGCGCCAACAACTCCGACACGTCCACACCCCGCGCGGCGGTGGCCCGCACCACCTCCGAGGCCGGGCTCAGCGCACCCACGGCCGCCGCGCCGACGGCCGCGTACTGGTCCCGGATCAGGCCGGTGGCCTTGGCGTTCCACGGCATCAGCTCCGCGTCCAGCAGCAGCCAGTCGGTGTCGAACTCCGCCCAGAACCCGGCGTCGGTCACCGCCGACCGCACCCGGTCCAGCAGCTCCTCGCCCATTTCCCCGGCGAAGAACGGCCGACCGGTGCGCGTGTAGACCGCGCCGGAGTCCTTGCCCACCAGCACGACCGCGCGGGAGCCCATGTGCTTCTCCTCGCAGATCACCTCGCGCACGCCCGCCGCGCGGTACTCGGCGAAGGCGTCCTCGGGGTGCTCCAGCACGTCCGGCCGCCGGGACGTGGCGGTCGGCGCCATCGTCGGCGGCAGGTACGGCAGGCGGTGCGGGTCGACGGCGAACCGGCTCATCACCTCCAGCGCGGACGCGGCCTGCTCCGGCCGCACGGTGATCCGGCCCCGGTGCGCGGTCTCGATGGTGCGCCGGCCCGAGACGTCGCCCAGCGCCAACACGTCCGGCTCGCGATCCGGCACTGCGGCGACCAGCGGGCGCACCGGCTCGTACCAGACCTCGTGCGCGGGGACCGAGACGACCTCGCGCTCCGGGTAGCGCAACGCGGTCAGCTTGCCGCCGAACACCACACCGGTGTCCAGGCACATGGTGTTGTTGACCCACTCCACTTCCGGCGTCGGCGTGTGTCCGTAAAGGACGGTCGCACGGCCGCGGTACTCGGTCGCCCACGGGTAGCGCACCGGCAGGCCGTACTCGTCGGTCTCGCCGGTCGTGTCGCCGTACAGCGCGAAACCGCGCACGCGCGCCGAAGCCCGGCCGTGGTAGCGCTCGGGCAGGCCGGCGTGCGCGACCACCAGGTCGCCGCCGTCCAGCACGTAGTGCGCCACCAGCCCGTCGCAGAACCGCTCCGCCTGCCGGCGGAACTCCTCGGTCTCCGCGGCCAACTGGGCCAGCGACTCCGCCAGGCCGTGCTTGACCTGCACGTTCCGCCCGCGCAGCGCCCGCACCAGCTTCTGCTCGTGGTTGCCGCACACGGCGAACGCGTGCCCGGCGCCGACCATGCCCATCACCAGCCGCAGCACGCCCGGCGTGTCCGGCCCGCGGTCGACGAGGTCGCCGACGAACACCGCGCGCCGCCCGGCCGGCGGCACCGCGTCCACCGGGCGGCCCTCCGCGTCGCGGACCAGGTCGTAGCCGAGCGTGCCGAGCAGGTCCTCCAGCTCCTGGCGGCAGCCGTGCACGTCGCCGATCACGTCGAACGGCCCGGTCTCGTGGCGCAGGTCGTTGAGCAGCTTCTCGGGCACGAGCGTGGCTTCGTCCACTTCGGACTGGCCGCGCAGCACGTGCACCTTCCTGAAGCCCTCCTTGCCGAGGAACTTCAGCGACTTGCGCAGCGCGGTCCGGTGCCGGCGCACGACGTGCGCGCCGAAGTCGCGGTCCGGCCGGGTCGCGTTGCGCGCCAGGCACACCTCTTCGGGCAGGTCGAGCACGATCGCGACGGGCAGCACGTTGTGCTCGCGCGCGATCTCCACGAGCTGGGCGCGGTCGGCCCGCTGCACGTTGGTCGCGTCGACGACGGTCGTGCGCCCGGCCGCGAGCCGCTTGCCCGCCACGTAGTGCAGCACGTCGAACGCGTCGCCCGACGCGGACTGGTCGTTCTCGTCGTCGGCCACCAGGCCGCGGAAGTAGTCGCTGGACAGGACCTGCGTCGGCGCGAAGTGCCTGCGCGCGAACGTCGACTTGCCCGAGCCGGAGGCGCCGACCAGCACCACCAGGCACAGGTCCGGGATCTTCAGCTCCATCAGTCCTGCTCCCCCGCGGTGAAAACAGCCATCTGCGTCGGCGCGCCCAGCGCCGGGTCCTCGGGTCCGATCGGCTCGAACGCCACCGCGTAGCCGCGCCGCTCGGCGACGCCGTGAGCCCACTCGCGGAACTCCGCGCGGGTCCACTCGAACCGGTGGTCGCTGTGCCGCAACTGCCCGGTGGGCAGCGTCTCGAACAACGCGTTGTACTCGACGTTCGGCGTGGTCACCAGCACCGTCCGGGGCCGCGCCACGACGAACACCGAGTGCTCCAGCGCGGGCAGCCGGGCCGGGTCGAGGTGCTCGACGACCTCCATCAGCACCGCCGCGTCGTACCCGGCCAGCGCCGGGTCGGCGTAGGTCAGCGACGACTGGCGCAGCACGACCCGCTCCCGCTGCCGGTCCGACATCCGGTCCAGCCGCAGCTTGCGCGCCGCCTCCTGCAACGCCCGCGCCGACACGTCGACGCCGTGGATCTCGGTGAACTCCGGCACCTGGACCAGCGCGCGCAGCAACGCGCCGCCACCGCAACCCAGGTCGAGCACGCGCCGCGCCCCGGCCGCCCGCAGCGCCGCCACCACCGCGTCCCGCCGCTGCACGGCCAGCGAGACCTTCGGTTCCGCCTGCGAGATCGTCGGCTCGGCCAGCGCGTTGTCCAGCTCCTCGGGCTCGACGTCGTCCACGTCGGCCAGGCGCGTCAGCGCGGACAGCACCAGCGGCTTCTTGCGCGCCAGGTAGCGGGTGGTGATCAGCTCGCGGTCCGGGTGGGCGGCGAGCCAGCCGTCACCGGCGCGCAGCAGCTTGTCCACCTCGTCCTCGTCGACCCAGTAGTGCTTGCCGCCGTCCAGGACGGGCAGCAGCACGTAGAGGTGCTTGAGCGCGTCGGACAGCCGCAGTGTGCCGGTGAGCGTCACGTCGGCGTACCGCGAGTCGGTGCCGTCCCCGAGCGCGATCGGCTCGACCGCGACCTCCCAGCCCAGCGGCGTGAACAGCCGCTCCGCCAACGCGTGCGGCAGCACGGGAACGTTGACCCGCAACGGGATCGGCGTCGCCGCCAGCTCCGCGCGGGACTGGCTGCGGCCGTTCATGGCGGTGCGGAACACGGAGCCGAGCGCGACGGTGAGCAGCGAACCCGCCACGTAGGGCCGGTCGTTGACGTATTGGGTCAGGGTGCTGCCTGGACCTCGGACCAGCGCGACGGGGTCGACCTCCAGCAGCAGCGCGACGGTGCACTCCCGCTCGTCGGCGCGCGGGTAGAAGACGTGCGCGGTCCCCGCCGAGGTCCGGAACTCCTGCGCCCGGTCGGGGTGCTTGTGCAGGAGGTGTCCCAGGTCGGTGGCCGGCTGGTGGGTCGTGGTCAAGGTCAGCAACACGCTGGGCAGTCTGACTGATGACGGCCCTCGCGCGCGGGGAATTTATCCGTTCAGCGGCCGGGCGTTGGTCGGCAGCCGGACCGTGCGCAGGAACTCCGGCAGCAGCCACGGCCGCCGGCCGGAGACGAACAGCTTGCCGGTCAGCGCGGCGCGGGCCCGGCTGACCCGGCCGAACATCATGAGGTTGAGCGTGGCCGGGTCGAAGGTGACGCGCACGTCCGCCGGCCCGTTCTCCGCGCTGACCTGGCCCCGGTGCAGCACGAGCGTGACCGGTGCGGTGTGGCGGGACCGGAAGGCCACCGCGATGCGGCGCTCGCTCGGCGGTGGGCCCTGGAGCAGCGCCCCGGTGTCGTTGCGGATCATGCCGACCACGAACAGGTCGAAGAACGGCGCGGCTTCCCGTGCGGGCATCGGCCACGAGGCGCGCACGCCGCGGGCGATGTCCCAGCCGTGGACGAGCAGTTCGTTGACCAGGTGGGCGAGGACGCCGCCGACGGGCACCCGGGAGTCGCCCAGCCACGGCACCGTGCGGTCGTGGTCGGTGCCCTCGGTCAGTTCCAGGATGGTGTCCACATCGGACCGCAGGCCGGCCGCGAGCGCTTCCGGGTCCCGGTTCGTGAAGTGCCGCAGCGCCATGGTGTTCAGGTCGGCGACGGTGTCCACGGTGACCTTGCGCACCGCTTCGGCCAGCGGTTTGACCGGGACCGGGCCGCCTTCGGGGGCGAGGATCGAGGTGTACATGGTGGCGATGGAGGCCACGTGGGCGGCGGTGTCGGCCACCGTCCAGTCGGCGGTGGCCTTGGCGTCCGGCGGCGAACCGGCCACCAACTCCGCGAACCGCCGTGCGCACCCCGGTAACACCTCACGCACCACCGCGACCTGGTCCACCACGACCACCCCCTCCGCCACCGAACGATAACAGTGTGATAGATGGTCGCGCACCCCCGCGTTTGCGGATTCAGGCCGCCCACTGGCGGATGTGGGCCAGGGCTTGGGGGGTGCCCGTGGTGGGCGTGCACTCCAGCCCGAGCCGGCCGGTGTAGCCCAGGTCCCGCAGAACGGACAACTCGTGCCCCCAGTCCACGGTGCCGGTCCCGGGTTCGTGCCGGCCCGGGACGTCGGCGATCTGGACGTGCCGGACCCGGTCGACCCGCCCGGCCAGGACCTCCTCCGGCCGTTCGCCCATCACCAGCGAGTGGTAGTGGTCGTAGAGGAGCGCGACCCGCGGCGAACCGACCTCGTCCACGATGTCCAGGCACTCCGCGGTCGAGTCGAGGAACGTCCCGACGTGGTCCACCCGCGAGTTCAGGTTCTCCAGCAACAACACCGCCCGGTGCCCCGCGAGCACGGCCGCCGCCCGCGTCAACGCCGACACCACCGCCCGCCGCTGCTCCGCCCGCGGCACGTCGCGCTCGTTCCCGACGGTGATCACCAGGTACGGGCACCCGAGGCGGTCGGCGAGCGCGGCGGAGTCCTCCACGGCGGCCAGGAACACCTCGTGCGTCGCCGGGTCGACCAGGGTGCCCATCGGGTCGACGCACATCGTCTGCAACTCGACCCCGGTCTCCCGCATGGCCCGGTGCAGCGAGTCCACGTCCCGCCCCCGCCACCCCCAGACCTCCACCGCCGGCAACCCCAGCTCAGCCGCCGCCCGCACCCGACCACCGAGGTCGTCCCGCTCCCCGAAGAGCCACTCCAGGTTGACGGACAGTTCGAACATCAGCACCTCCGGTGAGCAGGATCGAACACTATCCCACCGAATCACACACAACCCGGCAAGTGGCGACTTCCAGCCACCGTCACCCGCGTTCACTGGGCAACCTCGCGTCACCCGCGTTCACTGGGCAACCTCGCGTCACCCGCCACCCTCCGAACCGCACTCCCCACCAGAGCACGGACCCGCTCACTGGACACCGCAACCCCCGTCGAACCCCAGGGCGTCCAGCAGCTTCCCGACCTCGCCCTTGGCCGCCGGGTCGTCCCCCGCGATGGGCAGCCCCAGCGCTGCGTACGCAAGCCATGATCACCCAGGCGTCCTGTCGAGCCGTGGACCAGGCCTTGAAGGCGTTCCTCACCTCCCGGCGAACGCGCCTGCGCCCACAGGACGTCGGCCTGCGCCCCTGGCCGCAATCGCGGACAGCACCTGACCGCAAAAGGTGCCACAGTGGCCCCGTCCACAACACGAACGGAGCCCTCCATGAGCCGCCAGTTCCAGGTCACCTTCGACGCCCACGACCCCCGCGCCCTCTCCACCTTCTGGCGCGACGCCCTGGGCTACATCCACCCCGGCCCACCCGGCGTCGACCTCCCGGAAGGCGCCGACCCCCTGGCCGCCTGGGACGACTTCCTGGCGCAGATCGGCATCCCCGAAGACCAGCGGAACACCCGCTCCGCGATCGAAGACCCGGACGGCCAAGGCCCGCGCGTGTTCTTCCAACAGGTCCCGGAGGACAAGGTCGCCAAGAACCGAGTCCACCTGGACCTCCGCGCCGCCCCCGGCCTCGAAGGCGAAGCCCGCATGGCCGCCCTCGAAGCCGAATGCGAACGCCTGACCACCCTCGGCGCCACCCGCCTCCGCCGCCACGAACCCAACCCCCCGATGGACGGCGGCTTCATCGTCATGCAAGACCCCGAGGGCAACGAGTTCTGCCTGGACTGAGCGCCATCACCGGGAAATGCCGGCCATGCGGCCGTCGACGTAGACCATCGGACGACGGCGAGGGTCCGGAACGTCGGTGTCCAGGACTTCGGCCAAGACCAGGTGGTGGTCGCCCGCCGGGAGGGTGGAGTGGTGGCGCGTGTGGATGGAAAGGACTGAGCCGTCGATCACCGGGGTGTTGTAGGGGGTGGTCGACCACTTCACCTTGTCGAAGCGCTCTCGCAGCGGGAGGCGGAAGGCTTCCGGGGTGATGTCGTCGTCGTCCGCCAGGACGCTGAAGGTCCAGAAGTCCAGGGCCAACAAGGCCGGCAGGGTGTTGGAGCGTTGATCGCCCAGGAACCCCACCAGGAGCGGGGACAGGGAGACGCTGGTGAAGGTGCCGATGAGCATGCCGACCGGCTCGTCGTCCTCGGACATGCCCGCCGCCACGACGACACTGGTCGGCAGGTGGCGCATGGCGGACCGGAAGCGGGTGGCTGTGGGGGTCGACATGGGGCTACCTCACGGGTCGTGTCGAAGGGCGGAGCACCGGGCGCCGGGAGACGCCCGGTGCCGCGGTCAAATCCGCAGGCGGCTCTCGATCTCGGCTGCGGCCACCTCGCCGTAAGCGCGGGCGATGCGGTCGGACAGGGCCGTGCGGCTCAGCTTGTACTCCTGGGTGCCCAGCGATTCCAGGGCCGTGGCGGCGATGGCGCAGCCCACCTGGCAGGCGCGTTCCAGGCCCAGCCTGGCCCACATGCCCCACAGGAAACCTGCGCGGAACGCGTCGCCCAGGCCGGTGGGGTCGACTTCCTCTTCGACGGTGACGGCACGGACCGCCAACGGTGGGTGGTTGCGGCGTTCCACGCGTACGCCCTCGGCGCCCAGGGTGGTGATCCAGGCGCCTACGCGGTCCAGGACCTCGGAGGCGGACCAGCCGGTGGACTGTTGGAGCATCACGCTTTCGTACTCGTTGGTGAACAGATAAGTGGCACCGTCCACCAAGGAGCGGATGGACTCGCCGTCCATCCGAGCCAGCTGCTGTGACGGGTCGGCGGCGAAGGCCACGCCCAGGGCGCGGGACTCGGCGGTGTGGCGGACCATGGCGTCCGGGTCGTTGGGGGCGACCAGGACCAGGTCCAGCCCACCCAGGGAAGTGGCGATGGGAGCCAGGTCGATCTCGCGTGCCTCCTGCATGGCACCGGCGTAGAACGAGGCGATCTGGTTCTGGTCCTGGTCCGTGGTGCACAGGAAGCGCGACGTGTGGCGGGTCGGGGACACGCGGACGAACCTGGTGTCCACGCCGTGACCGTTGAGCCAGGCGCGGTAGTCGTCGAAGTCCTTGCCGACCGCCCCGACCAGGGCCGGGGCCAGGCCCAGCTGCCCCAGGCCGAAGGAGACGTTCGCCGCGACGCCGCCGCGGCGCACTTCCAGGTCGTCCACGAGGAACGACAGCGACACGGTGTCGAGGTGGCCGGAGATGAAGTGCTCGGTGAACCTGCCGGGGTAGGCCATCAGGTGGTCGGTGGCGATCGACCCGGTCACGGCGATGCGCATGGTGGTGTCCTGTCCAAAAAGGGGGCTCAACTGGTGGCGGCCTGCTTCAGGTCGTCGGCGCGGTCGGTGCGCTCCCACGGCAGGTCCACGTCGGTGCGGCCGAAGTGGCCGTACGCGGCGGTCGGCGCATAGATCGGGCGCAGCAGGTCCAGGTCGCGGATGATCGCGGCCGGGCGCAGGTCGAAGACCTCGGTGATGGCACTCCGGATGCGGGCCGGGTCGACGTTCTCGGTGCCGAAGGTCTCGACGAACAGGCCCACCGGAGCGGCACGGCCGATCGCGTAGGCGACCTGCACCTCCACGCGGGACGCCAGACCGGCCGCGACGGCGTTCTTGGCCACCCAGCGCATGGCGTAGGCCGCAGAACGGTCCACTTTGGACGGGTCCTTGCCGGAGAACGCGCCACCGCCGTGCCGGGCCATGCCCCCGTACGTGTCCACGATGATCTTGCGCCCGGTCAGGCCGGCGTCGCCCATGGGGCCACCGATCACGAACCGGCCGGTCGGGTTCACCAGCACCCGCACATCGGACGTGTCCAGCGCCAAGCCGGCCAGCTCCGGACCGACCACCTCCTCCCGGATGTCCGCACCCAGCGACACGTCCTCGGCGTGCTGGCTGGACACCACCACCGTGTCCAGCCGCACCGGCTGGTCGCCCGCGTACTCGATGGTCACCTGCGTCTTGCCGTCCGGCCGCAGATACGGCAGCGCACCGTTCTTGCGCACGGCGGTCAGCCGCCGGGACAGCCGGTGCGCCAACGCGATCGGCAGCGGCATCAGCTCCGGCGTGTCCGTGCACGCGTAGCCGAACATCAAGCCCTGGTCGCCCGCGCCCTGCCGGTCCAACGCGTCCAGCGCGTGCTCCAGGCGGGACTCGTAGGCGGTGTCGACGCCCTGCGCGATGTCCGGCGACTGCGACCCGATGGCCACGTTCACCCCGCACGAACCGCCGTCGAACCCCTTGGCCGACGAGTCGTAGCCGATGTCCAGCACGACCCCCCGCACGATCCCCGGGATGTCGACGTACGCGTCCGTCGTCACCTCCCCCGCCACGTGCACCTGCCCCGTGGTCACCAGGGTCTCCACCGCCACCCGCGAACGGGGGTCCGCGCCCAGCAGGGCGTCCAGCACCGCGTCGCTGATCGCGTCGCACATCTTGTCCGGGTGGCCCTCGGTCACCGACTCGGACGTGAACAAGCGTGTGGTCACCGTTTCCCCTAGCGCTTGATCTCGAACACGTTGTAGGTCACGTCCTCGCCGGCCAACCGCCTGGTGGAGCTGGACAGCCGGGTCAGGGTCACGCCGGCGTCGGCCGCCAGCCGCATGACCCGGTCCAGGTCGCCGAGGCTGTTGAACGTCACCAGCGCGCGCCCGCCGGGCAGCAGCCGGTCGGGCACCTCGGCCAGGTAGCGGCTCAGCGCGGTGTACCCCCGGTCGAAGATCGCCCACTCGAAGTCCTGGGTGAACTCGAAGTCCTGGGGCGCCTCGATCACGCTGCAGTTCCAGAACACCGTGTCGAACCGCTCGTCCGGGTCCAGGTCGGCGAACACGTCGCTGCGCAGCACCCGCACCCGGTCCGCCACGCCGTGCCGCTCGACGTTGAGGACGGTGCTCCGCACGGCGGTTTCGGTGATGTCGGTCGCGGTCACGTGCGCGCAGCCTTGCTCCGCCGCCCACACGGCCGTCACGCCCGCGCCGCAGCCGATCTCCAGGAACCGCCCGCCCACCGGGTACGGGATGGCGGTGGTGTAGTACTCGGTGCCGGTGCCCGGGGCGGGGGCGTAGGCGCCGGGCACGAGATCCCACTCGCGGTCCAGGAGTTCGAACGTGGTGTTGGCGGTGTCGGCCGGGCCCAACTCGGCCACCAGCTTCTGGCCGATCCGGTAGCGGTCGTCGAACGTCTGCAGCGTCATGACTCTCCTCTGGAGCGTTGCCGGGACAGCGGGGACTAGAGGGACAGCAAGGGCTTGAGGTCGGCGGCGTACTTGCGGATGAACGGCTCCGACAGGTGCGGGATGTCGCCGGCCGGGCCGATCCCGGCGGCGCGGACCGCGGCGTGGAAGCGCGCCGAGGGGACCTCCGAGCCCGGCACGACCGGCTCGGGGCGCTCGAACCGGTGCAGCAGCGGCAACACCGAGTGCTGCCGCAGCGCCTCGGGCAGCCCCCGGGTGGCCGTCTCGAAGCGGGTGAACCAGTCCGCGTAGTCCTCGACGCGCTCGATCCGGTGGCCCGCCGCGACGAGCCAGTCCACGAACGTGTCCAGCGAGACACCGTCGTCGTGCGGGTTCACCAGGCTGTACGTGCGGAACCCGGCGGTGTGCGCGCCCAGCGCGACGACCGACGCGGCGGTGAAGTCCACCGGCAGGCCGTCGTAGTGCGCGACCGAGGCGTCACCGCCGTAGAACGACCTCGGCGCGATACCGGTCGCGATCACGCTGAACAGCAGGCGGGTGAACACGTCCGGCACGTTGAGCTGCCCGCCGTACCGGCTGTGCGCGAGGATCATGTTGGAGCGGAACACGGTCACCGGCAGGCCGCACCGGTCGTGCGCCTCCCGCAGCAGGACCTCGCCCGCCCACTTGCTGGTGGCGTACCCGCCCGCGTACCCCTCGTGCACCGGCTGCGTCGGGATCGCCGCGCGCACGTCGGAGTCCTCGTCCAGCGCGGGCCGCACCGAAGTGGCCACCGCGACGCTGGAGATGTAGGTGAACGGCTTGATCCGGCCGGTGAGCCCGAGGCGGACCAGCTCGGCGGTGCCCAGGACGTTGGCCTCGAACAGGTTGTCGTACGGCAGCACGTGGTTGACCAGTGCGCCCGCGTGCACGATCAGGTCGACCTCGCCGGCCAGCCGGTCCCAGGTCCGTTCGTCCAGGCCCAGCCGGGGTTCGGCGATGTCGCCGGCCAGCACCTCCAGGCTCCCGGCCAGGTCCGCGACCTTGGCGACCAGGTCCGAGTCGCCGCCCGCGAACGCCTCGTGCAGCCGCTTCGCCGCCGCCTCGTCGTCCTTGCCGCGCACCAGGCAGACCAGCTTCCCGCCCACCGGGGCCAGGCGCTCCAACCACTCCAGCGCGACGAACCGGCCGAGGTAGCCGCCGGCGCCGGTCAGCAGGACGGTCCGCGGCTCGCCGGAGACCGGCGGCAACGAGCCGGCGTCGGCGATCGTGCGTTCGTCGAGGAACTTGTCCAGGGTGAGGTCGGACGCGTGGACGACGGTGACGTCCTTGCCGTGCACCGATTCGAACGTCGGCCGGTCCTGCGCGGCGCCGCGCTTGGCCTCGATGTGGGCCGCCACCTGGCGCAGGTCGTTGGCCGGGCTGATGAGCACGTCCACCGGCACCCGCACGCCGAAGATGTCGCGCAGCAGGTTCGAGTACGACACCGCGGACAGCGAATCGCCGCCCAGGTCGCGGAAGTGCGCGGACGGGCTGACGTCGGCCATGGACCCGGCGAGCAGCGCCCGCGCGGCCCGCTGGACGGTCTCCAGCACCGGCCGGTCCGCGCCCGTGCGGCGGACGTCGAGCAGCTCTTCGGACTCCCGCGACGCGATGTCGGCGTACAGCGCCTCCAGCTCATCCCGGTAGCGGGCGAGCAGCTGGGGCCGCAGCAGCTTGCGGTGGTCGGACAGCAGGCCGTTGGCCTGGCTGAACGGTTCGGTCTCGACGAGGAAGTCGCGCGGGATCTCGTAGGAGTTCAGGCCCGCCTCGCGGGCGATCTCCCGGAACGACTCGCTGAGCCGCTGCTTGACCTGCGCGGCGTGCCGGTCCAGCGCGTCCGGCGTGGGCACGACCACGGCCAGCAGGTACGACCGCTCGCTGTTGCCGTAGACGAAGATCTGCCGCACCAGCGGGCTGGTGCCGAACGTCGCCTCCAGGCTCGGGGTGGCCACGAACTCGCCCTGCGAGAGCTTCAGCACGGCGTTGCGGCGGTCCAGGATCTCCAGCTTGTCCGGCGCGACCTCGGCGACGATGTCACCGGTCTTGTAGTAGCCGTCGTCGTCGAAGATCGTGGCCGACAGCTCGGGCTGCTTGTAGTAGCCGGGGATCGCGGCCTCGGTCTTGATCAGCAGCTCGCCGCGCGGGTGCGGGACGTCGGTGCGGTAGTAGCCCAGCTCCGGCACGTCGACGATCTTGTAGTCGATCACGGGCGGGCGCAGCATCGAGCCGTCCACCGAGACGCCGGCGACTTCAGTGGTGCCGTACAGGATGTGCAGTTCGAGGTCCAGCAAGGACTCCACGAACAGCCGCAGTTCGTTCGACAGCGGCGCGGAACCGCAACTGGCCCAGCGGATCCGCCCGCCCAGCACGTGCTCCCTGATGTGCGCCTTGACCTCCTCCTCCACCCGCGCGCGGTCGGCCGGGCTCGGCGCGCGCCGGTCCACCTCGCTGCGGTGGTACTGGAAGAGCAGTTCGCACACCCGGGGCACCAGCGACAGCTCGCTGGGGCGGGCCAGTGCGATGTCCTCGAAGAACGTGGACAGGTCGCTGCTGGCGGTGAAGTAGCTGATCCCGCCGCGCGCCAACGTGTTCTTCACCGACGAGTGGCCGGCGACGTGGCTCATCGGCATGTAGTGGAAGGTGACCGCCTGCTGCTCGGAGAACAGGTCCGCCCACCCGCCGCCGCCGAACATCGCGCCCACCAGGCGTTCGGTGTAGATCGCGCCCTTCGGGGTGCCGGTGCTGCCGGACGTGTAGACCAGCATGGTCATCGGGTCTTCGCCGGCCGCGGGCGTGTGCAGCGGCGCTTCCGGCAGCCCGGCGCCCCGATCGAGAACGTCCACCAAGGACTCGACTTCGATGTCGAGGCGCTTGCGGGCGGCGGTGAACCGCTCGCGCTGGTCGTCCACCGCTTCGTGGTAGTCGAAGACCACCAGGCGGCGGACCGACGGCGTGGCCAGGACCAGCTCGACCGCCGCGTCCAGCCGGTCGACGGACGCGGCCACGACGGTCGGTTCGGTCTCCGCGAGGATCGCCTCCAGTTGCGGCAACGGTGCGCTGGTCTGGAGCGGGATGGTGATCGCGCCCAGGCAGATGCAGGCCAGGTCGACCGTCGTGTAGTCGCGGCTGGCGAAGCCGAGCAGGGCGACGCGGTCGCCGGGCGCGAGGCCTGCGGCGTGCCACTCGCCGGCCACGTGCCGGACGCGCTGCCACAGCTGCGCGAAAGTCGTTGTCTCGTAACGGGGCAGCAGCCGGAGCGAGGTGCGGCCGGTGTCCGGGTCCCGTGCGGTTTCCTTGGCGCGTTCGGCCACGGCGGGACGGTCCGCGTAGCGCCGCATCACTTCTGCCACCGTTTGCGTAAGCCGCATGCTGGGTCTCCACATCGCATCACTGGCCGACTTCGGGGCACCGGAACCGAGGCCGTCGAGCGGGCCGTCGGGGCGAGGAGTCGGCGGGTCGCGCTGTAACTCCAGTTCGCTCCCGACGCTAGCCGGGCGTGGAGCGGGGTTCCCAGCCGTCCGACGATGATCTGTCATGTCGGGCGGGGCACGAACTTCGTGGTGGACAACGGGTTGGCGCGCACGAAAAGACCGCCGTCCGCTGTGGAGCTGCGGTACGGCGGTCCGGGTAGGGTGGGGCTAGCGGGCCTGGGGCAGGGCGGCGAGGGCGTCCACGAGCGGTGCCAGCTCGGGCAGTTCCGAGGCGTCCTGCAACGCCTGGGCCAGGGTCTCGTCGTGCGTCGACCGCGCGCGTTCGAGGGCTTCCCGGCCCGCCGCGGTGACCTCGGTGTAGATGCCCCGCCGGTCGGTCTCGCACAGCGACCGCTCAAGCAGGCCGCGCCGCTCCAGCCGGGTCACCAGGCGGGTGGTCGCGGACTGGCTGAGCACCACGACCTTGGCCACCTGGTTCATCCGCAGCAGCAGCCGGGGCTCCTGCCGGGACAGCACGTCCAGCAGCGCGTACTCGCTCACCGACAGGTCGTGCTCCTGCTGGAGCGCCCGCTCCAGCACGTCCTCGATGCGCGCGTGCAGCGCGGCCAGGGTGCGCCAGCCCTGCGCACGGGTCTCGACGCCGCCGTCGTCAGCGTTGTCCACGAGGGCACTCCCATCGCCGAGGCACCACCAAGCACGGTGTGTGCAACTATTGCACGTGCTGGTAACGTGCTTGCGACCATGATACCGGGGGTCGGCAACCCCGCGGCGGCTCGGCCGCCGCCACGCCGCGCCCGGCAACACCCGGAATCCATTTCGTGTTCCCGAACCCGCGATTTATGCCGACCGGCGCTCACGTTCGAACGCGTGCAAATGTCCGGACGACTCACCACCCCGGGCGGAAACCCGGAAAGCGCTATCGGGGATTGTCCGACGGCCCCGCCCGACTGCGCCGAAAGCACGCCGGCCGTCGATTATGCGCCACCACGTGGAAACCCGGCGGACCACTCGTTTCGCCCGGCCACGGGCACCTTCGGCACCCCGGCCCCGGGCGTGAAGTCGCTAGGCTGAAGAGCGACACGCAAGACCGTCTACGCAACGTGGTGACCCGACGAAAGTTGTCGTGCGATCGGGTGACGACGGGTGCGCGAACTGGGGGTAAGAACAGCCGTGGAGACTTTTGTGCCTCCGCAGCCGTCGGTTAACGGCGGCGTGGAAAAGTTACTCGATTTACTGGCCGGCGGCGCGCCCGTGGACGCGTTCGAGGACTTCGTCGACGAAGCCCGCCGCTTCGGCGCCGGCCCCGCGGCGGACGTGCGGGCCGCCGTGTGGCGGGCGCTGCGGGTGCACACCCAGATCCAGCGCGGCCGGGTCCGGGAGGCCGGCCTCACCGCCCTCGTCGACGCCGCGCGCGACCTGGCCCTGCCCTACGACTCGGTCGACGCGCTCCTGCACGCCATCGCCCGCCGGGCCCGTCACCTGCTCAGCATGGACATGGCCTACATCGCCATCGCCGACGACGAGTCCGGCGACGTCCGGGTCCGCGCCGCCGACGGCCACACCTCCGGCCTCGCTGTCGGCCTGCGGCTGCCCGCCGACGACGGCGTCACCACCGGCGGCCCGTTCGCCACCGCCGACCTGCCGGCCGACGAAGGGCTCACGCCGCACCCGGCGTTCGCCGAGATGGTCCGGGTCGAGGGCCTCCACGCGCTGATCGCGGTCCCGCTGGCCTGCGGGGACCGGTCCGGCACCCCGCGCGGCCGGCTCTACGTGGCCAGCCGCAAGGTCCACTACTTCACCGCCGACGAGCGGTCCCTCCTCGGCTCCCTGGGCATCCTCGCCGGCCTGCACCTGGAGACCACCCGCCTCCGGCTGGCCGCCGACGCGCGCGCCACCGAGCTGGAGACCGGCCTCGCCCGCGCCGCCGCCACCGCCGACGAGTTCCGCGAGCACTGCGACCTGCAGAACGCGCTGGTCGACCTGCTGGCCGCGGACGGCGACCTGCGCGACCTGGCCACCACGGCCGCGGCGTCGCTGGGCGGCCGGGTGTCGGTCTACAGCGCCACCGGCGACCTGCTGGCCACCGCCGGCGAGGGCGCGGAGGACGACCTCCACCTGCCGGTCACCGCCCTCGACACGCCCACCACCGAACCGGCGCCGGTCGGCGGCGGCCGGTGGGCCGCGCCGCTGTGCACCGCCAAGGACTACATCGGCGCCCTGACGCTCACCGTCGCCGGCGACCTCGGCCCCGCCGACCGCCTCCGGCTGGGGCTGTTCGCGCGGATGGCGGGGTTGTTCGTGCGCCGCGACCAGCTCGCCGCGGGTCACGACGTCGGGGTGCGCGAACGGCTGCTCGACGACGCGCTCAGCGACGAGCGCCGGGTGCCGAGGCTGCTCGCCGAACGCGCCCGCCGGATCGGCCTGGACCTGTCGAGGCCCTACCTGATGGTCGTCGCCCACCCGGAGAGCCGCTTCCAGTGCCGCGCCAGTGCCTGGGGGTCGGCGTACGCGCAGCGCAGGGGCGGCCTGTGCAGCACCCGCAACGGCCACCTGGTCATGCTGCTGCCCGGCGACGACCCGGGCGCGGCGGCGCGGGACGTGGCCGCCGCCATGGCCGCGGACCTGGGCACCCCCATCTCGGCGGGCGCGGCCGGTCCGCTCACCGGCGCCGACTCCGTCCAGTCCGGTTACCGCGAGGCCATCCGGTGCCTGGACGCGGTGACCGCGCTCGGCGTCGAGGGCGGCGCGGCGTCCGTGCGGGAACTGGGGTTCGTCGGCGCGCTGGTGTCCGCCGACCAGGACGTGGCGGGCTTCATCGAGGCCGCGCTCGGGCCGGTGCTGGAGTACGACCGCGAGCGCTTCACCGACCTGGTCCCCACGCTCCAGGCGTACTTCGACGCGGGCGGCAGCCCCACCTACGCCGCCGAACGCCTGCACGTGCACACCAACACGGTCACCCGGCGGTTGGACCGGATCAAGGAGCTGCTCGGCCCGGACTGGCAGAAACCCGCGCAGGCGCTGGAGATCCAGCTCGCGCTGCGGCTGCTGCGCATCCGGGACACGCTGAACCCCGACGCCCTGGCAGCCGGCTGACACCGCGCCGAGGGGGCAGCCCGTCGCCACGCGCGACGGGCACCCCCCTCACACCGGCGGCTGTGGCCAGTGCCCCGCCCGCCGCCAGGGCACACCGCGCCCGACCAGCGCCCGCCGGGGCAGTCCCGACAGCAGTCCCCGATGATGGCCGGCCCGTCCTGGGTCAGCACCGACTCGGCGTGGAACTGGATCGACGCGAAGTGCTCGCCCCGCAACGCGTGCACCTGCCCCGTGGCCGGGTCGCGGCTGACGTCCACCGCGCCCACCTCAGGGTGCCGCACCACGTCACCGTCGCTTCTCGCCGCGAACGTGTTGTAGAAACCCACCCGCCGCGGCTCGCCGAACAGGTCCACGGGCAGCTGGACACCCTGGTTCGGCGTGTCCCGGCGGACCAGCGGCAGCCCGAGCCGCGCACTGAGCACCTGATGGCTCAAACAGACCGCCAGGAACGGCAACCGTTCCGCCAACAAAGTGTCTATTGTGGACACCAGGTGCGAGATCTTCGGATGACCGGTGTCGCGCGGGTCACCCGGTCCCGGTCCCAGCAGAACCAGATCGGCTTCACGCACGTCGTACGGCTCGTCGAACCGGCGGACCACGACGTCGAGCCCGAGCGCCCGCGACTGGTGGGCCAGCATCGCGGTGAACGTGTCCTCCGCGTCCACCACCAGCATCCGCAGCCCGGCCAACGCCGGGTCGGCCAGGTCACGCGAACCGTTGTCGGACAACCAGAACGACGCGATGTCGACGTTGCGCGCACGCAGCGCGGCCCGGACCTCCGGGTGCTCCGCGAACCCCGCCCGGTCACCCGCGCCGGACCGTGGCTCGGACCCCAACGCGGCCAGCAGGCCCGCCGCCTTGGCGCTGGTCTCGGCGACCTCCGCCACCGGGTCGGAGTGGCGGACCAGCGTCGCGCCGACGTCCACCCGGACCGTGCCGCCGCCGTCGATCGCGGCCGTGCGGATCAGGATGGACGAGTCCAGCGACCGGGTCCCGTCCGCCTCGCGCCCGATGAGCGCCACCACACCGCTGTAGTAGCCGCGCCCGTGCGGCTCGTAGCGGCTGATCACCTTGCAGGCGCTTTCCAATGGGCTGCCGGTGACCGTCGGCGCGAACATGGTCTCCCGCAGCACTTCCCGGGGGTCGCGGTCGGTGCGGCCGACGATGAAGTACTCGGTGTGCGCGAGCCGGGCCATCTCGCGCAGGTACGGCCCGTCGACCCGGCCGCCGTCGGCGCAGATCCGGCCCATCATCTTCAGTTCCTCGTCCAGCACCATGTACAGCTCGTCGGACTCCTTGGTGTCGGCCAGGAAGTCCAGCACGCCCGCGAGCCCGGGTCCGGTCGGCGGGTAGCGGTAGGTGCCGCTGATCGGGTTCATCACCGCCGTGCCGCCCCGGACGCTGATGTGCCGTTCCGGGGTTGCGCCGACGAACGTGCGGTCCCCGGTGTGCACGATGAACGTCCAGTAGGCACCGGTCTCGTCCAGCAGCAACCGGCGGAACAGCGACAGGGCCGAGCGCGGCGAGTAGTCCACGACGTCGGCGACGTACCCGCGCCGGATGACGAAGTTCGCGCCCTCGCCCTGGCCGATCTCGTCGGCCAGCACCCGGCGGACGATCTCCGCGTAGCCGGCGTCGTCGGTGTCGAACCGGCCGCGCTCCAGCTCCAGCGGGACGTCCGGCAGCCGGCGCAGCACGTCCGCCAGCGGCAGCACCGCCTGGTCGGTCACGTGCAGCGCGAGCAGCGGCGCGCCGTCGTCGCGGTGCACGTACCCGCGCTCGCCGATCTGCCGGAACGGCACCACGGTGAGCACGTCGTGCCGTGCCGCCGGCACCGGTCCGTCCGGAAGTGCGATGTCCGCCAGCAACTCCGGCGTCGTCACGGCACCGACCAGCACGTCCACCACGTGCCGGTCCGCCTCCACCCGGTGCAGCAGGGCGAACGGCTCGGCCGCGCCGAGCACGCGGTCCAGCAAGTCCGTCACAGCGCCACCTTCTGCCTGGCCACCTGGGCGAGCACGGAGTCCGTCGTGGCGACCACCGCGCAGCGCTGGGCCGCGTAGTCCAGGGCCATCCGGTGGTGGTCGGCGGTGAAGTCGCCGACCGCGTCGGCGACCAGGAACGTCCGGATGTCGTTGGTGTAGGCCTCCAACGCCGTCACCAGCACGCCGACGTGCGCGTAGACCCCGCACAGGACGAGCTGGTCGCGGTCGGCGCGGCGCATCCGCTCCAGCAGGTCCGAGCGGAAGAACGCGCTGTAGCGCCACTTCGTGAACACCCAGTCGCCCTCGGCGGGCGCGAGGTCGTCGACCACCTCGCGGTCGGCCGGGTCGACCCGCATGCCCGGACCCCAGAAGTCGCGCAGCAGACCGCGTTCCCGCTCGGTCATGCCGCCGGGCTGCGCGGTGTAGGCGATCTGCGCGCCCCGCTCCGCGCAGGCCTCGCGCAGCGCGGCGATGTTGGCCACGATCCGGTCGCGCAGGACCGGCGGGAACGGGCGGACGAAGTACCGCTGCATGTCGTGCACCAGCACGACCGCCCGCCCCGGGTCCACGGTCCACGTCGCGGTGTTGGCGGGCAGGTCGTCCGGGGTCGGCAGCGGGTAGGGGTCGATCGGTGGGATGCCTGGCATCGTGGTCCTCCGTCGGTGCTCCGGGCGGCCCTCACTCGGTCCACGCGGCCACGGCGGCGACCGCCTGGTCCGGGTTGAGCCGCGGGTCGCAGTAGCTCGTGTACTTGTCGCTCACGCGGTCCGCGCCGGACTCGTCGTGGGCGCACTCGGTGACGTCGTCGGGCGTGGTCTCCAGGTGCAGGCCGCCGGCCACGCCGCCCTCGGCCCGCACGACCTGTTGGAAGCGCTGGATCTCGGTGACGACGGTCGTCACGTACCGGGTCTTGAGGCCGTCGGGGGTGAGCGCGGTGTTGCCGTGCATCGGGTCGCACAGCCAGATCACCGGGTGCCCGGCCGCGCGCACCGCGGCCACCAGCGCGGGCAGCCGGTCGGTCACCCGGTCCGCGCCCATCCGGGAGATCAGGGTCAACCGGCCCGGGTCGCGGTGCGGGTCGAGCCGGTCGGTCAGCGCCAGCAGCTCGTCCGTCGTCATCGACGGACCGACCTTGCAGGCGATCGGGTTGGCCACCCCGGCCAGCAGGTCGACGTGCGCGCCGTCCACCTGGCGGGTGCGGTCGCCGATCCACGGCAGGTGGGTCGAGGCGAGGAACGTGCGCCCGGTGTGGTCGCGGCGCAGCATCGGGATCTCGTAGTCCAGCAGCAGGGCTTCGTGGCTGGTCCACATGGGAGGGTCGATCAGCCGCGAACCGCCGCCGCCCCAGCCGAGCAGGGTGGTGACGGTGCGCGCCGCCTCGTACCCGGCGAGCACCCGGCGCACGTCGTGGCGGCGGCCCTCCGCGTCGGGTTCGGGGCTGTTGACCATGTGCCCGCGGAAGGACGGCAGCGTCACGCCGCCGACCACCTCCGTCGGGCTGGACCGGGGCTTGGCGAACTGGCCCGCGATCCGGCCGATCCGCACCACCGGGCGGTGCGTGGCCATCTTCAGCACACCCGCCAGCAGGTCCAGCAGGCCGGCCTTGCGGGCTACGTACCCGGCTTCGCACTCGGCGAAGTCCTCGGCGCAGTCGCCCGCCTGCACCACGTGCGCGCCGCCGTTCGCGACCAGCGCGAGCGTGGCGCGCAACTGCCCCACTTCGTCGGAGGTGACCAGGCCGGGCTTCCCCGCCACGACGGCCCGCACCCGGTGCACGAGTTCACGGTCGTCCCAATCCGGTTGCTGCAGCGCGATCCTGGGTGAGCCCTCGCGCACGGCGTTGTCCACAGACACTCCAATCACGATGGGACGAGGCACGACCGGGGGATGCGCGCGACGTGCGGTCGTGCGGCTCAAACTCGCGGTGAACACGACTTCGTCGGTAACCCGATCGTGGGGTGCGACCACGACCACGGGCAACGAACCGGGAAGGCAGTAAGTCAGGTCCCGCTGTTCTCCGTCATGTCCGCTTGGACGCGGTGCCGGGCCGAAGCGCGCGCTTCGGTCACGACGTGCCCGGTGTGGGCGTTGTGACCTGCGGTGTCCGGTTTGCGCGCGGTTCGAGTGGAGCAACCGGTCGGGCCGGATGGACGTGTGGCCCGACCACCGCCGGACACCGGTCCCGGCGGCGCGACCCGGCCGGCGGGTGCCTGCGGGTGGCGTCGGCCCACCCCTCGGGCGCGCAGGATGGTGCTCTCCGGATCTAGGCACGCGCGCGCTCCGCAAGCCACGTTGGGTTGGCAAATCCTGTCCGCACCAACGTGAAGTGAGGCTCCATGCCTGGGGGAAGGCACATGGCCGCGCGCTCCGCACCGGACCGGTCGCGAGATCCGGCGGTCGCCGAACTCGGATCGGCGCTGTTCGCGTCGTTCGCCCGAGGGGACCAGCGGCGCAAGGGCGTCGAATACCTGACCGGGCTGCTCCGCGCCCGGGGTCGCAAGTCCATCCGCAACATCGCCCAGGCCGTCGGCGGCCAGGCGACCGAGCAGTACCTGCACCACTTCATCAGCGACTCGACGTGGGGGTGGGCGCCGGTCCGCCGCGCGCTGGCCGGGCACGTGGGCCGCGTCGCGCCGCCGTCCGCGTGGGTGGTGCGGCCGATGCTGATCCCCAAGGCGGGCAAGCACTCCGTGGGGGTGACCCGGCGGTTCTGCCCGGACCTGGGGCAGACGCTCAACGCCCAGCAGGCCATGGGCGTGTGGGCGGTGTCGGACGAGATCACCGTGCCGGTGGACTGGCGGCTGCACCTGTCGCAGGCGTGGGTCGCCGACCCGGGCCGGCGCAGCCGCGCGGCGATCCCGGACGGCGTGCGCGCGGAAACCGACGGGGAGTGCGCCGTGGAGGCGTTCCTGGGCGCGGACGCACGACTGGACTTCCCGGACCGCCCGTTGGTCCTGGACGCCCGTGGGGCGGACGTGCACGCGGCCGTGTCCCGCCTGCACCCGGAAACGCCGCTGCTGCTGCGGATCAGCGGGACGCAGCTGTTCACCGCGCTCGACCGCCGCGGCACGGAACCCCTGCCCGCGCAGCACCTCGTGGGGCTGCTGCGGGAGAACCGCAAACCCGTGGCCGGGCGGTGGCCGTTGCTGGCCGCGACCGCCCGGGTCGGCCTGCCCGGTGGCCGCGCGGGCGAACTCGTGCTGCTGGGCGTGGGCCCGGCGGGCAAGTCGTGGCCGGCCGAGCTGTGGCTGTCCAACCAACCCGAGGCCGACCCGGCGACCCTGTTGCGCACCAGCCGTTTCCTCGACCGCGTCGACCACGACTTCGCGCGCTACGGCGACCGGGTGGGCATGCGCGACTTCACCGGCCGGTCGTTCGCGGGCTGGCACCGGCACACCACCCTGTCGTCCGCGGCACACGCCGTGCTGGCGCTGGCGGACCTCGACGCGTGGCCGGTGTCCTCTGTGGACACCCATCCGCGCTTCCGCCTGTCCTGCACCACGCCCGCCCGCCGCTGAGACGCCGAAACCGGCACCCCGCCCGGGGTGCCGGTTTCGCTCAACGCCCTACAGGTACGGCGTGTCGGGGTCGAGGCCGAGCAGCACGCGACCCTGGAGCTCCATGTTGCCGTAGTACTGGATCAGCGCGTGCAGCGACAGCGCCTCGATGTCGCGGCGGAACCGGCCCAGCGGCACGTCGTTGCGGATCACCGAGCCACCGCCGAGGGCGAACAGCCGCGCCACCGCCTCCTTGGCCAGGTTCGCCGCCCACGTGGTCTGGCCGCGCACGACGGCCTTCTCCTCCTGGGTGAGTTCCTCCCGCGCGTCGGCGCGGTCCTGGATCACCTTGAGCCACACCGACGAGAACGCCTCCGCCGCGTCGATCTTGTTCTTCGCGTCGGCCACCTCGACCTGGGTCAGCGGGTGCAGGCTCTGCTCGGTCCACGACGTGTAGGTGATGCCGCGGCCGGGCAGCCGCTGGAGGAACTCCTCGTACGCGCCCCGCGCCATGCCGGTGAACACGCCGGCGATCTTGGCCATCACCAGGCTCATCAGGCCGTAGCCCCGGCCGTCGGACCCGTCGTCGCTGCGGCCGGGGACGGTGCCCGCCACCAGGTCGGTGTACTTGACCACCCGGTGCTCGGGGATGAACACGTTCTCGGCGGTCGAGGTGGTGCTGCCGGTCGCGGCGGCGCCGGTGACGTCCCAGTCGTCGAGGATGGTCATCTCGCTGACCGGGATGAGCGTCATCAGGGACGTCTGGGTGCCGTCCTCCTCCTCGAACAGCCCGGTCACCATGTTCCAGTCCGCGCCCCGGACGCCGGTGTTGAACTTCCACTTGCCGGTCATCAGGTAGCCGCCGTCGGTGCGGGTCAACGTGCCGGTGGGCGGAATCGTCCCGGAAACCCGGACCGACCCACCCGCGAACACGTCCTCCTGCGCTTTGTCGGGGAAGAGCCGGACGGTCCAGGCGGTGTGCACCCACACCATCGAAACCCACCCGGTGGCGCCGCAACCCCGGCTGATCTCGGTCAACACCTCGACCATGTCCGCCGCGGAGTACGCCAGACCACCGAACCGCGCCGGCACGCCCATCCGGAACACGCCCGCCTTGTCCTGCAACGCGATGTTCTCGTCCGGGATCCAGCGGTTGCGATCCGCCTCGGCCCCGTTCTGGCGCAGGACGGGGATCATTTCCCGCACGGATTCGAGCATTGCCTCGGGTGTCACGTCGGTCGACATGGGATTCCTTCCTCGGAATTGGCGTGCACGGGAAGTCGACAAATTCACGGTTACGCGCACGTCCGCGCCGCAACCGACGTTACCGAGGCCCTCAGCCGACCTCCCAGAAAGCGGACGATGATCTGTCATGTCGCCCTTTTGAGGGCTCGGGCCCGCGCGGTCGTCGGTAGCCCTCCCGGGTGGACCTCCCGACCCTCCTTGCGGCCAAGTACTTGCATACGCCATCATGAGTCGCGTGCAACAAGCCGCGTGCGAGACTTTTTCGGACGCCGGTAGCGTGCGTGTGCCAAGGCTACGACACGTGACCCACCCTGTGAACCGCCCGTACCGGGACGCGCTGTGCCCCACGTCCCGGCCGAAGCGCCGAAGGATGGCCAACCCATGTCAACGAGCTTGACCCCCAACGAGGAGCAGAGGGGCGAAGACACCAGCTCGGCTCCGGCCTCCGCACCAGCCGCGGAGGTGCGCTGGAACGCACGACAATGGATCCTGCTGGTCATCTTCAGCGGGGCGATCATGCTCGACGGGCTCGAGAACTCGATGATCGCTGTCGCCATCCCCGAGATCCAGAAGGCCTTCGGTGTGACGGCGGCGACCGCCCAGTGGGTCCCCGGCGCCTACATCCTGGCGTTCGGCGCGTTCCTGCTGCTCGGTGGCCGGTGTGCCGACCTGTTCGGCCGCAAACGGGTGTTCGTCATCGGCATGGCCGTGTTCGCGGTCATCTCGCTGCTCGGCGCGTTCGCCGACGACGCCTTCCTCATCATCCTCACCCGGTTCGTCAAGGGCGTCGCCGCGGGCTTCACCGCCCCGGCCGCGATGTCCCTGCTGACCACGACGTTCCAGGAAGGCGCCCAACGCAACAAGGCGTTCGGCATCTTCAACGTGTTCGAGGCCTCGGGCTACTCCTCGGGCCTGCTCATCGGCGGCTTCCTCGCCGCCCTGAACTGGCGGTCCACGTTCGTCCTGCCCGCCGCCGTCGCCGCCGTCCTCATGCTCGGCGCGCTGAAGTACGTGCCGGCCGACCCGCCGCGCACCGAACGCGGCAAGCTCGACGTCGGCGGCGCGCTGACGTTGTTGCTGGGCATGCTGATCCTGGTGTTCACCGTGGTCGAGGTGCCCGAGATCGGCTGGGCCAACGCACGCACCATCGGCGGGTTCCTCGTCTCCGCCGCCCTGCTGGTCGCCTTCGTGGTCATCGAGCGCCGCGCGCGGGAGCCGCTGATCCGGCTGGAGCTGTTCCGCAACCGCAACCTGGTCGCCGCCAACCTCAGCACGTTCCTGCTCTACGGCGGCGCGATGGCCTTCCAGTTCGTCCTCGCGCTGTACCTGCAGAACATGAACGGCTGGGAACCCTGGCAGATGTCCTTCATCATCCTGCCCGGCACCGCGATCACCATCCTCATCGGGCCGAAACTCGGCTGGCTGATCGACAAGTTCGGCGTCAACAAGGTCCTGATCGTCGGCCTGGTCTCGTTCATCCCCTGCTACCTGCTGTTCCTGCGCATCGGCCCCGAACCCGACCTCTGGGGCGTCCTCGTCCCCGTCGCGCTGATCTGGGGCCTGGGCTTCGCGCTGAGCCTCGCCGCCCTCATGGTCGCCGGCACCGCCGGCATCCGCGACGAAGACCAGGGCCTCGCCGCCGGCCTGCTCAACAGCTCACTCCAGATCGGCGGCGCCTTCGGCCTCGCCGTCGTCACCGCCGTCATCCTCCCCGCCACCCAACTCGGCGACCTCTACCCCGGCATCTGGCTCATGGTCGGCTGCGCCGTGCTCACCCTCCTCGCCCACGGGCTGCGCAAGCGGACCTGAGCGACCTGTTGCCCGGCGAGCGGGCGGACCACCCCCCTCCGCCCGCTCGCCCCTCCCCGACGCCAGCCACTGGCTGACGGATGCGAACGGAGTCGGTGTATGACGGGATTGTTCACGTCCCGGGAAGTGGCGGCCGGCGACCTCTTCGCGGAACTGCTCGACATGCTGGCCGGCGGCGCGCCCACGGACGCGTTCGAGATGCTGCTGGACGACAGCCGGCTCGACGACCTCGCCGGGTCGGTGACCGACGTGAAAGCGGCGGTGTGGCGGGCGATGCGCGTCCACGTGCACATCCAGCGCGGTCGCGGCCGGGAGGCCGGGTTGGCCGCTTTGGTCGACGCGGCAAGGGAACTGGCCGCGCCGCACGAGTCCGTGGACGCCTTGCTGCACGCCATCACCCGGCGGGCGCGGCAACTCCTGCGCGTCGACATGGCCTACATCGCGCTGCTCGACGACGACCAGCGGCACAGCCGGGTGCACGCCGCCGACGGCCACACCTCCGGCCTCGGCGTCGGCCTGCGCCTGCCGGCCGACAGCGTCGCGCCGTTCGCCACGCACAACCTCCTCACCGACGACCGGATCGCGCTGAGCCGCGAGTTCGAGGACATGGCCCGCGCCGAGGACCTGCGCGCGGCCATCGCCGTCCCGCTGGGGCACGGCGACGGCACGCCGTCACGCGGAGTCCTCTACGTGGCAAGCCGAAAGATCCGCCACTTCACCGCCGACGAACGGTCGCTCATCAGCTCGCTGGGCATCATCGCCGGTCTGTACCTGGAAACCACGCACCTGCGGCTGGCCGCCGAGGCCCGGGCGGCCGAGGCCGAGTCCCGCCTGGTCCGGATCTCCGCCGGCGCCCAGGACCTGTACGAGCACCACGACCTCCAGACCGCTCTCCTGGAGATCCTGTTCACCGAGGACGACCTGCACGCCACCGTGTCGACCGGCGCGCAGTGGTTGGGCGGCAACGTCTCCGTGTACGACCCGGACGGCACGCTGGTCACCGCCGCCGGCGACCCCGCCGACGTCGAGGACACCTCGGTGCTGGCCGACATCCCGACCAGCCGCTCCCCCGAACCCTTCCCCGCCGACCACGGGACGTGGTTGTTCCCGTTGTGCCGCAACCAGGAACACCTCGGCACCCTGGTGCTGCGCGGCCCGGCCGCACTGACCGGGACCGAACGCGAAAGACTCCACCTGCTGGCCCGCACCGTCGCCCTCATCCTGCGCCGCGACCGCCTCACCACCAGCGACCCCCACGACCGCTGGCTGGACGACGCGCTCGGCACCGACCACCCACCCCACCTGCTCGCCGAACGAGCCCGCCGCATCGGCCTCACCCTCACCAAGCCGTACGTGGTCGTCGTGGCCAAGCCCGGCCCGGACCTCCTGACCCGCGCCAAGTCGTGGGCCGGCGGGTACGCCCAGCGCCTGGGCGGCCTGCGCGGTTCCCGGGACGGTCACCTGGTGCTCCTGCTCCCCGGCACCGACGCGAGCACCACCGCCCGCAACGCCTCCACGTCCCTGGAATCCGCGATGGGCGAACCCGTCTCGGTGGGCGCCGCCGGTCCCCTGCTGGGCACCGCTTCCCTGCACGAGGGTTACCGCGAGGCGGTCCGGTGCGTGGACGCCGTGGTGGCGCTGGGCGTGTCCGGCGGCGCGGCGTCCGCCCACGACCTGGGCTTCGTGGGCGCGCTGGTGGCCGGGAACCGGGACGTGGCGGGGTTCATCGAGCAGGTCATCGGCCCGGTGATCGACTACGACCGGGAGCGCTCGGCCGATCTCGTGCCCACCCTGCGGGCGTACTTCGACGAGGGCGGCAGCCCCACCTACGCGGCGGGCCGGCTGCACGTCCACACCAACACCGTCACCCGCCGCCTGGACCGGGTGAAAGACCTCCTGGGACCGGATTGGCAGAAGCCCGACCAGGCCCTGGAGATCCAACTGGCCCTGCAACTCCTGCGCGTCCGAGATCTGCTGGAACACCGCCACTCGAACACCTGACCCATGAAGGTGAGCCCCATGAGCGTCATCCCGGCCAGCCACCGCGACCTGCTGGAACGGCCGCTGTTCACCCACCTGGCCACGATCCGGCCGGACGGGCGACCCCAGGTCAACCCGATGTGGTTCGCCTGGGACGGCGAGCACGTCCTGTTCACCAGCACCACGTTCCGCAAGAAGCACCGCAACGTGGCCCTCCACCCGGAAGTCGCCCTCTCCATCAACGACCCCGACCGCCCCACCCGCTACCTGGAGGTGCGCGGCGTCGTCGAACGCATCGAAGACGACTCCCACGGCAAGTTCTTCATCGAGATGGCCGCCCGCTACGGCATCCGCCTCGACTTCCCGCCCCGCGACGCCCCGTTCCGCGTCATCTACTACGTGAAGCCCACCTCGGTCAGCAAGCAGTAGCCACCCCGACTCGACCGCCGCGCGCCACACCCCGCGGCGGTCGAGGTGGGATCGCGACCGGCTGACGGGGTTCAGCGTCCGCCGCTGTCGCCGTCGTCGATCCAGGCTGTGAACGTGGCCAGCAGGTGCGTGGTGGTGGCGCGCAGTTCGGGCAGGCGCATCGGCACCGTCCGCTCGGTGTCCGGGCGCTGCTCCAAGTCGCGGATCATCATGAACAGGCGCGCGAACGCGGACATCACCGGCTCCAGCGTGCTCTGGTCCCCGATGTCGGCTTCGGACCACAACCTCGTGACGAGTTCGACCTGCTCGATCAGTTGAACCGCATCCGGGACGCGCGCACCCGGCAGAACCGGAGCCGGCGTACCGGGCTCGAACCGCGCACGTCCTCGACGCGTGTCCTGCCGTGGATGGCTGAAGATCGTGTCGAAGCCCTCACCGCCCGCGGCAGGGCGCGGGGGCCGATCGGGGATCGACGCGGCGAGCAGCCGAACCCGACCCGGTGGGTGCCGCATGAGGTGGCGGTGGTGGGGTAGCAACGCGGCCAGATGGGCAATGCGCTGCGCGCCGAGCCGGTTCGCTTGTCCCATGGCGTGGTTCACGGCCGCCACGCAAAGTTCGACGTACGGGTCGGAAACACCCGCGAGCCGGGTCCGGGACGACCGTTCCGCGTCGGGGAGCAGGAAGCAGAAGCTCGCGGGCTCGACGTTCGCGGTGAACCGGACGGTGAGTTCGGTGACCAGCCCCGCGTCGGCCAGGGCGGCCAGGCCGGTGGTGACGTCGTGTGCGGTGAGTCCGGCGAACACCGGCGAGCCCGCGAGGATCGTCGGCGTGATCAACGTCAGCGGGATCGGCACCCGCGGGAAGCAGGACAGCCACCGCAGGAGCGACTTCGAGTAGGGGTGGTCGAACGGTCCGACGACGGAGGACCTCGGCCGGCAGCGTCCGGAAGCGTTCCTCGGGTCACGCAGGTCGATGGTGTGTCCGGCGGGCGCGCTCGACCGCGCGTCGGCCGGCGGCACCACTTCTCGCAGCGGCGGAGGGCCCGGGAGCGGCAGAGCGTCTCGGGGTGGCACCGCGAAGGTGACGTCGCCGTACACCGCTCCTACCTGGAGCACCAGGTAGTGGTCGTGGCCGTCGACGCGGTTGCGCGTCCTGATCGGCCGCGCGGGGTCGGGCGGGGACTTGTGCATGGGAACCTCGGGGATGTCGTTGTCGGGTGGGGTGTTCGATTGCCAACCGCTGCGCACCTGTCGTCGTCGACTACACCGCGATCCCTCCGGCGCTGATCAACTCGTCGATCCCGGCCGGGGTGAGCGGGCCCCCGATGTGCCGGCCCAGGCCGAGGTGGGCTTCGAGCCGGCGGGCCTCGAGGAGTTGTTCCCTGGTGTCGATGCCCTGGAGCATGAGCGTGTTGGTCACCTTGCGCCCCAACATGATCAGCGTCTCGGCGACCGACCGCTCGCAGCGCCGCCGATCGGTGGAGCCGAGGATCGCGGTGACCGCGGACGACACCACGACCGCGTCCAGGCTCAGCCGGACGAGGTTCCCGTAGTGGGCGACATCCGTGCCGAGGCCGGCCAGCGCGACGCGCAGTCCTTTGCCGGTCAACTTCACCAGGTGACGGGTCGGCATCCCGTGCCGGTCCATCACCGCCGACTCGGGCATCGACAGCAGCAGCTTCTCGGGTGGCAGGGCGTGGCTCTCCAAGGTGGCGATGACGTGGTCGGAGAGTTCTTCCTCCACGGCGAACCTCGGCGGCGCCTTCAGCGTGATCCGCGGGGCGTCGCCACCCAGTTCACGCGACCAGCCGGCGCTCTGGGCGGCGGCGCGCTCGAGCAGCCACGGGCCCCAGTGGCGGGTCAGCCCCAGTGACTCGGCCTCGTCGAGGAGGTCGTCCGCGGCGATGTCTCCCTCGTCGGGGTGGTGCCAGATCGCGGTGGCCTCCGCACCGGCCACCGCGCCGTCCTCAAGGCGGACGATCGGGCGGTAGGCAAGACTGATCTGGCCGCGGACCAGGGCTTGGGGCACCGCGGTCAGGAGTTGGTTGCGGTGCATGACGTCGCCGTCGTGCACCGGTCGGATGACGGCGACGTCGGCGTGCGCGTGCTGCTGCGAGTCGAGTGCGGTTTCGGCGTCGCGGAGCAGGTCGGCCGGCGTGGCGCCCGGACGGGCCTGGGCGACGCCGACGGTCGGTGTGAGCGTGATCTCCTGCCAGTCCACGACCATGGGTGTGGAGACCCACTCGACCAGGCGGCGGACGACGCCGGTGATCGCGGTCCAGTCCCGCGGGTCGGTCAACAGGATCGCGAACCGGTCGCGGTCCAAGCGCGCGAGCGCAGTCGGGGACTGGTCGGACAGCGCGGCGGTGATCCGCGACGTCACGACGAAGACGACCCGGTCGGCCACCGCGGGCCCGAAACGCCGGACGACCGTCGTCAAGCCCGCCAAGCGCAACGCGCACACGCCGACCGCGGTCGAGCAGGGTGCGGTGTCGATGGTGGACGCCAGCCGGTGCAGGAAGTAGCGCCGCGCCGGCAGGTCGGTGACCCGGTCGCGGTCGTTGTCCGGCCGCACCCGCTGCCGCCACGCGTGGTGCTCGGTCATGGTCTCCATGGCCAGCAGGAGTTGGCCGTCGGGCCGGTCCGGCGTGACGTGCCACGCCAACGCGGCGGCCACCCAGCCGACGACCCCGCCGTGGTCTCCGACCAGCGCGAACTGCACGCCCTGTGGGCGGCCGGCGGCGCGGACGGCGTCGCCCAGGCCGGCGGCCAGTGCCGCGCGACCCGACTCGTCGGGGATGTGGTCCGCGAGCGGGCGACCCACCACCGCGCGGCGCGGCCGGCCGAGTCGGGCGAGCAGGGCCGCGTTGACGTCGACCACCACCCCGGCTGCGGAGAGCACCGCCAGCGGCGCCCGGGCCGCCGTGAACGCGGCGCGGAACAACTCCGGGTCCTCGACGTGGGTGTGGATCTTCTGCTGGTGTGCGGCCAACCAAGCCTGGGTGACCGACGTCTGCTCGTCGAGGACGCGGTCCCGGGCGCCTTCGGTGAAGCCCTCGACCAACGCGGCCACCGCGTGGGCGCGTGACTCCGCGGTGCCCTTCCCGGTCAGCCGCTGGATCCGCTCCAGCCACGGGATGACCAGCTCGAGCCCGTTGCGGAAGGCCTCGGAGGTCAACCGGAGGTCTTGGGCCAGATCACGGCCGATGCGCTCGGCGGACAGGTCGGGAGACGCCTCCCCGAAGGTCTGCCGCCGCAGGCCTTCCGCCATCCGGGTGAGCCGGTCGTGCAACTGGTCCCGGGTCATGGGCAGGTAGGTGCTCGCGGTCAACGACTTGGCCCACTCCCGCACCATCTCGTCGAAACCGACCGGCCGGTGCTCGCCGACCGGCTGTTCGGGCACGTGGACCCGGCGCCCCAGCGCGGCCTGGTCCTCACCGAAGATGCGGGCGAGTCCGGCCTCCACCTCCTCGTCCGTGGGCGGTGCGGGCAGCAGGGTCGACAGCAGGGCCAGATCCGCGTCGAGTTGTCGGCGCCTGCGGAACGCCGCGGTGCCCGGTACCAGGGAAAGGATCCATTGCCGTATCACGCGTCACCTCTGTCGTCGTTGCGAATCCCACGGGTGCGGCTCTTCCGGTCGGCGACCGGGTGGTCCGGGTCGAGCAGTCGCTTGGCCTTCCAGCCGTAGGTCGACACGCTGGGTATGGCGCATCCAGTCCGCCGCGCGATCTCGCCGTTGTCGTAGCCGTACATCCGCATGAGCAGCACCTGCCCCAAGTGCGGCGGCAGTTCGCTGATCCGCTCCAGCAAGTCGCTCACGCGCTGGCGGGTCTCGACGTCTTCGACGGGCGCCACGAGCGCGCTGTGGTGGTCTTCGACCGGTATCGGAGACGTTGCCTGGCGCCGCCGCTCGTTGACCAGGTTCTTGATCGCGGTGCGGGCGTAGTTCAGGCGGGGCCCTTCGATCTCGTCCCACAACCGCCACATGCGGGTGAGGACCTCGTGCACGATGTCCTCGCTCTCCGGTGCGGGCATGTGCCTTCGCGCGTCGTGCCACAGGAAGGTGAACTTCTCGCGGTAGAACTCCTCGAACTCGGCCCTGCGCCGCCGGCTGTCGTTCCCCCCATTCACGTGATGTCGTCCCGACCCGTCCCGCGGGTCGGTGTCGTCCCGCGCCGTCGGAGTGGGGCGAGGGGTCGGGTGAGCGGCGACCGCCCACCGGACGTGGGGTCTGCGGCTACCGCGGGCCATGTGCCGCGCCGCGCCGGTGGGTGGCCGGACCGCCGCCCCCGCGCACGCCGTCCGGCCCCGGACGGCCACGCGCGGGGCGAACCGACCACGGGGTCCGCCACGAACTTGGGATCGGGTAGCACTGGCAACCTTTCGGCACGTAGGACACGTCCGTTGTTGGACGTACGCCCTTCTACTCAGTGCCGAAGCGAGTCCATCTCCATGCCCCACTGCCGGGATTCACTCGAATGGTGCTAGGTGCGCCCTATGGCTACACCCCGCTCACACCGGGCGGGTGAGCGCCTTGCGCCATAGGAGTGCAGTCGTGCCTTCACACGTCATGAGGCGTAGCCCGCAATTGTCGGGTCATAAGAGGCACCCAGCGCCACGAGGCCACTACGATGATCAACAACGGAAGGAGCTGCCGTGCCGGACGAGGACGACATCGCGACAGCCGACTTCGACAGACCCAACGCCGCGCGCATCCACGACTGGCTGCTCGGCGGCAGCCTCAACACCCCGATCGACCGCGAGGCTGCGACCACCGCGCCCCGGTGGCTGCCCCTCCTGCGCGACGTGGCCCGCGACAACCGCGAATTCCTCGGCCGAGCCGTGCACCGGATGCTCGACGCCGGTCTCCGCCAGTTCCTCGACCTGGGCTCCGGGCTGCCGACGATGGGCGCGACCCACCTCGTCACCCGGCGGCACGCCGACGCCTCGGTCGTCTACACCGACCACGACCCCGCCACCGTCGCCCGCACGAACATCATCCTCGACACCACCCCGCAGGCGATCGGCATCCACGCCGACCTCCGCCGGCCCGGGGAAGTCCTCGGCCACCCCGACGTCCGCCGCCTGCTGCGCAACGACCAACCGATCGGCCTGCTCGCCATCGACATCATCGACACCCTGCCCGACGAAGGCTCCCCCGACCGACTCCTCGAAACCTACCTCGCCGCGATGGCGCCGAGGAGCATGCTCGCGCTGACCCACCTGACGACGTGGAAGGCGGAGGACGCATCAGCGGATGAGGACCGCGGCGGCAGCCGGATCTGGGTGGAACGCCATCCCCGAGCGCAGTCCGTCGTGCAGGGGTGGGTGGCAGGGCTGGCGCCGATCCACCCCGCCCTGCCCAGCCTCCCGACGCGCTACAGCTCAGCGGGCGACGAGGACGCTCCGCTGGTCGTCGAGATCACTCGATCGGTATTCGTCAAAGCCTGAGCCACGACCATCAGTGGCACCCGCCCCGCAACTCCATTGCCGTACCGGCCGGCCGCGTTGCACCCTGCTCGAACGCGGACACGTCCGCCCATTTTGTCCACAAGGGACAGACCCGGCATGAAGCGACGCATGACACCCCTGCACCGCACGACTCCCCTGCGCCGGCTGCGCAACGCCGCCGTGGCCGCCGTCGTGGCGACGACCGCCCTGGCGCCCACGCCCACCTGGGCCGGTACATCGGCACACCGCATGCGGTCGACCAGTCCGGCAACGCGCCGCAGGAGGTCTACGCCACCGACGACCTGACCACGCGGAAGTGGACGCGCATCGGCGACTCCGGCAGCTACCGCAACGCCTCCTGGTACCGCTGGTTCCTGGACAGCGCCAACAAGGCCGGTTCCACCATCGTCGGCAAGGACTACCGGTCGTACTGCTCCATCGCCTGCACGAACTCCGACGGCAGTACGCCAACACCACCATCACGTCCAGCGCCGGTGAACCGGCCCTGTTCGACCCGGCCCGCACCTACACGATCGGCACCTCGGGCCGCGTCGTGTCCCAGGTCTCCGGCAGCTCCGCCACCACGTCCGGCGCGCCCACCGGCTCGGCGTTGGAAGGCTGGCGCTTCACCGCCAACGGCGACGGCTCCTACCGCATCGCCAACGCCCCACCGGCCAACTCCTGGGCGTCGGCGCCACCACTGCCGGCACCCAGGTCATCACCTGGACGCCCAACGGTGGGGCCAACCAGCGGTGGGTGTTCACCCAGCAGTCCGACGGCAACTACACCATCGTCAACACGGCCTCGAACATGTGCATGGACGACTACGCTGGCGCGACCACGCCTGGCACCAAGGTCATCCAGTGGCCGTGCACGGGCGGAACAACCAGCGGTGGCGGGCGACCAAGCTGGGCAACGGTCTTTACACGCTGACGAACGTCCACTCAGGACTGTTGCGCACCACGGCGTCGACAGCCAACGGCGCACTCGTCACCCAGGAAACCAACACCGGTTCCGCTCTACAGCAGTGGTCGATCTCGTGAGGTAGCGCTGCATGGCTCGCCGTGGCTTTCGCGGCCAGCCATGCAGCGCTCACACGTCCCTGTCTCAAGGCTGTCGTGCGTCACGCCGCCGGCATGTGCGCGGCATTGCCCGGCACGTCCAGGCTGACCTGCGCCCGCACCCCGGCGGCCCCCGTCACCGGATCGTCCACCACGACCGCAGCCAACCCCGCCACCAGCACCGCGGCGGCGAACGCGAGGGCGGGCCCGCGGCTCCTGGCGCGCCGGTTCCGAACCCCGCCGGACCCGGTCAACACCACCGCATCGCCGTAGGTCGCCATCACCACTCCACCTCCTCCGTTCTGGCGGAGGATTACCCCGTGGAGCGCCCGTCGAACGGCCAGTTCGGAAGTTCACCATGACGAGTGCCCCAGGCGGCGGGCGACGACCGGCGAACCCGCTGTATAACGCCCCGGTTCGAGACCGGCGACTTCGAGCAGCCCGGCCACTCGCCCTTCACGACCGGACTGGACTCGTCCCCGGCGATGCTCGAGCAGGCCCCGGCCCGGGCCACCGCACTTCCGGCCCGAAAGCGCGAGACCCCGGCCGGTTCGAACCGGCCGGGGTCCACAGTGGACTCGAAGTTCTCAGAAGGTCGCGACGTTCAGGAGCGGCTCGTGGGTGCTGTCCCGGTCGCTCGACGTGGTCCAGTCCGAGGTGCCCGCGGCCTGGAGCGCGGACTTCACCGCCGCGGGGGACGCGGTCGGGTGAGTGGCCTTGTAGAGCGCCGCCGCGCCGGCCACGTGCGGGCTGGCCATGGACGTGCCGGAGATGGTGTTGTAGCCGCCGTTCAGCCAGGTGGACAGGATGCACACACCGGGCGCGATCAGGTCGACGTCCGCGCCGTAGTTGGAGAAGTCGGCGAACGTGTCGTCCACGTCCGAGCGGCAGGTGGGCGCCGCGCCGCCGCCCGGCTTGCCGTTGAAGTCGGCCAGCGCGGACACGGTGATCACCTCGTCGTACGCGGCGGGCACGAAGGTCGAGGCGTTGGCGGCGCTGTTGCCGGCGGCGACGACGTAGGTCACGCCGGCGGCGACGGAGCGGCAGATCGCCTCGTGCATGGCGTCCCGGTTGGAGCCGCAGGCGCTGTCGGTGCCGGAGCCGCCGAGGCTCATGTTGGCGACCTCGATCTCGTTCGCGTGCGCGGTGACGAAGTCGATGCCGCAGACGATGTCGGAGAACGAGCCGCTGCCCCTGTTGTTCAGCACGCGGACCGGCCACACGCGGGCGCCGGGCGCGACGCCGACGACGCCGTTGGTGTCGTCCTTCGCACCGATGGTGCCGGCGACGTGCGTGCCGTGGCCGTGGCCGTCGTCCGCGGAGCGCCCGCTGGAGCAGTTCTTGGCGCCGGCGGTGTGCACGTTCAGGTCCGGGTGGTCGAGGTCGATGCCGGTGTCGATGACGGCGACGTCGACGTCCACCCGCTCGTCGACGCCGTTGATCCGCGCGGTCGGGCTGACCTCGGCGTCCACGCGGTCGATCCCGGTGGGCACGGACTGGGCGGCGATGGTGGCGACGCCGTCGCGCTGCACCAGCGCGACCCGCGGGTCACGGGCCAGGCGGGCGGCGGTGGCCGGGGTCATGCGCGCGGAGTAGCCGCGGACCGCCGACTCGTAGCGGTGGGTGACCGCGACGGCGGGGTCGGCGGTGAACGCGGACAGCGCCGCGCCGTCCTGGAGCAGGACGACGTAGGACTCGGCACCGGCGGCGGAGGCCGGTGCGGCGGGGGCGACGGCGGCGACCAGCAGGGCTGCGAGCAGGGCTGTGCCCGGGAGCTTTCGCATGGCTCTCCTCAAGCGGCGGCGTGCAGGGAGTCACGATGGTCGCACCCGGTCAGGCGAGCCAGACTGCACCGTTCGGGCGTAGCCGTTGACCGCTCATCCAAAATGCGTGAACAAGCCGTCACTCGCGGTGGCCGCAAACCAGCCTCCTCGGGAGGTTTTCCCGGCCGGCGGCCGGGTAGCCGAGCGCACATGGACGACGCCTTCCCCATCCGGGACTACGACCACCTCGCGCTCGGCGACCTGCGCCACCGCATCCGGTCGCTGTCGGCCGAGGACCTCCGCCGCGTGCTGGAGCACGAACGCGCCCACGCGCACCGCACCGCCGTCGTCGAGGCCCTGACGGCCCGACTGGACGAGGTCGAGGGCGGCGCGCGGCCCTCCGGCGGTGACCAGCGCGCCACGCCGCCGGCCGAGAGCGGGCGGCGGGCGCCCCAGGTGTCCCCCGCCCACTCCCCCGACCCGAACACGCCCCTGCGGCACGGCGTGGCCGGCCACACCCCGACGCGCGGGCGCTGACCCGGGGCCGCGTCGCCGATCAGTGGTGGTAGGCGTGCACCACGGCGTGTCCGCTGCCGCGCGCGATGAGCCACCTGTTGACCGGCACCGTCACCACGAAGGCGACCGCGAACGCGAAGGCCAACGCGCCCCAGAACAGCCACGACGCCAGGCCCGCGTCCATCGCGCCGGGGACCACCAGCATCACGCCGTTGTCCACGACCTCCATCACGATGATCGACACGGTGTCGGCGGCGAGCGCCACCTTCAGCGCCTCGCGGAAGCCCACACCGGCCTTGAGCACGCCGCGCATGGTCAGGGCGTAGCCGAAGACGAAAGCCAGTGCGACCGCGAGCACGATCGTGGGCAGGTTGTGCCAGCCGAGCGCGGTGCCGATGACCATGCCGAGCACCTCGCCGATCGCGCACCCGGTCAGGCAGTGCAGGGTCGCCGACGCGGCCATGCCCCAGGTCACCGCCCCGGCATGCGCACCGTGCTCTTCATGACCCCCGTGGCCGGCATGGCCGCCCTCGTGCCCCTCGTGAGCGCCGTGGTGCCCCTCGTGAGCGCCGTCATGCCCCTCATGAGCGCCGTGGTGCCCCTCGTGAGCGCCGTGGTGTCCTTCGTGTGCCGCGTGGTCGCGCGAGTCCTGCATGGCTCTCCCCAATCCGATACCCCATGGGGGTAAAATCCGAGGAAGGCTAACATTCCGCAGAGCCGCCGGAACACTTCTGTGTGATCAATAACAGCGCCACCACTATGCAGCGTCGTAGGTTGTGTATCTTGGGCCCCGTGACCGCCTTCGTCCGCAGCCGGCTCCCGCACTGGGTCCTGGTGTGGACGGTCGTGTTCGCGGTCGTCGGCATGCACCACCTCGGCACCCAGGCCGAGCACGGCGACGCACCGGCCGCAACGGCGTGCTGCACCCACGGCACTCCCGACGAGCCCGCGCCGAGCGGCCACGACGCGCTGCACCTGTGCCTGGCCGTCCTCGGCGCCGCGCTCGCCCTGGCCGCCCTGGCCCTGATCGCCTTCCGCGACCGCAAGGCCGCCGAACGCCTCGGCACCCTGCTCGCCCGCGTCGTCCACTCGCCACCCGGACCACGCGGCGCACCCGCCCTGCTGGCAACCCTTTGCGTGCTCAGGTTGTGATCTTCCGTCCACACCGGACGGACACCCGACACACGTGAACAGCAGAGGACACCATGACCAGGAAGAACCTGGTCGGGACGGCGCTGGCCGTCCTGACCACCGCCCTCGTGCTCGCCGGCTGCGGCAACACCGACTCCGGCGGCCACGGCACGACCCACGCCACCACCGGCACGACCACGAGCGCGTCCGCCGCGCCGTCCGGTGAGCGCAACGACGCCGACATCACCTTCGCCCAGGGCATGATCCCGCACCACGAGGGCGCCATCGAGATGTCCAAGCTCGCCCAGGGCCGCACGTCCAACCCCCAGGTGCTGGACCTGGCGGCCCGCATCGAGAAGGCCCAGGACCCGGAGATCAAGACCATGACGGCGTGGCTGACCGCCTGGGGCGCACCCCCGGCGACCGGCGGGCACGACGGTCACGGCACGTCCGCGGCGGGCATGATGACCGCCGAGGAGATGGAGAAGCTGAAGCAGGCCAAGGACGCCGACTTCGACAAGCTCTTCCTCGAAGGCATGGTCAAGCACCACCAGGGTGCGATCGACATGTCCAGGACCGAACTCCAGCAGGGCGTCAACGCCGACGCGAAGAAGTTGGCGCAGCAGATCATCGACGCCCAGCAGAAGGAGATCGACGAGATGAACGGCCTGCTCAAGGCCGGCGGCTGAAAGAGGTCCCCCGCGCCGCGCGACGCCGTGGCGCGGGGGATCACCCCAGGCCCGCGCGACGCCGTGGCGCGGGGGATCACCCCAGGTCCGCGCGGACCGCTTTCATCGCGTCGGCGAACCGGCCCAGCGCCGGGTCGAGCGTCCACGCGCCGGCGCGCCGCTCGAACCCCAGCCGCTCGGCCAGCGCCTCGTCCGGCACCCGCAGCTCGACCGACCGGCCCGCCGCGAGGTGGTCGATCGCCATGCCCACGAGCAGCGCTTCCAGCCCGCGCCCGTGCCACTTCCCCTTGAACCGCACGGAATCCACCACGAGCAGCCCTTCGCGGACGTGCAGGACCGCGTAGCCGATGGTCTCGACGGTGTCGCCGTGCTCGTCCACGTGGTCGACGCTGGCGAACCACTGCCGCGGACCCGGGGCGTCTTCGGTCAGGACGACCCGCTGACTGCTCTCGTACCGGACGACCAGCGCGTCGACCACACCCCGCCTCATGCCCACTCCCCCTCCACGTCGACTGGGAAACAGAAGTCGCCCCGACTCCCCGGGGAACCGGGGCGACACCTGCGGATCAGGCCCGCGAGACCGCGTAGCCCGCGCCTTCGACGGCGGCGGTGACGGCCGCTTCGTCCACCGGGCCGGCGACGCTGAGCCTGCTGCTCCCGAGGTCGACCCGCACGTCGGTCACACCGGCCACGGCCTGGACGGCGCCGGTCACCTTGGACGCGCACCCACCGCAGGTCATGCCCTGAACGACGAAGTCGAGGCCGGCGGTCGAGGACTCATTCGACATGGTGTCTCTTCCCTTCGATTAATACCCGGTGGGGGTATGTGGAACCTAGCACATCGGAACAGTGGTCAGACCTGCGCCGCGACCTCGTCGGCGGCGGCCTTCTCGCGGCGGCCCAGCGTCACCGCGGCCAGCACCGCGCCGCCGAGCGAGACCACGGCCGCCGCGACGAACGCCGCCGAGTAGCCGTCGGTCAGCGCGACCGCGTCACCCAGCCGGTTCCCGCCCTGCGAGTTGGCCACCGCCGTCATGGCGGCCAGGCCCAGGGCCGATCCGACCTGGTAGGTGGTGTTGACGATGCCCGACGCGAGCCCGCCCTGCTCGGGCGCGACGCCGCCGATGGCAGCCATGGTGGCCGGGATGAACACCAGGGCCATGCCGACCGCCGAGATCAGCGAACCGGGCAGGACGTCGGCGACGAAACTGCCGTCCGGGTCCGCCGTGGCCAGCACGCCCAGTCCCGCGGCGAGCACGGCCAGACCGGCGACGATGAGCGGCTTGGTGCCGAAGCGACCGATCAGCCGACCGCTGGCGGTCGTCATCAGGACCATCATCAGCGCCGTCATCGGCAGCAGAGCGGCACCGCTGGCGAACGCCCCGAGCCCGAGCACCTGCTGGACGTAGAGGTTGAGGAAGTACCACATCGGAATCCACGCCGCGCCCAGCAGCAGCATCGCCAGGTTCGCCGCCGCGAGGTCGGGCGTGCGCCACACCCGCAACGGCATCAACGGGTTGCGGACACCCCGCTGGAGCAGCGCGAACGCGACCAGCAGCACGGCCGCGCCGACCAGTTGGAGCACGGTCGCGGTCGAGGTCCAGCCCCGCTCGGGAGCCTGGACGATCGCGTACACGGCCAGCGCGAGACCACCGGTCACCGCGATCGCGCCACCGACGTCGAGCCCACCAGGACGGCCGGGGACGGCAGGCAGCAGCTTCGGCGTCAACGCCAGCGTGAGCAGACCGATCGGCACGTAGATGATGAACACCCACGGCCACGTCAACCACTCGGTGATCACACCGCCGAGGAACACCCCCGCCGTACCGCCCGCAGGCGCCGCCGCGCCGTAGAACGCCAGCGCCTTGGGCAGTTCCTTGGGCTGTCCGGCGAACAGCACCATCAGCAACGTCATCGCGGCCGGCGCGAGCAGTGCCGCACCGACGCCCTGCACGGCGCGCCCGACCACCTCCGTACCGGCGTCACCGGCCGCGGCGGCCACGATCGACCCGAGCGCGAGGACGCCCCAGCCCGCCGCGAAAACCCTGCGAGCGCCCCACAGATCCGACAACCGGCCGCCGAGCAGGAGGAGGCCTCCCAGCGCGACGGCGTAGGCGTTGAACACCCACTGGAGACCACTGGGCGTGAAGCCGAGTTGGCCCTGCATCTCCGGCAGCGCCACGGCGATGATCGACGTGTCCATGATGACCATGAACTGGGCCGCGGCGAGCACACCGAGTGCCCACCACCGGCGCGGGTCGGGAGTCATGACGGTCCCCTTCGCTGTTCGCATACCCCCTAGGGGTATCTGACGGGCGGAACCGTAGCATACCCCGGAGGGTATGTAAGCCTGCGCTCGAAAACCGGTCGTCCCCGCGCGTGGACAGCCGTTAACCTGCGCCGATGACCGCCGATGGGACCACCACTCCGTTCGACGCCATCGCCGCCGCCTACGACCAGGACGACTTCCACCAGGTGATCGCCGAACGCCTGGTCACCGGCATCCCACCCACCGGGGGCCTGGTCGTGGACGTGGCCACCGGCACCGGACACGCCGCGTTCGCCGCGCTAGAGCACCTGCACCCGAAGCGGGTGGTGGCGGTGGACCTGTCGCCGGCCATGGTGGCGTCCGCCGCCGCCAAGGCCGAGTCGCTCGACCCGTCGGGCGTCATCGACTGGCGGGTGGCCGAGGCAGTCCCGGCCCCGGTGGCCGACGGGACCGCCGATGTGGTGCTGTGCGCGTCCTCGCTGCACTTCCTGGGCATGGCCGCGTTCACGGACTGGCTGCGCGTCCTCCGCCCCGGCGGCGTCCTGGCCTACAGCCTCCCGTCCCCGGGCACCTTCAACCCCTCTCCCACCTTCGCCGCCCTGATCGCCCGTGACCTCGCCCTGCCCGACACCCCCGCCGCCGCCGTCCGGCTCACCGAGGCGGCCGGCTTCACCCACGCCACCGCCACCGAACTCAAGACCACCACCCGGGCCGTCTTCCTGGTCCACGCCAAGGCCCCCGCCCGCTGAGGTACACATGACCGAAGTACGCGTCCGGGTCGCCGTCTACGTCGTCCGCGAGACCCGCCGAGGACCGGAACTGCTCGTCTTCGACCACCGCGACTTCCCCGAGGCGGGCACGCAGGTGCCCGCCGGCGGGGTCGACGCGGGCGAGAACCTGGAGACGGCGGCCGTCCGCGAAGTCGTCGAGGAAACCGGCCTCGCCGACCTCGACCTGGGCCGCTCACTGGGCGTGCAGCAACGACCGCACCCCGACACGGGCAAGCTTCGCGTGACCATCTTCTACCGCGCCACGACGACCGAACCGCGAGATCGCTGGGCGCACGTTGTGCACGGGAGGGACGGTGACGACGGGATGGTGTTCGAGTGCTTCTTCATCCCGCTCCCCAAGGCGAACGGCCTGCTGCCCGACCGGCAGGACGAGTTCGTGGACGTGCTGCTCGCCGACCGCCGGTGACGCCCCCTGTAGCTTCCGCGCGAAGATGAACACTTCCGTCCGCACTTGAGCACCGCATGGGCATTTGCTCAAGTAGAGCGGAAGGTTCAACCCGCGCCGACCACGCCGTGCCCGCTCTGCCCGATGCCCAACCGGTCCCGCAAGGGTCAGAAATTCGGCCACTTCCTCCAGCACGTCAGCGAAGACCTGGCCCGCTCAGCCGAGCACTGGCACCAGGTCTACTTCGCCCGCCCCACCGAGGGCAGCAGTCGCGGAACAACCCGCACGTAAACCACCATGCCGACGACCTCCACCAACGTCTGCGTGACAACCACGACGGCGGCGAGGTCGTAGGCATCCGGCAACGCAAGGGCCAACGGCAAGACCACCAGCGAGTTCCGAGTAGCCCCCGTGAACACAACCGCCCGCCCGTCCCTCACCCCGAGCCGAAACACCCGCGCAACCCCAACCCCCAACACCGCCATCACCCCCAGGAACAAGACGAAGAACGGCACCACCCCCACCACAATCCGCACATCACCCCCCACCCCAGGCACCTGCGACCCAACGACCACAAACAACGTGGTCGCCATCAACGGCACCACCATCCCCCAACCTTCCGCACGAACACCTCCCCACCCCGATGCCGAGCCGCCCACGCCTGCGTCCCCCACGCCAACCCAAGCGGCACAAGGATCAACCCCACAAACGCTTCGAGAAACGGTCCAACCTCAACGATGTCCCCCACGCCGGACCCCAAAAACACCGGCAACAACAACATCTGCAGGAGCAGCAACAGGGGCGTAGCCGCCAACAGCCGCTCACTACTCCCACCAGCCAACCCACTGAACACGATCACGTAATCCACACACGGGGTGAGCAACACCAACAACACCCCAACCCGCACCGCGGGATCGTCCGGCAAAAACCCGAACATCCCAGCCACCACCACCGGCACCACAACAAAGTTGACGACCAACACCGCCCCCAGAAACCGCCCCGCCCCAACGCCCGCACCAACTCCCGCGCCGGCACCTGAAGAAACGTGACGTACAACAACGCCCCCAGAACAGGGTTGATCCCCCTCTCCAACCCCGCCCCAGCTCCCGGAAAGAGCACTCCCACCAGCAAACCCACGCCAATGCCGCCCAGGTAAACCCACACCTGGCGCCGCTCCATCCACTCCACCGCCCGCACGCCCGGAAACGATACGGCCGGGGGATGACTAGTCCTGCTCGGCGGGTTCCGCGAAGCGCAGGGCCAGCTCGGCGTTGACCTCGACGTGGCGCAGCAGGAAGGCGCGTTCGTCCAACCGCTTGCGCCGCAACCACCCGGTGACCTCGGCGTTGCACTTGCTGGCGTTGCACGACCCGCACGCCGGCACGATGTTGTCGAGCGTGTAGCGGCCCCCGCGTGAGAGCGCTTGCACGCAGTCCTTCTGGAGAGTTGTGCCGGTGGACCCGCAGTAGGCGCAGCCGCCCCAGGCCGCCTTGAGCGCGGTCCACTCGGCCGCGGAGAGGTCGTTCTCGGCGCGCTCCATGCGGCGCTTCCGCTTGCGCGCGGCTCGTACCCGCCTGCTGCCACCCACGGCCATGCGCGGACCCTACGCCGACCGCGCGCCTGCACCGGACAGGCGCGCCGGCCGAGCGACCGCATCGGGTGAAACCAGTGCCACACAGCGTGAATCACCGCGTCCGGCATGGCGGGTCCAGCTCAGGGTGCCTGTACTGGGGAACGTCGGCGGACCTGCGCCGGCATGACCGGCGGGAGGATTGATGAAGGGCTTGTTGGCAAAGGGAGTGGTGGCTTTCGCGTTGGCGGCGGCCGGGTTCGCGGTGCCGCAGGTGGCATCCGCGGACACACCGGTGCGCAGCTTCTCGGACTGCATGGACATCGCGGTCGGCGAGAACGACGCCGATCCGTGGATCGCGCGCGACGCCTGCGACTCCGACTCCCTCACCACGTGCTACCGGATCTTCCGCAACGAGTACGGCCGCCAGGCGTGGGCACTGGAGGCCTGCCAGGCGCGCGACGACTGAAACACGGATTGCTCCCAGAGGCTCGCGGCCTGGGCGTTGTCGGACCACCCCCGCTTCGGCCGGGCCGCTTGGTGGTGGGTGATGTGGATGCCCCGGCCGGCCTGATTGATCCGACTCCCCCGAAACGGAGGCCCACGAAGCCCTCAAGTGCCCTAGACCCCGACGCCCCCTTCCGACCCAATGCCACTCCACGGCCGGAGCTTCTCGGGGTTGCGGATGGCCCAGATGTTGACGATCCGACCGTTCGCGACATCGAACGCGTAAACCGACGCAATATGGCCGTCTTTCTTCACCAGCAACCCAGGCTCCCCGTTGACCGTCCGCTCCGTGATCACGAACTCACCCTGCACACTGCGGGCCACCGCAACCATGAACGCCGCGATCTCCTCGCCGCCCACGATCGGCTCGATCGCGGTGACGACCACCCCGCCACCGTCCGCGGTAAAGGTCGCGGACGGGTCGAGCAGCCCGACCAGGGCGTTGATGTCCTGCGCCTCCCAGGCCTTCTTGAAATCCCGAACCAACTCAGCCTGTTGGACAGCCACCTCCGGTCGTGACACGCGCACCCGCCGTCGGCCCGCGGAGGCCAGTTCACGGCAGGCAGCCGGCGTGCGCCCGGTGATCTCGGCGATCTCGGCGAACGAGTACCGAAAGACGTCATGCAGGATGAGCGAGACTCGCTGCGCCGGCGTCATCGACTCAAGCGCGACAAGAAACGCCATACCAACCGACTCGTCCAGCGTCACCCGATCCGCCGGATCAGCCGTAGGCACTTCAGTCGGATCCGGCAGCGGCTCAGGAATCCATTCACCGACGTAAAGCTCACGCCGTGCCCGAGCCGACCCGAGGACATCGAGGCAGATGCGGCTGGTGACGGTCGTGAGCCAGGCACCCGGTGAGGCGATCGCGTCCTGCTGGCGGTCGGACAGGGTGAACCAGCGGGCGTAGGCCTCCTGGACGGCGTCCTCGGCTTCGGCCAGGGAGCCCAGCAGCCGGTAGGCGAGGTTGATCAGGTGTCGGCGCTCGCTGAGGATCGCGTCGTTCATCGGTGCTCCCGTCCGTTCATGCCCTTCCCCAGTCTGACGAGCCACCACCCCCAATCGTCAGGCCGACCTGATGTCTCCCCCCGCGACGTCGTCGAGGTACTCGAACCCGGACGCGACGACCAAGGAGACCCATGCGCGACGCCGACGAAGCCGCCATCAGCCACCACATCGACAAGATCATCAAGGGCATCGAGTCCAAGGACCTGGAGTCCCTCCGCCGCCTCTACTCACCCGACGTCGTCTCCTTCGACGTAGAGCCGCCCCTACAACACGTAGGCATCGAGGCGAAGCTGAAAAACTGGACCAACGCGTTCAAGCTCTTCGAGAACATCTCCTACGAGGTCCGCAACCTGACCCTGACGGTGGACCAATCCGTCGCATTCGCCCACGGCTTCGGCCGCCTGAGCGGCACCACGAAGACCGGCACCACAATCCCCGGCATGTGGGTCCGCGCCACCTTCGGCTTCCAAAAGTTCAACGAAACCTGGCTGATCACCCACGACCAGGTCTCCATCCCCTTCGACATCACCACCGGGAAATCCGCCACCACCCTCGAACCCTGACTTCAAGCGAGAAGCCCTGGCGCACAGACCGCCCCGCGCCAGGGCTTCCTCACCGAGAGGAAGGTTCTGACCCAGCAGACCCATCGCGGTCAGGGCCCATGAGCGCAGCGCAACGCGTTCTCAACATCCCCGGTCGCCCTGTCCGCGGATCAGAACCGCGCCCATTCACCACACCTCAACGACCAAGAGCCCCATCCGAAGGAGGCTTGTCGATCACCACTCCAGCGATCTTCGTACCCGAGAGCCTCGCCGAAGGCCGGGGCCGCCGACCCGCACTCCGTGGTCGGTGAAGCGGATGCGGTAGATCGCCGGCATCGGCATGGCGCGGCTGAACGGCCAGTCGACGGTAGTCACCCCCAACCCAACCAGGGCACGGGAGATGAACGTGCCGTGACTGCCGACGACCACCGTGCCGTCCGGATGCAGCCGGGCCAGCGATGTCACGATGCCGGTGGCTCGATCAGAGAGTTCGTGAAGGCTCTCCCCACCCGCTCGGGCCTGCTCCGGATTGGCCCAGCTCTCGGCGTAGTGGCGGGCGTACTCGGGGGTGAAGCCCAAGCCGGAGTCCCACTCTCGCAACGCGTGATCGCGCTGGACCGGCATGCCCAGCACCCGCGCCGCCGGCTCGACCGTTTGCACAGCACGCAGGTACGGGCTGGAGGCGATCACAACAGGCCTGAGCCGGGTCAACTCGTCCACCAAAAGCTCAGCCTGCGCAACGCCCTCCTCGGTCAACGGCCTGTGGTAGTCATCCGGGCCGTTCACCGAAGGGAGCACCGGCCGGGCATGGCGGACCAGTACAACGTCACCCTTCACCAGTCGAGTATCCCCACCAACAGATCACCGTTCTCCCCCGATGTGCGGCTGAACGACCGCCGCGGCGATGTTTCCCCCATAACCGAGCCCCAACTGCAACGCAAACCCACCGGGGTTCAGGAAGTGGCCTTCCGCGAGCTGCGGATGCCGCCGGTCGCTCACCGGATGCGGCGCCGGGATGACGCCCTCCACCGACGCGCAAGCCAACGCCACCAGGTCCAGCAGCGGTGCAGTGCCCAACGTATGCCCCAGCAACGACTTGAGCCCGTAAGCCACCGTCTTCGGCCCCAGATGACCCAGCACGGTCTCGTCCGCCGCATTCGAATCGGAAGTGCCCGCCGCGTGCGCCACGTACAGGCTGATCTCCGACGGGTCGACCCCGGCACCAGCCAACGCACGGTCGACCGTGGCCACCACCTGCCGCCCCGACGGCTCAAGAAAGACCGGGTGGTACGCGTCGTTCCCCAAAGCAGTCGACAACACCCGCAGGTAACCCGCCTCCTGCGGGCTCGCGGTGAGCACGACCGCCGCAGCCGCCTCGCCGATCACGAAACCCCTGGTCCCCTCCTGGAACGGCCGGCACACCTCCTCCGGCGGGCTGTCGTGCACCAACGCGCCCAACTCGGCGAACAGCCGGATCTCCTCCCCGTCGTACCCCACGTCCGCCGAGGTCACCACCACGTCCGTCGCATCGCCGCAGGCCAGCAGCCGGTGCGCCATGGCCACCGCGTGCAGGCTCGACGAACACGCCGCGCTGAGCACGGCACTCGGCCCGAAGAACGAGTTGTCGATCATCACCTGCCCCAACGGCGTGGTCCACAGCTGCTCCGCGAGCCTGCGGCGGCTGCTCGCCTCGCCCGGCCCCAGGTAGCGCTCCCGCGACCGCTCACGATCCGCGCCCGTGGTCGCGTGCAGGACGGCGACCCGCTCCCCCGGCTGCCAGCCGTGCGCACGGGCGTCGGCCAGCGCCTCCAAGGCCACCGCCGCCACCGCCCGCCCGTACCGGGTGGACGCCGACGGGCCCGGCGGGTGCGGCACGCGGGCGAACCAGCACGGGTCGGGGAACGTCCCGCCCAGCCCGGTGTGCGGCGCGGCCGAGGTTCGGCCGGCCAGCAGGCCGTCCCACATCGTCTCGACGCCCCACCCGTAACCGGTGACCGCGCCGATACCCACCACGTCGACGTGCTCCATGGCCGCCTCCCACCCGAAAATGGCCCTCCCACCCGAAAACCGGAGTGGGAGCGGGCCCCGTCGCGCCGGCTCCCCCTTCCGGCGCGCGCGCCCGCTCCCACCGCCTGCGCCGACCCCCAGAGGCGCAGGCTCACAGCCTGAGCGCGTCCCGTTGAGCGGCGCTGTCACCGCGCCTTAGCGGGAGGTCAGCGGCCTGTTGTGCGCAATGGCGGAGAGCCGGATCGCACGAACGGGGCTAGTCGGGCCCACACGCACGGCCTACGCTGTCCCGCTCGGGGAGGAAATGGGGGAGTCAATGCCTTCCGGAATCCGCTATGCCGCACTGGGTCCGCTGACCGCGTGGCGCGAGGCCGAGCAGATAGAACTGGGGTGGGCCAAGCAGCAGTCCGTGCTGGGCGTGATGCTGCTGGGGCTCAACCAGCCGGTGCCGCTGCGCCGGATCGTGGACGGGGTGTGGGGCGAGCAGGTGCCGCGCGACTCGCGCAACGCCGTGCAGACCTACATCAGCCGGCTGCGCCGCGTGCTGCGCGGGCCGGACGAGCCGCTGGTGCTCACCGAGGGCGGGTACCTGCTGCGCGGCGAGCCGTCGAACCTGGACCTGGTGGTGTTCGACCGGCACCTGGACGCCGCCCACCGGCACTACCGCGACGGCGACCTGCCGTTGACCGCCGAGCACGTCGACGCGGCGCTGTCGCTGTGGCGTGGCGACCCGTTCAGCGGGCTGGACGGGCCGCTGCTGCAAGCCGAACGGCAACGCCTCCTCGAACGGCACCTCAGCGCACGGGAGCTGCGCGCCCGGGTCGGCCTGGACACCGGGCGCACCGCGGAGAGCGTCGCCGAGCTGACCGGGCTGGTCGCCGCGCACCCGTTGCAGGAGCGGCTGCGCGCGCTGCTGATGCTCGCCCTGTACCGCTCGGGACGGCGGGCGGCGGCGCTGGAGGTCTTCGGTGACCTGCGGCGGGTCCTCGCCGAGGAGTTGGGCGTCGACCCCGGGCAGGAGATCCGCGAGCTGCACGAACGGGTGCTGCGCGGCGACCCCGAGCTGGCCGCGCCCGCCGGGCCGCCCGCGACCCGCAACACCCTGCCCCGCGACGTCGTGGACTTCACCGGCCGGGAGGCCGAGCTGGCGCGCCTGCTGGCCGGTGCGCCGCCGTCCACCGCGGCCGTGGTCGAGGCGGTCGACGGCACGGCCGGGGTCGGGAAGACCACGCTGGCCGTGCACGCGGCGCACCGGTTGCGCGACCGCTACCCCGACGCCGCGCTGTTCGTGAACCTGCACGGCCACAGCGCGGTCCGCGAGCCCGTCACGCCGATGGCCGCCCTGGACACCCTGCTGCGGGCGCTGGGCGTGCCCGGCGAGGGCATCCCGGCCACGCTGGACGCCCGCGCCGGCCTGTGGCGCGCCGAACTGGCCGACCGCGCGGTCCTCGTGGTGCTGGACGACGCGGCCGACGCCGAACAGGTGCGCGCCCTGCTGCCCGGCACGTCCCGCAGCCTCACCCTGGTCACCAGCCGCCGCCGGCTGGTCGACCTGGAGGCCGCGCGGACCCTGTCGCTGGACGTGCTGCCGCACGACGACGCCGTCGCGCTGTTCACCCGGATCGTGGACGACCACCGCTGCGCGGCCGAGGCCGGCACCGTGGCCGAGGCGGTGACGCTGTGCGGGCACCTGCCGCTGGCGATCCGCATCGCCGCCGCCCGGCTGCGCACCCGTCCGGTGTGGACGGTCCGGCACCTCGCCGACCGGCTGCGCGAGGACCGGCCGCTGGCCCAGCTGACCGCCGGCGACCGGGGCGTGGCCGCCGCGTTCACGCTGTCCTACCGGCAGCTCACCACGCCGCAGCAGGACCTGTTCCGGCTGCTGGGGCTGCACCCCGGCCCGGACGTCGACGCCCACGCCGCCGCCGCGCTGGCCGGCGTCGACGTGGCCACCGCGCGCCGGCTGCTGGAGGACCTGGTCGACGTGCACCTGCTGGAACAGCCGGTCGCGGGCCGGTACCGGTTCCACGAACTCGTCCGGCACTTCGCCCGCGAGCAGGCCGAGCACACCGACCCCGACGACGTCCGCGCCACCGCCCTGACCCGGCTCACCGACCACTACCTGCACACCGCCGCGGCGGCCATGGACACCATCGCGCCGCACGAGCGCGCCCACCGCCCCGACCTGCCGACCCTGCCCGCCCCGGCGCACTACGCGGACGCGCTGGCGTGGCTGGACGCCGAACGGGCGAACCTGCTCGCCCTGGACCGGCCCGGCCTCCTGTCCGACGTCCTGCACCGCTACCTGCACCTGCGCCACCACATGGACGACGCCCTCGCCCTCGACCTGCGCGCCCTGGACGCGGCCACCGACCCGCCCGCGCGCGGCCGGGCGTTGCAGAACCTGGGCCACGACCACTTCCGCCGGGGCGAGCACGACCAGGCGCGCGCGTACCAGGAGGAGGCGCTGGAGGTCTTCACCGCGTGCGGCGACCGGCCGCGGCAGGCCCTCTCGCTGCGCTCGCTGGGCGTGCTGCACAGCCTGGCGGGCCGCCAGGCCGACGCCGTCAACGCGAACCGGCGCGCCCTCGCGTTGATCCGGGGCACCGGCGACCGGGCGTCCGAGGTCGCGGCGCTGGCCAACATCGGCGTCGCGTTCCGGCGGATGGGCCGCTACGACGAGGCGGTCACGTACCTGACCGAGTCGCTGGCGCTGGCCGGGCACATCGGCGACCGCATCGGCGAGGGCTACGCCCTGTGCGAGTTGGGCGTGGTCCACCGCAGCCGGGGCGAGTACCGCCAGGCGCTGGACCTGCACACCCGCGCACTGGCGCAGGGCCGCGCGCAGGGCCACCGCGTCGGCGAGGGCTACGCCCTGTGCCGCATCGGCGAGGCGCACGGCCTGCTCGGCGAGCACGAGCAGGCCCTGGACCACCTGGACCGGGCGCTGGCGGCGAGCAGACAGGCGAACCACCGCGCCAGCGAGGGCGACATCCGCTGCGCGCTGGGCGAGGAGTACCTGCGCCTGGGCCGCCGCGCCGACGCCGCCGCCGAGTTCACCCGCGCCCTGGCGATCGCCGAACAGGTCGGCGACCGCCCCCAGCAGGCCCGCGCGCACCGGGGCCTGGGCGACGCCGGCGCCGACACCCCGGAGACCTCGCGCCACCACTGGCGCCAGGCCCTGGCGATCCACGCCGTGACCGACACCCCGGGAGCCGCTGAACTCCACGAACGCCTCGCCGGCTGACCCGGGGTTCAGGGCCGCGCCGGCTCGGGTGACGACTCCCGGGGTCGATCACGTCTTGGTCTTCTTGTGCCACCTTCACCCGAACGACGAAATCCCTGGTCAGCCCGCCTCGGCAGCCCGCTGTCCGGCCACCAGCTCGCGGTACCAGTGGTAGCTCGCGCGCGGCGTCCGGACCTGGGTCTCGTAGTCCACGTGGACCAGGCCGAAGCGGTGCTTGTAGCCGTGGGCCCACTCGAAGTTGTCCAGGAACGACCACACGAAGTACCCGCGCAGGTCCACCCCGGCGGCCATGGCCTCGCGTGCGGCGGCCAGGTGCTCGCGCAGGTAGTCGATGCGCTCCTGGTCGACCAGGTCGGACCGGTCCGGGTACGCGCAGCCGTTCTCGGTGAGGTAGACCGGCGGCAGGTCCGGGTAGCGGTTGCGCAGGCCGACCAGGGTTTCGGTGAGGCCGAACGGTTCGACCGGCCAGTTCATCGCGGTGCGCGGCACGTCCGGCAGCCGGGTGGTGTCGATGCCGATGTCGATCGCGGTGCGGGTGGCCGGGTTCGGGTCGCGGTGCGGGGCGTCGGCCACGTGCTGGCGGTAGTAGTAGTTGATGCCGACGTAGTCGAGCGGGACGCCGATGACCTCCAGGTCCCCGTCCTGCCGGAAGGACAGGTCGGTGACGCCGTCGAACACCTCACCGAAGTCCGACGGGTAACGGCCGCCGAACAGCGGATCGGTGAACTGCCTGCGCAGCAACAGGTCGTGCCGGCGGGCGGCGGCGACGTCGCGCTCCGACGAGGACACCGGGACCGACGGCGACTGGTTGAGCACGATGCCGAACTCGTGCCCGTCGACGCCGCGCATCGCGTCCACCGCGAGCCCGTGCGCCAGCAGCAGGTGGTGCGCGGCGGCCAACGCGCCATGTCCCTCACGGGCGCCAGGGGCGTGCCGTCCCTCGCCGTAGCCGACGATCGACGAGACGTACGGCTCGTTGAACGTCGTCCACCTGCGCACCAGGTCACCCAGCGCGTCGTGCACGACCACCGCGTACTCGGCGAACCGCGACGCCGTGTCGCGCGACCGCCAGCCGCCCCGTTCCTCCAGCGCCTGCGGCAGGTCCCAGTGGTACAGCGTGAGGAACGGCTCGATGCCGCGCTCCAGCAGGGCTTCGCACAGCCGCCGGTAGAAGTCCAGGCCGCGCTGCTCGACCCGGCCGGCGCCGGTGGGCTGCACGCGCGGCCACGCCACGGAGAAGCGGTAGGCGTCCACCCCCAGCCCGCCGAGCAGGTCGACGTCCTGCGGCCAGCGGTGGTAGTGGTCGCACGCCACGGCCCCGGTGTCCCCGCCCGCCACCGCGCCCGGCACCTCGCAGAACGCGTCCCAGATCGACCGGCCGCGCCCGTCCTCGGCCACCCCGCCCTCGATCTGGTAGGAGGACGTGGCCACGCCCCAGCGGAACCCGGAAGGGAAGTCGGTCATCCTTTGAGTGCTCCTTGCATGATCCCGCCCACGATCTGACGGCCGAACAGGAGGAACACCGCGAGCACCGGCACGGTGCCGATGGTGGCCGCGGTGAGCACGAGGGTGTAGTCGGTGGTGTAACCACTGGCCAAAGTGGACAGTGCGGTTTGGACGGTCGGGTTCTCCGGCACGAGCACCACCAGCGGCCAGAAGAAGTCGTTCCACGCCTGCATGAACGTGAACAGCCCCAGCACGGCCGCGGCGGGGCGCGCGGCGGGCAGCACCACGTGCCAGTACAGCCGCAGGGAACTGCACCCGTCCATGCGGCCGGCTTCCAGCAGCTCGTCGGGCACCGCGCGTTCGAAGTACTGCCGCATGAAGAACACGCCGAACGCGGTGACCAGGCCGGGCACGATGACCGCGTGCAACTCGCCGGCCCAGCCCAGGTCGCTCATCATCATGTACAGCGGGATGACGCCCAGCTCGGTCGGGATCGCCTGCGTCGCGATCACCAGCAGCATCAGGGCGTTGCGGCCCCGGAAGCGCAGCTTGGCGAACGCGAACCCGGCCAGCGTCGAGAAGAACACCACGGAGACCGTGATGGTGCCCGACACCACCACGGAGTTCATCAACGCCAAGGCGAAGTCGGTGGTGTCGAAGACCCGGGCGATGTTGGCGAACAGGTGCCCGCCGGGCACGAGCACCGGCGGCACCTGGTCCACCTTGTCCGCGGTCTGCGAGGACACGACCAGCGACCAGTACACGGGGAACGCCGACCCGGCGAGCACCGCCACGAGCGCGGCGTAGGTCCACGGTCCGGGCAGCGGCACGGCACGCCGGCGCCTGACCGGTGCCGGCGCGACCGGCGGGCGGTCGAGCAACGTGGTCATGGATCGCCCCTTCAGTCCGTCCGGATGCGGCGCGCCGCGAGGTAGCTCAGCCCGGTGACCAGCACGGTCGCGATGACCAGCAGCCACGCGATCGCCGAGGCGTAGCCGAAGTCGTACCGGGCGAAGCCCTGCTCGTAGAGGTAGAGCGCGGCGGTCTGGAACTGCCGGTCCGAACCGCCGGTGGCCGCCGCGGTGCCCGGGTTGAACAGCAGCGGTTCGGCCAGCAGCCGCATGTTGCCCGTCGTGGCGATCACCGTGGAGAAGATGATCTGCGGGCGCAGCATCGGCACGGTGATCCGCCAGAACTGCTGCCACTGGCTCGCGCCGTCCAGCCGGGCGGCCTCGTACACCGAGGTCGGCACGGCCTGCATGGAGGCGAGGAAGATCAGCGCGTGGTAGCCGGTCCACCGCCACACCACCATCGCCGCGATGGCGGTGTGCGAACTCGCCGTCCCCGCCTGCCAGTCGATCCGACCCGCGCCGAACAGTTCCAGCAGCCAGTTGACCAGACCGAAGTCGCGGCCGAAGAGCTGCGCGAAGATGATCGTCACCGCGGCGACGGAGGTGATGTTGGGCAGCAGCACGCCCATGCGGAACACCGTGCGGGTGCGGATGCGCCGGTTGAGCAGCTGGGCGATGGCCAGGGCGAACAGGATCTGCGGGACGGTGGTGAGCAGCCACAGGCTCAGCGTGTTGCCCATGGCGTTCCAGAAGTACGGGTCCGCGGTGAGGAGCTGGACGTAGTTGTCCAGCCCCACCCACGTCGCCGCGTCGCCGTCGAGCAGGTTCCGGTCCTGTGTGGACACCCAGGCGGTGTAGAGCAGGGGGAAGAGGCCGAACGCCGCGAACAGCAGGAAGTACGGCGCGATGTAGGCGTAGGGCGCGTACCTGGTGTCCCAGCGGTAGCGGCGTTCGCCACTCATCCGGCGAGCCTCCCGGCGTCCCCGACGAACTGCGCCCAGGACTCGTCCGCGCTCTGCTTGCCCTGCTCGACGCGCTGCATGGCGTTGCCCAGCTCGGTCTGGATGTCACCGGCCTTGGGGCCCTGGTACTGGGGTTGCAGCGTGCGCGCGGCCTCGATGAACACCTTGCCCACGGGGGCGTTGTTGAAGAAGTCCGAGGTCATCTCGTTGATCGACTGCTCGCCGTAGACCTTCGGCGTGGACGGCAGGAGACCGGCGTTGGCGAACACCCTGGCCTGCTGTTCGGGGGCGGTGAGCCACTTCGCCAGTTCGTGCGCCTTGTCGGTGTTCTTGCCCTGCTTGGGAACCGTGAGGTAGGAGCCACCCCAGTTCCCGCCGCCACCCGGCACCGCCGCCAGGTCCCACTTCCCCTTGGTGTCCGGTGCCTGGTCCTTGATCTTGGCCATCTGCCAGGCGGGGCACGCCATCGTGGCGAACTGCCCCTGCTTGATCCCGGTGTTCCACTGCGGCGTGCTGAACAACAATCCAGCGGACAACCCGTCCGCGACCGCCCCGGTGACGAGGTTCCACCCGGTGCGCAGGTCGGCGTTCTCCCCCACCACGATCCGGTCGTTCTTGTCGTAGTACCCGACCGGCGCCTGCCCGACGATCGCGTTGAGCACAGTCGGTCCGCCGTCGAAGAACTTCACCCCTTGCGGCGCGGAAGCCTGGAACCGCCGACCGGTCTCCATGAACTTCTCCCAGCTGGGCCACAACGCACTGACCGCATCCCGCTCCGCGGGCAGCCCCGCCTGTTCGAACAGGTCCCGCCGGTAGCAGATCGCCAGGCCGCCGACGTCGGTCCCGTACCCGATCTGCGTGCCGTCCTTGCCCAGCGAGGCTTCCCACTTCCAGGCCAGCCACTGGTCTTTCAGGCCCTGGTCGAGCGCGACGAACTTGTCGGGGTTCTGCTTGAACTGGTTGATGTACCCGGTGTCGACCGCCTCGATGTCCGCCGCGCCGTTGCCGGTGGCCAGGTGCGCGGCGAGGTTCTTGTGGTGGTCGGAGTAGGAGGCGGTCCGGTCGGTGATGTCGATGTCCGGGTGGGCGCGCTCGTACTCCTCGAACAACTGCTGGTACCCGAAGTTGCCGAACAACCCGATGGCGATCCGGGTCTTCCCGTTCCCCACACCCCCACACCCGGCGACCAGCCCCGCCACCAGCAGACCCACGCCGACCAGTGGCCCGGTTCGTCCCATTTCCGGCCCCTTCCCTGTTTTTGGGCACGCCGGAAACCCGCAGCAGCAACAGGGCTTTCCGACGAATGCGGCCGGACCCACTCCGGCCGGGTTTGGTCTTCCCATGACAGCGGTGCCCAGCCGACACGGTCAAGTAACGAACCGGTAACCAGCCCGGTTCACGCCGTCCACGTTTGCGCAGGTAGAGCCATGTTACGGCTGGTCAACCTCACTTCGGCGGGCGATGTAACCGGTTACAAACTCCGGCACGGCGGTCGGCTCGATGTTGTTGGGATAAATGGAGTTCGGCCGCGCATGATGCCCATCGGTTGACCGTGAACGCGGTTCACGCAGGCGTGGGCGGCTGTTCGGCGGCAAGACCCGTGCCGTTCGCCGGCCACCCACCCGCACCACCCACGGTCCGTGGATGCGCTCCACAAGCCTCATAGCCCTGATCGTCCTGCTGCTGACCGCCGTCACCCCCGCCGCCTCCGCCCAGGCCGGCACCCTGACGCTCGACCGCGCGGAGTACCCCGTCGGAACGGCCGTCAAGGCCACCTACACCACCGACCGCCCGACGAACCTCAACTGGATCGGCCTCTATACCGACCCCGGCAACGCCCCCGTCAACGGCGTCTACGTCGGCCCGAGCACCGCATGGGTCTACGCCCCCGGCGCCTCCGGCACCGTCTCCCTGCCGACCGACGGACTCACACCCGGCGCGTACATCGCGTACTTCCTGCACAACGACGGCTACGCCGCCCTGTCCGCGCCCGTCCGCTTCCGCGTCGTCGGACTCGGCCACCAGCCGCCGCGCTTCCTCGCCGACCCGACGCCGCTGCGCAACGCCCGCGTCGGCGCGCCCTACTCGGCCCGCGTCCCGGCCGTCGACCCGGACGGTTCCACCGTGCGCTACCGCAAGATCGCCGGCCCGACCTGGGTCTCCGTCAGCACCGACGGCACCGTCGCCGGCACGCCGCGCCGCGCGGGCGTCGAGCGCGTCACCGTGGAGGCCACCGACGGCGAGGGCCTGACCGCCCGCGCGACCGCGACCATCACCGTGCGCGCCGCCGGTGAGCGGCTGGTGCCCGAGCCGGTGGTCACCGCGTTCAACGCGTGGCACTCCGGCTCGCGGGTCCGCGACGGCGTCACCAAGCAGATGGCGTTCCTGCTCTCCTCGGGCAGCGACGTGGTGGGCGTGTCCGAGAGCCGGGGCACCCACGCGCGCACCCTCGCCGAAGCCCTCGGCTGGTACTGGGCCCACGACGGCAACGACCTCGGGATCGTCAGCAAGTACCCGCTGGGCGAGACGTTCCGCGCGGACGCCGGCTTCGGCGCACGCGTGAGGTTCGCGCCTGGAGAGGAGGCCGTGCTGTGGGACGTGCACCTGAACTACACGCCTTACGGCCCGTACGACGCGTGCTTCGACCGGATGTCCGTGGCGCAGCTCGTGCAGCGCGAGCACGAGTCGGGTCGGGTGCGCGAGATCGAGGGCATCCTGTCCGCCATGCGCCCGCACCTGGCCGACCGCGACCGGACGCCGGTGTTCCTGGTCGGTGACTTCAACGCGCCGTCCCACCTGGACTGGACCCCGGCCGCCGCTTCGACGCACTGCGGCTACACCGTGGCCTGGCCGGTCAGCCGGGCCGTGCAGCAGGCGGGCCTGACCGACACCTACCGGGCCGTGCACCCCGACCCCGTGACCGCGCCCGGCACCACGTGGTCGCCCGTCTACCCGCGCCACAACGGCTCGACCGGCGCACCGGAACCCCAGGACCGCATCGACTTCGTCCACTCGGCCGGGCGCGTGCAGGCGACGAGCAGCGAGGCGGTCGTCCTCGGCACCCCGACCGCGGTGCCCAACCACCAGGACAACCTGTGGTCCTCCGACCACGCCGCCGTCATCACCCGCTTCCGCTTCTGACCGGACCCGAGGGCGCGGCGGCCACCCCAGCCGCCGCGTCGCTCTCCGGTGTGACCTCGGCGATCACGGTTCGCGTCGACCCGCACTTTTGCGGATTCACGACGTAGGGTCTCCCGACGCAGCAACAGCACGCCCAGTCAGGAGCACCCCCACCCGTGGCCAAGACCCTCGACTCCGCACGCGTCGACGGATCTACCCCGTCACCGACGAAATCCTCCTGCCCGAGCCGCCCACGACGGTCGTCGACCTGCCGCCAACCGCACGCGAGTCCGACGGCTGGGTCACCGCGTCCACGATCGCGGACGCCCTGGAGCCCCACCTCCGACCGGGCACCTGAGCCCGCCCGGCATCAGCCCGCGATGACCCGTTGCTGGGACAGCTCGGCGTAAGCCTCGTCGAACTGCCGCATCGCCGCCGCCCGTGAACCACCGACCGGCCCCGGATACAGCACCCTCTTCAGCTCCACGATCCCGTCGATCACATCCGCCCCCGACGCCGCCAGCCACGCGAGGTCCGGTCGTGCCGTGAACCCGCCGGTGGTCGGGTTGGCCACGCCCGCCGACTGGAGGGCCAACGGGGAGAACCCGCTGGTGCTCGCGGCGGTGGTGAAGGCGTCCAGCGCCTCGGTCCGCAGCCGGGTGGCGGTCGTGGGGTCGGTGGTGCGGGTGGCCCGGCCGATCAGCCGCAGACCGGTGGAGACCCGTTCGGCGAAGAGGTTCTCCTTCTCCGGGTTGATCACCTGCTCGTGCCGCCAGAGCATCCCGATCCCGCATTCCGGGCAACCCCCGTCGCCCGGGAAGGTGATGATCAGCAACGGGATCGGGTCGCACTGCCACGTCCGCTTCGGCTGCCCGTCGACGACCGTCCACACCGGCCGGCAGAACCAGCCCTCGCCCGCCGCGTTCGCCGGTACCGACAGCGTCACGGCCATCAGCAGGAACGCCAGCGGCACGGCCCACGGCAACCGGAGTCTTCTGCCCGACATGACTTGGCTCCTTCCACTCCCTGGTGTAGCGATGGAGTCTGGGCGGCTCGCGGGCGGGTCCGCCGGCCGTGTCGAAGAACCGAACGGATCGCGCGCGGCGAACGGTTCGGTGCGGAGGCGGAGTTGGCGAAGGCGGATCCGGACGACCACGTCCGGCGGCAACTGCGCACCCTCCAACGGGTCGTCGGCGGCCCCGCGGACGGTGTGCTGGCGCGGCGCAGCGGCGTCTCGGCGGCCACGTTCTCCGAGGTGATGTCCGGCAAGCGGCGGCCACGGCGGGAGTTCGTGGCCAAGGTCGTCGCCGGGTGCCTGGTGTCCGCGCGCCTGAACGGCCACGCGCCGCTGGACGTGCGGCGCGTCCTCCACGCCCTGCGGCTGCCGGACCACACCGCCGCCGACGCGGGCATCCTCGAACGCGACGACGACCTGGCCCGCTGCTCGGCGGTGCTGGACGCGGTCCGCGCCAGGGTCGGCGCCACCATCGTGGTCGAAGGACCGGCGGGGATCGGCAAGTCGGAACTCGTGGCGCACGTGTGCGCGGAGGCCGCGGTCCACGGGATCGTGCCGCTGGCGGTGCGCGGCAACCACCGCGACCAGACGATCGCGTTCGGCGCGGTCCGGACGTTGTTGACCCGTTGGGTGACCGGCCGCGGCAGCCGCGATCAACGAGCGCTGTTCGCGGGTGCGGCGGAGTTCGCACGGGTCCCGCTGGGCCTGCCGCGCTCAGGCCGGCACGACCCCGGCTCGATGATCGGGCTGACCGAGGCGCTGTACTGGCTCCTGGTGAACGCCACCTCCCTGCTGGGCGCGGGACGCGAGCACCAAGGCCTGCTGCTGGCGGCCGACGACGCGCACTGGCTCGACGAGGAGTCGTTGGCGTGGCTGGAACACGTCGTCGACCGCCTGACCGGACTACCGGTCGTGGTGCTGCTGGCCCACCGCCCGCACGAGAGCCACGCGTCTTTGGACCGGATCACGTTGCGCGCCACCGAAGTCGTACGTCCCCGTCCACTCGGCCCCGAGTCGGTGCGGACGATCATCAGTCGCGAACTGCCGTCCCGGCGGGCGGTGGACGAGCGGTTCTGCGCGGCTTTCCTCGAACGCAGCGGCGGCAACCCGTTCTACCTGCGGTGGATGCTCCACGTAGCACGGGAACGCGGCCTGTCCCCCACGGCGTCCGACGCCGACGCGGTCGCCACGCTCACGCCCCGCAACGTCGTGCTGTACCTCAAAGAACGCCTCGACGGGCTGGGTACCGACGCGCGTCGATTGGCCAGAGCCATCGCCGTGCTGGGCCCCGGCAGCTCGCTGGATCACGCGGCACGCCTGGCCGGCCTGACCCCCGACGAGGCCAAGGTCCAGTACGACCGGCTGTGCAACGCGGCGATCCTCGCGCCCGGCCCGACGTTGGACTTCCACCACCCGATCATCCGCAGCGCGGTCTACGACGACATGGACCCGACGCCCCGCAGCGACATCCACCGCGAAGCCGCCCGGCTCCTGCACGACCAGCACGCCGCGTCCGACGCCGTCGCCGCCCACCTGCTCGACGTGCACGCGGCGGCCGACCCGTGGGTGGTCGACCGGCTGACCGCGGCGGCCTCGGACGCGTGGGCGTCCGGCCTGTCCACCACCGCCGCGCGCTACCTGGAACGGGCCGTCCACGAGCCGCCACCCGCCGACCAGCGCTCCCGCGTCCGGCTCCGCTACGGCCAGGCCTTGGCCCTAGGGCAGGTCGCCGCCGCACTACCCGAACTCCTCACCGCCTACCACCAAGCCACCGACGACACCCTGCGCACCGAAGCCGCCATCTCCCTGGCCAAGACCTACGGCTACGCCCACCGACTCGGCGACAGCGTCCGCTTCCTCGACGAGGCCATCGCCCAGTGCACCGACGAACGCCTGCGCCGGCAGACCTTGGCCGAGCAGCTGCTGTGGGCGGCTTGGTGGTCCGACGATCCGCTCCAGGCCGACCGGATGCGCCTGCTGGACCGGATCGCGCCACCGTTGACCGGCGAGGACTTCGTCGAACGGCTGCTGATCACCCTGCACACGTGGAGCCTCGTGCTGCGGGGACGTCCCCGGACCGAAGCGCTGACCGCCATCGACCGCGTCATCCGCCGCGGTGTCGTCTTCGCGGACCCGGACAACGGCATGGAGGTCGCCACCATCTCGACGTTCACGCAGATGTACTGCGGTGGGACCGACGTCGCCCACGGCTTGTTCGACCGGGCGATCGAGGAGTTCGAACGCGACGGCTGGCGCGGCGCCCACCTGGCCTTCGCCTACGCCAACCGGGGCCACGCGGCACTGATGCGCGGCCGACTCCCCGATGCCGTAGCCGACGCCGACATCGCCCTGCGCCTGGCACGCCGCAGCGGCACCGGCACACCGGCCGAATGGTTCGCCACAGGCACTTTGGTGGAAGCCCTGATCGCCACCGGCGACCTCACACGCGCGTCCGCGGTCAGCGCGGGCCCCTACCGCGACCACCACCCAGACGCCGTGATCCTCCCAGTGCCACAAGTCGTCCTCGGCACCCTGTTCCTGGCACAAGGCCACCCCACCCAGGCCGCCACCACCCTCCGCAGCCTGGCTTCCCGACACGCCGACTCACCCTCGATCAACCCCGCCGTCCACCCATGGCGCTTCGAACTAGCCCTCGCCCTACGCCACTCCGCGCCCCGCGAGGCCAAGGACCTGGCAGCCACCGCACTGGAGGAGGCCGACCGCTTCGGCGACCCGACGACCCTCGGACGTGCCCACAGGGTGCTGGCCGCGCTGCACACGTCCACCGAGCACCTGGCGGAATCCGCCCGGCTGCTCCACGACTCCCCCAGCCGTTGGCAATACCTCCGGACCCTCACCGATCTCGGCCAAGCCCTGGCCCGGTCGGGCTACACCGCAGACGCCCGCCGCACGTTGACAGAGGCACTCGCATTGGCCGACGACTGCGGCACGAACGGACTACGCAACACCATCGCCCGCCACCTAGCCGCCACCGGCACCACACCCACACCCCCGCGCCCGGCCAACATGCTGTCACCGCAGCTGAGGCGGGTCGCCCAATTGTCGGCCGAAGGCATGTCGGAGACGGACATCGCACACAAAACGGTCCTGAGCCTGGACACCGTACAAACCCTCATCCAGGAGGCCCACACCAGAACGGCCACCACCTCCCGCACCGAACTCCGCCACACACTGGCCCGCTGAACCCCCGGTCCGACACCAGAGGAACTCGAGACCAACCGCGCCTTCGTCGCCCTGACCCCGGATCAGGAGTTTCGGGAGACTGGATGACCAGAGGCGATGCAACCGGCAGCCTTCATGGTGCCGATCGCCCGGTCATGACTCGACGACCCCGCCGGCCGCGTGGGGGCCGCGAGGACGACCCTTTTGGGCGAGCCTCCACATCTCGGCCCAAATCGCCTCCACGTCACGTTGCGCGGGCAGCGTCTCACCCCAAGCTCCCAGCGACTGGAGCATCAGACCTCGGAAAGCAGGCCTCTGGCAATCACGTGCCGGGCGACGTCGTGGGCAGCCGCCCAGGAACCCCGCGACCCATAGATCGGCTCAACGCCCGCTCGACGAGCATCCGTCGGACAGCGGTGCCCCGTCCGCCCGGACCGGCGGCTCGACCGACTTCACATCCACGCTCGCGAGCCCGAACAGGCGAACCAGACCCGTTCGACAGGATCTCCGGCTGCCTCCGACCCACGGGTGGGGGCGAACCGAAGCCGGTCCGCCCCCACCCGCCAGGTCACCTGGTGGTCTTCCCCGGTATGCGCTCGAGGTCCTTGATCTCCTGCGGGACGTCCTTGCGGTCCGCCGGGTAGTCGACCGTCCACGTTCCCGTGGAGGCGTCGCGGTTGACGTACCGCGTGCCGATGTCCGTGGACAGGATCCACAACTGGTCCGCCGTTGACAGCCAGACAACGGTCAAGCGCCCCGCGTTGCCGACGCGGTACACCAGGTCGTCCCGGAATACCTCCACGTCCTTGGCATCCGAGATCGACACCAACCGCGCGGTCTTGTCGTCCCCCACCTCCACGTGGGCGGTGAAGTTGCCGGACGGCGAGGTGCGCGGCTTACCCGGCACGACGAACCTTTCGTCGACGTCGTCCGGCGCGCTTCCCGTGCACGAAGCAAGCGCAAGCAGGGCGATCACGACGGTCAGAACAACTCGCACCGGACGTACCTCAATTCCACGGGTAACCATCGGCGGACAGCACGTTGCCCTTGCGGTCCATGACCACCGTGCTCTTCGCGTTCCAAGTGATGTGAAGGTTATAGGGCTTCGCCCGGCCCCGGCTGATGGTGTCGGCGACCTTACTCTTGATCTTGTCGCTGTCGTAGCCGTAGTTCGGGTCGACGATGTCGTTGAAGGTGTAGGTCCCCTGGAGCTGCAACTCGTAGGTTCCATCACCCCGGTCGGTGACCGTGGGACTCACACGGACCTCGAATCCGCCGGCAACCTCGTTCACACCGTTGAGGTAGTTGTACCCGATGATGCCCTCACCGTTCCCGGCGGAGATGTTGTCGGTCTTGCTCCTGGCGAAGTACTGGTAGTACCCGCAGGAGAGGTTGCCGTCCAAGTACGCCCGGAGGATCGCACCCGCGTCCGGTCCGAACCGCTGGAGGATGCCGAGGCGCAGCTCCTCGCCCGCGAGCATGTACTCGCTCCACTCGAGGTCGTCGACGATCCTGCGCGTCTCCCCGTCGCCAGTCAGGTACCAGTCGAGGATCGTGCGGCCCGCCCAGTCGTTGTCCAGGTCAAGGCCTATCGCACTGGTCGATTCCCAGTTGTTCCGGCCGCCCTTCGGGTTCCTGGAGACGTCGTCCGCCACCACGCGTGCGCCACGGCGGTTGTCCTGAGCACGGTTGCGGCTGAACACCGACGAGAAGATCCTTTGCAGCGCGATCACCGGCCCGGGGTCGATGATCGGCAGGGCGGAGAGCAGCCCCAAGATGTTGTTGAACAAGTTGCCGAACGGCATCAGGCCGCTGTGGTCCTCGAAAGCGACCGGGTTGTTGTTGCCGTAGCCGTAACCGGTGAGCTGCAACGGGTTGGCCGGGTCCAGCGCCGGGTCGACGCTCAGGAAACGACCCGTCGTGCAGTCGTACTTGCGCGCGCCCACGTCGACCAGGCCGGTGTTCTCGCTGACGGACTTGTCCAGGAACCCGCGGCTTCCCGGCCAACCGCCGCCGGTCACCTGTCCCAACGGGTTGCCGTACGGGTCGAACACGCGTCGGGTCACGGCGAAGCCGACCGAGCCCACGGCCACCGAGGCCGTCCCGTGCCTGCCGGGGACCAGGTAGGTCGGGTTGCTGTTGCCGACGCGCACTGCGACGGTCATGCCGTTGTGCGTGTAGTAGCGCGTACCGGTCACGACTCCCGTGGTGTTGTTGCGCGTCAGCTCCTGACCGGGCAGGAACAGCGTCGTGGTGCCCGGGTCGCGGCGCACGAGTTGGCCGCCGTCCGCGTCGTAGACGTAGCTCGTCGTACCGCCGGGACCGGTCACCGACTTGAGCCTGTTCTCCTCGTCCCAGGCCAACGTCTGCGTGCCCGACGGCAGGGTCCGGGTCGTCGTGTTGCCGGCGCTGTCGTAGCCGAAGCCGGTGCTCGCCGTGCCGCCCGGGCTCGACGTGGTGCTGCCGGTGAGCGCGTGGCCGGACGCCGAGTAGGCGTAGGTCGTCGTGGTGTCGCCGGTGGTCGCGCCCGCGACGGCGTGGCTGACCTGGCGAGCGCGCAGCCCGGTGACACCGAACGACCAAGACAACCAGTACGGCTCCGGCCCGCCGACCGCAGGTCCGGCGGACGGCCCCGACTGGTCGGTGGACGGCCTCGCGACGCAGTCGTCCGTGGCCGTCCACGCATCAGTGAGTTGGTTGAGCACGTCGTAGCCGAAGCACTCTGTCCGCCGGGCCGCACCCGCCCCGCCCCGCGTGTTCACCACCTTCGTGAGGCCGCCCGCCGCGTCGTAGGCCAAGCGCGTGTCGTCCACCTGCTGGTCGACTGCCTGCACCGCGAAGTTGACGCCCGTCGTCTTGCGGGTCTGCTCGTCGTAGTCGAAGGTCAACCACGCCTTGTTCGACGACGGCCCGAGCGTGAACTGCGACGCCTCGCCGTACGGGGTGTAGCTCGACTCCGAGACGTAGGCGTTGTAGCCGCGAGTCGTCTGCGGCTTGCCGAATTCGTCGTAGGTCACGCTGACGGATTCACCCGGCAGCCCGCCCACCGTGGGCTGTTCGGTGGCCGTCAGCAGGCCGGTCTTGGTGTAGGCGAACGTCGTCGTGTACTGGCCGCCCAGCCCGGTGACCGACGTCGGGATCTCGGTGACGACCTGCCCGGGCAGGCCCTGCTCGTCGTACGTCGTCACCGCCGTGCGGAAGACGCCCTGCGGCGTGTACCTGGTCGACACGTACGGCTTGCCGACGCCGTTGTTCGCGCCGTCGTAGGTCCACGCGGCGATCCTGCGCCGGGTCGTGCCGGTGCCCGCGTACGCGAACGTCTTGCGGCCCATGACGTCGTACTCGTAGGACAGGACCTGGCCCCGGGCGTCGGTGGTGGAGGTGATCTGACCGGCTAGGTCGTAGGTCGTGCTCGTCGTCCCCGCGTCCGGGTCGATCTGGCCGATCTTGCGGCCCAGCAGGTCGTAGCGGGACGTCCACCTGTTCCCGGCGGCGTCGACGACGCCCGTCTGCATGCCGTCGGCCGTGTGCTCGTACGAGATCGTCCTGAACTGGCCGCCGGACACCGTCGAACCCTGGATCTCGGGCAGACCGAGGTAGTACCGCAACTCGGTGGTGCGGCCACGCACGTCCTTGATCGTCGTGGCGGCCAGTCTGCTGTCGGGCGGTATCACCGTCGTGCGGTCACCGCCGTGGATCGTCTTCGTGGTCGCCGTCGGCGTCACGCCCTTGTACGAGGTGGCTGTCGTCACGCGGCCCGCACCGTCGTACTCGTTGACGGTGCGGTCCGGCACGGACTTCTCGTCCACGGAGATCAGCGTGGTCGAGGGCGCGCCGTCGGCGAGGTAGCGGTTGTTCGTGAACCGGGCCCAGCCGTGCGAGTCGAAGAACGTGTCACTGACCACGCGGCTCCCGCCGGGTGCGGCGGTCTGCGTCTGCCGCAACTGCCCCATGCCGTCGTAGAGAGCGATCGAGACGATCTGGTTCGTCCCGGCGCCGTGGTCCACGAGCTTCTTCGTCGTGACGGCCAGCGGGCCGTCCGTGCGCATCAGGTACTCGTACTGCTCGGTCGGCGGGGTGGAGCCCTTGGTCTGGCCGGGTTTCCACGTCGCCGTCAACCTGCCGAGCGCATCGTAGGTCGCGTCCGTCCGGCGTCCCGCGATGTCGACCTGGGAGGTCGTCTTGCCGCGGGCGGGTTCGATCTCGACGGTGCTGGTGTGCCCCTTGGGGTTCGTCGTCACCGTCTTCGTGAGGACACCGCCGTCCGCCGGGGTGTAGGTGACGCCGCTGACCCGGCCGACGGCGTCGGTGGACGACACACGCCGACCGGACGCGTCGAAGGTCTCGCTACCGCCGGTGGCGAACGTCATCGAGCTGCCCGACGCGGCAGTCGCCACCTCCGTCTTCGTCGCGTTGCCCGGACCGGTGAGCGACCCCAGGGAGTCCTGCCCGTCGTAGTAGTTCCGGACGGCCGAGACGATCGACGTCTGCGCTTCGCCGGGTGCCGGACACGCCTGCTGCGACGTGATCGACTCGACCACCTTGTTCCTGATCCACGTGGACGTGTTGTCCGCGTAGCGGGTGGTCACGCACAGCTCGGGAACACCGTCGCCGGACTCGGTCTTGGCGACCACCCGACCGAGGTCGTCGTACCTTTGGGTGGTGACCAGGGAACGGCTGCCACCCGCGGCGAGGTCGGTGATGGCCGTGGTCGACGCGACGCCCACGATGTCGGCGGTGAGGGCGGGCAATCCCGTCCGGTTCCGGCTCGCGGTACGACGGACCAGGGTCTGTTCGGTGATGGTGGACGACACGCGCACGGCGGTGTCGCCGTTGAAGATCTGTTCCTCACGCGCCCCGCCCGCGAACTCGGGGCTGTCGGGGACCGAAGTGCCGCGCGAGTCCTGGACGGTCGCGGTGCGCTTGCCGCCGTTCGGCATCGTGTCGCCGTCCATGCCCCGGTAGTAGGTGGTGCGCTTGAGCGTCTGCCGGTCCGCGACACCGTTGTACGAGCTCGCGGGGTCGCCGGTGCGGACCTCGACCTGCCCGTACCCGCGGAACTGACCGTAGGTGCGGTGTTCGGGCCTGACCAGTTCGTTGTCGTCGTAGTGCCAGGCGGGCGCACCGACGTAGCTGTAACGGGTCGACTGCGTCGGCGAGATCGCGTTGACGTCCTGCACGTCGACCTTGGTCACGACGTACTTGTTGAAGTAGTCGAGGGTCAGTTCAGGGTTGAACGGCTTGGTCCAGTACACCGGGTAGCAACGCCTCGTGTTGTGCGCCAGGTCCGACGGGACGTCCGTCGCGGAGCAGTCGGGTGCGCTGTAGTCGATGTTGATCGACGTGCCGCTGTCGGTGCGGATGTTGGTGATCCGCCAGTGCACCAGCGCCGGACCACTGTTGTAGTCCCGCACCCGGTTGTCCAGCAGTTGGCCGGAGAACGTGACGGGCGGGAGCGACAGTTCAGTGCTCTCCTGGAAGGCGGTGCGCTTGATGGACTTGAGCCAGAGTTCCTTGTTGCCGATCGACGGGAACTCCTGCTCCAACTGGTAGCGGTCGACCGTGACCGGCCCCTGTCCCTTGTCGTACTGGGTGGTGATCGAGGTCAAACGCTTGGTGGACCAGAAAGACGGCGAGTGGTTCTCGCAGGACGCGTTCGATGCGCACGCCTGGTCCTGGGGCGTGTCCGGCCAGTGGGTGGCGTTCGCGGACGTGAACTGCGACGGATCACACGTGATCGCGCCGGCGGGAACGCAGCGCTCCGTGACGTCGAACAGCACCCGGAACGGCATCGTCTGGCCGTAGATCGAGTTGTTCGTGTTGCGCAGGCCGTAGTCGATCCGCTTGAGCGTGCCGCCACGGGTGTAGGCCACGCCGGTGGACTGCCCGTTGGCACCGTAGTAGTTGGTCTCAGGCGAGTAGTAGTAGGCGGCGGTGTTGCCGTACGGGTCTTCGACGAAGTCGAGGTTCCATCGCCATGCCTGGTCGCACTTGGAGGCGGCGAAACCCGCTGTGGAGAAGCACGGATCGGTGGAACGCGGACCATAGACGGGAACCGTCCACGTCGAGTTCGTCTGTTCCTGGTTGCTGTAGCCGGCCCCGCGGTTGCGGCCGAAGAAGTACGAGACACCGTCGGTAGACGTGAGTTTCCAGTATTCGCCGTTGCGCGCGCCGTTGACGGCACCCTGGACGAGCTCGACACGAGCACCGCTGTCCGGCGCGGTGCGCCATGTCTTCGTCGCGTCGTCCAGGACCAAGGGCAGCGACTGCCCGCCGAGGTTCATGGTGACGACATCACCGGCCCAGCAAAGGTCACCGGTCTGCTGGTCGGCCGGCAGTGACTTGTCGTCGGCGCAGGAGCGGTAGGAGCGCTCGACGTAGCCCGCCGAGTACTCCCAGCCCTGGCCGATCCACGACGACTGGCCGTTCGCTGCGGCCGTTCGACCATCCACATGGGACGAGTTGTAGGTCAGCTCGACCTTGGGGGTCGCGCGCTCACCGGCAGCGGCCGGGGGCAGGCTGATCGGGTAGTTCCAGATGAACCCTCCCGAGTTGCCGCCCACCGACCAGGTTCCGGAGGCAGCGAGCGATGTGGCCTTGAAGGTGCCGTCGGAGCCCTCCGGACCTGCGACCGCGGCCAGGACCGTCGCCGCCGACTCTGCGCGCCCGGCGAACCGGTGGGGTCGGTCGGCGGGAGCCGACTCGTCGAGGGCCAGGTCTGCGCGCACGACCTTGCGCACGGCGTCGTTGTCGGACCGGATCGGTCGCCGCACGCGGCATTCCGAGCGTTCGGGCGTGGTCAGCACGCACTCTGGCAGGGCGACCAGCCGCAACCGCGTGCCGAACGACGCGCCGCCGGATTCGGCGAACCCGGAGTAGTCGAGTTCCAGTGAGACGTCCCCGGTCGCGTCGTCCTGTGGCGACACGGCGACGATCACACCGGCGATGCCCGCGCTCTCGGCCACGGCGTGGTCGACGACGCGGACCTTGACCGCACGCCGGGTCTTCGCCGCCAACGTCACGGGCAGATCGCCCATTCGCCGCGCCGAATCGACGGTGGCGACCGCCTCTCCCGCGGCGGGCCACCGAACAGCGGCCGGCACACCGGCCTCCGGCATGGCGGGCTTCTCACTGCGGGACAACGGGAAGTCTTCGTGCTCGACCGCGCGCTCGGCGATCACGTCGGGTCGTCGGCCGTTCGACACCTGGTCCGACACCAGGCCGGCGACGAGGAACACCGCGAGCGCCATGGCCGCGGTGCCCTGAAGTCGTCGAAGTCTCGATCTTGTCGAGACCGTGCCATCCGGATGAACGCGCGCAGGAATGAACCCCAACACGTCTCAAGCCCCCCTTGAGAACAGGACCGCAACCGGTCACAGGGCGTCCAACGTTAGGTGATCACCCGGTGCGCGAGGAAGAGTCGGTCCACATGTTCGCGAGGATGGGTCAGCGGCGTGCACCTTGTTGGCCGATCGGTCGCCGCGTTACACGAGGCGGCTGCGACTTACATCACATCACGGCGGCTATCCGCAGGTAGGCGCATGTGGCTAGGGTCCGCTCCGGTCGTCAGACCACTTCTTGCCGAACCGTCCGGGGGACTTGTGCGTCGGAAATTCTTTGGCTTCGCCATGCCCAGACGAGCTTGGCTGCTCGTCCCGATAGTGCTCCTGGCCCAAGCGGTCGTCGGCCAACCGCCGCTCGCCGCAGCCGAAGAGACTCCTGTTCCCGATGCCCCGGTCGCCGCACCGGGAACGCGGACGCCGCAGGAGGAGAACGCGCTGACGGAGGCGCAGCGCACCGGCCAACCGGTGCCGGTGGCCGACAAGCTGACCGAGACCAGCACGGTGTTGGCCAACCCCAACGGAACACTCACACTTCGTTCGCACTCAAGACCGGTGCGCGCCAAGAAGGACGGGACCTGGCGTGACATCGATACCGCACTCAAGCGTGCTGACGACGGGTCGCTGTCACCCACGACGAGCACCGTCGACATGTCCTTCTCGGGGGAGGCACGGCCCCACTGGTCACCATGCGGGACGGCGACAAGCAGTTCACCCTGAGCTGGCCCACACCCCTCCCGACCCCGGTGGTCAACGGCCCCACATCGGTCTACCCGGAGGTCTTCCCCGGTGTCGACCTCCACCTCACCGCCGACAGCACCGGGTACTCCGAGGTGTTGGTGGTGAAGGACGCGAAGGCCGCAGCGAACCCGCAACTGTCGTCCCTTCGATTGAGCGCCGCTGCCACGGACCTCGACCTGACCACAGCAGGTGATGTGCTCAGCGCGAAGGACGACACCGGCCGCGTGGTGTTCCAGGGATCGACGCCCGTCATGTGGGACTCAACGAAGGACATCAGACGCGGCCCTGCCCCCTCGGCAACCGACCCGGGCAGCGGCAAGGTGTCCCCTCTCGACATGTCCGTGGTGGCGGTGGACGGGGGACGCACCACAACCGCCGAGATCACCATCACCCCGGACGCGGACTCCCTTCGCGGCAAAGACGTCGAGTACCCCGTCTACATCGACCCCGCGATGTCGCGTGGGCGCGACGGTTGGGCCGAGGTGACCAGCAGTGGGTGGTCTTACTGGAACGCCACCATGGATGCCCAGGTGGGCCTGTGCAGCGGGTGGGTCGGCTGTGGCGGCAGCTGGGTCGCACGGTCGTTCTTCCGGTTCACCGCCTATGAGTTGCGTGAACGCAACGGCCGCGAACCGACGCTTTACAGCGCGGAGGTCCACGCGCTGCAAAAGCACGGTACGTCGTGCTCCGACGAAGAAGCAGTGTCGCTGTTCCAAACCGAGGCGTTCAATGAGGGCACGAGGTGGCCCGGCCCCGACGGCGGAGCGGTCGACACTAAGACGTCCAAGGCCGGCGACCAGTGCGGAGGTGCGGGCTACGTCAAGTTCAACGCGTGGTCACCGGTCTCGGGCATCATCCAGCACAACTGGGAGTACATCCACGTTGGACTGCTCTCACCGAACGAGAAGGACCCCTACGAGTGGAAGAAGTTCGACAACAATGTCGTGCTCGAGGTCGTCTTCTCGTTCCCACCCAACCCGGCTCACGGCCTCGGGGTGGCGGGAGCGGTCACGTGCGGGGGGAAGACCATCACGCCGAGTGCGACGCCGACCTTGTACGCCACCGCCACCGACAACAACGATCCGGCCCTCAACCTGGGGTTGTACTACGAGGTCTTCGATAGCAGCAGCAGGTTGAGGGCGAACTCCGGCAGCGTGCCCACGATCATCGCCTCCGGAACCACGGGTCAGTGGCCCACCAACAACCGCCTGGCCAACGGCGACTACCACTACCACGTCGCGGTTCAGAACCGGTTCCCCGGTGACGACAGCAGGAACCAATGGGCCGGCCCATGGTCCGCCTGGTACAACTTCACCGCGCGGCCCGACCCGATCAACGCGGTCCCGACGATCACGAGCACCGACTACCCGGCGACGTTCTGGGGTAAGCCGCAGAACCAACCCGGCACGTTCACCTTCGACGCCAAGGGCGCGGCCAACATCGTCGGCTTCACCTACACCTTCACCGGCTCGGGCACCGAAACCGTGCCCACCACCACCGACTGCGACTACAACCGCACCTTCGGCACCACCGGCGGCTGGGTCGCCAACAACGGCGGCAAAGCCACCATCACTCTGCCCGCCACCATGAGCCCCGGCTACCACACCCTGCACGTCCGCAGCTTCGACGACGCCCACAAACTCTCCCCCGAGTCGCAGGCCTACACCTTCTACGTCGCCCCCAGCTACATCGCGCCGGCCCCGACGCTGCGGGTCGAGGCCGAGACGACCACCCCGACCGGGACCATCCCCGGCACCGTGACCACCGACCCGGTCGCCTCCGGCGGCAAGTACGTCACCGCCACCACCACGACCAGCGGCGGCACCGACCGCATCACGTTCCCGTTCACCGTGCCCACGACCGGCTACTACAACGTCGACGCCGGACTGATCGACAGCACCACGCTGCCCGACAGCGCCGAATTCGAACTCGACGGCCGCTGGGTCCACACCATGTTCTCCCCCACCGCGACCCAACCGGCCACCGTCGACCGGCAACTCGCCGGCGTGCACCTCACCGCGGGACAGCACACCCTCTCGATCAAGATCACCAAGAAGACCGGCTCCACCGCGACCGCCTTCAAGGTCGGCATCGACTACATCGACCTGTCCCCCACGGTGAAGCTCGACTTCGAAACCCTCACCGTGTCCGCCCAGGACAAGCCGCTGAGCCACTTCGGCGGCGCACCGTGGAACAGCAGCGCCATGAAACGCTTCGACGCCGACAACACCGACCAGTCGATCAGCTTCAAGGTCACCACACCGATCGAAGCCGACTACGCCATCGGCCTGGGCATCGTCAAGAACAGCAACCGAGGCAAGTTCACCGTCAGCGTCGACGACACCATCATCGGGCGCACCGACACCAACCCCGTCGACGGCTACGACCCGCTGATGATCAACGCCTACGTCGGGATCGGCGGCGCACACCTGACCGCAGGCGAACACACCATCACGTTCCGCACGGTCGACCCGAACCCGGCATCGACAACACCCAAGCACCTCATCGCCCTGGACTACCTGACCCTCCAGCCGATCAACAACGTCACCACGGCCAGCTTCACCGACGCGATGAACAACAAGGGCATCGCCAACGACGGTGTCACCACCGCCGGCATCGGCGGCGCGGGCTACGCCCTGTCGGCGCAGACGCTCGCCGCCGCCGGACTCGCCCCCGGCAAGACCGTGGCGATCAACGGCGCGGCGTTCACCATGCCCGCCGCCCACTCGACCACCGGCAACGACAACGTCATCGCCATCGGACAGACCATCCCCTTCCCCGCGGCCCAACAGATCAAGGCGAACTCGGTCGGCCTGCTCGCGCTCAGCACCTGCGGCGCCTCCCGGCCCCGATTCGGCACCATCACCTACACCGACGGGACCTCCAGCCGACCGTGGTTCCCGGAGGTCGGTGACTGGGTCAACCCGATCCCGCAGAACCACACCGGGATCAAGCTGCCCTACCGCAACTACCTGTTGGGCAAGGAACCGCAGTTCCAGCCGGTGATCCACCCGATCTTCGTCCCCGCCGACCCCACCAAAACGGTCAAGTCGATCACCCTGCCCAACTACGGCAGCGCACTGCTCGACCACACCTGCGGCCCCGAACTGCACATCCTGTCCATCGCACCGCGCCCGGTCGACGCAGGCTGGGTCGGAACCTGGGCCGCGCCGGCCGACGCCGCAGTCGTCCCGCCCGGCGGACACGCCTTCGGCAACAAAACCCTGCGCACCGTCCTGCGCCCCACCGTCACCGGCGGCCAGGCCCGCGTGAAGCTGTCCAACGCACTCAACAACGCCCCGATCACCATCGGCGCGGCCACCATCGCAGCCCAGACCGGCACCGACTCGGCCACCGGCACCCAGACCACCCTGAAGTTCAACAACAACGCCACGGTCACACTCCCCGCAGGCGGCGAGATCCACAGCGACCCGGTCGCCTTCCCGACCGGCGGCAACGGAAACCTCGTCGTCAGCATCCACCTGCCCAACCCGACCGCCCTGGCCCCCGTGCACGGCAACGCCACCGCACCCACCTACCTGGCCTCCGGCAACACCGTCACCAACACCGACGGCACCCCCTACACCACCACCCTCACCGGCAGCTACTTCATCACCGGCGTCGACGTGTCCACACCGGACACCAGCCACGGCACCGTCGTCATCCTCGGCGACCACCTCACCGCCACCGCCCCACCCGGCAGCACCCAACGCAACACCTGGGTCGACGAACTACCCGCCAAACTCACCGACGTCGGCGCCCCCCTCCCCGGCGGCCTGGTCAACGCCTCCCGCGCCGGCATCCCCGACACCGCCCGCTGGCGCCTCAACGACAACACCGGCACCACCGCCCGCGACACCATCGGCACCCACCACGCCACCCTCAACGGCGGCACCACCTGGAACACCGACCGAGGCGGCTCCACCACCCTCAACGGCACCACCGCCTACCTCCACACCGCAGGCAAGGTCCTCGACACCTCCAAGAGCTTCACCGTCTCCGCCTGGCTCAAACCCAACTCCAACGGCTGGCAGACCGCCATCACCCAGGAAGGCACCCAGTACAACGCCTTCCACCTCGGCTACGACGGCGACGCCAAACGCTGGAACTTCACCACCCTCTCCGCCGACAACAACAACTACACCTTCGTCCGCACCCACTCCGCGGCCGAACCCGCCCTCAACACCTGGGCCCACCTCACCGCCACCTACGACCACACCACCGCCACCATGCGCCTCTACGTCAACGGCACCCTCGAAGCCACCGCCACCGGCGCCACCGTCTTCCCCGCCACCGGCCGCCTCGTCATCGGCCGCGGCAAACACGCCGGCACCTACATGCACAACTACAACGGCAGCATCTCCGACGTCCGCGTCCACCAACGCACACTCAGCCCCGCGGAGGTAACACAGACACATCGAGGTCAGACCGCAGGCGACCCGCACCTCGGGACCCTCTCCGCCGCCAACGCGACCAGCGCCCATCACCGGACCGCTCTGAGTTCGCCGAACGTCAGGACGGTCTTTGTCGCCCTCGGAGCTGCCGACATCCTCCAGGGCAAGACCACCGAAGACATCCGCGCAAACCTCGGGGCGCTCATCAAGTCAGGCAGCCATGATGGCCTCAAACAACACTTGCGCACCGACGGCACGCCCCTGCGCGTGGTCCTCATGACCGTGCCACCACTCGGGCTCGACGCCAACGACCCACGGGAGGTCGAGCGGCGGAGGTTGAACCGGGACTTGTTGACGAACTACACCAACTACGAGGCGGGTTACCTGCTCGACATCGACGCTGCGGTGCGAGACAGCGCCACCCCCAACCACGTCGCTCCCCAGTACCTCACCGACGGCAAGCCCGACGGCGATTACCACAACCAGGTAGCACAATTCGTCGCCGACGCCATCAACGACTTCCCGCCGCGAGCCGTTCTCTGAGCCGGAGCCGGAAGGGCGGAGGCTGCCCTCGGGCGGGTGGACGGCCTCTGTCCTGTCGGGTTCCCCTGACTGCTCGACGGTTGGCAGCGACGTGCGCAGGCTCCGGCATGCCAACCGGCGTACCGCACGTTTACCCCGGACTGGCGCGGACGACGCCCACCTGAGCCTGGACGACATCGCCGCTCCCGGCGGCGCGGCGCAGGCCGCCCGGCTCCTCGCCGGCCTCACCCACAGCTCCGACGTGGCGGCCACCGTCTACCTGACGCACGTCTTGCAGCAGGTGCTCCGGGCCGACGAACCGCCGCCGCTGTGGATCGCGGGCCGCGACGTGCGGGTGGAGGACGTGGACGTCGCCGACGCCCTGCCCGACTACGCGAAGTTCGGCCTCCTCGACGCGCCGCAGCCGCCGACATGGGCGCGGGACGCCTCCATAGCCCTGCGCCAGGCCCTGGCCGCCGTCGCGGGTCACGAGCACCACCCTGAGGCGGCGTTGTTGCGCGCCGTCAACCACTCCGGCCGCAGCGCCCTGACCGGCGCTGTTGCCGGCGCGCTGCTGGGCGCCCGGGTCGGCGTCCCCGGGCTGCCCGCGGTGGCTGGAACAGCTCGAACCGCGGTACGTGGTGGAGAACCTGGCCACCGACGCCTACCGCCACTTCAACCGCTCGTCCTCCCTCGGGCTCGGCCTGTGGGACACCCGCTACCCGAGGACGTGACGTGTTCCTGAGCGAGTCCGACCTCGAAGTCCTCGCCCGCCTGGCCCGGGCAAGCCGACGCCCCACCCGCCGGCGGCGTCGACGTGCACCGACTCGACCGGCGCACCGGAACCCCAGGACCGCATCGACTTCGTCCACTCGGCCGGGCGCGTGCAGGCGACGAGCAGCGAGGCGGTCGTCCTCGGCACCCCGACCGCGGTGCCGAACCACCAGGACAACCTGTGGTCCTCCGACCACGCCGCCGTCATCACCCGCTTCCGTTTCTGACCCGACACCCGAGGCGCGGCGGCTGCTATGGCCGCCGCGTCCCCACGGCGGTTGTCGACCTCCCGCCGACCGCACGCCAGACCGACGGCTGGGTCACCGCGTCCACGATCGCCGACGCACTAGAGCCCACCTGCGAGCCGACAACTGAAGTCACCCCAGGCTGTTCAGCGACACTGTCCGGCTGACGGCAGTCCTTGGTCACCGCGCGGAGCAAGTCGATGGCGGCCCGCCGCGCTGGCCCCTCGGGCACAACCTCCAGCAGCGCGCAGACCACCCCACGAAACCGGTCAACCAACTCCTCGTACTCACCCCAGTCCTGCACCTCTCCCTTGCGACCGTCCACGTCGGACGCGCCGTCGCCGAGCGCCCTTGCAGGTGTGGGCGCGAAGGACGACAGCCAGAGGCGATGCCGGAGGCGCTCGGCGAGTTCGAGGAACAGCTCCTGATCGGCGAAGGCGGTCGGGTCCACCAGGGCGGGCCGGAGTCGAGCCTCCTCCGGCGTGATAACGCCTGTGCCGACCAGGACTTCAAGGATCGACACCTTGAACAACGCGGCGATCGACCGCGCTGTGGCCACCGTCATCGACCGGCCGTCGCGCCAACCGGTCAGCGCGCTGCGGGTCACACCGATGGCGCGCACCAGATCCCCGGTGGTCAGCCCGCGCTTGCGGAGTTCGTCCTCGATGTAGACCCAGATAGGCGAGGACGCCCGTTGCGTAGTCATAACCTCATGTTAGTCCCGAACACAGGACGTACGGCGCGCGGTGCGCCCGCAACACATGCCGGGTCCGCCAGGCATCGACGATGCCCACCCACCGCCACAAGCTCACCTCGTGTCAAGCGCCGGGCCCCGCAGCCACGTGCTTGCTCACCCTCCAGGACTACGGAGTCACCGGCCGGGGGTGGCAGCACCGCCCAGGCGTTGGCGGGCCCGCCCACCCCCGAGCGGATCGCCACCCTCGGCACCGGCGCGGTCGGTGAATCCGCGACGGCCGACGACATGCCCACCGGGTTCGGCCCCACCCCACCGAACACCCACGACTGGACCGCCCGCTTCCCGGACGACTGACCGCGATCCGCGGTTCAGCGCGGACGGGCGCCCGTTCGAGCGAGTCGCGAACGGGCGCCCGGACCGTCAGGCCCGGCTCGCGCGGCGGGTGGCGAGGCCCAGTGCCACCATGCCGACGCCGAGGGCGAGGTGCAGCCAGTTGTCGGCGGTGTTGACGGGGACGAAGTTGGCGGCGCTGCCGTGGTCGATCACCAGGCCGTACAGCCACAGGACGAGGTAGATGGCACCGCCGCCGATCAGGTAGGCGACGGCCCCGCCGGGTGTGCGGGCGAGGACCAGGCCGGCGACGCCGAACAGGAGGTGGACGGCGTTGTGCAGGACGGACACGGCGAAGACGCCGAGCAGCAGGGCGCCGGAGCCGTGGCCGGCGAAGCTGAGTTGGTCGTAGTTCGTGGTCACGCCGGGCACGAAACCGAGGACGCCGACGAGCAGGAACACCGCGCCGACCAGCGCGGCGAGCCGTTGTGCCGGGTAGCGACCCGCCGTCGAACGCGTACCTGCGGAACTTGCGGAGGTCATGGTGCTCACCTTCCATTCTCACGGTGGTGACAGGCGTTCGCAGCGACCCCACCCGGCGGTTCGACATCGGTGAACCAATCCACGGGCGACGACGAACACCAGGCAGGAGGTGTGAGGTCCATGCCCGAACGGGAACCGGTGGTGCGAGCGGTCGGCTCACCGGTGTCGGCCGAGGAGTTGGTGGCGAGGACGGCCCGGGGCGACGAGCGCGCCGAGACCCGCGCGCACCTGCCGTCGTGCGCCGGCTGCGCCGGGGAGGTCGCGGAGTTCCGGGAAACCCTCACCTTCCTGCGGCCGTCGGCCGCCGCCCCACCGCCCGCCGACCTGAAGGTACGCGTCCTCGCCGCCGCCGCGCGCACCCGGCAACTCCCACCGACGACCGAGCCCGAGGTGACACCGCGCACCCGGCAACTCCCACCGACGACCGAGCCCGAGGTGACACCGCGCAAGCGGTGGCGCACCCTCGCGATCGCCGCCGCGGGCATCGCGGTGATCGTTGGGGCGCAAGGGCCCCGCCGTGCCCACGACCAGCCCGCTCGTCCTCGTTGCGCTGCCGTGAAGACCTCCACCCGGATCGTGCCGAACCGCCGTCCCGCCCGGACCGAACGTCAGGTGTGACCACCAGAGCTGACACCGCGCAACCCACGGACACCACCCGGCCGCTGCCCCGGCCGGCAGCCGCCGTCGTGGGGCTGCTGGCGGTCGTGGCGGCGCTGGCCGTCGGGCACCTCGTCGCCGGGCTGATCGACCCGTTCGCGTCGCCGTTCCTGGCGGTGGGCAACACCGCGATCGACCTGACACCGCACCCGGTCAAGGACTTCGCCATCCGGACCTTCGGCGAGAACGACAAGGTCGTGCTGCTGGGCGGCATGGCCGCCACGATCCTCGGCCTCGCCGTGGTCGCCGGACTGCTGTCCCGGCGCAGCCCGCTCCCGGGCACGATCCTGGCCGCGCTGCTGGGGATCGTCGCCATCGCCGCGGTGCTCGCCCGCCCCGGGCTCTCGTTCACGGCCGTGCTCGCCCCGGTGGCGAGCCTGGTCGTCGGCGTCGCCGTGTTCCGGCTGCTGCACGCCGCCGCCACACGCACCCGCCGCCCCGTGGAACAGTCGGAGACACGGACGGTGGAATGGGAGGTCCACGGACTCGGCCGACGCCGTTTCCTGGTCTCCTCCACCGCGGTCGCGGTCGGCGCGGGGGCCGCCGGACTGGCCGGGCAGCTGCTCGGCGGACGCGTGGACGTGGAGGCCTCCCGCCGCTCCATCACCCTCACCCCGGACACCACCGCGCCACCGATCCCGGCCGGGGCGGACTTCGCCGCCGACGGCACGCCGGGCTTCATCACGTCCAACTCCGAGTTCTACCGGGTCGACACCGCGCTGTCGGTGCCGCGCCTGCGCGCGCAGGACTGGCGGATGCGGATTCACGGCATGGTCGACCGGGAACTCGTGCTCACCTACGACGACCTGCTCGACCGCCCCTTGGTGGAGAAGACGATCACGTTGTGCTGTGTGTCCAATGAGGTCGGTGGACCGTACATCTCGACCACCAACTTCATCGGTGTCCCGCTGCGCGACCTGCTGCTGGAGGCCGGGGTCCAGCCGGGCTCCGACCAGTTGGCCACCCGCAGCGTCGACGGCTGGACCTGCGGCACACCGGTCGACGCCATCATGGACCCGAACAGCGACGCACTCCTGGCCGTGGGCATGAACGGCGAACCGCTGCCCGCCGAGCACGGCTTCCCCGTGCGCATGGTCGTGCCCGGCCTCTACGGGTTCGTCTCGGCCACCAAGTGGCTGGTGGACGCGGAGCTGACCACGTTCGACGCGTTCGACCCGTACTGGGTCCGACGCGGCTGGGCGCAACGCGCGCCGATCAAGACGATGTCCAGGGTGGACCGTCCCAAGGGGTTCGAGAAGGTGAAGGCGGGCAGGTTCGTCGCGGCGGGCATCGCCTGGGCCCAGCACACCGGCATCGACAAGGTCGAGGTCCGCATCGACGGCGGCCCGTGGCAGCCGGCCACGCTGAGCACCGAGGTCAACATCGACACCTGGCGCATGTGGCGCCTCGAAACCCAACTGCCGCCAGGCTCCCACACCATCGAGAGCCGCGCGACCGACCGCAGCGGCTACACCCAGACCGACCAGCGCGTGAACCCCATCCCGGACGGCGCCACGGGTTGGCACTCGATCCTGTTCACCGCCGAACCGTGACGGTTACCCAACCGTGACCAACCAACTCCGAACCGCCACGCCCCCGGGGCGAACACCTGACAGGCAAGCAAAACCTGCACCATCCACAAAGGAGCGAACTCCCATGCGCAAGACCCCGCGACTGGCCGCCATCGGAGCCTTCGCCGCCCTCACGCTCTCGCTGGCCGCGTGCGGCAGCGGCGATTCCTCCGCGGGTTCGAGCAACACCACCGCGTCCGCGGCGCCCACGACCACGACCACCACCCAGGCCATGAGCGACGGCGTCACCAAGACCGGTGACGTGTTCGGCGCCGGGTGTGCCAGCCTGCCGAAGGAGACCACGAACGAAGGCTCCCTCGACGGCATGGTCGACGACCCGGTGGCCACCGCCGCGAGCAACAACCCGCTGCTGACCAAGCTCGTCGCCGCGGTCAAGGCCGCCGGTCTCGTCGACACCCTGAACAAGACCGACGCCGGCTACACCGTCTTCGCGCCGTACGACCCGGCCTTCGACGCCCTGGGCGCGGACACCCTCAACGCCGTGCTGGCCGACAAGCCGAAGCTCACCGGCATCCTGACCTACCACGTCGTGCCGAAGCGCATGGACAAGGACGGCATCACCTCCAGCGGCACCCTCGACACCGTTCAGGGCGGCACGCTGAAGGTCGCAGGCTCCGGTGACAACCTGACCGTCAACGACGCCAAGGTGCTGTGCGGCAACATCCCCACCGCCAACGCCACCGTGTTCGTCATCGACAAGGTCATGATGCCGACCAGCTGACGGCACCCCAAGTACTGCGGGCACCACCGCCGCTTCGGTTCTCCGGCCGAAGCGGCGGTGGTGCCACTTCCTCGTCGCCCGACTCCGTGTTCACCCGAGCAAGGCCTTGCCTCCTTGTGGCAACCTCACTAGCCTGGCGATCGTCGAAGCGCTTCGACACCGACGGCGAGGCGGCTCGCCGCATCGAGTCAAGCCGTGCGCCGCAGGAGGAACCGGGTGTCCGCACGCTATTTCGAGGTCTTCTCCCCCGGCCACGGCAAGCTCGCCCCGCGAGCCGTGCCGGCCTCGGACGCCCCGAGGCTGGACCTGAACGGCGACTGGGCTTTCCGGTTCTCGGCGACGGTGCTGGACGAGTCGGACGGCTTCGAGCTGCCCGACTTCGACGACACCGGGTGGGATCGACTCCCGGTCCCGTCGCACTGGCAACTGCACGGCTACGGCGCGCCTGCGTACGTCAACATCTCCTACCCGATCCCGGTGGACCCGCCGTTCGTCCCCGACGAGAACGAGACCGGCGACTACCGGCGCGTCTTCGACCTCCCGGCGTCCTGGGCGGGCACACCCGCGGTGATGCGCTTCGACGGTGTCGACTCGTGCGCACGGGTCTTCCTCAACGGCGTCGAACTGGGAGTGACCTTCGGCAGCCGCCTGCCGACCGAGTTCGACGTCTCGGCGGCGCTGCGGCCGGGGCGCAACGTCCTGGCGGTCCGGGTGCACCAGTACTCCTCGGGCACGTACCTGGAGGACCAGGACACCTGGCGCATGTCCGGGATCTTCCGGGACGTCACCCTGCTGGCACGTCCGGCGGGCGGCATCCGGGACGTGTTCGTCCACGCCGACTACGACGCGGCCACCGGGGGCGGGCGGTTGCGGGTCGAGGTGGACGCTCCGGCCCGGATCACCGTCCCGCTGCTGGGCGTGACCGACGTGCCGGTCGACCGCGTGTTCACCTTCGATGCCGTGCGGCCGTGGAGTGCGGAGGACCCCTTCCTCTACGACGCCGTCGTGGCCACCGCGAGCGAGCGGGTGCGCGTGCGGCTGGGGTTCCGCACCGTCGTGATCGACGAGTCCGGTGTGCTCACGGTCAACGGCCGCCGCGTCGTGCTCAGGGGCGTCAACCGGCACGAGTTCGACCCTGAGCGCGGGCGGGCGGTCACGGTCGAGACCATGCGCCGGGACGTGGAGATGATGAAGCGGCACAACATCAACGCCGTGCGCACCTCGCACTACCCGCCGCACCCGGCGTTCCTGGATTTGTGCGACGAACTGGGTCTGTGGGTCATGCTCGAATGCGACCTGGAGACGCACGGGTTCGAGCACAGCGGACCGGAGTACTGGTCGAACAACCCCTCCGACGACCCGCGCTGGCGCTCGGCGTACCTCGACCGCGTCGAGCGGACCGTGGAGCGGGACAAGAACCACCCCAGCGTCATCTCCTGGTCGCTGGGCAACGAGGCGGGCGACGGGGAGAACCTGGAGGCGATGGCCGCGTGGGTGCGCGAGCGCGACCCGTCCCGGCCGATCCACTACGAGGGCGACCGGATGGCCCGGTACGTGGACATCCACGCGGTCATGTACCGCACGCCCGCCGACGTCGCCCGGATCGGGCGTGGCGAACTGCGGCCGGGCGAGAACTTCCACCCGGCCACCGAAGGCGAGGGCGACCCGCGGGACGAACCGCGCAACCGCATGCCGTTCCTGCTGACCGAGTTCGCTCACGCGATGGGCAACGGGCCCGGCGGTCTGTCCGAGTACATGGCGCTGTGCGAGCGGTACCCGCGGGTGCAGGGCGGGTTCGTGTGGGAGTGGATCGACCAGGGCCTGCGCACCACCGACGCCGACGGGCGCGAGTTCTTCGCCTACGGTGGGGACTTCGGCGAGGACCTGCACGACGGCAACTTCATCTGCGACGGCTTGGTGTTCCCCGACCGGACGCCCTCCCCTGGGTTGTTGGAGTACCAGAAGGTCAACGAGCCCGTGCGCATCGAGGCCACCGGCGACGGCATCAGCGTGCACAACCGCTACGACTTCCTCGACCTGTCCCACCTGCGGTTCACCTGGTCGCTGCACCGCGACGGCGTCCCGATCGCCGACGGTGTCCTCCCGACGCCGCGACTCGCCCCCGGCGAACGGACCGAACTGCCCCTACCCACGACCGCCGTGCCGGGCACGGGCGAACTGCGGCTGACCGTCGAGGCGGAGTCCGTGGAGCCGGGGCATGTCGTCGCGTGGGGCCAGATCCCGCTGTCGTCCGGCGAAGTTCGTCGCGCCGTGCCGGGCGGCGCGCTCGTGCGGGCGGAACCCGTTGACACGCACATCGTTCTCGGCCCGGCGCGCTTCGACCGGCGCACCGGGACACTCCTCAGCCTCGACGGCCGGCACCTGCACGGTCCTCACCTGGCGCTGTGGCGTGCGCCGACCGACAACGACCTGTCGTGGACGCAAGGCGACGCGCGGTACTGGGAGGCCCGTGGCCTGCACCGGCTGCGCCACCGAACCGCGTCCGTCAGCCCGGACGACGACGGCCTGACCGTCGTCGTCCGAAGCGCCGCCGCCGCAGTGACCTGCGGTTACCTCACCACCTACCGCTGGGACACCGACGGAACCCGACTCCGCCTGCGGGTACACGCCGAACCCGTCGGACACTGGCCGCCACGGGAGGACCGTTTCGCGGAGCGGATGGTCGACACCGACCTGCCACCCGAGCAGTACGCGGCACTCCTCCGCCGGGACAAGGCGCCCTCCCTGGCCCGCATCGGCCTGCGGTGGACGGTGCCCGCGCAGTGGTCCCACGTCCAGTGGCTCGGCGCCGGACCCGGCGAGGCCTACCCCGACTCCCGGCAGGCGGTGCGCATCGGCCGCTTCCAAGCCACGGTCGAGCAGCTGCAGACGCCCTACGTGCGACCGCAGGAGAACGGCAACCGGCTGGACGTGCGCTGGGCCGAGGTGACCGATTCCCAGGGCGCGGGAATCCGCATCGAGGGGGACCCCCTGTTCCACCTCGCCGCCAGACGGTGGAGCGACCAGGCCCTGGCCGCGGCCCGCCACCAGACCGACCTGACCCCCGAACCCACGACCCACCTCCACACCGACCACGCCGTGCAGGGCGTCGGCTCCGGCGCAGTGGGCCCCGGCGTACTACCCGAACACCGCCTGGACGTCCGCCCCGCCGACTTCACCTTCCACCTCACCGCCCTACCAACCCCGGGACCGCACTGACGAAGGCGCCCGTGGGGTCCAGTACGCGCTCGCGCTGGGCTCACCTGCGCAGGCCGTTCGAGGTCTTGGGTTCACGTGGTGGCGGCGACGGTGGCGTTGGCGCCGCCGATGCCGAACGGGACCACCCCTTCGGGTGACCGCCCATCACGGACGCACGCCGACCGGTTACCTCGACGCCTTCGGGCTCGTCATGACCATGACGGAACTCGTGCGAGGAAGGTAACGACATGACCGGACCAGGTCCGCACAAAGCGCTGGCGGAGGCCTTCGAACAGGAGCGCGAGCGCCTGGTGGCGGTCGCGCACCGGGTGCTCGGGTCGCGGGTGGACGCCGAGGACGCGGTGCAGGAGGCCTGGATTCGGCTGGCCCGACAGGACGCGGCGGCGATCGACAATCTGGCCGGCTGGCTGACCACCGTGGTCGGCCGGGTCTGCATCGACGTGCTGCGCTCGCGCAAGACCCGGGCCGAGCTGTCCTACGACGACCAGTTGCCCGAGCTGGTGGTGACCGTGGACGACGGGGCGGCTCCCGAGGACGATGCGGTGCTCGCCGAATCGGTCGGGCTGGCACTGCTGGTGGTGCTCGACACCCTCACGCCCACCGAGCGGCTGGCGTTCGTGCTGCACGACATGTTCGCGGTGCCCTTCGCCGAGATCGGCGAGATCATCGGCCGGTCCACCGACGCGACGAAGATGCTCGCCAGCCGGGCCCGCCGGAAGGTGCGGGGCAACTCGCTGCCGGAAGAGGAGCCGCAGCGGGCAGTTGTCGACGCCTTTCTTGCCGCGGCGCGGAACGGGGACTTCGAAAGGCTCGTACGGCTGCTCGATCCGAACGTGACCTGGCGCACGCACCACCCGCAGGGCGTGCTGACCACGGTCGGGGCCGCCGAGGTGGCCGGCCCGATCCTGCGTGGCATCCGGTCGATGACCGCGGCGCTGTCGGTGCTGGTCAACGGCGAGCCCGGGTTCGTCGCCTGGGGTGCGCGGGGGAAGGTGCTCGGCGTGGTGGCGTGCACCGTGGTCGACGGCCGGATCGTCGAGATCCTGACCGTGAGCGACCGCAAGCGCCTCAACGCCATGGGTCTGCCCGCGCGACCCGAGTAGCGCACGTGGTTGTTACGTCGTCGCGGGGCGCTTCGTCGTAGTGGTGCAAGCATCCGACGACGAAGGAGATCGAGATGGAAACCCGGATCAACCCCATGGCCAACGAGGTCGGGGCGAAGTGGGCCAGGCACATCATCTCGTCGAACAAGGTCATCACCGACTCGGCGCTGCCGAAGGCGGTGCAGGAGCTGGTGAAGATCCGCGCCAGCCAGATCAACGGCTGCGGCGGCTGCCTCGACATGCACACCAAGGACGCGGCGGCGGCCGGCGAGAGCGTGGTGCGGATCAACCTGGTCGGGGCGTGGCGGGAGACGACGGTTTACACCGAGGCGGAGCGGGCGGCGCTGGAACTGACCGAGCAGGGCACTCGCCTCGCCGACTCCAGTGGCGTCACCGATGAGGCGTGGGCGAACGCGGCGAAGCACTACGACGAGGACCAGATGATGGCCCTGGTTTCCCTGATCTGCGTGATCAACGCCTTCAACCGGTTGAACGTGATCACCCGGACGCCCGGCGGCGAGTACCAGCCCGGCCAGTTCGGCTGAGGCGAACGTCCCCTCTCAGGCTCTCAAGCGGACCCGGAACCCCGGGTCCGCCACTTCCAGACACTCCGCCAAGGAAAGGCTCATGAACATCGCGCTGTGGATCGTCGCCGGCCTGCTGGCCGCCGTGTACCTGTTCTCCGGTCTCGGGAAGCTGTTCGTCCCACGGGAGAAGATGGCCGGGATGACCGACGCCGCGCGCTGGGTCCTCGACTTCAAGCCCGGCACCCTCAAGGCCCTCGGAGCACTCGAGGTCGTCGGTGCCGTGGGCCTGATCCTGCCCGCCTTGCTCGACATCGCGCCGATCCTGGTACCGCTGGCGGCCACCGGCCTGGCGTTGATCATGACCGGCGCCCTGATCATGCGAATCCGCCGTGGCGAGACCAAGGCCGCGCTGGGGGACGCGGGCTACCTCGCCCTGACCGCGTTCGTGGCGATCGGCCGCTTCGCGCTGGAACCCTTCACCTTTTGAGCAGTCAACTGACCGCGTGGGTTGACGCCGGACATCTCAGTCAATCACCATTGACTCAACAGACGCTGAGCGAGTTGCCGCCTGATGGCGAATACCCGAAACGAGACCGCCGATGACCGAGACCCACGAGCACCACCGCCACGACCTGAGCATCGACCAGCGGCACGCCCTCCTCACCGCCGCCACCCGCCTGCACGAGACCTTCAAGGGCGTGTTCGGCACCGAAACCGTCGAGCGGTTCCTGCACTCCAGCTACGACCAGTTCGCCGCGCACAGCACCATCCCGAACTTCCTGCCACTGCTGGCCGAGCGCTTCGCCAAGCAGCGCCTCCAGGCCCTGGCCCGCGTCGAGGGCCACCACCGCGACGGCAAGCCCACCGTGCTGTTCCTCTGCGTCCACAACGCCGGCCGCTCACAAATGGCCCTCGGCTTCTTCCAGCACTACGCGGGCGACCGCGCGGTGGCCTGGTCGGGCGGCTCCGAACCCGGCATCACGGTCAACCCCTCCGCCGTGGCGGCGATGGCCGAACGGGGCATCGACATCACCGGCGAGTTCCCCAAGCCGTGGACCGACGAGATCGTCCGGGCGGCCGACGTCGTCGTCACGATGGGCTGCGGCGACGCCTGCCCGGTGTTCCCCGGCAAGCGCTACCTCGACTGGCCGCTGGACGACCCGGCCGGCAAGGACGTGGCCGACGTCCGCCCGGTCCGCGACGAGATCGAGGCCAAGGTCCGGGGCCTGCTGGCCGAACTCGGCGTCCCGGTCTCCTGAAACCGGTGCGAAGGCCGACCGACCTGTCAGTCGCGCAGGTCGGTCAGCAGGGTGCGGACGCGGCGGTCGAGGTCGTCGCGGACGAGGCGGACGGTCGGCACGGGGGCGTTGACCGGGTCGGCGACCTGCTGGCCCCGATCGCCACGGCCAAGATCGAGGACCTCGTGGTCGAACTGGCCACCCGGTTCACCATCATCATCGTCACGCACAACATGCAGCAGGCCGCCCGCGTGTCCCAGCGCACCGGGTTCTTCACCGCCGAGGCCGACGACAAGGGCCACCGCACCGGCCGCCTGGTCGAGGTCGCCACCACCGAGCACAACCCCTCCGACGCCCGCACCGAGGCGTACATCACCGGCAGGTTCGGCCGACATGGCCCCGTCGCTGATCCAGGCGTGGGACTCCGACAACTCCCCAGTTCCACCAGCGCCGCCGCGGCTCTGATCGCGGAAAAGCTGGGCGTGCCAGTCCGGCGCTGAGCCACGTCGTCACATGGTGTCCGACAGTCCCCGGATGACCAGATCGACCGCCGCGGCGACGTCCTCGCGGTGCCGCCGCAGGGCTTCGGGGGTGATGCCCGCCGCCGTGACGTGGGCCAGGTGGTCGGTCGCCACCTTCAGCACGGCGCTCATCGCCGCCGCCTGCACGCGGATCTCGACGGAGTCGGGCGAGGCGTCCGAACGTTCGGCGAGCACCTCGGCGAAGGTGTCCTCCGAACGTTCCCGGAGCATGAGGTACGCGGCGCGCAGGGCCGGCTCGGCACGGGTCATCCGGATCACCGCGAGCACCGCCTCGAAGTCCGCGTCCGACGCCGAGTCCAGGATGGGCGTGTACGCGACGCGCAGGTGTTCGGTGAGTTCCAGTTCGGCGGGCCAGGCGCGCAGGACCGCGCGGAAGGCGTCGATCGCGTTGGCCAGCAACGGCTCCACGCAGCTCTCCTTGCTGCGGAAGTAGCGCCACAACGTGCGTTCGGAGACGCCGGCGGCGCGGGCGATCTGCTCGCCCGAGGTGGCGGCCACGCCGTGTTCGGCGAACAGGCGGACCGCGTGGCGCGAGATCTCGAGGCGCTGCCGCTGGCGTTGCCGGTCGCTCACCGGCGGCCGTCCCCGGCGGGGCCGCTCCACCCGCTCCGCGTCGATCGCGACGTCCTCCACCAGGCGATTCAAACATGCTCGCCCACCCGGACCAACTTTATCGGCAGCGACTGCCAACAAACTGCTACGGTCGGAAGTGCTTGAGGATCTACGGGAGGAGAGCCATGAGCATTGCCGCGGAGCGCCCGCAATTACCGTTCGCGAGGCCGAACGTCCTCGACCTCGCGCCGCTGTACGACGTGTTGCGCCGGGAGGCGCCGGTCACGCGGGTCACCACGCCGACCGGCGATCCCGCCTGGCTGGTCACGCGCTACGAGGAGGTGCGCGACCTGCTCGGCGACAAGCGGCTGGGCCGCTCCCACCCCGAGCCGGAACGGGCCGCGCGCCTGTCGACCGCCGCGATCCTGGACGGGCCCACCGGCAACTACGAGACCGAGGAAGCCGACCACGCCCGCATGCGTCGGCTGCTGACCCCGGCGTTCTCCGCCAAGCGGATGAACCTGCTCTCCGGCTACATGCACGAACTGGTCGACGGCTACATCGACCAGCTGCTGGCCGAGCACGCCGCCTCCCCCGACGGGGTGGTCGACCTGCACGCCGGGTTGGCGTTCCCGCTCCCGGTCGCCGTCATCTGCCGACTGCTCGGCGCGCCGGAGAGCGACCGCGAGCACTTCTCCTCGCTGTCGGAGCGCATGTCCAACCTCGCCATCGGCGAGGACGCCCACCGGGCGTTCGCGGAGTTCAGCCAGTACATGATCGGGCTCGTCGAGGCCAAGCGGGCACAACCCGGCGAGGACGTGATCTCCGACCTCGTGGCCGCCCAGAGCGCCGACGAGTCGTTCGACTACCTGGAGATGGTCAAGCTCTGCGTCGGGCTGCTGTTCGCCGGCCACGAGACCACGGTCAACCGCATCGGCCTGGGCACGCTGTTCCTGCTCACCCACCGCGACCAGTGGGAGGCGCTGGTCGCCGACCCCGACGGCCGGGTCAACGCCACCGTCGAGGAGATCATGCGGTTGGGCGCGCCCGGCGACCTGGGGCTGCTGCGGTACGCGCACGTCGACGTCGACGTCGCCGGCGTCACCATCCAGCGCGGCGACGCCGTGGTCCTGTCGATCAACGCCGCCAACCGCGACGCCGCGGTCTACAGCGACGCCGAGACGTTCAACCCCGACCGCCCGGAACGCGCCCACCTCGGCTTCGGGCACGGCGGCCACTTCTGCATCGGCGCCAGCCTGGCCCGCACCGAACTGCGCGTCGTGTTCGCCGCCCTCGCCCGCCGCGTGCCCGGTCTGCGGCTCGTCAAGCAGGTCGAGGACCTGGGGACCCGCACCACCATCACCGGTGGCGTCACCGAGCTTCCCGTGACCTGGTGAAGGTTCCCCGACCCCGACGGCCGACCGACCGGCCGTCGGGGTCGATCCCGCTTCGGACATGGAGGAGGACGTCGTGAACGTGATCGTCGACCAGGACAAGTGCGTCGGCTCCGGGCAGTGCGCGCTGACCGCGGACGACATCTTCGACCAGCGGGACGAGGACGGGATCGTGGTGCTGCTGGACGCCGCGCCACCCGCCGAGCGCTTGGCGGACGTGCGGCAGGCCGCGCTGATGTGCCCGGCGCTGGCGATCACCGTCGAGGAGTAGTCCACCGCGACGACCCCTTGGTCACCCTCGACGGTTGGTCGCCGCGTCGGCGTAACGCCGGGCCAACCGCGCGAAGGCCACCGTCAGCTCCGCCGAGCCGGTAGCCGCCGTCCGGGCCTTTGGTGGTGGCGATGGAAGGCGACGGCCTCGTCGTCACCGTCGCCTTCCCCCTACCCACGAACGCCGCGCAGAAGGTCGCCGCCCTCCTCTGACTCCCCGGCACTACAACGGCCGGGTCGAGCCGGGGCTTCCGAAATCCGTTGACCGGCGGCCGGCCGGCTGGACATCATGGCCGACATGCAGCAGTGACCAGTGACGCCCGAAGGGGCAGACGGCGGGTCGAGCCAACTCCCCGCCGCCCTCCCCCGTGCCGCTCGAAGCTCGCACCGCGTGACCGGTGCGGGCCGCACGCCACTGGTCCCGAGGCGATGCACGACGCCTCCTGCACGAGCACTGGAGTCCACCGAACCCATGAGCGACCTCCGCCGTACCACCCTGCCCGCCCAACGTGCCGGCTCCGGCATCGACCGCGAAGCCCTGTGGGTGGTCAACGACCTCGGCCTGCCCAGCCGCACACCGAAAGCGCCCTCCCACGAACGCATCCACGTGCCCCTGCCCGCACGCGACCGGCGCCGGGTGTTCGAGGGCGACGGCCACGTCCACGGCCCGTCGTCCGGCCGCGGACGCCACGCCGCCCGGCAAGGCCACGTACGCGCCCGACGGGAACGACACCTGGGCACCGGAGCCCGGTACGCCGCGCTCCGCGCTCGACTGCGGGGTCGAGGTCGCCGCCGGCTGTGAAACCCGGGCACGGCCCCGACCGCCGCGGAAACGCGACGACCGCCCCTCGCAGGGGAACAGTGACCCCGGACGGGCATTGGGGGTCGACGTGCCGGCGCCGCCCTGGACGACGTCGACCACGAACTGGTCCCGCAGCCTGCCCGCGCGCAGCTCGCGGCACGCCTCGACGATCGCGGCGGCCTTCGCCGGGTCGAGCAGGCCCAGCTCCGCGTTGGCCACCGCGACCACGGGCGTGGCCTGGCGGAGGTGCGGCGACAGTGCGGTCATGGTCGTCTCAGGCCGGACCACCGCCGAGGCCCTCACCGACTGGGAACGCCGCTCCCGCGCCGTCCCGCCCTCCGACGACCCCGAGGTCACTCCGACGACGCAAGACGCCGAAGGGCGGCAACCGGATCGTGCGATTCGCCCCCGCCTCTGCGGGCACTCGGGCGCTTTGCGCAACGGCAACCCGAATGGCGGATGCCGAGGGGGTGATGTGAACGGACACTGACACCGGTCTGGGAGCGCTCCCAGAAGCCTGCGAAGCGCCCGACCGACACCCCTGTCGTCGATCAACGAGGATTTGGCGGTTCACATGCCCCGCTTCACGGAGAACCCTGCCCACCGACCGGAAGCCTCGCGGCCACCCGCGTCACCCCGCGCCAGGGCCTGGCGGGTGTCTGCGGTCTTCGGCGCCTGTCTGTCGCTGCTGACGACCCTGCTGGTGGTGACCTTCAGCGCGGGCAACGCCTCGGCCCACGGCGCGGTCAGCGACCCACCGTCGCGCCACTACGGCTGCTACCACCGCTGGCCCAACGGCCCGTCGCAGCAGATGGCCACCGAAGACCCCATGTGCTACCAGGCGTGGCAGGCCGATCCCTCGGCGATGTACAACTGGAACGGCCTGTTGCGCGAGGGTGTCGCCGGCAACCACCAGGCAGCCGTTCCCGACGGGCAGCTCTGCAGCGGCGGCCTGACCTTCAACGGCCGCTACGCCGCGATGGACAAGGTCGGCGCGTGGAACGCACCGAACAAGCCCAGCCGGTTCACGCTCAACCTGAACGACACCTCCTCGCACGGCGCCGACTACATCCGGGTCTACGCCACCAAACAGGGCTTCGACCCCAAGACCCAGGTGCTGAAGTGGGGCGACCTGGAGCTGGTCGGCCAGACCGGCAGGGTCCCCACGGGCAACCGGACGCCCGTCGAGATCAACGCGCCCGGTCGCAGCGGCCACCACGTCCTGTTCACGGTGTGGCAGGCCAGCCACCTGGACCAGAGCTACTACGCGTGCAGCGACGTGAACTTCACCGACATCGGCACCACGACCACCAGCACCAGCCCGTCCACCACCACCACGACCACGACCACGACCACCACCACCACGACCACGACGACAAACCCGTCGGCGGGCTGCTCGGCGACGTTCCAGGTCACCTCGCAGTGGAGCGGCGGCTTCCAGGCCGAGGCACGGGTCACGGCAGGCACCACGCCGATCAGCGGCTGGACGGTGACCTGGACGTTCACCAACGGTGAGCGCATCAACTCCTCATGGAACGCAACCCTGACCACCACCGGCCCAACCATCACCGCCCGCAACGCCGCCTACAACGGCTCGCTGGGCGCAGGAGCCAGCACGACCTTCGGCCTCGTAGCCTCAGGAACCGCAGGCACCCCCACCCTCACCTGCTCCCCGGCCTGATCGCCCACCGGTCCGCCCACCACCGTTCACGGTGGTGGGCGGCCCCGGGCCGTCAGCCCACCCGCGACCACCGACCTCGTTCACCACCGGCGCCACCGGTCGGTGATCGCGTAACGGTCCACCCCCTGGCGAGCGGCAAGTCCAGCGACATCGACCCCGCTCTGCGTCAACACTTCATCGATGAACAAGCAGAGTTGCTCACGCTCGTCGGCGTCGATACTGCCGCCGATTTCCTCCGACTTCACCTCCTCCGCTGGTGCCACGACCACGACGACCCCGCCCACCCACTCCGCCACGAACACGTCCTGCACCGCTTCCACCACCTCACCGCAGCAGCAGGACTCCCCCGCATCCGCATCCTCCGCCACTTCGCCGCGACCACGATGCTCAACCCCCGCGTCCCACGGAATTTAGGACTTGACGGCAGCGGTTCGCCGAGGGGCACAGCCCGTCGCATGATCGCCGGTCGATGGTCAGTCGCTGTGGGCGGCCCGGATCACCCCCTGCACGGAACGGCCGATGCGTCGGGCGGCGCCGTCCGGGTCCGGTTGGCCGAGGTCGAGCCAGGTGAGCACGGCTTCCAGGGTGAAGGTGGGGACGACGCGTGCCGCCCACTGCCGCCAGGGGCCTTCGGGGATGGTGTCGGCGAGGTGCCTGTTGGTGACTTCGGTCGACGCGGTTCGGATGGTGTCTATCACGTCGCGGAACTCCGGTTCCCTGGCCGCGTGCCGGAACAGGAGCCGGAACCCGTCGGGGTCCGCGGCGGCGGCGCGGATCAGCGCGGGCAGGCTGGTGCCGTCGAAGTCGTCGGTCCCGACGGTGTCGGCGAGCCGGGTGCAGGCGCGGTCGAGCACGGCGCGGTAGAGGTCGTTCTTCGAGGCGAAGTGCCGGTAGAGGATCACGTGGGTGACGCCGGCCTCGGCGGCGACGACGTCCAGGCCGGTGGCGGCGAATCCGGTGCGGGCGAAGGCGCGGGTGGCCGCGTCGAGGATCTGTTCGCGCCGCTGGGCGCGTGGCAGGCGCCGGACGCGTTCGGCTGCCGTTGGTGCGGGTTGCCCGGTCTGTGCCACCTGTGTCGACCTCCTCTTGTTTAAGCCAGACTATACAAGTACGTTGTTTATGTCGCCTTGTACAAGTGGATATGAACCTGGTGGAGGTTGTGATGGTCGCGCCGGTGCAGTTGCCGTTCGAGCAGCCTGATCCGTTGGGGGTCGCGCCGGTGCTGCGCGAACTCCGGGCACGCGGCCCGGTTCACCGGGTGCGCACCGCCACCGGTGACGAGGCGTGGCTGGTCACCGGCCACGCCGAGGTGCGGCGGCTGTTGGCCGACGATCGACTCGGCCGGTCCCACCCTGCTCCGGAGACCGCCGCCCGGACCGGCGAGTCGGCGCTGTTCGGCGGCCCGCTGGGCGATTTCGGCACGGAGCGGGCCGACCATGCCCGGATGCGGTCCCTGCTCCAGCCCCACTTCTCGCCGCGGCACATCAAGGCGCTGCGGTCGCGGGTGGAGGTCCTGACCGCCGGGCTGTTGGACGAGATGGTCGAGCGCGGATCGCCGGCGGACCTGCACGCGGCGGTCGCGGTGCCGTTGCCGATCCTGGTGATCTGCGAGCTGCTCGGCGTGCCCTACGAGGACCGCGACCGGTTCCGCGCGTGGAGCGCCGACGCCGCCAACACCCGTGACCGGGCCCGGTCCGAGCAGGGGCTGGGGCAGTTGTTCGGCTACTGCCTGGAACTGGTCGCCCGCAAGCGGATCGACCCCGGTGACGACGTGATCTCCCGGCTCTGCTCGACCGACGGGGTGTCCGACGCCGAGGCCGCCGGGTTGTCGGTGGCCCTGCTGTTCGCCGGGCACGAGACCACGGTCGTCCAGATCGGCCTGGGTGCGCTGCTGTTGCTGGCCCACCCGGCACAGTGGCGGGCCGTGGTCGACGACCCGGACCTGGTCGCGAACGCGGTGGAGGAGATCCTGCGGGCACCCGGCAAGGGCGGCGGTGGGATTCCCCGCTACGCGCGCACCGACCTGGAGATCGGCGGGGTCGCCATCCGGGCGGGGGACCTGGTGCTGCTGGACAACGGCGCGGCCAACCACGACCCGGCCGTGTTCCCCGACCCCGACCGGCTCGACGTCACCCGCTCGGCCGCCGCCCACCTCACCTTCGGGCACGGCGCGCGGTACTGCGTCGGCGCGCCGCTGGCCCGCGTCGAGCTGCACGTGGTGTTCTCCCAGCTGGCCCGACGGTTCCCCGCCTTGGAACTGGCCGTCGGCGTGGCGGAGTTGCGGGTGCGCCGGGATGTGCTGACCGGCGGGCTGGTCGAGCTTCCGGTGCGGTGGTGAGCGGCATGTCGGTGCACCACCCGGTGTTCGCGCGCCTCTACCCGATGATGAGCCGGGCGATGGAGCGGGGCGGCCTGGCCGAACGCCGGCGGGCGCTGCTCGCGGGCGTCACCGGTGAGGTGGTCGAGGTGGGCGCCGGCAACGGGCTCAACTTCGCGCACTACCCGTCCACCGTCACGCGTGTCCTGGCGGTGGAGCCGGAACCGCGGCTGCGGCAGCTCGCCCGGGTCGGGGCGGAACGGGCGGCGGTGCCGGTGGAGGTCGTCGACGGTCTCGCCGAGCGCCTGCCGGTCGCGGACTCGGTTGCCGACGCGGTGGTCGTTTCCCTGGTGCTGTGCTCGGTGCGCGACCAGGAGGCGGCGCTGCGGGAGATCCACCGGGTGCTCAAGCCGGGCGGGCGGTTGCGGTTCCTGGAACACGTCCGGGCCGACACACCCGGCCTGGCCCGGGTCCAGCGCGTCCTCGACGCCACCGTCTGGCCACGGCTGGCCGGCGGCTGCCACACCGGCCGGGACACCCTCGCCGCGATCGAGCGGTCCGGCTTCGCCGTCGAGCGGCTGGACCGGTTCCTGTTCCCCGACGCCCGTACTCCGAGTTCCTTCCACGTCCTGGGCACGGCGGTGCGTCAGGGCTGACCTCAGACGGCTACGGGCAGGTCGGCCAGCCGCCATTCGAGCATGCCGTCGGCCAGCCGCCGGGCGGTGCGTCCGTGGGCGGTGAGCAGTCGGACCGCCTCGTGGGAGAACACGCAGTACGCGCCGCGGCAGTAGGCGACGATCTCCTGGTCGGCGGGCAGTTCGGCCAACCGCTCGGCGAGTTCGTCCACCGGGATCGACACCGCGCCGGGGATGTGGCCGGCGGCGTACTCCTCGCGCGGGCGGACGTCGATCACCGTGGCGCTGCCGGATTCGACCCGGCGCAGCAGCTCCTGGCGGGTGACCTGCTCGGTGTCGGGCCCCAGGTAGGCGGCGCGGGCGGTGTCGAGGTCGGCGAGGTGTGCGCCGGCCACGGACTGGACCAGCGCGTAGAGCGCGGCGACGTCGTCGCCGGCGAGCCGGTAGAAGATCTTGGTGCCCTCTCTGCGGGTCGCCACGAGGTGGGCGTGCTTGAGGGTCTGGAGATGGGCCGACGCGGTGGTCAGGCCGAGGTCGGCGGCGCGGGCCAGTGACTCGACGGTGCGTTCGCCCTGGGCGAGCAGGTCGAGCAACTCCAGTCGCTTGCCGCTGCCCAGGGCCTTGCCCACGCGGGCGAACTGCTCGAACAGGGCGGTCTTGGCGTCCCGGTCACCCATGTTCCTCCAATCATCTTTGGATTAGTGTAGAACAGGGGAGCCGGTGGGACGTCGTCGCCACCGCGAAGGGTCGAGGAGGTCGCCGGTGGGCGCGGTCGAAGTGGTTCCGCTCGTGGACGAGGGCCTGGGCAATTCGGCCTACCTGGTCGATCTCGGGGACGGCCGGGCGATGGTGGTCGACGTCAGCCTCGACCTGCGCGAACCCTCGCGCCTGGCCCGCAGCCGGGGGCTGGCGGTGGCCTTCGCCGCGGACACCCACCTGCACGCGGACTTCCTCTCGGGCGCGCGGCAGCTGTCGGCGACCGAGGGTACCCGGGTGCTCGCCTCGGCGGCCGGGCACCGCGAGTTCACCCACAGCGGCCTGCGCGACGGCGACGAGGTCGACCTGGGCGGGCTGCGCCTGCGGGCGCTGGGCACACCGGGCCACACCCACGAGCACCTGTCGTTCCTGCTGCTGGACGGCGACCGGCCGGTGGGCGTGTTCACCGGCGGCTCGCTGCTGGTGGGCGCGGCGGCCCGCACCGACCTGGTCTCCCCGGAGCAGACCGAGGCGCTGGCCCGCGCCCAGTACGCCTCCCTGCGGCGGCTGGCCGAGCTACCGGACGAGGTGGCGGTGTGGCCCACCCACGGCGCCGGGTCGTTCTGCTCCGCCCCGCCCGGCGCGGACCGCGTCAGCACCATCGGCCGGGAGAAGGCCGGCAACCCGCTGCTGCACGCGGCCGACGAGGACGCGTTCGTGGCCGCGCTGCTCGGCTCGCTGGGCAGCTACCCGCCGTACTTCCGGCGCCTGGGCGAGGTCAACCGCCGCGGCCCCGCCGTGTGCGACCGGCCACCGGCGTTGGCGCCGCTGGACGCCGCCGAGGCCCGGGGCCTGTTGGCGCAGGGCGCGGTGGTGGTGGACGCGCGACCGGTCGCCGACTTCGCCGCCGCGCACATCCCCGGCGCGCTGTCCATCCCGCTGCGCCCGGTGTTCGCCTCCTGGCTGGGCTGGCTGGCCCCGCACGACCGGCCGCTGATCCTCGTGCGCCGCCCCGACCAGGACCCGGCGGAGATCGCCTGGCAGGCCGCGAAGATCGGCTACACCGACCTCGCCGGAGAACTCGCCGGCGGCCTGGACGCCTGGACCGCGGCCGGGCACCCGACCACCGCCACCCGGCTCGTGCGACCCGACCAGGTCGACGCGCCGGTCCTGGACATCCGGCAGACACCGGAGTTCGCCGCCGGGCACCTGCCCGGCGCCCGCCACGTGGAGCTGGGCGAGCTGGCCGACCGCGCCGGCGAGGTCGACGCCGGGCCACTGGTGGTGATGTGCGGGCACGGTGAGCGGGCGATGGGCGCGGCCAGCCTGCTCGAACGCGCCGGACACCGCGACCTGGCCGTGCTCACCGGCGGCCCCGACGACTGGGCCACCGCCACCGGCCGACCGCTGGAGACCGGCGCATGAACCACACCACCGCCCACCGGAAGTTGGGCATCCGCGCCAACCTCGCCCAGTTCAGCCTGCTGGTCGCGATCAACGCGCTGGTCGGCGGCGTGCTCGGACAGGAACGCACCGTGCTGTCCCCGCTGGCCGAACAGGAATTCGGGCTGACCGGCTACACGTTCCTGCTGACCTACGTGCTCGCCTTCGGCGCCACCAAAGCCGCCACCAACTACTTCGCGGGCACCTTCTCGGACCGGTTCGGCCGCAAACCCGTGCTCGTGGCCGGATGGCTGATCGCGATCCCCGTACCGCTGATGCTGATCTGGGCACCGTCGTGGGGTTGGGTCGTGGCCGCCAACGTGCTGCTCGGCGTCAACCAGGGGCTGACCTGGTCCACCACCGTGATCATGAAGATCGACCTCGCCGGCCCGTCCCGACGCGGCCTGGCGATGGGCCTCAACGAGGCCGCCGGGTACCTCGCGGTCGCCGCCACCGCGGCGGCCACCGGCTACCTCGCCGCCCGCTACGGACTGCGGCCCGCCCCGTTCCTGCTCGGCCTGTCCTACGTCGCGCTGGGCCTCGGCCTGTCCACGCTCGTGGTCCGCGAAACCCGCGAGCACGCCAGGCTGGAAGCGTCCCGGCACACCGCCCGCGCCGACGGCCGCCACGACCACCTGCACGCCGACCTCACCGACAAGCAGGTCCTCGCCCACACCAGCCTGCGCGAACCCGCCCTCTCCGCCGCCAGCCAGGCCGGGATGGTCAACAACCTCAACGACGGCCTCGCCTGGGGACTGTTCCCCATCCTGTTCACCGCCGCCGGGCTGTCGGTCTCCCACATCGGAATCCTCGCCGCGCTCTACCCGGCCGTGTGGGGCCTGGGCCAACTGGCCACCGGCCCGCTGTCGGACCGGTGGGGCCGCAAACACCTCATCACCACCGGCATGCTGGTCCAAGCCGCCGCACTCGCCCTCATCGCCTTCGCCGACACCTTCACGGTGTGGGCGGTCGCGGCCGTGCTGCTGGGCGCCGGCACGGCGATGGTCTACCCGACCCTGCTGGCCACCATCGGCGACGTCGCCCACCCCGCCTGGCGCGCCCGCGCCGTCGGCGTCTACCGGCTCTGGCGCGACGGCGGGTTCGCCGTCGGCGCCCTGCTGTCCGGCATCGTCGCCGACCTCTGGGGCGTCCGCGCCGCCGTGTGGGTCGTCGCCGCGATCACCGCCGCCTCCGGCCTCGTCGTCGCGATACGCATGTACGAAACCCACCCGCCAAGCCACCGCCGACCCACCACGCCGGCGCACGAGGACAGCACACCATGACCATCCCGACAGGACTGGCCGACGGACCGGTCTACCTCGACTACAACGCCACCACACCGGTCGACCCGCGCGTGGTCGAGGCGATGCTGCCCTACCTGACCACAGCGTTCGGCAACCCTTCCAGCGACCACCACTACGCCGCCGCACCCCGCACAGCCCTCGAACAAGCCCGCCAACGGGTCACCGGCCTGCTCGGCGCGCACGAGGGACGGGTCGTGTTCACCGGATCGGGCTCCGAGGCCGACAACCTCGCCATCCGCGGCACGGTCCTGGCCACCGGAATCGACCGGCCGCACGTCATCACCCAACGCACCGAACACCCCGCCGTCCTCGAAGCCTGCCGGGCCTTGCAGCGCCTGCACGGCGCCGACGTCACCTACCTGCCCGTCGACGGCGACGGGATCGTCGACCCGGCCGAGTTGGCCGCCGCGTTCACCGAACGCACCATCCTGGTGTCGATCATGGCGGCCAACAACGAAACCGGCGCCCTGCAACCCATCGCCGCACTCGCCCGCCTCGCTCACGAGCACGGCGCGGTGTTCCACTGCGACGCCGCCCAAGCCCTCGGCAAGATCCCCTTCGACGTGGAAGCCCTCGACGCCGACCTGGTGACCGTGGTCGGACACAAGATGTACGCGCCCAAAGGCATCGCCGCCCTGTGGACACGCCCCGGCGTGACGCTCGAACCCGTGATCTACGGTGGTGGGCAGGAACACGGACTGCGCGCGGGCACCGAGAACGTCGCCCTCGCCGTCGCACTGGGCACCGCCGCCCACCTCGCCGCCGACGGCCTCGCCGCAGGCGAGCACCACCGCATCCGCAACCTGCGCGACCGGCTCCACGACCGACTCGCCACGGGTCTGCACGGGCGGATACTGCTCAACGGACCGGTGAACGCCCGCCTGCCCAACACGCTCAACGTCAGCATCAGCGGAACCACCGGGCACACCCTCCTCACGACGAGTCCCGGCATCGCCGCCTCGACCGGCTCCGCCTGCCACAGCGGAATCCACAAACCCTCACCGGTGCTGACCGCGATGAGCCTGGACACCGACCGCGCCCTGTCGGCGCTGAGACTGTCACTGGGCCGCTGGACCACATCCACCGACATCGACCACGCGGCCGACCTCATCACCACATCCGCGATCCACATGTCCTAAGTGGACGTAGTGCCTTGGGGCGCTTGCACGGGTGACGCGGACCCCGCTTGCGCGAGAGCCCATCTCCGCGTTCACAGCGCGCTGACGCCACCAGCTCGGCCACCACGGCCTCGTCGGGCAGGGCGCGCAGGTCGTCCACGGTGTAGCCGGGCAGCCGGGGCCGAGCAGCGGAAAGCGCACCGCCGGCTTCGTCGCAGGGAAACTCCCAACGTCATCGTCAACGGGACGCCACGGCGGTGACCGGCGGTCCGCAATCGAAAAGTTTCGACATCGGGATTGGTCGGCGACTCGATGCAGCCGGGCGCCATTTGGCCAGTCAACGCAGGGTGTGCGCTAAAAATCCGGCTCTTTTAGCGGCCATCGCCACCGGCCACCCCCGCCGGTCACGCAAATGTTTCGCACGTCCGGCGCGACCCCAAGGACCGGTCGCGGATCAACCTTGACACCTACTTGTGTTATCGCTAACACTGTCCGGCAACATCGCGTTGACACCGCCGACCCACGCCTTTAACCAGGACACCTCACCGCTGACATCCGGTTAGCGCGGTCAAATGTTAGCGATCACAGGCTGACTCGCCACGCTGCGCTCGACTGCCCGGAGAAACACCCGGTTTCCGCCACGACCGCGTCTGGAGCCGTCCATGCCCCTGATCGTCCACGCACCCCCGCGACGGCGGAGGGCCGCCACCGCCGTGGTCGCCCTGATCGGTGCGGTCCTGGTCTCGGTCGGCCCGCCGGCGCAGGCGGCGGACGAGTGGGTGCCCGCGTCCTCGTACACGTCCACCGACCGGGGTGAAGGGACCTACTCCGTGCCCCTGCTCAACTCCGACGTGCCCGACGTCAGCGTGGAACGCGTGCCGGCGGCGGAGCACGAAGAGGGCCGCGACGTCTACTACATGATCAGCACGACGATGCACCTGAGCCCCGGCGCCCCGATCATGAAGTCCTACGACCTGGTCAACTGGGAGATCGTCAACTACGTCTTCGACCGGTTGGGCGTCGGCGACTCGTTCTCCCTGCGCAACGGCCAGAACTCGTACGGCCAGGGCCAGTGGGCGTCGTCGCTGCGCTACCACCGGGGGAAGTTCTACGTCGCGTTCAACACCAACAACCTCGGCGGCTCCTACCTCTACAGCACCGACGACATCGAGGACGGCGCCTGGACCCGGCTGCCGCTGGGGCGCGCGTTCCACGACCCGTCGCTGTACTTCGACGACCGCGACGGCGGCACGCCGTACATCTTCTACGGGTCGGGGTCGACCAGCGCGGTCAAGCTGGACAGCGGCCTGACCAGGGTGGTGGCGGAGTACCCGAACATCCTGCGGCCGGCCGACTACCCCGGCTCGCCCTTCCTCGGCGGCCTGTTCGAGGGCGCCCAGGTGCAGTACATCGACGGGCACTACTACGTCGTGATCATCACGTGGCCGCCGGGCCAGGGACGCCAGGTGGTGCTCTTCCGCTCGACGCAACTCCTCGGGCGGTACGCGACGGCTGACGGCAGCAACCCGTACCGGGCGCGGGGCGTGCTGAACTCGAACGGCTTCGCGCAGGGCAGCCTCGTGCCGATCGCCCGGGACGGGGGCCCGACCGACTGGTACGGCATGTTCTTCCGCGACTCGTTCCCGGTCGGCCGCATCCCGGCGCTCATCCCCGCCACCTGGCAGGACGGCTGGCCCACGTTCGGCGACCACGGCGTGGTGCCGGTGAACGGGGAGTTCGCCAAGCCGATCCGGCTGAGCCCGGCCGAGGAGGCGCTGGAGCGGCAGAAGAGCGTCGTCGCCTCGGACGACTTCGCCAACGACGCGCCGCACAAGGCCTACATGGACGAGCAGTGGACGATCCCGTCCCCGCCCGAGGTCGACGAATCGCTGCTCGGCGTGGAGCTGATGCGCAACCCCGGCTTCGAGTCCGGCACCGTGTCGCCGTGGGCGGCCCAGTTCGGCGCGCAGCTCACCCTGGAGCCCGTCGACGGCACCACGGCGCTGAAGGTGGCCAACCGGACGCTCAACGGCTCGGGGCCGAACCAATCCCTGGACGGCGTGCTGCAACGCGGGGTGACCTACCAGGTGTCGGCGAAGGTCAAGTACGCCGCGGGCCCGGCGAGCGTGCGGTTCAACCTGGTCGCGGACTGGGGCGCGGGCGTGCAGGTGATGGCGTCCGGCGAAGTCCAGGCGGGCCGGTGGACGACCGTCTCCGGCCGGTACACGGTGCCGAGCACGGCCGAGACGGGCAAGGTGACGTTCGCGGTCGAGACGCCGTGGGCCAACCCGCAGCCGCCGTCGTCGAGCGTCGAGTACCTGTTGGACGACGTCTCGGTCATCGGCCAACCGGTGACCACCGAGCACCCGACCGAGGCGGAGATCAGGCCCAACGGCTCGCGGCTCGGGCCGGCCTGGCAGTGGAACCACGCCCCGGACAACCGCTACTGGTCGCTGACCGACCGCGAGGGCTGGTTGCGACTGACCACCGGCAAGGTCGTCACCGGCGGCTACGTCTACACCAAGCTGTCGAACCGGGCCGAGCTGACGTGGTTCGAGGAGGCGCGCAACACGCTCTCGCAGCGGACGTTCGGCCCGAAGTCCTCGGCGGAGACCAAGCTCGACTTCTCCCGGATGAAGGACGGCGACGTCGCGGGCCTGGCGATGTACAACCGCGGCTTCTCCTACGTCGCGGTGAAGCGGGTGAACGGGCAGCACACGCTCGGGGTGGTCAACCGGGTGCAGCCCTTCCCGGTCACCTTCGACCAGGCGACCGCGGAGACCTTCGTGCCCGGCACCGCGGTGCCGCTCGGCGACGCCACCACCGTGCACCTCAAGGGTGACGCCGAGTTCGACGCGCCGACCGGCCAGGGCTGGACCACGTTCCACTACAGCCTGGACGGGCTCACCTGGCACCGGCTGGGCGACCGCGTCGGGCCGCAGACCCTGGACGGCAGCCTGGCCCACTTCATGGGCCACCGGTGGGGCCTGTTCAACTACGCGACCGCGCAAGCCGGCGGGCAGGTCGACTTCGACCACTACCTGCTCAGCGACACGCTGACCGCCGAGGGCAAGCCGCTCGACACCGGCGGCCTGGACACCGCGATCGGGCACGCGTCCACGTTGGACGAGCACCACTACCCCGCGGACTCCTGGGCCGCGATGCGCGCGGCGCTCGGCAAGGCCCAGGCCGCACGGGCATCCGCCTTCGGGACGCAGAACCAGATCGACGCGCCGGAGCTGGCGTTGAGCCTGGAGCTCGCCCGACTGGGCGTGGCGCGGTTCCCGGTCGCGGTGGCGGTGGCCGCGCAGACCCGGTGCGCGGGACCCCGGGTCGCGCTCACCGTCGAGGTCACCAACCACGAAGCGGTCCCGGTGGACGTCTCGGTGGACACGCCCTACGGCACCAAGTCGTTCGACGACGTCGAGCCGGGCAAGACCCGCTTCCACCCGTTCCAGACCCGGGAGCGGCACGTGCCGGCGGGTTCGGCGTCGGTCACCGCCTCCGCGACGGTCGACGGTGCGCCGCGAACCGTCGAGCTGACCGCACCCTACGACGCGCACACCTGCCGGTGAGCGCACCCAGACCCCCGCACACCGCACCCAGACCCGCACACCCAGAACAAGGAGAACCCGTGGATCGACAACGTCCGCAGCGGCGGAGACCAGCCGTCCTCCTCGCCGTCGGAGCCCTGCTCGCCGGAGGTCTCGCGGTCGCACCGACGGCGGCGGCCACCGGGCCGAACCTCATCACCAACCCCGGTTTCGAGGACGGCCTGTCCGGGTGGACCGTCAACAACGGCAACGCCACCGACGGCGCGACCCTGACGCCCACCGGTGACGCCTACTCGGGTTCCGGCGCGGTGCTGGTGACCGACCGCAAGACGACCGGTTCGGGACCGGCGCAGGACCTGGCGGGCAAGGTGCAGGCCGGCAAGACCTACACCGTCACCGCCCGGGTGAAGTACGAGAACCCGGCGAGCCCCGCGACCAAGCAGTTCTTCGTCACAATGCACTACGGCGGCTCGACCTACACCAACCTGGGCACCGGGACCCTGCCGCGCGGGCAGTGGGGCCTGCTCCAGGGCACCTTCACGATCCCGGCCGGCCAGTCGGTCGCGACGCCGCGCGTCTTCGTCGAGACGCCGTGGGTCGCCGACCCGGCCGCCGCGCCGGCGACCCACCTGATGGACTTCAAGGTCGACGACGTCGTCCTGCGCGAGTTCACCCCATCGACCACGATCGAGGTGCTCGGCAAGATCCCCGGCGAGGGCAACCCGCTGATCTCCCACAAGTTCGGCGCCGACGGCGATGCGTTCGTGCACGACGGCCGGGTGTACGTCTACATGACCAACGACACCCAGGTGTACAACCCGGGTCCCGACGGCACCTCCCCCACCAACACCTACGGCGGGATCAACACGATCACCGTCATCTCGTCCGACGACCTGGTCAACTGGACCGACCACGGCGAGATCCCGGTCGCCGGTCCGAACGGCCTGGCGAAGTACGCCTCGCAGTCGTGGGCACCGGCGGTCGAGAGCCGCGTGGTCGACGGCAAGGAGCAGTTCTACCTCTACTTCGCGAACAACGGCGCGGCGACCGGCGTGCTGGTCGGTGACTCGCCGCTGGGCCCGTGGCGCGACGAGCGCGGCAGCCTGCTCATCACCGCCCAGACCCCCGGCGCCTCGGACGGCCGCAACTGGCTGTTCGACCCGGGCGTGTTCATCGACGACGACGGCCAGGGCTACCTGTACTTCGGCGGTGGCGGCAACGACGGCTCCAACTCCTACGAGAACACCAACCACCCGAAGTCGACGCGCGTCATCAAGCTCGGTGACGACATGATCAGCACCGAGGGCGCGGCCGAGACCATCGACGCGCCGCTGATGTTCGAGGCCGGCCACGTCTTCAAGCGCGAGGGCAAGTACTACTACTCCTACTCGTCCAACTTCGGCTTCGGCGGCCCGATCGACCCGAACGGCCCGCCGACCGGCGCGATCGCCTACCTCATGGCCGACAGCCCGATGGGCCCGTGGACGCCCGAGAAGTACGCGGGGGTCATCTTCAAGAACCCCGGTGTCTACTTCGGCGCGGGCGGCAACAACCACCAGTCCGTCTTCGAGCTGAACGGCGAGCACTACTTCACCTACCACGCGCAGACGCTGAACCGCCGCATCACCGGTGGCGCGACGCAGGGCTTCCGCAGCCCGCACATCGCGAAGCTGGAGTTCAACGCCGACGGCACGGTGAAGGAGGTCCTCGGCACGTTCGACGGCGTCGGGCAGATCCGCCACCTCGACCCCTACCGGGTGATCGAGGCGGAGACCATCGCGTGGCAGCAGGGCTTGGCCACCAAGCGGCTCAACGCGCCGAACGACGTGCCGCAGCTGGCCCTGCACGACATCGACAACGGTGACTGGACGTCGCTGTCGTCGGCCGACTTCGGGTCCGGCGCCACCGGCGTGTCGGCGCGCGTCAAGCCGCTCGTCGCCGGTGGGAGCATCCAGGTCCGCCTGGACGACCGCACCGGTCCGGTCGTGGCGACCATCCCGGTCGACGGGCCGGTCGGGCAGTGGACCGAGGTCGGCGCCGAGCTCGACGGCGTGTCGGGCGTGCACGACGTGTACTTCACGTTCGTCGGACCCGACGGCCGGGACCTGGCGGAGGTCGACAGCTGGCGGTTCGCCAAGCCGTCGTTGAAGGTGGCGGGCGCCGCGGACACGGGGTGCGCCGGGCCGAACGCCAAGCTGACCGTGCGGGTGACCAACAACGAGTCCGTGCCGGTCGACGTGGTCGTACAGACCCCTTACGGCGCGAAGACGTTCGACGACGTCGAGCCGGGCAAGACTCGCTTCCACCCGTTCATGACCGGTGAACGGGCCGTGCCCGCCGGTGCGGCGACGGTCACCGCGACCGCCACCGTCGACGGGCACGAGGTGTCGAGCGCGCTCTCGGTGCCGTACGACGCACACACCTGCCGTTGAGCGGCGAGGCGGCCCGGGAGGTCCCGGGCCGCCTCCTCCCGTCAGGCGGTGGCGCAGGCCATGCCGTTGAGGGTGAAGGATGAGCGTTAGCGGTGTTGCCGCCGTGGGTCGCCTGGAACCCGATGCCGAGGTCAAGTGTTCTACAGCGAGCAGCTGTCAAGGTCTGCTGGAGTCCGCTCGCGTCAACTGGTGAGGTTTCTGAACGGACCCCGGCAGGACCACGCTCTACTTGCCGGGCCAGGAATTCACCCGCGACAACAGCAGCGGCGTCATCTCCTCGCCGTCATCATCACCGACGCCGACAAGGACTACGTCGACCTCACTATCGGTACACCCGATGGACCGAAGACGGTGCAGGTGACGGCGCACCACTCGTTCTACAGTGCAACGGCCGGCCTATGGGTGAACGCTGCCGACCTTGAAGAAGGCAACCTACTTGCGACTCCCGGTAACGGTCGGTCATCCATCATCGCCGTCCGGCACTACAGGGCCGAGGTGCGCACCTATGATCTGACAGTCCAGGCGGTCCAAACGTATTATGTGCTGGCCGGGCACATGCCGGTCCTCGTTCATAACAACAACGGGCCGTGTGGCGTATGGCAGTCCAAGTTCGACAATTTGCCGAAGGGAAAGGCAAGGGCACGTTCGGGAGATGCCTGATGAGCAAACGATGCGCGATGCCTTCGAACGCTGGACCGCCGGGGGCTGAGCAACTTCCAGCGCGGGGCCCCAAGATCCCCGAGGTGTATCGACTCGAAGACGGCACCGTGATCCAGTGGAGGACGGCGTCCGCTTCCGGTGGCGCAACAATTGATATTCAGCCCGGCAGTGGCGGAAAGCCATTGAAGGTGCACTTGCCATGATCGACGAACGCATTTTCGCTGACGTATTGATTGAAGGGCTGGACGATTGGGTCCCAATCGATCAGCTCATCTGGGCAGCGCGAGAAGAGACGAAGGGGCCTTCGCGGAAGGAGTTCTTCGCAGAGCTGCTGCATTTCCTTCTCGAAAATGGCCTGATTCAGATCGGTGAACTTGCCGCAGCGGGATTCAAGCCGTGGAGAGGGTCAGCCGGCGAAGTTGTCCAGGTGGTACTCGATGACCTTGAGCGCCTTTCCTGGGATCCCAAGCTGGGTAGCCGCGCCTGGATCGCGAATACGGAAGCAGGCAATGAAGTCGCACGGTCGCTGATTGACTGCTAGACGAGGATGCCCGCGACCAGGCCCGGCGGTGGCAGGAGGGGGACCGTACGCGCGCCTATGCGGCGGAGGTGCGTCGGCGCGCGTCGGCGCTGGACAGGGAGGGCCGAGAACGGCGTGGTCGTGGGCCGAGAGGATCACCGCGATCGCCGACGCCCTCGACCCTGTGCCTGCCGAGAACTTCATCCATGCAGGCTGAAGGCGCGAGGGGGTGAGGTGCTGAATACCTGTGGCACCGGCACGCGGTGACGTCGTCTGACGCGGGCGTTCGCCACGTTTCCGAAACAGATCTGGTGTCAGATCTGGTCGAACAACCCCCAGGAACGACTCAACAAGGAGATCCGCCGCCGCACCGACGTGGTCGGCATCTTCCCCGACCGCGCCGCCATCATCCGCCTGGTCGGTGCCGTACTCACCGAACAACACGACGAATGGATCGAAGGCCGCCGCCACCTCGGCCTGGACGTCCTCGCCCGCTCCCGCACAACCACCGACACCAACACCGACGAACAGGAGGATAGGAGCATCCACGCCCGCCGCACTCACCGCCTGACCGACATTCGGATCACCGGCGACACCCACGTACTCATGGCCGACGGCACAACCAAGCCCATCGACCAGATCAAGGTCGGCGACAAGATCACCAACAGCGAACCGGAAAGCGAGACAACCGGGGTACGGGCGTCCGGGTCAGGGCCACCACCTGACCAAGCACCGTCGTAGTACGGACACGGCACCCTCCACATCGGGTGTGGCCACACACCATGATCACCCACCGTGGGACCCGTTATGCAGAAGGGCTCAATATATCCAGGTTACCTAAGCGTAACCTGTACGCCAAATTCCCTCAGAACTCCTATCGCGGATGCAGCAAGCTCGCCCATCGTTTCCCGCGCGCCCGCAGAGTGCTGCCACACCAATTCGAACGGAACTCCAGCGGTTCGAGATGACAGGAGACAGTCGGCAAGCCCGTCCAGAGTGGATCCAAAATACCCTCCCGGGCCGTTGATCGATTCTCCGAGCGCACAGTAAAAGCTGCTCTCGCCGAGGATCTGCCTACCATCGATCACGCAGACTTCTTCAGCGCCGTACCTCTTGGCGGCGTGGCCCGTTTCGAACCAGGAGTTCTGCACCACATGAAGCCAACTGTCGTGCGATCGCACTGGCAGAATCGCCCACTCTCCTCGTGCAAGCGGACGTTTCGATGCCCACCGACGCCAAATCGTCCCAGCCTCAGGATATCCACAGTAATGGCCGTAGAAATTCGCGATAAACCCAGCCCGACCCGCGGTATCCGTACCCCGGACAGCAGGGCGCAGCCCTACTCGCCCAAGGTAATACGACCCAATCGAGCGACCGGCCGAGCTGACCACACGCAATTCGATGTCAGAAAGCTCCGCACCGGTTTCGGTCAACCCTCGACCAGGTTCGATGATCAAGGTTTCTTCCGAGCCGGCGCGATTTGGATCGACAAAAAATCCGCTGATTTCGCGCGCCGCGACGACGGTCCTACCCGACCCTTCTTCGACTAGCATGTAGAGCGGACCATCGGAATCATCCCCACCCATTTCGCTCTCCTTACCCTTGCTGATTGGACGAACTCCCGATGTCAACGACACGGAGTAATCTTGGTCGGCGACACCTCAGGGCGACTCGTAAATTCGCGGCTCGGGCTACCATCCGGAGTGCGTTGGAGTTGGTGCTCGGTTCACGAGGTGATGCCGACTGTGCGGAACCACCATGCCGCACTGACCGTCCACAGCAGGACGAACAGCGAGAACACCGTCCCACCCAGCACCGGCAGGAGCCATCCGGGCAGGCGTGAGGACCGCAACGCGAGCATCTTGGCGGTGAAAGCGCCGTAGAAGGCGCAACCGGCCACGGAATGCACCAGGGTGCGGGGCGTGGTGGCGTCGAAGCCGAACCCGTACAGGCAGTAGAAAGCCACGGGCAGCGAGACCAGGAAGGCCACGGCTCCGCTGACACGGTGCAACACGTGCACCCGATGCGAGCCGGGGCGCAGGCGCGGCAGCCGCCCGTAGATCCACAACGCGGTGAACAACTGCACCGCGACCAGCCCCAGCACGATCGTGGCCAACCATGCCTTGAAGGTCTGCACGCTGGAGAAGCCCCACGTCGGCAGCTCGCGTGGGCCGCCCGCCACCGTGCCGACCAGGCCGAGGGCCACCGCGACGGCCGCACCCGCGAGAACAATGGTCACCAGCGCGACACGGCTACCTCGCACACCCGTTCGCGGCAGCTCTGATCCGTCCGTCATGGCCACTCCTGTCACCGGCAACTCGGTGCACACACCGGAGATTCGCACGCGGCGCCGAGCCGGATCGGTGTCGCCACCGAGAAGACCGTAGGACCACGCGTCGCGGACCGCCGGCCGGCGGGTTCGTCGGGTAACAGCTTTGTCACGGGTCGAACCTGACCGGCAGTGGCGTCGAATGCCCGGTGAGACCTCGGTGCCGGCTCCGCCGGACCTCCGGTGGTCCGGTGGTCGGCCGGCGGTCGTGCACGCGCTCACCGCAGCGGCTCTCGCGGCCGACGTGGAAGGGAGTCGACCATGCTTCGCATCAGGATCGTCGCAGTCGCGTCGACGGCAGCCCTCATGCTCATCGCGTGTGGACAGTCCGCCGACCCGACGCCGCCCGCCGGTGGGCAGTCGGCCTCGGAATCGCCGGCGTCCTCGGGGAAGGTGGTGACGAAGCTGCTCACCTTCGATCCGGAGAAGATCACGGTGAAGGCCGGCACGACGGTCACCTGGCAGGTGAGCGATTCGATCGGACACACGGTGACGACCGGGACCTTCACGCTCGGCGGTGACGGGCTGCGCAGCGAGGAGCGGCCCGACGGCAAGATCGACAAGAAGTTGGCCAAGGGTCAGGACGTCTCGTTCACGTTCGACCAGCCGGGCACCTACACCTATTTCTGCTCGATCCACAAAGGAATGAACGGCGAGGTCGAAGTGACGCCGTAGGCTCGCTCCGCCTTCGCTGTCGGGAAGGCATGCCATGAGTTCGCGTATCACCAAGGCGTTGAGCACGACCGCGATCACACTGCTGACCGTAGCCGCGTGCTCCAGCAACGACCAGGCAGCACCACAAACATCCGCGCCCCCGCCGATGTCCTCGGCACCTGCCGACGCCACCGGCAAGGCCGCGGCCACCACGCCGGCGGCGCAACTGCGCGCCGACCTGACGCACCTGCTCACCGAGCACGTCTACACCGCCGGGATCACGCTCAAGACCGCGGTCGACAAGGGCGGGAACCTGGAAGACCCGACCGTCAAGGCCGCGGTGGCCACCCTGGACGCGAACTCGGTGGCGTTGTCGAAGGCGGTCGGTTCGGCCTACCCGCAGGCCGAGCAGCCGTTCCTGGAGTCGTGGCGCCAGCACATCGGGTTCTTCGTCGACTACACCCTCGGCAAAGCCACCAATGACCAGGCCAAGGTCGACAAGGCCAAGACCGACCTCGACGGCTACCGCACCTCCTTCGGCCAACTCATCAACTCCGTCGTCCCCGAACTGCCCGCCAACGCCGTGGCCGACGAACTCACCCCGCACGTCGCCTCAGTGTTCGCCACCATCGACTCGCTGGTCGCGGGCGACGGCCAGGTCTTCGCCAAGCTGGCGGAGGCGGCCCACCACATGCCGATGACCGCGACCGCGCTGGCCGGCGGCATCGCCGAGAACAAGGAGCTCAGCTGAGCACTTCCGGCCGGCCGCACACGACCTCGGTGTCGGGCCGGCGCAACGCTCCGAGGCAAGACCTTCGGACTCTCGGGCATCGCCATCGCTGCGTCCGCAGCGATGGCGATGCCCACGCGTCACAGGCGGTCGGACGACATGCTGGGAGCCCACGTCGGGAAAGCGTTCCCGGTTGCCGGGCAGCCTCGGCGTGGAGCGTGGCCGGACGGTGTGCCGGCGTCCGACCACATCGTGCGCAGTCCGCCGCCTTCACTCTTCGGTGCCGGGACAGGTGTCGACGCCTTCGACGTTCGACAGCAGCCAGCGTGCGGCTTCCGGCTCGGTGAGCGTCAGGACGATCGCGGGCCGTTCGGATGCCGGGTTGTAGGTGATCGAGATGTCGCGTTCTTCGCAGGCGTGGTGCAGCCGCTCCGCCATCTCGGCCAATTGACGGCAGCGGGTCTCGGACGTGGTGTGACGTTGGGCGGCAAGGTCTTCCAGGCGTGCCAGTTCCCGGCGGCGGGCCGTCCACCTCGCCACTGCTTCAGGGGTGCCCCACAGGTCGCACCGGTCGTCGGTCGTGCCGGCGGCCCGGTCTTGCTCGACGAGCCGGTACAGGGACCGGACGACCACGGGTTGCTGGATCTTCAGACGCGTGGCGATCCGGTGGGCGGGGATCGGCTCGCCGGTGTGTGACAGGCGGTCGAGCAGCCAGTGGACCTGTTCGAGCGGTGACCACAGCGGCTCGTCGGCCAGCCGCTGCTGCTCGGCGGCGGTCAGGTGCTTGGGGCAGGCCGGTGTGAACTCCTCCAGCGGGACGGAGTAGCGGACCACCGCCGCGCAGGGTTCACCCGTCCGCGTGGGCCGACCGCACCTTGGCCGGTCGGTCCACGCGACGGCCTTCGGCCCGGTGACGGCGGAGACCACCACGTCATCGGCCATCTGTCCGCCCTCCTCGTCAAACGTCGCCCCGCTGGACTCCAGCCCTGCCGCAACGGTGAGGAGGGACCGCAGCGCGGTCCCTCCTCACCGTTGCGGCAGGAGTGCGTCAGGACGTGGGCATCATGACCTTGTCGATGACGAACACGGTGGCGTTGGCGGTGGGGATGTTGCCGCACAGGACCTTCGCGCCGTTGACGGTCACGTTGTCGCCGGAGCCCTCGACCTTGAGCGTGCCGCCCTGGACGGTGGGCAGGGTGGCGGTGGACAGGATGCCGTCCTTGTCCATGCGCTGCGGCACGACGTGGTAGGTCAGGATGCCGGTCAGCTTCGGCTTGTCGGCCAGCACCGCGTTGAGCGTGTCGGCGCCCAGGGCCTCGAACGCCGGGTCGTACGGCGCGAAGACGGTGTAGCCGGCGTCGGTCTTGTTCAGGGTGTCGACGAGACCGGCGGCCTTGACCGCGGCGACGAGCTTGGTCAGCAGCGGGTTGTTGCTCGCGGCGGTGGCCACCGGGTCGTCGACCATGCCGTTTAGCGAGCCTTCGGTGTCCTTGGGCAGGCTGGCACAGGCGGCGCCGAACACGTCGCCGGTCTTGGTGACGCCGTCGCTCATCGCCTTGGTGGTCGTCGTGGTCGTGGTGGTGGCCGCGGCCGGGGTGGTGGTGTCGGAGGCGGCCTGCTCGCCGCTGCCGCAGGCGGCGACGGAGAGCAGGGCCGCGGTGAGGACACCGATCGCGGACACGAGCCGGGTGCTGCGCATGAAAGACGCTCCTTTGTGGACTATCCCCCGTACCACGGGGCCTGTCATGGGTGCTTCGGTGCTGGGAACGCGTCGGATTGGTGGATCGGAAGAAAAACTTGGTTCACCCGATCAGGGCGTCGCGGTGAAGAAGATCGAATGCCGGCCGCTGGCGCCGTCGGGGATCGGTTCGGCGCGGTCGCTGGTCTGGGTGTAGCCGGTGCGGTCGGTGGCCCGCACGTCCAGGGTGTGCGCGCCGGGGCTGAGGTCGAACTCGGCCCGCCACATCCGCCAGGTGTCGACGTTGACCTCGGTGCTGAGGGTGGCCGGTTGCCAGGGGCCGCCGTCCAAGCGGACCTCGACCTTGTCGATGCCCTTGTGCTGTGCCCAGGCCACGCCCGCCGCGGTGAACTCCCCGGCAGAGACCCGCTCGAAGCCTTTGGGGCGGTCGATGCGGGACATGGTCTTGATGGGCGCGCGTTTCGCCCACTTGCGCTTGACCCAGTAGGCGTCGAAGTCGGCGAACGCGGGATCGGTTTTCTGACTGCGTGCGGATGCGTTCACACCCCGCATTCGCCGCCGGCGGCGCCGCGGCTTGGCCGATCCGCCATTCCGTTGTCAGACCAGGGGGACAACGACCACGGCCGGGGTCGTGGGTCGTGCCGAACCACCTTGCGGCTCGACGGTCACCCCGACGGCTTCCCTGCCCGTGAAACCGCCCGCCAGCAACGGCAGGAACCGGCCGCCGGAGGAGGTGAGCAGCCCGGCCGACCGCGGACCGTCGGCGCCGATGAGCCACACCTGGTACGTGCGGTCCTGCGGCAGTTGCGGCAGACCCTCGGCCAGCAACAGCACCTGCCCCCTGAAGGGCGAGGCCACCACCGTGCCGGTGCCGCCACCGTTCACCTCGCCGCGGACCAGTTTGGCGTCCGGGGCGGACAGCAGCTCCATCGCACGGCTGTTGCGCTCGTCGACCTGGTGCAGCGCCTGGAGGTCGCGCTCGGTCCGACGTTGGTCGTCGACGACCTGGACGCCCAGCACCACGACCGCCGCGATACCGGCCGCCGCCGCCACCGCGGCCCCTCTGCGCAGCCACACGACCCGCCACGGAGACGTGCCCGGCGATCCCGGCGGCGCGGTGTGCGCGCCCTCAGCATCGGACTGCCGCCGGTTCGGCTGGACGTGCTCGACTTCGGGCGGGAGTTGCCGGGTGCCGGCAACCGCGGCCAGCACGCGCTCACGCAGCCCGGCCGGAGGCTCGACCGTGGCGTAGCTCGCGAGCAGCGCGGTGGTCTCGCGCAGCTCGGCGGCTTCCTCGGCGCAGCTGCGGCAGTCCGCGAGGTGTTGCTCGACGAGCAGGCGTTCGGTGTCGGAGACGGCGTCGAGCGCGTAGGCGCCGATCAGCGTGTGCGCTTCGATGCGCGTGATGTCGTCGGTCATCGGGTCACCCCCAGGCAGTCTCGCAGTCTGATCAGTCCGTCTCGCATCCTGGTCTTGACCGTGCCCAGGGGGATGCCCAGCACGGAGGCCGTCTGCGGGTAGGTGTAGCCCTGGAAGTAGCCGAGCAGGATCGACTCCCGCTGCAACTCGGTCAACATCGACAGGCACCGCTGGACCTGCCGGCGTTCGATCCGCGCCGAGACCTGTTCGCTCACCGGGTCGAACGGTGTCTCCACGTCGCGGCGGGCCGCCAGGTCCTCGCGCCGCGTCGCCGCCTGCGCCGAGCGCACCCGGTCCACCGCCCGGTGGTGGGCCATCGTCATCACCCACGCCAGGGCACTGCCGCGGGAAGGGTCGTAGCGACCGGCCGTGCGCCACACCTCCACCAGCACCTCCTGGGTGACCTCCTCCGACTGCGCGTGGTCCCGCAGGATCCGCACGACCAGACTCAGCACCTTGCCCGCCACCACGTCGTACAACCGCTCGAACGCCTTTTCGTCGCCCCGGGCGACCCGGCACAGCAGGTCGTCGGTAGACCCCTCGCCGGCCTCACCGGAGCCGGGCACGGCCTGGAGCCTGCGCTCACGCCCCACCATCGCTTCCCTTCCTCGGACTCACCCTCGACGGGTATTCGCCGCCGACCCCCTGCGCGGATCGTGGAGAACCACACGACTACCAACCGGCCGTCTCCGGCTCGGCCGACTCGCCGCCGACGGCCGGGGACGTCACCCGGACGAGGTGCCATCGGCAGACGGTGCGGCACACCCGCGCGCAGGGCGGTGGGAGCACCCCGGCCCCGCGGAGACGGTGCGCTCCCCCAACGTCAGCCCCGACCACGCGGTACCTCGTCACCTCGTGGCGTGGGCACGCCGGGGTGTGCGGTCCGCCGCCAGACCGACGCCCAACAGCAGCATGGCGCTGGCGAAGTGCAGGCCGTGGTCGGCGGCGTTGAGCGCCAGCAGGTCCAACGACGACCCGCCGATGAACAGCCCCAGGACACCGACCAGCAGGTACACCGCGCCTACCACCGTGTTCGCCCTCTTGGAGACCTGCGGGTTCACCGCGGCAGCCGCCACCAGGGCCACGCCGATGAGCACGTGCACCACGTTGTGCAACCCGTTGACCGCGAATACCCCCAGCAGGTGCCCCCGTGCTCGCCCGCGAAGGCGTGATCACCCGAAACCGAGAACCCGAGCAGACCGACCAGGATGTAGATCGCTCCGAAACCCAGGCCGATGAGCTGATTGACCGAGCGGGACATGAATCCTCCTCGACATCCAGTGCTGTCACCCGTCCTTCGGCACCGACCACCGACCGGATTGGTCGCCGCCCGCAGGATCGGCTCTCGTCCGGGGTGCGGCAGGCCGGCCGTTCAGGTCAGGTCGTGCGCGGAGGTCGTCGGCCGGCCGATGCCGGCGCGAACTTCGGCGGGCGTGGACGATGACGGGGCCATGAGTTCCGCGGCGGACCGGCTGTCGGTCGATCACCGTGTCTCCGACGAGGGCGTGGTGGTGCTCAGCGCCGCGGGCGAGGTCGACCTGTCCACCAGCGGCGCGCCGCGAGACCCGGCGGCGGCTGTTCGACCCACCCGAACACCCCGACCCACGACCTCGGCGCTGGGACCTCCCACCCGCCCGCCTGGGACCAGACCTCCGCACCGCACCACGACCTGCGCGCGGCCCGCCTCCGCCCCGGGTAGCCACGGCGCGTCGTGACCGGGCTGACGCAGGGTGCTCGGGGTTCCCGGTCCTCCTCCTGTTGCAGGACAGGCAACGGCGTCCCGCGGATTCCCTGTGCGCGCCCGCAGGAGGACCGCACGGTCCGGGCCGTGGATCAAGGCCGTGGAGGCCGGGTCATGGCGTGGCGGAGGGCGTCGAGTGCAAGGCGTACGCGGGATTTGACGGTGCCGACCGGTACGTCGAGTCGGTCGGCGAGTTCTTGGTGGGGGGTCTCGCGCAGGTAGACGGAGACGAGTAGTTCGCGTTGCTCGTGGCGGAGGTGGCGCATGGCCCGCCACAGTTTCCGGGTGTCCAGGTCGAGTTCGACCTGCTCTGCCGGGTCGGGTTCGGTGAGGGCGGCGTGGAGACCGGCGGCGATGCCGTCGCGGGTGCGGGCGGCGGTGACCGCTCGGACGCGGTCGATCGCCCGGCGGCGGGCGATGGTGGTCAGCCAGGTGCGGGTGCTGCCCAGTGCGGGGTTGTAGCGGGTCGAGGTGTTCCAGATCTCCAGGAAGACGTCATGGGCGACCTCCTCGGCCTGGGCGTGGTCGCCGAGCACGGTGAACGCGACGCCGCGGACCAGTGCGCCGTGCAGCCGGTACAACTGTTCGAAAGCGTCGTGGTCGCCGCCGGCCGCATGGGTGAGCAGATCGTCGGGGACACGGTGTTCCGCCACGTAGGAGTGTTCGGCGCCGAGCGCTGCGCGGATTGGGGTCAGGTGAGCAGGGTGGCGACGTTGGCGCGGTCGGCGCCGAGTCGGACGTACAGTTCGGCCCAGGACCGGTCGGTCGGCGAAGGGGGTTTCCCGTCGCAGAACGGTTTGCGTCCGTGGGCGGTGTAGTAGCGCAGGACGGGCAGCACCTCGTCGGTTCGACGGATCCGGTCGTCGGTGTAGCGCGCGCCGGGCGGTTGGGGTTGGTGTTGGAGGCAGGAGACGTCGGCGGCGCCTTCGTTGTCGAACACCGGCCCGGGGTCGGGTGGTGCGGGCTCGACCGCGGAACAACCGACCAGTACAGCGCACAACACGATGAGCCGGCGCATCGAGGTGCCTCCTCTCCGACTATCCGAGGATGGCTCGGGCCGCCAGACCGAGCCCGACGACGAGTACGAGCCCGGCGGTGAGGGCGGGCAGGGCGGTGAACCGGTCGCGGAGCCGCTCGACCGCGGCGAGTCGGTCCCGCAGCCGCACCAGCAGCAGCCCCACGGCGGTCAGGGTGGCGGCCATGCCCAGCCCGTAGCCCAGGACGAGCAGCACGCCGAACCACGTCCGCCCCAACGCGACCGCGCCGAGCAGCACCACCAGCGCTGACGGGCTGGGCACCAGTCCACCGGCCACGCCCATGCCGACCAGCCCCGCCCGCCCAACTCGGTGCCCGTGCCCATGCCCGTGCCCGTGTCCGTGGGAGTGCCCCTGGCCGTGGTGGTGGCCGACGAGAGCGGGATGGCGTTGGCGCAGGGCCGACCGCAGGAGCACCGCTCCGATGGCCGCGACCAGCAGGCCGCTCGCCACGCCCAGCAGGCGCAGTGCCGACTCGCCCAGCATCGTGCTCGACGTGCTGATCAGCAGGCCGATGACGAGCACTCCGGCGGTGTGGGTGGCGGTGACCGTGGCGCCCACCACCATCGCGTCGCGGGCGGTGCCGTCGCGGCCGGCGAGGTAGGCGGCGATGACGGTCTTGCCGTGGCCGGGCAACGCGGCGTGCGAGGCGCCCAACAGGATCGCCAGCAACACCGCGAGCACGCCCACCAGTGCGGTGAGGTCGCGTTGTCCGGCAAGGTCGGTGAACGCACGGGTCGCGGCGGTGAGCAGTGAACCGCGGTCCGACGCCGCGACGACGCCCGATTCCTGCGTCACCCCCGGCTCGACGCGGAAGGTCGCGGACCGCACGTCCAACGGGTCGGCCAGGAGGTCGTCGGGGTAGGACATCAGGGCGTCGCTGACGCTGCGCATCGGCACCGACGAGTCGGACACCGCGACGCCCGCGCCCACCGCGGTCATCTCCCGCCAGCCGATGCGGTCGGCGCGGTAACCGTCCCGGACCCGGACCGACACGCCTCGATCGACCTCGACGGGCGCGTGGAGCAGGCAGGACAGTCGCGTGGTGGCAAGGCCCGCCTCTCCCGCCGGGAACTCCACGGTGCTCGACCACAGGTCGACGTCGACGGCACGTCCATCGACCTCCACCGCGACCGACCGGCGCAGTTGTCCGCACTCACGTTCGGCGTAGCCGTCCACTTCGGCCGGTCGTTCCTGGGCGGTGGGTATCTCGGCGATGTCCACGACGGAGGCGACCTCGATCCCGTCGGTGCGGGCGGTGATGGCGTGGTGGTGGTTGACGGTGAAGTTGCCCAACGGGTGTGCCACCGCCACCGCCGGGGAGGCGACCGCCGACAATCCCAGCGCGGTGAGCAGGAGCAGGAGCGCGGCCGGTGCCTTCATCGCAGGCCCTCCCGCGCGGCCCGCGCCAGCGGCGCGTCCACGACCGAGAAGTGCGGGTTGACGCGCAACGCCTCGTCCAGGGAGGCGGCGGCTTCGGCCGAGCGTCCCAGCGCCGCGAGGATCATGCCGCGGTGGTAGGCGAAGGCGGCGTTGCGCCATCCGGGCGTCACGGCCCGGTCGGCGAAGCCGATCGCCTCGGCGTCACGCCGGTTCAGGTGCAGCGCCCAGGCCAGTGCGTCGGCGACCAGCGGATGCTGCCGCCTGTCCCACTCCTGCTCGGCCAGGCGCAGCGCCGTGACGTGGTCCGCGCGGTCGGCGGCCACCACCGAAGCGGTCAGCGCGTCGCCGGCGCCCGAGGCGGTCAGCAGTCGGTCCTGCTGGGCCAGCAGCTCGAACTGGCTGCGCGCCTCGTCGGCGCGGCCGACCGCGCGCAGCACGAGCGCGTACTCGTGCAGGTACTGCGGGAAGGGCGCGCGTGCCACCAACTCGCGGTAGGCAGCAAGCGCCCGGTCGAGGTCGCCCCGGGCCGCGGCCAGTTTCGCCTGCCCCTGACGCAGGGTGACATCCTGCGGGTCGACCACCAACCCCAGGTCGTAGTGCTCGGCGGCGCCGTCCAGGTCGCCGTTGTCGAAAGCGAGTTCGCCCAGCCGGTACCGGCAGAACACGACGTCGGCCGGGTCCGACGCCGCGTCCAGGGCACGCCGCAGGGCCTCCTCCGCCGCGTCCACCCGGCCGCGCTGCTCCCAGTCGTAGGCGGCCCGCGTGAACGACGCGACCCCGGGCTCCAGGTCGAGCATCCGCTGGACCGCCGCCGTCGCCTCCTCCGCCAGCCCCAGCTGGGTGAGGGCGTCGGCGAGCACACCGTAGACCTCGGCGGTGTCCGGGAGCACCTGGCGCGCCTGCTCGGCGTAGGTGCGGGCCGCGCTGAAGTCGTGCCGGGCGTTGGCCAGCGCGCCGAGCCCGATCAACGCGGCCCCGTTGCCGTCCGGCGCGTGCCGCAGCGAGGTGTCCAGCGCTCCCTGCGCCTTGCCGTAGTAGGCGGGGTCGCCGGTGATCCGCGCCAACTCCACGTACGCCGAACCCAGCACCGCCCACGTGCCGGCGTCCTGCGGCACCCGCCGCAGCCGGTCCTGGGCCGCGGTCACGGTGCGCCGCACACCACCCTCCGTCACGGCGGGCCGGGCCTGGATCGCCGGTGCGGGCGGACGGTTCCACGCGACCACGGTGGTCGCCAGCAGCGCCACTCCCGCCGTCATCGCGGTGAGAGCCAGCACCCCGCGTCGCCGGGTCATCGCACCTCCATCACGCCGCGGGGACGTCACGCCGAACCCGTCCCCGCGGCGCCGGGTCAGCCGGCGACGCGCGCCGGAATCCACTGTGGACGGGTGCGCAGCAGCCACCCGCCCGAACCGATCAGCGCCACGGCCAGCAGCCCTTGCAGCAGCAGGCCCGTCGGGAATCCGCCCCCGCCGGCCCCACCGCCGACCGGCGGCACGCCGACCGCGTTGGCCGAGGAGTTCACCGCCGTGTTGTGCGGCAGCGCGACATAGGGAAAGGACGAGCCGAACGCCTTGTCATTGGCGTCGACCGAGTCGCCGGCCGCGAGCGCGGGCACGATCCCGCTCACCGCCGCGCCCTCCAGGGCCTGCACGCCGATGTCGACCACGTCGTCGGTCAGGCGCCGCCCGTTGGGGAAACCTTGCAGGTCGCCGGCCAACACGCCGAGCCGGTTCGGGCTCGCCGCCGGCGGCACCGCCATGTTCAGCCGCAACTGCTCCGACGGGGTGAACTTCTTCGGGTTGACGTCGGCGTTGTTCAGCTGCGAGTTCAGGTCGGCCTTGATCGGCCCGCCGGTCTTGGTGGTGATGCCGGTCAGGAAGATCTCCACCAGGTCCTCGCGCGGCGTCGGGGGCGCGGCGATGCCGTAGATGCCCTGGATGAGCTTGGGCACCTCGGGGTCGGTCACCCGTTGGACCAGTTCGGGGAGCTTGGCGTCCCGGTCCGGGGTGAGCGAGTTGAACGTGTCCTTCAGGCCCGCGGGCACGACGACCTCGTTGACCAGCGGGTTGCCCAGCCGGGAGACCTGCACGAACGGGCCGACCGGCCGGGACTCGCCCGGCTTGAGCACCATCGACCGGCGTTCGGTGTCGCTCCACACCCCGATCACCGGGTTGCGGGAGGCGTCGCCCTTGAGCGCCAACTGCGAACTGGGCACCTGCAACGCGATCGTGTTCACGTTGTAGCCGCGCAGCGTGTCCTGCCCGGTCTCGGACAGGTTCGCCCCGTAGAGCAGGTCGAACACCCGCAGGTCCAGGAAGAACGCGTCGTCGGCCTGCCCGACGTAGCTCCTGCCGCCACCCGGCACGTCCGCGATCGCCTGAGCCCGCAACGCCCCGTAGTCGGGCATCGACGCCGGGCCGACGTTGGAGGGGGCGACCTTCCCGGAGCGGATCAGCGTGCGGTCCTGGCCGCGGCCGTCGAGCAACTCCAGCGTGTAGGTCTGCCGGAACAGCAGGTTCTCGTCGTCCAGGGACGTGACGGGGCCGTTGTTGTACAGGAACGTCGACTTGCCGCGCAGGTCCTCGGTGCGGAACGTCCACCGGTAGGTCAGATCCGCACGGGCGTCGCCGTCGTTGTCGATGTTGATGTCGTAGTGGGCGTCGGTGGCCCATGGGTAGAAGTTCGGGCCGCCGTGGGGCTCCTGGAACGGCGACCAGTTCGCCACCAGGGTCACCGTGTCCGGCCGATCGGGGCTGACGAACGCGTACACGTCGGTGTTGTCCACCGCCGGGTCGCCGGCGATCAACGGGGCCTCACGGTGACTGGACGCCCCGGCCGGTCCCGACCCACCGACCAGCCCGGACGCGAGCACCGTGCTCCCGACCGCGATCAGGCTTACCGCCACACGTCGCCTGCGACGCGTGCGAGGAGGTGCTGGCATGTTCCATCCTTCCGCCATCGACACCCGCCCCGCGCGAGATCCGGCGCGGGCAGGACACAGTCGATTCGGAGCCGCCAAACCCCCGGTTCACCAATTCACCCGAAATCCCTTTCGCCATTAAAAGGCAATAGACCCGGACATGAAGATCTCTCACTGCGAGAGGCGGCCTGCCATGTCGGACCACCGGGCCGAAGCCGAGAACCGGGTGGTCGGATCAATCCAGACTCCGCCAGTCCGGTGCCACGTGACGACGTCCAGCCGAGCAGGCACGGCCGGGTCGTCCACATCGCCGGCGAGATCGAAACACTCACCGCAGCCGGTCCGGCCACGGCGCTCGATCCGCCGCCGGAGGACACCGAACCGGACCACGAGATCGTCGTCGGCGTGCACTCGGTGACCTTCCTCGGCGCCGCCAGGCCGCGGGAACTGGTCGACGCGCGCCTCCTCCGGACCGACTCGGCAAGGTCATCGGCGGAGTCGGTCCACGGTCGCCGAGGAGGCGCTGGTCGAGGCGTGACACACCCTTGCCGGTCTACCTCCCGACCGGTGTGGGCCCGTCACGTGGGCCGCGGTAGTCGCCATCGGCGTGCTGTCGACTGGGCACGCCGGATCTACGGTGGCACGACGTCGTCTGTACGAGGCATTGCGCCAGTCGAGTCAAGGCTCCGCCGGAGATGTCGACGTCCACCAGCCGTACGCGGTCGACGAGTGCGCCAGACCGACGACCACGAGAACGCCGGCCGGGAGTCGGCGACCAGCGTTACCGCGCCGACCCCGTCGATGCCCGCCCGCCAACCCCGAGTGGGCAGCAGGGACAGGTGATCCAGATCTGTGGTCAGGGTGAGGCCGCGCAGCAGCCCAGTCCGGAACAGCGCGTCCGCTCGCATGTCCTCACCACCGGCGCGGCAAGGGGCCTCGCCTTCGAGGTAGAGCACGGCGAAACGCGTCTTGCCGTGTTCCCAGACGCCGGCTTGTGCGTGCAGTTCGGTGGTGGACATGACGATCGCCTGCCTTGTCGTCGTGGCCGGAGACCCGCTTCGTCAGGGCGTGACCTCGACCTGGCCGTCGCGGCGGTCGTCGACCTGCCGCCGACCGCACGCGAGTCCGACGGCTGGGTCACCGCGTCCACGATCGCCGACGCCCTGGAGCCCCACCTCCGACCGGGCACCTGACGCCTCCCGGACCCGCACCCAACTCAAAGGGTCGACACCGCGCCCAGCGGAGTCGACCTCAGCGGCCGGCTGGGAGGTCCTTGGTCACGGCGCGGAGCAGGTCGGCGGCGGCCCGCTGCGCCCGCCCCTCGGGCACGATCCCCAGCAGCGCGACCAGTTCCAGTAGCCGGTATCGGTCGAACGCCGCGAAGAACACCGCCACGTTCGGGTTCCACTGGCTGTTCAACCGCAGCAGGACCTCGTCACCCTCGACGTCGACCAGCACGGGCTGTCCGTCGTGCTCCTGCACCGTCCAGTACGGCAGCGACCCGACCACACGACGGAACCGGTCGACCATGTCCTCGTACTCACGCCGTTCCCGCCAGTCCACGACCGTTCCCCTTCCACCGTCAGCGTCGAGCGCGCCGTCGTCGGGCGTCCGCGGCGGCCGGGGCGAACCGCCGATTCCACTCGAACACAGGTTCGATTCCACGTCAAGTCGACCAGGGACGCCGTCACCGCAGCCCTGCGACGGCACCGGCGTGGGCACCAAAGACGACAACCAGGGGCGATCTCGGAGACGCTCGCCGAGTTCAAGGAGCAACTCCTCATCGGCGATGGTGGTCGGATCCAGCTCCACAGCGGGTCGGAGTCGAGCCTCCTGCGGGGCGAGGACGCCAGTGCCGACCAGGACTTCGAGGACGGGAACCTTGAACAGTGCGGCGATCGACCGCGCGGTGCCCACAGTCATCGACCGACCGTCGTGCCAGCCGGCCAGGGCGCTGCGGATCGCGTCGATGTCGCGCATGAGATCCCTGATGGTCAGCCCGCGCTTGCGGAGTTCGCCCTCGATGCAGATCCAGGGAGGCGAGGACGCCTGTTGAGTAGTCACGCCGTTATGTTAGGCGTAGGCACAGGACGTACGGTGCGCAGTGCGCGCACAACAGTGCCTGGCGCATGAGGAGACGCCGGTACTGGTCACTCGGGCGTGTTGTGGCCGGTGCGGCTGAGCAGCGCTGGGAGCGGATTGTCGGGGTGGTCGAGTCAGAGCGCGTGGGTGTCGGAGGTGACGGTGAGGCCGAAGCGTTCCCAACCGGGTTGTCCGTTGTCGCTCCAGGCGCGCCAGGCGTTGTCCACGTGCGTCCACAGTGGAGTCGGGCCGCCTTCCTGGACCTGTCTGGGGCTGTCTCCGAGGGTGATGTGGCACCAGGAGCCGTCGCTGGCCGTGAGGGTCGCGGCGTTGGGGGTGCGGGTGGTGGGGTCGAGGGTGTAGCCGCGGCGCAGGTCCGGGGGCAGGGTCAGGCTGGCCAGCAGCCAGAGTTCGCGGTGGGTGTTCCAGGGTTCGGCGGGCGCGGTGGTGGTGTGTTCGCGTTGCAGCTCGGCCCGCGCCGACGGGGTCGGAATGCCCGTGGTGGTGGCGTGGCGCATGGGCATGAACCCGGCCCAGCGGCCGGTGAACCGCCCTTCCAACCGGTCGGGGTGGCGTTGGAGCAGGACGAGGTTGCCTGCGCCGGAGCCGACCTTGAGGTCGGCGAGCAGGAACGCGCCGGGCGCGGCCTGCTCGGCCCACGTCCACGGGATGCGGGGTACGGAGCAGGTGGCGATGATCCGGTCGTAGGGGGCGTGGTCCGGCCAGCCGTGGACTCCGTCGCGCGTGTGACCCGGAACGCTCCAACCGCCTCTACGCCGACAACCCGCTCACCTGGGACGAGATCGACCTGCACGCCTGGCACGACCAAGGCCGCACCCAGACCATGACCTGGAGCGGAGACCGGCTACTGCTACGACGCCGCCGACCGACTGCTGGCCACCACGGGAACGACCGCGGTGACCAACGTGCAGTACGACAGCAACGGCAACACCACTCAGTACACCACCGGCGGTGCGACCACGTATCTGTCGTGGGACGGCGCGGACCGCAACATCGCTGTCCGTACCACCGGAACCACGCCGGCCGACGTGTCCTACATTCGCGACGCCACCGACCGGATCATCCGCAGGACCGCCGCCCAAGGCGACACCGCGACCGACGTGCGCTACGGCCACACCGGCAGCGGCGACACCGCCGACCTGGCCCTCGACGCGGACAACAGGGTCGTGTCACGCAGCATCAGCCTGCCCGGCGGTGCGCTGTACACGTGGAAACCACAGGCCAGTGACAGCACGCTCGACCACCCCACCGTCTGCGGCGACCTCGGGCTGACCACCGGTGCCGACGGCAAGCAGGTCGGCACCCTGCGGACGTTCACGCCACACGGGGAGCCGCTCCAGGCCGACGGCACGGTCGATCCCGACAACGTCCCCGACAACATGCCAGGCCAGATGGACCACGGTTGGCTCGGGCAGCACCAGCGCCCTTACGAGCACGCCGGCGTGCTCGCCATCGTCCAAATGGGAGCACGGCCCTACAGCCCGCTGCTCGGCCGCTTCCTGTCCGTCGACCCGATCGAAGGCGGCAGCGCCAACGACTACGCTGACGCTGACCCGATCAACCAGACGGACCTCGACGGACGATGCCCGTCGTGCGCCGCTGGAGCGGCAATCGGCACGCCGTTCGGGCCGGTAGGAATGTTCGCCGGCGCGCTGGTCGGCCTCGCGGTGATGGTTGCCGCCACCCACGCGGCAACGCAGGCAGCCACCGCACCCAAGCCTCACAAGAACTCGAACCGCTACCAGGGGGCCTATTACGGCTACAGAATCGAGGACTCGAAGGGAAGAATCTACAAGTACGGGATCACAGCCAGGAAGCCCTAAAATGCCCGCCCGCGCCAGCAGCTCAAGAGATGTAAGGCTATGATGGGGTCGGACTGCACTGTTCGACACATGGCCGGGCCGTTCGGCGGAAGGATTCCGGCGAGAAACTGGGAGCATGCCAGGGTCATGCAGTACAAGCGCATCTACGGCCACTGCCCGCCAGGGCAGCGGAAAAGCTGCCGGTAGGAGAGCAAAGTGATCCTGGTGCAGTGGCCAAGCTCCTACAATCCATCTCTGATACCGTGGTGGGTTGGACCATCCCGCTCCAGTAAGCCCGGAGGTCTATACTGGCAGCCGCTCATGGAGCAGATCGCGATTAAGGTGAACGCCAGCATCGACGAAGCCGCCTGGCTTGCGGGAACGAAGGCGGACAGTGTTCTGGTCGCGGTCGTGACCCCCTTCTTTTCGGACTTCGAAGGTAAGGTGGCCGTGCTGGACGGGACTGCCATGGTGGAACTGGTCGTCCCGGATGAGATCATTAATTCGCGCGACCTGACCGAGGTCGGCGAATACATCGAGTCGAAGGCTTTCGAGGCGCTCGACAAAGTGGCCAAGAAATTGAAGACCGGACCGCCGGCACGCCGGGTCATCGAGGAGTCCGCCGAGGGTGAGCGGGTCGTCGAGTCCGATCAGGTTTCTCTGATCGGTACGGAATACCTGGGTGATGGACTCTTGGCATTGGTGCCGCCGCAGATGGCGGGGCGCAATTTCGTGGACGCCATCGCGCGAGTCTCGGAAGAACTCGGCGAACATCGACTGCACGGTTGACGGTTGTTCCAGGAAGACACGCCTGAACCGGGATCAGGCGACGCTTCCGAGTTGTTTGTCGAGTTGGATTTCAGAGGGATTGATATCCCGGCTCGGCTGAGCGTTCTCCAGCGCAACAAGGAAAATGCTCTTGTGGTGATCGCAAGAAGTCTTGAGCGAGTCGGGCCTTGGCTGAAGCAGATCGAACCGCCCATGCAGGGGGTGACCCTGAGTCCGATTCTGGCAGGGCGCGACGGGTCACTCGAGTGGATTTCCTTCCGTTTCGCCGAGACGCGGGGCCGGGGCAATTGAGTTTGGTTGTCTGATGCGGGTGGACAAGCCGGCCTTGTCGCCCCGCATCGCCGGTAGCGAGGTGTTCGCCAGCGGTCAGAGGCCGTGGTGGATGCCTCGCTACCGTTCTGTACTTGATGAAGTCGAAGTGGTGGCGCGGTTCTTCTGTTGCGCTGGACGCGGCCGTGCTGGTCGACCTGAAGAACCGCGGCATCCGGGACGTGTTCTTCCTCGTCTGCGACGGCCTCAAAGGACTCCCCGAGGTCGTCGCCAACGTCTGGCCACAAGCCGGTGTCCAGACCTGCGTCGTGCATTTGGTCCGGAACACCTTCCGGCTGGTGTCCCGCCAGAACTGGGACGCGGTGAAGCGGGACATCAAACCGATCTACACCGCACCCAATCCCGACGCCGCGCTCGCCGCGTTGGACGAGCTGGAGGAGAAATGGGGCGGGAAGTACGCGGCGATGATCCGGTTGTGGCGTAACGCTTGGGACGAGTTCGTGCCCTTCCTCGACTACGACGTCGAGATCCGAAGGATGATCTGCTCCACCAACGCGATCGAATCGCTCAACGCCCGATACCGTCGGGCGGTACGCGCCCGCGGCCACTTCCCGACCGAGCAGGCGGCGATGAGGTGTCTGTACCTTGTGACCCGCAGCCTGGACCCGACCGGGACAGGCCGCGCCAGGTGGACGATGCGGTGGAAGCCCGTGATCAACGCCTTCTCCACCACCTTCGGTGACCGCTGGCCGGGAGCCGAGACCTACTGATCAACAACGCCGGAAACACCGATCACCGGATACACCCGAGTTGGCCACCGTCGCGTACGCGGGCGGCAGCTCCTTGGCTTCCATCGGCAGGGACGCTGTGGGCAAAGTGGTGGCCCAGAACTGGAAAACCAGCGACGGTGTCGAGATCAACTCGGCTGTCGGCCGCACGCGAGCGGGCACGATCTCGACGAGTCACTGGGTGGGTCGATGCTCGTCCGGGCGCGCCGAACTAGGTCTACGACGCGGCGGGCCGGTTGACCGAGGCGTGGGTGGCGGGACACCGCTGCACCTACGACTTCACCTCCACCGCGCCGTCGGCATGCCCTGCCGGGACGCAGGCGAACGCGGGCCTGAACACCAACCGGGTCCGGCTGCTCGACGAGACGTCCTCGGGTGTCTCCGAGACCGGCTACTGCTACGACGCGGCCGACCGGCTGTTGTCCACCGTGGGCGCGACCGCGGTGACCAGCGTCCGGTACGACGGCAATGGCAACACCACGCAGTACACCGTCGGCGGTGCGACGACCCGCCTGTCGTGGGACGGGGCGGACCGCAACATCGCCGCACGCACCACCGGCGCCGATCCTGCGGACGTCTCCTACGTTCGCGACGCTACCGATCGCATCGTGCGCCGCACGGCTGCCGCGGGTGACACCGCGACCGTCGTGCGCTACGGCCACACCGGCAGCGGCGACACGGCCGACTTCGCGCTCGGCCCGGACAACAGGGTGCTCACGCGCAGCATCAGCCTGCCGGGTGGTGCGCGCTGTACACGTGGAAACCCGACACCTTCACGCTCGATCACCCGACGGTGCGTGGGCCTCGCGGTCGTCGGTGCCGAACGCCTCGCGCCAGGACAGGCCGAACTCGGGCTGGTAGTTGCGTTCCAGCAGCCACCCGTGCTCCGTGAAGCGGGCGACGAGGTCGTCGGGCAGGGCGTCGAGCACCTCGGCCGCGTCCGCGACGCCCGTGCCGCCACCGGCCCCCGGCGGCGCCAGGCACGCCATGAGCAGCGTGCGCGGCGGCGCGGCCAGGTAGCTCAGTTCGTGGTGCATGCACATCACTTCGGTGGCGGGCCACAGTGCCGAGGAGTGCAGCCCGTCGCCGAGCCACTCGCGGGCCGCGAAGCCCTGCCGTTCCCGCACGGGCCGCTCGACCAGCGTCGCACCGGCCCGGCGCACGTCCTCGAGGTCGCGCAACCGCAGGCCCCGCACCAGCACCGCGCCGTGCTCGGCGACGGCGGCCCGCACCGCGTCCTCGTGCCCGACGAGCCACTCGGCCGTGCCGTCGGCCCGCAACAACGGCGGTTCGCCCTGGCGCACAACCACTTCCGCCGTCACGAGTTCCTCCGCGCGTCCACCAGGGCGGCGAGGTCGGCGAGCACCGGGTGGGTCGCGACGTCCTCGTGCGTCACCACCCGGTCCAGCTTGAGCACCAACCGCACCGCCGACAATGACGTGCCGCGGGCGAAGAAGTCGTCGTCGCGCCCGACCGACTCGACCGGAACGCCCAGCACCTCGGCCCACGCCCCGGTGATCCACCGCTCCGTCGGCGTGGTCGGCGCGGCGGACGCCGTCACCACCCGGCCCGCCGCCTCGACGAGCACGCGCCGGTCGACTTTCCCGTTGTGGGTCAACGGGAGCGCGTCCACCCGGTGCGCCCGGGAGGGGACCATGTAGTCGGGCAGCGTCCCTTCCAGCGCGGCGCGGACGTCGACGGCGTCACCGGTGTGGAAGGCGACGAGGGTCTGGTCCACCACGACGACGGCCGCGTCCCGCACGCCGGGCACCCGCAACAGGTGGTTCTCGACCTCACCCAGCTCCACGCGGAAACCCCGGACCTTGCTCTGCGCGTCACGGCGGCCCAGGAACTCCAGCCGCCCGTCGGCGGACCAGCGGCCGAAGTCGCCCGAGCGGTACAGCCGCGCGCCCGGGTGCTCCGGATCGGGTAGGAAGCTCTGCCGGGTGCGCTCCGGGTCGTTGATGTAGCCGCGCCCGACGCACACGCCGGAGAACACGATCTCGCCGGGCGCGCCGAACGGCACACGGTTGAGGTGCCGGTCCACCACGGCGATCCGGGCGTTGCGCACGGGCCGCCCCAGCGACACCGGACCGTCCGGCGGCGCGTGCATGACCTCGTGGTTGGTGTCGTCGGAGGTCTCGGTCAGGCCGTAGGCGTTGACCAGGGCCTTGTCCGAGTAGGCGGCGAACCACCGGTGCGCCAGCCCCGCCTTGAGCGGCTCGCCGGTGACGCTCACGCACCGGGGCCGGTCCAGGGCGCTTCCCCTGTGCAGCAGCAGTTCGAGGTACGAGGGCACCACCTGCAGGATGTCCACCTCCGCGCCGACCAACTCGGCGAACCGGTCGACGTCGAGCACAACCGGCTGCTCGACGATCAGCGTCCGCCCGCCGACGAGCCACGCGGACACCAACTGCCACAGCGAGATGTCGAAGCACTGGGAGGCGACCTGCGCCACCGTGTCGCCCGCGCGCACCCCCAGGTCCTCGACCTTGGCGAACAGGTGGTTCACCATGCCCGCGTGCTCACAGACCGCGCCCTTGGGCTCACCGGTGGAGCCGGAGGTGAAGTACACGTAGGCGGCCTGGTCCGGCCCCACCACGCCGCCGGGGTCGGCGGCATCCGCGTCGGGCTCCCCGACGAACGCCACCGGGGCTTCCGCCCCGACCACCGACGCGTGCCGGGGCTCGGTGATCACCAGGGCCGCGCCGGCCCGGGACGTCATGAACCCCACCCGATCGGCGGGGAACCCGGGCTCGACCGGCAGGTAGACCAGGCCGGTCTTCAGCAACGCCACCACGCAGGCGGCCCACTCCAGGTCGCGCTCCAGCACCACGGCGACGACGTCTCCGGCCCACAGGCCGCGGTCGAGCAGCGCGTGCGCGATCCCGTTGGCCCGCCGGTTGAGCTGGTCGTAGGTCCACCGCCGGGCGCCGCAGACCACCGCCACGTCGTCGGGCACCCGCCGGACCTGCGCCTCGAGCAACTCCGCGAAGCCCCGCCACGGCAGGTCGACCACCGGCCCGGCCAGCCCCTCGACCTGGAACCGCAGCTCCTCGGGGGTCAGCAGGGACCGGACGTCGTGAACCTCCGACGGCGCTTCGACTGCCGCGCGCAACGCGTTGAGGTAGTAACCGGCCATCCTCTCGATCTGGGCTCGCTGGTAGGTGTCGACCCGGTAATCGATTCGGAGCCGGTCCCCCAGGCAGACCCACAACGCCACGTCACCGGACAGGTCGGGCGCGGGCAACGGTCCGTGGTCGAACACGTGCAGGTCCCCACCGCCGCGCTCCACGACCGCAGCGCCCGCCAACTCCTCCCAACTCTGCTCCGCCAATACCACTCGCCGCCCGAGCGGCGCGCCTCCGACCTGCGGCACATAGCCGGTCAGCACCGCGGACTCACCGCTGAGCGCCCCCTGCACCCGAAAGTGGGCCGCCAACGCCAGGTGCACAGCCGGAATCAGACCGGGCCAACACTAGGTGCGGTGGTTTTCCAATCCTTATCGCAGGATTTTCAGCCCGCAGCCGCCACACGCGCTCGCGACACCACCACGATCGGGTGAATCACGGCCGGCGATCGGTGCTGTACAGGGCAGACACCGGAAACATGGACCGCCCCGGCGAAGTTGGAGGCCGGATCAGTTGGCTTCAGACCGCTGCGCCGGTGTCGGTGGCCGTCCGGTGGAACGTCTCCTCGTGCTCGGCCGGAGGAATGTTCCCACAGAAGGAATGTAGCCTTTCCGTGTATACCAGGCAACCCATTCCATCGTGGCCACCGTCACGTCCGTCGCATTCTTCCAGTCTCCGTGGAAGTCAATGAGTACCTTCTTGTAGAGACTGATGAGCGACTCGGCGGCGGCATTGTCGCAGGAGTCGTCCTTGCTGCCGACGGAGCGCGCCGCGCCGATCTGGTCAAGCCGTTCCGCATAGCGGATAGACGTGTATTGAACACCTCTTTCGGAATGGTGGACAAGTCCGTCGACACCGCCTCCGCGTGCCCAGACCGCCATTTCCAGGGCGTCGAGCGCGAGGTCGGCGCCAGGTGGTCGGCGACCCGCCAGCCGACGATGCGGCGGGAGAACAGGTCCTGGACGAACGCGATGTACACCCAGCCAGCCGCGGTGGCGACGTAGGTGATGCCGGCGACCCACCGCAGGTTCGGCGCGTCCGCGGTGAAGTCACGTTCCAGCAGGTTACCGGGATGATCGCGTCCGGGCAGGGTGGTGCGGGGCCGCTTGCGGGACGCGGTCACCCCGCTGACACCCCAGCTCGCGCATCAGCCGTTGGACCGTGCACCGCGCCACGCCGACGCCCTCCCGGTTCAGCTGCCCCCACACCTTCCGTGCCCCGTACAGGCCACGCCCCGGCCCGTGCCACACCCGCAGGATCTCCTTTTTCAGCCATTCGTCCCGGACCGCACGAGCCGGCGGACTCGACTCCCGCTTCTTGACCGCCCAATACGTGGACGGTGACACCTCCAGCACGGCACCGACGGGCTCCACACCGAACTGTGCACGATGGGCGTCGATGAACTCGACTAGCGCGGCGGTTTGGGGTCAGGTTCCCGGGCGAAATACGCTGACGCCGCCTTCAAGATCTCGTTCGCCCACCGCAGCTCATGATTCTCTCGTTCGAGCTCGGCTATGCGCTGGGCATCACCCGTCGACGTTCCGGGCCGTTTCCCGCCATCGGCCTCGGCCTGCCGGACCCACGTCCGCAACGCCTCCCGATGCACCCCGAGCTGATCCGCGACCCGAGCGATCACGCCCGTTCGCTCGCCCTGGTCACGCAACTCGAAGACCATGCGAACGGCACGTTCCAGCAGCTCAAACGAGTACTTCCTCAGTGGTGCCATAGCTCCTCACCCTTCCAGGTATCAGAGCCTCCAACCAACCCAGAGCGTTCCATACCTCCGGTTGCCGCGTGACTGCGGTGCGCCGACCGCAGCGAGTCTTCATGCTATGAGCCGAGAGCGTCACCAGTTGGCGGGTTTCAATCCGGGTTCCACGCCGCCCGGGAGATCATCCGGTGGTCGGCGCGTCAGTTCACGCGCTGTAGCGAAGTGAGCAGGCCATGTGCGAGATCGAGGGCGTTCTCCCGGTAGAAGCCGATTCGGATGTGGAACGACTCTTCCGATGTGAACTGGCGCGCGATGCCCACCAGTGCACTGTGGACGACGTGCAGCTCGTCGAGCGTGAACACCACGTCCCCATCCCTGTGAACCTTGCCGATGATCGCCGCGGCACCCGCGCGGTCGCAGCCCACCAGAACCCGCAAAGACTCGTCACTTTCACGCATGTTGTGGAAGTACTGCACAACCTCCCGGACAAGAACGTCCTGCGGCGCTCGAAACCGCACCAATATCCCGTCCTCGACCCGCGCAACCCGCACGCTGGTGATCATTGCGGCGCGTACCTCCCGCTGTGCATGAAGTCGTGGAAACTGAATCGGTAACCGTGGATCATGTACGAGTTTGCATAATGAGCACGCCTCGTTGGCGGTCGTACCCTACCCGCACGCCCTGCTTCTGGGTGTCGACGTGGGTGAGGTTCCCACGTTGGCCAGCGAAGTACTCGGCCAACCGCTGCGGATCGTGGCCAATACCGGGAATCTCGTGATCCGCGGCCTCTGGGGAACCGTCATGCATCCGCTTCACCTGCAGCGCTCCAATTCGGCGTAGTAGGAGTCGAGGGTGTCGATATCGAGCGCATCAGCCTTGAAGTGGCCGATGATCGGGTAGACGTGCTTGCGGGCGTTGCCCTCGTAGCCTTCGCGGGTCGTGCGTTCGACCCGCACGCGCTTGATGTGGTCCTCGACGATGAACCCTACGGTCGCCTTGGTCCGCGGGTGCGAGCGCTCGTCGATCTGGCGCACGAACCGGTCTCGGACCTCCCGCGCCTTGGCCTCGGCGTCGGGCCCGGCGGGAACGACCTCGGTCAGGTCATGACGCTTCCGGGTGATGGGGTCGATGCCGGCGTAGACCCGCACGCGCAGGGCACCGCTGGGCAGCGCGTCAATGCTGCCGCGCTCCCTCGGGGTGGCCGTCGACCGGGTCATGAAGCGGAGGCTAGACCGGGTTCCGCGTCACGACACGTGTCACAAAGCCCGGTTCACGGGTTCCGGAAGGCCCTCGAACCCTTGCGCACCGCCCCGCCTCGCGCTCCGGCTCGGGGTGCCGGTCTGGGTTGCTCCCCTGGTGGCGCCTGCGGTTGATCTCTCCATCCTCGGACTCCTCATCGGCCGCCGACACTTGGCGCTCGCCGGCGCTTCTCCGGCCACATTGCGGCCTGCCCGTCGGCTGCTCGTCTTCGCCAGCGTCGTGACCCTGGCCTTGAACGTGGCCGACCCGATCGTCGCGGGTGAATACGGTAAGGCGGCGTTCGATGCCGTCGGTCCACTGCTGCTGATCGGATGGGCTGAAGTCGGCCCGGATCTCTTGAGGGCACTGTCCCTCGCCAGTCAGACGGCTGGAGCGACACAGAACGTCGAACTGGCGCAGGAACCGTCCGCTGATGTACCGACCGTCGTCGCATTGGCACCGTCGGGATCCGCCGAAGTCGATGTGAAGCCCGACAACAATCCAGCGGACAAGCCCCGGCTGCCGGCCACCAGGAAGATCGACGATCACCTTCTTGAGCGGGCCCGAGAAGAGGACGCGCGCCATTGGAAAACCCATCGCCGGCCGGTCTCCGCGGACACCCTTCGCAAGCGACTCCGTATTGGTGCCGCCCGATCCCGACTGCTGGTCGCCATGATTCGGGCTGACGGACACGCGCGCTCGGCTCAGGCAGAGGTGACGGTTCAGGCGGGAGTGTGATGTCGGGTGTCCGACCGTGATTCGGCGTTCGGGCTCGGCGAGAAGTCGAGGAAGACTTCTGCTGGCTACGAGTTCGACGGCGTCCACGCCAACAGCGAGTTCGCCACCCGTCCGACCGACCACGACCCCCAGGTCGGTCCGCCCGCGGCCCTGACGAGCGCGCGACGTGCCGCCGACCCGGCCCGGCGGCGCGTCACCGCCTGCGGGCCACCGCCGCCAGGCCGGTGAACCGCTCCGGGTGCTCGTCGACCTCGTCCAGCGACTCCGGCCGCCACAGCGGCAGGTACACCACACCGGGATCGACCACGTCCAAACCGTCGAGCAGACCCGCCACCTCGGCCTTGGAGCGCATCGTCATCGGGGTGGCCGTGCGCCGGTACAGCTCCCGGTGCTCGTCGGCCTTGTCCGGACGCCCCTCGTGGGTGGCGTGCGAGAGCACCAGGAAGCTGCCTGGCGCCATGACGTCCCGGTACCCGGCGACGATCTTCGCCGGCTCGTCGGCATCGGGCACGAAGTGCAGCACCGCCACCATCATCACGGCCACCGGCTGGTCGAAGTCCAGCAGCGACCGCACCTCGGGCCGGTCCAGCAGCAGGTCCGGGCGGCGCAGGTCGGCCTGGACGACCCTGGTCAGCGGGTCGTCGCCGAGGATCATCCGGCTGTGCGTCACCGCCACCGGGTCCACGTCGACGTAGACCACACGGGCGTCCGGAGCAGCATCGCGAGCCACCTCGTGCACGTTGCCGACCGTGGGGATGCCCGACCCCAGGTCGAGGAACTGCCGCACACCCGCCGCCACGCAGAAGCGCACCGCCCGCCGCAGGAACGCCCGGTTGGCCTGCATGATCAACGGCAAGTCCGGCCACATCGCCACCGCCCGCTCGGCCATCTCCCGGTCGACGGCGAAGTTGTGCGCACCACCCAGGTAGTAGTCGTAGACCCGCGCGGCACTGGGCCGGGTGAGGTCGATCTCGTCCGGCACACCCTCCGACCGCTCGGCCATGCCGAACACCTCTCACATCGGCGTCCCCGATCGCACGGAGCGTAACGCCGCCGATCACGCCCGCCATCGCGGCCTCCACGACAACCGGTGACCAGGACCGATGCCGGGGCGACGGCCAACCCGGTGGCTCAACCGGTGGGCAGTCCGACAAGGCCCCCGACCACGCCCAGGCCCGCGCACACCGCGAGAACCCGCAGCATGGGCCAGCGCAGCGCGAACGCGATCACGGTGAGCACCGCGGCCACCGGGCGGAAGCTGGCGAGTTCCGGCAACGCGACCGTCGCCGGCCCGACGTCGTGGGTCCGACTGCGGGCGAAGAGGGTGTGGACGGCGAAGTAGAGGGCGAGGTTGGCGATGACGCCGACCACTGCGGCGGTGATGCCGGTCAGCGCGGTGGCGATGGTCCGGTTGTGGCGCAGGCGTTCCACGTACGGCGCGCCGAGCAGGATGAACAGGAAGCAGGGCACGAAGGTCACCCACGTGGTCAGCAGCGCCCCGACGACGCCCGCCACCCACGGGTCGAGCGCACCGGGGTGGCTGTAGGCGCCCAGGAACGCCACGAACTGCACCACCATGATCAGGGGCGACCGCGCCTGGCATGAACCGGCCCAGCAGCCACCCGACCACCGCAGCGGCGGCGATGACAACCGGGAACGGGACGGCGAACACCGCCAACGCCACGAACGCCGCCACCGCGACCGCCACCACAGCCGGGTGGTGCAGGACCCGCTTGCCCACCCGCACCACGGCCTGCGCCACGATCGCCACCACCGCCGGCGCGAGCCCGGCGAACACCGCCGCCAGCGCGGCCGTGTCCCCGAACCCGACGTAGACCGCCGACAGCGCGAGCAGCGCCACCATGCCGGGCAGCACGAACAGCGTGCCCGCGATCAGCCCGCCGCGACGCCCGTTGAGCAGCCACCCGACGTAGATCGCCAACTGCTGGGCCTCGGGGCCGGGCAGCAGCATGCAGTAGTTCAAGGCGTGCAGGAACCGCTGCTGCCCGATCCACCGCTTCTCCTCGACCAGCGTGCGCTGCATGACCGCGATCTGCCCGGCCGGCCCTCCGAAGGTCTGCAACGAGATCAGGAACCACGCCCGGATCGCGGTGCGCAGCGGGATCACGTCCCGGCTCGTGGTCTCCCACATCCCCGCCCCTTCGCCGCCGTCCGCAGCGCAATGCAACCGCGGGCGCACTCGACCCGTGGGGCTGTTCATATGGTGGGCCACCGGAATCGACCCGTTGTCCGCACGGCACGACGAGCCTTGCCGTAGCCTCTTGGTCGCCGACCGTAGTGGACGTCGAACCGAGGGCATCGTGACGGATCCTCAGCAGCGAGTGCAGGCGATGATGCGTTCCTTCCAGGAGCAGGCCGCCAAGGCAGGTCAGCTCCAGGAGGTGATGAAGGACATCCGTGGGGTGGGGCGCAGCCGGGACGGCGCGGTCACGGTCACGGCGGCGTCGTCGGGCGCGGTGCTCGGGTTGCAGTTGTCGCCGGCCGCGATGAGCCGCACGCACGTGGCGCTCCAGCAGGACATCCTGGATGCCATCCGGATGGCCACGCAGAACGCCGCCCAGCAGCTCGACGCGGCGGTGGCGCCGATCCTGGGCGACCGGTTGCCGGAGTTCAAGGCGGGCCTTGCGGCGTCCGGGGTGCAGCCGATCATGCCGTCGGCGCCCCCGCCGCCGGGCGCACCGCCCTCCGGTCCGGTGCTGCCGGACCCGGTTCAGCGGAACCGCCCGCCGCGTCCGCCGGTCCAAGACGAGGACGAACCACCGAGCACCTACCTGCGCTGAGGGGGCGGGGATGACGTTCCAGGTCATGCCGGAGGCGTTGACCGCCTTCGCGGCCGGGAGTGAGAGCCTGGCGGACAAGTTCGGCCAGTTGGCGGGCCTGCTGGAACAGGCTCGCGTGGACGACCAGTGCTTCGGGCCCATCGGCGACGCCGTGGGCCTGAGCAGCGGCTACTTCTCCAGTCTCCAGGAGTGCCAACAGCTGGCCACCGACGCGCAGCAGTTCCTCCAGCAGACCGGTGACCAGTTGCGGCAGAGCTTCGAGGTCTACCGGGGTGTCGAGGACGGCATCGCGCAGGGCTTGGGGCAGATCGGCAACGGCTTGGGCGGTGGCCGGTGAACGACGGGCCGGGCACCTTCGCCGACCTCAACGGCGGCAACCAGAAGAACTGGTTCGAGCAGGCCGCCGGGCGCGGCAGCTCCGCGGTCGGCGCGATGCAGGACCTCGCCGACGCCACGAGCCCGCCGGAGATGGCCGCGGCGACGATCTCCGGTCGCCTGGAGTTGTTGCAGACCATCGCCAGCCCCGGTCAGGCGTTGCTGGACAACGGCCTGGGTTTCCTGGTGTCGATCGTGCTCAGCCCGCTGATCGAGATCGCCGAGTGGGCGATCGGCGACCCGGAGCAGATGCGGGCCACCGGCAAGGGCTGGGAGCAGGTCGCGACCTGGCTGGACGAGGTGGCCGAGGCCGAGACCAAGCGCGCCGAGGCGACGACGGCGATGTGGTCGGGCGCCGCCGGTGACGCGTTCCGCAACCAGATCACCGAGTTCAGCGCGGGCGTCACGGCGCTGGCCGAGGACGTCCGGGGGCTCAAGCAGATCCTCGACACCATCGCCGAACTGTTCGACATGTTCGTCGAGTTCGTCGTCCAGGTCCTCACCGAGCTGATCATCGGCCTGATCGTGCAGTGGCTGGCGGCGCTGGCGGCGTCGTGGATCACCGCGGGCGGCTCGGTCGCCGCGGCCGGCGCGACCACGACGGTCCAGGTCGGCAGCACCGGGATGCGGATCACCATGCGGGTGTCCAAGCTCCAGATGGAGCTGTTCAAGATCGTGCAGCAGATCGAGAAGCTGCTGGTGCGGCTGCGCGGGCCGCTGCGCCAGGTCATCCAGCGCATGAACACCCTGCGCGGCGGCAACATGGCCCAGCAGTTCGCCGGCCGCCACCTGGGTGCCAACCCGCTGGTCAACATCGTCACCCGCGCCGACGGCACCACGCTCGCGTCCACCACCGGCAACCGGTTCATGCAGGGCGTCACCGGCGAGGGCGCGCTGGCCGGCAACATCAGCCAGACCGTGCTGTCCGGGATGCTCGGCGGGCAGGCGCGGGTGGGCGGTGCGCTGTTCAGCGCCGGCGTGGACACCGCGGTCGACGGCGGCATCAAGTTCGGCACCCAGGCCGCCCACGACGCGGCGCAGAACAAGCCGTCCGAGGAAGAACGGCGGGAGACGCAGGAACGCGGGTTCACCTGGTGAAGCTCGACGGCGTCCTGGCGATCCGGGAGAACTGGGCCCGACCCGACGAGCCCGTTCTGCTGTGCGCGGGCCTCACCCCCACGGCGATCCGCTACGACGTGGCGGGCCTGGACTGGTGGGGCCGGCCCGAGCGCGGCGGCTTGGGAAAGGTCGCGGGAGGGTTGGGCAACGCGGTGTTCGCCGTCGCCAACGCGGCGACCGGCGGCGCCGGACCAGAGGACGGCGGCCCGGACGCGCCCGCGGTCGTGCTGTGGGGTTCCCAACCGGACAGCATCGCGACCCGCGGCTGCCGCGTCACCTCCGCGCAGTCGTGGCTGGTGCTCACCCCGCACCGCCTGGCCTGCGTCGCGGTCCCCGAGCGGCAGGCCGAGCCCGAGCCGGAGAAGAGCCTGTTCGACCGGGTCACCGGCATCGCCAAGAGCGCCCGGGACATGTTCACCGGTCCGCTGCACCTGCCGGGCCACCCGGTGGAGACCGAGGAGATCACCACCGTGACCGAGGTGCCGCGCGAGCACGTCTCCGGTGCCGCGCTCGCCGAGCGCAAGCTGCCCCGCGGCACCGCCCAACGGCAGGTGCACGTGCTACGACTGTCCTTTGTGGATGGTTCCGGGGTCGACGTCGTCGCCCCGCGCGGACCCGAGCACGCCCAGCGGCTGCTGAGCCTGGTCACGGGGTAGCCGCCGTGCCGAAGAGCAGGACGAAACTGGCCGAGATCGCGCAGAGGACCTGGTGCGCGCCAGGCGAGCAGGTGGTGTGGGCGGTCAACCGCGACGGCCACGTGGGCAGCACCCTCGGCCCCACCCGCGCCGCACCGCACCTACCCCTCGGCCAGGTCCCGGAGATCCACGTGCCGGAGCCGGAGTGGCCGCTGCCGACCCGCGCGGTCGGCGAGGGCCGCTTCCACCTCGACGAGTGGGCGCACGACCCGGCGATCTGGGGCTGGGCCCACGCCACCCACCCCGGGCACGTGGCTGCCCGCTGGGCGGACCTGTTCGCCGCCGGCCGCGACGAGTGCTGGCTGCTGCTGAGCAACCGCCGCCTGGCGCTGGTCGTCGAAACCGAGCTGACGCAGCCGGCCGAGCAGCCCTCCGGCGGCCTGCTCGGCCGGGTCCTGACGCGAAGCCCGCAGCGACCCGACGGCCCGCCGCTGGTCACGTGGTGGGAGGCACCGGCAGCCGGCGCCCGCTACACCGCCGCGCCACTGGGCCGCGACGTCCAGCCGCAGTGGTTCGTCCGCGTCACCTTCCCCGACGGCTCCCGCTTCGAGTTCCGCGACGCCCAGGCCGAACAGTCCGTCGTCACCGCCTACGCGAACCTGTGACCGTGCAGCGGTGAAGTCCCGACACCACGAGGAGGTCCCTCACGGCGCCGGGAAGCGCGGCGGACGGTGGGGTTGCCGACGTCCGCCGCGCCGGTCGGTGAGGTGTCAGCCGAGCTGTTCGCGGCGGCTCACTCCTCGAAGGCGAAGTCCTCGCCGCCGCCGTCGTCCTCGAAGACCTCTTCGACGACCTCGCCGAGGATCATGCCGCCGACGACACCGGCCGCCGCACCCGCGACCACGCCGCCCATCCCCGGACCCCGGTGGTGGCCGTGGTGGTCGTGGCCGTGCCGCGGCAGTGCGGGAATGGCTCTGCGGACCTGGTCGGTGACGGCGTGCCCGACCGAGAACGTGGTCCGGATCCCTCGTTGCCGCAGGGCTCGCAGGTGGGCGAGGAAGGCCTTGGCGCCGCCCGTGCTGTCGGCCGGACGAGGTTCGGGGTGCCGTGGCGGTGGGCATCGGGGATCTGGGTGGGGCTTGGTCAAGGACGGTGATGTGGTCGGCCGCGGTGTTCGCGCCGGCGTTGCCCGGTCGCAGGAGACCTGCCAGGGCCTCGCCGGTGTTGTCCGGGGAGCACAGCATCGGGTGGTAACCGAAGCGCATTTGTCAGTGGCGGCGGCCTGTTCCTTCTCGGAGTGGCAGGTGACCAGGGTGGCGTCGATGTCCAGAGCCAGACCTTGGCGGTTCACGCCCTTCGGCATGCGATGCGGGTATCGGGCGCCCGGTCTCGCCGGTCTGCGGCCAGGCGACCTCGCGGGCCCTGGCCCGCGCTGCCCGTAGGGCGTTCAGGGCTGCCGCGTCGATGCCGGCCGGCACGCGCCAGGCGGTCGGGGTGGAGGCGACGGGGCCGAACACCTCGTGCTGGTCGCGCAGCGCGGCGAGGTCCCGGATCGCCTCGCCGCCGTCAGCGGGCATCACGGCCAGGTCCACCGCGATACGGCCGGGATCGTGCCCGGTCCCGCGTGGTCGCAGCGGGTGCAGGGCATCGGAGAAGGCACTGGTCAGCGTGGTGGCGTCAGCCAGATCCGCAGGTCAACAGGTGGCAGCGAAGGCGGGAGCTTCGGCGCGGCAGTGTCCGGCGCGGGTTGGTACGTTCCAATTTTGGGCGCCTTTCGTTCGGCGATCGCAGGATTCGATGGGGCCCCGGACCGAACGACGCTGGTCGTACCGACCCGGCCTCAGGGGCGCAGCACAGTGTTCGGCGAGGTATTCGTGGAAGTCAAGAGGCATGAGCGAGCCGCATGCTCGTGCCCCGAGGCACTTGACGGTCGGATGCCTGGGCATCAATACTGGCCCGAGCAAGCGGTTTAAACGTTCTAATACCGTACGTGCTGGCGTGCCACGCTGGCTGACCGAGAAGGGGTCGACCACGTGGAGAAGCGAGTCCTCGGCCGTACCGGACGAAAGGTCGGGGTGTTCGGCCTCGGCGCCTGGCAGCTCGGCGCCGACTGGGGAGAGGTCGCCGAGGACGACGCTCTGGCCACACTCACCGCCGCGGCGGAGGCGGGTGTGTCCTTCCTGGACACCGCCGACGCGTACGGCGACGGGCGCAGCGAGCAGCTGATCGGGACGTTCCTCAAGTCCCGGCCCGATCAGGACATCGTCGTGGCGACGAAGATGGGCCGCCGGTTGCCGCAGGACCCTGCGATCTACACGCTGGAGAACTTCCGGGCCTGGACCGACAGGTCGCGGGCGAACCTGGGGGTGGAGCGCCTCGATCTGGTGCAGCTGCACTGCCCGCCCACGAGCGTGTACGCCGACGACGAGGTCTTCGACGCACTCGACACCCTGGTCGCCGAGGAGCGCATCGCCGCATACGGCGTGAGCGTGGAGACCCGTGCCGAGGCGCTGGCGGCGATCGCCCGGCCGGGCGTCGCCACTGTGCAGCTCATCCTCAACATGCTGCGGCTAGGACCGCTCGCGGACGTGCTGCCTGCCGCCCGCGAGGCGGGAGTGGGGATCATCGCCCGGGTGCCTCTGGCCAGCGGCCTGCTGTCCGGCAGGTACGACGAGAACACCAGGTTCGCGGAGAACGACCACCGGACCTACAACCGGCAGGGCAGCGCCTTCGACATCGGCGAGACCTTCTCAGGAGTGGATTTCGCCACCGGGCTCGAAGCCGTGCGCAGGCTGGCGCCACTGGTGCCGCCCGGGGCGACGATGGCCCAGTTCGCTCTGCGCTGGATCGCCGATCAGCCTGGCGTCAGCGTGGTCATTCCCGGCGCCCGCAACCCGAAGCAGGCGGCCGGCAACGCCGCGGCGTCCAACCTCGCACCACTCTCGGAGGAATCGCTCGCCGCGGTGCGCGAGATCTACACCGAGCTGATCGCTCCTGAGATCGGCGACCGCTGGTGACCGGCGATGCGGTAGCGCAAGCCGCGGCGAACCTGTGCGAGGCGGTCTCGCCCGAGGGCCTGCCGGTGCGCGCCGCACACCGGCGCAACCCCTATGAATACCTGATGAGTGACGGCCAGTTCGACGAACTGCTGCTGGACCTCGGGCTGCGGCGGGCCGCGAGCATCTGGCGCAATCACTCGGCGCACGCGGGCCGCGCGCCGCACGGGGTGTACGAGCGCGCGTGCATGGGGTTCGTCGTCCTGGACCCCACCGTTGGGCCGTGGGTTCCGGATACCGAGGCGGTGTTGGCGGTGATCACGGTCGGCCGGGACGGTTCGGGATTCCTGCCCAACGCGGCGGCCAAGGCGGCCGGGCACAGGCGGCTCGGCCGCAACTACGGCGAGGCGGTCCTGGTCGATCCGCACCTGTGCGGCGACGGCAACTTCCGCTTCGGCCACTCCGCCGAGGTGCGCGGCGTGATCGTCGGCACCAGCTCGCAGACCACCGACCAGGACCTGTACGAAGCGGCTGCGCTCGCCGCGGACCTGGTCGCCGCCCTCGGGGAGCGGCATCTGGCCTGGCAGGAGCGCGTCGGCCCCGGCGAGTGGCTCGCCGAGGGCGGTAGCCCCGGCGAGCGGTATCGGGACATGATTGGCTGGTTCCCCGTCGGCTGAGCCGCGCTTGTCGAGGGCGGCGGGGCGATGGGCGCCGGCCGGTCGTGGGGCGGACAACAGGAAGGCAGCAGGAGTGGCGAACAGCGATACGCCTCGGCGCGGCGGCATGCGCCAGGTCGCCGAGGCGGCCGGTGTCTCGACGGCCACTGTGAGCAACGTCCTCAACAGTCCCGCGATCGTGGCCCCCGAGACCCGTAGACGGGTGGAGGACGCCATGGCACGGGTCGGGTTCGTGCGCAACGGCGCCGCACGCCAGCTCCGCGGGATTCCCAGTTCGGTGGTCGGCGCTGTGCTGCTCGACCTGGCGAACCCCTTCTACGGCGAGGTGAGCCGGGGCGTGGAGGACCGGGTCACCGAGGCCGGCTGCATGTTGATGCTCTGCAGCAATGACGCGCAAGCCGCCAAGGAGGCACGGCACCTTCAGGTACTCGAGGAGCACGGCGTGCGTGGGATTCTGGTCGCCCCGGCCGCCGCCCGGCTTGACGCGCTGGCCTCGCTGGCGAAGCGGGGCACTCCTGTCGTGCTGCTCGATCACCCGCAGGAGGACATCGACCTGTGTGCGGTCACCGTCGACAACGTCCTCGGCGGGCGTCTGGCCGCCCAGCACGTCATCGAACTCGGTCACCGCCGACTCGCGTTCCTGCACAGCTCGCTCGGCGCCCGCCAGTCCGTCCAGCGCCGAGAAGGCATACACCAGGCGCTGCACGGGGCAGGGCTGGATCCCGCTACGGCACTCGTCGAGGTCGACATCCCGCCGCCGGACGTCGCCGGCGGGGCCGATGCCGCGCTCGACGCGTTGTTCGCCGACCCGCGTCCGCCGACCGCGGTGCTCTGTTTCAACGACATCGCAGCGCTCGGTGTGCTCCGTGGTCTGCGCCGGCTCGGTCTTGCCGTGCCCGGCGAGGTCTCCGTGGTCGGATACGACGACGTCCAATTCGCCGCTGAACTCGCTCCGGCCCTGACCACGATCAGACAGCCGAAGTACGAACTCGGCCGCGCCGCGGCCGACCTGCTGCTCGACGAAACCCGCCCCGGGCACCGTCACCACGAGGTCCTGCTCCGGCCGATCCTCGTCGTACGCGGCTCCACGGCGGCCGCGCCCCCGCCCTGAGGTTCAGCGTCGCAGCGTCTACCGATCGTTCCGACCAGGTTGGCGGGGCCGGGCGGGATGTGCTGTGCGGTGGTGACGGTGTCGGCGGCCGTCTCCAGTAGCACGGTGAAGCTGATGCCGGTGACCGCGTCGGCGGCGGTGCGTCTCACGCACCACGTCCACCGAATCACGCACACCTGGGAACTCGCGCTCGCGCCCCGCCGTCACCCCGATCCCCAGGGCCTCGCGCTCCGCAAGCATCCGTGACTTCGCAGCCGCTCTCGAACTCATAGCCGACCAGATCGCACTTCCTTCGATCCGAACATTCACACAGCGAAAGAGTCACATGAAGACCTTCATCCTGCCCGGCACCGACATGGTGGTCCCCAACGTCGTCCTCGGACTGATGCGCATCCAGAACATGACCGACGAGGCGGTGCGCAGGCTCGTGAACACTGCACGCGACACCGGCATCACGTTCCTCGATCACGCCGACGTATACGGCTCGGACTACCACGGTTGCGAGCGCCGGTTCGCTGAAGCCATGAAACTCAGCCCGTCGGAGCGTGAGCAGTTCGTCATCCAGTCGAAGGTCGGAATCGTCAAGGACGCGTGGTACTTCGACTTCTCTCATCACCACATCATCGAGTCCGTGAACGGTTCACTCCGGGCACTGGGCACGGACTATCTCGACATCCTGCTGCTGCACCGTCCCGACGCTCTCGTCGAGCCGGAGGAGGTGGCCCGTGCCTTCGACGAGCTGTCGGCGGCAGGCAAAGTCCGTGCCTTCGGCGTCTCCAACCAGACCGCCCGACAACTCGACCTGCTGCGCAAACACGTGACGCAACCAATCGTGGCGAACCAGCTGCAGCTGTCGATCACACACGCCCCGATGATCGCGCAGGGCGTCGCCGCGAATATGCAGGACCTCGATCAGTCGATCGTACGTGATGACGGAATCGTCGACTACTGCCGCCTGCACGACATCACCATTCAGGCGTGGTCGCCTTTCCAGGCCGGATTCTTCGACGGCCCGTTCCTCGGTTCCGACCGCTTCCCCGAGTTGAACGCCGCAATCGACCGGCTGAGCGACAAGTACGACGTGCCCGCTGAGGCGATCGCGGTCGCCTGGATCACGCGCCATCCCGCGCAGATGCAGGTCGTGCTCGGCACGACCACACCAGAACGGGTCACGGCCGCCGCGCTCGGTTCCGACATCCCGCTCACCCGATCCGAATGGTATGAACTGTTCCGTGCGGCCGGATACAAAGTGCCCTGACCTCGATCTTGCATGACGGCTCGTCAGCTTTGCCGGCGGGCCGTTTTGCTTGGCCGGGCCGGCGTCTCGGCCCTGTGGGCGACGAACGTCGCCTCAAACTGTTCAACGAGCTCGAGAAAGTCGGCTGGGCGATCCCAGCGCGGCGTGGCACACCGGCGTGGTGTTCTGGCTGATCGTGCGGTCCGGGTCGGTCTCGACCGACAGGCCTACGACGTCCTCGACGAGGCTTACCTACGCGGCGGGAGCGTCGTGATCGGCTGCGTCTTCAACTCGGGACCGCTCGCGACGCGTTCGGCGGCCCGAGGGTCGCGAACAGACTGTCGGAGTTTCGGAATCGTCCCTCGCTGCTGGTTCGCTGATCGACTTAGGTCGACATCGTTCCAGCCGCCGGGATTGCTGCGTTCAGCTCTGTGTCTGTGATGTCCGTGTTAGTTAGCGTCCCTAGCTGCACACGCCGCGTAGCTAGTCGATCACCGGGGGGTGACTGCTCTCGGCGGTGGACCAGGGGGGTTCATGCGACCGCCGCGTGGCTTCAGCCTGCTCTCACGACTGTTGATCTTGTTTTCGGTGCTGGTGTGGGCGGTGGTGGGGTTGCCCACCGGGTCGCCGGTCACCGGGCCGGGGCAGTTGCCCGATCTCGGGCTTTCGGGTTTGTGGAGAACGGTTTCCGGGTGGTTCGGGCCAGCGGAGGCGCAGGCTGCACCGGAGCCGCTGGCCGATCCGGGTTCGGCGGTGAAGTCGCCGAAGCGGGTGCGGTAGTTGACCGAGCGGCGGACGCCGTCGGTGCGGGTGTTCCAGCTGTCGAACGGTGAGGTCGAGGCCGAGGTGTCGGCGCGGCCCTTTCTTCCCGGATTACGCCGGCTCCGAACTGGCCGAGGACTTCAGGCGCGATATGGCGTAACGGTCGAAATACGCTCCTAGCAGGCTGTGCAGGGCTAATGTCCGCGCGGCCGGCAGAGGTTCAACGGCAGTCGTCCGCGCGGACGTGGGCAAGCGATTGATCAAGGTTCAAATCCTGTCGTCCCGACGGTCGTGACCAGCGGGTTCACCTTGATGGTGAACCCGCTGGTTCGGTTTAGGCTCAGGTGGTAGCGGTGTGGTCGCACTCTGTTTCGGCGCCTTAGTTCGCCGTGTGGAATGCGTTGGCGAGTCGTCGACGCCGTCGTGGGCGATATGTCGGAGTAGGCGTCCGTAGACCTCCCTGGTGGTCGAGAGATCGGAGTGGTGCACGCACGTGAGATCACTGCTCGTAGTGCGCAGGAGTTGAGATGGTGGCGGCGACGAAGTGGCGCAGGTCGTGGACGTGGCGCGGATCACCACGGAGCTGCACCGGCACGGCCGGGCCGCTGGGAGCACTCGCCACCGTCGCTGCCCCCGACGTTCTCGGCGCTGGCCCCGGCCGATCCGATCGGCCGGGACTCCATTGCCGGACGTCCTGGTGAGCAGCCGGTCGGCGACATCACCGGCCAGGGCCGGCCCCGCATCGCCACGGAGCCCGCCGGGACAATCCGCGGCTGCTCATCACACCTGGTCGGCCTCGACCGTCGTTGCGGGCTGACTACCAAGCCGGCGGCGGTCCTCGATCTTGATTCCGCACTTGCCGACCAGCGCGACACCGGCACCGACGGTCGTGGCCACCGGAGCAGCCAGCGCCGCGACCAATCCGAGAGCCACCGGCACCTCCAGCACCACGTCGTCCTTGCGGTCACGCACAACCACACGCCGGTTGATGCCCTCGCTCACCAGCCCGCGAACGGCGTCGACCACCGAGTCGACGGCGGCACGGGTGGACTCGGACCTGGACTCGCTCATGACTCTCCTCGAACTGCGGATCCCCTTGACGACTCCAGCCTGCCCGCAGCCGCGCACCCTGCCATCAGGGTTCCCCCTGACCCACACCTGATTCAGCCCTCAGGACACCCAGTGGTCGATCTCCAGTCGCAGGCGGGAGCCCGGCCGTTCGCGTGCGTCGTTTCCCGAGATCACAAACTTGGCGAGGTAGATCCTTAAGTGATCAGTTCAGAGAGATGGTGTGTCGTCGTCAGATCGTGCAAGAGCGCAAACTTATTTCGAGCGATCCACCCTCACGCTACGTACGGCTTCAACCTGGATGGAGTTGTCGGCAGGCAGCGTGTTCGTGCCGGGCTCCACCGAGTATTACGGCCTGGTGGTGGAGTCGATGCGCTGCGGCGGGCGCCGCATCGACTAGGAGGTGCTCGCGCACATTCCCAGCGCACTCGGAGAACATCAGCTTCTGCCGTTCGGGCGCAGGACCTGTCCGAGGCTGGTCACCGCCCACCCGGTGTCCCTCGATGCCGATGGGCTGGCCGTTGGCGATGATCCTGTAGGTGGTCGGCTGCCTCGGTACGACGGGTAGGGCGATGCGCCGTCGCCGATGTAGCCGACGACCTCGCCGGACTCGTTGATGGCGAACGCTTAGGCGGCACGACAGTAGGCGGGGTACCGCACTTCGTCGTGCTCGGTCCGGTCGTTGTGCTGGCAATGGTATTAACGGCTGTCATCGCTTCGGTAGGCCACCTGCTTGGTCGGGACTGTCGAGTGAGCTGCGATTACTCGCCCTGTCCTGCTGAGGTAGGCGTTGGTAGGTACTGCGGCAACGTAGTGCGCACTGAAGTGCGCACTTGTTGTTAACGGCAGCCGCGTCCTACGGTCGTAGCTATTGGCGAGATGCGACAGGAGGTGGGCACATGCTCGGGCAGCAGGCTGCTGATGGTCAACTGGTGTCGCGCGCGGAGGTGGCTCGGCTCGCGGGTGTGCGGCGGCCGGCGGTGACGAACTGGGCGCGGCGGCACGCGGACTTCCCCGCGCGGTCCGGTCCGGGGAGAACGAGTACTTCCGGCTCGCGGAGGTTGTCGCGTGGTTGGCTGGGCGGCCGGTGCCGTCCGGCGCGCTGGCTCAGGGCGAGGCGCCGGGGGTGACGTATGGCGACCGGGTCCGGCGTAAGGTCGGCGCGGCATCGGCCGGGACGAGATCCGCGCCGTCGGTCCCCGTGGTGGATGCGAGCCGGGAGGATGTCGCCAAGCTCATCGGACCGCTGGCGGCCCGGGTTCGGGGTGCCGCGCCGATGGCTGATTACCTCAACTTGATCTTCGCGTTGCTGTTGCTCCGCCCTAACGCCGTGACTCCGCCCCCGGCAGGCGTCGACGCGGCGGATGCCGTCCGGCGGTGGCTTCGGTTCGTCGGTGACGCTGCCGACAAGGAGTTGCGTCAACGCGGTCTGCAACCCGGGATGCTCCAGTCGGTGACGCAGTTGCAGCCGCGCCGGGACGACCTCACGGAGGTCGTTCGATTGTCCAGCCGGCTCGGACCTGCCGGCTTCCGGCGGCTGCTCGACCTGTACGAGGCGGATCGCCGCATCCCGCCGAGGGCGTCGTTCACTCCGCCGGGTGTCACCCGGCTGATGGCCGAGCTGGTGCTGCTCGACGCGGACGGTCCGGTCGACGTCTACGACCCGTACGTCCGCGGTGGTGAACTGCTCGCCGCGGTCGTCGAGGCGAGCCGTGGCCGGGGCGGTGACGTGCAGCCGGTCCTGTTCGGGCGAGGCCTGAGTGAGGCGTCACTCCGACTCGCCGGGGTGACCCTGGCCGTCCACGGCACCTCGGCGCAACTCACGATCGGAACCGGGGTTCCGTGGTGCGACCAGCGCGGTCGCGAGCGGTCGGCCCACCTGATCCTGACCAATCCGCCGTTCAACGACGATGCGACCGGGGCGGAGTGCGACGTCGGCTGGGCCTACGGCCCTCCGCCGGCCGGTAACGCCAACTTCGCCTGGTTGCAGCATATCCTCGCCTCCCTCGACGAGGGCGGTCGGGCCGTGGTGCTCATGCCCAACAACGCCGCCGTGTCCGAGCGCGAACGGGTGATCCGGAAGAAGATGGTGGGGCGCGGTGTCATCGAGTGCGTCGTCGCCCTGCCACCGCAGTTGTTCACGGGCACGCCCATTGCCGCGGCCCTGTGGTTGTTGAGGACTCCGACAGACGAGCCGCGCGAGGTGCTGTTCCTCGACGCCGCGCAGCGCGGTGTGAAGAAGGCCGGTCGACGCATCCTCACGGAGCAGGACGTGACGGACCTCGTCCGCGCAGTGCGGGCGTGGCGGTCCGACTCGGTGGTCGAGAAGGGCGCAGGGGGGTCGGCCGGCCCGGACCGGATCGCGCGGAACGGCTACTCCGTCAACCCGTCGGACTACGTGAGCACCGGGCCAGCACGTGCTCGTGCCGGTGTCTCCGACGTGCACGGGGAGCTGTCCCGGCTGCACCACCTCGCGCGCGACGCCGACTCCTGGTTGGGCAGGCTGGATCTCGACCGTCTCGTCACCGGCGTATCGGACCGTAACCCGAAGCCGTGGAAACGGGTGCCGCTCGCGTCGTTGTGCCAGATCCAGGCGGGGCCGTCCTATTCCCGGCTAGGTGCGCAGACGCGCACGGCGCAGGGCACGGTTCCGTTGGTGCTGCCCAAGCACATTCGTGATCGGCGCATCGTGGCCGCCGGTGACGAGCTGGTCAGCGAGGAGATCGCGGCGCGGTTGCCGAGGTTCCGCCTGGCGGCCGGGGACATCGTCTGCGTGCGGACCGGCTCGACCGGTGCTTCCGCTCTCGTGGCCGAGGACCAGGCCGGCTGGCTGTGCACGACCAACCTCCTGCGGTTGCACGATCTGGACAGCGAGATCGACTCCCGCTACCTGCTCGCATACCTGTCCTCGCCCGAAGCCGTCGAGTGGATCAGGAACCGCTCCAAGGCCGCCTCCGCGGTCGCCTCCATCAACGCCGCCACCCTGGGGCAGTTGCCCGTCGTCGTGCTCCCGGAAGAGGAGCAACGCCGTATCGGCATCGCATTGACCGTTCTCGACGAGCAGATCGCCGCGTACCGAGAGCTCGCGGACACGACGCGTCGAGTGCACACCACCTTGTCGGATTACCTGCTGTCAACGTCGTACTAGGAAGGCTGTCGTGTCCAACCCCAACTCGCGCGAAGTGCGCAACCTCTGGGTGCTGGTGTCCCTGCTCTTCTCCCTCCTGGTGGGTCTGGTGACCGGCGTGGTGAAGAACGCGACCGGTGCCGGTGTCGCCGAAGCCGTGCTGACCGGCGGATCCGCGTTCGCCGGCTCGATGGTGCTGTGCCTGGGCGTCCTCGCGTTCCTGCACCAGTTCGAGCACTGAGCGGCCAGGGTCGGGAAGCCCTACCCTTGGGCGGAGCTCCGGCCTGTCGGCTGTCCGGGATGGCGTGGGCCAGCGTCGACGTCCTTTCCCCGTTGGTCTGACCTGTGAGTCAGCTGCCGCGGCCGGGAACGACGTCGATCACCGCCCTGACCGGTCCCACGGCGGTCGTGCCGGTGACCGTCACCTCACCCGGCCGGTCGACCGCGCCGGGCGGCAGCGGCTGCCAGCGAACGGGGACGTCGGTGATCCTGTTGTCGGCGGTGGTGAGCACGTGGACGGACGACGGCAGCTTCGGCGCGGAGCGCACCGCCGTGGCGGTGTAGACGGTGTCCTGGAGGATGTGCCTCGCGCGGCTGGCGTTGAAGACGTTGATGGACGCGTGCGGCTCCCAGGTGTTCGCCAGTCCGGGCACCGCCCGGAACATCGGCTGGAAGCCCGTGGGCTCCCACACCAGCACGCCCTTGCCGCGGTTGTCCACCACGTCGTTCGCGGCCTGGATCACCCGCTGGACGGCGTCCGCCTGGCCTTGGAAGGTCCGGGGGAACGGCGAGTCGGGCAACGGCGAGCCGTCGCCACCCGAGGCGGGGTAGGCGGTCTCGGCGATGTCGATCTCGTAGTCGGGGTAGGTGGCGATGGTGTGCAGGTTGATGTCCAGCGCCTCGGGCGTGCCGTGCCACTCCGGGTAGTAGGAGACGGCCAGGACGTCGGGGTTCTGGCCCTTCGCCTTGACCCGGGTGAGGTACTGGTGCCAGAACTCCATCGTCTTGGCGAGCCGTCCCCGGCCCACGACCACGTGGACCTCGACCTTGGACGTCGGTGCGGCGTCGCGGACGGCCTTGATCCCGGCCGCCGCCAGGGTGGTGAACCGGTCCCACGCCTGGTCGTAGAGCCGCAGCTCGACCGGGTCCGTCGACCCCCAGTACCGCCACAGCAGGCCGCCGCCCGGTTTCGACTGGTAGAGGTCGGCCTCGGTGACGAAGTAGGGCGGGTCGGCGACGCCGATGAGGGCGGCCTCGCTGCCGTACAGGAACCGTTGACGACCTCGTTGCCGACGGCGACCTTGTCCGGTGTGGTGCCCTGCCGGTTGAGCCGGTGCAGGTAGTCGGCGGTGAAGTCGTACACCCGGCGGGTGAGGTCGGCGAACTCCAGCCCCGCCTCGGGCGAACCGGTGACCGCGGCCCGGCGACCGCGTGCTGTTCGAGGCCGGCGAAGGGCACTGGCACGGTGCGGCACCCAACGGCTGATGGTCCACCTGGCCATCAACGAGGGCGATGTCGACCACGATGTCGTGCACTGGCTGACCCCCGTCACCGACGAGGAGTACGCCGCGGCTCCACCGATCACTGATCAATAGCCCGCCAACGCGCTGGCCGGCCGACTCACGGCCGCTTCAACAAGCACGGAGGGCGACTGGTGGGATCGTCAACTACGGGATCGGCTACGCCTGCCGTCACGACGACTGGTGCGGCAGAAGGCGACGGAGCGGATGCAGGCGGCGTACGCCACAGGCCCGAGTGGCTCCCGCACGACCTCTCCCGCTGGGCACTCCCGCAACTCCCCGCCATCATGGCTGGTTGAGGCAGTCCCATGGTCACTCGGCTTGAGGGGGAACGCCGGAGCGGGGGGACGGGTCCGAGCGCCCCATCCCCAGGCCGCTACTCGGGCGGGGATAGGTCGAACAGTCACTCGACCACCAGGCTGCCGGCATAAAACCGCTGGTCAGTCCTGTTCTCATCCATTGGTACTCCCGCCGGGGCACTTCGTTTGATCAATCGTTTGCGCACGTCAGCCCTGTTCCCAGTTACCTTCACGGCGGCAGTCACCTGAACTTGCTCGAGACCTGACGACTCGACCACCTGCGTCGATCCAGCCCCGCAGATGCGAACCCATCCGGCTCAGCTCTCGCCGCTACGGGCCGAAAACAGCAAGTTCTCGAACTCCCATTGCGCTTGTGCGATCGCGGCCTCGACACTGTCGTGACAGGTATCCGAAACGACGCCCCATTCGTCGTCACAGTAGAATAGGTAGACACTTGGATCATCTTCGTACTGGGCTATGACCAGCCCTGCGATTTCGTGCGGAAAACCGGCTGCCGAGTGTCGGGTCGCCCCGGTCGCCACCTGGTCGCGACCGCGCAACGCGAATAGCTTCACGCGAGCACCATCAATCGAAGGAGGAGGTTGTTGAATCATCGCACGATCCTCACCATGGTGTTCTCGATCACGTGCCCGTCCTTCATTGCCTCGACATGGGTGTGATGGGTCTTCGACCTGGTCTCATGTGACCCGTACCGCACTACGCGCTCACCGTCCGCCGACACGTACCTACCATTTCCCTTGTCTTCGTACCCCTTTCCACGCCATTTCTCCGCCGCGCCCATCGTCTGACTCTCCTTGAGTTCCCCGCTCTCGAACTCGGGCGCCTTCTTGGACTTCGCCTTCGCAGGACAATTGTGCACCAGGACCGGCACCGTACCGCCATCACATAATAGGTGTGAACGGTGCCGACTGTGAGGTTGTAGGTACGGAGCGCCGCCCGGTAGTGGTACAGACCAAGGATGGTCGCACGACCGTTGCCCGGAGTATTGAGTTGTTGCCCCGCCTCGAGTTCGCCGGCATCGACCCATTGCCGAGTCGTCACACTGTAGATCGGGTGGTTCGCCGTCGCGTGAACCGTCTTGTCGCCACTCTGGGTGGAAATCGTGAGGTCGACGAAGCTCTTGTCATCATCAGCCACGTGCACCGCGAGTACGACGTGCGTCTGGACATCTCCGGCTTCCGGCTCACTATTCGCGATCTTGTCGCCGACTTGAATCTGGTCGATCCGCTTAGGTGAAGGTCCTCGCCGTCCCAGCGGTCGATCAGCTCGTTGAGTTCGGCCAGCGAGTCGACCTCGGGACCGGGACCACGTCGCCGCCCTTCTCGTGCGCCCCGACCTCGCCCGGCCGGCAGTAGAACGCCTCGACGCCCCAATGCGACCGGAACGCCGTCCAGCGTTCGGTCTCCACCCGCGAACCCTGAAACCCAGTACCCGGGCGACCGCTGCTTTGAGGTTGTCGTAACGGATTTTGCCCGTCGGAACCCCGCCGAGGACCCTGAACGCGTGGACGTTATCTGCGTAGACGTAGCCCGTCTGCTGCTGGGAGTTTTCGAGGTCGAGAATCGGGTCGACGCTAATTAAGCAGCCAATGACATAGTCGCACTTTCGAACCTCGCACAGCTCCTGGGCGGAGAAGCGGAATAACGAGCGCATCAAATGCGAACTCCACAACGGGTGCCTGGCAACAGCATTGTACTGGCCGTTGCACTGGGACGAGGCGCCCGCACGGACCAGCCCTCACACAGTTGGCCTGACTTGGCCGACCAGACCGAAGAGGCGTTGTTCGGCCTTCAAGAACTGACCTGCGGCATCTACCCCTGGTGTCTCGTCGACCAGGGACTACGGGCCGCACTGGAACCAAAGCCCGCCGCAATGCTTCAAAGTGGTACGAGCCTACGCGGCAGACCACGCCATCAGGCTCTGGAGGCGGCGCCGTACTACCACTACATCCCGTTGGAAACGATGCCCGACACCGTCAGCACGTTGTGAGGCACAGATCACGGTCTCCTCGCGCACCGACGAGACGACACGAACCTCCTCTCGGGGTGCACGATTACAGCCCCGGCTTCACGCGGCCACGCCACGCGGCAGCGGCTACCGCGGTAGTCAACCCGGACTTACCGCACGTACATTTTCGACAATGCAGACATCACCTCCTTTTCTCCGTTCCGCACCGCCCAATCAGAAAGAACGTCGACCATACGAAAGTATTCTTCCTCGACTTGTTGCAGTTGTGCGAGCATCTCGACTTCAATCACTCCGCCCTCATCATTACCAGGAGGCGGCGAGCTGTCGTCGACCCCAACCATCCTGACGAGCTGGACACCTGCGGAACTTTCGACCGGAAGAAGTTTCACGAAATAAGACCCCTCAAAGAAGTAGAAGTCCGACGGTTCACCTCGACGAGCGGATTCGATCGCAGATCCCATGGATCCGATGACGGAAAGTGGCGCGTCCGCCCAGTCTGTGCCCGGAAAGCCTTCCCATCAAACAGCAGCCACACCCTTCCGTCCACGAATAGCGGATCCCTGGAATCAACATTCAATGATGCTAGATCCACCTTCAACGCGAACATGCTACCGTCCTTTGATCCCTCACACTCTGACACGAGTGCGGACGACACCAGCAACTGGGCACCACCGTAACGGGCCTACCTATACTACCCGATCAGTTACCAACGGGATAAATACTCCTCATTTCCCGCCACCACGCGGGATCTGGAACTGGTACTGGTGCCCATCTACAACAGCCCGCCCTTGGACCATATCGGTCGTTTTGTCGTATCCCACGACCTTGGGGTTGTTTCGGATAGCACTCCACGCAGCGGACCAAGTCGCCGAACCGGCAGCATGCGACCACACCGCGACCACACAGACCCTCAAACGAAACCAGCGGGTTCACCATGAAGGTGAACCCGCTGGTCACGACCGTCGGGACGACAGGATTTGAACCTGCGACCCCTTGACCCCCAGTCGTTTCGATCATTGCCTGACCTGTGGAAACAGGTCGCACCGCGTCAGACCGGCTCCGTTGAGCGCAGTGCAGTGCAGTGCAAGCGGCTTCCGTTGCGGCACAACGAACTCTCCTCCGCCTCTCCTCCTTGTCGACTCCCTAATACGGCAGCCGCAGTGTGTGATCATCGTCGGCGTGTTGTGATCGAGGGCGCCGCTGTTGCGTGATCCACTACGTGGGGGTGGGTCTCGATGATGTGGTGACCGGGTCGTGGACCGCGCTCGGTGATCGTCTGGCGCGAAATGGCGGGCGGGGTTCGATGACATGTCCGCGCTGGTGGCGGGGCGTTTCGCGCAGGCGGACTCGCGTCGTCGTGCCCGAATGTACCTGGTGGGTGTGCTGTCGGGTGCGGAGCGGAAGAACTCGTGGACGCTGGCCGAGCAAGCCGGTGCCCTGACCTCGGACGGCATGCGGCGGTTGCTGAACTTCTACCGCTGGGACGCCGACGCGGTGCGCGACGACCTGCGCGGGTACGTGTTGGAGCACCTCGCCGACCCCGGCGGTGTCGTGGTCGCCGACGAGACCGGTTTTCTCAAGAAGGGCACCAAGTCCGCGGGTGTGCAACGCCGGTACTCCGGCACCGCGGGGCGGATCGAGAACTGCCAGCTCGGCGTGTTCCTGGCCTACGTCTCGCCCGAGGGGCGGGTGTCGGCCGACCGCGAGCTCTACCTTCCGAAGTCCTGGACCGAGGACCGCGAACGGTGCGCGGAGGCCGGGATCGGCGATGAGGTGGAGTTCGCGACCACGCCCGTCCTGGCGGCGCGGATGCTGCAACGGTTGCTCGACGCCGGCGTCGACGTGCCCTGGTCCACCGCCGACGAGGCCTACGGCGACAACCCCGGGATTGCGGACCTGGCTGGAAGGACACCGCCTGGACTACGTCATGGCCGTCTCGTGCGACGACCGGTTCACCACCCCGCGCGGCCCCGTCCGGGCCGACGAGTTGGCCGCCACCGCGCCGCGCGCGCCAAGGCTGGCAGCGACTCTCCGCCCGGGGCCGGCGGCACAGGGCAACGCCTCTACGACTGGCTGCTGCTCGACCCCGGCGCCGACACCCACACGTTGTCGGTGCGCCGCTCGATCGGCAGACCCGCCGAACCGGCCTACCACGTCTGCCACACCCGCCGACCCGTGCCGTTGGCCGAACTCGTCCGCGTCGCCGGAACCCGTCGGGGCGCCGAGGACACCTTCCAGTCCGCCGAGAACGAGACGGCCCGGACCACGACCAGGTCCGCACATACGACGCCTGGTACCGCCACACCACCCTGCCCATGCTCGCCGCCGCGTTCCTCGCCGTCACCGCCCACACCGAACGGACCCGCGACGCAAAGAGGGCACCACCGGAGGCCATCACTATCTGATCCCGTTGTCGCGCAACGAGATCAGACGCCTCTGGGCCAGCCCGACCCGACCCACGCACCCCGAACACACATCGACCACTGGTCGGACTGGCGACCACTCCACCAGACCCGCCCCCGACACAGCCACTACCAGCGACAACGCCTCAAGCATCCCAAATTGCGGCTGTAGTACTAGGCGCTGTGGCCCTCTCATGGCATGCAGTCCCGCCGGGCACCGCGTAGGAGTGGCTGGGGAAGGAGGTGTCCGGCTCGAAGCAGCGGTGCCCTCCTCGCGACCGAGCTTTTCCTGTTGTCGGTGATCGGTTCCGGTGTTGCGATCAGGCTCCGTCGTGCGGCTGTTCAGTGACCCCAGGGCGTCGGTACTCGACGCGTGTCAGGCCGTTGGTGCGTTCGGCGAGGATCAGATCGCAGGTGATGTCGTCCTCGTCCATGAGCACCGCACGGCCGTGGATGTCGTAGTAGAGCACCGGCTGCTCGTGCCCGTCCGCGAATACTGCGATCAGCCCCGTCGGGGCGGAGGTGAACGGTCCGGTCAGCGGTGGTGCCTGAGGGAGGTCGACACCGGAGTAGACCATCTTGCCTCCTTCCAGCGCCTCCGGATGAACCAGTCGGGCGTCGCCGTGCGGGAGCACCAGAGGGTGCCCTTCGGCGCTGAACGCGTAAATCGGCGTGGTGACGTAGCTTCCGCCGCCGGTGTCGTATCTGGCACGGAGGTCGGCAGGGGCGGGCACAGCGGGACGCTGGCCTTGTGGGTTCGCATGGTTGTCGTTCATCGCCCAGAGCTTCCCAGTGCCCGCTGGTTTCCGATCGGGTGATCCTGGGTGACTCGCGGAGTCCGACTACGACTGCTGGTGGGCGAGGAAGCCGTCGGACTCGCAGGGATCCGGCGGCATTGATCCGGACGTTGTGAACACGCGCCGTATACTTCCGCTCTGCGGACCAAAGCAAATCAAACCACTTGCATGGGCGAGTTCGCGGACAATGGACCCCACCGTATGAGCCCCGGACCATCGGATCGCCAAAAGTGCGTAACCCTTGTCGACATCCGGATCCACCGCCCAGGGAAGGTCGATCACGACCTTCCGAAGTGGCGCTAAGCCGTTCCTCCACCGCCCCTACGAAGGAGAGCAGTTGCCGCCCAGGCTCGATGCCACGATGCCATGCTTCCACAGCGACTGCTCAACCGATTCGGCTAATAGCCCTCCGCAGGATCGACATGACGAACCGCATCACGGTCGCTCACTCACGAAACGAACCAGGAACTTTTCCACAAAATTGCGATACGAGATCGCATACACGGTTTCAGCACCAGCCAGTCGGGCCAACTCGCCATTGATGATTTCCAGCGCTCTCGACACCTCGCCGTTCATCGCCAGAATAATCGGTAGCACCTTGGCTCGCTGATGCGCCTTCAACAACTGGGATGCTTCGACTTCCTGCGAAAGGGTATTCCAATCGGCATACCTTTCGATAAACGGCAGGCCATGTTCCGCCACAGCGCTGGAAAGCGATTGCGCCCCTTGATCAATGTCAGCACCCTCGACGAACCTCCACGTTCGAAAGGTCTTCTCTGGCATCAGGTACCCGATCGGCATCGAGATCAGCGGAGCCGGCTGACGAGGAATATCGTCCATCAACGCACGACTTAGCTCACCGAAGCGCTCGAAGTACACGCCGATCACCGGATTGACTTCCATTACTTGAGGCAATCCTTGAGAGGCCGCGTTCAAACCCACCCACCCACTGGCGTCCGAGTTCACTCGCCGAAATAGTATGCCCGACCGTCCGACAAACCCAAGGCTTCGCAGCGCGCTGGCGCAGGCCGTTTCCACATCCTTCTTCTTCACCACATGCAACCCCTTTCACCTCTTGCACTTACCATCGTACTTGTGCCCGCCGTAACCGGCGATTTTAACCTCGCTGGGATCGAAGGATCCGTGCAGGTCCGCCTTCGCTGCATTCCCGCCATACCAAGTCCCACCAGCGGCCTCGATTGAGGCATACCCGCCACGAGTGCCCTGGTTTGTAGTGAACACGGAACCGGGGCCATTCTTGGCATCGAAAAGGTGCAGCTTTCCATCCCTTTCCGCGACGACATCAAAGCGCACTTTCACACCATTAGCCGCAATGGCACTGATTTCAGTGCCCCGAATCACATATCCCTGCGACCGCAGCTCGTGCATCAGCCGATTGGTGCCCGCATCACCCTTATTCGGAGATGCCGCACCGCCCTGATTATGGACGAGAACAGGCGTGTTGCCTGCTACCACGAAGTAGGTGTGTACAGTCCCGATTGTGAGGTTGTACGTCCGGAGCGTTGCGGTGTAGTGACGAACTGCGTGAACCACTGCCCGATCACTGCCAGGCATGTCCAATTCGTCGCCGACGTTAAGGCCAGCGGCGTCGACCCACGTATCAGTCGTGGCGTTGTAGAACGGGTGGTGAGCAGTAGCGCTGATCGTTTCGACGCCGTGCGGGCCGGCCACGGCGACGTCGACGTATTCCTTGTCCGAGTCGGTTACGATGACCGCGAGCACGTCGTGCTGCTCGGTTCGCTCCCATCCCGGCTCGCTATTCGCAACCCGGTCGCCGACCTTGATGTCTTCGATGGGTTTGGTGGTGCCGTCGGCCATGAGGACGTGGGTGTCGCCGGTGAAGCTGTTGGCGCACATGTGCTTGGGTCGACCGGGTTGGTTCGGTCGCAGGGCCTTGTAGGAGTTGATCGCTCCGAGGGTGCCGAGCGCGCCTTCGGCGAAGCCTCCCATCACACCGTAGTTCGCGGCGATGACCTCCTTCCAGACGCCGTCCCGTTCACAATTCTTGATCCGGTGACAGGCGATTTCCGCCAGGCTGAGCAAGGTTTGCTCGTCGAGTTCACCGTAGAGCGCCCGGCTGTTGGAACGCTCGCCCTGCAACAGCTCGATGACCCCGCGCCGCAGAGCGTTCCCGTATTCAGCGCCGTACTTTCCCAGCGAGTAGTACCCGATGTAGAAATCACCGGTCGACGCGTCATACGTGGTCGTAAGGCCGCCGCCCCAGTTCTTCGTGCCCCAGTTGTCGGGGTTTGCAGGGTTGTGCGGGTCGGCGCCGACGTCGTCGTAGTTGCGTGCTCCGCAGCCGTCGCCGTCGGGGCCGCAGTTTTTGATCAGGCCGGTGGGGTCGCTGAAGGTGGTGGGGTTGTTGTCGGCGTAGGCGTAGCCGGTCCACTGTTGGGAGTTCTCGAGGTCGAGAATGGGGTCGACGCTGATGAAGCGGCCGGTCACCGAGTCGTACTTGCGGGCGCCGATGTCGGTCAGGCCGGTGGCCTCGCTGACCGGTTTGTTGAGGAACCCGTGGCGGTCGGGCCACGGCAGGCCCTCGACGGCGTTGAGCTGGTTGCCGTAGGGGTCGAAGGTGCGGCGGCTGACGGCGAAGCCGACGGACTGGACGGCGACGGAGTTGGTGCCGTGCAGGTCGGAGACCAGGTAGACGGGGTTGGTGCCCGCGACGCGCATGGCGACGGTGGTGCCGTTGTGGGTGTAGTAGCGGGTGCCGGTGACCGCGCCGGTGGTGGTGTCGCGGGTCAGTTCCTGGCCGGGCAGGAACAGGGTGGTCTTGCCGGGGTCGCGGCGGATGAGTTGGTTGCCGTCGGCGTCGTAGACGTACTTGGTGGTGCCTTCCGGTGAGGTGACGGTGTCGAGGCGGTTTTCCTTGTCCCAGGTGAGGGTTTGTTCGCCGGAGGCCAGGGTGCGGCGGGTGGTGTTGCCGGACTGGTCGTAGCCGTAGGTGGACAGGGTGGAGCCCGACGGGCCGGTGGTGGTGGCGCTGGTCAGCGAGTGGGGTCGGGTGGTGCCGGTGGTCGGGTAGGTGTAGGTCGTGGTGGTGTCGCCGCCGGTGGCGCCGGGCAGGGCGTGTTGGGTTTGGGTGGTGCGCAGGCCGCCGGGTTCGAAGGTCCACGAGGTCCAGTAGGGGGTGGGTCCGCCGATGTTGGCTTGGCCCGGGGTGGTGGTCGGGGTCGCGGCGCAGTCGTCGGTGGCGGTCCATGCGTCGCTCAGGCGGCGTAGGGCGTCGTACTTGTAGCACTGGGTGCGCACCGGTGCCTGGCCCACGCGGCCTTGGGTGTTGACGGTCTTGGTGACGTTGCCGATGGCGTCGTAGGTGTAGCGGGTGTCGTCGATTTGGCCGTCGGCGGTCTGGGCGGCGAGTGTGGTTTGGGTGGGGCGGCGGGTTTGGGCGTCGTAGTCGTAGGTGAGCCGCGCGGAGTCGTGTTCCGGGCCGAGGGTGAATTGACGTGCTTCGCCGAAGTGGGTGTAGACGGCATCGGAGACGTAGGCGTTGTTCGCTGACGAGGATTTCGTCGGTTTGCCGTACTGGTTGTAGTTGATGCCGACGGCTTCGCTGACCAGTCCACCGCCGCTGGGGTAGTTCAGCGAGGCGAGCAGGCCGGTGACGGTGTAGCCGTACATCGTGGTGTACGTGGCGTTGAGTCCGGTTTCCGTGGCGGGGACCCGGACTAGGGTCTTGGCGACCAGCCCGCTGCCGTTGTACGCGTACGGGCCGGAGTCGTAGGCGCCGGTCGGGGTGTAGCGGGTGGAGTAGGAGGGCAGGCCGACGCCGTTCGTCGCGGTGTCGTAGCGCCATTCGGCGAGCTTGGTGCCGCTGGTGGAGTCGGCGTGTTCGGCGGTCTTGCGGCCCAGTGCGTCGTAGGTGAAGGCGAGGGTCTGGCCGCGGCCGTCGGTGGTGGTGAGGATCTGGCCGGCGAGGTCGTAGGTGGTGCTGGTGGTGCCGGCGTCGGGGTCGGTCTGGCTGGTCTTGCGGCCGAGGAAGTCGTAGGTGAACGTCCAGTTGTTGCCGACCGGGTCGGTCGCCTTCTTCAGCTGCCCCAGCGGGGTGTACTCGTGGGTGGTGGTTTGGAAGGTGCCGCCGGTGACGGTGTCGCCGTTGATGGTCGGCGGCGCGGTGTAGTCGCGGGACTCGGTCTTCTGGCCGCGGACGTCGGTGATGACGGTTCGGGTCACGCCGCCGTGGGGCGGGAACACCGTGGTCCGGTCGCCGCCGTGCACCGTCCTGGTCTTCCAGGTGGCGGTGGTGGTGTTGTACGCCGTGACCAGGACGGGTCGGCCTGCGCCGTCGTAGTCGGTGACGGTGCGGTCGTTGACCTGCGAATCGTTCCGGCCTACGAGGGTGGTGGCGGGTGCCCCGTCGACCTTCCACCGGTTGTGGGTGTGGCGGGTCCGGCCGTGGGAGTCGTAGAAGACGGTCTTGCCGACCGTGCCGCCGCCGACGGCGTCTGTCTGGGTCTGGCGGAGTTGCCCGAAGGCGTCGAAAAGGTCGATCGACGTCAGGTTGTTGGTGAGGCCGGCGCCGTACTCGATGAAGGTCTTGGTGGTGACGGCGAGCGGCCCGTCGGTGCGCACCAGGTACGAGTACGTGACGCTTGCCGGGTGGGACGCGCTCTTGTTCTGGCCGGGTTTCCACACCGCGATGAGGCGTCCGAGGGCGTCGTATTCGGCGTCGGTGCGGCGCGCGCCGACGTCGATGCTGGCGGTGGGGCTGCCGCGGGCCGGGTCGAGTTCGACCGTGCTGGTCTGGTTCTTGGGGTTGGTCGTGACGGTCTTGGTCAGCAGACCGCCCTCTGTCGGGGTGTAGGCGGTGCTGGTGGTGCGGTTGAGCGCGTCGGTCTTGGTGAGCACACGCCCGGCCGCGTCGTAGGTGGCGGTTGCGGTGGTGGCGAACGTCAGTTGGTCGTTGGTGTTCGCGGTGGCCGCGTCGGTTCGGGAGGAGTCGCCGGCGGTGATCTGGCCCAGGGTGGTGTGGTTGTCGTAGAAGGTGCGCGTCGAGTTGAGGATCGACGTCTGCGTGACACCGTCGACGGGGCAGACCTGTTGGGAGGTGGTGGTTTCGGCGACGCGGTCGCGGACCCAGGTGGTGGTGTTGTCCGCGTAGGAGGTCCTGGTGCACAGGTCCGGGACGCCGTCGCCGGAGTCGGTGCGGTTGGTCAGCCGCCCTGTGCTGTCGTAGCGGTTGGTCGTGGTCGCGGTGCGCGTGCCGCCGCCGGCCAGGTGCGTGACGGCTCGCGAGCGCGTCGGCGCGACGACGTCGGCGGTGAGCGCCGGCAGGCCGGTGCGGGCGCGGGTCGCCGTGGTGCCGATGACGCCCAGTTCGGTGATCTTGGTGGACAGGCGCGCGCCGCCGTCGCCGTTGAAGACCTCTTCTTCGTGGGCGGTGTCGGCGAACTTGGCGTGGTCGGTGACGACCTCGCCGAGGGAGTTGGTGATGGTCGCGGTTCGGCGTCCGTTGCCGGGCAGGGTGTCGCCGTCCATGCCGCGGTAGTAGGTGGTGCGGGTGAGCGTCTGCCGGTCGGCGACGGTGCCGGTGCGCTTCTCGACCTTGGCGTAGCCGCGGTACTGGCCGTAGGTCCGGTGCTCGGGGCGGACCAGTTCGAAGTCGTCGTAGTGCCAGGCCGGCGAACCCAGGTAGGTGTAGGTCGTGACCTGGGTCGGCGACACCGCGCTGAGGTCCTGCACCTCGACCTTCTCGACGACGTACTTGTGGAAGAAGTCCAGGTCCGGGTCCTGTTTGAACGGCTGGGTCCAGTAGACCGGGTAGCAGCGGCGGGTGTTGTTGGCCAGGTCGCTGGGGACGTCGTCCTTGGTGCAGTCCTTGGTGCTGTAGGTGGGCCTGATCGACGAGCCGGTGTCGGTGCGGACCTCGGTCAGCCGCCTGTGCGCCATCCGCGAGTTGCGGAAGTAGCCCTCGACGCGGTTGTCCAGCTCGCCGTAGGCGAAGGCGACCGGGGGCAGAGCGAGTGAGCTGCCACCCTTGAAGCCCGTGCGCGTGATGGACGCGAGGAGCAGTTCCTTGACCGTGTCCAGGGGGTTCGGGAAGTGGTGGGCCAGGCGGTACTCGTCCACCTTCACCGGGCCGGAACCCGGGTTGTACTGCGTGGTGATCGCGGTCAGGCGCTTGGTGGACCAGTACGACGGCGAGTGGTGGTTGCACACCGCGCCCGCCTTGCACTCCTGGTCCTGCGGCACGTCCGGCCAGTGCTTGGCGTTCGCGGCGGTGAACTTCGCCGGGTCGCAGTCGAACTCCGCGCTGGGCTGGCAGCGCTCGGCGAGGTCGAACACGATCTGGTTGGGCACCGTGGCGCCGTAGATGGAGCCGTTGACGTTGCGCAGGCCGTAGTCGATCCGCTTGAGCAGGCCGGCGCGGGTGTACGCGACGCCGGTCGTCTGGTTGTTGGCACCGTAGTGGTTGGTCTCGCGCGCGTAGTAGTACGAGGTGACGTTGCCGTGGGTGTCCTCGACGAAGTCGAGGTTCCACCGCCACGCCTGCATGCACCACGACGCGGCGAACCCGCTGGGGTTGTGGCACTTGTCGCCCGCACGGGGCCCGTACACCGGGACGGTCCAGGCCGAGTTGGTCTCTTCCTGGTTGGTGTAGCCGGGACCGCGGTTGCGGCCGAAGTAGTAGCTGACGCCGGAGGTGTTGGTGACCTTCCAGTACTCGCCGTTGTTGACGCCATTGACCGCGCCGGTCAGCAGTTCGACCCGGGAGCCGCGGTCGTTGGCCTCGCGCCAGGTGTTGGTCGCCTCGTCGTACACCAGCTCGGTGGCCTGGCCGCCGAGGTTCAGGGACACGACCTGACCGGCCCAGCACTGGTCACCGGTCTGCTGCGCCTGCGGCAGGGTCTTGTCCTCGGCGCACGCGCGGTAGCTGCGCTCGATCGAGCCCGGCGAGTAGTTCCAGCCCTGGCCGATCCACCCGGCCTGGTTGTTCGTCGCCATCGTCCGGCCGTCCACTGTGGACGAGCTGTAGGACAGCGACACCGACGGGGCGACCGTGCCGCCCGCAGCCGCCGGCGGGACCGAGATCGGGTACTGCCAGGAGAACGAGCCGCCGCTGCCCGACACGGACCACGTGCCGGACGGCGACAGCGAGGACGCTTTGAAAGTGCCGTTCTCGCCGGCACCATCGGCGGTCGCGGCGAACACCATCGGCTCGGCGGCGACACGTGTCGTCACCGTCTTCGCGGAGGTGTCGTTCGTGGTGGGCAGAGGGGTGCGAACCTGGCACTGCGGGGCTTCGGGGGTGGTGAGGGCGCACTCGGGCAGTCGTTCGAGCTTGAGCCGGGACCCGTACTCACCACCGACAGCGTTTCGGAACCCGGAATAGTCCACGCCCACGGACATCCGGCCGTCAGTGGTCTCGGCCGGCTTCACGGCGATCACCACACCGGTGACGCCCGCTTTCCGCGCGAGGTCCTGACCGGCCACCTCGACATCGACCTGCTTCGCCTGATCACCCTCGACCGCCACGGTCACCGGCAGATCACCCGCGCGCTGAGGAGATCCCCCCGCTGTGACCGGGGACTTGCCGGCGGTCGGCCACGTCGCGTCGCGCAGCTCCATCCGCGCCGGCTCGGGCAGCGGGTCGGCCGGCTTCGGCAGCGCGAGTTCGACGCGTGGGGGCAGTTCTTCCGGCGCCAGCAGCGGAAGCTGCGTGTTGCGCACGACGTCCGAAGTCAGCCCGGCCGCCAAGGAAGCGGTCACGACGCCCGCGAGGAGGACGGAAAGCGTGCGTCTGGAGCGTCCCGAACGGGACGGTTCCACGGTCGACGGGCGCGCGGAACTACCACCGAGCATGTCTCAAGCCCCCTGAGAACAGGACCGTGATCGGTCACAAACGAGCGGAACAGTAGGCCATCGCAGGCGGCTCCGGAAGCCCTGGCGGAGACGACTTTCGCCGGACGTCCACCGTGTGGATCACAACCGCGAGCGTTACACGATCGACTGTGATCCTCGCCACTCACCAACCGGTTCTCCGCAGGTAGGCAGTGTGGTTAGGGTCTGCTCCGGCCTCAATCGGCCTCATCGCGGAACCGTCCGGGGGACAAGTGCGTCCAAGATATTCTGGCTTTGCCCTGCGCAAGCGACCCGCCCTGCTCGCGGCACTGACCGCCGGCGCACTGGTTGCGCAGACGCTCGTAGGGCTCCCATTCGCCACGGCCCAGCCCGAGCCACCAACACCGCCGACGGACACCCAGGCACCGGCGGACGTCCGCACCGAAGAGGAAAAGACCGCGCTCACCCAGGCGCGGGAGACCGGCCGGCCGGTGCCGGTGCAGAACAGGCTCACCGAGACCAGCACGGTGCTGGTCAACCCGGACGGCACGTTCTCCCTGCGGTCGCACGCGAAACCCGTGCGCACCAACAAGGACGGCGCCTGGCGCGACATCGACACCACCCTCACCCGCGCCGCGGACGGCACGCTCTCCCCCGCCGCGACCCCGCTCGACGTGTCGTTCTCCGCCGGTGGGACCGCGCCACTGGTGACGATGCGTGAAGGTGACAAGCAGTTCTCGCTGAGCTGGCCGACACCGCTGCCCGCCCCGGTCGTCGAGGGCTCCACCGCGACCTACCCCGAGCTGCTGCCCGGCGTCGACCTCAAGCTGACCGCGAACAGCACCGGCTACTCCGAAGTACTTGTAGTCAAGAACGAGCAGGCCGCGGCCAACCCCGCGCTCTCGTCCTTCAAGCTCAACGCCGCCACCACCGGCTTGGACCTGGTCAGCACCGGTGACGTGCTCAGCGCCACCGACGACACCGGCCAGGTCGTGTTCCAGGGCTCCACGCCGGTGATGTGGGACTCCACCCTGGACGCCAAGCGCGGTCCCGAGCCGACCGCGACCGACCCCGGCAGCGGCAAGGTGTCCACATTGGACGTCACCACCACGACCGTGGACCACGGTTCGTCCACGACCGCCGAACTCACCATCACCCCCGACGCCGAGGCGCTGCGCGGCGACGACGTCCAGTACCCGGTCTACATCGACCCGCTGATGTCCCGCCACCACGACGGTTGGGCCGAGGTCACCAGCAACGGCTGGTACTACTGGGAACGCCAACATGGACGCCCAGGTCGGCTTGTGCGGCAACTGGACCGGCTGCGGCGGCAGTTGGGTCGCACGCTCGTTCTTCCGCTTCTCCGCCCAGGAACTGCGCGAGCGCAACGGGCGTGAGCCGGTGCTGTTCGGCGCGATGATCTACGCCGTGCAGAAGCACGGCACCTCCTGCACCGCCGAGCCGGTCTCGCTCTACCAGACCGACGCCTTCGACTCCGGCACCCGCTGGCCCGGCCCCAACGGCGGCGTCATCGACACCCAGTCCTCCAACGCCGGCGACCAGTGCAACGGCGCGGGCACCGTCGCGTTCAACGCCTGGTCACCAGCCGCCGGCATCATCGAACACAACTGGAACTACCTGCACGTCGGTCTCCGCTCGCCCAACGAGAACGACCGCAACCAGTGGAAGAAGTTCGCCAACAACCCCTACCTCGACGTCCTCTACGCCTTCCCGCCCAACCCCGCCACCGGCCTGTGGGTGGGCAACGCGGTCACCTGCGGCGGCAACGTCGTCACCCCGGACGCCAAGCCGACCCTGTACGCGACGGCAACCGACAACAACGACCCGCCGCTCCCGCTCGAGCTGTACTACGAGGTCTGGACCCACGACGGCGCCACGATGAAGGCCAACACCGGCTCCTCGCCGCCAACCGTGATCTCCTCGGGCAGCCAAGGCGGCTGGGTCACCAACAACGCCCTGCCCAACGGCGGCTACGCCTTCAAGGTCGCGGTGAAAAACCAATTCCCCGGCGACCCCGGCAAGAACCTGTGGGCAGGCCCGTGGTCGAACTGGTCCTACTTCACCGCCCGCCCCAACCCGATCACCGCGGTCCCGACCATCACCAGCACCGACTACCCCGCCCACTACTGGGGCCGCCCGCAGAACCAACCCGGCACGTTCACCTTCGACGCCAAGGGCGCGGCCAACATCGTCGGCTTCACCTACACCTTCACCGGCTCGGGCACCGAAACCGTGCCCACCACCACCGACTGCGACTACAACCGCACCTTCGGCACCACCGGCGGCTGGGTCGCCAACAACGGCGGCAAAGCCACCATCACTCTGCCCGCCACCATGAGCCCCGGCTACCACACCCTGCACGTCCGCAGCTTCGACGACGCCCACAAACTCTCCCCCGAGTCGCAGGCCTACACCTTCTACGTCGCCCCCAGCTACATCGCGCCGGCCCCGACGCTGCGGGTCGAGGCCGAGACGACCACCCCGACCGGGACCATCCCCGGCACCGTGACCACCGACCCGGTCGCCTCCGGCGGCAAGTACGTCACCGCCACCACCACGACCAGCGGCGGCACCGACCGCATCACGTTCCCGTTCACCGTGCCCACGACCGGCTACTACAACGTCGACGCCGGACTGATCGACAGCACCACGCTGCCCGACAGCGCCGAATTCGAACTCGACGGCCGCTGGGTCCACACCATGTTCTCCCCCACCGCGACCCAACCGGCCACCGTCGACCGGCAACTCGCCGGCGTGCACCTCACCGCGGGACAGCACACCCTCTCGATCAAGATCACCAAGAAGACCGGCTCCACCGCGACCGCCTTCAAGGTCGGCATCGACTACATCGACCTGTCCCCCACGGTGAAGCTCGACTTCGAAACCCTCACCGTGTCCGCCCAGGACAAGCCGCTGAGCCACTTCGGCGGCGCACCGTGGAACAGCAGCGCCATGAAACGCTTCGACGCCGACAACACCGACCAGTCGATCAGCTTCAAGGTCACCACACCGATCGAAGCCGACTACGCCATCGGCCTGGGCATCGTCAAGAACAGCAACCGAGGCAAGTTCACCGTCAGCGTCGACGACACCATCATCGGGCGCACCGACACCAACCCCGTCGACGGCTACGACCCGCTGATGATCAACGCCTACGTCGGGATCGGCGGCGCACACCTGACCGCAGGCGAACACACCATCACGTTCCGCACGGTCGACCCGAACCCGGCATCGACAACACCCAAGCACCTCATCGCCCTGGACTACCTGACCCTCCAGCCGATCAACAACGTCACCACGGCCAGCTTCACCGACGCGATGAACAACAAGGGCATCGCCAACGACGGTGTCACCACCGCCGGCATCGGCGGCGCGGGCTACGCCCTGTCGGCGCAGACGCTCGCCGCCGCCGGACTCGCCCCCGGCAAGACCGTGGCGATCAACGGCGCGGCGTTCACCATGCCCGCCGCCCACTCGACCACCGGCAACGACAACGTCATCGCCATCGGACAGACCATCCCCTTCCCCGCGGCCCAACAGATCAAGGCGAACTCGGTCGGCCTGCTCGCGCTCAGCACCTGCGGCGCCTCCCGGCCCCGATTCGGCACCATCACCTACACCGACGGGACCTCCAGCCGACCGTGGTTCCCGGAGGTCGGTGACTGGGTCAACCCGATCCCGCAGAACCACACCGGGATCAAGCTGCCCTACCGCAACTACCTGTTGGGCAAGGAACCGCAGTTCCAGCCGGTGATCCACCCGATCTTCGTCCCCGCCGACCCCACCAAAACGGTCAAGTCGATCACCCTGCCCAACTACGGCAGCGCACTGCTCGACCACACCTGCGGCCCCGAACTGCACATCCTGTCCATCGCACCGCGCCCGGTCGACGCAGGCTGGGTCGGAACCTGGGCCGCGCCGGCCGACGCCGCAGTCGTCCCGCCCGGCGGACACGCCTTCGGCAACAAAACCCTGCGCACCGTCCTGCGCCCCACCGTCACCGGCGGCCAGGCCCGCGTGAAGCTGTCCAACGCACTCAACAACGCCCCGATCACCATCGGCGCGGCCACCATCGCAGCCCAGACCGGCACCGACTCGGCCACCGGCACCCAGACCACCCTGAAGTTCAACAACAACGCCACGGTCACACTCCCCGCAGGCGGCGAGATCCACAGCGACCCGGTCGCCTTCCCGACCGGCGGCAACGGAAACCTCGTCGTCAGCATCCACCTGCCCAACCCGACCGCCCTGGCCCCCGTGCACGGCAACGCCACCGCACCCACCTACCTGGCCTCCGGCAACACCGTCACCAACACCGACGGCACCCCCTACACCACCACCCTCACCGGCAGCTACTTCATCACCGGCGTCGACGTGTCCACACCGGACACCAGCCACGGCACCGTCGTCATCCTCGGCGACCACCTCACCGCCACCGCCCCACCCGGCAGCACCCAACGCAACACCTGGGTCGACGAACTACCCGCCAAACTCACCGACGTCGGCGCCCCCTCCCCGGCGGCCTGGTCAACGCCTCCCGCGCCGGCATCCCCGACACCGCCCGCTGGCGCCTCAACGACAACACCGGCACCACCGCCCGCGACACCATCGGCACCCACCACGCCACCCTCAACGGCGGCACCACCTGGAACACCGACCGAGGCGGCTCCACCACCCTCAACGGCACCACCGCCTACCTCCACACCGCAGGCAAGGTCCTCGACACCTCCAAGAGCTTCACCGTCTCCGCCTGGCTCAAACCCAACTCCAACGGCTGGCAGACCGCCATCACCCAGGAAGGCACCCAGTACAACGCCTTCCACCTCGGCTACGACGGCGACGCCAAACGCTGGAACTTCACCACCCTCTCCGCCGACAACAACAACTACACCTTCGTCCGCACCCACTCCGCGGCCGAACCCGCCCTCAACACCTGGGCCCACCTCACCGCCACCTACGACCACACCACCGCCACCATGCGCCTCTACGTCAACGGCACCCTCGAAGCCACCGCCACCGGCGCCACCGTCTTCCCCGCCACCGGCCGCCTCGTCATCGGCCGCGGCAAACACGCCGGCACCTACATGCACAACTACAACGGCAGCATCTCCGACGTCCGCGTCCACCAACGCACACTCAGCCCAGCAGATGTCCAACACACCATGCGCACCACCGGCCTGGGCGCGAACACCGGCTCCATGTCAGCAGCCATCGCCCCCACCGACCTCCACCGCACCGCCTTCGCAGCGCCCAACGTCCGGACCATCATCGTCGCGGCAGGCGCCACCGACATCCTCAACGGCGCCACCGACACCGAAGCCCGCGCCAACCTCACCCAGTTGATCAGAGAAGACAAGCCCGGCTCCCTCAAACGCCACGTCCGCCCCAACGGCGACATCGTCCACGTCATCCTCACCACGATCCCACCGATGGGCCTCGCACCGGACGACCCACGCGAAACCCACCGCCGCAACCTCAACCAGGCCCTACTCGCCTACCCGGCCGACTTCGGCGCCGCCTACGTCGTCGACTACGACGCCGCCGTCCGGGACAGCACCAACCCGAACACCCTCCAAGCCCAGTACCTCACCAACGGCGTCCCGAACGAGGCCTACCACAGCCGACTCGCCCAAGACCTCGCCGACGCCGTCAACGACTTCCCACCCCGAGCCGAACTCTGACCTGAACAACACCCAAGACGTGCCCAGGCCGACCACTGTCGACCTGATCACCACCGGCGCGGTCGACCGGGCGGTCATGGACCCGGAGACGGGCTGGATCGCCGACGAGTGCAGCAAGTCGGTCGTGAAGAACACCCTCGCCATGCTCGTGCGGGTCATGGAGCAGGCGCTCCGGGACGGCATCATCGACCGCAACCCGGCGCGCATCACCGGCTGGCAAAGGCAGTACGCACGCGTCGAAGACGAGCTGGACGACCCGCGCTCCCTGGCCCTGCCCGACTGGGCCACGCTCCAGCGCCTGGCCGACACGCTGGCCGCCAGGTCGGCCGGCCAGTACGAGGGATGGCGCGACGTCGTCCTGTTCGCCGCGTGCACGGCCGCGCGCATCGGAGAGGTGTCCGGGTCCGGGTGAAGGACATCAACACCACTGAGTCGACCTGGACGGTCCGACGCCAGACCACGACCGCTCCGGGCGGCCTTGTGGACAAGGGCACTAAGGGCAAGCGCGCCCGCACCGTGCCGCTCATCGAAGAGATCCGCGAACTCGTCCAGCGCCGGATCGCGGCCACGGACGGAACCAAGGACGCCCGGTTGTTCGTCGGCCCGCGCGGGGGCCGCATCACCACCGCCGTTCTCCGTGACGCGACTCACTGGGACGACGTGGTCACCCAGCTCGGGTTCGACCACCTGAAGCGGCACAGCCTGCGCCACACCGGCCTGACCTGGATGGCGGACGCCGGTGTGCCGGTCCACCACGTTCAGCGGATTGCTGGCCACGGCTCATTAACGACCACGCAACGCTACTTGCACCCGAACCGCAGCACGATTGCGGACGCAGGCACGCTTCTGTCCACTTATTTGCGCAGCTCGGTTAAGACTGGCCGACTGCGCGCAGTTTGATCAATTCCTGCAACTTGACGGTATCACTCTTGAAGTCTCGAACAACTTTCGACAGCTCGTCAATATGCACAACATGCACCATATAGTGACCAGGTCGATCATTCGCAACGTCGCCGAAGTTGACGAGCACCTGCGCCCACTTTACCTCAGTCAACCTTAGTTCTTCGTTCACCCCGGGAAGAAAACATTGCAGGATCGGAGCATCGACGACGATCACTGGTGGATACAGCACCTTGTGGCCATACTGGCCGATGTCACGCGCCGTGGCGAGGGCGGCACCGATGGTGCCCCGCATAGCATGGAAGGCGGCATCCTGGTTCTCCGTGTGTGCGCGCACGAGGTTGAAGCCGCACAGCTCAGGCGCACGAAAGAAGGAAAGATTTTGCAGTTGCTTGTCACGGACCATACTTTTATAATCATCATAAAGCGGGCCGGTGACAGGCACGGCGCGAACGAATCCTATTTTCGTGAGCGGTGCCCGTGGCGAAACAAACACCACCCAGGGCTTATCCTTCGAGTGCTTACACTCGAAGATGACGTGGGTAGCGATACGATCCTCGCCATGTCGACCGAGATCAATATATCCAACTAAATCGATCTCACGAATTTTTCCCGTAGTCGGATCTATATAAACACGACTATGATCCCATCCGACATTCTCTCCACGTAGCGTCTCTGCGGTCCTCATCTCCAAATTGTAGCCATGATCTGATAGCCACCGCCGCACCCGCTCCTCAAGCCCGCTCAACGACGCGCCTCCTCAAGGTTGGCGACCGCTTCGATACGTCCTGTCCAGCCGTGGATCAGACTGCGTTCCAGGGAGGACCGCCGGTCCACAGATGGTCCACAGCAACCTCCCTCTGCCTCACAGCGCAAGAGGGCCTGCTGGCCTGGGTTTCACCAGGCCAGCAGGCCCTCTCAGCGACCGTCGGGACGACAGGATTTGAACCTGCGACCCCTTGACCCCCAGTCGCAGAACGACTGAGCGACGTACTCAGGCCTGTTCTTCCAGGTCGTGCTCTAGTGTAACCGGTCGAGTAAAGGGGTCTATGTGTCCGCCCGTTGACTCGCCTTGGAGCGCATAGCCAGTCTCTCACCGGCCCGCGACCCCGAGCGCCGCCGAAGACGTACGTGATGACCCTCCATGCTGGCGGATCGGCCGTCTCAGCCAGCATGGAGGAGCCGTGCTCCACCTCGACGACTGAAGGTGCAGCCCCGTTGTCGCCTGTTGCCTTAGGGCAATTTTGCGAACACTCCAACCCAACCGTCAACTTGCTTTCGAAGCTCCGGATCATTTACCTGCTCGCGCAACGAGCGTAGAGGCGAGATCAGGTTCTTGACACGTCGCAATTCGCGAATCTCTTCCACTGGCAGTTCTCGCCAATCCGCAACCGGATCATCTCCGCCTGGAAGCGGGCGGCCGATCGCTGCGACACAGCGCCTAGCCGTCAGGTCCGCCGAGAGTTCCGGTGGCACACGGCCAGCGCGCTTGGCGACGCCAACGGATAGCCAAGCCAGTTCTGTCGCGAACTCCTGCTCGCTTATCAACTGTCTGTCTCGCATCAGCCCTACGGTCATCGCCGCTAGATCCGCCCACTCAAGCACTCGTTCGATCGGCAGGCCGCTCGGGTTCGTGGCGTTCTGCTTGGATAGCCACAGCATGCTCCGCCACCAGTTAGGGCGGTCGGCCTCGACATCGGGCTCATGCGCGATCAGCCACTCCTCTCTCCCTCGCCTGTCGAAGGCGAGCAGACGCTCCGCGTCATGTGTCATCAAAACCCGATTCCGTAGCTTGCGAACGCGCCCTTACCGATCTGCAAGCTATCTGCCGATGGTCGGAAGTGCCCGCTGTGGTAGTTGATCTCCAGGCCGAAGTACTGACCACCTGAGCCGGCGATCTCGGCTTCGCCGGCCGCTCGCACGCTTGCGCCCCCGCTCAGCACGGAATGCGAGAGTTCCTGCCCTTGCACGTGTTTTGGGATCACGACGAGCCTGCCATCTTCCAGAACTGCCCACTTGACGGTACCCGCGCTGATGATCTCGTCAAAGGCCGCTCCGCCGGGTGTGACCGGCTTTACGCCCAGCCGCTCGGCGAGCGCAAGTTCGCCCGGGAGCCTGTCAGCCATCTGGTTGGGGAATGTGCAGTTGTGCACGAGGACATCCGCGGCCCCTGCGGCAACGTAGTAGGTGTGGATGCCCTCAACCGTCAGGTTGTGCACTCGCTGAACGGCCTCATACTCGCGAACGCCCAGTACTTTGACCCGGTGGCCGTTGGGCGTGATCACTTCGTCGCCAGCTTCCAAGTCGGTCGCATCGACCCAGGCGCCGACGTTGACGACCCAGAAGGGGTGACGTGCCGTCGCAACGACGGTGCCGACGGCATCACCTCCGGTCCCGTCGGTGTCGACTGTGACGTCGACGAGTTCCTTCGGGCCTTCGCCAACGATCAAGGCGACGACCTTGCGGGCTTCCGTGATACCGGTCTCTGGATCGGTTGCGAGGACTTCGTCACCTTCCCGCACCTCGCTGATCGGCTTGCGCGACCCGTCGGCCATCAAGACCTCGGTGTCGGAAGTGAAGCTGTTGGACGTGCAGTCGAGCGTTTTGGCGACCTTTAGCTTGCTGGCTCCCTTTGACCCGAGGAACAGTTCGGCGACCATGAATACCGACCGGCCGACAGCTTCGCCTTGGTTTCCATTATTCCAGTCGTCAACGACTGGCTGCGTCATACTGTCCCAGACCGCACCCAACGAACCGAGAGGGTCGTTCCAGAACTGCTGAGCGGTGTTGGCTACAGCCATGCCGTTCTGACCGCACGCGACAGCGTTATGGCCCGCTCCCGGTAGGCACTCCGCGACGTTCTGGGCCATGTCGAGCAGCCCCTCACCGGTCTCGAGTGCCTGCTCGCCTGCCCCCTTGAAGAACCCGCCGACCTCTTCCAGTCCTTCGCCGATGGCATCCCACCAGTCGTGCCCGTCGATCTCGATCCGGCTGATCGGGTTGCCGCCTGTGAACGCGTAGCGGTTGCCGGTGAACGGATCGGCGCCGAGGCTGAGATCCGCGAGGGCGCCGTTGTAGTTGTCGCGGGTGAGGAAGCGGTTGAGGCCAGGGTTGTAATCGCGGAAACCCATGTCGTACGAGCCGGACGATGGGTCGAACCGCTTACCGTTGTAGCGGTAGAAGTTGTACGGCTCTTTGCCCGGTTGCTGGGCGTCAGGTTTGTCGATACCGGTGAAGGCTTCGGTGTCGTCCTTGCCGTAAGCGGTGTAGCCGTAGGTGGCTCGGGTGTCGCCGTTGTCCTTGGTGAGGGTTTCGACGTCGGTGTGCGGGTTGTAGCCGTAGTAGGAGTCCTCCGCGACCTCGGGGCCGGTGCCGTCGGTGTCCTTCTTGATCTGGGTGAGGCGCTGGCCGAAGGCGTCGTACTGGTAGGTGCGTTGGAGTTGGCCCGCGATCTCCTCGCCGACGACCTTGTCCGTGAGACCGAGGTAGGCGTAGTCGGTGGTCTTGCCGTCCGCGCTCTTGGAGGTGGTGCGGTCCAGTGGGTCGTAGGTGTAGGTGGTGGTCTTCAGGGCCCCGCCGTCGCCCAGCTTGGTGTGTTCGGCGGTGCGGTCGAAGCCGTCGTACTTGTAGGACTGCACGATCTGGCCGCCGCTGGTGACCGAGTCGAGGCGGCCGAAGGGGTCGTAGTTGTACGACGCGGTGACGCCCGATGTGGACGAGGTGAGCAGGCGGTTGCGGTCGTAGTTGAAGGTGGTGGTCTTGCCTTCGAGGGTTTGGGTGGTGACGTTGCTGTTGGCGTCGTGGACGTAGTCCTCGGTCTCCAGCACCGCGCCGGAGTTGTTCTTCTTGGTGAGGTTGCGGATGCGGTCCAGCGGGTCGTAGGCGTACTCGCGGACCTCGTCCAGGTACGCCGTGGCGTTGTCGGCGTTCTGGATCTTGGACGCGTCGCGGACGCGGTGGCCGTTGGCGTTGTACTCGATGTTGTGCTCGGCGACGAGCGTGCCGTCGGCCTTGCGCTCCACCTGCGAGGCCAGCGCGCCGTCGAGGTGGTAGCCATAGACGACCTTGTTGCCGTTGGGCTTGGTCTCCTGGAGCACCTGGCCGCGGTCGGTGTAGGTGTAACCGGTGACCTTGGCCTGACCGCCGGTTTCGGTGTTGGTCACCGACTCCAGCAGGTCGCGCGGGTTGTAGGCGAAGACCGAGTTCTGACGATCGTGTTCACGGGTCAGCGCAGCGCCGACCTCGTTGTAGGAGAACCTGGTCGTGGCCTTGACGACCGCGGCGAGCTTCTCCTCAACCTTGGTGAGCTGGTTGAGGCCGTTGTAGGTCAACGCGTAGGTGTCGACCTTCGCGCCCGGTGACGTGTCGGTCAGCGACGTCAGGTTGCCGTTGGCGTCGTAGGAGTGGGCGAAGGTCTTCTTCTCGTTGTCAGTGTCGCCGGTGTTGTCGCGCACCAGCTTGACGGCGTCGGCGAGGACGGTGCCGTCGGCGTTGTCGGACAGGGTGATCTTCGCGGCGTTGCCCTGGGCGAGGGTGAAGCGGCCCAGGCTGACCCACTCGCCGCCGCGTTGGGTCTGGTTCACCGCGACGGTCGTGGTGACGGTGCCGGTCTCGACCTTGAACGGGGCGTTGGTCGCCGTGCCCGCCACGCCGGCCGGGTACTTGACGAACACCTCGTAGTCACCGGACTGGCCGATCACCGGCTTCCAGGTGAAGGTGGTGGCGCCGGTGCCGCGGGCGGTGCTGCGGTAGTCGTAGCCCTGCGCCCCGCCGGACGTGGTGGCCCAGTTGCCGGTCAGCTCGACGTTGCCGGTGTCGGAGTTGTCCACCAGCGCGACGTACGCACCGACCGGGACACCGTTGTCCGAGCGGGACTTCAGCTTGCCGTCCGGGTAGTAGTCCCACGTCATCGTGCGCCCGGACGACCCGCCCGCGCTGGTGACGGTCCGCGTCTTCTGCTGCCCCAGCGGGGTGTAGTCGTAGGAGGTGACGATGTCCCACGGGTCGGTGGACGTGCGCACCCAGCCGTTGTCGAAGTAGCTGTACTTGGTGGTGTTGCGGACGGTCTGCCCGGCCGACGGGGGCGCGCTGACCTCGCTGATCCGGCCCACCGGGTCGTAAGCGTAGGTCGTCTTGTCCGCCGTCTTGTAGCGGACGTCGTCCTTGTCGAACGGCGTGAGCTTCTCGATCGGCCGGTTGAGCTTGTCGTAGACGGTCTGCGCGGCGAAGTCGTCCGCGTCGTCGGTGGTCTCGACACCGCGCGGGGTGATGACGCGGGTCTGGTTGCCGACCTCGTCGTGCTCGAACTTCGTCACCCGCTCGACGCCGGTCTTGTGCGGCACCTTGGCCTCGACGAGCACTGAGCGCTGGTCGTAGACGAGCGTGGTCGTGGTGCCGGCCTTATCGCGTTGCGTGGTGACGTTGCCGTCCTTGTCGTACCCGGTGTGCTCGACCTTGCCCTCGGCGTCGGTGACGTCCACCGTCCGGTGGTTCAGGTCGTAGCTGATCTTCGTGGTGAAGTCCGCCGGGTCGGTGGTGGCGTTCTTGCGGGCGTCCACGACGGTGGTGAGGTTGCCGACGCGGTCGTAGGAGTAGGTGGTGGTCTTGTTGTCCGCGTCGGTGGTCGAGATGAGCTGGTAGATCTCGTCGTAGGCGTACCGCGTGACGTAGTCGCCCGCGACCGTCGGCGTCAGGTTGCCCAACGGCTGGGTCTCCGTCAGGACGTTGCCGACCTTGTCGTAGGCGAAGCTCGCGGTGCGTGCCGGACCGGTGTCGGTGTCCTTCGGCAACGTGGTCGACGTGGTTTGGTCGGCCTTGTCGTACACCGCCGTGGACACCGCGCCGTTGGGTGCGGTCGCCTGAGTGACGTTGTCGTTGGCGTCGTAGACCGGTGCCGGGGTGACGATGAACTCGCCCGCCGTCTGATCCTTCGGCGTCCGGGTCTCCAGCGGGCGGCCAAAGACGTCGTAGCCGACCGTGGTGGTCTTGCCCAAGGCGTCGGTGATCGAGGTGACGTTGCCACGCACGTCGTAGACGACAGTCGTGGCGTGGTTGTACGGGTCGGTGGTCTTCTTCGGGAAGCCCGTCGGGTCGTAGTCGGAGAACGTGGTGGTGTTCTCGTTGGCGTCGGTCGAGGTCTGGAGCTGACCGAACTGGTCGTAGGTGTAGACCGACCGGTAGTCGTCGGTGGCCGGGGTGGTGGTGCCCTTGGGGTCGGTGACCGTGGTCAGGTTGCCCTTGGCGTCATAGCCGAACTCCCAGCGCCTGCCTTCCGGGCTGGTCTTGGAGGTCAGCTCCGCGGTGTGGCCGTTCAGGCCGGTCTGATAGCCCAGCTGGGTGGCCGGCCAGTTGTTGACGACCGCTTCGGCGTCGCGGATCGCGGTCGGGTAGCCGGTCTTGGAGTCGTAGGCCCAGGTGGAGACCGCGCCGTTGTCCTCGGTCAGCTTGACGACGTTGTTGTCCGCGTCCCATTCCAGTTGCGTGGACTGGTTTTTGGCGTTGGTCGTCTTCGTTGGGCGGCCGTAGCCGTCCATGCGGAAGGTGGTGGTGTGGTTCTCCGCGTCGGTGACCTTCGACTCGATCTCCGAGCCCGCGCTGCCGTCCGGGTCGCTGTAGGCGAAGCCCGTGTTGTGTCCCAGACGGTCGGTGATGGTCTGGAGCTTCCACTTGTCCTTGGGGTCCACGGGCGCGGTGTAGTAGGCCAGGTCGGTGGAGTTCTGGCGCGGGTCGGTGACCTTGACCAGCTTGACGTTCTTGTTGCCCTGGGTGGCGTCGTAGGTGAACTTGAACGTCTTGGCCTGCGGAGTGCCCGAGCCGTCGACGAACTGGGCCAGCAGGCCCTTGTCGTCGTAGGAGAAGGTGATCGTGCGGCCCGAGACGTCCTTAAGGGACTGGACGTTGTCGATGATCTTCGGGTTGCTGGTCTCGCCGCGCTCGTAGTAGTCGAGGGTGAGGACCTGGCGGCCGGACGGATCGGTGACGTACGCGAGGAACTTGCGGGGCTGGTTGTTGGACTTGCGCTCGGTGTAGGTGAACCGCTGCTCGTTGCCGTTGCGGTCCTTGACCGCGGTCAGCCAGCCCTGGTCGTCGAACAGGAACTCGGTGCGGTCCGGGCGGGTCAGCTTCCAGCGGCGGGACGGGTCGGCGTTGCCGTCGCGCTGCACGAAGTAGTGCACACCGGCCGGCTTGTCGTAAGTCCACCGGGCCGGGTCGGTGCTGCCGTTCTTGTTCAGCTCGAACGTGTGGCTGGTGCCGTCACCATCGGGCAGGGTGATCCGGGACGGGTAGTCCTGGCCCTTGGGGTGCAGTTCGAGGTAGGTACCCAGGCGCGTGAGACCGCTGGCCGCCAGCGACCAGCCCTGGCCGAGCGACGTGGCGGAGGTGTCGAGGCTGTTGTAGGTCAGGCGCGCGAAGGAGTTCAGGCCGCGGCCGGGGTTGGTGAACGCGTCGTAGGACCAGACCGCGTTGCCGGCGTACTGGTTGACCAACACGTTCGAACCCGAACCGGTGGCCTTGCCGGCGTAGGAGTAGAACTTCTCCAGGCCGAGCTGGTCGGAGGTCGGGTCCTCGACCGTGACGTTCTGCGGCAACGCCGGGATGTTCCCGGTGCCCGACAGCCAGGTACCGGTGGTCTTGTTGCGCAGATCCCAGTTCAGGACGAACTGCTCGCGCTTGTTACCCGCCTCACTCTGGATCGGCGTCTTCACCCTCGCCTGCACCGTCACCGTGCCATTCGGCGGCACATCGGCTGGCAGCGCGGTCTCCAGGCGGTTGCCGCCCGTGGTGACATCCGTGCCGTCCGGCAGGTTCCACCGGTAGGACACTACCTGGTCCGCCGCCCGCCACGTCGACGTGGTCGAGTTCGTCAGCGTGACCGGCACCGTGTACTCGTCACCCGGGATCATCCGCAGCGACGGCGTGTCCGGCGCGTAGTAGGTCATCTCCGCGATCGGCTGCGTGTAGGTCACCGTCAGCTTCGGACGCAGCGCCGGTTCGGCGGCCTCGTCGGACAGGAACAGCACCCGTTGCGCAGCACCGGCCTCGTCGCGCAGCTTGACCTGGAAACCGTGATTGCTGGCCGGGTTGTCGATCCACCCCTGCACCACCGACGGGAAGAGCCACTGGTGCCGGTTCGGGTCGTTGGTGATGTTCAGGACATGATCCGCGTACGCCCCGATGTCACCGCCGGGCGCGGTCCACGCCGTCGCCGTCGACGCGCGGTTCCACGTCGCCTCGTTCTCCACGAAGGACCTGGTCAGCGGGTGGCCGTCGAACGTCGCCCCGCTGCCACTGCTGAAGAAACCCCACAGCGTCAGATCCGCGTCCACCACCCGTGCGTTGGCCGGAAGCGCCGACAGGTCGTTCCACTTCACCACCGCACGGGTCTTACCGTACGTGCCGGAGTTGTTGCCCACCATCAGCCACGGCTTGCCCGCCAACACGTCCAGGTTGGTGTTGGGTTGGCTGGCCGACAGCGTCGTGTCCGCCGCGCCACCTCGGAACACCTGCGTGATCAGACCTGCCTTGGGCAGGCGCACCAGTTGGGTCGGGCCGGGGATCAGTTGTCCGTCACGGGTTTTCACCGCGACCATGTAGTAGTAGGCGTTGCCGAACGGGTCCGGCGAATCCGCCGGCGTCGGCCGCGCGGTGGTGTCGGTGAACGTCGTCGCGTTGGTGGCCAGCGGCGCGATCAGGGTCGACTCGGACGGCGTGAAGGCCTGGTTCACCGAGCGGTGCACCTGGTACTCCACAGCGTCGTCGTTCGGGTTGCCCGCGTCCGGATCGACGTAGCCGCCCCAGGTCAACTCCGCACCGGTCGAGTAGATCTTCGTCGGCGGCTTGAGATCCGCGCTCGGACGGCCGTACGTAAGCACCAGGGTCGGCGTCTGCGCGGTCTCGCCGTTGTAGGCGAACTCCGCCGCCTGGTAGATCGCCCCACCACGGCCCAGGGTCTCGTCGGTCGACTTCACCATCAGACCGAAGTTCGGCGACGAACCCGACACCCACTGCTGCGCGATGTTCCGGACGTCCCACTCGTGCCACACGTTGGAGGCGTTGGCCTGCTTGGTCGCCGTCGACAACCCCGCCTCGGCGAACGCGGTGTTGATCGAGTTCCAGGTGGCGCTGTCCTCGCTCCACCCGCTGGTGACCCGACGCACCTCGTGCACGTTGCTGTTCGCGCCCGTGTGCAACTCGGAGTCGTAGTACAGACGCAACTTCGCCGACGCCAACGCCGTACCCGCCGGGACGACCGAGGTGTCGAACTTGACCAGGCTCCGCGCCTTGCCCCACGGGTCCGTGCCCACCGAGAGCTGGTAGCTGGTGCCGTCGTTGCGGTCCGGCGTGTCCGACCAGATCTGCACGTCCTGACCGGTGGTCATGGTCGGCTGGATCTTGATCGTCGGATCGATCGTCACCGGGAACTTCCGCTCCCCGGCCCGAAGCCAATCCTGATCCGCCTTCACCGTGACCGTGATCTTCGAACCCTGCTGCTCGACGGTCTGGGTGACCTTGTCGCTCCACGCCCTGCCGTGCGGCGACTTCCGGCCCTCCGCGCTGTCGACCATGAACGGCCTGGGCATCACGAACACCGGCGGACCGTCGAGGTCCTCGAAGAACCCGATCGACCCGTCCGCCAACGCCTGCGCCGTCACACCACCCAACTGCAGGGTGAACCGGTACGTCGCATCCTTCGGGGCCTTGTGGAGGACGATCTCCTCCTTCAACGCCTCCCCCGACACCACGTACGACAGATCCGCGCCATCGAACACACCCGGATAGGTCACCCGACTGCCGTCCACCTTCGGCTGCACATCGCGCGCATCGGCATCCACGCCCAACGCCACGTGCCTGCCGTCATGCTCGAAACGCACCAACCGATCCGTGCGCTCACCGAACAGGCTGGCGAACACGTTGCTGTCGTTGGCGAACCGGTAACCCTCGCGGCCCGACTCGCGCACCGCGGTGTCGATGCCCTGCCACCGGCCCTGCGCGTCCCGGAAGTACCGGGGCCGAGCCGACACCTCGGCCTCGACCTCGCCGTTGGACAACTGGAACACCCTCACCGACGGCTTCCGCCGCTCGATCAACTCCCGCACCCGCTTCGGCGACTTCACCGCCGAACCCGGATCCGCGGGCGGTTCGGGCTGGGCCTGCGCCTCCGCAGGCCCGAACCACCCCGAAATCGATCTCCACAAACCGGAAAATCCGAGGTCGGGCAACTGCCCAGGGCCGGTGACCGGCAGCCCGGCAGGCAATCCCACCAAGGTCAACGCCAACACCGATAACAAGATCAACAGTCGTGAGAGCAGGCTGAAGCCACGCGGCGGTCGCATGAACCCCCCTGGTTCACCGCCGCAAGCTGCCACCCCCCGGTGACCGACAAGCTACGCGGCGTGTGCAGCTAGGGACGCTAACTAACACCCACCACACGAGCACAGGGCCGAACAGAGCAATCCCGACGACTGGAACGCCGACAACCTAAGTCGATCAACGAAACAGCAGCGAGCCACGATTCCGAACGGGTTCGAACACCTTCGGGCCACCGAACACCCGACAAGGCAACAACAGTCCATTGTGGAGTGCTTGCCACTGGTACCCAGAGCCGCATCCAATGAGCCACCGAGCCCACGGCTGTACGCAGTGCGATTTCGCTTGCCACTGAAACTATTGTGCAGGCTATGCGTAGAACGACCTGACGCTGACCAGTCGTAGCGGCGAGGTCGCCGACGCCGGACGGCCGCCGATCGACGCGACAGGTTCAGCATGTACGCAGTCCTCGCACGCAAGGCCATCTCCCTGCGCACTTCTGGCGGAAGCTCACCGGTCGGGTCGACCTCGCGCTCGAACTTCTCCAGTCGGGCCTTCGTCGCGTTCGCCGTCCGTGCGCGACGATCCGTCGTGCGCGCCCACGACACGTGTGCGGCGACACGTGCACGCAACTGCCGGTCCACATCGTCGGGCTTGCTTCGATCAGACATTCTCGCCGATCCCCATGCGGAGTTGGGTTTCCTGTGCCCGTTCGGCCGCGGCGCTGGCACCGTAGTGACGCGGCATGTCCTCCGAGTTCCACCCCAGCAGCAACATGAGATCACCGGTGTCTCCCCCGGCGCGTTTCCACTCATGCGCGAAGTTGTGACGCCACCGGTGCGCATGCACCTTCGAAACGCCGGCCGCGCGGCCACGCCGCTTGAGCATCAACTTGATCCCGTCAGGTGTCGGGCAACGCTGTCCGCGCTCGGCCACCCAGAGATTCGGCAGGGCCGCGGCCACGTGGCGCTCCCGAGCCCGTAGGTAACGGCTGAGCGCGCGTCCCGTACGAGGCCCGAACCGCACCCGACGTTCTGTACCTCCCTTGCCTCTGTACAACACAGCATCACGATCGAGGTCGATGTCCTCCAGGTTCAGATTCCCCACTTCGGACAGACGGGCACCGGTGTTGTAGTAGAGCCGGATGATCGCCTCGTCACGCAAGTGCACGAACTCCTTGCCCTTGCACGTCCCCAACACCTTCCCGGTGTCCTCATCACGGATCACCGGAACCAGCCGCTTCTCCACCTTCGGCTGCCGCACCCGCTCCATCGGCGACCGCTCGATCTCCTCCTCATCCCACTGCAACCACTTGAAGAACTGCTGCAACCCCTTGTGCTTGTTCAACGCCGTCGCCGCCGACCGAGACTCGATCATCCACACCTGGAACGCCTCCACGTGCCCACGGCGCACCTCGGCCGGATCCGCTGCCGCCGCAACACAGTCGGCATCCACCCTCGCCTCAGCAGACAGGAACCCCGCCAACTGCGACACCGCCAGCAGGTAGTTGTACCGCGTCGTCTCGGGATGATTCCGCGACCGCAACGATCGATCCCAGTCCCGCATGAAACCCGCCCACAGGCTCGGAAGGCCCTGGGCCAACCGCTCCGGATCACCCCACACGACGCACCTCCAAGTACGCGGAACAACATCGGCCTTGGCGGAGGATCTGCGCACTGGTTCTCAAGCTGCCCATACCGCCGCAAGCGCACCGACACCAACCCTCCACGTAGCAGCGTCGAGTGTCACTCGTATGCCGAACGGCGGAGCCTCCAACTGCACGAGAACGTGGATGTCCACGAGGCGGAAACCCTCTTGAGCCACAACCGCACCACGACGGCCAGCGGGACACACGCACGGACGGGAGGCAAGCACTCCTTGGTGATGCACGGGCAGCCATCGCCTGCACCCACACATACTTGTCCGGCGCCCGACACCGCCGACCTGGTGGCCTCCCAACTCGGGGAGAACGCTGGGCGCCGTGCTGACCGACCTGGGCCAGGACGCCGAAGCCCTCGCTGCCCTCCACCGAAGCCATCGCGCTGGCCCGCGAACTGCACAACCCCGACCTGGTCGCGGAAACCGCCGCCGCGATCACCCGAACGGCGACGTGATGAGCGCCGGCGTCCGAAAGGGCGCCGAGGTCCGCCCACCGAGGCGGCCTCGCGGACGTGCTCCGCGCGATCCCGCCTCCCTACGGTGTACGCGGGTGTGTCTCACTCCGAGGGGAAGCCGTGTGGAGGAATGTGGAACCGGGTGATCCGCACTGCCCCGCGAAGAGGCTCGCCAGGCCGGACGTCCCGTTGCGGAACCGGGCGTTCACCCTCGCCGTGCAGCGAGGCCTGCTCGGGGACTCGTACCGCTTCCAGGTGGAACGGGCCAGGTTCCTGGCCCTGCTGGCCGCCACGGCCGAAGGGCGGCACGCGCTCCAGTACGCGACGACCGCAGCATCACGTTGTCCTGAGTCGACGGCGGCGCGGCGTCCTACGACGGCGATTCCCGCTGCATCCTCAACATCAACATGACATGAACATGGACGCGGGCCGAATGGCCGGCTACTTGTCCACGAGATGCACCACGTGGAGCGCAGGAAAGTCCGGCGCCTCCCCCGACGAGAAGCAGTATGTCGATCGCATGGTGGACGAGGAGATCGAGGGAACGGTGCAGCTTCCAAAGCGGATCGGCTAGTCCGGCCCGCTGATGCCCGGCGAGGAGTTCCACCGGTCGGCCTACCGGGACGCCGAGCGGAAGGCGACCGAGGGCGGCGCGGACACCGCTGCGGCGGAGGAAGCGCGGGCGGCCGGACGGCGGACGGTGGAGCAGCTCATCCGCCCCTCCGACGGATCGTGGCCGCGGATCGCGCCGAACACCTTCGAGTCCTACGAGATGTGCTACGGGCGCGTCTGGCACAAGTCGGACGCCGTGCGCCGCTGACAGGTGTGGGAGGACGGGAGTGGTCGACGACGCCAGGCTGGTCGAGATCCGCGCGGTGCGGCGGGAGCTGGACGAGGTCGTCGCGGCGATCCGCGAGGTGCCCGGGTACCGAGACTTCCTGGCCGCGCCGCGCATGTCCGACATCGCCGACGGCACCGGGGCCACGCCCTTGGTGTACCTTGCGGCGGCGCGGTCCGGCGGGTTCGCGCTGGTGGTGCGCGGCGAACGGGTCACCTCCGCCGAAATGCCCGGGTTGACCGCCGCCGACGTGCGGGACCGGGTGCGCGACCACCTCGCGCGGTACGCGGCCTACCGGGACGACCCCGCGCGCGGCCGGCTCGGGTGGGACACGGCGCTGGACGACGTGTGCGCGTGGCTGTGGACCGCGGCGGTGGGGCCGGTTCTCGCGGCCGTGGGCGAGGTCGACGACGTCGTGCTCGTCGCGGGCGGGCTGCTGGGCCTGCTGCCGCTGCACGCGGCGTGGACCCCGGAGGCGGCGGCTGTCACCGGGCGCCGCTACGCGCTCGACCTCGCGACCTTCCACCACGTGCCGAACGCGCGGTCCTGGCAGGCCGCCCGCCGCCTCGCGGCCGAGGTCGGCGCGGACCGCCTGCTGACCGTGGCCGACCCGTGGCCCGTGGCCGCGTCCCGGTTGCCGATGGCCGACCGCGAGGCGGCGGCGGTCGCGGTCGGGTTCGCCGAGCACCGGTCGTTGCGGCAGGGCACGGCGACCGCGGTGTCGTTCGAGCACGCGGTGCGGCAAGCGGACGTGGTGCACCTCGCGTGCCACGGCGTGGCCGACCTCGACCGCCCGTTGGACAGCGGCCTGGTGCTGGCCGGCGGGCGGCTCACGCTCGCGCGGATGCTGCGGCTGCGGTTGCGCCTGCGCCTGGCCGTGCTGTCGGCGTGCGAGACCGCGCTGCCCGGCGCGGACCTGCCGGACGAGGTCGTGGCCCTGTCCACCGGGTTGCTGCAAGCCGGGGTCGCCGGGGTGGTGGCGTCGCAGTGGGCGGTACCCGACCGGGCGAGCGCCTTGCTGATGGCGGAGTTCTACCGGGGCTGGCGGCGGTCCAGGCAGGCGCCCGCCGCCGCGTTGCGGTCGGCCGCGCGGTGGTTGCGCGACACAGACAACGGAGAGAAGGCGCGCCACCTCCAGCAGGACGGGTGGCTGCCGCCGCCGGTCGCGGAGGCGTTCGCGGCCCGCCTGGGCCGGTCGGACCGGCGCGGCCACACCGCGATCCACGAGTGGGGCGCGTTCACCTACGTTGGCGTGTGAGGAGAAGTCGGTGCGCGAGGACGAACTGCGGGAACTGGTCGACCAAGTGTTCGCAGAGCTGCCGGAGCTGGTCCCGGACGCGGCCGAGCGGGCCGAGGTCGCGGCGGCGGTCCGGGCCGCGCTGGACCGGGAGGACCCGTGGCGGGAGGTGGTGGCTGTGCTGCGCGCGCACCCCGCGACCGAGGAGCTGCTCGTGCGCGACCACGACCGGCTCATCGCCGGCCAGGCCGGTGACGTGGTCAGCCCGGTGGGCGTGTTGTTCATGTGCCCCAACGGGGATCACGCGATCGTGCTGGAGACCGCCACCGACGAAGTGCTGCGCTGCCCGCAGGACGGTGCCGTGCTGGAACGGGTCGAGGGGTAGCGGTGCTGACGGCGTTCTGGACCGGGCTCGGCCAGGAATTCAGCAAGCAGTGGGCGGCCCGCGCGCTCACCGCCGCGTTGGCGTTCTGGTCTGCGGGCGTGGCCGCGATGTGGTGGAGCGCCCACGGCGCGGGGGTAGGCGCCCGCGGCTGGGCGGCCGAGCTGACGGCGTCGGCCAAGGCGATCGGCGCCCTGCCCGGCCTGACCCAGGGCCTGCTGTTGGTCGGCGGGCTGGCGCTGGTTGCGGTGTCGGCGGCGCTCGTGGAGCGGGTCACGCTGCCCGTGCTGCGCCTGCTGGAGGGCTATTGGTCGCGGCCGCGCCGGCTGCGCGCCGCCCTGGTCGGTCGCCGCGCGCGGCGGCACGCGCGGTGGGCGGAGCGGGTTGCCACGCTCGCGACGCGGCAGCGGCTGGGGTCGTTGTCCCCGGCGGAGTTCCGGGAGCTGCGCGCGCCGGCCACGGACCCGGAGCGGGTGCGGGAGTTGCGGGCCAAGCAGGCGAGCGGTTTCGACGCGGCGATGGCGGCCCGCCTGGGCCGCGGGCGCGCGCACCTACGGCACACGCCCCGTTCGGACGCCATGCGCATGCCCACCAGGCTCGGGGACATCGTCCGCGCCGCCGAACTGCGGCCGGCCGAGAAGTACGGGCTCGACGCGGTCGTGTGCTGGAACGCGCTGTGGGTGCTGCTGCCCGACGGGATCAAGACCGAGCTGGTCCAGGCGCGCACCGAACTCGACCGGGCGATCCGGTCGTGGGTGTGGGGCGTGTTGTTCCTGGTGTGGACGCCGTGGACGTGGTGGGCGGCGGTGGTGGCGGTCGTCGTGCCGACCACGTCGTACTACGTCGGGGCGCTGGGCGCGGCGCGGCTGTTCGGCGAGTTGACCGGGACGGCGTTCGACCTGCACCGGTTCGACCTCTACGACAAGGTGCGCCTGCCGCGGCCGACCTCCCCCGCCGAGGAGCGGCGGGTGACCGGTCCCCGGGTGACCAACCAGTTGTGGGGCGGGTTGAGTGAGCCGGTGGACTACTTGCACCCGGAGTCCCCCTCCGGAACACAGTGAGGTGAGCGGTGCTCGGAAGTCGGCGACGGGAACGCGCGGCGCTGGTCGGCGCGTTGGCGAGCTACCTGCGGGTGGAGTCCGAGGCGGATGCCGGGCGGGTGCGCGCCGCGCTGCCTGACCCCGGCGGCGACCGCGCGGCGGTCAGCGCGGCGCTGGCGGCCTACCGGGAGGTCACCGGGGGCGCGCGGGATCCGCTTTCCAGCAGGGCGCCACTCAATCTGGGCGTCTACCTCGCCGACCGGGCCCCCGACACCGCCTCCGAGGTGTTGCGGGAGGTGGTCGCGGGAGGCCTGCCGGAGCACGCGGCCGAAGCCGCCGCCTGGCTGGGCGTGGTGTTGGACCGGCTCGGCGACGTGGCTGGCGCGGAACAGGCCTTCCGCGCCGCCGCCGACTCGAGCCACCCGTTCCACGGCCCGCGCTCCCTGGTCAACCTCGGTGAGTTCCTCCTGCGGCTCGGCGACTTCGCCGCCGCCCGTGCCGCGCTGCGCCGCGCGATCGACTCGGGTCACCCGTTCCACGGGCCGCGGGCGAGAGTGGCGCTGGCCGGGTTGATGATCTACGAGGGGGATGTGGCCGGCGCCCGCGCGATCTACGAGGACGTGCGGCGGTCCGACCACCCCGAGATCGCGCGGCTGGCCAGGGACAGGTTGGCCCTGCTGGAGTCCGGGACCGTGCTGCCCGACGGGGAACGCGCGAAGGTGGTCGCCGCGCAGTTGATCCGGCTGCCCCGGTGGTACCTGACCCGGGACCTGCTGCACGCCAACGCCGACCTGTTGCCGGAGGTCGAGGACCTGTTGCGCGGCACGGAAGCCGCCGCCCCGCTCGTCCGGCTCGTGACCCTGGTGCGGGAGGTCGGCGTCGACGAGGCGCTCGCCGGCGTCGCGGGCCTGTACCCGGCCGTGCCGACGCGGTTGCGGCTGCTGGCCCTACAGACGGTCGAGGCGGCGGACTGGGCCGTCAACGACGGTGGCGCGCCCGCCGTGGCCGACGCCGAGGCCGCTCACACCGCGCTGCTGACCGACCCCGAATGGCCTGCCGTGGACCCCGCCGTGCGGCTGGCCGTGCTGGACGACCTGGCCGCTGCCTGGCGGCAGGTGTTCACCACCACGGCCGAGGTCGAGCACCTCGACCGGCTGATCGCCGTGACCGAGCAGGTCGAGGCCATCGCCGCCGCCACCGGCCTCGCCGACCCAGCCGTGCCCGCCGCCACCCGAGCCCAACTGGTCGAGGTGCGCGAACGCGCGCGGCACGGCACCGCGCTCATCCGGTTCGCGCTCGCGATCGAGACGGGCGAAGCCGCCGCCGTCCTCGCCGAGCATCCGGACCTCTTGGCCGATACGGATCGTCTTCGGTCCATTGTGGACGGCGATGAGGCGCTCCAACAGGCCGTCGTCGTGCTGAGCCTGTGCCGCGAGGTCGGCCCGGACATCGCGCTGCGCACCGTCGGCCCCGCCGGCGACCACCTGATCGAGCTGCTCAGGGGCGTGACCGGACACCCCGACGACATCCGCCGCCAACTGAACGCGCACCCGGAACTGCTGGACGACGCGGCCGACATCATGCTCGGCCGGCTCATCGAGTCGGCGGACCCGAGCCTGCCCGCCGAGGGGGTGGCCGACCTGCGCGCGATGCGCGAACTGCTGCGCCGCGCCCGCGAGGCCGGCGTGGACACCGCCGTGGCCGAGGCGCACAGCGAGCATTCCCGCGACCGCGCCGACCACAGCCGCCGCGGCGCACTCGCCATGCACGAGCTGATCGGCGCGCCGGACGAGGCCGCGGCGCGGGCGGTCATCACCCGGCACGCCGACGTGCTGCTCGACGACGCCACCGACGACACGCTCACCGAGATGATCGCGGGCGACCGGCCGGACCTCGCCGCGGCGGCCCGGTCGATCCGGGACCTGCTGCGCGGCCATCGGGTGTTCGGCCCCGACCCCGACGGGTGGATCCAGTTCACCGAGTTCATGACCCTGCCCGACCCGCCCGATGCCACCCTGCGCCGCCTGCTCGCCGCCTGCCCCGGACTGCTGCTGCCGGTGGCCGACGACCTCCTGGCCGACCTCGCGGCCGACGGCCCGGACGAGTTGGTCGACGTCGTGCGCCGCCGCCGCGACCTGCTGCGGCGGTGCCGCGAACTCGGCGTGGCCGCCGCCGTCGACGCCGCCTGGCACGACGGCCACCTCCTGCCGTCCGACCTGACCGAGACCGTAACCCGGGCGCTGACCGCCAGCCTGCGGCTGCTCGACGGCGACATGGACAGCCGGGCCGAGGTCGAGGCCGCGTGGGAGTCGATCGAGCGGCACCCCGCGCTGCACGACCGGCCACGCCCGGCGCTGCTCGGCGAGCAACTCGCCACCGCCGACCTGTTCCGGCACCGCCTGTTCCAGGCGCCCGGCGCCCTCGACCGGGCCGTCGACGCGCTCCGCGACAGCATCGCGCACACCCACGACGACCACCCCGGACTCACCCAGCGCCGCCGGTTCCTCGCCGACGCCCTGCTGGACCGGTTCCAGCGGCACAACGACCCCGCCGACCTACGCGAGGCGACCGGCCTGGCCGCCGCGCTCGCCGACGACCCGTCCCTGGACCAGGCGAACCTGCTGGGCGGCCTGCTCCTGCGGTCCTACGACCGGCTCAGCACCCGCCCCACCCTGGACCGCGCCGTCGCCGTCCTGGAGACCGCCGCACGCACCGAGGCCACCCCGGACCTGCGCGCGCCGCCACCGACCTGAACCTGGCGGTCGCCTTGGGCCGCCGCTTCCAACGAGACGGCAGCATCGACGACCTCGACCGCGCCATCGCCCTCAACACGCGCCTCACCGAGCAGCCCGTGGGCAGCCGCCAAGTTCGAGCCGCCGCCCTCGCCAACCTGGGCGTCGACCTGCTGTGGCGCCACGACCTGCTAGGCGTCGACGCCGACCTCGACCGGGCGGCGGAGGTGCTGGTCCAGGCCGTGGAAACGGTGCCCCCGGGCTCGCCGGACCGAGCACGACACCTCACATCCCTGGGCAACGCCCTGTCCCGCCGCGCCGGCCGCACCGGCACCCGCGCCGACGCCGACCACGCGGTCCAGACGCTCCAGGCCGCGGTGGACGCTACCCCCGCCGAGGCGTTCGAACGCGCCAACCGCCTCAACAACCTGGGCCTGGGTCAGTTACGCCGCTACGGCATCACCGGCCGGCTCAAGCACTTGGACGAGGCCGTCGACACCCTGGACGCGGGCCTCCGCGCCACCTCGGCCGACGCACCCGGCTACGCGTGGCGAGCCGGCAACCTGGCCCACGCCCTGGAACTACGCACCCGCCGCACCGGCCGCCGAGACGACCTGGACCGCGGCCGGGCCCTGCTGCGCGAAAGCGCCGAACGCAGCCTCACCGTCAGCGTGGAGGCGGCGCTCAAAGCCGCCGTGGTATGGGCCGAGTGGGCCGCGGACCGCGATGACTGGCCCGAAGCGGCACAGGCGTACTTAGTGGGCGTGGAGGCAAGCGAACGCCTGTTCCGCACACAGTTGTCACGCGGCCATAAGGAAACATGGCTACGCGCCGCCGCCGACCTGTTCCCCGAAACCGCCCACGCCCTACTACGCGCCGGCGACCCGACGGCAGCCGTAACCGTCCTGGAACTAGGCCGCGCCCGCATGCTCTCAGAAGCCATAGACCGCGACCGCACCGACCTGGCCAACCTCCCCACCCCCAGCCTCCGCGACCGCTACCTGGCCGCCGCCACCCGCCTGCGCGAACTGGAAGCCGAGACCCTGCCGAGTTGATCCAGCACGTCATGCAGAATGAGGTGTTCGATACGGGGGAAACATGCGCGTTGCCGGGCCGATCAAGGCCGTTCTCGGGATCGTGGCCGTCTTCGCGGCCGTGGCGTCCTGCGTCTGGTGGGAGTCGGGCGAACTCGACCGCAGATTGGCACGGGTCGTCGAACAGGTCACGATCAAGGACTACCGGCTGGCGAAGCAGGTCGAGGCCATTGAGTACGGGCGGAAGTTCGTCACCGCCTACTACGTCGGACCGACCACCGAGAACACCATCAACCTGGTGTCCGGGATGACCGCCAAACCATCCGGACCGAACACGACCAAGTCGAACGAAGGCATGGACATCCCGGTCGCGACCGGACTCCCTGAAAACTGCTTCGTCTCGGTCGACAAACACGACCGAACCAACACCGCCCGCCCACCGGACTCCGGCGTGACGGAGGAGGAGTGGGCGCGGGAACGATCGGGAGAACTAGACGTGCTCAGGATCTCCATGCTCTGCGACAGGGACAGCGAAGCCCGCTAGCCCGTCAGCCCGGGTACACCGCCTTCCCCAAGTCGCCCTCGGCGACACCCCGCCCCTCGCCAACAGCCAATCCTGGAAGCCACCGCAGATCGGGGAACACCGCGCCGCCAGTTCCGCTCCGCCGCCCAGGAACGCGCCATCCCGGACTTGCCGACCGGCAGCGCACCCACGAGCCGGACGAAGATCAGGTACAGCAGTCATAACGCCACACTTCACCATCAGGCCTGAGCCCAGGGGTTCGATCTTCGCAGCTCGGTATCCCGGTGCAGAGTCTGGCACCCCACAGGCGGCGGGTGACGTCGGCTCCGGCGCGGTCGCCCACCGCCCTCTGCCTTACCACGACAGCGACGCCTGACCAGCACACGACCATGTTCGGTCAGTAAGTGGAGGTCAGCGCCTCGGCAATAGCAATCGTCCGGTCGACGCTCACACCTGGTAGGTGGCTTTGAGTGTCAACCGGCTGGTTGTCGAAGTTGCCCATGTTTTGCGCGTCCCCGGCAGGGTTCGAAACCTGCGCACCCGCCTCCGGAGGGCAGGTCTAACCTCGAATCCACGGACCGGCCGTGTTTCATCGACACGCCCCAGCGTGCCCTGGGCGTCTCTGCGACCTCGTTAGTTCAGGCACTCCACGGTTGCGCCCTCGTACGGTTGTTCGGCCTCGCTGTCGGTCGTGATGTCGTAGGCGACCGATGAGCGGTCGGTCAGTTGTGAGATGTCTTCGCTGGTGAGGCTGATCGCCGACTTGCGGTCGCGGAGGAAGAGAACGAGTTGGCGCAGTGGGTATAGCAGTTGTTCGACGTACGTCCCGAAGTAGCGGTCAGCGGCGGCCGTGATCGCGTTGCGACGTTGGATGAAGTCGTCGTGCGGTGCTCGGCGGACCACTTCGAGCGCCACGTCCAGATCGCCCAGTCGGTCCTGGCTTTCGTCCAGGTAGCTGCCAAAAACGGTGACGCGGGTGACGCTGTAGGGCTTGCTGCGGTCGGCGTTGTAGGAGCGCACCCTCGTCAGTAGGCCGTCCAGGTTCCGTTTGGCGGTAGCCCTGGTGATGGGCTTGGCGAAGCTCGCAGCCGCCAGTGCGTTGCCTTGCACGGTGGTGAACCACCAACACTTGCCGTCGGCGCCTTGGCTCGCGATCTCCAGGTAGCCCGCCTCGACGAACCGGGTCAACACGGTCTTCGCCGATAGCGTGTCGATGCCCAAGATCTCCGCCGCGACCCGGACTGGTCTCGGTGATATGCGGAAGGCCTGCATGAGTTCCCTCGCCTGGACCGCGGGCAGTCCTTCCACGACCTGCTCATTGCCCACATCTAGCACGGGTCGGGCTTACTGCCTCCACCAGCGACAGCACTTCACGGGTTCAGAGCACGCGCAGACACCTCGGTCATGAGCGACTCCGCTCCGTTTCGCGCTGGTCGCTGCCAACGGTGTCCGGGTGGCGCGACCAGCTACATAGGGCCCACGATCGAAGCCGCGTTCCAGTGCCGCGATGCGTGACCGTGCCAAGCGCGCTTGCTCTGGCCGGGTGCCGATGTGCATTCTGTTCAGCACCCGTCGAGGTTTCCCGTCCCAGCAGTGTCCTGGCGAATCTCGCCGACGCCAGCTCGCCTTCCTGTGCGGTGGCGGACCACCAGTACGAGCCGGTGACTTCGGGGTCATGATTTCCGGCGATCCTGCCTGGTCGGATCGAGCCTCACCGGGCCACGGTCTCGACCACACTGCCCTCGCCGAGCTGGTCGGCGCCGATGACCTTGGTCAGCAGGCCCTGCACCTTCACCCGTAAGCCGCGGCGCCCGGCGAAAGCGGCCAGGTTGACCGGGCTGCCCTCGGTGAACGTGATCATTTCCAGGTTGGGCAGTCCGGCGATCGGGGCGAGCGACCGTGGGTCCCGCGCGGAGGTGACCATAAGGCGCTGCAGTCGCGACAAGCGCGCCAGTGGCCGCAGGTCGAACACCGTTGTGTGCGCCAGGTCGAGCTGGCGCAGGTTCTCCAGCGCGGCGATCGGGCCGAGGTCGACGGTGCCGCAGCGGCGCAGCGCCAGGTACTCTAGCGTGCCCGCCCACCGTCGCACCGCGTCGATGCTCAGGAGGCGGGCGCTCTCGACGCGCAATTCACGCGTGCCCGCCAGGCACGCCAGTTGGTGCAGGTCGTTGAGCCGGTGGGTGCTGGTCAGCTTGAGCACGTCCAACGCCCAGCCGCGGCCGAGCCCCGCGAACTCGGTCGCGTCACAGCCGCCGATCAGGTTCACATGCCTCAGGTTCGGCGCGCGGCGCAGGCCGTCCAGACCGGTCATCTTCGTCGCCGTGATCCTGACCGCGCGCAGGGCGGGAAGCCGTTCGAGCGGGGTGACGTCCAGTCCGCCGGAATACAGGATCTTCAAGTGCGCCAACTCGGGCGTGTCCAACGTCTTGAGGTCCGTCTCGTCCCGAAGACCCAAGCTGAGGATCCGGACCCTGGACGGCACGAAGTCCAGCGGCCCCGGCGGGGCGACGCAGGACACCCGGCTGACGTGCTTGAGGTGGCGCAGGCCGCGTGCCATGCCGGGATCGACCAGGCTGACCGACCGCACCGGCAGGTCGGCGAGCACAGTGGACGCGTAGGTCTCCGGGTCGAACTTGGCCCACGCGGCGACCAGCTCCTGTTGCACGTTGTCCCGGCCGTCGCGGCCGTATCCGGCCAGCAGGGGTAGTGCCTCGTCCAAGCCGATCGACGCGGCTGCTCGGATCGTCGCGGCAACCTCCTTCTCGGTACGGGGGTTGGCGGCGGCTAGCAGGTCAAGCACGAACGCCCCCGCCGACGCGAACGCCTTCGCCGCCGTCAGCGAACGGGGCGGCAGCAACCGGGACGCGCGGGACGCGATCCGGTCGCGGATCTCCGGGGTCAGCTCGGGAGCGGTTTCCAGGCACGCCACCGCGAGCAGGTGCAAGGTCGCCCGCTGCGACTTGACCTCGTCGCCCCGGGTCAGGATCCGGTCGAGCAGTTCGTCCCGACGCGGACGCGAGGCGTGGCCCGCCGCCATCACGACGACCTCGTGCCACTGGTCGAGGTGGGCGTGCCGGACGAGCGTGCCGATGTCGTCGGTGACGATCGCCGCGCCGGCCGCGAGGTACTCCTGGAACGTGCGGTGCACGAAGTCGACCCGGTCCTCGACCGGTTCCCGGAGCAGCCCGCTGCGCTCCAACAGGTGTCGGTAGACCTCTTCGGCGGATGCCTCGACTTCCGGCATCGATTCCAACCGGCGTTCGATCTGGCCGATCGCGCGGGACACCGGCGCGTCGGTGAGGTCGTTGCGGATGAACCAATAGGCGAGATCACCCAGCAGGAGGATCTTGCGGGTCCGGGACAGTCCGGGCAGCGGTTCGATGCGCCGCTCGGCGTCACGGCGTTCCAGCAGCATCTGCAACGCGGTGTCGTACAGCTCCATGCGACTGTCCGGCAGGTGGCCGCGCCGGTCGCGGTGCAGGGCGCACAGCAACGCGCACAGCAGTGGATAACCGGCGAGTTTGCGCAGATGGTGGCGGGCGCCGATCTGGTCGAGCAGCCTCGCCTGGTAGCCCGCCAGCTCGTCACGGGCCGCGTCGTCGGCCGACTGCGAGCGCATGGCGTCGTGCCAGCGCATCACGAACACCCGCACGTCGGTCGCTGTCATGGGCTGCAACGACGCCACCGCGAACCCGTCCGCGGCCAACCAGTCCGGGTCGACGGCACTCGGCCGCGACGTCACCACGACCCGTGCCGCCGGGAACGCCAAAATCAGCGACCGCAACCACTCGCGAGCCTCCTGACGGCGGTCCTGCGCGAGCTCGTCCACACCGTCGACCAGGATCAACCCCCTGCCCCGACCGCAACCGCTGCTGCACCCAGCCGGGCGGCATCTCGTCCGCGATGTGCCGGCCGACCTCGTCCAGGAACCGGTCCGCCGACGGCAGGTCCCGGTCGGCGTACCGGCGCAGCGGGATGAGGAACGGGATCGTGTCGTTCCACCCGGTCAACGGGTCGGCGAAGTCGCGTCGCGCACTGCGGACCGCGATCCACTGCAACAGCGTCGTCTTGCCCAAACCCGCCTCGCCGCGGATGAAGATCCGTTCGCCCGAAGCCAGCAGGTCCTCCACACGACGACCGGGTGTGAAGTAGTCGGTCGCCGCGCTGTCGGCCGTGAGGCTGATGTAGGCCACCGACAGCGGATAACGGCGACTCGCCTCCGACAGCGTCGCGCCGAACATCTCGACCTGGTCGAGCGTGCGGGCGACCAGCTGCCGGTAGTCGTAGGAGAAGTCGGTCGAGCTGCGCCGTTGCGGCAGTCGGGCCAGCACGCTGCGGATACCCGCGATGATCTCGGTCTCCCGGCGCAGGACCTCGGTCAACGCGCTCGGCCCGAACGGCGGCAGCCCCCGGGCGATCTCGATCACGTATCCCGCGCATTCGCGCAGCAGCAAGCCGTAGAGCTGGACACCGTCGGCGGACAACCCGTCGGTCGCGTCGACCGCGCCGACACGCAGGTGCCGGTCGAGCCGGCGGGCGTCCAGGTCGGCGGCGAACAGGTCGTCGTCATCCAGCGCGGCCCGCTCGAACGTGTCACGCACCGCCTCGATCGCGGCGAGTCGCTCGTGCTCGGGTAATCGCCGGTACTCAGTGTCCATGATCGGCTGGACCCGCTCGACCACGGCATCGGTGAACTGCTCCCCCATCCGCCGCAACTTCCGCTGGTCCAGCGCGCCGGTAAGACGCCGCTCCAGCAGGTCGACTCCCGTACCCCCGACCGCGGCCGTGACCGACTTGTCGCCCAGCCACAGCTTCAACGCGCTGCGGACCACTGACGCGCCCAACGGGATCAACGCAAGCTCGACACCCATGCCCACATGCTCCCGTCTCGAAGGCTAGCTGGACGGCGTTCGCCAACCTCGACCACGGCCTACCGGTAGGCCCTACTCCTACCCCAAACAGCCCAGAGTACAGGCAAAACGCGCCTGGTACCGCAGCGGTGCAGCGTGGGCCCGCCGGCGACCGAGTAGCCCTACTGGTAGACCGCGCTCGCTGGATGATCGCCGCCGGCCAACTGTCCGCCGCCCCATCCGCAACGCGGCTGCGGGAGGCGCTGGGGTGCGGAACCGACACGGCCCGCGAGGTGCGAGACGCGTTGCGCGACAGCACCTCGTTGCTGTGACCCTCAGGTGCCAGTGCACCCTCAACTGATCGTTGACAACCGCTCGACCACGAGCACGTGCACGCGTTCCGCCAGCTCAACTGGGCCCTCGTGCTCCCACGCGCGTATGACGAACCATCCCGCCACAGTGAGTTGTGTGCATCGGTGTCGCGGTCCCTCAGCGCGACGCCTCGCAGCTCCACCCTCCACCAGCTAAACCTGGTCAGCAGTAGGTCTGTTCGGCAGCAGCCACCACGACCTCAGCCCGGTCAGGCGTCATCACACCGCCCATTCCGGCCAAGTCGCCGACTAGCTTCGCGCGGGAGGCACCGCCAGCGAGCTCGCTGCACACTCCTTGCGCGATCAGCACCTCGGAGTCGCCCCTGACACTCACCGGTACCCCCGCCGCCGAGAGCGCGGCGAGGTACGCCGCACGCTTGTCGCCGGGTGCCGCAGCCTCTTCGCTAGAGGTGGTGGGAAAGGAAGCGGTCGCGGAGGTCGTCACCGGCGTCGAACTGGTCGTCGGTGCTGCGCTGCTCACCGTGCTCGTCTCCGAGGTCGGAGGCGCTGCGGCACCCGGCGAGGAGCCGCACCCCGCAGCGGTGAGCGCGAACACGACTGCGCCAACAGCAGTCCAGGCGACCCGAAACTTGCGCATCTCCTCCGTAACTACGCGCTGCGCTCGAGCAGCAGGCTCGCCGCCGCGACTGCTCTGTATCGCCGCAAATCCTCTGATCGTCACAGGCGGCTTCCTCGCAGTCCTGGCGAGCTTGGAAGGCGACGCTCTCGTCCGAACAACGGCCGACCTCAGTGCCTTAGGCTTGTTCACAGGTGCTAGCACACAGGTGGCTCGTCACCACTGGACAACGATGCAATAGACCGCAAAAAGCGGGTTCGAAGACATCCTGAAGGTGCTCTGATCGGATTTGGGCACCCAACAAGCACATGCGACCAAAGCTCACTTTTGCGCCATGTAACCATGTCACCCGAACTAGCGATGGATCGTTCGCGCGCGACTGCTCAGGTGATCCAAGAGGGGGATTCCGCTGAACTTCTCGAACACACTTTCGACCGCCTCCCCCACTCGTCGCAAAGCAGGCAGGTTACCGTGCGCATGATCCCGGACTCGGTGCACGCCGGTGCCAGTCGGGCCGAGCAGGAGATCTTCTCCCAGTTGGCCGCGCTCGAAGTGGCTGGGTGGGAATACGCCATGCACAGCACCAACCTGCCCGAGCACGACCGGAAGCGGGTCTGCGAGATCGACTTCCTGCTGCTGGGTGAACGCGGCTTGCTGGTGCTGGAGGCCAAGGGAGGCGAGATCCTCCTGAAGAAGGACGTGTGGCACACCCGTGACCTCAAGGGCAAGCGGCACCGGCTCAAGGAGAGCCCGCTCGACCAGGCTCGGACGAGCATGTTCGCCTTGGCGAAAGTCCTCCGCCGCACCACCGCCGACCCAGGGTTGGTCGACCGCACGGTGTTCGGGTACGGGGCCGTCTTCCCGGACAGCGAGTTCGACGCGGTCAGCGTGGAGTGGACTCCCGAGATGGTGATCAACTCGGTCCGCCTGGCATCCGAGGGGTGGGCGGATTGCCTCGACCGGTTGGGCGCGTTCTGGGAGAGCAAGCCCGGCAGCTGGGGCCCCTGTCGGCCGACGACGTCGAACGCTACCTCAACGTCCTCCGCCCGGACTTCGACCGGGTGCTGTCCCTGCGCCGTCTCGACGACATGGTGGAGAAAGACCTCGTCGCCCTCACCAAGAGCCAGTACAAGGCGCTTGACCAGCACCGCAGGAATCCGCGATTGGTGTTCGAGGGCGGTGCCGGGACGGGCAAGACCATGCTGGCGGTCGAGATGTGCCGACGTGCCCGAGGTTCCGGTGAACGCATCCTGCTGACCTGCCGAAGCCACGTCCTGGCCGCCTTCATCCGGTCGCAGCAGGACTTGGAAGGCATCACCGCGGTCCCGTTCGACGAGGTGCCCGCCCTCAACGCGAACGCCTTCGACGTGGTCGTGGTGGACGAGGCGCAGGACCTCATCAATGGGCACGATCTCGACGTCCTGGACACAGTGCTGGTTGGCGGATTGGCAGACGGCCGCTGGGCCTTCTTCCTGGACTCCAACAACCAACGAGGGCTGGTCGGGCGCTACGAGGACGACGCCAAGGTCAGACTGGACTCCCACCGCCCCACCTTCGTCGACCTGATGGACAACTGCCGCAACACCATCGAGATCGTCCGCGCCACCCAGGAGCGGACGGGAGCCGACCTCGGGGTGACCACGGCAGGCCACGGCCGTGAGGTCGTGGTGGTCGAGGAGCAGCGCGAGAAGGCGGTCGCTGCGGTCGCTGCGGCCTTGGCCGAACTGGAAGAGCACGGTGTGCCGCTCGAACAGGTCGTGCTGCTGTCGCCGCACAGCCTGGCCGCGTCGATCTTCGCCGAGTTGCCCGCTGAGTGGTTCGAGCGGGTCGACGTGCTGGACCTGATGCGCATGCGCCGGCCCGGTCGGGGACGCGTCGGGTTCGCGCAGGTCGCCGACTTCAAAGGGCTGGAGAGCCGGTACGTCTTCCTGGAGGTGGACGACACGGCGGACGAGCGGGCAGCGCGGGCCCAGCTGTACGTGGGCATGACCCGGGCCAAGGCCGCGCTGTGGGTGGTCAAACCCGGCGGAACGGGGGTCGACCGGTGACGGGTATCTACAACACGGGGTTCCCCGACCGGGACCAGGTGCTCGACTACCTGCACGACCAGTTGGTCGGTCCGGTCGACGGTGACGACGAGGTCTTGTACGAGAAGGCACCGCAGCACCGGTACCTGACCGCCGTGCTGTTCCCCATGTCGCTCACTCCGACCACCGCCGATGGGAGTGGCCCGGCCGACGACGCCGAGGAGGTCGACGAGCAGGCGGGAGCTCTGCCCCAGGACGATGACGAGGATCCCATTACGCTGGCGGGGCAGAGCCGACCGAGTTCCGCCGGTGTCAGCTTCATGACCACAACCCGGTCCGCGATCACCGTGGAGGTCCGAGCAGCGCGGTATCGCAGCCTCGCCGACGACGAGTGGCAGCGCGAACCGCTCGACCTCGTGGCGAGTGCAGCGCTGCTGATCGAACCCCCGCTCTCCGGAACGAACCACAGCGAGGAGCTCTGGGACGGAACCGCCAGCGTCGAGATCACCTGGCGCCCGCACCCCGACGGGGTGATCGTCACCGTCGTCCTGGTCAACCGCAATGTTCAGGAAGAGCGTCGACCGGTGACCCCGGAGGACTGTCTCTTCCAGGTCGGTCTGCGTTGCTCGGTCGCCGAGGGCGCCATCATCAGCTACCCCGCGCAGCTGCGGGCCCACAGCGACGAGGAAGCGGAGGAACTCGAACTCCAGTACCGCGACGTGCCGGTGTACGCCGTCGGCCACGGGACTGCGGCCGGTTGGGACACCACCGGTGAACAGCCCGCTTGGATCGGCACGTCGTTCCTCCCGGTGCACGTCGTGCCCGGTGTCACCTCCGAGCTGCCCGACGTGGAGGACGCCGTTCGCCTGAAGAACCTCGCCGGGATCGACACCAACCCCGAGCTCGTGTTCGCCGCCCTGGCCCGCTTCGTCGACCGCTACACGGACTGGATCGAGAGGACGTGGGGCTCGGCGTCGGAGGACCTCGCCCCGCGACTCCGCCCTGCGGCCGACCGCTTGCGGGGCCGCGCGACACGGGCCAGGGACCGCATGCTCGCCGGCCTCGACTTCCTGCGCGACGACCAGAAGGCGCTGCGGGCGTTCGCACTGGCCAACGAGGTGATGGCCATGCAGATGGCACACAGTCGCCCGGACCTCGGCGGCTCGCCGCACGCCCTGTCGGAGGCACCGGACCCCGAGGTCGACCACCACTCGCTCGACCTCACGTGGCGTCCGTTCCAGCTCGGCTTCCTGCTAATGACGGTAAAGGGTGTGGTCCAAGCGGGCGAGGACCGAGACCTGGTCGACCTGATCTGGTTCCCCACCGGCGGCGGCAAGACCGAGGCATACCTCGGTCTTGCCGCGTTCACCATCCTCCACCGACGACTGACCCTCGGGGAAGCTGGAGCGGGCACGGCAGTCATCACCAGGTACACCCTGCGCCTGCTCACCAGCCAGCAGTTCCAGCGCGCCGCGACCATGATCGCCGCCTGCGAGCTGGTGCGCCGCGCCTCCGAGGAACACCTCGGCAGCCGTCCCATCTCGATCGGCCTGTGGGTCGGTGGCGAGAACAGCCCCAACAGCTACGCGGAGGCCCGCCGATTACTCACCCGGGCACGTGACGGCATCGCGACCGATCAGGGGTTCCAGATCGAGTCCTGCCCGTGGTGCGGTACGCGGATCGTGCCCGGTGGCCCGGACGACGAGCAGCGCTGGGGCATCTCGGCGAGCAACAACTCCTTCCGCGTGCGCTGCCTGAACGACAAGTGCCCTTTTCACACCGAGCTGCCGATGTCTTCCGTGGACGAGCACCTCTACGACAACCCGCCCACCATGCTGGTCGGCACGGTCGACAAGTTCGCCCGCGCGGTGTGGAACGAGAAGGCCGGGGTGTTCTTCGGCGCGGGCGCCGATCCAGGACCGTCGCTGATCATCCAGGACGAGTTCCACCTCATCTCCGGTCCGCTCGGCACCATCGTGGGGCTCTACGAAGCGGCTTTCGACGTGCTGATGGAGCATCTGGGGAACAAGCCCAAGATCGTCGCCGCCACGGCCACCATCCGCCGGGCGGACGAGCAGACCAAGGGCGTCTTCGGGCGAGCTGTCGCGCTGTTCCCGCCCGCCGGCGTCGACGCGGCCGACTCCTACTTCGTGCGCACCGACCGCGAACGACCCGGCCGCGCCTATATGGGTGTCATGCCGCAGGGGCACACGCCGCTCACCGCGCTGATCCACGTCGCCGCGGCGCAGTTACAGGCGCCGCTCGAGGTCGAACTGTCGCCGGCGGTGGAAGACGCCTACTCAACGCTCGTCGTCTACCACAACAGCCTCCGCGAGCTCGGCAAGACCATCAACCTGGCATCCGACGACATCCCGTCGAGGTTGAAGGTGATCGCGCAGGCCGAGGACCACGTGCGGCACCTCGACGACGACAACGTGGTCGAGCTGACCAGCAACGTGGCGTCCGCGCAGATCCCGCAACGCCTGGACCGGCTCAAGAAGCCACACGACGCCCCGGGCGGGGTCGCCTTCCTGGCCAGCACGAACATGATCTCCGTCGGCGTCGACGTCGGGCGGCTCGGCGTCATGACCGTCGTCGGCCAGCCGAAGACGACCGCCGAGTACATCCAGGCGACCAGCCGCGTCGGCCGGAGCGCCGACCGCCCCGGTCTCGTGGTGACCGTCTACTCGCCGTCCAAGCCTCGCGACCGGTCGCACTACGAGTCGTTCACCCCGTACCACGCGAGCTTGTACCGCTGGGTGGAGCCCAGTTCGGTGACGCCGTTCTCGGTACCGGCGCGGTTGCGCGCCCTCCACGCAGACCTGGTGGTGCTGGTGCGCCACGCACTGGGCCTGTCGGGAGACGGGGACGCCGCGTCGTTCGACCGCGACGACGAGCGTTTCGCCGCGCTCGTCCGAGCGTTCCTCGATCGCGTGGAACGAGCCGACGAGACCGAGCTCGAACGGGTCCGAACCCACTTGGACGACCTCGTCGAGACGTGGGCGAAGCGGATCGTCGACGCGGAGCCCTTCGGGGGCCTGCGCTACAGCCAAGGCGGGCGTGAGCGCCCCAAGCTGCTCAAGCGGTTCGCCGACCGGAGCGAGGGCTGGGCGACGCTCGACTCGATGCGCAGCGTCGACGTGGAGGTCCAAGTCCAGGTGAGGGGGGCTCGGAAGTGACCGTGCGCAAGGTTCGGCGCTCTCAGATCATCAGCCCGTTCGGTCCCGGCGCGATCATCGACCTCGTCGGCGAGTCGTTCGTGGTGGAGGACGCCGGCAGGTGGCGCGGCCCGCACGTGCCCATCGACTTCCCCCGCTTGGCCTCCTACCTGAGTGTGGACTCGCTCGCGGCGCCGTCACCCCGCTGGCCTATCCCCTACTACCGGTTCCCCCAGTGGTTGTTCTGCTCTGGCTGCCGACGCATGAGCCGGTGGTCCTACACGAAGGAGGTTGCCAACACCGCGCCTTCCTGCGAGCACTGCCCCGGCCGCAAGCAGCTCATCCCGATGCGGTTCGTGGCGGTGTGCGCCAACGGGCACTTGTCGGACGTGGACTGGGTCCGCTGGGCGCACTCCGCGATCCGTCGCGACCGAAACCAGAACCAGTGCCAGCGACCGGACCTGAAGTTCCTGAACAAGGCCAACGTCGGCGGTGGCCTGAACTCGCTCGTCGTGCGCTGCGCGACGTGCGGCGGTCAGAGGTCGTTGGACGGCCTGACCACGAGGATCGGCCTCACCCAGATCGGCAGCAAGTGCTCGGGCAAGCAGCCATGGCAGGACCAGAGGGACGCGGTGATCTGCTCCGAGCAGGTTGTGGCGATGCAACGTGGTGCGTCGAGCGTGTACTTCCCCACCGTGGAGAGCGCGATCGACATCCCGCCCGACTCGGCGTGGAGCACCGTCAGCTCTCCGCTGGTCACCCTCCGGAAGAGCAGCGAGTTCAAGTTTCTCCTCAGCGAGCCGAACCACGAGCTGGCCAAGGAGATGATCGGCATCGCCGCCCGCAAGTACGGTCTGTCCCCCGCCGAGGTGGAAGCCGCACTGGCGCGGGAGTCGACGGACCCCCGCGTTCCCGTCGAGGGCGGCCCGGAGAACATCCGCCCGGACGAGTGGGCGGCCCTGATCAACCCTCAGGAGAACCACGACCCCAAGGACTACTTCATCTCGCGCCGAGCGGATCGACCACTGGGCGACACCGACGAGGCCGCGACCGGCTGGGACAGGCTGATCTCGGACGTCGTGCTGGTCGACCGCCTTCGCGAAGTCCGCGTGCTGACGCACTTCGAGCGCCACACCATGCAGGAGAAGGTGCCGGCGAACCTCAGCGACGAGGGCGACTTCCTGCCGGCCGTCGAGGTGTTCGGCGAAGGCTTCTTCCTCAGGTTCGACGAGGAGGCCCTGATCACCTGGGAACGGTCTGGTCTGGTGGTCGACCGGTGCCGGAAGTTGGTGGAGAGGCACAAAGCCAAGGGCGCGAAGTGGCTCTCCGAGCCCACGCCGCGCTACGTGCTGCTGCACACCTTCGCACACCTCCTCCTGCGCAACACCGCCTTCGAAGCCGGTTACTCGACTTCCGCGTTGCGCGAGCGCCTCTACGTGACGAAGAACGGCGCAGGCCCCGCCATGGCGGGGGTGCTGATCTACACCGCGGCCGGCGACTCTGAGGGCACCCTGGGCGGTCTGGTCAGGATGGGTGAGTTCCCGCGCCTCGGCAGGCTCCTCGACATGTCAATCACCGCGGCGCGGTGGTGCTCGTTCGACCCCGTGTGCGCGGACCACCCGGGACAGGGGCCGGACGGGTTGTCGCTGGCCGCGTGCCACGCGTGCTCGTTGGTGCCGGAGACCAGCTGCGAGGCGACGAACAGACTCTTGGACCGACGCCTGCTGGTCAACCCGGAGTTCGGGTTCTTCAAGGACGTGGCAGCAACCATCGGCGGTGTCCCGGGGAGCGCGCTGTGAGCGCCGCGTTACGCGCCCAAGGCCACGAAGCACCCCGTTACGACGTGGTGGTCGCCGTCCCCGGCGTGGACCAGGCCGTCAAGGCGGTCGCGACCTACCGCCGCCTGCGTGGGCGCGGCAAGGAACTCCACGTCATCACCAGGTCCAGCGTGCTGAAGAACCGCATCCGCACGTTGATGCCGTTCGAGAGCCGCGGCGACGCGGTGATGACCTACCACTCCTACTTCGCCGACGTGTGGCGTGCGGTGCTGCAGACCAGAGCACCGGAAGCGGACGACTACGACATCGACTTCTGGGAGTTCGAGCAACGCCTCCGAGCTCGTCACGTCCGGCCGCTGAACCGGCGGCACGTCATCGTGGTTCAAGGACAGCAGCTGCCGCCCAACTTCTACGCGGTACTCCGGTTGCTGAGCGTCGATGCGACGGTGTTCGTCGATCCCGTGCAGGCGGTCGACGACTCCGGTACCACGCTCGACGACCTCGAAACCCTCCTGGGCGTGGACAGCCCAACCACGTTGCACGACCTCGACGGCGGCACCACACAGGTCCACGAGCTGCTGGAGCACCTCGGTGGCGGGTCCCCCCGCGCGAACACCCCCCGTCGTGACGGCTCGCGTCCCGTACTGATCGACCACGACGACGTCGACGAGGAGATCCGGTTCGTCGTGGAGCAGGCGGCAGCGCACCGCGACCAGCAGACTGGGGTGCTCCTTCCGACCAGGGAACTGGTCCAGGTCTTCAAGGACGGGATCAGCGACTCGTTCGACGGCAGGACGCAGTGGCACCTGTCCGGCGTCAAGGTCCCGAGGCACGCCGCGGTCACCGCTTCCGACTCCGGGGTCAAGGTTCTGACCTGGGTCAGCGCCGTCGGGATGCGGTTCGACCACGTCGTGCTGGCAGGACTCGACCAGGTGGAGGACCGCTTCCGGTTCGAGACCGCGCTGCGGGTGCTCGGCCCGACGACCCGCTCGGGCTTGTTCCTCTCCTACTCCGGTGCGGGACGCCCCACTGCGCTGTCCGCCCTGCCACTCGCTCTGCTGGACGACCGCACGCGCAAGACGGCCAGCGACGAGTGGGTGGAGGTGGTGTCCACCACCACGCTCCCCACTCCTCCTCCCGCCGCACTAGAAGAGCTGCCATCGCCCGGCCGATCAGCCGTCAACAGCGCCCGCGCCGTGCTCGCCGCTCCGATACGGAGCAAAGACCGCGCCAAACGCCTGTTGACGGCCGAGGAAGAGGTCGGGTTGGCGCAGCTGATGCGCCCCACCGGTGGGGACCTCGCGGAGGAACTGCCCAGGGGATTCCGCTCAACGCTGCGCAGCGACGACGAGCGTGCGAGGGCGTTCGACGCCATGGTGCTGCACAACACCGGTCTCGTGGGGTCTTGCATCCCGAGGCACCTCGGAGCCGGCCTCGACTATGAGGACCTGCACCAGCACGGTGTGCTCGGCCTGATCCGGGCGATCGAGAAGTGGGACGGCTCCCGCGGGCTGAAGTTCTCCACCTACGCCGTGAACTGGATCAACCAGGCCATGGGCCGTGCCATCCCCGACGAGGGCACGACGATCCGCTTGCCGGTGCACAAGTACGAGGAAGTCCGCAAGGTCCGCGCCGTCCGGGACAAGCTGCGCCTGGAGCAGGACGACGTCTCCATCGCGGACATCGCCAAGCACACGGGTTTCTCCCCCGAGAACGTGGTGAGCTGCTTGCGGCTGTCCAGGGGCTTGATCAGTCTGGATGCCCCGCTGGGCGCGGACGGTGAGATCTCGCTCGCCGAGCTGGTGCCCATCCCGTTCGAGCACGACTCGAATCCGGACTACGTGGTGGACCGCGCACTGGGCGCCGAACTCGTGCGCCAGGCCGTGTCGCGGTTGAAGGAGCGCGAGGCCGAGGTCCTCCGGCTGCGGTTCGGCTTCGACAGCGGTGACGACCTCACCTTGGAGAAGGTCGGCGAGCACTTCTCGGTCACCCGCGAGCGGGTGCGGCAGATCGAGAGCAAGGCGAAAAGCAACCTGATCGGCAAGCTGGCGGAGGTGGGGCTCGTCGCCGGCGGTGCGGATACCGTTCCCACTCCTCCACCCAAGCGTCCGCCCCGTCGGTTGGACGTCGTGCGCACACCGGTCCACGAGAAGCGCCTGACCGGCGCGGAGATCGCCACGGGATCGGGACTCGTCGAGCGGCTCGGTGCCGCAGGAGGGGACAGCGCCGTCGGACACCTGATGACCGCCCTGGTGGACCGCGCGTTGCGATCCGGCGCCCGCCACGTCCGCATCAGGAGCGCGGGGTCCGGCACGAGTTCCAGGCTCGCCCTCGTCCACGACGGTGCGACCTTCGCCGGGTACGCCTTGCTCTCGACCCTCTGCGAGGGACGCGAGGTGTCGCGCGGCTCGGTGGCCCTGGGGATCGCCGCTTCCCTGTACGGCGAGATCACCGCCTGGGACTCGCACGCGTCCCCGGCCTGTCTGGTGCTCACCTCTGCGGTGGACACCGACACGTGGTGGTTGCACCGCACCTCCCGGAGGCTCCCCGAGGGGCTGCTGCCTGAGGGCGAGGCGGACCGTTGGTCGGTGGTGCTGCTCCGCGTCCCACGTCCCCAAGTCGCACGTGCACACCTCGGGACGATCCTCGACCGGTGCATCCGCGACTTGGGTGTGGTGTTCGGCGAGTTGTTGGAGCGCAGGGTCGGTATCGACGTCGACGGACGGGCGGTGACCGCGAAGGACCCGTTCCTGTGGAGCAACCCGGCCGGGCAACACCTCGGAGAGGAGCGGGTGACCGCCGCGGGGTTCTCGGTTGTCGCCAGCCCCCGCGTCCTCCCCCATCCGGACCTCCTGCGCGCCGGTGACGTGGACTCAGTCGGCGACCCGCTTGACTGGAGGGCCTCCCAGGGCTTGTACGTGCGATGCGACGGTCGATACCTCTCGCGCGGCGGCTGGCTCGGGCTCGACCGCCTGGACATGGCGGAGAGCACCGCACTGGCCCGGGTGCTCGTCGAGGTACCGCTCGAGCAGCGCGCCGCGTGGGGTGAGGACCACCCCGGAGCCGCGGTCGTGGCTCCTGAACCGCTGCGGCCGAGGCTGGCCGCTCTCGCGCGCATAGCGCGCGGAAAGTCAGAACTCGTGATCGAACGACACCGAACTGGGGGGACGACGTGACGGACGGCGAGCTCGCCGCCTTCGCAGCAGAACTGCGGCGCAGGGTGGAGGACCGGGTCCAGGCCGAGCCGGAGCTGATGGCGCGGGACGCGTTCGTGACGCTGGTCGGCGAGCACCTGATCGACGACGGGGCGCTGGACGACCTGGACACCTGCTACCTGTTCGTGCCCTGGCAGAGCCGCCGCGTCGAGGTCGCGGGGTACGACATCACGGGGGACGGCACGATCCTGCACCTCGTCACTGCCGACTACGGCTTGGACGCCGAGCCGCTGAAGCGCGAGCGGCTCACCCAGTTGGTCCGCCGCGTGGGCGCGTTCGCGGAGTTCTGCCGCAACGGCCTGCACGAGCAGTTGGAGCGGTCGAGTCCGGCGTACGACATGGTCGAGCGTATCCACAGCGCGTGGCCCCAGCTCCAGATGATCAAGGTCTTCGTCTTCACCGACGGGAGGACCGGGCTGCGCCGCGCGGAGGAGGCCACCGTCGCCGGGCTCCCGACCTTGGTCAACGTGTGGGACGTCAACCGCCTCCAGAAGTTGATCGGTTCCGGTGCCCAGCAGGAGGACATCCTCATCGACGTCGCGAAGATGGGGTACGAGGTGCAGTGCCTGGAGTCGCCCGTGCAGGCCGACGGGTACCGCTGCCTGATGGCGATGCTGCCCGGGAAGCTGCTCGCCGACCTGTACGACGAACACCACAGCCGCCTGCTCCAGCGCAACGTTCGCGCCTACCTCCAGGCCCGGGGGAAGGTCAACAAGGGGATCGCGGAGACGATCAAGGAGCAGCCCGGTCGGTTCCTGGCCTACAACAACGGCGTCTCCGCCACCGCTCGTGCAGCGGACCTCGAACGGACGTCGAGCGGACTGGTGCTGCGGACTCTGACTGAACTGCAGATCGTCAACGGCGGGCAGACCACGGCCTCGCTGCACCACGCGGCCCGCAAGGGGATCGACCTGTCGGACGTCACCGTACCCGCGAAGATCACCCTGATCCCCGACGACCGGCTGGACAGCATGGTCCCGGAGATCTCCCGCTACGCGAACTCGCAGAACGCCGTCACCCCAGCCGACTTCGAGGGCAACAGCCGCTTCCACGTGGGGCTGGAGCGGTGGTCCCGCACCACCTGGGTGACCCCGCTCGGTGTCGACGTCGAGCAGACCCGTTGGTACTACGAACGCGTGCGCGGGCAGTACGACGTGGAGAAGAACAAGTTCACGACGGCCGCCGCGCGGCGCAAGTTCGACCGCGAGAACCCCGTGCGGCAGCGGTTCGGCAAGACCGACGCCGCGAAGTACGAGTACGCCTACTCGCTTCGGCCGGAGGTCGTGTGCCAGGGCGCTGAGAAGTGCTTCCGTACGTGGACCTCCGAAGAAGGCCTGGCCGAGCGCGAAGGCCCCGACGACGTGTACTTCCGGCACCTGGTCGCCAAGGGGATCGTGTTCCGCCAAGTGCGGACGATCATCCAGAAGCAGAACTTCGGGGGCTACCTCGGGCAGACCGCGGCGCACACCGTGTCGCTGATCGTGCACACGCTCGGTGGGCTCGACCTGGACCGGCTCTGGCGTGAGCAGACCCTGCCCCAGGCGATCGCCACGGCGGTGCCCGACGTCGCGAAGGCGGTGCGGCGTGTGCTCACTTCACCCCCGAGCGGGGGCAACGTCACAGAGTGGGCGAAGAAAACCGCCTGCTGGGAACGCGTCCGCGCTGTGGGCTGGGCTCCACCCTCCGACGTCCTCGCCGGCTAGGCGACTTCATCCCGTTTCATCGTTCGCGCGTCGGGGCGGCCGAACGGACCGGTCCCGGGAAGTGGCATGGCAGAAGTTGAGCAAAACCAGATCGTCGGTGGTGGAGGTCCCACTCGGGTCCCTGTTCAGTGGACGGGAGGCGACATGGCGGTCTACGCAGTGAAGCTCGAGCGCAGCGACCTGCTCCAGTTGCCGGTGCACCCGGACGCGTGCACCGAGGAGACGTTCGAGCAGTGGTGCGCCGAGAGGGTGGCCAACGGCGCCCGGCTCGCGGTCGACCTGTTCTCCGGTGGCGGTGGGTTGAGCCTGGGCTTGACCGACGCCGGGTGGACAGTCGCGGCCTCGGTCGACCACAACAAGTTCGCGCTGCAGACCCACCGGGCGAACTTCCCCGGCCTCGCGCTCGACGTGGACCTGGGAGACACAAAGAAACGCGCCGCGTTGATCAGGATGCTCAAGCGCGTCGACATCGACCTCATCGCCGGTGGACCACCGTGCCAACCGTTCAGCAGGGCCGGGCGGAGCAAGATCCGCAGTCTGGTGGACGCGGGTGTGCGCGACGAGTTCGACGAACGCAAGGAGCTGTGGCGGGCGTACGTCGATGTTGTGCTCAAGGTGAAGCCCCGTGCGGTGCTCATGGAGAACGTCCCCGACATGGCCTTGGGCGACGACTTCCACGTCGTGCGACGGATCGTGGACATGCTGGAGGAAGTCGGGTACCGGACCAACCTCCGCTTGGTCGACGCCTGGCAGTACGGCGTTCCACAGCACCGCAAGCGCCTGATCCTGCTCGCCCGCCTCGACAGCGACACCTTCACTTGGCCCAGCCCCGGCAAAGCGGTGACAGTGCGGGATGCGATCGCCGACTTACCCAGCCTCGGCCTGACCACCGGCGGTCGGGAGCTGCCCTACTCGCCCACCGGCAAGGTGTCGGAGTTCGCCAAGGTGATGAGGCGCGGCACCGGCGAGAAGAGGGTTTGGGACCACATGACCCGGCCGGTTCGCGACGACGATCGCGAGATCTTCGCCTTGATGACGTCCAAGACGCTCTACGCGCACATCGACCCCAGCCTGCGCAGGTACACGGCGGAAACGTTCGACGACAAGTACAAGCGGTTGGACTGGGACGAGCTGAGCCGCTCCATCACCGCGCACATCGCGAAGGACGGCTACTGGTACATCCACCCGGCGGAGAACCGCACCCTCACCGTTCGCGAGGCCGCCCGCATCCAAACGTTCCCGGACGACTTCCGCTTCGCGGGCAGCCGCAGCCACGCTTTCCAGCAGATCGGCAACGCCGTGCCGCCGATGCTGGGCAAGGCCGCAGCGACTGCCCTGGTCCCGGTACCGGTAGCCGACAAAACGCGGCAGAACCGGTGGCGCGCCCTCGCCAGGCACTTAGCCACCTGGGGCGAGGAGCGGCGTGCCGGCAACTACTGGTGCGTGCTCCCTGGGGACCAGTTGGCCCCGCCCGTCGCCGCAGTGGTGGCCACGTTGGACCCGTCACCTGTTGAACTGGCCGCATATGCCCGCGGCCTCCGCGAGGTCGCCGAGAAAGGACGGGTGACCAAGCGAGCAGTGGACCTCCTCGAACAAGCGGCGGTCACACGCGCAGCTGCGGCAGCGGTCACGCGCTTGCGGCAGTTGCAGGACGACCGGAAGCTCTGGCTGCATCCCCAGGACATGCCGGAGGTCTTGGCCCTGCCACCGGGGAAGACCGCTCTTTTGAAGCTGCTGGCGGGCGACGACGTCCTGCTGACCAGCCAGCCGGTCATCCGCGTGTCATCACGCGTACTCAACACCGGCTCGGAGCGGGCGAACAGCCTGACCGACGGCAGGGTCGACCTTTCCCGCTTGGTGGGAGGCGACTCCAAAGCACCGTTGCGCATGGCCGCGCTGCGCTTGGTCGGCCAACTCCACTGCCACAAGCAAGCACCGATGTGCGAGGGGTGTCCCCTGGCCCTCCAGTGCGCGACCGCCCGCAACAGCGAGTTCTCAGACAGGCTGTTCTGACCCGGAACCGCAGACGATGCTGACGGCCCGATCGACACCGTCACCGCCCGGACCGGGCCGTCAGCAAAGGCGGAAGCCGCTCATCTGCACACTGAGAATTCGCCGAATCAGAATGCGACGTTCAAATTGGTCCAGCGTTTGATGACGTTCGAGCCTTCCACCGGGTGCTCAGCGAAATGGGCGATCACGACCGGCTCGTCGGTGCGGTTCACTCCCCAGGCGCGGATTTGATCGCACAGCCTCTGTGCGAGGCGATCGCCAGCTTGACCGTGGCCGATCGCACCGAGTTCGGCGCGGGCGCCGCCGCTCTGATCCGGGCCCACGCGCCGGTAGGTGAAGTAGGCCAAGGAGTCGCCTTCCACGAGAGCGGGGCTGCGGCTGGGGATGGCGAGAGTGCACAGGCCGCTGTCGACCGCGGCTTGGTCTGCGGCGATGCGGCAAGTGGCTGGTTCGGTGGCGGTCATGCGGAGCCAGACGCCGTCGAAGGGCTCTGAGTCGCCCACCGTGACCTCGGACCAGACCTCGGTCTTCGGCGTGCTCAAGACGCCGTGGAGGAGTTCGGGGTCGATGTCCTGGTCGGCGTCCCAGTACAGGGTTACCTGCTTGTCGTCGTCGAGGTGGGTTGAGCGCTCGCTGTCCTGGCCGATCATGGGTACGAAGCCGCACAGCTTGACCGAGTCCGACCGCAGCAGGTCGTCGTCGCGGACGAAGGCGACGCTGCGGGTCTGGCCGCGCCAGCGCAGCGGGACGACCAGGCGACCGCCGGGAGCCAGCTGTCCGCGCCATGCGGGTGGGATGTCGAATGCCCCGACGGTGACGATGATCCGGTCGTAGGGTGCGTTGTCAGGTGCCCCGAGAGAGCCGTCGGCGGTGATCACCTCCACGTCGGCGAAGCCGGTGACGTCCAAGCCCGCGCGTGCACCTGCGGTGACCTCGGGGTCGATGTCGACGGTGGTGACGTGACCGGTCGGGCCGGTCAGCGTGGCGAGCAGGGCGGCGTTGTAGCCGGTGCCCGCGCCGATCTCCAGGATGCGGTGGCCGGGCTGGACGTCGAGCTGGTCGAGCATCATGGCGACCACGGTGGGCACGGATGCGCAGCTCAGGGCGGCGCCGTCGGCGGCGCGCTTGGTGATCACGGCGTGGTTCGCGTAGGCGTCGGTGAGCTGCGCGGCGGGCACGAAGCGGTGCCGGGGAACCTCGCGCAGGGCCTGCTCCACCGCGGCGGTGCGGGCGTGGCCAGCGGCCTTGATGCAGTCGACCATCGCGGCGCGCAGGGCCTCAGGCGAGGAGTCGGTGGTGGTGTTCATCAGTTCCTTCTCGGTGCGGGCGGGCGGATGGTAGCGGCGTGCGCCGGGCACGGCGCTGGGTTGCGGCGGGTGTCAACCGTTGAGCAGCAGGCAGGCATCCCATCGGGTGACTGGTGCAGTGCCAGCTCGGGCGGCCAGGAGAACTCCGGTGATGCCTTCCAACAGGCCGGGTGCGGTCGGCGGACCGTGATGGTCGAGGTGGTTATGCAGACGGGTGCGCAGCGCGGGCAGGCTGGCGGCCAAGCGATCGTCGGTGGCGTCCGCTGCCATGCGCCAAGCGGCGTACAGGAGTCCGGCCCAGCCGTGGCACAGCGATGCGTCCTGCAGCTGCGCGAGCCGGTGTTCGTCGTTCACGCAACCTACGAGGGCCTGTTCAGCGGCGCGTTGGCGAGCCTGGTCCTCCAGGGCGAGGGCGGCCAGCTGCTGGGCACGGGCGATGCCCGGTGTGCCGTAGCACCAGGACGGGCGCTGTGGACCGCGCTGGCGAACGGTGCTATCCCGGTGTTCGGCCCGGGACACGATGCCAGGCCACCACGGGTTGTCCACCGAGCCTTGGCGCAAGTCGTCGAGCCAGGTGCAGATCCGCTCCACCGCCTCGATTTGACCGGGTATCGCGGTGCCGCGTCGCGCGGCGATGGCCAACAAGGCGAGTGGGCCGGTGATGCCGTGGGCGATGCCCAGGTTGCCGTGTCCGCCCGACCAACGGTCTTCTCGGTGCCCACCCGGCCCCTTGCGGCTCCACCAGCCAGGCATCTGCTCGCTGTCGACAACCACAGGTTCAGTCAGCCGAACGAGGTAGGTCAATACCTGGCGCAGCAGGTCGGTGTCGCCGTGGGCGTGCAGGAGATACGCGCCGATCCCGGTCAGACCGCTGATCAGGTCGAACTCGCGGACCTCGGCAAGCTCGCAACGATCTATGCGGTCATGAGCGACGGAGAGGCGCTGCTGCGTGAGGGTCCTGATGTGCTCATCGAGGGTTTGCAGTGCAGTCGGAAAGATCGGTCTCCCTACCGACCAACGAGCCGCGTGCAGGGTGAAGGCGACTGCTGGTGCTCCTCGGTACAAGCCGGAGGAGGCGGGATCAGCAGTTACGGGGTGCTCGGCCATCATGCGCAGCCACGGCTGAGCGGTGTCCCACTGACGGTTCTCCAGGTGCAGGAGGGCGATTCCCGCCGCACCCCTGCTCAAGTCCTGTCCCCAACGTGGCTGCGCGGCCAGCAGCGGGGTGTCGGCCAATGCGATCACCGAACACCTCGGGCGTGCCAAGCCAAGGCGGCCTGGCGGGCCATGCGGCGGCAGGATGCCTCGCTCACTCGATCAACGCCGAGAACCCGGTTGTGGTGCATGTGCAGTAAGGACTCCAGCACCGCATCGGCGTCGATCTCAGCGGGCAACTGCTTGCGATAGGCGGCAAGGGCAGCAGCTCGGGCCTTCCACGCCTGAGTCAGCTCATCCGTCCAACCCGGCAGTTCGCGAAGGTTCTCGGCCAAGACCAAGCGGATCACGCTCGCCGTGTGGTGACGGTCCGCAGTGCCCGGCGCAGGACGGTCGAGCAGCCAGCGCAGAGCCCGTTCACGGCTGTCGAGGAAACCGTCTGCGATGGCGATCATGCCGACTGCGGCCAAGACGGTGGGAGCGACGACGGCGTCAGGCAGTTGCCGCAGTTGGCTGGAGACCGCGGTCGAGTCGGCGATGAACACCTCCTCGGCCGCTTCCATCGCCGGGCCGGGCCCGTAACGACCTGTCTCGGGGAAGTAGGTGTCCAGGACGAGGTGCGAGGCGAAGCCGTCGTGGCGCAGTTGCTGAGCCCACTCACCGACCGCAGCCACGGCACGCAGGTGTTCTTCTCGACTGGAGGTGCGCAGGCGCAGCCGCAGGTGGTCGTTCTCCTGCGGGCTGCGGTAGCGGATGTACCAGGCGCGTGCTGCCGATCCGGTCGTTTCGAGGAGCTGTGGCAACCGGTGGGCGACGATCTCGTTCGCTCGGTCGGGATGGGTGTAGAGCTTGGCGTACAGCCAGTCCGCTGTGCCGGGGAGATGCCCGTGATCGCTGTTGGTCACGAGTGGCAAGGCGGTGACGTGCGGGGAAGGTCTCGGTGGTCGCGTGGAGGCCAGTGGCACAGCGATCTCGTGGACGTGGCCACCCGCCCAGCCGAGCATGGTCTGGTCGGCGACCTCGCCCAGGATCGCCTGCCCGTGGCGAGCCAGGTGGGTGCGGAGCACCTCGGCGTGCACCGGCTCGTCCAGGGTGAGCCGCAACGAGCGGTCACCGTCGCGCAACTCCACCGTGCTGGGGCAGCGCAAGCGTTGCCGCCAGTGTTCGAGCGCCGTCCTCCACTGGTCGTTGTCGGTGGTCCTGGGCAAGTCGGTCGTGCCGAGGCGCCAGCGCGCTGGGCTGAACACGGCGTGGCGGTAGCGAACCCTGGGCAGGAACGGCAGCCGGCCCGCGTGTGGTCCCCAGTCGAACTCGTGCCACGTCGCGGTCAGCGCACGAGGCAGGTGGGCAAGGAACCGCGCCAGCGGTGGGGCCTGCTTGTCCAGCGCCAGCGCGTGGAACACCTGCGGTTCGACCACCTCGTTCCGCGACCGGCTGACCAGGTGGAGGCCGTGGTGGGTGGCGGTCACAGCGAGGTCATCCAGGCTCACGACAGCGGCGTGGCCGCTCCCGCCGTGTTCGCCGAGCGGGAGCACGTGCGGCAGGTAGACCGGGACGCGCGACACGTTCTCGGCGTTCGGGAAGACCGGCCGGAACGAGAGCTGCACCGGTAGGGCACCCTCCACAGCGGTTCGCATGGCGGCGTACGTCGTCCTCAGCTCGGAGCCGTCGATCACGCCGGTGAATCGGGAGGTAAACGTCCCAGCCGAGCGGCCTGGTGCCACGGTGAACGTGTAGTCGCCGCGTTGGAGCGCGTCCGGACCGGTGGCCTGGATGCGGGCGGCGAGTTCGACATGCGGCGGGATGCGGCGTTGCGCGAAGCTGCCTCCCACGGACAGCGCGTCGATCATCTCGTCGGTGAGGACCACCTCGTCGGCGCGGTCGACGACCGCGTTCCAAGCCAACGTCAAGAGCATCTCGTGGCGTGGTGATTCCGAGTCCGGCGGTATGGGGTGCGGGCTACCGAGGTAGCCAGCTGGGAAGCCGAGCCCGGCATCCGGATCGACTACGTCGGTCAGCGGCACCAGGGTTCCGGTCCCGTAGCGAGCGCAGAACGCGGTGTAGTACTCGTGCCACACGGCCTGCCCAGTTGGCTGGTTGCTCAGCCGTACCAGGACGTCGGCGGCGCGCTCAATCTCGTTGACCACCTGTTCAGGCAGAGCTGTTCCGACGTCCAGTCGCAGGTCGAGCCCCAAGGGAACTCGCCCGGCTGAGGAGATCGTCCTCATGCGGCTGCTGAGTTTCACCCGCATGGACACCTGCGCTGCACGTGTGGCGCCCGCCTGGTTATGCCGCACGAGTTCGGAGTGGATCGCTTCCAACTCACGCAGCACGGGTGCGGTCTCGGCCAGGGTGTCAGCTCGTGCTTCCCTCAGGCGGCCAACCAAGTGCTCCAGTGGATCGGTGATCGTCATCGGGGCGCGTAGGCACGTAATGAGCAGTCCTTTGTGGACCAGCGCGACCAGGGTGTCGTTGACATCAGCGGGATCGGCCTGAGGAAAGGCGGTGAGCACCGTGGTGACGAGTTCGCCGAAGCTGATCGGCATGGAGGCAGCCTCACGGACCACGTCGACGACACGGGTGCGGCGAATGCTGGTCTTGGCAGGCCCATGCGCTGCTTCCAACCGAAGACCGCGTTCGGCGGCGAGATCGGTGAACACCACGTCCAGGCGCTTCACCAGCTCGGGTCGCCCTTCGAGCTGGTCGATCACGTCGGCCACCCAACTGGTGTCGACGCGCGCGATCACGCGGTGACCACTTCCCCAACGCTTCTGCACGCCGCTGGACGGCGCGTCGAGCAGCGCGACCGGTGCCACGCCTGCGAACAACCCGAACGGTGTGTGCCGGCTGACAGCACGCAGCAAATATCGAACCGTAGCCAGGGTGGCGCGGCGCACCTGCTTGCTCGTGGCGGCGGGGTTATCGCGCAAACCTTGAACCCGCGTTGCCAGCCCAGGACTGGCGGCACCGATTGCCTCGGCCAAGTCCGGTCGTGACCAGATTTCGCTCAGCCACGACTTGCACATCTCGGTGTCGACCAGGTCGGGCCACCGTGACGGCATCTCGTGCAACGGGATCGCCGCCGCGCGCAGCAGGCCAACCCCTTGGTTCCGGTAGAGCGGGGTTGTGTTCGAAGTGGGCATTTGGCCCTCCAAGGCGGCGGTCGGGCCGGGCAACCCGTGCCCAGCCCGACCGCGACGACTCAACTCATGCGTTGCTGATGCAGGACGAGGCGCAGGTCGGGTCGCACCCGTCGTCGGTCGCGCACCTGCCGACGCCAGCGGGCAACGCGTCGGTGGACACCCGCAGGTCCAAGTCGAACTCAGGGTCCAGGTTCGCCGCGCCGGTCGCCGCGGTGTCGACCGGGAGGACGAGAGCCAGTGCCGTCATCATGTGCTCCAAAGGTTGTGCGGATGTGGAAATCGGTGTGACGGCTCACGGATGACCGGACCGTCATTTCTTGGTGAGCGGTAGCTTGCGGATCGGAGCGTGGACGCGCCGCGTCGAGGTCGACGCGTCCACGCTCATGTGGCCCTCGGCAGGGCGACGGGCGACCGCCGGCCAGCTGCCGCGTGCCGACCGTTCGCGATCGTGGGAGGCCCGTCAGCTACCGGCTGCGTTGGGCGGTGGTCCACGCCGCGCATGTTGATCTCCGTATTCGACGCCAGTCGGAGCGCCGCCAACGGTGACCTGCGTTTCAGACATCGGGGTTCTCCTCGTTGAACCAGCGGGATTGCTGCGAAACAGTCGGCGGCCACAGCCGCGCGTGGAGGTCGACCGGCACCAAGTCAGCGAGCCGGACGCCTGCAGCGATCACCCGATGCGCCGCGTCGTGGAACGGAGGGCACGGCCACGACCGGGCTGAGCAGACCGAGCAGGAGGACTGCGGGCCGGCGGTCGGCAGGTGAGCGGTGAGGTCGTCGATGGCCGTTGCGACACGGCCGGCGGGGCTGTCGGTCGCCACGACGACGGCGACGACACCGCGTGTCCCGTCCATGCCTCACGCGGCCACGTCGTGGCCGGTGAACGCCTGGTAGACCGGCAGCCGGCGCCGCCCGCTCAGCAAGTCGGTCACCAGGTCGTCGTAGCCGATGCACAGCTCGCCCAGCCGGTGCAGCGCCAGCCTCGCCGGATCGCGTGCGGCCGGGTCGTCGTCCTCGGCCAACAGCCGGGACCACGCCCACAGCGCGGCCAGCCGGTCGATCAACTGCCCGAGGCTTTCGGTGTGCAGCAACCGCGCGCCGGACTCGCTGAACTGCCCGGTAGCCCAGACGTCGATCTGCTCGGCAAGCCTCGATCGGGTGACGTCGTGGTCGTGGAGAGCACGGAGAGCTGCGGCGACCACGTGGTCATCGCTGCACGGGTCGCTGACGATCCGCTGGGCCTCGTTACGCGCCCGGTGCTCAGCTCCCAGGTCCGCCGCCACGACGAGCACCGGGTAATCGCCGTCGACCTCGCAGGGACTGCTGAACGCCTGGACCATCAGCGAGGCGCGCGGGATGCCGCCAGCAGCAGCGTCCACCGTCCTGCCCTGCTCAAGCGAGGTCTCCGTCATGCAACCAACCGTGCCCGCTGTCAGCACCGCTGCGGGCACCGGGAACGGAGGATGTCAAGGGGAGGATTCCGGGAGGGTTGCAATCCTCCCCTTCCGGGGAGTAGTACCCGTCCGATCACGATGCGTGCCACCATGGCCCCGGTCACACTCGGGGAGGCCGGACCAGTGCCCACGGCGAACGATCAGCTGCGGCAGGCGCGAGAACGCACCGCTTCGCCCACCCAGCCCGACGAGTGCCTGTCCCGGCAGGAACTCGCCGACCTGGTCAACGCCTACGTCTGGCACCACCACCAACGCAAGGTGGAGCTGGACGCCAACTACATCGGCAAGCTCGAACGCGGCGACATCCGCTGGCCGAGCGCGCTCTACCGGGAGGCCCTGCGCGTCACCCTGGGTGCATCCAGCGACGCCGCACTGGGCTTCAGCAATCGCCGCCGCACGGTGGTAAAGCTGGCGACCGTGGACCGAAAGCAGTTCCTGCGCACCGCCGCCCTCGGCGTCGGTACCCTTGCGCTCGCCCCGGTCGCCGCCCTGCTGGAGGGCACCCAGCCCACCACGGCCCCAGCCCGCGTCGGCCAGACCGAGATCGAGCAGATCCACACCGCGGCACGCGTGTTCGCCGGGTGGGACCACACCTACGGCGGCGGCCTGGCCCGCGAAGCCGTCCTCGCCCAACTCCGCTTCTCCGCCGACCTGCTCGGCGCCAACTACCCCGCCAAGCTGCACGGCCCGCTGCACAGCGCCGTCGGCTACCTCGCCCACACCTGCGCCTTTATGGCCTTCGACGCCTACGCCCACGACGACGCCCGCCGCGTGTTCCAGTTCGCGCTGGCCTGCGCCGAGGAGGCCGAGGACTGGCACCTCCGCGCCAAGATCCTCTCCACGATGGCCCGGCAGGCCATCTGGATCGGCAAGCCCGACGAGGGCCTGACGCTCACCGAGCACGCCCTCGTCCGCTCCGACCGGCTCACGGCAACCGAGCGGGCCATGCTGCACACGGCCCACGCCCGAGCGCTGGCCAAGATGGGCCGCGTCCGGGAGACGCTCATCGCCGTCGGCACCGCCGACGACCACTTCGTCCACAGCAACCCGGCCAACGACGCGTCGTGGATGCGGTACTACGACGCCGCCCAGCACGCGGGCGACACCGGCCACGCCCTGTTCGACATCGCCGTCCAGGGCCGCTCTCCTGCCGAGGCCACCGCCCGGCTCTCCACGGCCGTGGCCGGGCACACCGCCGCCTACGCCCGATCGCGCACGATGTCGCAGATCAAACTGGCCTCGCTGACGATGGCCACCGGCGACCCGCGCGAGGCCGCGGTGATCGGCTCAGCAGCACTGGACGCCGCCGGGACCATTCGCTCCAACCGCGCCGTGGACGACCTGCGCGAGCTGGCTCGCTACGGCCAGCGGCACCGGAGCATCCCCGCGGTGGAGGCCCTGCGGCACCGCATCACGACCTTGGTGGTGGCACGGTGAGCAGCGACCACTCGTCCGTGCTGGCCGCTGCCTGCGCAGAGGTCGGCCTCGACCACACCAACGCCGAGCCAATCCGGCTGGGCGAGAACGCCTTGTTCCGCCTGCCAGGCGGAGTCGTAGCTCGCATCGCCCGGCCCGGCCAGCTCGCCGCCGCCACCCGCGAGGTCCGCATCGCGCAATGGCTCGCCGAACACGACATCCCGGCCGTCCGGGCGTTGAAGGACATCGCACAGCCGGTGCAGGTGGAGGGCAGGGCCGTGACCTTCTGGGAGGAGCTCCCTCCCCACCGACACGGCACTCCCGCCGAGGTCGCTACCGCGATCCGCCGACTCCACGACCTCCCCGTCCCCACCGACCTCCCCATCGCCGACCTGGCCCCGTTCGTCCGACTCGCCGAGCGCATCGACGCGGCCACGACGCTCACCGATGAAGACCGGAGCTGGCTCCGCGAACACCTGGCATCCCTCGAAGCCCGCTACGCCAGCCTGCCTCCCGGCCTGCCGCGCTGCGTCGTGCACGGCGACGCCTGGGTCGGCAACGTGGTGGCCACCGACGACGGCCAGGTGGTGCTGCTCGACCTCGAACGCTGCTCCCTCGGTCCACCCGAGTGGGACCTCGTCAGCACCGCGATCAAGCACACCAGCTTCGACTGGATCACCGCAGAGGACTACCGCGACTTCTGCGACCGCTACGGCCACGACGTCACCACGTGGTCCGGCTTCGACCTGCTCCGCGACATCCGTGAACTACGCATGGCGTCCTACGTCGCCCAGCGGGCCGCCGAGAATCCCGGCGCTCGCGCAGAGGCCAGCCTCCGTGTCGCCTGCCTCCGCGGACATGCAACACGACCTTGGCAGTGGACTCCAGCGCCATGAACCGGCAGGCACGTCTCGGCTCATCAGTGTCCGACAGACCGCAAATTATCAATACGCACCCTTTTAGGACAACTTCGACAAGTGTCCTGCTGCAGAGCGTCACCCAACGTGGAACTCGCGCTCCTGCTGCTGACCGTTTTCACTCCACATGACCCGCAACTTCAGGTCGTCATCCCCATTCCAGACCGGCGTGTAGTTGATCCGTCGTGCCTGCCCGGCATGGATGACAGTGGGCTTGTCACTGCCCATCAAGAGCAAGCTGGGATTTTCACCAACCGGTTCGAAGCGGACGTCTTCGGCATCCGCCGTGCCGCGATTGACGATCTCCAGCCAGTAACTAGTACGGTACTTCACCTTCCCCCTTTTATCGACTCCGGTTTGCACGCGTTCTTGCTGGGGCTGCACAAGCAGGTCCACGCCAGTCGCCTTAGACACGAGGACGGGCACACCCAGATTCAAGGCTGCAACATCGTGCTCGATCGCTTTCCACACTTCATGATTGAGCTGACTCGGGCTGCTGAACTCACCCAACAGACCCCGGTTCTGAATTTCCCTCCTGAAGTCGCGAAGCCCTTCGAGTTGCGCGGTGTCAACATCATTGGGCAGCGGCGCTGTAGAGAAGTAAAGATGGACAGGCTTTCCTTGCTCGAGAGCTCGTTCGATCTCCTCAACAGTGCCCGACACTGCGTCCCGGGTAGGAGAACCGAGCCTGCTGCCGAACAGCGCGAACACGATGTCGGAGTCATCGACACCTTGAGCGTTGATCAACTCCTGAGGACGCCCACCCAAGACCGGCACCGCTGACGTCTCCCAGCGCCATGGATGCAAGATGATCTGCTTGTTCCGAGCATTGGCGTCGTTCCAGCCATGGATGGCGGCCTCGACCGCATCACGCGCATCGGCGACATCACCAGGTGAAGCGATCATTACGCGAAGAACCTGAGCCGTGTAACTCATGCAGACATGCTAATCCATCGGGAACAGCCGCCACCGCCGACACGCGGCGCTTCACAACACTTCTGCCACTGATCGTCGACACGAGCCCTTGCGATGCGAGGATCGTCGTTCATGGAGGCCGTTTCGGCTGTTGACGACACCGCGTTTTGCGGTTGGCAGGCCTCACCGTCTGAGCGCTTCACCGGGGTATCACGAGCCTACTCCGAGTTCAACCTGAAACTGTGCAGCATCTGGTTTACGGAACAAGATCTGCCATCACTGTCGGCTGGCGGACACAGACGGAGCCGTACATATGATGAATGCAGAAGGTTACGAGGTCACTCCTTTACCGCACCTCGGCCGTGGTGCGAGCGCGACGCCCAGGCGGTCCGCCCACCCGCGAGCACACCGGTAAATGGGCCCACCACATACCAAGAGTTCGAAGGCTAGACCGCGCCGGGCAACATCAATTCATCGAGCGGCTGAAACCGGGCCGGGTCGTCTACGATTCCCGGCTTGCCAGGTGAGCGTCGAATAAGACCTTCAACCAGAACGGCGCGGCCTGCGTTATGCCATTCCCAGGCTTTACGGTAGGTCTCGATAGGGAGCCGTACCCTGACCTCCGATGGCCGGCCTCGGCGCATGGTCGACACGGCGATCTCACCAAATGGATCGTCATGGTTCTCGTGCCGAAACTGGACGATGGTGCCGGAGAACATCTGCTTGGAGGGCGCTCGCTGTTGACGCAATCGTTCGGCGACGGACCGGACAAGGTCAACGGCTTCCGCACTGATCGACACCTGCCGTGCCATCGTATCCGGGGCCGGCACCACCGGCGCCCAGTCGACGGTGGTCTCGAACTCCCCAATCGCGCTCTCATCGAGGACAGTGGCGAGCGCAGTGCAGAACTCACGACTTACGCCTCGGTACACCAGTTCGTGCATGTAGTCGGTGTTCGGCATGCGCCCAGGCTCTACGACAAGGTCGTGCACAGCCTGCATCGACTGAGCGAATGTCCGCACGACGCGACGTTCGAACGGCTCTGGCGCTGCGTTGTGCAAAACAGGCTCGGCCTGCCCGTCATATAACGTCGGTTGCTCAGGATCCGGTCGCTCAGGTGCCGGAATCGGCACCAGGACGGGGATGATGAAGGAGCCACGCTCGGTGTGCCCCATGAACGCCTCGCGGATCACCTCGTCGCCGACTCGCGAGTAGCTGCCGCCGATCTGCGCACGTTCCCACCGCGCCGTCGTGGCGGTCGCACGCAGCATCGTCCGTGCCGAGCTGATCAGCTTCGTTGCTGTCTCCAGCGGGATCTTGTCGATGATGCGGTAGTCGTTCACCGCCCTTAGGTGCGTCACGTCGAACCGCACGTACCGCACGGCGTCAGTGGTGGTCTTCACATCGCGCCGCTCGGCCCGAGCGAGCCTGTCCAGCACTGCGCCGATCAGCACGTCATCCGGCTCATGCGGCACACCTATGCGGGCCTCGCCCTTCACCCAAAGCGTTCCGCCCGGACCCGGTGGGCTGGCTGACCAACCGTGCGTTCTGAGGTAACTCACCAGATCAGCTGGCGTCGGCAAGACGACGGTGTCAGGCAACCACACCGCCTCCTCTCGACCCGCCGAAGCTAGCCTCGACCTCCTCCGCCCACAACCGCAGGGTGTCGGCCGTCAACCGCTGCGCCTTCGGGACGACGATGTTCTGCCCATCCGGAAGCGTGTCGACCCGGACCCAGAAGGCAGCCGCGCGGTGCAGCGTCGCCTCGTCGTGGTGTTGCAGCCATGACACCTGATCGTCCGGGTCAACGATCACCAGGACGAAGTAGACCGGAACCCCGGAGCGCTTCCAGTGCTGAAGCCAGGATTCATCAATCGGCCAGCTCGCCGTCGAGCCGCCCTTGATCCTGAACTGCCCGGTGCACTTCACCTGCACCCGCGCGGGTGCAATCTCGAATTCGACGTTCCCGTCGATCGCGAGGACGTCCTCATCAGGGCTGCCCTCCTGGAAGCCCACCCCAGCTTGGCTGCACACCGCGCGAACGTAGGCGACGCCGAACCGCGACTTCGCGCGGTTCGCGTCCAAGGTCGCCACACCGTCCCGCGAACGGCTTGCGCCATCAGCCATGATCACCATGATCATGCGTCGCGGGCACGTTGTGTAGCCGACATTGGTGTGAACCGCCGAGGCTCGTTCACCCGATCAGGTCAATATGCTCATTGGAGTCAGACGGCGCCGCTTTGAAACCAGGCGATCACAGTCCGCTGCCACATCGATTGTCCTGCGCGGCGACACCAACAGGATCACGGAGCCAACTGCTCCGCGATGGCTTCACGTCTTCGCACATCGATCAGCCCGCCTTGATCATCGAGACCGCCGTGTACGTCTGGCAGGATCGAGGAAGGTGGGCCGCTCTATTTGCGTTGGCCTGGTGCCGGGGAGCGGCTCTGAGCTCGGTCGGTCCGCAGTTGGGGTGCTGGCGCGGGTCAACTGGTGACGCATCGGTCGCTCCGGAGGAAGGTCACTGCGTGCCGGGTGTTCCTCCAGGACAGCGATGGCAGTGCTGAGCTGGTGGCGGGCGGCCTCGCGGATGGCGTGACGCTCGGCGATCGCGCGCACGGCCGTGATGATGCCCAGAACCGCGACCACGACCAGTGCCAAAACGACCGGCGTGACATCGCGGACTCGGGCTGCGATACGGATAGCGTCGCCCAGCAGCCGCAGCGCCTCCTGCGCGGTGAGGACCGGGATCGACTGTCGCTTGGTGCCCAGTGGACCGGCAAAGCTGGTTGTTGGGCCGGGGCGAGGAAGTTGCGCGGCGCGGGTGAGCTGGTCGTGAACCTCCTTCAGGAGTCGGTGCGGGTCATGGAGTTGGACTACGGCTACCAGGTCGGCGGAGCGCTCGACGAACAGGTGCCAGGTGCGTTGATCCAAGTCCGACGCCGGAACAGTCCCCTCTGCGGTGCCGGTGGCGGCTTCCACCGCCGCGCAGGCTCGGTTCAGCTCCCGTCGCAAGGTCCGCTCGCTCGTCCCACCCATGAAGTCTTGCGGGCCGATGGGTTGGTCGGCGATGTCACGCCACAGCGTCTGCTGCCTGCTGACGGGAAGCGGTCTGGAGTCGACCCAGCGGGCGCGCAGCCGCGGCAAGGAGAGGTCGCGGCGCAGCGTCGATCCGGCGAACCACAGCGGCTCGGGTGCTGGATGGTCCTGCTCGGCGGCGTGCTGCTCGGGCCGCAAGGCGACTTTGTAGCCGGTGACCGGCCCGGTGTCGGGGTAGGCGGCGACCAGCACGCCACGACGACGCAAGCCCAACACGAACCCGATCTCGTCGGCGGCCTCGGCGGCTACGGCCGTGACGAGGTCCCGTAGCCGGTCCCGCTCGGTGCGCTGCCCGTTGGCGTCCGCGCGTACGAGTTCGACGCGCGAGGTGGGCTTGGAGCGACCCTCTCCGGCCGGGGCGGTTCGGGTCCAGCCGCGTTCCTCCTCGACCTGGCGGCACCAGTCGCGCCACCGCAGGAAGTCGCGGTGCAGGTTGGCCACCTGGCCGTCGCCTCGCACCACGTTGACCACGACGTGGACGTGGTCATTGCGCTTGGTGGAGGGGCCGTGGTGGACCGCGACCCACCGGCAGCCGCCCTGTCCGTCGTCATCGGCGCCCAGGCCCAAGGCGGCGATGCCGGACTCGACCAATTCCCGCCACACCTCGTCCGGCAGCCGCTGCTGGGTGGGGTGCTTCGCGTCCTCGTCGGTGTGCTTCTCCGGCTGGGGCGGGTAGCCGGCGGTGGCGACGTCGGCGGGCGGGATGGACAGGACCACGTGGTAGACGTGCCCGTCCGTGAGGTCCACCTGGTGCCCTGCCATCAGGGCGTCGAGTTGCAGGGCCAGCCGTGCGCGCCCTGGGGCGGTGGTCGCGTCTTCGCCCCACGCTCCGCCGCGCACCCAGTCGGGGTCCCACGCCGCCACGACGTGTGGGTCGCGGTGCTCGTTGGAGCGGCCCCGGCCGAACAGGTAGCGCAGCAGCCCCAGGGTGTTGGAGCCGCGCTTGCCGCGGCCCGCGACTTCGGCGATCACCGCTTGGCCCCTAGGTGCCGGTCCACTGCGCCGAGCACCCGGTGCAACTCGTCCACGGCCCGCTGGTGGTAGGTCAGCGCCGCCTGCAACTGCTGCTGGCCGACGACGTGGCCGCTGTTGGCCTGGCGGGCGAGCTGGTTGAGCGCGCTGCCGGACCGGGACAGTTTCACCGCGGCGGCTTCCCACTCGGACACCCAGTACCGCTGCTGGTGCAACGACCAGCCGTCGGTCTCGCGGAGGCCGCACTCGATCAGGTACAGCGGCACCGACAACCCCGCCACCGCTGCACGTGCTGTCAACGCGGCCCGCACCAAGACCGTGGTGCGAATGTTGATCCGGGTCTCGGCGCCTCCGCGCACACGCCGCTGCCGGCGTACACCTTGCTTCCTCGTGCTCATCGTTCCCCCGGAACGACAGGCGGGCTTCCGGAGCCCGCTGGCTCTCAACGTCGAACGACCGGCCGGAAGGTTCCAGCCATGCCTTTCCGGATCTGTGATCCGCGAAGTCGGCGCAGTCTGTGCAGCGCCCCGGCGGCCTCGCTGCCGCATTGGCCACCGCACAGCCCTCGCCCGTCGCCGACAGCACGGAAGTGCCTCGGTCGATGGCGCGTGGGCTACGGGGTAAGCCGGTGCCGTTCGGTCAGGACGCCCTTTGGGTGTCCTGATCTCTAGCTTGCTACGGCGGCGGATGGTCGTCGTAGTGCTGCGAAGAGCGCACGAAGGGAGCAATGGGAGCGGCGTCGCCCGTACTGCTCTCTTCGCTCCCTTGGGTGCTCCCTTCGTGCCTTGTCTGGCTAATCCGCCACACCCAGCCGCCACCGAAGTCGGCCTTCTCGGAGCGCACCCTGGCTCTGGTCTTGGCCCGTTTCAGGGTGTCCTTGGAGAAGCCAGCCTGGTGTCCTTCGTCCAGCAACTCCAGCACTGGGGCCTCACCGCCGCGCTCCGCCAGGTACTCGGTGAGCCACGCGGCAGCATCGGCGCGCTCGTCCCCATCGTCGTGCGGGGAGCGCTGGAGGAGGTCGACGACCGAGGCCGTCGAGTGCCCCTGCCAGATGATCCGACCGACCGCGGTCTCCCCTCCGTCGTCGGCCATGACGGTGGCGGAGGTGGTCCTGTAGGACAGCGACGGGACGCTCGACACCGACACCACGTTCGACTTGATGACCGACAGGACGTAGCTGTCCTCATCCTCCGCAGCGCACCCAAGGGCGTGCCGGACGACCTGTGTGTAGGCCCCAGCGCCACCGATGGCGTCGACCGGATCGACGCCCGCCGTCGCCTTCCGGAAGTGCCCGATGCCCAGGACGGTCGTGCCGGTCTGCTGCGCCAAGAGCCTCAACTTCTCCATCTGCGGACGCACGACGGAGTTGTCGTTGAGCTGTCCGGACAGGGACGAGTTGAGCGCGTCCAGCACGAGGAGGGCGGGCCTCCACGCCTCGACCACCTCGCGCACCGCGTCCAGGTCGAGGTTGACGATGAGCGGCGTGCCATCGGGTGAATCGCCGTAGACGACGTCGACCAGGTGCAGCCGCTGCGGGTCTCCCCCGGCCGCGATGAGCCGGGCCTTGAGCGTGGATTCCGAGTCCTCCGTGACCGAGTAGAGGACGTGTTGCGGCTCGCCGGTGAAGTCGCCGTCGAGCTGTCCCGTGGTCAATCTCGCCGCCAGGTCTACGACTACGGTGCTCTTGCCGATGCCGGGTTTGCCGACCAGCAGGGCGACCTCGCCGACCGGTAGGTAGTCCCGCCACGCGAACCGCGTCTGCCTGATGTCGACCTCGTGCACCATCCTCACCCGTAGGCGCCGGGTCGGTGGTTCGTCGTGCGCGCCAGGCGGAGTTTGTCCCCCGAACTCAGCCATGGCGTCAGTCCCCTGCGGAAAGTGCACGCACTAGCGACTCCGTGATCACCATGATCCGGCCGCCGTACTTGGCCACCTTGGCGGGGAACTCGTCGCGGGCAACGAGGTCGTATGCCTTGCTGCGGCTCATCCCGAACGCTGTCGCCGCGGTTGATACGTCCACGGCTGGTGGCCACGTCGCCTTGATCTCCGCAAGCGTCGGACGTCGCTTGGTCTCCTGCCTACCGCCCATCGGACTCGCCCCCTTGCTCCCGCTCGACCAAGCGAGCCAGGAAGGCGTGGTAGGCGGTGATGTTGCGGCCACGCGGCGACCGGTCGCCAGTCTCCCAACGGTGCACAGTGGACGCCGTTACTTCGCAGTCCTGAGCCACCAGTGCCTGGCTCAGTCCGGCAGCGACACGTAGGTCGCGCGCATACCCGGTTGTGATCCACTCGCGCAGCTCCGCAACGCGGTCAGCGAGCGTCAATCCCCCATGCTCATGCCGCCAAGATAGGCACTTTGCATTGACATGTCACTGTCATCACCCTATCGTCACGTCATGTAAGCGCTCATGAAGGGATGCGTATCGTTCTGTCGTGCCTCGCCTGCCGAAGAACTTCCGGATCGACTGGGTGTCGGTCGAGCCGGTGGAGTCCAGGGGATACCTGCCCGCAGGTCCCGACACCGCTGTGCCCGCCTTTTTCGACGCCCACATCCAGCTCGGCGACCCGCCCGCGGTCGTGGGGATCGAAGTTCAGGTCACAGCGGACGCCGGGCCGGCGATCGTCGAACTGAGCATCAGGTCGAACAGCCGGTCACCGATCACCACGTCCGTGCTTCGGCAGGTACTGGTCGACCAACTGCTGCGGGAAGCGATGAACGCGGCGGTGGTGCCGGCTTCGGTTCGCGAGGAGTGGCTGGCGACCTTGCCGCCAGAGCATCGTGAACGCGCCGTGTCCACGGGTACGGCGCCGGTGCCGGACGGCCTCAGCCAGGCCGACCGGGACGCACACACGGCGGCGCAGATCTACACCGAGGCACTGGCAGCGGGCAGCAAGTCGCCCGCGGTCATGGTGGGGCACACGATGAACCGCTCACGCCCGCAGGTGGCGAGGTACATCCGCAGGGCTCGTGAGCTTGGCCTGTTGCCCCCTCTGGGTTCACCCGAGGGGGACCGATAACGAAGGAGCACCACCGCAGTGGGGGACCCGATCAAGAAGATCGAGTTGAAGGACGGCACGACGAGGTACCGGTTCGTGATCGACATCGGGCGCGACCCGGCGACCGGCAAGCGTAGGCAGTTGACCAAGACCTACGGCACCAAGAAGGAAGCCCGCGCCGAGTACGCCAAGATCAAACACCAGACCGACGAGGGCACGTTCGTCGTGCCGGACAAGACGACCGTGTCGGACTGGTTGGACACCTGGCTGAAGTCCACGACGGTCGACGTCGAGAAGGCCACCGCCGCCAACTACGCCGACGCACTGCTGCCGGTACGCGAGCGACTCGGCGGCAAACGGCTCCAAGCGGTCACCGAGGAAGACGTGGACGATCTGGTGAGCTGGATGCTCACCTCCGGTCGCAAGCGCGGCGGGAAGGTCGGCAGCGGGCTCGGAGTCCGGTCCGTCCAGCTCACGCTGGGCCGCTTCAGGTCATCGTTGAACGTGGCACTGCGGCGCAGGCTGGTCGTCCGCAACGTCGCCCAGTACACGCAGATCCCACGCGAAGCACGGCGCAAGGCGGCGGCTGCGGCGGCCCAGCGGGTGCCGTGGAGTGAGACGGAGGTGAGAGAGTTCCTCTCCTCGATCCGCGACCACCGGCTCCACGCGCCCGTGCTTCTAGCGCTGATCGGGATGCGGCCGGCAGAGGTCTGCGGCCTGCGGTGGTCAGCCGTTGACCTCGACGCCGGGACGTTGTCGGTTGAGCTGACGCGCACGCTGGTCGAGGGCGAAGTCGAGGAGAAGGGGCCGAAGTCGGAGAAGGGCAAACGCAAGCTCCCGCTCCCCAAGCCCCTGCACGCGGCGCTCAAGGCTTTCAAGGCTCGGCAGGCCGCAGAGGCGATCAAGGCCGGTGAGCTGTACGAGCGGTCCGGGTTCGTGCTGGTCGACGAACTAGGACGCCCATGGAAGACCGACCGGCTCCGGCGGGCCATCTACAAGCTGATGGCCGAGGCGAAGGTCAGGAAGGTCCGGCCGTACGACGCCCGCCACGCCTGCCTGACGTACCTGGCCACCTCGGGCGTCCCCGATGTGATCGTCAGCGCTTGGGCGGGCCATGCGGACCTCAGCTTCACCAAGCGGGTCTACATCCACCCCAACGTCGAGCACCTGCGCCAAGCGGCCGACCAGCTCGACGAACTCCTGGGCTGAACAAGCAGTACGAGCGTTCGTGAGAAATTGTGAGACAGCGCTGCCCTGAAACGGGTCAGGGCCTTGTCTCACCGAAGTGATCCAAGGCCCTGACCTGGGCTTTCGCCCTCTATCGACCGTCGGGACGACAGGATTTGAACCTGCGACCCCTTGACCCCCAGGACGTCGGGGTAGGCCTTTCCGCAGGTCAGAAGGCATATATTGATCACGTATGTTGTTCAGCCACCAGCGGGTTGTTCGCTTGCGCGCATACCGTGTGGTCCCCAAGTGGTCCCCAAGTTCGGGCAGCTCTGGAAGATGACCGCCGTGACCGCCCGACTCCACTGTGGACGGTGGACCGGGTGACTCGCGGTTGCGGTGACGGCAGGCCGGAACATTGGTGCCAGCCGGACTGGCGGCAGAAACACAGGGGCGAGTGGCGGCCTGGGCGCAGGGATCGCGAGGGCAGAACTCGGCTTGCTGGTCGAATTGGCGGCGGGCCGGCGGGTGTTCCGGCCGGTGTAGGCAACGGCCTGGTCCTCCAGTTCGTAGCGGCCCCAGAGTGCGCCTTGCCCGCTGCTGGTCCTGGTGCTCATTGCCGTTGCCCCTTCCTGACCGCCAGCCGAGATCGGCTCTTGAGTTGGTCGGTGGCCGGTCGCCCCCGCCCTCCTGGTCCTGGCTGCGGTTAGCACCGGGTTGGCGGTGTCAAGGGTGGCCGTAGGCCATCGCGAAGCGACGCGAAGCGCCCTTGATGCCGTCGGCCCGGTGTTAAAGAATCGGACCCCCAGGGGGACGGGCCAGCGACTGACGTGCGATTTCAGAGCAAGGTGAGCACCACCCGGATTGATCCTGTGCTGTGGTGTCAGCCGGTGTTGCTGGGCGGGTGAGCCGGCGGGAGCGACGCAGGGTTACCCCGCTGGGAGTACGCCCATGATGAGCGTGTTCGGGGTTGTCGTCGTGGGCCTGGCGCTCGTTCAAGAATCGGTGTTGTGGGAGCTGGTGGCCTAGTGCTGGTTGGCCGGTGCCGGCGGCTCGCTGCCCCGGCCACGTGCACCGACTTCCGCGCGCGGTCGACGGGTGGAGCGAAGCGGGAACCCGGCGTGCCGCGTCGCGGAAGGGCGGTGCAACGGGGGGCGTTGCCAGCGGAGCCGTACCGCGCAGCGAGCCGCCGGCGGCGGCTCGCCTTGATCCCATAAAGCTGAATTCATCAACGCACGCGCCAGGCACCAAGGGGCGAAGCGCTCGGCCTCGGTACGCTCAAAGGTGATGCCTGTTGCACCACAAGGAGGCCACATGACGGACGGTGTCGTCGTCATCTCGACCACGGACAGCGCTGAAGCCGCAGCGGAACTAGGGCGAAAGATCGTTGAAGCTCGTCTCGCCGCGTGTGTGCAGATCAGCAGTCCCATTCGGAGCATCTACCGTTGGGATGGGGAAATCCAAGACGACCAAGAGTGGCAACTGTGGATCAAGAGCACTCACGATCGGCTCGACGACTTGACCGCGTTCATCAAGGCGAACCACTCGTATGACGTGCCGGAAGTAGTTGCACTGCCGATCCTCGGCGGAAATGCTGACTACATCAAGTGGTTGGTCGATGAAACCCGGACAGAGTCTAATGAATAGCTGAGGCAATCTGCTGTCGTAGTGCGTTCTCCGCGCCGTTCGTGTCCGTTGGCAGTGTTGATGCAAGGGTGATGAGGCGGGTCTTCGCCAGGCTTGCCTCGGTCTTCACTGCCAACCGGCCGGACTGCTCGGCGAGCTCCCCCGCCTGATCAAAGTCCTTATTGGACGCTGCGGCTGTTGCAAGATCGGCCAAGATCAACGCGCGCACCTTGTTGTCCCTGGGTGACAACGACGCGAGCAGGGAATCTGCGATCGCTCCGGCGTCCACATGCCGCAGGATCGTGTAGGTGGATACCGTGAGGCTTCCCAGCCTGCTAGCTGAGAAAAAGCTGGTCCACGGGCGCTCTGTACGCGGTTGCGCAAAGTCAAAGGCGGTCATCGCGCGCTCAATAGCACGCAGAGCGCCTGTGTCGTCCCCCAATCGCGCCAATTCTTCCGCATGGCGGGCCGCGATCCATGACCGGGTTGCGGGTGATGACGAACCGGGAACTAGCTCCTCGGCCTGCTGCAAGAGTTTGACCGCAGGGCCGGTGTCGTTGCGCGCCGCCGCTAGATAACTCCAGTAGCCTAGTGCGCACGCTGCTAGCGCCCCATCGCCGAAGTGCTTGGCAAGCTTGAGCGTTTCACGCCAGGCGTTCGCGGCGTCACGACCTTGGCCGGTGTCGAAGAGAACCCATCCCGCAAGGGCTTTCGTCTCTCCTAGGGCGACCCCAAGCGAACGTCGGTCGCTGTCGGTCCTGGCGTTCTTCAGGAGCGCGGACAAGGTTGCCTCATGCTCTGAGAGGGAATCGAGCAACTTCCTGGCCGGCACGGTCTCTTCTGTCTGAAAAAGATCCGCTGTGCGGTCCTGCATGAGTCGGAGTGTTGCGCCGTCAACCGGCCGTTCCCGTTCGACAGAGTCGGCAAGGCGTTGCCAGGGCGAATTGGAGATCAGTTCCGCACTGGCCGCAGCGGCTGCGACGCCTGCAACTTTGAGCAGGTCCCTACGTCGCACGTCCAGTCCTTCCTGTTCTTGAACTTCTTCGGCTGCCACAACGTCGCGCTTCAATGCGGACAGGCCGCCGGCAGGCGTGATCTTGAACCACAGGTAGCGCTCCGGAATCCTCAGCGCTACAGCCCACGCCGAAAGCTTTGCAATGTCGGTCGGGGCCTGAGTGGAGCGCTCAATTCGGCTTAGCTGCCCCTGGGTGCGATCGATCCAGCGCGCCAGGTCAACTTGCTTGATCTCAGGCGTGTGAGCGCGTCGATAGCTCCGCAACACGCGGCCGAAGTGTCGGTCTTGAAACGCTCGCTGAAGTTCCGGCTGCAACCAGAAGTCGTCGTCATGAAGTGGCGCTTCTGACATCCGAGCCCCCTCCTGATGGCCCAACGCATATGAGTGTACCGGCGCAACCCTTCGCTGACCAGCACGTATGCGTCGCATACATATGCGCTGGTCGAGGCGACGCGCATATGCGCCTTGCCCCGACACGACTCGGGCCTCTTCGGCGAACCTGTACACGGCAACACCTACCCCGCGAAGAAAGGGACTTCAGATGGCACCGTCCGCACCCCACGACCACGGAGGCGTGGAAGCGCCCGCCGTGAACGAAGCGGCAGCTGTCGGAGTCGAACGCTACTTGTGGGTCTACACCCAGGAAGGCTCGGTATTTCTATCGCTGCCGGGGGTGCGAGACCTCCGCCTATCGATCCGCGACGCACGGGCGCTTGGAGACTCGTTGTCGACGAATGCCGCTGAGGCCGAAAAGTGGCGCGAGATGAACAAGGGCACGACCGAAGAGACGGAGGACTGAAGATGGCTGTTCCGAGTGGTTACAGGTTCCCGATCGGGTTTGACGACTTGTTCCCGGAGGGGTTCTACGTGCTGTCCGTGGAGCGGGCGCAGGAGTTTGAGCCGGGGAAGGCTCCGAAACCGGCCTTCGACAAGGTGTCGGGTCTGCCGGTGTGGCTGGTGCAGGGTACGGACCCGTCCGCGAAGGGGAAGAACACCGGCGCGGTGGTGAAGATCGCGGCGGAGTTGCAGCCGGTGCCCCCGGAGGTGTTGCCGGGTACGCCGTTCCGGCCGGCGATGTTCCGGGGGCTGCGGGTGTCGGCGTACGTGCGTGACGGGTGGATCGCCTACACGTACTGGGCGGAGGAGATGGTGTCGGCGCAGCCGTCGAACCGGTCGGGTGGTCGAGGGTCGTCGGGTAAGCCGGACGGTTCGGCGGGTTCTTCGGCGGCTGCGGCGTGAGCGGGAGTGCGGTGATGCCGTTGGTGCGCGCGATGTTCACGCTCGGTCCGGAAGCCGTGGCGGAGGTGATCCCGTGGCCGGGGACGGAGTTGTACGCGCTGAGGGTGCGGTTGGACCCGGGTGAGGTCGTGATCGGCCCGGCGGATGGTCCTGAGGGTGCGGCGGAGATGGCCGTGTTCTTGATGGCGTTGGGCGAAGTGTGCGTGATGTTGGCGTCCATTTTGGACGCTCACCCGGGTGGTCGTTCGATGCGGGGGCCGGGGGCTGTGGGTTGGTTCACGCGGCGGTCGGCGGAGCGTACGACGGATGACCTGGGAGAGACCGGGGTGGGGAGGTTGCCGGAATGACGGTGCGGCTGGGTGAGTCATTGGCGTGTTCGGTCGCCGTGGTGGCGTTGGAGCGGTTGCGGGGCAGGTGGTGCCGGCTGGATGAGGTTGCGTTGATGTCCGGGTTGGACATGGAGGCTGCCACGCGGGCCTGTGGAGAGTTGGTCGAGGTGAGCCGGGTGGAGTCCCGGGAGGTCACCCGGACCGGCCCATCCGGCCTGGAGCGACGGTTGGACCTGCGGGTGCCGGCGTTGCCCGGTGTTCCGGTGGTCGACGTCGCATCGAACATGTCGGACGGGCAGCTGCGGGCGATTCGTGCGGCGCATGGCCGGTTGGCCGGTCGTGGCGTGGAGGAGTGGACGTCGGTTTCCGCGTTCGGAAGCGTGGTCAGAGCGCTGTTCACGTTGCCGGAGGACCGGGTTGTGTCGGCTGCCTCGGCAGCGATGCGGGCGAGGGCCAGCGTGTCCCACACCCGGAACCTGTGCAAGCACTTGGTGGCGGCGGGCTACGCGGTCGGCCAACCGGTCCGTCTGGGTTCGGGTCTGACGGCGGATGACCGGTTCCGGCTCACGGAGGTGGGTCGCCGGTTGTACGCGGGTCCGGAACTGAGCTGACAAGGAGGTGGTGATGGTGAACGGCCGGACGGGTGCGGGGCAGGGTCGTGCGATGACCTTCGGCGGTCTGGATGTGTCGTCGGTCATCGGCGCGCGGCAGCGGTCGGGTGTGGGCGGCTCGGCCCTGTACTCGGTGGAGACGTTGGCGTTGGTGGTGACGGCGTTGATGTCGGAGCCCGACCGTGAGTGGACGGCGCGGGGGCTGGCGGTGCGTGCGTCGGTGAGCGACACGTCCGTGCGGACGGTGTGCGCCGACTTAGCGGCGGTCGGTCACGTGAGGTCGCGTGTCGAGGGGCGGTGGCACAACGGCGTGCCACGGCGGGTCATGCACTCGCTGACGCGGTCCGGGGTCCGGGCCTACGCGCATGCCGTTCGGGGATTCCACAGCGGACGAGTTCAGGAGGTGGGTGGTGAGCGGGTCGACGGGGCCGGAGCGCACCGGGACGGAGGCGCAGTGGGCTGAGGCCGGGGAGCTGACTTCGTTCGTCGCGGCCGACATCGCGGTGGCGCGGTTGGCTCCCGGCCCCAAGGCGGGCGTGAAGGCGTGGTTGGCCTACCACGTGCAGGCGGCGGAGGTGTACCGGAGCGTGTCGAAACAGGACAAGGCCCACCAGTACGAGGCGGCGGCGTACGCGCAGGTGGAGGCCAACCACGCGGACCACATCCGCCGGACGGGCCAACGCAAGAAGTAGACCGAAAGTCCTATGTGGACACCGGTTGGGTCCGGTGTGGTGGTACCGCTCGCCCTGAAACGGGTTGGCGGACAACAAAACAGCGTTGTCGTAGCCGGTTGGTGTGCACCGGAAACAGTTCCCGAGTCTTGGCGGGCCTGGTCACTGTTTCCGGTGTCACATCGACTGGCATCTCATGCACTTTGTTGACACACAAGGGATTCCAGTCATGTCAAGCGTATCTGTCAGTGGGGGTGCCGAGTCAAGTCGGCGTCTTACCCCGGTGGCGTGGTCTGTGTCCCCGGCCGGTCCGGTTGGGGGTGTGGCCTGATGAGCAGGTGGGTTGATCCGGCCCCGTTCGAGGGGGCTCGGCCTCGGGTGCCGTGGTGGGCGTGGGTGCCCGGCAAGCTGCGGTGGGTGGCGTTGCTGGTGGCGCTGGTGTGGCTGCTGCTGGTCGGCGTCGTGCGCCTGGTGCTCGTCGTGGTCCGGTACCCGGTGGTGACGCTGGTGCCGTTGACGGCGGCCTGGTGCTGGTGGCGGCTGGGCGTGTGGCCGCTGGTCATCGCCGTACTGGCGGTGGTGTCGGCCTTGACGGTGTGGTGGGGCCTGCACCGGTCGTCGTGTGTCCGGTTCACCTGGCACCGGGTGTTGACGGAGTGGCGGCGGGCCACGGTGTACGTGCCGCGTTGGCGCACCGTGCTGCGGCTGGCCAACCTGGTCGGTTCGCATCGGGGTCGGGAGTGGCGGCCCCGGCTGCGTCGTGTCCGGTCGGAGGGGTGGCGGGACCGGGTCCGGGTGCGGATGATCCCTGCCCAGTCCCCGGAGGCGTGGGAGCTGCGCCGTGAGGGGCTGGCGCACTCGTTCGGCGCTCGGTCGTGCCGGGTCCGGGTGCTGCGGCCTCGGCTGTTGGAGCTGGACTTCGTGCACTCGGACCCGTTGGCGCGTCCGGTGCCGGTGCCGGCGTTGTCCGATGACGCGGACGGCGTGGACCTGGCCCGGGTCGTGGTGGGCCGCACGGAGACCGGTCGGCCGTGGCGGGTCCGCCTGCGGGGCAATCAGGTGCTCGGGGTGGGTGTGCAGGGCGCGGGTAAGGGGTCGCTGCTGTGGTCGGTCGTGTGGCACCTGGCTCCGGCGGTCCGGGCGGGCCTGGTGCGGCTGGTGGGCATCGACCCCAAGGGCGGGATGGAGATCGGGCAGTGCCCGGACGCCTTCGCGCGGGTGGTCTACGACAACGGCCGTGAGGCGGTGGAGCTGCTGGAAGACCTGGCCACCCAGGTTCGGGAACGGGCCGCGCGGTACCGGGGCATCCGCCGGTTGTGGGCGCGCTCCTCGGGTGAGCCGTTCACGGTGCTGATCGTGGACGAACTGGCGGACCTGGTGGCCTACCAGCCGGACAAGCAGCTGCGGGAACGGGCGATGCGGGCGTTGCAGACCATCACCTCTCAGGGCCGCGCTCCCGGCTTCGCCGTGGTGGCACTGGTGCAGGACCCGCGCAAGGAGGTGGTGGGCTTCCGGCACCTGTTCGGTACCAAGGTGGCGATGCGGCTCGATGAGGCGGCGCAGGTGGACATGGTCGCCGGTGACGGTGCGCGGGCTCGGGGCGCGGCGGCTCACGAGATCAGTGAGGACACACCGGGCGTGGCGTGGGTGAAGACCGACGGGAAGGGTGAACCGGAGCGGGTCCGGGCCTTCCACGTCACCGATGCCGACTTGGTGGAGCTGGGCCTGTTCCTGACCGCCGGCGAAGCGACCGTGCACGAATTCCCGACCCGGCCGGACCCGAACGGGCCTGGCTCCGACACCTCCGGGGGTGAGGCGGCATGAGCGAGTCCACACAGGACACCTTGGCGGACACATCTGCGGGACCGGACGTGGTGCCGGCGGTGCCGTTGGACGTGGCCGGCATGACCTCGGCCGAACGGGCGCGGATGCCGCTGACCCTGGACGTGGTCAAGGCGGCGGCCGAACAGCACGGGGTGTGCGTGCGGCCGGTGCTGCGGGAGGTCGTGGACCTGGACACCGGGGAGGTCCGGATCGTCGGCATCCGCTGCAACTCCACCCAGGCGTCCAAGTGCCCATCCTGCGCGGACCGCAACCGGCGCTCCCGCATGGCGCAGTGCCGGGAGGGCTGGCACCTCGACCATGAGCCGGTGGCGGAGCGGCACACCCCCACGCCGGATCAGGTCGCGCTCGTGGTGCACCGCTCGGACCTGACCGCCGCCTACCGCCAAGCGGTCGCCGAAGGACAGCCCGCCGACGCTGAGGACCTGCGGGAGGGCATCCGCGAGACGGACATCGATCTACGGCGGGAGGGTGTGCGCGGGAACCTGCCGGCGGTCGAGCGGCCATTGCGCGGGAACACCCAGCGATCCACGAAGCGCCGCCAGGACGCGCCGAACCTGCCCCGCCGCAAGGTGGACAAGCGCACCGTGGGCCGCGAGTTCGCCGGCAAGTACCGGCCGTCGACCTTCGTCACGCTCACCCTGGACTCCTACGGCAAGGTCGGGCCGGACGGCGCGCCGGTCGACGTCGACACCTACGACTACCGGCGGGCGGCGCGGGACGCGGTGCACTTCGCCTCGCTGCTGGACCGGTGGTTTCAGAACCTGCGGCGCGTGGTCGGGTTCGACGTCCAGTACTTCGGCACGGTCGAGCCGCAACGCCGGATCACCCCACACGCCCACTTCGCGCTGCGCGGCTCGATCCCGCACGCCGTGGTGCGCCAGGTGACAGCCGCTACCTACCTCCAGGTGTGGTGGCCGGACCACGACCAGCCGGTGTACGGCGGGGACCGGTTACCGGTGTGGGACATGCGCGCCAAGGGCTTCGTCGACCCCGACACCAACCGGCCGTTGACCACGTGGGCCGACGCGGTGGCGGACCTGGACACCCCGGCGCACGTGGTCACCTTCGGCTCCCAGGTGCATTCCAAGGGCATCCTCGGCGGCACCGAGGAATCCGGGCGGCACATCGGCTATCTGACCAAGTACCTCACCAAGTCGATCACGGAAGTGGTCGACGCCGACAGCTCGGCGCGGGTGACGCAGCACGCGGACCGCTTGGCGGCTGAGCTGGCCGTGACGCCGTGCTCGGAACGGTGCGCGGTCTGGCTGCTCTACGGGGTCCAACCCAAGGGCGTCACGTCGCGCATGACCCCGGGTCACTGCAAGGGCAAGGCGCACCGCCGAGACACCCTCGGCCTGCCCGGCAGGCGGGTCTTGGTCTCCCGACGCTGGTCCGGCAAGACCCTCGCGGAGCACAAGCAGGACCGGACCACGTTCGTCCGTGAAGCGCTGGCGGCGGCGGGGATCGTCAAGCCCGCCACCGATGGCACCCGGTTGCAGTGGGCACCCGTGCGGGCCGGTGACCCACACGCCCCGTCCCGGGTGGAACTGCTCATGCACATGATCGCCCAACGGCTGAAGTGGCGCGCCGAGTACGACCAGGCGCAAGCCGCACTCGCACAGCTCCCACCCCGACCGGGTCGGGACGCAATGTTTCAGCAACTACGGCCATAGCCGCCTGACCTGGGGGAAGAGATGAACCATCACCCGATCCTCGAAGGACTTTGGTACACGACCGAAGAACTTGCGGCGCTGCTCGGCGTGGACAGCTCCACGTTGCGGCGCTGGCGCACCTCACGGCCGGTGCAGGGGCCGCCGTTCGTCCAGCTCACGTCCCGGGTCACGCTCTACAGCGCCTGTGACGTCGAAGAATGGCTCCTCAGCCGGCGAATCGACCCGAGGAAGGCCGCCTGATGAGCGAACCGGTGAAGCTGCCCATCGGGGTCTCGCTGTCTACCGGCATCGAGCACCGACCCGACCGACGCAAGCCCTACAAGGCGCGTGTCCGGTGGGTCGACCCGGTCACGAAGGAACGACCTTCAAAGTCGGAGTCGTTCGAGACAGAGGAACAGGCACAGGAGTGGTTGAACGTACTCCGCCTGGCCGCTGCCAGCGGGGTGAACCCGGCCGTCGCGACCATGAACCTCGCCGACTACGGCAACGTCAACATGGACCTTGCGATGCGCGGGTTGGAGGCGAAAACCCTTGACCCGTACATGGCGGGCTGGCGAAAGCGGGTCGTTCCCACGCTCGGCCATATCCCCGTGAGGATGATCACGAACGGAGTGGTGGACCGGGCGGTGCACGGCTGGATCGCCGACGAGTGCAGCCGCTCCACGGTGAAGAACAGCATCGCGCCACTGGTTCGCGTCATGGAGCAGGCGTTGCGGGACGGGTTGATTGACCGGAATCCGGCCCGTGTCAGCGGGTGGCAGCGCGAATACGCGCGGGCCGAAGACGAGTTGGATGATCCACGCTCGTTGGCGCTGCCGGACTGGGAAACGCTCACCCAGCTTTCCGACGCTTTGGTCGCGCGGTCGCATGGTGAATTCCGGGGCTGGGGCAACGTCGTGCTGTTCGCCGCGTGCACCGCTGCCCGGATCGGCGAAGTGTCGGGGTGCCGGGTCGGCGACATCAACACGGTTGATTGGACCTGGCGCATCCGCCGGCAGACCACCACCTCTCCCGGCGGCCTGGCGGACAAAGGCACCAAGGGCAAGCGTGCCCGCACCGTGCCCTTGATCGAAGAAATCCGGCCGCTCGTTCAAGCCGGTATTGAACGGGTCGGCCGTGATCCTGACGCTCGGCTTTTCACCGGACCTCGTGGCGGTCGTATCTCCACGGCGGTCCTACGGGACGCGACCCATTGGGATGAGGTGGTGACCGCCCTCGGATACGAACACCTCCGGCGGCACAGCCTCCGCCACACGGGACTTACCTGGATGGCGGACGCCGGCGTTCCCGTGCACCACCTCCAGCGCATCGCCGGACATGGGTCGTTGGCCACCACGCAGCGGTACCTGCATCCGGACAAGCGCTCCGTCACTGACGCAGGCGACTTGCTGTCCAAGCACTTGCGGTCCCCGCGCCGACCGGACTTGCGGGTCGTCGGATGAGCCTTCACTGGGCACGCGGCGGTATCTTGCCGTGCATGTCAGATCAGGCCGACAACCAGCCGCAACGCGGTGAAGTGGCTACGGAGATCGCAGCCAACACAGTGAATGAGTTCGTAAAGACCTTGGCCGCGCTCAATCACGTCGATCCGATGACCGCTGCGGCTATCGGTGGGTTCGCCGGTGGGGTGATCAAAGTGCTTCCCTCCGCCTTGACCAGGGCCATCGCATGGCGGCATCGACGTCAGGTGATCGCCGCTGAAAGTGCCTACGAAGTGGCTGGCGGTGACCTGGAAGGGCTCATGGAGAAAGCGTTGGCCGACGACGCGAAGCTTGAGCTGCTGTTGAGCGCGTTCGAGAAGGCCCAACACGCAGCCGACCTGCAACGTGTCCGATTCTATGGTCGGATCGCAGCCACGGGTGTACTGGCGGACGACATAGCGACCGTGGACCGGGCGCAACGAATCTTCAGTAGCCTCGCCGCGCTCGATGCGGTCGATCTCAAGGTGCTGCTCCACATGGCGAAGGACGTCGAGCGGGAGTGGGTCCGGACCGACCCGAACGGCGGCCCGACGCTGGACAGCGAGCTGCCAGAAGTTGGAGTGGTTCTGGACGCGGTTCTACCCCGTCTCGAAGCTCACGGTCTGGTCACTACCAACGCAGGCGTGACGTCCTTCCTGAGCGCTCCCCACAGATGGCAGGTCACCGACTATGGACAGCTTTGCCTGCGCGAGTTGGCGAACGTCCCGGACCTCGACGCCCCACCTCCCACCTCGACCACGTGAGGGGCCGTGAGAGGTGGTCCCCATGTGGTCCCCAAGGCGACCTGAGGACGATCATGGGCAAGATCGCTACCAAAATGCCGAGAGGCCGTCTCACCTGGGCTATTACCCTGGTAAGACGGCCTCTCAGCGACCGTCGGGACGACAGGATTTGAACCTGCGACCCCTTGACCCCCAGTCAAGTGCGCTACCAAACTGCGCCACGTCCCGGCCGCACTCCCCGTTGTGGGGTGCGCGGATAGCTTAGCGCACCCACAACGGGCCCCCGACAGCGGCCCCCCGGTTGTGGATCTGACAGGGGGTGTGCAGAGGTCCGCGGGTGGGCGGACCTCTGCGGGTTCCCCTCGGTCTGACCCTGTTTCCCCCGGATCGACGCCTGCTCACTATGCGTTTGCGGGGTTTCGTGCACTACCGCCGAAAGTCGAGTCATCTGTGTCAACTTTCGACGGACGCGCCAGCGGCAGGGTGGCGGTCAGCTCGAAGCTGCCGTCCTCGCGTGGGGTGGTGGTGAGGGTGCCGCCTACGAGGCTCACGCGCTCGGACAAGCCCACCAAGCCCTTGCCACCTTCAGGCGACGGGTGCGGCGCGGGGGTTGTGGGGTGGCCGTTGGTGACCTTGATGGTGAGGGTGTTGTCGGTGTCCAGGACTCGGACTTGTACGGGGGCGCCGGGGGCGTGTTTTGTGACGTTGGTCAGGGCCTCTTGGATCACGCGGAACGCGGCCCTGCTGATGGAGGGCGGGATGGGGGTGGTTGAACGGTCGTCCAGGCGGATGGTTAGGCCGGCGGCTCGGGCTCGGTCTACCAAGGCCGGTATTGAGGCGTAGGTCTGGGGAGGGTCGGTGTTGAGGAGGCCGAGAGCGGTGCGCATCTCGGAGAGGGATTCCTTGGCCAGGGAGCGGAGGCGGTTGGCGGTTTCGCGGGTGGACTCGTCCTCTGTGGTGGCGGCTAGGGCGGCTGATTCGACGGCTATGAGGGTGGCGTGGTGACCCACGGCGTCGTGGATCTCGCGGGCGATCCTGGCTCGTTCCGACGCCCGGGCGGACTGCTCGCGGGCCTCCAACTCGGCGGCGCGAGCGAGTTTTGTGGCTTCCAGGCTCGCCGTCAGGTCCTGGCGGGTGGTGATCAGGGCGCCCAGGGCCGCGGGAGCGCCGGACATGAAGAGGGTGAAGGAGTACGTGAGGAGGACTGCGCCAAGGGTCAGGGTTTGGGTGGCGACTACGAGGGTGGCGGGTAGGACTGTGGTTAGGGTCACCGAAAGGGCGATCACCCGTAGGGAGGATGTTCGGCCTATTCGGTAGAGAGCCACCACTGTGGGAGGCCAGCCCAGGCCGCCCAGGAGGGCCGGTAGGCAGAAGATCAAGGACGCCAGGGGCCAGCGGCGGCGGAGTGGGAGCAGGGCGCACGCGGCCAGGGCGGTGGGGATGGACCAGGTGTAGGGGATCTGGTCGGCCAGTAAGACCATCGCGGCGGGGATGGCCACGGCCAACACTTCCATGACGATGATCACCACGTGCCGCCCACCTGGTGCGCGACCAGCGCGGCCTGGACGCGGTTCTCCACGCCCAGCTTGGTCAGCACCGTGGAGACGTAGCTCTTGACGGTGGCCTCGCTCAACCCCAGCTCACCGGCGATGGTGCTGTTGGACTGCCCGTTGGCGATCAACGCCAACACCTGGCGTTCGCGGGCGCTCAGCGCGTTCAGGTGCGGGTTGTCACGCAGCCGCCCGGCTCCGCGGAGCTTCGGGAGCAGGCGGGCGGTGATCCGTGGGTCCAACACCGCGCCGCCGGAGGCCAGGTCGACGACGGCGCGGATCAGCGCGTCCGGCTCGGCGTCCTTGAGGAGGAAGCCCTGGGCGCCCAGGTCCAACGCGGTCGTGACGTAGTCGTCCAGGTCGAACGTCGTCAGCACCGCCACCGCGGGCGGGTTCGACCACGCCAACAAGGCCCTCAGCGCGGACAGGCCGTCCATCCCGGGCATCTGGACGTCCACCAGCGCCACGTCGGGCCGATGTCGGCGCACGGCGTCCAGGAGACCCGCCCCGTCCGCCGCCTCCCCCACGACCTCGACCCGACCGTCCGCCTCCAGCAGCACCCGCAAACCCCGCCGCAGCAGCGGCTCGTCGTCCGCGAGGACCAATCGCACCGGCACGCCGTCAGGCAACCGCATTCCGCATGCCGGGGCAACCGATCACTTCCGCGGCTTCTTCTCCCGCACCCGCACGGAGATCCGCACCGGGCTGCCCTCGAAGCCGAACTCCTCGCGCAGCTTGCGCTCGATGAACCGCCGGTACCCGGCCTCCAGGAAGCCGGTCGTGAACAGCACGAACGTCGGCGGCCGGGTGCCCGCCTGGGTGGCGAAGAGGACCTTCGGCTGCTTGCCGCTGCGCACCGGCGGCGGGGTGGCCGCGATCAGGTCGGTGAGCCACGAGTTCAGCCGTCCGGTGGGCACCCGGGTGTCCCACGAGTTCAGCGCGGTGCGCAGGGCGGGCGCGAGCTTGCGGACGGCCCGGCCGGTCAGCGCGGAGATGTTGACCCGCTCCGCCCACGGCACCCGCACCAGGCCGCGTTCCAGCTCGCGCACCATGGCGTGCCGCCGGTCCTCGTCGACCAGGTCCCACTTGTTGAACGCCAGCACGCACGCGCGCCCGGACTCCACGACCATCGTCAGCACCCGCAGGTCCTGCTCGCTGATCGGCTCGGACGCGTCCAGCAGCACGATCGCCACCTCGGCGGACTCGATGGCCGCCTTGGTGCGCAGCGACGCGTAGTACTCGGCGCCGGAGGCGAAGTTCACCCGCTTGCGCAGACCGGCCGTGTCGACGAACCGCCACAGCTCGTCGTCCAGCTCGACCAGCGAGTCGACCGGGTCCACGGTGGTGCCCGCGACCGAGTCCACCACCGACCGCTCCTCGCCGGTCAGGCGGTTGAGCAGGGACGACTTGCCCACGTTCGGCCGGCCGACCAGCGCCACCCGCCGAGGACCGCCCGCACCGGAGGCGAACGTGTCGCGCGGCGTCTCGGGCAGCGCCTCCAGGATGCGGTCGAGCATGTCGCCGGAACCGCGGCCGTGCAGGCCGGACACCGGGATCGGCTCGCCCAGGCCCAGCGACCACAGCGCCGCCACGTCGCCCATCAGCCGCTCGTCGTCGACCTTGTTGGCCACCAGCAGCACGGGCCGCTTGGACTTGCGCAGCACGCGCACCGCGGCCTCGTCGGTGGTCGTCGCGCCGACCGTCGCGTCCACCACGAACACGATCGCGTCGGCGGTCGACATGGCCAGCTCCGCCTGCGCGGCGACCGAGGCGTACAGGCCGGTGGCGTCGGGCTCCCAGCCGCCGGTGTCCACCACGGTGAACTTCCGGCCGCTCCACAGCGCGTCGTACGCCACCCGGTCGCGGGTCACGCCCGGCACGTCCTGCACGACCGCCTCGCGGCGGCCGATGATGCGGTTGACCAGCGTCGACTTGCCCACGTTGGGCCGGCCGACCACGGCCAGCACGGGCTGCGGGACGCCGCCCTCCTCTTCACCGTCGAACGACTCGCCGTCGAACGCGGACCACTCGGACTCGTCCGCCCAGGTGCCGTCCAAGTCCGTCATCGCACTTCTCCACTCCGCCTGCTGTCCAGCTCGGCCACCAGCGTGGCCAAGCGGTCGCGGACCTGCTCGGTGGCCTTCTCCAGCGCCTGCCGACCCTTGTCGGAAGGCAGCTCGAAGGGCTCGCCCACCAGCACGTCCACCACCGGTCGGAACCTTCGCCCGGTTCCGGGTGGGCGCAGGGTGCCCCGCGTCGCGATCGGCACGACGACCGCTCCGGTCGTCCGCGCCAACCACGCCGCGCCCTGCTGCGCCTGCGCCACGTCGCCCGCGCCGCGCGTGCCCTCGGGGAACACCCCGACGACACCGCCTGCACGCAGGACCTTCTGCGCAGCGAGCAGCGGCGCGCGGTCGGGTTCGCCGCGGCGGACGGCCAGTTGGCCGATCCGGCGCAGACCCCACCCGGCGACGCCGCGGAACATCTCCTGCTTGATCAAGAAGACCACACGACGGGGCACTACGCCGAACAGAATAGGCCCGTCCACCATCGAGCTGTGGTTCGCGACGACCACCACCGGCCCCCGCCGGGGAAACCGGTCACGCCCCGACACCCGCAGCCGGAACGCCCAAGCGAACGGCCCCCGCGCGATCCACCGCCCGACGTCGGTCAGCCACGGCCACCCGCCATCGGGCAGTTCCCCGCTCACCCACCCACCGCCACAACCCGCAGCCCACGCTGTTCGACCAGCTCGACCAGGGCCGCGACTACCCCGGGAAGGTCCAGCGGGGTGGTGTCCAACTCCACCGCGTCCTCAGCCGCCCGCAACGGCGACACCTGCCGCGACGAGTCGTAGGCATCCCGCCGCCGCACGTCGGCCAGCACCGCGTCCACGTTCGCCGCACGCCCCGACGCGTTGTCCTGCTTGGTCCGCCGCTGCGCCCGAGCCTCCGCGTCCGCAGTCAGGTAAACCTTCAGCTCAGCCCGAGGGGCGACCACGGTCCCGATGTCCCGCCCCTCCACCACGATCCCGCCCGCGCTCTCCAGCGCGTCCGCGATGATCGCCCGCTGCTGCTCGACCAGCAGCTCACGCACCTGCGCAACGGCCGACACCGGCGACACGGCCAGCGTCACCTCGGGCCCCCGGATCTCGGCGCCGACGTCCACCCCGTCGAGCAACGTGGCCGAGTTCTCCGGGTCATCGGTCTGCGTGAGCTTCACCGCTCGCGCGACCTCGACCACCCGCTCCACGTCCGTCGGCTCGACCCCGGCCCGCAGCACGGCCAGCGTGATCGCCCGGTACATCGCCCCGGTGTCCAGGTAGCGGGCACGCAGGGTGGCCGCGAGTCGGCGCGCGGCGGAGGACTTGCCGGTGCCGGAAGGCCCGTCGAGGGCCACCACGCCACGCAGCTCACCGTGTCCCACCGGGGGTCTCCTCACTCGAACGGGCCAGCAACCCCCCAATTGTGCCCGGTGCCGCACATCACACCCCAACCACACCCACTCCCCGCGCGAAGCGTGGCGCAGCGATGCCCTTCCACCCCTGGGGGCCTGCCGCGCGGCGAGCGCACGCTTTCAGCTTTTGCCAAGCCCTACCGCGTGAGGTCGGTACGCAACCCAGCCGCGCCACGCAAGTAGACGTGCTTGACCGAAGAACGCGGCAGGTCCGTCTCCACATGAGCCAACAACCGGATCACCCGGGGCATAGCCCCAGCCACGTCGATCTCCGTAGCCGACAACAACGGCACATCCGCCAACCCGGCCATCCGCGCCGCATAAGCCGGAAACTCCGACACCACATCAGGCGTCGCCGTCAACACCACGCTGATCAAGTCCTCCGCCGTCAGCCCGTTCCGCTCCAGCACCTCACGGACCAACTCGGCTGTCGCCTCCAACACCTGGTCCCGCTCATCCGCCGAGATCTGGGTCGCACCGCGAATCGCCCTCACCGCCATGCCCCGAGACTAGGTCAGGTCGGCCAACAACAGCCCGCTACGCGGCTTAGGCGTGAAGTACGTGCTCTTCCGAGGCATCCGCCCACCCGCCGCGTGCACGGCGAGCACGTCCTCCAACGGCACCGGAGCGATCAACAGAACAGCGTCCGCGTAGTCCAACGCACCGGCCGTAACGGGATGGACCAGCGGACTCTCCGCATCCAGCCCCAACGCCTTCGCCAAAAGCTCCGACTCGACAAATGCGTGATCCACCCCCACCGACGGCAGGACAACCCGCAACGCCCGCGCCCCGGACACCGCCACCACCACCCCGGGCGACGGCCGCGCGGACACATCGGCCCACTCCACGCACAGCCCCAACGCCCCCCACGCCGCCGCCAGGTCCTCCAACGACAACCCCGTCCCCACCAACGCCCGGTGGATCGGCCCCACCCGCACATCCGGACCGGCCGTGACCAGCGCCAACAACCCCGGCAACCCGGCCGCCGCAGCCGCCGCCACCCGGTGGTTCCCGTCCGCGACCATCAACGGACGGGCACCCGCCGCCGCCAGCAAAGCGTCCTGCCGCGGCCCCGGCCCCTCCAGCCACAGCCAGTGCCGCCGCCCGCCCGGGTCCACCATCGACACGTCCGCCGGGGTGTCGAACGCGGCCACCAGCCGCGTCAACTCCGACGCCCCCACCGGCACCAGCAACGCCGCGCTGGTCACACACCCCAACCCGGACAACACCCGCGCCCGCTCAAGAACGACCTCCGGAAAGACCTCCTCCGTGTGCCCGACGGCCGCCGGATCCGCCATGCACAGCAGCCCGTAAGCCGTCCCATCCGGCCCATCCACCCGATAGGGCGCGACCACGTCCTCCACCCGCCGGTACGCGGTCCGGCACAGGTGGGCCAGTTCGACCCGGGCCGCGGGCAGGGCGTCGACCAGGCTCAACCCGGCGGCCAACGCGTCGGGCGTGCGGTGCGGGTGCTGGACGGCCAACAGCGTCCGTCCCCGGGACGAGGCCAGCGCCGCCTCCACCCGCTCCGGCTCGGCGAACTCGTCCACGTCCGGTCCCGGGACGCGGTCCCGCACCACCCAGCCGCTGCGCACGGCCCGTACCCGATCAGTCATGCCGACTACTATCGATCTCATGAACGTCGAGGTCACGCCCTTGCCGGGAATCGGCACCCGCCAGGACTTCACGATCCGCTCCGGCCGCCGCGTCGGGGTCATCACCCACCGGGACGGCAAGTTCGAGCTGATCGTGTCCAGCAAGGACGACCCCGACGACTGCTCGGCGTCCATCCCGCTGACCCCGGCGGAGGCGGGCACCCTCGCGGGCCTGCTCGGCGCGCCGCAGCTGGTCGCCCACCTCCAAGACCAACACCGCGATGTCGCCGGCATCTCCACCCGGCAGTTCCCGGTCGTGCCCGGCTCGACGTTCGACGGCCGCACGCTCGGCGAGACCGAGCTGCGCACCCGCACCGGCTCGTCCATCGTGGCTGTGGTGCGCGCCGGCTCGGTGCACCCGTCGCCGCGCCCGGACTTCGTGTTCGCGGGCGGGGACCTGGTGGTCGTGGTGGGCACGGCCGACGGCCTGGCCAAGACCGCGGACATCCTGGACGGCTGAGCACTTGCACAACACAGCGATCGCCCTGGTCCAGCTCGGCGCCGTCTTCTTCGGACTGGGACTGCTGGGCAAGATGGCCTGGCGGATCGGCATCTCGCCGATCCCCCTCTACCTGATCGGCGGCCTGGCGTTCGGCCAGGGCGGGATCGTCCCGTTGCACGGCATCGAGGACTTCACGCACATCGCCAGCGAGATCGGCGTCATCCTCCTGCTGCTCCTGCTCGGCCTGGAGTACTCGGCGGCCGAACTGGTGACCGGCCTCAAGCGGTCGTGGACGGCCGGTGTCGTGGACATCGTGCTGAACGCGGCCCCCGGCGCCATCGCGGCGCTGATCCTCGGCTGGGGACCGGTCGGCGCGCTCGCGATGGCGGGCGTCACCTACATCTCCTCCTCCGGGATCATCGCCAAGGTGCTCGGCGACCTGGGTCGGCTGGGCAACCGGGAGACGCCGGTCGTGCTGTCCGTGCTGGTCTTCGAGGACCTGGCGATGGCGCTCTACCTGCCGATCCTGACCGCCGTGCTGGCCGGCGTGAGCTTCCTGGGCGGGCTGAGCGCGGTCGGCATCTCGCTGCTCGCGATCACCGTGGTGTTGATCATCGCGCTGCGCTTCGGCAAGTACGTGTCGGCGCTCGTGGACAGCCCGGACCCCGAGGTGTTCCTGCTCAAGGTGCTCGGCGCGGCGCTGCTCGTGGCGGGCGTGGCGGCGCAGTTGCAGGTGTCGGCGGCGGTGGGCGCGTTCCTGCTCGGAATCGCGATCTCCGGGTCGACGGCGGAGAACGCGACGCGAATGCTGGAACCGCTGCGTGATCTTTTCGCCGCGATGTTCTTCGTCGTCTTCGGGCTCAACACGGACCCGGCCTCGATTCCACCCGTACTAGGATTGGCCATCCTCCTGGCGATCGTGACGACGGTGACCAAGGTCGCCACCGGCTGGTGGGCCGCCAAGCGGCAGGGCATCGGCCGGCTGGGCCGCGCCCGAGCGGGTGCGGCGCTGGTCGCACGGGGTGAGTTCTCGATCGTCATCGCGTCGCTGGCGGTCGCGTCGGGCGGCGTGGACGGCGAACTGGCGGCCCTCGCGACGGCTTACGTGTTGTTGATGGCGGTCTTCGGACCGGTCGCGGCGCGCGTCGTCGAACCACTCGCGAAATTCACCCGAAAGCGTGGTACGGAACCGGCGACCGCTTGATCTGTATCTCAATCCGACATCGGTTCTCCAATAAGGCATAACCACCCACGAACGGCCGCTTGAGCCCGAGCGCGTCGCGGGGTTACACCTGACTGCCCAACCCAAGGGGGTCGTCATGCCAGAACCGACCGACACCACGACCGGCCGCTACCTCGTCCTGATCGACGAGGGGTCGGCCGCCGCGGGCGCCCGGGAACTGTCGTCCGTGGCCGGCATCCGCACCGCGAGCACGCTCGAGGGTGCGACCACCGAGTCGCTGGGGACCGTCGACGGCGTCATCTACTCGAACCTCGGCGTCGCCGTGGTCGACGCGCAGCCCGACCAGGTGAACGCGCTGGCCGCCGCGGTGGAGACGCCGGGTCCCATCGCGCTGGTCGAACCCGAGCGCGTCGTGCAGGCCCTCGCCGCGCCCGCGCAGGAGAACGTGACCGCCGCCGTCGACGAGTCCGTGTTCACGTGGGGCCTCCAGGCCATCGCCGCGAACATCAGCACCGCGACCGGCAAGGGCGTCCGCGTGGCCGTCCTGGACACCGGCTTCACCGTGGACCACCCGGACTTCGCGGGCCGCACGGTGCTCACCCAGTCGTTCATCACCGGCGAGACCGTGGAAGACGCGCACGGCCACGGCACGCACTGCATCGGCTCCGCCGCGGGTCCGCGCAAGCCCGCGTCCGGTGGTCCGGGCTACGGCGTGGCCTACGAGGCCGACATCTACGCGGGCAAGGTGCTGTCCAACGCGGGCTTCGGCTCCGACGGCGGCATCCTGGCCGGCATCGACTGGGCGCTCGGCAACGGCTGCGCGGTCATCTCCATGTCCCTGGGCTCGGCCGTCCGACCCGGCACGCCGTACTCGCAGATCTACGAGTCCGTCGGCCAGCGCGCCCTGGCCAAGGGCACCCTGATCGTCGCCGCCGCGGGCAACGAGAGCCGGCGGCCGGACAAGATCGCGCCGGTCGGCCACCCGGCGAACTGCCCGTCCATCCTGGCCGTGGGCGCGATCGACGACCAGCGGGCGATCGCGTTCTTCTCGTGCGGCACGGTCGACACCGTCGGCCAGGTCGACGTGGTCGCGCCCGGGGTGAACGTGTACTCGAGCTGGAACGGCAAGTCCGGCGACGCCCTGCACAAGCGCATCCAGGGCACCAGCATGGCGACCCCGCACGTGGCGGGCGTGGCCGCGCTGATGGCCCAGCAGCACAACGCGCGCGGCTGGGAGCTGTGGGCGCGCCTGATGCAGTCCGCCCGGCGGCTGGGCCTGCCCACCACCGACGCGGGCGCGGGCCTGGTCCAGGCGCCCTGACGTGGTCCCCGTCGCGGTCACCGTCGCCGACGGAATCGCTCCCTCGACCGTCGTCCCGGCCCTGGAACGGGCCGGGATGGCGGTCGACCGCGTCCTGGACGCGGTGGGCGTGGTGACCGGGACGGTGCCCGCGGAGGGGGTGTTCGCGCTGCGCGAGGTGCCCGGCGTGGTGCACGTCGAACGGCAACGGCAGGTGGGACTACCAGGGGTTTGAACCGACCACCTCGGGTAACCGGTTCGGTGAGACGAACCACTCCCCCGAGGAGGTCAGACGATGAACGCCCTGCTCGCCGTGCAGACGGCGCAGGCCCAAGGCATCGGTGAGGCCACCGGTGACGCCTTGCGGTCCGTGGTGACGTTCCTGCCGAAACTCGTCGGTTTCCTGCTGGTGCTGGTGATCGGGTGGATCGTCGCCCGCCTGCTCCGCGCCGCGGTGAACAAGGTGCTGGAACGCGTCCACTTCGACCGCGCCGTGGAGCGCGGCGGCATCGGTGACGCCCTGTCCCGGTCCCGGTTCGACGCGTCCGGCCTGGTCGCGCAGATCGTGTACTACGCGGTGCTGCTGATCGCGTTGCAGATCGCGTTCGGCCTGTTCGGCGCGAACCCGGTGAGCAACCTGCTGACCGAGATCGTGGCGTGGCTGCCGCGGGCGATCGTCGCGATCGTCATCGTCGTGGTGGCCGCGGCCATCGCACGCGCGGTGAAGGACGTCGTGTCGCGCGCCCTGGGCGGCCTGTCCTACGGGCGGATGGTGGCCAACATCGTGTCGTGGTTCATCATCGGCCTCGGCGTGATCGCGGCCCTGAACCAGATGGGCATCGCGACCACCGTCACCATGCCGATCCTGATCACGCTCCTGGCGACCATCGGCGGCATCGCCGTCGTGGGCGTCGGCGGTGGCCTGGTCAAGCCCATGCAGCAGCGCTGGGACGGCTGGCTGACCAAGGCCGAGAACGAGGTCCCGCAGGCGAAGGCCCAGGCCGAGGCGTACCAGCGCGGTCGTGAGGACGTCCGCCGGACCCAGGAGGCCCCGACCCAGCAGGTGCCCCGCCCGACCGAGACCCCGGCCCACGCGGCCTCCCGCTCGGGCGCGTCCACGCCGGGCGCTGCCGGCACGCCGGTCACCCCGGGCACCCCGACCGGCGGCCGGCAGACGCCGCCGCAGAACACGCCCACACCTCCGGCCGGGGCGCCGGTCCAGCCCCAACCGCGACCCGGCCAGTACCCGCCGCCGACGCAGTAACGGGTGGCGCCGAACCGGGGCGGTGGGCCAGTCACCGCCCCGGTTCCGCCACGTCCACAGACCGGCCGTCCGCCGCCCCGACCAGCCAGCCCGCCACGCCGACCAACCAGCCCTCCACGCCGACCAGCCAGCCCGCGCCGAACGCCCACCGCAAGTCCGCCGTGCCAAGCGCCGGACCAGTCCCCGCCGAGCGGGCAGGGCCGCCGGGGAGGGCACAAGCAAGAAGCCCCCGCAGTTGTAGTCGTGTCCATCCTTGGCGGCCTGCCCGCCGGCGAGGCGTTGGTAATCCTGTGATCTTTAAAAGCGCCTCGCCCACGGGCAGACCACCGGTGGACGAGAGCTAGTCCCGGCCCCGGCCGGTCTTCTCCTGAAGCCGGTCGATGAGCTGCGAAGCCTCCACCTTGGTCAGCTCCCCCGGCACATCCTCACCCGCCTCCTGGGCGAGCGTGTGCAGGTAGGACTCCTGCGGTCCGGTCATCGGCTCGTCGCCGGTCGTCCAGTCCTCGGGGTCCTTCTCCGGCGTGCGGTTCACGGTCTCTCCCTCCACTCGAACGCCCGTTCGAGGTACCCGGGAAGAGGCCGGACCAACCGCCCGCTACGCCTCCAGGGCGAGTTCGGGTTCGTCGGACCGCCTGGCCAGGTCGCACACGGCCGCCAGTCGCAACGTGGTCCAGTCGGCGTGCGCCCACTCCACGATCGACGGCGGGGTCCAGCCGTGCGCCGCCGCCTCGTCCAGGACGCCCCGCGCGTACCCGGCCAGCAGGATCGTCGCCGCAGCCGCCGGCGTCCCGTACGCGAGGATGTCGCGCACCGACGCCGCGTGCTGGTCGATCGCCGCGAGCACGCCCACCGGGGCCAACACCGCCGTCGCCATGCCGATCTCTGCGCCCAGCCGGTCGAGGAAACGACGGGCGGACATGTCCCTCCAGCCACTCACAAGCCCGACACCCTACGCTGTGCGGGGCGATCGACCCACCATCGAACATCTGTTCTAGGATCACGGCCGGGTCGAGCCGGATGCAGAGAGGAAACGAGAACGTGCAGGCGGACACGCTCGTGGAGCAGGAAGACCAGGTGGACGCCGTGCCGGCGGCCACGCAGCAGGAGGAGGCGCCCGCCACCCCGGAGGCGCCCGAGGCCGAAGCGCCCGTGGCCGAGGCGCCCGCGCCCAAGCCCGCGAAGGCCAAGGCCACCAAGAGCACGGCCAAGAAGACCCGCACGGTCGAGCTGACGCTCACCGTCACCGGCACCGCCGACGGCGAGTGGCAGGCCGATCTGGTGCACGGCACCAAGCGGGTCGTGCAGGGGCTCGTCATCTCCGCGGCGGCGGTGTCCAAGGCGGCCAAGGAGCTGCACGAGGACATCGCCGGCGGTATCGAGGAGGTCATCGAGGCCGCCCGGTCCCAGCACCGCACCCGCATGGAGGAGCTGGAGGCCGAGCTGGCCAAGGTGAAGGCCGCGCTGGCCGAGCTGAGCGAGTGAGCCCGGCGGTGGGGGCCGCCTGATTCGAAGAGGCGGCCCCCACCGTCCGAGCCGACAGCTCGCAGACCGAGCCGGCTACCGCGACGGGTCGAGGACGAGCTTGCCCGTCGTCCGCCTCGACCGCAGGTCCTCGTGCGCCTTCCGCACCTCGGACAACCCGTACTCCCCACCCGCGACGGCCCGCAGCTCCCCCGCCTCGACCAGGGCGAACAGCTCGTCCATCGCGCGGTGCACCACTCGCCCCGGCAGCTTGAACGCGTGCGGCAGCCACATGCCGGCGATGGCCGTGGAGTGCACCAGCAGCTTGCCCAGGTCCACCGGCGACGGCCGTTCCCGGCTGGCCATCCCGTAGAACGCGAGCCGCCCGAACGGCGCCAGCGCGGCCACGCTCTGGTCGGTCACCGCGCCGCCGGTCATGTCCAGCACCACGTCCACCCGCCGGCCCTCGTTGGCCTCGCGCAGCGCGGCGGTCATGTCCTCGGCGGTGGAGTCCACGGCCACGTCCGCGCCCAGGTCCAGCGCCAGCTTGCGCTTGTCCGCGCTGCTCGCGGTCGCGATGACCCGGCCCGCGCCCCACTTCTTGGCCAGCTGCACGGCGATCGACCCGACCCCGCCCGCGGCGGCGTGCACGACGACCGACTCCCCCGGCTCCAGGTGCACGCTCTTGCGCAGCAGCAGCCACGCCGTGGCGCCCTGCACGACCATGCTCAGCGCGGTCAGGTCGTCCACCCCGTCCGGCACGTCGAACGCGGTCGCCGCGGGCACGGCGGCCTTCTCCGCGTACCCGCCGAAGTTCGTCAGCGCGACGACCCGCCGGCCGTCGGGCGTGCGGCCCACGACCTCGCCGCCGGGCACCAGCGGGAGTTCCATCCTGGCCAGGTAGGAGTTCTCCGCCTGGTGGGTGTCGGCGTAGTTCAGGCCCGCTCGGCTGACGTCGACGAGCAGTTCGCCGGGACCGGCGACCGGGTCGGGCAGGTCGACCTCGGTCAGCACCTCGGGTCCGCCGAACTCGGTGATCTGGATGGCACGCACAGTGGATCAGCCTTCCTGGGACGGGTCGTGCAGGGCCACGCGCGCACCGGACGACGTGCGCGGGCCGGGCGGGTTGGGGAACTTGAACGGCTCGCTGGGCCGGCCGGCCTGGACGTACCAGCATTCGCCGGTGCGGCCGGACCGCAACACGGACAGGTACGCGTCCACCACGTCGTCGACGGTCAGGATCGGCATGCCGGCCGACTCCAGCGCCGCCTTGAAGCCCGAGATGATGTCGGTGTCGGCGAACGCCGGGCACACCGCGTTGACGGCGACCCCGTCGGCCCCAAGCACCGGCCCGAGAGCACGCACGAGACCGACGACGGCGGCCTTGTTGGCCCCGTACACCGGGTCCATGGGCATCGCCATCAGCCCGGCCATGCTGGCGGTGGCCACGATGTGCCCGCCGCCGCGCGCTTTCAACGCCGGCAGCGCCGCGTGGACGCCGTACACGACGCCGTCGAGGTTGATGCCCATCACCCGCCGGTACCGCTCGGCGTCGAAGTCGTCGCCCAGGCCGAAGCCGGTGGCGATGCCCGCGTTGAGCACGGCGATGTCGAGCCCGCCGAACGCCTCGACCGCCGCCGCGACCGCCTGCTCGCTGTGCCGGGGGTCGCCGACGTCGCACGTGACGAACAGCCCGTCGACCTCGTCGGCCACCGCCTTGCCGCGCTCGGCGTCGACGTCGGCGACGACCACCCGGGCGCCGAGCCCGGCGAGTCTGCGCGCGACCCCCGCACCGATGCCGTTCGCACCGCCGGTGACCCACGCGACCTTGTCCTGGAACTCCACCGCACGCCTCCCTTGGCGACATTCCGACCAGTCGGTATGGTCGTCCCACTGGACTGTGGCGTCAAGCCACGTCGGCCGGTAGTTTCCAAGCGCTTGCTTAGCCCGTATCAAGGAGGATTTCGTGGCCGAGACCAACGCACGGGTGGCCATCGTCACCGGCGCGGCGCGCGGCATCGGCGCGGCCGTGGCGACGCGGCTCGCGCAGGACGGCTTCGCCGTCGCGGTGCTGGACCTCAACGAGGAAGGCTGCGCCGACGTCGTCGGGAAGATCAACGCCGGCGGCGGCCGGGCGCTCGCGGTCGGCGTGGACGTGGGCGACAGCGCGTCGGTCGACGCGGCCGTGCAGCGGGTGGCCGACGAGCTGGGCGCGCCGACCGTGCTGGTCAACAACGCCGGCATCCTGCGGGACAACCTGCTGTTCAAGATGACCGACGACGACTGGGACGCGGTGCTGACCGTGCACCTGCGCGGCTCGTTCCTGATGAGCCGGGCGGTGCAGAAGTTCCAGACCGAGGCCAAGTGGGGCCGGATCGTCAACATGTCCAGCACGTCCGCGCTGGGCAACCGCGGCCAGGCCAACTACGCCGCCGCCAAGGCCGGTCTCCAGGGCTTCACCAAGACGCTCGCGATCGAGCTGGGCAAGTTCGGCGTCACGGTCAACGCCATCGCGCCGGGCTTCATCGAGACCGACATGACCGCCGCCACCGCCGCCCGCGTCGGCGTGGACTTCGAGGACTTCAAGAAGGGCGCGGCGGCGATGATCCCGGTCGGCCGCACCGGCACCCCCGAGGACATCGCGCACACCGCGTCGTTCCTGGTCAGCGAGGGCGCCGGGTTCGTGTCCGGCCAGGTCATCTACGTCGCCGGCGGACCGAAGGACTGAGGATGAGGACCTTCGCGAACCTGGACGAGCTGGCCGCCGCCAAGGGCGAGCACCTGGGCCACGGGCCGTGGCACGAGGTGACCCAGCAGGAGATCAACCTGTTCGCCGACGCGACCGGCGACCACCAGTGGATCCACGTCGACCTGGAGAAGGCGGCGCGCGGCCCGTTCGGCGCGCCGGTCGCGCACGGGTACCTCACGCTGTCGCTGATCCCCTTGCTGGTGCGGGACATCTACACCGTGCAGGGGCTGACGATGGGCGTGAACTACGGCCTGAACAAGGTCCGCTTCCCCATGCCGGTGAAGGTCGGCTCGCGCATCCGCGCCGGGGCCGAGCTGTTCGAGATCACCGACGTGGCGCAGGGCAAGCAGGCCGTGGTGAAGGTGGTCGTGGAGATCGACGGCGAGCCGAAGCCCGCGTGCGTGGCCGAGACGGTCGTGCTGCTGGTGCCCTGAGGCGCTGTGTCAGGGTGCGCCCAGGAACCACAGCCTGGGCGTGCCCTCGCCGGTGACCACGTTGAGGATGCCGTAGACGCAGCGGTGGCTGGTCAGGGTGCCCGTGTCGGGCAGGGCCAGCACCTCGACGCGGGGTGAGCCGGGCGCCCAGCGGGCCAGCTTCCCGTCGCTGGGCCAGTAGACGTGCGTGCCGCACCGCTCGACGTCCCGGGCCGAGGCGTCCAGCGCGATCACCTCGTCGCCGCGCCGGGCGGTGAGCGGGTTGGTCGTCAGTTCCCACTCCCCCATGCGCGGCACGGGCTCCCGTCTGTCCACAATGGACAGATCAGGGGTGGACGGGACGGTGAGCCACTCGCCGACCACCGCGACGCGGTCGGCGAGGCGGCCGGGCGGGGTGCGGGTGTGCGGCGCCGGACCGGGAAGCGCCGTGCCGGGTCTGGTGCTGAGCACGGTGGGCTCCGGCGGCGCTGCGGTCACCGGTGGGCGGGTCTGGTCGCGCAGCAGCGCCACCACCGCCACCAGCAGGCAGGCGGCCACCACGACCAGCGCTTTCCGCCGCATTCCACCACTGTGCGCCTGGCTCAAGAGCCGGGCAACCGCCATCAGGGCGCACGGCGACGGCCGGAATTGTCGGTACCTCGTGCGATGATCGAACCGGGGGCCGGAGGCCGAGCCGTCAGGGCCGTCAGAGCCGAGCCGTCAGAGCCGTCAGGGCCGAGCCGTCAGAGGCCGTCAGGGCCGTCAGGGCCGAGCCGTCAGAGCCGTCAGAGCCGTCAGGGCCGAGCCGTCAGGGCCGTCAGGGCCGCAGCGAGCCCAGCAGCAGGTCGGCGTAGTGCCGGCCGATCTGCTTGGCCGACAACGGCCCGGAAGCGTGGTACCAGGTGCCGAGGTGGTGGACGGTGCCGAAGAAGTAGTGCACGGTCAGGTCCGCCGGCACGTCGGTCCGGAACACCCGTTCCGCCTGCCCCTCCTCGACCAGCGACCGGAACCGCTCGTGGTAGTGCCGCCGCTCGGCCCGCATGGCCCGCCGCTGCTTCTCCGGCAGCTGGTCGGCCGACCGGAAGTACACCTTGGCCTGGTCGAAGTTCTCCACCGACGTCACCACGACGTCCACCGCCACGGCGTGCAGCCGCTCGGCGACCGGCCCGGCCCCGGACGCGATCCGCTCCAGCCGCTCGGTCTGCATCCGCAGCAGGCTGCCGTAGATCTCCTGGAGGAGGTCGTCCTTGGACCCGAAGTAGTGGTACATCGCGCCCTTGGTGACCCCGGCGAGGTCCACGATCTCCTGCACCGCCACCCGGTCGTAGCCCTTGTCGGCGAACAACCTGGTGGCGGCCCCGATCAGCCGTTCCGGCACTGATGCCATGGCGAGCAGCATAAACGGCCGACCGGGGCGGACCGGGTCAGCCGCCGAGCGTCACGCCGCCGTCCACGACCAGCGTGATCCCGGTGGTGTAACCGCCTGCGGCCGAAGCGAGGAACACGACCGCGGCGGCCAGTTCCTCCGGATCGCCCGCCCGACCCATCGCCAGCCGCCCGATGTGGGCGTCCAGGTAGCCGTCGGGGTACTGGTCGGTCATCTCCGAGGCGAAGAACCCGGGCGCGACCGCGTTGACCCGGATGCCCTTGCGGCCGGTCCACTGCTGGGCCAGGTCGCGGCTCAGGCCGATCAGGCCGGCCTTGGACGCGGCGTACGCGGCCTGCGGCAGGCCGCCGGACACCAGGCCCAGCACGCTGGAGATGTTGACGATCGACCCGCCGTTGGTCATCACCGCTGCGGCGGCCTGGGCCATCCAGTAGGCGCCGTTGAGGTTGACGTCCATGACGCCCAGGAACTGCTCGGGCGTCTCCTTCGACGCGGGCACCGCCGAGGCCACGCCGGCGTTGTTCACCAGCACCCGCACGTCGCCGAACTCGGCCGCGGCCCGCGCCACCTCGCGGCAGTCGTCGGGCTGGGCCACGTCCGCGCGCACGATCAGCGCCCGCCTGCCCGCGGCCTCGACCAGGGCGGCGGTCTCCTTCAGCTTCTCCACCCGCCGCGCGGCCAGCACGACGTCCGCGCCCGCCTCCGCCAGGCCCTTGGCGAACGCCACGCCGAGGCCGGAGGACGCGCCGGTGACGATCGCGGTCTGGCCGTCGAGCCGGAACTTGTCGAGGATTCCCATCAGCTACAGCCTTTCCAGGATGATCGCCATGCCCTGCCCGCCGCCGACGCACATCGTCTCCAGGCCGAACTGGGCGTCGCGGGCCTGCATCCCGTTGATCAGGGTGGTCATGATGCGGGCGCCCGTCGAGCCGAACGGGTGCCCCAGCGCGATGGCGCCGCCGTGCACGTTGAGCCGGTCGATGTCGATGCCGAGCGCGCGCTGGCTGCCCAGCACCTGCACGGCGAACGCCTCGTTGATCTCCACCAGGTCGATGTCGCCGATGGACATCCCGGCGTGCGCCAGCACCTGGAGGGTGGCGTCCACCGGGCCCAGGCCCATGATCTCCGGGCTCAGGCCGGACACGCCCGTGGACACGATGCGCGCCAACGGGGTCAGCCCCAGTTCGCGGGCACGGGTGTCGCTCATGATGACGACCGCCGCCGCGCCGTCGTTGAGGGGGCAGCAGTTGCCGGGCGTGACCGTCCCTTGTGGACGGAAGGACGGCTTGAGCGCCTGCACCGCTTCCAGCGTCACGCCGGCGCGCGGGCCGTCGTCGGTGCTGACCACCGTGCCGTCGGGGAGGGTGACCGGGGTGATCTCGCGGGCGAAGAAGCCGTCCGCGATGGCCTTCTCCGCGAGGTTCTGCGACCGGACGCCGAACTCGTCCTGCTCGCGGCGGGAGATGCCGAGGTGGTTCGCCACGTTCTCGGCGGTCTGCCCCATCGCGATGTAGTAGTCCGGGAGGTCCCCGTTGAGACGGGGGTCGGTCCACGGCGTGTTGTGCTCCGCCGTCTCCACGGTGCGCCTTTGAGCTTCCTCGAAGAGCGGGTTGAAGTGCGGATCGCCATGGCGGTAACGGGAAACGCACTCGACGCCGGCACTGACGAACGCGTGCCCCTCCCCCGCCTTGATGGCGTGGAAGGCCATGCGGGCGGTCTGCACGGAGGAGGCGCAGAACCGGTTGACCGTCGTGCCCGGCACGGTGTCCAGGCCGAGCTGGACGGCGATGCGGCGGGCCGCGTTCTGGCCGTGCTCGTCCTGCGGTTCGGCGCAGCCCAGGTGCAGGTCGGTGATCGTGGCGGGGTCGAGCGCGGGGACCTTGTCCAGGGCGGCCCGGATGACCTGGGCGGCCAGGTCGTCCGGGCGCAGGTCGACCAGGGAACCTTTGCGGGCCCGGCCGATCGGGGAGCGCGAGGTGGCTACGACGACAGCCTCGGGCATGGTGTGCTCCTTGCTCTACAGGCCAAGCTCGCGGCCGATGAGTTCTTTCATGATCTCGTTGGAGCCGGCCCAGATCTTGGTGACGCGGGCGTCCATCCAGGCGCGGGCCACGCGGTACTCGGTCATGTAGCCGTAGCCGCCGTGCAGCTGCACGCAGGCGTCCAGGACCTCGTTCTGGACGTCGGCGCTCCAGTACTTGGCCTTCGCGGCGTCCACGGCGGTCAGCTCGCGCTTGGTGTGCGCGATGGTGCACTGGTCCAGGAAGGCCTGCGTCACGTCGACCTTGGTGACCAGTTCGGCGAGCAGGAACTTGTTGTGCTGGAACGACCCGATGGCCTGCCCGAACGCCTTGCGCTCCTTGGTGTACTCGATGGTCTCCAGCAGGATCTGCCTGGCGTGGGCCAGGTTGGAGATCGCTCCGCCGAGGCGTTCCTGCGGCAGCCGCTCCATCATGTAGATGAACCCGCGGTCGACCTCGCCGATGACGTTCTCGGCCGGGATGCGGACGTCCTCGAAGAACAGCTCGGCGGTGTCGGACTCGGGCTGGCCGACCTTGTCCAGCTTGCGCCCGCGCTCGAAGCCCTTCATGCCGGTCTCGACGGCGAACAGCGTGATGCCCTTGGACTTCTTCTCCGGGCTGGTGCGGGCGGCCACCACGACCATGTCGGCGGAGTAGCCGTTGGTGATGAACGTCTTGGAGCCGTTGAGGACCCAGTCCGAGCCGTCCCGGACCGCGGTGCTGCGCAGGGCGGCGAGGTCCGAGCCGCCGGAGGGCTCGGTCATGCCGATGCCGGTGGTCAGCTCGCCGGAGCAGAACCGGGGCAGCCAGCGCTGCTTCTGCTCCTCGGTGCACAGGTCGACCAGGTAGGGCGCGACGACGTCGCCGTGGATGCCCAGGCAGCTCGCCACGCCCGCGCTGACCTTGCACAGCTCCTCGCCGAGGACGGTGTTGAAGCGGTAGTCGTTCGCGCCGCTGCCGCCGTGCTCCTCGGGGACCTCCAGGCCCAGCAGCCCCTGCCGACCGGCCTCCAGCCACAGCTCGCGGTCGATGTGCCGCTGCTCGACGTACTTCTCGTAGTTGGGCCGGACGGTCCGGTCGACGAACGCGCGCGCGGTCTCCCGGAAGGCGTGGTGGTCGTCCTCGAACAGGGTGCGCTGCACGTTCCCTCCACATACTAAGCGGTTGCTTAGGCCCTAAGCGTGTGCTTAGCCTGCGGTACGCTGTCGGCCCTTGTCAAGGAGGCCCCCATTGACCACCGCCGCGCAGGAGTTCGAGCTGCTGGAGCACACGTGGCGCGACGTCACGCCGCCGGCGGCCCGACGGATGCTCATCGCCGCGGCTGCCGCTTTCGCCGGCCGCGGCTACCACGCCACGACCACCCGCGACATCGCCGCGCAGGCCGGCATGAGCCCGGCGGCGGTGTACATCCACTACCGGTCCAAAGAGGACCTGCTGTTCCAGATCTCGCGGATCGGGCACCGGCGGGCGCTGGAAATGCTGACCGGGGTGACCGAGACCGAGCCGGTGGCCCGGATGGCGGCGGCGGTGCAGGCCTTCTCGTCGTGGCACGCGGAGTTCCACCTGACGGCCCGGGTCGTGCAGTACGAGCTGACCGCGTTGACGCCGGAGCACCACGCCGAGGTGGTGGAGCTGCGGCGGGAGATCGAGTCCGCGGTGCGCGGGATGATCGAGGACGGCGTGGCGGCGGGCGCTTTCGACGTGCCGGACGTGCGCGGGGCGACGCTGGCGGTGCTGTCGCTGTGCATCGACGTGGCGCGTTGGTACAAGCCCGGCGGTCGACGCACGCCCGAGTCGATCGGCACGCTCTACGCGGACTTGGTGCTGCGCATGTTGGGTGCCTGAAACGCGAAAGGCCTCCCGGTCGGTTCCGGAAGGCCCGTCGCGGAAGTCCTCAGTGGACTTGTTTGCGCCCGTAGAAGCCCGCGGCCAGGCTCACGCCCACGGCGGCGATCACCACCTGCACGATGATCTCGATCCAGTCGATGCCCGGGGTGTCCTCGACGCCCAGCGCCCGGGCGATGAACGTGCCCAGGAACGCCGCCACGATGCCGACCACGACGGTCAGCCAGATCGGGATGTTCTGCTTGCCTGGAGCGACGAGCTTGCCGAGCAACCCGATGATGAGACCCACGATCAGAGCGCTGATCACACCGCCGATGCCCACGATGCCTCCTGCGGGTTAGTCGCCTTCGAAGAAGTCCCCGACCTCGTCGAGGGCCTCGCCGATAATCATCCCACCGAACACGCCGGCCGCAGCCCCGGCGACGACGCCGCCGACCCCGATCCCCCCGCCGTGGTGACCCCCGCGGTGACCCGGGTAGTGGCCCCCGTGCATGCCGTGACCATGGCTTCCACGACGGCCGGCCACCTGGTCCATCCACTGGTGGAGGACGGCCGTCCAGTCCGTGCGGATCACCTCATCGTGCGACATGGCGAAGTGCCCGAACGTGTCACCGCCGGCCCGGAACAGGCCGCCGCGGCGGTCCGCCTCCAGCACGACGTACAGGTGGTGCGGGTCGGTGACGAAGGTCAGCTCGACCTGGCTGATCTTGGCCAGGAACTGCTGCGGCGGCAGGAACTCGATCTCCTGGTAGAACGGGAGCTGCTGCGGCACGCCGTGGATGCGGCCCTGCTCGGAGTCCGCGCGGGTGAACCGGAAGCCCAGCGCGCCGAACGCGTTGAGCACGTGCTCCTGCGACTGGATCGGGTGCACGGCGACCGGGTCGAGGTCGCCGGGGTCGACGGCGCCGCGCACCTCCAGCTCCGTGCGCAGGCCCATGGTCATGCCGTGCAGGTGCTGGCCGTGCACGACGGTCAGCGGGGTCTCCAGCGGCATCGGGAACTGGAACGGCAGCGCCAGGTTCTGGCCGGCGGCGACCTGGATGCGCCGGCCGACGACGACGCGCGCGAACTCGACGTTGCGGTTGTGCTCGCTGTCCCCGCTCTCCACCTCGACGCGGGTCACCAGGGACAGCTTGACCTCGTCGATGTCGGCGGTGTGGTCGCCGCCCGCGATGCGCACCTCGCCGGTGAGCAGCTCACCGGGACGGACGTTCGGGTTGGTCAGCACCGTGTCCACGGACGGACCGCCGACTCCGAACGCGCGCAACATCCTTTTAAACACCACGGTGGTCCTCCTGAAACCTTGCGGTTCACGTCCTCGGGGGGCGTTTGTCCCCATGGACGCCTCACTGAGTGGATCGGTTGGCTCTGGACGAACGCTAAGCCGTGGTGTCAGTATGCGACGGCAGTCACATACTAAGCGGTCGCTCAGGAGGTTGCGGTGTCCACGCTGCTCGTCGCCAACCGTGGTGAGGTCGCCGTCCGGGTCCTGCGCGCCGCCGCCGACCTGGGCTGGCGGACCACGGCGGTGTTCACCGACGACGACCCGGGCCACGCCGGCCTGGCCGACCGGGCGGTCCGGCTGCGCGGCGAGGGGCCCTCGTCGTACCTGGACATCGACCAGTTGCTGGCCGCCGCCGAGGGGTGCCGGTTCGTGCACCCCGGGTACGGGTTCCTGTCCGAGAACGCCGAGTTCGCGCGGCGCTGCGCCGAGGCCGGGCTGACCTTCGTCGGGCCGCCGCCGGAGGTGCTGGCGCTGCTCGGGGACAAGCTGAGCGCCCGCGCGCTGGCGACCGAGGTCGGGGTGCCGGTGCTGGCCGGGGTCTCCGACGGGTTCGACGCGTTCTTCAAGGCGCACGGGGCCGTGATGGTCAAAGCCGTGTCCGGGGGCGGCGGCAAGGGCATGCGGGTGGTGCGGCGGTTGGCGGACCTGACCCCGGCCGTCGAGCGGTGCCGGGCCGAGGCGCTGGCCGCGTTCGGCGACGGGTCGGTGTACGTCGAGGAGCTGCTGACCCAGGCGCGGCACATCGAGGTGCAGCTGGTCGGCACGACCGTGCTGGGCGACCGGGACTGCAGCCTCCAGTCCGGCCACCAGAAGCTGGTCGAGATCGCGCCCGCGCCGGGCCTGGACCCGGGCCTGCGGGCCGAGCTGCACGAGGCCGCCGCGGCCATCGCGCGGGCCGTCCGGTACACCGGGCTGGGCACGGTCGAGTTCCTGGTCACGCCCTCGCGGTACGTGTTCCTGGAGGCCAACCCCAGGTTGCAGGTCGAGCACACGGTGACCGAGGAGGTCACCGGGCTGGACCTGGTCCGCGCGCAGTTGCTGCTGGCGGCGGAGGTCGAGCCGGACCTGACGCACACGCCGCGCGGCTGCGCCATCCAGGTCCGGGTCAACCTGGCCTCCGCCGGTCGGCTGGGCACGTTCGCGCCGCCCACCGGCCCCGGCATCCGGGTCGACACCCACGCCGGGCCCGGGTTCCGCGCCGGGCTCGGGTTCGACGCGTTGCTGGCCAAGGTGATCGCCCACGGCGACGACCTGGACACGGCGCTGCGGCGGGTCAAGCGGGCGCTGGGCGAGTTCGGCGTGGACGGCGCGGCGACCAACCTGGGCTTCCTGCGCGGGCTCCTGGACCACCCCGACGTGCTGTCCGCGCACACCGGGTTCGTCGACGAGCTGCCCCGGGAGGACCGGGGACCGCGCGCGCCCGTGCAGGGGACCGTGGTCGCGGTCGAGAACGGCACGGTCGTGGTCGAGGCGATGAAGATGCAGCACGTGGTGGCCGTGGGCGACGGTCGGGTGCTGGTGTCGGTCGGGGAGACCGTGGCCGAGGGGACCCTGCTGGCCGACGGCGGGACGGACGCGGTCGAGGAGAAGGTCGTGGACGTCGACCTGGACGACATCCGGCCGGACCTGGCCGAGACGATGGCCCGCCACGACTTCAGCCGACCGGCGGCGGAGGCCAAGCGGCACTCGCTCGGGCACCGGACGGCCCGGGAGAACATCGCGGACCTGTGCACCGACTTCGTCGAGTACGGCGGTCTGGCGATCGCGGCCCAGCGTCGGCGGCGGTCGTTGGACGAACTGGTGGAGCGGACCCCTGCGGACGGCCTGGTCGCCGGGGTGGGGCAGGTGAACGGGCGGCGGGTGGTCGCGCTGTCCTACGACTACGCGGTCATGGCCGGCACCCAGGGCATGCGCAACCACGCCAAGAAGGACCGGATGTTCGGACTGGCCGAGGAGCAGCGCCTGCCGGTGGTCCTGTTCGCGGAGGGCGGCGGCGGGCGGCCCGGGGACACCGACCACGGTGTGGTCAGCGGGCTGGACTGCATGGCGTTCCACCTGTTCGCGAAGCTGTCGGGGCTGGTGCCGCTGGTGGGCATCGCCTCGGGGCGGTGCTTCGCGGGCAACGCGGTCCTGCTGGGCACGTGCGACGTCGTGATCGCCACCCGGGACGCCACCATCGGCATGGGCGGGCCGGCCATGATCGAGGGCGGCGGGCTGGGGGTGTTCCGGCCGGAGGAGGTCGGGCCGATGAGCGTGCAGGTGCCCAACGGGGTCGTGGACGTGGCCGTCGCGGACGAGGCGGAGGCGGTGGAGGTCGCCAAGAAGTACCTGTCCTACTTCCAGGGGCCGGTGGACTCTTGGGAAGCCCCTGACCAGCGGGTTCTTCGGCACGCGGTGCCGGAGAACCGGGTGCGGGCCTACGACGTGCGGACGGTCGTCGAGACGCTGGCCGACAAGTGGTCGGTGCTGGAGCTGCGCCGGGAGTTCGGGCGGGGCATCGTCACGGCGCTGGTGCGGGTCGAGGGGAAGCCACTCGGGTTGATCGCCAACGACCCTTCGGTGCTGGGCGGCGCGATCGACGCGGACGCGGCGGACAAGGCGGCCCGGTTCCTCCAGTTGTGCGACGCCTTCGACCTGCCGGTGCTCTCGCTGTGCGACACGCCGGGGTTCATGGTGGGGCCGCAGGCGGAGCAAACGGCGACCGTGCGGCACCTGACCCGGATGCTGGTGGGCGGGGCGAACCTGAGCGTGCCGTTCGGGCTGGTGGTGCTGCGGAAGGCCTACGGGCTGGGGGCGCAGGCCATGGCGGCGGGCAGCCTGAAGGTGCCCCGGTTCGCGGTGTCGTGGCCCAGCGGGGAGTTCGGGCCGATGGGGCTCGAAGGTGCGGTCAAGCTCGGGTTCAAGCGGGAGCTGGACGGCATCGAGGACCCGGCGCAGCGGCGGGAGGCCTTCGAGGCGATGGTGGCGGCGGCGTACGAGCACGGGAAGGCGCTCAACGTGGCGTCGGCGTTCGAGATCGACGACGTCATCGACCCGGCCGAGACCCGACGCTGGGTCACCACCCAGCTACTCGCCGACAGCACGCCCCGGCGGGACGGCAAGAAGCGGCCGTTCGTCGACACCTGGTAGCCGAAGTCGTGGCGCGGTCGCCGCTCCCCCTGTGACCGGCGACCGCGCAGCCGCCACTCTGCCCGACGCGACCTGAAGTCCCGCTGTAGCGGCCTGAAGCGGGTTTCAGGTCCGGGCAAGGAGGTTTGCGGCAGGGTGGGACGGGTGCGGGTCTTGGTGGTGGAAGACGATCGGCGCCTGGCCGAGTTGCTGGCGCGCGGGCTGACGGCCGAAGGGTTCGTCGTGGACGTGGAGCGGGACGGAGTCGCCGGGTTGTGGCGGGCGCGTGAAGGCGCGCACGACGTGATCGTCCTGGACATCATGCTGCCCGGCCTCAACGGCTACCGCGTCTGCGCCGAGTTGCGCGCGGCCGGGGTGTGGACGCCGATCCTCATGCTCACCGCCAAGGACGGCGAGTGGGACGAGGCCGAAGGGCTGGACACCGGCGCCGACGACTACCTGACCAAGCCGTTCTCCTACCTCGTCCTGGTCGCCCGGCTGCGGGCGCTGATCCGGCGTGGCGCGCCCGCGCGGCCCGCCGTGCTCACCGCGGGTGACCTCGAACTCGACCCGGCCACGCGCAGGTGCCACCGGCGCGGCGTGGCGATCCCGTTGACCGCCAAGCAGTTCACGGTCCTGGAGTTCCTGCTGCGCCGCGCCGGCCAGGTGGTGACCAAGACGGAGGTGCTGCACGGGGTGTGGGACGAGGAGCGCGAACCCGAGCCCAACCTGGTCGAGGTCTACATCAGCACCATCCGGCGCAAGATCGACGCCCCGTTCGGCACGAACACGATCACCACGGTGCGCGGCGTCGGCTACCGGGTGTCGGCGGACGGCGAGGCACGCTGATGCGCGGGAGGTTGCGGGTCTGGGTGACCGTCATCGCCACGGCGGTCGTCTCGGTGCCGCTCGCGGCGGCCGCGGTGTTCACGGCGGTGTACCTGCGTGCCGACGCGATGCGGGTGGAAAACTCGCATGCCAGGATCAGCGTCCTCTGCGCTACCGGACGACTGACGGCCGAGGTGGTCGGGGACCTCAAGTTCGGTGAGCGGTGCGAGGCCGGCGGGCACGACCTCAGGTCGGAGACCGCCCGGATCGGCGACATCGTCGTACCGGGCGTGGCCGACGCCGACAAGGTCGTGCGCTGCGACGCGCACTACAGCTCCTCCGCCGAGATCCCGGAACTGTCGCTGTGGCCGTTCACCGACCCGGCCACCGTCCGGTTCACCCACGTCACCGACACCGGCGAGCGCTTTCCCGCGCGGCCCAGCACCGCGCTCGGACGCGAATTGCGGGCGAACCGCGCGCAGGTCCAGGCGACCCTCAACCAGCGCATCCTGCTGCTGGTGATCGGCGCGGCGGCGCTGACCGCGCTGTTCGGCGCGGTCGTCTGGGTCGCCACCGGTCGGGTGCTGCGCCCGGTCGAGGCCATCCGCCGCGAGGTCGCCCACATCACCGAGCACGACCTGAGCCGCCGGGTCCCGGTCCCCCGCGCCCGCACCGAGTTCGCCCGCCTGGCCACCACGCTGAACACGACCCTGGACCGCCTGCAGACCGCGATCGAGGACAACCGGCGTTTCGTCGCCGACGCCTCCCACGAACTGCGCAGCCCCATCGCGGCACTGCGGGCGGAGTTGGAGATCGCCACCGCCCACCCGGACCAGGCCGATTGGCGGCGGGTGGTGGACAGCGCGCTGCAGGACACCTACCGGCTCCAACAGCTGGCCACCGACCTGCTGCTGCTGGCTCGCCTGGACACCCCGCCACCCGTACCGGACGAGCCGGTGGACCTCACCGCGCTGGTCCGCGACCACACCGCGAACACCCGTTCCGGCCACGTCCTGGTCACGACCGAACTCCCCGACCACCCGCTCCCGGTGCCCGGCCACGCGGCCCTGCTGACCAGGCTGCTGGGCAACCTCCTCGACAACGCCCTGCGCCACGCCACCACCACGGTCACCGTCCGCCTCGCTCAGGAAGGCGACCAAGCCCGGCTGGATGTCCTCGACGACGGTCCGGGCATCCCCGCCCACCAGCGCGAACACGTCTTCCGCCGGTTCACCCGCCTGGACGAGGCCCGCGCCCGGGACGACGGCGGCACCGGACTGGGCCTGGCCATCGCGCGCCGCATCGCCACCACCCACCACGGCACCCTCACCGCCCAGGACCACGACCGGGGCGGGTGGTTCACCGCCCACCTCCCCCTGCGGCCGATCGCTGGAAACCTCACCACCGCCCCGGGTCCAGAGGGGGTTTGAGTGAAGAGTCAACCGGGTGACGTGCGGAACGTTGGGCGCGTGCCGTACGTTGCCGTGCCGTGACCACTCTCCTGGGACGGTTCAAGCAGCGGCTGCGCCGGTTCGCGCAGAAGCCCGGCTCCGCCGACCTCGCGCCGTATCGGAAGCTGCTCGCCGAGGTGAACGAGCTGGCCGAGCGGATGGGCGCGCTCAGCGACTCCGAGTTGACCGCCAAGGCGGTCGCGTTGCGGGAGAAAGCGCACTTCGGACGGGGTGAGCTGGTCGAGGTCGTGGCGCTGGGCCGGGAGGCGGCCGACCGGGCGCTCGGGCTGCGGCCGTTCGACGTGCAGGTCCTCGGCGCGCTCGGGCTGCTGGAGGGGCACGTGGTGGAGATGGCCACCGGTGAGGGCAAGACGCTCTCCGGCGCCATCGCGGCGGCCGGGTTCGCGTTGCGCGGCGACCAGGTGCACGTGGTGTCGGTGAACGACTACCTCGCGCAGCGCGACGCCGAGTGGATGGGGCCGCTGTACGAGCTGCTGGGGGTGTCGGTCGGCTGGATCTCGCAGTCGAGCAAGCCCGAGGAGCGGCGGGCCGCCTACGAGTCCGAGGTCTGCTACGCGTCGGTGTCGGAGATCGGGTTCGACGTGCTGCGCGACCGGCTGGCTGTGGACCAGGCGGACCGGATCGTGCCCGCGCCGCGCGTCGCGCTGGTGGACGAGGCGGACTCGGTGCTGGTCGACGAGGCCCGCGTGCCGCTGGTGCTGGCCGGGTCGACGGCCGGACCGGCGGTGGACCCGGCGCTGGCGGACCTGGTGAAGCGGCTGCGGCGGGACCTGCACTTCGAGGTGGACGACGAGGAGCGCAACGTCTACCTGACCGGCGCGGGCTCGGAGCTGGTGGAGCGGGCGCTCGGCGGCATCGACCTGTACTCCGACGAGCACGTGTCGACCACGCTGTCCAAGGTGAACGTCGCCCTGCACGCGCAGGTGCTGCTGCACCGGGACGTCGACTACATCGTGCGCGACGGCAAGGTGCACCTGATCAACGACACCCGGGGCCGGATCGCGAAGCTCCAGCGCTGGCCGGACGGGTTGCAGGCCGCGGTCGAGGCCAAGGAGGCCGTGGCCACCACGGACGCGGGCGAAGTCCTGGACTCGGTGACCGTGCAGGCGCTGCTGTCGCGCTACCCCACCGTGTGCGGCATGACCGGCACCGCGGTGGCCGTGGCGGAGCAGCTGCGGGACTTCTACAAGCTGGAAGTGCTGGTCATCCCGTCGAACGTGGAGTGCGTGCGGGAGGACGAGGCGCCCCGGCTGTACACGACGCTGGAGCTGAAGGAAGCCGCGATCGTCGAGGAGATCAAGACCGTCCACGAGACCGGGCGGCCGATCCTCGTGGGCACGCTGGACGTGGCCGAGTCCGAGCGGCTGTCGCGCAAGCTCGCGGCGGCGGGGCTGGAGTGCGTCGTGCTCAACGCCAAGAACGACGCCGAGGAGGCCGCGATCATCGCCGACGCGGGGTCGTTCGAGCGGATCACGGTGTCCACCCAGATGGCGGGTCGCGGCACGGACATCCGGCTGGGCGGGCACGAGTCGACCGACCGGGAGCGGATCGCCGAGCTGGGCGGCCTGTACGTGATCGGCACCGGGCGGCACTCGTCGTCGCGGCTGGACGACCAGCTGCGGGGGCGCGCCGGGCGGCAGGGCGACCCGGGCGGGTCGGTGTTCTTCTCGTCGTTGCAGGACGAACTGGTCACCCAGTACGTGCCCGACCACGACGAGCCCGCCGAGGTCGAGGACGACGGCCGGGTGGTCGACGCGGGCACGCTGCACACCGTGGAGCACGCGCAGCGCGTGGCCGAGGGCGTGCAGCTGGAGATCCACCGCAACACCTGGCGGTACAACAAGCTGATCGAGCACCAGCGGACGCTGGTGCTGGAGTTCCGGGACAAGGTGCTCACCACGGAGCTGGCGTGGGAGGAGCTGTCCAAGCGCAAGCCCGAGCGGGCGGAGGAGCTGGAGAACCTCGACCACGAGATCCTGGTGAAGTCGGCCCGCCTGATCGCGCTGCACCACCTCGACCAGCGGTGGAGCGACCACCTGGTGTTCCTGACCGACCTGCGGGAGGGCATCCACCTGCGGGCGCTGGCCCGGCAGAACCCGCTGGACGAGTTCCACCGCGAGGCGATCCCGGCCTACCACCGGATCGTGCCGGACGCGTGGGACGAGGCGGAGGAGACGTTCGCGAAGGTCCAGATCGACGACGAGGGCGCGCACCTGGCGGAGGCGGGGGTGCAGCGGCCGAACACGACGTGGACGTACCTGGTGAACGACAACCCGTTCTCGTCGGGGCTGGAGGAGACCTTCAAGGGCCTGGTGAAGCTGGTCCGCCGGCGGTAGCGCGCCAGTGGCGCCGCTCGGCGTTGGTGGCCGGGTGCCGCCCAGCGTTGTTGGCGGGGGCCGCCCGGCGTTGTTGGCGGGGGCCGCCCGGCGTTGGTGGCCGGGTGCCGCCCGGCGTTGTTGGCGGGCGGCCCGGCGGTGTTGGCGGGCGGCCCGGCGGTGCGGCGTGAGCGGGGCGGGGCGGCGGCTCGGCGGTCGCCGTCTCCCGGCCCCGCGGCGGAGGCCGTTACCGCGCGCCGGCGGAGAGCGTGGTGCCCTCGACCGGGTCGGCTTGGCGGGGCAACGTCGTTCGTCTGCCCAGTCTCGCGGCCACCGCCTGCTCGGTCAGCGCGCGGATCTCCGCCAGGATCTCCAGGTGTTCCTGGGACGGTGGCGGACCGACCAGGTTGGAGTGGTTGAACGCCGTGCGTTCGGCGCGGCGGGCGAGGTTCTGGATGCGCCGGATCAGGTCCGATTCCCGGTCGAGGGGCAAAGAGCTCCGTTGCTCAGTCACCCCGGAAGCGTTCACCTCACGCCGGGTGAACGTAAATCACCTGCTAGTGCGAATTTCGCTGGGGCATCTCAGCTACCCCTCAACTCTGGCAAGAAAACAGCCCGATCGTGCGACTCAAGTCGCCACCGCCGGGCGAACCGGTGGACCGGACGTGCCGTAGTCCCCTGGCATGGCGGCTGTGCGGCGCGGATGTCGACCGGTTGGCCGTGACCCGTACCAGTGACACGACCCCGACCGATCACCGATCACCGCCCGCGCCCGGGTCCACCGGCCAGGGGTCACCCGGGGTGGCTACCGCCGACACATGAACCCGCAGCGGCATGGTGCGCGGAACCATTACCGCACAACGATCTCCGCCTTACGGTGCGACGGGTGAACATCGCCGTTCCGCTGGTCGCAGCGCTTGTCGCCACGTTGGCGCAGGCCCCGCCCGCCCTCGCCGAGGGCTGCGGTCCCCTGCGCGTTCCCGGTGCCGCACACCAGGAACTGACCCACCTCGACGACCTGTCCACCGCGGGTGGCCGCACGGACCCCGCCGACTGGGCCGGGCTCACCCCCGCCGGCCTGCCCGCGCCCACGCCCGTCGCGGGCACCCAGGTCGACGGCTACTTCCCCGACGACTCCACCTCCAACACCAACCACGGCTGGGCGCACGACTCCCAGTTCGTGATCCGCCTGCCGAAGGACTGGAACGGCGGCCTGGTCGTCGCCGGCTCCCCCGGCGTGCGCGAGCAGTACGCCAACGACCGGGCCATCAGCGACTTCGTCCTGGCCCGCGGCTACGCGTTCGCGTCCACCGACAAGGGCAACACCGGCGCGGCCTTCCACCGCGACGGCGACCGCCCGGGTGACGCGATCGTGGAGTGGAACCGCCGCGTCACCCAGCTCACCATCGCGGCCAAAGCCGTTGTGGCGCAACGGTACTGCCGCCCGCCCAGCCGCACCCTGGCCACCGGCCTGTCCAACGGCGGCTACCTGGTGCGCTGGCAGCTGGAGAACTTCCCCTGGCTCTACGACGGCGGCGTCGACTGGGAGGGCACGCTGTGGGCGAAGCAGGGCCCCAACCTGCTCACCTTCCTGCCGCCCGCGCTCAAGGCCTACCCCAAGGGCGACAAGGCGTCCGTGATCGCGGCGGGCTTCCCGGCCGAGTCGGAGTTCCTCTGGGACTTCCACCACCGCGTCTACTGGGACCTCACCCAGCGGATCTACCGCGAGGAACTGGACCCGACCTGGGACGGTGACACCGAGGCCGGCACGCCGTTCTGCGCGCCCGGCACACCGGCGTGCGACGCGGACTACGACTACGCGTCCCGGCCGCAGGCCCAGCGGGCCGTCGCGCGCATCGCCCTGACCGGCCGGATCGGCAAGCCGCTGCTGACCCTGCACGGCACCCTGGACACCCTCCTGCCGATCTCCGAGGACTCCGACGTCTACGCGCAGATGATCGAGGACGCCGGCCGCGGCCACCTGTTCCGGTACTACCGGATCGAGGGCGGCACGCACGTCGACGCCCTCTACGACGCCTACCCCGACCGCCTGCGCCCGCTGACCCCGTGCCACCGCACGGCGTTCGCGGCGCTGGAGGGCTGGCTGCGCGGCACTCCCCCACCGGCCTCGGCGACCGTCGCCCGTCCGCCGGCGGTCTCCACGACGGACTGCGCGCTCGCCTGAGCACCCCCGATCGGCCCCGGTCCGACCACGCGCCGGTCGGACCGGGGCCTTCCGCTCGGCCGCACTGGGGGCGGCCGAGCGGGGGCTAGCCGGTGATCTTCAACAGCCGCAACGCCAACTGGACTTCCAGCACCCGTTCCGGTGACTGCCAGTCCTCGCCCAGCAGGCTCGCCACCCGGTCCAGCCGCTGCACCACCGTGTTCACGTGGACGTGCAGCTCGTCCTTGGCCCGGCTCAGGTTCTGCCCGCACGCGAAGTACGCGGTGACCGTCCGGACCAGCTCGGTGCCCCGGCTCGCGTCGTAGTCCAGCAGCGGCCCGAGGGTCGCCCGGACGTACCCGGACACGTCGGCCCGGTCGCCCAGCAGCACGCCCACGAAACCCAGGTCGGCCAACGTGCCGCCGCTGCCCCGCCGGTCCAGCACGAGCAGCGCCCGCAGGCACCGCACGGCCTCGGCGTGCGCGGCGGCCACCCCCGCCGGACCGGGCGCGGGACCGCCCGAGCCCACCGTCACCGGCAGGCCGGCCGCCTTGCCCAGCACCCGGGCGACGTCCCGGGCGGCGCCCGCCACGTCCGCCCCGGGCAGCACCAGCACGACGTGCTCGCCGTGCACGCCCGCGAGGCCCCGCGACGACGACACCAGGTGCGCGGCGGCGGGCAGGATGCGGTCGCGAGGGCCGTCGGCGACCAGCACCACGTGCTCCGCGTCCAGGTCCACGCCCACCCGCCGCGCCCGCGCCTTCAGGGCCACCGGGTCGACGGTGGTCCCGAGCAGGTCGGTGATCAGCTCGCCGCGCACCTTGTTCTCCGCCTCGGCGACCGTGCGGCGAAGGAGCAGCAGCAGCGCGGTCACCACGGAGGCGCGTTCGAACAGCCTTCGGTCGGCGTCGCCCAGGTCGGGGCGGTCGGTCAGGGCGATGCTGCCCAGCAGCTCACGGCCGGCCAGCACGGCGCACACCCACGTGCCGTCCTGCGGGATGGCCCGGCCGGACGCGCGGGACGCGTTGGCCGCCGCACGGGGCGCGAGCGTTTGCGCGGTGCCGATGCGGGCCAGTTCGACGCCCTCGTGGTCGTGCACGACGATCCCGCCGTCGAGGACCTTCGCCACCGCCGCCGCCACCTCGGGCACGTCCGCGCCGCGCAGGACCAGGTCGGTGAGCCGGTCGTGGGCGTCCTCGGCGCGGCGCATGGCCTCGTTGTGGGCGCGGATCGTCTCGCCCGCCGTCCGGGTCTCCTCCAGCAGGTGCGCGGTGTCCAGGGCGATGGCCGCGTGGTCGGCCAGCGACGACAGCAGCGCCACTTCCTCGGGCGGGAACTGGCGGGGCGAGCGGTTGGCCGCGTAGAGCACGCCGATGACCCGGCTGCCCAGCTTCAGCGGCACGCCCAGGATCGCCACCAGGCCCTCGTCGCGGACCGCGGTGTCGATGGTGGTGGTGTGGTTGAACCGGTCGTCGGTCGGGTAGTCGGCGGTCACGTACGGCTGGGCGGTCTGCGCGACCAGCCCGCCCAGGCCCTCCCCCATGCCCAGCTTGAGCTGCTGGAACAGCGGGGAGATCGAGCCGTCGGTGACCCGCATGTACGTGCTGTTCTCGCCCGGCGCGTTCATGCTCAGGTACGCGATGTCCGCGCCCAGCAGCTGCCGGGCGCGGCGCACGATCGAGCGCAGGACGGCGTCCGGGTCGCGCACGCCCGCCAGGTCGCTCGCGGTGTCGAACAGGGCTTCCAGCTCGGCCTCGCGGCGGCGGTGCGCGGTGAGCGTGCGGCGGATCTTCAGCGCCCACTGCGTGGCCCGCCCGATCCGGTCCAGGTCGGTGTCGGCCACGCCCGCCGCCCGGGCCGCGGGGAGCACCCGCGCCAGCCGCTCGCTGCTCGCGTCCTCCGCGAGCAGGTCCAGCAGCTCCAGCAGGTGCTCCACCGCGTCGGCCCGGTCGGTCATGCCCTCATGCTGACACCGTCGTGCGCTCGGTGTCGGGCCGGTCCAGCGAGGTGCCCCGGGTCTCCCGCGAGACCAGGATGGCGATCACCGTGATGACGCACATCGCCAGCACGTAGAGCACGATCGGGAAGGAACTCTCGAAGTCCCGCAGCAGGGCCGTGGCGATGATCGGGGCCAGCGCGCCGGCCGCGATCGAGGCGAGCTGGTAGCCGATCGACGCGCCCGAGTAGCGCACCTTCGTGCCGAACAGCTCGGAGAAGAAGGCCGCCTGCGGGCCGTACATCGCGCCGTGCAGCACCAGGCCGACGGTCACCGCGAGCACGATCGGCCAGAACGACTTGGTGTCCAGCAGCGTGAAGAACGGGAACATCCACGCGCCGATGCCGACCGCGCCGATCAGGTACGTGGTGCGGCGGCCGATCTTGTCCGACAGCGCGCCCCACAGCGGGATCGTGATCAGGTGCGCGCCCGAGGCGATGAGCACCGCGTTGAGGCCGGTGGAGCGGGGCAGGCCCAGCGTGGAGGTGATGTAGACGAGGATGAACGCGGTGATCACGTAGTAGGACACGTTCTCCGCCATGCGGGCGCCCATCGCGACCAGCACCTCGCGCCAGTGGTCGCGCACGACGGCCACGATCGGCGGCTTCTCCGCCACCTTGGACTGCTCCGCCTTGGCCTGCGCCTCCAGGAAGATCGGCGACTCCGACACGCTCAGCCGGATCCACAGGCCCACCAGCACCAGCACGCCGGACAGCAGGAACGGCACCCGCCAGCCCCACGACAGGAACGCCTCGTCGCTCTGCACCGACGCCAGCACCGCCAGCACGGCCGTGGCGAGCAGGTTGCCCATCGGCACACCCGCCTGCGGCCAGGACGCCCAGAACCCGCGCCGCTCGGCGCTGCCGTGCTCGGACACGATCAGCACCGCGCCGCCCCACTCACCGCCCAGCGCGAAGCCCTGCACCAGGCGCAGGAACGTCAGCAGCAGCGGCGCCGCGACGCCGATCGCCGCGTAGGTGGGCAGCAGGCCCATCGCGAAGGTCGCGCCACCCATCAGCAGCAGGCTGAGCACGAGCAGCTTCTTGCGGCCGACCTTGTCGCCGAAGTGGCCGAACACCAGGCCGCCCAGCGGTCGGGCGAGGAAACCGATGGCGTAGGTGGTGAACGCCAGCAGCGTGCCGGTCAGCGGGTCTGCGTTGGGGAAGAACAGCTTGTTGAACACGATCGCGGCGGCCGAGCCGTAGAGGAAGAAGTCGTACCACTCGATCGTGGTGCCGATCAGGCTTCCTATGACGACCTTGGCGAAACCTTGCTTGGGTGGGGCGGCGTTGGCCATGGCGGGTCACCACTTCGTTGGGGGAGTGTGTTTTTCCGGTTTTTCCGGGGGCTTACTGGGCGGTCCAGCCGCCGTCGAGGGTGAAGGTCGAGCCGGTGACGTGCGCGGCGTGGTCGCCGCACAGCCAGTGCACGAGGTTCGCGACCTCGTCCGGCTCGACCAGTTCCTTGATGGCGTGCTTGGTGAGCAGGACGTCGGCGACCACGCGTTCGCGGTCGATGCCGTGCGCCCTGGCCTGGTCGGCTATCTGGTTCTCCACCAGCGGCGTGCGCACGTAGCCGGGGCTGACGCAGTTGCTGGTCACGCCGTGCTCCGCGCCCTCCAGCGCGATGACCTTGCTCAGGCCTTCCAGCCCGTGCTTGGCGGCCACGTACGCGGACTTGAAGGCGCTGGCGCGCTGCCCGTGCACGCTGGAGACGTTGACGACCCGGCCCCAGCCCCGCGCGTACATGTGCGGCAGGACGTGGCGGGCGAGGAGGAAGGGCGCGGTGACCATGACCCGCTGGAGCAGGTCGAAGCGGTCCGGCGGGAACTCGTGGACCGGGGCGACGTGCTGGAGTCCCGCGTTGTTGACCAGGACGTCGACCTCGGTGGGCAGGTGCCGGGCGGGGTCGTCCTGCGCGAGGTCCACGACGTGCGCGGTGCCACCCAGCTCCTCGGCGATCCCGCGCACGGACTCGTCGCGGTCCACCAGGTGCACCTTCGCACCGGCCGCGACCAACACCGCGGCACACGCCCGCCCGATGCCGCTGCCCGCACCCGTGACCAGGGCGGTGCGACCGGCCAGGGTTTGGCTGTGACCCGGGACACTGTTCATGCCCGAAAACGCTAGGTGTCCTGCCTCACTCAGCCCATGTCGCACCCGCACACAACCTGCGGGTTTGGGGTGTGTTTAGCCAACAGTTAGCGACACGGCCTTGCACTTCGTCGATACCGCGTGGAATGGGTACCGCCCCATGAGTAGGCTGCGTTGGTCCTATCGGGGGATGAACCAGACTTTGGGGGTCACCACGTGTCACTCACGCCGATATACGACGACCTGCTGCGCGAGTTCGAGGGCATCATCGAGAGCGCTGTGTCCGATGGCGAGCCTCCGGCTCGCGGCGAGGCCGCCCAGTAGTCGGCTCATCGCGCCGCGTTTCCCGCCGGTCGAAAAGCATGGTCGTCGGGAACGGCGACGCGACAAGCCGACGGCGGCCTCGCGGCTCGACAGCGAAGGGGCGCCCCGGCCAACGCCCGGCGGACGCCCCTTCATGCTGTCGTGCTTACTTGGCCATGCTGTCGTGCTTACTTGGCCATGCTGTCGTGCTTACTTGGCCATGCTGTAGCTCGTTACTTGGGCTGCTCCAGCAGGTCCGACGGCACCGGCTCGTCCTTCTCCAGAGCCGCGAACAGCCGCAGCGCCTTCTCCCGGTCCCACTGCACCACGGAACCGACACCCGGCAGCGTGGGCGTCCCGCCGATCGGCACCGTGATGTTGTCCACGCCGCCGCCCATGCCGAACATCATCCCGGCCAGGTTGTGCAGGTGGTCGTCGTCGTCCACGGAGATCGAGTCGGTGGTGGCGAACAGCAGCGGGAAGGCCTTGAACGGGTTGGCCAGCGTCCCGAAGCTGGTCGCCTTGTCCGACAGCGCCGACAGGAACTCCCGCTGGTTCTGCACGCGCTGGAGGTCCGCCGTGGCGAACGCCCGCGTCCGCACGAACCCGAGCGCCTGCGCGCCGTCCAGCTCCTGGCACCCGGGCTGGAGGTCCAGGCCCGCCAACGGGTCCTGCATCGGCTCCTTGATGCACATCTCGACCCCGCCCACCGCGTCCACGATGCCCGCGAACCCGCCGAAGCCGATCTCCATGTAGTGGTCGACCCGGACCCCGGTTGCCCCTTCGACGGTCTGCACCAGCAGCGGCGCGCCGCCGAACGCGAAGGCCGCGTTGACCTTGTTCTTGCCGTTGCCCGGGATGTCCACATAGGAGTCCCGAGGGATGCTCACCAACGTCGCCTTCCCCGACCCGTCGGGGATGTGCAGCAACATGATGGTGTCCGTGCGCCGACCGCCGGCGTCCCCAGTGGACAGATTCGCCTTCTGCTCCTCGGACAGGCCGTCCCGCGCGTCCGACCCGACCAGGAGCCAGTTGGTGCCCGGCGTGTCCGCGGGCCGGCCCTCGTACTCCGGCAGCGCGTCGATGCGGCGCAGCGACGAGTCGACGTACACCCACAACCCGATGCCGAAGGCCAGGAGCACGACCAGGACCACCGCGACGATGCGGCCGACCCTCGGCTTGCGGCGCTTGGGCACCGGCCGCCGGTAAGCGGCCTGTTGCTGGTATCCGTGCTGGTAGCCGGCGCTCATGTTCAGCGACCCCGATCCCGTGTGTTGGCTACTGCTTGCAGCTAAAGACGCGGCGTGCGACGAGAGGTTGCCAAGCCTAGGGCTTTCGGGTGCGTCGACCTAACGGGTCGGGGGCAGGACAAGGGCCCTGAGCAGGTGGTCCAGTTCCGCTTCCGGGTCGTCGGTGAGACCCGTGTGCGCCGGGGAGGTCTGGATGATGGTGCTCCTGGGTGCGGTCAGCCACCGGAAGCGCTGGCCGGGTGTGGTCTTCGCCACCGGGCCCGCGTCGGGGTTGCCGTCGCAGGAGATGCCCAGGTGGTCCAGGTTCGCCTTGAGCAGTTCCACGTCCAGGAACGGGTCGAGGGCGCGGAGGCGTTCCTCGTCCACGTGCACGCGCGCGCCCAGGAAGTCCAGCGGGGCGCAGTAGACCAGCACGCCCACGTTGACGAACTCGCCCCGCTCCTGCCTCGGCACCGCGCGGAGCAGCGCGTACTCAAACACGTGCGGCACGGGCGGCCTCCAGGTCGTCGACCCAGGCGCGCTGGGTCAGGCGGGCGGCGAAGAACCGGGCGTAGGCCTCGCGGCCGTCCGCGCCGAAGACCTCGTCCTGGGCCAGCCACTCGTCCGGGACCAGCGCCAGGACCTCCGCGAGCAGGTCCGCGGTGATCTTCGCACCCAGCTCGGCGTCCACGTCCGCCAGCGGGCCGGCGAAGGGCAGCATCAGGTGGTCGGCCGCGTCGAAGCGGTAGGACGCGGCCGGGAAGCGGTCCGGGTGCCACGAGTGGTGGAAGTACAGCGAGGCGCCGTGGTCGATCAGCCACAGTTCGCGGTGCCAGAGCAGGGTGTTCGGGTTGCGCCAGCTCCGGTCGACGTTGAGGGTCAGGGCGTCCAGCCACAGCAGGCGGGTGGCGGTGTCGGTGGACGGCTCGCGCACCACGGGGTTGTAGTCGAACGACCCGGGCAGGTAGTCCAGCCCCAGGTTCAGCCCGCCGCTGGCCTTGAGCAGCTCCTGCACCTCCTGGTCCGGCTCCGCGCGGCCCAGTTCGGGGTCCAGCTCCACCAGCACGATCTCGGGCACCCGGAACCCCAGCCGCCGCGCCAGTTCGCCGACGACGATCTCCGCGATCAGCGCCTTGACGCCCTGCCCGGCGCCCCGGAACTTGAGGACGTACATCCCGAGGTCGTCGGCCTCGACCAGGCCGGGCAGCGACCCGCCTTCCCGGAACGGCGTGACATAACGCGTGGCCGCGACTCTCCGCAGCCCGTTGGTGGAGTTCACGCGTGGCATCATCGTCGTCCCGGCCGGGCCGCCGCCAACGGGTTATGGACGGACGCGACCTAGATGACGGCCGCGTACGTCTCCAGCAGACCGCCCCAGCCGCCCTCACCGGCGACGCGCTCGGCGATGCGCTCCGGGTTGACGGCGTGGCGCTCGAAGTGGCGGTGGACGAGGGTGACCACGGTGGTCGCGCCCTCGGGTTCGAAGGTCAGCTCCACCTCGCTCGCGCGCGCCGGGTCGGGGTCGTAGGCCCAGCGCCCGTCCAGGTGCCAGGACAGCAGCAGCCGGGTGGGCGGCTCGTAGGCCAGGACCGCGCCCCAGTCGCACTCCGAGCCGTCCACACCGCGCTCGAACCACCGCCCGCCGGCGAACGGCTCGATCGTGGCCGTGGCCGCGTCGGCCTCCCCGATGTGGTGGCTGGCCAGCGGCCACCAGTCGGCGAACTTGGTCACGAAGACCTCGAACGCGCGGTCCGGGGTGGCCCGGACCGTGACGGAACGGCGTACCTCGGTCATGTCCCCTCCTCCACGGCGCGCGCGAACGCGGCGAGCGCCTGTGCCCAGATGTCGTCGAAGTAGTCCCGCAGCTCGCGCACACCCACCGGGTCGACGCGGTAGACCCGCCGCGTGCCCACGGCCTCGTCCCGCACCAGCCGCGCCTCCTTGAGCACCTTGAGGTGCTGCGACACGGCCGGCCTGCTCACCGGCAACCCGGCCGCCAGCTCCCCGACGGCCAGCGGCCCGGCGGTGAGGCGCTCGAAGATCAGCCGCCGGGTCGGGTCGCCCAGCGCCGCCAGTGCTCCGTAAGTCCCCACGAACGGTAAGTCTGCACTTACGGAGCTGCCGGGTCAAGGGCCTACGACGTCCACCAAAGCCGGGAGGTAGCCGTCGCGGTGGCCGGCGGCGTTCGCGTGGTACGACGAGGTCACCGGGAGGGTCAGGTCGTTGACCCACGGCTCGTCGCCGCACGCCCCGTGCCCCGCGAACCGCCCCCGCACGTCCACGAACGTGAAGCTGAACGCGGCGGCCCGCGCCCCAGCACCTCCGCCAACCGGTCGGCGGCGCGGTTGACCGCCGTCCGCTTCGGTCCGCTCAACGAGCACGGGTCGGACTGCTCGAACAGCCGCGGGTAGCCCAGGACGACCACCGGAGCGTCGGTCTGCGAGCGCATCGACCCGAACAAGCGCCCCAACCGGTCGGGCAACTGCTCACCGATGAACCGCTCGGCCTCGGCCACGCGCTGCTCGCACCGCCGGTCGTCGCCGAGCACGCACGTGGTCATGACCTCGGTGAACTTCGCGTCGTTGCCGCCGACCGTCACGGTCACCAGCGCGGTCGACGGGGACAGGGCCGCGGCCTGCCGTTCGACGTCGGCCGTGGTCGCGCCGGAGCACGCCTTGAAGTCCAGGTCGTAGCGGTCACGCGCGAACAGCTTCGGGTAGGCCTTGTCCGAGCGCCCGCACGACTCGCGGTCGGTGCCGACGCCCGCCGCGAAGGAGTCGCCCAGGGCGACGTACTCCGGCGCGGCGGGCGCGGGGACGAGTGCCGCCAACAGCAGTGCTGCCACGAGGTTCATGCACCCGGCGTACCACTGTGGACGGTCGAACGAGCCGAACTGGACCCTAGAAGGCGACACACACCGGAATGGGTGCCGCGAACGTGTTCACCAGCCGCAGCCGACCGGTCTCCCGGTCCACCGCGAACGTGGTCACCGAGTCGGAGTTCTGGTTGGCCGCCAGCAGGAACCGCCCCGCCGGGTCCAGCGCCAGGTGCCGCGGGAACTCGCCGCCCACCGGCACCGCCTCGACCAGCCGCAGCTCGGCGCCGTCCCGCCCGACCGCGAACACCGCCACGCTGTCGTGGCCCCGGTTGGACAGGTAGACGAACCGCCCGTCCGCCGACACCAGCACCTCGGCCGGGTAGTTGCGCGGGGTCGTGGGCGCACCCTCGGGCAGGGTGCTCAGCTTCTGCCCGAACGTCAGCTCGCCACGCGCGTACGAGGCCACCACGATCGTGGAATCCAGCTCGTTCGCCACGTACCCGAACCGCCCGTTCGGGTGAAACGCGAGGTGGCGCGGGCCGGCGCCGGGGTGCAGCCGGGCGGTGGAGACCGGGGTCAGCCGGCCGTCCGCGAGGCGGTAGCCGAACACGGCGTCCGCCCCCAGGTCCACCGCGAAGACGAACTCGCCGGTCGGGTCGGGCAGCACCTGGTGCGCGTGCGGCCCCTGCTGGCGGTCCGGGTCGGGGCCGGAACCCTTGTGCTGCACCAGGTCCGTGCGCGCGCCCAGGCCGCCGTCGGACCGGACCGGGTGCACCGACACGCTGCCGGAGGAGTAGTTGGCCGACAGCACGTGCCCGCGGTGCAGCACCAGGTGGCACGGGTCCGCTCCCCCGGTGCTCTGCGTGTTCAGCACCCGGGGGACGCCGTCGCGCACCTCGAACGCGGTGACCGTGCCGCCGGACTGCTCGTTGACCGCGTACACCCGCCGGCCCGCGGTGATCGCGAAGGACGGGTTGGGCACGCCCTCGACCACCCCGACCGACCGCAGCCGCCCGGTGCGCGGGTCGTACGCGGCGAGCCCGAGGCCCGCGCCGCCACCCGTCCAGGTGGTGTAGGTGCCCAGGTAGACCCGGACCTCCCCGCGCGCCTCGGCGACACCCTCGGTCATCAGCAACCCCGCTCCCACGCCCACGGCCCCCAGGAACCGCCGCCTGTCCACTGCCACGCCAGACCTCCGCTCGCCGTGCCCGCGGCGAACCCCACCCTGGACTAGACCGGTCCAGAAGGGCAATAGGCGCAACGAAGATTGCGTCTAGCGCAACGGATCGGCGTCCCGGAGGCGCGCCAACTCCGCGAGCGGATCGTACGAGGGCTCCGGGTACACCGGGGCGACCTCCCGCAGCGTTTCCAGCAAGATCCGCGCGACCGCCCAGTTCCGGTACCACTTGCGGTCCGACGGGATGGCGAACCACGGCCCCGCCGGCGTCGAGCACTTGGTCAGCGCGTCCTGGTAGGCCACCTGGTACTGGGAGAACTTCGCCCGCACCGAGATGTCGTGCGTGTTGTACTTCCAGTGCTTGGTCGGGTCCTCCAGCCGCGCGACCAGCCGCTCCTTCTGCCGCTCGGGCGAGATGTGCAGGAAGCACTTCACGACCGTCACGCCGCCTTCGGCCAGTTCCGCCTCGAAGTCGTTGATGAGCTGGTAGCGCTTGCGCCACTCGGCGGCGGGCACCAGCTTGTCGACCCGGGCGACCAGGACGTCCTCGTAGTGCGACCGGTCGAACACGCCGATGCGCCCCGGTCCGGGGACCTGCCGCCGGATGCGCCACAGGAAGTCGTGCCTCAGCTCGGCCGGCGTCGGCTTCTTGAAAGAGGCGATGTGCAGGCCCTGCGGGTTCACCAGGCCCGCGACGTGCCGGATCGTGCCGCCCTTGCCCGAGGTGTCCATGCCCTGCAACACCAGCAGCACGCGCCGCCGGCCGCCGGCCGAGCCCTCGGCGTACAGCGCTTCCTGGAGTTCGTCGAGCTGCCGGCCCACGTCGGCCATGTCCGCGGCGGCGGCGATTTTGTCCTTCGGGCCGACCGGGGTGCCGGCCGGGTCGACCTTCGCCACGTCGAACTCCCCCGGCACCACCCGGAAGGCGTCGCCAATCGACTGGACCTGCGCCGACTTCTTGGCCATCGTCGAACTCTAGCGGGGCGATCTTCCCCTCGCCCGTCACGCAACGATTCTCCACGATATGCGCGAACTGCGCAACGAAGTTAGCTAAGACGCAACACTCCCCGGATGAAATCGCTGGCGCAGGCCCCTTAGCCTGGTGACATGACCGCCATCGCCGTTCCCACCACAGGGCAGTTCATCGCGCTCGACGAGCAGTGGAGCACGCACAACTACCACCCGCTGCCGGTCGTGATCTCCCACGGCGAGGGTGCGTGGGTGACCGACGTTGAGGGACGCCGCTACCTGGACTTCCTGTCCGGGTACTCGTCCCTCAACTTCGGGCACCGCCACCCGGACCTGGTGGCGGCGGCGGTGGAGCAGCTGGGCCGCGTCACGCTGACCAGCCGGGCGTTCCACCACGACCAGTTCGGCCCGTTCTGCCGCGAGCTGGCCGAACTCACCGGCACCGAGATGGTGCTGGCGATGAACTCCGGCGCGGAGGCCGTCGAGTCCGCGATCAAGGTGGCCCGCAAGTGGGCGTACCGGGTGAAGGGCGTGCCCGAGGGCACGGCGGAGATCGTCGTGGCCGGCTCGAACTTCCACGGCCGCACGACCACGATCGTGTCCTTCTCCACCGACGAGACCGCGCGCGCCGACTTCGGCCCGTTCACGCCGGGGTTCAAGGTCGTCGAGTACGGCGACCTGGACGCGGTGCGCGACGCGATCACCGACCGGACCGCCGCCGTGCTGATCGAGCCCATCCAGGGCGAGGCGGGCGTGGTCGTGCCGCCCGCCGGGTACCTGCCGGGCATCCGGGCGCTGTGCGACGAGCAGAACGTGCTGCTGATCGCGGACGAGATCCAGTCCGGGCTCGGCCGCACCGGCGAGCTGTTCGCGCTGGACCACGAGGGCGTGCGGGCCGACCTGTACACGCTGGGCAAGGCGCTGGGCGGCGGGATCATGCCGGTGTCGGCGGTGGTCGGCAGCCGGGCCGTGCTGGGCGTGCTGCGGCCGGGTGAGCACGGGTCGACGTTCGGCGGCAACCCGCTGGCGTGCGCGGTGGGCCGGGCCGTGGTGCGGCTGCTGGCGACCGGGGAGTTCCAGGAGCGGTCCCGGGAACTGGGCGCGCACCTGCACGCGCGGCTGGGCGAGCTGGTCGGGCACGGGGTGGCCGAGGTGCGCGGGCGCGGGCTGTGGGCGGGCGTGGAGATCGCGCCGGGCGGTCCGCGCGGGCGCGAGGCGTCCGAGGCGCTGGCCGCGTTGGGCGTGCTGTGCAAGGAGACGCAGGACACCACCCTGCGCGTCGCTCCCCCGCTGGTGATCACGCGCTCCGAGCTGGACCGGGGTGTGGACGCGATCGCGTCGGTGCTGAGCCGTTGAGGTGACGGTCTGTTTCCGCGCGACTACGTGCGGAAACAGACCGTATCAATGCGGTTTCCCGTGCGATATTGCGGTTATGGGTGAGCAGAGGCGGGCCGCGGCGGCCGTCGCGTTGGGGCGTTGGACGGAGCCGGAAGAGGTCCTGGCGGAGGGGCGCGCGCTGCGGTCGGTCGTGCCGCACTCGGCGCACCGGACGATGAAGCTCGCTCCCACCCGGCCGTCCGTGGTCGAGTTCGTCGAGGCCTCCAACGAGGGCCGGCTGCCCGGTCTGGCGCCGTTGCGCATCGGGCGGATGCTGGCGTCGCCGTTCGCGTTCTTCCGCGGCAGCGCGGGCCTGATGGCCGGGGACCTCGCCGTCGGCGCGCGCAGCGGGCTGGGCGCCCAGCTGTGCGGGGACGCGCACGCCGCCAACTTCGGCCTGTACGGGACGCCCGAGGGCCGGATCGTCATGGACATCAACGACTTCGACGAGACCCTGCCCGGTCCGTGGGAGTGGGACCTCAAGCGCCTGGTGACGTCGCTGGTGCTGGCCGGCCGTGCGGGCGGGGTGTCGGAGAAGGGCTGCCGGGACGCCGCCACGGACGCGGTGCGCTCCTACCGGGGCGCGGTGCGGCACTTGGCGGAGATCCCGTTCCTGGAGTCGTGGTCGGCGCTGGGCGACGAGTCGGTGCTGTCCAAGACGAAGGCGGACGACCTGCTGGACGAGTTCACCAAGGCCGCGTCGAAGGCGCGCAAGAACACCAGCGCGAAGGTCGCGGCCAAGTGGACCCGGCGGGAGGGCGAGCACTGGCGCTTCATCGCGGACCCGCCCGTGCTGAGCCGAATCCCTGACCTTGAAGCGGAGTCCGTGGTCGCCGCACTACCGTCCTATGTGGACACACTGCGCGAGTCGCGGTACAACCTGATCATGCGCTACGGCGTGTCGGACGTGGCGTTCCGGGTGGTCGGCACCGGCAGCGTCGGCTTGCGCAACTACCTGATCCTCTTGCACGGCAACGGGGACGAGGCCCTGGTGTTGCAGGCGAAGGAGGCCCGGCCGTCCGCGTTGGCGCCCTTCCTGGCCGTGCCCGAGGCCAAGCACGAGGGCAAGCGGATCGTGCACGGCGCGCGCCTGGTGCAGGCGGAGACCGACATCCTGCTCGGCTGGACCACCATCGACGGCCGCCCGTTCATCGTCCGCCAGTTCCGCAACCGCAAGGGCGAGATCGACGCGACCACGTTGAAGCGCGACGACCTGGACGACTACGGCCGCTTCGCCGGCGCCCTCCTGGCCCGCGCCCACTCCCGTTCGGTGGACCCGCGCCTGCTGGCGGGTTACTGCACGGACGGCGAGGACCTCGACGACGCGTTCGCCCGCTACGCCTTCGACTACGCCGACCAGACCGCCGCCGACCACGAGGACCTCGTGAAGGCGGTGCGGTCCGGGCGCCTGCCCGCACTGGTCGAGTAGGACCGGGGGTCCGGGTCGGCCGGTCACCTCGACACACTCTCCCGCTGGATCACCGCAACCTGCCGGATCGCACCCACCGCCACCAGGTAGAGCACGACCGCGTTCAGCACGTGCCACCCGTAGTGCGTGCCGCTAGGCCACACCCCGCACAGCGGCTCGTCGAGCGTCCGCAACGTCAACGACACCACGAACACCCCCGCCGCCACCGCCAACTCCCGCCACCGCTGCCCCCGCACCGCCGCGAGCACGGTGACAACCACCAACGCCAGCCACGGCGCGACATAGACACCGGACCCACGCGGCAACACCCCCGCCACCGGACTGGCCGCCACCGCCAACACCACGAACGCCGGCACCGCGAGCCACGCCCATCCCCAGCGGACGCCCAGGAACCAGTGCGCGAAGCACACCAGGTACCAGAGCACGTACACCGCGATGAACGCCACGTCCAAGGTGCTGGTGAACGGCGTGGCGAAGGTGTGGAAAGCCAGACTTCCCAACCCCACCGACGCGAGCAACACCGGCAGCGCCCGCAGGCTGCGCGGCCGGGGCCGGTGCCGCGCCCACAGCAGGACGGCACCGACCAGGAAAGCGAGGTTGCTGACGGCGTTGAGCGGCTCGGCCCAGAACTCCGCGGACACGCGCTCGCAGTAGACGTCCATGCCGCGCTTAGTACCTCATCGAGATGACAACTTCCCGAACGCGTCGCCCGCGGCGTAGTACCGGTAGGCCTCCGCCGCCTCCACCCGACCCGACCCCGACCGGCCCGCCCGACCCGACCGGCCCGCCCGACCGGAGCCGGCCCCAGGACCCCGACCGGCCCGCCGACCCGAGCCAGCCCCAGGACCCCGACCGGCCCGCCGACCCGAGCCAGCCCCAGGACCCCGACCGGCCCGCCGACCCGAGCCAGCCCCAGGACCCCGACCGGCCCGCCCGAGCCCACCGGCCCGCCCGAGCCCACCGGCCCGCCCGACCCGACCGGCCCGCCCGAGCCCACCGGCATGCCCGAGCGCACCGGCCTGCCCGACCCAACGGATCGCCCGTGGCCCGCGACCTCCCTCAATCACGGGACGCGGGAAGCGCCGTTCGGTTCCCGATCCCGCATGTCACTCGATAGAGGGAAGTTCCGAGCAGCCACCGCGAGCACGAGAAAGACCCGACTACTGACCCACAAGGCTGGACGCTCGCATCGTTCTGCCCCAAAAAACAGCGCGAGCGTCCAACGAACCAGCTACCTAACCCGCCGCACCCGTTCCTCGTCCCACACCGGCTCGGGCACCTCCACCACCTCGCCATCCGACCGGAACAGCAGGAACCGGTCGAACGAGCGCGCGAACCACCGGTCGTGGGTCACCGCCACGACCGTCCCCGTGAACTCCGCCAGCGCCGCCTGCAACGCCTCCGCCGAGTTCAGGTCCAGGTTGTCCGTCGGCTCGTCCAGCAACAGCAGGGTCGCCCCGGACAGCTCCAGCAGCAGCACCTGGAACCGCGCCTGCTGCCCACCCGACAGCGTCTCGAACCGCTGGTCCCCCGAGCGCGCCAGGCCGTACCGGTCCAGCACCGCCATCGCCGCGCCCCGGTCCCGTCCCGGACGCCCCTCCGAGCCGTGCCACAGGATGTCCACCAGGGTCCGCCCGATCCACTCCGGGTGCTGGTGCGTCTGCGCGAACAACCCCGGCACGACCCGCGCCCCGAGCTTCCACGCCCCGGTGTGCGCGACGCCCGCACCGCCCAGCAGGCGCAGGAAGTGACTCTTGCCCGAACCGTTCGAGCCCAGCACCGCCACCCGGTCGCCGAAGAACACCTCCGCGTCGAACGGTTTCATCAGGCCGGTCAGCTCCAAGCCCGCGCAGGTGATGGCCCGCACCCCCGTCCGGCCACCGCGCAGCCGGGGCGCGACCTTCTCGCTCGACGGCAGCTCCGGCGGCGGACCGGCCTCCTCGAACTTGGCCAGTCTCGTCTTCATGGCGCGGTACTTGGCGGCCATGACTTCGCTGATCTTGGCCTGCACCTGGAGGGTCCGCACGAGTTCCTTGAGGCGGGCGTGTTCCTCGTCCCAGCGGCGGTGGAGTTCTTCCAGGCGTTCGATCCTCGACGCCCGCGCCGCGTGCCAGGTGCCGAACGAGCCGACGTGCGTCCACGCCGAGTGCGCTTCCACGGTCACCACGTGAGTGGCGGCGACGTTGAGCAGCTCGCGGTCGTGGCTGACCAGGAGGACGGCCTTGGGGGTGTCGACCAACTGCTGTTCCAGCCACCGCTTGCCGGGGACGTCCAGGTAGTTGTCCGGCTCGTCCAGCAGGAGCACCTGCTCGGGGCCCCGCAGAAGCGCCTCCAGCACCAGGCGTTTCTGCTCGCCGCCGGACAGGGTGCGGACCTCGCGGAACCGGGCCCGGTCGAAGGGGACGCCCAGAGCGGCGACGGTGACGGTGTCCCACAGGACCTCGGCGTCGTAGCCGCCGGCTTCGCCCCACTCACCCAACGCCGCCGCGTAGCGGAGTTGGGTGGGTTCGTCGTCGGTCTCCATCATCGCCAGTTCGGCGGCGTCCAGCTCCCGGGCGGCGTCGCGCAGCGACCGAGGGGAGGCGGCCAGGAGCAGGTCGCGGACGGTGGAGGCGTCGCGGACGGAGCCGACGAACTGGGGCATCACGCCCAGGCCGCCCTGCACGCGGACGGAACCCTCAAAAGGGGTCAGCTCACCGGAGAGGATGCGCAGCAGGGTCGTCTTGCCGACGCCGTTGGCGCCGACCAGTGCCACCACCGCGTTCGCGCCGACCTTGAACGACACGTCGCGGAACAGCTCGCGGCCGTCCGGCAGGCGGTAGGCGAGGCCGTTCGCGTCGAGGAATCCCACGCCGCGCATGGTCGCCCGGAACCCGGCCGCGAAGCGAACGGGTTTTCTACCGCCAGGTGTAGCCGCGCATCAGCAGGGCCAGTGACGCGCAGCCGAACGACGCGAGCGCGGGGCCCAGCGCCGCCAGCACCATCAGCAACACACCCAGGGCCGCGAAGACCGCGGCCAGCACGTGCGCACAGGTCACGCGTCGCGGGCGACCCGACGCCAGCACGCCGGCCAGGTCGGGTGCGTCCGCGGACAGCCTGTGCTCTATCTCGCGCAGAGTCCGGCGTTCCGCATCGCTCATCACGGGCGTGGGATACCCGGCGACTACCGGGCAAAACTAGCGCGAAAGGGCCACCAGGCGGGACACCGCCCGGAGGTACTTCTTGCGGTATCCGCCGCGCAGCATCTCGGCCGTGAACAGCTCCGACAGCGCCTCGCCGGACACCGCGACGGGGATGTCCCGGTCGTAGAGCCGGTCCCCGAAGGCGACCAGGCGCAGCGCCACGGCCTGGTCCGGCGCGGGCGTCACGCCGCGCAGGAACACCGCGGACACGCCGTCGAGCAGCCGGCCGTAGCGGGAGGGGTGGATCTGGGCGAGCCGGGCGCACAGGGCGCCGAAGTCGTCGAGGGTGGCGCCGGGGGTGCTCTCGGCCTTGGCGACCAGCTCCTGATCCGTCATGGGATCGGGCGCGTCGGGCAGGCCGCGGTGGCGGTAGTCGGGGCCGTCCACGCGCACGACGGTGAACTTGGCGGACATGGACTGGATCTCGCGCAGGAAGTCCGCCGCGGCGAACCGGCCCTCGCCCAGCTTGTCCGGCAGGGTGTTGGAGGTGGCCGCGACCGCGACGCCGGCCGCCGCCAGCTCCTTGATCAGGCGGGTGACCAGCATGGTGTCGCCCGGGTCGTCCAGCTCGAACTCGTCGATGGCCAGCAGCTTGTGCCCGGACAGCCGCTCGACCGTCTCGGTGAACCCGAGCGCGCCGACCAGGTTGGTCACCTCGACGAACGTCCCGTAGGCCTTCGGGCCGGGCACGGCGTGCCACAGCGAGGCCAGCAGGTGGGTCTTGCCGACGCCGAACCCGCCGTCGAGGTAGAGGCCGGGCTTGCCCTCCTCGGCGGACCGGCGGAACAGCGAGCCGAAGAAGCCCTTGCCCGCGCCGGCCGCGGAGACCCGTTCGGCGAACGCGCGGCACGCTTCGACCGCGGCGGCCTGGCTGGGCTCGTCCGGGTTGGGCAGGTAGGTGGTGAAGCGGACCCCGTCGAAGCGGGGCGGCGGAACCATCGCGCCGACCAGTTCGTCCGCGTCGACGTGGGGATCGCGGTCGGACAGGCGCGGGGCAGACATGCCCGCAGCGTAACGGCGTGCTGGGATGGGGTCGTGCAGATGTTGTGGCCGCCACCCGCCGCTGAGATCACCGACACAGAGCTGGAACGGCTGTACGACTACCCGCCCGACCTGGACCGCCCGTGGGTGCAGGTGAACTTCGTGTCCAGCCTCGACGGCGCGGTGTCGGTGTCGGGCAAGTCCGGGGGCCTGGGCAACCCGGGTGACAAGAAGGTCTTCGCCCTGGGCCGCGACCTCGCGGACGTCGTCCTGGTGGGCGCCGGCACCGCCCTGGTCGAGGGCTACCAGGGGATCAAGGCGGGCGAGGTGCGCCGGGAGCGCCGCGCGCGGCTGGGGCTGGCCGCGCTGCCGCCGATCGCGGTGGTGACGGCGAACTGCTCGATCGAGCCGACGTCCCCGCTGGTGGTGAACACGTCGGTGCCGCCGATCCTGATCACCACGTCGGCGGCTCCCGTCGAGCGGCGTCGGGCGCTGGCCGAGGCGGGCGCGGACGTCGTGGTCGCGGGCGAGGACACCGTGGACCTGGCGCGGGCGCTCAAGGCGTTGGACGACCGGGGCCTGCGGCGGGTGGACTGCGAGGGCGGGCCGACGCTGTTCGGCGGGCTGATCGCGGCGGACCTCGTGGACGCGCTGTGCATCACGTTCGCGCCGCTGCTCGCCGCCGGCGACTCGGGCCGCATCGCGACCGGCCCCCTGCCCGACGCGCCGCGCGACATGGAGCTGGCGTCGGTCCTGCGCTACGAGAGCGCCCTGCTGATGCGCTACCAACGGGCTCGAACGGAGTGACGCGCGTCACATCGCCGTGAGGACTTGGGCACGGTCCGCATCCGAACCTGAGCACAACGGCTTCGGAAAGGACCCAGGCATGGCTGCCCACAACACGGCCGCGCAACCGGGGGGCGGCCCGCCCGCCCGGCTCGCCGACGACACGGCGCAGGGCAAGACCACCATCGCGTCCTCGGTGGTGCAGAAGGTGGCGGGTCTCGCCGCGCGGGAGATCTCCGGCGTGTACGCGCTGGGCGGCGGGGTGCAGCGGGCGTTCGGGGCGTTGATCGAGCGCATCCCGGGTGCGGGGACGGCGACCACGACCGGGGTCACCGTCGAGGTCGGCGAGAAGCAGGCCGCGATCGACCTGGACATCGTGGTCGAGTACGGCGCGGGGATCGTGGACCTGGCGCGGGCGGTGCGCCGCAACGTGATCACCAACGTGGAGCGGATCACCGGGCTGGAGGTCATCGAGGTCAACATCGCGGTCAACGACATCCACCTGCCCGACGAGAACGGTGACGGCGAGCAGGCGCAGTCGCGGGTGGAGTGATGGACATCGCCGAACGGGTCGAGGCCGCGTTGCTCGCCCACCCGGCCGTCGCGCGGCTGGACGGCGGGATCGCCTCCTACCTGCCCGGTCGCCGGGTGGACGGGGTGCGACTGGCCGAGCGGACGTCGGTGTCCGTCGTGCTGAAGCTCGCGAAGCCCGAGGTGCAGCAGGAGTCCGGGGTGTTGGAAGCCGTGCGGCCGATACCGGAAGTCGTGGACGAGCTGCGCGCGGCGGTCAGGGCGGTGGCCGGGCCGGCGCCGGTGGACGTCACCGTGGCCGACCTGGAGGTCTCGTGACGACCCGGGCGGACATCCGCGCCTTCATCCGGCAGCACCACCCCGACGTCGGCGGGGACCCCGAGTTCTTCGCCCGCGGTCTCGCCGAGCTGCGCGCCGCGCGCCGCGACGGCACCGGCAGCCGGTTCGACGCGCCGGTCGTGGTGGTGCGGCGGGCGTGGTGGCACCGGCTGGTCACGCGCCGACCCCGGCGCGTCCTGAACTAGGAGCATTCGCATGAACGCAACCCAGACCGGACTGCTCGCGGGCCTGGTCCTCGGCCTCGCCGCCACGAACGGCTTCACCGCGTTCCTGGTGACGCTCGCGGTGGGCGTGATCGGGCTGGTCGCCGGCCGCGTGCTGGACGGGCAGCTCGACCTCAACGACCTCTTCGGCCGGGGCCGCGACCGGTGAACGACCGCGGCACCCTCGAAGTTCACCCGGCCGTGGTGCGCAAGGTGGCGGCGCGGGCGGCCGGTCGCGGCGCCGCCGTGAAGGTGACCGGGGAGGGCAACCACGTCGACGTGGCCGTGCGGGTGACCCTGCCCTACCCGGTGCGGGTGCGGGCGGCGGCGGCCGAGGTGCGGCGGGCGGTGACCGAGGAGGTCCACCGGATCACCGGCTACCGGGTGCGCTGGGTCGACGTCACGGTGGCCGCGCTGGTGTCCGAGCCCCGATCGCGAGTGGAGTGAGCCGTGCGCGTGCTGCTGCGGGTGCTGTCCCCGTTCCTGGGCCTGGCGGTGGCCGTCGCCGGGTTGGTGCTGGTCGCGGAGGTCGTCTGGCACTGGTCCGGGCGCGGTCACCTGGTGCCGTGGTCGCGGCTGGCCGGTCTGCGGTGGACCGACGACCTGGTCCGGGCCGTCGCGCTGCTGACCGTCGCGGCGGGCGTGGTGCTGCTGGTGCTCGCGGCGTTCTCACGGCGGACGTTCCTGCGCCTGCACTCCCCCACCGCCGGCGTCGTCGTCGCCACCACGCCCACCGCGCTGGCGCGGGTCGTCGGCAACCGGGTCCGCGCCGAGGACGGCGTGACCGGCGCGTCGGTGACCGCGTCCAAGCGCCGCGTGCACGTCCGCGCCACCAGCGGTCTGCACGACGAGGCCACGCTGCGGCCCCGGTTGCTGGAGGTCGCGCGGGAGGCCGTGGCGAACCTGCCCATGCCCCGCCACCCGAGGGTGACGGTCGTCGTCCACTCCCCCAAGGACCGGCCGTTCCAGGACCGCCCCCTCAAGGAACGCGCCGCGGAGGACCAGCCATGATCGCCCGCTCCTACCGCACCGAACGCCTCTGCGCGGCCCTCCTGGGCACCCTGGCCCTGCTGGCCGGCGCCGGCGCGCTCACCCTGAACCTGCTCCGGGTCGACCAGCCAGTCCTGGACCTCGACCTGCTGCGCCCCCACCTGCTGTGGGTGCGGATCGGCGCGCTGGTCGTCGGGGTGGCGGCCGTCGTGATCGGGTTGTGGTGGGCGTGGCGGGCGGTGACCCCGGAGAGCCACCCCGACCTCCAGTTGGAGGACGGGCTGACCGTCACGTCCGGTGCCCTGGCCCAGGCCGTCCAGGCCGACGCCGCGCGGGTTGCCGGGGTGTCCGCCGCGCGGGTCAAGGTGGTGGGCGCGCCGGCACTGCGGGTGACCCTGACGCTGCGCCAGGGCGCGGACGTCCGCCGGGTGTGGCAGGACCTCGAAGGCGTGCTCACCCGCGCCCGGGACGCGCTGGACCTGCCCGCGCTGCCCGCCGCCGTCCGCCTGGACCTGGCCGCGCGGGCCCACCGGCGAGTCCGCTGAGACCACGTGCGCGCCAACCCGGCGAGTCCGCTGAGACCACGTGCGCCGACCGGCTCCACCAGGCAGGATGGCGCGCGTGGTGCTTCCGCTGAACCCGCCCGTGCAGCCCATGCTGGCCAACGCGGTGGACGAGATCCCGACCGGCGACGGCTGGGTGTTCGAACCCAAGTGGGACGGTTACCGCTGCCTGGTGTTCCGCGACGGCGACGAGGTCGTCCTCCAGTCGCGCAGCGGCAAGCCGCTCAACCGCTACTTCCCCGAGGCGGTGGCGGCGCTGCTGCGCACCCTGCCCGAACGGGTGGTGGTGGACGGCGAACTGGTCGTCGCCAAGGACGACAAGCTCGACTTCGACGCCCTGTCCGAGCGCATCCACCCGGCCGAGAGCCGCGTCAAGCTGCTCTCCGCCCAGACCCCGGCCGTCTTCGTGGCGTTCGACCTGCTCGCCGTCGGCGACGACCTGCTGCTCGACGACCCCACCAGCCAGCGCCGCGCGCGCCTGGAGGAGCTGGTCACCCCGGGCGACTCGCTCTACCTCACGCCGGCCACCGGGGACGCCGACCTGGCCCGGCAGTGGTTCGAGCTGTTCGAGGGCGCGGGCCTGGACGGGGTGATCGGCAAGCCCGCCGGCAGCCCGTACACGCCGGGCAAGCGCACCCTGGTGAAGGTCAAGCACGCCCGCACCGCCGACTGCGTCGTGGCGGGCCTGCGCTGGCACAAGGACACCGAGCCCGGCACGGCCGTCGGCTCGCTCCTGCTGGGCCTGCACGACGACAACGGCATCCTCAACCACGTCGGCGTGGTCGGGTCCTTCAAGGCCGCCGAACGCCGGGCGTTGGCGGAAGAACTCTCGCCGTTGATCACCACCGAGGACCACCCGTGGCTGGTCGACCCGGACGGTCGAAGGCTGCCCGGCGAGATCAACCGCTGGCGCAGCAAGCAGGCCGACTGGGTCCCGCTGCGGCCCGAGCGGGTCCTGGAGATCGCCTACTCCCAGACCGAGGGCGCCGAGCCGGTCCGGCTGCGCCACAACGGCCAGTTCCGCCGCTGGCGCCCGGACCGCACCCCCGAGTCGTGCCGCTACGACCAACTGGACCAGCCCGCCCGCTACGACGTGGAGTCGGTGCTGCGCGGCGAGGTGAAGCCGGCCTGAAAACGCCTCCGGCCGCCACGCGGCGCCGCTACCGTTGTCCGCCGTGGCGACCACTGTCGAAGCGCTGATCCAGGAACTCGACGACCGGATGGCGAAGGACTGCCGCGCCCTGACCAGGTGGCGGCTGGTGCACCGGACGGTGGGCGTGGTCTACACGATCATCCTGGTGCTGGTGCCGGCCGTGCTGGCGGTGGGCTTCACGTCCTCGGAAACCACCCTGGGCAAGACCCTGCTGCTCGTCGCGGCCGTGGTGGGCGGTCTCAACGTGACGTTCAAGCCGTACCTGCACAGCCAGAAGCGCCGGGCGGACGTCAACAACATGCGCCGGCTGCGCGACCAGTTCCGCGCCGAGGCCGCCGGCGGCGGGGACCCGGTGGCGGTCTACGAGAAGTACTCGGCGCTGTACGCGGAGACGTTCGAGGCGCGGGGCCGCGAACTGGTGGACGGCCACCTCGGCAAGGAGGAGATCGCCAGGGAGGAGGTCACCAAGCAGGACGCCGCCCGCCCGTGACTCACTCCCCGCGCGCGGCCCGCACCGTCGCCAGGAACTCGTCCTCGCGCTCGCCGTGCACGCCCATCAGGTACGGCGAGAGGTGGTTCTTCTGCGCGGCCGGCGCCACGTACCCCAGCGGGCGGCCGTTGCAGGTCTTGCCGGAGCGGCTCAGCGGCACGAAGTAGGTGATCATGCCCCGCGCCATGCCCTCGTCGTAGCCCTCGGGCAGGTTGGCCAGGATCACCGCACGCACCGCGGCGACGGTCTCCCGGCGGTCGGCGGGCAACTCGTCCAAGTAGGCCTCGACCGTAGACGCCTCGCTGCGCACCACCGCTGACCTCCGCTAAGCCTCCGGACGCGCACTCCGCGTGGCGCCCACCGACGCCAGCACCACGCAGCACACCGCGACCCATTGCGCAGGCCGCAGCGCCTCGTGCAGCAGCAACAACCCGGCGACCGCGGCCACCGCGGGCTCCAGGCTCATCAGGATGCCGAACACGCGCGGCGGGATGCGCCGCAGCGCCTCCAGCTCCAGCGAGTACGGCACGACCGACGACATCAGCGCCACCGCCGTGCCGGCGATCAGCACGACCGGGTCCAGCAGCATGGTGCCCGCCTCGGCCACGCCGAACGGCAGCGCGACCAGCGCGCCGAACACCATCGCCAGCGCCAGGCCCTTGCCGTCGGACGTGCGGCTGCCCAGGGCGGCGGTGAGCAGGATGTAGGCCGCCCAGCACGCGCCCGCGGCCAGCGCGAACAGCACGCCGCCCAGCTCCAGGCCGCCGTCCGCCCTGGTCAGGAGCACGACGCCGACCGCGGCGAGCAGCGCCCACAGCCCGTCCACCCACCGGCGGGACCCGATCACGGCCACCGCGAGCGGCCCGAGGAACTCGATGGTCACCGCCGCGCCCAGCGGGATGCGTTCGATGGCCTGGTAGAAGGTCAGGTTCATCACGCCCAGCACCGAGCCCAGGCCCGCGACGACCAGCAGCGTGTGCCGGTCCAGCCGCAGCGACGGCCGCCACACCAGCAGCAGGATCACGGCCGCGAGCGCGAGCCGCAGCGTCACCGTGCCCGCCGCGCCGGCCATCGTGAACAGCTGCTTGGCCACCGCCGCGCCCACCTGGACGCTGATCACACCCAGCAGGACCAGCGCGGGCGGCGGGATCGCCCCGTACGCGCGGGCCACCGCCGCGAACGGACCGGAGGAGGGGAGTCGCCGCTCGGGCATGCCTTCGATGTGCGCCATGACCACGTCGGCCATTCTCACCCGGCCCGCTCACCGAAGTCTCACGGGTTTTGTGTGAGGCTCTGCACCGAGAGACCGGGAGAGAGGCAGGGACGACAAGTGCCGCGTCGGCGTCACGCCGCCATGTTGCTGGTGGCCCTGAGCGCGCTGACCGCGTGCAGCGCGGGGCCCTCGACGCGCCCGGTGATCGCCGTGCGCGGGGACACCGGGGCGACCGAGTCACCTCAACCGAGCGGACCGCGCGACGTCCCGCCGCTGGAGAACTACGACTCGCAGCTGTCCTGGTCGCAGTGCACCGAGTCCACCAAGCTGCGCATGGGCGCCACCGCGCCGGCGGGCGACCAGAACTACGAGTGCGCGCGGCTGACCGTGAAGCTGGACGCCACCGCGCGGCCCGGGCGGGGCAGCCTGGGCATGGCGCTGCTGCGGGTCGGCACCGGCGGCAGCCCGCTGGTCGTGGTCGGTGACGCGGACGGCGAACCGGGCACGGTGAAGGCGGCGCGCCTGGCCGCGTCGCTGCCGCCCCAGCTGCTGAGCACGTTCACCCTGATCGGGGTGGACCGGCGGGGCACCGGCAAGTCCGATCCGGTGCAGTGCGTGCCCGAGGTGGCGCGGGTCGGGATCGTCGAGTCCGATCCGGACTCCGCCGACCAGGACGACATGCTGGAGTGGGTCGGCCGGGCCAGCCACGAGTGCGTGCTGGACCTGGAGAACAAGCTGACCGCCGTGGACTCGTGGCGGGCGTCGGCGGACCTGGAGCAGTTGCGCGAGGCGCTGGGCGTCGGGCTGCTCAACGCGATCGGCGTGGGCGACGGGTCGAGGGTGCTCACCATGTACGCGAGCCGCTACCCGGAGCGGATCGGGCGGATCGTGCTCGACGGGGCGCCGGACCCGGCGCTGGACGTGCCGGGCGTGGCCGAGGCGCGGGCGGTCGCGGCGGAGGCGGCGTTCAGCGCGTTCGAGAAGGACTGCGTGGCGCGCGGGTGCCCGCTGGGCGCGGACGCCACGAAGCGGTTCACCGCGCTGGTGGCCAAGCTGCGGAACAAGCCGTTGCGCGGCAACGACCTGGACCTGACGGCGGGCACGGCGGTGTCGGCGGTCCTCGCGGGCCTGGCCGACCGGCCGCGCTGGCCCGCGCTGGCCGACGCGATCGTGGCGGCCGAGGGCGGCACCGCCGCGCCGCTGACGGACTTCGTGCGGCGGCACGTGGTGGACCGGGACGACAACCCGCCGCTGCTGGACGCGGCGCTGGTGACCGCGTGCAACGACACGACCACCCGCATCCCGCCGGACCGGGTGAAGGTGGTGACCGAGGACTGGCGGTCCAAGCACCCGCTGTTCGGGTCGTGGTTCGCCCGCCGGATGCTGCAATGCGGGCCGTTCCCGGTGCCGCAGGCGGTGAAGGTGCCCAAGCTCAGCAGTGCGCCGCCGATCCTGGTGATCAGCACCGCCAACGACCCCGTCACCCCGCAGGGTGGCACCGAACGGGCGGCGCAGGCGCTGCCCGCCGGGGTGCTGGTCGGCTGGCAGGGCAGCGGGCACGGGGCGCTCGGGCAGTCGGCCTGTGCGACCACCATGGCGGCCGATTTCCTGGCGAATGCGAAAGTGCCGTCCAGCGGCACGGTGTGCCCGCCCTGATCCATTTTTCAGGTATCAATACGAATTCACGTGAAAAGGGCCCCGCCGCTGCGGGGCCCTTTTGCTTGATCCGGTCAACAGCTCGAGCAGCACCCGCAGCCGGGCCCGGTGCAGCCGCCGCAGCAGCCGCAACCGCTCATCTGGGCCTGCTCCGCCGTCGTGATCTCAACCGCCATCATGGCCTCCCCGTGATCGCGCGGACATCCAGCACTGGCAAGGTAGGACGGCCCCCACGGTGCGCCCTACCGCCGGGCAGGGGAAGTACCTTCACCCGATCGCTCACCGTTTATCATCAGAATGTCGCACTGCGTGTCGGGATATTCAGCCGGACAGCTCGTCCAATGCCCGTTGAGCCGCTTCCAACTCCGCGCGGAGTTGTTCGACCCGGGCGGTGTGCCGTTCCCGAGCAGCACTCAAGACCCCTTCGACCGCTTCGTCCACCTCGGGCGGGAGGAGCTTCGCCGCGTGCGAGACGGCGGACGCGGCGACCGGCGCGCCCTTGAGGACCCGCTTGGCGCCGGTCTGGAGGTCGACCGTCCACTCCCCTTCGGCGGTGGAGGTGAGGGTGACGACCACCTCGGCCGGCTTGGCCTGCTTGCGCGCGGCCGGGCGGGCGGGCTTGGCCTCCGGGGTCGGTTTGGCCTCTGGGGTGGGCTTGGGTGCGGTCCTGGCGGGCACTGTTCTCGGCTCCGGTTCGTAGGGGTACTCGATCGGGGCGGGCTCGGGTGTCGGCGTGGGCTCGGTCGTCGGCTTGGCGGCCGGCTTGGCGGGGGCCTTCTTGCGCGGGGCGGGCTTCTCCAGGGTCAACTCTCCGGGCGAGAACGACAACTCGTCCTTGGCCCCGGTCGGCCGCACCTGGATGAAGTCGCCCTCTTCTGGCTCGGTGAACGCCAACACCTTCGCGGACCGCCCGGCCTCCACCCCGACGGCGGCGGCGGTGAACCAGACCATCGGGAGACGGCCTTCGGCGAGTTCCGCGCGCAGGTGGTCGAGGTCCTCCGGGGAGAGTGACTTCTGCTTCGCCTTCACCATGGGCACCTCCGCTGCGGGCAAGATCGGTCAGCGTGCAGCTTGCCCTACGGCACCGACAATTCCGCGGGCTCGTGCCCTCAACTGTGCGACCGGCGCGATGACGAGCGCAAGAGGGCGACTTCGGTCCACAGTGGACTGCGGTGGGGGTTGTGGGCGCGTTGGGCGGCGTGAGGCGGGTGGCGGCGCGCGGGCTCGGCGGCGCGGGCTCGGCGGCGCGGGCTCGGCGGCGCGCGGGCTGGGCGGAGGCGGGTGGGCGGAGGCGGGTGGGCGGAGGCGGGTGGGCGGAGGCGGGGTGCGGGTTTTGGCGGTTCGGCGGGGTTTGAGGTGGGCGGGAGGGCGGGTGGCTGTGTCGCTTCGGGCGTTCCGCCCGCCCACCCCCACCCAGGCCACCTCGCACAAGCCCCGACTGCCCCGCCTTCGGCGGACCGCCTGCGGCGGAAGCGCAGCCCGCCTACCGCGGGCCGCATGGCCCCGCCTTCGGCGAAAGCGCAGCCCGCCTGCGGCGGACCGCACGGCCCGGGGTGCGCCGGGCCGTGCGGTGGTGGGTGCTAGATCGGGTTGCCGTTGGTGCCGCAGATGCGGCCCACGTTGATGCAGTTGCGCACCCGCCGCTCCAGCTCCCCCTGGTCCCACGCGTTGATGAAGTCCCCGTGGAACGTGTAACCCGGAGCCGTCGTGACGTTCACGCCGTTCACCGTCCCGCCCAGCGACAACCCGCCGCCGTTGACCGGGTACGTGATCAGGAACTCCAGCCTGGGCAGGACCACGTTGTGCGTGGCCGGGCACGACCCGTTCCAGAACACGATGTGGTCCTTGTGGTTGGCGCTGTCCAGGTCCCGGCCGTTCCAGCAGGTCGGGAAGTCCAGGTACGTCTCCAGCTTGGTGCCCGCCGGGCAGTTCATGAAGTCCCGGTTGGACGGCGACTGCGTGGTGCACGACCACCTGGCGGACGGGTTCTGGTCCGGGCTGGTCGCCCGCGCGTTGCCCACGACGTACCGCAGGTTCGCGGGCGGCACCACGGCCCGTTGCATGTCGTGGATGCCCTGGTAGTACACCGTGACGCTCTCCGGCGCGACCGGCGCCCCGTTCTTGTACAGCGTCGGCACCCAGTACGCCGACAGGTCCACCACCGGGTCGCACGTGGTGCCCGCCGCGCGCAGCGAGGTGTAGGTGGAACTCGCGTTCGTCGACCGGTTGCCGAAGAACTCGTGGATGTGCGACACCCCCGACTGGCCGGGGTAGATGATCGGGTCGTGCCCGGCCCGGTGGCTCGCGCGGCAGTTGGCGCGGAACTCCGAGGCGGCCAGGGTCCCCGGTTGCGCCTGGATCGCCGCGGACTGGGCCGCGTCGGGCGCGCCGGGGTGGCCGCTGTGGTCGACGTGGTTCGCGCCGGCCGGTTGGAGCCCGGCCACGGCCCCGATCAGGACGACCGCGACGGCGACCGCCGCCGCCCCGATCGAGCCGCGTGTTCGGACGTGCATGTGCCTCTCCCTTCCGTGACAACAGCGGGATGCGGCGGCGGAGGTGCTACTGGCCGAAGGTGAGCCAGTTGACGTTCACGAAGTCGGCGGGCTGGCCGCTGGTGAACGTGAGGTACACGTCGTGGCGTCCGGTGACGCCGGTGATGTTCGCCGGGACCGTCCGCCAGCTCTGCCACCCGCCGGTGTTCGCGACGGCGAAGCTGCCCAGCACGGTGCCCGTGGGACTGCCCAGGCGGACCTCCACCAGACCGCTGACACCGCCGGCCGCCCCGCTGGCGACCCGGGCGGAGAACTGTCGTGCCGTCCGTGTGCCGAAGTCCACGCCCCGGTACAGGGCCCAGTCGCCGTTGCCGATGTGGCTGAGGTTCGAGCCGCCGCCGGTGTCGGTGGTGGTCTCGGACGCCAGGCCGTTGTGCTGGTCGTGCGACTCGGCCTCGATGGTCGAGAAGGCGTCACGGGAGACGGGCGGGGCGGTGGTGGTCGTCGTGGTCGTGGTGGTTGTCGTGGTCGTGGTGGTTGTCGTGGTCGTGGTGGTTGTCGTGGTGGTGGGCGTGGTGCCGGAGCCGGAATCGGTGCCGGAGCCTGAGGGGCCTCGCCACGCCGTCGCGCCGGCGGGCACGGAAAGCGTTTGCCCGTCGGAGAACGTGACGGTGACCGTCGATGCAGTCGGGTTGTAGGCCACGTAGGTTCGGGCGCCGTTCTTCGACAACACGGCGTGCGTGGGTGTGTTGGCGGTGACGGAGGTGTCCGGGGTGCCGTAGGTGTTCAGGGCGGTCAGCCAGTGGTAGGCGTGGGCGCGGGAGTCGCCGGGTTCGGGGTCCACGCCCGAGCCGTACGCGGAAAGCGCTTGCCCCGGCTCGGCCAGCGCCCAGAACTGGAGGATGACGTCCTTCCACTCCACCTCGGGGCCGCCGTTGTTGGCGCGCAGCTCGGCGATGTTCTGGCTGATGTCCGCCTTCCAGGCCGCGTGGTAGAGCGACCCGCCGGTGATCGGCAGCATGTTGATGCCGTGGATCTCCTCGGGGTTCGCGGTCCACCACGTGCCATAGGTGCCGCCCGCGCCCCACACGATGCCGAGCGTGTCGTGGCCGTAGGAGGCCGGGAAGACCGCGTTGTCCTTGTCGAACCAGTACTGCCCGATCGCGGCCTCCTGCGTGGTGTGCAGGTAGATGCCCGCGTCGCGCAGCGCGGTGTCACCGGTGGCCTGGCCGAACAGCACGGCGGCGGTGGCGAACATCATCGCCTCGGACGAGGACTCCTCGTTGTTGCCGTGCGCGAAACCCGCATGCCCGGACGCCCAGCCGTGGCCGGCGTAGGCGTCGAAGTGGCGCAGGAACGGGAACCTGGTCTCGCCCCGGTCGTAGTTGTTGGCGTCCTTGACCAGCAGCTTGACCATGCCGCCGTAGCGGGAGTCCGACGCCCACGCCGGGTCGTGCTGCGCGAGGACGGCGGCGGCCAGGACGTAGTAGCCGTAGTGGAAGTGGTGGTCGTTGAGTTCCTGGTCGGAGCCGTAGGACGCGCGGTAGCCGATGAGGGTCCCCCACGTGGCGTCGTAGGCGAAGTGGCGCTCGGTCTCGCCGGAGCCGGCCGTGAGCCAGTCGGTGAGGCGGTCGCGGACCAGGGTCAGCAGGCGGTCGCGGCCGGCGGTGTAGCCGATCTGGTTGGCCACGCGGGCCAGTGCGGCCAGCCGCCACAGCGCCTTGCCGGTCCAGTACGTGTCGACCGCGCCCTTCCACGGGTCGGCGGCGTTCAGCTCCTGGTCGATCTCGGCGCGCAGCCGGTTCTGGTCGGCCTGCGCGGACAGCGGCAGGGCCGGCAGGGCGCCGTTGAACGCGGCGCGGGTGGTGAAGGACGGGCCTTCACGCAGGCGCATCTCGCCGCGCGGCGAGGTGTAGCGGTGCGGGGTGACGGCGTCGGTGGAGTTGAGCCACTGGTGCCGGTAGAGCGCCTGCAGGGTGCCGGTCTGGGTGCCCTGACGGGGCGTGGTGGTGGCGGTGTAGGTGGCGGTGAGCTGGGCGGACGCGGTGTCGTAGGTCCAGGAGACCTTCGTGTCGGTGACGAAGGAGAACGCGTAGCGCTGGAACAGGGGCAGCGCGTCGCGCGAGGGCAGGACGGCGACGGAGAAGAACGCGGCGTTCGCGGTGGCCTCGGCGGTGCCGGTGAGGGTCCAGGCGGTGGGGGCGAACAGGGCGTAGTCGTGGCCGTTGACCGTGACGCCGAGGGTGGCGCCGGTGTTGCTCCAGACCGTGGTGGCGCCGTTGAAACCGACCCTGGCCTGGCCGCCGGTGGCCTCGGCGTAGACGTACGGGGAGCCGTGGCCGATGGTCGCGCGCAGGGTGCGGACCCCGTCGGTCCACAGTGGACTGACCGTCCAGTCGGACCAGCCGTCGACCTGGGCGCGCGGCGCGTTGAGGCCCGCGACGCCGACGAACAGGTCGTCGCAGTGCATGAACTCGTAGAACCGGCCGTCCGGGGTGATGTTGGGGCTGGTCGGGTAGCCGACGCCGAGGCCCTGGGCCGCCGCGTGGAAGGTCAGCGGGTGGGCGTACATGTTCTCGGAGTACGGGTTGCCCGGGTAGCGCTGGAACACCAGCGAGGACCACCAGTCGTTGGTGGGCACCGGTTTCCCGGCCATCCGCGCGGTGACCTTCGGGGCCACCGCCTGGCCGGACGAGTCGACCGGACCTTGGGCGCCGGCCGGCTTGGACGCGGCGTAACTGCCCGCGCCCACCGGTACCGCGTTGGCCGGTCCGGGCAGGGCGAACGGGACGAGGGCCGCGACGAGCAGGGCGGGCACGGTGAGGCGAAGGGAACGCACAGGGAACCTCCCGGCAACAGTGAGAGCGCTCTCACGCTGTTGCGTACGGTAAACCCCGTGTTGCCGGCTGTCTACGGTGGAGTTCTGTTTACGCCTCTTCGACCCGGAGGTGGTACTCGCACCCGTACTCGACCGCGTACCGCAGGTCGTAGTGGTGGACGATCTTGGGCCCACTGTGCAGGTGGACGTGGGTGACGGTCGGCCTGGGCGCGTCCGCGGGCATGCTCACCGAGTCGACACGCCCGTCCAGGGGGCCGCCCACGAACCGCACCACGTACGTGTTCGCCATGCCGGGCCTCCCTCTCTTCGGCGTCCTCGCCCATCGTACGAGAGGTGCAGTGCCGGCACGGCTGAACTGCGGCGACAAATTAGCCGGTCGGACCAAACCAGTGCTCCGCGAGGCCGTCGAACGTGGTCGCGCGCGTGGGCACCTCGCGCAGGTACCAGGCGAGGTTCGAGTAGACGTGCAGGAGCGTGCAGGCCATGACCTTGCGGGGGTCGACGCGGCGTCCGTAGCCGCCCAGGAGGGCGCGCTTGGGTCCGGTCTCGCCGCGGGTCAGGAAGACGCCGGTGGCCACGAACTCGTACTCGCGGGCGGCGCGCATGGCGGGTTCGAAGTCGAACAGTCCGGTGATCTTGCCGTTCTTGGTGAGCAGGTGGGCGCTCATGACCTCGGTGTGGGCGAGGACCGGTTCGGCGTCTTGTAGGTCGACGCTGTCGAGGAAGTCGGGGATCTGCTCCACCCAGGCCGGGTCGAGCTTGCGGGTGACCTGCCGGTCCACGCAGCCCTTGGTCTGGTCCTGGACGAAGGCGTCCCAGTCGGCCGGTTCGGTGACCGGCGAGTCGATCTCGTGCAGCGCGGAAAGCGCTTCCCCGACCTGTCGGGCCAGACTCTTCCTTCCGGCTTCGTCCAGCCCCGGCCACACGTCCTTCACGACCTCGCCGTGCAACCGTTCCATGTGCACGAACCCCCACCCGCCGAACTCCCCGGCGGCGAAAAGTTCGGGCGTGGCGACCGGCAACCGGCCGTGGACGGCTTGGAGCACGTCCCGCTCGGTGGCGACTTCGTCGAGGTGGATGGCGGGGAAGAGCTTGAGCACGTGCCGCTCCCCCACGGCGTAGACGGGCAACGACCCATCCACGAACCGCTCCACGTCCCCGTCGATGCCGAGGTGCCGACACAACGCCTCCACGCCGGGCCGCAACGCCTGCTCGTCGTCGGCTACGGCGTCGTACAGCTCTTCGGTGTCCGCGAGGGGGAAGGTCACGGGCGGCAGGCTAGCCGGCGGTGTCGGCCGGACCTAATCGTTTTTGCGCGCCTTGGACGGCTGCACGCGCGGCGGTTCGCCGGGCATCTTCGGGGTGCCTGTGGGCGTAGCGCTGTACGAACCAGCACAGATACAGGTGATCGGATAGCGCTGTGCCGCACGTTATCAGGCGAGTTCGGAGGCGTCTACACCATCTAGACGCGTCCACTGTGGATGATCGCGAGAAGTGCTCCGGCCGGCCGACACCCGCCAGGGGACGTTACCCCTGCCCTGCCCGGAGCACCTGGCGCACCTGCTCGCGCGTCCACACGTGCCCGGTCGCCCGGATGATGTCCGCCTGCTTCATACCGTCCGCGTCGGCCGCCCGGATCGCACCGTTCAGCGCCTCACGTGCGTCCGACAGCCTGGCCTGCGCCTCGCGGTACTCAGCCGCGCACTGTGACAGCGCGGCCTGATGATCGACCCCCGCCTTCCCATCACTGGTCATGCGCGCCATGCTCTCACAAGCTGATTGGCCAAGCAACATCGCCAAGCTACTTGCCAATGCCAAGGCACTATGCCAAGCTACTTGCATCGCAAGACAGCCCTCGGCCGGTGCTGCGAACACCGCCGAGGGCCTGGACCGAACACCGCTAAGGAGGTGTCGGCCGTGAGGTCGATCGTAGCTCAGAATGCCGCCCCCGCCTGGTCGTCCGCGCTGCACGCGACCGGCGAACTGACCGTGATCGTCGCCCCCGAGGGCAGCGAGTTCCGCGAGGGCGAAGAGTCCGTCTGGGACCGCAAGACCGGAGCACTCTGGCTCAGCGCCAGCCTCCTCGGCGACGACGCCGCGATCGACCACCACGTGCGGCAGGCAGTCGCCTCGATCGGCACCTACCACCGGCCCGCCCTAACTGCCGTGGCCGGCGGCGGCGACACCACCCCCGCCGCCCGGCCCGCGCTCAGCCTCGTCCGCGACTAGATCAGCGACTCCGGCCGGCGCGGCACCGGTAGCGACGGTGGTAGGCGGCGAGGTTCAACCGCACGGCCCGTCTCGGCGCTCGCCGCGGCGGCGCGGGCTCGCATGAGGCAGCCGGGGAGCGACGACGACTCGCTCTCTCGCGCCGCTGCGCCTCGTACAGCGCGTGAGCGGCCTTGCATTCGGCGCACGGGCACCCCCACTTCACCCTGCGCGAGTTGGTGCCGTGCGGCGGCGGGTCACCCGGCAAGGGGAACCCGTACTCGATGGCCAGGGCCTTGCGGTCCTGCCGGTCGAGCCCGCCCCAGATGCCCCACGCCTCACCCCGCTTCAGCGCGTCCAGTGCACACGCGAGCCGGACAGGGCAGCCGGCGCAGATGGTGCGCGCGGCGAGGTGCTGCGCCGAGCCGCGCTTCGAGTCGTGCCACGCGTTCTGCAACTCGGGGAATCCTCGACAGGCGCCAAGCTCGTGCCAGTCGGGAACCCTGCGCGGCAGGCGCACGGTGTCAGCCGCGACCTGGTAGGCGCTGCTCCGAGGTGCTTTCGCCATGCTCTCGGGAGCAGCCAGCGGCACCTCCATGACGACGCACCCGGGTGAAACCGTAGGGCCGTAAGGGTGCACCGTGCGCGCGGTCAGGGGGGCGACTCGTTCGGACACGGCGGCGGCCAACGGTCCTCCAACTCGGTGAGGTCGGGCGGGCGTACCTGCTGGCCGGGCGGCGGCGGGGAAGCGCACACCCGGCCAGCAGGGACTAGCGGGCGTCCTCGACCGCGTCGACCGTGGCCGCGTACTCGGCGGGGTCGCGCGTGGCCTTGACGCCGTCGTACGGGAGGCCGTGGACGGCCTCCTTGGCGCGGAGCAGCGTCTGCCGCACCAACGGCTCGACGTCGACCACGGACTCCAGCCGGCGGCCACCGGCGATGAGGTTCCGGCCGTGCAAGCCGAGGTGCCCGTGCTCGGCGGGTGGCACGAACGGCGTGCGGTGCTCCGGGACGCCCAGCTCGACCGCCCGCTGCCGCCAGGCGCCGACCTGCTGGTTGCGCTCGTGCTCGATCCGGAACACCTCGGCCAGCGCCGCCTCGGCCTTACGCAGCGCCTTCGCCAGCTTCGGCCCGGTGTTGGGGCTGTGCGCCTCGATCTCCTGGCGCAGCGCGTCGCACGCCTTCAGCCGGGCAGCCTGCTTGGCTCGCTCGGCCTTGCGGGCGGCGGCACCGGCGCGCAGCCTCGCGAACCGGGACAGGCCGCGCTGCTTCTCGATCGCGTCCGCGGTGACCGACTCGTCACCGGCCAGCACGCGTTCCTCCAGCGCGCCGGTCTCGGCCTCGGCGGCGGCGGCCTCCTGCTCGGCGGTCTCCACGTCGGCCGCGGTGAACGGCTCGACCTGCTCGGCCTCGGCGAGGCTCTTGACGTCCCAACCCACGGGGGTTCCTCCTGGTCTGCTGGTAGGTGATGGTCAGACGCGGTGCCCGGCGGCGCGCCACTGGGCCAACTGCTCCTCGCGCTCCTGGCGCAGCACGGGCAGCCGGGCCACCTCCGGCGGCGGCGGCGCGAGCGTGAACGCCTGCCGCGCGAAACCGCGGTACGTCGACCCGCCCCCGTTGCTCAGGGTGGCCAACTCGTCGATGTAGGCCAGCACGGTCGCGTACCGGTCCGGCCGGGCGCGTAGGGTCTGCAACTCGCCGCGCTCCAAGATCGCCGTGAGCACGGCCCGACGGGCGGGCTCGTCGCCGAACCGGTCCGCGTCGTCGAGGAGCTTCGCCCGGTCGTCGATGCCGACCTCGACGGCCTTCTCGTAGTGGCCCCGGAACACGGCCATGAGCGCGGCCCGCTCGGCGGCGGGCGCGCCGTCCGGGATGCCGTGCCCGGTCGGCAACTGCGCGCTCAACCAGTCGGCGCGGGTCTTCCCGCGGGCGTTCAGCCGGTCGGCGGCGGCACCCACGGTCGCGGTGTAGGTGGCGTGGACCTCGGCCACGGCCTCGGCCTTCTGGAGGTCGCTGTGCGCCGGGTGGGAGCGCGCCGACGCCAGCGCGCCGGGCAGGTCCGCCTGTGCCTGCCGGGCGACGGCGAAGTCCGGATCGGCGTTGGGGTGCGGCAGCGGGGCGGCTTCGGTGGTCACGGGCGTCGTCATGTCAGGGCCTTTCCTGCAGCGCCTTGTACTTCGGGTCGGTGATCACGCGTCCGCGCACGTGGCGGAACGCCTCTTCGATCAGGTCGTCCACGGTCACGCCGCGCTCGGTGGCCTCCGCCTGCATGGCAGCGATGAGGTCGGTCGGCAGTTCCACGGTGAGCTGCTCCACGTCAGCCCCCTTCCGTCGTGCCGCGGGAGCGGCGGATTGCGCGGCGGGCTTTCTCGGCGGCCACCGCGTCGGGCGGGATGACCCAGTCACGCCCGGCCCGCTCGGCGCCGGGGAGCACCCCAGCGGCGGCGAGGCGACGCACGCGGCGCGCGGACACCCCGAGCGCGGCGGCGGCTTCTGTGCTGGTCACGCCCCAAATGATCAGCGCAGCGTGTCACCGGGGGTTCCGCGTGCGGAACCTGACCGCCTGATTAGCGATCAGACCGCAGGCTCTCGACCAGCCCGGACCAGGCGGGTGGTCGCACTGTGGTCGCGGGCGCCCTAGAAGCGGTCGCCGTACATCACTTCAACGTCGTGCAAGACGTCACGCAGTTCCTGCGCGGTCGGCAAGGCGCGGGTGGAGTGCATCGTGATGTTGAACGTCACCGACTTGTTCGGCTTGTCGCCGAGCGAGAGGTCCGCACCATCCAAGCCGTTGAGGGCGTTGAGCAGCATCGATGTCTTGCGAGCGTCGATGATCGTGCCATCCATGCCCGGGACGAAGAACTCCTGCCCGTTCTCGTTGATCTGGTAGGCGTGGCCTCGAAGGACCGGGCCGCCAGAAGCTCTCCGCGGCATACCTGTCCCGTTTCGCAGAACTTCGGTCGGGTCGCCGAGGTTCGCCGGCGCGAAATCCGGCAGGTAGGACGTGCTCAGTAGTTGCTTGACGTGAACATCGAGCGTGGTCGATTCAGGGAGCGAATCAATGTGCCTTTGAATTTCGAGGATTTTCGAAGTAGCCAGGTCCTGGGCGTCGATCGTGACCGTCTTGCCTTCAAGGGTCTTGATCGTCTGCTTGGTGCCGTCGACCTCGCGAGTCGCCCCGATGGCTGCGAGTGAGGCATCGTCGAGGTTCGCGATGAAAGTCGCTAGTGCCTTGGCAACAGGGCCCTCGGAGTCTGCGGCCAAGTTCAGAGCCGCCGCGTTCGCGTCCCTCGTTGCAGCCGCCTGTGCCTCTGCGCTTTCCTTGTTCTCGACGCCAGCAAGGGACGCCAGCCGGGTTGCTTCGATCACCCGCAGCGCGGCCATCTCCCTCTGCTCCTGCGCCGACCGGACCTCCAACTCGGTGGCCGTGCCGTCCTTCAGCACCTCGTTCAGTCGGTGCTGGGACTCCTCGTAGGCGGTGGTGGCCATGCGGAGCCGCAGGTTGTCCGACGCGAGGCCGAGCGCGATCGCTTGGTGTTCGATCAGCTTGTCGTTCAGGGTCTTCGTGGCCTGCGCCGCCTCGTACTGGGCACGCTTCAGGTCGCTCTGCGCCCGGACAAGCGCGGCCGACGCACCCGCCGCAGCGTTCGAGTACTCGCCCTCCGCCTCGACCACCCGGGAGTACTCGGCGGCAGCGGCCTTCGCGTCCACCTGCGCCCTCTGCAACGACGTCATCGACGCCCGCTGCTCCGACACCGCCTCCGACGCGTCCCGGGTGCCGGTCACGAACAGGCGCTGCACCACCGACACGAGGTCGGTGCGCGCGCCGAGGCTTGCGAGAACCGCGTCATTCTCCTTCAACTGCTTCCGCGCCTCGGCCGCGGCGTTGCCGCCCGACATCAGGCCCTGCGTCAACGCGTCGGAGCTGCCGTAGAAGTGGTCCGCCGCCGCCGACGTCGCCAGCAGCGCGCCGCCCAGGATCGCGCCCGCCGCGCCCGCCCCGGACATCGCTGAACCGAGGCTGCGAGCCGCGCCAGCCGCCCGGCCCGTGCCCTTCGCGTTCTCCTCGACCCGGTTGCCCAGCCGGCCGAACCCATCGCCGACCGTGCCCAGGATCGCGGCACCGGCCCGATAGGACAGCAGAATGCCCGCGATCGTGCCCAGGTGCGGCGCCAGAGGCCCGGCCACGGCAAGGATGCGCTCCAGCACGCCGAGCACAGTGGACGCCGACGACGCGACCGCGGGCAGCGCATCCTCGCTGAGGTCGAGCGCCGCATCGGTGGTCTGGTCGACCACGCCCACGAACTGGTGCCACGGGCCCGCGCCCGAGTTGGCGAGTTGCGCCGCGAGCCGGCCGACGCTGCCCAACAGGTCCTCGACGACCCGGCCCGTGTCGCCCATCCCGCGTGACGCGGCCGGCGCGCCCTTGACGATCTCCTCGAAAAAGTCGGAGAGCCCGTCGCCTGTGCGCTCCAGCATGGCGTTCAAGCCGGCCATCTCGGTGCTGCCCTCGCGGACAGCCTTCCGCATCCCGGGCATCGCGTGCGTCGAGAGCTTGATCACGCCGTCCACGAGCATCGTGACCGCGGGCCCGCCGTCCTCCGCCATGCCGCGCAGTTCGGGCCGGATCATCCGCAGCCCTGTCGCTACCTGCCCGGTGGCCTTCACGACCTCGTCGGCGAGCGGCTCCGCGATCGACCGCATCGCCTCACGGGCCTCCGAAGCCAACGCCGACCCGGCTTCCGACACGTCGTCTCGGGTGGCCAGCGCCGCCGCGCCGATCGCCGCCAGCACCACCGGTACCGCGACCAGGCCGCCCGTGATCAGCGCCCCGGCGGCGCCACCGGCCGCGCCCATCGACAGCAGCGTGGCCGCGTACTTCCCCGCCTTGCGGTCGACATCCTCGACCTGCTGGCCCGTAGTCTTGTGCGCGTTGGCGATCTGGCGGGCGTGCTTCTCGGCGAGCTTGGCCGACGCCTCGCCTTTCGCGTCGACCTTGTCCATGTCGCGCCGGTACGCCGACGAGTCGGACGTCACGCGCGCGTACAGCTCGCCGATCAGCAAGGCCACGCGGTCAAAGATCCGGCGGGGGTGTCACTTCAGCTCAGCCGCCAAGCCTCGCCCACCCGCAACAGGAGCCTCCGAGCGGCGTCACCTTCGACCGCGGAAGTCCACAACGCGGACGTGAGCCGGCGGTATAGGTCGAGGTCATGAGGATCATCGACCGACAGTTCGCTGTGCGTCATTTCCACAAGGACGAGGTCGTCGACGATCACGTAGCCGTGCATCGGCACTGCCGCGAGGCGTACGCCCAACGGGATCACGCCCAGCCGAACGTGCTCCACGCCAAGCAGCGACACAAGCCGGTCGATCTGGGCGACCATCCCCGATGGCGGACACACCGAGTACCGCAACGCCGACTCGGTGACCAGGAACTCGAACCGCTTGGTCGTGTCGTACAGCACCTGTTGGCGACGCATCCGGACCGCGACCGCTTCGCCCACATCCCGCTCAACCTGGTGCAACTCTGCGCTCGCGGCCAAGACGGCACGGGCGTAATCGGCGGTCTGGAGTGGACCGGGCACGACGTTCAGCTCGACGTAGGTGATGACCGCGGCCTTGGACTCGATGTCTTCGCTGTACCGCTGCCGTGGCGCATGCCCCGCACGAAGTTGGCGCCGCCATGCGGCCTGTTCGAGGCGGATGTCGAGCAGGTCGTCACGTAGTTCTGCGGCCGTATCAGGTGGCGCGGACACAGCTTCGAACCAGGCGGCGAGATCTGCATCGGTGACCAACTGCTGGCCGTTCTCCAGGCGGCTGACCTTCGACGCCTGCCAGCCAAGGCGCTCGGCAAGGGCCTTGCCGGTCGCGAACCCGGCAGCCGTTCGCAGTTCGCGGAGCCGGGTGCCCAGTTGCAGCTTGCGCTTGTCGATGGCCCCGGCTCCTATCGCTGGTCTACTCGTCGTCGCGGGTGTCAAACGGGGCGGCGTTCGACCAGGCGAGATCCCGCCACGCCCTGTGCCTCGCCACCACCCCAGGCTCGGTGATGATCTCAGCTCCTTCAAGCCCCGCTGCACCGAACCTCAGCACGGCGAGCCGCACGTCATCGAAGATCCAGAAGTCATGCTTGGGAAGGCCCAGATCGCGCGCCCGATGCTCGCCAAGAACGCGGATTTCCTCACCCGCCTCGATGTTGTTCGGAGTGATGACCGCCTGCCACCTGAGGTACTCGGTCGGTGGGTCCGTCTGCACCCGCACCCGTGCGAACCGGCGTCCGGCCGCCGTCGCGGCAGCGATCTCACGCAGCCAAGGCTTCAGCCACGCGAGGTCATCAGGCTGCCCGGCACGCCAGCGTTGCCACGCCTCCGCCTCGCCTGGCTCGCGGTAGGTACCTTGGGCCTCCCACCGCCACGCCGAACGCTCGAATTGGCGGAAGAGCTCGGCAAACTCTGGTCCGGGGCGGACGAACGTGGTCACTGCTGGACCGGTGGCGGCGCGAACGCGAGAAGGGCCGCAGGGATCTCGACAGCCGTCTCGTGGTCCGGGAGGCCGCGGGCGCGGAGCGTCGCGAGTGCGTCCGGGTCTGTGACTTTGCTGCCCTGCACCACGAAAGTCCCTCGATCCGTGCGGTAGAGGTTCGGGCAAGAGCCCGTGTTCGAAGTGGTGCCCAGAAATTCTAGCTCCATGTTGCGCTCCTTGCGCCTCGGCGGCTTCCAAGGATCTTGGCAATCCGCGCATCACGCAACCCCGCAACGCTACGTGACGTGCAAAGACGCCAGTTCGCCCATGCGGGTGGGCTTGCGCAAGAATTGCGCTGATTGCTTGCCCAGGTCATTGCCGTTGGGTCATCGTGGTCGGGCGCTGGCCGCTTGCCCGAGTTGCTCGGGATGCGCTCGCGGTCGGCGTCCGGGCGGTGGGCCGTGGGCAACCTCGGCTCACCGCGCCGGCGGTCCCTGCTGGAGGTGATGATCGTGAGTGATGCTCGGACGGGCACGCCCCTCCGTGACCCGAGCACCCTGCCGCCGAGGCTGCCGGGATTCGGCCTGCGGCTGGCCTGCGTCACCCCCAGAGGGCGCACCGGACCGGCCAGCCGGTGCCACGGGGCGCGGGGCCCGCGCACGATAAGCGGCGCCCCCGCCACGTGCCGAGGTGAGCGATGAGCTTCCAGATGATCCTCACCGAGGCCCAGAAGGAACACCTCCGGACCTACCTGCGGCGGTGCGTTGCCGATGTCGAGGCGCACCTGCGCGCCGGGGATCTTGACGGTGCGAACGCCTACATGGACGACGTGCTCGCCAAGGCCGGCCAGGGTGCGCACGACCTCGTGCTCGACACGATGGCGCGGCTGCGCGGCCAGCCGCGCTGGCGGACGTACATCCCCCGGCGGACCTATCGGTGATCGAACCTGTGGTCTGGTGGCTGTCTCCAGACGACCAGGCGGTTCATGCGTTCCTGCGCGCCGAGACCAGGGAGGGTCGCAGCTACCTGTCCACGATGTGCAGCAAGGCCGTAGCGGCTTGGCAGATCGATCGGCACGGGCGCGGCTTTCGGTGTGCGGTGTGCCAAGCTGTCGTGACAAGGCAGCGGCACTCTGGCGCTTGACACCGTCCTTCCGCAACGACACAGCCCCCGCCGGTCACGATCCGGCGGGGGCTGTGTCGTACTGGCTCTTGAGCGGGTTCGGACTGGCTCTGCTGCGCACCGCGCGTCATCCTTTCGCTGGTCGCCAGGTGCCCCGGGGTGTGGGCGGGCCCCTCCGTACCCCCGGTGGAGTGGCCGGGCGTTCTCCTCCTGGTTGCCCGTGGAGTGTCGGGCGCTACCTCCGGTTCGAGGCTCGCAGGGCAGTGTCACGGCATTGGCCACTCCCAGCCGCCGCCGTCCCGCATGTTCTGGGGGCGGTACAGCACCGTGCCGGCGGGGTGTCTGGTGTCGAGGGCGATCTTCCCGACGTACTTGGAGGCTGGCGCGTAGGGCTCGGTAGGCAGGAGATCGCGGTCCGCGAGGCACATCAAGGCAGCCGTGGTGTCGAGGTTCGTGTCGGTGACTCCGTCCGGGCCGACGAGGGCGAAGTCGGCCGGGCGGATGTGCCAGCCCTCCTCCGGCAGGAGAGTGGCCGCGGTGGTGACCGTAAACGAGAGCACCACCATGTGGCCCTGCTCGGCGGCCTTCGGGTACGGGCCTGTGCAAGGGTCGTCCACCGTGATGGCGTCGAGGGTGAACGTCGCCTGGTCGACGCCCGCCGGAGTGCTGAACCCGGCTTGCTGCCCGATGCCCTTGGCGAGCAGCCCGCGCGCAGACCTCGCTGGCGTGCTGGCGGTGCTCGACGGGGTGCTCGTCCCGGAGGTGGTCGTCGACGTGCCGGTGACGCTGGCGTCCGGTGCGGCGGCAGGGGCAGAACTGCACGCGGCGGACAGGGCGGCGAGGACGGCGAGTAAGGCCGCCTTGGCGGATCGGCGCATACCGGGTGGTCGCGGGCGCACAAAGTGGCGTTACTAGTGCGACCACAGGGAGATCACCCGGTATGTTTCCGCTGGTCAAAGCGGCGTGACCTGATGGTCAAACAGACGGTCGGGGCTGGTCGGTGTCTGGCACCGGTCAGCCTGCTCCAGGCGCTGGACGGCGCGGGGTGCTGCACTTGGCTCAAGGCAGGTGCAGCACCCGACCAGCGTGCGCAGGGCTAACAGGGATCAGACCCCTGTTCCGAATGCAAACGGGCACCCGTCACCAGTAGTGACGGGTGCCCGCCCACGCGCACGCGAGGTGCGTTGTGACTGCCCCCCTTGAAGGGGCCAGTTGCGCTTCACCCTCGCGCGCGAAGCGCATACGAGGTTTGCCGCCCCCGGAAGGGGGCGACAGACTCACCCTCGCGCGAGGCGCGTTGTACGTTGCATTCGGAACTTCAGTCTGAGTGAAGCTCACCCTCGCGCGCGTGAGGCGCGTACCCGCGCCCGCTGGAGTTGGACCCGCAACCGCTCAGCCTCCGCGAGCACGGCGCCCCTCTCGCCCGGAAGCGTGTAGAGCCCGGACCGCGTGCCACGCCGGCGCTTCCGCCGCGGCGCACCCGCCAGGTTCAGCAGCTCGACGTCCAGCACCAGCGGGTCAACTCCCGCCGGGGTGAACGCCCGCGCCAGCCACGCGATCTGCTGCCGAGTCGGCCGGTGCTCGCCGCGCTCCAGACGGCCCACCGTCCGCCGGTCGCAGCCGACCACTTCGGCCAGCTTCTCCTGCGACCAACCGTGCTCGCCCCTCAGTGCCCGCACGCGGGCACCGAACCCTGCCGCCAACCGCTCCCGCACGGCCTCCGGCAGCGGGCCGGACCGCTCCCACAGGCGGGCCGGCTGGGACCGTACGCGCGCCACGTCACGCGCGCGAGGCTGGGACGTCCGTCGCGCTCCTTGTTCGTCGGGGGCGCTCATGAGGTGTAGCCGGGCCCGAGTGCGCGGGCGTGCCGGGCGGCGGACTCGTCCAAGGGGCGGAGGTACGCGAGGTAGGCGACGGGGCCGTCCATGACGAGCATGGTCACCTCCTGGGTGATGACATCCGGGAGTTCGTCGGCGTCGATCTGCTGGTCTGCGCTGCCGGTGTGGGCTTGGGCGATGTGCTCGCAGAAGATCGAGATGCGCTCGTTGAGGCGACGCAGGGCTTCGGTGGTGCTGGTCGGGCTGGACATGCTTCTCCCTGATCAGGTCGTTGCGGTAAGGCGCGTTGGGCTCTGACCAGCATGTGCCGGTGGTGGCCGTGCCTGGCCGGACCGAGGGGCGCCGGTCATCGGTCGGTGGGCGGTCCGAGCAGCTTGGGCGCCTGCTGGTGGATGGCGTGGTGGACGTTGATGGGGTCGAGGGCTTCCAGAGCGGCGCGGACCTGGCCGATGACGAGGTCGGGTTCGCGGTCGTTCAGGAGGGCGAGGTGTTCGAGGCGGTTCAGTTCGGTAACGGCGCGGGTGAGGATCGCGCTGACGTAGAGGTCAACAGTCGTGAGGGGCTGCACGGCTTCGAAGGGGACCTCGGCGAGGTTCGCGAGGTTGCGCAGGATGCGCTCGGTTTGGTTTGGGTCGGTCACGCGGCGCTCCGTTCAGGCAGTGGCGTGGGCGGCGGGGTTAGAGCCGGCACGCGCATAGTGCGGCGACCATCCGAGGTGGACGCTGCCGGTCCGGCCGTGCCGGTTCTTGGGGATGCCAACCTCGATCTCTCCGGGGTGGTCGGGGTCGTGGTGGAGCAGCAGCACGGCGTCGGCGTCGGCTTCGATCGAGCCGGACTCGCGGAGGTCGGCGAGCGCGGGTCGGCGGTCGCTGCGCTGTTCGGAGCCGCGGTTGACCTGAGCGAGTGCGACCACGGGCACGTCGAGCTCCTTGGCCAACAGCTTGAGTCCCCGGGAGTTGCCGGCCACCTGCTGCTCGCGGGGTGCACGCGAGTCCGCTGCGCGCATGAGCTGGAGGTAGTCGACGACGAGCAGTGATAGGCCAAGCGAGGTGCGTGCGCGGTCGCGACCTAGTGATCGCACGGTGGTGAGGCCAACGTGTCCGTGGTCCACGATCTTCAGGGGCCAGCCCTGAAGATCGGCGGCGGCGCGGTGAACGCGGTTCCAGTCGTCGGGGGTCAGGCGGTGCTTGGTGATGCGGTCGAGGTCGACGCTGGCGAGGTTGGCGATGATCCGGTCGACGACCTCGGAGCGGGGCATCTCCAGCGAGCAGAACAGCGCCCCGAGTCCTCGGCTTGCTGCGTACGTGACCAGGTTGACTCCGAGGACGCTCTTCCCGACGCCGGGCCTGGCGCCGACGATGGTCAGGGTGCCGGGTCTGAGTCCGCCGATGATCTCGTCGAGGTCGGGCCATCCGGTTGCCAGGGCGGGGGGCTCGGGGGAGGCGTACCGGTTGAGCGCTTCCGCGGTGAGATCGTCGAGGTCGTGCACGGCGATCTCGGCGCGGGCGCGGCTGGTGACGCTGTCGAGGACCTGTCGGGCGTTCTCGACCACCTCGGCGGCCTCAGCACCGTTGACGCCATTGAGGCTGAGCTGGGTGATCCGCTGCCCCGCTTCGAGCAGGCGGCGCAGAACGGCGCGTTCAGCGACGATCTCGGCGTAGTAGGTCGCGTTCGTGGCGGTGGGCACGCTGGAGAACAGCGTGTGCAGGTAGGGAGCGCCACCGACGCGGGCGAGGTCGCCGGCGCGTTCGAGTTGATCGGCAACCGTGACGGGGTCAACCGGTTCGCCAGCCTGGTAGAGGTTCAGTGTGGCTCGATAGACGGCCTGGTGCGTGGGCCGGTAGAAGTCGCCCGGCTCAAGCATCTCGGCGACTTCCGCGAGCGCGCGGGAGCTGCTGAGGATCGCGCCGAGGGTGGCCTGCTCGGCGCGTTCGTCGTGCGGCGGGAGGAGGTTGTCAAGGCCAGTCACGCGGTGCCCCTGCTCTGCTGGCGTGCGATGGCGGCGCGAGCCTCGGCGAGGCGGGTGCGCTGGTGGTCTTGCTGCGCCTGCCGGTACCACTCTCGGCGTACGTCTTCCGGTCCCTCGTCGATCTCGCGGGGCGGGGCGTCCGGCCGCCACGGGTCGGGGCCGAGGATGTCATCGGGGTCGAGTTCGTCGTCAAGGATGTCCTCAACGGCCCGGAGGTGCCGCCAGCGCGGGTCGTCGCTGGCCCTGAGGCGCAGTTGGTCGTACTTCTCGCGCAGCTTGCCAGCCGAGAGGACGACCCTGCGCCAGAACTTGTCCTGGGCGGACCAGTCGATCACGCGGAGCGCCTCGCCGAGGTCGCGGCCGTCCTTGTCCAGCATGAGCCGGGCGTCGGTGAGCCACTGCTGGCTGATCTCTTCGGGCAGCCGCACGCCGTTCGCGGCGATGCGCGAGCGCAGGCGCGTGCAGAGCTGGAGCACGTCGGCGCGCGGCGGCTCGGCGACGCGGCGGGGCCTAGGTTCTCCTCTCCTCTTCTCTTCTCTGCCAACGGTTTGCCGTGCAGTTGCCGTAGCACTTGCCGTAGCACTTGCCATAGGTTTTGCCCCTCCGTCGGCACCCCACCGCCGTTCAGCGCCGCGCCGGCCCGCCTCGGCGCGCTTGGCAGACAGGCCACGCACCTCCTCGGCGGACCGCTGGTGCTGGAGGTAGTCGTGCACCACGGCGTAGCCCGCCTTCGGCTGGTCGCAGCGGTCGCACTCGTGTCCCGCCAAGTGCCAGAGCCCTTGCGCCACAAGCTTCTCGGCGGCGCCACGGTCTACACCGGCAAGCCGGGTCACCACGGCCACCGGGAAGTGGCCATCGGTGAACGACTGGGCGGAGTAGCAGATCGACGTGACGTAGAGCCACCCGGCGGCCGGGTCGTCCAGTTCCGCGAGCTTGGGGTTAAGCGGCAGGCCGACGTCCAGCCGGACGTACGCTCTACTGTCTTGGGGGGCGGCAGCGCGCGGGCGGCTCATGCCGTCCACCTCGCGTTCCGCTCGGCCTGCTCGACTGCGAGCCTCTGACACGGTTTGCCGGCTCCCCACATCGCGCGGAGGTCGCCACGCTGAACGGGCACCCACGCGTACCCGAGGGCGCGCAGGTGCAAGATCGTGGCCGCGGTGGCGTCCGGTCGCATCGGGGCGTCGTCGGGCGCGGGGTCGTGCGGGTCGCGCCGGCCATCCGCCAACGGCGGCAGCCGTAGGGCGGCGGCACGGCGACGGCGGAGCGCGGACGGGACTTCGTTGGACAGCGCATCGGGAGGAGCGCTACGCTGGACAGACATCAAGTTTTCCCTTCTGCCGCTCGTTCTCTCCCCTCGGTTGGCCGACCGTGGTAGGGGTGGGTTCGAGCGGCAGAGTCGTGTCCGGGTTCGGACGGAAGTCAAAGCAGGGCGGGCGGCTACGCCGCAGTGCGGGCCTTTCGGCGCGCAGCGTGCGACCTCAGCGCGAGCTGCGCGAAGTACGCCTTGCGTGCGTGCGCGGCGCGCTTGGCACGCTCCTCGGCCGGCAGCACGCCATCCGGGTCCACTTGATGCTCGAACCGGGCCATCGATGCGCGGCGCGCGGGCGCGGTGCGGGCCGACCGGTCGGCGGTGCGGGACCACGAGACGTGAGCGCCGATGCGGCCCGCCGTGGCGTGATGTCGGGACCGTGCGCGCGGGGTCGCGGTGGCGTTCTCGGGCGCGCTTGTGGGATGCTCGTGACTGAGCACTGCGAACCTCCACGGTTCTGGTGTTGGTACCCGCTCCGCCGCTGGTTTCTCAGGCCGTTGGGGCGGTGCGGGTGCTACTTCTCAGGGGCCGCGCCGACTGTGAATCGGCGCGGCTTCCTGGTGTTCAGCCTAGCCTTGCGCAGTGGCACCGATCAAACATCTCTTTCCTCCTAGCACAGCGCTGACCAGCACGCATGCATGCTAGTTGTCCAATGTGGACGGTCTTTTTGAGCCCTTTGACCTGCCAATGTGCACATGTGCAACAAAGAGCGCAAAGCACTGCGAAGCGGGGCAAAGAAACGATCCGTTACCAAAATGAGATACGATTAGCACTAGAGGTAGCTACCGTGCTACACGCGGTCACCGCGCGAAAGCTTCCGAGTGGCCATCCGCGCCCGGTGGTCCGCAGCAGATGCCCCGTAGCGCTCTAGCATCGCATCCGATGACCAGCCGGCCAGCCGCTTCAGGTCGCGCTCTTGCCCGCCCGCGAGCAGGAAATCGTGAGCCCACGTATGCCGGAACCGGTGGGGGAACGCGCCTTCGATGCCCGCGGCCTCGGCCCGGACGCGCACGATCTCCCTCACGCCGTCCGTGGTGAGCGGACCCCGCTCGCCGAGGAAGAACGAGTCCGCGTCGGCCCAACGGTGCCCCGCCCGCATCCGGGCGTAGCGGTCGAGTGCACGGGCTGTCCGCGGTCCGAAGTAGACAGGTCTGGACTTCCCTCCCTTGCCAGTCACGATGACCATCTGGTTGTCGAGGTCGAGGCCGGACTTCGTCACGCCGCACAGCTCGGAGTTGCGCACGCCGCAGTCGAGCAGGAAACGCACCACGGCCTCGTCGCGGCGGTCGTAGAACCGCTTCCCCTGGCACGCCTTGATGAGCGCGGCGAGCTGGTCGTCGGTGAGCACCGGCACGGGCCTCTCGGGAACCTCGGGGACTTCCAGCCCGTGCATCGGGTGCACGTCGATCACCCCCTCGGCGACCAGCCACCCGCAGAACCGGTGCAAGCCCTTCCAACGGGTGCGGACGGTGCCGTGCGCGTGCCGGTCGGACAGGTCAGCGAGCCACGCCAACACGTTGGCGCGCGTGAGCTGGTCGAGGGTGGGCGGCAAACCAGCGGCGGTGAGCCACGCGGCGAGGAACCGCACGGACTGAAGGTAGATGGTGCAGGTGCGTTCGCTCTTGTTCTCGGCGCGCAGGTGGCGGCGGAACGAGGAGCCAAGGTCGTGCAGCGTTTCGGCCATGTCCCAGGTTATCCGTTGAGTGTGCCCTGTAGTTCTAGTTCAGCGGCACCGGACCGAGACGTTTTGGCTGGTCTAGTGCCGTTTTCTGCTCGGCTGCACGCGCGGCGGCTCGCCGGGCATCTTCGGGTAGTCCGGCGGGTAGGGCAGTTCGCGCGGGTCGGCGGCGTACCAGTCCAGCAAGGTCTCCAGGCCGAACGCCTCGTCGTCCAGGCCGGCGTGCGGGTCGCCCTTGTCCGCCAGGTACTTCGGCACGGTGAAGACGTCGAAGTCGTCCGGGTCCACAGTGGACAGATCCGCCCACGTCACCGGGGTCGAGACGGTCGCGCGCGGCGTGCCCCGGACCGACCACGCCGACGCGATGGTCCGGTCGCGGGCGGCCTGGTTGAAGTCGAGGAAGACGCGTTCGCCGCGTTCCTCCTTCCACCACGACGTGGTCGCCAGGTCCGGCGCCCGCCGCTCGACCTCGCGGGCCAGGGCGATCACGGCGTGCCGGACGTCCACGAAGTCCCACTCGGGCCGGATGCGGACGGCCACGTGGATGCCGCGCCCGCCGGACGTCTTGGGGTAGCCGGTCATCCCCAGCTCGTCCAGGACCTCGCGCAGCACGCCCGCGACCCGGACGGCGTCGGCGAAGTCCGTGCCGGGCTGCGGGTCGAGGTCGACGCGCAGTTCGTCGGGACGGTCGGTGTCGGAGCGGCGGACGGGCCACGGGTGGAAGTCGAACGTCCCCAGGTTCGCCGCCCACGCCAGCACCGCGGGCTCCGTGGGGCACACCTCGTCCGCCGGCCGCCCGGAGGGGAACTTGATCCGCGCCGTCTCCACCCACTCGGGAGCGCCCTTGGGCAGCCGCTTCTGGTAGAACGCCTCCCCCTCGACCCCGTCGACGTACCGCTTCAACGTCGTGGGCCGGTCGCGCAGCACGCGCAACAGCGGCTCGGCGACGGCCAGGTAGTACTCCACGACCTGCCGCTTGGTGATGCCCCGCGCCGGGAAGTACATCTTGTCCGGGTTCGACACCCGCACCACGCGCTCGCCGACGGTCAGTTCGAGGGGCTTGGACTTGGCCACGCCCACGACCCTAAGCGGAGCCGGTCGCCGTGTCAGTCCGACGCGGCGACCCGCTCGGCCTCTCACTCTCCGCGACCACGGGGGCGAGCCCATCCATGTGAGCACCGTTCAGAATTCGATCGACCCTGCGCGACACCCTCGAACTACCTGCACTCTTATTCCACCGAAACCCGAACACCCCATTTATGCGGACAACTGATCATTAGCCCGTTCGGATGTCACCGGGCCGTGCGAGCCCCGAATACCGACGCCGACCCACTACAGTTCATGATCAGCCGCAGAACGCAATTGGGGGAGGGTGTGTCCGGTGACGGGCAACAGCGACGGCCTGACGACGAGTGTCGGGCAGTACGCCTTCGACAGGTACAGCAGGCATGGCGGCGGCGGACTCCTCGGCCTGTTCACCCGCGGACTCGCAGACTTGAGCGCAGCCACCAAAGCCCTTGCCGCAGCGAACGAAGCTCACGCGCTTGCGGTCGACCCGCACGCGGTGGACACCATGATCAAGAAGCTCACCGACATGCAGGACGAACTCGCCAACCTCCAACGGCGCTCCAACAAACTTGCCACTCGGACGCCCTTGGGAGGTGGCTATGCGGAAGAAGTCGGCTCCGTCAACGGCCAACTCGGCCACCAAGTCGTCGGCGAAATCATTCCAGAGATGGTCAACGCGATCGACGCTCTCAAAGAGCAGGTCGAGAAGAGTCGAGCCTCCTACCGGAACGTGGAAGAGGCAAATACCGGAACCTACAACAACCTCGACAGGAACCTGAAGTCATGAACCGCGCACTCACTGGCATCGCGGTCGTTTGCGCCGCTGGTCTGGCCCTGCTCACCGCGTGCACCACCGGCGAGACCGGCAGCCCCACCTCCGACTCCACGACGAGGACCACAACCGAGACCGCAACCACCAGTGCCAGCGCCAAAGGCAGCGGAGCACTGGCCGGGGTCAAGCCCTGTGAACTGCTTACGGCGCAGGAGGCCGGCGGTCTCGGACTTTCGGACAAGGGCGAGGCGGACCGGATCGCCGGTTCGGAAGCCTGCGACTGGCGGGCGACCGGAAACGGCGGCTTGCTCGTCAGCATCAACCTCGACCAGGGCATCGCCGACTTGAACTACACCGGCGCGACCACATCACGCATCAAGGTCGGCAAGTTCGAGGCGCTCAGAGTCCCGGCCCCGACGAGCGGCAAGAACCTCTGCGATGTGGCGCTCGCGGTGTCCGATTCGACCAGCGTCCAAGTCTCGGGGAGCGTCGACGTCACGTCGACCGACACCGCTGCCGCCTGTGAGCGGGCGACCAAGGCGGCTGAGTTGATCGCGCCCAAGTTGCCCTGACCCGTTGCCCTGACCCTGCCGTCCCGAGGGGTGTCCCGATGAGAGAGCGCGACAGACCGCATGCGCCCGAGCCGACCACCTACTACCCCGGCCTGCCGCACGCTGACCTGAAACGCCAGGTCGATGAAGGGTTCGACGTCGTGATGGCGAGCGAGATCGCCGAGGAATGGAAGACGATCGGGGCTCGGCTGACCGAGATCGCGGTCGACTTCCGGGTGATCCTCGACGGCTCTCGCGACGGCTGGCGAGGGCGAGCCGGGGATGGCGCGCGGACGGCGTTGGCCAAGGTCGGGGAGTTCAGCGACAAGACCGGGGAGCACTTCACATCCACCGGCGACGCGATGCACGCGCAGACCAGCGCCGCGTCCGAGGCGAAGAAGCGGATGCCCGAACCCATCGAGTATGACGCAAAGAAGATGTTGGGCGACGCATTCCGCAGCGGCAGCGTCATCCACATCATGACGGTGGCGGCCAGTATGCCGGCGCTGAGGGCGAAGTCCGATGAGGCAAAAGGTGAAGCCGTTCAGGTGATGCAGTCGCGTGACGGCGCGCTGCACGCCGCCACGACGTCCATGCCCGCGTTCGCCGAAATGCCGACCGTCACCCAGGACCAGGGCACCGTGACGTCGAGCAGCGACACTTCCCCGGTCACAACGAGCCCGACCGACCCGAACACCCGCATCGGCGCGTCCGCCGTGCCCACCGGCACCCGGGACGGCACCACGCACACCTCCTGGGCACAGCCGCCATCGATCGGTACACCGCCCACCGTCACGCCCCCGCCGACGCAACCGCCGCCAGTGACGCCTCCGGTCGGTCCGCCCGGCCTCGTGCCGCGCCCGCCGATCGGGACGCGACCGCCCAACCCACCCACCAGGCCGGTGCCACCGGTCAGAGCGACGCCACCCGGGCACAAGGTGCCGCCCGGCGTGGGACCGGGTCGCGGACCGGCAGGCGGAGGTCCGGGTGGGCGGTTCGGCGGCGTGGCGGGAGGTTTGCCCGGCGGCGGACCAGGCGGGCCAAGCGCACCGGGTGGGCCAGGCGGTGCACCGGGGACGGGCCGGGGGGCGGGCGGGTTCGGGCCAAACCCGGGCTTCGGACCGACGGGCAGCCCGACCGGGACGAACGCACGAAGCGCCGCGCCGGGCGCGATGGGCGGAGTGGGCGCGGGTCACGGGCAAGGCGACGAAGACCAAGAGCACCAGGCGAAGTTCCTGATCCCCAGCGACGAGTACTTCGACGACAACCGCCTCGTCGCACCACCCACCATCGGCGAATGAGCACCCTCACCCACCTGTCCCTGCCCGCCTTCGACGTCCTCTGGGAAGACCTGCGGGCCGGCACCTTCCCCTTCCCTCTCGACATCGACCACCACGGCACGACGCTGGACGAACGCGCCCGGATCAGGTCGGCCGTGTACGCCGACCTCGAACGCCGAAACCTGGCCCGCCGCGGCAGACCCGAGCCGGACCTGGAGGACGCACTGCGTCTGATCGCCCGCCCGGCGCTGAAGATCACCGTGATGGGCTTGGTCGCGGACGAGTTGCTGCGCGCGCTCGTGGCGGCGCGCGGTGGCTACGCGGTCCTGGCCGTGCAGGCGGAAGACGGCGTGCGGCTGGACGTCCTGCGCGACCGGAGTCCCGCCATGGCCGCGGTGAGTGTGTTGCCGTGGTCACGGCCGGGTCCGGGACGGACGGTCACGGTGCCCGCCTCATCACTGGTGCCGAAGGAGAACACCGGCTTCACACAACGAGTCCGCACGAGCGCCGGTGACGATGTGACGGCGCTGGGCACAATGTTGGCCGGCCCCTTCACCGGCACCGGCCACTTCTCCATCACCACCGACACTGGAGTGCTGCCGCCGCTGACGTGGATAGACACCGCCCGGGGCCGCTACGTGAGCACTGGCACGGACTGGATCACCGTCGCACCGGCCGACAACGACGCGCTGGCGCAGTGGATCAGCCGTGCACTCGCTGCGCCGCGAGCCCGGTGACGAACGCACCCAAGGCCAACTCGAAGCTGTCCCGGTCGAGTTCAGCGGCCACGGCCGGCAGCAAGTGGGCCTTGTCCAGGTTGGGGTAGCGGTCCTGGTAGACGGTCTGGTCCTCGGAGAAACCGCTGGAGAACGAGCTGAGGGCCGCCCCGAACACCAGGTACATCAGCGACGCCGCGATCATGGTCGCCTCCCGCCGCGTCCACCCGGCCGCGACCAGGGCGCCGTGCACGACGTCCAGCCGCCGCAGGGACGCCTCGCGGTGCGCGGGTCCGTAGGCGAGGAACGGGACGATGTTGGGGTGCCGGGCCAGGGCCTCGCGGTAGGAACGGGCGCACATGGTGAGGCCGTGCTGCCAGTCGCCGCCGGCGAAACCGGACACGTCGACCTTTTCCAGGATCTCGCTGGCCACCTCGTGCAGCAGGTCGTCCTTGGTGCTCACGTGCCCGTACAGCGACGCCGCCTGCACGCCCAGCTCGGCGGCCAGCTTGCGCATCGACAGGCCGTCCAGCCCGTCCCGGTCGATGATGTGGAGCGCGGCGGCCCGGATGCGCGAGGCACTCAAGATCGGGTTCCTCGGCATCGTTCTCCTCTTGCCTTCGGTTCGGGTCCGCGCCTACGTTAGATAACCTAACACTGTTCGGTCAGGAGGTCACCGGGGTGGATCTGGCCATTTCCACGGAACATCGCCAGTTGCGCGAGCTGGCCCACCGGTTCACCGAGGAGCGCATCGTCCCGCACGCCGCCCGCTGGGACCGGGACGAGGCGATCGACCGGGACCTGGTCCCCGCGCTGGGCGCGGTCGGCTTCCTGGGCCTGGGCATCGACGAGGAGTACGGCGGCTCCGGCGGCGACCACCTCGCGTACTGCCTGGTCCTGGAGGAGGTCGCGCGCGGCGACTCGGCGGTGCGCGGGATCATCTCGGTCTCCCTCGGCCTGGTCGGGAAAACCATTTTCAAGCACGGCACGGAAAAGCAGAAGCGCCGTTGGTTGCCCGGCCTGTGCGCGGGCGAGCTGGTCGGCTGCTTCGGCCTCACCGAGCCCGGAACCGGTTCCGACGCCGCCTCGCTGGCCACCCGGGCGGTCCGCGACGGCGACGACTGGGTCATCACCGGCACCAAGGTCTTCATCACCAACGGGACGTGGGCGGACGTGGCTCTGGTGTTCGCCCGCACCGGCGGACCCGGCCCGAAGGGCATCACCGCGTTCCTCGTGCCCACCGACTCCGCCGGCTTCACCGCCCGCGAGATCAAGGGCAAGCTCGGGATGCGCGGCCAGGCCACCGCCGAGCTGACCCTGGACGGCGTGCGCGTCCCCGACGAGGCCCGCCTCGGCGACGAGGGCACCGGGTTCCGCATCGCGATGTCCACCCTCGACCGGGGCCGGATGTCGGTCGCGGCGGGGTGCGTCGGCGCGGCGCGGGGCGCGTTGGAGGCGGCGCTGAAGTACGCCAAGGAGCGCGAGCAGTTCGGCAAGCCCATCGCCGGGTTCCAGCTCGTGCAGGAACTGCTCGCGGACATGGCGGTGGAGACCGACGCGGCGCGGCTGCTCACGTGGCGCTGCGCGGACCTCGCCGACCGGGGCGAGCCGTTCTCCACGGAGGCGTCGATGGCGAAGCTGTACGCCAGCGAGGCGGCCGTGCGGGTGGCCAACAACGCCATCCAGGTCTTCGGCGGGTACGGCTACGTCGACGAGTACCCGGTCGGCAAGTACCTGCGCGACACCCGGGTCACCACCCTCTACGAGGGCACCACCCAGATCCAGAAGTTGCTCATCGGCCGGGCGCTGACCGGCATCAACGCGTTCGTCTGACTTCGAGAGGGGCAAGGGCATGGACTTCACGCTCAGCGACGAGCAGAAGGAGATCCGCGACTGGGTGCGGACCTTCGTGCGCAAGGAGGTCGTGCCCCTCGAACCGGAGGTGCTGCGACGGGAGCGGGCGGGCGAGCCGGGCCTGCGCCGGGACGAGCTGAAGGAGTTGCAGGACAAGGCGAAGGAGGCCGGGTTCTTCGGCGTCCTCACGCCGCAGGAGTACGGCGGCATGGGCCTGGGCGCGCTGATGACCGCGCTGGTCGAGCAGGAGCTGGGGCGCAGCTTCGTGCCGTTCCGGTTCGGCGGGTACGCGGACAACATCCTGTTCCACGGCAACGACGAGCAGAAGCAGCGCTACCTGCTGCCGACCATCTCCGGCGAGCGCATCTCGTGCTTCGCGATCACCGAGCCGGGCGCGGGCTCGGACGCGAAGGCCATCCGCACCTCGGCCCGCAAGGAGGGGTCGGAGTGGGTGATCAACGGCGAGAAGACGTTCATCACGCAGGGCAACGAGGCCGACTTCGTGATGGTGTTCGCGGTGACGGACAAGGAGAAGGGCGCGGACGGCGGCGTCACGTGCTTCCTGGTGGACCGGGACATGGGGTGGAAGTCCGAGCCCATCCCGACCATGGGCCAGTGGGGTCCGGCGGCGCTGGTGTTCGACAACGTCCGGGTGCCTGAATCGAACGTGCTGGGTGAGGTCGGCGGCGGGTTCCGGCTGGCGATGCAGTGGATCGGCCAGGGCCGGTACCTGCTGCCGGCGCGGGCGCTGGGGTCGTGCGAGCGGCTGGTGGAGATGGCGGTCGAGCAGGCCAAGAACCGGGTGACGTTCGGGCAGCCGATCGCGGAGTACCAGGCGATCCAGTGGATGCTCGCCGACTCGGCGGTGGAGATCGAGGCGCTGCGCTGGCTGGTGCTGCACGCGGCGTGGCTGGTGGACCAGGGCGCGGACTCGCGGCAGGCGCAGTCGATCGCGAAGCTGTACGGCGGGATCAAGGCCAACGAGATCGTGGACCGGGTGCTCCAGATCCACGGCGGCATGGGGTACACGCGGGAGCTGCCGATCGAGCGGTGGTACCGGGAGTTGCGGCTGCTGCGCATCTACGAGGGCACGGACGAGATCCAGCGCCGGACCATCGCCCGCAACCTGTTGAAGGGGCACGCGAAGGTCACCGGGACGCTGGGCTGAGTCGGCGCACCGGACGGGTCTTCGTGGGAAGACCCGTCCGGATCGCTGGGTCACCCGTGTTGTGGGAGACGGGATACCGGCTGGTTGTTGTTGCCGCCGGAGATGTAGACGACGTTGAGCCAGACGTTCTTGTTCCCGCTGTCGTCATCGGTGAGCGCCCACCACGTGTTGGTCCAGTTGCCGACCGTCACGCGGAACTTGTCGCCCCAATTCCGTTGGCAGTAGAAATAGTTCTTCCCCGCGTCCATCTTCCCGGCATTGGTGCCCTGTGGAAGGCGTTTCGTCGGCGCGCCGGGCTGCCAGACGTTCTTGTCGATCTTCTGGGTCGGGTGGTTCTTGGCCTCGCACTTGACGGCCTTGGTGTCGGTCGGGGTGGGCTCCGCGGCGCTCGTACCGGCGAGTACGAGCAGTGCGGCGGCGACGACTGCCGTGGCGGTGACGATCTTGCGGAAGATGAGCATGTGCGGTCCTCTCGTGGTCGGGTGGTGTACTGCGTCGACCAGTGGAGTCGTTCGGACGGCACCGCGAAAGGCGAGTGCGGAATGTTCACCCGATTTATTGTCACCCACCGAAAGAACAGCACACGGGCGGTAAACCGCAAATGGGCGGCCACCCGCGATTGTCAGTTCTCGGCGAGCATTTGCGCGCAGACGCGGGCGAGGTGTTTGCGCATCGTGAGGCTCGCCCGGTACGGGTCGCCGGCGGCCACGGCATCCACCAGGGCGTCGTGGTCGTCCAGGGAGGCGTGCTGGTGCGGCGGGTCGTCCTTGAGGCCGCTGCGGAGCAGGACGACACGTTGCTGGACCAGCCTGACCTGCTCGGCGATGTGCGGTGAGCGGGCGGCGTCCAGCAGGGCCTGGTGGAAGGCCAGGTCCAGGCGGTAGGGGAAGCGTTTACCGGCCTGGTAGCTGCGACGGGACTCGGCGCAGACCTCGCGCAGGCGGACCACGTCGGCGTCGGTGCGGCGGGACGCGGCCAGTTCGGCGGCGGCGCACTCCAGCGCCGTGCGCAGTTCGAACAGGGCTCTTACGTCCTCGCGGGTCGCTTCGGGGACGTGCGCGCCCCGGTGGGCCACCAGGACCAGCAGGTTCTCCGAGGCCAGTTGGCGGATCGCCTCGCGCAGGGGGCCGCGACTGATGCCCAGGCGGCCGGCGATCTCCACTTCGTTGACCCGGGCGCCGGGCGGGATCTCGCCGGTCAGCACCAGTTCGCGCAGCGCGTCCACGGCCTGTCCGGCGAGGCTGTGGTGGACGGGAAGTGTCACGAACGTCTCCCTAGCACAGATCGCGCAGTGGGTGTTAACTGTCGACAGTTGGCAGTTTGTCGGTCTGGGAGGCGTTTCATGGCGCACGAGCTGGTGGCAGAGGTGTGGCGGGGCGACTTCCTGGAGTCCGTGCACCACGGCTCGGTCGTCGCGTTGAACCGTTCAGGGGACGCGGCCCTGCGGGTCGGGCGGCCGGACGACGTTACGTACCCCCGGTCGTCGAACAAGCCGATCCAGGCTTTGGCGATGCTGCGGCAGGGTTTGGACTTGGCCAGCGAGCTGCTGGCTTTGGCGTGCGCCAGCCACTCCGGCGAGGATTTTCACGTCGAGGGCGTGCAGCGCATTCTGGCGGGGGCGGGGCTGACCGAGGCGGACCTCCAGTGCACGCCTGACCTGCCCATCGGCGAGGCCGCGCTGCGCGCCCACCTGCGGGCCGGGCGCGGCAAGGCGCCGAAGTACATGAACTGCTCGGGCAAGCACGCCGCGATGCTCGCCACTTGTGTGCACAACGACTGGCCGACCCGGAGCTATTTGGATTCTGAGCACCCGTTGCAGGTGGCCATCCGGGAGACGTTGGAGGAGTTGGCCGGGGAGCGGATCGGGGCGGAGGGTGTCGACGGGTGCGGCGCGCCGTTGTTCGGCATCAGCTTGGTGGGTCTGGCGCGGGCGTTCGCTCGGATCACTACGTCGGAGGAGCCGGCTGAACGCCGGATCGCGGCGGCTATGAGTGGTTATCCGGAGTGGGTGGGCGGGACGGATCGCGACGTCACGAAGCTGATGCGGGCGATTCCGGGGGCGGTGGCCAAGGACGGGGCGGAAGGGGTGTACGCGATTGCGCTGCCTACTGGCGAGGCGGTGGCCTGCAAGATCGCGGACGGGTCGAGTCGGGCGCGGGCGGTTGTGATGGTTGCGGCGTTGCGGAAGTTGGGGGTTGAGGCTCCGGAGGACCTGGCCACTGTTCCGGTTCTGGGGCATGGGCGTGCGGTGGGCGCGGTTCGCCCCTCCCCCGCGCTGGTCTGACTGGCTGGGCAGGAGCTTTTCGCGCGATGCTCGTCCCTCCCCCATCGGTGGTCAGCCCGCCGGCGAGGCGGACTGGCTGGTCGGCACGGCGGCTGCACCGCTCGGGCGGGCCGGTTGCGCCGGCTCCGCCGCCGCCGGTCGCCGGCCTGCCGGCGAGTGGCCACGGCCGGTGATCGCGGCGGGGTTCGTGGGCTGGGTGGGTGGTTGAGGTCGCTATTACGCTGGCTGCCATGGGCAGTTCCCGCGCCGCAGACTTCCCCGACGAACGGCCGAACGGGATCGGTGACGAGCCGCGTCCCCTCGACGACGAGCTGATCGGCCTCGACCCCGACGACCCCGAGACCAAGGCGTTCGCCGAGCACCTGAAGAACATGCGCCGCGAGCAGCCCGCCTTCACCGTCGAGGGGTACCTCGCGGGGGTGGAGAACTTCGCCGACTCGGCCAACCGGGCCGGGGGTTTGCGCAGGTTGTCGGCGGTGGTCGTGGTGTTGCTCATCCTGCTCGGGGTCGCGGTGAGCGTGTGGTTCGGCTTGGGCGAGATCGTGTCCACGTTCTTCGATTAACGTGGAGGTATGGAACCTGTCGTCGGCGCCACCCCGAAGGTGGTCCACTCCGACCTGGAGTGGCGGGAGATCCTGACCGCCAAGGAGTACGCGGTGCTGCGCGAGGCGGGGACCGAGCCCGCCTGGACCGGGGAGTACACCGACACCAAGACCGAGGGCGTCTACTCCTGCCGCGCGTGCGGCGCCGAGTTGTTCCGCAGCGACACGAAGTTCGACTCGCACTGCGGCTGGCCCTCGTTCTTCTCGCCGCTCGCGGCGGACTCGGTGATCCTGCGCGAGGACCGGGCCTACGGGATGGTCCGCACGGAAGTGCTCTGCGCCACATGCCACAGCCACCTCGGGCACGTTTTCGAGGGTGAGGGCTATGCGACGCCGACCGACCAGCGCTACTGCATCAACTCGATCAGCTTGCGTCTGGTCGAAGCGCCGACTGGTCAAGCAGACTGATGGCGTTACTCCGAACGATGTCGATTTCCAACCTGGGAGGAAACATGCGCGTTCTCAAGGGCACCGACGGCGAGGGCTCCGGCGGCGTGGACGGCGCTTCGTCGTCCTGACGTGCGGGAACAGCAACCCTAAGGCTTGCCCAGGGCAACCCTAAGGCTTGCTCAAGCACCCTTGCCGGGGTGTGGCCTGGAGCACACGATTGCCACTCCAGTGTCGGCGGACCACCAGTCCGCCGAGGCCCACAGGGGGTGGACCGTGGAGCGACCGTGGGGACTGTCAGGCCCGGAATTCCTTGAGCTGTACTGGATCGCGCTGGCCGCGTCGCTGGCCTTCGCGATCGTCGTCCGAGTGCGCCTGCGGGGGAAGCGCCACAGCGCCCCCGCAGGCGCGCTCAGCCTCTACGACATCGCCTACCTGACCGGCGGACCGCGCCGCGTGGTCGAGACGTCGGTGGCCGTGTTGATCGAGTCCGGCAAGTTGCGCCCGGCGCGCGACGGCGCGGTGCGGGTTGTGGGTGAGCCGGTCGCGGACGACACCGTCGACCAGGCCGTGCTCTCCGACGCCGCGCGATACCGGCACCGGACGTTGTCGCTGCTGTTCACGGCTGTCTCCGAGCAGGACGCACCGAGGGGGTTCGGGCGCCTGCTGGCCGGCCAGGGTTACCTGCTGGCGCCGGAGGTGCTCAAGCGCCACCACCGGTTCGGTGTGGTCCCGTTGCTGCTGCTCATGGGCGTCGGCGCGGTGCGGTGGGTGAACGGGCTGCTGATCGGCGCGCCTGTTGGCTGGTTGACGCTCCAGCTCGTGCTCACCGGCATCCTCGTCGGCCTGCTGCTGCGGGTCGACGGCTTCAAGCGCACCGCCCGGGGTTCCCGCGCGGTGGCCAGGGCTCGCGCAGGCGAGGGCACCGGGGGTTCGGGGGTGATCAGCTCGGCGGGTGCCGCCGGGCTGGTCGCCCTCGACGGGTTCGCCCACCACCCGGACTCGCCGCTCGCCGCCGCCGGCCAGCGCTACGCCGCGCTGACGAGCGGTAAGCCGAGCCGGCGTTCCAGCCGCTGGTCGCACGGGACGCGCGGCGGGGCGCTGTTCGGGATGGGGCGGGCCGCGAGCTTCCACGGTGGCGCGGCGGGCGGGTACTACGGCGCGTCGGGCGGTGGGTACGACGGCGGTGGGAGTGGGAGCAGTTGCGGCGGAGGCGGCTGCGGTGGTGGTGGCGGCTCCTAGGCTGGGCGGCATGGGTTTCCTGTGGTGGTACGGCCCGGCGCTCGTGGCGGCGTTCCTGTTCGGCCTCCTGCTCAAGCGGGTCACCGGGTCGCCGCCGACCCGGCCGCTGACCTTCGAGGAGATCGGCTACCTCGGTGGCGGCCCGGTGCGGGCGGCGGAGGTGGCGGTGGCCGGGCTGGTGGCGGACAACCGGGCGAAGGCCGCCGGGTACGCCGTCGCCGCCGTGCCGGGGCAGGAACCCGGTCCGGTCTCGGAGTTGCAAGGGGTCCTGCTGGCCTGGTTGGACCAGCCGCGGGACCTGGACGAACTGGTCGCCGCCGCGGCCACCAGCCCGCCGGCGCGCAAGCTGGGTCACGGCCTGGTCGCCGCCGGGCTGCTGGTGGCGCCGCGGCGGCGGCTGTGGCGGGCCGTGCTCGCGGTCCTGCCACTGGTGGTGCTGGGTGTCGTCGGCGCCCTGGTGGCGCCGGGCGGCTGGGTGACCGCGACCGCGCTGTCGGTCACCGCCGTGGCGGCCTTCGCACTGCTGCTGGGTCCGCCGCCCGTGCTGACCAGGTCGGGCGCGCGGGCGTTCGAGGAGGCCACCGCGGGTCTCGCGCCGGTCGACCCGGCCGAGGTGACCGCCCGCTACGGCCTGGTCCGCACGGCTGTCGCGCCCGTGCCGCACAAGGGGTCGGCACGGGCGCAAACAGCGGTTTTCGACGGCGAGCAGGCGGAACCGATCAGGTCCGCCGAGACGTCGGATGCACCGATCCCCCGACGGAGGCAGCGGGTCGTGGTCGTCGAGCCGAGGCGCTGGCGTCAGCGCAACGGCTTGCTGGTCGCGGGCGGCTGGCTGGCGGGTGGCTGGTTGGCCTCGCAGTGGTTGGAGGATGACGGTGGCGACTTCGTGGACGTCGACTTCGGGAGTTTCGGCTGAGCTGTGGCCCGAGCAGCAGGCTTTCCTCGCCGGTGGGCCGGGGCGCGCCACCGAGGTGGCCGTGGTGTCCCTGGTGGAGGCAGGCGCCCTGCGCATCGCCCGCAACGGGCTGGTGAGCGCCGTGCAGGGGTTGCCGCCGCGGTCGTGGACGCCGTTGCAGACCTTCGTGCTGCGGTCCGTGCCGCGCCCGCTGGGTGACCTGGTCACGGCCGGGGCGCGCAGCGCCGAGGCGCAGTCGTTGCGCCAGAACCTGATCGAGGGCGGGTACGTGCGCTCGGCCGGTTCGGTGCGCGCGATGCGGTGGGTGCGCCGGGTGTTCTTCCTGGGCTGGGTCGGCTTGGTGCTGTGGTCGGCCTTCGGCGACCTGACGGTGGGGACGGTGGCCTCGGGGTTCGTCGGCCTGATCGTCGCGATGGCGGTGACGTCCCCTTACGTGCGCCCGCTGACCCGGGCCGGGCGGTCGACGGTGCGGCGGCTGGGCGTCGGGGTGGTGACGTCGGAGGCAGTGCCGCTGGTGGCCTCCTACGGGCTGCTGGGCAAGGTGGGCAAGCAGTTCGTGTGGCAGGTCCTGGGCATCGACCCGGTCGCGGCGGCCACGCTGCGGCGGCGGCGCAAGGCCGACGGGTCCAGCGGCAGCGCTTCGTGCGGCAGCGGGTGCGGGAGTTGCTCGAGCAGCAGTTGCGGCAGGTCGTCTTCGGACACCGGGTCGTCGTCGTCCTCCTCCGACAGCGGGTCGTCGTGCGGTGGCGGGGGTTGCGGTGGTGGTGGCGGGGACTGAGCGTGGGGGAGAGTGGGTGGGTGGTGGCAGGGCTGGGTGTCGGCATCGGGTGGCGACCCGAGATCGACCTGACCGTCGAGCAGCTCGACGTCGACTTCGTCGAGGTGGTCGCGGAGAACCTGCACGCGGACCGGCTGCCCGAGTCGGTGCGGGTGCTGCGCGGGCGCGGCGTGCCGGTGCTGCCGCACGCCGTCTCGCTGAGCCTGGGCGGCGCGGACCCCGTTGACGCGCACCGCGTGGCGCACCTGGGGGCGCTGGCGGAGGCGCTGGACGCCCCGTTCGTCAGCGACCACGTGTGCTTCGTGCGCGCGGGCGGGTTGGACTCCGGGCACCTCATGCCCGTGCCGCGCACCCGCGAGGCGCTGGACGTGCTGGTGGCCAACGTCAAGGCCGCGCAGGCCGACCTACCGGTCCCGCTGGCGCTGGAGAACGTGGCCGCCCTGCTGGAGTGGCCCGACGCCGAGCTGTCCGAGGGCCGGTTCCTGGCCGAACTGGTCGAGCGCACCGACTGCCTGCTGCTCGTGGACGTGGCCAACCTCTACGCGAACGCCCGCAACCTGGGCACCGACGTGGGCCGCTTCCTCGATGAGATCCCGTTGGAGCGCTTGGCTTACGTGCACGTGGCGGGCGGTCGGGAGCACCAGGGCGTCTACCACGACACCCACGCGCATGCCGTGCTGCCGGAAGTGCTGGACGTGCTGCGGCAGCTCAAGGAACGGGTCGACCCGCCGGGCGTGCTGCTGGAGCGGGACGACGACTACCCGTCGGACGCCGAGCTGGCGGGTGAGCTGGCCGCGATCCGGGCGGTGCTGGCGTGACCCAGCCGCAGCGGGAAAGGCTGGCGGCGCAACAGGCCGAGCTGTTGCGGGCGCTGCTGGGCGACGGCGCGCCGCCACCCGGGTTCGACCCGGAACGGCTGCGCGTCGAGTCCCGGGCGCTGCTGAACAAGCGGCGCGGGATCGTGGCGATGGTGCGCCCCGACGTGGCCGACGCGCTGGGCGAGAAGTTCCGGCCGCTGTTCGACACCTACGCCCGCGCCCACCCCCGCCAGGCGGGCAGCCGGTACCGGGAGGACGCCGCCGCGTTCGCCGAATGGGCGGTGGCGCAAGGGGAACTGGCCGCGCCGCGGCAGAGGCGTTGGTGGCGGCGCGCAACCTGATCATGCCTTCGTTCCGTCCCAGGACCATGCGGAGACTCGTCGTGCTTGGCGTCCTGTTGCTCACCGCCGCCTGCGGGAACGTCGGCGCGGGCCGCCAGTGCACCGCGATCGGCGCCCTGGTGGGGCTCGGCGTGGACGTCGAGCTGACCACGGTGGAGACCGGCGCCATCGAGGTGTGCTGGGACGGCAAGTGCGTCACGCCCGAACTGCACCTCACGCCGTCGTCCAAGACCGTCGGCGAGACCTGCACTGGCGGCTCACCGGACAGCGTGTGCGGCGCGAGCGCCGTCCCGACCGGCGGCAAGCACGCCTACGTGCCGGTGCCCGACCTGCCCGCCAAGCCCGTCACGGTCACGCTCAAGCTCGCCGACAAGGCGGGTGCGGCGGTGGTCGACCGGCAGATCACCGTTACGCCGAAGATGGTCGAGCCCAACGGTCCGGGCTGCGGAACGGGCGGCCCCCAGGCGACTGTCGCGGTTGCTCCCGACGGATCGGTGCGCGAGCAATAACGCCACAGCCCGTAACCGGTCTCTAACCTGATCGGGTGACGGCATGTCCCTCAATGAGACGCTGATCTCACCCGCAAGGGTGGATAGCGTCGATGATGTTGGGGGGTTTCATCACCATTCGGTCATCGCCGCCACCGCTGGTCAGGTGTGCCTCCCGACGCGCGTCCACAGGCGCGCAGCAACCAGATTCGGGAGGTATCTGTGTTGAGATCCGGAAGGCGTGGCGTTTCGTGGGGAGCCGCCGCGCTGTCGATTGGCCTGGTGGCCGGGAGCACGGGAGTGGCAGGCGCCGCACCCGCCCCGGAGGGCCGCGACACCGTTCATGGGGAGCCCAAGTCCGTCACCCTCGTCACCGGCGACCGCGTCGTGCTCAACGGCGACCGCGTCGGCGCGCTGGCGAAGGGGCCGGGCCGGGAGAACGTCGCGTTCCAGACGTTCGAGAAGGACGGCCGGCTGCACGTCGTGCCGCGCGACGTGCTGCGCCCGATCGCCGAGGGCAAGCTCGACCTGCGGCTGTTCGACGTCACCGGCCTGATCGAGGCCGGCTACGACGACGCCCACCGCGACCACGTCCCGCTGATCGTCACCGGCAACCCGGGCACCGTGCGCGCCGCCTCGGGCGTCCAGGTCACCCGGGACCTGCCGGCCGTGGGCGCCGTCGCCGCCCGCGCCGCGAAGGCCGAGGCCACGACCGCGTTCCGGTCGCTGGTCGACGACCCGAACGTGGGCAAGATCTGGCTCGACGGCCTGCGCCAGCCGGTGCTGGACCGCAGCACCGCGCAGATCGGCGCGCCCGCCGCGTGGCAGGCCGGGTTCACCGGCAAGGGCGTCAAGGTCGCCGTCCTGGACACCGGCGTCGACGAGAAGCACGCCGACCTGGCCGGCCAGGAGGTCGCCGAGCGCAACTTCACCGACGACCCCGACGCCACCGACGGCGTCGGCCACGGCACGCACGTCGCCGCCACCATCGCGAGCAAGGACGCCAAGTACCGCGGCGTCGCGCCGGACGCGCAGCTGCTCGACGGCAAGGTGTGCGTGCGCTACGGCTGCGCCGAGTCCTGGATCCTCGACGGCATGCAGTGGGCCGCCGACGAGGGCGCGGATGTGGTCAACCTGAGCCTGGGCGGCGGTGACACGCCCGAGATCGACCCGCTGGAGGAGGCCGTCAACCGGCTGTCCGCCGAGAAGGGCACCCTGTTCGTGATCGCCGCGGGCAACTCCGGCGGTCCCGAGACGGTCGGCTCGCCGGGCAGCGCGGACGCCGCCCTCACCGTGGGCGCGGTCGACCGCGACGACACGATCGCCCCGTTCTCCAGCCGCGGCCCCCGCGTCGGCGACGCCGCGGTCAAGCCCGACATCACCGCGCCGGGCGTGGACATCGTGGCCGCCAAGTCGTCGGCGGGCCAGATCGGCACCCCGGTCGACCCGACCCACGTCGCCCTGTCCGGCACGTCCATGGCCACCCCGCACGTCGCGGGCGCGGCGGCGCTGCTCGCCCAGCAGCACCCGGACTGGACCGGCGCGCAGCTCAAGGCAGCGCTCACCGCGTCGGCCAAGCACAACCCGGACCTGACCGCGTTCGACCAGGGCTCGGGCCGGGTGGACCTGACCAAGGCCATCACCAACACCGTCACCACGGACCCGGTGAGCCTCGGCTTCGGCCTCCAGCTGTGGCCGCACGACGACGACAAGCCGGTCACCAAGGAGCTGACCTACCGCAACGGCGGCACGGAGCCGGTCACCCTGGACCTGACGCTCGACGCCAAGGGCCCGGACGGCAAGCCCGCGCCCGCAGGCCTGTTCACGTTGAGCGCCGACAAGGTCACCGTCCCGGCCGGCGGCACCGCCACGGTGTCGGTCACCTCCGACACCCGGATCGGCACCGTCGACGGCGCGTACTCCGGCGCGGTCGTGGCCTCCAACGGCCAGCGCACCCCGATCGGCGTGAACCGCGAGGTCGAGAGCTACGACGTGACGCTCAAGTACACCGACGCCAACGGCAAGCCCGCCGTGGACGCCAGTTCGCTGATGGTGGGCCTGAGCAACAACGCGTTCGCGCTGCCCCGCAACGTGGACGGCGTGGCGAAGGTGCGGCTGCCCAAGGGCGAGTACTTCGCGTTCAACGACGTTTTCACGGACAAGGAGAAGATCGCGCTCCTGCCGCAGTCCAAGCTCACCGTCTCCGGCCCGGCCGAGATCGTCGTGGACGCCCGCACCACCAAGCCGGTGCGGATCACCGCGCCGGACCCGGCGGCCGAGGAGCTGATCGGCGACATCAGCATCACCCGGACCTTCGAGGAGCGCCGGTACGGCTTCAGCTTCGCCTTCCTCGGCGGCTTCGGCGACTCGGTGTCGGTGGCCCACCTCGGCCCGGAACTGCCGGCCGAGGAGCTGAAGGTGTCCGTCGGCAGCCAGGCCAAGGGCGTCCCGCAGGGCAAGGCGGCCGTCACCTACCGCCTCGCCTGGGCGGAGGCGGGCAAGGTCCCGACCGGCTTCGTCCGCGCGCCGCAGCTCAAGGAGCTGGCCAAGGTCAAGGGCCACTTCGGCACCGGCCCGGCCGACCGGACGTACGGCTACGCGGGCAACGCCGTCATCCCCGGCGGCAGCGGGAGCTGGGCGGCCCTGTCCGAGGTGACCGCGCCCGGCGAGGCGGTCGACTACGTCAGCGCCGACGGCGTGGGCTGGAGGTGGGCGTTCGTCCAGTTCGGGCCGGACGGCTACTTCGACGCCATCCTGAGCACCCCGACCCGGGACTACCGGAAGGGCCGCGAGTACGACCAGAGCTTCCTGTTCCCGGTCTTCGGCCCGTCGATCGCCGCCCCGGAGGCGCTGCACCTGGCCCGCCAGGGCGACGACATCGGGTTCGGCCTGCCGTTCTGGAGCGACGGCCACGGCAACACCGGCGACTCCAACGTCGGCAAGGCCCGCACCACCCTGTACCGGGAAGGCGTGAAGGTCGGCGAGACGGAGTACCCGGGCAACGGCTACTTCCGGGGCGTGCCGGCGGGCAAGGCCACCTTCAAGGTGGAGACGGAAGCCGATCGGGCCCCGGGCATCTCCGAGTTCAGCACGTCGGTGAGCGGCGCGTGGACCTTCAAGTCCGACACGGTGGCCGGCGAGGACTTCAAGCCGCTGCCGCTGACCGTGGTCCGCTTCACCCCGAAGCTGGACGCGTCGGGCTCGGCTCCGGCGGGTCGCGTCCTGCGCGTGCCGCTGGTGGTCCAGCAGCAGGGCGGGGCGGACAACGGCCGGGTGACGCGGCTGGACGTCGAGGTCTCGTTCGACGACGGGAAGACGTGGTCGAAGGCCCCGGTCGTGGGGCGGACGGCGCTCGTGCAGCACGGGGACGCTGAAGGGTTCGCCTCGCTGCGCGTGAAGGGTGCGGACAGCAAGGGCAACACGTTCGAGCACGCGCTGATCCGGGCCTACAAGATCAAGAAGTAACGGCCCTGGCACGAGGAAGGGGCGCTCCCGCCGTGGGAGCGCCCCTTTCGCTTGCTCAGGGCAGGTTGGTGACCAGCTCGGCGGCCGGAACGCGGGTGCCCGTGTAGAAGGGGATCTCCTCCCGCACGTGCCGCCGCGCCTCCGTGCCACGCAGGTGCCGCATCAGGTCCACGATCCGGTGCAGCTCGTCCGCCTCGAAGGCCAGAATCCACTCGTAGTCGCCCAAGGCGAACGACGCCACGGTGTTCGCCCGCACGTCCGGGTAGTCCCGAGCTTCCTTGCCGTGGTCGGCCAGCATGCGCCGCCGGTCCTCGTCGGGCAGCAGGTACCACTCGTAGGACCGCACGAACGGGTACACGCACACGTACTTGCGCGGGTCTTCGCCGGCCAGGAACGCCGGGATGTGGCTCCGGTTGAACTCCGCCGGCCGGTGCAGCGCGACCTGGCTCCAAACCGGGGTGGACGCGCGGCCCAGCGCGGTGCGGCGGAAGCCGGTGTACGCGGCCTGGACCTGTTCGATCTCCTCGGCGTGCCACCAGATCATGAAGTCGGCGTCGGCGCGCAGACCCGCCACGTCGTACACCCCGCGCACCACCACGCCCTTGGACTCCAGGCCGTCGAGGTAGTCCTGGGCCTCGGTCGCGGCCGGGCCGCGGTCCTCGGGGAGGCGGCCGGGCTCGACGCGGAAGACCGACCACATGGTGTAGCGGATGGTGTCGTTCAGCTCGTTGTAGTTCAGGCGGGCCATGTCCCCAATCCTCTCACTCAGCGGACGCGGCCGAGGACGTGCGCCGCGACACGTGCCGCCGCCGCGTCGCCGGTGGCGATGCACGCGGGGATGCCCACACCGTGCAGCGTGGCGCCCGCCACAGCCAGCCCGGGCACGTCGGCCACGGCGTCCTCGATGCCGCGCACCACGTCCAGGTGACCGACGCCGTACTGGGGCAGGCCGCCGCCCCACCGGGTGACCAGGGTGTCGATCGGGGTGGCCGTGATGCCGGTCAGCTCGCGCAGGTCGTCGCGCACGGCCGCGACCAGGTCCTCGTCGTCGCGCTGCAACACGCCCACGCCCACGTCGCCGTGCCGTCCGACACTGCCGCGCACCAGCACCGGCTCACCGGCCAGGTGCGCCCACTTGCGGCTGGAGTAGGTGAACGCCTTGGCGCTGAACGAGGTCCCGTCGGCGCGCCGCTCCCCCTCGGCCAGCAGGGTGCCGGACCGGTCGGGCAGCTCGGTGCCCGGCGGCAGCGCCAGGGCGACCACGGCCATCGACGCCAGCTCGACCTTCGCGTACTCCTTCGACGCGGCCGGGGCGACGTCGGCCAGCAGCTTGCGGGCCGCGGGCGCCGGCACGGCCAGCACCACGCCGTCGACGTCCAGCACGTCGGGTGCGGTCGGGGTGCCGATCTCCAGCCGCCAGTCGTGCTCGCGCCGGACCAGCGCCCGCACCGGCAGTCCCAACCGGACCTCGGCCGCCGCCAGCGCGACGAGCCGTTCGACCACAGTGGACAGCCCACCGACCAGGGTCCCGAACACGGGTGCGCTCTTGCCGTGCGGCTGCGGCGGCGCGGGCATCGTCGTCGCGGCGGCGGCCAGCAGCGAGCCCACCCCCGAGTCCAGCGCGGTGGCCAGCTGGGGCATCGTGGCCCGCAGGCCCAGCCCGTCCGCCCGCCCCGCGTAGACCCCGCCCAGCAGCGGACCGACGAGCCGGTCCGGCACCTCGGGACCGAACCGGGCGCGCAGCAGCGCCCCCACGGACACGTCCGCGCCGTCCAACCGGATCGGCGGCAGCGTCGGCTCGGCTTCGACCCGCCGCAGACCGGCTGGGCTGAGCACCTGCCGCACCGCCTCGACCGACGCCGGCACGCCCATCAGGGTGTGCGCCGGGATCGACCGCAGCTCCCCCGCCGCGCGGATCGCGGACGGGGAGCGCGTCGGGTGCACGACCTGGTCACCCAGGCCCAGCTCGGCGACGAGTTCGCGCGCCTCGGGCCGGCGGTGCAGGAACGCCTCCGCGCCCACGTCGAACGCCCGGCCGCCCACCTCGGCGGTGCGCAGCTTCCCGCCCAGCCGGTCGGCCTGCTCCAGCACCGTGATGCGGGCCCGCGGTCCGAGCAGGCAGCGCAGCCGGTGCGCGGCGGCCAGGCCGGAGATCCCGCCCCCGACCACCGCCACGTGGAGCGTTCTCATCTCGCTCGGTGCACCCACTCGACGGCCTTGGTGATCGCGTCCGGGTCGGTGTCGGGCAGCACGCCGTGACCGAGGTTGAAGATGTGGCCGGCCGCGGCGCGCCCCTCTTCGACGATCCGGTCGACCTCGCGGCGCACGGCGTCCTCCCCGGCGAACAGCACCGCCGGGTCGAGGTTGCCCTGCACCACCGGCTTGGGCAGGTGCGGCGCGGCCTCCTGGAGCCGGCGCACGGCCACGTCCAGCGGGGTGCGCCAGTCGACGCCGACGACGTCCGCGCCGGCCTCGCGCATGGCGGGCAGCAGTTCGGAGGTCCCGACGCCGAAGTGGATGCGCGGCACGGTCGTCACGCTGTCCAGCACCCGCTTGGAGTGCGGCAGCACGAACGCCCGGTAGTCCCGCTCGGACAGCGCGCCCGCCCACGAGTCGAACAGCTGCACGGCCTTGACGCCCGCTTCGACCTGCACGCGCAGGAACTCGGCGGTGATGTCGGCGATCCGGGCCAGCAGCGCGTGCCACAGCTCCGGGTCGGCGTGCATGAGCGCCTTGGTGCGCTCGTGGTGCTTGGACGGCCCGCCCTCGACCAGGTAGGAGGCGAGCGTGAAGGGCGCGCCCGCGAACCCGATCAGCGGCACGTCGCCGAGCTTGGCGTTGAGCAGCCCGACCGCGTCCGCGACCGGCTGCACCTGGTGCGCTTCCAGCATCGGGATGCGGTCGACGTCGTCGCGGGTGCTCACGGGCTTGGCGACCACCGGACCGGTACCGGGCACGATGTCCAGGTCGACACCGGCGGCCTTGAGCGGCACCACGATGTCGGAGAACAGGATCGCGCCGTCCACGTCGTGCCGGCGGACCGGCTGGAGGGTGATCTCGCAGACCAGCTCGGGGTCCATGCACGCGTCGAGCATCGCGGTGCCGGCGCGCACCTCGCGGTACTCGGGCAGGGAGCGCCCCGCTTGGCGCATGAACCAGACCGGGGTCCGCGACGGTGTGCCGCCGCGGGCGGCGACGAGCAGCGGTGCGGTGGTGTTGTCACTCATCTCGATCCCAATGCTCCCACGCGCGGCTCGCCGGACGCTGCCCGGTCCCGGCGTGCCGCGCTCCCGCGAGGCCGTGCGGAGGCATACAGTCCCGAGGTGTGACCGGACTGGCGGCGGAGCCCGAACTGTTCCGGCGGGCGGTGGCGACGCTCAAGTCGGTGCGAACCCGACCCGAGCTGGAGCTGACCGAGGTGCGCCCGCCGCAGCGCCTCGCACCCTGGGCGTTCGCGTTGACCGCCGAGGCGACGGGCCCGTCCGACGAGCTGTCCACCGGCCGGCTGGTGCTGCTGCACGACCCGGACGGCGTGGAGGCGTGGTCGGGGGTGTTCCGCCTGGTCGCGTACGTGCGGGTGGAGCTGGACCCGGAGTTGGCCACCGATCCGCTGCTGCCCGAGGTGGGCTGGTCGTGGCTGGTCGAGGCCCTGGAGACGGCCGGCGCGCACTTCCTGGCCCTGGGCGGCACGGTGACCCAGACCTCTTCGGCGCGCTTCGGCGACATCGCCGGTCCCGCGCGCACCGACGACCTGGAACTGCGTGCCTCCTGGACGGCCCGTGACGCCGAGTTGGCTGCCCACGGCAGCGCTTTCTACGACGTGATGGCGACGGCGGTCGGCCTGCCCCCGGTCGGCGTGACCACGCTCCGCTGACGGTCGTGGGGGACGACCACCTCCGGCTCTCGGCGGATTCGTGGGTCGCACTTCTCATCCCGCCGCCGAAAGACCCGTCCCCCCGTCTCAGGACCTACCAGCCGTCACCAACGTCATGACCCGCAACAGCTAGTCGTTCTCCCTGAGCACGCGCAGCGCGTTGGCCCCGGCCAGCTTGGCGCAGTCGTCCTCGCTCCACCCCCGGTCCAGCAGGGCGCCGATCAGGGCCGGGTAGGTGGAGACGTCCTCCAGGCCCTCGGGCAGCACCTTCACCCCGTCGTAGTCGCCGCCCAGGCCGATGTGGTCGATCCCGGCGACCTCGCGCGCGTGCTCCACGTGCGCCACGACGTCGTCGATGGTCACGTGCGGGGTCGGCCCGCCCTCGGTCCAGGTCTCCGCGAAGCGGTGGCGGGTGTCGAGGTCGTTGTGGTTCTCACCGGCCTCGGCCATGGCTTCCTTCAAGCGCGCGTCCCACTCGGCGAAGCGCTGGGACACGAAGTGCGGCACGAAGGTCACCATGCACACCCCGCCGTTGTCCTTGAGGCGTTCGAGCACGTCATCGGGCACGTTGCGGGGGTGGTCGGCGACCGCGCGGCACGACGAGTGGGTGAACAGGACCGGCCTGCTCGAAGCGTCCAGGGCCGCGTTCATGGTCGACGGGGCCACGTGGGACAGGTCCACGATCATCCCGATGCGGTTCATCTCGCGCACGACCTCGACTCCGTACGAAGTGAGCCCGCCGTGCGCCGGTTCGTCGGTGGCCGCATCCGCCCACGGGGTGTTCTCGTTGTGCGTGAGGGTCATGTACCGGACACCCAGCCGGCGCAGGGCCCTGAGCACGCCCAGTGACGAGTTGATGCTGTGCCCGCCCTCGGCCCCGATCAGGGACGCCAGCCGGCCGGACGCGAACACGGCCTCGGCCTCGTCGGCGGTCGTGGCGAGCCCGAGGAGGTCGGAATAGCGGTCGCACAGCTCGTGGACCAACTCCACCTGCTCCAGGACGGCGGTCACGGCTGCATCGCCCGCGAGGCGGCACGGGACCCACACGGACCAGAACTGGACGCCCAGCCGGCCCCGCCCAGTCCGCAAAAAGTCGGTCTGGAGTGCTGGTTGGAGCAGTCTGAGGTCGGTGGCGGAGGCCCAGTCGCGCACGTTCGGCCGCGTTGACTTTTCACCGAATTGCCCCACGGCGTACACCTCGCGCAGCGCCCACGGCAGGTCGTTGTGCCCGTCCACCAGCGGCACCCGGGCCAGCAGTTCCTCGGCTCGGCCTCGACCTGTGGTGCTCGACACCGGCAACTCCTGTCTGTCGTCGTGAGACGGACTCGCGTTACACGCCCTATCCAGATGTCAGCCGATCGTGTGACAACGGGGGCCATCAGTGACAACTCGTTCGGGATAGATACCCGATTGATCGTCCCGTAGACCCGCTTGGGCGGCTACGCTGCCCCAGACGACACCACTTTCGGTCGATCAGTGGCGCGGCTGATTGGACGAAAGTCCCGGTGCCGGTCGGGGGGCACGACCGACTCCAGGGAGGTAGTGACGTGGCTGCCGTCGGCTTAGGTCAGGCCGTTCGTACCACGCCAGCCGGCTCGTTGCCGGCGAACATGGTCCCGCACCCGCGGGAGGAGCTTTTTTCAGTGCTGGTGGTCGACGACCACCCACTGCTGAGGGAGGCGATAAGCGCCCGGTTGACCCAGATGGGAGCCGGGACTGTGCATGAGGCGGCTTCGGTCGCGGAGGCTCGGGCGCGGGCACTCGCAACCGGACCGTGCGATCTCGCGATCCTCGATCTGGGTCTGCCGGATGGCACCGGCATCGACCTGGTCACGGAACTCCGTGCCCAGGGCTGGCCCCGCATCGTGGTCCTCGCGTCCTCCGACGACCCCTACGCGGTCAGGTCGGCCTTCCAGGCGGGCGCCCAGGCGTACCTCCTGAAGTCCGCCTCGCCGATGGTGGTCACCGACGGGGTGCGCAGGGTCCTCGACGGCGGCGTCTACGCGGATCCGAGCGTCGCGCCCGTCCTCGCGGCGGGCACCCGGGTGCCGGGCACCGACAACACGCCGCGGGAGCTGTCCGCGCGTGAGGTCGAGGTCCTCCAGCTGGTCGCCGATGGCCAGAGCAACAAGGAGATCGGCGAAGCGCTCAGCCTTTCCGCGCTGACGGTGAAGAGCCACCTGTCGCGGATCGGGCGCAAGCTGGGCACCGGGGACCGGGCCCAGATGGTCGCGCTGGCCATGCGTGCCGGCGTGATCCGCTGACCGGGTCGCCACGCTGAACGGGCCGAACACACCCGCGAGTGGTGCGTTCGTCGTAGGGTCTTCCGCCGTGGACGTACCCTCCGACGAGCCGACCGACCCAACCGGGGCTGAGCCGGTCCCGCTGACGGAACCCGCTGATGGGGTTCCGCCGGTGGTGGCCGACGCCCAGGCGCTCCGGCGTGCCGCTGACGCGCTCGCCGGAGCATCGGGTCCGGTCGCTGTGGACACCGAGCGAGCCTCGGGCTACCGCTACTCGCAACGTGCCTACCTGGTGCAACTGCGCCGGAAGGGCGCCGGGACCGTGCTGGTCGACCCGATCGCCCTGGGCGGTCGGCTCGATCCGCTGGTCGAGGCGCTGGACGGGACCGAGTGGGTGTTGCACGCGGCGTCTCAGGACCTGCCGTGCCTCGCCGAACTCGGCCTGAGTCCGAGCGCGCTGTTCGACACCGAGCTGGCGGGCAGGCTGGCCGGTTTCGAACGGGTGGCGTTGGGCACGCTCGTCGAGCGACTGCTCGGCTACAGGCTGGAAAAGGGGCACGGCGCGGCCGACTGGTCGCGCCGTCCCCTGCCGGCCGACTGGTTGAACTACGCGGCGCTGGACGTCGAGCTGCTCGTGGAGCTGCGCGACGTGCTCGAACAGGAGCTGAAGCGCCAGGGCAAGCTGGAGTGGGCGCTGGAGGAGTTCGACGCCGCCCGCACCGCTCCGCTGCCCAAACCGAGGTCCGAGCCGTGGCGCCGGACGTCGGGCATCCACCGGGTCCGCAGTCCCCGCCAGCTGGCCGCCGTGCGGTCGCTGTGGGAGACGCGGGACTCGCTGGCCCGTGAACGCGACATCGCCCCGGGCCGGGTCCTCCCCGACAGCGCCCTGGTCGAGGCCGCCGTCCGCAACCCCGCCGACGAAGCCGCGCTCCTGGCGCTGCCGGTCTTCCGGGGCCGGGCGCAACGCCGCATGGTCGCGGTCTGGCTGGGCGCCCTCCAGCGCGCCGCCGCCCTCCCGCGCGCCGAACTCCCCGACCCCGCCCAGCAGCACGACGGGCCGCCGCCGGCGAACCGGTGGGCGGACAAGGACCCGGCCGCGGCGGCCCGCCTGGCCGCCGCTCGGGTGGCCCTGACGGCCGTCGCGGACGCCAACACCCTGCCGGTGGAGAACCTGCTGCTGCCGGACCTGGTGCGGCGGACGTGCTGGCAGCCCCCGGAGGACACCTCGGTGGCGGGCGTGGCGGCGGTGCTGCGGGACGGCGGGGCGCGTCGCTGGCAGATCGAGCTGACCGCCGAGGCGCTGGCGGAGGCGTTGCGCACGAAGCCCGCCTGAGCCGTGCGCTCGCGAGTCCCGGACGTGGGGCTCGCGGGCGGGTGGCCTCCGGCCCCCGAGTCGATCATCCCACCACCCACCGACAATTCCGCGAGTCCGCCGAGGCCGGCCCCCCGGGGTCAGCCCGGTTCGCGGGTCCGGTCAGGCGCGCGGGGTGCCCCCGGGGTCAGCCCGGTTCGCGGGTCCGGTCAGGCGCGCGGGGTGCCCCCGGGGTGGCGCAGGAGCCGGGTGGCGGAGCGGTCGACGCCGTGTCGTCGGAGCCAGGTGCGCAGGTTCGCCACGACCTCGGGGTTGCGCACCTTCCGCACCACCGCGCGGACCTGCTTCGGCGACGGCCGCTGCATCGGGTAGCCGTACGCCCTCAGGAAGAGCATCACCACCAGGTGGAAGGCGACCAACCGGTCCCAACGCAGGCGCTGCTCGTTGGCCGACACCCCGTCGAAGAACCGCCAGACCGCCCATGGCGCCGAGTCCGGGTCGAGCGAGGCCTTCAGCTCCGCCACGTCCACCCGCCCGGCCGCGGTGACCTGGTCGGCGATCGACCGGAGCCGGTCGGCGAAGAAGTGGTCCGCCGCGCGGGACGGGTCGTAGCCCAAGCCGGCGACCAGGTCCACGTTGGTCATGGTCCAGCGCATCGACTTGCCGTACGCGACGAAGGTGAACGCGTCCCGCCGCACCACGCGCGGGTCGATGTGCAGGGCGCGCACCTCGAACCGCCGCACGACCGTGATCACGGCCAGGAAGCGGCTGACGGTGGTGTCCAGGTAGTACGAGGGCCGGTCGTAATCGCCGTCGAGGGTGAGCCACTCGCGGCTCTCGGGCCTCCGGTACATGTTGTGCATCCGGTGGTCGAACGCCTCGGCGGCCTCCAGCAGCGGCCCCAGGTGCTCACCCACGACCTCGTTGATCTCCTTGAGGCGGTCCTGGCGGTATTGCGTGCTGATCTGCCCCCGGTAGAGGGCGCGGTCGGCGAGGAAGCGCAGCGGTTGCGCGAGCAGCGTGGTGGCCAGGGCGACGACCGCCGCGATCACCGCGGTCAGCAGTTCCACCGGTAGTGAGGGCACGGTCAGCGCTCCCGTTCGGCCTGGTCGCGGTCGTGGCGCCGGCCTGAGGCTTCCCGGCGGGCGAGGCGGCGGACCACCGCGAACGCGGCGTCGCCGAGCACCGTGCCCAGGACGACGATCTCCAGGGCCGCGTCCTTCGTCGGGGCGCTCAACGCGTAGTCCAGGTCCTGCTCGGCCAGTGGTCGAGCGGCCTGGGCATACCCGTCCAGCTGGCCGATGAACGACTCGTGCCCGAGTTCGCGGGCCGTCACGATCACGTTCACCAGGGACTGGAACGCGTCGGACTGCGGGCGGTAGGTCCAGCCCTGCCGCTCGACGAACGCCCGCGCCTCCGCGTGCGCCGACTCATCCGCCGGCGACGCCCCGGTGCCGACCACGGCCCGCTCGACCGTCCCCATCGCCTTGTGCAGGGACTTCTCCGGGTCGTCCAGCGCGCCCAGGACGTCCCGCACGGCCGCGATCGACAGCCCGCCGACCTCGACCAGCGCCCGCACCAGGCGCAGCCGGTGCAGGTGGACCTCGCCGTAGCGGGCCTGGTTGGGGCTGGTCAGCTCGCCCGCCGGGAGCAGGCCCTCCCGCAGGTAGTACTTGATCGTCGGCACGGGCACGCCGGTCCGGCGGCTCAGTTCCGCGATGCGCATGCGTCCTCGAATCCGGTCGAAGCTGAGGCGACTCTCAGGATGGACAGTGTAACTATCCGATAGTGGAAAGTACCGCTACCCGTTCTTCCGGAGCCGTCATGACCCGATTCTTCCGGTGGCACCCGCCACTGATGATGTTCGCCCTGCTGATGGCCGCGCTGACGGTGGTGAGCGCGATCGGCCTGGTCGTGGACGACCGGGTCCTGGCCGGTTCGCCGATCTGGTTCAAGCCGTTCAAGTTCGGCATCTCCCTGGGCATGTACGGGGTCGCGCTGGCCTGGATGCTCACCTTCGCCACCCGCCTGAAGAAGCTCGGGTGGTGGGCCGGCGCCGTGGTGGCCGTCGGCGGGACGCTCGAGATGGTCATCATCGTCTGGCAGGTCCTGCGCGGCCGGCGCAGCCACTTCAACGTCGCCACGGACTTCGACCAGACCCTCTGGCTGACCATGGCGGGCACCATCCTCGTCGTCTGGGTCATGCACGCGATCATCGCCCTCGTCATCGCCTTCGCCCGCTTCGCCGACCGCCCGGCGGGCCTGGCGATCCGGCTCGGCCTGGGCATCTCGCTCATCGGCCTGGCCCTGGGCCAGCTGATGGCCCGGCAGGAGTCCGGCGTCGAGGGCATCGCCGGCGCGCACAGCGTGGGCGTGTCCGACGGCGGCCCGTACATGCCGGCCACCGGGTGGAGCACGGCGGGCGGGGACCTGCGCGTCCCCCACTTCGTCGGCATCCACGCCCTCCAGGTGCTGCCGCTGCTGGTGGCCCTGCTCGGCCGCCGGGCCAACACGCGCATCGTCTGGGTGGCCGGCGGCAGCTACCTGGGGCTGACCGCCCTGACGACCTGGCAGGCGCTGCGCGGCCAGCCGCTGTTCCGGCCCGACGCCACCACGTGGACCGCATTCCTGCTCCTGGTCACCGCCACGGTCCTGGCGGCAGCCTGGGCACTGCGCAGCACCGAGGACACCACGCCCGCCGAGCCCAAGGAGCCCGTGGCCGCATGAGCCAGTTCCTGTTCGACGTCGCCTTCCCGCTCACCGTCCCGTTCTGGGCGCTGATGGTCTTCGTCCCCAAGTGGCGGTGGACGCACCGGATCGCGTCCTCGCCGTTGATCGCCTTACCGCTGCTGGTCGTCTACACGGTCCTAGTCGCCGGGCACCTGCCCGAGTTGTGGGCGACGATGAGCAGCCCGAGCCTGGAAGGGCTCAAAGCGTTCCTGAACACCGATTGGGGCACCTCCGCGGTGTGGGCGCAGGTGCTCGCCTGGGACCTGCTGATCGGCGCGTGGATGTACCGGGAGGGCCGCCGGCTGGACGTGCACCCGCTGCTCATGGGACCGCTGTTGGTCTTCACGATCATCCTGTCGCCGATCGGGTTCGCCCTCTTCCTGGTCATCCGGGCGTTCTGTGACACACCCGACAGGGCGACCACAGTGGTTACCGGCGAGTAACAGGGTCTAGAGTTGGGGTTACCGATCGGTAGGAGTCGCGCCCCGCCCGATCGGCGGGAAGAACGTCACCACAAGTGGAGGAGACGCCGTGGCCGCACCAGTAGCGCCGGCACGCGTTCGAAACGTGGTCTTCGTGGACGGTGTGCGGACGCCGTTCGGCAAGGCCGGCCCCAAGGGAATCTTCGCGGAGACCCGTGCCGACGACCTGGTGGTCAAGGTGATCCGCGAGCTGCTGCGCCGCAACCCCGAGCTGCCGCCGGAGCGGGTGGACGAGGTCGCCATCGCGGCCACGACCCAGATCGGCGACCAGGGCCTGACCATCGGCCGGACCGCGGCGCTGCTCGCGGGCCTGCCCAAGTCGGTGCCGGGTTACGCCGTCGACCGCATGTGCGCGGGCGCCATGACGGCCGTGACGACCGCCGCCAGCGGCATCGCGTTCGGCGCGTACGACGTGGTGATCGCGGGCGGTGTCGAGCACATGGGCCGGCACCCGATGGGTGAGGGCGTCGACCCCAACCCGCGGTTCCTGGCCGACAAGCTGGTCGACCCGTCCGCGCTGGTCATGGGCAACACGGCGGAGAACCTGCACGACCGGTTCCCGGCGATCACCAAGGAGCGCACCGACGCGTACGCCGCGGCCTCCCAGGCCAAGTACGCCGACGCGCTGAAGAACGGCAAGATCGGCCCCGAGCTGGTGCCGGTCGCCACGCGCTCCGCCGAGCACGGCTGGGGCCTGGCCACCGCCGACGAGCCGCCGCGGCCGGGCACCACGGTCGAGGACCTGGCGAAGCTCAAGACGCCGTTCCGCCCGCACGGCCGGGTCACCGCGGGCAACGCGGCGGGCCTGAACGACGGCGCGACCGGCTGCATCCTGGCCGACGAGGAGACCGCTCAGGAGCTGGGCCTGCCGATCGGCATGCGCCTGGTCGGCTACTCGTTCCTGGGCGTCGAGCCCGAGGTCATGGGCGTCGGCCCGGTGCCGGCGACGGAGAAGGCCCTCAAGCGCGCGGGCCTGACCATCGAGGACATCGGCCTGTTCGAGATCAACGAGGCGTTCGCCGTGCAGGTGCTCGCCTTCCTCGACCACTTCGGCATCGCCGACGACGACCCGCGGGTCAACCAGTGGGGCGGCGCGATCGCCACCGGCCACCCGCTGGCGTCCTCGGGCGTGCGCCTGATGACCCAGCTGTCCCGGCAGTTCGCGGAGCGGCCGGACGTGCGCTACGGCATCACCACCATGTGCATCGGCATCGGCATGGGCGGGACTGTCATCTGGGAGAACCCCCAATGGGATTCCACGCAGCGGAACGGAGACGCCAAGTGACCACGTTGACCGCAGACGAGGCCAAGGCCCTCTTCCCCGACGAGGTCGTCACCCACGCCAAGACCCGGCTCGTGTCCGTGCCCGGCCTGGCCGGCCCGGTCGCGCTGATCACGCTGGACAACGGCCACGACCACACCCGGCCGTCGACGTTCGGCCCGCAGTCGCTGGTGAGCCTGAGCGCGGCGTTCGACGAGGCCGCGGCGGCGTCGCCGGTGGCCATCGCGGTGACCGGCAAGCCGTTCATCTTCGCCGTGGGCGCGGACCTGACCGCCGTGGAGGGCGCGTCGGCCCGCGAGCAGGCGCTGACCATCGGCAAGCTCGGCCACGACGTGTTCCGCAAGTTCACCGAGTCGACCGTCCCGACCTTCGCCTTCGTCAACGGCGCGGTCATGGGCGGCGGCCTGGAGCTGGCGCTGTCGTGCCACTACCGGACGCTGGCGGCCAACGCGGCGGCCATCGCGCTGCCCGAGGTGTTCCTGGGCCTGTTCCCGGGCTGGGGCGGCACGCAGCTGCTGCCGAACCTGATCGGCGCGCACGACGCGGTCACCGTGATCTTCGAGAACGCGCTGAACCAGAACAAGATGCTCAACCCCAAGCAGGCGCTGGACCTGGGCATCGCGGACGTGCTGTTCGAGTCGGCCGACTACATCGAGCAGTCGCTGCTGTGGCTGGCGAAGGTCGTGACCGGCGAGGTCGTGCCCGCGCGCCGCGAGATCGACCGCGGCGAGGCCTGGGACGCGGCCGTGGCCCGCGCCCGCGCGATCGTCGACGGCAAGACCAAGGGCGCCGCTCCCGGCGCCCTGAAGGCCCTGGAGCTGCTGGAGCTGGCCCGCTCCAACGACTTGGACGCGGGCTACGCGGCCGAGACCGAGGCGCTGGCCGACGTCGTGATGAGCGACGAGCTGCGCGCGGGCCTGTACTCGTTCAACCTGGTGCAGAAGCGGGCCAAGAAGCCCGCCGGCGCGCCGGACAAGTCCCTGGCCCGCAAGGTCACCAAGGTCGGCATCGTGGGTGCCGGTCTGATGGCCTCGCAGATGGCGCTGCTGTTCGCGCGGCGGCTGGAGGTGCCGGTCGTGCTGACCGACATCGACCAGGCGCGCGTGGACAAGGGCGTCGGCTACGTCCACGGCGAGATCGACAAGCTGCTCGGCAAGGGCCGCGTGTCGCAGGACAAGGCCAACCGCCTCAAGGCGCTGGTGTCCGGTTCGCTGGACAAGGCCGCGTTCGCCGACGCGGACTTCGTGATCGAGGCCGTGTTCGAGGACCTGGGCGTCAAGCAGAAGGTGTTCGCCGAGGTCGAGGAGCACGTGTCGGCGGAGGCGGTGCTGGCCACCAACACGTCGTCGCTGTCCATCACGGACATGGCGGCGGGCCTCAAGCACCCCGAGCGGGTCGTGGGCTTCCACTTCTTCAACCCGGTCGCGGTCATGCCGCTGCTGGAGATCGTGCGCGCGGCGCAGACCGACGACGCCACGCTGGCCACCGCGTTCGCCGTGGGCAAGCAGCTGAAGAAGTCGTCCGTGCTGGTCAAGGACGCGCCCGCGTTCGTGGTGAACCGGCTGCTGACCCGGTTCATGGGCGAGGTCGTGAAGTCCATCGACGAGGGCACGCCGTTCGAGGTGGCGGACAAGGCGACCGAGTCGCTGGGCCTGCCGATGTCCCCGCTGATCCTGCTCCAGCTCGTCGGCGCCCCGGTGGCGCTGCACGTGGCCGAGACCATGAACCGCGCGTTCCCGGACCGCTTCGGCGTGTCGGAGAACATGAAGGCGTTCGTGGCGGCGGGCAAGAACGCGGTGTGGCAGTGGGACTCGACGGGCAAGCAGACCGTCGACCCCGAGGTGCAGGCGCTGTGGCAGTTCGGCGACAAGCCGCTGACCGGTGAAGAGGTCAAGGCGCGCGCGCTGGAGGCCCTGGCCGAGGAGATCCGCCTCATGCTGGACGAGGGCGTGGTCGCCGAGGCGCAGGACATCGACCTGTGCATGATCCTGGGCGCCGGCTGGCCGTTCTGGCTGGGCGGCATCACCCCGTACCTGGACCGCTCCGGCATCTCGGAGAAGGTCACCGGCAAGCGGTTCCTCGCCCCCGGCGTGGCCTCCGTCCCGGCCTGACCAGCTCCACCCACCGCGCCCGGTCGTCCCCGTCGTGGGACGGCCGGGCGCGGTGCGTTATGAGTAGTTCCCTCTTGCGAGTGCTTGAGGCCGCGCAGCCGGGTGAGGATTGCTCACAGACGTTTCGGGTGTCCGACCTTGGTGGGCATGACTCCGCACCGCCGAAGAACCCGAGCCCGCCGCCCCCGACCCGACCCGCTGCGCGTCGAGGAACTGGTGGCGTTCCTGCGCAGCGACCGACGTTGGCGCGACGAGGTGGCCAAGCGCCTGGTCTCCCGCCTCGACCAGCGCCTCGTCCGCTCCGCCCGCGCCTGCGGGTGCCGCCCGATCGCGCACGTGGCCGAGGAACTGGACAGCCAGGCCTGCGTGGACCTCGGACCGAGCGCGCCGTACCAACTCGCCAAAGCCGTCTACGGCCAGGTCCGCCTCCGCGGCGCGGCCAGGCTCCGCCAGACCGCCCGCAGCCTCCGCGTGCTGGGCGTCTACCTGTGCGGCAACGACCTCTCGCAGTGCCCCTGCACCGTCGCCCTCGCCCGCGACCCCCAGCAGGACCAGGTCGACCGGGTGGTCACCGGTGCCCTGGACGGGGCCGGGTTCTAGACCGGGTGGACGCCGATCACCTCGACGACCCGGTCCAGGCCGGTGAAGTCCTTGACGTTGCTGGTCAGCACCGGCATCCCGTGCGCCGCCGCGGTCGCGGCGATCTGGAGGTCCATCCGGCGCGGCCGAGGGCTGCGGCCGGAGCGGCGGACCAGCGCGGCCAGGGTGCCGTAGACCTTCGCCGCCGCCAGGTCGAACGGCAGCACCTCGAACTGGTCCAGCGCCGCGTAGTACCGCTCCGTGCGGGCGAACCGCTCGACCGGGTCGTCCACGTCCAGGCCGTACGCCAGCTCCGCCGCCGTCACCGCGCTGATCACCGGTTCCGCCCGCGCCAACTCCCCGAAGTCGATGTCCTCCAACCGGATCACCACGCAGGTGTCCAGCAGGATGCGGCTCACCGCCGCCACGGGTCCTCCAGCGGGTCGTCCGCGCCGAACACCTCGTCGTCGGCCCGGCGGTCGGCGTTCCACCGGTCCAGGTCGACCGGCGGCAGCTTGCGGAACTCCGCCTGCGTCTCCGCCAGCGTCCGGCGCGGCCGAACACCCTCCGCCACGTGCGGGACCAGGTCCGCCACCGGACGCCCGTTGCGGGTCACGACGAAGCTCTCCCCCGCCTCGACCCGCCGCATGATCTCGGCGTTGTCGTTGCGGAGTTCGCGCTGTCCGATCGTTGCGACACCCATGCCACAATCATAGTGAAGGTGCTACAGACGTGCTACACGTTTCGATCGTCACCTCTCCGGGCACAACCGACTACCATGGGTGATATCCGAGTCGGGACGTCGGGCTGGCGCTACCCGCAGTGGCGCGGCGACTTCTACCCACGCGGCCTCCAGCAGCGCCTGGAGCTGGACTTCCTGTCCCGCGTCCTCGACACGGTCGAACTCAACGGCCCGTTCTACGGCCTGCGCACCCCCAACGACTACACCTCGTGGCGCACCCGCACCCCGGACGACTTCGTCTTCGCCGTCAAAGCCCACCGCGAGATCACCCACCACCGCCGATTACGCGAGGTCGACGAGGCCGTCGCCGAGTTCTTCGACTCGGGCGTGCGGGACCTGGGCCACAAGCTCGGCCCGGTCCTCTGGCAACTCCCCCCGACCCTGCCCTGCAAACCCGACCGCCTCAAGACCTTCCTGGGCCTCCTCCCCGCCGACACCAGGCACGCCCTGGAGATCCGCCACCGCAGCTACCTCACCCCCGACACAACAAACCTCTTGCGGGACAAGGGGATCGCCCTCGTCGTCGCCGAGTCGGCGGGCCGCTTCCCGGAACCCGAGGAGATCACCGCCGACTTCGTCTACGTCCGCCTGCACGGCGACAAGGAGCTGTACGTGAGCCAGTACTCCGACGAGGCGCTGGACCGGTGGGCGACCAAGATCCGTTGGTGGGCAAGGAAACGGGACGTCTACGTCTACTTCGACAACACCATGAAGGGCGCCGCCCCGCACGACGCCCGAGCGCTGGCCGCCCGCCTGTCGACCTAGAGCCGCGGCACCCGGTCCAGCTCGATGCCGAAGTACTTCCGGTGCGCCTCGATGATCCCGGCGTCGTCCAGCACCTCCTCCCGCCGCTCCCCGCCGGAGGTGATGATCAGCTTGTCCCCCGCCACCGTCACCCGCCCGTCCGCGGTGGGCAGCGAGCACGTCGCCCCGCGCCGGAACGGCGACCCCGGCCACGTCTCCTGGTACCAGCACGTCGCCCGGAACTCCTCCAGCCCGCGCGCCCGCAGCTCCAGCCGGTACTGCACCACCCCGTCGAACAGCACGTCCACGTCCCCCTCCGGCGTGTCCACCAGCCGGAACACCCCCATCGCGTCGTGCTGGTCCGCCCGGCTCGCCAGGTCCAGCGGTCGCAGCGTGAACCGGCCGAAACCCACGTCCACCAGCAGATCGCCGACCCGCAGCGCCATGTGGTCGAACGGCGGGCCGAACACGCCGTCGTTGAACACCTTGGCGGACAACATCTCCACCTCGTACCCCAGCGCGGTCAGCAGCGCCGCGAACGCACCGTTCAACTCGTAGCAGAACCCGCCCCGCCGGCGGCGCACGACCTTGTCCACCAGCCAGTCCTCGGTCAGCTCGATCGTCTCGCCGAGGTGGATGCTCAGGTTCTCGAACGGCACCGCGCGGTAGTGCAGTTCGTGCAGTTCCGGGAGGGTGCCGGCGCGGGTCGCGCCGATCCGGTCGAGGTAGGCGTCAAGCGTCTGGTCGTCCATGACGCACAACTTGCACCCTCGACCCAGGTGGAGGTCAATATGAGCATGATCCGCGTCGGCACGTCGGGGTGGCTGTACCCGCCGTGGCGGGGCGTGTTCTACCCCAAGGGCCTGCCGCACCGCCGCGAGCTGGAGCACCTGTCGCACCGGGTCAACTCGGTCGAGCTGAACGGGACGTTCTACTCGCTGCAACGCGAGTCCAGCTTCCGCGCCTGGCACGCGCAGACCCCCGACGACTTCCTGTTCGCGGTCAAGGGCGGCCGGTTCATCACGCACATGAAGCGGCTGCGCGACCCGGACCAGGCCCTCGGCAAGTTCTTCGCGTCCGGCGTGTTCCTCCTCGGCGACAAGCTCGGCCCGTTCCTCTGGCAGCTCCCGCCGACCCTGCGCTTCGACCCGCCCCTCCTGGCCGACTTCTTCGCCCACCTCCCCCGCACCCACGACGGCCGCCCGCTGCGGCACGCCCTGGAGGTCCGGCACGAGTCCTTCCGCACCGACGCCTTCCCGGAACTGCTGCGGGAGCACGACATCGCGCTGGTCATCGCCGACACCGCCAACAAGTTCCTGTACCTGGAGGACGTCACCGCGGACTTCGTCTACATCCGCCTGCACGGCGAGGAGGAGCTGTACGTCAGCGGCTACACCGACGAGTCCCTGGACCGCTGGGCGGCGAAGATCCGGGCGTGGTCGACCACCCGGGACGTCTTCGTGTACTTCGACAACGACGCCAAGGTCATGGCCCCGCGCGACGCGATCGCCCTGGCCAGCCGCCTCGACCTCGACTGGCCACCCCCGGGACACGCCCACACAATCGAGTGAACCCGGCGTCCCGACACCGCACGACCCACCCGGACCCCGGACGCTGAACCGGTGGAGGTGCCCGCGATGTCGACCCGAAGCCTGCTGACCACCCTCGTGCTCACCGCCGCCGCCCTGGCGGCCAGCGGCACGGCCTCGGCGAGGCAACCGGAGACACCCACCTGCGACCGCGGCGAGTTCTGCGCGTGGCCCGGCACCAACTACACCGGCCGCCCGGCCCGCCTGGACCTGGAGACCGCCAACCCCGGCCAGTGCATCCCCCTCCCGGACGGCCTGGTAGCCCGCTCCTTCGTCAACAACCTGACCCGCGACACCACGGTCTTCCAGGGCGCCACGTGCTCGACGGAGGCGGAGTTCACCACCTACCCCGGCAAGGGCACCTACGTCCCGGACGCCCCCTTCGTGGTCCGCGCGATCGAGGTCTGGGGCCCTTGACGCCGACGCGATATTCCACCTGCGACGGAACCCCACAGTATTGGCGCAGTTCAGCGGCAATCCCGACGACCACTCGACATTTGGCGAGCTGTCGTCCGATGGGGTGATCTCGCTCGGTTAACCCGATGATTGCGCTCCGCGTTCGCCCCAAGGTCGGAATACTCCTTGCCCGGAGGGGAAAGCTTGCCGCGAGTAGGGCAGCGACGAGGGGGGCACTGTGCCGTTCGTGAAAGCCGGTGGTGAAACCGCTGGTCCAGCCGCCGTGCCGGTGACCATGCAGATCGAACCGGACCGCATCCTGGCGCTCAAAGCCAGGTACGAGGCCGTGCGCAAAATGGTGCAAAACTTCTTGGACCGAGAGGAGTACAACCTCTTGGCGCGACCGGTTGCCAAGGACGAGGTGTCGAAAGACGCGGCGGACTCGTTCAGGGAGAACGCGAACACCGCTATCGAGGTCACGCACGCGTTCATCGCCGAACTGAATCGCAACATCGATCAACTCGAAAGCACCGCCAAGACCTACAACCTGGTCGAAGACGCGAACACGGCGACGGTCGGGCAAGTGGACGGAGGCAAGTGACCGCCATGTCACAACGTTCGACCGCAGCGGTCGTCGCACTGTTGGCTGTGGCGGGTGTCGCGGGCTGCTCATCTGGGTCCGAGACGTCCACAGGCTCGTCGGCCACCACACCGACCACATCGACCACCACCGAGGACAACTCCCGGCCCGCGTCCTCCCGACCGCGTGAGCTGAAGCTCGACGGCCGGAAGCCCTGCGACCTGCTCACCGCCGACCAGCTCACGCGGCTCGACATCGACCGGCCGGGCGAGCCGCTGGAGATCGCCGCCCTGCGGTCGACCGGCTGCAATTGGATCACCACGCGGGCGTCCACGACACTCGTGCCCGTCACGGCCGAGGGGATCGAGGTGTGGACCGACGGCGAGCGCCTCGGTCGATCCGAGGAGATCGATCCCATTTCCGGGTTCCGGGCGATCACCGTCACGGTCGAGTCGAACACCCACCGGTGTGACGTCATGGTCGACACCGGCGTCGGTCAGTACCTCGCCGCCGGGTTCTCCGTGACCGCGCCGGACCCCAGCCGGGTGCCGAAACCCTGTGACGGGGCGCGGCAACTGGCGGAAGCGGCCATGCAGAACCTGCTGAAGTGAGGGGGCGGGATGACCGGGATCGGCAACTACAACTTCGACGCGCAGTCACACCGCCAGCTCTACGACAACATCCACGGTGGTCCGGGGCATCGTGCGGCCCAGGCCGTCGACGACGCGTGGAACGCCTTCCGCGCGGTCATGGGCAACGCGAAGAGCGAACTCGAATCGGCCATCCGCGACTCGCAGGCCGTGTGGATCGGCGCGGCCGGTGAACGGTTCGCCGCCGGTTCCGCGCCGCTGGTCCAGTGGGCCGAGGACGCCCGTGTCGCGGGTGTCGAGACGCACAAGGCCTTCGCCTCCCAGACGTCCTTCTACGGCAGCGCGAAGGACCGGATGCCCGAGCCGGTCGAGGTCACGTCGACGGCCAACGACGACTTCTGGGGCATCCCGGCGGGGTTCCAGCACCTGGTGGGCGGCCAGACCGACCAGGACGTCCAGGAACGGGCGGCCCTGGAGGCCAAGCGGGAAGCGGTCCGGGTCATGCAGGGGTACCGGGACGGGGCGGCGACGGCCGTCGACCTGCTCGGCGCGTTCACCCCGCCACCGCAGGTCGTCACACAGGTCGCCGAACCCGCGTTCGAGCCGAGCACGCAGCAGGAGACCCGCGCGCGGCAGTACGAGAGCGACTCGATCAGCACCTCCAACCAGGCCCAGAATCCTCCGTCAGTGGTCGCACCACCGGCCGTCGTGCCGCAGCCGGACGGCGACACGAACACCTCCGCGGCACAGCCGCCCGCCGACGCGTCACCAAAGCCGGCACCTTCGCCGGTTCCGACACCGCAGCCCACTCCGCCCCCACCGAACACGGTCCTCCCTCCAGTGCTGAAGGCGACCCACCGCCCGCCTCCCGAGAACTTCCGGAGGCCACCCACGCCCACCCCGCCGCCCCGCACCACCGGCAACGGGACAGGCAGGGTCTCGGGAGGCGTCCCGTCCGCCGGGTCTCCCCGCCCCGGCCCACTCGCTCCCGGCCCACTCACTCCCGGCCCACTCACTCCCGGCCCACTCGCCCATGGTCCGCTCGCCCCCGGCCAACCCGGCACCGGCACCGGCACCGGCCCAGTCGGTTCCGACAACTCCCGGTTATCGCGCGGTGCGGCGAGCGCACCAGTGCCGGGCGGGGTGATCGGCGGACCACAGCGAGGGCCCGGCGACGACGACGTCGAACACAAGTCCGCGCCCTACCTGGAGGAGTTGGCGGACCTGTGGGGCGAGGACGACATCCCGCGCGTGTCGCCGCCGGTGATCGGGGACGACGCATAGTGCGAAGACTCACGCTGTCCCGGCTGGAGTTCGACCTGTGCTGGGACCACCTCCGCCTGGGCGAGTACCCCGCGATCCTCTCGATCCCCGCGCACGGCGCGACCCTGGACGAGCGCCGGACGTTGTTCGACGGCGCCTGGGAGTCCCTGGAAGCCCGGGGCCTGGCCGCACGGCGTGACCCGCACCCGCGCCTGGCGGGGTGGCTGGAACTGCTCGCCCGTCCCGAACACGAGGTCGACGCGCGGTTGAGGCTCGACGACGGGCCACGGACCCGCGCCGTCGCGGCGGCCCGGCGCGGGCACGCCGTGCTCGCCGTGCTGACGTCCGAAACCCTGTCGCTCCACGAGATCGACGCGAGCGCGCTGGCCTCGTCGGTGGTCGGACTGCTGCCGCCGCACGCGATGCCCCGCTCGCGGTCGGTGAGCCTGCCCGCGGCCGACTTGGAGAAGGCCGCGGCCACGGCGGGCGAGTCCGCGTCCCGGATGGAAGCGGCCTTGCGGGACAACGGGATCGCGCGTCCGGACGCGCAGAAGATCAGCGCGGTGCTCGGCGGGGTGATGCGGATGGGGCAGTTCGGGGTGGCCGTGCGCCCGGTCCGGCACGGCGCGCCCGGCCCGCGGCAGCGCGGCCCGTACGCCGTGTCCTTCTACGACACCGCCGAAGGACGCTGGCAGTTCACCCGCCGCCCCTCCGGCGACGGCCGGGAGTGGTCGACGTTGAGCCCCGCCGACCACCCACGACTGGTCCACGCGGTGACGGAGTTGCTGTCGTCGGCACAGGGGGCGCGATGAGCGAGACGTTCACGTTCGGGTTCGAGGAAGCGGACCCGGAAGACCTGCCACGCCGGCGGCCGAGCCGCAACGAGGACACCTTCGTCGGGCGGGACGCGGCGGCCAAGGGCATCGCGTCCGGCGGCTGGGCGTGGGCCTACCTCGCCGCCCTCGCCCTGCCGGCCGTCCTCTCGGGCATCGCATTCTTCACCGCAAGGGCACTGTTCCGACCTTCAGCACGCCTCGGGTGAACGGCGAATTCGACGAAAATCATTGTGCGCGCCGGAGCGGATCCGGCATACTCGAAGACACAGCGACGAGACCGGGAGTGGATGTGATGACGGACAAGCGCAACGCGGAGTTCCACCCCGGTTGGCAGACCTGTGCCGTCCTCGCCGCCGAACGAGGTATCCCGGCCTCGTATGCCCTGGTGGGCGCGGTTTCCCTGACGTAGGCGCCGCGGCGCGCCGCCGCCGGGGAGCCGCCCATCGGGAAACCGATCCGGGCGGCTCCCCTGCATTTCACGCCAATTCGTCACCGCGCATTTCCACAATCAATGGTGGAGACGGGCTGCGGAGCCCGACCCGGCTGTAAACCGGGCGCCCCCGGGCATTGCCGGTTCGACTCCGGCCTCCACCACCGATCGGCACGTCCCCAAGGTGCAACTGGCTGCACACCCGACTGCTACTCGGGAGGGCCGGGTTCGAGTCCCGGTGGGGTGAGCTTCCGTGCCGGTTCAAGCCCGGTTCGCTTGGCGCACCACGGGCTGGTCCGACTTGCACGCCGGACAGCGCCAGAAGAACTCCATACCCCTGTTGCGCGCCATGGACCGGCGCAGTTCCGTCTCACCGCCGCACTTCGCGCACCGCGGCGGGTTGGCGACGTCCTCCGCCGCGAGCTCGCCGAGCAGTCGGCGGGCGAAGGCCGAACCGCGACAGGTGAGCATGACCTCGCGCGAACCCCGCTGGGACAACGGGTTGTGGCTGCCGATGAGGACGACCCGCTCGTCCACGACGACGATCTTCTTGTGCTCGACGTGTGCCCGGATCAGCTTCGCGCCGGTCGCCTTGAGCTCGGCGAGCCACTTCTGGTTGCTCGGGTTGCGCTGGATGAAGTCGCGGTCGTCGCGACAGAAGACCCGCACCCGGACGCCCCTGGCCACGGCGTCGGCGATCAGCGGGATGAAGTGCCCGCCCTTGGCGCCCACCCACGGGGACCACATCCAGATCGAGTCGCGCGCCGCCGACAGTTGATCGCGCAACTTGCCGTGGAAGGACACCTCGTCGTCGATGTCGGTGATGTCCACCAGGCCGCGAAGCACCTCGTTCAGCTCCGCCTCGACCGACGAGACCGGTTTGTACTCGGTCTGGTCGGCCATCCCCAGCAGTGCCCCGGCCCGGACCCACTGGATCCGGCCGGCCCGGGCGAGGTCACCCACCACACCGAGCGGCGTGCCGCCCACCGCGTGCTTGACCGCGACGCGGGAGTTCACGATCAGGTAGAGCCGGTGGCGGGCGCGGGTGATCCCCACGCCGAAGAGCCGGACCCCGTCGCGCTCGAAGTCGTTCCCGCTCCACTTGGCCTTGCTGATCCACCCTTGTCCGTCCTCGACCAGGTCGAACACGACCGTGTCGAACTCCCGCCCCTGGAAGGAGTGGGCGGTGCCCACGGCGGTGGCGAGGTTGCGCCCGGCGTCCTTGATCGCGCCGTACGTCGCTTCCACCTGCTGCTTGAACGTCGTCACCACTCCCACCTCGCCTTCGGTGCCGTGGTGCTCCGCCAGGGAGCGCGCCAGGAGGGCCCCCACGGGCCACCAACCGGCGAACCGGCTCGACCGGTGGATCATGTTGAGCTCGGGCAGGTCGTTGACGTCCACGATGACGATCTCGGTGTCCCGCGGCCGGACACCGGACACGGCGGTCACCCCGTCCTCTAGGACGCCGTACACGACCCGGTTGGCCAGCTCGCGCAGGTTGGGCCCGAACCGGAACTGGTGGAGCAGGGCGACCGCTCCCGGGTTCTCGGCGACGTCCTCGACGCGGCGGATACCGCAGTGGGTGAAGCCGTCCGGGAGGACCCACTTGCGGACCAGCGCGTGGTCGGTCTTGCCGATGTCGCCGTGGACGGGCCCGAGTTGGAGGAAGTCCCCCAGCAGCACGGCGGTGCGCCTGGCCTGTGCGACCGCGAGCAGCACCTCCGCCAGCATCGCGGCGCCGGCTTCGTCGACCAGCACCACGTCGAACCGCTCCCGCGCGACGGCGGGATGCGCCCGGGACCGGGCCAGCGTGGTCGCGACGACCCGCGCGTTCCCCACGATCTCGCCTTCGGCGTTCCTGCGGAGCCGCGCGATCCTGCTGTTCAGCTCGCGCAGCCTCTCCTCGAGCTCGGCGCGGTCGCGGGCTCGTGACCGCTGGGTCTCCAGCAACCGCTCCCGCTCCGCGTGGAGTGCGGGGAGGCCGAGCCGGTGCGACCGGGCCACGAACTCCCGATCCGCGTTGTCGGCGACCCCCGCCGCCGCCAGTTGATCGCACGCGAGTGAGATCTCCACGGCCCTCCGCTCCGCCGCGGCGACGAGCTGACCGGTGTGCTGGAGGTCGTGCCGCGCCCGCCCGGCCCGCGAATCCAGCTCGGTCAGGTAGGCCTCGGTGACCGGCCCGGCCTCCGCCGTGAGGCGCTCCAGCTCCGCCCCGGTCGCCCGGAGTTGGTCCTCGCCGTTGCGCTGGACCTGGTCGAACAGCTGACGCGCGGCGACTGTCCTGCGCGTCGCGCGCCGACGGGCCAACCACCCACGTGCCGTCGCGGCGGTGAACTCCAGGTCGTCGATCTCGGCTTGCCGGCGCGCGATGCTGTTCTCGACGTGCAGGGCGTGCGTCCGCAGCTCACCGATGCGTTGCCAAAGCGCCCGCTGGGGCTGCACCCGGGCGAGTTCGGCGTCGATGGACTCGGCGTCCAGGAGTCGCGAGCGGTGCTGCGCTTGTGCGGCCACGAGGTCGGCCTTCGCCTCGTCCAACCGGGCCAGGTGCGCGGTCAGCTGAGCCGAGCGCTCGATGCGGGCGGTGGCCGCGAGGAACGACCTGTGGTCGTGGTCGGCGAGGAGTTCTCCGAGTTCGGTGAGGCGGTGGTCGACGGCCTCCAGTTCCGCCAGGTCAGCCTGGACCGCGATCCGTTCGGCGTCGACGTCGGCCGTGGTGCGCGCGGCGCGCCGGTGCAGTTGCACGTCGTCGTTGGCGGCCAGTTCGGCCAGGTGCGGTGGGCCGACCCTGATCACCTGCCCCTGCCGGGTGTCGACGTGCTTGATCACCTCCTTGAGCGCGTTGTCCACGGCCACGTTCGCCGTGGAGACCAGCAACACCCGCTTCCCGTCCCGCACGAGGTCTTCGATGGCCCGAGCGAGCACACGGGTCTTCCCCGTGCCCGGCGGCCCCCACACGGCGTGCAGACCCGGCTCGACGCACGCTTGGTAGGCGCGCCTCTGCCTGGGCAGGAAGCCCGGCGGGTGATCACGACCGGACGGCGTCGGCAGCGGGTCGAGCCTGCCCGCCGCGAGCTTGTCCGCCAGCCCGGCGTCGTCCAGCGCCGCGAGCCCTTCGCGGAGCTTCTGCCAGAGGTGGCGGGGCGTCAGCCGGACGGTCCACACCAGGTCGCAGTCGGCCGGCACCCGTCCGGCCACCTTGATCCGGAGTACTCCGTCGGCGACCCGGAGCCGCTCGACGGGGATCGACGTGCCGCGATCGGGTCCCTCCTTGTCCGCGAGGCAGAGCTGGTCGAAGCTGTCGGCCGCGGGCGGCCGGTCGCCGCCTCGCCGGAGGTCCAGCACGTACCACCCGTCCTCGTCCTCCGGTGACGGGTTCGCCCTGCCCAACACGCGCCAGTCGGCCTGGCTGCCCTTCACCCCCGACTTGAGGACCTGGTCGACGGCCGCCACGACCTCGCTCCGCCACGTCACGCTGCCCCCTGATGTCGTCCGCGCCGATCGCGCCGGACTCGACGATCCCGCCTGTCATCCCGCCCACGCACTCACCCGATCAGTGATCACCGAACGGGCGAGCGGCCCCACGCGACTATGACAAACCGCAAAAAACGGGTCAGCGCCAGGAACAACTCGGCCCGATCGGGTGAGTTCAGCTGAAACGCCTGTCCACCCCCGATCGATTATGAGTCGATCGGTGCGGGAGAGCAGGAACGGACGCGGGCGGACCAATGGCTGACCACACGGAACGGATCCGAGTCTGGCTGACCAAGCAGCGCAACGACTTGATCAACATGTCGCGCCGCAACCGGCTGCTGTACTTCAAGCACACCAAGGCCGCCTCCCTGGAGATCGTCCGACCGTCGGCCACCGAAGTCCTCCAACAGCTCAACCGCAACCGCGACTGGGGATTCCACCTGCCGTCCGGGGAGCCGGGCGCCCGCGGCCGCGCCTCGTCGGAACTCGAGGTGGACGGCAAGGACGCCGTCCAGATCGAAAAGGCGCTGCGGCTCATGGAGCGGAAGTCGAACCAGGAGTTCATCGACCGCGGCGTGTGGGTGCTCTACCTCGGTGTCGGCATGGTCCAGTGGATCGAGGCCGCCGGCGAGGCGCCGACGTCGAGCCCGTTGCTCCTGCTGCCCGTGACGATCAGCCGCAACAGCCTGCGTGAACCGTTCCGGCTCCGGCGGTCCGACGACGACGCGGTGGTCAATCCAGCGCTCACCGTCAAGTTTCGGTCCGACTTCGACCTGGCGCTGCCGACCGCCGAGGACTACGACGAACTCGAGTTCGAGGCGCTTCTCGCCGACGTCGGTTCGCTCGTGGCCGCCAAACCCGGCTGGTCCGTCGAGGACCGGGTCGTGATGTCGACGTTCACCTTCCAGAAGGAGGCGATGTACCGCGACCTGCTCGACAACGAGGCACTGCTCGCGGCGGACCCGTTGATCCAGCTCCTCGCGCTCGGCCCGGACGCGCCCAGCGCCGGCACCTTCGACTTCGACGCGGTGCCGGAGGAACGGCTCGACCACGAAGCCGTCCCGGAGGACCTGGTCAGCGTCCGGGACGCCGACGCCAGCCAGCGCGCGTGCATCATCGCGGCGCGGCAGGGGCGCAGCTTCGTCATGGACGGCCCTCCGGGCAGCGGCAAGAGCCAGACGATCACCAACATCATCGCCGAACTCATGCACGCGGGTAAGTCGGTGCTGTTCGTGAGCGAAAAGGCAGCCGCGCTCGACGTCGTCTACAACCGCCTCAAAGAGGCGCAGCTCGACGACTTCGTGCTCAAGCTGCACAGCCACGACGCCAACCGGAAAGTGGTCGCCACCGAGCTGAACCGGGCCCTGACGAGCCGACCGCGGGCCGACGACGGGTTCCCCCTCACCTCGCGGGCCGAGCTGGTGAAGCGACGCGAGGCGCTGTCGGCCTACGCGCAGGCCATGAACGAGGTGCGCCGACCGCTCGGCCGATCGCTGCACCAGGTCCTCGGTTCGATCAGCGCGCTCGGCTCCGTCCCGCAAGCACCGGTCCCCCGGGGTTACGGCCGGGAGCTCGACCCCGACCGGTTGGCACACCTGCGCACCACCGCGGCCCGGCTCGGGCGGGCCTGGGCGCCGGTCACCAGGGGCGACGAGTTCCTCTGGCGGGATCTCGCGGACGTGTCGACGTCGGCTTCGCGGAACAACGAACTCCAGCTCATGCTGGAGAAGGCGGTCGAAGCGCTCCGGGTCCTGCGTTCGGGAGTCGACGTGATCGACGAGGAGGTGGGGCTCGGTTGGTCGAGCGGCCCCGCCGACGCCCAGCGCCTGCTCGACCTCCTCGCCTTGTTGGACGACCGGTACGACGTTCCCACCGCGTGGTTGAGCACGGACTCGGTCGAGGACGTCGACGCGCGGATCGCCGAACTCACAGACCTGTCCGCCGAGCACACGCGGCTGGCCAACGAGCTGGCGCACCTGGTGCGTGCCCGCCCGTCCGACATCGACCCCGCCTGGGTCGAGCAGTTCCGCGACGCGCGGGCGGGCCTGGCCAAATCGCCGTGGCGTCCGCACGAGGACTTCCGCCGCACGGACGTCGAACCCGTGGTCGAGTTCCTCCAGCGGTCGGGGCCGGCCCTGGACGAGATCCACGACATGGCGAAACAGCTCGCCGCCCTGTTCGGCTTCGAAGGCTCCGGGATCAGCCTCGACCGTGCCCTCGAACTGGTCGAACTCGGTGAGCTCGTCGCCTCCCCCGTCCTCCCCGAAGCAACGTGGCTGAACCCGGCCGTCCAAGCCGCGCTCGCGGAGGCCGTGCACGTGCTCGGCACCCTCCTCGACGAATTCCGCTCCCGCCGCGAGGCGCTCCGCTCGGTGTTCACCGACGACGTCCTGAACCTCGACCTGGCGGCGCTCAAAGTGCGGTTCGACACCACGCACCGCGGCCTGCGCAAGTTCGGCTCGGCTTGTCGCCGGGACAAGCGCGCCCTGTCCGCGCACACCGTGACCGGTCGGGTGGACCGAACGGTCCTGGAAAGCCTCGGGGAGGCGGCCGCCTGGCAGGACCTGGCGAACCGGCTGGCCGCGCAGGAGACGAGGCACGCGCACATGATCGGCGACCACTACTACGAGCGCGGCACCGCCGACTTCGCGCGCATCTCCGACGCCATCGCGGTGGCGCAGCGCGCCCTGGACCTGGTGGGCGACCAGTTGGCCGGACCGGCCTTCACCGCCCAGCTCGCACGCGGCGGTTCGCCGGATCCCCAACTGCTGCCGACCGCGAGGCGACTGCGCACAGCGGTCGAGCGCTGGTTGGACGAAGCCCGGGGGCTGATCGGCGACGGGGCCCGTGACCTGGCGGCACTTCCGCTCAGCCAGGCGGTCACGTGGTGCGTCACCGCCGCACGCCAGTCGACCGACGTGCTTGCGGTGCTGGACCACCTGACGCGGCTTCGCGGTGAGCCGGTGGCGATCGCGACCGCCGAGCAGGCGCTGCGCGTGGCGATGGACGCTCAGGAGATCGAAGACGGCGTCCTCGCCCGGCACGATGACGACGAATCCTTGTTGGGTTCCTCGTACCGGGGCCTCGACACCGACTGGTCGCACCTGCGTGCCGCCCACACGTGGGCCGATCGGGTCCGGCACCACCTCGGCGGACCGGTGCACCCGCGCGTCGCCGCCGCGGTGCTCGGGTCCACCGCCACGTCGGCCGATCTCGAAGACCGGCTGGCCTCGTGGACGAAGGCCGCGGCGGAGGTGGTCGACGAGTTCACCGGCGACCGCGCGGCCGAGGTCGCCGCCACGCTGCGCGACGACTTCGACGGAGCCTCCGACCTGCTGGACGCCCTGCTGGCGACGACCTCCGAGGTCGCCGAGTGGGATGCGCACGTGACGGCCCGCGCCGAACTCGCCGAGGCCGGGCTGGGCGAGGTCGTGGACTTCTGCGTGGAGCGGCGGGTCGCCGGTGCCGAGGTGGCCGGGATCGTCGAGCGCGCGGTGCTCGAAGCGTGGGCGGACGACGTGCTCAAGCACGACCACACCAGGCTCGGAGCGCTTCGTGCCGGCGACCGCGACGCGCTCGTGGAGGAGTTCCGCAAGCTGGACCGCTCCCAGGTCGCCCACGCCGCGGCCCGCGTCATCAACGCCTGCACCGCGCGGCGCCCCGCGGTGAACGCCGGACCGGCGGCCGAGATCAAGCGCCAAGCCGAGTTGCAGCGCCGGCACAAACCGATCCGGACGCTGCTGGACAGGGCGGGCGCGGTGGCGCAGAAGGTCAAACCGTGCTTCATGATGAGCCCGTTGTCGGTCTCCCAGTACCTTCCCGGCACGCTCCGCTTCGACGTCGTGATCTTCGACGAGGCGTCGCAGGTCCGCCCCGCCGACGCCGTCAACTGCGTGTACCGGGGCAAGCAGCTCATCGTCGCCGGTGACCAGAAGCAGCTTCCACCGTCGGACTTCTTCGTCCGAGTGGGCACCGTGGACGGAGACGCGCCGGACGACGAGCAGGTGGACGACTTCGAGTCCCTCCTCGACCTCTGCAAGGGCGCCGGCGCGTTGAAGTCGTTGCCGTTGAACTGGCACTACCGCAGCGAGCACGAGGCGCTGATCACGTACTCGAACTACCGGTTCTACGAGGGCACGCTGTGGACCTTTCCGGGCGCCACGCACAGCGCGCCGGACGTCGGCATCGAGGTGTTCAAGGTGGACGGCGTCTACCGACGCGGCGCCACGCGCGACAACCCGGTCGAAGCCGCCAAGGTGATCGAGCGCGTCAGGCACCACCGGCTCCACCACCCCGAGCTGACGCTGGGCGTGGTCACCTTCTCCGCGGCGCAGGAAGACGCGATCGAACAGGAACTCGAGCGCCAGGTCGCGAGGTACCCGGAACTCGCCGCGTTGCGCACCGACGACCGCCTGCACGGCTTCTTCGTCAAGAACCTGGAGAACGTGCAGGGCGACGAACGCGACGTCATCATCTTCAGCGTCGGCTACGGCCCCGACGAGCACGGCGACTTCAAGCTCAACATCCCGAGCCTCACCAAGGAGTCCGGCTGGCGGCGGCTCAACGTGGCGATCACCCGGGCCAAGCGCCGGGTGGAGGTCGTCACCTCCGTGACACCCGGCGACTTCGAGGGCAAGACCCTGTCGAAGGGCACCGCGCACCTCCGCCGCTACCTGGACTTCGCGGAACGGGGCGTCGACGCGCTGGCGCTCGACCTCACCGACTCCCTGGGCGGCGCGGAGAGCCCGTTCGAGGACGAGGTGCTGCGGACGATCACCGGCTGGGGCTATGACGTGGTGCCACAGGTGGGGGTCGCCGGGTACCGGATCGACCTCGGCGTTCGACACCCCGCCCGACCCGGCACCTACGCGCTGGGTGTCGAGTGCGACGGCGCCATGTACCACTCGTCGAAGGTCGCCCGCGACCGCGACCGGCTGCGCCAGCAGGTGTTGGAGGGCCTCGACTGGCGCATCCACCGCATCTGGGGCACGTCGTGGTACCGGGATCGGAGCGGCCAGGAGGCCCGCTTGCGTGCGGCGATCGAGGAAGCCGTCAACGGCACCGGACGACCGCGCAGTGCGGAACTCCCGGAAGTTCCGGTGGTGCGCGTCGAGGAGGCCGATCTCGACGCGCCGCCCGCCTGGACCACCCCCTACCGCCCGATCGCCCTCGGCACGCCGAACACCTATTACGACATCCACGAGCCCGAAGCCCGCCGCGAACTGTCCCGGCTCGTCGAGACCGCGGTCCGCCACGACGGCCCGGTGCACGAGGACCGGGTCCTGGCCGCGGTTCGGGAGGCCTGGGGCAAGTGGAAGTCGGGCCCCCGGATCAAGGAGGCCTTCGCCCGCGTCGTGCGCGACCTGACGCGATCGGCGCTCGACCGGGACGAGGCGGGGTTCCTCCGCACGAAGTTCTCGCACCTCGACGAGGTCCGGGTGCCCACCGACGACGAGACCACCCATCGGCCCGTCAAGCACCTCCCGCCCGAGGAACTGCGCCTGGCGGTCCTGCGGTTCATCGCCGACGCCCAGCCGATCGGCCGGGACGAGCTGACCAGCCGGGTCGCCAAGCTGTTCGGCTGGCAACGCCGCGGCACGGAGATCCAGGCGGCTCTCGACGTCACCGTGGAGCGGCTCCTGCTGGAGGGAACCGCGATCGAGGAAGGCGAACTGCTGAAGACCCTCGCTCCCACTCCGCCCACCGGGGCGGGGAAGTCTCCGCGCACTGCCCCGCCTCCTGCCCCGAGGATGATCAGGCCCATGCCCCGGATGCGACCGCGGCCTTGACGTAGTCCTCGAAGCGGCGGGGTTCGCGCCTCAGCGCGTCCTGCACGCCCGTCGACAGATGAGCGTCGTGGCCGTCGCGGATCGCCGCCAACGAAGCGGTGAGAACGGCCGCGTACTCCGGGGACATCCCGGCTTCCACCAACACCCCCGTGAACGGCTCCTCCGGCACGTCCACCGCCTTCACCGCCCGCCCCGACGCCTCCGCCACCACCGCCACCGCGTCCGGGAACGAGATCGCCTCCGGCCCGGACAGCTCGTACACCCGGCCGGCGTGCGCGTCGGAGGTCAGGGCCGCCACGGCGACGTCCGCGATGTCCTGCACGTCGATGAACGGGTTGCCACCCGCGCCCATCGGCAGCACCACCTCGCCCCCCATCACCATCCCGTACAGGAAATCCTCGGTGAAGTTCTGCTGGAACCACGTCGGCCGCAGGATCGTCCAGTCCACAGTGGACTCGCGGACGGCGGCCTCCCGACCGTCCGCCGGGTCGATGCCGCGCGCGGACAGGAGCACGATCCGGCGGACCCCGGCGGCGACGGCCAACGGCACGAACGCCTCGACCTCGGCGGACTCCAGGTTGTTCGCGGGCGGCACCAGGTAGACCGCGGACGCACCGTCCAGGGCCGGGGCCCACGTCGAGGAGTCGGACCAGTCGAACCGCAGGGCGGACGAGCGGGAGGCGGGGCGGGCGGCGGGGCCCAGGGCGGTGGTGACGCGGCGGCCGGTCTTGCCGGTGGCTCCGAGGACCAAGGTCGTTGTCATGGCACCAGCCTGCCAAGATCGTGCTGGACGGAACATGGCCGAGACGCCCGATCGCATGTTCAATCGTCTACGTGGACGCTCTCACCGATCTGCTGCGCGGGGTCCGCGCGCAAGGCGCCGAGCTGTGCCGGTCCTTCGCCACCCCGCCGTGGTCCCTGCGCTACACCGGCGACACGCCGCTGACCCTGGTGATGATCGCCGGTCGCGGCGGCTGGCTGGTCGTCGACGGCCACGAACCCATGTGGCTGCGCGAGGGCGACGTCGGACTGGTGCGCGGCCCGAACACGTTCCTCCTCGCCGACGACCCGGCCACCCCGCCCCAACTCGACACCTCCGAGGCCGACTGCGACCAGTGGCAGCTCGGCACCCGCACCTACGGGCTGGCCGACGAGGGCGAGTCCGTCGTGATCACCGGCTGCTACGAGGTCGTCGGCAGCGTCTCCGACCGCCTGCTCAACGCGCTGCCGCAGGCGTTCGTGGTGTCCAACCCGGACGGGCCGTGCCCCGTGCTGGACCTGCTCAAGGCCGAGGTGGGCCGCGACCGCCCGGGCCAGGACACCCTCCTCGACCGGGCCCTGGACCTCGTGCTCGTGGCCGCCCTGCGCGAGTGGTTCGAGCGCCCCGAGGCCGACCCGCCCGCCTGGTACGCCGCCCTGGGCGACCCCGTCGTGGGGCCCGCGCTCCGGGCGATCCACGACGACCCGGCCCGCGCGTGGACGGTCAGCGAACTGGCCGCCAAGGCGAACGTGTCCCGCGCGGCCCTGGCGAAGCGGTTCACCGCGACGGTCGGCGTGCCGCCGCTGACGTACCTGACCCAGTGGCGCATGGCGGTCGCCGCGGACCTGCTGGCCCAACCCGACGCGACCGTGCACTCGGTGGCCCGCGCGGTCGGCTACACCGACGGCTTCGCCTTCAGCACGGCCTTCAAACGGGTACGCGGTGTCCGGCCCAGCGACCACCGTGTGGTAGCTCTGCGGGCATGAGCAACCTGGACGACCTCCGCGACGCCCTGCGCCGCTTCGCCGCCGCGCGCGACTGGGACACCTACCACACGCCCAAGAACCTCGTCATGGCGTTGTCCGCGGAGGTGGGCGAGCTGACCGACCTGTTCCAGTGGCTCACCCCCGAACAGGCCGCGAAGGCCATGGAGGACCCCGAACTCGCGTGGCACGTCCGCGACGAGCTGGCCGACGTGGTCCACTACCTCGTGCGCCTGGCGGACAAGCTCGACGTGGACCTGGTCGAGGCCGCCTTCGCCAAGATCGAGCGCAACGAACGGCGCTTCCCGACCGGAGACCTCCGGCCAGTCGAATGAGGGGGCCATGGACCCGCAGTCCCTGGACACGCTGCACCTGCACCAGAAGATCACCATGATGGTGAACCGCTACGAGGCGTACGCCGACGACGGCCACGGCAACCCGGGCCAGGTCGTCGCGTTCGCCGAGCAGAAGCGGATGAAGCTCAAGGAGGAGGTGGTCATCTACACCGACTCCTCCCGGCAACGCGTGCTGGCCCGGTTCAAGGCGCGCAAGGTCGTCGACCTCGGCAGCGGCTACGACGTCACCGACGGCGAAGGCCGGCCGATCGGCTTGTTCCGCAAGGACTTCGGCAAGTCCCTGGTCAACTCGACCTGGCACCTGGAGCAGGCCGGGACGCCGGTGGCCACCGGGCGCGAGCGCAACCAGGGCATCGCCGTGGGGCGCCGGATCTGGGGCTTCCTGCCGTTCGTCGGCGACCTGCCGTTCCCGATGCGCTACCACTTCGACTTCGGCCGCGTGGGCGGCCCGCCCGCGTTCAGCGTGGACAAGAAGACGTGGCTGCGCGACCAGTACGTGATCCAGGTGTCGGACCCGCACCTGGACCGCCGCCTGGTGATCGCGCAGGCGATCGCGCTGGACGCCCTCCAGTCCCGCTAGACGTAGGTGAGCAGCAGGAGCACCAGGGCGATCAGCACGATCACGCCGAGGACGGCGGACACCCACGTGGGCGAGGTCTCCGCCGGGGGTCTCTCGCGCGCATGTCTGCCCCGTCTCCCGCGTCGTCGCCACGGCACCGAAGCCTCCCCCGCCCACTGCCCGCTCGCGTATTTGCCGGTCATGGGCAACAACCGTAGGGATGCGAAAGGGGAGCGGACCTCGCATCACCCGGTCGCGCCGGCGGTATCGCCCGGACAGCGGTCAAGCCGGTCGGCACCGTGACCGACCTCCAGGGAGGACGACGACGTGAACGTGACCGTGGTGGGAGCCGGTATCGCCGGGGTGGCGTGCGCGCGGGCGCTCGTCTCAGCCGGTGTCACCGTCCGTGTCCTGGAACGGGCCACTCCTGGCGGACGGATGTGCACCGATGCGCACGGCGGGCGTCCGGTGGACACGGGCGCCGGGTACTTCACCGTCTCCGACGACCGGTTCGCGGCCGTGGTCGAGCGTTGGCGGGCGGCCGGGTTGGCCCGGGAGTGGACCGACACGTTCGCCGTCCACTCCCCTGCGGGCTGGAGCACCACCACGGGCCCGATGCGGTGGGCGGCTCCGGCTGGGCTGTCGTCGCTCGTGGAGGACCTGGCGGCCGGGCTGGACATCCACCCGTGGCACGAGGTGTCACGGGTCGAACCGGGCCCCAGTGTCGACGGTGAGCCCGCCGACGCCGTCGTGCTGGCCATGCCGGGCCCGGAGGCCGCCAGGCTCCTCGCGCCCGAGCTGAGCGAGACGCTGGCCGTGGCGCGAAGCCAGGCCTGGCTGCCTTCGGCGGTCGGGGTGTACGAGTTCGCCGAGCGCGGCTGGGACTTCCAGGGTGCGTTCGTCAACGACCACCCGGTGCTGACGACGCTGTTCGACGACGGGAGCCGCCGCGGCGACGGCGCACCGGTACTGGTCGCCCACTCGACCGCCGACCTGGCCGACCGCTTCACCGCAGACTCCCGAGCGGCGAGCGAGGAAATGACCACCGCCGTGCGCGAACTGCTCGACCTGCCTGAACCGGCCTTCGCTGACACCCTGCGCTGGGACTTCGCCCGCCCCGCCAAGTCCGGCGACCGCCCGTTCCACTTCGGTTCCGAGCGCGTGGGCCTGGCCGGCGACGCGTGGGGCACGCCGAAGGCCGAAACGGCCTGGCTGTCCGGCACCGCACTGGCCGAGGCGATCCTCTCGCCCGGAACGCAAAAAGCCCTCAGGGGCACTCGACAAGTCGAATGCCCCTGAGGGAAAAAATGTTCGGCGGCGTCCTACTCTCCCACACCCTCACGAGTGCAGTACCATCGGCGCTGGAAGGCTTAACTACCGGGTTCGGAATGGGACCGGGTGTTCCCCAACCGCTATGACCACCGAAACACTATGAAATTACCGCTCAACAGGCCCGACAGCACCGTCACCGGCCCCGCCTGGTCTGGTTCGGTTCTTTCAGAACCGCACAGTGGATGCGTAGCGTCTTCGTAGCAAGTCCTCGGCCTATTAGTACCGGTCAACTCCAGCCGTTACCGACCTTCCATCTCCGGCCTATCAACCCAATAGTCTCTTGGGGGCCTTAACCCACAAAGGGTGGGATACCTCATCTAGGAACGAGCTTCCCGCTTAGATGCTTTCAGCGGTTATCCCTTCCGAACGTAGCCAACCAGCAATGCCCTTGGCAGGACAACTGGCACACCAGAGGTCCGTCCGTCCCGGTCCTCTCGTACTAGGGACAGCCTTCCGCAAGTATCCTACGCGCGCGGCGGATAGGGACCGAACTGTCTCACGACGTTCTAAACCCAGCTCGCGTACCGCTTTAATGGGCGAACAGCCCAACCCTTGGGACCTACTCCAGCCCCAGGATGCGACGAGCCGACATCGAGGTGCCAAACCATGCCGTCGATATGGACTCTTGGGCAAGATCAGCCTGTTATCCCCGGGGTACCTTTTATCCGTTGAGCGACCACGCTTCCACAAGCCATGGCCGGATCACTAGTTCCGACTTTCGTCCCTGCTCGACCCGTCGGTCTCACAGTCAAGCCCCCTTGTGCACTTGCACTCGACACCTGATTGCCAACCAGGCTGAGGGAACCTTTGAGCGCCTCCGTTACCCTTTGGGAGGCAACCGCCCCAGTTAAACTACCCACCAGGCACTGTCCCTGATCCGGATCACGGACCGAGGTTAGACATCCAGTACGACCAGAGTGGTATTTCAACGACGACTCCACACCAACTGGCGTTGACGCTTCACAGTCTCCCACCTATCCTACACAAGCCGAACCGAACACCAATACCAAGCTATAGTAAAGGTCCCGGGGTCTTTCCGTCCTGCCGCGCGTAACGAGCATCTTTACTCGTAGTGCAATTTCGCCGGGCCTGTGGTTGAGACAGTCGAGAAGTCGTTACGCCATTCGTGCAGGTCGGAACTTACCCGACAAGGAATTTCGCTACCTTAGGATGGTTATAGTTACCACCGCCGTTTACTGGCGCTTAAGTTCTCAGCTTCGCCCCGAAGAGCTAACCGGTCCCCTTAACGTTCCAGCACCGGGCAGGCGTCAGTCCGTATACATCGTCTTGCGACTTCGCACGGACCTGTGTTTTTAGTAAACAGTCGCTTCTCGCTGGTCTCTGCGGCCGAAAAATCCTAGCCCGCAAGGGGCTTCAAATCCCTCGGCCCCCTTCTCCCGAAGTTACGGGGGCATTTTGCCGAGTTCCTTAACCACAGTTCGCCCGATCGCCTCGGTATTCTCTACCTGACCACCTGTGTCGGTTTGGGGTACGGGCCGCATGAACACTCACTAGAGGCTTTTCTCGGCAGCATGGGATCACCCTACTTCGCCTCAATCGGCTATGCATCACGTCTCAGCCTTAACGCCTGGCGGATTTGCCTACCAGACGGCCTACACGCTTACACCAGTACTACCACTCACTGGCGGAGCTACCCTCCTGCGTCACCCCATCGCTTGACTACTACAAGTTCAGGTCCCGCGCTCCACGTCACACCCTCGTCCGAAGACTCGAGTGCGGGCTTCGGGCGGTTAGTATCACAAGGTTCGCCATGGGCGCGTTCACACGGGTACGGGAATATCAACCCGTTGTCCATCGACTACGCCTGTCGGCCTCGCCTTAGGTCCCGACTTACCCTGGGCGGATTAGCCTGGCCCAGGAACCCTTGGTCATCCGGCGGCAGAGTTTCTCACTCTGCTTTCGCTACTCATGCCTGCATTCTCACTCGTCCAGCCTCCACACCTGGATTCCTCCGGCGCTTCAACGGCTGAACGACGCTCCCCTACCCATCCAGACCAGAGTCTGAATGACACGGCTTCGGCGGTGTGCTTAAGCCCCGCTACATTGTCGGCGCAGGACCACTTGACCAGTGAGCTATTACGCACTCTTTAAAGGGTGGCTGCTTCTAAGCCAACCTCCTGGTTGTCTGGGCGACCCCACATCCTTTCCCACTTAGCACACACTTAGGGGCCTTAGCCGGCGTTCTGGGCTGTTTCCCTCTCGACTACGAAGCTTATCCCCCGCAGTCTCACTGCCGCGCTCTCACGTACCGGCATTCGGAGTTTGGTTGATTTCGGTAAGCTTGTGGGCCCCCTAGACCATCCAGTGCTCTACCTCCGGCACGAAACACACGACGCTGCACCTAAATGCATTTCGGGGAGAACCAGCTATCACGGAGTTTGATTGGCCTTTCACCCCTAACCACAGCTCATCCCCCAGGTTTTCAACCCTGGTGGGTTCGGGCCTCCACGCAGTCTTACCCACGCTTCACCCTGGCCATGGCTAGATCACTCCGCTTCGGGTCTAGACCACGCGACTATCGACGCCCTATTCGGACTCGCTTTCGCTACGGCTACCCCACACGGGTTAACCTCGCCACGCAGCACTAACTCGCAGGCTCATTCTTCAAAAGGCACGCCGTCACCCCAAAAGGCTCCGACGGATTGTAGGCACACGGTTTCAGGTACTATTTCACTCCCCTCCCGGGGTACTTTTCACCTTTCCCTCACGGTACTAGTCCGCTATCGGTCACCAGGGAGTATTCAGGCTTAGCGGGTGGTCCCGCCAGATTCACAGCGAATTTCACGGGCTCGCTGCTACTTGGGATAACCGTCAGGAGACACCGGGTTTTCACGTACGGGACTCTCACCCTCTACGGCCGCGCTTTCCAGAC